>CP094668.1:0-4800000 GCA_022836915.1 Paenibacillus sp. OVF10 | reverse complement strand
GGAAGAAGAATACACTAAAATAAACAATTTTACACGGTTCGTACGTGGACGCACAGAGATCCGCAACGGCATGGTGTACGCGATACCGGCTGCCGCCCGTGTAGACGAATCCAGCGTGATGATTACCATTAAGGACAGTGATTGCCTGATTGTTGTTCCACCTGAGAAAAAGGCATTCCTGCGGGTGAGCAGGTACGTATTCTCAAACTGCCCACAGGTCATGTGAGGTAGTTGAAAGATGACTACAATGCGTAATACAAAACCTCATATCATACAGATTGTTGGCTACAAGAACACAGGCAAGACAACCCTGACAGCCGCGTTGATCAGGCACTTTTCTTCTATGGGACTTAAAGTAGCAGCGATTAAGCATGATGGACATGATCATTTTGAGATGGATCAAGAAGGAACGGATTCGTATCAATTTGGGGAGTCGGGGGCCTCGGCGGTGGTTGTCATGTCCGAGAAACGTACTGCGATTATGGAGCGACAGGCAACCAAGCTGGAGGATATGTTAAGTCATCTGTCCGGTTATGATTGGATTGTCATTGAAGGATTCAAGGATGCTTCTTATCCCAAATTCGTGATGGTTCGAGAAGAGGAAGATCTGACCTTGGTTGATCAGCTTAAAGGGGTAGTTGGTATGATCTCATGGTTACCTTCAGAGCAGTTTATAGAGCGGAGCACCGTAAGCAGAGATATAACATGGTACTCGGTTCATGAAACGGAGGATATAGCCAAAGCGTTGTTACAGATGGTTGAGAGCAAGTGAAGACAGAATGGTGAATTCGAATCGTGGAAACGTCAAGAAGTGGGATATTATGGTGGCTTCACATGATTGAATGTACAGAGAGCGTGATTGATTCTTTTTTAAATATAACGTAATATTTATTATGTAAACTATAATTATTTCTACTTATGCTCTTCTTCTTGAATGATGCAAAAAAACAAAAAAGCAGCAGACCTTTCTCGGATCGAAATCCTTGATGTGGCTTGCTGCTTTTATTCTGTCCGGGATGTTACATCCCGTCATCAGTACGACGTTCGATGGCTTCGGACATCGTTTTGTCGGTAAGGTGAGCATAGATCTCGGTCGTTTCCGTAGAAGCGTGTCCAAGCTGCTCTTTCGTTTTGTAAATATCATTTTGCAAATAATAGTCGGTTGCGAATGAATGGCGTAATTTGTGCACAGTCAAGTATGGTTTGCCAAAGCGCTTGGCGTATTTCATAATCATGGCCTGGATCGCTCTTTTGGTCATTCGACTTCCTTCTGAATCTCCGTTACGCAAAGCAATGAACAGACCTTTCTCACGCTTGGGCGTACGGTAACGTGATTGCCGCAGGTTCATATAAGTCGCGAGTTCGTCCTTGGCCTGTTCCCTGAAATAAACGGGTGTTTTGTACGTCTCATCATTGTTACCTTTGCGATAAACATACAAGAGTTTGTTGTTCAGATCGAGATCATCAACGTTCAGGTTCACGACCTCCGACACCCGTAAACCTGAATTGAGGATCAGGCTGGCAATGCAGGCGTCCCGTTCTTTGTTGAGCTCATGGGAATACAGTGCCTGTTTGTTCTTTTCCATATCAACAGCGTACCCTTCAAGGATATAGCCGATAAATTCCAGCAGTTCCTCTTCCTCCAGAATTTTACCTTTGAGTTTGGCAGCGGTGTCCTTGGGTTTATGAGTACGCTTGATCTCGATTTTGGCCATAATGTTCCGCTTCAGCAAAGGATAAAAGTCTTCATCTTCCGCAATCTGGCTCAAATAATGGAAAAGGGAACGAAGGGAAGAGAGTTTGCGAGATACGGTAATTCTGGAATTGGTTCCTTCCCGTTTGGTTGTGAGAAATAACCGATAGGCGGTAACCGAATCCATGCGAAGGACTTCCAGTTCATTCAAAGTTACTTCTTTATTAGAGCTTGCCTCGGACAGCCCTTCTGCTCGCAACCAACCGAAGAAAGCTTCGTAATCTCTCAGATATTCGAGCAGGGTAGAGGGGACAGGTCAGGCAGCTTGTAGTCCATGAATTGCTGAACGAACCAAGGCATGGAAGGTAGTTTGTCATCCAGCTTGCGTCGATCAATCTCTTTTTGCACGTTGGTCAAGTTCGACACCTCCATGTGAAAAACATATAAGATTAATATTCAATTTAATAGTATTCTATGCTCTAGTGTACCATAATTTACATGCTCACAGCTTGTTCACCAAAGCAGGCAGTAAGTAGGGGATGCTTCCTTGCCCTTCGGCGCGTAAACCATTAAAGTAATTAGTATACGTAAAGCAGAGGAGGTGAACCGGTTGAATATGAAAATAGAACTGGTTCCCGGGAACGCAGTCAGGTGATTCGGCATTTAATGCAATTTTATCTATATGATTTTACCAAATATCTGAATATTGATGTGGACAGTAACGGCATTTTTCCGGAGTATCCGGGTCTGGAAGCATTCTGGACAGAAGAGGATTGTAAGTTTCCTTTTTTGATTACAAGTGATGGGGCACCTGCAGGGTTTGCTCTGGTGGAGAAGTTGGAGCCTGGAAGTAAGGATAACGACTACTATTTGACTGAGTTTTTTGTGATGCAAAAATATCGGCGCAGTGGAGTGGGCACTCGAGCAGCCTATGAGCTGTTCAAACGTTTTCCAGGAAGATGGAAAGTGACCCAGGTTCGTAACAATGTTATTGCGCAGGCGTTCTGGCGAAAAATTATAGGGGAGTATACTGGAGGACGCTTTCGAGAAAAGTTCCATCCGGAACTGGGCAATCCAAGCCAATATTTTGTAACCTGATTCCAGTCGGGGTTTACCTACATACAAAGCATTCTGCTTGAATGCTGAAACTAAGAATCTAATGAAGGAGTGAGTGACATGAACGTACCCACATTCCATCTCGATGGACAGACAGCACTGGTGACAGGTGCAGGGAGAGGGATCGGAAAAGCAATTGCGATTGGTCTTGCCCAGTCAGGCAGTGACGTTGTACTTGTATCCCGAACAATGAAAGAAATTGAGGAGACAGCCGCCTACATCTATGAACAGACAGGGCGTAAAGCGCTCGCTCTGACTGCGGATGTGACATCAAGAGAACAAATGGAAGAGACGTTTCAAGAGACGATCTCGGAGATGGGTAGTCTGGACATTCTGGTGAATAACGCAGGTATGAACATACGGACACCAGCACTTGAAGTAACGGATGAGCAGTGGGAGACCATTATGCAAACAAACTTAAAATCGGCTTTCTTTGCTTCGCAATTGGCGGGTCAGCATATGAAAGAACGTGGGACTGGGAAGATCATCAACATCTCTTCGGTAGGTGGGCATACGGCTTTGCGGACAGGGGTTGTATATGGTGCGACCAAAGCTGCATTAATTCATATGACCAAAGTTCTCGCATTGGAATGGGGGAAATATGGAATCCGTGTCAATTCAGTAGGACCATGGTATTTCCGAACACCTCTGACCGAAAAACTGCTGGATGATCCCCAGTATTTGCAGGAAATTGTAAGTCGTACACCGCTACAGCGAGTGGGAGAACTGGAAGAAGTGGTAGGGCCAGTTGTATTCCTGGCATCAGATGCAGCGGGATACATAACGGGTCAGACGTTATTGGTTGACGGTGGAATGTCCATTTATGGCTTCTAAATAAATGAAGTTGGTTGTAGTTTAGAAAAGTGGGTGGCATAACCAACTCATGGGTAATAACATAGGGAAAGTTAATCATTTCTATTTATCTGTACCCAATTCACTGAACTTGGAGGAAGATAACCATGGAAACGCGCAAGTACGGTAATACTGGCATGAACGTAAGTACACTTGGATTTGGCGGAGCGGAAATAGGCAAAAATGTATCCAAAACGGATGTAGCGACATTGCTGAATAGTGCCCTCGATGCAGGATTAAACGTAATTGACACGGCTGAATGTTACGGGGACAGCGAGGAATTAATCGGTGAGGTGCTGTCACATCGGCGTGATGACTACTATTTGTTCACCAAATGTGGACATGCTGCCGGGATCGAAGGTCCAGATTGGGATGCCAAAGTACTGGAGCAAACGATTGACCGCAGTCTGAAAAGGCTGAAAACGGACTATGTGGATGTTATCCATTTGCATAGCTGCTCTGAAGAAGTACTCCGCCAAGGAGCAGTAATCGAAGTGCTACAGCGTGCCAAGGAAGCAGGAAAGACCAGATTTATCGGATACAGTGGGGATACAACAGATGCGCTATATGCGATTCAGACCGGAGTATTTGACAGCCTGGAGACTTCATTAAATATCGCAGATCAGGAAGCAATTGAACTTACGTTGCCTGAGGCAAGAAAGAGAAACATGGGTGTAATCGCGAAAAGACCAATTGCCAATGCGGCCTGGACGTATGAAACACTTTCGGAAGAGGCTTATCCATTTATATACTGGAAGCGCTTAAGTGAACTAAACTATGGTTTTCTGGGTGAAGATGCCCAGGCAGCGGTGGAAACAGCACTGCGATTTACGCTAAGTACCGAAGGTGTAGACACAGCTATTGTAGGAACAGCTAAGCCAAATCGCTGGCAGCAAAATGCTGATCTTGTGGCTAAAGGCGCATTACCACAGGAAATTTATGATGAGATTAGAGCACGATGGAAAGAAATCGCCGGAACAGACTGGACTGGCCGGACTTAATTTGGAAATATTCGCGAAGCCGCCATTATGGCGGCTTTTTTTATGACCAACATAAAATATTTTCAATATATGAAAAATTCACAACAGAATACAGAATTCGAAACAGAGGCTGCGAAAAATTTTAGGGGATAATGCCTATACGCCAGCCTAGTCCTAAAACCGGTGAAAAAGGATTAAAAGGAAAAAATCCTAGGAAGTAGCCCTTCTTATAAACAACTAAATTTATAAAAATCGACGAAGCTATTGAGAGAATACGAAAAAGAGGCAGACTACGTTTAATTTAAAAGAAATAACGACTTATTTTATAACATTTCAATATATGAAAAATTCACAATAGAAAGATTATTTTTCACCTTAGTTACCATCTCTCATATAGCTACATTGACGCACCACCAAGTTTAAAAGGAAAACCATTCTAAGCGATTGAAGTCAACCACTTTTTTTACGGATTTAAATAGAATTGAAAATATATCTTTATTCTGATGCTTAAAAAGCATACAGCTTAAATTTATCATCAGAATGAATTTAACATATTAATTATTATGTAAACTAATAATAATTCTTTTGGCAATACAGACATAAAACCTCCATGACCTGTAAATCGTAAGGGGATAAGGTAGAAGGAGGAGCTTCATGAAAAGTCAGCAACACCGTAAAAACGACGACGAAAAACTAAGTTGGGTCAGCCTATCCTTGTTTGGCGCGGGTTGCACACTGGGAACGGGATTTTTCTAGGGACCAGTCTGGCGATTCATTGGGCTGGGATATCCGTACTTATATTGTTGGTGCTGGCGGCGGCAGGTACTTACTTTGTATTTGGTGCACTGGCACAGATGACCGCAGAAGATCCAAAGGAAGGTGCTTTTCGAACGTATGCAGGCGAAGCATTCGGACCTTGGGCTGGTTTTGGTAGTGGATGGATGTACTGGTTCTCTGAAATGCTCATCATGGGCAGCTCATTAACGGCACTTGGGCTGTTCTCTCAATTCTGGTTTCCCAAGTTTCCGCTTTGGGCATTTGTTGCGATCTATGCCGCTATAGGTTTGTTCATTGCTGCATTGGGAGCGAAGGGATTAACCAAAACGGAGAATATTCTTGCTGTAATCAAACTTGCTGCAACGGTTGCATTTATAGCTATAGCAGGAGCGGCTTGTCTGGGTTGGTTACCTGTAAAAGTGACACCAGAGCAATTGAAGAATGAATGGTTCCCGCATGGAGGTAAAGGGGTATGGACCGGTTTCATCTATGCATTCTTTGCCTTTGCCGGGATCGAGGTCATGGGCTTGATGGCAGCCAATCTGAAAGAGCCAAAAGATGCAGTGAAATCAGGTCGAGTAATGTTATTATCGGTGAGTACACTCTATGTGATTTCAATTGCGTTGATCCTGTTGCTTGTGCCTTCAGCTCAGTTAACTCCAGATGAAAGTCCGCTTGTCAAAGCCATGTCAACCATTGGATTAACCGTTGTGGTCCACATTCTCAACGGAATTCTGATTATAGCCGGATTTTCGACGATGGTGGCTTCGTTATATGCCATTACGTCCATGTTGGTGAAACTCGCAGAAGATGGAGATGCACCAAAGCTGTTCACAAAGACCTGGGGTAAAAAGGACATGCCAATTCAGGCATTGTGTTGCACAGCGGCTGGATTAGTCCTGTCTACGTTGATGGCATTATGGATGCCCAAGAGTTTGTTTGAATATGTGACGACAGCAGGTAGTCTGGTATTAATGTATACATGGCTGCTCATCTGCATCACGTACATTAAGAAAATGAAGCCCGTGAAGTGGAATCGCATAAAAGTATGGATTGCCATAGTATTCATTGTGGCTGCTGTGGCTGGGACAGCGATGGAAAAAGCCAGCAGAACAGGTCTGCTGGCAAGTGTGGGACTTGTGGTGTTCCTTGGGATTATCACATATGTTGTTCATAAGGTACGTGGCTCGAAACCACCGCAGTCAGCACCATCCAAACCATAAGCAAGTTTCAGCAACTTTCGTGGAAGTTGCACAACGAATTAATGAGTGCTTTAAAATTATTTCGTCAACTTGCCTAGGGCTTGCTTCATCCGCATGAAGGGACATTTGGAAGGTGTCTGCTCATCATCAGGCAGAAAATACTGTTTCCATTCCAGATTATCCTGCTGACCATACCACATCAGCGAAGGGTGAGCAGGGACAGCATCATACGAAGCGAGACGTTTGCGAATTAAGGTTTTCATTTTACGGCCAAGAGGGGTGTTGTCATTAATGGATTCGAATACCCACCGCGGTTGAAAAGCAAACATGAGATAAGGAAAATGCCGGCTGGCTCGGAGTTCATGTGCAGGAGTTGCACAGAAACAAAAGTAAGGCTCTCCGCCAAAGCAAAACTCCCATGATGAATCATGAGGATCGGTTGAAATATGTTCCGGCCACGGCTCGGTATCGTGTGAACTTACCCGATTAAGCATTTGCCAGAATAACGTCTGATATTGCTCTACCGTTGTATGTTCTTTCAGATCACTTGGCGTCTCACAGATCACAACCATGGAAGCGTAATGACCGGTGTCTCTGGATACAGGACCATATTGTCTAAGCAGATCCGCCATATCTTCGGCAGCCTGTTCTGATCGGGGGTCACACGTAAAGCCATACCTCAAATGTCCTGACAGAAACCCCATTCGTCCAGGTACACATGGATACGTATTATCTTCGTCGGCGATCATTTCACCAAATTGCGAATAAGCGTCCTGCTGCCAAGATGGAAGACGCTCAAACAAGGTGTTTATTTCGTCGGCACTATACAGCTCCGCCATTGATTCCCAACTCCATTCCACATGATACCGTTACAGTATTAATGTGGAGGAAGTTGGGTGACTGTCCAGTCTGATTTTGTTGTCAGAAAAAATGGAACGTACAGCTTCGTACCCAAAATACAAACCAAATCCGATCAGGCAGATTCCCGAAATGATGGAAATCCAGCGCAATACATTTTCACTGCTATGTTTGTGGAATCGACTGGCCATTCCAGCCATAATGACATCCCACACCAGGATACCAATGAATATGCCTGAACTGTAGAGCAGCAAATGAGCCATGTCCGTGTGCTTCACAGTTGTCGCGAGAATAGAGCCATAGATCCCAAGCCAAAATAAAATGTTCAGTGGATTGGACAGGGCCATTAAAAAGCCGGAAATAAACGATTTTCGAACAGTCGCTTCCGCAGTAGATGTACCTTGAATCCCCTGTTTCAGCTTCGAGAGCGTTTCCACTCCCGTGTAAATCAGAATAAAACTGCCAAATGACCAGAGAAAAGAGCGCATGAACGGCGTGTCCAGAAAATGGGCAACTCCAAAATAAATCAGCAGCATATACACCAAGTCTGCAAACATAGCTCCGAGTCCTAGAATCCAGGCATGCATGAATCCATGTCGAGCTCCACGGTCCAGTTGAGCTGCATTAATCGGACCGATTGGAGCTGACAATGATATTCCCAGAATAATATAACTGAACAGTACAGACATAAACACGTTCACTCCTTAACGGGTTCGACGAATTGTACCAGTAGTCACATAAAATGGGTACAAGTCATCGTATTCCCGCAAGGAGTGAATTAGAACAAACTGTGAGGATATAACACTTTAAACAGCAGGCGACTCCACATCGAGTTGAACAGGTGTACAATGATAGCCATTGCAAGAACTTTCCTCGCATGGACAAGCTGATAAACCGATGATCAGATCCATCAAAGCTTCCATTTCAACATAATCCCCTGCACATGATTCGGGAGCGATAACATCAATTTTGCCTTCACCATCTACTACGGAATTCATAAACAGATTGAAAGGATAATGTTGATCAGGGGAGAGATACCGAAAGGTTCAAGAGCAGTATTCAGATTATTATAACAACTGGGATGGTCCTTTTTATCATATAAGACCTCATACATTTCCGGACGACAGGCCGAATTGAAAAAATCATGAATGCCTACAGTTTCACTGACAATGGAAATGAGAGGTTTATAACGGTTGGAATACAGGCATTGCCCCGGTTTAATTCTGTAATTGCGCAGGACATCGAGGGTTACCCCGGGATCAAGCCGATTATTAATATTCTGTGCATCATAAGCGACAAAGTCAACCACTTGCTGCCCCTCCAGATCAGTTATACGGATCAGTGAGCCTTTTTCACTTTAAGAGCGTAGCCTGTCTTAGCAGGAATGTGAATAGATTGCTTATGAGATTCCGTTGAATTCATCACTGTCTCCTCCGAGGTCTTTTTACTTCAGTATGCGGAGATGACATTGCTTTCATGCACTATAGCAAGTAATGTAGGCATGCGAATATGAAGAATAATAATAGGGTGCATGAAAGATTACTCATCAGAAACGTGTGAAATATTGCGTTTATGCTGGGAACAGCGGATTACCTTTCATCCCAATCCAGAGGTCTGATTGTTCAAGCTGTCCAGCCAGATGTAACAACCAATCTTCGCGTCCCTTGGTTGCCATCACTTGAACGCCCATTGGCAAACCTTCAGGTGTCACATGCAGAGGTACACTTATCGCAGGCTGGCCTGTCAGATTTGCAAGCTGGGTGAACGGTGTATACGTAAGACTTGGCTCAAACATTTCATAGATGAGTTGCTGCTGCTGGGTCTTGTCCAATTCACTAATTCGCATCAGATTACGGATCTGTTCGTCATGAGGTGTTAGTTCCCCAATCTTAGGCGCAGGAAAAGCATTAACAGGTGTGACGTAGAAGTCATAACGCTCGAACAAAGTGGACATCTGGGCTGCAGCTACATCCCATTCAGCTAAGCTATGTACAAATTCCGCAGCGGACACCTTTTTGCCTGCTTCAGCCAGAACCCAGGATTCAATCTCCATATCATCGGAGGTCAGAGCCCGGCCCATGGATCGTTCCATGGAAGAGATCATCGCGGCCATCTCACCACTGTTCATCATGTAATAGTTCTCCATCAACCGAACTCCATTGACTGGACTCAGTTTTTCTTCAACATGATGACCTTGATCTTCCAACCAGCGAACGAGCTTGTATACAGACTCTTTGGCTTCTGCGCTGACAGGTGTACCCACGGGCGAATCCGTTGTGTATGCAATTTTCAGTTTGCGTTGATGTGGATAGCTCATATCTGCCAAGTAACTGCCTGGAAAGAGTGGAGCATGGAACGCAGCTTCGGGCTGAATGACTTGTAACGTATCAAGCAATGCAGCACTGTCCCGAACCGAACGAGAGAGGGCAAAATCAATCGATGCGCCTTGCCATTGACGACCAACTCCCGGTCCTACAGGTGTGCGCCCGCGTGTTGGCTTCAATCCAAACAATCCGCTAAAGGAAGCCGGGATACGAATCGAACCACCTCCGTCACTGGCTCCAGCGAGAGGAACAATACCCGAAGCTACAGCCGCGGCAGCTCCACCGCTTGAACCACCTGGAGTGTGATTTATATTCCATGGATTGCGAGTTGGACCATGGAGGCGGGGCTCTGTGATATTTTTCAAGCCAAATTCAGGCGTATTGGTATGTCCTATGAAGATAAAGCCTGCATCACGGAGTCGAGTGACAAAATTGGAATTGCGTAATGCACGATGCTCGCTGAACAAACGTGAGCCTGAAGTCAGAAATTCGCCTTCCAAGGATTGCGAGATATCTTTCAGGAGCAGGGGAACACCGGCAAAAGGTTGTTCTCCAGGGCGAACCAAACCGGCTTCCTCACGTGCGCGATTTTCATATGTACGAATAACCGCATTAAGTTGCGGATTCACTTCTTCAAGGCGTGCAAACGCCGCTTCCAGCATTTCAACCGGGGATACCTCCCGGGATCGGATCAGTTCAGCCAAACCTACGGCGTCGTAGGAGGTATATGAGAATGAAGACATCATGATCGTTCCTCTCTGAATATAATTATCTGTTTATTCCATATGTCATCGTACCACCGGATTGGATAAAAGACAAAACATAGAAGAGACTTAGCGCGATGATTTTGATATTCGGTATGAGAGGAGAGAATAGAGGGGCATTTGCGATATAGAAATAAAGCACAGGGTTAATAGCTCATATTGCAAATTGAGAAAATGATCGAGTAATATCGAGTAAATTGAGTAATGGAAATAAAAAACCACTGCTCATCTAATTTGATGTGCAATGGTTTTATTTTATATTTGACTATTTGTTTATATGTGAACCTCAGATATATCTACTTAATCTGTACGCAGCTTCGGTGCAGCATCGGCCGCAGTTGATGATCTTTCCTGCTGTCTGGAAATGGCGAAGAGGGCCACCCAGATCAGGATAAAACCAAGCAGCTGCTCCCATGTAATCAGTGTACGGAAAGCAATCCAGTTCACCAACACACCCGCCATCGGGAAGCTAAGTTCCGCGAGTGTTGCAACAGATGCTTTGGTTGACGACAGACCTTTGTAATACAACAGAAGACTTAGCAAACCTGGTAACAATGCCTGACCGAGAATATTGAGGATGACAGCAGTCTGTTCACCCGTTCCGGACGGAAATGTCCATGCCGCACCTTCGTTCCACGTCATAAAAATCAGGAGCGGGAGAGCAACGACAAAGCGAAGGGAGGTGACCATTTCATAACGCGCCTGTCCCAGCATCAATCGGCCCATAACGGTTGAACCTCCCCATAAGGCAGCAGCCCCAAGGGATAACAAGCTTCCAGCATGAATCCAGTTGTCCCAGTTACCTAATGGCAATGTGAAGCCAAATGTAAGCAGGTACGTTCCTGCTAATGCAATGAAGAACAATCCACCGAAGCGACGAGGCAACGTTTCTTTCAGTAACAGTTTAGCCAGAACGATAGCGAAGAGTGGTTGCATTTTTGCAATAAAAGCACCGTATTCGGATCGTTATGTGTTAGTGCCATGGTGAACAATACCGTTGCGAGTGCTGATCCTCCCCATGAAATAAAAATCACGGCAATCCAGTGGCGAGCGCGCAGGTTTTTCAGATCAGCCCGAAATTTCCACAGCACGGGTATGGCAATAAGACTGACGATGATGTGTTCCACCAGTACAATCTGCGTGGATGTCATCGTGTTTAGCAAAATAATGCGGAAGAGTGGGTCGACACCCCATAAGGCGGCGCCGAGAACTACAAGCCAGAATCCGGTATTACTTCGTTCCTTGCGGTAAACAGGTGATGCTGCTGATGTCTTTTCCATATTCAGGACTCCTTCGTCAGAACACGGAATCTTCAGTTGGCAAAATCGACAAAAGCCCCCGTTTTGGTGTATACCAAATAAACGGGGGCTCATCCAAAGACATGCGTCAGGAAAGAGGCCTTCCCGTAAACGGCATGTCAATGTGTTGATCTTCTCTCATCCGGACTGTACCGTCGGCCTTGGATTCACACCAAGTCAGTCGCTAGATGTCCTTCGTTAAGAACTAATAGCGAGTCGCGGGCTGGTTCCGAAGAACATCACCGCCGGTTGGGAATTGCACCCTACCCCGAAGATCCTATTCAATTATATAGTGTGTTGAACAAGCTGTAACATTAATAAGTTCATCTTATTCCTGTAAGCGCTAGCAGTTCAAGCATTTTTTTAGAAAACGATTTTCCAGCTTCCTTGCTGTCTGCGAAGGAGCACGATCTGACCTGCGTGATACGCATCATGGAGTACCCAGCGAGCTAGTTCGTGTGCCCATTTCTCTTCGGAGTCCATATATGCGGCATCAAGATCTGACTCTTGTAGTGCAGCCAATTGATCTCGCAACTGCTGGGCTAATCGAGTTGTACCCTGTAGCAGTGTATTCCATCCAGCTGCGTCCGTTGCATCTCCGGAATTCCCAAATGTGTATTCATTGGAGTCTACAGCAGGAAGGGTAGGCTCCTTACCTTGCATGCGACATAATAAGCGATGGTTGTAATAATACATATGGTTAACCAACTGCCAGATGCTTAATCCCCCTGAGGGTGGAATCCAGGCTGCTTGTTCTGCTGTAAGACCCTCCAAGGATTTCGACAAAGGTACAATCCAATTACATTGATCCCAAGTATCATCCTTTTGAATAAGTAACACATCTAGTGCTGTTGTTTTTGTCATTGCCTTTTCCTCCTTGCGTATAATTGTGATTTGTGATGTAACTAGCTAAAACTGATTAATGAGGTTACACTTAATATAACACATCAAAGATGAGTTGTAACCTTCCTTATTTACTTAGATGGTTACGATAAACGGAGGTATATATGGACAGGTTATGGACCGATTTTGTAAACAGCGATTATCACGACTGGCGTGGGGGAGATCGATCGGAGGACAGACTAGGGAAGGCGAGCTGGCAGCAAGACTTTCTGGAACGATGGCAACTTAACGCTTCTGTCCCTGCATCTCCAGAAGATGAGTTGTCGATGAGAAATTTCAGGAATGAATTGATGGCTCTTGGAGCCCGCTTGTCTTCTGGAGCATCATTAACGGATATAGAAAAACAATGGTTGAATGGCGTTATGGAAGCAGGGCATGTGAGAAGAACATTGACTACAATTGATCAGGGACTGAAACTCCAACTGGTAGCTGTAGAAACGGGTTGGCATCAGGTTATGGCTGAGGTAGCTGCTGATTTTGCTACGACTTTGGTAGAGGAGAAGGCGGCAGGATTCGGATCTGTGATAATTCGGATTGTCGCTGGATGTTTTATGATGATACCCGAAGCAGAACACAGAAGTACTGTGATGATAAGATGTGTGGAAATCTGATGAAGGTCAGAAGATTTCGGGCGAAACGTAAATCCCAAAATTGATAAATACTAACAATAACTATATAATATATATATACTAGCGAAACAATAGTCAAAAGCAGTACGGATTCGTAAGCAGGATATGATCGTCTTTCAAACCAAATCAGATGGGAGATGTGTCTTGTGCGGACAAGTTATCTGTTGAAAAATGGCTGTGTGTTGTCGATGGATGCTCGAATTGGACAGTATAAGAGGGCGGACGTTCTGATTCAGGATTCACTGATCATGGCGATCCAGCCCGACCTGGATATTCCAGATGCGGAGATCATTGATGCTTCATCGATGATTATTATGCCTGGGCTGGTGGACACACATCGGCATGTGTGGGAATCACTGGTCAAAACAGCGGGAACCAACTGGTCTTTGCCAGTTTATTTGCAAAATCTCTATTATGGTGCGATGGGAAGCAAGCTCCGTCCACAAGATAGTTATATTGCCAACCTGCTCGGTTCATTGGAAGCGCTTAACGCAGGAGTTACGACGGTGTTGGATTGGAGCATGCCGTATTCCCTGACCACACGGATGAACTGATTCGTGGACTTCAGGATGCTGGCATTCGGGCAGTATTTGCTCACGGAGTCCCTGGTGAGACGGAATACTGGAATCGGGATAGCCAACTCACGTATTCGAATAATGATGTGAGAAGAGTCAAAGAACGTTATTTTTCATCACGGGATCAATTGCTTACTTATGGGCTTGCCATTCGTGGTCCAGAGTTCAGTCATTGGGATACAACCGTGAAAGAGATCGAACTAGCACAAGAGCTGGATGCGATCTGTTCCATGCATGCCGGATTTGGCAGTTGGGGGTCTGTGGATCGTTCCATTAGTCAATTGTACGAAGCGGGGCTGTTAAGTCCACGGGTGAATATCGTTCATGGTAACACCATGGGCATGGATGAATACAAAATGCTGGCAGATAGCGGTGCTTCCTTGTCGGTCACACCTGAGGTTGAAATGATGATGGGTCATGGATATCCGGCCACCGGCTATTTTCTTGAACATGGGGGAACCCCTACACTTGGTGTAGATGTGGTAACGTCCACAGGCGGAGATATGTTCTCGCAGATGAAGTTTGCACTTCAGACTGAACGATCCAGAGCCAATGAACAACTTTTGCAGCAGGGTGAGATGCCTGGTGAGTTGAACTTGCAGTCCAGCCAAGTGCTGAGATTTGCAACTTCAGCTGGTGCACAAGCATTGGGATTGGAGCAGAAGGTGGGTACGTTGACCCCGGGAAAAGAAGCGGATCTGATCATGATTCGTACCACCGATCTGAATATGTTCCCTGTTCATGATCCAATCGGCGCTGTCGTGCAATTTGCCAATCCATCCAATGTGGATACGGTCTTTGTGGCAGGTAGACTCGTGAAGCGAGAGGGTAAGCTGTTGCATGTTGATTTGGATGCGATTCGTCATACGGCGATGCAGAGCAAAGAGTATTTGTTATCCCAATACCGGATGTCAGATGCAGAGAGAATTGCTTTCTCGTGAACCCATAGTAAGAAAGAAAGGGCCGCATAATGATATGTGGCTCTTTTACATGCCTTCATATCGTCGAATTAGACAGGATAAGGGAGGAAGGGACAGCGGAAAAAGACGAAAAGAGCTCTCATTTTTTAACTTCAGATAACAAGGGATATAAGGTGTTTTTCACGAAAATTAAGGCTCATAAAAACTGCGCATAATATAAATTATACGCAGTTTTGTTTTAAATCGATTTTCATATTTGTCCACGTGAAACAGTTCATGATAATTTTCGCGAAAAAAGAACAAAATAAGTGATCCTTAAAAATAAATTTAACCAAGCAACGCGATAACGTGTAGAATTCGATAGGTTTTTATAGGTGATCGATAAGATAGAACAAATGACTTTTTCATAGAACAGATGGGAAGCCATCCAATCGCTGCTACATCCATAGCACATATTGCACATTCAAGATTCATGACGAGAGGAACATGACTATGCGTGAGAACGAACAACGATCTTCATTATTTCGTAAAAAACCAATTGCCTCGGAGGGCGATAACAGCAGTGCATTGAAACGGGCGCTTGGTCCGTTGGACTTAACCACACTTGGCGTAGGAGCTATTATTGGTACCGGGATTTTTGTGCTGACCGGTGTAGCTGCCGCAACGTATGCTGGCCCTGGCCTTGTACTGTCATTTTTGCTGGCAGGTATCATATGTGCATTCGCGGCATTGTGTTACTCGGAATTTGCCTCAAGCATACCGGCATCGGGTAGTGCGTACACGTATAGCTATACGGCTTTTGGTGAAGTGATTGCCTGGATTCTGGGATGGGATTTGATATTGGAGTATGGATTCGCGAGTGCAGCGGTAGCCAGCGGATGGTCTGGATATTTCCAGACGTTATTGTCTGGATTTGGATTGGAGTTACCACATGCGCTGACGAGTGCGTTCAGCCCGGAAAAGGGAACCTATTTTGACATCACGGCTGCGGTCATTACGTTAATTATCACCTTCCTGCTTACTCGAGGGGTGAAGGAAGCCGCTCGTGCGAACGGCATCATGGTAGCGATTAAGATTATCGTGGTGTTGATCTTCATTGGTGTAGGTGTTTTCTATGTAGAGCCAACAAACTGGCAACCATTCTTGCCCTTTGGTATCTCAGGCGTAACTGCGGGAGCAGCAACCGTATTCTTTGCTTACATCGGATTTGATGCGGTCTCCACAGCAGCAGAAGAGGTCAAGCGGCCACAACGGGATTTGCCGATTGGAATTATTGCGTCACTGGCGATCTGTACTGTTCTCTACATTGTTGTATCGTTGATCCTCACAGGGATCGTGCCTTATAACATGTTGAATGTAAGTGATCCGGTTGCGTTTGCATTTGAATTTGTTCAATTGAAGGGATTGTCCTGGATTGTATCTCTTGGAGCGATTGCCGGCATTACGACCGTATTGCTGGTCATGATGTATGGTCAGACACGTTTGCTCTATTCCATGTCTCGTGACGGACTGCTGTCTCCGGTCTTTTCCAAGGTTAGTGGCAAGAGTCAGACACCAGCGGTAGGGACATGGGTTGCAGGCATTATCGTGGCTCTGTTCTCCGGGTTCATCTCGTTGGGACATTTGGCGGAGCTTACGAACATCGGAACGTTGTTTGCTTTTGCAGTTGTAAGTCTTGGCATTATTGTGTTGCGTAAAAATAACCCGGATCTCAAACGCGGCTTTCGCGTTCCACTTGTGCCACTGATTCCGATTCTGAGTGCCTTGGGTTGTGTATACTTAATGACACGCCTTGCAGCGCTGACATGGATTACGTTTTTTGCTTGGTTGATTATCGGATTGATTATCTACTTTGCGTATGGACGTCATTACAGTCATCTGAATCCGGCACGCCGGATCTCCAGTGCTTTCAGAGCGAAGGATAAATAGATTAGTTGAGAACGTCTTTAACCGAGAACATCTTCATTTTTCCTCATTTCGTATCGCTTAGGCGAAGCGGGATGGGGATTTTTTATATAGAAAGATAAAGGAAGATAACAGCAGGGGAAGGTTGGAATTTTCTTCATATATGGGTAAGTAATTAGGGACGTGACGAACTTAATCACGGGGGCGGGGTTGCGGCTAAGCCAAATATGAAATATATTTGGGGATGTGACATGCCATCAGACATAAGAGAGGGGATGTATCATGAACACACCATTACATACGAATTCAGATCATCAAAATGTAGCTTTTGGATTTGCACTCGCTGACTCAGCTGTACTTGCAGAGGCGCAATTAATTGTTTCACAATTAGAGGATTCACAAACCTTACAGTTGGATATTGATCCACAGCGTCTTCTGAAGGATGGACGTAAGGTATCTGTCATTGCACAACAGTTGGATTCACCCGTCAATCGTCAGGATGCCAATATCATCTATGGTCAGGAGTTAGCATACGTGCAGTATGCTGTTAACCTGAAACCGGATAGCTCGATCTCCATTGCTTCTATTGAAGGCGTTGAACAGTCTGTTAATCTTGGTTGGGCAGCATTTCAGGAGGGGAATACGAACTTCGAATCTCCCTGCATATGAAAACACCTCGTATTGCTGAAGGTACACTCGAACCTGAACAACTTGCAATGGTTAAGTATGCGCAAGTTATCACCGTATATATATCGCTTTTCCCGGCAGAAGCAGCGTCGTTGAGTTCACCATCTCAAGCTGTGTGGAGCAGAAACCATCATGTGTTTGACTCCTACGGGAGAGGAGGATTTATTCTCGCTGACCTGCCTCGACTCGCTAAGCGTGTGGAGGAACTGATTGGACCAGGTAACCATAATCTGATCGAACAATTTGCGGAAGGGGAACTGTCGGATACGTTGCTGGAAGAGGGGTTGATGGCGATCGCCTGGGGCGTGACTCCTTGGTGTTATTCACTCTATTCCGCACCAGATGAGCAGTCTGCTGGAATACTTGCCGTGGACAAGCTGGGCGATGAACCTGAACGGCAAGGGATCTACCGTATTGATCCGTCCATTCAACAATTAAGTATCGTACCTGCGAATGAGCTGGCTTATTGGCCTGCCTGCGTTCAGAACGATTGGCCTGTCATTGATGTGGCGGGTGAAGGCGAGACGTTGCACATGAATTTATATACTCAGATCTGTGAATCCGTGAATGGGCTGCACGAGAATCCATTGCCATCGTTTGTACTTACCCGTAGTCAAGGCAAACCCGAAGCGATCATTCCGCTGATTGACGTTGTCATTGTGGATGAAGCGTAGGAGCACTGCTTAGCTTAGACTATAATAAATATATAAATTGAACTATTCATTTACACGATAACGGAGAGGACAGAAAGAACCTGAAAAAGCGAAGCTAAAAGCTTTCTGCAAGAAAGCTACTTCGAAGCATACGCTTCGCCTTTATCCACGGATTTTCCCCTTTAGAAAAGGGAATCAGAAAAATCTGGGGGTAACAGCGATTGGAAGGTTGTTCTGTCATCGTAGTATCAGCGTAAATAATCTTAGTCAATTTTAAAGAACCGAATCGAGGTGACGTAGACAGATGATGACTGAGGAGATCCAGGAGCAATATGCGGACGAGCTAGAAGCTTTTCACATATGGATGAAGGATGCCGGATATACAGGCCATACGGTAAAATCATACACGGGTGACGTGGTGGAATTCCTGGTCTCCATTCAAGGAAAGTCACTGGAGCAGGTCAAAAAGCTGCATGTGTTGTCATTTCTGTCCCGCGCTCGGGAGCGTGGGGTTAGTGATGCCACGAGAAATCGCAAACATGCGGCGGTGAACTGTTTTTACAAGTCCCTCATTGAACTCGAATTGTTAACAAATAATCCGGCGTTTGGGATCAAGAAATCCAAAACCGAGAAAAACCGTGCGCCCGTTTTCCTTGATGAAAATGGGCTGACACGTTTCCTCGAGTCGGTAGAAGGCAAGTATCGCACACGTAATCTGGCTGTTTTTCTACTGATGGGATATATGGGATTACGGGTTGGAGAAGTGCATGCGTTGGATTGCAAGGATTATAATGCGGAGCGGCGTACATTGGACGTATTCGGTAAAGGTCGTAAATGGCGCTCGCTCCCTGTACCAGAGACCGTGGCAAACGTGTTATCTCAAGCGATGGCTGAGCGTCTGGAACCTTGGCGACCAAAAGAGGAAGCGTTATTTGTCTCCCAGAAAGGGAAGAGACTGTCGATTCGCAGCATCCAGCTTATATCTACGGAAACCTTTGAACGATTCCAGCAGGAATCACCAGCCAATCAACGTCAAAATTACTCCAGTCATAAGCTGCGTCACTCCTTCGCGACCATGATGTTACGGCGTGGAGCCGACTTGCGTACGGTTCAGGAACTGCTTGGTCACGCGTCGATTCAAACAACAACGGTGTATACACATGTCACCAGTAGGGAGAAAGAAGAGGCTATGGCTCTGCTGGACGTTAAACTTCCGACATATTAGAAGAAAAAGCCAATATTTAATCCAAAAGGAGTCTGTCCAAGTGACAGGCTTTTTTGTTATTGATTTGATTGGTATAAATTTGAATGGTGGATTAAGAAACATAATTAATATTATGTAAACTAACATCTGATATATAAATAGGCCTATAAATAGAAGTCAGACCAAAGAACCATTCGCCTCTTCTCTCTGGAAGAAACAAATGGTCCTTTTGGCTAGCACAGATATCTTAATTCACAACGTTTAACATGCTAAATCGTTCACGATATGAATGATTGCGTGGCTAGATTATTCCAATCCAGCAATCTGTTCTTTTAATTTGTTAGCAGATGCCTGGAAAGCCACTTTCTCGGATTCATTCAGCGGAAGAGGCAGAATTTCACGCACACCGTTGCGATCGACAACACATGGAACGCCCAGATAAACATCCGATACGCCATTGTAATCTTCAAGCAACGTGGATACGTTCAGAACGGAGCCTTCGTTGCCGAGAATTGCAGCTACAATGCGGTCCAGAGCAAGGGCGATTGCATAGGAAGTCGCTCCTTTGGCATTAATAATCTCATACGCGGCATTTTTGGTACGGTCGAAGATATCCTGTTGTGTTTCTTCATCCAGTTCGAGATCTGTTCCTGCAACGTTAGCCAGGCTCCATACCGGTACTTCGGAATCTCCATGCTCACCAATAATGTGTGCGTGAATACTACGCGGGTCGATCCCTTTATTTTTACCAATCAAGTAACGGAAACGTGCGCTATCGAGCAATGTACCTGAACCGATGACACGGGAAGCAGGCCATCCGCTTTGTTTCCACGAAGTATAGGACAAAATATCTACAGGATTGGTTGCAATCAGCAAAATACCATGAGAATTCACTTCAGTAATACGCTCGATAATATCTTTGAAAATGCTTGCATTTTTCTTCAGCAGATCAATCCGGGTTTCGCCCGGTTTCTGGGAAGCCCCGCTGTAATAATAATGATATCTGCATCTTTGCAGTCGGAATAATCGCCAGCCCATACTTTCACGCCTCCCGTAAATGGAAGACCGTGGTTCATATCCAGCATTTCGCCGGTTGCTTTATCATGATTCACATCCACAAATACCAACTCGGACGAACGCTGTCTCAACATTAGCGTGTATCCCGTTGTTGTTCCCACCGCACCCATGCCTACAATCACGACACGACTTGGTTTCAGAGCTGCACTATTTGTCATGTTCATATCCTCTCCTTTTTGGGTTATACTCCCATCCATATTAAGGGATTAGAGAGTATAAAGCGAGTGTTGTCTATAAAATAGTTCACATTTCATGTCTTTTTACCAATTATTCCGTCGAAAAACAGTTTAGGATGAAATTAATGGTAATAAATGTGCGACATATTGCCCAGAGCATCAGCTTGAAAAAGGGAGCGGGCCGACCATGAGTGGGCAATGAGCCTTTTACATAAGGTTTGTGGTAGAATAGGAGCAGTGGATTCTGATGAATCGTAAATAAAACGCCATAGGACAGGCATGCGCGCCTGTATATTGGATGAGAGAGGTGGAACCCACTTGCGTTCGCAATGGATTAAAATCGCGCAGACAGCATTGCTGTCTATAGGTATAGCAGCTGTATTGGCTGCATGCACCGACTCAGATCAACCTCCGGTAGCAGAACCTCCGCAGCAGCAGGAGGACGCCGGGAATACAGGGCAGACATTAACTGTCGTTCCCCCTGTGAACAGTACAGAATCTGCAGATATGGCCAAGTACCAGATACAGACTCGTTTGACCGATTTTCAGTTGCTCAATGACAACGGAGGATTGGCGTGGGGTGTGACGCGGAATGCGCTGCGCCTGTACTACACTCAGGATCAGGGAAAGACCTGGACTAATATTTCACCTTCGGAAAATGTACAGTTTCCGGCTAACCCTAAATATGGACAAAGCATTTATTTTGTAGATCGTGCACATGGTTGGATTGTTCGTGAAGGCATGGGTGGAACAGATACCATGGTGCTTCGCACCAACAATGGGGGCGTAACTTGGAGCCTGTCTTCTCTGTCCAAGACGGATAAAGTGACTGCGATCTCATTTGTATCTCCTGAAAAAGGCTGGATTCTCACCACGGTTGATACCGCTATTGGTAAACAGGACAAGAAACTTTACTTCACCGAGGACGGTGGAATTACCTGGAATCGGATGTCATCCAGTGATGAAGATGGTAAACAGGAAGCAGAAGAGATTTCCAAACGTGGATACACCACGGGGATGACTTTCTCGGATCCAAAGCATGGTTTCTTAACAGCGCTGGAGTTCGGCACACCGAAGTTGTATGTAACATCAGACGGCGGAGAGAACTGGAATACTGGACCATCTTTCTTTGATCGAAACAAATTCAACGGGTGTGGTAATTTCAGTGTTAGTTCACCACAATTTTTTGGACGTGAAGCGCAATCAGCCTGGATGTCAATGTCCTGTTCTCAAGGCGAGAGCACGACATTCAATGGATTCTTTACCACCGATGGCGGAAAGAGCTGGAAGCTGTCCAATTTCACTTTAAACAAACAAAAGGGTCCGAATCGTAACCTTTCACCGGTATTTCTAAACGCATCGGAAGGTTGGGCGATGCAAAAGGGTATAACCTACCACACCAAGGATGCGGGCAAAACGTGGAGCGCTCTTCCTGCAAGCAGTGTACTGGAGAAAATTCTCGAAGATTATCCGGAAATTGTGAAGATTCAGATGGTTAACCCCAAGCTTGGCTGGATATTGGTTGAAAATACAGATGCCAAAAGATCGTTGTTATTGCAAACGGTAGATGGCGGTGTACATTGGAAAGTACTATAAGTGCAATATGTAATAGATGTAAATAGATAGGGAAATTAGAGGAGCCTGAGGGTTCCTTTTTTTGCTTAGTTTGTGAAATAAATCACAAACAAATCCTCTAGAAGGTGATATATTTAACTCAACAAGAGAAGGAGTGATGAAGATGAGAACCAACGGTCAAACTCAATTCACGCAGGCGGATGAATTAACCAGATATATGCTTCAATTATGCTACACATGTGACGATGCGAATCGTTGTACGACAGAGGAAGCGGTGAAGGCTTGCATGGCAGAACACGCACAGGCAGACCAGCCCGAACCAGCCGAAGGTGGAGAAGTAACTCGCGGGTTTATGGACCTAATGTACGCTTAGGCTAATGATACACGGATCAATCACGGAGAACGCTCCTGCGGGAGAGTTCTTTTTGATTTGTAGAGAAATGTATGCGCTTTTAAATGTACTACGCAAATATTGCAGTATGGGTTATTATAGAAATAATTAAGGTAAATTACTCAAAATGTGGAATTGTTTTATTGACTCTTAGTTTGGAGGAAGGTGACTTGGATAAACGTAGTATTCATGAAACCAATAGCCTGTCCTGGGATACAAAAGGAAATGATGTTTTAGGAGCGACAGCACTTCCGCTTTATGGAGGACGGATCTATCGGAGAATCAAATTGAAAAAACAAAACAACTTTTGTCATCCACAAATGTGTTGCTGCAGAAGAGGAGAGACTTGTTTTAGCATTTTGATCGTAAACTATCAACTTATGTAAATGCGTTAGCAAAAGCGGGATTTGCCATTGAGCAGTTCATTGAGGAATCTGATGATGAATTGATGCAACTGCAAAATGATGATTTTGCCAATAAAGCAAAAATGCTCCCTGTAACCTTTGTGATAAAGGCACGAAAACTATAGTAGAACAATAAGGGGATAGCTAATGAAGATGAATCGAAAATATTATTATGTTAATAAAGTAATCGCTTGTGTTCTGGTACTTGCATTCATCATTATGACATGTGCGGTACCTGTGCACGCTGAGGTAGAGCAGATGGAGACAACACCCTCCAGAATTGCGTTGTCTTCTCTAGAGGAAACGATTGATTCATATGTGGCCACGAATCAGAAGAATACCGCTGCCGTTTCGGTTGTAGCTATCAAGAACGGTGAGGCCATTGTGAATAAGGCCTATGGATACGCAGATCTTGAGCAACAGAGAAAGGCAGACATCTCTACTGTATTTGAATGGGGTTCAACTTCTAAACTATTGGTCTGGACGAGTGTTATGCAGCTTGTAGAACAGGGGAAGCTTGATTTGGATACCGATATTCAGGACTATTTGCCGGAAGGATTTCTAAAGAAGCTTGAATACGATGCTCCCATTACCCTAATGAACCTTATGCATCATAACGCAGGATGGGAGGATAGATTGATCGATTTATGGTATTCATCCGAGAGTGATATTGTGGAGTTAGGTGAAGCTTTACAAAAATTTGAACCAAGGCAGATCGATAAACCTGGGAGTGTTGTTGCTTATTCAAACTATGGTACTGCTCTGGCCGCCTACATCGTTGAAGTGCAAAGCGGACAACCCTTTTACAAATATGTCAACGAACATATATTTAAACCACTGAACATGAAAGACACATCGATTCACCCATCACAATATGATAATCTAAACGTCTTGAAACGAAGAAATGAGATTCAAGGTTACACTACGAATCTGAAACTAATTCCTAAGAACAGAGCATACATAAGCTTGTACCCTGCGGCAGGGGCCATTGGCACAGCAGAGGATGCAGCTAAATTTCTCGCAGCCTTGATGCCTATGGATCGTAGTAATTTATTATTTGAGAACAATGACACCTTAGACGAGATGCTGTCAACAAGTCTATATTACGATGGGACTTCAACTCCTCGTATTGCACATGGTTTCTTTGAAGTAGAGTACTGGGTGCCTGCACTGGAACACGCTGGAAGTACGGCTGGATTTACAAGTAAATTTGTTTTTGATCCGGAGTCTAAGTTTGGATTCGCGGTCATGACAAACCAGTCAAATGAAATGGCTTATAACGTTGGTCTTGTCCAGAAGGTGTTTGGAAGTAGTTTCAGCACGAATTCAGTTGAATCTGAGAGTGGAGGATATTATCTGCCTGCGCGACGGGTTGTTTCCGGTTTTACGAAGGCATATTCAATGTTAAGTCTGCAGAAGTATACAACATTTGACCTTAGTAACTTTGCAAATGTTGTTGAGCGTAACGGAACAGTTGAGAAGGTCTCCATTTCTTATAATGACTTTTTGCCCGTATCCAATTTAACGATAAACTTGATCAAAGCATCTTGTATTGCTCTTCCAGTAGCCATCCTACTCAGTTTGAGAGCGATAATTGGTTATTTTATTCGGTTATCCAAATACAGATTAAAAAACTGGGAAAGACCCGGCACAGGATTTGATAAATATCATATTGCCATTAATATTGCCAGTCTGGCATTAATTTTAAATACGATCCTATTGTTTATGCGCGCCTTAGGCTTTTCCCCTATTCTTCATTACGCATCCATCTCATTTTGAACCTGGTTTATGTGATTCTAGCTATGGCGTATCTTGTTTTGTTGTTCTACAAACTGCTGAAAAGAAGCTATAGTAAAAAGCAAAAGGCGGTATACATCATGTCTGGCATGTCTGCTTTCCTATTTGCTGGTTTTATTATGGGATGGGATTTGTACTTTTAGAGCAGTAGAAAGGATGAAACCATGAATATTCAGGATCTTCCAATTGAAATAAAAGAATATATAGGGAAAGTTCAGAAAATCACTTTTCCTAAGCAAGGTCATACTTCTACTGTGGCTATTCTGGATACGTTCGACCAAAAGTACATCATTAAGAAGACAGAAAACGATCTTTATAATGAATGGTTATTAGATGAATATAAGGTGCTTCAATACCTTTACCAAACGGGACTCCCTGTTCCAAAGGTATATTCATTTCATACTGAGGAGACATCAAGATGGCTTCTGATGGATTATATTGATGGAATAAGTTTAAGAGAATTTCTTTCTAAGATGCCTGACCTCCAGAGTAAAGAAAAAGCGATTTTTAACTTTGGGCTTTGTCTAAAGAAAATACATGAATGCTCTTGTCCTGTTGAATTATTGAACAATGACACTCCTTGGTTAGATACAATGCTTAATAAAGCAGAATATAATCTAACTCACTTTGCTGTAGACGGATCAGCAGAACTACTTCAACAGTTAAAAGAAGCAAAACCAAAACCAATAGAAAACACTTTCATTCATGGAGATTTTACTATAGATAATGTGCTAGTTAATGATTGCAATATTGTTGGAGTTATTGACTGGGCAGGTGCCGCTTATGGCGATCCAAGATATGATGTAGCATTAGCCATTAGACCGAAACATAATGCGTTTGATAATGAAAGAGATAGAGAAATATTTTATAACGGGTATGGAAAGTCAAGAATAACGGATGAAGAATATAATTATTTTGAAGACGGGATATATAACTTCTTTTAGTCTGGCTATAAATTGTTCTTCAAATGCATATCCAATCTCTTTAGAAGGAGTAAAACAAATGAGCCCTCCAAAACATATCTTATCTGCCGCTGCAATCGTGATAAACGACAAAAATGAATTATTACTTATTAGAGGACCCCGAAGAGGATGGGAAATGCCAGGTGGTCAAGTGGAAGAAGGAGAATCTCTAAGTCAAGCTGCGATCAGAGAAACAAAAGAGGAGTCCGGAATCGACATCGAAATCATCAAATTCTGTGGAATATTTCAAAATATCGAGAATTCAATATGTAACACATTATTTCTAGCCAAACCAAAAGGAGGAGAATTAATCACATCAACGGAGAGCTTAGAGTCTGGTTTCTTTCCGATCGAAGAAGCCATTTTAAAAGTCGAATGGAAAAACTTCAGAGAAAGAATAGAGTATTGCTTAAACCCTGAGATGCAACCTTTTTGCATTGAGTTCAGTGATAAGAATAATATTTAAAAGTTTCCCAGAAGCGTAGCACATATTACAGCGTATCCTCTATTATTACTTTTGATCGCAGATTCATCATAGACATGGGTCTAAGAATAAAGCCGAATATGGCCTATTCAGGAAAGGTAAGGAGGCTAAAGTTTGAATTCGGGAAAGAAATTTAAACGGCTGGACACTGTTCGTAATCTCGTTCATGAAATGCTTCTTGAGGAAAGTGTTAACAAGGAATGTATGTTGGTCCATCTTTATGGGGTTTCTAACTTTGCTTCCAAGCTTGCTATGAAAAGAGTAAAGGATTCGGAAATTACTGCGATTGCAGGGTTACTCCACGGTTTTTATTTCTACAAAACAGGAATTGAAAACTTTCCTGGTCCTAATAGTGCGGATGCTGTTAGACCGATATTACGCAGTGCTGAAATTTTTACGACAGAGGAACTGTCTATCATACTTAAATCAATCTTTTATCAGGAAGATACACATCTAGTTCATGGCCCATATGAAGAGATTATTAAAGATGCCATACTGTTTCAGATGTACTTCCAGAATCCAGGTAGAAGCCTATCAAAGATAGAGATAAGTAGATTAGAGAATGTATTTACTGAATTGGGGATATCGAAGGAGAAAATAAAAGCAGACGTTAATGTTAATGTGCAAACTGTTAACATAAATATTGAAGATCGGCGTTCCAAGTTAGCTGATTTAGCAGAAACGTTGGCAAGGCAAAATATTATTGGTACTCCAGGGGATAAACGATATCAGGAAATTTGCAGGTATTGGCCGGATTCTGATATCTATAAAGTACTTGAAGCCAACTGGTGTGCCGCATTTGTATATCATTGTTGTATGAAAGTTGGAATAAAACTCCCTATTCGATATCCTAATCGAATGTATCGATTAGCTGGGGTAGGTGCTTGGTTAGACTGGGCTCAGCTTGCTGAAACAGTATTCTTTTATAGGGATATGCAAGAAGGGTTTGAACCAGAGCGTGGTGATATAGTCATTTATGAGAAGCTCTTAACCGATAATTCTCACGATCACATTGGAATTGTTTTGGCCTGTGACGGTGATCAATTATTGGTTGCAGAAGGGAACACAGACAATAAAAACTACTCTAGCATTTTATACAGAGAAAGAGGACATTGTATTCTCGGATATATCCGTGTAGATGACAGCTATCAATTTAATTTTCAAGGAGAGTATAGACCAGTTTAGGTGATATACATGGGTGTGCCAGTTTATGTATCTTGAGGTTATGAACTTTATATCAAAAACATAGGAAGGTCAATTCCGGAAAGGAAGTTCAATCTATGAAACGAGTCGATGTAGTTTACTCACTACTAACCTATCCATCCAAATCTAAAGTGCTTGCCGTAAGAAATGTAGGGCGTTCAAGCTGGTCGCTGCCTGGCGGAGCTGTTGAAGCCGATGAATCATGGGAACAAGCAGCAATCAGGGAAGCCAAAGAAGAAACAGGACTTGATGTTGGCGTCCACGGTATTGTAGCAATAAACGAGTGTAAATTTGAAGAAATTAAAGAACATGCCATTTTTATCACATTCAGAGCGGAAATCGTCGGAGGGAATGAGGAGATATCAAGACCAGATGAAATCTCTGAGATTGCATGGTTGGATATAACACAGGCAGATGTACTTATGCCTTACTACAAGAACGGCTTTAAAAGCTTACTTAATGGAAATGAGATTACATATCTCAACGAAGGTAACAAGTGATGTTCTGGATGTAGTGTTGTGATTAAAGCAAGAAAACGATTATTTAATGAAATGAATCGGAGAGTGGACTATGTTTAAATATCAAATGGATGCCGCTACCCATATATCGCTATTGGCGATGAAAGATGCACCCCAATTATATAATTTGATTGATCGAAACAGGGATCATATAGGAGCGTGGTTAAAGTTCCCCAATATGACATTGACAGAAGAGGATTCAAGCACTTTCATCAAGAGAACTCGTATACGATATGCTCAAGATGATGGTTATTGGTTAGGAATCTGGTGTGGAGACGAGCTTGCTGGCTCTATTGGATACTTATACATTGATCAAGAAAACAAGAAGACCGAAATAGGATATTGGCTAGGTCAGGAATATGAGGGTAGAGGACTTATTACAAAATCGATTAAAGTTCTAATTGATTACGCATTTAATGAACTTAAATTAAATAAAGTTGAAATTGGCATAGCAACAGACAACTTCAAAAGCCGCGCAATTCCTGAAAAATTAGGCTTTCAACGTGAAGGTGAATTAAGAGATTACGAATATATTAACGGTGCATATTTAAACAGGATTATTTATGGTTTGAAAGCAGATCAATGGAGAACGTAATAAATCAAATTTTATTTTAACTTAAGGAGCTAGTTATGAGAAAATTACCGCTTTTTGTAGTGACAGGCGCAAGTGGAACAGGAAAAACAACGATCTCTTCACATGTTCGCAAGCAACTTCCCGAATTTGACGTCTTTGATATGGATATCATCGATAACGTGGATTGGCAGATTGCCAAAGAGAATTGGTTGAGGATTGCGTATAACATATCGCTAAGTGGACGAGGGACTGTTTTATGTGGATCGATGGTGCCGGAAAACATTGCATCGTCCGATTACATAGATCGATTTGATCGAATTCTATATATGAATTTGCATTGTGACAATGTTACTCGCGAGACGCGTTTAAGAGTTCGTGGGTGGGACGAGAACCTGATAGAAGATCACAAGAATTTTGCAAATTGGTTACTCCAGAATTCGGAAACTGCGTTTGACCCGCCAATGCAAACAATTGATACGACAGAACTTACAGCAGTGGGAGTAGCTGAACAAGTTAAAGAATGGGTTTTAAAGAACTGGTGCGAGGAATGAACACCTAAAATAACCTGATAGTTAGATTGAGTGGAGGAACATGATGCTGCCTTTTCAAGTGAATGAATCTATTGTATTAAAGCTGATCCAATCTCGAGATAGAGATGAGTTGTATGCGTTAATTGATGAGAATAGAAAGTACTTGAGAGCGTGGTTACTCTGGGTTGATAAACGACAATCGCCCAGCGATTTAGATTCTGTAATAGATGTATGGACACATAATTATGAAGAGAGGAACGGTTTTGATTCCGGAATATGGTTCAATGAACAATTGGTTGGGATGTTAGGATTGCATTATATTGATTGGAACAATAGAGCAACGAGCATTGGATATTTTTTAGCAGAGTCAGCACAGGGCAAAGGAATCATTACCAAATCAATAGAACAATTGCTTAACTATCTCTTTAACGAGTTGAAGTTAAATCGTGTCATTATTCAATGTGCAGAAAACAACTTTAAAAGCAGGGCTATACCTGAGAAAATCGGATTTTCAAATGAGGGTACATCCAGAGCAGCTCAATGGGTTTACGATCATTACGAGAATATAGTGACGTATAGTTTGTTGTCTAGTGAATGGCTACTTAAAAGGTAGAGTATATCATCTTGATGAGACGAAGGAGGTCACGTATTGTTTCTCAATGTTTTACTTTGGTTGATTATCCTCTGGGTGATCTCCCTTTATTTCAGTTTTCCTAAGAAATATCGCATGTACACAGTCAATGTGCCAAGTACATATTACATTCAATCTTCAAATCGGTTGGATATTCAGAAAAACTACGAATGCGCTGCATTTTCCAGTGCTTTTGTCTTGAGACATTTCGGTTTGGAGTCCAACGGAACAAAGATTTATGAAACCTATCCTCGCAAATTACTGGATGGGACAGTATATCCCAAAGCGGTCGTTGTTTTTTTCAGGAAGCTAGGATATCAGGCAATGTACTTACGTGGAAATGTGAATACGTTGAAGAAACAGATCAGCCAAGGGGTGCCTGTTATATTATTTATTAGAGTACATACCAAACAACGTTATTTGCATTTTGTTCCCGTCGTTGGTTATGATGAAACGCATTTTTACTTGGCAGAATCGTTAGAACACAAGATCAATTGTGATGAAGAATATTACAATCGAAAAATCAGCATAAGTGAACTCAACACGTTATGGAGGTCATGGTTGCCCTTTTGTCAAAACTCATATATCGTTGTACACCCGACGCAGATGTAAGACGGCCCTCTTTCAAGGGACAGGATATATTGGCTTTGAACGAACTAATCGGTATTATTCGGAACGTCTGTGTGGTTAAATCATGAAACTCATGCCCAAATGGCATGAGTTTTTTGGTGAACCAATCTCCTCACGTAAACCAGTTCACTCTAATCGATGGTTTTAAACAAAATAGATTAAACATATAGGCAGTTGCTAACGATTTTATTGTTTTACCTGATAATCAGCGGAGTTTTTTAATTAAATTGGTTGTTCGTCCACGCATCTATTCATCTGCATACGTACGTTAAACTATGTCTATAGGGAGGTGTCCACACTGTGAGTTATTCAGAAGTGAAGAAACGTATGAAGAGAAAAAGGCAACATTACATCCATGTAAAGTTAAAAGAAAAGACCGCCGACTGAAAGTGGTTAAAAAATTCGTTCAAGTAAAATGTCCGCCTCCAGAAGTGAACATATCTAACCCTACTGTTGTTGGCCCAACAGGACCACAAGGTATACAAGGCGTTCAAGGCTTACAAGGTATTCCAGGTAAACAAGGGGTAGAAGGGCCACCTGGAGCTCAAGGACCAGCAGGAGGGCCACCTGGACCACAAGGACCTCAGGGACAGCCAGGTCCTGCTGGAGCGGTAGGCGCTCAAGGTCCGGTGGGACCTGCTGGCCCCGTGGGAGCACAGGGGATTCCGGGAGAAGCAGGGGCTGTAGGACCACAAGGTCCGCAGGGTAATCCCGGACCTGCCGGAGCGATTGGACCTCAAGGTTTTCCCGGAGCTGTTGGGCCGACGGGTGCGACAGGAGCTGCAGGAGCTGTAGGCCCGGCAGGCCCAGCCGGTGCAGCAGGAGCTGTAGGTCCTGCAGGAGCAGTAGGAGCTGTAGGCCCCGCTGGAGCTGTAGGCCCGGCAGGCCCAGCTGGTGCAACAGGAGCCGTGGGTCCTGCTGGAGCAGTAGGTCCGACAGGTGCAACGGGAGTAGCGGGTCCCGCTGGGGCAACAGGATCTACAGGTGCAACAGGAGTAGCCGGAAGCGTACTGGGATTCGCTGACTTTTTCGCACTGATGCCACCTGATAATGCAGCAACGGTTGCTCCCGGTACAGATGTAAGCTTTCCTCAGGATGGGCCAACAAGTGGAACAACTATCGCCCGCACGGGGCCTAGTGCATTCAATCTAGCAGCCATTGGTACGTATCAGATTTTGTTCCAGGTGAGCATCAATGAAGCAGGTCAACTAATCTTAACTCTCAATGGGGCAGATTTGGCTCCTACTGTAGTTGGGCGAGCAACGGGAACGTCTCAGATTGTTGGTATGGCTTTGGTGCAGACAACCGTGATTAATTCTATTCTGACCGTGCGGAACCCGGCTGGTAATGCTACAGCATTAACAATCACGCCACTTGCGGGCGGAACTAGACCTGTATCCGCACATCTTGTGATCACACAATTAGCATGAGTACGTTATTAACCTAGGCTAATTGTCCAATGCTTTATTAAATATGCATCCACAATGGTAACATTGGTTTGCTTGAACTGAGATAGCAGTGCTTTACTCAAGGCTGTTATCTCAGTTGGAGCTGATGTTGTACATAGCTTGGTTATATATGATGACCAGAAATAATATCGGCAATGTTTCGGTAGCGGACGAGAGTCATTCAATGAAGCGCAACATATTTATTCACTCATTCTTTGATTTTATTGCTCAAATATTTAATCGGATTAACAAGTTCCGTGTTCGTCCGCATATACATTACAGGAGACGGGTCAAGACTCCGGCTGTCCTAAGTTGTATGAACGGAGGGAGAGACATGGGCATTGAATCATCCTGGATGTTTGATTTGTTTGGAACCGTCTTTCCGGTTGTATTTGTTCTGATTATAGGTATAGTCCTTCTGTCGATGGGAAAGGAGGTATGGAGGTGGGGACGCAACAACTCGGAGCCGCTATTGACCGTGCCTTCACGAATCACCAGCAGACGGATGAAGATGAGTCAGTCGCAATCTGAACCGGGCAGTACAGCACGAACGTTATACTACGTCACCTTTGAAGTAGAAAGTGGAGATCGGCTTGAATTCAAAGTCAATGGCGAAGAGTATGGTTTGTGCGCTGAGGGGGATGAAGGACGGCTCTCGTTCAAAGGAACACGTTATGTAGGCTTCGAGCGATATAATCGCGTATATTCTGAACGCCTACGTGGTTAAACTGAGAAGCTTGCGTCAAGATGGCGTGAGCTTTTTTGATTATTTACTGGACAAGCGTTTCTTAATGGCCCTGACGTGTATTTATATAAGAAGAGGCATAATGAAATTATGATCAAAGGATCATTACCATAGAGGAGGCAATGAATATGTCATTTACAGATCAGGTTGTTGTTGTAACTGGTGCCGCTCAGGGAATCGGACGGAGTGTGGCTGAGGCTTATGCGGTCGCTGGGGCCAAAGTTGTACTTGCTGACTACAAGGAAGCGGAGGGCAGCAGCAGCAGCTTCCATTCGTAATGAAGGCGGAGAAGCCATCTTTGTTCAATGTGATGTTCGGAGCGAGCAGGATATTACGAATCTTTTTCGTACAACCGTGGAAGAATTCAAGCAAATCGATGTTCTAGTGAATAATGCAGGACTCGCCAAGTGGAAGTCACCCTATGAGCTAACGCTGGAAGAATGGGATGATGTACTCAATACCAATGTGAGAAGTTGTTTTTGGCGAGTCGGGAAGCAGCCAAACATATGAAAAGCAATGAACATGGAGGTGCCATTATCAACATGGCTTCTACCCGTGCGCTGATGTCTGAGCCGGATACCGAAGCTTATGCCGCATCCAAAGGAGCGATTGTAGCTCTAACGCATGCGCTGGCGGTCTCACTGGGCAAGGACCAAATTCGGGTCAATTGTATCAGTCCGGGATGGATTGAGACAGGTGACGTGCAGAAATTGAAAAAGGAGGATCATGAACAGCATCCCTCCGGTCGTGTGGGTGTTCCTTCGGATATCTCCCGTGCTTGTCTATATTTATCTGATCCAAGCAATACCTTTGTCACAGGGACCAACCTCGTTATTGATGGAGGCATGACCCGAAAAATGATATATGAGGACTAGAACCGGGATTGAGCCGGGCGAGCCCTAAGCTATCCCAACATAAGAGTAATAAGCCCAAGTTAAGCACTTGGGCTTATTTGTTTTTAATAACTCGGTTGCTATAATAAATGTGATTTTACAACAGTAGAGGAATGGAGGAGTATATGTTCGGGAAACAATCCCGGAAGGTATTTTGGCTGTTACTGCTGATCGGAGGGATGATAATGATAGGGAATGAGTCACCTGCTGAAGCTGACGGCGCAGATATACGGGCGGCCTGGGTATGGCAGGCACAGTCTGTTAGCAACGGAGATGAGCTGTTGGCCAATGCAGCTAAACATAAGATAAACAGACTGTACGTGAATGTAGACATGACGATGCCCAAGGAGGTATACCAGACGTTTATAGCCAAAGCCAGCCGTGCGGGTATTGCGGTTGAAGCTTTGGGAGGCGATCCATCCTGGGCAATCAGTGGTCGTGAAGGTCCCATGCTCAGATTAGCCTCGTGGGTAAGTGATTACAATCAAGCTGCTGAGACCAACGAGCAATTTGATGCCATACATCTGGATATCAAGCCCTATGTGTTACCAGCCTGGAAAGAAGATGCTAAGCCACTGGTACAATCCTGGGTAGCCAATATGAATCTGTTATTTGAGCAAGTGAGACAGGATGGCGCAGTTGCAGTGAATATTGACCTGCCATTTTGGCTGGATTCCTACACCGTCACAGGAAATAGAGTTTCTGAGGATGCAGATAACGAACCATTGTCACGTTGGTTCATTGAACGAGTGGAGCATGTCACTTTACTCGCTTACCGTGATAACGCGCAAGGGAACAATGGTATTATACGTTTAATTGAACAGGAAATGAACTGGGCCGATACTAGCAATGTGAGCGTTACGGTTGGGTTGAACACCAAGCCAATGCCTGGCGAGGAGTTCACGACATTTGCCGGTAAAGGTGCAGCACAACTGGAAAGCGTTATTGAAGAAGTTGCCTCCGCATTCAGCGAACATAGTTCCTACGCAGGTTCTGCTGTACATGACATCGTATACTGGGGACAACTGGAGCCATCAGAACTGCCATCACCGGAGATTCCATCCAATCAACCAGAGATTCGGGGAACGTATATCTGGGAGGCCTCTCAGGTGACAAATGACGGGGAGAGCACATACTAGCGTTTGCTAGAGAGCAGAATATTAACTGGTTGTATGTCCGTTTGGACCTGGATCAACCCTATTCCAGTTACCGCAGTTTTGTGAAACGGGCAAAAGCGCAGGGCATTGAGATCCATGCGATGGGTGGACACCCCATCTGGGGCAAAAAGGAGAATCGTCCACGCATTAAGCGATTGATTGATTATGTGAAAAACTATAATGCTGAATCCGAGCCGGATGAACGATTTGAAGGCATCCATCTGGATATTGAGCCGTACACTTTGCCAGAGTGGGAGAATAGTCGGGACACCCTGTTGATCGAATGGGCTGCCAACATTACATTTTTCCAGGAAGAAACGAAGAAGGACAGTGATCTCGAAACAAGCGCAGACCTTGCTGTATGGCTGGATAGCTTCGCGTTGCCAGGAAAGGATACATCTGTGGCTGAATTTATGATCCGTACACTCGATCATGTGTCGCTGATGGCTTTCCGTAACAACGCCGAAGGTTCCAATGGGATTGCTGCTGTTGTGAGCCAGGAGATGGAGATCGCGGATCGTTTGGAAAAAGGTTAATGATTTCGGTAGAAATGAAGCAGAACCACGAAGGTCCTCATATTTCTTTTTATGAAAAAGGGGCAGCGGAGATGGAACTTCAGCTTGCCAAGCTTCCGGATCTGCTGGCCGAACATCAGGCTTACCAAGGCAACATTGTTCATGCCTATGATTATTGGATTGAAGCCAAGCCTTAAACAGGCGAGTATTATAAGAAACGAGTTGCTTCGGGACTTCACCTTGGGTGAGGTTCCGGGCTTTTTTATGGAAAAAAGATGGAATCGTGTCACCGAATGGGCTCCTGCACAATACGATGTACGGTGATGAACAGCTGAAACAAGGGAGGAAACAGACTATGGCTGTTATTAAAGCCAACTCAGAGGACGTCAAGCTGCTGGCTAGGCTCATGAGGGCAGAGGCTGAAGGTGACGGCGAACAGGGTATGTTGCTTGTGGGCAATGTAGGTGTGAACCGGGTGCTGGTGGATTGTCTGGATTTCAAGGATATTCGCGATATCAATCGTATGGTATTCCAGAATCCAGGAGGCTACGAGTCAACACAGAAGGGGTACTTTTACCAACGGGCAAGACAGTCCGAGATTCGTCTCGCACAACGGGTGATCAATGGAGAGCGCATCTGGCCAGCGAGCAATTCATTGTGGTTTTTCCGACCTGTGGGCGACTGCCCACCAACGTGGTATGACCAGCAAAATACAGGACGTTTCAAAGCGCATTGTTTCTTCAGTCCGACAGGCGATGACTGTCCGGAAGTATATTAAATTTTGGGAGGAATCACTATGATTAATCAGCCTTATCAACCAACGACTCAAACACTGGGTCAGCAAGCCAATTCTGTGTTGGGTCAACAAGCCAATTCTCAGGTTCAAGGTACGTCTTACAAAATTGGTAACGGAATGCCTGCCATGTCACCAACGCCAGGGATGGTATCACCAAGCTCGACAAGTGTACCCCCACTCGTATCCAGTGGAAGCCCAATGACACCAACGGGTGCAGTGATTACAACAACGGCTCCACAGTTTGAGCAGTCATACATTGAGAATATTTTACGTCTGAATCTTGGTAAATTCGGTACGTTCTACATGACATATGAAGGAAATAAAGAATGGAACGCTCGCATATTCCAAGGTATTATTGAAGCAGCGGGACGTGACCATATTATCATCAGTGACCCGAAGACAGGAAGACGGATCATGCTGTTGATGGTCAACTTTGACTATGCTACATTTGATGAGCCGTTGTTGTATCAATATCCAGGAGTGGTAGGCAATTACCCGCAAGCTCCAAGCAGATAATCATTGGCCCTCATCATTTTGATTGATAACTGACATGTCTAACACATACTGATTTACTTCGCTGTCCTGAATGTGGAGGTAATCCGCAGACAGGACAGCTTTTTACATAAACATATATACGAAGGTTACTATAGGTTTAGAGTCATACGTAACCTTTTGGCGATAACATGGCACTTATACATGAATAGAACAAGCAGCATGCTTATATGAAGGGAGTCCATAGCATTGAATTCATGGATTGAAGGAGCGATGAAGGGCGAACCCGAAGCTTACGCACAACTGATGTCTCAATATCGCGGGATGGCACTTGCTGTTGCCTACCACCGACTGGGGGATACATTTTGGGCAGAAGATGTCGTGCAGGAGGCGTTTACTGAAGCCTTTGGCAATCTGTCCAAGCTGGAAGCTCCTGAGGCTTTTCCCGGGTGGTTCAAGGTGATCGTGGAGAGGCAGTGTTATCGCTGGCTAAGACGCAAGCAGCATGCCATGATTCCAGTTCAGGAGCTGGAGCATGTATTCCATGAAGAGGATCAGGCGCATAATCCGGAAAAACAAGCGGTGCAAAATGAAATGCATCGTACGCTTCGTGATTCCATTGCAATACTGCCATCATCGATGCGGATTGCTGTTGAACTGTTTTATTTGGAAGGATACTCGCTCAAGGAAATATCGGATTTTCTCGGGGTCAAAGTACCTGCATTAAAGAAAAGATTGTTCGATGCCCGATCCAAACTCAAGCGCTCTATGCCTGTAAGGGATCTGGTCTCTGTATTCAGTGACTTGTATGAAGGGGGAAAAGGATTGTTACACATTATGAATGGGGATCACGCTGCTAATCGTTTAAGAGAGTGGAATTCAGGGAGACATCCTGGTATGGAGAGAGTTGTATACGTTCGGCCCGGTAGCCAAAGAGATGGGAGATACGCAGGAGCGGCAGAATCGGGCATCCGTGTTAGAGCAGCAGTTGGGCATTCCACAGGCAGTATACTTGAAGATTGAGGAGCTTGAACGCAAGTTGCATTCGTTTCAACAATACAAGGAAATTGTCTTATGGTTCGAATACGATCTCTATGATCAGACGATGTTATCGTATCTGTTACATTATTTCAAAGGACAAGCACTCCAGAATACGAAACTGAATCTGCTCTGTATTGACTCGTATCCAGAGATTGAGCACTTTAGAGGACTGGGACAGCTTACCTCCACACAGATTGAACGGCTGTCAGGCAGTTGGCATGTGATTGAGAAAAACGAGTTACAAGCCGGTGCACAGTTCTGGGAAGCCTATACGTCGACTGATTTCCGGCATCATCTGGATTACTTGCAGGCAGACACTTCTGCGCTACCCTTTGCAAAAGCTGCCTTTAAGGCACATTTGTCCCGTCTGCCATCTGTATCGAACGGTCTGGGGCTCATTGAGCAGACAACACTAGAGACCATTAGAGCAGGTGTGGAGCATCCGTATCCATTATTTCGCGAGGTAGGGGACAAGCTGCATATTCTCGGTCTGGGTGATCTTGAATACTGGGCACATCTGAAGCGGATGACAGAAGGACCTCATGCCCTGCTTCAGATGAGCGGTGCAACCACGTTCCCTAATTTCAAGCAACATGATGAAAAATTCCGTGACGGTGTCCTGTCGCTAACGGAACTCGGAATTAAGGTGTTGAATGAAGAAGTCGATTGGGCACTGCTGAAGCAGGATGAATTCTGGATCGGTGGATTGCATAACCCAACCGGGAAACAAGCCAGATGGCGCTGGAACCCCACTTCTGAAACCGTAGTGGAGATTGAGTAGACATCGTAATTAGCGGATAGAATCTGAGAAAATAACAGTATTACAAAAAGAGAGTATCCAGCCATGCGGAAGCATGAGCGAGGATGCTCTCTTTGGTTAGTTAAGAATTAGTTGTGATTCTCAAAATGATTTTTCCTTTTTTAATAGTTGTTTGACTAGATGCATACCTATACAGTAGACTGTACATATTACAGTTTACTGTATAGGTATAAACTAAAGTGTAAAGGAGTGAGTTTATGAATCAGTACACTGCAAAGCGTATCTCAGAAATTCTTCAAGAAGATGATACTAAGATGAATCTGAGGACGGTTCGGTACTATACACAAATAGGCATGATTCCTCCGTTAGAGTTGGTAGGAAATAAAAGAGTATACACCGATAAACACATTCATTATTTTCGAGCAATTATAACTTTATCTAGAACTGGTGAAAACTTAGCATCCATCCAAGAAAAATTAAATTCTCTTTCTTTAGAGGAAGTGGAAAAAATCGGCCAATTGATGAGTTTATATAGTCCAGACCGTGTCTTGGAAAACGAAACTCTAACAATAACAGATGATGTTTCAATTACATTAAGTCCTCGAGTTTCAGCCGAATTAAAACAGAAGGTAATTGATTCTGTTTCACAGGTTTTGAAGGGGGAATTTAATGATGCTTAATTTACGGCTGGCTAAAAAAAGATGGAAAAAGAAGAAGGAATGAATCATTTATGGATTGAGCTCACCTATACCAATAAATTATTTGAAAATGCAATATTACGTATTCACCTCCCAAATGGTCTTTATCGAGGATTAAATTTGAATGGGAATTTTGAAACAGAAACAGGTGAAATAAAATTAGTGTCACAAGATAAAGACGTATTTATTGAGTTTTATACACAGTCCAGAATAGATTGTGATGAGGCATTGATTAATGTGGAATTATGTTATCAAAGTAGTCATCTAAATTGGAAAGGAATAAAACAGGACATAACAGTTCGCTTTGTAGACGAGGAAGATGTAGATGATGAGCATATCGATCATCAAGTCATTGAACGAGTGATGAGACTCGAAATTAATTCGTCTAGCAAGGCTGGCTCAGATAAGGAATTATTAGTTATCAGACCAAGAACGTATCAAACAAGAGACAGTGAATATGCTTATCTTGAAAAGGACTATCGAATAAACTACTAGTGGAAGAGAGCGCTCAACGTATTTTACGAATGCGTAAACTTATTGATAATGTGATTGTAAAGCACAATAACAATGGGCAGGTGATTAAAAATGGACCGAGAGGCAATCGAATTTTCCGTAGAATTCCAAGATTCTTATGGAATCATATACACTCGAGAATTGAGAGCTGAAAGTATAGCTGAAGCCAAAATTATCATTCAGAATAACTATCCTGATGTTATAGTTCGAGCAGTCACACGTATTACAGAAAATGAAAAGGAATAACTATCTGATGATCTGGAATTTAATCATTTATCAATACAAATACACACGTTGCAGAGGATTCAACTAGTGTAAAAATAAGAAGCATAACGGCGTATTTAGTAAAAAATATTTCCGTAAAAACAGCGTAATCGAGACTTTTGTTAAAGAAAAAGGCGTTTGTGCCATTTCGTTGTCATAGGACACGGATTGACTGTGTAGTGTAGAATTATATAATAAAAGAAGCATATCTTTGTTATTCGACAGAACAAGATGGAGGTGGAAGCATTGGGAAGTTGAAATTGCATATGAACGGCAGAATGGCTAATATCCTACATTTTCGAAGGAGGTGGACCTATTTGCCGAAGAATGACGGCGAATAGGATGAAAATTTGAGTGACCCCTTACCGAGTATTTTAAATTTAGTATTAATTGGTTTACTTGTATTAATGAATGGTTTCTTTGTGTCGGCGGAATTTGCGATGGTGAAAGTTCGTGGAAGTCGGATTGAGGCTTTGGTGGAAACAGGCAACAAAAATGCCATCTATGCTTCCAATATCGTACGTAATCTGGATGCATATCTGTCAGCTTGCCAACTAGGTATAACTTTGGCTTCACTGGGACTCGGGTGGCTGGGAGAACCGGCAATTGCACACCTGTTAGAGCCCGTGTTTACCGCATTTGGACTGGGACCAGTCTACGTTCATGGAATCTCTATTGCCATTGCATTTGTGATTATTACGATCTTGCACATTGTACTGGGAGAACTTGCTCCCAAAACGATGGCGATTCGAAAGTCTGAGACGATCACGTTGTGGTCTGCGGCTTTGCTAACGTTCTTCTACAAGTTAATGTATCCATTCATATGGGCACTGAACGGTATGGCTAACGGCTTGTTGAGACTGTTCCGAATGGCACCAGCTTCGGAGATGGACGACGCGCATAGTGAAGATGAATTACGTATTCTCATGAAAGAAAGCAATAAGAGCGGTTTAATTGATAACACTGAATTAGCACTTGTTGATAATATATTTGATTTTACGGATACAACCGCCCGTGAAATTATGATTCCGCGGACGGAGATGATCTGTCTGAATGCCAATGAGTCCATGCTGGAGAATCTGGAGATTGCCAGCGAAAGTATGCGAACAAGGTATCCGGTGTATAACGGAGACAAGGATCATATTATCGGCTTTATTCACATTAAGGATCTAATGCGATCCCAACTCACGGATACCATCTCCGTAATCCGGCCCATCCTGGCTGTGCCAGACACCACGCTGATCAGTGATCTGCTCAAGCGTATGCAGCGTAGCAAGACACAGATTGCGATTCTGATTGATGAATACGGCGGAACCTCCGGGCTTGTCACACTTGAAGATATCATGGAAGAGATCGTAGGCGAGATTCAGGATGAATTCGACCAAGAACGTCCTGCCATTGAGCAAGTGGATGAGATGGAATACTCCATTGATGGATTGATGCTGATTGAAGAAGTCAGTGAACGATTTGGACTGGAGATGGACCGTGCTGATTACGATACCATTGGAGGCTGGTTATACTCCAGAGTAGATGCCATTCCACCTGAGGTCGGTCAATCGGTTGAGTATGGGGGTTATGTATTTGTCATTCAAGAGACAGAGCATAAGCGAATTTCCCGAGTAAATGTGATTAAGCTGGAACTGTTGGTTGAAGAAGAAGGCGCGTAAGCCGGATCGAAATTGTAACGAATGAAGCTGTATGGTGACGTAATGGTCATCGTACAGCTTCTTTGCATGCTCATGATTCTTTGGGTGCATGAATGACAACATCAGCGTAACGGTTCTCCGTGACCAAGCTATTTTTGATATAAATTCGCTTATAAGTGACATAAACATTCTCTCCAGGAGCGAGATCATGCTGGATATTCAGCTTTTTCGAGTGGATTGGGTTGTTGTCGGTGTCTTAAAGGTGATGATGTCGTACATATCGACGAAAGTAACCTCGTAAGAATTGTAGTCCCCCACCTTAGTAGTGGATAACACCGGATTTTGCTTATATTGGGTTAGGTGATCATTCACCATACTGAGTGTTGCTGGTAACACATAAAACAGAAGTACCAGAGGCAGGAGGCAAAAAGCAATCCCGAAAACACGTAAAAATTTGACATGGGAAAGGGTTCGGCCGCTCTGCTTGAGGAAAAGAAAAGCAAGGATGGGGGACAGTACAAGTCCCCAGATCATAAAGGGCAATACATAGCGGTCAATCCCCATGCTTATCCAGCTTTCCCGAGCTGTAGCCAATAAATATATTAAGGTCCCTGCGGTAAGCGAGCTCACCAAGATAACAAGCCAACGTTTGAACGAGACGGAAACTTCGATATGTAGTTCATTCGGATTGGAGCTGTGACGATGCCTTCTGGATTTGGATTGAAGTTTACTCAAGTTATACACCTCATTTGCAAATCTTGTTGGTTAATATGATTTCGTGTATCCATTACCCAATACATACGGGCTGGAATAATTTAGGTTTCAATCATGCTGGAGATGCAAGCAAGACAAAAGACGCTGCCGACAGAAACATCGGAGCGTCTAATTTTTTGAAACCTGTCACCCGATCCGTCCGTTTATACCCTTACACAAAATCAAGTATGGAAGCGGAGGATGGATCAATATGCGGAAAATGAAAACGAAGAGTGCAGCATCTATACTAAAAATAACCCTTGTTGCCTTGTTAATGGTGCCAACAATCCTGGCTTTACCTACGTCCGAACCGGCCGTTGCAAGCCCAATGATCAATGTGTCCTCTGGTGCTCTTACACCCCGCCACCGCCGGAACCATTCATCCATTCACTTGCTACCACTTCCGAACGTGGACATATTTATCAAGCGGTCGGTGCAGTCATCCCTGGGGGTGGACTATCGGCTATCGTCAATACCAAGACCACGACATATACAGCAATGAAGACACTTTCCGTAGATTATCGACTTGAGCGCTGGACAGGAACAGCATGGGTAACTTTCAAAATCAATTCCAACAATGCAACGAATACAAACTTACTGAATGCCACATCGGATTGGACCGTTATGCCAGGATATTATTATCGCGTTACGAGTATTCATACAGCGTATGATGGAAGTACCACGGATACAAGCAAACATGTCTCTGGCACCGTGTTATTTTGATCTTATCAGCGGGTGCTACCGGGAAACTTCTGCTCTTGAAAATCGTTGGCAATAGCAGTCATTTCTTCTTCCGAAAGGGTGCCAAACAGACTCATATTGTTGGAACCCATCATCCACTGAAAGGAGTTATAGGGTGGGCCGATATACATCAGTGCTTCCGAGCCATCCGCCAGCTTTACGGTGCTCATATCACGAAGCATGGCCCCTTCAATTTTCTCCCCAGGCATGACATAGACATAATCAAACTGGATGATCTCATCCTCTATGCTCTTGCCTTCACTGGTATATTGAACTCTCATTTGTGTGGACTCATAATAATCGTCTGGATTCACAGGGTTTTCAGTATCAAGCACGAGTTCGAATTTGACCTTGTTGAATCGCTCGGGAATGGCATTGGATAACAGAAAGTCACCCATGAACCCTTCGCGTGCGATCTCTTCCGTAACAAGTACTGGACGAAGCAGGTGGCTCGATAACTCATACGAAGGTGTATTAAGAGCTTCTTCTTCTTGTACTTTAAGAATGTCGTCTAAGCTGGTTTCCGGTGGTGGAGGCGTTTTGGCCGTTGACGGATCAGCCCCCAGTTGGGTCGTGCGATCCTCAATGATAATGGATTTCATGCCATTGCCCCAATCCTTGATGGATTGTACAAAAGGGGATACCGCTTGCGTACCGGACGGCAGGCTGAAGATTACGGCTCCGATGGTCACGGACGCAGCTACGACAACTGAAAGTCGTAAGGTACGTATTCTTTTTACGTAAACCGATTCTGTTAATTTCCCTGTGTACCTTCTGCCAGGATTGCTGCATGGATTCGGTATGGGAGGCGGAAGGGGCAGAGACGGCCTGATGGAAAGCTTCATCAAAAGCCAGGTCAAACGCAGCGTCGAAATATTCGTCTTCCAGCTCTGAATCGAATCGCTCCACGTTTTTATCGGACTTGCCTTTGCTCAATGCTTCCACCCCATTCCTTATGTAATTTCTTCTTGATACTGCCACGGGCTCTGAACAAACGTTGCTTCACAATGTCTTCGGAGGTATCCAGCAGTTCGGCCATCTCTCGGTAGGAGAGACCTTTTTCCACCGTAACTCCACCAGTACACGATATTCCGGTTTGAGCTGTCTGAGATAATATTCAATGGACTCTTCCATCATCTGCGTTTCTACCATGCTTTCCACGGAAGCTGCCGTCTGATTCATCGTCTCCATATCTATAAAAACACTATCCGTATCCAATTGGTTACGGTTATTTTTATTTTTTCTCAGATAATTAATAGCTGTGTTCCGTGTGACGACCTTGAGCCAGGCTTTCAGTTTGACCTCGTCTTCAAAGATAGGTTTGTTTTTAATGATTTTGATAAAAGCTTCCTGAATAATATCTTCTGCTGCAGCACGCTCCTTGATGATATAAACAATAAGACCATGTACCATATTATAATATTCATAATACACTTCTTCCTGAAGTGCAGAGCCTAAATTATGGAAATCTGAGGCTAGTAATAACTGGAGCCGATTGGCCATGATGTTCTCCTTTCTGGTGAACAATCCACAAACATTGGTATCATTACATTTTACAACATAATATGGAAACGATACAATGGGAGGTTGGTCCGGAAAAACCAGATGAGGGAAGTGTGTATAACATGCGGGAAAGTTTGCTGAAAATTAATAAAAGGCCGTCTCACCAACCATGAATACATGGTTGCAAGACAGCCTTTTCTACTGTTCAGTGAAAATACATTACGGGAGATAACTCTCCGTGATCAGTTAGAAAGCCCAGTCTCCCTTAAGGAAGATGGCTTCACGTTCGCCGTTTGCCGTAATACCGTAAATGTCCGTCTCAGGCGAGCCCATCATGAAGTCCACATGGGTGATACTGCTGTTCATGCCACGGGCTGCAAGCTCTTCAGGAGACATCGTTTTTCCACCTTCGATATTAAATGCATAGGAACTGCCAATTGCAAGATGGCACGACGCATTCTCATCATACAATGTAGTGTAATACAGGATACCACTCTCAGAGATCGGTGAATGGAAGGGGACCAAAGCGACTTCGCCGAGGTAATGAGATCCTTCATCCATGGAAATGAGTCTTTCCAGCGTATCTTGACCTTCTTCGGCATGAAAATCAATGATACGTCCGTTCTCAAATGTGAGTGAAAAACGATCAATGATACTGCCGCCATAGCTGAGCGGTTTGGTGCTGGACACTTTGCCATTCACGCCATGTTTGGCTGGAGCGGTGAATACTTCCTCTGTCGGGATATTCGCGACAAAAGGGTGCCTTGCTCATTCACGCTACCTGCCTGCGCCCAGATATGACCTTCTGGAAGCTCGACAGTAAGATCCGTCCCCGGTGAGAGGAAATGTAATGCTTGATACTTCTTGTTGTTCAGGGCAACGGCTTTGGTCTCCAGTCGCTCAATATGTTGTTCCCAAGCCGCTACAGGGTCCTCCAAATCGGCTCTCACCGCAGCAAAAATGGCTTCCCACAGCTGGCTAACCTGCTCAGCTGCCGGGAGATCCGGGAATACTTTGGCTGCCCAATCGGGGAAGGACAAGCCACACCCGTCCAACTCATTTTATCCGCCTGTTGATACTGACGGTACTTGGCCATCGCCTGACCAAATGTACGCTGATGGGTGGAAATCCGCTCCGGGTCAATACCTTTCATCAGGTCTGGACTGGATGACAATACGGTTAGAAAGGCTGCATTATTGGAAGCTAGTTCTTCAAGCTCCGCTGCATGCCATTTCGGCGGCTCTTGGAAGGATTCCTCTGGGGCCATCTCAAACCGCAATCGATTGACGGTTTCATCTCCGTATTTTACAATCACCTGCTTGGCGCCAGCTTCATATCCCTTGCGTACCAGCAAACGTACGAATTCAGCGGTATCAATCATCGCACTGATAACAAATACTTGCCCTGGTTGTACGTTAGCACCTACTTTTACAGCAAGTTCAGCGTAACGATCCAGTTTTTGTTCAAAACTTAACATATGAGTTCCCTCCAATTGTTGAATTGTTGACCTGTTGACACAGGAAAAGAGAGGAGTAATCTCCCTCTCCTAAATCACATCAAACGGTATTAAAATGCCCAGTTTCCTTGCAGGAAGATCGGCTCTTCCGCACCTTCGGAGGTCACGCCGTGAATGTTCATTTCTCCGGATCCAATCATGAAGTCTACATGAGTGAGACTGGAGTTCATGCCACGTTCAATCAGCTCTTCTTTGGACATCGTTTTACCACCTTCCAGACAGAAGGCATAGGCATTACCAATCGCCAAATGGTTGGAGGCATTTTCGTCAAAGAGTGTATTGTAGAACAAAATATTCGTATCCGAAATTGGTGACTGATGTGGAACGAGAGCAACTTCACCCAGGTAGTGTGCACCTTCATCCATCTCGATCAGGTTTTTGAGTGCATCCAGTCCCTGCTCAGCGGTGTAATCTACGATTCGACCGTTCTCAAATGTAAGGGAGAATCCGTCAATCAGGTTGCCGCCGTAGCTCAGTGGTTTCGTGCTGTGCACTGTACCGTTAACACCCGTTTTCAGCGGAGCCGTGAATACTTCTTCGGTAGGCATATTGGCAATAAAGACATGTCCTTGCTCATTCACACTTCCACCGGATACCCAGATATGGCCTTCTGGAAGTTCAATGGTCAAGTCTGTGCCTGGAGCTGTATAGTGAAGCTTCTTGTATTTTTTGTTGTTCAGCAGATCAGCGCGGGAATCAAGGTTTTGCAAATGGGTTTTCCATTCGGCAACAGCATCCTGCTCACCGATCCGTACTGTTTTGAAAATGACGTCCCACAGGCGATCCACTTGTTGTGCTTCTGGAAGATCCGGGAACACTTTAGCTGCCCATTCTGGAGAAGGAACGGCCACGATAGACCAGCTGAATTTGTCAGCCATCTGATAAGAACGATATTTTTCGAGCGCTTTGCCGCGCACTTTTTGGCTAGTAACAATCCGTTCCTGAGCTACACCGTTCAGCAGATCCGGATTTTCAGCGATGACGTGCAGAATAGCGGCACCTTCTTCAACGAGTTCAGTCATTTCAGCTGCAAACCATTTCGGTTCAATGGAGAAGGCTTCATCAGGTGCAAGATCGTAATGAAGACGTGTAACGGTTTCATCACTCCAGTTTACTTTGACCAATTTGGCACCTTTACCGTAAGCTGCTTTGACAATCAGTCGTACAAAATGTGCTGCCGAGATTGGAGCGTTAACCACGAGTGTCTGCCCAGGATGGACATTGACACCGACTTGTACAGCCAGTTCAGCATATTGCTGAAGATTCGTTTCAAAAGTATTCATGCTATTTTTTCCTCCAATGTGATAATAATATCGTAGCTTGTTGGCTAATATAGATGTTGTTCAAACACGTATTATAATCCTCATTACAACTATGTAAGGACTCAGAATGGTTCCTTCATTGAATAAGGTATACGTTGCTACGTTATATATTGTACAATTAACCAATAATAATTACCAAACTAGGTTTACCAGAAATGTTGGAGACCTGCTGTAAATGAAAGATTAAAGGAGAGAATGATTGTGAATATTGAAATTATAAGTGCTGAAATGCGCCGTGAAGGTGAAAAAGGATACGTAGGAAATACCGTTTACCGCACAGAAGGCGAAAAGTCAGTATATGAGATTACCTTCATGAGCAAGAATGGAAAAGATTGGGACTATAGCTTGCATTTCACGGAGCAATCCGGTGATGAAGAAGAGTTACTTCGTATGGACGAGTTGCTTGAGAATGATGACGATCTGTACAATCAATTGCTCGATGCTGCCTTGGAGGCATTTCCGGCTTAACTGGCCGAGATGTTCTTGTTCTATTGTGTTGTGTCGATGACTATACTAGACGGTGTATGCCCGAAACAGGGTGTATGCCGTCTGTTTTATTGGAATTGTTGAATAGATGATCCAGAAAAGGGAAGTCTACGAGATGAATGGAACCAGAGAGACAATCCGCCTAATGGGAGGTAACCGTGAATGGCATCTGACAATCTGATTACAGAAGGGTTGACGGGACTTGAAGAAGTCGCGCCCGATATTCTCAGTCTACGTACACTATTCGTTAATGTCGTGTTCATCGGAGAGCCAGGAAGCAGGAACTGGGTCCTCGTGGACACCGGAATGGCGAGGTTCACAAATCATATTGTTCAGGTTGCAACAGAACGATTTCAAGGTCCGCCGTCTGCGATCATATTGACGCATGGTCACTTCGACCATGTAGGAACCGTTATTGAGCTGGAACAATTCTGGGGTGTGCCAGTGTATGCTCATCCGCTTGAAATTCCGTATTTAACGGGATTAAAAGATTACCCCCAGCGGACCCTTCTGTAGGTGGAGGTTTAATGTCCAGGTTGTCATTCGCTTATCCTAATGAGGCAATCAATCTGGATGATCGGATATTCAGTTTACCCAAAGATCATTCCGTTCCAGGTCTATCAGAATGGGAGTGGGTGCACACGCCAGGTCATACGCCTGGACATGTGTCGCTGTTTCGGGAAGCAGACCGTTTGTTAATTGCGGGAGACGCGATCATTACAGTGAAGCAGGAGTCGCTGTGGAGTGTGTTGCTTCAGGACAAACAGTTGCATGGCCCGCCTTCCTATTTTACAACCGATTGGCAGGCTGCTCATCAATCTGTACAGCATATAAGGCATCTGGAGCCGAAACTTGCGATTACCGGGCATGGGCATGCCTTGAGCGGAGATATGCTGAGTGAATCCTTGAAGCGGCTTGATCTGGACTTTGAAGAGAACGCTGTGCCGGATCACGGCAAATATGTGGATTAATTGAACCATCATATGAAAGACAGCAGAGACAGCCGTAACGTATTGCAGCTGTCTTTTTCCTGTCTTTTTTGTCTTTCTATTATGAATTTGTTCTCTATCATAGATTGGTATTTTGCGCTCGGGCATGATATAGTCGAGCCGTATAATATAACCTTAGTATGCAGGAGGTACATATAACGATGACACAGCAAAATGCAGCATTTGAAGAACAATTTGGAGGGATTCCAGCCATTTGGCTTCGTTTTAATCAGTTTGAAGCGGCAGTTATTCCAAGCGTGGGTGCCAACCTCGTTGCTTTCCGTGATAAAGAAAAGGGTTTCCGTTATTTGAGAGAGCCGAATCAGGATCAGATGGATGAGTTTATGGCTGCACCTGCGGTCTATGGAATTCCGATTCTTTCTCCACCGAACCGTTATGAGGATGGACGTTTCCCGTGGAATGGTAAAGTCTATCAGTTGCCTGTGAACGAACCGGCTACAGGTAACCATTTGCATGGATTTTTGCATGATGCCGAGTGGAAAGTAGAGGGATACGGTTCTGATCAGCTGGAGAGCTATGTGTTGCTTAGCCAGGACGTGAAAGAAGGACATACATTCCATCAGTACCTGCCGTTTACATTCACGGTGACGCTTCGTTACTCATTGAGTAGCCAAGGACTTCAGCAACAATTGATCGTCCGCAACAACGGGACTGAATATATGCCGAATTTGTTTGCATTCCACACGGCGATTGCAGTACCTTTTGCACCGGACAGTCAGGCCTCGGATTACACGGCCAAAGTTACGATTGGACAACGTCGTGAATTGAATGAGCGTTCTCTGCCAACAGGACAATTTCAACCGCTTACACCTGAGGAAGAACAATTGAAAAAAGACGGGGTTAGTCCGTTTTTTGCAGCCATGGATAATCATTACACTGCGGAGCCGCAGAATGGACGTAACTATATGGAACTTACGGATCACCGTACTGGAGACAAACTGGTATACGATGTGGGTACTTCGTACAAACACTGGATGATCTGGAACAATAACATGGGTGGCGAATTCTTCTGTCCTGAACCACAGATGAACCTGGTTAATGCTCCTAATGTTGAAGGCATTCCGGCAGAAGAAATCGGATTGATCGGTTTGGAACCAGGTGAACTATTCGAACAGAGCAGCCGATTGTATCCAATTGCGTCACAAAAATAATTCACGCTCATTTTGCGCTACGCTTACAATTTTGTCAAAAAGGTGAAAACCTGCTCGTAAATCATGTATAATATGACGAGATACACAAGCTTTGTAGAGACCCAAACCATCTTTTTGGAGGAGGACAAGCAAGTGGAATACCGCATTGAGAGAGATACGTTAGGCGAAATGAAAGTACCAGCCGACAGGCTGTGGGGAGCTCAGACGCAGCGAAGCAAGGAGAATTTCCCGATTGGCAGTGAACATATGCCGATGGAAGTGATCCGTGCTCTTGCCATTTTGAAAAAAGTGCTGCGGCCAGTAACCATAAATTGGGTAAATTATCTGCGGCTAAGTCCGATGCTATTGCTTATGCAGCAGACGAGATTATTGCAGGCCGAATTGATGACCATTTCCCATTGGTAGTGTGGCAGACTGGTAGCGGAACACAATCCAATATGAACGTGAACGAAGTGATTGCGAATTTGGGGAACCAACTGCTGGAGCAAAAGGGCAAGGAAGAGCGTCTGCATCCGAATGATGACGTGAATATGTCCCAGAGTTCCAACGATACATTCCCAACGGCTCTGCATGTCGCAGGTGTTCTGGCTGTTGAGGATCAACTCTTGCCGGCCATTGCGGTATTAAAAGCCACTTTTGCAGACAAGTCGGAGGCATTCAAAGATATTATCAAGATTGGACGTACCCACCTCCAGGATGCAACACCAATTACGCTTGGTCAGGAGATCAGTGGTTGGGAAGCCATGCTTGGCAAGAGTGAGCGTATGATCCGTGAAAGTGTACAGTATCTGAAGGAGCTTGCAATCGGCGGTACAGCTGTCGGAACGGGCATTAATGCGCATCCGGACTTTGGGGACTTCACTGCCAAGGAGATTGGCAAACATACGGGGAAAGATTTTGTATCTGCACCAAACAAATTCCACGCACTTACAAGTCATGATGAAGTTGTGTATGCGCACGGTGCTGTTAAAGCGCTTGCAGCTGATTTGATGAAAATTGCCAATGATGTCCGCTGGTTGGCCAGTGGTCCTCGTAGTGGATTGGGCGAGATCCGTATTCCGGAGAATGAGCCAGGCAGCTCTATTATGCCGGGTAAAGTCAACCCAACTCAGAGCGAGGCCATTACTATGGTGGTTACGCAGGTCATGGGTAATGATGCAGCGATTGGTTTCGCGGCAAGTCAGGGTAATTTTGAACTGAATGTATTCAAACCGGTTATCATCTATAACTTCTTGCAATCCGTGCAGCTCCTGGCGGACTCCATTATTGCGTTTAATGACAAGTGTGCCGTAGGCATTGAGCCTAATCTGGATCAGATTGAACATAATCTGAACAACTCGCTTATGCTGGTTACAGCGCTCAATCCGCATATTGGTTATGAGAATGCAGCCAAAATTGCGAAGCTTGCACATAAAGAAGGCTTGTCTTTGAAACAGGCGACGTTACAAACGGGTCTGCTTACCGAAGAGCAATTTGATCAATATGTCGATCCGGCCAAAATGATCGCTCCAAAGGCCTAAAATAAGCTAAAATGAGTAATATAGATCAATGATGAGGACGACCTGCTGAAGTAGGTCGTTTTTCTTATGCTTATCGATGAACTTAAAGCTTGTCAGACTATACGTATACATATAAACTACATATGCACCGTTTTAATTTAATTGAATGGATTCGTATATATTTGGAGGTTTCCGCGTTGTCAAAAACGAGAAGATTTACGATACGCTCCAAAATTTTATTGGGCTATCTTGTGGTTGTACTTTTGTTTGGTGCTGTTCTGCTAGTGCTTACGGCCCAAATTAATGTGTTACAGAAGGAAAATGATTTTATCTCCCATCATGATCTGGAAGTACATAATCTGACCAACGCGATTGAAAAAAATGTCTTGAATATGGAGACAGGACAGCGTGGATTCATGATTACAGGCAATGAAAGTTACTTGGAGCCTTACTCCCAAGGCCTATCCCAGTGGAGTTCCAACTATGATCAGTTGAATGCTCTCATTAGCGATAATCCTTCACAACAGCAGAGTCTGCAAAACATCAAAGCTCATATTACACGCTGGATTGAGATTGCTGGGGAGCCGTCGGTGGACTTGAAAAAGCAAGGGGATCAAGCGAAAGTTGTTGCATTCTTTCAATCTGATCCGGGTAAAACTGAAATTGATCTACTGCGCTCTCAACTTACAACCTTCCGTAACACAGAGATCGCTCTGACCGAGGCGAGGGTTACTGAACTTGCCAGACGCAGTTCCACACTACTGACGATTATGTACACGCTGTGGGGTATTATTGCAGCATTATCCATTGCCGCTGCGATTGTGATATCAGGAAATATCGTCAAAACGCTGCGAGATGTTATGCAAACCATCAGTGATATCTCCAAAGGTGGAAACCTGAAGCAGCGGATCCAGGTTCGGACACATGATGAAGTGGGAGACCTGGGTCACGAAACCAACAAATTACTGGATGAAGTACAGGAACAGAATCGGGTCAAGGACCAGATCACAGGCATTGCCACACTCTTACAGAACCCGACCAATCTGGAGGGATTGTCCCGCTTGTTCCTGAACGAGCTTGCCAAGTTGTTTGAAGTTCCCTATAGCGTTTTATATTACTGGAAAGACAATCGACTGCTGCGCGTGGCTGCATATGCTGGGGATGGAGAGAAAGAACGTTCGCTCGGTAAAGTGTCGCTTGCCCCGGGTGAGGGGCTTGTCGGTCAAAGTGCTGTGGAGAAGCGAGTCTTGCGCATGAATGATCTGCCCCAGAACTATATCCGAATCTCTTCGGGTCTCGGGTATACATCTGCGACATCACTTACCGTAGTACCGGTCCTGTTCGAGGGCAGAACGATTGCAGTAATCGAGCTTGCTTCAATGAAACCGTTGCAAGAGAATGATATGAAGCTGATGCAAGAACTGACGGACATTTTTGGTGTTTCACTACACTCGACCGTCACTCGTATGGAATTACAGCAATTATATGATGAGTCACAAGTTTTGAATGAAGAACTACAGGCACAATCGGAGAAACTTCAGGCTCAGACCGAAGAGATGCTGTCTCAGACGGAAGAACTGCAAATGCAGACCGAAGAGCTTCATATGCTTAATGATCGCCTGGAAATACAGAAGAGTGCTGCTGAGACATCAGCCAATGAACTTGCAGTTGTGGCGGATCAGTTACGAACAAGCTCGGGATACAAATCCGAATTCTTGGCGAACATGTCTCATGAACTGCGGACACCGCTCAACAGCATGCTGATTTTATCCGAAATCTTGTCTGAAAATAAAAATCAACACTTGAATAGTGAAGAGCAGAACTATGCTTCGGTCATTCACAAGTCAGGTAAAGACCTGCTGAATCTGATCAATGATATTCTGGATCTATCCAAGGTAGAGGCCGGGCAGATGGAAGTGGATTTTGATGATGTTTACCTGAGCAGTCTGCCTGAAGTCATGAACCAGTATTTCCTGAAAACAGCGGAACAGAAAAAAATAGATTTCCGAATTCAGCTCCAAAGTCCTTTACCGGAAACCATTGTGACTGACGAGATGAGAATGCACCAGATTCTCCGAAATCTGCTCTCGAACGCATTTAAGTTCACCAGTGAGGGTGAAGTTGCCTTAACCATCTCCAGAATGAGTCTGGCTCATCCTGAGGTGAAAGACCAAGAGACCGACGTGATTGCTTTCTCCGTCAGTGATACAGGGATTGGCATAGCGGAAAACAAACTTCTCCAGATCTTTGATGCATTCAAACAGGCGGATGGGGCTACGGCACGTAAATATGGCGGAACAGGGCTTGGCCTGTCGATCTCTCAATCGCTTGCAACTTTGCTGGGGGTCAATCTCGGCAACAAGTCGTGAAGGACATGGCAGTGTGTTCACGCTGTTCCTGCCATTGCGAAGAGATGAACCTGAGACTATGAATGTATCGCGGTTGTTCTTGAATGAGGTGGCTAGCACTGCACCTGAGATTAATAAGCTTCCTTCAATGACTTCCGAACAATCGGATATTTTATTGACACCTCTGGAAGAGTCTTTGCTCAGTGGTCGGCAAGTGCTTGTCGTTGATGATGATATACGAAATGTATATGCGCTGGCTAACGCTCTTGAGCAATATGGCATGTATGTCATTTCAGCTCAGAATGGGTACGAGTGTCTGGAATTGCTGGAGCGTGGAGGAGTCAAGCCTGATATCATCATGATGGATATTATGATGCCGGAACTGGATGGTTATGAGACGACTCGCCACATCCGTGAACGGCTTGGCATGACCCAGCTTCCCATTATTGCACTGACAGCCAAGGCCATGAAAGAGGATCGGGAGAAATGTATTGCTGCAGGTGCTTCGGACTATCTCAGCAAACCGCTGAATATCAAAGATGTATTATCCCGTATGAAATTATGGATGAATCACGAGGCCATGGAAATCTGATCTAAAAACCTATGCCAATTACAGGGAAGTGCGCTGTAATTAGGTCATAGGTTTTATTTTTTGCCGTGTAAGCTTTATTCAGAAAAATGATGTTATAATACTTAACAACAAATAAAAGTTAAACGACTGAATATGGATTTAATTCGAAAAATAATGCGAAATTTAGTTATAGTAATCAGAATGACATAATATCGTGTTATATATATGGGAGGTAGTGTCCATGCAACTTACGGTTAAAGAGGCTTTACAGGTATACCCGTTGTCAGAGGCCAAACTGGTTGCGGGTGGAGAAGGGACTTCACGGATGATGAAATCCGTTAATGTCATGGACGCTCCTGATATCGCGGATTGGATCAAATCCGGAGAAATGTTGTTCACCACCGCTTTTATTATGAAAGACAGTGAAACAGATGCACTGCGTTTGATGCGACGCTTGAATGAACGTGGCTGTGCAGGACTCGGCATCAAGCTGGGACGTTTCTGGCAGTCCATTCCCCAGGGTATTGTCGAGGAAGCTGATCGACTTCGTTTACCATTACTTGAACTTCCTTTTCAATTCACCTTCTCGGACCAGATGAATGCCTTGTTCAAGGCTGAACATGAACGTAGTAACCGATTGCTGCATGAGGTCGTGCAGAAGCAGAAAAAATTAATGCAGTTTGCGCTGCAACAGCAGCCACACCGGAATGTGTTTGCAGAATTAGCCACAGTGTTGAACTATCCGCTTGCCGTCATTGGTTCTCGTGGGCATGTGCTCTATGGCAGTGAAGGCATTGCGGGAGATGCGGTAACACAGGGCTGGCCTTGGAAATCCGTCATGCACCGAGTGAAATGGAATCAGGGAAGTTGTCATCGCGTACCCATCAAGCAAAATGATGAAGAATACGGATCGTTGCTTGTGTTTACCGATTCAGCCCTATCGCTTCGAGCAGAAGAAGAACTGTTCCAGCAGGCTGCCGATGTACTGGCATTTTATATGGATATGACTTATCGTGAGCATATTAATCCGACCGTGCAAGATGAGATGCGTACACTGCTTTCACAGTATCTGGATAACAAAATGACTGTTCAGGAATTGACCACCTTGAGTGAAAACAAAGGAATCCATCTGTTCCAGGGAACCTATCAGTGCGTGTTGATCACACTTGAGCCGACTCTGTTTGCCGAGGGTAAGCTGCTTAAACAGATTCATCGTGAGTTGCAATACAATCCGCTGATGCAATTCACGGCCTCACAGCATTTTCAGATCGAAGATGGCATTCTGTCCATCTATACCTGTCCAACAGGGCGAGATTATGGAGAGGAACTGTCAGGTTTTCTGTTAAGCCGTTTCGGTGATGTTCTGGCAGCGCAAGAAGCAAAAGGGCACCGGCTCCACGCTTCTGGATCAGCAAAATGAAACATGAACCCAAATCGCTCCGTGAAGCATACCAGGAGTGTCTGGATACACGACAACTGGCTCGTCGATTCGGCATGAAAGACCGTGCGTTGCAATTTGAAATGCTTGAATTTGCCTATGTGTTCCAACACGTACCGGATAACATCATGGAGAACTACTGCAATAAAGTACTCGAACCACTACTTGCTAGGGACGGTGATCCCAATCAGGTGCTGATGAATACATTAGAGTCCTTTATAGAAAATGATGGACTGATCAATGAAGCTGCCAAACAGCTGTTTGTGCATCGCAACACGGTCACTTATCGGATGGAGAAAGTCGGCAGCTTGCTGCAAATGGACTTTAAGAAAACGAATGATCTGCTCAAATTAAAGCTGGTATTCACCTTCCGCAAGTTTGTTCGGGACAAAACAGCTTCAAGACCGCACAATGTCCAACTCTAGACCGCACATTGTGCAACATGACAATGTTACCGGGTCATACCCCCAAGAACCGCATTCCCTGATGGAGTGCGGTTTTTTAATGTTTAAGGACCACAAAAACTGAATTTCCCGTGCACAGCAAACAAATCGCAACTCTGATGTTATGTTATATTACAAAATTGCGTAAATATTGTTGTCGCGACATTGAACGACACTTAGAATGAAGAACAATAATCCACAACAGACCGGAGGTTTTAACATGAGCGACTTAATTAAACTTGTTAACAACTGGTCTATCACACAGTTTGTGCATACGTTTGGCGGCTTATTTGAGGAATCACCATGGGTGGCTGAGCGGGCCGGGCTTTTACGACCTTTTGATTCATTTGAACAGATGATGAAAGTGATGAAAAACGTGGTTCAGGCATCGGATGACCAGGTGAAGTTACAGTTACTTCGAAATCACCCGGATCTTGGAGCGCGAATCAGCATGAGCAGCAACTCCGTTCAGGAGCAGGCTGGTGCAGGGCTTGATTCACTCTCACAAGAGCAATACAACGAACTTCAACAATTAAACAAAGCATATACAAGCCAATTGGGCTTTCCTTTCATATTGGCTGTAAAAGGCCATACCGCAAGCTCCATCCTCGAGTCCATGAGGCAACGTCATCGCCGAGGCAGGGAAGAAGAATTTGAGACTGCATTGAAGGAAGTATTCAAGATAGCGGGCATTCGTTTGGAGCAGTGGCTCGCACAGATCGGTCATGAACATGAGTTCGTGAGCAAACCAGCCGCAGTGCAGCAGCGGACGATGTATTACGGCAAAGGGGATGTGTGGATGTACCGATCCTACGCCAAACCGCTGACGGGTATTCAGTCCATTCCGGAATCTCCTTTTATGGGACGCAGCAATATTCTGTTTGGATTGAACATTAAGGTCGCTGTGCAGGGCGATGAATTCTTGCCTTCTTTTGCAGAAGGAGATAATTCGCTGGTGGTTGCAACCGATTCGATGAAAAATTTCATTCTTAAACATGCAGCGGATTACACAGGGGCGACGGTGGAAGGATTTCTTGCGCTGGTAAGTCGGCGTTTCCTGGAGACGTATCCCCAGATGTGCAAGGTTCAGATGACAGCGGACCAGATTCCGTTTGAAGATATACCCATTGGATTAGAAGGAAATTATCGACCGAGTGCGCTCGTATTTCGTTATTCGCAGAATGATCGTGCAACAGCTGCCGTGGAAGCAGAACGATCAGGAGACTCGATTGAACTCAGCAACCATTTCAGTGGTGTAGCCGATCTGAGACTGATCAAGGTCAAAGGCAGTGAATTTGCCGGATTTATGCAGGATGAATATACCACTCTTCCAGAGACATGGGATCGACCGTTATTTATTTTCCTGAACATCAATTGGCGTTATGAAGATCCGAGAGATGGCATGGATGATCAGCGTGGACGGTATGTGGCGGCGGAACAGGTCAGAGATTTGGCTGCTGCGGTATTTCATGAGTGTCGATCCGCTTCCATTCAACATCTGATCTACCAGATTGGACGAAGGTTGTTAAGCCGATTTGAGCAACTGAGTGAGGTTTCATTTGAATCCAACAATCGGACGTGGGAGACAGTGCTGGAGGAAGTGAACGAGGGAGAAGGCAAAGTCTTTACTGAGCCGAGACCACCTTATGGATTCCAGGGTTTCTCGATGACAAGGGATGATCTGGCAACAGACGGCCGTGACTCCGGGAAAGAAGGTGACGTCTGATGTCGATATCTGGTGGGCGAATTACAACACATGTGCTGGACACATCCAAAGGTGTCCCTGCTGCGGGTGTTCGGATCGAACTGTACACCTTGAAGAGGGATGGAGACCAGGAAAGCAAAATAAAAGTGGCTGAGTCGGTGACCAATGCGGATGGACGTTTGGATGCACCACTGCTGGATGGAGGCAAGTTGGAGCCAGTGATATATGAGCTTCAATTCCATGTCGAGAGTTATTACGCACAGCGTTCGTTGGAGGAGCTGGGGCAGGCATTATGGACGATTGTTCCGATTCGTTTTGCCGTATCTGATGCCTCAAGCCATTACCATATTCCATTATTGATTGCTCCAGGAGGTTACAGTACATACCGGGGAAGCTGAATATGCACACATCCGGTTCTGATTCAGGAGGAGGGTCATCCACATGACAACATTTGATACCATCATCCGGGGGCCCGGGTGGTGCTGAGAGATCGGGTAGAACAACTGGATATTGGCATTACGGGTGAGAAAATAACGGAACTATCCACGCGGCTGCCCGCTTGCGAAGCGACTTGCATCATAGAAGCTGAGGGTCTTACAGTGATGCCGGGTGTCGTGGACATTCATGTACACTTCAATGAACCTGGACTCGCCAGTTGGGAGGGATTCCGATCAGGTTCGGCAGCCCTTGCCGCAGGGGGAATCACAACCTATGTCGATATGCCACTTAACGGCGTTCCACCAACTACGAGACCAGAAGCATGGGAAATGAAAATGAAAGCAGCTGCAGACCAATCGTATGTTGATTATGCCTTCTGGGGAGGTTTGGTTCCCGGCAATCGTGATGAACTTGCTCCACTGGCAGGGTTGGGTGCTGCCGGATTCAAGGCATTTATGTCTGAGCCCGGTGGAGATGGGGAAGACATCTTTGCCAGAGCCGATGACCATACGCTACTGGACGGGATGCATGAAATTGCAAAATTAAACCGTGTGCTGGCACTTCATGCAGAAGACGAAAGCATGGTTGCCGAACTCGGTGCGAAAAGCATTACGGAGGGTAAGACGGAACCGATGGACTATGTCCGGTCGCGTCCTGTGGAAGCCGAAGTCGTCGCGGTTGCGCGGGCATTGACATACGGTGAACAGACCGGGTGTGCGCTGCATTTTGTGCATATTAGTACCCGGGAAGCCCTGGATCTAATTGCAGATGCAAAACGGCGTGGGCAGGATGTGACTTCGGAGACATGCCCTCATTATCTGACGCTGACCGATCAGGATGTTGTCCGATTGGGTGCTATAGCGAAATGCGCTCCACCTCTTCGCAGCTCTTCCGAGCAGGAGCAGTTGTGGGATGCACTGACTTCGGGATTGATTGATGTTATTGCCTCAGATCATTCTCCATGTCCGCCATCCATGAAACAATCTGATAACTTCTTTGAAATCTGGGGCGGTATATCCGGAGCGCAAAGCACACTGCTGATCATGCTGGAGGACGGACATCTACAGCGTAATATCGACCTCCCGTTGCTCGGAAGAGTGCTTTCCCTGCAACCTGCCAGAAGGCTTGGTCTGGAGAGCAAAGGAGAGATTGCCGTTGGCAAGGATGCAGATCTGGTCCTGATTGATTGGGAGAAAAACACAATCCTGAACACGGAGGATCTTCTCTATACGCATCAACAGAGCCCTTATGTGGGACGTACATTTAACTGTCGCATTGCAGAAGTATTCTGTCGTGGGCAACGGGTATATAACTCGGAATCCGGATTATCTCCTGAACCGATCGGGCAGCACATTACAGCCCACTCCTTTAGTCCCATCGAAGCGGGAACGGAGGAGACGTCATGAATGAGTCTGGAGTATACCGGTCATCCGGTACAAATAACGCACCTCTTCCTTTGCCAAATGTGGAACAGGTGGAGCTGCAAGCCATGCTTGACTGGCTGTCGACCTATGGTGCGGATGCACAGGGCGGCGTCACACGACTGTTGTATGACTCGGCTTGGTGTGAAGCACAAGGTGCTCTTGCTGCCAAAATGCAGGAGAAAGGGCTGTCTCCCGAATTTGACCAGTCCGGTAATCTGTATGGCACACTCAAGAGCGAGAGTAAGGAATCAGCGACTGGTGCTGAAGAATTACCGATTGTGACCGGATCACATATTGATACTGTGGTGTATGGTGGCAAGTATGATGGTGCTTACGGTGTGGTGGCGGGTGTCCTTGCTTTGGAGTATTTGCAGAAGCATTTCGGAGCACCGAAACGCACACTTCAAGTGGTATCGTTATGCGAAGAAGAGGGAAGCCGATTCCCTTTTGCGTATTGGGGTTCACGCAGTATAACAGGAATAACGTCTCTGGAAGATGTAGATCATTTGAAGGATCAAAACGGCGTTACCTTTGCACAAGCGATCCGGGATGCGGGCTTTGGACCCGATAGTGCATATAGACCTGCCGCGAAAAATTACGGTGCCTTTATTGAGCTTCACATTGAGCAAGGTCAGGTTCTGGAACGTCTCGGACATTCGATTGGAGTTGTATCCGACATTGTAGGTCAGAAGCGGTTCAGTATTACCGTAAGTGGAGAAGCGAATCACGCAGGAACGACACCGATGTCTTGGCGCAAAGACGCACTTGCAGGAGCAGCCGAGATGATTACTGCAGTAAGGAATATCGCATTGGAAGCAGGAGAACCGCTGGTAGCCACGGTTGGGCGAATCACAGCCGATCCGGGTGTTGGAAATGTGGTTGCAGCACGGGCGGTGTTTTCATTGGATATCCGCCATATCCGGCAGGAGAGTATTGATCGGTGCTGGCAGGATATGCTTCAGGCTTTTAGTCGAATCGCAGCCGAGCAGCAGCTCGGACTGGACTGGGAAGAACATCTGTCGGTAACGCCTATTCCTATGAATGCAGAGATGATCTCAGACATTCAGGATACCTGTGAGCAGGAGCAGTTGTCCTATTGGCTAATGCCAAGCGGCGCGGGACATGATTCGCAGATTTTTCAGCCGGCTTGTCCAACAGCCATGATATTTGTGCCGAGTCAGGACGGTATCAGTCATAATCCACTTGAATATACAGCTGAAGCAGACCTGATGCACGGTTTTCGGGTTCTGGTACGGCTACTCTATAAATACGGTTACGGGAGTTGAATGAAGATGTCCACCTATAAAGAGTTATCTCCGTCCTTGCGGACCATTATGACCCCGGGGCCGGTTGAAGTTGATCCACGTGTTCTTAGAGCATTATCCTTTCCGATCCTGGGGCAGTTTGACCCGGAGTTCACATCCTTAATGAACGAGACGATGGCGATGCTGCGTGAGTTATATATGACAGATAACGAGTGGTGTTATCCAGTCGATGGTACATCCCGTTCAGGCATTGAAGCTGTGTTGGTTAGTCTGATCCAGCCCGGTGACAAAGTTCTCGTTCCGATCTACGGACGATTTGGACATCTGCTGGTTGAGATCTCGGAACGCTGCGGTGCAGAGGTTGTCTTTTTGAAACAGAATGGGGAACGGTATTTGATCCCGAAGAGGTGATCAAGGCGATTCATACCCATAAACCAAGTCTGGTTGCGATGGTTCACGGTGAGACTTCCACCGGTCAGATGCAGCCCCTTGCCGAGATTGGCAAAGCCTGTCGCGACCTTGATATCTTACTCGTCGTGGATGCTGTAGCAACCATTGGCGGGACTCCGGTGGAGACGGATGCCTGGCATCTGGATGCGGTGATGGGTGGCACGCAGAAATGCCTGTCCGTTCCTTCAGGGATGGCACCTCTCACGTACAACAGTCGTGTGGAACAGAAACTGATGAGCCGCAAAACAGTTGAACGCGGACTCCGAGATGCAACCAGTGCGCGGGCAGAAGGCCGCACCATTGCCAGCAATTATTTTGACCTGAGCCAATTGCAGGATTACTGGAGTTCAGCACGGTTGAACCACCATACGGAGGCAACCTCCATGCTCTATGGTCTTCACGAAGGCCTGCGCATACTGCTGCAAGAAGGGTTGGAGGCCAGGTTCCAGAGACATCTGGCCAATGAACGTGCGTTGGTCGCTGGAATTCAGGGAATGGGACTACAGTTGTATGGGGATATGTCCAGTAAACTTCCGGTGGTCACTTGTATCACGATTCCGGAGGGGATTGATGGTGAGTCGGTGCGCAGCATGTTGCTGAACGATTTCAGCATTGAGATTGCCAGTTCATTCGGCCCGTTGAAAGGGCAGATCTGGCGGATCGGTACAATGGGATTCAGCTGCCAACGCAAGAACGTACTTCATGTGCTAGGGGCGTTGGAAGCTGTTCTTCTCCGTCATCGTCATGTACTACCTGCCGGTGAAGCAGTGCAGGCCGCATTGGATGTGTATGCAGGGAAGGAGGGCGCTTTATGTTAAACCAGATGCCAATCTCAAGGGAGGTCATGGTCACCACTCCTCATTATCTGGCGAGTGCAGTAGGAAGCTCCATCCTCCAGCAAGGCGGGAATGCTTATGATGCGGCTATTGCGGTCAGTGCAGCACTAGGTGTGGTATATCCGCATATGACCGGACTTGGCGGGGATGCCTTCTTCCTGATTCATGACGGAGCCAGCGGTGAGATTACCGCTTATAACGGAAGTGGTCGCTCAGCAGCAGGCATTCATGCGGAGACGTTCAAAGCGATGGGCATGAGTGCGATCCCTCAGCGTGGTGTGCTTAGTGCCATCACGGTTCCGGGAGTGGTGGATGCCTGGTGGGAAGTCTGGTCCCGGTACGGGAAGTTACCGTGGGAGCAACTGCTTGAACCTGCCGCGCAGTATGCGGAAAAAGGATGCCCTGTATCCCGGAATCTCCGCCTGTGGATGGAAAGGGATGAAGATTTCATTATGGGGCATACACCGCTGCGAGCGGTATTTGCGCCTTTGGGTAGACTTTTGCAGGAGGGCGAGCTGCTGATCCAACCTGATCTTGCTGCCTCCATTCGTCTGATTCAGACGGGAGGGCGAGATGCTTTTTATACAGGAGAACTTGCGGATCGTCTGACTTCGGCTATTCGTGAGGATGGGGGCATGCTTGCACCAGCAGACTTTGCAGGGCATCGGGGCGAGTGGGTGAAACCCGTTAGCACGGAGTATCGTGGCTATGAAGTTCATCAGATGCCGCCCAACTCGCAGGGATTCTCGATGCTGATGATGTTAAATATGCTGGAGCATACGGATCTGTCCTCTGTAGCACGTACCTCACCGGAATTCTATCATCTGATGGCGGAAGTGGTGAAAAAGGCGTTTCGTGATCGTGACCGTTATCTGACGGACCCGGATTTCAGGGACATTCCGCTGGATCTTCTGTTATCCAAGAGTTACGGAGACCAATTGTGGAATGAGATTCAGTCTGCTCCACCTGTGGCACAACCGTTTTTGTCTAAAACAATAGGCCAGGACACGGCGTATGCTGCGGTTGTTGATAGCGAAGGCAATGCCGTTTCCTTCATTCAAAGCCTGTATTTTGACTTCGGTGCAGCGTATGTACCAGGGGATACGGGGTCATTATGCAGAACCGGGGGTCGTTTTCTCCCTAGATCCGAGAGATGCCAACGTGCTGGAACCGAACAAACGCTCATTCCACACCCTCATGCCGGGCCTTGTTACACGAGATGGCAAACCATATATGCTTGTAGGTACACAGGGGGAGAAGGGCAGCCTCAGACACAATTATCGGTGCTTACCGGAGTGCTTGATTACGGGCTCAACATCCAGGAAGCGATCAGCCTGCCGCGTTGGGTGTACGGACGTACCTGGGGCGAAGAAGGTGATACGATGCGTGTGGAGAACCGATATCATGATGACGTATGTGCAACCCTTGCCCAGTGGGGACATAACGTTGAAGCGAGAGCGCCGTGGGACGGTATTATGGGACAGTCGCAAGGCATTGTCATTCGTGAGGACGGCATGATTAGCGGGGCAGCAGATCCCAGAGGCGATGGTATGGCTATTGGGTGGTAACAGCTACATGAACATATAAGTTCAACTAGATATTTACATGATAACAGCGATCGGAAGGTTAGTCTGTCATTGGAGTGAGAGTGTAAATATGTATGAGTTGTACTATATAGACAGACACAGATAGGGAGATTGGCATGGGAACGATCCTGCTGAAAGGCGCACAGCTTGTGACGATGAATGCAGAAGAGGAAGTGTTCATCGGAGATCTGTTAATAGAGGATAACAAAATCAAGGAGATTGCAGCGCACATCGACGTGCAAGCTGACCAAGTCATTGATGCTCGTGGTAAAGTGCTGTTGCCAGGTTTCATCCAGACGCATATTCATCTGTGTCAGACCTTGTTCCGTGGACGTGCAGATGATCTGGAACTGATGGATTGGCTCCGTCAACGTATCTGGCCGCTGGAAGCAGCGCATGATGAGGAGTCCGTGTATTATTCAGCAATGCTCGGATTGGGCGAATTGATCTCCAGCGGAACCACCACCATTCTGGATATGGAGACGGTACATCACACGGACTCGGCGTTTCAGGCGATGGCACAGAGCGGCATCCGGGTCATCTCCGGCAAGGTGATGATGGATCATGGAGACGAGGTTCCGGAACCTCTGCGTGAGGATACAGCAACTTCGTTGCAACAGAGTGTGGATCTGCTGGAAAAATGGAACGGGTTTGGCGGAGGTCGCATTCAGTATGCTTTCTGTCCACGCTTCGTTGTATCATGTACCGAAGAATTGCTGGTAGAGGTGCGCGACCTGTCCAATAAATATCATGTCAAAGTCCACACCCATGCCTCCGAGAATCGTGGAGAGATCGAACTGGTAGAACATGAACGCGGAATGCGTAACATCGTATACCTTGATCATATCGGTCTGGCGACCCCGAGACTGGTGCTTGCCCATTGTGTATGGCTGAGTGAAGAAGAGAAGGAGATCATCCGTAAACGTGGTGTCAAAGTCACTCACTGTCCAGGATCAAATATGAAACTTTCCTCCGGGGTAGCAGATATTCCGGATCTGCTTAATCGTCAGATCGCTGTTGGGATCGGGGCAGATGGTGCCGCATGCAATAACAATCTGGATATGTTTCAGGAAATGCGCCTCACGGCGCTGATGCAGAAGATTCCTCATGGTCCAACGGTGATGGATGCCCGGACGGTATTACGCATGGCTACCATGGGTGGTGCAGAGGTGCTTGGCTTATCGAAGGAAATCGGCAGTCTTGAAGTGGGCAAAAAGGCAGATATGCTGCTGCTGGATCTGGATGATTTTCACACGTATCCTTCCTATGAGACAGATGTCTATTCCCGTGTGGTCTATTCTGCAACACGTAGCTGTGTGGATACCGTTATTATCGACGGCAGCATTGTACTCAAGAATCGCAAGATTCAGACGATTGATCGTGGCATTGTGCTGCGTGAGTCGGATAAGAGTATTGCGAGATTGATGAAACGTATCTGATCGAAGGAAGCTTATGCAATTCCAGAAAGGATGGAGACCGCTATGGAAATGCATGATCTGTGTGCAATCGCAGCCCGTGAAACGCGCTGCGTGCTCGCAACAGCGATCAAGGTAGAGGGTCATGCTTACCGTAAGCAGGGAGTCTCTATGCTGTTGACCGAGGATGGCATAATGTATGGCAGTATCAGTCCGGGATGCCTGGAGAGTGATCTTCAGGCCCGGGTGAGCCATGTGCTGGATACGAAGCAGATGGAATTCGTGGAATACGACATGCGTCCTGAGGATGATCTGTCCTGGGGTGAGACGATCGGCTGCGGCGGACTTGTTGTTGTGCTACTTGAACCTGTGTGTGGTGAACTCCGATATACGTTACAGAAGATGTACGAGTGTTTTCAATCCGGCGCTGCAACAGCGTTAACCCGTACGTTCCAAGATGATTACACAAGGGTTCAATATGGCTGGAGACGGATCGAGCCTACAGAAAAGGGACATCCAGTCTTGCGTCCTTCGCTCGTCCCTCCTCATGATCGCGTGACGAACAATAATCCAGCTTCATTGCAGGTTGATGTCCAGCACAGCAGTGGGGATATCAAGCATGAACATACGGCATCAACACAACATTCTCCCAATATACCTCGCCTTACGCTTGTGCCTGAAGTGGCACCTGTTACGTCAAACGGATCTCATTCTTCCCATTTATCTGGTGATTCACAACATATCTCTGAGTCTGATGCTGAAATATTGACAAACGATAAGTTTTCAACGAATTCCTGGGACCTCCCGCAGCAACTTACTTCGCTGTACACACCTAAACCACGTCTGATTATCATCGGAGCCGGGAATGATGTTATTCCTGTTGCAAAACTCGCCCAATCCGCAGGATTCCGTGTTGTGATAGCCGATTGGCGAGAGTCCTTATGCACCACGGAAAGGTTCCCTGAAGCTGAACTAGAAACGGGTTTCCCGCGTGAGATTATGCCTTTGTTAAACGTGCACAAAGGAGATTATTTGATTTTGATGAGTCACAACTTTCCTCGCGAACGTGAACTGCTGGAGATGTTAGTGGACTGTGAGTATACGTATCTTGGCATCATGGGTTCCAAAACACGAACAGCCCGTCTGCTGGATGGCTTACCACCGTTGAAATATGTACATTCTCCCGTCGGTTTGAGCATCGGAGCGGACGGTCCCGAACAGATCGCCATCAGTATTGCAGCGGAATTGATCGCATGTAAACATAAGGTGTCTCCCTTGAGTTCTGAGGTGCAGAAGGGGAGCGTTGCACATGCGAATGACGGGCATAGTTCTGGCAGCAGGTAAGAGTTGTCGCCTTGGTCGGGATAAACTCTCGGTTGTCATGCCAGACGGGAGGTCACTGGCTGCATGGTCACTGGAAGCTGCGCTGAATTCGGATCTGGATCAAGTGGTCTGTGTAGTCAAACCGGAAGATTCATTGGCATGGCTGCCTGTAAAATGGGTTGATTCAGCCGCATATGCTTATCATGCCACAGCACGACTTCGAATTGTGGCCTGTGCAGACTATGCTTGCGGCATGGCCAGTTCTCTTCATTCTGGCGTATTGTCGGCCATGGAGTACAAACCGGAAGGCATTCTCATGTTACTGGGTGATCAGCCTTTATTAAAAACGCAGGATATTAATCGGGTGACCACAGCACTGGCTACCCACAAACTGTGTGACTATGTCGCAGCTACAGACGGTGAGGGAGGCAAGCCGCCCGTTGCTTTTCGCTCCCATATGTTCGGACCTCTGTTGTCTCTGCATGGAGATGAGGGGGCACGCAAGATTATGCGCAGCGCTAACTATTCAGGTGTACATGTACCACTGTCTGAGACTAGTTTCTGGGATGCGGATACGGAACCGGAATTGGAACGCATTTTGAATCATGTATATGAATCGGAGCAGACAGACTCATGAACAGGAGAAGATGAAAAATTATGTTTAATTTAATGACATGAACAGGTCAGCCAGGCAGTCTGGTTGGCCTGTTTGTCTTCTTTTATCATGTGATGAAAGAGAGTCTGTGTTAGCTTTCGATAGATCATGATGCATCAAGCACAAATGGAACGCAGATTTTATACATTTATCCAAAACGATGTAAAGGTAATTGACGTTGCTGCCGAACTCTCATATGATTTGAAGAATTATCTGGATCAGTCGGTTGAATTTCCTGCCCAAGGAAGAGAGAGAAAGGGGATGCAGCGATGGTCACACCGGCATACGGTTCTGGAGCATTGCCATCGGTATGGCAGCCTGAGAACCTGCAAGAACTCCAAGCGTTAAGAAGTAGACTCAAGGGAATATGTTGTTTTACGGCAGGCGGAACATTGCTGCGAACCCAGTGGGAGGGTGGCTTGGTTCCAGCGCCTGAACACATGATAAGCCTGGCTCGTATTCCTGAAATGAGCGGTATATCTAATCGTGGAAATGAGATAGTCATTGGCGCAATGACCCGATTAAAGGAATGTGCTTCACAAGCGTTGTTGCATCAACTGCCGATCTTGCAAGAAGCGGTGAATGCAATTGCTGCCCCTTCCATTCGTAATGTGGCAACCATTGGCGGAAATATTGTGTCCGGAGTAGGGGATACGCTGCCTGCTTTGCTTGTATATGATGCGAAGCTGCACTGGTTGACGGACAGCGGAATTGAGATCCGCAGTGTGTCTTCCTGGCTTCAGGGTGGACGGGATGGCAGCCGTAATCCAGGGGATGTATTAATCTCGATTCATATCCCGATGAGACCGTCCTCTCTGCTTAATGTGGACAGTGGGCACAGGCCTGCTGCACGAGAAGTTTCCTTTTACCGCAAGTTGGGTCGAAGGGAGACGTTCAGTGCATCTCTTGTGACGGTTGCGTTGTATGGAGAGATTGATTCGGATAACCGCTGGACCAAGATTGCGATTGCTGCGGGCGGGGGTTCAGGCATGGCGATGCGACTTCTGGAGTCGGAACAACAGCTTCTTGGTAGTGAAGCTACTGTCATGCAAGCGGCGACTCTTGCAACTGCTGTGGCTGCCGAATTTACGACTTATGGCGATACATTTGCAACAGAACATTATCGCAAACAGACCGCAGGCAATATGCTTGGCGCTGGGCTATGGGAGGCACTTCACGAATAAATGAATGGGATCAAGCAAAGGGGAGAGGGATCATGCTGCTGAATCGGAAACAGAGCGGGAAACGCTGGCACTTGCGGCCAGATGGGGTACCCAAAGTTACAGGCCAGCTTCAATATCTGACGGATATGACGCTACCTGATATGATTCATGGCAGAGTATTGCGAAGCGAATATCCTTATGCTCGCATATTGTCTATAGATACTTCGGAAGCTGAGGCGTTGGATGGCGTCTATGCGGTTCTGACTTCCAAAGATGTACCTGGTCTGAATCGTTTTGGCATAGCGACCCCGGATCAGCCTGTGTTCTGCGAGGATATTGTACGTTATGTTGGGGATGCCATAGCAGCAGTTGCTGCGGATTCTCCGGAACGTGCGGCACTTGCGCTGGATGCGATTCGCGTAGAGTATGAGGAACTCGCTCCACTGAATAGTACAGACGCTGCCTTGGCTCCCGGAGCACCAGAGTTGCATGAGCATGGTCCAGGTAATGTGCTGCATCGCACGGAGATCAAACGTGGAGATACCGAGCAAGCTTTTGCCACTTGTGATCATATCGTGACTGAGACGTATTATACGCCTCGCCAGATGCATGCTTACATGGAGACAGAAGGTGGCCTGTTTGTCCCGGATGAAGAGGGAAGGCTGAATGTATACGCGGCAACGCAACATGGCTATAAAGACCGGATGCAGCTTGCGCGTATTATTGGCTGTCCTGAAGAAGATATTCGGGTGGTGTCTTCACCGATTGGTGGTTCATTTGGCGGAAAAGATGAACTCAACGTACAGCCCTATGGTGCATTACTGGCCTTGAGATGCTGGCGTCCTGTGAAAATGCATAATTCACGTAAAGAATCCGTGCGTGCAGGGTTGAAACGGCACCCAATGAAGATTGAAATGAAGACCGGTATGAGCCAGGAAGGTATCATCCAAGCGCATCGTGTCCGTATTACAGCAGATACGGGCGCGTATGCCACATTGGGTGCACCGGTGCTGAATTTCTGTACCGAGCATTGTCTAGGACCATACGCCATCCCTCATGTGGATGTGGAAGGTGTGTCTGTGTATACGAATAACGGGCTGTCAGGTGAGTTTCGCGGATTTGGCGGGAACCAGGCGATTTTTGCCATGGAAGGCCAGATGGATCGGCTTGCAGAAATCATGAACATGGACCCTTGGGAGTTCCGCAGACGTAATATGAGGGAAAAGAATGATCCCGGACCACTGAATCAACGCATTCTGGTCACGGATGGACTGTCTCAAGTATGGGAGGCATTGAATCATTCCGAACTGTGGCAAAAACATCAGCAACCCCCGGTAGATCCTTCTCTGCCATGGATCAAGCGTGGAGTCGGAGCAGCCATCGCCATGCACGGTGCAGGGCTGGGATACGGGATTCCGGACCCTGCGGGAGGCCGCCTGTCCCTGAATAACGAAGGCAAGATTGAGGTGGCGTTCAGCTACGAGGAATTTGGTCAGGGGCTTATTGCAACGCTGGAAATTATGTTATGTGATCTATTCCTATGCAGTACATCGGATCTCAGTATCATCATTGGAGATACGGATCGTGTGCCACACAGCGGATCAAGTACAGCTTCACGTTCAACAACGATGGCATGGATGGCTCTTCAACGACTGCAGACTCCATTTCGTTCCCGTGTTCTCGCTGTCGCGTCTGAAATGTCCGGCGTTCCGGCAGATGAACTGGTGACAGGGCCTGGTGGTATATGGCGTAAAGGCCAGCTTCCTGCCGAAAGTTCAGAAGCGGAAACACCAGAAAAGGCTGAAAGAATTGAAGTGGCTGAGATCGTTGCTGAAGGGACTGGAAGTACTCAAATTGCTGAAAGTTATTTAGGTGCATCTCAATACTTGGCGAAAGAGGAAGCACCTTCAGGCTTAGTTATCTCGTATGCTGAACTCGTGACGCAGGGCGAAGCCGATGAATGGATTTTTGATACAAAGTTTGATTACCCAACTACGCCAGACAATGTGGTAGGCGGGCATTATTTGTATACGTATGCGGCGGTTGCGGCAGAGGTGGAAGTAAATACTTTGACCGGAGAAACCAAGCTGCTGGATACACGCCATGTTGTAGCGGCAGGCCCGGTGATCAACCCTATGGGCTTTATCGGACAGATTGAAGGCGGCAGTGTCATGGCGCTTGGATTCACGTTGACCGAGGATGCGGTCATGCAGGACAGCCGTTATGTAACCACTAACCTCGACACGTATCTGATCCCAACCATTCAGGATATTCATACCAATCTGGAGGTTGAGGCTATTGAAGACTTACCCGAAGGTGATGCGTTTGGACCAAGGGGGATTGGTGAGATTGGTTCCGTAGCGCTTGCGCCAGCCATTACAGCCGCAATTCATCAGGCGACAGGTGTATGGGTTAACCGTCTTCCTGTACCGAGGGAACAACTGGTCAGACCTTTGAATGTACCCTTGCAGGAAGGAGTGAGTCCATCATGAGTAAACCACTTGAGAATCACTGGACAGCCGTTGTGAATGGTGAAGAGAAACATCTGGAGATCGCGCAAACGACCCGACTTGTCGATGTGCTTCGGACTCATTTGCAACTAACGGGTACCAAAGTATCCTGCGAAGTTGGTCGCTGCGGTGCATGTATGGTTCTGATGGATGGAGAGCCCGTGAATTCCTGTCTTGTCATGGCTTATCAATGTGATGGAAGTGACATTACGACCATTGAAGGCCTGCACGGCGAGGAGAAAGGCACTCTGCATCCGATCCAACAAGCTTTCGTGGAGGAAGGTGGCTTCCAGTGCGGCTACTGTACTCCGGGCATGGTGATCTCAACCAAGGCATTACTGGATGCACATCCTGAGCCTTCTCAAGAACAGATTGAATCGGGATTGTGCGGGAATCTGTGTCGTTGTACCGGCTACGGTGGCATTATTCGGGCGGTACGCAAGGCAGGGGAACGTTGTGCGATAAAGGAAAAATCAGCCGAGGAAACCGTAAGTTGAGGCGGGACGCAGACATAAGCAAGGGCAATTGAAGAAACATATGTGAAAAAGCATCCGAATAGGAATGCTTTTTTTGTTGTTTATCAGTTTTTCTTTCAAGTACACATCTAATGTGAGGTGAAGTTTCATACGCTAAATTGATTAGATTATGAACCGTTTTCGTCAATTATCAAGTCGGATGAGAGAAAGGAAATATAATGTTCAAAGTACTGGTACAAAAGAATTTAAAACATTCTCATTCACCATATATTTACAAAAATTGATGCGCATGCTATGTTTAAAATGAAAGCGCCATCATGAATGGGTTCATTGACATTTCATTATCATATTTCACTTGGGAAGGAAGATGGAATTGATGAAAAATTTGCTCAAAAAGGCAACCGCAATGATGCTGGCATTGGCCCTACTGATTGGATTAATGACAGCGCCCGTTCATGCAGACACACCATTGTTCACCATCGAAAGCGAAGATGCGCAGCTCACCCCGGATCTTCAAGTGGTTACTTCAATCTATGGGCAACCCAAGCCCGGATTCTCAGGGGCCGGATTTGTCTGGATGCAGAACTCTGGCACATTAACCTTCACAGTTACTGTCCCGGAAACCGGCATGTACGCAATCTCCACACGATATATGCAGGAGCTCAGTGCAGATGGCAGGTCACAAAATTTAATCGTCAATGGTGTTACGAAAGGGGCGTACATGCTGCCTTACACGACAACATGGTCAGACTTCGATTTTGGCTTTCACAAGTTGAATCAGGGTGCCAACACGATTGAGCTGAAGGCTGGCTGGGGCTTCGCGTATTTTGATACTTTTACAGTGGATCATGCTGATCTGGATCCCCTGAATGTGCAGCCAGTTCTCACTGATCCTGAAGCTACACCGGAAACTCAAATTTTGATGAATTATTTAACGGAGGTATACGGAAACAACATTATTTCTGGTCAGCAAGAGATCTATGGAGGAGGGAATGACGGAGATACAGAGCTTGAATTCGAATGGATTCATGATCTGACTGGAAAGTATCCGGCAATCCGAGGCTTTGATCTGATGAACTATAATCCGTTGTATGGTTGGGAGGACGGTACAACCGATCGCATGATTGATTGGGTGAATAACCGTGAAGGTATTGCAACAGCTTCCTGGCATATCAATGTGCCTCGTAATTTCAATACGTATGAGCTCGGGGACTTTGTGGATTGGAAAGAGGCTACCTACAAGCCAACAGAAACGAATTTTAATACAGCCAATGCGGTAATTCCCGGTACGAAAGAGTATCAATACGTGATGATGACCATTGAGGATCTGGCAGAACAACTGTTAATTTTGCAGGACAACAACGTGCCGGTTCTGTTCCGTCCATATCATGAAGCAGAAGGCAACGGCGGACTGAACGGGGAAGGTGCATGGTTCTGGTGGGCTTCGGCAGGCGCAGAAGTGTACAAAGAGCTATGGGATCTGCTTTATACCGAATTGACCGAGACGTATGGCTTGCATAATCTGATCTGGACATACAACAGCTACGTATACAGCACTTCTCCTGCCTGGTATCCGGGTGATGATCAGGTAGATCTGGTGGGATATGATAAATACAATACGATCTACAACCGTTATGACGGTTTGTCTGGCGTACCGAATGAGGATGCGATTACCTCGATTTTCTATAAGCTTGTTGAGTTGACAGGTGGTACGAAAATGGTAGCCATGACGGAGAACGACACGATTCCAAGCGTGAAAAATCTGACCGAGGAGAAATCAGGATGGCTGTACTTCTGCCCTTGGTATGGCGAGCATCTGATGAGTTCAGCTTTTAATTACCCGGCAACATTGAAAACGCTTTATCAAAGTGATTATGTCATTACGTTGGATGAGCTGCCAAATCTAAAGGTTAACAATCCCAACCCCAGTGCATCCATCACACCTGGAAACGTTGAATTTGACAAATACACACCCAATCAAAGCGATAAAACCGTAACCGTGAATGCAAACGGCAATACGCTAATTGCTCTCCGGGTAGGCAACAATGCATTGACCGCAACGACAGACTATACCTTGAACGGAAGCACATTGCTGCTGAAAAAAGCTTATCTGGCAACCCTGCCAGTTGGTGAGCATTCGATTGTTCTGGATTTTAATCAAGGTCAGGACCCTGTGTTAAAAATCAAAATTGTGGATTCAACACCGAGTACCAATGCTGTGATTTCTCCTGTGAATGCAACATTTGATAAAGCAACGAATCCCGCACAGGATATTTCCGTATCTCTCACCTTAAACGGCCGTCAGCTTACAAGCATCACAAAGGAGAATGTTACACTTGTAGCGGGTCAGAATTATACAACATCCAGCTCTGCTGTTGTTCTGAACAAATCCTATCTTGCCACGCTTCCGCTGGGCCAGAACGTATTGACCTTTCACTTCAATGGAGGAAATGACGCTGTGCTAACGGTGAACGTCGTAGACAGCACGGTTATTGTGCCAGCAGGGGATTTGACGATTCAAGCATTTAACGGCAACACAAGTGCATCCACCAACGGCGTCTCACCCAAGTTCAAATTGGTCAACTCAGGTAATTCGGCTATTCCGTTAAGTGATGTAAAACTCCGGTATTACTATACAATTGACGGGGAAGATGCTCAGAGTTTCTGGTCCGACTGGGCCAGTATGGGCAGTGCGAATGTAACGAGTCAATTTGTTAAACTGGCGACTCCAGTTGCCGGAGCGGATCATTATCTTGAAGTGGGCTTTACAAGTGCGGCGGGATCACTGAATGCGGGCCAGAGCGCAGAGGTTCAAGCACGCTTTTCCAAAAACAATTGGTCGAATTACACACAGACTAACGATTACTCGTTCAAGGCATCCGGTAGTCAGTTCGCAAACCACGATAAGGTTACCGGGTATGTGAACGGTCAGCTGGTATGGGGAATTGAGCCCTAAGGAATAATGAACGGTTGATGGGCTGGATCAGGGGTTAAACCTCTGATCCAGCCTTTTTATGGTGTAGAAGGTGTACACCGATTATACGGAATGTTCTTTTTCACTTCTAGTATGTGACGATGTGTCCATGTCTGTTAATATGCGATCTATTATCCTTTTCGTATGGCCCATGATTAACTGAAGAAGCACACCTGCACAACATACGGTTATCAACGTTCCAAGCCCGATCGGTCCACTGAGCAGAAACGCCAGAATTAAAAATACAAGGTAAATGAATGTTCTCGATACAAATAAGGGAGTTCGAGTGATTTCATGCAAGATTAATGTTAAGCGGTCAATCGGAATGGGTGCAAAATTGGTCTGTAAATAAATTGCCGTGCCGATACTTATGATCACTAAACCAATGACAAAAGTCATTAATTTGCTGTACCAAACTTCGGGTGTGATCAAGGAATCAGATAAATAAAGCCAGATATCAATCCCCACACCAGTAATGAATGCGGTGATGAGCCCCAGAAACTCGGGTTTTTGCTGCTTCAAAAGCGAATTACATCCAATTAATAGGAAAGCAATGATGACCTCCCAGCTACCTACACTAAGCGCTACATGATGTGACAGCCCTACCAGAAGTGCATCAAACGGAGAGGTACCCAGTTCAGATTGGATGGTAAGGGAAATGCCAAGTGTTAAGATTAGAATACCTGCGACAAAAAGTACATATTTCAATTCATTCGACCTCTTTTTTAGAAATTATGTTGCAAATACAACAAAATTGAGCTAAATTCAATGTAACCCTTTTTTAGTACATTTGCAACAAACGATTAACTTGTTAAAGGAATGTGAATATAGATGACGATTCGTATAGAGATATGTACCATTGAACATGTATGTGAACTGCAGGAGATTAGTTATGAGACGTTTAATGAAACGTTTAAAGCGCAAAATTCACCCGAAAATATGAAAGCTTATCTGGAAAAGGCGTTTAATCGGGAGCAATTGGAAACGGAACTGTCCGTTGCGGGTTCACAATTTCTTTTTATTTATGTCAACCATAAAGTGGCAGGGTACATGAAGGTAAATATCAATGATGCTCAGTCTGAGAAGATGGGCGTGGAATCCCTTGAGATCGAGCGGGTGTACATCAAGAAAGAGTTCCAAAAACATGGCCTTGGTAAAGTGCTACTCCATAAAGCCATAGAGATGGCAACAGAACATCACAAAACGAATATTTGGTTAGGCGTGTGGGAGAAAAATGAAAATGCCATCGCATTTTATGAAAAGATGGGGTTTGTACAGACAGGTGCCCATGCTTTTTACATGGGAGATGAGGAACAGATTGATTTTATAATGACCAAAACGCTACTGTAACTGGATCATTGAGGGAAAAGCTTGGGAGAAACATGCTATTGAGCAGAATTCTTTCGGGCTTTTTTATGTTTTATCAGAACCGTTGAGCCATAAAATGAAGAAATTGATGAAGAATAATACATAATAAATATTATGTAAACTTATTATTTTCGATGCCCCTCATAAGCTGCATCTATGGCTTTAGCAAAAGTTAAAGTCCTGATTAATACATAATTGACTGTATAAATTAGCTCAATAACCGTCAAGGGAGCAGGTTGATCTCAAGGATTATCATTGCAGTTTATTAGTTTATTTCTGCGTTTGGGCCGCCAGTCGAAAATCGTTTTCGTTTGTAGGCTATTAGATAGCGTTACGTTCTTAATAATCAGTATATAAGTTGTATATACCTCATGTTAAAAGAACTTTTTGCACATGAAACGGACGTGTTAATCCACGATGTTGAATTATTTAGTTTTAGAGCAGAAAATGGAAAATAAAATTAATATTTCAAGTAATAAATCAGGAGGATTGGACTCTTAAAACCAGCCGAAAAAAAGTGAAATTGATCAAAATATTAATTGGATAAATAAGGTATAAATCGTTCGAAAGGCGCTACTACGCCTTTTATAGATCAATTTCATATGGATTTGCGATGGATTTAGTACCGCTTTCACGTTATGCTTTTGGAAATTGGAAAGGAAGTGGGAAAAATGGAACGCGAACTGGCGTTGGAAATTGTCAGAGTAACAGAATTGGCTGCGTTAGCTTCAGCACCCTGGATGGGACGAGGCGACAAGAACAGTGCAGATGAAGCGGCTACTTTGGCCATGCGCGCCATGTTCGATTCCGTGTCCATTCGCGGCACGGTGGTAATCGGTGAAGGAGAAATGGATGAAGCACCCATGTTGTACATCGGCGAGGAAGTGGGCAACGCTGAGGGGCCTGAGGTTGACGTGGCTGTAGACCCGCTCGAAGGTACAGAAATCGTAGCCAAAGGACTAAACAACGCTCTATCGGTTATTGCAGTGGCGGGAAAAGGTAACCTGCTCCACGCACCGGACATGTATATGGAGAAACTGGCGGTAGGGCCTGCACTTGTAGGCAAAGTTAGCATTGAAGACCCGGTTGAAGTCACACTGGAGAAAGCCGCTGCCGCATTGAACAAAAACATCTCGGATCTCACTGTGATGATTCTGGATCGTGTACGACATGAGAGTACAATTAAGACCCTGCGCAAGGTTGGCGTGCGGATCAAGTTCCTCAGTGACGGTGATGTTGCGGGTGCGATGGCACCGGCCTTCCCCGAGGCGGGTATTGATCTCTATGTCGGATCTGGAGGAGCGCCAGAAGGTGTGCTGGCTGCCGCAGCGCTATCTTGCCTTGGGGGTGAGATTCAAGGGCGCCTGATGCCTGCCAACGCGGACGAATTCCAGCGCTGCCTGCAGATGGGGATTGATAATCCTTACAAAGTGTTAACGATGCAGGATATGATCGGTACGGAGGACGTCATTTTTGCCGCAACAGGTGTGACACCAGGTGAGATCTTGGGAGGGGTACGGTATCTTGCGGATGATCGTGCCGAGACGGATTCGATTGTTATGCGTGCCAAAACCAAAACAATTCGGTTTATTCGTTCCCAACACTTCCTTCCTAACAAAGAAGTTCTGCACAAAGTAAGACAGCTCCAATCCACGCCAGAACCCTCGGATCGCATTCCGAGTCATGTGAAAACAATGGAACAGGCTGAATTTAGTCAATCCTCCGTTGATCTTGGCGTTACAACGACGTTATGAGCTGCACTCCCCATAATTGAACAAATAGGATCAACTGAAATCGTTTTATTGAGTTTGATAAGTAACTTGAACCCCTAAGATTACAGGTGCTTGAATCATTGAAAGTACCATCTCTGGTAAGATAATAATGAGGGCTTGGATTAATCCAAACCCTCATTATTTTTTTGTGTTAAAAGCATTGACAACGGTTACACGGCATGAGAAAATGTACGCGCGTACATAAATATTGATTTTTAATTATTACATCTTTAATAGGTGAGCTAGAAAGGGTGAAGTTCATGGCATCTCGTAAAGAAGTGGCTGATCTTGCGGGTGTTTCCGAGGCGACGGTCTCCCGGGTGCTTAATGGGGTAGGTCCTATTAAAGAAGAGACACGCCGCAAGGTTCTTGAAGCTTCCGAACAGTTAGGCTATGTGCCCAGCGCTCTTGCTCGCAGTTTTGCCAGAAGTAAAAGCGGGAACCTTGGCGTGGTATTACCTTATGTTCCGAAGGCGCATTTGTTCTCGGCGTATTTTTTCTCGGAAATGCTGAGTGGGATTGGAAGTAAAGCCAGAGACAATGGCATGGACCTGTTGGTTATGTTCCGGACACCCGGTGAAGTGATGAATTATACGGATCTGTTCCGGCGGCAGAAAGTGGACTCCTGCATTATCCTTGGTGCCCGAGATGATCATGAAGAACTGGCGGCCATGCAGCAGCTTCACCAGGAAGGACACCCGTTCTGTGTCATGAATCAGCATTTTGAGGGCCAATCGTTCACGGAAGTGGATGCGGATCATGTGGAAGGAAGCAGGCTTGCCATACGTCATCTTACGGATCAGGGATATCGCAAAATCGCTTTTCTCAATGGTCCGGACAGCTATTCCAACAGCCAGGAGCGAATGGAAGGTGTCCGTCTTGGCCTGCTAGAAGCAGGTATGGAGCTGGACCCGAGTCTATTGCTTGAGGGGAATTATAGTAGACGAAGTGGCATTGAGGCGGCAGCGATTGTAGCAGATCGGCTACATGAGATTGATGCTGTATTTGCGGCCAATGACCGGATGGCTATTGGGGTCATGCATGGTTTGCGTGAGCGGGGAATCCGGGTGGAGGATTTTCCGGCATTTGTGGGTTATGACGACTCCGATGCCGCCGAGATGGCGGTTCCGCCGCTGAGCAGCGTCAGGGTTCCATTTTTTGAAATGGGTGAACTTGCAGCATCGAAGCTTATGCATGGGTCTGTGGGTGACACACATAAAGCGAATAACTCTGTTGTAGCGGTAACCGAATCAGCGAGAGCGTTGCTGCCTACCGAACTGATCATCCGTGCTTCTTCTATCCGTCAATAGTTTATTGGTACACATATTGAAAGACTTTTTATTATTCCAAAGGAGGAAATGACCATGTCAAATCGTCTTCGTGTCGGAATGGTTGGATACAAGTTTATGGGGAAGGCCCACAGTAATGCCTATCGCAGTCTGCCGATGTTTTTCCCGTCTGCTCCGCTGCAGCCTGAGATGTCTGTGATCTGTGGACGTAACGAGCAGGGAGTGCAGGAGGCAGCGGATCAGTTCGGCTGGTCCGAAAGTGTGACTGATTGGCGTGAACTAGTGAAGCGGGATGATATCGATCTGATTGATATTAATGCACCAAGTGATGCCCACAAGGAAATTGCGTTGGAAGCGGCTCGTCAGGGTAAACATCTGTTTTGTGAGAAACCACTGGCCCTGTCGCTTGCGGATTCGCGTGAGATGCTTCAGGCAGCAGAGGATGCTGGAGTAGCCCATATGGTCGGGTTCAATTATCGTTTCTCACCAGCGGTGCAGTTGGCCAAAGATCTGGTGGAGAGTGGACGATTGGGTAAAATCTATCATTTCCGTGCTTTTTTCCTGCAGGACTGGATCATGGACCCTTCGTTCCCGCTGGTATGGCGTTTGCAAAAGAAGTGGCTGGCTCTGGTTCCCATGGGGATCTGGGCGCACACTTAATCGATCTGGCTCGTTTCCTCGTTGGTGAATTCCAGGAAGTCATCGGCATGAGCGAAACCTTCATCAAAGAACGACCACTTGCAGCCGAGATGACCGGACTGAGTGCAAAGGGCAGTTCGAATGCGGATGCACCCAAAGGAGAAGTGACCGTCGACGACGCTACGCTGTTCCTGGCACGATTCGCAGGAGGTGCGCTGGGCAGCTTCGAGGCTACACGTTTTGCAGCGGGGCATCGGAGTACAAACTCGTTTGAGATTAACGGCAGTCTCGGCAGTGTACGATTTGATTTTGAACGGATGAATGAACTGGAAGTGTATTTTACAAAGGATGAAGAGGACGTACAGGGATTCCGCCGTGTACTGGCAACCGATCCGGCACATAAATATGCTGAAGCTTGGTGGCCTGCCGGACATACGATTGGATTCGAGCACACGTTCACCCATGAAATGCTGGAGCTGGTGACAGCGATCTCTGAAGGACGACAACCATCACCGAGTTTCCACGATGGGGTCGCTTGTCAGGCTGTACTGGAAGCGGTAGAACGTTCGGTAACAGAACGGCGCTGGGTGACGCTTGAAGAGATGTGAGCAAGCAAGACAGTGACGTCAGAAATAAGGTTGAACACAACTAAACTAGGCGAAAGCGAGTGAATAAACGATGAGTAAAGCACTGATTGTATGGGGCGGCTGGGATGGACATGAACCGGAGCAGGTAGCAGCGATTTTTGAACGTATTTTGAAGGAAGAGCAGTTCGAGGTTGAAGTCTCAAATACGTTGGAGTCTTATGCGGATGCAGAGAAGCTGATGGGTCTGGATCTGATCGTGCCGTTGTGGACAATGGGACAGATTGAGCAAGAACTCGTCAATAACGTATCAGCGGCTGTTCAGAGCGGTGTGGGCTTGGCTGGTCTTCATGGCGGGATGTGTGATGCCTTCCGAAATAACGTAGACTGGCAGTTTATGACGGGTGGACAATGGGTTGCTCATCCAGGCAATGATGGTGTGGAGTACATGGTAAACATGAAGCGTGGCTCTAGCCCGTTATTGGATCATATTGAAGATTTTCAGGTAAAAAGTGAACAGTACTACCTGCACGTAGACCCGGCAGTGGAAGTGTTGGCAACAACTCGTTTCCCAGTGGTGACTGGTCCGCATGCGGCGAATGGCCCCGTAGATATGCCTGTTGTCTGGACGAAACGCTGGGGCGCAGGACGGGTATTCTACAACTCCCTGGGACACCATGCAGACATTGTAGACATGAAACCCGTGACTGAAATGATGCGCAGTGGATTCAAATGGACAGCAGCAGGTAAAGAACTTGCCAAGAGTCGAGTAAGTTCAGCAACCGAAGTGTACACAGGTATGGCGGACAACCAGAACTAATGAGATTGTAGTTAGATTGCAAACGTAACTTCAGTGTTAACCATTCATCCTCAATGGATAAACCATTTCTGATCCACGGCGAAGGGAGCCCCAGGTATGAAAACAATGAAAGTAGGCATTATTGGCTGCGGTAAAATCAGTGGAATTTATATGGAAAACTGTCACCGGTTCGAGGTGCTGGAACTTGTTGCTGTTGCGGATCTCGACCGGAAACGTGCCGAGGAGCAGGCAGCAGCCTATAACGTGCCTAACGTATACAGCGTCGACGAAATCTTGGCTGATCCCGAGATTGAGCTGATCATCAACCTGACCATTCCTTCCGTTCATGCGGATGTATGCTTGCGGGCACTTGAATCTGGTAAACATGTTTATGTAGAAAAACCACTCGCTGTTACCCGTGAAGAAGGGCAGGCCGTGCTCGAAACAGCAAAGCGTAAAGGATTACTTGTGGGTTGTGCACCAGAAACGTTCTTCGGTTCGGGTATCCAGACTTCACTTCAATTGGTGGAGGAAGGGGTCATCGGCAAACCGGTGGCGGCGACCGCATTTATGATGAGCCGTGGTCATGAGCACTGGCATCCCGATCCGGAGTTTTATTACGCCTCTGGTGGTGGACCAATGTTTGACATGGGTCCGTACTATCTCACGGCATTGGTTCAACTGATGGGCCCGATCAAGTCGATTGCGGGTATGACAGGTAAAGCGATGGAAGAGCGCACGATTACGAGTGAGAAAAGAGAGGCCAGACGGTTCCCGTCGAAATTCCAACTCACGTTACCGGTCTGTTACAGTTTGAACAGGGGGCTATTGGCACACTGATTACGAGTTTTGACGTATTTGGCGGAAGTACATTGCCACCGATTGAGATATATGGCACGCACGGTACATTACAGGTGCCTGACCCCAATACCTTTGGCGGTCCCGTTCGTTACCGTTTGTTAGGTGAGCATGAATGGACGGAAGTTCCGCTTCTCCCAGGGTATCAGGAAAATACACGCGGGATTGGTGTGGCAGATATGGCCTATGCAGCTAATAGCGGACGTGCACACCGGGCAAGTGGGGAACTGGCATACCATGTTCTTGAGGCCATGTGGGCATTCCATGATTCATCAGATGAACAGACATTCTACCAGATGAAAAGTTCATGTCAGCGCCCGGCTGCGTTGCCGGTGGACCTGCCATTGTATACATTGGATAAATAAGATAGCCATCATGGCTTATGTCATGATAAATAGCCCCTTTTCCTTTGAACAAGGAAAGGGGCTATTTTTTATTAAATCAAAAAAATTGGGATAAACAGCGATTGGAAGGTTGTTCTGTCATCGGAATGACCAGTGTAAATATTCTTTAGTTCAACTTATATAACCAATTAAGGCTCAAATCCCGCCTGACTGATCCAGATTTCATCCTCGGCAAAATAGTCTTTCATCCGCTGAACCACAGTCTGATACGCATCTGGATGATACCAATGTTCCATCCCTACTTGCTGATAGAGCGACTCCATACCGAGTCGACGGGTGCGCTTGCCCTCGCTACCATCACCCATGAAATAATCGTCAATGCATACACGCTGAACCAGAGGTCTCAAGATGGCTGCAAACTGTTCACTGCTGGGTAATACGGGAGCAATCGCAACCTGCGTGGGTATTCCGGCATCCCGCAACTGTTCCAATGCATGTAATCGGCCTGCAATCGGGGAGCGGAAGGACTGAAATGCTTGCGCATATCGTCCAGATCCGTCTCCACCGTCATGCTGACCCGAACCCGGTCACCTAACTTCTGTAGCAGATCTATATCTCGGGTAACGAGTGGGCTGCGGGTTTGGACTAATACAAAATCGGGCGGATGCTGCACCATCGTTTCAAGCAATGAACGCGTGATACACTCCTTGTATTCGGCGGGTTGATACGGGTCTGTACTGGATGACATGAACAGAGTGACTTTCCCTTTCATTAAGGCACGCTGCAATTCTTTGGCGAATATTCGAGAAGCCTCCTGTTTCACATCCACCCAACTCCCCCAATCCTCTTTGCGAAATAAGGAGACAGGCATCTGTCTGACATAACAATAGGAACAACCAAAGGCGCAGCCTGTGTAAGGATTCAGTGTATGTGTATATCCATGAAGGAACCCTGTCCCCTTGTTGAGTAACGTTTTGGGTACTTTGTAAGTAAGATTCGTCTTCATAAGTTCTCATGCCTTTCGCGGTAGTGTGCAGGTGTGAGACCTGTGTGTTTGCGAAATACAGTAATGAAATAAGCTGAGTTAGGTATACCGACATGGCGGCCAATCTCGGTGACGGTGTGTCTGGTATGTTCAAGCAGCTTCCGGGCTTCGGTGATTCGTTTTTCCTGTATATATTGAACCGGTGTGCGGCCTGTAATTCGCTTGAACACACGATGCAGATGATATGGACTGCCATGACTTACAGTGGCAAGGACATCCAAGGTTAGAGGTTCGGCGTAATGATGTTCGATGTAATCCGTGATTCCGTATATCCACTCCTGATCAGGTACCCGCTCGCCTGTTGGTTTACAACGTTTGCAGGGTCTGAACTTTCGCGCCAATGCTTCTTCAACATGTTGAAATATCAGCACATTTTCAGCTTTGGGTGCTCTGGACTTACAGGAAGGTCGGCAAAAGATCCCCGTTGTCTGCACACCGTAAAAGAACGTTCCATCATAAGAATTATCGTTGTGGATGATGGCATGCCAGTATTTTTCATCTATAGATTCGGGCAGTATGCGATCTTGATCTGGACTTTCCACGGTAATCACCTCATCTCTAATTATACCCCTGATTCCAAGCGATTGACGAAGTTTCAACTTAAAAAGCAAGATATCAATATTTGGGGATATGGCCCCTTCCTTCAATCTGAACGAAATATGAGCTACAATATACAAGATGGTATACAGGTTTATATCTCAAATGAAATTTATAGATGAAAGAGGTAGGTAAGCATGGTTCGTTTTGGCGTAGTGGGTACCAACTGGATTACAGAAAGGCTTCTTGAAGCCGCAGCACAGGTTGAAGGTTTTAAATTAACCGCCGTGTATTCAAGAACTGAAGATAAGGCTAATGCATTCGCAGATAAATATGATGTTGAACACCGCTTCACCGATCTGGAAGAGTTGGCGGCAAGTGATGTGATTGATGCAGTCTACATTGCAACACCGAATACGGTTCATGCAGAGCAGGCTGAGCTTTTTCTGAGAAACGGTAAACACGTATTGTGCGAGAAACCTCTGGCTGCAAATAGCGCCGAAGTTCGGAGTATTATCGATACAGCACGAGAACATCAGGTTCTGCTCATGGAAGCGATGAAATCTACTCTTGTTCCCCAGTTCAAAATGGTGCAGTCTAACCTGCATAAAATCGGTCCTGTCCGCAAATACGTAGCAGGATACTCTCAGTATTCTTCGCGTTACGACAAGTACAAAGAAGGCATCGTCCTGAACGCGTTCAAACCTGAACTCGCTAATGGGGCGTTAATGGATCTCGGTGTGTATTGTCTCTATCCATTGATTACATTGTTCGGTGCACCTAACCGGGTTCAGTCCCAAGCGATGATGCTGGAATCCGGCGTGGATGGACAAGGCAGTGTGCTGCTGGACTATGATGGGATGGATGCGGTCGTTACATACTCCAAAATCTCCAACTCTCATCTACCAAGCGAAATTATGGGGGAACTGGGCAGCATCATCATTGACAAGATTGGTTCACCGGAACATGCAGAGATACGATACAATGACGGTACGGTGGAGCAGCTCACAGTCGAACAAAACCATCCGGCGATGTATTATGAAGTGGAGGAGTTCGTGAATCTGGTTCAGGAAGGCAAAAAGGAATCTGATATGAACACGTATGAACGCTCTTATGTTACGATGCAGGTCATGGATCAGATTCGGCAGCAGATTGGGCTTGTGTTCCCTAACGATTGATTCAAGCGCAGGAAAGGAAGCTGAGACGAGATGAGTAGAGATGAGCAGAGCAACAGTAGAGAGCGTCAGAAGAACAGCCGAGAAGATCAGGAGTTCAATGATTCTGGTGGTTTGAAACTGAAACAAATTGTTTTCATAGGAAGAACCTTCGAGGAATATATGAAGATGTTCAACCTGACTGTGGAGGATCTTACAGGCAAGTCCATTCTGGATTGTCCAGGTGGAGCGTGTTCGTTCAGTAGCCAGGCGCGCAAGTTGGGTGCTAATCCCGTGGCCGTGGATATGGCCTACAAATACGAGATCGAGGAGCTTGAAGTAAAGGGATTTCAGGACATTGAGCATACGATGAAACAGATGGAACCGGTGCAAGGCATATATGTGTGGGATCAATTTGGATCAATCCAGGGGTTAAAGGAAGAGCGAACTCGTGCCATTACAGATTGCGTCGCAGATATGAGAATGTTTCCTGACCGTTATGTGGCGTCTGTGCTCCCGGATCTACCCTTTGCGGATGAACAATTCGATCTGACGTTATCCGCCCATTTCCTGTTTACGTATGCGGATCGATTGGATGTTGATTTTCATCTTGCAACCGTGATGGAACTACTGCGTGTGAGCAAACGAGAAGTTCGCATTTTTCCAACAGTTGATCTGTCTGGCGAACGTTACAAACACATGGATGAATTAAAATTAATACTCGAAGAGCGTGGGTGCACGGTATCCGAAGAACCAACTTCATATGAGTTTCAACGGAATGCTCACACCATGCTTCAAATTGTTAAACATAATTGAACAAGATAGGAGGTTTTTGGATGAATAAAGTTCTTATACTTGGGGGTACACGTTTTTTTGGTAAACGTCTGGTGGATCACTTGCTGTGGGAAGGGAAGTCTCAGATCACAGTCGCAACTCGTGGTAAAACGGATGTTGACTTCGGACCCGAAGTAAACCGAATCAAGATGGATCGTGAAGACCCGGAATCTCTGGCAGAGGTTGCGCAGACAGACATGTGGGATGTTGTGTACGACAATATCTGTTATTCACCGGATGCAGCGAAAGCGGCATGTGAAGCTTTTGCAGGTCGCACCAAAAGATACGTTCTGACATCCACACTCTCGGTGTACGGTGATCCCAGACCTGGATTTAAGGAAACGGATTTTGACCCGTATACATATCCATTACAGTATGGGAGTGCGGCGGATTTTTCGTATGGAGAAGGCAAACGGCTTGCGGAGGCTGTATTTTTCCAGGAAGCGGATTTCCCGGTTGTGGCGATGCGCATTCCAATTGTTCTCGGAATTGATGATTATACGAGAAGACTTCATTTTCATATTGAACATGTGCAAAAAGGAAAACCGATTGGCATGCCAAATCCGGATGCGGAGATTGGATTTATCAATTCCACCGAAGCGGCAAGATTTCTCGCTTGGCTTGGACATTCGTCCATTACTGGTCCGGTGAATGCAGCTTCCAAGGGTGCGATTACGCTGTCAGCCATGATACATCTGATCGAGACAGTCACGGGTATGCAGTCCCAGATCCTCACGGAAACCGTAAAAGAGGACATGTCCCCTTCGGAATTGAGCAATCATGGACGATGGAGACAACCAAGGCAGAACAAGCGGGGTATACGTTCGAACCTCTGATGGACTGGTTCCCGGGACTCGTTCGTGAGGTCGCTCTTGCATTACAGTCGGAGCGGTAGAATATCGGCTTGGATGGAACCAAAATGAAATTGAATGAACCTGACGAACCAATCGGTCCAGACGAACGGGTCATTCTAACGAATGAACATCAAACAGGGTGCAACCAGAGCGTAATCTCCGGTGCACCCTGTTTATGTTGTACATTTTTCGAATTTGAACGGGACCTAATCTAGATAAGTGGGACTAATCATTTACACGATAATATTTAGTCAACTCACGCGCTTAACTCTATTCTTGCTCACGTGGAGCAGTAGCTGAAGCACGTATGCGCAATTCTGACGGTAAAATGACGGTTTGGGCTTGGGAAGGAGCCTTGCCCTCAATCCGGTCAATCAGCATCTGTACTCCCTGAAACCCAAATTCATATGCGGGCTGTGCAGCTACGGTCAGGAAAGGATCGAAGGCCGAAGCCAGATCCAGATCGTCGAAGCACACAACAGAGATGTCTTCTGGCACACGCAGTCCCCTTTTACGCAAAAGCCGAATGACCCCAATCGCCAGCATGTTGTTGGCTGCAAAAATGGCTGTTGGTTGCTCCGGTTGAGAGAGTAGTCGATCCAGTCCCTCGTCATCACTGAAATCCCGGTACCCGGTTCGAAGCACAAGCTCGGGATCGATATCAGCTCCGACCTCACGCAAACCCGCTATATAACCTTCCTCCCGCAGTCTGGCGGTAGAAACCTCCGAAGAACCATTGACCAGTGCAATGCGCCGGTGCCCCAATTGCACCAGGTAGCGGATCAGCTCAATCGCGCCTTCCCGGCTATCTCCGGCAATCATATCTGACGTAATGCCAGGTACGGTGCGGTCCAGAAAGACAAACGGAATGTGACGTTCCTGCAGCTGTTTCAGATGAGGAAGAGAACGATCCCCGCAGGGGCATAGAGTACACCATCCACACGAGTAGACAGAATCGCATCAACGTAATCCTTTTCCTTCTTGTAATCCTCGTCACTATTGCCGAATAAAAGACGGTACCCACGAAGATGGGCTGCATCTTCAGCACCACGGGCCAGTGTTGTATAAAAAGGGTTGGTAATATCCGTAATGAGCAGGAGAGCATCTGGGTTCGTTGAAGCACAAGGCTGCGTGCATTGGAGTTCGGGATGTAACCCAGTTCGTCGATCACCTGTTGCACACGTTCACGTGTCGCGGAACTTATGCGGCCTGTATGATTAATGACCTTGGAGACCGTCATGGCGGAGACGTTGGCTTTTTTGGCAATATCGTAAATGGTAATCATTAGAATCTAACCTTTCCGCAACATAGTCTTACCATTCTATAGGATAATGCCAATTGACAGCAAGATAGGCGCATGCTATGTTAGGGTTACCGATAACCCTAAAGGGTTCTAAACGTATTTACTACATAAACCATTTCGTTGAATTCGCTCATGCACGTTCCATTTTCTGAATAGAGGAACTACATACATAGCTAATTGATGAAGTGGTTTATTGTTATTTTTAAAAACATGTAAACGCATTCAACACTCAAGTAGAGCTCTTGATAATCTGTGTATGTAGCTCTTGTGTGCCACTCGGGTATCGGTTGTATTTCCGTCATTATCTCATTCCAATCAATGCATATGGATCAGACAGAAGGTTTCTCAATTCAACCCAAACTCTATGAAACGAATTGAAGGAGGACATTCCAGTATGACACATCAGGATTATCGTTATAAGCAGGCTTTCCCCAAGATTGGTATTCGTCCCACGATTGATGGAAGACGCAAGGGTGTTCGGGAGTCACTGGAAGAACAAACGATGCGGATGGCGACGTCTGTTGCGGAACTGCTTGCAGCCGAACTACGTTATCCTGACGGCTCCGCAGTAGAGTGCGTTGTGGCCGAGACCTGTATTGGCGGAGTGGCCGAAGCGGCCGCAGCATCAGAACTGTTTAGCCGTTCCAACGTGGGCGTAACGATCACCGTGACACCGTGCTGGTGTTATGGTACGGAAACGATGGACATGTCACCATCCATTCCTACAGCCATCTGGGGTTTTAACGGAACTGAACGTCCGGGTGCTGTATATCTGGCGGCAGTTCTCTCTGCCCATGCACAGAAGGGGATTCCTGCCTTTGGAATCTATGGAGAGGATGTTCAAGACGGCGGGGATACAACCATTCCCGATGATGTGCGTGAGAAATTGCTCCGGTTCAGCCGTGCGGGGCTTGCTGTCGCTACCTTGAAAGGGCAAACGTATCTGTCCATTGGATCGGTATCCATGGGGATCGCAGGCTCGATTGTGAACGATTCATTTTTCCAGGAGTATCTGGGCATGCGCAATGAATACGTGGATATGAGCGAACTCACTCGCCGGATCGAAGAAGAAATCTACGATCCTGAGGAGTATAAGCTCGCACTGGCCTGGGTGAAGGAGAATTGTAGCGAAGGTCCGGACAACAACGCTGCCCATCTGCAAACAGATCGTAAACGCAAAGAGTACGAATGGGAAACGGTTGTGAAAATGACCCAAATCGTGCGTGACTTGATGGCTGGCAACCCAAGATTGGCAGAGCTTGGGTTTACAGAGGAATCGATGGGTCACCACGCGATTGTATCCGGCTTCCAGGGACAACGGCAGTGGACGGATCATTCTCCGAACGGAGATTTTCTGGAGTCGATATTAAACTCTTCCTTTGACTGGAATGGCAAACGTGCGCCTTATCTGGTTGCAACGGAGAATGACAGCCTGAACGGAGTATCGATGTTATTCGGTTCGCTGCTGACACATACGGCACAGATCTTTGCTGATGTGCGTACGTATTGGAGTTCGGATTCGGTACAGCGTGTGACGGGGCACCAGTTGGAAGGAAACGCAAAGGATGGCATTCTGCATCTAATCAACTCCGGTTCCGCAGCTTTGGATGGCACTGGGCAACAGTCCAGAGAGGGTAAGCCTGTACTCAAGCCATTCTGGGAAATTACAGATGAGGAAGTTCAGGACTGCCTGAAAGCAACATCGTGGAGACCGGCATCCGTAGAGTATTTCCGCGGGGGCGGCTATTCAGCGGATTTCCTGACCAAAGGTGGCATGCCTGTAACGATGACACGCCTGAATCTGGTCAAAGGACTGGGACCCGTGCTGCAAATCGCTCAGGGTTACACAGTCGATCTGCCTGAAGAGGTGCATGATACGCTGGATCAACGAACAGATCCAACCTGGCCATCCACCTGGTTTGCACCAGTTCTAACCGGATCGGGAGCGTTTACTTCAGTATACGAGGTCATGAATCAATGGGGCGCCAACCATGGCTCCATCTCGTATGGACACATCGGTGCTGATCTGATTACACTCGCTTCCATGCTTCGCATTCCGGTAAATATGCATAATGTACCTGAAACGGAGATTTTCCGTCCCCGTGCATGGGGATTGTTCGGCACAAGTGAGCCGGAGAGTGCAGACTACCGTGCTTGCAGTGTGTTTGGTCCGTTGTATCGTTAAAATAAAGTTCCATTCCTGTCAAACGCCATGTTCCTTGTGAAATGAGGTAACATGGCGTTCTCTTGAAAGCTGTGTTCAGAACTCGAATACGGCTTATCGCGTAGAGTTAAGGAGGCTTGAAAGAATGGGCAATCAAGCAACACATGTGCTTGCTTCCGATTACGGCGCTGGGAGTGGACGCGTAGTCCGGGGTTCTTTGATGGAAGCAGACTCTCGTTACAAGAAGTGCATCGATTCAACAATGAACCCGTGCAGCTGGGGGACGGATTGTATTGGGATTTCTTGCGACTTTTTCATGAATTAAAACAAGGCATTGTGAAAGGGACGCAAGGCGTCTCTCCATCGGTCCGTTCTATAGCTGTGGATACGTGGGGAGTGGACTATGGACTGGTGGATGGTGCAGGAAGGTTGTGCTCGAACCCACGTCACTATCGGGAAGCACGCAACGCACATTGGATGGAAGAAGTTCTGCACATGGTGAAAGAAGAAGAACTGTATGCCATGTCTGGCGTTTTGCCGCAGCAGATCAATACAGTATTTCAACTGCTAGGCAGTGTACGAGAGCAGGCCGAAGGTTTGCGTCCGGATGTGCGCATGTTGTTTATGCCGGACTTATTTCACTATTATCTATCTGGTCAGCAGGCTTGTGAGTATACGATTGCAAGTACCAGCGGGCTGTTGCATGCAGGCGAGATGCGTTGGAATGAAAACCTGATCGGGCGTCTCGGTATACCGGAAACATTATTTCCAAAACTCGTTCAACCCGGTACCGTGCTGGGCAATCTAACGAATGAGTTGTGCGCCGAGTTACGGACTGGACCGATGCAGGTAGTCTCTGTGGGCTCACATGATACGGCATCTGCCTTGGCAGCAATCCCTGCGAATGATTCGGATTTCGCTTTTATCAGCTGTGGTACCTGGTCTCTTATGGGGGTGGAGCGTGATACACCTGTATTGGATGACCGAAGTCGTGCATTGGGATTCACCAACGAAGGGACGGTAAGTGGAAAAGTACGCACCCTGAAAAATCGTTCAGGCTTATGGCTGCTACAGGAATGCAAACGACAGTGGGAGCGGGAGAATCAACTTTTTACACATGAAGAACTGATTCAATTGGCTACCTTGGCAACGCCGCATAAAAGTTATGTATCGCCGGGAGATGGCGTGTATTTGGCGCCAGGAAATATGGCTGAACGAATACGGCAACAATGTAGTCTCACCGGACAGACTGTACCCAAAACGACTGGAGCGATTGTACGCTGCATTCTGGAAAGTCTTGCACTGGAATTCAGACAAACGCTGGATGAACTGCAGTTGATTACAGGTACAAGACCTCGTGTCATTCATATGGTTGGTGGCGGTGTGCACAATCGACTATTGTGCCAGTTTACAGCCAATGCAGCCGGTGTACCGGTGGTGGCAGGGCCGGCAGAGGCGACTTCAGCGGGAAATTGCATGCTGCAATTCCTTGCGCATGGAGAAGTGCGTAGTTTGGCCGAGGTACGGGAGGTCATGGCCGCTTCCTTTTCCCCGAGACCTATGAACCTGAGGATACAGAGCTGTGGCAAGAAGCTTATGAAAACTACCAAAGTCTGAATCAAATCAAAAGGTAATGAACCGATTTAATGCAATGAGCATTAACGCAAAATGCTAAAAAGAAAAGTATGAGGAGTGGTGAGCAACATGTCTGAACAGCAAATAAGGGAAGAGTTGACGAAATATGCCCGCAGAGCAGTTGCCCAAGGGTTGGTGGTAGGACCCGGTGGGAATCTGAGCGCTCGTTCTGGGGGAACGATGTTGTTGTCTCCAAGTGGTTATGCACTTGAAGACCTGGAACCGGACGAGTGGATCGCTATTGATATCGAGACAGGGAAACTAGCGCAGGATCAACACGTCCATCTTCCGAAGTATTAATGCATCTGTATAGTTATCGTGTGAATCCTGATATCCAAGCCATTGTGCATACGCATCCGGCATATACGATCGCACTCAGTCTTGTTTTCGATGAATTGCCACACTTGTTCCCTGATCAGTCTGCATTGGTGGGCGATATCGGGTTCGTTCCATATGTTCTGCCAACAACGAAGCAACTTGCCGATGCAGTCTCAGCCAAGGTAGAAGAACATACGGCACTCATTCTCGTCAATCACGGATTGGTCACAACGGGGAAAAACCTCCGTGAAGCCTATTACCGCACCCAGGTCGTGGAAGAAAGCGCGAAGGTATATATGATCGCCAAGGCAGCCGGGGAACCCAAGGTGTTAACTGCTGAAGAATATAAGGAAATTCAATCCCTTGAAAGTGAAGCCTACCGTGTGCAGTTATTGCAACAACTCAAGTCCTGAAAAGATTGCTATATTAAGGGCAGATTGCATCCTTCAGTTAAACGCTGGAATAAAGGATGTGAAATGCTCTTTTTTAATTTTAATTTTGATTTGAAAAGGCGCAGAGTATAGCTGAGGAAATAATTCGTACTAATTTGATGAGAATTGTTGAAATTGTGATGCCTGCAAGGTATACTAACGTTAATCATCAGTGAGTAACAACTACGAAGAAGATTAAAAAACAATTAAGTATCTAAGAGGGGTGAAATCAGTGGGTCCTGAGCTAAACGAAATGGAGTTGGAATACGAACTGCTAAAGCAGCTTCGAGACGCTAACGCTCCCATCGGGGCCAGTACGTTGGTTCATACTTTGGGCAAAACGTATGGTCTGAGTCAGGCAACCATCGGAAGAAGACTTATGGAGATGGATGTTGAAGGTTTTACAGTTCTGGAAGGTCGCAAGGGAAGGACTTTGACCGAACAGGGTCTGGATCGAATGAAGACGTTGGAAAAAGATTTGCAGCAACAAAGCGTGAATTCACAGTTAATTCAGATGCTGAACCATTCTGGGGAAAAGGCTCTGCTAGATGTTCTTGTTGCCAGAAGGGCACTTGAGCGGGAGATCGCTTCCCTGGCAGCACAACGTGCCTCGAAAGAATACATAGTACTGCTGCAAGCATCTATTGCCAATCAGCATGAATTGCTTTCAAAGAATATTATACCATACGAGGAGGACCGGGAGTTTCACAGATTGCTGGCTTATGCTGCGCAAAACCAAATTCTTCTGCACGCGGTTGAACTGGTATGGGAGACAAGCCGCGATTTTCTGGAAACCGCGTATATTCGCCGGAGAGTAGGAAGTGAATTAGTTGTGGATCATCAGCAGATTCTGGATGCTATAGTAGCAGGCTCTCCGGAGCAGGCTGAAGCGGCAATGGTGAATCATATCAACCAAATGATCGATGATGTCAAACGTTATTTCGCCATGCAAAATCAATAACAATCCTTAGAATGAGACCCTGTGATAAAGGAGTTGAGCTTGTGGACACAATCTACCGTTTAGGCATAGATATCGGAGGTACTTTCACAGATGCGCTGGTGATGGACCATCAGGGCAGCGTGATTGCGGCGCTCAAGACGCCATCGATTGCAACAGCTCCGGAACAGGCGATTTTTAACGCACTTGATCAACTCAAGGCGAATGGTGTGAACATTCGTGAGATTGATCTATTTGTGCATGGAACAACACTTGGCGTTAACACGTTAATTGAACGAAATGGTGCAGTTACAGGTCTGCTGGTCACTAAAGGATTCCGCGATATTCTTGAAATCCGGCGGTTGCGACTTGAGGATACAACCAATCTGTACGGTGACAAGACAGATGCATTAGTACCGAGACATCGTGTCAAGGAAGTTGATGAACGGGTCATTGCGAGTGGGGGCATACTCCAGCCACTAAATCAGGAACAACTGCTGCAAGCGGTGGATGAGCTGGTGGAGGATGGCGTTACTGCTTTGGCGATTAGCTTTTTACATGCTTATGTGAATCCTGCTCATGAACAGCTTGCGGAAGATCTGATCAGGGAGCGTTATCCGCAACTGTTCATCTGCCGAAGCAGCGCCATCTGGCCACAACAGCGAGAGTTCGAACGAACACTCGCAACGGCCATGAACGCTTATGTAGGTGAACGGATGGGGTCTTACTTCCTGCGTCTGCAAGAAGGGATTCAGGCATACGGCCTCAAAGCCAACTTGCTGTCGACCATGTCCAACGGTGGAATTATGACGGCTGCCAGAGCGGCTAATGAGCCGGTACGTACGCTTCTGTCCGGGCCTGCTTCCGGTGTAATCGCCGCGACCCATATCGCTGAACGAGCGGGCATTCATCAGGTCATCACATTTGACATGGGCGGGACAAGTGTTGACGTTGCCCTCATTGACAAAGAACCAGCCTATTCATCTGAGAACAAGGTTGGAGATTTTCCTGTCATCATTCCTGCTGTTGATGTAACGGCTATAGGAGCAGGTGGTGGTTCAATTGCCTGGCTCGATTCCGTAGGCGTGCTCAAGGTTGGACCACGCAGCGCGGGAGCCAACCCCGGTCCGGCCTGTTATCAGCGCGGGGAGAAGAGCCGACAACTACAGATGCCTATCTACAGCTCGGTATCCTGCATGCTGACCGTTTCCTTGGCGGACAAATGCGTCTGTATCCCGAACTTGCAGAGCGTACTCTGGGCAATCTGGGAGAGAAGCTTGGACTGAATGCCGAACAGACTGCACAAGCCATTCTTGATGTGGCAACTGCCAATATGTACGCCCAGTTTTCTCCCTCATGGCTCGCAAGGGTGTTGATCCCCGCGATTTTACGTTGCTCGCATATGGTGGAGCTGGTCCGATGCATGCTTTTTTGATGGCACGCGAGGTAGGTATCGGCAGAGTACTGATCCCGCCATCTCCGGGAACATTGTGTGCCATGGGCTGCACGGTTGCCAATCTTCGCAATGATTTCGTTCATACGTTACACAAAAGTACCCAGACTCTGGAGTCTGGTGAATTAAGATCTCTTTTCACTGAATTGGAAAACCAGGGACGTAGCTGGGTCGATGAGGAAGCCCGTGGTGGTGTCAAGCTCGACAATATTTATTGCCTATACAGTGCGGATATGCGATATGAGGGACAGGCCTTTGATCTCGAGGTCACGCTGACATTGGAAGAAATTGAAGATCCCAAGAAGGCAGCAGGGATGAAATTCCATACGTCTTACCAAAACGTGTTTGGCATTAGTCAGCCAGAGGCAGAGGTTATGTTTGTAAGTCTCAGAGCGACCATTGTTGGTGTTTTTCCTACCCATAACACGGTAGCTCCGGCAGATTTGCCATTCGATGAGAGTACAGCAGAAGAAAGGATCATAACCTTTGACCATGTACAGCAGACAGCCAAGGTACTGAAAAGGGGACAGATTCCATCGGTGGATGCTCCCATCCCCGGCCCGATTATTGTGGAGGAATATGATACAACGATTTTTATCCCGCCTGGATATAAGGTATACCGGGATGTCCACGGGAACGTGATTGGGGAGGTGGAAGCATGATCGGCGACAAGGTCTTTCTTGAGATTTTTAACAACCGAATTCAAGCTGCCGTGGAAGAAATGGCGAATGTTGTTCTGCGCACAGGCTTCACCGCTTTTGTCAAAGAAACAGGCGATTTTGGAACCTACCTCTTATCTCCTTCCGGGGAAACGTTCGGGTCACCGCTGGAGACGGGTTACAATCTGTCCCTGGGCATTCCAGCTGTTGCGACCATTAACAGCATACAAGACTGGAAAGAAGGGGATCTCGTCATATGTAATGATCCTTATTACACTAAAGGAATGGTCACACACCTTCCAGACATTCATCTCATCAAGCCTTATTTTCACGAAGGGCGAATCATCGCTTACGGCATGTGCTTTGTTCATTCATCCGATGTGGGCGGCAAGGTACCGGGGAGCGTATCTCCTAGCGCCTACGATATTCATATGGAAGGCATTCGAATCGCACCAGTCAAGCTGTATGAAGCTGGTGTTCTGAACGAGCAGATCCTGCGCATGTTTCTGGACAACAGCCGAATTCCGGAGCAAAATCTCGGTGATCTCAAAGCGCTTATGGCTGCATTGAATCGGGGAGAGCAGCGGCTTGAGGAACTCATTGCACGTTATGGTGTGGAAAAAATTCAGCAAGGCATCGAACAATTGCTGGAATACGCCGAGCTGAAGGCACGTGCTATCGTGCAGGATATCCCGGACGGTTCCTATGACTTCTGGGACTATCTGGAGAAAGGGCCAGGGGGATATCCAATCCGGCTGCGCTGCAAAATGACGATTGCAGGCAGTGACATTCATCTGGACTTTAGCGGCACCGATCCTCAGGTCAGGGCTTCATTCAACATTCCCACCCACAACCAACAGGGGCATTACATGCTGGTGCCAGCACTCATTCGTTATTTCCGTACGCTCGATCCGACCATTCCTTGGAATTCGGGCATGATTCGCATGGTGCGAAATTACGCGCCGCCTGCTTCCGTACTCAACCCGGAGCCGATGGCAGCAGTTGGGGCACGTGCTGCGACCTTTATCCGGCTTATGGACGTCATCACGGGTGCTTTGGGAAAAGCTCAGGGCAGTATGGTTCCCGCGGCAGGAGCTGGACAAGCCTGCATCGTCATGATGGCGATGACAGATGCATCCGATGGCAAGAAAAAGGTTGGCGTGATTCAGCCGATCTGCGGAGGTTCGGGAGCTAGGCCGATGAAAGACGGCATTGATGGCATGGATTTTGCGGTCGGTCATCTTCGGAATATTCCTGTGGAAACGGTGGAATCCGAGATGCCTGTGTTGATCGAACATTATGGTCTTCGTGCCGACTCGGCAGGTGCAGGAACCTTCCGCGGTGGAAGCGGGATTGATTTATGTGTCAGAATTCTAACACCGGATACGGTGATGACGGCCAGAAACATGGAACGTATGGAGTTTCAGCCTTGGGGCAGGCTCGGTGGTGGCGTAGGTTCACATGGAGAAGCGATTCTTAATGCTGGACGTGCAAGTGAGGATCATCTGGGAAGAATTGATGAGCTGTTGCTTCAACCTGGAGAAACGGTTACGTTCTTGTCGCAAGGCGGAGGCGGATATGGTGATCCACTTGAACGTGACCCACGCCTAGTTCTGGAGGATGTAAGAAGGGGGCTAGTATCCCCGGAGAAAGCCCTTGAGTTATACGGTGTTGTGATTGACGGCCTGGAGCTGAACGAGAGCGATACCGAACTAATGCGAGCCAAGCGACCACGGCAGCAGGAGGAATTCGCCTATGGCAAAGCGCGGGAGCAATTTGAAGACATATGGAGCGATGAGATGCAGGTAACGCTGAATCAGGCCTTGCTGAATGTTCCGCTGGCACTGAGAGACTACCTGAAGCGTCAGACCATGGGCGTTGTAGAGGAGAAGTATAAGGATTCCCTATCAGTAGATCCACGGGAGATATCCGACATTATGGAAGGTTTACGCCAGCAAATAGGGTTGCATTGATCAAGTGTATGGAGACTATCTAGTTCTGTCATATCGGTAAAACCAACTACATGGATGGGGGAATTTGCATGTTCAAATCCAATAAAAAACGCTTTCTCAGCCTCGCCTCTCTGACACTGGCCGGTACATTGGTGCTTTCGGCCTGCGGTGGAGCAGGTAGCTCAAGTAATACTGCCGGAGAGAGCGACTCTTCAGGAGCAAGCGGAGACAAAGTTAAGCTGACGATGTTTATCTGGGCTGGCTCCAATCAGGATGTTGTACCCAAAGAAGTGGTTGCCGAGTATGTGAAAGAACATCCCAACGTTGAAGTCACCTTTGAGGAATCCTCCAATTCGGTAATGTACCCAAAAATGGTCGCAGGCAAGCAGGCTGATGCCAACAATCCGGTGGTTAACTTCGGTTACTTCAATGCAGATGCGACGGCAAAAGGATTGAATGATGACATGTGGGAGCCGCTGGATACAAGTATCGTGACCAATATCAAGGATATCCCGGAATCCTTCCACAAGCCTGATAATAAAGGTGTGGTCTGGGGCGTTTCGAGCTTTGCCCTGGTGTATAACAAAGACCTGGTGAAAACGCCGCCTACCAGCTGGAACGATCTATGGGATAACGAGGAGTTCAAAGGAAAAACTGCGCTTTGGGACTACATGTTCTATTCCTATATCTCTCCACTGATTGCTACCAAAGGTCAGGAGATTGGCGCATCCTATGATAATCCCGAGCCAGCCTTCCAGTTCTGGGCAGATCGCAGTGACCAGATTGGCACATTGGTTTCATCCAATGATCAGCTGAAGGCACTGCTGGAGTCAGGTGATGCTCTCATTGCCCCATTCAGTGCACAGGTTGCACAGACATGGATTGATGGCGGTTCTCCACTCGCCGTAGCATATCCGAGTGAAGGTGCCATCTCTTTCCCGTATACACTTCAGGTAGTGAAAGGCTCAACACCAGAGCAGACACGTGTTGCAAACGAAATTATTAACGAATTGTTGAGCGCAGAGGCACTGTCACAATACGCAGAAGCAACGGGTACACCAGTAACCAGTACGACAGCTGCAGTTCCGGACAAGTACAAGGATGATCCTTCATTCTCCGTCGAAACGCAAAGTAACGGCATTAATCCAGACTGGGATGTGCTTGCACAGAACAGTTCCTCCTGGAAAGAACTATGGGATCGACTCGTGAAAACAAAGCTTCAATAAAAGGATTGTTGCCAGGCACACAACGATTCCGGGTTCTGTTATGAACCTGGAATGGATGGGAGGGAATCAGAGATGAGCAGCGGACAAGAGACCATATCCATTGAAACAAGGGAAGTCACGAAGACTTATGGTGAACGAGCCGCCGTTGATCAAGTAACACTCCAAGTGAAAAAGGGAGAGTTCGTTTCCTTGCTTGGTCCGAGTGGCTGTGGCAAAACCACACTGCTGCGCATGCTTGGCGGACTTGAGCAGCCGGATCAGGGCACCATTATGCTGGGAGGCCGGGATGTTACCGGCATCCCGGCCTATGGACGCAACAGCAACATGATTTTTCAGCAGCTTGCGTTGTTCCCTCATATGGATGTATTCAACAACATTGCCTATGGACTAAAGGTGAGGAAGTTACCAAAAGCCGATATCCAACGACAGGTAGGTGAAATGCTTGATCTGGTCCAGCTCGGAGACTATGGCAGGCGTGCGGTATCCGAGCTGTCCGGGGCAGGCCCAACGCGTCGCCATTGCTCGCGCACTGATTAACAGACCTGAAGTGCTGTTGCTTGACGAACCTCTCTCTGCATTGGACATGCAGCTGCGTCTAGATATGCAGCGTGAACTGAAACGGATACAGCGTGAATTTGGCGGAACGTTTATCTTTGTAACGCATGATCAGAGCGAAGCCATGAATATGTCTGACCGAATTGGCGTCATGCGCGCCGGAAAGCTGCTTCAATATGCAACCCCTGATGAAATCTATGAAAGACCAGCTGATAGCTTTGTAGCCAAGTTTATTGGAGATACCAATCTCTTTGAGACGGAAGTGTTAGGACATGAGGTGAATGGAATTCGGGTGGAATGCTTCGGCAAGCCATTACTGGTGAAAGTCAGTGATGGAAATGCTGTACCGAAAGCGGGAGCACGACATTCCTTATCGATCCGCAATGAGTATATTCGACTTGGAGAAGATGCAACTCACTGCCTGAACAAGCTGGATGGACATGTGATTGAAGGGGTGTATGGCGGAGCAAATATTCGATACAGTGTGCAGATTGCTGAGGGTTTTCTAGTTCAGGCCAGTATGCTGCATCAGCGGGGAGCTTCACGTTACAGTCCAGGTGAGCTAATACAAATCGGCTTTGACCCAGAGGACGCGCTCTTGTTATCCGAACCCATTGATGACCGTGTACAGGGGGCAAGAATATGAACCGGATCGCGGAACGGATCGTGAATCTGTATTCCTTTGGAAACCGCACATGGGTAACCCGGTTGCTGCTTCTGTTGCCTGCGCTTGCTCTGATGGGCATCGTGTATCTGGGCGGGTTGATGATCTTTGGCAGATATAGCTTTGATATGTATGAGAATGGAAAGCTTATTCGGGGTTGGGATTTAGGAGCTTATCGTGCTTTTCTGGCTGACCCTTATTATTGGAAGCTGATTGGCACAACGTTTCGCATTGCCTTCAAGGTTACGTTATGGAGTCTTCTTCTTGCATATCCGCTGGCCTATTGCATTGCGGGTCTAAAGAAGCCTGGCATGAAGCAATTGTTGTTGCTGCTTACGTTTCTTCCGCTACTGGTCAGTGCAGTTGTGCGTTCTTACGGATGGCAGCTGTTGCTGTCCAAACAGGGTTTCATGAACTGGTTGTTCATCCGTCTGGGGCTTACCGATGAAGGCTTCAGCATGATATACAACGAGACAGGTGTTGTTGTGGCCCTTGTCCATATTTTCTTGCCATTTATGGTCTTCCCGATCCTGAATGTACTGTCCCAAAGTGACGCTTCCTTAAAGGCAGCTGCTCAGGATCTGGGGGCGGGCAGCTGGAGAACATTCCTGACCATTACCCTGCCTTTATCGGCAAGAGGTATTGCAAGCGGAGTACAGATTGTGTTCACGTTATGCCTCACCGCATTCACCACACCTCAACTGATCGGTGGGGAAGAGTCATGACACTTCCGGTGTTTATATATCAGCGAACCTTGGACACCAACTGGCCGATGGCTGCGGTTGCCAGCCTGTTTTTACTTGTGTCTTCCATTGTTGTTTCGTTGCTTGTGAATAAAGGAGCAGAAACGTTGATGTTCCGTCGTTCCCGTAAGGGAGGTCAGGCGTATGGTTAAATCGAACAGGGGCACCAAGCTGTTGCTCTATATCTTTGTGGGTGCCGTAGCGATTTATTTGCTGCTGCCACTGCTGATGATTATGTTGACATCTGTAGGCTCAGGTTCAGCCAGCAAATTCCCGCCAGAAGGTCTGACCTTGAAGTGGTATGCCAATCTGAGTGAGCAGACCCAGTTTCTCGATGCATTCAAGAACAGCCTCATTGCTTCTACAGGGGCGGTTCTGCTGGCTTTGATTACAGGTACGCTTGCTGCGCTAGCAATCGTGCAATACCCTTTCCCGGGCTCTGGTATCTTAAGGGCATTTTTTGTATCTCCGATGGTTATGCCGAAAATTACGCTGGGTATCGCTTACCTGATTTTATTCTCAAAAATGCATATTGCAGGCGGACTGTTTGCACTTATTTTGGGTGAAGCGGTCATTGTACTTCCATTTGTGCTCACTATTGTGGGCAGTGCGTTAGCCAATCTGCACCCGGCTCATCGGGAAGCTGCCGCGGACCTTGGCGCAGGGCCGATGCACATTTTTTTCACAATTACGCTGCCACAGCTCCGACTATCCCTGCTTCTGTCAGGGTCAATCGCTTTTGTCTTCACTTTCGATCAGGTTGAGGCTGCACTGCTGTTGCTCCGTCAGGACAGCTACACGCTGCCAATACAGCTATTCCTGTATATGGAGAAATGGCAGGACCCAACGATAGCCGTGGTGTCTGTTGTATTGATCGCGTTTGCGCTGGCTCTGTTTATGACGATTAAACTAGTGCTGCGCTCTGTACCAGGACTTGAAAGTTTGTTTGGTCGCAGGAAAATAAAAGGAGGTCTGGATCAAAATGAATAATTCACAGCATCTATCCCATAGCTCAGGTCTGAACCGGGACCGGGCGGAAGAAGTGATGAAAACTAAGGGGCTAAGCGCCCTGATCGCAACTACTCCGGAGAACATTCACTATGTCATCGGGTCCCAGCTGCGTGCAAGCAACTGGACCATGCAGATTTATGCGGTTCTGCCTGCCGACAGATCTGCTAAGCCGTGTATCATCATTCCAACGAATCGGTTGGGCGTTGTGGCCCAGTTCGGTATTACGGGGGTAGATATATTTGCCTACAGTGATTTCTTCGTGGAAGGTTCAATTGAAGGCAAACCTTCCACTGACGACATTGATCTCTTTTATTCTCTCCTGCAAACGACGGTTATTCATCCAGGTCCTGTTGAAGCACTCAAGGCAGCGTTAAAACAGCTTGAGATCGAAGATCAGCCGATTGGAATCGATGAGATGCGGATCGCTCCCGATATTCTGACGAGAATCAAGGAGGAGGTTCCTGACAGACCGGTAATTCCTGCATATAAGTTGTTCCGAGAAATCCGCCTGGTCAAGACACCTTTTGAAATCGAACAACTTCGTCAGGCTGCCCAATTAAATGAACGGATTGAGCAGGAACTAATTGACCTGATTGCCGCAGGTATTCATGAGAAGCAACTTGCCGATCATTATCGTCTGGCTGTGATGCGAGCAGGTGGAACTCCAGCAATGACAGCGGTAGGGGCAGGGCCACGCAGTGCGTTGCCACTCATTGAAAATTATTTTCATACGATTGAGACCGGAGATCAGATCCGTTTCGATCTTTGCCTACAGCTGGAAGGTTACTGGGGAGATACGGGCCGCACGGTTGTTGCAGGGGAGCCTACCGCCTGGATGATAAAGCATTTTGCTGCGGTCAAAAGTGGATGGGAGACAGCACTTGAAACCGTGCGCCCTGGCGTCAGGGCGTCGGAAGTATTCCATGCTGCAGTGTCTCGCGTACAGCGTGAGGGGATTCCGCATTACCGACGTCAGCATGTCGGACATGCCATCGGGTTGGAACTGTACGACGATATGACCCTTTCCCCGGGGACCAGCGGATACTAGAGCCCGGTATGGTGTTATGTGTTGAGGTACCATATTACGAGCTCGGTGCTGGTGGATTTCAAATCGAGGATACAATAGTTGTAACGCCAGATGGTTATGAGTTTTTGACCCATATGGAGCGGAAACTGTTCACTAAATAACGATAAATGGAAGGCTTCACTGACCGGCGATCAGACCACAGTCGATCCAAGAAGCTTTCTTACTGAGAAAGTTGGAACATCCATGATTCAGCAGGGAACTAAGACGTTTCGTAACATTAGCCTTGCACTGTTCGCCGGAGGTTTTGTCACTTTTGCTTTGCTCTACAGCCTCCAGCCCCTGATGCCTGAGATTAGCGACGCATTCTCCATTACGCCGGCACACGCCAGTCTCACGCTATCGGTAACAACGATCGCCATGGCACTGACGATGCTGTTCATCGGGTCCTTGTCTGATTCTGTGGGCCGACGCTTTATTATGACAGCGGCACTGGTGATATCTTCTGTTATTGCTTTACTGAGCGCATTCAGCTTGGGATATACGGAGCTTCTTCTGCTTCGTATTCTTCAGGGGTGGCACTCGCGGGGTTGCCAGCGATAGCCATGACATATCTGTCAGAAGAAATTGAACCTAGAAGTCTTGGTTATGCCATGGGCCTATATATCAGTGGCAATTCGATAGGTGGCATGGCCGGCCGTTTCATCAGCGGTGTGGTGACAGACTGGTTCAGTTGGCGCGCTGCAGTTGGTTTCATTGGTATTCTTGGACTGTGTGCAGCCGTTATTTTTTGGCTTGTCATCCCGCCATCCCGTCATTTTGTCAAAGCTGCACCCGGATTCAAAAATCCAATACCTTTTTTGTGGTCACAATGTCGCAATCCAAGGCTGTTATGCCTGTATGGACTCGGTTTTCTCCTGATGGGGGGATTCGTGACCCTGTTCAACTATATCGGTTTTGAATTAACGGGTGAACCCTATCATCTGAGCCAGTCTATCGTTGGAAGTCTTTTTGTGGTATATCTGATGGGCACGGTAAGCAGCACCTGGATGGGCAGGCTGGCAGATCGGTACGGCAGGTCACATGTGCTTGGAATCGCGCTGGGAATTATTCTGGCTGGTGCAGTCTGTACCGTTCATCCAGCACTTTGGGTCAAAATTATCGGACTCGCCCTGTTTGCCTTTGGATTCTTTGGCGGTCATTCCATCACAAGCAGTTGGGTTGGACTCGTGGCCAATCAGCACAAATCCCAAGCCAATGCGTTGTATTTATTTTTCTACTATCTTGGTTCAAGCGTAAGTGGAACAGGAGGTGGACTGCTTTACAGCCATCTGGGATGGATAGGCATTGTGGGGATGATCGGTGTGTATGTTTTGATCGGTTTTGTCTTGTGTAATTTGCTTGTTCACAGGTTGAAGGGACAGGCTACATAAATCAACTTTTTCCGACAGCTATTGCATATCCTGAAATACCGAGTATAATACTTGGTAAATAGACGAAAAGGGGATGCAATAAACGATGAAAACACATGCTGAATTGAACTCACTTCTTGTTGACGATTATCTGGATCTCCTGAACATTGCGAAACAGCTAGGTGATGACGAATGGAAAGATGCTATTCTGCAAGCATTGAAGGAAGAAGTCGATGCGAATCATCATCTGGATTCCAAAGAGGTAAGACAGGATTTATGGATTCAATTTGAAGGCATTAATGAACAAATGCATGATCTGTTAATGCAACTGAAACATGCTGACAGTCCTGAGGAGAAAGAGCAGATTATTGAAATGATCTGGGGATTAAAAGTAGACCGTCATGCGATCACACGTAAACTTGAAACCATGAGCCGTGCCAGCGCTGGACATCAATAAGCTCTAGGTTGATTATACATTGAAAACCCGCGAGTTTCCTGGGATTATCCCCTAGGAGCACGCGGGTTTTGTTTATGATTTGAGTGTTTACTACACTCTAGTGAGTGTTCAAAAAGGTCGGTTTTCAGTACCGAGAAGATGGGATGAAGCTAGAAATGGAGTAGCGGAGCGTAGGGAAACTACGTGAGCAACTACAATGTTTCCAAAGGAAACATACTTCGTAAGCCTCCCGCTTATTTCGGCTGAATTCCATATTCGATGCTGATGATGCCATTAGGCATCCTTCGTAATCAAAAGCGGACTTTTTGAACTACCTCTCTTAAAACTGCTTTGCGAAAGTGCGTGCTTGCTCTATAGCCTGTTGCTTGATCTCATCTGCTCGATCTTTATATTGATTGTGACCCTCAACAAAAATTCCATCAAGCTTCGGCACGCCAAGGAAAGACATGATAATACTCAGATAACGATGACCGGATTCCATCTGAGCCGCTGGGCCTTCGGAATAAATGCCACCGCGAGCCTGAATATGCAACGCTTTTTTGTCGGACAACAGTCCAACAGGACCTTGTTCGGTATAACGAAATGTTTTGCCAGCTACGCAGATCGAGTCGACATAAGCCTTCAGAATTGGAGGGAACGAGAAGTTCCACATCGGGGTTACAAAAACATATTTATCTGCTGCGGCAAATTGATCCGACAGTTCATTCAAACGGCTAACTTTGGTCTGCTCTTCGGCAGTCAGGTCACTACCCGATTGCAGTTTGCCCCAACCACTGAAGACATCCGCGTCGATATGCGGAATATCCGAACGATACAGATCGAGGTGAACAACCTCATCAGAAGGGTGACTTTCACGATAAGCATCAATAAATGCTTTGCCCGTAGCCATGCTGAAGGAGGTTTCATGATCATGAGGATGGGCAGTAATATACAATAAGGTAGACATACAATTCTTCCTCTCTGTGCGATTAATGGGGTGAAGCATTCTTGGCAATGATGAAGCGACCGCAGTAGTATGCATCGTTTCCCCGTTTTATACGTCAGAAAGGGATATGAATGGATTGATCATGATACTGAATTGGATGCTATGTAGTGACCAGATACTCAATCCATGTATAATATACAGGACGAGTATTTATTTTCCAAAGATAATAAGATGAGTGAGATGAGCGCACATGGGAATGGACCTGGAGAAGCAACGATTAAGCATTGAAGCAGCGAAATTGTATTATCAGTCCGATTATAGCCAGCAGGATATTGCCGCAAGGTTGGGCGTGTCGCGTCCAACCGTATCAAGGTTACTTCAGTACGCCAAAGATCGCGGATACGTCCGGATTGAAATTATGGACCCGCTGGAGGATATCGATATCATTGCCGGAGAACTTAAGTCGAAATATGATCTGGATACGGCACTTGTGTGTTTTGCCCCGTTGAAGAGTGATGAGGAAATACAGAAGCATATCAGCAAACGAGCAGCAGACTACCTTCAAGAGACGGTTCAGGATGCGGATATCATCGGGGTGACTTGGGGAACAACCATGCATGCTGTAGCACGCCAACTTCGTCCCAAGCAGGTTAAAGGTGTCGAAGTCGTGCAATTGAAGGGGGCGTAAGCCACTCCCATGTCAATACGTATGCAGCTGAGATTGTTCATTTGTTCGCTGAGGCATTCCATACGGTACCAAGGTATTTGCCACTGCCCGTTATTTTCGACAACATTGAAGTAAAGAACATGGTGGAAGCCGATCGGCATATTGGCAGAATCGTAGAGCTTGGCAGACAGGCCAACATTGCTTTGTTTACCGTGGGTACTGTGAAGGAAGATGCGTTACTGTTCAGGCTCGGTTACTTCAATGAAGAAGAGCAACAACTGCTGATGAACTCCGGTGCAGGTGACATTTGTTCACGTTTTTTCGACGCGGAAGGTCAGTTGATCAGTGAAGAGATTAACAGCAGAACTGTTGGAATTGATCTAGCCGAGTTGAGAAATAAGGAAAAATCAATTCTTGTTGCCGGGGGCAACGCAAAATTGAAGCCATTCATGCGGCTCTTAAAGGTCATTACGCAAATATTCTGGTCACGGACCAGTACACAGCGCAGGCATTACTTCGATTTTAATTTCAAATGGATATGGATGACAACATCTGCCACGCAAAAAGGGCGGATGTTTTGCTTTTTAGGAAGAAAATATAACGAAGAAGAAATGTAAGTGTAACTGTGAACAAAAGTTCAAGTTGATTTTTACATATGTTCATGTTAGTGTAAGGGTATAGAAAATAACTAGTTCAGATAAGGGAGAGATTCAATTGACTACACCACAATTAGCTAAAATGATCGACCATACGTTGCTTCGTGCGGACGCAACGCAAAGTGAAATGGCCAAGTTAACCGAAGAAGCAAAGCAATATCAGTTTGCTTCCGTATGTGTTAACCCAGGCTGGGTTGCTTATGCTGCTGAGCAGTTGCAGGGTTCTGGCGTAGATATCTGCACCGTTATTGGTTTCCCTCTGGGAGCATCTACATCAGAGACAAAAGCTTTCGAAACGAAAGATGCGATTGCTAAAGGTGCAACTGAAGTCGATATGGTCATCAACATCAGTGCTTTGAAAGATGGCAAAGATGATTTCGTTGAACAAGATATTCGTGCTGTTGTTGAAGCGGCTGCGGGTAAAGCTTTGGTGAAAGTTATTATTGAAACTTGTCTGTTGACGGATGAAGAGAAAGTACGTGCTTGTCAGGCAGCTGTGCGAGCTGGAGCTGATTTTGTTAAGACTTCTACAGGTTTCTCCACAGGTGGAGCAACGCCAGAAGATATCGCTTTGATGCGTCGTACTGTAGGTCCTGTTGTTGGCGTTAAAGCTTCCGGTGGCGTACGTAGCCTGGAAGATATGCAGAAAATGATCGAAGCGGGTGCGACTCGGATCGGTGCAAGTTCTGGCGTGAAGATTATGCAGGGTGGTCAGTCTACATCTTCTTATTAAACAAAAGCCTCTTATTAAGAAAAAGCTTAATAAATAAAAGTAATGTTATATTCTCTGTACTTGGGCGTTCGACTCAGGTACAGGGAATACAACTTACACTTATATTTTAATTAACGGAACTTATTGTAAGCGCTTCATAAGTTTTCTGAAAGATTACTGATAAAAATGCTTAAGAACCCTTTGAGCTGAATTTCCACATCCGGCTTAACTACCTTCAAAGGAGAGATCAAATGAAATTTCTAATTGCCCTTCTTGGTTTACTCGTTGTTTTTGGACTGGCTTATATCGCAAGCAACGGTAAAAGAAGATTCGCTACCGGCCACTGGCCGTAATGGTTGTTTTACAGGTGATCCTGGCGTATGCCTTGCTGAATACAGGGGTCGGGACATGGCTGATTGGCGGCTTCGCCACCGTATTTAAAAGTTTGCTTGATTATGCAAATGAAGGAATTGCGTTTGTATTTGGTGATTTGACGAAGGTTGAAGACGCAACTGGCGGGGTCCCATTCTTCCTGAACGTTCTGATGCCGATTGTTGTCATCTCTGCCCTCATTGGGATATTGCAGTATATCCGAATCTTACCTTTTGTTATAAAATATATTGGTCTGGTATTAAGCAAAATCAACGGAATGGGCAAACTGGAATCATATAACGCGGTTGCTTCGGCTGTATTGGGGCAATCTGAAGTGTTCATTTCTGTGAAAAAACAAATTGGGTTGTTGCCAAAACATCGGCTGTACACCTTGTGTGCTTCGGCGATGTCCACGGTATCGATGTCGATTGTCGGTGCCTATATGTCCATGATTGATCCGAAATATGTGGTTACGGCACTTGTGCTGAACCTGTTTGGCGGTTTTATCATTGCTTCCATTGTGAATCCTTATGAGGTTACAGAGGAAGAAGATATATTGGAAGTACAGGAAGAGGAGAAACAGTCCTTTTTCGAAATGCTCGGCGAATACATTCTGGATGGATTCAAAGTTGCCATCATCGTGGCTGCGATGTTAATCGGTTTTGTTGCCTTGATTGCACTTGTTAACGGAATTTTCAGCGCGGTGCTTGGCATTTCGTTCCAGGAGCTGCTTGGTTATGTGTTTGCACCATTAGCCTTTATTATGGGTGTTCCTTGGAAGGAAGCGATTCAGGCGGGAAGTATTATGGCAACCAAAATGGTATCCAACGAATTTGTTGCCATGCTTGCTCTAGCGAAGGAGACCTTATTGTCTGCCAGAACAACAGGGATCGTATCCGTCTTCCTCGTATCGTTCGCTAACTTCTCTTCCATCGGTATCATTGCCGGTGCGGTGAAGGGACTTCATGAGAAACAAGGTAATGTGGTAGCCCGCTTCGGTCTGAAACTGCTTTACGGTGCATCGCTTGTCAGTGTATTGTCAGCGATCATCGCCGGACTGTTCTTGTAAACCGGATTATTGGAAGGAGTGCTTAGGTTATGTCAACATTCAAAAGAGTACATCTGATCGTTATGGATTCTGTAGGGATCGGCGAAGCGCCGGATGCAGCAGAATTTGATGATTTTGATGTAGATACCTTCGGTCACATTGCACGTGAACGCGGAGGTCTGAAAATGCCTCACATGGCCAGTCTCGGACTGTCCAACATCAAAGAAATCGAGGGTGTCCCTGTAGCGGATGCACCTAAAGCGTATTACACCAAGATGCAGGAAGCATCCAGAGGCAAAGACACAATGACAGGTCACTGGGAGCTGATGGGTCTTTACATTGATACACCTTTCCGTGTGTTCGAGAACGGTTTTCCCGATGAGTTGATTCAGCGCATTGAAGAGAAAACAGGCCGCAAGGTAATTGGAAACAAACCGGCCAGCGGCACGGAAATTCTGGATGAGCTTGGTGCAGAGCATGTTGAAACTGGCGCGCTCATCGTGTACACATCCGCGGATTCGGTTCTGCAAATTGCTGCACATGAGGACGTTGTTCCACTGAAAGAACTGTATGAGATCTGTGAGTTCTGCCGTGAAATTACACTAGAAGATCCGTACATGCTCGGCCGCATTATTGCACGTCCATTTGTAGGTGAAGCGGGTAACTGGAAACGTACTGCAAATCGTCATGACTATGCGCTCAAACCTTTTGGTCGTACGGTTATGAATGAACTGCAAGATGGCGGATTTGATGTGATTGCTTTGGGTAAAATCGCAGATATCTATGATGGCGAAGGTGTAACCAAGGCTGTTCGTACCGTCTCCAACATGGATGGTATGGACAAGTTGTCCGAAACGATGGATGAAGAGTTCACTGGACTCAGCTTCCTGAACCTGGTTGATTTTGATGCCCTGTACGGTCACCGTCGTGATCCGCAAGGTTATGCTCAGGCACTTGAAGACTATGATGAACGGTTGCCAGAGATTTTTGCCAAAATGACCAATGATGATCTGCTGCTGATCACAGCTGACCATGGTAACGATCCAACATACCGCGGTACGGACCATACACGTGAATATGTACCACTGCTTGCCTACTCTCCGCGCTTCAGCGAGGGCAAAAAGCTTGATCTGCGCAGCACATTTGCTGACCTTGGCGCAACCGTAGCAGAGAACTTTGGAGTGAAAATGCCGGAATACGGCACCAGCTTCCTGAAGGATTTGAAATAAGTTTTTCAAAAAATGGATAGGGGAGGTCGGAGTAGCTTGGGCTGCTCCGGTCCTGCCATCATAATAGACTAATTTGTATAACTGGAGGAGATTCATTCATGAGTACACATATTGGAGCAAAACCCGGGGATATCGCAGAAACGATCCTATTGCCAGGAGACCCATTGCGCGCGAAATATATCGCAGATACGTACCTCGAAGATGTTGTATGTTACAACGAAGTTCGTGGAATGCTCGGTTACACAGGTACATATCAAGGACACCGGATTTCGGTGCAAGGTTCAGGGATGGGTATTCCGTCCTTCGCCATCTATGCTAACGAATTGATCAGCGAATATGGCGTGAAAAACCTGATTCGTGTGGGTACTTGTGGCGGTATGCAGGAGCATGTACGTGTACGTGACGTCATCCTTGCACAAGCAGCATGTACAGACTCCAGTATGAACAAACACGTATTCGGTGGTTATGACTTCTCACCAATCGCTACGTTCTCCCTGCTGAAGGAAGCATATGACCGTGCAACAGCTAAAGGTATGAAAATTCATGTCGGTAACGTGTTCAGCTCCGATTCTTTCTACCGCGATGACCGTTCCGTAACCGAGAAGTTGATGAAACATGGCGTACTCGGCGTAGAGATGGAAACAACAGCACTATACACCATCGCTGCCAAGTTTGGTGTTAACGCACTGACGATCCTGACGGTAAGTGACCACTTGCTGACAGGCGAAGAAACCTCTGCCGAAGAGCGCCAAAAAACGTTCAACGATATGATGGTAGTTGCCCTGGACACAGCAATCACACTGTAATTGTTGTATTTAATATTCAATATCAATTGATTTGGATCGAAACTTTTGTTTGAAGCACGGAGTGAAGGAACCGGAATCGATTCTGAAGAAGCAAAGCGTTCGCCTAAAAGCTTTCTGAAAGAAAGCTGCTTCGAAGGATATGCTGTCTCCGAGTTTTCTCCATTGCAAAATGGATCAAAAAACTTGGAGACAACAGCGATCAAAAGAACGATCCGGAGCCGGAACGAATTAACATCAAAATGTTGTATAAGATGACAACGGATGTTCTTGTATTTTATATACAATAATCATTTGATTTTAATCGAAACTTTTGTTTGAAGCACGGAGTGAAGGACCCGGAATCGATTCTGAAGAAGCGAAGCGTTCGCCTAAAAGCTTTCTGAAAGAAAGCTGCTTCGGAAGGATATGCTGTTTCCGAGTTTTCCCATTGCAAAATGGATCAAAAAACTTGGAGACAACAACGATCAAAAGAACGATCCGGAGCCGTAACGGTCCCAGTACAAAGTGTTCTATACAAATCATTTACCCGAGGAGAGATCATCATGAGAATGGTAGACATTATTGCTAAGAAACGCGACGGAAAAGAACTGACAACAGCTGAGATTGATTTTGTTGTTCAAGGATACACACAAGGAGAAATCCCGGATTATCAAGTCAGCGCTTGGGCGATGGCAGTATTCTTCAAAGATATGACAGACAAGGAACGCGCTGATCTGACGATGTCGATGGTGAATTCCGGTGAAACGATCGATCTGTCCGCTATCGAAGGCATCAAAGTAGACAAGCATTCCACAGGTGGTGTGGGCGATACAACAACACTGGTACTCGCTCCACTCGTTGCTGCATTGGATGTCCCTGTTGCCAAAATGTCCGGACGTGGACTTGGTCATACGGGTGGTACAACAGACAAACTGGAATCCGTTGCTGGTTTCCACGTAGAACTTGAAAAAGAAGAGTTCATTCGTCTCGTAAACGAACATAAGGTTGCAGTTATCGGACAAAGTGGTAACTTAACGCCTGCAGACAAAAAGCTCTATGCACTGCGTGACGTAACAGCTACCGTTAACTCCATTCCACTGATCGCCAGCTCCATCATGAGTAAGAAAATTGCTGCAGGTGCTGATGCAATCGTATTGGATGTTAAAACGGGTGCTGGTGCATTCATGAAAACAACGGAAGATGCTAAAGAATTGGCACATGCCATGGTAAGCATCGGTAACAATGTTGGCCGTAAAACGATGGCTGTTATCTCCGATATGTCTCAACCACTGGGTCTGGCGATTGGTAACGCGCTTGAAGTGAAGGAAGCCATCCTCACACTGCAAGGTAAAGGTCCAAAAGATCTGGAAGAACTGTGTCTGGCACTTGGACGTCAGATGGTATTCCTTGCTGGCAAGGCAGATTCCTTGGAGCACGCTGAGGAGAAATTGAAAGAAGTGATCCAGAACGGTAAAGCACTGGAGAAATTCAAAGATTTCTTGGCAAACCAAGGCGGAGACGCTTCGGTTGTGGATCATCCAGATCGTTTGCCACAAGCACAATATCTGGTTGAAGTCCCAGCAGACAAAGACGGCTATGTTGCCGGAATCGTCGCTGACGAAATCGGAACTGCAGCAATGCTGCTCGGCGCAGGCCGTGCAACAAAAGAGTCCGAGATCGATCTCGCGGTTGGTCTGATGCTGAACAAAAAGTGGGTGACCCAGTCAAAGCTGGTGAGTCCCTCGTAACGATTCATGTCAATCGTGAAGACGTAACAGACGTCATCGCGAAGATCAAAGAAAACATTACAATTGCGGATCATGCCGATGCTCCTGTATTGGTTCATGATATCGTAACGGAATAATACAATCAGAGCAGACGAGATGTAATCTCATGTCTGACTGAACATGAAAGCCCCAAAGCGATGTAATCCATAGCTTTGGGGCTTTTTGTCGTTGAAAAGTACGCTGTTAGTTATTGCGAGCAACTACGGGCTCTTTATTTTCTCATACGCCATCACTGAGTCCGCATTGGTATAAATATAAGGCGTGGATGGCTCAGCTACACGTGTCACCTTTGTTGCCCGAATTTCAATCGTATCCTTACCATTCACCTGTGCTGAGCCGATGCTACCATCGATTTGCACCCAGCTATCTGTAGGAAAGCTATCCGCTTCTGGAATGTGAATCATCACGCCAAAGGGAGCCGCATCCGCGGGGCAACACATGACGAGAAATCGTCCCAGTGCAAAATGTGATTCATGATCCATGCTTTTATCACGGTAGACAAACCCGGTTAAGGAGATATCTTTGCCTGCAAATTGTCGCTGGAACATATCAATCGTGCCGAGGGTTTCAGAGAAGATCTCGGGATAGACTCGGATGACCTGTTCTGCATACAACTTCTCCGCCAGTTCAGCGAATTCGCGGCTATACTCGTCTGGAGGAACGAATTGTACTTTGGTAGCCGTTGCAGGCTGAACGGTCGTTGGTTTTTGCTTGAGATCTTGTACATTTAATTGCGTTGCCGGATCAGGTAAAGGCTCTTTCCGACGAATCTCGGGAGGGCATAAGTGAGAGACATGCCTTTCTGACTGGCCATGGAGCTGCCGAGCGCCCGATCAGGTAACAAAAATCCTAGCAACAAGGGTATGGCAATCAGACCATATACCATTGAGCTACGAAGGAAGCCCGAGGGTGGTGGATGTTCACAGTCGCAATGAACCTCGTTTCTGCCGAACAGTCCATGCCAGGCCATGATAACAGCAATAAACAATAAGGGAACAGGGCAGCATAACAGCAGTTTTTGCATGGTAGGAGCCAAATAATAATGAAGCGAATCACTTGAATTCAAATGAATAATGTATACCGCAAGACCGCCGATCCAGACCGCACGGATCAGGTTATGCCATTGAATGATGTGTGACCTTGGAACAGGAGGTTTGGTCATCGTATAGATAGTGTGGTTCATAACATCACCTCATTTCTATCAATCGTCAGGATGAAAGTTCATAGGATTAATCATTTAGGTCATGAAATATGTTTCGCAACCTTTATACCAGCAGATTAATCAACCATGAGCCAGCGAAGACAAGCGTAATAATGGCTAGACTTAGACCAATAACAAACCGGGTACGGAAGGTCGAGAGCAGCATCAGGGTGCTTTTGAAATCCAGCATTGGACCAAGCACTAGGAAGGATACCAGCGGCCCCAGAGCAAACGTATGTGAGAACGCTGAGGCCACAAAAGCATCAGAAGTGGAGCAGAGGGATAATACATAAGCAAAGCCCATCATGAACACGTAAGAGGCAACTGGACCATTACCAAGAGAGATCAGATCGCTGCGGCTAATGAATGTCTGGATGCAGGCTGTAATCAGGGCACCGATCACCAGATATTTGCTCATATCGACAAATTCATCTCCGGCGTGAATGAAGAAGCTGCGCCAGTTTTTCACATGGTTGTGATCGTGTGCATTTGCTTGCGCGTGAGGTTGCGCCATTTTAAAACCAGGATGCGTCTTAACCTCTGGCACTGCGACCTTTGGCATCCGAAGGGGATTTCGACGAACGAACAGATACACGAGCATACCTATGGAAGCAGCTACGGCAAAGGCCAGTCCCATGCGGGCAATGGTAATCTCAGGATGTGAGGGAAAGGCGAGCAAAGTTGCGGTAAATACGATGGGATTGACTACGGGACCACTCAGGATGAACGTCACTGCGATATAGGCTGGCATGCCTTTGTGCATCAACCTTCTCACTACTGGGATCATGCCACATTCACAAATGGGAAAAATAATACCGAGCAACCCTGCAACCAGCACCCCACCGATCGGATTCTTGGGCGTGAGTTTGCGGACCATTTCTTCGGATACGAACCACTGCATGAGCGAGGACAATAACACACCCATGAGCAGAAAAGGTGCGGCTTCAAGGAAAATACCTATGAATACGGTTTTCATATTTTGCAAAGCTTCACTGTTCCATGCTTCCTTCAAGTCTGGAGCCATTGTGATCAACACGGGAACAAGAAATGCACAAGGGATCAGGAAGGACAGGAGCTTCAGATTGGCTGCCATTTTCATGAAACAGACCTCCACAACTAGGACTTTGCTAAAATATATGCTTGTACGTGCGGCAACATACATCATTCCTATGTTTTAATCAACGTTTTTACGATTAATCAAGATTTTTCATCATATTAGAGTTGACAACCGAGAGAAAACTGCGGTATAGTTCGGATTGCATACTTAATAGTAATAATTACGATTAAAGTTAAAACTTAAACAGAGTGGAGGAAGCAGAAATGTCAGATCAACAGGTTCAACAGCGGGTTCCAGTAACCGTACTTAGTGGATATTTGGGTGCAGGCAAAACGACACTTCTTAATCATGTGCTTCATAACCGCGAGGGGATGCGGGTTGCTGTTATCGTTAATGATCTCAGTGAGGTTAACATCGATGCAGGTTTAATACGAGATGGTGGAGGATTATCACGTATTGATGAGAAACTGGTAGAGATGTCCAATGGTTGCATCTGCTGCACCTTACGGGAGGATCTGCTGAAAGAAGTCGAGCGTCTGGCTTTGGATGGTTCTTTTGACTACATATTGATTGAATCCACTGGGATTGGTGAGCCGGTACCTGTTGCGCAGACGTTTACGTATATCGACGAGGAACTCGGCATTGATTTCACGAAATTCACTCGTCTCGACACGATGGTTACAGTTGTTGATGCTGCCCAGTTCTGGCGTGATTTTTATTCCAAAGAAACACTGAAGGATCGTGGACAGGAAGCGGGGAGGACGATGTTCGCGGAATCGTTCATCTGCTGACGGATCAGGTGGAATTCTGTGATGTGCTGATTCTGAACAAATGTGATTTGGTCTCGGAGGAAGAACTTTCGAAGCTTGAAAAGGCACTACACGCCATGCAACCAGAAGCCAGGCTCATTCGCACGACACATGGGCAGATTGATCCGAGAGAGATAATGAATACGGGACGTTTTGATTTTGAAAAAGCAAGCCAGTCAGCGGGTTGGATCCGCGAATTAATGAAAGAGGAACATACCCCGGAGACTGAAGAATATGGAATTCATTCATTTGTCTATCATCGTAAACGTCCATTCCACCCGGAACGGTTGCTGCGTTGGATTGCGAAATGGCCAGATAATATCGTGCGATCCAAAGGCCTGATGTGGCTGGCAACAAGGAACCATATGGCGATCTCTTTCAGTCATGCAGGCACATCAAAGCAGCTTGCGCCAGCAGGAATATGGGTAGGTGCGATGAGTGAGGAGGAAAGGCAACTTCATTTTGGCGACACGCTGCCAAGCATACCGGACTGGGATGATGAGTGGGGTGACCGGGTGACGAAATTGGTATTCATCGGCATTGACATGGACCGGGCGGAGATTGAACGTACATTGGATGAGACCCTTCTTACGGAGGAAGAGATGTTGATGAGCTGGCGTGAACTGAAAGATCCCTTTCCAGCGTGGAGTTGACAAAAGAAAAGCTATAGACTAATATCATTAAATAGTAATAATTACGATTAAATAAGAGGAGGCAACAACCATGAGAGTCATTGTAACCTTAGCCTGTACCGAGTGCGGGGACCGCAACTATACAACAACCAAGAACAAACGTAACCATCCAGAGAGACTTGAGATGAAGAAGTACTCCCCACGTTTGAAGAAAATGACGATCCACCGGGAAACCAGATAAAAATTTTTTGTTATTTTCAAATCGTAATATTTACGAAAAGAGGGAAATGCATGATACTATCCTCCATGCGTGATGTTGTATTTGGATATGGCAAAGAGCCGGTCATTGATCAACTGTCGCTGGATATCCATGTGGGAGAGTTTATAGGCATCACAGGTCCCAATGGTTCTGCCAAAACGACCCTGTTAAAGCTGCTACTGGGGCTATTGAAGCCCTGGAGTGGCACGATACATATGAATCCGCAGTTGAAACGTGGGAACAAGTCCAATATCGGTTATGTGCCCCAGCAGGTGGCATCGTTTAATAGTGGATTTCCCAGTACGGTGAATGAACTGGTCCGGTCCGGGTGTTACACCAGGTTGGGATTATTCCGCAGATTCACAGCAACGCAGGATGCCATCGTTGAACGCAGTCTGCGTGAAGTTGGCATGTGGGAATATCGGAATACACGAGTCGGTGAGCTGTCTGGTGGACAGAAGCAACGGATCTGTATTGCAAGAGCTATGGCTGGGCAACCGCAGGTTCTGGTACTAGATGAGCCGACAACGGGAATGGACCGTCACAGTCGTGAAGGATTTTACAATCTGATGCGACACTATGTTGATGCTCATGGGATAACTATTATTATGGTTACTCATGGACTGGAAGAGATGGGAGATCGATTGGACCGAACGATTACTCTGGAGCGGCAAGAAAGTGAGGAATGGCAGTGTTTGAGTACGAATTCATGCAACGTGCCTTCTGGGCAGGTGGATTGATTGGAGTCATCGCTCCAATTCTCGGGGTCTATCTGATGCTCAGGCGGCAGGTCCTTATGGCGGACACGTTATCCCATGTCTCACTGGCAGGGGTTGCGCTCGGTTCGGTCATGAATCTTAACCCCGTGATCTGCGGATTCGCCATTGCAATTATCGGTGCTTTACTGGTTGAACAACTACGTCGAAGCTACCGAACCTACAGCGAGGTACCTGTGGCGATCATCATGACTTCGGGACTGGCTCTTGCTGTAGTGTTGATGAGTCTCAAAACCAATCTGTCCAAGACATTCAGTTCATACTTATTCGGATCTATTGTCGCGGTTAGCGATATACAGTTGTGGATGATGGCAGGGGTATGTGTCATTGGTTTACTTTTTTCATCCTGCTCCGGAGACCGTTGTATAGCTTTACGTTTGATGAAGAAACAGCTTCCATTGGGGGCGTTCAGGTAAAAGGTTTATCGTTTGCATTTGCCATTCTGACAGGAATGACTGTAGCTTCAGCCATGCCGATCGTCGGTGTGTTGCTGGTGTCTGCTCTCATTGTATTGCCTGCTGCCTTGGCACTAAGAGTGTCTCGCAGTTTTACAGCAGCGATTATTGTCGCTGTAATTACAGGATTAATTGGTATTTTTAGCGGACTCATAACATCTTACCATCTAAATACACCACCGGGAGGAACAATTGCACTCATCCTGTTGGTCATCCTATTGACTGGAATATCAGCGCAAAAGCTGATTGCACGATATAACCGCAAGCGTCATAGCAAAGAAACGAAATCACAGCACGTCATTCTGGTCAACCATTCTAGGAGGAATACATCACATGAAATTCAGTAAAAAAGCTACGCTCGGATTGTTGTTCAGTCTCACACTTATCGTCGCAGGCTGCGGACAAAAATCCGCTTCTGATGCAAATACAACTTCGACAGGCACTTCCGTTCCAGTCGAGACGGAAACCGCAAAATTAAACGTGCAGGTCAGCTTCTACCCGATGTACGAGTTCACCAAAAATGTGGCAGGTGATCTGGCCGATGTGCATACGCTTGTTCCAGCAGGAATGGAGCCCCATGATTGGGAGCCAACACCACAAGATATTGCCAGCATTGAAAAAGCGGACGTGCTTGTATACAACGGTGCGGGTATGGAATCATGGATGGATCAGGTCACCGGAAGTCTGAGCAACACTTCGCTCATTCAAGTGGAAGCGAGTCATGGAATTAACCTGCTTGAAGGTGAAGAGCATGATCACCATCATGAAGATTCAGAGGCAACAGAACATGACCACGATCATGACCATGCGAATGAAGCGACTACAGAAGAACATGATCACGATCATGCGGATGAAGCGACTACTGAAGAACACGACCACGATCATGACGCCGAGGCAGAAGCAGGACATGATCACGATCACGGTGGACTCGATCCCCACGTATGGCTGTCACCTGCATTGGCTGTCAAAGAAGTACGTAATATTGAAGCGGGATTAGCGCAGGCTGCTCCAGAACACGCTGAACAGTTCAAGCAGAATGCAGATGCCTACGTTGCTCAACTGGAGTCACTGGATCAGGACTTCAAAGCGGCTGTGACGGATAGCAAGCGCAAGGATTTCATCACACAACACGCTGCATTTGGTTACCTTGCACAGGAATACGGATTGCAACAGGTGCCCATCGCAGGATTGTCTCCTGAGCAAGAACCTTCAGCTGCGCAGATGGCATCTGTCATTGATTTTGCAAAAGAGCATCAGGTGAAGACAATTTTCTTCGAAACACTGGTTTCATCCAAAGTGTCTGAGACGATTGCAAGTGAAGTGGGAGCCAAGACGGCTGTATTGAACCCGATTGAGGGACTCACCGAGGAAGAAATTGCGGCGGGAATGGACTACATTAGCGTGATGAGGCAGAACCTGGAGGCTCTAAAACTGGCGCTGAACGAATAATAAAAGATCAGTTTGATGCCTTTCACCGAAAAAGGTACAATAATACAACATGCTGAGGAATGGATCGCCATTCCTTTGCCTTTTGCAAAGCAGAGAGCACAGGGATGTGCTCTCTATTTGTTGAATAAGGGACCGGATCAAGGATAACAGGAGGACGCATTAGATGAATTTAAATGAGGAACATGAAGTGCTGTTAAGTGAACAGCCTGCCCATCTATGGAGACGGCGGAAGCTGGAGCTGATGCACTGGACGGAACGTGATAAACATACGGTATCCGCGAAGAAAACAGAGATTTGGAACGGTGTTGAAGTTGATGCCGAACTTGTGAAGGCATTGTCCATACTTCAGAGTGCGGGCGTGAGGACGGAATTTTCATGTGCAGGGGTGAGTCCGCTTGATGAACCTGTCGATCATTCCCTTTATGCTTATGTTACCCTGATACAAAGTGAGGTTGCAGATCAATTCGTGCACTATGCTCTCCGTCGGATGCGGAATCGACTGCTCGTTACACTAGAGGCTGAAAAAGGCCGATATGACCTATCTTCTTTTTCATTGGACACAATCGGAGCTTCTGCTGGTGGATGGAGCACTGCGCCTTACAGTTCGGAAGCCGAAACGAATCGAGTGAAAAAAGCGTAGTATAAAGAATAGGCTTGTTTACTTGAAGGTAAAGGAGGTATGGCACGATTGAATAAGTGGGTCAAAACGATACTGTTCCTACTAGGCTCCGTCTTTCTTACACGATTCATCCCATTTTCGTCCTTGTTCCGTAACCTGGATACGATGATCCATGAATTCAGTCATGCACTAATGACACTGGTATTGTCCGGTAAAGTGTTGCGCATTGAATTGTACGCTGATCATAGTGGTGTAACTTACTCTTCCATGCTGACGCCAGGCAGATCGATCCTGGTTTCTCTGGCGGGATATATCAGTGCATCACTGTTCGCCTGGCTGTTGTTTTACTTATACCGCAAAGGCTTGCACATGTGGGGACTCGGTATTATGACGGCTGTCGCTCTGGTGTCGCTCCTGTTATATGTAAGAGGGGAGTTCGGTATGTTATGGCTGACCGGGTTTATCGTTCTGAATGTGGTCATTATGATTTTTGGCGCCAAGATCGTGAAGTTCTATTATCTGTTACTGGCGTTTCTTACACTGGAAGAGTCGGTTGTTAGTGCGGTATACGTTGGATTTATGTCCTGGACTCAGCCTTCACGGGCAGGGGATGCAGCGAATCTCGCTCAACAGACATTCCTTCCCGCACTGTTCTGGGGAACGCTGTTTGCTCTATTTTCGCTGTGGTGTGCCAAGGGAGCACTCGGTCTCTTTTTCCGCAAAGAAAGCACTTCGCGAGCGTCACGGTCTCGGGGATTACGAAGAGCGTAATGGTTATAAAGGTATACAAAGCAAAAAAGGCACTTCCTTTCTTCATGAAAGGAGAGTGCCTTTTGCTTTTGGACGTACATCTGATATTAGAGTCTGATATTGAACACATTGAACCTAATCTCCAAGATTATCCCATAACACATAAAAGTAATAAATCTCTTCCATAATCGCCTTATCATCCTCTGCCGCAACGCCGCCCTTGATCCGAGCAAGCGTGCCCAGAATATCATATATCGTTTCACGTTCCACACTGAACTGAATGCGGTTAACGACCTTATCCCAAGCTTGCATTGCGTAATTAACTTGAGACTTGGCTTCAGTCCATTGTTTTCCCTCAACCTGTTTCTCTAACGTTTGTATAGATTCAAGCAAGCGATCATCGTTGCCAAAGGGCTTTTTGAGAAAGGCTCCGCTAGCCATAATCGCAACGAATACAAGAATGAGGAAGATCGGAAGCACATATAGCAGCCAAAAACGCGTTTTCATTCAACCGCCTCCTTCATGTAAAGAGTTTAGAAAGGCCCCTCATAATCGCCCATATCGATTTTTTCGGTGATCTTATCCTTGAACAGGTCCACATACAATTTGTCATTGGGTAATATGGCGGCAAAAGCGATATCCTGTATCGTAATGTTTTGCTTTTTCAGCTGTTCACTGAGCCAATTAATATCTTTGTGTCTTTCCTCAAGATTTTGCTTAATCAGCAGGCCATCAATGATAATCTCGGTCATCAGCTTGCTCTTCGGCGGGTGCATATGCATGTCTTTTGCGGTTACCGGTTGATTCTCAGGTTTCAAAACAACCGAAAGGCTGCCATCTGGTTCCAGAATCGCATAATCCAGCGTTGTAATATCAAATACATCCTTTTGCCGCAGCATCATGGTCAATTCGTCAAATTTGACTCGCATTTTACTCAGGTTCTGTTCGAGAATTTTACCGTTCTGGATGATCAATGTGGGATCTGAGTCCATTAATTTGGAGATGGTGCGATTCTTCAGCGTAATATACTGAAAGATGATCGTAATAATTGTGAAAATGGTCAAGGCCACAAAATGAATCCAGGCCTTGGACGAGAGATCGGTTGCAAACGTACCTGCAATGGAACCGATTGTGATGCCGTTAATGTAATCAAAATACGTCAAGTTACCCATCTGCTGTTTGCCCAGCACCCTTGTATAGATGATCAGGGTCAGAAAGGCAATAATAGACCGTACGGCAACAACCCATGTTTCTTCCATCATATATGTATCACCTTCCTTTATTTCACGATAGCTCTATAAGAGGTTCTTTAAAAAGTTTGCTTTTGAACATGCATTATAACAAGCTTTTCCTATGCTGGAGGATCTTATGCTTGAACGCAAAAAACCGAAACCTGGGTATGTATCCCAAGCTTCGGTCTCTATAAATTCTCTATATTAGTTGAACTGATTCATTTGCACGTAACGGAGAGGAAAGAAAAAACCTGAAAAAGCGAAGCGCTCGCCTTTATTCCCGGATTTCTCCTTCGGAGAAGTGAATCGATAAAATCTGGGGATAACAGCGATTGGAAGGTTGTTCTTTCATCGGAGTGTCTGTGTAAGAAATCGTTAAACACCGGAATATGCCATAAATCCGCCATCTACCGGAATGACTGTGCCAGTGACAAAACCGGATTGTCTTTCATCCGCAAGCCACATCAATGTGCCAAGCAGGTCTTCCGGTTTGCCAAAGCGGCGCATGGGTGTATGCGCAATAATTTTACTGGAACGTTCCGTTGGTGAGCCGTCTGGTTGCAGTAATAGATTACGGTTTTGCTCGGTCAGGAAAAACCCGGGTGCAATGGCGTTGACACGAATACCGGATTCAGCCAGATGAACGGCGAGCCACTGCGTGAAGTTGTTAATCGCTGCCTTCGCAGCGCTGTATGCTGGAACTTTCGTCATGGGCGATGGGGCGCTCATGGAAGAAATGTTTATGACAGTAGCGGGAATATCACGCTCTATCATATGTTTTGCAAAGATCTGAGTGGGGATGAGAGAACCGACAAAATTCAGATCCATCACCTGACGAAATCCCTCTACACTTACATCGAAAAATGTAGTGACATCGCTCTTTTCCAGATCTTCCAATCTAAAAATTTCATTTGTGGTGTTGGCAGTGGCGTTATTGCCACCCGCGCCATTAATAAGAATGTCGCATGGTCCAAGCTGTTCCAGTACAGCATCTGCCGCCGCTTGTACACTATCGGCCTGGGTTACGTCACAGGCAATAGCAATCGCTCTGCCACCGGCAGCTTCAATCGCAGCTACAACTTCCTGCCCCTTGGACACGGTGCGGTTCAGGATGGCTACACTTGCACCGTGCCGAGCGAGTTCTTCCGCCATGGAGCGGCATAGTACTCCAGCACCTCCGGTGATTACAGCCGTTCTGCCTTCGAGACGAGATGAGCGTTCATATTGGTGTTCACTCATGCTTTTGCCCTCCTTTGCAGGGAATCCCAGACGCCCCAGAGATACATGATCCCCAAAGCCCGGTCATAGAGTCCATAGCCAGGTCGGCACTGTTCTCCCCAGAGATGACGACCGTGGTCGGGTCTTGCATAACCTTCATAACCGATATCGTGATAAGCCTCAACAACCCCTGCAATATCAACACTGCCATCCTGACTGCGATGTGAGGTTTCAATAAAGTCGCCGTTATCGTATATTTTTACATTACGAATGTGGGCAAATGGAATCCGATCCTTGAACTCGTGTATCATCCCGATTATGTCATTATCAGCATTTGCTCCCAAAGAGCCACTGCATAACGTCACGCTGTTGTAAGGGCTATCATAAAGATTCAAATATTTTCGAACATTCTCCTGATTCGTAATAATCTTTGGTAATCCAAAGATTGGCCATGGCGGGTCATCCGGATGGATGGCCATTCGAATCCCCAGCCGTTCGGCTGTAGGCATAATCTCTTGCAGGAAATAACGTGCGTGCTCCCACATGTGATCCTCGGTTACATCCTTGTAGGCTTCGAACAAACCTGTTAAATACTGCAATCGTTCTGGTTCCCAACCTGGCATGGTGAGTGCGGAGTTTTCCGTAATGCGTCGAACGAGTTCCAGAGGTTCTATATCTGCGAGTTTACTGTGCTCATAGAAGAGGGCAGTTGAGCCATCCTCCATTTCCTTGTGCATATCCGTGCGAAGCCAGTCGAAAATTGGCATAAAGTTATAACAGATGACCTTCACACCAACCTGGGCAAGTTTCTCCATCGTTTTAATATAGTTCGCAATGTATTTATCCCTTGATGGCAGGCCCAACTTGATATCCTCATGGATGTTCACACTCTCAACGACATCCAGATGTAACCCGGCCTTGTCCGCTGCTGTTTTGACAGCGAGTATTTTGTCCATCGGCCATTCCTCGCCAGCAGGAACATCGTGCAGTGCCCACACAATACCTTCAACACCCGGAATCTGCCGGATATGATCCAGCGTTACCGTATCATTGCCTTCGCCGAACCAGCGAAAAACCATTCTCATCACGTTCACCTCATCATGAATAGTAGGAAGAAAAATTCAGTCATTGAAAATAGGAAGGATATGTATCCTGCAGGACAGCCAAATCGGTGACAGTTAAATGCAAATGTTCCTGCATCAGTCGCTCTGCTGTGTCGGCATCATGCTGCTGAATGGCCTTGACCATAGACCGGTGCTGTTCAATTAGGTGATCCCACTGGTGGTCCGAGGACAGGCGTAACATGCGACTTCGATTCAAATGCACATTCATCTGCTGGATAACAGTCCAGGTGTTGCTTTTGTTGCAGCCTGCAAAAAGAGTGCTATGGAATTCCTCATCCAATTGAAACATTCGTTCATCATCCGGTTTGACCCTGCATTCCTGTTGCCACGCAAGGTTCTGTTCAAGAGCTACCATATGTTCGTTCGGAAAGTTCTCGCAGGCGAGCCTGATTACGGCTCGTTCGAGCTGTTCACGCATGAACCGTGCTTCCTCAACGAGATCGACCTGAATCAGAGAGACGTATGTGCCACGCTGTGGATACACTTCCAGCAGACCTTCCTGAGCAAGCCTTACAAAACTTTCTCGAACAGGTGTCCGGCTGACCTGGAACTCCAGCGAAATTTCCTTCTCAGAAATAGCTGTTCCCGGAGGCATTTTTAGACTCAAAATGAGTTGTTTCAGCGTGAAGTAAACGACATCTCGCGTTGAGTAAGATTGCTTATTATTCATGGAAGACATACTGCTCGCAACAGGCAACAAACCGGCTTTGGATGATAACTTTGGGGTATATTCCACAACTTCAACTCCTTCATTGATATACTACCATACTTGTATGGTAGTATGGAAGCGCTTTATCCGCATTATATTAAATTTAGTTGAAGGTTCACTTGCAGTTCAAGTGATTGAAGAGTACAATTCAGTTATTAGGTTCGAATGTTTAAACCAACAGACATCAAACAGAGAAAATATACGTAGAATAATGAAGAAGAAATAGTATAGAGGTGAACACCATGGGACAAAAAGCGATCAGCGTTTTTCAAACCTGTATCCCGTTATTTCAAGTATTAAGTGACAACCATCGTCAATCTATTTTGCTGACACTTACCGAGAAGGGCAGAATGACGGTGAATGAAATTACCGAACAATCCAGCCTATCCCGCCCAGCCATATCTCATCATCTCAAGTTGTTGTTAGAGAAGGGGCTTATATCTGTGGAACAGAAGGGCACACAGCGATATTATTCGGCTTCATTGAATGCATCGGTGGAACTGCTGAAGGAACTGGTAGCTGCTTTGGAAGAAGAGTGTCTGTAAAGTAATAGTGATAAAACATGCTTTTGCATGTGCCTTATAGGTTCGTAAGTTTAAACGCTTGATCAATAATATACAGAGGAGTATGTATATATGACAACGACTATACAGGAAGTAACCAGTCAGGAAGTTGAACAGATTTTGGAGCAGCAACGACAATTCTTTCGTTCCGGGGCCACACGATCGGCAGAAGCTCGAATTGCCCGTCTGAACCAACTCAAGCAGGCGATTCAAAAGTATGAGACCAGACTGACTGAAGCTCTCTATCAGGATTTGGGCAAAAGTGAGTTTGAATCCTACACAACCGAGATCGGATTTATGATGGACAGCATCACACACACCATTCGTAAAGTGAATAAATGGGTGAAACCCGTTAAAGTGAAAACGCAAATGGCACTCCTGGGTTCCAAAAGTTATATTATACCTGAACCCTATGGAGCCGTTCTCATCATCGGACCGTTCAATTATCCATTTCAACTCTTAATCGAACCATTGGTAGGTGCGATTGCGGCAGGCAACACTGCCGTGCTCAAAGCCTCAGAGAATACACCTGCGGTGTCCGCTGTTGTACGTGAAATGATTGCGAACGTGTTCGAACCGGCATACGTACAAGTGCTTGATGGTGCAAAAGATACAACAACAGCGCTGATTAACGCGCCATTCGACTATATCTTTTTTACAGGCAGTGTACCGGTAGGCAAGATTGTGATGGAGGCAGCTGCCAAAAATCTCGTTCCCGTTACGTTAGAACTTGGAGGCAAGAGCCCTGTCATCGTTGATGAACAGGCGGATATCAAAGTAGCTGCTGAGCGAATTATATGGGGCAAACTGCTCAATACAGGACAGACCTGTATCGCACCCGATTATTTACTCGTGCATGAGCGCGTGAAGGAACCGTTAATTACGGAGATGAAAGCAGCGATTGTGTCCTTCTTTGGTTCGGATATTCAGCACAACAAGGACTATGGGCGAATCGTGAACAAGGGACATTTTAAACGGCTGACGACTTTGATTGAGCGGGATCAGGCCAAAGTGATATATGGGGAGCTTCGGATGAGGAAGATCGCTTTATTGAACCTACACTGATTGATGCGGAGTCCTGGGATGCAGCAACGATGGAAGATGAGATTTTTGGACCGATTCTGCCGATCATTAGCTACCGTAACGTTGATGAAGCTATTGTAGAGATCGTAAAGCGGCCGAAACCACTCGCCTTGTATCTGTTTACTTCCGACACCCGGGTTCAGGACAAAGTGCTGCGCGAAGTTTCTTTTGGAGGCGGCTGCATTAACGATACCATCACGCATGTAGCGAATCCGCGTCTGCCGTTTGGCGGTGTTGGTCATTCTGGCGTTGGCTCGTATCATGGGCAGTACAGCTTCGAAACCTTCTCTCATCTCAAAAGTGTACTGAAAAAAGCACCAAGTTGAATCTGCCGATTCTATATCCACCGTATGATAACAAGCTCAAGTTGATTAAGCGTTTGTTGAAATAAATAAGAAAGATGAACAGCCTGCTACTGGAACTCATTCCAGAGCAGGCTGTTCCTGTCGGTAACGGGATGGTGACATGCCGGACCAGCGCTTGAATTGACGACTGAAATGGGCAATATCCTTATAACCAAGCATGACGGCAATATTTTGAACAGACAGCTTCGGATTGCCTAGAAGAAGCTTCGCTTCATGCAAAACCAACTGGGACAATACAGCACGGGGAGACTGACCGAATACCTGCTTGAACACGCGATTACAGTGAGAAGAACTGATGCCCAGCTCTGCTGCAATATCATCAATGCCATAGTGAGCGTTGGATTCGTGTCCCTGTTTGAAATGCTGACTCATCAGGCCTTGCAATCGATTACGAATCTGGTGGGCGAGTTCGATCTTCTCGTGTCCGTCGGTAAACCATTGTGCTGCCTCTTGCGATACCGCCTCCCACAGATGGCCAAATAGTTCAAATACCGCAGATTGCAGCTGCATACGCTGTACCATCGTATTTGCTGTTTCATCATCCGCAGATGACATCAATTTGCGCAAAACCGGCTCAATCTGCTGTGTAACCGGACTATCCGCACTGAATCGCACTTGTTTGATGCGTGCCAGCAACGATAGGAACAACTGATCATCAATGTCAAAATGCATGCAAAAATACGTAAATCCCTTGCCGTTATGGCTCTGGCTGGAATGAATGCTTCCCGGAGGAATCAGGAGCAGTTCGCCAGCCTTTTGAATGTATAGGGTACCATTCACCATCATGCGTTGCTCGCCTTCCGTGACATAATTCAATTCATATTGAGGGTGCTCATGCGCCGGATAATCCCAGTCCGTACCGACACTGCGTAAATGAATGGCGAACAGATTAACCGTTGTTTGCACATCTGGATAAAAACTTCATGGACACTTTCTCCCAAAGTAGGAGGCAAATACGTTGAAGACATGGAAGATCCCCTTTATTTAGAGGTTGTTCAAAAAATGCGATTTTGAACACGCACTTATATCAAATGGAATGGTTTTGTGTAACCGCTTTAATCCATTATAGTCTATCAGCTTGATTTGGGTAAATATCCGATTGATTTGATCATGGTCTGAGGTGGAACCACGTGTTAGGATGGGGCTAATGAAAACGCATGCAAACCATTTTGAGAGGGGTTATGATTCGTGAGCACATCCAAATCCATCTTTTATAATGCACATCACGCACCGATTGGTGCTTTTGCGAGTTTTACACTGGGATACAAAGGAGCCAAAGGCGGGCTGGGTCTTGAACTTGGCAAGCCGGCAGACCAGAATGTATATATTGGATTACAATCTCGCGATGGCGACAATTATCAGGCACTTCCTTTTATGAAGCTTCCGAGGATGAGAGCAGCCGCTATGATGTAGAGAAGTTGGAGAATGGGGACACGGCGTCGACAACAGCATCCAAAGTTCCACAACCTCTTATTACAGCTTTTCGCGATGAAGATATTACCCGTGAATTCACCTCAGGTACGGATACGTGGACTGCTGGAGATCTGACGTTCCGTATCTACTCGCCTGTACGTCCAGTACCTGATCCAACGAATGGGGATCGCGAAGAATTAATGGATGCACTCGTACCTGCCGTATTGGTTGAGATGACGATTGACAATACGCAAGGTCAACAACCACGCAAAGCCTACTTTGGCTATCAGGGCAATGATCCATACTCTGCGATGCGTCTGATTGGGGGACCGGAAGGTGGCTCCATCACAGGTGTGGGACAAGGTCGACTTACAGCAATTATGTCAGCAGATGACGGACTGTGGCCCGCACGCGGATTTACGTTGGAGAAGCTCTTGCAGGAGAAACATCGGGAGAATTTGGCATTTGGACTTGGCTCAACCGCTGCACTACTGATGGAGGTGCCGGCTGGAGAGAAACGTACGTATCAATTCGCAGTATGTTTCTATCGTGGGGGCATTGTGACGACTGGAATGGACACAACGTATTGGTATACGCGGTACTTCTCCGATATTCAGGCAGCAGGAGAGTATGCACTACAACGCTTCAGTGAGTTGACCGCATCCTGTGGAGAGGTTGAACAGCGCCTTGGATCGGCTGCTTTGACCGAAGATCAATCATTCATGCTGGCTCATTCCATTCACAGCTATTATGCCAGTACTCAACTGCTGGATGCCGATGGTGAGCCACTCTGGGTGGTGAACGAAGGGGAGTATCGGATGATGAACACACTTGATCTGACAGCTGATCAGTTGTACTTCGAGCTTGCCTTGAATCCATGGACGGTGCGTAATGAGCTGGAGTGGTTTGTGAAACGATACAGTTATACGGATCAGGTTCGTTTCCCGGGGAAGAAAAGTTATATCCGGGGGAATTACCTTTACCCATGATATTGGTGTTGCCAATGTGTTCTCACGCCCTGGACACTCGGCATATGAACTGGTTGGCATTGACGACTGCTTCTCACAGATGAGTCACGAAGAACTGGTGAACTGGCTCTGCTGCGCGACAGTGTACATTGAACAGACACAGGATCAAGCTTTTGTGAAAAACATGTTGCCTGTTATCCAGGATTGCTTCGAAAGCATGCTTAATCGTGACCATCCCGACGCTGAGCAGCGTAACGGTCTGATGGGTCTGGATAGCAGCCGTACTCAAGGTGGAGCGGAGATTACAACCTACGACAGCCTGGATGTGTCACTTGGACAGTCTCGCAACAATATCTATCTGGCGGGCAAATGCTGGGCGGTCTATGTTGCATTGGAGAAGTTGTTCGCAACGGAGAAGTTGGCCGATCTGTCACATCAAGCAGGTCTTCAAGCGGATCGCTGCGCTGCCAGTATTGCTGCACAGTTGACTGATGGCGGCTACATTCCAGCTGTTATTGCAGAAAATAATGATTCTCGAATCATTCCGGCAATTGAAGGTCTGGTGTTCCCGTACTTTACAGGCTGTGAAGCAGCACTGGATGTGAATGGTCGTTTTGGACCTTATCTGAAAGCACTCCAAACTCATCTGAAGACGGTTCTTGTACCGGGAACATGCCTGTTCGAAGATGGAGGCTGGAAACTGTCCTCAACAAGTAATAACTCGTGGTTAAGCAAAATCTATTTGTCCCAGTTTATCGCTAGAGAGCTGCTGGATGTGGAATGGGATGAGACAGGCAAGGCAGCAGACGCGGCGCATGTCAACTGGCTGCTGCATCCGGAGGAATCCTACTGGTGCTGGAGCGACCAGATCCTGTCAGGTGTGGCGGTTGGCAGCAAGTACTATCCGCGTGGTGTAACGTCGATTCTATGGTTACTCGAAGGAAAAGGGAATCGCCTTACGCAGATCTATGCCAGTAAGGAGGCGGTACAATGAACCAATCCGTCGTTCAAACTGCCTTGTCAGGTCCACAGTACGATGCGTGGCTGGGGTATCACTCCGAATTGCCAAGAGCGAATGGACTTGCCCAAAAGACGGCTCCTGCGTGGAGCAAGCTGATACTCGCGGAAGAGAACCATGGAGTAATCACAACAGCTCTGACCGAACTTTCACGAGGACTGGAGAAGTTGTATGGCGTGAAACCGTCGGTCAGTCATCTGTCTGATACTCAGCAAAGTGAGCGGGACAATAACGCTTCCGCTCCCGCGATACGAATCGGTACTTGGACAGGAAGCAATTCGGTGGCTGGTTCGTTCAGTGAGAAAGAGCGTTCAACTGTTCAAGGAGAAGGGTACATCATTCGTGAGAACGAGACCGAGGGTGTACTGGTCATTGGTTCAGAGACTCCCCAAGGTGTGTTGTATGGTGCATTTCATCTGCTTCGGGAACTGACAATGGATCAAGGAATTGCAAGTAAGGCGGATGACGCTGTGAGTAAGTGGAGCTTCATTACAGAGCAGCCTACCAATGCACTACGGATGATTAATCAGTGGGATAACGTGGACGGCAGCATTGAACGTGGTTACGCAGGAGAATCCATTTTCTATGATAACGGGGAATTTACGCTGGACTTGGGACGTATCAGAGATTATGCACGCCTGCTTGCTTCGACGGGTATCAATGCCATATCGATCAACAACGTCAATGTACACCGCCGTGAGAGTCTGTTTCTGACCGAACGTTATCTTAGTGATGTGGCGAAAGTTGCCGCTGAATTCAGAGCATATGGCATTCGATTGTTCCTGAGCGCCAACTACGCGAGTCCGATTGAGATTGGTGGATTACGTACGGCTGATCCGCTGGATGCGCAGGTACGGGAATGGTGGAACATTCAAACGGCCAAGGTGTACGCAGCGATTCCGGATTTTGGTGGTTACCTGATCAAAGCAGACTCCGAGAATCGTCCGGGACCATTCACGTATAACCGTGATCATGCCGATGGTGCGAACATGTTGGCTGAAGCCCTTCGGCCATTCGGTGGATTGGTCATCTGGCGTTGCTTTGTCTATAACTGCAAGCAGGACTGGCGGGATCGTTCCACTGACCGTGCACGTGCAGCATATGACCACTTTACGCCGCTGGATGGACGTTTTGCCGACAATGTCATTTTGCAGATCAAAAACGGGCCGATGGACTTTCAGGTGAGAGAGGCGGTATCCCCGCTGTTCGGCGCCATGGAAAATACCAATCAGGTGATTGAATTTCAAATTACACAGGAGTATACCGGGCAACAACGTCATCTCTGTTATCTGGTTCCCCAGTGGAAAGAAGTATTGGACTTTGACACATACGCCAAAGGCGAAGGTTCAGAGATCAAGCGAATCGCGGACGGTTCTCTGTATAAACGACCATACAGTGGCTTCGCCGCAGTATCCAATATTGGTGCAGATGCCTGTTGGACAGGACATCCACTCGCGCAGGCGAATCTATATGGATACGGAAGACTTGCGTGGAACCCGGAGCTGTCCGCGGAAGAGATTGCCGATGAGTGGGTGAGACTCACATTTGGACATGAAGACGAAGTTGTGCGGCAGGTTACGGGCATGCTTTTGACTTCACTAGATATCTATGAGAATTATACGGCGCCTCTCGGTGTGGGTTGGATGGTTAATCCGGAACATCATTACGGGCCGAATGTAGATGGATACGAGTATTCCAAATGGGGAACGTATCACTTTGCCGATTGTCATGGTATTGGTGTAGATCGAACCGTGAACAGCGGTACAGGATACACTTCACAGTATCACCCTGAGAATGCTGATCGTTATGAGTCCGTAGACACCTGTCCGGATGAGCTGATCTTATTTTTCCATCACGTGCCGTACACCCATGTTCTGCATTCGGGTAAAACGGTCATTCAGCATATTTATGATACACACTTTGAAGGTGTTGCGCAGGCAGAGGCCTTAGCCGAGACATGGAGAGGGCTGGAGGGTAAAATCGACCCGGTTATTTTCAGTAAAGTTGCTTCATTACAGGACAATCAGGCCGAACATGCGAAGGAATGGCGAGACATGATCAATACGTACTTCTATCGGAAGAGCGGCATTGCGGATGAACAAGGTCGAACAATCTATTGATTGGTGATATGAAGAAAGAAGATACCTTGTTTTCTTTGTTGTAGAATAGACAGCATGGACATACATGAGGAGGAGAACCGTATGGGACAACATCAACTGCCCGAGACCATGAAAGCTGCTGTCATGACAGAGCCAGGACACATCATTATTGAGGAACAACCCGTCCCGCAACCGGCAGCAAATGAGGTGTTAATCCAGGTGATGGCTGTTGGGGTGTGTGGCTCGGATGTGCATTATTTTGAACATGGACGCATTGGCAGATTTGTGGTGGAAAAACCGATCATTCTGGGCCATGAGTGTGCGGGGATTATTGCTGCTGTTGGCTCGAACGTATCACGTCTGAAAACAGGGGATCGGGTTGCTATTGAACCCGGGGTGACTTGCGGACGGTGCACGGCATGCAAGGAAGGTCGTTATAACTTGTGTCCGGATGTACAATTTCTAGCGACCCCTCCGGTGGATGGGGCATTTGTACAATACATGGTGATACGTGAAGATATGGTATTCCCGATCCCGGATCATCTGTCTTATGAGGAAGCAGCTATGAACGAGCCATTCTCTGTTGGTATTCACGCTGCACGCCGCAGCAAACTGGCTCCGGGTACAACCCTGGCGATTATGGGCATGGGTCCCGTTGGACTCATGGCCGTGGCTGCTGCCAAATCTTTCGGTGTAGAGAAGATCATAGTTACGGATCTGGAGGAAGTTAGGCTGGAAGCCGCTCGCCGCATGGGTGCCACGCATACCATTAATGTGCGGAATGAAGATGCGCTGGCTGTGATTCGCGAGTTAACAAATGGTGTGGGTGTCGATACCTCATGGGAAACAGCAGGGAATCCGAAGGCGCTGCAATCCGCTCTGTATTCACTTCGACGTGGAGGCAAACTTGCAATTGTGGGCCTGCCTGCACAGGACGAGATCGCACTCAATGTTCCATTTATCGCGGACAATGAAGTTGATATCTATGGCATATTCCGTTATGCCAACACGTATCCGGCAGGGATTGAGTTCCTGAGCTCCGGCCAGCATGACGTGATGTCACTGATTACAGATCGTTATTCACTCGAAGAGACACAGCAAGCGATGGAGCGCGCATTACACAATAAAAGCGGCAGTCTGAAGGTCATGGTATATCCAAACGGCAGATAAGAGCAACGTGAAAGAGTCCGGCAGTTCAGGACTCTTTTTGTTTTTTTGCAAAAAAAGTATGGGTCAAGCTCCCATAACATGGTATAATTCATGAAGATTTTAATATATAAAACGATACACACCATAACGGTGAATAAGTACTTAGCGAAAGGAACTGAAGGTTGTGAGAGTACATGAATTTATGATTCACGCTGATTTTCATCGGGATGATCTGATGTCGGTATCTTCTCAAGCGTCACGTTTTTCCTCGGATATTATTTTGTCGTATATGGAGTCTGAGCATGAGCATCGTGTAGATGTCAAAAGCCTGCTTGGAATGGCGTTACTTCCCATTCGATATGGTAGTGTTGTCAGATTACAGACAAGAGGCAGGGATGAACTGGAGGCTTTGGAGTACATGTTGAATGTACTGGAGAAAGGGACGGCGTGACACCTGATTAGGTGCAAAATCACAGATATCATATTTTTTTAGCTATTCCTCAAATCCTGCTGGTACTTTGTCCAAAAAAGAGTATAATAAAATTTAGTTTGATTCTAAAGAAGTACCCATATTAAAGGAGTGTAAATAGATTATGCCAAAAGTTGACATCCATCCAAAGACACAACTCGTAATTTTTTACGATGCAAGTGCTGATTTCAAATTCCTGAGTTCTTCCACGAAGTTCTCTAACGAAACTATGGAATGGGAAGACGGTAACTCTTACCCAGTAATCCGTGTGGACACTAGTTCCGCATCCCACCCGTTCTTCACTGGTAAACAAAGAAACGTGGATATCGGTGGCCGTGTTGATAAATTTAACCGTAAATACAACATCAACAAATAAGTTTGTCCATACATTACAAAAAAACCTCGGGATTTGTCCTGAGGTTTTTTTGTGTACATTAAAAATTAATTCAACCAATTATTGCGCTTACAACACATTCGGATGTACACTAGGAAACAGAGTACGAACATATTGGAGGAGGAAATAGAGATGAGCAGCATCACACATATGGTAACGTTTACACTTTACGCGGGTAAAGATACACCGGAGGCCGAAGCCTTTTTGAAGGAAAGTTCGGATGCACTGGCTGTCATTCCTGGGGTAGAGCAATTTCAGGTTCTGAGACAGGTAAGTGAAAAGAATGAGTTTGACTACAGCTTCTCGATGGTCTTTGCAGATCAGGCTGCGTATGATGCATACAACAATCACCCGGTTCACCGTCAATATGTAGAAGATCGTTGGGAAAAGGAAGTCAGTCGCTTCCAGGAAATTGATCTCATTCAACATCATAATTAATAGTCTCCACATATAGGAAAAAAGTTGAACTACCATATACAGCATTGAACAATGCTGTATATCTCTCTGAATATCGCGTAATTAATGAACAAAAATAACAACTTTCCGAAATCGTTTTCGACTATTTCGACCAAATGAATTCTAGGAGGTTTTCGCTGTTATGCAATTGGATCTCTCAGGAAAAACGGCTCTGGTTACAGGCGCAACCGGACAACTGGGGAGAGTCATCGCCCGCACGTTGGCAGCCTGTGGCGCCAATCTGGCTCTACATTACATAAATAATGATACCAAGGCTCGGGAGCTTCAAGGTGAGATTGAAGCACTCGGTCGTAAGGCTGTAATTGTACAGGGGGATATTACAAAGCAGGATACAGCATTTCGGATGCGTGATGAAATTCAGCCTGTCCTCGGCGGAGTGGATATCGTTGTTGCCAATGCAGTCATTCAATATGAATGGACAACGGTGTTGGAACAGTCTCCTGAAGATTACTTGAGCCAGTTCGAATCCTGTGTCATGCAGAGTGTGTATCTTGCCAAAGCTTTCATTCCACATATGCAAAGTATCAGAGCCGGTCGGTTCATTGGTATCAATACGGAATGTGCGATGCAAAATTTTGCTCATCAATCGGCCTACACCGCTGGTAAGCGTGGAATGGATGGCGTGTATCGCGTACTTGCCAAGGAGGTTGGAGAGTATCAGATTACCGTAAACCAGGTTGCACCTGGATGGACAATTAGTGAACGTGATCGATCCAGTGAGCCTGGACATGATGAGGCATATACTCGTACCGTGCCGCTGAAGCGCAGGGGTGAAGATCAGGAAATTGCCAATGCGGTAGCTTTTCTCGCTTCGGATCTGTCCTCTTTTATCACAGGTGCCTATATCCCGGTAAGTGGTGGCAATGTGATGCCTGCTATCTAGTGTCTGATTTGGATTCGGGAATCTACATGAAATAACAATAAACCTAGTTTAACCGTAATCTGTTTGTCATTCGACAAGCGGATTTTTTGGCATTTTGCTAACAATGAAATAACGGTTCAAGGGGCGGTTTTTGTTTCATATATCCAGAAATACATATGAGTTGGTTCGGTTTTCGAAAGATTGGGGTATAAGAATAGGTATATTAACCGAGTGGAAACATAATCAAAATGAGCAATTAAAGGAGACCCATCACTTATGAAAAAAACAGTCGCGGACGTTCTGGTTGAATCCTTATTGAACGCTGGCATCAAACGCATATATGGCATTGTTGGAGACTCCTTGAATGCGGTACTCGACTCCATTCGTCGTTCGGGCAAGATCGAGTGGATTCATGTACGTCATGAAGAAGTAGCTGCATTTGCTGCTGGGGCTGACGCTCAGGTCAGTGGAAGTATCGCTGTCTGCGCAGGTAGCAGTGGTCCTGGTAATATGCATCTGATTAATGGTCTGTACGACTGTCACCGCAATCGTGTTCCTGTACTCGCTATCGCTGCACATATCCCAAGTGACGAGATTGGCAGTGAATATTTTCAGGCGACGCATCCGGAGTATCTGTTCCAGGAATGTAGTGATTATTGTGAAGTCATTACAACAGCAAAACAGATGCCCCGTTCTCTGACGATGGCCATTCAGACAGCAGTCGCACGTTCAGGTGTGTCCGTCGTTGTATTGCCGGGGGATGTAGCAGGACTTGAAGCAGCGGATCTTCCTGTGCCTGAGCATGTGTATCACGCAACCAACCCCGTGGTACATCCTTCTGAGCCGGAACTCGTGAAACTGGCGGAGTATCTGAATCAAGGCAAAAAAATTACGTTATTGTGCGGTGCAGGCTGCGCGGGCGCTCGGGAGCCCCTTATGCAGCTCTGTGATCGCTTGAAATCCCCGATGGTTATTGCACTACGAGGGAAGGAATATTTGGAGTATGACAACCCCTATTCCGTGGGTCTTACGGGTCTAATTGGGTATTCATCCGGTTATCATGCCATGATGGACTGTGATGTACTACTAATGCTGGGAACGGATTTCCCATATCGTCAATTCTATCCCGAAGATGCGAAAGTCCTTCAGGTCGACATTCAATCTTCCCATCTGGGTCGGCGCACGAAGCTGGATTACGGCGTATGTGGGGATGTGAAAGCGACCATTGAAACTTTGCTTCCTTATCTGACAGAGGAACACAGTGACAAACATTTGCGTAAAAGTGTGGATCGTTATGTGAAAGTACGCAAAGATCTGGACGAGCTGGCCGTTGGAAAACCGGGTAAAAAGCCCATCCATCCGCAGTACCTGACCAAGGTTATTAGTGATGCCGCAGCTGAAAATGCCATCTTCACCTGTGATGTCGGTACTCCGACAGTATGGGCGGCCCGTTATATCGAGATGAGCCGCAACCGCAGGCTGCTTGGTTCATTCAGTCATGGTACGATGGCCAATGCCCTTCCACAAGCAATTGGTGCTCAGGTCGCTGATCCAGGCAGACAAGTCATCTCGTTATCGGGTGATGGTGGTATTACGATGCTGATGGGTGATCTGTTGACACTGAAACAGCATAATCTGCCGATCAAAGTTGTGGTGTTTAATAATGGAGCACTCGGTTTTGTTGAGCTGGAGATGAAAGCTGCCGGATTCCTGGAATCGGGAACAGAGCTTGTAAATCCCAACTTTGCGATGGTTGCTCAAGCCATGGGCATGGAAGGTATTCGGGTTGAAGATCCGGGTGAACTTGAAGGAGCTGTGCAGCGTGCGCTTCAGCATGATGGTCCTGTACTGATTGATGTGGTGGTGAACCGTCAGGAATTGTCTTTACCTCCGAAGATTGATATCAAACAGGCTGAAGGATTCACGTTATGGATGATGAAAGCCGTGCTGAACGGACGCGGGGACGAAATTATTGAATTAGCAAAAACCAATTTGCTAAGATAGCCGTTTCGATAAAGCGGAAATGCACCGTGTAAAGTTGTAGAGATACCGACTTTCAAAGTATTGTTTATGTAAAAGAGGCAAAAGAGGAGCACGTGACAAGACATTATCGTTGCGTGCTTCTTGAATAGAATGCTGAAAATGTGACATATAATATAGTATGAATACATATTATATGATTTGTTTTTATGTCGAAAGTCTATTAGAATAGGTAAAGTCAGGAAGGTTTTATGCCATTTTTGACCTACATATTGCATCATTGCATGTACGTACGTTTCATATCGTATTCATCGATCCAATCACAAGATGACACACACACATGGAGGAGATCAACATGAGTCACGCAGGAAAAGTAGCCATTATTACTGGAGCAGGAAGTGGATTGGGCCAAGCAGCAGCGCTAAAGCTGGCTGAGAAGGGCGCATCCATTGTCGTTGTGGATCTTGTCGAAGAGACAGGTCTTGAAACCGTTAAGCAGATTGAGAAGCTGGGAAGTAAAGCTATTTTTGTACAAGCAGATGTGAGTAAAGCACCTGAAGTTGAGAATTATGTGAAAAAAGCAGTCGAAGAGTTCGGACGAATCGACATGTTCTTTAATAATGCAGGGATTGCAGGTCCTGGGATCAAGCTGATTGAACATACGATTGAGCAGTTTGACCAGATTATTGATATTAACCTGAGAAGTGTATTCTACGGGTTGAAGTATGTAATTACTGAAATGCTCAAAACAGGTGGAGGTTCCATTCTAAATACAGCCTCCACAGCCGGTATTGTTGGTGTACCCGCGGTTGCACCTTACGCAGCAACCAAACATGGCGTGGTGGGTTTGACCCGCACAGCTGCAATTGAATATGGCAAGGACAACATTCGTGTAAATGCGATTGCTCCAGGTACAATTGAGACGCCGATGGTTGTTCAGTTTGGTAAAGACAACCCTGAAGTGTTCAAGGCAACCGTTGATAGCATTCCATCTGGACGCCTTGGCAGACCGGAAGAGATCGCTAACCTGGTTTCCTTCCTGCTTGGAGATGAAGCGCCGTATATTAATGGTGCAGTATATCCGATCGATGGTGCAGTTACGGCCCAATAAGAGTTCAGCTTATCGGCAATAAAATAGCTGTTAAAATGTTTAAAGAGAGGTCACTGTATGCGTACAGAGCCTCTCTTTTAATTTCTCTTTTATACTACGCATAGTACTGCGAATCCATATCAGGCAACGTTGTGTGATGCATTGGTTTGTTTACTTTTCGTAGATGCTGAACGGTACGAACTTATGACGATGATAACGGCAATAACGACCCCGACAGCCCCAATCCAGGTGATGGATGACAATGAGACGCTGCTTACTGCGATGCCACCAATCCCTGCTCCGGCGGCCATAGCTAATTGCATGACCGAACTATTCAGACTAAGCATAATACCTGAGGATTCGGGAGCCATAGTCACGAGGTTATACTGCTGAGTTGGACCCGAGGACCACGCGGCAAAAGACCACAAAATCAGAACAAGCAAGACAGCGAGATGAGAGCTTGCCGTTATATTCAACAGAAGCAGACTCACGATATGCAACGTCATGCCTGTGATCAGTGTTCGTTTGACACCCCATCTGTCAGCGCTGAATCCTCCAACTTTTGAACCGATCAGACTTGCTATGCCAAATGCGAGTAAAGCTGAACTGAGTAGTGCTTCGCTCATTCCTGAAATGGATACAAGGTAAGGTGAAATATACGTGTAGGCAATGGAATACCCACCTAACCAGAAAAAGGTCACCAGCAGTGCCAGTACAATTCGTGGCTGTTTTAGCAAAGAGAGTTGTTTCTTCAGCGGAACAGGGGCTTCTGCTTTAGAAGGCGGAATGGCGGCCGCGATCACCAGCATGGCAAGAACTCCAAGAACGGCGATACCGGCAAAAACGAGCTTCCAATCCCAAGATGCAGCCACAAGCCTTCCGAGCGGAACGCCAACAATCAAAGAAGCCGTAAATCCAGTGATTACTGTGGCGATTGCACTAGCTTGTTTGCCCTCAGCCGCTATTTGGGAAGCAACCGTTAATGCCGTGACAACAACAACGCCCGCCCCTAAAGCCATCAACACGCGTGCTGCGACGAACAGTCCATAACCCGGCAACAGATAGGCAAGAACATTAGCCAAAACGAATAGACCGAGGAAGTATAGCAACAGCTTGCGACGGTCCCAGCGCGAAGTCAGTGCAATAATGACAGGTGTACCTAGCGCATATACGAGTGAAAAAATCGTAATGAGCTGTCCGGCAGCGATTAAAGAGATATTCATGGTATCTGCAATGCGATCCAAAATGCCGGCAATGACATATTCGGACGTTCCTACAAGGAAACTGACCAAGGCAAGAACATAGATTTTGAGCGTAGAAGAAGACATGGAAACATAACCTCTTTCTAATTGTAATTATTATATTTTTAGAAATATAGAAATAAAGACGATAGAACAAGAAATGAACTCTCTGAATGCACCCTATCTGCGCGAATGGTAATGTTACAACCTAGATAATGAATATTTGATATAAGCGTAAACTTAGGTGACCTAGTGCTACTAATAAATGTTAAGGTACTGTTTCGATATTTCTAATTATATAGAAATATAACTCAAATTTTTTATTTATTTAGCAGATAGGGAACAAACTTTTGTGCAGTCTCCGTGTTTAGGCTGTAGTAGATATACGTACCTTTCTTCTGCGATGTAAGCAGGCCACAATCGGATAGCTGTTTCAGGTGATGAGACAGAGTTGATAGGGCAACCGTAACAAGGCGGCTCTCCAGATCGGCGGGACACAGGTTGCTTTCGTTCGATAAAATCTGAATGATATTGTAGCGTGTTTGCTCGCCCAGCGCTTTATGAATTTTGACGACTTGTTCAATCTCATTCGAGTTTGATTGCATCATGATCTGTCCTTTCGTCTTTATTTCTTATTTCTAGTAATATAGAAATAACAGTAGCATATGTCGTTAGAAAAGTAAACTCTCGGTGAAGATTCCACACTTTCTACTGCGTCTGTGTTAACAACCGAAAGTCTGGAGTAACTTCCCCGGAGAGTTATGTGAGTTGTATATTACCGATCTAGGGAATCAACATAGTCTTTGGCTTCCTTCAACGAAAGACCTCGGGCTTCACGCAGTCGTTTGATCGCCATAATTTTTTTCCCTTGTTGTATAAGTGTAAGCAGTTCCTGATCCAGATCCGATTGGGCTGGTTGGCTTGTGTGAGATGTTTCCTTCGGCGACAATGTGTAATTGAAGTCAGAGCGGGCGCTGACTGTTGAACCGTTCTCCAGACGCTCCACATCACTTTTCAATTCATTTAATTGGCGTTGCAGACTGGTGACTCTGACCAGTAACACAAGGATCAGAAGCAGCAGAACGATCCATACCAAGGTGTTTATTTCCATGATGTCATGTGCCTCGCTTTCATTTATTCATATTTAGCTATTATTTAAGTTGAACCGGGATTTCCTTGACACCACGAACAATCATGCCAGGTCTCCATTCCAGTTCATTCACATCTGCCTGAAGCTGTATATTTGGAAAACGATTCAGAAGTGTGCTGACTGCAATCTCACCTTCCAGACGAGCAAGCGGTGCTCCCAGGCAGAGATGAATGCCTTTGCCAAAAGCCAGATGCGAACTTTTTCCCGGGTAATGTCGAAGATATCAGCATCCTTAAACTGCTGTTCGTCCCGGTTGGCGGAACCAAGCGCAACAATGACAAGTTCACCTTGAGCGATATGCTCTCCACGGAATTCAATATCTTCCAGAGCCCAGCGAGATGTGCTGAACTCCAAAGGCCCGTTATAACGAAGCATCTCTTCAATGGCATTGTGAATAAGCTCAGGCTGCTTGATGAGCAGTTCGCGTTGCTCTGGATGCTCCAGCAGGGCGAGAATCCCATTGCCGATGAGATTAACAGTTGTTTCATGACCGGCAATGATTAATAAGGAGACCACGCCAAGCAGTTCTTGTTCAGTTAAGTGCTGCCCGGATTCTTCTGCAATGACAAGCTGGCTGATCAGATCAGTGCCGGGATCTCGGCGAACTTTTGCAAACCAGGCCGTAAGGTAATCCGTAAACTCCCTTGCATGCTGCTCAAACAGCTCGGCGCTCTCGGCTGTGGAAGCATCGATTACCGTATTGGACCACAAGCGGAATTTGTCACGATCCTCAAGAGGTACTCCCAGAATTTCACTAATGACAATGATAGGCAGCGGGAAGGCAAAGTCATCGATCAGATTCATTTTTTCCTGTGACGGGAGGTTGTCCAGCAGTTCATCAGCAATGTCCCGAATATGGCTTCGCATGTCTGCGACCAGTTTGGGTGTGAATGCTTTCTGCACAAGTCCCCGAAGACGTCTATGATCTGGCGGATCGGAGAACAACATATTATTCGAGAAGATGCTTTGATTGTCAGCGCCGTAACGTCGGACCATGTCTTTGCTGAATCGAGGATCTTTCAGAATCTGGACTGCATCCTCGTATCGGGTAATAATCCAGCCGAATTCCCCATGAGGAAACATGACTCTGAAAACGGGCTCATCTTTTCTTAACTTTTCATACACCGGGTAAGGGTTATGCGTGAATTCTTTCGTGAAAAACGCTGGCTTTGAGGACTCGTTGGGTTCATTCGGGTTCAAATGTAATATCTCCTCTCATATTCCTGCATAATACCTGCACCCTCTATATATTCAATACACAAGCTTTTGAAACCTTGTTTTTTCTTCATTTGGATGATAGAGCAGGAAAATAGAGTAAGATGGAAGAAGACATGGTAGAGAGAATCGATTATTATGCTTGGTAAAAATGAAAATGAGGTGAACGCTGACATGTCTTACGCACAACTTCCTTTGCATCACCACCAGATTCCGGCAAGTCGAATGGTTCTTGGCTGTATGCGGTTTGGGGGTGAATGGGATGGGCTCCCCATTACTTCAGATCTTGTCGTAGAAGGTCATCGAGCGGTAGAAGCAGCTATCGAAATCGGCATTAATCACTTTGATCTGGCGGATATTTACACACGTGGTAAGGCAGAGCATGTCTTGGGGCGAGTTTTATCCGAAACTCCCGGCTTGCGTGAGCAGATCATTATACAGTCGAAGTGTGGTATACGTCTTGTAGGTGATGATGAAGGACCGCAGCGTTATGACACCTCACGTGCACATATTCTGGCGAGTGTGGACGGTATCCTGGAACGGCTCGGCATCGATTATTTGGATATTTTGCTGTTACATCGTCCTGATCCACTTGCCCATCCGCAAGAGATTGGAGACGCACTGGCTGAGCTGCATCATTCCGGTAAAGTGCGCCATTTTGGAGTGTCCAACATGGGTTCTGAACAGATTCGTTTTCTTCAGCTTCATAGTAAAGTACCTCTGATTGTGAATCAGCTGGAGATGAGTCTGGATAAAATCGGATTCGTAGAAGCCGGTGTGACAGTTAATCGGCCGCAAGCCAGAGACAACGTATTTCCTTATGGCACGATGGAATATTGTCAGGCAGAGCATATTCAACTGCAGGCTTGGGGTCCACTTGCTCAAGGACGATTTACTGGCAGGGTAGTTGAGGGACAGCGTCCTGAAATTGAGCATACGGCTCAATTGGTTGATCGAATGGCTAAGGAGCGTGGAGTTACACCGGAGTCTATTGTACTGGCTTGGTTAATGAAGCATCCAGCAGGGATACAACCTGTCATTGGTTCGATTCGACCAGAACGTATTCTGGCCTGTCGTGATGCAATAAATATTGAGCTTACCCGTTATGAGTGGTACGAGCTGTATTCCGCTTCATGCGGGCGTAGAATGTAAGTAGGGAATTCTGAGAGAGTGGTTCGTTTCGATCAAAATTCATAGATATTGGGTGAAATTTGAACATTTAAGAAGACACAAGCTGCTGATGGCCTGTGTCTTCTTTGTAATAATGGGCTTCATTTGGTTGAAACACATGATCGAAAGTGTAATGAATCCTAAGGTCATATGGCCTACAATGCGTTTGCATGGGTAATAAGCATGCTGATTCGGAGCCGAAAACAGTGTTTAGGCACGGTTGTAAGGATAATTCACCTTCATATTTGCGCTAGAGGCTATGTCCATGGACTTAGGAAGAGTGCTGATAAGAAGGACGTTTCAACCATTTTTATCGTTTTACCGGGTAGTTGTTCGAGGGCTGTGATAAAATGATAGGAATAAGAACATACGATCTGTTTACGTGAGAGGAGACACCTTGACGATGGAGATGCTTAAACCACCCGCCGAGACATTATACGAGGTTGAATTACGTGCGCTGCGAGAGGAAGATCAGGGGAAACGTCCCCCGAACTGGCTGTTATCTCCCGCCTATGTGCGCGATTTTATTATAGGCAGGGATAAGCCTGCGTTATTAAATGGAGAAGAGATCACGATTACCCGCAAATTCTATGGCAATGACGTGTTAATTGAACGTGCCGTGGTTACTCTGGCAGGCAATCGAGGATTAATGCTCGTGGGAGAACCCGGGACAGCCAAGACCATGCTTAGCGAACTGCTGACCGCAGCGATCTCCGGTACCAGTCTAAACACGATTCAAGGTACAGCAGGCACGACGGAAGACATGATCAAGTACTCATGGAATTACGCCATGCTGCTTGATAAAGGCCCTTCGGAAGCTGCGCTTGTGCCATCACCGTTATATAACGGCATGAAGAAAGGAATTCTTACCCGTTTTGAAGAGATTACACGTTGTCCGGCTGAAGCGCAGGATAGTCTGATCAGTATTCTCAGTGACAAGGTCATGAGCATCCCGGAACTGGATGGCGGTGTGCTGTTTGCCCAACCGGGATTTAACGTCATTGCTACAGCCAATATTCGCGATAAAGGTGTTAACGAAATGAGTGGTGCATTGAAACGCCGGTTCAATTTTGAAACGATCAAGCCCATTCATAACGTAAAGATGGAAGCCAAAATTATTGAGTCCCAGGCACGAAGCCTGTTATTACATAGTGGAATTGATATTGACATTAACCCGGATGTGGTTGAATTGCTGGCTACAACATTCATGGAACTGCGCACCGGCATGACACGGGAAGGCTACAAACTTGACACCCTCAAGCATCCATGAGTACGGCGGAAGCGGTGTCTGTCTATGTCCAGAGTGCGATGACTTCCTATTATTACGAAGATAAGGCTATTGCGCTGGATCGGTTGGTGCAGAACATGCTGGGGACCATTGCAAAGGAAAACGACAAGGATCTGTCCATTCTCAAAACCTATTTCTCTAAGGTCGTAAAAGAGCGTTCCAGAGAAGAGGGAATGTGGAAGGACTATTATGAGGAGAGAAAATGGATCGGTTAACAGCGGTACTGGACCCTGATGTTGAGCAGTTACAATCCTTGTTCGAATCCCAGGTATATAACCTGAGTAATCATACGGTCTATTATCCTATTAGACACCATAGCCCTGCATGTTCGTATCACTTGTTACGATTAATTGAGGAGTACAAGCCAGATATCATTTTGATTGAAGGACCGGAGAGCGGTAATCCATTAATTTCGGTGCTGAGTGATGAGGCAACCTTACCTCCTGTCAGTCTGTACTATACCTATGAGAGTGAATTGGAGAGAGAAGCCTGCTATTATCCGATGCTTCGGTATTCACCTGAATATGTAGCTTTGAAAGAAGCAAAACGCCTGAACATTCCGGCGAAGTTTATTGATTTGGACTATCAACACTTCTCCACTCGTGCATCCAAATCCGGCCAGACAGAACAAAAGGAGATCTCCATTCAGGACGAAACCTTGCTTGCGGGCTCTGACTTCATTAACCGTTTGTGTCAAAAAACAAACTGCCGCAGTTTTGATGAATTGTGGGAAAAGGTGTTTGAGATCGGTGGCCTGGAGAAGTCTACTGAGGAATTCGTGCAGGATGTATTCACGTATTGTACCTTATCCCGAATGTGTTATTCCACGGAACGATTACAGTCTTCAGGTGATCTGGCAAGAGAAGCATATATGAAACAACATATTAATCAAGCGGTGCAGGAGCATGACCGTGTGCTTGTCATTACCGGTGGATTTCATACGTATGGACTGTTGATGTCAGAGAAACATGAATCGGAATTGGAACAGCCAGAAATGGATAAACGGCATACAGACCGACGTTTGGATGGACAAGGTAAACCAGGAACGTCTCAACAAAGTGCGGTTAATCCAGACACGGTTCACCAACAAATGTACCCGATGGTCTATACCTTTGCTGAAGCGGATCGGCTCAATGGATATGCGAGCGGCATGCCTTATGTAAATTATTACGATCAGATCTGGAACCAGCTGCTTCGCAAAAAGAGTACACCGTATAATCTAACGGCTCTGGACTTGTTATCCCGGCTGATGCGCCAATTAAGGGATGGTCACGAACATGTATCAACGAGTGATGCGATTGAGGCGTACAGCATGATTCAAGGTCTTGCCGGGCTTCGGGGTAAAAGGGAAGGCGGCGTCTATGAGTTGATGGATGCAGCACTCTCTTCCTTTGTGAAGGGGAGCTTACCTTGGCGACCGATAAACCGCTGCAAGAGCTGCAGCAGTTATTGACTGGAGACGTCATTGGAAGCGTGGCTCCCAATTCATTCAGTATTCCCATCGTGGAGGACTTCAAGGCGCGTTGTACAGAGTACAAACTGCAGATTCGTACAACAGGTCAACACAAGAAAGTTCTGGATCTGTATGCGAAACCGGAGCATCGTCAGATAAGCCAATTGATTCAATGCATCACCTATCTGGTTCCGGAATTTGCGAAACGGCAATCGGGGCCGGACTGGATCGCAGAGCGTGATATGAATCTTGTTCGCGAAACCTGGATTTATATGTACTCATCCCGTATTGAAGCCAGATTGATAGAAAACTCTCTTTATGGCGGAACGCTTGCTGGAGCGGCTACACGCAAAATGGAAGAACAGATGCAAGAAATACCGGATCATCATAGCGGTGAACTTGCCCGACTCATGCTTCAAGCGTTACTCATGGGGCTTCAGGACACTGCGATGAAACTCTATGAACAGGTGCGCTCGGCGCTGAGAACCGACGGGAATTTCCTATCCTTATGTAACAGCCTGCATGTCTTGAACCGAATTCATCAACACCGCAGGTTGCTGGGATTATCTGACGAGCAACATCTCCCTGACCTGGTATCCGAAGCTTATAGGAACGCCGTAGACAAGTTGTTACAGCTCTCCAGAGCTAACCCGGATGAACATGAAGCCATTATTCAAGGATTGAAGCTGCTAGCCATGCTCGCAGAGTCATCGGAGGGGTATTTTCAGGATGAGACATTCCGAATACAGCTGAATGAGCTTCTGTCGGATCACCAGCTTCCGGCTCAGCTGGAGGGTGTATGTGTGGCTATTTCCTCAGGGCTCGGTGACAGGCCCAGAGATGAGATTGTTGATCGTGCTCGTGGTTATATCCATGGTACACCGGATCAGACCCGTCAAACCGCACTTTTTTTACAGGGAGTATTCACTGTAGCACGTGACGCTTTTTTATATGAAGATCAGCTGTTGTCCGAGTTGAATTATCTGATTGAACAGCTTTCATACGACGACTTCATCAGTATGGTACCGGAATTGCGGTTGGCATTCACCTACTTTACACCAATGGAGACGGGCTTGATTGCGGTGCGGGTGGCGAGTCTGCATCAGGTTGAACCAGAGGAGATGCTAAGGCCTGCGGTTGATGAACAGATGCTGATTCAGTCCAAGACGTGGGATGAAGCGCTTCGAAAGGAGTTTACCGCATGGAAGCTAATATGAATGAAGCGAATCGGACAACGGGCGAAACCAGAGATATCAGTGAAAGTTCCAATCCGGATGGAAGCAAACGAGGGGATCAACATTCTGCTGAAACCTTAAATCGCTGGCGTCTGATTCTCGGTGAATCGGCTGAAGAGGGCTGTGCAATACAGAGCAATATACTTCGGGTGAATTTCAATATACGGAAATCGATGAGATTCTAGGGTATCTGTATAACCGTGAATACGGTGAAGAACAAGGTTACCGAAAAGAGGGAGGACGCGGTGCATCTAATCTGACTGTACCAAAATGGCTGCACAAAGTCAGGGACCTATTCCCCAAACCAACGGTAGAAATATTGGAGAAACAGGCGCTTGACCGCTATGGGCTGACAGAATTGTTAACAGACAAAAAGTTGCTTGAATCCCTTGAACCCAACATGAATCTGCTCAAGAACATTATGCAGTTCAAAGGACGGATGAAAGGTGAGGTGTTAAAGAGCGCCAAGGAGATCGTGCGAACCGTGGTTGAAGAGCTACGCAGCAAGCTGGAGTCTCAGACCCGAGCGAGTATCATGGGCAAGCGCAGTCGCTATACCTCGAGTTCAGTTCGATCCTTGCGCAATCTGAATTTCAAGCGAACTATCACCAAGAATTTGAAGAATTACGATAAAAACAAGCGCAGGTTTGTGATTGATCGTCTGTATTTCGACGGGAATATACAGCCCCATAACAAGTGGAACATCATCATTGGTGTAGACGAAAGTGGCAGTATGCTGGATTCAGTCATCTACAGTTCGGTGATGGCCAGCATCTTCTATCGCTTGAATGCGTTGCGCACGAAATTATTCATATTTGATACGCAGGTTGTTGATCTGAGCGACAGACTGGAAGACCCCGTAGACGTGCTCATGAATGTACAGCTCGGTGGGGGGACACATATTACCAAAGCGTTGCGATATGGCGAGACGTTAATCGATAATCCGGGCAAAACCATCTTTATTCTGGTCAGTGATCTGGAGGAAGGGTACCCGATCGCGCAGATGTACAAAGCCTGTAAAGATATCATCGATGCAGGATGCAAATTGCTGGTTCTCACCGCGCTCGATTTTAACGGGGATTCAGTCTATAACAAACATGCCGCACAGACATTAACCAATATGGGGGCACATGTAGCAGCAATTACGCCTAACGAACTCGCGGATTGGATTGGCGAGATCATCACTTAAATTCAAGGAGGAATGTGTAATGCTTACCGCAGACCGCGCAGTTGAAACTTTGGTGGAGAAATTCGCAGTAACCTGTTCAAACGAGTATTCATTAAAAACAGATCGAAGCTCCGAAATTATTGATTATGTCTTAGGAACGACAGACAAGTTTCCGGATATGATGGGAAATTCGAGTCATTATGTGTATCAAACGATTGATCTGCTCATGAAGCTCGCTAAGAAAGACGATGGAGATATCTTTTACCGTGCCGGGGCTATTGTGATATATCTGGAATCCAATTATTCCAAAAGAAATTCATGGAGAACGGATGCCTTTACTGTCTGTATGGGAAATGACTCCGAAGCCTACGGATTAAGCGGGAAGAGCAAGAGCGCTGATCGCATGGATGGATTGTTGTCCCGGTTGGAGAAGATCAAACAGTTTGCAGGCGAGAACGAAATTTTGACTGAATTAAAGAGTAAATTAAAGCGTGCCCAGTGGCTTTTTGATTCCAAAAGGCTGACACCCAGGGGGATTATCGAGATGTAATCAATGCGTTAATGCTGCTGCAACTATATTCAAGACTCAGTGACACGGCTTCTCATCTTGCAGAGGTTCAATCTTCTGTTCAATCGTTACCAGTGTTGTTTCAACATGTAATGGCTAATGATGCAGATAAGTTGCGGGACGAGCTACATACGTTGATTGAACCTGTAGTGGTCAGTAATATTCAAGGAAAACATAACGGATCTTCCCAAGAATTGAAGGATGAATTCCTCAAGGAGAAGCGTAGTCAGCTCATAGCTGAACTGTATCCCAATACGTCTTTCTCTTCAAAAGAGCAATGTTCAAACACAGTATTCCATCAAACGATGGTACTTGTGAGTGGTGCCTTGTTGTACCTGATTAACATTAGTGGAGGTAAACAACGGTTCCTTGATACAAATAGTGAGATTGGGCATGTTTTGCTTCACACAATACATCAATTACATGAGATTTATCCACTTGAAGTTCGCCGTTACTTGCTGAGTATGGACCCTAGAGCAAAAAGTCCAAATGATCTGCTTGCTGGGCTTGTGCCTCTGGATGAGCCTTATCAGTTGGTTGAAATGTTGCGGGACGAGCTTAATTCGTACACGGTATCTTGGAACATGTTACAATCCGCGATCGCGAATCGTCCTGAACAAGCGATTCGAGCATACGAGATTATAAAACCGCCATTCCTTAAACTCTGCATTCAGAAATTCATGGAGGATCAAGGATTGACATTGCCTAATGCGGAGGGGTCACTGGAGGAAGCGGTATTTAACGCTCTTCGGCATCCTTTGGACGGGGGACGTCAAGGTCTTGCGATTGCAAGATACTTAAGTGGTGAAAACACCCTGGAGGAATATTGGGAGGACTCGAATAGTCGCGGGTTGTTTAATCAACTGAATCGGGATAAGAAGCGTGTTCACAACCTCATTAGTATTAGTTTTCTGCCCTTGGACTCGGAGGCGATGCGCAGGTTCGCAATTCTGACCACTCATCCTGATTGGACACTGGATATTATCTCGGACATGTACAATTCATACGCGTTTAGTGGAGAGCAGCTGCTTCAACGTTATGGGCAAGATCCTGAGGTGCAACGTGAGAAATTGCTAACCAGCCTGATCTCACTCAATGGCATGACCGACTATAGATACAAATCCATGCCGCACGACGAATACCGACGAATCATTCAGCAGAATCTGGACTATGCACTGACACAGTACAAGAAACTGCCAACAGATACGCGCATTTTAATTCTGGAGATAACCTTTGAACAGCGTGATGAGTTATCGAAGAAAATATTGGCTGAAGCGATTCGTGCCGGATTGCAGGATTCGTCCAAGAAGGCCAACGGCGTGGCGTTAGCGGAATTCAATAGAATTCCTGATCAGGACTTGTATACGCTCGTATACCTCTCGGAGAAAAAAGTGGGAATCAAAGAGATGGCTCTGACCGCAATCCGCAGTCTGGAAAACAGCAAGGAGCTGTATGGTGAGCTTTTGAAGAAAGAGAAGTCCGATGAGTGGAAGAGCTTGATCCAAATTCTGCTGGATACCGCAGATCTAAGTCCAGAGTATGCCCATGCTGCACTCGCTGATCAGGCGGATGCCAAAAAGTTGTCGAGACTGAGCTGGTTGTCCTTGAAAGATCTCCCTTCACTGATACGTATTGAAGACAATCAGCCTTTAGATGACCGGATTAAACAGTATGCTTTGGTCCAATCATTGGATCATACATCCGGTCCTAATGAACGGTTGAATGAATTACGAGATTACGTAAGTGAGGTATCTCTCGCTCGTTTTGCAAGTGAAATGCTTCAGGTCTGGATTCAGGAAGGTGCTCCTGCAAAAGAGAAATGGGTGATGTATGTATCAGCACTCTTTGGCGATATTCAGATTGTAAATATTTTAGCTCCGCAAATTAAGGAATGGACAGAAAATAGTCGTGGCGCGATTGCAGCAGATGCTGTAAAAGTGCTCGCTTATCTGAAAGATCCATCCGCTCTAATGGCGATTGATAAAATCAAACGTGGCGTGAAGAACCGTCAGGTGAAAGGTGCAGCAGAAGAAGCATTGCAACTTGCAGCCGATAATATGGGACTTACCTCGGAACAACTGGAGGATCGGTTAGTCACCACGCTTGGTTTTGATGAAAAAGGAACCATGCAGCTGAGTTACGGAGAGCGTTCCTTCCTGGTTAAGGTCAATGGAGACTTACAAGTCGTTGTCTTAAATGAAGAAACGGGCAAATCCGTGAAGAGTCTGCCTGCTCCTGCACAGAAAGATGATCCTGAATTGGCAGCCCAGTCCAAGGCACGTTTCACACAGCTGAAAAAAGATCTCAAATCCATGGTTAACATTCAGGCGCAGCGTCTGGAAGAGTCATTGTCCAAGCAACGTCTGTGGTCTGCCGATGAGTGGAAAGCACTGTTTGTACAAAATGTAATCATGCAAAAATTCGCTGTTGGTCTGATCTGGGGAACGTATGAGGATGGCGCTCTGATCAGCACGTTCCGTTATATGGAGGACGGCACCTTCAATTCCGTGGATGAAGACGAGGTTGATCTGCCTTCAGGTGCACAAGTGGGACTTATACACCCGCTGGAACTGGATCAGGCGACGCTTGAAGGTTGGACAACGCAGTTGGAGGATTACGAGATCAAGCAGCCGTTTGAACAACTGAATCGTGAAATCCATCAGCCTGAAGATGAGGACAAGGCGAAGAATGAATACGATCGTCTGCCCGAGTCTGATTTTCACCAACGTCTTTCCCCAAAGCACTGGAGAAATACGGCTGGATCAAAGGGCCGGCACAGGACGGCGGCTGGTATCATGAATTTTATAAAGAGTACGGAGATCTTGTTGCGGAATTACAATTCAGTGGTACGAGTATTACGTATTACGAGGGATTGGATGACATTACCCTGGATTCCCTACATTTCTTCAAACCAAATAACAAGCAATATTATTACTACGGTGACAATAAACCCATTGCTCTAGGCAACGTTCCAGGTCGAGTATTCAGTGAAACGATCTACGACATTCTGAGAGCAACGGGGCGTTGATGACGTGAGTGGATTCAAGGAGAAATTCCGGATTTTTTCGAAGCTGTGTACGGAGGATTATTTGATTCGGTATGCCAACAAGGGGTTGTACAAAAGGTCTTTGAAAGAGTTGGACAATGGTGTAAGTGTAACGTACACATGGAATGAATCATCTGTGAGTTGCCAGTTAAGTGACGGGACACACTGTACGCTTGAAGATACACTGGATCATTGGGAATGCTCCTGCCCGGCCGATCATATCTGCAAGCATGTGCTGATTGCAATTCTGTATGATCAACGGGAATATACGGCAGAGGATTCAATGAATGCAGACGAGAAGCATGCGCTGGATAAGGACTCAGGGATATCGGATAATGATCCGTTGGACGTACCCAAAGACGTATCAGTAACAGAATCAGCATCAAACTTAGTATCAAATGTGGACGATCCAAGCGAAATTCCGCATACGGTGTCACGTGAGATCGAGTCTCGCTTCCGCTGGATGACGGAGTCTGATCTTACCGTGTTAATTAAATCGTATAGTTCTTCCATGATTGAGGAAGTTGTTTTCCGACTGAGATACCCAGAGGAAATTAAGATCATTGAAGATTCACTTCTTACGGTTCATCTGACCACCCAGAATATCGAGGTGTCTTTTACTGAGGAACCGAACCTTGCAAAAGCACTATGTAAGGTGCAACAGACTGCTGGGAAAATGGCCAAGCTTGAAGCGTTATTACGGTATCGGAACCTAAAAGGCCTAGATGATAGGGATGCATTAAGTGGACGGGTGTACGAAGCCAAGTTCTCTCTTCAGACAGTACAGGAATGTCGGGTTATGCTGGCAGGATTGTTGAAGACGGGACTGGCCCGCCTTCCTCAGTCCTTTATGGCACAACTGGAGACTTTGGCAATTGCAGCTCATAGTGGCAACCTGCCTGACATAGAACGCAGTTTACGAGGGATTCAAGGGGAACTACAGTTGTTTTTCAACAGACATATACGATTCTCCATGCAATCCATGTTGGATCGGGTGAGCAAGCTGTATCTTGCACTCCAGGTTCTTGAAGAAGAAAAGGTATCTGTCATTCAGCAGAGTCAGCTCATTGGCAGTTTTCGAAGTAAATACTTTACGGTTCCTTCACTTCACCTGTATGGACTGGGAGCTGATGCGTGGGAGACACGATCCGGTTTCCGTGGAATCACCTATTATTTCTATTGTTTCGATGATGAGGAAATCTACACCTATAGCGATGTACGTGCTGTATATTACGATGATCAGCAGTTCTCATATACAGAGCATTATGGTGCATTCACACCATGGCTGCCTAATCTGACCTTTCGCCAGTTCGTGGGTGAAGAAGTTCAATTCCATTCCGTTAAAGTGAATGAAGAACGCCGGATCTCTTCCGGCGAAGGTGCCAAGCTTGCGATTTTGCCACGAACGGGTGTGGAAACGTTGAATCTGGGCAAAATCATGCAAAATGTAACGTCTGTACTTCAAGAGGAATCGCGAACATTCGACTTGTTTGCTGCTCCCAAAGAACGATTGGCTGTGATCAAAGTTGCTCGAATCGTGGACCATAACTTTGTCAAACAAACACAGGAGCTTGTCCTGACGGTTGAGAGTATCGAAGGAGAACGATTGGCACTCACTCTCCCGTATTCAACAGACTGGCAGACGATGATCCAAAGACTGGAGTCAGGATATGGTTCCCAATCACTTGAACACTTCTATGCCTTTGTGCGTGTGGAACCAAAACGGATTAGCCCAATCAGTTTCCTGAAGGGTCAAACGGTGCTCAGTCTGAAACTGGATATCGGTAATGGAAGGATGGGCAGACTTGGAAGAATATAATCAGTTCATGCAGAGAATTAACGGCTGGTCGGAAGAGTTGCTCCTACGTGGGTTATCTCAGTTTACGATTCGGGATATTGAGGTACTTGAGCAGCTCGCAGCGGAATCCTCGCGGTTGCAGATGACTTTCTTGCATGAGTTGTTGAATCAACTTATCAAGGAAGGGCGTAGCGTGGCTCTTGGACAAGGTCATGAAGAGTTGCTGTTATTTCAGTATTGTCGTCTCACCCAATATGTACAGCTCAGTGTGCAAGAAGAGGCGTAATATTGGTTAGTATTCCAAGCGAAGGCACATGAAGCGATATGATGTAACAAATAAGATGGTAGTATAGAATATAAGAAGATTTGCAGAAGGCCATAAGGTCACTGCAAATCTTTTTTGCTATTCTGGAGTTCGACGTATTTTACGGATTGAAAAATATCTTCATTTAATGTTTGTTTAGAAAAAATGAGAATTTCAAATGTTTTCAGTTATATTCGTTCTGATGTCATATCCTGATTTATGAAGCATACCATTAGGCGAATGCGGTCATAAGGAGGAAACTGATATGTCCATGAGCGAACCGCTGTTAACGCAGATTGTGAATCAACATATTCCGGCTGGTGCAACGGTCGTCAATATTGATAAACCTGTTCAACATCCAGCGATCTATGCGGCAGATCTTACCGGTGACGGTATGCCGGAGATTGCTGCAGTCTATCAGTTGAACGGTGAGCTGTATTTGCTCATTCTGAAATTTATTCAAGGACACTGGATCAAGATGGCACTAATTAAGGGATTGGGGTATGGGGTGACTTTAATGACTGCAGCCCCTGTAACTTCAACGGCAAGGAACAATCTTATTATTGGTTGGCGGATTGGTTCTATTTGGTCTAAGCTTGCCGTATATGAGTGGACGGAATCAGGGCTCAAAGATTTGGCGCCTGACGATCTATACTATAGCTATGCAGAGATTATAGATATGCCTGGTCCGCATGGTCGAGATGGGAAAGTGGAGATTGCACTCTGGATACATGACACAGGTGAAGCCTATCGTGTGGAGATTATCCGATGGCAGAATGGGAAATGGGTTCCTGCACCGGACGTATATGCAACCTATTATCCAAAAGTGGTGCAATATTACGAGCAATTAACTCAGCAATATCCTGATTATATCTTTTACTGGTATTACCTTGCGGATGCTCAGTACCATGCGGGCCAGTATCCGGCAGCACTTGCTTCCGTTCAGAAGGCACTCAGTTTCCCGGAAGCTTATCCTTCCAGAGAGGTACTACAGGAGCTGGAAAAGAAAATAAAGCAGGCGATGGTCCCTATAAGCCATGCCCGGGTAACGACATGGTTATATCCAATCTCCGTTCGAACCACGAGTGGGACGCGTTGGGGGTATATGGATGCACAAGGCCACATTCGGCTTGAGCCGGTACTGGATGACGCGCAAGAGTTTCAGCCCAATGGATTGGCTGTGGTTGTGAAGGATGGTCGAGCCGGCGTTATTAATCTTCAGGGGCAGTATGTTGTTCAACCTGTATACGATTCCATCAATTCCTTTTCCGAAGAACGGGCGATAACCATTGATTCTCAAGGATTTAAGATGATTAATGAACAAGGTACAGTCCTGACCAAACGGGCATACCCGTATATCTCGAATATGAAGGATGGCCGAGCGTTGTTTTACGATTCTAATCCTGGTCAGGCAGATGGATCGGTGAGTCGGTATGGTTATTTGGATGCGTCGGGCAATGAGGTGATACCTGCACAGTTCGCTTCGGCGAATGATTTTCAAGATGGCAAAGCGGTTGTGCAGATTAAGGACAATGAGTATGCACTCATTAATCGCAATGGACATCGGCTCGCGACGTATCCATTTGCCTATGTGGGACCATTAGGGGATGGATTGCTCGCTTTTCAAAAAGAGGCCTCGGGCAAATATGGGTACATCGACGAACGGGGTAATATTCGAATTCAGCCCAAATTTTCATCGGCATTTCCTTTTAGCGGCGGGCAAGCGATTGTCAATACAGCGGAGGACTACAAATCGATCTATGGTGTCATTAACACGCAAGGATCATTTGTTATTCAACCCTCGTATAATGACATCCGCGAACTAGGCGAACATCGTTATGCGCTGGGGCAAGCAATTAATCCGGAGCAGCCTTACATTGGCTCTGTATACGCGATTGCAGATACCAATGGCAGAAGACTTACGGAGTTCCTATATCGCGAAGTAGGTAATTACAAAAACGGCCTTGCTTCCGCATCGGACGGAAGACAAACCTATCTGCTGGATCTGAGTGGAAGACCTGCCGCTGGGTATCCGCATGTAGAAGGTTCGGGTACGCTGGAGGTCGTGGCACCAGATCTGATTAAGGCCTATCTAGACCAGCGCTTATCGTATGTGAATCGGGCCGGACAGATCATCTGGCGGCAAAATACAATCGTTCCACTTCATCCGCCGTACCGTGTACGCGAAGTGAAGTACAAACCAAACAGGGACTATCTCGTATATTATCCGCAGGTGGAGGGATTGACGAACCAAGCGGAGCAGCTTGCACTGAATGCCAAGTTGAAGCAACTCTCCCAGGTTAAACCGATTCCTGCTGATCAACAGCTGGATTACACGTATACAGGGGATTTTGATATTACGTTTTATCAGCAGCAATTGCTGCAACTGCAACTCACAGGTTATAACTACCCGGCAGGTGCAGCACATGGTATGCCTACGATGATCTATGCGATCATTAATCTGACGAATGGCCAGTTGTATGAGCTTAAGGATTTATTTAAACCGAATAGTGACTACGTAAAAGTGTTAAGCCAGATTGTGGGGGATCAGATCAAAAATGATCCTCAATACTCGTATGTGTTTCCGGACACCTATAAGGGGATTAGTGCGGATCAGCCGTTTTATGTCACAGCGGATGCTCTGCATCTCTACTTCAATCCATATGACATCGCCCCTTATGCGGCAGGGTTTCCAACGTTTACAATTCCGTTTGTTCAGATCAAGGATATCATTAATACAGAAGGTTCGTTCTGGAGAGCTTTTCATGAGTGAGTGTCTTCTTACAATCCAACAGATTCAGAGTATGAGGCCATATGTCCAATATGGCTTCTTTGAATTAGATTCACTTATAATCCGTATTGAGGTATTTTTGCTCCGGATTGGGGTAGCGGTTGCCCGCGTACCTGTGAGATATTAATGTGCGTTTTGTACCAGCTCAGAGTTAGACTTGCTGAGCATGTTGCCAAAGTACCGATAGGGTATCACACCCGGACGGCAACCGGTGAGCTGAAAAAGATCATCGAAGTCAGTGTGGAGAAAATTGAGAAGTTTATTGCCCATCAGTTGCCGTATTTGGGATTACAGCTGATCCGTTTCTGACGTTTAAACAGGCGGTGACGCGTTATCGGGATATTTCGTTGATAATAACAGATTTGTGTAAAACATCCTACGGGCTGTTTTTTGTAATCATGATCTCGTTGTTTACCTTCATCGTTCCGGTGGGTATTCTGCTGTCGAGTGGACAGCGATGGGAAGAATGGAGCTTATGGACCGCCTGGGTACGATGATTCTGGAAGGGCAAAGGTAATGTTCAATTATAGCAATTCATGATGGATTAACTTTAACTTTTAACAGAACCTAACGGAGGCCTATCTGTAATTGTGTAATTTGTTCGAAAACATGTAACTTGAGCGGCTCTGGCTGCGTTTAGACATTGGGGTGATCTGATGTTGGTGAACGCGGTTCAACGGTACATGGTATTAGGATTTATATTTATCGGGATCTTCTTTACAGCACTCATCGTTCTTGAAAGGGTTGAAGGGTACCATATTACAACGACAGAGTATTACGGTTTACGTAATTTAGGGGCTTGATATATATATTGTCGCTCATCCTGGGATTCGGTCACTATTTAATCGCTTTTTATGTTGTTATTATAAGCCCGATCTCATGGTTGCTGCGGAAATATGTGTGTTCTCCTATGGTGAGGATTTTCATCTACATGGTTGGGTTTGGATGGGGCGGGCTGTGGGTTTTTGATCTCATGTACAATCCATATTTCGTGAATGGATACCATCTGAACCGAATGACATCGATATGGATATTTGCCATCGCCGGTTTAGTCTATGCCATTGTGGAGAATAAGATTTGGCGAAGAGGGCAGATGCAGAACGAACAGAAAGCTACTTAACAAATGTTGAGTAGCTCTTTTGGTTTACATAATTATTATGGTGTTTTCATTGGAGATTCAGAAGCTAAATACAATATTAGAAAGGATTATGTAAGAGTAAGTAATGAACATGAACTAAAGTTAATTCGATAGTTTGTTATAAAATTTACAAAGGGTACAAGTGAAAAGAAATAGGAGTTATATCGTGAATAAGTAAAATTTTATGATATACTACCTGAGTTGCGTACATAGAGTTAGATATTTTATGAAGGGAGCTCATGAAGTAAATTAGCCGTTTAGTTTAAAAACGTAGTTTGGAGGAAAATTTTTTTGTATAAAGCAGGTTTTTGGATCAGATTCGGGGCAGGATTGTTGGATGGCATTATTATCACATTTCCTTTAATAATTATTGCAGGGTTGATATGGTCGAACAATCGGTAAGCGCATCTGCGGGATTCGGATTCGGAAATACGATTCACATGAATCACCAAGGCTGGGTACAATGTTACTACGAGTTGTTGTTGCAGGACTTTTGTATTTTATAACTTTTGGCAGTGGTTTCATTGTAAGTGTCATCATGGTTGCTGTACGAGAAGACAAACGTGCGATACATGATTTTATCGCAGGTACCGAAGTCGTTTGGGACTAAAAAGGAGAAGGTAAGCCCTGGGGCAATATATTCGTTATATCCCAACCAAATTATATCTCCCACGTTACAGACTATGAACAGTGTTCATGGTCTGTTTTTTTGTGATCTCAGAAGTACAGTCACAAACCCGCGCCAACACAGAAAATTCAAGGCATTGCAGTTGATTATATAAAGAATTCGTCTATCGTTTTGGCTAAATGATCATTTTGTTCTGACGAAATCAACATGTCATTTCATCTTTTGCGGATATCGCTATAATGCGCTCTCCTTACTCTGAGGTAGAGCACAGACATTCCCAAAAGGTGGAGGATAAGGTCCATGAGAAGAAAAGTGTTAGTTACGAGTTTGATGATCCTGTTATTAGGTACGACGATCCTTGGGTGTTCGTCCGGAGAAAGTAAAACGGGCGATGCTGATAAAGGGACACCAAGCGGATCAACGGAAGCAACAACCTATCCGATTCAAACGGATAAGACGCTTACGTATTGGGGTGAAATTAACGGCAACCTGATCGGGGTCAAAAATTCGCACAGCGAAATTCCATTCTTTCAAAAATGGCAGGAAAAAACCGGCGTACCACTCAAATTCACGGCACCACCGACAGGGCAGGTCAGAGAATCCTTCAACGTGATGCTGGCATCCGGGGATTTGCCGGACATGCTGGAATACAATTTCATCGGAGATTTCCCCGGTGGACCGGAGAAAGCCATCAATGATGGTTACATCCTAAAGCTGAACGATCTGATTGACCAGTATGCTCCGAATCTGAAGAAATACCTGCAGGACAATCCAGACATCGACAAGATGGTCAAAACGGATAGCGGCAGCTATTATGTATTCCCGTTCATTCGGGGAGATGAGTATCTCCGTGTCTTCCAGGGTCCAATCATTCGTAAGGATTGGCTGGATGAGCTGGGACTACCGGTTCCGGAAACGATTGATGAGTGGACTACAACCCTGAGAGCTTTTAAAGAGAAAAAGGCGCATCCGCTCCGTTCTCTGTTGTAAGTAAGCCCCGATTCTTTAACGATTCCGGTAATGGTGCTTTCCTTGGCGCCTTCGGTGTAAACCGTGGATTCTATCAGGAAGAAGGACAGATCAAATTTGGTCCTGCGGAAGAAGGCTTCAAAGAATACTTGAAGTTATTCCAGGAATGGTACAAAGAAGGTTTGATTGATAAAAACATCTCAACAGCGGATACCAAATCCGTTGACGGTAACCTCGCTTCGGGTGCTACTGGCGCTAGTGTTGGTAACGCAGGCGGAGGTATCGGCAAATGGCAACCGCTCGTAGAAGCAAATGATCCGGATGCCGTTCTGGTCGCCGCACCATATCCGGTGCTTAAAAAAGGTGATATTCCTAAATTCGGCCAGCTTAACCAGGGTTATGCCTCGGAAGGCACTGTTGCCATCACAACAGCAGCCAAGGACCCGGAACTTGCCGTTCGCATGCTGGATTACGGCTACAGTGAGGAAGGGCACATGTTCTTCAACTTCGGAGAAGAGGGTGTCAGCTATAACATGGAAGGCGATTATCCGAAATTCACAGATTTGCTGCTGAAGAACCCGGATAAACTCGCTCCTGCACAAGCAATTTCACTATATGCCCGCAGCAGCTATAACGGTCCATTTGTTCAAGACAAACGGTATGCCGAGCAGTTCTTTGCACTACAGACTCAGCGCGATGCCATTGATGTATGGAAGAATACACAGGCCGCCAAATATAATCTGCCTTCAATCACACCTACACCTGAAGAGAGCTCCGAATACGCGACCATCATGAATGATATCAACACACTCGTCGATGAGATGACCATCAAGATCATTCTGGGCAACGAACCGGTGGATCAATTCGAGAGCTATGTCGCGAAAATGAAATCGTTACATCTGGATCGAGCGATTGAAATCCAAACCGCAGCACTCGAACGCTACAACAATCGGTAATTGTAAAGGGGAGGGCGCTAACCCTCCCGATTGAAAAGAGGTGAAAAGGTACATCATGAGCAATCATCAATCCTTTAAAAGCCGGTTCGTGCGGGACTTCATGATGAACAAGTATTTATATATCATGATGATTCCCGTTATTGGATATTATTTAATATTTCATTACGGTCCGATGTACGGCGCAATTATTGCCTTTAAAGATTATTCTCCGATGAAGGGCATTTTGGATAGTGATTGGGTTGGGCTGAAGCACTTTGAAGAGTTTTTCAACAGTTATTATTTCTTACGTGTGCTGAAGAACACTCTTCTTATCAGTTTGTACACGCTGGTCTTTGAATTCCCTGCACCGATTATTCTGGCGCTGCTCATCAATGAAGTACGCAAGCGCACGTTCAAGCGGGTCGTTCAGACGATAACGTATATGCCTTATTTCATCTCTCTCGTCGTCATATGCGGTATTATTACGGACTTCACGAACGCGGATGGTTTAATCAACCGCCTTATCATGATGCTTGGATATGACGGTCAGGCGATGCTGCAAAAGCCGGAGCTGTTCCGTCCAATCTATGTTCTGTCTGAAATATGGCAACGGATCGGTTGGGAATCCATTATCTATATCGCTGCGTTGATGAGCATCGACCTGGAGCAGTATGAAGCGGCGAAGATAGACGGAGCGAGCCGTCTCAAGCAAATGTTTCACATTACGCTGCCCGGATTGCTGCCAATTATTACGATCATGTTCATTCTCCGGATGGGTAATATGCTGAATGTCGGCTTCGAGAAAATCATTCTCCTTTATAATCCGGTGACCTATGAAACAGCTGATGTCATCTCTTCCTTCGTATATCGAAAGGGATTGTTGGAGTTCGGATGGAGTTACAGCTCGGCAGTCGGTCTATTTAACTCGGTGATCAATCTCGTTCTTCTGATTTCGGCGAACTATATCAGCCGCAGAGTGAGTCAAAACAGCTTATGGTGAGGTGGTAACTTTGATTAAGGAAAGTGGTTGGTTTGACCGAATCTTTACGATTTTAAATTATACATTTCTAATCCTGCTTGTCATCGTCACATTGTACCCGCTGCTCTACGTGTTATTTGCATCCTTAAGTGATTCGGCGCAGCTGTTAGCAAACAAGGGGCTCCTGTGGAAGCCGGTCGGCTTTAGTCTGGAAGCTTACAAGAGCGTACTTGCCAATCCAGGTATAGCCACAGGTTTCCGCAATACATTATTTATTCTTGTGTTCGGCGTTATCGTCAACCTGTTCATGACTGCGCTTGGTGCGTATGTGCTATCCCGTAAAAACGTGATGTGGAACAAGGTGTTCATGTTCTTTATCGTGTTCACGATGTTCTTTGGCGGCGGCTTGATTCCACTGTACCTGGTTGTAAAAGGCGTTGGCCTGTTAGATACACTGTGGTCGACCATTCTTCCTTTTGCCATCAGCACGTTTAACCTGATCATCATGCGAACGTCATTTATGGGCATTCCGGACAGCCTGGAAGAGTCGGCCAAGATTGATGGAGCGAATCACTTCACCATTTTGTTCCGTATTATTATCCCGTTGTCCATGCCAGTCATTGCCGTGATGATCCTGTATTACGCAGTTGATAAGTGGAATGGATGGTTCTATGCATCGGTGTTTATCAAAAGCCGAGAGCTGTTCCCGCTACAATTGGTGCTGCGTGAGATTCTGATTGCCAATTCCACCGAGAGCATGTCGGCTGGTGCATCGGCTGGGGATCGCTTCCAGATCGGGGAAACCATCAAGTATGCAACGATTATGGTAGCGACGATACCGATCCTGTGCATCTATCCATTTTTGCAGCGCTTTTTCGTGAAAGGTGTCATGGTTGGTTCATTGAAGGGTTAAACCAGAGAATTGAAGAACGGTAAGGAGGTATGATGTTACATGAGCGTATTAAATGAAGTGAACAAGGACGTGTGGGATCAGATTAAAAGTAAAGCCGATCAGATGCTAGCAGCCATAGGTGAAAAGTCTCCGCATGTCGCTGGAGCAAATGGCATCTATGACGACATGAGAATCGATTGGTGGACCTCAGGATTCTGGCCGGGCATGTTATGGATTGTGTACGATATGACGGGTGATGAGAAATATAAAGAAGCTGCATGGAATTGGGATGAGCGGCTATCGGCACGGTTTCTTGAAAACAACTACTTTGATCACGATGTGGGCTTTCATTTCCTGCCTACGGCCGTCATCAAATACAAGCTCACCGGAGATGCCGATGCCGCAAGGCGTGCCTTATTTGCCGCGAACTTCCTGGCTGGACGCTTTAATACCAAAGGCAGCTTCATCCGGGCCTGGAATGGCGACATGCTGGGCTGGTCGATCATCGACACCATGATGAACCTGTCCTTGCTCTTCTGGGCGTCTGAGGAGAGCGGAGATCCACGTTTCGGCCATATCGCCAAAGCTCATGCGGATATGGTCATGAAGCAATTTGTCCGGGAAGATGGCTCGGTGCGTCATATCATTCGATTTGATCCCGAAACAGGTGAACGCGCAGAAGCGATAGGTGGACAGGGAGCGGGACCGGATTCGGCATGGAGCCGGGGAGCGGCGTGGGCTTTATATGGATTAACGAATACGTATCGGTATACAGAGGACCTGGCATATCTTGATGCTGCTCAGCGCGTGGCGAACTTCTTCATTTCCAGACTGCCTGAGGATCACGTTCCGCATTGGGATTTCCGTGCAGAGTCCGAAGAAGAGGAGGAAGTTCCACGAGACAGCTCTGCTGGTGCAATTGCAGCTTCCGGATTGCTTGAGCTTGCAGATGTACTTCCTGATCCGGAGGGCAGACTCTATGCTACCGTTGCCAAACGTATCCTGAGTTCCCTGCGGAATCATTATGGAACATGGGATCTTCCTGAGCACGAAGGTATGCTCCTGGAGGGAACCGGTCATAAACCGGCAGGTCAGAACGTGAACGTCTCACTCATATACGGTGACTATTTTTACGTTGAGGCGAGTGCCAAATTAAACGGATGGAAGCATCGCATTTTCTAAAAATGCTCTGAGAAAATTTCCGAAAACATTCTCATCTATTCAAAAATGAATTCAAATGAATACGCGTTTTGATACCGAATGCCCGATAGACGAAAGCTGTCTATTCGGGCTATTTGTGCTTGATTTAACGGGGAAATCGGTGCTTTCGCACCTTTTTGTCAATTGAATTGAACTTTTTATCTATATCCCAATCGCGCTCTTGACGTTATAATAAATTCCTGATCCAAACATCGATAATCTACGAAGAGTTGGGTGATGAACTGTTGCTAAACATTCGATATTTGTGGCAAAAACGAGAAAGCATAATCGTGACCTGGCTTGTCTCCTACAGTGCTGTTTTAATTGTGCCGATTCTGATCAGTCTGGTTATTTACATGCAAGCGAATGAGACATTGAAGAGTGAAATACATCGGGCGAACGATTCCTTATTGAAGCAGATGCGTTATACGATCGATACACAAGTTGATCTTATGGAACGGTTGAACATGGAGATGACGTGGAGCCCGAATCTGCAAACGCTGATGTACTCCAATCAACCTGCCAAAGAGGCGCCTTATACGGCCTACCAACTGGTGAAGGAACTTCGTCTCTATAAAACATCATACGCGTCCATCGATGAATTCTACGTCGTGTGGAAAAAGACCAATCCATTCTCCGTTCAGGCAATATTCGGGATATGCGGACGGCATTTCATACCATACATAACACAGGTGCAATGTCTTTCGAAACGTGGCGGGATCAAGTTCTGGGTGCAGAGACGAATCAATTCGTCATTCTGCCGCATCAGAATGCAGCTCCGGCGGAGTCTTCCATTGCGTACATTACACGTCTGCCTGATGATTTGAATGGTCAGGAGACCGGTACGGTTGTCGTCATGGCGGATACGCGAAGATTCCAGAAAGCGATTGAGAGCATTTCGGGTTTTAGTGATGCCACGCTGCTGATTCTGAACCAGAATAACGAGATTCTGATGAGCAATCATCCCGGATCGGAGGAATTGAAGCCATTCATGAATGGCAATCAGGTTCAGTTGGATAACGCCAGGGTTGGCAAGTCGGAGATGTTCTACATGGACTCCGCGGTATCCGATCTGAAGTACGCATTGATTATTCCCAGCAGCCTTTATTGGGAAAAGGCAGTGTATGTCCGCAATTTTACGTATATCAGTATCGTGGTGAGTCTCATTAGTGCGGGTGTACTGACCTGGTTCTTCATGCGCCGGAATTACTCCCCAATCCAACAGCTCGTGGAATCACTAAAAGACAAAAATAGTCAGAACGAACCCGCTGATCGGAACGAACTTCGGTTTATTCAGAAGGTCATCATGAACACACGATCAGAAAAGAACGAGATTGCCCAGCAACTGCAGAAACATCAGCAGGTACTGCGCTCCAATATGATTAATCGGCTTCTGAAAGGCAAACAGGATACGCTCGTGCCCTATGAAGATGCATTCCGTTCCTTCCATATGCCGCTCTATTCAAGTGAATTTGCTGTTATCTTATTTGTAATCGAAAATGAAGAGAATCTCTATGGAAAGCTGCCGGGTATTGATATCAATGAACGAAACAAATTGATCCATCTCATTATTTCCAATGTTGTTGAAGAACTGGCTTCAGAGCGTCAGCACGTCGGATATGTAGCAGAAGTTGATGATATGATGGTCTGCCTTGTAAATATGAAAGCGGATTCTTCGGATTGGAATCATGATCTTCATCACATTGCGGCAGAAGCGCAGCGCTTCCTGGAAAGCTATGATATGGAATTGACGATCTCCATCAGCGGACGCCACACGTCGTGGATTGGCATCGCCGAAGCATACCAGGAAGCAGTAGACGCGATGGAATACAAAATGGTGCTTGGCAAGAAAGGCATCATTACCTATGGCGATGTCCGCAGCGATGCGATGGCGGATGCCCCATTTGGCTACTACTATCCGCTTCAAGTGGAACAGCAACTTCTTAATTTCATCAAAGCGGGAGATACCGACCAAGCCAGCGCTTATATGAACGAGATTACAGAGCGAAATTTTGATAAACCGATTATGTCGCTCACACTTGCACGTTGCCTGATTTTCAACCTGGTAGGTACGATGATAAAGGCTATTAATGATCTGGGGGACAGGGATAACCATACGCTAATCCAATACCCGCATCGGATTGAGGACATTATTGCCGGGGATACCATCCAGGAGATGCAGGAGGCTTTGCAGAACTTGCTTGAGGAGGTATGTTCCTATGCCGCTGACAAGCGCGCAACGAATGTATCACAAGAACGTGAGGATTCCCTGCGTCATCTCAGCACCCAAGTCACACAGTATATTGAGAGTAACTATACGGACGTGAATTTGAACGTCAACGCAATTGGTGAGCATTTTGAGCTTAAGGGCAGTTACTTGTCCAAACTCTTCAAGAATCAGACCGGTGAGGGTCTGCTGGACTGCATTCATAAGTGCCGTATCCGACAGGCTAAAGAAATGATTGAGCATAAACAGGAATCCATTACAGAAATATCCCGATTGGTCGGGTATAACGATGCAGCAACTTTCATCCGGGTATTCAAGAAATACGAAGGCATTACACCTGGTAAATATAAAGAAATCAGTTGATTTGAAAGGAGACCGGAACATGAACGTAAAGAGGAAGTTGGCATTCATAGCAAAGGTGACAGGGCTCATCCTGCTGCTTGGCATGCTGACTGCTTGCGATCAGAACGGGACAGATTCGGATGCCAAGCTGGATGAACGTTCCGGCTCATCAGAGTACCAGACCGTCTCAATTGCTTCACCCAATGACGGTGGGAAATTAACCTACTGGGCAGAATTGAATGGCAATGCAGCAAGCATTAAGTCCAGCTTCAATGAAGTGCCTTTTTTCAGGAATGGCAGCGGAGAACCGGAGTCAACCTTCAATTCATCCGGCCTCCCGCCAATCAGGCCAAAGAAGCGATTAATGTGCTGCTTACATCCGGGGAACTGCCGGATATGATTGAATATGAGTGGAGCAATTATCCCGGTGGGCCGGAGAAAGCGATCAAAGACGGATATATTCTGCGATTAAACGATGTTATTGATCAATACACACCTCATCTGAAGCAGTACCTGAACGAGCATCCAGACATTGATATGCAGATTCGCACAGCGAGCGGAAGTTATTACGCGTTTCCTTTTATTCAAGGAGATGATAAGCTTCGAACCTATCAAGGACCGATTATCCGGAAGGACTGGCTGGACGAGCTTGGACTTGATGTGCCAACCACGATTGACGAATGGCATACGATGCTTCAGGCATTTAAGGACAAAAGGGAGCTGACGCCCCGCTTACTTTTCTAGGTGTTCCGAATCCGTTGTTTGGTATCGAAGGCGGCGGTTTTATTGGCGCTTTTGGTATTAAAAAAGGGTTTTACGTGGAAGATGGCCAAATTAAGTTTGGGGCACAGGAACCTGAATATAAGGCATTTCTATCCTTATTTCGTGAATGGTATGCGGAGGGACTCATTGACAAGAATCTGGCTGCCGTAGATTCGGAGACTCAGGATACAAACATGACAACAGGACGCAGCGGCGCGAGTATCTGGAATGCTGGGGCGGGGATCGGTACATGGCTACCCATCTTGCGGGAGACGGATCCCCATGCAAAGCTTGTGCCAGCGCCATATCCTGTTATGAACAAAGGAGATCGTCCGAAATTTGGTCAACTTGCTCCCGCTATCGGTTCCAGTGGGGTCGCCATATCCAACAACAGTCATCATGTAGAAGAAGCAGCACGGATGCTGGACTACGGGTATGGGCCTGAGGGACACTTGCTGTTCAACTTTGGCATTGAAGGTGTCAGTTTTGAGATGAAGGACGGGTATCCGACGTATACCGAGACTATTTTGAAAAACCCTGATAAGTGGTCGCCGGCTCAAGCACTAGCGATGTACACCAGAGCGAGTTATTTCGGTCCATTTGTGCAGGATACGCGATACATGGAGCAATATTATATTTTACCGGAACAGAAAGAGGCGGTGCAGTTATGGTCCAGCACGGATGCTGTTCTCCATCAGGTACCGACCCTGCCCAAAACCGAGAAAGAGAGCACGGAGATGTCAGTCATCATGCAGGAAGTGAACAAAGTGGTGGACGAGATGTCGCTTAAAATCATTTTTGGCATTGAGCCGGTGGATGCTTTCGATACGTACGTCAAGCAAATCAAGTCATTACAGATTGATCGTGCGATTGAGATTCAGCAGCAAGCGTTAGAGCGGTATAATCGCGCTATATCCTCTAAATAAATCCTTATATTGTATAAAATGGGCATTGAAGTGTCGTTTTTGTTGATGTAATTTCGTTCCCTCGTGCTCTACAATCGGTTATGACATGCTGAGATGGCATGCACATGACTCTTGCTTGAGCAGGATTGGAGGTGACTATAGGGTTTCTTGAAACCGCTCACATACTCTGAAATCCAAAAGGAGGAGAACGAAAGCATGCGGAGAAAGTGGCCTTTTTTATTGTTGGCATTTACGTTGACTGTTGGATTGTCTGTACCTGGAACCCAGGAGGTTCGAGCGTCAGAGGGCGACTCACAGCCATCTATTGATCGTGCCGGTGAGAATCTGTCTCTGGGTACGGATGGCAGAAGCAGGCTCTATCCAAACGATTGGTATCCAGGATTTAAAGATGAACAGGGAAGGTTTCTGCATGACTTTTCTTATGCCGGTTATCGGCGTGGGGAGACAGAATTGCCTAAAACGCCTAAAAACAAACTTATCGATGTTACGAAAGCACCGTATTTTGCCGATCCTTCAGGGAGCCGTGATGCAACGCAGGCTATTCAAAAGGCAATTGATGCCGCTGTGACGCGGGGTGGAGGTGTCGTGTATCTTCCCAAGGGTACATATCAGGTTAACCCTCAGGACGGCAAGGATTATTCACTAAACATTCCTGCAAGTCGTATGCTCCTGAAAGGTGACGGGATGAACAAGACTCATATCTATAATGCACAGCAAAATATGAAAAACAAGGATATTATCCGGATCGGTAACGGAGATTGGAAGAAAACCGGGATTTCTACGAAACTTCGCAAGTCCGTTACCGATCCAACCGTCCTGCTGTCCGTTGAGGATACAAGCGGGTTTGCAGTGAATGATTACGTGGTCATTTCATTCGAAACGACGCCAGGATTCTTACGTGAGCTTGGCATGCAAAACAAGTGGTCATCACGTCTTGGTAAAGTAGAACCGTTATTCTACCGCCAAATCGTGGGCGTAGATCCGGATAATAAAACGATTACATTAGACATTCCGACGCGTTATCCAATGAAGCTGCGCGATGATATTACGATTAGTCAGACTGCAGATCCAATTGTCGAAGTCGGTTTAGAGGATTTTTCGATCGCAAACATTCAAAATGTGAAGTCGGGGCTTGGTGAGGATGACTTCAAAGTCGTTGGGACTGCTGGATATGAAGCCGATAATGCCAAAGCGGTCAATGTGATTGCAGTGGCCAACAGCTGGATTCGAAATATTAACACTTATAAACCAGCTGGCAATACAGATTATCATCTGTTATCCAAGGGTATTATTCTGGATCGTACGAAGAACGTCACTGTGGATCATGTAACCATGCAGTACCCGCAGTATCGTGGAGCGAACGGGAACGGTTATTTATATCAATTTATAGGTAATGATAATCTCATTAAGAATAGTAAGGCTATAAGAGCTAGACATAGCTTCACATATGCCAACTTCTCTGCGAACGGAAATGTCCTGCAAGGTTCGTATTCTGAGAAACCTTCATTATTGACTGATTTTCATATGTATTTGAGCATGGCGAACCTGATCGACAACCTGGTAGTTAATGGGGACGGGATCTCTGCCATTACACGGGATTATGGATCATCAGAAACGAATCGTCATGGGGTGGTGACCACTGAAAGTGTCTTCTGGAATACGACCGGTCAGGCGGCACACCCTAGTAAATCCGGTGTTATTGTAGAATCAGAACAATTCGGGAATGGATATGTCATTGGAACAAAAGGAAAGGACACCGGCGTGAACGTCAACATTGTTGGTTCCATTCCGGATGCTGATAAGCAGCCATTTGATATGGCGGAAGGCATTGGGGAGGGCGATCGTTTATCCCCGCAAAGTTTATATCAGGATCAGAGCAAGAAGCGAATCAAAGATATTCATCTGGGGCTTCAATCCCTGTTGGTGAATGGCGAAGTCATAGGGGGTATGCAGTTCTTAAGAACGGATTACGTTCACACTTTGCCTTATGGCACAACCGAAACGCCTATCATCTCTGCAAAACCTTTTGCGAAGGATGGGAAGGTTAAAATTAAGCAACCGCAAGGGACAAATGGAACTGGAGAGATCACTGTATCATATCGGGACCACAAACAGAACGTGCGAGTGAAGTTTAAGGTAGCTAATACACCGGTACTTCCAGAGAACATCTCCATAAGTCCCAATAAAGCGGTACCCGGCTGGAGAGTCGCAGGTAATGCGATTAGCGCAGGAGGAAGCGGAGAATTATCTTCGTTTCTAACATTAGATAATGGGGAGATCGTAAACATTGCAGAATTGAACGTTCCTGTCACGTACACAACGAGTGATGATACGATCGGATATACGGAAGGAACTACATTCCATGCAATAAAAGCTGGAAATGTCGACATCATCGTGAGCTGCGTCTTTAATGGAGTAACGGTCTAGGCACGGGAGAAATTTGAAGTCAAGGAGCCTATGGCCGAGCCGGAAGGACCGTTCGCTGTCGTAACCAAGGTTACGGCAAGTGCAGATGATGGCAATCTGCCGATCCATACGATCGACCGCGATCCAGACTCCAGATGGTCTGCAGATGGAAAGGGACAGTACCTGCAGTTAGAGCTTGAGCAACAAACCCAAGTAGGGCAGGTAAGTATTCAATTCTATAATGGGCATACGCGATCCAATTATTTTGATTTGGAGATATCAACAGATGGTACTAATTACCAAAATGTATTAAGTAACGTCACCAGTCAAAAACAGGCTGCCTATGATACATTTGAATTTAAACCGGTTCAAGCCAAATTCATTCGTTATATTGGGCAAGGAAATGAATCTAACACCTGGAACAGCATAATTGAGTTTTGGGTGCACGGGGATTAAAAATGACGTAGGATCAGATTAAAAGAATTCGATTCAGATTTAGTATCCAATATAATATGTGCTCATTTTAAAACTAAAATGGGTGCATATTATATTGGGATAGATTGGATAGCTGAATTGTGAAGATGCGATATTAGATATGTTATTGTGATTTGTATACAGATCACATATTTATCCATATGAAATTGAAAAGTTCTCGGGGGTAATAAATTAAGAAAGCCACATTTATCCATATGAATGGATCGAACAACGGTTTGATTGTAGTAATCAAAAAGAAGATGACAAAGTTAAAAAAGAAGTTAATACCCAGTCAGAGTACAGTGCACAGTCAGTGAGTTAATTAACTAACTATTAATACTGTTTCACAAAACTCGTATTTTGTACATATGTATATAGATCGATTTTACTATAAGATCTAAATCATCCCACCATGTAAATGTCGGAGGACAAAAACTTGTACCGTTAAAGGACAAGAACTTGTACCCATTAACGATTGGTTCTTCTCTTCATTCTAAATAAAAAAACCCGTTAAGTTTTCATCAATCGAAAATTAACGGGTTTAAAAACTTAATCTTTTCACATATTTATCTACTGACTTTTGTAGCTTTAAGTTCTCCTCATTAGGGTTACTCATAACGAGCATTGCGATTTTCTGAGGTGTAAAAGATTTCATGGATTTAATCTCTTCTTTGTTACGCTCATCCTGATGCGGACATTTCCATTTAGATCCCGATTGAATTTCATCTAGATGATAAAACTCAATTGAGCATGATGAAGAATTTTCACATTTAATATATTTTATTGCTATGTTTGGGAAACTGTTATCTCTTAGTTGTTCAATTTCGTTCCATTGAGGTACACTGGCTTCCATACTTCTTTCGCCTGCAACTTTCAACCAATCAATAAAAAAGTTTGCACTAAATTTAGTTATTATCTTTTCTAATACCCAGAATAATACGTTTTGATTAATCCCCCTGCACTTCTCATTTGATAACTAATGATTTGGTCCGCAAAGTATTCTAAGTGATCTCTTATGATCAATGGTCCTCTATAAAAAGAATCATTATCTACTGTTCTACACAGGGTATCACAGTAAAAATACTCTTTGTTCAACAGAGATTTTCTCCAAAATACATAGGCATATGCATATGTACATATAGTCGGGAAATCAGCTAATTCATCTGTTTTTTTGAGTTCCATTAGTTGAGAAATACAATGTCTATGTTCCTCCAATACAGTTGTTAGTAGTTCTTCTTCTACTCTCTGGTATGCAGCGGAACAAACACGTAATAATTTATTTTGGAATGGGCTGGAAAAATATTGATCATGCTGAATAGGGTTAGAATCGTCAAATTCAATAGTTTCCTCTGGAGAAGCTTTGATTAACGATTTTAAGTTGCAGTGTTGTGCATGAATGATCCATTTGAACTGATTTTTATTATCATCTGAGTTTTGAAGCCATCGGAGTATATTTTGGTCTAGATGGTTCGGTCCCATCCATTCATTCCAACTAGATGAATGTAAGTGTGCGAGAGAATGCCCACACTTACACATAAATGCATGATCCAATTGTTTGTTTGTTAACAAGAATGGTATTTTCCCTCTACATTTAGGGCATGAGTTAAGCAAATTACTCTTATGAAATACACATTCGTCAAAGAGTTTAAACTGATGAAACCAAGAATGATATCCCCCGCTTAAACAACGTTCACACCAATGCAGGTCTTTGTAAAACCAATGCTCGTTCATCGTGTTGATTTTTTCAGTCAATTCTTCAAGACCTTTTTTTCCTACGCGATTCAATTCATAACTGAGAGAACTCAAGTCATTCCTTCTCAACACGAACTCATTATCGACTACTTTTTGGAGGAATGCGACCATAAACTCTAAACCAGAATTGTGCGTAATTGACCTTAAAAAGTCATCATTACACTCAATCTTTTTTAATACACTTTGAAGCGCTTCATCGCTAGAGAGCAGATGATTCTGAAACAGTTTCAAACTCTTTGTTATAGGCTCAAATCCATCCTCAATTAAGGCTAACGCAGAGTGAGACTTAAATTTACCACAAATTGTCTTATAAATGGCGCAGATCAACTCGATATGCTCTTCAAAAGTAATGAGCTCAAAGATTGATGAATCCAACTCTAATAACAAATCGATACCCACATTTTGGTCATTGAAAAAGGTACTTTTAATTAATTCAAAGATCTTACCGAAACAGATCCTCTGCAGTTCAGCATCAACATAATCACTCGAAGAAGCAAGGAATCCTCTTATTTGTGATGCGTAAGAGTAGCAATTATTTCCGTCAAGCTTGAAACTCAGCTGAGTAATCTCAGCAATGAGTTGCTCCGCTTCAACATTCATAGCCCTATCGAGTCTACTGAACAACATCGATGCAAAGTAAAGTTGTTCTAACGCTTCCTGCTCTGTTGGATGTATCGTATAGTCATGTGCTAAGACGTTCCGAATTCCCATCACAGCGCCAGAGAATAACCACATGGTACCTTGTTGTGGGTCATCACCGCCAGCTACCTTAAGAATAGTTGCCCTCTCAGTAGTCCCCTTCTTATTATTAATTGTAAAAGCTTTTGCATTAGTTCTGTACCAACATGTTGTAGCCTACTTTTTAGCTGAACATCATTATCCAACGCTACATAAGTATCGAGGACAGCCGAACGATAATGCCCATCTTCGAAAAGCCTTTTGGCGACCCCCAACACTCTCGGATGCAAACCATCCAACTTACTTGGTTGAGTTGCGACTGGAGTCGGCTCCTCTATTACAGGAGCTTTAGATGCTGGCGATGGAGCTGCAGGAACTGCTTGATCCCTCAAGAGCGAATAGCCCTTTTCCAATAACGTAAGTTGTGTCGGGAACTTCACCTCACCAGTGACTAAGCCTTCTTCGACTAAAGTACGTACCATCATCAAGCTCGGCTGTTCTTCGTTTACCTCAGGGAAGAATACAGAGTAGTCCCTGCGTTCAATTGCTACTGCATCACCCCAATATTTCGAAAGAGCCTGAAGATTCTGCAGAGCTCTTATTTTGCGTTTCGGTACTGAGGGGAACTGATCAACGATTTGATGAATCGTATACCCCTCTGTATAGCCGTTAGGATTACCGATGAATAGTGTTGCTACCGGCTCTTTGTTGATTGTGCGGTATCAAGTGAATGCCGATACCTTCATCAACTGTGGTAGAAGTTTTCGTTCAGCAGGCAAATCCTCTAAGCACTCGTGGGTGATCTGGAAGTCACCACAATTCGGGCAGTTTATCAGGTAAACATCTGACCTGTCTTTCATTTGTCCTGCTTCATTACCGCAAAGCGGACAATTAATCTTCGATGTCATACGATCACTCCATACGTTGATTTCACATGCATTAGCATATTTAAATATTCACCAGAGAGGGACTTAACTCCTGCCCCGAAAGCAAGAACCGACAAGATCCACGCTCAATGGAAATAAAAATACGGCTACCTGTTTAGGACAGCCCCTTCTTGTGGTTCTCTAACTCACTCCACTTACATTAACTTTAGAAGCTCGGTAGTAATATCTGTTGAATATCGAACTTTATTTACAAGCAATTCCCGTGTTCCTGATTGCTTCTTACCTGGTTCTTGGATTGTGATTTTCCTACTTGTGACTCCACTAAGGTAGGTTAAAAAAGCAACCCTATAAGTAGGTTTGATTTTCCAAGCTTCCGCTGGATTAAGATCTTTATCTAGGTAAACAAAGTACAACTCTCTCCATTGGACACCTATCGGCGTGGGAATGAGGTCGTTTGTTCATGTCCCTCTCGGCAATCGGTACAAGTTCTTGTTCTCAACTGCCAGTTTCAGTCTGATATTTCGCTTGTTTAATGCCTAGCCGACCATGTTTAACCTCTCATCGTGTCAGTTTTCCTTTAACTATTTGAACATTGTTATGTATTATGGGTATTTAATGAACTTGTAAGTGCGTGTGCGTAATGTTTAGATATACACCTAATCGGAAATCGAACGATGTTCTTGTCCCTCGACAACTGAAGCATAAAACGACTGCATATCGAGAGGAGCATAATGGTTCGTTGCTTAGCCAACACTGAAATCACTCCTGTACATTTAAGAACGTATGTTTGTATATATTATAAAACGAACATACGTTCTTTGTGCAAGAGGTAAATATTTATATTAGGTATACGAGGAAGTGATGGATTCAAATCATACTAAGTCACCAGCTTCGCCATTATTTGAACTCCACCAGTAACAACTTCTTCTCCAGTAGAGATTTTAATTACCATAGCAAAATAACAAACGTAATAAGTCAAAATGCCTATCGCATAGTTGATTGTTGTTGTTATAAATAAATGTAACAACGTTTTATTAATTAGCCCCTTTTCACAAAAAAACGTCGATCATTTTCAGATCAACGGTTTAACGGTTCAAGAAAATTTTATTCAATCTCATGTCTCGATAGTGAGTTCATACCAGCTTATACTCATCACATTTCCCAATAACAAACATTAAAAAGAATTGTTAATTGAAAGAAATACAAGCTGTTATACATTAAAGAAACCATATCTCCCTACTTCTTTGTTTTTTGTAAACTCAATGTAATTTATTTTTTTTAAAATAGATATTGGAGGTTTTTTATTTTCCAATATAATTACTTGTCGTTTTGTTTGAGCTAATTCTTCAAAAAATTTGTTTTGCAGTTCTTCAGGCGTCTTATCTTCGTTTTCATCTTGTTCCTTATAGGAGGTTACAGGGGAATCAAGGACAACAAATCCTGGGTGAGGCAAAGCGCTACTAATACAATATTCCATTAATCCTATAATAAAGGCTCCATAACTAATAGATCGGTATCCTTTTCCAAATAACCTCCTTGCTTTTCCTGATATAAGAACATCTTTATTTTTAGGATCAAAATCAACAGTAGAAGAATCCGGAAAGTTCCAATCAGTCAAAAATCTTTGTATATGCACACACAATTCAGCTATTAATCCAGTGTAGTCCATTTCAACAGTTTGATTCTGTTCGTCTACTTTTGTTAAAACTAATTTACTTGCTATTAATTCTCTTTCATTCATCAGTTTTTCAATCGATGATCGAAAACCAGAATATTCAATTATGTTTTTTTGCTTTTTTAGAAATGCTGTCAATTCCTCTTGAATGAATAGTATCTTTGGAGAGAGTTGCTCATCGAGTTTAATACTTATTTCTTCATACTTTAGATTAACATCTAAGGTTGATTCTAACAGTAAAGCTTTTTCACCTTCCATAGACTCAAGTGCATCATTAAGGTCTTTAAGATGACTATTTATTTTAAGAAGTTCTTTCGTATATGAGTCCTTCCTTTGTTTAATTTCTACGTGGTCGCAATCTTCTGTATTTGTAATTAGTTGATTACAATGAGGACACCTTTCAAAGTCTAACATCGAAAAGTAATGATCCCCTTCAATCAAGAATGATAACCTTTTAATGTCAGTCTCATATTGTTCTTTCAGGAGATAAAATCTCTTGATTAATTGATTAGTAGAGAGTAGCCTAGACTCATTACTTTGAATATTCTCCCAGAAGATCTTACGTTTTTCCGTTAATGTTTCGATTTCCGAACTTAATCCACTCCGTTTTAATAACAACTGTTCAATATCTTCAGATAAATTGTGGTCACTCTGTGGCAATTCTAATAATTTAATTTCCGCTTCTATATCCAAAATTAGTTTATTAATAATATCTATTTGAGCATTAAAAAAACCATTTTGGTTGTCAGTCTTTACTGTATTTCGTGTTACAGAATCATCTTTATTTGAGATGATAAGCTTAAAAATAGATTCCTCTGCGGTTTGGTTGTTATTTTTAGATTGAATTGGTGAGTTCTTTGAAATGATCTCAACCTCATTAATAAGAATATAATCGTTAAAACTACGGTAGCTGAACCTTTGAGTTTCCTTAGTTCCCTTGTTTTTAATTACAAATAACTCTGTGTTTATAAAGCCAGACAACTTCATGAGAAAACTGGATACGCTTTCTTTCTTCGCATGCTTTTGAGCTAATTCTGTAAATTTGCTATTAGATTCAATTTCCGAAATAGCTGAGTTATATTTTTTAACTTTTCCCCTGTCAGTTCTCTCTCAAGAGTATAGACTTGGTTATTACGGCTGATTATCTCAAGCTGGACAGTGTGATACTCCTTAGCTTCATCGATGGGTTCAGGTAACTCGGTACCACCTAACATAAAGTTAATACATTCAAAAATATAAGTTTTCCCTGTATTCGACGGGCCTGCAATCACATTCAATCCACTCTTAAACGAAACCTCTGAAACTTTCTCATCATTCCCTATAATTCGGAGCTTTCTAAGTTCAAAGCCGTAAATCATTCAAGACCACTCCTTGTAAGAGCTTCGTACATAAACTCTCCTCCCCAACTTCCAAGTTTATTATCAATATATCCTTTTAGTTCTTCATCCGAGTATTCTGAAAAAATTGACTAACCCAAAATGCATTGTTCCGTAATAACTTATAATACTCAGACTCAAAAAGATCTAGAAAAGCATTTGTTAATTCCGTGGCTATATAAGAAACACCATTTCCCCCAAAAACAATTTCTAATAAGGTTCTACTGTACATTAAATCCAACCCATCTTGCATAGCTTTCCTTCGAACAACAATTTCTCCTGAACGATGAGGAGTAGCAGGGTGAATTGAATCCGGTGAATTGGGATCACCGATATCCCTGGTATGTAATACTAAGTAATCGTAGTAAACCAATCTTTGCAAATCGAGATAAGCCGGCTGATTCACTGATAATATAATTAAAGCTCTTAATCCAATCTCCAATGGAGAATTAAAAGCCATATCATTCGCCGAATGCTCTGCCATTAGTTCACCCATTTCTTAATTTCGTCTTCATTAGCCAGATGATGGCATATCCCTGCCAAATCATTACCCTTCAGTGAATTGTATAGAGGGTAACTCGGTACATTTAGGTTTCGAGCTGCTAGACAAACTTTTTTGACTCTCTCAAATCCATCTTCATGTTCAGACTCAAGTATATCTATTATGCCATCGTAAACTTCTTCCTTCAGCTCTTTAAAAGCATCTACACCAGGAGGAAGTGTATCTCTTTCAAACCTCATTAGTGATTCAGCAGAATAAAAAGATTTCCTTTGCCTTTCAAAATGGTTAAAAAAGTTATGATGTTCAGGAAGCTCTTTAACAATAATCCGCTTTACTTTATGACTATCAGAATATGCCTCAAGGAGCTTCGTAATGTATAACAACTCATCTTCCGCAATTTGTTCAGGAGGAAGCACTGGCTGAGGCCGGTTCTTTTGAAGTCCACCAAACCTATAAGGGAAATATCTAGTTTGAGCATGTTGTTCGATTAATCTTTGTGGTTCAACACTATCAATAATAGTGAAATCGAAGGAGGAAACATAATCAGAGAAATCTCCTTGTAATTCAATATTCTGCTTAATGGTAATCTTTTTCTTACACTTTGTTTCCCAGTTTGCTATGAGTCCTTTCCTTAGAGATTCAGGCTCATCTATTAAATCTCCTAAAGTTGTAGATACACCTTTTGGGGCTACGAAGTAATACTTTCTAGGAACAGTATATTTACCAATATAAGTGTAGTAACAAAGTTTTCCAAGTTCTATCCAAATATTGCTGGGAGTAAGAGCATTATCGTAATGCTTGCATTGATAATTATCCCATATAAGTTGCTCCTTCTTGTCATAGACTGAATATGCAACTACATCTCTACCCATATCACCGGCTCCCCCACAGCGGCGAACCTTTACATATGTCTGAGCAAGATATCCTGTAGCCCATTCACAAACTAAATCTTCAAAGTCATCTTCGGAAATAACTTGTAATCTTTTAATCGGTTCAATAGTCTTTCCTAAGAGTAAATCAGCATTTGTGATTTTCTTCTGAATAACAGGAATTGGTATCTCTAATTCTTCCTCATCGTTCACATTTGTTCACTCCAATCTATACAATATTTAGTAAAATAGTACCACATGCAGCCAGTATAATCACCTAAATATTCCATCAATTGAGAGGTGGTATTATGATATTCGTAACACACAAAACGAAAAAGCTAAATTAAAGTCTGTTGTGTCTGATATGACATGGATTAAGGGGATTTCTCGAATCATATGTTATAAAACATGTTACATATTTGCAACTGACATTAACAGTACAAATTCTTATAATTCCTATATATAACTTGAGTTATATGTAGTTTGAGTTTTCAAAATATAAACAGCGTTTTAAGATAAACCCGTTAGCAAGATCTCCATAGATATCAACACCTGATTGCTTCTGACCCTGACTAACGTTTCCCGTTAAAGATTAAAACAAAAATTAACGTGAATAATCTCATCCTGCCAAGCTTTCTAACATCATAGAATAAAAATCAATGTTGAGGTTCGAGATTATGAAGAGTTTATACGTCCAGAGATAATCGATGCCGCGGATCTTATATTAGCTAACGCTGTTGTTGATGATAATTCGGTTATTTCTTTCATACGTCTTATGTTTGATGATCGTCACGTCGTACGTAGGCACCTATCCCCTGAGATTTATGAGCACTTACACATTCGATTACGTAAGATTGAAAGTGAGCCAGACGCGAACAAACGAATCCAAATGACCCAGGAAACGGAACAATGGCTCAGAAATACACGGCGGTTACATTAATGTAGTCCAACCCGGCTTTTCTCAACTGGCCGAAAATGACCTTAGTATCTTCCTCTCCGCCAGCCCATTTATGAGCATAATCTAGGTTGTTATCCTTTGTTTTACTTAACATAACCCCATAAAATTTTCGAAAAAAACCTCCTGGAAAGAGATCCAAGAGGTTGATAGTAAGATTCTTCTCAACAGTTATATTATATCTGGTTCTTCTAGTCTAAGTCCGAACCGTTTGATTCAATAACTTTCTTATACCAGTTAAAGCTCTTCTTTCTTATTCTTCTTAGAGTTCCTTGGCCAGCATTATCTTTATCAACGTAGATATATCCGTACCGTTTTTTCATTTCTCCCGTAGATGCGCTAATCAGGTCAATAGGCCCCCAGCTAGTATATCCCATCAGATCAACACCGTCTTGAATTGCTTTGGAAACTTGCAAGAGATGCTCGCGCAAATAGTCAATCCGATAATCATCATTAATGACATCGTTTGCTTCTACCTTATCTATTGCTCCCAGACCATTTTCCACGATAAACAATGGTTTCTGGTAACGATCATACAATAGATTTAGAGCAATTCTTAAACCAAGCGGATCAATTTGCCAACCCCATTCCGATGAAGATAAATATGGATTTTTTACTCCACCGAATAGATTGCCGGCCGTCGTTTCTTTCCCATCCGGATTTGCGCTAACTGCACGGCTCATATAGTAACTGAAACCAATGTAATCCACAGGATAACTCTTTAAAATATCATCATCCCCGGCTTCTGTTTCAAGCACCACGTCATTCTCTTTGAAAAATTGTGCAGCATACGAAGGGTATCCCCCTCTAGCTTGTACATCTCCGAACATCAGGATTTCCCGCTCTCCTTGTAGCGCAGCAAAAACATCTTCAGGGGCACTCGTTAACGGATATGCAGGAATATAGGCTAACATACATCCAATCTGAGCCTCTGGCATAACTTCATGGCATGCTTTAACAGCAAGAGCACTCGCAATGAACTGATGATGTGCAGCTTGATATTGAAGCTGTTTCTTATTTTCTCCTTCACGTGCGATGATTCCACCGCCTGTAAAAGGATAGTGAGCAAGTATGTTTATTTCATTAAACGTCATCCAATACTTGACTTTTCCTTGAATCTTTCGAACAGAACTTTTGCATAACGTTCATAAAATCTAATGATCTTCCGACTTCTCCAGCCACCATATTTCTTAGATAGTCCTAATGGCATTTCATAATGAGAGATGGTAATGACAGGTTCTATGTTGTATTTCAGCAACTCGTCGATTAACCGCTCATAGAATTGAAGTCCTTCTTCGTTAGGAAGCGCCTCATCTCCTCCGGAAAAATCCTTGACCACGCAATGGATGTACGAAAGCAGCGGAAACCCATCTCTGCGAACAGTGCAATGTCTTCTTGGTAACGGTGATAGAAGTCTATGGCTTCATGAGAAGGATATTTGCCTTCGGGCACTTCCAAGATTGGACCTGTAATCCCATGCGGCAATACATCTGCCGTGGACAATCCTTTTCCATCTTCCAAATAAGCCCCTTCGACCTGATTGGCGGCTACTGCGCCGCCCCACAAAAAGTTTTCAGGAAATGTGTATGGTACAGTTTTCAAAGTATTTCCTCCTCTCTTCTTGTTAGACAACAAGCGTTAGCAATTTATCTTGTGCTGTAACCGAAGAATTTGTTGTCTCAATAACGTCCAGGTAGTCGGCAGTATTCGAAATAATAATAGGGGTAATCGGGTTGTACCCGGCTTCCTTGATTTTCTCCAAATCAAAATCAATCAATAGATCTCCCTGTTTGACATGATCTCCTGCCTTCACTCGTGGCGTGAAATGTTGACCTTTTAATTGAACGGTGTTGATGCCTACATGAATCAATATTTCTCCCCCATTCTCGGACATCAGAATCACGGCATGTCCTGATTTGAGGACGGTGCCCACGGTGCCGTTCACTGGAGACAGTACTTGCCCAACGGTCGGAACAATAGCAATCCCTTTCCCCATAGCACCTTCCGCAAATGCTGGATCGGGAACTTCAGTCAATGATTTTACCTCTCCAGTTAATGGGCTGAGAAGCACTTCCTTTTTCAAAATCGGTTCAACAGGACTTGCACTTCCTTCAGATTGATCCATGTTTTTTTCATTTTCAGTAGTGTTCACCTTGACTTGTTTATTCGCTGCAACTTCTTTTTGTCTTGATAACCAAAAAGAATCGTCAGAATCAAGCCCATTGCCATCGAAACGGCGATTCCAATTAAGTAGTAACCAACCGGTTCAAATGCACCAATGGAGAAAACATTCTGGAAAACAAAAGCTGTAGCATACGTATGGAATGCACCATTAATGGCCCCACCAATAGCTCCGGCAATAATGACATACGGGATTGTACGCTTGTAACGCAGTAATATTCCGTAGACCGTTGGCTCAGAGACACCGGCTAGCAATAAACTTAACGTAGAAGAACCGGCAATGGATCTTAGTGCCTTTTCTTTTTTAGACTTAAGGAAGACAGCAAGTGCTACACCAGCCATGGCAAAGTTGGAGGCTGCCCACATTGCAAGAATGGGATCTGTTCCATTCGTTAGGTTCGCTAGAACGATCGGAATGATGCCCCAATGAAGACCGAAAACAACAAGGAAAAAGATTAATCCACCAATGACAGCGCCTGTTAACAATCCACTTACACCCATAAGATAATTAATGGCATCTGCGATAGCGTTTCCGATGTACACTCCAAACGGACCAAAAATCATCGCGGTGAGTGGCACAATAATGACCATACACAACAATGGAACCAAAAACGTCTGAAGCTCTTTGTGAATGATTTTTTTAAACCATTTTTCGACGTAAGAGAAAATCCAAATAGCAACAAATACCGGGAAGACCGTTGCGGAATAATCCATTAAAACTACAGGGATACCCAAGAAGGATGAAGTATCTCCATTGGCCAATAACCCAGTAAAGTTTGGTTCCATTAACGATGCACCGATCACTCCACCGACGTAAGGATTAGCACCAAATTTGATGGATGCAGTGACACCTAGGAATATAGGCAAGAAATAAAAGACGGCATTCGCTGCTGCAGCCAAAATAAGATAAGTTCCACTTTCTGCAGATATCCACCCAAAAGAAATGAACAGAGTTAAAAAGGCTTTAAGAATTCCGGCCCCGGCCATTGCAGGCAACAGTGGAGACAAACTCCCGGAAATTACTGCAAAAATTCTGGACATCAACTTCTCTTTCGGTAGTTCCGCATCTGCGGAGTCAGAATTCCCATGATCCAAGTTGCTGGTCTTCTTGATCTCTTGGTATACATGTGAAACGTCATTTCCGATAACCACTTGAAATTGACCGCCACTTTCGACAACGGTCAGTACACCTTCCAGGCTTTTCAGCTTCTCTTTATCTGGCAATTGGTTGTCCTTAAGATTAAATCTTAACCGAGTTGCACAATGGACAAGATTGGATACATTCTCCTCCCCACCAATATTTTGCATAATGTCCTTTGCTAATTTTTCGTACTTCATCACATTGCTCCTTTTAACTTATTCTGGGTGTATATAAAATAAAAAAACCTGAATAGGTGAGGAAGCACACCAATAAAATGTACTTATCACTTATCCAGGCTTTGCCCAACGAATGGTAACAACCCTGATCTATATTGTAAATATTAGTTCCTGCTGGTCACGCGCCTGATATGGAGCATGAAATAAACCATTTCAGCTTCGGTCGTTTCAATCTTATACTCTTCCTGTAAGTAAGTTCTAACCTTCTCACTACAGTCAAAAGCTTCGGGATATTTGGAAACCACTTGTTTGTAGAGTTCATCATCTTCGCTCGGAATCGTCTCATTACGCATAGTGCGATACGAAAAATATCTCAAATGAGTCACAAAGCGACTGTAGTTTAACGAATTCTCATCCAATTCGATTCCGTAGTGAAGGGTCACTATATTAAGGATTCCCTGAACCATTTGGGTAACGAGCACGGTCTGTTCCATTTCCTGACCGTCCTGCTGTCCATTCACAAAATGCATGGCGATAAAACCAGCTTCATCAATAGGCAGCGTAAACCCGGTTTTGTTTTCGATAATTTGTAGAGCATGCAAAGCAGTTTGATACTCTTTCGGGTAAAATTTTTGTATCTCCCAGAGCAATGCATTTTTAAGGCTCATTCCCTGTGCAGAGCGAGTTATTGCATAACTAATATGATCGGTGAGAGCCAAATAAATATTGTTGCTAAAGGAAGTTTGCAGATCGCTCGCTGCGTATCGAATAATCTGATCCGTTAATTCCAGATGCTCTGGAGGAATTTCACTTAATAATGTTGAAAGCCGTTCAGATAATTCTTTGGTCTCCATTACAAAAGTTTTTTCAATTCTAGCCAGATCTATATCTTCACCTGGATTTTTATGGTATGCCAGTCCTTTCCCAATAACAATAACCTCGGATCGATTGGGTCCTTCAACTAGAGCAACATTATTGTTAAATATTTTTTTATTCTCAAAATCTCGCCCACTTTGTTTTTTTAATAACAAAAAAGCCTAAACAATCCAGAACTAAATATCACTTAGCACGGATTAGTTTAGGCTTTGCCTGCTGTGCAGTAACAACCCTAATATTTATTGTAAACACATTATATACGATTTTAAAAGCGCTATCAAGGGAAAATTCAAATATTTAATTGGTGCCTCATACTAAATGAGAGCGAGTTACTTTACATATCATTGATCAAACTCCCTACTTCATTGTTTTATTGAACAATGATTCAAGAAGTTCATCAGATATTATAATCAAGTTTCCGGTTCTTAAGATATGAAAATCCCCATACAACAATTGAAGCTGGGACTACACAGCATCTAGCAAGTCCATTGACCGATACTCCACAAATAACTGTTTAACGTTGATCCATAAGTTCCGCCGAAAAATGTGCTAACCATGAAGTCAGTATTAAGTCTACTTTTAGCACCTTTATCTAGCGAATAAATGCGAGTTAGATTCATGACTTGGGCGCCTTGAACGCCCAACTCCACAAGTATAATCCTCAAAATTAGAATGAGAACACTGACGATCCAGACAAATAAAGCAAACAAAAGCAAGAGAATTAATGTCATGATGCCGATGACCTGCGATGGCATAAACAGATCAATAAAGCATCCAATCCATGGCACACCCAAGGCTCCAACCACACCAACTAATCCAAACAGACAGTCTGACTCGAATAATGATAGGGATACCCTTCGAGCAAAAAAGAGAAGTCCAAAATAGGCTAAAAGCAGCCCCTATAAAGTTACTCCTTTTCCGTCATATATATGTGTGTTAATTAAATAGTAAACTATAGGAAAGGAAGCAGATATAAAGAAATCGAAACAATAATATCGTTATTTTAAGCTTCACGAAAAAATACAGCAGACACTCTAAAGTGTCTGCTGATGTCTGCTTAATGAAACTCTTTTCACGATTTTTAAGTTATCTCATTGGTAAATGTTCGATTGACTTCCTGATTATTCGCAGCAAAAAACTCCGAAGCAGTCGTAGCGCAATACTATTTCATAACGGATATCTCCTAACCAGATATTTTTCAGCAGGTTTTTGTATACTCACGTTATGCTTACCGCTTCTGTAGTTCTTCGGATTGTTCGAATCTACGGTTAAACATTTAAGAGCCTTTTACTTTGGAATCCGAAGCACAAGTTTGGTATTTTGATTAGCCGCTGACCTCAGAACCATAGTTTATTTACCTATGTGGATGATTGCTAGGTAAGACATCTACTGTTTTTTGTAGACTTGTTTTACGTAGTAATCTTGGTGTCGCTCCATAATATTTTTTAAACATTCGACTAAAATATCCAACGTTTTCAAAGCCTGTTTGTGAGGCGATTTCGGTAACATTTTTTTCTGAATTTAAGAGTAATTCTTTTGCTTTTGATAATCGATACTGTATTAAGTACTCAACTGGGGTGATGTCAGCACCTAGTTTAAAACAACGTAATGCCTCACTTTTACTTACTTTCGCTGCATCTGCAATATCGGTAAGGCGAACTTTTCTTTCATAATTTTTATATATGAAATCTAACATCAGTTGCAGTCGGGTTTGAAGAATATAATAATTTGAAGAATGTGATGAATTTTCATAAGACTCTTGATGCAAGTACAGCGTCTTCCATATGGAAGACATTAATACCTGAAGATCAAGTTCTTTTGTCATATTCTTAGAATTCATTAATTCAAACACTATGTTTAAAGAATGAAGAATCTCGTCTTGCCATTTCACTTTTCTATTTAAGAAAAGTCCTGAAATCGTTGAAAACATTATGGGTTGCACAAATTTCTGAAAGACAAGATGATTTCCACCTGATATGAATTCCGGAGAAAAAACGATATTTGGAACCAACGCCCTTTCTATAGCTTCATAACCATGAATGACTCGAGTATTGACGAAAATCCCATCCCCTGCTTCAAGTGTTCGTTTGTTCCCACCTATCCAGTAATCAACTTTCCCTTCTTGAATGAGAGCAAACTCTAACTCAGGATGCCAATGACGGTTAATGGTTTGATTATGAAAATATAACGTATCGTCTAGATAATATTGAATGGGGAAATTGATTGAACCGTGAGTGGCAACTTCCCTATATTGTTCGTTAGTTAATATGGCCCCCTGCAATCCAAACACCTCCTGAAATTCGGCGATATTGTACTACAAATTCACTTTATACTGCAAGTATGTATTGAAAAATAGAGATAAATTAATAAAAAGAGTTTAGAGAAACAATAATTCTAATTATGAATGAAACGGAGGCAGTAACAAGGTCAAGGTATATCAGTAACGAATATCAGAATCAAAAAATACTAAAGATGAGGTACTCTTGTGGAACAATATAATAATAAAACAATAATTCTTAATATTAACAAGTGGAAAATTTCTTTGTTTGTTTTCTTTGCTCTGTCGGGAATGGCTTTTTCTTCGTGGACTTCGAGAACACCTGAGGTAAGAGATATTCTTCATGCATCTACGTCAATAATGGGCTGGATCATTTTTGGAATTGCGGCGGGCGCAATTGTTGGTCTTGTATCTGCAAGTTCGGTGATCCGTCATATAGGAGCACGAAAAGCAATTGCCTTAAGCGTTATCATTTTGTCTTTAGGATTGCTTATAGCGGGTTTTAGTATTCTATTGGCTATAAAGCTGCTTGTTTTCTCAGGTCTTGTTGTTTTCGGGCTTGGTTATGGAATTATAGACGTAGCTCAAAATGTGGAGGAGCAGCACTTGAGCGAAGTACCAATAAAACATTACTTCCCGCTCTTCACGCATCATTTAGTGGAGGTACTCTCTTAGGAGTAGGCTTAGGCTCACTTGCCATATCGGTAAAAATTCCTGTCTTTATACATTTTATAATCATTGCTTTTGTGATTATCTTGTTTGGAGTTATTTGTATAAAGTATTTACCGACGGCTACAGGAAAAGTAGACCTAATAACTAATCATCATTCAGTCAGTTCTCCACAAACCAAGGTTAGCATCTTCAAAGAGTTAAGACTAGTTTACATTGGTATTATTGTTATGGGAATGGCTTTGGCAGAAGGTACGGCAAATGATTGGTTACCCATTTTATTTGTAGATGCTTACCAGGTGACTCATGTTACAGGTACGATTGTATACGGTGTTTTTTTATTAGCTATGCTAATCGGCCGAATGTCCGGTGGCTTCTTACTAGACCGCTTTGGCCGAGTTCCAATATTGGTATCAGCTGCAATCATAGCCGTATCGGGATTAGCTGTTGTGATACTTGATATTAATTTCTACTTTGCTGCAGCAGGAGTTTTTTTATGGGGAATCGGTGCATCTTTAGGATTTCCGGTAGGTTTGTCCGCTGCTGGAGATAATCCCAATGGTGCAACAGAGAGAGTTGCTTTCGTTTCCACGTTAGGTTATTTAGCTTTTTTGGTTGGGCCCCTTTCATTGGACTTTTAGGTGAATCAGTAGGGCTGCTCTATGCCCTGCTTGTAGTAATAATTGCTGTATTGATCGCTGGATTGTTCTCTCCAGCTGCCAAGAAAATTGAAACTAAATCCTCTTAAAAGTTAATATCTTAAATAATTATCTAGATAAAGACAAAAAAACTTCATAAAAGTGGTGACCTTTTCCCGAGTGGATTCCGGAAATGGTCACCACTTTTGGTTTATGAAATGATATTCTTCGTTTTTAGATGTTTCAGAAGATTTTTTCGTTATGAAATAGCATTAACAATCTCATCTATAACCTGTTTGCAAGTTTTAATTTCTTTGATCCCTCCTGCCGATGGAGAGATGGAAATTGTACCAACCTCCAGATTTCCGTCAAGTAATCCCGTTTTAAATCCGTTTTTTATATAGGTTCCAGCTTCATCGTGTTTTCCTTCTTTAATAAGTTGAAAGGCTCTCTTACCTCCAATTGTAGGGATGGTTCGTTCATTAACTCCTTCAAGTCTGAGAAATTCATCACTAGTAACTTGAAGAATTGCTTGCTTGGCCGCATCACTGGCAGGATTCTCATGAGTCGCTACAAAACGAGTGCCCATGTATACTCCTTCTGCGCCTAAATCCATCACAGCTTTTACCCTCTGCCATCGATAACTCCTCCTGCTGCAATAACGGGGATCTTCAAAGAATCTGTCGCTTGAGGGACAAGCGTAAACAGGCTAATTTCATACTGGCTAATATGGCCTCCTGCTTCATTTCCAGTTACAATAAGGGCATCTACTCCTGCAGTCTCAGCTTCAATTAAATTTTGAACTGTTGGGTTAATTGGGCGGTAAATTACTGTGAAACCGTGTTTTTTTAATTTTTCTATTTCGTTTCGGTGCATTATAACTCCGATTACTACAACTATCTTTACGTTCTCTTCAACTAAAACATCAAACAATGCGTTAGTGAATGAACTTGTACCATTAGCATCGAAGGGTAAAATGTAATTGACTGCAAACGGTCTATCCGTCAACTCCCTTACTTTCCTGATCTCACTTCGTACGTTCTCTACAAATTCATCCAAACTCCTCGCGGAGTTGTTTTGTCCAGCGTTGGGCCCAAGGACTCCCATTCCTCCAGCATTCGAGACTGCAGCAACAAATTTAGCCGAGGTAACCCAGCTCATAGCTGCAGATATAATGGGATACTTGATCCCCAGTAATTTGGTTACTCTATTCATAAAAAAACTCCTTTCATACCAATCCAAGATAATTACCACTAGCTCCCTACATACCATCGTTGAGTTAGTAATCGATGTTTCATATAATAAACACATCACTTTAACATTGGAAGTAGGCAAAAAAATGTGACCTAGTCACTTTTTTAGTACTAATGGAGAGAAAGGAAGATATACTATGGGCCGCATCTGTAAGGATGGTATCAACTCTGATTTAATCAATGGAGACTCAATTGTATATGGTTTAATTCATACCCAACATGTACTTTCAGGAAGATGGAAAATTATGATTCTTTGGCTTCTTTCAACGCAAAAACGACGTTTTGGGGAGATTAAGTCCACATTCACTAATATTTCACAAGGATCCTTAACTAAGCAACTAAGAGAATTAGAGAAAGATGGGTTTATCGAGCGCCATGTTTTCTCAGAAATTCCGCCCAAAGTGGAATATTCTTTAACCGAAAAAGGAATGGATTTTCTTCCTATATTAAAAAGTGTGGAACAATTTGGGGAAAAGTATGGTCAAAATTCTCTTAACAAAGAACCAACTGATGATATGACCTAACTTACCATCGTTAAGTAACAGCCTAGTAAGCACTATATAATCAATAGGACGTATAAATTTCCGGTTACGAAAACACCAAAGAAATTCACTATTTCACTATTTAAATTGGCGACTTTCTTAAACTTTAAGATGTCCTCCCCGTTGTCTTCTTTTACGATTACAATGGGTACATTTTAACTTGAGGTTGGAAAATCGGAAATAACGTTACTGGAAAAAATCGCTAAAGTGATGAGTGGTAAAACTAAATCCGCCACTATGTAGTTAAAAAGTCTACCAACAGTTTTAGTAAACTAATGGTAGACCCTAGATTATAATTGGCTTTGTTCGGTTCAAATGATTTTCAAGTCCAACACTAACTAGTGATTCAATCTATAATAGAGATCATTCCAGCGGATTTCATTCTCCAAGGAATCCAACGTGGTCGAAGTGTTGATAACTAGGCATTCAATTCCTGCCATGCGCGCCCAATCTTTAAGCTGCTCGCTCGTTACATGGAAAGAGAATCCAAAGTGATGTGCGCCCCTGCAAGAATCCAAGCCTCTGCCGCTTTAGTCAATGACGGTTCGGGTTTCCAGAGCAAGCTGGCTACGGGAAGGTGAGGCATGCGTTTTTCATTCTGTACCGCATTCACTTCATTAACGATCAAACGGAAACGGTCACCCATGTCCACCACGGTTGCGTTAACCCCTTTGCCGCTTGCTCCATTAAAGATCAGACGGGCGGGGTCACCCTTACCGCCTACAAATAGAGGGTGCACTTCAATTCTCGGTCTGTCTGCTGCTAGTGTCGGGCATATTTCCAGCATATGTGAACCCAGTACCATCGCGTTACCTTTTTGCAAATGATACGTGTAATCTTCCATGAAAGAAGTACCTTTGTTATCGGCCATCATTTTCATCATCCGTACCAAGGCTGCCGTTTTCCAATCTCCTTCCCCGCCAAATCCATAACCTGCTGCCATTAGACGCTGTGCCGCCAACCCGGGCAACTGTTTTAAACCATGCAGATCCTGAAAGCTGGTTACAAACGCAGTATAACCACCTTCATTCAGGAATTCAGTCAGAGCAATTTCCATTCTTGCCTGTTCATGGATTGCCTCTCTTTCAGCTCCTTCAATACGACCGTTATCAGTGAAATCATACAATTCGGTATATTCATCCATCAGTTCCCGTACCTTGGCTTCACTCACTTCTTTAACGCGTTCGGCTAAATCACCCGCTGGATATCCGTTAATAGTCCACCCGAATTTTATTTGTCCTTCGACTTTGTCCCCTTCAGTCACAGCCACATAGCGCATGTTATCACCGAATCTGGCGATTTTCATAGTTTGGCTCTCGGTGTAACCAGCGGAGGTCTTCATCCATGCACCAATTCTTGTGCGTACCTCTTCATCTTTCCAATGCCCTGCAATAATTTTTCTTGCCGTTCCGAGGCGTGCGCCAATAAAACCAAACTCCCGGTCGCCATGCGCCGCTTGATTCAAGTTCATAAACTCCATGTCGATGCTGTCCCAAGGAATGTCCACATTATACTGGGTATGCAGATGAAGCAACGGCTTGCGCAATTGATTCAATCCAGAGATCCACATTTTAGCTGGTGAGAAGGTATGCATCCATGTTAGGATGCCCGCACAGTTTTCACTGGAGTTTGCCTCAAGACAAACACGGCGAATCGCTTCAGGAGTAGTGACTACTTCTTTGAATTGAATGGAGTATGGAAGGTTAGCCTCATGATTCAATTCAGCAATCATTTTTTGGAGTTACTCTCTACTTTGGACAATACATCATCTCCGTACAAACCTTGACTTCCTGTCACGAACCAAAATACATAAGGTTTAGCATGCAACATATCGTTATCCTCCACTTAGTTAGATTTAAAATTTAATTCAATTTCATATTGAACGGTTTCTCCTGGCTGAAGCATCCTTAACGAATCGGTCTTGCGCTCCTCCGCTCTACCTTTGGTCCAGCAATTGGACGGTTCTATTCCCAGTACATGCTCACCAGCACCTGGCATTCTCCACTGTACCAATCTGGGTAACGTTACTGGATCCCACTTCAATTCCACGGTGAGACCCTTTGAGGAAGAATTAAAATCGTTTACAGGGAATGAAGGACTAATAATCTGGACACTGATCTTCTCTTGCTGCTCTAATGGTTCATGGTAGTAAACTTGTTCCGTAAAAAGAGGATCTGGGGCCTGCCACTCGTGTAACCTGGACATATCCATCCCTGCATCACGAGAGGTAGATTTGCTTTCCGGCAATACAATGATCGTATCTTCCATTAGTAGAGGAAAACCGAAGTTAAAATGATATAGCATCATGTGCGGCACTGGTATGAAACTTACATTTTCGACAGTATCCATAATCTTCAGACGGTTCTCCCCAAGCCTGCTTATGATTGTACGAGTTAGGCGAAGTGTATGGCCGAAAATCGATGTTTCCTCCAACACTCCGCGTGTGAACATCTCATAATCGGTTCCATGCCATTCTGCGTAATAGGAAGTCTGACGGGCTGGAGTATGATGAATTTGTCCGTGCAAGCCAAATGATCCATACTCATCCTGTCCCGATGCTCCTACCTGTGATAAGCCACAAGTCATCAGCAAACCGCCTGAAGCTGAACGTAGCCAGTTATTTCCTTCAGCGTCATAGTAAGAAGAATGGGGATTCCCATTGCTTGCAGACCAGCTAACCGGGATACCACAAAATTCAGCTAGCGAGATATCCATCCCTTTGCTGGGGTGAACCCAATAGGAGAGTCCAGCACCCGTACGCACTTGAAAGGCCTCTTGACCTGCCTCCGGTCCTTCCCTCATAACAAAACGCTGTACTCCACCAAGTTGATCCATTCTGCCAACCCTCGACTCCAATTCACGCCGGGTCCATTCCTTGCCATAAAGTCTTACCATCACTGTAGCTCCTTCAAATTTTGGTTGGTCAAGCTCTAGGCTTTTCCCGCACTTCCGAAAATTCTCATAGTTCGTACAATGTCCTCCTGAATGGCCTCCATGGCCCATTTAGAAAGATCATGATAGTAACTTTTTTTGTTTTGAGCTCTATTTTCATTCAATTTCGACTGAATTGTATTGGCCACCTCAAATGCCATGTTTGAATAGTAGTTAAGCTTGCGAATTCCGCATTGAATAGATTTCACATAGGCTGCTTCATCCAGTCCGGATCCTCCATGCATCACCAGCGGCATGCCGGTTATATCCTTAATCAACTGCAGACGGTCAAAATCCAGGACAGGTTCTTTGGTGTAGACGCCGTGTGCGGTTCCATAAGCGACGGCCAGAGCATCAATATTTGTATTTTCTATAAATGTCTTGGCTTCCTTTGGATTGGTGTAGATATCATCCGGATCATACTCTTCCTCTTCTTCCTCATCCCCGCCGCCCTCGGGGCGAAGTATCTTGCCAAGCTCGGCTTCAACTGAAACACCGAGAGCTTTCGCAATTTTGCTGATCTCATTCGTCTGTCTAATATTCTCTTCAAGCTGCAAATGTGCACCGTCAAACATGATAGAGGAAAAGCCAAGTTTCATCGCACGGATCAAAATCTCATGATCTTGCCCATGATCAAGATGCACAGCAACTGGAACCTTGGCTTTTCTCGCGGCTTCTAGCATAATCGGAGCAATAACCTCAAGCGGCACAAGGGGAATATGAACTTCAGCGAAGGAAAAATTACCGGCGATTGTGAATCTTCGGCGGCAGCAATGATGCCCCGGATCAATTCCAGATTATTAACATTGTAGGCACCAACGGCGTAATTCTTGGCTTCAGCATCTTTCATCAGCTCATTTAGCGTAACTAAAGGCATTCTTATACATCTCCTGTCTACTTTTCGTTCAGTCAGAAATCTACCTTTCCATGGGTTCGTTTGACATTACTTCGTTAACCGCTTGATACAAGCGTTTATATTTGGCGTAATTCTCGTCATATTGCTTCCGATTTTTTGCTTGAGGATGAAATGTTTTATTCACTTTCACCAAACGTCGTGTAGCTTCCTCATAAGAAGAGAACTCACCAAGCGCTACTCCGCAAAGGATGATGGTGCCTAATATTCCTGCTTCATCTATATCAAGTGCAACGATCGTTTTATTCATAATGTCTGCTTTGATTTGTAACCACAGATCTGACTTGGCCCCGCCACCACAAGCTCGTAATTTATCAATCCGGATTCCCGCTTGTTCCAGGCATTCTATATTTTGCCTCATCTCATAGGTAACGCCTTCCATTAAAGCTCTAAATAAATCTGACTTCGTAGTGTTGAAATCAATCCCTAGTACAGCTCCTACTGCCAAAGGATTCATATACGGAGTGCCTGATCCTGCGAAGTGCGGCAGCACCAGAATATTGGTGGGTCTGTCACTAACGTTCTCACTCATAATGTCATATACACTTCGTCCCGTTAGATCCGCTTCCATTTTCTCTTCATAGCCAAACTGATCTCTATACCATTTGAGTAAAGAACCCCCGTAAAATTAAAAGCGTAGGTTGCATATTTTCCTTTGATAAATGGAACCAGAGCTAGATTGCTGGATGCCATATCCTGTTGATTTATCGTCTCTTTACTAAAAACCGGTGTGATACACTCTACTGTTCCAATTCCATCAACAGCCGAGCCTTCTTCTGTTATCCCCGCTCCTATAGCAGCGCACACCTGATCATGCCCGCCTAATACCAGTTTGAAATCAGAAGGTAACCCGAAGTTTTGTGCTGCCTCCAGCGAAATCTGACCGACTACTGTTCCCAGAGCTGCAATCTCCGGAAATATCCTTTTGTGTAAGCCAGCCACCTCTATAATATGTTCATCCCACTGGAGCCTACGGACATCAAATGCCATTGTTCTGGAGGCCAAAGAATAATCCAGAATAGGGCCGGCACCCAGCTTGTAAAGAATATAGGAGCCAAAAGGAAGAAACGTATGAATCTTTGCATAAATATCCGGCTGCTCCTCCCGGTACCACATCAATTTAGAGAGCGTATACATTGAATGAGGCTTCAAGCCTGTTTTATGGATAATTTCATCCGCTTCTATTTTTTTGATAAACGCTTTTAATTGCTCATTTCCCCTGCTGTCGATATAAAGCAAGCTGTTCCCAAGCTCTCTGCCTTCCTTGTCGATGAAAACTGCAGCTTCTCCAAAGGAAGAAATTGAAATACCAGCGAGATGAGTACTCCGTTTGTTATACTCTCTTATTACAGAATGCATTATGGATTGAACTGCTTCCCAAACAATCTGAGGATTCAATTCAAAATAACCGCTTATCGGCGACTCCATACTGTATTCCTCATACGCTTGAGCCATCACATTACCATCAGAATTCGTAATTATGCACTTCGCTCCTGTCGACCCAATGTCCAATCCAATTAAATCCATTTCAGCCCTCCTTCGCCTCCCTACTACTCTATTTTAGAGAGGGAACAGATTGACTTCTTGCTATAACTTGCTGAACCATGTATTAAAAATTGTTTATTCTACCATTACCAGCCGACACAAGGCGGGAACACCCACGCAGTTACTTGACAAGCTTCATTGGGGATCTACATGTAAATGGCTATGCCGGCTATCATAAGTTGCAGCTGAAGAGAACGCAGCGGGGGAATTACCTACAGCTTGAATCAGTGGGAAAACAGGGAAACTTACAGTATTCATGAAAGAAGGACGGCTGGAAATCGACACAACGTAAAATAACCCACATCCTGGTAAATAGGTGTGGGTTATTTTACGCTTATTTTGATATTTGCACATCCTGCCAGTTAGCATTATTTAGAATCTCCGCATTTTTCCCAAGGAATGCCTTACCTGCTTCTTCATCTCCCTGCAGGTGGTACATCATCCATGCTGTCAAATATCCATCAGAGTGTACCAGCATATCTTCATGGTCAGCATTCACTGCCCTGGCTCGGACTTTCAAAACATCATTGGTAATCAAATCGTAGTTTTTAATAAGGGATGATAGCGGTGCTACTCCTATTCCGTTATCCTCTCCCGTATCATTTTTGAGAGTGCCGGCTGTCATAAAATAGGGGATGGTGATTTTACTTACATCGTAGTTCCACCCCAATGCTTTCGAGAGTTCAAAATTTGCAGCACTCCCTGTAAAAATTGTTTTGTAGTAATGACCGTTTTCTTGAGCGGTTACGGCGTTGATGGCTCCAACACCACCTTGAGAATACCCTGCTATCCCAATATTGTTAATGTCTATTTTCCCATAGAATATATTATCGGCATTTGAATTTAATTCGAGCATTAAGTCAAGGCTTTCTGCGTTAAACTTTCCACTACTAGACATACGGTCTTCATTCCCCACAACTACAAATCCCCATGTCGCAAGATGCTTAAAAAAGGGTTCGTATCTACTTGCACTCATGTCGCTAGCATTTGCAATCACAATTAGAGGATAAGTGTGATCGGTATTTGTCAATTCAGTCGGGTACCAAACTTTAGTCTGAACACCTTCATCATCATTTGAATCATATTCAATAGTAGAAACATCATACGTTCCCATTTTGATATATTTTTGTTCTAACGGACTTTCAGTCTTGTAAACATCAGAATAGCCTTCATCTAAAAGCGGCTGCGTCGATTTCCATTTACCATAGAGCGTCATGCTAACCACCACTAGCACTAATATTCCCAAGAGGATTAACAAAACTTTCCCTAACATTTTCAATAATCTCCCTGCTTTTTTCATAAACTGCTCCTTATCTGCTTTTCATGTAGGTATAAAATTTCGGAAGACTATCAATATTCTTTTTCTAATAATTCAATTCCATAATTATGGACATCACCATTTACTGCATCTAATATCCAATCACTTATGCTCTTCTTACCATTTAATTTATCAAACACATTACTTGAAATGATTGTGTGTTGTGTCAGGTTTAGCTTCTTGTTATAAGACAGGCCATCCCAGATGTAGATTCCCACGCCTGGTATATTGTTTTGAAGCCCTTCAACCATCGCTTTCAGATTTGACTGAAAAACATCACCACTTTTATCGGTTGCCGACATTTCTCCATGATCAAGATATGCCTGCCACTTCGCCAGCTCCCCATCTCGCACAGAACTATCAAACAATATTTTCACGCTATCTCCACGTTTGTCAGATAATGCCGTCAGGCTGTCAAGCACGATATTGTCCGTATTGAGACGTTCTGATATTGGTTGTGGGGATTTCCAGACATTCTCAGATATATCCTGCCAATCATCTGTGAGCAGCAAAGAACTGTCAACAGCAACTGTAACATTTGAGGTTGATGGATAATAATCAATAACATCATCTGCAAGTAGTGATGTTCCAAATCCCCCAGCAGAAAATCCAGTAACAAGGAGTGTATCCGGCGTGCCAGTATACTTTACTGCCTCCTTCATGAAAAGAGAGAAATTAGTATAGCCATAATGATATAACGTTTTTGAGTTCCCCTTGTCATCCGAATAGGCATATTCACCTGTTCCTGAATGAAAATCGCCTGTACTGTATGGAAGAACAAGGATTGTCCAATCTTTAAATGGGTTATCTTCTGTATCACTTGCAATTCCCATCTTAGCGACGAAATCTTGGTTTTTTACCACATCTGCATAAAAGTCTTTTGGATGCGCTGCAGTGTATTCATTTATACTTGCTCCACCACCAAAGAAATACACCATAACCTTATTTTCGCTTCCTAAACGAATGAATCCATTCCATTCGCTCCCATCAGACGATTTTGCCTCTTCCGGCGTAATAGCATACCACTCTCCTACTTCCGGGCTTCCCTTCAATTCCGGAAAGCTGATTAGAACGGAGTTTTTTAGCATAACAAAAACTACGATAGCCAAAACCGCAATTACTATAAAAATGCTTATCATTGTATTCCGCAGAATATGCCGTTTCTTTCCATTTGACTTTTCCATACATTACTCCCTTGACAAATTGAATTATTTATTATAGTCTTCTTCGATGTGACAATTGTATCAACCTAATTGACTGATCGTCAATGCAGCCACCAAAAATGAGACAAAAGCAAAGGAATGTATCATCATTAATAATCAACAGAAGAACCGATATGTCAAAGAACAGATTACGACTACACTCATTCAGCTTATGCAGAAACGTACTTTGTCTGACATTTCCATCAGCGAAATAACAATGAACGCTGAGGTTGGCAGAGCATCCTTCTATCGTAATTTCTCTGATAAAACAGATGTCCTCAGACAGCACGTTATGTATCTGACACAAAAATGGGGATCTGAATTTGAAAGTAACCCCAACTCCAATCCGCAAAACCTTTTTGGCAGTCTGTTTCAGCACTATAAGGACAACGACAATTTCTATCAGCTTTTGTACCGTAACCATCTGACAGAATTGATTCTTGATACCATTTTGGATATCTGCGGCCCCAAGGGTGAATCATCAAACATAGATGCCTATAGAAAGTCTTTCTTTGCCTATGGACTATATGGCTGGATTGTAGAGTGGATGATGCGGGGCATGCAAGAATCTGCTGATGAGATGAATACTTTACTTACAACTGCATTGCAATAGGCTCAAGAAATGACATAAGCCTGTGTTGCGTTCTATGGTGTGGCTTGCTTGAGTTTGAAGACGAGTCCGAGTAATACTGCTAAAATAAAGACCAACCTACAAAGTGAACTTTGGAAGTTGGTCTTACGTTTTACTTCAATAAATTAAGTGCCTGTTTAATATCTTCATCAACATATTTGTGATCTTGAACTTTGTCATGGTTCTTCAACTCTAGCTTCCCATGCTTGGACTCTATTCTAAACTGTTTTGGTGTCATTCCATATTGCTCCTTGAAGCTGGAAGCGAAAATCTGGGAATTAGCAAACCCATTCATCATTGCAACGTCAATTACTCTTTCATTGGTGTGCAGGAGCATTTCATAAGCCTTTCTTAACCGTACATATTTTAAATAGGATTGAAAACTCATCCCCATCTTATTTTTGAAGAAATGAGAGAAATAATACTTACTTAGATACTCATGATTGGATATTTCCTCCAAAGTTATCTTCCTGTTATAGTTTAGATCGATATAATCTAGGATTCGTTCTAACCTTTTCAGATTGTCATTTGATTTTTCCAGATTTTCTTCATCAATCATATTTATTTCAAATTCTCTGATAAGACTGAGGATAATTTGCTGTAGGATAATGGAAATTTCAATAATAAATCCTGTCTCTTTAGTATGAAATACTCGTAAAATATTTATTAAAAAACTTTTTAAAGTAGCATATTTGTCCAGTGATTTTAGATCCGTAACACTATTACAAATAAACTCCATTTTCTCAATTTGGGGATGAAGATTCTGGAACATATTCATATCCATTTGTATGATCACGGCTAAATTTTGATAATCCGTACCCGTAAAGGAATGGACATTATTCGAGTTAATCAAGATTAGATCGCCTTTTTGCATACAATAGTCATGGGTTTCCGCATGAACTTGGAGATCGCCTTTAACTAACATGATAATTTCCAACTCTTGATGCCAATGTAAAGGAACAGTTTCTATTCGACAAACGTACATTTTGATGGACAGGTTATCTGTATATTTGATTAATTCTTTTTTGTATAAGTACTTCATTTCTCTCATCCCCTAAATAGCTTTTTCGGGAATATCTGTCGTTAAACCTGATGAATGTTATTTTATTTGGCTTAAACGTTCATCCATTTGATCCAAAATATGTGTAGGCAATGAATAGAACGCTGCCAAATCCCGGAGGGAGGAATTACCGATTGAAGCGCCCAAATCATCCGGATTGACTTTAACCTGTTCAGACATCATTGTCCGTATGAGCGGTGCAGCCTCATTGTGGTGCAAAAGTTCAATTAGTGGAGTTTTCGTGCTAAATATCCTCAAATAACTCTTGGTCGGAGAATAGCTGATCGAATAGCTTCCACTGAATAATTCCAATAGGACCTCTTCCTCAAGTTGTTCTCCGGTTATGTCAGTAAACTCCCAGGTAACACCGTTAATTTCTAAATCCTTTAAATGGGCATGGGGTAATCGTATACGGGCAGATGCATTGAAAGGAATATCAAAAGTAAAATCAAGCCTTCCTTCCTTATCAATCTCCCATCCGCTACGATAGGTGCCCGATGCGGTTTCAACTGTTGCTTTCACCCACTTCAGCCGGTTATCCGGTTGCGGGACGAGCTCCACGCGCTGGAAACCCGGGGCCTCCTCAACGGGATTAATTCCCGCCATGCAACGATACATCCATTCTACGATTGCGCCGTAAGCATAATGGTTTAAGGAATTCATGCCTGTACCGCTAATCGTTCCGTCTGGTAGAACTGAATTCCACCGTTCCCAAATGGTCGTTGCACCCAGCTTCACGGCATAAAGCCAACTCGGGTAGTCGTCATTAAGCAGTAAAGTATAAGCAAGATCATTACATCCATGATTTGTCAGTACATGATTTAAGTAAGGTGTTCCGACAAACCCTGTTTTCAGGTGATTACGGTCAGCTTTTAAACGCTTCCGTAGAGCCTCAACCACTTTGTCGATATAGTCTTTTGGAACCAAATCCATAAACAGCGCAACAGCGTATGCAGTTTGTGTATCGATCGCCAACCGGCCTGTTATAGTAAAAAATTCCTCCTGAATTGCAACTTTAATTTCCTTTGAAATACGCTCATAGTATGCCGCTTCTGCTTCCTGCCCTAATACCTTCGCTGCTTTGGCCACAATGTTTGTTGAATAACAGTAGTACGCAGAGGCGATGAAATCCTTATCGGTTCCGCCGAAAGGAGAATCCGGATTGCTGCTGTCTAGGGAAAGCCAATCTCCAAAATGGAACCCTACCGTCCATAGTCTACGTCCCCCTGAGTCCGTATCTTTTTTTATAATGTAGTCGGCCCATCCTTTCATGCTTTCAAACTGCTGCTGAAGAATGGTCACATCTCCGTAATGTAGATATACATTCCATGGAATAATTACGGACGCATCTCCCCAAGCGCTGGAACCACCCACACGAATATTAGCAGCAGGAACAACCACCGGAACCTCTCCTTGGTGTTCCTCCTGTTCACTTCAAGGTCATAGCAATACTTGTTGAAAAAAGCATAGGAGTCCATATTAAAACAGGCGGTACCAGAGAATACCTGAGCGTCCCCCGTCCAGCCCATTCGTTCATCCCGCTGAGGGCAATCTGTCGGAACATCCAGGAAGTTCCCCTTTTGTCCCCACTTTGCATTCTGAAACAAGCGGTTGATCAGAGAATTGTCGGTCTCGAAATGCCCTGTATCATCAAGGTCCGAATAAAGAACACATCCAGTAAAATCCTCAGAATTCAATTGTCCGATCCAGCCTTCAACCTTTACATATCTGAATCCATAGTAGGTGAAGTAAGGACGAACGATCGTTTCCCGTCCATCTGCCGTAAATTGATGTTCCGCCATTGCGGTGCGCAAATTATCTCGGTAGAAATTTCCTTCCTGTAGCACTTCGCCGTATTGTAACCGAATGATACTTCCTTTGGGAGCGTTGGTCCGATATTCGATCCAGCCTACCATGTTCTGCCCCATATCCAAGACCGTCTCGCCCGCAGGAGTATGAATCACTTCGAGAGGCTTCCTTTTCTCCTTGATCACTACAGGAAGACTAAGCCTGGCCTTGAGTCGATCATAGCCAAGTTCAACTTCTCTAACGGGATAGCTTTCAGAGGCTTGAAAAGTTGCATCATAAATTTCACCGTCGTATAAATTTCCCGATATAATTTGACTTTGTTCCGCAGTCCATGAATCATTGGAAACAATGATCTCAGTTGAGCCGTCCCTGTATGTCACAACCATTTCATATAGAAGAGCAAACGTATTACCGTAGATCTCGCTCGAATGGCCGTCAAAACCAAAACGCCCTTTGTATAAGCCATTTCCAAGCCTTACCGATATCTCATTCTGACCTGTTTGCAGAAGTTCGGTCACATCATATGTTTGATATTGCAGCCATTTATGATAATTATTGAAGTTAGGTGTCAGAAATTCGTTTCCGGCTTTTAGACCGTTAATATATATTTCGTAAAGCCCCAGTCCACATACATAGACTCGAGCCGAAGCAACGGGGCCTTTCAGCAGTAACGATTTTTTTAAAATCGGATGAATGGTCTTATTGAATTTTGGAGTGATCCATGTCCCTTTCCATGCTTCGCTCAGCTTGGCTGTCTCAAACCAAGCAGTCTCGCTTGTGGCGTGCTCTCCATTATCCGCCCATACCTCTACACGCCAAAAATAGCGGCTTCGCGGCATCAATTCTAGCGGAAGCTCAAAGGCAAGACTGTTAATATCCTCTCTCGTTCCGCTGTCAAATACAACGTCTTGGAATTCATCATCAAGCGCCACCACATACCGGGCTGCCGCTTGCTTCTTGCCATTCGTGTCGATTACAGTGTATGAAAATCTCGGTTTGCCTAAATCAAAGCCCAATGGATTCACCACACGGTTGGTTTTTAAATGAATAATTTTCATGAGAACCTCTCAGAATTAGTTTTTTTAATATCCATCACACACATCACTTACCTAATTATAGATTGGCGCATTTAGGCGACGATATAGAGGAATACAAGCATACATATCGTATTCTTAATATGATTGGGTCAGCATAGCTAAAACAAAAAATGCTGCCGTCAATGGGTAATGGCAATTGAAACCGTCAACCTTGTATTCTTTTTAACGCTTCTAAAAAACTGTTTTCTGATCCTTAAGAAAACTGTAAAGGTTATTAAATCGTATGACAAAAAAACAGTTCCCCATCCGAATCATCTGGCGATCCAGGATGGGGAACTGTTTTTGCTTATCGCTTACACTACAGGTATTTCAATCGTTACGCTTTCTGATTTCTCAGTGGAAATAATCAGCGTAGCAGTTCCTTTTTCCACACCAGCCCGAACGACGACCTGCATTCGACCGTTGTAAGTCTCATGCATCGAATCGAAATAGTTCTCTTCCGTTCTCGCTCTTCCCGTTCCACTGCCTTGAATGACGGCTGGTCCCTCTATGGCAACTGTAACTTTCCGCTGCACCGCCGTATTAAGGATTCCGCTGGCATCAACAAGTTCAATGTTAACGTAGCAAAGATCGTTTGACCCTGCACGCAGATCTTCGCGCTCCTTGGTCACTTTCAGTTGCGGTGCTCCGGCCGACTTCAGGTTGTAACGTCCGACTTCCTTGCCTCCGATGTAAGCAACAGCTTCAACTTCCCTGGCTCAAATGTGGTATCCCACTTGCAGTAAAATTTCTTGAAATCGTCTCCAACCGTCTTCCTGCCTTGAGATTTACCATTGATAAATAGTTCTGCTTCCTCAGCATCCGAGTATACCTCAACTACGACTCCTTTGCCCTCCCAACCGGGCCATGTCCAGCTGCTTATGGAATCCGTCCAGCCCCATAGGCTCAATTTTGCATCTCGACCATAGTACTCAGGTTTCTGCACGGCAATGTAGGGCTTGTGACCGCGTCCACCCCACACAATCTCACGCCAATAGGAAATCGGAAGCCGGTGACCCGTAATATCGAAATCCCCGGTCTGGGCGGTAATCCATGGATATGGAGCATAGACAATGATGCCTGGGTCTCCTTCATAACTGACTTTGCCGATGCCAACCTCACCCAGGTAATCCCAAGCGGTCCACGAAAAGTCTCCCAATACAAATCCGTTATTTTTCACAATTTCCCATATATGGTCCAGTGCTGCCGGATGTGACTCTGCGCCAACAAAGGTTTTATTGTTGGACTTCTCGTGTTCAATGAGGTACCGTTCAGGTGAATAATTGTAACCTTCGATGTCTAGCACTCCCAGTGCTTCCTCGATCATGTCTTGAATGATGTTACTTGATGAAAATTGACCCATAAGCGGTCCCATCGCTTGCATAACCTGATTAATCTCACCGCTATCCAGCGAACTGCTTAATTCAGAGAATCCTTGGTCAACTGCGATTTCTTTGATCCTTCCCAAGGTGGTCATGATTGGATTCACGCCATTGGTGATGTAACGGGTGTCATCCAGTGAACGAATCTTCTCAATAATTTTTCGGCCCAGAATGTTACCATGTCGAGAACCAATTTCCGCAAGTTCATTACCGATCGAATACATGATAACACTAGGATGGTTGTAATCCTTGCCAATCATGCGTTCCACGTCCTGTTCCCAATGCTCTATAAACGTTGTGGCGTAGTCATAATCGATTTTGCCGTGCGTCCAACAGTCGGTCAATTCATCCATCACAAGCATACCGTGCTTATCGCAAGCATCCAACAGCGTTCTGCCCATCGGGTGGTGGGCAGCGCGTATTGCATTGTAACCTGCTTCTTTTAGCTTACGAATCCGGCGTTCTTCGGCGTCTTTGAAGGCAGCGGCGCCAATGACTCCGTTATCATGGTGAATGCATCCTCCTTTTAACTTCAACGTCCTACCATTGATGCGCAGGCCATGAACGCTGTCCAGCTGCAGCTTGCGTATACCAAATGTCGTGATGTCTTCGTCCACAACCTTGTCGTTCAACTTTATGACTGTAGTGCAAGTGTACAGATTCGGGTTATCCGTGTCCCAGAGTTTAGGAGACGACAGTGTTATTCTCTGCCAGGCCGATATCTCACCTCGGGATGCTACTGAGAATTTCGTCGCCTCCTCGCTTACTACTTTTTCTTCAGCGTCCTTGATTGTGGTGATTGCATAACCGGTGTGCAGTCCCAGATTCTCATTTTTGATCGCGATCTCAATTTGGAGTACGGCCAGATCCGGTTCTGCATCTACTGTTGTAATCCGAACGCCGTCCATGGCAATATAAATCGGTTCCGCTTTCATCAGCTTGACATTACGGTAAATCCCTGAGCCGGTATACCAACGGCTATTGGGTTGGGAGCCGTTCTTCACCACAACCTTAACTTCGTTCTCTTGTCCGTAGCGAAGAAAATCGTTGATCTGCACATAGAAATTCGTGTACCCGTAATCATTTTTACCTGCCAGATCACCGTTAACATAAACGAAAGTATTCATGTAAACGCCTTCAAATTCTAGAAAGACAACTTTCCCCTGATCCTCTTTTGGTAAAATGAGTTTCTTTACATACTCATAATTTCCGCCTTGAAAATATGCTCCTCCTGAACCAGCAGGGTTATCTGCTGAGCGCTCCGTCAAGATCATCGCATCATGGGGCAAATCCACATGGTTTAAATTTTTCTTAATACCCTTCGTAGAAGCTTCAATAATGCTTATATTATTTCCGAATGTCCAATCTTTGTTAAAATCCTGCTTTAACACTCGCTTCTCCTCCATTTCACTGAGAAAACTGCCTCAAACTTAATTACTAAATCTGAATTTATTATAGGCATCCCCTAGAATAGATTAATATAACGGAAATGAAACTCTGATAGCGCACTTTTAACTATTTCTGGTACAAGCCGCTGCCTTGTAATTTGCATATCTAGTACAAAGTGGTTTACCGACTTTTGTCACCACAAAAAATCACCTTACGGTGTTTTTCGGTTTAGTTAGATTAATTAAATGTATTAATTTCAGTATAGAGATCCAATTTGACCGATCCTCCAGCGGCAAGATACCGCAACTTTTCATCTACCATATTTTTATTTAAGAGAGTTTATACCTTCCATCGTTTGTTACTTCAAACGTATTTCTCTTAATTTTGTAAGTCGAAGCAATATAAAGAATATCAGATTTTCAATACCATTGATCCGTCAACACCAAAGCTTAAAGTAGCGTCCGGAAACAAAGTATTTGGTGCGCTTTTCAGAAGAAAGTCCTTACTGAAATGCTCTGAGCCTTCTGCAACCAGATACGTGAGTGTAAGTCCGCCATTGAACAGCAGAGTGACCATAAGCGTACGCTGCTTCTATAGCGAACTCCAAATGTTGTTCTTATTTTTGTAAACAGGATTAAAAAAACTCCCGGGAACTCGTAGAGAGCCCTCGGGAGAAGGAATTATGCTTCTAAAGGCATTACGCTGTCTTTGGCTAATAGGTCATTTATTAAATATACTTTGGAGCAACTCAATTTTATATTTTTCACCCGCTTCGTTATTTTCGATATCAGCTACACTAACAGTCTCGCCGTTTTCATCCTTCTTCTCTACTGTATATCCGTGATTAGTATCGAAGTATTTAATATTTGTATAAATGTCTTCCTTCTCCAATATCTTTGCATATCGTTCGCCCTGCAAATGAAGCGGGTCTTGCTTTCCAAGGATAAAATAAGCAGGGGAAGCTTCTTGAGTTCTTCCGCTGAAGCATAGGGAGGAGATACAATTGGGTCATCAGTGGGAACATCAGGAAAGAAGGTATCATGGAGCTGTCCAATAAACCCACTAAAAATTCCTAAATCATCCTCTTTGGGTGCTGTAAAGTCAAGAAAGGGCATTTCAAGGAGTTGCGCAGCAACTTTAATGTTTTCTCTTGAAAGAAGCAGCGCAGCACCGGCAGTAATGTGTCCCCCAGCACTTCCTCCGCTAATGACAATATTGTCAGGTTGAACTTTCAAGGATTCTGCATTTTCCTGCAGCCATTTTACCGTATCAGCCATTTCTTCCTGTTGGTAAGGGAATGGCTCTGTTTGAAGCAATCTATAGTTAAGATTGACAACGACGCAGTTAGCTGAGTCTGCGATCTTTTTATTAAATTCATCTCCATCGATTGCATCAAAGCTGATCCACGCACCACCATGCGCATAGACAAACACCGGAAGATCTTCCGTACGTCCTTCTGGTTCATACCAGATGGCTTCTACTGGATCCTTACCATCTCGTTCAATAACTATTCTCTTACCCAAAGTATCCTTTTCATTCGCTTCTTTTCTGATTGTAATAGCGTTTTCCCTTATTTTCATAACGCCGAGCTTACTCACTTTCGTTCCGCCTGCGGTATTAAGCCAATAATACGCTAAAGCACCGATGCCCGCGATTGCAATAAACGCGATAAGGATAGCAACTCGGTAACGCTTGAAAAAGCTTTTTTCTGAAGTATGTTCTGGAATTCCATTATTTTCACTCATGTAATAACCTCTCTTATTTTGTGAATTGACGATAACACTTATGCTTAGCTTGCAGTTCATTAACTCTCGCTTTAATCACTTTTAATTCATAGACAATCCTCCTAACCCTTTTAGTTTGATTTTTTCAATACGGTGTCAAATTAATTAATATATTGTTTCCGTATCTTTGTTCTTTCATATTTTATTAGTGGAAACTAAACTGAAAATAAACTGATGTAAAAGGGTGCAATTGATTCACAACTCATAGGGTATAAGTAAGACGCGGAAGACATAAGGGAATCAAGTCACCCTGACAAAAGGCAGTTCCCTTCTGAATTCAAGATAAAATCAGGATGGGCAACTGCCTCATTCACAAGTTAGCTCTTTAGTTTTAACGTCCATATTCCTTGTCATCTTTGTAAGCGACAGCTTCAATCGTACCCGTCTATGAGATCCAATGCTACAGGATGCGGTAACTACTTAATGTCATGTAACTCCGAAAAAATTCTAACGAGCACTCAACCGGACAGGTCCAAGAAGACCACTTGGGTCATGCTGTGCTACCCGGGAACAGAAATCCGTAATCTCTTTTGAAAGCGTATTGGTTACTTCAACAGAAATGGTATTTTCTCCTGATTGAATAAGCTTACTTACGTCAAAAAGGTAGGGTGCGCTGATCCGGACACCAGCGGATGTGCCGTTTATGAACACTTCCGCTGTTTCAAATACTTTCCCAAGATCAAGAATAAGTTGTTTTCCGTTAAGCCTATCGTAGTTCAAAAATGTTTCATATCGGAACGTCCCTGAGAATTCTGGTAGAAGACTAGGTACACTTAGATCGGTCAACTTTTGATGCTCGGCCCATGGGGTAAAGTGAGGATATTGTTCTGAGATTGCTGTCGAGATAGACCACAATGATTCAATGAGAATCTCCTCACCATCTCTTTTCAAGTCCGGCGCTGTCTCGAATGGTTCAAAGCAATCGCTTGATAGCACAACAATCGCCTCAAATGGGGACAGCTCGAGCGAGATTCGGGTAGAATCACCTTCCTGAACACTGCACGTATGGATAACCTTATTGGAATAAGCATCATAGAAGACAAGCGAACCCTTAACCGGTAGAATCACTTCCGTACATATATCCTGAATGGGGTGTTCATTGAAGAACATAAATACATCCATATCCTGATGCCGTACATGATAGTATCGCAGAAACGGGTAGCTGCCGTCCGTGAGGATATCTGTAAACCCGGAGCTTTTTAACTTCTGCGCTAAATCTTCAAGAGCAACTACTTTTACATGTTTGCATCGTTTTAATTGCTCTACAAGTTCCCCTTTCCCACCCTCGCTCGTTCTTGCTGGTAGCCCGCCCACAAAGAAAACCGGCAAACCTTTCTCCGTTAATTCAATAAACCGCAGCAATACTTCACTCGGAAGTGCTTCACTGTAAGGAACGATTAAACAGTCATAAGTTTCGCTCAACAACGTCAGTTTCTCGTTCTGAACTGCTGCATCCGCAATGATCGAATCACACGGCACGACATCGCAGTCAATCTGCGCACGCATTAGTTCCTTTACCGGTTTATGAAAATACATGTATTGTCCTGACCATTCTGCCTCCGCATGGTACAAAACCGCCGCCGATGCGATGTGCAATCCGCCGGTCAGGAGATGAGACATGCGATTAGTATAATGATTTAAATGTTTGTAATAACGATATTGCGGATTTTTACCTCGTGCATACATATGCGGCGGACAATCCGGATCGGGGAACTCCTTTGGAGAGAACGCATGAGGGACGAAGTAATTAACCCCACGTACGAGCATGTGGTCAGTCATCCACTTCATCAGCTTCAGACCTTCGGCCCAACCGTAAGCACCGAATACTTCAGCCATGGTTCTACCTTGCTTTTTCGGATCAAGATGGGACAGCGATGCCGCCATCTTGGCAAGACCATAGTTGAAAAACTCGTTGTCGGCTTCACCCGCAACCCATGCCGACGGGATTTCATCAAAGCCGGGATTAAGCTGCCACAGTACGACATCCAGCCCCGACATGTCCTGTCCCCCCAACGCTCTGAAGAAATGCCCGCTACCGACACCCAAACGTGCGTGTGTATTGTTGTCTTCGATTACATGACCAATATATTCGATTTTCCGTTCTCTACACCAATCACCGATTTGGTCGGTGAAGTGTTCGGCATATAGCATGCTTACCAGTTTCATATAACAATAGCGAGTCTTCGAAGTTGCCTCCTTGCTGCCATTTTGCCATAGCAAGGGTAAAAGTGTTTTATAGTCAGAGCCCAGTTCTTGCTCAAGCAGCCGTTCCATCTCAGGGCACCATGGCAAATCTGCCTTATCTTGCCCAACGGTAATCTCATAGTTGGTAATAATTGCATTCTTTCCACTGTAGAAGCCCGGCTCATCCGAAAAGAAGCCTGCAAAGGTATTCCCGAAGTATTCCTGGTAACGTGAGTAAAAGGCTTCATACACGGTATCGATCAAGACTTTGGTTGAATCCTTTATAAGCGGATTCAAGTAATCCCGCTTGGAAGGGTCTCCTCCGATGGCATTCTCAAAAACCGTAAATATTCTCCAGTATCCTTCAGGTACATCCCAATACAATCTGCCGTTCACCACCCGTGAAGTCAAATCAATAGCCTCGTCTAATAATTCGCCTGTAACAGAGTTCCGCTGAACCGCAATGACAGTCAGGTTGGACGAGGCGGCTTCATAAAATCCGGGAAGATTGGGAACGGCCACAGCAAATGATGAGCCCGCCTTTGGTCCTAGAGCATCAATATGCAGTTTAGATAGAAAAACGCGGCGCAATTCTTCCGGCGCGTCCTTTAACCGGCCGGCAGCGTGACCTGTTGGAAAGTGATCGTCATCGAGAACCCATACTCGCATTCCTCGTGTCTTGGCTTCTTCTATAATTATATCCATGTCTCTCCACCAGTTCGGTCCAAGAAAGTCGGGGTGCGGACGTGCTTCAACACATACTGCACCTATACCCGATTCGTGAATCCGGGCCATTTCTTCCCGAAGAACCACTTCATCTTCTCCATGCTGCCAAAAAACGGCAAGATATAGTTAGCTTCCCTTCCGGATAGAACATCATTTAATTTATTTGGCACTACAAGACCCTTCCCTTCTATTTTTAACTCATTGATTTCGATTCGATGTAAATAAGTAATGATCTCGCTATGTTCTTTTTCTGAAAAATCGCAGTAGAGCAAGTTTTACGGTTTTACAGCCAGAACCTACTTGACAGACAATCTTCTGAATTACCTCCCACAAAAATTTCAAATTCTCCTTCTTCAATAACATAATTCATACTCATGTCATAGTAGCCCATTGCCTTATAGGGGACTAGAAAATCGACTCCGCTTTCCACTCCTGCCTGCAATGGAATCTTCGTAAAATCAACCAGCTGTTTTACAGGCCGCACACGCTTCGCCACGATATCGCGGATATAACACTGAATAATCTCAGTTCCATCGCGATCTCCGGTATTCCTTACCTTAACGGACACTCTGATTCCTTCATGCTCTTTCCTCACCTGCAGATCCGAATATAGGAATGTTGTATAGCTTAAGCCATATCCAAACGGATAAACCGGCTCAAGCGGTGTGTCTAAATATTTTGAAGTGAATTTACTCTTTCCTCCCGGGCGACCGGTATTAGTATGTGCATAGTAAACCGGGCATTGCCCGCTGGAATAAGGAAAGGTTGTGGTTAATTTAGCGGATGGATTTATTATCCCGAACAGTATATCTAAGATGGCATTCCCTGCTTCTACACCCGGATGCCATGCCTCGACAATTGCATGTACGTTGTCCGCTACCCATGGGATTGCTAGGGGCCTTCCATTAAACAGAACGGCAATCACCGGTTTACCTGTTTCTATTAATCTCTTCAATAAATCGATCTGTTCTGTGGGCAGCTCAATAGAAGCACGACTGGCCGCTTCACCACTCTGATTTTTGAATTCTCCAATAGAAGCGACATAAACATCACACTCTTCAGGAATCACTGTATCTTCAGCCATGTAAATAAAGTTAATTCCTTGAGCCTTGCAAGCATCGACAAGGCTTACACAGTCTTGTCCGTCTGCTTTGATGGCCCAGGCTCCTGTCATTTCCTCCCGGTTATTGGCCAGCTCACCCATTAACCCAAGCTTCACCCCATTTTTAAAGGCAGCACATTATCGTTTTCAGCAAAACGATGGATTTCTCTGCAGCTTCTCTTGCCAGGGAACGGTAGGCTGGCTTCAATATAGCAGCTTTCTCACGTGCTTCCGAAGTACGGTACGGTTGATCAAATAATCCCAGTTCAAACTTAATCCGCAGGATATCAGCCACAGCTCTATCCAGCACTTGTTCTTTCACACCACCGTTAGCAATCAGTTCGGCCAGCGTTTCACTGTAAGCATTCGAGGTCATATCCATGTCGAGTCCGGCTTCAATGGCCTGCTTAGCTGCATCTGCTAGGTTCTCTGCAATTCCATGAGTGACACATTCTGCAATGGCATTCGCATCGCTAATCGTCATTCCGTCAAATCCCCATTCACCTCGAAGAACACCTGTGAGGAGCCATGAATTCACCGTACATGGCATTCCATTAATATCATTAAAAGCGGGCATGACCGCTCTTGCTCCGGCTTTAATACAAGCCTTGAATGGCGGGAGATATTCTTCGAATAAACGCTGCATCGACATATCCACCCGGTTGTAATCTTTCCCCGCCTCCGCTGCACCATAACCGGTAAAATGTTTAACGCAGGCCACCATCGCGTCTTCCTTTGTCAAATCATCCCCTTGAAATCCATTTACTTTTGCAGCACCGTAAATGGATGACAGTAAAACATCTTCTCCTGCCCCTTCACTGACACGGCCCCATCTGGCATCCTTTGCTACATCCACCATTGGAGCGAATGTCATATGGACACCGCCTGCCGTCGCTTCTTCTGCCGAGATCCTTGCTGTTCTTTTCCATAATTCAGGCTCCCACGCGCAGCTTTCTGCAAGCGGAATTGGTGTTACGGTGCGATAGCCATGGATCACATCGTATCCGAACAAAAGTGGAATACCTAGACGCGTTTCAGTTACAGCTATTTTTTGCAGCTCATTAGCCTTTTTCGCATCATTTAGTCCATTATAGGAACCGATTTTGCCTGCTCTTAAGTCTTCCTCGCGAAAATCCTGTTTAGCTGTACTCATCATGATCTGGAAATCGGCTTTGCTGATCCTTCCGTCAAACACCATATTAACCAGTTCTTCGAAGCTTACATCAAATGCTCCTACCAAAGATGGTCCACACTGCTGAAGTTGTCCAACCTTTTCTTCTATGGTCATTTTAAGTAATAAGGATTGAATTTCATTTTCGTAATTCTTCTTCAATTTGATTCCTCCGGAAAATATAAATTAAATTTAGCTACCAGTCATTACTACATATACATTGAGTTTTTCAAATTATTTATAAATAACGACCATGCGTCCGTTTCCATCGCTTCCAGTACTGCTGATTTCTTTTTTCTTCATATGAACTTTGGCCCTCCCATTCCTGAATGTACTTACTCCTTCACAGCACCAATGACGATACCTTTTGCAAAGAATTTTTGGAGGAAGGGATAGATCAGCAAGATCGGCAAAGCTCCGATGAAGATTTGTGCAGAATTCAGGGACACGGCATTGAATTTCGCGGCCTCTTCTGCATTCTTGATATCAATATTCGGCATGGATATGGCAGCTTTCAAAAACGTACTCAGCGGCACGTTCTCCGGCTTCATATAGATTTGACCGGATAACCATTCATTCCATTCGCCTACCACGGTGAACAGACCCACGGTCGCCATGACGGGCAGCGATAAGGGCATCATCACTCTTAGATACACTTTCCAGTGCCCGGCACCGTCGATAAAAGCAGCTTCTTCCAGCTCTTTCGGCAATGCCTTGAAAAATTCATAATCAGGATGATGTTAAAGACATTGACCATCGTCGGCAGGATCAGCGCCCATATCGAGTTATACAGACCGATTTTGGTCACTACCAGATACGTCGGGATCATCCCCCGTTGAACAGCAAGGCTACAATAAAAAATCCGACAAACCATTTGTAGCCCGAAATCCCGTTTCGTCCTCCGCCTTTGGAGAGCACATAGGCTGCCATACTGGTCACCAGCAGTCCCAGCGTGACACTTAACAAGGTCCGCTCCACCGAGATCCAGAGGGAACGAAGTAATTGGGTATCTTCCAGTGCCTTGCTGTAGGAACCCAAGTTCAAACCAATCGGCCAGAACGTCACTTTATTGGCGGATACGGCTGCACTGGAACTTAAAGATACAGACAACACATGCAGAAAGGGCAGAATGCACATCACGGCCAGCATGATCATGACCAGATTGTTGATGAGTTGAAATGTACTGAATTTGGCTGTTGTACGCATAGGTCCACTCCTTAGAAAATCTTGTAACCTGCAACTTTGTAAGCGATCCGGTATCCGACTAGAATCAGGATCAGGCCCACCACAGACTTGAATAATCCGATGGCTGTACCGAAACTGTAGTTCCCACCGATCAAGCCAATGCGGTACACAAAGGTATCGATGATATCGCCGCTTTCGTAGACCAGCGGATTGTACAAGTTGAAGATCTGGTCAAAGCCTGCATTGAGCACGCCGCCCAGAGAGATCGTCAGCATGACACAGATGGTGGGGATCAGACTTGGGAGGGTGATATTCAACATTTGTTTCAGTTTGCCCGCTCCGTCGATTTGAGCGGCTTCATATAGAGCTGGATTAATGCCAACCAGAGCCGCCAGATAAATGATGGACCCGTAGCCGAATTCTTTCCATGCGTCCGTCAATAGCACAATGGGCACAAACCAGTGGTTGCTCCCCAGGAAGAACACAGGCTCCTGCCCCAAGGCTTTGAGCAGCTGGTTCACCAATCCATACTCCGGATTCAGCAGCTGGATGAAAATGCCCCCGAGCACCACCCAGGAAATGAAGTGAGGCAGAAACACAAAGGTCTGAACCGATGTGCGCAGAAATTTATGTTTCACTTCATTGATCAATAGCGCAAACCCAAGCGTACTGATCATGCCGATGACTAATTTGAGAAACGAAATTTTCAGTGTGTTCCAAATGACTTGGATGCTGTCGGGATACTCAAACAAAAACTTGAATTGGTCTAACCCGACCCAGGGAGATTTGGAGATCCCCAGATAAGGCTTATAATCCTGAAAGGCCATTAAGAGGCCACTCATGGGTACATAGACAAAAATCGCGGTCAGTACCACCGCAGGCAGGATCATCAAATATAATCCCCAGCTACCTTTTGTTCTGGATAATTTCATTTTTTTTGCCGGTACAGCAGGTACAGCAGTATTCATGCCCATGATCTAAATCCTCCCAGCTAATTCTTATAATCCATGTTCATTTTCATTATAATTTCTGCCATTTCGGCTTGATATAAAGCAATGCAAATACCAATAACGCATTCTAAATATTGAATATGCAGAATGCTATTTAAAGGAGTAGCAGGCTCTAATCTGCCCCAATGACGCTATCTTTTAAAATCATAAAATTGCAATTTAAAACAGAATGAACAACAAAAGCTGACGTCGACTATGTGTCAGCGTCAGCCATAAAGGTTATTCCTGCTTTTTAACTTAATCCATTACGTTGAAGTAGATTTCTGCATATTCAATTGATTTAGCATGGAATGCTTCAGCCTCTTCTGGATCATCATCTAAACCATGAATTGATTTAGGGAACGTGAATAAATCATTTTGGTCAGATTTCTTATCTAGATGTTCTTTTAGAATTTTCCCATGTTTTGGATTTACTGCGGTATCTCTCTTAGAGTACCCCATCACCGTTGGGACTCCACCATACGTTTCTACGTAATACACTGGCGACATGGCTTGTATATGTTTTTCCTTTTCTTCTTCTGTCAGATCCGGATTATTTGCTGCACCGGTCAATTTTAGTGTAATCCCTGAACCCATCAATGCTGCATGCGCCTCGTGATCCTCCCAGTCTTTATCTCCTCCGAAAGCTGAAAAATGCATATCTACTGGACCTACCAGATTTACTACAAATTTTACTGGCAAAATCTCTTCTGTTTCAAAATACGGCATATCTGTTCCTCTTGAGTATGCATAAAGCAGAGCAAGATTTCCTCCAGCTGATCCACCGTACGTAGCCATTTGAGTTATATTCCAATTATTTTCGTCAGATAGTGCTTTTAACTTTTTAACACTATTGTGAATATCATTCAACATATCAAAAACTGTCGTCTCTGTTTTTGAGTCTCTGGATTAATGTAGGTATTATGCATATTAATAGCAATGGATATATATCCTTTGGAAGCATACATCCGAGCAGTACTCTGCGTGGATTCTTTCCTCCAGATACCCATCCACCACCATAAAGAAGGAGGAAAGCTCCATTTTTCTTACTCGTATCCAAATTATCAGGTATATACACATCCATTTGATTTTGTATATCTGAAGGATTAGAACCATACGAAACATTCCTCATCACAGTATAAGCAGCTTCGTTCTCATCCGAAGGAATATCTCCTACTTGTCCGGAAGAAAAAAACTTCATTAGCCAATATGGATTGTCTATATATTGAGTCAACTTCCATATTGTAGACATATGTCGATCCATCCCCTATAGCGATGAGCCCTTTTTCATGATCAACCGAGTAGTCCAGCACCTTATTGGCCGTTTGTTTCATCATGTATTTGAACACGTCATTTTCTGCCAACGCATGATAAACTTTATTGGTAATTTTATGAGCAACTCTTACTTTTCCATTGGGATAGAACGTTAAACTGGCACTTTCATAAACCTCATATACTTTCTGAATATTATCTAATGTCTCTTTGCTGTTATCTGATAAAGATTTATAAAGACTAATTGCTAAACCTCCCAGTTCAACTGACTGGTTCATATCAAGCGTTTTAGAAAATGCTTCTGCAAAAAATCTATCTTCATTTACAGTAAACAGATTTTTTCTCATCTTCTTTTGGATGTATCCGTAATCCGATACATCCTCCCCTTGTCTAATTTTTGTAAAAGCAGATGTTCTTGCAACGATACGATAACGTGGAGGACTCCCCGATTGTTGCTTCTTAATTTCTATAAAAAGCGAGGTTACCGTATCCTAGCCCATCTTATTCGAAAAGTATTCCGTTCTTATATCATAGATCTGAAGCATATTGGCTCCTCTCGATTACTCATGTGTTGATTTCGTCAAGAACCTTATGAATCGCTTGATAAGGATCTTCTTTCCAGCCCGATTCTTCATCGAATAGCATGGTCTTTTTGTCTTCTACGGTAAATGCCGGCCAATCCAACTTTTCTGTTGCCGGGGAACCGGTACGGGCGAAGGAGGCCAAGGCGTGCGCCATTGACTTTGAAAGTCGTTCGGCTTCTTTATGATAGACGGCACGGAAAATCAACGGTAAATCAGCTGTGTGCCAAGCGCAAGCCAGCGCCCCCATTCCTGGCATCGGAGAATCATAGGTCGTCATATAATGCCAAACCGGCGCAACCTTTTGCTCTGCCTTAGCCATGGCATTCTTATAAGCACCGCCACCAAGGAAATGACACATGGAAATAATTTGCACCAAGATTTTCCATGGTTGTTTCCGGTCTTCACATGCATCGCGAAAGGTTCGAATCACCGCATCCACATTATCTTCCGACAGGCCTTTTATCCTTTGAACCTCAGCAAAGCTCTGCTTAAGCAACTCTATTCTTACCTCTTCCCAGGTCATCATGGGATCCCTTACTTCCATAGCCAGTTCTTCCTCGGAAGCACCCACCAGAAGCGGCACTTCCGCTGAACAATCAAATGTTTGATAAACGCGATCCGGATTGAAGGGAATGTGTACACCGTCGGGTGTTGGATAAAACGGAGTGCTTTCTTCCTGCACCAATCTCATTCCGCGAATGGTACCTATCAAGGTTTCTGCCGGTACTTCCAGAAGCTTTCGCCAATTCTTTTAGCAATGCCAAGCTGCTTCAACACCTTCAGCGTTTCAGCCGTACCCTGTTCTTTTGTTTTGGCTCCGATCTGAATCGATCCGCTAACGATGATTGCCTTTGAGTAAAGCCCTTTGGCAGCAGGCATCGACATCAGATGCCCGATTTTTATTCCGCCACCGGATTCGCCGATCAATGTAACATTTGACGGGTCGCCACTGAACTTTTCGATATTACTTCGTATCCACTGCAGGGCCATAACCAAGTCTAGCTGTCCTGCTATTCCGGACTCCGCGTATTCCTCATCAAATTCTCCAAGATACAATCCTCCGAACAGATTCAATCTATGATTAACTGTCACGATAATGATATCTTCCTCGTCCGCCAATCGGTCGCAGATTGCCGCCGTTACCGCTCCCGAGCCGGACATATAACCGCCACCATGAATATACACCATAACCGGCCGTTTTCTCTCATCAATTCCGGGAGTTACCACGTTGAGAACCAAGCAGTTCTCATCGCAATATTCTTCACGCTTGTCATAAGGAGTCCCGCCGGAAAAGTGTTTACCGTATTCCAACAGCACTTGTCTCACTGCATCAGGCAACGTATCCAGCGAGTTCTGTTCCTGCATTGCGATCGGACCAAACTGGGTACAGTCTCGTATTCCGTCCCACCTCGTAGCTGGTCGCGGTGCTTTAAAACGGTACTCTCCATCACAGCGATCACCGTAAGGAATTCCTAAAAAACGCCGTTTCCATTTCGATTAAACCCCATGATTTTTCCGGTATTAATCTCTATGACCGGGTTAACTTCAGTTACCTGTGACCAACTTTGTTCTACAGGTTTCATATTCTATATCCTCCTGTCATTTGCTGAGAATAACCTTCGTATAGAAACCAAATCGTTTTTCTTTGAACTGTCAATTCAGGTACTTAAGAGCAGATTTTGGCAAATTGCTGATGATATGTTTCTCTTTACTATAATGAGCGAGCTGATTGGGATCACCCGATTTGTATACAGCCATGCTCGGATAGGCATATACAGGTCTCTCATACTCGTATTCATCCAAAATAAAGCCGTTCACTATCGAACCATCTTTGAAGGCAACAGGCAGCAACCGTTCCGGAGCGATTCCTTCTTCGACCCAAGCAGAAAGCGCAGTTAGCGCATCATGCTCTCTATCCTTGGGCGTTGCCCGGATTCCGATCCCAATATCCTGAACACCCGGACCATCGAAGACATGGGCAAGCCCCGGGATGATGAAATACCGGAAGAACGATTGTGTATTTTCTAGGCCGTTCTGTGCTTCGATCACCCGCTCGTAGTACTGCAGGGAGTCCGTGTAGGGGATAATCGGATCGGCCGTGCCGTGAAGCATGATAATTTTTCCACCCGCGTTCTTATAATCGTGCAAGTCTGCGCTATTTGCATTTAGAATTGGGGCCAACTGTTCGTCAACAAAATCCACATCGCGATTAAAATCAAACTTCGTGAAGTCATAGTCTTTGCCAAAAATCCAGCGGAATAGGTAAAGAAAACTTTTAGCAAACTCATCCTTATCACTTTGAGCGGAAAGGCCCAAAGGAAAACGCTCACTGCCCGGTACAACAACCGGAGCAAAAATCCGTTCTCCCGTTACAGGGTTTACAGGACCGTTATAGATGATTTGCATTGCACGGATCTGTTCATCATTCAATAGCATACCGTCTTTAAAAATATCCGTATTAACGGTTATCCGATCAGGCTGTGCAAAAAAATGGTCTCCTGGAATGCATCCGCCTTCAGCGCCGTAATGCACAAGGATTTGCTCCGTAACAGTTGCAGCCTGTTGTTCGTCAAACCCTGCATCCGGATTCTGCGTTAGGGCAAGCCAATTCCATATGAAAGCAATGTGTAAATGGGTACGATTATTGGCTGGTGCCATTACTAGAATCCCATTGTAATCTTCAGGATACCGTTGTGCCTCCATTAATCCTTGCTGACCACCAGTGGAGCCTCCTGTAAAGTAAGAAAATTTAGGCGCTCTGCCGTAAAATGCTTGAATGATTTCCTTTGCAACAACGGTCATAAGGTGCGTTGCCCGGTAACCGAAGTCAACCCACCTTTCCGGCTTACCGATAAGCATGTCCGGGTCCGGGGCGGTTCCCATATCTGTATTGGCTGTAGCATATCCTCGACGGATTCCATTAATCAAAGACAATCGGTTCATGGTGCCTGCGTGGCCCCGTTTCCAGTCCCCAAGAAGTTACTGTTCCAATTGGTAAGCGGCATCCATACTTCGATCAGAATATTCGAGTCGCCTTCCGGACTCATTCGGACGCAGACGCGACAGTGCTCCGGAAGCGGTTCCAATGGAAAGGCCAGACCAAAATCAGGCACGCCAGCTGGCACAAACTCGATTTGCGTAATTTCTCCATTTGTAATTTTCAGGGATTTCAGTTTTCCTCTTGCCTCATCTTCAGTACACATGTTGGTGCCCCTTTCGTCTTTTCTTGAAAAGTACAGAAGAACGAGCTGCTTATCCCATGCCAAATTAACCTCGAGTCCACGCTTGACTTAGGATAAACAGATCTCAACATCCATCTCCAGCATTTGCAGACCCTCTAGCCTGCCAAAAGTCGCGCTACTGACTGCCATCGATGATAGAGAATGTCCTCGCAGCAGGTCACAACGCGACGAGCAGGGAAATAACCGATTAAATTGGAAGCCAGGGCTGTAGCACCAAAGGCACCTGGAATGTAGCCTGTAATCAATTAGTCTAATTATAAGTTGGCGCTTCCCAAGGATGATATAAAGGAATTTAAATATGAATATCGCATTTTAAAGTTGAAAGAATAACTGGCGGAAAATGCAGGCAGTCCATTTTTGGTGAAATCAACAAGTATAAAAAGAGGTTCTCGATCTGCTCGAGAACCTCTCTACTTATTATTTAACCGAATCGTACCATTCATTGACTTCGTTTGTAATGGTATCTCCGCCCGAAGACTTCCACTTCTCTACAAATTTATCAAACGCATCAATCGAAGACTCTCCATAAATGATCTTCGAGAATGTCTCCATTTGCATTTTTTGCAACAGCTCATTTCTGGACGACATAGTTGGCGTTACCGGTCCCTTGTAATGTTCCTTTACGCGCGAAGATTCTCCATCCATGGACAGAAGCATCGCATCGTACACGATTCTTTGTAATGGATTCGTGTCATCTGCAATCCCAAGAGCTTGCATAAAAGTTTGATCTTTCTTTGTGAGTTCTTCTTTCTTTGCTACTTTTACTATTATTTCCTTCATCTTTGATGAAACATCCGGCATGCCCCAAAAATGTAACTGTTCGAATCAATCTTTCCACCGGGAATTTGCTTCTCGTCGGTCACAATCTTTCCATCTTTGACAACATACTGATAGCCCTCTTGAAATCCTTTAAAATATTCAAGCGGGTTATCGGATTCGTAGACAGCATACATCGAGTTCATATAATGAAAGAAAGCTTGAAGCGCTTCATCCGAAATATCTTTATTAATCATAATTCCGCCGGACATCGTAAAATAGGTGTGCAAAGCTGGACCATTGACCCCATTAGGCAGCGGATATGGTTTAAACATCGCCGTAGGGTTGGTCGCAAGCAACATGGAACCAGGATATTGGATGAAGAAAGAGGGAGCTGCAACAATTCCAACCTTATTGGATGTGACCGCGGTGACAATTGTATTTGGGTCATGTAAGGCAATATCGCTCGCAAAATACCCTTTATCCTTCCACTCTTTCATCTTCATTAAGCCCTGTTTGACCCCGGTAAAATCGAACCATTTTGAAGCTTGCCGTCTTCTCCTGGATACCATCTTTCCGGCATGGCCCCGTAAAGTCCAAAGATCCAGGACCCGTCTCCAAGGAGACTACTGGTCATCCTATCCTTCATGGCAAAATCCAGGGCATATGTATCCTTCTGCCCATTACCGTCGGGATCCTGATTGACGAAAGCATCCATGACCGTTTCCAACTCTTCAATTGAAGTAGGTGCTTTCAACTTGAGTTTGTCCAGCCAGTCCTGACGGATCCATAAAACGTTGTTTGCTTGCCCATAATCTGTACCAGTTCCAGGAATCGCCATCTTTTTGCCGTCTCGAGTGACCGGTAACCAGGGATCCTTTATATCGGCTAACGCCTGTTTCCAAGTTGGGGAGGCGTATTTCTCGAATACTTCTTCCACTTCCATAAACTTGCCCGAATCGATGAGAAGATTGGTGTTATCGGGATTAGCCGAGCTTATAATATCCGGCAATTCGTCGTTCGCGGATAGCATGAGTTTCAATTTTGTATTATACGAACCATCCGTACCGCCTCCTGTCCATAAAGCTTTAATCTTTACGCCAAACTTGTCTTCGACCCAGCGGGTGAACACATTGTCCGTAACGGATTCCCCTTCTCTATATTTATAGCCCGGATTTTCTCCCATAACTGTGGTAAACGACGCTGTTGGCTCAATCTTGCCATTCACGATATTCAGCTTCTTCGCTGTTTCCAGATTTGCCTTTCCCTTCTCGGCCTCGCCGTTGTTATTGACATTGCTGCAACCGATTAGCGCAGTAGTAAGTAAACCAACAGAAAGAACGGTAGCTAACCATTTCATATTCATTCAACCCCCTATTTTTTGGTTATGCTTTCATTATAGAAACATGATGTCACCTATGAAATAACGAATAAGCAACATCCGATATCTTAATCCAAACAACAACTTGGAAGCACCAGAACTGGTATTGCTTTTGTATAATAGTTTAAACTACGAAGGGCCAAACAGCGGGATTATGTAAGGAGCAAAATATCGGTTATTTTTTATCCCTACTGATCCTTCTGCCAATGCTCGCAATGCTTTGTGACGTAGTATCGGATTTCTTCGTAATTTACTTCTAAATATCGTGTTCACCCTTGGGAGAGTCCGCCCGCTATAAATAAATAATGAGTGTCCTTATTTGCCCACTGATAGCGCCATAATCGTCGTATTACGGTTAAAATACCTATCTCATTTTATATTTAATTGAGACAGAATGAGAACAAACAAAAAAACTGACGTCGTCTGTGCGTCAACGTCAGCCATAAATGTCCTATTTTTCTGCAAATTCTCATACTTTATCTCGTTTCCTTGTAAACCATTATTACAATTGAATTATTCAAATCTACCCTTCTAGTAGGTCTAGACCAGCATTGTACACGTTACCATTCACGGCACTCCACAGCCAATCTCGCAGGCTTGTGCCATGTTTGACCGGTCGATAAAATTCGGGGTCGTGAATTAGGGTATGAACTGTACCCATAGATTCCGGGTTCATTTCCCCAATTGGGTTGTCGAACAGGAAAATTCCGATGCCGGGGATTTCAGACTTCAAGGTATCCACCATCTCCTTGAGATCCTTCTCGAATTGCAGACATTGTTCCCGCTTCACTTCTAAGGTGCCGTGATCAATATAGTGTTGATACATAGCAAAAGCAACATCTCTAATGGAGTTGATATAAAGATATCGAACGGTATTACCCTTCTCGGCATAGAGGTTACGCATCCATTCAAGACAGATATTTGGACCCTGGAGAGGCTCCCATATCCGTTTGCTTGCCTGCCAGTTGTTCTGTGCTATTGTCCTCCATTGATCATTAAGTAACAAAGCACTATCAGGGCAGCAGGTTACATCGCTGCACTCCGGAAAATAACCCATGACATCCGAAGCTAAGGCTGCAACACCGAAAGCACCCCCACTTGTTCCCGTAATCAACAGTTTTGTCGGAGCAGACAGATGCTTCGTCGCTTGCTCCATAAGCCCACTGTAATTGGAGTACCCATGATGGTGCAGCACAGCAGGTGAGCCGTCCGTTGTTGTATAATGAAAATCACCATTTCCCACATGAAAATCCCCTGTAGCGTAGCTGACGAAGATGCAACTCCAGTTTCGAAAAGGGTTATCCTGTGTGTCATCAAAGATACCGCGATTAAGTGCCATATCCATATATGGCAATGATTTGTCGTCAAAATAAAAGGTTTCTCCTTGCACAGCTAACCTGGATGGCCGGGCAGCTGTATAGGCATTTATCGATACCCCTCCGCCTAAGAAAAAGACGATGAGACCAGGCTCCGTTCCTTTACGCATGTAGCCCCAGTAAGGTGAACCCCCTGCACAAATAGCTCCGGGAACGGGGACTCTGTACCACTGTCCGGAAACCGGCACTCCCTCCAACACAGGTAACTGATGTTCTTCAAGATATTTTTTATACCCCTCAACATTATCCAACATAGGATTCTCTCCTTTAGTTTAATACATTCCATTCTTAAACAACGGTAAACTCTGTCGTAAGTGGCCCTATAATAAGAAAGAAATCCATCTCAATCTAATCTTCATACCCCTTACTTGATACCGTTTTCACATAGAAACGTAACCGCAGAATTAACTTCATTATAATTTGGCACATTTATGCTTTGAAATATATGAATACAAACATAGGTATCGCATTCTAAAGTAGTTTTGTTCATTTACTATTGTTACATTTCTTATGCGCCATACCTTTACACTAAACTCAAAAACAGTATAAAATGCGGTGGTGTATCATCCACCACCGCATTTTTAACGTTAATTGTAATATGTTGATCCTTAAACTTTTAACTATTAAATGCGTATTTCATGTTTTTCTCCATATCCTGATATATGGAAGTATTCACGCCATTAAACAGCCGTTGATAGGCCCATTTATAGAACCGCATCCGTCCTCCCACAATTACATTATTAATATTAAGTTTATTTTAGAATATGCTCTTAGCATCAACATTTAGCGCTTCGTCATGAGCACCAAATTTAAATCATTCTCACCGGAACCAGGCTGTAGAATTTTTTTGCCCCTTTCCTTGTCATTTGCCACTGCAAACAACAAGATCTGAGTTTTATTTTTTTCCATACTGTAAAAAGTCAAATCCTGCTTTCTTGAACTCCTCAACAATAATGTCTGCGTGTTTTATTTTCTGCTCTTCGCTCTTGGCTTTCATTACAAAATGTGTGTAATCTCCCTTACTCGGATTCCACTTGACTAAACCTTTTCCATTGGGAGATCCTGTTTTACTGAAATTGATTAAGTAGGAGGATGCTATTTTTCCTACGTTATAATCCTTCTTCTGCCAGAAGGCTTTTCTAAAATCAGAAAAGTAATTCAGGAAATAAGGGATTTCAGACCCGTGAAATGCCCCTAAATTTACAGGTCCAGGCATAATGTGATTGAACTCTAGAACATATGTCTTTCCTTTTGAACCTCCCTTTTCCCTTGCAATAGCAACACCGTTTAATACCGTTGCCAGCACTTCACCTTCGGTCGCTTCGGGAACAGGAACCATAAATGAAGTAAACAAACCGTCACCTCTCATACTTTCATCAGTCCCGTTAATATCATTCCAAACTACTCCAGTTATTAAATCTATATCTTTTGCCATGCCGGATTCCAGAGCTTCTCTGAAATTTTTGGTAACATAAGTTCCGTCAATACAAGGTGCTGCGAATAAACCTAAATTATATACTTCTTCGGTCGACATATTTCTGAGGGCTTCCAAGCCTCCTGCATTCTCTACAATTCGATCACCATTCAACTTTCTATCACTCAATTTAGGGTACGTATTGATGATATCGAGAGGATAACTCATGCTGAAAGCGTGCTTGAATAACCCTTTGGCTTTAGGGGATACCAATAATGTGTTTACCAGATTCGCTCCAGCGGAGCCCCCATAATTGTTACATTATTCGGATCTCCGCCGAACGCACTAATATTGTCATTTACCCATTCCAATCCTTTCACCACATCCATCAGTCCGTAGTTTCCGCTAGAGTTCTCAGGATCTTCTTCAACTAAATCGGAGGACGCAAACCATCCAAATACACCCAAACGATAATTGACACTTACAAATATAACATCTTGTGATGCAAGATGTTCTCCGTCTATAATTTCGATGTCCGACCCGCCTCCGACCCAACCTCCTCCGTGAATGTAAAATACAACCGGCATATTTGCCTTCATTCCCGTTTTGCTGTTAGTCCATATATTTAGAGTCAAGCAATCCTCGGATACTTTGTCTGAAACCATATATTCAGGATAATTTGTGTAATCTTCTTTATTTATTTTTTGCATACATGAAAATCCATATTCTCTCGTCTCTTTTACACCAGACCATGCTTTTACATCCTGTGGAGCCCGCCATCTGTTTTCTCCAACAGGAGGCGCAGCATAAGGGATTCCTTTATATATTGCCACTGAACTATCATTTGGGGAAAGATAACCTCTAATTTTGCCGCCAGTGACATGTTTTGTAATCTTGTCAGGTTTGAGAGTATTATTTTCCTCCTTTTGTAATTCTCTTGTAATTAAGATCTCGGATTGATTGCTCTTGATTGTCGTTTGTGACTGCCAGTGCGTTGTTGGGTACAAAAACAGACAGAATCAACATTGCGCTTAAGATAACTACTATCACCTTTTTCACGAGCATTACCCTCTCTCGGATTACCTTAATCAAACAACATTCCACCATGGTTAATACAATCCATGCGCAAAATGGGCTGCGCGGTCGTGATTAACCCTACAACAAGAACGACTACCATTTTGATCTCAACATTCCTCCCTTTATTTTTGACAGATTTTTCTTACGAAGAACTCGTAACCAACCATGAAAAACAATGTATACATGCTAAAAAAGGTGTGTTATCACCCCTCACGATTGAGTTAACTTCATTATAATTTGATGCATCTGACCTCCGAAATAAAGGAATACAAACATAGGTATCTCATTCTAAGTGTTCTAATTATAGATTGTAATTACCAACGAAAATTAAAGCTGGCCATGAACCTTATGGACATCCAGTACAGTGTGCATTTATATCTTTAATGGGAAGTTTACATCTAGATTTCTAAGAGTACTTATTCGATTGCATCAAGCTTTCTAATGAAAAAAGGCTCCTGAGCAATCTTTAAATTGCCACGGAGCCTTTCGATTTAATTTTCATTCCATCAAAATTCAATTTTGCCTTTTCAACGTTCCAACCCTATATTTAGAACACTTCCATTCACGGCATTCCACAGCCAATCACGAAGACTGACACCATCTTTGACGGGCTGAAAAAACTCGGGAGTGTGAAGAAAGGTATGCTGTGTACCCAGGAGCTCCGGATCAAGCCCCGTATCGGGGTTATCCAGCAGGAAGACACCAATGCCAGGGATTTCGCTCTTCAGCACATCGACCATATTCCTGAGATCCTTTTCGAATTGTAGACTTTGTTCCCTTGTAAGCTCCATAGTGCCGTGATCCAAAAATGTTGGTACCTTGCCAGAGCACTATCCCTAATGGAGCAAATAAAGAGGTACCTTACGCCGTCACCCTTCTCAGCATAAAGGGCACGAAGCCAGTCAAGGCAAATATTTGGCCCGTGCAGCGGTTTCCATATCCGTTCATTTGCCTGCCAGACATGCTGAGCAACTGCCTGCCACTCGTTATAGAGCAACAATGAGCTATCCGGACAGCAGGTCACATCCCGGCACTCCGGGAAATAATCCATGACATCCGCAGCCAAAGCCGAAGCACCGAAAGCGCCTGCACTGCCGCCGGTGATCAGCAGTTTCGTGGGAGCTGATATAAATTGAAGCGCCTGCTCCATAAGCCCCCGATAATTGCGATAGCCATGATGATGCAGCACAGCAGGCGAACCGTCTATTGCTGTATAAGGGTAGTCGCCATTCCCCACATGGAAATCACCTGTTGTATAGCTTACCAAGATGCAGCTCCAGTTCCGGAAGGGATTATCTTGGGAAGGGTCAAAAAGGCCTTGCTTTACGAATGCATCTATGTACGGCAACGCTTTGCCGTCAAAATAAAATGTCTCCGAAATCTCATTTAACTTATTGGGACGTGCCGCCATATATGCATTCAGCGATACACCTCCACCGGAGAAATAAACGATAAGGCCCGGCTCTGTTCCTTTCCGCAGAAATCCCCAGTAAGGCAAGCCATCTGCACTAATTGCTCCGGGAACCGGGAGCCTATACCATTGTCCGGCTTCAGGCTTTCCCTCTAATATCGGGAATTGCTTCGGCAAATATCCCCTTAACTCTTCGTCATTATCAAACATATGACAGCGCTCCTTATTAGATTAATAGTCGGTTTTTGATCTCACCCAGTGCATCCGCAAGATCCGGTCTTGCAGTCATTACTGTACGAAGCGTATCGGCCAATTCCTCAGGATGAAGCTCGCCAAACTCCGACAGCTCCTCAAGAATCTCCTGACAGTTCATAGCAACCGAACCATAAACGGTATCGTCGATGCCAGCCTGTCCGGGAATCAGGAAGCCTTTTCCCGCATACCGCTCAGCCATGAGCGCCAGTTTTCCGGCGGTCAGCCAGTTTGTTTCTCTGGACGACTTCTGAAGCTGAGCCTGTATATAGGCGGTCGCGTCAATGGAACCAAGATCCATTTTTTTATAATGCCCACTCTCTGCTTCGACATTGCCTTCATCGAATACGAGTATGTTGAAGCGTTTGCTGAGATCGAAGGAGAGCTTGAAATTTTCTCCTGATGTTTGCGGGGGCGGACAAAGATGCTCAAATAAATCACCTGCAGGAAGCATTTCAGCCATTGATCGCTGCAGCTCTTCTTCGAGCGGGAACTCTGACATACGGATACGGAATCCGTCGGGAAGGGACTTGTCAAGCTCGGCATATGTGAATCGTTTGGTCAGTTGATCAATGGGTACCAGCAAGTCAGAGGTAAAATGAGAAAATAATACCGGACCGGTAAAACATCTTGCCATGCAGGATGGAGATAAAGCCTTCCAAATCTCGCCGTGTGAATTCTCCTGGATCTTTGCCAGAATTGGAGCGAACTGTCCGAATATCGCACCGATTATAGGCACTGGAATTACTTCCAGACAGCGAATGAAGTCTTTTCGTTCGTCTGCAGTTAGCGTTTCAAGAATCTCCTTGTTATGTTCGTTTGCTGACTGAAGATACTTCATGTTAAATAATATATTGGTAATTCCGCTAAAGGAAACAGAGCAGCAGAGACCAAGATGCAGAACAGACAACATCTGCGTCATATAGCCGCCGGCGCTTCCCCCACTGACAACGATCCGTGTCCGGTCCATGTCGGGCTGCTTCCTGACGGCTGATAATGCGGCGCTGTTGAAAATCAGGTCGTCATCGATCAGATTCCCATTATATTCAGACTGAAAATCAATCGCTGTCGATACAGCCCAGCCTTTCCTCAAATAAAGGTTCAACGTTGCGTCATTTTCGGGCATTTCATAATGCGCGATGAACACCAGCGGTTTCGGAGTCGGCCCAGTTTCCGGAACATAAATACGAAGGGGACGCCGGCGCACAGTGCCGTTTTTTGAAATGAAAGGAATTTCAATATCCCGTTTTTCAACGGAGAAAGGCAGGTCCTGTTCTTTTACATTGGCTTCCGATAATAGTGCCATCATTTTTCGGATATCACGTTTCATGCATGTTCCTCCTTCGCTCCATGATTAATCATAATCTTCAATCCGCCATTCGTCTTTCCAGTCCAGATAAGCCATCTTCCCGTCGAACCGGAACGGTAGCCAAACATAATCTGCTTTATGTGTATTCTCATTCACATTATAAGAGGAACCGGTAAACGTAACTGGTTCATCTTGGCGGTCTGGATTAAAATACCGGTCATAGGCGTCAGCCAGAACGTCATATGAAATCATGCCTTCTTCATCAGTAATCCAGCGGTCAGCCAAGGCGATATACAGATCTTTCTTCTTCGGATGCTTGAATACCGAAGAGATCTGGGAACAGAAGGAAGTATTTGAGGGATCATTCACATGCGGATTACCCAGAATTTCGAATGGGCCGTGGAAAGACCGTGAACATGCAACTTCTGAAGGATTCGGATTATAGCTTGTCGTACCTGAGGTCACCAAATAATGCAAGTTTCTTCTTGTAAAATATGCCGGGGCCTCACGGACGTAAGGCGGATAAAAATTGGGGAAATGAGTTGAATAAAATCCCGTTACACCTGTATAATCCGCGGTCAAATCAGCACAAATCAATTCACTGTGAACCCGTTCGAAGTAATAATACGCTTTCCCGTCCCGTGCAACTGCTAGGTCGAAATCACCGGCACTCATATTTAAAGGGCGGAACTTGGTTTTAATCATCATATAAGGCCCTAGTAATTGATCTGCGGACATGATGGTCAGAGTCTGGGTGCTATCCTTTTCCATAATCTTGAGGAAGCAAATATATTTCCCGGTATTCTTGTTGAAAATAATGTGTGGACGATCCATATAACTGGCTGGATGAAGAGAAGAAGCAGGATCATTTTCCACTGGGGGAATAATCAACCCCTCATCTTGCCAATTGTAAAGGTCCTTGGACGAATAACAACGGACTCCCCAGTGCCAGATTCCGCTGCCCGGTGTTGTCTTCTCCTTATTCTCACCGTACCAATAGAACGTATCATTCTCGTAAAAGATAGAACCTGCGTGAGCTTGAATTCGTTTGCCTTCCGTATCCAGCCAGATTTGCCCCGGTCTAATTGATGTTTGCATAGATAATTTGGATCCTTTCTTGGTAATAGATTTTAGTCATGTGTTGACAAATTCTATACTTTCCTCACAGCTTAATTATAGGTTCCTGTATTTAGCTGTTGATATATAGGAATCCAAACATAAATATCTCATTTCTAATCTAAGACGGAATTCCAGTCTATAGACATTGCCAGCCGACTAACAGATTCATATAATGAGGTTACCTCAAGCAGAAATGGGAGATTAGCAACCAACCGGAGGAATAAAATTATGTACCAACTACTTATTGTTGATGATGAGACCTCTGTCGTAGATAGTCTGGCTATGACTGTACAATGGAAAGATTATGGAATAGAAGAGGTACATTGTGCATACTCTGCGCAAGAAGCACTGCACATTGCGGCCAAGTATTCGATTGACATTATGATTACGGACATTCAGATGCCAGAAATGTCCGGATTGGAGTTAATCGAAGTGATGCAGCATTATTCACGCAAAATCCGCTGTATCATCCTTTCGGGACATGACGAGTTTGAATACGCCAAAAAAGCCTTAGCTTTTCAGACACAGGATTACTTGCTTAAGCCAGTCGATTATAATGAGTTAATTAACTCGGTTAAGAAAGCAATTCATAATGTTGAAGAGGAATGGAAGGAAGTCATATCCTTCCAGCGTATTAAGCAAACCCTAGAGGCTAATCTCCCACTGATGCGGTCACAGCTGCTTAACGACCTGCTTAAGAACAAGATCATCCGCCATGAGGTTTTGGATGAGAGACTTGCTCTGGTAGGTGTTCCCTTTCGGTTCGATGACCCCTATATGATGATGGTTGTTCGCATGGAGGAGGACTTCTCGGGGTACGACCTCCAATCCTTATCACTCCTTGAATATGCCGTTACCAACATTGCAGATGAAGTGTTCCAAAAATTGTTCACTTTATGGCACTGCGTCACCGAGCAGGGATACTTAGTTTTTCTCATCAAAGGCAACCAGTCAGACGACTTGCACTTGGTGGATTCATTTGCAGTGAAGCTGCAGAACCATGTCCAAAAATTCCTGAAGGGCTCGCTCTCGATCTGCCTAAGCAACATCGCCAAGTTTCCAGACGACCTGCAAAACTTATATTTGGCCGCAATAAACGCCATTAACCGGAATATTGGAAATAATAAAAGTTTCTTCCTAACCATTAATGAAAAAAGTGAGCAGCCTCAGAGCTCCATCGTCAAAAAATTATATGCTCCGCCTGCACTTTCAACACTGCTGGATTCAGGCAGCTGGGACGAGGCGATTGCCAAGATTGATGAATTGCTCATTGTCGGCAGTAGTGCAGACGAACAATCTTACGATCTTTCACAGGATCAATTATTTACAGTGCTGCTTTATCTCTCATCCTCATTCACCATCTGTTTCCAGCCGAATGGATCCAGCTTATATGATCAGATGGGACCAGAATTCGATTTGTTGCTCCGCAAGAAGGGGCATCTCTCAAGACAACGAATTTACGACTGGGCAAGTAAAATTATAATTGCATTAAAGGCTAAGACGTCGACCCAAATGGAGAATGCACAACAGCAGGTTGCCACCAAAGTCCGAACATTTATTCATGAACATTTGTCTGAGGGGATTTCATTGCAAATCATTGCCGACCATGTGGGTCTGCATCCGGTGTATCTCTCCAAGATTTACAAGACTGTTATGAATGAAACGATTGGTGATTATATTTATCATTTCCGAATGGAAAGAGCGGTTCATCTCCTGCGAAATACGGACTTGAAAATATCTGAAATCAGCGACCAGCTGGGCTTTCAGGCAACCCCTCATTTCATCAAAATCTTCAAGGAACATTTCGGCAAGACGCCGCAGGATTATCGGAACCGGTAAAACTTATTTATCGATCACACGACAAAGGCTCCCAGGTAATTGATTACTGGAAGCCTTTTTTGCTAAATTGTACCCAGTTACTAAATTTGACCGCCGGGGACTGATAGTGCCTGCTGAATACGTTCCTCCAAAGAGCTGGTCATAATGATTCTAAACTCCTTGATTTCCATTCCGCTTTGGCTAAAAACGAACTTAAAGTGTGTGTGCTTTTGCAAAATTGGCTGCTGGATATCAACCGTGTAGGTTTTCCATTCAGAATCTGCACCTGTCAGCGTTATTGTGTGCAAAAATTCAGCATTGTGGAAAATACTCACTGGAATTTGGGCAAGTTCACTGTTCTCAGCGCCAGCGCGGCACGTCAACTCCACCCGGTATATCCCCGCTCCTTTAGGTCAGCTCGTATAAAAGTACTCCGTCCCCGAGAGATATCAAATATCTCTCCTGACACAACAGACTCCTTTTCCACTGGTACCGAAAGTATATCCAAGACCACATCGCCTTCCTCTTCCCTGAAGGCAGCCAATGCCTTGTCCAGCTCTGTTTCCATCCCATGCATCCGGTTAAAAGCTGTTGTTCCCATCAAATAGTGGCAAATGTTCATTGCTGAGCGCTGATACTCACCCCGTGTCACGGTTCCCTCCCGCATGGCTTCGGCCGAGTTATCCCCTCGGGCATTCTGCTCGGAGTCACTTACTACCATGAACAAATCGTTCTGTGCCCGTATCATTGCTGCCACATTCTGGACACTCCCTCTTCTCCTTCGTCATTTCCCTTTGCCCACCAATCGGTCATTACAATCCCTCTGAAGCCCCACTGTCCCCGCAGGATTGTAGTTGTGAGATCATAGTTGCTGGCAGACCAAAACCCATTGATCGGGTTATACGAAGTCATAACCGAAATCGCATTGCCCTCCTTGACCGCAATTTCAAACCCTCGCAGATAAATCTCCCGCAGGGCCCTTTCCGATACCACAGCCTCCACCGTGTTGCGGTGCGCCTCCTGGCTATTGCATGCAAAATGTTTAATGGTACCCGTCACATCATAGGGATTCATACCATGCAGTTGTGCAACCACCATCCTGCCCGTCAGGAACGGATCCTCACTGAAATATTCAAAATTCCGGCCATTCAGAGGATTACGATGGATGTTCATTCCGGGTCCAAGTAGAGTGTCCACATGGTTTTTCCGCAGTTCCAAACCTGCGTACGCATACAGTTCTCTCAGCAATGCTTCATTAAAAGTACAGCCCAGGCAGGTCCCATTGGGCATGGAAAATGCTGTATTTCCACAGTCCATACGTATACCGCTCGGACCATCTGCTGAGCAAGCAAGAGGGATTCCGAAAGCTTCCAACCTCTTTGTCACACCGCCGAATGCGCCGGCTGTACCCGGAGTAACCTTTGGACTGCTCATGCCTTCACCACGCACAATACAACATAAATCTTCATCCGAAAGTTGAGCAATATAATCTTCCATGCTGACCATATTCGATTTGACATCTGCAAGCTTATATCCTTTATCTCCAGTATAAGGAATTTCATTTGGAAGAGTTTCACGCGGCGCGTCTTTGGTTCTATAGTCCGTATTGGAACCGGTTCATAGATTAGACTGCCGTCAGAGGCACAACGCATTCGCTCGAATGCAACAACCGGTGCCATGGACTCCTGTAATTGTTCCAGTACCTGCAGCTTGTCTATGGCAATGCTCCCGCAGGATTTCGCATCCCTCACATGATCTCCCACATGGAAGATGTAGCTCCCGGCTTCCAATACCCAAGCCGATCTGCACCCAGTGATGCCGGCATCATCATAGGACGCTATTGTTTTAAAATTTATTTCGATTTCAACGGATTGTTTTCCACCCGGAATCAGTTCTTTGGTTTTCGCAAACCCAGCGAGCACGCGGGCTGGTTTACCCAGTTTGCCTTGCGGAGCTTCACAGTAAACCTGAACGACCTGTTTCCTGGCCTATCTCCGGTATTGGTAACAGTAACATAAATCCGGACACTATCGTTCAAACGCTCTATCCGTTCTGTCCGTGTTTCAAATGTGGTGTAGGACAGGCCGAAGCCAAATGGATACAGGACACGGTCTTTGGCAAAAGTCTCAAAGTAGCGGTATCCAACATAGATATCCTCCTGGTACAAGTTGCGTATTGAACCCCATGATTCGCCGTGGACGGATAATCCTCAATGTCTCTTGCTATGGTGTCTGTCATTCGTCCGCTCGGACTTATCCTTCCGGTCAAAACATCGAGAACACCATTGCCGCCCTCCTGTCCACCTTGCCAAACATACAGCACAGCCGAAGGTTTATAAATCTCCACCCATTTCATATCTATGATATTGCCTACATTCAGCAACACCACAGTCCGTTCAAATTCTTTACAAACCATTTCTAACATAACTTCCTCTGCTTCTGTCAGAAAATAGCTTCCGGCTTCCGGTTTGTTATCCTGGTCTTCCCCAGCTGTGCGGCCAAGGATGATGATTGCCGCTTCTGACTCCTTGGCAGCTTGCTTAACCCGATCAGCATCAAGCAGCATTTCTTCCTGGAACCACGGTTCCTTACCCCAACCAGCACCTTTATCAAACGGATGCTCCTGTAACCAATCAAGATAAGACTGCTTGACCGCCTGATTGATCTCATAGCCGTCTTTACTTTCCAAAGCCTCTGCAATGCCAACTACATATTTGGTATTGACCAATCCCCGGATCCGGTACCGCTTTTGTAATAGTTAAACTGTGAACGACCAAACAGCGCCACTTTACTCCCTGGTGTAAGCGGCAAAGCATTACAGTCATTTTCCAGCAGTACAGCACCTTCTGCTGCGGCCTGCCGCGCTTTTGCAGCGTAGCGCTGCAAGTCAAAGTTTGTCTCATTCATTACTTGCACCCCCTATCACATCTTGGTCAGTTCGTTTACAATTTCAATTGCACACGCTTCTCCTGCCGGAAAATGACCGAAGTAAGCCAGTGAATCGTGATTAGTTCCACTGTAGCGGCAAGCTTTAACAGGAACTCCGGCTTTTTCAGTTGGCCTGCATAATGTTCCGCTTCCAGCCGCAGGCCATCCAGCTCGGCAGTAACGACCAGCGCAGGCGGCAGCCCGCTAAGATCAACCGCCAACATGGGTGAAAAGTATATATTACTTAGTGGCTCTTTGCCCATATAATTCTGAGCCATTAAGCGCAAGGCCCAATCCGTGGCGCGATCCGTTTGTTTTCCAAAAAGGATTCTCCCCTTCAGTAACAGGAAACTGATTTATAGACCAAATAAATCCATCGGGATGGTCATCTGTCCACAAAAGTGGCGGATTAATTAAAATTTGAAGAGCGATGAGCTCATTCCGCCCTTCGTGTTTAGCCCGCAGTGTCAACCCAGCCGTCAGGTTCGCTCCGGCGCTGCCGCCGCCAACTGCTATTCGCTTCGGATCAATACGAAACTGCTGTGCATGATCATAGATGTATTTAATGACTTCATAACATTCATTAAAGGCTTCCGGGAAACGGTGTTCTGGCGCAAGCGAGTAATCGAAATCAAATATGACCGCGTCCGATTTTTCTGCAATGTACTTCAACATGTTATCTCTCCCTTGGGGAGAACCGGTAAACCACCCACCACCGTGAAAATGAATGTAGCATGGATGAGCCTTTTGAGTGTCCATATTTGTCCTCTGATAGCGCCATAAGCGATTGGTGTTGCGGTAAAATACCCGGTCCTCATATGTAACCTCAATTTCTCCTTCGCAGAGGTTGATGCTGTCTTCGTTATCAGCGTTCAAGTTAACTTTTTCTTGTAAATGACGCAGGACCAACATCAGTTGAGCCGGGTCTTCCTCACCGGAAATTAACTTCCCGATATCTACACCTGTTAATGCTGCAATGTCTGCACCAGGTGAATCACCCTTTTCATCCAGCTTGTTTTTCCGCTTCAATATTTCCATTAACCAGGGATCAAGCTTGCCCTCAGGATAGTCTGCACCCTTGCAAACCTTCACCTCTGCACCGTTGACGATTGCAATACCTTCGCCTGCCAAAGTTCTAGTGACTGCTTCTTTGCTATAACTCATTCTTCATCTCTCTCCTTTAAAGATAAATGTCTTTTAATAAGATTGTCTTACTCCTTCACTGCACCAATGACGATACCTTTTGCAAAGAATTTTTGGAGGAACGGATAGATCAGCAAGATCGGTAAAGCTCCGATGAAGATTTGGGCAGAATTCAGGGATAGGGCATTAAATTTCGCGGCCTCTTCTGCATTCTTGATATCAATATTCGGCATGGATATGGCAGCTTTCAAAAACGTACTCAGCGGCACGTTCTCCGGCTTCATATAGATTTGACCCGATAACCATTCATTCCATTCGCCTACCACGGTGAACAGACCCACGGTCGCCATGACGGGCAGCGATAAGGGCATCATCACTCTCAGATACACTTTCCAGTGCCCGGCACCGTCGATAAAAGCAGCTTCTTCCAGCTCTTTCGGCAATGCCTTGAAAAAATTCATAATCAGGATGATATTAAAGACATTGACCATCGTCGGCAGGATCAGCGCCCATATCGAGTTATACAGACCGATTTTGGTCACTACCAGATACGTCGGGATCATCCCCCGTTGAACAGCAAGGCTACAATAAAAAATCCGACAAACCATTTGTAGCCCGCAATCCCGTTTCGTCCTCCGCCTTTGGAGAGCACATAGGCTGCCATACTGGTCACCAGCAGTCCCAGCGTGACACTTAACAAGGTCCGCTCCACCGAGATCCAGAGGGAACGAAGTAATTGGGTATCTTCCAGTGCCTTGCTGTAGGAACCCAAGTTCAAACCAATCGGCCAGAACGTCACTTTATTGGCGGATACGGCTGCACTGGAACTTAAAGATACAGACAACACATGCAGAAAGGGCAGAATGCACATCACGGCCAGCATGATCATGACCAGATTGTTGATGAGTTGAAAAGTACTGAATTTAGCTGTTATACGCATTAGGTTCACTCCTTAGAAAATCTTGTATCCTGCCACTTTGTAAGCGATCCGGTAGCCCACTAGAATCAGGATCAGGCCCACCACGGATTTGAATAGTCCAATGGCTGTACCGAAACTGTAGTTCCCCCGATTAAGCCAATGCGGTACACAAAGGTATCGATAATATCGCCGCTTTCATAGACCAGCGGATTGTACAAGTTGAAGATCTGGTCAAAGCCTGCATTGAGCACGCCGCCCAGAGAAATCGTCAGCATGACACAGATGGTGGGGATCAGACTCGGAAGAGTGATATTCAACATTTGTTTCAGCTTGCCTGCTCCGTCAATTTGAGCGGCTTCATATAGAGCCGGATTAATGCCCACCAGAGCTGCCAGATAAATGATGGACCCGTAGCCGAATTCTTTCCATGCGTCCGTCAAGAGCACAATGGGCACAAACCACTTGTTGCTCCCGAGGAAGAACACAGGCTCCTGACCCAAGGCGATAAGCAGCTGGTTCACCAATCCATATTCCGGATTGAGCAGCTGGATGAAAATGCCGCCGAGCACTACCCAGGAAATGAAGTGAGGTACAAACACAAAGGTCTGAACCGAGGTGCGCAGAAATTTATGTTTCACTTCATTGATCAACAGGGCAAACGCAAGCGTACTGATCATACCGATGACCAATTTGAGGAACGAAATTTTCAGGGTGTTCCAAATGACTTGGATGCTGTCTGGATACTCGAATAAAAACTTGAATTGGTCTAACCCGACCCAAGGAGAATTGGAGATCCCTAGATAAGGCTTATAATCCTGAAAGGCCATTAAGAGCCCGCTCATGGGTACATAGACAAAAATGGCTGTCAGTACCACCGCAGGCAGGATCATTAAATATAACCCTCAACTACCTTTTGTTCTGGATAATTTCGTTTTTTTGCCGGTACAGCAGGTACAGCAGTATTCATGCCCATGATCTAAATCCTCCCAGCTAATTCTTATCATCTATGTTCATTATAATTTCAGCCATTTCGGCTTGATATAAAGCAATGCAAATACCAATAACGCATTCCAAATATTAAAATTGATAACAGGTTGGCACTAAAAAACAGGGGGCTTAATACAGTTACCTGCATCAAGCCCCTGTTGATCAAGATTTATTTCACAGAATCATACCATTCATTCACTTCGTCTGTAATTTTGTCTCCGCCCATGGAGTTCCATTTCTCCACAAATTGATCAAACGTGTCCACTGTGGCTTCACCATAAATAATTTTTGTGAAGGCTTCCATTTGCATTTTTTGCAGCAACTCGTTTCGGGACGACATTGTGGAGGTCGTCGGCCCCATATAATATTGTTTTACGTTCGCCGAAGCTTGCTTCTTGCTTACCAGGTATGCATCGTAGACCGATCTTTGTATTGGGGTGGCACCATCTTTTGTTCCTGAATTGATCATTAAGGCACGGTCTTCGTCCGTAAGTTCTTCTCGGTTGGCGATCTTGTCATACAGTTCTTGATTTTGTTTTGGACTTATACCCGAAGATATAAAGACATAGACACTTGTATCAATCTTTCCGCCTGGAATTTCTTTCTCTTCCGTTACAATTTTTCCGTCTTTGACGATATAATCATACCCTTCCTGGTATCCTCGGAAGTAAAACGGGTCCCCCGATTTAGAACCGTCATACATCGAGTTTATATAATGGAAAAAGGCTTGCAGCGCTTCATCTGAAATATCTTTATTAATTAACGTTGCACCGACGATATTCAAATTGGTGCGCATATTCTGACCGTTAATCCCAACAGGAAGCGGATACGGTACATATAGTGCGTTGGGATTGCTAGCTTGCAGAAGGGAACCCGGATATCCCATGAAAAATGCGGGAGCAGCAACAATGCCAACCTTATCTGATGTGACCGCTTGCACAATCGTGTTGGTATCATGCAAGGCGATATCACTGGCAATATACCCTTTACTCTTCCACTCGTTCAGCTTTGCCAACCCTTGCTTGATACCAGGCTGAACGGACCCGTATTGGAGTTTACCGTCTTCTCCCGGATACCATCTTTCTGGTACGGATCCGAATAGCCCGAAGATCCAGGAGGCATCTCCAATGGCTGCTCCGCTCAACCTTTCCTTCATGGCAAAATCTAAGGCAAACGTGTCCTTGATTCCATTACCATTTGGGTCCTGGTTGACGAACGCATCCATAACTGTTTCCAGTTCTTCGATCGTAGTAGGGGCTCTCAAATTCAGCTTGTCCAGCCAATCTTGGCGAATCCATAACACCGATTGTGCTTGACCAAAATCTTCATCGGCTGAAGGAATTGCCATTTTCTTGCCGTCACGGATGAACGGTAGCCACGCATCTTCTTTTGCAGCAACCGCCTCTTTATAGACGGGTGATGCGTATTTCTCAAACACATCTTCAACATCCATAAACTTGCCTGACTCAATTAAAAGATTAATAGAATTGGGATCTCCCAAATTGACGATATCCGGCATTTCTTCTCCCGAGGAGAGCATGAGCTTCAACTTCGTGGTAAACGAGCCGTCCGTAGCACCGCCCGTCCACAAGGTTTTAATCTTTACCCCAAGCGAATTATCAACCCAGCGAGTAAACACATTGTCTGAAATCGATTCTCCGTCTCTAAACTTAACGGCCGGATTATCTAACCTAATCGTCGTAAACGTCGCGGTCGGTTCAATTTTCCCGTTCACAATATTCAGCTCTTTGGTTTCTTTGTTGACCTTGTCATTCTCGCTGCTGCTCTGATTATTGGTATTGCTGCAACCGAGCACTCCCAATGTCAGCATTGCAGCGGCAAGTGCTACGGTCAGCACTCTGTTTTTCATGTTCATACAGAACCCCTGATGATGTTATTGAATACGTCTTTAATTATAGAAAAATGCTTCCTGCTGTTAAATAACGTATTCCGAACATTCCATATCTCATTCTAAACAGATCTAATATAGTAATATAAACATAGATATCGCATTCTAAAGTTTTATTTAGTTTTCATACGATACGCATTGCCAGTCATAGCACGAATTCTTATAATGGGGTTACCTCTTTATAAAGGATTTGTTGTCATGTTAAAGCAATACCGGACCTTTCTCAGCGCGGTAATTATTATTTTATTATCAACAATAGTAGTCTTGATGATGTATTCGTATACCGTGGAGACCAGTTTAGATACAGTGAAAAAGGATATTCAAACGAACAACCTGAACCGACTTCGTATCTTGGTTAACTCTTTAGATTTCAATGTTGAACAGCTTAACATGTTGTCTGTTGCTCTAAATGCGGAATCTAAAATGGGCTTACTGAAATCTGTGGACATGATGGATAATTACGAACAGGACCAGCTTATACTGGATCTCTCGGAAAAAATAAAGCTGCAGAGCTTTACACAAGGTTGGAATGTCCAAATTGACATTTATTCAACTCTGCTGAATAAATGGGTAGGTTCATCCCAAAACGAGACATCCCCTTCAGCTGACTTGGCAGAAGGGCAATGGGTATTGGAAGGGCAACAAAAGTTATTTTCCATGTACAGGAAATATGATCAGTATACGGTTCGGGTAACTTTTCCGAAAGCTAATCTGGAAAATATGCTGGACTCAGCCAAGATAGAAAATAATGATCCCTTCTTCTATTACTTTGATTCCGTCATCATTGCAAACCGTTCCTATCAGAATAGCCTGGTCCAGGAACTGGTTTCCAAAATATCTCCAATGATGATGGATAAAAGCGAAGGAACCGAGTTAATAACAATCGGCAATAAGGATTATATGGTCAGTTTTTTGAAAGCGCAGACATTAGGATGGTATATGGTGGATTATGTACCTCTGGACAAAGCACTTCAACCCATTGTAAGGACTCAATTCTTCTTTTACATCACCTGTGTTCTGTTATTTTTGTCTGGAGTAATAACCCTGATATTTTTCTATCGAAAAGTGCAAGTCCCGATTCTTACATTGTTGAAAGGTGTCCGTCATCTTCAAAAGGGCGACTTCTCGCACCGGATCAGCAGAACGTCCAATACTGAGTTTGCTATTCTGTATCACAATTTTAATAATATGGCACAGCAAATCGAGGATTTGATTGAAAATGTATACAAAGAAAAAATCATTTCAAGAGAAGCATTGGTTAAACAACTGCAGGCGCAGATTAACCCGCATTTTTTGTACAATTGCCTGTTCTTTATCAACAATATGAACCGAATGGGAAATGACGAAGCTGTGAATGCCATGACTCAGAATCTGGCTGAATATTTCCGATATACAACGCGGATCAACGATCCGCTAACCACACTTGAGAAAGAAATTGGTGTTGTCCGTAATTATCTTAACATCCAGAGTTTGCGTATCAACCGCCTGCATACGCAAATTAATATTCCGGAATCCATGATGTCCCTGCTTGTTCCTAAGCTGCTTATTCAACCGTTGGTCGAGAATAGCGTAATCCACGGAATTGAGAAAAAGCAAAGTGCCGGGCTCATACACATATCAGGAACTGATGAAGGAGATCGGTTCTCTCTGGTAGTAGAAGACGACGGGAAAGGCATGGATCCGGAAGAGATTCGGAGCCTGCTGCATCGCATTGAACAACCATTGGATGATACGATGGGCTGTGCGTTATGGAACATACGGCAACGGATGCTTATTCAGCTTGGCTCCAAAGCGAGTTTAAATATCACCCAGAGTAAACACGGCGGAATTCGCATGGAGCTGGTCTGGGATAAAAGCAGTGAACTGGAAGAATAAAGTTCTCATTTCATCTAGAACTTTAAAGAAATTATTGTTTTGAACAAGCTTAGGACAGCTATATAATTGATACTTAACAAAATGAAACAAAGTTATCAACTTATTTTAACTATAAACGAAGTTCCCGGAAGCCGGTTAGACTTTTTTGGCTTCACTAATCTTTTTCAAAGTACCTATTGAGAAATAACAGAGGAAAGGCAGGAGACGATCTGGTTGTTTGACGATCCAGATCGTCTCCTGCCTTTCTATCTTCCAATCTCATGCTGTAAAACATTGCTCACTGGGGAATCTCTTTAACACTGTCCAACAGCTTGATAGAGTTTCGGTCCTTAAGATTCCTCCCTGTTTAAAAGTTCCAGACCCGCATCGTAAACGGTCCCATTCACACCACTCCACATCCAGTCCCGAAGACTGACACCATGTATGTCAGAAAGAGGAAAATTGAAGTCTAGAATCCTCGTATGCTGAGTACCTGGAACTTCCGGCGCCATCCCCGCTGCGGGACTGTCGGTCAGGAAGAGGCCAATACCTGGGAGCTCTGCCTTCAGAACATCGATCATCCCCTTGAGATCCTTCTCAAATTGCAAACACTGCTCCCGAGTCAGCTCTAGTGTACCGTAATCAATAAAGTGTTGATACTGGGACAGCATTGCATCCCGAATGGAGCAAGTATAAAGATACTTTATATTATTGCCCTTCTCGGCGTAGAGGTTGCGCATCCAGTCAAGACAGATATCGAAGCTATGCAAGGATTTCCATATCCGTTCCTCCGCCTGCCAAATATTCCGAGCGACTGACTGCCATTGATCGTAGAGAAGTAACGAACTGTCCGGACAGCAAGTCACATCATGGCAATCTGGAAAATAACTCATGACATCCGAAGCCAATGCCGAAGCACCGAAGGCACCTGCACTCGCGCCAGTAATCAACAGCTTCGCCGGAGGGGATAGGTGCTTGACTGCCTGATCCATTAATCCCCGGTAGTTGCGGTAACCATGATGGTGAAGTACAGCGGGAGATCCGTCAGGTGATGCATAATGGTAATCTCCATTCCCTACATGAAAATCACCCGTAGAGTAGCTCACAAAGATTCGGCTCCAATTTCGAAATGGATTATCCGGTTCATCATTAAATATACCGATGCCCAAGATCAGATCGTTGATAAGCATGGTATCTTCAGAAGAGTAAAACGTTTCCCCTGTTACACCTAAGCGGTTAGGCCTAGCCGCAGTATATTCATTAATGGATACCCCTCCGCCAGAAAAGCAGACAATGAGGTTCGGTTCAGTACCTTTACGCAGGTAGCCCCAGTAAGGTGAGCCTCCTGCGCAAACTGCACCAGGAACCGGAATTCTATACCATTGTCCTTCCTCTGGTTCTCCCTCTAAATCCTCGACTTGACGTTCTTTGGCCAACTTAATCCATTCTTCTAGACTTTTTGTCATGATACCCACACTCCTGAGAATTGTTAAAGGAACACACATACCGGCAGACCTGTCATGCCTCTTGATACTTGAGGACGACCTTGATCAGATCAACCAGGTTCTTTTGCACCCGTGCCCGTGGCAAATCCCCGGACCTCAGCGCTGCTTCAATTGGCGTAACCAGTGTATCATCGGGATTCCCAGGTGCCAGCCAGCTTACCCCGGCGGCGAGTGGAGCTGACATTCCTTCATCACCATAGCCGTTCCAGTCTGTCATGACATAGCCCGTGAAGCCAAGCTCCTCCCGCAGGATGCCGCGGAGCAGCTCCTCATCATTTGAACAGTAAGCACCATTTGCCGCGTTGTATCCGGTCATCACCGTATCCGGCTTATTTACTTCAAAAGCGGTTTCAAATGCTGCCAGATATAACTCCCGTGCAGTGCGTTCGCTCATAATGCTGTGGTTGGTGTTGCGCATGGTCTCGGCGTTGTTAGCAAAAAAATGTTTCATGCAGCTGGAGACACCGGACTCTTCGAAGCCACGGCTTTCCTGGCCAGCCATACGACCAGCGAGGAACGGATCTTCACTGAAATACTCCGTATGCCGTCCGCAAAGTGGATTCCGCTGCAGATTGAGAGCCGGAGCCAGCAGACAGTGCAGGTTCATGTCTTTGGCTTCACGGGCAATGGCTGTACCCTCGGCATAGGATAGCTCCTCGTTGAAGCTGGCGCATACCGTAGTGGAGACGGGGAAGCCAATGTTGACCTCAAACATGTTGAGACCATTGTTTCCGTCGGCAAAGAAATAGTCCGGAATCTCATATTTATCCAAGGCCTTTTCATTAAAAAAGTTCCCGCATACCCGTTATCCTCGATGCCCCATCCAGTCTGTCCGCCTACACTCATCCGGGCTAACTCATAGTCGGTCATCTGGGCCACGAACTGTTCCACCAGCGCAGGATTCTTCGCCAGATCCGGAAAGCGGATTAGACGGTCTGTGGTATGCTCAAGGGGGACATCATCGTTGCCAATAGCGGTACGGCTGTTTTTGAAAGGAAGCTTTCCCTCGCACTCCTCCGCAGTATAAGCTTTGGTCATTTCACCTTGAGGATACGTCCCGGCAAGGTCCTTGGCGGACAGCTCCTTGACCAGGAATGGAGGTGTCACCCTATTCTTTACCTGAGCTACAACGATCTTGTCGGCAACGTCCACGGACCAGACCTTTTTCGCCCTATTGGGCGCACCTCCAAGAAGAAAGCTAATTTTTCCCGGTTCGATGATCCATGCTGCCTCAGCTTCGCTGTAGGATTTCAGACGCTTATCGCTGACCTCCAGGGATAAAATCTGAACCTCGCCGGGGAGCAATTCCTTAGTCTTGGCGAAGGCCACCAGACGCTTGTCCGGTTGCTCCAGTTCTCCGCCGTCAAAGTGAGCATAGAGCAAAACGACTTCCTTGCCCGCTCTGGTTCCGGTATTTCTGACTTCAACGTCCATCTGCGTACTACATACATCCGTTTTGACGACTGACTTCAGCTCGGTATCAAAGGTCGTATAACTAAGACCATGACCAAACAGGTAGGCTGCAGGTTTTTGGAAGGTATCGAAGTAGCGGTACCCGACATACAGCCCTTCTTCATATACTGTGGTTGCGTATTGAAATGGGGCTTTTCCGGATTTATTGGCGATTTGATCCTTGGTCAGAAAGTTAGGAGCACTTGGATAATCGTCATAGTCGTAGGCCCAGGTGTTGGGCAGCTTGCCGGAGGGATTGACGGTGCCTTCAAGAATTTCGGCCAGGGCGCGACCGCCAGCCATGCCTGAAAGCCCAGTCAGCAGAACTGCATTCACACCATATTCCTCAATCCATGTAGTTTCAATAGGATGGGCCACATTCAGAATGGCAACCGTTTTTTCAAAGGCAGTGGTGACTCTCTGAATTAGCCCTCGCTCCTCATCGGTCAGGTAATATCCACCCTTGTCCTTTGGAGCGTCATGGGCTTCACTGCTGCCGCGGGTGATAAATACAACAGCGGTGCCGCTGCGGTCCTTGGCGCGTGCAACCACATCCTCCGGCGGAAAGACATTCTTCTCTTCGGTATAAAATTCATACAGCTCCTGGTTAAGCTCCAGAGATGAGTACTTCTCAATGCCCTCCTTGACCCGGATGCCATAACGGGGATTAATTTTACCAGCACCCAGACAGCCCAGACGGAAGACCACGGCGGCAGCGCCTAAGACGTTCACACAGCTTCCGGATGACAGGGAAGCGTATTATCATTCTTCAGCAATACTGCGCCTTCACGGGCTGCCTGCAGCACGATGGCGTCGTGCTCCGGGTATTTGACCCCGGGCTCAATCCGGGGCAGAGTCTTCAGCTTGAAGGTGAATTCCGGAATCTCCATACCATCGGTGTCATAGGCGCCGGCATAGCGGACCTCATATTCCTTGTTGTATTCCAACAGGTATTTCCGGACAATGATACCGACCAGCTGCCCGAACATCGCCGTAGGCTTTTCGATCAGTGGGGCTTCCGTGGCCTTGCTATCGATATAGACCATCCCGGGCTGCTGAGGATCGATGTGCTTGGAAGATTTGATACAGAAACAGCCAGAATAGACTAAGGAGATCATAGACTCCCGGCGATCCATTTCGTCAAGATTGTACACAGGCTTTTGGAGAAAAGACATAGCTGCCTGGTTGTCGTCATGCAATCCAGCAAGTAACTCAAATGTTCCGTCGTTTGGCATAAAGTTCCCTCATTTCTTAGTCATGGAGCATCCGACTTTCGCCGGTTTATAATTTAAAAGTGCATCATAAGTGCTCTCCTGTGCGCTTTTCAATATAATTATAGGTCCACTTAATTAGTCGATGATATAAAGGAATATAAACATACATATCGCATTTCAAGTTCGGCAGCATGAATGAGTCACTCATTTGCCCTGGCCAATACTCTAGAAGCAATTGAACTAACAATAAAGCAACACCGTAAAAATGCAGCACCTGTTGTATGTTAACAGAGTGCTGCATAACGAAATATCAAACTAATATTTTTTATTTAATAGATTTAACCCATAAGTTTTCACATTACCATTTACAGCGTCATCCATCCATTCAGCAATACTTTTATCATCTGTAAATTTTTTAAATACTTGAGACCCAACTGATATGGTATGTTGAGTTAAATGTGTATCTTTGTTGATCGATCCTTCGAAAATAAATACTCCAACACCTGGTATTTTTTCTTGAAGATCATTAACCATTTCTTTTAAATCACTTTGAAAAATATCTCCTCTTTCCCTAGATGTTGCATAAGTTCCATCAGTTATATAGCCTTGATATTTAGAAAGCAATGAGTCTCTTACAGAACAATCAAATAAAATTTTGACTCTATCATTATAATTTTCTTTTAAAGCAACTAAGCTATCTAGTGTTATATTGTCCGTTGTTAATCTATTAGATATTTTTTGTGGAGCATGCCATATATTCTCCGCAGTCTCATGCCATTTGTCATATAAAAGAAGTGAACTATCTACAGCAACTGTAATATTTTCAGTGTTTGGAAAATGACCAATGATATCATCAGCAAGAATTGCTGTGCCAAATCCACCAGCAGAAGAACCTGTGATTACTAAAGCTTCCGGATCATTATCGATGTACTTCAATGCCTCATCGAGCATTTTGGTATAGTTAATATAGCCATAATGATATTTTACATCTTCTGTACCGTCTTCTTTTACATATTCATAGGCTCCAGCTCCAGCATGAAAGTCTCCTGTTGAATAGGGTACTGTAATTACAGTCCAATCTTTAAATGGATTTTTACTTTGAGCTCCACTAATTCCCCTTTTGGCTAAGTTATCACCGCCTACGTTAGCTACATTATAAAAGCCATCTTTAATACCTTTTATATTTGGTCTTTCTTCTGTGTAATCATCTATACTAACTCCGCCACCATAGAACTTAATTAAGACTTTATTTTCTTTTCCGATTTTAATATTGCCGTGCCACTGTTCACCCAAAGCGGACAATGCTCCTTTTGGATAAATGTTATACCATTTTCCAACCTTCGGATTATCCATTATTTCTGGAAATTCAGCTGTTATATAATGTTTGAGGGCAATGAATCCACTAACGCCTATTGCAATAATTACCAGCAAAAGTGTACCTGCTATTTTCAGTCCTCTATGTTTTCTCTTTTTTGAATTCCTAACTGTCATAATTGCCTCCTTGACTTTCTGGTGAAAGTAAAAATCTACTTCTCCAGTTTAAAATAAATATAAAAGTACCTGCATATGGTGGTTTAAACTTACCCCTTCCTCTTTTCCTTGCAAGTAGACTCTATATGCTGCAATGGCTCTAGCGTAGCAGTATAAAATAAACTGAAGATCAACTGATAAGTTTATTTCAGCAATAAAAGCATTGATCCTTTTAACTGCGGAAGAAAGGCAAAACTACTTTGACATTAGCATTAGGGAATTTGAGCGTTTTTTCTTGTTTTCCATCAACGTGCTTACAAACACATGTGGGAAAGAGATTACCGGGAATCTGAATTAGTATAGTGGTTTACAGTGGTATTGAAATGAGGGGATTCAGTTTAATATTTAGGAAGGCATTGGTATGAATAAATAAACGAACTAACATCCCTAGTGTCGATACAAACACGACGCTAGTCTGTTCTAAGCATTTAACTGTATGAAACAAAGAATTCAGAAAATTTCGAACAAAGCGAGTTTGGTCTATTAAGTCAGCATTTCAGATCATATATTTTGAGAAGAAGCCCAAGGAGCCACTTCTTGTCTATCGTTGAGCAAAACCCTGAGGCCAAATCAAAGCCAACCAACATGCTTGTTTATCCTTGATATGTCCTCACGGCCTAGTTATCTCGTCCTTAAACAACCGCTGTATAATAGTTTTCCTGGAGTTCCTTGCCATTTCTCGCTTAGTACACTGGAGATCGCCAACATACCATCCATGATGGAGAACATATAAAGATACCGGACCGTGAGACCCAAACGTTTCTTATTTACTGCTGATCACCTTATGTTAGAGAACTGCTTTAATGAAGCATCAATCCGCTCAATGGCGCTTTCCGGCTGGCCGATCATTGTCATTAGATCCCGAAGCTTGATCATCTTAAGAAATGGGGTCATACTCAACCCTTTTCCCGTTTTCTGCGCCACAATCGCGCTTATAACAGCAATGACCTCTGCAAGTAACTGCTGCACCGCCTCCGGCTGCTTACGCAAATGAGCCATGGTGCAGTCTGCAGACAACATTGTATCCCAGTCTCCGTTGACCCTACTGGAATAAGCAGGGGAACTGAAGCCCTCCGATTGCAGCGTGCCGAACACTTCTGCCAGCCACTCGATGCTGTCCTGTACCCAATGGGAAACACGGCTGCAGTTTTTATTGGGATTGAGATAGCTTTCGCCGGTGCTAAATCCATGCATACCATAAGCATAGATGTGAGACTCAAACATGATGCCGTTAGCAAGCAGCGCCTTCTCAAAGTCCACCGTGTCTTGAACAGACACGATATTGTCATCTCGGGTAGCAAACAAGAAAACCGGACAAGTATCTTTGTCGACATCATTAATCGGCGAAGGCATACCTGGTTGGCACATATCGGCCGTTTCCTGCGACAAAGCTGCATAGCCAAGGATCGCCGCATTAGGTCTGTGTTTTCCTTTAGTAGTTGCACAAGCGGCCAGATGTCCACCGGCCGAAAACCCGAGAACCGCAATTTTGTCCGTCTGCACATGCCATTCATCCGCCCTGTTCAGGATTAGATCCATGGCCTGCTCGTAATCATTCAGTGGATTAGGCCAATCTTTGTGCTCCCCTGTTGAATAACGGAGAATGAAGGCCTGAAACCCAGCCTTCAGATAAGGAGCAGCGACAACCTCTGCTTCCCGGTCGGAGCAGAAGCTGTATCCGCCGCCTGGCAGAATCAGAATGGCGGGGCGCTTCTCCAGCTTGCCGAATTCACCGCCCACGTTTTGTATCCAAGCCGAAAACTTCACATTTCTTGTTTCATTTAAAATTATTTCATGTGTCTTCATATGTTCTCAGACTCCCTTTTCTATAATAATAGATGGTCGTGTCTTGACCCCCGCCAGTCTAAGTACTATATGGATAATACGTGCGGCACTGCCCTGGACTTCATCCCGCGTCAATGTGACAGCTTTGTTGGTACCGGCAAGGGCCGTCAGCACATCCGTGTGATCCGCTTCGCCGCCGGGCATCATCACATCGTTGCCAGCCTTAATGCTCTTTGCTGCCGTAGCATAAGGATACTTTTTTATCCCATGCTGAACACCGTTAACGACCCAGTCTGACATGACTATGCCGTCAAAGCCCCATTCCTCGCGCAAAATACCGGTGATAATGTCCTTACGCTCTGAGGTGTGCACCCCGTTAAGCAGATTGTAGGAGGTCATCAAGGCGTAGGGCTGCGATTCTTCAATACAGATTTTGAACCCGCGCAGATAAATGTCCCGTAGGGCTCGCTCGCTGACGACACTGTTGGAGCGGAAACGGTTGGTTTCCTGATCGTTAGCTACGTAATGCTTGATAGTTACGCCACACCCGGGATGACTCTGCACACCACGCGTAATGGCTGCGGCCACTCTGCCGCTGATGAGCGGATCTTCGGAGAAGTATTCATAATTCCGGCCGCACAGCGGGCTACGATGAATATTAAATGCAGGGGCAAGCCACAGATGCACACCGAATCGCTCCATCTCATCACCTACGATATCGCCGCAAGCCCGGCAGAAATCCAGATTCCAGCTTTGAGCCAGAGCCGTGCCGATTGGCAGCGCGGTACAATACTGGTCAAAAATCCTGCCGCTGCGCTCCACTCCTCCCGATTTCTGAAATCCAAGAGCCGCCATCACCGTATCATCCATAAAGTCAACAAGCGTCGGTGGAATGGATTCTCCCACGGCGTAAACACCCAACTCATCAATACCGTACTGGCGGCTGAGCCGCAGACCGGCTGGTCCGTCTGACATGACCAAAGAAGGAATGCCCTTTTCTTTTAGCCGCGTAGTGGTCTCACCGGCCGCGCCGGCCACCGTGAAGGCTGCGTTGCCGATAACGCTGCCGCTTTCATTGCCGGAGCGGTAATTCCCTATACAGAGCCAGGCCAATTCACTGTCTGACAGACCTTCGACCATATTCCTTACAGCAGAGTCGATTTCCGGTACCGCAGGATTCACCCCTGCAACAAAGTCATCGGCACTAAGAATCAATACCGGAGCATTGGCTCTTTTATCGGATTCCCCGGCATAAGTCCATTGCTGAGCTTCCGGCTTCCAGTCCTCGAAATCCGGCGTGCCGCCTGCGTGGGATAGTTGCCGCGTAATTACCTCCTGGTTCATGCGAACGATGCCGCAAATCTGGGTGTCCCGGCTGCTACTGCCCACACGCAGCAGATAATCTCCTGCTTCCAGCACATCAACCGTACGCTCTGTGTCGTAAGAAGTGAGTTCTTCCATTGCAAAGCTCAGCATTATTTGTTGTCCCTGTCCTGCGTCTAACTCTTCGGTCTTGGCAAATGCTACGAGCGTCTGGAATGGTTGATCCAGCTTCCCGGAGGGAACCGAGACGTACAACTGAACAACTTCCTTGCCAGAAGTAGAGCCCACGTTTTTCACAGTTACGTTTACGTTGACACGGCTACCATCCAGTGAGGCAACAGACTCAACAATACTGAATTTCGTATAGCTAAGCCCGAAACCGAAGGGGAACAGCGGAGTTTGGGATACACTGTCAAAATAGCGGTAACCGACATAGACTCCTTCTCGATAGCGGGTGTCGTCCTCAAGGCCGAAGTCTCCGATTGGAGAATAATCTTCCCAGGCGGCCCAAGTGGTCGTCAGCTTGCCGGAAGGACAGTTTTTGCCAAGAAGCACGTCAGCTAATGCATCGCCGGTGACCACACCAAGTTGGGATAAAATTAGGATATTCGGTACTTCTATTACCGGGGTAAGGTCAACCACACCGCCAACATTCAGGACCAGCATGAATTGTTTGTAGGTATTGGCAATTGCCCTAATGTCGCGGATTTCGGTTTCTGTCAGCAACACGTCACCGCCTACGACATTACGGTCAGATCCTTCTCCCGAATTACGAGAAAGCACGTAGATCGCAGTATCGCCCGCTCCTTCAATCGGCAGTTCATATTCCGGTTCAGGCATCACGGCGCCCATTCCCAGCATGATCGCTGGAACGCCGGTGGCTTGAGCTTTGAACTTGATGCCAGCGACAAACTCCTGATGTGCCAGCTCCTGCACACGATCGTAACGATCCATCCAGTCCTTGGTGGTGATGTTAAACCCAGCTTTCTCCAAACCTTGCTCCACTGTGACATAGAACCGAGAGTTTACGTCACCTGAGCCGGTACCGCCTTTGATCGTCTGGCGCGAGCCACTGCCGTAGAGAGCGATTTCGCCGTTTTTGCTAAGTGGGAAATCGCCATTTGCCTTCAACAGAACCATACATTCTGATGCATGACGCCGCAAGGTCTCAATATGCTCCAATTCATAGGGATATAACTCCAATATCATCGTTCTCCTTTATTTGGTGATCTGTTTAACTTTGTCACTATATACAGCTAATTTAGGCTGAAGCACACCACTCAATGATCAGGAATCATTTATGGCGGCTACACTCTTTATTATAGGTGAGCGCATTTTGACGAATATATAGAGGAATTCAATCATATGTATCGCATTCTTAATGTGACCTAAGTGATTGGCTCAACCCAGTAGCCTATTACGAATATGAGGAGAATACAGCTGGAAATGCTCAAATGCAAAAAAACAGCTGACGCCGGAATTGTCCGGTTACCAGCTGTTTTTACGTTAAATACATCCAGTTTATCTATAGAAGACTACGCTAAATTTACTGCCTCTTCCCTGCTCGCTTTGTACGATAATATCGCCATTGCACAGTTCTATTATACGTTTTACAAGAGGAAGTCCAAGCCCGTATCCTTTTTTAGCATGAGAAGAATCGCCCTGAAAGAACTTATCAAAAAGATGAGCTTGCGTATGTTCATCCATGCCAATCCCGTGATCCTGGATACTAAAATGAATCTCTTCATTAAAGATGGCAAGGGTGATTTCAATCAAACCATCTGTATGGGAAAATTTAATGGCATTATCCAAAAGATTGATCCAAATCTGCTGGATCACTTCTTCATTTCCACTGTAAACGACTTTGTCTAATTGCAAATTAATGGTTATATCCTTAGCTGACCACTTAGGTTCCATTAATATGATGGTTCTTCTGATCTGTTCATCTAATCTAAACGGATTTTTATCCATTAGAATTTCAAGATTCTCATATTTCGCCAAAGTAAGCACATTGGTGGAGAGCGTAGCTAAACGCTCAGATTCCTTGATGATAATATCAAGATATTCTTGCCTTTCTTCCTCAGATAAAGGATTCTCTTTTAGAATTTTGGCAAAACCACGAACCGAAACAATAGGCGTTTTAAATTCATGGGAAAAGTTATTGATGAAATCACTTCTTAGCGTCTCAATACTCGCAAGTTCTTTCGTCATTTTATTAAAGCTTTCTGACAATTCTTCTAATTCTCCAATTCCTTTCAAATTCACCTTTACGCTAAAGTCGCCATCTGCAACCCTATGGATGGAGTCAATGACCTTGCGTATAGGATTCAATGCTTTTTTGCTGAGAAATGCAGTAAGTGAAGTTCCTATCAATACGCATAGGCCGAAAAGGAAAAGAATTGAAAACAGACGTTCACCTAATCCTTGGCTCGGAGAAGGAGCAAGCGAAATAATATCCAGATTTTGCAGGAGAATGCTAAAGCCGATTAACAGTAGCAATGTAGCCACCAACACACCGAAAACAAACATGACCAACGTGATCGTAAGACTTATTCGTTTGCGAAAAAATTCTTTCATTTGGTTTGGAGCACCGCCTTATAACCGAGTCCTCTAACCGCGATAATCTCAAACTCTTTCCATTCTCGAAAACGGTTACGCAAGCGATTGATATGGACTGTTAGTGTGTGGTCATCTGTTTCCGATTCCATACCCCAAATTTCATCCATAAGCTGCAAACGGGTGAATATCATGTTTGGATATGAAAGTAATTTAAATAACAGGTAAAATTCTTTTGCTGGAAGGATGTTAACTTCTTCTTCGCGTGTTACTGCCAGCGTATCATAGTCGAGTACAACGTTCCCGATGGTTAGCTTGTGTTCACTGGCAATCCGCGCTCTGCGAAGGAGGGCTTTAATCCGGAGAACCAGTTCCTCTTCATCTACCGGTTTTGTCATATAGTCATCGGTGCCAGCAAGAAATCCCTGCCTTTTATCTTTCGGTTCCTGTTTGGCTGTAACCATCAAGATCGGGAGGTGTTCCGATAATACCCGAAGTTGCCGTGTCAATTCGTAACCGTCCATCTTCGGCATCATTAAATCAAGTACCACTAAATCTATATGTTGCCTCTCAATGATCTCAAGCGCTTTTATCCCGTCTTCGGCCCAGTATGTTTTGAATCCTCTCGTTTGTAAGACCACACACATTAACTTTCTGGTACTTTCGTCATCCTCTACCACTAATATATTTAACATATAAATATCTCCTTCAATTACTAATAAGTTATCTCATTTTATCGTTAAAAGGTAAATTGAACATAAACAATATCGTTTAAATCAATTGATTTTCAGTTTATTTTGTAAAGGTACATTAGAGCCATTGTAGCGTTTACTGACAAGAAAACAGGAGGAAGCAAATGAAAAAATCAAATGATTTAAATTCTACCAGAAAAAAGCACAAGACACTGAGAATAATGGGTATCGTTCTATTATCGTAGCGTTAATATGTAGCAGCATGTTTTTTTATGTACGTTCACATCCAGAAATTATTATAGGCTTCATTCAAGATGCATTATACAACGAGCAACCGATTAATTCCTATGAACCTTTTAATCCACCTTGAAGAAGAATAAAATCATTAGCATACTCAATGTGTATTACACAAGTATGCTGAGGAATATCCTAATATAGATAGCTCAATTAAAAAGACCGACGATCGTTCCCTTTCATGGTGGGGGTTATTTTGCAGTAGGCAAGACAATGAAAACCCAATGGCAGTAAAAGATGATGCCAATATGCTATTCGATAGTTGTGGAAAATGGATGCGATCTGATTAAACTCAGTTATATTTAGTGCCTGAGTATAAGTTTCCGGTGCCTTATCATTCAAATGAATCAAGCCATTGTTATTATGGGTAGAAATTAAATAACCGTTCCCAGATTAACTGGGAAACGGCTAAATGTTGTTCATTCATTTTATTTAACTTGGATAGCAAAACTCTATTTAAAGTTCATTATGTTCTCGTCTAATACGAAATTTCAAATATTAAAGATTAATACCTTTCATACTATCCACATCGTATCTTCCCCTTGAACGGCTGATTCAGGGCTAACAGCTTCAATTCGTGCCAAGTCATCTGATGTCAACGTGATATCCGCAGCACCGGCATTCTCCTCTAAATAATGGACACGTCTTGTACCCGGAATAGGCAGTGCACCTTTAGCGATTGACCAAGCCAATGCCAGCTGTGAAGGAGTACACCCTTTTTCCTTAGCAATTGTTATAATCTCATCTACAATGTCAACATTCTTCTGAAAATTATCTGGTTGAAACCTCGGTAAATATCTACGAACATCGTCGGCAGCGAGATCCTCAAATTTACGTAAGTCTCCTGAAATAAATCCACGACTTAAAGGGCTGTAAGCAACAAACGTAATACCTAGTTCATTGACAACTGGCAGAATTTCGTTCTCTACTTCTCTGCTCCATAAAGAGTATTCCGTCTGTAGAGCAGAAATAGGATGGACTGAATGAGCACGTCTTATCGTTTGTGCTGATGCTTCGGATAACCCGAGAGAACGAACTTTCCCTTCCTTAACTAACTCTGCCATAGCTCCAACTGTTTCTTCGATTGGAACATTCGGATCCACGCGATGTTGATAGTAGAGATCAATATAATCGAGATCAAGTCTTTGCAGACTATCCTCTACCGCTTTTCTTACATAGTCGGGATGCCCATTCACTCCTTGAAAATTAGGGCCAATTGCGAACTTAGTAGCAACAACCGCTTGATCTCGACGACCTTTCAGTGCTCTTCCGAGCAATTCCTCATTGTGCCCATTTCCATATACATCCGCAGTGTCTAACAATGTAACACCCAGATCCAATGCTCTTTCAATCGTTTTGATTGATTGATCATCATTACTCTGACCATATACTCCGGACATACCCATAAGACCTAAACCTATGGAAGAAACTGTAATATCACTATTGCCTAATTTTCTTGTTTTCAATGCACTCTCTCCTTTGTGTGTGGAATCGAGATAAGCATATCACCATCAAACAAACTTTACAACTTTTATATTTAGTGTTAACTAAGTAATGTTTATAAAATGTTTATTTTCAGTTATACTATTCAAATAAGGGGGTGACTAATTTGAAGGATGAGCAAAAAAAATGCAGAAGTTTCTTCAAACCCAGGAAAAATTACTTTTCAGATTATTACCATTTATACGAAAGAGTGGATTTCATTCTTTGAGTATGGATGAGATAGCAAAGATCATGAATATTAGTAGAGTTACTTTATATAAGTATTTCTCAACAAAAGAAGAGATTATTCAGATCGTTACCAATACCATTATTGATTACTTTAAAGAGGTGGTCATTGGGGAACCACCAGAAGAAGAAAGTTTATATGCTGTGCGCTTTCAGCAGCTATTTGAACAATCTGTTTCGTTAACGATGTTTGTTACTGAGGAGTATAAACATGATCTTTTTAGTGTTTATCCAGAAATTTACGAACAATTGTTAGTCGTCACACAAGAAAGGGAAAAACAATTGCTCACCTTTTATCAAGAAGGTATGAGAAATAGTGTATTCAATGAATTAAATGGACAAGTACTAATTCTGCAGGATCAATTATTAAATACGATGTTAGATACTAAATATCTGTTAATGAATGGTTTGACTATCGAACAAGTACTTTATGATTTTTACAAATTAAAAAAGGTACAGTTATTTAAACCCGAAAAGCTCGATTTGGTGGATGATAATCTCATCGTTCCTCATATCGAATATTTAACCCAAAAAATTTCAAAAACTTTATTTGACACTAGACAATAGTCCCATTTTGTGTAACATTAGGATAATAAGTCTACGCTGTCTTTCATAAAGCATCACGCTTCCAAATACTCCTTTCTTCTGAAGAGGGAGTATTTCTTCTTATTAGACTTTTTTCTTTAACGGGATTTTTGGTGAGCTAAATATAAAGGGAACTCTAAAAACGAAAGGATATTCAATCATGTATAGTATCAGCGAGATCGAAAGAATTACTGGCCTTCGGCCTTCTACTCTTCGCTATTATGAACAGGAAGGTATATTGCCTCATGTAAAGAGAGGTACTTCAGGTAGGAGAGAATATTCGGATGAGGTACTCGAATGGCTTGAGTTGGTCATTGCTCTGAAAGACACTGGAATGTCGATCGATGATATCAAGGCTTACACAGAGTTGATTCGGCAAGGTGATGTATCGCTGGATGCCAGAAAGTATTTCTTGTTGGAGCACAAGGCCAAGGTCGAACGGTCTGTAGCACAGACGCAATTCCATTTGGAAAAGATCATTCGCAAGATCGCGATCTACGATGTATTAATGTTTAAAAAGATGAAATAGAAGCTTTGTAAAAAAGTATTGACTTCAAGTTAACTTTAACATTTAAAGTATGGTTATCAACTTGAAGGAGTGATTTTATTGTCTCAACAAGATAAGGTTTGGTTTATTACTGGATGCTCAACAGGGTTTGGACGTCAGATCGCTGAACAAGCGATTCGTGCTGGATATAAAGTGGTCGTAACTGCTCGTAATGTGGAGCAGATCACAGATATTACTGAAGGTCATGAAGAAAGTACGCTCACGCTCCCGTTGGATGTGACCATTCCAGATCAGATTCGTACGGCTATAGATCAAACGATTGAAAAGTTTAATCGTATTGATGTCTTGGTGAACAACGCGGGCATCGGATATTTCAGTTCAGTAGAAGAAAGTGTGGAAGCGGAGACTCGCCGCATGTTCGAAATCAACTTTTGGGGACTCATGCATGTAACAAATGCCGTACTTCCTTACATGCGCAATCAAAAAAGCGGACATATTATCAACTTTTCTTCTATCGGCGGTCTGACTTCATTCCCTACCCTTGGCTATTATCACGCTACAAAATACGCAGTCGAAGGGATTTCGGAGAGTCTTGCGCAAGAACTTGCTCCTTTTAATATTCATGTGTCTTTGATTGAGCCAAGTGGCTTCCGTACAGATTGGGGCGGTCGCTCTTCTACGAAGACCGAGACAACCATACCTGAATACAAAGAATCCATGGTCGGTCAAATGTTGCAAGGGATTCAACTTGGGGCAGGTCATGAAGCCGGCGATCCTGTTAAATTAGCTGAGGCACTCATTAAAATTGTTGAAACTCCCGCGCCCCCTCTCCGTTTGCTCCTTGGGCAACAAGCTTATCAAGCTGCCAAACACAAATTTACTACCCTGCTTGAAAGCATGGAAGAATGGAAAGAAACAACACTTGATGCGGATTACCAAGATTAAAAGTTCTATAATTTAATGAGCGTTTCATACTGTGAAAACGGAAATCCGAAAACGTTTATTGTCCTTCGTTTGGGAGAAGAACGTGTTTCGATAAAATAAAAAATCCCCTTAAAATGGGGCTTCTATGAATGCGAACCTCATAATACAAGAAAACCATCGGTAAAAACTGATGGTTTTTTTAGCATTTTTTTTGATTTGTATTGTTTCTGAAAAACCAATAATGTTTATCATGCGAAAGCCCCCACAGTTGTCTATTCTGATGAGATCGTAAACTGAGAGATAAAAACAACTCTAGTTGATTTTGAGTTTATTTTATACAGCTATACTCAGGTCATGCAAAACATAAGGAACGTTTCTGGTCAAGTGTATCGTGATTCTAGTAGCTGAATATGCGTCAAAACTAACAAGATTTACAGGAGGAATTAACATGAAAAATCCAATTGATAGCGTGTCAAATGAAATGAACAGAAAGATGATTAAACCTAAGAAAAGAAAAAGGAAAAATTTATTTAAGATTATGGGTATAACTCTACTTACTATAGTTGTACTATTTGGATCCTTGTTTCTGTATGTTAGTTATAATCCAGGAATTATAGTTGGCGGCATACAGAAATTATGGTATGGAAATTCTCCAATTAATTCCTTTGAACCATTGCAGGAACCTATTGAAACAACTAAAGAAAATGGAGTGTATTATGTAAGTGATTTGAAATATGCTGATGTATATCCCAATAGTTTTCTTGATATATCTTATCCAAATGAGGATAAGACCATAGATCGACCAACCCTTATTTATTTCCACGGCGGAGGATATTTTGCAGGTTCAAAATCAATGGGAGATCCATTGGCAGCGAACAATGATTCTAATTATCTATATGATAAGCTTGTATTAGAAGGATATAATTTGGTGAATGTAGATTATGCACTAGTTCCAGATCACAATTTTCCTGTGCCAGTCATTCAAATGAATCAGGCAATCAATTATCTAGTCGACCATGCTGAAGAATTTGGACTCAATATGCATAATGTTGTCATCATGGGAGGTTCTGCTGGGGCAATTATGACAGCACAGTATGGTGCCATCCTATCTAATTCTGACTACGCGAAAACTTTTAACTTCGCAGAATCGCCTAAATTAACTACAGATGATGTTAAAGCGCTTGTTGTTGATGATGCACCGCTTGATATTCCTTCTTTTGATAATTTTTCAATTAAAGTACTCATAGGAAATTATTTGGATGATTCTGTGTTCTTTAATAATAAAGAGATAGCCAATCAGTATAATGCAATTAACTATATTAACAGCGATTATCCAGCGACATTTCTTACGGCAGGGACTGATGATGGTTTTCCTAAGGATATGCAGCACATGTCTGATAAACTGACAGAAGCTGGCGTTGATAATCTGTACTTTTATCCAGACATTAATAAATACGGAAAAACAAAACATGGTTATATGTCAAACTTGAAGAACGATCCTGAGGCTGCTAAAGATAGCTATGAAGCAATGGTGGAATTTATAAACAAATACATCAATAATAAAAAATGAACGAGTTTGGAATATGAGTAACGATCTGATTCAGTGTAACAATCTGACGTAGTTGAAAAGTATTTATATATAACTTAAAGTCCAGCAGAATCATTGCTGGACTTTGTTATTTTTAAAATAGCATTCAGTTAAAACCTCAATCTCCTTTGTAATCAAACCAATCAAAATCAACAAAAGAAGAATTTTTGATATCATAGTATAATTTATCAATGCTGTTTACTGAATTTATAGTAGTTTGTCTGCACGCATACATGCCGATGTATGTTCCCGTAAATCCACCAGCACGATCCGTACTGAGCAACCGACCATCCACATATTCGACTAATACTTCCCATTCATGCATATCGGCTAAACGATAATAAAAACTGTATTGCTGTTGTTGCGCCTCTACTTTTAACTGGATGCTACTGGTGTTCCAAGGTATTGAACCGAGCAGCCTTTCCTCACCATCTTCGCGCTCCACAAGTTGAATCACAAGCTCTCCTTGTTTTAAAGTCAATTCTAATCGAAAATGATGATCCGCATTATGAAAAAGAGTAAGACCGGCTACTTCTCCTTCATGTTGCGGTTTGAATTCCATTTGTGTTGCTGCGTAAAAGCACAAATGTTGTTGACGGCGTCCCACAAATGCCGGGTTTCCTGAATCCGTCAGATGGTCGCATTTCAATCTTAATCGCAAATGTCCCGGTCGCTGAGTTAAGCTCCAAAACTCGCCGCGTGGAGTTCGCAGGAAATTCCACTCTGGAGACAGACGGTCCTCGTCGAAATCCTCTCTAACAGGCGTACTTGGCCACTTCATTTCAGGCAAGTCAGGCGATATTGTTTCCAGTTCCAGTCTGCCAACACCCGGACTGACAACAGGCCACTCCTCTTCCCATCGAACAGGAGTCAGGAATGTTTCCCGACCCAGGTTCCGGTAATATCCACCAGCTGTTCTGGAAGCAAGGCAAAACAACCACCAGTCTCCTTGCTGGGTCTCAATTAATTCGGCATGGCCTACATTCACGATCGGATAATCTCTACCGAGATGCCGATGTGTGAGAATTGGGTTGGCACGGTGACCTTCAAAGGGACCTGTGATGTTGCGGCTTCGTGCAATCGTTACCGCATGTGTATGGCCGGTTCCTCCTTCTGCAATTAACAGGTAATACCAGTCATCTTTTCTATAGATGTGAGGTCCTTCCTGAGCATGGGCAACTTTGAGCGCCCCCTGCCATATGCTCAATTTTTCATTAACAAGCTTGCCCTGTTTCAAATCAATTTCCTGGAGCCAGATATCCATATGTTTGGGATAGTCCTGTCCTGCCGGTGGGATTCGATTCCCGGTGTAATAGGTTCGCCCGTCTTCGTCAAAGAAAAGGGACGGATCAATACCTGGCGCATCATCCAGCCACACCGGATCAGACCAATCACCTGACGGATCAGTAGTGGTTACATAGAAGTTATGTTCCTTCTTTTCGTTATCAACGAATGTAGTAATCATATAGAAAGTGCCCTTATGATACCGAATTGTTGGAGCCCAAATGCCCCGAGAAGGCATAATCCCATCCAAATTAAGCTGTGAAGCACGGTCAAGAACATGACCTAGCTGCTGCCAATGAACCAGATCTTTACTGTGGAATAACGGTACGCCGGGAAAATATTCGAAACTGGACGTAACGAGATAATAGTCTTCTCCTACACGAATGGCCGACGGATCTGGATGGAATCCCGGCAACACGGGGTTGCGAAATGTTTTCACGTGAAGTTCTCCTTCATTCAAATGTTATGGATTATTAATCAGCGCTCTCTTGCACGAGTGAAAGTTCTGCGGCCGGATTCCAATTATCCGCTCCGGCAAAGAGCTGGGCAGGCAAATATTTCTCTGCCTCTTCCGTCGTCAACTGAGTCGTCCAGTTAAAACGTGCTTTGGGATTCGCTCCAGGCCCGTAACTGGCAAATTCGGCAAAACGTGCTGTACGTTCATTATCCGGGTTACTCCAGTTATTCCATCCAGATGCACTAATGTGATTATCCATATAGCTGTTGATATAGACTACATTGGCATAAGGTCTCCACGGTCTGCCAAGAGGTATAGTTCCAGCAAGACTAGAATCGCCAGTAATGCGGCTATTCAGGAATACATAACCAGACTTCTCCTCCGCGGTGGATGCTGCAGTAACGTAACCATTGCTTAAACTGTGAATGACGCTGTTCTCAAACAATGCCGTTGCATTGCCAAAGATAAAGTCGACATCACCTTCAATATAACTGTCCACATAATATTGCCTTCCATCATTCACATAAAGCGTGTCCTGCCACCCCTTCAGGCTAACGTCACGGAATACCAGACGATCACCACGAGCGAGCAGAGCAACCGCTTGACCTGCATTGTCGCCCGCATCATTTTGTATCGTCAGATGCTCAGCCGTAAAATCGTTTGTCTGCACCCGGAAGCTATAGCTACCTGAGGTACCGAGTGCATTGCCGGATGAATCCAATGTGCTGGCAGAATCACCATAGATCAGCACAGTGCCCTCCCGGCTCTCTCCAATAATTCGCAGATGCTTTTTGCTGGACGGTACGTCCAGCTTCTCACGGTAAATTCCATCCTTAATTCGTATGATGGTAGGGAGCGTGCTATTGTCCGGAACAGCATGTATAGCTTCCTGAACCTGTTCATATTGTGCACTTCCATCAGATGAGACGGTTAGAATTGGTGCAGGAATTTCAGATATTGGAGCGGACGACATACTCTCGCCAACTTCATTCAATGCCGTAATGACATAATAATAGGCTGTGCCATTGATTAACTGTGTATCAGAGAACGAAGTATCATTTACATTGGAGGCTACAGTAACGAACGGCCCTTCGGGTGATTCACTTCGTTTCACTGCATAATACTCAGCTCCCTCGGCTTCTTGCCAAGCAAGAGAGATTGTACTTTCATCTGGCTCTGCACGAATCTCCGACGGAGGCTGAGGCCTACCATCATCCAATGCTGGTCGAGTGCCAGCGGCTGCGGAATCAAGGCTTCGTGTACCTTGAACAAGTGCAGTCACCTTGTAATAATAGGGCTTACCGTTCACGAGTCCTGTATCCAGATAGGAAGTTCCAGATTCCTGATCAGCAATGACTTCGTAAGTTCCAGTCACGGACTTTGCACGCTTGATCACGTAAGTCGTAGCTCCTTCTATAGCTTCCCACTTGATGGAAACGGATTCAGGAAGAGACTCTACTGTAACTTTGGGAGTAGATAGAGCCATGGTCGGTGTTACAGCAACAGGGGCAGAATCTCCTCCCTCTCCTCCAATACCAGTGGCAGATACGACGTAATAGTAGGTCGTTCCATTATCCAGTCCTCCATCCCGAAACGTAGGAACAGGCGTACGAGATGCCACAGTTGTATACGGGCCTTCAGCCTGCAAACTGCGTTTTACTGTGTAGTAGTTAGCTGCTTCGACTTTTTCCCACGTTAAATCTGCTTGTGCATTTCTCGCAACAGCCATCAGACTCTCAGGCACTTCCGGCCGCACAGCATCCTCCGAGGGTGTCACTGAAGACGTATTCGAGTTGCCGCTCTCGCCCAAAGGACCAACGGCCGTCACGACATATGTGTAGGTCGTTCCATTGGTGACCTCTTCGTCAATGTAGGTTGTCTCAGTTAATTCAGAAGCAATCAATTCATAGTCGTTCTCGGACTGGCTACTACGCTTTACATTGTACGTAGAAGCTCCATCCGCTTCCTCCCAGTGTAATCTCACCATACCATTGCCTGGCTCCGAGCGTAGCCCTTTAGGAGAACTAACTGGTTCAACATAGAGTTTTACATTGTCATAGAACAACGTTCCTTTACCCGTGCCTGGTGTTCTGGCAAACATTCGTCCAACACCATCGGCAGCCACATCGGCCTGGAACGGCACATCATCTGCGACGCGCACATCATCAACGTATATATCCGCTTTTTGCGAGGCTACATTGCCAACGATCTTAAAGCTGTACCAGCGGTTATTGACCGGTGCATCCATTAATTTGTAATCTTTGCCGTCTTTTTTGTAAATTAGCGTATATTGATCCTCAGCTACCGGAGCAGAAGGTTTGCGTAGCTCGATGGAGAGTGCGGTGCGACTTCCCGTTCCATTTTGCAATTGCAGTACCGTTGATGTGCCAGGCCAGCCTTGAGACATAATATCAGCTTCAAACACAAAGCTGTCCCGTTGTGCTGGAAAGGATCTCACGAATTGAGAAATGCCAACCCCATTGTCGTACAGCATGAGCGCTTTAGAAGATGAGTTCCCCGTTGTTCCTGTAGGAACAGGCGTCACAACGACTTTGAGATCGGCTGTCTGTGGATCAGGTAATACAGTGTAACTTGCTGGGGTTGTATTTATTTCGATATCCTCAAAATCATCATTTATATCATGAATTGTCTCCGGCTCTCCTTCCGCTGATGCACTAGCTTCATTTGAGTAGAAGCTTGTGCCATGATCATTCGTAGCCTTTACAGCGTAATAATAGAATTTACCTACAGTTAGATTGGGATCTGTGTAGCTGGTGATCGTGATACCCTCTTGCTGCAAAGTGTATGGCCCACCAGGAATCTCTGATCTATATATCGAATAAGAGCCCGCACTTTGCACTTCATCCCAATGTAAGTGAATGGACTTGAGATCTGGCTCAGCTACAAGTTCAGTGGGTGCTATTGGGAAATCAGCAGGTAACTCATGAACAGATGCATTGGAGAAAACAGATGTATTGAGCTTATCAACTTCATCATCCGGTTTGGAAGCATCGGCTGCCAATCCGATATAGACCGTTTCGTCTGCTGGGAATGATTGTGAATCGATAACAAACCAGTCGTTACCATCCTGGGATACGAGTGAGTTCACTTGATCCCCAAGTCGCACAAGCTTTACCCAATACGGGAGTGTGACCATACCACCTTTTTCCTGATTTACAACTTCGTTACCTGCTCCATCACGAACGAGGCTAACTGCTTGTTGTCCACCCTTTACATAAGTGACCATGGCGGCAATAAACGGGGATGATGCATCCAGACTTTTACGAATCATGACACCTGCTTCCGCACCATCGTCGGTAGCTGTCACCTGATCAACTCTAGCTACAATCTCACCATTTCCTTCTAAGGCTTGGTAAGCATAGTGGAAATGATCCGTCTCTCCACTGATATCTCCAGCTGATTTTACCGTAACGTCAGTATCGCTAGCTCCCAATTGGGTATGACCCGTAATGCCCGGTTCTCCAATATCGGTGGATGACCAAGGGGCAATACTGTTCTGCTTGTGAACATGTACCGTGACATTGTTGGACTGCGTTGAAGTACCTGAGTCATCAATTGCTCGGGCAGTGAGATAATGTGTGCCATCCTGCACATTTTCCCAAGTAAACGTGTAAGGCGCTGTATCATCTTCCCCAGTTTCACATCGTTTTGGTAAAATTCCACTTTGGCAATGCTACCGTCTACATCAGAGGCAGAAGCAGTGATCTCAACGGAAGAACCTTCAGTCTGAACGGTATGGTTGGCAGGTGATTGAATTTCAACCGTAGGATTAATAGATCCATTGCCAGCAATGCTGTTCAGATAAACTTCCAGATAGGTATAACCTGATTCATGTGTCTCATTGCGGTCAGCAGAATCATTAGGATCGAGTCCCATGCTGATCTCCCATTCATCAGGAATACCGTCATGATCAGAGTCAACCAGAGCTGACGCCGTCTCCTCGAACTCAAGGTAACCCCCGACTTCCTTTTGCGAATTAATATGTTGTCCGGTGCGATTCTTCACATCATTTACGATTCGTGCATCGATGGCGTCTCGTCTTGGCAGACTTGCACCTGCCTTTGCAAGGACTTGCTCATAGGCTATCTCTGCATCGTCAATGGATGCGGGATTAGCCATCTGCACTGGCGAGAGTAGTTTGGAATCTGGATTCGCAAGTTCACCCACACCTAACCAGTTGTCCGCTGTGACATCGGGATAACCGTCCACGACATTACCGCTCACATGTATACGTGTATCAGGGCCAACATCGAGGAAAATTTGATCCCGGGCGTTGCGATACGTATTCGGACCATATTTATAATAGTTATTCATGAGGTTATAATTGCCTTCCTCACCGCCATAAGCAGAGAAGAACCCCCAATTATAGACAATATTGTTGTAGGACTCGGTATTAAAACCAGGAGCTCCTGCAAATCTTGGGTTACGGCTCACATTGTGAGCAATGATATTGTGATGGTAAGACGTGTTGTTCCCGCCCCAGATGCCTGCATATCCATGTCGACCCTTCTGATGCGTGGTCATCAGCATGCTCTCAGCAATGACAGACCACTGCACAGTTGTATTCTCGTTGGCGTACATACTCAGCACTTCATCGACAGACCAGGTAAACGATGAGTGGTCGATCATAATGTTTTTGTGGTATCGCCCGCCAAATACGTCATCCTCACTTGGGTGCTTATCCCCGAGCCGAAAGCGCATATGTCTGACGATAATGTTATCCGCTTGGAATGTAGTCCAATAATTCGATACGGTGATGCCTTCTCCTGGAGCTGTCTGTCCAGCAATCGTGATATTAGAACCGGTAATCGCCAGAGGGGATTCCAGATGAATCGTTCCTCCCACTCTGAATACAACGGTTGTATCGCTGTGACTAACGGCATCCCGAAGAGATCCGGGTCCGGAATCGGAGAGGGTGGTCACTTCATACACCGATCCTCCCCTACCACCTGTCACGTACTTACCGCCACCTTCAGCACCGGGAAATGCGGGTAATAATGGAGTAGCTTCATCTTCTGCAGCAACCATACCTGGTAGCACACTAAATAACATTGCAACGACCAATACGAATGATACAATTCTTTTCAACGAATCTTCCTCCTCCGGTTTACATGTATTTGTGCAGATGTTACCTCACTGAGAACCAGATGCTCATGCAGTAAATCTTTCTGTTACCTGGCATCACCTCCTCAACATAATGTAAGCGTTATCAGTAAAGTGCGAAAACCGGTTGTAATCCGAAACCTATCCGTATTCTTCCTGCGATCACGTTCTAGGTTTCCGATACACCGGTTCTCGTCATAGGCAATTAAACTTTGGCATGCAGCAGGTACTCGTATTCGGTACATGCGAGCAAGAAGGCACCCAATCCTTTTTGATCATTGGTTATAATCGGCTCACTTATATAATAAGCGTAACTTCCGTCACGTCGGGTATCTCCACCGAGCCCTGCCACCTGGCAGTTTTTGTAGAGATTCACCCAACCCTGATTGGTTTCCATTACGAATTCAGAGATTAATCCTGCATAAGCATGATTCAATACCGGTTCCCATTCCCGTGGTAAGCATCCTAGGCGAATACCTTTGGCCAGGGCGTATACAATCATGCTGGATGCTGACGCTTCCAGGTAATTCCCTTTGCGATTCCCCTCATTCACCACCTGATACCATACCCCGCTAGTTGTATCCTGATAAGTGCGCAGAGCGGCCATCGTATCCGTGAAAATCTCAACCAACTTGCTATAATCGGGATGATGGTTCGGTAATAACTCCAGAACATCCACTAAAGCCATAACAAACCAGCCGATAGATCTGCCCCAAAAGTTAGGCGATTGCCCTGTTACCGAATGGCTCCAAGGCTGAACGCGCTTTTCATCCCAAGCATGATAGAGCAGTCCTGTAGCATCGTCTCGGGTATGTTTGGCACACAATATAAATTGTTTGGTTACATCATTCAATAATTCCTCTTCGGGTTCCCAACGAAGCAAGTACTCCAGATAGAACGGCGCCCCCATATAGAGACCGTCCAACCAGATTTGGTAAGGATATACTTGCTTGTGCCAGAAAGCTCCCTCTGACGTGCGCGGGTGAGTCACAAGTTGTTCCCGTAACAGACCTGCTGCAAGCTTATATTTCATTTTCCCTGTCCTGTCATAAAGGCCGAACATCAGCTTGCCATTATTCAAATGATCGATATTATGTTCTTCCATCCGATATCCCCGAACAGATCCATCATCTTGAACAAAATAATCCATACTATGCTGGATGTATTGCGCATATTGCTCATCACCTGTCGCTTGCCATAACCGTTCAAATCCTTTTAGCACTACTCCATAATCATAAGACCACTTGCCGTGATGCCCGTTCTCTTCATACAGCTTAGGGTTCGCTCCATGATGGATGCGGCTGTTTTGGCTGCCCATAAATCCTTAACAGATTTCGTTTCAAGCATCTGTAGAGTTCCTCCTCCGCACTTATTTGCTGTTTATTTATTGTTTAATAAGGCTTGGTGCGCTGCCTCATATTCGGTAATGATTTTGTCTCCACCTGATTTTCTCCAGGTATCAATTGCATTCTGGAAGCCAGCACGATCCAGCTTGCCCAGGATATACTTGTAAGTCGCATCCGTGATGATCTTCTGCAATTCAGAGCCTTGTTCTGAGAACGTTGGTGATTCCAGCGAGTACACCGGGTTCAGCACGGCAAAGGTTGTATTTTCCTCAATTAACCGTGTAGATTCAATACGGAGCGGGTCAGCATCCATAATGGCATACCCGTTCTCGTTGGGGCGCGAGGAAGAAAATGGCTGTACCTCTTGCTCCCATAGCTTGGTATCAATAATTGTGGCACCATTGTTCTCGTCGAGGCTATAATGCACATCTTTGATACCGTAGGTCATTAAGGTGAACACCTCTTCACTCATCAGATCATCCATAAACTTCAGAACCCGTTTCAATTCAGCTTCGTCTTTAACTTCCGATTTTGGGAAAGCAAGCAGTCCTCCTACACCATTGGACGTGGACCATATGGCCCGGTCACTTTCATTTCCCGTTGATGTAATATCATTCACCATGACGAGTTCCATGTCGTCCTGTACGCCTTTGGCCAGATTAAACAGGCCTTTGCTGTCAAACAATGCTCCCACATATATCCCGGCTTTGCCCTGAGCAAACCCCTCTTGTTGATCCTTCTTGGCGGTTACCGCGAAATCCTGATTAATGTATCCATTCTGGTACAGCTCTTTCATATAATCCATGGCCTGGATATAACCCTCCGCTTCGAACTCGGGTGTCACTTTTCCATCCTCGCTAATGGCCCAGCCGCTCGGGGTGCCAAAGTAGGAGCTCAGTGTTTTGAATGCACCGAATACCAAGTCGCTCCGATCAATAAATCCTGTCGTATCGTTGGCTCCATTGCCATCAGGGTCTTGCTCCGTGAAGGCTTTGGCAACTTCCATTAATTCGGCAGTTGTTTTGGGTACAGGTAATCCAACATGATCGAGCCAGTCTTTACGAAGAATGACACCGTTACGTGCAACCTGTTTTTGCATGGGTATACCGTACAACTTCCCCTCAATGGATGCGGAATTACGCATATCCTGAGATATGCCTTTCAGGTTCGGGAATTCATCAAGATACGGACCAACCTCCCAGAAGACGCCTGCTTTGAGCGCATTGCGAACCGAAGAATTCTCCAGAATCGTCAAGGATACGATGTCAGCGAGAGAACCGGAAGCAAGTGAAGTATTAAGCCGTTCTTCTTTAGAAGCATCCGGAATCCAGGAAAACTGTATATCCACATCCGTAATCTCTTCGATTTTATTAAGTACGGTATCCGTAGGTGGTGAAGCGGTATGCATAATATTCAACCAACTAATCGTTGTTTTGCCATCAGCATTGGTTCCTGAATCCCCACTTCCTCCCGCACAGGCAGATAACAGTAAGGCTCCACTTAACGTAAGCGCTAACAATTTGGCAGTTCTATATCTCATCGTTCAATCCCCTTTTCAGCAATATTAGATTCTACCAGTACATCCTTGTTGTCATTCGGGATTGCTACTAGTATACGCCGTCTTCTCCTAATTTTTTGGCGAGACGATTAGCGAACATAACCAGCACCAAACCTACCAGACCTTTGAACAACCCAACCGTTGTACTAAAGCTCAATTGTCCATTCTTCAAACCTGCCGTGAAGATATACGTATCAAATATCTCACCGACCTCCCGGTTAAGCGAATTCAGTAACAAGTACATATGTTCAAAGCCTAGTTCCAGCGTGTTTCCGATTTTGAGAATCAACAATGTAATAATGACCGGGCGAATTGCGGGTAAAGTTACGTGCCACATTTTGCGCAATCTAGACGCACCGTCCATCTCGGCAGCTTCATACAGCTGGGTATCTACAACGGTAATTGCTGCGAGGTAGATGATCGTTGACCAACCGGCTTCCTTCCATATAATCTGCAAAATATACATCGGACGAAGCCATTCAGGTGAGGTTAAGAAGCTGATCTTGCTACCACCCAATGCAGCTATAATTTCATTGACGACGCCCCCATCCACACTAAGAAACACGTACGTAATGGAGACGATAATCACCCATGACATGAAATGTGGGATATATACGATCGTTTGAATGGAGTTTCGGAATAATCTGTGTCGTACTTCATTCATCATGAGTGCAAGGATGATCGGAATCGGGAAGAAAATCACTAATTCAAGCGCGAACAAGATCAATGTATTACTAAGTAGCATGGCGAAGGTTGGTTCCGTGAACAGACGGACAAAATGTTTGAAGCCCACCCATGGACTATCTTTAATTCCTAGATACGGCTGATAATCCTGAAATGAAATAATAAGTCCGCCCATCGGAAAATACTTGAAGATCACAAAGTAGATAAAACCGGGAAGAATCATTAAATAAAGAAGCTTGTTGGATGCAGCGTTTCTCAAAAAGTGACCTAATCCTGTATTCCGATATGCTTTGTGTTGCAACGAAACGACTGATGGCTCAGATTCTCTCACTGCTTGCTGACCTCCTTGTTTGGGATGGTGTAGTTGAATGCTTCCTAAGCATATGAGATGTAAGCGATTCCGTACATAATCATTAGCTATTGTAGTTGAAGGATTCCACGTCCAGCGCGGCTTAAGGCCAGATGAACAGATGTAGATCGTAGATCATGATTATTATTGGTACTATGGATTATCATGGTATTTCAATGCTTTTGCATCACTTTAACGTTCCATTTTAAGTCAGTAGGTCAGGATTATGTACGTAATATTCTTCGCTTGTTATGGTAAGGGAGAATCACTACTTAACAAGGAGGAACATATCAGATGTCCAAACACAATGTTAAAAAGGAACAACTTGGTGGCGTCATATTCAATGTAATAAATTATACGTTCTTGCTTCTTTTCTCCCTGGCCTGCCTATTACCCTTCGTAAACGTCGTTGCCAGTTCCTTCGCTTCCACGCAGGAGATTGTACAGAAGAAGTTTATTCTGTTTCCGACATCCTTCTCGCTTGATGCCTATCGTTACATCTTCTCTACACCTACCATCTTCAAAGGACTCGGCGTATCCATCTTCATCACGCTGGCAGGAACCATTGTCAGTATGACGCTGACGGCACTTATGGCTTACGGGTTATCCAGAAGATATCTCTTAGGACGGAACTTTATCAATTTCTTGGTCGTCTTCTCGATGTTGTTCAGCGGGGTATGATTCCTACCTTCCTAGTTGTGAAAGCGGTTGGATTAATCGACTCGTACTGGTCCATGATTATCCCTACTGCGATCAATGCATTCAATCTGATCATCATGCGCAATTTCTTCCAGGCGCTACCGGATAGTCTAGAGGAATCTGCCAAAATTGATGGTGCCAACGACTTTCGGATTCTGCTACAAATTATGATCCCACTGGCTCTTCCTTCCATTGCTACCTTATCCCTGTTCTATGGCGTATCCTATTGGAACACGTATATGAATGCGATCCTATATCTCAACGAGTCCACGATGTGGCCACTACAAGTATTGCTCCGCCAGATTGTCATTGTCTCCAGTGGCATGGATGGCAACAGCTCGGTTGTAGACATTGTCCCTCCATCACAGACCATTAAGATGAGTGTCATCGTTGTGGCTACTGTACCGATGCTGCTCGCGTATCCTTTCGTGCAGAAGCACTTTACCAAAGGCGCTTTACTTGGTTCAGTGAAAGGTTGAGATGAGGCACATATGGAAAATAACAATCCCCTCGGGATCAACCTGAGGGGATTTACGCTTACATGGAGTGGAGTTGAATTTCGAAGGTGCTTACGGATTATCGGATACTGCTAACATATACTGGGATGCTCAGCTATCCATTCGCAACCTTCGATATGCACCAGGGGTGAGGTTCTCTTTTTTCGAAAAGTACGTATAAAGTTCTGGGAATTCTGGTATCCCAGCCGTTCGGCTATATCTTTAATGGGCATGTTCGTGTCCACCAACCATTTCCTTGCTACATCTAGTCTGATATTCATTAAGTACTCGCTAAAGGTCATATTGTACTCTTTACGGAAAATGCTACTTAGATAGTTCGGCGTATAATGCAATCGTTCACTTATGGATTCCAGTGACAAGTCCTGATCGTATTCTGTGCGTACAATAGAGGCCATACGATCTGCAAGTGTGCGAAACTGTTGGCTCGCTCTCTCCTGCATACTATCTACCATAGGATAGATGACTTCGTGAACAAGAATGTGTTCAACTTCTTCCGGATTCAGCGTATGCAGCAGTCGATGATACAATGTGCCGTTACTCTGTGTAAGCAACACGTCCGTACCAATGAGCTGCTCCAACTGAATCAAATTGTTCACGAATCGAATCAATGTGATCTCCAGATTCATTGGATTAAGGTTGTGCTTCATCATATCTGCTAACAGCGGGTATAACGTACGTGTCACCTCTTCTTTGTCACCAAGACGTATGGCATCGAACAGCCGACTCTCCAATTCTGTAGGGTAGTGAAGTAAGGTAGGTCCGCTGCTACCGCGTATGATATCCTCATAGAAAATAACGGACTCTTTGCCTAGCTTAAGACGCTGGTACAATGCTTCAAGACTCATATCACAGGCTTCCCGGGTATTCGTCAGGTCTTCATATTGACCACTGAAGCCCACACTGACTGAAGCGGACCAATATTCGCGAGACAATTGAATAACCCTTTTGGCATATTGCAACATCACTTCTCGATTGTTTGAAGAACTGCCAGCAAAGGATAATATCGTTGCTTGTGTCCGTTCATTTAAAACGACGGGTAACATCCGTTGGGACGGAGGAATGATCTCTTGCACTAACTGATTAACGGCCAACAGCAGTGTATCTTTATCAGCCAGCGAGCCTTTCCCGGGACGGTCAATCTGAATCAACATCGTTGCATACATCTCGTTGTGCATCTTCGTATATGCGAATCGTTCAAGATAGCTATGGATCTCTTCCCTGGTTAACCTATTCTGTAGTACATTTAGAACAAATTGTGTTTCAAGTTTGGGCTTTTCAAGATGGATAAGCTGTTCGAGATGTTGTTTTTCTGAAACAATAGAATGGATCGACTGAATGATCCAACCGACCTCGTCCCTGACCGTTCTCTCAGCACGTCCGCCAAGACTATGCTGAATTTGAAGAACAGGCCTAGCAAGCCGTAAAGCTATAATGTATGCAAGAATGATCATCAGAGCCATAATGACGGCACCCATTACAATTAAACCCAAACGGGTCGATGATAGGGCTTGGCTGACTTCTTTTTGATTCGGAAGTGTGATATAAGTCCATCCATTATAAGTAGAACGGGCGTACAAGCACATAATTGAATCACCCGATGCAGCAGGAATTGTAATCTGTCCTGAAGGAGGCTCATTAACTATTTGTTTGCTGATTAAGTTCATTTGCTCAGCCGATATAGGGCTTTGTTCGGTTAGAGCTGCATAAAGCAATTCACCCTGTTTGTTCAAAATGTAGATAGGAGCATCGGATTGCGTCTGTAGGGATTGATTCAGTGTTCGCAAAGAAATGTCCGACATCGCAATGGCTTCTTTGTCCTTCGAATACATCGGTAACGCATGCAGTAATCGAAGACCTTCCTTTGTTTTGGTCCAATAGAGGTTATTGCCTTCCGGATCAGCGAATAAGGCTTGCATCTGTTGCTTCTCTTCATCTGTAATTCGTGATAACGATCCGTTAGACAGGCTCCAATTCTGCTTCAGACTCACAAGCGAATACTGCACGCCATCAAGCCCCATCGTTGCAATATAACCTAGCTGGGAATTCAGTTCGCGATATGCTTCATAATCTTGCCCGCTTAATGGACTGTTAATGACCTTACGAAACGATGGCGTCGTACTGTACGTGGCAAAAGCATATTCAATGGTTTGAATTTTTTGTTCCAGTGTATTTCTCACCTGCAGAATTAAGCTTTGGTGCCCCTCGCTTACACGCTCTATTACCGATTTTGTAGTTGAAACATAGATATAACTCCCAAAACCTACAACGAGTCCAATGCTAAGGAGTAGGATCGAGACAAAGATATTCGTAAACGTTTTACTCTTTCGCATGTCCTGCTCCTCCATCTGTTTGAATTGGTACATCTTGAGTCCATTTGTCATGAAACCCTTCACGGCAGTCATGTAATCGCTTGCATTTTGCCGTACTATAAAAATGTTGAGCCGTTGTAGATCTCGTCACACTAGAGTTTATCATGGCAATGAACAAGAATATAGACATAAAGAATATAAAACTAGCCAAAAATTGCACTGGAGGTTAAGACGGATGTTACCTTTTTATGAGATTCGTAAGGATGAATTATCGGTTATCCGGAATTTGAAGGAGATTTCTTTCCTCCACATATGCATGGATATCTTGAAATTCTATATGTCATTTCAGGGTCTCAACGGATTGAAGTGAATGATCAAACGTATGATTTGCACGAAGGTGACGCAGCAATGATATTCCCTGATATGGTTCACCGTTACGAAACAACTGGGGATTCCTATACGAGGGAGGTGTTAATTATTATCCATCCCAAGCTCTTAGGCGGTCTGTTTCCTGATCTGACTCGCTTCCATCTTAAGAATCCAACTATTACTAAACCATATGTTCATGAAGACGTTGCAGTTGCATTTGAGAAAGTGAAACGGGATGATGATTATGCCATTAAGCTTGGTTGGATTCACATCATCATCGCGCATCTATTGCGCGAAATTGAATTTGAACAAGTACAGCAACTTCCAGTACAGGATTTATCCAAGAAGCTGATGGAATACTTAGCAACACATTTCACCGAGCCCATCACCTTAGACACTCTTGCCTCCGAGTTTAACGTAAGTAAATATTATATTTCTCGCATCTTCTCCAAGCGATTCAAAATGAACCTGCGAAACTATCTATCGATGCTTCGGGTTGAGTATGCTTCCATGTTAATTCGTACCACAGATGCGTCTCTAACAACGGTGTGGATGAATGCAGGATTCGATAGCCAGCGTACGTTCAATCGGGTGTTCCAGGCTATTTACGGCATGACACCACGAGATTTTAAGAACAATGTAAGTAACTATCTAAAATGAGGATTCTATGCTTTAAAACTTCATAACATCAGCATGCATAAGTCATTTCGTTGTCGTTTATATTTTACTGCTGACTGTGACCAGTCTTTGATTCGGCATATAACACGTTACTAGTGTGCAATTCACTTCGAGTTAACTTTAACTATGAAAGGATCGTTTGGCATGTACAGTATTAGTGAAATTGAGAAAATTACAGGTTTACGTCCCTCCACCCTGCGCTATTATGAGCAAGAAGACAGCTTACCTCATGTGGAACGTAATGCTTCAGGTAGAAGAGAATATTCGAACGAAGTCCTAGAGTGGCTGGAGTTGGTTATCGCTTTGAAAGATACGGGCATGTCTATTGAGGATATTAAGGCTTACACAGAACTGATTCGACAAGGATATCCTCCTCTCGATGCCAGAAAACAATTTTTGCTCATGCACAAAGCTAAGGTGGAACGTGCAGTGGCACAGACACAATTCCGTCTGGAGAAAATTATATGCAAAAACGCCTAATCGGAAATAGGAACATGTTCTTGTCCCTCTCGGCAATCGGTACAAGTTCTTGTCCTCAACTGCCAGTTTCAGTCTGATATTTCGCTTTTTTAATACCTAGCAAACGTGTTTAACCTCCCATCTTGTCAGTTGTCACACAACATTGTGAACATTTTCATGTGTTATGGTACTTAATAAAGCTCTAAGTGCATGTTATCAATGTTTAGATATACATCTAATCGGTAATCGGACTATGTTCTTGTCCATTCCGGCAATCGGTACAAGTTCTTGTCCTTGGCTCGGGACACGAACTTGTACCGATAAAATAAAAAAGCCGCTAAAATAGCGACTTTAATGGGAACATGTTCTTGTCCCTCGACAGTAAATTGACATAAAGTTGCCTACTTTCACGCAATTATACCCTATTGTCTTTATTTTACGGAGCAAATTTGGAACTTGATCTGTTCCTTTAGTAATTTTTCTAGTCTGGTAGGCAACTTTATGTCACTCCTCCAAATTATTTATCCATGTTGTTTACAGCGTTTCTCATTTGATCATCTGTTAAGTGCGTATAAATCATTGTCTTTACCTAATCGGGAATGACACAAAGTTCTTGTCCTCAGCTTGGTCCAAGAACGTAGTTCCTTAAAACAAAAAAGCCGCTATAATAGCGACTTTGAATGGAACAATGTTCTTGTCCGGCGACACTCTACATTTGATCAAAAGATCAAAATAATTCATTTCATTCGACCGTCCCCGGCAGTCGACATTCTGGGAACGGCCATTATCAATCCTGTTAGTATTTTTCAAGTTCTGTCTTTAAATCCTCAATTAGTATATCGACTTCTAATACAGCAGAATCAGCATTATTTAAGAATATTGAAGGTTTAAAACCCTCTTTTTTAGATTGGGTAGAAACTCGTCTATGAACTCGTACAAATCCATACTTTTACTTGAGTAAATTTCCCAACCATCAGTTGCACAGTATTCCGCGAATTCTTTCTTAGGCCAAAATGGAAGTAATTTATTACCTTCATCATCTTCAGTAACTGACCAACCATTCTCATAAAGGCCCCACACTTCTTCTGAATCTACTACTTTTTTGATGAAGTATTCATAACGAATATTTGCAGGGAGATTGATGACAGATTCAAATTCTTTCTGATTCATATTTCCTCCTAATGATGTTTTATCTTATTTTTCCATTATTATCGTATCTATGTTGTGTCTTATGGTTTTTTGTGATATTTAAAACACTGTGTTCGTAACCGTAACCCTTCCTTGCCTCGAAACCACGTTTGTGCTGCATTTGGTATCCCTGAGGGACTCTTACATTTTTGCGTTTTTTTCTTTTAATTTCATTTAGATCACGTTTGATTTCTCCTCGTAATGAAGTTGAAACCTTAGCATCATTTGCTATTTCTTTGAGTCTAGCTTGTTTTCCTGACCTCCCCGTCTTCTTTGCTGCTGCAGATGATGTTCCCTTTTTTATTGCTTTTACTGTAGCTTTTTTCGCAGTCTTCTTGACTCCTGTTTTGACTACTTCCTTAACCACAACTTTAACAACGAAAATAACGAAATAAATTATATACGGGTTGTTTCCATCATCATCTACATATACAACTGGATTATTTAGACCGTAGCTGTATCCATTTCGATTCAGCGGGTTATCTAGATCCAAATCTTGTTCCGAGTCCAACGAGATAAAGGAACCAAGCTGCGGATTGTAGTTTCTTGACATCAGGTAATACAATCCGGTTTCTGCATTGTATCTATAACTAGCATAACGGTATGGGTTTTCATCCGCAAGCGAGCCACTCTGATTTACAATATTCCCCCATGCGTCATATTCATACTGAGCTACTTCGTTACCAGTTTGATCCGTTAAACTAACGACATCCCCATGACCATTCAAATGGTAATAGTAGGTCTGTCCATCTTTAGCCATTGCTACTGGACTTCCACTATCATCCCACGTGTACTCTCGAAGTGTTTTGTTATTTTCGTCCGTTTCATAGATGACTTCATCGCCATCGTAGAAGAAATTCACTGTTCCGGATTGACCAATGGACTGAATACGTCTTCCATTCTCATCATAACTGTATTTTTGTATTCTCTGACCGGATTGATCTTTCACTTCAATTAATTGATCCAGTGCATCATATATATACGTTTGTTTACCATCATTTAATAGGTTTCCATTATTGTCATACTGATAAGTTTGTCCATTAACAGAAGTTAATTGGTTGGCGTTATTATGCTCGTATACAGTGGTTTGCTCCTGCCCATTGGTGACAACTACTTTTTGTTTCCGATTACCCACGTCGTCATAATCGTATTTAATTGTGGTACCATCGGGTAGAGTTTCTTGTTCGAGTTGGTTAAGCGCATCGTACTCATACGCTGTATCACCTAATTCTGAATGAATTGTCTTTACATTCTCATTAGAATCATACGTGTATTCGTACTCACGAAGTACACTTCCTGTGCTGGAGTAATCACCGTAAGTGCGCAACTGTTCCCCCGTATCGTAGTCAGCCTTGGTTACAATTCCGTTTGCTCGATCGGCTTGTTCCATTGCACCCATATCATTGTACTGATAAGAAATGAGGTTTTGATTATCTTTGGAAATACTTTTACTTGATCTAACTCCGTGTAATCATAATTTACAGTAGACGAATGTGCACCAGTTGCATATGAGAGCTCCTGAAGTCCACTATTCGCATTATAGTTATAGGACTTTTGATGTCCTCTATCTACCTCTGTTTCAGGCAATCCGTCAGACTTATACGTGAAGGAACGGGCACCATTATTTACATTGACAAGTAACCCATTTTCATCATATTCATAAGACCACTTTTGTTGCCCATCTATACTTATAGTTTTGAGTTGATCCAAGGCAGTGAAGGTTGAAGAGATTGTGTTCCCATTAGGAGTCGTGGTCTCCATTAGGTTGCCATTTGAATCATATTTGTTATCAGTCACCTTGCCAATGGCATCGGTCTTTTTCATTAACTGATTTTGACCATTGTATTCATACTGAACTACAGCCTGTTTTGGATTAATCGTTTTAGTCAAGTTTCCGGCTGTATCATACTCATACGTTGTCTCTTTTTGCTTCGGATCAATTACTGATTTCAGGCGATTTAACTTATCATAATGGTAATCAGTACGATTGTTATTTCCGTCGGTATTTGCGGTCATATTCCCAACTGCATCTGTTGTTACTGTTGTTGTGTTCCCTGCTGCATCAATTACCGATTTGATATCGTTACCTTTATCATCGTAGCTGTACGTTTCTATTGATTGGTCTGGATACGTCGTCTTTTTTAAGTTTCCATAGGCGTCATATTCATAACGCGTAACTTTTTGCTTGGCATCCACGATGGTTTCCAAATCACCAGCTGCGGTATACGAGTAATTGGTAACATTTTGTCTAGGATCAATTTCTTTAAGAACATGATTCAGGTCATTGTACTCATAAGTTGTAACATTTCCAACCTCATCGATTTGAGTTAGAACATTACCTTTACTATCATATGTCTGCTCAGCAACAGTTCCATCTGGATTGGTTACTTTCTTGACATTATAGTTTGCATCTAGGACAAACTGAGTGATTTCACCCTTGGCATCTTGGATTTTCTCCGCCACAAAGTTAGCGTTCAGCGTATAGTTTGTCGTATGGCCGTTTGCATTTGTTACGTCTGCTGTACGTGCAGTGGTGTCATATTTGTACTGGGTTGCCGGCCGGTCACTTGCATCTGTAACCGAAACGGTTGAAGGTTCCTGCACTTTAACCAAGTACTCTTGATCATAGGTATACGTGGTTAATCGATTATTCGGGTCAAAAATGGTTTTAATGTAATTTCCACCATAACTAAACTGTGTTCGGCTATAAGTGCCATCCTCACTATACTGATCTACAGTGACTAACTTTCCATTCTGATACGTATAATCCGTTTTACGCCCTTCTAGCAGGGCATAATCAACTAACCCATCTGAAGTATATTCAAATGCAATGGTACGTCCTGATGGGTCCTCTATACCCGTTAGTGCTCCGTCCCCATTCCGTTTATACGTAATTCGGTTTCCATGCATATCTTGTTCATAACTGAGTTTGGCTTGAGTGATGCTTACTTGATCATCGTTAGAAACCGTATCGAAATGCATCAGGTATCCATGTTTGTCCGTTAAGTCATAACCCGTCGTGGCCCCTGAGCTACTTTTCACCTTTTTTAGTGTCAGATAGTCGCCTGCTGAAGGTGTATACGTATTGTTTGATGCGTTATATTTAAATTCATAAGCAGATCCAGTGTGGTCTGTAAACAATACGTCTCCGGTTTTGTATGCATCTACAATGGTTTCCCCACCTGAAAAATACCATCCATAGCCGAAGGGTGATGATTCGCTAGATTTAGAGTTATATGTCCGCATAAAGTCTACGGAGGTGTCACCTCTACCCGTTAAGGAATAATCATTGAACTGGATGACATTGTTCCCCGTACCCAAATTGGTGTAACTTGTTCCGTTGGCTATCGGATGACTATCATATGTCCAATAATCTTTTAGACCAAGTCTGCTAGCAGAGGTGTATGTCACGCTTAAAAGCGGCGTGTAATCCGGATTGGCTGTGTCATCACCGGATATAAACTTCTTGTAGCTATTTGTTGTTTCTGAATTGCTTTTCAACATAAAACCTTTGTTTGTTGTGGGGTCATTTATCCACTTTTCTAGCATATTGGCAGGCAAGGACCACTTATAGTTTGCTGAAAGTGATGTTAACGGTCCGACTGCAGTTGTAGCGACTTGCGAAGCATTGAAATCTCCACCCTGTTTACTCCACAAGTTCGTAGCATCTGCATACATCCAGGATGCAGAGTATTCTGTCCATGCTTTATTGACACTATTTAGTGTGATATCTACATTGGTATTATTTGAAACGGACGCTAACCAGAGGTTCAAGTCAGCCGTTAACACCTTTGCCCCCTGTGGGATGCTTGATGTGTCAAACTGAATAAGAGAACGGATGACATTAGAGCTAGTAGCATCTTTATATAGACCAACACCTAGCGTCGTATCGGTTGCTCCGGTTTGTTTGGGGAAAGCACTACGTATATTGGTATCCGCTAAGCGGTATGTCGGTTGAAATTTAACAATGGTCGGATCGATGGTGACTGGGTATACACGTGACGCATCATTAAGCCATGCGAGACTGGGAATCACGTCAATGTATAGTTGTCCCTTCTTCTCTTTCAATTCATAGTGAATATCGTAGGAAAGAGATTCTTCAGGGTAAGCATTAACTCCCTCTACCTGCTGATAACCTTCGGGTATAAAAGAGTCAAACATTAACGGTTTATCGATAATATATTCAGTATCGCCAGTAGATGGGTTAATTAAGGAAACGGAGCCATCCTGTTCCTGGCGATAATCCAAATTACCTAGAGTTAAGGAAAAGGAGTAAATCACTGACTTTTTGCCTGTCGGCTTTTTGTTGAGTTTAAGCTCTTCTTTGAGTCTATCGTTTCCCAGGGTATAAATTAAATCAGTATCGGGATAAAGCCCCTTATACGTCATTACATTATTCTTAACAATCCCTGCCGGCTTTGTGCTAGAGATGCTTTGCGTAGTTGTTACCGTATTTGTTTCCGCTATGGGGTTTAGACCAATGCGGAATTTATCCTCTTTGATCTCTATCAAATTATCAGAAACAGAATGTTTCTTGTTCATTTCTACTTTGAATTCATGATCATTATTATAAGCCATTTTACTCGTCGTATTTAAACGGTTATCAATCGGCTTCCACTCTTGATTTGAGGAATCTTGATAGTGAATGGGAGTTTCAGAAATTTCAGTTGTGTACGTTCCATTCTCATTTGCGAATGTCTTCGATTTTTTACTTCGGAGCGAAGCAATCTCTTTTGGGGTGTTGTTGGACGACAAGTTAGAATCGTATGAAGTGTTGCTTTCTTGAAGTGTTGATCTTTCGGCCGAGGGGCTCCCCAAGCAGTGGTATTATTGAGCGATGATGTAGAAATTAAGGAACCAGCAATAATTAAGCTGAGAACCTTATTCCAAAATTTGTGTTTCTTTCTCATGTTGTATCCCCTTGTCTATTTTTTTACAGCAAGAAGAGTTATACCATATACTTGGAATTTTTTCTAAATGAAAAATTTGCTAAATGTTATCCAATGCCCAAATACTTATTTTATTATCGGCTATACGTACTCAGCATTAATTAGTTGTGCATCTAATCGGTAATCGGACTATGTTCTTGTCCATTCCGGCAATCGGTACAAGTTCTTGTCCTTGGCTCGGGACAAGAACTTGTACCGATAAAATAAAAAAGCCGCTAAAATAGCGACTTCAATGGGACCATATTCTTGTCCCTCGACAACAAAGTTCCCTACCAAATTTGTCTTTAATTAACGGAGCAAATTTGGCACCTGGTAGGCAACTTTATGATGTCATTCTCCAGTCTGGTAGGCAACTTTATGTGTCATTCTCCAGTCTGGTGGGTAACTTTGTGTCAATTTTCCAGTCTGGTAGGCAACTTTATGTCACTCCTCCGGATTATTTATCCATGTTATTTACAGCGCTTCTCATTTGATCATCTGTTAAGTGAGTATAAATCATTGTAGTTTGTATTGAAGAATGTCCTAGCTGATTCTTTAATTTTGGGACATCATTATTCTCAATATGATAACGTGTGGCAAATGAATGCCTCAAAGAATGAACCGTCAAAGCCGGCTTTCCAAAGGCTGTTGCATATTTCTCAACAAGTTTTTCTATAGAACGTTGTGTTAAACGTCTATTTTTACCTTTGCGTCCTACAGGTGCTGCAATAAACAAAAATCTTTCATTTTTTTCTGGGGTATATCTTGTTTCCCTTATCTGCAGGTAATTCTCAATATCTAGGGATGCTTGGCTGCTAAAGTAAACATATTGCTCTTTTCCCCCTTTTCGGACTACTCTTACTAATGATTTCGTCAGATCTAAATCCTCAAGATTGATTCCGGAAACTTCTGATAATCTAAGTCCTGATCCTAAGATTAATGAAATTATTGCCGTATCTCGTTCACGATTAAACTGATGGAAATGAATGATACGTTTGTTTGTTTTGTTTAATTCGCCAAAATCGTATGCTACAAACACTCTGAAAGCTTCAAAATCATTTTCTCTCAGTATTTTTCCTTCCATACGATTCGCGATCGTTTCCTGACTTTCTTTTACTGCATTTAAGTCCATTTTAGCCATAACATTTCGTTGTATATAAGGCTTTAAATCAATTGTTTCGGCTTTATTCTGTAAGTAATCAAATAAGGACTTAAGAGAAGAAAGCTTACGGTTTATTGTTAGCTTATTATTCCCAAGTTGATACTCCAAAAAAGACAAAAAGCTTTCTGTTTCACGTATCGTTAATGTTTCTAGCGTGGATAATTCAATTTCTGTTCTTTTTTGAACTGTGGTAAAGTTCTCTGTAATCAGCCAATCAAAAAAGATTATATAATCGTGGCAGTAATTAAGAAGTGTTGAGATTGGTACAAGTTCTTATCCTCAACTGCCAGTTTCAGTCTGATATTTCACTTTTTTATACCTAGCCGACAGTGTTTAACCTCTCATCGTGTCGGTTTCCCTTTAACAATATGAACATTGTTATGTATTCTGGTATTTAATGAAGTTGTAAATGTGTGTGTTAATGTTTAGATATACACCTAATCGGCAATTGGACTATGTTCTTGTCCCTCGACAACGGCAGACTTGATGGAACAGATGATAAGTTGATAAGAAATGATGGGTGAATGTACTTGTAATTTTCAGTGTGAGGAGTATAGCAAAATATTACTATAGACAAGGCGCTCTCCGATGGATATATTTGGTTTATAAAGGCAATTAAATCCAACTCAAAGGGGATCTATCTATGTTTATCTTATCTAAAAGCCACAAAATTGTTTTTTCTTTATTTTTCACCTTTTTGATGCTCATATTACCGATGAATTCATCTTTTGCTGAATCTTCAGAAGATGTTTCTTCCAAGTTGGTTGTAACGGAAATTGAATCGAAGACTCCTAAGTTTGAAACACAAGTAGTAAAAAAATGGGGCCCTTACTCAGTTAGACCTCGTAACATAGGTGACTTTAATGGTGCTAGTGTATATACAAACTCAGGTGTTACCACTTTTCAAATAACTGATCTTCAAATGGTGGGGGTCCATGCTGGTGAAGCGGCCTATTTCACTTTACGAATCACTGATTTTACTACGGGGCAAGTTCAATATAGTAAAACTTTTACTGAAGATGTTAAAGGGAATAGTTATAATATAAGCAATGCAATACCAGGGAGAACCTATCAAGTGGTTCTTGAATCGCATACTAACAATGATTGCGATGGAGGATTCTGGATTACGGTAGACGGCTATGCTTATCAATAATCTATAAAAAAATAAAGGATACCATTACAAAAAATCGTAATGGTATCCTTTATTTTTACTACTTAAGTGTGGTTGCATAATTTAACATTGTGTTTTTATCAAAGTACACACTATTCATTTCAAACAGGATATCGTCTTTAATCCAAGCTATGCTTCCTCCAGATCTGTTAATGAATGGGCTATAAAAGTACTTAACATCCCCTTTAATTATGATCTCGGTTTTATCCGATTGATTGATTTCTTGTCCCTGATAATAGCTCTCAGAAATACTCAGTACGGAGTCATTCTCTGACAAGTAGAAAATTACAAATGAACCATTAATCTTTTTAGTAACAACTTCAAAGTTTCCAGGAATAGTGGCATACAGTGGGCTAATTTCCTTTGATTTAATCTTGGGATTTATTTCTTCCACATTTAATGGCTCTGCACTTACTGGAGACATAGTGGCCAATAACCATATAATACTTAGAACTAGAAGCATTTTCTTTTTCATGTGTACCCTCCTGTGCTTGAGTTTTCTATTCTTAGCATAAGCTTTAATACAAAAACGTATACATTAAATTCTATAGCCTAAACGTAGTCTTTTGGAGGTCGTGAGAGAACTGTTTTGTTTCGAGGCACTGACCCACCCCTTCCAGCAGGAGATAAGGACCTCAGATGCTAAATTCGGGAATATATACCGAATCTATATTGAAACAACGTTGGATCATGCTATTCCTATTGGTTTCCAGCGCAGAATGCACACAGAAACTTCGTTTAACAAGATAATTACTTTGGAGGCAGATCATGCTCCGTTCTATTCTAAAACTGCTGAGCTTGTGAAACATTTACATGAATTAAAATAAGCTTTAATATCATTGTTAAACCGATTTTATTCAAATACCTAAATCAAACAAACTGGCGTCGTTACTTTATCGACGTCAGTTTGTTTGATTTTAGGTTGGGGCCTCTAACTGTTAAAACATCAAAAAGTTTTCTCTACTTCGTTTTAAAATCGTTCTTATTGCACGAATCCCCTTAAAATTTCAGATAAACCACGACATTGAAAAGCTGGTCTCTTGATCATTGTCCAGCCTTTAGTGCGTTAATTATTGAATAGAGACCACCACTCACACTTAGATAGTTTCTAATCGGTACAAGTTCTTGTCCTCAACTGACAGTTTCAGTCTGATATTTCGCTTTTTTATGCCTAGCTGACCGTGTTTAACCTCACATCGTGTCAGTTTTCTTTAACAATTTGAGCATTGTTATGTATTATGGTATTTAATGAAGTTGTAAATGTGTGTGCTTAATGTTTAGATATACAGCTAATCGGCAATCGGAATATGTTCTTGTCCATTTCGGTAATCGGTACAAGTTCTTGTCTTTTCCTCGGGACAAGAACTTGTACCGATAAAATAAAAAAGCCGCTAAAATAGCGACTTTAATGGGAATATGTTCTTGTCCCTCGACATTTTTGATGTCCGTAAAGGTATACAAAAAAGGATCGTTAGCATTTCTGCAACGATCCCTATTGTCATCCGTTAGTTGTAAACCGCTAATCGAATCTGTAAAGCCCTTTATCATTCTGTAATTTGCTTGATCACCTTGGCTGGATTACCCGCGACTATCGTGTTTGCTGGCACATCTTTTGTTACAACTGAACCAGCAGCCACAATGGAATTATTACCTATTGAAACACCTGGAAGAACTGCACAGTGTCCTCCAATCCAAACATTATTTCCTATCGTTATAGGAATACCGTAACCAGATTTATTTCGGTCCTTGGGGTTGACATTATGACCTGCCGTGTAAATGCCGACATTAGGTGCGATCATGCAATCATCACCGATATGAACCTCCGCCATATCCAATATGGTGCAATTGTACCCGGCATAGAAGTTACGACCAACATGAATGTTATAACCCAAATCACAATGAAAATTATGATCAATGCTAAAACCTTCACATACGCTGCCAAATAGTTCTCGAATCAATCGTTCTTTCTCTTGTCCATCTTCCGGATCGCAGTCATTATAAGCCTTCACAAGCTTTTGGGCCCGTATGCTTTTCTCTCGTAGTTCAACCGTTCCTCGTTCATAATAGACCTTTTCTTTATCTTCTTTCATTTTTTCCTCCAGGCAACATGGTTTTACTAATTATATACTAGCCAGTACCTAAGTTGAAACTAACCTGCCCGTTAGCTTAATGAAACCGATAAAGAAGTTTATCAATATTGGTACCATATTCTTAACCTTTTCAACAATGAACTAGTTCTTTGCCTTTGGTCGAAAAAACCTAGTTCCTGAAACAAAAAATCGTTATTCAAGTGAAGTCTTATATTCATATGCTTTTATCTAGCCACATGATCTCCATCATGCTACTATTTAGATAATCACCTAATCCAAATGACACAATGTTCTTGTCTCTCGACATGATTTTTTCTCGACAGAGTTGATTGACTCGTATCTGAGCGTCTTATTCTCTTTGCTTATTCGTCATAACCAATCTAAAGATACAGTCTATGTCAAACATCAAGACGATCAGCGATTTTCGCTTGTGCATATTTTGCACTATATTGAAGAGCATTATCAACATTGCAATCTCAATGAGGTGGCGTCTCTATTCGGGTTTCACCCCAACTACCTATCCTCGTTGCTTAAGAAAGGAACCGGTAAATCATTTAAACAACTTCTGCAGCTCCAGCGAATTAGTCAGGCAGCTTTGTTTTTGTCCAACTCTTCTCTCTCCATTCCAGAGATTTCGGAGAAAGTTGGTTATTCAAGCATCACTTTTTCACGGAATCTTCCGGGTGAAATTTGCCGTTTGCATCCGCTCCGGCGACGCCCGAACGAAGCGCCCACTCGATCGCTACTTGATCGGAGCGTCCAGCGATATCTTTGACCTTGGCCGGATTAGTTGCTGGTTAGCTCTTACTCTTGAGACGCTCGAATACACGTACCGGCACCGTGCCACGTACAACCGCGGAGCTGAACGTCACCTTGTAACTGTCGGGCTTAACCCCTTCGAGCATTCAACTTTCAGACCCGCAGGGGAACAACGCCCCGCTCATGTGCCACATTGTGCAGCCGTGCGTTTCATTCGCGCCTTTTATGCTTCTAATGTATCATTGAAAATCCATCATATGAAGCTCAAATTATTCTAAATTGCTAAGTTTAATATAAGGTTTTTGAGATTTTTTGTGCCATATACTCAATTTTAGGAATCATCAAGTTGTCATCTATCATTTTAATTTTATCAGGTTTAAACAACTGAATTTTTTCAGATTGTAAAAGTCAAATAGCACTTGATACACGGTCAAATGGTTCTCCACCAAATACTTTACATCTAAAATGTTTCTTAACATCTCATCTTGCATAACGATGAGCCTACCATCAATTTTATTAAAAAAGCCCTCTTTTATTCCTTCATCATAAAAAGCCAATTCCTGATATTCTCGTTGCTTCATGGATTCTTTTAGTCGCTCATAGTTCTCAGGATAACTACTTTCAAGATCCCTTAGGAAAATGTCTGTGAAGAACTCTTTTAATAAGATTGTTTGTTCAAATGTTTGCTGAAATCGCTGAACAATTACTTGGTCAGCATCAGAATCTTCAATAATTTCGTGGATATATTCTATAGAAAGACCCACAATAAAGGTTATGATATCTTCTTTGGTAGAGAAATATTTATATAAAGTGGCCCTACTTATATCCATGATTTTTGCGATTTCATCCATTTTTAGACTTTGAAATCCATTTTTTTAACGTACGTTAACAATCTGCTAGTAAGAGTTATCCTCATATTATGTTGTTTTTCATTCTGCCGTTCCATCTAAGCGCCCCCTAATCCCTTATATTATATCTCATAATCATCATTTTAAACAAACTATACTAAATAGACACTTTGTGTTCATTTTGTTTACTTTATTCACCTCTCATGATATTATGTTTTTTGTTCCTATGGATAACAGAGATAAAAATTCATATTGAACGAATTAAGATTTTTAACTAGGCTTTAAACATTTAGGTGATGACAATCTAATTTTCATTATTTAAGGAGGAACAACATGCAAACTCGAAGTCTTGGTCAACAAGGTTTAAAAGTCTCTTCTATTGGATTAGGTACTATGGGGATGTCAATGGCATACGGTCCTTCAAATGAAGATGAAGCAATAGCAACTATTCGTCGAGCTTATGAGCTTGGAGTTAATTTCTTTGATACGGCAGAGTTATATGGATATGGTACTGGTCACAATGAACAGTTACTGGGTAAAGCTGTAAAGGATTTTCGTGAAAAGGTAGTACTAGCTACCAAATTTGGATTTGACATGACAGCCGAACCACTCGGAACACGTTTTAATAGCCGTCCAGAAAATATTCGTAAAGTTGCAGAAAACAGCCTTCGCTATCTACAAACGGATTACATTGATGTTTTCTATCAGCATATCCCAGATCCCGATGTCCCTATCGAGGAAGTAGCTGGAGTCGTTGGAGAGCTTATTCAAGAAGGCAAAGTTAAATATTTCGGTTTGAGTAACACGGGTTCAAAAACTATTCGTAAAGCTCATGCGGTTACCCCGGTATCTATGCTTCAGACTGAATACTCCGTATTCGAGCGTGAGATTGAGGACAACGATATACGCATGACTTTGAATGAACTGGGTATAGGTTTAGTGCCTTACTCTCCTTTAGGCAGAGGGTTCCTAACAGGTGCCGTTAAACCGGCTCAAGAGTATGCCGAAGACGATATGCGTCGTCACGACGAGCGTTGGCAAGGCGAAAACTATATCTATAATCTACGAGCAACGGAACAACTTAATGAAGTGGCTTCTAACAAAGGTATTTCTGTAGCCGAATTGGCACTGGCTTGGCTTCTCGCCCAGGGAGAAGATATCGTTCCGATCCCGGGTACACGAAGTGCTAAGCGAGTTGAGCAAAACGTTGCTGCTGCTAACGTTAATCTTACAGAAGCTGATCTTCAACGTATCAAAGAGATCCTTCCACACGGATCAGCCGGTAGCCGGTATCCAGCTGGAATGATGGAGAATTTCACAAGAGATTCATAACTTTTATAGAAAATTAAAAGATGAATAAAAAAACAGCTAACTAAGGACATAGTCATAGTTAGCTGTTTTTTTATCAACACACTTAAAACTCCGTATCATCCTGTTCGAAAAATCCTATAAGCTTAAGTGTGTTACAATGATTTTTCACATATGCTTCAACTGAGTATCATTTTTGCCTCATCAGGTTTACTGCCTCTGAGCATCAGCGCAACTGCTTGTGGGTGAATAACGGCAAAATAACGATTAGATATACGCCTAATCGGCAATCGGACTATGTTCTTGTCCTTAGCTTGGGACAAGAACTTGTACCGATAAAACAAAGAAGCCGCTATAATAGCGACTTCAATGGGACAATGTTCTTGTCCCTCGACACCACCATTGCTGCCGCTCTCTTTTATAATTTCCCTTTCTTGCAGTAAAAAAGCAATTCGGATTTAATCCGAATTGCTTTTTCTAGCGATGTCACTCTTCGATCGAATTCATAATAACTTTAAGCCTTGCGAAGCATTTGTCTCTCGCTCAGCTGTGAAAGCATATCCTTCGTCATGGCCTTCAGGTCGTAGCGAGCATGAAATCCCCATTCTGTTTTCGCTGCTGTCGCATCAATGGAATGCGGCCAGCTATCGGCAATCGCCTGTCTCTTCGGATCAATGTCATAATCGAGGATAAAGCCGGGAAGCTCATCCCGAATCGCTGCAGCGATCGCCTCCGGATCCACGCTCATTGCGGTGACATTAAATGAATTTCGGTGCATCAACCGGGAAGAATCCGCTTCCATCAAATCGATGATAGCGTTCAGGGCATCCGGCATATACATCATGTCCATGTTTGAGTCCTTGGCGATATAAGATGTATACCGGCCAGTCGTCACGGCTGCGTAATAAATTTCCACGGCGTAATCCGTCGTTCCTCCGCCGGGAGGCGTCATATAAGATATCAAACCCGGGAATCGCAGCCCCCTAGTATCCAGGCCATATTTGTGAAAATAATAATCACAAAGCAGTTCGCCGGACACTTTGTTCACGCCGTACATCGTATTGGGCCTCTGGATCGTATCCTGAGGGGTATTGTCTTTCGGAGTCAAAGGACCAAAAGATCCAATGGAGCTTGGAGTGAAAAATTGGCAGCCGAGCTCCCTGGATATTTCAAGTGCATTCATCAATCCGCCCATATTCAAATTCCAGGCAAGCAGCGGTTTCTCCTCTGCGGTAGCCGACAGCAGCGCAGCCAAATGGATGACGGTATCAACTTCGTACCGCTTGGCGATTTCGAACATCGCCTTATCATTCGTCACGTCCAGCAGCTCGAATGGCCCGGATCGGGTAATTTCGTGGGCTGATGACCTGAGATCCGTAGCAACGACGTGATCCGCACCATAAATTTCACGTAATTTAACAACTAACTCAGAACCGATTTGGCCCAGTGCTCCGGTCACCAAAATCTTGTACATAAGACATTCCTCCCGAAATGTACTCCCGCGAATGCAGCTAAATCAGATTCATTTCCTTGCCAACTTTCTCATAAACGGAGATCACCTGGTCGAGCATCTCCTTGGTATGGGCAGCTGTCGGCATGTTGCGTATTCTTCCGGTTCCTTTCGGAACCGTCGGAAACAGGATTGCCTTGGCGTAAACGCCTTCTTCATAAAGGCGTTTGCTGAACTGTTGGGTGGTTACTTCATCGCCAATGATACAAGGTGTGATCGGCGTTTCGCTTTGGCCTACATCATATCCAAGCCGGCTCAAGCCATTTTTCAAATCATTGCCGTTCTCCCACAGCTTCTCGATCAGCTCTTTGTCATTCATCAAAATGTCGACAGAAGCGCTGCAAGAAGCGATTGCAGCCGGAGGTAGCGATGTCGAGAACAGAAACGGACGGCTTCTCAGCTTCAACCATTCGATCAGTTGTTTTTTACCCGCCACATAACCGCCGACAACGCCAATCGCCTTGGAAAGAGTACCAATTTGAAAGTCAATGCGGTCGGACAATCCAAAATGCTTCACGGTTCCCGCACCTGCTCCGAGAACGCCCGAACCGTGGGCATCATCCACATAAGTAATCAGATCGAATTCTTCTGCTATTTTCACGATTTCAGGCAGCTTTGCTATATCACCATCCATGGAGAAAACCCCGTCGGTGATGACCATAATTTTATGGTACTGACCGGATTCCTTGGCATCTTTCGCCTGCTGTCTTAAATCATTCATATCCGAATGCTTAAAGCGAATCACCTTGGCTCTCGACAGGCGGCAGCCATCAATAATCGAAGCGTGGTTCAGCTCATCTGATAAAATCGCATCATGCTGGTCCATTACCGCGGATATAGCAGCCATATTGCAGTTAAATCCCGATTGATACACGATAACGGCTTCCGTTTTTTGAAACGGGCCAGTTTTTCTTCAAGCTCAATATGAAGATCCATCGTACCATTAATTGTTCTCACAGCCCCTGCGCCTGCCCCGTATGTCTGCGACGCCTTAACTGAAGCATCAATCAGGCGGTAATCAGTTGCCAGTCCCAAATAGTTATTGGAAGACAAATTGATTAGGGACTTTCCGTCGATACGAATAACAGGACCATTTGCACCCTGCAGCGTATCGATGATGTTATATAGACCTTTAGTCTTTAGATCTTCGATGTTCGAACTTAAAAATTGGTCCAATGCTTGACTTGACATTACATTCCCTCCTCGATATACGTATGTCCTCGTACAGGAGACATAGTATTCTTCAAAAAAACCCTGTTATAAAAGGAAATAAACTAATTTCAATGTATCATCATTTTTGTTTTCTGTACACATGTGGCGGACAAAAAAATATCCGCAAAAAAAACATAGCGATTGCTTCCCCATTCTCGGAAGCAATCGCTACTAATCTTTGCTTATATCTTTTGCTGCTCGGTAGTTTGCGATACGATGCCGATTAGATACACGACTAATCGGTAATAGGAACAGGTTCTTGTCCAATACGGTAATCGGTACAAGTTCTTGTCTTCGGCTCGGGACACGAACTTGTACCGATAAAATTAAAAGCCGCTAAAATAGCGACTTCAATGGGAATGTTCTTGTCCCTCGACAAGTTCCCTACCAAAAAATAAAAAACTTATCAGCTGATATCCGGTCCCAATTACAGGTTCCACAGAAAAACTGATTCCTTGTTTTTTTATTAAGCTATCGTTCCCGTTAGCTTAATGACTTGTGACACCTTTCACCGTGATGAATTCATTCAAATGCTAAGTAAATACATCATTATACAAACAAAAAAACCACTCCCGACATGAACTGCACCCCAATTGTTAGACACAACTACCAATTGGAGGTGCAGTTTTTTATGACTGAATCAGTTCAGAATTTCTCCCTGAATCGCTAGGCTTCTAATCGCCTTAAATCGTTCTACCTCTATGGTTTTGCCGAAATAATCGGCTGGATCAACGTCTTCCATCAGTCCCCATTCGACCATATCTGGCGTACGGGTCAGCAATTTCCGATGCGACTATCGAGAATCCTCTCTATCGCTGGATATTCCTCGAATCTTCTTTCGATGAAATGTTGAATAACCGCCCCGTAAAGGGGCGGTTTTCTTAAGCTTGCATAAATGCTTCTAACGGTTCCAGAATCGCGAACGTCTTCTTTGCATCCTTCTTCCGTTGCTCATCATAGAGTTTGGTCAACTCTTCGAATGATTTAGCTTTAATCTTGGTATAACTCGATTTGGTGTATCTGATTATGTACGTCTTTACCCCTTCCTCTTCACTCCACTCGTAAACGACATCATATTCGTCTCTCAAATTCTTTAAATGAAGTGACCGGCGCAACACTGCAAAGTGTTCTTCAATGGCTTCATCGCATTCCTCCATAATCTTCTCGTATGTGCAGCCAACTCGCATCAGAATCTCCGATGCCCGTTCATCGCCGTATCTCGCGAGAAATTCCTTCAACGAAACCAGCGCATATAGCAATATTTGTTCCTTGTCATTCGGATTCCTGTATTCATAACAGCCTACAACCAAATTGCGGTCGGTCATCTCCTCCTTACTGAATTGCATATTAAACAAATACTCGAGTGTCTTTTGCTTCATAACGGTTTCCAACATATGTTCTTTATCAATCCTGATGCCCGTTGTCACCCACGGAAACGGTAGTTGGCCGTTACCTTCACGCGGTATGCTACCCCTAAGATTCAAAATCGGCATATCCGTAGCAATTGCGTACGACCTGTTATATCCTTCGCCCGCGAATATTTCCTGTTCTTCTAGCATGTGTCCTGCCTCCTTTTAATACCAAGTTCCATTCGGCGACTATTGCATATCCATAAAACTACCACTTTTTTGTGCTGGTCTCTTATTAGTTCATCTGCGCATTTCATTAACCCACGAAGATATTTCTGGGACATATTGTATCATATGAGAACAATAAGTCCATCTATTGGTTCCGTTATCCTGCCCGTTGGCTAATGCCGGCTGCCAGTCTACAACTTTATTTTCACGGTCTAATACTTTATTTTTCAGTCTAACAATTTATTTTCACAGAACAGCTGAAGCCCAGGCGACCGGCACGCCGCTGCTCTCTTCAATCCGGACGAGATCCGCGCAGCTTCATACATAGTGCCCAACGGTGCAGCTCACACACCCAGGACGTTCCTATTAAGCTAACCTGCCCGTTAGCTTAATGAAATAGCTGTAAACTTTAGTTAGATATTTACCTAATCGGTAATCGGACTATGTTCTTGTCCATTCCGGCAATCGGTACAAGTTCTTGTCCTTGCCTCGGGATAAGAACTTGTACCGATAAAATAAAAAAGCCGCTAAAATAGCGACTTCAATGGGACCATGTTCTTGTCCCTCGACATAAGTTAATTTCATTCAACTAACCTGCCGTTAGTTGAACAAAAGCAGCCGATCACATGGTCAGCTGCTTCCTTGTTTTTATTGAGCTATCGTTCCCCGTTTGCTTAATACACTATACCCTAGTACAACTAAACACTTCTTTGAAGCTTGACATCAAATTCTGTCGTTGACGCAGTTACATACTCCATATAATTCACAGATCCGTTAAAGTTCAAATAAGCTTCATAACGCATGCGGATTCCAGGTAAAGTAATCAAATCCAGAACATCTTCCTTTGGTACCCACCTACATTCGCTCGTTTCATTAGAAGTAGCTAACTCTCCACCCACAGCTTTACACACGAAATCAAACATGACCTTCGTAGGGACATCAGTCACACCGTCATACCACTTATGGATCGCTGTATTCGAAACAATACTAATCAAATAACTAACCGTGGCATCTATTCCACTTTCCTCTTTGATTTCACGAATGACACCATCAATCAGGTTTTCTCCTACTTCAGTTATCCCACCAGGATACACCCAACCATCGTCATGAGCTTTTACTAAAAGGATATTTCCAGTTCCATCTTCTACAATTCCGCCTGCAGATACAATATGTGTCGGGAACGTCATTTTACAACCTCCCAATAAGATAAAGTTGTATATTTATTCCACACAATTCCTACACTTTCCTGCCTTTGTGAATTTCTAAAAGATACTGCCGGCATGATTGAACCAACCTGCCCGTTGGCTTAATGAGGCATCATCACTCTAATATAATTTCTTCGTTCTCTACCGTCCCTAAAGGTATATACAAAGGATCGCCAGCATTTCTGCAACGATCCCTATTATCATCCACTAGTTGTAAACCGCAGTTTATCACGAGGATGCTTTAAGCTAACATTTCTACGTTAGACTAATCGATGCTCGTTGAAGCTATTCCAGCCTAAAGACAATCTTTGTTCCCGTCTTCTTGTCACTGAATGGCTTAAAATATTCTATGAACGTTAATTCAAGTCCTGATGTCTTATCTGGTAATGGCGGAGATATTACATAATTAGTAAAAGCATGACCTGAATGTCCACCACCTTTACCATTCGGCAATCATATTCTTATCCAATTTGCAATTCAAAATGGTGTAGACCATTTTGAATTGAGGGTACCTCAGCCTCATCCCAATCAATATTAAAAGTCACTACACTTGCATTACTATATTGCCTTATTGAATTTAAAGTATAGAAGAAGTTCCCTTCTTCGACTGACATTAGTATGGGTACATGTTTTCTAAAGTCCGATGGACCAACCATTGGTTTATAATGCTCTTCACTTCTCAATGTTCCAAAAACGAGTTTCAGAAAACCCTCGTAAAGTTCAAAAGTTTCAGCCCATTTAGAGATATATTCAAATGTCGGGAAACCAGGATTGTTATTTGAAAGTTGCTTCCGAAGTTTTAACATTTCACAAATTTGTTCGTCAATTTTATAAATTCGTTCGTCATAATGCTCCGTTGGACATTCAAAAGGCATTCGTTTCAACATTGATCTTCCCTTTATAACTAAAATTTATTAAGTTACCTTGGTTTTGTTATTGAATTCTATCTGAATTTATCCTCCACCTTCACTAAACTTCCTGCTCGTTAGTTGAACTTAATAGAACACCTGTAGGGAATTTGTGATGCGTGAAAGTACAATAATTCAACGGTTAATGCATTCAACGTCGATACCAATCAATATATACTAATCCCACCACGTTAAGATAATGAATCACAATGGAATCGGAGGTGTAAATGACATGAATCAAAATGTTACTTTAAGAGGCAAGACAATAAAACTCTTACCCCTAGAATCTAAACATAAAGAAGATTTACTTGAAACACTGATGAATCCAAACATATGGGAATTTACTTGGAGAAAAAATGCAACATATGATGATATTAAGCATTTAATCGAACAAGCCATACAAAACCAGCTTCATGGCACCCAACTCCCTTTCGTCATCGTCGAACTCATGTCGGAAAAAATTATTGGAACCACAAGAATCGGAGATATTGATATGATCAATCAAAATGCGGAAATCGGCTGGACATGGCTAACACCAACTTACTGGCGTACAGGTGTAAATACGGAATGTAAGTTTTTACTGTTAAATTATTGCTTCGAACAATTAGCGCTAGTCCGCGTGCAATTTTCCATCAGCGGCTATAACTTAAGGTCACAGCGAGCGATAGAACGGATTGGGGCAACTAAAGAAGGCATATTTAGGAAGCATAGGCGGGATACTCAAGGTAGATTTCATGACAATGTTTTTTATAGCATTACGGATAACGACTGGCCTGAGGTAAAAAGCACTCTTGAACATATGATCCATATAAAATACTGGCCAAAAAACACAAGATAGATGTTTGTACAAAAGGAAGTAAAAGAAGCACCCTGATATTTTCCTAGCCAAATGCCATTGGTAAGCTCAATAAAAGCCCATCGTAACAAGGGCCTTTATTGAGCTTACCTGCCCGTTACTTGAACAAAAGCAGCCGATCACGTTGATCTGGCTTTCTTTGTATTATTGAGCTATAGTTTCTTCGTTAGTTCAATGAGTTTTAATAATTTCTTGCCAGTTAGGAGGCAAGTCATAATCCCTAATGTGCTTATACTCAAGAACCACTATTGATCCCGAGTTATCTATACTAAACCTCATTGAGTCGAGTCCAACATCCAAATGAGGTCCTACGTACGGGATAGTTTTAACCTGAACATCAATATGTGAAGAATGATATTTAACGTCTACATCAGTTCCATCCAAAAAAGGCGTAAACGTAGGTGATACAGTTAATTTATTTTTGTAGTAGTGGTTAATCTGTTCCTGTATTTTTGGAGCTAACAAAGTAAGTACAAGCCGTTTCAATGGTTCATCGTTTGGCTTTGCACAAATGGGCTGGATTACCATCAAGAAAATGATTATTGTTAGCAATGATCCCATAAATCTTTTCATTTCTGAAACCCTCATCCCCAGATTTTTAAGGGTAGTTTTCACTAAATGAAGATAATTTATTATGCTAACCTGCCCGTTAGTTTAATGAATTGAAGGGCAAGATGACGATTAGTTATGCGTCTAACCGGAAATAGGAACATGTTCTTGTCCTCAAACCTTTCATTCTCGCCTTCACTTATAAGGAGTTTTCTAGGCTTAGAATACAACTCATTTTAAATCAATTTTTAGAAAAAAAAACCTCCGACTATGTGTCAGAGGTCATACTTAAGCATTAGGTTACAACTTATGTGTTTAAGGTAAGAGATTTATCAAACTTTACATGATCAGCGGACTATCTAATGAATTAGTGGTTTAATTTGCTCTCCTGCTTCATTAAGCTGATTAATAAAATTATCAGAATCCTCATATTCCTTTGGTAAATCATTTAAAAATTGATGGATTTGTTGCTTGAATAATTTGTGTTCTTGAGAGTTGAATTTAGTTTCATCTGATATTTGATCTCTTACAAGTGAGGCATAAGAATTCTCCAATAATAAAAAATCATTGCTTAGTGTATTAAGTTTGATTGCTGAATGATCTAACATCAAATCCATACGGTGATTTATAAAAACAATAGAAGTATATGCATCAAACATTAGTACGGCCGTATCATCTTTAATATTCTTATCATCTATTTGCGCTAAAACCAAATCTAGACTATTAACACTCGAAACAAAACTGTTATAGTAGTTTGAACTTGTTAGATTCTCTTTTTTATCTCTATCATTATTAATAATTAAAATTACAGATAGAGCAATAAGGAACACGACGACAAGTAGCGTGGTTTTTTTATAGTATTTTTTCATAATTTAATTAATCGTATGTTGTACATATGATTCAGCAGACCAGATTTTTAATGGAGTGATGCTTGTAGCAGTATACATTCCGTATTGTACTCTTGCTTGTGGAGCGACGTGAACTTGTAGACCGTTTATTATTCTGAAATTAAACTCCGCAGTAACGCCTGATTTTTTATAAGCCCCAATCGCTTGGTTAGCATCTTTCCAGCTAATTGTATTTTGTAAACTCGCATCTGTAGGCCATAGGAACGTTAATGTTCCATTCTTGGTATTAGAGATATCCTGATCTGTACCTGTTGTAATACCATTTGAATATTGATTAAGAAGACTACCTATCACACCTACTCCAGATATTTTATAATCCAGTAGATCAAATATTGTTGTATCTATTTCATGTTCCTTGAGATTTTCGCCTGGATTAGTACCTTGTAGATCGAAAAGATAACTGCTATCTGCAGTTGTTGTTTTCATCTTAGTTTCGATTGCTGCGACAGTAGGAATATAATAATTACCATAGTGCGCTTTTAGCGTATCAAGTCTGGCCCATGCTTGAACATAAGTTCTTCCAAGTCTTTTATTTTCATCCATTAATGTCGAAGTTGAGAGAACAACTGTACTCCAACCATTAACTGCTTGAGTACTACCTCCAATATAAGAACTGTAGTCATTTCCTTTGTGATGTAATTGGGGGTTGCCGGTAGCTTGCACAACGTGTGCGTTAGGTGAAAAGGTTAGCACTATCGTTATAAACGCAACTATTAGTGAGATGACACTCTTGTTCAAAATTTTATATTTAGACATTAAAGCTCTTCCTCCTCGACGTTACCTATCCCACGAACAATGTTATAAATTTCTTCTGTTCCAAAACTGTCATCACCAAAAGATAGTACAACGGGGCCTTCCTCAAGAGTTCCCATGGCTACATAAAAGAATTGATCTCCAGTTTCGACGATGCTTGTAAAACTAATTGTTGTAGGAACTGTTTTCCCGTTTGTGTCCGTTATTTCAGTTTCAAGACTACCTGTTAAAAGATTTTGACCATTTTTCAGTTCAGCATGAGAAATGTTAGAACTATTAATTGTGAAATTATGTTTCTTCCCTTCAATTATAAGTTCCCCAGTCCCTCCTTCTCCGACGTAATAATCTCCTTCTTTCTTAATCTCTTGATTAATAGTTAGAGAACTACTGTTATTGCTATTTCTAGCGAGTATAGCGGTTTTGTTACCCTCTAAGCCCAATCTTTTGGCGGTTGCAGCATTGTTTGCGTGATCAAAACCAGGTGGTACCTTTGTAGCATTGTAGTTTTTCTTCATATTAAGCTTTAGTGTACTAGATGCATCAAATGTATCTGGAGTAGATGCACCACTGCCTAACAATAAGGCAACGCTTGTCACAACAGCAATGCCTAAAAATTCTCCTGCAGTTAAAGTTGCTCTCTTTTGTTCATTAAAACCACTCCTAATTCTTTGTGCTTTTTGGACTGCAATCCTAAAAGCAACAGGAATTAAATTATCATAATTAAAAATGGAATAAAAGGAATGATTTTATACTAAGCTTAAAACCATTTTAATGTATGTATTTATCACCTTGTTAACCGAAATACTAAGTACAACAAGGGAAAAATTACTAAGTCAAAGGTGAAAATCTATGAGGAAATAAATGTTTCAAACCATGTGATATAGTAGCTAGGATATTGAGAACTCTGGAAATGAGCAGACGGAAAAAGTGTTAGTATTTCCCGTCATCATCGTTCAAAATTAAATTAGTGTGGGAATCCAAAATCTTTGTTTCTTTTGTAGAACATCACTTACCGAGAAACCGGATTTTTTTCGGTTAAACTCAGCTCTTTTATTTAAATGTTCACTAAGTTCATGCCGTTCATTATGTTCTTGTTCTTTCTGTAAATTCTCCTGATTTTTCTTTTCCTCCTCTATCTTCTCATCACAAGCTTGTGTAACCAATTCATTTAGCCTAGCCACCGTTTTTTATTGAAGTAATAATAAAAATAACATTCACAAGTACTATTGCACTCAATATCATAGGTACATCTCCGGCCATTATTCGCTAGCGTATTCCAACTGTTCTTTGTAGACCTTTAATTTGTTGCTGTTCAGTTAATGGATAGCTAAATGTCCTCCTCCCCATTGAATCATAAACCTGGGTGAATTAATCCAAGCGATGAGTTGTGGAAAGTCGGTGCGTTTAAACGGCTCAAGTCTGATCATGCCCATCCTACTCTCCTCAATGGTACTGACCCGTGATATGTTCTTGTGTATCTCGCAGCATCTTGGCAAGCACAACGATCTGTCCTGCGTGATATCCATAATGTGCCGATACCTGGATAAGCAGACGACCAATTGCTCTTATATCATAGGTTTCTTCAGTACACATATTCGTTCGGTGCATTCCGTTCCAATCCTCACGGCTATAGCGAATGATAACCTCTCTGGACAAATCGTCGTTCGATAACGCAGCTATAACATTTTCCGATTCCTTTCTAGTTTCCCGAAGAAGGAGAATTAGCTCTTCTCTCGATATTCCTCCGTCCGTCGTGAATTCATGTGTACGCCTTCTGATGAACGGTCTGTTGCCGATCGCGCTAACGAAATTCTGATATTCGTTTCCTGCCAAATGCAAACAGAGGTTACCGATGCTATTCATGGAGCCCTTTATTCTTATCCAAATGAGTTCATCGTTCAGCAAGTTCAAGCTCTTCTCGATGCGGTCAAGCTGCTTGTTCATGTCTTCCATAACGTGTCTGTTCAGTTCAATCATGAGCTTCCCCCAATTCTCTGGCAGGCACAAATCCTTCAACTTGAATGGAGAAAATGGAATGATCGTAGCATGAGTACAGAAGTTGATTTTTTCTAGCTGTGTAAAATAACGGACCCGCAAAACAGTCTTCGGTTCGGGAGGCGGCAATAAAAATGCCATCTCCGACAGGTTTAACTGGTTGGCAATCTTATGCATTTCAGTTAATATTATATTACTAGCATCCGGATCTCCCCAAGCAGGATTGACCTCAAACGCACTGTGGGTAAAAGCATCCACATGATACACTTGAATCTGTCTGATCATCATGACCCACCTCCAACTGCTCTATTGAATTCATCATAATAAATGTCCAATCACGTGTAAAATGAAAAATCACCATATCCTGCATGAAGATCAACTCATGAAAGTCAGGTGCTGAGAATGACTTTGTACCAATTGGAGGTATTTCTAGCCGTCGTTCAAACGGAAAGCTTCACCCGAGCAGGAAAGCTTCTGCATACTAGTCAATCGGGTGTTAGCCATACGATTGCTGATCTAGAGAAAGAACTAGGCATTGTTCTATTTACACGTAATCGCAACAGGGTAAATTTGACAAACATTGGTGAACTAATTCTTCCTCATTGTTTTGAAATAATAGGTCAAAAAGGAAAAATTAATCAGGTTGTGGCTGAGGCAAAAGGAATTAAGAGTGGTATCCTGCGCATCGGTGCCTTCTCCAGCTTTGTGGCTAACATGATTCCAGATATTTTCCAAGTATTTCGTAGCCGCTATCCCGGTATTGAACTACAGCTCTTTGAAGGAAGTTATGCAGAAGTTAATTCCTGGATCAGGACGAGAACAGTTGATCTGGGGTTTCTTACCGTTCCAAGTGATGGACTGGATTTCATTCGGCTCATAAGCGATCCATATGTCGCTGTGTTGCCAGTGAATCATCCGCTTGGAAATCAAGCTGTCATCTCTATGGAGCAACTTACGCACGAACCATTTCTATCACTTAAATCTGGATGCGAAACACTTGTAATGAGAGCATTTCAAGACAATAGGCTTAGTCTAAATAAGCGACTGGAGGTTGTGGGGAATTCAACTATTATTTCCATGGTTGAGGCAGGCATTGGGGTATCCATCGTCCCTTCAATGATTCTACCGGCTGTGCCAGCTAATATCATGATAAAACCTTTAACCCCTTCCATTAACCGTGTCATAGGATTAGCAGTTCCCTCTCTGGAAGTAATATCTCCTGCTATCGCGGCCTTTATTAAAGAGACGCAAATTTTGCTTACATGAACCTCCTAAATTGCAGATAGAATGGCTCTCGTTTCCCTATAATCCGTTTAAGAATGCAGCAGTAAATAATAGATGAGATAGGGTGAACAGGAGCCTATCTGCTAATCGGACTATGTTTTTGTCCAATCCGGTAATCGATACAAATTCTTGTCGTACATTGTGACACAAACAAACAAAGTTCCTCCCTACCTGACAAAAGCCGCTAATATTTAGCGACTTCATCTTATTTGATTAATTATACATCTCAGATAAAAATAATATCATCATCGAGAGTTTAGTCCTCATTGCAATCTTTTTGGCGACCTCTTCCTTATTCATTATGATACTACCGAGATAATGTTCCAAACTCTTCGATAAGAAAACTTCAGTTCATTCAGTATTTTGTCTTTCATTTATGGTAGCATCAAGCTACCATAAATGAAAGACATTCAATGTCGGTTGCTCATAAACATTCAAATACCGCTAAACAAGTTGATGAATACTCTCATGATAAAACTTCACCGTGCCGGAGGTACGGTTATTGATCGAGATCGAGTCGAAATCCCCTATGAGGTACTCTATTAATTCGTATTTATCACTAAAGTGTGCGTAAAAAGTAGCCCGATTAACCTGCGCTTCCTTTGTGATATCTACTTACTATTGTGATTTTTTCGAAATCATGTACTTGGTAAACATAGACTTAGGTTCGAAACTCTTTCCTATTATCTACCTCCTCTTCACAATTCCGTCCGCTTCGAGTTCCCCGAACTGTAAAGTCAGCATTCGTTGTGATATACCAGGTGTCTAATTATCTCCTCATATTACTATGATTTCGCAGGGATTTTATTTTAAGATTTACTAGTCCAATACCAATGATAATCAGAACAAGTCCAAATACCATCTTCGTAGTAATCGTTTCTCCCAAAAAGATAACACTGATCACTATTGCAATGAGTGGAACCAGAAAATTATATGATCCGATTTTTCCAGCTTCACCCGATCTGACAAGCAAAAAGAAAACGAGCCAGGTTAGGGCCGTACAGAAGATCGCAATAATCGATAACGTCGTGATGAATTGCTGATTCCATATGATATCCGTCCAGGTTTCAACGGTTGTCGCTGCACTTAACAAAACGATTCCACCAAAGATCATCTGAAGAGTAGTCAACCAGATTGCATCGACTTTAGTAGATGTTTTCTTCATATAAATCGTACCGAATGTCCAAGTAATGGTGCTGGCTAAACCAAGTATGATACCCAGGATGGAAATTTGGCTAGAGCCATCATTTATGCTAATCACAGCAACGCCTATGAAGCCTAGAATAAGGCCAACGATTTTGAAACTGTTCATGGATTCACCTAACCACAACCATGCTCCGATTCCAAGTAAAACGGGTTGCATAAATACGATCGTCGAAAATAAACCAGCAGGCATCATATTCAGTCCAAACGTTTGGAAACCAAAAAGAGAATAATATTTAGCAATGCGGAGATCAGGTAAATATGCCAAGTATCTTTCAAATTAATGTATTTATAACGTGGTAAAGCGAACAGAAGCAAAATAAAACCACCGATCGTGATCCTCAAACCGGCGAAGAGCAATGGTGTTGCAAATTCGAGCGCATATTTAGATAGCGGCCAATTCACCCCCACATCGCTACTAAAAACGTTAAAAGCAAAAAAGTATGTGTCTTTGAAAGCTGCATGAATGATCAGGCTCCTTTGTATAATGATGTTTACTTATGGTACAATGCTCTGAAAAATAAATAAAATGCATTATTATTATTAAGGAGATATCAAATTTGTTATGAATATTTCTCAACTTAACTTGTTTGTGAAGATCGTTGAGACCGGTAGCTTTACCAAAGCTGGAGAACTACTGCATATGTCGCAACCTGCTGTAAGCCGTGCCATCTCTACACTCGAATCAGAATTAGGAGTTACTCTCCTGATACGGGAACGAAGAAATGGGGTTATTCACCTTACCGATATTGGTACGCGTCTGCTTGTCATGTTCAGAGAGATTCTAAATGGAGTTAATAAGGTTGAGCAGGAGGTTACTGCTGAAAAAGGATTTGAAGTTGGCACCATTCGTGTTGGTGTATTCCCAATGGTGTCCGCGCACTTCTTGCCAAAAATAATGCGAATTATTGGGGAGAAACATCCGGGGCTGGCATTCGAACTGTTTGAAGGAACCATCGAAGAGATTAAACATGGGCTAGAATCCAGAATAATCGATGTCGGATGGATTATTCCGCCATGCAATGAACTCGAAACGATTCCTTTCTTTTGTGATGAATTATGTCTGGTTCATCGGGATGACCATCCATTGCAAAGTCGTGAAACCATTCATATCACAGATTTAGATAATGAGCCTATGATTGTGTGTCAAGGTGGTTTTGTAACGCCGATTATTGAGATATTCAAAGAATTCGGAACCACTTTGTACGCCAAATATAATGGCCACAACATAAACACGGCGTTGAGTATGATTCAAGAAGGGCTTGGCATCTCAATTGTTTCAAGAACTTCTTTGTCTCTATCGTCAATACCGCCCAATGTGCGCATCCGGACAATTGATCCGCAACCCGTTAGAGAGATTCACCTAGCTGTTCCTTCGTTGAAGGAGTCATCGCACGGGGTGAAACTCTTCCTTCGGACCGCTAGAGAGTTGTATTTATCTGAGAGTCAGATCCACTAGTGTATATTATTTACGTATTATAGACATTCTCAAAACATCCCATCAATCGTACAGCTTCATTTCGATTCCTACACCTGTTTACTATGTACTCAGCTTCAAATCAATCTACATGTAACTTCCCTAAAAACGATAAAAAACGAAAAACGCCCCTTTTTGGGGCGTTTCTGAAGAGCAAACTCAACTATGAAGTTTAAATTTAACCATCATAATTGGTTACCACCAGAACTTTGTGATAAAGATATCTACCGCTAATTCTTATGTTAATCCTAAATTTTAATATTAGTTCGTTCAATTTGAGATTTCAGAACATCATATAGAGCAAGCTTATAATTTATTTTATCCAAGTTTATCTTCATAACAGGATCTACACCTTAAAAAAGTGTTTATTGGACAGATGGCTTGGATTCTTCCGGTTCATCTTTTAGATCGGCAACCTTTATCACGGGGTATGTTTGTACCGCACGGTCCAAAGTCTGCTTCTCCATCAGTTTTCCATCCAAGACAACTGCGGAGATGCTTGTCGTGTTTCGAATGTCCTCCAGCGGGTTCTTGTCGAGCAGCACGAGATCGGCGAGCTTTCCTTTTTCTACAGTGCCCAGTTCCTGCTCTCTCTCCAAATATCGCGCCGGATTCAGCGTTGCCGCCTGTAAAGCCTGTAGCGGGGTGAGGCCGCTCTTAACTAGCAACTCCAGCTCATCATGCAGAGAAATACCGTATATAAAGTTAGTCATTTCGAAACTGGAATCACTACCTGCAAGCATAGGCACGCCGGCATCATTCAATTTTTTGACCATGCCTGGCGTTAGGAAATTGATGGCCTCCATTAATTCCGTTTGTTCGGGAGGAGTGGCACGAATCACTTCAGCCCATTGCTTCTGCACGGCCGTCGGTACGTATTTGGACCGCTGATCGATTTCGGTTTTGGCCATATTCAAATAGGTAACAATGGTCGGTACAGGCCAGACTCCCTTTTCTTTGAATTTGCGAAAAAGCTTGTTGGCCTTAACAGAATCATAGGATTCAGACGCCTCGATCTCCGCCAACGAATAACCGAGCAAATCGCTCATGTCGGCATTCATGAAAATATCGTCTTCAATGCTTGAAGTGGCAATAAACAAACCGTGCAGATGTTCTATGCTCTTGAATCCGAGTTGAATGGCTTCAGTAAGCCGCACCTCAACCGGCAAATGGCCCACTACCGGCAAACCGTACTTTTGGGCTTCATCTATGACCGCCAGAAACAGAGGACGAGGCAACCAGGAGTATACCTTGATATGATCCACTCCATGTGTAACGTTAAGACGTACGGCTTCCCGTGCCTGTTCCTCTGTGTTTAAATAAAACATGTGAGGGCCTCATCAGCCGGACCTCCATTTAAAGTAGACCCTGCATAGACAAGACGTAGGGCAGGCATACCGGCACGCATACTTGTTTTCCATATATCGACGTTCTTCAAAGACGCCCCCATCTCTCTTACCCCGGTCACTCCGTTTGCCAGAAAGAGCGGGAAAGCGGCTTTATAGTTATCTTCCACATGGACATGCATATCCCACAAACCGGGAATGACGTATTGGCCTGTAGCATCCCGTACTTGCGCATAATCAGGAATGGCCGTTTGCTTGCTGTTTCCAATGTAGCTGATCTTGTTATCCTTTATGATAATTGTTTGATCGTTGCTTAACTTTCCAGATCTTACATCCACGATCGTTGCATGCTCAAGCACCAGCGTCTGCTTAGTCACAGGCTCAATGCTTGCATATCCAGTATCTGTACCCCCGTTAATGCAATCAATAATGCAAAGATCCCTAACAGGGACTTTCTGAAGCTGCGTATTTCTTTCTTTACACTCATCCTTATCCTCCTCGTAAAATAAATCATATCAACCGATATAACTTGATTATAGAGTTCAGATCCTGCTTTTTTATTAATTCATTCTTACAAAAAGCTTACACTCTTGCACGAAGCTTAAGGGTTTTGTAAGAATCGAGTAATAAAAATGAAGGCTTTCCCTTTATAATATAGATAAAATGACCGCAAGGGATTGTACATAGAGGAGAGCAAAAGTAATGACATTTATTGTACGTAGTATTAACGTCACCAGAGACTATCGCGGCTCAGAGCCCATTTCCAATCTCAGGTTGAATATTCAAACAGGCATAACCCTCGGAGAAATACGTCTTGAACTGCGGAAGGGGATGGAGTCGTTGCTTAAACTGATCTCGATGGAACTAAAAAAGTACCGGTTCGCCCGTTATATCGGCTATTCCGCCATGGCTAACCTGGCGATCCTTCTGTTCCTGACGATGATAGGTATTACCGATTATGGGGCACAGGATTACGCTTTTGCTACTTACTCGGAGTCGTTCATGCTAATCGATACCTTTGTCAGGGCAACCTTCATGATATTTGCTGGGGCGCTGCTCTCAACTATGATTGTTGGGGAATACAGAAACAAAACGCTCGGTGTGCTCTTTACATATCCGATCAAACGCCGCAAGTTTATCGCTGCCAAATTGGTCATCATCTTCGTCTTTACGTCCGGAATGATCCTGCTCACCGACGTGCTGATGGGTTCCGTTATGTTTGCCATGGATGGCTTCTATCCCTTCATTGCGGATTCGCTGACGATGGAACAAGTTGGGGTGCTATTACTCGAGTACACCTTTAGCTCGCTGTCTGCTGCCGCAATGTCTCTTATTCCTTTGTTATTCGGGATGCACAAAAATTCGGTTACGGCCACTATGGTCACCTCCATCCTGATAACGATCATCGTATGCTCCGGATTTAATGGACCGCTGGTATCCATTAACTCCTTCATTGCGATCCATTTGTCGCTTGGAGCCGCCGGATTGTTGATTGCCTTACTATCAATGCTTCGTCTGGAGATGAAGGACGTGTAGAATGGGTCAACATTCGTGAGTGAGTCGTTCTTTCCTTAGTGTGTGCGGTTTTTGTTATTTTGTTATTGCTGCGTGCTCTGGTTAGGCTGCGATACGTTTCTCCATGCTGATCCATACCAATGAGAATACGAGCTAGCTTTCCAATAAGTTTAACATCGATTGCATCTTGCGAATCCCCCTTTTTCACATTCTGCTTATGCCAGCGCTTGAAGTTCGGTTGGTGACGCGCAAGCTGGAGCACCGCCAGAAACAAATACTTTCTCAGCATGCTGTCACCGCGCAATATTACGGTTGAACGCAAAGACCGCTTCTCTGGCTTTCTCAAAAACTCCATCGCTCTTCCTTCATGATCTCGCTCGATGACCATGTATACACGGGACGGTGGATAGGAAGAAAGGATGGGATCGTCCTTCCATAAGGAACCATCGATGGGCATTCTGGAATGGACACCAACCTCCTTCCAATGCTGTTCTACGTCCGCAGGCTTTTGAATGCCTTCCAGCCCTTAGTTTCGGGCTAGATGTTTTTGTTTGTCAGTAAAAAGTATTTTCGTATAACTTCCCCGTATGCGCATCAAGCACTTCGGGTGTCCGCTCGTGCTGGCTACCAATCATTCGATACACTAGTTCGTACGGGGCCTCTTCCGCCCTAGCATTGTGCATCCGTTCCCATTGCAGACGCAGCTTGGCCTGTGCCGTCCATCGGAGGATGGCTGTCTGGGAATCAAATGAAGGCACGGTCTCCAGCTTCTTTAACTGTTCTGGCCTTATGGAGGGGGACATCAAACTTTTGACCCTCCCATTAGAGCGGTCAACAGCTAGTTGATAGCATTCATCCCTGACAGATAGGTCTTGAACATATACACCAAAGCGAATGATTTCCAAACGATCTTCGTCGTCAGTCTCTTCAGTTAGAAGCTTGAGATACGGCAACATTTCGGCTGCTAGTCCTCGGACATAGTCCATAGCTACTTCTATACATGCGTCTCGATCCCAGGTTAATGGAGCTAGTTGATCTGGCTTACCATGCGAAACAAAGTCAATCAGTTGTCCGGTTTGGCTGTCTACTCGCGCCTTGACCGCTCCCTCCATCTGATCAGCCCAATAGGCCTTCCAAGACTGGTCATTCTTGTCTGGACGCTCTTCATTCTGTTGCTTCCACACCATCAACTTGGTGTTCAAGCCAATATTGTCGTCTTGTACTAACTGAAATTGGTCGTTGTCTAAGCCAATCCACTCTTCTAGGCTTCGTGCGGGCGGAAACTCACCTGGCCACTCGTCCAGAGTTCTTGGGTCAGAGGGTACAGCTTCTGCCCTATAGGCTGTCGGAACTTCCTCCTGTGATGATGCAATATAGATTAGTCCTCTATTTCGGGGGCGTAAACAAGATGGACCTGATCGTCACCATCCGTGTACACGGCTTTGTCCAATACGCAATATTCCACATGTAGCAAAAAATTCGCCTTCATACACGCCATCTGTTCCTCTTCTGGTGTGATCATGGTTGGGAGTGCTGGCCCTGGAACGGTTCCGTAGTACCTAAATCCGACCACGCGACCGCTGGGGTGAACCATAATCAGGCATCCCGTCTCAGGAAGCGGCAGCCCCATCGCCTTCTGCTGTCTTGTGTACCCAAACATCCCTTCCATCCACTCCATCTCACAATACGGAAAATTACGCAGTGCGCCGGGATAATGATCTTCCAGGAATTGCTCTGCCTGCTGTTTGAGCTCCTCCTCAGATAGCCATGTCTCGTTGTCCAATGCGGCCCAGGAAATGGCATAGTCTAGCAAGTTTCCGTCCCTGGAAAGCGTGGCAGAAACGGCGTCATCACTCCCCGTTTTAACCCATAAGAATCCCGCTTCTCCCTTCCATGTTCCCCTCATGGTGTTCTCTTGATAGTCATTGACGATCAGATCATAATCCGATGAAACGGCAAACTGGTGCTCTGCCTGTTGTCTTAACTGCAGACGTAATGTATCCATGTCTCGTTCGAGAAAATCTTGAACCATTTCGTTGCGCAAATGTTCCAGCCCCTTCCGTAATTGTGTTTTTACAGTACCTAATGGCATATCCAGGAGATGGGCGATTTGCTGCTGGGTCAGGTCCTTCTTATATTTTAAGAACAGGAGTTGACGCAGCTTCGGATTCAGACTGGCCAATGCACGCTCCAGATCCAGGGTTTGATCGATATCATTAACGACCAATGGCTCTTGCGCCTGCGGGTCTTCGCTCAGGTGAACACGCTTGGATTTCTCCAAATGATTGAGCGCCCGGTTCACCACAATTCTGGTAAGCCAGCTCTCAAACGCTTCGGCTTGCTGCAGCGTTTGCAGTGACTCATAAGCCTTAACCAGGGCATCCTGAACGATATCCTCCGCATCTTTGGACTCCCGTACATAATGGCGAGCCACTCGGTGCAGCTTATCCGTTCGATCCTTTATAAGAGAAACGAAGGCATCGTGATCTCCGTTTTGTGCGGCGTTGATTTGTTGCTGTGCATCGATCATTGTCGTTCACCTCCTGTTATATAGACAGCTAACTCGGGGTTTGGATTTAATTAATGTAACATTATTCTGGAACTGACCGATCAAGTGACCACCCGCATGCGGCAAGCACGGGTGCCAAAGAGTACGTCACTCTTGGCGTGTTCCTGCTGAAACTCCTTCATCCACTGAAGCAGTTCTTCCAGCCCGGTACGGGTATTGGAGAACACACAGTCCTTTCCCCGTTCGATCCCCGGTAGTCGATGTCGCGAGCGACATGGATTTCTTTCGCAATATCCTCATGGGTTCCACGCCCTTGAACGTACACCCAAATCATCAATCTTCCATTGTCCATCCACTAATTTGGCCTTCCTGATCGGTATTCTCTACCTCGATATCTGCATTCCACCATTGTTCCTTGAGTCCTTCCTTCTGCGGCTCCAGCTCTACATTGGTCATTTTGGTTTTGACGATCGTTAGCGTTCCGCGGTGCTGTTCTTGCTCTAATGGCTTTATAAAGGTTTTCAGTCAGATACGGCTTTGAATTCTTCAAAAAATCATCTTTAGCATTGAACGCTACGTACACCTTCAGAAACTCCGGAATCACTTTCTGAATCTCCGTCTGCATTTCTTCCGTTGGCACTTCTACCTCTTCGGCCTGCTTCTCTTCTGCTGCTTGTCCATTCGGGGTGTACTGCCGAACAGGCCGTTTCTCCGATTGACAGGCTGCTGCTTCGCCGCAGCCTGTTCTTGTTCAATGCGATTCCCTTCAAAGATCGATCCAATAAGTAGTGCAATCATGCCTAATGCAATAATTGTTATTTGATGATGTTACCCAATGTGCACGAATTGCCGATAGAGCCCCAAGTTGGTGGGGACGTAAGCCAATCTCACCCTCGCTTCGAGAAACTCTCTCCTGATAAGGCAATCTCCAACTATCAATAATCTTTACTTGGCTTAATTTATTACCTTTGCTGTCCGTACAACGACTCAATTCGGTACAAGTTCTTGTCCTTAGCTTGGGACAAGAACTTGTACCGATAAAATAAAAAAGCCGCTAAAATAGCGACTTTAATGGGAACATATAGATAGAAATATGCTTCAATTTTCATTGGCCCAAAAACTTAATAAAATTTTTCTGATCTTTCGTAAATTGGTAACCCCTTGTCTGGTAAAGTCTGTGTGCTTGCTCGCGACTCGGATGAGATAACAACTTGATGCCGGAATAACCCTCATCCCGCGCCCAGTACTCTAAATAATCCATTAACTTGCTACCAATACCCTGATTTCTGTAGCCTTCTTTTACTACAAAGCCTAAAACATTGATCAAAGGATCGGCAAATAGCAACTCATAGCGACTTCCATGGATATATCCAACAATCTCGCCATGTAGTTCGAAAACAAAAATCTTATCTTTTGTCTCTCGTGTAATGATTTCAATTTTTTCTTTGACTTTCTCTTCAGTAAAGTATGAAAGATTGGAGTTGAAATCTGTATTCAACAAGTAAATGTCTTGATAATCGGTTATGTGGATTTCCCTCACTAGGTATTCCATAATCAACTCCTTATACTTATTTTTTATATGGGTAATTATATTATTTGATTCAGCTCGTTGTGGTTTCACAGCTTCTTTTGTCCAACTGATTATTCCAGCCTGTTTTTTAAGATAGACAACTGCGATAACAACCGATTTCGCAGGCTTTCCGGACTGATTTCTTCCAGGAGGGTCCCGAATGAGAGTAAATAACTATCGAGCCACAATCCGATGGGAAATTCTCCTCGTACGGTATAGGAGCCATCGCTATTAGCCGTAATCATCGGATCAGGAAATTCATCATAGACTCGGTAAGCACCTTTGGCCGAAATTCGTAGCTTCACCTCGACAAGGTCTTGACCTTCAAGTTTTTCTGCCTCTTTAATTGCCTGGGCTTCCATTCTGGGCTCGTAATGCTCATCGGTAACCTCGATATCTCTCATTCGATTGATCTTGAAAATGCGGGAGTCCTTGCTGGACAAACAGTAACCGGCCAAATACCAGGCTTTGGCTTTAAAGATCAATTGCACGGGTTCCACACTCCGCCGGCTCGCTTGTCCTGCAGAGTTATAATACCAAAAATGGATGATATGATGATTAACAATTGCTTCACGCAGCTTCTGAAAAACAAATCGGCTGGATTCCCCGCTGCCCCATGGCGAAAAATCCACTTCCAGCCAGTTATTACGCTCTTTTTTGAACAAGCTCACAAATTTTAACAGAACAGCCTCTATCCCTGGGTATGCTGTAGCTTCCAACATCTGGAGCGCCATTAGAACATCTTCTTTCTCCTTGCCCGACAACAGTGAAGCGTTAAAGGAATAACCCGGGAGCAGTGATATCCCGCCCCTTTTCCTTTGCTGCTGTATACGGGAATGCCTGCCGCGCTGAGGGTATCGATATCCCGATAGATCGTTCTCGTGGAAACCTCAAAATGCTGTGCCAATTCACCTGCTGTGATCGTTTTCCTGTGCAATAGCATATACACAATTTCGAAATGTCTGCTGATTGGCATGGCGTTCTCCCTTACAATGCTTATTCCAAATCCGCCCTCAATTGCTCAATATGATTATCTTTCAAGTGAAACTGATAAAGTCCGATAATTTCTCCTTCAGGAAAATGGCCTTTAAATAATACTCGCATGTCTATCACACTATTGTCTATGGTGAAATCAATAATTTCAGTATGGGTATCGTACTCTATAAAGTAAGTGGTGAAGTAATGTTCAATTTCTCCGCGCCCGATAAGATCCCTTCCAATAGATTGCTCAATAATCACACTATTATCCGTGAAGGTGTTTAAATAGGCCCCTACATCGTGTGCATTAGAGGCATTAATATATTCTAAAACAACCTTAGGCAAACTTGAATCTCTCATATTTTTCGCTCCTCGTTTATTTTTAACTGCCCCTAACTATACCTCCGATAATATGACTGCATTATGTCATATTATGAATTTGTAATCCCCTATATCTTCAGTCGTTTTTATAATATGACACTCTGTTGTCCAATTAAGGGTCGTATAGTGAGATAGTGGTCCTATCTTATTCCAGACGACGCAATTAATCGTGAATATCCAAACTATAGGAGGAAACGTAATGTTAACAGAAAAATTCTACGAAATATTAGAGCACGAAGGGTGGTGACAGAGGATGAAAGAATATTAATCCCTGCTGGCATCATGCACTAGAAATGTCGTTGGCTATAATGAATATCAAGGAACGGCTTTTGTTGTGGAAGGAATAGCAAAACTTGTATACTCCGGTGCTGAATTCGATATGATGAAATCAAAATTTTCGTTTGTAACTAGGGTATTAGAAATAACGGTTACTTCCGTTAAACAGATGCTTTAGTAGACAAGTTTAATTAATGGATATTATGTAATAAGTAGACTGCTTACTGCGGGGTGTCAGATCAACTAAGCAGTTATAGGATAATTTATTGCAAGCACTCGATGTTACCTTGACGGCGGAAGAAATATCCAAACTCAATTCGTTGTCACAACCGAACAAAAGCTTTATCGCAAATTTTATTAATACGGATTCTTTTTAATGCAACGCTTCAAAGCGGCACAAACTGTTAATGGTGTTACGAGCAGTACCTTTTTTATTCACAACTAACAACTCGTATTTAAAAACACTAAAAAGAAAAAGGAGATTTCTAAATATTATGGACTTTAACGAAGTGGTTGAACGTTCTGTTCGGCTTAGAGAGCAGTATCACAATCTGGAACGGCAATTTCATCAGACGGAATGGACTGTAGAAGAGGACGCGTTAGCCTTCTTGACGGACGCCGGTTTGGTCGGCCGTCTGACCATGTCTCAGCAGGGGCGTTGGCCGGCGAACAAAAGCAATTCCGAACTGGAACACAAGCTGGGAGAATGCATTTGGTGGCTGATCGTTCTGGCAGAACGAATGAATATTGATACCCGTGAAGCGCTTGAAAGATTTTTATTAACAACTGAAAAACAACTAAGGAACATCTTGATTTCTTTCCATAGCCTCTTTTCCAAGACCGGTAAAAGCCCTCTGGACCCGTTGGGGTTATTTTGCACTTAAATCATTTTGTAACTTTAGTTCCCAATATTCATCCACAAGGTCTTGCCCCCACATGAATTGCTCAATCGCTTCAGTTAGCTTAAATCCGAATTTACTATATAATCTTCGAGCTGTTTTCAGTTGGCTTACCGTTTCTAAAGATATTTTTTCATATTGAGTTTTTTGGCAATAATTAATTAATGTTTGTATTAATTTCGTTCCTACACCTTTTCCGCGAAAAGACGTATCAATAATGAACCATCTTAGTAGAGCTGTTTTATCATCTTTTTTGACTAAACCTATGCATCCAGCGAATTCCCCATCTATTTCTGCAATCCATATCTTTTCGATTTCTGCTTCAAAAGTACTTCGGAGATAACCTGAAAATTCTTCATCAAATCCACAGTTGTCTGTATAGAATTCTCTTTGTTTCTCAATCATTATTTCCTTATCATCATCTGTATATTGATCTCGTATAGTAACAACCGATTCATCTTCATTTTGTTGTTTGGTTAATATATTTTCAATTGTCACCATTGCATCCAATAGTTTTTGTTGATCTCTCGAACTTATATCTTTGAAAAGCTTCACTATTTGTTGGTTGGCTTTATTTTCTAGACTCTGATAAACATCTTTTCCTTCTGGGGTCAAATGGAGGAAGAAAACACGACTATCATGTTCGCATTTTTCCTTATAGATAATATTTTTATTTTCAAAACTTTTTAATACTCTACTGACATATCCCTTATCTAATTTTAATTCTTCTTGTAATACTCTTGCTGTACAAGCATTTATTTTATTTATTTCATATAACATTCTAATCTCTGGTAAAGATAAAGAGTTATCATACACATGTTGATTAAAGAAAGATTGGTAGTTAAGATAAAAACGATTGAATTTTCTGATTCCGCTGACTAAAGAAAGATTAGGTTGTGGCATAATAAAAAACTCCTACAAATTAAATTAGTTGACAAAATCAACTTGTTGAAAATTATAAGTAATTTAGTTGATTAAATCAACTATGTTCCGAAGTTTTTTAAACCTTCTAGCTTAAGCTACAAAAGACCATCTTGAATCATTAATTGCAACATTTTTTTCATGGTAAAAAAGACAAGATTTCCGACGTTATTCCTTAGAATTAAAATTGGAAGCGGCCCGTCTGGTCGACGAAGAACATATGAGCATTTGTGTTCCTCAGAGTTGTAAGCGCGGCGGCATCCTTACGTTTTTCGAATACGGGTGCTCTCCGATAATTGTTATGTTGCGTTAACCTGCCAGAATTAACAGCCGATCACAATGATCGGCTGCTTTTTTGTTTTATTGAGCTAACGTTTCCCGTTAGCTTAGTCCACAATAGCTAAAGGTGTTTGGTACAGTTATATAATTGGCATGCCCACTTGTTGTTAGTGTGTGTAAGAATGGTTATAGAAGTATTATCTATATACGTTTTTTGGAAATGTTGCGGCAAAAGATGTTGTAATGACAACCCAATCAATGCTCCATGACTTATAACTAATATTCTTTTATCAACATATCCTTTAATCAGTTTTTCGAGAAAAGTTAGACCTCGCTTAGCGACCATTTTGAAATCTTCCATACCAAGATTTTGCTCACGCCAATTTGCTCCCCAACGAGTAATACGCTCTTCCTCGGTGGTGCCCTCAATTAGCCCGCAATTAATCTCTCTAATACGTTCATCAGTGAATACGGGTACTCCTAAACATTGCTGAATGATTTCGGCAGTTTGCCTAGCTCTCGTTAGATTACTGGAGAATATAACATCCCATTCTTCGCTTGAAAGTCTTTTTGCCAGTGCAGCTGCTTGCTCTATCCCTTCTTCGTTTAGCGGTATTTCAGATACTCCTTGAGCCTTGCTAAGATTATTCCATTCAGTAACACCATGTCTAATAAGGCCTATTGTGGTCGCCATACCTGCCCCCTTAATGACTACAATTTCCCCATCATTGCCCAAACAAATAGTACCACATATTGCGACTTCTACTTTTACAAACTTAGGGTTAAGGTGGTCTTCTTCTATCTTCGAACGAAGCCCTCTTCATTAGAATATACAGGTTAGTTGGCGTATACAAAGTACTATTAATTTCAGACAGTGTTTCAGTAAGGAAAGTCGTTGATAATAACTCATTGAGTTTGGTTTTTGGTTCGGGTGTACTTTTTTCATGACGGCTTCCAGGCTCGGTCGCTTCCTTGCGCAACATGGTTGATACAACCCGGATTGTCCGGGAACAACATGATACAGTCGAATTTCTGTAATCGTTGAAAGAGCAGGACACCCCTACTCCAAAAGGGTGTCCTGCTCTTTTTTTATTTCGTATGTTTTTCTAACCAGTTTTAAACCAAGCTTAGCTCTTCAGAAATTCGATCAACGCTGCATTAAATGCTTCAGGATGTGTCGCATTAAAGCCATGTGGTCCACCTTCTACAACAACAAGCCGGCTGCCAGGGATAGATTCATGTGTACGTTGTCCACTGACTTCAAGCGGCACAATGGCATCGGAATCCCCATGAATAACCAGGGTCGGAATATTGAATTTCTCCAGGTCCTGACGGAAATCGGTAAGAGCAAAGGCAGCAATGCAATCCAGGGTACCCTTAGGGGATGCCAGAGCAGCAATATCCCGGTTATATAGACGGAACGGTTCGCTCACAAGGTCTGTACGATCTCCTGCAGCGAAAAAGTTATTTGTAAATCCATCCAAGAAGGCTAGACGATCACCCTTAACCCCATTTTGGAATTCAGCAATCGTTGCATCGTCCAATCCTCCCTGTGGATTGTCCTCGGACTTATACAGGTAAGGAGGAACAGCGCCTGCAAATACAGCTTTGGAAACCCGTTCCGTTCCATATGTTCCGATATAGCGAGCTACTTCGCCGCCTCCCATGGAGAACCCAACCAGTGTAGCATCGCGCAGATCGAGGTGCAAAATCAATTTATGTAAATCAGATGCAAAAGTATCGTAGTCATAACCATCCCAAGGTTGGGAAGACTGACCAAAACCACGACGATCATACGTGATAACACGGTAGCCCGCTTCAATCAGGATAGGTACTTGTTTCTCCCAGGATCTTCCACTCAAAGGCCAGCCATGAATAAGGATGATGGGTTTCCCCTCGCCATGATCTTCGAAATACAGTTCAATTGGTTGTGCATTCTCTTCGCCTACGTTTACTTTAGCCATGGAAAATCCCTCCGTTTAGTTATGATCGTTTAATTGTTACTATTCAAATGCTACATATGCAATCTACTATTGTCAATCGTACCCAAGAATTAAATAGAATCGTTCATTGTAAATTGGAAACTTCTACATTCCTTTCTCCTGCAACTCTCAACCAATCAATAAAAAAGATTTGATGACTAACGATTTGGTCTGCAAAATATTCTAAGTGATCTCTTATGATTAATGGTAATGTCCTCAATAGAAAGAATCATTTTCTACTGTTCTACACATAGTGTCACAGTAAAAATATTCTTTGTTCAGCAGAGATTTTCTCCAAGTTTGAGTGACACAACTGATCCTCCTATCAAAAAAGCAGCCCCGTCAGGAGCTGCCTCATGTTATGCCTTATCTTGTAATTTTATCTGTTTACGCTAACCTGCCAGCTTACTCAGCATCCGGATAAGGATTGATCTTCTGGATCGTTCCGTCTTCGTTGTATTTCAGCTCGGAATATTTAACGCAACGCTTGTGGTTGACACCTTCCGACAGGGAGCTGTCGTGATAGAACAGATACCACTTGTCTTCAACTTGCACAATGGAGTGGTGGGTTGTCCAGCCGATAACCGGAGAGAGAATCTCGCCCTTGAACGTGAATGGTCCCATCGGGTTCTTGCCGATCGCATATACGAGCTTATGCGTGGTTCCTGTAGAGTAGGACAGGTAGTAATAGCCGTTATATTTATGCATCCATGGGCCTTCAAAATATCTCCGTTCCTCATCCCCGGCCAGAATCGGATTCCCGTTTTCATCGACAATCGATATCTCGGCAGGCTTGCCCTGGAAGGACAGCATATCGTCACTAAGCAGTGCAACTTGCGGTCCAAGCGCTGGCTGGTCAGGAGCCGGTCCTTCTGCATCTGGCACGAAGCTGCCGGTCTGCCATTTCTCCAGCTGGCCGCCCCAGAGTCCGCCAAAATAGATGTATGACTGATTGTCGTCATCCACCAGTACGGCCGGATCGATACTGAAGCTGCCTTCCATATAATTTGGTTGCGGCGTGAACGGGCCTGCCGGAGACTCTGATGTTGCCACACCCAGACGGAAGATGCCGTCATGATCCCGTGCCGGGAAGAACAGGTAATAGGTATTGTCCTTATAAGCGGCATCCGGTGCCCAGAGCTGCTTCGAGGCCCACGGAATATCTCTCAGATGCAACGCTTCGCCGTGATCGACCACCGGGGAATCGAAGTTGTTCATCGAGAGGACATGATAGTCTTCCATTTTATACTGGTCGCCGTTATCGTTGCTCGGCTCGTCATGATCGAGGTCATGGGAAGGATAGATGTAGATTTTGCCCTCGTAGACATGGGCGGACGGGTCCGCAGTGAAGATGTGGGTTACGAGCGGCTGGTGGGGCTTGGGTAGTTGTTGTTGATTCATAAGGCATCTCCTTTGGTATTGGAATAATAGAATCCTTCATAATTTAGGGCTGGTGTTCTCTGTACCGTTGCCCAAGGCGGCGCAGCCCCAGGTAGACGCCGGTGAAGCAGCTGGCTGAGGCAAGCGAACAAGGGAGGCGCTTCATCGTCCAGCATGTAGGCATGCCTGCGGTCCAGGAATAGCGCTCAAGTATCCAGCGATTTACGGTAATTCTTTGATTGCATCCTCAGAATTCGAAGCAAGCGTTTACAATCTCTAATGTTATTGTATAAGCACCGCTTATTCTTTCCTATACACATAATAAAGATCTTTCCCCGAAAAAATGTACCATTCCCGCCCATCTCATAATTCTTATGTGCTAAATAAGATTACTTTAATGAAGTGATCTTTTTTGCGTTGTCTTGTCACACATATTACTTCTTCTCCTCTGGATCGCAACCATTCTACGAATTAATTTTTTTGGTGGCATTTTCACTTTAAGAAAACAGCGTTCGGCTCCTTTAAACTATCCTGCCCGTTAGCTTAATCTTTACAGTAGGTTATATTGAACACCACCTAGTTCAGCAACCTCGCGCAGGCGGTGAAAAGATTTACTGTATACTCACACGAGTCTATGGTAGGTTTAGGCAAGCATTTGGCACGAATGTTATATTGTTTGTGTTGTCATCTAGTACATAATAAAGATGTACGATTGATTCTATTCAGCCATGAATGTGAGCGTTTATTAGCTTCCCAAAGTGGATGTGAAGCATTCACCAGTAAAATGCAATTAGACGAGATAAAGCAAGGTCATGTATGGTGATTACACAACAACAAATTCTGAGGAGTAATTTTACACTATGATCAATCGATTCATCAGCTTATTTTCCATTCCTTCGTATGCTTTACTCTTTATGTGTATGGCACTACAGGGAATGGGCATTTCACTCAGTACCCCTTTTTATCTATTTATTTCACGGAACAGCTTGGCGTATCTATTGGTATGTTTGGTCTTTATCTAGCCGTTACACTAATTGCAGGAATATGGATCAGTACACTAATCGGAAGACGTTCTGACCTCGGCTTGAATCGGAAGAGCGTTTATCTTTTCTCTACTCTCTCCAATGTTCTGGCCTTTAGTGGATACTTGTTTATTCAAGATTTTCCGATTTTGTTCATTTACATGACTGTGTTTACTGCCCTTGGTGCACCAGGAATGCCCCAGTTGTTCGCTATTTCTAGAGAAGCAGTGATAAAGAGTCATTTTACGGAGCGTGCGTTTGCTAATTCTACCTTGCGTTCTGCTTTCTCTCTCGGCTTTATTACAGGTCCTTTAATCGGCACTTTATTACTCGCTGCTATTGGATTTAAGGGGATTTTTGGGGAACGATCGGAGCTTTCCTACTCGTTGCTCTGCTTGTTTTCCTGTTTCTCAAATTAAACACAGAAATGAAGAGCAGTAATGCTGAAGCGAATATAAAAAGTTTCCGACTGGCTCAAAACCGGGATATTCTAATTCCTTTTCTCATTATGATACTCATGTATACGGCTCATTGGATGAGCAGTATAAACACGGCTCTCTTTATTACAAACAATCTTGGGGAACGACAAGTCATGTCGGTTTAGTCAGCAGTATATGTGCTGCGCTGGAAATTCCCTTTATGATTGTACTCGGTCTACTTAGTGCAAAGTATAGTAACCGAATCTTGGTGTTTTGCGGGGCTATTTTTGGAGGAGCTTATTATTTCGTTATCCTTATCTCGAACGAGATGTGGCAAATGCTTGCAGCACAAATTTTGCTCGCTGTTTTTGTCGCCGTCATTTCTGCGATTGGAATTAGCTACATTCAGGACCTGCTGCCTAGTATGCCGGGATATGCTTCCACACTCTATTCGAATTCATCCACAATCGGCAGGCTGATTGGTAGTCTTGTTGGTGGTGGAGTAGCCAGCATTGTGGGTTACCGATACTCATTTATCTTCTGCTTTATACTTATTATTGTTGCTGCAATTATGCTTGTGGTAAGTGGACGACAGCCTGTAGATGAACCGCAAATTTCAACCTAACTACGCCGATTCAATGGGATAATGTAGATTTTTAAACTTTTCCAGGTATGGGGTAATTAACATTGGCAAGGCATCATGCTTGAAGCATCCCCAAAAAGAAACCGACCTTGGTCCTGCAGAAACAGGACCAAGGTCGGTTTCTTTAATTATAGCTGCGAGAAAATCTTATACAGAACTTGAGCAGCTTCTGCTCTGGTTGTCGTTCCGCCAGGACTCAGGGTGACATTGCTTCGCCCGTTTATGAAACCCATTCTAACCATTCCAGCCATGTCATCAGTTGCGTACTTTGCTACATTTGCCGCATCTGTAAATCTCTTGAGATCCTCAGCTGTACGGGTCTGCTCGGTTTTCCCAACTGCCCGCAAAGCCCGCATGGTCAGCACAGCCAAATCTTGTCTAGCAATTTCCATTTCCGGATAGAATTTGCCGTTTGATCCCATGGCGATCCCGAGTGCTTTGGCGATTCCGATTTCCTCATAATAGAGGTCTGTTCGCTTCATATCACTGAAGGTGGTGTTTAACTCCGCTTTGAGATCCAGTGTCCTTACCAACCAAGCCAGATACTCACCTCTTGTGACCTTTTGCTCGGGACTAAAGCTTGTTGCTGATGTCCCGTCGATGAATCCTTTGGAAGTCATTGTTTCAACCGCTGGTGCGTACCACGAATCCTTGATGACATCATTGAAGAACTTCTTCGTATAAACAACTGCATATTGACCTGTATTTGCCGCTGGAAAAACCATGGCTTGTAGAGCACTGTCGTATTTGCCATTCAGTAGCTGAACAAATGTACTATTTGCAGCCACGTACGAAACTGTAAGGTATTTGGAATTGGCCAATTCTTCAACATCAGGAGTATAAGGCAGTCTGATTTCAACCGGTGCATTCAAGGTTGCCATTTCTTCTCCATCTAATTTCACAGCGAATGCAATAACAGGTCTGCTGGCTATCACTGATTTTACATCTGAATGAAGCTTTAGAGTATCTAGCCGGCTCAGTGACAGTTCCACATTTTTGGCACCTGATACATACTTCAGCAAATTAGAAGGTACTGCAACGGTTCCAAATTCCGTATTAATCTCGATCTTGATGTTGGCATGCGCTGCGGTTAGTGCAGCTGCAGGAAGCTCAACCGCATAGGAATGGGCTCCTCTGCTTTCGGAATGTCCACCATGATTGTTTTAATTTTACTGCTATTCGCCTTTACATGCTCCAGAGCCTTATTAAGGTCTTCCTGACGGATGGGTGCTCCTTTAGCTTTACCGGTTTTGGTATCCGTCTTTGGTGCCACAATCTTAATCCAATTCCCTTCGACTTTGATGTTTTCAGGAACCGGTGAAGGTGTGGTGACTGACACAGGTGCATCCGTTGACGAGGGTGTTTCCGTAGGCTTCGGATTGATGACTGGATTGCTGATAACGACAGTAAGGGATTGGCTCGCATAATGAGTTGCCGTCTCTTTATATCTTACTTCATAGATTCCGTTGCCAAGACCTGCAACCTCTGTGCCTGTGATCGCATTCCAGCTGCCAGCGTCCATTCCTACTAGCCGATATTCCATTGCAGGACTTACACCTGTGATCTTACCATCCTTGGCCCCAGCTGCACTGACATTTACAGCCTTGACCTCTGCACTGGACGGCGGACTTTGCTCCTGCTTGGTTCCGTCAGGCACAACGATCAGGATAGAAGGACTTGGATTGCTCATATCCGTCCCGGCGTACCGGAGCTCATAGCTGCCCACCTCTAGGCCTTCAATGCTGGATCCACTAACCGGCATGTAACCACCTTGATCCGCCTTTCGGTACTCCATATCGACAGTCACATTTTCAATTCTGCCATCATTCCCGCCTGCCGCTGTAGGCGGTGTAATGACGAGTCCTTCCACTGTTGGTGCCTCTCTATCTGCCTTGGCTTCATTACGAATGTCCACGGTTACCGGCGGACTTGCCTTTAGGCTGTCTGTGGCTGCATACCGGATCTGATAGCTGCCAGGCTCCAGATCGTTGATACTTGAACCTGTAACAGGTGTGTAGTCCTCTTCGCCCAGCTTCCGGTATTCCATCGTATCATTCAAACCCTCTATTATGCCTTTTATGCCGGTATCCGAATTGGCGTGTGAGATCACCCACCCACTCGCATCGGGTGCAGCCTGCTCCTGTGTCTGCCCTTCCGGAATAACGACTTCCTTATCCAGGCTGACGCTCAGCGAACCGGTCTTCATATACCGGACATAATATTTACCGGCGGTGAGACCTGTGACCTCAATTCCTGCAATTGCAATATATTCTTCTTCGCCTTCCTTCTTATACTCCATTTCTGTTGTCACACCGATCAGTTTGCCGTCATCTCCATCAGGAATGGACGGTGCCACACCTGCCGGTGTTACTGGAGCCTCGCGATCAGGAATGGGTATGGCCTGGTGAACTTCCCATTCCCATAGGCCTACACCGTTATCGCCTGCCCGCGATTGTTTAGTCAGGGTAACCCGCACTGCCTTTACATTCAGCACCGAGTCAAACGTGTACGGATTGGAGGATTCCGCTGGAGTATGTTCGACCACTTTGATTCCCTCCGTAATCGTTCCCGCTGTTATCCATTCATCAGTTCCGCTATCCGCCGGGATGTAGGAATATACAATTTGGGTAGGCGGCTTGATTCCGCCGCCATCTGACCACAGCACCAGATTCGAACTCCGGATAGATGCACCCTGCGGCCATTCATATTGCACCCACTCCTCTGCGCCTTCATGACCCCAGGTTCCCCAATGCGAAATGTTGTTGCCATCTTTCTTTCCGTCGATTACTGCCGCCAAACTCTCCCAAGGTGAGGTGTAGCTGGAAGAAGCATTCGCGAGGAAAGCCATATTGCCGTCATTCGGACTCAGCAGACGCAAATCCGTCAGCAACTTCTTGAGCGCTAGGGCAATTTCCTCGTCTGTGGCATTCATATTCTTGATCACAGCAGATGCTTCTGTCTTCGCTGCTTCGATTGGCGCAAGACCAGGATCTGCAAGGTTCGAAGCATTTAATGTATTTACATAGTTATAAACCTTGATCAGTTCTGACTTATCTACCGCTCCGGTATAGCCGTATACCTTCCATTCCAGAATACCGCTGCCATTAACGGAAGGCTTCATGTCCATACGAACACCTGTAATATAGGTGGGCTCAAAGGTAGTTGTATTGTATTTATTGAGTTCATTGCCCAATCCCTTTATGGCCCGTGGGGTGTACCATTTCCCATCTTCGTCGCGAAGCATTAGCTGCATATCCTTCGGACGGAAGTTCCCGCCGCCGTCCTGGAAGACATATACATCCATAGAAGAGGCCAGGAATGGCTGATCCCATTCATACATCACCCATGCTGGATCTCCTTCTCTACCCCAGTTATGCCATGCACTGTTGGGGGCACCGCGGTTCGGCGAGAAATCTGCCGAGCTTTTAGGTTCAATGCCGTTATTCATCGCTTCCGGATATCCGTCGCCACCAGAGAAGCTAGCGGAAGCCTTGGCTGTCAGCGCCGCATTTTGTAGCTCAGTATTCACGACATGTACGGTAGCCCAAACCTCCAAAGCACTTCCATTGACCTTTCCTCTGGCTTCAAATTGGCCTACACTAGCATAGCTGCTTGGATCTATAGTATCCCAAGTGATTTCCTGCTCTAGATACCCTTCCTCTGACAGAATATAGATTTGTCTAGGAAGTTCTGGTTCAATATCCTTTTTGGTGACAACACTGAGTGCCCGGTAAACGTCAACGGTATCTTCCTTAATCTCTATCGTTATATCCTTGCTAGCCTTCTTGTCTCCGTCTGCCGCACTGAAGGTAAACGTGTAGGTGCCTGCCGTGCTTACACGCGCATAGGCTGCTGCTTTGTCACCATCCACAAATGAAATGTCCGCTGAACCTTCAGGCTTTTGCTTGACGGCCCAAGTGTACTTCAACTGGGGTTCTTCTGCCTCGCTATGCACAGGGTCAGGAATGGCCTCCCCGGACAATACTACGATACTGTTATTGGCAACATCCTGAACCGCTGTTACTTGGCCAATTGCTGGAGGCTGTTTATCCGGCGGTGAAGCCAGTTCGAAGATTACCTGGCCGGAGCCAGTCAGTTGTCCATCACTTGCGCTAAGCTTAACTGTATATGAGCCTGCTTTGGTACCCGTAGCCTGTGTAATACTTGCTTTTGGATGAGTAAAGGTTAGCTTGGCGCCTTCCGGGGCACTGACCACTTCCCATTGATAAGACAGAGTCCCTTTCGGCGCGCCATCATCGGTTACAATCCCATTCAGCATAAATGGAATCAACGCCTGTGAATGTTGTGTCGCCAGCTCTACAGTAATTTTCGGAGCTTCATTTTCGCCGCCGGCTGACTTTTCAATGATCAATTCAGCACGCTGCACGCTACCCATCTGAAACATGGCAACGCCTTCATTGTTCTGAACATAGAACTGTCCGGCAGCTGCACCATTCAGCTTCATGGTATAGTAGCCATTCTCGATCCCCACTCCATCAAACAAAATCCGTGAAGTATGCTCTTTTCCTGATGGATTCAGGAGCTGAAGTGTAAAACCCTTACCATCTTTTTGAATTTGAGCGCTTTCTACTTTATCACTTTCCAGCTCCAAATAGATTTTCTCATCGATCAGATTGATCCGTTTGCCGAAACCGTCTTTCGGCGTAATGTTGTAGCTGTCTCCTTCGTCACTCACCAGCGCTCCATAACCGAACAACCCGAATATCGGATCTGTAACAATATCAGAGCTGATGCTGAGAAGGGAACCATAGAGGCCTTCTTCCGATTCGCCCGAAAAATCATTCCAGCCGTTACTCATGACGCGAGAGCCGCCATCGTATACGTCCTTCGTACCTGTGCCTCCCTTATACATCGAATATCTCCAAGAGGTACTGCCAACTGAATTAGCCGAAATCTGTCCCATATTGACGGCATTGAAGTTCGAAATCTTCGCGGCATAATTTCGCTGCTGTGCAATGGCCTTCTGCTCCACCGATCTGCCATCATTCTCATACCTTAACCAGTCATCCATAATGTATCCTGCCAAAGACGCAGTATATTGGAAATTCCACCAGCCTTCACCGCCGCGGAAAACGGGCACGGAATAATGGAACCAGGTAGGCTGAATACCGCGCATGGCACGTGTTTTCCAATCGGCCATTTCCATACTTTTCTCAGCTGCACCTGTATGTGCGTCTGCTGGATAGTACGTGCGCAGTGCTTTCGCTGCTGCATAAGCCCCTTCTTCGCCAGTATTGTCATATTCAAATTCCGACCCGTAAGGATAAGTGGCTCTAGTCATATTCCGTCCCTTGTCGAGGGCGAACTTTTTCTGCAGATTGGCTGACTCGGTCTGCATCCCTCTTCCTTCAGTGCTTCAATCATATGCGGGATTTGCTGCTCGCCATAGAATCCGATGGCCCCGGTGGAAACACGCTTATAGTAGATGTTATAAGCTTTCTCCAGATAAAACTGAGGCGATTCCCGGTACTCGATCAGATTAGGATAAGCCTTCTGAATCCGGTACATGTTGAAAAATCCGGTAGCTTCCATGATTTCGGAGAACGTACGTGTATAAGGTTTATCTTTGTCAGTGTACGCTCCAGAATCTTTCAGCCAGTTCGCAACGATGTAGCTATCCTGCGTATTCTTCATGTATCGTTCCCACATGAAGTCGATCAGGTATGTCTCGATAGAGCGAATTTCATCGGGACTTGGAGCCAGATAGTTCTTCATCGTCATGAAGTTGATGTTGTCATGGCTCCAGTCATCTCCCCAATGGCTTGTATTGAGATCCATGCCGCTTGAAAGATACCAGTCGAAATAGTTCCCGTAGGTGGGACTTTCCGGATCCTTATCCTGTGTTTGCTGGACCATGAATTCGGAATGGGCATCCGAGATTGCATCCAGCTCGGCTAGAACATTGAATTCAAATTGAGTGAATTTATCCACCCATTCGTTGCCGTCCTTCAGCTTATATTCGATACGCACGCTGTTATTGCCGATCGAATCAAACTGAAGCGAATAGATGTGATGCTGTTCACCATTTACGATCTTGGTCTCCACAAACTCAACCGACTCGTTGTAGTCAGGGTTTCCGCCAGGCAGTCCACGTCCAGCCCGCGAGTTGTCAACCATTTCCTTTCTGCTCTTCCCAGGCTTGATAACCGGAATATGCGCTTCGTCAAACGGATCATTCTCTGCCACATTTTGAATATCGATGGTTTGTACATCAACGATACTGTCGTCATAGTGCAGGTCTAGCTTGACAGGCATATTGATCGCTGTCTGGAAGCCCGGCACCGCTACTGCATCAATCATGCCTGATTTATATAGGATGGACCGCAGATTGGCTTCACGGTCTTCCATCGAGGTCGAACTGTTATTTGGGCTTTGGGCACTTTCCTGCGGCGTGTTGTCTCCTCCACGGACTGCTGAGAATTTGAACTTATATGTCTTGGACTCATCCGGTCCTAGGACGAGGCTGGAAGCATCAGTGAAGTATCCGCGTCCCGTTTTTTGGATTTCTTTGGAGTGAATATAGAGCACGTTCAGCCCCGGATACCAGCCGCCACTATCTCCTGTCCAGTTCTTAAAGGTGTCTGCAGCACGCCGCTCTCCTGCTTCATGCATCCAATAATCCACATACTCGATTCGAGCGCCGCTCTCCGGCACCGGAGTGAAGAGCATGAAGTTCCCCTCACCACTGGTGCGGATGGCATAAGAATACCCACTGTCAGCACCTGCGAAATTATGCACCGTCACACGGTCATCATAGGTATCGGATAAGGTCTGGTATTTGTTGTTCCAAGGCATCGGCAAGCCGATATCCCCGAATTCGATATACTGATTGCTTTTGTTCTTCACCGTAATTTCCCAAAGCATTGAACCATCATCGGTCTCCATATCAAAAACGGATTTCACATCGAAGCCCTTCATTACCCGCTGGTCTGTAGAATTTAGGTTCTGTCCAATAAAGTTGACTTCTACCTTCTTGCCGTCTGCTGATGCGGTCTTGTTCATATAGGGGTTATCCGGATTAATGGTCGAATATTGTGTAGATCCCCCGGCAGCCAATGTTTTATTGGTATCAACTTCTACAAAGCCGTCCCTGTTATCAGGGAATTGTCCATTGGCACCCGTACGGTAAGAGAAGATCATTCCCCCATCCATTGGTGCTGAGTACCATTCTGCGGCGATGTAGTATTAGGCAGGACGAAATTGATTGGCTTCCCTGTTTATTGGTAGGATTGTTGTTGATATAAAGCTCCTCAATCTGACCTAAGTCGCCAACTTTGGCCGACAGGCTGGCATTGGAGATACCGGTCTTTACCGCAGCCGTCGCGGCCGCAGGCAAAGCGCTAACCTGCAGCGGCAGACTTGAAAATGCCAGGAGCAGCGCGATCATGAGCGGCTTCCACTTCTTCGAAATCATTGTCATTATAACCTCCTGTATATATGTGATCATATCCATTAGGGGTTTAATTCTGTTAAACCGGCAAGTATAGTTTCTTCTACGAAATACCTTTGACCGATCCATCGAAAATGACGTTCATTCTTTCGTCTAAAGTAGAATCTCTAAAGAGTGAAGATAAGGTTCTAAACCTGAATCCGTTGAAGGTTAAAACTGAATTTCGTAAGCGCTTTATTTTATATGTTACTTGCTGTATCATAAAAAATAAATGCTCGATGCCAACATGAATTTTAAATATTTCAACCTGTTCGGAGGTGCCGGATTGGACTCGCCCATCCTTCATTTCATCACCCCGCCCATTCCCTATTTTATTGATTGCGGCCGTGCTTGTTACGAAGCCGGTGAATATCACATTAGCCGGAGTGACATCGGTGTCTTTGATCTAATTGTTGTTACACGCGGTTCGCTCGCCATTAGCGAGAACGGGACAGAGTGGCTTCTGAATCAGGGAGAAGCACTGATCCTTAAGCCGGATGGACATCATTACGGCAGCGCAGCCTGTAAGGCGGAAACGGAAATGATCTGGATTCATTTTCAAACCTTTGGCAGCTGGAGAGAGTCTGCCAACATGGACGAATGTCTCGCCAATCAAGCCGAACTAATCGAGACACATAAGGTGAGCGCATATCTGAACCACTGTGATGTCTGTTCCATCTTCATTCCCAAACATTTGCACATTGCAATCAAAGATATGGAACTGCTGGAGTATTTCTCTCAGCTTGATCAGGAGCCTCAGTCCCTGCGCAATTGGAAACGACAGGCGACCTTCCAGCAATTTATGCAGCATCTGGATCTTGGGCTGTCTTCACTGTCAGACGTTGCCGCAATCCGGATTGCCGAGAAAGTTGAACTCTACATCCGCCACAATTACCCGCTACCGATCTCCAATCCGATGCTGCAAAAGGAACTCAACTACCATCCAAACTATCTCGCACGCAGCATGCTGAAAGTGTATGGCATGACACCCATGGAATATCTGCTGCATTACAGAATCGAACAGGCCAAAAAGCTGCTGTTGCAAACCGCCTGGTCCGTTGCTCGCATCGCCGAAGAGATCGGCTTCAATCATGTATCCTACTTCTCTTCCTGTTTCTCGAAAAAGAGGGCATCTCTCCTTCCAACTTCCGCAGCAAGTTTACCAACTCAGATAAATAAACTGACTCAATCAGAACTGATGCCGTGAAAAAAGTGTCCGCTCACCAAAGATCGCGTTATCCTACAGCGCGTATTGTGGGTCTATCGGGCGCATTCCTTTTGCATACTTTTTTACAGCAGCACTAGTAGACTTCTTCTTATTCGCTTTCGCGAATCCAAACGCTCATTTCTCCTTCATCCCGATTGGCCCAAGTGAAGTAAGGAATGAACCGAAGCTCGGCAGGCTGTGTATCCCAGTGAACATCACTGCGATACAGATGTATTCCCCAGTCTTCTTGGGATACGATTCTCTGCCCAATGGTTGTAAGTGCCGGGACCCCCAGAGGCATCTGTTCCCCGCTACCGATGTGAAACTCGGCATCCCGGGGCAGCTGAATGCAATGCAATCCGCGGGCATTGTCGACTTCTTCGAGACAGTACATAAACGGTCCCCGCTGGATGGCTACTTTTCCGAAAGTGGCTTTGATGTGATCATGTCCTTTCATCCGCAGCAACTCCATAGGGAAGTGAAGTTTAATCTCATCACCGGCTTTCCACAAACGGGTCACCTTTATGTAACCGTATTCAAAAGTAAAACCATCTTGTTCGCTCTTCTCCCCATTAATCCACAGCTCGGGAATCTTGCACCAGTCCGGCTTTCTCAGAGCTATCGTAAACTGCATTCCCTCTGGGGAATCGGGCCGAACGATCAGCTTCACATCTCCAGTGGAGGTATAGTCAGAGTCCATGGTTACGGCTGCTCTCCTACCCTCAAGTGTGAATTCCCCATCCCCTCCGATGTACAATTGTACATACAACGTAGCCTGTTCCACGGCCGGGGTATATACATATTGATCCAATGAGGCAATTAATCGCGCAATGTTCGGCGGACAGCAAGCACAACCAAACCACCCTTGCCGGCGTGTTCGCACGTGGGCATAATTAGGATTCACACGTTGCATCTTCGGATCGACTTCAAGCGGATTCACATAGAAGAAACGTTGACCATCCAGAGACATTCCACTAATCACCGTGTTGTACAGGGCTCGCTCCATAACGTCTGCGTACCGGCTATCCTGCTCCATCTGCAGCATGCGCTTCGCCCAAAAGATCAGGCCAATTGAGGCACAGGTCTCTGCGTAGGCGGTATCTCCAGGCAGATCATAATCGCCTGTAAATGCTTCTTCTTTGGCTGATGAACCAATGCTTCCCGTAATGTACATTCGCTTGCTTACGATGTTGCTCCACAACCGTTCACAGGCTTCTTTCAGCGATGTATCCTCCTTCTTCGCAGCTACATCTGCCATAGCGGCGCACATGTACACCAGTCGAACCGAATGGCCTTCTGCTGTCGACTGCTCCCTAATAGGCAGATGGGACTGGGAGTACGTGTGTCGGTGAACCATATCCAACTCTCCAAAATGTATGGTACGGCCCCTTTTCTCCCATTCCTCTACAAAAAATGCGGACTCGCTCCCCGCTGATCCAGAAAATAACGGCTCAGTTCCAGATATTTCTCTTCTTTTGTCGTCTCATACAATTTGAAGAGTGCAAGTTCAATCTCCTGATGTCCATCATACCCTGGCAATTGTCCCGGCTCTGTACCAAACACGGTGCCTATATGATCCGCCAGGCGAATTACCACATCCAGCAGCGTGCGTTTGCCCGTGGCATGATAGTACGCTACACCAGCCTCAATCATATGTCCTGCACAATAAAGTTCATGACACTCGGCGAGGTTCGTCCATCGCGCCCCAGGTTCACGCAAGGTGAAGTACGTGTTCAAATAACCATCGGCTTGCTGTGCCCGAGCTATGGTCTCAATAACAGAATCCACGAGGACTTCCAGTTCCGGGTCTGGCTTCGCGGAGAGCAGGTACGAAGCTGCTTCAATCCATTTCGCAACATCGCTATCCTGAAAAACCATGCCATAATGAACGCCCTCTTCATCCCCAGCAGCAATGCGGAAATTCCGAATGGCCCGGCTTGGTTCAGCTCCTTCGATACGGTCATTGAGCGCTTCCCATTGATAAGGAACAACTACGTTGCGGACCAGTTCAATATAATGCGACCAGAATGGATCATTGATTTTATGGCTATAACCTGATATCTGTGGATGGTGCGGGACGTCTGGCTTTGTCATGGGAACCTCTCCTAGTTCTTTTTTGATAAGCTTATTTTACAAATCATTACATCAGGTTGAAATCATCATTTCCAACTGAAATTTACATAATTACAACCTTGTTCATATGCTGACCTTGTAACAAATCAGAAACTTGCCCGTTACAGTTCCTCTCGCTATAAGTGACTCAAAGCCCGTTTTTGTATCTTATCGAGTTGTTTGTCCCATAAGAAATTCGAATACTGTGCAGAATTTATGCTGCCTGTTAAGATTTAAATTACATCTTATTCTTTAGATGTACTTCTTAACGGTAATAGGACAATGTTCTTGTCCATTCCGGCAATCGATAGAAGCTTTTGTCCTTGGCACGGAATAAAACTCGTACCCATAACATAAAAAAAGCCACCGATCCTATTGATCAGCGACTGTTTTTATTTTTTTGATATGATTTTCCGGGATAACTGGAGCGGCAATTTTTAAGGCAACTTACCACTACTTGTATTACGGTTCGACGTATTATCTGTTGAACGAAGTCGAAGGCACCCAGTAAGGTGCCTTCGATGTTCTAACTGTCTCTCTTTGGCAAGTTGGATAAACGAACTTAAATCCATCAACCAACCTTGTTGGGACACTCGTTCACTGTACAGAACGTGCAAGTGCTGCAGCAGAGCCGCGGAAATCGGGTTTGCCGTCAGCCGTCCACAAAAGCTCCGTCACAAATGTATGGCGATTCGGATCGTACAGCGGATCTCCTATAATGTTCTTGTACGTTCTTGCGTGGAACACAAATAGCGTCTTTTCGTCGACCTCTGACACCATGAAGGAATTATGACCGGGACCATACATTGAGATGCTCTCATCTGTCGAGAGAACCGCTGTTTGCGACTTGCGCCATGAGGTGGCATCGAGCAAATCAGCATCCGCATCGGCTTCAAGCAGGCCCATGCAATAATTGAAATCGGTAGCGCTAGCCGAGTAAGAGAGGAATACCCGATTACCCTTGCGAAGAAATGCCGCGCCTTCGTTCACTTTATAACCAATGATTTCCCAGTCATATTCCGGCAGCGAAATCATCGTTTGCGGTCCAGTCAGCGTCCATGGATTGCTCATTTTGGATATATACAGATTAGAATTACCTTCGATATTCGGATCCTTTTGTGCCCATACGTAATAACGGCTGCCATTATGCTCAAAGGTAGTGGCATCGAGGGCGAAGCTTTCCCATTCGGTACGAACCTGCCCTCTTTCCATCCAACTGCCTTCGAGCGGATTGGTATTTTCATTCTCTAGCACGTACATCCGATGGTCGAACAAGCCTTCATTCGTTTCCGTCGTGTGTGCGGCAGCGAAATACACGTACCATTTGTCATCAATAAAATGCAGTTCGGGTGCCCAAATATTGGCACTAAGGATACCAGTCTCGCGCTTTCTCCAGATCACTACAGGAGTTGATGTAACAAGCCCCTCAAGGTTCTGGGCTCTACGGATTTCAATCCGATCATACTCGGAACGGATGCTACGAAGTAATAATAACCGTCCGAATGTCGGTAAATAAAAGGATCAGCTCTCTGCTCAATTAATGGTTGAATGACGTGTGAAGCTCGTTGTTGAATTTCCATCTTATCACCTGTTTCATCATAATATATACTACCCCTTAACAGCACCTGCAGTCATACCGTCTATGAAATATTTCTGGAAAGCAATAAATAGTATGAAAATTGGAATGATGGAGAAGAAGGAGCCCACAATCAATAGGTCATAGTTATTGCCATAAGGAGTTAACAACGTTTTCAAACCGATTGGAAGTGTATATTTACTCTGATCTCCGAGCACCATGAATGGCCACAATAGATTATTCCAGCTATTCATACCATTTAGAATGGCCATTGCTGCAAAGGATGGCTTCATAATCGGCATAATTAGTCTGAAATAAATCGCATACTCGTTTGCGCCATCAACCCGCCCAGATTGAATAATCTCTTTGGGTATGCTTCGTAGATACTGCCTGAAGAAAAATATCGTCGCGGCATTGGCTATACCGGGCAGAATGATTGCCGAATAGCTATTCACCATTCCCAAATCATTAATTAGGCTGTACAAAGGAACCAGCAGTATTTCGAAAGGCACCATCATAATGAGCAAAACACATATAAAGAGGAAGTTCTTACCTTTAAAATGATATGCTGCAAAACCATATCCAACAAATGCGCTTACAAAAAGTGTTAAAACCACTTGAACGATTGTTAAAATCATACTGTTCCAAAACCACACAAAATAATCATGTTGTCCAGTAAACAGATAGATGAAATTATCAAAACTCATGATTTCAAAATCCAAACTTAGGTTAAGACCATATCTAACTAATGATTCACCGGGTTTAAAGGAAGATAGGGCCACTGCGTAGAATGGGATCATAATTATAACGAATAGTATAATGAATAAACAAATAATTACTATTCTAGAGATGAAATCACTCCTCGTCTGACTTCTGCCCACTTTAATCCTCCTCCTTTTTGAACATTCCACTAAATTTCAACTGCGTTAAATTGATAGCCATAGCAATGACTAACAGAACGATACCAACTGCAGCTGCGTAACCCAGCTTATTCTGCTCAATCCCTTGTCTATACAGGTATCCAACAATGGTTAAGCCAATATTTTTGGGTGAATTGTTACCGTTAAACATCATCAGGCTCTCGGTAAACATGGCTAAACCTGCATAAACACTAATTGTCGTAACATATACCGTGGTCGGCTTCAATAATGGCATTGTGATCGTTCTAAACTTCTGCCAAGCAGATGCCCCGTCAATTGAAGCAGCCTCATAATACTCATTGTCAATGCTTTTCAAACCGGATAGATAGTAAAGCATATTAACACCTGTCCATCTCCAACATGCGAGGATTAACAGTGCTGCCATACTCCAATTTCCGTCTTTCAAAATTTAATAGGCTCTATACCAAATAGACCCAGGAAACTATTCATTAATGAACCTTCCATTTCACCGAATGTAAGGCGGAAAATGGTACCCGCAACTGCGACAGAAGTCAGTGCAGGGAGAAAGAACGAAGATTTAAAAAATTCTCTTCCCTTCATTAACTTACTGTTGATCATAACGGCGAATAACATTGGAAAAGGAATTAACAGCACTAAGGTTCCTAACATGTACACAACGCTATTTTTAATAGATGTCAAAAACACTTTATCAGTAAGTAATTTCGAATAATTCGCTTCACCAATCCATTTAGGATCCTGTCCTAACATTCTATCTTGAAAGCTCATTACGAATGAATTTACAAGTGGAAAAAACCAGAATATCAAAAATATAAGTATAAATGGCAATACAAAAACATAAGGCGCAACTTTTTGAGAGTATACAAATTTCTTTATCATATTCTCAATCTCCCTTGACTAAGGTTAAACCTGCCGACTACTATACCTGCCGACAGGTTTAATCAAATCATTTACTTATTATATTTATTTCAATTCTTGTTCAATTGCTGCTTGTGCTTCATCCAAAGCTTCCTTCACGTCTTGGCCATCTTCAAAGATAGCATTCAAAGTTACCGTATTGAATATATTGCCGATGGTTGGTGAGGCTTTAACGGACTTAATCGCTCTAATTTCGTCCTTGATTTCATTCAAAGTATCAAATGCATTTGTTTTAAAGTATTGGACGTATTCATTATCAGGGTTTTTCGTAACTGCATCATCTTTCCATACTTCCATGTTAATTGGGTCAAATCCAAGTGTATTCCAGATTTCAGTAGTAGCTTCTTTCGAAAGCTTAGCAAAGGCTACAAATTCTTTTGCCAACTGAACGTCTTTACCATTCTTAGTAACAACTGTGCCAGTACCGCCTAAGCCAACAGAACGAGGATTACCTTCTTCAAATACAGGCAATGGAGCTATTGCATACTTACCTTTAAGGTCTTTCATTTCGTTTACAAAGCGGGACATGTACCATTCAGGCATCAATGCACTTGCGTAGTTGCCTTTGTTGTATTCGCCTTTTGCTTCTTCTGTGTCGGGTTGTCCGCCAGGGATCGTATGAATAACATTGTTCTTCTGCAGATCGACTAACATTTCATACGCTTTAATCATTTCAGGCGAGTTAACTTTTGGATTACCATTTTCATCTGTAAAATCAGCGTTTTGCTGAGCTAGTAGCAGCGATGCTTGCCACGTAGCTGATGTATCAGCAGTACCTAAGTACTTGCCAGTCTTTTCATAAACCTTGATACCTGCTTGTTTGTAATCTTCCCACGTTTTGATTGTCTTGTAGTCAACACCTGCTTGCTCGAGAATTTCAGTATTGTAGAAAGCAAGCGTCGCACCTACGTGATAATCGAATCCATAAACCTGTTCGGCTTTGGAATAAATCTCGACACGTGAAGGAACAACAACGTCTTTGTATGGTGTAAATACATCATTCAAAGATTCCAGTGGAACGTTGTCACCTTCCAAGAATTTAGGAAATTGACCAAGCTCAATATCCGCGATATCAGGAGCACCTTTTCCGCTTGTAACTGCCAATAAGAGCTTGTTGTGCATATCATCGTAAGGCATAACCGTTACATTCAACTTAATCTGTTTGTCTGGGTTCTGTTGGTTCCATAACCCCAGCATTTTATCCAAATGCTTGCCGTGCAAATCTACGAATGTCCAAAATGATAATTCTGTTGCATTCTCACCGGCATTAGCGCCTAATTGCTGCGTTTCCGTTTTTGAACCGGAAGGATTACCACATGCAGTAAAAACAAGTGACATAATAAGGAGTGTAACGATGGAGATTAAAGCACTGCGTTTTTTCATTTGTTCGTCATCCTCTCTTTTTTGTTATGCATTTGAAAAGTCGGCTGACTAGTTAGTTCTGTTAATTTAAGCGGTTTCAATACACCTTGGCACCACCATCCTTAACATAATTCTAACCTTTCAAAGAAAAGACCCCTTCGCAACAATTTCTCAGATTCCATATTGTAAGCGCTTTACATGCCGTATTATAATATATATGAAATAAGCTTTATATAACCAATTGATTATAAAATCATAAAGTTTATGGGGAGATGCTACTCTTTGAAAAAGCTGGCGCTCTACAAACAAATTCGAGAAAACATTATACAGAAAATTAAATCAGGGCAACTTCGGCCAACGGATCGCATTCCTTCTGAGCAAGAACTAATGGACGAATTCAGAGTAAGTAAAATTACCGTCAAGAACGCCCTAACCCTACTAGCTGACGAAGGATTAATTATACGCGTACAAGGCAAAGGCTCATTCGTCTCTTCTAGTCTTGTTGTTTCTAGTATCAATTTCTCGCCATCCCCATGCAGCGCGTCCTCCATACCGCTCATTGGCTTCATCATTCCGACGATGAGAACCCGTGTCATTCAGAAGCTCGTTGACTACACGGAACACTTCCTGCAAGAAGCCGGCCTCAGCATGGTACTAAGCATCACGCGCGAGTCCTCCTCTATCGAATCAAACGTCATTCGTACACTAACGGAGCTCGGTGTGAAGGGGCTGATCGTTTTTCCAACAGAAGATGAGAAGTACAACGAATCATTACTGCGTCTGTCGCTCGATAAATTCCCGTGTGTGTTCATCGACCGCTATCTGCGCAACATTGAGACGTACACCATTACATCCGACAATTACGGCGGTGCGTATAAGGCTGTATCCCATTTGCTATCCAAGAGTCACCAGCAGATTGCGCTCATCTCACCTGAAAATGCCAATACGGCCGTCGAGGACCGCACGCTCGGCTTCGAGCAGGCGTACACAGATCAAGGCATCTCGATTGACAAGAGCTTGTGGTGTCACATTCCTCTCGACATTCTACGTAGCGAGCAAGCATTGGACTATGTAAGCAACTTCTTGCAGAACCACAGTGGAATTTCGGCAGCCTTCTCCTTGACTGAAGAAACAGCACGCCTTACATCCGCCGCGATCAGTCTTCTGAACGATCACTCAAATATCGATTTACTATCTTTCGATAATCCACATCTTTCAGGCGTAGCTTATGTGCAGCAAGATGAACAGGAAATGGCACGAACAGCCGTAAAGCTGTTATGTGAACAGATGGAAGATATTTATTCTCCTAAGAACGCCGTCATCCCCGTGGAACTCATCTTCCCTTGACACTAATCTAAACTCAACTCTTTGCTTTTATGTTTAAATCAGGTCTTATTTTTTGTTGTAATGCGCTAAACTGAGATCTGAGGATTTAATTTCAGTCCTATATTTTGCTTTTAAACTTCAATCCTTTTATGGCGTTTATCTCTATGACCTTTGAATTAGAGAATAAAAAAAGATGTCGATCTTTATCAGACCAACATCTTCTAGCTCGCTTCCATCCCAAGAATCCCATCATTACTAAACCATATGTTCATGAAGACATTGCTGTCGCTTTTGAGAACGTGAAGCGGGATAATGATTATGCCATTAAACTTGGTTGGACTCACATCATCATCACGCGTCTAATACGCGAAATTGAATTTGAACAAGTAAAGCAACTTCCCGTACAGGATTTATCCAAGAAGCTGATGGAATACTTAGCAACACATTTCACCGAACCCATCACCCTAATGCTGGTCAAGAAGCTGGAGATCCTCTAAAGGCTGCAGAATCAGCTTCTAGCATTAAAAATATTTTTATACTGAACAAGTATCCTGACTCTAAAATGGTTATGAGCATATTTGTTTACAAGCGGTACAGCACTAAGCAGATAACCTGCAGTTAATTGTGGGTTTCCAATTCCGTTGTGTAAGGATGGAACACATAGTATAACAATAAACATGTACTAAGAGAAAAACAGCCAGCGTATAATCAAAATTCATATGGCAAGGAGTGTATCTATATTCCGTTCCTCAGTTAATATGAGTATAGTCACCGACAACAAGAATTTGTACCGATAAAACAAAAAAAGCCGCTAATATAGCGACTTTAATGGGAACATGTCTTATCCCTCGAAATCGTCTAATAAACTCAGTACACAGCCCATTTTATTAAACACCCCCCGTTAATTTTCAAATAATGAAACTAACGGGGGTATAAAAATTTAATCTTTACAAAAAGTATTCTTTATTTGTTTATTCCATCAAATCTGTTACTGCCCCTTTGGAAGCGGAGGAAACTAATTTAGCATATTTGGCAAGTACACCGGATTTCACTTTCAGTGGCGGTTGTACCCAAGCTTGCGCTCGAGCGGCCAACTCTTCTTCTGGCACTTCAACCTTAATTTCCTGAATGTCGCTATCAATGGTGATAATATCTCCATTTTGGAGCAAAGAGATCGGTCCACCTACTTGTGCCTCAGGGGATACATGGCCGACTACAAATCCATGCGAGCCACCCGAGAACCTACCATCTGTTATGAGAGCAACTTTCCCACCGAGACCTTTCCCTACAATGAGTGCTGTAACGGAAAGCATCTCAGGCATACCTGGTCCACCCTTCGGTCCACAATAGCGTATGACCAATACGTCCCCTTCTTGAATTTCATCATTCATGATCGCTTCTGTCGCTTCATCTTCGCTATCGTACACCTTTGTCGGTCCGGAAAACTGTTGTATCTTCATGCCTGACATTTTGGCAACAGCGCCTTCAGGAGCTAGGTTTCCTCGAAGCACAACCAGTGGTCCATTTGGTTTAAGCGGATTATTGAGTGGACGTATAATCTCTTGATCATTCTGAAGTGGAGCAGCTTCCGCTAAATTCTCCGCCAACGTTTTACCAGTTACGGTGAGGCAATCCCCATGAAGTAATCCCTCAGCGAGCAATAGCTTCATTACCCCGGAAACACCACCAATATCATTCAAATCCTGCATGACATACTGACCACTTGGCTTCAGATCTGCCAAATGAGGAACACGCAAGCGAATTCGTTCAAAATCATTCAAGGTTAAATCCACTTCTACGGAGTGCGCAATAGCTAGCAGATGGAGAAATGCGTTGGTTGATCCCCCTAGAGCCATAACAACGGTGATCGCATTCTCAAATGCTTTCTTCGTCATAATGTCTCTTGGGTAGATTTCCTGTTCAAGAAGTGAGATGACCTGTTTACCGGCTGCTTCGCATTCCAATGCTTTATCCGCTGAGATAGCTGATGTCGAAGAAGAACCAGGCAAACACATACCCATTGCTTCTGCAGCTGCGGCCATCGTATTAGCGGTATACATCCCCCACAAGCCCCTGGACCTGGACAAACACTGCATTCGACCTTATGCAATTGTTCATCTGTTATTTTTCCATCTTGATATTGTCCAACGGCTTCAAAAGCTGAAACGATATCCACTTTTTTACCGTCGAGATTACCAGGTTGAATGGTTCCTCCATATACATAAACGGAAGGAATATTCATCCGTCCAATAGCCATCAAACATGCAGGCGTATTCTTGTCACACCCACCGATTGCAACAACGCCGTCAAAACGCTCCGCTCCGGTCACAATTTCAATCGAATCAGCTATAGCTTCCCGACTTGGTAGCGAGAACAACATCCCGCCATGCCCCATCGAGATCCCATCAGAAACGGTAATCGTATTAAAAATTAGTGGAGCACCGCCGTTATTACGTGCGCCCTGCTTAGCTTGCACTGCTAAATCATTGATGTGCATATTGCACGGTGTTACTTCACTCCACGTACTTGCTATTCCGATCATTGGCTTTTTAAAATCCTCATCTTGAAATCCAACTGCACGCAGCATCGCTCTGTTCGGTACCCGGTTAGCACCTTCACTGATTACCTTGCTTCGAATGCGAAGATCTTTTTTATTTTCCATGTTTCTTCCCTCATTTCAAAGTATTTCGTTCAGTTCCTGCATCGGTCGAATAAAATTTTGTTTCATTAAATTATGGGCATCGTTGCTATTTTTGCCTTCAAAAGCTTTAATAATCTGATCATGTTCTTCAACTGAAGCTAGTGTAGCCGTAATAGGTTGTTTTAAAAATACGTATTTAAATCGCCTAATGTGAATCTGAAGAGATGTATTAAATGTAGCTACATAAGGATTATCTGAGAGCTCCACAATATGATTATGAAATTGCTCATCCACCTCCATAGCCTGATAAACTTGTCCATTTTTAATAGAACTTGCGAATTCCAAATTTATGGATCTTAGTTTCTCGATCTGTTCTGGAACAATAGTTTGGGCGGTGATTTCAGCAGCTAAGGCCTGAAGAGCAGCCATCGTTGAATACATCTTAAAAATATCGTTTTTCTCAATATTCGTTACTTTTGTTTCTTTTCCTGGATGCATGGACACGAGGCCTTGAACTTCGAGTAACTGAAATGCCTCCCGAATCGGTGTCCGGCTGACTCCAAGCGATTCAGCCATTTCCGCATCAATAAGCTTTTCACCTGGTTGCAGTGTTCCATCAATGATCCATCGCTGAATCTGAGAAAACGCTCTTTCTTTTGCGGACATACGGACTGGTAAGGAAAAATCTTTAGGAATTGGCATTGTTTTCATCCTCATTACAATTATTCTTATATGCAATATATCGCATACACAATTGAGAAGCAATTATTATTTCATTTTTACTCGCTCCATTAAGGACAAAAAAACATTGCATTGCCGTACCCCATCTATTTTATCCCAATAAAAACCCGTTAATCTCATCAAATCACAGATTAACGGGTTTAAGAAAACTTAGGTTTTTTGATATAAGCGTTTATTTATAAGTTGATTTCCAATTATTTCGAAGACCACAGTTCCATACGCTGAGCATATTTCTCATTAATGATATCTTCCACTTTTTCATCGCCAGCCTTCTTCATATCCTCCAGCATCTTGTCAAATACAGAGTTAGCTTCAGCTTCACTTGGGGCAATAATGGCTCTCGTAATGCTCTGATCCATAATATCCTTCACTTTCTGGGCCGTCAGCGCTTGAGGTGTTCCCCCATCCGGATTCAGGTTGTCATACTGTGCTGTATCCCATACGGAATCGCCCAGACTCTTAATGGCCAGTTCATCCACTTCACTGCGCTGGAATTTAACCGCCATGTCATACGGCTGTCCGTTCGGGTCCAGACCATTTTTGATAAACCATAACCATTTGCGAACGCCGCTTTTCTTCACCGTATCATCCCAATTATCCTTGAAGCTTTGCAGGAATTCAGGTTTCGGTTGTCGCTTGCCATCCACCATGGTGTACTGTTCGCCTTCCTTGCCCCACAGCAGCAAATGCTGTCCTTCATCACTCGCCAGATAATTAAACAGCTTTATCGTTTCTTCTGGGTGTTTGTTGTTTTTGGTAATTGCGATCGCATCCCATCCAAGCGAACTTCTTGGACCAAACGTCGTTTGAGCCGGATCTACACCTGGAGCAACAACTTTGTAAGCAAAGAGTTGATTCTTTTCCCCGCCATCCTTCTTCAAGGCCGCATTGCCGTTCCCCGGGTCCCAATATGCACCTGGGGTAGCAAATACCGCACCAGTCGTCAGCTTTTGAATCCAGGTCTGTGTTTTGCTAATCGCAAATTCCTTTTCAATCAGACCTTCTCTATATAAGCGATTCATGTATAACAGCATCTCGCGATATTTGGGGTCTTTGACATCATATTGCAGACGTCCGTTGTTGTCATAGTATGTTTTTAAGCCCCACATGCCTTTAAATGTTCCCAGATTTGCGCCCATGTTCTCACCGTTCATCGTCATCGGAATGGACTCTTTGCCATCAATCGTGTTGTATTTTTGTTTGAAATTTTTCAGTAGTGCTTCGAATTCATCTGTTGTGAGTGGCTGTGAACCATCTGCTTTATCCGGAAGAAACTCTTCCAACAGGCTCTGTCTCATCAGCATACCGAAGACCGGATCACTGTCGAGTCCATACCAGTTGGCCAGATAGTAGTTCTTGCCGTCGGTATTACGTGTTTTGGTCAAGGTATCTCCGTACATTTCCTTCAGATCAGAACCATATTTCTCAATTAACTCATCCAGTGGAATGAATGCCCCACTTGAAATGTATTTGTCGAGGAAGCATCTCCCGGCTCATGACTACCACATCCGGATAGTCACCACTGGCGAGCATCAGGCTCAGTTTTTCTGTTGGGTTACCTGTTGGCTGTTGGATGGAAATCTCTATGCCCGTCTTTTTGGTAATTTCCTGGGCAACTGCATCGGTAAATGGTTCTTTGGTATTGCCATCAAACCAGGTCAGCGTAATCGGGCCTTGTTCCCCATCTTTACCTGCTGTTTTGTTCTCTCCATCGTTAGAGGAGCAGCCCGCTAACAAACCAACGACTAATGCAGCAGTCATACCCATAGTAATCCATTTTTTTGTCTTTATCATTGACACCCTGATTCCTCCCAATGAATAAATTCCTAAAGTGCATGATGGAGCAATTACAAAACAATCTTGGCCCACCCCTTTCAGGAGAGGTCGCAGGACGAGTCCGTCCCACAACCGGATCATGGAATTGCTTAACTCTTTACCGCTCCCAAAGTCATACCTTTAACAAAGTACTTTTGCAGGAACGGATACACCATCACGATTGGTAATGTGGCTACCATCGTAGCAGCCATTCGAATGGTATCGCTGGAAACGGCATTTCGTTTGGCCGAGTTGGCCAGCATTTGCGTTTGTGAAATCATGCCACCGGTCTGAAACTGATTTAATATTTTCACGAGCACGGCTTGCAGAGTCTTCAGATCCGAACTATAGGTGAACGCATAGGAATCAAACCACGCATTCCAATGCCCGATCGCTTGAAAAAGTCCCACTGTTGCAAGTACAGGTGTTGTCAGCGGCATCACAATTCGGAAGAAAATGGTCAGATCGTTAGCCCCGTCTACCCTCGCCGACTCTTCAATCTCATGGGGTAGCTGTTCCATGAAAGTACGGACAATGATCATATAGAAGACATTCATCAAGCTTGGCAAGATGAACACCGAAAAGGTATCAATCATATTCAGCGCCTTAAGCACCATGTAGAACGGAATCAAGCCGCCACTGAAATACATGGTAAAGATAAAGTACAGGTTCCAGCCTTTGCGACCAATTAGATTCCGCCGACTTAGCGGATACGCAAGCATCGTAATGACGAGAACCGATAGCGGTGCGCCAATCAGCGTTCGTTTGACGGTTACCCACAGCCCGTTTAAAATCTCGCTATCTTTCAAAATCTGCTGATAGCTGTCCAGTGTCAGATCTCTGGGCCACAGATAAACGCCGCCTCGCACCGTATCCTCCGCGCTGTTCAATGAAAGAACGAGTATATTCCAAAATGGAAGAAATGTAACCAGTACTACGAGAATAAGAATGAAATATACAATAATTTTGAAAATACGATCCCCGAATCGGTTCAGAATCATTACAAGCGCTCCCCTCTGTCTTTTGTAGTTAGAACAACGCCTGGTCGTTCACTTTTCTGGAAATCCGGTTCACGATAAGGACAAGAATGAAGGCAACAACGGATTTGAACATTCCCACAGCAGCCCCGTAAGAGAACATGCTGTTTTGTAGTCCGTATTTGTAGGCGTAAATATCAATAACTTCGGAGTATTCAAGAACGGTATTATTTTGCAGCAGGTATTGCTGTTCAAATCCTGCATTCAAAATGCCTCCGACCGCGAGAATAGCCAATATGACAATTGTAGGGCGCATGGATGGCAGCGTTATATGCCACATTTGCTTGAATCGGCTGGCTCCGTCCACCCTGGCCGCTTCGTAGAGCTCCGGATTAATGGAAGCGATTGCGGCCAGATACATAATGGCACTGAATCCCATCTCTTTCCACATGTTCGACAATGCGATAATCCACCAGAACAGAGGCCCGTTTTGCAAAAATGCAACTGGTTCTTTGACAATGCCCAGCAGAACCAGAATATTGTTAAGCATTCCATCCGAAGCCAGCAGCGTAATCACAATGTTGGCTGCAATAACCCATGAGATAAAATGCGGCAGATAAGAAACCGTCTGTACAAAACGTTTGAAAAATCCCTGTCTCGCTTCATTCAGTACAAGCGCAAGGATGATTGGAGCAGGAAATCCGAAGAACAGTGTCAGCAAGCTTGTCGCTAGCGTATTACGCATAACCCGATAGAAATCCCCTGTAGTAAAGAAATACTCAAACCACTGGAAACCTACAAATTCGGCATGGAAGAACTGATGTAAGAACGATCCCCCACCAGGCTGATAATTTGTAAAAGCCATATATAGTCCAAACATCGGACCATAGGAAAATAGCAATGTCGCAATGAAGGCAGGAAGCATAAGCACGAATAACCATTTTTGCTCTTTTAGTCTGCTTATCAGATTATTGCTCCTGACTGTTTTGATAGCGCTTACCTTATGCATTAAGTACCCTCCTTTTTCTATACAGCAGCATGGCCGGCCATATCTTGATTCAACTTCTCTCCTATTCATCATAAATTTGACACGGATTACTCGCCATAGTTGAATTCTCCGAAAGATACCGCTTTTTAAAGATGTTTTTGTGCAAAGAGAGGATTGGATTTCCATATTCACTCTGCTATGATGAACTGTGCAACGAATATTCAGTCAAGAGAGGGCTTCCGGATGCGCCAATTTTATAGAAGATTTATGTACATGCCTTTTGTAAACCTGAGTTTTCGTTCCAAACTGTTTATGGTATTTGTTCTGGTCACGATCATTCCGATGATGCTGTTGGTTTATTTTTCCTATGAGCTCACCAAAACGAAGCTTACTGAGCAGATCTACATCAACATGACAAACTCAACGGCTCAGATCACTAAAAATCTGGAGAACAAACTGGATAGCTACGAACACATTTCCGCCTCCATTTATTTGGATAACCGCCTTGCCAATTACCTCACAAACGAGTATCAGGATGATCCATCTTATCTGGATGTCTATAATTATATTGGCAATCGAATCGACACCGTGATGGCTGCCTACCCTGATTTTGATAGCGCATTCATTTATTCGGATAATCCGTCGCTGCCCAAAGACAATTATTATATCCGGCCGATCACACCGGAAGTTCAGGACACGGAACTGTTTCACAAGCTGCAGCAATCCTATGGGAACATTATTCATCTCTCCACGCCGCAGACAGAGAACGGACCTGCCATGTTTACACTCGCCCGGCTGCTGAACAACAATAGTAATCAGTACCCCTACGGGATGCTGGTCTTTCAAATTTCCGAGTCGGTCATCTATTCTCTCATGGAAAAAGAAGCAGGTGGCAAAGATATTTTTATTATCAATGACAAGGGTATGATTCTGTCTTCAGCGGACAAACAGTTAATCAATACAAGCCTGCCCGAATTGCTTCATCAGAATTTGGACGAGACGCCTTCAGGCAGATTTGATACAACATATCAAGGCGTGAAGGCTCTAGCCGTCTATAACACGCTCAAAAATGGCTGGAGAACGGTGTCCATTTTCCCGTATGACAGTATTATCAAGGATGCTAAATCCCTCTCTCAGCTCATTATCAAAATTTCTCTGGGCTTCATCGGCGTGGCGCTGCTGCTCATCTATATTACTGCTTCGCTGTTTAGCAATCGCATCAGGACGTTAATTCGGATGATTCGGCGGATTGAGCGGGGGATTTCAACCCTACTCATGAGGAGCAAATGGGCAGTGATGAGATCGGACAGCTTCACTTTGCATTCGAACAGATGACAACTCGGTTGAAAAGTCTGGTTACAGAAGTCTACCAGAAAGAGCTGCAGAGCAAGGAAGCCGAACTGGACCTGCTTCAAGCACAGATCAATCCTCATTTTCTGTATAATACACTCGGTTCGATCTCTTCTCTGGCCGTGAAGCATCAGGATCCACAGATTCAGGATATGGTTCTTCATCTGGCCAAGTTTTATCGGATATCCCTGAACAAAGGAAAGAGCATCCTGACCATCAATGAGGAGCTGAAACTGACCAAGAGTTATAATGCCATTCAACTTATACGGTTTAAGGGCAAGCTGAACATCATCTACACGATAGATCAATCGATTCTGCCTTACTCGACCGTGAAGCTTGCGCTGCAGCCTTTTGTGGAGAATGCAGTGATTCACGCTCTTTGGAATCAGGATCGGCCTCTAAATATCCATATCAAGGGTGTCATAGCGAACAATAGTATCATCTTATCGGTTATAGACGACGGAATGGGCATGCGGCGAGAGAAGCTTGAGGCTTTGTTTGAAGAGAAAGAAGGACGGGGTTATGGCATTTCAAATGTGGATCGGCGGATTAAGCTGAAATTTGGTGAATACTACGGTGTTAAAGTGTATAGCAAACTTGGTATGGGAACTACCGTACAGATCCGTCTGCCGCAAAAAGAGATCCAATAAAAAGGAGTGCGATGCAGCCGTTATCGGCCTGCAAAGCACTCCTTTTAAACCGTTCTACAACATCCTATTATACCTGCTCACGAATACGATACACCAGGCTGTCGAAATCGCCGCGCAGAGGCAGCTCCACCCCGATGTTCATCAGCGCACGGCCACTGACCGTTAATCCCAGTTCTTCAATGAGATAGGTCTTGTCAGCTTGAAGGCCTGCCAAACGGAGTCTAGGCAACGGTTCACCCAGCTTCTGCGAGTGAAGAAAAGCGAACAGCACATGGTCACTTGCGGCGGCATCACTGTACTGGACAGCAGTAACCCCTTATGGCGAAGCGAAGTCAGGCGGAATTGTCTGCCGAATTGCACCAGGTGGCGAATGGATTTGTACTGACCGATGAATTCCCCGGACTGTTCAATCCATTCATCACTCCACTCGTTCAGATTGGAGCCGACACCAAGCGTGCCCATCATTGCACTGTGGAAACGATACTTCAGCGAGACGTTTCGACCGTTCATTCCTGTAGGTGACTCGGTTACCCAACAGGTCATCATACGTGGTGCGTACGTATACGAGAAGCCTTCCTGAATGCTCAGGCGGTCGAACGCATCCGTGTTATCACTCGGCCAGGACTGATCGGCATAACGGAAGATGCCCAGATCAATCCTTGAGCCGCCTCCTGCGCATGTCTCAAACTCTACATCCGGGAACTTTGCTCGGAGCCGTGCCCAGATATCATAGAGACTCTGGACATGCCTTACCCATACTTCTTTCTGGCGGTTATTGGGGTGACCCTTCATGCCCGGCTCCGTGATCGTCCGGTTCATGTCCCATTTAATGAACTTAATCTCATGATTACCAAGCAGTTCGGTCATAAAATCGATAATGTATTGCTTGACCTCCGGCTTGGAAATGTTCAGCAGCAGCTGATTGCGAAGCTCCGTCCGTCCCCGGGTCTCAAAATGATATACCCAGTCCGGATGTGCTCTATAGAGATCACTATCCGGGTTAACCGACTCCGGCTCCACCCATATGCCGAATTCCATCCCAAGTCCGTGAACCCGGTCAATAAGCTCAACAAGTCCGTTCGGGAACTTCTCTTTGTTCACGTTCCAGTCGCCCAACCCCGCACGGTCGGAATGCCGCTGCCCAAACCAGCCGTCATCCACAACGAATAGTTCCACACCCATTTTGGCTGCCCTTTCGGCAAGTGCCATTTGGTCCTGGGCGTTAACATCGAAATAAGTAGCTTCCCAGGAGTTGTACAGCACTTTTCCGATTTCACTGCGCGGCAGTATGTAATTGTATTGGTACTGATGCAAGCGATGGCTCATGCCGCCAAAGCCCTCAGGGCTGAATCCGCCGACAAAGACAGGCGTCTCAAACGTCTCGCCCGCACCCAGCAACCATTCATTGTCAAAATCATGGATGCCACCTGTCACCCTCACATGTGTGAATGGCGTCTTCTCTGCAACAATCTTCCAGTTACCGCTCCAAGCCAGTGCCCCAAACCATACTCCGCCACCTGTTTCGGTTGAAAGACCGTCATCAACGGCAAACCATGGGTTGGCATGACCGTCCGTGAAACCTCTCCGCGATTCAAGTACCTTTTTCCCTCTGTCAAAATGGTATTACGCAGTTGGAATTCACCTGACCATTTCCCCGTAACATGCGTCAGGCGGTAATCCTGGAGATATGGCAAGGTCCAGGCTGCGGATTGCATGCTTTCCAGCACGATATCCTCCTGTCCCTTATTTACGATATTGGCGTACCGCTCCACCAGGTCGAATTCCGGGATGACCCGATATACCAGCTGTGTTTCAAGTGCATACACCTGATCCTTCAACGTAATAATCAGCGTCTGTCTGCCATCCTGTTCAATGATCTCGTGACAGTCATATCTAACCTGGAGATCGCGGACACCATCAGACATGCGCAGTTTCAGAGATGGCTCTGTATAAGATGCGCCTCCCCAGAAGCTGTACTCCTCCACCTCTCCTTCCACTTCCGCGTCAAAAGAGCTGTGGGATTGTAGATGGAGCAAAGGGACACTGTCCTCGATACTCACTGGATCTCCCCAATACAGATGCTGAAGGTGCTCTCTCTCATTAATTCCGAAAATATAAGATGAATGTTGTGTCTGTATTGCAAATATACGCAATTGTTCATGATATTGAATCGTCATGTTTACCCCTTTCAGGTTCCGGTTATGGTACCTATATGCTGTGTGTTGTGAACATACATATTATTGTAGGAAGCAGCAGGCGGATTAGCCATATCGCAATCTTACAATCCATAGGGGAAATCATCTGTCATCTCAAAATTATGAAAATAAGGCTGCGATATAATTCGCAGCCTTAAAGCTTACTTCAAAATCAGGTTATAAATGACCTGAGCCGCTTCTGCCCGGGAAGCAATCCCTTTAGGCACAAACTGTCCCTGTCTTTGGCCTTGGACCAGTCCCAATCGGGCTGCATCCTTCACCGAAGCCGTTGCCCATGAAGAAACCTGATCCATATCTGTAAACAAGATATCTGTAGAACCAACAGGCGGTACTTTCCCAACATTCCGCTCATAAGCTTTCATCAGCATCACCGTAATTTCTTCACGAGTAATCTGTGCGTCCGGTTGGAAACGGGCTGCGCTTCGGCCGTTTACAATACCAGCTTGGATCGCAATCGAGATGGGTTCCGCGTACCAGGCATCTGTCGCTACATCTGTAAAGTGTACTTCCCCTGCTACAGTCAGTCCCAGGGAATGAACGAGCATAGTGGTGAATTCAGCGCGGGTGACAGCGCGTCCTGGCTCAAATTGATCTACATGTGTGCCTTCAACATAGCCCTTTGCTGCCAACTCCTTGATTACAGTGCTGGCCCAATGATTGGCCGGAACATCGGTAAACGTCCGATCCAGTTCCAGAACGGCATACTTGCTGAAGTGGCTCACTTTAGTCGTTAATACGCCATTCACGTTATCTGATTTGAGAAATTCCAATGTCCCATTTTCGTTAATATAATATATTCCTCCTGCTTAACGTTGAAGCTTTCAGCCGCTGCCAGGCTCAGCGTAACCGGGTGATTGAACGAAGAAAGTATTTCGGTTGTACCTGATTTGGTTGTTGCCGAAAGGCTGAATTCATAGATTTCTCCCTTAAGGAAACCGTTGACCGGGAGGAAGATTTCACTGCAGCAATGACCTCCTGGGCCTTGCTGCCAAGGGCAAGCATTTTCAAGGAAATCGTACTTTCTTCCCGTTGCCCAGCTGGTAGCTTGCTCAACAGCTGTTGGAACAAACTTGCAGGTATTTGTAGGGTTAGCTTTACTGATTTTACTTCCAGTGTATGGTTGCCGAGTTGGCGTAAGACAGCTGATGACAGTTGCAGCTCCTGAGTACCAGCCTCGATGTCTATAACGACTTTCCCTGCCCCACTGTCCACCTTCAGCATATCGGCTGTGATGACCCGTGTTGCTGTATCGTTCTGCGGAGTCGCGCTGTTGCCCGAGTTCCCACTCCCGCTAGTATTACTGTTATTACCATTGTTGCCAGGATTACCTGGATTACCTGGATTGCTTGGATTACTTGGGTTGCCTGGATTTTCTGGATTGACTGGTTTTTCGGTCACTTTAACCAATTTCGATTCAGCCGGTCCCAGCGAGATGGACCATGCACCCGTGGCTGACGAAGATTCACCTGTCCACAAGTCTTTTAATGTGTAGATTTTGGATTCATTCAATCCGGCACGACCCAGATTAATCGTTTTGTTCGCTGAACTATTGGCGCTGTAATTAAATACGGCGAGGTAATAATCATTGCCGTCTTTCAGAACAAACGTATCTGCGGCATTTGCATTCGTATTTCCTTCAAGCGGCTTGAATACTTTGCCTTTCAGCGCCACCTGAAGAACATCCGTGTTATTGTACAATGCTGTCATGTATTCCTGTGCCTTGGGATCGTTCACATCATCGGAATCCATCATCACCGTGCCGGCAATTACACCGGAATTCACCCGGCTGCGGGCTTCCTCCAAGCTTGAAGCACGGCTTAATGCCAAATGATCTGGGTCTGTATAAGAATAGATCGTTCCATTTTGCCAGAAACCATAGGTCAGTGAATTGAGCATATACTCCGTTTCATTGATTTTGCCATAGGTGTCGCAGGAGATCCGTCTGCTGTGCGCATATTGACTTGGAAAGATCGGTGCAATGGACGCACTAATAAACATTTTTCCATCCAATCGCTCTTCGACATAACGCATCCCTTCATTGTAAGCCTGGATTCCTGTCGTCACGGTTGTATCATAATGCTGACCTTCCAGTGAGCCGTGGGTTAGGAAATCCAGTTTGATGAATGTGAATCCAAGTGATTTAAACTTATCCAGAAAATAATTCATGCGCATTTGACTCCCCGGATGTGTCACATCCAGTGCATATGCTCCATCCAGTGTAGGCAGAGGTTGTCCCTCAGCATCCTTAAGCACAATATCACCATACGTATATTGCCCGTTGGTACCATCTACTTTTTGGCTCATATCGTTGCCCCAATACACAAATGGTCCCCAATAGATGCCTGCATGCTGACCATTGTCCTTAATGACAGATACGGCTTGGGCAAGCTCAGCATCACTTAGATTGTCCCAGTAGGAATCCATATTAATGAATACATTGCCGTTATTGTTGAACTTCTTAAGATTGTTCTTGAAATAATTGGACACATCTACTACGTTCTGATACGAAAGCCCGCTATCATAAGCTCCCCAGCTATTCCAACCTACTGGAACACCTTGTGGTAGCTCCGGATTCAACGCCAGCGGAGGTGTAATAATCGCATTGGCTTTACCGTATTCTTCAAGTCCTGTACGGTAGTCACTGAAACCACCTACCATAATCAGTGGTGAGGACAGTTCAGTACCAGTCAGGCTGCCATGTGGCTGAGTATCGCGAGTAACGTCACTCGCTGCACCACCATACACAGCAAATTCATTCAGACGATTAGCTGAGCCTTTCCAGTCAATACCGGTCTTCCAGGTGTCATGGGTTACTGAACCGATCACCAGACCGTTACGTGTCGAGTTATTGAATACCGTTGTCATCTCATAGCTGGTATCCGCCCGGTTCATCGTTTGAGATTTGTAGCGAATCCAAGCGTCATTGTCAAATGGCACTGTCAGTACACGATTATCCGAGCTGACGCCGATATCCACACCGCCCGTATTTTTAACCGTAATTGGTGACATGTAATTACTCTGGATCTCTGTATCACTGATGGCGTCCAGACGGTTGAGGAAATACGATTTATCATCATAAAACCGATAGACCTGCTTCATGGTTGGTTTGCCAGTTGACGTATGAACAAAGCTCAACTCAATGCCTTTGCCGAATCCATCCTGAATCTCCAGCGGTGCTCCACCGCTCGCATGACTCTCATAACCTTTGGTTTCCACAAGACTCTCACCAAGTTTAATGCTGCTGAAAATCCCCGCATCTTCTGTCCTTCTGCCCAGCTATAGCCGACGAATCCAGTCTGGGTATTATAAGACACTTCGTATTGTCCGTTCGATACCAAAAGACCATGAGTGTAATCAGTCACCGTAATATCACCGTATCGTTGCGAGTCACCCGGTGTTCCCAGATCGTCATCTCCTTCACCTGGATTTTCGGGTTCTGTCTCTATCGCAGGCTCTACGATAATCCGGTCCAGATCGGGAGAATAGCCATTGTTGTCTGAAAAGGTAATCGTATTCTCGCCTTCAGTTAATGGGAGTGTAAGATCATACGTACCTACCGTATCCCAATCCGGTGTTTTGGGCAGGTCGTGAAACTGCTCTTCCCCGTTATTTGCGCGGACATAGAAACTGCGCGGATCACCGGAAAAATAGGCAACCGTAACACGGTAATTACCTGTCATCGGGGCTATAATCTTATTGAATGTTAAGGAGCTCCCGCCATTCAGATATCCGACCTTTTTGCCACCTGATGCTGAGGGGCTGTCCGTTACACGCGCTTCACCAGTCAGCGTATTGTCCGAATCTTCGGCTTCATAACTAATTGTATACGGAATCACTTCAATTCGGTCCAAATCAGGGAGTACCAGTCATGATCCGAGAACGTGATGGTATTGACACCCTTATGAAGAGATACCTCCACATCATACGTGCCAATCGTGTCCCAGCTTGCCGTTTTGGGCAGATCAATCATCTCGTCCGTGTCATTGTTCACCTGCATATATACAGGTCGCTGATCACCAGAAATATAAGATATTCGGATCAAATATGTACCATCTGCTGGTACGTTGATATTCGTAAATTGCAGTGAACTGTTTTTGTTCAGATCGGTTACTTTCTTCCCACCCGAACTAATGCTGCTGTCCACCACCTTGGCATTGCCTTTCAAAATATTGTCGGCCGCTTCTGCCTCAATAATTGCACCATGCAAATCTTTCTTCCAGTCGTCTCCGCCTCCTTCCTCTGGAGGACTACTGTCCAAACCGCGGATCACGATCTTGTCGATGTCGGGAGAATACCAGTTGTTGTCATCAATCAGGATTGTGTTGGTTCCAGCGTTCAACGGAAGGGTCACATCATAGGTTCCCACCGTATCCCAGTCGACTGTCTTGGACGGTTCTTCAAATTGTTTCTCCCCGCCGTTCGCACTAATATTGAATGGCCGCGAATCACCTGAAATGTAGTAAACGGAAATTTTATAATATCCTGTTTCACTTACAGTGACATTGTTAAATTGCAAGGAACTGCCTTGGTACATGCCTCCGACCTTTTTGCCGCCTGAAGCTGCCGGGCTATCAGAGATTTGCGCGTTGCCAAGCAAAATATTCCCCGCGGCCTCGGCTTCATAGGTATTCATATCATCGGCGTGAGCTGTTCGGGCGAACTGGCCTCCGCCAACTACCAAGCAAAAAATGATAAAGAACACAAATCCTTTTTTCATCATCCGTCCCAACATAACATGCCTCCATTTTCTAATGATTGAGTTAGATCTCCCTATGCCTATTCCTGCAGTGGTTCACAGCCATTGCCTGTAATCGCTTTCATAAAGAGCTGTTAAATCCCCTCTCTCCTCCTTTCTTTCCTATATGGTTAATTGTAAAAAGGAGGAGGGGGATGTTCCATACCACAATGTTACTATTCATACAGGAAAGCCTCTTTCATTTGCCATATCACAGGTTAGTAAGAGGGAGCCTATTCAAATCATGTTCAAGGAAAACAGAGCATCAATATCATCATTACCAGACAGTCTCTATCGTCACATACTTTTCCTGTATTCGTTGGGTGTTACGCCCTGTGTCTTCAGGAATAGAGAAATAAAATAGGATGTACTCTCATAGCCCACGGTCTGCGCGATATCGTGAATCTTGAGCGAGCCGTCTGCCAGTAGTTCCCTGGCTTTATCCAATCTGATGCGTGTCAGATAATCGTGAATTGTCATCCCTGTTTTGTCCTTAAAAATGGATCTCAAATAGTTCGGTGACAAATAGACCTGATCAGACAGGCTGTTGATGGTAATCGGCTGATTGTAATTCTGGTCGATGAGGGTACGGACCTTGTGAATCAATTTTGCATTTTTGTCCATAAACCGCTCGCCCAGCATGCTCACCGCATCTTCCGCAGTACCGAGAATCAGATCCTCGATCTCATGCAGAGTCAGCGCATTATAGATGGAATGATACAGCTCAGCCCGCTTCGGAACAGGTTTGTGAAGCTGCTCCAGCAGTTCATTCACGAGATCTATCGACCAGTCGCAGATGATTTTTTCTTGACTCTCAGTGTTGCCAATCCCTCAATATACCCGTGCAGCTTCTGTGCCGCCCATTCAAAATCCAGTCGGTTAATGGAATCGAACCATTCCTTTTGGTCAAAAGGGGGCATATGCTCTGTATAAAACTGATTCGAAACGGTCCCAGCATGAATAATTGTGCCTGTACCTTCATAGAAACGCTCATTCAAGATGGTTCGTGTCTCTTCGTACAGACAGTGAATATGGGATAACGCGGTCTCTTGTCCGCCTACAGCAGCCGTCACCGTAAAATCCAGGGCACTACGGATAGCCTCAGCCAAGTCCTCCCACGCATAATGTCCCGGCTGCTGGGCCGCTTCCATAAATACACCGGTCTCTCCTTCCTTGTAATCCACAAAGATCGCTTTCAGGTTCTTCGCCTTGAAGAAATGATCGAGAAAAGACACCAGACGACCTGTACATTCCTCCAGACTTTGCTGTTCTCCTTCGGCCTCCTTGGGATCGATACTAAACAAGGCCATTGCATATCGGGTGGTCTCAGGTTGCCGGGTTAGACGGCTGAAACTAAAAGCGAGATCCATAGCACGATCCTCATTTTTTTCGTAAGATAACTCCTTCAGGATATTGGCTTTGGCCGCCTCCATGGAACGGTTCTTAATTCCAACTTCGTCACAGCGCTGTTTAACTTTACTGACAACGCTTTCAATTTCGTTTAAATCCAGAGGTTTTAGCATATATCCCACGGCGCCTACGTTGATAGCCGATTTTACATATTGAAATTCATCGTGTCCGGTCAGAAACATCACCTGGATCGAGTCGTAGCTCTCATGTATCTTTCTCGCCAGATCAATACCGTTCATGATCGGCATTTGAACATCGGTAAGAACGATATCAGGCTGGGTGGCCTCAATTTTCTCCAAGGCCTCCCTGCCGTTACTCGCCGTTCCCATGATATAGATACCCATCTCTTCCCAACGGATATAATCCCTCATCATCTCAAGTCCCAGTTCTTCATCGTCTACCAAAAAAATACTGTACATCAACGTCCCCTCCCTTTGTATCTTTCTGTCTCTATTATATGTTTTTCCTCCGTGGGACCATGGTCCATATAAATGAAAGTTATTTTCAAGTATAGATCGTTATTTTACCAACTGCAGCTCGCTATTGAAATAGTAACTTTCGCCTGCTTCAGCATGAAGGATCGTTCTATGTTTGCCCCAACAAATGGTGAATGTTCCTGCAGAGCAAGTATGAATGTTCGTAGAAATTAACTGTCCGTTCTCCCAGACGATGTCAACCTCGGCATTCCCTTTTGCTCTCAGCCCGGTTATCGAGCCTGTGCTCCATGCCTGTGGCAGCGCTGGGAGAAGGTGAATCTCGCCCGCATAACTTTGCAGCAGCATCTCCGCTACGACAGCTGTACCGCCGAAATTTCCATCAACGACAAAAATATTACTCTCTGCTCCAGCAATTCCGGATTTGGAATAGGTGAACAGATTATCGAAGCACAGGCCGCCAATCAAATGTGAGAGGTGTTTATAAGCCGTCTCCCCATCATGCAATCTCGCAAAACCCAGTCCCAACAAAGCAGCTGTAAATTCAACATCCTCCAACTCTTCCTGGACCATGCGGTTCTCCAACGTTATCCGTACTGCCGCACTGAGTTCCGGTGTATGGTCAGGTGTAATCTGATTGTCTGGATATAGCGCATACATATGAGACAAATGCCGATGCTCCGGCTGCGCCTCCTCATAATCCTCAAGCCACTCTTGTAACTGCCCTTTCTTGCCGATCTGTAGAGGTGGAAGCTTGCCAATTGCTTCTTCCAGCTTGCGTCCGAGTTCTTTGTCTTTGTTCAAAAGTTCAACTGAATTAAGACAAAATTCAAAGAGCCTGCGCACCAGCATCTGGTCCATTGTTGTTCCCATAGACAGCTGCTGTACCCCTCTCTCGAATTATCGGGATAAAAATGATTCTCCGGCGAATTGGAAGGACCCGTCACCAGCCAACCGTTCCGAGGATGCTCACACATGTAATCCAGATAGAAGGCCGCGGATTCTTTAAGTACAGGATAAGCCACATTCTCAAGGAAAACACGATCCTGACTGTACTCATAATGCTCAATCAGGTGTGCAGCCAGCCATAATCCGCCTGTAACGTTCAGCCCCCACGAGGTTTCCCATCCAGGCAGCGTAAAGCCCCATACATTGGAGAAGACATGAGCGACCCATCCGTCGCATCCATACACATGACGAGCCGTTTCCCTGCCCGCCTGTGCCAGATCCTCAACATACCGAAACAACGGAAGATGACTCTTCCCCAGGTTTGTAATCTCTGTAGGGAAATAATTCATCTGAGTATTCACATCAAGGTGATAGTCACAGCTCCAGCCCATTCGGCACGCTTCACCATCATTCCAGATTCCCTGGAGATGGAGTGGCAATGGAGAGTTCTCGCGAGACCCCGCGATGGTCAGATACCGTCCATATTGGAAAAACAAGGCGAACAGCTGCGGATCTTCATCTCCACCACTCTGTTCCAACAAACGAATACGCTGATCTGTAGTGAGGCCGGATTTCCCCGTGACCCCGAGCTGAATATCTATCTTGTCAAATTGCTCACAGTAATCGCGGATATGATCCTCTCTCAGTGAGGTATAACCTTTATTTAAAGCTTTCACTAGCGTATAATTGCTCTCTGTTTTCCAATCCGAATCGGTACGACGATAATCCGTGCTTACACTAAAATAAATCCAAGCCTCATCCGCTCCGGTCACGGTCAATCGGTTTCCATCTTTCCTAGCGATTGTCCCCCGGATACAATCAACTTCAACAGGCCCTTGGCCCATACGCCGCAAGTTCCATCACTATGTACATTTTCCGTTGCCTGTCCTTGGAATTCAAGCGTGTTGTCATCTAAGGCTGCAACCTTGAATGATTCCGTTCCCCTTCCAAACCTAGCGTAAAGGATACGCCACCAGGAGCTTCGCTCCAAATTCGGGAGGCCAGTATATCATCGGCGTGAGAAGCGAAAACTTCACGTCGAATCGTGGTGTCGTCATCTTTCCAGAACGCCCCAGCCAGTGCATGAGTCAGATCCAGCTCATGTTGGAAGCTTCCAGCTTCATCAGAACCCGGATTCCTCTTCTCAAAATCAATAACAACTTCACATAATCCAAGATGGGTGCCGAAATTACGCTTCTTTGGCTGCAGATGCTGTTTGGCAAGACGATCTCCTTCATCATAATCACCCGAGAAAAAATAGCTGCGCATCTCTTCCAAAGCAGCCTTGCCTCCCGCCGGAGGATACTCCGGGTCAATCTGTCCTGACCAGTAGGTAACCTCGCTCATACTCCACACCTCACGATGCGAAGACGCCATAACCACTGCTCCTATTCTACCATTGCCCAGCGGCAGGCCTTGAGACCAATCCGTAGCAGGAGTTGAATACCATAAAGTAAAATCGTTCATATCATGTCCTCCAGTCCCCAAACAAATAAACGCGCGATCTGTGAGATACAAAAGCGCGCGTTTGACTTTGTTTTTATTTTAAAATCGATCATGGTTCCGCTTAATTATTTGACTCCGATCCGTTTTCCTTCACGGTCAATCTGAAGATTTTGGATTCCGCCGGTTCCAGCGAGACAATAAGCTCTCCAGACGTTTCCCCTTGTGAGCCTTCCCACAGATCTTGCACATTGTATAGGGCATTGGCGTTTAGCCCGGCCCGTTTCAGCGAGATGGATTTCTCCGCAGCCTGTGCAGAATCAAAATTGAAGACGGCGAGATAGAAACTCTTTTCTTCCGGCGATTCCAGGACAAACACGTCAGAAGACAGCTTCCCAAAATCGCTTTCAACTGGACGGAAGGTTTTGCCCATACGAGCAACGTTCAAAATATCCGTGTTACCAAGCCAAGCTCTTGCTCGTTCGGCAGCTTCCTCTTTACGGAAGTCATCCCCGAGCAGGAGCACCGTTCCAGCAATAACTGAAGCGGTCAGGCGGCTGCGTCCTTCATGCCAGCAGGTAGCTTCCTGGTTGAAGCTCTTGTATAACACCGAATGATCCGGATCATTGTAGCGATAGAGCGTATTGCTCATCCACCAGCCGTGTGTCAACGAGTTCAACAGATATTCCGTATCCGCAAGTGTACCGAAGACATCACAGGAAATACGGCGGCTGTGGGCAAAAGCATATGGAAATAATGGAGCGATGGACAAGTTTATGAAAAATGGTCGTCCGATTACTTCTGGCGAGAGTTTATGCTGCAAATAAGACATGCCATAGTGATAAGCTGCTATCCCTGTTGTAATACCCGAATTGTGGTGCTGTCCTTCCAACGAGCCATGTGCCAAGAAATCCAGTTTGATATATTCGAAACCTTCGGAGATGAATTTGTTCGTGAACCAGTCGATTCTTTGCAGGTTGCCAGGATGTGTCGGGTCTATCGCCAGACCACCGTCTACATCTGGCAGAATTTCGCCCTCACTGTCACGCAGCAGAATATCTGCATAGGTGTATTTGCCGTTCGTTCCTTCGACCGCCTGACCGAACTGATCGGGCCCTCCCCAGAAGGCAAATGGAGTCCAGTACGTTCCGGCTCTATGCCCGTTTTGCTGCACCCGGTCCAGCGCATTCTTCATTTCTTCCGGCGTAAAGTTGTCCCAGAACGCATCAAAGTTGATGTATAACGTTTCCTCATTCTCGAATCCAAGCGGTTGTACTTCATTTTTCAGAAAATCGCTGGTCGCTGTATACAAATCATAGTCCAGATCACTCATGGCTGCGGACCAGCTGTTCCATCCAACTGGGACACCGCCCTCCCACGGTAACTGAGCCTCAATCCAGGTATTCGCCTGACCGTAAGCTTCAAGACCTTCACGGTAGTCTTCATAGAACCCGACGAATACCAGGGGGATTCAACTCTCGTTCCCTTCACATAACCATGAGGCTGGGAATCGCGAGTCAGTTCACTTACGGCACCGCCGTACAGATCAAGTCCCTCGATATGTCCACTTTGTTCGCTTTGCATACGGATCCCTGTTTTCCAAACCTTATGCGTAAGGGAACCCATCACAATTCCCATGCGGCTGTCGGGCGCGAACAAGGCAGTCACCTCGTAACTCTCCACATCCAGTGGCGGCTTGACCACCGTATATCTGACCCATTTGTCGTTATCAAACGGTACCCGCAGAATGCTCGGGTCATCCTGGCCGGATTCTCCACCGATTGATATGGTTTTGGATTGGATCACAGCCATCCGGTTCGCCTTAAGCTCTTCATCCCCGACTATAGCGGTCTGCACCAGTACAAACGGTGAGGATTCATATATATAGAAATGCTGCTCCAGTTGCGGCAGCAACGAGGCTGTATGCAGAACAACCAAGCGGATGCCTTTTCCAAATCCTTCTCGAACAATATCTTCCTGTTCCTTCAGCTCATGGTTCTGATAATGATCCGTGCTGTATTCCCGGCCCTGCCAGCGAAAAGCACTTCGAATGCCCTTCACATGGGAAGAATGCTTGCCGATGCAGGACACTTCACCATTTTCAAGATTGATCTCCAGGCTCACGTGCCCATTTGTAACGCTTACAAGATTAACATTCTGTTGCTGCACTTGTACGGCTGTATCGCTAGTTAGCATCATATGCCTCCTTATTGTTGCATGCTGTGCCCTGAGCGGAGCTGGTTATGTCTCTCCTGCCCAAGTCTGCCCTCATTATAAAGACCGAATAGAGCATTTTCCATGCAACGATCTTCCGATCCATAACGCGATTTAATTCAATTTAACCTTCTAGGGATGGTTGAACCCGGACTGACCGCTGTTACGCCTTCCGCTGTCCGGAATTTATGCTCCGATGAACCAAATTATCAAGTATAAATTTAAACAACCGATTCCCAGGTAGAAATATCGGGAATCGGTCGTAAGCCAATTTTAGAGTATGAGATTTCAGGTTCTCCGGTTTGCCCAGCATCTGTTCCATCTGCTCTTCATTCGCTCTACGCGAAATCGCAAATTACTGTTCTTTATACACTCGTACATAATCCACTTGCATAGTCGCAGGGATATCAGAGGCGTTCGGAGTACGACCACCGTCAAAGTTTCCGCCGATTGCCAAGTTCATAATAAGGTAGAACGGCTCATCGAAAGGTGCATTCGGATTATTCGGTGCAGCTGCGGAATACCACTGCTCGTTAGTGACTTTATAGAAAAACTTGCCGTCTACATACCATTTAATGTTGTCCTCTTCCCAGACTACTGAGTATACATGATAATCATTGGCAAAAGTTTGCCCCGCCGGGAAGTGATAATCACCGCCCGAATACTGGTTCCCTGGCCATTGTCCACCAAAGTGTATGGTACCACTTACTGATCCAGGCAGACGGCCTCTCGCTTCCATAACATCAATCTCTCCTGATGCAGCCCAAGTGCCGTATACCGAATCTTTTGGAAGCATCCACAGTGCTGGCCATACACCATCACCTGTAGGAAGCTTGGCACGAAAATCTACTCTGCCGTACTTCAAGGAGAGTTTATCCTTGGTGTTAATCTTTCCTGAAGAATACTGTGCATACCGATTTGGATCCTGCGGGAAAGATTTACTATCGTTCATGGCTTTGATATTCAGCTTTCCGTCCTGTACATATACATTTTGAGTGCTGTTTGTGTAGTGCTGCAGTTCTGCATTTCCCCATCCCCAAGTAGCGGGATCGTTGTTGAGATAATATCCTGTTTCATAGTTCCATTTGCTTGTATCCAGCGTAGTTCCGTTAAATTCATCTTGCCAAATGAGGTTCATGCCCGCGATTGCCGGGTCGGTTGGCGTCCCGATTGAGATATCCTCTTGATCGGATACATCCGGACGCGGGGCATTTGGATTGCCGATGAAGGTATAGTTGACGAAGTTGTTGCCAATATTTCCACCCGTCTGTCCATTCAGCGGATATCCAATACGGATCTGCATATTTTCTTGGATTGGCTGGAACCAAAGACCATAGACATAATCGGCCCAGTAACCCCACTGGTTGGCATCGGACATATTGTTATACCCATTACCGGAGTATACAAATTTGCTCTGGCTGGAGTTACTCAAATCAACCCACTGCCCATTGATGTTAATTTGGTATACAAAATTGCCCAGTTCCTTGGCGATTGGCGCCCCTCCATCAATTTTGGGAAGCGGAACCCCAATGGAACCATTCGCATCTGCTGTGAAAGTTGTTCCTTCGTATGGCGTAATGACATATGAATTTCTTGTAGGTTCATTAAACGTAATGGTATAAACAAGATTAGCCGAAGAAGTCTTTGATTCCAATTTGACATTGATCGACTCCGTTACGTTAAACCAGTACCCACCGCCGCCATCCGTGAATTGACCAAAATTGTGATCGTAGATCCAGCCGCTGGCTGCGTTATTGTCAATATCAATCCAGGTGTTACTGTTTACAGGTTTGACATACACCTTCAAATCATCCGCAACAGCTTCATAAGTGACCGCAGGATTATTGTTGAACGTTGGATATGTAAAGCCTGCACCGCCTGTGAAACTTGCTGTGATTTGTGGACCTTGTGTCGGATTCATCGCTGTGATGGTTGTTTTGTTGATGTTTTGGAATACAAGTTGATACTCCAACTTAACACCATTCGCTTTGGAGTACAGTTGAATCTCGGTTGTTGCGGAGAGGGTGAACCAATAGCCATTGAAGCCGCCATCGCTCCAGTGCCCCCAGTTTTGGTTATAGATATAACCGCCTGCCTGGTCGATATCAACCCAGTTGTTGCCCACTTTTACATTAACGCCTACATCACTGTAAACATCATTCCATGTCGCGGAGCCTCCATTGAACTTAGGCATAACAAATCCGTAGCTGGCCTTGCCAACCCCTGATTTTGAAATAACAGGCTCGTCTGCTGGTGAGAAGTACTCCATTGAGGTTACGGTAGTTCCCGCTGCCTGAACCTTTGAAGCTGGCAGTATGCCAATACTAGCTAGCATCACAACCACAAGAAACATACCGAGTACCTTTTGCATAAACTTTTTTGCCGTAAAGTGAGATGGTTTCATAATTGCCCTCCTTTAATAGAATAATAGCTTCTCCCAATCCATGCGCATTAAGGAAATCGCTTACAAGTGGGAATATCTTTATTCTATCGAATAGGTTAATTTGCTGAAAAGGTACAATTGTTTTTGTGGTATCCCATTTTTTTGGCTTTTGATTCAATTGGCATATTTAACAAGGGAGATGGTCCGTTTGATTATGCTGTTTCATGGTATAGCGTTATAGGAATGAGCTTTGTGCTCTGCCTTCTGCCGCATCATCTGTCGGTACTCTGTGGGTTGGATCTGCATCACAAGTCGGAACGCGCGTGTAAAGCTTTTGTAGCTTTCATAGCCAACCATAGCAGCCACCTCCACAATTTTATGGTCGGTTTCGGCGAGAAGCCGCCGCGCTTTATCCAGACGCACATCTCGTAGGTATTCAGCAAAACCTTTACCAATATTCTTCTTAAACAGATTTGAAAAATAAGCATAATTAAGCGATATATGATTGGATACCATCGCGAGGTCCAGCGGTTTGTGGTAACTCTCGTGTATAAAACGAATGGCTTCATTTAGATCCTGCGAATGGCGATAGCTGCACTTATAGTCATAATATAACTGATTTAGCCGAAGCAGCTGCTGTTGCAGTGCTTGTATATACTCACGCATCCCTGGATAATCAAAGAGGTTACGCAATGATTCAAGGTCAAGCTTTTCTTCCCCATATAAGGGCGGATAACCCGTTCGTATTCCTCCATCATCTGAATAGTGGCGGCGCAGAGCTGTTGAGTATAGCGAATGGGATAACGTTGCAGCACCTTTTGTGAAATATTGCAGAAATACCCTTCGTTATTGTTCCACTGTTATCTGTTCCAACCGACTGGAACAGTTCATATAAGTCTTCATAGGGAAGTTGCCACTGCTGTTCCATATGCTCAATATGCGCTGGGAAGATACTGGACTGATCAGGAAACAGGTAACTGTGCCGATAGAGCTCAAGCACTTGGTTATAGCTGTCGGGTAGTTCTTTTAACCCTGAATCGGGTTCGTCATGGCCGTTATGGCATCGATCTTTCCTTCCTTGAGCGCTGCAGGCAAAACACTTGGATCTATGGACGCATCCACCGCAAGAATCAGGTATGGGCGATGTTGCAGGCAAATACAACCTTGTTTGCCAAACACACGATAAGCAATGGCTTCCATGCTATGGGCGCTGCTGGCTCCGGGCTGGTTCATGCAAACTTCTTCCCGCAGCAGGGCTAGGCGATAATTACGCCATAACGCATCATTTTGTTCCTCAATCTGAAGAATCCATGCGTCATCACTTAACGCACCTTGCATAAACATTCTTAATTCTTTACGATCGGTCTCTTGGGCGAGACGGGATACACGCTGCATATTATGCGTAAGTGCCTGCCGTGTCTGGATCTCTTGCCATACATGCTCCAGGGAATTTTGCAGATCCTCTCGCTTCAAAGGTTTGAGCAAGTAGCCCTTTGCCCCAAGCCCGATAGCTTTTTGGGCATATGTAAAATCACGATAACCGCTGATAATGAGGTATTCCACATCCATGTATTCCTCTTTGGTTTGAGCCATGAGTGCTAATCCATCCATATCGGGCATCATAATATCGGTAATAACGATGTGAATGCAATACTGCCTCAATAGGCACAGCGCCTCAACCCCGCTTGCGGCACAGTATATGTTGTTCAGCTCCAGAGGAAATTGATGCAGCATGGCCTGCAGGCCGTCACGAATGTGTTTTTGATCGTCCACAATCAGGATATTAATCATGCTCTACCACCCTCCAAGATTTACATTTTCCCAAGGCAAGCGTATCGTTACGCAGGTATATGCACCTTGCACACTATCAATCCAAAGACCGCAATTCTTGCCATAATGAAGCTGCAATCGCTTATTCACGTTTTCCAAACCAAGTCCGCTCCTGCTAGTAACCATCGGCGTATCCGATTCGCTCCGCAGTACTGCCTGAAGACGTTGTAACATCTCAGGCTCTAACCCCTTTCCGTCATCTCTTATGTTAATGTAAAGCAGACTGTCATTCTCCACAGAAAAGGTAATCTCTATAGTTACCCTGCCGCCTGAAGGTGCCCCGTGATGAACTGCATTTTCAACGATGGGCTGCATACACATCTTGGGAATGGCGTAGCGAAGTATCTCCTGAGGAAGATCCGCCGTCATAACGATACTGCCGCCTTCCATAAAGTTGATAAATTCAATATAACTTTGGATATTGGCAAGCTCCTCACGAAAAGCAACGGTATCGCTACGCCACTGCATGCTGTAACGTAGTTGGGAGCCCAACGACACCAATGAATTGGCTATAGCAGGCTGCCTCTGTACCTCTGCCACCATACGGATCGATTCCAGGGCGTTATATAAAAAATGAGAATTAATCTGCGAATGCAAGGAGTGCAATTGTGCGTTTTTGGCAATTAACTGCTTATCCACGACCTGTGTCATTAGACGTTTGACCTCTTGTAACATTTTATTGTAATTCACCGCCACCTCATCGATTTCATCCCCTCTTTCGTTCTCATCAAGGCCTGTATCAATCATTGCATCCAGCTCGCCTTTCCGTACCTGACGCATGGATACCAGTACGCTGTCCAACCGCCGGAAAATACGCCGCGTCGTTTGGGATACGAGTAGCATAATCAGCAGCAATACACATAATGTAATCGTTACCACAAATGCATACCAACTACGCGGCCCCTTCATCAATGCCTGATGGGAAGCAATATCAACCACATAAGTGTTCAACGGAGCAATGTATCGATACAATGCATAGAAGCTCTGATCTCCCACCTTAACCTGAAGCGGGCTTTCCTGCGGCAATATATCCAGCTGGCGATGAATACTGCCAAGGATCTCCTCCATCCCCTGCCCGTATTTCTCAGAAAACTCATGCTGGGGATTGTAAACATACTCGGGAGGATCGCTTGCGTTCATCAACACCGAAAAGAAGTCTCCCTTGCTCTCCTGGAGCAGGTCGCTGAAAAACATGCTGTGCGGGACTCGCACTTCCATAATACTAGGGCGTTTTTGTTCCTGCCCTTGAAGACGAACCAGACGATAGTAGGATAAAGTGTGTTCACCCTCCCTAAAAGAAAATAAACGGTAAGCCGCACCACCTTCGTCCCGAAGCTTTACCCAATAATCCTGCGGCCAAAATTTCTTATAATGATAGATTTCAGGCCAGATTTCATACAAGTTTGGGTTATCGACGTAAAAGCTAAGCTCACTGATCATCGCATTGCTTTGAATGATATTAAGCATTTGCTCAAACTGGTTTTGCTTAAACTTCACCAGACGTAATCCATCTACAAGCATATTGGAATGAATAAAATCCACAAATGACTTTTGAGTGAGGGCTGTATTGGAAGCGTTCTCAATCATGTCCATTCTTCTGCGCAATTGTTCATTCAACCATGAAACGTGGCTGTTGCCCGTTGCCATAGCATCCTTATATAGCTGGGTTTCTTGCATGCGGATATACACAAAGGATATCAAAATAACAGGTATGGCAATCATCAGGCTAAATGCCAGAAACAGCTTTTGGGATATACGGGCATTGCGATAAAGCTTCCTCAATCTCGTTAGTAGGTATTTCATTCTGATGTATTCACCACCTTTGTTATACCATATACCATATATCACCAGTTAGCTGATAGTTAACAATGTAGGGAATGGTTATCTGGCTATCTTGGCTTTCCGCAGTTCCAGTTCATTCTGGCGATATTCCATCACCTGGTTAAAGCCGTAGTTCACACGACGTATCAGAAAATTTTCAAAAATTTTGTCAAAGGCAGCTTCATCCTTCGCTGTAATCAGTTCTGGCAGCACTTCTTCCCAATTCTGAGAAATACGTGACCAGGCTAACGCAATATCGGAATCCCCTATAGGATCTAGTCCCTTATAGATGCCGCTGTCCAGATCGGCCTGTTGGTTGGCGAACTCTTCCATTTGCTTAATGGATGGAGCATTCTCAGGTCTCCACTTGTTAACAAAAGCAGGGTTTCGCAGCATCCAGTAGGTATCCATAATGCCATATTCCTTTTCCAGCCGCTCCCTATCCGTGTCATGCAACTGGACCATTGCCGCCGTCAACTGCGGTTTGCCGTTCTTCATCGCCCAGGTTTCACCTTCTTTGCCCAAAAATAAATCCCGTTGGCCTTCTTCACTGGCCAGATAGGTCAAAAATCGGATGGCCCGTTCAGGGTTTTCCGTGGATCTGCTAATCATCGTAACCATCCAGCCATCCATGCTGCCGGGAAACAGTTTGGCGGATTCTCCCCTGCTGCTCTGGGGTCCATCTACAGCAATATAGTATGAACTCTGATTCGTAAGGACTTCCAATTTCGAATTGAGGTCCGATATGTCTGTCCATTCCCGAATCATCATAAAATATTGGGCATGGTTGGTTTTTCCTGCACCTGTGCACTGGAGTCGACCAGAAAATCAACATTAATCAGGCCCTGCTCGTAAGCGATACGAAATGTTTTCAGCCACTCAATATAATCGGGATCTGTCATTCGGTCGTATACTTTACCATTCTGTTCATGGGGATCGCAAGCAGATTTTGCAAATATTCGGTCATCCCATAGGATGCATTCCCCTGTGCCCAAAACGGACTGATCAGCTGGCCTTTATAAACAGAATATTGATTCTTCAGCAATTGCAATGCATTTAGAAAACCTTTCGGTGTGGTAAGGTCCGGTTTGCCCATCGACTCATACAGATCTTTACGTACGAGAAAGGTTTGGTTCGCTCCCGTCAAGCCGGTTGAACGCATCTGTTCGGGACTGTACGCATCATTGGGGATGACATAGGTATGGCCGTCTTCCTGCCGATACCATTGTAGAGCACCATCACCTGCTACCTTGTAAAAGTAAGGATCATACTGTTTGGCTAGCTCATCCAGGGCATAGATGTTATTACTCTCCCGAAGTTTGTTAACCGCACTCTCCCAGGAGCCGATGGTTATCAAATCCGGCAGACTACCGGTCGTCAACATCCGTGATAAGATCTCGTTTGGTTCACCAGTGGATACTTCAAATTCGATATTGACTCCTGTTTTTTGAGTGACATATTTGGAAGTCAGGCTCTCACCCCAAGTGTGCCCGTACCATTCGGCTCCAACGAACCACGTTAGATTCACGGGGTGGTATCCATCCTCCATGCCGGTTCTTCCAGATTCAGATTAAGGCTCTGTATCTGCTCCGTGAAGTCAGCCTTTGTCGAAGCACCCTTATCTTCCGATTGCTCTGACTCAGAACAAGCAGTCAAGCCTGACATCAGACACATCATCAACAAGGCTAAAATAAAAGGACTTCGAAACATGAACACCTGAGCGCCTCCTTTCTATACTGGCCATCTCCATCCCCATCTGCACCAGCATTCATACTAGTGGTGGTACAACCGATTTTACTACCCTTGGATTAAAATGGAAATGGTTTAGTGGTCGATTCTCAGATGATCCGCAACATTCCCCTAACGAAACATAACTTGTAATAAATCAATGGAAGGGAGACCAATTCGTGTATCTAATCTGGATACTTATTGTCGGTGGGTTAATTGGCTGGTTAAGCGGAAATCTGATTGGACGGGACGTGCCGGGAGGCATACTCGGAAATATCATTGCTGGCTTTGTTGGATCGTGGTTAGGGTATGAACTGTTGGGACCGAGGGGGCCGGTGGTGGGTGGATTTCATATCATACCCGCGATCGTCGGGTCGATCATTGCTCTCTTGATTTTCTATGCTCTGGCGCGCGGTGGAGCGTTCCGAAAACGTTAAAAGGCGGAGACGACAAGTTTTTAGCCAATTGATTAGATATTGACGTAAAGCTTCTTTCGCCACCTTTGTATAATCTTCTTCACAAAGCATAATTTTCACCCGGTAGTCGAATAAAGCCGCCGATCCTATTGATCGGCGGCCTCCTTTGGTTTTATGGAACATTGTTTCCCGTTAGCTTGATGAATTAAAGTGCAAAATAACGAATACACCTATTCGGTAATAGGAACATGTTCTTGTCCCTCGACATCTTTAATCAATCTTACATGGTCTAAAAGTTTCATGTGTAGCTTCATACTCTTCTATTAATCGGATTTTATTTCCATCAAATCTAATCATTGATATCCCATCAAATGAATAAAGTTGTTTTTCTTTTGCTTTAAAATACCATTCTACAAAAAATAAGGTTTCATTTACTTGATGAATATTTTTAATCTTCCATTTTAAAACAACTTGCTTGAGTAACATTTTTTTGATCCAGAAATGGACTTCCTCTATACCCACATACATTGCTCCATAACATTCGCGGTAGATAATATCATCAGAAAAATACATATCTAAAAACGTAAAATCTCTAGTTACCCACATAGAGAAATATTTTTTTATAATTTCTTCTTTCATAAGTTACTCCTCTATTTTTTAATAAAGCGAAGTTCTTGACGAGTGTTTTGAATCTATTATATTAAATGAATTAATTCAGAAAAAAGAGAATGAATAAACAAGAAAAAAACGAACGACTATAAACTAATTAATGATAATCGTTCATCCTGTGCATGGCAAAATAAACATAAGCCGCCACGTTCAGCCAGCTCCACCCTATCGTAAAACAACCACAAAAAAGCCAACCAGTACGCCACCGATTACCTCTGCCTGCCCGTCTGTTATATGCGTTCATTAATTTTGATCAGTAATTTCTTTAAGATTTGCTTCTCCTCGTCATTAAGGGCTTGAACGATTTCATCCTCCACTTTTTGAAATGAGTTATTGAAGTCTTCAATTAAGTCAACCGCTTTTGGTAATACATAAATATTTTTTTGCCGTTCATTATTGGCCGGGATTTTACGTTCGATGAAACCTTTTGCTCTAAACCTTGAAGCATGCTTGTAACGCTTGCCCCACGCAAATGAAACCGATCTGCAAGATCCTTTTGAATAATATGATTGTCTTGATTCTCATAAATATAATCGATTACTTTTCCTTGTTGAGAACTTAATCCTAGCTCTTTTATACTCTCATCCGCTCTTTTCTTTAACTTAAGACCGATAATTTGAAACAAATCCATATAAGGCGTATCTTCTCGGGAATGCATGACCGTCCATCGTCCCCTCTGTAATTGTTAGGAATCTAATTGTAAGTAGCTAAAATATACAGTGATCCCAGTAGGCTTGTCAAACAAAAGTTAGACTATTGACTGTTAGATATCTAACAGTTATACTCCGAAGTGTTGAATCACAAACACATTAGGAGGAGTTATGATGGAGAAATTAAATCAGAATGCTGGGTTAGAAAAAATTACGGCGATTACAAATGTACGAATCTTTGATGGATATCAAATTATTGTTCCCAGACATATTGTCATTAAAGGGGTGTCCATTATTTCAGTGGGCGGAGACATCCCAAGCGACGCAACAATTATCGATGGAGAAAATGCGACATTAATACCTGGTCTGATTGATGCACATGTTCATACCTCAATTGGCGGATTACGAGATGCCTTAAAATTCGGTGTTACAACAGAACTCGAAATGAACGGCGATTTTACTAAAAGAGGGCGCGAAATTCAGCTAAAAAATGTCGATGACATCGCAGACGTCCGATCTGCTGGTACAGCGATTACCGCTCCTGGTGGGCACCCAGATGAATTACTGCCTGATGGAGATGAAATACCTGAATTCGTATTAAAGGAACTAGAGCAGTTATCGGAGGAAGACCGGGAAGCAATGTTGGCCGCTTACGCTCACGATCACGACGAAATACCTCAAGTGACGACGGTTGAAGAAGCGATCAAACATGTGCATACCCAATTGGAGAATGGATCTGACTATATTAAGATCATGATTGAAGAGGGAACGGTTATGGGTGCACCCGGCCTGCCTGTTCTAAGTGATGAGATTCTAAAAACAGCCGTTACTGAAGCCCACAAGTTCGATAAGTTGGTCATTGCCCACGTTCTGACGGCTCTTTCATCGAAAGCAGCCATCGATTTTGGAGTCGACGGTTTGGGCCACTTGTTTATCGACAGACCCGAGTACACGTCCGAATTGGTTAAATCCATAGCTGATTCTGGAGCTTTTGTTACACCGTGCTTGGTTTTGAATTCATCAATTATTGGTAATCCGGCATCGGAATTGGCTAATGATCCACGAGTTCATTCCAAATTAAGTCCGGATTGGATCGATATTTTGAACTCAAGCTTCAATACATTCCCACAAGGCAATATGGAGAACAGCTTTAAAAATGTGATGGATCTTCACCGTGCCGGAGTTGATATTCTTGTAGGGACGGATGTCGCACCGGTACCCGTTCCGAACCTTGGTGGCCTTGCTCATGGAGCCAGTGTTCACCACGAAATGCAGCTGCTGGTGAAGGCTGGGTTCACTCCGATCGAAGCTCTTCAGTCGGCTACTTCCAAACCGGCCCGTTGCTTTGGTCTACATGATCGTGGCCGGATTACCGAAGGTGCTCGTGCTGATCTTATTCTCATAAACGGTGATCCAATCACTAATATTTCAGATACCTTGTCAATCCAATCCGTGTGGTTCAATGGTTCGCAAAAACTAGGCTAAAACTAGTAGATTATATTTCCTAATTGTAAAATCACTAAGAAGAGGGAGTGCAAAATGCATTCCCTCTTCGACTTTAATCTATTTATCCAACTCCCAATTTTTTAGGAACGATGCCCAGATCAATGAGATGTAATTATGCTTTTGGAATTGCCCCTATTTGTTGAAGCAAGCCAAGCATATCGGGTTGACCATACTCTTCAATAATTTGGCCATTAGAGATCCGATAAAAATTCATTGCATTTACTTCGATTTTTTTGCTCGTTGGTGGAAACCCGAGAAACTCTCCGTCTTGTGTGCCCTTCATGACAAAATGAGCTGCTATTAGATCCTCTTCTGCTACCAGCTCCTTAACAGTCCATTGTATATCGGAAAAACCAGATCTCATCATATGAATTATGGAGAGATAACCACTTGGACCATTCATTGGTTCTTTTTGCATAGGTACATAAAAAACAGCATCTGGAGCAATCAACTCTTCAGCAAGTTCTTTGCTTGCCGTATTAATGAAGTTCGTGAAACGATACATCAATTGTTTGTTTTCTGTAATCGTCATATTTAAACCCCTTTCTATTTTCGTGAGCATATGCCTTCACTTAAATTTTATCTCTACTTTAGATAATTGGTAAGTAGGCACCTTAATGTTGCATAGGAACCTTTTTGTAACTATTATTTTATCTTTAGGTTGCAGAGAAGTTATCCCTTGTACGGATTCAAGTAAAGACATGGACACACCTTGTAACCCGGATACTGTATTCATTAGGTCCCATTTCTCGGAACGACCGTATGTAGTTGATAAGGTATCTAATGTAACTCCGATAAGTGTAGAACCCATCAATGCCAATAAACTGATCTTTAAATGCTGTCTCCAAGAATTCAAGAACGTTAACATATGATTCAAAAATATTCACTCAGTTGCATCCATAAACTCTCTTGCAAACTCCCTCCTCCCTTCATTCATTCTCATTTGATTTTTCATCGACAGAATTATAATATAAGCAATGTATTGTTTTGAAAGTAGGCACCTTTTTGTTATATAGGAACCTAATAGTAACTATTGGAGGTGATAATGTAGTGATTTCAAAAAAGAGTTGCCGTTGTGTCCCGTCGCTACGACAGTTGGATTGATAGGTAACAAGTGGAAGTTATTGGTTATGAGGGATCTTTTGAAGGGAACTCATCGATTCGGAGAACTTCGTAAAAGTATACCTGAGATCAGTCAAAAGGTTCTCACTGAAAATTTACGTTCTATGGAAGAGGATGGAATTGTCATTCGTACTGTTTTTGCAGAAGTCCCTCCGAGAGTCGAATACAGCTTAAGTGATTTAGGAAATTCACTGAAACCAATTATATTCTCTATGGAAACATGGGGACTCGGGTACCAGAAACTCAATGATGAACTTCCAAACGATATTCATCAGAGTGAATGATGTCAAATTGTTACTCCACGGTCATTTCAAAATAGAATAAATTCCTCTACATCTTCAAGTTAAGTCAATGGAGGACTCATGCGTCCTCCATTGATTCGTAAGAGAAAGTTGATCTTCGAACACCAGTTGCAATATTTCTATTGCATGAAGAAAAATGGGCACGATCCTCATAAAATGAATGGCTAGTTAAAATCAAAATGGATATGCGCTGTTTTTGGATACATGAATTATTTCAGATGGAAACCTCGCCTTAAAATATTTTTCGACTTTCAGATGAATACTTTTCTCGTACCATCTGTCCCAGCCGTTCACATCAAATAATTGTGGCATCCCTAACCGCTCAGATCTCATCCCCATTTGACCATCACCAATCAGTAGCGTATCAATCCAAATTCGATCAGTTATGCCTTGTAACATGTTAGCGAAATTAGGTGAAAAAGGTAGCACAGGGGAGATAGATACTTGTGTATGTATCCCTGCATCATTTATCTTTTTCAAGGCTTTAACTCTTAAATTTATTCCAGGAGCATAGGGCGAAAAATTCGTTTCACGTCTTCGCGATCTGTCTCGATTGTCATGGAAACCATAATTCTACATTTTTCCTTTAATTTCAGTAGTATATCAAGGTCTCTGGCAACCAGCGGGCTTCTAGTTTGAATTTGAAGTGAATCTGGTGGGTTTTTATCCATTTCTTCCAAGAGGCTTCTTGTAATGCTTGCCCTCTGCTCTACAGGTTGATAAGGATCTGTGGCTGATGACATGAATATACTTATGGGTTTATTTTTACGTCTTAGAAGAGAGACTTCCTTTAGATAGTTTTCTGCTGCATTTTTCTTGACATCCACCCACGATCCCCAAGGGATATCCTTAAACTTTTGAATAGGCATTTCTCTGACGTAACAGTATTCGCAAGCAAATGCACAACCCGTATAGGGATTTAGTGAATGAGTAAAACCAATATCTAGATAACCTTTTACTTCACTTAATATTTTCTTAGACACAATGTCTTTAATTTCAATTGGCATGACGCTACCATCCCCTCAATTACTTTTCAATCTATCATCTTGGCGATCACTTCTCCTCTTGAGTTTTATCTTAAAATTTCTCATGCTACTTGAAAAGTAGGCACATTTTTATTAGATAGGAACCAGAATGTAACTATTGGGTGTTAACAACAAAACAACCGTTTCAACTCGATTATTCTACTGCTCCAGTGGCGCCGATTCGAAGATCAACTTCCACATCAAAATGTGCTCGGGATAGTTCTTTCCCCAGTCGGTCTGTGCTTCCTTGTATAAGGGATACTGATATGCCCTGGCATAAAACCCATACCCGAAAGGATCGATATTATAGTTTTGGCACTTTTTAATAAGCGCCTCCATGCTTTTTTCATTTCCTTGCTTAATTTATTTGCCATTTCCTCGGAATTCCCCAAAAGCTCAAATTCAAGAAACTTTTCAGTTATGCTGACGATCGACTTCACTTTAATGTTGAATTGAAATCTGCCATTTTCATGAGAGGATTTCGTTTTTACCGATATGTCACCTAAAGAAAAACTCACTTTGTCGATGTTAAATGGCAGTGATTGTTGTAAATCATCAACAGGAAAAGTGAGACTGACCCTGGTTCAGCTTCATTTTTCAAAATGTGAAGAAGTGATGTCTCCTGATAGGTCAGGGAAGTTTTGTACTCCCCTTTTCGGGATAAAAGAGTTGTTCCTTTTAACATGATTTTATTATTTTCAATCTTGATTTCCGAGATGGAAGGCGTCATCGCTCGATCATACAATTGTCTATGTAGCTCCTGCGCGGTTGTTTTTACCGTAGCTGAACTTTTGCTTCCTGAATCGACAATCGCTTTTATAAATAAAGGTAACGGCGGTTGATCTTTGGCTTGAAAATTGAAAATATCCGCCATAGGACCGTCAAAAGCAATGATGCGGTCGGTAATCGTATTGCGAGGATCGCGGAACATGACATCAAGTACTTTAAACCAATCCTTATATTGAAGCAATTGTTTCCCTACAATGATGACTTGAAAATTACGTCCCGCAAGCGAACCGGGAAATTGGGCATCCTGGTGATTTCTCGACTGTCTTAAACCTTCTGCTATCCCTCCCCTTCGCGGCTTTTCTTTTGAATGTCTTTACTGAATACAGGGGCAGATATATAATAATGGAGCTTTTTATCTTTGACATCCAATCCAAGAGCCAAAGGAACCGTTGCGTCTTCTAAATTGGTTTTGTCATTGGCGCAACCTACGAGCGCAGCCAATAAAATACAGGACACACCCGAGATAATGAATTTCCCGACCCATCTCATGTGCGTTGCCCCCTCCCATCTTTTTGCGGATTGCTACATACAGAAGAACGCCTGCGGGCAGAACAAACTCCATCATAAATCCAATGTAATTGAGTGCGTAGTTTACTTGGGCAGATTCGATAAAGCTGGGCCGATAGAGGAAAAAGCTAATCTCAATGACAATACACCACACTGCAAGATGGTATCTTTCCTGACCTTTTCCTACCAGCGACGCGGAGCACCTCGAGACAAGATACATGGAGGGAATCCATATGCAAGAGAAAACGAACAGATAAAATGCGATAAATACCACTTCTACGCGCTCAATAAACTGAAATTCAATGGACTTCATAATGCTAATCACGGGGTCATTATACTCCCCGATCTCATCAGGACTAAAGTACACGTAACAAATCAGCGTGATTCCCAAGTAAACGATGCAAGTGAGCGTGTTGGAGATGATCATGGCAGGCAATGCTCTTTTTTTGTTTACTAGTTGGGGATAGAGGAACAAAACCAGGCCGATGCCGAGCATCGGATAGATCATAAATTGGATGGATGAAAGAACTGGGAACCATCCCTCTTTAAAGATGGGCAATAAATAGAGCCAATGGGCACGACTTAACGTAGACACATAAATGAACGGAATCCATATGGAGAGTATGGTGACTATTTCGCTGTATCGCCCGATGGCCTGAAAGCCATGCTGCGCAATCTGAAATGTGGGGATGAGCAGCAGCAGGACTAGAATATAAATATACGTACTTGGCAATAACCATAATTTAATGACAAGTGAAGCAATCATATAACCGTCATACGCCAGAAGCAAATAATAGGACATAAATATTAAAGCAGCTAATTTTGCTGCCCATACGCCGATATAACGCTGAATCAAATCGAGTATTGAACTGTTTGGACTATATTTCATCAACTTGACGATCGCTATGGAGGCTAACGTTGCCAGCCCCCAGCCTAAGAAAATGACCATCCAGCCATCTGTTCCCGCATGCCTCGCCAGCTCTCTGGGAATAGACAAAAAGCAACGCTGATTTGGAAAGAAGAAATAATAAGAATGAATTGAAGCATCGTTACCGGGCGTAATGACTTCATGTTCTATTTATTCTCCTTCCATCCTCTGCTTTTACCCTGTCTTTTTGACTGGCGTGAATTCGTGCTTGCGGGGCGGTTGTTCATCATCCACAACGGTACCCGCAGTAAGGTATCCTTCCAATCCATGGCCCTAAATGGAGCTATAGGTGTGCTATAGGAGGCACCGAGCGAGTTTAATGTTATAAGTCGACCGATGAAGCTCATCATGCCCACAACCAGTCCAACAAACCCGAACCAGGTAGCTAGTATCATCATCATGAACCGCATGATGCGTACAGCTGCCATCATGTCTTGATTGGGAATAATAAAAGATGAAATAGCTGTAAAAGCCACTACGATAACCATTACATTGCTGATCAACCCTGCCTCCACAACTGCCTGACCAATGACAATACCGCCAACGATTCCTACAGTTTGTCCTACTGGAGCTGGAAGGCGAACTCCCGCTTCCCTTAACATTTCAAGTGTTATTTCCATAATAATCGCCTCTACAAATGGCGGGAACGGAACTTGCCCCCGTGACTCACCAAGCGTTAATAGGAGCTTCAAAGGTATAATCTCAAAATGAAACGAAATGACGGCTATAAAAATTCCAGGCAAAAAAATAGCAATGAAAAAGGCAAAGATGCGCAATATTCTGAGGAATGACGAAATGGACCATCGGGAACTGTAATCATCAACCGTCTGAAAAAAGACATGAACGTAGCTGGCGCAACCAGAACACTTGGCGAACCATCGACTACAACGACACAACGGCCTTGCAGTATTTGAGAAGCAGCCGTATCCGGTCTTTCTGTCGTAATCATTTGGGGAAGTAACGCAAGAGGTTGGTCCTCAATAAATTCAGCCAATTCTCCGGTGTTAATGATGGCATCCACATCAATGGATTGAATCCGTTCTTCCAGTGCTTTAATGATGTCCGGCTGGATCACATCTTCCAAATAAAGCAAAGATACTGGCGTTTGTCCCCGCTGCCCAACAATATACCGCTTCACCTTTAACTCTTTGTCCGCAATATAACGACGGATCATGGCTATATTTTGAGAACCTGTCTCTATAAATCCTTGATGAGCCCCTTTCAATGAGGGCTCCTGCTGAGGATCCTCAACAGCGCGTTGCGGGAATCCTTTTGTATCTAATGCGTATGCAGTACTTCTTCCTTCAATAAATAACACGCTGTAGCCGAGTATAATGGAAAGTCTGAGTTCTTCCCACATGGAGTGAGGTTTTACATAACCCACTGTTGTAATGAAATCTCCGGAAGGATTTCCGGTTTCTAGTTGAAGCGGAGCAAGAACATTTTGATTAAGTGACGCTTTATCTGTCAATTCTTCCATATAGATTATAGCGGCTAGTTCTCCGGTCTGTTTTATGCTTAACTTTCGGATGATTAAGTCGGGAGTATTCGTAAAGATTTCTTCAATTCTACCCAAGGATTCGTTCAAACTTTTGGTAATATTTTCCTCTTTTACGTTCATGGCAGATTGATCATCCACTACCCTTACCTCCTTCTTACAGCAACATTTCCTTATTATGACGATTATTCTTCTTGATATACATCGCGGCTTGTTCGCAGGTACATCTTATTTTCTATGTTCATTTGAGCAAATCAGTAATATCAACGTTCATATGTTCAGTAAGCATTAAGGTTACATCCACTTTTACTTTGCTCCATAATAATGTCATTTTATGAATGTAACCTCTCACCGAATAATCTACCGTTAAACTCAGCTCAGATCTCACTTCATCTATGATTTTAATATGATGTTCCTTTAGCCTTTGTTTTGATTTGTACATCTCTAAAGCAATTTTCTTTTGGGTACCGTCCAGGTAGTCAACATACACAGATTTCATCTTAAAGTTTGAAGCGTATATTTTATGCTTATCTACCTCCAGAGCACCTAACAGATAAGGAGCTCCACCACCCTCTTCACGAGTGAAAGTTCCTCAGAAGTCTGTCGCACTTTACACGCCTCCTTCTTCAAGTTTTACAGCGACCAATTGATCAAAATCGACCCATTCAAATCCATTCTCCATTTCAATTTTGATTTTCTTCCCAAAGGTACTGACTGAAGTGACGATCCCGTGTATATACCGATTGCCTGACTCAGTAAATATTTCAAAGGTGGCTTGCAATGTATAATTGAGCGACATATCTATATTCTGAGTAATAATCTCCCACTCATCTTCATGGATCAGTGGTTTCGCTTGATAATGAATTTGAGTTCGATGCTGTATAATTCGTTCTTTATGTTGAGGAAGCATCATGCGGCTCGATTCCCATAATCCATTGGCCTCCAGTTTTTTGCTCATTTATAATGCCCCCAATTTTAGATGCTCGATCGATCGCTTGACCCGCAGCCGTAATGGAGCTCGCTCGTAGAATGGCAATGTCGCCAAATCGATCCTTAATGTCGTCCATCACCTGATCAATGGCCCGTTTCTGCTCTTGATCATCAAAAAAGATAGTTGATATGTATCCGCGTTGGATAATTGAGACAGGGATACGCCTACACGGCGCACAGGTTGCCCATCCCAGTGTTGATGGAATATGCGTTTGGCTATCTTGCATACATCAACGGTTATGTTTGTAGGATCAGACAGTTTAACCTGCCTGTGAAAACCAGTGGGGTGGTCAAAATCCGCTCCAGACACACTTACGGATACGACACTACCCATCAGTCCCTTTTGCCGGGCTCTTCTGCATACCTCTGTGCAGATATCGAGAATAACCACTTCGATCTCCCAAGCCTCTGTGAAATCTCTAGGCAGGGTCATTCCGTTTCCGATATCTTTTTGTGTACTGTGCGTATTGACGGTTACCGGCGAATTGTCGAGTCCATTTGCGACTCGCCAGATGACTTCTCCATTAACACCCCACTTACTTCTTAATTTGGAAAGAGGCGTATTCGCCAGGTCTCTAATGGTTCGGATGCCCATCTTCCACAGATGTTTTTCCATTCTTGAGCCTATCCCCACATATCGCGGATGGGCTTATCTCCAATATGGAGGTGTAACTCCTCTTTTTTAAGTGGAAAATGCCCCCTCTGCTTTTTTAGCGATCATATCGCAGCATAATTTACTGATGATTTTGTTTTCACCAATGCCAGCTCTCGCGTATACGCCTGTTTCATTATAGATTTTGTCTTGAATTTGCTTGGCCAAATCGACTGGATCATTACCAAATAGATGCATAGACCCTGTAAAATCAGCGAATAATTCGTCTATACTGTAAGGTTCGACCAGATCGGTGAACTCCTCAATAATGGACATGATTTGAGTGGATACTTCGATGTATTCTTGCATGTGTGGTCTCACAATGATCAGTTCAGGGCACTTCTGAAGAGACTGCCAGAGTGGTTCCGCGGTAGATACACCCTTCGCTTTGGCTAGTGGACAAGCGGCAAGGATAATTCCAGAACGTCTTGCGGGGTCTCCCGCGACAGCTAATGGTCTATTTTTGTATTGAGGCATTTTTGCCTTTTCGACTGAAGCATAAAAGCTCTGCATATCAATGAGCATAATGGTTCGTTGCTTAGTCAACACTGAAATCACTCCTGTACTTTTAAGAACGTATGTTTGTATATATTATAAACCGAACACATGTTCTTTATGCAAGAGGTAAATATTTATATTTAGGCTACGACGAAGTGATGGATTCAAATCATACTAAGTCACACCAGCTTCTCCATCATTTGAACTCCCACCTGTAAACACAGTTTTCATTTTCCTGACTTAAATGCGAAAATACTTGAATATGAAATTAAGGGTGCTATTCAAAAGCCAATGCACAAAAAGCCGCTAAATTAGCGACTTCAATTGGACCATGTTCTTGTCCCGCGACAAATAATAAAAGCAGCCGACATCAGCTGCTGCTTTTTTAGTATTTTATTGTTGGATGCTACTCCATCCGCTTACATCACATTGTTCATAATCATTATCACCCACAGCAACCATCGTCCCATCCGATTTCAGTCCAATTGTATAGGCACACCCCGCAGAAATAGATCTAATTTCGTGCCAGCCACTTACATCACATTGGTGATGTTTATTCGAACCCACAGCAACCATCGTCCCGTCAGACTTAAGACCAACGGTATGATAACTCCCAGCTGCAACTGCTACAATATCGCGCCAACCGCTTACGTCGCATTCCCCTTCATTATTTCTACCCACAGCCACTACCGTGCCATCCCATCTAAGCCCAACAGTATGAAGATACCCCGCCGAAACAGCTAATATGTCGCCCCAGTCGTTTACGCTACATTGGTTATACTTATTGTTACCAACGGCTGTTACCGTTCCGTCTATTTTTAGACCAACTGTATGCCAGTCACCCGTCGTGACCGATACAATATCATGCCAGCTGCTCACGTCGCATTCCCCTCCATTATTTCGCCCCACCGCAACCACGGTGCCATCTGATTTAACCCCAACAGTACGGCACCAACCTGCCGAAACGGTTACTATATCGCGCCATTCGCTTACATTGCATTGGTCATGCGTATTCCAACCGATAGCTGTTACAGTACCATCGGATTTAAGACCAACTGTATGTGCATTACCGGTGTTCGTAGCCATATGAACATTACCAGCCGCAACTGCGACGATATGGCACCAATCGCTTACCTTACATTGATCGTATTTATTATCACCCACAGCTATTACTGTTCCATCAGATTTAAGAGCAACGGTATGACGACGACCTGCCGCTATGGTACAGTTACGGACCCGTTTCGCCTCAAACACTGCTTCCTTCCGTGAATTGTAGCCCATATCTTCCTCCTCTCCACCAATTGAAAATCCTCGGTTAGTTCAACTGTAAGTCATAAAGTTTGTTGTTACATCGTACTGTTACAAAAGAAAGGCTCGCACAGACAGGGTATTATTACTTCCTGCCCAATACGAGCGTCTACGTCAAATTGCACTCAAACGGTTGATCCGGGTGTGTACTTTTAGCAATCGTTTCATTTCATGTAGCGATATTCTAATAGATCCTTCAAGTTTGAGATTTTCCGCAGCAGCTTCTCCCCGACATTGGTTTCCCTCACCAGCTTCCGCGCCAGTTCTTTGTCCACCAATCTTTTTAGAGATAACACGTCTGTTCCGTTACATAACACATCTTCTTTTGAATTAAATTTCTGATGGGCGACGAGCTGCATGCCAAAAGAATTGTACAGCAAGGTATATCCGGCAATGCCCGTTGTGGACTGATAGGCTTTGGAAAAACCGCCGTCAATCACGATCATTTTTCCATTTGCTTTAACAGGGCTCTCTCCACGACTTTCTTTGACTGGCGTATGACCGTTAATGACATGTCCATGATCTGGATTCAAATCAAACTCCTGCAAAATTTTTCGAGTGATCTCTTCATTTTCACGTAAATGGTAGTAAGGGTTCTTTCTCTCCTTATGTGCTTCTTTATCTTGGATAAAATACCGTTCAAAAGTGGTCATTTCTCTCTTTCCAAAGAGCGAGGAACATTCCCCTGTCCAGATGTACCATACCATATCCGTCGCCAGATCTTCTGTCTCTTCCGGATGCGCAAAGGCGTAACGTAAGTGATCTTCAAAAACATCAAGCAATTGACGGCCCGCATATGTCTTGTCTTCAATCTGCATTTCTTCCATATTTCCTTCTTCATCCAAAGGAATACAGCCGTGGATTAACAAATTCCCGTTGTATTTTAAATAAAGACTACCCTTTTTCATGAGAAAATTCATATGTCTGGCCATCTTTTCGGAATGCTGAACGGAAAACAGCAGCTTTTCCAGCACCTGGTGTTCTTCCTCCAGCAATTGTTCAGGCTTCTGCGGATTTATGGTTGCGAAACAGGTGTTTTCCAGCAGGTACGTTTTACCGCAGATGTTGATTTCATTTTTGTCGTAATCAATCTGCTCCAGCAAAAGTCTTTCAGACATATTAAAGTATGGGCGTCTCTTGATAATCGGGATTTCAAGTTTAAACTGAATCATGGCAATGGCTTGGTGAATTTTGGTGATCTGCAGAATTTCCTGTTCCGATACATTATGGCCAACCTGTAACTTAGGTCTGAAGGACGGATTGTCTTCATAATATTTCTCCGCCAGGTTTAGCAGTGGGCGCAGATTGATTCCGTATACATCTTCAATGATGTCCAGATTGTCGTATCTGGCGCAGATCCGAATAATATTCGCAAGGCAGACCAGAGAACCAGCGTAGGCTCCGATCCAGAGGACATCATGGTTCCCCCATTGTATGTCTACTGAATGGTAGTTGATCAGCGTATCTATAATTTTATCGGGGTACGGCCCCCGGTCATAGATATCTCCAACCACATGAAGATGGTCAACCACCAGGCGCTGTGTCGTATAAGCAAGGCCGATAATGAGATTGTCCGCCTGGCCCAAGGATATAATTTGCCGATATATTTCCTCGTAATAAGGATCCTTATTGTTGGTCGAATCCGTCTTGTATAAAAGCTCTTCTACAATATATACATATTGCTCCGGCAGAGCTTTACGCAATTTTGAGCGTGTATACTTGGAAGAGGCATAAGAAATAAGCTTAAGCATGTGTTCAATTGTTAGTCTATACCACTGGTTCAAAGCCTGTTTATTGCTCATTTCCCCTATAACCAGCTGTATTTTTTCTTCCGGGTAATAAACCAACGCCGCAAAATCATTGATTTCTTGATCCGTCCAAACCTTCCGGAATAATTCTTTGATTTTCTCTTTGACGGTACCCGAACCGTTTCTTAGTACATGCTGAAAAGCCTGGAACTCCCCATGCAAATCACTGACAAAATGCTCGGTTCCCTTCGGGAGATTGGAGATCGCTTCAAGGTTGATGATCTCTGTTATAATTTTTTCTTCGGTATCATATTTCTCGGCCAATAAATCTAGAAACTGCTCATCCAAAACAGATGTCCCCCTTCAAGGAAGTATGGTGTTGTATAGCCGGGTCCAAAAGCTTTAGACCTACATAAAATTACTCTATACTTGGCATTGATTATATGGTAATTATCAGCATCGCCTTCCCCCATCATACTCCAGTTCATCATATATGAACAAATTTCATTGAATGGATTTTGAACGAAACAATGTTTTGGAGTTATAAAATAAAAAAGCCGCTAAAATAGCGACTTTCAGTGGAATCATGTTTTTGTCCCTCGACATTTTTTAACTAACTGCTATTTTACACAATGAAAAATAAACGATCTATTCTCAGAATTTGCTTGTTTGAATTCCCAATCACCATATGTTTTAATTTTTGAAAAACCGATTTGTTTCAGCGACTCATCGAATTCGTCTTGATTTCGAAACCTTAGCTGCATTTTTTCATGAACTAACACTTCGTCTGTTTTTGTGTTTTTTACAATTTCATAGAAAGTGTAAATATCTCCCTCAAACCCTTCATATTCTGTATAAACTTCTAAAGGATCTCCGCTTAGTTTATCTTTAGCTAAGTCAGGAGTTTTGTCCTTCTCCCATTCTTCCCATACTTTTACCAAAGGGTTTCGTGTATCAAAAATAAAGTGACCCCCATTTTTAGGGATCGGAATACGTCCGAGATTACTCGCTTCCAACTATCATCTGTAAGAAATACCTGTGCAACATTGGCTGTCATAATTACCGCATCATAGGCATTGGTTTGTAAATCCGCACTATCACCTACAATCCAATCCACATTTCCTGAATTATCCTTACTTCTCGCCATTTCAATCGCTTCTTCATTGGGATCTATAGCGGTAATTTTATAACCGCACTGAACAAGATGAGTAGTCCATCTTCCTGTTCCACAGCCCAGGTCAGCTATAAATTCTACTTTTAATCTTTTTAACAATGCAAGGAAAAATTCATCGTCTTTTCCCCAATGGTTAATCTGGTCGTATACTAGTGGAATCATATATAATGTCTACCCACTTTCAACAGCGTTTTACTGTGCTCAACAGTTTGATGTCTCATACATAAACTATACGGTTTTATTTTCATTCTGTGAACCAAAAACTTCCCTGGTTGCTTCTATAAAAGATAACATCATTGGTGAAAGCGACTTGTCTTTATGCCACAACATCTGTGTATACACCCGCAAATCCGGAATTTCCCATGGAAGAAAAAAAGTTTCCCGCTTTCAACTTCGGCATCTACAACGATTTCAGGAAGAAAACCGATACCGATTCCCGAGATTGCACACTGTTTAATAGCCTCGGCACTTTGAAACTCTAATTATGTGATGTTATCAATGCCCTCTTTCTCAAATGATCGATCAAACATCGTTCGATATGGACAACCCTTCTCATTTGTCAGGAACACTTCATCATGAAAATCTTCCAATTGCAGCACAGTTCGTTTGGCGAGTGGGTGATCTGGAGCAGTTAACAATCGGAAATGTTCTTCCAGCAAAGGTTCCACGGAAAGTCCACTCGAGCGAATGGGTTCATCCAATATATAAACAATATCCGTGGTTCCCTCAAAGAGCGTTTGCTTGAGCACTTGATTCGGAACTGAGCGGAAGATGAGGCGAACACCTAGCTCATCTTCCAATGCTTTAATTTGCATCGTGACGTTGAAAGGAACGTAGCTCAGGACTTCTGCTGCCCGCGTGAAATTCAAAGCAGTGCAATTCTCAATTCCGAAACTGAAACCTCTGCCAGTCTCATTTCTATGGCTTTCATCTTTAATTCTACCGGATAACTCACTCTGGTTGCCATTACAAACACACCTCCAAGATGATCTCCCCTATCTTACGACAAGGTTTCATTCTCTTGAAGGTGTGTTTGATTAATAATATTCCTAATGATTATAACTACAATTAAGTAAGTACAGTCATCGCCTCTCTTGTGAATGGAACCAGATCATCAGTACGTCCTTCTTGAATTTTCTTAGCCCATTCAGGGTCGACTAGAAGAGCACGGCCTACAGCAACCAGATCAAACTCATCATTCTGAAGTCGTTGTACCAATCCCTCGATACCGACGTTACTTGCGCCTTTACCTTCTGTGAACAGACTTGTAAAGTCACCATCAAGACCAATCGATCCAACAGTGATTGTCGGTTTACCAGTCAGTTTTTTGGTCCAACCAGCAAAATTCAGATCAGACCCTTCGAATTCCGGCTCCCAGAAACGGCGTGTGGAGCAGTGGAAGATATCGACTCCAGCTTGAACCAACGGTGCGAGAAGCTGCTCCAGTAATTCCGGTGTTTCAGCCAATTTAGCCTGATAATCATCTGTCTTCCACTGAGATAAACGCAGTACAATAGGGAATTCCGATCCCACTACTTTACGGCAAGCCTCAATCACTTCAACTGCAAAACGTGTGCGAGCCATCATATCTCCACCATAACGATCCGTACGAGAGTTGGTTTTCTCATACAGGAATTGGTCGATCAGATAGCCGTGTGCTCCATGGATTTCAACACCATCGAACCCAACGCGTTTCGCTTCTGAGGCTGCTTTTGCGAATTCTTGAACGATTGTAGCAATCTCAGCTTCCGAATAATCATTAACATGACCTTTGGCTCCCATATGCCAGATCTGTGGAATAATTCGACCGCCAGCTTCATGTACTTCAGATACAACATGTGCCCAACCATTCATTGCAGCTTCGCCATAAAAGTGCGGCACATTGGCTTGATTGGATGCATCCGGATGATTAATTATTGTCCCTTCCGTCACAATCAGCCCCACTGCGTTCTCTGCTCTACGGCGGTAATAGCCCGCAACATTCGAACCCGGGATACCGTCCGGAGAAAATTGACGCGTCATTGGCGCCATCACGATCCGATTGGATAACTTCAAGTGACCTAACTCTATAGGTTGGAACAATGCTTCTACGGATTGAGAATAATTCATAATAACCTCCACATATTTCGTTTTATATAAATTGACCTAGGAGATGTTAAACAGCAACCAGCCTGGTTAACAACTAGATGTTACTTCCAAATGAATCAATACACGATCTTTATCGAAAAGCCCCACCTCCTTCAAGGTTTGGTGGTGTATTGATCCGCCTTCATTTATTTTTGACTTCGTAGTCAAGAATTTCACAAAAAAGATCAAGACATGATCATGCCAAATGAAGTACGCAGAACCGTCTCGATCTGTTCACGGGATGAACCAGATTTCTCCATAACTCTCACACCAAGGATGGTGTTATTTAGATAAGATGCAAGCTCTATACTCGTATACCGGTTGGAAATTAACTGTTGTTTCTGGCCACTACTTATGATCTTCTCTAATACCAGTTGAATCTCTTCTGCCATGAGCTCAGCTTCGCGGGTGACCTGCTCGTCATCTGTTCCGAATTCGAGTGATGCATTCACAATTAGACACCCTTGGCAGCCAGTTTCATCGTCTAAAAGGGAATATCGTAAGGTATCCAGTTTATCAACGGGAGACGAATCCAGGGTTTCAATCTCTTTCAGTTTCGCTATAACCTGTTCACGGTAAAGTGCCAACGCCTTCAGGAACAACGATCGCTTGTCTTTAAAAACACAGTACAAACTTTGCTTTTTGACTCCTGTAGTACGCGTAAGGTCCTCATAAGAAGTTGCTTTGAAGCCTTGATTCCAGAATACTTCCATAGACTGGTGTAATACACGATCGACATCAAATTCTCTTGGTCTGCTCATGGGATTAATGTATCAGTTATTGACCATGCAGTCAAGAATTGATCATTTTTCATCCTAATCTCTACGGTAATTTCCTGCAGGTCCATTGAATGCGGTCTAACTCTTCCGGTAAGCAACCTTGTGAAAAGCATTGATATAACGAAACAGTGCTTCACCATCATCAGGCACATGCGTACTTGTATCCATTGGCAGCATCATTGCCTGATACGGCTCTGGAACCATTCTATATTGATGGACATAGGAGGTTAGGATGAACCCGTTGCGTTGCCAGAACTGAATGCGTTCCTGATGAGCCTCCGTTGTCCCGAACTCCGCCTCGATAATCATACCTTTGATCCGGTGTTCCCTTAACGCCCAGGCTCTGAGCTGCTCCAGCATCCAGGTCCCTATGCCCAACCCGCGCAGCTTCTGTTCAACCGCGAGGTAATCGATGATCAGAATGCGGTCCGCAACCTTCCTCCAGTCCAGTAACAGCCATCGCAACCACTTCTCCATGATGCACGCCCGTGTGTAAATAACCAATTTTCCGGTCCAGCATACTGCGCAGAATCGCTTTTGTCTTAGCACCGCGTTGAAAAGCCTCATGATAGATTCGCTCCATCCGCGCCCACAATGCTTCATCCCACTCCTCTATAGTCGTAAACTCTAATTCCAGCATTTCATTCGCCTCCAGCTTTAATTCAGATTTATCGTGATCACCCTTCTCTTGCCTGACGATAGGCACTCTACTGCCTAGTTCTTTTATACTTCCTTTGACGAATTCTGCGATTCTGAAGACTGTAGCATGTCTTTAATCTTAAAAGTTTATGTTTTTATCGTTCGCATACCTGGCGTATATTCACAAAATTCATCTATCCTGCCCGTCAGCGTAATAAGCATTAACTTTTAATATCTTCTTTAATCTTTTGTCTATATCGAATTATGGAAAGAGGTAAATTAACTACTCCAAGAATAAAAGAAGAGCTAATGGATATCCATTGAGATATTGAAGGATAATTCGGTTTTCCGTCTCCTACAGGTCCTATTTTGGGTTGGTGGCTATCCCACAAAACATATAAGAGACCAACAGCAGGTAACAATATGCAAATTACACTTGCAACTATATGTAACACATACTTGTTCAATCCTACCCCTCCATTATTGTATTCATGTCTTAAACTCTGTTTATATTATAACGTTATCTAAAACGGGAAATTACACTAACCTGCCCCTTAGTTTAACAAAAAATTTTCTCCTTTAAGATATTTCCTAAAATAGTTTTCAATAACTGATGGAAAATTTGCCGCTAAGGGTTGTTGTTCATTTGGATTTAGAGAATGGAATGCGAAAGTCCTAATGATTGACCAAATAAAAAATGCTTCTAATAACTCGACATAATTCTCTTCCAGTTGATTTACTTTGCTATACGATGAAATAAATACTTTCCTATTATCTGATGAAAGATGCAAAAATGTTTCAGCCATATCAAATAAATAAAAGCCATAGCCACAATTCGAAAAATCTATAGGTTGAGGAGTATCCTCATAAAATACATAGTTACTCTCATGAAGGTCAGAATGAATAACTCCCCAGTTACTTGGCAAACGTTTATGATGTTGTATCACATTTGCTATTTTATGTGCTGACTCTTCCACATGAACAAACACTTCACTTGAGATAAGCTCTAAATTTACTAACCGTTTTAATTGATTAAGTGATGAATATAAATGATCAGAATTGTATATTGGTCTATTAAAGCCTACAGGTGCATTCCACTGCATAGAATGTTTATGTAGAGCCGCCATTAAAAGAGCCAAATTTTTAGTTTCATTACTTGTTGGCTCTCTTTGAAGTACGCTTCCATGAATTCAATGATGAATAGTCACCATGATTGTATTTTCGCTAAGATGAGTTGATATTTCTGTTACCAGATCACCTCGAAGATTTCTAACAGGTACAGGTACAACGAGATTTGTATCTTTAACCAAAGCTTCAAGCCAAATAAGCTCTGATGTGATATTCCCTTTTGATTGAATGGAAATCGTTGAGATATGGATTTTGATAAGAAACTTTTGATTAATATTGTTGGTCTGAACTTGAAATGTAACATTATCACTCTTTCCGAGATACACAAGTTTTTCCCAATAGATTGGGTATTGATGTAAAGCTTCTTTCGCCACCTTCGCATAATCTTCTTCAGAAAGCATAGTATCCACTCCAGTTAATGTGATTTTCACTTCACAATTTTACCAAGTGAGCTTTATTTTATGGTGATAAAAGTTGATTATAACTAAACTTTACTGCGTTGTCAGATGAGTATCGCTGCGTAGCAAAAAGGTCTGACAAATGTTAATTTCACCCATATCCACTAAAATCGATTATAATTAACTTATATTCAAGTCGATTATCTAATCTAAGTTAAAAGAATATCATACGCCAAAAGACATAGTGATGCATCGCATATGTCTAAAGGTTACAGAGTTTTCGAATACACACTTATGTATAAAAGGAGGCGAATGATATGACGATAATGCCTGTTATAGTAATGATCCTTGTATGTGTACCTACCATTGTACTCATGATAAGCATGCCTTATTTAACAAGAGAGACGATTAGTTTTGGGGTCACCGTCAGCGCTGTACAATTTCACAGCGAACCTCTTCGCCAGATGCGGAAGTCATATGCTAGGATTAGTGCTACCTTGCATACCATCCTATTCATTGTTTGTATCATCTGCCTAATATACGGTGATGAACATTCCAAGCAACAAAGTTGGATCATTGTCACTTATTCACTCGCCATGGTTGTAATCTCCCTAGTCATAAACATTAGCTATCATTTCAAAATGAAAAGTTTACTACCTATGCTGCCTATTGCTCTGGAACCATCAATCATAGCAGTGGACACTGGTTTTCGGAAAAGAAACATTAGCTTGTCTAGTAATTGGTTCCTCATCCATGTTTTCATTATTGTTGTTGGTATTGTAACTGTGCTACTCAACTATGACCTAATTCCTGATCAGATTCCGATCCATTACAATAGCAGTTGGAACGTAGACGGCTATGCAGCTAAATCTTATAGTTCTGTGTTTATGCCTACGATAATGCAAGTGTTCTTAATACTTGTGTTCATATTTGAGAATTGGAGTATTCGCAGAGTGAAGCAGCAGGTTCAACCCACTGATCCGAACCGTTCCATCAGACAAGACGTAGCTTTCCGCCGTACTTGGTCAGGTTTTATGATTACAGCAAGCTTCTTAATAGTTATCCTGTTGTCCGTCGTGCAACTAAATATGATATCTCTGCTTAACATCAATTTCGCTATTCCCATTGTCCTAATCATAATAGCCTTTATCATCCTATACGCCTTAGCCTTATCGTTCTGGGCTGGTCAGGGCGGAAGCCGCTTGGAGCAATCGGCAGATCGCTCCAATTTCAGACCTGTCCATGATGATGATAAATGGCTATTAGGTATGATTTATTTCAATCGCAAGGATCCAAACCTAATCGTCGAGAAACGATTCGGAGTCGGCTGGGGATTAAATTTCGGTCACCCAGTATGCTGGCTGATTTTTCTCGGAATTATCGTACTGTTAGTTGTCGTGTAACAAGGCTTGGAAGTTAGTACTCGCCGGAGTATTCTAGCTAGGGCAGACCTGTGGCGTGATTCGACTTTGATGTTATGCCAGCAGTTGGACCTACTTTCATTGGGTTATTATACGACTACTCAGGAAGCTTCCTTCCAACGATGTATCTACTGATTGCTATTGGGTTAATGAGTTATGAATTATAAAACAAAGAAAGCAGCTGATCACATGGGTCAGTTGCTTTCTTGTTGCTATAGAGGTGATGTTTCCCATTAGGTTGAACGAGAAGAAAGTAGTTTTGTTATAGGCCAATTTTGAATACAGCTATTCGTATATCGTTAACCCCAAGTATCAAACGAAGATGAAACAAGTGTTTATTCATTGCAAAGAATGTTTAGTTTGTTTTCTTTTAGATAGCGAGTTATCAAGCAACGTTGTTACAACACCAATCATAAGGGCAAGCGCACCGATCCATGGAATATAGTTCAACAAGTTGTGGTTGACAGCAATCCCCCCGATATCCGCACCTGCAGCCATTCCAACTTGTCCGATCGCACTATGCACTCAAGGGTAACTTTATTTCTACTACCCATCATAATAGTCACAAAATAAACAAAGCCGCGAAAATGACGACTTCATCATGATAAGTTATTCCATTAAAAGAGTTTTGCTTGCTTCCAGGTTAATTTCTCCTCACTCGTGGTCAATGATAGATTTCATATTTACAATCTTCTGGAGACTGTCATTAATCTGATTTGTAACTTCGTTACCATGATACGTAATCACTTTTTTAATATCTAGCTCTAACAGTTTGGCAATCGACTTCAATGCAGACGTGGTGGATATATCATCTTGAAGAAGATGTTACGGCAGAACAGATGGATGAGTATTACTATCAGATGGTTAACGAGAAAATCATGTTAGATTAGCACGAGGCTCACTCTACGCAACGCACCTAGCCCAGTTATTCAGCCTGACCTATTTTCACCAGAATAAGAAGGTATCTTATTGTTGAGATAAAATAAAAACCGATGGGCATTTACAAATGTAAAGTTCCATCGGTTTCTTTAGTTTTAGGATAGTTCGGTTGAAGGCCACAAATGCTGTGAATCTAAAATATAAGTCGATAAAATTATGCCTACTGATCAAAAAAATGGGTTACTATGTAGCAAACCAGCAATTGTTTCTTACCAAAGACCTAAGTAACAACTACCCTTACGAGAAATATTCATTGTAAGCATCTTCAGTCGTCTGCACGTTCTTCATATACATAATCTTTCCCTCTTCATTTAAACGCATAATATCTATACCTTCTTTGGTGAAAACCGTGCCATCTACTGCTTGACCGCATACTGCCCAGTTAGTTCGATAACTGCCGTCGGGCTGAAGTACCCATGCATCCCACATATGTTTAATGTCTTTGTTGTATTCATAAATAGTCTTAATAACTACTTCGAATCCTGTTCGGCTGCTACCGTTCGAAATAACTTCGACATCCTCCGTAAATAAGGATAACAAGTCCTTCATAGCCCGATCGTCAGTGCGAGATGCATCAAACAAGCGAAAATAATTATTTAACATCGTGATGTTTGCATCGGTTTTCAGAGAGTTAGTAGTATTGCCAGCGGTTGCTGTATTGGACATGTTATTACCTCCTGTATTTTCTATACTGTCTTACGTAGTATAGTTTTCAGTTCGAATATTTTCGAACTGTTTGGCCTGAAAAGAAATATATCACACTTCCCACATAGCTGCAATACATAATTCGAAAATTTTCGAACAATAAAAAAGAGGTTGAAAATGCTAGTATCTATCTTATGAGAACTTTAAGAATCCCTACAGGTTCGGAGAGAGGTCTTCAGAGAAGAAATATCGTTTGTAGTGAAATGTACAAACTTCATAAATTCCTTCGTTTTTATACCACTCCTTCTTCATTTGCGTCCTGTAGCATGACTTACATCGGGATAACGAAGGAGCAGAACGAATGAAGAAAACGATGATGTTAACCTTACTCATAGTCATTACGGTAGGAATGGTCTGGTGCAACTGGGGCTTGTTAGAACAGGTCAGAATCATCCGGACTCTATAGCTGGCACCAGCGGCTGGCAGGAAAATAGGCTTATTGCACATGCATTTGGTGGCGTTGACGGTGCTAGTTACACCAATTCTTATGAAGCATTTATAACCAATTACAATCGAGGGTACCGTTTGTTCGAGGTTGATCTTGTGCAGACGACGGACGGGAATCTTGTAGCCAGACATGATTGGTCACAGAAGCTACAGCCGGATTTGGCCGCTCATCACGGACGAAACGTAACCAAGCTTCAGTTTGCAAACTCGCTTATCATGGGAAGATTCCACCCTCTTACCCTGCCGGACATCCTGCAACTGATGCAGCAATATCCTGATTTTGACTTAATTGTGGACACGAAAGCAGGCAGCAAAGAGCAAATTCAGCAGCAGTTTGGGCATCTGGTCAATGAGGCACGCCGTACGGACCCTGCCCTGCTTAACCGGATTATACCTGAAATTTTCAGCCCGGAAATGTATGACACGGTTATGGGAATCTACCCCTTTCCACACAAAATATATTCACTTTACAAAACTGGCGCCTCCGCCGAAAGTATTGTAGAATTCGTAAGGGACAAACAACTGACAGCGGTTGCCATGCCTGTATATCGCGTGTATTTAAACCCCAATCTAGTTCCAACACTACATAAGTTTGGGGTGAAAAGTTATGTTCACACCGTCAACAGCAGACCGGTTATGCAGATTCTGTCCAGGTTCGGGGTGCATGGATTTTACACGGATGAGGAAGAATCGCCGGAGGAGCTAATGCTTGCAGACGCTCTCCCCAGCCATGTTGAATTTTCGGGATATATGAGTTCCGGATTAGTAAGTATAAGAAATATCGTGATGAAGGTGAGAAATAATGGCCATTAATAACATACTTGTTGTAGACGATGAACCGGAAATTCGAGAAGCGCTCGTTATTTATTTGAAAAGCGAAGATGTGGATGTATTTACTGCCTCTAACGGATTGGAGGCGCTGGAAATTCTTGAACAAGAAACCATTCATCTTGTTATCATGGACAACATGATGCCACAGCTCGATGGAATTAAAACGACATTTAAAATTCGTGAAAACAAAAATATACCGATCATTATGCTTTCCGCCAAATCAGAAGATAGCGACAAGATTTTGGGACTGAACGTTGGCGCTGATGACTATATTACGAAGCCGTTCAATCCTCTTGAGTTAATCGCCAGAGTCCGATCTCAGCTGCGCCGCTTTACGAATTTAGGTTCCTTCCAGTCAAACGGGGATGAGCTCATTCAAGTAAGAGGACTTGTGCTGAACAAAAGCTCAAAGACTGTTGAGATAGATGGTGAGGACGTCAGACTAACCCCGAAAGAATACAAAATTTTGGAGCTGCTGATGGAGAACAAGGGCAGAGTCTTCTCGATCGAAGAGATCTATGAGCGCGTGTGGAATGAACTGATCTTCACTTCAGACAATACGGTTGCCGTACATGTGAGAAACATCCGTGAAAAAATTGAAATCAATCCTAAAGACCCAAAATATTTAAAGGTGGTATGGGGAATTGGATACAAAATCGAAAAAAATAAAGCCGATCGGAAGGTCCCCATCGACCTTATTGTCATCATTGTCGCCGCCATCTTATGGATCCTCTTACTCATAAACTCGTATTCATACACGGGGTTGAGTATTAGCTACTCTACTTCAAGTTACATCCAGGCACTGCTTGCCTTAATTATTCTTTGCTTACTGGCAAGTAGATTGTTTCTTTATTTTAAGGCACCTCATAGTAGGCGTTCCTTCTGGCATGGCAGTCTGCTGATGGATTACTTTCATAGCTGGAGAACCGGTCTTAGAGCCAGTATGCAGAACTGGAGACTAACGTTTGGCATCATCATGATGCTTCTGCTAACCGCGATAGCCGGCATTTGTATCTGGCAGGCAGCCACATATTACAGCATATATCAACAAGGCTTGTTCATACTTTATGTATTGCTGTATGTGCTGTTTCTGGTTCCGTATATCCTTTCCAAGCTTGGACGTTTCATCGCTATCATCAACGGGAGCAAAGAAATTGCCGAAGGCAATATTCAGAATACGATTCAGGATACCGGCAAGGATGACCTATCCAAGCTTGCTGGCTATATTAACAATATGAAAGCCGGGTATCAAAGCGCGCTGGAGAATCAAATGAAGAGCGAACGGTTAAAAACAGAGCTGATTACCAATGTATCGCATGATTTGAAGACCCCGCTTACTTCTATTATCAACTATGTTGATTTATTAAAAAGAAGATCTGTCTACGGAGACTACCCGAGCCTATATTGAAACCCTGGACCGGAAGGCGCTACGGATGAAGCTGTTGATTGAAGATCTGTTCGAAATCTCAAAGATGGCCAGCGGTACAGTGGAGCTCGATATTGAGTACGTCGATGTCGCGACCTTGTTGACACAGGCGATTGCCGAGTCCAACACCAGTATGGGACAAGCGTCACCTGAGATTCGGGAGAGGATCGCGAAATTCCCCATCCATGCACATTTGGACGGCAATAAAATTTGGCGTGTATTCGAAAATTTAATTGGCAACGCGCAGAAATATTCGCTTCCAGGAACCAGAATCTATATTTATTTGGACGAATCTGATGATCAGGTACTATTCAAAATTCAAAATACTGCTGCTTATGAGATTGATTTTGCCGCGGAAGAATTGTTCGAACGTTTCAAAAGAGCAGATGAATCCCGCCAGACTGAAGGCTCCGGCCTAGGACTGTCCATTGTGAAAAGCATCGTTGAGCTGCACGGCGGGGAGATCAAAATCGAAATTCATGGCGATCAATTCAACGTTATTCTGCATTTGCCCAAGCAGCGCTTAATCTAAAAGGCCAAAACTAAGTTAACCCTCAATGCTCCTTTTCAGGATGGTTGAGGGTTAACTTTTTATTTTTATTCATCCATCACTACATATTAGTCCAGAAGACTGTAGATCTGAATGCTCTCGACCTTAGCATCCTTGATATGAAATGACATCACATCCACATAATTGGAAGGCTCGTAACGGAAGTCATCCTCTTCATCTGGCGCTCCATCACCAAGGAGTTTCCCCTCAGGGTAGGCCTTTTTGAGTGTATCCAGGCTGTCTCCTGCTTTAATGTTTCGGACTGTCGCGTACTTAGGATCAGTAATTTCGATATGAAAAATGGAGTCTTGTTTTCCCTCCGGTATACTGATTGTTTTAATCTCCAATCCAGGATACGTGTACACTTTTTCGGTAAAACCGATTAACGTATCCATGTTGGTTCCATCGTCGGCAGTGTACGTATGTGATTTCAGGTTATCCGGTTTGCCCAGCATCTGTTCCATCTGATCTTCGTTCGCTGTATCCGAAATCGCGATGGTGTGCTCATTATAGACAAAAGCAAGCTCCTTCAGCACAACATTGCCTTCCTTCTCCATCGAACCTTCTTTAATCGCTTCAGTACCCTTTTCTTCCGAATTTTCGGAAGCAGGCGTATTAGAACTGGTTGCTCCTTCGCCTTTGCTTTGTTCATTTGCCGTGTTCTGTCCGGTTGCTGGAGATGTAGCCTCACTGGACTGACAGCCCGTTAATGCCCCTGTTAATAAAGCACCGAGTACGATAAAACCTGCAGCTTTCTTGGTTAATTTCATCATGATCCCTCCATAAATGTGTGTTTTGTTCTTATGAAGTGATTATAAATAAAACATTTGTTAGTCTCATAACAGAAATGTACCAATCTTGTAACGGTAATATTTAGGCTTGGGTTAGATGCAGGTCTACGCACGAGGCAAAACAATCGTAACGGTTGTACCTTCCCCGATTTGACTTTCTATGTCGATATATCCATTAAACCGCTCTACAATCTCCTTGCAAATGGAAAGTCCAAGACCTGAACCGTTCGCTGTGCTTGCATTTTTCGCCCGGTAAAAACGTTCCTGCACTCTCTCCAGCTCATCGCCCGCGATGCCGATCCCTTGATCACGTATCCGTATAACCACCTCACTTGGCGTATGCTCCATCTCTACTTTAATCTGTGAGTGACTTCCTGAATATTTGATGGCATTGTCCACAAGGTTGGCGATTGCATGGGACATCAACATTGGATTGACCTCGGCGTAGACTCTTGTCAGACCTCCATCTGCCGATCCTCCTCCACTTTACTAACTTTGATCTCGATCCCTTTATCCTTAGCCTTGGCTCCCATATTCATTGTGACTTCCTGAATCAGTTCATTCATTTCCGTCTTTTCAACTTCCAGTTCGCTGGAACCAGCTTTGTCGAATCGGGATAGCAATAACAGTTCATTAATCAAGCGCGTCAGCCGATCTGATTCCTGCAGTAGATGAGCATAGATTTTTTGCAGTTCCTTGTTCTCAGTCTCCCCTTCAACCAAGTATTGAGAGAAACCACGAATGGCTGCCAAGGGTGTTTTTAACTCGTGAGATACGTTGGAGACAAATTGTTTCTGGTACTGAATGTAATCATGAAGCTGCCGCCCCATGGAATCCAGCCCATCTGCCAGCATGCCCAGCTCATCCTTCCGGTTTAGTTGGACTCTCCGAAACTCCTGTCTAGAGAAACTTTGCGCAGCGCCAAGCAACAGTTTAATCGGCTTGGTTGTGTTGCGGGCAATCCACAGACTGGATAATGTAATCAGTATAATAAATCCGCCTGCGCCGACAAACAGGATATAACGGATTTGATCCATAATTGCATAAAAGTAGGAAATGTCCTCCACGAACTCATACACATAAGCGTTCTCGTAGAATTGATCCTGAATGGGTGTCGCAAAATAAAGCAGATGATTTTCCGTAACGGTGTAGGCATAACTGCCGCTCAGTGCTTTCTCAATATTTTTGTCAAAAATAAGCGGTTTGCCATCATTAATGATGATGCCATCCACAGCCAGGCCCAGCAATTGCTTGGAGCTGTCATAGATACGTACTTCCTTGCCTGAAGCTTTCAGTTTCTCCAGAGCAAGTCTGGCAATTTCCTTCGTCTGGGGCTCTCCTGACGATGACCTATGCTGTGCCAACACCTCACGGAAGGACAACTCCGACAGATCTGCCTTCTCCATCATCTGTTTCTCAATGGTAATGAAGCTGTAGTAATCGATGGCTTTATTCACCGCAAAAATGATGATGCCAAAGGACAGCACGGAGAAAAATAAATAATTCAGCAGTAACCGGGTTGCATACTTCAGGCCTCGCCACCTCCAAGTTGATAGCCAAATCCATAGATCGTCCTGACATACTTCGGTTCGTCCGCGTTATCCTCGAGCTTCTTCCGTAATCTCATGATGGTCATATCCACACTGCGACTGTCTCCCATAAAGTCATATCCCCATCCGATCTGCAGCAGTTCGTCCCGGGTAAAGATTTTTTCTGGCCTTTTCAGTAACGTTTCCAGAATTTTAAACTCTTTGGCCGTTAAAGACACGGGTACACCGTTTTTCAGCACTCTTCGGCTCTCCAGGTCAAAAGTCAGCTCTTCATGAATGATACGTGTCGATTGCACTTCTGTCCCTTCACTTGTGTCCTCCTGCTCTCGTTTCTTCTCAGAATAACCTTGATCCGAGCGAGCAATTCACGATTGTCAAAGGGTTTGGTCATGTAATCTTCCGCCCCTAGCTCTAGTCCCAACACCTTGTCGATTACCTCATTTTTGGCAGAGAGCATGATCACTGGAATGGCACGCTTTCCGGTTATTTCCTTACACAAGTCATATCCAGAGCAGTCTGGCAGCATCAGATCAAGTACGACTAAATCGGGTTGAAAAGAGTCAAGCAGCTGCAAGCCCGTTTTGCCGTCCTCTGCGGTCTGCACATCGTATTTTTCTCGCCTTAGCACCAGCTCAATTAAATCTCGAATTGCGATTTCATCATCAATGACTAGGATTTTCTTCAACTGTACACCCCTATCTAGCCTTGTTTTCACCAGCTTTAATCAATTATTAACCCATCTTAGCACAGGCGCTTTAGTTTCCTCCACCAACTGGAAGGTGAGGTATATTCCACTCAGCCCAACATAACTTGTAATAAACTCGAAGAAAGGAGAACAATCCATGGATCTGCTCTGGGTACTCATTGTTGGTGGACTTATTGGTTGGTTAAGCGGCAACTTGATTGGGCGGGACGTACCGGGCGGTGTACTTGGGAATGTTATTGCGGGTTTTATCGGTTCTTGGTTAGGAACGGAATTGCTGGGACCAAGGGGACCGGTGATTGGCGGATTTCATATTATTCCAGCCATTGTTGGCTCGATTATTGCCCTACTAATCTTCTTCGCTCTGGCACGCGGCGGAGCCTTCCGAAGACGTTAACCAAGAGAGGCGGAAACCGATACCGTCGTTCATTAGTACAGGATAAACATAAAAGGACCGAAAGCATTCATCGATGGAAGATGAACATTTACGGTCCTTTTTTTATTTTTGAACAAAAACGCAATCCGTATGATGGTTGTTTTCGTTTTAAACGGTACGAGGTGCATAAGCACAAAGAAAGACGCGTACGCCTTCAGTGATGATACGTTTGATTTGTTCCTCTTCCAATGCCTCTGTTTTTCTAGGTTGATTAAATACCAATAAAAACGTTAATGCAGCGAAGTGCTTTGTAGCCATTTCAGGATCGGGCACATGGAGCAATCCGGTATGTCCAAACTCTGTAAACCTCCTGATAATCCCCTCTTCAGTTGCGTTATCCAGCCTTTCAAAAACGAGTCTGGCAGATTGGCGGCTTCCACCATAACCAGACGGATCAAAGCCATGTAATCGGACGAACCGTTCGCAGAAGCTACAATTTGTTCGCAAAATAAGATGAGCGCCTGTTTCAGATCCTCGAATTCCAAGAGGTGATCTGAAATTCCTTGCTCAATCATGTCTAGAACCGCCAAACTGGATTCTTCAACAACGGCAAGCAGTAGATTCTGTTTGTCGCCATAATAATCATAAACTGTCCGTTTGGAAACTCCCGCTTTAGCTGCGACCGCATCGACGCTGGATCGATCAAATCCATCGGAAAGAAACAGGTCTCGTGCTGCCGCAATAATTTTAGCTCTTTTGTCTGAAGAGCCTTTGCGGATTTTCTTGTTTTCCGTATGATCCATTCTTACGTTGCCCCCTTATAGGTATACCATCAGAAATTGATTAGAGTTCTGTTCTGTTTACAAACTACACTGCACGGTGTAGTATAACAAATGTAGCATATCAAATCAATGATCAAGGAGGATTCTATTCATGAATACCAAGCCGTCTTTTGTTGATGTTCTCATTGTTGGGGCCGGACCTACAGGGCTTACACTTGCCTGTGATCTGGCTCGTCGAAACGTCGACCATCGTATTATTGAACGAAGCTCCTTATATCACGTTGCTTCTCGCGCCAAAGGCATCCAGCCTCGCTCGCTTGAAGTCGTCGATGATTTGGAGGCTGTCCACTACATTATTGACACAGGTGTTGTGGATTTGCCTGTTCGTTATTATACCGCAGATGGAAGGAGTGTGGACAAACCGGCTATTACCGTTGCAGCCAGCCCCGAACTTGAAACACCCTATCGTGATCCGGTCTGGATTGCTCAATATGATGTAGAAAAAGCTTTGCGCGACCGATATGCAGTGCTTGGCGGTCAAGTTGAGTTGGGCATGGAAGCTGTAGAGCTTGTTCAGAATGTGGATGGTGTAACGGTAACCGTAAATTCACCACAAGGAGAAGAGAAAATTCGCGCGCGTTATGTCGTCGGCGCTGACGGGGGCAAAAGCAATATCCGCAAGTTTATTCACTTACCGCTGGTTGGGGAAACACATGATCATGAGCGTTGGTATCTTGGCGATGTACGATTGGAAGGGTTAGATCGTGACCATATCCATATCTGGACATCTTCGGAGGGGATGGTTGGGGTGACCCCGCTGCCAAGATCCGATATTTGGCAACTGCAGGCTACAATTCCGCAAGAGATCGAAGAACCAGAGAAACCGTCGTTAGAGGCGTATCAAGCCATGTTTGACCGCCGCGCCGGGGCCGGACGTGTTCGGCTCACGGATGCTTCCTGGCTGTCCATCTACCGGGTCAACGTTCGTATGGTTGAATGTTACCGCAACGGCCGGGTCTTCCTTGCCGGCGATGCTGCTCATGTTCATTCGCCGGCCGGTGGTCAAGGCATGAATACGGGGATGCAGGACGCGTACAATCTTGGCTGGAAGCTGGCGGCTGTGATGCGGGGAGCGGACACCGCCTTACTTGACACGTACGATGAGGAGCGCCGCCCAGTGGCTCAAGCCGTGCTTGAGGACAGCACGAAGAAGATGGGAGTGGTCATAGGAACGGCGACTGAAGGCGGAGGATTGTCCCAATCCTTGAGCACCATATCCGACGATCTAACGAGTGGGCTTCTCATTTCCTATCGCTCAAGTTCGCTTACCCGTCGTTCTGCTCGAACCAATGCTACCCGTTCATTTCCTGGGGATCGTGCTCCTAATGCTACGGGCCTGCAAGGCACCGGATTTGCAGGAAGTCTCTTTGACCTATTGCGAGGCCCACACTGGACGCTTTTGGCTTTTGCTAACAGCATCCATCCTTCGCTGAAGAACTTCACCAACAACGAACTCCATATACATTATATCTTGCCATCCAACGTGGAGGGGCGGCGGAAGGTTTAATAGATACAGCAGGTAATGCCTATCGAATTTACGATGTAACAAGTAAAGAACTTGTATTGATTCGTCCCGACGGATACATTGCAATGCGTACCTCCATTGATGATACTTCATCGATTTCGAATTACTTGAATTCCATTTATCGGGCGAACTGATTTGGACAAGGTCAGCGGGAAATAAGAAATTCAAGAGGAAATCAAAGAAGGGCAACTTTTGTCACCAAAAGCGGCCCCTCTCCTTTTACTTCAATCCATTTTTTAAATCTACGCAATGTTACAATCCAGACTACTGAAAAATCGTTCAACAAAAACATCACCGTATATTTTCTTCATATGCGCTGTGTTAAAAATATATTGTTCCATAGGCTCAAGCCTGCGCAGACTGCGTACCAGTACTTTCCGATCATCATCAGATAGATTAGGGTCATCGTCTATCTTCGTCAGAGCATTTTTCACACGAGCGGATACCTGTTCAACATACACATGGTTTTTGGATTTTGGCGGAATACATTGCGTCAGGTCACAGCTTACAAAACGAACACCGTCAAGGATGCAGTTTTCAAAATTGGCGATTAGCTTTTGTTTGCCATTTCCCTCAAACGTAATATCCACTAGCTTGCCGGTAAAGGAACAATTGACGATATTCGCCGCTCGTAAAATCCGGTCATTGAATCTACATTTAACAAAAGTACAGTCGATAAACGTAGCGTTCTCCAATGTCATCCCTCTCATATCACAGGAGGAAAATTCGCAATTGGTGAAAACAGCCTCGTCTCTGGCAATGCCAACAGAGCGCAAGTCGGAACGAATAAATGTACAACGATCAATTGTACTACCGGCAAAAAATCTCGCATTTGTAAGATCGCAGGTATCAAATATAAGATGCTGCAGGTCACAGCTCCAAAATATTGGTGAACCAACATTTGAGTTTATTATGGTCGTTCGGCTTATCGTTTCGTGTTCATACCTGACAATATCAGAAAATAATTCGTTGTTTACTGACATACCAGACTCAAGTCTTCTCATCCCTATCACCCTATCATTTCTTCAGAATCTTTTTCAATTTATAATAACCTTATTTTGGAGTTGAATTCTCTTTGGAATCCCCTTCTCATTTCACTCTAAAATTGTTTTGAGCATATTTGGTTACGAGAAGGACAGCACTGGATAGATAGGCTAAAGTCAACACCATGATAACAGCGGTTAATCCCCATAGTGTAGGACCTAGAAACATCGCCACAATAAAACTCAATGAAATAAGGCCGTTTACGAATGAGAAAAGAGGACTATTGGTTTCCAACTCCGTTGTATAGGGTTGAATTACATAGTATAACAACAGATGATGTATTGAGAAAAATACAGCAAGTGCAATGGTTATAACCCAGATAGGAAGTAGCAAACTTATATCCTGTCCTCCAGTTAATACAAGTATAGATACACTTAGCACAGCTGCTAAACAAGAACCTAACTTTAGATTCATCCTTAATATACTTCTAAATCTTAACAGAAAATGCTTCTTTGCATGCTGGCGATAAAATGGATAGCGCATCAGCGGCTTATCACAATGGCAAAATAGAGCCTTACAAATCTGGCTACCTACTGTCAGATTTAGCATGACCATAATGATTAAAGGTGAGAATCTATCAATTGAATTTAGTGAAAGATGATCTTTGAAAATGAGTACCAACAAAGGTAGGAGTATGCCTATGATCATAATAGCCAATAAACGTCTGTGGAACGGTGCACGGAGGAGAGCGGTATGCCTGGTAACAAAAATTTCGTGTAATTGCTCGTATCCCTTTTTTCAAATGCGCTCTGCTCGTTGACATGAAGGTTAGACGAGGAAGGCCTGGCAAGATCATGATCTTTTGACTGAACCATTCTCTGTTGAAGATCAGCAATCCGTATTTCTGGATTTAACAATGGATCGGCATGGTTTGTTACTGCGCACACTGCAGATGTGAAATCTGTATATTTTAGTAAAACATAACCACACATAACCCCGGACAACGATATCAGTGTCATAAGCCATGGTTGATCCAATATCACAGATCCAAATAGAGGAAGGTTTAATTTTGTGAAGGGAAGGTATGCAAAAGTAAGTGCCAGCAACATGCTCAAACTCGTAGCCCATGTTTTCTGTACAAGAACAATCCCCTTCCATTTAAATAATGCCAAATGTAAAAATTCACATATCACTCGCCAAAAAGTCATCATTCCCACAATCAGCAATGCATGAGTCATTGGAAATTTAAAGAGTACCGCAACCAGAGTCATTGCAATCCCTTGATAGATGAAAAATGTCGTATACCGATAAAATAGCATAGCTCGCATATACTTGGTTGGATTTATCCGCATAAGTCGGATAGATGTATACTTCATTTTGTTTGATTCCAACACTTTTGCACTCGTTACCCCAGCCATTACGCCACTTATGCAAAAATACATGTGAAGAAGAAGGTTAAAATGCTCCGTACGATTAACATTTTCCGTCCATAAGAGCATGGGCAATGCAAACATTCCCCCGAAATATAATAAGCTTTCCAATAAACCAGCGACAAATAATAAAATAACCGCAATTGTACCGATGGTACGTTTCGTCCGAAAAGCAGCATAAGTTTGTGCACTGATTAAATTGCCTGCAAACGGTAACTTTTGCGTGAAATAGATTAAACGGTTGACCAGCGTAATCATCTGTAACTGCCACATGCGAGAAAATGTACTAAAGATTCCCGTCATAGGCGTTCTCCTTCGTACTCCCATTTTGGCTTTCATTCCGTAATAATTCAATTACCTGCTCTTCAAAGTCGGGCTGAGTAAGGATTTCGGGTGAAATCTGTGTTAAACTTCCATGATTTAAAATAATTAACTCATCACAAAGATCCGTTGCCAATTGCAATATATGGGTCGAGAAAATTAGGATATGATCTTTTTTAAATCACGTAACAATTGTTTCATCTCACTCGCAACGATGACATCAAACGAAGTTAAAGGTTCGTCCAACAGAATCACTGCAGGTTTTATGAGTAAAAATAACAACATTTGAACTTTATTTTTCATTCCATGCGAGTAATGTTTAATGAGCTTATGTCGGTCATCCTGCGCAATGTGCATCATATCAAAGAGAGCATCAATATTGTTACCTCGTCCTTCAATTACATCTACGTTAACATCAATGAAAAAACGTACAAATTCATATCCTGTCAGAAATTCTGGTAACAGTGGCAGTGAATAAACGTATCCTACATCACCCATTTTCAAGTCACGCGATTTTGATCCGTTGACGAGTTTCATTTTGCCGCCATCTACTTGGATCTCGCCACCTAAACAATTGAATAACGTTGTTTTTCCGGCGCCATTGCGCCCAAGAAGACCATAGATTTTTCCCTTTTCAAATTGAAAACTTAAATTGGCTAATACTTTTTTTCACCAAAACTCTTCTCTACATTTTGCAATACCAATTCCATTTATTTGTTCCTCGCTTTCAAACCATTTCGTTTTTTGTTTAACTGAGAATTCAATAGTTACATGCATGCCATTTTTCACGTTTTTATTCATATCTAATAATTGTTTAGTTTTCATCCGTATCAATCCCTTCAATTTTTTTGATAAAAGGATAAGAATTAATATCCCTTTAATAGGTGAATCGTCTCACTTGACCAATATAACTGATCTTGGAAATAGACAATCACTCTAAACTAGTATTCTATTTTGAACGTTATAATTCCTTGTATTTACATATAAAAGTCTATTTGATACAACAAAAAAGCCGCTATAATAGCGACTTTCCATAGGAATTCGTTCTTTACATAGATAATTATGCTCAGATTCCGGATTAATACAAATATCCTAATAAATCTTGAATCTTTGTCACTAATTCCCCACTAAAAAAGGGAACGAATAAACCGACGGGTGTTTCATTACATGGCGGTTTGTTTTAATTTATCAACAGCTAGCTTTCCGAAATATTACAGGTCGGACTAGCACATACTAAGACATAGTTGGCTGAAGCTTACATAACGGAGGTCTCATCATGGTATTTACAATCACAATTATCATCGTTGCACTGTTTGCAATATGGGGAGCCGTCGCTCCTGATCAGCTGGCGGATGTGGCTAATGTTGCCTACAACTTCTCTATTCAGAATTTTGGCTGGTTTTATTTGCTAGCGACACTGTTCTTCCTGATCTTTGCTTTCTATCTGGCGTTCAGCCGATTTGGCGGTATTAGGCTTGGGGATGACGATGATGAGCCGGAGTATTCTACGGTTTCCTGGCTGTCCATGCTGTTTAGCGCTGGTATGGGCATAGGGCTGGTTTTCTGGGGAGTTGCTGAACCGCTGTCCCACTATTTATCTGCCCCTGAGGGGCGGTACCCGAAACAACGCAAGCAGCCATACTTTCAATGCGTTATTCCTTTTTCCACTGGGGGCTGCATCCTTGGGCTATCTATACCGTCATCGGCCTAGCGCTTGCTTACTTCCAGTTCCGGAAAGGATACAAAGGGCTGATCAGTTCCACCTTTATTCCTCTGATAGGTGAGCGTCTTGCTTCAGGCTGGCTTGGTAAGGTCATTGATATTCTGGCGGTCATTTCCACCATCTTTGGTGTTGCGACCTCGCTTGGATTGGGTGCACTTCAGATCGGCGGAGGTCTGAATCACTTATTCGGTATTCCTAACTCGACTTTGACTCAGGTTGTCATTATCACAGTTGTAACCGTACTGTTTTTAATCTCGGCAACCTCCGGCCTGGATAAAGGTATTAAGATTCTGAGCAACGTCAACCTCGTTATAGCTGTGCTATTGATGTTGTTTGTATTGGTGACTGGACCAACTTCTTTTATATTTGACACATTCACAACAACCTTGGGCAGTTACATGCAGAATATTATTAACATGAGTTTGAGACTGACGCCGTTCTCAAGAGAAACCTGGATTGGAGCATGGACGTTATTTTACTGGGCATGGTGGATCTCATGGGCTCCGTTTGTCGGCACTTTTATCGCAAGGGTATCCAGAGGAAGAACCATAAAGGAATTTGTAATTTACGTCATGGTTATTCCAAGTCTTTTCGGTTTTATCTGGTTCTCCGTCTTCGGTGGAACAGGACTTCACATGGAATTGTTCAATGCCGCTCATCTGGCGGAGGCCGTCATGGAAGATACGACAACCGCTTTATTCCTTATGCTGGAGCAGCTGCCTTTGGGCACAATCGTGGCATTCATCGCCACAATCCTGATCATGATCTTCTTTATTACGTCAGCTGATTCAGCTACCTTTGTACTGGGCATGCTCACTTCAGATGGCAAGTTGGACCCGAGTACAAGAGTGAAATTAACCTGGGGGATCATGCAGTCCGCCATCGCGGTAGTACTGCTAATCAGCGGGGGTTAACTGGCCTCCAGACGGCATCCATTGTAACCGCATTGCCGTTCGCTATTGTCCTTATCGGTATGTGTTTCTCCCTGCTCAAGGCTCTAAAGGCTGAGGACAAAGAGCGCCGTCAGAAGGAAAAACGACAGCGCCAAAAGCTGAAACGACTGCTGGAGGAACAAGAAATCTCGCTGAATGAAATTTCTGGCAGGTAATGTATACTTTTCTCTATAGAAATACTTCTGTAATATGACATCTTTATGCACAAAAGCTGATTATGTAGTTTGCAGCTTTCATGTTTTTGAACTAACCTGCCTTTTAACGTAATGAAGCTGCCGGTCCAATACAGGCAGCTTCATTTTCGTCGTTTATTCAGTTATTGTTTCACGTTAGTTTAATTCGCTGTTCAATACCCAGTTATTAATTATGTTTTTTAAGGAATTGAACCATCATTTTTCCTATTTCCTTAGCGTGTGTTTCTAATGCAAAATGACCCGTATCCAATAAGTGAATCTCTGCATTGGGAAGATCCCTTTTAAAAGCCTCAGCACCTGCAGGTATAAAAGATACATCATTTCTCCCCAAACAGCTAATAAAGGAGGTTGATATTGCTGAAGATATTGCTGAAACAGTGGATACATTCTCACATTTGTTTGGTAATCGTATATTAAATCCAATTGCTTTTCAGCGTTTCCTGGTCGATTCATATAAGCACGATCTAGAGTGTAGCCATCGGGAGAAACCAAATTATTTTTCGTTCCGTCCACATATTGATGTTTAATGGTATCTTGTGCAAAGGCTGTTCGATAACTGTCTCTCTTCTCCAATGTTGGATTCTGCCAATACTCTTCTCTCGCAGCCCACTTTGTCCCCAAGCCCTCACGGTACACGTTACCATTTTGACTTATGATCGCTGTAATATGTTCTGGATTACGCATTGCAATCCGGAAACCAATGGGTGCTCCGTAGTCAAAAACAAATAATGCGTACTTAGTAAGGTTCAGCTTAGCGATAAAACGTTCGATGATATTCGTGATATTATCAAATGTATATTCAAAATCAGTACGTTCAGGTGATGATGAGTTTCCAAACCCTGGGTAATCCGGAGCAATTAAATGAAAGTGCTCTTCTAATACAGGAATTAGTTCCCTAAACATATGACTCGCGCTTGGAAAACCATGTAGTAAAATAAGTACCGGTTTGTCTGCTGATCCCGATTGACGATAAAAGATTTCAATCCCATCTACATCCACTATATGGTAAGTTGTCACGTGTAGTAATCATCTCCTATTTCTAAAAAAATATCTTATAATTTTTTATTCAAAAACTGTTTGATACGGACGGTGCTCATGAAATTAGTGTATTAAATCAAGATTTTTCTAGCATCTGTAACTATTTGGTTAATAATATCGCCTGCTGCTTGATCAGCTGTAAGCATTCTTGTTCCTTGTCCTGCCCAAAGTGCCATATATTCAGCATTATTCTGACGAGCAGAAACATTTCTAATTTCTCGTGTTAAAGTATTCTGTGTAGGAAACCGAAGGGGCTCAATCCGACTCGTTTCCCAGTGTTGTATAAACGTATTATGAATTCCTCGTGCTGGTCTTCCCGAAAATGCGTTTGTGATCACTGTACTTTCCTCAGTACTTTCAAGTAATGCACGTTTATAGACTGGATGTGCGCCCGACTCTGTCGACGTTAGGAATCTTGTTCCCATTTGTACACCTTGTGCGCCTAAAGCAAGTGAGGCTACGAGACCCCTACCATCCATAATTCCACCAGCAGCAAGAACCGGAGTCTCTACGTGATCGACAATCTGTGGCACAAGTGCCATTGTTCCAATATTCGCTCCGGAGGGTCGAGATGACGTATCAAATGTCCCGCGATGTCCTCCAGCTTCACTACCCTGAGCAACGATAACGTCACATCCCCGGCTTTCGGCCTGGATCGCCTCATCTACAGTAGTTACTTTATTTATAATCTTGATTCCTAATGATTTGGCTTGTTGCACTTGATAATCAGATAATAGGCCGAAAGTTGTACTAATAACTGGGATCCTTTCCTCTAATAGAACATGAAATTGTTCATCAAAGCGATCAGGTGTCCATATCTCTTGTTTATCAGGAGATAGTATCCCTAATGATTCACGAATGATGTTCAATTCTTTGTTAACCGCATCAAAGTTTTCATAATTATCTGGACCTACGTTAGAAAAAATATTCACGGCAAAAGGGGCATCCGTTAGCTTCCTAATGGCTTGTATAACATCCTTTATTTCTTCAGGTGTCATGTAAGCAGCTCCCAAGGTCCCAAGACCGCCTGCATTAGAAACTGCGGACACAAGCTGAACCATATGAGGAATCCCGGCCATACCTGCAAGTACAATGGGATAACGAATATCTAAAAGTTCACACAATTTGTTGGTTAGTTGTATAGAAATGGCTATTCCCTCCTTTATTTATCTTGCTTCATTGTTTAGTTTACATCCGTTCTTTCCATCATGTATAATTCGAAAACATGATCTTATCTATCTTGATTTCAGATACTTTAATTTTAGTGGAGGCTTTATGGACATTCATTTGTTAGAGATTTTTATTCAAGCAGCTCGTGAAGGCAGCATTTCTAAAACTGCCAAAAAGTTAAACTATGCTCAGTCCAATGTCACAAACAAGGTACAGCAATTGGAAGCTGAGCTTCAGACAACATTGTTTTATCGCCATAAAAAAGGAATTACCCTTACTCCTTCTGGAGAAGTTTTGGTATCTTATACCGAAAAGATTTTAAACATGATGGATGAAGCAAGAGCGGCAGTCGGAAATGCTTCTATTCCTTCCGGCCCTCTTACCATTGGTTCTATGGAAACCACAGCAGCAGTTCGGTTACCCACAGTTATTGCTAAATATCATTTAAAATATCCTGCTGTAGACTTTTCTCTTATTACCGGACCAACGGAAAAGCTGCTTCAGGCAGTTCTTCATTATGAACTTCACGGAGCATTTGTCTCTGGACCTATCCAACATCCTGATTTATCACAAGAAAAAGTTTTTGAAGAGACACTTGTACTCGTAACGTCCCCTTCACATCCTTGGGTTGATTCTATCCATGAATTACAAAATCATACCATGTTGGTATTTCCTAAAGGATGTACATATCGTGCCAAGCTTAATTCTGTTTTACAAGATGAAGGTTTACTACCCGCCAAACTAATGGAATTCGGAACTCTTGAAACAATTCTTGCTTGTGTAAGTGCAGGGTTAGGGATTACTTTACTCCCATACTCAATAATTGCTGATTATGAGGATCGAGGAAAGGTAATCAGTCATCCACTTCCCGCTAAGCTTTCTTCTGTAACAACCATGTTTGTAAAGCGTAAAGACACCTTAACTACACCGGCATTATCTGCTTTTTTAGTCGAAGTGAATAATAATCTCTCCGAAAAACTTCACTAATCTTAACCAAGTTTTTTTCACAACTTGTATCGAAAAAAGTCGCTAAACCGGCTGTGTATTGCGCCAATTAAACTATACTGCCCGTTATTTAAAACAAAAGCAACCAATCTTAAATGATTGGCTGCTTGTTATTTTGATTAGGATATCGTTTTCCGTTAGTTAAATGAGAGTTACAGATTGCAGTTAACTAATTAAAGACTATAAGAAATACTCTACTGTTACTTCACATTGAATCCATCATGGATTCAACCACGTTTTCTGTCTGTCTAGAAGCAGCACTTGATAAATTTTTGTGTTTTTCTCCCCAGATTTTCATTTCCATAATGATCGGCACTAATGTGCGTCCGAATTCCGATAGCGAATATTCCACTTTGGGAGGAACTTGCGGGTACACTTCACGGTGCACGATCCCGTCTTCTTCAAGCTCTCGAAGCTGTAGAGTCAGCATCCTCTGCGTAATGGTCGGACATATTCTGCGAAACTCATTAAATCGTACGGGACCTTCGATCATATGATACAGAAGTAGACCCTTCCACTTGCCGCCAATGACATCCAACGTATACTCGACGGGACAACCTTCTTCATTCGGGCATTGGCCATATCCCGATTTGCGGTCACGCATGTATTTATCCTCCTTATTTAACAGTATACAAATTGATACTACATCACACTATTGTGCGTACTATTCATGATTGTTAATATACGTTATATTACAACCAGAAAGCAATAAGTGATGTACATTCAAGGAGGAATCGACAATGTCAAACCGACAAATGAAAGCCATCGGCTTGCTGAAGTATTTACCCATTAATCAACCTGAGAGCTTGCTGGACGTTATGATGGATATACCTGAACCTACAGGGAGAGACTTGCTGATCCGAGTCAAAGCCATTTCAGTCAATCCCGTCGACGTCAAAGTGCGCGCTCCCAAAGATCGGACCGAAAACACGCCAAAGGTTCTCGGTTGGGACGTTGCAGGTGTCGTCGAACAAGTTGGACCGGAATCTTCGCTGTTCAAACCCGGCGATGAAGTGTATTATGCCGGTAGCATTGCCCGTCCTGGGGGAACAGCGAACTTCATCTCGTCGATGAGAGAATCGTCGGTTTTAAACCGGCAACACTGGATTTTGCGCATGCAGCAGCTCTGCCATTAACCGCTATCACCGCTTGGGAAGGATTATTTGATCGTTTGGGCGTGTCTGCTGCCACAGAGCGCAACGAAGGCAAGACGATTTTGATCATCGGCGCTGCGGGCGGTGTTGGTTCCATTGCGACACAACTGGCCAAACACGCTGGTATGACCGTCATAGGCACGGCTTCCCGACCGAAATCGGCTGAGTGGGCTAAAAACATGGGTGCTGACCACATCATCAATCATTACGAAGCATTTCTCCCTCAGCTGAAAGCGCTGGGTTTAGAGCATGTTGATTATATTTTCTGCCTGAATAGTACGGAGAAACATTGGGTCAATATGGCCGAGGCCATTGCTCCCCAAGGGAAAATCTGTTCCATTGTGGAGACGGATGAGCTGCTCGATCTGACCTTGCTGAAAAACAAAAGCGTAACTTTTGCCTGGGAGCTGATGTTCACCAGACCTTTGTTCCAGACTGCGGATATGATTGAACAACACAACCTGTTAAATGAAGTTTCCCGTATGATCGATGAAGGTCGCTTACGCACTACGGTTGCCCAGATCCTCTCTCCCATCAATGCTGCCAATTTGCGTAAAGCACATGCGATACTGGAAGAAGGACGTATGACAGGTAAGATTGTAATTGAGAATTTCGAGTAATAGCTATATTTGTTCCTGCCCTGCTGAATTGCTAATAAGGGTGGGAACGTTTTTTTCGAGACTAATTTACCTCATAAGAAGTCTTCGCAAATGGATTATATGTCTTCACCTCGCGTCGAGATCTTATCCCTTCGAATTGCTGCCCAAAAACAGCCGACTACGTTGATCGTCCCTAAAATTGAGCTACTATCTTTTCTAACCTGACAATTTGTTCTATGTAATCTCTTATGATCTTTGACCTTATAGTAAGAATTATTATCATACTTACTTAAACATTATATTGCCCCCGCTTACCACAGCGGGGGCACAACAAAACCTGTATACGAGGGGTTCCTTTATACAAATGCAAATACAAATACAAATACATACTTCTGCACTACAAATTATCTAACGACTTGTCCCATTGAATGTCAGAGTCAGTAGAGATTTAAGCCTCAACTGCTTCTGGTCTCTTCACCTGAAGAGGGGAGGAATAAGCCACCCTTTTTCTTTGCTCATTTGAAGAATACGAAGGCCTAAAGCCGTTTTAGTAACGTGATATTTCGCAAATAAGGCGCCAATATCCTCTCTAATGGATTGGCCCATAACTTGACTACACGCCACTAATCCCATTGAAGTATCAGAAGCAATACTTGCTGCTATTTCCGGATCCGTAAATCTTGCACCAACAGGAATGTCTTCAAGCTTTACTGGAGGTCTTTCTGGTAATACTGGTGTTGAAGCAATTCCGTTATCTGTCAGCAGGGTATCGCACTCTTTAATTTCTAATTTAGCTTGATCAATTAGTGCTTCGAGTATTTTTTCAGATCCTTATCTCCTGCGTGATTCAAAAAGGCTTGGTAGAAGGAAAGAGCTCCTTTGCAACCGTTGAACATTGCCATACGCTGAAGATTTCACCATAATGCATAGGTTCATTTTTTGGATTACCACTTAATATTCCCACCATAACAGCTCCTTTTTTATTTTATTTCCCACCAAAAGTATAGTTCCATATTCATGAACAACATATTCAAAAGTAATAAAATACCAATGGAATAAGGAACTGATTTTTGGAGAAATTAACTTCATCACACATACAGGAGGGAACTCTTATGAAGAAAAAAATAACAACTGTTGTTGTATCCATTTGTCTATTAGGTGCCTTGGCTGTTCCTGCATCTGCTCAAGGTGTAAATGAAGCAGCCCAAGATGGACGAGGCATTAACACCTACCAAAACAATAGTTCTAATTATCAAGCAAACAATGTAAGGGCAAATGCGACCGATAACGATAATGATATGGACTGGGGATGGCTGGGTCTACTTGGATTATTAGGTTTAGCGGGAATGCGTAAAAGAGTATCCGATCATTCCACTCGATAACAGGTTATGTTTTTGATCTCCCTACGTCTTTGATGGAAAAAGGAACCCTGGTTTTATGGGTTCCTTTTTTGTTTCTTACCTTTTTACGTTTTATTTAAGTATTTAAATCATGTAAGCCTGGGCTATGCTCATTTGGAAGCTCCGGCATATACGGGAGTGGGAATCCCTGAGGAGGTTCCGTGACTTGTAGCTCACCACCATTACGACTAGGTGTTTGACCGCTGAATACTTCAGCGATTCGTGTATTATCCAAACGGAAGTTAAATTGGGCATTGTGGAAGCCGAGGTCAACATATTTCTGACACTCTGGATATTTGTTGATATCGTAATTGGGAACAGGAAATACTTTGCCCCAATTTACGCCTAATGTCTCCAGCGCCTTCGCGAATGCATTTTGGTGAGCGTTGTCACGAACGATTAGAAATGCCAAAGTTTCACGGAACGCTTTGTTGTTACTCATTTCATAGATTCGTGTTTTTTGTAATACCCCGGTTGATTCCAGTACAACGTTATCAAGCAGATTGCTTACCAAGTTGCCATGATCATATACATAGTTCCCGAGCCATGGATTACCGGCAGCATCTACAGGTAGGGAACTTTGAGCGCCCATAATATAATGATGTGGGTTGGCATGTTTAATAGCTTCGTCCAGCGGAGCCCCATCAATGCCTGCATTTCCTACTCCCTCGGCTCCAGCTCCGGTCAGCAATTGATTTATTGTTTGTTGTACCAGTTCAACATGACTTAATTCCTCCATAAATACACCACGAATTAAGTCTCTATACTGCTTCTCTTTCCCACGGAAATTACTACTCTGAAAAAAATACTGCATCATAGTTCGCATTTCACCAAATTGTCCGCCAAGGGTTTCCTGTAACACTTTTGCGGCAGCCGGATCGGGCTTGTCCGGGACGATCATGTTGATCAGATCTTCTCGATAAAAAAACATGGTTGTCCTCCATTCAAGTAAATTACAACTTTTAGTATTTAATTCACCCTTGATTTTATGTAAATGTGTGATTAACCAATTGTTGGTACTCTATCATTTGCAGAGTTCCTTTGATTTTCTCCCAATAAGCCGCTTGTATAGCGACATGAATGCAAAATGCGCCTCTATTCTTGTCAATCGACTGTTTTTTACAAATCAACCTGTGGAGTCTGTGGAAGTCGGATAATTTTTAACTTCTGGGTATACTACAGCAAGTCAATTCAACAAATCAAGGAGGATGAGTAATGAATCAAGAATTGAATTACGGTACAGATTACAAGTTCGTCCCCGTAACTTCAGTAGGAAATGGTGTGGGGATTGAAATATTACCTGATTTATTTTGCTACACTATCCAAATCGTCAATATCTGTCTAGTGGGTAAACCGGAATCTGACGAGTTCGTTTTAGTAGATGCGGGAATGCCAAAGTCAGCAAATGAAATAATCTCTGTCATTGAGGAGCGTTTCGGTGTAAACAGCCGCCCCAAAGCGGTAATCTTGACCCATGGACACTTTGATCATGTCGGAGGGGTGATCGAACTTGTCAAACACTGGGGAATTTCGGTTTATGCACATCCGTTGGAGCTCCCTTCCTCACAGGGGTGAAAAACTACCCGGAACCAGATCCTACAGTTGAAGGTGGTTTGGTAGCGAAGATGTCCCCATCGTTTCCGAATGAACCAATAAACCTTGGAAGCCATGTACAAACGTTACCTCCTGACGGAACTGTACCCCACATGCCAGGATTTAGATGGATTCATACGCCAGGACATTCTCCAGGGCATATTTCTTTGTTTCGGGAAAGTGATGGAGCGTTAATCGCAGGTGATGCTTTCGCTACTGTAAAACAGGAGTATATGTATAAAGTATTTACTCAGGAATTGGAGATAAGTGGCCCCCTCGCTATTTGACAACAGATTGGGAAGCTGCAAAGCATTCTGTTGTTAAACTTGAGAATTTAAAGCCCTTGGTTGCTGTAACTGGCCATGGATTACCCATGTCGGGGAACTTGCTGACAACAAGCCTGAAAAAACTGGTTGATGAGTTTGACCAAATTGCCGTACCGGATTATGGAAAGTATGTTAACTAATTTTGTTCCCTTCGAGCATAGTGGTTGAACATCCGATCAAAGCCCTTCTTGTTGCATAAGAAGGGCTTTACTTAGGGTTAGCCGTTTTTTTACGTTAATATAGAATATGGTTTTTCATCTTTAGCGTCAGCATGTGAGCAACTATAGGAATATAGAAACAGCGGCATTTTAGGACACTAATATCCTGGAGTGCCGCTGGTTGATTCATACTACAAACGTTCCCCAGTTCCTGGAGGAGTTAATGTACAATGAGGACTGGGCAACTTGATAGCTGTGAAACCTTGTGGCTGACACTTCCAAGCATCATTTCTTTAATGCCCCTTAGCCCACGGCTTCCGATAATAATAAGTTGCTGCTCGGTATCCCTTGCATAATTCAATAGTTCATGCGCAGGATCTCCCTTAAGATGAACAGTTTCCGGGTTAATCCCCGCAGACTTTAATTTAGATTTCGCTTGATGCAACTGTTCCAAACTCTCTTTCTCCATTTCGTTCAGTATGTCTTCCAAAAAATTCTCTGGTACATATGTCATTCCATTTGACACATAATCCTGGCTGACATTAACCAAGGTAACTTGAGTTTGTTTATTTTGGGCTATTTCAACGGTTGCATCAAGGAGTTTGTTCGTTATTTCAGATTTATCAATGGCCACCATAATTTTGTCAAACATAGTTATCACCCTTTCCGTGGCAATTCGTAACCATTTCGACTACCTACAACACGATTACTTGCTGCTCCGATACCAACTATAAAGAGTAACACGGAAGCCCCAAGTAGAATGAAAAGTGGCAGGTTCCAACTATTTGTTGCATCGTGCAGATATCCTATAAGGGCTGGACCGATTGCGGCAAGAAGATATCCGATCGATTGGGCCATGCCAGATAGTTCCGCTGCTTGATGCGCATTTTCAGTGCGTAACCCGAAAAACATCATAGCCAAACTAAAGGCGAAGCCTCCACCAATTCCGAGTATGACGATCCACAACAGAATGACATTAGAACTTCCGTAAAGAAGTCCGAGCGTCCCCGTCAAAAGCAAAATGGTTGTGATGACCACTAACAAACGTTGGTTAGACATACGCCCAGCAATAACAGGAACAATAAAGGTAAATGGAAGCATCGCTAACTGCATGATCGAGAGGTACCATCCAGATTGGTTGGAGTCAATTCCTTGCTGCTTTAAAATTTCAGGCAACCATGCGATCAATACATAGAAAACCATAGACTGTATACCCATGAACAAGGTTACTTGCCAGGCAAGCGGGGATCGCCATACATTCACATCATTACTGACCATTTGTTGACTTGTCTTGGCTGTTTGTTTCGTTTGATTTCTTAATTGGGGTAACCAACAGAGGATCGATACAAAGCTTAGAATCCCCCATACTCCCAATGCTCCCTGCCATTTTAGCCCTGCGTTCATGGCTAGCGGTACACTGATTCCCGATGCGATTGCTCCACATAAATTCATCGAAATGGAGTAAACTCCTGTCATGGAGCCAATTTTATTTGGGAAATCCCTTTTGATTATACTTGGCAATAATACATTACATATGGCAATGGCGAATCCAAGAACTGCTGTTCCAATAAACAGATTAACTGAGCCAGATAAAGATCGTATTACAATACCAACAGTCAAAAAGATTAGGGCAATCAAAATGATACGCTCAACCCCATACCTCCGTCCTAATTTTGGTACAAGAGGCGATAATAAAGCAAAGGCAAGCAAGGGTACCGTTGTGATCAGGCCTGCTAATGTATTTGAAATATGAACGTCATCCCTTATAAAACCCACTAAAGGACCAACTGAGGTTAAGGAGTACGTAAATTAGCTGCAATAACAATAATGCCGAGAATGATCAGCGCTACAGAGGATGGCACGAATTTATTATTTTGTTTATTCAGCATTCTTCATTTCTCCTTCCTGATTCTTAAGTCTAATATTTGCTTCCTGTTGGCTGAAAAACTTTGCTATAACATCCGCGCGAATAATAAAAGTATATTATAATATACTTTTATAAACAATAATTATTTTATAACATACTAAAATTGATTAAAAAAATACAACTCTGAATTCCCGTCATGGAATTCGGAGTTGTATTTAATAAGTGGATTTTCGGCTTTTAGAAGCCATACTTTAAGGATATATGGAGCACTGTTTCGTTATTCGTATGATTGGTATAAGCGTGAGGATAATCTGCACGAAAACTGATCGTATCATATTGATTCAATGTGTAAATCTCTCCATTGACTTGTAACTCAATGGAACCCGTCATTACTGTCGCAATTTCAGTTGTATTCACATGATGACCTTCAGGGTAATACGAGCTATTAGGCTGTAAGTATGCCCGACACATTTCAATATCGTTGCTTTTAAAGACGGGTTCAATGATCCAATTTTTTCATCATTAGAAAACCGCAATCCCTCCCCTGCTCGATACAAACTAACAGGTTTCTCTGATGTGAACAAAGCCAATAGCGGTAAGGATATTCCTTTTGAAATTTTCCATATAATTGCTAAAGTTGGATTTGTTTCGCCACGTTCGATATTCCCCAGAGTAAGTTTGCTTACGCCCGTTAATTCTGATAAGTCGTCTAAGGTCATATTTTTTCTTTTCTATACTTTTTTAATGCACCGCCGATTTGTAATACAATTTGTTTTGACTCATCGATTTCATCCATTTGATATTCACCTCAACAAAAAAACTATATAGCTAGTATATTGTTTATCTAGATTCTTTTCCATTCCGGTTCAATAGAACTTGATGAGATTTTCTTGATAAAATTGAATTAAAAGGATACAATGACGAGCATCAAACGGTTTTATTCGAAGAATGGTAGCTTATGAAAGGCGGTTTAGCAATGAAGATTCTCATCGTTGGCTATTTTAGCGAGACCTCAAAATCAAATATTGCAAGGTGTTTTCCGCAAGACTGGAACGTTGTAATTGTTCCGCCAGGAAAAGAAATGCTGCATCATATTGAAGATTGCCAGGTAATCATTCCTGAACATATTAAAGTGGACCACAGCCTGCTTTCTAACGCAAAAAAATTAAAATTGGTACAGACGGGTGCAGGATTTGATAATGTAGATGTCCCTGCCTGTACACAGCTCGGCATTTGGGTGGCCAATGCTGCAGGGGTGAATGCACAGGCAGTGGCCGAGCACGTAATGGCACTGATAATGTCTTATTATAAAAACATACCGTTTCTTGATACTTTCATGAAAAACAAGATGGATGAAAATCAATTGGACTATACAGGGAGTGAATTAAAAGGCAAAACGATTGGGATTATCGGTTTGGGTGCTATTGGAAAAAAGTTGCTGCGTTTTGCAGGGTTTTTGATATGAATGTGCTGGCGTATGCGAGAAATGCCACTGTACAATCGGACGGTTTTGTGAAAATGACGGATTTCGATACTCTTGTAAGCACATCGGATATAGTCAGTGTACATGTACCCTTGAATGAGCAAACCAAACAGCTGATCAACAAAACGGCATTCAAAAAAATGAAAAACACCTCTCTTTTTATCAATACAGCCCGCGGCGGCATTATCAACGAAAGAGACTTGATTGATGCATTAAAAAACGGAGATATTTCAGGCGCATGCCTGGATGTGTTTGAATCTGAACCGCTTCCTATTGATAGTGAGCTCCGGAATATGGGTAATGTGATACTTACTCCCCATACAGCGGGAATGCCTGATGGTCGGAAATTTCATAAAACAAGATATGATTTCTTTATAAAGAATATAAAACGTGTAGAAAATGGTGAGGAGCCTGAAAGCAAGCTCAATCAGTTATGATGTTTTGGTGCAATAAAAATTGATCGCCACCCTACAGCAGTTCAAAATGAAGTTGAGTCTCAGGTAACTCAGTATTCCCTTTCCACTGATTTGCACCGTATCCCAATTCCAGAACCGCAGCAATGCGCTCGTTACTCTGTACACCAAACATTTCAGTACGGCTCGGGTCGTACATCCAGTCATGCAAGGTACAGCGCACACCCAGACTTTGCTCATGAGCCAGCAAGCGGAAATTCTGAATTAGGCAGCAGACAGCCGCAAAGTCCTCTTCTCGCTTATGTTGATCCAACTCTTCCTTCACCAAGACCAGAAGATATGCAGGGGCAGGCTCCTGTAATCCCTGCATGATGTCCCCATACCGGTTATCGGCGAAGATGAATCGCCACGGCTCTCGGAGGCCATCATTTGGCGCCCATACGGCATGATTAAGCAATTCAAGGATTAGATTCTGCGATACCGATTGTTCCAAAAACTCACTCGGACCGGCCATGTCTCCTTCCAGATCTGACAATTTCATTTTTACATCCTCCTCTTCTATGTAGACTGTCCTCGCAATACGGTCCACTTCTGCTCAGCTGGTGTCCTTTTCCGACTTCTTGGCGCTTTGTCGTAATATCCTATATGAAGAATACCAACAAATCTTTCATTCTCACGTAAGCCAATTCCATTGAAGAACCCTTCATGCTGAATCATGGACTCTGTATCCCACAACATTCCTAACCCTCGTTCCCAGCCCAGCAGTTGGAAGCTCTGCATCACCCCGCAGGCAGCCGCATAATTACGGTCATTGGTCAGACGATTCGGTCCTACAGTCGACATAACAATGATGTGGGCAGGAATATCGGTAAATCTCTTTTAAAAACATCCAGAAGTTTCCCTGGAATCAGCTTGCCGAGCTTGCTTTGTGACATCTGTTCCAGCATGCAGTCCACCAACCGTTTGCGTGCTTCTGGCGTTCCGGCATATACTACACGCCACGAGCCAGACTCGACAAATGGTTGAAGCCTTATAGCCTTACGCAGTAATTCTACAATTAACTCTTGGTCCACCGGCGTAGAGTTACATTTACGAATACTCCTGCGCTCCCTGATCAATTCCGCCAGACTCAAATGCCTCACTCTCCTTTGTTCTATCTGGATTCAATATTTATACTGCTGTCTTGAAGAAATTGATGGATTACTTTTAGCTCCGTTTCCGAATATTTGTCGAGAGTACGATAGAAGCGCTCAGCCTCATGTATATGCAGACGTTCATGCAGTTCAAAGATCTTTTTGCCTTGCGGTGACAACCGGAAATAGCTCTCCTTTTTGTTGTCGTTCATTTTTGTACGTTTGACGAATCCTTCCTCCAGCAGTTTGTTGCCAATTTTGGTGATACTTGCTTTGGACAAATTCATCGCCTCGGCAATCCCCGTGTTGTTAATAGGCTCATGCTTGCCTATGCAGTCTATCATATGAACCGCGGTCAAATGCTGAGGGATTTTCTCGATGCTTTCTCGCTGGGCGATACTTAGGAAATGCTCGATTTCTGTATCCTTGTGGTTCTCATACACATGTAAAAAACGGATAAATTGGTCATAAAGCAACTGTTTTGTTCGATCTTTTGAGATCATCCTGGATCGCTCCTTATTTACTTGTAAACAAAAATATCACTTAAATAATGGGGTTTTTATAAATAATTTTTTATATTTAGTTTACTAGTGAACAATATAACATGAATGATAATGCTTATCAACTATATTCTCTGGCATTACAACATTACTCTATAATCCAGGCCAGAGACCTGCCTTGAACGGATTATCTTTTAACCTGCTCGTTAGTTAAACAAAAGCAGCCGATCATTGGATCAGCTGCTTTCTTAAACTTGGGTTATTGGACTCAGTATCATTCTCTCTACTTAAATTATACGGTTATTTTTTATTTTTTTATAGACTGTTTTTTTTTGAATTCCTACACTATACTGCTAGATACAAAACTAAAAAAGAAGAGGTGGATCAGTATGGATGACAAAAAAGTGATCATAGATCAAGGTCCTTTTTTTCATGGTACAAAAGCAGAACTGCAAATTGGTGATTTATTAGAACCACAGTTCTTATCAAATTATCAAGAGAAAAATTCTAACCATATATACTTTACTGCAACATTAAATGCTGCCAAATGGGGTGCTGAATTGGCAAGATCTAATGCAAAAGAAAGAATCTACATTGTAGAACCATTAGGAGATTTTGAAAGTGATCCAAACGTAACTGATAAAAAGTTTCCTGGAAATCCAACACGTTCATATCGATCTAAATCGCCACTTAAAATAATAGCTGAATTAGCTTCATGGGAAAGACACTCTGAAGAAGAGATTAATCACATGATTACATCTTTGAGAAAATTAAGTGAAGAAGGAAAAAATATAATATATGATTGATTCCTCTCGTTAGCTGAATAAAAGCAGCCGATCATTGGATCAGCTGCTTTCTTAATATGATTGATATATCGTTTCCTGACACTTTAAATTAACTTTTTCTCTACATTAAAAAGCTTAGAAATGCGGGGAAATAGACGAAAGGCATTACCATAAGCGATCGCCTTCGCGTTTTCTTCGCTGATCTGCTGTGCTTCATGGAATACTGACTCCCGCTGTATACGAAGGACGCTGTCCGCTGGCCAAGGTATGTCCGCTCCGAACAGAATTCGATCAGGCGCAATTAACTTTTGGATTGTGCCGAGGTTCAACGTGGAATCATAATAAAGGTGGTCCAGTTTGGCTATTTCAGCTTGAAATTGTTCCGGTGTTGTTTCAACCTGAATCGAATCTTGCCCGATGGCGGCAAGCGCAATTCTCCATTTGATATAAGGAACCATGCCCCCGGTATGGGGAAGAATGAACTGAATGGATGGATATTGGTCGAAAATGCGATGAACAGCCATCGTAGTGACGGCCCGCGTCGTATCGAAGGTGCCCTCAAGCAATGCAGGACTAAGTCCAGCGATTTTTTGCGGTATGAGGATGGGATGCAGAAACACAACAGCACTGCGTCGGTCCAATTCGGTTAACAATTCGGTGTAATCCGGATGGCTTAAATATTTCCCCTGATAACTTGTCAGCATTGCAACACCATCCATCCCGAGAACATCAAGTGCATACAAGGTTTCTTCCATGGCTGCTGCGGGATCCGGGAGTGGAAGCGTTGCAAACGCACCATACCGCTCAGGATGAAGTTGAGCATACGATGCGAGCTCTTCATTCATTTTACGTGCCAATGTGTTGGCAGAAGATTGGTCGATGAACGTCAGGTCTGACGGGGCTGAAAGGAATGAAAACGAGATGTCACATACATCCATTTTTTGCATCCCGATCTCAGGCGTCCACTTCGGCATAAAACTTGGAATCTCCATTCCCAGCTCCCGCTGCTTTCGTTGCATTTCTTTAGAGATGATATGGTGGTGAACATCAATGACAGGATTAAACATGCGTGATCAGCTCCTTCTATTTATTTTCAAGCCATTGGTTTAACTGGTTTTGCTTCTCCGTCAATATTTTCTCTACGCCTGCATTCTTTAGTTTGTCGAGATAAGCACCCAGTTCTGACGGGTCAAAAGTTCCTGTCTGAAAGCCTGCATCATACTGGTTTTGGACGTTGGCCACCGAGGTAATTTGTGTTTTGACAGGATTGATGTCGAAGCTGAAACCCATCGCCCTTGATTTTACGGCACTCTCGTTTTCGCCCCTCAACTGCTTCCACATGTCAGGATCATTCCCTTCCCATATATAGGACAGGAAATTGTTCCCCACGGCATATTGGTTTGAATCGTATCCTGTTGCAGTGACACCTTCCGGTTTGCCGATCAGGTCATTATCCCGCTTAACATAATGCTTGCCCTCAATTCCATTGGTAAACAGATTAATGACTGCTTCGTCCGAGTAAAACAGTTCCAATACTTGAATCGCCTTATCCGGCTGCTCACTGTTCCTTGCCAAAGACATCATGTTCGAAGCTACGCTATTACGCGTCATATACGAGTCCTCAAGGGGTACGCATACAAGTTCAGTCCCAGCCGCAAGTGATTCCGAGTAACACTCATTGATATTCCGGATATACGAGAAGGCTTTGCCTGCCTTGATCAGATTGGACCCCGTTTCCTGTGACGTTGCGACGTCTTTGCTGAAATAACCTTTTTGATACCAATCACGCATCAGGTCAGCCATTGTGGAGAACCGAGAAGTCGCAAAAGATTCTGCACGGTGAAGTCCTCCCCGCCAAAATCCAGTACGCCAGGTGCTGTTCCCAATGGATCATAATTCAGCATGGCTTGTCCGGGTGTTTCCTGCGAGGTATAGCTGACAATCGGCGTGACACCCGGCTCATTGTCCTTGATAAGCTGCAATACAGCAGAGATATCATTCCAGGTTTTTATGGCGTTAAGGTCAATATCATGCTTATCGGCAAGCTCTTTATCCATCACAAAACTGGGAGAAAGTGCCCAAGCTTTAATGCTGGGAACGCCATATGTTTCGCCATTCATCTTCCCGGCTTCTGCGGCTTCCTCCGGAACAGCCTCCAGTATCTTTTTACCAAATTCATTCAACGATTCGTCCATGGGCAGTAACTGTCCCCTGCCGATTTGAGATTCAAGGCCGAACCAAACGCTGGTATACACCAGATCCAGTTTCTCGCTGCCCGCCAGCATCAAGTTCATTTGATTGGCATAGTTCGATCCATTAACAGGCAAGAGCTTCACGGTGGCGCCTACCTTTTCCGCTGTAATATCACTGATGGCTTCCTGAATTTCCTTAACATCCGTTACATCCCCAAAAGCCGGATACGTCATGACCACTTCATACATGTCTGTTGCTGAAGCTTTCCCAGGTTCTGCTCCTCCTTACTATCTGGATTTCCGCATGCCGTCAACAATAGAGGGGCCGCACAAATTAAGGACATTACCCTCAAGAAACCCGCAGGCAATCTTTTTCTGAACATCTTCATTCACTCCCCATGTTTGCTTTTGGATGAGACATCTTGGATACGAAGCATGACTAGCCTTTTACGGCACCAATGGTCAATCCCTTGACGAAGAACTTCTGGAAAAACGGATACGCTGCGATCAGAGGCAACACGCCGATTACGGCAATAGCCATTCTCACACTGCCGAGAGGTACGGATGAGACAACAGCCGTCTGGCCAGACAAACTGTTTTGCTGCAAGTACTGGACATCAGACAACATTCGATTAAGCAGGTTTTGAATGCTGTAGAGGCTTCCATCATTGATGAAGATCAGACCGTTAAACCAATCGTTCCAATACGAAATCATGAGCATCAGACCAATGGTTGCCAGGCTTGGGAGAGCAAGCGGGAGAACGATTTTGCAATAAATAACCCATTCGTTGGCTCCATCCACATAGGCTGACTCCACGACTTCGCCGGGAATGGATGTGGAAAAGAAACTGCGCATCAACAAAATGTAGAACCCGTTGGTCAATAAATTCGGGATGATTAGCGACCAAATGGTATCTTTCAAATGGAAGAGGTCCGTATAAACCAAGTACATCGGCACCAGCCCCCATTGAAAAGCAGGGTGAAAAATACGAAGAATGACAGGAACGAACGAAATGGAAGCACATTTCTGGATAGCGGATAAGCGACCAGGGTTGTAATCAACAATCCAACGATTGTGCCCACGACCGTGATGAACGTCGTAATTCCATACGACCGCAGAATCAACGAATATTGATTAAACAGATACACATAAGCATCGAAGCTGAATTGAGCCGGTAACAAACGATAACCATCCCTGATAATGGCTTGTTCCTCGGTTAGGGAAGCGGATATCAGAAGTATAAACGGAAACACTGCAGCGATTCCCATCATGATGAGCACAAGGTGAACAGCCATTTGATATATCCTATTTGAATACATGTTGTCCTCCCCTTAGCTAAAACAGCGCCAAATCCCGGTTTTTGCGACGAACGATCGCATTGGTCGTTAATACTAACAGAAAACCGACAATGGACTGGTACAGTCCGGCAGCGGATGACATTCCAAAATCCCCAAAAGTCATCAATCCACGATAAACGTATGTGTCAATGACATCGGTAGTCGTTTGCAGTGCACCCGAATTCAGCGGAACCTGATAGAACAATCCGAAATCGGAATTGAAGATGCGTCCCACTGCAAGAAGCACCATAATGACCATCGTGGGTTTAAGCAGAGGAAGGGTAATGCTCCAGACTTGCCTCCACTTGGATGCTCCGTCCAGCGTAGCGGATTCATAATATTCTTGGCTGATGCCTACGATTGAGGCCAGATAAACAATGCATGTATAACCGACGTTTTTCCACAGATATACGACACTTAATATAAAGGGCCATTTACCGGAATCCGCATACCACGACACGGGGTCAATCCCCAGCAAAGGAAGCACGTAATGGTTGACGAATCCGTTTTCCTCGTTGAGCAATGCCAGAACCAAGTAAGCGACAATGACCATTGAGATCAGATAGGGCAGCAAAATGATGCTTTGGTACAGTCGGGAGGCGAATCGCTTCTTTACCTCGTTCAACAATACAGCCACAGCTATGGAGAGCACTGTTCCAAGCACGATAAATGCGCCGTTGTAGAGTAACGTGTTACGGGTAATCACCCAAGCATCCTGTGTTTGGAACAGATAGGCGAAATTATCGAAGCCTACCCAGTCACTTCCCCAGATTCCTTTTGCAAAATTGATATCTTTGAACGCAATCACAATGCCGAACATGGGCAAGTAATTGTTGATGAACAGATAGACGATGCCTGGTAAAATCATGACCAATAACAGCCCATGCTTTCTAATGTTTTGGATGCGGTTTGTATGGAAACCTCGACGCATGTCTCTCTCCCCCTGTTCGTAACAATGATGTTTGGTTTGTGTAACTCCTCCAATATCCCTCCTATTCTATTAATGTCAGTTTATGTGACTTGAAATTGTTCTTATATGAATAATACGATGTAAGTAAGCCTCAGTCATTGGTGTGATTCACTAAAAAAAATGATTTCATTTGGATTGTTACACCAAAAGAAAATCCTATTTCAATTTAAATGTAATGTTTTATGACATACACTGCATTGAGCGACGTTTTATACGTCATGTGATCAGCCTTTTCATGCCAAAAAGCAACGCGCCTGAAAAAGGATGCGCTGCTTCATGTATATTAAAGATTGTTACGAATGGATGGCTGCCATCTGTCTGCTGTTCGGAAACATTCGACCACCAACAAGCACACCACCCGAAAATACAGCTTCGCGTGGAGGTGCTGCAGCCAACGCATGCATCGCATTTATGGCATTTACCAACGAGAAAGTGCCTCGTTCACCCACTTTTGGAGTTAATGGCGCATTGGAAATAAGCTTGTACGTTTCTAACAGCCAGAAGTCTTCCACCCAACCGGATGCTTCAGCGAGACGTGACCCACGGGAGAGCATATCGCCATTTCCGAATGGGCTCCACGAATCCAAAATGTTATCGGAACCGATATGCACGGACACTCCCGTTTCCATCAACAGTTTGATGGGGGCATGGGCCTATCAATGGGCACACTCGTCATGATGGCAACGCCGGTCGCACACAACCTTTCTGCGAGTGAGCGCACCTCCGTTTCCCCAACCTGGCCCAAACAATAGGCATGGCTTACCGCGGTACGGCCTGACATACCTGCTTGTTCTGTCAGTTCGGCGAAGCGGCTGATCGTGTATATTCCGAGATGACTCGGGTCATGCAGATGCAAGTCGACGCCCGCAGAGAATTCTGTCGCAAGTTCAAACATGGCTTCCAGACTGGCATCCACCCGGCGGTCCAGTCCGGCCGGATCCACACCACCAACATAGTTAGCTCCAGCACGAAGCGCTTGCCGCATAACGGAAACGGAGTCAGATCGAAGCAGGCCTTGCTGGGGAACGCCACAATTTCCATATCGATGCGTCCTTGGTACACCTCACGCACTTCCAAGATCTCCTCAAGATGAGAGAGGCCAATTTGCGGATCCACGTCAACGTGTGTGCGGATTGCCGTTGTACCTTGGGCAAGCATTAAATCCAACAATCGTTTCGCACGTTCTCCCGCCCCGGTCGGTAGTTCTCCCAACATGCTTTTCTCAAATTCCAACTGGCCGGGCAGTGTGACAAACGGCTGCAAAGACTTCCACGGCTCCCCAATAAAATGCTTGTCCAGATGGGTATGCATATCTGCCATTGGTGGTACATAGTGGAGCCCATCCGCATCAAAGACGGTTGTCGCCCTACCGGCAATATTTACAGATGTGAGATCCTCATCCGTTCCGGCAGACTCAATGCTGACAATAAGTCCAGTTGCTTGATCAATCGTTAGATCAAACAGGTTTTCCGACCATTTTACATTTTTTACAAGTGTTAACCCTTTCTCCATGACTCCATCCCCTTACATCATAATCAAATTTTTTCGATATCTTCCGACGACTATGGTAATTCCAAAGGTTTTGAGTCAGTGCAAGCTACCTGTAATCCCGATTTCCAAACTGTGCGGGCCTCCGGTTTATTAAGCAGAACTTCCCTTTCCGACCGCTCTCGGAACAATACCATATCAGCCGGAGCGCCGACCCTAACGCCATAATTATCAATGCATAACGCCTGTGCCGCGTTATGCGTCAGCATGTTTGTCAAGATGAGCGCATCCCGTTTGCTACCCATGTATGAAGTAATCGCCAATAGCCAGGCAGCCTCAATCGGGTCTGCCTTGCCAAACGGCGTGAATGGGTTGCGCACATTATTGACGCCAATTGCCACATTCACTCCACAATCCTGCAGCAGTTTCACTGGAGTGAGACCTCTATGATGTCCTTCTGGGCCTTCTCTTCCATTCAAAAAGAGGTCCGTCATCGGCAACGTAATGATGCTGATCCCGGCATGACACAGAAATTCTCCGATAACCAAAGCTTCGTGTTCAGGGAGGGAACCGAGCGAGGTTACATGTCCGGCCGCTACATGCCCCTGCATTCCTGCAGCAATTGTCCTTTTTGCAATTTCCACAACGGCACGGTCGTTGGAATCCACCGAAAAATCCGCGTGAAAATCCAGCGGTTTTCCGTACTTCCCTGCCAGACCAAATGCAAAATCCAAGTGCTCCCCCAGGTCTGCATCCTGATACGTGATTCCTCCAATCACATCGGCTCCCATACGAATGGCCTCTTCCATCAGCTCAGCAGTCCCCGGACTCTTATACACCCCTTCTTGCGGAAAGGCAACTACCTGTAAATCCAGTTGATGTTTTAAGGATTGTTTGAGACGAAGAGCTGATTCGACAGCTCTGAGTCCAAGAACCGGATCAACCTCTGCATGGCAACGCATATGGGTTACACCATTCCTGACGGCTTCTCGAATGACAACCAGCGAGCGCCGGTACATGTCCTCCCTCGTGAACGAACTTTTCAGTTTGGATGTTATCCGAATTGCGTCCTGAAGAGACTCCGCCTCCCGATCCATGGAATCCAGCAAATATGCTTTTTCCAAATGAATATGCGGTTCGACGAATCCGGGCAGCAATAAGCCCCTTTGCCCTGCACTACACGAGACGCTTCGGTTTTGCTTTCCCCGCACGGCGTGACAAATGCAATCTTGCCTGAGGATATCCCGACATCCATTCGCCTTTCATCCCCGGAAATTACCGTATCCGTGATAAGTAGATCAATCATTACATCCTCCGTTCATGTACGCTTTTATTACACACAAGAAACAGTTTAAGCATAATTCACTCCTTATGAGAAATCATTGGATGAAAAGGATAAAAATAATTAGCAATCTTGGATGATCAAACCAAAGATATTTACTCCACATGATCGTAGTGTTATATTACTTAACAATAAAATAACTTGTTCCAGAAAGGGATGGGTCGATGTGCTGCTGACAGATTTGCTGAAAAACGGCATTTACGATGATGCCAGAGTGATTACGGGGCATAAGGGTCTAGTACGTGAGGTTCAAACGGTCAATATTATGGACTGTCCGGATATCATTCGCTTTCTAAGGCCGAACGAGCTCTTGCTGACCAACGGCTTTTTCATGAAGCAGCAGCCAGATATGTTTATTCATCTCATCAGGGACATGCAGCGGCTTCATTGCTCGGGATTGGCCATCAAAACCAAGCGCTTTGAATTGCCGATCCCTGATGAAATACTTTGGGAAGCGGATCAGAACGAATTTCCCATCATCGAAATTTCCGATGTGCGTCTATCCCTCGGCGAAATTTTGCAGCGATCGACCAGTGTGATTCTGAATAACAAGAGCGACGAACTGCAATATGCACTCAGCATCCACAAAAGTTCTCCGAGATGATCATGCGCGGCAAAGGAATTTCCAGCATTATCGATTCTCTATCCAAACTGTTCTCATCCCCAGTCATCCTGTTAAACTACAAATGGCAAACCATCTCCGCTTCCAGCCAGAATACAAGTGTTGCTGAACTCACTGCAGCCGCTGTAAATACACTTCAAGACTTGTCCGATATTTCTAGTCCCACTTCGTTGTGCTTCATCAACACATCAGTCCGAGAGCGTTGCTGTATGCTAGTATATCCAGTAAAAACTTACCGCCACGAAGGTTATTTGTTATCCTTTCATTCGCCGGATCAATGGACTGGCCTTTTTGGTCTGACGCTTGAGCAGGCCTCCAACGTCATTGGAATGGAGCTGACCAAATCACAGGCTGTCAAAGAGCGCTCTCGCAGGCACAAAAACGAATTCTTTTCCGATCTGATTGAGGGATATATCACTTCTGAGCAGGAGGCGCTGAACCGCGGCAAGAGGTGTGGGCTTATCAAGGGGCGTTCAAGCGTTGTGCTGACCATGCGTAATGACGAGGTGCATCACATGCATCAAAGATTTCCTAATTACGAAGGTTCGGCGCCTCCGAAAGGAGATAATATCACGGAGCAAGAGGAGCAATACGAGCACATCAAACGTCTTTTTGGTGAGTTAGAGCATTCCTTCGTCATGTTTACCAAACATGATACCTACTGTCTTCTGCTATCTATCCCTGAGTCGGGGTGGGATGAGGCGAAAATCACCGAGCAGCTGTCAGGAATGCTGAAAGTGCTGCATCATGAGACTGGACTGAGTCTGTCTATCGGCATGGGCAAACCTGCAACAAATGTACTCGGCGTTCGTCATTCTTATACAGAAGCGGTTAATGCATTGCAATTCGGCTACTGGCTAAAACGAAAGCAATTTGTCCAATCTTACCAAGCCAAGGACATCGGATATTTATTCCACATGCTTCCCCACAACGAACTGAAACAATTTTACGACGCGACCTTAAACGGATTGCTGCACATTGCAGACGAACATGAAAAAAGAGTTGCTGCGCACCTTGAACGTTTTTTACGATACCCAATGCCAGCTTGTCGAAACATCCAAGCAACTTTTCGTTCATCGAAATACGGTGGTCTATCGACTGGAAAAGTGTGAAAAACTCTTGGGTGTGAAACTCAAAGATCCAACTGAAAGCTTACGAATCCGCATAGCGATAGCCATCGAACCTCTGCTACTTCAATAAGACGAAGTGAGAATTCGTCAAATCGGACATCATTCAGATACGTTGTCGGCAAGACCACATCTTCTGCTATTCAAAGGCTTGATCAAATTCGTTTCTAAATTTGGATAATGAAATAAGGACGGATATCCTCCGCCCTTATTTTTCGTTAGTATCACGACACACACTCAAACAAGCGTTCCTTTTCCTTCGTTTCACGCCTGATCGGCTGCCAAGAGGTGTTTTTGAATATTTAATATAGCTTTGGTAGTTTGTCCAATGTTATAGCATAGTCACAGTGATAGGCGCTGCGCAGCTCCTCATTTGTCGTAAACTTCTCCGTCCTACCAAAATCCTGAGACCATGTCATAAACCACAGCCACGGGATGCGCGAGGTGGACAAGCTTCTAATACTCGGAATCGGACCAATCTCCCCGATAGCAGCAAGTTTTGGAGTTCGTGTAACACCAACCAGTTCATCATATTCCTTCCGTAAATCCGTATGTTGGTGAGCTGGGGGATACATATCCCTGGAAATAATGTCAACCACGTCATCCCCAACGTAACCTTCGACCAACGGTGAGTTCCACACCCAAATTAAATTATTTAGATTATGATAATGGGTATACCTCTCATACATGATACGGTACAATTGTTTTGCGATTTCTGGGCCTTGACTGCCCCACCAGAACCAAGTTCCTTCCGCTTCATGAAATGGTCTCCACAAAATCGGAATGCGTTTGTCGCAAAATTCGCGGAGAATGTCGGCCATATGGTCCATATCGGACAACAGGGCTTCATATTCTTTGGTTCCTTCCGTAATCGCTTTACTTACGTTAAAATCTGTATGCTCCGAATAGAAGCTTTTATCGCGACCGTTCAGTGGAGAAAACCAATGCCAAGTAAATGTAAGTAATCCTCTGCTTTTCTGCGTCCACTCCCAAGCTTTTTGCAGCGTATCCTTGTTTTCAGCGACTTCCAGCAAACACTCTTCGCCGCTATCTTCATAATTAATGTTTGGAGAATACCCAAGAAGCTCGAATCCGCATAGTGCCGGCCACTTCCCTGTTACTTGATAGATGTAGTTTAATTCCTCTTGCTCCATGGTTTGTGTGTGCTGTCCCGTAATGATGCCAGTCCCTTGAATCTCGTGGAAATAGTTGAGCACAGAACGTACTTCTTCCGATGCATTAGGATTGCAAGGTATCGATTTCATCGTATCCTGCCTTTCTGTTTATTCTCAATTGAATGCTTATTGACCGCTCCACAGTTTAACACGGTCTTTCACGTATTGACCAAAAGCCTCTTCCATCTCTTCCACTCCAGCCTTTTCCAATTCCGCCATGTACTCATCCCAGACTTTATCAAAATTTTCCGGTTTGGCCATTACAGCTTCGGGAATTCGTTTCCATGTGATATCCTTCATTTTGGCCATTAATATTGTCGCCTGGCTATCGCTTGGCAAAGCAATATTGTAAACCGCCCCGGCTTTTCTTTCAGGAAACTCTTCTTCTTTCGGGAAAAGATCTCTCCAATGCTCGACTTTGTAAGCGGCCAAAGCATCTTTTTCGGGTGCACTGTAGGTCGCCGTTAAAAGGTCACTGTTCGTTTTCGTATAATAATTGCCTGTTGAGTCCTTAATTCCGTCACCATAATGAACAGATAAGTTCCAATACAAGCCGAGACCGGATTCCTTCATGTAAGCACTACCTTCGTTGTCCATCTTTTCTTGAACATCCTTCGGTACAGTTCTTTTTCCATCCTCTACAACGTAATCTTGTCCTTCGATCCCCCAGTTCATCAGAATCTGTCCTTCTTCCGAAGCCAGGTAATCCAAAAATTTGATTGCAGCCACAGGATCTTTGCACTCACTGGAAATGGCGATCCCATATCCTCCGTCAAACCCGGCGGACCAGAAATTAGTATCCTTATACTCTTCAGACAATGTTACTGGATAATGACCGTAAGTCCGGTCAAATTTCCCTGCAGCCTTCAATGCCTGTTGAGCATCACCATAGTCCCATGCAGGGTCGATCAGGCCAAGCACACGTCCAGATGAAACCTTGGATTTGAATTGATCCGTCTTTTGGACAAAACTTTCCTTATCCAATAAACCTATATCGTTCATATGGTTCAGCCAGCGGAAATATTCTCTTTCATCTGGACGGCGGAAATGATAAGTTACATCAAAAGTTTCTTGGTCCACATAGTACTCTCCATCATCCGGTGCACCTGTCGTAAAAAATCCCATGTTCGTCACCTGATACATATGCCAATCATCGGCATTAATGGTTAGTCCGATATTTTTGTTACCGTTATCATCTGTTGGGTGTTTAGCTATATAGTCTGTAAGGACCTTCTCATAGTCCTTTACCGTACGAATTTCAGGATAACCAGCTTCTTTTACAACACGATGTTGAAGTTGGAAGCCACCGTCGGCTTTGAATTTACGTTCATCGATAGCAGACCAAGTCGGAATGGCATAGATGGCTTGATCTTCCAAACTATATTTGGCACGAACAATCTTATCGCCAAGCATCTTTTTAATATTAGGCGCATGTTCTTCAATCAAGTCCGTCAGATCAAGAACTGCACCTACATCCACTAGCTTGCCAAGATCCGCCTTAGCAGCTATGAGATCGGGAACTTCACCGGTGGCAGCCATGATGGATACCTTTTGCACAGGGTCCCCCACTGCGAATTCAGCATCCAAATCGACACCTGTTTTCTCTGTGATGACTTTTCCTATACGGTCATTCATATTGTTCCAGTTAGGACTTCCATCCTCTGAAAAATAAGTAAGTGTGATAGGATTTGAGCCATCTTGACTTGCTGATTCCCCGCCACCACTTCCACTGCAGGCTGCGAGTTGACTGAGCAACAGACCAGCTGAAAGTAGTGTTACTGCTGTTTTTCGGGTTCGCTTTCTCATAAAAACCAACACTCCCCATGTTTCAGATAATTTAAGGATACAAAGTCATTTACGGTTAGTGTCTCATCAGCTTTTGACCGCACCTAGTGTCATGCCTTTTACAAAGTACTTCTGCAAGAATGGGTACACAATGAGAATAGGCACAGTTGCGATGATGGTAATCGCCATTTTTACAGCGTCAGGAGACACTTGTGACATCAATTGAGACATGTTTTCCCCACGTATATTGTTCGAGTTTGTGGTGGTACTCTGAAGCACTTTCATGAGCTCATACTGCAAGGTAGTCAGGGAGTCATTGGAACCATTATAAAGGTACGTATCAAACCAAGAATTCCATTGCCCGACAGCAAGGAACAAGGCAACGGTTGCAAGAGCAGGCTTGGTGAGCGGTAGTATGACACGCCAGTAAATGGAGAAATCGTTTGCCCCATCAAGCTTGGCCGATTCTTGCAGAGCATAAGGAATTCCATCAATAAACGAACGGATGATGAATATATTGAAGGCGCTTACGAGTCCTGGCAAAATATAAACTGCGAAGGTATTGATCAGATCCAGATTCTTGATCAAGATAAAACCAGGAATCAAACCGCCCGACACATACATTGTGATCGCCAGAAATACGGAAACAAATCGTCTTCCCTGAAACTCTCTACGAGCAAGTGTATAAGCAACCATCGAACCGCTTACCAGACCTGCCAGTGTTCCTATTACAGTTCGCAGCACCGATATTTTGAATCCCGTGATCAACCCCTCATAACTAAAGATGAGCTTATAATTTTCAAGAGTGAATTGTCTAGGGAAAATAGAAATACCGCCTCGCACAGTATCTACGGAATCGTTGAATGAAATGGCGAGTACATTCAAAAATGGATATAGCGTCGCAATCGTAACGATTCCAATGAAAAGATAAACAAAGGTGTCAAATATCAAGTCTTGGGGAGATTTTGCGCCTATCTTCGGTCGTTTGGGTGTGACGGAAGAAGTTGTCGGCTCGGATGCTTCCATGTCTGTTCCTCCTCCTTACATAATGCTTTCGTTAGCGAATTTTTTAAAAAGTCCATTCACGACGAACAGCAAAATCACGCTGATGACCGAGTTAAAGATACTAATAGCGGTACCGAAAGAATATCTCCCCATGGATAAACCGTAGTTCAACGCATACAGATCCAACACTTCGGAATAGTCGCTAACCATGTGATTGCCAAGCAAGAATTGCTTTTCAAATCCGATTCCTACAAGGTGGCCAATCGACATAATAAACAGTACGATGATTGTTGGCCTGATGCCAGGGAGTGTAATATGCCATATTTGTCTCAAACGACTGGCGCCGTCGACCCTTGCTGCCTCATACAGTTCAGGACCAATCCCCGAAATGGCAGCCAAATAGATAATGGCGTTCCACCCTGTCTCCTTCCAAACATCGGCTCCGGTCACTATTCCCCAGAACAGTTGACCCTTGGCCATGAATTGTATCGGTTGGTCAATCAAATTCAGCCCCAAGAGCAAGTCGTTTATCGCGCCTCCGTCGGTTGACAGCATTTTGATGACGATCCCGGCGGCCACGACCCATGACACGAAGTGAGGCAGGTAAGAAACAGTCTGTACGAAACGCTTCATAAACTGAACCCGTACCTCATTTAGAACCACTGCGAACAATACAGGAAACACGAACCCAGCCACAAGCCCCATAAGGCTCATTGCCAGCGTATTTCTTAGTACCAAATAGAAGTGCTCATCCTGAAACAGTGCTTGGAAATGGTCGAATCCAACCCATTTTTGATCGAAAAACCCTTTGCCTGGTCTATAGTTTTGAAATGCCATCGTCCATCCCCACAGAGGCAAATACTGAAATACAAACACCCAAATCACAAATGGAAATGACATCATGTACAGATATTTCTGATTCTTAAAGACTTTCCACTTTTGCGAATTTTTGTGTTTGCGTGTGCGGAACCTTCTCTCTTCTGTTATCGCTTTCATTTCATCCCCCTTTCCTCTTTCATCATAAAACGATTATTATTTTGGCGACATATCGGAGATCTATTAGGATTTCATTCAATAATCCATACTGTTTTCAGAAAAAACAATTCTGTTTTCATAAGTTGGTATAATAAAAATCCCCTGCATTAAACCAATGCAGAGAATTTTTATCATCGCCATATTATTGAGTAGCACTTAACTTGAACCATACACTGGTATAATCTCCTGTAAGAGGAGGGATCATCAAGCCTGCTTGCATTAAACGATCCCCGCCGAAAGTTCCCATTTGTCCATTCTCTCCACTCACCTCATAAGTATACGAATGATTCAATCCTTTGAGCTGAAGTACATCAGCAGCAGGATTGGGCTTAGCTAAAACACGAAAGTAAAATACGATAGCTTCGCATCGATTGTCCGAAACGAACATCCAGGATGTTTCATTGCCTTGAAAAGGGCTCCGAAGTCTAAATAGATCCCCCTGTTGTATGAGAGAACGATGTTCTTTGTACATGGCAACCTGTTCTTTCACCTGGATTTTTTCGGCATCCGTGAATTTGGTCAGATCAAGTTCATAGCCAAAGTTTCCCGACATCGCAACGTCACCTCTGAATTTAAGCGAGGTATCACGGTGGACTTGATGGTTCGGCACGGCGGAGACATGAGCTCCGATGGTACTGACGGGATATACCAAACTGGTCCCGTATTGTATTTTTAAGCGTTCCACGGCATCTGTGTTGTCACTTGTCCAAGTCTGCGGCATGTAGTACAGCATTCCGGGATCAAACCGACCTCCACCGCTGGAACAACTTTCGAATAAAATTTCCGGAAATGCAGTCGTCAGTTTATTTAAAAGTTCATAGAGTCCAAGCACGTACCGATGTGCAATCTCCTGTTGATTCTCGGGTAAAGCCGTTGCGGAACCAATTTCGGTCAACGCGCGGTTCATGTCCCATTTTACGTAAGAAACAGGTACGTTGGTGAAGACTGCAGCCAGTGCATCATACAAATAATCACGAACTTCCGGTCGTGTAAGATCCAATACCAATTGCCAGCGGGCTTCTGTCCGGCGACGGCCTTCAACGTGCAGGCACCAGTCGGGGTGCTTCCGGTACAGATCACTGTCGGGTGAGATCATTTCAGGTTCAAACCACAATCCGAATTGCAAGCCTTGGCGTTCAATCCGCTTTGCCAAATCACGCAAGCCGTTAGGAATTTTTCTCCGATCTTCAACCCAGTCTCCGAGCGAACTATTGTCGCTGTCACGTTTGCCGAACCAGCCGTCATCAAGCACTAACAGTTCGATCCCCAGTTGCGAGCCTACTTCGGCAATCGCTTCAATCTTTTCTGCAGTGAAATTAAAATAAGTTGCCTCCCAATTGTTCACGAGAATTGGTCGCACCTTGTCCCTATGCACGCCGCGGCATAAACTGTTCCGGTAGAGTCGATGATAGATTCGGGACATGCCTCCGATCCCTTCATTTGAATATACCAATACAGCCTCAGGAGTTTGGAAGGATTCGCCAGGAGGAAGCAGCCAACCAAAATCAAATGGATTCAGACCAATACCCAAACGAACGACACCAAAAGCATCCACTTCCGCTTCGGCATGAAAATTACCGCTATACACCAGATTTACTGCAAAAACCTCCCCATGATCCTCATCGGCTCCCGGGCTAACGACAGCCGCAAAAGGATTGTGCTGATGACTGCTCATTCCACGTTTGCTCCCAAGACTAGTACCTCCTGGGCCCAGGGGCCTGCGTTGAAGATGCGCCTCTCGTGCCCAATGACCTGCAAGGTATAGCAATTCATAATGGCTCTTACCATACAAATCAACATTGGCACTAAGCGCACGTAAAAGTTTGATCGTGCTTTGACCGTTGTTCTTAAAGTGAACTGACCTGGTAATAGCTCCATCCCTGAAGATGCAATATTTTAGAAGAACGGTCATTCCTGCATATGCATCCTCCAATTCCAGGTCCAAGGTATCTGCTTCATGGTCCGTTTCCGTATACACATAAGGCAGACCATCAAGTGCGGGTTTACCAGCCCCGGTTGAGTACCCTTTGAAGTGAAGCTCTGTAATCCGACTACCGTCTTCAAGTAGAACTTGATAGGCAGGCGATCTGAAATCACCTGTTCCGTATTGCGGATATTCATGAGGCATGGAGCCTAGCTCCGTTTTTTCCAGACCTGGTACAAGTTTTTCAAGGTTTCCTTTCTCGGACAATGTTTGCCCCCAATATACCAGTAACGGATAGCCGTCAATGATTTGAATAACATAACTGGTTACACGGGATTGCAGATGAAAAATATGCTGTGACTCGTTAATATAAATAGCCATTACATGATTCACTCCTGTTAAACTAGATTGTTTCTGCTCCATAATAAAATCTATTCCATTTCGATTTAGGGATTTTCATACAATCCTTCGGGGAGTTCATCTAGCGTAAGAACGTTGTCATGATTGTATACCTTTTTCAGATAATCCTTTGTATTCGTTTTCCCGTCGCGCAGATAATCTCCAGTCCAGGTATTGAAAAAGCTCCAATGTGCGCCGTAAGTCTTCAGCAGATCGGGATCCGGAATAGGTCCGTTTTCTGCGAGCGATACAAGCTTTTTGTGCTTGCTCAAAAACAAGAGTTCATCATACTTGGCAATGTTCGGACTATGATCGCCCGCTGGATTGTAAACGTCGACACTCACAATGTCGACCATATCATCGCCCGGATACCACTCCTCCTTCACAGAGTTCCAAACCCAAATGAGATTGTTTAACTGATGGTGATCGGTCAAACGTTGGTACATTATTCTATATAATTTTTTGGCAGGTTCGGGCCCTTTGGCTCCCCACCAAAACCAGCCGCCCTCCGCTTCGTGCAGTGGTCTCCAAAGTACGGGAATGTTATGATCCTGTAATCGCTTCAACTGAACAGCGATGGCATCAATGTCTCGAATTAAAAGCTTGTAATCTTCCGATTCCGGATGATTCAGAGCATATTCTACATCGAAGGATGTAAACTCGGTATTAAAACCTCGCCACCATTCGCGGCCCGGTTCGTTGCCGCCTATTCCTTTCGGCGCATTCCAATGCCAGCTTAATGATACTATTCCTCCGCGTTCGTACCATTCAATCATCTTCTCCACCTCGTTTGAGGTGCTTCCATTTTCAACACGGGATGGAGAATAATCCATCAAATCGCTGGAAACCAGCGCAGGGAGTTTTCCTGTCTGCTTATAGATCCACTTCGCATCTTCCAGTGTTTGCTGTCCTGAAATTATCTTCTTTCCATACTGGCTGGTCATAAAATCCAAGAGTGCTTTGGCTTGGGGAGTTGCTTTGGAATTACTTAAGGTATCCATCTTTATAACCTGTTTGGGTATGTTGGGATCTATACGTTTGAGCTTGATATACTCAATACCATAGTATCCCCACCCCCGTAAGATTTGGATGGAGTTGCTGCCTTGGTTCAGAAGCACTTTGGTCACCTTTTTTCAGCACGGACCTGCCCTGGGTTGGGAGCATTAAGCGTCAATTCACCAGCTCCTGAACCATTCACTTGAATAGAGGTCGTTTTGTCCCCATTCCCTTCTGGAATGTAATATCCCAAGCTCAACTCATACAGGCCATCTTCCGGTGCTTCAACCTTGAACGCAGCGTTTCCTTTAGCTGAATTATCCTCTTCGAAAAAATAAGAAATGTAACCTTTGCCATCATATAACTTGTCCATTGCTTTGGCAGTTGTCCCGTCCCGTTTCTCAATCCCGTACCCTTCTAGCTGAGCATCTTTAAATGTTACTATTAATGCTTGTGTTTGATTAGGTTCAACAACAAATCCGGGTACCGTAATGGCTGCTTCCACCCTGGAATGAGTGAAACTCGACATGATGATGCCTAAAAAGAAAAAGGCCGATCCTAACATTACATAGGTTTTATTTGACGCTGCATACCTTATCATTGCACCTGATTTAGTCTTCATTTTATGCCTCCCCTCCGTTCATTACATTCCTGTTATCGCTTTCAATTGTTATGGTCCCTCCTTTCGTATCAACTATATTGGCTGAGGAGGCTCTAGGACATATCACAAATCTTAACTCCTTTCATTCTAAAATCCTTTGTATTTTCAGAAAATACATTTCTTTTCATATAGAGATTAAAAATCTCCCCTACTGTTCGTTTATTTCCGTTAGTAGAGGAGATTTGTTCAAGGTTATTCTTTTTTTGATAAAAAGAAGGTGACTCCCCTTCTAGCTTCTTGAATTTGGTGTAGAAATAATTGACGTTTGAATATCCTACCCTTTCAGCCACTTCGTAAACCTTCATATCCTGAGCCAGTAATTCTTTCGCTTTCTGAATCCGTATCCGATCAAGATAGGCGTTGAAATATTCCCCCGTGTAACTTTTGAAAAGTTGGCCCAGATAGGAACTACTGTAATTAAACAATACGGCAAGCATTTCTAATCTTAGGTTATCCCCATAGTGCCGATCTATATAATCCAGCAATCGCTTCATTTCATTGTCTTTACTATTGTAATCTGCGCATCGAGCGAGCCTCTCCATAACAACAGAAATACGGTCAACGAGATCCTGAATATATCGGGAATGATATACTTCAGCAAGGAATTGGGCCGGGTCTCCTGGATAATCGCTTAAAGACCAGACATGGGAATGAATTTTTCGAACCGTTTCATTAGCAAGGTAGAAGAAACGGTCACGGATCTCCTTTTCATCAGCCTGATTAGCTACTTGTTGTAATGCTATTTCGTTCAAAATTGACGAAATCGCACTTGCATGCCCAACATCGACCAGATAATGCAGCCTGAAAGCTTCTTCCTCCTTATTTGACATAGATAATACTGGAGAATGGACAGTTTCCTGTCGATAGCTTTCTGGTGTTTCCTCAGTGAGAAGCCTTCCTCTGTCATAGAAAAAACTACGCTCCAAAAGGGATTTTGCTGTTCTAAACGAATGAACAACTTCCTCAAGAGACCGCACTGGCTGCCCTACTGCTACGTCCATTTCAAATCGAAGCTCACCTGATAAGAGTTGTAGATTCTTGTGAAGCTCGGTCCATCCCAATTCGCTAACAGGAGAGTTATTTAGCAATAGAACAATGTATGGTGCAAAATATAAAACGAACCCTTGACGTTCCGAAGCATAGGTTCTGCTGACTACATTTTTGAAATTCTGAATTTGTTCGCTTTCTTCTGGATCTGAACCTGAGAACCCAATTAAAACGATCTGATACGTAGTCCAGCTGACTTCAAATGAGTCTGACCACTCACTCAAAATGGAATCCTCTGAAGCATGATTACCGGTTAGTAGAGAATAAAGTATCCATTCGGGGGTATTAGTCTTCTGTAACATGTTTTTTTCTGCATGTTTGAGAGCTGTTCGTGAATCTTTTGAAGTGATGCTGAAAGTTCTTCCTTGTTTACAGGTTTGAGCAGGTATGCTTCAACACCGAATTGAAGAGCTTGCCGCGCGTACTCAAAATCGGCGTAACCACTAAGTATAATGACATGACTGATCCAGCCACGGTGACGGATCTGCTGAAGGAGTTCCAGTCCGTCCATGCCTGGCATACGTATATCAACCAACAATACGTCGGGAATCGTTTCTTCGAATATTCGGAGAGCCTCATTTCCACCAGCTGCCGTTCCAATCACTTCAAATCCCAATTCCTCCAAGGTATTAACGTTTGCAACCCCAAACGTAGTTTGGGTTCATCATCAACAATGATCACGGAGAACATCAGGTTCCCCTCCTTTCTTCGGAATACAAAATGTGATGCAGGTGCCTCTGCCCTCTGTGCTTTCAATTGAAAGCCTTGAACGTATACCGTAGGTAAGTTCTAATCGGTCGTTCACGTTACGTAGCCCAATACGATCCCCGGCTTCATCGGAGTTCATTAACTGTTTTTTTAACTCATTCATTTTCTTTGGAAGAATACCCGCACCATCATCATGGATTTCTACAAATAACGTCCCCTGATCATTAACCTTCGTTCGAACAGTGATCAACGTTGGATCCTCTTTGCGATCTAATCCATGGAGTATCGAGTTCTCAACCAAAGGTTGAATGATAAGTGGAGGAATTTCAATGTGTTCGCTTGCTGGGTCGATTTCCATAACATATTGAAGTCGGTCTTCGTACCGGAATTTTTGAAGTTCCAAGTAACAACGAACCATGTTTAACTCATCTGAAAGTGGAATCTGGCGACTTCCGACCTCTAAACTATTTCGGATCAACACGCTAAGCTGCCACACAGCTTGGGCCAACCCCTCTTCCCCACGAAGATGTGCTTCCATTCGAATGGACTCAAGTGTATTAAACAAAAAGTGGGGATTGACCTGGCTCGCTAACATCTTAAATTTAATATCATTTTGTTTTTGCAATAGTGTCTGTTTCTGCTGGTTACTTTCTTCCACTTCCAACATTAGTTCACTGATTCGATGAACCAGATCATTGAATTGTCTGGAGAGTTGGCCGATTTCATCTTTTCCATCGAGGTCAAGATAAGTATCCCAGGACACCGTACCTACTCGGGACATGTGCTTACTAAGTCGAAGCAATCTTCTCGCAATAAATGATGCCGAAACATAAACAAGCAAAACTGCGATGATTAGACATCCACCTATAACAAATGTAGCCAATTGTATGATAGCGTTTGCATCATGTAGAATCTCAGACACGGTAAAAACGGAAATGATACGTAGTCCGTTCCAACTATTCTGTGGAGTTATGTTTGCTATAACCACCTTCGAATTCTTCCCATCCATAACAGCTTCGTAGCTGCCCTCCGTTTGAGACAACATATTACTCCCAGCATGCACAGCAGCAAGGTTTTTACCGTAGAGATCAGGGCGGTTGGCTGCCACAATATTGTTGTTGTCATCCACGATCATCGTTGAGAAAGTCTCTTGGGATAGAATAGAGTTTAGCAAATCAGAATTCACATTAATCACCAAAACACTTTCATTTTTCAACTCATCCAGATTGATTTTTCGAACCAGACTTAGATAATGTTTATGATCACGCTCATCCTGAATATAGTCCCACCCTGCAAGGCCCTTTTGATTCAAGGCGGCTCTATACCACTCAGACTGTTTCGTTTGGTCTTCTGGTTGCATAAATTCCCAATTATTGAGCATCGTTGAATTAGGCGTATATAACCGAATTGATTTTATTTCCTTATACAGCCGCATATAATCTCGAATGTCAGTATATTGACGATAGGTTTGGATAACTTCGTTATAACTTTCATAATTGTGGCTTGCTATGGACTTCATTCGGTTATCATTGGAGAGTTGATAGGAAATATCAATAGCTACATTGATAACTTCCTCGGTCCTTTTCTGTACACGCTCCACGTTATTGGTTGCTTGTTCAGCGGCATTCAGGATCATGACTTCCTTCAGCTTGCTTGTTAGATAGATACCACTTATTAAAAGTGGGAGTACGGCCACGGTTATAAAAATCAATGATAGCTTACTTTTAAGTCTGATGTCATTTAGTATTCGGATAAAGCGCATAGCACGGGCCTCTTTCTTATATTTAGTTCCGATAATGATGGATGAAATTCATAAATGATTAATATTGTTATTTCCTTTTTACATAAAGCCAAATCTACTCTTCTCTTTTTGAATAGTCAATGAAACATTTTATATGAGATCGAGAGGGTCCGATTGGTTCAGTAGTAGGTCAGAGTTATTTCATATCGAGTTTTTCTAACTAATAATAAACCAAGCAGCCGATCATATGATCGGCTGCTTTGGTGAGGGTAAGTCTATCAAGGCAATTATTTAAAATCTTGCATTAAATCATCGATGACTGCTTTTACAGTTCTAATCTCTTTAATTGGTGTGATTCCTGTGCCGACAGTGATATAGCCATCGTCTGTATTGCCTTCTAGCATTCCGATACGTATTCCAATTGATCCACGCATCAATTTTGCTGTTTCTTCACGACTGGCACCTTGTTTATCCATTTCGACTAGTTTATTCGCCAATTTAGTAGGTAAAGAACGATAGTATGCTGGTAAAGTACGAAACATTTGTAAGTCTTCTGCTGTGGCATCAACAATCATTTGCTTTACATTTTGAGCTGCCGGATTTTCTTTTGTCGGAATAAAGACACTGCCAGCAAACACACCTTCAGCACCTAAAGCAAATGCGGCACGCACTCCTCTAACGTCTCCAATACCACCAGCTGCCATTACAGGAATATTTATAGCATCTACAATCATTGGAACAATCGAAAATGTTCCAATAACTCGTTCTGGAACCGTACCACCTTCATCAAATCCAGTCGCTACATAAACATCAATTCCAAATTTTTCTGCAGCTTTTGCATTTTCAATAGTAGGCGTAAGGGGTCTATAAACAATTTTAATATTGTTTTCTTTTAATGGTTTAAAGATCCTTTCATCCAGTGTATCATTCACCAGAACAACAGGAACTTTCTCGTCAATTACTGTTTCTATAAGTGGCCATGTGTAAGCCAAATCACGATTCACGATCACTGGAATTCCAAATGGCTTATTCGTTAAAGATTTTGTTTTTTGTATTTCAGTTCTCATTCTTTCCGCACTTATTTCGGGTGAGCGAGTTATATCAACCTGACCGGCATTTGGACCTAGAAATCCTAATCCGCCCGCATTGCTTATTGCTGCAACAAATTCGGCATTAGTAACCCAAGACATTGGTCCTTGTATAATTGGCTTTTTAATATCTAATATTTCACATACTCTGTTGCTCATTTTATCTGTTCTCCCCTTGTTAAACGAAATTTCCTATTATTACTTCTTATATTTATTTTCTGGGTAAGGTAAACCTGAATTTCCCCGAAGTGTGTCGTCCGCATATTCCTTACGGAATATACCTCTATTTTGCAAGATAGGAACAACCAATTGGATAAAGTCCTTAAATCCTGCAGGATGATCTTGTCTAATCAGCAAGATATCCATGACACCTTCTCGATACCAATGTTCGATTTGTTCGGCAACCTGCTCTGCCATCCTATCAATCCAGGTTTCGGCATTCGATAACCTTTAGGCATCCATGATTCAATTTCCTTAGCTTTTCCAGGGCTTCTTTTTCCGTTCTACCAACGATCGGGTTGTGAGAAGGCATCATCTTTATACGAGTCCCAAAGTCCTTCAACAATCTCCAAAAACTCTTTTTTCATGGCATAAGATCTGCTTTCTTTAAGGGAAGCGATTTGCCTAGCAACCGTAAAGGGATCAGCATATGAAGTCGCTATCGTAGCGGTTAAACCAATAGAATGAGTTACCATACTCAATGCAGATAGAATGGATACACCCTCAAACATGCTTAGATAGTGCGGGATCATGCCAGGTCCGATATGACTTACGTCTGCCAAAAGATGAGATCGAACTTTCCCTGTTCAAGTTGTATAGCTTTCTGTACGTAATACTCAATATTTTCACTGGCATCTGCTGGAATATGAGGGTGTCTCCAACCCGTGTAATTCCATTCCACGCCATCAATAATTCCTCCTAGTTTAAGCTTTCTTTCTTCCATAATTGAATGATCTCCTTTTCACGAGTTCACTTACTTTCCTTGTAGAACACCTAATTCCTTAGCCAATAATTTATGCCCTTTCTTCCGACTCTCTTGATTCGGATAGAAGTCAGCGCTCCGTTACTCCTTGCCCTCTTAAGTTTATTATTTAGCTTGCTAACTATAGGAGTGAAAATATTTGGTTGTGAGCCAATCTTAAGCGTAATCGTTTCGTTTGCAAAGAGGGCAATTTAAATGAACATAGTACATCTTTTTGTACGTATAGATTGGGAGTGGTTTGAAGATTACACCCTATTTTAAATAATGAGTCTGTCTTTCAAACCCAAAAGGCCATCCTTTGTTGGATGGCCGTGTGTGCTTTGATAAAAACCTCCAGTTGTCGTCCCCTTAGAGTCTATCCCAACCAATATAATTGGAATATCTATGAGATACGCCATCATGGGATATATCTTGATTATTTCGCTAATATCCATTTTTGTCGATCAAGTGATGGATTCAGTTCACTTAGGAAGAGTTCGGTCCCATCTTCCGATACTTCTAATGCTTTTTGATGATGAGCTGAAGTAATATGAACGGATCCGTCTTTGTTCTCGTGAAGGACCCAACGCTGGTTGTTGTACCCTAAGTAATGATACAGCTGAAGTTTGTTTTGCCCTATATCCAGATCAAGTGTCTGACCGGCCGTAGTACGAATTGAATACGAACCTGCTTCGTCGCCTGTCGGAACAAATACCCACTTCTGGATGGAAGCTGCACTTGCATCATGCAAGGTAACCGGCTCTCCGTTGACAAGGTTAGCTGTGTAAATGGATTTCTGCGTTGCGGCATTTACAAGGCTGGACTTGGTGAGGTTTGCAGCTTCACCGTTGCTGACATTGACGTTCTGATAAGATGCGGAGCCGCCAAATACATTCAGTCCAAAGTGGCCTTCTGCAAAAGTCCCATCCATGATATCTATGACTTTTTGGCTGTCCACGTGAACGACAATATGCGGACCATTCGCTTCTATTTTCACCTTATACGTATGACCTGGCTGAATGAACGTTGGTACTTTTGCAAGAACCTGCCGTTCTTCAAATGCTCCATTGATTTTATAGAACAGACGGATTGCCTTCATGTTAGGGTCTAGATTCAGATAATAACCACTGCGACCATCCTCGCTAGCCCTGAACAAAATAGAACCTGCCCCTCCTGTTTCACCGAGCAACATGTCTGCTTCATACGTAAAATTCCCAGCCTTCTCTTTGGCAATATAATTCGCATCGCTAAAATATTTACCACGAATCCCATATTCACTAACTAACCATGAAGCAGCAGACAGATCTTTAGTCCATCCACTCAGATTTGTCCGGAACTCGCCACCTGAGACTTTAACGAGCACACTACTGGAAGCTTTACCATTCGGAGTAGATACAGTGACTGTGGATTCCCTTCTTTTTTTGCCTTAATAACTGCATGTGAATTGTCTACCAAGTCTATGGTTATTACTTCGTTATTACTGGAATTCCACTTAAGCGGTTGAACGCCTAAACCTGGTCCGTACTCGACCATCGCCTGCAGTGTATCCGACTCGCCTACCCCCAGTTCCCGAACGCTCGTATCCATCTTTATTTGAACTTTTGAAGGAATGTCCGCATTCCAGACAGATTGAAGTTGATGCACTTTCAAGGAAACAACATTCACATTCCCGCCTTTTACGTAAAAACTCATCGCTCTACTAGCAGGATCCGGAAATATAACATCTGAAAAGACGACTTTACCGTCGTTACCAAAGGCTTCAACAGAAGACTCATCCACAAGAATACGCATCTTGATCCGATTATTCTCCATTTGCGTAGGCGCTTCATGTTTCTTACTGAAAAGGTTAGAAAAATCTGTTTCACCGGATGCAGTTCGGTCCACAAACATACGACTATCGCTTGCCTTATAACCCACGACCGTCTTCTGATTTGCACCCTCACGAATGTTAAAGCCAAACTCGGTCACTGTGCTGGTTTCAGGGATTTCAATTTCAGCTTCAATTTCGTAAGCGCCTGAAATAATACCTTTTAGCAGATTCCCGGAAGAAGGACTCACCGACTTGTTGGAAGCAGAATACAAAGGTTTACGCAGTGATTCCAATTCTTTGATTGGACTTTGCACCATTCGAATTCCATCTTCGGTTGTTACCAATGATACTTCTCTCGGAATGGTTAGTTCACCTTTCCAATTGGACGTTGGGAAAGCGAACGGATAATCCCAATTCGTCATCCACGCCATCATCACTGTGCGATGATCAGGCATGTTAGCAAAAGACATCGAAGCGTAAAATTCTTTACCAAAATCTGTTCTTAACACCTTACCCGCCGGATTATCGTTCACGAATTTACCATCAGCTGTTAAATGACCGATAAAATACTCGGCATCTGATCCGCCTGTTTTGGGATTCGCTCCTGTACTGATCATCATAACCCACTTTTTCTGTGACGTTCCGTCTACCGGAAGCTGGAACAAATCAGGGCATTCCCATACGCCTCCGCGGACGTAATCCCCATATCCCCAATTATCTGTCAATGTCCAGTCAAGTAAATTTGTTGACGTGTAGAAACGAATATGATCTCCTCCGGACACAACCATAACCCATCGGTTATTCTCATCATCACGGATCACTTTCGGATCTCGGAAATCCCAATTCCCAACTTCATTTCCGCTCTTACCTGGGTTCTCGATCACAATCGGGCGTTCCTTCGAATACTCCCAAGTACGACCTTGGTCTTTACTGTAAGCCAGACCTATACGCTGGTTCCCATTCGGCCTATCCGGATTAAAGGAAGTGTAGTATGCAATAAGGCCCTTGCCTCCTGAATCTCCGAATAAACCAGATGCATTTGTCATATCCGCAACAGCCGACCCAGACCAGACATGTCCGTGATCATTCCAGGGAAGTGCAATCGGAAGCCGTTTCCAGTTCAGCATATCTTTACTTACAGCATGCGCCCATGTTCCTCCATCCTGATGGAAGAGATGATATTCTCCTTCGAAGTAGACAAGTCCATTCGGATCACTCGCTGAACCACGTATTGGCGTGTAGTGATATTGTGGACGATATATCTCATTGTAATATTGGCTCAGTTCCGTCACATAAGTATCCTGGAAGTAAGCCGTCCCCTTTTTTACGACGATTCCGGTACTTCCACTCCTGTAGGTTGTATCTTTCACGTCAATCGCGGCCGTAGTGTATCCGTCCAGGAAGACCTGAATTCGATCTCCCTTTGCCTTAATTTCCACATGATGTTTGGCTCCCATCTGACTCGGATAAGTACGTTGCGAACTTGCAATTACTGTTCCTTTTGTATTCGTTAAACTTACACGGACCTGATCTCCTTCCTTCGTAAGAGTAGCTTCATATCCTTCAGCTCCATCGGTTGAAGACCGAAATGTGAGAGCTGCAATAGAATCAGGACGAAGGGTAATATTCCCTTCATAGACCATATCAGTCGCCTCTTTATTATAGATTTGCTGTGCTTTGCTCTCCTGTTCTACTATCCCTCTTTTGCCGTTGATATCAGGCTGCCATTTTCCCTTGCTAGAAAGCACCGTACCCAAATTACCTTTCAGATCGCTCACCATGATGTTCGAAAACAAGGCGGATCCATCCCATACATGGAGTCCAAGCTTACCGCTTTGATACGAAATGTCTTGAACATCAATTAATGGTTTATATTGATTGCCCCAATATACTTTTAGCGAGGAACCCACTGCCTTCACTTTGAGATGATAGATTTGCCCCATTTCAACAGAAACTTTACGCTCCTCCTTTAATTTCCCATCTCCATTTGTTGCATCTCTTAACCGGATCAGACCTGCTTCCGGAACGATTTGCAGCATGTACGAGTTAAAGCCATCCTCATTAGAACGAAACAACAATGTGGCGTCTGCCTTCGTATCCCTGATCATGACATCAGCTTCATAGATAAAATCATCGGACACTGTCTCTGAGATGGCCATTACATTTTCTTTAGGGTGCGAAGTAAGCAAGATTCCTTCTGAAGTATCCTCTAATCCCCCTTTTCCTTTCACTTGCCAGCCTATCAGATTGGTGTTTGATTTGGATGCGCTTTCAAAAATATCAAGCTCCTCCTTTGCCTGTTTATTTGTTTCCTGATCAGCGAGCACAGCACTAGCCGCGATTGAGTTAGATGTAAAAATACCGTTTGAAGTCAGAGCTAATCCCGTTGCCATCAGAAGACATATTGCATATTTAGATTTATCGTTCATTCCATACCCTCTTTTCTAATAGTATTGCAAAGTCGGTTCAAATTTAATTGGTTTTGGACACCCAGTTCAGTTCGGTTGCCCAAAACCGCGCAGTAGCCATTATGTCGAATCCAGCCAATGCTAAAGTCTAAACACTCTAATTTTCCCAAATGCTTACGAGATCATTGATTTGAAGCGACACGACCTTTAGTTCTCCGCCAATGGCATAGAGTTCTAGTCCTCTACTTCCCAAGTCGGGGAAAATCGTGTCTGAAATGATAGTTGTTCCATTGTTGCCAAAGATCTCTACACTTGACCAATCAACATAGATGCTCAACTGTATCCGTTTATGCTGTGGCTTCATGGGGGCCTTGTGTTTTGCACCAAAATCGGGATGAAAATCAACGGTGTTTGACTTCGTCCGATCGACGAACAACTCCTCATTCAAGACATTATATCCGATGACTGTCTCCTGGTTGGAAGAGGAAGACTTTCGCACCTTGAACCCAAATTCTATTGCATTACCGATTTCAAATTCCGCAATAATTTCCATCTTTGCAGCAGAAATAGCAGACAAAACGTTCATATCTGGTTTAATCGTAATGTCTTGTAGAGACAGAATTGATCTTCTAAGTTGATTTAACTCAGTTATGGGTGCTTGAATTAAGCGAAGTCCTTCCGAATACGTCCTAAGCTGAATCTCTCGTGGGATTGACATATGGCCACGCCATTCTTTAGAAGGAAGAGTGGAAGCATAACGCCAATTATTCATCCAGCCGACCCAAATCTTTCGCCCATCCTCATTCGGGATACCATCCCAAGTCACGGCCGCGTAAAAGTCAGATCCGTAATCTATCCATTGGATTGTATCGAATGATTCCAATGGTTCATCTAGTGTAAAAACCTTACCATCAAAGTGACCTATAAAATACATCATGCCAGAACCGCCTGCGGGTGGTTCTGAATCGTTTGGATTTACGCCATTTCTATCTCCGACACTTAGTGTCAGAATCCATTTAGTGGTATTAGGGTCCTCATCCACTTGGAGTTTAAAAACATCAGGACATTCAAATATTCCACGATGGATGCCCGGAATATCAGAACCGAAACCGCTTGCAAAAGACCAATCCTTAAGATTCGAAGATGTGTAAAATTCTACACGATCGCTTACAGCAAGAACCATTACCCAGTTTGAAGATTCTTCATGCCAGAATACCTTTGGGTCTCGAAAGTCTAGCGTCTCCATGGGGAATAAAACAGGGTTACCTTCATATTTTGTCCAGGTTCTACCTTTGTCCTTGCTGTAAGCGATGCTTTGAACCTGCGGTTTACCGGGTTGAGCGCTGTTACCATTATTGGTATAAATTGCAACCAATCCTGATCCTGCTTCGTTGAAGAATCCGCTTGTATTGTTCTTATCGACTACCGCACTTCCGGAAAAGATCGCTCCATCTTCCCCAGGTGAGATGGCTGGTGTAAGTTCATCCCAATGTACTAAATCATTACTTACTGCATGCCCCCAATGCATTCTGTCGAAGTCAGGCTGCGTATCATGAGGAGTATACTGGTAGAAAAGGTGATACTCTCCTTCGTAATACACCATTCCGTTAGGATCGTTAATCCAGTTTCCCTTAGGGGAATAATGTATTTGTGGTCTGTATTCATTTTTATAAATAAAGTTTTCAGGACCTTTGCTGTTACTATTTTCACCTGATAGATGTACTTTTTAATTTTATTCACGCTCCCTTAAGGCTATTTATAATCTAAAAGAAGTAATATGCATTCCTTATTAACAAAATAAGCCACCTGTTTTCATTTGTCAAAGTATTTTTGTATAAATGAACAATATTTTTTATGTATATATCTGTTTTAGTTTACATTTGCACAATTTATGACTGATTATAGAAAATAACAATTTTTAATTTAAGTTGATCTAATCATTTTTTTAATGCTTTAAACCTAATGGTTTACAAATGTAAAAATGTTTATATCTAAACTTCTCTTTACTTGTTCAACAAAATATCGTTAGTATTAATCTCAATTTTACCGATAAAACAAAAAAGTCGCTAAAATAGCGACTTTAATAGGAATATGCTCTTGTCTTTTGACATGCTCTAAATAAATTAACGTCTCGCTTATGCTTTAACAACTTCAACCTTTTTATCCCCTGCTGACTTCGCTACCTCTAACGTTGTGTTACCTTGGATAGTGACTATTAGGCCAGTAGCCAGCATAGAAACAATTAAAGCTGCGCTGAGGGCTGTGGAAATTTTCTTCTTGACCATAACCATACCTCCGTATCTATTATGTTGTGATAAGCGGCTCAAAGAACTATGATGAGCCGAGTGTGACTAGATATTACAATATTTCACTTTTTTGTTGGGTAATCTACCTGGTGATTGTATTATAACGTACTGACAATGATTGTAAAAGGGTTTTTTCCTTGTGTTCAAATACAATAAAGTATGATTGTTTTCTCAGAATTTCTTTTCAAAACTAAAAATTTGGCGGTCATTCTCCTTGATGTAAAGTATCCACATATTCAATAAACCTCTTCGCTGCTGGGGAAATATTATGATCATCTCTCCACTTTAATCCTATTTCCCAGTACCATCCTTCATCAATGATAGGGATCCAGACCAATTCATCTAACATCAACCCCAGCGTCTTAGGCAGTACTGATACACCTAGACCCGACTTTATAAAACCGGCTACAGTGATCAGATCCTCCGCTTCATAAGCCGAAGCAAGAAAAAATCCGGTATGTCGGAACCGGGATATAATCGTTGCTTTTAATCCACAGTTGTTTTTCAATCCAATAAATGGCTCGCCAGACAGCTCTGTCAAACTAAGAGCGCTACAATCTGCATAACGATGTTTGGAGGGAACAACAATGTATAAAGGAACATTCTGAATCGTCTTCCAGTGATGATTATTCAAAGTAGATTCCCTCGATGTAATCATAATATCCGAAAATCCTTGCTCCAGATGTGCATCAATATCTCCTAAGTTCCCTTGTGTCAATTCGAACCGAACTTTGGGATACTTCAATTGATAACTTCGAATTAGGCTAGGGATCAATTCAACACCGAGAATGTTTAGATATGACAACGTAATCACACCAGTATCCGGATTGGACCACTCTTCGATTTCTTTTAGACCATTTTCAATATTGTGTAGGGCCCTACCAATCCATTTAGAGAACATAGTACCGTTTCGGTTCAGCTTAATATTTCGTCCATTTCGCTCAAATAAAGGAGCGCCTATCTCGTTTTCAAGCTTGGCAATTGCATGACTTAACGCTGGCTGAGTAATACCTAGTTTTTGGAGGCTAAGGTCATATGTTCAAGTCGTGCAACGGTCATAAAGTATTCCAATTGTGTAAGTTCCATTAAAACACCCCTTTCTATATTAATAATATTCATCATTTTTATTATTATAATAAATTGGACGTTATGAAAGTAGCAAGTGTAGTATTAGTTCTAGCTCCTCTCGAACAACACATTAAGGTTTAGAGACAGAGCACTTTCAAATTAATCATTGTATACCATCACTAGGAGGAATAGTTATGCATAAAGAATTTGAGTTCTCTGTATCAGAATTTGAAGGTAAAAAGGTGCTTGTAACCGGAGGAACAAAGGGAATGGGACAAGCAGTTGTAAAAAGACTTGCAAAAGGCGGAGCTACAGTCCTTTCTACTGCCCGTTCTCTATCTACTGACTTGCCCAATTCGGTCAAATTTGTGCAAGCAGATGTCGCCACACCTGAAGGTGTAGAGCAAATAATTACAGCAGTAAAAGAGCAACTTGGAGGTATCGATATTATTGTCCATTGCGTAGGTGGATCAACGACACCACCAGGAGGCGCACTTGTATTGAGTGATGAGGATTGGCTTCATACATTAAATTGGAATTTACTCGCAGCAGTTCGACTTGATCGTGGCTTAATTCCACTTATGTTAGAGAATAATTCAGGCGTTATTCTTCATTTCACTTCCATCCAGAGACGTTTGCCTTTATATGAAACTACACTGGCTTATGCATCTGCAAAAGCCGCGCTGACTAATTATAGCAAGGGATTATCGAATGAATTTTCCCTCAAGGAATTCGCATCAATACATTGTCTCCCGGATTTATTCAGACAGCAGCAGCTGACGCATTAATTGATCGGATCGCAACGGAAACCGGAAGTCGAGAAAGTGCGCTCGAACAACTTATGACTTCACTCGGAGGTATTCCAATTGGCCGGCCAGGATTTCCTGAAGAAGTCGCTGAGCTGGTCGCATTTCTGGTCTCAGACCGAGCAGCATCTATTACAGGTAGTGAATATGTCATAGATGGGGGAACGATCCCTACCGTCTAAAAATTAATTAATAAAGGGAGAGAACAATATGGATCTCAGTCATTTACCGTCTGTAATTGGCAAATACATTACTGCATCTAACAAGCCAGACCCAGTAGTATTTGTAGATTGTTTCTCAGAAAATGCTGTCGTGTTGGATGAAGGGAAAAAGCGAAATGGCAAACAGGCGATTCGGGAATGGAGTGATCAAAACCATTTCGCGGCGAATGTAACGTTAGAGCCAACAATAAAAAAAATAGGTGATGAAATTGTGTTAACATGCAAGCTGGATGGTACCTACGACAAGACTGGTCTACCCGATCCACTATTATTGGATTATCATTTTGTTATTGTTGACGATAAAATCGTCAGACTTTCCATTTTCTAAACGTATCCAAATGTAAAAACAATGTTTTCCGTGGGCTTATTACCAACTGGGATAGTAAGGTCAATGATTCAAATAATAGGCATATAGTTGCTCGAAGGTTGTAAAATGTTCGACTTTTCTACCGACCTTATCATACTCTTCTAGATAATCATCCATCACTTCAAGGAGCTTCTCTTTCATAACTGGTAAATTACTTGCATCAAAGTACTGCATAAGATCAAATTTCTTGGTTCCTTTCTCCATGGCCATTTCATCAAGATATCCATGTGCTCCAAAGGCCGAAAGAAAGACGTAGGAAGGATCGTTCGTTGCAACACTCTTCAAAATTTTATTACGGTAGTTGCACCACAATTCTTCGTATGTCCCTCTCAGATTATCAAAGGTCGGAGCCGGTTTAACAATGAAGTTATCACACATTGTGTTATGTAACCTCGTAACGCTATTCAACATATTAAAGGATGTTATTCGAATATCTTCAATGGTATGAGCTTCGATGATTGACATGTATAAGGATTCGAGATTATCCGGAACATAGCGAAACGAACGTATCTCTTCCAAATATCGCTTGATCCCTCGTTTGATGCACGTGTTATTCATACTCACCAAGGCATTGACTAGATTGTACAGAACCTCAGCAGATGCATATCGCACTGAACCGATATCTTCACTAAGCATCGTATCGCTGTATGCTTGCTTAGCCAGGTCGATCCATTTATTTGCTCGATTAAGACACGCTTCTCCTATCGGTTTTGCAAGTGCATCAAGAGCTTTTTGCCGGAAGACGTTCAATTTCTCCAAATCCTCAGGCTTTGCATAGTAGAGTATTTTGAGCTCGGTTAGGCTCGATACGTTGGGACTCTCCAAGTTGGATTGCTCTTGTATTCTTGAATCCCATGGCGTGCAATAGATATCATATCCAACGTCGTCCAAGATGAAGCAATCGGATATTTCCCATCCCTTTTCTGTATTATTAATGATAATTAAATCAAGATCGCTCTTCTCGTGAAAGTCATCGGTGCTAAATGAACCAGTAAGCCCAATAATGGCGATATCATCTAGAAAATCTCTTTTTACGCGTTCAATCACCATATTAATTAGCAGTTCATTTTTGTCCAGCAGCTTCTTCTTTATGATTTCGTTCATTCGTTACACCTCTTTGTATGATCCGGCCGTCCTTCATCACAACAACCTTAACTTAAGTCTATCGATTTAGAGGTACGGTTACTATGTATAAGTTCATTTAAGTCATCTTTGCACAAAATCCGCTAAACCGTCGAAACGACGAGTTAGCGGATTTCATTAGTTCCTTGATTAGTTCTTTGTATAGACTATTTTCTTTATGCTTTCGCAGGACAAGAAATACCGACCCGCCAACTCCTCTATCCTGACTCCATTGCGGAATAAGGATTTAATCTCAGCGTTTCGAGCAGAGACCTTACTCTTGCTCTCTGTTTTCTCGCCCCATTTTAGGTGCGCCTCTTTGGGTTTGGGGATATAAACCAATTCGCCTTGAACGTATTCTTGAATGATACGTAGCAATTCTTCCGGAAAAATAGACTCGGCTTTTGAATATTTCATGGGCCTCACTCCTTATTTAATAGATCAATAAGGTGCAAAGCCAGTTAGTAGAATATTACGATTCGTCGTTGGCAATGTGATTCTTCCCAGGCTCTATGCAAAGCATTGCCATATCCTTCACTGGCTTTGCATAGAGCCGTGCATGTAAGAATCCTACCCCGATTGTTTTCAATAGCCTCACCTCCATAGAAAATAGATAGTTGCTATTTGCTTATTATATCAGGGCTTGTTGTTGAAATGTATAATCATGTCTTTTGGGGCTGACACGATTGTACGCTTACTGGATCATGTATAGAAAAATAAAATACATTTCTACGTAAATAAAAATCCGCTTTGTAAAGTGGGATGTATATCAAAAGGTAGGAGCAGGTAATTCAGCAATTTTCATGCGTAGTAAACTATAGGGTTTTTGTCGCAGGTCTCTTCCATAATGAAATCTCGCCTGCCTATGTAATTGGTTCACAATTACATATAAGTATTGATCCGGACCAATAGAAAACGTATCTGGCCATAAAATTCGGGGATCATGGGCGATGGTTTCCATGATTCCATTTGGCAATATCTTTCGAATACTATCGTTTTCATAATCTCCAGCATAAACGTTTCCTTTTGCGTCCGTGATCATCCCATCAGATGCACCCTTCTCTCCCCAATACTGCACAAGATCACTTAACTTAAAATCCGGTATCGTTCTGTCTCTTAACGATTCTGTTGAGATCGAGTATAGCTGGCGACTGGTTAATGGACAATAGAATAACATTTTTCCATCAGGGGAAATGGCTATACCATCAGAGGCCAATCGAAACGGAGATGTCGAACCATCCGCGTTTCGATTCATCAAAATTTTACCTTCCACTTTCGGCACAAAATACGGATCGGGTGAGGTTGAGCTTGCTCCATGCAACCGTCTATACGCATTTCCGTTTTCTAAATTTACGACGATAATAGCGCCTGGACCATTGGAAGAAGAATCCGTTATATATGCGTAACCTGCTTTTCCTACACGAAAGTCAAATCGGACATCATTTAGATACGTTGTCGGCAAGACTACATCATCTGCAAATGTATATACTTTTCTAATTGTATTTGTTTCTAAATCTACCGCGACTAATTTTGCGCCGCCTTTAATAGGCTCTGAAAAGTTTGGTGCAGCCGTGTCCAGTACCCACAGGGTTCCCCTTCCATCTGCAACAACACTTTGGACACTGATGAAGGACATAACGATATTCAATGGGTTGATCAAATTCGCTTCTACATTAGGATAAGGTTGCATCTGACCCTCAACAATTTCCGCTACCGTAAATCTAACGTCATCTCCCCATTTTGGAAAGCAAATAAAGATACGCCCGGTTTCGGATACACTAACGCCTGTAGGCATAGCCCCGTAAAAGGAATGAACGAGTTCTAACTTACCAAAATATTCTTCCATAGGTAACATAGGCTGTATGATGTCCTCCTCAACAAGGTTGAATAGATATTACCTATAATTATGTTCAAGACTTTTTCTAATGCCTGGCCCTTAATCATTCTTTTTCAACCTCGATTTTGAAAATGTCCGATACATCTAAAAATACAAAAAACTTCGGCGTAAGCCGAAGCATGTTGACGGTAACTATATGTGTTCTAGGAAAAATGCTTCCTCCGATCGTCAACGCAGGGTAATTCCCCCATGCAGAGAGTATCGGAGAAAATTCGGAAAAGAAGGAAAAACTCTGCCAAGCTTATCAGTACCAAAACCGTTTTATTGTTGGTCCGGCAGACGTAATGCGTTGGCTGAAGTTTGCGCTTGATCTAAAAATTCATCTGCTCGGGTCAATTGCTGCCGGGCAATCTCCAACGCTTGTGAATTTGTTGCATTAGATTCATTTAACGAGTTTATTGCCTGATTTAAAGCCGTCTGCACCTCAGAAACCGCGTTAGATGCATGCTGCTCCAGCGTATTACCACTCGAGTTAAGTGCACCTTCTGCCGGTTTTCTTGCATTTTCGGTGGCTAGATCAATTTTGTTTTTATTAGGCACCGTGACTCCTCCTTCCTTGAGTAAGATCATTCATTTAAACAGAAATAAGTATGGGATTGAGATTTTGTTTATATCCCTGCGAGTACATGGGAATATTCGGATCTTACCTCTCCGGTGATCCATATTAGTATAAGATCCGATGCATTGGAAAATCTAATCTTGATGAAAAAGGAGGTGATCATTTCTGAATGGCTAATCCAACGCTAGCGCCGCACGAATCGATGGAACTGCATGAAGCGTTAAACTTCAAAACGCTCTGCATCGCTAAGTCGAAACTTATGCAAGGCCTGGTCTTTGACCAAGAGCTAAAAGCCTTAATGCAGAAAGACGTAACTCAATCCATACAACAGATCGCTGAGCTGCAAGCAATCTACGCAAGAGCTCCTTTCCAAGCACCCGTTCCAAATAATCCGACACCTATAACACATTAAGGGGAACTCAGATGAATACCGATTATTTAGATCCGATTAATTCATTGAATATGCCGGAAATGGCAGATATGACTTTTGCCATGGACTTCCTTCTTCGTGCCAAGGAGGGTGTACGTAATTTGTCCATCGCCCTGACGGAAACGGCTTCACCGGATGTAAGAGCCCTGCTGCATACTCATCTTAAGCAGGGGATTGCAATGCACCAAGAAATCTCGGAGCTCATGATGCGCAAAAAGTGGTTTCATCCTTATGAGTTAAACGAACAGTACCAACTCGATCAGCTTTCGGCGAAAAATACGGTGATGATCGGGCAGATGAATCTGTTCCCGGGTGATACGTCACGTAAAGGGATGTTTGATCGGACCCCAGATGAACATATTGGAGGACATAATGCATGAAGGCGGTAACGTATCAAGGGGTTAAAAATGTCGTGGTCAAAGAGGTGCCGGATGCGAAGATTGTGAAATCGGACGATATGATCGTAAAGATCACCAGTACCGCCATTTGCGGTTCTGACCTTCATCTTATTCACGGGATGATCCCTAACCTTCAGGAGAACTATGTCATCGGGCATGAGCCGATGGGAATCGTAGAAGAAGTAGGTCCTGGCGTGACCAAGGTAAAAAAGGTGACCGTGTGATCATTCCGTTTAACATCGCATGCGGAGAATGCTTTTTTGCAAAAATCAGCTGGAAAGCCAATGTGACAATTCAAACGAACACGGGGATATGGGCGCATATTTCGGCTACTCCGGAACGACCGGCGGATATCCCGGCGGGCAAGCCGAATATTTACGGGTCCCATTTGCCAATTTTACCCACTTTAAGATCCCTGAAAACTGCGAACAACCGGACGAAAAGCTAAGCTTGATCGCCGATGCCATGACGACGGCATTCTGGAGCGTAGATAACGCCGGCGTTAAGAATGGTGATACAGTCATCGTGCTCGGCTGCGGTCCGGTCGGACTCCTGGCCCAGAAGTTCTGCTGGCTGAAAGGTGCTAAGCGGGTCATAGCCGTCGACTATGTCGATTACCGCTTAAAGCATGCAAAGCGAACAAACAATGTGGAAATCGTAAACTTCGAACAGGATAAGAATATTGGGAACACTCTCAAGGAAATGACCAAAGGCGGCGCCGATGTCGTGATTGATGCGGTAGGAATGGACGGCAAGATGAGCGATCTTGAATTTCTAGCCAGCGGTATGAAACTGCAAGGCGGCACCATGAGTGCATTTATCATTGCATCTCAGGCTGTCCGCAAAGGTGGCACCATTCAAGTCACTGGTGTATACGGCGGACGTTATAACGGATTCCCGCTCGGTGACATCATGCAGCGAAACGTGAATATCCGTTCCGGACAAGCTCCGGTCATTCACTACATGCCATACATGTACGAGTTGGTTACGTCTGGCAAAGTGGACCCTGGGGACATTGTTACGCACGTCATTCCGCTCAGCGAGGCCAAGCGGGGCTATGAAGTGTTCGATACAAAAACGGACGATTGCATTAAAGTCATCTTAAAGCCTTAAATATGAATTGATACATGGGAGGACAATCTGAATGGATTCCACATACGCTTTGCATGAGATGCTCGAGGTGCATGAAATAGCTGCGTTCAAGACGGTTTGCATGACAAAATCCAAGACCATGCAAGCTCTGGTAAACGACCCGGAGCTCAAGCAAATTTTGCAACAAGATGCGACATTATCACAACAGCAGCTTCAGGAGCTCGGTGGAGTGCTGTCTAAAGCGACTGTATAGGAGATAAAAAAATGAACCCAATATTAGAACACATGACTGGTCTTAATACGCTGACCGATGACGTGATCGCAATGGATTTTTTGATGAACGCCAAGAGCGGCGTCAGAAACTACGCCATGGCTGTGACCGAATGTGCTACCCCGAAATCAAACAAATTTTGATGAAACAGCTCGATGAAGCCATAGACTCTCATGAAAAGATATCAAATTACATGGTGCAGCATGGCTTATACCACCCTTACCATATTGCAGAGCAAATTCAGCTCGATCTGAAAAACATTCAGACTGCTATGAACATTCCGTCCTGACACCCTTTTTGATTTTAGCCAGAGACTTCAGAGTACAAAATGTTCCTGAGTTAAGAATTTCAACAATGAAAAAAGGCGGATACACTCCGCCCTTTTTTCGCATCGTCACGAAACACGCTTATACTAGCGTTCCTTTACGTAAATCTACTTATTTTCCATTCTGAGACTGATTACCCTTTGCAGCTCCACGACCGAGACCTTTAATCAACTACCAGTAAGCTCAAGACTCCAGCCTCCATGACATCTCCCAAAAATCAAGTTCAAAGCGACTGCACATCACGAAAATATCTTCCATCCGTTGGTACGTTACCTCGCTACAGCCTTCTAATAGCTTATCCGTTAACGCCACAAGGGATTGATTGTTGCTGTTGTATTCAGAGGAAGCATATCCTGTGATCCATTCTCCATAAAAGGGATGTTCAGCTGCACCTGGCTTTTGGGAAAGAACTTGACCAATCTCTGCATAGCTCCATGAGCAGGCCAGAATGGATACAAGTACTTCTGCTATGCCGCCCGCACTGGAAACAGAGAGCATATAGTTAGTATACGCTGCATTCTTCAGTGCAGGTTTTACCCGAAAAACATGATCCTCTGTAATTCCTAATCGCTCCATATAAGAACGATGAATTTTCATTTCACCATTCAGGATGTTATCTACGTTTTTACTAAAAAACTGCATCAATTTGGGGTCGTGCGACTTGACAATACCTAGTGCAAATACACGGGCATAATCGTACAGGTACAAGTAGTCTTGCAGCAAATAATAACGAAATTGTTCAACCTGTAAAGAACCATCTCCGATCCCTTTAACAAAAGGATGCTCAAGACATTCCTTCCACACAGGCTGTGCTGCCTGATATAGTCTCTCTGAAATAGTCAACATGTGTTCCTCCAATTCATAATGTACGTATTTAAAAACAAAAAAACGAAACATCCGTAGGATGTTTCGCAGACAAATACACTAAAACAAGGGGGTCGCATGAGCTACCCAAGTACAGTGTTTCATCGTTGCATCCCTACGTTGGCATTATCCAAATCAGGTAAGGTCGGTTTAACACCCTCTCAGCCGGTTAAGGCTCCCTTGCAAACGGTTGTATGTAGTTGATTACTTTCTTATCCGCATAAAAGAAAAAATAACATCCATTTAGTATATCAAGGGCTGTTAAATATAGTCAAGGCAGTTTGTATCCCACCTCATCAGCTTGAGAGACGTATTTAAACGACGGAAACCATCACAACAATGGTTGAGTTTTAGCTACTGTTATGATGGTTTCTATTATTTGAACTACTGCCAATGATTTAATGCCCGAGTTTGTTCTTTCCGACAAAAGTGAGTATTCCGTACTGGGAAGTGTTTCTCCAGCTCTCATTGGTCGTATCATTCCACTTGGCTACGTTCTGTTTACCTCCGCCCTGATTGTCGTTAATTTGAAGATCGAAACCGAGAACATTTCCTGCTTTGGGCGTCAGTGAATGTAACTGGATTCGGGCTTCTACGAGATATCCTTTATTTGTTTTCTTCACAGCACTTACAAGGCGTCCGGGTGAGGCACCCCCTGCAAAGGTTCCCACATTGTCTGCACTGATTCTGAACTGGGCATCATCATATTGAAAATACGGTGTGCGCTGGTGATTCTCGTCCAGGAAAATCTCAACCGAATCCTGATCCCATGGGTTGATGCTATCTGTGATGATGTTTGGATCAGTGACGTCAATCAGCAGATATAGATACTCCCCTGACCACATTGCGCGAGCCACTGCCTCTGCACCTTCGGTCTCATTCAACCGTTTTACTTCAAATGGTACAGCCTTATTCCATAGGGCGTCTTTCTTCCCATCAATCTGAACAATCCCTTGCACAGCTTGTGCAGATTTGGGCATAGGGGCAAGCTGAATCACGCCGTATTTGCTTGTATCTTGTTCCTGAGATTGTGTTCGATCATTCCAGTATAGTTGATTATGAGGTTCTGTCCCACTTGCACCGCCATCAGTCACACGGATATCCAAGCCAACTTCATATTCTGAACCGGCTTGGATACCATCCCATGGAATGGACAATTCAACCTGATATCCGGCTTTTGTCTCGCGTACACGATATGAACGCCGCTCCGCGCCCTCAGCTTTGCCCGACCGCTTAATAATTACGTGTCGGTCATCTGCTTCATATGAGGTGGTCTTGCCATTATTGAGGTCAACAAAGAGTTCTACTCTGTCATTCACATCTGACTTCGCATCCTGAACATCCACGAGGATATACAGGTTACTTTGATCCCATAAGGTGCTGAAACTGGCTGATCCCGAAGAGTCACCCTTCAGTGGAGTAGACACCGCTTTGTTCCAGAGCGGATCTTGTGACTGTTTTTTGATATCCGGTTTACCCGAAAGTGAGACGGCTCTCTGTGTCAACACAGGCAAGCTGGATTCATCCACGAGTCCCCAGTATGCTTTTTTGGCCTTCAGGGCTGAATCAAACAGCATCGCCTGGTTGTTGTAAGACTTCTCATCTTGGAGTCCCCATAAGGTAACTGAAGAAATGTGATCTTTGTGTTTTTGGTACAAATCCAACAATTCCTTATATCGATACGCCTGTTTTACCGCAACTTCATCCGACATCTCTTCACCAAATGGAACTCCGCTATCCACATCCAATTCCGTGATCTGAATATTCAATCCAAGTTCGACGAACATGTTGATCGTTTTTTCAATTTCCTTGATGGGCGGGGATTCCAGGTTATAGTGGGATTGCAAACCCACACCATCGATGAGCCCCTTCTCTTTCAGTCGTTTGACCAACCGATACATATGCTCTCTTTTCTCAGGGATTTCCGTGAAGTATTCGTTGTAGTATAATTTGGCATCCGGATCGGCTGCACGAGCGAATTCATAGGTTTTTTCAATGTAATCCGGACCGATCAGTTCATAAAAGGGACTTTTACGTAAACCGTTGGCATCACCATTGCTATCCGCAATTGCCTCGTTTACCAAATCCCAGGCATAGATCTTACCTTTGTATCGGGTCATGACGGTTTCGACATAATCCTGAATCCGGGCAAGCAGTAATTCTCGACTCGCAGGGTTACCCTGAGGATCCTTGAACATCCACTCTGCAGCATCAATATGCCACAACAACGCATGTGCGCGTACGCCCATACCATGCTCCTCAGCGAACTGAACATATTGATCGGCTGCCTCGAACTCATAAACACCTTCGGAAGGAGACATGTACTTCGGTTTCATCTCATAGGTTGCGGTCAAGCTGTTAAAGTGCTTTGTGAGCAGTTGTCCGTATGCGCCTTCCAATTGCCAGCGATACACCGCTGCACCAATGGGGAAATCATCTTGATACAGGTCCTCCAGAGACAGAATCCCTGCTTCAATCTCCAGTTGCTCGGCCAGAGTAAATGATACATCATCCACATAGAACGATAACGTATCTACGCTATCTTCAGAGATGTAGGGTGTTTCGATGAACAAATTCAATTCAGTGGGATCATCGCTATACTGAAATTTTCCGGTGATCTTGTGCCATGTGTTCCATTCTGTTTTGGCAATCTTCACGCTACCGATCGGGTTCCAGCTTTCGGCCGTTGTTTTTTTATATGTGGTGAGCTGTAGTGTTTGATCCGTGGTGGGCTCCTGGGTAAGTCTTACATATGCCGTAATTTCATACTCTTGGTTACGCTCAAGCAGATCCTTCATGGATAACATCGGTCCATGGTAGGAACGATCACGGTTGGAAACTAGCATACTAGACTGGCCTTCGTGTGCTTCCTGCTGTGTCACTGTCAGATTTTCACTACCGACACGTGGAGTCCATCCTTGAAGTGTACCGTCTTCAAAGTTTGTGCTTAAATGACTTCCTCCACTTCCGTAACTGCCTTGGCTGCATGTGAGACATTCGAAAATGGAAGCATGGCGAGTACCAGCACAAGAACCAAGGCTGTTATATTCCATTGACCTAACCGTTTCATACAATTCCTCCTCATGATTTGGTCTAAGTATTTCTGAACGGATTAACATCCAGATAAATAGATTATAGTTCTTTCGATAGCGCTTACATATAACAAATTCCCAATAATTATAATAAAAAGTTATCATTTGGTAATCTCATGTGAGCTTAGGAAGCTGGAGTTCGTTCGCGTGGAATATCAAAAAAGCCGCTACATATTTGCAAAAATAAAAGACCGTTTCCCGATAAAATACGAGAAAACGGTCATAGTTAAAAAGTATCTTTTTTCCTGTCTGCTAACAGGCATATAAACTTTGTTTTATAATCGTCCCTCGTCACCCTGTTCCTCCTGCACAATTCGTGCAATGTGAATCATCAAATATAATAATTCCTCGTTTGATATGGAGATGTCCAGCATATTCTGCACGTAGGTTTTGATCATCTCCGCGCATTTGTATTCAAGCGGATGCTCCTTCACCATGTGTTGAAATATAAAATCTTTCGCCGAATTGCCCAGACGCCCTTCTTGTAAACGCTGGATGAAGAATTGCAGATGTGTGACGAGTCTCACATAATGGATAGAATTTTTGTTCAATTGCATATCAAAGGTGTATTGAATCAGGTTAAAAATATCTTTTAACATCTTAACGGATTGCATCGTGCGCTCCATATTCTGTTCATGCGTTTGGGCATTCACGAAATGAAAAGCGATATTCCCTGCTTCTTCTTCCGGCAGTTCAATACCCAATTCTAGATTCAGCATCTGAACGGCTTCAAGGCCCAGTTCGAATTCGACAGGATGAAACCTCTGTATCTCCCATAACATGCGATTCTGTAATGCTACACCTTTTTTCCATCGTTCAATGGCAAACGACAAGTGATCCATAAGCGTAAAGAAGATTTGGTCGTCAAGAGACAGCTTTTCTTTTGCATTGGTAATCAGTTTGTTTATGACATTCACATGTTTTTCTGGCATGCTTTCGATGGTTCGTACGTAAGCCTGGGCAGACGGATTATTTTGCAGAATGAATCGTTTCTGGATATGCTCCTCATCGAGTCGCTCGCCGACTCTGCCTTTGAATGCCAACCCTTTTCCCATGACAATCATCTCTTGTCCCTGTTCATCTTTGGTCAGAAGCAAGCTGTTATTTAATATTTTGATTACTCTCATGAATTCATCACGATCCTTTATTCTTTCGTGACCGCCTGATCCGAATTTCCGATACATCTGCCATTCTGTTTAATGACCTCTTGATACCACGAGAAGCTTTTCTTCTTGAAACGCTTCAAGTCTTTCAGATCCTGTTCACCGCGGTTTACATAGATCATTCCATAACGTTTCCCATACCCCTGATGTGTGCTTACCACGTCAATAACGGACCAAGGGCAATAACCAATCACATCTACTCCATCCGTTAGAGCCAGTCTGATCTGTTCCAGATGTTTCTCGATAAAATCAATCCGGTACGTATCGTTAATGGTGTAATCTGCCTCCAGTACATCTGGGGCTCCTATACCATTTTCCGTAATTAAAATCGGGAGACCATATCGTTCACATACCTTACGCAATGTCAGCCTTAGGCCAACCGGGTCAATGACCCAGCCATATTTCGTTTTTTCCGTATAAGGATTCTCCGCGGCCCGGTATACTCCCTGCTCGCCAAGCATAATTTGCTGATCACCCGCACGAGCTGTAACATCCGACGCATCGCCCATACTGGCGGCAATGGTTGCCGTCGAGTAGTAGTTGATTGCTACCAGATCGGGGCGGCCAGACTGGATATCTTCCATGTCACCCTGCTCAATAACCGGCTCGATGCCGCGTTCCTGTAAATAACTCCAGAATAATGGATTATACCGTCCCCACACCGATAAGTCGAGAAAACCCCATCCGCGAATCGTCTCCCAGTTATGTGCAGCGATTGCATCTGCTGGTCTGGAGGTTGCCTGGTACATGGATGTCATGTTTAATGCAGGACCGATCTTGCCTTGCGGGAGCATATCATGAAATAGTCGCATCGTTCTGCCTTGAGCTACAAACATGTGATGATTTTGCTGATACAGTTCCTTACTGGAAGGCAGACATCCGCCTTTTGGTGTACCAATAGCACCGGGATGGAGAATCATCGTATTTTGCTCGTTAATGGTCAACCAATATTTCACTTTATGCCCGTAATGCTCAAACAAGATACGCCCATACTCGACAAAGGCATCGATCGTCCCCGGTTATTCCATCCTCCGGTTTTCTCAAGCTCGTAGGGTAAGTCGAAATGGTACATGGTCACAATGGGTTCAATACCATGGAGCAGCAATTCGTCAATTAATTGGTGATAAAAATCGAGTCCCTTCTCATTAACAGCCCCTGTGCCTGAAGGCAAGATTCGAGTCCATGCAATTGAAAAACGATATGCTTTGAGGCCCAGCTCTGCAAAAAGCTTCACGTCTTCTCTGAATCGGTGATAGTGATCGCTCGCAACTGTGAAATCGGCGGTTCCAGCCGGATGATCACACATATCGATGACGGACAGGCCTTTGCCATCTTCGTTCCAAGCTCCCTCCACTTGATAGGCCGAGGTAGAGCCTCCCCACAGAAATTCATTGGGGAATGGTTTGATGTGTTGATATAACATCTCAAACACTCCTTCATTTTAAATGTTGATCAAGATATGTGACGGACCATATTACGGTTGTTACGAAAGTTGGATAATCGTCGCTCCAACCTCCACAGGGCTCTGCTTCTCCAGCTTAATGTCCGGGAAACGATCCGAATTGGCGATAATGATCGGGGTTATGACTTCATACCCTTCCGCCTTTATGGCATCGATATCAAAGCGGATCAACAAGTCACCCTGTTTTATGCGATCCCCTACTTTAATGGAAGAGTCGAAATGTCGCCCCTTCAGGTTGACGGTATCCACTCCAATATGAATGAGCACCTCTTCTCCATCATAACCATTTAATTTGACCGCATGTTTGGAGTCCATGAAAGCCGTAACTTCACCTGCGATTGGTGCATACAGTTCTCCTTTTGAAGGAATGATTGCAGCGCCCTTACCCAGCAATCCCAAAGAGAAGACATCGTCTGGTACACGGTCAAGGTGGACTAATTCTCCTTGCATCGGGCTGGCGATTGTAAGTGGGCGTAATTCATTTTGGCTCGGCCCATTTGCATTTGTTGTTGTAGAAGACTTAGTGTCTGTGCTGTTGTCTTGAACAGGCTGCCCGGAAATTGTCTTGTCATCGTTAACATTGGTATTTCCTTCTTCTTCATCGTCCACTGGATCCTCAAAACCAATGATCCATGTCAGAGCAAAGGTAACGATAAAAGCGATCAGACAAGTCACAATGGCATGAACGATGTTCATCGGATTGCTTCCAATGAAGGCAGGTAACGCGGCAAGACCCGGAGAAACGAAGGCATAACGTACTAATCCAGTCAGACCAGCATATATCCCTGCTACACCACCACCAATCATTGCGGCAATTAAGGGTTTCTTCAGTTTCAAAGTTACACCGTACAAGGATGGTTCCGTGATGCCCAGTACGGCGGTGAAACCGGATGAAGCAGCGAGCTGTTTCAGTTTTTTGTTTTTTGTTTTCAATGCTACAGCAAGGGTGGCCCCACCTTGAGCAATATTGGACGCGAGCATTCCCGGACCGTTGATCATTTCATATCCATTTTTGGTTAGTTGGCTAGTTGCAATCGGCGTCATCGCCCATGCAGTGCCTGTTACGATCAGGAATGGTTGCAAAGTTCCCATTAACAAAGGAATCAGCCAACTGGCTCTGGCATTAATCGCTTCTGCACCCATGGCAACCAGATCATTCAGGTACGTTCCGAAAGGTCCAATCGCCACCAATGCAAGTGGTGCTGTAATCAACAGCACAATCATTGGTTTCGTGAAAAATTTGATCATTGAAGGCGATACCCGATCCGCGAAACGTTCAATATAGGACATGAGCCAAACGACGATAATAATCGGCAGCACGGAGCCCGCGTAATCGGTTAGTCGAACTGGAACACCGATGAAAAACACGTCTTTTCCTTCCGCCATAAGGGCGCTCCATCCCGGGTGTAACAACACGCCGGCAACTGTCATCGCCAGAATGGGACTAGTTTCAAATTTAATGGAAGCTCCATAAGCCAGCAGAATAGGCATGAAATAAAAAGCCGCGTCCGCAATGGTATTAAGGATATAGTAGTTTTGGCTTTCCGTCGTTACAAGGCCTGTCAGCACAAGTACGGCTAATATCGCTTTGATCATACCCGCGCCAATGATTGCCGGAATTACCGGAGTAAATGTTGTTGAGATCACGCTGATGAATCTGGAGATCCAGCTCTGTTTTTGCTTTGGTCCGTTATTTTTGCCAGAATCCGATTTGGATTCCGCACTTCGGGTAGCCGAACCCATCTGCTGAGTGATAACTCGGTAGACCTGCTGCACCTCATTGCCCACAACGACCTGGTATTGTCCACCATTGTTCACAACAGTAATGACACCTGGAAGTGCTTTGAGTTTTTCTGTCTCCGCTTTGGAGATATCGTGCAGTTCGAACCGAAGTCGGGTTGCGCAGTGCGTAAGCCGAGCGATGTTATCCTTCTTTCCAACCAATTCCGTAATCTCTTGTCCCAACTTGCGATAATCCATACCTTTGCCTCATTTCTGAATTTGGATATAAAAAAAGACCAAAACGATATGCCTTCCCCTACTCACATAAGGAAAATGCAAAATCATTTTGGTCATGCCTGCTTTACCAGTAACAGCCAAACACTGCTAATATTCAATACGTTATCGAATGTAAACGTTTACTGGATCATAATATCACACAATAAATTAGTTAGCAATCACTTTATTCGACATTTTTCTGCAATTTAATTTGCTTGATTCGACTTGATTATTAGCGGCCTTCTATAGGCTTCCACCCATTCCCCTTCTCAATTGCCTACATACAATACATTAGACTAATGAACAGGAGTGATGTGATATGACATTTTTACCTCCTTTTGGACCTGGTGGAGGGTTTGGCGGACCTGGGGGTCCCGGAGGACCCGGTGGACCCGGTGGACCCGGCGGATTTCCTGGTCCGCCATCGTTCCCCGGGGTGGAGGCGGCGGACCACAAGGCGTGCAGGCACCTACAGGGCCGCCACCATCATTCATTCCACAGCAACCCGCTTCGTTATATGCGGTAGATCCAAGAGCCATATCCGGCTGTCTGTTTCGCTACACATATATTTGGCCGGATCGTGGTCCCGGCTTCTGGATGTATCCGGTATTTGTAGGTAGAAATTCGGTAGCTGGCTTCCGTTGGAATGGCTTCTTCTGGCTATACACCGGCATTGATCTGCAGCGAATCAGCTCGTTTAGCTGTTTCTAGAAGTAATCTCCTGTATGCGGATCAATCCGCATACAGGGATTTACATGTAAATAAATAGACGTTAGCTACTCAACCATTGAGGATCGAAAATAGGCCATATATTTTCAACCGGTTACTACTTTTTTAAAAATCGAACTTGATCACATAATCAAAAAGACGTAATTACAATAGCGCCAAGAGGAATCAATAAATAAACCCAAAGTGGATTATTAGGAGCTTCACCAGGAGCTGTTCTCCACCTGATATCACACTATTTTTTCAGCATTTCCCTTCGGAATAGTGACCCCACAGAACTCATACAAAATATCAGCCATGTACGTATCACTTTCTTTCATGCCATTTAAAGCCCATTCGATTAAAACGCAATAAAATCCACCTACATAAAACTTAGCAATATAGTTTTCTCTGACAGAATCGTCGTAGGTTTTAACTACAATTCTTGTGGCTAATTTGTGTAGGTATTCATTACACTTGGCTAGCAATAAGTAACTAACGTTGGACTTTACCAGATTTTCTACTAAGATTTTCTCATTCCTGAAACATCTGAAAAATAATAGTGTTGAATAATAATTATCAAAGTTCTCCCCTGCCAATGCCTGATCAAAAAAGTCAGTAAACACTTGATCAATGCGTTCCACGATTACATCCTCAATGATGTTGTAATTTCTATAGAACCCCATGCGTGAAACACCAGCTTTTGTACACACCTCAGTAATAGATATGTTATTTAGATTTTTGGTTTGCATTAATATCATGAGTGCATTGAAAATCCATTCTTTCGTCAGTGCACTTCTGACTTGATTAGATGGGTTTGACATTACAACATCTCCTTTTATGTCACACTTGCCTTGAAATGCATTGATAACTTTATGTTATACACATTATACTGAGCTCAACAAGACGTTACAACAGTAACATCTTAGCGTTTAGCGAATAAAATTTGAGGAGGAATATAACATGTTTAAAAAATTGCAAGATACGGTGGCGTTGGTAACTGGAGCAAGTAGTGGAATCGGTGAAGCCACTGCCAAAGGCTCGCTGCTCAAGGAGCAATCGTTGTCCTTGTCGCACGTCGTAAAGATCGATTGGAGAATCTGGCTTCCGAGCTAAAAAACCTTGGAGGTGAGGTTCTTGTAATAGAAACAGATATAACAGATAAGAAGCAAGCGGAACATGCAGTTCAGCAGGTTATAGATAAATATGGACGTTTGGACACCGTTATAAATAATGCAGGACTCATGTTAATCGGGGTGTGGCAGAGGCGCCCTCAATCGAATGGGAACGAATGATATCCGTGAATATAAATGGGTTGTTATACATATCCCATGCTGCACTACCGTATCTAATCCAATCAGCCTTGACTTCCGACCGGAAAGTTACTGATTTAATTAATATTAGTTCAGTATCTGGACGCAGACCATCGGCAGGGCAAGCGGTATATAGTCTCACGAAATCTGGTGTTGCAGCGTTTACTGAAGCACTGCGGCAAGAGACGGCCGGGCTTAACGTTCGTGTGGCTGTTTTAGAGCCAGGTGCAGTGGGAACGGAACTAGGCAATCACTTACGTGAAGACGTGCGTGAGCAACTTTCCAATATTCTGAGCCATATTGAAGTTCTTGAAGCAGAAGATATTGCAGAAACGATTGAATTTATTGTAACTCGCCCACGTCGCGTTGCGGTCAACGAGATTTTAGTTCGTCCAACGGATCAAGCAATGTGATCTGATCCGATTCTTATTAGATACAGTTGCGATGTATTAAGCATAAACATGATTGACCTTCGATTGGACTACTAAACAAAAAAAGTCGCTAAGATAGCGACTTTTTTCTGGTCTATCATTTCAATCAAAGCGTTGTAACTTAAAGCAACTTAATCAGCTTTTCTAGCTCATCAACCAAACTCTTTGCAAGTTCAAAATTAGTATCTTTTAAAGCCAATTCGATTTTCATTTCAACAGACTTTTTCTTTTGTTCATTTTCTAGATAGTTTTCATCAAAATGACTCGTATAAATCATCTCTCTAAATTCTTCTATACTCATTTTACTAATCGTTTTGTCCCCAATAATTAAAACATAATCCATACCATTTACAACCGAATAGAAATCATGAGAAATCATGAGAATCGCACCTTTGTAGTCCTCAATAGCTTTCTCCAATGCGATTTGGCTATAGATGTCTAAATGGCTTGTCGGTTCATCCAGAAGCAATACGTTGGCTTGACTGGCAGACACTTTAGCCAATTGAAGCATATTTTTTCTCCGCCAGATAACGATTCAATCTTTTGATCAAGGATTTCTCCTTCAAAGCCATAGTTTGGAAGATACGATCTAATCTCGTCATACGTTTGAAACCCTGAATCAATGAATTCATTTAGTATGGTATTCGAATCTTTTAGCATTTCGCCTTGAACCTGAGATAAATAAGCCACATTAACATCAGCATTGATTTCAATGGAATCCTGATTGTTTTTAAAGATTTCTCGGAGTAAAGTCGTTTTCCCGGTACCGTTAGGACCGATCAGGGCTACTTTATCTGTCGATTTGATCTCAAAGTTCACATTTTCCAAAAGCAACTCGTCAAAGGAAACGCTATAGTTATTGACGTTAACCACAACGCTGTCTTCCATTTCCTTATCGATCCCAAAACGGATATTCGGCTGTTTGATATCGACAAATGGCTCTTTTATTCGACGTGCTTCCAATCTCTCTTGAAACTTGACTCTGGCTTTTAACGCTCTGCCTCTGGAGGCTTCCGAATTATACGTGGCGATCTCTCTAAGATTGTCGATGATGTGATCGTATCTCTCAATTTCTTCAGCTTCAGCAACCGCGATTTCTTGCAGCTCAATCTTCGTCTGAAGCAGCGAGAAGTTGTAATCGATATATCGCCCGTCAAACTCTTGGAGCTCTGTGTTTTCGAGGTGTATGATTTTGTTGAAACAATGGTTCAACAGATATCGGTTGTGCGTAACAACGAGCAGCATTCCCTTGTGTGTGTTAATCAATTTTTTAAGCGCGTTCAGGTTTTCAAAGTCTAAAAATACATCAGGTTCATCCATAATCATGAAGTCTGGACGATTCAGCATTTCCTTCATCACTTGAATAAGTTTGAATTCCCGCCGCTTACGGCGGATATACTAAGATCTTTGAGCTTCATGAGGTTGGCAAGGTTTAACTGTTTATTGATGTTTTTTTCGTAATTATCCCCATCCATCGCTTCGAAGGCATCCAAAGCCAATTGAAGCTTTTCCATCAGGGAATCCATATCCGATGTGGTGGCCATCTCCGCATAAATCGCTGTAATTTCATCTTGTATCTTGATGAATTCTTCTGCGATATATTCAAAAACGGTCACTTCTTTTGTTTTGTCTACTTGCAAAAACTGACTCACATACCCGATTCTGCAATCGGGGTCTATCTCTAACTTGCCCTCGAACAAATATCGTTCCGGATCCATCAGGATATCGATCAATGTACTTTTTCCACTTCCGCTTGTTCCGATAAAAGCACAGTGTTGTGCCTCTTCAAACGTAAATGAAATGTTTTTATATAGTTCCTTTTGTGGAAATGAGAAGGATAAGTTTTCAACTTTTATCATAGTGTTACCTTTCTTTATAACTAAATTGGTGGCTAGTATTGAATATATTGTCGAACACAGACTTTTAGAGTAACACTGTTTACCACCAAGTACAATCGATTTTTAGCCCTTACCCTCACTTCGAAATTTTAGTACGTTGCTTTCCTAGTGATTAGAGGGATGGATTTTATGAATAAGTAATATTCCATCATACTGATCGCGAGGTATCATCTTTTCGTCTAAAACTCCCCATGCTTTGGCAATTCGAGGTGTATACATCCACTCCGTTGTTGGACTTAACTCCTCGTCCTTCATATTGATGAACCGGGCTGGGCCCATTTCAGTTCCCACAATATCTTCAAGACTACCTTTTTTATGAGGCTGGACTTGCTCTTCCTCTCCATTGTTTTTATAGGCGCTTCCTTCATATGCATACAAACCTATAACATAACCAGCTTGCTTGAGTGAGTATGGAAGCATCTCACCCATGGTTGGATATGGATTATTATCATAATCGTATCCGTTATGCTCTGTGATCATTGTGGAATTATTCTTACGTATATGATAATTGTGTCCCCATAAAATAATTTTTTCCTCAGGATAAACTGTTTCTGCAAGCCATTCTACATTATCCGCCATCACGCGATCTCGTTCATAACTTCCCAATTTCAAATGCTTCTCAGGGTCTACTCCTGCTAGCAGATTTACAATATGAGGATGGTAGTTATCCAACATGTCTAACCTATTTTGTAAGACGCGATCTACCAGAGATATCAGATTGAGTTGCTCCTTCTGATTCCTACTTAATTCAGCTTTGTTGTCTCTTACAAACTCTTGGAGAGTAATATATTTTTCTTTTATTTTCTTCTTTTGAATATTAAAATCGTCTACTTTGTTAACCATGTTAAGCTTTAAATACCAGCGTTCCGTTTGTGCAAATGCTGTAGCTTTATTCTTGTCGACCTTAGCAAACCACGCCTCAACGAATTTAATAAAAGACTCCGACGTGCCTTGTGAATCAAATCCAGTTAATATAAGCGGATGATCTGTGTTGCTTTGTTGTGCAATGTATTCAAATAAAGGTAAGTTCTCTTCAACCTGCCACACGCCATAGACGGAGCTTTTCATCAATTCCTCTGGTGTTGTATTATGTATTTGAGCATATGCAGCAGTAGTATCGGCTAGATTGGATTCAAATGCAATGACATCATATCCGAGTTCTTCATGCAAAAATTTTACGAGTCTTACTTTCATTGAATTGTATTCTGACGTTCCATGCGATGCTTCTCCCAAGCTAACGATTCGTTTATGCGTTAAAATAGGCTTTAGAAACATCAAATCAGAGTACTGATCATTTTTTCTGCTTTAATGGATGTAATCGTATTTGCATTTGAGCGAACGCTCTCTTTCCAAATTAATTCTGAAGATATCCTATTCTTCTTGTCTACTAAAGTTGATCCAGACATATATGCCACCTGACCAATGGACATCACACTGAAACTGCACACCACTGTAGACAATAACACTTTTCTGAACAACTGATTCATTAGGCTGACACTCCTCTGTTTTTATGTATATCAGCTTAACATCTGGAGTTTAAAACCAATGCACGTTGCGTTTAAGATTTGTTTAAAAATGTATCTAGTACTATAGGATTTAGCTCTATAACGCTCTGTAAATGTATACAAAAAATCGTCTGCATTTCTGCAACGATTCCGAAAAAGCCGACAACTGCGATTCTGCTCGCGGTCATCGGCTCTGCACTTTACGTCTGGCTCTGAGATAATTGAAGTTTTCCACCGCTGGTTATGCCTCATAATTCTTTACGGCTTAGCCATCTAGGGCATATGATCCATGAGAGTATATATACGACAACACTAAACGCAGCTACTACTCCGTACAATAAAAGTAGATTTTCTTCTATATTCATATAGTAGCCTAGCAATGTTCTTAATCCTGCAATGGCAAGGGCAGTAACTACATAAGAAAGGATTATTCCGGCAATACTTTTTCTCCATCGAGTAAAAAAGAACTAGGGATATTCACACTAGCTGGCAGAAATGCAAGAATAAGCGCAAAGGATACATTCACATATACAGCAGATAACTCAAAGCTCGATAATATCATTGAAGCAATAATACAAATTACAGTCGCAACCAAAATTCCAAACAGGCTAAGGAGCACATACAAACCGTATTTGCTTGAAGCACTTTGAATCCTTGAGACGGGAAGCGTAGCGCAAAATTTATCCCACTGTGCTGTTTTGTCACTTTGAATGCTCATTACCGCCATCATTCCAAATGAGGTTCCTGCGATCACAATCAAAAGCCAAGGAGAGCTTACGACGGACAAAACGATTCCAATGACGACCATTAATATTAGGGGGATAAGCAACGCATCCTTAATAGCATAGAAATCTTTCAGCATAAGCCCTTTCATGTTCTCTCCCCCTTGATATACAACAGCATAATATCATCAATTGTGGCAGGATCAATTACTGCATTCGGGTATTTTTTGCGCCAAATCTTTATCGGCAACTAATACTTCCCAAGCATAATCCTGCTTCCGGTAAGCGATTATATCTTGTTCGTCAAGGGCATCATACTGTGCTGTACCACATTTAATGATCCCGTACTTATACCGCAATTCATCCTTTGGTTTGTTAAAAATAACCTTACCGTTATGAATGAATACGATATAATCAGCAACTTTTTCCAAATCACTTGTGATATGTGAGGATACCAGGATAGAGTTGCTTTCGTCCTGAACAAAATCCAAAAACATATCTAAAATATCATCACGGACAACAGGATCAAGTCCGCTCGTCGCTTCATCCAGGATCAGAAGTTTGGAACCGTGCGAAAGTGCGACAGCGATAGACAGCTTCATTTTCATCCCTTTAGAAAACTCTTTGATCTTTTTGTTTGCAGGTAAGGATAGTTCATTTAGCAAAGAATAGTATTTTTCTTCATCCCAAGCTGCAAAGATATTTTGGAAGACACGGTTTAGTTTTTGGGTGATAATCCTTCGGGGAAATTACTACCGTCAAAAACAACTCCAATCTGATTGCGAACAGCATTATCAATTTCCTGATCCTGCTTGCCCAAAATCGTCACCGTGCCGGAATCCTTGTTTTTCAATCCAAGAATCGAATTGATGGTTGTGCTCTTTCCTGCACCGTTTTGGCCAATCAACCCCACAATCGACCCGCGCGGTACATGAAATGATACATTGTCCAGAACAAAGTCGTGATACGCCTTTGTCAGTCCATTTACAGTCAAAGCATGATTCATGATCATTACTCCTCCTCATAGAACAGCTTTAATAACTCGATGAGTTTTTCGACAGGAATACCATTTGTGCGCCCAATATCTGCGGCTTCCTGCAAAAGTCCCTCAGCTTTTCGCTGGATTTCTTCTTGATAGAAATTTTTGTTTTGCGCGGATACAAAACTTCCCCGTCCTACGGTAGTCTCTATAAAACCGTCCCTCTGCAAATCCTCATAGGCCTTTTGAACAGTAATCACACTGACATGAATCGATTTTGCCATAGATCGCATCGATGGAATGGGGTCGCCAGTCTTTAATTCACCGCTCATTATCATCGCTTTGATCTGTGATGTTATTTGTTCATAGATGGGCTTACTTGTATTGCTGCTTATGATAATCTCCATATAAGTACTCCAATTAGATTATTTTTTTAGTAAAGGTTTGCCCTCTTGAAATATGCTGCACTCCAAATCTGGTTTCTTTTTTCATCATTCTCCTCCTTACTTTTCGTTTAAACACCGTCTTTCTGTTAAAAATTCAGCGTTGCCTGTGTACTATATTGTACTTATACAACAAGTACAATATAGTACACAGGAGTACAATTGTCAATTATTCTTATAAAGTCTTTAGTGCTTCCCCATCAATGCTATAACCGGCCACTGTGAGATCCCTCCCCGCGTTATCGTTTCTCGTTAGTTCAATCCGACCATTTTTATTCTATGGTTAATTCATAAAACACTACTGACATACCGTTGTCAGTAGTGTTTTTGTATAGTCGGAGTAAGTAATCGTAATACTTATTATAGGAAGGATGATATCTCGTGAATTTTGCTTCTGTGCGCATCATTACTGATGACGTGAATCGTCTCGTCGAATTCTATGAGAAAATTACGGGTGTTTCAGCAGGACGCCCTGCACCTGTCTTTGCCGAACTCGTTATGCCATCGTGCACTCTAGCGATCGGCCACTCCCAGACGGTGCAACTGTTTGGTGCTGGTTCCGCTGTGGCGGCCAACAATCGTACTGTCATTATTGAGTTCCACGTCCACGATGTTGATGCCGAATACGAGCGCTTGAAGCCGTTGGTCGATGAGTGGGTAAAGGAACCTACCACAATGCCGTGGGGGAATCGTGCTTTGCTGTTTCGCGATCCTGACGGTAATCTGGTTAATCTCTTCACGCCGGTGACCGAGGAAGCAATCCAACGGTTCAGTGGTAGGTTATAAAGGACAGTTGAAATAAGTAAGGCAATTTTTTATTAATTTTTATGACCAGTAGAAAGAGACCATAGCGATGAGCTATAGTCTCTTCATTTTTGTATAAAACGGAAGAAGTATTTTAACGAGAAATTAACAGAAGACACTCTTCTCATTTCTTACCAGAGGGAGGCATGCTTTCTAACGATCTCAATAAATGCTTCTACTTGGGGAGAGATCCACTTGTTTTTGGGATACAGCAACTGCGTAGCTAGATTTTGTTTGTACTGCTGACCTGAAAGTTTTTCTTCCTTCAGCTCCTTCTCTACCGTAATTCGAGGTAACAAGGATATGCCCATACCGCTCAATATCGACTGTTTCACAGCTTCAATACTCCAGAATTCAATATTGGAAGTAATCCCAATCTGATACTCTTCAATGCATTGTTCAAACAATGTGCGATATCCACAACCTCTTTCGGTAAAAAGTAAATTGCTTCTCACAATGTCCCGTTGTAGCTCAAATGAATTGGGGTACAGCAGCATCATGGGCTCCTCAGCCAATTTCTCACTGTACAGATTGGGATCATGCACCTCTGTCCCCAGCATGAAGGAAATATCACTTTTACCTTGCATCAAATTCTCTTTATAATGTACGGAATCTAATTGGTGCCACTCGATATTGACATGAGGATGCAATTTTTGAACTCTTCAATAATAGGTGGAAAACGATAGATCAACAACGTTTCTCCAATACTGATCACGATATTACCCGTTAATTCACCTTGTGCAGCAGTCACTTCCTTAATCATTTGATACAGCTCAAGCATTTTTTGTGCATGTGGCAACAATTTTTTCCCGGTCTCCGTTAAAATAACCCGCTTACCAATTCGATCAAATAAAGGGTAGTTAATCTCCTCTTCCAATGCCTTGATATGCAATGTAATTGTAGATTGCGCATATCCAAGATGCTCAGCAGCTTTGGTAAATCCCTCGTGTTCCACAATTGTAATAAATGTGACCAAATGACGTATTTCCATCATTGGCTCCCTTCTTTTTTAACATCATTAAAACTGATCGTTTACATATAAACTATCAATTTCACTAATGGAAAGCAATCGTTTATATTCAATCTAGCTCATTAAGAGCCCATTTCATTTTTAATCTCAATCGTTTATGGAAGGGAGTAATCACTATGCAAACAGCAGCAACGTCATCCATCTTGATTAGTGGATATCGAATCGCTTATGAACAATATGGAGAAGGCTCTCCCATATGGCTCCTTCATGGAACACCGTCTTATAGCTATGAATGGAGAAAAGTAATACCCTCTCTGGTTCAAAAAGGGTATAAAGTCTACGTTCATGACCTTCTTGGATATGGAGCATCCGAAAGACCACTTGAAGCAGATACTTCTGTGGCAGCACAATATAGGATTTTCAGTCAGCTTTTAGACGAACTTGGAATGGATCGTTTACATGTCGCAGCCCACGATCTGGGTGGAGTTGTTGGCCTCCAACTGGCTCAGGAACAACCTGAGCGTATACAATCGCTTACGTTACTTAACATGCCCAGCTATGATTCGTGGCCCTCACCAACCTGGAAGAAAATTATCGAAGAACAACTTGAACAGTTTGAACAAATGCCCCGTGCTGATTTTGATACCATGCTAAAGAAACAATTACCCATGGCAGTGTATAATAAAGAGCTTATGACTGGAGATACACTGGGTGCATATCTGGAACCCCATGCAGGTTCACTGGGGAAAGCCTCATTTTTCTCCCATCAGGTAGCCCACTATAATGCAAAATACACTGAATCCTATGGGACAGATTTACCCAAGCTGAAAGTCCCCGTTCAAATTATATGGGGGAAGAAGATGAATGGCAGCCCCTCGATTATGCAAAGAGGCTTGTCCAGGATATTCCCCATGCCTGCCTACATGTCATTCCCAAAGCTGGTCATTTCGTTATGGAAGATGAACCTGGGCAATGTTCTGATTATATCGACCGTTTCTGCAATAAACATCCGTGAGTATGTTTGTATATTGAACAGAATGTCTTAGAGAAAAATTAAGTGCTCCACTGGCATAAAGCTGGTGGAGCCTTTTTTGGTTAATGACAACGTTTCTTGATGCAAGACGTAACTTCAACATTCGGTTTGAATGCACTGGCACCACAAATGATCACATTCCCCAACGTATATGTATATACAAATTTAGTGTTAGTCTTCATTTCCCCTTCAATATTACGATAAATAGTATGGGGTCATACGAATAACCATATTTACTTTATTACATCCAAGGGGGAACCGAACGTGAGACAGACTCGCAAAAGAAGATGGATTTAAGGTTCAAACTGTATTTGATTATTCTGGTTCCGCTACTGGCCATGGGCGGTCTAATCATGTGGGCCACTATCGACTCCAGTGAAAATGCATCATTAATGACCATGCAGCATAACAATCAGCAGCTGGCTGTGAATACCGCCTCTCAACTAGGTCAGGAATCGGAATTAATTAAGACATTATCTTCTACTGCTTCAGAGGAGAGCAACGAATATAAAAGTCTTAGGGACGAACTCGTTAAAGTTAGGCTTCAATCGGGAGCCTTGTATGTTTATATGTATAACAAAACTTCGGACGGGTGGTTCTACACCGTAGATGGAGCGGATTGGAATGATACGGAATATAGCCCTTACGGGACTGCAATGGAATTCAATCCCCAGATTCAGGAACGCTTGTTACGCGGTGAAGTTGTCACAACAGGCATTGTAGACGATCCGACCTGGGGCCAGCTATTGTCCTCCTTTACACCAATCAAGGATTCGCAAGGCGTTGTTATTGGTTATCTGGGCATTGATATTTCTGCTGGAGCAGTGAATCAAGTATCCGCGACATCTGTGAATAATGCCTATCAGACCATTATCCCGATTTTTGTGGTTGTACTGATTCTTTCTTTGGTCATGATGTTATTCGTAGTACGAGGTATTCTTAGACAAGTACGCGATATTAAGTCAAGCCTCGAGCAGGTTGCTGATGGGAATCTTAAAGTCGTATCCACACATATGACCAATGATCAACTCGGTGACATCAGTGATTTGATTAACATCATGGTTGTCCAATTGACGAACATTCTGATGGGAATACAGCAAGGATCAAATACGTTACAGCAGTCATCAAAAGATATTTCGGAAACCGCTCAGACGAACCAGCGTCAGAGCGAAGAACTTTCCAGAGCGATTGAGGAAATTGCCATAGGTTCAATGAAACAGGCTGAAGAGACAGAACACTCCGTCCAGCATTCAGAGAATCTCGGCAAGATAATGGATGAAGTAGGTTCATATGTGAAACAGTTTACTTATACTTCAGAGCAGCTATCTTCTGTTCAAGTACAAGTTACACGTGAACATGAGGTTCTGCTTGAGAAGGGCCGAGAGAATGCCAAGCGTGTTGAGCATCAACAGGATATTTCCAGGTCTCTGACGACTCAATCCGAACTCGCTTCCTCTATTAGCGGTCAAATTCACAATATCCTGAAACAAACCCAGATTCTATCGCTGAATGCTTCAATTGAGGCAGCCCGTGCTGGGGAGGCAGGTAAAGGCTTTGCGGTCGTTGCTGGTGAAATGGGACAGCTCGCTCAACAATCGGAACGTTCGATCCAGGAGATTGATGAGATCCTGGGTTCCTTTGTTCAAGAGATACATCGGATGGGCAGTCATTTTGATGCGAATATGGTAGCTGTTAAGGAACAGGAGAAACAGATCGCGGATTGTCTCAAGGCATTTGGACAGGTTAGCCGCTTATCGACCGAAGTGCATCAGTTGGCTCAGAGTTTAGACAGCCGGACGATGGATATGCACTCTATTCGTCAGGAGTTGGAACAAAACCTCAGTTATATTGCTTCCGCAACCGAGGAAACTTCAGCCATGGCCGAAGAAGTCACGGCTAGTGCTGTGGAGCAGCAGCGATCGGCGAGCGAACTGTCGAACATCTCCGGGGAACTCGCCGGTCTTGCAGGCAACCTGAAATCATATTCCGATCAATTTCAGATCGAAATCACTAAATAAGTGCCCAATCTCATTAAGACTGTTGTTAGATGACAACTTAGAATCGCCGGAAACATAACTTTCTTGGAGCGTTAATGTTTCGGAGGGCCCAGGGTATCCATTCTCTCATATTCTCTTGTAAAAGACAGCTTCCACCAACGAATTAGGAGATTCGTCACGTTGACTTATTAACGATTCCTCATTTATAATTCGGACATTAAGAGCCTGCAGACATGGCTTACCATGGATGCCTGGAGTATGGACCTGTAAACAAACTCAAACTCAAAAGTGAAAGATGTGAATGCATTATGGTTAAAGAGAAATTATATTACGGTAAAGATATCGAGGTCATGTTTAATTCGGATGTCTGCATTCATTCCGGTATTTGCGTAAAGGGCCTCCCTGCTGTTTTTAATTTAAGCAACCGTCCCTGGGTTGATCCTGATGGTGACACTTCGGAGGCCATTGCCCGGCATATTGACACATGTCCAAGCGGAGCATTGACGTATAAGCTTCTGGACGGTGAATATTCAACAAAGAAAGAGGATGAACATGCATAACGTAGAACATGAACCTGCCAATAAAAGATTCCTTATTCAAGATAACGGTGACATTGCTGCGGTGATGACCTATGTAATCTCGAGTCCAGAGCTATACATAATTGATCACACTTTAGTGGAAAATGCTTACCGAGGACAAGGGCTTGGCGATGAACTTATCAAAGCGATGGTGGAATACGCGCGGGAAAACGGTATTAAGATTTTACCTTTATGCCCGTTTGCCAAGGGACGTTTCGAACGTATCACTGAATACGCGGATGTTCTCCATCAATAAAACGAATATTCACAGCTAATTTTCATGTGGCTACACAACAATAAAAGGCGTCTATATCATTCAGAAAATGATATAGACGCCTTTTGCCTTTTTTACGTATCCTACTCAAACTTTATCGCTTAATCCAACAATGGTTTCAAACGGTCGCAACACCAGTGGCAGCATGCCTTTCTCATAGTTGGTAAGCCAGATCTCTGAGAAGTTGAGGCCAAGCTCATCTTCCTCAAGCTCCACCATGTGCTCAGTAAGATTGATTACTACCAGCACCTGTTGATCTGCCAGTGTACGTGTATATGCATATACATTCGGATGATCCGGCATATGAAGCTCATAAATACCATAAGTCAACGTATCGTGCTCTTTTCGCAGCTGAATCATTTGTTTATAAAATTGAAGAATAGAACGTGGTTCCTGGAGTTGTTTCTCTACATTAATATGGACGTAATTGTCATTCACCTTTAACCATGGCGTACCTGTGGTAAACCCGGCCTGTTTGGCCGAAGACCACTGCATCGGCGTTCTGGAGTTATCGCGACTCGAAGCCCAAATGATGTTCATGATCTCCTCATGCGACATCCCCTCTTCGCGTTTGATCTGATATAAATTCCGATCGGCTATGTCGTTATAGTCCTCTATGGAAGGGTAAGCCACGTTTGTCATGCCTATCTCTTGCCCCTGATATATAAAAGGTGTGCCTTGCATGAAAAAGTACATGGCTCCAAGTGCTGTAGCACTCTCATACCAATACTCTGTATCATTTCCCCAAGATGAAACTTTGCGAGGCTGATCATGATTTTCAATAAACAAAGCATTCCAGCCTATGCCTTCCAATGATTTTTGCCACTTGGTCAAGACGTTTTTCAATTTGGGAACATCCAGTTGCCTGTCCGTACTGTTTTTCCAAAGGTCCAGGTGTTCGAATTGAAAGACCATATTAAATTTCCCTCTGACTTCACAGATCCAATCCAGCAGATCTTCTTGGTCCTCTACTTTAACTCCATTCGCTTCCCCAACAGTCACGACGTCATATCTGGATAATGTGTTCTCTTTCATTTCTTGCAGATAACTCTGGATTCCCTTGACATTCATATGCTTTTCAAAAGAAGAGATGTACTTGACACCTTCTCTGATTGGCATGTCCAAGAGGCCCTCTTCTTTGTGAATATGGCTGATTGCATCCACACGGAAACCATCAATCCCTTTATCCAGCCACCAATTCATCATTTCATATATGGATTTCCGAACCTCCTGATTTGCCCAATTCAAGTCTGGTTGTTTCTTGGAGAACAGGTGGAGATAGTACTGTCCGGAGACTTCATCATATTCCCAAGCAGAACCGCCAAATATGCTTTCCCAGTTATTCGGTTCGTCTCCGTTCTTCCCATCTCTCCAGATGTACCAATCTCGTTTGGGGTTATCCAGCGAAGCTCTGGATTCAATAAACCACGGGTGCTCGTCACTTGTATGATTAATCACCAAGTCCATAATAAGTTTCATGCCGCGGTGATGCACTTCATGCAGTAATTGATCAAAGTCCGCCATCGTGCCGAATTCATCCATAATGGAACAGTAATCACTGATGTCATAACCATTATCATCGTTGGGTGACTTATACATCGGACAGATCCATATCAGATCAATACCGAGATCTTGAATATAATCCAGTTTGGATAGAATCCCATTGATGTCACCAACCCCATCTCCGTTGGAATCCATGAAACTTCTCGGATAGATTTGATAGGCTACTGCTTCTTTCCACCATACTCTTTTCATTGAATATAATCCTTCTTTCTTGAGAACTGAACATGATATAACATATTACGTATTATGCTTTAATTATGAATAAGGTACATTCTTGCTTCATATGGACGTAATTTGCTCTCGGAGAGTTCACCTGTATAATTGGATATCAATAGCTGGTTCGACCCTGTTAATTGCGCCTGAAGCGGGAGTTCGGTCGTATATCCTTGGAAATTGCATACCACAAGAATCGTAGAACCATTCAGCGTTCGGGTATATGCAAACACGTCTGGGTTCTCTGGAAAGATCAGCTCATAATCACCATATACAATGACTTCATGATCTTTTCTAAGTTGAATCAACTTCCGGTAATAATGGAATATGGATTCGGGATTACTCAAACTTTCCTCGGCATGGATGTGCTTATAATTCGGATTCACCTTAATCCAAGGTTCCCCTTGTGTAAAACCTGCGTTATCGGAAGTATCCCATTGCATAGGTGTTCGTGCGTTATCGCGGCCCTTGGCGTAGATCGACTCCATCACGCTTTGTTCAGGATAACCATTCCCCATTCTTTCCTTATAAAAGTTGAGCAATTCAATATCCCGATAATCCTCGATCGCATATTGAACATTCGTCATACCCAGCTCTTCACCCTGATATATGTAAGGTGTACCTTGCATGCCATGAAGAAGGGTAGCCAACATTTTAGCTGATTCAACTCTGAATTCTCCATCATTTCCCCAACGTGACACGATTCGAGGCAAGTCATGGTTGTTCCAGAACAGACTGTTCCAAGCATCACCTTTGAGCTCCGTTTGCCACTTGGACAGCACTTTTTTAATGCCATCACATCCAAAGGTTTAAGATCCCACTTTCCTTTGCCTTCTTGTTCATCCAAACTGATGTGTTCAAATTGGAAAACCATTGAAAACTCACTGCCGTCTGGATTGCTGTACAGTTTGGCGATTTCCGGAGTGGCGCCCCATGTTTCTCCAACCGTAAGCAAGTCTTCCGCTTTTTGAAACGTCTCCTTGCTCAGTTCCCTGATATATTGATGCAGATTAGGTCCATTTCCCGTAATCTTCGAATCCGGTTCTTTACCGATTAAGTCGATCACGTCAAGTCGAAAACCACCAACACCCTTGTCGATCCACCAATTGATCATGTTGTATATCTCCTGCCGGACTTTGGGGTTTTCCCAGTTGAGATCGGGCTGTTTTATGGAAAAGAGATGCAAATAATATTGCCCGATCTCAGGCACCCATTCCCAGGCTGAACCACCAAAGGTGGAACCCAAGTCGTTCGGAGGTGTTCCTTCAACACCATCTCTCCAGACGTAGTAGTCATGGTACGGATTGTCTTTGCCTTTTTTGGCTTCTTGAAACCAGGGGTGTTCATCCGATGTATGGTTCAACACCAAATCCATGATGATCCGAATGTCTCTTTTCTTGGCTTCAAGTATTAACGTTTCCATATCTTCCAAAGACCCAAACATCGGATCGATATCCTGATAATCTGAAATATCATATCCGTAATCATCTTGAGGAGACTTGCAAACAGGGGATAACCAGATCGCACCAATGCCGAGTTCCTGCAAATAATCCAATCGGGATACAATGCCCTTCAAGTCGCCGATGCCATCTCCGTTACGATCTTGAAAGCTCCGTGGATATATTTGATATACAACGGTTTCTTTCCACCATTTTTTATTTTCCATGTTCCATTCAACCTTTCTAAGGTTATTCTTTGACCGATCCTACAACAATGCCAGTCACAAAGTATTTTTGCAGCAAGGGATAAATCAGCAATAGCGGGATAACAGCAACTACGATTTTGGCTGCATTCAGGTTTTTGTTCGAAATTTCAGTCAGGTTGCTGAGTTCGCTGGAATTTGTGCCGGCTTGAAGCAAGTCGGCAATATTCACGTTAAGAGACTGAATATAGGTCATTAGCGGATAATTGCTGACTTTGGTCATATAGATCAAACCGCTGAAGAAGTCATTCCATGTACCCACGATACTGAATAAGGCAACTGTCGCCAGCGCAGGAATGGACACGGGAACATACACTTTGAACAAAACCTGAATGGGATTTGCTCCATCGATGAATGCTGCCTCTTCAAGCGCTTTAGGTACAGCAGAGAAGAAATTCATCACGAGGATGACACTGAATATCGGGACAGCGCCTGGCAGAACCAGTGCCCAAATCGTATTTAGCATATCCAGGTTTTTGATCAGCAGGTAACTCGGAATCATGCCTCCACTGAACAACATGGCAAAAATCATGATATTCATATAAATGTTTCTGCCTTTGAAATCCCTCTTCGATTTGGATAACGGATAAGCCATCAAAATAATCAGAATCATGTTAAGCACAAGGGTAAGCGCGACACGTAGAACAGAGATGCCAAAGGAACGCCAGAACTGTGCATCATCAATAATTTTGGTATAAGCCGCTGTTGTAAAATTGACCGGAACGAGACCTACAGCATTCGCGGATACCGCCTCGCTGCTGCTGAATGAAATGGCGACGATATTCCATAATGGAAGAAGGCATACCAATGCCAGCATAATCACGATGGCATAGATGACAACCCGGCCAATTCGATCTTTGAAGTTTGCAGAATAGGACACAGATTTGGCCTCCTTAGAATATTTTTCTGTCCGTATACTTTTTGGCTAACTGGTTGGCAGACAAGAGCAAAACAATGCCGATTACGGACTTGAACAAACCAACAGCTGTACCGAAGCTATACTGTCGCCCAACGAGACCGATCCGATAGACATAAGTATCCAGAATGTCGCCTGACTCATAGACGACCGGGTTATACAGATTATAGACTTGATCGAAACCGGCGCTCAAAATATTGGTCAGGCTCATTACGCCCATGAGCAGAATAATAGGCAGCATGCCTGGCAATGTAATATGCCACACTTTTCTCCACCAACTGGCTCCATCCATTCCTGCGGCTTCATACAGACCGGGATCAATGGACGTAATGGCAGCCAAATAGACGATAGAACTGTAACCAAACTCTTTCCATACATCTGTACCTATAATCAGTGGCTGGAACCAGGTGTTGCTGCCAAGGAAATTAATATTTTCGAGGCCAAAAAACGCCAATATTTGATTTACAATGCCATCCAGACTGAACATGTTGACAACAACCGATGCCAGTACAACCCAGGATAGAAAGTGCGGCAGATAAACAATCGTCTGCACGGATTTTTTAACGTATTTGATCCGAATTTCATTTAATAAAACGGAAAAAATGATAGCCATCATCGTTCCGAGCAAAATCTTGCCAATCGCAATTACCAACGTATTGCTGACAACCTGCGCGATATCCGGCAGCTTGAACATATACATAAAATGCTTCAGGCCAACAAATTCGGAGCCGAACATGCCCTTGGCCGGTATATAGTCCTGAAACGCCGTAATGATGCCGACCATTGGAACATAGCTGAATACAAGCAAAAACAAAATGCCCGGAAGCATCATCATATGGTACATGGCACCTGGGCTGAGCCGCCCTCTCGCTTTCAAATTCTTCTGTTTCATGGTTGAACTCCTCTCGTTGAAGAAAGGCTGCGTATCGCAGCCCTGCCACTGTTCACGGATATTATTGTTTCGATGCGATCTCGTCTTCAATTTCCTGAATGACTTGATCACCACCCTGTTTCTTCCAGTTACTCACGAATGTATCGAAGTAATCGAGCGGTTCTGAACCCGTTACAATTTTGATGAACGATTCCTGTTCCAACTTCGTCAGATTGGCCCACGTCTGTTTCATGCTTGGTGTAGTGCCAGAGAAAGCAGGTGTCATCCAGACGAATTTGTTTTCTTGTGTTAGTTTGTCGATCAGTCCAACTCCGTTGATCCGCGAATGATATTTTGACCAAGCAGTCACATCATCCGTATCCATGTCACTCAAATAGGTTTTGATGCTTCCAATGTTGTTCTTCGATTCGGTTGTTCGAACCTCATCCAGGGGAATTTCTCCTTTGATTCCGCGAACCACATCAGAGTAATCATCCAGCAGCGATGTAGCCGAATTGACTTCGATATTAAAAGGTCTCGTGGAACCGTCTACCCCAGTCTCCTGATACTTGGCAGCTTCCGGCATGGTTGTTGCAACATCTTTATCATTGGCCAGTTTATCGTAGAACAGGTTTACAATCTTAACGGCCAGTTCAGGGTGTTCATATCCTTTTCTCACCACGATAAACTGATTGGATGGGTTGGCATGCGCCACGTTGACCTTGCCGTTTGCATCCTCTAACGTATAAGCTGAGAATTTCGCATTTTTATCCATCTGCTTCGCACTAATCAGTCCCCAGTCAGGGATATGCCACGGTCCAAAGGCGATGCCGCTTTGCCCATTGGCGTAGAGTGCAGTAATATCATCAAACGTGCGGGTTCCAAATTGCGGGTCCATGATGCCATTCTTGAACCAATCCGCCATGGTACCCAGCATTTTCTTTGTTTCTTCTGTTGTGGAACCGTACACGATTTTGCCGTCTTCACCATTCATCCAATATTGCGGGTAGGCTCCCTCGGTTGAGGCCACACCCAGCATCGTATAAGCAGAGCCATTATAATCTGTTGTATTCATCGTGTTCACAAATGGAATGCCTACCGGGTTTCCGGATTGGCCAGGATCTCTTTTCAGGAATTCCAGCGCTGTTTGCTCCACTTCATTCAGTGAAATGGCGCCATCTCCGTCTGCATCAAGTTGAATCCCCAGCAGATCCAACCAATCTTGACGGACCCAAACCATCGTTGGTGCGGAATCCAGGGAAGTCGCCGGAAGGCCCATCAAACGTCCATCGATTGTTGCATTGTCTAATGCCCGTCCATCATAGGAATCGTACATCTGCTTGATGTTATCTGTGGCATATTGATCGTAAATGGACGTCAGATCCTCAATCAGGTCATTATCCACCAATTCTTTCAGTTCGTCTTTGGAATCGACGCGCATCATGTCAGGCAATTCCCCGGATGCGATGGCGAGTGAAACTTGACGGCTATAATCTTCGCCATTGGCTTCAAATTGATCTGTAATCTTGGCGTTAAACGTGTCTTTGACCAGCCGGGTATACGCATTATTCTCATAGGTATCTCCAGCCGGCAGTTTTGGGTTGGCTGTGGTTACTCGTCCCATGGTTACGGTGATTTCGTCTTTATAGGCACTGAACGGATCTCCCGGCGTCACCTCATATTTGCCTGCTTCCTCTGCAGTAGGAGGATTGGAAGAGTCTCCACATGCCGCTAGGGCTGCAACCATCAAGGCAGACATGGACAGCACAGCGAGACGCTTCGTCAACCGGTTGCTTTTCATAGACCATTTTGTTCTCATCTAGTTCGATTCCCCTTTATTCTGATGTTCAATATATTTGTTTGCGCTTTCATTATAAAATGAAGTGGAGGCTAATCGAGATAGGGATAACACGTCCGTTTGGATAGAGATATGGTTACAGTTTTCAGTCTGTATTAATAAGTATGGTTAACTTGTGATCATTTACCCTACCTACTGACTAACATTCGTCTATCTACCCCTATTCTCGATCAAAAACAAAAGCCGGCAGCTCCTAAAACAGGAAACTGTCGGCTATTTATTTCCTCTACCTAGCTGCCGATATTCGCTTGGCAGAAGACCTGTCAGTTCGCGGAAAATCCGGCTGAAATATTTTTCATCCGTATAACCCACTCGCTCCGCAATCCAGAAAATCGTATTATTCGTATTGAGCAAGTACTCTTTGATTTCTCTACCCGGATGAATCGGGAGTACTCATTAAAGGTTTTCCCCATCAGATCTTTGAAACATTGACTGAAATAACTTCGGCTGATGTTGAGTTGTTGGGAGAGACCTGAAGCTGTATAGGCCTGCTCCAAATCATGCTGCATGATCATCACCGCTTTTTTCACGGCATCGATGATTTCCTGTGAATACGAAGTCTGTTCATCTGCCTTTCGAATGCTTGCAGCAATCTGTTTGATCCATTCTTCAACCTCGTACCAAGACTCGAAAGAATGGATCATCGAGATTCTTCCAAGCGTAGTTTGGGCAAAAATACGGTTCCACTCCATTACGATCGAGTACAGCAATCCCATCAACTGACCTTTATGTAATCGTAATGATTTGAACTGGTCAACAAGTTGGTTGTAGTAATTGTCGTGGTGGGTCCATGGTGTTTGGAACCAACTTTGCTTAATCCGATCAAGGTCCTCATCCTGCGGTTCTTTTGAACCTGTGTCTTCCTCATTCATCGAAACGGCAATGACTTGGTTATTGGGATTGTACGCATAGAATAAAGTCGTCTCTGTATAATTCCTAATCCAGTTTTTGATTTGCGACCATGTTCGCTCTTGTATATCAGACAAAACCAACAAAGTACTATGGGGAACTTGTTGCAGGCCTTCCTTCAATTGATGAAATAGTTGATCTTCTAGGGACGGGGTGTAGCCCACATGTAGCTATTACGCTCAACCTCCCACCTTATCAGATCTTCATGCGCAGTTAACTCTATTGGCCACTTATGCTCTGATTTACGATCCTGTGAAACAAGTGCATACACATTTCGATAATGGACATTGATTTCATCCTGCGAAGGCATCTTTCTTGTCGTGTTTGTCAACCCGCTAATTCGGGTATGTATCCGTTGCAGAACATGTTCGAACTGCTCTTTCTCCAGCTGCACTTTGGCTATATAATCAATGGCTCCGAGTCTTAGCGCTTCCTGGATATAATCGAAATCCTGATGCAGTGTTAACACAACGATATGAAGTTCGGGATAGAGCTGCCTCGCAGCTCGCATCAGTTCAATCCCTGACATGACGGGCATCGCAAGATCCGTTAGCATCAGATCGACCGGTTGGGTTTTTAGGAAATCCAGCGCTTTCGCCCCGTTGCTGGCCTCTCCTACAACTTCCATGTTGAACTCGTTCCATGGCATCGCAGAGCTAATGCCTTTGCGTACCAACTTATCATCATCTACAATCAATACCTTAATCATGCCGAGATATCTTCTCCTTTAATAGGCAATACAAGCAGTATGTTTGTCCCTGTTCCCAACTCACTATCAATCACCAGTTGTGCTTGGTCCCCGTACTGTGCTTTCAACATGCGGTGAACGTAATTGAGTCCGATGCCCATCCCTACTTTTTGTTGCTCAGCTTCACGATTGTTCAGCAGATTATGAATGGTTTCCTCCGTCATACCTGCACCATTATCTTGTATCATAATGTTCAACGTTGAAGTGCATGTCACTTCAATCTGAATAAAACCTTCGTCACTTAATCCATGATATAACGAATTTTCAACCAGTGGTTGCAGAATAAAGCGGGGCACAGGAATCTGAAGCACTTGTTCATCTGCAGTAATACGGACGTCAAATTCAAAGTCATAGCGAATTTGCTGCAAAATCAGATACTGTCTTAACGCATCGATCTCCTCTTCCATGGTGGATACTTGCCCTAATTTGCCTAGATTGTAATAGAGCAGCTTGTTTAATGACTGCACCAGCTTGTCGATCTCCCCTTGTCCGTTCATGACCGCCAGCCAGTGCACCGTATCCAGCGTATTCATCAGAAAGTGCGGATTGATCTGATAGAGCAGTTTTTCCACTTCCAGGTCTGCACGTATCTTCTCTTTCTGCTGAACTTCCTTGAAGAGGTCACCAATCTGATGCTGCATATTCGAAAATTCACCCAACAGAAAATCAAATTCAGGAATCTGAGTGCGAGCTCGGTTCCCTTTTGTTTGTGGATTTTTGGACATCCCATTGATTTCCGAATGGAACAGACCGAGTGGTTTGTACACCATCTTCCACAGAAGCCAAGCGAGAAACACGGTAAAGCCAAGGAAAAATAAAGCGACCAGCAAAATTTGAAGCAACCACTGGTTTTTCTCCTGTTGATATTGGGACTGCGAAATGATCGATACAACACTCCATTTCTGTGAAGAATCCTCTTTGAACCAGTGATACCCGCGGGATATTCCGTCCTTGGCAGGTTCGACCGTTATTCTGCTGAAATTCTCCCCTACCTTCATGGCTTCAGGTATTTCACTGTACACAATGTTTCCCTCACCATCCAGGATGAGATGAGATAATGCGCCGTTGTATTGATTGTAGCCCAGGATATCCTGTGTGAGGCGAAAGCCGGATTCTACGTAAATGAACACGTCGTTCCTCTCGGAAAGTTGTACTTTTCGCATAGCAGACAGAACGAGTTGATCATCAAAACGGTTAATACTCATATGGGGGCCATAGTACTTAATACCATAGGTTTGGAAGAGCACAGGCAGAGACTCAGGAGAGAAACGATCCTTAATTGGAAAGTTGCCGAACTGAGTAGTACCTTCTTTTGAAAGTAATACAGGGTCAATCCGATATTAGGATTGGTGAAGGTGACAACACTTAACTCGTTCTTTAATTCGTCCCTAGCTTCAATCAGTTCGAAGATATCGGAGGACGGATTCAAGAATTCATCCATTCTTTTGCCTAAAGTACCCCTGTAAGATAATTGCTGCGTAACGTGATTAAGATTGGTGATGGAGTTCTCCAATGAGGATGTCACCTGCTGCAAATTGCTACGGATGCCATCATCGATCTTATTTGCGAAAATGGAGTCGATCGTATAATAAGAAATCGCAAATATACTGATAAAGGGGATAAACGCACTGAGAAAGAACAGTAAAAAGATTCTTTTTTAAGTGTCATGGGAACCTCTTCTCCTTCTGAAAATGAAACAGCAAGCCTCCTGCGTATGGAAGCTTGCTCTGAAATATACATTCAAGCGGACACGCTGTCTGTATCCTGTCCAAGTCCAATTTCCTTTCATCATTATAGATTGATATTCAAATAAGTCAAACGCTTTCATACTGTGCATATATAAAAAGTGCTACTCCTCAAAATGATGAGAAATAGCACTTTTATATGTGTGCCTTACTTCAGTTGTAATCACTTCTTGTTAATGGAATGCTCAAAAATTTCAATCTACTCTCGTACCGTCACATTTAATTTGTGTGATCTGGTTTCCCCTGAAGAATTACGAAGTACAGCTTCATACTCGTAGATTCCAGGTACCCTTCCAGAGATTGCGGTAACCGCAGACTGTGCACCAGGCGAATGAGATTGCAGTGATTGTGTGTCAATCAATACACCATTTTCGTAAAGTTCGTATTCGGTTGCGTTTGTTCCCCACCACAGATTCATGGTGATATTATAGTTGCCGTCACCGTCCCAGTTGTCGTTCGACAGAACAGCTTGCCCCGGGGAAGCATCCATGACGATGACTGTCAGCGGAACACTCATGGTTGAACCCAGTGCATTGATCAATTCTCCAGTATAGATATAGGTGCCATTTTTCTTTCCAGTAATATCAACTTGAACAGATTGGGCGGACGGGGATTGATCGACCAGAGAAATTTCCTTAATCAATTCACCATTCTCATACAGCTTGAACTGATTGCCGTTATTCCCCCACCACAGATTCATCGTGATTGTATAGTCTCCGTCCTTGAGCCCTGTGTCGTAACCATTATTATCAGATAACACCGGAGTGCCAGGGGCACCGTTTGCAAGTGGCGTTGTCTGATGGAGCCATTCTTCCCACTTAATCAGCACACTTGCTTGCTCATCCGTAAATACGGTTCCTCTAGCTGCTTGAACGTCATTACCGTAGGATGCAAGCAATTGACGCGCTTTTGCTCCTTCACGATCGTTTGCTGCCTGTTTGGCCTGCTTTAACTTGTTTGTAAGCTGATCAGTAAGAGCGCCGGCATTAGGATCGGTCGATTCATCAGCAAAAGCGTTGGTCAGATTGATCAGGCTGTCGAATGTGGCAATAACGCCAAAATTATATTCTACCGTCTGTTCCCAGCCTGCCAAATCGGAGACGGTTGCCGTAACCTGGTTCAGGCCGGGTTCCAGTGCATACGCCGGAGTGTCCAGGAGCACACCTTCCGGTTCTGCCACACCGGATACCGTATCGGAAGCTGTATAGCCAATTTCCACGTGCTGATCAATGGTGTATTCGGTTTGACCATGAATTTCAATGGTTGGAGGTACGAGATCAATGGATATGGACAAAGATTGTTCGCTCTCTTTGTTACCGTCAACATCGACGCTCCAGTAGGTGATAGTATGTGTACCTTCTTCAGTTAGGGTCAACTGTGTGCCACTCACCGTTTCGCCACCATTAATTTGATAATAAGTCCCTTCGATATCGGAATCTTCATCGCTTGCTGTGAAGGTTACTTGTGCCGGAGAAGTATACCAGCCGTTCTGCAATTCTCCTTCCACAGTTGCCTTAGTATGCGGGGCTTCCTGCTCCGGAGTTTCTCCTTCCAACGTAACAAAATCAGATAGCGGAATATTTAATTCCTTCACAAGTCGTGCCACGAGTTCAGAAACCTTGATTGCGCCATTCATCTGCAAATGTGTATTGTCTTCCGTTGTGCCTACCCACATGAATATCGATTTGGTTCCTTCTGTGCCAAGCTCCTGGAAATGCTCCCAACTAGCTTGGTTCAGATCGATGATAAGCGTTTCCGTTTCCTGCGCCGTTTCTTTCATCGCCTGTACGTATTCCGGGAAGCTTTTGTTCAGCACCTCTCCGGTAAAATCACGACGATTCACTGGCGTGACCAGAACCGGAATCGCACCTCTCTGCAGAGCGCCGTTAATGTATTCTTTCAAATATATCTTGAACTGCTCGGGCGTGAGATAACGCTCTGGACGTGAAGGTGTGGAATCATTATGAGACCACTGCATGAACAGATAATCGCCTTCTTGAATGTCGAGTAAAATATCGTTGAGATATCCACCGACCAGGAAGGTTTTGCTGCTCAAACCTCCAACTGCCCGGTTATCAATACTGACTTCATTTGGATCAAAATATCCACCCAATGTTTCTCCCCAGCCTGCTTGCGGACGATAGTTCTCCGCGTAATTGGCCACAGTCGAATCGCTGGCCAGATAAATAACCGGTTTATCGCTTGCACTGTGATCTGGCAGGCGCTCCAGCTTCAGCGCATTGATCTTCGGTGCATTTCCGGTGAAATTGAAGTTAAATACCCCATCGATCAGGGCAATGTCATATGTGATTTCTTTGAATTCGCCCTTGGCAATGCTTGTGAGCGGCAGCTTTGTCATCTGCTCTACAACGACATTTGCGCTGGTTGATTCCTCTGCATCTCCGATGGTCATCGTTACCCGGTAATTCGCCGGCTCCATTTCCACCAGGAAAGAGGTACCATTTACTCGTGTGAAATCTTCCTTGAGCAAATCTCCGGTTTCCCGGTTCTCATCTTTGGTCAGTGCAGTATCAGCAAAGCCGTACCCGTTGCCTTCGATGTATGCTCTTTTGGCATCTACTTTGATGTATCCTTCGGCTGCGCCACCAGAACCAAAGTCAAATTTGTATTCGTTTATCTCTTCGCTCGCTTCACTTGTCAAAGAATCCTTCGCAACAGTTAACATGTTAAACGTATGGTCAACTTGAGCTTGGGTAGCTTCCGTATTGAAAATGGCTTCCGCAGCTACCAAAGCCCGGTTCACCACGGCCTTCGACGCATCTGTATAATCTGACAGATCTAGTGCTTTGATCTCATCATACAGAGCGATCAATGCAGTCTGATCGCCACCCTCTGAAGAGAGCTGAGTGCCTTCAATTCGCACGTTGTCGATCTGGGTAGTCCAGTTCAACGTGCCTCCACCACCTTTTCTCGTGCCCAGGAACCGCATGGATCTGACGTTGTCCGCATATGCGGCGGAACTCAGTGGGATATCTTGAATCGTTTGTGTAAGTGTCGGATTCGCTAGGTTCGTTAATGTCAGATCAAGTGTTTTCTCGGCAAAATTAACGGTAGCATCCACATTGACCCACTGGTTCTTGGAAATATCTGTAGCCGTTCCCCCTTCAGGTATGGCTGTATCCCCTGTGCCGTAGTCTGGGTTATACGCACCGACAAAATAATGAATTTTGGTGCTTCCAGTTTTCGTAAACAGCGTGAAAAGGGCATTTTCGTTCGAATCCTGGACCGTGAGATGACCTTCTGACGGATAGGCACTTACATTACCGGATTGCCAGTCAAAGTTCACATTCACCTGATCGCCGTTTACTGCATCAAACAGACGGAACACCTTGGCTCGATTGCCCGATCCGGACCCTGTGACGGACAGTACCTTATTTCCGGACTGTTCAACTACCGTTCCCGCCATGGTTCCTGCGATACCCGTAGCATTGACCATCGCATACTGGTAGTTGGCAGCGTCGCCTTCAAAATCCTCCTCATAGAGCTGGGTTTCTGGCTCTGGTTCGGTAATATCTGGGTCAATGACCAGCGATGAGATACTCAGCTCCATGTCTTTGACTGCACCAGCAACGAGTCCGGCAATTTTCTGTGCACCATAGCTGCTGAAATGGGTATTATCGTTGATTCCATTCGGGTATTTCGGATATTCACCCGGATTAGCGTATAGGAATACTTTTTCCGTAGCTGTATTACCAATTTTGTCGTAGTACGCAATACTTAACTTGCTCAGATCAATCAGCGGCACGTCAAGCTCTTCTGCCACTTCTTTGGCAGCCTGCACGTATGCTGGGAAGCTGACGTTGAACTCCTGAGTCACCGTGTTGAAATCTCTGCGTCCAACCGGAGTGAGCAATACGGGTGTAGCGCCGCGCTGTTTGGCACCGTTTACATAACGAGTTAAGTAGATCTTATAATCCTCAGGGGATGCATACCGGTCCGGTATCCCTGCACTAGCGTCGTTATGACCAAAGGAAATGAAGAAGAAGTCCCCCGGCTTAATTCGTTGCAGGATTGTATCCAAACGACCGTCTACCATAAAGGATTTACTGCTTCGGCCACCGATCGCATCGTTCACGACGACTGCCCCATTGGAGAAATAACGTCCGAACTGCTGGCCCCATCCTTCTTGAGGAGCCTGCGCTTCACTATAAGATTGCATGGTTGAATCACCAGCCATATAGATCGTTGTTGCCACACCAGCCGCTTTCTCTGGATATTTCTCGATGATGACGTCTTGGATGTCTATGGCTGTACCCGTGAATATAAGATCGAGCTGTCCATCCACCACAGCAATATCATAGGAATACTCCAGTGGTGCTCCTGCTGTCACATTGGTTACGGCGAGCTTCTGGACGAATTCGGATTTGACTCCAACGTTCGAGTCATTTGCATCATTGCCCAATCGCAGCGTCACCTTATAGTTTGTATTGGGCAGATCAACGGCAAATGTCGTGCCTGCCGCGACCGAAACCTGGTTTGCCCCTACCGTAACACCACTTGTATCCTTGAAGCCGTATCCCGGATCTTGTGCGTAGAGCGTATCCTGTATGTTTGTACTTCCTGACGCAGTCTCTGTACCAAAATTAAAGCGGTAGACCGGCTCCGGCATTTCAGCTTCGCGAGTCAGCGCCAGATCGGCTTTAGGGAATGCTGTAGCTTCCGCTCCAAGATAAAAGCCGGTATGAGGTGGCTGGTTGTAGGCTACATTTTGCCAGGCTACGCCAAGTCGATACACAGGGTCCTGCATCAGCGTAGGGATGCGATAGTCTGAAGGAATGGTCGTTGTGTAGAGACGATACTCCGAACTATCTTCGCTCCGCAGCAGAAGCTCCTCACGCCAGTCGCCCAGAATGTCCGCCTGAAGTGCCGGATTGCCTTTGGTATGGTTGTTCGTTAACGTACCGGTTGCCCGGAAGATTTCATTCAGCTTTTTGTTTTGGTAATCCCACTTATAGATGAGCGGAATTCCTTTGGCTGTGCTATTATCCCACTCATGGTCCAATAGCTCCCGCTGAAGATCTCCATCCCACCAGATGGCGAAATTGGCGGTTTTGGGCCCTTCGTCCACAGTGTAGATAGCCTCTCCGGCAGCTGAATAAGTATTGGTTACTGGGACACTTTGCCCGTTGGTAACGGTCGTGGCCCATGATTCGTAACCCGGATAGTTCGGATCAATGTCCGCCGACATCCCGCGACCGGTGTCAAAACCTGTTTTCTCACCCCAAAGGATTTCACCTGTTGCCGCATCGCGCATCTCCAGTCCGTATGCCGCATCCGAATGCTCATGCACACTTACGACCTGATAGCCCTCCCGGTTCGGATTGAGCTGGCCGGCATGCATAGCATCACCGTGTCCGAGTCCGGTGCTGTACAGCAAGCTGCCGTCATCGTCAATGGCCAAGGCGCCAAACATAATTTCGTCCTTGCCGTCCTTGTCGACATCCAGCACACTTAGATTATGGTTGCCCTGTGATTGATATTGTGATCCTGCTTCGTTTGTGTCGAACGTCCAGCGCTTGACGAGTTCCCCGCCAACATAATCATAAGCAACAAGCACTGTGCGGGTATAATAACCCCGGCTCATCACGACACTTGGCTTCGTGCCGTCCAGATAAGCAATCGCGCCAAGAAAACGGTCTACACGATTGCCATAGCCGTCACCCCAATCACTGACGTTTCCTCTTGGCGGATCATAATTCACGGTGGATACAGCCGCGCCAGTCTCACCGTTAAACAGTGTGAGATATTCCGGTCCTGACAGTATGTATCCGCCGTCGTTGCGATAATCTTTCGTACCGTCACCAATGACCGTGCCTTGGCCATCCTTTGTGCCGTCCGCCGTCTTGACAACAACCTCGGCCTTTCCGTTGCCATCGAGGTCATACACCATTAACTGCGTATAATGCGCTCCGGCGCGGATGTTGACTCCCAGGTCAATCCTCCACAGCTTTGTGCCATCCAGTTTGATGGCGTCGATATAGACATTTCCCGTATAACCGGCCTGCGAATTGTCCTTGGAGTTGCTCGGACTCCACAGGAAGACGATTTCATATTCGCCATCCCCGTCCAAATCAGCTACGGAAGCGTCACCTGCATAATAGGAGTAGGTTCCACCGTCCTTAGTCCGTCCGTCGGCTGGTTTATCGAGCGGAATAGGCAAATAATCGTTATGCCAGACCGATACAAGCTCCGGTAGCATTTGCTCTTTGCCTGCAATAACGGTGGAGATCTGATATTGCGAGCTGTCGAAACCAGTCGTGTCCACATAGTTCGTCACATCGCTTATGGGTGATGCGTTCACTTTGGTTCCATTTTTATATATATTGAAAGCGATATCATCTGGGTCGTTGTTTAAATACCTCCAGCTTAAAAAACGCCGTTGTCTACAAGAACCGCAACCAAACCCCGGTTCAGGTATTCTGCTTGGCGACCCGGCAGGCCGTTTGATGATGACTCTGCACGCATCGGTGCCGGAGGAACAGCCAGTGAAATAACCATAAGGAGTGCTAAAAAACATACAAACATCGATTTCTGGATGGAAACAGTTCTTCGGATCATTCGATTAACTCCTCCTTATCTAAGAATTCATTTTTAGAATCATCAGTTCGATCCTGCCCTGTTTGTTGTCAAATGAACACAATTTACAGCCACCTCCTCTTTATGTTACCGCTTACATTTATCTTACAGGTCTAAAAAAGACAGACAATCTAAAAAATGTGACGTATTATATAAAATAATTGACTTTTTTAGGAAGGAGATGAAACGATGGTTCATACGGTTTCTTATGCTTTTCGTAATGACGATACATCAATCATGACACTTGACTCTATTGGATGGCAGATCGTTTCAAGCGAGGAATATCGTTGTCCAAGTGATGATAGACCGGACCCGGGGCACGTTGTTTTTCAATACACACTTAATGGTCAGGGTTATCTGGATATTGAAAATCAAACGATTCCTTTACCAAAGGGGCATGCCCTACTTGTTAAAATCTCCGGAGAACATTGCTATTACTATAAACAAGAGAACAACGAACCGTGGGAATTTATATGGATCAATATTCGCGGGGATGAAGCCAACCGAATTTGGGATATGATCCATGATAATGAGGGACATGTCATTCGACGAAACGCGGACTCTCCCTTGATTCAAGAGTTATGGCAAATTATCCATTTGATTCATCAAGAGAAAGTTACGGACAAGTATCGCTTGTCCATGCAAGTCTATCGGTGGTTGCTTATCTTGGTACAGACGAGTCGGGATGCGGAGAAGGATATCGGTGCCCTATCCATAACAACGATTGAGAAATGTAAAAAGTTCATTCGAGAGAATTATGCCTCCCCTTTGACACTGGATCTGCTGGCCAGTCATTGTGATATCAATAAACACTACTTGTGCAGGTTATTTCAGAAATCCGAGAAAACATCACCGCTAGCCTATCTCAAAGACAGACGCATTGAGGTTGCAATCCGGCTACTCCGCACAACGGAACTTCCGATTTCTCAAATTGGCCAACATTGCGGCTTTGAGAGTCCCAGCTACTTCGGCAAAGTTTTTCGTCAATATATGTCCATGTCTCCCAAAGAATATCGCTTGAATAAGTTAGAGTTTCCTTATGAGGCCATCTATTATGAATAGCTAAACTCGCTGTTTGCTAGATGTCCTTGGCTCGGGAACTGCTCTTGTACTAATAAAAACAAAAAAAGCCGCTAGAATAGCGACTTTTAATGGAACTATATTCTTTCTTGTGTACTTCGATAATTGCTGCAATTATTGAGCGGTGTATCCTCCGTCTATGATCAGGCTATTTCCTGTCATATATGAAGAATCGTCGCTAGCTAGGAACAAAACGGCTTTCGCCATCTCTTCTGCTTGACCCAGACGTTTCATTGGTGTTGCCGCTGAAAGTGCTTGCTTGCTCTCTTCCGGGATAATCGGTGTATCGATGAAGCCTGGGCAAAGGGAGTTCACCCGAATATTCTGCTCAGCATACTCAAGCGCCAGCGAACGAGTCAGGTTCACAACGCCGCCTTTAGCTGCATTGTAGGCTGCTGAACCAGGCGAACCAACCCATCCGTACATGGAAGCCGTGTTGACGATTGTACCTCCACCAATTTTGAGCATTTCGCGAATCGATTCACGTGCAACCAAGAATACGCCGTCCAGATCAACATTGACTGTATTGCGCCATTCGGCATAATCAAGCTCATGCGTCGGATGAACACGTCCGATTCCCGCATTGTTGAATACGATATCCACTTGACCAAATGTTTCTACGGTTTGTTTGAAAATCTCAGAAACCTCTTCTTCACTTGTTATGTTTGCTTTAATAAAGAGAGCCTCTGCTTTAAGCGCTTTCAGTTCCTGCTCAAACGCCTTGCCTTTTTCCTCATTCAGATCCACCAAGACCACTTTTGCTCCTCGGAAACGAATAAGCGAGCTGTCGCTGCACCAATCCCGGATGCTCCTCCTGTGATGACTGCAACTTTATCTTGAAGTTTGCCCATGAATAAATCCCCCAGTATAATATTTTGAATAGCGCCTATATAAATAGTGCTATATGATGTTTACAAAACTAATTCTATGCTTAAAATTGTAACAATCCAATCATTAAGATGTGACCAAGTGTCTACCTCGTAGACACTTTATAAAACTATGTCTATATTTATAGGAGTTTTTTTGAATGAATAATGAACTTATTGTGACATCTCAACATCGTAATCGAACCAAGGAGCACCTGAAAACCGCTCTGATTCAGCTCATTAAGAAAAAGGATTCCATGGTGTTTCTGTCAAAGACATCGTTGATCAGGCCGGTTATAATCGCAGTACGTTTTACTTACACTACCAGGATAAGTATATTCTCGCCGAAGAGTTGTTGAGTATGACACTCGAAGGATTGAGGGGCGCAGTAGGTAAACCCTATTGGCACGGTCAAAAGGTTTCAACAAACAAGCTGGATGCCGAATCTTTTCAAATCGTGGATTATATCTACGAACACCGTGACTTCTTCGAACTGATTCAATACGATGATACGTTACCTGGTTTACATACAGGCTTTCCACAAACCATACTCAAAATCTATCAGGAGCAATTTGTCTTTGAGACGATCAACAACTCGCCAGTTAACATGGACTATTTCAAATACTATACCGCCTACGGTTTTTTTGGACTGTTGAACAATTGGATATTAAGCGGATATCGTGAGTCACGCGAGGCATTTATCAAAAACGTGATTGAACTCACCAGAACGCATATTCACTCTTTTCATTATGTCGGTAACACGTTTGAATCATGATCTCGAGTAAGTTGATTTGAAAATCATGATGAACGATATGTCTGCTTTAGATAACAGGCCAGTTGCAGATGGAGCAGATGCTCCTGATTACTCAGGGACATGCCCAGAATCTCTTCGATTTTATGAATACGCTGATACAAAGTATTGATATGAATATGAAGTGCTGACGCAGCTTGGACTGCAGAACCTCCGCACGCCATATACGTCATGAGAGTTTCCTCTAGTCCGCTGGTCTGCCCTTTGGCAGGCCGAAGCGGCTCAAATATCTCTGCCATAAATGCATTTAAATCCTCAGCCGGTTGTCGGATAAACAACCGGTTAACACCAATATCCGTATATCGGATCGTCCCCTGTTCTCCTCTTGTCTTCTGGTATGCAAGCGCCTTGTCCGCTTCCTGGTATCCCGTATTAATGGCATCGACCCCAGACCGCACTGAACTTAATCCTCCCAACAATTTCACATGATTACGATGTTCCCACTCCGGCAGTAATGCGCTGAACTGTTGTTCCAGTTTGCCTGGCTTGTGCGACTCGTTTAGCATAAGCAGTATTGTAATTCGTCTTTCATTGCCAAACGCAATGGGCAGCGCTCCTGCTGGCATTTTGTCTCTTAGATAAGCTACCAATTGAACAGACAACGCGCTAAGCGTAGAAGGGTTGACCCACTCCGCAAACTCCAGCAGTCCCACCACGATGGAGGTTGAAGGAACGATTCCGATCTCCCCGGACTTCTGCCAATAATCCTCAGAATCCTGACTGAGCCTCAAATCGTTGAAAAATTGCTGTGTTTTTTAAAATAAAATTCGGCCAGGGACTGTTTGCGCATCAATTCCAGGGCCAAAATGGAGCTTCCCTGCTCCAGCGCAATCAACTGCAATGGTTCAAGCTTTGTGTTCATCTGGATAATGAGATAACCAAGGCACTGATTGGCTGAAGCGATTGGATACAGATATTGATACGATCGGTCGGCTTCTCCCTCGATACACGTCAGATAATCTGGATGATGCAAGGATTCGTATAAGCTGCGAAGACTTTCTGTATTCCAGCCATTCATGATTTTGCTGCGTTTCGGAATCCATTCGTTGTCGATAAAATCCACAAAGGTCATCGGTACGCCAATAACACGTGTCAGTTCGTTAACAATAGATACCACGCCCTTATTTTGCAGCGAAAGCCGCATAAGCGAGGAGTGAATCTCATCCCGTTTCATGAGTGTCTCGTTCTGTTTGCTCAGATGCTCGTAAAGTTTGGCATTTGTGATCGCAATCGAAACCTGATCTGCAAAGCTTTGCAGCAGTCGCACATCCGACTCCGTGAATAGCGGGACCCTTCCTTTTTGATAAACGATTAACACACAATCCGATTGACCTTCTACCTTGATAGGCACCGAAATAATTGAACCTATATTTTGAAAATTGTACGCTGAATTCAGATGATATTTGTTGTCCGATGTCATATTGCCAAAGTCGTCTTCTACTGTAGATAAACCGTTGTAGAGCTTTGGTGTACCTCGCTTAAAGGTGTTCCCAATGATCCCTTCACCTGGTTTCAGTTTCATCCTCAGCATGCCTTCACCCATCTCCCCTGCTCTTGCCTTGACCGTTAACGCGTCGATCGCAGGGTCATACCTCCACAACACACCTATGCACTCATAAGGGATAACCGATAGTGCACTTACCAAAATCCGTCCAAGCAACTCGTTCAGATCCAGAAGTTGAGTCACAACCCTAATGCTGTTCATGATTTCATTCAAGGCTCGTTCATTCTTGCTTGCCACAGCTTCCGTATAGTATGGGTAAAGCAAAGACGACAGTGTAACTAAATCTTCCGCAGAAAACTCCCAATTCTTAAATACCCGGATAGCCACACATATATTGTTATTGTATGGAAGAAAAACTAACATCTTTTCTTCTGATTCCCGTTCTACTTTGGGATGTTGCAGTGGAAGCTGTTCCGCAAAACAAGGCGGTGTACTTTCTCTTCTGCCTATCGCTTCGATCAGTACCCAATCCGCCCAGTTACTGCTGATCCACACCTCATAATCACAGTTCCCCAAGCGTTCTTGCAGGATTTTATGTAAGATTCCATTCAACGCAGCCGCCTCCTGTCAATGTAGGTTTTCACATCATGATTCAGATAATTATACAGAGATATACATTGTCTTGGAACCCCTACATCATGTAATTTTAAAGCAACACAGAAATTTAGTTAACATTCGATGAGAAAGAAGGTAACGCGATGTCTAAAATCATGCACAGTAAACACTTCAAGTACATTGTTCTCACTCTCTTGTTTCTCGGCTGGTGTCTTGGCAACCTGGATCGTTTCGTCATCAACTATGCCATTGTAGGTATTACTCAGGATCTGGGGCTAGGTGCTTCCGCACAAGGAATTATCCTCAGCAGCTTTTTTCTCGGATATGCCATTATGCAAATTCCAGGCGGAGCACTCGCCGACCGTTTCGGTTATCGGAAAGTTATTCTCGTTTCCTTATTCTCCTGGTCTGTGTTCACTATTCTTACGGGTTCAGCCTGGTCGCTGTTCTCTCTCATCTTTGTTCGTTTCCTGTTTGGGATCGGAGAAGGCAGCTTCTTCCCTTCCGGTTCCAAAGCGATTGCCACAAACTTTCCCATTAATCAGCGCAGTGGAGCCATGTCCATTATGCTGTCATCCGCAGCCATTATGGGGGTAATTACTCCGATTCTTACCGGACACGCCCTTGTGACCATTGGCTGGCGCAACCTGTTCTATATCATTGGTGCGGTAGGGATCCTCATCACAGCCTTGATGTTCTTTTTATTAAAAGAACCCGCCAAGCCTGCACTTGCGACCTCCGGCTCGGGCCAACAACCCAAAACATCACTGAAAACCGTCCTGAAGACGCCCATGATCTGGAATTTGTTCATCAGCTACTTCAGCATTTATGCAGTGAACTGGGGGCTTCAATCCTGGATGCCGACGTACATGGTCAATGTCCGGGGATTGGATATGACTCAAATGGGATTGCTCGCCGCCATTCCGGCTTTGGTCAGCATTTTCACCATGATTCTCAGCGGATATGTGCTTGACCGTATCCCGGCAGGCAAAGATCGAATTATCGCTTCTGTGTTCGGTGTACTTGTGGCCTTGTTCCTGTATCTGATGGGCTCCGCGGGCAGCATCACCACATTCATTACGTACATGACAATCGTTACGGCAATGGCCGGATTTATCTCAACACTGATCATTTCGAAGTCCCTTAAAACGATGCCCGAATCTGTCGTCGCAACAGCCAATGGATTCATTAACACAGGAGCTCAGCTTGCAGGTTTTCTGACTCCGATGCTGATCGGATTCCTGGTTGAAGCTTCCGGGGGTCTTATGCCACCGCCTTTATGATGCTGATTGCTTTCGCTCTGATCTGCTCCATTACCTTGATGTTCTCTCGTCGTTCGAATTCGGATCAGGATAACACAACTGAGATGCAAGCAAAAGCTGTATAAACAATTTCTCTGCAATTCATAAATAAGAGTTTGCCGCCACATGTTACTTCGACATTTAGTTCATGTTCTATACGACAATACAACCATTTTAACGAATAAGAGGTGCTATAAATTATGACTACAACTGTAGATTTGACTCAATTTATCTCGGAAGCCATTGAAGGAAAACGCGATATGTTCACCAATGCCAGTGACCGAGTCTGGGGCTTTGCAGAGACACGTTTCGATGAATTTCAATCAGCAGAGCTGCTTATGGGGATGCTGGAATCCGAAGGCTTCACGATTGAGAAAGGTGTGGCAGGATTGGAAACCGGGTTTATCGCTTCCTATGGTTCGGGGTTGCCCGTTATTGCTCTATTGGGCGAATACGATGCCCTGGCTGATCTCAGCCAGGAAGCCGGAATCAGCACATATCAACCTGTTCAGCCGCGTGGAAACGGTCATGGATGCGGGCATAATCTGCTCGGCATTGGTGCATTGGCTGCTGCAGTTGCGGTCAAAGACTATCTTCAGGAACATCCGGAAAACCCAGGAACGGTGCGCTTTTACGGATGTCCTGCCGAGGAAAGTGGATATGGTAAAACCTATCTGGCTCGCGAAGGTTATTTTAAAGATGTAGATGCCGCTCTCTCCTGGCATCCTCATTCCTTGAATGCCGTTATGCATGGAAGCTCCAATGCTGTCATTCACGGCACATTTACCTTTAAAGGCATTAGTGCTCATGCCGCTGCCGCTCCTCACCTGGGACGTAGTGCTCTCGATGCGGTTGAGCTGATGAATATCGGTTCGAACTATATGCGTGAACATATGATTGATCAGGCCAGAATTCATTATGCAATCACGAACTCAGGCGGCTTGGCTCCCAATGTAGTGCAAGCGGAAGCCGAGGTCACTTATCTCGTTCGAGCTCCCAAGAGCGCACAGGTACGTAGTCTGTTTGAACGTCTGGTGAAAGTGGCCGAAGGGGCTGCCCTGATGACCGAAACAACGATGGACTTCAAATATGAAGGCGCCTGCGCCAACCTGATTCCGAACAGTACGCTTGAAAAAATAATGCATCAACATCTCGTTGCCTTCGGCGCACCTGAGTATGAAGAGGATGAATACAATTATGCCAAAGCGATCTATGAGACGCTGCCCCTACAGAACCAACAGGAAGCTGGCGCGTTAGTTGGCCCTGAGCTTGCGCCGCTTTTGGCTGAACGCCCCCTACCAAATTTTATTGCTCCGTATTCGGATGAGCGGGAAACGTTCATGGGTGGTTCAACCGATGTAGCAGATGTTAGCTGGAATGTGCCGACAGCACAATGTATCACGACCACGATGGCCTTTGGCACGCCGCTTCACGCATGGCAAACTGTTGCTCAGGGCAAGAGCAGCTTTGCTCACAAAGGCATGCTGCTCGCAGCTAAAGCGATGGCGGCTACGGCCATTGAATCCATTTTACATCCAGAGATCGTCAAGGAAGCGCAGCAGGAATTACTGGACAGACTCGGTGGGGAATCCTACGACTGTCTCGTTCCGGCAGATGTGCAACCTCCGAAACGGGGAGAATAAGACCGTGAGGTTCAAAGACGTATTTTCTATTATTGGTCCAGCCATGGTTGGACCTTCAAGCTCCCATACCGCTGGAGCAGCACGGATTGGACGTACAGCTAGACATCTGTTCGGGGAGTGTCCCTCACATGCTGAGATCCTCATGTTTGGTTCTTTTGCCGCAACGTACAAAGGACATGGAACCGACACCGCCATCGTGGGTGGTCTGCTGGACATGGACACGGATGACCCCGGACTGCCTGATGCATTTGCCCATGCAGACACTGCTGGTATGGAAACCATCATCCGTCCGGGGACGGGGCTGTACCCTCATCCGAACACGGCCGAGATTGCATTAACCAACGCTGCGGGAAATCGTACATTGAATATGGTAGGCACATCGATCGGCGGAGGAAATATCGAAATCGTCCGGATCAACGGCTATAACCTGAAATTGACGTCGCTCTATCCTACACTCATCATCCGTCACAGCGATGAACCGGGCGTCATTGCCATCGTCACTCGGTTGCTCGTGGATAATCACATTAATATTGGACACATGTCCGTGGATCGAAAGAATCGGCGCGGTGAAGCTATGATGGTACTAGAATGTGATGGCAAGATGGATCCTGTCGTGGTCCACCAGATTGAGGTGCTCCCGGAAGTCCATGATGTCACTCTACTCTGTCTATAGCTTAAATATCTGACTTCAGCTTTTTAAAAAGGAGTTTCGCCAATGAATTTTCAAACGTTAAAACAACTTGCTGAACTGGCGGAGACCCGTAATCTCACCCTCGGCCAGCTCATGCTGGAAGAGCAATGTCATGAATCGGGCGAAGACAAGGATGCTGTCTTCAACCAAATGCAAGAATACTATGAAATTATGAAAAGTGTGGTGCATCAAGGTCTGCATACCGATACTACTTCCAAAAGCGGCTTGACTGGCGGAGATGCCCGCAAAATGATGGGTTACCGCGCAGATGGACAATCCTTACTTGGCGACCATGCCAGTCTGTCGATGAGTTACGCCCTTGCAGTTTCTGAGGTCAACGCCTCGATGGGTCGAATTATTGCTACACCGACGGCGGGTTCCTGCGGCATCATTCCCGGTGTATTTATTAGCAGCCAGGAACGGTTTGGGTGGTCCGATGAACAAATGGTTTACGGCCTGTTCGCGTCTGGAGCCATTGGTTACGTCATCGCCAATAATTCGTTCATCTCTGGTGCGGAAGGAGGTTGTCAAGCCGAAGTGGGTTCTGCCATCGGGATGGCAGCCGGGGCGTTGGTGGATATCCGGGGCGGGTCCCCTTCTCAGGCGATTCATGCCGTTGGACTTGCTCTGAAAAACACCCTGGGCCTGATCTGTGATCCGGTAGCCGGATTGGTCGAGATACCATGCATCGTACGCAATGGCTTTGGTGCAATTACTGCTCTGGGAGCCGCCGATATGGCTCTTGCTGGCGTACGCAGCATCATCCCTTCGGATGAGGTAGTGCAGGTCATGTTGGAGGTTGGATCAGCCATGCCTGAATCTCTTCGCGAAACAGCCGGCGGCGGCCTCGCCCAGACACCAACGGGACGTAAAATTACAAGGGATTTACAGCATAAATAAAAACAGGCATGTCATTTATACGAGAGGAATAAAAACCTCAAGGTAAATGCATGCCTAATAATAAAGAGACCATGACACCAGCTGGACAATGTTTTCTAGAGGCAAAATAATTAATGTTCTAGGGTTGCATAAAATTTTTCAGTGCCTGTTTTATTAATTAAAGCAACTTCAAAATCAGATACCCATGTAAGTTCACCTAGATGTTTAGCATAGGCAAATTCATCTGGTTGTTCTGATATGACCTTCTCTAAAAGTACTTGCGTACCATCTCGTTGTAAAATAGATAGGAATATGTCCATGCTATCTACATTATGGTGGCAAATGACTCTAGCATTGTGCTTCTTGTTAGGGCTCTTCAAGTCTTTTTTCCAAGTCCATTCATTTGCATAATCTAACGCCTCTATTTGCAAAGCTATCTCCCTAAATGGATCAACCTCCCAATTATTACGTAGAGCAAGTTTCTCTATACCTTCCATTAGCAGTCGAAGCGTAGTCTTTTTTCTCCAACTCATTTTTTTCATTAAAGTCATTCAAACTAAATTGGATTGGTACCGAACACACACCAGAAACGTTAACAATCCGTTCATCCGTAATGTTTTCTACACATTCTATTAGGACTTTCCGACAATCTTTCGTATTGTATTTCCCAAATAGACGTTCATACATCGCTGTAATACAGCGAGTTTCCAAACTAAAAGAGCGTCTTTTCCATTTCCAATTCAACGCATAATCTAATTTTATTGCTTCGTTCCGCTCGCATTTTTGCTTTTTCATTATGGATTCAATATTTTCATCATCTACAACATACGGTAAATCCAAATTAAATTCTTTTAGATACATATGGTTCTCTCCTTAGATTACTCCCGATGGTTATTGCATTATTAACTTATATCCAAACTTGAAGCCCAATCTTTAAAGCAATGAAGCATCTCTTCTAAATTTCTTGCTCCCCTGCACTGTGAAACACTCCATCTCTCACGATACAGTAGAACCAATCTTGTTCATTTCTCTCTTCTTCAATTGAATCAAATGGCAGATCTTCTAAATATGTATCCGTCAAATCGATTTCGACAGACCAACCAGGATTATCTACAGTATCAATTCGCACACCGTATGAATGTTCCCAATCACCGTCACAGTTTTCATAATACCAGCTTTGAATCCATTTTAGGGTATCCATCATTGTGACCTCTTTTTAGTTTTTTCTACTCTAGGAACTAATAATTTAAAGGAATCCTCATGCCATATGTCATACTTTTTTCGTATCAATTACTTTTTAGTAATAATTTACTTTTTTACGTAGGGTATACTTAAAAGCAAGGGGATAACTTTATTTCAAATCAAGGAGGTTATTATGAAAAAAATAATATTATTTATCTTCATTAGTATGATTATACTTGCGGGCTGTTCTAACAAGGATGAGAAAGAGAATTATCCAGTTTTCGAGGGCACTGTAGTATTTAAAACAGATGAAAATGACAAGTACAAATTTCTTGTACTACAAAATATAAGTAAGGAAGACCTGGAGAATGGAAATCTTGAGGATTTTATAGAACTAGCACAAGACCAGGAAGCTTCGTATTATTTGGTCGATAGAGAAACATATGAAACATTTGAAGTAGGGCAAAGAGTAAGAATCACTGCTGGCTTTGACCAACTAGAACCCTCGCCACCCATTAGAACGGTTGTGAGTATTGAACAAATAGGCTAAGAATCCTTCGATTGTTCAAAACGATAAAAAGACCTTAACGTTTCCACGAACGTATGGTCTTTTTACCATTTTGGTTTCAAGAGTTCGGAGTTAAATCTCATGCGGTTAAATCCGTCCGCCCTCTTCTCTCGTTACCCCTTCTGAAAACTCCAGGCAAATCAATACTAAGGCTTTTGAGGTTTCTTAATCATCTCTACGCCGTCAAAGGTAAGGCTGTCAATATCCGTATCCTTTTTCAACATATATTTATCAAAGAACGCCTTTGTATAAGAAGTGATGATGTTGCGCTGTTCCATCGCGTCTCGGGTTCCTCTGGATTTTTTATCCGTAGTTGTAAACAAGGAATCGGAGAAGTCACCATGGACTACATTATCAATAATGGCAAAGTAGGTGTCCTTACTGTTGGATTCAAGGAGAAATGCATTTGTATTATAGGCTAGCACGGTGCTAAGCTGCATGAAAGGTTTCTTAAAATCGCTATCCAAGGCACCTAACATATTACCGTCAAGGTTTACAGCGCCGACAAATCGGTCATCGTCACGGCTAACAATTGCCGCTGTCGTTCCTCCAAAAGAATGTCCGAACACACCCATACCGAGATCAAGCTGTAATCTGCCTTTAAATATGGATTCCATGTCACCTGTATTCATTTTGTACAAGTTATCTGCAACATATAGAATATCCTCGCTCTGTAAAACGGCATATTTTGCAAACTTGACTGCTTCAGGCGCGGAAGTTAATTTGCGAGCAATCTCAATAGCTTCTTCTTCCTCAAGCTTCTCAGTCACAATTTCAGGTGGTGTTAGGGTGGCCGCTTCCATTCCGTATTTCGTTACTTCGTCCATAAATTTCTCTGACAACCCAACCGTTCGTCCATCTTTAAGTTTGTACACACCACTTTCGGCATGGCCAATGGATACCACAATATAGCCAGCGCTTGCCAGGTCTTGAGCGAACAAAGTACCTTGCTGTGGGTAAGCGCCTGCGCCATGAACAAAGAATAAAACCGGATATTGTTTTTCCTTTTCAGACAAGGCCAGATCGTCGTAAGACCACGTCTTGAAATTGGAATCAAAAAGCTGCTCACCACCCGCTGTGCCCCTAATCTAACCAAAAGCTTATCCCTCAGTGAATGAAACTCCGGAAATGCATATTCTGCCGTCGGCTTGCCCTCATTACTGTCGGACGGATAGAAAAATAATGCCGTCAGTTCTCTTTCTGAATGGTCTGATGCTGTGTACTTGAAGTCCATCTGTGTACGCCCGACCGTATAACTTCCCATCGGTTTCGGAAACTCATTCTGTGCGGAAGCAACGCTATTTTCAGGTTTCGGAATTTCCTCCTGTGTGGAAGTCCCGCTACTAGTGCTGCTGCAGGCGGATAGCATGGTCAGTGAGATAACAGTTGCCAGAATCGTTGTCAGTCTTTTTTCATCATTTTTCCTCCAATTTGTATTCATGCAACTATCATAAACGGAGGAAAAAATAAAAAATCGTACAAAAGGGCAATCCCCACATGTACGATCGGGCAACTCTATAAAAATTCTATTATAAATGCAATATTCCACGCTCCACCGCGACGGCGACGGCCTGCGGTCTCGAATCCACACCCAATTTATTGTAGATACTCGTTAAATGAGTCTTTACAGTCCGTTCCGATATGCCCATATCAAAGCCGATTTCTTTACTTCGAGAGCCACGGGCAATTGCTTGAAGCACGATTAGCTCTTTGTCTGTGAGAGATATCCTCGTCGAGGATGATTCTTTCGCCTTTTCTGATGTCTTGTGAGCAAATACTTTCTCGCTGATCTCTGGAAGTAGCAACGTTTCTCCCCGCATCGCTGCATCAATCGAGCGAAATATCATCTCTCTTCCCGTGTCCTTTAGCAAATACCCTTTAGCACCTAAAGCCAGCCCGCGGATCATCATTTCATCCTCGTTATATGTAGTCAAAATAATGATCGGTATATCCATTCCTTTAGCTCTGAGCGCTGTCATGGTATCAAGGCCACCCATTTCAGGCATGTTTAGATCCAATAGAATAATGTCCGGCTTGTAAGTATCTACCCGTCGAATCGCTTCCATACCGTTAGATGCTTCTGCAACTACCTCGTACCTTTGATTGGTTTCCAGGATCAGCTTAAGTCCCTCCCGAACGACGAAATGGTCGTCCACGATAAGAATCTTGATTGTCATACGTTGGTGTCCTCCTGTTGTAATGGGATGCGAACAGAAACTTGGGTTCCTTGCTTCCCGCTTTCAATTTCGATCTCCCCGCCCATAATTCGGGTTCGTTCATATAAGCCAATTAGACCATAACTACCGGATTGTTTCTCGATAAGGTTGGTATCGAACCCTATTCCGTCATCCGTTATGCTTAGCTCGATTTCGTTTTCCCGCGCAGCAACCACGACTTCTACATTCGTAGCATTAGCATATTTAGCTGTATTGGCCAAGCATTCTCGGATGATATGTAAGCTATGTTCGAAGATCAACTTCGGCACCACCAGATGGGGCATCGATAACCGAGTGACAATACGAATCCCTGTCATATGTGAGAAATGTTCAGCCTCTTCCTTCACCGCTTTAGAAATATTTATGACCTCTGCAGAATACGAACGCAAGTCGTCAATTGCGCTTCTTGCTTCTGAAAGCGTGCGCTTGGCTTGGGCTTTTGACAACTGAACAATCTCGTGGGCACGGTGGTTATTATCATTTTCTAAATGCGCATCTACGGCATCAAGCTGCATGATGAGACCTGCCAGCCCTTGTGCCAAGGTATCATGTAAATCACGGGCCATCCTTTGACGTTCATTGGCAATCGTTAGCTCCTCAACTTTCCTGTGCGCTCGTTCCAACTCACGTAAAAACGACTGGGTCCGTAATTTGGCACGAACTTGTTTATAGAACAAAGCAGCATAGCCGATTACGAAAAACATGATAAAGAAGAGCGATGGTACTGTAGATGGCAAATCCTCGGTAGTCCCGAGCCAAACCAGGGAGACAGAAAACAAGGTACAGTAAAAGGTACATACCAGAAGCACCTTCATCCGTTGAGCGTATACGCCAATACTCTGACCGGCCAAAGCCGTCAATAGACTTACAAAGATGAGAGAATGAGCATTAGGCATGAATAACGCACACCCCCAGACAATACATACTTGTGTCACAAAATAAATCCAGGGTCTTCGATCGACAACGTATCCGGCATACCAATGCAGCAGAATGTGAACCAGAATGAGAGCTGTAAACATCATAAATTCAAACCATGTGGGCAACATCGGTAGCTGGGAATACAATGCAGAAAAATAAATCAATATGCCCCAGATCAAAGCAGGCAAACGAGAATCACGCAGAACATTTTGAATATCAGATCGGGAGCTTGTATACGGTTGGTTTATCGAATAATTACTCATGCTTGATCACCTCTATCAGGTACTATCTCAAAACAATCTTCCTAAACACAAAAAAACGGTACATTACTGTACCGATCATTATCTCACTCCATCTATGTTAATGTACGAAGTGTCTCGAAGTCCAGCCCCAGCAGAATCGTCATGATCACACTCAGCCTTCCTGCTCCGCACTATGCCCTGTTCCTTTACTTCTGCGAGCATATATTCCTCTATTCTTGCTGCTTTACTTTCCATGTTCATTTCATGCTGGTTTCCATTATTGTCCCTAACGATATCAACTGATTTATATGGAATAATGTGCCTTTTCAAAGACCGTCACATGTTTTCCATTACACCTGCTGCATGCTTTGTTTCTTTATACATAAAGTAATCAAAATCGGCATGTTTGCGGGTTCCGCCAAGATCCTGTACACAAAGACCGATATAGGTTCCCGTAAACCGGATATACTCCGGAGATTCATCGGACAGATGTGTGATATCAACCCACTCGCCTGCTGTATTCCAGGATGAATCACTATTTATCGCATAGTAAAAGCGGGCGCGATCTTGATCCACCACAGCCTTTAAACGGAGCGTGCTCACCGACTCTAGCGGAATATCCTGAAGCAGTTCGTCGTATACCCCGTATTTGGACTGAATAATCCCCAAGCAAGGTCCCTTCTCTTCATGATAAGTTACACGTAAGTAGAGATAGTCCTGGGTATCGTAGTACAAAATCAATCCTGCCATTTGCTGTGGATGGTCCGGCGCAAATTCCAGACACGTCTCGGCTTCGCACTCCAAGGCCTGAAGTCTGCGTGCGATCATGCTCTGCCTGTGCGTTGAACTCATCGACTCCATGCCGTGCAAGCGCAAGTAACCGGGACGTTCCGTTAAGCTGACCCATGTTGAATCGGGTGGAATGCGTAGTGTATTCCAATCATGCCGAAGCTCAAAGTGATCGAAATGATCCATTTCAGCAATCGGCTCAAACGGATGGGGCTGGATCATTGGTGCAGGCACCTGAACCTCCGGATATCGGTCACCGCTCGCAAGTCTCAGCCAGCCGTCCTCGCTCCAAATACACGATTGAAGAGCAGTCTCGCGTCCAAGAATGCAATATTTGTGATGAACGGGCCGTCCGACTAGATGAGCCATATACCACTCGCCGGTGTGCGTTTCGACGAGACTGCCGTGACCCGCTTTTTGTAGAGCTAAATCTGGTCTGCCGTATGAAGTGAGGATCGGATTGGCAGGATCGACCTCGTAAGGGCCTTGTAACGTACGAGAACGTGCTACTGTAACCGCATGCTCATAACCGGTTCCTCCTTCAGCAGTAATCAGATAATAATAACCCTTGTGTTTATAAAGGTGGGGTGCTTCGGTCAACCCTAATTCTGTTCCCTTAAAAATGTTAACGGCCGGTCCGATCAGCTTATGTTCCTGGACGGAATATTCCTGAAGAACGATGCCTGCAAACCGATTTTTGCCCTTACGGTGATCCCATATCATATTGACCAGCCACTTGCACCCATCCTCATCATGAAACAGGGAAGGATCAAAACCACTGCTGTTCAGATACACCGGCTCGGACCAAGGGCCCTCGATATCCGTTGCTGTCACAAGGTAATTGTGGGTATCTTTAAAAGCGCCTACCCGGCTTTTGACATCGGTGTAGATCAGGTAAAACACACCGTTGTCGTAACTAAGACAGGGTGCCCATACGCCTCCGGAATTAATGTTGCCCTCCATGTTCAACTGCGTTACACGAGTCAGCGGAGAAGCAATTGGCCGCCAATGAACCAGATCCCGGGAATGGTGAATCCGTACACCAGGGAACCATTCAAAGGTGGAAGTAGCGATATAATAATCCTCTCCTGCTCGGCATATGGACGGATCGGGATGGAAACCGGGAAGGATGGGATTGGTGATCATTTTCTTGATCTTATTCATTGAAGAAACCTCCGGTATGAAAGTAATGATCTATACAACAACAGATACACAAAAGGTGGATATCAGTACCAGCCCAGCGCTTTTTTGCCGGCTTCCAGGGCGGTTATGATCCGCTCTACATCATATACATTCCCTCTCCAAGTCCCACCGCTGACCGATTGCAATGCAGCCCAGAGCTTTGTATCATCCGGCAAAGCTTCATCAGGCCTCATATCTGGATGAAAGGGCCTTTGTGCCAGGATGAGTGCACCTTCTTCCGGCGAAAACTCCAGCTCTCCTTCTCCGACAAAGTTAATGCTGCCCTCCAGTGTGTTACGATCAACCGCGATGTCAATCAGGTCTCCGTTCCGCAGTTTGCCAATCGGTCCGCCTGCCAGCGCTTCGGGGCCAACATGACCAATACACGCTCCGGTGGAAACACCGGAGAACCGGGCATCCGTAATTAGAGACACGTATTTGCCAAAAGGCAAATGTTTAAGCGCAGATGTAAGCTGGTACGTTTCCTCCATTCCGGTTCCCGATGGACCTCGCCCGAGAAGCACAACAACGTCGCCAGCCAGAATTCCTCCGGTCTTAATCGCATGGATCGCCTCACGTTCGGTGGTAAACACCTTTGCTCTGCCACGATGACGGTATACGCCATGCTCATCCAGCACAGCAGGATCAATAGAGGTGGATTTGATGACAGAACCTTCCGGAGCGATATTCCCGGTTGGAAATGTTACGGTCGATGAGATTCCAAGCCGCTGAGCGTGTTCTACACTCATGATGACACTGTCCGGATCAATGCCGTCCTGCTCTTTTAACTGCTTCCGCATGAGATGACGGCGTTCCGACGATTCCCACCAGTCCAGTACCTGACCCAGTGAAGTACCTGTAACCGTTGGTACAGACTCATCCAACAGACCCAGCTGTCTGAGGTGAAGCATGACCTCCGGTACCCCTCCAGCCTGAAAGACACGTATGGTCGGATAAAAGATCGGTCCGTTTGGCAGGGCACTCACCAGTCTTGGAACATTCTTGTTGACTTGTATCCAGTCCTGTACCGTAGGCACGGTTAAACCGGCCGCATGGGCAATTGCCGGTATGTGAAGAAGCAGATTGGTCGATCCGCCAAACGCAGCATGGACGGTCATCGCATTGCGAATGGATGCATCCGTGACGATGTCTGCCATCCTCATCCCCTGTGACTCCATATGGATGAGTGCACGTGACGATTGGCGCGCCATTTCAAACCAGATCGGCTGCCCGGAAGGTGCAAGCGCGGCATGTGGCACTGTCATACCCATTGCCTCGGCTACAACCTGGGCTGTAGCCGCGGTACCTAGAAACTGACAGCCTCCTCCCGGTGTAGCACAAGCTCGGCATCCTAAATCCGACGCCATTTCCAGAGAAAGTTCCCCGTTGACGTACCGTGCACCGATGGTCTGAATTTTACCGGCGTCCTCTCCATCGGTAGGCGGAAGTGTGACGCCACCGGGAACGATTACGCCAGGCAATTGCGGCATGCCGGCAAGCGCGAGCATCATCGCTGGAAGGCCTTTGTCACAAGTGGCGACACCAAGCACGCCTTTACGTGTTGGCAGCGAGCGAATCAGTCTGCGAAATACCATAGCGGCATCGTTCCGGTACGGAAGCGAGTCAAACATGCCGGTTGTCCCCTGAGATCTGCCGTCACACGGATCGCTGACATATCCAGCAAACGGGATTCCTCCCCGGCTTGACAGTTCTTCTGCGGCAGCCTTCATCAGCAGGCCGACCTCCCAGTGGCCCGTATGGTAACCTAGTGCTGCCGGGCTGCCATCTTCATTGCGTATGCCACCTTGTGTACTTAAGATCAGAAATTGTTTTCCGTTCAATTCCCCGGGCTTCCAGCCCATTCCAACATTCTGGGACATGCCGAACAAGTCGCCGCTTGGAGCATTCCGCAGCAAATCATCCGTTAAAGGAAGACGTCCGGCAGCCCCTGGAGCATGTGCTATGATATCGAAGCAGTTGGACGCCTTCTCCCCATAATCGACGTAATCTGTTCGTACATGGTTGCCTCCCAAAGTTTATGACTTCACAAAGATCGTTTTGATGGCCGTGAAAAATTCGATAGCCGCTTGCCCCTGTTCTCTTGAATGTGAACTTGACATCTTCATTCCGCCGAACGGAGCCTGCAGCTCTACGCCGGCCGTTTCTGCATTAATTCTGACCAGTCCCGCATCCATGTCCCGGATGAAAGACAACATGGCTCCGACGTTCTGTGTATAGATGGAAGCACTCAAGCCATAATCGCTATCATTAGCCGCTTCGATCGCTTCCTCCAGGGAATCTACCGCAATCAAGGCCAGGACTGGGCCAAAGATTTCTTCCCGGGCGATGGACATATGGGATTCGACCCCTTCAAATACGGTCGGCTGCACATAGAATCCTCTTCGAGTCCCGGACCGTCCCCTCTTTTTCCGCCAGCGAGCAGAACGGCACCTTCATCCTGACCTTTTTGAATATAACTCAGCACGGTATTGAGCTGTCCTTCGCTTGCACATGGACCCATCCAGCTTCCAGCAGACATGCCGTCACCGAGCCGGATTTCCTGGATTTGCGAGAGCAGCTTTTCTTTGAAGGCATCGTATACTTTTCGTTCAATAATGACCTTGCTGGTGGCCGTACATTTTTGCCCGGTCGATTTCAACCCACCGCTGATCGTGGCTTCCACAGCCAAATCCAGGTCAGCGTCAGCCGCGATAATAATCGGGTTTTTCCCACCCATTTCAAGTTGATACTTGGCCCCACGTGCCAGTGCTGCGCCGCCGACCCGTTTGCCCACTTCATTGGAGCCTGTGAACGTTATTCCGCCCACATCCGGATGCTCAGCAAGTGCAGATCCGATCACTGAGCCTCTGCCGCATACCAGATTAAGAACACCTGCCGGGATGCCTGCCTCTTCAAAACACTCCATGACTTTAGCGGCAGTGACCGCAGTTTCCTGAGCCGGCTTCAACACAACCGTATTGCCATAAATTAAGGCCGGAGCTGTTTTCCAAATCGGAATGGCTACTGGGAAATTCCAAGGAGCAATAACCCCTACAACGCCAAGAGGTACACGGGTCGTAAACATCAGTGCTTCGCTGTCCGTTGATGGAATGACATCACCGGTTTTTCGCATGCCTTCTCCAGCGTAATACCTTAAGATCGCGACACCGCGCAGTGTCTCTCCTTTGGCTTCTGGGAGTGTTTTGCCCATTTCCCTGGTCATCGCCTCTGCAACTTCATCGGCCCGGCGTTCCAGCACATTGGCTGCCTGAAATAGATAGTTGCCGCGTTCCGCACCCGATAACCTCCGCCAATCTTTTGCAGCTTCCTTCGCCGCTGCGACAGCCCGGTTCAGATCCTCTACGCCGGAGGTGGGTACATAGCCAACTACCTCCTTCTGATTCGCCGGGTTGATGCTCGGTTCGGTTTCACCGGATGTCGCCTTCACCCATTCTCCGTTAATGTAATTGCTGTATGTCTGCTCTACCTGAAATGTGGTCATCACATTCATCCTCCTTGTACATTAGTTTGAAATGACTGGATTAATAAGTGTCCCGATATCGCTAATGGATATTTCAATGCGGTCCCCGGGTGCAAGTGTAAAATCATTGGGTGGCACGATGCTAGTGCCTGTCAATAACACCGTACCGTCAAACAGATCGTTATCTCTGGCCAGAAAAGAAACCAGCTCATCGAGTTTTCGGTTTAACTCACTCGTGCTTGCCTCGCTTTTGACGACCAAATCTCCTTTACGATATATTTCGCAGACGATGCTGAACGCATATGGATTCTGCACCGTTTCCGCTAGACGAATGGCCGGACCTATAGAGCAGGAATTGCGCCACATTTTTGCTTGCGGCAGATACAGCGGGTTTTCCCCTTCAATATCGCGGCAACTCATGTCATTGCCAACGATGTATCCCACAATGTTGCCATCCGCGGCAAGCACCAACCCCAGCTCAGGCTCCGGGATCTGCCAATTGGAATCGCTGCGAAGCGTGACTGCCTCAAGCGGTCCTATAGTGCGGGCTGCTGTGGATTTAAAAAAGATCTCCGGTCTTTCGGCATCATAAACTTTATCGTAAAAGGTCTTTGCATCCAGCTTGCCTTCCGTTGCTTCATAATTTCGCGCTTCGCGGCTGCGCTGATAAGTCACACCCGCCGCCCATACTTCCGGAGCTTCCAATGGCGTGATTAGATGCAAGGAAGTCCAATCGTCAGTTAACTTGTTCAACGGTTTAAAAGCGCTTTCAACAAGGTGAACTGGAGAAATCCCCTGCTTTCTTGCTTGATAGATCAAAGTCATAAAATCTGCTTGCGGCAAACGATAGGCTTGTTCATCATCCGTAACGGCTGCCAGCCACTTCTGTTGTCCGTCCAGAAATCGAATAATTCTCATTCAAGCTTGCCTCCATTTTTCCCCATCGGGTTGATAATACTACCATAGCACCCGCTATGGTTCATGACGATGTTCTAATCACTCCGACGATTTACCCTTTTCACGCATTTTTTTCTGTTAAGATGAGGTTAGATCCGTTGAACTAAAGATGATTTACGAGGACACTCCGATGACAGGATGTTGGTATATAGAATAGTACAAGGGGTTGGCTTGCTGTGACCAAGCTTTCGGATGCTGTGTATTTAGGTCGTCTGCCCGATGTTCGCATGTCTTTTCAACTATTGGGGCTGCACGCAAGAAAAGTAGATTCCAGCTGGACTTATCCGTCTCACGAACATTCAATGTATGAAGTCCACTGGATGATGGACGGGCAGATGAACATGGTTGTCAACGGGCAGTCTTATCATCAGTCGGTTGGCGACCTTCTGTTCATCCGGCCTGGTATGACCCATTCTTGCACCGGAGCCGGACCGGAGGGTTCACTTATTTTTCCGTGCATTTCAGCATACACGATACATCCTTTTGCAGAGAACTTAACCGTTGCAAAGACATCTATTATCCGGCAAATTCGAATTTGGCTCTGGGGCTCTCCTCTTCCCTGTCTACCTTGTATGGTTTGGCCACAGAACATTTGTCTAGCTCGCTATCTTCCTCCAAACAAATGAAGGTACATGCCGCTGTGTTTGAACTGCTCGGCTCCCTGGTCGGCCAGTTATCTCAGCAAGCCTCCGTTACATTGTCGAGAAAAGAAACCATTGCCCATCAGATTGCCGAGCACATTGAGGATTCGGTAAGATATATCCATCTTCACGGGGAAATTCAAGAGAGTGAGCGAACCTGGATTCAGGACATTGCCAAATCGCTGAGCATTAGCCCGTCACAGGTTAATCGTATTTTTCGGCAGGTATATGGCATCGCTCCACGCAAGTTTCTATCCGAAACCCTTCTGAACGAAGCGCAGCGCTTGTTAAAACAAACGGACCTGAACATAGACCATATTGCGATGATGCTGGGGTATAAGACCAATGCGCATTTTAGCCGCCAGTTCAAGCGGTGGACAGGCATCGCGCCAAGTGAATTTCGCAGTCATTCACAGCAGGCCGGAGAAGCCAACCATCCAGATTGACTATACTTAACTTTTTGAGATTCCTGAGAGAATCTCTGTAATCCCAGAGCCACCTGACCATTGCAGTAAGAGTGTTACGACCATGAGATGCAGCAATCTCTGAGCCGCAGGAAGCTAACCAATACAAAAAGCAGCTGCTGGATGTCCAGTAGCTGCTCTATCTTTCTCAGGGGGACTATGTTCCTCTGTAATACTTACGCTAAAATAAATGCAGCGAGGCTCGCACTTCCCGAACCCCGATATGTAAAATACAACGCCTGTACGCCATCAGGAATAATAATCTCGGCTGTATAGGGTTTCCAATGATTTGTAAAATGCACCGGGATTGTACCCAGTGCTGGGCCGTCCCATGCTGTTTTGACCTCGAATAACCCGTTACAATATCCGCGCACCTTGATTGAGACTTCGCGAATTCCTTTGCAATCAAAATACTTAAATCCTGCAGTTGCGGATTCAACCATATTGGCAATATAACCAGTCTCTTCATCACCGTCTCTACCATCCTGGGTTATCTTCGGAAAGCGGCTGTCCAGCCAGGCTCCTGCTCCGAAACCTCCAGTATAGCTCTGATCATCCTGGGTAAAAAGATTGCATGCAAGATATGCAGGGTACTCACCTTTTCCTTCTAACGGTCTACCATTTGGGCCGCAGGAGGTCATTTCCACCTGAAGAATTCTTCCGTCCTCCTGAAAAAATATCTTCTCGATACAGCCCTGCCGGTTGAATGCGTCCCCATTGGTATGACGGTGATAAAAGATATACCAGTCTCCATTGATCTCGACTATGCTGCCATGGTTGTTGCCCCCATAATACATGGGCTTGTCGGCAGGTTTGTACGAGTCGATATGGAGATCGCAGTTGCTTACGATAACGCCCTGATATTGAAATCCTTTGTTTGGAAACTGACTTGTGGCATAACATAATTCATGCATAACGATAGAGGAATATACGAGGTAGTAGGTGTCGCCTCTCTTTCGGATGGAAGGCGCCTCAAAAAATGCATGTCCCTCATAACCACTGCCTTCGCTGTAAGATTGACTAGGTATCACAAATACGGGTTCCTCCATAATCGTCAGCATGTCTGAACTGAGTATCGTAGCCATCGCGCCATGTCTGGATTGGTCTCCAGGTGCACAAAAACCGGTATACAGATAGGTATGTTGTCCTTCAGTCATCACGCCGGGATCGAACTGCGGCTCATCCCCATCTCTTTCGCCCAGACGAGTGCCGTCGGCATATTGTACATACCCATGGAATTCAAATTTGCCAGCAGGTGTGTCACATACAGCCACCGAAACTACGGGTACTTTATCCAGCACGTAATACAGATAATACCGTCCATCGGGACCTAGCGTAACATCTGGTGCATACAGACACATATCGCCATCCGGATTCAGCGGATCATCTGTTTTCCGGTAGATCACGCCCTCATTTCTCCAATTCCCAAGGTCATTTACGGGTGCAGACCAGCATACATAATCGTTCAGACAGAAGGCATGTCCGTTAAAACGGTCATGTGAACCGTACACATATACTCTGTCATTAAATACGTAAGGCTCGCCGTCAGGGACATATTCCCAGGGTGGAAGGTATGGATTCAAACCTTGTTTATTCATTCAACGTACACTCCTCATACAATCGTAATAGTACATTCGTTCTATGAAATAAAGATAACTCTCGTATAATAGAAAATAGCTTAAGTAGTGTAGTGACTATTCATTTCTACAAATTAAAGAGAAAGGAGAAGAACCATGACCTCTATTTTTTACGTGGAATGTGACGCGGTACATCAGAACCATTTTGTTTTTGATATCCCTGAAGGGCATGATGCCTGGCTATTGGTCATTACAAAGACCCCTGCCCAGTTTTGGGTTGATGGACAACTTAAGGATTACCCGGCTCATTGTGCCGTACTTTTCAAACCGTATCAAAAAATATATTATCGGGCTTGTTCAGAACGCTATATTAATGATTGGATTCGTTTTGAAAGTGATGAAACGTTTGTAACCGATACCTCCCTTCCGTCAGGCACACCTTTCCCGCTGGATGATCCGGAATATTGTCATAAGCTGTTCCAATTGCTTGTTGCAGAGCATTCTTTTCAGAACGATTACCGGGAATCGACCATCAATTGCCTGCTGCGAACCTTGTTCAATAAATTGCTTGAGTCTTGTGTCCAAGTGGATATTAGTCCTCAGCACTATCCCTTGTTGAAGCTTCGAACGGCAATTCATAACCATCCAAGCCATCCTTGGACAATAACAGAAATGGCGAAGACCATAAACGCCAGTCCGGGATACCTGCAATTGATGTACAAGAAATCCTTTGGTCTCTCGTGTATGGAGGATGTTATTCATAGCCGAATACGTTTGGCCAAAGAATATCTCAGACATCATACATATACGGTTGCAGAGATTGCCGATCGATGCGGTTACCGTAATGTTGAGCATTTTTGCAGGCAATTCAAAAAAATGACCGGTTCCTCGCCTAAACAGTTTCATAAACGACATGAAGAGCCCGGCTGACATAACAGAATGGAGAGATAAATCTCACTCATCCACTCTGTCCAATGGGCGTTTACACATAACCTAGTCGTCCAATTGATATAAACGTCATCGAGCTTGTTAGCGTTCTCTGCTGTCATTTTAAGTTAAGGTTTTAGACTGTATGTTGCAATGACATATTCTCAAGCATAATTGATCAATTATCATATTGTGATACTTTATAATGATATTTTGTTTTTGGCATATGCAGCCGCACCAATCATTCCTGCTTGCCCACCTAATTTCGCTTGCACTATTTTACATGCACGGGATGAAAGCTTTAACGCATGTTTCTCAACAGTCTCACGTACTGTATTCAGTAATCGATCACCCGCTGCCGACATTCCTCCACCAACAATAATTACTTCTGGATTGAACATATTGATTACATTGGAAAGACCAAACCCGAGAATCTTTCCGGTCTCATGCATAACCTCAATAGCAAGTGAATCCCCAAGATCATATGCTTCCGAGATCATACGTGCAGTAATTGTCGTGCAATCCTCCCCTACCCATTCCAGAATCATACTTGATCGGCCTTCCTCCAGCTTGTCTGTAAAGGTTTTGACGATTCCTATCGCAGACACGTATCTCCCCAGACAGCCCGAACTTCCACAACGACAAGGCCGACCCTCCCGGTACATATTCATATGACCGAGTTCGCCTGCACTTGATGTAGTACCGTAGAGAACCTTTCCGTTATTAACAATACCAGATCCCAGACCGGTACCTAACGTAATCAATATCAGGTTTTTATAGTCGGTGCCTGCACCAAACTGCCATTCACCATACAGATTTACACGAACATCATTGTCGATGTAAACGGGAAATTCAAAATGATTTTTCATATAGTTCACGACATGGATGTTTTCCCAGTCTGAAAAATTAGGTGAAAATATGGATAGTCCCTGCTCCGGATCTAATAATCCAGGAATGCCCATACCCATGCACAGAATAGAAGCTGGCTGGATTCCCTCGGAAGATAGCATCTCTTGAATAATGTCTACGATTCGGTTTAATACATGAAACGGTCCTTTTGCTGCCTCTGTAAGGGCGCTTCTTTCGTGAATTTTTTGAAACTCCAGGTTGAAAATGGAGGACTTAATATTGGTTCCACCCAAGTCAATTCCAATTATGTATTTTCGCATAATAATCTCCGCTCTCATTTATTTGGATACCGAGGAACGTTACCCTACTTGATTCACTGGATCATCCAACTCTACATATGCTCAAGCTGCTCCATAACTCAATCATCTTGTCAGAGTGACTCACTATAGTATAGGTTCAGAGCTCGAAATTGAACAAGCGCCTCCAGACAAAAAGAAGCCACTAATTTAGTGACTTCTTCGGACATAAAGTTTCCTATTATAAATTTTCTTTAAGTTCAAAGGTTCTGATGCATCAATCCTTTTTTAAGGGTTCTATTGGGATGAAGTGCACGAGCCATTGCATCCATATAACCCTGAACAGCGCGCTGACTCACTTCTGTTTCTGGAGCAAGAATTTCAAAAGGTGGAAACAACCTGGATAGAGTTGAAATTCAACATCCACACCTGCTTGTGCTAGTCGTGCCACGTACTCCATCGTCTCATCCCGGAATAGATCGAGCTGACCTACACAAGTATAGGCTGGCGGCAATCCGGCCAAGTTCTCTGCTCTCGAAGGTACTGCATAAGAAGAACTTCCATTGACATCGTTCTCCTCACCAAGGTACATATTCCAAGCAGCCACGTTGTCCGTTCGGTTCCAGATTGAACCCTCTTCTGTAATCTCATGACTAGATGGCGTGATGTTGCGATTATCTAACATCGGGTACAATGGCATTTGGAAGATAATAGACGGACCTCCTTTATCACGTGCCATCAGCGCGAGTGCTGCTGTCAGTCCTCCACCACCGCTAGCACCGGCAATTGCAACCCGATTCACATCAATACCAAGCATTTCTGCTTCCTCCGTCATCCATACCAATCCAGCATAACAATCTTCAATCCCCGCAGGATAAGGATGCTCAGGAGCGAGCCTATAATCGACTGATACGACAATACATTCTGCTGTCTGAACAAAACGTTCGCACAATTTGTCGTCCATATCGGGATGTCCTAACACGTACCCACCCCCATGAATCCATAACATGGCTGGTAGTAAATCATTCGTTCGTTCGGCCGGCTCATAAATTTTGACCAGCATCTCACCTCCATCCCTCGGAATTTTCCGACTAGTTGTGTTTACATGCTCTGAATTTTTCACCGATGCAGCCGATACTAAGTTTCTGCTCCACTCTAAATTTTTCTCCAACTCAAACCCTGGAAATTGTGAATAAACCTCTCTTAATTCTGGTAATATACGTTTCTCAATACTCATGATAATTCCTCCAAATATAATAATGAATTCGATCGTGTACGTTTTTTCAGTTAATTCTTATCTCATTTCAGCTTCCCACTTGGAAATTTCCTCTCGTACTCGCGGTGCAACCTCTTTACCGAGCAATTCTATAGCCCGCATTACCAACTCATGTGGCATCGTGCTTAAGGGAACATACATCATGAAACGTGTAATTCCTACATGCTTGCGCAGATGAATGATTTTTTGAGCAACAGTTTCTGGATCCCCTACATACAACGCACCATCAGAGCTGCGGGCAGCGTCATAGCTGGAACGATCGTAATATGCCCACCCCGCTCTTTGCCGAGTTTATTCATGCCGTACTGAGTGGACGGGAAAAAGAGTTCTGCGGCTTTTTCCGTATCTTCTGCAACAAATCCGATTGAATGTGAACCTACCCGAAGCTGTGATACATCATGACCAGCATGAGTTGCCGCCTTTTTATACAGTTCTACAAGTGGCGCGAATTTCGTTGGATTACCCCCGATAATTGCCAGAACTAGTGGCAGACCTAGAATTCCAGCACGTATGGCAGACTCCTGAGTACCTCCGCTACCAATCCATACAGGGATGGAATCCTGAACAGGACGCGGGTATACCCCCAGATTATGTATCGCTGGTCGATGGCCTCCACTCCAAGTTACTTTCTCGGATTCCCGTAATTTAAGAAGCAGTTCAATATTTTCATTAAATAAATCCTCGTAGTCATTCAGGTCATAACCAAACAGTGGAAAGGACTCAATGAAGGAACCCCGACCCGCTATAATCTCGGCACGTCCATTGGAGAGACCGTCAAGCGTGGCAAAATCCTGAAACACACGGACAGGATCTGCTGAAGAAAGCACCGTCACAGCACTTGTCAATCGAATCCGTTTTGTGAGGGCGCCGCAGCGGACAACACCATTGCTGGTGAAGATGCTGCATAATCATCACGATGATGTTCACCTATGCCAAACACATCAAGTCCTACCTGATCTGCAAGGACAATTTCTTCCACAACTTCTCGCAATCGCTGAGCGTGACTCATCACAACTCCGGTCTTCGTATCAGGTTTTGTTTCTACGAATGAAGTAACACCTATTTCCATAATTAATCTCTCCTTATATTTTTCTTTCTTTAAGAGGAATGCTCAAGACAACGGATTAAAGCCGTCCAATCCAACTCACCATAACCATGGGTAATTCCTTCAGAGAGGTGTTGATGAATAAGCTGACCTAAAGGAAGTGGAGCTTGAACTGACTTGGCTGCCTCGATAGCTAATGCAACATCCTTTAACCCAAGCTTCATTTTAAAACCGGCTGGTTCAAAGCGCTGTTCAGTCATGATCGCGCCATAGTTCTGATATACCGGAGATTGAAAAAGAGCATTCACAACATCCATATATCGGGACGGCTTAATGCCGTGCTTTTCAACCATGAGCTGCGCTTCCGACAAAGCTTCCAGCATTGAAGCAATCAGAAAGTTAACGCCTATTTTGACAATGTTACCTTCTTCGCCATGATCCCCAATCTCAAATATCTCTTGACTTAGTGCTGTTAACATGGGAAGTACTCGTTGTCTTGCATGTTCCGGACCAGCTAAAATAATGCGCAATGTAGCTGCTTTCGCGGCATCCGGACGACCCATTACGGTGGCAGACACAAAGTGCTGGTGTCTCTCCGCATGCAAAGCGGATAATTTCCGAGCCAGATCTACGCTGATCGTACTGGCAGATACGTGAATTCCATTTTCAGATAATCCGTTCAGAACGCCAGTTGGTCCCTCAACAATCTCTCTCAAAGCAGCATCATCAGATAACATGGTAATTACAAGATTGCTTTCTTTCGCTGCCTCTAGTGGTGTTTGGACATACCGTGCTCCCTGTTTTATTAATGGTTCAGCTTTTTCAGGGGTCCGATTAAAGATGACTACGTCATAACCCGCTTTCAACAGGTTTTGTGCCATTGGAAGGCCCATATTTCCAAGTCCAATAAACGATACCTTCATTGGTTGCATCTCCTTATTGTTGATGGATTGTTTCGATAACGGAATGAATGTTCCAGAATGATCAAAAAAATTATGGTCTTACAGATACTCTTCAAATGACACCTTCAAAATATGAGTAATATAATAACGGAACAATCATTCCGATATTGCTAAAAAAATTATATCCCTGCAATTACAAAGCTAATCATCTCTTTTGCACGTTCTGGATTTTGACCTGTTTTGGCCATAATATTTATGCTTTGATGTAAATTCAGCAATAAATAAGACAATGTTTTGATATCTGTTGTTTTATCTATCTCTCCCGATTGTTGGCCCTTCTCCAAAAGCTCGCAAAATGCTTGTTCCAAATCTGAAAAACTAGTCTGTATCAAGACATTTATCTGTTCATCTGGTGACTCCAATGTTGTAGCTGTATTCGTTACAAAACATCCGCCCGGTAGGCTCGTATCGTATGCTGAAGCAATATGATATTCAAAAAATTGAAGAATTCCATCTCTTACGTTTGATGCTTGTTCAAGAATGGTCTGCTTATTGGAACTCCCTTTTTTATAATGCTCCAGGGCATCTCTGTACAAGGTTTGCTTGTCGGAAAACGTATCATAAAGGCTGGATCGGCTAATGCCCATCACTTCCAGTAAATCCGGTATGCTAGCAGCCTCGTATCCTTTTTCCAAAACAACAGCATTGCTTCGTGTAACGCTTGATTTTTGTCAAATTCTTTAGTCCTGGCGATAATTAACACCTCCCGTTTCAGAAATATAACATATCTGAACTGATCAGTCCAGAAAAAAGTGAGCAGATCTTTTGGTCCGCTCTTCGGACATACGAAAAGTGTTTCTTTATTCAGAAGTTTCTATAGCTGGTTCAGAGGTTTGATTATTGTTTTTTAATGTTTCTTTTTCTCAGGAGGATAATAATAAATAAAAAAAATGGAAGGATGATTTGAAATACAGGCGAAGAATAATTCAATGTAATTCCCCGCCCAACTTCTATATATTCCGTAAAAGTCGGTGATAGGAATGACAAACCATATAGAAGGAGCCCTACGGGCAATACCCACTTCTTGTAATTCAATCTGGTTACTCTTTCGAGTCCGATAACAGCCCCATGAAAAAAGCTGCTATTTTAATGCCCAATCCTAAAAAAGAAGCAAAGTAAATAATACATCCATCCGCTCGAATACCTCGACCATGTCAATCAATTGAACTGTTTGCAGAAGCGGAAGTGTGCTAAACATGGCAATCCGCGGTCCCATGACAAAAATGATCAGTTGATTAATAAAGGTTAAAGCGATCGCGGTTATGATATAGGCAGTGATTACCACTTTATTTAGGTTCTTACCTTTACGAGCATATGGATAAAAAACCAAAAACAAGACAACCTGTCCGAATGGAAACGAAATAATCTCCGGAAATGCAGCTTGAAAAATGGGTCCCCATCCATTCTCCATAACAGGCATACTTAGATCTGTGTGAAAAAGGTCGGTTGAAGGAATTAAAATGCTGATTAACGTATAACCCAAAACCATAATAGGAAACAGAATCATACACATAAGGAACAATACCCGATATCCATACCGAACTGTGTTGGAGACTACAAGAATTGTGATTACACTGACGATCCACATCGGTGTTTTGTTAAGTAAAGTCAATTCGGTGACTTCACTTAGATCCCGCAAATTTCGGGAAGCTTCATACGCGAAATAACCTATAAATAATAGATTTATTATCGTACCCAGAATCTTGCCCATATAGCGCCGAAATAGAAGAAACAAATCTAGTTCAGGTTCCTGATGATGAATAGCCAAATGAAGAAGTAATAACAACAATCCGGCAAAAGCCCCTGCCAGCATGGCTAACCATGCATCCTGCTTGGCCTCGCCGCCAATAAGAAACAAGGTTGTGCTTCCCACTTCAAATAGGGAAAGACAAATAGCCAATTCGGATACGCGAAGAGTCCTTGCTGAATTCATAATTAAACATCTCCTTGATGTTAGTATTCCCCTTCACTATTTGTTTCAAGCAACCGATTAAATGAGTCCTGAAGTAAGCCTACTCGTCTTAAGGTAACGGCCACGTTAATATTAATATCCATGTGTGCCAATTCCTCTGACCAATTGTTTTTTAATACTTTCCAGTCTTTAGGATGTCTTTGATGTATTTTATTTGCTATTCCCAGCATATCTACATGGAGTCGTTGGCTTGCATTCCAACCATCCATAATCTCTTTTCTGATAATTTGTTCAGCTTGAATCTGCAATTCGTCTACGATCTGTGTATTAACTATATCTTTCAAGGCTGTGCTCTCATCTAGCTCAGCATCAACTTTTGCACTCACTTGAACAGTGTAATGAGAGCCGGATTTGATTGGGATTACCTTAACGCTTGCTTTTCGGACCAGAAAAGAATTAACCTCACCTTTTACCCCTGTATAGCTCAAATTAGTCCTATCTACTCCATCTGTTAGCCATGAAATGCCCTTACTTTCTGTTTCATTCAAATTCCCGATTTCCTTGTCTTTAAAGAACACACTTAATCCATCGAGTCTTAAATGGCTTGATGTTGATGTTTGCTTAAAAGTGTCAATGGATTCCAGTTTACTCGCATCCCCACCTTTAAGCGTGACAATCGGGATTCCGGCAACTCCACTGTCGGAAGTGATCTTCAACGCGACTTCATGAAGATTCATAACAGGATAAAATGATCCTCTCTCTTTGTTTCGTTCCAAAATCTCGGATAGCGCCCGGCCAGGCTGTTTTTCTGGAGGAACCAGTTTATTAAGATAATCTCTCGCTTTTCCATCAGCAATGATAATCTTTACCGATTCTCGAGCATCAATATTGCGGTAATAGTCATCCATAATTTCTGAAATTCCATATTTTGCAGCATCGTCTCCAATCAAAAGGACGTTAGTATGAGCAAAGTATAACTTTTTAGGATTCTCTAGACTGCTTTTCGCTATGGCTTCTCGAATAGTTTTTCCTTGAGATGAAAAGGTAGTTACGGCTGCCTGAGAACCACCTGTTGAGGATCCATTCGTACTGCTCGCTGGAGGGACAATAATTTGATAGCTAATGTTCCAATTACCATTCTGTCTGTCAACCCCTGTTGCAGTTGTAATACCCAGATCATTCAATTCAACGCCATTACCGCACCCGGCAATAGACATAGTTGAAATGAACAGTATTAAAGCGAACCACCGTCGAAACATAGAAACCGCTCCTTTACTTGGAAGAATCAGGGTCATTTACACTATCTATAACATTGTTTGAGCCTGAAGGATATTGATGAGCGGCTTGCCTTGTTTTGTTTAATCCCACTTTTTCTTCAGGTCTGGTCTTCATCGCCCACCAAGGTACCCTTAATATCAGATCTTTAATGTTCGACTTGTAAAATGGACTGAAAGGCATCAAATAGTCAACACCCAATGACTTTAATGATACCAAGTGAGCCAATAAAGGCACTGCACCTGCCAGAATTCCGAACAAACCAAGGGTTCCTGCCAGCAACATGAATGGAAAACGCATTAACCGGACTGCTGTTGCCATGCTGAAATACGGGATAACAAAGTTGGATATCGCCGTGAAAGATACTACAATGACCATCGCTCCCGAAACCAATCCTGCTTCTACGGCTGCTTGACCGATAACCAGTGCACCAACAATGGATATCGCAGGCCCAATAGCTCGTGGCATTCGAACTCCTGCTTCACGTATGACTTCGAACGTCACTTCCATCAGCAGTGCTTCCAGTAAAGCTGGAAATGGGACGCCTTCTCTCTGAGCTGCCAGGGTCACTAATAATGTGGTGGGTATCATTTCTTGCTGGAATGTCGTTAATGCAATGAAAGTGGAAGGCAGCAATAAAGAAATAAGAAAACTCATCATCCGAATGGCTCTTAAAAAAGTTGAAATATCGTAACGCTGGTAGTAATCTTCAGGAGTCTGAAAGAAATTAAAAAAGGTGACCGGGGCAATAAGGGCAAACGGGGTTCCATCTACCAGAATGGCAACTTGTCCATCGAGTAAGCTGCCTGCCACAGTGTCTGGACGCTCTGTATTAATCATGGTCGGAAAAGGAGTAAGCGGTGAGTCCTGAATGAATTCTTCTATGTAACCACTCTCAAGTATACTGTCTGTATTAATAGAACCTAGCCTCTTCGTGACTTCAGCAACCACTTCAGGCTTGGCGATGCCTTGTATATAAGCCAATGCGACTGAGGTTTGAGTGTACTCTCCAATATTGTGCATTTGAAACTTCAGGTCATGCGACCGTATTTTCCGTCGAACCAGGGTTATATTGGTTGTGAGTTCCTCTGTGAAGCCTTCCTTTGGTCCCCTGACGACCGTCTGGGACGTAGGTTCCTCCACTGATCTTCTAGCCCCACCGGAGATCGGCACAGCTAAGACATTTTGTATACCATCCATAAGAATAACTACGTTCCCTGTTAATATGGCTTTATGAACTAGTTGAACGGAATCTAAAATTTGGATATTTCCTGAAGGTAGGATTCTTTTCACTTGTACATCTAATGGGTGGTCTTCCAATGGAGATGTCGTGTTAATAAATTGATTGACACTTTCCATAAGTTCCACAAGGAGCGCAGGATCTGTTAAACCTTCAATATAACAAATGGCCAGAGAAGAGCTCTTTGTACCAAACCCTGAGAAATCGCGAACCACAAAATCAGGACTATGTTCATAAGCTTCTTTGATTGAAGTGAGTTTAAGTGGAAGTGATATCTCCATACTTTCAAAATGCTTTGTTTTCTTTTTTGAGATCCTCCCTCCTCTGGAGTTTTAAATACATTTTTGATCCATCGGAACACCATAAACCCACCTCCTTTATTTTCCCATTACTATGGATCTTACCCTCAAAAATTATGCATAAATTTGGTCTTCTACTTTCATCCCTACTAGTTAACCCTGAAATTTTAAAATTAGACAGATGGAGATACTGGAACAAAAAATGCCACTTATCGTGGCATCCTCTTGGTGTTCATTCAATTATCCTGCTCAGTCAGGTTTGTATTAATTTTCCGGTTTCAGCAAACGTTCTAATACGCTCCCCAATCTGGTCACGAACCCTTTGGAATATGGCCATTTCTCTTCATCAACTCTTGCGCTTTGGCAGGATCATCGAATCCCCAGTGATCCCGCTTCACATGTGGTGGTGTCATTGGACATTTATCCGCGGCTTCTCCACATAATGTGACTACAAAATCAGCATTGTTCAACAACTCTGAATCAATGATATCGGAAGTTGAGTCGAAATATCCAGATTAACTTCGTTCATGGCTTCAACCGCTTTTGGATTCAGACCGTGGGCCTTCAATCCTGATTCTCGATTTCTTAAATAGTAAGATTGCAAGAAGTAAAGCAATGCTTACAGCGGCAAAACCCAACCAATTCAAATACAGGACAGATGTATGATTGATCACAAGACCGCCTAATCCAGATCCCAATGCAAAACCAAATTGGATAAACGACGTATTTACGCTAAGGGCAATGTCAGGATTACGAGGTGCCAGTGTAACCAGATATAGTTGCTGGGCCGGAGATATACTCCACGTTGCTAACATAAAAATCATTAAAATGAAGATTAAAATCATAAGATTGATACCCGCTAGAGCAAACAAAAGAAGAGTTATGCCTTGTAACAGAAGGCCTAGACAAATTGTAAACTTTGATCCCTTTGCATCTGCCAATTGTCCGCCCACTTTTGATCCGACAAAGCTGCAAATTCCCGCGAGAAACAGAACACCGCTTATCTCGGTCATGGAAAGAGAAGACGTAGCTTGTAAGAAAGGCGTAATGTACGTGAACAGTGTCGAATAGCCGCCGATATACAATAACGTAATAAGCAAGGCAGTCAGAATGATTGGATTTTTCAAAATGGAGAGCTGCATTCGGAGGGTGATCTTTTCTTCCTCTTTGATTGCCGGAACCTTTTTGTAGATAATAAGTAATGGAAGAACACTTAACAATCCAATGATTACAAATAGAACTCTCCATCCAAACATTTCACTAAAAAATGTGCCCAATGGGACACCGAGCACTAGCGAACTGCTTAGCCCCATCAAAATGATGCCGATGGCATTGCCCCTTTTTCTTTTTCAACCAGTCGTGTCGATACGGCCATCGCTACTACGGTAGCGATTCCTCCGCTCGCCCCTTGAATAATTCGGACCCATAGTAATGTTTCGTAAGAAAGGTTTACAAGCATAAGTCCGTTACTGGCTATAAACACACTGAGGGTGGACACCAGTAACATCTTGCGATCTATATTTATTGTAAATGCAATGAGAATCGGGGCGATAATGGCCGCTGCTAGAGCAAACACAGTCACCAGCAAACCCACTTCGGAAGTAGATACGCTTAAGTCTGCGGCGATCATTTCAATGACTCCCGTAATAATGTATTCAATGGTTCCGATCAGAAAAACAGCCAATGCCAAGATATATATGATCCATTTATTTTTCACTTTACTCCACTCCATCTTCTTCAGTTATCTATTTAGTATTGGAATTTGTATTTCTATGAATTGGGCATCTTGTTCTTGTGATAAGGGTAAATATAGTTCCCTACCAGCTCCGTTCTCCTTGATCTGATAGTTATTCTTCTCAATCCATGTAGCTAGATGAACACAGGCTTTACAGGCAAATGTGGCATTGGAACGATAAGCTATGGTGGCCATCATGGGTTCAGCAGGAAGAGTCCGCAATTGAAATGGGTCGGGAGGTGATCGCAGCTCACAGGTTAAGAAGTAACCTATCTCAAACTCGAACTCTTCCTCTTGTCCAGCGATTTCTCTCCACAAAACAACCTGTGGTCCGTGGATTAGTTGGCGCATTTCTTTTGTTAATGACTGATCAAACTGATGAAATAAACTCGGGATCTCCTCTTCCCTCCCGCACCCTGTCTGAAAAAGAAACTGCCGAGCACCTTCCTCTTTGATTCGTATTTCTTGCCCGGTTTCGACATGCCCTCTTCCTCTATAAGCTGCATGCGTTCCTCAATTCGGACGAGTTTAGCTTGTTCCGTATCGATAATCTGCTGAATTTCGCTTCTTTTAAGCTTAAACATGCCTTGAATATTCTCCAATGTAATATGTTCCTGTAGCAGCTGTGTGATTTGTGGCAACGTAAACCCCAATTCTTTATAAATGAAGATTCGGTTGAGCTCGAGAAGCTGATCTGCGGAATAGTAACGGTAACCCGTATCTTGATCTACCTTTCTCGGCTTAAGTATGCCAATCTGGTCATAATAACGCAGTGTTTTTAATGAGACCCTGCTTAGCCTGGAAAACGCACTGATTTTGAACAATATATCATCTCCAATCAATTAACATAATGCGAGTATATAGTTTCCCGTACAGGGGAAAGTCAAGGGTATATATGCTTCTCACTTTTATAGGTAAAATCAAATACCGTCCTTGTCATCACTCTATGTTGCTGTTATGGGTAAGTCAAAGAACTGTTTCTGAATGAAACGTTCATTTTTTTGAACAAAAAAATGCCACTCATCGTGGCATTCTCTCGGTATTCATTAAATTGTCCTGCTCAGGCAGGTTTGTACTATTTTCCAGTTTCAGCAAATGTTTTAATGCGTTCCCCGATCTGGTCACGAACCCTTTGGAATACGGCCCATTTCTCTTGATCTGACCCTTGCGCTTTGGCAGGATCATCAAATCCCCAGTGTTCCCGCTTCACATGTGGAGGCGTCATTGGACATTTATCTGCGGCATCCCCACACAACGTGACTACGAAATCAGCATTGTTCAACAACTCTGAATCAATGATGTCCGAGGTTTGAGTCGAAATATCCAGATCAACTTCGTTCATGGCTGCAACCGCTTTTGGATTCAGACCGTGGGCCTCAATTCCTGCACTATAGATATTCCAGTCCTCACTCAGATATTTCTTGGCCCAGCCTTCGGCCATTTGACTCCGGCAAGAATTACCTGTGCATAGGAAGTACATTGTTTTTTTACTCATGTTCATCGTCTCCTCGTTACTTGAATTATAGATTGCTTTTATAAAATGCTTAACCACAGATACAGACCCACTAGCGTAATAAACAGAGTCGGAATCGTGATTATGATACCTGTCTTGAAGTAAGTACCCCATGAGATTTTGACACCTTTCGTGCTAAGCACATGAAGCCAGAGCAGCGTCGCCAGTGAACCAATCGGGGTAATCTTGGGACCCAAGTCTGATCCAATAATATTGGCGTAAATGAGCGCCTCCCGAACCGTTCCTGTAGCCGTTGTTGCATCAATGGCAAGCGCATCAATTAACACGGTAGGCATATTGTTCATCAGGGATGAAATGATTGCCGCGATAAAGCCCATACCCATTGTTGCAGCAAACAATCCTTGATCAGCCACAGCCTGAATGACTACGGCCAGCAGATCGGTCAAACCTACGTTACGTAGACCATAAATCACGACATACATACCGATGGAGAAAAATACGATGGCCCAAGGTGCTTCTTTGACAACTAATGCAGTCGGTACAGCAGAACTCCGGGAAGCCATGATCAGGAAGAATATCGCGACGATACCTGCCACAAGAGATACGGGAATTCCGATAAATTCACTGGTAAAGTATCCAATGAGAAGAACCCCTAATACCACCCATGACAACCGAAACATCTTCATATCCTTAATGGCAGTTACCGGAGGTTTTAATTCACTGGCATCAAATCGTTTGGGAATACTCTTGCGGAAAAAGAGATACAGTACACCGATACTCGCCGCCAGTGAGAACAGATTTGGAACAAACATCCTTCCTGCGTACTCCATAAACGTAATACCAAAGAAATCGGCAGACACAATGTTGACCAGGTTACTTACAACCAGCGGCAATGAAGTTGTATCCGCAATAAATCCGCTGGCGATAATGAATGGAAATACTTTTTCTCATCGAAATTCAGTGCACGTACCATGGCTAGAACAATCGGTGTCAGAATCAGTGCGCCCCCGTCATTGGCAAAGAAGGCAGAAACCACCGCTCCCAGGATGGAGACGTAAACAAACATCCGTACACCATTGCCATGAGCGGCTTTGGCCATATGTAAGGCAGCCCATTCAAAAAAGCCGATACGATCCAGAATTAATGAGATCAGAATGATTGCGACAAAAGCAAGCGTGGCATTCCATACGATTTGTGTCACATCCCATACATCTTCCAAATTGACCACACCCACAAGTAAAGCAAGGATTGCTCCTCCGCAAGCAGACCAACCAATGGACAGGTTTTTAGGCTGCCAAATAACGAGTACAAGTGTAATCAAAAAGATGATGCAGGCTAACAGCGTAGAAAACAAAACCATATACCCCCTTTCAGTTCATCTTAATTTACATTGGTATATAATGATATGCTTATATATCGATCAAAAATTAATTACAAACAGATGTAAAGTTTTCTTTATTTAACGATTTAAGAATAGTTGCTGTATCCGGCATCAATTCCAGGACAGATGTAATATAGGGTGTATTCTCTACATTTAAAGAGTAGTATACCCACTGACCACGTTTACTTTCTTTAACCAAGCCTTGATCCTTCAGTTTGCGCAAATGTTGACTAATTCCAGGTTGTGACATGTCTAAAATCTCTACAAATTCACACACGCACCATTCACGTTCTTTGAGAAGTGTAAGGATCGTAAGGCGTGTTTTATCACCCAGCAATTTAAGCTTATCCGCTATCTCTTGCATAGAATCCATAGCACTTCCTCCTTCAATAACATATAAGTGTATGCTTATATTATAATATCAAAAAAATGAAGTCAATGTTTACTTTATGATTAAGTCCAAAAAAGCGTTGGTTCGAATTCGAATCAACGCTTTTTTGAGTTTGTGATAAATTATTAAATAAACAGATTATGATTGGCTTGTGATGCTTGTCCAAGATAATAACCGACACCACCAATTTTAACTTGGTCTATTAATTCTTCACGCTGAATTCCCATTAAATCCATGGACATTTGGCAGGCAACGATCTCTACTCCTTGTGCAATTGCGCTCTCAATTAATTCCTCCAACGAAGGCACATGATGTTTTTTCATCAAACCACGAATCATCTTCGGGCCTGCTCCGAGCATATTCATTTTGGACATGCCAAGCTTCTGGCTGCCGCGAGGTAACATCATATCAAACATACGACCGATCATGGTTTTGGATAACTTCTGCGGTTGCGGCTTACGAATAATACTCAATCCCCAAAATGTGAAAAAAAGGGTTACTTTCCGTCCACTCGCTGCTGCCCCATTTACAATAATGAGTGAGGCGATCGCTTTATCCAGATCACCACTGAAAACAACCATCGTGCTGGCAGGATCGCTGATGGGGGAATCTGATACGGGTTGTGCTGTATTTTTAACAATGACGGACTCAATGGTACCGCCTTTCATTCTTTCCAACTGCAAGATTGTGGAACCCGACATTGTGGCCCATGCTTTGACATCTTCATAGAAGCCTGGATCGGAAGCTTTCACGCGAAGGGTTTCCCCGTTCGAGAGTTGATCCATTTTCTGCTTCACTTGTATTAGCGGACCAGGACAACTTAATCCGCATACGTTCAACTCATGATCAATACGTTGCGGCTGTGTTGAGTCAGTGGGAATAGACTTTTTTCCTTAACGTTCACCGTAGGATCATGATGATCTTGTTTTGCAGCAGTAAAGGGAGCAGGCTTAAACTGGGCTTGACGGTATGTTTTATAACCACCACTCAAGTTTTTTACGCTAAAACCATGCTGGCGCAAAATTTGCGAAGCAGTGTAACCACGTAAGCCGACTTGACAGTATAGCCAGATTTCTTTGGATGGGTCTAATTCATCTAAACGTTGACGAAGCTCATCAACTGGAATGGAGAGTGAACCCGGTATATGACCATTTTGATGCTCGATTTCACTGCGAACATCCAGAAGTATCGACTGCTCCGGCTGACGATCAGCCAGCTGTTTATAGGTGAACGTCTGAACACGTCCAGTGATCATATTCTCTGCTGCATATCCAGCCATATTTACGGGATCTTTGGCAGAAGAATATGGTGGCGCGTAACTCAGTTCAAGTTCTGTCAAATCCCTGACATGTCCTCCGAAATGAATGGCTACAGCAATATCATCAATTCGTTTATCCACTCCATCATAACCGACTGCTTGTGCGCCTAAAATTTTACCTTGCGGAGTAAACAGCAGTTTAAGAGTAATTGCGCTTGAACCCGGATAATACGATGCATGAGAAGCAGGGTGTACGATAACGGTTTGATATTCCACGCCGAGACGCTGTAGTGTTTTCTCATTACTGCCTGTCGTGGCTGCCGTCATTCCAAATACTTTGATAATGGACGTACCTTGTGTTCCTTTATAGGTAGAAGGAAGCCCGGCGATACGGTCGGCAACAATACGACCTTGTTTGTTGGCAGGTCCGGCAAGTGGAATCGTTGCCTTCGTACCATGAATGGTTTCCGTTACTTCGATGGCATCCCCAACAGCATAGATATGTGGCACACTGCTTTCTAAAGCTTCATTTACGATAATATGTCCACGTGCACCCAGCGAAACGCCGCTATCTTTCAAAAAATAGGTGTCCGGCGTTACGCCTATCGCAAGAATAACCATGTCAGCAGTCAGCGTATGACCATCCGCAAGTTCAACCCCTATGCCCTGCTCTAGGGAATGGAATCCCTGAACACGTTTGGAAAACAGCAGATTCACACCGTGGTTCTCCATTTCCTGTGCCAATGCGGCTGCTAACTCGGGATCATATGGGGTGAGTACTTGTGCGTTCCCCTCAATCAGCGTTACATCCAGACCAGCTTCCTTTAGATTCTCAGCCATTTCTACGCCTATAAATCCACCACCTATGACGATCGAAGACTTGTTGTTAGAAGAACTCACCTGTTCTTTGATCCGATCAATATCCGGAATACTTCGCACGGTGTAAATTAGCGGATTGTCCTTACCCGGCAGATCGGGAATGATCGGTTTTGCACCTGGTGACAATATCAACTCGTCATAGCTTTCTTCATATGCACCGCGCTCCTGAGACTGTATCTTAACCACTCGCTTCTGCGAATCAATAGCTACGACCTCACTTCTTGTACGCACATCGATACAAAAGCGATCTGCCATCCCTTTTGGCGTCTGCACCAGCAGACGCTCTCGATCATCGATTGTGCCACCTATATAATAAGGTAAACCACAATTGGCAAATGAGATATAGGGTCCCTTCTCAAAGATAATAATTTCGGCATGTTCATCCAGACGGCGAAGACGTGCAGCTGCAGAAGCACCTCCAGCTACACCGCCAACAATAAGTACTTTTTTGCTCATGATTCACAATCATCCTTTTCAAACAAAGTTTTAATAATCTGTTCAACCCGTTGATCGGCAAGCACATAGTTCACTTCAAGACCATTCCGCTCCGTAGCAACAATACCTGCACTACGAAGCTTCTGGAGGTGTTGTGACACTGTAGATTGGGGAAGATCCAGACATTCCTGCATGTAAGAAACATTACATTTCTTTTTTTGCATCAATCCCCGCACAATGCATAAACGAATGGGGTGAGACAAAGCTTTCAGCAGATTAGCAGGTTCATCGAACTGTTTAATGTTATTGCTGTCAAAAGCGGGAGTGTTCACAAGTATTCCTCCTAAATCGTTATATCGTAATAATACGATTTATTGATTTGTATGTCAAATGTACTCTGGATTAATGTATTCAATTAGTCGCATACCCGCTCAAACCTAAGGTTTTGCTTGTTCCAGGTGGAAGATAAAAATGATAAAATGCCTGCCAAAACCGCTAAAAGCGACATTTGACAGACATTCATGTTGTATCAGGCCTTTATAGATAGCGATTTAATTAAACGTCTTATATTAGAGTATAACAAGCTGAATCAGTCCGTCCTTACCAAACAGAAGCGGGTCCATACATATTTCGCGGTGATAACCCTTTCCAGAGGAAAATCTGGATAGTGGCGTGACAAAACGGTGATAGGCAATCTGGTATTGACCCGTTTCGGAATCATTAAATATACAGTGATGACCTGTGCCCAGCATGCCCTTCTCGACATTTTTGCTCAGAATCGGGTATTGATAGGTAATAGGACCGTATAATTGCTCTGACGTACCGTAATTCACATGATAGTCTTCGCTGCCTGTATCATCACAGGACCACGTAAAGTGGTATAGTCCGCCCTGCTTTAACACGGTTACCGCCTCACGAAAATCATGCAAGCCTGCCAGATTGCTCATTGTGTCCTCCACTACACTTATCATGTCTTCACCAAGCTCCACAATGGCAGCATGTCCATTGCCAAATAGCAGATACGGTTTTCCATCATCTTCGACATAGACGGAGGGATCAATAGCTTGGCCCATGGTAATGCCCAGGCGTTTCAACTGCTCCATTGTGATTAAAGGCTGTGGCTCGGCCAGGAATGGACCAATTGGTGTATCTGCAACAGCAACGCCGATGGCACTCTCTCCATTCCGCATTTTGCCACAGAAATAAAAATAGAACTTTCCGCTTCGGCTGGCAATTGCCGGTGCCCAGGCATTACCGGTTGCCCAGGCGACATCCTCTGTTCCCAGATCAAGGATCATGCCTTCGTCTTGCCAATGCTTCAGGTCTGAAGAAGAAAACACCTTGAATTGTGTTCCCGACCACCCCTCAAACCCATCTGTTGTTGGATACATATAGTAACGATCCCCAAACTGTGCGACATCAGGATCGGCATATTGTCCAGGAAGCACCTGATGACCATCTCCGAAAGCCACGAGAAGCCGGCTGCACTCCTCAGCTGTGATTGGCAGGACACTTCCATGACGCTTTTGATTCGTTCCCATATCAAAATCATCATCAGGGACAATTCGGAATTCTCCGCTTCCCAGATCTGTAGTCAACAGAGGAAGATAACCCTTGCCTTCAGCAAATCGATCAACAATCAGGCACCATTCCTCCCGGTCATTGAATTTAAAGATTTGAGGTCCCTCCACACCTGCCACAGCCTCCAGTACCGGGGCTTGCAGCGTAACAAACGCCTCTTTGTCGAGAGAGTCTCCTTTTTCTACCCGTATGTTTTTGGTTGTTTCATCCTTGGAGTATCGATAATAAGCTCCATCCGCAGGAAGAATCGTTGTATCTATAATGTGATTATCCCGCTCAATGTATTTTTTCGATGCAGAAAACGTACGAAAGTCTTTTGTACGAGCGCTGTATATTTTTTGCTTTCTTTCTTGCTCTTGAGGTTCCTGCGTCGCAGAAGCCCAGAATACAAGAAACTCATCTGCCATTTCATCATACACAGCTTCTGGTGCCCAGACACATCCAGCGCCCTCGACACCTAGTGTAACGTTCCATGGGGATGACCAGTATACGAGATCGCTGGATTCCCATACAATTACGTCACGGCTCCCGGCATTAACGGCTTGAGTCCATCCTTTGCCGCTTGCGATGCGGAGATCCGTAGCAATCAGATAAAATTTATTATCCTTGACTGAACGAACCAGAAACGGGTCCCGTACCCCTTTTCTCCAAGGTCGGAAAACAGCACAGGTGAGCCGCCATTAAGGTCCTTCCAGTGAAGACCATCCTCGCTATAAGAGAAATAAACCTGCTCTCCATCTGGTTGTTCGCCAATAAAATGTACAAAGAGATACCCATCATAATTTGGAGTTGTTTTGGTCAATGGTAAAGAGCCTCCTGAAAATGAAATTGATTTTATATTAACAGTAATATAAAAATGAAAGCGTTCTACTTATGTTGTATCATACTTCAAAAACAGCGGGATGAGTATATTTTTGTAAATTCGCATGTTGCAGATCATGTGAATTTTTCGCCGGAACCATATTGTTCTGATTGCGATGTTTGACTTGCTCCTCATGCAAAGAAATTAAAGTTATCGCCGTATTTGTTTATTTTACCTCAGGTATACAAAATTCTTGGTTTTCATTTACAAATAAATGCTAATCTTCTTAATGATGAACAAATGAATATAGATTCATGCATTCATTTTTGTTGTTGAGATATTATGAGGAGGAATCATTGTGAAATTATCCAAAAGAGTATTACCAGCGGTAGCGCTGACTCTGGCTGTATCGGCTTCCACTCTCTTGTCTGCCGGACAAGCAAGTGCTGTTCAAGCTGTAAGTGTGGAGAAAAAACAAATTAAGAACATCATCTTCCTCATTGGGGATGGCATGGGGACCTCTTATACTTCCGCCTACCGTTACATGAAAGATGATCCTTCAACGAAGGGCATGGACAAAACTGTATTTGACCCTTATCTGGTTGGGGCACAAATGACCTATCCGGATGATGATAAACAAAATGTGACGGATTCCGCTTCGGCAGCAACAGCCATGTCGGCAGGTGTGAAAACCTACAATGCGGCCATTGCGGTTGACCCTGAGCAGAAGGAAGTCAAAACCGTACTTGAGCAAGCCAAAGAAAACGGCAAGTCCACCGGACTCGTGGCTACATCGGAGATCACTCATGCCACACCAGCTGCATTCGGTGCCCATGATATCAGTCGAAAAAATATGGATGCAATTGCGGACGATTATTATGATGAGCTGATTAATGGCAAGCATAAGGTGGATGTACTTCTTGGTGGAGGGAAATCCAATTTTGTACGCGAGGGTCGTGACCTGACGAAGGAGTTCCAGAAGGCCGGATTTAGCTATGTCACGGATCGTTCCTCTCTCCTTGCTGATAAGAATCAACAAGTTCTTGGACTGTTTGCGGACGGAGGTCTGGACAAGTTGATTGATCGTACTGCTGACACTCCATCATTGGCTGAGATGACCAATACAGCGATTGATCGTCTCAGTTCGAACGACAAAGGATTCTTTCTAATGGTCGAAGGCAGCCAGATCGACTGGGCAGGACATGATAATGATATCGTTGGTGCGATGAGTGAAATGGAAGATTTCGCAGCAGCATTTCAGGCAGCTATTGATTTTGCCAAAAAAGACGGTGAAACACTTGTCGTAGCTACTGCTGACCACTCCACGGGTGGACTTACGCTTGGAAAAGACGGAGAATACAACTTCTTCGTAGACCCAATCAAAGCTGCACTTCGCACGCCAGACTTCATGGCAACACAAATTGCAAAAGGTGCTTCGGTTGAGGAAACGCTAAAAAGTTATCTGAAACTGGATTTAAAGGCGGAAGAGATTCAATCGGTGAAAGAAGCAGCCCAAACTGCGGATGTAACAAAGATTGATAATGCCATTGAAGCGATTATTGATAACCGTTCATTTACGGGTTGGACAACAGGTGGACATACAGGTGAAGATGTTCCGGTCTATGCCTACGGTCCGGCAAGTCATCGCTTCGCCGGTTTGATCGACAACACAGATAATGCCAATATCATATTTGATATTCTCAGCAAGCACCAATAATTCAGTAGTTTACGATCATCCCTTCTCTTCTTTCATCCGAAGAGAAGGGATTTTTTCATAAAATCCTTATTGATATGCCACTCTACCTTTTTATGAACATCCTCAACCGTAGCTCTTCTATACTTGGCTTTTTTCATGACCGAAACTTGTCCATTCACTTCGAGTAAGGCGTATGCCTATTCCGAATTTGCTGATATGCATTATATCCCATGGATTTGGTTACCTTATACAAAACCACTTGCATTGAAGGGAGAGAAATCCGATAAATGCAGCTAACGATTGGTTAAGGCAGCTTGCCCACAATTATATTCTCATTGTCATTGCTGCGGTGCTCTTTTTTGCAGTCAAAGCAGTCATTGGATTCTATACGTACAAGCATTATGATAAAAAATTGGATGCACTTACAGATAAGGTGGATCGCCTTCTGGAAGAGAAGACAACGGAGTGATGCGGCTTATGGTTAAACTACAGAAGTAACAAAGCTTTGGAGGAGAATTGCATGTTAGGAAACATTCTGCTGGGTATGGTCATTCCCATTATATTGGGTGTATGGATTCTGCGTCGGAACTTTACAATCCTTATTCTATATTATCCACTTGGTGTGGCTGTAGCAGCATGCATTAACAATATCGGGTTTAATTACTTCTGGAATATTCTTCCGAATACTCATAATCAATCCTTTGCTGCTCTTCCAATGGATCTTGGAGTCTATCCGATCGCCGGCTGTCTGATGATGTATACGATTTTAGAAAAAGGCGCCAAGCCGTGGTTGGCGATCCTTGTTGCATCCTTGTCGCTGACATTAATCGAATGGCTTGCCAAAATAATGGGGCATGTCATTTACTTTAATGGATGGAACATTCTTTGGACCTTTTTGTCATACCTCCTGCCATTTGTTATTGCTTATGGTTACAGTAAACTATTGAGGTATACGAAGTGAAGTTTCACTGAAACTTTCGACTAAATAAGGCCGGACATATGATATGGGTTAACGCTGATGGGCATACGTGCATATCTTAACTCATATTTGTCATGGAGGGATTCGTAATGTATGTGGCATATCCTTATGGTTACAGGTACACTTTTACTCCGGTATGGGCAACATCATCAGCCGAAGCACTTGAATTAATCAAAACGGCTGTGCAAGGAGAACGAAATGATGAGATGTTCTATGATTCACTGATTCTGTTGTCACCTGATGCCAATCAGGCTGCCATCATCACGAGCATCCGTAATGATGAACGCGGACATAATCAAATGTTCCGCCAAATGTACAAGGATCTGACAGGTCAGGAGATCTCGGGCGTAAGCAGTGAGCCGGTTGAGACGGTCACCTCTTATCTTGCCGGATTGCAAAAGGCGTTTCAGGGTGAATTGGCCGCCGTGGAAAAGTATAGAAAAATATGGTTTGGTCTCCCGTATGGCATATATAAAGATACGGTGTGGGGAATCATCCTGGACGAACAGAAACATGCGGATAAATATAACAATCTGATTACCTACAATTTGCCGAGATAGTCATGTATGGGATATATAACGCGCGGATTCTTTTAAAAGTGAACAATTGAAATCAGCAAAAAACCAGTGAATAAGTAAAGCTCACTGGTTTTTTTGTTTTGCCGAGTCTCTCTTAATATAAGCTTGCTATCCAATGCACTCTTTCAAAATATCAGGTTCCACATGAACGTGAACAGTGTAGACGTCATGCTCCTCCATCAACTCGTTCTCCACGTCTGTACAGATATCGTGTGCTTGTTGAAGATCCAGCTCAGCATGGACTGTTATGACAACGTCTACTACAACGTTATTGCCATAGTTCCGCGCTCTCACGTCTTTAACTGTCTCTACGCTGTCAATTCCGGCAATCGTTTTTTTGTACTCCTGAATCAGTTCAACATCAAAACCGTCCGTCAGATGATGTGTGGCTTCCTTGAAAATGTCCCAAGCGGTCTTGCAGATCAGGAAACCTACAATGACAGCCGTTACAGGGTCCAGCCATGGGAGGCCGAACTGGGAACCCACGATCCCAATGACCGTACCGGTGCTCACCCAGGCATCGGAAATGTTATCACGAGCTGCAGCCATGACCGCCTGACTTTTAATACGTGTAGCAAGTCTCTTGTTATAGCGATAGACCACATACATGACAACCGCGCAGAAAATGCCTGTATACGCAGCGATGATATCCGGAGATTCATGTGTACCCTGAAACACTGAACCAATGGCTTCAAACAGTACTTGTAAACCTACTGCCATCATAATGAAAGAAGCAACAAGTGACGCAACGGTCTCTGCTCTCCAGTGACCATATGTATGATCTGTGTCGGCTGGGCGCTGGGCAAGCTTCAAACCGATCAGTACAGCTATTGAGGCCACAATATCGGTGGCATTGTTTAATCCATCCGCCTTGAGCGCTTCTGATCCGGCCATATTGCCAACGATCAGTTTTAATACGGTCAAACATATGTAGGCGATAATGCTGATGATAGCTCCGCGCTCCCCAGCTTTAGATTATCGTATTTAAGTTGATCCACATGATATCCTCCTGCAATCTTCAATTCAAGCACGTGTATGATGGTACCATTGAAGATTTGTGTGGGTCTAGAGAAACGTTTTGAGTGTGACGAAACATAATCTGAAAGCGGCAATTTTTTTACGAGCATCCAAAAAAGTTGGATTTGGCAAACTTAAGTGATCAATGGGTGGTAAGAGGAAGTTGGCCGACTGCCTTCCCTTGTAACCAAACTTTCTTGCACTTAGACATAAAGAGCCGAATGGATCGTTTTGATCCACTCGGCTCTTAGCGTTATTTTGCAATCATTTGTATAACATCACTTACCGTTGTTCCACTTCCATTCATAAATCACTGCCCTTATTCAGAAAGTGTCGGTTCATCTGGTGCTTCATTGGCAAGCAGTTCCGAATCATCAGAATGCCGTTCGAACATAACAGCGTCAACCCTCGTATAGATCATATCCGCAGGAAGCGTTGGCGGGTCTACCGTTGTAGGCGTAACCCTGGTTAATCGGACATACTCGCTGCCGTCACCCGTAAAGTCGAACATTCCCAGATTAACCCAACCTGATGAGCCGACCGTTGCATCCATATAGATGACCTCGGTACCCGTTTTATGCTTCACTTCCACTTTGACATTATTATCATTTCCCGTCGTATGGACGAGTTTATAGATCGAGACCGTATATTTCCCCTCTGGAAACTGGCCTTTCCACGTTGCTGATGATCCTTGAACTGTTGAGTAGCGGGATTTAACCCCGATTTTGTATCCAGCTAAATTACTTTGGCTCCATGACCCTTCTGTCGTGTATAACCCTGTTGTATTTGTACTGTCCACGATAACCGTTAGATCCCTGATCGTGATGGTCAAAGGCGGTGTAGTTAAGGTCACCCCGTCAATCGTTACCGTGGCCCATACCTCAATGTGATCCGTGTCCCCATCGAGATTGAGAAGGGTCAACAACCCACTGCTGTCCACTTCAGCCAGATCCGTACGATCAACGAAATACTGCACATCGGCCTGTGTAAGATCACCGACCAAACCGTTATCCAAATAACCGGTTACGCTCAGTTGTGCGGTTTGAGTCATCTGCAGTTCGTTCCGATCGGACAGGATCACAGCAGACTCCAATTGCGGTACCCTGTTTGGGTCCACCCACATGATTGCATCGGCAACGACTCTGGACTTATTGGCCTTATTGGTTAGTTCTACGTACCCGCTATCGCCTGCAGCAAAAGGATAATCCCCCAGGTGCACCCAAGTACCATTCGCCGTTGTCTCATCAACTGTCACCGTTTCGGAGCCGCCGCTGTGATAAACGGTAAATGAGGCATTTGTTGCCCAATTTTCACTCGTTGCAGTTATCTGTGGAAGCTTGTAATACACACTGTAAGTGACACTTTCCGGCAGCTCAGGCCGCCATCTCATTTTGCTTGTCGCTGTGCCGGTCGTAGATTTGGCATACACATAGTTATCATAATAATAATCGTTAGCCGTCGTATCCCTTATCCAGACGCCTTCTGTCTCCGCCTCCGTATTATCCACAATGATGGTTGAACTATCCTGCCCATCGGGTTGGACTGGAGTTTCCGATACTTGATCCGGCAGATAGAGTGTCCGCTTACGGGTCTGTTTCCTCCGATTCCACGTAATACGTAAAGGTTTGGGATAAATCATTCACCCGTATCGACCATTCCATCGGATAGATCGTATCTGGGACGCTCGTATACGTGGCCCCGCCATCCAAGGAATAATGGATTGTCGCTGGTTTTGTCGTTTTGGCCTGCACATAAGCATCATAAACTGTTTCGTCAGGCTTAACGATCAGCATGCCTTTAACCGCATCAATTGGACTGTGTGTATCAAAGAAATAACTTGCATCCGATGTATCTGCCGTTCTGACCTGATGCAACGGTACATCAATATCAAGTCCCTCTACAATGATCGCAGTGATTCCCTTGCCTGAAACCGTAGCTTGAATGATTCCGCCACTCATAACTGCTTGCTCTGGTGTACCATTGTCGCGGATGATCGATACGGTATAATCCTGTGCCGGGTTGAATCCAATGGTTTGTTCATTTAATTCAATTGGAGTCTGAACTTCATCTGAAGATGCGTTGCTTAACCCGATGTAGAATTTATCCCCGCTCTCACCCGTTATCCAATTCAATTGAGGATGGTTGGTCTTAATAATCCCCTTGGGCATCCATAGCCAAACGTCGGAGTTACCATAAAATTGACCTGGTTTATTCCCATAAAGGTGATATTTGAACCATAAAAAATTCGTTTCAAAAACGGAAGGAAACGTAATGCTCCCGTTTGATTTCAATGATTGTTCGCTGATCAAATAATCCATCGTTTGCCCGAGTTGCCCCGGAATATGGTGATAATAGATGGATGTAGCCCCGCTTGGGCCTTCCAGAGGAAAGTCCGGTTCAAGTTGGCTAACGGCGAAGCCTTTATAATAATAACCTGGATAACTGGAATATCGTCCAATAACCGCATTATGAGCAATATCCTGCAGCAGTTCATCCCCTGTATAAAGCGACAATCTCAGCATGAATGGAGCTTCCTGAGCATTCATCCGATAATAACCGGTTGTACTTCCTGCTTCAAACGTCAGTCCGCTCGGTGAAACAAGCCAACGCTCCGCTTGAACGCCTCCGGCAATATCTTCGGGAAGCTTAAGCCTAGGATATTGAAATTTACCACTTTCCGGCCAATGGAACGACTCCGCGTAATTATATGTCTCCGGCTGAGGAATCGTAACGTTACCTTCAGGAACTGGACGAGCAACAAACATGGTTGCATACCGTTTGGCTTCCTTATAGGCGGCATCCAAGTATTTGGGATCCTGCGTTTCCTCATATAGCTCCAAGATCTCCATCCACAGCTTGCTATAATAATAAATGAACTCATTTTTACTCACATCGACAGATGCAGGCGTATCGATATGTTGCGTGATATAGCTGTCGGCTGCATCCTTCGCAGCTTGCAAATACTTCGCATCTCCCGTCATCCGATACATCATCAGGGGTTGAATGACAGGCCCCCTGTCTTTCTGATCCGGGTCACGCACAAGGTACTCTTCCTGAGCGAGTGCACCAATTCCTGCCGAAGTGCCCATCATCTGATTGACAGCGGCTACGCTTGAAACATCGAACGGCAGAGTAGCCATTTTCCATAACGAAGGCACACCGTATACTTTTTTCTGCGTTGGCGACCAACCGATACCATTTCGCGATACGCCATACTGGACGGACGGCAGTGCTCTCGTATCGTATAGCTGGTCATCTCCAGTCAAATAGTAAGCTCCCAAAAGAACCGCATTTGAGCTTGTTCGGACGCTATCTTCGTTTTCGATATCGATAAAACCCTTGGCACGGCTCCACCACCCGCTGGGTGATGGGACATAATTCACAGAGTCGTCCCCTTGCGGCTCAATTTTAAGTAGATCAATCATATTAAACATCGCGTCAGTAAGCGATTTATTTGAAACATTTTTCCGGTATGCAGAATAATCGTACTCATTGCGAAGAATATCCACGTAGGACTCATACAGATTGCTTTTTTGAGCGATTAGCCCCATATGAAATTGATAGGTACTTTCAGCCGTCATTTGTGAATAATTCCCCAACTGAGGCGCATACAGGATTGGCTGCACGCTGCCTTCGTTGTTTACCAGGCTCATGCCAAGGCGTTGTTTCGTAACGCCTCCCGTCGGTTCAAATTCAACCGGAAGCTCTTCCAAAGGTACAAATACGCCATACGTCAATGGATTTCCCGAACCATCCTTCTTCTCGACCAGGCTCATCGGAGCGCTCAGCTCTCTCAAGCTTGTTGATTCCACTGTACCTACCATTTTGGCATGTGACCTGAATCCATTTAACACTTCATTGATGCCCGAGGCGGACTCTGTCGTGAAGGACTGATATCCAATCACATAATTGCCGTCGCGGCGAGGCGTAAAGGCAAAAGAGACATCTGGTTTATCCCCTGCCATGGACCAGTTCACTTCAAAATCGTAATCACTGCCATGTGTAGAGTCGGTTAATATCGCCGTCTGGCTGTCGGGAAAATGGACCCCGTCGAATGTAATCCAGCGTTTGTTCATCGTATCATAGTAATTGGTTCGGCTCCCCGCATTCCCGTCCAATAAAACCCATTGTTCCTCAAGTCTTTCCGATTCATTATTGATTGGAACCCAGTTCCCTGTCTCCGTGTTTTTGTAGAACATGTCACGAACGATAGATTTACCTTCATCCCATGCTGCCTCATAAAAGGTTGCCTTGTAATTAGCATTTTCGATGCTGCCTTTCTCTGTGTAACTGAGATTCGCTAAGGTACGGCTTCTTAGCGGGGGCAGCGGTGGTGCTTGTTGCCGGATATTCCCCTCGAACTTGACTGCATCGGCCCGCGTAATAATTGTACCCGTAGAAGGCTGCGTTCGAGTCAGCCTGACAAATTCGCTATCATCACCACTAAACTCATACTCCCCCAGATCCACCCATCCAACCGATGGACCTGACGAAGGTCTAAGATCCATAAACTTAACATCCGTAACCCCGTTATGAACAATCTCAATTTTCACATTACTATCTGCTTTATCCGCCCAATCCAGCTTATAGAACGATATTCTCGCCGTCCCTGCTTCCAAGCGTGGATTCCAGGTGATGCTTCTACCTACAGCGTCTGTAAATTTGGAACTGGAATTATTGTATCCCTTCACTCCTGCACTTGTCGTCCAATAAGGAGCGGAGAACCCGTTACTGACGTTTCCTGAATCAACAGTGACGACATTATCAATTGTGAGGCTCCCATCATCAATGATAATTGTCTTATGTGGCTCTTTCTGCTTTATATTCCCTTCGAACTTGACCGCATCCGCGCGCGTAAGGATTGTGTTTGTGGTGCCGGTAGACCGGGTCAATTGAACAAATTCTTCGCCAACTCCAGAAAAATAGTACTCTCCCAAATCAACCCACCCTGCTGGAGCACCAGATGAGGGTCTTAGATCCATAAAGACTACATCCGTTGTTCCATTATGAACGATCTCAATTTTCACATTGCTATCTGCTTTATCTGCCCAGTCCAGCTTATAGAACGATATTTTCGCCGTTCCTTCTTCCAAGCGTGGATTCCATGTTATCGTCCTGCCTGCTGTACTTGTATATTTGGTGCTGGAAAGATCATACCCTCTCACCCCTGTGCTTGTGGTCCAATTAGGAGCCGAATATCCATTGTTCTCGTTACCTGCATCAGGTGTCACATCATCATTGATCTTGATACTCCCGTCATCGATAATAATTGTCTGATAAGGTAAGGTCTCCGCATAAGCGGTCCTTATTCCGATCAGGCTGAAAGGGACTACGATCGTCAACATGAAAACAATGAAGAAAAACAGCTTCCTTTTGACCATACAATTCACAGCCTCTCCTCGTAATGATAACGCTTCCATAAATGCATTGCCTTTTGCTCGAATGATCGTGAAAAGCACTTAACCTTATCCTTCTGCCTAAATCCCGTTCTGTCGTTTTCATCTTAGCATGTTACGTCACGGTGAAATTTCTTTCATTTTAAGAATTTCTTATACGATTTTAAGTAAAGTAAAAAAAGAGACCTACATCCTAATTGATTGCTCAGTTGCAGCCAAATAGAATATAGGTCTTCCAAGTGTTCCAAGTGAACCAATCAATTATAATGGCGGCTGCACCAATAACAACTTTCCAAGCTGAATGACCGTTTGATCATACCAAGCAGGATGCTGCCGAACATGTTCCATACTTCGTTCATTGCCACTTGCCTCAAACACGGCCGCTTTGTCAGTTTTCTCGTGATCGATCTCGAAGCGAACGGTATGTTTCCCATTTGGTAGCTCTGGCAAGAAAACATATTGATTTCGATTATGATCGTTATATGGTGTGAATCGATCAACAAGGAAGGGTTCCCTTCCATCCACCGACACCTTCAATCGGCCAGAATCCGGCCCCCGATATCAAATAAGCCGATGTGGGTTCCCTCAAACTCCACTGTGAACGCCTCTCCGGGATCAACTGCTCGCCATAGACCGGGGAACAACCAATCATACTCACGCACTAAAGGAAAATCATCAGAGGTCATGTAAGACCACCCTGCGGAAAAATGAGTAAGACGAGCCAGTGGCAGCATGGTTGCATACTCCCAAGGATTGGCCGGGACCAAGGGGTCCTGCGGCAAGTGATGTTCGACCTTTCCCACGTGATCTCGAAGCTCTCTCATTTTCTCAAAAGACCGAATGATTGTATCTGTGTAAATCTGATGTCCTTCGGGAATCGTTGGATGGATCGAATCATGCGTGAAAATAACAGCTCCGGGAATGGCCACGTCTGCCCTTGAGGTGAAAATGAGCTTTCCATCCGAAACCAATTGACTGACCGCTACGCCCAGATGAATGGAAGGAATACCGTAATAGTCGGCGATTTCCTCTTGCATAAGAGCGCCCTTCTGGTATTCGCCGGATTGAAATGAGGTCAAATCCCGCTCCTTAACCGTATATACAAACAGGATATCGGTAAACCGGTTCCGCTTGCGAATCTGTCGGACAATGCCTTCGATCCGCGCCTTGGATTCGGGAACTCCGCCATCGTTGCCAACAAATTCAACAAACACGAGATCAGGCTGATGACGAAGCACATCTGTCTCCAAACGGGCGCAGCCGAGGTCCGATCCTGTTCCATCAATGCCTGCATTCACAGCGCGGATATCGGCATGGGGATATTGCCCTCGCAGCCAATCCGCCGTCATGACCCTATATCCTACCGAACGTGTATTACTGCCGCCGAAATAAACGATGGTCACGCCTTCTCCATTTTCCAACTTCTGAATGACATTAGGCAGCCCTCTTCGTGGGAAAAATTCCTTCATCACGACTTCACCCGCCCTCACTTAGCGTTTTTAGGAGCAAAAAGTTTTACAGCAAACACTTCATAATAAGGCGAACCATACGTTGCACAGAAATCAAACCGGATGTGGGTTACACGTTGTGCATGCACCTGATGTTTGTTCAACGAAAGATAATTCCCACGGACTTTAATTTCACTCTCGGTTCCGTCTTCCAAAGTTAAAGTCACATCATAATCTTGAATCAACGACTCGATTGGATCGTCGAAATGCTCCAAATTCAGCTGCGAATTAAAAACAAGATGGATTTCATCCAGATTCTTGGGGCTTGCAAAACCAAATTCCAACCATTCCTGTCCTTCCGTACGTTCCGAAATCCAGCTGTTCGGCAAACCATAAGGTCTGGAAAAACCGTTGACGACATTTGCGGGATTATACATATCCTGGGATGGTATCAGGTCTTTGAAGCAAATGCTCTTATTAAGTTTCTTCAGCCTGGATGGCTCTTCCGGTCTATAAAGGAAGCTAACCGCTCCAGTCATTTTCTCTTCATTGCTGTGTACAGTGAGGTCCGCCGTACCTTCCAATACGATGTAGATTTTGTCGTCTTCTGGCTTCTTGCAGCTGAGGTCCAGTGTAATCCAGTCATCGTGACCCGCTGAAATCACCAAGTTGTAGCCCTTCAGCTCGCTGGTGGGAATATAGTTTTCCTTCCGATCACCGCCATACAGCTTCACTTGCAACGTTTCGGAATGCTCGGATCTATTTTTAATTTTGATCTGCAAACTCTCAACCACAGATGTCTGAATCGGCAAGACCAAACATAGTGCTTTGTCCAAGGAGACCTCTTCGGTTGGATGAAGTTGTTCATAGCTTCGCTGGGACGAGGCACGAATCGTTAATCCGTCTGCGAAATAAGGGTCCAACGGCTCTTGAAGGCCTACAATCGTTTGCCCGTCTCGAAGCAGCTGCGCCTGAAGCTCACCCATATGCGCTTTGACTATGGATGCGGGGTCTGTCTCATATTTTGCGCATAATACAGCAGCCGTTCCTACCGCCTGCCCCAAACAACCACAGGTTGCCATGACCCTTGTAGACCCAAAAGCCACATGAGTAGCGCTTATATTACGGCCAGCGAACATGAGATTAGGAATATTGCGTGAAAATAAGCTGCGGAACGGGATATTATACAATCCCGGCACAAAATTCCACGCTGTAGCCGGACCCTCATCGTAGATGCCTTTATTCGCATGCAGATCCATATACCAGCCTCCGACGGATACCGCATCTTCGAAATGAGGCTTTGCTGTAAGATCGTTCTGAGACAGCATGTGCTCCCCTATAAACCGCCTCGACTCCCGCTTTCCCGGGATCGGGCATACATAATCCAGGATGAGATTGTCTACATCATCAAACTCACCGCTATTTTTGATATAATCCCATATCCCGTATACCAATTTCCGCAGTTCTAATGCGATGTCTTCATTATTCTTGATTATATCCATATGTCCGCCGTATTCCAGCCACCACAATCCGCCAAGCCCGTTGATTTTCCTTGGAAAAGACCGATGGTTTAATCCTTTTCTGATACTATCAAAAAACTCCAGCTTCGTAATATCATACGCAAAGCCTGGCCTTTTGTAAGGAACGGCATAGTCTACGTCACGGGCTTGAAACAGAATCGTATCGCCCATGGTGTAATGATCCGCCACTTCTGGAGCGAGCTCCTCCTGGTATTCATGCTTCGCCTCTCTTCCCCATCGGAAGTGAGCACCTGCTTGGTACCCAACAATTCCATCCCCGGAGCAATCGATATAGGTAGGGCTTTCAAAACGAAATTTTCTCTCTGAAGCCAATTGAAGGCCCTCCACCCATTTGATTCTGCCGTTCTCCATGCCCGTTTCATGCACACATGTATTCAGGAATAGAGAAATGTTAGGCTCATCATACACCATGTCGAGCAAAACCGTATCCGAAAGCGAAAGCATAAGTTTTTTGTTGTATAACGGATTATAATGAAAGATCTTCAGCTTGAGTTCTTCCACCAACCCGCCTTCGCGAGCATAATAGGATGGACTGTTTCCAAGATATGCCGACCCGTTGATATGAACTCTGACCTCGCTGCTCGCATTTCCCCCAAGCACCGGCCGATCGTTGATAAGTGAAACCTGTAGCCCTTGGCGTGCGGCAGCAATGGCAGCACATATCCCGGCAATTCCTCCACCTATGACGGTTACATCTGCTTTCATAAGCTCCATTTTGATAACCTCCATGATTAGATACTCCTATCATGGTAATGGTTTTGGTCCGTTTTTTTACAGGATTTCGCGAAAAAATCATACATTTTTTGCATCCTTATTAGGATTCCTACCGTGTCATTTTTATCCGATATTGTTTAGGTGTATCCCCCGTATATTCTTTAAACAGTTTGCAAAAATACCCTTCATTGACGATGCCTACTTCCTCGCACAATTCCAATAAAGAATAATCCCGAACGTTTAACAACTCGAGGGCGAGATGGATTTTTTTACGGTTGATGTAGCTGATCACGCCTTCATTCATTGTTTTTTTGAATAAGCTGCTAAAATACGATGGCGCTAAATTCACTTCCTCCGCAATGGTCTCCAACGTTAAACGTTGTTTCAAGTTTTTCTCTATAAAATGCATAGCACTCATAATTTCTGCACGATGTAACAGTTGGCCCGCATGCACATATTCGAATGTGAAGTCGCCAATATAGGCGAGCTGCTCCTGAAAAGCCATAAATTCCATGGGGAAGTCTGGAACTTCCGTGGCCATCTTATTCCCCGACTTAAATTTCACGGTAATGTCTCTGTACAAGTCTCTAATCATTGGCACCATGATGGACTTGTGGATTTTATGGTCCGTAACAAATTGCGACAGATCGGCAAGTGCATTATCCAGCTCTTCCTTGGAAATCTTCCTTTTAAGCCGTATAAGAAAATCAGCCAGCTTCTGCTGAAAGTCTGCTTTTTTGTCATTATGGTATTGGAACCGATGCATCGGTGTTTTTACGACTTTCTCGGTATGATAATAGAAATCCTCACTCACATTTTTAGCTTCCGTATACGCCTGTTTGATCGATTCCCAGCCCCTGTGCGGACTTCCAAAAGCAACCGATACCTTTTTATTCAAATATTGATGCAAATGAGAGACAATCTGCCCTCCCAAGGATAGGCAAGCATATTCCGTTTCCATATCACTGCGGTTATTTTCCCAGGATAAAAAGCCAATAAAACGATTATCCGACAGATCCGCAGCTACGCCGCTGCCACCACTCATCACCGTTTCTTCAATGATATTTGTAATCGCATATTTCAAGATGTTTTGATCTGCCGCTGCGTATTCGTTGCGGAAACTTTCATACGTATTCATCTCAACGATGAAGCAGCAATAGTTGGCTTGAAAAAATGAAACTGCATACGATTGGCAAAATCCGATGCCCGATGAGAAGGAATTTCACCTCGAATCAATTCGTTAAAAAATTGTTTGCGGACTCTATATTTATTTTCAAGTACGGATACGTTTAATGAGTGAAATTCCGCTTCTTTTTCTCAAACTCATTTAAAATTCCGGCTGCCTTATCCAACGCTCGATTCAAATCGGCTTCCCTCAGCGGAACCTTTACAATGTACTCTAATACGTTGGCTTGAATCGCTCGCTGAGCGTATTCGAAAGATGAATAGGCGGTCAAAAGTATGTATTGAGTATGGGGGAGTTCCGCCTTGAGCTGCTCAATCATGGAGATGCCATCCATTCGCGGCATTACAATATCGGATATGACGATATCCGGCTTAAGTTTTATGATTTCCTCGATCCCATTCAGCCCATTATTCGCTTTTCCCACCAGAACAAATCGTTTATCTCTATGGGAGAGCTCACTAAAAAACAATTCCAATCGTTGAATAATCAGGTCTTCATCGTCAACAATGAAGCAGGTATATTCTTTCCCCATTATGCATCTCCTTTTTGCAATTCTGCCGGGAATAAAGCACGTATACGGGTTATTTCCTTAGGTATGCTAATAATATCCAGTCCGAATTGATCTCCGTAGTGAAGTCTTATTCGACCATGAATATTATTCAGCCCGATTCTTTTTCTTTTCACTTCCTCTTCACTCGGTTCTGAGATTAAAATATGCTTTATTTTATCGGCTGGAATTCCCTCACCTTGGTCAACAACTTCGATGATGACGATGCCACCCTCCCTGTAGGCATGAATCGTAATAGGGCCCTCAATTGCCCCACCGTTATAACCATGGAAGATACTATTCTCCACAAGAGGCTGCAGCAGCATTCGGAAAACCGGAAAATCCATTAACCCTGCTTCGATATCTTCAATCAAATTGAAGTTTCGGTTATACCGAATGTTCTGGATCTCGATATAGTCGGCTACATTGCGTAGTTCCTGACGTAGGGAAACCTTCTCTGAAGCGTCGTCTATCCCGTATTCCAATAATGAAATGAGCGACCCGATTACCACATCTACTTTCTCTATTTGTCCGAGACGTATCACATTGCTGATGGAACCAAGCGTGTTATACAGAAAATGTGGGTTTATTTGAGACTGTAACACTTGGATTTCCAGCTTCCGCTCAAGCTCATTATGAAGCTCGGCCCGGCGAATCAGTTCAACAATCTGCTGAAGCATACGATCGAATGCTCGTGAAAGATCACCAAACTCATCGTTTCGATTAATCGTTATTGTCGTTGTGAGGATACCTTGTTCCACCTGCTTCATTTTTGTTTTGAGCGTATAAAGTGGTTTTCTTATATATTTGGCAACCAAAAAAGAAATGAACAAACTTAAAAGAAGACCTGCAGCGAGAAGCTCGATATAATAGGTTTCCAATCTGGACAACGCTGCTTTTAAGCGTGATTCATCGTTGATCGAGATGATGGTCCAGTTGAATTTCTCCGTTGGTTTTTTTAAAAGGGAAACCGGAGTACCATCGTTGGTATACAGTTGAAGGTTTGTTTCTGTTGTATCCAGAATTTCTTCCGCTGACGTCTCTCCGATCGAAAAAGAATGATCTTGAATATTCAGAGGTCCTTTATTTTCAGAAAATCCGGCAATGATCTTACCTGACGCAGTCATCAGAGCCAGATTCATTTGTTCCTGTTTATTAATCTTAAACAAGGTTTCTTCAATGGCATTTAGATCCAAATCAACTGCAATGGCCATAGGAAACGGAGCACCGTTCAGATATCGAACCATCGTAACGGTCCAGCCGGAATACTTCGATTTGTAAGGTTCACTAACAAAGGTAGTCCTTCTATTCTTGTCAGCCGCATCAAATAAAGGTGATCTTTCAGATAAAGGTTCATCGAATATTCGAGTAGGTGTACTTCCACCCAGAATGGATAAATCGTTTTTGATCAAATAAATATTACTGACATAAATACTGTTGAGTTCATACAGCTCCCTTAATTGCTTTTTAATCACTTCGGTATTGTTAATGTTGGCTTTCACTGATGTTTCAACTGAGAATAGAATCGTCTGGAAAGAGGAAAAATTAACGGTGAAATACTGGTCTACCTTGTCTAGTATTTGATTGGTGTAAAAAATGTCATTGGTTCTTATTTCCTTTTGCACATAGCGATAAGACAATTGGCTTATCAAGATGATGCAGCCTAATACAAAGGCAAACACGATAAAAAATAATTTTAAAGGCAAGCTGATTCTTCTTCGCATCGATCATCTTCCTTTTAGTTCCGTTTTAAACTAAGAATAGCATATGCTAATAAAGAGAGGGCTACGAATAGCCACTCTCTCTTCGTTTATTTTTACTTGATAAGGCCGGCTTCTTTAAATTGCTGGATTGCTGTTTCCTTATATTTCTGCATGTCAAACTTGGTATCCAGCGTCTGGAGGAAATTGTCCCAGTTGGAAAGAGGCTCTTTGCCTGTCATAAATTTAACTAAACTTTCATTAATGAAACGTGTGCGGTCAGCATCCAAGGTATCGCTTGGGTCAGGGGTCAATAAATTTCCGGGCAACGTTGGCCCCACATATTGCTGATTGTCCTTGAAAGCTTCCGCCGTCTTCGGATTCTGGAAGCTGAAGTACTCCGCATCATCACCACGGCGCGGCATTCTATAATGATCGACCCATAGGTACTTCTCTTTCATTTCCTTTGATAACTCGGAGGTTTTATTTTTGATCTTGCCGTCTACGACATCCCAATGGATGCCTTTAATTCCGTATGCAAAGTTTGGATAAGCTTCTTCATCCGTAAAGAGATAATTTAGCATGGACAAGATCCGAATGATTTTGTCCTCGTCCGCTTTTGCGGATATGGCCCATGAATTGCCCTGGAATGATTTTCTCTCTACAATTTGATCCCCGTAAGGACCTTTCATCGGAGGGATAACGATCCATTCGGGCACCTCTCCACTAATTTCTTTCATTTTCTGTTGATAATCCGGTTCCAGTCTACGAGCATCTCTGATCATAAAGCCAACTTTACCCTTAAACATCTTTTGGTCCAACAAATCAGGCGAATTCATCGTCACCCAGTCTGGGTCAACCACCTTGGCTGCCATCATTTTATTAATGTAAGCAAGTGCCTCTTTCATTTTGGGATCGATAAACAGGAATACCGGTTCATTATCTTTTATCTCAACGGCCGAAGGAGGATTAACGCCAAACATCCACATCAAGCTATCAAAGCCGTAGGTTTGTAGATTGCCTTCTTTATTCATACCGCCAATGAATCCGTACGTATCATTTTTGCCATTACCGTCCGGATCTTTCTCTGTAAAGGCTTTCATAACTTCGAACAACTCGTCAGGTGTCGTTGGTACCTCCATATTTAGCTTTTTCAGCCAATCGTTACGGATGAAGAAGCTTCGACTGATACCGTTTACATTATCATAACCTGGAACTCCAATGGTTTTTCCTTGATAGGACATTGCCTCCCATGAGTCGGTGCCAAATCGTTTCTGTAGTTCAGGGAATTGGTCCATATACGGTGTCAAATCCGCAAGAACACCTTGGTCGTAATATTGCGCGAGATCAGCACGGCTCTTCAAGAAGATCAAGTCTGGAATATCCCCGCCTGCAATGAGTGTATTCAGTTTGGTTGTTGCTTGACCCGCTTGAGGAATCATCATATCCAAGTCGATGTTCATCTCTTCTTCCAACATTTGGCGTTGAATATCTTCATCACGTGGAGGTACTGGAGCAGCAGCATTAAAAGTACCTTGGTTAAACATTGAGATTTTCATTTTGGTTGCAAACTGGCCTTGAGAATTAATCGAAGTTGTCGATGTAATTTCTTCATTTCCCCACATCCTGACAATAGCGTTCCAAGCCCTAAAATTGCCGACAGAATAGCAAATGAAATCTTTTTACGCTGCATATTGACCTCTCCTTTGCTTGTATATTATCACGGTTTCCCCGTAATAAGTTAGGTTGGAACACTTTTTAACCTTTAACGGATCCCAGGAGTACACCTTTGGTAAAATGCTTTTGCAAAAATGGATAAACGATTAATATCGGGACTGTAGTTACAACAACTGTAGCCATTTGCACAGCGAACGTACTGACAGCCCCGGAATTGGCGAGCGAATCAGCGCTTTGAGTTGCGACGTTAAGCAGGATGTTGCGCAATATCACTTGAAGTGGCATGTAGTTGGAATCATTGATATATACAATGGCATCAAAATAACTGTTCCAATGCCCGACTGCGTAAAATAGGGAAATGGTAGAAAGTACGGGTAAGGACAAGGGTAAAATGATCCGCCATAACGTCTGAAGCTCACTCGCACCGTCTACCCTCGCTGATTCCTCGATTTCACCAGGTAATTGCTCAAAAAAGCCTTTGATGATCACCAGATTAAATGCACTAATGAGATTTGGAATGATCAATACCCAAGGACTGTTTAACAATCCCAGAGAGCGGATTAGTAAATATGTCGGAATTAACCCTCCACTGAACATCATGGTAAACACAATGAAGAGTAAAAACGGACTTCTTCCGGGCAAATATTTTTTGGATAACGGATAGGCCGCGATTACCGTAAAAAACACATTTAACGCCGTGCCTACAATCGTTCGAAACAACGTAATTTTATACGCCTGCCAGATCCCATGAGAAATGAATACTTCTTTATAGGCCAGAAAGGTAAAGGATTCTGGTATAATCACAATCCCTCTTCTTAATACTTCCGATTCTGGTGTTACGGAGACAGCAACCACGTATAGAAAGGGTAGCACGCAAAGTAGGGATAATAAAATAAGAATTACATAAACGACGGTTTGCCAGACTTTTTCCCCGATTGTCAAATGGATCATTCTAAAGACCACCTCACCAAATTTGCCCATCGAATTTTTTGGCAAGCTTATTCGCTGCCAACACTAAAGCAAATCCGATGACAGCTTTAAACAATCCTACAGCAGTAGCCAAGCCAATCTTAAGACGCTCCAACCCTTCCCGGTATACCCATGTGTCGATAATATCGATCTTCTCCTGGTTAAAGGTGTTGGCAAACATGAATATTTGGTCAAAACCTGCATCCAGGATATGACTTAATTTCAGAATCAGCATCAGAATAATGACTCCTCGAATGCCAGGTAACGTGATATGCCAGAGCTGTCTCCATTTGGAAGCGCCATCTATTCGAGCCGCTTCATATAAGCTTGGATCGATTCCTGCCAAGGCGGCAAGGTACAAAATCGCCCCCCATCCAATATCCTTCCATACTTCAGATAAGATGATCAGCATTCTGCCCCAGGCAGGTTCCGTTAGAAACGAGATGGGTTCAACACCAAAATCCTTTAAAATCATGTTAAAGAGACCGTCGCCTGGGGCTAGTAATGCTACCATAATTCCATAAACGATGACCCATGACAGAAAATGAGGCAAATAAGTGATTGTCTGTACGATTTTTTTAAACCATTGGCTATACACTTCATTGAGGAGTAAAGCTAGTACGATGGGAGCGGAGAAACCGAACAATAGCTTATAAAGCGATATGATGATCGTATTTTTCATGATGTCCCAGAAATAAACGCCGTTCATAAAATCCGTAAAATTTTTGAATCCTACCCATGGGCTATCCCATAGTCCCAAAGCCAGGTTGTAGTTTTTAAAAGCAATCATGATTCCCGCCATAGGAATGTATTTGAATACCGCAAAGTAAATTAAGGCTGGTAATAAGAGAGCATACATCACTTTGTACTTTTGTATTGTCCTTATCCATGTCTTTCGCTTTTTGGAGATGGGAATGGCGTCCGCTGCCAACTTTGCTTGCATTTCATCACCTCGTCTTTGTTTGTATTTGTATAATAGCACCCGCCTATCGGATAAATTTCTGAAATATCAAGAATTTCTTATAAGATTTTAAGGAAGTGTGCCTGGGCTCGTTCCAACAGCTAATCCCGGCAACTGAGACAAGAACTTGTTCCACTAAAATAAAAAAAGCCGCTATAGTAGCGACTTTCAATGCCGTATTTATACTTCTCCCCAAAAAATCTCAGTTTCATAATCGAAATGAACAGTACCCTCTTGATTATTTTTATCAAATAAATTCCGCAGTTCCGTCATCATTGGATCGTAATTTGCATGCCCGGGTACAGGGCTGTAAGAAGATGATAACAAACGGCCTTTCAATCCTTCGAAATCGAACTCCTGACTCATTCTGAATCGCATTTCATGCATTGAACCTTCCTTGAAAAAGAGAGCAACATCGTCTGAGAAATATTTTTATGATTAACTTTTTCGTAGTCGGTTCCATATGTATGGAGCAGTTGATGGTACTCTTCACGAAATGGAGTACCGTCTGTAAGACGTGAATTCCAGATGAGTATTACTCTCCCACCTGGCCGCAGAATTCTGCGAAACTCGATTTGGGCTGCGGAGCGATCGAACCAGTGAAATGCCTGAGCGCAGACAATAAAATAAACCGACTGATCAGGTAATCCAGTAGATTCTGCGGAACCTGCTATACTCTGGAATTGCGGATTACTTTCTAACATTTGCTCGGCGGCCTCCCGCATGGCCTGATTTGGCTCGACTGCGGCTACATAACTTCCGCGTTCCAGAAGTAGTTTTGAGATGATGCCAGTACCTGAACCGATGTCTGCTATATTACTGTTCACATGTAAACCAACGACGTCGTACAAATAGTTAATAGCCTCTTTTGGATAACTCGGGCGGTATTTCAAATACGAATCGACCCGGCTCGAAAACCGTTCTCTATTGTTCATCGATTGTCACGCTCCCATTACTATTTTGACATCCTATATACTGGCCTCAGTAACAGCTTCAAAATCTTACTGCCCCAAAAAGCAAATACCGTCGTTCCGGTCCATGAGCTGCGCTTATCTTGGCTGTATTGATCGTTGATCATATAAGTCCGAGTCGAAATAGGACTCTTCAGACCGAACTGTTCCCATTTCTCGGGATCATTCGAACCTCCGAGTTTTCTAAGCATATTCGCCGATTCATGATCTATTTTAGCCGGAATTTGCTCGAATGCTTGGGTGATTTGCCTATGAAACTCGTCGATCGGGTTGCGACTGGTAATGCTCTCGAGATGAATGCTTTCGCGAATGTAAGAAACGAATGCCAGATGGTCAGCCCAGAACTCGTCGATATAAAAAAGCCGTACCCGCTGCTCCGATGGGCTCATCGGTCTCTCGCCTTTCAATATTCCGAGCCGTTCCTCGTATAGAATTCGCCTCTGATCCTCCACCATATCCGAATAACAGTTCAATTCCCGCTGAATATCGAAGTTTTGGCCTATAATAACGCGCTGAATGTGCTCGATTTTGCTGTGGAGCGCCGGATCATCAAGAACCTCGTCCTGATTGGGAGCGCGAAACAGTTTATGAATGCCAAACCGAAGCATCAACTCGTCTTCCAGGCTAATATAAAATACGGATGCTCCAGGGTCACCTTGGCGGCCGCAACGTCCGCGCAGCTGGTCATCAATCCGCATACTTTCGTTCACATATGTACCTATTACGTATAATCCGCCAAGCTTGGCAATTACTTCTGCCTGCGCGGGGTTGCCGCCACCGAGACGAATATCGACGCCGCGTCCTGCCATATTCGTAGATACCGTTACTGCCCCGATTTCTCCGGCTTTAGCGATGATTTCGGCTTCTTTTGCATCGTTTTTTGCATTCAGAACCTGGCAAGGTACACCGGTAACCGCCAGCGCCTCCGCCAGTATGTCAGACTCCTCAACGCTTGAGGTACCAATAAGAATGGGGCGTCCCACCCTATGGACGGAAGAGATTTCTTGTACAAGCGCCTTATATTTGGCTTCTTTATGGGTGTAAATTCGATGCTTGTGGTCAATCCGTATGTTTGGTTGGTTCGGCGGAATTCGCACGACCTGTAACGCATAGATATCCTCAAATTCCATTGCTGAAGTGTGCGCTGTAGCCGTCATTCCGCAAATTCCCGAATACAGGCTAATAAAGTGCTGAATGGTGATCGTGCCGAGAATTCTCCCACCGGCCTTCCACTGTAACCCTTCTTTGGCCACAAGGGCAGCTTGCAACCCGTCCGGCAAATACCTGTTTTCGGCCACACGACCTGTATGTTCTTCGATTAGCTCAATTACACCGTCCCGGACGATATAATCGACGTCTTTTTTAATAACGATTCCACATGCAGCGCACAATTCAATGACGTTAACCAATGACTGTTATGGCTATCGTACAAATTGCCGCATCCCAGCAGCAACTCCGCTTTTGCAGCACCGGCTTCATTCAAGTAAACGTTCCGTTGGAACTCGTCAAAATCGTAATGCTCACCTGGCTGCAGCTGCCGGGCCACTTCTGCGAAAAGATTGCCATCACTCTTGGAAGCACTCGAATCGCCACTAATGACTAGCGGCACCCGCGCTTCATCAAGAAGCAATGAATCCGCTTCGTCAACGATGACGTAGTGGAAAGGACGGTGTACGGTATCAGCCTCATTGAATGTTATTGTGTCACGCAAATAATCGAACCCTGCTTCTTTAGCCGTAACATAGGTTATATCCTTGGCGTAAGCTTCCCGTTTCTCGAACAGGCTCATGCCCGCTTGAACCGAGCTTACCGTTAACCCAAGAAAGCGATAGATCGGGCCCATCCACTCGGCATCTCGATTTGCCAAGTAGTCGTTAAAAGTAAGCACATGAACGCCTTTGCCTGTCAAAGCGTTGAGATAAACAGGCATAACAGCAGAGAGTGTTTTTCCTTCACCGGTATGCTGCTCGATCAAGAATCTCTCGTGCAAAGCAATCGCAGCCATAATTTGCCCATCGTAAGGCTGTAATCCGAGTGTTCTCTTCGCAACCTCGCAGACTAGAGCATAAGCATCAACAAGCAGATCATCCAAAGGCGTGCCTGATCTTGCTTCTTCTTGCAGTCGAAGAGATTCTGCTTGCAAGCGCTGATCATCCCAAACTTCCAAATTCCGTTTCCTGATAAGCCCCACTCTGTCTCGATAATCTTTCAACAAACGCCGGGTATCCCGCTCTTTGAATTCACGTATCAACTTGACGACTACATTCATCGGAATTTGATTCCTCCTTAATAGAAATAAGTAGTGAAAAGAAAAGACTCCATACGGAGTCTTTTCTGTCGATGATTAACGCGCCACTCAAACTATTCGTTATAAGAGACAACTAGATTACTTCTCCGATGGGAGTGGTGTAAAGAGCAGATTCACCGGCAGGTTGCTTCCTGGTGCGGCAGAGAATAGAATGGTTACGCTCTCTCCAGTTGAACCGGTGCGGTAAAGCACGCTTTGTTCACTTGAATTGGCAACCGCAACGTTACCTTCGGCAATCGATACCAACTGATTGTTCACCAGAGCTACTCCGGAGTACTTCCCTCCACGAGGGTTAAAGGAGATAAGTGTACGCGGTGCAACATTGGTCAGCGTGATTTTGTATAATACGCCGAAATTACCCGCATTGGATGCGTCTGTGTAAGCCATCGGATCTGTTCCTACCAGATTGGGATCGCTTGAATTGTCACCAAGTGGCAGACGGGCAGGTTTGATTCCCACGTGCTCATCGTACTTTATAATGCGAGTCGCATTCGGGTACGTACCACGGTTGTGTACTCCGTCACGATCAAGCACAGGTAACAATGGCAGAGCCTCAAACGGATCTTTATTTTCTTCCACCAGGATAACGTTATAGTCTAGGGAATAATCACTATAAGCGTCCGAATAGAGAGAAATGACTTGTCCTTCTTTCATTGGCGTTTTATTAAGTTCTGTCAAAATCAGTTTGCTTTCCCCAGGTTGAAGGTACTCTTTCTTTTGATCCGCTCCAGTCTGAATTGACTTGAACCATTTATCAATAGACAATTTCCCAGCTACGGTAGCATACGGTGTAGGGCCGGCAAAGCCCATATTCTGTTGTTCAAATACTGCCGGATTTGGATTGTTATTGGTTGCAATCACATACATTTTTACTCTTTTGCCTGTATTGTTCACGTGGTGAATCATGAAACGGGTCTGCCCCGAAGATGATTCTTTATATACAATGCCTTCCGTATTCACAGTTTCCGGACTGTTACTGCGGATCAGCAAACTTGGCTCATCCATGTACGTATACGGGACTTTCTCCATCGTAGTCACTTCGCCGCCGTTAAAGGTGAATTTCTGTCCTACCGGCGTGAAAAGTAAATTGAAGTCGGTAAATGAATATAAGGTCTCATTCGTTATGGTAATGACTTTGGAATACGTGTTCGTAGCGCCGTGATTGTCAGTAACCGTAAGTGTCACCGTTTTTGGACCCGGTTCAAAGAACGCAAGTGAATTGTTCTCCCATACCGCTTTAACAATATTATTTTCATCATCTGTACTTTGGTCTGTGTATGTTATTTTTTCGCCCATTTTATACTGTTCTTTATCTGTGGCGAACATGGCTACAGGAGGAAGATTAGGACTCAATACTTCAATGGTAACGGAATAGGGATCGCTCCATTGACCATTGGAATCCTGTACTTGATATGAAATCGTATATGTACCTGCTTGATCAAATGAATCCTGGCGACCAGTCCAGCGTTCGTCAACGATATCCATTCCATTAGGTGAACTGGAAGAAGTCACGTAGTCTACTTGATCACCCGCAAAAATTTCCTTTTGGGAAATGGTAAAGCTTGCAACAGGTTTTGTATTAAGATTCAACACAACCGTTTTAGCCGACTGATTCACTTTATAGGTGATGTTCAGAGCTTGAGTAATGGAAGTTAACGGCACCATGAATGTACTTTTTTGCTGATAAGCAGGGCCTTTCATCGTTCTGGTCTCTCCATTTACCGTATAGTCCTTGCTGTTAGTTTTGAATCGGAGTTCATCCTCACCACTAATAATGATGGTTTCCTTGGTTTTGTTATCATATTTGACGCCATATCCCACACGGTCAACCAGCGCACGGATTGCAACATAGGATACACCGTTTTTTACAGCCATTGGCTGTCCAGCAAGATACGTTTTTCCATCCTGCTCCATTTTGTTGCTATTCATGTACAACGTCAGATTTCCACCTGCTACTGCAGGAGACGTCCCATCAACGGATGGTTGCTCTATCTGAGCAGGCGTAGCTGGCGTTTCAACCTTCTCAGGGGTTTCCTCTTGAACTACAGGTTTTGTACCCGTTTCGTTTGCAGGGGTCTCTCCCCATCCAATGCAGGTTTCTCGCTATCTGTTTTGGGTGTTGCCTCAGTGCCGGTTGAGGTTTGAGTGTCCTTGGCTTCAGTGGGCGGAGTATTGATAGATTTGTTATTGCTCTCCGTCTTCACTTCACGCTCTGCAATCGGCTGCTCTTGCTGTAACACCTCAACTGATTCTACATTGGCTGTGTTTACTGACGCGGTGTCACCTTGCGGTGCTGATTGCGCACTCACAGAACCGACTGCAAATGCTTGAAAAACGGCTAAAGCGGTAAAAATGGATAATTTCTTCTTCATATTCATGTGTTGTCTTTGGCTCCTTCTACTCTCTAGTAATGTATAACCCCTCAAAAAGTCATAGTATTAGACGCTAGATTTAGGAAAAAGTTTCTAATTGAATTGTAAATTATGGATTTTTGTGCAACTATTTTTTCAATGTTTGGTTATAAGTTCTTTGAATAAGAAGCGCCTATTGCATAATAGTCTTGATTTTGCACAAGATAATCCATGTCGCATTTTATAAAGAGGTGGATCAATGACCCCAACCAATCAGGCTTTCTCTGTATTAAAAATGAATATTTCTTATGTGGAACAGTCCCTCTACTGTACTGACGATTTGAAACAACAACAGCTTCTACTTAATGGTGTACAGAGTGTGCTTCTCTATATCGATTCACTTGTAGATCAGGAGATCATTCAAACACATGTCTTAACAGCACTGAATGGCCAAGCTCATTCGGAAATCTACCCATCGTTCACCACTTTAGAAAGTCGAAAAGATACGGATCTGCAACGTGGAATAGATTCACTTATTCAAGGGAAATGTCTTTACATAATCGACGGGCACCCGGAGTTTTACATTCTTTCTACCGAGAAAATGTATGTCCGAAGCACAACCGAACCGGAGAATGAAGGCGTTATTCGAGGGCCGCACAATGGATTCGTAGAGCAGCTTTCGGTTAATTTGAATCTGATCCGTAGACAAATTATTAGTCCATCTCTAATCGTTCGATATTTTAACGTCGGCGAGAAGACACATACCAAAATTGCAGTTGTATATCTTCAGGACTTGGCCAATCCGGAGTTGGTGAACGAAGTAAAAGAGCGAATCACATCCATATCTTCAGATATGGTGCTCGCTCCAGGTTTTATTGAAGAGTTTATGGAGGATAACCCCTTCTCTCTGTTTCCCCAGCAGCTCAATACAGAAAGACCTGACCGGGTTATTGCCAACTTGATGGAAGGACGTGTCGCCATACTTGCCGAAGGAAGTCCTTCAGCTCTTATCGCTCCAGTTACGTTTTTTGCTTTTTATCAGAGTCCGGATGATTACCATGGTCGCTGGATTGTCAGTTCCTTTTTACGGTTAATTCGCATGATGAGTTTTGTCATTGCTTTTACATTACCTGCTGTTTATATTGCAACCATCTCTTTTCACTCCGCTATTTTACCGATCGAACTGGCACACACAATCAAGAAATCATTGCAGAACATCCCCTTTCCTGCACTTGTAGAGGCAATGTTACTTGAACTGATCTTTGAAGTATTAAGAGAAGCCGGGGTCCGACTTCCCAGCCGAGTGGGCCAGACCATCGGCATCGTTGGCGGTTTGGTTATCGGAGATGCTATCGTTCGTGCGGGGCTTGTATCCTATACAATGATTATTGTGGTTTCACTAACCGCTATCTCGTCGTTTTTGGTGCCTTCGCATGAGATGAGTTCGGCAGTCCGTATTCTCCGCTTTCCAATGATGATTGGAGCGGCGCTTTTGGATATATCGGCATCGCATTTGGTCTGGTGATTCTAACCATTCACCTCTGTAAGATGGAAAACTTCGGATCGCCTTATTTTGCTCCAGTGGCCCCTTTCCGATTAGCTGACATGAAGGATGTATGGATTCGATTTCCCATCTGGGCGCTTCGCGGGCGTCCTCATGATGCCCGCCCGCAGCGGCTGAATCAGCAGAAGTTCTCTAGGAGTTGGAAAAAACGTGAATAAGGAAACAACAATCACTCGGGGACAATTATTCTTGCTCATTTTGAAATTTGAAATTGGTGTAGATATCCTGTCCCTCCCTTACCGTATACACCTTCTCTCTAAAGGCGGTGGGTGGATCTCTGTATTCCTTGGAGGGTTCCTGATCCAACTTGTCATACTGTTGTGCTGGCTTTTGATGCGAAGATTCCCGAGTTCATCCATTTATGACATTGTAACGCTGATTACGGGGAAATGGATTGGCAAGTTGCTGATCATTGCATACGTTGGATATTTCCTGTTAATGGGCACTTCTGTTCTGGTGAACGGTTACGGTGTGATTAACCGTTGGATGCTGCAGGATACGCCTCGATGGGCTATATTAGCCCTCTTCTTGTTCAGCAGTATCTATTTGGTTCGGCAAAAATTACGAATCATTGCGCGAGTACTTGTACTCATCTCCTTTTGGTCTTGCCCATGATGGTATTAATCAGTTATGGACTCAAGGAAGTTAATCTGTTATATCTTTTGCCTTTAACCGAAGCAGGATGGCCCAATATCATTAGTGGATCAACGGAAACATTAATGGCTATGTTTGGATTCGAGTTTTTTCTCGTTGTGTTTCCTATGGTTGAAGGTAGCAGCGGTGGCAAACTCAAGTCTGTTGCTTTAGCAAGTGCTGTAGTCGTGGTGTTGTATGCATTCACCGTGTTCATTTGTTCAACGGCGTTCAGCCCCAGCAACTTGACTTAATGCCTGAACCGGTCATATATCTGCTCCGCTCTATCCCACTCGGGACAATGGATCGGGCCGATTTCCTGTTCCTCCCTATCTGGTTAATTTCAATTTTCGGGGCCATATGTGGCTATTACTATACGGCATCCTATGGTATAAGTTATCTCTTCAAACAAAAACACCATAAAAAAGCGGTGCCTTATGTCGTTCTTGCTTCTTGCATAATTGCCTATCTGCCACAACAGAAGGAAAAACTGGAGTTAATTAGTACGATTTCCAACAGATCGGCATACTTTTTCTCATGATCCTGCCTCTGCTCCTGTTGGTTCTATCTTATATAATGAAACGAAAAGAGAAGATGATATGAGTAAACGGGGAGAATCCTCATCCTGCTGACCCTGCTCATGGTGATGACGGGATGTTGGGATCAGGATAGTTTAAAAGATGCAAGACTGGCTAATGCTTCGGCGTTCGACATCACCTCAGAGGGTGAAATTAAACAGACGCTTGAAATTGTCGATGATTCTGAGAGTCAACAAGGGAGCAGCGGTAATGAAGTCCACTCAGGCACCGGGAGATCCGTCCGTCAAAGTACAGATAGAATTCGCGCTAAAGTGACTGGTGATATCCGGTTTTTCAAATATGGGATGATCTTATACGGCAACAAACTCGCACAAAATGATATCTACCCCTACCTGGACGTCTTATATCGGGAACCTGATTACCCAACCTCACATGTGAAAATTGCGATTGTGGATGGCGATGCCGGAGATCTGTTACACCAAAAAAAGTTGGCAGCATATTGATTGGTGATTTTATTACCAAAAAAATTAAGAGTCTGGAGGAATTATGTATTTTTCCGGAAATGACGTTAGAGACCCTTCTCCCTCCCATGCTGGATCCGGGACAGGATTTTACACTCCCTTATCTATATATGGATGGAGAGGAGATTGATGCTCGGGGAATCGCCCTGTTTCATGGGCAAAGGTTCAATGGCAGTCTTACTACCGAACAGGCTCCTCTATACATCATTATGAGTGGGAAATGGAATAAAACGGCGCGTTTTGTCAAAAAGGTCCACCCAGGGCCTTCCAACAACCCGAGGAACTATGTCACTTATGAAGCAAATATCGCACAAATTAAGCGCAAACTTGCGGTAAAGGTGGCAAATGATAGCCAAATTAATGTGAATCTCCGTATCGAACTTCCAGTAACGATCGTTGAGTATGCAATGAATCATCTTCAGGAAAAAGACACAATTGAACGTCTGAACCGCAAGTTATCCGATGACATGACTCAGGACGCAGAACAAATTATCAAGACACTTCAACAAAGTGGTTGTGATTCCTTCGGTATTGGCAGACATTTAATTGCCCATTACCCGGACTTATGGAAAAGCCTAAACTGGAATAAACAATATGCCCAAGTTCGTTTTCACCCGGAAGTAAAGGTTACAATAGTCGGCAGCGGTGTTTTAAATTAATAACATGCTGTCGTGCAATTGGAAAAGCTCTCTTCCATTTGGAAGAGAGCTTTATCCTTCATATTCAACTCAAAAGTCTTCAGATCTCCACTTCTATCAATTCCTAACAACAGGAATCCACATTTCACCATATACCAAACCGTTTTTCTCTCCCATTTCAACTGTTGTATTCGGACCGCCAACATAGGCATAATCCTTTTCTACGGGGAGGGCTTGACCAAAAGCAATGCCAGTAAGCATATTACTGAGCGCATCAGCCGTCTCTGCTTCGCCCTTCACAACAAGGTATTCTCCCTTAGGAAATTGGATTACTCTCGTCGCTTCTGGTAGAGATTGTTCTGTCATGACCCCAGCATAATGCATCATCTTGTTATTCACTGCTTCGTTTACAGCAAAAATGTAGTCATTAGTAGCTAGGGACTTTAATGTGTCCAGGCTTCCATCCTCTTTCACAGTGGACCAAAAATCCGCCTTCTCTTTGCTGATACCAGCATAGTCTGTGTAGTCGCTTTTAAGCTCTGTTCCAATACCTAAAACGATAAAGCTGTCTTTTTCTTCGAAATGATAATTACTCATGGTTTACACCGTCCTCTTTAAATTTTCAATTGATTTGTGTTTTCACTTGATAGGTTTATAATAACCTTAAATCATGTCAGAATATGATACTGTTTAGGGGGCCCAATGAAAAAAGTTGAACGCATAAATATCATCACGCGGTATATCAACAACCGTGCCCACTTTACTATCTCTGAAATCATGCGAGAATTTAATATTTCTCGTTCAACAGCCATTCGAGATATCAGAGAAATTGAAGCCATGGGAATGCCACTTGTCGCTGAAGTTGGGCGGGACGGAGGTTATTTTGTCATGAACAACTCCCTCCTGCCCACGGTCCGGTTTACCGATAATGAAATCAAAGCGTTATTCATTGCCTTTATGGCGACAAGAAATCAACAGCTTCCTTATCTGAAGAGTCGTCAATCTTTGGCTGAAAAATTATTGGGCCTTATCTCAGAAAATCAGCAAGATGACCTTGTGCATTTGAATCAAATATTGCTTTTTGAAGGGACCAATCCCCATAATCCAGACTTGCTTGATCTATCAGACTTGCCTCACCCTACCTTGGAAAAACTCATCCAAATTCTTCTCTTAGAAAATTATTTGTTAGTTACAGTCCAAGAAGAGAAGAAAACAAAGTCCTATCCCATTGTTCTCTTGCACCTTCATCATCAAAAAGGCCATTGGATCATTGAAGGTTTTGATTTGGAAGAAGAAAAAAGACGAATCGTATCCGTTGACAACCTCATCCATGTCGAAGCATACCCGGCGAAAAAAGACTGAGTACAAAAAAGATTGTAGAACAACTCAAACGAAATACGCAGGAAGAAGTTATCAACCTTGTCCTAGAACTTGGTCCAGAGGCGATTGCGCAATTCAAAAAGTACCATCCTTTAAAGTTTTCAATTGCCTATACAAATCCATACCAGACTACAGCCCTCCTAAAGGCATTTATAAATGTTCATAACTCAGAAGAGTTAACCGAAATCACCAATTGGTTACTTTTTCTAGGAGAAGATATCAAGGTGAAGGAGATTCCAAAAGAAGTCCTGAATGCTGTACAAGAGAGATTAAGCTTATATCAAATGAAGCAGTGAGCAGCCCCCTCCTCCCCAGTCTCTCCATTATCTAACAATGCCTTACCTGAATTCAGGCTGAGGGTTCAGTACGGAAAACCAAAAAAGCCGCTATTGCAGCGACTTGTAATGGAATCATATTCATATTCATTCATGTCTCACGCCATTGCTTGACGAGCTGTTCCTTCTATACTAAAAGTCAGCATTAGACTGGGCATGATTAAGTGTATGTTCCGAGATTTTTTTGACGAGTAGAAAATAAGTAACAATCGCAACAATACTGGTCATTAATAAAGTGAGTCCTAACGGGACGGCAGTGTCCTCACCTGCGATACCGACCAGAGGAGCAACCAGTGCACCGAGAAGAAAAGGAACAACGCCGAGCAATGCTGCTGCACTTCCGGCCATCTTAGCTTGACTCTCCATGGCAAGCGGGAATGCCGCTGTAGACGTAATGCCGATCGAGCATACGAAGAAGAACAACGGAATGACCAAAGCGAAAAGCGGACCATGAGCCAGGGTTACGACCAAAGCAGCCACACTTGCTATTATAGCAAGCCATAGTCCCGATAATAGCAGCGTCTGCTCAGGGATACGTTTGGCCAATCGACCCACGATTTGAGATCCGATGATCAAGCTGATGCCATTCGAAGCAAATAATATAGCAAATACCGTGGGTGTAACTCCATATATATTTTGGTAAATGAATGGGGTTCCCGCCACATAAGCAAAGACCCCTGCCGTCATGATCCCCTGTGCCAGCATGTAGCCTACAAATTTGCGGTCACGCAGAAGCATTCTGTAATTACCCAATTGCTGTTTGAAGTCGGGAACCATACGTCTTTCGACGGGTGTGTTTCTTTTAAGCTCCATTTTGTCATGATTAATAAGAAAATCCCCAAGAATGAAAGGCAGATAAATACGCCAATCCAGGTTGTGAATGAAAGAACCCCACTTCCCGCGATGGGTGCTGCCAAAGGCCCCAAATTCCCTACAAGCAACAGCAAAGAGAAAAATTTAGTGAGTTCATGTCCACTATACAGATCTCTAGCTATCGCACGGGAAATGACAATTCCAGCCGAAGCGGCAAATCCTTGCGTGAAACGAAACAAAATCAATAGTCCGATATTCGGAGCAAAAGCACATGCCAAGGAACAAATAATGTAAGCTGCCATACAGATCAACAATGGTCTACGTCTACCGTACGCGTCACTCAAAGGACCCATAACCAGTTGTCCTACACCGAGTCCTAATAAACAAGCAGTAAGGCTAAATTGTACAAGTGATGCCGTTGTATTCATATTTTGTGCAATCTCCGGAAAAGCCGGTAAATACATATCAATCGTAAATGGACCTAATGTAGAAAATAAACCTAGTAGTATTGCGAGTCCAAAAACATTCCAATTCGTGCTCTTCGCCATAATAAATAAAATCTCCAATTCCTTATATAATTTGCAAGCCTAATCGGAGTATAAGACATAGAGTTAACTGTAGGTCAAGTCTTAAGACCATTAAAACCAAAAAAAGCCGCTTATTAAGCGACTTTGAATGCAAAACCATTAAATTGTGTAACTTTTCCGATCTGAACCCATATGACTCATAATCATTTCGGCAGCTCGCTTGTAACCGCCTGCCTGCCTTAGAGATTCACCAATGAGGTAAGCCTGCCGTCTATAAAGTGAATTGTGTAGTACTTCTGTTAATGCCTCTCTCAAATTAGTTGCACTGAGATTATGTTTATTTAAAGTAATACCCGCGCCGAGCTCCTGTACCCGATTGGCGACAAGAGGCTGATCCGATGTTAATGGAATCATCACCATCGGAACGTTGTAATATAACGCCTCACTTGTGCTGTTCATTCCAGCATGTGTAATAAAAACATCGGTATGCTGCAGCATGTCCAACTGGGCAATGTATGGCTTGATGATAAAATTAGGAGGTATTTGATCAGCCAGCGGCTCCATATCGGTGTATTTTCCTGAAGATAAAACTACATTCACGGGTAGAACCCCTAATGCTTCAAAGCAAAGCTGATAGAAATCCAAATTCTTATTTAAGATCGTACCCATAGCAATGTACACGGTTTGCGGGTACCGTTCACGAAGCAGCTCAAACGAGAAGGTTGGAGCATCTTGACGTGTTATGATCGAAGGACCCGTGAAAATAAAACGATCATCAAGCTTTTCTGCCTGCGGCTGAAAATAACGGCTGGTGTACACGAGCTTTAACTGACCTGTATGCGCCGGAATCTCTTCCATGGCTGGAATACTCACTTGAAACTCTTCTGCTAACTCCGTTGTGATCTTCATCGTAGCCTCATACAGCTCCTTCGTCTCCGTCTCATTCAGACCTGAGTTAGACCCCAGAGGCTCCACAAAAGCAAAGGACGCAATCGAACACACTGCAGGAATTCCCAGTTTTTCTGCAAGAATAGTCCCTCCCCATCCCATCAGGGAATCAAAGATCATATAATCGAACTTTTGATCCTTAATGACTTGCAGCACATTGGGGATGATCCTCCGAATAATGCCGCTTACCATCATATAAATGAACTGATAAGAATGTTTGTATTCCTGGGGTTTCAACACCGGATCATGAGAGAAGGCATCTTGTGGAAACGGATAGGTAAGTATCTGGGCACCGGTTTGTTCAATGCGGGAACGATACTCCTCCGTGCACACATAGATGACTTCCTCACCATTGTCTATCAACTGAGTAACTAATCCTAACGACGGATTCACATGTCCTTCAGCAGGAGTAATGACTACTAATACACATGCCATCTTATCCACCTCCCAATGCAATTAGTCCCCCCGTTCTTCGTGATGTATTTTACGATGCGGTCGTCATCCGTTACATGGAGATGTTATCCTTCACTTGGTTGATTGGATGATGTTCTTGATGAACGAGTTTGGTAATTCGTAGTGACGCTAAGAAACTTAACAAGACCCAAAGTAATTGCAGTGTTAACACGATCAAAACACCTGTCGATATGCCCCACTGTAACGTTTCGGACAAGGCAATCAGAGCGCCACCAACGCCAATGCTTACTCCCATATAGAAGGAATCCACAAATTGCAGATTGGCGGACATTTCTCCCTCTTTCCTGGGCAAGGCATGTTGTAAAGCAATGGCTGCCGTTGTAGGGTTGGCCAAACCAACACCAAACCCTGTAATCATTTGTGAGAGAAGGATGAGTATAATCCCGCCGTCCGTCAAAATAAGAGCCAGGATCACAAGTGCAGTTCCAACGATCATAATCCCAATGCCCGTCATGACCCTGCCCTTTCGGGCACGACCTTGATCTCGTGCATCAAGCTTGGCTTGCAACCACGCTGCGGCGGACCAGCTCAGGGAGCCTGCTGCTACAATGAGGCCAGCAAGGTCAGCTGATAACCCCTTCACTTCGGTTAGTGCCAAGATCACAAAACTTTCCGTTGTAAAATAACAAGCAACATATAGCCCTCTCGAAACCAAAGTAGCAGGCAATCCTTTTTTACCGAAAACGTCCCCACAGGCAGCAATTTACGCATTGGTGTGATCATGACGACTAATCCACCCAAAGTGAGTACGATACCTTTCCAATCGGTAATCATACCAAGTCCTGTGAGTAATAGCCCCGTTCCAACGGCAAGCAGAATCGCATACATAATCTTTGAGTCGGTTGCTCGCGCTGGACCTGTGAGATCTTGCTGAAGCTGCAAATTACGGAAAGAACGGAATGTGAGACTCAACGCTATTCCGATCAAGGGTAAAACAATCCAGAAAACATATCGCCACGAGATGTAGGAAGCAATAAGGCCTGCTGCATAAGGTCCGATTAAGGTAGGCAGGACAAATGCCATAGAGAATGCGGCCAGGATTTGAGTACGAAGTGTATCTGGATAATGTAACGTCACACAGGTATAAACACATGTGATCAGGGCCCCCGCTCCAAAACCTTGAAGGGCTCTTCCGGCAATAAGCATGTGCATGTCGAAAGAGACAGCGGAGACTACAGTTCCTAACACAAAAACACTAAAAGATATCAGCATGGATGTAAAAACGCCGCGCTTGTCAATCTGCTGACCCATAACCAAAGTTCCAATGAGCTGAGATAACAAAAATGCGCTGAAGATCCAACCGTATAAATGAATGCCCTCTAAACTTTGTGCCATTTTCGCGGCAATCGTTGTGATAGCCAGTCCTTCGAAAGCTACGGTTGACAGAACCAGCATAATCCCAATTGTAGGCGCCCTGTACTGAGCATCAAAAATCCCAATCTGATTGTTGTTTGTCTTCTACACCTCCATAACTTGATGGATAATATGGTAAAATAAACCTTTAAATTCTTCCTGAATATACATCAAGTTTCATACTTTGTAAATTTAGATGTTTAAAAAGTAAGATCATGATTTAGAATAGAATTCCCATGTTCAATAGGAGATTTTGCTTGAAAATATGCCATTTTAATCACATTTTTTCACTTCACCACGATGATTGGCCATTCTGAAACTGGCCCCGCATCCACACGAAACTTTGGCATTTGGATTATTCATGGTGAATCCACCTAACATTCCGCTCTCTTCATAGTCAATCTCAAGACCATCAATATATGGAATACTGTTTGCGTGCACCAATATCTTAAATTGCTTTTTATTTAACACAATGTCTTCTTCTGCCTGCTGTTCATCCACGATAAGGGTATAAGATAAACCACTGCATCCCCTTCATCAACGCCTACTCTAAGGAAGGCATTTTGGATATCCGCACTTGATAAGATCTCAACGATTTTGTCCGATGCTGTATCACTGACCTCAATAATCATCTTTATTCCTCCCGGTGGTATCATTTTGAAATTTGGTATCCCAGTCCATTAGACAGGGTATGAATGTCGCAAGAGCAGCTCCTTTTGGCGTAAGTTCATAAATAATTTGTGTAGGGAGTGTCAGTATTGTTCTTTTGACCAAATGATCATGTTGAAGACCCTTTAAACGTCTGGAGAGGATCATTTCGGAAATGGAAGGAATACTTTCGAATATTTCACCGAATCTCTTCGGGCCTTGAGACAGAGCACATAAAATATGGATCGTCCATTTCGTCCCGATGATGCGATAAGCTGTAAATAGTTTATTCGGATCTTCAGTGAACAATGGTCTGTACACCCACTTTCTTACTCATCCGCGTGGTGAGATCCGAGTGCTGGCAATGATACTCGTGACGATCAACAAGAGATGGAAACCCATGGCTACAATTAAGCCGGATTGAAGTGACATCCCGCCTGCCTGACACACGACAAGAATGGAACCACCAATGCCAATCACTACGCCAGGTGTAAAAGAATCTGCAAATTGCAGATTGGCTGAGGTTTGGCCCACACCTTCTTCCCCGTTTGAGAAAATGCGACAACACCGCTAATCGGATGCGCCAATCCAATACCAACTCCTGCAATGATCTGACCAATAACTGCAATGGTTACGGTCACAACAGGTACCCAAAATACGATGGCAATCCCTATCGCAAGCAGCAATACCCCCAGAATGATTCTCATATGACGTCCACTGCCCTGATCTGCCGCATCCCATCGTCCTTGCAGATACGCAATGATACACCAACTTAATGCAGCACTCGCGACAATTAATCCGGCCTGTGAAGGTGTAATTCCTTTCACGTCGATTAGAGCTAATACCAGGAAATTTTGTGTGCTGGTATAGGCAGCAAAGAACAACCCACGTGTTGCCAGAATTGCTGGCATACCTCTTCGCAACGTAAGTGTTCCCTTCGGAAGCAATTTACGGAGCGGAAATAACATCAATACCAGGCCAATCACGACTAAAACAAATCCCATAATGCTCGGTAACATACTTAGACCAACCAGGAAGATCCCTGTACCTAACGTTAAGAGTAACGCCATCCAAGTGGATGAAGATCCGCTCTCCTCCCGTCTTCTGCACTTTTAATTTCCTGAAGGCAGGTAAACTGAGCAACGCTGAAACCACCAGCACGGGTAAGATCCCCCAGAAAACAAAGCGCCAGGACCACTGATCTGCGATAAGACCGGCTACATATGGACCAAGCATGGACGGAAGAACATAGGCAGTACCAAAGGCTCCAAGAATTTTGGCACGTAACTCATCCGGGTAACTTAAGGATATAGCCGTATACACACAAGTCATCATAGCTCCGGCACCCAAACCCTGCAGAGCCCGTGATCCTATCATGGTATACATATCGCCTGCGGTTGCGGCAGCGATCAGCCCTAAGATAAACAACAGAAGTGCAAAAGTGAACGGTGCTGCAGGTCCTCTTTTATCAATGATCCGACCGACGACCAGCGTCCCGATAATCTGCGCAAGCAGATAGGTACTGAATATCCACCCGAACAGGCTAAGACCGTTTAAGTCACCAGCAATTGAAGGAGCAATGGTGGTGACGGATAGACCTTCAAATCCAACGGCCATCACTGACAAAATAATTCCTATGGACAATGCAAAATAACGCGGGCTGAAAATACTTTGATGATTAGACGACATGAAATGTGACCTCCAAGAAAATTGGTATGTATACATCGTATCCGGATACTTAGTAAACATTTTTGTTTATAATGTCTAAGCTACAGTTCGACTTTGACTTTGTCAACATTTTTGTTTAAAATGTAGTTAGTTATGTAGATTCAGTTGCGTCACAAGGAGGTGCACCATGAGCGGAAATCAAACTAAAAAGGATGTCTCGACCAGTACCCGGAGAGCAATTATTAATTTGTTAAAAGAGCGCGGAGGAATGGATGTTGTCACTCTCTCCTCTCAGTTTTCGTTATCCGGAATGGCTATTCGTCAACATCTAAATGCGCTAAAAGGAGAAGGATTGGTTACCACTGTGGAAGAGGCCCGTCCCATGGGTCGCCCCACCAAGCTATGGATACTAACTCCCGCGGCTAATCGTTTTTTTCCAAGTGGATATTCCGATTTATCCGTCAGCCTCATCAATTCAATGAAAGAAGCTTTTGGTCATGAAGGGCTGGACAAGCTGCTGGATGTTCGAAATAAAAATATGCAAGAACAATATCTTCAGCATCTTGGCGATGCATCAGGGGTTAGAGAGAGATTGGAGAAATTGGCCGAAATTCGTACGAATGAAGGTTATATGGCCGAGGTTAAGGAGCAGGATGATGGCAGTCTCCTACTCATTGAGAAGCATTGCCCCATCTGTGAAGCGGCCGCGGTATGTACCGGGTTATGCAAGAATGAGTTACATTTATTCAAAACAGTTCTAGGCGATAATGTTCATATTGAACGGGGAGAATACATTCTAGCCGGAGGAAGAAACTGCGTATACAGCGTTAGGCAAAATAAGCCATGACCAAAAGAGCAACCTCATTGGAGATTGCTCTTTTGTTTTGGATTCTGAACTGATTAGAACGATTCGGATTTCATTTCTCTAAATCATCCTTCATTATATTAGTTATTTCTAACTCTCACATAATCGTATATACCCGATTATGTAATTTTGAATTTAGGTAGAGTATAGTAAGAGTGTCGAAAATATACTCTAGGAGGCTACTGCCATGTCACAAAAAATCTGGATGAACCTGCCGGTGAAAGATGTTGTGAAATCCAATACCTTTTTCAATGAGATTGGATTCCATGGGGAGCATGTTGGCAACGAGAGAGCTCAGCTTGTCATAGGCTCAACAACGATTCTCCTTTTTCCGGACGCAACATTTGAGAAATTTACAGGTGCCAAAACCGCAGATACTTCCCATAGCGCAGAAGTGATATTTTCCATTGGTGCTGACAGCAGAGAAGAAGTTGATGCTTTTATTGAAAAAGTCGAGTTAGCTGGAGGAACCATCTTTGGCAAGCCGGGTGAGATAGACGGCTGGATGTACGGCGCGGGATTTGCCGACCTGGACGGTCACCGCTGGAACCTGCTATACATGGATGAGAGCAAAATGCCTAAGAACTAATATTAAAACGCCGGTCCTTGTTTAAGGTCACTGGCGTTTTTCTATAGTCTCTGTTATCTCAGTATCATCTTCTTGAGTTGCGAAACTCTTTTGGTGTTTTTTCCTCGTGCTTTTTAAAAGACTGAATAAAGTGGTTCACGTGATTAAAGCCTACTTTCTGAGCGATCTCGGTTATTGAATCATTTGTTGATGTTAAGAGAACTTTACTCTTATTAATCCGATATTTGATTAGATACTCGTATGGCGTCATATGAGCCATTTTCTTAAAACATCTGGTGCACTCTGAAATGCTCAAATGCGCAACATCAGCAATCTCACGAAGTGTAACCGGATGAGCGTAATTTTGGTGAATGAAACTGAGCATTAACTGTAGTCTTTCCTGCTGACGCTTCTCGCTTCTTGGGGTTTCCTCGGAAGGGATCGAAATGTTGGATATCAATATAAACCATAGTTGTACCGTTTTAATTGAAATTTCATATTGCCATCCCCATGTTTTCTCTGAATTAAACATCTCCCTCATTGCCCAAAGCATGTCTAATATTTGCGTTTCCCACTCCGAATCTCTTCTAATCACGAGCGAAACCAAAGAAGAATTCGTATAAGGAAGTACATAATTTTTTTCCATTGCACTGTCTACATGAAAGGCTAATAGCTTTTCGGGAAAATTGAAACTAACATATTCACCATCATGTGTCAGCTCTGTTGTGATATGAAGAATTCTCTTGTTGATCAGGATCGCCTGACCCGTTTCCAATGTATGATCAATTCCATTTATCTGAATAACCAGCTTCCCTTTTGTGACTAAAGTGATCTGTAGATCCTCGTGCCAATGCAGATCGTTGAACCCTCTGCCTTCGGGGATGCTTGTATGACGTGTATGTGTGTACATGATATAAGGAAACGAAAGATCGGAATACAAAATATCCTCATAAAGTTGCTTCACCATGCTATGAACTTCCTTTCTTTGACGATATATCTATATTAAAGAGTGATTTAATTGCACGAAATTCTCAAAAATAATGATATTATTATATCAAATCTTTGACTTATCACAAGAGCCTGTGCACAGACGACCGGATAAGAACTTTTGGAGGCTTATATGTGAAAGAAACTAAATCATCGCTGCTTTTTCATCCTTATGTATTGCTGTTTATTGCCATTTTGTCGGTATCCGTCTCTTCAATCATGATTAAATCTTCGGATACTCCCACCGCCATAGCCGGTATGTACAGGTTGTATATATCAGCCATTATTATGCTTCCGTTTATCCCGTGGAAAACGATCCGATTCTTAAAAATGAATTCAAAGGATTGGAGCACCGTTTTTCTGGCTGGCCTCCTACTAGGTCTATATTTCTTGTTTTGGATGGAATCGCTGGTGTATACTTCAGTGGCCAGTTCCATGGTCATTCTGGCGCTGCAACCTTTGTTTGTGATGATCGGGTCATACTTTATGTTTAAGGAAAGAGCGAGTATACGTACCATTCTATGTTTGATTACCGCCCTATTCGGTTCGGTGATTATCGCCTGGGGTGATATAGGCGTTTCAAGAGAGGCTCTGATCGGTGACGCGCTGTCACTGGTAGGAACCATTCTGGTGTCGGCGTATATGCTGGTGGGACAGAAAGTGAGTCGGAAAATCGACGCGAATATATATAGTGTTGTTGTTTTTATTATTGGCGGAAGTGTCCTTTTGGTCTACAGTTTATTGAATAACTTTTCTTTAATCAATTACGAATCATCCGATTGGCTGTATTTCCTCCTACTTGCGATCATACCCACCATTTTTGGTCAGTACATTTTCAATCTGCTGCTCAAATCCATTGGTGCAACAACGGTTTCTGTAGGCATTATCGGTGAACCCGTTTTGGCCATTATGCTGGCTTATCTATTGTTGGGAGAAACCATCTCTGCTTTTCAATTTATAGGCGGATTAATTACGTTGTCAGGCATGCTGATGTACTTTGCCCTGAAATCCTACAATATCCAACGGCCTAAGTTCCTTCGCTTCAATCGATTCAGGAAATTAGGATAAAATGAACGTGCTGATTAAGAAGAAACCCACCGGAGTTTAATTCTCGGTGGGTTTCTTTATAACTTGTTCAATTCCCAACAAAATCAGCTTCAAGCCAAACTCGAAAGCTCCGTCGGTTCCCATCACCTCAAACATACCGTTCTTATACATCCTGCTGAACAGACCAGCTTCCTTCTCACTCATAGAATCCAGAAGATGTATCATCTCTTCACCCTGAAGTGCTTCCTGGTCCTTAAGGACGGCTGATATATTGCGCTGATGCTGATAATCGTCCAGTACGAAATAAAATACATAGTTGACCAGTGTAAGAACGGCCTGTAATTTCTGCTCTTGCTCTAATGGTGTTGATTCCATGCAGAGCAACATGCGGTTGGTGAAGCGGATCATGTCCGGCTCGTGGGGCAGCGTCATCATCATGAGCTGTGTGGAGCACGGGTATCTGCTGAGCACACTCCGTACCGTCACCGCAAGCCCCTCCATCTGCTCCTTCCAGTCCCCTTCAGAGTGAAACTCGTCCAGAATAATTTTAGATATCTGGTTGGCGAGACGCTGGTACAGTGTCTGCTTGCTCTTAAAGTACCAGTATAGAGATGGAGCCTGAATCCCCAGTTTGTCTGCCAATCGTCTCATGCTGAATTTCTCGATGCCCTCTTCTCCAAGAAGCTCCCACGAAATTTCCAAAATCTTATCTTCCGAAATCTGAGGCTGTTGTTTTTTCATCGGTATCCGCCCTTTTATCTAACAGTGTAAGTTTATGCTTTACAGGTTCATAAGTTCATGATAACATCTAACACTGTAAGGTTCAATCTAACGGTGTTAGATTGGATCAATATTAACGAAGAAAGTAGTGACCCACATGGATGCAGAAAACCTCCATTACTTTGAAAAAGCACCAATCGCCAAAGCCGTAGCTCACTTTGCTGTCCCAATGATGCTAGGCACGTCAATGAGTGTTATTTACTCCATCTTGAATGCCTATTTCCTTGGCACATTGGGTAATACGGCAATGTTAACTGCACTCGCACTAACTTTACCGTTATTTGCGGTTATTATGGCGTTAGGCAACTTAATTGGTATAGGTAGCGGTACATTCATCTCTCGTTTGCTGGGAGAGAAAAAAGTCGATGATTTGAAGCATGTATCTTCATTCGCCTTTTACAGTAGTTTAGTTCTCGGAATTATTGTGATGGCCGTTGGGCTCCCGCTGATCGAACCAATCGTTCATGGGCTGGGGGCAACGCCAGAGTCCTTTGGATTTACGAAAGAGTATGTCACGATTATGCTTATTGGTTCACCCTTCGTCATCTTATTCTTCACGCTGGAGAATATCGTGCGCTCAGAAGGTTCAGCAATCACCTCAATGATTGGTATGATTCTCAGTGTTGTTATAAATATTATCCTCGATGCGCTATTCATTTTTGTCTTCCATTGGGGTGTGATCGGGGTTGCATCTGCTACTGTTATCTCCAACTTGGTTGCGAGTACATTTTACGCTTTCCATATGAGTTATAAGAGTCAATTCTTAACCATCTCCATGAAATGGTTCAAGGTGACCAAGGATATCCTGAGCAATGTATTGAAAATTGGAGTTCCCGTCTTTGTTATGAGTGTCTTCCTGGGTGCAATGTCGCTTATTCTTAACCTTTTTCTTGTTGAATATGGAGATCAGGCTGTTGCGGGGTATGGAATCTCATCACGTTTATTGCAATTTCCTGAGTTTATTCTGATGGGCTTGTGCGAGGGAGTTGTGCCATTGATTGCCTTCTCATTCACAGCGAATAAATTACGCATGAAACAAACTATTGGATTCACGATTAAATCTATTTTGGCGTTAGCCGTCCTGTTTGGGGTTGTCGTCTATCTGATCTCTGACCACTTGATTGGTTTATTTACGACTGACCCGCAATTAATTGAAATGGGTAGCTACATTCTCCATGTGACCTTCTTATCCTTGTTTATTACAGGAATGACTTCTTTGTTTATGGGGATCTTCCAAGCAACAGCCCAAGGAACCGCGGCGTTTGTTATGTCCATCATTCAAGGGATTACACTAATTCCTGTCTTGTATATCGCTAATCAAATGAACGGCTTTCATGGAGTGATCTGGTCGCTCGTTATTGCGGATGCCGTGGCGTTCCTAGTTGGGGCCATCATGTTATATGCTTTGCGGACAAAATTGCAGCCGGATCTGGAACATTTGGCACAGTAATTTCGCAAATAGTTTTCAGAAACATAACACTGCCCCAAGTTTGCTACCTATTTTCCCATCTTCGTCTCCTTTGATCGCTGTTTGCATAAATTAGCATCATAAGTAACAAGGGTCTTGGAGGGACGAACAATGAATGAAATATGCAAAAATGTTAAATCGACAGACACCAATCCGAATAAGTTCGGTTTTTATAGAGACATTATGGAATGGATTACTTCCGTTTCTCCCGGCGGCGAAGAAAAACTTGACCCTTTTGATTTTGGCAGAGCCGCTGAGTTCAAGCTCCCCAAAACCCTTGAACCGGAGATTCACCGTTATTTGATGCCTTATACCCTGCAACCCCAAGGTGGGTATATTGCATATATATCGAATGGGCATGTTTGGGGAACATCAGGTGCTATCCTGGCATCCGACGGAAAACTGATCTTCGACCTTTCCCCGGAATATGATGTACGAAAAAATAGAATGATGACATTGGAAGAACACCCCGCTTTGCATCGCGAGATTTCTCCAGAACCTCGACATATCCAGGGGACTTCTGCCGTTTTAACTTTTTGCGGAAGTCATAATTATTTTCATTGGTTATATGATGTTTTGCCACGACTGGGTATGCTTCGGATGCTGAATATTCCTTTTGAATCTCTGGTCATGAATCCGAATCCTCATGGTTCTTTTGTGAAAGAAACGTTAGCAATGTTTGGCGTATCGGATTCGGCCGTGATTCGTACTAGAGATGATCTGGAAATTCAGGCCGATCGGTTGGTTGTGCCTTCCCTGATGATGAATTCCCACTATCCGCCTTGGGCCACAACGATCCTTCGGACATTTATGCTACCCGGACGCGACACAACACTCCATTCCCCGTTCGCATTTTCATATCTCGGTGCAAAGCCTCTGCCCGACGAATAGCTAATGAAGATGAAGTCATCCGCCGTTTAGAGGCGTACGGATTTATTCCAGTTTGCCTGGAGGATTGGACCATATCCCAACAAGTCCAGCTTTTTGCTTCCGCAAAAGCAATCGTTTCACCCCATGGAGCCGGACTGGCCAATCTTGCTTTTTGTACGAAGGGAACTCGTGTTGTCGAAATTTTTCATATCCGGCATGTTGTACCTACTTACTGGATGATCAGTAACCATAATCAACTTGATTATTACATGATGTATGGGCAAGAAGACGGGACAACACAGGGGCGTTTTCCGGGGTTGGAGGACTTCTACGTGGATCTGGATCGGCTGGAACAGACGCTTCGTTTAGCTGGACTAACTGAACATAGCTAAGTTTCTACACCAAAGCTAAAGGATGATCATATGTGTTTTAACTTGTTGGCTGTTCTGATAACAAAAAAACCACGGCACCAAGTTTGGCACCGCAGTATAAGGATCATTATGCTATTGGATTTGTTTCATGTAAGATTTGAATTCCTCGGCGATTTCTTTGTATTTCGTATGATGCAGGTAATGTGAACCTTCCATTGGGATCATTTTGCCCTGCGCGGATTGTTTCACTTGCTCCTCATGCAGCGGAATCCACTGCGGATTTTTCTCGTTATTGGAAAGAACAAAGAGAAGTACTGGCAGATCACGAGGATACGTGAGTTTTTCTCCATTTTTGAAATTGGAACCCAGATGTTTAAGCTCATCTACTAATGTCGGATTTGTCGAAACTTGATTCGAAATCAATTTCATCTGTTCTTTGGTATGTTCATCGTATGCAAGTGATGCATATGAATCACCACTCACTTTATTGAGTACTCTCATTAAGCCTGATTTTTGAAGGAATTTCATTAAGTTCAAAGGTAATTTAACATCCATGCCAGGTTGATTCGGAACACTGCTATCGATCCCCACAAAAGCAGAAACTTCATCCGGATACGTGTTCACATAAGTCGCCGCGTACAGTCCCGTGATGGAATGCCCCATCAGAATATAACGATCTATACCGAGCTGCTGTACAGCTTCATGAATTTCACTAACAATATTCTCGGTGGTTCTCTCCGTTTCGGTTTGGTCGCTTAACCCATAACCGAAAGGCTCAATTGCCACAACTTTGTAATCAGGCGTCAATTCATCGATTAACAATTTGAAATCAAGTACTGGCGACGGGGTCCCTTGTCCGGGAAGTAACACGATGGTTTGTTCGCCGCTGCCTTGAATGGATACATTCATATTCTTCCCATCAACATTGACATATTGGCCGTACGATTCGATTTTCTTTTTCTCGGCCCCATTACTTATCGTATGAACGACAAACGTGATGCCCATGAACAGCACCAGCGCGCCGACTATACCACCTATAATTTTTAACCATAAGTTCCGTTTTTTACGGCCCTTAGTCCCCGTTGTTGTTACTTCCACTGTTTTTTCCAAATCAATCTTCTCCTGTCCTTTATATCTGCAGAGCCGCTCTTGCGACATAGATATAGTGTAACCATGGAAGATGTCCCCTTCATGACGGGAATATGAACGGAGTATGAACAAGCAAAAATTATGTTGAGGTGCATAGACTACTGTGCATGTCATATTTCATGATTTTATAACGATTTACCAGTAAGTGATACTCGAAGTTCCTTCTCCTGTGACCTGGTTGTATAGTTCCAAACGTATAGCTCTAAATCTGATTTCTTAAAATCTTTATACACGTCCATATGTTTGTTCCCTAACTCTGAGAAAAAGTGGGGTACTAAGTAATGTTTTTCTTCTCCTTCAAGGAAGTAGGTTTGGTTAACTCCTCCAAATGTATTATCCGGGCTTTCTGACTCTACGTACAGATTACCGTCCTTGATATAATAGGTCCAGATGATAGGAAACCCTTCGTAATCGATCGCAATAGTTTTCGGTTCAGTGGATATATCAGTTAGATGAATGGATGCACGACTACCTGCATGTTCATCTACCCTTTTCTTTGCGATTAAAGTCATTGGTTTGTCTACTAATGACTTAATATCCATGAGAAAATTGGATTGTTCAAAGCGCAATTCTGTTTGATTTGCATTCATTTTTCCATCAAACGATATCAAGCCATCCATGACCTTGCCGTCCACTTGAAGTTGATAAGTCCGGTACGGCAATCTGAAATATTCTTCATCATGATCGATCGTTAAGCGAATTTGTGTTGGTGTTACTACCATACCACTTATGCTTGCGTCATAAGGTAAAGAATGTAATGGGATATTCAGTTCTTTCTTAAAGGTACCCGTATCCATTTCTTGACGAGATAAGAGTAGATTCAGGTTCCATGTGCCTTCTGTCCGTTGTTTTTCATGAGTGTATGTGAAGGTGAAGCGATCCCCTTCTTTGAACTGCTGCTCGTTATACATTTGTCTGCTGAAATAGTCACCGGATACTCCCTCCATGCCATACTCAGGATTCTCCGTTTCTTTAATAACCTCTTGTTGAGTATCATAAGCTCTGATTCCAGCCCAAGATTGTTCCTTCACCTCTGAATCAGAGAAGGTAACCTCAGAATTAATCATGATTTCGCCTTTAGCATATTTGAAGGACTGTACTTCTATTTTGTCGATCCCATTCTTTTGTATATTAAACTGCTGCGTACTTGAATCTTTAGGATCAAGACGAATCTCTTGCTCAAGGTCTTCTAAGTAAAGAACATCAGAAATGGAGAACTGAAGATCTGATTGTTTCTCTTGCATAACCCAGTCTGTCTCAAAATACCCCTGATAAACGCCTTGTTCAGCATTCCATTTCTGATAATAGTGCCCTTCAATAGGTTGCCCATTACTGTCTTTTAAGAGCATTTGATTATATCTGATTTCTTGTTTCTCAGTTTCCAATTCTGGCTTAATTGTGTACAGTAACACGGTCCGGTTGTCATCCACAAATGCATTATGCACCGTTAATGTAACTCCGTGGGCTGTTACGCTTTGTTCAATGAGCTGGCCATAACCAGCTTTAAGGGCCGACTCAATCCCTGATTTATTGGACAAGACATCGCTCCAATCATATTGTAAGGCTGCATATACAGGAGTGGCCATGACGGCTAAGGAAATACCCAGGACAATAGCTGCCTTCGTTTTCTGCCTTTGGGGTCTGTTATGAACATCATTAACTACTCGCAATTCTCCCGTTTGAATGCTATTAAACATCTTTTCAAAGTCTGGATACTCCACCTGTTCTGAGTGTATCAAATGATTCTTAACCTTGTATTCTACTGACTTCATAAGTGTTATCTCCTCTCATGTTAACTTTTTCGTAGAATTCAATTTTTTTCGCATTAGCTTTAGAGCTTTGTATAATCTCGTTCGAACTGTCGCTTGTCGAATGTTTAAAGTCTCTGCAATTTCAGCTACGGAAAGATCACCAATATATCGGAGAGTCACGACACTGAGAAGCTTGTCCGGCAATTTCTGGAGCTGCTGCTCGAGTTCAGCAAAGGAAAGCTTAGCCATAACAGTAGTGTCAACCGGATCATTAGATAACACATCTTGTTTATGCAGTAACTGCATTTTGTTTTGCTTCTCGCCCTTAACTTTGTTTCTTCTAATAATATTCAGACATTGATTCATGGCAATACGCATGATCCAAGTCCTTAGATGTGACACATTTCTCCAGTCTTGGCGGAACACGACAACAAAAACATCATGGCATACATCTTCTGCATCCTGCACGTTTTTGAGCATATACAGACATGTGCGATATACGTCTTTGTTGTACGTATGGAATAGTTCATGCTCGGTCACTTCCGGCACTCCTTTCTTGTTGGGATATAATATAGACAAAGCAGAGTCGGAATTTATTCACTTTTTCTTTGAGTAGTTGTACTTTGATTACAATAATCATCTGTTTAACGGAAATAAAGCAGCTGCCACTCGGCAACTGCTCCTTTCATAGCGGTTTTTGATACAAAAAGGAGAACTGCCATTACACAAGCAGTTCTCCTTAGGATAAGACAGTTTCTTAGTGGTCCAGGAACACAAGCTGAATGAAGAACAATACCGCAAAAATGTAGAAGATTGGATGAACATCTTTACCTTTTCCACGAAGCAGCTTAAGTACCGGATAAAAGATGAAACCTACGCCGATGCCTGTCGCGATACTATGCGTCAATGGAGTAAGGATGATAATCAGGAAGGCAGGAAATGCTTCTTCGAGATCATCCCATTTGATTTTGCTGATAACGTTAATCATAAAGTATCCAACAATGATCAGTGCCGGAGAAGTGATCGCCGGAATGCTTGATATTACACTTACGATCGGTGTGAAGAACAAGGTCAGCGCAAGCAGCACACTTACCGTTACCGCGGTCAGTCCCGTTCGTCCTCCTGCAGCTACCCCTGTGCTGGATTCGATGTAAGCCGATGTTGGGCTTGTTCCCAGCAAAGCACCACTGGTTGTTCCTACAGCATCTGCCAATAATGCGCCACGCGAGCGTGGAAATTTACCATCCTTAAGCAATCCTGCTTGTTCAGCAACACCGAGCATCGTGCCTGTCGTATCAAATAGTGTAATCAGCAGGAACGTAAATATGATCGTATACAAACCATTCGAGAATACACCTGCCAGATCCAGTTGCAAAGCCGTTGAAGTAAGGCCTTGCGGCATGGATACAATCGATTCCGGCATTTGAAATAGTCCCATGATCCAGGCAAGTATCGCTGTTACCACCATTCCGATGAACAGGTAACCTTTCACATTGTAAGCCATCAGCACAACAGTAATAATCAATCCGATAATGGTCAGATAAGCCATTGGCTCAGCCAAGTTTCCGATCGTAATCAAATTCGATTCTGAATCGGCAATAATCCCGGCATTTTGCAAACCTACCGTTGTGATAAACAATCCGATCCCTGCGGTTATGGCATGTTTTAAGCTAGCAGGAATTGCATCTAGCAACATGTAACGGAATGAAGTCAGTGATAAAATAATAAACAAAATCCCAGCTATAAATACGGCTCCCAGTGCAACCTGCCAAGACACGCCATATCCGGCAACTACGCTATAGGCAAAGAATGCATTCAGGCCCATACCCGGCGCAATGACGATTGGATAATTGGACCATATTCCCATAATCAGAGTTCCCACAATACTTGCCAGTACCGTTGCTATGAATACTCCGTTAAAGTCCATGCCTGTGCTGCTGAGTATTCCTGGGTTTACGATAACTATGTATACCATTGTGAAAAATGTTGTAACCCCTGCGATAATTTCTGTGGGGATGCTCGTGCCTCGTTCTTTAAGTTTGAACCATTTGTCCATGGTAAAGCCAGCCTCCAACTTTCAAATTATACTCCAAAGCTAAAAACAAAAAATCCTAATCTTCATATAGGATTGTAATATTGTCGCTCCTATATTCGTTGTTAGGATTTAAAGATTCAACAGCTAAGCTCTAAACTAAACATAAAGATACTCATATCTGTTTTCAACCTGAAGTCCATTTCGTATTCTAATTAAAATTACATGCAATGTCAATGAATTAACGATTTGTTCACAGTTATTTACGAACTATACAGACATTATATCTTACGTTCATTCGTTTTTAGAATAATGTATATACGTAAGGCTCAATGTCTGCACATATAAAGAAAGACTGCCAGCAATGTTCACTGACAGTCTTTTGCTTAATTCGTAGTAGGTTTCTCTTCATATTCGCTGGATAATTCTTTAAGCGATTTGATTTTGCCATGGGAATGCTGTTCTTGCTTTCGTGACTTCCAGGCAGCTTCTTTTCGTTTCTTCTGGTCAGCCATACAAGATATCCTCCTCTGGAAACTGAGATGTATACTACTTCTTTATGATGTCATTCCTGGACAACTTTATTCTGCATGCATAGCTAATAAGAGAATTAGGCAAGCATATAAGACAAATTAGATATCGGTTTTTAGAGCAGGAATGCAATAATATAGACATGCCACAACTGGAGGTTAATATATGAACAAAGTAATTTTAAATAATGGTGTTGAGATGCCTATTCTCGGCTTTGGTGTGTTTCAGATTGCAGATGCAAACGAATGTGAACAAAGTGTTATGGATGCCATATCGGCTGGGTATCGTCTCATTGATACAGCTGCCTCTTATCTAAACGAGGAAGCTGTAGGCAGAGCGATTAAACGCAGTGCCGTGGCCAGAGAAGAAATATTTGTCACGACAAAACTTTGGGTTCAGGATACGGGTTATGAACGTACCAAACAAGCATTTGAAAAATCTTTGGAACGATTGCAATTGGACTGCTTGGATTTATATTTAATTCATCAACCTTTTGGAGATGTACATGGTTCTTGGCGTGCAATGGAGGAGTTGTATCGTGAAGGAAAAGTACGTGCAATCGGAGTGAGTAACTTCCAGCCGGATCGTCTGATGGATTTGATTCTGCAAAACGAAGTAACCCCTGCTGTAAACCAGGTCGAAACACATCCCTTCAACCAGCAGATCTTAACTGGACAATTCATGAAAGAAAATAATGTTCAGATCGAGTCTTGGGCACCATTTGCTGAAGGGAAAAATGACTTGTTCCAAAATGAGGTATTGCTATCTATAGGTGAAAAGTACAACAAATCGGTTGCTCAAGTGGTTTTGCGTTGGTTGACACAACGTGAAGTCGTTGTTATTCCAAAATCGGTGCGTAAAGAAAGAATTATTGAAAACTTCAATATTTTTGATTTTGAATTAAGCCAAGCAGATATTGAGTCGATTACTGCGCTAGACACCAAACAGAGCCTATTCTTCTCACACAACGATCCTGAAATGGTGAAATGGATCAGTAATCGCAAGCTGGATATTTAATTCCAATCTGTATCTTCATAAAAATCTTGAAGGCTAGCCTTTCTCTTCACGGAAAGATTGTAAAAGAATCCGATTCCAACATACTGGAATCGGATTCTTCATTATTTAGAAGCTAGAGATATAGAGACTAGAAGCTAATTGACAGGACCCAGATTAATCAAGCTGACCTCGGATAATGAGACGGTTGTGTTGCCATCTTGCGCACCATCAATGTTACCCAGATCAAATGAAATTCGAGTATTCGCATAGCTGTCTTCTGTTGCATCAAATGTAAACGTGAACTCCTGTTCTTCTGGAGTCAAATCAACTCGTGCCCCAAAGAAACCATGCCATTCATAGTTGGCAGCTGCATCGACCCATCCAATCCCCAAACCCAATTTCCTGGACTTCTCCGCTTTGGCTTTAAACGTTAATTTATATTTAAAACCTTGCTGTATGCCAAATCCTTCATTGATGACTTGACGATCCCATGGATGCTGTCCTGCATGACCAATCTTTGCTTGAAGCTGTTGATTGCTAACTTGCATCTCAAGATGAGCCGCATTGCCATCCGCGTAGGTAAACCAGCTGTCTTTACCTTTGGAGAAGTCTCCATTGGAAATAAGATTAACATGAGCTGGTTGCCCTCCTTGATCTGCATTCGGATTAACTTCATATAACTGAATGTTATGGATGTTAATCGCGTGTTCACCTGTAGATAGTGGATATCCTAGTCCGAATGCAAGTACGGCTGCCGAATCCGAGGTATCCCCCATGGTGATTGTATAACTATACGACTGTGGATCTGTGCTTAATTTCACTTCTTCTTCCAAATACTTCACAAAATCCCCTGCATTCTGAGAAAGAACCGCTTGCATGGATTTAGGACTTGAAGCAGATGCCTCGAAGGTAAGTCGGTATGATTTATTTGCATCCAGTTTGATCTGACCTTGTTGCAACAAAGCATCCCACCAATGTTCACTTGTACCTGGCAAGTTGATCGTTAATCCTTCGCCCTCGTCATGTGAAGCTGTCAGATGATCAGGAATCAGCTCCCAATGATTCAGATCCGTTGCAAGCTGGCTGTTCTGAACTTTGTTTCGTGAAATATCCACCCAGCGTGTATTATAATCTGCTCCTTCAAAATTCACATAATAGGATTTGCCTGCTGCCAAGTTGACCCCTGGGAAATACACGGTTTTGTATGTTTGCCATCCCCCGTGTCTCCCAGACTCAGTTCGGATTGAGCAACGATTGTCCCTTGTTCATCCTGAATACTGAACCGTACCTCGGAATCACTTTTCCCACTAGCCATTCGGGCAGACAGAACATATTCTCCCTCTTGGGCTACATCGATTTTATATTGCAGCAGATCTCCCTGATCCATGTAACTGACATGTTTTCCGCCTTCTGCGGAGTCCTCCAGTTGTAAGCCCTGCATCTCCCAGGCTTCGGTTGCAGGGACATGTGCGTAGCCATTCACCGAAAGAGGTTTTCCGCGTTTTGTCAGTCGAACATTGTCTACATATACCTTACCTTCTGAACTGCCGAATAACAGTTGTAGCTCGGACTGGGCTATGGAGGTCCCATCTCCAATAACAATCTCTCCAGTATATGTCTTCATTTCTTGGCCCAAGGAAAGGTTTTCCCCTGATGAATCTGCACGGAATGTCCATTGCTGCTGACCAGATCAATATCCATACTTCGCGGAGTATCTGCCTTGGCTTCTATGGAGAAGCCGTACGTTGTATTCGCTTCCAGCTTCAACTCCGGCTGGTTCACAGACACCTGCTGTGGCTCACCATTCGTTTGAGTAACATCAACAACGAGTTGGCGTTCCATAATTGGGAATTTCAAAAAGTTGTTTACGCTGATCTGAGCCTTTGCACCTTCTTGAATGCTGCTTGACCAGAATCCCAGACGTTCTTTACCTTGATCAAACGTTCCATTGTAAATGAAGTTGCCATCAGGTAACGCGTTGCGTTCAACCGTTATCGGATCAGCCTCACCCACCTCGATCAGCCTGACATTGGCAAACCAAACGGTTGTATCATCCAGCCCCAGATTAAATTCGAATCTGGCATTGTTATCCGATCCATCCCGCATATTGAAGGTATAGTCATAGGATTGCCAATCTGGCGTGAGTGCAAAGGTGTTATCACCCGAATAATTGGTCCAACTTTTTTCAAATTGGTTCAGTTTGGACATGATTGTACGGTTAGCAGATGCTTTCGCATCAAATTGTATCTTGTACTTTTTGTTTTTCTTGATGTACATCGGCATCTGAGTCAGTTGAACCGAGTAGTTTTCAGTACCCGATGCATCAATGGTAACTTCTGCTGCTTTCCCTTTCTGCTCATCCGTTACAACTTTGACACTGCCAGCTCCATCAGCATTTGTAATGAATTTCCACTGCTGAGGTACTCCATTTTCTTCAGACCCTTCCGTAAAACGATCATTGTAGATTTGATTGCCATCGGTTTGTGGTTCACGCTGTTGTGTGGGCTCGATGGGGTTTGTTGTTACATCAGGCCATGTGTTGAGATTTTTATAAGAGTACACACGCACAAAATCAACATTCATCTTTTCAGAAGTGAAATCGCTCTCAGGTGAGCCCGGCCAGTCTCCGCCAACTGCCAGATTCAGAATCAGATAGAATGGACGATCAAATGGTGCAGGGAACGTATAATACTCGGGTTGGCCCGCGGCCTTCGTTTGCCAGTTAGTCACTTCATGATGCAGCTTTCCATCCACATAGAAGCGAATCATACCCGGCAACCATTCCACTTGGAAATCATGATAATCGTCAGCGAAAGTTTCTCCTTCGGAAGAGTAAGGCTTCCCTGATCGTGTCCATGGGAGCCGTCAGGCTTCACACTGTCATAATGTAATGTGCTATATACCTTGTTATTACTCTCTTTGCCACCAATTAGCTCCATAATATCGATTTCTCCAGAGGCAGGCCATCCGCCATAATGTGCTTCATCTGTTGGCATCATCCATATGGCAGGCCACATGCCTTTTTCAATAGGAAGCTTCGCACGTACAACGACTTTACCGTAGGTCCAGTCGCCCTTTCCCATGGAGATCAGTTTGCCAGAGCTGTAATCCTTACCATTTTTCGGACCCTTTTTGCTTCAATCTGCAACACGCTTCGATTCTGATCTTTCGTAATCCGAGTGTTGTCCGGGCTGTAATATTGCATTTCATTGTTATAAACGAGTCCTGTATCCTGCACGGTCCATTTGGAAGAATCAATCGAAGGCCCGTTAAACTCATCATTCCAGACCAGCTCCCATTGATCATGCGGAATCGTTGTTGCAGGAACTGGTTTTTCGCCCGCAGGATTGCTTGGTGTTGATGGTGTAGACGGTGATTGCCCGTCTGGAGAAGATGGTGTGGGTGTGCTTGTCACATTTGTTGAACCGCCAGGCTGCGATGAAACAGGTTGTTGGGCTCCACCCAACATGGATGTGCGCAACCCTTGTTTTACTTTCTCTCCGTTGATCACAACATCATCGGCATCTACACTTAATTTTTGGATTGTACCTTTGGTATCCATTCGAGTCTGACCCGCTTCTGCATGGATATTCATGGAATCAATCAGGCTGTTTGAAGAGATCTCCAGAATGGATTTCTGCTTTACATGTATCTCCTGAATGTTACTTTCTTCTGTGATGGCAACTCTGACGGGTTCCCCACGTTTGTCAACGACTACTCGATTCAGCTTGGAGTTGCTAATGTCGATGGAATGACTGCCCCCGCCTTTAATAATGACACTTCCTGTAACCGTTACGCCCTGAAGAACAACAGTCCCCTCGCCAATGCCTTCTGCCAGCAGCAGATTTCCGTTGATAACGGTATTTTTCAGCGTGACATCTGTCGAGTTAACAATGAAGTTGCCATCCACCCGGGACTCGTATACACCAGGAGCGTTTTTCACATCGGCAATCATCGCCGACAGTAACGCTGCTGTCTCCGCTCGTGTAATCGGGGCTTTGGGATTTAATTTACCTTGGAAGCCTTTTAGAATATTTTCGTTCACCAGGTAGGTAAGCGCTTTCTTTGCATAACTGGAAATATCATCTGCATCCTGAAATTTCAATTGTTCACTATCTTCATCTGTAGCCGCTGAAAGTTGAAAAGCTCGATCCACCATAACCGCTGCATCTTGCCGGCTAATCGGTTGTTTCGGTGACAGATGTTCACGGTCTGTGCCTTCAATAATGCCCGAACCATGGGCCCGAACCATCACATCCTGGTACCAATCGTCTGAAGACAGATCAGCAAAAGAAGCCGTTTCCGTATTACCGGTGAAACCAAACGCCCGATCCAGAATCATAACGAATTCAGCTCGGCTAATGACCTGATTGGGCTTAAATGTGCCGTCCGTATAACCTTTCAATAGATTCAAGTCCTGCATATGTGTAACTGCGGATTGTGACCAATGCCCGGTCAGGTCTGTATAGGGAACAGAGAAGTGCAGGCTTTTCGCCTGCACATTTCCTACCTCCGCTTGACCCTGTACACTTTCTGCCCCAGCAGTTGCTGGATAAACGAGGGTAGCCATTAAACTCCATGCCACCATACATGCCAATCCTCTTCTCATCTTACTTCCTCCCTCAGCTCGGTTATCCTTGCGTTGCATAGCCTATTCCTTGACTGCTCCAATAACAATTCCCTTTACGAAGAAACGTTGTAAAAACGGGTATACCATCAAAATTGGAAGTGCACCAATAAAGATCTGTGCTGCGCGTACGGTTCGCTGCGAGATATTCTCCAACATGGAAGGATCGACGTTGATTTTGCTGAGATCTTGCTGAACGATAATGGTCTGTAACAGAGAAGCAAGTGGATAATTTTTAATATCAGACATATAGATCATGCCGTCGAACCAGGAGTTCCACTGATACACCATCGTAAATAAGGACAAGGTTGCGATCGCTGGGAGCGACAGTGGTACGTAGACCAGAATCAACGTTTTGATATGACCTGCTCCATCCAAATAGGCGGCTTCTTCAAGCTCTTTGGGCAGACCACGGAAGAAGTTCATCATGAGAATAACGTTCCACACGGACAGTGCTCCAGGCAGAATAAGTGCCCAGATGGTATTCATCAAGCCTAGCTTCTGGATCAGAATGTAACTTGGAATCAAACCGCCACTGAACAATATGGTGAAAACAAAGAACCATGTATACAACGAACGACCTTTAAAACTGATATCTTCTTTCGATAACGGAAATGCGGTTATGAGCATGATGACCATACCAATGATCGTTGCAATTACAGTCCGTTTAAGTGATACGATCAAGGAGTTGATGAAGTTTGAATTCCCGAATGTTTTCACATATGCGTCCGTTGTGAACCCGATAGGCCAGAAGGTAACCAGGTTTGATGATGCTGGCGCCATACTGCTGAATGAAACAGCCAATATATGAATAATTGGTAAAATGCAGAGTATCGATAATATCCCAAGAAAAGTATAGTTAGCGATGCTGAATATGCGGTATCCTTTTGTTTTATAATACAAGCCCTTTTCTCCTCTCTAGAAAACTCGATAATTGGCCAGTTTGTAAGCCATTCTGTACGATATAACAATCAAAATGGTAGCTACCACTGATTTGAATAACCCCACTGCTGTGGCGAAGCTCATCTTCCCGTTCAGAATCCCGAGTCGATATACAAAGGTGTCAATGATGTCGCCTTTGTCATACACAAGTGGATTGTACAAGTTGAATACCTGATCAAAACCGGCGTTCAGGATATTGCCGATAGAGAGTGTCATCAGTACGATTGTAATCGGCATTAATGCCGGAATCGTAATGTGCAACGTCTGTTTAAACCGGTTGGCCCCATCCACCTCGGCAGCCTCGTAAAGTGCAGGATTAATTCCTGAGAGAGAAGCCAGAAATACGATTGTACCAAAACCAAATTCTTTCCACACATCACTGAGGATCAGCGTTATTCGGAACCATGTACCGTCTCCCAGGAAGAAGATCGGTTCTCCTCCAAAGGCTACGACAAGCTGGTTGACCATGCCGCCCTGAGGAGACAGGATATCGAGCAGAATCCCCCGAGAATAACCCATGATAGGAAATGCGGTAGATACACAAGCGTTTGACTCACTCTCTTGAATGCCGTCAAGCGCACTTCATTGAGCAAAATGGCAAACAGGAATGGAGCGAACAGACCTGCGATGATTTTGAAAAATGCAATGACCAGCGTATTCCAGATCACCTGACCTACGTCCGGATATAAAAATAAATATCGAAAATTATCCCAACCAACCCATTTGGATTCAGAAAATCCCAAGTATGGCTTAAAATCCTGAAAAGCAATTACAATGCCGCCCATCGGTATGTACTGAAACACCAGTGCCAGCAATACGGCTGGAACGAGCATCATATGCAAGGTCCAGTTCCGTTGCATATTCCAGCGCTGTTTAACCCTGGTGGAGCGCCGTTTATGCGGCGTTTCTAACGTATGTTCCTTCACTCCTGCATCCCCCATGTTCTAAATTTTGTATTTTACAAGTCATCGTGAACTTGTATATTAAAATTATAGCAATGGAAATTTGTGATCTATATCCTAATATTGCAACAACGATATCAATATTTTAATAAGATTAAGGAGGTTGGACTTTGTTCACACGCTTGAATGTCTTTACCAAAATTACATTGTTGTTTGTGATGCTGCTTATTCTGGTGTTGTTTCTCTATACATACTCGAACCGGGAAAGCGTGCGTGTTATCGAACACGAGATTCAGAACAATACGATGAATCATCTCTCAACATTTGCTGATTCAGTAGAATCCAACATTTACCAATTGTCGTTGTATGGGATGTCTATTGGGCAAGATTCGAGTATTCAGGAGTATCAACGCCCCGACTACAAGGACATTCCCTATGAACGTGTGAAAGTTGGAAGTGCTATTCTGGAAAAGATGAATCTGTACAACGCAGCAAGCAAATGGCATTCGACCATCACACTATACTTCCCAAGGATGCAAAAAGTGATATCAACGGATTATTATGCTTACATTCCGTACAGGGATGATGAGTTTAAGGAGCCTCTCTCGCAATCCTGGACCTATGCCGACAATCAATTTATCTGGTACACTACCGATCCAACGACAGCGATGGCGAGACCTGGCAAAGCCAGATTGATTACCAAAATCAGTTTTCCAGTTCACCACTTAACTGCACTTCTTAATCAAAACAAATTAAATAATAAAGGTGACCCATTCATGTTCCATCCCGATTATGGATTAATCAGCAATAGTTCTGGAAAGGAAACCTTGAACGCGATCCTGCCTTCCCTGAAAGAAGCAAAACTGCAGGCCAGCGGTGGATTCAGTACAACGTTGAACAAAACGGAATATTATGTCTCCTATATTCAATCCAAGAGCCTCGGTTGGTATTATGTTGACTATGTGCCTATGCAGCAAATTTTGAAACCGATTACGAGCAGCCGGAATCTCTTCTACGCTTCAATTGCCGTTCTGATCGTGATGAGCGTTGTTGTATTATATACACTCTACCGAAGTGTGCAGCTTCCACTCTTACAGTTAGTGAAAGGGACGAATCGCTTGTCCAACGGGGACTTTTCCGTTCGGCTTCATCATTCTGCACGCAATGAGTTCAGCCTGTTATTTGCACGTTTCAACATCATGGCTCAACGAATTCAAGAATTAATCGAGAATGTATATGAGGAGAAATTACGAAGTCGGGAAGCCACACTCAAACAGTTGCAATCGCAGATTAATCCGCATTTTCTATATAACTGTCTGTTCTATATCAAGAACATGGCCCGAATGAAAAATGAAAAGGCCGTGGTAGCCATGGCACTGAATCTGGGGGAGTATTACCGATACATAACCAGGTCCGAAAAGGATCAAGCCACACTTCGTGAAGAGCTGACGATGGTCAAAAATTATTTGGAAATCCAGTCACTTCGTCTGGAACGAATGCATTTTACAATCGACGTGCCCCATGATATTTTAGATAAAACAGTTCCCAGACTAACCCTTCAGCCTATTATTGAGAACGCTATTATTCATGGTCTGGAGCCCAAATCGGTGGATGGTGAGATTAAAATCTATGCGGACTGCGAGGATGATGTGTACACGATTATCGTGGAGGACAGCGGGCTTGGTATGTCTGAGAAACAGCTTGATCATCTGAGGGATAATCTTCTTAAACCGCTGGATGAGAATATGGGATGTGGTACATGGAATGTCCATCAGCGTTTGTCTTTTCTGTACGGTGAAGGATCTGGACTATCCTATGAACAGTCTTCAATGGGTGGAATTAAAGTTAACATCACATGGCACGACAATACAGACAAGTAGGTGAACGACCCATGCTGCAAATATTACTAGTGGACGATGAACGTTCCGTCGTGGAAACGCTGGCAGAGACCATTCCGTGGGAAAGCTGCGGGATCGGTACAGTTCATGAAGCCTTATCCGGTGCAGTAGCGCTGGAAATTATGGACAACCACGACATTGACATTGTAATTACGGATATACGTATGCCTGAAATGTCAGGCATTGCACTGATTACAGCGATTCATGAAAAGTGGCCGCATGTGCAGACGATTCTGTTATCAGGTCATGCCGACTTTGAATATGCGAAACAGGCCATTGCACAGGAAAGCTTTGATTACTTGCTGAAACCTGTTAGTGATGAAGATCTCATCGAATCCGTGCAACGTCTTGTTCATCGAATTAAAGAAAAGTGGGAAACCGCAGCATCTCATCAAAGAGCCTTACACGCCTTTCAGGATCATCTGCCATTGCTTCAATCCACGATGCTGCATGAGTTGCTGACTGGAAAAGTCTATGATCAGAAGACGCTGGCAGACAAGCTTGATCTGCTGGAGCTTCCTACTCCGTAGGAGAAGATCTCGGCATGCTGATTATTCGTATGGAGAAACATCTATCCGATATGGCACACGGCGACCTGGCTTTAATGGAATATGCGATATGTAATATCATAAGTGAAGTGATGCATAATCATTTTCATATCTGGCACACACGAGACGTGCATGATTACATTGTTGTTCTGGTAAGCATGAAACATTCCACAACGATGAGTTACAGCAGGAGTGAGACGCCTCAGACATTGCTTGAGCAGTATGCTGCCCAGATTCAAACCAATGTTCAGTTATACCTGAAAGGTGCAATCTCCATTTCCGTCTCCAATTGGGGCAAGTTCCCCCACGAAATTGGAGAACTCTATGAGCGAACGGTTATGTCCATGCGTAAACGGATGGGTCAGGTGCAAGGTTTGTTTGTCACCGCTTCCGATGAAACAGATGCCAATCCTCTACATACGATCAGGTCGCTGTATCAGCCACCAACGTTGATTAGCCTGCTCGAAGCTGGTCGCTTTGAGGATGTGGAACAGAAAATCGAACACATTTTTGAGGAACTGCTGCATTCCAATGAACATCATGATATTGCCGAGTCAACCTTTGAGGTGTATTTTGCTATTGCGGGTGCGTTTGCGTACATCATTCATAAAAATGGCAAACAAATCTCTTCTTTGATTCCAGCAGAGTCTTATCGTTACTTTCAAGCTCCCAGCTATTCCACTGCTCAGCAGCTACAGGACTGGTCCATGCGTACACTTCATTACATACGAGATGATGCTGAACAAGAGCTTAGAGACAATCACAGCACCATTGTGCGCAGCGTCAAAAGTTTCGTCGACCTTCATCTGGCTGGAGATGTATCGCTGCCTGCAATTGCCGACCATGTTCATCTGCACCCGGTGTACCTGTCCAAGGTGTACAAGGCGGAGACAGGTGAAGCACTTACTGCCTATGTGTACCGATTAAGAATGGAGAAAGCAGCCTATCATTTGCGAACATCAACCGCCAAAGTGTTTGAGATTGCAGAACTTGTCGGTTACAACAATACCGCATATTTCATTCGAGTCTTCAAGAAATTTTATGATCTTACTCCGCAAGAATATCGGGAAAATCTGCCGGTTTAAGAGAGTACTCAGGCCAGTCTTGACGTTCTGGTAATCTTCTCCGGTTTCCTCTTCTCCATATCAAATACAAAAAGGCATTGCCGGAGATCTTCTCCTGCAATGCCTTTTTGGTGCTTATGTGGCCGCGATGAATCAATTCAGCCAGCCCTGCGTCATCCTATTTTCCGCTTTTCACGGAATCATACCACTCGTTAACTTCTTTTGTAATCTGATCTCCACCTGAAGACTTCCACTTCTCAACAAATGAGTCGAATGCATCAACAGAGGTTTTGCCATATACAATTTGAGAGAAGGTATCCTTCTCCATCTTTGTTAAAATGTCATTGTTCATCTGCATCGTCATTGAAGGTGCACCAGTAAACATTTGATTGAACACGATATCCTTTTGATCCAATACAATCTTGGCTGCATCAAGCATAGGTGTTGGTACACCTGATTTGATTTTTTCTCAAATGGCGTTGTTGGTTCTTCACCACTTGCCAGCTTCGCGAGTGTTGTCATACTCAGATTCGGAATTCGCGCTCCATCAAAAGTCAAAGTGTACTTCTCGGGAGCATAACCACCTGTAAGACTTGCATCGGTTGATGGTTTCCCATCTACCATAACCCAATCGTATCCTTCCGCAAATCCATGCTCAAACTCATCGCCCTCTTTAGGATTCGCATAGTGATCAAAGAGATAGTTCTGATAGGTGAAAAAGGCTTCCGGATTTTTCATGTCTTTGTTAATCAGAACTACGCCGTTTCCGTTCGACGTACCATGTCTTCCTGCTTGACCGTTTGGACCGGAAGGAATGGGATACGCCTTGTATTCAGCCTCAGGATTGTTTTTCTTCACATCCTCCAGCGGCCAGGATGGCATCCAGTGAGGACCTACCACAATACCTGCTTTTCCGGCAGTAAATTCTTCAGCTGCTTTTGTCTCGTCATACACACCGGCTTCTTCCGGGATATAACCTTTGCTCATCCAGCTCTGTAATTTGGCCAAAGCCTGTTTTGCGCCAGGTGTAACGGAACCGTATTCAAGTTTTCCGTCTGCCGTCAGATTCCATTGGTTTGGCATTGTACCATAAGCGCCAAATACCCACCCAGCTTCCGACATCCATGTGTTCAGCCAGTTCTTGAAGCCAATGGTGAGTCCGTAGGTATCTTGTTTCCCATTGCCATCCGGATCTTGATTCGTAAACGTTTCCATAATGACTTCAAGATCATCTATAGTTTTAGGTGCTTCCAGATTGAATTTCTTCATCCAGTCTTCACGGATCCACATGACAGGATCACCATTATAGGAATAGTCCAGAATCGGAATACCGATCTTTTTGCCATCTTGCATGTATGGATACCATACGGAAGGATCTTCGTTTACGGCTGCTTTCCATGTGTCGCTGGCATATTTGTCAAACAACTCGCCCGCATCGACAAATTTTCCAGACTCAATCAATTCACGCACGAGATTGAATTCGCCGCGATACGAAATAATGTCTGGCATCTCCGCATTGGAAGCAAGTGATAGGCGCAGTTTCGTCTCAAATGCATTATTGGTAGAAGGAGATATCCACTGGTTTTTCAACTCAATCCCGAGTTTCTCCTTGGCCCATTTTGTATGGACGTTGTTATCCTGATCCTCGCCTGGCTTAAATTTCACGTCTGGACCCCATGGTCGTAAATACGTAATGGATACTGGTGGATCATACTTTCCATCTTTGAGCTTCAACGTTGTCGCTGGTGTACTCGATTCTGTTTTCTTGTCGCTCCCGTTACTACACCCACTCAAGGCTGCAGATAGGGCCAATACACCGATCATGACCAAACTGCCTACTCGTCTCTTTTTACTTGTGTCCAACTTCGTTCCCCCAGTCTATGTAATGTTGCTTACAGGTTAATCATAATGAATGTTTGATATTTATGCCCATACTAATATTGCAACATTTATTGCATTAATTTAGGATATTGGATATTGAATACATATATTGAATAAATACAATACCAGAATATAGAAAAAAGCAGCCGCTAACGGCTGCTTCAGTCTGCTTAATTACTCGTATATTTGACCCAATCGTACTCTGCATAGAGCGGATTGGCCCCGTTATAAGGACCGAGCCAGCTATCTACTCCTGTTCCATTCCAGAGGTTCATCATGATTTTTCCGGGTGTTTTAGGAATATTGCTGGTTGCCGTGTGTTTCAGTACACCATCAACATACCATTTGATATGTCCGGGCTGCCAATCAAATGCATACGTATGGAAACCTTGGGATGCATCAAAACCTAGATTGATAATCTTCTCATGATTACCAACTCCATTGGTGTAATAATTAAACTGCACTTTGGTTGTGTCTTTTCCTAAAAATTCGATATCAATCTCATCCCATTGGGTGCCATGTGCAGGGCCTGTGTATGTGAAAAATGAGGAAACTACACCTGTGTTCTTGGCAGGTTTCATACTGACTTCATACAAGCCGTACCCATACGTATTTGTGGTACGATACTCTCCGCAATCAAACTTGTTCTGTGCAGAGCTGGTCAAACCAAGCTTAAGCTTGCCGTCACTTGTGAAATTAACATTGTTAGCCCTCCACGTACAGTTAAACATGCTCCCATTGGAATACCCATCTGCTTTTTGCCACGTACTTGCGTTAAAATAGGTTAGAGGTTCCCAGAAAACATAACCCGCGAAAGCGCTTACTGAAAAAAACAAAGAGACGACACCAGTCACCACCAACGTATACCAAGACTTTCTCTTCATCATACACCTCCATGAATAATTCCAACATGTACAAGCAGTATAATAATAGATAGCGCTTACATGGTTGGTATTTCCATTTTATCTGGAAGCAGAGTGGTACACTATAGCAAACTTTAAAGCAGAGATATTCATTTTTTAAGATTCTCGTTTCCGTATCTCATTATGACACGTAAAAACTATGCTACTTTCATACAGGTAAGATTGATTGAATGAAGCGCCTGCCCTTCAGCATAGAAGGAATCAGGCGCTCCATGAAAACCATTTTTACATATATCTCAACATGTTTGTTAATTTACTCACCCTAAAAGGGTCTATTTCGCACCAGCTTGTACCAAAATGTCTTCAATTTCCTTGAAGCCTTTATTCTGCGCATGACTGAGTGGTGACACCCCATCACGATCCGATATGTTTACGTCTGCTCCGTGGTCAATGAGTAATTGTATCGTCTCCTGCTGCTGAGCATTGCCATCGTTAAGAATGATCGCTTCGAGTAGTGCTGTCCATCCCAATTGATTCACATGGTCCACATCCACCGAAGTTTGAGTCAGTAGTTCTTGCACTACATCCACATATCCATGCTCCGAAGCTGGAATAAGCGCTGTCCCTCCATATCGATTCGTTATCGCTGGGTCCGCTCCCGCCTCAATTGTCAGCTTCAAAATATCCAAGTATCCTTCAGCTCCAGCATACAGAAACGGGGTATTTTGCATATCGTCCTGTATATTCACATCTGCCCCCGCTTCAATTAACACTTTAGCCGATGTTAGATCATTATTGTAAGTTGCAATCATTGTAGCGGTTCGTCCACTCTGATCTTGAGCATTGATATTGGCGCCCGCTTGAATCATTTGTTCGATGCGTTCAGTATCGCTGTCCTCTACTGCCTTGAACAGCTGTTCATCTGCTGAAGTCACGGCCTTTTCCTCCACATTGGATTCATTTCTCACTTCAGGCACGCAGCCTTGAACGATCAACATACTGCTTATCAGGACAACGATAATCAGCGATTTACTCATACTGCCTCCCTTACTCCAGTGTCAAGGTGACCGAAGAAGCGACACTCCAATCGCCAACTGGATTTATTGTATACGTAGTACCTGGAGTCAACTTCCCATCATTCGTTATGTCGAATACGCCCGTCGCACCTTTTCGACTTGAATATTTATAAGTGGCCGTCAGAACATTCCCGCTAGGTGAAGTTAACGTTACACTTCGACCAGAGAACAGTTCATCCCCAGGATCCTGGTCAAGTGTAACTTCAATGGAGGTTTCGCTCACTGCTTGAGCACTTGCAACCACTAGTGCATCAAACGATTTCGCCGTAAATGAAGCATTTTCGATGTTGGCCCAATCCGAAGAAACCGTATATGTGACACCTGATTTCAGCGTTTGTCCTTCAGGCAAACGGAACTTCGGTTCTTGTTTACCGTCTGTGGATTGCGTGAACGGGACATATCTGGCAACGATAGGCTCGCCACCTTCTGGCGTAATTACAACTTGTCTTGCCTGCATGGAAGAAATGATTTGATATGTTTTGCCTGCTGCTTGCTCTTGATCATTCAGCACAAATGCATTAGCTCCTCGACCACCGCTGTAAGCCGAAATGATGTAACCGTAATCCACTACACCATTCACTTGCAGTGCTTCAATCTCGAATGTATCATTCGTTACTTGACTAGCTGTTGTCATGTTTATTTTCGTGGCACTGCCTTCAAAGGAACCAGTGTCTTGGCCTTTGTAAGTCAGGTTGTACACTTCACCAGCATCTTGTACGGACGTTGGAACGATGTAAGTCGCAATTGACCCTGTTTTCAAACGGGGCATATTGGTTAACGTCAGCCCAGCACTAAACGCAAAATCCGTTTGTGCCTTGGCAAAAGCTTCATTCGCCGCTGTCAGCGGTTTGTCAAAAGTTACAATTAACGTAATGGCATTCAGAGATCTAACGCTCTTAATTTGAGCTTGCTCCGAAGGAATAGCTTGGTGTGCAGTTTGCAACAACACCGCTGTTTCGCCACGCGTTGCTGTACCGTTCTCGGAGTAGAACTCGCTCATCCAATGGTGAACGGACTTAACATCACGTTGCATTGCTTTAGATACGACTTGTTCGAGTTCAGCATCCGACACTTGAGTCTGCGGATTGAATTGTCCATCGTTAGCTTGCATGATGCCGAGTTCAACAAGCTTTGACGCATATGGCGCATACCATGCATTCGGATTCACATCCGTCAATTCTACGGTTTCTCCCGTCTTGCTCTCCAAATTAAACGTTTTGAAAACCAAGGAAGCTAGTTCAGCACGGGTAATTGCTCGATGTTCACCCATAGATTGATCTGCATATCCGTTCATGATCCCCAAGCTATTCAGATCCTTGATAGCAGCTTCAATCTGCTGTTGGTTAAGCTGTGCGGTTGTTGCTGCAATGTTAGTAACGTATGTAGCTGCATGTACTTGATTCGCAGTTAGCGGGAATACTGCTGTACCTAATGCAGTTATGGTTAAAAAAGTAGCGATTTTGCGGGTTGTAGAATTCATAGTTGAATTCCTCCTCTATAGGTTGTAGTTGCCTGTATCTATAGAATAGAGGACAAAAAGAAACTCCCAAGGACAAAGTTATTAACAAAATATAAACTGGGTCTAAATTTTCACGAAACTTATGCAGTAAACCGATAGCCCGCGCCCCAGACGGTTTCGATATACTCCGGATTTTTGGGGTCTGTCTCCAGCTTCCCACGCAGTTTGCGAATATGGACGGTTACCGTTGCAATGTCTCCGGTGGAATCCATGCCCCAGATCCGCTCGAACAGATCAGATTTGCTGAATACACGATTGGGATGACTCGCAAGAAATACAAGTAACTCGAATTCCTTGGTTGTAATCGCCACCTCTTCTCCATTAACAAAAACGCGGCGTGATCCTTTATCAATGTGAAGCCCGCGAATGTGGATTTCATCCTGCTCAGCTGGTTTGTTTTTACCAAGTAGTCTCTCGTATCGGGTCAAATGAGCCTTTGCTCGCGCAACTAATTCACTTGGGCTGAACGGTTTTGTAATAAAGTCATCAACTCCCAGATTAAATGTCCTGATCTTATCGATTTCTTCCTTTTTCGCGGAAACGACAAGGATGGGCACCTCCTTCACCTCGCGAATGCGCCTGCAACATTCGAAGCCGTCGAGTCCCGGAAGCATCAGATCAACAATGATCAGATTATAGTCCCCCTCCAGTGCCTGTTTCAGGCCTTCATCTCCAGTATGGCAGAGATCCACAGAAAATCCGTTGAGCTCAAAATAATCCCGTTCCAGTTCCGCAATCGTTGTTTCATCTTCAATGATCAAAATGTTTGCCATTACTCATTAGTCCCTCTCTTCATTCAGCCGTTTCAGCTTGATATATATGCTCGTGCCATCATTGGGCTGGCTTTCTGCCCAGATGAAGCCCCCATGTCCATCAATGATTTGGCGGGCTATTGCCAGTCCAAGTCCACTTCCGCCCGTTGAGGAATTGCGGGATTGTTCTGCACGATAAAAGCGTTCAAATATATAAGGCAGTGCCTCTTCGGGTATTCCCCTGCCATTATCTTTAAAGGCCATTGTAATCCATTTCTCATCAGCTTGAAGTGTAATCTCGAACCGTTTGTGTTCATTCTCCATGTATTTGAGTGCATTATCCACCACATTAACAACGGTACGTTTTAACTTCTCTGGATCCACAGCAGCCATGGCGGGACCAGACACCTGGTTAATCCATTCCAGGGCAACACCTTTATCCTCCAGATCATATCTCAGCTCTTCGATGCTATCTTCAAGGAAATCGGCGAGATCAACTGTCTTGAACAGGAAAGGTTCTTGGTTCAAGTCGAGCTTGGAATACAAAAACAGTTCATCCACCAGCTTATCCATGCTAACTGCTTTGGAGTGAATGATATTAACGTAACTCTCCATTTTCTCGGGAGTATTAGCCACTCCGTCACGAATACCCTCAATATACCCTTTGATATTGGTAATCGGCGTACGGAGATCATGCGAAATGTTGGAGATGAGCTCTTTGCGGTTTACTTCGTCCTGCTCTCGTAATGCATAGGAGAGCTGTAATTGATTCCGCATGCTCTCAAACGCTTCGCTGAGTTGACCAACCTCGTCATTGGAGTTTAGCTGAAGCTTAAAGGATAGATTGCCATCTTTAATATGTTCGGCTGAACTTCGTAGTTGATTCAATGGCTTAATGAAGCTGCGCGTGATCCAGCGGAACAAGAGTAGATTTGCAATGATGAGGACGCCAATAAGCAGGAATGACATCACAGGTAGCAGTTTGCGAGTAAGCTCCGCAAAGGGGCTTCTCTCGCGAATGACAAAGATACTCCCTCGTTCCCCGTCTGAATACTGAAAATCAAATTTTGCATACGCGTAAAATCGCTCACCAATATTGAAGGTGCTCCGAATCTGGTAATTGTTAAGATCATAGGCAGGAAGTGCTTGCTTCAGCTCTGGCTGGTTGAAGGTCAGCGATTCGAAGATCTGGCTATTCTCACGTCTGACGTAGAGCCCTGACTTCTCAGCTCGAAGCTTCATATCATATTCACGCAGCAAAACCTTGTTCTGCAGGTCGTCCGGGTCATTTTTGGCCAGGAACTTCATCTCTTGAAAGATCGATTCTCCCTGTTCAGTCAGGGGGTTGATCTGATAATGTACCTTGTATATATCACGGAAACTCTGTAGATCCCCTGTGGCCGCAATCGTATACAGACTTGCCGTAAGCAGGATGAACAGTAGACTTATAACGAGCATGCCCGTGAAAGACAGCAGCATTTTTATTCGAATTGACATGGGTTCCCCTTCTCAAGCAAGCAATTGGATTAGTTAGTGCACATGTTAACACAAGATGGATTCTATTGCCCATATGTAAAAAAGAGCTTTCTTTATCATTATATATGTTGACAGTGATAATCGTTATCAATAATGTTGGAGTAAGGTGCACAACGATTTATATTAGAATGACCGGCAAACACTTTTGAAATGAGGTACGTAATGTGAAAGTAGACGTTAATCAGTTAGCAGCGCATTTTGCACACATTCCTTTTCAAGTAGAAGGAGTATATCGATATGCTAGAAATCCAGGGGTTCCCCGGCTGACTATACCGATTCTTTTCCTGGATTTGTATTTCCTCTTACAGGAAAAATACAATTTCAATTTGATGGTACGCCCTACATCTTTTCACCAGGAAAAGTTGTACATGGGGGCGCGAAAATGAAATTGGATCAAACCGTGTTTCATAGAACGGACTGGGAATACATCCTCGTTTTATACCGGATATGTAGTTCGGACCTCGAAGAGACAAGCTTTTCCCATCAGCATTTTGAATTATCAACGGGTCAGTCCCCACGTCTGATCGAATTAATCACGCGTCTTTGGCATGTGTATAATCAGCGTGGAGGTATTTCAAAGTTTCAGACCGAGATGCTGTTTCGCGATGTACTGAATGAGACTTTAATATGTGTTGATCATAGGCAAAATAGTGGTGAATCAGATGTTTTATTCGAACGGGTCTCTACCTATATCCAAGAATACTATGATCAAAGTCTGACTGTCGCATCGCTTGCAGAACAAAATAACGTTAATCGAAATCGACTTTCCTACGTGTTTAGAAGACATGCGGGTATGGGTCCGGCAGAATATGTATTGAAATATCGTATAAACATGGCACAGCAAATGTTATTGGCAAGTGATGCGTCTGTACAACAGATTGCTGAGACCGTTGGCATAGCTGACCCCTTTTATTTTAGCAGAGTGTTCAAGAAACAATGTGGTATTTCTCCTACGGAGTATCGTCTGAAGTTCATCAATAATCCATCCTGATTTCAATAGACATCCATGTTATACAAAAGCTTAGATCAGTATACTGAAACTATAGGATTAATACACAGGAGGAATGACGATGCACTATCAAGCTATTCAATTGAATGAGGAATTCTCGAAATTAAACGATCTTTGGTCTCCCAAACTCATTGGTGAAATGAATGACTATCAATTTAAGATCGTTAAGATTGCTGGAGATTTTGAGTGGCATGTTCATGAGGAGACCGATAAGTTATTTTTTGTGCTCGAAGGGGAAATGATAATTGATTTTCGTGATGGGCAAGTGAAGATTTCCAAGGGTGAGATGTATATTGTCCCTAAGGGAGTCGAGATCAAGCCTTCCGCCGAAAAGGAATGTCATATCATGTTGATGGAACCTGGAAGCGAAGTAAACACTGACGGGACTAAGGCCGAATAAGCGTCAGTTATTGGAACCAGGATGTCAATTTGCAATATCAGAGTCAGAGAGCCGATAACCGCGTAATAGGGTTATCGGCTCTGCGTCTGTACGGCTAGTTCTTTGACATGCATTAATTTACATATATTAATCAGTAGTCTCTCGGTTATGTCACTTGTTGCTGGTCTTCCTGATCAATTCCACACCATCGTATGCCAGGCTTTCCACACTTGCTGCCTTCTGCAGTATGTAATGATCAAAAAGTTCTTCGCATAGTCTGTAACAATATTTCGCATCTCCATAGCATCCCGTTCACCTCTGAGTTCCTCATTAACACTTGTAAACACGATGTCACAGTAATCCAAATGTGCAACACGATCAACTGAGAAATAATAGGTCTCCATGCTATTGTTAGCGCCAATAATCGCATTCATATTAAAGTTAGGTTCACAAAACAGTAGCAAGAAGGGTTTCTTAAGATCGCTGTCAAGAAGTCCAAACGCACCGCTATCCAAGCCAATCCCGCAGGCGAACCGGTCGTCATCCCGGCAAACCATCGCCGTCGTAGGCCCTCCATAAGAATGTCCGACTATACCCATGCCGATGTCAAGCAGCAATCTGCCCTTAAAGATGGAATTCAGCTCTCCAGAGTCCAGTTTGTAAAGATAATCGGCTACATACCTTACATCTTCTGCCTGTGATTCACTATACTCTGTTATCTTGGAAAGTATCGGTAGTGCAAGCACGTTACGGCACATCTCAATGGCAGTTTCATCGTCAGGACGCATCTCCATCTTACCAGCCAACGCCAGCATCTCCGGATCTTCACCAAACGCTGTAATGACATCCGAAAAATCCTTGGATACATTAAACAGGCGCCCATCTTTACGTTTATACATCGTGCTATTCTGATGGCCGATGCTTACCACAACATACCCCATACTTGCCAAGTCTGTACAGAGCACTGTACCCCATTCTGGAGAACCGCCTCCACCGCAAACATAGAATAACACTGGATAGCGCTTTTCCTTCCCGGAGAGAGCAAGGTCGTCGTAACACTGGGTCTTGATATCTATAGAGAAAACATCCTTCAACGCAGTGACAAGTGGCTGCTCATTAAACATCCCGTAGACTTCAGGAAACATGTACGTTGATGTAGTTTTACCTTCGCTACTGTCAGACGGATAATACACAAAAGCGGTCAGTTCTCTTTTGGTGTAATCTGATGCCGTGTACTCAAAATCCATCTGGGTTCGACCGACAGTATAGCCGCCAATTGGTTCTGGAAATACGTCATAGGTTTTCATTTTCTTTCCCCTTGAGATCGCTAACCATTTCAGAATATTTATGATCTTCAAGCAGTCCATGGCCCATAAATTCAGCAAAGTATTTGCTGATCTTATGTTGCAGCTTAGAGTCCTTAATATCGAATTCTCTAAAAACAAGATTAAATTAAGCTGCATTGACTCAAACATAAAAGAAATCAGGTCGTCGTCAACATCCGGTCGGAGATATCCATCAACCCTCATTCGGCGTAAAATGTCCTTGATCATGGGGAATGACTCGCCCTTTAACACATTCACATATACTTTAAGCAAAATGTCCTCAGGAATATATGAAAACGTTTTAGTCAGTTTGATTTCCAACTCATTCAGCGGCTCGGTCACCATGCCATTAACGTTACCAAATAAGCCAGTAAGGAAATAGCTGTAAAGGGAATCTTCATTACTGTTACTAAAATATGCAGCTCTTTTCTGGGTCACATTACGTATTAATTGACAATAAAGGTCATCTTTGTCTTCAAAATATCGATAAAATGTTCCGGGGTGCATGGACAAACTATCCAAAACCATCTTCATAGTTATATCCTCGTAAAGGTTATTAACAAAAAGATGCATAGCGCTATTCGATATGTCCTCGCGCCTTGCTTCATCTAAACGAAAGAAAGAATTTTTTGGCATAGATTACTCCTTAATGTGAAGTGTGAACTGATTCACACTATACTGATAATATATTCACAAGTCAAGCTGTCTTGAAAGATTAATATCACTATAAAAAGATTCAGGAAGAAATATGCTAGAGCCGCTGATCATCGTGATCAGCGGCTCTTTGAGATGTTTGTATTATTGTTCTTTAATTGGTGACGTATGAATATCGGATCAGATATATATTCAGCGAGGAAGCACTTCAAGCACCTTACCGCTTCCATCATCGATAATACGTATCTTATTGTCATCTATGAGTTGAATACTACCATCTGAATTCAAAATTTCATGCGGCTCCATTACCCCATGAGCAATGGATTTGCGAATCAGACCTTTATTTTTGAATACCAACGTGTAAAGATCGTAGTCTTCTGTTTTTCGATTAGTGTGTTCAATGATGACAATAAGTAGATTTTGGGGACTCCTCTTGAAATTTATCTTGAGATCATGAGTATTCACATTAATGTCCTTTATACCTAACGGAATTGAGCTCTTTTGTCCAGTAGAAGCATTCGTAATTTCAAGATCTCCTTTTGTAGCGCGAATGACATAGGTGTAACCCATGTCGCTACCATAAAAAGTATCGGTATAATTGCTCAGCCCAGTCACGGTTATCTTATTCGTCTTCGTATCTCGATGAGTCACTTCCCCGTCCAAAGCAGATGCAAGAAATCTAATGGGCACATAAAGGTGACTAATATACGACACAGGTTCTGTGCCCATATCTACTTTTTGACCATCCACTTCGGCAATTCTGCTTCCCAAGTGCACAACAATATGCTTCTCACTGCTCTTCAGTACGGCCGTCTTATCATCTTCCATCCCCCACACTAGGCCTGCCTTAATACCAAGTGAGAAAAAGCTTCCATACGTGACTCCATCCTTGATTAACGTCTCAACATGGTTAATACTACCGTCTGCCCACTGAATTTCCAAATCAACGTATTTGGATGCCGCTTCAGATTTTTGAGGCCCCAGTGGTAATAACACCGACATCACTAATGCAACGGCAACTACTTTTCTCATATGCTTCATCTTCACAGCGGCTCACCCATTCTATGTAATTTTTAACTATACAATAGTAACGTTAGATTCCAATAAAAGTTTGATCAGCTTGGAACAAGAATTGGGTCCCTTATAACAAAAAAAGCCGCTAAAAAAGCGACTTTTAATGGTACTCATTTATAACCCGAGATCATCAGCGAGTCCTTCAACACCTGTGAAGATGGAATCCCCGTAACCCCAGAAGTTGTTGAAATCAATAATGTAGATTTTTTTGTTTTTAACTGCGTTAATGTTTTGTACCTGTTTGTTGGCAAGCAGCTTTTCAATCGTCTGCTCAGGATCAATGCCACCTGCATACCTCGAAATAATCATTGCATCCGGATTAATCTCGATTAACTTCTCCAGACTGAGTGTGCCAGTTTCATTAATAAGCATATTATGCATATTGATTAATGACATTGCACTTTCAATAAACGTATCACCATTTCCGTTGTAGATTCCAATAGTTCCATCACCATTATCCGAAAATGATGCATAGTTGATCGTTTCAGAGCTAGCTCGGGCCGACAAGGCATTCTCGCGTGCTTTAAGCGTCTCAATATATGCCGCTGCATTGGCTTGTACGTTGAATATCTCACCTAATTCAGTAATATCCTGATACAGACTATCTAACGATGCATCAGGAACACTGGTGCTTTGTACGTACGTTTTAATCCCCATATCATTCAAGCTGCTTACTGTACCAACACCCCAGTCCGCATCCTCAAACAATCCACCACGCCCTACAACCAGGTCAGGCGTAGCCCCTATTGTCACTTCCTTACCTACATAGCCTTCAGCAAGCACAGGAATTTGTTTAAACTCGTCAGCAATATCTTCAGGTACACTACCAAACAACGCAGCTACACCTACAAGTTTGTCTGTCAAACCAAGGCGAATCATCAGCTCGGCTGCACCTTGTGTATTGGCAACCACTCGTTCGGGTGCCTTGTCAAACGTTTGATCCTTCTTCACCCATGTGCCGTTCTCTGTTGTATAATTTGAAACGGTTACTGGGTAAGTTGTTTCAGCAGGTGCTGAAGCGTCTGCGTCGGTTTGTTCCCCATTTGTTGCTGCATTCGTGATGCTACTCTCCGCAGCTTGCTGTGAGCTGCCATTTGCATCTTCGCTGCCACTATTGTTGCTTGAACACGCTGCGAGCACCAAAATCATTGCAGTAATCAAACAAAGAAACATCCCTTTTTTAACGGATACCAACATGTAAATAATCTCTCCCTTTTGAATTCTCTCTTGTCGTTTAGACCAATATGTAAAATAACTATTGTCAGTATACAGTAAATGTCGAAGCATGTAAATGAGAACAATAATCAATATCATTCGTCTGATGAATTAAAAGAGACCCTCATATGGTGCCTCTTATTTTGGGCTCACAGAAAAACCAAGTTCATCTCCCTGTACGGGATTGAACTTGGTTCCTCTTTACTTAACTATTTATTACGTGCCTGATTAACTTTGGCGATAAGTTCATTAATAATTTCATCAGGTGACCGCTCATTCATCCATTGTTGGCCGAACATTTGGAACACTTTGATCATCGGGAAATCTGCCCAGAATCCCACAAACTCCTCGTTAAGATATACCTTGTCCGTAACGTGCTCGTTCATTTCATTCAGGCAATGCTCCAATTCCTTTTTCGCCACAGGATCACTCATCCACTCACTGAGCAGACTGAATTTGTGGAACGTGATTTCTTCCTTACCAAAGTCACAATGCAGACGTTCCGTAATTCGGAGATCTTTGGACGAGCTACCAAGTGAAATTTGGAAAAACCCGGTCTCAGCCACCCAACGGTTATACTTGGTGTTGTAATATGAGAAATCTCTCTTCCAGTTCAAAAGTAATCTTGCGTTTTTCACCCGGCTCCAGTTCAACTTTGGCAAAAGCTTTCAATTCTTTCTCTGGACGGGTCCATGTGCACTCTTCATCATGAACATACAATTGAACAACTTCTTTCCCCTTGCGCTTTCCGTTATTTTTCAATTGGAAGGACACCGTAACACCGGTATGGGTCTGAGCCACTTCCAGATCCGTATAGGAGAACGATGTGTAAGACAATCCGTGTCCAAACGGGAATTGAGGTGCCAGTTCTTTCCGGTCATAATATCGATAACCCACGAACAGGCCTTCGCGATAATACAGCTTGCCGTTCTCCCCGCGAATTCGCATGTGTGAAGGGTTGTCCGACAGTTTGACAGGGAATGTCTCAGAGAGTTTGCCCGAAGGATTTGTCTGTCCGAATAATACATCTGCAATCACTTTACCCATGCCTTGACCCGACAACCAAGAATGAATCACACCAGGTACATGCTGTACCCATGGACGCATCGCCAGTGCGGAACCGCTGCTCGTTACGACAATACACTTGGGCTGAACTGAGGCTACCGCGAGAATCAATTTCACTTGATGCTCGGGAAGATCAATGCCTTGCAAATCATGCATCTCGGATTCCGCATATTCCGGTTGGCCAACAAACAATACAGCAACATCGGAATTCATGGCTAATGATACGCTTTCCTTGATTAGCTCATCATTGATGGAGTCATCCTCCGGGTACCCTTCTGCATAAGTCATGGTCATGGCATCACCAGCCAGATTTTTTATCTCGTTCCATGGAATATCGACTTTTGTAGGCGTTACTTTCGCACTGCCCGCTCCCTGAATTCTCGGTTTTTTGGCAAACCGTCCGATCACGGCAATTGACGAAATGGACTCCTGCCCTAGCGGGAGAATCGCGTTCTCATTTTTCAGAAGCACAATACTCTCGGCCGCCGCTTTACGTGCGAGTGCATGATAGTCCGAATCTGGAGAAGAATCCTTGTCTTTCTTGCCCGTTACCCGCTCAACGAGCTTCAAAATACGACCCACGCTTTGATCCAACTGTTCTTCGGACAGGCTTCCGTTCTGAACCGCTTCAATGATTGCTTTAGCATTGTAATTGGCGGGACCCGGCATCTCCAGATCAAGCCCAGCCTTCAGACCGCGTATGCGATCATTGACAGCTGTCCAGTCGGATAGAACAACACCTTCATAACCCCACTCTTCTCTCAAAATATCATGCAGCAAATGTTCATTCTCACTTGTATACGTTCCATTCAATAAATTATAAGAACACATAACCGTCCAAGGATCGGATTTCTTAATAATACGTTCAAAGGCGCTCAGGTAAATCTCGCGGAGCGTTCGCTCATCGATTTCCGAACTGGTTACCATCTTCTCGAACTCCTGGTTGTTACCCGCAAAGTGTTTGACAGAAGCGCCAACGCCTTCGCTTTGGATCCCGTTTATAAACGCCGCTCCAAGTTCCCCCGTCAAGTATGGGTCTTCCGAGTAGTATTCGAAGTTTCTTCCGCCAAGCGGCGTTCTTTTCATATTGACACCAGGTCCAAGCAGCAGCTCAACGTCCATGGTTTTGGATTCACGTCCCAGTGCCACACCGACTTCATACAATAAATCCGTATTCCACGAAGAACCGATGGCTGAACCCGTAGGGTAACAGGTTGCGGGTACATTTTCCGTTGTAATCCCCATTTCTTCATCGCTGTTTGTTTTACGGATGCCGTTTGTCCCATCGTACATATGAACTGGCGGAATGTTTAACCGCTCGATTCCTTTTGTCATCCACATATTCAATCCTGCGCAAAGTGAAGCTTTCTCGGCCAGCGTTAATGCCGTCAATAATTCATTGATTGATTTATCCATAGTACTCACCCTTCTAATATCAATTTTGTTCCTGTTCTTTCTTCAGTTCCTGTGCATCATACAGTTTGAAAAACGGAAACCAGACAATAAATACAATCACCAGGACGACCGCCAGCAAGATAAGCCCATTGAGTCCGGACATAATGTAGGTGGACAGGCCGATTGGCGTGTACCATAGCTGGAAGATCTGGCTGGGGATCCGTACCCAACCCCAGTCGAGAGCCAAGTACACAATCACCGGCGTGATAAGTGAGTTAATCCACATCGGCACCATGAGTAACGGATTAAAAGCAATCGGTGCTCCGTACACGACAGGTTCATTAATGTTGAACAAGGACGGGATAATCGTCGCCTTGCCGACAGATTTCAGTTTTTTCGAACGTGCCATCAGGAACCAAACAACTAACGGCAAAGTCGCACCCATACCGCCAATACCCAGCCAGCCGGAGAAAAAGGTTTCAAATGTGTTGATATTGACCGGATCTTGTCCCGCTGCGACAAGAGCTGCATTTTCTTCGATTGCAGGTATCCAGATTGCGTACCAGATCGGTGTCATGACCCACGGGCTTACGCCGAAAGAATACAGTACAACGCCAATGAAATTGAACAATAAAAATCCGGTTAAGCTTTGTCCAACGGCATTGATCGGCTCAAATACGTTCACGATCAGTCCAAAAATATCAAAATGAAGCTGATATACAAGCAACCATCCTGTTGTTAATACCAGGGCGATCGGGACGAGAAAATCGAACCAGTCCATAATGAATTCGGGAAGTGAAGACCCTTTTTTGAAGAACGAAAATTTGTTGCACATGATCATTACAAGAGCGACAAATACACCTACCAAGAGTGCTGTAATCATCCCCGAGGGTCCAAATCGTTCAAGGATGAACTGAATGGTACCGTCTTCGTTTACTGTCGGGTTAAGCAGCATAACGAACAGAGATATCCCCGTCATTCCCGCAAGCAACTTGATTTTGTGTCGTTCTCTTTTTCCATCACGACATAAGGCGTCAAAAAAGCAATAAACAACCCCAGCAAACCGAAACTGAATGTCGTGATGGGTGTCAGGTCCGGCATTCCCGGAATGAAATCCTGCAAAATCGAAATCAATGTAATAATCGAACCGATGAAAATCATCGGAATGGCGACCATGATGGCTTCTTGAATCGAAGAAACCCAAATATTATTCGTAAACGCCTCCAATCTTGGCGCAAACGAATCTGTCATCCATTTCATGAAACGCTTCATCCAAAACTCCCCTGTCTTCCTCTAAGCTGCCACAACCATAGTATATCGATTTGTGTTAACGCTTTCTTGTTGGAACTTGCCGCATCATGGTTCGTTTTTTGCCCAATCCATCGCTATAGTTCTAGCTTGCCAGCCTGAACAAGAAATAAACAACAAAAAACATCCCTTCACTACTGAAAGGATGTCTTATAAGCACTTTTTTCTAATATTGTCTATCCAAAATGAGCAGCATTACCCCATGCGGTGGAAGCAAAATTTCTCTGTGCCAACTTTCATCTCTAATCATCTCTGTCCCCATCACGGGTCCACTCCTCCCGTTTAAAAAGAGGATTTCTTCTTCCGTCAAGGAATAGGGCGATCCCATGCGGGTCCACTCATCAAATACCGATCCATGGTCCCGATCCAGTTGATAACTGGTGCATTTATAAGGTCCCTCGAGATTGCTCAGGGTAAGTTCATAAGCTTTGCTACCTTTTTCCTCAAATACGTCATAGCGGGTTGAGCTGGATAATTCCGACCAATCCCCACTTGCAAACAGCCGGTCTACATGCACATAGTGATAGAACAAAAATTGCATGCTTCCATCCCTTTTTCGGGTTCCGACATAACCGTCTCCCTTGACCATCAGCTCATCCCCAAGCTTTTGCATAAGCTCAAATGCATAATAGCTGGGTTTCTTCAGCCCATCGCGGTTAATCAGGCCAAAACCTCCGTAGAAAGGAGAAGAGGGAACGATACTTTCTTCGAATACATCGGTAAAGGACCAAAAGCCATCGCTTTCACGTCACCGAGCGTGTTCATGGTGTGGTAAATGACAAACGGAGCCATGAACATGGTATCGTGCAGCAAGTTACGGTCATAAAGTGAAAAGTTCCATTCGGTGACATGAAGTTCAACATGACCGTACGTTGACGCATTCATTTTTTGCCGCATAAGTGCAATACTCTCTTTATAAAAAGCAGGCGGCATGATTTGCGTTAAACGATCGTCTTCAACTTTTAGCTTTGGATACTCCGAATAGATGTGGAACGAATAAAAGTCGAGAGCCACTTCCCGCTTGCGGCAATAGGACAAAAATTCCTCAGCCCAGGTATCGTTCCAGAGAGATCCGTAACCCATAGCTGGCCCCCACCTTCAGTTCCGGCAAAATCGATTTGATGGCATGAACGGTCGATTCGTAAAACGTAAAGTATTCTTCCTTGCTTCCTGCCCAACAAACACCCGCCAGGTCAGGCTCGTTCCATACTTCGAAATACCACTGTCTCACTTCTTCCGCCCCATAACGATTCAAACAATGGCGAACGAATTCACCAACAAGCGCCTGCCACTTGGCAGGGTCGGATGGCGGGCTAATATTCCCTCTCCACCAAAACAGCGTTTCTTTGGATCTCGCCAACTGGCTCGGCATAAAACTTAATTCCACAAATGGCCGAACACCCTGATCCAGCAGGAAATCATACAACTTGTCCACATAAGACCAATTATAGAGGGGAGTGCCCTGCTCGTTCTCGCTGTACACCATCATCTCGTCATTGAAGATGCCGTGAAATCGAATATATTGAAAAGGTACTTTTCCTTTCAGCGCGGAGAGCTGCTTCCGCCAATCTTCACGTAAACCTTCAATGGCTCTCCCTGCCGTCATGGTCATATTCCAGTGCTTTTCGTAGACAGACGACGTCTGATCAGCACGAATTTCAATATAAGTTTGGTCTGACAGATGTACAGACGGTATAGGAAGCGTGTCTTGATCAGCGTCAACCTTAACATCCAGATATCGATACAGTAAGCTAATCGCATTCAACGTTTCCATCTCGTAATAATCTCCGCTTGAAGACTCCTCATATGTTTTGGGTTTGCGGTTCACATTCAACTGATGGAGTTCCGGTGTACGAGAAGATTCCCGATAGGAACCGGGCGTACAGCCGTACTTTTCCTTGAAGTATTTGTTAAACAGCTTCACATTGGCAAATCCGCAATCCAGCGCGATCTCCGAAATATTTTTATCGTTTGCTGCCAGCTGAGCCTGAGCCTTCTCCAAGCGAATGAGCGTCAAATACTTTTGGAAAGGTATCCCGATTTTGTCGGTGAAGAAGTGGGAGAAATAATGCAAACTTAAATGTTCGGAATGCGCCATATCCTGCAGTGTAATCTTCTCATTGTAGTGTAAATCAATATATGTGAGGACCCTGTTCAGTCTTTTATAGTCATAATCCCTGCTACCGTCTTCCAATGCGGAATTTGTTCCACTGGAAAAATACCTCTGCAGGCATCCGCATAACATCTGTAATCTGCCCATTGTGAAATTTTGATAACCCGGCGTTTTTTTGTTGATCTCCCATACCATTTGCGCAAGATATTGTTTAATACTTTGCAGGCGAGGAGCGTTTTGTTCCACGTTCATAGCAGAGTTACAGGAGATAAACGCATTATTGTTCATCAACTCGGGACCGAACTGCAATGTTAATAACACATTGTCCTGATTGGTTCGTTCGATCTTGTGGACGGACATACTGTTAACCACAATCACATCATCTTCATGCAGTGTATATTGCTGCTGGTCCAGATACATGATGATTGAACCGTGGAGAACATATACAACTTCCACTTCCTTGTGCCAATGGAAATCAATATGTTTTACCGAGTTCACGAAGAGTTTCATAGGCAGATCGTCCTGATGTTGAATAAACTCATATAGATAGCGAATTGTCTGCACCTTCCTTCATACCGATTATTATAGCCACAGCATTTTGAAGATATCAACAAGCTAAACAGTAAGAACAAAAAAGCCGATCAATTAAGGTTCAATTGATCGGCTCTTCTATATAAATGTTCAAACTACCTATTCAACTAGATGCACTGCTATCTTACCAACCGCGGTTGGACATGCGCTCTTCTGGAGCCAATTTAGAAATTTCGATCCCTTTCATCGGGGCGCCCAAGTTTTTGGATACTTCCGCAATCAGTTTGTAATCTGTGTAATGTGTTGTAGCTTCAACGATTGCACGAGCGAATTTCTCAGGGCTATCGGATTTGAAAATACCTGATCCTACAAACACACCGTCTGCTCCCAGGTGCATCATTAATGCTGCGTCTGCCGGAGTAGCTACACCGCCTGCTGCAAAGTTAACGACAGGAAGTTTGCCGTTTTCATGAACTTCGCGCAGTAACTCATAAGCTACACCCAGATTTTTCGCTTCAGCGTACAGCTCGTCCTTGGACATGTTTTGCACTTTGCGGAGCTGGCTGTTAATTAGACGCATATGACGAACTGCCTCAACAATGTTGCCCGTTCCAGGCTCACCTTTTGTACGAATCATCGATGCACCCTCACCAATACGGCGAAGAGCTTCTCCCAAATCTTTGGCTCCACATACAAATGGTACAGTAAACTCATGTTTATCGATATGGAACACTTCGTCTGCAGGAGTAAGAACTTCACTTTCATCGAGATAGTCCACACCTAGGGATTCAAGCACTTTGGCTTCTATGTAATGACCGATACGTGCTTTGGCCATAACTGGGATAGATACAACCTTCATAACCTCTTCAACGATGGTAGGATCTGCCATGCGAGCTACACCGCCTGCTGCACGAATATCAGATGGTACCCGCTCAAGAGCCATAACAGCTGTTGCCCCTGCCGCCTCAGCAATTTTAGCTTGCTCTGCATTCATAACGTCCATGATGACGCCACCTTTTTGCATCTCAGCCATTCCTCTTTTTACACGATCTGTACCTGTTTGCATGATTGTAGTCCTCCTAATTAACTTTTGGGTGGTTTTCAATAAAGGCATCGCTCTAATCTATGATTTAGTATAGAATGAGAATGGTCATATAAAAAGATCCAATATTTTTGGTTTTTATTGTACCACTTCAATGATAACTCTGGAGGTCCTATGCAATTTCATGTAGCTTACAGTTCATATTTGAACCGAAAATATACGAAGATGAAAGCTCTATATCATGCCATTCGTGATGCAATTCATGAAGGTAATCTTATACATGGTGAGAAGTTACCCTCTACTAGAGAGTTAGCTGCGACGTATCACATTTCCAGAGGAACTGTGAATCAGGTCTATGATACGTTGACTGCTCAAGGTTACATTCATTCAGAGCATGGAAGAGGAACCTTTGTTGCTTACCAGTTGGATTTGAACAATAATGCGTCCACCGTGAAAGCTTGTACGCATCACTTATCCGCCTGGGGAAATCGTATTCAGCAGTTTGAACAGCATTCGATTCAAAGAAATGCACCAGCCAATGCTCATACACATGATTTCAGAATGAATAGCGACGAAGTGATCGACTTTAGCAAATATCAACCTGATTTCTCCAAGTTTCCTTACGATGAATGGAATAATCGATTGTATGCAGAGATAAGGCAGCGTGAGCATCACCTGATAACAACTTCTGCCATGGTTAGTTCAACCGGGGATCCAAAATTGAGAGAAGCCATTGCTGCCTATCTTCGAAGGATGCGGGGCATTCAAGTCGATCCGGATCATATTGCAGTAACTGCAGGCTCCATGCAAGCTATAGCTCTACTCACTCAATTACTTGCAGATCCTGGGGATTATGTAGTGACAGAAAGTCCTTGTTATGTCGGAATTTCTAAAGCCATATTGGCTGCGGGTGCAAAGTTGATTGAAGCTAATCTCGATGGTCAGGGCGTTGTGCCTCAAGACTGGGAAGCACGTATGTTGTTTGTCACGCCGTCACGACAATTTCCTACTGGTGAAATGCTCAGTCTGGAACGCAGACAAACCTTGCTGGACTGGGCACAGCGAAATGATGCCATGATTGTTGAGGATGATTATGATAGTGAATTCCGATATCGCGGAATGCATGTTGAACCACTGAAAACACTCGATAAAGCTGGACGTGTAATCTACCTAGGTAGCTTTACAAAAACCTTGCCTTTAGAAGTACGACTTGGTTATGTGGTTCTTCCCCTACCTTGGCTGACACCTTTAGAAAGGCACAGGCATTATATGAGCCACGACCCGTCAACCTGATCGAACAACGGGCATTAGCTGCATTCATGACAAGCGGTCAATATGAGCGTCATCTGCGCAGAATGAATCGATTATACAGTCGCAAATTCCATCTGTTACTCAAACTTTTGAACAAACACCTCTCTACATGGTTTGATTGGGTGGAGAATGAAGCGGGTCTACACGTGTTTGGTTGGTGGCGAGGTAATGTGACCACTTATGAAGCCTTTCGGGAATCAGCTAGGTCACAAGGTGTGGTATACTCAGAAGTCAGCAGTTCAACGGCTGTTGGTACGAAGTATGGTATCTATTTGTCTTTTGCACATTTGTCAGATGAACAATTACAGGAAGGCGTATCCAGATTAAAAATGCCGTTACAACTGCATTGTGAGGTAAATCGTCTCCAAAGTGAGTACAAGAAGATCATCATTCGGAAGAGGGGCGATCATTATGAATTGGTTAAATGAACTTTACAAAATTAATAAGCAGGAACCGGACAAGGAAATCGAACGTTCTTTGGTTAACGCCATCTTCCGAATATATGACCGGTTCCCCCGAATCGGCCTTAGAGAGCGGATCGGACAGCAAGAAATGTCTCTTGATATCGCCGATGCTTATATCCATGGACATAATGCCATGATTGAAGCTGGTGTCGGAATTGGTAAGTCTTTTGCGTACCTGATCCCAAGCCTGCTCACGAATCAAATGTCTCAGAAACCAGTCATTATAGCTACCTCCTCCATTCAGCTCTCGGAACAGATACATAAAGATTTAAGGATCATTGGTAGTCGGTTGGGATTCTCAACGGTTCGCTCCGTCGTGGGAAAAGGCATGGGTCAGTATGCCTGCCGAAGTAGAGCAGCGGAATGGATCAGTCTTGATGATGCTAACTCCTCCGTGTCTACCCTTGCGCAGCGCATATTAGATTATGAAATTGATGAAAGAGCCGATATTAAAGCTGGAATTAGTGATGCTGAATGGTCCCACGTTTCCGTGAATGATTGCAAATTTGAACGTTGTCATCATAAAACTGCATGTTTGTTTTACGATATGAGAGCGAAATTAAATGCAAAAGCTCACGAGATTGATTTTATTATCGTGAACCAGGACTTGCTCATACGGGATTTGATGAAGAAAAAGAAGGAACTAAAAGCATCATCTCGGAACAGCCTGCTCTGATCGTCATTGATGAAGCGCATAATCTGGAAACTAAAGTTCGGGATGCCAGAACACTTGAGTTCACTTATCGGGGAATCTGCCGCATTCTGGATACCACGGTGCAGCTTCTCACGAAGCAGTCCGGGGATAAAAGTCTCTTCTCACAATCCAAGTTCATCAAAAACTGCGCTGAGCGCATCTTCAAACAGGTAAACGCGGATCTGCTCCACCATGCCAAGCAGGATAACGACCGAATTAAAGTGTCAGAGATCAAAGGAGGAATACCGTTGAACCAGGTCTCGGACGAATTAAAAGATCTCAGTCTACGCCTTTCCATTTTGACCTCACGCCACGAGCGGGAGATCGATGACGCTTTTGAAGCCATAAATGGGCTCATTACGCTCATCTATGTCTTGGCTGAAATAGAGGACAACTATCTCAGATGGGCAAGCAGTCCCCTGGGAGTAGCCACAATCAGCATCTGTCCCAAAGATATAAGCCAATTTCTGAAATACTCCTTATTTAATGGCAAGGTACCTGTAATCCTAACATCAGCAACGCTGTGCCAAGGCGGGGATACGCTGGAGGAACAATATTCTTATATGACTCACTCCCTCGGTTATAAGGGAGATTTCCTAGAGCGCCAACCCTCTCCTTTTGATTACACCAACCATGCCATGATGTATATTTCGAACAAAGTTCCCTATTATCACCACGATCAGCGCGAAAACTATCTTGAAGCAGCGTACAAGGAAGTGGTTCAACTCTGTAATCTAACTCAGGGAAGAACAATCATCCTTTTTCAGCAAAAGAGGACATGAAGTACATTCACAAAAAGTTGATCTCAAGGGCTAATGAATATACATGGGCACTCCATGTTCAAAAAGAGGGATCTTCCCAGGACAGTGTTATCGCTGAATTCAGGAAAAGCAAAGGTGTACTCCTGGGTACAGGTGTATTCTGGGAAGGTGTGAATATCGAGGGGTCTGACCTGTCACAGGTCATTATTTTCCGTCTGCCCTTCCCTGTTCCATCGGATCCTGTTTATGAATATAAGGCATCTGTAACGGAGAATCCGTTCATGGAGGTGTTTGTACCGGACATGCTTCTTCGGTTACGGCAAGGAACGGGACGCTTGATCCGTAGTGAAACGGACCTTGGCATACTCAGCATACTTGACTCCCGTCTTAGCGCAGCGGCTAAAAAGAATTACCGGGAACAGGTGCTGAACACGTTGCCGTTCAAAAAAGTGACGGAGGATTTTGCGGTTTTGGAGAAATTTGTTCAAAATAAGGGGATACGACGAACGGATTAGAAAGTGTTACAACCAAACGATATAAACTGTTCAAATCACATGAAACGGCCCTTCCGCTCATAAAGTGGAGGGGCTAATTTCTAATTTCATGCTGTAGGATATATGCTACAATATATTCCAGAGTTTTGAATCCCAAAGGAGGCATTACCATGGTTGAAAGACCAACTACAGATGAATATGCAGCTTATTATGAAGGGTACATCCAGCTTGTTCCTGAAGGAAACATCATCGAACGCTTAGAGCTGCAAGCCAACATCCTACCAACTTTGCTCTCTTCATTGACAGAGGAGCAAGTAAATTATCGGTACGCCGAAGACAAATGGAGCGTAAAAGAGGTCATCGGCCACCTTTTGGATAACGAACGCATCATGAGCAGCCGATTGCTTCGCATCGCCCGAGGTGACCAAGCGAATCATCCTGGCTACGATCAGGACGTGCTTATGCATACCCACCCTTTCAATGCGTATACCCTGGCCGATTTGAGCGAAGAATATACCGTCACACGTCGCTCAACCATTCTTATGCTCCGTCGCCTCACCCCGGAAGCATGGCTCTGTAAAGGGATCGTCAGTGATAACACTGCTTCAGCTCGATCGATTGCATTTGTTATGGCTGGACATGAGCTCCATCATTTATCAGTACTTCGCGATCGCTATTCGTTAGATTTGAAATTATAAAATTCATTCAAAAAGACTTTGAACCTACATTCTCAGTAGGATCAAAGTCTTTTCTCATCAGTCGTTTTATCGTTCAAAATGAATCAGATGTGTATCCTCTCCCAAAGATAATGTGGAATAATGATTCAGAATAGGAATGTCTCCATTGAATTCAATGGGCAGGACCACATAGCTGGATTGGAAGTAATCCGATCCGTTCCAGCGATCTGCAAAGTATAGATACTCCTCTTCTGATCGCTTCAGCACAAATGCTGGTTGCGTTTGGTACGTCGTTTCATCGCCAAAATCGCTTAGCATCCCCCATGGTCCATCCATCGTATCCGCCATCGCGTATTTCCCTTGATTGGGGTCCCAGCCTGTGCAAAATGAGGTCAGCATATAATATTTACCGTTCCGCTTGAAGACGGCTGGCGCCTCTCGATATTCCCCCTGCCACAGCTTTCCGACAAGACTTTCAACATTAAGGTAATCTTCCTGCAGGCGATAGATGTGCAGGTCCGCATTGTCTCTGGCAGCCGAAATAAAATATGCTGTCCCGTCATCGTCCTGAAAGAGCGTGCAGTCACGCGACATATACCCGTACGGATTAAAGCTGCCATGATACACGAAATGGCTATCCGGATAATCAGATGTGACTATGGCACATGCAGCATCATTGTAATTGTCACCATTCTCATAGTGAACCCAGAGGACAAACTTTTTTGTCACCGCGTTGAACAGCACTTTAGGCCGTTCGAGATTTACTTTTCCACCTTTATCGTTCACTAATCTCAGATTCGTCCGAACTCGAATGGGTGCAGCTGGCGTAGAGGTCGTCAAGATATGGTTCCGAAACTCCCAGTTGAATAGATCTTTGGAACGGTAACAACTCACATATATATCTTCTCTACGATCTTCACCATACCAGTAATAATAATCGTCATGAAACAACATATGTCCACCATGAGCATGGATTGGATTACCACTTGAATCATTCCAGATGCCACCATTGGTTAGTTGATTATTCACACCGTTACCTCTCTTCTTTTAAGAACATCGTTAATTGGTGTCCGATCCAAATACCTTCACTTCCCAAAGTCTTGGCGTGTACCAATTGTTGGGATTGTTATGAAGTGCCGCATTTTGCATATTAATTCGTACATACCTGGCAGCAGTGCTCGATAGCGTATCTGATGTGAAACCGTAAGATTTATTATTGGTTCGATCCAATGCCACGGTCCAGTTTACATTATCCGTACTAGTCTCGATTTTATATTTGTAATAACCTTCGGAGCCTTTTTGCATCCACCAGGAGATTTGCACATTATTCAATTGCTGAACGGAACCAAGGTCGACCTTCCACCAATGTGGCCAGGAGCTGCCTGTGCCGATCCATTCGGTTTGATAGTTACCATCATTAGCATAACTTGCCGGGTTTGTGCCAGTAGCCGTTTGGGCTGTTGCCGGTTTACCTTGTGACAGCAGTTTCCCATTCTGAACGGGAACGACGACATCATTACTTGTGTTGTACAGGACTTGATCAAAATAATCATAAAATGCGTAACCATCGGAGAACCAAACGGGAAGCAAACGTTCCTCCGTTGTTCCATTTTGCGTGCCTGCCCAGCCGAACATCCAGCGATACGCAACCATAACCACGTTGTTACCCGTATCTGGCTTCACCCGCATGACGGAACCCGACTGCGCAGAGAAGGTTGACGTGTTGCCAATCGTCCGTAATTCAGACCAATTTCCGTCTATGCTATTTGCTGATGAATACAAGGGTATACTCGGGTACCAACCTGCCGCTTGGGAAGAGAACAAATAATAAATGCCATCTTTTTTGATCATCTTGGGCAGTTCCCTGTGTTGATTTTGATAAATAACAGAAACTTGATGATCCACATCCAGCCAATCGGAGGTTAACTTATATAAGATGGTGTCCGAATTATTATTGGCCGTAGAGATCAGATACGCCGAATCATCGTCATCTTTGAAAATGGAGATATCCCGGGATTGGTTCCCTTCCGGCCGAAAGCTTTTGTGAAATGTAAAGTCTTCTCCAGGTGTAGCTGAAGCCACAGATACTCTGGCAAGCGTGTAATCTGTACTATTTTCATAGTGAGCCCAAAAAACGAATTTGTTTGTGGGCGCATGGTATAGAATATTAATCCCCTCAAATTTGGAGTTCGCCAGATCGGGATGATCCGTGTAGGACAGGACCACTTTGTCGTTACCGTAGGTGATATCATCTGTTGATGTCTGTTGAATCATTTCTCCAAATCCACCTGATGGCTTTTGAACAAAATTAAACCTGTAGTAGGTATCCCCAACTTTAAGTTCATTCGGGAGCATAAGCGTTGATTGCGTTGTGTTATCAAAAGTTGTGAGGTCTTCTGGAAGGCTGTAAGGGGTATATTCTGGCGAGACAGCGGAGGTTAACAAGGAAGTTCCGCCATATGCCTTCACTTGATACTTGTATGTGTTACCTATATTGAGTTCATAATCATCCGTCGTTGTACCGGTTAAGGTCTGTAATAACGTATAAGGCGCATTGTCCTCGGATCTGTATAACTCGTATGCAGTCGCTCCCTGGACAGGTGCCCAATGAATTTTGGCATTGGATACTTTGGATTCATTCTTCAGGACAAACAGTGTTGCAGCGATCTTGGTCTCTTCACCAGCAGTAGCGTGAACGGTTTGAGCTGAGGACGTTAAATGTACTGTTAACAACATCAATGCAATGACGATAGCCATCCACGATTTACCTTTGATCATGTCTCATCATCTCCTTTTTTAGAAGACCAACCTTCCTGTTGCCGGAAGGCTGGTTCAGGTGAAACTAGACTTTATTTCAAATTCATCAGTGTCATTACATCCGTCTCGCTGGCTTGGTTGTACCATTCGTTAACTTCTTCGATAACGGTGTCTCCGCCTTTTTCATGCCACTGTTTCACAAAGGTATCAAATGCTTCAAGCGGCTCATTGCCATATATGATTTTGGTGAACGTCTCTTGTTCCATGGTAGTCAACTGTTCCCACACATTTTGCATCGTTGGTGTTGGTGGACCGTTAAACTCATTTGGCAGTAAAACATCTCTGTTTTCATACGAAATCCGATATCCATCCTGTGTCGTTTGATCTTTTGAAGCGCTTTGAATGAGGACGCCCGTGTCGGCTTTAACTCCATTCGCCAGATCGTAGTACGATTGGCCAGGACCATCAACACTCGGTGTATTTTTGGTAAATGCCATTTTCCCAACGCCCTGCACAGCCTCTAATGGCGTATTAAATTTCGTTGGATCAAAAGTGACTTCGTCGTTGACGATATCGTAATCGTATCCCTGCGCGTAGCCGTATTTAAAATCTCCCGTACTGAACGCCGCGTCGTACATTTTATCGTAGTACAAGAAGAAGGCTTCCATGTTCTGAAAATCCTTGTTAAACATGAACACACCATCGTTCAACTGGGCGGATTGATAGGTCTTATCACCGTTCACACCTTGAATGGTCGGATAAGCACTGATTTTTGCACCCTCTACATTTTCTCTACGTCCTTCACACTGTCGTAAAGCCAAGGACGACCAATGATGATACCAGCTTTCCCCTCCGTAAAATCGGACAGTGCATCCCATGCACCTTGGGTGGCTAATTCTTTGTTCAAGTACCCTTTTGCATACCAATCGCGTAACTTGGCAAGTGCCTCTTTGTTGCCAGGAGTCACAGATCCATACGTGAGTTTGCCATTGTCGTTATACCATTGCCTTGGAAGATGTTTGCCCGTGTATGCGCTGAATATCATGACCGGATCGCTGACCCAGCCCGTATTGTAGGAATCTTTACCTGAAAAGTAAAGCCGTATGTGTCTTTCTTGCCGTTCCCATCGGGGTCCTCATTAGTGAACGCCGCGATGACTTGTTCAAACTCCTCAATCGTTGTTGGCGTTCTCAAGTTTAAACTGTCCAACCAGTCCTGGCGGATCAACATGACTTCACCTTCCGTCAAATTCGGCGCAATGGCCATCCCGTAGACCTTGCCCTCCCTAACCACTGGATTGAAGGTGGTCGGGTATTGTTTGTATATTTCTTTTATCCGGTCAGGCATGTAGGTTGAGATGTCTTCTGTAATCTCCTTGACTTGCCCCGACTCAATCAGATCATTGACCAGCATGGTGTCATAGACGGGCAGAACGTCTGGCAGCTTCTCGGAACCCGTCAACGCCAGCCGCAGCTTGGTATTGTATTGTGAAGCATCACCTCCCAGCAGGGTGGTTTGGATTTTGATACCCAGGTTTTGTTCGCCCCAGCGGGTCAATACATTGTCATTTAACGTCTCACCGTTGATGTACTTTCCAGCATTTTCATCCTGTTGTTTGGCGATGGTGATCGTAAACGGTGGATCATATTTTCCGTCCTTAAGCACCGATGCCGATGCGGTCTCGGAAGCACTCTCCCCTTTGCTACAGCCAGCCATAAGAATAGCCGACAGCATAACCATACTTACCATTTTCCATAAATCAGTTCTTTTCTTCATGGAAACATGCCCCCTTCACTCACTCAATTTGTTTTCTATATAAGCTCAACTAATTTCATATTTACACTGACACTCCGATGACAGAACAACCTCCCGATCGCTGTTATCGTGTAAATTTTAGTTGAACATATATAGATCGAATTTTTCGTCACAAACAACAACTATTCTTTGACGGCTCCAAGTACAATCCCCTTCACGAAATATCGTTGTAAAAAAGGATAGACCAAAATGATCGGTAGTGTGCTGACGAAAATTTGAGCTGCTTTGATACTTTGTTCCGACATTGCAGCGACTTCAGACTGGCTCATCGCCATATTCTGCATATTGCTCTGCACAACGACCGTCTGTAAGAACGAAGCCAACGGATACTTACTTGCATCCGACATGTACAATATCCCGTCAAACCAGGAGTTCCAGTGCCCTACCATAATGAACAAGGATACGGTCGCGATGCCAGGTAGAGATAATGGTAAATATATTTTGCTGAGAATTACGAAAAAGGACGCTCCGTCAATGAAAGCTGCTTCTTCCAAGGCTTTTGGAATCGTTTTGAAAAAATTGACGAGAAGAATCAGATTATAAGCACCGAAAGCGCCCGGTAACACAAGCGCCCATATGGTGTCCTTTAATCCAAGGGCGGTGATCAATATGTAAGAAGGTATCAATCCCCCCGAGAAGAGCATGGTAAAGATAAAAAACCACATGAGCACGTTGCGTCCCCGGAATTCCTTAGACAGGGCATATCCTGCACAGGTAAGAATAAACATGCTGATGGTTGTACCCAATACGGTTCGAGTGATGGATGTTAGCATGGCACCGTTGAAATTAGAATTGTTGAACGTTTTTACATAGGCGTCCACATTGAACCCGACCGGCCAAAATGAAACCATATTACCGCTAATGGCCGCTTTGCTGCTGAGCGATTGTGCCAACAGATGAAGCAGTGGTAGAAAACACGCCAGCCCCGCCAGTATCATGAACGCGTAATTAAAATAGGAGAATACTCTATAACCTGTCGTCTTATGGTACATGATCCCTCTCCCTCCTTGTTAGAATATTTTGTAATTGGCATACTTATAGGCCAGCCTGTAAGAGACAACGATCAAGATCAAGCTAATCCCCGATTTGAACAGTCCTACAGCGGTTCCGAAGCCGTATTGCCCGTTTAACAAGGATGAACGGTAGACATAGGTGTCAATGATATCTCCCGTACTGTAGACAAGCGGATTGTACAGATTGAAGACTTGATCAAAGCCCGCATCCAGAATATTGCCCAGACTCAGCGTAGAAATGACGATAATCATGGGCAACATGCTAGGCAAGGTAACGTATCGAATTTGCTGCCTGCGTGTGGCCCCATCGATCTCGGCCGCTTCGTAATAAGATGGATTAATCCCTGCAATGGTCGCCAGATAAACAATCATGCCAAAGCCGAAGCTCTTCCACACATCGCTGATCACAACCGTGAATCGAAACAGATCAGGATCACCTAAGAAGTAAATGGGATCGTTCCCGAAAATCCGGGTCAAGATGTGATTGATTCCTCCGTCTAATCCGAGAATGTCGATCATCAACCCCGCGACCGTTACCCAGGACAAGAAATGCGGCAGATACACCAGTGTCTGTACACTTTTCTTAATGCCCATATTTCGGATCTCACTCAGCAGGATAGCCATGACGATTGGAACAATAATACCAACGATAATTTTAGAAACGGCGATAATTAACGTATTAACGATCGCTTGTGTGGCTTCTTTGTACTGGAAAATTCGTTCGAAATTATCTAACCCGATCCACCGTGAACCTGTGATGCCCAACCATGGTTTGTAGTCCTGAAATGCCATGAGCAAACCTACCATCGGGCCATAAGAAAAGATGCAGACAAACACAAATGCGGGAATGCACAGTACGTACAAAGGCCAGCTTTTCTTGATTTCCTTTTTGAATGAACTTCGCTGGGAAATCTTTGTTTTTGTTTTTTTCGCGGATCTGGCGGGCACAATTTCGTTAATGTTGCATACCTCCTCTATGATGGCTCTTCGAAAGCGATCCTTGAAGATAAGCTTAACAAAAGCGCTTTCATTCCAAAATGCCAATATTTCAAGATCATAACCCCGCCCTGAAGCAATTTAAAACCGCTTTCATTTATCACCGATGCTGCCCTTCCGCTTTTCGAAGGTTTGGCTTATATTAAAGTTAATCCGATCTGGAGTTTGAACTTCTACGTTTGGCGATATGAAAGGAAACACATATGATCAGAAAAATGTATATGAAACGATTCATCTATTTCTTTGTTTTTTTCTGCTGCTAACGTTGAGTTTGTTTTTCGTAATGAACCGCTTGAGTTCCAAGACACTTGAAGAAAATCTGATTGGAGCTTCCAAAAACCAGCTTGATTATGTGAAAGGCATTCTTGACGGAATTATGTACGAGGCAAATATGTACGGGGTTCAGTATGCAGCTGACAGCGATGTCCGGTTTTATCAGAGGCATGTTATTGAGCTGAGCAATTACGATTCCCAAATGAAGAAAAATGAAATCGTTGATCGCTTGCGGCAAACGCTCCTATCCAGTCGATCGATTGAATCGATCGGCATTTACTGGAAGTCTGAAGAAACGTTTCTGTCCACGAACAATACACCGGAAGCGAGACTTCCGTTCAAGGATGTTCATCAACGGGGATGGCAAATTGTCGGCAATAGCTTGTATTACTTTGCCCTCTACCCTTACATCCAAAAATCCGGACAAAATGAACCGACTCAGTACGTCGTTGGTGTAAAGCTGAATACCGATTATTTGAGAAATCTGCTGAAAAAGGCTGTGAACAACGACAGCTCAAACGCTTTTTTTGGTTTAATTCCCATCAGTTATGGAGTGAGAAAGAAGTCGACAACGATCTATTGAAAGCGGTTACTGAAATGCTTTCTCCACAGCCGGAGATCACTTTGAAATATGATTATCACACCAATTCGGACGATTACTATGTTCTTTCCCGATATATTGAATCAATCGACGCCTACCTGATTACATATACACAGACGAATGATTTTCTGCAACCGATTGACCGTAACCGTAAAGTATTTTTTGCCAGCATTTTAGCCGTTTTCACGCTTGGTTTGGTTGTGATCTTTACGTTTTATAGGAACTATTACCGTAATATTCGTTTGTTGGAAAGGAAGTTTTCACAGGTCGAACAAGGCAATCACAATACACGTATTACCGAAAATACGGATAGAGAGTTTTACAGCTTGTTTAGAAGTTTTAATCATATGGTTACCGAGATCCAGGATCTGTTCGTATCCTTGAAGACTGAAACGGAACTAAGACGAAGTGCGGAACTTCAACAACTCCAAGCTCAGATCAATCCTCATTTTTTGTACAACAGTTTGTTTTTCATCATGTCGGTGGCTCAGTTTTCACCTGATTCTGTCATGCGCATGAGCAAACATCTAGCTGAATATTATCGTTATTTAACGAAGTTGGACCGGCATGAAGTTACGCTGGAAAGCGAGCTTCAGTTTGCGGAACATTTCCTGATTATTATGGCTCTTAGCAAAAAAATCGAGTACAGCATTGATCTGCCTCCGGAACTGGCGTCCCTTCCCCTCATGCCGTTGATCATCCAGCCAGTGGTTGAAAATGCGATTCAACATGGAATTGAAGGACAGCAAGGTGCGCATCGGGTGACGATTGATGTCAAACAGACGGAAGCTGCGATAACGATCAAGGTCTCCGATGACGGAAAAGGTCTTTCGCTGGATGATATCCGCAGCCTGGAGGCTCGGCTTGAGAGCGATTCTCCGCCTGAAGGAATTAAAGGCGTAGGGCTCTGGAATGTAAATCGACGTCTGAAAAATACGTACGGCGAACGTAGCGGGCTACATTTTGCTACCAATGATTGGGGCGGCTTGTCCGTCCTGCTGCTCATCAGCATTCCCGACGTGAAAGGAGATAGCTAATGCGATTATTAATTGTGGATGACGGACATTATGTCGTTGAGTATATGAAGCACTTGCTCGATTGGAACACCTTTGGCATTGATCAGATCGAGACGATGACCAATTCGATTGAAGCAAGGGACATGTTGACTCAAAACCACATCGATATTCTGATCACTGACATCCGAATGCCTGAGGTCTCTGGTATCGATCTGCTTCAACATATCCACCAACATAACTTATCAACCAAAGTCATCATCCTTTCGGGCTATTCCGAGTTCGAATATGCGCAACAAGGAATCCGTTTAGGTGCGCTCGACTACCTGCTCAAACCTGTCGACAAAAATGACGTTGAGAAAGCCATGTCTAAAGCCATCAACAATATTACAAAGACACGTCCCGCTCAATTGATCGCATGGGAGAACTTTGATGGATTGGCGTTTCTGCTATCGTTGCTTGGTCATAACGAGACATTAAGTAAGGAATATGAGGCTTATACCAAATTTTTAGAGAAACGCCGTTTTTGCTGCTTTAAGCTGGAGGGTTTTACACAGGAACATGAGGATGTTATAAAACATGCTGTCGGAGACAAATTGGATCGTCTCGTTTGGAATGCGGGAACGCGACTGTTCGGTCTTGTTCCGGAAGAAGCTGCTGGGGAACTGACCATCAAACTGGAGCACTCGGTCGTGTCCCCTCCTTTTCATTGACTGATCGAAACGTGACCCGTCAGATGTTCTACAGGTTCTTCCTTAATCAGGATGTACACTCAGAAGACTTCGTAGGCATATTCAACCATTCTCCCTCATGCGGTGATTGGGAGTCGGCGGGAAATATCATTAAAAAATATGATCAAATCCATCTCCATAAGCAAAAAATAATCTTTCTCATGGAGACCATTCGATATGTATATCTGACGGATAAGGATCGCGATACCTATGAGACCGTGAATTGGATATTCAACCAGTTACGGCATCCTGATGAACTATCGTCAACTCTCATGGATCGGGTCAGTCGGATCAGAAACAACAAACAGATGTCCATTCAAACCATCGTTGACAAAGTGCAAACCTATATCGAAGAGCATCTGTCACATGGCCTTAGCCTGGATGAACTGGGAAAAGTTGCACATCTCCATCCCGTCTATTTTTCCAAACTGTTTAAACAGGAGACGGGCGAAAATGTGTCAAACTACATATCCAGGAAAAGGTTGGAGAAGGCTTCTCAATTGCTTCAAGATTCGGAACTCCGTGTAGCGGATATAGCGCAGATGGTTGGTTACCGAAAAAATCAATATTTTATCCAGTTGTTCAAAGTGGAATATGGAGTTACGCCCTATCAGTACCGCAGAAATATGATCCATCAATGAAGCTCTATAGATGCTGATATGATTTAGCTATACTGTCTGCTCTGTTCTTCAAGAGCAGATGTGGTCATTCACCAGGATGAAACAAGTTCTTGTCTTCAACAGAGGACAAGAATTAGTACTCCTTGATCGATTCTAACGATCCTTTAATCTTGCCAGTCAACCAAAGCACAGCAGGAAACATAATGCCGAAAATCATGGCATAATAAGGCCATACTTGATTTAACTCGATTATGAATGAAATGTTTGGCCATATGAAATTGGTCATGGCTAATATGATCAGGATCAGGGGAATCAACAGAGAGTTAGCGTTACGAAGACGAAAAGCATCCGCGAGCCCTTGTGCGGAAATATACAGAAGTAGCGCAAGGCGGAAAAAATAGTAACGAACCAGACGATTGCCAGGATGATTTCGAATCGCTGAAGAAACTCGCCAATATTAATGGTTCGGTCAATAAAAAATGTAGGGAATGTCAAATCCGCTATTACACCAGCGCTGATGACTGTGATGATTTGCAGCATCATGAAAAAGTACATACTGCCGCTAATCAGAGCACTCACAATGACCGACTTTCTCCATTGTTTTGTATCCGAGAAGTGATGAGCAAAAAAGATAGAGGATCGCTTCTGCATAAGGAAAAGCAAATAAATTGATGGATGCAAGAACGACAGGTTTCAAACCGTTTTCCAAAATTGGAAGAAGATTGTTTAGCTCGGCCTCAGGAAGAAGAGTGATTCTGACCAATAGATACAGGACTAGAAAGAAAAAGAACAAAACTTCTGCACACCGGCCAATAACGATTGGACCCGAGCGGACAGCGAGATATACGGCTATGAGCATAATGAAATATATGGCGTCATAAGGTGTTTCGGGCATTATAGATGTCGTCACAAAGTCGCCTAGATTTCGAAGTGTCATGATACACTCAAGAAAGGGAAAGGAAAAAATGAAAACTATGGCAATAGTACCGCCCAGAGGGCCGAAGAGGCAACGTAGATACTCCACAAAAGTTCTCCCTTTCATGTGCCTGGCGATAGAGGTATACAACGGTATCAACATCAGATGAAAGGCCAAGGAAATGGGAATGGAAAGCCAAGCATCCTGTTTAGCAACAGAGGTAATAGCCGCTGGCAGCACTAAGTATGCACTTCCTATTTGATACAGAGCAAACCATGTAATGGCCTGGCGAACAGTCAGCTTGGTATTCACTCCGAAGTCCCCTTCTATGATAATATTGTTGTAATGAACTCGCTTAATGGTTGGAATAGAATCCGAATTCCTACCAATGGACTCGGCAGTTCAATATGCGCTATCCTCAGAACGTTTAATATAACTCCAACAGCAAAGAGTACCATGCCACATACGATTTCACGTATGTAGTGCTTCTCCTTCAATGCTCGAAATTCAATAACCATTGCGACAAAAGATCCTACAAGTATTACATATAACATATACATCCACTCCTAATTGTTCTGATAGGAATCGACGGAATTGGTAATTTTTCCGACACGGTTCAAACGATAACGAAGATTAACATCGACCTGGAGATGTTGAAATTTTCTGGTCCAGTCCTCTTTCCATTTATGCCACTCAGATGGGTACTTTCGATGAAAAGCCTCCCCGAACCCGAATATATCGGAACCGATATGCTGTGCATTTTGAATGCCTTCCTTTAAGATTTTTTCCTGTTCTTCTCTGCCTGCCACTTGAAACTCATTAAACGTCTTTTCATCCTTCAGGTCAGCATTACACGTAACCTCTCCGATGTTGGCTTCTGTATCCACTACAAGAGTAATGTGTGGCTCATTGTTTTTTATTTTTGGAATGATTTTTACGTTGTTATGAATGACTTCAAAAGCAAACTTCCCTTTGGAATTCGGACAGCCAACGGAAGCAACTGTACTGGAAACTCGATTGGATATGTAGGTAAAAGCCTTACTCTTGGATTCTTCTATCCAGCCAGTCAAACGGTCACCCTGAAAAACGCCAATTCCGGTAAATAAATAATTCACATGTTGAGGTGATTTTTTCACGTTATCGATGGTAAGACCTTTATTCAGATTGTTCAATCGAATGCCTGTAAGAACAGGCTCGATGCCCTCTTTCGTTAACCGCTGAAGAAGATCTTTGACATCGACCGCGGAGGTGGGTGCCCATGTTTTCTCAGATACTTTCAAAGCCTTATACATATCCATTGCAGGTAAAACCTCGGTTGGAGCTACAAAAGAAACGGCATCCTTCGCTGAACTTCCCCTGACAATGGCCAAATGGAAATCAGGCCGAACTTCATGATCCCGGAACAGAAAATCCAATGGCTTCTTAATGCCTTTTCTTGCTGTGTTCTCGTCAAAGATTACAAACTTCAAGTGTGACATGTACATTTTCCGAGATGATTCGGTTGTGAGTTTGCGAAGGGCTTCAAATAGCGTGTCAGCACGGCTGGAAAAAACGATTGTTGGCGACCGTTCCATAGCCCGATTACGAGACATTTGAGAAGGGTCAACAACTTGCAGACTGATCTCATATTGATCATCCACTGTATCAATACCCAAAGCTATCACGACGGAAATTTCGTTCAGCTCCTTACTGTTCCAACAACCCGTAACAACGACCATCAGCAATATGTAAATAAGAGGTTTTAAAATTCTGGATCGGTACGAGATCATGGGGCCTACTCCTTTTGTTTTTTGTGTTGCTTTGTTTTATTCCTGAATGGAAAACGTAATACGGCATCACTTTGCTTTAACGAATTGTAATTCGCCGAAGGACTCATATACGGCACACCTAATGAATGAAGGCTATTCAGATGTACAAAGAGTATGAGCATGCCCACAGTCAAACCATATACTCCATAGATCGCGGCTAACCCGATAAACACAAATCGCAATATCCGGATTGGAATGGCCATGGTGTAAGAGGGTATGACAAAGCTTGAAATAGCTGTAATGGCAACGACAATGACCATAACAGGTGAAACAATGTTTGCTTCTACGGCAGCTTGGCCAATAACGATGGAACCGACAATGGAAACTGCCTGCCCGACTGTTCTTGGCATTCGCAGGCCTGCCTCTCTCAGAATTTCAAAAATCACTTCCATGATTATTGCCTCTACAAATGCCGGAAAAGGTACTCCTTCACGCTGCGCGGATAAACTTAATAACAGTACCGTTGGAATCATATCCTGATGGAACGTTGTCAACGCAACATATATGGCTGGAGCCAACATACATATTCCCAGGGAGATGTATCTTAATATTCGAATAATACTGCTGTAAATATAAGATTGATAATAATCCTCTGCAGATTGAATGAAATCAACAAACACCGCAGGGGCAAGGATAACGAAGGGAGTTCCATCTACAAATATCGCAATTTTGCCATCCATGACTCCTGCTGCAATAGAATCTGGACGATCCGAATTATAGAAAATCGGAAATATAGTAAACTGTTTCTTCTCTGTGAGGGATTCTTCGAGATATTCGCCTTCAAGCACACGATCTACGCTTATGCTTTTTAATCTGGATATCAAGTTCAGAACCATGTCCTGATCAGCGATCCCGTCCATATACATGACCGATATGTCCGTCTTAGTTTTTTCACCAACTTTGACGTTGGTTAGTCGCACTCTTGTATCTTTAACCCTGCGGCGAACCATTGTTGTATTTGTGCGTAACGTTTCCGTAAACGATTCTTGCGGACCTCTGATAACAGGCTGTGCCTTCGATTCTGTAATGCTGCGTTCTTCCCATCCTGGCAAAGAAATAACTAATCCTTCATCGATCCCATCCAGTAACAATAGAACTCCGCCTGAAAGGATTTGATCCAACGCATCTTCAAAGCTCTGAACCAAACTTGCTTCGCCGACATCCAGAATGCTATTTTTCAAAAATGGTAAAGACATCTCATCGCTATCAGAATAGGCGAATTCATGCAATGGACGAATCACATTGTCTTGTACCTTCTGCATGTCAACCATGCCATCCAAATAAAACAGAGCGGCGTGATTCCTTCCAATAGTGATCTCACGAACAACAAAATCAGAACTGTTTCCCATGAAGTCACAGATAAGATCGATATTGCGAACGATTTGTTTGGAAAAATTGGGTTGCAACTTCATTTCACAATCCCCTTGATTATGTATTATTGGTACTAATTCGAAATATAATCATTGAGTTGTAAGTGCAATGTCCTTCTCTGACTGAATTAAACCCGAAAAAGAAGTCGCAAATTTTGCGACTTCTCTTACTAAACATTATTTGATTGCCACAGATGGCAAAAGCAAATAAGCGACTATATAATCGGTTCTTCTTGATGGATTAACCGTGGACTTGCTGTTTATGGCTTACTAAAACAGTTGGCCCAGAAAGTCCCAGATGCTCTCGTAGCGTCATCCCCTCATACTCTTCACGGAACAAGCCGCGACGCTGAAGCTCAGGAACGACGTGCTCAACAAAGTCATCGAGATCACCTGGCAGAACCGGCGGCATGATATTGAAGCCATCGCAGCCGTATCCATTGAACCACTCTTCCATGAGGTCGGCAAGCTGCTCCGGCGTTCCTACGAATTGCATATGACCACGGGCACCGAGAAGCCTCCGTCCGAGTTCGGCAATGGATAATTGCTCTTCACGTGCAAGGTCCATAATGAGTTGGACGCGACTTTTCATTCCGTTGCTTGCTTCGACCAGATCTGAAATGTCCGGTAGTGGACCGTCGGCAGGATATCCGCTGAGGTCTGTTTGAAGTATGCCAGACAGCATCATTACCGCTTCTTGGGGATCGATGAGATCTAGCAACTCCCGTTCCTTGTGTCGGGCCTCCTCTACAGTTGAACCGAGGATCGGCGACAACCCCGGCATAATGAGCAAGCTGCCACGCTCACGTCCAACAGCCAGAAGCTTCTCGTTCACCGTGCGATAGAAATCTTGCGCAGCAGTGAGTGACGTCTGTGCCGTGAAGATCACCTCTCCAACTTTTGCAGCGAAATCCTGACCTGGATCCGAGGAACCGGCCTGAATAAGGACGGGGTAACCTTGCGGTGGACTTGGCACGTTCAAAAGCCCTTGCGTCGAGTACCATTTCCCTTGATAATCTGCGATACGCAGCTTGGATTCATCGACGAACGTACCTGATGCCCGATTCATAACGATTGAATCCTGTGGCCAGCTGTCCCATAATGCCGTAACGACGTCAACAAATTCCTGCGCCATCTCGTAACGTGTTCCGTGTTCAGGATGCTTATCTCGTCCGAAGTTCCGAGCTTCCGTGTCAACTTGGGACGTGACGATATTCCATCCGGTCCTTCCCCGCTTATGTGGTCGAGCGTAGATAAACGGCGCGCGGCATTGAACGGCTCGTTATAGGTCGTCGACAGGGTTGCTGTCAACCCGATTTTATCGGTTACCATGGAAAGTGCAGAGAGTAGAGACACCGGGTCCAGCATGCCTGCAGCAGCCCGGCTGGGGTAGATCAAGTGCAGCAAGTCCGCAAAAAAATCATATCAAACTTGCCTTTCTCAGCTGTCTGGGCAATCCGCTTATACCAATCGATATCGAACATCTTCTCTACCCCTGATTCCGGATGACGCCATCCGGCATGATGATGCCCAGTAAAATATATAAATGCACCAAGATGAAGCTGGCCCTGTCGTTTTTTCGCCATATCCGTTCCTCCGCTTTCATTCTAGATATCTATAATCAGCCTTTATATGTGTTATTCCATCGAAGGAATCTTCTTTCTACTAGTCTGACTGCCGAATCCGAGAGTTTACCAACCAAGGCGAACAGAATTATACCCACGAAGACAACATCCGTCTGTGCATATACACGTGCGTCTTGTATCATATAGCCGACTCCTGCGCTTGAACCCATCATCTCTGCCACGGCAAGCAATAACCAGGAGGCACCAACAGATAACCGAATGCCAAGCAGAATGTTTGGCAATGCCGAGGAATAATTAACCTGCATAAAAGCCTGAACTTAGAATATTGCAAGATGCGGGTAACCTCATAAAGCTTTCGATCCGCACTGCGGACCCCAAATGTGTATGGAAATAGAGCGGAAAAAACGATCCGATTGCAATGAGCAGTACTTTGGATAATTCCCCTACACCGAACCACAGAATGAACAACGGAATAACAGCTAACAACGGAACCGTCCGAAGCATCTGTATCGTCGGGTCAAGCGTCTGTTCAGCCCATTTGCCTAGACCAGTAAACACACCAAGTATTAATCCTGTAGCGGCTCCAAGTAAGAATCCTCCGCTTGCCCGAATAGTGCTGGTTGTGAGATGCTGCGTCATATCGCCGGTTACGCACAGTTGCCAAAATGTCCGCGCAATGCGGGATGGAGCTGGCAGTGCCGAGTCAGACAACAGTCCAAGAGCAGATCCCACCTCCCATAAAGCTAATATAATACCCGGTAACACCCAACCATACAGCCAATTCGGCATTCTCCAGTGGCGTTCCCTTCCCATCCCCATTTCTTTCTCATTAGCCTTCGATTGTAATGTCACATCGTTCAAACTCATAATCTGTTATCCATCTCCCTCTATGGAATCCTGCCAACGCAGCGATTTTTTCTCTGCCAACCTGACCAGTGAATCGGTCACTTTGCCAACAATCGCAAAAACAATAATGCCGACAAAGATGACAGACGTTAGCGAGAAGGAGCGTGCGTCATTGATGATGTAGCCGATCCCGGAGCTTGAACCCATCATCTCTGCGACAACCAGCCCAAGCCAGCTAACTGCAATCGAAAGACGTACGCCTAAAAACAGTGAAGGTAGTGAGGCAGGAATAATCAGCTTGGTAATGGTTTGAAATTTCGTGAATTCCAACACACGTGCTACTTCGAACAATTGACGATCCACCGAGCGAACACCCAAAAAGGCATTCACATATAAAGGAAAGAATGCTCCCTTGGCAATGAGTACGATCTTTGAAGTCTCGCCAAATCCGAACCACAGAATGAACAATGGCGCAACAGCCAAGTGAGGCAGTGTCCGAAGCAGCTGAAGCGACGGATCTAGCAATCGTTCTGCCTTTAACGAAAACCCGACCCATAATCCTGCGGCTAATCCCAGGCCACCGCCAAACAAGAACCCTAGTGCCGCTCTACCCGTCGAGATGCGCAGATTGGTCAGCAGTTCTCCCGACGAGATCATGCGTCCGAACTCAGCTACGATGTCCTTCGGAGGCGGAATTAACACCGTATTTACCCACCCACTCGAGGATGCAATCTGCCAAATGATTAATATCGCTGCCGGTACCAACATCCCGATCAGGAGATGAATAGTCCGAAAAATAAACTTGTTTCCCGATATTTGCATAACCGCACCCCTACTTTTATTTAAGAGCTTCTTCAATGTATTGGTTGTCGAACACGTCAGCCACGTTGATTTCCTTGCGGATTGTACCTAATTCAAATTGAAAGTTTGCAGTGTTCTGCTGATCCGCGATTGTTTCGTCACTTACCGGGATATTGATCATTGCCGCCCGTGATTGCATGCCCTTCACCAGCTCAATCGGAATGTTTCGTTCGTCGGCATAGCGCTGAAACGCTTCCTCTTGATGACTAGCTTCCCACTGGCGGGCCTTCTCGAATGTTTTTAAATATAGCGTAACAAGCTCCGGATGCTCATTCGCAAAATCCGAACGGACCAATTGGAAAGATGGAGATAGTACACCTTCGCTCTCCCCATCAGCCAGCACTTTTCCTTTGCCGCTTAGTGCATTCAGGGTAATGTATGGGTCCCAGACGGCCCAGGCATCCAATTTTCCACTTTCGAAGGAAGGCTGGGTTTCATCAGGTTGTAATTGAATTTCTTGAATATCGGAGTTTCCTAAACCAGCCTTTTCGAGTACTAGATAAAGGAAGTTGTAGGCGTTGCTGCCCTTCGTGACGGCGACCTTCTTGCCCTTGAGATCCGCAATGTTTTTGATCGGACTATCCTTCGGCACAATGATCGCTACATTGTTCTTGCCATCAAGTAGCTGTGAGATGATTTTGAAGTCGATACCAGCTGCTTGTGCAGAGATTGGGGGCATATTGCCCATGCCAGCAAAGTCCAGATGATTAGAGGCCATCGCTTCAATCATTGGAGGACCGCTCTGGAACTCCAACCACTCCACTTTTACCCCCAGCTCTCCAAATGCATCCTCAAACCACTTCTGTTCTTGTGCTTTACCGAACAAGCCGCCCTTGCCCTGTACACCAATCTTCACCGTGACATCATCATCGGATGCATTCGATTTCGAATTATCTTCAACTAGCTTGGCATTCTTGCCATTGCTGGCGTTGTTATTTTCATTGCCGCATCCCGATACAACCAGTATCAGAACAAGTATGGCTGCAAACCAACCCAATTTTTTAATCATCTATTCGCATCCCCTTTTATGAAAGTAGATTCGTTAATACGTATCCAATTAAATGCCAGCGCCCTTGTCTATCAAGGGAGAATGTTCCACTTTTTCGAACTCGCCTAGAACGCGGGAGCGAAGTTCCTGGAATGAACTCCCACTGCGTTTACGCGGATAGGGAAGGTCTACATGAATTACATTGCGGATATGACCTGGGCGAGGGTTCATAATGACGACTTTCTCTCCAAGAAATACCGCTTCGTCCAAGTCATGCGTAACGAACAACATTGTCGTCCGGCTGTTCTGCCAGATATCCAGCAGCGCTTCTTGCATGTGTGTGCGAGTGAAGGCATCGAGTGCTCCAAAAGGCTCGTCGAGCAGCAGAATCTCCGGTTTGCGCAACAAAGCCCTTGCAATAGCCACCCGTTGAGCCATTCCTCCGGACAACTCCTTCGGATATGCTTTCTCGAATCCCTTTAGACGAACCAATTCAATTAGCTCTTGAACTCGATGGCGAACCTGAGCATTGCGAAGCGAGAGATTGGCCGCGATATTCTTCTCGACCGTCATCCAAGGGAACAAACGTGGCTCCTGAAAAATAAACCCTTTATCAACGCTTGGTCCCGTAATGGCCATTCCGTTCAGTTCCACTTTTCCCTCATATGTCGTATCCAACCCGGCCACAATCTTGAGCAATGTACTTTTGCCGCAGCCACTGGGTCCGATAAAAGTAATAAATTGTCCCCGCTCAACCTGCAACCCTATATTGCTAAGTGCTAGAATCGGCCCGGTAGGAGCAGCGAACGTTTTGTTCAACCGCTCAATATTCAGCATCAGATGAAACCTCCAATTTAAAATAATTTTTCAGATCTATTTACTTGGTTTTATGGTTATAAAAAAAGGCCTTCTGCTTGTATATCTTTCCCCACGAACGATCTCTGGTTATCCAGTCGAACTCTCGTTCACAAACCGAGCAATCATTCGGTTTGTTGGGGAAATTGTAGCAGTGGCCTGTATCTGTTGTCAATCATTTCTTTTGGAGACTTTTGGAATTATGTAGAGATCACGCATATTTTCATATTCGAAACCTTGTTCGCTTGTGATCCCGAACCCTTTACCCCTCATGTCTTGCAGTAAATAAAGAGACGATGGAACGCGCTTGCGCACGAATCGGAACTTCAGCGCCGGGCATTTTTTGCAGCGTCAGTCCTTGAATTAAACTTACAAAATAATAGGCAAGCTCCAAGGGGACACCACTGACGATAAGCCCTTCCTTTTGCCCCTGTTCCATTATGTTCGCGACAGGACCAAGGTTATTCGTGAAACGTTCTGTAACTTCTCTTCGAATCTCTTCGGAGGAAGATTCCGAAAGCCGCGCTGTGTGGATAAGAATCGTGTAAGCCCAATTGTTTTCCAGCGCGAGCCATGACTCAGACAATAGTAAAAGTTTATTTAGAGCATCACCTGATTGCTCAGCGAGTTGGGAGACATGTTCGCCGTAACGCGTCTGACCTCTTCTGAGAATTTCGCTGATAATCTCGTCTTTGGACTTAAAGTAGTGATACATGTTCCCAATGCTCATGTCTGCTGCCGCTGCGATGTGGTTGATGCTTACTGAACCGATTCCTTTGAATGCAATGATTTCCAAAGCGGAATCAAGGATGTGATTGATTCTTTTTTCCCGTTGTTGTTGGTCTTTCTCTATGTTTCTAGGTGACATTAACGTTGCAACCCCTTTCTGAATTTCATTATAGCATAGCCGTTTTACAGGCTGGATTCATCCGGGAAGCTTTCAGAGCATCTTCGGTCGTGTTGTGAAAGATATGTCCGATCACTCAGGACCGCAGAAATGTGATCCGTCAATGAAAAAACCCAACTTCCACTCTTAGTTCACAGAGTGTGTTGGGTCTTTTTAGCGCAATTAATGGGTTAAGTCAATCACTTTATCAAAGCAATATGAATCTCTGTCATAGCCGTTATGCTCATAAAAAGCATGAGCGTTGGTTCGCTTCATTCCGCTACATAAAATAATACTTGATATTCCCCGTTCTTTAGCATAATTTTCAGTCTGTCTTAGTAGTTTTGTGCCTATCCCTCTATTTTGCAGCTCTCTTTTAACAGCAAGAGCTTGAATATGTAGATAACCTATTGGAACTCCTACAGATAATGACTGTACAATAGTTACAAAACCCACGACATCATTATCTATTAGTGCAACAAATGTTTCGTAATTCCCGGCCTTATTCATCTCTTCCATAGTCACTCGGAAGTCTGCATCATTAACATTACGAATTTCAAGTACATCATTCCATAAAAAAACAACTTCAGCATAATCATCTGATATAATTTCTCGTATTTTAATATTCATACTAAACCCCCTCAAGATAAAATAAATCGGACAATCTCCCCTATACCCTATTGGTGATAAGGTTCTCCGCGCTGTCTGTAACGGCAAGTTTTAGGGCCATCCTTTGTGGGGATGACCTTATATTATAATCTTATTTTTTCAGTTGTCTTCTTCGTTAACGCCTGCATTCCACTCGTATGGAAGCATTATTTTTTCTTCACGGGTATCCAGATTTCTCCTGAAACATTCCCATGCCGTGCCATTCCATAATACATTTCGAAAGTAGGGCCCTCAACCTGTTCGTATTCAGATGTCGGAAACCACTCAGAATAGATTCGTACCCATAGTTTTTGCATATCACACTGCGGCTCCGGGAAAATCGCCCACGTTAATGCTGGGACAGCAAGTTTTGTGAATCTCTCCGGAATCTCAAGTCCCTTAGGTACATGATAACAGATCATGTATTTGAAAGATTCTTTAGTGTGATCATAAAGGGCGGCATGTAACATGGTATCACCAAAACGTCCCAATAAGTCGTTCATATGATCAACGCTGCCATCATCATCACATTTTATACGAAATTGAGGTACTTCAGCGAACGCTGTTTTCTGGTCTGCATTTATAATTCCATATACTCCAAACATCTCAAAAGAATCTCTTTGCTCAATACGGTAATTCATTTCGACATCCCCTTTTATTGAAATATGAAAGGACATTCGAGGATAGGCTTTCAGAGAAACGCCTGTATCGCGTGCAGATGTAGGCATAATGCCATGAAGATTTTTAAAGGCCCGTGCAAACGCCTCCGGCGAATCATATCCATATTTCATTGCTACATCAATAACCTTTGAATCTGTTGTCTGCAGTTCGAATGCCGCCAACGTCAACCGTCGATGTCGAATATACTCCGATAACGATACGCCAGTAATAAATGGAAACATCCTTTGAAAATGATAGGTAGAGCAACAGGCTCTCTGTGCGATTTTATCAAATGAAATAGTGTCCGCTAGATTTGTTTCGATATATTCCATGGCACTATTCATCCGGACCAACCAATCCATCGTATTCCCTCCCTTCAAGGTAATTTTATGGGAAATAAATAATGAATACCTTGCAATTTCTGCACGAAAAAGTCAGCAAAACTGCTCTTATTGATGATACGGTTCACCGGGTCATCACTGGAGTAATCAAGAACAAACTAGACATGAGCGAATCATCTGGAAGTACAACGATGGGACTGGTTTTCCCGGTGTATCTTATTCGGACGCTCGCGCAATCCATGTTGCGAAGTATATCAAAAAAGAACTTTCCATTTAGTGATATCATAAATTCTTCCCCACACATCTCTAACAATGGAATTTCATTCTGAATATCTCCAACATCAGCTGTTTTGGACAATAGTTTCAATGTGGCTGCATTTGCTACTAGTCTAATCACTTGTGCACTAGCCATTACAGTCACACATTCAACTGCTCTCAACAGACATGCTTTATCAACTGAGATTTCACACATATAAGATTGAGGAATTACATTCTTTATGGATGGAAACATTCCCTCAATAAGAACAGATTCCACCTTCAGTCCATTTGTCATGAATTTAACTAGGTTATTACTCACTTCGATTTCGGTCGTTTCATCTGCTTTGTTTAACATTTTTGATATTTCATAGAGATTTTTCGCTGGAATTATAGCGTTCATCCTGTTATTGGCAGCATTTTCTAAATGCAAAGAACGATATGCAAGCCGCACTCCGTCTGTAGCAATCAGGTTTAGACAATCATTACGGCATTCCAAGGAAACTCCTGTTAATATGGGGCTGGTTTCGGACGTTGATGCTACGATTGCCAGCTGTTTAATACTCGTACGCAATAAGGCAGTATTCATGCGCAGTTTAGTAGAAGAGAATACCTCTCCATGATCAATGGATGGGAATTCTGCAGGGTCCATTCCACATAAACGTAATTGAGAATGACCTGACACAATCGAAAGAATCATTGGCTCTTTAATTTCAAGTATAAGCTGGTTATCATCAAATTTACGAATAATATCGTGAAAATAACGCGATGGTATAACGATAGCACCTGTTCTATTTACAGTTACAGAAACACCATCTTGAGCAATCAAATACTGAATTGTCATACTTGTATTACTTGCCCTAAAAGTAACGCCATCTGCACCTGCTTGAATATGTATTCCTTGAAGAATAGGTATCGAACTATTTGCTGCTACTGCCTTTATCACACATTGTATGGCATTCATAAGAGAATCTTTTGTTATCTCTACCAGCAAAGACCTCACCTACCTCAAATAAAAAATTATTTTGAATAGAAGGACTCAATCATGTTACGTATAACCTCCGAACGAGAAAGTTTATGCTCTGTGCAATGGTTTTCGATTTTTCCCCACATGTCCTCTGTTAGAGTTAAAGATATTTTTTAGTCACACCTATACTCTTTCTCCCGGAACCTTCTCGCAGACCACCTCTCGAAAAGACAAAACCTAACTGGCCTTCTTTATTAGCGACACCAACTTTAACCTTATTATTGTTCAAAATAATAATGCTCCTTCGTTTTGATTTAGGTAACCTCATTCAAATGAATCTCTTCTTATCTTATCATGTCTCTACATGGGTTTACAATATTTTAAAAGCGTTGCTGAAGAACAAATCATCGAATGTAAAGATGGGACTATCTCAAAAGGAATTCCCTTCGCTTCAAGCGCTAACGAACCTACCGCACACTAAACGGCGGATTCTTAAGGAACGCAGCATGTAACGAACCTCAGTAACTTTATTCCATCGTAAACCGCCTAAATATCGTATAAATGGACCAACTCGATGAAATAACGTCTCTATGATTCGTTAGAATTCACACCTATGCAAATGAGAGCAAATAGCGTGTGCTAGGTTCGTTAGAACTATATAACCCTGACAAAGGGCAGTACCCGGTCATGCTCATGACTCACAGGAAAGCCCCAATAAAACAATTACGTATAGACACCTTTTTTATATATTCAACTGGATTTCGGGAATCGAAGTTTCGCTTTATGCTCGGGAAGAAAGAAGCTTTTAGAGAACGACCACCAAATTTGAGTACTCGGTTGTTGTCCAAAGTTGAATACGGAGTTACGCCTTACCAGTACCGTAGAAATATGATCCATCAATGAGAGCGAATAAATAGTTTCATCAAATTGATATAAATCGGGTTGACCATGTAGCCATTCGGACTTACGGAATATCTCTTACCCGTGTCCAATCGTCGTATTTGTTCCATTTCCTTCTCATTCAACTCAAAGTCGAATATTTCATTGTTCTCTTTTATCCTTTGAGGATTCGATGATTTGGGGATGACAATAATTCCACGTTGCAGATGCCAGCGCAAAATGACTTGCGCAACCGATTTCTGATGACAAAGGGCAATTGCCGCCAGCTCCGGATGCTCCAGCAGCGCTTTGCTACCCTGCCCCAACGGTCCCCAAGCCTCATGCAGAATCCGATGTCGAACCATATAATCATGCAATTCGTGTTGTGGAAATTCCGGATGGGTCTCGATCTGATTTACCATCGGCGAAATCCGGGAATGTTTCTTCAGATGCTCCAGATGCTGGATCTCGAAATTGGCTACACCTATAACTTTGATTTTACCTGCGTCGTATAACTCTTCCATCGCCTTCCAGGCGTTCACGTATTGAGGACCGGCAAAATGAATCAAATACATATCAAGATATGTTACGTTCAGCTTCTGGCAAGTCTGCTCGAACGCCTTTTTCGTCGCACGGTACTCCAGGTCTGTCGTCCATACCTTGGAGGTAATGAAGAACTCCTCCCTGGGAATGCCGCTGTTTTGGATGACCCGACCTAGCGCCGCTTCATTACCATAAATTTTGGCCGTATCGAAATGGCGATAACCCATTCGAATAGCCTCCTCGACAGTCCTCTCGAAGGTCCCCCGTCTTTGATCTTATATAGGCCGAACCCGAGTTGAGGAATGCTCACTCCGTTTGCCGCTACGACTGTCTGATTCATTCGGAACTCCCCCTCCCCGTGTTTCCTATTTGTTGTTCCGATGCTTGTTCTTCGCATTGTGCTAGCAACTTTTCTATTTGGTTCACCAGGTTTTTCAACAATTTCAACTTGCTACCGGAGTCAAGGCTGTAATAGTTGAGAGTTCCTTCTTTACGAACACTTATTATCTGTGATTCTTTCAATATTTTCAGATGATGTGATACGGTCGGTCGGGAAAGGTGAGTCTTCATCCTGATCTCTCCTACGCGCATGCCGGGTTTTGCGGCCCTTGAATCAAGGCTATGAGGATGGCTTGCCGAGTCTCGTCTCCGATCGCATTCAACACCTTCTGATTGTTCTTAAATTCGATAGCAATCGTGGTCGCAAGTTCCTGATCCAAGTAAAATATCCCCTTCCATTTAGAACGTGTAATACTTTTGTAGATACAGCCTATCACAATCTCGGATTCGGCTGTACATCGGGAAAGAAATTCAAGAACCTATTTTTCCCATGACTTAAGACAACGGAAATAAGTCCCGATGGATAAACTGTTCCAATCTAATGTGGTAGTTGCCTCTCGGTTCTCCGAAAAAATGTGCTCCTAGTTATGATGCTGTTTGAACATTAGCAAAAGAAGAAGCCCCCAGACGAATGGAGTGGCTTCTATAAATTGAACTTATTTATTCTTCTGTGCAATGATGATATAGACAGGTTGGTTAGCAACTTGCGTCGGTGAGTGGATCGTATTAATAATTGAGAAACCTGCCTTAATGATTTCCTCCTCCATTTCCTTCGATGAAACTCTTGGACCAGTAGGCATTTGTCTTTTAATACTCTGTGAATTTCACCCAGTATTAAGGAATCTAATTACATAAATCTTTATTGAAATAAGTTCGTTCCCCTCAATCCTTAAGATAGGAAATTACATGGATAAAACAAAAAGCCGCTGCTTTAGCGACTTTGAATGATATTATAAAACCAACGATCCAAACTCTTGAATACCTCATCTCCAGCAGAGTATCCTAAGCAAAATATTTCCCTGAGTGCAAATCTTCTATTTCTTGAGAAAGTCTTCTAGTATGTAACTTCATATAACATTGAGCTTTTTGCAAAATATCTGTTTGCCCACCTAGATCATACAAGATTGTAGTAGATAACACTTGTACAATATAAAGACTCGTTTGAGTTGCCATCCATTCAAAAAAATTGAAAAACTTCTCAATTTGTTCTGTATCATCATTTTCACGAAGCAATCCTTCAACATAAGTAGCCACTTCATCACCAAAAAACACATGTCCTAGAAACTCTTGATATAAATCCAAATGTTCTATATAACAATCGTGGAATTCAGGAAAAAGTTTTAAGAATTGATTGATTAAATTGTCACTGTCCATTCTCCAACCTCCATACTTACCCGTAATCACTGTTCTTTTGGTTTAAAAACATCTTGCCAACCATAAGTCCCATAGCTGTTGAACAGATCAGATATCCAAAGAACAAGAAAAGTAAATAAACACCATGAAGATCTGCGGGAATCTGTTTTAAACCTTCAAACCATGCAAAACGAAAAGGATAAAAGATGACTACCCAAATGATCAGCAAGAAAAGAAGAAAATTAATTATTTTTAGCACAATAATGATCCTTTCAAGCTTGAGTGGAAACAGTTGAATGTATATGCTTCATCTTTCATTTCGCATTACCTTACCACTGTCCGCACTATAATAGTTAGCTTATGTATTAGGGTTGATATGTTGGATCTATAAATAATTACTAATTATAACAGGAAACATTAGGGGGATAGCTTATTCTTCAGTCCAACGTTAAGTGTATAATTCCTGTCTTGATTTAATTTTAGGAAGATGATCGTTACGGCATAAAGAAGCCCTCTCTTTTGGTAGAACGAGCTTCTTTTTGCGTTTCACGATAACACTTTATGCTTACTGGACACCAGGCGCGTTTTCATGCGTAACTAAGTTCGATCTTTTCTTCTTTCTTGGCTGCCCTTTCCAGGACAGATATGTCCAAATCCGCAGAAGGTACTCGACAGGACCATTGCTAAATTTCTTGAGATATAGCGGACTGAGCCACAATTGAATGCCGTAGACAGCAAGCGCAATAATTGCTCCGATAAACACACCAGCACGACCAAACAGTCCCAGGCCGTATCCATAGAAAATTGTCGTACAGATTACGCTCTGCATCAGGTAATTCGTCAACGAGAGACGGCCAACCGCCTCAAATCTGTACATCAGGCTGGAACGGCGACTTCCCGCATACAACAGTGCAAATGCATAAATGTATCCGAGTGCAAGCAACGTTCCTCCAAGCGTCCCCCGATTCCGATACCGAGCCAACCTTCCGCACCCAATTGTGGCGCCAATACACCGTATGCTTTGAGTATCAAACCTACTGGAATTAATAACGAGGCACGGCGAAGATACATAGTCCGCTTCGTTTGGGGATCGCTAAACGTGCCGCTTCTGGCAGCGTGCATGCCGAGCAAGAACATCGGTACTGTCATGAGTGGGGCTAACAGCAGGATCAATAGGGCAAATGACACCTCCAAATCCCCGCCGAATGGATCGCCGTTATTACTGAAATTCCTGATTTCCGCGTATGTGCCGCTACCGTATACATCCTGACTTTGAATGATGTAGTTCTCCATATGAATGGACTCAATCGCCAGCGGGTTCATCGGATTAGATGCCGGGAGGCCAAGTATGCCCGCTCCCATGAGTAGCAGTACCGACCAAATGAGCAGCGTTTTGGGCTTCCGATTAAGGAACATGAGCAAGAAGAAACCGAGTACACCATAAAATGTCAGGATATCCCCTTCCCACAGATAGATGATGTGCAGTAAACCGATTCCAAACAGTAGTAGAAAACGGCGTGCCAGATGACACTTTGGTCGTAAATCTCGTGATTTTAGGCTTTCTGAGAGTTTAACCATTCCAAAGCCAAACATAAATGCAAAAATCGGCATAAAACTGCCCACTACAGTGATCAGCAGGAATGAGAGGAAAGCCTGATCTGCTCCGCCAATCCCGAACAGTTGGGGTTTACTCTGGCCATACATTCCATATTGGAAAGCCAGCATATTCGCCAGCACAATGCCGGCCAGACTGAATCCGCGCAGTCCATCAATGACTTGAACGCGCTTTTTTGATGTACTCAATCAATCACCTCTGTCTATAACATAAAGATCAGATCTAAATATACGTTAAATCCTTCCATAATTTCAACATAAATTAATAAGCGAACGTTTATATTTTGATTTACTTTGACGTACCAATAAAAAAACAAAAAAAGTCGCTAAATTTAGCGACTTTCAGTTTGAACACCTTAAAGAGTGACAATAATCGGACCATTTTTAGTAAGAATAATGGTATGTTCTATTTGAGCTACATAGCTGTTTTTAGTAACAAAGGTCCAGCCATCACCTGTTTGTTCTACTTCTTCTTCTGAAGTTGAGATAAACGGCTCGAATGCAATAACCATACCTTCTTTTAACAATTCATCATCCGATGGATCATTATAATTGTAGATGTGGTCAGGTGCTTCGTGTATTCCACGTCCAACACCATGTCCTGTAAGGTTTTTGATAACCGTTAATTCATGCTGTCTGGCAGTTTGGAATACGGCTTTTCCGATTCCGCTTTTTTGGAGCCTGGTTTTGCTTTTTTAAGACCTGCTTCAAATGCCAGTTTAACAACGTCGCATATTTTCGTTAATACTTCTTCACCTTCGCCTACGACAAACGAGAGTCCCGTATCTGCAAAATAACTGTTTTTGGAGCCAGACACATCAATATTGACGATGTCCCCTTCTTGAATAACCCGCTCTCCCGGAATACCATGTGCCACTTCTTCATTAACACTAATACAAGTAAATCCCGGGAAATTATATTCACTTTTTGGAGCAGAAACTGCGCCAGCTTTCTCAAAAAGCTCTCCTGCCAAATCATCAAGCTCTTTAGTGGTTATGCCTGGGATGGTTCTTTGAACCAATTCATCTCTAATTGAAGCCACAATTTTGCCAATTTCCTTCAAGCCATTAAAATCTTCTTCTGTTCTTGCGATCATTTTTTCTTACCTCACTATCTTTTATCATTAATTGATTACATAAGTATTTTTTTGATCGAACATTAGATAATCATATCCAAAGCTGCAAAGCTTCGCAACTTTTATGCGGAGGTACCGGCCAGAGTCGAATACAGCTTGAGCGATTTAGGTAATACGCTGAGGCCCATCATTAGTGTGATGGAACATGGGGAATGGGTTATAAGAAGCTCAATGAGGATACTTCGACCATACAGACGTATAGGATTACGGACAGTAGAAAACGAGCGCATCCATGTTCAGGGTGCGCTCGTTTTCTTGATGGTGCCTTTTGTGGAATTGTAAAAGTACATCCTTACTTCCTCTTTAATAGCGTAGCCACACGCTCATTTCACCAGCCAGCCGATTACCCCACAGATAATAGGGAATGGCCTTGAAACGTACTTCCTTTTTTGATTAATATAAGAACGGTACGGCTTCTCATCTGACCATGAAGAGCTGTCGTCAGTCACGAAACCATCCCCTTCTACCACGATACAACCACCTAGCAAATCTGGATCAGCATACGCGGTTAATTGTGGCTCCGAAGCCAACACGAGCGAAGTGAGCGGTGCCCCGTTGTCTGCTTCTTCTACGCAATAAACGAGCGGGCCGCGTTGAATCGCCACCTTGCCTGCATCTGCCCGAATTAAAGGGTGCGCAGCAACTAACTTCGGCTCGATCGGAAGCAGCCACTCCACTGTATTTCCATCTGACCAGCTGCGATTTATTTTCGCGTAACCATTCTCAACATGAATATCTTGCTTTTCACCATTCACTTTCAAGGTGGGCTGTCCGTTCTGGAACCAATCCGGTATACGCAGTGCAAGCTCGAACTCCGCACATTCGCTATCCTTGGGAAGCTGAACCGAAAATTCAACGTGGCCGTTCCAAGGCAGCTCGGAGCGTTGATGCAATGTTATTGTTGTGTCGGCAAGCTCGAACGAGGCTTTACTTCCAATATACAAATGGGTATAGATCATTCTGCCATCCTCAGACACGTCGTAAATATAATCGTCTAACGAACCTAGCAACCGTGCAACATTTGGAGGACAACAGGAGCAACCAAACCATTTTTGTCGGACGGGCTTTACGTGATGTTTATCTGGATTTTTGAGACTTGCTTCTGGCCAAACTTCAAGTGGATTGACATAAAAGAAGTGTTTTCCATCCATAGACATGCTACCCAGCACGTTGTTGTATAGCGCTCTCTCCAACACATCCGCATATTCACTTTTAACTTCCAATTGAAGCATGCGTCGTGCCCAGAAAATCAAACCAATTGAAGCACAGGTCTCCGCATAAACGGAATCATTCGGAAGATCGTAGTCAAACGTAAAGGCTTCCCCGAGGTGTGTAGAACCAATGCCTCCGGTAATATACATTTGTTTGCCTGTTGTGTTCGACCAAAGTCGTTCACACGCCGCCTTCAGTCCCTCGTCACCTGTTAGTCGCGCAAGATCAGCCATCGCCGTGTACATGTAAACTGCCCGAACGGAGTGTCCAACAGCTACCTTTTGCTCACGAACAGGAAGATGAGATTGATAGACCTCAAGATTAGGTGCTCCCTGGGACCAGATATTTGTTCGGCTTCCGCGTTCCCATTCCTCGATAAAATAGTTGGGCTGCTTACCCCGTTCATCTATGAAGTATTGGCTTAGATTCAAATAACGTTCTTCTCCCGTAACACCGTATAGCTTAACCAGAGCCAATTCAATTTCCTGATGACCGCAGTAAGCCCTTATCTGTCCCGGCTTGGTTCCGAACATACGATCAATCAGATCAGCGAATCGGCATGAGATGTCTAGTAACTTACGCTTCCCCGTAGCCTGGTAATACGCAACTGCCGCTTCAATTAAATGACCCGCACAATACAGCTCATGAGCTTCATAAAGATTGGTCCATTGCTTCCCAGGTTCTTGGATCGTGAAGTAGGTATTCAGATAACCATCGTCATGTTGGGCTTGGCCAATCAATTCGATGGATTCATCAGCGATCTTCTCTAACCTCTGATCTGGATGATGACGGAGCGAATAAGCAACGGCCTCTAACCACTTGTAGAGATCACTGTCCTGAAATACCCATCCGCCAAACTCTCCTTGCTCCAAGCCAGCAGCAATACGGAAATTTCGAATAGCATGACTAGGCTCAGCGTCCTCTACCCTATCGTTCAGAGCTTCCCATTGATAGGGAATAACCGTTTCTCGTACAAGATCGGAATATGTATTCCAAAATTGGTCTTGAATTTGGATCTGGTTCTGTCCCATTATACACACCTCAAAAGTATAAAATTTGACTCTTTTCAAAGTCGAGTATATGCTTTTTCTTAAAGTGAGGATAGGAATGGAATGAGCATTTTTCTATACAAAATGACACTAAAAAATGAGGTTGATTCATTGAATGAAGAATTAATTGTTGCCTTACAAACCCCACCTCTTCCATATTACTGGGAATCTGGTCGTTCAACGTTCCGTGTAGGCGACCGTCATCCTAATCGAAGAAATTTCGGTCTGTTTGATGTATTGCTCGTGGTTGATGGGGAACTACATATCGGTGAGAATGGGACGGAATGGACACTTGGTACAGGTGATGCACTGGTATTACTACCTGAAGGTGAGCATTACTCGTTTAGGCCCTGCGAACAGGAAACAACATTTTACTGGGTTCATTTTGAGCATGGGAACTGGCATCAGAGTCCCTTAATAGAAGAATGGGAAGCGGTAATTCCGTTATCGCCATTCGATAAGCCAAAATCAATACGGATTCCTAAGAAAACTACGGTGCTAAGTCCCCAACTCGCATTCGATCTAATGCAGAAGCTGTTGGAACTGCCGGTAGGTGATTCCTTCTGGGAGAAGCAGCAACTGTTATTCCGCTTTCTGGCTACACTTGAAAATGGCATCTCAGATATGGCCAAAACACCTGCTTCACGGCTTGCCGAGAACGTAGTTGTTTTCATCCAGCAACACTACCAAGAAGAGATCACCAATGAAACACTCTCATCAGCGCTACACTTCCACCCTAGCTACATCGTTCGCTGTATGAAAATGAAATACGGTGTCACACCGGTTCATTACTTATTACAATTTAGGATTGAGCGGGCCAAGCAGCTTATGGTTTCGACGGAATGGTCGATAGATCGTATTGCTGCTGAAGTGGGTTTTCAATATTCCCCTTACTTTTCTACCTGCTTCAAGCGAAGTGTTGGAATATCTCCTCCAGTTTCGCAAGAAATATCTAAACTAGCTGTTCACGGAGACGCTTTTGGCCCATTCAGCGACTCGCCGACTACTTTCTTCTTCCGATAAATCTTCAATCCGGGTCAGAATAGACCAGCGTACACCAAAAGGGTCTAGTATACTTCCGAATCGATCACCAGACGCAAAGTTAATAATCTCTTCTCTTACTTTCGCCCCTCTGGATACGGCGGTTGCAATGGTTTCATCCACATTAATGACATAAATCCCTAAAGAATAACATGCATGATCTTGATCTGGGGGCAAAGCCAATTGATATGCCGGGTTCGCTGCTCCCAGCTGTAAAAAACCATTTCTAAAATCTAATTCGGCATGAACAATAAACGTATCACCATTTCCATCTGGATGCTCAGTGATATCCTTCACCCTTGCATTGAAAACAATTTTATAGAAATGAATTGCTTCAGAAGGATCCTTCACTGTTATAAATGGGGTAATCGATATAACTCCGTTAGGTGTACCCTTCTTTGTATATTTTCCTGAAACTGCCTTGTGTTTTGTCTGTTCACTCATATGTCTACTCCGCCTTCCTTCTCAGTAATCCGAGATTGTCATCATTATAAAACAACTTCACTGACATCTACTGTCAGTGAAGTTGTTAAAGTTGATAGTATTCCATTAACTCGGATACAACAGCAACAAGTCGGTCCTTCACACGCTGTGGTTCGATGACTTGAATGGATTTCCCATAGGATAGGAGAAAATAGGGGACGTATGTATCAATTGATTTTTCATCAAATAAAAAGATGGCTTGATTAGAAGTCCGCTCTTTCAGATAATGTCCCATAAACCAATGCAGCCCCAAGTCATCCAATGCCTCTGATCGGCCTTTGATAACCAAGGAAATTAACCCCTCTTTTCCCCTACATCAGGTAACAAATTTTGCAGAAAAAATTCACGGGCTGAAAAAGCTTGCGAACGCTTAAAGCGGATCGGAGTAAGCTTGATTCGCAGAATACGATCTGCCCGAAAGCTGCGGAACTCATTTCTCAAGTGGCAAAACGCAATGGTATACCATTTATTATTCCAGTAAACCATTCCATACGGGTCTATTACTCTATTCTTGGGTTGTTCATCACGGCTTCTGCGATAATCAATTTCGACAGACCAATCATTAGCCACGGCTTGCTCCAATTCCGCCAAGATCGGCTGAATGGATGGGTCTCCCATACGATTGATAACGTTAAATCCGGCTAAATGACGACGAAGTGTGTTTTCCTGATCCTGATTTGAATACATTTTCAATTTGGATGTTGCATTGTCCAATGCCTCACTCAAAGGGTATCCAGCTTCTTTTGCAAACACAGCAGCTTGGAGGAGTGCCTTTTTTCTTCAATATCAAATAAAAGAGGTGCTTTGATATGCTGATTCAGCAAGCTATACCCGCCGTTGTGACCTGTATCGGAAATGATCGGAACTCCACTGGCACATAATGCATCAATATATCGATATACGGTTCTTATATTGATTTCTAACTTTTCGGACATTTGTTTTGCAGTTACTTTGGTGCCTGAATTCAGCATCCATAGAATGGCTAACATATTATCGTTCTTTGGCATAACCTACATCCTCATCTTCAAATCATTATTGGATATCTCTACATTATATCAGTACAGCATATTTTACATAAAACATCTGCGTTGGGCGATACTACCTAGAAATATATTCTCCGGTTTGGAGCGAAGGCCAAATGAAGCAAGCCACATCTAATATTAATACCTCCGAGGTAATTATTGTAGTTATCAATTCAATACTCGGAGCTGGAATTCTAACACTCCCTCGCACAATTAGTAAAGCAGTAGGAACACCAGATGTATGGATTTCTGTCATTTTATCAGGATTAATTGTAACCACAATCAGCATCCTCCTTGTAACCTTGTGTCGTAGATTCCCCGGTAAAACGGTATTCGAATTTATACCCGAAATCACAGGTCAGTGGATTGCTTATCTATTGGGACTTTTAATTATCGTATATTTTGTTGTTCTTTGTTCATTCGAAGTTAGAGTCATGGCCGAAATTACAAGTATGTACATCCTTGAGCGCACGCCTACTTGGGTCACTATTATGGTCAGTCTGTGGATTGGTATTTATATGTTAACGGGTGGTCTTAAGGTCATCATCCGGGTCTTTTCAATCGTGTTGCCCGTTACGCTTGTGTTGTTAGCGCTGGTTTTCCTTTTAAGCACCAAGATGTTTGAACTTAACAACCTAAGACCACTCCTGGGCGATGGATTCATGCCTGTGTTGAAGGGTCTTAAACCTTCGTGTCTGTCCTATTCTGGATATGAAGTTTTACTCATCATCACAGCTTACATGGTGGACGTGAAAGCGAGCAATAAAGCTGCTATATACAGCATACTTAGTTGTACGATCATATATTTGGTCACGATTGTTACCGTTGTAGGGAACTTATCTTTGCCAGGAATTCAAACACGAATGTGGCCGACGTTCGACATGGTTCGAAGTTTTGAAATTGAGGGGTTTCTTTTTGAGCGTTATGAATCGCTGTTCATTGTGTTTTGGCTGATGCAGATCTTTGCAACCTATGCTTTTAAACACTATTTTGCGGCAATCGGAATCCGAGATTTGTTTCGTCTCAAAAATATTACGAGCATACAATTCGCGATGTTGCCAGTCTTGTATGTAATTGCTTACTTGCCTAAAAACCTGGAGGAAACGTTAGCCTTGGGTGATTTTCTTGGCAATATGTCCATTTTTTTATTTGGCTTGTTACCACTGCTACTGCTGATCATTAGTTTTGTTCGTAAAAAAGGCGGGAAGCAGGCTTCTAGTGAAGCACTTAAGGCAAGCTGAATGTTTGGTTTTTATTGTATGTAGACAGTAAAAAAAGCAAAAAAGCCGCTAAAATAGCGACTTTTAATGGGAGTATATTTTCTACATTATTTATTAAAAGTAACCTTTTCTGTTCCGCCTTCAAAAATGATGGATGTGTCTCGCGGCTTCGATTCCGCAACTTTACGGCCGCCTCTGTAGGAATAAAGTACGCCGGCTTGTTTGCGAACAGCCTCATATTCGTTCTCTGCTTCAAGTACGATGAAGTTAGCAGGTTTACCTTCTTCAATACCGTATACATCCTCAATGTGTAACGTTCTTGCGCTGTTTTTCGTAATGAGGTCAATTGAATTCACGATCTGGTCGTAACCAAGCAACTGCGAAGCATGAATCCCCATGTGCAGTACTTGCAGCATGTTGCCTGTACCGAGCGGATACCATGGATCGAAGATGTCATCGTGACCAAAGCACACATTCAGACCTGCTTCCTGCAACTCTTTGACACGCGTCAGCCCTCTTCTTTTTGGATACGTGTCGAAGCGTCCTTGCAGGTGAATGTTAACCAGCGGATTGGAGACAAAGTTCAGATCTGCCATCTTCAGCAAACGGAACAACTTGTACGTATAAGCGTCATTATATGACCCCATCGCGGTTGTATGACTTGCCGTTGTGCGTGAACCCAGTCCACGTTCATAAGCTTCCTTGGCTACAACTTCAACGAAACGGGATTGCTCGTCATCAATTTCATCGCAATGGATATCAATGAGACGATCGTATTTTTCAGCCAGATCAAACGCAACTTTCATTGAATCAACGCCATATTCCCGTGTGAATTCGAAGTGTGGAATACCCCCGACCACGTCAACGCCCATTTTCAGTGACTCTTCCAGCAATTCTGCCCCGTTTGGATAAGAGTGAATGCCTTCCTGTGGAAAAGCAACAAGCTGGATGTCCATATATGGAGCCATTTCTTCTTTTACTTCAAGCATCGCTTTAACGGCGATCAAGCTTGGATCGGTAACGTCCACATGAGTCCGTACATGCTGGATACCTTGTGCCAACTGCCACTTGAGTGCTGTTTTGGAGCGTGTTTTGACATCTTCATGTGTCAAGAAAGCCTTGCGCTCTGACCAGCGTTGAATGCCTTCGAACAGCGTTCCGCTTAGGTTCCATTCCGGCTCGCCTGCGGTGAGCGTTGTATCGAGATGAATATGCGGCTCAATGAACGGTGGCAGGACAAGCGATCCGTTGACATCCAGGACTTCCTCATTGTCGGTCACTTCCAGCGATTGTGTGATTCGCTCAAACTTCCCGTCTTTCACAACAATATTCCATAGTCCTTCTTTACCCCGCAATTTTGCGTTCTGTATAATCATTTATTTTCCCCATTTCTTTGGATTCTTCGGCTGGAACAATCAGCATCAAGACGATATAGGCCACTGCTGTACCAAGCAGTGCGTTCAATGGTGTTACGCCAGGAGCCAGTTGGGCGAATGCCACGCCGATGGCCCATGCGACCATCGCTACCCAGTTTACATTTTTGAATGACATGTCAGCAAATGGCTTATAGTTTCTACGTTTTACAATGAAGTAATCTGCGATAATAATAGCCCCGATGGATGGTACCGCCGCGCCCAGTACGTTCAGGAAACTGACGAAGTTGTTGTACATCCACATGGCGAATACGGTACCCACAATGCCGTTTACGATGACGAAAAATTTCTTCGAAATTTTGGTGATGTTGGCAAAACCAAGACCTGAAGCGTACAGTGCATTATCGTTGGTCGTCCAGATATTCAAGCCCAGAACGATGATTGCCGGGATGATCAATCCTTGCAGGAACATGACCTCCGAGATATCAGCCAGGTTATAGGCCATCGCACCAACTGCACCGAACAGAAACATGAGTGAGTTACCCAGGAAGAATGCAATCACTGTTGCGGTAACTGCCTGTTTCGATGTTCGGGAAAACCGGGCAAAATCGGGTGTCAGCGTTCCGCCGCTTATGAATGATCCAATACAGATCGTCAATGCCGCCGCCGCGGTAAGCGACTGAGTCGGCGTGTAATCAAGCAACCCTTGCAGACCACCCAGCGAACCCGCACCTTCGAACATGGAGTAACCACCGAGAATGGCAATCGCAGGAACCGCGATATATCCGAGAATGACGAGTGACTTCATACCGAAGATGGCTGATGCTGTCATGGCAAGTCCGAACACGATAATCAACAGGTACACGTTCCAGTCCATGGCTTTGGCGACCGGAATCGCGAACATGGCTACGCCTACTCCGAACCATCCGACCTGTGTGAAGCCTAGCAGGAACGAAGGTAGATACGACCCTTTTGCACCGAACGCATATTTAGCGAGCAAATGTGTGGACAGCCCCGTTTTGGCAGCGATATGTGCCAGTGCCCCTGTGTAGATACCGAGCACCAGATTGCCTGCAAGTACGATGCCAATAAACTCCATGAACGTCAAGCTGACGCCCAATGTGCCTCCTGCCAGCATGCTTGCAGAGAAGAAAGTGAACCCGAGCATGACCGATAATGTCTTCCAAAAGTGGTTTCTTTGCGATTTCGGCACAGCTTGCCATGAAAACTCTTGATCTTGTTTGCTCATCAGAATACCCCCAACATAAAGTGTATCTGATACCAAAAAAGCAGAAAAAAGAGGCTACTCGTCAAGTTATATACACTGACAAGTAGCCTCTTTTTGCATCATAACCCGCGCGAAGACACAGAGCATCCCATGACGGAATAAGCCCTTGATTCTCGCGTGATTATGAAATCCGCTGCCCTTGCCAGCCTCTCTGGACTGAATTAAAGGTACCAGTATTCAATTACATACTATTATTTTGGAAAACTCTGCAGTTGTCAATGTCATTATTATCCAACGATTATTAATTCCTTATACAGCAAGCTGTTTTTGATCACGCATACTCCGATGACAGCACACCTGCGGATTGAAAATAATGCAACGAACAAATAGATGCACGCATTGACATTTGTACAAATAAATTCACTGCGTTTTTTTCATTGTAAGCCCCGGAAATGGCACCTATAATTACATGTAATTGATAATGGTTATCAATGAGAAAAAGAGAACTCAGGGGGAAACAATGATGAACAGTGCAATTAAGAAACACCTATTGATATGGGGAGCATGCTTTCTTCTTCTATCCGTCCTTGCAGCATGCAGCCGTTCGGAAAGCGCTCCTTCACAAGAACCTGTGAAGACCAACGAACAAACGACAAAAAGCTATACAACCCAAACAGACGAAGTGATTGAAATACCCACTCAACCACAACGAGTTATCTATCTTGGTTCAACACTTGGAGATCTCCTTGCAATGGACATCCCCATCGTTGGAGCCAATCTGATTCATGCTTCAAAAAGCTATATTGTAGACCGATTAGAAGGTATTGAGGATGTCGGGAACCCTGGTGATTTGGAGGCAATAACGGCTTTGCAGCCTGACTTGATTTTGAATGGTTATAACCAAGATGCTGACCGGAACGCCGCTTTTTCAAAGATTGCGCCTACGATTCCGTTCAACTCGGCGTTACCATTTACAGAACGCGTACGCGAGCTTGGCAACATTTTTGGCAAACAGGATGAGGCAGAGCAATGGATCAGCAGATTTGATACAAAAGCGGAAGCGATGTGGGACAAGCTGAATGTGGCAGAGGGCGAGACAGCGACCATCTTCTTGCAGTTGGGTAAACAGCTTTATGTGATGGGGAATCGTTCCTTGGGTGTAGTCATGTATCGCGAGCACGGATTTGCAATTCCGCCAGCAATTCAGCAAAACATTATCGACAAGGACCTAACATTCGTCGAACTTTCGGAAGAACTAATGCCGGACTATGCAGGAGATCACCTCTTTGTCCTTACGCTGGATAATGACGAAAGCCGAGCTGAATCTGAGCGCTTGTTACAAAGCACTTTGTGGAAAACGTTGCCTGCCGTTCAGCAAGGACGTGTCTATACAGCATCTGCCGATTGGAATACCGACAACCTGCTGGCACTGGAGCAATTGCTTGATGAATTGCCAAAATGGATGAATCGATAATAACGCATTGATGATGGTGTCAAAATCCTCCAAACCCTTTGGGCTGTGGAGGATTTTTTGATTCTGTAAACTTATACTGCTTGCAATAAGGCTGCAACGGAACATTCTCAAACGTGTAAAATGTGGTAAACTAGTAATTGAGAATTATTATCACTAGATCGGAGTGCTCCAGAATGCAAATGGCTTCCCTATACATCCAACTGCAGCAGCATGATCTGCTTCAGCTCACACCACTGCAGGAAACCAATCATCATAATCCATCAACCAAGAGCAAGGCTGCCAATGAATATACATTGCTTATTGCTCTGGATCATGGAATTCGGCTGTTAACAAACAACATCTCCCAAGATCTGAGCCAAGGAAGTTGTATTCTGCTCCCTACTCAGCAATCCTACATTCTCAAAACGATAAAAGAGCAAGCGCATGTAGCCCGGTTGACCTTTCTTTCTTTTCAAGTGGATCAGTTGACTCTGCTTCCGGCTTGCCCTCCTCTTATTCTGGGCTTTCCTTACACGCTGTCTCTTTCTACTATAAAACTTGCGTTGGCAAGTGAAGACTGGATTTCTCCGCTGCCTTTGCAATCCAACAAGCAAAATCGGTTGCAGGAGAAGAAATTTACGCCTACGTATCATTCAAAATCAGCAGTTACTCAGGCCCGGCTGCAACTGATACTTAGCCTGATGGCTCAGCTAGAAAGCGCTGCTCCGCCAGTGCAAAATGATCAAGCGGTACAGCTTACACTCAGCTATATGGAGCAGCACTACAACGAAGATCTAACCGTAGAGTTCTTGGCCGAAATGGCCGGCATGGTTCGATGGCAATATAGCAAATTGTTTAAGGTGATTACTGGTAAGAAACCAACGGATTACCTGGCAGAGCTTAGAGTCCAGCATGCCAAAAAGCTACTGTCCAGTTCTACCGATACCTTGCGTGAGATATCCAGACAAGTCGGTTTTAAGGATGAGTATTATTTCAGTCGGCGTTTTCACCAGCTCACAGGACACCCTCCACGGGAATACGCGAATATACAAAGACGTACCAGGCAAAGAACGATAACCGATTCCCTCGGCAGGCAGATTTCCTCCCTGATGCGGCTATTCGTATTGTAGCCACAGGTACCCATACCCTTGGGGAGTTGCTTGCTATTGGTATCCGTCCAGTCGGCGCGGGAATAACAACAATGAGATCACAAGTCATATATCGAAGCAAACTGCTTCACATGCCGGACATTGGACTGCAAGGTGCACCGGAGCAAGTCTCCTTACTTAAGCCTGATCTTATACTGCTTGGCAACTATAGTGAGCAGCAGTTACCTCAACTGGACGCCATTGCCCCTACCATCGTCTATCGCGAAACAACCAGCACTTTTGAGCGTCTTCGTTATATTGCGGATCTTTTCGATCGAAGCAGAACGGCTGAACAGTGGATCGACCGCTATGAGGAAAGTGTCAGGAGGATACGGCGACAATTGGCGGATGATTATATTGCAGGAGAACGAGCAACTGTCTATCTGGTGCTGGGTAAAAACATATATGTTATGGGACAGACGGGATTTGCCGCTACCGTGTATGAATCACTTGGCTTTCGACCCACTGAATCCGTAAATCAACTGATCATTAATGGCAGACCTTGGATACAAATTGATTACAATAAAATCACACAATACGGTGGAGACCGAAACTTCGTGATGGTACCTCAGGAGGAGATGAATGTAAATATACCTTCTCCGCTACAAAGTTTGGTTGGCATGTTGGCACCCAGTAAAGTACATATAGTAGAAGCTGGCTGGAACTACGATGATCCCCTTACCCGTGAGAGGTTATTGACGATTCTACCCTCTATTTTTGCTAAGGATGGACTCACACCTATGCTAGTAAATGAAAAAAATAAACCGTGAAGCACGGTTTATTTTTTCAAAACATTTTCTCCATCTTACGATATGTGTCCAACAACCTCTGGTAATACTCTTTCGTATTCCTTATATAAAACATAACGATTAACACCTCTGGAAGAGTTAAGTGCTTCATGCGCGTGCTGAATAGCGGTATCACGGTTTTCTGCTTTGAGTTCAATACCCGCGAGCAATGTTGATCGCATCCACTGTTTTTTAATGGATTGAAGTCTTTCACGCGCATCTTCACTTTTCCCGTCTTCCAAGAGTAGAATGGTTTCGTAATATGTACGGTAGTCCGATAAGCCGATATGAGGTACAGCTTGCCGAATGGCAAACATATCCTTGCGATATAATCCGTAAGCTGCCTTGAACTGTGCTTGTGTTGTTCTTCGCTTATATTTCTGCATAATTTGCTCCATAACTAGTTCTACCTCATCATCAAGTCTGTTTGCAAGAACATAAATAATGTATGTCCCAGGTGTATTTTGCTGCTTGGATAAAAAGGACTCTAAACGATCTATACGCTTATCAAATACTAAAGGATAAAAAACATGCTTAATAAACGCGATAAGAATGGTAACGACTACACCCCTATTGTCCAAAATAGTGAATAGTCATTCCAGGTCATAAATAAAACAAAGACAAACACCACCAAATAAAAGACGAATTCCCCCAAGATTTCATCATATGTATCTCCTTCGAATAGAAAAATAACCAGCAAGTCTATATTATATCAAATTTAATTCCCCTTTTTGTATAATCTTAGGAAACATAAAACACGAAGAATATTCTATCTGTCGCAAAATCAAGCCTGACTAGATTTACTGATACAACAAAAAAGCCGCTGTATTAGCGACTTTCAGTTGAAATAATTGAATTTATTTTTGAACACTTAATAGTTCTTCAAAAGCTTTTATGTTCGTGTCAAAATCAGGAACGGTTTGAGTTTCTTCAGCAGATTTGACCAGTTTTACAACCAAATCATTATAAGGCGTCGCAATTCCGGTGCCTTCTGCTCTGCTTGAAACAACCCCGTTAATATAATCAATTTCCGTTTTGCGGTTCTTCTCCAGATCTTGAAGCATACTTGCTTTGAGCAATCTGGAGGGCTCCATCACGTAACGTAATGTTTTCACCCGTTCAGGGATATCTTCTTCGTTGTTCAGTTCGAGTGAACTGATGTCGAATCCATTCATTTTAACTAGGGTGACCCCATTGGCGCGAGCAACTTTAATCGTCTCGTCCGCAATATGAGCTGCACTCACAATGCCGGCTTCTTGATCAAGAATGTCCCCATATTCCCCATTCAAAGCAGCTGATAAACCACTAAATGCATTGTTGATCAGCAATTTGGACCATTTGGTTCCAACCAGGTTATCGGAAATGTGTGTTCCACCTACAAGGTCCAACACCGATTTCACGCGCTGAATTCGTTCGGTGATTTCACCATTTAATTCACCAATCTGAAAAGCATACTGCTTAAATTGAGTGTACTCGATGGTCAGGCTCGACACACCCGGTTCAATGAGCGTAGCGCCAAATTCAACGGAGCCAGCAATGACACGTTTTTCACCCACAATGGACGCCACTTTTTCTTCCGGAATCCCGTTCTGCAAAGAACACACCATACTGTCTTCTTTCAAGAATGGAAGTAATTCCTGAAGAATGGAATCGTTGTAGAGTTGTTTGGTTAAAAGTAAAACAAGGTCATACTTTCCTGATTTCTGATCAGGAGTAATGGCTTTTACTTTGGCCTGAAACTCTGTGGTACCCGTCACTTTAGCACCCGTCTGATTTAAAGCATTTACATGTTCTTGATATGCATCAATTAACTCAACGTCCAGTCCACCATCCGCAAGGTATGCACCTACGATGGTTCCCAAAGATCCTGCTCCTACAATTGCAATTCTCATTTTATTTTCCTCCTTATTTCTCTTCCAGGTAGTTATATACAGGTTGTGCAGCGTTTAAGGTTAGGTTGGTAAGGATATGAGAAGCAGACACCACTTCCAACACAGGCAGATCTGCAAGAGGTGCCAACGCATGTTCGAACAATTGAAGCCGGGCAGGTCCTGTCCAGGCTTCCTTCACTTCGATGTCCGTAATTTGAGTACGGATCAGATCACATATTCTTAAATTCCCGGTATAGTCGGTAGCAATCTTAATCATAAAATTAGGTCGGCATATTTCACGTTTGGAAAACTCCTTATCCATCTCCACGTGTTTATAGCCCATCGTTGCCGTGGCTACACGCAGCGTTCCATAATCAAGTGTGCCGACAAGTGTATCTGAATCGGTATACAACTTGGGCGCACCCAGCTTTTTCGGATAGGCGGTGAGCTCTCGACCACTTGCAATCGCGGGGAAATTGTCTACGTACATCGAATGCACGTAATCGCCTTCCTCCCCATTGAATTGCACAGGGATAACTTGTCCAGCTTCGATATAAGCACCCAGTCCAGAAACATCTGGCATCCACATCACTTCGAATTTAACCAGTGGTTCAGTAATTTCGAGAGGTTCTGGTACGGCTGCCCTTAAAGCTTTTTCATCAGTTCGGTAAATAATATTCAAGTATTCACGATTCACGAATTTGTACGGTGGCATTGGGTATGCCGGAGCCGTTAGGGGTGTATTCAGATTTTTAGCTATGTTATTCACATCGATTTTCATCAAAGACACCTACCTTATGTTTTGGTTCTATATAAGTTGAACTCAAGATTATTTACACCGACACTACGATGACAGAACAACCTTCCAATCGCTGTTATCCCCAGATTTTTCGATTCCCCTTCTAAAGGGGAAAATCCGGTGATAAAGGAGAACGCTTCGCTTTTTCAGGTTTTTTCTGTCCTCTCCGTTATTGTGTAAATGATTAGTTCAACTTATATAGTCAGGTTTTTGGTATTTAAAATTTGATTTGTATCTCATAAAAAAATTCTACATCAATATTTAAATTTAATATAATACATAATAAGTACTATATATATTTATCAGAATAAATAAGGAGTGCGCTTGAATGGAATTGCTTCAACTCAAATACTTTCAGACCGTTGCCTATACTGAACATATCTCCAAGGCAGCTGCACAATTGAATATTGCTCAACCTTCCCTAAGCTTGACGATTAAAAGACTTGAGGATGAACTGGGTACCCCACTATTTCATAGGAGAGGACGAAACATTCAATTGAATTCCTCAGGTGAGATTTTATTGAAGCATGTAAACCGGATTTTTATTGAAATTGAAAATGCAGAGATGGAGATTAAAGCGGAGGAACAGCAAATTTCCAATACGATCAGGATCTCGATTACGAATACTCGGTTCCTCACAGGTCTCATTAGTGACTATATTAACGCTTCCCCCGAAACCAAGCTTCATCAGGGTATTGGAACCCGCAGTGAAATTATTACAGGTTTGAAGAAAGGGGACATGCATCTGGGGATTACGGGGCATCCGATTCAGGATGAGGAGATTGAGAGTGTTGTCCTGGTTGAGGAGGATATTGTTCTGGTTGTGCCCACGGACCATGCATACGGTGGAGAGACAAGCATTTCATTAAGTGTTGTTGCAAATGAGCCCTTTATCTCCCTTGCCGATAATAAGGAGTACAGCCGATTTACCACCATGCTCTGTGAAAAAGCAGGCTTCCTCCCCAATCATGCATTTGAGGTCGATTCTCATACGCTGCTTGAAATTATCAGCCTTAATCAGGGTGTTGCATTAATTCCGATCTCCGTATGTAGAACACTAGGGTTACGTTATGTAAAAATTGCAGATGATTCAGCTATATATCCCATCAGCCTATCCTGGGTCAAACAAAAATGGTTATCTCCTGCTGTAAGAGAATTTCGTAATTTTATTACTTCGTATTATGAAGACCATGCTGGCTTGTTTAAAGTGGAATAGGATTTCTTTATACATGACAAACGATAAAAACAAAGACCAGGTTAGTTCCTTGGAAGGAACCGACATGGTCTTTTGTCGTTATCGTTCTTAGCTATACTGCAGTCTGTCCTTATACCAAACGTCCGGAATCATCTTACGCTCCAGCTCCAACAATTCATGAATGATCTTGTCCGCGTCGCTGATGGAACTCACGAGCGGGTCGGTGAGCATCGCCCTTCTCAGCTTCTCGTAGCTCTGTTCCAGAACAGCTTCAACCGTAAGCTCATGCGTATCCAGTACAAGTTCTTGCATACCTCTAATTCCGCGTGGCATCTCGCCTACATGGAGTGGCTTCACTCCATCCATATCTACATCGCATAGTAGTTCTAGGAACGAATCGTTATTCATATTGGTTACCGCGCCTTGATTGAGCGTATTGATGAAGAACTTTTTGCCCAAGTTCCCCACCATATTCTCAATGATGTCAGTCGCATGATCTGGTCCGAAGGTGCTCATGTAATTGGCAATCGGGATGTTTCCTGTAAGGAAGTCATCGACTTGCTGCCACATTTCATCGTGACGCTCATATCTGTCCTCTGTCTCCCAGATCGATAATGGCGGGATGGTGTCCGCAGTTTTGCCAAGACCCTGCCAATACCGAACGTATTCCTTCGTATGCGCCGTACAAGTGGGAATGATTCCAAAAATATCATACAGTTCATAGGTGATCGCATCGTTAAAAGAGCTTTTGCGCCGCGATCACCGCCGTTATTCTCGTCACCTGCCATCTTGCGCATGGCTTCTGCGATCGTGGGCATCACATTTTTTCCTTCATACTCGGCTTTGAGCAGCCAAGTGAAATGATTGACACCCGCGATTCGAAAATCGAATTTCTGGTTGATCTCTTCAGTGAACTGGCTATTGTCTCCAATAATTCCGGCTCGTACGGCGTAATAGGCTTTCTTATGAGGCATGTGATGACTATCGCACAGCGCAAACGATTTAAGCTTCGGAGCATATCGATGTAATGCGATGCCATGAACGGTAGACGGGTTAATATAGTTGATCACCCAAGCATCCGGACACAACTCCTCAATGTCTTTGGCGCATTCCATAATAACCGGCAGTTCCCGCATCGCGCGAAAGATTCCGCCCGGGCCAATCGTATCGCCAGAACACATGCGAATCCCATACTTTAGAGAAACCTGGCAGTCGATGCCTCGATATTTCACCGATTCTTCCGCAAAGCTGAGCACAACGAAGTCGGCTCCCGGAAGCACCTGTCTTCGGTCCACTGAACCCTCAATCTTTAGGGAGACGTTGTTCTCCTTGGCGACCATTTCCGCTAGTTTTACCATTTTCGAGAGCCGTTCCTCGTCCGTATCCACCAAAGCCAACGTTCCCTGATTCAAATATGGGGAGTGTACCATCTGCCAGATGGACTGCCGACCAAAAAACAGGCTGCCCGCCCCAATAACAACTACCTTTGGATGCTGTGTACTTGTAGCATTCATCAATAACCCCTCCTCGTAACGATATAAGTTCATTATAGGTGAGTGGGCTGGAATCGGAATGTGTGATAGTTTTCAATACATGTCATATCGTACGGTAGTTAACAAGAGATAATTCCTTTGATATGATAGTGAAAAACAAAGGATGTCATAAAGTAGAGAGGAATGAGTTGGGTTAGATGCATGCCGGAACTGTAAATATGAGTGTAATCGACGAACTTTCAGAGTATATCACACTTCGCATGAGCTCTTATTTGGAACAAACGCACGACAGTAATTGGACAGAGCACAAGTCTCATTCCGATTATGATCTGTGGTTCATTACAGCAGGCTCCGTCCAGATTACCATCGATGGAATCGAGCATATGGCAGAACCGGGTGACGTGGTGTTTTTTTATCCGGATATGCCCTATATGGCTTCCACGACCGGAGAGTTTTGCCGATTCGTTTACATGCACTTTGATTTCAGCATCGCTGAGCAAAAAGAATTCTCGGCGAGTTTCAGCTCCCGGGCATTGTACCTGGTAATCTGATTCGAGAGGAATCAACGCTGTTCACCTCGTCCTATCGAAGATTCAAGCAGAGCAGCGGCGCTTCCGCCAGTCCACTTTACTTGAAAGCCTCTCTGCTTCTCGTCATCGCCAAAATTTTGGAATTACACGGGCAAGGCTTATATCACGGTGAGTTTCTGAAAGACCGGAAACTGAGGAAAATCGAAGGAAGTCTGGAGGTTCTACAGAATGTGTTCTCATACGTGGATGAGAATCTGCATCGTGCCATCCGAGTTAACGAACTTGCAGATATTGCCGGCGTCTCTGAGAAATATTTTATTTCTTTGTTCAAAAAAATTCTCGGTATAACACCTGGGCAGTATATCAATCAGATCAAAATGAACCGGGCCAGAGACTATCTGTACGAGAAAAAATATACGATCCAGCAAATTGCCGGATTTCTGGGTTATCCCGATCCCTTTACGTTCTCCAAAGCATTCAAAAAATTCTACAACGTGCCTCCTTCCAAATTTGAATAACATGCCGCAGACAAACAAAGAGGCAACCGGTCGATCCGGCTGCCTCCATACTTGATGAATCATTGGTTATTCAGGGTTTAGTTTACGTACAGGTCCCTTCAGCGTCCCTCATACTCAAAAGGAGCTTCAGTGGAATACATCTCATGGAAAAATCCTTTATACGGTATATTCTCTTCCAGACATTTAATGAGATACAACAGTGCTTCGTCAGCTTCCGGTTCTTCGCCAGCACGCTGCATTTCCTCAAATTGACCTAGAATATTCTCCAAGAGAGTAACTTGAATAAATAAAGGCAGCTTCTCCAACATCGAATCTTCGATCTTGGTCTCGGAAGTATATCCAGCGAGGGCATTTTGAAAATAGTCATCCATGAAATGTCTGCGTTTATCCGCATCCGGCTCAAATTGAACCCAGCCGACTCCGTGTGTCCATAGATCGGCCAGATCATACATATACCAACCAAAGCATGAATTATCAAAATCATACACGGTGATCTGTCCGGTATCAAAATCGATCGAGTAATTCCCATCGTTATAATCAAAATGGATCATGCCAAATGTCTCTTGGTTTGTATCCAAACCTTGTAAGGTATTCAGGAGCTCAACCATCTTCTCCTTAAGCAGAGGGAATGATTCAGGTACCAGGTTATCGATATATTCACCGCTGTAATTGTCAATCAAATGATGCCGGCGATGAACGGGAGTGTACCCTTTCGATAGCTGATGCATTTTCCCCAGAACTTTACCGCTATTATAATAGTATTCGGTAAGTGGGACCCCTTCACGATACTGATAATGGTTCTCTACCAGCAACTTTCCCTTGGCCTTCACAAACATACAGACAAAGAATGTATGCTCATCATAAGTGATCTCTTCTAACAAAAAGCGTTTTTTCGAGCTAACTACATTCGAGACACTTGCACCGTGCTCAAACAGATACCGGACATACTCCAGTTCGGCAATGTAATCTTCCCGCTTTCTGTCAGGCAAAAAAGACACCCGTAGAATTAGCGATTCACGCCCCTCTTGCTCGCATGTGTAAACGACATTACGTCCACCCTCATGAGGTGGAATAAGCTGAATATTGTAACACTCCAGATGAAACAGCTCGGATACCAGCGACAGTAAATGTGTATTGCTAATGTTAACAGCCTCGTTAAAGTTAATCTTGATCTCCTCCAGTAAACATTGTTGGGACGGTTTCCCGCACTGCAATGTCCACAAAAGGAATCTCTGTAACGCAAATATCCTTTTGTGAACCTAAAGCATAATCACCTTGTTAGACATTGAATTCACTCCTCTTGTTTGAATAAAACAATTTTACATAATTACCCCTTATTTGACTAGTGAAAAATAAAGACCGCCCATATGGGCGGCGTGTAAAATTTTATATAATTACAGCGTTTCTCCGTTTGTTTCAATAACTTGTTTGTACCAGTGGAAGGAGTCTTTGCGAGTTCTTTCAAGCGAACCTTTGCCAGCATTGTCTTGATCTACATATATGAAACCATAACGTTTGCCCATTTCAGAAGTCGAGCAGCTAATGATATCGATAGGCCCCCAGCTAGTGAAACCCATCAATTCAACGCCGTCAGCGACAGCTTCTTTCATCTGCTCAATGTGGCTACGCAAGTAATTGATGCGATAAGGGTCATGGACTGCCCCGTCCTCTTCCGGTGTGTCGATAGCACCCAGCCCGTTCTCAACGATGAAGAGCGGCATCCGGTAACGATCATACAATCGGTTCAGCGCGACGCGAAGACCAATCGGATCGATAGGCCATCCCCATTCGGTAGCTTTCAGATGAGGGTTTTTGATCTGACTTACCAGCATACCAGAGTTGCTGTTGTCATTGGGGTCATATTTTCCGATATACGTCATGTAATAACTGAAAGCAATAAAGTCCACGGTATTATCCCGAATAATGGCATCGTCGTTAGGAGCTTTAACCAGTTCAATGCCGTTTTCCTCAAAATATCTTTGCATATAGGATGGGTATTCGCCCCGTGCCTGTACCTCTGGGTAGAACAGGTTCATCTGATCTTCCTTCATCGTCTGCAACACATCTTCCGGTTTACTAGAAGCAGCATACGTTTCCAGACGACAGATCATGCAGCCAATCTGAGCATTGGGCATCTTCTCTTTACCACTTTTGACAGCCAGTGAGCTTGCAACAAATTGATGATGAGTTGCCTGATAGGCTACCTGCTCTGGTGTACCCTTAATTTTATCTTCCAGAATGCCGCCGCCAGTATACAGACTTGTCAGCATCATATTCATTTCATTGAAGGTAATCCAGTATTTCACTTTGTCTTTGTAACGGTCAAACAGCGTATTGGCAAATTTCAGATACAGATCGATCATCTCGCGGCTTTCCCAGCCGTTGTATTTGCGGGTTAACTCTACGGGCATCTCGTAGTGAGAGATCGTTACAAGCGGCTCAATGCCGTATTTCAAAAGTTCGTCGAGCACGTTATCATAGAAGGCAAGACCCGCTTCATTGGGAATTGATTCTTCTCCTGTCGGGAAGATCCGTGTCCACGCGATCGAAAGACGAAACACTTTGAAGCCCATCTCCGCAAACAAGGCAATGTCTTCTTTGTAGCGGTGGTAGAAATCCACGCCGTTCCGTTTCGGGAAATATACGTTGGTGTTACCGCTCAGGTATTCTTCCAATTGAACAGAATCGACGTCGAAGGTGAAATCCTTGCCATTGCGCTCCTCATGAGGAACGAATGGAGCCATGTCTGAGGTAGAGAGTCCTTTGCCGTCTGCGTCATATGCACCTTCCAGCTGATTGGCAGCGGTAGCTCCGCCCCATAAAAATCCTTTAGGAAATGAGTGTTTAATTGTTTTTGTCATGTTGTTTCTCTCCTTTTTTTGTGTATGGTATTCATGAAGCTGTTAACTAACGGTGAGGAGAAGCAATTCATTCATTGGAATCACCCCTTCACCTGAACAGGTACTACATCGAGGTAATCCGGCGTATTGGTTACGATGACTGGTGTCACAAGGTCAATACCCGCACCCTGAATGCCATCCATATCAAATTCCAGAAGTAAATCACCCTTCTTCACTTCTTGTCCAGCAACAACCTTCACGTCAAAAAATTTCCCTTTGAGCGATACACTGTTTAGTCCAACATGAATGAGAATGTCAATTCCACTGGATGAGGTCAGCATAATCGCATGTTTACTTTTGGCGACCAACGTGACGGTTCCGTCAAAAGGAGCTGTAACACGTCCATCCTGCGGACGAATTGCAATACCTTTCCCGGTCATTTCCTCAGCAAACGTTTGATCTGGAAGCTCTGCGAGCGGCACCAATTCACCAGTGAGCGGGCTGAACACCTCCCCTTCTTTTCCTCGATGGAATGTACTGTGACAGGTGTCACCGTTTCTTGAGAAAAGGCAGTAGTTGTATTCAGTTCCTGTTCGGTTAATGTTTGTGCTGAGTCGGACATGGCGGAATTGCGTGTATTTGGCTCTTCCCACTTGAGCAGCAAAGTCACTACGAAAGAAACGCTAAAGCTGATGCCAATTCCGATTAATGCATACCAGAAATTAGACATGCCACCATTCGGGCCAATATATAACGGAAGTGAAAGCAATCCTGGTACAGCAAAACCGAAGCATTTCAGACCCACTGCGGTAATAAAGCCACCTCCTGCTGCCCCACCAATGAGTGAAGCGTAAAACGGTTTTTTCAGCTTCAAGGTGACACCATACAGTGCGGGTTCAGTAATACCAAGCAAGGCTGATATGCCACTGGATAAAGCAATGGATTTCATTTTTTTATCTTTGGTCTTGAGGAAAACAGCCGTGACTGCACCAGCCTGACTCATATTGGTTATCAGGTTGATCGGTAGCAAAAGCACGTCATATCCAAGTTTGCTCAGATTCTGCAATGTGCCTGGGAAGAACGCATAATGCATACCCGTCATAACAATCAGAGGCATGAGGCCGCCGAGAATAATGCCGGTTAACGGACCTGAATGGGCAAAGAGCCAGGAAGTACCCATTTCCAGATAGATGCCCATGTAATTCCCTAGGGGGCCAATCGCAATTAATAGAATTGGCACCGTGATGACTAGCACAATCATCGAGGTAAAGATGACTTTGACAGGACCGGGAATAAAACGATCGACCCAGCGATGTACATAACTCAGAAGCCACACACCCAGAATAATGGGAATAACGGACTGGGTATAATTCACAATGGACACGGGCAGCGAGAGAAAACGAATTGGTTCAAGCTGGTTTGCCAGATACGCATTCAGAATCGTTGGATACAATAAAGTACCTGCAAGCGTCAGGGCGATATATTCATTCACTTTGAACTTGCGGGCAGATGATAGAGCCAGAAGGAAAGGCAAGAAATAAAAGGCCGCATTAGCGATTGAGGACAGAACTTGATACTCACCGCTTTTCTCCTGTATCGCGCCAAGTGTAACGAGCAGTGCCAGAATCCCCTTTAACATCCCGGTACCTACGATGGCAGGCAGAATCGGAGTGAAAATGCCGGAGATTGTATCCAAAACAGCATTAATCCCTTTAGAGCGCGGCGCGTCTGTTTCAGGCTTTGATATGCCACTATGCTTCATCTGATCCTCGATCTGCTCATATACGGCTGCAACATGGTTACCAATTACCACTTGAAACTGATCGTTCTGAAACTGTGCACCGAGCACGCCATCGAGTGCTTTGATCTGTTCCAATTGAACTTTGTTTTGCTCTCGAACATTGAAGCGAAGTCGTGTGATACAATGCCAAGCTTGCGTAATATTTTCCTGTCCGCCCGTTAATCGAATAATTTCTTTGGACAACTCCCGGTGATTCATGATGCTTCCTCCTTTTTTGGCGAAAAAACCAAATGTATTACCGGCCCGCCGCAGATGCGGAGTCGGAAACATTTGGTGGTGCCTGATCGAATCAGTAACACTCCATATTCAATTCATATTGATGATGGTATAACTTCAAACAGGTTGTATTGAGATTAATCCATATCGGTACGGGATGTCACTCTCTCGATGTGTATCATGAGATATACCATCTCATCGGGAGTAATCACGAATCCGCGTTGCCTCTCCATCGCCTCCTTTATTTTGAGTGCGCATTGGAAGCTGATAGGATATCGCTCCGACAATACATCATATAGAAATTGCTGATCTTTAAAAGAGAGCACTTCCCGGTTCAACTGACGTACAATGAAGTATCTCAGATGGGTGATGAACCTGGAAAAATCAGCAGATTCCTGATTCAGTACCATTCCGAAATGTTCCGTCATGATCCCTATAATGTCGTTAATCATCTGTGTAATTTTAATTGTTTGGTTCATACTGCCCGAGTCGAATTGAGAGTTCACGAAATGAAGGGCAATAGAGCTTGATTCACCAGATGGCAGTGAGACTAGAAAAGCTTCATTGATTTTTTGAACTGCCCATTCTCCGGCACGGTATTCGGCAGGATATAGATGGCGAATGTCCCAGTGAAGCGGATTTTGCACATCCACGCCTTTTTTGAAACGATCCAGCGCAAAATGAATATGGTCCGCCAGTGTTAACAGGATCGAGTCATTCAGTTTTTTCCAATCAGCGTCTTGCCTTCTTCAATAATCTGATCCGTAATGTCGATGACTTGCAGAGGGATATCGCTGAGAAATTGCTCGACTCGCTGATATTTGTCATTCGAGCCGATTCTGAACATTTTCTGGATCTGGCTCTGCTCAATCGGCTGTCCTTTCACTTTTTGAAGCCAACACCCGTTCCGATGACAATGACTTCGCAACCTTCCGTGTCTTCCGCCAGGGCGATGTTATTGTTTAACGATTTTTTGAACCTCATGATGTTCTCACCCCAAGATACAAAAAGCACCACCATGATCCAGAACACAAGTCAAACAAACTTGTGAAATCCAGATTGTGGTGGTGCCTGATCGAATCAGTGACACTCCTTATTTAGCTGTATTCTATACCAGCCATGTAATCGTTGTCAATACCATTACTCTGGAATTGTTATGCACTTCGTTCATATGGAGATTGCCTCTATATAAACTAACATGAAATCGCATATCCTATTCATCCGAAGTTTTGTTTTCCTGAGCATTATAATAGTATCGAATCAGGATATCCTGATCATAGTTGCCAAAACCTTTGCCAAACAGGGTAAGCCCACCTCGGCCAGCTACTCCCTCTTCCGGCTTCAATCCAAACGTCCAGTAGGTGGAAGAATCCAGTTGCAGATCATGGATACGCACATCCGAGATGCGCTGGCCATCCATAAACGTCCCTTCTCCGTTAATGCGCAGTACTTTCAGTACACCATACTGGTTGACGTCCAATTTCCACCATAGCGGTGTATGCTTGCCTTTCCGATCCCCAAAGTCCCCTGGGCTTGTCCATGTTCCCAAGTGATTGCCATTAAGTGAAAAGCGAATGTCGGAAGGCCAGTTTTCATTGACTTGGGGTGCTTCCGAACTGAGTTCGAGTGAAATTTCAATTTCCTGGAGATGCTGTTCTGTATTGAGATAATTGGGAATCTTATATTCCAGAAAACCTCGTGCCATCCAAAGGATACCCGCGTTCACCCGATCCGGATCCATGAAGCAGGCTGGTGTGTCATATTGTCCAATCATTTGCGTTGTTGTTGCAATGCCACAGGTGGGCCAAGCTTCGTAATCCGTATACTGACCAACCGGAATAGAGACTTCATGGTAAGGAGCATCTACTGGGTCAGGAGAAAGATTGATAGTCATAAATTCTTGCAGAATAAAGCAGTATTTATACGTTCCACCGTTCTCGCGCTTCATGCGGCTGCCTACGATGCCCGCTTTCTGCAATTTGCTTACATGTGTACTAACGATGGCTTTGCTCAGGTACAGCTCTTTGGCAAGCGCATTAATATGCATCTCCCTGTTTTGCAATAATAAACGAACGATATTTAAACGGGCCTCGCTGGCGAGCGCCTCATATATGATCAAGGACGGGGCATCCGTGCCAAGCATCATGACCTTCACTTCCTTATCTCTATAGAATTCAATATATTATTGATTTAGGATTCGTTTTTAGCGAACCCTGCGAAATGAACTTGCTCAATATAATAGCATTATGATACACATTAGATAACAAATCAATCCGTTGATTTTGCTTTTATGCGAACTCATCTCGAAATAAAGTTTATTACACACCTAAAATTAATTCTATGGAGGTTTTCCCATTGCTTACATCCAAAATGCTTATTGATAAAGACTTTCAGATTGCTGAAGTAGATCCACGTGTCTATGGTTCATTTATAGAACATCTGGGACGGGCCGTATACGGCGGTATTTATGATCCAGGTCATCCCACGGCAGATGCTCAAGGTTTCCGTCAGGACGCCATTGAAGCGATCAAGGCTCTGAACGTACCCATCGTTCGGTATCCGGGCGGCAATTTCGTATCCGGTTACAATTGGGAGGACGGCGTCGGTCCGGTAGCGGAGCGTAAACGCAGACTTGAACTGGCATGGTGGACGATTGAAACAAATGCGGTAGGAACAAACGAATTTGCAGATTGGGCCAAACTGGTTGGAACCGAAGTCATGATGGCTGTAAATCTGGGTACTCGCGGCATTGATGCGGCCAGAAACCTGGTCGAATACACCAACCACCCATCTGGCACATACTGGAGTGATCTGCGTATTTCTCATGGTTACAAGGAGCCGCATAAATTCAAAACGTGGTGTCTAGGCAACGAAATGGATGGCCCTTGGCAGATTGGTGCGATGACCGCACATGAATATGGACGTATTGCCAATGAGACCGCTAAAGCGATGAAATGGGTAGACCCGGATATCGAGCTTGTGGCCTGCGGCAGTTCCAGCCGTGACATGAGTACATTTGCAGATTGGGAAGCAACCGTGCTGGATCTCACCTATGAAAATGTGGACTACTTGTCCCTGCATCAGTATTACAACAACAACAAAGACAACACGTATGACTTCCTGGCGACATCGCTGGATCTGGATCAATTTATTGATAGTGTTGCTTCAATCTGTGATTTTGTACAAGCCAAGAAACGCAGCAAAAAGAAATTAATGCTGTCCCTGGATGAATGGAATGTCTGGAAATCCATTGGCACAAGCCGTATGGAAGAACGCTGGCAGATTGCGCCTCCTGAATTTGAAGATGTATATACACATGAAGATGCACTAGCCGTGGGCTGTTATCTGATTACCATACTCAAGCACGCCGACCGTGTAAAAATGGCTTGCCTTGCTCAGTTGATTAACACCATTGCACCAATCATGACCGAGAACAACGGAGCGATCTGGTTCCAGACGACCTATTTCCCGTTCATGCATGCATCCAACTTCGGACGTGGTAAGGTGTTGCGATCCATCACAACTTCACCTAAATATGATTCCAAAGACTTTACAGATGTGCCTTATCTCGAAGCAATCAGTGTGCATGATGAAGAGAACGGCACAATCACAATCTTTGCGGTGAATAGACATCTGGATGAGCAAATGGAACTGAATGTGGACCTGCGTTCCTTCGGAGAAACGACATTTGTGGAGCATATCGTACTGGAGAACAACGACTTGAAAGCCACTAATACCAAAGAAAACCCACGTAACGTTGTTCCTCACAACGGCGGATATACAACGGTTGACCAGGGTAAAGTGCAAGCAGTCTTGAACAAAGCATCATGGAACGTGATTCGCCTCAAAACCAAACAGGCATAAAGGCTTAATAACAGCGGAATAGAATCGGTTTCCACTCTGCAATACAGCATTTCTTTTCGCACCGCGTGCAGCTCCCTGCGCGCGGTGCTTTTGCTGCATGAGGGTAGTCGGCCCAACTACATCGTTGCAAAGTTAGACGTTTGGCGCGTATTGGAAACCTCAGTTTTTATTCCTCGCAACGAACGAATTTAACGAAAACAGGAGAAGCTATGCTGCAGAATCAGCCCCTTTTTCACACTATATCTTACATTTTGCAGCGAATAGGGTTTGTCATGTTCGTTAGAATTTTAATGGCTTGATATTGACCCGAATAAGGTTTCTGAGGTTCGTTAGCACTGAGCAAGCATGCGAAATCGAGCTGGTTCGAACCTCATATACAGCATAAGCAAATAAGCCACCCTCCGTTTGCCGTACGGAGAGCAGCTTGCAGTAAAGCATCTAGCGAAGAAGCTGAAACAGAACAGAGAAGAAGATAAGGAACAGAACAGAACAGAAAGAGATCAGATCACCCATTACACTAGCAATCCTTCCTTCCCAAATGCAACGAAGGTTGTTTTCTATTTCACGAATTCATTTCAAGTATTAACCTTGTTGTGCTTCCTCTTCACCTTCGGCTTCTGCCGCAGCTTGGCTTGCTGGAGTCATCAACCCTTGAACTGCCCCCATAAATGGCTGAATCTGCTTAATCATGCCATACCCCATTTTGACCACAGGTGTAAATTTCTGGATCATGCCAAACAACCGCATACCACCGCCTAACATACCTCCAATCGAGCCTGCACCGCCAAAGCCACCTAACAATGAACCTAGCATAGGCATGAAAGATGATACCTGGGCTTGCCTAGACGTTGAACGAGACATCGACCGGGATCGCACCTGCGACTTACGAGTGCTGTTCCCCCGTTTACGGTTCCGAGAGGATGCTGTTTTTCTCGTAGCCCCTGCTTTAGGTTTGGTTTTGCGAGCACTGCCTTCAGATGAGGGTGCTGTGATTGCGGCCTGAGTAAGCTTTCCGCCCCGGTAAGCAGTACGCCTTCGCTGTTAACGCCAGAGATGTACCCGACGTACGTTTCGCCATTATGAAGAGTCACGCAGACTGGGCGATCCTTGAGCCGTTTCACCCGGACGTGTATTTCACTGGTTTTAGCCATGGAATTCACCTCACTTGACTTGATCTACTTCAGTCTACGCAATGGGTGGACGACTTGCCTGTGCGAATAGTACATCCGTGTGCCGAAATTGAAAAATGACCAGCGCTTCATTGGATAGAAATACACAGCAACGAGATAATGCTGGAAATTTTTAGATTGGAGTAATTATTGATGGAAAGATTGCTTTGTGGAACCTTTGCCATCTCCTACCTCAACCTCCGTATATGCTCCGTTCTCTCATTATTTCATTTAATTCAGTCGCACGTAATTTAGCCGGTGCGGACTTCGCTTTGTTTTTGAGTCCAAATCGTTTCTCCACAAGCCACAATGTGTGATTCAAATGTATTCTATCTTCATTCATCGTGATCCGGTGACGTATATATGATAAGTTCAGGTGCGGCGTTATATCTTTCCTACTCTTTAACCAGCATATTACGCTCGACGTCGTTCGAGGCATTCACAGCTTCCTGAGCATACTGAATTGCTCGCTCGCGATGACCCAATCTGCGTTCAATTTCTGCAAGCAGCGCATATCGCATCCATTGCTTTTTAATCAAAAGCAGTTGTTTCCTGGCCTGTTCACTCTGCCCGTCTTCATTGTGAAATAATTTGAGCGGCCTAACTCTTTCGGTAAGCAACCTTGTGAAAAGCATTGATATAACGAAACAGTGCCTCACCATCATCAGGCACATGCGTGCTTCTGTCCAGTGGCAGCATCATTGCCTGATATGGTTCTGGCACCATTCTATATTGATGGACATAGGAGGTCAGGATGAATCCGTTGCGTTGCCAGAACTGAATGCGTTCCTGATGAGCCCCCGTTGTCCCGGACTCCGCCTCGATAATTATCCCTTTGATCTCATGTTCCCTTAATGCCCAGGCTCTGAGCTGCTCCAGCATCCAGGTTCCTATGCCCAACCCGCGCAGCTTCTGATCAACTGCGAGGTAGTCAATGATCAGAATGCGGTCCACAGCCTTCCTCCAGTCCAGTAACAGCCATTGCAACCACTTTTCCCTGATGCACGCCCGTGTGTAAATAACCAACCCCTCGGTCCAGCATACTGCGCAGAATCACTTTTGTCTTCGCACCGCTTTGAAAGGCCTCATGATAGATCCGCTCCATCCGTGCCCACATTGCTTCATCCCACTCCTCTATAGTAGTAAACTCTAATTCCAGCATCTCGTTCGCCTCCAGAATTTTATTATACTGACTTCAAGACATGTAAGAGATATTCCTTCCGATTGAATCGGATGTGGCAAGAACAGAATTTCAGTCGTTCCATTGGAAGGAATACCGATATCATCGCCAACCAAACCTTTAACATCGAATGAAATGAATAAAAGAACGCAATAATAGCGATTTGAATATAAAATCGGTGCTCAACCTGTTCTCTTTATAACGCCAATTTGGTCAGGAATTGTTCAATCTCGTCCATATACCCAGCGGTGGTAATACTTCTTGGAGCAAACAGGAATCTCAGCCCTATTCTCCATTCCGAGCCTGCAATGGATGTAGGAAGCATCGAATGCTCCGTATTTTGAAAAATCTTCTTGTGAAGCAAGTACGACGGCTTGACTTCCTGACGATATGCACGCTCGGTATCCTTGATATCGACATTGACGTCATCTTCTCCAAGCAATAGCAGGACTGGTGTTTTGAAATTGTGCAAATCCTCCGTTGCATCCACTGTGAAGTTTTTACTCACAAAGTTCCAACGATCCTTGATCATCTGCTCCTCACCTTGACGTGCAAGCCTAATGTATTCCTCATAAGAACCATGACGTTTCAACACATCATTGATCTTGTTATCGTAATCCACCTGTGCTTGTATCTCATTGGCCGAAAATCCATCCTGGGCCATTTGACTCCGTGTGTTGTATTCTCCCTGTCTCAGCCAATTGATCGCTGGAGAAACAAGAATACTAAATGCGAGATTTTCCTTGCCTGCAAGCTTGGGAATGACCCACCCCGCCTGACTCGCTCCCCATACACCAATTTTGGAAGCATCAATCATCGGTTGCTCTTTCGCCCAAGCGATAGCCTGCTCGGCTTCAACTACGCGATCATCGATGCTTTGATTCAGCCAGTTGCCTTCGGAACCACCTATGCCGCGTTTGTCCAGCGACAACGAAGCGTATCCTATGGAAGCAAGGCGCTCCCACAATGGCTTATATCCATCACTATGTGTCGAATCAATCGGACCATCACCATGGATGAAAAGCACGAGTCCCAACTTGCCTGATTCGTTCTCAGGCAGAGACAGTGTACCTGTCAGTTTGCCTTGTGGGGTTTGAATTTCGATGTGTTGTTCGACCATACTGTAGTCCTGTTGCACAATAATGTACGTTCCTGTACCAACAATTAATAAAATGAAGACGAGTAGTGAAATCCAGATTCTTTTACGTTGAAGCATGATATTCTCCTTTGCGGGTCATATAATTCCACTGTTGTTCACCGAGAAGCATGCCGGTCATCCAGCTTTTTGTACTGTTTTGTGTGTGAAACTGCAGACGTTCGTACATCTGAATGGCTTTCAGGTTGTGACTTGCCACATGCAGACTGAGATACGACATCTGCGGGGATTGCAGCATGTATTGCTGCGCCCAAGCGAGTAATTGTCTGCCGATTCCCTTGCTCTGATGTTGTGGATGCACAACGATATCCTCGATGTAACATTCCTGCGTCACAGGTTCGTGTTTCAGCAAATGAATTCCCGTTAACATCAGAAGGCGTCTCCAAGCGCCGATGTGATTGCAAGCGTCCCACACCTGGGAACCTATCACCTTTCCAACGATCTGTTCATGAGAGTCTGGCTTCCACTTCAACGACATCGTGCCCACAATAACATCGTCTTCTCGTGCGACCACGCGCAGATTTCCAGTATCTTGGGGAACATGATGTAGCATCTGCTCAAAGGCTGTAGCCAGATCTGACAAGGACATTGAAGTGGATCTCTGGAATTTATGTCCAAATCCATAAGCCATTAGTTCGCTGGCTATTTTGTAACGATCAGGCTGGATGCGTTCAATCTGAACGAGATGTGTCATAAGGCAACCTCCTGTTCTGTTATGATCTGTAACAGTAATTCATAATGAAGCTTGTCGGGTGTGAACAACGATAAATACGATTTTTCCACCATGAGTAGTGGCCCCTGACAGGCATATCCCACCTCTTCGGCGTTAGCATAAAAATGCTGAATGTGAGCAACCAGTTGTTCTTCATTTTCCACAAAAAGATGACAGGAGAGATACGTACCCGCTGGCAGCATCAGATGATGCATTCCTTCCTGAGTGGGAGTGTACATGCCTACGAGGCCGGACGAATCGTAGACATAATGGAGATCTGCTTCAAATAGATTGGTGATCTTGCCTTTGTGCTCTACAAGTGTCTGCGCATTCAGCGTGGCAGTAGCCTCCATCTCAAACCATAGCGATAGCGGCGTGGCTTCGCGCTGAATGATGTTATATGCTGTCTCCACCGGATCTGCAAGATGTGCTTTTTCCTCCAATAACTTCTCCATAAAATGCTTGGTCTCCTGAAGTTTCTTAATCTCGGCTTCGGTATCAGTCAATGCCTGATGAAAGAGCAGTGTGATCTCTTCGGGAGTCAGACGTGTAAGACATTCTTTGATCACTTGAACGGACAGCCCCATCTTACGCAGCAATAAAATATGGGCAAGCCTGTACACTTCATCCATGCCATACATTCGGTACTGATTATCAGCTGTGTAAGCTGGATGCAACACTCCTTTTCCTCAAAATAACGAATTTGATGTACCGATACGTGCATCAGCTTGGCCAATTCGCTAATTGTAATTTCAGCATTCACTGTCATCCCTACCTTCGCTTCTTCCTGCACATAGCATAAACCTTAGGTCGGACCCAAGGTCAAGCCTCGTTTTCAATTCAAATCAGTTTTTTCACAGATGTACAAAAAAAGCAAGTCATATCGCTGACCTGCTTTGGATTTGATTTCTATTTTCGAGGCGGTATTACAATGAATGTAATCATATTATTGGGGGGATGAAGTGAATTAGAGGATTTTCTCTTCTTACTTATAATATTGCCGTTCCTGTAAGCGTTAATCAGCATAGGGATTGCAATCAGTAAACTGACGATCATCGGTACGATGGAGGCTTCAAGCCCGAAGCTTCCTCCAGTTAGAAGTGTTGAACCTGTCATTTGAACTTCAAATAAACCGTCCAATGCCATGCCCGAAACTGGAATACCTAACATGCCCTCAAACGCATTCCAGGCAAAATGGAGTCCCATGACAAACCACAGGTTTCGCCGCCACAGGAATCCTGCCCCCAGTAACACACCTGCCTCTATGAATATCGCAATAGAGCTCCAGATAGTGGCTCCAGGGTTAGCGAGATGGGCTAAACCAAAAAAGAGCGAAGTTACGGCCAACGCGATCCAGCTTCCGATCAGTCTTTCCATCGCTTGCAGGAACAAACCACGGAACACCAACTCTTCTACAATAGCCGAACTAATCGCCAAAGCGAATATGGGCGTGATGGAATGTTCGGTAGACCATGTGAACGTATATCCCCCAAGCAAAACAATGACACCGACAGAAACCCCAATAAAAATCAGTCCAACAAACGCACCAAAAATGGTCTCGGTTCCTGCCCTTTTTCTATGTATTTCTTCAACATTGCGCTGACCTGCTAGAAATCTCATGATAAGCCAGTATATAGCGATGGAAAGAACACCTCCAGCCAGGGCCAGCACAATAGATATGAAGCCATCCGAACCAATAAATATCCTGCTAAATATTGAGCCAAACACTACCAAAATAAATGCTCCTGCAAACATCCATACCAACGGAAACTGAATAATTTTCCTCATCTGAGGTCCAACACTCCTTACTTGAATGGTTTGAAGTCTCGTGATCAAGTCTCCCTATAGCTTATGATGTGCTTATTAGTATCAGCTCTGGTCTAGGTCAAAAGTAAGTTTAGTTTAAACTTATTTATTACTCAATGATACACAAAACGGGCAAGCCACATATGTGACCTGCCCGTTGGATTAATGAGTGCGTGTACTCAAACATATTCTGTCCATTACGAGTACTTAATGATTGGATTGTCCGTTTGCCCGGCATCTATAGCTGGTCACGCCATATAGCCTGCGAATATTTAAAATCACACCGGATCGAGGCTCATCTCAATATTGATAATAATCCTTCGGTAAAAGTGTGCTAATTCAATTTCTTGTTTTCCCTCAGATATGCTCAATATACATCTCATTCAAAATATGACCTATACGATATGTGTGCTCTGCCAATTCAGATTTCACATATGATTCAACATCAGTCTTTTCGATATTGTACATGACCTCCATTTCTCTAGAAAAAGAAGGTGTCCCTCATTGATTTTCTGCTCCAACGAGGTTATCTGTTTTGGTTTCAGATCAACATCCAGCACCTGCTGAAGTGCTTGCACATATGTTTCAAGAGAACGCGCTCCGACAATTTTCAACCCTTGGTTCTCTTCATTCACAATGATAATTGATGGGAAACCTCTAACTCCCAAACTAGCGACACTCTCAAAGTCTTCCTCTAATAACTCTTGTGCAGATTGCTGTGCAGCCGACTCAACCACTTCTTTACCATTCAAGCCCAGTTGGTTGACGATATCCGTCAGCACATCATCTTCTCCAATATTTCGATTAAATGCAAACACGGCTTCACGCGCACGTCTTAAAAAGTCCTGCTCTTTACCAGGGTGTGTACTCTGAATCACCTTAAATACGCGAGATGACGGATAGGAAGAAAGTATTGGATTATCGTGCCATAAGGAACCGTCGATGGGCATGCGTGAATGCTCACCCACTTCCTTCCAATGCTCTGCAACGTCCGAAGGTTTCTGAATTCCGTTAGCGCCATCCGAGAAACCATTCCAGTTAGCGAGTAGCCCACCCATTTTGATTTGCAGCGTAAAATAATGGCCGTATTCCTCAATAAACCGATGAAGCACAGGCTCAAGCGCCCAGCAGTGAGAGCAGATCGGATCTGTTGCGTAATAAAGAGTTATCTTTTTCTCAACGTGATTCAGATTGATTTCTTGCATAGCCTCTTCCTCGCTCACACCACATACGCCTGTTTCCAGATCACACATCATAGATTCGTTACTCACGTGTATCCCGCCTTTATCTTGTCTTATGAATTGATTTTCTTGTGTTAGTTTGATTATAATGTCTACAATCTTCTGAACAAGTACGATTCTTTTCTGACTTAGTATCAAAAAGTATACTATTGGAGGGTATCAAGTGAAATACGAGTTTAATTTCGATCAGTTATGTCCAGCGACTTATGCATTTCAGGTCATTGGAGGCAAGTGGAATCTTCCGATCCTGGCAATCCTCAGTGAAAATGACTGTATACGTTACAATGAATTAAAAGAAGACTGCCTGGCATTACCGGAACGATGTTAACGAACTGTTTGAAGGATTTGATTCATTACGGCATCGTGCATCGGGAGCAATATAACGAGGTGCCACCGAGAGTGGAGTATTCGCTCACAGAATCAGGCAAGGAATTGGTTCCTTTAATTGAATCCATGGTAATATGGGGTCAGAAAAATATGACAGCAGGCGTGAAGCAACAAGATATATAACTCCTGGCCTAATTTAACCCCTTATCATAGATGTTCATTTTTGAATCGCTCTGTACACTTTGTTCAACGGTAAAAAGGCTATTTCACTGGACTATCATGTCCTTTGAAATAGCCTTTCCTTTATAAATACAAGACGGCCGCTTGTTTACGACGTGTACACATCTAACTATTCAGGTCGTCATCTTCCTCATTTCCTAAATACATAACCGTTTTTCTCCCTCAACCAATCTAATGATCTGCTTTCGTAATTTTGAAGGAAATAAAGGTAGTTCGTTTATATTTTTAATTTCGAGCCATTCATATTCCACTTGATTTTCGTCACTTGGCAGAATAGAACTATCTTGGTCCATCAAACCTATGTACTCGCATAAAAAACAAAATCTACACGATGAAGAGCTTCACCGTATACACCTTCAATGACAAATTCCAGTGATAATGGTTCTACATCTATTCCGATTTCTTCCGCAACTTCACGCTTCACAGCATCCGTCAGGGTTTCACCTGCATTCTGGCTCCCACCAGGCAGGATGTAGATGACTTCATCATTATCATCCTGCTTCATTGCAAGCATTCTCCCGTCTTTAATGATCAATGCTTTTGCAGAATTTCTAATCTTTCTCTCCATTGCTAATCCCCCATATATATCTGTATCATGTTGTTGAAGGTTGATTCCATTTTACATCACGATTTCCATGAAGAATATTTTAACACATACATCTAAACAAATTCTGAACAATCAAATCAACTCACTCTTGGCGACCTCCATGAAAGCAGCCATAGACGGAGAGATCCATTTTTCCCGATGCCAGAGCATTTGCGCTGAAAAGGATACATTTGATAAATCCCACGGCAGAGCAACCACTTCCCCATCGCTCAACTCTTTCTTCAAAGCCATTTCAGGTAATAAAGCGATCCCTAGACCAGCCACAACACATTGTTTAATGGCTTCTACACTATGAAACTCCAGCTCTGTCAGAGCATCTGCACCTTTCTTCGTTATGGATTGGTCAAAATAAGTGCGATACGAACAGTTCTTTTCGGTCAGCAAAAAATGCTGTTTGTGGAAGTCATCAATGACCAACGCGGAACGCGATGCTAACATATGATCGGGAGAAACCACCATTTGAAAGGTCTCATCCTTTAAAAACTCTGACTGAAGGTCTTTGGAATTTATAGGCTCATCCAATACAAAAACGACATCGGCATGCCCTTCTCTCAGACTTGATTTAAGCTCTTGCCCAGACAAGGGGCGGAACAATAACCGCACACCAGGATAGTCCGCTCGGAAGCGTTTGAACAAGGCTGGAAGAAGATATGCACACAGCACTTCGTCTGCTCCAATCACAACCGTTCCCGCCAATTCTCCGTGCTGACTGGATATGCACTTTGCTTCCTCTACATCGTTTAATATCTTAGTGGCGTAAGGCAGAAACTGTTGGCCAGCATCCGTTAACACGACCTTTTTGCCTAATCGATCCAGCAATTTCACCCCAAGCTCTTCTTCCAGCGATTTGATTTGCATGGTTATGGTAGAGGGTACATAGCTCAATAATTCAGCAGTTTGACTAAAGCTGCAGGTCGATGCAAGTGTCCAAAAGGTTTTTAGCTGGCGTATTTCCATGAATAAGGCACCTCCTAAGTTCAAAATAAATGAATGATATGTTCGATAACGTTTCGTTGAATTGATAATAGACGTATTGTAGAGTGAAATCAAGTTATTACTATTTTATAAGGAGAATCAATCTATGAACAATTATGAAACATATAATCTTGGAGATACATTACTTCTATCGGGACAACAGCTCCCTCAAGCTTTTATCGCTTACAAGACCTATGGAAACTTAAATGCGGCAAAGGACAATGTTATTGTTGTCCCGACATGGTTTGCTGGAATTCACACAGATAATGAATGGTTAATTGGAACAGACAAGGCACTGGACCCCAGTCGTCATTTTATCGTTGTGCCCAATATGTTGGGTAACGGATTATCGTCCTCTCCAAGTAATACCCCTGCCCCATACGATAAGGACAACTTTCCCCTCATCTCCATGTATGACAATGTGCGCGCCCAACATCAACTCATCACTCAAAAATTTGGTATCTCCAAAATTAAACTTGTTGTGGGCTGGTCTCTGGGAGCCATGCAGGTTTATCAATGGGCAACCAGTTATCCTGAGATGGTCGAACGTATTGCCCCCTTCGGAGGAACGGCAAAGAGCAGACCGCATACACAGTTGGTATTCGAAGCAATGATCGCGGCGTTACAGGCAGATTCAAATTATGAAAATGGTAGATATGAGCGCCCTCCGGTTGCCGGTCTCGCAGCGATGGGAAGAGCTTATGCTCCATGGGGGTTCTCGCAGGCGTACTATTTGGAGAAATTGTACCAATCTGAGGGTTACGACACCTTGAAATCTTATGTAGAAGATTACTGGGATCAGGTATTTCTTCCCTTCGATGCTAACGACTTGATTACCATGTTGCGTACAGGAATATATGGAGACATTAGCGATAATCCCGTAGATGACGGCAACTTCGAACAGGCATTAAGCAAGATCACTTCTCCTGCACTCGTTATGCCAGGATCAAGTGACTTGTTCTTCACACCAGAAGATAGTGCGTATGATGCTCAGCATATGCCAAACGCTGTGTATCAACCTATAGAGTCCAAGTGGGGACACTGCTTTGGAATCGGAGCAAACGAAGAGGATTCAATCGTTATCGATCGTCATTTAAAGCAATTTTTGGAGACATGAGTAAAAAAAGAAGGAGTACAAAGTAAAAAAAGTGCACAAAGCTCATTTATCTTTTCTCCGCTACGACTCAAAAGTAAAAAAAGATACCGCTTCTCGTCAATAACCTTTATATCCCGTTCCCCTTTCTCGTTTAGAATATTTTCAAGAAAGCGTTATTGAAATATGACTGATAAGGGGAAAAGAAATGAACAAGAAAACGAAAGCCTTAGTCTTGTCTGTGTGCATGTCAACCTTATTACTCGCAGCCTGTAGCAATGGAAGCGGTGCTGATAAAGGTTCAACGACGGACACGGATTCCAACGAGGCTGGGACGACAACCATTCATACCGTAACATCAGAATACTCTTCTGCAAAATATCCAAAGGGCGACGATATCACCAACAATGTATGGATTAAGCGATACAAAGAGAAGTTTAATATCAACGTCAAAACAGACTGGGTTAGCGATGAGTACGATACCAAATTGAATTTGGCTATCGCATCGAACGATCTTCCTGATGTATTCAGAGTTAATCCATCACAACTGAGACAGTTAGTCGAAGCAGATATGGTCATGGACCTTTCCGAGGTCTTTGATCAACACGCTTCAGATCGTCTCAAAGGTTACATGGAAGCAGATGCAGACAGTTACGAGTCTGGAAAGAAGGACGGTAAGCTGTACGGGATACCACAGATGCACTGGGGATTAATTGAACAACCAGACTTCATCTGGATCCGGAACGACTGGAAAGAAGAATTGGGAGTCCAAGATCCGAAATCTGTGGAAGACATCAAAAATATCGCATTAAAATTCATGGATAAGCATGGCGGTTATGGTATAGCGGTAGACCAATCGTTGGATTACCTCAACCTGCTCGCCATTGCATGGAATGCGCATCCGGATATGTGGATGGAGGATAGCAATGGAAAACTCGTGTACGGCTCCGTACAGCCTGAGATGAAAAATGCGCTGGCTGAGTGGTCAGAATGGTACAAGCGAGGCATCATTGATCCGGAATTTGCAATCAAAGACTTTAATGCGATGAACGCGGACATTGTAGCCGGCAAAGTGGGCATGCAGCCTTATTACCAGTGGTGGGGTTATAATCCGGGTGTCGATACGGTATCCAATCTGGGTAAGGACGCCATCTTCTACCCTTATATCATCCCTACTGTTGATGGGAAAGAAGCCAAACAATCCATTTTCTTCGCCAACAACAATTATATCGTCATGAAAAAGGGATTTAAGAGCCCTGAAGAAGTGATCAAAATTTTGAACGACTATGCTTATATTGTGGATGAAGGCAATGGCAAGGAATCCACAGAAACGTTATCCGCCTTGCTGGACAACGATATTGCCCATGTTGTTGGAGCGTTCCGTGTACTTAATCCGAATTCCGATTACGAGCAATTTGAGGCGGTTTCCGCTGCCCTTCAATCCAAGGATACCAGTGGGCTCACGACGTCGGGTATGTGGCAAAAATATAACAACAGTGTGGAATTCATGGAGAATGCAACCCCAGGAGCAGTCGGTGATTATTTGCAACAAGGGGCTCCAAAGAATGCGTATGGTCTTGCCAAGAAAGTACTGGACAGCGAGAACTATACAAAGACGGCCTTATGGGGTGTTACGCCAGAAATACTTTCAAGCTACGGCACAACCTTGGATGATATCCTGACCGAAGGTTTCACCAAGATCATTATGGGTAGCGAAAGTATCGATTATTTCGATGTTATTGTCCAGAATTGGCGCGCAGCCGGGGGCGATAATGCAACCCAGGCAGTTAATGAAGCCTACGGGAAGAAATAATCTCGTTTGTCACAAAGAGGGGATGAGGGGATCTCTCCCCTTTATTTGATAGCGATTACATTTGGCGTACGATGAACGGAGGAATATGAATGTTGAGAAAATGGAAGCAGCAGAGTCCTTACCATCTCATGTTGATTCCAAGCCTGGTCTTGGTCTTCATCTTTTGTTACATCCCTTTCTATGGACTTATTATTGCATTTCAGAAGTACAATCCGGGTCTCGGCTTTAACTCGCCATGGGTAGGATGGGATAATTTCACCCACATATTTAATCAGCCGAACTTCGTAAGAACGATCTGGAATACATTGTACATGTCTGTCTTTAAGATTATCGGTGGTATAATCGTACCCGTAATTTTCGCATTACTGCTTAACGAGGTACTCCACAGTGGAATCAAACGTACATTTCAAACACTTGTCTACATTCCGAACTTCCTCTCTTGGGTCATTATGGCCGGCATCATGCTGGATATCCTTAGCTCCGACGGCATTATCAATACATTTCTAAGTGTATTTGGTATTGCACCGATCTCCTTTCTTGGCACACCTTCTATTTTTCCTTGGACGATGATTGTCAGTGACATATGGAAAGGTTTCGGGTTTGGCACGGTTGTTTATTTGGCAGCCTTGACCAGTATTGATCCGGGGCTTTACGAGGCCGCGGTGATCGACGGAGCGAAACGGTGGAAGCAGACCATCTACATTACGTTGCCTCTCCTCATGCCAACCATTGTTTTAATGACCGTACTTTCACTTGGAAACGTACTCAATGCTGGCTTTGACCAGATCTATAATCTCTACTCCCCTGTTGTCTATCAGACCGGTGATATTATTGATACCTATGTCTACCGTCTGGGAATTCAGCAGGCACAGTATTCAATTGGTACCGCTGTCGGGTTATTCAAATCGATCATTTCCAGTGTTCTGGTTGCCGTATCGTATATCTTGGCTTACAGAGTGGCTGGTTATCGTATCTTCTAAGAAGGAGGAACTCACATTATGATCTATGATAAAAGTATGAGCAGGCGTGTATTTCTTATCATAAACTACACCATATTGCTTCTAATCTCTCTCCTATGTATCCTGCCGTTTATCAACCTGCTGGCTGTTTCATTCAGCAGCAGCGCGGCTGTATCTGCGGGGAGTGTTACGTTCTGGCCTGTGGAATTTACGACAAAAGCCTATGAATTTGCATTAACTGGAGGATCATTTTCTCCTCTCTCTGGGTAGCCATTCAACGAACCGTTATCGGAACGTTGGTGAATCTGGTTCTGATCGTACTCACAGCTTATCCCCTCTCCAAATCCAAACAAAAATTGATGGGGCGTAATATCTATATGGGATTTTTCATAATAACCATGTTATTCAGTGGAGGACTAATTCCAACCTATCTCGTGGTTGTCAAAATGGGACTAATCGATTCCATCTGGTCTCTGATACTGCCTGGGGCCCTCCCCGTATTCAGTATGATTATCCTCATGAATTTCATTCGGGGCTGCCCGAGGAAATTGAAGAATCAGCAATTATCGATGGTGCTGGGCCTGTACAGGTATTGCTTCGTATTCTACTACCACTTCTCAAGCCCGCTCTCGCTACGGTTGGTTTGTTCAGTATCGTTGCCCACTGGAATTCGTGGTTCGATGGCATTATCTATATGAACAATCCAGACAATTATCCATTGCAAAGCTACCTCCAGACCCTCCTGCAAAGTTTTGAGCAAATCATGCTAAAATCTGGGTCAGATTATACGCAGCTGTTGTCCATGATGAACGCCAGAACGGGGCGCGCCGCTCAGATGTTCTTGGGTGCCATTCCGATTTTACTCGTGTATCCGTTTTTACAAAAATATTTTACCAAAGGTTTGGTGCTAGGTAGCGTCAAAGGGTGAACAAAAGGGCTTGCAGTTCATACTGCGAGCCCTTTGTTTATATCTAAACTTATTTTTATGATCGTTGTACCGCATTATGAGATGCTTAAATGAAAGCATGAATGACTATTTGGCTTCTATGATGGCAGGCAGCAGAATGGAGAAAATGGTACCTTCACCTATTTTACTCTCCACCTGTATTCCATAGGGTTTCCCAAAATGGAGTTGAATCCGCCGCTGTACATTATGCAATCCAATCCCATTCGTTCCCGTACTTGCACCGGGCTTCTCTTCCAATAGATTCTGCATCGTATGATGATCCATACCAACGCCATTATCGCAGATTTCGATTACAACTGTATCCACCCGCAGTTGAATCCGAATGGTAATGATTCCGTCTTCCTCAAGCTCGGCCAGACCATGAAAAATCGCGTTCTCCACAATGGGCTGCAGGATCATTTTGGGCATGTGATAATCCAACACTTTATCCTCAATCTCATACCTCATCTGAATACAATCATAGTACCTGACATTCTGGATCGTTACGTAATTCGTTATATTATCGAGTTCCTCACGAATGGTTACGAGGGTTCCATCGGATTTTGTTGCATAGCGGAGCATCGAGATTAGTGCATCGGTCATTTCCACGATTTTATCAGCCTGCTGCATCGAGGCAATCCATTTCACCGACCCAAGGGTGTTATACAGAAAATGAGGCTTGATCTGGTCATGGAGCGCACGCATCTCGGCCTTGGCTTTCTCTATTTCTTCCTGCTGCATCCGCTCGACCATTCGCTTCAATTCGTGTGACATTCTGTTAAATCGAATGGATAAATGTCCAATCTCATCTCTGGAGCCAATAGGTTCAACTTGTTCAAACTGCCCTTTCTCGACTAGAGCGATATTCCGTAGCAGTTTTTTAATGGGAGTTGTGATCACGTGAGATAAAAAGATGGATATGACGGCAGCAAAAAGAACAATGACTATGGCAAGCGTCACCAGATTACGGCCCAATATTTTGCCATCAGCAGTCAGCTCATCCAAAGGCATATATAAGTAAGTTGTCCATTTTTGCTGACTAAGGGGACTGGTCACCACAACATTTAGTGATTCAGGCGGACGAACGTTGTCCCGGAACAGTGTCCCGATTAATCGTTCGTTCACGTTGTATACGATTTTGTCATCCTCATCAACGATCATGAATCTGGAGCGCAGTCCTTCCTGCAAGTTTCGGTTGACGATTTCAATGAATTTGATATCAATGCTGACAACAATCACGCCAAGCAGTTTTCCACTAGTCACATCATGAATTTTGCGAGCGTGTGACACTGCCAGTATTTTATTCTCCAATTGCTCATCGATTCGTGTTGTGAGGGTAATGGTTCGATCCTTATCATGCATGAACTTTTTAAACCACAATTCGTTTGCTACTTTGAAGTTTGGATCAATTGGTTGATGTGGACTGACAAAAGGTCTTGCCCCCGTTCATATTGTAGAGGTAAATGGAGAATACGCGATCTTTCATCATGATGTAATTCATCAGAATATTGTATGCGGCAATCTCATGTTGTTCATCACCCTCTCGCAGGAAATCCTGGATCGGAAAACTCCCTTCATGAGTCGCAGACAGATTGTCACTAAGCCCATTGCTGGCTAGCAGCGAAATTTTCTCAATCTCCTTGAGGAACTCGTCAATGCGAATATTCGTCTGTTTGGCCAGATCGTTTAGCAACGTTGTATAGTTCTGTGCCAACAACCGCTCTGAGGAGTAATACGAATTGATTGTCATCACCAATACCGGAAGGATAATGACCGTCATACAGATCACCATAATTTTGTACTTGATTCGGAAGGGCCGAACATGCTTCATATGCTGCACCTCTATTCACCGATTACATTCATCCCTGCTGTAATTCTCGATATTCCTCCGGAGTGACACCTACCGATTTTTTGAAAATCTTACTGAAGTACGTGTAATTATGGTAGCCCACCTTTTCTGCGATTTCATACACTTTCATTCCTCTGCTCATTAGATACGCCTTCGCATGTTCAATTCGAACTCGGGTCAAGTACGTGATAAAGTTCTCTCCTCGTTCCTGTTTGAACACGCGGCTGAGATAAGACGGATTCACACTGATTTGGCTAGCGATACTTTGCAGTGAGATATCTTCCGCATAATACTTGTCGATCAATTCAGTGGCGAGATCGGTGTAAGTGCTTTCCTGTTTGATTTGGGAATCGGTATGGAAGTAATACGCAATATGAGCAAGCATATCTTGGTGGATATCCTCCCAATACTCCCCCTTTAGAACAATTTCATAGGGTGATTTCTCTGTTAAAGAAGGTGCACCTCTTTCCGTAGCTCGGGATAGATGGGAATGTATCGTTTCCATTACCATGATATATTGCTTGCGAATGCTATTCTCATCTGCTCGTAGCTGTTCCAGATTGGATCGGATTCCTTCAAGGAACTCTTCCGCCTTTTGGTTGTCTTTGCTTACCCACAACTTCAACAAATCTCGTTCTTGTTGCGGGCTCAAAGCCCCCTTAACTTCATGTCGATCTGGGGATTGAACCATATGCTCGTAATACAATACCTGGTTGCTACCTGTGAAGAAACCTTGTTGTAGAGCCATTTCCGCCTCTTGGCAGGCCTTCCTGATGTGAAGGAAACCGGAAGTCATTCTACTTACCCCAGCCGTGAGCGACAGATTCATAAAATCCTTGATCGAAGACAGCAATTTATTACATAGTTTATTCAAGTCGGCGTGTACAGATTGGCTCTCAGGAAGTACATTAACGATCACCCAATATTCAGAGGAACTTTCAACAAAAATCTCTTTCTCCCACTTCGATGGAATGATCTCTTCCATAATATTAAGAATTGAAAATCGGAGCAGCTTTTCCCCTTCTCTACATATTTCCGCTTTGCATCCTCGTAATAATTCACGATGAACTTCATGACAACCAACTGGTCCGAACGTATACGAAAATGCAATTCTTCCGCTTTGGTGACGATATCTTCCTCACTGATGAATCCGCTTACAATATCTTGGAAGAAACTATCCTTTAGATATCTTAGGCTCTTGGAATAGTCCTGTGTTATAGAGGGTGTGTTGGTTGGGTGAACATGTTCACTTTGCAGTTTCTGTCCAACAGTGCTCAGGAGGTCAATAAGGGAGGATTCGGTGATCTCGCTTTTAATCAAATAATCTGAAGCACCAAGTTTTAGTGCCTCTTTCACATAATGAAATTCGTCAAAATTACTCAGGATGACATACTTACAGGTTTTCAGTACGCAGGAGGCCTCTTGTATAAGCTGCAGCCCATCCATAATCGGCATCTTGATATCCGTAATGATTAGATCAGGCATCACTTCAAGCGCAAGGCTTAATGCCTCTTTCCCATTTCCCGCTTCACCAACAACATAGAAATTGTACTCTTCCCAATTCAGCATGGAACGAATTCCAACCCGCATGAGCAATTCATCATCTACGATCATCAGTTTATACATGATATCCCCCAACATGAACCATTTTTAGATATTTTACCATTAAACGAACTCTTGCAAAGATGTCTAGCGAACCTTATTGCATTGCGGGTATCATAAATATCACTTTTACAGAACGTATGTTCCTGTTATAATCAGATTATCGTATTTGATGTAGCATAAAATGACCGTATGGAAAGGATACATATCATGAATTTATACAAGTTTGAATTAACGGTGAACGGATATCTATTACGTGTTCATTTCAGCGCATCTGAAGAAAGTGGGTTAAAATGGTGCAAACGAGTTGCTTCTGAATTCCAGAATAACGTTGCCAATCTGGAGATCAAGGTTGATATACATAAAAAGCAGAAACAAAAGCATGCACGGGAATATCAAGGAAAGCCATATCTGTATGATAGGACACTAAGGAAAAAGCCGCTTGCGAAGAAAAATAAAACGGCTGAATCATCTGTTGTTATGTAAAGGGGACTAAAAGACTTTAAGATTCTCATACTCTTGTCCTTCCTATCCTTCAAGACTAAAGATAAAAGCCTGCTCCTATGTGGAACAAGCTTTTATCCGTGTCAGTTGTACTATAATGCCAAGAAAGATTTTTGTTCAACGTTTAGGGCGTGTCTGAAAACTCCGAAGGAAGCAGATTTTGCCGAATTTTCGTTCCAAGCCAGAAAGTTTTCCGCAGGCGTGCCGGGGCACGTCAAGGGAAAGTGACGCAGCAGGGGGCGAAAAGGCGATAAAAGATGCACTTCAGCGAGTTTTGAGACACGCCCTAGTATCTCTCTAATTCCTTAAATATCATATAACGATGGACACCTCTGACAGCATGCATTGCTTCGTGTAATTGCTGAATCGCAGTCTCGCGTTGTCCCGCTTTTAGTTCGATCGCTGCAAGAAGCGAAGATCTCATCCAGACCTTGTTAATGGATTTCAAGTGTTCCCTCGCCTGCTCGCTTCTTCCTTCTTCCATAAGCAAATACGTTTCATAATATGTACGATAATCCGATCTACGCATATTCTGCACCGCAGTACGAACAGCTACCAAGTCGTTGTGATAGGAGCCGTAAGCTGCATTATATACTGCTTGTGTCCTTTTATTCGTGTCCTCATTTCTGATGCGCTCTATTGTGTGTTCCAATTCATCATCAAGTCTGTTTGCAAGAGCGTAATAGATATAAAGCTTTGGGGTATTCTCCTGTCTGCGTAGAAAAGCCTCCACGCGCTCCATGCGTGTTTCCCAACCAAGAGGATAAAAAATACGAATGGTAAACATGATCAGAGTAGCGGTGAGAACGACCCCAAGTATCCAAAACAGAGATTGGTCATTCATCTTCATGTACACAACAATTAAAAATACGGCCAAATAAAAAACAATATCCCACTTATATTTTCCCATCATCCATCTCCTTCATAGACATAAAAAAACTATTATATCAAAACAAACCCCAAGGAGTATATGTACTGCATCCTTTGGGGTTTAGTTAAATTTATAAAAATTGATTTATTGAAATTTTCTTCATTAACGACAACCGACAGCATTGTCTACTCAATAGACTGAAATTCCTTTCACGCCCCGGCGTCTCCAATCATTTGTCGTTCAATTTGTTTCATTTCATAAAAATAGCCTTTTTGCTCCATCAGCTCGGAGAAGGAACCCGATTCCACAATCATGCCTTGGTCCATGACCACAATCCGATCCATCTCTTCCAATCCCGTCAGCCGATGGCAGATCAGGAGAAGTGTATCTTCGGAGGCCTGTGCAAAAAGATGCTGGAGCACACGTTGTTCTGTGACGTAATCCAGTGAGGACGTCGGTTCGTCCAGCAGCCATAACCGTCCTTTGCGTAGCATCGCCCGTGCCAGAGCCAGCCGCTGCTTCTCGCCATCTGACAGGTTCTCCCCTTTTTCATACACCATATCGGTCAACAACTTATTCGGCAGTTGCACTTTCTCCAGCACAGCCGATATTTGTTCATCCGAATGTTCTTCTCCATTCAGCAGCAGATTATCCCGGATGGTTCCCCGGAAGAAATGACTTTGCTGCAACACTACATTCGCTCTTTGCCAAATGCTCTCTTCATTCAGTTCCTTCACCGGAACATCGTTTAACCGTATATCGCCAGACGTTGGTATACGCAGCTTGAGTAACAAATCGATAATTGTTGACTTACCTGACCCGCTCGGCCCGACAATCGCTGTTTTGGAGCCTGCTGCAAGTTGCAGGAGAGCTCCTCAGCGCCGGTCTCCATTCCCCTTCATATTGGAAGTTAACACCGGATAGTTCAATCGAAACCGCCTGATCGGCTGACACTTCACCGCTTGGCTGTACAGGTTGCACATCGGAGCTTGGCACCGTTTCCGCCAGTCGCTGAGCGGCGTGTTCACTGTCCTGCTTATATAGAGGTAATATAGCCATTGCCGCAGCTTCTTCGAACACGGTCTGCGTGGCCAGGATCAGCATGGCGAGAAATACACCGGCAAATGCTCCATTCACAATTAAAAAGGCGCTCAGTGCCAGCACTCCCCATGTAACAAGATACGTCACAAAAACGTGCATGGATTGCCCGCGCAGCAAGTGCGAAGCGGCTTGCCTCTGTTCCGTTGCCAATGCAGCGGAAGCCCGCTGAAGCTGCTGCTCACGCTGTTCCAATTGGCCGTATACTTTCAAATCCCTGAAACCATACAATACTTCGGTTACTTCCGTGGACAGCAAGGCACGTTGCTGGCGGACACGTCCGTGTATTTTTCGCTGACCTAACAAGACAATACCTGGTACAACAAATGCCGTGATCAGCATACCTAGTACTAACAAACACGCAATCCAGATCGAAAAGGCCGAAGTGAACAGCATGGTAGCCAAAAACACCATAACGACCATGATGGGTGGATACGCGACCCGCAAAAAGTAATTTTGCAAGCTTTCCACATCACCCACGATCCGCGCAAGCAGATCCCCGCTTCTGTTTTTGTTCAATATACCTGGCGTTACCGGGATCAGTTTGGCAAAAAGGACGTCCGCAAGCGGCTCAGCATGGAGAATGTTGCCCTGTGGGAATACAAGCGTTCTCCGTAGCGGCTCGCCGCTCGAAGGAAACCAAGCAGTTTGACCATGGAGGTGAGTACAATTAAGGTGTACAACGGTGGCGCAAATACCGTTTGCGATATCATGTAACCACTCGCGGAAAAGAGAGCTACACCTGCTATGCCGGCGATAAATCCGCCCAATATCGAAAGCAGAATATCCTTGCGCTCCTGAATCATCGCTTTTGACAGAATCGTCAGCTCATTCATACTAACCCTCCTTTCCGTTGTACATCCACCATCTCCGCATATTGAGGCAGGCGCGCCAGAAGCGCTTCATGATGTCCTGAATCCACCAACACCCCATTGTCCATAAACAAAATGTTGTCTGCATGTTGAATTGTATATAAACGGTGCGCCACCGTAATCATCGTTGCCGTTTTGGCTAATGCCGCAATGGATTGTTGCAATACCCGCTCGGTGTGCAGATCCAGTCCTACGGTGGGTTCATCGAACAAAATGACAGCTGGTCGCTTCAGAAAAGCACGTGCTAAGGCAAGTCGCTGCTTTTCCCCACCAGATAATCCCCGGCCACCTTCACCAACAAACGTATCCAACCCCTGCTCCAATTGTGCAACAACGCCAGCAAGTCCTGCTTCCTCTGCTGCCTGCTCAATTTCAACTCTGGAGACGTTCCGACCCGCGCCAATCGCGATATTTTCGGCAAAAGTACCTGTAAAAATATACGGATGCTGTGTAATGTAGCTAACACGTTCAAACCATGCAGCCTCATCATGTTGCAAAAGCTGGCTTCCGTTAACCAGAACTGCTCCCGAATCTGGTTTCAGCAAACCAGCAATGAGATGGAGCAGCGTGGTTTTACCTGATCCACTTTTGCCTACAATAGCGATCTGTTCTCCCGGTCCAATCGAGATCTGTCCTGTCTCAAGTCCAAAGGAATCAGGGGTGTATTGGAATCGGAGATGGTCCAGTTCAATGGTTGGTGGCATTGGAATCAACTCGGCACGAGCTGTACGAAGCTCTTCCGTCTTTGCAATTGCATCGACATCGGTTAATTCGCTTTGATCCGATCCATCTTCAGGCTCCGTTTGTGTGCTCTTGATATTTGTTTCTTCAAGCATTTGTTCCACCTTGCGAATGGCCCCCATGCTGGTTCGCCCGCTGTGAAAAGCCGTTCCCGTATTCTTCAACAAACTGTAAAACTCAGGGACGAGTAACAACACGAGAAATGCTGTGTGGAAGCTCATCGATTTGAAAACCAGTAATTGAATAGCCAGTTCAAGCGCGACAATACCAATGCTTAACATCACGATCGATTCCAGCATAAACGTATTTGTAAATGCAATCTTCAAAATGCCCATGGTAGCATCACGATACCCCAGACTGCTGCGTTCAATTTCCTGTTGCTGACGTTTAGCCCGTCCGAATATTTTTAACGTAACCAGTCCCTGAAGTGAATCCAGAAATGTACCGGAAAACTCAGCCAGTTGCGCGTATTTTTCTTCTGATTTGTTCTTCGTTTGGAGCCCAACCAAGATCATGAACAGCGGGATAAACGGTGCCGTAAACAGCATAATCCAGCCTGTGTTGGCGTGCTGCGTAAATGTAACAACCAGAATCAGAATCGGGATCATCGCGGCTTCCATCATACGCGGCATGTACTGACTGAAATAACTGTCGGCTTCATCCACAGCATCCAAAGCAACACTGACCTTTCCTCCCGTCTGTCCACTCAGGGTTGAAGGCATGGAAGCGCGGGTCAGGTTCTGCAACACAGATGCTCGCATATTCGTCTTGGCGCGTGCTGCCATATGCAAGCCCACTTTCCCATTACCATACGACAACAGTGAGCGTACAGCCATAACAACCAGTAATAGGACAAGCAACAGGACCACTGATGAAAAGGAAGCTTTCTCTACAAAGATTCGCTGGACTGCTTCAGCCACCAAGGTGGCCTGGCTTACAATAGCTACACCAAGGGCCAGCGAAATGATCGCAAGGAGAAGCCTGTTTTTTCGTTGTAAAGACATTTGCTGCGAGATCAGATTGAATTTGGCTCTCCTCTTCATTGAACGCTCCTCCTTTATTTTTTCCCTTTCACATAATCCGCATCAAACAGAAACAATTTGAAGACCAGAATCAGAGAAGGAATTAACAGGCACAGACCACCGATAAACACAACGACGAGTGCAAAGCCCATTGCAGGTGATGTGGCGCTGCTCTGAATGGTGATGAATGGATCCAGAATGTAAGGATATTGCCCAATCCCGTAAGCGAAAAAGGCTGTGAAAAATTGCAGCATGATGCATATAAAAGCTAAACCGTAACGCCGTCCGTTATATAACAGCCACATGGCAATCATGAAAAACGCAACGGAAAGCGCCAGCAGCCACCATAAATCCATCATATTTTGAAAATGACGCTCATTGTGTTGACCCAAATATATAAATGCAGTCAGCGCGAGAATAATGGTCGGTGTGCTCCAGAACAAAGCATAGTTCCGCATCAGCTTCAATGCCGAATGGTCCTCTGCGCGAGAAGCGTAAAATGTGAGAAATGATCCGCTAATGAACAATACGGACACGATGGCTAGACCAACGATGCTCCACGATAATGGATTCGTAAGCAGCGCCCAGTAATCCAGGGAAACGGTATCCCCTTGCTTCAAAATAAAGCCACCTTCTGAGAGGGTCAGTGCCACTGACAATGACGCTGGAATAAGCAACCCGGTAGCCCCGTATAAAAACAGATATACGACGTTATTTTTGGAACCATAATTCTCGAAAGCATAGAACGACCCACGAATAGCAAGTAAAATGACGGCAATACTTCCCGGAACAAGCAGCGCGGAGCCATAATAGTAAGCAGTATCCGGAAAGAATCCAACGATGCCAATATAGAAAAAGACAAAAAATACATTGGTGATCTCCCAGACCGGTGATAGATAACGGGAGATCAGACGATTAATCAGGTGATCCTGCTTTGTCAGGCGTGCATAAAAGGCGAAGAAACCTGCTCCAAAATCAATAGAAGCTACAATAAGATAGCCGTACAAGAACAGCCAGAGTACGGATATACCAATCAATTCATAACTCATCAGGCCTGATCCCCTTTCTTGGCTGATTGATCATGCTTCTGTTCCAACCATTTCTCCATCTCAAGCTCCGCAGGATTATTATTGAACAGACGTCTCAATACGAGAACACAGATGACGCCGAGCACGATGTATAGAAGCAAGAAGACGAAAAATAAAATTCTTACACTCGGTGAAGAAGTAGCAGCCTCTTCCACTCGCATATAACCTCGGATGATCCATGGCTGCCGCCCGATCTCTGCATAGAACCAGCCCATTTCAACAGCCAGAAAAGCAAGCGGTGCACTAAGTGCAACCATACGAAGCATCCACTTGTTAAACTGATTACGTTTCTTCCAAAACACAAACAGGAAGTACAGACTTGATATAGCAAGTAGAGCAAATCCAATTCCAGCCATTAGATCAAACAAATAATGCACAAGTAAGGGCGGGTGTTCATCTGGTGGAAATTCATTCAGCCCGGTAACCTCGGCGTTAAAGTCTCCAAAGGCAAGGAAACTGAGCAGTTTCGGCAAATGAAGAGCGCCTATAATTTCATGTTCTGCATTCAGCCATCCCAAAAAAATCAAATCCGCTCCGCTTTCCGTCTCGAAATGCCACTCGGCAGCTGCGAGCTTCTCCGGCTGATGCTCAGCCAAAAACTTGGCAGACACATCTCCAGCTAAAGAATTTAATAAACTGAATACCAGCACAACGGCCATCATGAGATTCAAGCCTTTTTTGTGGTAGGCCGACACTCCTTTTCTCAGCATCGCAAAGGCTGCTATTCCGGCTAACAGAGCAGCTCCTGTCAGATAAGCCGAGCTTAATACATGGAATACTTTGGAGAACGTCGCCGTATTCAACATCGCTTGCACGGGGTTCACTGCCATGAATTGACCTGCTTCCATGACAAAACCTTCAGGCTGGTTCATGAATCCGTTCACTGTTGTAATAAAAACAGCAGACATGCCTGCCCCGGCGACAATCGGAATAGTCAGCAACCAGTGGATATACGGATTTTTGAACCGATCCCACGTGTACAGATAAATGCCCAGGAATATCGCTTCAAAAAGAATGCGAACACTTCCATAAATAGTGGCAGTGCAATGACATTCCCAGCCAGCTTCATAAAATTCGGCCATACCAAGGCCAACTGCAGTGATATCGCTGTGCCTGTCACGACACCTACCGCGACAGAAATGACAAACCCTCGTGACCACCTCTTTGCCATAAGTATGTAATGGTGATCCTTCTTCCGAATGCCGATGAACTCTGCAATAGCAATCATCAAAGGTACACCGACACCCAGCGTTGCAAAAATCACGTGGAATCCCAGCGTCAAACCAGTCACTAGCCTGCTCCATAACACCGTATCAATAGCCATTCTTTGTGTTGCCTCCTTTCAAACTCTGTTCATTTTTTTAACATTCAATATCAGCTTCGGCCAAGCTCAATGCAGAGTTGCGAAAAATTTCACAAAGTTAGGTATGACGATATCTTGCCACACCTTTATTGCGTTTACTCCTGTTGGCTCCAGCATTGGATGCCTATTAAAATCTGATATTGATGCACTTAAAGTACTAACCAAGCCTATTAATCAAAATTATTATATCTTTATTTTTACCTAATTCAATCAAAGACACGTCTTCTACCCTAAACGTTCAAGAAAGGATCAACTCTTTCTGACAACTTGGTGAAAAACAAAAAATACACCCAATGGAGCTATTGATTCATTGGGTGTAAACGTGCTATTGCACGGCAGATTCGCTATTTTACTTGCTTACTTGCTCCGGACTCTCCGCACCTGCTTCGCGATGTACGCTCATGATGATCAGTGATGCAGCTAATATCGTAAGGATGATTCCAAGCATCTGAAATCCTGTCACATTGAATGTATCCCCCATGATAATCCCAATTAATAACGACGATAAGATGGTTCCCAGGTAGCGTGATGTATTAAAAATACCCGATGCGACTCCGATCATTTCTTTGGGTGTGCTTTTGAACAGAGCTGCTTGCATGCCGACCGCGTTTAGGCCGTTACTTATTCCAAATAAAGCTAAGGCAACAATGACAATGAAGATTGGAGAAGTTTCGTTCATAATAACGATCAATATAGAGCCAAATGTCATTAAAGAAGCGGATACGATTAGAGCTGGCCGTGATCCTGATCTGTCAATCCAGCGCCCTGCGATGGGTGCAATAATGACTGAACATAACCCCAAAGCTAGCATGCTCATTCCTGTATGAACTTCATTGAGATGACGTACCTGCTTCAAAAACGTAGGAACTCCAAAAAAAGTGCGTAAAACAGGATGTTCACCAGCATGTATTGCACATTCACCCAAGTCATCTCGGGATATGAGGCAAACGTGCGCAGAGGGATAAAAGGCGTGCCTGCTTTTAATTCATGTCGGATGAACATGACGAGTACGATTAACCCGATCCCCCTGTCAGCAGATGCCATGTTGAAATATCTCCTGTGGAACTTACTGAAAGTAAACCGATGAGCAGAGTCACCAAAGCTACCGTAAACATCAGGATACCTGGTGCGTCAATTAACGCAAGCCATTGCCGAATGGACATGTGACCAGAGATAGACGGAGATTGCTCGTCCTTCGGGATTGTTTTCCAGGCGAACCAAAAGCTTGCCATGACAAACGGAATATTAACGAAGAATATGCTCTGCCAGTCCCACCAATGAATCAATACTCCACCAACAAAAGGTCCAACTGCAGCCGCTCCTGAAAGGAATATAGCCAAGGTGGACAAGGCGGAGGCTTGTTTTTCAGTCACGTTCATTCTGACAATCGCCATTCCAACGGCCACCATCATGCTTGTGCCAATCGATTGAACGATCCGGAATACGATGAGCCACGAAAAACTGGGAGACCACGGAGCTAGCATGGACGATACAAAAACAATAACAAGACCCATGAGGAAGATCTTCCTGCGGCCAAACAAATCACTACACTTGCCCATAACGGGTTGAGCGACAGCACTGGCAATGTAAAATGATAAAATAATCCACGAAACGGCTGTAAAATTAAGTTGATACACTTGTTGTAGCCTGGAGATTGCCACCGAAATCATGGAGGAATTCAACGGATTCAACATAATTCCAAGTCCAACAGCTAACATCAATCCTTTATTTCGAACGTTCATTGGTGCACCTCTCTCTCTTCTGCTGTTATCTTACTTGAACGTATTCATTTATTCCAACGCATTATATGTTATGATTTGATGAACTAGAAGGAATGAAGGAATGGTGCAAATGGAACTTCTTCAACTAAAATATTTCCTGACGGTGGCCCGATGCGAACATGTTACGGAAGCTGCGGGAAAGCTTCATGTCACGCAATCCTCCCTGAGCAAAACGATACAACGATTAGAGGACGACCTTGGAGTCCCTTTATTTGATCGAATCGGGAGAAAGCTGCGACTAAACGACTTTGGAAGAACATTTCTTCAACGAACTGAAAAAGCCTTATTTGAATTGGAACAAGGAAAGCGGGAAATCGCTGACCTCTCCAACCCGGATCAGGGTACACTGCAATTGGCGGTGACTACGGCAAGCACATTGCCAGGCATACTGCGGGAATTCCGAAAAAACAAGCCGGATATTCAGTTCCATGTGCAAATGGTTTCGTTAGAAAACATGTCCAGACTTCTACATCGAGGCGAGGTGGACTTTTGTCTCTCCTCCTCCGATTCAAGGTGACGATATCGAATGTCAGTTATTATATGACGATCCGATTGTAGTCGCTGTTCCTATGGGTCATCGATATGCAGACCGAACCAGCATTCAATTAACCGAGCTTAAGGACGAGTGGTTTGTTGGGGTGAAGCAAGGGTATGGGGTTCGTGATATGGTAGATTCCGTATGTCAATCCGTTGGTTTTGTACCGAAGTATGTGTATGAAGGTGATGAGCCTGCAAGATTAACAGCCCTTGTTGAAGCGGAGATCGGTCTCGCGTTTATACCTAGCACAGCCAGAAACCCGCATGAGCGCATTAGATATCTTCAGGTAGAGGAACATCAACTCGTTCGGGAAATCGCTCTACTTTCGCACAAAAACAGGTATATTTCCAAAGCCGCTTTAGAGTTTCGCAGCGTAGTTATGGACTATTTCAATGCTATGCCACGAGCATAAATTCAATCCAGAGGAGATGTCATTTTGATATTAAAACCAGAAAAATTTGATCATATTTCAGAGACAGAACGATTAATAATCAGACCACTACAGAAAGACGATTATGAGAATTGGTTGAATGAATTTGAAAATCGCTTGCCCTCCCAGCACCGCCATGATAAAGGGAAAATGGATATGAGTGAATGTACACCGGATTGGTTTCACGATCTGGTCGATCGACACCAGGAGTTAGCGCGTACAGATGCCGTTTATGTATTTGGTGTCTTTAGAAAAGAAGACGGTACACATCTGAGTATGATTGATATTGCTACCTTGGCAAGAGATCATTTTCAATGGGGAAGCTTCGGATACACGATCCATAATCAGTATTGGCGAAAAGGTTATGGGAAAGAAGCAGTGAATGAAGCACTTCATATTGCATTCGAACATTTGAAGTTCCACCGCATAGAAGCCCATATCAATTTGGATAATACCCCTTCAGTAAAGTTAGCTGAAAGCGTGGGTATGGAATTTGAATGTGTACGTAAAGGTTTCATACATGAAAATGATGAGTGGACCGATCATTTGGTTTATTACAAAAATTCTAAATAAATTGTTCATACAACTCACTCTAAAACAAGGGAACTCCATATCAAGAAGTTCCCTGTTTTCTATGTTTGTTGAATATTCTTCTTTTGCGATGAAGGGTTACTACTCCAAAACTAACTGCTGAAATCCATAATAGGATTATTGCATTACTTGAGACTAATGATTGCACTGTATCTAGTTGTAACAATTGCGTAATTAACCTTCCTTCATACGGTGAAAGTGTGGCTCCCAAGTTATACGCGATCAGAACAATGGTGGTACCCAACTTTGCCATTTTGGCGATTTGTTGAGCAAAAGTATGCAATAAATAGGGCATTATACAGCGGAATGAAAACCCGATGATCATTGAGCAAACGGTAGTAAGCATGATACTTTGCGAGATTGTCGTAACGAACATCGAGCTTCCAAGTAACAGAATTGATAATGGAACAATATAATTCCCGAGAGTTTTGTATACTTTTCCAAAAGAAAAGCCGGCTACAAAAGCTCCTAAACCTATAAATGCAATCATATTGCTTCCGTTTGTCGCAGTTGCGATATTTTTTCCAAAATCAAAGGAGTAATCTGTAAATTATAATTGATGAAGATAGCTACAATCACAAATAATAAGAGACCATAGCCGATCATGACTTGAAGGGCTCTTTTATTATTTGTGTAGCTTGAATTCGTTGTGACCTCTTCTCTTCTATTAAGCTCTTTTTTATCAGAAGGAACGAAAATCAGGAATGCGATGAAAATAGGAAGTGCCAGGGCGTAGACATAAAATGATGTGTGCCAGCCCATTTTCAGTAGTTGACCAACGAGTAGTGTTAGACAAATGCCTCCTAATCCCTCAAAGGCACTTTCTAAGCCAATTACGGTTGCTTGTTTACCTGGATTTTTATGATACATATCACTGATTATCTGAATGATGAGCCGGTTAAATAAACCTACACCTAACCCAAACAAACAACGAGAAATGAACAGCAACGAAAAAAGGTCATGATACAATGCAGGGAATACTCCCGCAATGAGAACAAGTCCTAATCCAGTTAGTATAGTTGCTTTCTTCCCAATTAGAAGTTCAAGTCGATTAGCAATTAACACACCAAGAATAACAAATAATGAAGGTATGGTCGTTAATAATCCTACGTGTGTTACCGATATCTCTGGAAAATCATTGGCTATTGCAGGAATGTTAGCGGCAATCACTGGACCTGAAGAAATTAATAACGCAACAGACAATAACGAATATGTTCTAAGCTTCTCCATGGATATTATAAAAAATCAACTCCTAACTGTTTGTTTTTGCTCCATATGGCCAGTAGTTAGCCTTGATGCTGCGATAAATGGATAAAGCAGTAACGCATAAGTCGATGACTTCATACGTTACTGCTCAGTCAATTAGAGTTCTTTGCCGTTACTTTGAATAACTTTTTTGAACCATTCAAAGGATTTTTTCTTACTGCGTTTCAACGTACCATTTCCAGCGTCATCTTTGTCGACATGTATGAAACCGTATCGTTTACTCATCTCTCCTGAACTTGAGCTTACTAAATCAATGCAACCCCAGGACGTGTAACCCAACAACTCTACGCCATCTTCTTCCACTGCTGTTATGAAAGCTTGGATGTGTTGACGCAGATATTCGATTCTATAATCATCAGCAACATATCCCGTCTCATCAGGAGTATCTATCGCTCCTAAGCCATTTTCAACGATGAATAGTGGCTTTTGATATCGGTCATACAAGGAGTTCATTGTAATTCTTAGACCTTCAGGATCGATTTGCCATCCCCATTCACTTGTTTTCAAATGAGGATTGCGCAGTGTCGGAAACAGGTTAGCTGCTGTTTGTGTGTTTACTTCCGGGTCTGCACTGGTTAATCGTGAACCATAATAACTGAACGAAACGAAATCAACCGTATTATTTTTCAAGCATTCCTCGTCCCCGTCTTCCATGGCTAAATTAATATTCATTCGTTCTAACATTTTCTTGGCATAGTTTGGATATTCTCCCCGGGATTGTACATCGACGAAGAAGTAATGCTCGCGATCTCTTGTCATGGCTTTCCAGACATCATCTGGTGCACATGTGTAAGGGTAAGTGTTGGCACCCGCTAACATACAGCCAATCTGAAATGCCGGATTAATTCTACGCGCAATTTCAGTTGCTTTTGCACTTGCGATCAATTGATGATGAGCCGCCTGATACTTCACAGCATCCTCATTCTCACCTTCTTCAAACACTAGGCCTGAACTTCCAAAAGGTAGATGCAACAGCATATTGATTTCATTAAAGGTAAGCCAATACTTCACTTTATCTTTATAACGGGTGAAGATCGTTTCACACAATCTCTCATAATAATCCACCATTTTTCGACTTCTCCACGATCCAATTGTTTTTACCAAATGAATAGGGACATCAAAATGTGTAATGGTGACTAACGGCTCAATGCCATACTTCAAACATTCATCAAATACATTTTCATAGAATTTCAAACCCTCTTCGTTGGGTAACTCGTCATCTCCATTAGGATAGATCCGAGTCCATGCCAAAGATAACCGGAAACACGTAAAGCCCATCTCTGCAAATAAAGCAATGTCTTCTTTATACCGATGATAAAAATCAATAGCTTCATGACTCGGATAAAAATGCTCTTGATCACACTCCAACATTTTTAACTGTCCTCGCATGACAGGAACACGATCTTTCCCTACCGGGATTACATCAACTGTGGATAGTCCCTTGTTGCCTTCTGCATATCCACCTTCACATTGGTTAGCAGCAACTGCCCCACCCCACAAAAAGTCTTTTCTTAAAGTCATTAAAACACACTCCTAACCTGTAGTTTTGTTAAGCTTTGACAACCAGTAATGTATTGTTAAAATCAATATTTTGGGGACTAGTCTCTGCGATCACATCCGAGTAACTATACGAATTGGTTACAATAACGGGCGTTTGAGTGACATATCCTTCTTGTCTGATTTTGTCCAGATCAAATGTCAGCAAGGTCTGTCCTTTTGTGATTCTCTGACCTTCTTCAACAAAAGCCTCAAAATATTTTCCGTTCAGCTTAACCGTATTTAAGCCGACATGAATAAGAATTTCGACTCCTTCATCGGATAATAGTCCAATAGCATGTTTCTTAGGAAATAGGGATACAATCATGCCATCAAATGGAGCAATGACTTTCCCTCGCTAGGTTCAATAGCAATTCCTTTACCCATTGCCTCTGAGGCAAACGCTGCATCCTGTACATCCTGAAGTTGAATGAGCTGACCTTTAAGCGGAGTTGCAATAACGGAATCTTTAATTGTAATGACTTCATCCGGAACCCCACTCACCTCGTTCGCACTTGAAACAGTATTTTGTGAAGGTGCGTCTTTTTCATATTTCAAACTGAGCAAATAGGTAAGCACAGCAGTTACGACAGTTGTTATAACAAGTGCGATCAAAATGTTATATAAATTCCAGATATTTTCACCAATGTACAGAGGAATCGCCGGGATTCCTGAAGCGCCTGTTGCGTAACGAGAAACATCCATTAGCCCTGCAAAGAGTCCCCACTGGCAGCTCCAATCATACCCGCTACAAGTGGGTATCTCTTCGGTAAGTTTACGCCGTAAAGAGCTGGTTCCGTGATTCCCATCAACGCTGTGATACCACTGGAAGCTGAAATTTGTTTTAATGCTTTATCCTTTGTTCTCATCCCTACAACTAATGCCGCAACACCTTGACCTATACAATTGATCATCGCTCCAGGACCGAGGATATTCTCATAACCTGATGTGGTGATTTGAGCAATGGATAGAGGAACAATATTATGGTGTAGTCCAAACATAACCAGTATTGGCCAGAAGGTTGCAACCAGGAAAATAACCAGCCAGCTACCATGTGCGCCCAAGAAGTCAAAGCCCATCGCTAAATACGTTCCAAAAAATGACCCTAGTGGTCCCAATACGGTTAAGGCCAGAATTCCCGTTACTAAAATAGTGCACATGGGAACAAAAATAACTTTCACTGCATTCGGAATGATCCTTTTAAACATAGATTCAATATATGATTGAGACCAAACTATTAAGAGAATTGGAACTACAGATGAACTATAAGATACAAGAGTTAGCGGGATTCCAAAAACACTTACGTCAGTTCCATCTAAACGCAATTGCGTCAAGTTGGGATGGAGCAAAATACCGGCTAAAACGAGTGCTAAGACGGGACTGCATTTTAGTTTGTTTGCAGCTGAAAACGCCAACAAGAATGGTAAAAAGTAGAAAATAGCATCTGACATAAGACTTACAACATAGTAGGTTTGGGAATCTTTTGAAATCCAGTTGAATAAAATAAGTAGAGCGAGTAATGCCTTGATCATACCAGCGCCAGCTATAGCAGGAACAATCGGACTAAATGTTCCGGAGACGAAATCGATTAGTTTCCCCAAAATACTAACTTTCCTAGCTTGAGTTGGTTCACCCGATGAACTCGCGTTAGGTTTAAGTTGTTTGATCACTTCTTTGTAAACGTCTTCAACATGTGTGCCGATAACGACTTGAAATTGTCCGCCGCTCTCAACCGCATCAATAACACCATCAAACGATTTAAGCGCTTTTTGATCTGCTTTATTAGTATCATTCAGTGCAAATCTAAGCCTAGTCATACAGTGAGTCAGAGTGGATACATTCTCACTACCGCCCACTTTCTCTACAATATCTTGAGCCAACTTCTCGTATTTCTTGCTCATCCAATAATGCCCCCTCTTGTTGTTGCCACCTAAATGAATGAAACCGAAAGCGCTTTAAATAACTTTTCCTTACAATAAAAAAGCTATTTATCCGAAATACATAAAGGCTGCATTCATTACACCTTTAAAATATCATCTGATAAACAGCTATAGCCAATACCTATAATTTATACTTTATTATGCCTGAAAGGCATGCCTGATATGTTCCAAAAAACGTATCTCAGTTTGACTGAATACCTTATGTTTTTTCCAGACAATCACCGTTGGAAACTGAAGTTCCGGTTGAAAAGGTCTAAAGCATAACGTGTCAGACTGCTTCATTGCAAGCGCACCCTCAATACAGATTGCCGTCCCTAACCCCTCCTCTACGAGGTTAAGTACGTTAGATATTAAATTATAGGTCGCAACGAAGTTTAAATGTGCATACTCATCGGCAAACCAGCTTGCAATCTCATTCTGTACGACAGAACGGCTGGATATGAGCAGAGGCACTCCGGCTAAATCGGTTGAAGTTACATATTCTTTCTGTGCAAGAGGTGATGAGGTCTTCATAAGGACTCCCCAGCGCTCCTTCTGGGGCAGTCTGATGAAATGGTATTTCTCAATGTGGATTGGTTCTAACAAAATGCCCACATCGAGCAGTCCTTTATCTATTCGTTCCTTTATGTCATCCCCCGTTCCACTATAGATGTGATATTTAACCTGCGGATACTCCATATTGAAGTCTTTTAATAATTGTAAAATAACATTGGATGTTAATGATTCAACACTCCCGATCGATATGGTTCCTCCAACCAGATTGTTCTGATCTTTAAACTCTTTCTCTGTTTTATCCGCAAGAATGAGAATTTCTTCTGCTCTTTGACGCAGAAGCATGCCTGCATCTGTTAGTGTTATTTTACTTTTCCCGCGTATAAACAATTGGGTTTCTAAGTTTTTTCCAGATCAGCCAACTGCCTGCTTAACGTTGGCTGTGTCACATGTAAGATCGTTGCAGCATGTGTGATATTTTCTACACGAGCTACTGTCAAAAAATATCGAAGTACTCTTAACTCCATAATTCCTCCTGATTTACATTCATTAAGTGTCTCCTGAATCATTAATTTCTTGCTATACCTTCTGTTAACTAGAAGAAGACAGTTGATTGGGATAATCAACTGCCTGTTTCTTCAAATAAAGAAGATTATTTCTCTGGAATGATTTCATTAACGCAGCCTAAAGCATTTAGTGTTCTGGGAAATCCCATGTAGGGAAGGCAGTGAGTAAGAGCGGTGATCATGGTTTCTTTATTATTGCCAACATTGATGTTGCCCTGAACGTGTGCTTTGACTTGACTATCAGCACCTCCGAGTGCGCTTAGTATACAAAGAGTAAGCAGCTCTCGTGTTTTCAGATCCAGGCCTCCACGGGTATAGAAGTCACCAAAGCAAAATGCTGAAAGATAGTCCTGTATATGCTTCTGATTTGATGGAGCATTCTCCCGGTTTTTCTCAATAATATCACCAAAAATCTCTTTTTGAATACTGAGTCCTTTGTCAAAGCGATTATCTTCTTCAACCTGTTTTTGACTTTCAAGAGGCAGTGCAACATTTCGTTCTTTGAACACTTCATTCATTTCCGATATGGCATTTAAGGTTTTGGGGAATCCCAAATAAGGTGCGCATTGATAGATTGCTTCTTGGATCTCCACTGGTGTTAACCCAACATTTAGCGCTGCACGAGTATGTGCTTTGAGCTGGGGTAACGTTTGGTTAGTAGCCAGTACGACCAAAGTAATAAGCTCACGTTGCTTATCGTCAAGAACACCTTGATCAAAAATTTCACCAAATATGAAGCGACTTAATATGTCCTGTAACTCAGGATCAGTAGCATATGCCGCTGGAACTCCATCGCCGAATAGTCTTTTATATGTTTCCTGGCTCTTTTCGATTCGATTCATATTCATCAAACCTCCTGTTTCTTTTTAGTTAAAGCTAGGTGTACCCATTTTACATTGAAAGAGAAAAGAATCTATATCCTATTCATATCATTTTATTGCCTAATCCTATCAAGTGTTTCTTTGTTGATGAAAAAAGCGAACAAAGCACTTGCGTGCCCTGTTCGCTCTTTTGGTGCAGCCAGATTGCTGTCTTCGCCTTACTCGCCCAAGCTGTTCCAGAATGATTGGAACGCGCCTTTCTCCACTTCCAGAAATGCCGGAACATTACCGTAACGCACCAGACCATCACCAAACAGAACCAGTGGGACCTGCGTTTTGTCTTCCAGTGTGAGATAGATGATCTTGCGATCTTCTTTGCCGTAGAGGTTCTCTTCCAATTCTGGACTCGTTGCAATCGGTTTGGCAGCATTTAGTGATGAGATAAAGCTGTCCAGTGCTTCATCCGCTGCTAACGGTTTAAGCTGCTGCAATCCATTATTCCAGCTATTAAACGTCTCCCATTGCGCCGAGGCGATGTTGCCTTCGAGATGAAGCTTGCCGATCAGGTCGGCACCAGTACCAATGGTGATCCCGTTGTTCTTGTCAAATAGTTGAGCATACACCTGACCATCGATCTCGGTGTAGGACATGATGCGGAAGTCCTTGTCGTAGCCATTGACCGCATAGATGTCTGCTTCGCCAATGTTGGAAGCAAGTTCCGTATATTTTTCCTGGCCGCTCAGTTCATTGATGCCACCTGTTGTAGTGCCAAGCTTCTCACCACGCAGGTTGAGTGCATTTACGCCTTCAAGCAATGTTGGGGACTGTGTATATACGTTTCCTCCATACACAACCAGTTGCATCATATCAGCCATCGCGCCTTTGCCCTGTGAATTCGGCAACTCCATCTTCGGAATCACGACCGGGTCAAACGACGCGCCTGGAGTCACCGCTGCCACCTGTGGTGTTGGTGCGGCTGGCCCATTGAATTGTTGCCATACACTTGGCGCAGCCAATCCAATGCTGGCAGCGATAACAACACTTGCTGCAATGTATAGTGGTTTACGTTGACGTCTTGGTCCCTGATGTTGCGTGTTTAAGGATTGCTTTACCCGTTTTTTCATTTGCTCGTTTGTTTTCATATGATCCACCGCTTTCTTATAGTTTTGTTTGAATTGTTCTTCGTTCATTACAGTTCCTCTCCTTCCAGCTCCAGTTTTAACAGCTGTCTTCCTCGCTTTAATCTCATTTTTACTGCTGACTCGCTAATCTCCAGGATCTCGCTGATTTCTCGGATTGGATAATCTTCGTAATAATACAGATGAACCACCGATCTATACTTGACGGGCAGTGACAGCACAAGTTCGATCAGCGCGTAATCTTCCGGGTTGTCCGTTGTCAGAGGATCTACTCCCTCCAGCTTGACCTCCCGTTTGCGCCAGCCTCTGCCTAATAAGGATTTGCAATGATTGGTGATGACCCGGATCAACCATGCTTTCTGGTGCTCCGCATCGTTGAACGTAGGGGCTTTTTCTATTAGTTTGATGAAGGTATCCTGAGTGGCTTCCTCCGCGTCTTCCCGTCTGCCGAGGTGCACCATGGCAATCCGGAACAGCGTATCTGCGTATGTCTCATAAACTTTCATCACATGATCGCCCAGCTGGGGCACTGATCGCTGCATGGTTGTTATGCCCTCCTTTATACCTCTAACACTCTTAAGGACGGCATTTGGTCACATTTTGTTTTAGGATTTTTTTATTGATCCATTTCATTCAAAATGCAAAAAAGAAAGCAGCTCCATGGAGAGGAGTTGCTTTCTTCATCTTCGTCTTTATTTTCATATAAAATGCATATCGTATCCCCAACTAGAATTTCTTCTGTAAAAGTTCGATATTATCTTCCAAGCTGCTATCTAGCTCTACGCCTACCTTCTGCAGTTTGTTTTGGTAATATGTCTTCACATCATCCCATTTATAGTACGGATAGGTCTTTGTTTCAATCGGGAACGCAATTTCTTCTTCATTTCTAAGCATCTTTACAAGAACATCCTTACCATTGGAATACAGAATCCATTGGATGTTTGCTCCCATCGGTGAGATGACCGAGCCGTTCCAGTTTTTGGTTACATCCTGCGGTTTGTCGATACTCACATTAGCTCCTGCGACATCCAGGAATGAAGATAGTGGAATGATGGTTTCTGCGTGAGCAAAACGAAATATACCAGCCGTGTCTTTTTGCTGAATGGACTGGTCGGTAGACACGATCAACTCTTTGACCAGAGGTGCAATGATATTTTGCGGCAGATCCGTTGACGTTAAAGATGGACCTTTTTCATAAAAGTCATTGATATTATCAACGCTCTCGTACCATTTCAACTGATTAGCCGTGAAATACCGCCCGAATTCGAAGTCACCTTCTCCTTTAATATTCGAAGAAATGATGTAGAGTTCATATAGATTAGAAGCAGCCTCGGTTGGGTTGCTGAGCTTCACTTTTCCTTTCTCATCCTTCAATTCAAACTCTCCAGAATTCAATCTCTGATAAAAGTCTTCAGAGAAAAATTGCAGAAGGACCTCTTTTGCATAACGCGTTCCAGTGTTCTGTGTGACATAATCTTCGTATAACTTAACCCAGTCTCCATCTTCTACGTACTCGTTATACTTCGTAGCCAAGTCGTAGGGCCGTAGATAGGGGTCTTTCCCTTCTTCAAAGGCTGAAGCCAGAATGTCTACCTTGTTATCTCCCAAGCTTTCCTTTAACCCGTCTATAAACTGATCTCTGCTCTGCGGCGTTCGATCTTTGAAGGTTGCCTGAGCAATCACTTTTTTATCCGATGTAAATAGTTCTTTGAAATTCTGCCCAACTCTGGCCCCTATTCCTTTCAGTTCTTCTCCACCCGTAGTGGATAACAATCCATAATGATCTTTTTCAACCTTCATCAGATTGCCAATTTCCTTCTTCAGCTCTTTGCCCAGATTAGTGATCTGCCCGTCCTTTTCAGCGATGTCGAGCAGTTCAAATAACGTCTTGTCGTACTTGGAACTGGATAGATGTCTGGAACCATGTCTCCCTATGTAGTTAATAAATATGGGTTCATATCCACTAGGAGCTTTTGTATAACTTGTTTCCTTAAAAGGATATGGCGTTTTGGTACCGCGGTATCCCTGCTGATCGTTCATTTTTTGTCCAACAAACACCGATTGGGTGTTGTTATCCCAGTCTACCTCTTGCCCCAAGGCTTCCCCAATCGCTCTTGCAGGTACATAAGTGACTCCATTGTAGAGAAACGATTCGCCTTCCACCCTTTGACCGTTCACAACCACGTTAGCCGATTGTTCGGACACTTCGATCATGCGTTTGGAGCCTGCGCCATATACGTCAAACACACTTACAGACGTTAAAATGGCGAGTGATGCTACTGAAATCCCGATTTTTTTGATCATCATAATGAATAGTCTTCTCCTTATTCCGCCTGATATTGGTTTATTTTCGCTCATCATACTATAGGTGAGAAGTGTCTGCGCAGTATCCATCCTATGTTAATTGATTGTAAAAGAATACATATAAATATTGACGCAAAGTCTCATACGACAAAAAAGAGCCGCTTATTTAGCGACTCTGAATCAACATCACAGGCTATCTTGCTCCGAGACACATGAACAAAATAGTCATCACATGTCTCGCATTATCATAGCGCCCTGTATATTTTTATATCTATCCCTGACTCCGTCGGATGACCTTCTCCAATAAGTGTCTCACGGTTCAAGAAGGATAAGGCTTTGCTGTCTGTAATCATTTTGGGGAAGTACGAAATAAAGCAGTTTTCAGCGTTTTATCAATATTTCCGTTATTTTCGATATAAATTTTGCAGGAACGCCCTGAGTTGTCGGTTCCTTGGAGCATGTATCTTGCCGACAGAGTATGCGGACCAGCATCCTTCCCGATGATCTGCGTATCCACTCCTCCACCCAGCACAGTTCCCTCAAAGTACTTTCCGGTTACGCTGCCTGTAAAAGTAATCATAACAACCGAATCATCTTCGCTATTCTGTAAATCAAATGATTTCTCAATGTTCACATGTACCGTAAACAATTCCTCTAATTTCACGTGTTCCCACCTCCATATGGATTCAATTATAACTCTACTCACTAAAAAAAGATTTACATATTTCCTTCAAATCATTTAAAATGATTTACACAATGTAAAGGTTAACAAGATGTAAATGAAGGGGTTAATGACGTACATGAGTACATTACCAAAATCAGTTCGCTTACCACTGTTCATTCTGATGTTAAATCTGTTTATCGCTTTATTGGGGCAAGGGATGCTCATCCCCATATTGCCCGAGTATTTAAAGCTTTTTCATGCGGGAGGCACAGTAGCAGGATTTTTAGTTGCAGCCTTTGGTGCTGCTCAATTCTTCTTTTCACCTCTCGGGGGACAACTGTCTGATCGATTTGGACGCAAAAAGTTGATCATCGCAGGTATGTTTCTGTCTGTCATTTCAGATATCATATTTGCGCTGTCGACGTCATTGCCGTTCCTCTATGTCGCACGGTTTATCGGTGGAATCAGTCTCGGTTTAATGGTTCCTGCCAACCTCGCATATGTCGCCGATATTACAACGCCAGAGACACGTGCAAAAGGCATGGGCTATTTCGGCGCAGCTATGAACTTGGGGATGGTTCTCGGACCTGGTCTGGGCGGTCTCATCGCCGAGATGGGCATTCGCATGCCCTATTTCTTCGCAGCGGGTCTGGGACTGATTGCGGCCCTAATGACGCTGCTATTGCCCGAGACACTTCCACCGGAGAAACGAACGGTCTCCATCCGTCTTCAAAAAGGAGATCACTTGGGCAAGAAAATCTGGAGTTCATTTAAAGTCCCCTATTTCAAATACTTGATTGTGCTGCTCGTTATGACCTTTGGCCTTATGAGTTATGAGACGGTATTTGCTCTTTTTGCAGAGCAAAAATACGGATTCGACGCAGCTACGATCTCCATCATTATTACCTTGGGTGCGATTATCGGTATCATTGTGCAGATCTGGCTTTTAGATTGGTTCGTACAGAGAATCGGTGAAGTTAAGTTGATCCGTCTCTCCTTAATAGTCACACCCATAGCTTTATTGTTAATGTTAATTAAGGTCAACCTAGTTTTTCTGCTGTTCGCTTCTGCCTTATTCTTTGCCTTTAATTCGTTTTTGCGACCTTCGGTCAGCACGTTAATATCCAAAAATGCAGGAGATCGGCAAGGTTATGCATCGGGTCTGAATACTACATTTTCCAGTCTCGGAACGGTGATTGGCCCGCTGATTGCAGGGCTATTGTTTGACAAAAACATAAACTTCCCGTATATTTTTGGTGCAATTATGCTGCTCGCGTCTCTCGGACTTACCTTGAACGCATTTCGTTCGAAGAAAGGACAACGGTATACAAGTGAATGAAAACTGGCATCAACAATTGGGAAATAAACATCGTGATGATTTGATTGCAGCAGGTAAGGAGCTTTTTTTGAAATATGGATTGCTCCAGGTGAAGATTAAGGATGTCTGCACGAAGGCTGAACTTAGTAGAGTAACCTTTTATAAACATTTTCAGTCTATGGCTGAGCTTCTTCTAGCCATTCAGATGCAACTGATCGAACATTTAACAGATGAGATTAGTCGTACTTCAACGAAGGACATGAACGGGCGAGAACAACTTAAGGTCATGTTGAATGCATGGGTTGTGTTTGCCCAGGATCATCCAGACTACATCCGATTTATTCAATTATTTGATATCAACTATGAGATGTATGATTTTAGTCCTGAATTAAGAGAAAAGTATGATAAGTTCAACCAGAACGGGAAAGAAGACCATTTCCTCTTGCATGCTTTAACTACAGGCGTTGCTGACGGCAGTATCAAGAATCCGTCCCCCCACTCGAGCTTGCTCAATTCATCTTCACAACGATGATGGGTATGCTACAGAGGATCGTTAAGATCGATCCGTCCAAATCCGATGAAATGGATACACGGATCAGGGAGCAGTTTGTGAAGATGCTGCTCCATTTTGTCTGTAGCGAGGAAATACCTGAGTGATGGCATGGTAGATGGATCGATAAAACAAAAGTTTAAAATAAAAAAACGGATTCCGTATGCTGGAATCCGTTTTTTATTTCATACAATTAAGCGCTAATCCGTTAGTACCGGCAACTGTCCTCCAGCTTTCAGTTGACCAAGCAATACTTTGATCCCGGCAGACGTATTTGGCTCCTGCTTTCCATACACAGCAAGCCCTGAGCGTACGTTCTGCAAATAGATCGTTTCGTAAGGGTTACCGAGTGAGACCAGTGTATATCGCTGATTACTCTTGTTCATCGCATTAATCAAGGTTTGATAATCACCCCAACCGAACTGGCTGGCCACATTGCGGAACTGGTAAGAAGCAAGAATGACATAATTGGCTTTGCCAATTGCCTGAGCGTTTCATTCATGTTGCCTTGACCAACAAGTACAATTTCAGTTTTTAACGACAGATTATTAGCGGCCTGCAACAGTTGCTTCTCAAGCTGTTTCGCCTGTTCCTGCTCGGCTGCAACAATAACAACCCGGTCGCCTTGCTTCATTGGATCAGGAAGCACACCTTCGCGACTGCTGAGTACAGTGACCGCCCGCTCTGCGATTGTCTGCTCCACTGCTCGGTGCGCCTTCGATCCGATGATACCGTTAAGCTGAGTTAGCTTTTGCGCAAGAGTTTGACTGCGTTCAAATAAACCATATTTCGCTTTCATCTCCAAGATTCGTTTCACAGATGCATGTATGGTTTCATCCTTGATCGTTCCATTGTTGACTGCTTTCACCAGCGTTTGATGGGCCGCTGCTGAATCTTTTGGCATAAGGATGATATCAACACCTGCGGAAACGGCGCGTTCTACCGATTGATTCTCCCCAAAGTGCTCCGCAATTGCATTCATGGTAAAGGCATCCGACACGATGAGTCCTTTGTATTCCAACTCTCCTCGAAGAAGTCCTGTCAGTACCTTTTTCGATAAGGTGGCAGGAATCGGCACACGTTCACCGTCTTTGAGCGAAGTGACATGCTCGTTGTCTATGGCAGGGAAAGCAATATGCGCGGTCATAATCATCTCTACGCCATCTTTGATTGCAGCCCGAAACGGTTTTAATTCGACCGCATCAAGCCGTTCTCGGTTATGGGCAAGCACAGGCATACCAAGATGGGAATCTACCGTTGTATCTCCATGTCCTGGAAAATGCTTAACTGCCGCCATCACCCCTGATTGCTGTAGCCCTTTTATTGTTGCCAGACCAAGCCGTGTCACCAAATCAGCATCCGAGCCAAACGAACGTATACCAATGATGGGGTTATCTGGATTACTGTTGATGTCCAGCACTGGCGCAAAATTGATCTGCAATCCCAATGCCTTCAACTCCTCCCCTGTCAGCTGACCGGCTGCTTCGGCTAGCGTTTCATCTCCAGTTGCGCCAAGCGCCATCTGCCCTGGAAGGTTCGTGCCTCCTGGTATTCGCTTAATAACGCCTCCTTCTTGGTCGATGCTAAGAAATAGAGGAATGTCACCTGCTTCTCTTTGGATATCATGTGTGAACGTTGTAAGCTGTGTCACGTCTACAATATTTTTGTCAAAAAGAATAAATCCGCCCAAGTCCTGATCATGGATCGTGCGCTTCAGTCCTTCATTCACGGTCGTCGTCGCTTTACCATTCCATTGCCTAATGTCGGGCATAAGCATCTGACCAACTTGCTCACTTACCGTCATATAGGATATCAGCTTATCCCAATCTTGTGTCCGAATGGCCGCTTCACGTTCGAAGCGAATTACTCTCGCCATAAATACGGCATATTCAGCACGCGTGACAGCTTGATTCGGACGGAAGGTGGCATCTGAATAACCGCCGACCAAGCCGTTTGAACTCATAATAAGAATGGGTGCTGCTGCCCAATGCCTGTCCGTATCTGTCCATTCTGCGGGGTTCTTACCTTCCGCCAGTGAATAAGCCCGTGTAAGGAAGGCCGCAGTCTCTGCGCGGCTAAGCGGTGCGTCCGGACGGAAAGTTCCGTTAGGGAAACCACTTGCAAGTCCATTTTTAGCAGCTATCATGATTTCTCGATGGAAGGGGTGTGTAGTTGGAACATCCGAATAGGTTGTGCCTTCCACTGCTCTTTGAAGCTGATCTGGATAAAGCTCGCGCACCATAAAAGTGACAGCTTGTGCCCTTGTCACAAGTGCCTCAGGCTTGAAGATCCCATTGCCATATCCGGCTACTGTTCCCCGTTTCGCCATATACGTGATGCCATCCTCAGCCCACTTGGAATACTTTAGATCAACAAACGTTTCTTCCGCAGCTGCCGTTCCCACCCCTATAAGCATAGAGCCGACAACGGCACCAATAATCGTCATCCATTTTACATGCATTTATTTCACTCCTGTTGCTATTCTATGGATGAATAGACGCTACTACGGTATAGTTTGTTGCGTTTTCATACTTCTATGAAATTATTCAGGTAATGACTATCCCTTCACACCACCAATCGTCATACCCTGGACAAAGTATTTCTGTAAGAACGGATACACCATCAGAATAGGAACACTTGCAATAATGGTCATGGTCGCTCGAATCGAGGTTGGTGTGACCGCCGTTGCATTGCTCTCGGCAGACTGATAAGCATCACTTGCTGATGAAGTCGCTGAGGTCGTTGAAGTTTGCAGAATCTTCATCAACTCGTATTGCAGCGTGCTCAATTCTTTATTGGAAGAGTTGTACAGGAATACATCGAACCAGGAATTCCATTGTCCCACAGCTACAAAGAGTGATACGGTTGCCATTGCGGGAATCGTTAGCGGCAGGACAACGCGGATAAATGTCGTGAACTCCCCTGCCCCGTCAATGCGTGCTGACTCCAGAATGCCTTCAGGAAGACCTTCAATAAATGAACGGATGACAATCATATTGAAGACTCCGATTACACCCGGAATGATATATACCCAGAAGGAACCAATCAATCCAAGGTCTCGAATCAGCAGATAACCGGGGATCAACCCCCGCTGAAATACATGGTGAATACAAAAAACATCGTAACAAACTTGCGAAGCACAAATTCCTGACGACTAACCGTATACGCGAGCATGGCTGTACAGAAGACGGACACCACGGTTCCTATGATCGTACGCAGCGCCGAGATCAGAGTTGCGTGATAAATATCGGATTCGCCAAAAATGTATTTGTAGTTGTCCAGTGTCCATACACGAGGCCATAGATATATTCCACCCCGAATGGCATCGTTTGCATTATTGAAGGATACGGCAATCATATTAACAAAGGGATAGATCGTCACAATCATCAGACATATCATGAAGATGATGTTAATGGTGTCAAACGCTCGATCCCCGGTGCTACTATTCCGCAAGCGGGATGTGTTTCCTTTACGCATGGCATAGGCCTCCTTTTAGAATAGTCTGCTCTCTCCCATTTTTTTCGCTATATAGTTCGCTGAGAAAAGGAAGATGAAGCTGACCACAGTTTTGAATATGCCAGCTGCTGTACCTAAGGAAAAGTTCCCCATCCCTAATCCATATTTCAGTACAAAGATGTCCAGATTCTCCGAATAGTCCATATTCATCCCGTTACCCAGCAGATATTGTGGTTCGAATCCGGATTCAAGAATACTTCCCATGTTCATGATCAACAAGATCACAATAACCGGTTTCAAGCCAGGCAGGGTGATATATAACATCCGTTTGAAGCGACTGGCTCCATCAATCTCGGCAGCCTCATATTGCGCCGGATCAATTGCCGTAATCGCTGCCAGATAGATAATGGTGTTCCAACCAACATCTTTCCAGACCTCAGTTGCCCCCAGAATACCCCAGAAGTATTCTCCTTTCCCCATCCATAATACCGGACTGTCAATCAGGTGAAGCTTCATCAACAGCAGATTGATAATTCCGTCTGGTGAGAGGACTGTTAATACAATACTGGAAGCAACAACCCACGAGATAAAGTGAGGCAGATAACTGACGGTTTGCACAAAACGTTTAAATATGACATTTTTCAGCTCATTCAGCAAAAGGGCCAGTGTAATTGCTGTAACAAATCCCAACACCAGTTTGATGGAACTCATAACGAGTGTATTTCGCAGCACCCGGTAGAAGGTATTGTCCTCAAACAAGATACTAAAATGATGCCAGCCGACCCACTGCTGATCGGAGAAGGACCTCGCCGGTTTGAAATTCTGAAAAGCCATGGTCCATCCCCATAACGGCAGGTACTTGAAGATAAAAGCCCAGATGACAAAAGGAATACACATCCAGGCAAGTGTTCGTTGCTGCACAAGTCGCTTAAAGAACGAGTGTGCTCTGGTTCCCTTCGGACTCGAGGCTGGAGGCATCGAGTTAAGGGAGACATTAGGTTTCTCCACGGTGAACCTGCTCCTTTCCTGTGCTGTTATTCATGCTAGGAGAAGCCGGAGTTATGCTCTTTCGTCTTCTCCTGCCATGTAACAGTTTGTTTTAAAGTGTTCGTATTACCATTTTCCTGCTACACGATCCTTCACAACTTTGGTAATGGTCGCTTCATAACCAGTTTTGTCCAATTTGTTCAATTCAGCCATGTAGGCATCCCACAGCTTATCAAAATTCGATGGTGCTCCCAAGATCATTTCCGGTAAGTATTTACGTTGCAGATCATCCGATTTGGTGGTGAAGATCTGTTCAGGTGATCCTTGCTCAAGGGCGATGGACCATGCGGGGAACCATGGCCGCTCTTCCGGTTTGTTAAATAATTCACTAAAGGTTTGGATACCGTAGGCTTCAAGGAACTTGTTGTCTCCCTCGGTGTAAGATGCAGCGGCTACTTCTGGCTGGTTGCCAGGGCTATAAGCATTACCATCGGTAAGTGTAGATTCACCGCCATATCGCGGCCAGTCTGATCCGAAGTAGGTGAACCCGAATTTACGGCTCAGCTCCAGATCATCATGGGCTTTGCGTTGATCCTCATTTGCAAAATAAAATCTGCCCTTATCATCCACACTGTACGTCTCGTCCTTGATTCCCCATTGCACCAGAACCTGATTTTCTTCCTTCAGCAAATTATCAAAATATTTGATGATACGAACAGGGTCTTTGGCATTCACCGAGATACCTGTTGCATAGTTGTTGACAAAGCCCGGAGGATCAACATATTGATCCTTAATTCCTTCATCAAACACAATCGGAAGTGGTGCATAACGTTTCTCATCAATGCCTGCCGAGAGCAGGTTTTTCGACGCGTCTCCAACCTGCCAGCCATAATTGAAGTATCCTAACACACGACCCGAAGTCAGCTTGGCCAAGTACTGGTCTTTGTTCATCGTAAAGGATTCCGGATCAAGCATGCCTTGAGCATTGATTTCATTCAACTTCTGAATCCATTTTTTCTGGGCATCTGTTCCGGCGACGACTTTTGCCTCATGGGTAGTCATGTCGACCATGACACTGCCATCGTTCGGATAACCGGCAAGATGCATCGCTGGATTTTGCAAGGTGAAGAAGTTATTGGCTACACCCGCAAGTGACACAAATCCGATTGTGTCTGCACCGTCGACAGTTGGATGTTTTTCCTTATAATCCTGGATCAGATCAAAATATTCATCCAGTGTAGTGATCTTGGGATAATCAAACTCTTTGAGCACAGAGCGTTGAATCCAGAAAGCTCCTCCGCCCACATTTGGACTACCTGAATACTCACCCTGATTAGCTGTATAAGGCAGCGCATAGATTTTTCCGTCTTCGGCATTTTTCATTTTATCGAAATATGGTCCATACACCCTTTTGATATTAGGGCCGTATTCCTCAATCAGATCATCCAGCGGAATATAGGCCCCGGCATCCAGCAACTTGGACATCTCACCACTGGAGCTAATGACATCAGGGTAGTCTCCACTGGCAATCATGACACCGGCTTTGGTAGCACTATCACCTACCAGATATTCCAACTTCCAGTCCACACCCGTCTGCTCTTGCAACGCTTTACCGATGGTTGTTTCGCTTGCCAGAGCATCCTTCTTGCCTGGAGAGAACATGTAATACGAGAACGTGACTGGGCTGTTCTCATCTTCACCTGTGGCTGAAGGTGATGATGACGAACTGTTCTGACACCCAGCCAGCAAAACTGTTAGTAATACAGCTAAACCCGCTGTTCTAAATTTTGGTTTTAACATGTGAATATTCCCCCCGTTTCGTGTGTTCTCTTATGGATTACACTCACCATTTGCCAGCTACACGATCCTTAACTGCCTGCGTTATCGTAGCTTCGTATGTTTTCTTGTCGAGTTGATTCAATTGACTCCTATATTCATTCCATGTGTTCTCGAAAGTGGAAGGTGAGTCCATAATCATTTTGGGTAAATATTTCTTCTGGAGATCTTCTGCCTTGGTGATGAAAATCTGTTCAGGAGAGCCCTGCTCCAATGCAATGGACCAAGCAGGAGACCAAGGACGCTCATCCGGTGTGCTGAATAATTCTGTAAATGTCTCCACACCATATTTCTCTAACAAAAGCTTGTCTCCGTCCGTGTAGCTAAAGGTAGCCACTTCTGGTTGATTGCCCGGCCCATAGGCGTTGCCGTCCTCCAGTACGGAGTTATTGCCGTAACGAGGCCAGCTGTAATTAAAATAGTCAAAGCCGAATTTACGACTTAATTCCGGATCTTCATGTGCCTTGCGTTGGTCATCATTTTCAAAGTAAAAGCGGCCCTCATCATTCACACTATACGTCTCGTTCTCAATCCCCCATTGAACCAGAATCTGATTTTCTTCCTTAAGCAAATTATCAAAATATTTAATAATTCGCACGGGATCTTTGGCATTTACGGTAATTCCGACACCATAGTTGTTCACAAAACCTGGCGGATCCACATACTGGTCTTTGACACTGTCATCAAATACGATCGGTAGAGATACGTAACGTTTATCGTCAATACCAGCCTTCTTGAGATTGTTCGTTGCGTCTCCAACCTGCCAGGAGTAACTGAAATATCCCAGTACCCGACCGGATGTCAACTTGGCGAGATACTGATCCTGGTTCATTGTGAACGATTCTGGATCAAACATCCCCTGTGCGTTAACCTCGCTTAGCTTCTGAATCCATTGTTTCTGATAATCAGATCCGGCTACCAGTTTGGCTTCATGGCTCTGCATATCCACCATCACACTGCCATCGTTTGGATAACCTGCCAGATGCATAGCCGGATTTAGCAGGGTGAAAAAGCTGCCCGATTCACCCGCAAGTGTGGCGAAGCCGATGGTTTCTTTTCCATCGATCTGCGGATGCTTTTGCTTGTATTGCTCAATCAAGTCAAAATATTCGTCCAGTGTTTTGATCTTGGGATAGTTAAACGCTTTTAACACAGCACGTTGAATATAAAAGCCGGTCTGAAAGTTAGGCTCTGACACATAACCGATGTTGGCAGTGTATGGCAAGAAATATATCTTTCCATCCTCCTGTCTGAATTTGTCCATATAAGGCCCGTATACCCGCTTGATGTTAGGCCCGTATTGATCGATCAGTTCATCCAGCGGGATAAAAGATCCTGCATCCATCAATTTCGCCATTTCACCGCTTGAGTCGATGATGTCGGGGTAATACCCACTCGCAATCATTACACCTGCCTTGGTTGCACCGTCACCGACCAGTTATTCCATCTTCCAGTCAACGCCTGTTTGCTCCTGTAGCTTCTTGCCAATGGTCGTGCTGCTTGCCAGAATGTCCTTCTTGCCACCGCCAAACGTGAAATATTTAAAGGTGACCGGGGTGTTGTCATTACTGTCAGAATAAGAGGCTTCCGGGCTGGCTTTATTACAACCTGCCAGGGTTACAGCCAGTAAAATGGCCAGACATGTTATAATGTTTTTTTCTAAACATGTAGCAAATGCCCCCTTAAAGTAATGTTTGTGTCTTTAAGCCTTCTCAATATATCAAGATAACGCTTTCAAAGTTACCCATGAAAGTGTACCTCCTACTTTGAAAAGCATATCCCTCGTATATTTAGTCGCCTGGCATTGCTGATGGATCAAGTGGAAGCTTAATTTGGATACGCGTTCCTTTTCCTTCCCATGTGTGGATGTCGAATGTAAAGTGATTTTTATAACAAAGTTTTAAGCGACTATACGCATTTTTCATGCCAACATGCTCTCCCATATCGGTGTTTTGATCCAGGTAACTTAGCAACTCTTCCAATTTTGCTTGTGACATCCCTATACCGTTATCTGTTAGTCTGATATGGAGCTGGTCATTTTCCATTGAAACGAAGAGTTGAATGATACCTACACCCGGAGATGACTCAACACCATGAATACTTGCATTCTCAACAAAGGGAAGGATAACCATCTTGGGGATTCGGTACATCAGTACCGCAGGATCTGCCTCAATGGTATATTGAAGTTTTTCTCCGAAGCGGTATTTCTGAATTTGCAAAAAACTCTCGATGAGTTCCAATTCTTCTTGTACTGTCACATCATTCTGATTCCAACTAATCGACTTGCGAAACATCTTGGCCATGTTATGCACGATTTTGGCAGTCTCTTTCTCGCCTTTGATGAGGCTCCGCATACGTACCGACTCCAGGGTATTAAACAAAAAATGTGGGTTGATCTGACTATGAAGCGCATGAAGCTGTGCTTGCTGCTGCTTTAACTCTAGGTCTTTCTTTTGGATGTCGGCGAGATATACCTCATGAATCAGGTTATGGATCGTCTCGGTCATTCGATTAAATTCCATCGTGAGTTGACCTATTTCATCTCTTGCATCTTCAGGGGAATCGTCTGGAAATTCTGTGTTTTTACTTTTTTCATATGTTTCAGAATGCGCACCAGCCTGACATGGATGGATCTGGACATAGCCGCAATGATAATAGAAGGCAGGACAAAATTAATACAAGCCAGCCATACGACGAAGGAACGGGACTTCCGCACCTCCTTCAACACAATTTCTTCATCCATCACTCCATGCAGGGACCACCCTTCCAGATAGTTAATACCTGTATACGTAATTTCAAAGGGAATCATTTTGTTCGGAAACTGGATCTCGCTGTAACGTTTCCCTGTCTGAGCTTCTTCTGCTGTAAGATCATTTGAAAATTGGATGTGTCCCCCGGATCAAGAAGATACACTTTTCCATCAAATCCACTGTTGTGGAAATACTGCTTGATCATATCCATGTTCAGGTCAATTTTAAGTAACTGCTCTCTCCCCCAGTGTCGAGATTGTCGAGCCTTTGAACCAGACTTAACATCTGATCCGATGAGATCAATGCCGGATAAGGGGCGGAGTATGCCTGAAATTGAACGTACCAGTCCGAGTTGCGGACATCGTCAGTTAAACGATCAATATAACCGGAAGATAAAATGGTAGAATTATCGGTATACACTTGATACCAGCGAATTCCCTGATTCATTTGACCGGAGAATTGCCCTTTTAGATAGGAATTATAAGCGTCAATGTACTCAAAATGACTTTGAAATGAACGGGAGATGGTGTCGTTGAATACAGGGTCAGTATATAACGAATAAGAGAGGCCGACAGCCTGATCAATGGTTACCCGCAGGTCGTTCTTCAGATTGTTCAGTGCCATGCCGGCATCACGAGTTTTCTGACTACGAATATTGGCGGATGTAACATTGTAGAACACCACATTGGTGACAACGATGGGAATAAACACGGACAGGACATACATCAGCAGTAGTTTATCTCGAAGCTTCATGTAATTCAGGTTCCATCTTGGCATTGTGCACCTCGCTGCTCATTTCCCATAAGGAGATTGCGATATTCTGTAGGCGATAACTTAACCAATTTCTCAAACTGGGTTACAAAATAATCCGCATTCTGAAATCCTACGCGTCCAGCAACCTCGTACATTCTCAGATCCGTCTGGCGTAATAACTTCTTCGCCTCTTGAATCCGCAGGTTCAGCAGATAGTCATTGAAATATTGATTGTAGCTTTTGCGAAATAACCGCCCAAGATAAACGGGATTCATATAGAAGAGCGCAGCAATGCTTTTGAGATTGATGTTCTCAGTATAATTTGCATCAATATATCGTTTGATCTTGCTGATATCCCCTTTGGATCGCTCCATTCGCAAATGCGAGACATAATCCTCGGCCTCCTCCAGCGCGATGAGAAATGCATTCTGTAATAGTCGTAAATTCCAACCTTCATGACTTTGTTGTGCCAGCTCCTTCAGCTGCTGCAACCCTTCATCATTACCACCCATTTCGTTGACCACAGAGAGAATACCCGTTATATAACGCAATAGAGAACCCGATACAGCCTGAGGAGAAAATCGATTCATATGAAACAATTTGAATCTATCTTCTACAACCTTGTGGTACGCAGGCCTATTCCCCTCTTCCAGGCTCAAAATTAAGTGATCCACCTCGTCCTGGTATACATTAAAAACAAACAGCGGTTTGTCCTTGATCTCCGTATAACGCACGACACCGCCAGTTTCAGCATATTTATGCTTGGCTGCTTCTTCAGCCGCCATAAGGGACTGTGGGACATCACCAATTTCTTTGACGAGTGTTCCTGTGTAAAGACCGATGTCCAGGTTTAACCTTTTGCTCAGTGTTATCTGAATATTATGCAGTTTATCCTGTGACGCCGAGCCCCCTTGATGATGATCAGGCCACAACAGTAATAATGCAAACATGCCGCGTTGTTGCTCACTGATGAACATGTTGCATAAATTGCTTTCCAGAGAATGTACTGCTTCACGTAGCTGTTCAATCGTAATTTTAATTTCATCTAATCCGGTCTGAAGTTCAATCAAAGTCATGAGCAGACTGGAGTTACGATTGATCCCGAGCATCTCGGCATATCGATGTTCATCTTCCTTCTGTACATGGCCTTTGATCACATCCTCCAGCATGATGTTACTGGCCTGTCCCTCAGCCAAAAGAATATGTTTTCTTTTATTGCAAATCAGATTTGCCGACTTCTGCAACGTCGCCGTCAGTTCTTCATCATCAATAGGCTTCAGGATATAGTCATGAACGCCGTACCGGATTGCCTGCTGTGCATATTTGAAGTCATGATAACCACTGATGATAATGAACACAGGTTCCAGATGTGGCATTTTCTCTACGGCACGTATCAGTTCCAATCCATCCAGGATTGGCATGCGGATATCTGTTATAATCACGTCTGGTTGCAGGCTTTCAATCAGATTTAATGCCTCTGCACCGTTCCCTGCCTCTCCGATAATCTCCATATTAAGATCCATCCAATCTATGAGTTCATACAGCCCCTTTCGTACATACATCTCGTCATCTACCAGTAATACTTTTAACATCCGTTTGTCCCCTTTCCTCCAACAAAAATAAACCGCCGGCAGCATCTCTTCCTATCGGCGGAATGAATCTAATATGGTGACTGTTGTAGTTCGATGATCGATCCATGACCAGTCCTTCCGAATGACAGAAGCGTTCAGACATCCATCCTTTTTTTCCATAGTCGAATTCTTGATCATAACGATTATAGGTCTGACAACCCCACCCGATGGTATCCATCATGTTAGGATGGTTACATTTTATAGGTTCACGTCTGCAATTTCATTGCACAAACGGCTATATTTATTGCGCGAAACGATAGGAGGTCATATATCTGATATGAATGAGACCTCAGAATACCTGTTTGATAAATCTTATTTGCATTGAGCAAAAACACGCCAACTTTTGCCTATATCTTATTTCAGCAAAAAAAGAGCGAATTCACCCGGCATTTTGTCAGCCGGTATTCGCTCAGGTAATCGGTAAATTCTTATTGATTATTCCAGTTGTATCCTTTTAGTTCAATCAGGGCATTGGGGCCAGGGAAGGTTAATTCCATCTTTTGGTCCAGATAGGATAGGGTTACTCTTGATTCTGCAATAGAGCGAATTCTGGTATTTAACAGACGACCATTTTCCCATTCCAGATCTATTTCAAATCCGCCCCGAGCCCGAATACCACGAATATATCCTTTTGGCCACGCTGCCGGCAAAGCAGGTAACAATCTGATTACTTCGTTATGGCTCTGGAGAAGCATCTCTGCTATACCTGCAGTACCTCCAAAGTTCCCATCAATTTGAAATGGAGGATGGTCACAAAACAGATTGGGTAACGTGGAGGAACGTAGAAGTTCCACGATGTTATCGTGTGCAAGTTCCGACTCCTCTAATCGTGCCCACATGTTGAGAATCCACGCCCTGCTCCATCCTGTGTGTCCGCCACCGTGTTCCAGTCTTCTGTCGAGTGTTACTCGAGCTGCCTTGGCGAGATCAGGCGTTGATTGCAACGTAATTTGCGTTCCAGGATGCAAAGCGAATAAATGGGAAATATGTCTGTGGCCAGGTTCCAGTTCATCATAATCGTTACTCCACTCTTGGATCTGCCCATGTTTGCCAATGGAAGTCTCCGGTATTTTGGTTAAAGCACTACGGAGTACTTCCCCGAATTCCTGATCTTCCTGCAATATCCGGGTACTTTCAATGCAACGCGTGAAGAGTTCTCTAATAATCTGATTGTCCATTGAAGCACCAAAACATAAAGCCCCCGACTCTCCATTATCTAATATATAGCGATTTTCCGGTGAGGACGAAGGACATATCACCCAATTGCCGGAAGGATCCTCTATTAGATAATCCAGAATAAACATAGCCGCATCTTTCATCGTGGAGTAAACTTTTTCGAGAAATTGAACATCCTTATTGTATTCGTAGTGGTCCCATAGATGTAATGAAAGCCATGCTCCTCCCATAGTCCAAAACGTCGATGTCATGCATACATCCTGCGGAGCAGTGTCTGCCCAGATATCCGAATTGTGATGAGCAACGAACCCCTTGCATCCATACATGGTTCTAGCGGTTTCCTTTCCCCGGACTTGCAGTCGATCTATAAAATCAAACAATGGAATGTGACATTCAGACAGATTGCAGCTTTCTGCAGGCCAATAGTTCATCTGTGTATTAATATTAATCGTATATTTGCTATCCCATACAGGAAGCATGTCTTTATTCCATATCCCTTGAAGGTTTGCAGGTAAAGAACCTGGACGACTGCTTGAGATAAGCAGATAGCGACCAAATTGAAAGTATAGACTCAACAGTTCCGGATCATGCTTACCAGCTCTAAGCCGCTCAAGGCGCTGATCGATTGGAAGTTCGGAACATATCACATCTTTGTTTTCATCTTCGAGATGTATATCCATCCGCTTGAATAAGGATTGATAGTCGGAGACATGATCGGCGAGCAGTTCGTTATATGGCTTTGTTGAAGCGGCCTCAATTCTGCGGAGACACTCCGCTTCAAGTTGTTCCTTGGGTACTCGGAAATCCGTGCAAGCCGAGATTAGAATTGTTGCTGAATTACCATTCTTCAGAGAAAGCTGACCGCTTGAATAGTGAACCTGTCCTCCTTCAGATATAAGGCGAATCGCACAACAAAATCGGATTCCTTCTTCTCCCCCACTTCTTCCCCGGATGATCAAGTCATTCGTTCCACGCTTCTCGATCCGGTCCAGATAGGATTGGAAACCAACAGGATGCTTAAGAATATCTGAATAGGATGTTGATTGCAGAACGGTTCCCCTGCCAAAAATAGTGGAGAAAGATAACTTTCCAGGTACGCTAGATTTGAGATGAACAACGAGCACTTGATCCGGGTAGCTGGCAAAATAATCACGGCTGTAAATGGATTGATCTGCGGTATAATTCACGTTTACCTTGCCATGTTCCAGATCGAGATGTCTTTGATATTCATTCGGTTCATGTTCACTGTGGTCCATAGCGATATAAAAGTCCCCTAATGGCTCATAATGCCTTTGCCCGTCAGGAACACCTACCAGAGTATCTGCTGCGAGTTCTTCTGCTTCCCTAATCTTACCGTCAAAAATCAGGTTTCTGATCTGAGATAAAGATTCAAGTGCTTGAGGATTATTCCGCTGCATCGGACCACCATACCACAGACTATCTTCATTAAGCTGAATTCTCTCGATCTGTGTTTTGCCAAAAATCATTCCTCCAAGAGTTCCATTTCCGATAGGCAATGCCTCTTCCCATCTTCCAGCAGGTTGATTAAACCAGACATTTTTGGTCTTCACGTTAAAACCTCCAACGAATTATAATTCCTCACATTTTTTATATTTAGTGTGTTCCGTTTGTATGTTCTTACAGTGTACTGTAATCTCTTAAGCATCTAAATGAACAAAATTAACTTGAATTATCACAATCTTATCCCAGCATTAGAGGTATACTCGTAAATTCGGAAACGGACAGTACAAATTCTTGTTCTGGACAAGGAAGTATAGCTATTGGCAATAAAAAAAGCCGCTATAATTAGCGGCTCTGTTTCGTTCATTTCATTTAGTTTACGTGAAGCTTGGCATAAGTTATAAAATATTTCGCTCCATTTGTTGCATGAATTGCCTCAATATCAGCCGATCTTCCGAAGAAATGGAATGAAGTAGTTTCTCTTGCTGCTCTCTCCATTTATGCTCAACCGGTTTTTCTAATTCTTTCCCTTATCGGTTAGAAAAATACGCATGATCCTTGCATCCTGTTCATCACGTTTGCGATATATAAATCCATTCTGCTCCAGTGATTTGACCATGTTTGTAACCGTTGGTGGTTCGCATTTCATATGTTCACTTAGTTGCATCTGCGTTACCCCATCACCTAACCACAGCCGATACAACAAATTATCTTGTCCTACATAGAGATTAAGTTCCCGGAGAGATTCACTATAGTTTCGACGCATTTGGGAGGAAATTCGATCTAAGGACTGTCGAATATCACAATCTACTGCATCTGTCATGAACGATCCCTCCCTAACATCCGAATTATATTTAGCAGACTAAATGTATCATGGGGATATTTAAGTGTCAATTCACCTTAGTGTCGTTATAAGGGCCTCTTCCTATCCAAGTTTTACAACAAAGATTGCATTTTATCGTAAAGCTTATTTTTTGGCAAAACCTTGCTTGTTCAAATAGGTCATCATTTGCGGTTGAATACTTCTCTCGAGGTGATCTTGGATATGGTCACTCCATCCTTTTACTTTTTTCACAGTGAAAGGGGCTCTCGTCGGTCGATTTTCATAATACTTCAACATGGTCTCATCATAGATTGCTAATTTCTCTTGATCCATTGGTTGGTATTGATTATCAAGCAATACCATGGATTGAGGGAGCCGAGGTTTCAGTTCCGGCTTATCTCCAGCTGGATTACCGATACATAACCCCACCAGAGGGATAACATATTTAGGTAAATTCAATACGTCAGATAGTTCGCTAATATTAGCTCTGACCGCACCAATGAACACTCCGCCAAGTCCCAGCGATTCAGCCGCGGTTAACGCATTTTGTGCCATCAGGCCAGCATCGAATGAACCAATCAACAGAAATTCAATATATTCAATATCCACATCTGGAGCGATTTCATGATTTCGGTTGAAATCTGCACAGAAGATCCAGAATTCTGCCGCTTCTTCAATATAGGGTTGATCGACACAGAGATGTCTGAGTTTTTTCGAAGTACTGGATCTGTGATGCGTATAATGGATACCGCCTGCAGAAGACTGAACGATGAAGTTTGATTTGCTGCCTGAAATATTGCATCTATTTGTTCCTCAGTTAGGGGTTGAGATGTGTAAGAACGAAACGATGTATGGTTATGAAGCAATTCGAGTGTGTTATTCATTAAAAAGCTCTCCTTTATTCGTTGATTCCATGTTCCTGCAATCCGTATTCGTAAGGAACGCCCATATTCTCGCGTAGTGTTTTTCCTTCATATTCCTTATGGAACAAACCGCGTTCCTGCAAGATAGGTACTACCTCATTCACAAAATCTGCAACGCCATCAAAAGATACATCGGGCACAACTGAGAATCCGTCACATGCTTCAGCCAAAAACCATTCTTCCAAGAAGTCAGCAACCTGTGTCGGGGTGCCTGCAACAACCGGATGATAGTTGATGACCCCGTGAGCGAGAACATCCCTTACAGAGAGTCCATCTTTTAATAACTTTAAAGCTCTCGGAGAACGGGGGTCCACGGGGTTGGCATAAGCATTTTTTAACAAGTCTGCCGCTAAAGGTTGATCTATATCTACTGAGTTTACCGACAATGGTAAACCAACCATGGATCCGAGGTAACTTACCCTGCTGGGGATTTCCTGAGGATTGAAGCTCATAAGCTGTTTCCGACGATCCAGAGCTTCTTCCTCCGTTGAAGCCATAGAAAACATAAACCCTGCAAACATTTTGATATCATCGGGGTTTCGACCGAAACGGGCAGCACTTTGCCTTATGGCTTGTCTGTGTTCACGGGCAGACGTAATATCATAAGGATTGGCGTACACTCCGGAAGCATATTTCCCAGCTAATTCTAATCCTTCTCCTCCTCCCCCTGCCTGGAAAATCACTGGCTGCCCTTGCTCAGAGGGGGAATGGGCAAAGGACCACGAGATGCATAATACTGACCCTGAAGGTTTATAGGCTGGATTTTGTCCATATCAGCAAATTCCCCTCCTTCTACATCTAACGTCCAAGCGTCTGGTTCCCAACTCCCCCACAAGGCCTGAACAATTTGTATGCTTTCATGTGCCTTGTCATAGCGTTCTTGGCGATTTTCAACCCGGGCACCGAAATTAGCCGCCGCTAGGGGTCGGATGTGGTAACCGCATTCCAGCCCACACGTCCATGACTGATAACATCCAGTGCTTTGAACTGACGTGCAATGTTGTAGGGATAATTAAATGTTGTAGAGAGGGTAGCAACAAGCCCGATGTGTTGTGTCTCTCTTGCTACTGCCATAAGTGCCAACATGGGGTCCATAGGAAACATAGGCGTCTGTGGACCTAAATTATTGGATAATGCTGGAGTATCAGCAATGAAAATCATTTGAAATTTTCCTTGTTCAGCTAATTTAGCCCGTTCTACATAGCTATCCATATTGGTGTAAGCTGCAGGATCCGTGCCAGGCATTCTCCATGCGCTAAATTCGGCTCCATAACCCGAAACCATCTGTAAAGCCAGTTGCATTTCACTTCTTTTTTTCATAACGATTTTCTCCTTCGTTCTGGAAAGGCACAAAGTGTGCCCTTACTATAGCGCGAATATATTTAGCATGCTAAGTATATGGATGGATCCGATTTTGTTCCATTGAGGGAGGGTTATAGGTATTGACGTTCACCGGTCTGGGCTGATTTCTCGACGGCATCCAGTAACTGATGTAGTTTCACCGCATCCTCGAAAGTAGGTGCTAAGGTAGTGCCTTCTTGAATATCTTTGGCAAACTTGCGATAAGCCTGAGCCATGTTTAGAACAAATCCGGAGTCGTTATATAGAGAATTTGGAGCCGAGTAATAGGCATCGGGAATGGTTAGTTCACGAAGCTCGTTGTCCGTAGATCCTGCACCGCGTAATTGATGTGATCCGAATTGAATGGATGCAGGAGCGCTCAGCACAATTGTGCCGTTGTCTCCGAAGATTTCAAGTGTGAGTCCTGTCTGATGTTTAACTCCACCTTGAATATGGACACTGGCTGCTGCCCCATTAGTCAATTTTCCTGTAATCATGATCTGATCATCCGTTGTTTTCTTGATGACTTTCTGAATATCTACCAATTCAACTTCTGGAAACTGTTGAGCTGTGGTTGCAGACAATTCTGTAAAGTCCCCAAGCATGAAAGTGAAGGCATCCAGATTATGGCCCCCTACAATGGTCAGCAAGTTCCCTCCAACTTTCCGGTCATACAAGTACGCAGTCGACTTGTCACCTACGCCACCCATGCCATCTATAGCGATCTTCAGGTTGGCAGACAACACTTTACCCACATAACCGTCTGCCAATAAATCTTTTACGTATTGAACGGCCGGGGCTTGTCTAGCCTGTAATCCAATCGCATTTGGCAGTTGCGCGGACGCTACCCATTCCTGCATTTCAAGCGCTTCCTCTGTATTAGAACCCAGTGGCCATTCACAATAGATTGGTTTGCCAGCAGGAGCGATGGCTTTGACTGCATTATAATGTTCCTTAACGTTAATACTGACAACAACCATATCCACATCAGGGTGCTGAGCCAACTCCTCCATATTATCAAAGCCATGATCTGCCCGGAAAGCTTCTGCGCTTTTCTTTGCACTCACCATATTACTTGTCCCAACCGCTGTAAGCTCGAATTCATCCAAATGCTGAATAGCTGGAATATGTGTACCACTCGCCCACCCGTTATTAATGGATGCTCCTATGATACCTGTACGAATTTTTTTACTCATTGTTAAACATCTCCCTTGTTAATATTTACAGTATGATTGAATATTGATTTGTCTCCAGCCCTTATAAGTCACTCATTTCTATGATATATTTTATTTAGCTTGCTAACTATTCAATCGAGATAACATTATTATTCTTTCGCATTTTAGGTAAACTAAAATTGTTTTGGTGTTGACACCATCATAGGTGTATTTGTTTTATTTGCAAAGAGGGCAATTTAAATGAACATAGTACATCTTTTTGTACCTTTGGATCAGGAGTGATATGAATGAGAGTTTGCAATGAAGGATTTGAACAAGAGTTTATAGATGGAAAAAGTGATATGTACGCCATAGCTTTTACTCAGAATGTCCTTTCTGGGCGTTGGAAATATTTCATTTTATGGTACCTAAAAGACGAAACACGTCGATATACGGATATCAAAAAATTCCTTGGAGATCTGTCTCAAGGCTCCCTCACAAAGCAGCTTAAAGAGTTGGAGAATGATGGTGTTATCCAACGTGATGTATATCCGGAAGTTCCTCCGCGAGTTGAGTATTCCTTAACAGACAAGGGAATGAAGTTACTACCGATCCTTGAAAAGATGGAGGACTTCGGCAAAGAATACGGCTAAGCAACTTAATTGAAATGGATAGCTTAACCCAAAAAAGCCGCAAATTTAGCGGCTCTTTTACTCTGAAAAATTTCTATTCTACTTTATAATCAGTAACTACATCAAATTCTCCAATAATATTGTCTCCTTCTACATCATACAAATGAATCGTTCGAACAGTACCATTCACTTGTGTTTGTGCTAAGGCTTCTTCGATGGTAGTGATTTTAGGTGTAAGATCTTCAGCTTTTAGATAACCCTCGATTCCATTGGTGCCAATTGCAGCAATCAAATCGGGTTCAACCCCAATGATTGGTTCAGATAATGCTGAGCCATAGGTATCGCCCTGTGAATTGACATCATATTTAGTTTGAAGCAATAATTCGTGAATCGTTTCCGATGTTTCAGTGTTGTTTTCAAATAAAACATTTGATGAATTTACGTTCGATAACTTTAAGTTTGGCGACTTGTATCCAGTATACCGAGTGTATCCATTCCCATTATAGAATTCACCAACATTCTGAGCATAATACGTCGTTTTAGTCGTTATTCTTGGAGAATAGACAAAAAAACTAGAGGTTTTCGATGTATTATATGTCATGGAACTTGAAGCTTTTAAGCTTCCGCCAGATGTGTACAATCTAGCCATAGCTCCCATATATCCATTTGGAACACTTGCTGAAGCCTTCACTGATGCAACGGCTTCAGCAGTCGTACCTGTAGTAAAATTTCGAGTCCATACTTCAGATGTGAAAGTGTACGTGTGTCCCTTAATTTTGGGTGTACTATACGGTGAAGATGCAGTATTAGCCAGGACTGTTGAAGATGCCAAAAATAACGATAGAATACAAATCATTACCATACTAACTTTCTTCGTTTTCTCTTATTCATAGTTTATCCTCCTCATAATAAAAAATATTTGGATTATAGTTTCAATCTTTAATCCCTCTCTGTAAATATATTAAATTTATTGCAATAATTAGTTTTATTTCCCTTTTATATCATAACACTGTTCCAATTTTTGGAAATAGATTCGCTAGTTTTCTTACCTTAACATCAAAGACATATTTATAAGATGTATTTCAGTCAACAATAGTGAAACCACCCACAAGGGAGTGATTAATTCTATGTTGTTGAATGTGATATTGGGTTTTGTGATCCCTATTGTTGTGTTGACTATCGCCTCTTTCAGACTTCTACTTATTTAAAATCCAAAAAAGCCGCTAATATAGCGGCTGTCAATCGGGCCATACTCTGGTCCCTCTCAATATTGTGGTAGCAACATTAATCCTATGGTTTAATATTAGCTTGCTGACCATCAGGAGCCACCGACTCATACGTCTTCACACCCCTGCGCTTCTTGTAACCTTTGAATATAAAATACCCCACTATGATTAAGATAATCGGCATTCCGTACAGTAATAGAGGAGAAAACGTATTTTTTCTTATATTAATTGTATAGACAAATAAAGTTGCTATAATAGCAACTTTATTAAAAGACATTTTTAGATTTCTTAAACATTTTCAGGCTCATAAATTCCGTAACCATTCTTGCCATTCTTTTTAATCTTGTACATGGCTCCATCCGCATGTCTCAGAAGTTCGGAAGGCTCCTGTCCATGCTTGGGAAATAGGCTGATACCAATACTCATCGAAAGGTTGATATAGTTTCCGGCAATTTTGAAATGGGTACTAAATGCAGCTTCCAATCTTTTGGCAATGACTTCAGCATCGTGATCATCTTTCAGATGGCTTAAAATGATGAATTCGTCCCCGCCAAGCCGAGCTACCGTGTCCGCACTTGGAATTGTTTCGCTTAATCGCTTTGCCATTTCCAGCAACACTTGATCGCCAACATGGTGTCCATATGTATCATTCACTTGTTTAAACCCATCAGCATCGACAAACATGACAGCTAGTTTGTTATGGTTTCTTTGGCATTACTGATAGCCCAGGCAAGACGGTCATTATAAGCAAGACGATTAGGCAGACCTGTAAGTGGATCATGCAAAGACAAATGCTTGCTGATTTTTTCGGAGATTTTGATTTTGGCGTACTCCGTCTCCAGTTCTTTGATCAGATTTTTAAGTTTATATACCCTGGTATTGGTGTGTGTCATGTCAGTAATCTGAATGAGGGCATAACTCCGATCTTCATGATAGAGCGGTTCAACATGCATATTTTGTCTGAATAATTGTTCATCCTCTCCTTCATTAGGAAGAATGAATGCCTTATGTAACGCGCTTGAGCAAAATCTGCTCTGTCCATGATACAGCGCATTTTGCAAGATATTTAGATAGATATTTGACTTAAACCGCGGGCAGACCTCAAGCAGATTCAAGCCTAGTACCTCTTCTACATTCTTGCCAGTAAAGCGCTCCAACCAGGCATTCCACACAACAACTTTCAAATGCCTGTCCACGATCATTATTCCCATATGGGCTTTGTTCAAAGCTTGTGAAATAAGATTATCCATTGTCCGCCTCCAACAAAGCGTCCATTTTGGCCAGCAGGCTTGATATGGAGTTCATACTTAATGCTATGACAATGATACCTGTCACATCCGTATCGGCAAGTAAAAACGAGGTATGTAAAACCAGGACATAGACTTCATTCTGAAGCAATATTTGTTGATCGGAATTGGTGACATAGATCAGTTCAATATCAGGCAGGACGTATTCCAGTTTGATCTCCAGGAAATTACCGAATTCTCCAATAATGGCGTTAAGCAGGACATTGCTAACTTCCTTCAAAACGTCCAAATCCGTATCCATCAGGTTCGGATCGTTCGGTATAACGCTCTCACCCAGTTCTCCAAGACAGATGTTTGCCAATACTTTAGCCTGCTCAACAGGAAACATCAGAAATGCTTTTCCCTGAAATTCGTATCCAAACTGTAAGGATGACCTAAACAGGTGACCTTCACTAAAGAAAATGTTGTATCTTCGATCTCCAGGATCAACATCGGATATGGAGATTAGTTCCACTTCCGGAATATTCAAAACGATACGCTTGTCTACAATCTCTGACAACATGTTAGCCGCTTGTCCCACGTAAACGTTCACTAGTTCAGTAAGCAAATCCTTCTGTAAATCATTCAGCATGATAGGCCGCCTGAATCAGTTGAATCATGGTCGTTGCCTTCTCTGCGGTTAACGGTTTATTCAAAAACCAGAAATGCCTAACATTTCAACTTCATCCCTAGTTGTCTTCTGAATATCTGCAGATAAGATAATAATTTTGACATTGCTATCCGTTTCTCGAATCATACGAAGCATTTCTTGTCCGTTCAAACCAGGCATCAGCAGGTCGGTGGTTATAAAATCAGGTTGAAATTCCTTAAATAGGTTGTATCCTTGCTCTCCATTGTTAGCAATCTGAATCTCACATTCTGGAATATGATCAACAATCAGCTTTGTAAGCAATTTCTGTACGAAAATGGAGTCTTCTACAATTAATACTTTCATTTTCTCTTCAGTCTCCTTGATAAAATGGTAAGAGCTCGGGATGGTCAGGCGCTGTGGACAGTTCTTGATATAGGGCTTTCGCGCGCAGTGGCACCCTGAAAAGAGACTGACAGGTGAATCAAGTAAATATAAATTATAGTAACTTTAATTTAATTGTCAACAACATTATTGAATAAGTTAGATTCGTGTGCAATTGACATACTACCGCCCGTCGTTAAAAAAACATAAAAAAACGGTCACCTAGTGACCGTTTTGATCGGTTATCTGGAACTGCATTAAGTTTACTCTTTTACCCTCCAAGCTGCAAGCCATGAACGAAATACTTCTGCAAAAATGGATATACGACTAAGATGGGTAATGCGGCAACAATCGTAATCGCTGCCCGAATAGATACAGGTGTGACCATGTTACGCGCAGCGCCAAGATCTGCACCATTGGCAACGGCTGCACTGCTGTTGGAATTCATAGAAGATGATAATAGTTTCATCAACTCATATTGCAGCGTGCTCAGGTTTTGTTTGGAAGATGCATACAAAAACGTATCAAACCAAGAGTTCCATTGACCGACTGCAATGAACAGTGCAACAGTAGCGAGAACAGGTTGGCACAGCGGTAGAATAATGGAAATGAATGTTCTGAAATCTCCAGCACCATCAATTTTGGCGGATTCGATCAATCCCTCGGGTAGTGTCTGGATATAGGTTCGAATAACAATCATATTAAAGGCACTGATCAGCCCAGGGATAATGTACACCAGGAAGTTGTTTAACAAATGCAAATCTTTCATTAGGAAGTAGGTTGGAATAAGACCTGCACTAAAATACATCGTAAGAACAACTGTAATGGTAATGGGCTTCCGTAATATATAATCTTTTCGGCTTAGTGTGTAAGCCAGCATGGAGGTTAAGAATAGACTTAACACTGTCCCCAAAACCGTTCTCGCCACAGATATACCAAAGGCGCTGAAGATGGTCCCTCCTGCAAATACTGCTCTGTAGTTCTGATCTGTCCATACCCGAGGCCACAGATAAATCCCACCCCGGATGGTGTCATTACCGGCATTGAATGATACGGCGAGTGTATTCACAAACGGATACAGGGTAACAATCGCGATTGCGATCATCAGTATACCATTTAACGTATGGAAGACAATCGGTTCAAGCCGAGATTTATTGATTCCCATCTCTAGTCCCCCTTATATTAATCGGTCTTCCCCGAGCCGTTTGGAAATTGAATTCGCCGCAAAGATCAGCGTGATACTAACTACTGTTTTGAAGATACCTGCCGCAGTAGCCAAAGAATAATTCCCGATCTGTAGTCCGTATTTCAGGACAAATATATCTATCGTCTGTGACCAGTCGACAACCACACCATTACCTAACAGATACTGAACCTCGAATCCAGCTTCCAAAATCCAGCCCATATTCATGATCAGCAAAATGATAACAATGGATTTGATTCCGGGTAAGGTCACATACAGCATTTTCTTATATCGGTTCGCACCATCAATCTCTGCCGCTTCATAGAGGGAAGGATCGATAGACGTGATGGCCGCCAAATAAATAATGGCATTCCAGCCAACTTCTTTCCATACATGGGATGCGCCTACAATGCCCCAGAAGTATTCCGGAACGCTAAGCCACATGATAGGTTCTTGAATGATATTCAGCTTCATGAGTACCACATTCACAATCCCACCATCTACAGATAGTGAACTTGCTACGATACCTGTCACAATAATCCATGAGAGAAAGTGAGGTAAATACGATATTGTTTGAATGGTTCGTTTATATAACTTATGTTTGATCTCATTAAGTAAAATGGCAAATATAATTGCTGTCGCAAATCCGAGTACCATATTGATTACGCTCATCGCAATGGTATTACGAAGCACGTTAAGAAATGCATCGTCTGTTAGCAAAAACTTAAAGTGTTTGAGTCCGACCCATTCCTGCTGGGTGAAACTCTTGGCAGGACTGTAATTCTGAAAGGCCATAACCCAGCCCCAAATGGGATAATACGAGAATACAAGAATGTACGCAACGATGGGCAATGACATGAACATGAGTTGTCTTTGTCCGCGCAATCGTTTTAACAGTGGTGCTTTGGTAACGACTGTACGGGTGGTTTGCTCTGGTATGGCTCCAGGCGTGTTCGCCATCTTTCACTCCTCCTATTGGCTTGCAGCGACTTTATGCATGATGTCCTCGGAAGGCACTCACCTGAGTAATCCTTTGGTTGATACCTTCCGAGAGAATCATGGCCGCATTTTTTATTTAACAGACCAGTTCTCGATTCTCCATTTCAGTTGTTCATTAATCCGGTCTTCATAGGATTTGACATCGATTTTCTTGTAAGCGTCTACATATTCAGTCCAAATGTTATCGAACTCATCCGGTTTTGACATGATCGCCTTAGGCAAGAATTTCAACGAAGTGTCTGTCATTTGTTTGTTCGCTACCGCAGCATCAGAGCCTTCTTTCAGATCGACCTGCCATGCTGGATAGTACACTGGATTTTCTGGTGCAGGAGAGAAGAAGTCGCTCCACGTTTTGAAGCCATATGCATCCAGAAGTTCTTTATCTTCCGGTTTGAGGTTGTCATAGAATTCCTCAGGTTGGTTGATCGCTCCAATTGCATTGCCATCTTCAAATGTTCCTTCGAGCTTTGGTGCAGCAGCGTAGAAACCTTCAGCTTTGTTAACCAATCTCCATGCCGGATCATCCTGCTCTGTCCGTTGCTCTGGTGTACGATAGAATCTTCCCTCTTCATTCACTTGATAGTCTACACCCTCTTCACCCCATGACAAGAGCTTCTGGTACTTCTCGTCCATAAGCTTATCGAGGAATTTGATGAGTGCGACTGGGTCTTCGGCATCTTTACTGATACCAAAACCATTGTTCAAGTTAATGACCGGACGATCCAGATAATGATCTGTGATACTTGTATCATAGACAAGCGGGAAGCCTACGTATGTCTGGCCAATTTTCCCCTGCGCTACGAGTGGGTCTTCGCCGGCTTGGAAATTCCAGTGCTGGTCGAACATACTAAGCACACGTCCCGAAGAAATTTTGGCCAGATATTGATCGTAGTTCTGAACAAAGGCTTCTTTATCCAGCAATCCCTCGTTATACAGATTGTTTAGTTCTTTATAATACCGTTTGGAGATATCTTTGTCGGCAAAAACGGTTGCGACTCCACTATCATCTACAACTACGCCCCCGTCATTGGGGTGACCCGTAAGATGTTCAGGTGGGTTAAGCAAAGGGAACGTCCGCCAGTCTGAAGCCAATGTAGTGAAACCAATCGTCGGTTGACCATCAATAGTTGGATTCTTGGCTGCATAATCACGGATCAACTTTGTGAAATCATCCAACGTTTTAGGAGTCGGGTACCCGGCATCCTTCAGTATGGACTTTTGAATCCAGAATGCAGGACCAGAATAATAGTTACTAATGAACTCCCCTGTATACACACCATAGTTAGGCAACCAGTAAATATGTCCATCACTGGAGTCTTTCATCCGGTTCCAGTCTTTACCGAAATGTTTCTTCAGATTAGGTGCATGCTCTTCAATGAGATCTTCGAGCGGAATAACCGCACCGGCAGATACCAATTTGGTATCTGCTGTGATCAAGTCAGGGAAATCGCCACCGGCAATCATAACGCCGAGCTTCTGTTGAAGATCACCCACAAGAAACTCCATCTCAAGATTGACGCCGAGTTCATCCTGGATCTTCTTGTAGATTCGGTTATCTTTAGCTGGCGCCTGATTTGGCGTTCCGATAAAGGCCGTGATGTTCAGTACCTCTTTCCCATCCTTTGTAGTCGTTTTCTCATTGTCACCGCTGCATCCTGCAAGTGCCAAACTCAAAGCCAGAACGAGTGATACGGAACCCCAAAGCTTCTTTTTCTTAAGTCCCCCCATGTACTTGCCCTCCTTGGAAGTGGTATGTCTTACTGTTTTTAGTATGAAGAAATGTATGCGGTTACAAAATATATACATTTAAGGTCTACCCCCTGTAATTGTAGGTCTTATTCAGGAGGGGTTCTTCTTTTTCATGGATCAATTCGCATACTTTTGCCTGTATTCTACAGGTTTCATGGCTGTTCGTCTTTCGAAGTGTCTAAGAAAATGCTGGTAACTGCGGTACCCTACCTGCTCTGCAATCGCACTGGATGTTTGATTCGTCTGCTGGAGCAGACGCTTCGCTTCTTCCATTCTTAGATCATGTACTACCTCGATTACACCCTTACCATACTTTCGCAAAAAGGATTGCCCTAAATGGACAGGATTCACGTAGAATCGTTCTGCGAGCTCCTGGATCGTAAATGTCTCTCTGTAATGCATCTGCACATATTCAGCAACCGTTGCCTGGATGCCGCCCATTTGCCTCTCCCGGAAAATAGCGAGTTCTGACTTGCATTGCAAACAGAAATGTTCCAGATTGTTAGCAACCTCTTCTATATTTCGATGGCCCTTCTCCAGAATTCCACTCGCCAATTCGTTCATTAGAGCATTAGGTTCTCCTCCTAATTCTCTACACAGGGACAATCCGCGGAATATAATATGGGTAGAGAAAATATGTACAATCTCTGGCGCAGCCTTCATCTGTATAAACAGTTCAAAAGCACTCCGAATCGCAGACGAGAGTTCCTCTACAGAACCGTTTTCAAGCAAATCGCAAATGTGGTCCACTTCTGATAGTGTTTCCGGATCAAACTGCCAATTCTCCAGCTGAATATCTTCGGCAAACAAAAGACGCTCTTGATTAAAAAACAAATAACGCCCAACTTCCTGAGCGGAGCGGAAGGATTCAGATAAATGCTCCAGTTTGTTGACCGTTAATCCAACCGCGATATGAATATCTTCGCAGCCGTTATGTTGCATGTTGTTCATCAAACGCTGGGTAAAAGCTTTAACTGCTTCAAATGTCTCATTCCTATCATTCGTTTCCTCCCCCATACAAGTCCCAATGAGTCTCTTGTTCTGTCTATCACATAACAGCAAGTTGTTTCTTCAGCCGTTTGTTCGGCTACTGAACAGACTTCCTGAATATCTCCCTGAAAGGCTATCCGCAGGTATGCCCAATGGGACTTGTTTAAACGAGGAAGGATCTCTGACATCTCTTGCTCCGATATATTTTGCTTATCCTTAATCAATGCAGACAAAAACGCTTTGATCCTTTGCTCGTTTGCCTGTTCCCGAATACGCTCCTGGTTTTCACGCTCCTGTAATTGCATACGCAGACGGACCAACATATCCTCTGCTTCTGTACTGTCAACCGGTTTGGTTAAATAGTTGGAGACACCTAATCGAATAGCTTGTCTGGCATAATTAAAGTCACTGTATCCACTCGTGATGACAAACAGCACAGACTCATGTTCCAATCGTCGTGCTTCTTCTACAAGTTCCAGCCCATTCATCACAGGCATACGAATGTCTGTCACCACGAGATCAGGTTGATCTTGTTCCATCATCCGAATGGCTTCCTCACCGTTGGCGCACACGCCTCTGATTTCAAAACCATACTTTTCCCAATTGATCAGAAGCTGTAACCCTTCAATGGCATAAGGTTCATCATCGACTAACAGTACTTTATACATGAGAGTTTACCTCCTATTTCCTCTGTTCCAGCTTGGAGATCGGTATCCGGTACCCTGCAATGGTTTCCTTTCCAGGCACACTGCTTAGATCAAATATCGCATTTCCTTCATAAAGAGTTCCAACCTGCGGTAGACATTGCGGAGTCCTACATGCTCGCCGTTCCTGGGTCTTTCAGAACGGATATCTCGCAGGAGCTCGGTTAGTCTCCCTGCATCCATACCGATTCCATTATCGATCACTTGAATAACCAGTTCAGACGTGTTTCGTCTCGCCGTTATCTTGATCTCCCTTCCATTTTTCCGCGCCTGCAAGCCGTGTTTGCAGGCATTTTCGACGAGCGGTTGAATACTCATTCGTGGAATAAGCAACGAAGCTGCATCAGGATCAACCTCGAAGGTGTAATCAAACAGCTCTCCAAAGCGAAACTTCTCAATCTGGAGATAAAGATTCGTAAATTGCAGCTCTTCTTGCAAAGGAATCAGATTGTCAGAATGACTGAGCAACTGTCTCATCAGTTTGGACAGACTTTTAATAATCTCAATTACTTCTGTATATCCATTCTTCGTACTAACGACCAGCAAGGCATTTAATGTGTTAAATAAAAAATGGGGATTCATCTGACTCTGGAGCATGGACAATTCAGTCCTCACTTGATCCAGCTCCAGATCTTTTGACGGATTTCCAGTTTATATACGTCATTAATCAGCGTATGAATTTTACCAATCATGATGTTAAATGTACGAATAAGCCCGCCAATTTCGTCGCGGCCTTCGTGAATTTCAATCAGATCGAATCGTTCGTTACGAACCTTCTCCATATGTCTGGATAGCTTGCGAATCCGATAGTGGTAGGAACGCAAAATAATATAGATCAATACAGAGGGGACCACGATACTTAATGCGAGTAACCCCAAAATTGATTTAAAGGCTTCTTGCAGCAGGTGGTCAAGGTGACGCGTATCAGCAACTCCAATCAATTTCCAACCCTTTAGGTAGGCTAGATTCCCCAACGATTTTTCGAGCGTGTAAGCAGAATCCCCAGATTCCTTGAGCATTGATTCATTATCAGGGGGATAAGTCGGTTTCGCTGAACTCTCCACTTGAAACGACAGTTCGATTGTTGCTGTCCACCAGACGCAGCTGAAGACTGTCTGATTCACGATTTAAAATGCTATACACCCGGCTAAGTTCCAGATCAATCTTGGAATACTTGTTGTAATTGGCATAGGAAGTATAGGTGTCCATTTTGCCAATCACACTGATTCTTCTTCCCGCGTTAAATCCGGATGGCTCAATATAATCAACGACAAGAATGCCTCCACTGGTGGATTTCAGCTGTTTCAATCCAGGGAGTACATTCTTGTCTTTCATTACAATATAATGACTGCCCGTCTGAATGGTATCGTTGTCCGTATAAATACGCACCTCCAGAATATTCGCTGACATATACCGTGTTAATTTGTCACGCAGGAATGCATGGTAGACGTTGTAATAATCAACGGGGAGTGATAGGTCCGATCCAGTGCCTCATAGAGCGAATCGTCTGCTGCAATAATTCGACTCAGGGCAACGCTCTCATCAATCATGCCAAGCAGTTCCCCCGCAGCCCTGTCGATGGATTTACGCAGATTTTCCTGTTCTCTAATCTTGATATCCGCAGAGGTGCGTTGATAAAAGAAGATATTAATCGTTATTACAGGAAGGAGAATACTAAGTACATAAATAAGCAGAAATTTGGATCGGAGAGGAATATCATTAACCTTACTGAACATCCAGAATTTATGACGCATATGATCACCCTTGGTTTTTGTTTTTATAGACTGACGGAAGCTCCCTGTATGCGCTCTGAACTTTTGGGTGAAATATTCAGCATCATGATATCCTAGCCTGAATGCAATGTCAGTGATCTTCATATTGGTACGTCGCAGGAGTTTACGGGCCTCCTCAACACGAAGCTGGTGTACATAGTCACTGAAACTGACCCCCATCTCCCGCTTGAACTGTTGACCCAGATAGGCAGAATTCACGTGAATTCGATTAGCTACATCTTGTAATTTAATTTTACTTCGATAGTGTTGCTTCAATTCATTCACTGCTTCTGCAACCAGCCCTCCCGTACCCGTCTTTTGCTTCAATTCAGACTGGGAAAGTTGCTTGGACAGTCGAACACACAGGTCTTGCAATGTGCCGGAAGACCAACTCGCAGCCTCATGCCATTCTTTTTCACAGAGTATTTCTCTGCAACCCTCTCTTTTTCCATATTTACGTAGCAACTCCCCATGGATATATCGAATGACATGATGTATCCATTCCAACGAAACCTCTGCTTTCTCACTCTTCTCTAACAGTGCACTCACTGCAATATCGATAGAATACGTATTTTCTGATTCAATCAACGCCAAGATCTCTTTGGAGATGTTCATCATTTGCTCTAAATCATATTCTTCGCTTATCCGATATTCATTAAGATGATTCTCATCGGTTTCATCTGTAACCATGACTCCATTTTGCTGTTTTTGCTCATTTCTGCGTTTGTCCAGAGGTTCAATCATTTCCATAAGGATTTGGTGAATTTCCTCGGGAACAAGAGGTTTAAGCACATACTGATCGACCTGATACCGTATGGCTTGCTTCGCGTAATTAAAATCCGAGTATCCTGTAACGATAACAATTTTAGAGGTATAGGCGAGATCTTCTCGCAAGGTGTGAATCAAACCAAGACCATCCATAACAGGCATTTGAATATCAGTGACGACAAGATCCGGTTCAACCGAGTTGAATAAAGCAAGTGCTTCCTCCCCATCCGTTGCCGTTCCGCAAAGTTCATATCCGCAAGCTCGCCAGTCAATCATCGTTCTCCATCCTTCTAGCATAAACGGTTCATCATCCGCGACAATGACCTTGTACATTAGCTCACCTCTCTTTTATCCTTGATCAGCTGCATGTATTTTATCTATATCTATAGGTAGATTCCAGTTGTTCTAGAAACGCTAAACAGCAGAACAACAGCAGGATTGTTGTCTGCTCGCACAACTTGGAGTACAAAATTTCCACCAGACCGTACTATAAGAACGCTCCGATTGTAGCGAAGCGTCGGGATAACAATTCAAGTGTAACGCTTACATTTCGGCACAACAACCTGTTAAACTATAGGTTTTCACCCGACAAAGTATAGGTTTAGCTCAGAAGTAATCTATTGTCAGGAAAAAGATTTTTCATTCTCCACGTACAATACGGAATCCTTGATCGGGACCAAAACCATTTGCATCAAATTTGCCTCGAAATGATATTTCATTGTTATTGACACCGCCAATCCAGCCTCCGCCTTTTACAACTCGCCAGGATGGATTGGGACTTTCCGAATCACTGTACCAGTCCCAGCACCATTCTCTCACATTCCCAGACATATCATAGATTCCTAACTCATTTGCCTTCTGAGTTCCGACTTTTTTGGTTTGATTACGGTTGCTCTCAATAGCGGGCCAGCTCCAGTCACCCGTCAGAATCTTCTCGCCGGCATTTACCCAGTACCAAGCAACTTCATCAGGATTATTACTTCCGCTGTATGTGTAATTTAAGCTCTTTTGACCCCCGCTTGCAGCGTATTCCCATTCCGCCTCTGTGGGTAAACGGTAACCGTTGGCGTTTTCGTTGATCGTTACAGTCCATTTTATATTGTCGTTTTCGTTGTGGTTATTCGTGTCCTGATTGTCTTTGTCTATATTGTAATAAGGTTTCAGGTTTTCTTTTATACTTTTTTGATTACAGTATTCCACTGCGTCATACCAGCTGACCATTTCAACAGGCAGGTCATCTCCCTTGAAGCCAGAAGGGTTTTCCCCCATAACCTCCATCCATTCTTTTTGAGTTACTTCGTATTTGCCAATATAGAAGGAATCCAGCGTTTCATTTTTATCAATCTGACTCGGCTTACTACTCTTGAAGGCTCCCCTTCGACAAATACCAAGTCATCGTTTAATTTGGTATTACTTGCTGAACAAGCACTTAGACTAACAACTATAGCGATTAAAATTAACCATACCAGCTTCCTCATTCAATTATTCTCCTTTACTAAGCTTAAATCCGGCAACGTCGAGGTCGGTTAGTCTAGAGAATAACGTTACTCAACGCTACCGGAAAATTGAATTCAAATGCAGGTGCAGACGTTGAACTGCATCACAACATTTTTACCAAACCGTCACGTTTGCGCTTCCGCTGCTTTGATAACCTTCCGTTGCCATCACCTGATAGGACCAGCTGTTGCCTAAGTACATCCCTTTGCTCGCCCATGCATTCACATGATTACTGAACGTGATGGTAGAATTGACTCCGATCGGTCTCTTGGACTGTCTTACACTCCAATATTGAGGGAAAGTCTGCGTACCATCAATGGAAGGTGCATTATATCTCATCGTTGTATAAATGTCGTATGTGCCACCATCACTAGTCATTGAGCCCTTGTACGTGCCAGTCGGACGATATGTTCCCCAGCTATCCACCACGTAGTATTCAATGAGTGCGCCTCTTGTCCAACCATAGAAGGTCAGATATCCGTTACCTGATGGAGAAAATACACCAGCATTGTAATTGACTACTCGATTAGGTGTACCGTATGTCCACCCTTTCCCGACAACAAAGTTCCCGGTATTTTGCCAATTCACGCTGTAATTCCCGCCCGATCCATTCACGGCGTTGACCGTTCCTCCGCCATCTGTCCAATTTTGCCAATAATCTGTTGCTGCGCTCGATGTTGCTGCGAAGACACCAAAACTCATGGAAGCTGCAAGAACAACGGTTAACAATTTTTTGCTAAATTTGAACATAGATAATACCTCCTGATATTTTAATAGATTAGGTTGATGCTACAATCCGATATGAATGTTCTTCAGCAAATTCACTTGAAAAGACGTTGCGAAAACAGATACAGATCGTTCTTCCATACGGGCCAATCATGTCCTCCACTTTCCTCATGCCAAATGTGAGGGACTCCGTGTTGCGCCAAATATTGGTGAACCCCAAGACTAATCTCTATAAGATTGTCCTGTTCACCGCAAGAGATCCATAACAGCGAGAGTAATGAAGGCGCTTTCGAAAGATCAGGGACAAGTAGCTCCGGACTTCTGGTGTTTGGGGCTGCGGAGAAAGCACCGATCCATGCAAAATGGTCTAGATTACTTAATCCGATATTTAAGGATTGACCTCCACCCATGGATAAACCAGCAATCGCCCTTTTATCCCGGCTTTTATGCAAAGGGTAGTTCGACTCCATGTAAGGTATCAAATCGTTGAGCAGATCGGATTCAAACCGTTTAAATGCTTTGATTTTCTCAGGTTCAAACAGGTCTCCTTCAGCTCGGTCATTCGACATTGCACGACCGTTGGGGAAAACAATAACCATTGGCTCAAGCAAGTTATCGTTGTACAGATTATCGAGAATAATTTGGGGAGAACCATGAGTATGCCATTCGGTTTCGTCTCCACCAATACCATGCAAAAGAAAAAGTACAGGATACATCGTTGTCGAAGAAAATTCTGGTGGGGTGTACACCATCGCTTTACGGGAAGTGCCAACCGTGGTGGAAGGATACTCTACCGTCTCCATGACTCCACGTGGTATATTCTCCCGATACTGGTCATATCCCGTTACTGCTGGTGAGATCAATTCCATTCTCTTTTCCTCCGAACATATGAGTGACTATCAGTCTTCAGTTAATCCACATAGCCAAAACCCAGAATGGTGAAACATTTATGTTCATGACCTTCCGCCATTTCGATCTCGATGGAGTGCTCCCCACATGCTCTTCGTTAAGCAGAAGTATGGCATGGCAATGGGTCCAGTTCACTTGACGCGGATCGACTTTTTGGACGAATACCCCATCTACCTTGATATGTGCAGTTCCGAATTCGTCGTTACCAGAATCCTTGAAGATCAGAATGAGGCTTTTGCACTGCAAACTTATCCGAAAGCTGCTCTGATCCTCTTTTTCCTCTCCTGTACGCATCCAGTTATGGGGGAACTGAGGTGTACCATAGTCATGAGCATCCATCTCAGCCATCTGCAAATCCGTGTCTGTTTTACAAAAAGAGCCTGCATCGATTCGGGCAATGTGATTGCCGTTTTTCCGATCCAACAGCTTCACATTAACAAATTCATTTCCAATTAGCGGAGCTTTTTCAATATCATGATCTTTCTCATCCCACTCAGAACGATTCGTCACGTCGAACAAATATTCCAAACAATCGGCCATAATTCGATGCCCTATGTTAGTTGGATGATATATATCATGGAAAAATTGCTTTTTGGAAATAACGTTGCCTTCACCTTTTGTCTTGTTGAACTGATCTACGACAGCATCTTTCACACTTACCATTGGCAGATCATAATGCCAGCCTACCGGAGCGAGACGATCCTGTAGATTCCAGTCATTTTCGAATACACTGAATAACAAGATGACCGCTGGCTTGTTATCGGCAGTAAGTGCTTTGAGTACCAGACTCTCGTAACATTTACCTTGGGTTTCATCATCTGCGTCATTGACTGCGAATTCGATTATGACAATATCCGGCTGAACGGCACCTCCCCTCAGCACATCACGATCATAACGTACAATCCCCAGTTCTGATGGAGTTCCACCCACACCTGCTTTAATCAGATGAATCGGACTATCCTTTGAAAGCGCAAACATAAATTTGAACGACTCATACGACCGATAAGCGTAACTTTGGAGATGAATAGGTACTGCACCAGCACCATGGGTAATGGAGCCTCCAATATAAGCGATAACGACAGGTTCGCCGTTTTTTGCCTTCTCAATGGCTCGTTTTAATCTGACATTATTTCCTTTGTTCAGAAGAGATCGGCCAATCATGTCGCGATATCTATGTGACTCAAAATCAATTGTGGGCTTGACTGCCGACGCTTTCACTCCAACTGGATCGCGCGGTGCAGTGAATTCCGTGTTTTCACCTGCATCTCCTGAATCCGGGAGCATAAATCACCATCACATCCTTCCGGTTAGATTCTGACCATCCTCAAACAACATTTAAAGGATCACAGCTTGTATTATTATTAGATCTGATGTGATCCTTCTCCCAAAGTGTATCCCTTACATAATTTTACAACAACCTGACAAAGTATAGGATTTTAACCAATATATCATTTTAAGTTGAGTACAATGACATGCAGATCAGAACACCTATAATTTTTCATGTAAACGCTTTAATTTGTATACTATTTCCATGTTATAATCTTGAAAAACCGCATTGATGAAGGAGGATACTCATGAATATCACGGGTCAAGGCGCGTGGGATACGGGTACATATACAAATCTGTTTTTGAAGCTAGGTTACGATGAGAATGAGATCACGAACAGATTAGAAGAAACATGGAACGAGCTGTTTTATGGCGATGACAATACTCGAATATATTACCCCATGGGTGAGGACAAGGGTTATTTGCTGGACACCGGTAATCTCGATGTTCGCTCCGAAGGCATGTCCTATGGCATGATGATGGCTGTTCAGATGGACAAAAAGGAAGAATTTGATCGACTCTGGAATTTCTCACACACGTTTATGCAACATAAAGCGGGACGTTATAAAGATTATTTTGCCTGGCATTGCAAGCCTGACGGAACCCGACTCTCGCAAGGTCCTGCTCCTGATGGTGAGGAGTTTTTGCCATGGCGCTTTTTTTGCCTCCAACCGCTGGGGCGATGGCGCTGAACCTTATGATTACAAGGCACAAGCCCGCAAGATCCTTCGTGCATGTATACATCAGGGCGAAGACGGCGAAGGCGATCCCATGTGGGACCCGGAAACAAAACTGATCAAATTCATACCAGAAACACCGTTTAGCGATCCCTCCTACCATCTGCCTCATTTTTATGAACTATTCGCGAAATATGCGGATGAAGAAGATCAGAGCTTCTGGAAAGAAGCGGCGGCCGCTAGTCGTGCTTACCTTCATACAGCCTGCCATCCCGTAACCGGACTTTCACCTGAATATGCGAACTATGACGGCTCTCCGGCTCCAATACAGCCGCATGGTGATTTCAGACATTTCTACAGTGATGCCTACCGTGTTGCTGCAAATGTAGCGCTGGACTGGGAATGGTTCCGCAAGGATCACTGGCAGATCGAACAATCCAATCGGATTCAGTCCTTCTTCAGTGATATTGAAATGTCCGATTATCGTCGTTATACAATAGAAGGGGAACCTTTCGACGAACCTTCACTGCATCCTGTAGGTTTGCTGGCTACCAATGCCATGGCTTCATTGGCTGCGGACGGTCCACATGCTGACACATTCGTTCGCAAGTTCTGGAACACCCTCTGCGTCAGGGAGAGCGACGTTATTACGACAATTGCCTGTATTTTTTCAGCATGCTGGCTCTAAGCGGAAGATATCGCATGTACTAAACCAAGGGAATGTGCGCGAACCGTTGAATCTGTCCTGTGAATATTTGGCTTGCAGGACAGGTTCAATCATAGAATTTTAAGAAGGATGCATTGAAATTTCCGATTTAATCTATATCAAAAAAAACGTTCCCGGCTCGCATATGTTGACTGCGAACCGGGAACGTTTGGTGTGCAAATACAGACATTAACTTTTCCCGCTCTGTATGATTCAGATACTTTAATTATTTGGAAACAGAAGAAGTATCATAGGAAGACTGCATAATCTCCAGATATCGATTAATGTTCAGTCCCTCCAGCCCTTTCACATATTCATCCCAATCCTTATCCAGACTTTTGGCGCCTGTAATAAATTGCAGGGCGTTCTGATCGATGTAATCCTTGAGATTGGTCTGCATCATACTGGCTTCATCAGCTTGGGACGGATCTACCCACAATGCCCAATGAGGGAAAATCTCTTTCGGTTCCTTGCCTTCCATTAACAATGTCGCCTCATAGAGACGTCGCTCACCACCATCATTGGCATAGATGTCTGTCCCCTGTACTTCGGAGTCCCGATATGCCTGATAATGATTGTACTGACTCAATGCAGCCCAACTGTCATTACGAGGTTCTTCTCCAGGAGGAAGCGGAATGGCTTTATATAACGGCTCAATCTGATCATTGAGCGCCACTTCTCCTTCTTGTGGTTTGCGCCAGCTTACGCCCTCTTCTCCCAGATATGATGCCATGGTTCCTTCCTGGGTATAGAGATAATCCAGCAGCTTTATGGCCGCGATCTGTGTTTCCTCACTGGCTTTGTTTGTCAGTACAAAAGACGCTCCGGGATCAATCGGATAGTTGTACGTAGCATAAGCAGCATGGGGTCCCTTCAATGGAGGAATGGGATTGTAATCATTCCCGTAAGGAGAACCTTCGGCAGTGGTTACGAATAATGATGGATGCATCGCTGCTCCCGCACCGAGAAGCTGTGCATCAGCGTTATCTCCAATTTTTTTGAAGGCCCCGACGTTTTGGGTAAATGCCCCTGGATCAATCAACCCTTCATCGTACAGGGATTTAATATAGGCAAGCCCTTCTTTCCACTCCGGTTTGTTCACTACGGTCTCCACTTTCCCCTGATTGACAATGAGATAATTCCGATCGTCGTCATAGATAAAACCGTTCATCAAGTACGGAATAATGTGCACACCGAAATTTTCAGTCGAACCGCTTAGCGGTACTTCGTCGGCTTTGCCGTTCCCGTTCGGGTCTTTCGTTTTAAATGCCCGAAGCATTTCTTTAAATTCTTCTGTCGTCGTGGGTTCGGTCAGGCCCAGTTGTTCCATCCATTTGGTGTTGACCCACATCTTGTTTGGATATGAACAGTGAAAACATTCATTCAGACCCGTCAGACCATAGATATTTCCGTCGGGAGCAGTGTTCATGGCCCGATAATAGTCATTGCTCTCAAGCACTTTTTTAATATTGGGAGCATGCTGCTCAATCAGATCATTCAGCGGCAAAATAACCCCCTGTTGACCAAACTTCAACAAGTCTGTCTGGGAGAAACGATCTACCCAAGGGATGAGCAGATACAAGTCCGGATAATCACCAGAAGCCAGTGAAATCTGTCTTTTCTCCGCTGCACCGTCGAATGGAACCGTGGTCCAGTTGAACTGAATATCAAACTTTTCTTCCATTTTCTTCGTGAATTTGTTAGTGGACAGGTTGGTATCCGAACCCTGGTGAGCAAACACATTAATGGCTGTCTTGCCTGACGGGTTGCTGCCTTCCCCGTTCCCCTTATCAGAACCTGAACATCCGGCAAGTACCAATGAGGTAAACAGCATACAGGCAAGAATGATGAATCCCGCTTTTTTCAATATAATCCTCTCCTTCATGAATAATAGAAAAAATGAACTTATCCTTTGACTGAGCCAATCAGCATGCCTTGCACGAAATACCGTTGAACAAAAGGATAGATGATTAGCACCGGCAAGCTGGCCATCACAATTAACGAGTACTTCATGAGTTCAGCCATCTGCTGCTGTTTGATCATTTCCGATGCATCTATGTTCCCCGTACTGCTGTTCAGAATAAGAATACTGCGCAATATCAGCTGTAGCGGATAGAGCGACTGTGATTTCAGGTAAATGAGGGCGTCAAAGTATGCATTCCACTGACCGACAGCGTACATAAGTGACAACACGGCGATAATCGGTTTGGCGAGTGGCAGGATAATACTGAAGATAAATCGGATGTCACTGCAGCCATCGATGTCTGCTGCTTCGGACAATTCTTCCGGTATCGAATTCTGAAAAAAGGTACGGGCAATGATGACTTGCCATACCCAAACGGCATTGGGAATCAGCAACGCCCAGCGGGTATCAATCAGTCCCATGGTTTTGACCACCAGATAGGTAGGGATCAAACCGCCCGAGAACAGCATGGTGAAGGTAATAAACATCATTAACGAGCTGCGACCAACAAACGTTTTTTGGATAATGGATAAGCAATCATAATGGTCAGTGCCACGCTGATGAAGGTGCCGCAGGCTGTATAGAAAAGGGAATTGGCATAACCGGTAAGGACTTGATCATTCCGCAATACAGACTTGTAACCGTCAAACGTCAGGTCAATGGGCCACAACCAGACTTTTCCCGAGGACACGGCAGCTGGGCTGCTGAGCGAAGAACTCACAATATATATCAAGGGATACAGCACGGCAATCAGCACCACTGTCAGCATGAAGTAAACAACCGTTATAAATACGCGGTCTCCCCAGGATTCACGAATCGTACTGCTGCTCTTGATCCGCGAACGACCTGCATTAATCTGTGTGTTAGGCATGGGTTGGTTCTCCTCCTTTCGCTCCCGTCACCATAAGCTTGTATTGGACAGTCGCTTGGCGACCGCGTTTACGATTAATAGCAGAATCAGGTTAATCACCGAGTTGAACAGGCCAACCGCAGTAGCGAAGCTATAATTGGCATTCAGCAATCCTATTTTATAGACATACGTGGAGATGATCTCCGAAGCAGACAGGTTGAGCGGATTTTGCAGCAAATATATTTTTTCGAACCCAACAGCCATGATATTCCCTACACTCAGGATCAGAATGATGACGGCTGCCGGAAGTAGTCCAGGCAGATCAACATTAATGATTTTCTGTATTCGGTTGGCTCCGTCCACTTTGGCGGCTTCATACAGGGATGGATCAACACCTGCCAGAGCAGCCAGATATATCACAGCGGAGTACCCCATTCCCTGCCACACATCGGAGAATACGTAGATGGATCGAAATAGTCCAGGCTCACCGAGAAAATTCACCGCTTCGAAACCAAGGGCACCTGCAATCGTGTTGACAATACCCAGCCTAGGAGACAGAAAGAGCATAATGATGGAGACCATAACAACGGTAGAGATGAAATATGGAGCATACGTCACCATTTGTACTGTTTTTTTGAATCGTATGTTTTTGATTTCGTTCAGTGCCAGCGCCAGTAATATAGGAATCGGGAAACCAACGATCAGGCTGTAAAACGAAATGTAAAGCGTGTTCTTGATCAGCGTGACAAACGCCGGATTCTGAAAAAGTAATTCGAAATACTTGGTTCCGGCCCACGGACTGCCCCAGATCCCCTTGATGACGTTGTAATCTTTAAAAGCCAGGACTGCATTCACCATGGGTACATACTTGAAAATAATAAAGTAAGCAATCGGTGGCAGGATCAGCAGATACAGCTGCCAATGTCGCCTCCAGCTTCTTGATAATGCTTGCTTCAAGGCAAACGGTTTACTTGGTTTCTCCACGGACTTTGATTCACTGGCCATTGTGGTTCTCAGAATCATCCCCCATTCTTGGCTCCAAATCGCGCTGAACTGCAACTCGACTTGGTAGCGCTTACTTTTTGAGTAATCATAAGATTGCGCTGGGGATGCGTAAAGGTACAGTTACGCTGAGAAAGTACAAAAGGCGAATATAGTTCCCGAGAAACAACCTACATTAACCGCTATGAACGTCCATTTTCCGAAACACACTCGGAGAAATGCCGCGTACCCGCTTGAAAGCTCGGCGGAATGAATGTGCACTATTATACCCGGTGGCCTCCGCTATCTCGTCAATGGTCTGACCGGTGGAGTGCAACAAGTTCGAGGCAGCATCAATGCGTACCCGTTCTACATAATCGGAAAGATTCTCTCCCGTATGTTCTTTGAACAGTTGGGATATAAACTTCTCGGACTTGCTCATGTGCTCGGAAATCCGATAGATCGTCAAGTTTGCATCCCCATAATGTTGTTGGATAAAACAAATCATTTCGCTTACAGTATCCGCATGTGCTCCTGCTCTTCTTCTCTGAAAATCACCGCAGATGTCTTCCGTTAACCGTTTGAATTTTGCACGCAGCGAAGTGATCGTTTCTGTCATCTGAATGGATGTCACCCGAGATTTATATTCCTCCAGCAGGGAGGCATCCAGCTTGAATTTGGGTTCGTCCAGCTTGAGAAAAGTCCCCTTCAGCTCCATGATGAACTGCTGTGTCATCTCGTAGGAGAGTTCCCGCTCCTCTAAATTACGAAGAAACAATTGCTCCAGAATACGTATCGCCTCTTCAGGCTCACCGACTTTGATCGTGTTCAGCAGGCGCTGTTCAGACTCAATCGGATAATAGTACATTTCATTTTCCTTCATCGTATCTTCAAATCTCACCAGATGATCTGTTCCCATATGAATGGCATAATCCAGAGCTTGTTTGGCTTCATCAAAGGAACGTCCTGCATCATTCCAGACCTCGTAAGCTGCACCTGTGCCAATGGTTGTGGATATCCGATGCTCCCGGTAGATCACTTCCATCAAGGTGTTCAGCTCTTTTTCACATCTCCCTATAGCTTCATTCAGTTGGTTCTCATCCAATGGACAGGCAAAAGCGATCTGGTCTGTTCCCCAATCCGTGATCAGCAGCTGCGCATTCCATTCTGTAAGTACCTGTTTGATGAGCAGCCTTGCGACACCCAGTTCATGGATAGTTTCTTCACTGTCCGGATTGGCATATCCGTTTACCTTCACTAAGCCTGCCAAGCCCTTGCTGCTATGAAGAGAAATGTGCGCCTGGGATGAGATAACCTCCAACTCAAGTGAGGTATAGACTTCTCCGGTTAACAAACGTTTGATAAAACCGTCTCTCAATAACGGAATCTGCTCATTCATGGCGTTTTTAAGTGAGTCATTATTTGCAATCAGATTGTTAATATGGCTTGCCAAAAAGTCATATTCATTGCCCCGTCTGCCTGGGGAATCGGTGATTTGTTCCCGAAAAGAGGCCAACAATCTGTATACGGGTGCACTATTCCGATAGGCCAGAACCAGCCCGAATAACAGTCCCAAGGCAATGGTTGCCAAAGTAAAGACCAGCGTGACTTGTTTGATTTGGTCCGCTTTTGTCATGAGTGCTTTCTCCGGAATCCCTGCCATGTAATTCCATCCATTTTGACTGGACTGCATCGATATCAGCAGCCGACCATCACTTCCAGGCTGTACATTCTGCACGTTCAGCTCCGTTTCCGCAGCGTTACCTTCTCTCTGGCGACTCTGTGCCATTTGCTCGGCTTCGGCTTGTTCAATGCCATGGGAGAAAATGATCTGTCCTTCCGCATCGGTGACGAGAGTCCAGCCGCCATATTGATCCACAATATGTTGAGTAAGGCTGGCCATCTGATCCTGATCAATCATGACACCAATCGTCGCTTGCGGTTTGTTGAAGCTGTTCAAAGGCAGAGATTGCAGAAACGTAATGGCGGGAACGTCTGCAAGCACAGTGCCGAGTATTTCACGTTTATAGTTTCGAAGCGGTATGATTTCATTAAAGTGTGGTTGTTTGAGAATTCGGTCATGCCATTGTTCAAACGACATACCGTCCAGCTGATTGGCAGCATAATAATGCTCTGGACGATAATACACGGTTCTTGGTGTGATGATGGCATTGTAGTTTGGAATGTGAATGAAGAAATGGGACAAGTAATCATTGGTACTGCTGTACATGGAGAGGCTCCGCTGCATACGGTTCATACCGTAGACATTGTAGAGATCATGCGGCTTTGGCCCAGCAATTAAATTTTGCAAATCGGGATTGACGGCAAGCTGTCTGGTAAAAGCTTCGACTTGAAGAAGATTTCGCTCAATGATCTCTTTCCCGAGACTCAGCGACTTCAAGCTGTTTTCAATGGAGTTGGAACGGGCCGCTTCAATAGAAGCTCGGTAAGAGGCATATCCCGCAATTTGAGGAATCATCAGAATGACAAGATACGAAATGAGGAATCGGCGGAACACGGGTGAAAATTTGGACCATAGGAGCTGCATATGTACCCTCCCTTTTTTATCAAGCGCTTACATTTCTCTGTGATAAGGTAGCTGTTCAATGATACACCGGGCATTTCTTCCTGGTGAAGGTACAACTTCTTCCTTATGGTACATTTACATACTGTAGCGTACAATGCTTACATGAAAATAATTGTTGGTCTGCGGGTTAGCGCACAAATATAGTTGTATTTTACCTTCGCATGACATCCATCCCAAAGTATCAAAAATAAACGCAAAAAACCTCCCCAAGACATGGAATGACTTGGGGAGGTTTTCGTTTAACGTTGTGCTTATTAATTGCTAACGGCAACAAATTTCCATTGTTGGTTTGTAGCACCTGTGTAGGTGTTCTGCTGCAGCTTGGCTCCATCCGAAGTGGAAGCGTTTGCCACTTCAATCGCTTTATTGCTGTTCACGTTAACGATACTCCAGTACCCGTTACCAAGATCGTTGACCTTAAAATGCTGAGCGGTTGTGTTCAGATTGCTCATGAGTTGAACCGCTTCCCCATTGGTGAGGGTACCGTTGCGAATATCGATGACTTTGTCCGGCGAGTTCACACTTGTCAGTGTATAGTTGCCGCTGCCGATCGAGGTCAGAACCCACTTCTGAGGGTTACCGCCCAGATCACTCCACTGCTGGAGCTGAAGATTATTTTCATTTTGACCACCTGGCACATCAACAACTTTGTTGGAATGCCGGGCTACGATTTTATAAGTTGCACCGGATACAAGACCCGTTGTGGGTCCGCCGCCTTGTCCACTGCCCGGGTAAGTCTGAGCACGTTCATGGTACCAGTTGAACAGGAATCGTCCCATGGCACTCCGTGAAGCATCTCCATCCCATTTCAGTCCAGCCGTTGGGTCGGCAAAGGAGCTTCGTGGTCCTTCACTTAGAATGAATCCGTTCATATGAGCTGCAATGCTGACATTGCCTGATGCGTTGAAAATCGTTTTGGTATTGGTGCCAAAACCTTCATTGCTGCCATTAAACAAGTTCCAGTAGGCCGAATCGCCAGGTTTGTTTTTGAACCAGGTTACCTCGGTAATATTAATCGGATATTTGTCAGCAGCTGCCTTCACGTTGGTATTCCACTGGTCTTGCAGGATAGAGAAGTTGTCATATGCGCCATAACCAGGATACCAGTGAACCGCATATCCATAGTTATTGAGCGGATCAGTCAATGGATGGCTTGCCGTCAAGCTGTAAAATTGGTTGTATCCCAGACCTGCCGCCCAGATGACGTTGTCCGCACCTTTGCTACGAATTGTTGAAATCATGGAATTTTGGAAATTACGCAAGTCATTCCAGTGATCCACAAAGTCATTCTCCCCGTTGTATCCACCCCAATGTCCATTGGCATAGGATTTCACCGGTTCGTTGATCAGCTCGAAGTGAACGTTGTCTGCACTTTTGATCTCCGGGCGTGAAGCGAGATAACCCCAGATTTCGTTGAATTTTTGCAGGTTGGCAGGTGTTGTTGCCTGATCATCCTTCAATGTGAAGTCCAGTCCCAGGACAACATAGACACCTTTTGTTTTGGCATATTGAATGTACGGAATAATTACATTTTGCGTAACGGTCTGCACACCGGCAAAGTTATATGTACCAGCAGCCACATCTCCCATGTCCTGACGATCGATGAACAGACGTACCTGATTCATATTCCAGCCATGATTGCTTCCGTACTTCGCGCTGGTGTCCGCAAAAGTATCGGTAATGTCTTTCAGATAAGCCAGTGTAGCTGCATGACGGTTATTGCCGTGCAGATTGAGATAATAATTGCTGTCCTGATATGTCCAGTAGGCACCTGAGGGTTGATGCCAACCGTTCAGTAACACAGGCTGGTTGTTGCTGTTCACCAGGTTTTTGCCGTTTACGTGCAGCTTGCCCATCGGCATGCCCACCCATGCTTCGGCACGGCTGCCTCCCCATGGAGCAATTGTGATCAATAAAGCCAGAATGAGTACAAGTTTACAAGATGTCATGAACTTCTTCACTTTAATTCCTCCTGATCTGATATATTGCCTTGCAATATTGCGAGGTACGCTCCGTCAGAGTATCTCTGGTCAAACAGATCGCTCAGGTCGGCGCCCGCTCACGCAGTCCGTTCCACACCAGCAGGGGGATCCTGCGCAGGGAAGGATCGCGGTTCTGCTGTGAGCAGACGTTCATAAGATCGTTACATGCCCCTTTTCACAGATGGAATGTTGCATGAAGTTCCTCCTCCCTCTTCCAGTCTGATCCCACTCCAAACGTACAGAAGAACTTAACTTAACTTAACTTAACCGACGATTCCCGTACGCTCTACACTCTCTACGAAATATCGTTGCACAAACAAATAGATGATGATCAAAGGCAGAATGGCAAGAAGAATTCCTGTATCCTGGATCATACTCAGATAGAACGGATCGGCTTGGGAAGCTGCACCGTCAGTAACCTGCTGGGCCAGATTATACGGAAGGGACGATAACTGAGTCGACATGACTTTACTTGAAGTCAGATAAGTCGTCGTATAGAAGCTGTCGTTCCACTGCCATACGAAGGAAAACAGCATGACTGTTACCATGGACGGAATGGCATTGGGCAGCATGATTCTTGAAAATGTTCGTCCGATGCCCGCGCCGTCCACATAGGCCGCCTCCTCCACTTCCTTCGGAATACCTCTGAAGAATTGCCGGAAGATAAAGATGTACAAACCGGCTTTAAGTGAATTGGCCGTAATTGCCGTCAGAATAAACGGCCAATAGGTATTAAGCAAATTAACAGGTTTGCCGGCTATAAGCGTCATAAGCCCCATCAGGTCAAAGCTTTTCAGATTCAGGTATACCGGAATGAGAATGGTCGTTGGCGGTACAAGAATCGTTAGAATTACACCAGCAAACAGCCAGTTGCTTCCCTGAATTTCAGTCTGGCGAATCCGTATCCTGCAAGTGCACAGGATGCTGTAGTCAGCAGTGTAGTCGTTGCAGACAGGGCAAACGTATTAAACAGCGTTGCCCAGTAATCCATTACGCGTATCGCCTCTTTGAAATTGTCGATGGAGAAGTTCTGTGGAATCCACACCACCACTGCCGAATACAGATCACCTTTAGCTTTGATGGATGTGGAAACCTTCTGAAATATGGGAAACAGGATAACGAAGGAAAGCCCGGTAATCAGAACGAATCGGATCATGGCCCACAGCCAGCCTTTCCAATGCTCCAGCGATAATAATCGTGATGTTGTCACGTGGGACACCCTCCTTTCTAATCTTGATAGAAGACTCGCTTCGAGAAAATGATGTTTACGATAACCAGAATGATGGCAATGGCCAGAAAGTAGACCCATGCCATGGCAGAACTTAATCCAAAGTCAAATTTGACGAAGCCGGTATCCCGGATCAGTTCCGTCATGGCGTTATTGGCAAACGAATCAATGATTGTATAGATCGCATTGACAAAAATAAGCGGGCTGACCATTGGGAACGTAATTTTCCAAAAGGCTTCATAACCCGTTGCCCCTTCCATCTTCGAAGCCTCATACAGTTGAGGGAAATCGTCTGGATCCCTGCCAAAAAGATCAAAATCTGTACACCGGATTGACTGACGATCTGATAGATCCGATCTACGGCGCTGCTCAGATACGTAACGATCCAATCGCTCACTCCGGCGTTAACCATCAGATTTTCGAGTTCAAATGTCCCGAGTGAGCTTCCACCCGTGCTGCTCTGATTAACCGCTTCAATCAGGCTGGTGCTCTCCAGTGTCATAATCACTCCCGATGCCAGAATAACGGGCAGGAAAAAGATCGACCGCGCTACAGCCCGGCCCCTGAACTTCTGATTCAGGATGACGGCAAGGAACAGACTGAATATAACGATAAGCGGTACGTTGATGAGCACGTCTGTGATCGCCTCAATTAACGCACGGTTAAAGCTTGTATTGACGGTCAGCGCCTGAATATAATTGGCAACACCGTTGAACTGAATTGCTATGCCTTCCGCGTTAGCCTGAATTGTACTCATGCTGTATCGCAGAGAGGCTAACAGCGGAATGAAGAAAAACAACACAAAACCAATGAGCCAGGGAAGCACGTAGATTACGCCCCACATGGCTTTCTGCTGAGCATACGTACGACTTCCCCATTTCCATTTCAGGAGCGTCTTCAGAGCTGCTCACCACCAGTCACATAGCTTTGGGCTTCCACTGTATCGTTGTCAACTTCTACAGGGAAGTCGTTATAATTGACGATTACGAACCCGCCACCTTCATATGTTGTCCGGAAGACGCCCTCCTCCAGGGATTCATGGGACATCATGGAACGTCCGGCAAACGGTTGGTTCACCTGGTTCACCTCGTTGTAGATCTCGGCAGCCAGATCGATCCATTGTTCATAATTCGCCGCGTAGAGATCATCATAATCCGTTTCTTTCACAACATGGTTTGGCGCATTGAACCATGCAAAGTAAGGACTGGCTCCATATTCAATCAGCTTCAGCACATATTGCCTTGCATTGGTATATGTGGAGAGATTGTATGGCGTCCCCGTATAACCGATGCTGCCGTGTACAACGAGCTGATAGAACGGAATCTCTTCATCCTCCAGCTTGAAACGACTGCTGGTCATCGGCGCATCTGTCAGACCAGTTACATACGGCAGGGCATAAGCGTTCCCGCCTTCAGCAACAAGCGAGCCAGCCTGCTGCCCGATCTGTTCAAGTGCCTTCTTTACGGAGCCAAGCGCTTGTGTTCGGTCCACCAGCTTTTTCGGATTCATATCGCTGTTTAACTGAGCTGCCAGATCATTCAGGCTTAGTGACAGTCCATCCTTTTGAAGGGACCTCAGCTCATCTAACATGTCTGCCGTCACGTCCTCGAGCATGTTGGGCGAAAGCACATAGGATGGTGAACGATCCCGGTCCCGCCGCTGGATGGCCTGGTTCATCGGATACAAGACCGCCGGTTCCTGAGTTAATGTGCGTGAAGCTTCTTTGGACGGTTTAAACCCTTTTTTGGATTGCACATTCAGCAGAGCGATATCGGGATAGAAACCGATGCCCGCTTCTTGTGTGTATGCGCTGAATTCCCGCAATCCCTTTTTCCCGCCTACCGCGCCGTCTACTTGGATGGAATCCGGCAGTCGATGATGAAGCCCGCCGTTAAGCCATCCTGCATAGCGCACCTGAATATTGGATACCTTCTTCTCCGTCAAGGCGGAAAGAATGGTTTTGGCTTCATCAAACGTGGTCAAAGCCTCCGTTGAATCATACGGTATGCCCAGCATATGCTGCCTTGTTGTCATGCCGCCGAACAGTTGCAGATAAAAGGGAACGTTACTCTGCTCCTTGCTGGCATTCAGCTCGGGAAGCCCGCCGTTTTGCATCAGATAATCCCGATAGAGAGATGCAAGCCCTGAGTACGAGGCTTTATCCTTCCCGACAAAAGCATATCGAACGACGAAGTCGGACACAGTCGGTTTCTTCTGAAATTTCGGAAGTGTACGAACCATATCACTTGCCTGAAGCGTCACATCGCTCTTGTTCACCACATAGAAGCTGGGATATACGTTGTTGTAACTGTTCAGCTTACCGCTGATATCGGCATTCACAACTGCGACGGCATCCCCTTGTTCAATAATGCCCAGGAAAGCCCTCTTTCCGAATTAGTCCAAATACCGGCAACCTGGCTCTGGCTTCATTCGAACTTGCTTCCCGCAGTTTCATGGTCATATCTGGTCCGTATATATCTTGTTGATAGGCAGGATACTGCAGCTTGCCATTGTTAAAATGGATCAGCGCTCCCGAACCGTCCGGCACCAGTATGGAGCCCTCTTCTTCTGTACCCCCAGCCCCGAAGTAATCCATTACAGATATGCTGTTGATCGGATATTCCTCCGGAAAATGAATGCCTGAGGACGGAACACGCACGAGCAGATCCTCTCCATTCAGCTCATATTCCATCGTAAGCATAAATAGTCGTGGTCCACTTCGTTCCTCTTCAATGCCAAACTCGGCATGATCCTGAGCCAGATCCTCCGATGTGTAACCGGCTGTGTCAAAAGCTTTCAAGGCCCGGGACAATTGCAATCCTTGCATCGCCTTATCAATCCGGACGTAAGCGCCTTCATCCTTATCTTCCGCATAGCCGACCTTCAAGGCCCGCTGCCCGGCCTTATCTAGCTGTGCAAGCAGCTTTTGTTCGAATCGCTCCTTGCTGATCTTCATCGGCAAGTCTTCTATGGATCGCTCAGTGCTTCCAAACTGGTAGTGGACCCGCACGCCGCTTGGCAGCACCTCATAGCTTATCTGCTTGTGTGCAACACTATCCGTGAAGGAATTCACGGTGCTGCTCTGTCCAAGGCTGTTGAAGAAGCTGAGCTTCGTTTGTGATGACAAAAGGTCTTTGTTTATCCCGGCTGCAACCCCATCCTGCTCACGATCTGCAGGATTGCTGCGCCAGATCTGGCCGCTCTGCGTGTGAATCACTGCAATCTCGGCAGTCTCTTCGTTAATGAACAATTGCAGCGCAGCATTCTGCGCAATGCCTACCATGCCGGGAAGGCGGACATCGCTGAACGATGATTTCAGTTTCTCTCCGGGAGGCAGGGAGGGAAAGTCCGTCGGATCTGCGGCAGTCACTGTCTCGTGAGGGAGCGGTGTTGGCGAGAATTGACAACCGCCAAGAAGCAGACTGCCCGCGAGCAGCATTCCTGTTATTTTTTTGGCTACGGTATAATTCATAACAATTTCCTCCTCCCTTAGCCCCGAAGCACTAATTCCTGATAGATGGTTACGACAAACGATACAATCTGCTGTACAAGACTAAAGAATAACAGGCATAGAAATGCCATAAATGCCATCGCTACAAGTGTCAGCAGCATCGTGAGCACCGTTTTGGCTGGTGTATACTGATGAACGGTCATATTCCCCACAAATAACAGATATACCGTCCACGCAACGGCGAGTGCATTGGAGAAATAATAAAAGGCAGTTTCCTGCGCAGAGATCACAAGACTCAGCCAGATCCATGGAAAATGAATGAGTAACAACGGGACCAGTGCAAAACACGTTGACATGAAAATTTCGGAGAACTTGCCTTCCCCATCCATCAATGTGGTTAACGACCAGTTAGCCACACACCAAAACAGTACCGGTATAATGACATATAGCATTTCGAGCAGACTGTTCAGGTACTTTGGATTACTGAGATTAATGAGAAAACCGCTGTACTGGGCATGCAAAATTTTGGTGATGACCAGAAGAACCAGGATCATGAAAGCAATCAGCAGTGAGTTTCTCTGGTTCCGTTCATACTTCAATTCCCAGTATCCGTCAAACGGATGAAAAATCAGATGCAGCGGGTACTGGTATAGTTGCTTACTTGATGCCTGCATTCGTAGTCCTCCTTTTCTGCCTGCGAACGATGATGACGGTGACAATCGCAGCGACAGCCAGGAATATACCGGACATCATCCATGAAAAATGCTCACGCATCAGCTCTTTGCGGTACAAAAGAAAAGCTTTGGAATACCCTTTGGGCTCCATGCTGCGTTTGAAATATTTCGCAGACTCGGCGTATTCCTTCTGACGAAGCAATGCTTTGCCAATTCCCGCATACGCATATTCCAAGTTAGCGTTCATCTCGGTAGCTTGGGCAAACAGCACCGAAGATTGATCTTCATCACCGTTATAATAGCTGCGCACCGCTTCGTGGAGCGTTCGTCCGTATTCAGTTGTTTGAAAGACGGTGATTTCACCCAGCGCTTTATCCAGAACTAACATTCGGTCTCCCGCACGTTCCAGGGCAACAGGTGTATTAAACTGGCCCAGACGGTTCCCGATGCCGCCATAAATATGGAGCAGATATCCGTCTCCATTGTAAGTGAAGATTCGGCCCTTGCTGGAATCCAGTACGGAATACATGTCACTGTCACCCACATCCACATCAATCAGGCGGGATGGCCCTGCTTCCTGGGTATAAAGCAAATCACCCTGCGGAGTCTGATAGCCTTCTCTGCGCAAAATGTCTGTACCCTGGGCATTCAGCTTTTTGACCGGATCTTTGCCGCGATCCCCGCTAGTGGCGTAGATAAAGCCCTCTTCATCCATATCCAGATTGGTAAATTCCGTTGGAGTGAACATCACCATCTGGCTCCGTTGCTCCCGTGTTGCAAACCGTTTCCACAGATACTCCACCGGGTCCACCTGAACTCTGTTCGCTCCAATGAAGGAAGAGAACGTACCATCGGCGCTGAACTCCATGAATCCATCAAATACGCCTTCGGCCATGACGTAGATACGCTCCCCTTTGTCCATAACAATCCGCATCGGTTTAAACTGGAAGTCTGCTTTTAGCAGATCCGATTTCGGTTCAGACACGATCTTGACGAGCTTCCCTGTTCATCCAGATGCACCACCCGGTGATTATCCGAATCAGCGACCAGCAGATGGCCTTTTTCCGTGACGTACAATCCCTGTGGATTTTTAAAATGATCTTCCTTGCCTTCCTGCTCAAATGAATCAATCGTCCGTACCAGCTTGAAGTTGCGATCCATCTCAATGATGCGGCCATTGCCCGAATCGAGCACAAAGACGTGCTGATTGGCAGTAACATGCATGTCACTTGGCTCTTTCATAGGAGTTGTGTTCAGCTTCTTGCCGGTGATAATGGTGGTTGCCTCATATGCCGCCGGTGAAGGAACTGCGTCACCCCAGAAGGAATAATGATACGCATCCGTTTTACCGTCTGCACTCACATAGGGCGCCTCTTGAACGAACAACAGGAGGCAGATCATGCCCATGATGATCGATTTACGTTTTTTCCATGTGCTTCTCCGCACCTCGCTGCCTCCTTTCTATTCTTTCATGCCCGAAGTGGCCATCGTCTGCATAACACTGCTCTGAGAGATGATAAACAGAGTGATCGGTACGATCATCAGCAGCAAGGCAACAGCCGCACCTACACCAGCTCTTGCAATCCCTCCCTGCACAATCTGACTGAGCGCATAATGCAGTGTTTTGAGATTTTCACTGTAAATGAAACTCCCGCCATCCGTTCCCCATAACGCTGGAAACTGCAGGATCATGAGCGTGAGCCATGCCGGCTTCACATTGGGCATCACGATGCTCCAGAATATCCGGTATTCATTGGCCCCGTCGATTTTGGCTGCCTCCAGCAAAGCATCCGGAATCTGCTCCATGAACTGTTTCATCAGGAAAAGTCCCAGCGAGAACGCAAGTGATGGCACAATAATGGACGCATGAGTGTTAATCCAGCCAAGCCAGGACATGACCATGTAGTTCGGAATCGCCGTAACATGCGGCGAGAACATCAGGGACAGAATGACAATGGTGAACAACACTTTGGAACCCGGAAAACGATATTTCGCCAGCGGATAAGCTGCTGCAGATGCAAGCAGGATATGCCCCGCTGTGCCAAGTATCGTAATGAGCAATGTGTTGGCAATATAGCGGGATAACGGCACCCACGAATTGCCCATGAGGTTGATCAGATCGGCAAAATTCTCCGTTGTCGGATTGTTCACCCAGAAGCGCGGCGGGAAAATAAACAGCTCATCCAGCGGCTTGAATGCATTGTTGACAGCATAGATGAGCGGAAGCACCATAAAGGAGCCGAACACGCCCAGCAATGCAAATAACATCAGGCTGACGGTAAATGACCGATTAAGCCTTTTTGGCATGCCAAACACGGCACGTACTTTGCTGGTCATCGTCATTCACCTATCTTTCTAAGCATTTTTTGCGTGAAAACGTTTGTACCCAGCATTAGGGCAAACAGAACCGTTGCGATGGCCGAGGCATACCCCATCTCGAAACGAATGGTTCCGAAGTCCATCAGATGCGTGACGACTGTGTGTGCCGCATAGTTTACGCTCGGGAAACCTGCCAGTGCGATGGAAATCTCAGCTACGGCGAAGGAAGCGGTAATCTGCATTACCGCACCAAACATCAGCTGCGGTCTCATCGAAGGCAAGGTGATGTACCAGAGCTCCTGCCAGCGGTTTTTGATCCCGTCTACGGTTCCTGCTTCAACCAGAGAACGATCAATGGTTTGCAGTCCTGCAATAAAGGCCAGGAAGCTGGTTCCCAGGCTCAGCCACAGCTGTACAATAATGACGATTGCCAGTACATATTTCTCGTCTGCGAGCCATTGGATCGGTTCCAGTACGACGCCAAGGCGCATCAGGAAGCCGTTCATATACCCGTAGCTGTCACCCGAGAAGATGATCAGCCAGATGAAAAAGACGTTGCCCGATATGGATGGGGCATAGAAAACCAGCGTCATGACCGCCCGAATTTTAGGAGACAGCTCATTAATGATCCACGCAAACAAAAAGCAGGCTATATAACTGAGAGGGCCTGTAATTACGGCAAAAAGCAGCGTGTTTTTGAGCGCGATCAGAAATACGTCATCGTTCAGGAAAAGCCGGGAATAGTTCTGCCAGCCGACAAATCGCGGCAGCTCCAGCATATTGAAGTGAAAAAAGCTGAGCCCGAGTGAAATGCCGACCGGAATGACAGTAAACATGAAAAAATCAGCATAAACGGTGCCATCAATACATAATAATGCCTGCTGAGATACAGATCCCGCTTCAATAGGGACCACCAGCCGACCTGGCGGGTATGGACGGCAGGAGCGGCGGCTGTCTTGGTAGTTTTTGCTTGCAACCGTTACCCTCCCTTTCCTCTATTTCAGATTAAATTCCTTGCGTTTCAGCTCAATTTCATCATCAATGTACAATACATAGTCCGATAAGGCTTCACGCGGATTTTCATTTGCATTGACCACCTTGCGGAAGGCGTTGTCCAGATGTCGTCCCGTGAAATAACCTCCAGGAAGCTGCGGGATTCCCTGTACCCATTCCCATTGTTTCTCGAGATTTTGATAATCCTTCACAGGCCAAGGCAATTGCTTCAAGGCTTCGATATTGGCCGTCGGGTAACGGGCAGCCGCTCCCATAAGGCCTTCCATTTCTCTCCCGTACTCAATCTGGGTCTGATCATCAGTCCACCACTTCATGAACTTCCACGCCGCTTCCTTGTTGTCGGCATTTTCGAGCATCATCACCGCGCTCGTAGCACTGGCCACTTCATGCCGTATGGACCCATCCGGAAGCTGTGTACCCGGAACAATCGTAAAGTCCCAGAGATTGCGGATTTCCGGAGCCATAACCGTCAGCATGTTATACGTGGTGTAATCAGCAATCCCGATCGGCATTTCCCGGTACGGAAGCGGTTCGGAAAGTCGGCTTTGAGCGGAAACTTGTAATTGGTATAAAATTGCGTCCAGCGTTTGAATGCGTCCATTGAAATCTCCGAATCCAGTGCACTTTTCTTCTGGTCTTCGGTGTAGAACGTTCCGTCATTCTGATATAACAACATCGCAAAGGTTGAATTCGGAACCAGGTTGGCATTGTTCAGCGTATCCTCAATCGGCAGATAAAACTCCATGTTATGCTTCTGCAGCACGGCGATGGCGTTATATACGTCTTGCCACGTTTTCGGCGGTTCGAGGCCCAGTTCATTCAGAATATCTTTGCGGTAAAAGAGCATTGGAAAATGCTGCTGCTCCGGAAGGGCATATACCCCGTCGTTGTAGCGGTATGGCGTCAATCCGCTTTCACGGAACCTGCCCGAAATTTCCTCGAAATCAGGGAACTGGCTCAGATCCGCCGTTGCATTCCTCATCGCATAGTTCACCGGAATGTCTTCGCCCATCTGCATGGCTACATCTGGGCCTTCCCCGAGAGTGTTGCGGGCAGCAAAATATTAGGCGGAACGAGACGTAACTGCACGGACACATCCGTATCCGGGGTAAACGAATCGTCGATCATGCCTTTCAGTACTTGGGCCTGATCTCGTCCGGTCGTGATCCATACAGTAATGGCATCCTTCTTTTGTTCCACGTTGCCAATGCTGTCGTAATCTTCGGTATACGAGGCAACATATGCGCCCAGTTCGTGCTTCACCTGCTGGACGGTGCTCGCTTCCGCTTTTGGCAGCGATTCACCCGGCGGAGATACGACAAGGTAATCCAACGTAATCGGCTGTTCACGTACCGATAGAATCCATGTGCCGAGACCACCTACGTTAATTTTGAACGTATCCAGCCGTTTGGGAACCGTCTCTGGTCTGGCCGCCATATCTTCAAGCTGCAATACCATGGCGTGAAGTACGGCCACTTTGTCACTTTGCTCACCCGTGGCCTTTTCCAGGTAATCTGCAACGGAACGCAAGGTGTCAGCTTGTCGTTCAAACACCTCCATCATCTCCGGAATACGCCGTTCCAGTTGGTAATCCCGCAGTGGGTCCGGACTGTTGGAGGTGATCATTAATATTTTGCGATACATCTCATTCAGTTCCAGCACGCTGGATTCCACAGTCCGCAGCAGCGGAGCGATGTCGCCAAGTGTAACCGTCATTCGGATTCGGTGTTTCCCTTTTTCCAGATGAAACTGATATGGCTGATCTTCTCCCGAACCCAACACCTGAGTTTGCCAAGCCGGGCTGTAGTTAAATCGAATGCGTTTCATTTCCTTAAACGGAACTTCGCCGTTAATCGTCAGACTGCGGGTGGCATAGATGCCACGCAATTGATCCTGCTTCACCTTAAGCGCGATTTGATACAATCCGTCTTCAGGCACGTCAATTTCCCATTCAATCCATTCGCCCGGCAGTTTCCAGTTAATTCCCCCGATAGCGTTCATCCGAATTTTCGATACATTATAAGGCTCGAGTGAAGGACTTGATCGGTCCGAGATTGGTGCCAGTGTAGGAGATGATTTGCTAACAGCTTCCTCCCCTGAACTTTCAACATGACAGGAGCCGATTGTTTCAAACCGAGTGAGGCATAGGTTTGCTCCAGCTCTGCATAGGAAGGAACTTCGCTTTCTTGATATAGCTCAATATAATCGATCGCCATGCTTTCTCTTAATGAAGTAAGCGATAACTTCTGACTGCCTTTTTCAAAATAAAACTGAAACGGTTCCTCGAAGTACCCTGCGCTGTCCTTGAAGGAAGTCAGCTGCCATTCGGGCTGTTCCACTTGTCTTGGTCTAAGCTCGTTGCCACGATCGTCCTGCCGGACGTTGTCCTCGCGATTCCCCCATACCCTGTCAAACAGAAGAATATCGGCCCCTCTGAACGGGACCTTACCATTAAGCTCAAGCCTGCGTTCGATCCCGGAGCTTTTGCCTTCTACGGGATAATAGTGAATGCGAATGTTGTACAAACCGCTCACTTGAACGGGAACATCCCAGCGAATGGTTCCAGTTTCCGGCGTAATTACGGCATTTCCGTCTAATCCGGCGTACCCTTGCACAACCTCAAATTCTCCATCCTCTGCCTGAACATAAGATTCGCCTTCGATGCGTACAATTTCATCCGGTTTGGCCGTATTGTCATGAGCAGTCAGATAATGCTCATAACTGAATGAATCCTCGGTTCCCGATACCGCCTCAAAGTCCTCAAGCGCATGTAGCGTTCCCGGATTACGATCCCGCGATGGATATAGTGTCCATATGGAGAGCACCAAGGCCAGGACAAGCACCAGGATTAGTCCCTTTTTCTTACGTGACCGCATGTTTGAATGTATCCCCTTTCCTGTAAGCGTTGAGAGAACTGAACGATTGACTAACCCGGACAGACCGCACCTTCACTGGTGCGTTCTGCCCGTGTAACGTGATACTTATTTGTAAACCTCATCAATCGCAGCCTGGAAAGGAGCCTTGTATTTCTCGATCAGCGTAGATACGGATACCCCTTCTTTGAGTTCCCCATCAAAATCCCAGAACGGCAAGGACGGGAATGTGTTATGGTCGAGAACCAACATACCTTCCGCAACCTCTCTGGCGTTGTTGATATCTGCTTCATCGGTCAGATGTGTCTCCAGCGTGGATTGTCCTGGATACTCATAGATCGATTCGATCTCATTAATTTTCTCCCAGATGTACATCAGTTGTTCCGGATTCTCTACCGCTTTTGGAATCGTTATAGCTTGGTAACGTGACTCACCGGAGTGATACGCTGTTGCACTTGGACCTTTTGGAAACGGTACAAAACCAATATCGTAATCCTGCATATCCGTCATAATACCTTCGACTTCGTACATGGCACCTGAATACATCAAGGTGTTGCCTTGACGGAAGAACGTGGATGGCTCTGTCCAATCGCCGCCCTCAGAAGCTCTGCCGACCTTCTCTGTAGCCAGTTTGGACAGGAAGTTCAACGCTTCTTTCGTTTTTGGATCTTCCAGGTTCTGCTTATCCTCTTTGGTCAGAGAAGCCTCGTTGGAATACAGAATTGGTTCCAGCAAGCCCGTTTGAGCGAGTCCCCAAGTGTCTAGCTTGCCATCATTGTTTCGATCCTTGTTCGCTTGCTTGGCAACACTGATGAACGTATCCCAGTTCCATTCATCGGCATCTACATACTCTTGAAGTGGTTTCAAGCCGAGCTCTTGCATGAGTGTGCGATTATAGAAAATTCCGTTGATAAACGAGGACTGGTCCTCGGTAAAGCCGTAACCTTTGCCTTCATACTGCATGTATTCCTTGGTTGTTTTCTGGTTGAATACCTTGTCGTTTTTAATATAATCATCCACCGGCCATAACAGATCCTGTTTGGTCAATGCCGGAATGGCATAATTTTTGCCCAGTCTCACCAGATCGCCAAGCGGTTCACCGGCCATCAGGGAAGCAACTACTTTTTCCTGATATTCACCGAAATCGATGGAAACATATTCAATATTAAAGTTGTGTTTTTTCTTCAGCGCTTCGAGATTCTCAAGGCGTTGAATGTTGTCCGGGTTGTTCCCCTGTATTTCCATGTCCCACCAAGCTACAACCTTGATCGTTCTGCCACCCATGTCAAAGTCCATTTCTGGCGTGGAGTTTTCATTCTTTGGCTCGGTTTCCGCGGGTTTTTGTTCCTCCTGTGGTGTTGTCTTTTCCGGCTCGGGTTGAGCGGTAGGTGCAGAACTGCATGCAGCAATCACCAACAAGACCGCAAATACCAGGCTCAGTAGCATGAACTTGTGTTTTCTCATCGTCTTCCCCCTGATTGTCGTTTGCTATCACAGTGTATCGTCCAAATGAAAGCGCAAACAACCTGCCAGAATACAGATGTTTACCCGGGCTGAATATAGATTTTCGTAATTTTGCTCAAGCAAATTGCATTATAGGTTTTAATTGGTAAAGAAATGCACTGTCTACAAAAATATGCACATTGTATGCGCTTTCTTTTATTACCATAATGAAATTAAGTCAAATTTCAGTTAATCTAGCGCATTACAATTCAGCAGAAGGTGAGGTATTGCTTCATGTATGATATTTTACTTGTGGATTTCAGCCGTCGTTTGTGCGGAGAGTTGCAACAGATGTTGCTACGGAGCAAAGCTCAATATACTATCGCAAATTGTGTGTTCTCATCGGCCGAGGCTTTGACCGCATTGTCAGAACGAGACTTTTCCCTTGTTATGGTACATACAGAGAGGTTTGATACCGCGGGGCTCTGGTTATGCAACGACATTCGAAAAAAGTCAGATACCTATCCTCCTGATGGGTGGAAGAGATCACTTCAGGTTCGTACGCAAAGCCCTGACGTATCAGGTAAATGATTATCTCCCGTATCCTGTTAGTCCTTCTTCTTTACTTAACAGTCTGCATGGACTTAGATCCCACCTTGAAACGGACCCGGCACACAAAACGTCGTCGTTCTTCAAAACACCCGTTCAAATGAACGGTAAGCCCATGCACTCCAGTCATGTTATTCGTATCGTTAAGGCCTATGTACGGGATCATCTGAGTGATGAAATCACGTTGAAGAAGATCTCTGACATGCTTCATTTTAACTGTGCGTACCTTGGACAGAAGTTCAAGCTGGAAGAGAAGATGTCTTTCAATGATTATATGCTCCAGCAACGTATGGAAAAGGCACAGCAATTGTTGTCTTCCACGAATTTGCGAATATATGAGATTGCTATTGAGGTAGGCTATAAGGATATTGACTGGTTCTATAAAAAGTTCAAAGCGTATGCCGGATCGAGTCCAAATGCTTATAGAAGACAAAAAATCCACACTGCCTAAAGCTGAATTGCCGAATCGGTTTGTTTATCAATTAGATAATAACCACAAAAAAACGCAGGATGTATTCTTCTTCCTGCGTTTTTTTGTGGTTATTTGGATTTGGTCAATTCCAGAGTATTCACCGTTAACGTACCAAAAGGGATTCCCGGTATTCTTGGGGAGTCATTCCCGTTATTTTCTTAAAAAGTCGGGTAAATGAATGGGCAGCCTCGTACCCCACTTGAAGTGCGACCTCACGCACCATAAGATTTGTGTTCTGAAGCAATTCTTTGGCTTTCCGTATTCGGCAGTCGTCAATGAACTCTGACACGTTTATTCCCATTTCCTGCTTAAAGAATCTCGACAGATAGGATGGATTAAAATGATGAAGTTCTGCCAATCTCACCAGAGAAAGGTCTTTCTCCAGATTCTCCTTAACGTAACTGCATAAGGAATGAATGACAACGTTAGCGCGTTCCTGTTCATTTGATCTTTTGTAGCGTACTAATTCATCGGCAGCACGATATAGAAATTGTACTGCATCCTTCATGCATGTATACTCCCTAAGTGCAGCAAGCTTCGTTGATCCGGGATTTTCTGTTGAAGACCCCAACGATTGATCGTTGAATGCAATAATAAGGCCAGATTGTAGTAAGTCTCCATGGCACGTTCCATCGTAATTTCCTGTTGCAGCAGTTCGCCTGCAAGCTCCTCAAATATATCGTAAAATGGCTGAATTCGGCCCGTTTCCAAATATCCTGACATAATCTCGATCCGGTTTGAGATCCGCATGGATTCTTTGGGTACATCAGATGAGAGATCATTACGATGATCTGTGAGTACCATGGATACACCATCCCCAATTTTCATCCACTGGAGTAATCTCAGACGTTCATATTGTTTGGTTAACTCGGACCAATTGCAGCTGCGACTACTTAATGAAAATGCAATGGATACGCCCAGTGAGACCATGCATGCTTCCTGTACCAGTTCCAGTGTGCCTTCTAGAAATCGCACAAGTTTATCATTGGTCATCTCTTCCTGCTGCTTCGGCTGAAGCAGCCAGATCGTATCCCCATAATGGTCCGTTACACTTGCGCACACTGTACGTTCATTCATCAGAGAAGAGCCGATAATGCGAACAGATTCTTGAACTTGTGTGAGGTCCGAACCTTTTTCTGGCAGATTATTGAACCGACCCAGTATGAGATAAACAGGCGAGTTGATCTGTAATCTTATATCTCGTTTGGATAATTCGTCCTGCATATCCATAGTAGAATCTATAACCGCTGTACAGTCTTGAAGTAACTTCCGTAAATACTCTTTTTGCTGTATCAGAGCAAGCTGCGAATTGACTTTATGAGAATGTTCCAACAACTCAACCATGCTGTGACTTCGCCGGATCTCTTCCATCACATCTTCTACAACAGACATCACCTTGTCATAACCTTCCGTTTTGAGCAAGTAACGCACATTAGCCATCTGAAAAGCTTGATATGCATAATCAAAATCGCTATGTCCTGTCAGAAAAATGACGCGACAATTCGGCCAACTGGCTTGAATCCGCTCTGTCAGTTCCAAGCCACTCATGCCCGGCATGCGGATGTCCGTTAGAACAATGTCAATTCTCGAACGCTGCATCCAGGACAATGCTTCTGTTGCAGAGTAGGCCTTACATACATCAAGCTGGTCGGGTATATGTCTGGCGAACGTTTCATAGAGACTATCCGTAATAATCTCCTCGTCATCTACAATCAAAAGTCGATACATTCGTTTTCTCCCTCTTTCCACTGGATTCGAATTGTGACTTTTAACCCTTGCAGTTCACTTCTGGATAGGAAAAGGCCACTTCCTTCTCCATACGTCAGGACCAGACGTCGATGAATATTTATTAACGCGGTCATTTCGTCTGTACCTCCGTCCTTATGCAAGCGTTGTTGAAGAGTTTGGATGTGTTGCTCTTCCAGCTCATTACCATTATCCTCTACGGTGATCTCGGCATATGAACCTTCCATATTAAACCCAATAATTAGAAGTCCGGAGTCCGTGTTCTTTTCAAGGCTGTGTTCGTAGGCATTCTCAATAATAGGCTGAATAATGAGTCTGGGAACTTTAATGTGTTCCATTTCAGCAGGTAGTGACCCAAAATCAACTTTGATTCGTCTGGAGAATCGTAATTGTTGAATCTCTGTATAGATTCGTGAATGCTCAACTTCCACTTTCAACTTCACATGATCTGTTTCATTCCGGGTAATGAACCTGAAATACTCTCCGAGCATGTTCGTGAATTGCTCAATACGTTCGGTTTCTCCTGTCCTTGCCAGTGAATTCAGAATAAAGAAGCTATTGTACAGAAAATGAGGGTTAATCTGCGATTGGAGCTGTTTCAACTCGGCCCGCTGCATCATCAGTGTTTTCTTAAAATCTCGATCGATAAGGGATTGAAGATTTTCAATCATTAGATTGAAACGGGTGTAGAGGAAGCCAAATTCATCCTTTCGGTTATGCGCAATGGGGACATCAAGCATGCCTCCTCCATTTTTTTGAATCTTTTCACCAACAACAGTAACGGGATATGAATTAACTTGTAACTTGAATAGAGATACGCCGTGATGGCAACAAATGATGTAATTGCAAACAGCCAAGCCCAATGATAGAACTTGCTAAGTGGCTTGGTAACAATTGCCTCGGGTAGATATGTAGCTACGGATAAGCCCAGGGAGTCCATATGCAACTGACTAACATGGTACATGGTGTCCCCACCTTCATCCGAAAGCCATCAAGTGTACCCTTTACACTGTGCTCACGGTAATTCGCGAGAATAACACTAGCTTGATGTTTATCTGTGATGGCATGCCCCGTTTTGTCCTCAATCAGAAAAGTTGAACTCTCCGGGTACAAATTAAGCCGTGTGAGTTCATTCTGAAAATGGTATGTATCCAGCTCCACCTGAATGACAAAAAGCGGGGGTTCTCCTCTCGTGCCTGTCAATCTGACAGCACTTAAGTTCAAGGCGTCCTCTTTCACCGTGAAACGTGTACCTTTTCCTTGCATGCCTGAACTGAAATATAGATAAGAACTTTTATCGAAATCATCGATGCCTTGGATCGCGGATATACTCTTGCCAACAGAAGGGATATGTACATGAACGTTTTTGATATAAGCAGTGCTATTCTTGAATGAAGCGAGTCGTTCTGTCAGGTAATTTAATGTATCACGCCGCTCAACCTGATCCATCATGTCCCAGAGAATCGCCAGACGATTGAGTTTTCGATCCTCAACGATATCAAACTGCTGTAATTCCATCCATTCTATCTCTCTGTTCAATTCCACCACATATTGGTTCAACCGTCTTTCCGTTGACAACGATATCTCCTGGCTTGCATTGTCATAACTCCAATGATACAGATACACGCCAAGAAGAATAAGGGGAAGTACAAATACCAGATAGGTGATTATTAATCGCGCAAATATACTGTTAAACCATGATTTAGCAGGGATCTTGATCAATGCATTCACCTCCAATGCCAAAGGCTGAGTGGGTTCCTTGTATGAATAAAGTGAACATTAGTGCTCCTTTGGCTTGCTGGTGCGAAACCACGCGTTAACCTCCGATGTGATCTGATCTCCCCAGCTTGCGCCAGTTCTCAACGAATTGATCAAACTCATCTATCGACCTGCCTAGAATAATGTTCATATAGGCTTCAAGCTGAAGATCCCGAAGAATAATTTGTCGATCAACCATCGTGTCCGTAATTCCGCCCGTGAATTGATCATAGAGAAGTTGGCCGTTCTTCTCGTAAGAATCTGCAATGCTAAAAGCACCCGAAGGCCCATAGGTTTGTTCCCAGCCCCATCCGCTCTCTACATCTTCCAATTCATAGGCCACAATGCGTTTGTGAATGGCGAGAGCTTCATTCTGCAGAGCCGAGAAGTCTCCTGTATTTCTGGCATCCCGAATTTGTTTGTATGCATCTATATTTTTATTACCGGGAAAAGGAGTTACTGGTGAAAGCATCCACACAGCTCGGGAGTCGTCATTGTAGTATGTTTCATACTGTGCCTGATCCCCCAGTTGATGTCCAGATGCAGATTCATGAGCTTTACAACAACTTCCGGATTAGAGAAGCCCTTTTTTACAGCAAAGTATTGCCCCGTGTTGGAACGTAGCGGTACGAACAGACTCCGGTCCGACTTGGCAACAATGGGATATGCCTGCCATTCTACATCTATACCTGTATCACGGGTGCTCTGAAGCATAAAGGATGTCCACTGTTCGCCGTAGAGCATCCCTATTTTTCCATCCTGAACTAAACGAAACGCCTTGCTTCCACTTTTATAGCCAAAATCCGGATCAAGTTGGCCTTCACGATACAACGTTTGCAGTGCTTTCAGAGCCTCTCGAACTTCAGGCTGTATACCTCCATAAGTGAGGTTTCCTTCTGCATCTTTAACCCATATATTAGGGTAGGCACCGTAGCCTGACATCAAGCCTGCAGCTCCCATAACTGGATCCCAAAGATGGTTCGTTAGCGCAAGTCCGTACGTATCCTGCTCTCCGTTCCCGTCGGGATCCCCTTCTGTAAACGCTTTCGAAACCTGGAGAAGTTCTTCCATCGTTTCAGGCGGTCGTAGCCCCAAATGCTCCAACCAATCGGTTCTAATCCACAGGTACTGCGCAGTCTCAATCGAGGAAGATGATTCGGGAATAGCCATGAGTTTGCCATCAATGGTTGCCGCATCAAATGCTCCTCTTCCCTCCGCCTCCAATATACTCTTTGTAAGTGGGGAAGCATACTCTTGGTACACATGGGTTAAATCTTCGATCATTCCAGCGTTGCTCAGTTGTCTAAGTTGATATGGATTAACTTTCACTACATCTGGAAAACGTCCTGCAGCAAGGGAGACACCCAACTTCTGATTGTATACATCTCCATTAGCAATCCAGTCATAGTGAATTTGAATACCTAGCTCTTTCTCGTACAAACGAGTCCAGCGATTATCCAGTATCGTCTCACCGGGTAACTGACTAATCATGCGCTCAAGGTCATCTCCGGTTTCCCTGACAAAAGAGACTACGATGGGAGGAGAATACTTTTCATACGTAGCGGGAAGTTGAATCTGCTGACCCTCTTGCTGCGGATGATGTTGTTTGGTATTACCTTCGGTATGACCTGCTGGTATGGACACAGCAAGGAACAGAATGAAGGTCCATCTTGTTATGTCCAGACATCTCTTATACATGACGACATGCCCCCAGTTCGGTTTGAACAACTCTCTTCTCTCTGTCAATTATGAATCCATATCATTGTACAACAACTTGTACTCATTGAATACGAAAAGCCGCCGTTGGGCGGCTTTTACATATTTCATTGTTTCTCATCAGGATGAATCACACGATATTCGAAATTCGAAAAGTCAGCTGTTCCTCCAGCTAATTCAGTTGAATATACAAACAACCCCGTTCGGCAACCCATAAAATGATCCAGTTTATATATCATTTTGTGGACAATCCCTATATTTCTCCATTCAACCCCATCGAAATAGGCAAAAGAGCACTCATCCAGATTGTTCTCAAAATTTCCGAATGCTTTCAGTTTAACGACTGGATCGGATACCGGGATACGTTCATGTTCAGTGGCTGGCTTCTGGTCGATCAGATTGCCAAATATGGTTGAATCCTCACTATCTCTGGCATGCATGACCAAGTAAAACTTGCTATCCTGCTTCGTAAGAGCGATCATACCGTAGGAACCGATTAGAAAGCACAAGCCGGCATAATCCCCATCATTCAGACGACTGCCGTCAAGCGTAACCATTGCTTCGCAAGCGGGCCCCATTGAACGCTGGGTTAGTGTGTTTACCGCAAATGTCAGATTTGGGCTGATCTGTCCCGTTCGAACACGATACACCCCCGGTTTCTCTGTAACGGACCAGAGTTCATGATTAGGTGTATGATTCCATTGCCAAAAATCACGGAGTCGGATGTTTCCATCTTCTTCGGGTTGATAATTGAAACTGTCGCTACCTACTAACGGGTTATAACGGTGCTCTGGTCTTGTGCTTGGGATATCAATCTGTTTCGGCGCTTTGCTTGCAAAGACCGGTTTACCTTGATCAAAGTGTAGCGGAACCAAAACAGGAACCCGGCCAACAGCCCCATGATCCTGAAACAGCATGGCATACCAGTCTCCATCCGGCGTATCTACAATCCCGCCCTGAGCAACACCTGAATTGAAATAATCCATATCGTCATTAAATACTTCTCCACCAGTGAAGACATCTTCCAGAGAGTCTGCCATATAAAACGCCTGTGTTCTCCGTCCGGAAGCTTTCGTTATATGAATTAGGAACACAATATATTTACCATTGATCTTGTAAAAATGTGCTCCTTCATAACCAAGGTGATGAGGCTGCTCGTCTTTTACAATCAAGCGATGCACTCCACCAGGTTTGGGCCCGGACAGATCAGAGCTTAATTCGGTCAGATAGATCTCGGTATTACCGTACACGAGATATGCTCGTTCATCATCGTCAAAGAATAAGGAGCAATCATGGTAGAACCCTTCCACGATCTGCTTCTTCCAAACTCCCGAGATGGAGGTCGATGTATACAAGTATGTCTTACGAGTATCATTCGCAACAAAGATCACATAGAACATCCCTTGATGATAGCGGAGCGATGCAGCCCACATGCCTTTACTGTAAACGTGATGACCATCCACCAGCCGTTGTGCAGGCGTATCGTCCAATGTGTCGTATACATATGTGGCTACTTCCCAATGGATCAGGTCATATGAACGCAGGATGACACATCCCGGCATCATGTGCATGGTTGTACTGACCATATAATATGTGTCCTCTACACGAATAACGTCAAGATCCGGGTAATCGGCCCAAATAATCGGATTCGGATACATGCTTTAATTACACCTCATTTTTTCTATTAAACTTCCATTCTCTTAAAAGGATGGTTGGGCTGTCTGTTGAACTTTTAAGCTTAATATACAAGTCTTGCACACCTTTCGCACCCGTAACATTAGTTGTTAGTTCCATCCATTGAAGGGATTCGGTCGCAGGCGCAACAATGATTTCTCCAATTAACAGTCCATCTGCACGATCAAGTCGAAGTTCTAACGTACCTTCGGTTCCTTGATTCGCAATCGTGGCTGTGAAGGTTGTGGGTCCTTCACTTTCAAAGTCCACCTTGGATATAGCTATCCAACTGTCATTCTGCAGCTTAGCGGACATGATATTCGAATCGGATGCAGAACTCTCAGCAGAGTCAAGATATTGCTCTGTTGTTACTCTGCTGCTCCAGCCAATCGTCGAAGCACTTACCCGCTCATAGGGATTGAAGCACTTGATCTGATCTACGCCCTGATAATCTGCATGTACCTTCTGAATCCTACCCGTGGCCTCATCATGCTCAACTCGATTCAGATGTGTTGAACGGTAACCATCGGGAATATTCATGGCCTGACTTAATGTCTGAGCATGATAGGCAATGTACCACTGATCGGCCAGTTGGAATATAGCATGATGGTTATTGCCGCCAACATCAAAAAAGTGGCCTGGATTCTGGAGCAACGTCCCCTGATATGTCCATGGCCCCATCGGCTGAACACTGGTCATATATGCAATTTCACCAGGTGGTGGGCTGCCCTCTGGCCGATTACCTTCCACAAAATTGGAGCAGTACGTAAAGTAGTAACTATTATTATATTTATGTATCCCAGCATCTTCAAACATATAAGGCGCCTGAATCACCTTTGCTATGCCAACAACGCTGATCATATCGTCTCCCAATCTCATCACTCTTGCCGTATCAGGTCTTTCTGCTTTTCCCTGCGGAATACCACCACCAAAGTATATGTAGGCCTGATGATCATCATCTACAATGACAGCCGGATCGAATAACCAGGTTACTTCCTCCACTCCCGGTGTTTCTCTTGTAATAAGTGCTTTTCCTATAGGGTCTATCCATGGACCTACAGGTGTCGGTGCAGACAGTACACCTATTCCACTGGCATTGTTGGCGAAATAAAGAAAGAAACAGTCCTTGCCATCCAGTATTCGATGAGCAGCTGCCGGGGCCCAGGATTGTGAAGCCCATGTTGCTGCGCCTTGAGGTCCAGCAACTCTGATCTCCCCATGATCGGTCCAGTTGATTAAGTCATCCGAAGAAATGACCGTAATCCGGTTGATTGAACTGTAGCTGTTTTTCTGAGGAAGACCGTCCTTATCATATTCCAGCTTATCACTAGTCATATATAAGTAGACTCGATTGTTAAATACTAAAGCATAGGGATCGGCTCCGAATTTGTGGGCCACCAAAGGGTTAGCGTTGGGACGAAGCTTTCCAATCTCCCCTGGAATACTCTCCAGATTGGCAGCTTGATCTTGCTTTTGCTCACCAGCTTGTGGTGTGGAATGATGATTCATCAAAAGAATCCCCCTCTAATCGTTTTTAGTTGTGCTTTTTTACGAGAAAGCGTTTGCAATACAAAAGGTAACATGATAGGATGATTACATTTTAAGGTAAGCTGAGTACAATTTCATTGCGTTAACCGCTCTATTTATTGCGTGAAATGACGGGAGGTACTTCATGAGTGGATCCTCTGAGTGTTTTTATGATCCCATCCAGCCTGAGCTCTTATATCTACACAGCGTAACGACGTATAAGCTGGAAACGATCTATCATCGCCATAATGCATACGAGATCTACCTGTTTCTTCGTGGCAACGTTCACTTTTATGTAGAAAATCGGTGTTATCATGTGCAGCGGGGGATTTGCTCGTGATGTCACCCGAGGAGATGCACCGCGCCTTTATTCTGGATGAATCTGACTATGAGCGAATTACCATTAATCTCAAAAAACCTACCTTTATCAGCTGTCTACACCATCAACCAATCTGCTGTCATGTTTTGATCATCGCCCCAAAGGAACAGGCAATATCATACATTTGGACGATCATAGCTTGAACCTGATGATGCAATGGACCAACGAACTGGAAGGATTGCTTGCTTCGGATGCTTATGGTACGGACATCAAAATTAATGCAGCCGTAGCCCAATTGTTGGTCATGATTAACGTCTGGTTTCACAACAATTCTTTTGTTCCCAATGACATCATGCCTGAGCTGGTTCGTGAAACGATGGATTATATTGAAATACATCTCAATCAAGATATTACACTTCGCAAACTCGCCGAAGTGTTCTACATGAACAGTACTTATATCAGCCGTCAGTTCAAAAAGCATACTGGATTGACCATCCGTTCCTACATTTTGGGTCGTCGTATTGAACGGGCCAAATTCCACCTGTCAGAAGGAATGAGTATTACGGATGCATGCTTTCAATCGGGTTTTAGTGACTATGCCAATTTTATTCGCAGTTTTACCAAAATGGTCGGCATCTCCCCCGGTAGATATATCAAACAAAGACGTGATGCAATGGAAGCTTTGCCAAAATAATGACAAGCTCATTCAATGTAAACTAAAAAACATCAAGCCATACTGCATGGCTCGATGTTTTTTAGTTCTTGATATACTTCCGATCTGAAACAATTCATTATTGTGATTATATCCGCAAGTTAATTGATCTCTTTACCCGTCCACAATCGAACGCGATCTTTAATCCACTCCGTATACTGCTGTTCCATGCCAACTGCACCTGCATTATCAAGTTCGGTAATCATATTGTCGTATATGCCTTCAAAGGCACTTGGAGAGGATGTAATCGCTTCGGCGATCCGTTTCTGAATAATATCCTGCGTTTTCTGGTACACAACGTTATAATCGCCGCTATCCGAAGGAATCGGCATATTGTAAGCAGCGCCCCACTCTTTCACCGGGAACTCCTCTTCGGAAGGGAACAAGTCCTTCCATGTCGTGATGCCATAACCTTTCAAAGCTTCTTTCTCCTCATCAGAATAACTTTGCTGAATCTGTTCTGGATAATTCGTTGTATAGTAATTATCCGTTGAATCTTTAACGCCATCCCCGTAGTGAGCACCAAAAATGTAATACAAGCCTACTCCGGTTTCTTTGGTGAATGTGTTATTGTCTTTGTTTTTACGTTCCTGTACATCGGCCGGGATGGTGCGAACACCGTCTTCCACGTTATATTGCTCGCCTTCAACGCCCCAGTTTCTCAATACTTGCCCTTCTTCAGAAGACATCCAATCCAAAAATTTGATGGCACGGACAGGATCTTCACAATCGACTGTTATGCCAATGCCATAACCATCAAAGCCGATATTTTGGAAATCTTTCCGCTGAAAACTCTCATCTAACGTTACCGGATAGAATCCGTAGGTCATATCGTCTTTTCCTGCGCTTTTCAAAGCATTTTCCGCATCACTGAATCCCCAGCTTGGATCAAGCAAGGATAACACGCGACCACTGGCGATTTTGGACTTATACTGGTCATCCTTCTGAACAAAACTGTCCTTGTCCAGCAAGCCTTCATTGTACATCTTGTTCAACCACCGGAAATATTCCTTCTCCTCGGGACGTTTGTAATGCAGAACGGCTTCGTAGGTATCCGGATTGATGAAATATTCACCATCTCCAGGTCCTCCAGTAGACATGACAGCGGGATCAGTAACTGTGATCATTCGCCGCCAGCCATCTGCACTAAGCGTCAGCGGAATTGTGGGTTGGCCATCATCTGTGGTCGGATGTTTCTTGTAATATTCACGTAGCACTTTTTCGAAATCGTTTAAGGTTTTGATCTCAGGATACCCGAGTTCCTTGACTACACGATGTTGAATGGCAGTACCATTCGTCGCATCGAAGCTGACTTGATCGATCGCACCATTCGTTGGAATCCAATAGATTGAAGGATCGTCATTGCTGTATTTCAACCGATTGAAGTGCTCACCGTAAATCTTTTTCAAATTGGGGGCGTGTTCTTCGATCAGATCCGTCAAATCAATCATTGCCCCGGCATCAACGAGTCTGGTCAAGTTACCTTTTGGGAAGATCAAATCCGGATAATCGCCGCTGGCAGCCATCAGGGAAATGCGGTCGTTTCCACCTCCGCTCGAAATATCGAATTCTGCATCAATACTTACACCGGTTTCTTCCGTAATTTTCTTCCCTACAGCATCCTGCATTTTGTTCCAGTTCGGACTTGCATCTGCGCCGAAGAATGTAAATGTGATCGGGCTGTTGGGGTCACTCGTATTTGATTCGGAATTCTCTCCAGCGTTTCCGCAACCGGCGGAAACTAACACAACACTTGTTACGAGACATGCTCCTAGCATTTTTGAAACGGCTCTCATTATTTTTCTGCCCCCTAAATGGTGTTAGTCGTAATAACCAATCCAGACATTACGATGGTTCACTTTGAAATAGTATACGCTTACATATTCAACCGTTAATAAACGATTACAATCCTGCCTACCCTATTCCATGTTTAAAGTATAAGGAAGTCTAATAACCCCAACCTTGATTATTAAGCCATGAAAATAGCATGATCTAGACATAAGTCTCAGTAAAAATGTGAAGACCAAAAAAGCGATGGTTGCCCATCGCCTCATAAAGCCAAACCTACATTTCAATAATATAATTCCAACGTAAATCCTTGGATCTCACCTTCCACATCCCGCAACAATTCCATGAGTTGGTCAGCGTAATCTCCAAGAATCTCTTTGCTTTTCTCAAAACCAATCCATTGAACAGTAATCGGCATACTTACAGCCCCAGTCAAGACATCCCATAGTGCGTCCAAATTGCCTCCATAGCTCTCGTCTAACTCAAGCTGGTTTTGGAAAATTTGATGAAGCTCTTCCTTACTGTGAAAGTCGTTTCCGTTAATCTGAATGATGCTCATATCATTTCCTCCGTTTATTTTAACTGTTCAAATGACTTGTAATGATCTGTCGTCTGGTAGATTAAACCGTCATTCGAGTATAGAATTCGGTCGCTTCCGCGCCGTCCTCCTGAGTAATTTATATCCGCTTCGTACCATATCCGGCCTTTTTTGTTGGGGAGTAATCCTTCCCGGTTCCTGAACACGTCGCCGCCGATACTTTTGCCTGGAGCGACTTCATGTAAATTCCCTTCACTTGGTTCCCAGCCCAATTCTCTGGCCTCTTTCTTGGTAATGTAATTTGGCGGGAGTTCATTGTGCTCCGAGATATAATTGGCAACCTCATCAAATCCCATATCCTCCGAAACTTGAGGTGATCCGAGATCAAGCACAGACTCTGACGTACAACCCGAGAACAATAATGCAGCGAGGATGATCACTAATGTGTAAGCAAATTTTCTGAAAAACATAATCTTTTCTCCTTTTGATGTTCCTGCTCTTGCTGCCTTCCGTTTTGCTGCTATTTCGATGACAACGCTTCTAATGTTAACGATTTGTGGTAATTAAAGCAATTCTATAAGTCTATTATGGAGTTGAAATTCAATCATTAAAAGCTGTTACCCTGCTCCATTGAAGCATTACTCTTATTCTACAACAAAAAAAGTCGCTAAAATAGCGACTTTAATCGTACCACGATCACGATCATTACCATTCAATACATTCATTTAATACATTATTTTAATTTGCCCATCCAGTTCTCAAGGGCTATAACTACCTCTTCCAACTGCTTTTCTTCCGTAATTGCAGGTTGATTATCTCCTTTTTGCATGCCATATGAGCCAAATTGACCGTGATTTCCACCCTCAATACTCACATATGTCGTGTCTTCCGGAAGATTTGCTTTGGAGTTCTCCCAGTCTTCCCTGTTAAGCACTCCGTCATCCGAGCCTGTAATCTGTAAGATAGACAAGTCCGTATTCTTCAAGCTACCTCCTTCATCTGCATAAGAAGCCAAGAAAAAGACGCCTTCCAACTTCTCATTGTGCTCCGCAGCATACCGTGATGCAAATGACCCTCCCAACGAATGGCCACCAATAACAAACGCTTCGTTAGGATGTTCCTCGATAAAGGAATCAGCCTTGTTTTGACCGAAAATCGCCAAGTTTATTGGCATGTTTGCGATATATACGCGGTGACCCTGTTCTGCCATTTCTCTGGCAAGTGGAGAATAACTTTCAGGTTCAACCAGACCACCTGGATAAAAAATAATATTCGGTTTGGTTATCTCTGTACCCACGGGTTCAAATCGGTAACCGTCCTTAATCTTAGTGACATTAACCTGAGCATCACTTGTCATCGCCGTTTCCGCTCGTTCAGAAGGACTATACGTAACCGAATTGAGATATACGAAAACGCCGGCCACTATGATAACGATGGACAGGATCGTCCACATGATTATCTTTTTCCATTTGTTTGTACGTTGTGCTGTTTTCAACCTTAAAACCACCTTAGTATGAGGATAATGATATGTCTTTTTTAACTCTTCGTAATTATACTTACCGGTAAGTATAATTACAAGTTGATTTTGCTTACTATCGTTATTTGTCATAAAATATTCATGGAGGAAGTCCAATGACAGAAAAAACACACAAACGATTGCCTGGAAGACCCAAACATGGCAACGACGATATCTCAATTCAGCAAACCATTATTCAAACTGCTTCACAGTTATTCATGGAGTATGGCTACGAAACAGTCACGCTTCAGCAGATTGGCAAAACATGTAGCGTATCAAAACCAACCATTTATTATCATTTCACCAGCAAACCAGAGCTTTTTAAGGTTGCTTTTACAACAATGCTACAGAATGTGAGCCGGTTAACCTCGCATATCCTTGATCAAGCCGAGAATCTGGAGTCGGGGCTTGTGCGATTGGCAGAGGCCAGACTGGGCAATCCACATGCGGAGATTGAAACCATGCTCAGAGAAGCTGAGCCTTTTCTTGAACCAGCTCAAATTCAGGATATACGCAACGCGGAGCATCAGATTCACGAAGTGTTAGCCTCCCATTTCCAACGGGCAATGGATGAAAACAGACTGCGGACGGACGATCCGTTTTTCCTGGCAGAGACCTTCTCGACATTGATGTTAATGGGCAATCGGGAAGATAACCTTCATAAATATGGTTCCAACTTTTCGCTTGGCAAGAAGCTAGTAGATATTTTCATTCGCGGAGCGCAGTAAAAATTTAGGGCAACAAGGAGAGCTGACATGAATATCCCTAGAGGAACCTATGGGTTTCGATTCGCCGAAGACAAGGAGCTCCAACTGTGTGTACTGTATGCGGCAGGATGTGATTCAATAACCGATCCTTCTTATCATTGGGATGGACTCGAACGTTCGGACGGGCCTCTCCTGTTATTCCAATATACACTCTCGGGTGAAGGTGTATTTGAGTCGAACAATCGCATTCATCATGTTACCGCAGGACAAGCTTTTTGGCAGAAATTCCAGGAGTTCATCGCTATTACTACCATTCGGCATCAAAAGAACCTTGGGCGTTTCTGTTCCTGCTGTTCAGGCCCACTCTTATTCTGCCCCATTGGCGAAAATTTCTTCGGGAAGCTGGAGAAGTTCCCTATCTTCCCGCTGATTGTACACCTATCCGACTGTTGCGGATGATCGTGACTGATGCGGCGGCAGGCAGAATCACCGATCCTCTGATCGCATCATCCAGCGTATATCAGTTCATGACAGAATTGACTCGATTACAGAAAACAACATTGCGCAACAGGGAGAATTGGTCTGAAAACATTCAAATAGCCGTTGAATACATAGAAAACAACTACTCCAAGATGATCAGTATCGATCACCTTGCGGAGCATGTTTCCTTTCCAAATATCACTTTATACGTCGCTTTTCCTCCAGTACAGGTTTGACGCCTGGTGCTTATCTGACCCGTGTACGTACCGAGAAAGCAATGGAACTGCTGCGCGGAACTACGCTTAGCATTGAAGTCATCGCCGAGCAAGTCGGTTATTCCAGCGGAAGTTATTTTATCAAAGCCTTTCGCAGCATAACCGGCGTTACGCCAGGTGAATTTCGTAGTGGAGGAGAAAGCCTTGTGTACCGTAAATTGTTCTTCGACTAACCGCAATATTTTGCTATTTTATACTCAACATTACTGTAGATATTAATAAAATCCTTTATTATGATGAATTGAGCGAGAGCAATAATTAATCCATAAAGGAGCATTCCCATGAATCATACGCTTGCAGCATCAACTCCACCGCTTGGCTGGAACAGCTGGGATTGTTACGGAGCGGCCGTTACGGAAGACGAAATTCGTGGCAACGCCGAGTACATGGCAGAACATCTTAAAGACTTCGGCTGGAGCTATATTACGGTCGACATTCAATGGTACGAGCCTTTGGCCAATTCTTCGCAATATCGTCCGTTCGTTCCACTCATCATGGATGAATATTCGCGGCTTATGCCTGCCGAGAATCGGTTTCCCTCCGCTGCAGGTGGACAGGGATTTAAGCCATTAGCCGACTACGTTCATAGTCTTGGGCTGCAATTTGGCATTCACATCATGCGCGGTATTCCACGTCAAGCTGCACATGCGGCTACTCCGATTCTGGGTACAACCGCCACTGCGCGCGATATTGCTCATCCAAATTCCATCTGTCCGTGGAATACAGATATGTATGGTGTTGATAGCTCAAAAGAAGGCGCACAAGCCTACTACGATTCGCTTTTTGAACTGTATGCACAATGGGGCGTTGACTTGGTGAAGGTGGACGATATTGCTGCTTCAAGGCTCTATGACACCCATCAGCCTGAGATCGAAATGATATCCAAAGCGATTGAGCGCTCCGGTCGGCCCATGGTACTAAGTCTCTCTCCTGGCCCTGCCCCGGTGGAATACTCAGAATTCTTAGCTGATCATGCCAACATGTGGCGTGTCACCGACGATTTCTGGGACCTTTGGCCGCTGTTATTGGATATGTTCGACCGCTGCCGGACGTGGCAGGGCGTTCCCCAAGCAGGTTGCTGGCCAGACTGTGATATGTTGCCTTTGGGTCATATCGGTATCCGTTCTGTAGACGGTGGTGGAGCAGATCGTTGGACTCGGTTCACGCCTGATGAGCAATTGACGATGATTTCACTGTGGAGTATCTTCCGCTCCCCGCTCATTTTTGGTGGTGAACTGCGAGATAATGATGACTGGACACTATCCCTGTTGACCAATCGTGAGGTTCTGCGAATGCATCGCGAGAGTTATGGAGCCAAAGAAGCCTTACGTAAAGAAGATCTTATTGTGTGGACTGCCCAGCATGCGGATGGTTCCTCTTACGTCGCTGTATTCAACATCGGTGAGAATGCTCTACCTGTGGATCTATCCATTGATGAGGTCGGACTGTCCAGCATAACCGAAGGTACCGAATTGTGGAGCCGAGAAGCAGCTGAATTTACAGAGAATTCCTTAGTTACTACTGTACCTGCGCACGGCGTGCGTCTCTATCGGTTTTCCTAAGTTTGCAAAAGAAAAGAGAGGTCTGTCGTTCATTAGACAGGCCTCTCTCTCATTTCATGTTCATCGTTAAGATGCACTCGAATGATGAACAGTTTTGGACTTACGCCCAAATTGCAGCATATATAACATGGTCATCGCAATAACAAACAAAGCGAGCACAATAAAAATATTACTGTACACAAAAGCTGTCTTATCTTGAATCAAAGGGTTCAGTTGAAGCGTGGTTTTTCCCCCGTCAAGCACCTTTCCTAGGGCAGCAGTAGACACAGACACTGCAATGAAGTTAAACATGGATAGCAACCCCATCCCGATTCCAATTTGCTCTTTGGGAAGCGTCTGAGCAATGGTATTTGAGATCGCAATTTGCATATAAGACTGACCCAGAACACCAAAAACAAGAAAAAAGGAAATCAAGACAGGTGTAGCACCTACAACTAATGATAGGCTTATGAAACCAACAACAAGTAGTGAAGATGCCGTATAAAGTAGAAAAGGATTCCCTTTTTCATCCGCAAGCCTTCCACCTTTGCGTCCGAGGAGTGCAGCTACGAGCGCAGAAGGTAGCATAATGACACCTGTCAATGCTGGGGATAGACCATGTACTTCCGAGAGCAATTGTGGCGTAGTAAATGGAATAGCAGGACTGATTGCGATCAGAAGGAATGCAATTCCCATTCCAGCTGAATATGCTTTGTTTTGAAAAACAGCGGGTTTCACAAACGGCACTTCCGCATAACGAATGCGCATGATGAACAGTATTAATAAGACCATCCCGATTAATAGGAACCATGCATTAGATTGGGTTAATGCGAGCAAAAGTGTAGCAACCGTTCCTGCTAATAACGCTCCGCCCAAATAATCCATTTTTTCACTGTCGCCTCTTTCATCATCCATGTATTTTCGATAAAAAGGTAGCGCAGCAAGAGAAAGCAATGGGATTACAAAAAGAAATTGCCAACTTAAAGCACTCGATACAAATCCGGCTACGATCGGAGCAAGAGCATTTCCAAGAGCGATACCAATGGCGGAGGTACCCAACGCTTGCCCGCGTTTCTCCGGTGCGAAGTATCGAACGGGAATAATCATGGCCAATGCAGGTATGACCGCTGCACCAGCAGCTTGTACGATCCGTGCAACAATAACCATCCAATACTCTGTAGCCACAATCCCTAGAAGAGAGCCTGCTGCCAATATCCAAAGACCAAATGAAATTAGACCCTTTATGCTGTATTTATCGGTAAGTTTCCCGTAAGTAACTGTACCTATCGCATATACAATCAAATACCCTGTAACGATCCAACTCGCTTGAGAAGCAGTAAGTTGGAACTCTTTGCCAATCACAGGTAATACAACATTAAACATCATTCCATTCATGACTGATATGATCAGTGTGAAAACAAGAACACGGAGCAATAACGCTTCTTTATTGGTGTTCATCATACTCTCCTCAATTCTTTTGAATATAAATTGTCTGTCAGTACTTACTGTCATTAAAACTTTAAAAAAACTAGGGAGTTAATGCCCTAGTAAACGTCCACACACTCTCTGTAATGATGCCTTCCAATGAGAGCCCTGGAAAAAGCACATCTTCTTCGAGATTATTTATGAATACGCCATAATTCAATGACATGAATGAAAAAGCTTGCAGTTCAGGATTGATTTGAACCAACTTTCCTTTATCAAACATGATATTAAAGTAATTGGTTAGAATCTCCAAAAGTTGTTGAGGATGCTTTACCGTTCTCTCTCTATAACCGGGTAGATGCTCTACTTCCTTCAGGCTAATCATAAACAATTTGCGGTTACGGTTCATGATATTATGATATGTCTTGCTGATCAGCAACAAATCTGTATACAGATCCCATACGAGTTTTTCATTGAAGATCCTTGTCATCTCTTCTGCATAATGATATTGGTCAAAGGCAGTCTCTAACAAGTTTTGTTTGGTTCCAAAGTGCCGAAACAAGGTTTTTTCACTTAGTCCGGCTGTTGTAGCTATTTCCTGTGTCGTCACACTTTTATAGCCTTTTTTGAAATTAAATCGATGGCCGTCAACATTAATTTTTCTTTACTGCTTAGATTGCTGCTAATGGACATGTCTATATCCCCTCCTTCCTGAATGTCAGTAACCACTGTCATTGATGCAATAATAACTAAAGAGTTTTTTGTTGTCAAGGTACGAATCGACAAGCTACCTTCATGATGCCCTTCTGTTCATACGTCCGTTTTCTTGATGGAGACGACGGCTTTTCCTTTCACACGACCTTCTCCAATATCTCGAATGGCTTGAGCCGCTTCACTTAATGCATACTCCCGATAAACAATCGGCACGACTTGGCCTGATTCAACAAGTTCTTTCCATACCTCTTGATCCTCATGATTCGGTTTATGAATGAGAAGTATTATTTGCTTATAATTAAGCCTGGCAACAATAGGAGCTGACATCAGATTGAGAAGAATTTGCCACATTTGACCTCCAATCATCACATATCTGCCCCCTTAACTAATGCACGTTTCACAGCAAAAACCGAATGCTTGCCAATAACATCCAGAATCAGGTCGTATTGCACTCCTTTTGCAGTGAAATCAGCTTTCCTATAATCCAACACATAGTCAGCTCCCACAGCGAGTAACATATCGAGCTTTTCAGCACTGTCAACGCCAGTCACCTCAGCCCCAAGCAATTTGGCATATTGGATGGCAAATGTTCCGACTCCGCCACCGGCGCCATTAATCAGAACACGCTGTCCCTTTTGCAGCTCCCCCGATCACGTAGACCTTGCAAAGCCAGAACGGCTGCCTGAGGAATAGCTGCTGCCTGCACATAGTTGATACCCGCAGGTTTGGGTGTCAAGGCATTCTCAGCCGCACATACATATTCCGCGAATCCACCCCAGCCGCAACCGGAAAGATCTCCGAACACCTTGTCTCCTGGTTTGAACCGTGTAGCTGAAGCTCCAACGGCGATTACACGCCCTGCGACATCTGCGCCAAGAATTCGATAACGAGGCTGTCGGACCGCGCCGATGCGGTTAACGAATGGCTTCCCATGAAGGAGATCCCAGTCCCAGGAGTTTACCGAAGTGGCATGGACCTCAATTAACACTTCATGATCCTTGGGCATAGGGATGGCTAGTTTTTCTAATCGAAGGACTTCTGGTGTTCCGTAGGTATCATATACCAATGCATTCATGGTGTTATTTCCCCGTTCTTGGGGTAATCCAGCATTATTCGTTTTTTCGCCCATGATCAGTCTCCATTCGATAGACATATGTGTATCCATGGTCCATTACGCATACCCAATCTTCCTGTCAAACAATGGATACGTTGAATATATTCAGCGGTTTCATTTGTTGAAGATTTAGAATGTTGAAATGATTAAATTGCGAGATCATCCATGGCTTGAACAGCTAGCCGGAAGGCTTTAATCCTTCTCTCCAGTAGAGTCTTTTGAGGGCTACCTTCTTTGGACTTGAGATACATGCTCTCAAGGGATGGAAACAATCCAATCAAGACAAGGCGGGCTTCTGCTATATCTTCCTTGGTGTATGAATGAGCTTTTTGATTCCAGACATTTTCCAATAACGCTGCGCCGATATGCAGAGCTTTGAGGCGTTTTTGTAATAAGGTAGTATTTGAACTTTTCTGGATCATATTTGCTAGAGCATTTTCCGATTTGCGGATGGTTGATTGAAAGGCTTTGATGGATTCCAGTTGAACTTCTTGTGACACATTTTCCATGGAGTACAGACCTCGCTTTCTTCGCTTATTTGGTTGGTCTTTCAAGAAAGGAGCGCTACCTATAATATCACCTCATAAATATAACAAAAAAAGCCGCTTAAAATAGCGACTTTCAATGTGTTCATTCTCGATTCAGTTCTAGAGTACCTTCTCCAAAAAGCTGATCGTCCGTTCATTCTTCGGATTTCCAAATATCTCTTCCGGAGTGCCCTGCTCGACGATATAACCACCGTCCATGAAGATCACACGATCAGCTACTTCGCGGGCAAAACCCATCTCATGGGTAACGATCATCATCGTCATGCCTTCGCTCGCGAGGTCTTTCATAACACCAAGCACTTCTCCTACCATCTCAGGGTCGAGCGCCGAAGTTGGTTCATCAAATAACATAACATCCGGATTCATAGCAAGCGCACGAGCGATAGCTACACGTTGTTTTTGTCCACCTGACAGTTGTGTTGGGAAGCTCTCTGCTTTATCAGACAGACCCACACGCTCAAGTAATTTGAGTGCTGTATCACGCGCCTGCTGGGCATTTAATATCCCGAGTTCTCTGGGCGCAAACATGATGTTTTTAAGTACACTAAAATGAGGGAACAAGTTAAAATGTTGAAATACCATGCCAATATTTTCACGAGCCTTGTTCAGGTTGGTTTTAGGGTCATTCAGATCCTGATCATCCACGATAACCCGGCCTGCCGTAATGGCATCTAATTGATTGATACAGCGCAAGAAGGTACTTTTTCCCGAACCGGAAGGCCCGATGACACAGACGACTTCTCCTTCGTTGACCGCCACATCAATTCCCTTGAGAACCTGATTTGTGCCGAAACTTTTCTTCAAACCTTCAACTTTTATTTTAGCCACGACGAACCTTCACCTCCAGATAATCAGCAATTTTGGTCAATGTGATGATAACAATCAGGTACATAACCGCAACCGTTAACCAAATATCAAAAGAGGAGAACGTTCTTGCAATAACGATTTTACCCGATTGTGTCAACTCTACGAGACCGATAACGGACAAGATTGACGTATCCTTCAACGTGATAACCATCTGGTTAATGAAGGACGGAATCATAACCCGCACTGCCTGCGGAATAACGATCTTTATCATCGCTTTGCGATAAGGAAGGCCCAATGAACGAGCAGCTTCCATCTGACCACGATCAATCGATTGAATCCCGCCTCGGATAATCTCGGTTACGTACGCCCCTGCATTCAGACTAAGTGTCAGAATAGCCGCCAGGAACAAAGGCATCGTGAAGCCCATCGCCTGTGGAATCCCGAAATAAATAAAGAATGCCAGGACAATCAGCGGAATGCCGCGGAAGATATCCACAAATACGGTGGCAACACCACGAAGGAATTTGTTCTGTCCCACCTTCATAAATCCGAAAATCAGACCGATGATAAACGCAAAGAACAGGGACACAATCGTGTATAAAAGTGTGTTTCCCAGACCTTTAAAAAGTGCAGGAAGAGATTTCTGGATTAGCTCCCAGCGACCTTGATTAGCAACAGTCGGAGCGTTCTCACCCAGATATGTCTCGGTAATGCGTTTATACTCACCGTTAGCTTTGATATTGGCGAGACCTGTATTAAACATCTCCAGAAGCTCCTGGTTTTTCCCTTGCTTACTGCAAAACCGTAAGGAGCGCCATCTTCTTTGTCGGTAACAATTTTCAAACCGTTGTTCTGATTAACCCCATAGGCCAGTACAGGATAATCTTCAAAACAGGCTACGGAATTACCGGTTTTTACATCTTCATACATTTGGTATGACTCATCAAACGGAACGATCGTAAATCCATACTCTGAAGCGATGGACTCTGCAAAACTAAACCCTTCTGTTCCGGTTTTCACCGCTACCTTCTGTCCACGAAGGTCTTCATAACTCTTAATTGTGTCATTGTTGGCACTAACACCCATAACGACACCTGATTCAAAATAAGTATCCGAAAAATCAAATTTTGCTTTTCGCTCATCCGTAATACTCATCCCTGCAATCACACCATCGACTTGATTCGCCTCAAGTGCCTGTACAGCTGCGTTAAATCCCAGGGATTTGATTTGATACTTGAAATTTTGATCTTTGGCGATGGCATCCAGCAAATCCATGTCGATACCAACAAAATCACCATTCTCATCTTCATATTCGAATGGAGCAAATGTGACATCAGTTCCGATAACATAGGTTTTACCGGAATCGGACGCTGCAGCAGCGTTTCCTACCCATCCTGATAGACCGCTCACCAGGAGCAGCATCAGTGAAAGTATAAAAAATGAGATCTTCGTTGTTTTCATGTGTCCTCCCCGTCTCGGTATTGTCCGAATAATCATTATTTTCTTTGGAATCGGTATTACGGTTATGCTTTTTGTCGATCTTCTGCCCATTTGATTGTTATTATTTACTGTATATTAACAATCAATGCTTTGCCTTTCCACTTGCAACATTTTCCTCCATCATTTTTTCCAACCAGTAAAAGTCCTTTTAATACTTACCCTTTAGGTAAGCTTCGCGAAACCCAATATTACATTGTGAATCTGAAAAAAGGTACATTTACTTTAAAACGTATTATTTAAAATTTAAAACTCAAAAAAAGCCGCGATTTCCGCGACTTTTTGTTGTACAGTTTTTTATAATCTATTAATTTGCTCTAGTTGTCAATACAATCTCGAACTTCGAACCAGCTTCACCCGCGAATACAATAGTTCCGTTCTCAGGCAACACAATTTCGTTTTGTCCACTGACCACTGTATGATTAATGCCTATGCCAGCTTGGTTATATACAGCAAATGCGCTGTTTGCAGACATCTTGACCGTCATTTCTTTACCTGTTGCTGATGCTGGAATCGAATACCATGTGGCATGACCATTCGCTTGAATGGTTGTTTTTGATTGTTTCCCCGCATAGATCGGTTTTATAATATCTTGAGCAGCATAAACGTTGCCTCCAGCTGTAACGTATTCCACGCCATTTTCCTCATAGAAATTAAACTCCATCGTGTCACGGCCCGCTAATCCAGGAATTTGCAATTGGTTCACAGCTTGGTTAGCTCCGATAATTTTGTTGGTGTAGATATAACCAGGCAGCTCGTTAAAAGTATGAATTGGAATCATCGGCATGGCTGTGTTGTACAGTGTTGATGTGTATTTTTCATTGACTAACACGTAGGCTTTGCCTTCCCGTTTCTTCCATGCGGCCTTTACTTCTGCAGACAATTCATTGGTTTCAAGCTTTTCTGCTTTATATTCCGAGGAAGCAACTTGCCCAAGCCCAGGCACAGACTGATACGAGCGAGACCACAAGTATGTGTTCCCATTGACTTCCTGAACGAACTTCAGCTTTTCCGTAGCCGTATCATTAACAAATGATCCATCAGCGGTGTACGTATAGGTCTGATCAGAACTGTTAGGAGACGACAGATTAGATAGGGTTAATTGCCCGTCATCTTTTACGTCCAGCTTCATTAACATGTTTGCCCCACCCGCGTACATGCCTGTGTGCTGTGTAAGTTCCTTCGGCATGGTTGCTTTCACCGGTGCATCATGTGACTTCTCCGGCTTACGCTCAGGAATGATATTCTTCTCCTCAAGCGCGCCAAGCAACAGCTCAGTTGCCAGCAATTGATCCGTTGAGCTATGACCACCGGAAGAAGTTACGGCAGCAGCCATATTATACTCCGGTAACACAATCAAGGAGGAATGATAGGTTATTGTATTGCCACCTTTGCTTACTGCCTGGATGCCGTAATCATTAAAAGGAAACAGGTTCACGCTGTCCCAGCCCAGGCCGTAACCAATAGACGAATCGCCATCTTCGGGCCACATGCCTCTCTTGTATTCTTCTTGCTCCATGGCCTCTACGGATTCCTCCGAAAGAACACCTTCAACCTCACCTGTAACGATTTTCGAGAACTGAACCAGATCTTCAGCGGTGGAATAGATGCCTCCCGAAGCAATCATATTTGTAGTCTCTAATGGGAGTTGCTCCTCATGCGAAGGGGCATATGTTGCTGCCATCTGGCTAAAGTCCACAATATCCTGCGGTGTTTTGGTATGCTCCATACCAAGGGGTTCAGTTATGTACCGGTGCATGAAAGTTGTGAAGTCCATGCCGCTGACCCGCTCAACCAGAATTTCAGCTAATGTAAAACCGTCATTACTATACACCGAGTATGCGCCAGGATCGGCCTTCAGATGTTGCGTCGCCAATTGTTCCAGTAACGTATCATGTGCATAGGTATCATTATCTCCAAACAGAATTGCACTGTTACTTGACGTTCCGAGAAGTCCGGATGAATGATTCAGTAGCATGCGTGGTGTAATCTGTTGGTAACGCTTGTCTTTCATTTTAAAGTCTGGAATATACTTCACGACAGGCTCATCGAGATCGATCTTGCCTTGGTCAACAAGCTTCATTACGGCAGTGGTGAGCATCATTTTGCTGGTTGAACCAATGCCATACATGGTATCAGAAGAAAGCGGGATGTTGTTTTTTAGGTCATTTTTGCCTGCCTGACCGGAGATCACAATCTCACCCTTATCCATCAGTGCGTACTGCACACTTGTCGTAGCGTATGATTCAGTGAGTACCTTGGCCTTTGCACTTACTGCCTTTTTAGTTAGATCATACGTAGGGTTATTACCGTTACTGGTAGCGGGTGTGGCCATGGCCGACATTGGGGACATCATTGCAAACACCAAGGTTATGGCGGCGATAGAAGTTCGTTTCTTTCGTGTCAATCTCATCTTCTCCTGTCTAGTCTATGGATTAGGAATCTCTGTGTTAGTACTCCCGTAGTGTAACCGAAGAAGATGAACTGTCTGTGGCTTGAATATGAATCGAGTATGAACCAAGCAGGACCAACCCAAATAGGTTGGACACACAGTAAAAATCCCTTTAGTCCAGCTTTGTTTTGTTTGCAAATTAAACTTTTGCTATAATGGTATATCAATCAATGGAGTGCCAATAACATGGCTAAGTACATAAATAAATGCAGTCCATAATTCAGCATGAGTAATGGAGTTGAAGCAATGCTAAAAGTTAATCGGAATGACCAACGCCCGATCTGGCAGCAACTTTTGGATCAAGCGATTCATAATATCACAACCGGGAAATGGCAACCAGGAGAATTGCTACTCCCCTCACGTGAACTTGCTCAATTAATTGGTGTTTCACGCTCAACCATACAGATTGTGTACGAGGAATTGTTCAGTCGAGGGTATACGGTAACCTCTCGACGAGCCGGGACAAGAGTTAGTGATTGGACATATGCACCTCGTTCATCAGAAGACGTCACGATGCAAGGGCCTATACCGCCCGAATTACCTACACTAAACGAATCGATTGGTCATCTGCATAGTTGGTTTGGCAATAGAGACAATCGCAAAATAGAAATTGATTTTAATCCCCACGAGCCTTATCTGGATGAAAGTTTCACAAAAGCCTGGAGGCAATCCTTTTTACAAGCTTCCACTGAACCTGATCTGGATCTTTGGGCTTATGGTGATGCCAGAGGGTTACTGGCGCTAAGAGAACAGATTCAACGTTATTTGTCACTTGAACGAGGCATTCATATCGATGTTGATCAAATCTTGTTAACCTCAGGTGCACAACATAGCATTGATTTGATTGCCCAGGCACTCTTAAGTGAGGGAGACAGAGTTTCCGTAGAAGATCCCGGCTTCCCAGCCGCTTGGATGGCGATGAAATACCGCCGGATGCAAGTCGATCCCGTTCCAGTCGATGAGTATGGATTATGTGTAGATCATATTCACCCACAGACGAAACTCGTATTTGTCACACCTTCTCATCAATGCGCAGTTGGGGTTATTATGTCGGAGCCACGCAGGCAACAATTGATGCACTTGGCAGCTCATCATCGATATTGGATTGTTGAGGATGACTACGATAGCGAATTTAGGTACCGTGGAGACCCGCTTCCAACTATATTTAGTCAGCAACCCCAGAATACGCTTTATATGATGAGTTTTTCCAAAATGGTTGCACCAGGCATTCGACTATCCGCTATCATCGGCCCCAAAATAGCCATCGATCGCCTTACTCAAGTTCATGAATTAACCTATCGTCATCTGCCGATTATGGAACAATTAACGCTAACTCATTTTATTGAGCGTGGTCATTTTATGCGCCATATGAGAAGAGTTCGGAACATATATCGACGCAGGCACGAAGTCATGACCAAAGCCATTGTTGCTTCTGGGCTAGGCTCACGATTTACATTAAGTGGTGTGGAAACGGGATTACATATGCTTCTAGAATCTGAAACGTCATTTGACGAAGAAGCGCTGACAAATGCTGCCCTTGATCAAGGTGTGCGCGTGTATCCGCTTAGTAGATATTGCTTGGAGAGTCATCGAAAAGGATGGATATTAGGTTTTGCGAAAGTGGATGAGGAGCAGATTGAGGAAGGCATACATCGGCTTGCAAAGATTGTATTATGATGGAGAACATGCTCTCCACTCGGATTCGAAAGGATGTTTTTTGTGATGAAAATTTTAGTATTGGGAGCCACCGGACGGGTTGGAAGTCATTTCGTCTCTAATGCCCTACGTTCCAATCATCATGTAACTGCACTGGTTAGAAGCCCAGAAAAGGTACAGTTCAGGGATGACAATTTCATTCTGCATCAAGGAAACGCTCTAGTCAAAGATGATATTCATCACGCCATACAGGGTGTGGATCTCGTTGTTAGTTCCTTAAGTACCGATGGAACGACTACATTATCGCAATCCATGGGACATATTGTTGAGGCTATGGCTCAGGAGCGTATCAAAAGAATCATTACCATTGGTACAGCAGGAATATTGGAAAGTCGAACGGATCCTGGCTTGCTTCGTTTTCAATCCCCTGAGTCCAAACGTAAGTCCACGCGAGCAGCTGAAGAGCATCTGGAGATGTACAACATTCTCAAAGCTTCAGAGTTAGAATGGACCATTGTGTGTCCTACCTACTTATTTGATGGAGAATCTCTCGGTAAATACCGGGTTGAGCGCGACTATTTGCCTGACGGTGGAACTTCTATATCTGTAATCGATACTGCGGAGTTTGCTTATCAGCAATTAATGTCTGATGAGTATGTACAGTCTCGTGTAGGTATAGCCTACTAGGGCGTCTCCTATATCTCAATCAAGGTATATCTCTTCGTTCAAAAAAGTAAGTTTCAATATAAACACGCAAATTACGAGCCTGCAATTGTTATCCATTAGGAACAATTGCAGGCTCTATTAGTGTCTGCTGTTGAGCTATTTAAGCCCTTCATATAGAGGAAATTGCGAAGTGATTTCACGGACATTTCCTAATATCTGTTTTTTCACATCCGAGTTCTTTGGATTTTTAAAAGCAAGCCCTATCAGCTGAGCAATTTCTTTCATTTCCCTAGCTCCAAGCCCTCTTGAAGTCATAGCCGGAGTTCCAAAACGAATACCGCTTGTAACCAAAGGACTTGCCGTATCGTGAGGGATTGCATTTTTATTCGCCGTAATCCCTACTTCATCCAGTAAAGCTTCGGCTTCTTTGCCTGTAAGGCCCATAGTTCGTAAGTCAACCAACACGATATGATTATCTGTTCCTCCCGATACAAGGGTAAGTCCTTCATTCATTAAAGTTTCTGCCAATACGTTGGCGTTATTCAGAACACCTTCAATATATGTTGTGAACTCGATTTGCAATGCCTCGCCTAATGCCACCGCTTTCCCCGCGATAACGTGCATGAATGGCCCGCCCTGAGTCCCCGGGAATACAGCTTTGTCGATCGCCTTTGCCCAGGACTCCCGGCACAAAATGGCTCCCCCTCGTGGTCCTCGTAAGGTCTTGTGTGTGGTGGTTGAAACAAAATGGGCATGTGGTACCGGGTTAGGATGCAAACCTGCCGCAACAATTCCTGCTATATGCGCCATATCTACAAAGAAAAGAGCTCCCACTTCGGCGGCAATCTGGGCAAATAATTCAAACTCAATGGTCCGCGGGTATGCACTTCCACCTGCAACAATCATGCGTGGACGATACTTATAAGCAAGTTTACGTACTTCGTCAAAGTCAATGCGGCCCGTCTGTGCATCGACACCATATGAAACAAAATTGTAAAACCTACCTGAAAAATTAACAAAACTTCCGTGTGTTAGATGACCACCTTGGGATAGATTCATGCCAAGTATTGTGTCACCAATCTCAACCGAGGCAAAATATACTGCCATGTTGGCCTGAGAACCGGAGTGAGGCTGCACATTCGCATGTTCAGCGCCAAAAAGTGCTTTAAGGCGGCTATTCGCTATCTCTTCGACTGTATCGACATGCTCACATCCGCCATAATATCTTCTACCCGGATACCCCTCCGCATATTTATTGGTCAATACCGAACCTGTTGCTTCCATCACAGCTTGACTTACAAAATTCTCTGATGCAATCAGTTCTATCGTATCCCGCTGCCTTCCAAGCTCTTGCTGGACAGCATTTCCTATTACTTTATCTTGCTTCTCCAAATGTTTCATGAACATCTTCCTCTCAATATTACGGTTATTTATTCGTTCCAAGTTGTTTTTTGGGAAATTTACTATTCATCAGTAGATGTGCCATCATTCCTGCAAACAGTCCCCAAAATGCACCACCCACACCAAGTAAAGTCACATTCGCTGCTGTCGCCAAAAACGTAATCAATGCTGTTTCACGTCCCTTAGGGTCCGTTAATGCATTGGCAAGACTGCCACCGATGGTTCCAAGTAAGGCCAATCCCGCTAATGTTGCAATAAAGGTAGCAGGAAGAATCAAAAACAGAGCAGCCAATGTTACGCCAAAAATGCCGACAAAAATATAAAAAACACCACAAGCAATACCTGCAATATAACGTTTGGTTGAATCCTCATGTGCATCTTTTCCTGTACAAATCGCTGCTGTAATAGCAGCCACATTAAAAGCATGTGATCCGAATGGGGCTGCTAGAAGCGAACCCAAACCTGTTACGGCCAAAATGGGATTGGCACTTGTCTTGAATCCATCATTACGCAGAACAAGCATTCCGGGCATATACTGCCCTGTCAAGGTAATAATGAACAGCGGTAGCGCAACGCCAAGTAAAGCATTTAACGAAAATGCTGGAACAACAAATACAGGCGATGCGACCGCCAATTGGATCGTACTGAAGTCTGTTTTCCCCATGCATATCAAATAAATCAAACCAAATGCCAATATGCCAACAATGGCGTAACGGGAAGTAAACCTTCTTAGCACGATATAGCCTGCAAACAGTACAATCACAAGCAAAGGGTCTACCTTCGCCCCTCCAAAGGCCGAAATACCAAACTGTAGTAAAATGCCTGCTAACAATCCGGAAGCGATGCCTGGGGGAATAAGTCGAACGAAACGTTCAAACATGCCTGACAAACCTAAAGTAATAAATCCGACTGCTGAAATCATGTAAGCGCCAATAGCTTCTGGATAAGGGGTTACCGCTAATGCTGAAACGAGAAACGCCACACCCGGTGTAGACCAGGCTGTAATAATCGGTTCCTTATATCGATAACTGAGCCAAATTCCCGTTACGCCTACCCCAATCGAGATGGACCAAATCCAGGAAGCGGTCATTTCCGGGCTTAAACCAGCCACTTTTGCAGCTTGAAAAACAAGGATAAACGTACCCCCGTAATTAACAATTACGGATATTAAAGCGGCGATCACCGGCGATATCAAATCACGGCCGCGTAACGAAGGGGATGCTGTCTTCATATTTAACACTACCTCTCACTTAATCATCGATGCGTGTGTTTTCATTCCAGTAATACTCGTCCGGTAAATAGCGTTGACCAAATACACTTGTCCCTACACGTATCATTGTAGCTCCTTCTTCAATGGCGACTTGGAAGTCACCAGACATACCCATCGATAAAATATCCATTTCTACGCGTGGAATATTTTTCTCTTTAATCTGTGTACGGATCTGGTTTAACAATCGAAAACAATGTCGTGTTTCTTCGTTTGTCGCATTCAGTTTTCCAATGGTCATTAAACCTTTCACGTTTAATGTCTCGAATTGAGACAACTGTTCTACAAGCTCAACGGCTGTTTCTGGAGAGGCACCAAATTTACTTTCTTCGTAGGACGTATTAATTTGCACAAGAATGTCTAAGGTCTTATTCTCTTTGAGAAGCTGGTTATGTAACGCTTGACCCAGTTTCAGACGATCTACGGAATGGATGAGAGTAACATATTTAACTACGTCCTTTACTTTATTTGTTTGCAGATGTCCGATAAAATGCCATTCCACCTGTTTGCTTTGTTCCATGAGTGGGAATTTGTCTCGGAGTTCTTGAGCTTTGTTTTCTCCAAACAGGACCTCGCCTGCTTGAATAGCTATTTGTAATTTCTCTAGCGGTACCGTTTTGGTCGCGAGCAACAACTTGATGTCCTCTATGTTGCGACCTGAAGCCTGGCAGGCCAATGCCATTTGCTGTCTTACAGCTTGAAGATTTTCTTCTACTAGATGTTTCATCTCAGCCACCTTCTTTCTATTCCGAACAGGAATGAATCAATGAGATTAGCTCCTCCTTATGTATTGTGAAGAATGTGTGGAACGTCATGCTAGTATAGCAACGGATGGATTGGTTATAAATATCCAAAGACTCTATATTGGAGCAATCCAAAAATACAAAATGGACTACAATTCAATTGGGTACCTTTCTGTTGCTATTAAAAGCCAATAATCTGTTTGATATGATGCCCACGCACTTTGAAAATGAAAAAAGCCGCTATATTAGCGGCTTGGTTTAATTCTAAGTTTATTTCCAAAACGAAAAACATGTTTTATGATGATTTACTCGTTCACATTTTCCTTGGTTACCAGCTTCAATTCAGCAGGAATCGATGACTCCACCTGCTTGCCACTGAGCACATCCAGAGCTGCTTGCAGCGCCAGTTGGCCAATCAGTATAGGCTGCTGAGCGACTGTTGCCGTCAATTTCCCATCCTGAATGGATTTGATTGCATCATCATTGCCATCGAATCCGATGACCGGAATGTCTTTACCTGAGCTTTGAATCGCTTCAATCGCACCAAGTGCCATCTCATCATTATGGGCAAATACTGCCTGCACGTCAGGATTACCCTGAAGCAGATTCTCCATGACATTTAATCCTTTGGACCGATCGAAATCAGCAGATTGTTTGGAAACCACATCAAGTTGCTTGTCAGCCACTTCATGGAAACCTTTACCCCGTTCTCTTGTTGCGGAAGCGCCAGGTACACCCTCAAGTTCAATGACTTTTGCTCCCTCACCCAGCTGTTCCACAAAATATTCAGCTGCCATGCGTCCACCTTTAACGTTATCAGATGCCACTAGTGCCGCCACTTCGCCTTTATCTGCGGAGCGATCCAGCGTGATTACGGGAATGCCCACACTATTAGCGGATTGAACCGCTGTGGAGATCGCTGCAGAGTCCGCAGGGTTAATCAGAAGTGCACTAACGCCTTGCTGAATGAGATCATCCACATCATTGGTTTGTTTGGCCGAATCGTTCTGCGCATCCACCACGATGACCTGTATTCCCTGTTTTTTGGCTTCAGCCATTACCCCGTCCTTCAGTGATACAAAGAATGGATTGTTCAGTGTAGATATCGACAAACCTATTTTCTTCTGTCCGTTACTTTTGTTTGGGTTAGGTTTGGCCCATTCCGGTGGCTCCAGAGAGCACCCGGCCAGAACGATGATCATCAGCATACTTATGAGTGTTACAGTCCACTTTTTCATATTCGCTTCTCTCCTTATGCTGTTTTCTTGCGGTCCAGCAGGACGGCAATGGCTATGACGATACCTTTTACAACCATTTGATAAAATGAGTTTACTTCAAGCAAGTTCAATCCATTATTCAACACGCCGATAATCAGAACACCGATCAGTGTACCAACGATGCGTCCGCGTCCTCCAGCAAGACTTGTACCACCCAATACAACTGCTGCGATCGCATCCAGCTCGTAGGATGTACCTGCCGTTGGTTGCGCTGAATTCAAACGCGATGTCAGAATTGCACCTGCCAGAGCAGCGAGCATACCTGTCAGGGAGTAGATCATAATTTTCACGCGATTAACTTTGATACCCGAGATAATGGAAGCTTTCTCATTACCGCCGATGGCATACGTTTTGCGGCCAAAAGCCGTTTTATGCAAAACAATCCACAGAATCATGAAGGTAATCAGCATCGTAATTGCAGGTACCGGAATGCCCAGCAGGTAACCGCGGCCAAACAGTTGGAACAACAGGTTATCCCCGAGTCCTGTAATTGGATTACCATTGGTGTACACCAATGTTAGTCCTCTGAATATCGTCATGGTTGCCAATGTAGCGATAAACGGAGCCATTTTACCTTTGGTGATCATTAGTCCGTTCACCATACCCATGACACCACCGAGTGCTACACCAATAATGATGGACAAGATCGGATCGAGACCAGACAACATCATATTTGCTACAAAAGCACTGGATAAAGCCAGGATTGAGCCGACCGACAGATCAATTCCACCCGTCAGGATAACAAACGTCATACCAAAGGCAATCAGCGCATTAATCGAGACTTGACGCAATAAATTCAAAATATTAAGCGGTTCCAAGAAACTTGGATTCAACACCGATACGATGAGAATAAGAATGATTAAGCCAAGCAGCGGTCCCAATTTTTGTATCACGTTTGAGAAACGGAATCCGCTTTTAGCCGTTTTGTTTTCCTGCATTGTTGTCATATCACTGTCCCCCTGTGGCCAATGTCATTATGTGTTCTTGTGTTGCTACTTCCTTGCAACCTCGCCACTGATGTGTCCCTCATGCACAACCGCGATCCGGTCACTCATGCCGAGCACTTCAGGTAGCTCCGACGATACCATGATGATTGCAACACCGCGGTCTGTCAGTTCATTCATCAATTCATAGATTTCGCGCTTCGCTCCGACATCCACTCCGCGTGTGGGTTCATCCAGGATAAGTACGCTTGGACCGATACCAACCCATTTCGCAATAACCACCTTCTGCTGGTTACCCCGGATAGATTCCTTGCTGCCGTTTCGGAGGATTGTGTTTTGATCTGTAGACGTTTGATCAGTGTATCTACGAAGTCTTGTTCTTTTGAAGTTGAGATGAAACCTTTGCTTGAGAAACTGAACAGATTTGGCAACGCCATATTCTCGCGAATAGAGAAGTCTAGTACCAGCCCCTCATCCTTGCGGTCTTCAGTAATAAACCCAATTCCATATTTCACTGCATCTGCCGGTTTACGAATGTTCGCTTTTTTGCCGCGGATGAAGATTTCACCGCTATCCAACGTATCCAAACCAAAGATGGTTCTCATGATCTCTGTTCGTCCAGAACCCATGAGTCCTGAGAAACCGAGTATTTCCCCGCTCTCACCGTGAAGTTAATATTCTCGAATAGACCTTTGCTGCTTGCATTCCTTACTTCGAGGACAACTTCTCCATAAGAAGGATTACGGACAGGATAACGCTCGGTAAGTTCACGACCTACCATTTTCCGCACCACTTCATCAAAGCTTGTCTGTGGAATAGCCTGTGTGTCTACCGTTCTTCCGTCACGCATGATGGTAATCCGGTCACAGATCGTGAATATCTCCTCCATTCGGTGAGAAATATACACGATGGATACGCCTTCCTTCTTCAGCGAGCTGATTACACCAAACAGCTTTTGGATCTCACGCTCCGTAAGTGCTGCTGTTGGCTCGTCCATAATGATGACCTTGGCATCTGTCATTAGCGCTTTGGCAATTTCAATCATCTGTTGCTGCCCGACAGAGCACTCTCCCGCAGGACGTTCCAGTGGTATGTCTACGGAAAGCTTCGCGAACTGTTCTTTGGCAAGCGTTTTCATTTGTCTTGTATTAAGCAACCCGAACGATGATGTCAGTTCCTTACCAATAAAGAGATTATCCAGCACCGTCATTTCAGGCCATACATTCAGCTCCTGATGTATGAATGTGATACCCAGTTTCTCGGCTTCCTTTGGACTTGCAAAATAGTTTTCTTCTCCGTCTATGGTGATGATTCCCTGATCACGCTGATGAAGACCAATCAGAATGTTCATCAGCGTGGATTTGCCGGCTCCATTCTCCCCATCAGGGCATGAACCTCACCATCTTTTAGTTCAAAATCCACTCCGCTCAGCACCTGATTCGTTCCAAACGCTTTATGAATGTCTTGCATCTGAATGTGCATTACGTAACCTCCTTTTAACCGAAATGGACTCCCGATTGTAAAATGCAATTGGCATAGGGTGTGGCTTCACCTGTGCGGATGACCGCTTTCACCTGCCGAGTTAATGCTTTGAATTGTTCATGGCTGACGGAAGCATCGATGGCTTCTTCACCGAATTTCTCCGTGATGAATTGCATAGCTGCGGGATTGCCTTCGCGAATTTCTTCTGCCACAATAACTTTCTCAATAACCATATCTTCTGCGATAACCTCTACCACTTCGCGAAAACTTGGTGTTCCCAATTTAAGGGCTAGATCGATTTTGATTACCCCGTCAGGTACCGGTAGACCTGCATCCGCAATCGCAATCATGTCCGTATGGCCCAGATCAGACAAAATCTTGGAAATGTGACTATTCAACATGCCATTTCTTTTCATTACAAGCTCTCCTCTACTTCATCACGCGTTGGCATACCGCCCTGCGCTCCGAACTTGGTGACGGACAACGATGCAGCCCGATTAGCGAAGCGTATACTCTCTTGCAACGCTTTTCCTTCAGCTAAAGCAACTGCAAATGCGGCGTTGAACGTATCTCCTGCCCCAGTAGTATCGATAGCCTCAACTTTATAAGTTGGGACTAGAATTTCCGCTGTCCCATCAAAGTAACGTACACCTTTACTACCCTCCGTGATGAACAACTTGTTAGGATACTGACGCAATGCCTGTGCCGGACTCATGCCCTGAAACAAAATCTCGGCTTCATGCTCGTTCGGCGTGATATATGCGGCATTGTCGATCACTTCTTGCGGTAATGTTCTCGCCGGTGCGGGATTAAGCAGCAGCGGTGTTCCGAATTCTGCACATAATGTACTTACATGAACAACCGTTTCCTCCGGAATTTCCTGCTGAATCAGCACGATATCTGCGTTTCGAATTACTTCAGCTGCCTCATCGACATATGCAGGAGTGACTTCTCGATTGGCCGCTTCAACCACTACGATACTATTATCACCTTCTGCCAGAATGATATGAGCCGTTCCGCTTTCTAAATGTGTAACCGGTTTCACATTTTGCGTATTTACAGCATTTGCTCTAAAGTTCTCTAAAATATCTTTGCCAAAAGCATCGTCGCCTACCCGGCCGATCATCGCAACCTCGGCACCCAGTCGTGCAGCGGCAACAGCCTGATTGGCTCCCTTACCGCCAGGGACCGTTTTGAAGCTGTCGCCAAGAACGGTTTCACCCGCCCCGGCCGTCTTGACGAAGTAACAACCAGATCCATTGAACTGCTTCCTATTACACATATTTTAGCCATCTGATTTCACCTTTCTCGTAGTGCCCCGTTCGATGAAACTTACGGGCAACTGTATGTTTTTGTTCTCTATTGCAGCTTGTTCGACAAGCTGGATAAGTAATCCCGCCGCTTCTCTTCCCATCTCGTATGCTGGCTGATGGATGGTGGACAATGCCGGCGATAACAGGCTGCTCATCGGAATATCATCGAAACCAATCACTTGTACGTCATCAGGAACTTTTTTCCGATTCGTGATGCCTCATGCAGTACTGCCATGGCTGCGATGTCATTGCTGGCAATGACCCCATCTGTGTCCGCGTACTTCCTGAATAATTCTTCAGCCCATACACCCGCCTCGTTAATTGAAAATGAGGTTGTCTTGATTACCCGGTAGTCTAGCCCAGCATCACGGATGATTTCAATCGCTCCTTCAAAGCGATCCTGAGCCGGTCTGATCTGTGACGGTCCTTGCATAACCGTGATCCGGCGACTGCCACGTTTGATAATCTCCCTTGCAGCTAGTCTTCCACCTTCCCTGCCATCCGCATACACGGATGGACGATCCAATGAAGTTCTGTCCAGAAACACAACGGGAATCTTCAGTTTTTCATATATTGAAGAATGAGGGTAGTTCGTTGAAGAGATCACACCGACCACATTGTTCTGGATAAACGTCTGGATGTAATCTTGCTCCTTCCGTTCATCCTCATCACTATTTCCAAATATCAGTCTGTAATCCTGTTCCTGCATCCGGTCCTCTACACCGCGGGCCAACTGCGGGAAGTAAGGGTTGGCAATATCCGGCAACAACAGGCCTATCAGTTTGGACTTGCGCTTATATAATGAGCGGGCAACTTCATTTGGCGAAAAGTTAAGCGCCTTCACAGCGTCTTCCACTTTCTTGCGTGTGTCCGCATGAACATAACCTCTATCATTAATGACTCTGGATACGGTGGCAACAGATACGCCAGCCAGTTGAGCTACGTCTTTAATTGTTGTCATAAGTTGCTCTCCTCTATGTGTAACCGGTTACAGACATTAAATTATCATATTATTTTCAATTTGACAAGCGTTTTCATTCTGGAAATTTCTCCAAGTATACATGAATGTGCACTGGAATCCATCTGTATCATGGTTTCTTCCTGTCCTGGAGAGCGGTTTATTAATTATCATTACAAATAGTTGCGATATGTGATATGGTCAGTGAGGATATTAGATACGTACATACATATGTGCATGAAATGTGAGGAGAAGATTGAAAGTGATAGAAAGAAATACCCTTGAAAATCAAAAACCGAGTAAATTTAGTGATCCCATTTTTGTCATGCTCGTGGCAAGCCTGTGTTGCTTGTTATGGGGAAGCGCGTACCCATCCATCAAACTTGGATATATCGCGTTTAACATTCTGCCGGAAGATATTGCTTCCAAGTATGTATTTGCCGGATACCGATTTACACTGGCGGGCTTGCTGCTCTTGCTCCTGTCTCGTATCGTTAGAAAAGAGAAGCTCCAATTGTCCAGGAAGCAGTGGACAAGTCTTATTATGTTAGGTATATTGCAAACCGGTTTGCAATATATGTTTTTCTACGTTGGCGTAGCCAATACAACGGGTGTCAAAGGCTCCATTATGAATGCAACGACGACCTTTTTCAGTGTTGTTCTGGCCCATTTCATCTATAAAAACGACAAGTTAAGCAGAAATAAAATCGTTGGCTGCTTGCTCGGATTTGTCGGTGTAATCATCGTAAACTTCCATACGGATCTGCTTACTTTTTCCTTTTCGTTCACAGGTGAAGGGTTTGTTATTATAGCTGCACTTGTTTTTTCCGTTACGGCCCTTTACGCAAAACGTCTCACTGCTACGATTGATGTTCTGATCATAACAGGGGTCAGCCTGTTTGTTGGGGGATTGGTACTTACGCTGTTAGGTCTCTTACTCGGCGGTCGGGTTACCCACTTCACCCTGGAATCCACCAGTAACTTGATCTACTTGGCCTTGCTGTCATCCGTTGCATTTTGTCTATGGAATCTGCTTCTCAAATACAACAAGGTCGGAAGAGTGTCTGTATACAACTTCCTTATCCCTGTGTTTGGCGCATTGTTATCGGCGTTATTTCTGGGGAAACGATCTTGGAACTGAAAAATCTGGCTGCATTACTGTTCGTGTCGGTTGGCATTTACTTAGTCAATCGTGTACGTTCTGTGCAAAGCTCTAATGATACCCCAATAAAATAGACTACCGTCCATCTCATGGAAATCAAAAAAGCCGCTATTTAGCGGCTTTTTTTGTAATAAGAATACGATACACTTTTGTTTCTTACGATGTTATAGCTTAATATATACTCGTAAAGTCAATCAAGTCCTCTTCTTCCTCATAATTGAATACAATGGCGTGATTACCCAATTGGTATACCATCTCATAACCACCAACGACTTCATTGTAATACTCTGAGGAAGGTTTCCCCATCCATATTTTCACATTCCATGGTGACAGATTCTGCTTCTCATTGTACAAATCAAAAACGGCAATACGTGATTTATTGGTAAGCTCGTGCATGTATGAATCAAATCCGACGCCGAATTTAGAATAATAATAGAACGCTCCCCATTCCTCATTTGAACGAGAGGTTGGTTTCCCCAGCTTTTTTGCGCATTTTGAAGCGTCATGCCAATCTTGATGTCCGTCCGGCCCGGTAATGCACCCTTTAAAGCAGCTTCCTTCAAGCTTTTCAGGTAAGCGCGATCGCCAACACCCGAGTTCGGCCAAGCTTTTGAACGGAGGTTACGCGTATCTTCCAACCGCAACTCCGATTTGTTTACATTCAACTTAAACGTATTAACTCCATAGACGAATTGCAGGTTGTTGTAATTTTTGAACTGTACTCGGGCACCTGAAAGAGTACGGATTCCATCATCTCTGCTTGCAGAGTAGGAATCGTCGATTTTTTTACCCTTATTATCGACATATGTTACACGGCGCAATTCCCCGGAACGAACAATATAGGTTTTCACCTCATTAAAATTAGAAGTTCCCCAATCGGTAATCATCAGCATGTCTGGTGTACTAGCCTCTTTGCTTTTCACAACGAAGTTCCAGGTTTGCGGCAAAATAATCGTATTCAGATCCAGTTTTGCTGCTTGGACTGTTCCGTATGCTGCACCTTTTTTCAGCAAGGCTGCACGATACGTTCCTGAATAACTCTTGTCGCCTTTTTTATTGTTTGTCCAACCATTTTCTTCGGTCAGCGTGCTCTTCTGTTCATCATAAGCGAAAATATAAACGGTGTAAGCCGTTTGCTTGGCATCACGAAGTGTAAATGAAAGCCGGCTCATACTTGCGAGCTGTTTGGCAGAGATTTGCTCTCCTTTGGCAGCGGCATTAGTTGGTAGCAGGAGCAATGCGCTCAGAACATAGCCGATTAAGGTAAGTAAGGCCAGAGAAGCCCATTTTGCGTTGTGTTTAGGGTGTATCATCGTTGACTCTCCTTTTAGTAAAAAAATAAAAATCTAGCAGCTCTTTTCTAATTTTAAATCGTATACAATCTCAACTTTCAAACAGGTACTTGCTAGAGTCCTAATCTTGATCAAGCTATGTAATTAATATAAGTTAATGTTCAATAAGCATATCCTCCTACTAGTACTATTTTCCTAAGAATGATAACATACCCTTTCTAATAAAGAAATATATAACAATCTAAATCAATAGTTTTCGATCTATATAACATAAAAAAGCCGCTAATATAGCGGCTCTTCAAGTAACTACGAATACGATATGAGTTATAGGCAGGAGTATACCACATTACGTAAGCGTCGTTGAACATATGGTTCCTGACTGTTGAGCAGATGCTGGGCATACATGACCGTAAGCTCTGAATCCGGATCAATAATGGCCATACAACCAGCAGCACCACTCCATCCAAATTCACCCAGTGGGCTCAGCGAACCACTGCCTGCTTTGGAGATATGTGTACGAACACCTAGTCCATAGCCGTATCCATACATATGATCCCACGAATAATCACCGCGAGTCATCTCGTTCAGGTGATCCGTTCGCATCAGTTCCACTGAAGCTTGTGACAAAATGCGTACACCTTCAGGACTTGTACCAAGCCCAGTAAGTGCGTTCAGAAAACGTGCATAATCACTAACGGTTGACAATAACCCAGCACCGCCGCTCTCCAGCTCGGTACCCACACGGAATCCATTACCATCCATACGTACAGCCTTTTCAAGCTCATCATTATAAGCATACTGCGGAATCAGGCGCTTCTGCTGCTCATCGTTCAGATTAAACGCTGTATCATTCATACCCAGTGGTCCGGTGATTTCGTCCCGGAGATACGTACCAAAGCTTTTACCACTGACCACTTCAATCAAGGCTCCCAGCACATCATGGCACATGCTGTAATTCCAGTGTGTTCCTGGTTCAAACAGCAACGGTTCTTTTGCAAGCGCTCTCGCAAAGTCACGTGTCGGCAATGTTCCGTCGGTTCTTTTGACGGCTTCCTGAATGCTTGGATTACCCACGTCATAGGAGAAACCGGCAGTCATGGTGAACAAATCGCGCACTGTAATGGCTCTTGTCGCATTTTCCAGCCGAATCTCACCGTTCGCCATCGTTTTCTTCACCGTCATATCAGCATATTCTGGCAGATAATCGGACAGTGGATCACTTAACAGCATTTCGCCTCTTTCCACCAGTTGCAAGCCTGCAACGCAGGTCATGATTTTGGTCATGGAGTATAGATTGAAGATCGCTCCATCACCAATGGGCGTTTTCTCCTCCAGATTGGCGTAACCATTACGATAATGGAAAACGGTATCATTTCGATGCATCACCAGCACCTCTGCCCACGGAATGCGCCAGGATGTCATGCGGTCAATAAATGAAGCAAGCGGTTTAAAGTCCATTTTTTCCCGTCCTTCTATGTAAAATCGTTTATCATATTGCGATGTGGTCCATATTCAATCCCACAATCGACATATTAATAATATACGACCTTTTACAACGATTGACCACCACCTATATACTCTCCTATGTGCAATTACAATACATATTCTTTGTTCATCACACTGCTCCACACGAATAAACCGATCCATGAAAGGATCGGCTTATGTTGTAACGTTTTAGACTTCGCCGCGTCTGTTCTCAACCGATTTCATACGGTTTTGATCATCTGGTACCCGGTCAACACTGAACTCTTGACCAGCTTCAACCTCACCATGACCAGAAATATTCCGCGAAAAATTAGTGAACTGTCTTTTTTGTTCATCCAGCTCGTGTTTTTGCTTCAAAAGCTCTTGCGGGTCTTGTTTTGTCACTATGCTAACCTCCCATACATGAAATCATGCATTGTATTCGCACTATAGAAGTTTTCCATAAGAGAGCTGTACTTATGCATGAAATACCGATTCCTTTCATAATATGAGTCCATACATTCACCAAACATTATATAGAAACTGTGTGACATAAAGGAGAGAACAACAGATGAAGCGGATCCTCTTGTCCTATCCTCTTAGTGTAAATACTCCCGTTTATAAAGATAACCCTCCTGTTGAGATTCAGCAGCAGTCCAGCATAGATCAAGGAGATCTGTATAACCAATTTATCATCACATCTCTCGACCATAATGGAACTCATATTGACGGGCCTTGGCATTTCAATCCGCAAGGTCTAAAAATAAGCGAGATTCCAATAGACTACTTTATCTTTACTCATCCAACAATCCTCGATATCCCCAAAGGTGATGATGAACTTATTACAAAAGCTGACCTGGAGCCGTATGAACACCAGATCGCTGGCTCTGATCTACTACTCATACGTACAGGTTTTGGAACTTTTCGATCATCTGACCCTGTTCGTTACAGTAATCATAACCCAGGGTTTGCAGCAGATGCTGCAAGTTACCTGATGGTTTTTGATTCATTGAGAGCAGTTGGAATGGATATGATCTCTTCTGGCTCTGTGATTCATGTGGATGAAGCTATCACTTTTCATCAGATTATGCTCGGGAAAGGTCGGGTTGATGGCAAGTTCATTCTACTTATAGAGGATATGAATTTAAACCATGATTTATCTGGAATTGAAAAGGTATATGCTGTTCCATTGTATATTGAAGGTGTTGACAGTAGCTTCAGTACAGTTTTTACGGAAGCTTGATTTTTTTATATACATATGGTAAAACAAAAACGCGCTAGCAAGAGTATTTCTCCTGTCAGCGCGTTTTTGTATGTTAGTGAATATCTTTCTTTTTGAAATTACCACCTCTGACTTCAGCTACATCATATACGACTACAAAGGCAGTTGGGTCAATTTCGTGAATGATATCTTTAATTTTACTCTCTTCCATCCGGTTAATGACACAAGTGATTTCCTTGAACTGTTCATTAGAATAGCCACCGTACGCCTCAGTGTACGTTGCACCACGACCTAGACGGTCACGAATAGTTTCAACCATAATCTCAGGTTGATTCGTAATAATTTTAAACGTTTTGGAGCCGCTCAAGCCCTCTTCAACAATATGTATCACTTTAGAAGCAATGAAATACGCAAGTCCTGACAAGATCGCGCCTTGCAGACCAAACACGGTAGAAACGACAATAAATACAAACATGTTGAGGAACAGAATGAGATCACTGGTTCCAAAAGGTACTTTTCGCGAAAGGAGTACAGCCAGCATATCTATGCCATCCAATGCGCCACCATTACGTAATGCAAGTCCCATACCAAAACCGATAATAATCCCGCCAACAACCGTAACAAGCAAGGTATCACCTTCAATGATGGTTGGTACATGGTGCATCAGACTGGTGCTGATTGCGAGTGAAGCAATACCGATGATCGAATATAAGGCAAAGCTTTTTCCGATTTGCTTGTACCCGAGCCACACAAATGGAATGTTAATAATCCCGATGAGCATCCCCAGTGGTAATCCGAACAGCTGTGATCCTACGATACTCAGACCTGTGACACCACCATCTGAGACATTATTCGGGATCAATATGGCTTCGAGACCATATGCCGTTATAAATCCCCCAATGATAATCAATAATACTTTGGAGAGAATCTTTAACTTGTTTGACTTTTGTTTTCTGTTTTGATGCATTGCATTTCCCCTTGATGAACAACCGATAAAAAACAGTCTATAATAAAAATCACTGTTTTGGCAATAGATCGTCATTTGTGTGTGTTAGTTCATTGTCCGATGAGCGTCCGATACGACGAAATTTTATGCTCAAGCATCTCATCTGCTGTGTTAAGTATATGCATCTGTTTTTGAATCGACTCTTTATGCTCCTCCAGTAACTTCAAACGATCCGCCGCCGTATGCCCCCTTCCTGAAACAAGGACGCATACTTCTTAATGGTAGCAATGGGCATCTGAGTCTCTTTTAATTTAATTACAAATTGCAGCCATTTCAGGTGTGACTCGTTGTACCGCCTGTCTCCACTCGCATCTCGGAGAGGAGTTACAATCTGTTCCTTCTCATAATAACGCAACGTATGTGCACTGATATGGAGTAATTCTGCCACTTCACCAATGGTATGCATGGTTAACCTCCCTTCCATTTTCCCGCTTGACTTAGAGTAAGCTCTAATCAGTATAATCAACTCGTGGTCACATCACAATAAAAAATGAAATCAGATCCAGGAGGAATTCCCATGAAATACACAGTGATTACCGGTGCCAGTTCGGGCATTGGATATGAAGCGGCTTTAGCTTTTGCAGCTCGTGGCAAAAATATGATCCTGGCAGCACGCAGAACCGATGAATTAGACAAATTAAAAGCAAAAGTAGCTGAAATCAATCCTGATCTGGATGTTGTCATTCGTACAGTGAATCTGTCCATTGCAACTAATGTGCATGATTTCTATGAGAGTCTTCAAGCTTACTCCATTGAGACGTGGATTAACAACGCCGGATTCGGGAATTTTGCTTCCGTGGGCGAACAACACCTGCCCAAAATTGAGCAGATGCTTCATCTAAATATAGAAGCTCTTACGATTCTTTCTTCCCTGTATGTACGTGATTATGCAAATGTTGATGGCACACAGATCATTAATATCTCCTCTGGTGGTGGATATACGATTGTAGCCGATGCAGTAACCTACTGCGCAACCAAGTTCTATGTAAGTGCCTTTACGGAAGGGCTTGCGCAGGAGTTGAGAGGCAAGAACGCAGCAATGCAAGCCAAAGTGCTCGCACCGGCTGCAACCGAGACGGAATTTGCGAAACTTTCCTTTAATGTAGAGGAGTTTGAATATGAGGGCAGAGTTCCCAAATTCCATACGGCAGAACAAATGGCTGGTTTTTTGCTGCAGTTGTATGACAGTGAAAGTGTAGTCGGCATTGTGGATGGGTTGACGTATGACTTTAAGCTCAGAGAACCGATCTTTCCATATGCAGCAAGAGCAGCCTCGAAACCACAAAATTAACCCGAAAACTGAAGTTGAAGCCAAGTCGGCTCAATACCGGTAAACATTCATCTAACCTCACTGATAAACATCATTAAATCTAATCATTAAACATCAGTTAACGTTAAAAAGGGAACCTGTCTCCAGGTTCCCTTCTTTGTTTTAATTTCATTTCTATATTAATGTTTACTATATAATGAAGTAATTATGCCAGCCTCATTTTGAAATCCTGATATCCGAATTCGCGAACAACTTCGCAATCGCCGTCTTTTCTTTTGACTGCAATCGCTGGAAGCGGCATGCCGTTGAACGTGTTGGTTTTCACCATGGAGTAAATCGCCATGTCCTCGAATACCAGACGGTCGCCTTCTTGCAAAGGCTGATCGAATGAATAGTCCCCAATTACGTCACCAGACAGACATGTTTGTCCACCAAGACGATACAGATGGGCTTTCTCGCCTACTTCTCCCGAACCGATCAGCGGCGGGCGATATGGCATTTCCAGCACATCCGGCATATGACACGTAGCTGAAGTATCCAGAATAGCGATGTCCATTCCGTTTTTATGGAAGTCCAGCACAGAAGTCACGAGATAACCCGCGTTCAGCGCAACAGCTTCTCCTGGCTCCAGATATACTTCCAGGCCATAGTCGTTCTGCATACGTTTGATGCAAGCTTCCAACCTTGGAATATCATAATCTTCACGTGTGATATGGTGTCCACCACCGAAGTTGATCCATTCCATTTGTGGCAGCCATTGTCCAAACTTCTCAACTACTGCGTTCAACGTAGTCTCCAGATCGTCGGAATTTTGCTGACACAGTGTGTGGAAGTGCAGTCCGGAGACACCTTCCAACAGATCTGCTTGGAAATCCTCTTGTTTCGCGCCAAAACGCGAACCCGGAGAACACGGATCGTAGATCTCGTGTCCTTCTTGGGTAGAGCATTCAGGATTGACGCGCAAACCGACCTTACGGCCAGCTTGAAGCGCCTTATCCTTGAATTTGGCAAGCTGTGAAAAAGAATTAAAAATAATATGGTCGCAGATGGAGAGAATCTCGTCGATCTCTTCTGCGCGATATGCCGGAGCGAAGACATGGTTCTCTTTGCCCATTTCCTCGTGGCCCAGGCGTGCTTCATACAAACCACTCGCCGTAGCGCCGCTCAGGTATTCTCCAATCAGTGGATACATCGCAGTCATGGAAAATGCTTTTTGAGCGAGCACGATTTTGGCACCTGTACGCTGCATAACACCGTTCAGGATTTTCAGGTTTCTCTCGATAAGCGCCTCGTCAACAACAAAACATGGGGTCGGTAATTGCTCGAACCGCATTTTAACGAACAAGCTCCGATTCTTTAACTTCTTCTGGCAGCTCATCAACGAGTACCGGGTTGAAGTCTTCTACCCATGGGAGACCCCATTTGTTCAACTCTTCCATGAATGGATCTGGGTTGAACTCTTCTACATTGTATACGCCTGGTTTGTTCCATTTGCCTGTCATGACCATTGCTGCACCGATCATAGCTGGAACGCCTGTTGTGTAAGAGATCGCTTGGGAACCCACTTCTTTGTAACACTCTTGGTGATCACAGATATTGTATACATAATATGTTTTGTCTTGACCATCTTTTTTACCTTTGAAAATACAACCGATGTTTGTTTTACCTACAGTACGTGGTCCAAGGGATGCTGGATCAGGCAGTACTGCTTTCAGGAATTGCAGTGGAATAATTTGTTTACCTTCATATTCAATAGGCTCGATTGAAGTCATGCCTACATTTTCAAGAGCTTTCAAGTGAGTCAGGTAGCTTTGACCAAATGTCATGAAGAAACGGATACGTTTAAGACCTGGCATGTTTTTTGCCAAAGATTCCAGTTCCTCATGGTACAACAGGTACATGTCTTTCTCGCCAACTTCTTTGAAGTCGTAGACACGTTTGATTTCCATCGGTTTTGTTTCAATCCATTCACCATTCTCCCAGTATCTTCCGTTCGCAGATACTTCGCGAATGTTGATCTCAGGGTTGAAGTTGGTTGCGAACGGATAGCCGTGATCGCCGCCATTGCAGTCCAAAATGTCGATGTACTCAATTTCGTCAAAGTAGTGCTTCAGGGCATAAGCGGAGAATACGCCTGTCACGCCTGGGTCAAACCCACTACCGAGCAATGCAGTGATGCCTGCTTGTTCAAAACGCTCTTTGTAATCCCATTGCCAGCTGTATTCAAACTTCGCTGTATCATGTGGCTCATAGTTTGCTGTGTCCATGTAATTTGTTTTAGTTGCAAGGCAAGCATCCATGATTGTCAGATCTTGATACGGCAAAGCAAGGTTCATTACGATATCCGGTTTAACTTCGTTGATCAGAGCGATCAGTTCGTCAACATTATCAGCATCTACTTGTGCTGTCGTGATTTTTGTTTTTCCGCCGTCCAGCTTGGCTTTGAGCTCATCACATTTGGATTTTGTACGACTCGCGATGCAGATTTCCTCAAAAACTTCGCTGTTTTGAACGCATTTGTGTACTGCCACGGAAGCAACGCCGCCGGCGCCGATGATTAGTGCTTTTCCCATTTTACATTCTCCTATCCCAATATGTATTTTTTTTATTGGTTTAATACGATGACAACAACAAGACAACAAAAAAAGCAAGGTGAAAAATGCCCGCAATCGCGCATCATCACACTTGCTTATCGATATACATCATAAAAAAGACGTGAAGTCTCCATGACCAAAAAAGTTCATAAGAACTCCTTTGGCGGAAAGCTCCTTCATGTATATCAATATTGGATCAGAGTCTATATAGCAAATAATTCGCCTTTACCACTCTTATTGACCGTTTCACAAGTTGATGTGCAATTGCACTGGTTGTAAAGTAACCAACTTATAAAATTTGAGCTTTGAACTCAATCAATAAAGCAACGTAAGTTGCCAATCGGCGTTTGACCCGGCTGTCCGTATGGCCTTAACTTCCTGGTGAAGTGGTCAAAATTATCTGCTGGAAAGCTCTAATTCATATTGATAAATTAACTTCCCAAAATCACAGGTCTTACACTATCAGACGTTGAAAAAAAATCAAGCAATTATCAAAAATTATTTTTTTGACCGGATTACGACTTGGAATGAAATTGATATCCCTCGAAGAATTTCAAGCCCTCTACATTAAGTAATTCCCCTGTTACTTCAGGCTTTTGAGGACTTTTGTCAAATACTCCTTCACACGCGATCATGATGTTGCCACCAGCAATTTCCGCTAATTGATGATGGGCCGAATGGTTCGTTTCCTTCTTTGCGAGCTTGCAGAAGCAATCTCAATGGCTTTATGCATAAAAAACTCATCTTTATTCATATAGTTTACCTCCACAACAAAAATTATGTAACCATTTTATCCTTCACAATTAAGGATCGTTCAATGACACGGCTAACCTCTATTCATTCCATTCTATCATCAATACAAATAAAGAGTATGACGACATTTCGTCATACTCAGTGAGTCATACTAAGTTCATCTATTAAAATTTAACAGGCAAAGATGCCAATCCTTGTGATGACAAAGCAGAGTGCCAATGAATCTCTTCCTGAGGAATGCTGAGCTGAAGATCCGGTAGTCGACGTAAAAGCGTAGTAAACGCCACGTCCCCCTCCACACGAGCAAGAGGAGCGCCAAGACACATATGGATGCCGTGTCCAAAGGCCAAATGCCGTTTTATTTTGCGTTCAATATCCAATTCTTCCGGATCAGTGAATTGCTGTTCGTCCCGATTCGCTGATTTCAGGAGGGGAATCACAACATCTCCTTTTTGAATCAATTGTCCATCTAACTCCGTGTCCTGTGTTGCATAACGAGGACCTGAAGAAGTGGCGGGTCCGTTATATCGTAACAACTCCTCCACCGCAGAAGGAACCAGATTAAGATCTTGTTTCAGTTGTTTCAGTTGTTCGGGATGTGTCAGAAGAAGATAAGAGCCGGTTGCAATCAGATTGGACGTTGTCTCATGTCCAGCAAATATTAATAACGTGATCATGGATATTAATTCATCTTCATTCAATCGATCCCCCTCCTCCTCAATCACAATTAATTGACTGATGAGGTCATCTGAAGGTTCTACTCGTTTGTTCGCCACAAGCTGTGAGGTGTACTCTGCAAATGATCGCAAGTGCTGCGCTACTGCAGGGTCCTGTTTACCAAAACCAAGACCTTTTGCAATGGCTTCAGACCATACATGGATCTGAGGTCGGTCTTCCTGAGGTATACCCAACATCTCGGAAATAACGTTGATTGGGAAAGGATAGGCATAGTCTTTTACAAGATCCATCTCTCCTTTTCCTTCGAATTGGTCAATCAACTCATCGGCAATTTCCTGGACGCGTGGACGCAGGCTTTCCATATATCTTGGAGTGAACGCTTTGGAAACCAGGCTACGCAGTCTACGATGATCCGGTTCATCAACAAAGAGCATCGACTTTCCGGTAAAAAAGTCTGGGGTTCCGACGAACCAAGCTCGCCTGAGAGATTCTTTCGAATATCATTGCCACTATCAATAGAGTTCATATCTACCGTAAATCGAGAGTGATCTTTCAGCACTTCCATGGCAACGTCCATCCGAGTTACAATCCAGGTTCGCCCTGCTCCACCCATTGGATTAGGTATAGGAACAACGGAACCTTTGGCACGCATCTGTGCAAACATGGCAAATGGATCTTTACTATTTTCTTCGCTAAATAAATTAAATTCTACTTTTTCTGAGGTCTGGTTATTCGAATGATTCATTATAATCTTCCTTTCGAAGTGAAGTTATTCAAATCTATGGAAATATATGTTCATTTCGATTATATACTACTCGTCTATTTATTTTCAAATATCATAAATTTAACGGCATTAAACAACTGTTATAACAATATTTCATTTATATACGATTAGTATAATATTGATAATTACAAGCATAAAAAGTATAAAAAAGAGGTCGGCTATTAGCCAACCCCCATATTAATTACGTTGTTTCACCAGTTCCAAATACCACCAACAGGCTTCGGTCACTCTATTGGCTTCCGATTGAAACGCACTGGACTTGTACTCTTTGTGAAACGCTTGAAGTACCACTTCGATTACAGGAATATTTAAATCCTCTTGATCCTGTAATAACGCTAAAAGCCCCTTCGAAAGTTGCTTCAATGCTGCAGATTCCTTGGATTTTTGAACACGGTTGTTGAACTCATCAAATTCGATCAATACATTATCGATGTCCAGACCCATATCATGGTTACGCTCATCGGCATTCAGGAAATAGAGAGACTGAAAGTCGAAAATATGTTCATTTCTCTGGTGCATTGTTCTTAGGATCACTTCAATGTACGTTAGTACTTTTGGAACCACTTCGCTCCATACGGGTTTTTGCGTATTTAGACTTCTTGATGTGTTGGCAATCTGATGTAATATGCCATAGCACAATATTGCCCCTTCGTTGGCATATAAGCTAATGTCGTTCCCGTACACCTGAATCAGGCGTGTGGACAGCCATTTTAGGTGAACTGTAGCCAGTTTGGCTGAGTTGATCTCCCCGGAATAAAAGCCCGTCCAATATAATTCCCATACTCGCTCTTTATTAGGTACAGACATAGGAATCGCAATCTGGTCTACGAGCAGATCATAATCCGATGTATAGTGATTTTGTTCAAGTTCTTTGCGAATGAAAACATCCTCTTGCATGCGCTGATCAATAATCGAATATAAACAGTCTTCTTTGGAACTGAAGAATTTGTAGAATGTGCCTTTGGATACACCTGATTGATCCAGGATCATCTGGATTGTTGTATTTGCATAGCTATGCTCTAAAAATAGTGCAAGTGCTGTTTCCAATAAACTTTGTTTACGACTACTCATGTCTCGTTATCGCCCCAAGTTTTTCTATTGATTTTAACACTCATTCCTCAGGAGTTGAAGTATTGATTCGCACTATAGCCGTCATATAAAATAATTGCACAATGAGTAAATTTGCACAATGGGCAACTTGTTGATATGATAAACCTCACAAAGTGCATATTCAGTAAGTGTGCTCTTCTTAAAAAGAATTAAACCATAGTCATTGGTGTTGGAGGTGAACGCATAAGCGGAGAATAATGATTAAAAGAAACTTGCGACATTTGAAGAAAGAAGCCACTGAAAAAGCACTTGCTGGTGCTGCATTTGAACTTACCCTTGAACATGGGCTTGATGGCTTTACGGTCGAAGATATCGTGCATCAGGTGGGTTGTTCACGTAGAACATTTGCAAACTACTTCACATGTAAAGAGGAAGCCGTAGCAAGAGGTGCAATATCCGTTCAGAATACAACGGAACTCGAAGAGTTACTTACCGAAATGCCCGACAACGTCTCCTTGCTTGACGTACTGTATAACCTGATCAAGATGCAGCTTACAACAGAACTAATTGGAAGGCTTCATCAGCTGCTCTCACTATCCCAGACTTATCCTGTGCTTGAACCGCATTACCTTGGAGCCATGCACCGGATGCAGACGCAGGCACAAGATACCTTATTAGACTTATCTAACGGGAAATATGACGAGATCTATACTTATCTTCTGATTAACGCACTATATGGATCGATACTGCCATTAATTGATGGAAGACTCAATGTGTTGCTGCCCGGACAAGTCATTACTGAAGATACCAAGCCCGGCGCTTTAACCTTCGATCAATTTTTGGAAACCACGTTTAATCATTTACGGGCAGGATTCGAACATGCCAACCATCCACATTCATCATAGAGGGAGTGTAAAATAGAGAAATGTCTACATTATTATACAGAGTGGGGAAAACCGCTTTTAGCAAACCTGCCTACTTCATCATTGGCTGGGTTTTAATTCTGGGAATTGTCATCTCCATGATCAGCATCAATGGTATTCACATCAGTTCTGAAATGAAGATTGAAGGCACAGAGTCACAGAAGGTTTTGGATCAATTGGCAAAAGAACTGCCAGCCGCCTCCGGCGGTCAAGGAAGTGTTGTGTTCAAAGCACCGGACAACGAGCGTTTGGATACGCCTGAACGTTTGGCGGCCATGATGAAAGGTGTTAATGAAGTTTACGGATTAGACAAAGTCATTAACCCTGCGGACTATGCAGCTGAAGCAGGTAATTCGGGTGCTCAGGCGGAAATGGCTCAGAATGCTCAGGCTACTGATATGGCGCAATCCGCAACAACCACGCCTCCTCCCTATGGACCTTTAATGGTGGATGGTGTTCCTGTACCTGGAATGCTGATCTCTTCGGACGGCAGCATTGCACTGTTCCAGTTCCAATTTACAATTGAGCAGTCTGCCATAACACAGGATGTATTTGATTCCGTTATTCAATCTGTTATGACGGTAGAGCAAGGAACCAATATTAAGGTGCTGCCGGGCGAAACGCTCAAAACGGTATCGATTGGAGTCGGCTCGGCAGAGATTGTCGGACTGGTCATTGCTGTCATTGTATTGCTGATCACCCTTGGCTCCGTTGTTGCAGCAGGTCTACCTCTGATCACTGCACTCCTCGGTGTTGCCATTGGAGTTGGTGGTGCGTTCTCCATCTCCAAATTCATCGAAATGCCTAGTGTCACTTCCGTCCTAGCTCTCATGGTTGGATTGGCTGTCGGAATCGATTACGCTCTCTTCATTGTTAATCGTCAACGTCGAATGATTATTGATCAGGGCTTGAGTGCAAAAGAAGCAACAGCAAGAGCCATTGGCACATCGGGCAGCGCAGTATTTTTTGCCGGATTAACCGTCATTATTGCACTGTGCGGTATGCTTGTCATCGGTCTCACATTCTTGTCTACGATGGCTTTGGTCGCAGCTGCCACCGTGCTCATCAACGTATTCGTTGCTTTAACCCTGTTGCCAGCTTTACTCGGATTGGTAGGAGAACGCATCTGTTCCGCCAAAGCTCGTGAGAAAAGCACGAAACATCCTAAAGCCACTAGCCGCGGAGTCGCGGACAGATGGGTGAAATTCGTTATCAAAAATCGTTGGGCTACCATTATCGCCATCATCGTCATTCTTGGTTTTGCCGCGACGCCGATTACCAAAATGGAAATGGGTATCCCTGGCGCTTCCTCAGCGAATCTGGATACAAAAGCAAGACAAAGCTATGATGCCATCTCCGAAGGCTTCGGAGAAGGATTTAACGGGCCACTTATTCTGGTCGCAGAGCCTAATCAATCATCCGCAAAAGTTACACCGGAACTCTTGGGCGGTCTGGTGATGGAACTCCAAGGACAGAATAACGTTGCACAAGTCACACCGCTTGGTATGACAGAAGATTTAGCTATTTTCAGTCTCATTCCAAAAACGGGTCCTAACGATAATCTCACTAAAACACTGGTCACTGATCTACGCGCGGCTGATTCCAGCATCGCACAGACCTATGATGTGAAACTTGGAGTTACTGGACTTACAGCTGTAAACATCGATATGTCAGCCAAACTGGCGCAGGTGTTCCCTATTTATGTAGGTATCATAATCTTGCTCTCGCTGATCATCCTGTTACTCGTTTTCCGTTCGATCATCGTTCCCATCAAAGCAACGATTGGTTTCCTGCTTAGTATCCTGGCTACATTCGGGATCACAACTGCTGTATTCCAATGGGGCTGGCTGCATTCGCTCTTTGGTTTCGATACAGGCGGCCCGCTGCTGAGCTTTATGCCGATCATCGTGACAGGTATCCTGTATGGCCTGGCGATGGACTATCAAGTCTTCCTTGTTAGCTCCATGCGGGAATCCTATGTGCATGGTCATCGCGGGACCGAATCCGTTGTTCATGGATACAATCAGGTAAGTCGCGTGGTTGTTGCCGCAGCAGTGATTATGGTCTCTGTATTTGCAGGATTTATCTTCACTGATGATGTCATGATCAAGCAGATTGGTTTCACTTTGGCTGTAGGCATTCTGATTGATGCTTTCATCATCCGTATGGGCTTGGTCCCTGCCATCATGGCTATTTTCGGAGACAAAGCTTGGGCACTTCCAAAATGGCTGGATCGCATTCTGCCAAACCTGGATGTTGAAGGCGAGAAGCTGATTGCTTCCCTGAATGCTGAAGAGCATGCCAACACGAAGTCTGGATTAAAATAATCCTGCAAATAGAATGGTAATACCATGATTACTATTACGACTATATTCACCAATACAAAGACCTCCTCTGTTTTTATAAACAGGAGGTCTTTTTTCTTTTTCACATTTTATGCGGTGATGTCTTCAATACGGATAGTATAGGACGGGGATTTAGCAGCATTAACAAACGCCGCAAATAACTTCTGACTGTAGTCATCTACTTTGTAGCTGTACTCTGGATGCCATTGCACAGCCAAAACAAATGAACGGTTTGGCATGACCACGGATTCGACGAGCCCATCTTCAGCCACTGCCACGGCCGTTAACTTATCCGATAACATTTTGATTCCCTGATGGTGATAACTGTTCACTTTTATCGTATCGGTTTGCAAAATATCGTATAGGATATTATTTTTCTCAATATGTACATCATGTACAAGATTCGTATACGGCGGACTTTGCTTATGACTAACGAACTTGTTCCCATGAAGTTGAAGGCTAGTCGGAATGTCTTGATATAACGTTCCACCCAACATAACGTTAAATAGTTGTAGTCCACGGCATATGCCAAAGGCAGGCTTATCAAGCTCAATTACCTTTTGTAATAATATCGACTCCATCATATCGCGTTCAATACACAACTCTCCACAAGTAACCTCTACATGCTCATGATACAGCTCAGGATTGAGATCATGTCCCCCGGTGAACAGGAACCCATCGAACTGATTAGCCAGCGTTGCTACGATCTCGGTATCCGTTGTCAAAGGCAGCATAATTGGAATCCCACCTGCTCCCTCTATGGCGTTCATATAATCTGGAAGCATCCAGTAACTTTTTTGTCTGTATCATATAAAGGCAGTACACCGATCATGGGCTTTTTCATGGCTTTACCTCCCAGCTTTTCATTCATTTTATCAGATCTCTTCATATACAAATTCACTGAATTATTGCATTTTCCTACCTTTACAATCTGCGAACCCGTTACATCCGGAGTGTTGGAAAACTAAAAAACAAACAAAGCCGCATAACAGCGACTTTGTTTGTAGTTCATATACCATATATACGCATTCATACGTTTAGTCTAGACAGCATCTCATCTAAGCTGCTTTTACAGTGGTTGCTTCGTCTGAATTCACTTGGATGGAACGCTGGCATATCAGAGTAACGACAAAAGCCAGCAAGGCAAGCATCACAGCCACTGGAGGCACCCACTGCACACCACCCATATTAACGGCAATTCCCCCGACACCAGAGCCTAGCGCTATACCTACATTGGCCGCCACAGGCAGGAGTGTAGATGCAAATGCTTTGGACCCCGGCGCGACCGATCCTGACACATCAAACAAATATAACTGGGATGCCGCGCTCATGGAGGATGACAGACATCCAATCAGGAACAGAAACGCCAAGCCGAGCCACACATTTGAAACGGTAAAACTCATGCCAAGAAACAGGATGGCTTGGATGACGAAAAGCCGCTTGAGCTTAGGCAGGAAGTCACCCTTGGCTATTTTGGCACCAATCCAGTTACTCAGGATGCTGCAGGCACCATAGATCAGGAGTATGGCACTAATCCATTGTACTGGCACACCCATCGTCTCACTCAGGAGTGGCGTAATGTACGTAAAAACGACGAAAATACAGCTGTTTCCCAGTACAGGGATCAGACAGGCCAGCAATATCCGTGGTTTTAAAAGAGAGACATCTGATCACTGAACGAACCTGCAATCGTTGTTGTTTGGCGTGGCAGAATACGGAACATGAACATCAGCGGCACAACACCTATGCATGCCGTAACAACAAACGTCATGGACCAGCTCAGATGTTGTCCGATAAAAGTACCGAGCGGAACACCTAGCACATTAGCGATTGAAAATCCGCCCAAAATCCAGGCGATAGCTTCCCTCTTCGCTCCCGGTTCACTGCGTCGCTTACAATCGAGATCGAAAGCGATATCGTAAGTCCACAAGCAACGGCCGACACGATGCGAATGGCCATCAGAGAAGAGAACGTTGCTGAGAACACGGTCAATAGATTTAGTGCTAACACAATTGCAAATCCAATCAATATGGAACTTCTTCTGGATATTTTGGCTAAGAGGGCCACAGCAAATGGTGTACCCACTGCATATGCAATAGCAAAACCGGAGACAAGCATACCCGCGGCAGCAAGTGATACTTTCATGTAACTTTCAATTTCCTTCAACACACCCACGATGACATACTCGGTTGTTCCCAGTACAAAGCTAACGAGCGTAAGCGTTAAAATAAGTAGGTTCTCTCTATTTCTAGTCATAAATCAATACTCACTAATCCTTTCTATTGTTGCAAGCGCTTCATTTCTGTTTACAATCATTAATTCATGTATTTTCTTCTTTCCCATCCTTTCACTTTCGATATATAGTACATTTTGGATAGTGAAATTGTACTGTCAGATACGCTATGCCGACAATCAAGGTTGTTGTGGTTTTATTGCAAAACATTATATATGTTGTCATTTCAACACAGACTTTCATTACAAATTCTGAAGGGAAGACATAGATGAATACACACCACGAATTCGGCCAACTACATCCAAATCGAGATTGCACCATTATTTATGTAGGAAAACTGGCCGACAATCCCCATTGGAGTTTTCCGACGCATAAACATGACGATCTGCATGAGATTATCTACGTAACTGAAGGCAAAGGATTGTTCACTATTGACGGCATCAAACACTGGGCTCAAAAAGGGGACATGCTCATATATAACAAGGGTACTCTTCACGAGGAGAAGTCCAATCCTGAATTCCCGTTATCCACTTTTTATTGTGGCTTTCGTTTTACAGAAGGCACCCAGACCCTTCAGGATTGGGTCATTCCTCCCTCTAACAATCCGATCATTCGAGCAAACCGATATTCCGATGAGCTCCATTCGTTAATGCAGACTCTCTTCAATGAATTTTCGATTCGGGAACATGGTTATGAGTCTATCTCTGGGCATGTCCTGAAAGCCATACTTCTGATCATCGATCGGCTGTCCCGTCAACAGCTTCCTAGTGGGGAGACTATTGGGAGTAACAACCTTGCCGAGAGCATTAAAGACTATTTGGATACCCACTATCGGCAAAACATTAAACTCAAAGAATTGGCAGATCAATTTCATATCGATTTTTATTACTTAATTCATATGTACAAAAATCACTATGGCACTTCTCCTTATCATTACCTGATTCAACGAAGAATGGGTGAAGCTACCCGATTATTAGTCTCAACCAACAAAAAAATATGGGAAATCGCCAAACTGGTCGGTTACGACAACCCCAATTACTTTACAATTTTATTTACCAAAACGGTTGGTGAATCACCACGAAGTTTCCGAAAAAAGAATCAAAAGGATATGTTCGGGGATGAGGCCTCCATTCTTACTAATCTCTCTAAGCGCAAAAGGCGCTCCATTTGAGGAGCACCTTTTGCTTAACACGTTTCCTTACACACTTACTTACTTCTACTTTAGAGCTTAAACCGGCGAACCAGTTCTTGCATATTCTCAGCTGTTTTGGATAGCTGTGCAGATGATGCGGATATCTCCTGCATCGCCGCCATTTGCTCTTGGGCTGCTGCTGAAGTTGTCTGAGCACTGTCAGCCGACACTTTAGAGATATGACTCATCGCGGCAACTGTAGCCGAGACTTCTTCCGTACTGGCTGACAACTGTTCTGAGACAGCGGAAATATCCTGAATTTGATCCACGATATGCGTTGTATATTGTTCGATGTTCGATATGGTTGCTGAAGCTTCTTGGCTGATCCGCATACCTTCACCGACTTGATTACGAACTTTATCATTCATAAGAGATGTGGATTTGGCAATCAGATCAAGCATTTTGCCAATGGTAGCGCCAATGTCGTCCGCACTCTGTTTGGATTGCATCGATAACGTGCGCACCTCACCAGCAACGACAGCAAAACCTTTACCGTGTTCTCCTGCTCTTGATGCTTCAATAGAGGCATTCAGTGATAGAAGGTTGGTTTGCCGAGAGATATCCGCAATCGCTTCATTCATTCGATTGGCTTCGGCGGATAGACTGGACAGCTCATTAATCAATGCCGAGGTTTCTTCAACAGCTCCGAGAATATGTTCCATTTGTTCTCCGACCTGGTTTATGGTTTTTCCGCCATTAGCAACAGCGCGCTCCGTCTCTTCAGCCGAATCCACAATCGCACTCGCAGATTCTGCAATTGTACTGATGCCTCTCGCCATCTCTTCTACGGCATTTGCGGTTTGTTCCGAATTTTCCGCCCCAACGATAGCTGATTCCGCAGTCTGCTGCATGGTTTCAGCCACATGTTGAACCGATTGGGTGGTTTGTTCGGTACTTTCCTGAATCATTTGGGAAGAGTGGCTTAACAACGATGACGTCTGATGAAGTTCAGCAACCACCGATTGAAGGGAGATGGTCATTTGGTCAAAATCATTTGCCAATATACCAAATTCGTTCTCGGTTTTAAGATTAACCCGTTCGGACAGATTCCCTTCGCTTACGCTGCGGGTTGCCTTTCTCAGTTTTTGCATAGGTACAATAAAAGATCTCAGAATGAAGAAAATAATAACTCCAGCAATTAATACAGATACAGCAATGACGGTTAAACTTGATACCATGATGGGTTTCGCTGCGGCGATAAAGTCTTCATGGCCCATCAATGCAATGACATTCCACCCCGTCAAAGCATTAACACCGTTATAAACCTCTAGATCATACGCCAGATCTGTTCTGACAAATTGAGAAAATGTCATCGGCTCATCGGAACTTGAAGCCGTATTTGGATGAACTGGAATTCCTCGATGAGCGCTCCGCCGAGTTCTCCTCCGCCACCTTTTACAATGGCACCAGACCAAGCTGCGATGGTTCGATTGGAGTCAACCACAATCAGGCTCCCATTACCTCCGACATCCACATAAGATATTTCTTTTGCTAATCGCTCCAGATCAAGTTTAATACTTGCTACACCTTGTTGATTTGAAAGAGCCTTTGAAATTTCTACATAAATCTTCCCGGATACCGGATCTGTCATAATACTCGAAAAATAGAGTGATCCATTGTTACTTATACCATTGGTGTACCATTCTGTGCTGCGTGGATCATATGTTGCATCCTCTATTGCTGGAGATGATATAACATCACCTTGGTCGTTGCCCACAGTTATGGCCAGAATATCAGGATATGTATCAGCTAATTGGTCGATTCCTACTTGTACCGCTTCGTTGTTCGCCTGACTGAGGGTGGAGCCATACATGCTATCGATATAATTCAATAATGCTGCTTTATCCCCCACCAGATTGTTAATATGCTGCCCTGTCATGGTTAAAATGGTATTGATGGGATCTGTCATTTTTTGTTGTACCTGATCTTTGGCACTATTATACGAAAAGTATCCGATAAGTGCAGTCGGGATAATAAGTACCGCAAGGAAAGCTGCAATGAGTCTAGTGCTCATTAATCGTAAACCGGCTCCTCCTTTCCTATAAAATGAGCTTTTTTCTTTTTCTTTTCCAAAGTGAGTCTTCCTCTCTTTATTCATTTTTGGTAGAATCAATCGGCCAGTAAACGCAAAAAACCCATATATATGCACACCCAAAGAAACTTTGAGCATGTATATACATAGGTATTGCCTGAATGAATTCAGTAACAAGCCGTATTTGTTTAGTATTATAACATAAATAAAAAGGGTTTGTTAACTATGATTGGGTCTTTATACCAGACATCTGTTGTTTATAATCCGTAGGACTTAGCCCCGTATACTCTTTGAACACCTTCGAGAAATAGTGCTGATCGCTAAACGACAGCAAATCGGATACTTCCTTAAACTTCATGTCCGGTTGACTTTCCATCAGTCTGCAGGCTTCCTGAATGCGAAGCTGGGTGTAATACTGAACAAACGTGATTTGCGTTGCATTTTTGATCACTCTGCTGACGTACGACGGGCTAACGTGAAACTTCATGGCAATGTCGTTGATAGACAATGGAGAGTATTTATTTAGTTTTACGTAATCGTCAATCTGTTCGAACAGGATCGCCTTGCTTTTTCGAACGTGGGATTGCAGCATATCAAAGCACTGTCCCGTCCATTCCGTCAGTTCCCGGCAAAAATCGGCATAGGACTGTGCCTGAGCGAATTGTCTTGACCGAAGCTCCAGCCCCAATCTCATGCCCGAGCCCTGTTCCTCGTATAGATGTGCAAACGTGTCTACAATCAATCCGATAAACCGCTCCACCTCGGTCATATGTACATTTTCCTCTGCCCATCGATTCAGCAATTCGGATAATTTAAGAGCAAATCGTTCTTTCTGCCGAGCCTGTATCATCTGTACAAAAGCAGATTCCTGCACGGGATCCAGACAGCCTGTCTCAGATCTGGCCATCGACACCGGATTCCCGGTATCCAGCACTATTCCTTGTTTCAACCGTTGCTGCTCAGACAAAATGGACGACATGCGGTGATAGAGCTCCGGCAGATTACCAGACTCAGCGAATAGAAGTTGTCCTCCAATGATTGCATCGATGTCATGCGCAACCAAATGCCGTCGCAACGATTCAAGACATTCATGTACGGAAGAGTACACCTCAAGTGCACTCTTGTTAACAAAAGCAACAAATTGATATGGGGTTTGACTGGTGTACACACGACAAGGATGGAATGCAAAAAATCCTGCACTATACCCTCAAGTTCCACCTCCACCCATCGTTCATGCCCTGCGGTAAAAGGCTGTTTGCTCATAATGATCATCATCTGGCTGAATAAAGGCGGAAACTCCTCCCCCTGTTTCGGCGTAGTCTCACATTGGGGATGAATGATTTCCTGCAAATCCAGCAGTTCCTTGGACATCTGTTGATCAAGTTGGTCAATTACCCGACCCATGACTTCTTCAAGCGCCTCTCGCTCGACAGGTTTTAACAAATAGTCAAACACTTGCAGGTTCAATGCTTTTCTTGTGTATTCAAAATCGCTGTACCCACTAATTAGAATGACCTTCAGATCCGGGTTGGCAAGCTTGGCTTGCTCAATCAGGGACAGGCCATCCATTTTTGGCATTCGAATATCTGTCAACAGCAGATCAATCGGTTCCTGCTTTAACGCTGCCAAGGCTTCCTCTCCATTCGTTGCCGTAGCCGCTACACGAATCGGGAAGTTGAGCGTTTCCAGGAGCATTTTAATATTACGTAATATCGGTTTGCTATCCTCAACGATCATAACGTTATACATCGCCTATGCCTCCTAGTTAGTAAAAATCCTTTGTCAGTGAGCCGATGATTTGAATCGTTGCTCCATGTTGCTCTTCCGCATGATTGTTAAATATATTAATGAAGAGCCGGTTGTTATACATTAGTTTGAGTCGATTGACGCTATTGATAATCCCCATGTTACCAAGGGCTGTGGCACGATTGGCCGTCTGGTTCATTCCGGAATCCGATGCCTGAATACTGGCTAAAATCTCCTGGATCTTATCCGGTGGAAACCCCTCTCCGTTATCCTTAATTTCCAAAGCCCATAATCCGTTATATTGCTTCACGGTAATCTGGATACGCCAAGGCGGCGCGGTGTTGGCAAAGGCATGTTCAATGCAGTTTTCCACAAACGGCTGAATGACCAACCGTGGCAACCGGATTTCGTTCGCCAGCTCGTCTGCATGGATATCCCACTCCAGATCCTCTTCGTACTTTTGTTGTACAAGGGATAGATAATGTCTTGTATGTTGGAGCTCCTCAGCCAAAGTCACATGCGCGTATGGTGAAGAGACAATATAACGCAGACTGTCCGAAAGATGTTTGCACATATCCGATACAACTTTGGTCTTCCCCTCTTGGGCGGCAATACTGATCAGATATAGAACGTTATGAATAAAATGAGGAGCAATCTGGGCTTGCAGCGCAGAATTACGCGCCTTTACTTCTTCATGAAGCGCCGACTTTTCCCGGTCAATCGATTGCTGCAGCCTCTCCATCAGATCCTGAAAGGCTTCATTCAGCAATAAGAGATCGTTATTCTTCGGCGTTTCATCCACTTTCAGATTCATATTGCTGTAATTCATGCGCCAGATCTGACCGCGCAGCTTGCGGATAGGCAGCAGCAGGTTACGTGTCGACAGGAAGATATACACAAACGAAACCAGCATCAGTGCTGTAATCAGCAGAATGGACATCGTCTGAACCGAATGGATCGAACCCAGGACAGATTTTTTGGGCGTTATGATATACGTGATCCAACCTGTACTGGGTGAAGTGGAATGCGTGATATAATTGTCGTTTTTGTCCACATCCAGTCCCTCGTCTGATGAAGGCTTTGTCCAATTGGCAAATATCACACCCGCTTCCGAGCCCGTCATCTGCTCCCCTTGTTCATTCAGAATATAGACATCGCCAGCGGTAATACCCTCCGTTAGATTCTGTATATAGGCCTGTTCCATCTGGATGCTAAGATAACCGTACACCTTGCCGTTCTGATCATTGATCGTGCGCACAAAGGAGATCGTATCGTCTTGACGCAGCAGAACAAAACCACTTTCCGTCCAATCTCGTCCGATCTGACTACTCTCCATCATGGTGTTCAGGATTGCGGGAGGATTGTCCGAACCCAGATATGATGTCAGGAGAACCCCGTGATTGTCGTAGATGGACATGTCCTTGATATTCATACTCGGCCCGATGGCCTGAAACATGATGTCTTTGATGATCCGAATCTGCTTCAGCCTTTCATAATTACTATGCGCTGAGGAGCTCTTGTCCATGGCTGCAAATATATTTTTGCTGGATAATATTCGCTGTGACATCTGGTTCTGTTGTTCTACGTAGAGATCAACTTGCTCTCTTACCTTCGTAGCTGTAACGAGCGTATCCTGCTCTGTTTTCAGTTTGAGCGGGCGGACAACGATCACATTCACATAAACGATAAAACAGCCCAGCACGAACAAAAGCAGAGCCAGAAATGTCAAAAACACCTTTGTTTGCAAACTGAATTGAGTTGCTTTATGTATGAGCTTTGCCATTCTCAGAGATGCCCTCCTGTTCTGACATGATGTGAAATCCCTTACATTCATGTCTACTCTATCACGGTATTTCATGAAATGATAGCGATTTCAAGTTCAGGATTTTACACATCAACGTTCAAGCACAGACATGTACCGGGGCGAGAAAAGAATCTATAATCGGACTTGTAAACGGATTCACTAAACGTTTTAGAGGGGGATTTGCATTGAAAACAATAAAAAGAAAAAAGGCGATTTCTATTATTCTGGCCAGTTTATTATCGGTCTCATTAACGGCATGTGGATCAGGAGGTACGGATTCCGGCACAGCTGCTGGCGGGGACAGCAAGAGTGGCAAAGTTACATTGGAGCTGGCCATCTCTAAAAGTTCTCAGGACTCTGCTTTCATCCAGCAGGACATTCTTGATGCATTCGAAAAACAAACGAACATTCGTGTCAATTTGCAGCTGATTCCAGCGGAACAAACAACAACGGTACTGCAAACCAAACTGGCTGTAGATGAAACGCCTGACATTATTCAGTACAATCTGGCGAGCGCAGTCACAGACCTGAACCTTGAACGTAACTTCGAGATTCTGGATAACGAGCCTTGGGCGAGCAGAATTGTGAACAAAGACGTCCTCTCTTCTGGTGGCCATCTCTACAGCTTCCATGTCAGCCAAGATACAGGGATGCAAGGGGTCGTTTATAACAAACAAATCTTTGAAGAACTCGGATTGTCGATTCCAACCAACTACGAAGAATTTCTGGCGATCTGTGAAAAAATCAAAGCAAGTGGCATTACGCCTGTCTTCATGCCTTACAAAGATGCCTGGGCTGCCAATATCTGGCCTGCTGCAGCTTTTGCCGATTTTGTAGCCAAAAATGAACCGACTTTTTTGATGAGCTGAACAGCAATAAGAAAAAATGGTCTGATATCCCGGAATTCAAAACATTCCTGGAACAACAATACGAGATTTACACCAAAGGGTACACCAACACGGATGTGCTTAGTGACAGCTATGACATGGCCGTAGGTAAATTCCTGAACAAGGAAGTTGCCATGATGTTTATGGGCGATTGGTTAATTGAAGGCGTTGCCGAGCAAGATCCAAATATGGAACTGGGCGTATTCCCGATTCCATCGTCGGATAATGCCAGTCTGGGTGCAAGTCCACTGGGCGGACAACTGTTCATTCCGAAGAAATCCAAACATCTGGATGAAGCCAAACAGTTCCTGGACTATATTGCTTCCAAGGATGTCGCACAACAGATCGTCGATTCCAAAGGATACGTATCCAATTTCAGTGACGTCACCACACCAGAATTGCCGGCTTACAAGCAGGATATTGTAGACAACTATATTACGCCGAAGAAAACCGTGCTGACAACGGATGCATACATGCTGGTTGATCGCAGCGAACTGTACCGATTGTTGCAGGATCAATTTGCAGGCGGATTGTCACCTGAAGAAGTACTGAAATCCTGGGATGAGAAGTTCAGTCAGCTAATGCAGGATAAAGGTGTAGAAGGTTTCTAAAGAGTGAAATATAAGGCAGCATAACAGATCGACCGTTATGCTGCCTGGCTATAACGGAGTGTGAGACATGAAAAGGACTAAAAATCTGTACTCGTATTACATGATATTTCCCGCACTGATTATCTACTCCATCTTTTTCGTTGTGCCTGCTCTCGCCGCTTTCTATTATTCATTCACGGATTGGCGGCTGGATCGGCTGGAGCTGAAGTTCATTGGGTGGGATAATTTCCAGAAAATTTTCTCGGACAAAACGCTTATTCTAGCGCTGAAAAACACGGCGATATTTGCAATTGTCACCGTCGTTGGCAAAAATGTCATCGGTTTATTGCTGGCTGTAGGACTTAACATGCGATTAAGAACAAAGAACCTGCTGCGTGCGATCTTCTACTCCCCTTCCATTCTCAGCATCCTTGTGATCAGTATTCTGTTCACTCCCATGTTGCGTACCGAAGGTACAATCAACAATTTGTTGGAATCTGTAGGATTACATTCGTTAAGCCAAGCTTGGCTGACCAACCCCTCGATTGTGATCTGGACGATTGCCATCGTCTCGATCTGGCAGAGTGCCGGGTTCCAGATGGCTATCTATCTGGCTGGTCTGCAGTCCATTTCTCAAGAATATTACGAAGCCGCCAAGATTGATGGCGCAAGTTCGTGGAGAAGTTTTTTCAAAATCACACTCCCACTCTTGCTGCCCGCGATTAACATTAACCTGATGCTGACATTGATCGGTGGACTCAAAGTGTTCTCCGAAGTATATGTCATGACCGGTGGTGGCCCGGGTAACGCTTCCCAGGTCGTAGGTACGATCATTCTGCGATCTTTCGGCGAAGGAAACTGGGGACTCGGTACCGCGGTCAACACACTTCTCTTCGTGGTCGTTACCATTATTGCTATACCGCTATTGATCTTCATGCGGCGTAAGGAGGTTACGGAATAACATGGGCTATACACGCAAACTCGCCATCCGCAACTATATCGTGGAAGGTTTCCTGATTCTGGCCTCTCTTATCGTTCTGTTGCCGCTTGTCATTCTGATCTTTGGTTCATTCAAAACCAGTGCTGAAGTACTTAGCTTCTCCTTGAGTTTTCCGGAAACATGGCAGTTCTCGAACTATGTTCGTGTCTTCCAGGAAGGCGGACTGTCGCGAGCGTTCTTCAACAGCATTTTGATTACTGGTGTATCATCCATCATTAATATCGTTGCCTCTTCGTCAGCGGCATTCATTCTAGCACGTCGGGAAACCAAACTATCCGGCACCATCTACATGTATTTCTTCATGGGATTAATTGCGCCAATGTCGATTATTACGACCATACGGGTCGTGCAAGGATTGGGGTTCTACGGCAGCATCACAAGTGTTATCCTGATCTATGCCGCGTTAAATACGGCCTTCAGTGTATTTTTGTACAGTGGGTTCATCAAAACCATTCCACGAGCGCTGGACGAAGTCGCATTTCTGGAAGGAGCAAGTGTGTTCGGCGTGTTCTTCCGCATCGTCACACCGCTCATCCTGCCCGTTAATGCAACGGTAGCGATCATGGTGTTCATGTCCGTATGGAATGACATCACAATTCCGGTGTACTTCCTGACAGACAGCTCCACATGGACGATGCCACTGTCGATCTACAATTTCTACGGCAAATATAGCCGGGACTGGAACCTGATCTTTGCCAATCTCGTGCTCACTTCGTTGCCTGTATTCATTCTGTATCTATTTGGGCAAAAATATATTGTCAGCGGCCTCACAGCCGGTGCAGTTAAAGGCTAAACCTTAATTGTCACCGTTCTTGAGGGAATAGAATTGGAGTATTCATGACGTACTCAACCCCCACCATATCTGATGGGGGTTGTTTATTTATAGCGAGAAAATGTATCTACACCTCTCTATTTTTGAAACAATTGTGGGTAAAGGGCTGCAACACCACCAGCAAGACCCTGTTGTACATTCCGACTGGTATCATCAGCAAGAATCTCGTAGAGATCCGCTTCGATGGAATCTATTGCAATTTTGGCAATATCCGTTGGGCTCGTTTTTGGTGCGTCGATACCTGCCGTCATATCCGTATCCATGAACGCTACGTGCAATCCGGCAACGCTAACGTTCTTAGGGGCTAACTCCAGACGTAATGCATTCGTAATTCCCCACTGAGCGGATTTTGCAGCTGAATATGCACCTGAGTTACCAAGGCTGAGCCAAGATAGAGCGGACAGGATATTCAGTATCGACCCTCCCCATTCTTCTCTATCACCGGTGCAAACGCACGAATCATTGAAAGCGTCCCGAATACATGTGTATTGAATTCCAAGTGAATATCGTTCAGCTCACCCGTGAGCAGAGAAGCACCCGTAGCGGAACCAGCATTATTGATTAGAAGGGTTACATCACTAGCTACCTCAGCTGCAGCCATGACAGATTGTGAATCAGTAATATCGAGTTGCAGTGGAATAACCCCCGGCAGATCAATGGATTCAGGGTTTCGTGCGCCAGCATACACTTTGGTTCCCCTCGCCAGCAGTTCAAGAGCAAGTTCCTTGCCCAACCCTCGATTAGCCCCACTTACTATAGCAACTTGTTTGGAAATATCCATTTATTATTACTCCCTCTCATTGAGAATGTATTCATTTTTGAGCTGTTATGGGAATGATCATTCTCATAACTCCCAATAACAATCTATCACATCGGGAACGATCAGTAAAGAATAACTTTTATGTTTCATGTCTTTATAAAAAGAAGATGCCCGATAACCTTTGAAATAAGGCTCCGAGCATCTTTCTTTGGTCCTTCATTGAGAACGGATTTACATAAGGATTATGATTTTATGTCATACAGATTCGCAGGTAACGCCTGCACAAATGGTGACCAGTCACTCACTGTATATAGATGAAGTCGGTGCATGGCTCGTGTGCAGGCCGTATACAGAAGCTTGCGATCATATTCCTGGCTGTAAGCAACGGGTGAAGCATCATAGACCAGGACAGCATCGAACTCAACGCCTTTGGCGAGATACACAGGAATAACCATGATTCCTTTTTCGAAAATCTGTGTATCCTTTGTTATGAGCTGTAACCCTTCGCCGCCTTGACTTTGCAACCTTTCATAGGCATCACGACTTTCAGCCGCGGTTTTCGTAATCACAGCGATGGAATCAAACCCCTCCGCCTTAAGCGCGGCGATGTCTGTGAGAATCTGTGCACCACGCAGATTTTCGTCCTTCAATTTTGTTAAAAGAGGCTTCTGATCTCCCCTTTCAAACGGTCTTATCTCTTCTCCCCTGGTAACATCTGTCTCGTGAATTCAACAATCTCTTTGGTTGAACGATAACTGCGTACAAGGCGTATCAATGTAGTTTCGCCTTCTCCGTAAAGTTGAACCAGTGGCGAGTTGGATGCTGCCAAATCCGTAGCCTGCATAAAGATCGCTTGCCCGAAATCCCCCAGCACCGTCATGCGGGCACGAGGAAACAGCTTTTTAAGATATTCATATTGAAACGCCGAATAATCCTGGCCTTCATCAACAAAGACATAACGAATCTCTGTGTTCGTCCGGACGCCTTCGATCATCTCTTTTACATATAAATACGGAGTAGCATCCTCATGGAACAGCTTGTTCTGAAGGATCATGGCCTTGGTCTGTTTACAAATCTCAGGCCAGTGCTGTGGGGATTGCCCCATTCGTTTGTTCTCGATAAGCGGCTTCATCTACAAATAGTTGTTCGTAAATGCCTTTCACATCCACGAACTGGAATTTCCGCACACTCTTTCTTAAAGGCTTAAACATGTCTTTCACCAGTTTCTGACGAAGCAACTCCTCTTCCTGCACTCCAAAGTTAAAGGCACCCTCATCTTGCACTGCACTGTTATTCCCGTTATCTCGTGCTGCGTATTTTTCCGCCACATCAAACACAGGCTTTTCTTTGTGCAGCATGCGGAAAGCTTCCACGTACTCTTCTGTGTCCAGATAATTCAACTCCTCCAGAACCCAGTCTGCTTCCCGTTCCAGACGTTCCAGCGAAACAAGTTCTCTCAGCAACCATTCCTGCAAAAGAAGTATACGGTTGGACAAGGTAAGATTTTGATCCAAACTGTAAAATTGGGTCTTGATTCGATCTGAAGTGATGAATTCACGTCCCCGAAATTGAATGCCGTTGAACCGCATGCCCTCCCGCCCCAGCCACATACCGTAGTTTTGGAGCACTTGCAGGAATGTCTCGGAAGCTTTGTACTTAATCGCCTCCAGACGAGCTTCATATCCCGGATCTTCTTGGGCTGTCAGCACATATTCAATCTGATCAAAGGCATCCTCTGGTCGTAAGGAGGAATCCAGCCAATAATTCAGATATTCCTGGAAAGTCGTCTGCTGCATATTTTCTTCGCCAAGTTCCGGGAGCACGGTGGAAGTATAACTGGTAAACATCGGATTCGGGGAGAAAAGTACAATCTGATCTGCTTTGACGGTCTGGCGGTGTTTGTATAGTAAGTAGGCCACTCGCTGTAACGCAGCGGACGTCTTGCCACTGCCAGCTGCCCCTTGAACGATAAGCATTCGGCTTCGGTCATCACGAATAATGGCGTTTTGTTCCTTCTGGATCGTTGCTACAATGCTCTTCATTTGTGAGTCTGCACCCTTGGCGAGCACTTGCTGCAACAATTCGTCACCAATCGTCTCAGTTGAATCAAACATGCTATGAAGCTGCCCATGTTGAATCTGAAATTGACGCTTGAGCTCCATCTTTCCTTCAATTCGTCCTGAAGGTGTGTCATAACTTGCTGGCCCGGGAGAGTGATCATAGTACAGACTCGCAATTGGTGTACGCCAGTCATAGATCAGAAAGTTCAATCCATCTTCATCCATGAAGGATGATACGCCGATGTAGATCTGTTCAGTCAATGTCATGCCTTTTTCCTTATAGTCGAAACGGCCAAAATACGGCGTTGGAAGCAGTCTCTTTGTATTTTTCCATTGTTGTGTTAACAGCTTGTGTCCGCGCTCCCTCTCGGCCAACACTCTGGACTGCTGATTAATGGTATAGAATGCATCTTCAAAATCCGTGTACGAACCCGTATTAATCGTCACTTCTTCCCAGAACCGTTTACGAATTTCGGCAGCCTGTTCATGCAGTCCGGCAACCTTCGGTTCTAACTCGTCGAGTCTTGCCTGAAGCTTGTTCCTCACCTGTACTAATCTTTCCTTTTCCAACTTCCAATCGTTTGTTTTATCCATGAATAAGTCCACTCCCTTTTCCATTTATTAGGACCAAAAAAAGAGCATTGACAAATCGGAATGTCGGATGTAAAATTAAATTAGGAGAAATAATGATTCACCCTTTATATTCAATAGAAATGTCAATTGCGCTATAGATTATATCATGGCTTTTTTTCACGTTCAATGCTTTTTTCTGTTCTGTCTGAGTTGAACAATAATTTATATTAAATAGATGTCCCTCGAGCTACACTGGGGGCATCTTTTTTTATGTCCTGGGCATGGTTCATACCTTGAATGCGCTGTAAGCTATACACCCTTTTATAAATTCGATAAAATGAACGAAACATGAAACATGAGTTGATGCTTTTGGGAGGGATACATAAATATGAATATAGAACCTGTGGAGGACCGGTGTCCTGTTGAGTTTGCAGTCAATATGATTGGTGGGAAATGGAAGCTATTAATTATAAATCGGCTCATCCGCCATTCAACAATTCGATTCAATGAATTACAGAAAATGCTTGACCCCATTACGCATCGCACGTTAACCAGGCAATTACGAGAACTTGAAGAAGCTGGTTTGATAAACCGTGTTACCCACCCTGTAGTTCCGCCTAAAGTCGAATATTCCCTTACAGAAAAAGGACAAAGCCTGACTTCGATCTTGTTTCAGCTAGGTGATTGGGGATCGAAACATATGTAAAACGCCTTCCCATAGTATCCTAAGGGATACTCTATATCATTAATGTGCGTACTTACGCTCCTATTCTAAATTCGTTATGCTGAGGTCATTGCTGAGTGTTAACTCATTCATTCCAATCACATATTGAAAGGAAGTTATTGACCACTATGACACAGAATGATCGATTTTTAGTATATGGGGCATCGGGCTCCCAAGGCGGCGCTGTCGCTCAATTACTCGTTCAACACGGTTGTGAGGTTCGCACGATTACTCGAAATGAGGCAACAGCCAAAACACTAAAGGAACAAAACATTGAAGCTTTCATCGGGGATCTATCAGATGTGGAACAGCTCCATACCGCACATGAAGGTGTAAGTAAAGTATTCCTAAACCTGCCGGTGGAGTTCAATCCGGATAAGATCAGACAATATACTAAAAATGCAATTGATGCTGCTATACAGGCAAACGTTAAATTGATTGTAGTTAACACGGGTACCTATGTTCCTGACCCTATCACCCATTCCAAAGGAATTGAATTGAAACGTGAAGTTATCCATGAATTGCAGCAAAGTGGTCTTCCATATATCATTGTGGAACCCATTGTATACTTGGAAAACTTCCTGATTCCCGGAATACTGAACAATGGCGTTTTGTCCTACCCGGTACCAGCAGACAAGCCGATCTCCTGGATTAGCTTAAACGATGCAGCTCAATTCCACTATTATGCCTTGACTCATTCGGAATTGGCAGGAAGCATTATCCCTGCACCCGGATTAGAAGCCCTGACAGGTGCACAATTAGCGGAACAATTCAGTGCTGTATTAGGTGAAAAGATCAGCTTCATGTCTCTACCTTTTGATCATTTTGAAGCAGCGATTCAGCCTTTGTTGGGAAGTGAGACAGCAGCAGGACTTAAAGGATTGTACCAATGGATTGATGGGCATACAGATCTTCTTCCACGGTATGAAGAGTTGGAGGATAACATCAAAGCCAATCTTAAATTAACCAAAATAAGCGATTGGATTCATCAAACAATGATTAAATAATATTTTTCATTTAAAATCCCTCTCGCCTACTATTCATGAACAAGCCATTTGAATCTCCACCGGAGAAACGAGTGGCTTGTTCTTTTTATATGAGAACTTCAATGGACTCAACTGATTCAGATTCAGAGATTATGATAGGAATAGGCAAAAGTTTGATAGAAATGTGGTACAGGTTGTTACATTTGTTATGACATAATAATGTGTAAATAGATCACCATACAGGTGGCAATAATAAACATTAGAAAGGATTTGAACATAACATGGAATATACGAAACTTGGTAATACAGGCTTGGACGTATCTCGATTTTGCCTGGGATGTATGGGATTTGGGGATGCCAGTAAATGGGTTCATGAATGGGTACTGAATGAAGAAAATTCTCGCCCCGTGATCAAAAAAGCGTTGGATTTAGGCATTAATTTCTTCGATACAGCTAATGTATACTCTCTGGGTACAAGCGAGGAGTATCTTGGTCGGGCGTTAAAAGATTATGCAAATCGGGATGAGGTTGTCATTGCTACCAAAGTACACGGACAAATGCATAAAGGACCCAACGGTTCTGGCCTTTCCAGAAAAGCCATCCTGAGTGAGATTGATAAAAGCCTGAAACGATTGGAAACCGATTATGTGGATCTCTATATCATTCATCGTTGGGACTACAATACGCCTATTGAAGAAACCATGGAAGCCTTACATGATGTGGTGAAGTCCGGTAAAGTGAGATATATTGGCGCTTCAGCCATGTTTGCATGGCAGTTCCAAAAAGCATTACATGTAGCAGAGAAACACGGTTGGACCAAGTTTGTCTCCATGCAAAACCACTTGAACCTCATCTACCGTGAAGAGGAACGTGAAATGTTGCCTTTATGCAAGGAAGAAAAGATTGGTGTAACTCCCTACAGTCCTCTTGCTTCAGGCAGATTAACCCGTGACTGGTCCGTATCCACGCTTCGATCCGAGACAGACCAAATTCAGAAATCCAAGTACAATGCGACCAGTGATGCAGATCGACTTGTTGTTGAACGAGTTGCATCCATTGCAGAAAAATACGGTGTCCCTCGCACACACATTGCACTTGCGTGGTTGCTACAAAAGACACTGTAGCGGCTCCAATTATCGGTGCCACCAAAATATCGCATCTGGAAGATGCAGTAGGTGCTCTTTCCATTAAGTTGACCTCAGAAGACGTCTCATTCCTTGAAGAGCCCTATGTACCTCACCCTGTTGTAGGTGCTCAATAATCGCTTTTGTTTAAAATATAGAAGACCTCCTCTTTCCGTATCCGGAAGTTGGGGTCTTCTTTTTATATCGCGATTTATTTGCGCCAGAATGTTGAACACTCTGCCTTATCCGCTATATTAAACTCAATCATTCGCTCAAGTAACGAAAAATCAATCTCCTGTTTCCACTTCATCCGTATCAATTCTTTGGTATGATCGTAACCCGCCTGCGTGATCTCTTCCGAAAAACGATTAATTCCTGCCTTCTCGGGAGCAACAGCCAAATGTTGCTTGGATACACTAAAACCAATGATGAAGGTCTCATGGTCGGTAAACATCGGTTGGTTCCAGGCTATTTTTTGTTTTAAATTCGGAAATTTTTCAGTGATCCAGTTCAAGACTTCTTCCGTCCGTGCCTGGTGTTCCGGGTTATCGATGCGTGCTATAAATTCTGCAAAGGTCTCCATTGGTTCCCCCTATATCATGAAATATACTATTTAATTTGCCCCATTCAAACTCATTCTATCATGAATATCAAATTCAAAAACCCTTATCTGCCCGATAACTCAACAAAAAAAGAGCAGCCTGCTAGACTTTAAATGTTTTCCTTTATCCAAGAACGCAACTGATCAGCATAGAAAGCGCGCTCATCTGGATCGGATTGAGAACCATTTGTCAGATACAATTGATCATTCACGTATCTAGGATAAACATGCAGATGATAATGCCACACGTCTTGATTGCCAGCAGGTTCATTATGTTGCCGTGTCGAAATCCCATCACATCCATATGTACTTTTCATTGCAAATGCTGTAAGCTGAGCCGCGCGGTGAATTTCAACAGCGTAATCCGCAGGGAGTTCAAAGATGTTCTCGAAATGTTGATTCGGAATAATAAGAACATGTCCTTTATTGTTTGGCCACCATTTGCCTGCTATAAATGCCGTTACCTTTTCATTCTGATAGATGATATCCCTTTGTTTTGTTCCCTGATCAGGTCGCTCGATACCCCAAATACGACAAAATGGACATTCGTACCCTTCAGGCTGATGTGAAAATGATGCTTTCATCTTTCTCATTCCACTCCTTTCATTTTTTTCATCTAGTTATTAGACGTATGCCACTTCTGTTCGTTGCGAAAAGGGCGCGGGTTGTAGAATGATCAGCAATTAACAAACTGAAAAGCAAAAAGCAGCTGACCTTGGCGGCAGCTGCTTTCTTCTATCTTTAACTATCACTATTACACACTTAGATTGTGCTGTTATCAATAACAAAGCGATATTTCACGTCGGAAGCCAATACACGTTTGTATGCTTCGTCAATCTGATCGGCGGAGATGACCTCAATGTTAGGTGCAATATCATGTTCTGCACAGAAATCGAGCATTTCCTGCGTCTCACGAATGCCACCAATCATGGATCCTGCGAATGAACGGCGATGACCAATAAGAGAAAATACGTTAACAGCTAAAGGCTCTGCAGGAGCACCCACGTTCACGAGTGTACCATCCAGCGTGAGCAGGGAGAAATAAGCGTTAATATCAATATTCGCACTTACTGTGTTAATCATCAGATCAAATGTGCCTGCAAGTTTCTCGAATGTTTCCGGTTCACTTGTGGCAAAGTAGTGATCTGCACCAAATTGCAGTCCATCTTCTTTTTGCTCAAGGATTGGGAGAGAACCGTTACTTCCGCGCCCATCGCATGTGCAATTTTAACAGCCATATGACCTAGACCACCCATACCTACAACGGCAACCTTCTTACCTGGGCCAGCTCCCCAGTGATGAAGTGGTGAATACGTCGTAATACCGGCACACAGCAAAGGTGCAGCAGCATCCAGTGCAATGTTATCAGGGATGCGAACGACGAAATCCTCTACGACAACAATATGAGTTGAATATCCACCTTGCGTAGGCTCACCGTATTTGTCTACTCCAGCGTAAGTTTGAATATTTCCTTTGAGACAGTATTGCTCTTCACCTTTGCGACAGTTAACACATTCACCACAAGAGTCCACCATACATCCGACCCCTACTCGGTCACCAACCTTATATTTGGAGACTCCAGTTCCTACATCGGTTACAATCCCGGCAATCTCGTGTCCAGGAACGAGTGGATAATTCACAGGACCCCATTCACCGTGGGCAGTATGGATGTCAGAATGGCAGATACCGGCATATTTAATCTCGATTAATACATCATTGGTATCCAGATCACGTCGTTTAATTTCAGCACTTCTGAATTGTTGGTCTGGTCCGTCAACGGCTCTGGCTTTAGCTATAATCAATGGGATAACCTCCTAGTAATTTAAAGTTCAAAGTTATCTTACCCCTCTAGTTAACTCTAGGTCAAATGTTTATCTTATTTTTTTATCTCCAACCTACTTTGACATCCAGTTATCCAACATGTTAGAATTCACTCGGATCAATCCTAGAGTTAACTCGAGGTCTACCCCAAGTAGAAAGGAATTCATTCTAAATGCCCTATTCAATCGGTGAAGTTGCCAAAAAATTAGACCTTACGGTATATACATTGCGTTACTATGATAAGGAAGGACTCATGCCTTTTGTAGAACGTACTACGAGCGGAACACGGTTGTTCAAAGATTCAGACATCGACTTTTTAAAGATCATTCAATGTCTGAAGCTGACCGGGATGCCTATTAAAGACATTAAGGACTTCATTGTATGGTGCTCTGAAGGGGACTCCACACTGAAGCAAAGATATGACATGTTTACGGAGCGAAAAGCTATTGTGGAAGCACAAATGGAGGAACTAAGAAGAACTATGGAAGTCATCGAGCACAAACGCTCCTACTATGAAACAGCTTTGGAGGCTGGGACCGAAGAGATTCATAAAATTAAACCGATAGAAAATGCCATCACCAATTGATGGTTTAAGCTTTCTTTTCTAAAATTAGCGACAAAAAAGTAGCTTGAAGTCCTCTAACGGATTTCAAGCTACTTTTATGGGTACGTCTCTGCTCATCATTTCTCCAAAAGTTTCATCGATACATCGATAATCCGGTTTAATTTTTCCTTATCGGTCGAGGTTCTCGCCATGGCTCTGATGCCAACGGAAATATTGTGCAGGTACTCTGCCATTTCCTTCGCATCATGATCAGAGGAGAATTCTCCTCCCGCTGTCCCCATTGAATAATCTGCTCGAACATTCGCTCAGCTTCGCTAAACGATTCAAGAGATCGGGTGTCCACGTCCGGATCACGTGTGCCTAACTCTACCGCCGAGTTCACGATCAAGCAACCCGATGGTGTATCCTCTGCTTCACTGATCATAACATCGAAAATTTTATGCAGTGCTTCCACTGCCGTCTTGGATGCCTTGATTTCTGCAAGTAATGTGGTGCTGACCTTACCGCTGTAACGATCCATTGCCTGCAAGAACAGCGAATGTTTGTCGTCAAATGTATCATATATACTTCTGCGATGAATTCCCATATGCTCAACCAGGTCACTCATCGACGTTTTCTCGTAACCTTGTTCCCAGAAGATCTTCATTGCTTTATCCAACACTTCGTTCACTTCAAACTCTTTACTTCTAGCCATTCGACTTCCTCCTAAAATCAATCTAACACATCGGGAACGATCAGTAAATAAAAGATGCAGATACCTCTTTTCATTCTCATCTGATCATGTATTAGCTGATCCGTAAGTGTATATCTTCTGTACTTGTTGTATATCATGACCTGTGTACTTGTGAATATGTAACCAACAATCAGCATGTCTTATCCATTCACATCAAATGTTTGCCTATTCCTATCCGTTTTCTACCGCCCAGGGTCTATATACGATAGAATGTAACTTATTATGTTGTGTCGAAAAAGGAGAACTACGTATGTCTGATCAAATACACGAACAACAAAACGAATTAGCCACACTCATTGACCGTTTGTCTGACAAGGACGGGGTGCACCCTACGGCTATCCCCTCATTATTTTTAATCCGCGAATCCGTCGTTACTGAACCTATATTTAGAGTGAATGAACCATCCTTTTGCATTATCGTTCAGGGTGAAAAAGAGGTCCTGCTGGGACAGGATCGTTTCCGGTATGGTCCAGGAAGTTATATCGTGGCAACCGTTGACTTGCCGGTTAGTGGACAAGTGATTCAAGCCTCGTCTGAGGCTCCCTATCTGGCGCTGAAACTTGAATTCACATCCAGTGAGATTCTGGAAGTATTGAACCATTCCGATTTCCCAGCAAGACCGCGGAAAACGACGAGACGTGCGATGTTTGTCAGCCAAGCCGAGCCATCTCTGCTGGATGCAGTCATCAGGTTAGCCCGTTTGTTGGAAGATCATTCGGAAGATATTCCACTACTCGCTCCTTTGTTCAAAAAGGAAATTCTCTATAAAGTTCTGAAAGGCCCACATGGGATTGCCCTGGAACAAGCTACCATGGAGGGCAGCCATACCTATCGAATCAGAGACGTTATTGAATATATTATGAATCACTCTGATAAAAATTTTCGGGTCGAGGATCTGGCGGATTTGGCGAATATGAGTACTGCTTCGCTGCACAGACACTTTAAAGAAGTGACTGCCATGAGCCCGATTCAGTTTCAAAAACAACTGAGGCTGCAAGAAGCTCGCCGCTTGTTATTATCCAAATCCACCGATGCAGCAGATGTAGCATTTCAGGTAGGTTACGAGAGTCCTTCCCAATTCAGTCGTGAATATTCTCGTATGTTCGGATATCCGCCCAGAGAAGATATTAAACGCTTGAGAGGCAGAGCCGATGAAACGACTACCATCTCTTGACTGGTTACTGGTTAGTATCGTTCCTTCATCTTGCTTGTTAACCGCAGAAAGGACTCCTTCTGTTTTGTCAGAGGAGTCCTTTCTTATTCATGTATTAATGAAGATCATTAATCGTTAAATTATCAATAATTAAAAACCAGTCGTATATTGTTTTGGAACGTCCGTTGCCTTACGCAAAGCAGACGCAGCTTCCAAGGCCCAGTAAGGATTTCTTAACAGACCTCTGCCGACTGCAACGAGATCAGCTTCTTCGTTTCCGATGACTGCATTTGCCAACGTAGGATCATCGAGTCTTCCAACAGCAATCACGGGCACATCAAGAGCCTCTTTGATTGCTTTAGCGAGAGGTACTTGATATGCCGCATGAGTTCCTGGTCTGCCCCATGCAGCAATAGGTCCCTCGCCACCAGATGAGATGTCAAATACGTCAACGCCTGCCTCTTTATATGCTTTGGCAAACTCGGAACTTTCGTTAATGCCATAGCCACCTTCTACATATTCTTTGGCTGAAATACGCATCATCAAGGGCATATCCTCGGGCATCTCTGCCTTCGCAGCCTGAATAATCTCCCGGCCGAATAAAGTTAAATCTTGACCATATTCATCTTCTCGCTTGTTTGTTAGTGGAGAATGGAATTGATGAATTAAGTAACCATGTGCACCATGAATCTCAATTGTATCAAAGCCCGCTTTTACAGCACGAGCTACAGCACTCCGGAATTTTTCAACCATTCCTTTAACTTCATCCGTTGTGAGCGCTCTAGGTTGCTTGGAATTCTCATCAAAGGCGATCGCGGATGGAGCAACTGGAACTTCGGCATCTTCTGCTTTGCGGCCCGCATGAGCAATCTGAATACCGACCTTGGCACCATAACTGTGACACGCATCGACGATCCGCTTCAGAGCTGGGATCTGTTCATCCGACCACAGTCCAAGATCATAATCTGAGATCCGGCCATCCGGTTCCACATCTGTCATTTCAATGATAATGAGACCTGTTCCTCCCACGGCACGACTAACGTAGTGCATATAATGCCAATCTGTTGCAATACCATCTTTTTGCTCAACTGAATATTGGCACATTGGAGCCATTACGACACGGTTTTTAAGCTCTAGGCTTTTAAAAGAATATGGACTAAACAAATCTGTCAACAAAATAAAACTCCCTTTTCATGAATCACGTATAATAAAAATGCATGCGCAAGCATCGAATCAATGCCTACAATTAATAACTCCGTATGATTTAGAACTCACATTTAACTTTTACTTCATCACATAAAGACATTCAAATCCATGCTTTCGCAAAATACGGACAGCCTTTTTGGATTTAAGCATACCAGGTGACATTATAATTACGTTATCTTCTCGAAGAAGGTATTTTTCCCATGTGAAAGCAAGGCGTCCCAGTGAGATGTTAATCGTATCCGGAGTAGGATTAGCCATATAATCCGTCGCATCTCGAATATCAATCACTTTATACTGCCGAAAATCACGCTCATGTCTGAGAAATACTTGATAATCTATATATTCAAGGTTGCGCAGTGGCCAAAATTGACGTACAACGATGAAGATACCTAATATGAAGGTCAAAAGCATCAACATAATCATTGTAAAGCCCTCTCTTAACTCTTCTCATATCGTCGAAAATTTTGTTTTGCATCAAAGCCTAATCAATGCCTCAGATATTGTATCCTCACCAGCGATTAGATCAAATGAACGCTTGTAGGTATTCTTCTCACTCAAACTGGCCAAAATCACATGAGCTACATCTTCACGAGCAATGTTACCGGTTGTGATATTCTCGGCAGCAGAAACTTTACCTGTTCCTGGTTCATTCATTAGAATCCCTGGACGTATAATGGTATATGTTAATCCACTGATCTCTAACAATTTATCAGCATAGTGCTTCGCTGCATAATATGGAAGGGTGTTATCATGCCAGTTCTCACGATTATTGGCTTGGATCGCACTCACCATGATAAATCGATCAATACCCGCTTTTTGAGCCGCTTCAATAGTTTTCCCGGCACCATCCAGATCAATGAGGAGTGTTTTATCATATCCCGTTGTACCACCAGAGCCAGCTGCAAATACAATTGCGTCACAACCCGTTGCAGCAGCTACAAGTGAGTCAACCGTACCTTCCAAGTTGGCAAGCACCGTTTCCACACCCTGTGCTGCAAATGAATCTACCTGTTCTTGTTTTCGTACCATGGCAAGAACGGTGTGTTCTTCACTATTCTTCAAAAGATGAATAAGCTGTTGACCAATCTGTCCATTTGATCCAACGACGAATACCTTCATGTTCAATACCTCCTTTATACATGAATCACCGCATCCACATTAAATTCATGCGCATGCATTTAATTTAATGGATATTTTAATGAGTGTCAAGTCTTCTTATAGGGTAAATGATTACATTACCCTATATTCACCCTAGCCTTAGAACAATTCTTTAGTGAGGTTCTCTAATCGAGTCTCAAATCCATCCTGTTCCAATTCAGTTTGCAAGACCTGATTAAACGTTTGAAGTGCTTTCTTGTATTTATTCTCTCCAAGCTCCGTAATACGAGTGTAAATGCCACGCCGGTCATCTTCACATGCATGTCTTTCCAGAGCCCCACAGTCTTTGGCTTCCATCCTAACGACGAGCCTGGAAGTAGCACTTTGGCTCAACCCCACTAGTTCTTGAAGTTGCTGTAGGCGTAATTCCTTACCCTCCGCATTATATATGAAGTTTAACACATAAAATTCCTTCAAAGATAAGTCATATTGTTGAAGCAGAGCTTGTTCCAGCTTCTCGTTCAGATGGGTATGAATGTTAGAGAAAGCCAACCAAACATTCAAACGTTCACTCTTTTGCTGCAATCTAGATCACCCCACTTGATATTTAATGTTCATCAGCTGTTATCCTATTGTATCAAGCTTAATTACATTGGTCAAAATCCATCCAAGATCGACGTATATAACATTCTAATCTCATAAGAAGAGCATTTCCCCATCTTGTAACGATGTTTGGAAATGCTCCAGTATTACCATTTATGCAGTAATCTTACTTCGCGGTAAGCAGGCTATCGGAAATAAATTGCAGCTGACCTTCCAACGTTAACGGATCGTTGTACGAGTCTGAAGTCGGATCAAGCTGGAACACATGATTTGCCTTCACCGCAGGCAAGTTCTTCCATAATGTATTGTCATATACAATCTTGGGATCAGTTTTATCTCCCGACCACGGGCTGGTAAAGATGATATCACCTGCATACTCCGGTAATAGTTCCATGGAGATTGAAGCCCATCCAGTTCCGCTGTCAATCGCTTCAGCTTGGGCCTTGGCTGGTGCCTTGAGACCAAACTCCCCGTAAATAATTTCACCGCCTCGACCATAGTTATGACCGAATACAAATAATCCTTTGGCGTATGGATTCAGTATGGAAACGGTGCGATCGCCTACAGCTTCCTGGACCTTGGGCTTCAGTTCGTTGATCTTCGCTTCCCATTTAGCATTCCAAGCTTTAGCTGCGTCTTCTCTATTAGTGAGCTTACCCATTTCAAGCATTAGATCCTTGAAATTGCGCTTACCATATGCAATCTGTACAACAGGCGCAATCTGCTCCAGCTTGTCGATGCCCTCTGTTCCAGTGTACACGATAAATAAGTCCGGTTTTAAACTGATTAGTTTCTCTGGTGTAGGCTCTTGACCCAGATCACTGGTGCCCGCTGCTGCAAGTTGATCCTTGATATATTTGTTGTTCATCGCTCCTGATAAAGCGCCAACTACCGGTGCATCCAGGGCAACAAAGTAGCCTGTCGAAAATGATGTCAAATCAATAATGCGCTTAGGATTCTTCGGTACCTGTACTTCGCCTGCATCCGATTGATATGTAACAAGTTCCTCTTCGGCAGTTGCCGCTTTATCAGCGGAAGAAGCTGAATCCGAGTTCGTCTTGGTTTCTGTCTCCGCAGCTGCATTCGCGCTATCACCGGTTGTACTATTGCTCGTGGCAGACTGACCACATGCACTAAGTACAATCAGCAAGATGAGTGCCATCATGATCCATATTGATTTTATCTGTTTACGCAAAATAAACCCACCTTTTCGTTGATATTGATAATCGTTATCAACGATATCATGCTCTGCAGGATTTGACAAGCTATGTTTATTTCCCTCTCTCTATGAACTCTAACTTGCAAGTCACCAACTTAAACAGCTATCATCAATAGAGTAGACAAGTCACTTTTATTAAAAGAGAGATCATTGGAAAGCCAATGAAACGTATTCAAGGAGGACAACATGGAAGAGATTATATTGTGGTTAAAGTATTTATTTTTAGGTATTGTTCAAGGTGCAACGGAGCCGATTCCCGTCTCCTCAAGCGGTCATCTGATCATCGCCCAGAAACTGATGGGCATCAAGCAGAATGGATTGTCATTTGAGATTTTAACAAACACAGCATCACTTATCGCTATTATTTTTATTTTCCGGGAAGATATCAAAAAATTGATTATTGGTGCATTAGGTTACCTGCGTACTCGTAAAGAAGAATATCGAGCAGACTTCATGTTTTGCTTATACATAATTATTGGTACGATCCCTGCTGCTGTCGTTGCGGTCCTGTTCAAGGACCGGATTGAAGAAATTTTCTCGTCCGTATATACCGTTTCCATCGCGCTATTAATCACCGGGGTTGCCTTGTGGCTTATTCGTAATCTTCGTGGTCGCAAGCAAGATGGTGATCTGTCTACGAAAGATGCATTGTTGGTAGGACTGGCTCAGGCGGTCGCTCTTATTCCGGGCATAAGCCGCTCAGGGGCAACTGTAATTGCGTCCATCGCTGTCGGCATGAAACAGGAAACAGCTTTGAAGTTCTCCTTTATGCTGTACATTCCCATTAGTATTGGTGGACTCATTATGGGTGTATCCGACATTGCCAATGATCCGAATCGATCACAACTCGCTATCCCTTATCTGATCGCATTCATCACGACACTTTTTGTCACCTACTTCTCCATGAGATGGTTTATGGGCATTATGGCCAAAGGCAACCTGAAATACTTTTCGTATTACTGTTTTGCCGCAGGAACATTGTTACTAATCTTCTTATAAAAATAGACTTCTCACACCAAAAGGAACAACCAGCGATGGTTGTTCCTTTGTTGTATAGTGGCAGAGCCTTAATGACCTATAGCAAGAGCTAGACGGTCAAGCGCGTAGCCTTGTTACTTCTGTTAACCAGCTCTGTAGCCACGAACATGACACTGAACAGAATCAGCAGGATCAGGGGTACCATTGACATTCCCCATTGGCTGGCTATGAGTCCCATACCTAACGGGATGAGTGTTGAACCTGTATAGGCACTGGCCATTTCAAGTCCAATTACACTTGGGGATGCCTTCTCGCCGAAGCGTTCCGGTGTCGCATGAACAATGCTCGGGTAGATCGGTGCTCCGCCCAATCCCACGATAAATAAAGCACCTGCGGCAACCCAGTACGGTACCGGCATAACCAGGATAACCAATCCGAAGCATCCAACGATTCCACCATATCTAATGAGATTTTTGCTGGATACATGAGTCGAAAGAAAACCTGAGATTACACGGCCCAAGATAATGCCAATGAAAAATAGAGAGGAAAGTGCTGCGGCAGTACCTGGAGAAACTCCTTTGCTAACAATGAAGAAAGAAGCCATCCACAGACCGGCAGCAGTTTCGGAACCATTGTAACAGAGCATCGCAAGCATCGACATTTTCACGCCGGGGATACGTATGGCCTCACGGTTGCTTACGCGTTTCTTCTCATCACCTGAACCATCTACTCTTCCCTTCTCAAAAATCTTCCATAGAGACAAAGTTGATAATAAGATCACCACGATCCCAAGCAAAATCAACCCCACAGTAACGTATCCTGCACGCCAGTTGTTTGCTTGATTCAGCCAATATGCCATAACGAGTGGGCCTGTCACTGCGCCAATTCCCCAGAAACAATGCAACCAGTTCATATGCTTGGCCTTGAAATGCAAGGCTACATAATTACTTAGTGCCGCATCCACTGAACCTGCACCTAAGCCGAGAGGGATCGCCAGAATCAGTAAAAACACAAAATTCTCAGAGAATGAGAATCCCAACAGCGCGATCGTTGTTGAGAGGATACTGAATAATGTGACTTTACCCGTTCCGAACCGGTGTAACAATCGGCTGGCGGACAGACTGGACACGACTGTACTAAATGAAATGATTAGCGATATGTAACCAGCCATTTCTGTTGTCGCATGTATATCGTTTTTCATAACGGACCAGGCACTGCCAAGTAAAGCATCAGGTAATCCCAGCCCTATAAATGCGAGATAAATAATGACTAACAATAACGTGACCATCTGGGTGTCTCTCCTCAGTTTGTTTAATTTCTGATTCTCGTCGAACCACCCATATAATAATATTGATATCTCTATCTGTAATCTTCCTATATTTTGACTCGTTATATCAGTATTCTGATATATTCTTGTTATCCTATATCACTGGTTCAGGATAGGTATTTCTCCAAGCAAATTTTTCAAGTTAATGGCATCCCACGGCATATGCTCAGTTATCCCTAATCCAACTACATCTGTTTCTTCAGACAGTTCTCTGATCAGATGAAGCAAGTGAGGTAATTGCATGGTTCCCGCTGGTGAAAACACATAAGGTTCCCCTGGTTTGGCGAATAACAATGAACGGAACATGTTGGGATCAAGCACATCCAGATCAAGGTGAATTGCCAGACGTTTGATACGAGTCTCTTTAATCCACTTCTTAATCGAATCCATGCCATGGGTTAATTCTTCAGTTCCAGCCGTTCGGATACCCAATCTTTGAATCACTTCGGTTTCCTGTTCCGTGGGGGCTGTCAACCCGGCCATGAAGACATGTTCGGGCTTCAAGGGGACACTAACATGTTTGGCAAACTCCGGATCGCCTTCCCCAAGAAGGTTCCCAAGCGGTAAAGTATGACCGTTGTCATAACCCTCGTATCTAACCAGATCACCATGTGCATCAATCCATATCAAACCAAGTTCTCCGCTATATCGTTCATTTAAATAAGCAAACGGGGCTTGTTCAACCAAACAGTCACCGCCAAACATGACAATGCGATCGGGCTGGTGAGCTTGAATAATATGCTGGGCAGCCTGCAATTGCTGAAGTAGCTGTGTTCTGCCTTTTATCCCGTTCTCGCTTACCAGAGATGTTCCATCATAAGCCTCAACAGGAACATGAATGAGAGGTTGATCATTGTCAGGTGCAAGCCATGCAAGCAGCTCCGCTCCAAAAGAGTAGTTAGGATTATCTCCACCTTGCCATTGTGGCATAAGTAAACGTATTGTTTTTTGAGTCATCGTAAATCCCCTTTACTTCAAAGTAAGGTTAGTATAAACTGAGCCCAAACAAATAAATAGTACGGTCTTTTAGGATAGGTACTACCTGGAAGGATAGTGTGAATGATGAGTATGGCTGAATACCACGGTAAAGTTAAAAATATTCAAGATACCCCTTTTGGATACACGTTGTCCGTTATTGGTGGCAAATGGAAAATGGTGATTATGTATCTTCTGGCTGATAACCAGCCTGTCCGCTTCAATGAACTTAAAAGACAGATCGGCGCCATCACGTATAAAACGCTGAGTTCACAGCTCAAAGAATTGGAAGCAGATGGTATGGTGGAGCGGAAAGAATATCCCCAAGTCCCTCCTAAAGTCGAGTACCGTCTGACAGCCAAAGCTGAAACGTTATTGCCCGTTTTGGAAGGACTATGCGAATGGGGTGTCCAACACCAAGAACCTTCGATCAATAATAGCGCAACGGATTAAACGCTTTTGTCTGTATTTTCAGATGAGATAATTGGAGTAAATGCAGTATGTTAAAATGCAAAAAGTCGCCAATCGGCGACTTTTTTACTTTTATCTTGTGTTCCTCTGTCCGTTCAGCAAATAAAAGCTGTAATTCGTAGAATTATACTTTTTCGTGTACCAGATCTTTCTGGTAGGCCAACACTCTGTCCCAATTGCCACTGAAAACAGGAATTCGGTAATACCCTACACGCTCATACAGCGCTGCAGCTTCTGGCTGCAAGGGCCCTGTTTGCAGTTTCAGATTGGTATAACCAAGTTCGTTCGCAAGACGCTCTGCCTCGGCCAATATCGCCTGGGCAATCCCCTTACGGCGGTAACCACTGCGTGTATACATGCGTTTAACTTCTACAGATGTATCATCAAGGGGTCTAAGTGCTCCGCAACCGACCGGATACCCGTCGATCCTGGCAACGATAAAAGCCGCACGTGGCACCTCAACGTCTGACAGTTGAAATCCCGCCGTTCCATCACCGCCATATAACAAACCGAGTTCTTCACTCAGTTCCTTGATCAATAACAGCGAATCTTCGCTCCGAATATCTTCAGCTGCTGCATGCACGATATGTGTCATCCCACATACCCCCTTTATCTTATTGGACTTATTGGTTTAAATGATATATCTAAATTATCATTCCCAACAGCAAGCGTCAATTCCCCCATTCATTGAATATTTCTATAAGTACACCCTATAAATACCCGAACGTATCTTATTGCCGTCTTTATTCGTTTACATAAGAAATATAACGAGCAATGATGTATATGAATTTCGTTCTGATATGGGATGAAGAAATGGTTGTGTTAATTGATACCGGATTCCCTGGACAATATGACGATTTGCGTATCACACTCGAAAAGATTGGTGTGCCGATCAGCCGACTTAAAGCAGTGATTTTGACGCATCAGGATGTGGACCATATCGGGTGTCTTCCCGAGATTTTGCAGGAGTGTGGCTCACAAGTCAAGATATATGCGCATGCGCTGGATAAGCCATATATTGAGGGACAGCTCCCTCTTCTCAAAGACGGTCACCTTGAGCATCCTCCAATGGGCAAAGTAGATGAAACGGTAACTGATGGTCAGGAACTGCCGTTTTGCGGCGGAATTCGTGTTATTCATACACCTGGTCATACGCCAGGTCATATCAGTCTATATTTGATGGGCAGCAAGACGCTCATCGCCGGAGATTCAATGTATAGTGTAGACGGCAGGCTTGGAGGCATTCATGAACCTACTACGCTGGATATCGAAACGGCTCGTTGCTCCTTGAAAAAGTATATGGAACTCGACATTTCATCTGTGATTTGTTACCACGGTGGACGAAGTCATGTGAATGTAAATGAACAGATCTCAGAACTTACTCAAGGGTTATAAATAGTAAATTTGCTGATCCGCGAATGGTTACCGTCTAAACCCAGAAACCATTCTTAGCATAGTCTTCCTATTGTTTGGCATACTGCAAAATGGCTGTAGCCGCACGAATTCGCAGCTCTTCTTCTTCACTGTGTAACGCTTCTCTCAGCACCTGGAGAGCTGTCTGAATCGTGGCTTCATCTACCCCTGTTGAGAGAGAGTTGGTTGCTTCGGCTGTTATACTGACTGCAAGACCTCGATCCAGCTGTGCTTGTGATATGGGATACTCAAACTTCGCAAGGATGGCTGAATCATTTTGCAGTGCCTGCACTTTGTCATTCAGCTCAGCGAGAGGAATACGACCCAACCATGTAACTCCCCGACGGTGACAGATCAAGTCGTTTTCTGTGCCAGCGGAATCGTCGTAATAATAATCCCCGATATCCCCAACATACGTCCATTCATCATCGCTAATTAATACATAATCTCCATCCTGCATGAGGTTAGCAAACATATGTAGTGTCGCGTGTGTGCTCGCCAATTCTGCTTCATCCAAGCTATAGTGTTGAACTAACTGTTCCTTCCATAACTCCGGGGGCGTTTGCTCCAGATCCCCTGTACCTGACCAAGCAATACCAATATAATTGTCTTCCAGAAATGATGCTACTCTGTTGACTCCGTGCACGGTGGACTGGATGTGATACAGATTCATGCGTACCGCCTTCCTTTCAATCATTCGTATGAACGTAGTTAACCATTGTAACATTAGTGGTGTCTATTTCAAACGTAATGATCTCTTTCCCATATGGGGGTTATGTGGACCGTAGAAAGTTCTGACTTCCAGAACGGTTCGAAAGTTATAACCACCTTGTGTGCGCCTTTTAAGTTCCAATACGTGGATATCATATAGCCGGTAGCTAGGTACCGGCATATGATTTTCCTGATAATAGTTGGTAATCTCACAGGCAATTTACCATACTCATCCACCTTTTTACTTTCTATTATCCCGAGCGAATGCAAAAGCATACAAAATATGATTACGATCTATTAATTATCCTTAGCTGAGTTGGAAGGTTATTCTGTCATCGGAGTGGCAAGTGTAAATACTCGTTAATTCAACTTATGAAGCATACACCTTTGGATATAGCCTCAGGCTATAACTAGGTATAATTTAATGGAATTACATTATAACTCTGAATCTGTGATAAATTTTGTGTAACATAAAAGCAGAGGGGTTTTAAACGATGACAAAAAGCAGTGTATTGGGATATCCGCGTATTGGTGCTGATCGGGAATGGAAGAAAGCGTTGGAAGCATTCTGGGCAGGTAAGCTGGAGGAAACAGAATTTCACGCACGTTTGCAGGAGATTCGTATCGATCATTTGCGCAAGCAACAAGCGAAAGGCATCGACATCATTCCGGTTAATGACTTTAGCTATTATGATCATATCCTGGATACGGCTGTGATGTTTGGCATTATCCCTAAACGTTTTGCTTATGATGGTGGCTCGGTTCCGTTGTCCGTATATTATGGCATTGCCCGGGGAACGAAAGATGCCGCAGCAAGTGAAATGACAAAATGGTTTAACACCAACTATCACTACATAGTACCTGAACTGGACGGGGCTTCCCCAACTCTGACGGAAAACAAACCACTTCTCGCTTATCGTGAAGCAAAAGAAAAACTCGGCATTGAAGGTAAACCGGTTATTGGTGGACCGCTAACCTTCCTGAAGCTCTCCAAAGGTTATGATAAATCCGAGACAGATGCTTGGTTGGACCGCTTGCTGCCACTTTACACTCAATTGCTTCAAGAACTTGCAAGCGAAGGCGTTCAGTGGGTGCAGATCGATGAACCTATCCTGGTAACCAAATTAAGCAATGAAGACGTACAGCGTCTGAATAAAATATATAAAACATTTGCCGCAGCCGTTCCAGGCCTGAATATTATGTTGCAAACGTACTTTGAATCTGTCGAAAACTACAACGATATTGTTGCACTGCCAGTTCAAGGTGTAGGACTTGATTTTGTACACGGACTCTCTGGTAACACACAATCCATTCGGACATCCGGTTTCCCGGCAGACAAAGTGCTCGGTGCAGGTATTATTGATGGACGTGGGATCTGGAAAGCTTCCCTTCAAGCAAAACTGAACTTGCTGAATGAATTAACTGAGTTCGTGACACCTGAACGTATCATCGTGCAATCATCTTGCAGCCTGCTGCATGTGCCAGTTACAACAGAACGTGAGGTAAAACTTACACCCGAACTGAAAAATGCTCTTGCATTCGCAGATGAAAAGCTGGATGAGATTGTTCTTTTGAGTGCAGCCTTATCTTCACCAAGTGCAGAGATTACCGCCAAAATAGACGAAGCAGAGCTTCCTCTTCAGGCGCTTCAGCAATCCGAAGACCGAAATCGCACCGCTGTACAGAAAGCCGTTGCTTCCATCAGTGTCCAACAGCCAGAGCGCTCCCGTCCTTTTGCAGAGCGTCATGAAGCCCAACAGGCCAAATGGCAATTGCCACTCTTCCCGACAACAACGATTGGTAGTTTTCCACAATCTGCTGAAGTCAGAAAAGCACGTCAGTTGTGGCGCAAGGGTGAGTTGAACAACGAACAGTATGCTGCCTTCATCCGGGATCAGATTGATATCTGGATCAAGATTCAAGAAGAGATCGGAATTGACGTATTGGTACATGGTGAGTTTGAGCGTACCGACATGGTGGAGTTCTTTGGCGAGAAACTTGCCGGTTTTGCCTTTACACAGTTCGGCTGGGTTCAATCATATGGTTCACGTTGCGTGAAGCCACCTATCATCTTCGGAGATGTTGCGTTTACTGGTGAAATGACGGTGGAAGAAACAAAATATGCCCAATCGCAGACTGAGCGTCCTGTCAAAGGCATGCTCACTGGCCCGATTACCATCATGAACTGGTCATTCGTACGCGAAGACATTGCTCGTGAGCAGATTGCCTATCAGTTGGCATATGCGTTGAGACAGGAAGTCGAGGCACTTGAACAGGCAGGCATTGGCATGATCCAGGTTGACGAGCCGGCTGTTCGTGAAGGGCTTCCGCTGAAGGAAAATGAACAAGCCGATTACCTGGCTTGGGCAGTCAAAGCGTTCCGTATCTCCACGTGCACGGTGCATGAAACGACCCAAATTCATACACATATGTGCTATTGCGAATTCCATGACATGATTGATTCCATTGAAGCTATGGATGCGGATGTTATCTCCATTGAGACATCCCGTAGTCACGGTGAACTGATTCATAGTTTTGAAGAAAATACGTATGAGCTCGGTATCGGTCTTGGCGTATATGATATCCATAGTCCACGTGTTCCGAGTGTAGATGAAATGAGCAGCATGATTGAACGTGCCCTGCGTGTTCTTGATCCGAAGCTGTTCTGGATTAACCCGGACTGCGGATTGAAAACCCGTGGACAAGAAGAAACGGTTGCTTCTCTGCGCAACATGGTTGATGCAACCAGAATCGCTCGTACCAATCACGCTTCAGCTGCTGTATTGTAATCGGCTGCGAAGCAGCATATCTTCAAAAGCAAAAGTAGCAAAGGCGGACACCCCTTCGTTAGATGGGTGTCCGCCTTTTTATGTTATATTTTTGTAGTTACTTTTAACATACATTCATCTACTCCAAATTTGGGCGATCTCTAGCGTTCCTGCCCCTTTTCTCACCATCCAACGCTTACGATTAGATACTCTCTTCCAGCCATTGCTGTAAAGGTATATCTTCAGTCAGTTCGCCGAGCAATATATGTCGTAACTCCCCTTCCTTATCAATAACCATCGTAGCCGGCAACCCCGTAATACGATACAAGCCTGATATGCTACCCGTCACATCAATGATCACCGGAAAATCAAACGCCTGCTTATCCATGAACTCACGAATCGTGCCCTTCGATTCCCCCACGTTAACAAACAGGGTTTCCACGTCATTATTATAGTCCTGAGCAATCTGGTGAACGAGCGGCATCTCCCTTACACAAGGTGTGCACCATGAAGCCCAAAAGTTAATCATGACGGCTTTGCCCCGATAATCGGACAGGCTGACCTGTTCGCCTGCTGAATTAACCGCTGTGAACTCAGGGGCCACGGCACCAGCTTCAATGGCATTACCTCGCTGAGATTCGGGTGTCGATACATTTTCGGAGATGGCCCATGTACCTGCTAACAATGCGATCACACCAATCAAAATTGTAAGTGTACGTCTGCTTTTAAAACTCTTTTTCTGCAATAAACTCACCTTCACTTTAAACCAAGACTTTGATGAAATGCTGCATGGAGCGAACCGAATTGATCACAAAAGTCATGAGTGGAGCCCTCTCCAACATTACGTCCATGGTTCATGAATATTACCTGATCCGCAATATCGTCTGCAATCTCCAGCTGATGAGTCGAGAACACGACCATGTGACCATCCTGTTTTATTCCCTTGAGCAGCTGAGCTAATTCCTGCATCCAAAATGGGTCCAATCCATTTGTTGGCTCATCCATGATGAGCAGTGGAGGCTTGGACAGTACAGCCTGGGCAAATAACACACGTTGGCGCATGCCTTTGGAGAAAGTCGTAACCCGGTTTTTCTTTTGATTTTCCAAACCTACCATGGTCAGTACTTCCTGTACTCTCTCCTTGGGAACTTTCCTCAGAGAAGCCCAGAACAGAAGCATTTCCTCCGCACTCAGTCCCTGATTAAATTGATAATCATCCGGCATATATCCAATCTGCTCTGAATAACGCTTGCGCTCCTTCAACCATCGCACATTGTTCACCGCAACCTCACCAGAGGTAGGCCGAAGAATTCCTGCGATCATACGCAGCACCGTGCTTTTCCCTGCGCCATTCCCTCCACAGAGGGCAAGCACTTGACCAGAATTCATGTGAAAGGAGATATCCTCAACAATCGGTTGCTTTTTAATGGATTTGCACAATCCTATCACTTCGAGCCCCGCTTTATCCATGAGAACGCCCCTCTTCCAGATCGCGTATACCGCTAGGACAGAGCAGGTGATCCAGAAGAGACATATCCCGATGAAGATCCAACTGCCACTTGGTTGCTGCACCCACTCCACCCATCGATAATATTCTGGTCCAAGAATGGAACCGCCCCTAGTTTGATCACGACATACAAGCGCACCAGCTCGGCCGGATTGATGAGTGTTAGCATAACCAGCAGCGGTTTCACCCAAAGATAAGGCATTAGTCCCAGCACAGAGAGCAATAGGGTCGGCCACCCAATGACTGCGAAGAACCATACGGTCACCGAGATGGTTAAGGCCTGCCACCGATTGCGTGACAACGAACCGATAAATAGAGCCAGCGTCAGGAATAACAACACCAGTCCACAAGAAAATGCCAGAAAGAGAAGATATGTCACGGCATCCAGTGGATTCCCGATTACTCCGCTAATGACCCCCATCAGGCCGTATCCAAACGCAACAATGGTGATCAAAACAATCGACAGCCCGAGATACTTGCCCACAATAAAAGACATCGTGCGGATGGGATACGTGGATAGCAGCTGCCAGCTACCATCTTCTTTTTCGGATGTTAATGAAAAGGAACCGAGGAATAGCGTCATTAATGGCAAAAGGTAGAGAATGAGATTTAACATCGAACCTGTGGTGCCCGAATATCCTTCAACCAGATTCTGTGAATTTAGAAGTAACAAACTTAAGCTAAATGTGCAAAAAAGAATCAGAAACGAATATGCCCAAGGATTGCGAAATCCCATTTTCACTTCTCGTCTTGCAATCTGTATCATATCTGACATCATTGATCACCATTTTCTATTGTCATACCTAGTGGCCTGACTCTTCTTTCATCTCACCTTCCTGGTGTGTTCCTTCACTTTCAGCTTGGTCACCATGTCCCTCATCATGCCCATGTTCACCCATCATGTCCATATTTTCTGTATTCTGTTTCCAGTCATGCGAAGCAAGATCCTCAGCGGTCATAACCGTCCCCACACCTTGTTCTGCAACGAATGCTTCAGCTGAAGCCTTGTCCTTAAAGTTAAGAATTCCATAGGCCATAGGCGTCCGCAATGAAGCATCGTATACATACGTGGCTTTGCTGTATTCAATCCATTCTTTGTCATTATAATCACGCACATAGTCCATACCGATGTTATCTGTACCATTTTGTGTTTTCCACTGGTTCATGCAGCCGATATCATCGAACTTGTAATTTTGGCCGTCTTTCGTAGTGAGCTGTGTTGCATATGCATCGTCCTTCACCTGCATTTTACAGATCGCACAGATATCCACGTCTTCATTGATCGGCAATGCCGCGTATTTTGTTCCACAAGCGGTTAACAATAACATGCCAAACATAAGTACCATGAACATGGACCATCTTCTGGTCAAGCGTTTGTTCATTTTCGTAATACCCCCATATAGATGATTATAAAAGTTGCCATACCCAACAGAACTAGTCCTATTATCCAAACCACAGGGTTACCTGTAGCTATGTCCACTGGCATGTGCAGATCAGATCCCGTATCCATGCTCATTCGTGGCGACTTATCGGTAGTCCATTGTTCTCTGCCTTCTGTAAACAAGTCACTTAGAAAGACCATGCCCGGCGATTGGAAAAAGAGCTGATACGCAGAATTTCGACTGACCAGTTGCTCATAAAAAGGATTAATAGCATAGGAAATTTCACTGATCCCATCCTGATTCAAATCGAGCCCCTGAAAGGAGTCCCAGTAATTCTCCATCATGATATTATTCGGGCTATCCAGCGCTGAAGCTTCAATAACATTGGATACCAATTGGTTACCTGTAAACTTATTAGCTTCTGCCAGAACCAGCTGGATACCAACAAAATTCCGAAGCACCGCATTGCCGCGGAACTCATTGTCCGAGGATTCTGCAATATTCATGCCGACACGATTACCCTCCACCACATTGTTATGAATTGAGGATTGATGCACGTCATACAACAGAATGCCTTGGGAATGAACATTAGTACTCTGTTTACGAAAAGAATTGCCCGATATAACCGTATTTTTGACGCCCATGATCATGGCACCTGTCATGTTTTGCTCTCCGGTATTGTTCATGACAGAAGAGCCGTCAATGTACATACAGTGGATGCCGTACCTTGTATGTAACAACCTGTTATTTCGCACGGTAGACCGGCGACTGTTCTCCAGATAGATTCCATCCCTCATGCCAGTGATCTCATTGGCTTCAATATAGCTATCATGGGAGTTGTACAGATCAATGCCATTGCCCTTCTGGCCACTGGAAGCAGAATCAGCCCCCATCCATGTAATGTTGTTCCGTTGAATCGTTGCATGACTCGAATTCCGAATGATCATCCCGTACCCCTGAGTCTGAATATGCAGATCCGTGATTTCACTGTTTTTCCCTTCAACCTGAATCGCTGCAGTCTGTTCATTCGTATCATGTTCAATTGTAAAACCGCTCAATTTCACCCCATCCGAGCGAATCATTATCGTAGAGGTGGCTTCCGCATTAACAACTATAACCATAGGATCACCCTGAATGGTGATGTTTTTGTCAATCGTCACGGGTCCAGAATAACGACCTGATGTAAGTTCAATGACTTCTCCAGGTGCAGAACGGTCAATCATAGGCTGAAGGGGAATGAGCTCACGTTGTCCGGAGGAGGCCATGATTGCACCGTGCTGAAGAGATAGTAGGAGCATCATCATTCCGCTTAGAAAAATTAAACCCGTAACCCAACTCTTCTTACAACTGTTGAATGCACCCAATCCTGCCCAAGGATTACTCATGATTCAAACCATGCAATTCAGGCTTCTTGTTCAAGTTGCTTATTGCTGTGGCAATGTATTCAACGGGTCTTACGTTAATCCAAAATATACGTTGGTTGTACACACCATCCCTCCATTCCACTTAAAATCAACTCTCCATGTTCCTCATCCATTGAAGCAACGTAATAAATGAAGCGTTACCACAATCCTGATCACAGTGTACTTAAAATGATATTTATTCCATATAGCTCAATTAGGCTATAGACGCTACATTTTTGTGTCGATATTGTGATGTAAATCAAAAAAAGCCGCCATATAGGCGACTTCTAAGTAACATATTATTCAAATGGATAGGTCCAAAATGTTTCTCTGCCAAAACGTTTCTTGATTTCTTCATTATTCAGCTCACGATTTCCTACAAGCTCTGCTGCCTGGAATTGTGAACGATGGGCACGAATGGACGCCATTTTCCGATCCAAAAATTCGGATACGTCAACAAATACATCCGGTTTGCCAATGTACTGTTCCTGATTATTAGCGAACGCAACGCAGTGAACAATCGGACGTTCATCCACAGGAAGTTTAGCGATTGTACGTATAACAGCGGCTCCTGTTGCATCATGATCAGGATGAACACTGTACCCTGGATAGAACGTAATGACCAGCGTGGGGTTTAACTCTTTAAGTAGCGACATGATGGTGTCTTCCAGTAACTGGGGGTCTTCGAACTCCAGCATTTTATCGTGGAAACCGAGCATTCTGAGGTCCTGAATACCAATCGCTTCAGAAGCTTCGATGAGTTCCTGTTTACGGATGGCAGGCAACGTCACTCGGTTGGCAAATGGAGGAATCCCCATGTTGCGCCCCATCTCGCCAAGGGTTAGACAAGCATAGGTTACATGGGCACCGCCATCTATGTATTTGGCTAACGTTCCCGATACAGAGAAAGCTTCATCATCTGGATGTGGATATACCACCAAGATGCGCTCATGCTCATTGTGTGTAGTATTCATGGTTATTCAATCCTCCGCTTTCATCAGAACATCTCTCGGCTTAATTGTAACGCCACAACCAGTTTACCTTGGCTGTCGTGACCGGCGAGAATCAGTCTTTCTTGTTCCTGCTCATCAATATGTGTAAGACCTTCGGCGTAAAGCCATCCCTGCGTTGTTTTCAGACCAACACGGTATGGACCTGTACCTGAAATGGACCCCTGCGTATATCGTATGGCCGCATTAGTAATGAATGCCGATGCTGGATGTTTTGTACTGTCCATGTGTTGTGCGTAAGCACCTGACGTAAGTTCTAGATGTACGTATAAGTCCTGATCAGCAAGATTATTGATCCGGAGCTGAATATCTTGAGGTTTAATTGGTTGCATAGCGGCCTCCTTGTCTAATGTAATTGTACGAATTTCATTTTAACATAACCAGAAGAGAATATACATGGAGTGGCCCTATCGCCTCTTATATAGTGTTCTCATGATGATGCCAGTTTGAAAACAAGAACAGATTTGCCCGTTTTTTTCTCTTTTTATTCATGGACCATATCTATATTATGAAGTGTAGGCAAAAACGTCCGTGATGAAGAACCTTTAATCTTAAATGAATCTTGCTCCAACATGTTTGGAAAGGAGTTTAACTCAACTTGAAATCTCTAATACAACTACTTCATTTTGGCTATCATCAGGCCATGAGCTGTATATTTCCCGTAGCGATCTTTGGAACACTGGCCCTGTCCAGCGTAATTCCTATTCCTTTCCTTCATCGGTATGATGCCATTCTGCTCGTATTACTTGCTGTGCAGTACCTGATGTATCGAAGCGGCTTGGAAACCCGGGATGAAATCAAGGTCATCTGTGTATTTCACATTATAGGCCTGGTGCTGGAGATTTATAAAGTATGGATGGGATCTTGGTCTTACCCTGAGCCAGCATACACCAAAATCCTGGGTGTCCCTCTGTATAGTGGATTCATGTATGCAAGTGTAGCCAGTTTTATGTGTCAAGTGTGGCGAAGACTGCGAATGGACATGACCGGATGGCCTGGTTTTGCACCTTCCATGCTGCTGGGAGCAGCCATCTATATTAACTTTTTCACTCATCATTTTATTCCCGATTTTCGCTGGTGGCTGACGGCGCTTGTATTTATTGTCTTCTGGAAAACCTGGATTATCTACCGGGTACGAGCAACGACCTATCGAATGCCGTTATCACTCGCTTTTATCATTGTCGGTTTCTTCATCTGGACTGCCGAGAATATCGCTACATTTTTCAATGCCTGGAAATACCCTGATCAGCATGATGCCTGGCAACTGGTTAGCTTTAGCAAAATTAGTTCATGGTTCCTCCTGGTCATCATCAGTGTCATCATCGTTGCGCAGCTCAAATATGTGAAAGCCAATCGAACCGCAGATGATTCAAAGTCCAGTTAACTATTTATTCTCTAACCGTAAAACAGCAGCAATCTTAGACTCGTACCTAAAGTCTTCGAATGCCGCTGTTTTTTTACTGTGCCAATACACCTCGAGATATACATTACATATGTCCCCCACCTGATCGGTGACACTTTCATTTGACAAAAGCGACATTGGTGTCATAAAATGATCAAAAAGCGACATTAGTGTCACTTTTCGAATTTATTACATTGGGAGGAAGCTATGACTCAGAAATCGTTGTCCAAAAAAATGATGATCCTTGCAGGTGCACATCAGGTATTTGTGCGAAAAGGATTCCATGCTGTCACGATGACAGATATTGTGGAGCAATGCGGAATTAGCCGCGGCGGTCTCTACCGATATTTCAACTCTACAGAGGAGATATTCAGAGCCTTACTGATGGAGAACAACAAACAGACGCAAGAAGCTTTCTCAGCTCAGATGAAAGCACATATGCCATTTCAGCAGATCATGGATGCATTCTGGACAAGTCAACGGATCGAGCTAACTGAAATCCATGACAGTATTATGACCGCTGCGTACGAGTTTTTCTTGTCACACCGCAATGCAGAGGATCGTGAGTTGCTGCACCGCCAACAGGATCATAGCATCACGGAGCTCAGTCGACTGATCGACTATGGGGTCCAACGTGGTGAAATACAGGTTGAGGCAAGCCGCACGGCTGCTGCTCATATTGTTATTTTCCTGGAGGGACTAAGAGTGCTTGCCCTGTCTACCGATCTAACCGAAGATTTTATTCGCGAACAGCTTGATTTCATCCAAACTCATCTTTATGAAAGAAGTGTGTAAGATGAACATAGCCATTTCCGTTCAGTACGTAACGAAACATTTTAAGAAAAATGAAATCATACTCCGCGAAATCAGTCTGGATCTCGCTGAAGGTGAATTTACAGCCATCATTGGCCCAAGTGGCTCCGGAAAATCCACGCTGCTAAATCTAATGTCAGGACTGCTCAGACCCTCGAATGGTCACGTCTTCATCAATAACCAGGACATTACTGAACTGAACGAGGATGCACTTGCCGACTTTCGCAGACTGCATCTGGGGCACATTTTTCAACACTACCACCTACTCTCTCATCTTACGGTTCGAGAAAATATATACATTGGGCTCTCTGGAACTAGTGAACACCACACGGTTGAGGAGCTTGCTGCACTTCTGGGGATTGAGGGCATACTGAATCAGTTTCCCGGTCAACTGTCTGGTGGGCAACAGCAGCGGGTAGCCATCGCACGTGCATTAATTAAGAGGCCTCGTATCTTGTTCTGCGACGAAGCCACGGGTGCATTGGATGAGATGAATAGCAAAAATGTGATAACCCTTCTTCATCTTGCTCGGCAGCAATATGGAGTGACCATTGTGTTCATCACCCATAACCCTGAAATTGCCAAGACTGCTCAGCGTGTAATTACAATCAAGAACGGCTCCGTCTATCAGGATCGATTGAACGAGCACCCAATTACTGCTTCGCAGATGCATTGGGCATAGATATACTCACAATGGGAAGGCGGAAGACTAGTGCGCTATCTTAACAAACATGTGTACCGTTTATTGAAGCAAAACCGTGGCTACACCACCCTCTTGTTACTCATGGTAGTGCTGACTTCGTTTATGTATTTTTTTGTGGAATTCTCGGTGGATCGTAATCAGGTTCATATTCAAGAATACGCTGAGACACAACATTTGGAGGATTTTCGCTTCCAATTGCAAGAAGATGCAGATCGTTTACATGTATTAGAGGAGATACATACAGAAGCTATTATCGAAGAAAAAGATTCAAAAAAGTTACACAAGACAGTACAAATTATTATCTACTATCTCCACCCAAGAAGCTTAATGTACCTTATCTATCGGAAGGCCGACTACCGGTAGCTTCTACGGAAATTGCCCTAATGCCGCAGTATATGGATAAGCATGCCCTGACTATAGGAGATTCGATTACCATTGAAAACCGTGATCTCACTATTGTTGGTTCCATGTTTTTGCCAGACTACCAATCGTTTATTCCTTTTAATGACCTGAAGCAGGATTACAATCAAGCGACATTCGTAGTCGTTACCCCTGATGTGTACCATGAGATAAACGGACAGGAAGAGCGCTATTATGCAGCTCAGTTCAAACCAGATGTGGACTCCGGCTCAGCTGAAGTGCGTATAAGTAGTGATCCCGCCTTCTCATATTTGGCTTTCGATTCTGGACTTGAGAGCAGCACCGAACCACTGACCGCAATTGATTCCAATCAAAGTCTGGCCCAGAGCTTTCTCTTCTTGTTTACACTCATTACTTTGTTTATCTTCTACATGTTCTACACCCGTTTCGTCCGTCTTCACCGTCAAGATTTCGGTTGCTTCAAGGCAATGGGATATACGGCAAGACAGATCAGCCACGCATCACTCGTTTATTCACTGATCCTATCGACAGCAGGAGGACTCGTCGGGATGGTTTTGGCTTTCTTCGGTTCCTCTGTCCTAATCCATATGTATGCTCAAATGTACTCCTTCCCCTTCTGGGAACGAGGCCTTGAACTCCGTTCTATCTTGTTTGCGCTTTTGATTCCTATCATTGGAACGGTGCTGGTCACCTGGATGTCTATCGTTCCTTTTTTGCGCCAAGAGACCTTTCATGTCATGCATAACACGATTAAGCCTCTTCCGAATGGAAGATTAACCACAGCTCTTCAATCCGTAATTAGCCTTTTGCCGGAACGATTAAGGCTTCCTCTGCGCGTCGTGCTTCGCAAATGGAACGCCATTTTCTTAAGTGCAGCAGCAATTTTTCTGATGACCTTGTTATTTATCATGAGTTCTTCGTTGTATCAATCAAGTGGTGCCGCCCTGGAATCACAGACGACAGGCATGCACTACAGGTACGATATCCGTTATCCCAATCTGAAGGAAGATGAAGTAACATCGCATAGGTCCAGCATGTACTACCTCAGACAGTCCGTACAGCTCGTGGAAGTTGATGGACAAAAACTCTCAGGAGAGTTGGTCGGCATGGATGATCAGGGAACACAGGTGCAACTTATGAATCATGACAACACCCCCATTCTGCCTGCTGAGCTGGATGGTATCGTGGTGAGTGAGGCGACCAGTTCGATGTATGACATCCAATCCGGAGATACCGTTCAACTGATTATTAATCATCAACCACATAACGTCTCAGTCCGTGAGATTAGCCGAAATGGTGAAGCAGATACGATCTATACATCCAAAACACAATTAGCGAGGTGGATGAACGTTAGCCCCTCCATGCATAACGGGGAATACAGTAACGATAGTTCTCAGGATTTAAATGCACGAGTGGTCACTGCCGAGGACAAGTTAGCTGCTCTGCGTAGCGATGCAGTATCGAGCCAATCCAGTGCTGTCATTAATCAAGTGGCAGGGATTCTTGTCGGTTTCCTGCTGATATATCTAGTCATTCTGCTTAACGTTCAGGATAGCCATAAGGATATGCATATCCTTCGATTGCTTGGATACAACCATCGAGACATTAATCGTATGCTCATTGATGTATACAAACCGCTATTTGTCCTGCTGTATCTGATTGCTGTACCCGTTGCGATCCTGGCAGCACGTGCAATCTTGCGCATGATCTCATTACAGACCGGGGATTATATCCCGTTCCAGATTCACTGGTGGATTCTTATCCTGATCCTCATACTGATATTGCTTCAATATCAGTTGGTCGTCTCCTTATTTAAAAGAAAAATGTTCCAGCAGTCGCGAGTCAAGGAGTTCGCCGATAGCCTTGGCAGTTATTAGATTGGTTAGATCCCTATGAAAAATGCCGCCAGATGGCGGCATTTTATTCATTATTTATCCCAAACATTTTTCTCTCCAGAGTGAGTTCCCCACCAACTTCAATTTCAAGCTCATAGATGCCATTATCATCAAGTTCACATAAGCAGGCACTTCTGCTGATCATCTCGCATCCGTTCACCCATTCAGGAATATGAAGCTTCGTATTGATCCGCCGGTCCGCGACAAGTTCTGCCCGGAAGAAGCCCGAGCTCCGGTTCCATGTACAGGACATTCGACCTCCTGGTATGCACCAGTCATGAATGGAACCCCGTACCCACCGTTCTGGCAATGCCGGCAGTAACTTGATCCACTGTTCTGACACATAGAGCAGCATTTCCTGTACTGCATTAACCCAGCCCATATTGGCATCCAGCTGAATCGGAGCAGCGGGCATGGACATACACACCCCCATATTACGCCAGTCATTATGCAAGGTATACCCATTACTCAGTACACAGGAGCGCGCAAGAATATCGAGACTTTCCAGCGCCCGCTCACCATTGCCAAGTCGAGCATATATAGACGACATATGTGCAAGGGACCAACCACTCTGAGCACCAAGCCTTCTCTGATCAACTGCTGTCTCGAACGCTTGGAAAAGTTCTGGCTGTTCTTCACGGGTGACCTCCTGTCCTGGAAAAACAGGATACAGGTGTGAAAGATGACGATGATCACGTCGATCTTCAAACGCAGGATGCAGCCATTCTTTCACAGCTCCCTCCGCTTCAATTAGATAGTCGGGCATATGCTCCAGCATGGCTTCCCAGCACGGAATCTTAGTCGCATGCACTCCAGTTAGTCGACTGGCTGCAATGACATGCTGTAGCAGTTCTTTAATAATGGCAATGTCCATGGTGGCGTTAATGGCTGTAGGCATAGGGTGGGCCAGTGGCTGTCCATGCTTAGGCATAAAATTCTCAGGTGTATTCTCTGGCGAAACAGACGGGTATATCTTATATTTGCCGTCTTCACCCAGCACCAGAAAATCTTCATAGAACTGAAGGGCCTCCTTCATGAAGGGCAAAGCTTCCTCCAGCAGAAACTGCTTATCCCCAGTGAACTGATAATGTGCATAATAATGTCTGGCGATCCATCCCGCTGCTCCCGTCCAGTTCATGATTACGGGAACAATCTGGTTAGGCACCCCGATACCCGGTGTTGTTCCAGCGGGAATGTAGATTCCTCGGCAGCCATATAACTTGCGAGCATTGTCCCGAAAGTCATCCATTAATCCGTTGTAATAGCGGAACAACGAACGATTCAGATTGGATAAACCACCTACCGCAGTATGCCAATACATCATTTGCACATTCTCATTCGCCATATTGTGGCCCCAGATCAAGCGATAATCACCACCCCACAAGCCGTATAATCCAAATGGCAATCCGCTATGTTCAGAGGTTCCGCTGATAAACAGATACCGACCATAGGCCCACATCTTGCGCACGAACCCTGTAGGTGCTTCACCTTCATAGGCTTCCAGAAGAAAGTCTTCATTACAGCGTCCGTCATCTGTTTTATCATCCAGATCAAGCTCAGCGGACCGAAACAGCGGTTGATGCAGTGAGATATGCCGATCCAGCAACGTATTGTAGTCGCTCTCAAGCGATGCGAGTTCCTGCTTCAACCGTGTCCATTCCTGCGCTCGTCTGCCCGTAGCAAACATTTTAACAAGCACAAGCACTTTTCCAGAAGTCTGGAAATGAAGTTGCCTGCTAAGCATGTCTTTATTAGTTTCGCTTTCCTTTTGTTGATCATGACTCGCACCAGGTATTTCGTTCAATTGGATCAGTCGCAGCACCGCTCCGTAGTCCTGTCCATCGTCATTTTGCCCGCCATAGCACAGGTAGTCTCCACTATCATCCCGATCAATTCTTATCGTTATAGACGACTTTAGTACGTTGAACTCATCATCTTCTCTTACCCGGTCGCCCTGCGGGAATTGCAGGCCTATCGTCCCCGACAGCAATGAATGCTCAGTCGAACCTGTCCCCTGCGCACTTGCTCCATCTTTCAATCTATGAGTCTCGATCTCATAGACAACACAATCGTCTGCACGCGAGACGAACAGACTTCTTGTATAGTTGTCACTTCCGTCCTGCCAGCGCACATGAACTTCCCCTGTGTCCATATCCAGTTCCCGCCGGTATTTGCGAAAAGCGTTATTACACTTCATTTCCACCGTCATTGTAGCCAGTGGATATCGGGAAGACAACTTGGACGCGTAACCTTCTGCTTGCAGTGTACGGGTCAGATGCCAGCTTGCCTCTAAATATCGTTCCTCATCCATTAACTTACGAGTTTCTGATAAGGTATGACTGACATCGGGCAGCTCATCTTTGCGCCCCCAATGCCATAATTCACTGTGCTGCAAGAGCACAGTTTCCGTCTGAATTCCACCTTGCACTGAAGCACCAAGCTTACCGTTTCCGGAAGGAAGCGCTTCTCGCCACAACCCTTGCCACCAGGAAGAAGGATATTTCAGCAACATCTTGTGCCTGTCCGGCCGTATGCCTGTAGTGTCTGTGTGATCAGTGTGTTGGTTCACGCTTTTTCCGCCCCAAGTCTCTCCATCTCAATACTGGCTAGCAAGAACGGGGCTACGCCCATCTGCACATCGCTAACAACCTGTTCACTGATGTAATATTCATAAGAACCGTCCCGATACTTCTTCCCACCGAGTCCCGCACCATGACAGATGTGGTGAAGATGCACCCTTTTTCATCTTCAGTGACTAACTGCTTCAATATTCCAGCATAGGCATGATCAACGACTTCACGGTCCAGTTCAGCCAGATAATGTAACCGGAGGCCTTTCGCGAGTGCATAGGTCAACATACAGGAAGCAGAGGCTTCCAGATAATTGCCGGCTCTTCCGTTCTGATCCATCACTTGGTACCAGAGTCCACTATCATGATCCTGAGCATGGGCAATCGCGTATGCCATTCGTTCAAATATGCCCATAATCTGTCCGCGCTGTGGGTGATCCACTGGAAAGTGCTCCAGTGCATCTACCACGGCCATTGCATACCATCCCATGGCCCGGCCCCAAACATGAACGGATCGACCAGTATCTTGAGCGCACCAGCGTTGTTCCCTGCTCTCATCCCAGGCATGGTGGAGTAAGCCATTACGCGGATTACGGGTCTTTCGCTCGATCAACAAAATCTGTCGTGCCACTTCATCGAAGCTCTCGGGATGATCGAAGGTGCTCGCATATTCCGCCAAAAAAGGTGAAGACATATAAATGCCATCCAACCACATCTGAAATGGATATATTTTCTTATGCCAGAATCCACCTTCACTTGTCCGTGGCTGTCCTTTAAGCTGGTCAACCAGGTGCAAAATTGCTTTAGCATATTTTTCATTGCCGGAATTCTTCCACTGGTTGAACAGATTTTTGCCTTCATTGATCATATCCAGGTTGTAATCATTCAACTGGTAGGTCCGAATGGTGCCGTCATTCTCGATGAGGTCATCCATGTGACGCTGAACAAGTTCCGCGTAGCGGGATTCTTGATTCCATTCGGCGGCGCGTTCCAGTGCCATCAACGTCATCCCGCCCACATAACCCCATTTGCCTGCAATCTTTGGATGATTGCCATTCTGGCATTCGGAAAGCAAGGTATCTGCTATTTTGACAGACATTCTCCGTTCTTGTGTCACTGACTTTGTCGAAGTTCCAACCATATCGAAATCCTCCTTCTGATGGATTATGCCATCTGTACCGTTCAATCGGGGTTCAACGTTCTGATGATTACATCAAAGGATTAAGACCTTCCCACTTCACAGTCCAGCTACCATCCCGTGGAAATCCCGGATTTACTTGTTCTCCCGCTCCTGCCCAGCCGGCGGCCATCATGGCGACAGCGGTTAGGAGACCACCGTTCCCGGGAAGATATGCCCACAACCCTGCTCTCTGATAGTTGTGTCCATTAGGCAAATACGTGTTCTTCGTGGCATCCATCATCAGGAAATCCACTGCAAGCTCTGGTTCATTCAATCTGGCCGCTGTCATCGCGCACATCGGAAAATCCCACCCCCAGGCGGATTCCCAGTCCCAGCATTCTTTGACCTTGAGCAACGTATTTCTCATGATCTCCGGATCGATTAATGAACCTGGCAAAAGTCCAAGTGCTCCAACCATCGAGGGATGATCATGGTTTTTAACGGTGTAAGTGTCCGGACAATTCTCGTGTGCGAGATAAACTCCGTTCTCATGTCGTGGTTTAGCCATGTGCGAAGCCACTCTTCGCCAGTCTGGATTGGCTGGATGATTCAAACGCTCTGCCCAAAGGATGGCTATCTCCAAACCGAATTTCCAGTACTCCAGTTCATAGGGCGGATTCAAACTATCGTTCATGGCGTGATTCTCCTGCGCAGGAATAAGCGGCGGACCTAACACATACGCTTGCCTTTTCCCATCCCAATGGGCATAGGACACCATAAAGTCAGCCGCTTCAAATACGATATCCTTATACCTTGTTAACATAGCAGGGTCAGGCCGGGACAGATAACACATCTCAGCTAGTGCCATGGGATGTGGTTGCTGCCAGATCAATCCTGGAGCTACCGGCGACGGAGTCTGATGCCCGTTATAGCCCACCATTTTGGGCCATCGCGCACCGACATAACCTTGAGAGCGTGCCAGTTCGCGTGCTTCTGGCAGGATGGTCAGGTACCAGTCCATACTCTTGCACAACAGATCGGTCCGATTCCAGAGCGGAAAATGCGCTGCATGCCACCAATGCATCTCCAGATGCATTTTTCCGAACCAGCTGTTGTACATATATCCGGTCTCTTGTGGTGGCATGGACCCACCACTGTGCACCGCACTCAGAAACTGGGATAGGACCACTCTACGCTCCAGTTCAGCGGCACGCGGATCTGAACTGCCTTCAAAATCAATTACTCCGCCATCATTCCAGAACTGATTCCAGTGGACCGAGCTTGATCGCAACACTGTATCTGCTGGCAAGGTTTCCGGCTTATGTGCAGCAAAAGATACACTGCACGACCAGATGTCCGAGTCTGGTACGGCCTTGGGAGATAGTGTGAATTCATGAGTTCCCGTCTGTTCCAGTTGGCCTGCGTCCCAGATCCATTCCAATGTATACTCATCTTCATCCAGCACACGTTTTAATGATGCGGAAGTCGAAGTGGCCGATGTCAGCACAGTAGAATGTCTGTCATGTTGCTTCCAGTCGGGGAATACTGATTTTGACCAGCTCCGGTGTGTCATATCGGGCGCTGGAAATACAACAAACAGTTGCAGACGCTGCTTACGGATTAATTCGGATTGTACACAAATGGCGATACAATCGAGCCGTGGGTCACAGGCTGTCTCTACACTCACTTCTTCCCCCTGCACGGTAAATTCACTGTGCAGAATTCCGGTCCATAGATTCAATTCCTGACGTACTGGGACGACATGGGTGACGTCCGTCTCCTGACCATCTTCTCCTAGCAAACGAAATGAAATGCGTCCAAGCTGAAGTCGATGCGGGTTCTGCCTAAGCCAGTGATAGGCTTCTTCCTTGTCTTCGGGCTTCATGGGGTATGGCACTTTGCGGCCATATGTCTCAAATGCCTGATAGACAATATCCTCATCTCCGAATACATGATGACCGCCCGTATAATGCCAACCCCAGTTGGATTGTGTACCAAGAGGTATTTCATACAGATCTGGATACGTTTGAAGTCCCGTAAAATCAGCACTGAATGCAAATTCTCCATTACCTACAGATAAAGGCGATCTGGGCTCAAGCTGTGTTAATACCGGATGATTCCTGGTGACGACCGATTGTCGATCCATCAATGGCTCTGCCTCCTTGTCATTCTATGGGTTCAAGTATGGATCAAGATTCCTGTAGCACACCCCTGCGGCTTCGCATTATCTCCTGTACTTGCCCGGTGTAATGTCTTTGTATTTTCGATACACACGAATAAAACTGTTCTCATGCTGATAACCCACCATCGTTGCGATCTCGGAAATTCTATAATCCGTATCCAGCAATAGTTCACAGGCACGTTCCATGCGAAGCTTAGTGAAATATCCGTGGATGGTATCGCCCATTTCCTGCTTGAACAACTGACTTGCCAAACTGCTTCCGATCCCAGCATGCTCGGCAATCTCCTGAATGCTTACAGAGTCTTCCAGATGGTTGTTCATAAATGCAATCATCTGTTGGCACAGTATGAAATCCTTGCTAAGCATAAGGCTACCGAACCAATCAGCCAAACCTTCGATCTGGCTTCGCAGCACTTCACAGACAGCCTCCAGATGCATGGTCTGCATATCCACCATTTCGAGTCCGCAACCTTCTGTCTCGCGCTTCAGGCGAGTTCGTTCAAGTGTAGCTGCAACAGCTTCAAGAAAGGCCAGCGCTGATGAAGGGTGCCATTGCTCGTGCGTCATTCGACCAACTATCTTGTCAAAAGTCCTCAGGGCTTCTTCACCCCTGCCTGCTTCGACGGTCTCCGTCAGTTGAGTCATGAATTCAAGTTCTTCCAATGTATTCTCGGTCGGTTGCAGACCCGAGATCTCTTCAAACGAAATAACTCGTTCATACCCCAAGTAGAATCTGTAATCCAGCGCACTCTCCGCCTCATGCATGGCTCGCTGAAGTCGCATGAATCCGTCGTGCCCCCGCTTACGCCGCTCGACACCTGAAACTTGAGCAAGCGAGGAATCATGCCAATCGTCTCTCGTATTGCTGTCGCTACGCTCTTGCTACCGCCAGAATGAATCGGTTGCAGCATCACGAGCATCCGGTCTCTGCCCAGATCGGCTGATAACACCCGCCATTGTCCAGACAACAGTTCAGCTATGATATTACCAATGGCAAATTTCAGCAGGGAGTGATCTGACTTCTTAAAACGCTCACACCAGGCCTTATAATTATCAATCGACAACATGGCAATAGAGAGTGGCTCATCGCTCCAATCCTTGAAATAACGGCACCATTTCTCGCTAATTTCCCGACTTCCTGTCATATGTCCGTTATAGATATCCGTCAGAAATTTGGATGAAGCTTCCGGAAGGGTCTGCCTGAGATTGATGGCCTGCTGAGCATGATCCGTTAGCAGTTGCCCCGTTATTTTCTCCAGATCAATCTGCTCCGGATGGATTCTCTCCTGGTCGTACCCGCTGAGCAGTTGTCTCATGCGTCTTACCGGTCTAAAAGCAGCTGCATTGTAAACTGTGATCGTAACCGCTCCTGCTACAAGAGCCAACAAAGATACGATAAAAACAATATTGCGGATCTTCTGTGCATTAGCGAGGAGACTGTCTTGTGATATCACGGACAGATAACGCCATCCGGTGTACGGTGAAATGGTCTGTGAAGCCAGTAAAAGCATACCTTCATGTTTAAACTCGCCAAGCTTTTCACCATCCAATTGGGCGAGTACATGACTGACCGCTTCCTCTCCGACGGCATAATTGCCGAGATCATATAAAGGCTGGTTGTTGGTGTCGAGGATGAACCGATGGCTGTCAAGGTCGGAGACGGATGAGAGCAGCATGTGCTCGAACATCTTCTCTGTCTTGAAATTAACTGCGATAATCCCTTTCAACTCGCCAGCGATCATTATTTTTCGGTAAAGTGTAATTTGCGGCATGGACACACCAGACGATGTGGAAATCTCACGTTGCTTGACCAGCATGGGACGATCTTCAAGTTCATCGGCAACGCTAACCCAATCCGAATCCGGGAAATTAACTTTGCTGGAGCTGTAGCCTTGTGGGAACGCAACAATGCTCTCCCGATTCATATCAAAAATGTAAGCGCTCTTAATAAAGGACGTACTACTGATTAAGGTTTCCAGAAATTGTACCAGTTCCGTAATATTGCGGTATGATCCCTGTACTTCATTGGTGAGAAATCGGTATACATTACTGTTCAGTGCAATTTTCACCGCAATCTGATCACTTTCCCGGATCACTTCATCAATATCATTCATGCTGATACGCAGCATCTGGTGTTGCGGCTCACTTAATTCCTGCTGTAACACCGATTTGGAAGAATAATACGTCGTCATCCCCACCCCAATAATAATCATGAAGACAACAACAGTCAGAATCAGCAGCAGCCGGGTCTGGGTATTGGTGACATTGAATTTTAGCCACTTTAAGAAGGAAAGGGTCACAATTATCCCACCTCATATGCAATATACCGATATTATACCGTTCCCATATGCCCAATACGACCCGGTCCAATAGCCTATTTTCTCCCTCTAAAAAGATGATTTCTCCAATTTCTCCGGTGTTCCGGCCCTTTCCGTAGCGAAAACCGGCGTGTTTGTCTGCCATTCTTGCATGGCAATAGTTTCAAGCCCAGCAAGAAGTACAATGCCGATCCCATGGGTATCATTCAGATTCCAACCCAGTTCATGCTTATAATAGTGATTCGTGAAGGAGTAGCTGGAGCCACGACATACGCCGTATACATTGCCTCTTTTATCAATTGTGCGCTCTGAAAGCCCCTTCCACCCTCGCTCCACCGCTTGTGCATAGGGTTTCGGATCTAACAGCCAGCCCATTCGAACACCCCGGGCATACGCATAGATGAACATGGAGGTACAGGATGTTTCCTCATATGATTCGGGGTCCGTTAATACCTGATGCCACAATCCGTTTCTGCCCTGCAATGGCAAGTACCCTTCACACAATTCCCTGTAGAACTGAATGAGAACTGTATAGGATGGATGCTCATGAGGAAGGGCCGTCAGCAGCTCCGATATGGAGAACAGCACCCAGCCGTTGCCTCGGCCCCAAGGGGTCCGTGTTGGCTCACCTCGCTCCACATCGAATACATGTGACATAATTTGCAGCTCTGGAATGTACAGATACTTTTTATACAAAAGAACCTGTCTTGCCGCTTCATCCAGCAGCTTATCGTCACCCGACCATTCGGCGTATCTACACAGGAACGGGATGCTCATATACAGATCATCACACCACATCGTGTTATCCATTGATCTGGAGACACCAATCTTGCGGTATAAAGTGCCATCTTCCAGACGGGACTGTTGATGCAAAATATAGTCAGCGATATGAGCTGCCGTCTCTGAAACGCCGTCCAACTTGCGTTCCCGATCGGCAAGCAGCATGGTGGCGCCGAAAGATCCACAGTCGTCCAGGCTGTCGATATGGGAGAGCTGATTATTCAGCCCAGCTGCACCATAACGTTCTCTGTCCCATAAGGAGTAGCTGAAACGTGAAGAGGCAAATTCAATGTGATTCAGCACGTAATCTCGAATATCCGATCGTTGACCCACTTTGCCAAGCTGAAGCAATCCGTATAACGTGACGCCCAGGGGATAGTTCCATCGGCCGAACCATTCATTTTCCAGAAATGGACGTACCTCTCCGTATGGCAGCTCTGTTCGCCAGTATACGTCTTCACCTGTTCCGCTACGAGTAGTCCGCTTCATCTTCTGGCAGGAAGCCAGATCAATCTCCTGTTCCGCTTGAAAAGGACCCAGGTACAGCCACTTGCCTCTATGCCCTTTCACATCCAGTGCGGGTGTCAACATCTCATCTGTAGTTGCATCCATACGGAATCCCCAATCCCGGTCTCCACATACACAGTTCGCTGTCAGATCTTGCACAGCAGCAGATAATGGCAGTTCGAAACGGAAAAGTCCGGCTTGCTCTTGATGGAATACTACCTTACCCTCCACCCAGAATTCAATCGGGCTGTAGGCCTCACCGGAGATCAGCACAGTCTCCTTGCCACAATTGGTACCATTTATCTTCGTCCATGCATACGCAGACATGCCGCTGGTCAGTCCATACATCCGTGCCAACTGCCCATAAGGCGATGCCTTCTCGGGGTCTTCCTCCCGAGGCAACCAGTTAACGCCAGTGGCCTTCTCTCGCATGGGGCCAGAAGGAATTTCCTGCAACGGAAAATCCAACGGCTCGCTGTAGAGCCAGCCTTCTTCCCCATCTCGTTCGAGCGAAGGTACAATGAAGTGAAGTGGTTTGTTCTTCCGGGAGCCAGTGCCAAACTGGCCACCTCCCCATTTTCGCCTGATTTGAATTCAAGAACGAAGTGATTCCAGCCTCTGACCAGCCCACATTTCAGTTTCAGAACAGGTATCGCTGGATATTCCTCTTCAGGTGCAGAACCATAGATCAGCACGCCATTATGAAACAACCTAACAGGTCCGAAGCAGGTGATATGAAAAACAAATTCCTGATCACTGTCACTCCACAGTTTGGCCCATGCATAGACCTGTTGTCCTTTGCTCATGTGGGGAAATAAATCGCCCAGCGGGAAGACGTAGCGGTGATCATCGGACTTGCGCACAAGTCCTGGCCTACTCACTCTGTAGACCGGGGGATGCGGAGGATTGGCGCCAATATACCTTCCCGCAATGCTCATCAGGGCGTGCATATCGTCTTCACCACTGTGATAAGCCATACTCTCCTCCGGTTCAAAATACACAGGTCTGCTCATGTCACTTCTCCTCCCTTTGTGTGTGGGCACTCTGCTGTTCCAACCACCCAGCACTTCATCTATGGAAATAGGCCGATGCTCTTCCACAGATCGCCACACTGCTTCTCCAGCGGCAACGGAATAAGCGCCGTCTTCAGCGCCAGACAGAATTCGGTAAGGGCGTTTCTTATCTTCGCCGAGGAAAATATCCTCCAGCAGCAGTGGATCTCCTCCTCCATGTCCGCCTTCACGATGAACAACATGGATCGTTTCTTTTGAACCAAAGAGCGGAAAGTAATCGATCGTCTGGACGGGTGTGGGAAAAGGCGTCCGGGCCGGCATATGATACTCCAATGTTTCTAGCCTGCCCTTCGTACCATTTATCGCCAAACGGTACCCTTCGTAAGGAAGTGAGAAATTGACCGAATAACTCATCAGCGCGCCGCCGCTATATTTCACGGTTGCGGCATACGTGTCTTCAATCTCAATCGTGGAATCGAAGATACACTGGTCGGGACGGTATGAAGTGTACGGAAACTCCTGCTGGCTTGTTGTACCGAGCTGGTTCAGATGGTCATCCGGTACCCGGATCTGACGACTGCGGGACGTCCAGCGGGAATAATAGGCACAATCTTCTGAGACATGACATGTTCGGCAATGTCTTCCGTCCTCCTGTGCCGGATTCCATTCACCTTCAGCCCCGTAATAGTTCAGTGCTCCATAGGCAAAAACTTCAACTGGCTTTTGATTGATCCACCACTGGACCAGATCAAAGTGGTGGGTACTTTTATGGACCGACAGACCGCCCGAGAATGCCCGTTCACGGTTCCACCGTTTAAAATAACTGGAGCCGTGATGGGTATCGATATACCAGTTAAGGTCGATGGAAGTGACGCGACCGAGTTTCCCTCCTGAATTAATTCCTTGATACGCATGTGGATCGGCATATACCGATAATTGAACGTTACGGTAACGTTGCCCTTACTCCTTGCTTCTGCTTCCAGAATGCGTCTGGCATCAGCGCCTGTAGTCGTCATCGGCTTTTCGGTGATAACATCGAGATCCCGCTCCAACGCGGCGACAATATAGTGGGCATGAGTATCGTCCCTGCCAGCCACGATGATACAGTCAGGCCGAGTCTCATCGACCATGACCCCAAAATCCGAAGCGCCATATACCGCTACTTCTGTGTGCTCAGGAAAACGGTCGCGATAGACTTCAAACCGTGCAGGATCGCTATCCAGCAGGGCGACAACCTCTGAATTATGAGAGAATAGCTCATGAATTGGTTTTGCAAATTGTCCCAATGCTCTGCCGCTGACCCCGCATAGGGCATATCTCTTTTTCATTTTCTCACCTTCTCATACCATTCCTGTACACGCTGGGTGACCACTTCGCCCCCGGAAGCATTCCATTTCTTCACATATTCATCATAAGCCTCGATCGGCAGCTCGCCGATGACAATCTTGGTCAATACCTCTTGAAACAACTTGTGAGACTGGATATCAGGAAAACCTTCATACACAGAGGCTGGCAGACCGTCACCGGCAATTTGCCGCGCATCAGCAGTGCTGACTTCGAACATGTCTTTGACCATTTGCTGCTGATCTTCCGGATATGTCTCTTCAATCCGCTTGTTCATGTCTTCTGCTGTGGTCAGATTCTTCATACCCAAGGCAAGCGGTTTGTTGTCAGCAGGTGGAAGAATGACTTTGCGTCCATCCTTGACTTCATGCTGCTCACCTTCAAGACCAAAGCGACCGAACTCATCATTTTCAGGATTATAGAAGAAATCCAGCAGTTTCAGCGCATTTGGCGCATTATCCTGTTTGGTGGCTGGGATCATCCATTCCGGTTCACCCATGCTTTTCTGGGTGACAAAAGCTTCAAACCCTTCGGCTTTGGGCAACGGCATTGCTGCAATGTAGGCATCTGGAGCCTGGGTCAGCATCGCATTGTACCGATCTCGCACATTTGCAGGCAAATGGTACCAGCTGCCTACGAGGTTATTATTGATTTTGGCCTGCCACACTTCCCCTTTGTTCAGGAAGGTTTCATTGTCCAGCAGTTTTTCCACATATAACATGCGAATGAACTTGATTGCTTCCCGCATATTGTCGGTAGTCCCTGCGTACTGGATTTTTCCATCGTATTCATCCCATTCGGGATACCCTTCCCACATCGCTACCCCGTACATCGCAAACAGATGGTCCATCCATCTGCCGAATTCCCTCCCGCTTGTTGGCAGTTCATCCGGTTTGCCGTTGCCATTCGGGTCCTTGTCACGGAAAGCTGTGAGCAGCTCGACATATTCATCAGTGGTCTTTGGCATCTCCATGCCCACCTTATCCACCCAATCCTGACGAATTAATGGTGCACGTTCAGGCACAAGGAATACCTTGGGCACATAATAGATTTTGCCGTCAGGGGAAGCAGAGCGTACGATATCCCAAGCTTCCTGAGGAATACTTTCCCACACATGCGGTGCATATTCAGGTAGCAGTTCATCCAGTGGTAACGCGCCTCCCTGCTGAATCAGTGTCTGCTCAATGCCTCCAATCGGACGCAGGATATCTGGCAGTTCATCCGAGGCAATCATCAGGTTTAAGTATTCGGATGGCTCCGAACCGGGAGGCGTTGTAATGAGTTCATACTGGACTCCCGTCTTTTCAGCAATGTATTTCACATGTGGATTATCCGCAGTTGGCAAGCTGCCAACGCCCATATGGCTTTTGAATACTTTGACTTTTACAGCTCCACCACTGCCTTCGCCGTTACCAACGTCATTTCCGGAACTTGTAGTAGCAGAGCCACAACCAGCGACCAACAGCATGGCTAGACTGAGCATTAGCGGCATCATCTTGCGACTCAGTTGTTTTCTCATGGAATCATCCCCCTGAACATGGTTTATTCTTTCAGTGATCCGAGCAATGAACCTTTCACAAAATACTTCTGTAGATAAGGATACACCAAAATAATGGGAACGCTTGCAAAAAGTATCGTCGCTGCCTTTAACGTGGTTGTATTGAAGTTGTAATCCCCAAGAAACATATTTACTTGGGCCAGTTCCTCCGGGCTGGTTAAATACGCTCGTAGCTTCATCTGCAAAGGCCAGAGCCCTGGATCACGTAGAAACAGTACCGCCCGCTGGAACGTGTTCCAGTATCCCACCGCATAGAACAGACTGACCGTAGCCAGAACCGGCTTGGATAGCGGCAAATAAATCTGAAACAGGATCCGGAAGTCATGGCAACCGTCGATTCGGGCCGTGTCATCAAGTTCTTTGGGCAAGCTCATGAAAAAGGTACGCAGAATGACCATATTAAATGTGCCAATTACACCAGGAATAATCAGGGACCAGATGGAATTCATCATGCCCAGCTCCCTTACCGTCAGAAAGAATGGAATCATCGGGGCATTGAAAATCATCGTAATTACGATGCCCAGCATCACTTGTTTGCGAATCATGAATTCTCTGCGCGATAACGGAAAAGCGGTCAACACTGAAAACAACATACTAAGCGCAGTACCCACTACCGTAATGAATACGGTTACACCGAACGATTGCCATAAGCCTGAACTTTGTAGAATGTGTTTCCATGACGCGAAAGTAAAGCCGACGGGCCACAGAAATACTTCTTTGGAGTCTGCCGCAACCGGCGAACTCAGGGAAACGGCAAGCAGATGTAGCAATGGAAGGAGCATCGTAAAGGCCGCAAGCGTCAGGAAAATGTAGTTGGCGGTTTGGAACAGCTTTTCTCCAATCGTCTGCTTGATCATTACCACAACCCTCTCCTGATTTTCTCGCTAGCCGATTGAAGACCCAGAGCAGAATAAAGCCAATCACCGACTGAAATAGACCAATCGCTGTTGTTACGCTATATTGCCCTTGCAGGACACCAGAGCGGTATACGTACGTTTCAATGATATCCCCTACCGAGTAGGTCATCGGTGTCAGCAGGTTATAGATCTGATCAAAGCCAAGTTCCAGGAAATTGCCGATATTCAGCAGGAACAGGGTTAAGATCGTCGGGAACAACGCAGGCAATGTAATGTAGATCGTTTGCTTCCAGCGGTTCGCTCCGTCCATCACTGCCGCTTCATATTGCGTGGGATCAATGCCACTTACCGCAGCGAGATATATAATCGTTCCCCACCCTACCTCTTTCCAGATGGAGGACAGGACAACAATAGGTCGGAAATATTGCTCCTGCTGCATATACAGGATCGGCTCGAACCCGAACCATCCACGGACAGCGTTTACAAAACCACCCGAGGCTAGCACCTCAAACACGATCCCCCGACAACAACCCAGGAGAGAAAATGAGGCAGATAAAACAGACTCTGCAAAAAGCGTTTGGCAAGCATTTTTCTCACTTCGTTGAACAATAGCGCTAGCAGGATGGGAGCAGGAAATCCGATCACCAGTTTGTATAAGGCAATCAGAGCTGTATTCCGAAGCACGTGATAGAAATCCTGATACGTAAAAATAAATTTGAAGTTATCCAGGCCAACCCATGGACTACTCCATATACCTTTCATAATCTGAAAGTTCTGAAATGCAATCACGCTTCCGCCCAGTGGAATGTACTTGAAAATAATATAGAACAAAATGCCGGGCAGGATCATGACATACAACATCCAGTGTTTTCGAATGTTACGCAGATAACTTGGTTTGACGGGTTTGTTGACTGTAACCCCGGGTTGCAACGTTGATGTTTCGGACAGCTCAGCCATACGATCGCGGGCCCCTTTGACAGAATGATGGTGAATGACGAGCAGGCTCCTCTGTTCACATGTTAAGGGAGAGCGGGGTCAGCAACAATCGTTCAATCAGCCATAGCATGAGCCAATCGCTTGCGTGACGCGGGTTTGCAGGATCGGTTCATTCACTGGCGGAATGGTTGGTACTACATTGGCAACAAAAAAGCCGCCAAGGGCGACCTCTGAAGCGATTATGGTGTTGTTTACTTTTCACTTTATGTCCTTAATAGTCCATATCTCATTTCCCCAGAGTTAACGATCCGCTGTCATTGGCATCTTTAATTTGTTCATGGGTAATGAGTTTCCCTTCTTCGTTAAATCCCTTAATAATATATGGGATAGCCGCTGACGGAGGAAGGAAAACATACCAGATTAGATGTCCATGACTCACCTCAACCAGTTTCGCTTCGGTCTCAATCACTTTTCCACCTTCCTCAGTCTCTACATATAAACGTTTAATGGATGAATCTTTAATATTACCAAATAACATCGGAAACGGTGCCGATACTTTTTCCAACTTCGGTATGCTCATATAATGCAACGCATACTTGGATTCATCTGATTCATTAATGGAATATCCTCCACCCCATACCCATTTCCATCCGAAAATGTTCTTGCGGGTATACTCCATCTGAAGATTACTGTTGTTTTCCCGATCCTTTTTTGTGTGAACAAAATCATGCCACCGTTTACAGCCTCCTGATGAATGAATTGGGAGGTATAAAACTCACCTCTAAATTCCTGAACTGCCCTCTCAGGACTGTTCGCTATAGGAATATGTATAGGTTCACTTAATCCCCAAACCTTGGATATCCGTTGATCGGCTAGCCCGCCAGCACGTTCATTCATATACATATATGCCAAGATTGACAGGGGCGATAGTAAAATTACCATTGCAGTGATTAGCAGCAGAATTCTCCTGTTACGCTTGAACATCTCCATGTACACTCCTTATGATAACGATGAAATATTAAATACAATCACTCTGATATTACCATAATTAGCATGTGAGTTCTTGTTTGAGTATAATTCGTACAATTAAAAAGGCCGCCAAGGGCGACCTTTCAAGTCATTCATCGAAGCTATTCTCCCAGAAAGATTACTTCGGTTTCCAATTCAACTTGGAACGTATCATATACTTTCTGCTGAATAAATTGGATCAGATCCATATAATCCTGGGCAGTAGCGTGATCCACATTTACGATAAAACCTGCATGCTTCATGGAAATTTCAGCGCCTCCGATGCGCGTGCCCTGCAAGTTACAATCCTGAATCAGTTTACCGGCAAAATGCCCTTCGGGTCGTTTAAATACACTTCCACAAGAAGGGAACTCAAGCGGCTGCTTGGATTCTCTCAGGAACGTTAATTCCTTCATTTTGCTCGCAATATCTTCCTTGTTTCCTTTTTGAGCCCGAATTCGGCCTCCAGTATGATATAGTGATCCATCTTGAAGAGACTATTTCGATAACCAAACTTCATCTCTTCTCGCGGGATCTCCAACACTGCGCCATCTTTGGTGATCACAGTCGCACGTTCAACAACATCTGCGATCTGACCGCCATAAGCACCGGCATTCATGTAAAGTGCGCCCCCGTGCTGCCGGGAATACCACAAGCAAACTCCAAACCGGTCAAGCTATGCTCCAAAGCAAGTCTGGATACATCAATGATATCAACGCCGCTTTGCGCAATCATGCTGTCCTCACTCACTTTAATTTGATTGAAGTGGCTAAGAGAAATCGTTACTCCCCGGATGCCCCCGTCTTTAATAATGACGTTTGAGCCTTTTCCAATGACCGTCAGAGGTAACTGATGTAAGTTGGCAATTTCCACGATTTTAGTGATTTCGTCTATCGTTGTTGGATGGATGAGAATATCTGCGTTGCCACCTATTTTAATAAACGTGTGATTTTTTAGCGGTTCATTGAATTTCACTTTTTCCAAAGGTATCTGATGCTCAAAAATATTCATGATTTTCTCTCCTGAATTCATAAAGAAATGATTGCACCATCGCGAAAATGAGATGCTCCTTCTTTATTATATGCTAAATAGGAGATTTTGTTTGAAATTATGTTGTTTTCATTATAATTAATCGCATTCTCTTTAGATTTTGAACTTTTCCGTGAGCTCCTGCATGGAAGCAAGCTGTTGCTCTGTTGCCGCAACTACATGATTATGAGAGTTCTATGTCTGTTTGAGTCAGCTTGACCGATAGATCCCATAAACGAAGAGCTTGCTCAGGGTCGATAGCATACTTCTTGACCCCATAGAAACCTCCATCCTCTGGAGCCAATTCACTGATGTCACAATCCTCACAGTAGACACCGCCTTTTCCCTCAAGCTGAGGTGAAGTTGCTGCCCAGACTTGCGTCGCTGCCCCCTGCTCAGGTGTTTTGAAAGCAGGATTGGCCACTTGTCCAGATTCATCAATCCAGCCCAGAGCAATCATTTCCTCTTTTGGCATATGACGCTGTAGTGGTGTCATAATTCCGCCTGGATGAACTGAGAAAGCCCGTACTCCGTGCTCTGCACCTCGACGATCCAGCTCAACGCTGAATAAAATCGTTGCTGTTTTGGACTGTCCATAGGCAGGGAATTTCTCATAGCCATGTTCAAATTGGATGTCATCCCAACGAATCGGTGAGAAATGATGTCCCGCTGATGCCAAGGAAACAACACGTGCTCCCCCTGACTTGCCAGTGCTGGCCATAACAGATTAGTCAGGGCAAAATGGCCCAGATGATTGGTTGCAAATTGAGCTTCCCAGCCAGGACCAACCCGCGTCTCCGGGCAAGCCATGATGCCCGCATTAAGAATCAGCATGTCAATGTTCCGATCACTCGCCAGAAATCGCTCGGCAAAAGTACGAACGCTGGATAAATCAGCGAGGTCCAATGCATCTATTTCAACACCTTCCAGACCAGAAAGTGCTTCCTTCGCAACCGCTGGACGACGTGCCGTCACCACTACACGGGCCCCCGCATTAACAAGCGCACGTGTCGTCTCCAACCCGAGGCCGGAATATCCACCCGTTACAATAGCAAGCTGTCCTGACAAGTCCAGATCTCTCAATACATCCTCCGCTGTACTGTTATGGTTGAAGCCAGAGCCCATTTTATGTTGTAAAGTTCTAGTATTATTTTCCTGTGTCATTCTGTTCATCTCCTTGGTAATATTTCTACTTCTTCAAAGTCTACACCCTAGAGCGTACTCTAAGTCAAATGGAAGTGAATACATCATCTCGCAACTTCTCCGTGCAATCTGCAAAAGTAAAAAAGCCGCCAGTTGGCGACTTTCGTTGAAAAGATTATGGTCATCTAAGTTACGAATCACCCTGAACGGTGGATAACGAAACAAGGACCGGGCTAGCGAAATCAGAGGCCTCTTTTCCTTTTGGATTATGAAGACGGAATAGAAATGCGTCCCCTTCTTCTGATTTCCAAACCATATAATCAATAATGCCTTTTTCACCAGAGGCCTGAAGATAGAGCTCGGCATAACCAAGCGGGTGTTCTACCAGTTCTCCACTATAATCGGATACCTTACCGGCTTTTTCTAATTCTTCTTTACCCGCTGTCTCCAATTCTGCCAGATTATAATCCGAAGGCAGTGGTTCAATATCCACATAATAGTCAGCGTTACTAGTCAGTGACAGACGGCCTTGAGCAGCATCAAATGTGAATTTCTCAAATACGTACAAGGAAAATCCTTCTCCTTGTTGCAAGGTCGCTTCTAGTGATTGATTGCCATCTGCGGTCAACATTTCAAAACTTTCGGTCTGTGGGCGCTCTGTTTCATTCGCTTCTTCTGTTTCTCCTACTGGCATTGATGGTTGAGGGCTAGGCAAAGGTCCATTACTACCAGAGCAAGCTGCAAGTGTTAGAACTATAACGATTAACGAGATACTCATCATAATAGAACGTGGTTGAAACATCAGGTTCATTCCTCCCTGTCTATATTCTGCGCTTACATGTTATTACCCATGGCAGAGACTCGGAACCCATAGGTCCAACCTATGAGTTTATCCATAATCAGTATTTCCCTTGATCCCTTCCAGTTTGTAAAATATGGAGAAAACCTCAAGGAGTGATGAGCACATGGAATTCTCAGTAAAGCAGCTGTTTGATAAGGTAGCCCAAGATTATGATGTGCAGCGAAAGCAGCTTATCCCTTGTTTTGATGATTTTTATGGAATGGCCCTGGATCTAATGGAAAGCCCGCTCGATTCTCCACGTATTCTTGATCTGGGTGCAGGAACGGGACTGCTCTCCGGATTGGTCCTGCAAAAGTATCCCAACGCGCGATTAACCCTGATCGATATTAGTGATCAAATGCTTGAAGCAGCACGTCGAAGATTTGCTGATGCAAACCAAGTACAGTATGTGATCGGGGATTACTCCAAGTACGATTTCACCAGTTCCTACGATATGATTATTTCCTCCCTGTCTATTCACCATCTGACCCACGCTGACAAGAAAAAGGTGTTTGAAACTGTACATAGGCTGTTAGAACCAGGTGGATGCTTCATCAACGCAGATCAGGTTCAGGGAAGAACCCTCGATACGGACACCTATTACCGCCAGCGCTGGTTAGAATCGATTCATCAAAGTGGTTTGTCTAAGGAAGCCATCTCGGCTTCGATCGAAAGACGCAAGGTGGATATCAATGCCACACTGGAGGATCAATTGATGTGGTTGGAGGAAGCGGGGTTTCATGTGGCAGATTGCATGTACAAATACTTGGACTTTACGGTATTTTACGCGCAAAAATAAGAAAGACCGGATTAGAAGCGAGTTATGCCCTGATCCGGTCTTCTCCCATGATTTTATTCTGAATCACTTATTTCAGCGATGCTGGCAGCTTAACGCCGAGAAGTTTGCCTTCGGCTTGGATGATGACCCGTCATCATGTTGAGGGCAAGCAAGGTGCCGTTACGTTGCGCTCGATACATTCCTTTACCGTAAACATCAATCTGAGAAACCGGGGCATCACCATGCCACTGAACCTCCTGACCATTAGCCAGCTTAATGCCTTATAAACATAACGTGTGGTGGGGCCAAACAGTTACCAGATTGTTAAATTATTCTAAAAAATCAAAAAAGCCGCCATAAGGCGACTTTCTGAATACGACATTATTTATGTGACAAGTTGAGAATGTGACTTTGTAACGCAGTCCCTGCTTTACTTTAATTCAATCTGGAATACATCACCGGCATCCCCACCAAAAACGATAAAACCACTTTTCGGAAGCTTCGTCGATTCCTGATTGGTTGCTACAGAGAAGTCAACCATTTCCCCTTTATCATTATACACTGCGTAACCTCCGGTCTTCGGAGAATCCACCGTGATGGATTTGTTACTCGATCTGGCGTCGATCGCATACCACCGGGCTTGACCGTTTGCCGGAATAGTTGTAATTCCTTTTTCCCACCAAAGATTGGAGTAATCGCATCCTCGGCAATGTATTCTTGCCCATCCTGGATCAAAATCTCGGCGCCATTCTTCGTGTAAAATTGCAGATCAAACGCGTCTCTTCCGTTCATCACAGGAATCTGGGCGATATTCTCTGCGTTGTTTGCATCCATGATTTGCGTGCCATTAGCATAGCCATTTTTGGTATCAACAGACAGGTTCTTGATCAGCATCGATGGAAGCAGATAAAAGATCGACGTTATTTTTTCATCCAGTGCATAATACTTCGAGCCGTCACGAGCTGTCCATTTCTCTTTCGTTGCTGCGTCAAGCGCATTATGATCCAGTTTTTGATAATCATACGTGTTCATTACCGTTTGACCTATGCCGGGTAACGTAATCATACCCTGAATTTTAACATATACCTTGTCATTACGTTCCTTCACAAAACTAGCTTTCACACTGCCATCCGCACTTGTAAAATGTTCGTCGCCTGTGTACACATAGTTCTGCTCAGGAATAATTCCTCCCAGCAAAGCAGGCAGTTGCATCTCACCATCCTTAATCGCTATATCCAATGTCTCTCCTACCGTACCATAGAGACCGGAGTACGAATTTAATTCTGTTGGCATCTTCACTTTGACAGGTGGTGAGAATTTCTGATCAGGCTGAACATCGTCGATGATGCCCTGATCCTCGAGAACGTCCAGCAGCACTTTGCTGGCAAACATCTGATTGTAGACGGAAGATCCGCCAGATGATAGAACCGCCATTGAAATATCATGTTCGGGTATAGTGATTAACACGGCGTGGTACAACATGGTATCCCCGCCTTTGGCAAGCGCGGTAATCCCATAATCACTGAAAGGTGCAAGGTCAACCGAATCCCACCCCAAGCCATAATTGATCGTATTTTGCTCATCAGATACCCATATGCCATTACGATATTCATGAGATTGCATAGCCTTCACAGCAGATTCGGACAGAATATCCGGTCTGTTCCCCATCAAAACCTCTCCGAATTGACTCAATTCTTCTGCGGTAGAGTACACTCCGCCTGTGCCGATAATGTTTGCATTTTCGGTAGGCATCTTCATCTCAAGTGTAGGCCAATAGGTTTCGGATAATTGCGCTCTGTCAAAGGAATCTAGTGGTGTCTTCGTTGATTCCAACTTCAACGGCTCACTGATGTACTTGGCGATATATTCGCTGTAGCTTAATCCACTCACCCGTTCAACCAGGATTTCAAGCAATTGAAAACCGTCATTGGCGTAGACGGAATATTCGCCAGGTTTGGATTTCAGTTTTTCGGACTGAAGTTTAAGCAATAACTCATCATGATTGCGGGTGTCATTATCGTCAAACAACATGCTGTTTCCATAATGTGTACCGTAAAGACCGGATGAATGATTCATCAACATGCGCGGTGTGATTTGAGTATAGCGCGCATCTGCCATTTTAAAGTCCTTGATATACGAAGTAAGCGGCTCATCCAGATCTACTTTACCGGAATCGACAAGCTTCATGGCGGCTGCCGTAACAACCATTTTGCTAACCGAGCCTATGCCATACATGCTATCCTTGTCTACTGGCTTCTGTGATGCCTTATCGTGCAGTCCTACACTATCTGACAAAATGTATTCTCCTTCATCCATGATCGCATATTGCACACTGGTGACACCGTACGTTTGCACCATCTCCTTGGCGATCTGCTCCGCCCGTGCCTCAATCGTTGTACTGTTATTCGCCTCTGCGCTGACATCTGCCAGCGGTGTAATTACAAGCACCGCTGTACATAAAAGACTAATTAATTTTTTCATCCCATGTCCTCCCTCAAATGTTCTTATGAATGAATTCATCATATCCGGGAAGAGACTGTTCGAACGTAAACGGACCCTGAATGGAAACAACCCCTGAACGGCAGGTTCAGGGATTGTCGGTGTGGAACGGAAGCACGACCATGTTGTTAAACTTCCGATGCTGATGCTCAATACTCATATGTCCACCATATTTCTCGCACATTCTCGATATATTGGTTAGACCGATTCCATGGTACTCCGGATTAGGCTTTTCACTTTTCAAGTCAACTATCGGCTGCTCCACATGATTCATAATCTGGATGACAAGTGCAGATGATGTGGAGTGAATGGCAATGAGGATATATCGATCCTCGGCCTGTCTAACCTTCTTGGAGGCTTCAATTGCGTTATCAAGCATGTTACCCAGCACCACACACAGATCATATCGATCGATCTGGATATGTTGCGAGTGGAGCTGGATTTTGGTGTCAATTTTGATCCCGTTTGCCTGCCCCATAGCCAAGGTATTCGTAACGAGTGCATCAATGACCAGATTGCCGGAGTTCACCCGCTGATACGCACCTTCAATGGTATTTAATGTAGACTTGATATGGTCACCTGCCGCCGCCAGTTCGTTACGTTGGATACATTCATCAATATACAGAAACTGCTGATTGATATCATGGATGATGGATTTAATGTTTTTGAAACTGTGAACGGTCTTCTCATAGTTAGCATCCTGGTAGTCCATCTGACGCTGTAACTGGGTGTTTTCATGCGCAAGCTGTACCTTTTCCACCATATTATCGAATACATATACAATAAACACGTTGAGAAATAGAGAGCCTAGTACAGAAAAGACGTAGAATATGTTTTTTTCACTATATATGGAGGCCACATTGATCTGATAGATTGTAATAATGGGTACGATAAGAAACAGCAAATAATAACGATAATGCACGGCAAAACTTCTGCGTTTAGCCACTAAACGCACAATTTGAATAACAATGAACATAATACTGCAACCAACCAGCATCACCTTGGAGAGAATCCAGTGGTTTTCTCCGTTGAACTGTTCCCATGAAATGAATTCTGTGGATTCCAAAACTCCGAGAATATATACAGCTATCGTATTTGCCATTGTAATCAGAACCGCATATAGGATGGTAAAAACAAGCTTGATTTTGAACTCCACTTCATAGGATTGTGCCAGACTGAAGATTAATAACAGAGCAACAGCAGTAGAAACGATGTCAGAGAAGGAAGAAACCAAATAAAAATAATCCAATAAGATAAAAACGATGAAATAGATCGCTCTGCGCGGCTTTCGCCTGGACTTGCCCAACACAGAATCAAAATAAAAATTCGCCTGAAATGCCATAAGTAAGGTCACAAAGATGATGGAAAAGATCATATAGCTATCCATATCACTGAATCCTCATGATCATATATTTGGTGTAGGCATCCTTGATTTCTTTGACCTTGGATCGACCTATGGGCAGTTCCGTTCCATTCAACATAACGACTTGGGTACCGGAAAACTTCTGAACATGCATCAGGTTGATAATAATCGAGCGATGAATCTGTAAGAAACCATGGTCTTTCAAACCAGTAGCATAGCTGGATAAAATGCCTTTGGTCTCATGTACATTTTCCTGTGTCACAAAATTCAACTTGTTCTTGATTGTTAAACTTTTGACGACCTCAATCCAGAGAATATCATCATATTTCAGCAGCAGTTCATCATAGTCTGATTTGATTAGTACATACTTTTTGTCCAATGCCTGAAAATATTGACACAGCTTAATCATCTTTTCCTCGAAAACTTGCGGCTGGATTGGCTTGATCAGATATTGAAAGGTGATGACATCAAAGCTCTCCACCATATATTCCGGGTAACTGGTCAGAAACATAATCTGTACATCCAGAAACTTCATGTTTCTGATCTCTTTAGCGGTCTGAATCCCGTTCATTCCGCCCATCTCCACATCCAAGATGAGGATATTGAATGTATCCCCAACCTCTCTGTAGTGTGAGAGCAGTTGTTCACCAGATGTGAATAGGCTAATTTGAAAATCAAAATTGGTTTTTAGAGATAAGGAGACCAGCATGGATTTCACACGTTCTCGTTGCTGCTCCTCATCATCACAGATTGCAATATTGAACATGGGGAACATCCGCCTTTCATCGACATCGACTCTGAATTTCACTCTCGAATATACTATTTTAGCATAGGTTTCGGAGTCGAATTGGGATGAAATGCAATAATCCGACCCTAAAACGCAGATCAACAAAAAAAGTCGCCACATTGGCGACTCTTGAGCTTGAAACCTTCTCCAGCCAGACCTATGAAAAGTCCGGTCTGTTATTCTGTTTTTTGGGCATAGCATGGCGGTAATATCGTATTACCTTGCGATACATCGTCTTGTCCTTTAATTGATTGAATATATATGGGTCAGGTTTGACATTCACTTCAATAATCCAGGGTTTCAGACTGTGGTCAAGGCCGATATCTACACCAATTTGCTTTAGATACGGGTACTTTTTTTCATATGACGAGCTATGCGCAGGCTAAGCTCATTCATCTCATGAACCAGTTCATTCCTGCGTTTTGTTGATGCGTGTGATTGTAACAGCTTGTGAATATCCATCGGTGTACCACCACTATGATAATTGGTTACGATTTTCTTTGGATGACCCAGTCGGCCGATGATTCCGGTAGCTTCCCAATGTTTGGTCGGGCTTAGCTGTATCATGACTCTGATGTCAAAACGTCTGTTATTGTGCTTAAGAAGATGGATTCCTCTCTGTATCAGATAACTTCTTTTATTCACCAAACGAGTCAGACTGTTATAAAACGATTCAAAGCTGTCAAACGTCAGGCGTTTTTGCTCTATCTGATAGACAAAATGTTGATGACTTTCCATCTCGGCCTTAATAACACCCATCCCGAAAGTACCTCTCTCGGGTTTGACATAGACCATTCCATATTTGCTGATCATGGATTTCAGATTCGTTTTATTATATTTCTGTGTGTCGGGTATAAACGGTTTAATTAATTCATTATTAATGATCAATTTTGTTTTTAACCACTTGCTTCTTAACGGCTGCAATTTATCAACTCCCATGTCGTAAACTCTCCTTCAGCAACCGCATCGTAGCCCGCTGTTTGATCAAGATCCTGCATGCATTATATGTAATACCGATAAAGGAGCCCTCAACAAAAGCCCCTATTCGTAAAAATGTATATTTGCACATGCCCTGACCAAAACACTTTTGCACACATACCATATAATGAGTCATCACGATTTGTGCAAGGAGTGAGAAGATGTCCGTCCTGCCTGGAATCCGGTTGAATAATGCACCTAAGATTGATGTTCTTATACCAGCGATCGAGAAAGATTTGGCTACCCTTCCCCTCGTCATTGATAACATTCGCCGTTATGTAAAACATCCCATTGGAAGCATATATATTGTTTCTCCGGTCAGCACCAAAATCAGAAAACTTTGTTCCCTTAAAAACTGCATTTTTGTTAATGAGCGATCCGTCCTGCCTATAACCAAAAACGACATACACTACCAGTCCTCCCGATGGAATCGGTCAGGCTGGTTATATCAGCAGTTGCTCAAAATGAACGGAGATTCCATTGTGAAGGCAAAGTACTTTCTAGTCATGGATGCAGATACCGTACTGATTAAACCTCATTCATTTCTTGTAGAAGGCAAAACAGTCTTTTACTGCCGTGACTGGAGCCAGCCGGAATATTTCAATACCTACCGCAAGTTGTTAGGCATGAAAGCTCCGCGCCCCCGCTCTTTTGTCACCCATTATATGCTGTTCGACAAATCAAAACTCGCTGCCTTAAAACAGAAAATTGAAGCGGTTCATAAACTGCCATGGTACAAAGCGGTCATCTCCAATATCAATAAGAAAAAGCAGTTTGGTTTCTCCGAGTATGAAACGTATGCCAATTTTATGTATACGAAAAACCCAGGCAGCATGGTCCTTAGAAGTTCCATGAATAAAAGTCTGAATGTGAACGCTTCTTCGTTAAAAGAGCAACAAATCCGCAAGCTGGCTCTTAAATATCGTTCTCTTTCCTTTCATAAACGGAAAATCTATAGTAAAGCTCCCTGAGCTTAAGGAGGAAGCCCATGCATATCGTACTGCTGTGCGGCGGCTCTGGCAAAAGGCTCTGGCCGTTATCCAATGAGCTTCGCTCCAAGCTGTTCATAGATATACTTCCCTCACCCGCTGGAGGTAGGGAATCCATGATCAGCAGAGTATGCCGCCAGCTTGATGGTTCATCCCTAACCGATTCAACGCTCATTATTTCACATCAGGACCAGGCTAATATTACGGCTCGACATACTCAAGGCAAAATACCAGTCATCGGGGAACCTTATAAACGAGGCACTTTTACTGCGGCGGCCTTAGCAACGTTATATCTGCAATCCTTCCGAATGGCCAAAGATGACGATGTGATCTGTATCGCGCCAGCTGATGTGTTTGCAGGTGAAGATTTTTTCAGCAACTTCCAATTACTGCCGGATATATTGAAACATTCTCAAGCCGATATCGCTTTAATTGGGACAAGGCCTACACATGCTTCAGAACAGTATGGATACATCCTGCCGGGTGGGGAAGAACGTAATGCTTATGCGCCCATAACACAATTTATAGAAAAACCCGAAGCCACCATTGCTGAGACTCTGCTACAACGTGGGGCACTATGGAACTGCGGTGTGTACGCATTCACCGTCGCGTTTATGATATCCCATATTAAAAAAATGGGGCTGCCGGTTCATTATGATCAATTGTCGTCCCTGTATGAAGCGTTGCCTGAACGCAGTTTTGACAAGCATGTTGCAGAAAAGGCACAGCGGGCCGTAGTCCTGCCTTATAAGGGAGTATGGCAGGATATCGGAAGCTGGGATACGCTGTGCGCACAGTTAGATACCCATGTAATCGGACACGGTGGAATCTCGGGTTCTTCCTCCGATTCCTATATTATTAACGAGCTTCCCTACCCCATCCAAGTCATTGGCGTGCCAGGTATTATCGCTGCCGCAAGTCCGGATGGCATTCTCATTGCCAACAAAAATAATTCAAATGAAATTAAAGCGCAATTGGGTAGCTTGCCACTAAAACCGATGTATGGTGAATCAACCTGGGGCAGTTATCGTGTCATTGAAGGTTCGTTAGAAGATGAGAATACAACTGTAACCACATTAAACATAACGGTTCTACCGGGCAAACATATCGGGTTGAACTGGCATAGAACTGGGTGTAGAGCATGGACCGTGCTTGCAGGCAGTGGGCAAGTGCTTGTCAACGGAAAGGTCATGCAAGTGAGTATGGGCAATCAGTTCGCAATTACCAAGGAGAGTCTCTTTTCTATTTTGGCTGAAACCAGGATGGTGATCCTTGAGGTCCGGATCGGAGTAGCAGAGGATAAAGACAACATACTTTTTGAAGAAGAAGATTGGAATGTGATCCTAAAAAGTGCAGGTTCATCTAACGCTTAATGGGCGAATGAACCGATTCAATCTGCATGTCTTATAGCCCCTTCCATTCGCGGAAGGGGCTCATTGGCATAATTAAGGGAAACCTGACGCTTCTTCCCCTATATCTTAGTTAAACAACTTGCGAAGTTCCTCTACTTCCAGACGTGCAACTGGCTGGTAAGCGGAACTCTGTACATAACGCCGGAAGCTGTATAACAACTGTCTGCCCTCCAATGTAGTCATCAGACGCTCCAGATTCAGCGCTCCCATCAGCACTCTCCCTTCCGGACCCGACACTCCATCAACAGGCCGAGCTTGTGGTTTCGCTCAAAATTGTCAATGGTCTGCACGATCGGATTCAAGTCTTTATCCAACTCATCCAAGATGATCGATGACGACTCGGACACGATGCTCCACCACGGATAAGTTGAGTGCTCCTCTGTGACAAAATGTTCGAAGGCCGGATGATCCTGTTGAATTAACAAGCCCATTGTGCCCACAGGAACTTCTCTTTTCATATTCTCCGAGATGGATCGGAACATAGGGTAAGACCAGAAATCGGTGCTATAGAAACCTTGAATCGCATGTTGAATCTGGTCGGGATTTGGGAAAAGCATAATATCCTCTCCCTGCTCTAGCAACACCAGCGCCGCTTCGGAGAGTTCGGTAAAGAGATTTAATCCGGTCAATTCCACGTCCAGTTGACTCGGGTAGATCCACAGGTCGTAAGACTTACGGATATCCGTGCCTGGAATGGACAGTCTAAGCTCCACTTTGGTCATATTGGAGACTTCAGGAATGCGAATGCTGAGATCCGCGATATTCACATAATGTTCTCCATGGGTCGCTGGCAGGTCTGCTTTCCCTTCCAATAGGACGCTTCCTTCGATCTGCTCGCTTTGAATTTCCCACTTCAATTGAAGTCCATCCAATGCTTGTCTCCGGAAGTAACTTAGTTCAATGCGTGCTTCGAACAATTCACCCGCTTGATAATTATATTTGGGGAATCTCGCCAACAACACAGCGTCGGAACAAAACGTTCTCCACTCCTCAGGTGTAATCATGCCTTTGGAATCCATGAATGCGTCCAGTACACCCACCAGCGCTGTTCCCTGACCGCTGAAATCCTGAAGATCCAGCAGCTGGAACCCGGCTAGTTGCTGCGAACGAAAAGCAGCTTCCAGTTCTTCCTTGTAACATGCGACCGCGAGTTTACCAGAAGCTCTGAAGTATGCTTCCGCCAGATGTCCCAGTCCTTTAGCATTCAGACGCTCTCGAAACACTTCGAAATTCTTGGCTTTGAGAGAACCCGTATACTTGTTGATCTCCTCGAAATTAGGAAACGTGGCGTACTGTCCAATTTCATGCGAGATGATTGGTACGTGTGAGACAAGTTGGTCACTTCCAGCTTCGGCCTGCACTGTTTTAGAACCTGTCCCATACTGAATCTGAATCTCTTTGTCCCCAGTCTGACCGGAAGGGTCAGCATCGCTGCCTTGCTCAGGTACAATGTTTGAATCGTAATCTTTCAATGTATTTGGCAGGTCGGTCTGCACGTGACCGAGCGGAGCATCACACATCGCATATGAACCTCTGAACAGGCGCTCTTTGGAGAAACGAACCCCGCAGAAGAATTCACTTTCCTCCAGAATGTCCGGCACAAACTGAAAGTTATTCGAACCTTCGGTGTATAGATGACGATGATCATATGCTTTGTATGCCTTCAGGATCGAATTCAATCTGTCCTTGCTTCCCCATAGTTCATTCCCCATGGACATCATGACAAACGAAGGATGATTACCAAAAGCACGCAGCATCGCAAATCCTTCGCTAATCAAGTAATCCTGCTCGGCTTGATTATGTCCATCCGAAGATTCATCCGTAATGGTTCCCCAGAACGGAAGCTCAGGCTCCATGTAGATGCCGAGCAGATCCGCTGCAATAAAAGCAGCCTCCGGAGGACAACAGGTATGGAAACGGTAGTGATTGATACCGTAGGACTTGGAGATAGCGAGAATGCGAACCCATTCATCTACATCTGTTGGCGCGTATCCCGTGAGCGGAAAGATCAGCCCGTCATGTTTGCCTCGAAGAAACGTTTTGCGACCATTAATGGTGAATTTGTCTCCGGTAGCCCGAAACTCCCGTAATCCCGTCCATACTTCGGTGGAATCCAACACTTCGCCGTTCTGGTCTTGCAGACAAATGTGAAGTTGATACAGGTTAGGTTCATCATCACTCCATAACATGGCATCTTCGCCAATCGTGTATGTGAGGTCGATATTCTGAGAGTCCGGGGTGAAAATCTGTTCCTCGGTCGTATACACCGGATCTGCACTGACAGCAACAGCTGATACCACGATTCGTACTCCTTGTAGTTCACCGACAAGTGCTGCCTTGATCTCGAAAGAACGAGTCGTAAGATCGGGATAGACCTGAACATTATCCAGGAAAACACGCTCAAAAATTGAAGCTCCAACTTCCCTGTGATCCCGTTCCAATTCGTCTGCGTGTCTTCGGATGTAAGGTGACCACCTTTGGTTGGATAATTGGTATTGTCCACTCGAATGGTAATTGTATGAGTCCCAGCGGTTAGCCCTGCCTCAATCTCATAACGGTGAGGTGTGTTCAGACTGTTTTGTGTTCCGCATTCCACCCCATCGATCCAAACTGTGGTTACTCTTGTTCGTTCCAAATGCAAGAAGCAACGTTTGCCAGCTACGTGTTCGGGAATTTCAATCTCTCGTGAAAACCAGGCATAACCCTCAAATAAGTACTCATCCGTCAGCGCACCGATTAACACATTCTCGTTTTTCTTGCCCTTGGCCGCATGGGATGTAGTATTTGGCAATGTAATAACGTCTGAGAAATTCAGACCACGTTCCACCTTATGTTCATCGAGTTGGAGTTTCCATATGCCTTCCAGATTTGTTGCAGCTATCATGATAGTGTCCCCTTTTAGATTCATATAATCGATAAAAGTAATCGCTTCCAATGAACAGAAATCGTTTTCGAAAATCATACCTGTATTATAAACTCGATTGACGCCCCTCGCATAGATCATTTACAAATAAAAAAGTCGCCAATGCTGGCGACATCTTATGGATACATATGCTGTATCCTGAACAATTTTAAAATATGGTGGGAACCATGCCCCCGTCCATTCGGATGGGAGAACCTCTAAAAGCTGAAGCATACGGGCTGCATACAAAAGCTGCGAGTCTGCCTATTTCACATGGCTTGATGAATCGCTGTAATTCAGACTGTGGCAGATTACTCTTCATAAAGTCTTTCTCTTTTTCCTTGAAATTCAACGTCTCATCAGGGTATATGCCCTCAATGATTTTTTGTACGTTTTCGGACAGTGTTGGACCTGGCAGGATCGTATTGATCGTAACCTCGGTCCCTGCTGTCAGTTTGGACAAACTTTTGGATAATGACAGCAGCATTGACTTGGTCATGCAATACTGGGGCATCTGGCCTGAAGGCATAAGGGCTTCTTCACTTGCGATGAAAATAATACGCCCGTCATTGTTCTTCACCATTTTAGGTAAATAAAATTGGGATAAGCCATTGGCAGCAAGTACATTAATACGGAAATATTTCTCCCACACTTCATCATTTATGTCTTCATAACTCATGATTTCATATATACCCGTGTTATTGATTAATATATCAACTTCAGGAAATTTCTCGAATAAAGCTTGGCGTTGCGCCAGATCCACAAGATCAGCGGTAGCCTTTTGCGGAGAGGTCTCCGGAAAAGTGGACTTGATTTCACGAACTGTTCGTTCTACCTCTTCATCATTGCGTCCATTAATCAGAACATGAACACCTTCTCGAGCGAGTTCTATAGCAATCGCTTTGCCGATCCCTTTTGTTGATCCTGTAACTAAGGCTGTTTTCTCTTTTATTCCCATATCCATCCTGCATTTCTCCTTCTTGATTACAACTATCCGGTAGCCGTTTCTTGAACATTGCCAAACAAGCTTCATACACCGGATAGATACAATATTAAGCAGTCTGAAGGGTCCAGTAACTAGCAGCTTGCGCCAGAGTTATTGCCTGACACGCCAATTTGAAGGTGTATCCCCTTCCCAGGTCTTGAAAGCACGATAGAACGAATTCTGATCTTCATATCCAACCAGAAATGCCACTTCTTTGATATCAAGTGAAGGATCTGCAAGGTACGCTCGGGCCTGCTCACGTCTGGCCTCGGTTAATAATTGCTTGAAGTTTGTGTTCTCCTCCGTCAGTCGCCGCTGCAAAGTACGATCACTCATGCGAAGCTCTTTGGCGACTGTCTGGATGTCAGGGCGCTTTCCTGTGAGATTGCGTTTCATAATCCATTTGACCACTTCAGTAACGGAACGATTGCTCTCTTGTTCGTCCAGCGACCGATCCAGAGCCGGGGTCAGAATCTCCAGTAACTCCTCGTTATACGATAGAAATGGAAGACTCAGATCTTTCCGTTCCAGCGTCAGCCGGTTATAGTTGGAATTCGTATCGACTGGGCAACCGAAGTAAGCTCCAAGGGTGTCTGAGTTACCCATTGGCTGCGAAAATTCAACCCTTTTTGCAGTCAAAGGCTGTCCTGTGCCCCTCCGTCCAAGTTCGATCAGAAATGCCAGCGTAATACCTACCAGTAATGGCGGACCTTGTTGCTCCTTATGTAACCATTCGAGTTCAATGATACATTCCTCACCTGCTTCGGTAATCTGCAAACTCTCTGGAGGGCACATTTGCTTGTAACGGACCATTCGATTCAACGCATCGCGATAATCACGAGCATGATACATCGACAGAACAGGCGGAGGATACTTCGATATTTCATATCCGGTTGCAAGTTTGATGATGCCCTCGGCAGTGTCCCCAATGAGATCTGAATAGGCCTGCCAGATTGCAAAGTACTGAGATTGGGTCACTACAGGTTTATTTATTGTCTCAAGAGAAAGTTGTGCTGCGCGAGCGATATCGTCAGTACCAATCCCTAAGTGATGTAATCCAGCCCAAAAGCCTGGATGAACCTTAATTCGATCATTCGGTTGAGGTTGCATGCCTACAGACTCCTTTAGCTTGTTCCATTTTTAATTCTGATGTCTAATTATAGAACGGATGTATCTATTTTTGAATCTTACCTCAGCGAGCCATTTTCCCATCACAATAAAATAAATTAAGAGGCCCTTGCTGTTCAGCATGGACCTCTTCTACTCTTGCTCTTCTAGAAATCTTTAACCGTCTCAACCGCATATTGCGGCAGAGGGTTGCCAGGTAAGGTTATTTTGGTGATTGCAATCAGTTGTTTATCTGACATGAACAGCTTTAGGATTGTTCCTTTGGTCGTTAGTGTACCCGTCACTTTAAGTGTTTCCGTATCATACTGTTTAATCATGCGATCTTTTCCTGTGAAAAAGATTTCCTTATGCGCTGAATGTACAGCTACATAGTCAAACAGATCGATTGCAGTCGCATATTGCATATTACTTGCAGAGTTATTGGTAGCGGACAAAACTGTTCCGGCTCCGTTTAATACATACTTACCATCAGGTGTAATGCCAATAACCGTTGAGAACTTGTATTCACCGTGATAAGGAGAATCTTGGTTGCTACTAAACTTGCCATCCATTAACCGAAACATCTCAATATCTCTTGGCGAAGTGTCGGAGTCAACAGCATAGATCCGATCTTCCGATGGATGCAGGACCATGTGACTTCCTTGTCGTATGGTTGCACTGGAGATCTCCTTCTTTGTCGCCCGGTCATAACTAATGATAGAGGTCCATTGCCCGGAGCCCGAATTAACGTAGACATGACCGGAATGATCTACCTCAATTTCATATGGATCGATACGGGTATCCCACTGATCTTTGATTTTAAGCGTGTCTGCTTCAAGTACAACGATCTGTCCTCCTGCTGCTCTTCAAAGCGGTATGAACTGTAATCAGCATTGCTGAAGATGACATAGATCTCACCATTTGCATACAGAAGCTTTCTTGGGGAGTACTGAACGCAGTGGACTCTCCCAGAACCTTGTTGTCGGCGTAACGATAAGCAAAAATAGTCGATTGATTTTCATCAATTGCAAAGATAACGGATTGAGCCGGATCTAAAGTGGCTTCACGAACCGTTCTCCCCATAAGATGAACATTCTGGCTAACAGTTGATGGCTGTTCTACAGTTGGATCTTGTTCCGTCACTGCTGTTTCCCTGAATTGATCTTGGTTAAGCACAGGAATAGACGAAAAGGATAATGCCGTGTATTTCTTGATCCAACGGGATGCATAATCAATTGGAATAGCAAAGTTCAAATCCCCTTTTTCTATCCCCATTGTATTTACCCCAATGACTTCACCTTTCATATTAAGCAACGGTCCCCGGAACTGCCATTGGTGATGGGAGTCGTAGTCTGTATTAGCCTCTCACCTCCGTAGTTTCGGATACCACTAATGATCCCTGTCGAAATCGTGTTTTGAAGTCCTTCAGGATTACCTATCGCTACTACAGGCTGCCCTGTAGTAATTTTAGTCGTTAGTTCTACATGAAGTGGAGGAATATTTGTACGCATGGATGTTTTCACTATGGCCAAATCGAGATTCTCATCCGCTGCAACGACTCCTTGTACTTCATAATATTGGTCCTGACTCGTCTGGATCATATAACTGCTGGAATCAGCAATGACGTGATAATTGGTTAAAAATAATCCGTATCCGATCGATATGGCACTACCGAATCCGAGATAATTATCATCCTTGTCATACGACTCCAGCATGACTACACTCTGTTCCAGACGGGCAACTTGTTCTGTGGACAATGTTTTACCTGTGTATGGATCTTTCGAATAAGGAGCAAGTACAAACTTTAAGTAATCAACGATTTCCCTATCCCGTTTTGCATTAAGAATAGTGGTATTACTTACGACGATAATGCCGCGGTCAAAAAACACCTTTTTACCAAACGCTTCGCTTACGGCCCTTAACGGGATGAACACTCTGCCTTCTTTGTATTGTGCCGGAGCGTCCAATGCAAAAGATTTGCCGTTAATGAACATCTTGCTGCTGCCTAATGTCACTTTGATGGATTTACCTGTGGCTTTAATGGTAGCTGTGGACGTTTTCGAGTCCCATGCCACTTGTGCTCCCAGACTCTCGCTTATGAAACGCAGAGGCAGCAGTGTCCGGTTATTTTTAACCAGAGGAACGATATTAAAATTGGTTTGGTCAATCAACGTGTCCGTATTTATCAACGACTGCGTTTGGGCTGCCAAGCGAGAGAATGATAGCCCCTTGGAATGTGGCGTTAAAATCAAATGAATCTTCTTCAGCGTACCCTGTAACAGGTGTACATGATAAACCCAAAATAATAGTTAACATTAAAACAAGTGTGCGTTTCATCATATTCTTGCTGTCTCCTCATGATGTCAGATGATAGGCTGTTGCCTTTGACAGTTTACAGTAATTCTTCCTATACTTCCTCTGGTATTATATTGTTTTTATTTACATATATCGGATGATCATGGGGTTCGAGTGGAACGCTGGGAACAAGACTTCATTAAAGTTGTTCCGGGTAATACGAAAACACGACTGCCCTAAGTGGTCAGTCGTGTTCAAGTCAATCATTAATATAGTATGAAAGAATGCACATTTTGTATGTTCAGCTACTCATTCAACGCAGTTTTGATCAGGGCATTCACCCGTGAGTTAAACAGCAGACCGATATGGGATACGAGGGAAACCGAAACGTTGTTCGCCCCGTTCAACCGGGAAAGTACCGGGGACACAATCGTGTCACTGGTGGAATAGATCGAAGTCACCTTTATTCCACTCGGAGCTGTCGTTGTGGTCAATCGATTAGCCCCGCCAAGGGTAATCAACTTGTCCACTTTGGAAGCGCCTCCACGGTTAAGTATGTAATAGAGACTATTAGCTCCGCCCATGCTATGAGCTATAATATTCACTTTCGTGTGACCCGTTTGGTTTAGAACATCATCTACGAATCGACTAATTGCTGCGGAGTTCAACAGCTGGTTTCCTTGTTTGCTAGGAAGGTCAATCGCGAATAGTTCGTCTCTTGTCCACCCTTGGCTACGTAAATAACTCTCAATTGCTGTAAAATTGCTATCTGAACCGGTCAATCCATGTACCAATACAATGGGTGTACGCGCCGTAGCTGCAGAAGCCTTTGAACTCGATCCTATTCCAGTTATTGATAAGGCAAGGATCATACTCATGAATACAACAAGTATTAATTTGGTCTTTTTCACTTCAATCACTCTCCTGTAAAATGTTTTATATTCCATATATTACAATCTAACATATGGAATATAAATGAATCTTTAGTCTCATTTTTACAGGAATGTCTAAAGCATACTACAACTAACATGATTATATTTTTATCAAACTCTAGTTCTCTACTTCTTATCCTTCAACGATATCTGCACGTAGTTCCGTTGCAATCTCAATCATTTTGGGTACAATAGCTTCGTTAGAAATAGCTACATACAGATCCCCCATGTACAAACGAAAAGCAATCTGTGCACCCTCAAGGTCCCACATAAAAAAGTCCCCTCGATGGTCATGGTGCTCTCTGCTCCTACAATGTTAAGAACCGGTGAATAGGTAAAATCGGGTTGGGATTCGAAGTAGAGTTTGCACTCTTCCAGCGAGATGGATTGTTCGGCATTACTATCTTGCAAGGATCGGGTAATTCGAAAACGCTGATTCATTGATTTGCCTCCAAAACTTTATTAATATATACATGTTGCACAGCATTATATTTTCTCATTTCCGTCTTCCACTGTCAAAACCATACATGATCGATTCTTCGAATTCATATATACTGAATACAGTGCACAACGAATTTCTACAATCAGGAGGAGTCAAATCAATATGTTGAAAACAGAATTCATTGATGTACTATCCATTGTCTCACATAAATTATATGATTCGGCTGCTAATGTTATGGACACTGCAAGCAGGTTAATTCCTGCAAATACGTTTTGTATTGCCCAGTTGGATCATCTATCCACCAAAGTTCTGAACGTATATAATCGCGACAAACTAATCCTAGGTGAAGGGCTGGTCGTTGATAACGCCGAGTCATACTGTGCACTTGTGACAGAACATACCCAAGGTCCGTTGGTGATCAATAATAATCTGACTCATCCATTAACCAGACATATGGACGCAACCGAATTCGTAGGTGGCTGCTCATTTGTCGGTGTGCCTATACATAATGAGAACGGAGAAATTTACGGCTCCCTTTGCTCATTTGATCAGGATTTCTATTCCTATCAACAAAAGGACGTGGATTTACTACTCTCCTTATCTTCATTTTTCACCAGTCTTCTTGAGATGGAAACAACTCTGCAACAGTTAAAACAGGCGGAAGAGACCGCTGCAAAAGTGCTTGAAGAAAAGAAAAATTTGCTGGCCGTTCTCAGCCACGAAATCCGGACGCCAATGAATGGTGTTCTTGCAATGGCCAATCTGTTGCAATCGACCAGACTGAGTGAGGATCAATCGTTATATGTTAATGTCATTGAGTCAAGTGGCGCCAGCCTTCTGTCGATGATGGATCAAATTCTGGACTACTCCAAAGCAGAAGCTGGTGCGATCTCTCTGGAGATCAAACCCTATAGTGTCACTGAAACAGTAGAACATGTATTACAATTATTCTCTGCTGAAGCACAGAAAAAAGGAATCAGGTTGTACGCAGAATATAATATTAATGATCATCTGATGCTTATGGGCGATCAGCACAAAGTTCGTCAGATTCTAATCAATCTTGTTGGGAATGCACTTAAATTTACGGAGAAAGGTGAAGTATGTATCTCTACTGAGGTATCTGCTGATACAGAAGGTACTCTCCATGCATCCTACGAAATAAAGGATACGGGCATTGGCATCCCGCAGGATCGTCAGGATCTGTTGTTCAAATCCTACTCCCAGATTCATGGTAATTCAGGAAAGTATGGCGGAGCGGGGCTAGGCCTGTCCATCTGTAAACAACTCGCTGAATTAATGGGTGGCGTTGTATGGCTTAAAGATTCCAGTGATTTGGGCAGTCAGTTTGTCTTTAATATTTCCAGCGTGTCACCAACGTCCATGCAAATCTCTGAATGAGGAATATATTATTCTATCTGAAACAGATAGGGGGTATATATTGACACAATTTCTGGATGCAAGATCATCGCAAAATGCTGCGTTGTTTAATTCCATTTCCATACCGATTCCAGTGATTAACACGCCTCAGTTATTCGCCCAGATTGGTCTGCAGACTGCCGGAGCGGGTGCCAACCCCAGAGTTTCCCTAAAAGGGACTATTACTGTGCAATTACCTCTCGCCCTTTTTCAAGTAAGAATTACTATTGTTAGAGGTACAGTGGCTACCGATCCGATCGTGTACTCCGCAAACTTCACTTACGGTCTGAGCGGTCTCCTTGTCCCCGAAGTTATCGTTTTCTCTGCCAATGACTATAATCCCCCGATAACTCCACAGATCACGTACAGTGCATTTATCACCACTAACTTGCTAGGAACTGTTCGTGTTGGCCCTGAGAGTTTCGACGGATTTATCGTTTCAGATTAAAATGAACACCTCCACCCCCATACTCTTAATCTGTTTGTTCATAAAGATTAAGGTATGGGGGTGTTCCAATTTACATTGAATTAGTTCCCAAAATAAACATCCAGCTTCCCCGTAGGCGGCGTTGTAGCCATCCAGGTGGCTGCCAGGTTATCCGGAGCAAATGTAGCTGCAGTAATATAGTCTCCAATCAATACTGTGGGCATTGGAGAGTTACCATTTGGATTAAAGGATGTCGTTGTGATCCGACGGTTGGTGAAGCTCGCACCTCCATTGAATGATTCTGCCACAAAAACGTCCAGCAAGAACCCGTCTATTCGATTGGTGTAATAAATAACTCTAATTGTTCCCGCAAAGGGTGATACGGTAATCGACGGAAAAAATTCTGGGTACCTGGTGGCGCGCCTGTAATACTGATAGGATCTGACCACAGGAGGCCATCAGGAGATTCACTGAGTAATACATCGGTATATCCAGCTCGCGCATCATTCCATACGGCATACACGGTTCCACTGTTAGGTCCAACGGAAATATCTGCTCCCAGACTTAGGTTGGTCTGCACTCGAAAAGCATAATTCGGCACAGGTAAAGGCGAAGGTGCCGGTACTACGGATGAAATAAACGTTGCCTGTCTTTCAAGAGGAGGTTGATAGGTAATGCCCCCATCGTACGAAATACGTAATAACGCGGATGGACTGGCAGGACCCGTAATGATATATCCCGCATAGACTTGACCTGAGAATCCAACAGCCAGCGCAGCTCGATCGTGTATTCCTCGGGGATTCGACTGCCGATCAGGTGGATCCCACGATATCCCCTGAGAGACAGACCTTTGCGTAAATATAGCGGAAGAAGTCGTAGCAAGCGGAGTATATCCGACATATGCATGGCCTCGATAAGGGCTACCTGGAGAACGATCAACAGCTATGAAAGGCTCATCGTTATGAACAATAGTACCGAACCCCGCTTGGACGATAACCGGTGGCTGCCACGTGAGTCCATCATCAAAAGAAGTATAACTCGCAATCGTCCCATCATTGATCCCGTTAAACAAATGTACGGTAACGATAAAGGTATTCGGAAACGTATAGTCTATCGTAGGCGCCTCTGCTCCTGCATACCCTGCCGGTTGAGGAAGCACAGTGGTGGTCCAGGTACTGCCTCCATTAATGGAACGATAGAAACCAGTCAATGTTGGCCCAGTACTGGTATCCACAGCTACCACGCACATGATATTCGGGTTCAGCGTATTAACTGCAATTGAGGGTTCAAATTGACTGCCTGCCAAAGCCCCGGTAATATTCACAACTACCATCTGCTCACCTCGATTCCTTTAAGGGATATTTGTGAATCGGTCAATTAATGTCATCTCCGATTGAAGCACACGCTGGATGATCTGACCTGTAGAATTAACACCGTATACATGGATGATCGTACTTGTAGCACTAAAATAATCACTTTGCACCTCGTAAAACGCCGCATTGATCAGTGGATAGATTAAACTTCTCGTCGCTTGGGGAAGTAATTCAAAAAGATCATGACCAATTGGTATGCGTGCAGCTTGGGTGGTGTCCCATCTGAAAATTTCCAGCTCAATACTGACAGGCACATTAAGGGAATCATTAATGCAAGTCACGATGAGCTGAGTGGATTGGGTCTCACCCGAAGTTGGATTGTAAATAAAGCCTGTAGAGTTTGGCAAAAAGCACACTCCTTCCGCAATATATAGTAAAGTATATTACGATTCCTGCAGCCAGTATGACTATATCCCAGACTCTTATATTGGAACGATATGAAAATTTTGTTATGCTACATATGTTAGATTACTAGATTCTGTTCAAAATATAATTCTACTATTATGTACGGAGTTGGAGGACACAAACGATGCTTATTAAAAGAGCAGGAAAAATCGCTGCGGTTACTGTAATTGCTCTCTCTATCCTTGGAAGTACCCCCAATATCGGTGGAGCCTATGCTGCGCCGGCCATCTCAGTTCAATTGGATGATGTGCCCTGAAATTTGATGCAGCTCCACGTATTGATAGAGGTGTCACTTACGTTCCGTTTCGGACGGTCGGGGAAGCCCTAGGTATCGATATTACCTGGAACAGCAAATCACAGACTGTAAAAGCAACGAACACTGTGAAAGGACAAACTACCGAGGTACTATTACAAGTTGGCAGCACCACAGCGACCGTAAATGGAAAAAAGTTACGCTCGCAGCAGCACCTGTCCAGCGGGAGGGACGCGTACTTATTCCACTAAGTTCATTCAGTAACCAATTCGGTGTACAAGTAAGCTGGAATCAGGCAACCAAGACGGTCTCCCTCATCTCCCCACAACGCGAGATGCACCTGAGAGCCTTTTATGCATTGCAATCCTTTCAAGAAAAGGATCTTATTACTTCCATGAATTCCGTAGCCTTTGGCTGGAGTCGCATTGATCGTGAAGGTCAGTTTACGCTCCAAGGGGATGAATACCGTCTCCCTGCTGCTGCGGGTGATATTACACCGCAGTCCATCGTTGCTGACGCAGCAGATCAGCAGATCCAACCACAGCTCATGGTGTATGCTTTGGACGGAAACGGCGAACTGACCAAAGTTCTGAGCGACAGCAGCCTGCGGCAGAAATCGATTGAAGGTATAACTGCTGCTGTCGCAGAGCATGGTTTTGGCGGAGTTGTTCTGGATTTTGAAGGACTGGGCTTTAAACTGGATGCGGCAGAACAACAGAAGCTGCTCAATGCTTACGTGAAACAATTAAAGAGTTCCTTGCCCCAGGACACAGCTTTATCTCTGGCGGTACCACCGCTAAATAGTGCTTATAAAGGTTATGATTACAAGACACTTGCCTCTATTGCAGATGATCTTATTATTATGGCCTATCAGTATAATCCGGTTGGCACCAAATCTCAGGTACCTGAGCCAAATAGTCTTGTAGATCAGGCAATTCAATTAGCCATACAGGCCGGTGTCCCGAAGAATAAACTTCTGCTCGGTATCAGTCTAAGCAGTGAAACGCCGTCCTCTGTTGATGATAAGCTGGGTCTCGCCAAACGTTATGACCTCAAAGGAGCCGCGTTCTGGCGTCTGGGTCTGTTCCGTTCCTACAATACCAAGATGGAAGATGCCGTGAATGCTTCTGTAATCAAAGAGTAAACATTCTGACTGGATACAGCTCACTTAAATAAAAGAAGGACCTCGCCTCTGGTACTCAGAGCTTGGTCCTTCTTTTCCCATCATCCTACTTTATAAATTTATCCACACTTCCAAATACAAGCTTCACAAACTGGGTAGGACCAGGCAAACGGGGCTGAAAGAGAAGAATGATCCCAATCACTGCTGCCACAGCAGTAACTCCCGCGCTCAATATTCTGGCTCGCTTTTCTTTGCTGCTCTTCCACTCTCCATACACTATCGCAGTCGCCAGCATCAATATTCCAAGGATTGAGCCTAGTTTCATGCAATCACCTCTCTTCTCAGGCTTTTAACAGGAGCAAATTACGTTCAACTTTCGTCCTCATTAGGTATCCCCTGTGGTCCTGTTGATTTTCCGGTACGTACTACATGTGCATCTACGTTGACTTCCACGTCCATATCAGGATAGATGGTTTCCCAGTTCTTCTCCTGCGCTTTCCATTGATTCGGATAATATCTGCGGAATTCAACTGCGAATTTGAAGAAATCGGAGCGCAGCTCTTTCTGGGACATGACTAAAGCATCATGAGCCAAAGATGTGAGCTTAGCCGACCATTCCTTTTCCAGTTTAGTTAATACAGCGGGATCAGTCAGATTGGCATCCGTCGTATTTAACACCACTTCTCCCCTGGTTTGGATGTCGACCTTCATACTCCACTGTTGGTTTACAATTCGCGGCTTCAAGGAGGTTTTATTTTCAATGAGTCTTATCGAAAAAGAACCCTCTAACGGCTCAAACTCAACAGGCATGATAATGTTGTTCAGTTCTTTTGCAAGTAGTAATACACCTACGCTTAGTGGTTCTTTGACCGTCTTGACATAGCGATCCTTCTTATACAAGCTCAGACCTTTCACATATGGTGTAGTTGTCAGTTTATCCTGATCGGGCTCCGGGGTAAGATTAACATGCGAGACAAAATGGCGGAACTGCTCGGACCTTCAATAGATTTAGCCAGCTCAAGCGCAGTAACACGTGTACCTAACTTCAGATTAGCCATCTCACGCAACGATTCAGCAGAACTTCGCTCCAGTGGATCAAGTAACGCAAGGATATCTTTCGCAGCCTTTTCGCTGGAAAAGACATATGCATGCTCCCTGAACTGAGGGTAACGCAGGAAGAAATCGATATACTCGCGAATACCGCGTTTGCCGGCTTGCTCACTAATGATTATGACTTCGCAGTGGCCCCAGAACATATTCCGGGGAACTTTACGTTGTAACCGATTCAATGCCTCCGCAATTGTACGTCCTTCCGCTGTTCGAATCATTGTAACCCCGCTTGGACTGCCTCCACTCCCACTGCTATCTCCTGCACTCGCCTTTCGCGGAATGAAAATCTGTGAAGTCAATTGTACTTTGCCATCTTCATAATCTATCCCTGTAGCCAGCACGATAGCCAAATCGTTAATTTCGATGCGATCCCAGCATCCACTTAAAAGCACACAACACAATATTGGCATTAGTAGTACTCTATATATTCGCAAGTGCTCCTCCCCCATCAATCAGGTGCTCGCTCGATTCTTCCGAAAATGTGCCCACCCTTTCTTCAGCCATGCGACACCGTAGATCATAGCAGGAAGGATAAATAAAATGCTGATCGTATACAAGTTGGCTGAAGCGCTAACCAAACTGGAAATACCGGATCCACCGGACACAACCCAGTAAGCAAATACCATACACAGGAACGAAAGTGGACCAACGACAGGTTTGTAGTCTCGCAAACCAAACCATTCCGCGGTTGATGTAGCAAAGATATATAGAAAAACGGAAATTTTAACGAAAATACCGAAAATCCAGATGGCTATAATAAGGGATTCGATATGCTGCAGAAAGTCCGCAATGGTTATGTATCTTGCTGCGATCATGACCGGAAATACAAATGTATCCGTCAAATCACCAATTAAAAACAGGCAAAACAGATTGGTAACTGTCATTGCAGTTGTTGTAAACACAAGGGAACCCAGCATGACCCGGGTTATTCGTTTTTTTCATTCACATAAGGTAGCAGAAAAGCAAGCACGATATATTCACTAAACCATGCAGCAGGTGCAGCAGCCCCCGTAATAATGGGAATTGGACCCTTCTCCATAAAAGGAAACAGCTCGGCAGGATTCAGTTCACCAATCAATAATATAAAGATCAAAGCCAGCAGCACGATCAGCAGGGTAACAAACACCTGAGAGGTTCGTCCGACAACTTCGATCCCGAGTCTGACATTAATCGCACATACAACAACCATGGTACCCATCACAACAAACAAAGGTGTACGCGGAAGTGCATTATTGACAATGAATTCACCGTATTCCCGAATAATCAAGCCCGTCAGGTGGGGCAAGAAAGCGATATATATCAGACCGAATAACTTGCCCGGAATCCGACCAATAATCAATACACTGGATTGAATGAGTGTTTTTCCAGGGTACAGACGATCAAGTCCAACGGAAATACCAATAGCAGCCAATCCAACAATAGAACCTATAATTGGAGTCATCCACATGTCATGTCCTGCATAGTGCATTGTAATTCCAGGCACAGACAGGATAGCCGTTGCGAGAATGGCGGGAAAGACCATAAATGCCAATTGAGTCACCGATATTTTCCCTTTGTCAGTCAACATATGTAATCCCGCTCCCTTGTTTGCTCTAAATGTAGATTGTTCTAGTGTGGTTTGTTCCTTGGGGATGGACGCCACCATACATCCTTAAGTTCCTTAGCCATCGTAGGTGCTACCGGTGAGAGATAAGGTGTTCCAAATGAACGAAGACTGCTTAGATGAATGACAACCAAGATGACTCCCAGCATGACACCCGTGAGTCCCAGTGTTCCTGCCAGAAACATCATGGGAAAACGTAGTAGACGGGTCGCGATGCTGGCAGCATAGCGAGGGATCATGAAAGAAGCGATACCGGTAATCGCCACAATGATAATCATGGGGGCTGAGACAATTCCGGCACTCGTCGCCGCTTGCCCAATAATTAAGGCGCCCACGATACTGACCGCTGATCCGACCTGCTTGGGCAACCGGACGCCAGCCTCACGCAATGCTTCAAAGGCAATTTCCATAATGAGTGCTTCCACCAGTGCAGGAAAAGGGATCTCTTCTCTCGCCCGAGCAATACTGAGAAGCAATACGGTAGGAATCATCTCCTGATGAAACGTCGTAATCGCTACATAAGCCGATGGAAGTAGCATGGATAAAATAAAAAATGTATCGCAGCCAGCGTACAAAAACACTCATGAACACATTTTGATAATAATCTTCGGGGGATTGTAACATGGAAAAAATGGTCACTGGCGCGATAAGGGTAAACGGCGTTCCGTCAACGAGAATAGCAAAACGACCTTCCAGCAAGTTGGAAACAACGACATCCGGGCGCTCCGTCGCAATCATCTGTGGAAATGGTGAATATCGCTGATCAACAATGCCTTCTTCAATGTACTGACTCTCCAGTACGTCTCGGAGTTTTAAATCGCCAAGTCGTGTCTCCACTTCCTTAACAAGTTTGGGATCAATAATCCCCTCCATGTATACAAGTGAAATACTGGTGTTTGTACGATCTCCCATGTTACGTGTATGAATCTTCAATACAGGTGTCTTGAGACGTTTGCGCAGTAAAGACATATTCATGGTCAACGATTCTGTGAACCCATCCCGTGCACCACGCACGGTCGATTCAGCTAACGGTTCTTCCGTTGAACGATTTGCAGCTTGGTATAGAGGGTATGTAGTTCCGCCTATTAAACCGTCCAGCAGTAACAGAGCTTCCCCTTCAAATATGGCCTGTACTGCTTGAGTGGTCGTTTCAACTTGCTTAACAGAAGCCAGGGGAACTTGCGCAGCTTTGATCCCCTTCTCCTGAAGGGGCGTTAGTACCTGTCGTTCCAACCGCTCCGTATCGCATACACCAACACAATATACGCATAACGCTGAAGTAAGACACGCAGTTTGGAATGTATGAAATACAACGTCCGAGCAACCCGCAAAAACGGAGCGTAACATTTCTTGATCAATAACAAGATTTCCGGTTAATGGCAGGTCCTGTTGTGTTATCGCTGATGTGTCCATGACGCCTCCCCTTTCCGTAAACGCTCCGTCCAGATATTCTCAGTTAAAGGTATCCTTTACTTATAAGATGGGATATATACGCAAAATATAGAATAGCAAAAAGGGCCTCCTCTCGGGCGACCCTGATGATATAGAACGCTATTCATTCCTATGAATTCGTTGATCTTGCTCTTTGAAATTCCCTATTTTCTATTTATCACTATCCTTTCACAGCACCCAAAGCAACACTCCCAATAATCTGTTTGGAAAATACAGAGAATACAATAATAATAGGCAGGATTGAGATCGCTACACCCAAATACAAGAGCCCATAATCCATTCCATAGTACCCTGCACTAGCGCAACCAATACCGGAAGCGGATATTTATCCAGGGAGAAAAATAGCACCAGCGGTGTCAGGAAATTATTCCATGATCCAATAAACGTGAATATGCCAAGGGCGGCGATTGCCGGCCCCAGAATAGGCAGTACAATCTGATTAAACGTCCGGAACTCACCGGCACTGTCCACCCGCGCAGATTCTATAATCTCATCCGGGATGCTGCTCTCCATGAACTGTTTGATAAAAAATACATTAAATGCGTTAGCCGCAGCAGGCAAAATAATTGCGGCGTAGCTATCCAGAAGTCCCATCATGCTGAATAGTCGATATACGCCAATCAAAGCCAGTTGACCCGGCACCATCATGGTTGCTAACAGAAACAGGAATAACCCGTTTCGTCCTTTGAATTTAAATTTGGCAAATCCATAGGCAGTTAAAGCCCCAATATACAGAGATAATACGGTCGATGTTCCGGCAATAAATATGCTGTTGGCAAACCCACGCCATATGTTGATTTTGGATACCATGTTCATATAATTATCAATCAAGAATGATCCAGGGAGAAATGTAAACGTCGAAGCAATCGTTGCATTATTGTGTGTGGAATAGATGAGCATCAGATAGAATGGAATAATACAGAGTACGGCTAGACCAATCAGCAACAGATATATGATGATCTTACCCGCCGTTAGTCGCCTTGTGTTGGCATAATGTTGAATTGCTGCATTTGGTTGTTCCATTGATTTCGCAGTTTGCATGAAGAACTCCCCTCCCTATGAACGGCTCTTGCGCTTGGTCATGATGAAGGATGCAACAGACAACAATATGATAATGATGAACAGGCAAAATGCGATGGCAGCGCCGTAACCAAAACGCGTGCTCTGAAATGCTACATTATAGAGATACATAATACTGGTCATGGCTGCCCGGTCAGGACCGCCAGTTCCATTGGTCAGTGTAAATGGCTGATCGAAAATCTGGATGCCCCCAATAATGGATGTAATCATCTGAAACAGAATAATTGGGCGGAGCATCGGCACGATAATATGGATGAAAATATGTTTCTTTTTCGCGCCATCCATCTGGGCAGCCTCCAGCAGAGAAGGATCAATGCCCTGAAGACCAGCTAAGTAGATGACCATGGAATAGCCAAAGTATTGAAAAAACAAAATGGATGATACAATCAGACGCATAAACCAGGGATCATTTTTCCAGTTAATTGGATCTTGTATTATGCCGGTCTGCACCAAAAAATGATTTAGTCCGCCAGACTGCCAGTCAAAAATCAAGCTGACAAGTAGTCCAAGTGATGCCGCCGTAACGATGTTGGGAAAAAGTATACGGCTCTGAAAAAGTCCCGTCCTTTGAGCAGCTTATCATTCAAGATAAAAGCCAACACAAGTGAGATTGTGAGCTGCGGAACTACAGATACGCCCCAGATGAATAACGTATTAAACAAGGTTTTGTAGAACAACGGGTCTTGTAATACGGCGACGTAGTTACCGATCCCTACAAAGTCAGGTGTCGTGATCCCATCAAAGTTGGTAAAACTGATGTAAAGCGAATATAAAATGGGATACAGCCCAAAAGTGGTGAAAATAATAAAAAACGGAGCAATGAAGTAGTAGCCGTAATGGTCCTTGCGAATCGTTTTGGCAAACATGTTCTATCCCCCAGTTATCATCGGATGTGTATATTCATTCGCTTACTTCTAGGGCGTGTCTGAAAACTCCGAAGGAAGCAGATTTTGCCGAATTTTCGTTCCAAGCAAGGAAGTTTTCCGCAGGCGTGCCGGGGCACGTCAAGGGAAAGTGACACAGCATGGGGCGAAAAGGCGGTAAAAGATGCACTTCAGCGAGTTTTGAGACACGTCCTAAGCTAATCCACTTCCAGCTCCGGAAATCTCAAGGTAACATCACGTTTGATTCGCTTTACGACTTCTTCTTTTGTCTGAATGTCCTTATTGAGATATAACTGGAGTACAATCTTGTAGATATCATTGTTAATCGTGGCATCATATTTGGTGCGTTCGTATACAGGTACCCGTTTTGCAGCCTCCGAGAAAAACTCGAAATGCTTCTGTCCTCCCAAATAGGACGATGAGAGAGACGGGGCAAGTTCATCATTCACAACCATGTTGCTGGTGAAATAATCCTGTTCTTTCGCTAACTCGGACAGAAAGTCGTGGTCAAAATTATAAAACTCAATAAACTTCCAGGCCAGATCCTTTCTGTCACTTTTACTATACATCGCTATATAAGTTCCGCCTGCACTAAACGCTGACGGTCCCTGAGCCAAGCCCCACATGCCTTCGGTATCCGGGGCATTGGCCTTGAACGTATATTGCAGTGCCCAGGTTGCCCCGGGATAAAACATGACCTCTCCTTTTTGCATGGATGCAGCGTAACCTGCACTTCCATCTTCATACTCGGCAAGTACATTCCGCTCACGTGCTTCACGTACAAGATCGAGCACTTCCAAGTAAGTTGGATCGATGACAAGTTTGCCGTCCTTCACCCAAGGTATACCATCATATGAATTCGATATAGCGTTCCAATTCGCCAATGCATGCACTTTATTCCCGCTAAGTTGCTGTACCTTCTCTCCAATCTCGAAGATCTTCTCCCATGTATCGATCTGTGAACCCACCTGCTCAGGATCATCGGTGCCCAGATATTTCTTCGCCAAATCCCGACGATAATAGATGCCCCCTGGTGTTCCCTGATAACCTATCGCTCTGACATTTCCCTCACTGTCCTTTTCATTGGCCTGAACAAAAGCATATTGTTCCTCGATAAGTTCATTGGCGTTATACGGCGAAGCTGATAAATTCTCCAGATATGGAACGTCAATCAGCTCTCGAATATTCGCATTTTCAATCATAAATACATCTGGAGCCTTCGAGGTTGTCTGTAGCGCAGATTTCAGCTTGGTGATATAGAAATTACCGGGGATGTTGACAAAGTTCACTTTGATGTCAGGATATTTCTGTTCGAATTTCTCGATGGCGTACCCTGCTTCATCTGTAAAACTCCACACGGTAATCTCCTGTTGCTTGGTTTGATTCGATGGACTGAACTGACAACCAGCTAACAACATCGCTGCACATACAAATACAATAGTTGGCTTAAACCACTTCTTCATAGGCCCCCTCCTTCAAAAAGGAAACGCTTACAATTTATTAGAGTATATTGATTTTGGAGAGGGCTTTCTCCACAAATATTGTGCATTATCCTCCATATTTTGTCATATTCGTACGATGTTTCTTACGAAACTCGGAGGGTGTACAGTCATTATATTTTTTGAAAAGACGATTATAGGAGTTAACATTGTTAAATCCATGTCCGATCGCAATCTCCAGAATCGTATCCTGACGGAACAATAATGCCCACTCGGACTTGATAATTCGAAAATGATTCAAGTATTCCATCAGTGTTACTCCCTTGATCTCTTTGAACAGTTTGCAGACATGGAACTTGCTGAATTTAATATGTTCCGCTACCTGTTCCAGCTTAATGGGCTCAGCATAGTGCTCCTCCAGGTATTCACAGACCGATTCAAGGAATTCAAATTTTTTGGAAGAAGTACATGCCCATCCTGAAGATGAAGATTCATCGGTGGTAACCGGTACTTTTGTACGTAATAAAAGTATGATGAGATCATACAACCTGGATACCATTAACCATCGGTATCCCGGCTTCTGATTTTTCTTCTCGGTAATGATGTCATCTATATATTGAGTCAGATTGCTCTGACTTCCCGTATCCGAGGGAATAACTGTTGTTTTGTTGAAAAGTTGTCCGAGATCCTGAATTTCGGCTTCGGTTGTGAAACTTCCCGTTAACAATTCGAGTCGGAACAAGATAATGGTCAAATGTTCGGTTCCCGGCAAAAAGCAGTGCACATCCCCTGGTTTGATCAGCAGCACATCCCCTTTTTCCAACTCACACACGTGGTCGTTCACGCCAATTCTGGCGCTCTTTCCATTGACGAGAACGAGTTCAACCTCATCATGCCAGTGTGCAGCATAATTGAACTGATTTCCTGTATGAATTACCCGAATGGGAAAACCTTCTTGCATATGGCCTGTCTCCAAAAAGTGGGTACGCCCATCGTATCAACCTCCATTTATTTCCAACGCAAAAAAACTCCTCGTCTTTATATTATGCATGAATGGCTACTCTCCTTTCTTTTTAAGTATTTAAAATTCTATAGAATGCAAAAAACTCCTCAACTCAGGTTGAGGAGCCGAACAGAATCACGTTCCACGCATTGGATGTCCAGTGTATATAAAGTCTCTACGATCTCTCCGTTCAGCAGTTGGAAGAGAACATGACCTGCAAGCTGGCCTGCATCCCTCTTCGGCTGACGAAATGTGGTTAGAGGTGGATTCATGTATTGAGATGCAGGTATATTGTCAAAGCCAATTACGGATAACTGCTCAGGTATTGAGATATCATGCTCCCTGAAGGCTTCCAAGCCGCCGATCGCCATTTCATCATTTGCAAAAAATACAGCGGATGGCAACTCTCCTTCAAGCAGTTTCTTGGCTGCATTGTAGCCATCTTGCTTCATGTATTGTCCGCCAATTTTCCATTCGGGGTTCTCTTCGATGCCTGCCTCCTTCAAGGCTTTCAAATAACCTTGATAACGATGGAGATTACATTCCGATTGTGACGGGCCACTAATATAAGCTATTGTCCGATGCCCTTTATCGATCAGATAACGGGTAGCCAAGTAACCACCTTGCGTATCACTCATCAAAACCTTTACAATATGTTGAGCATCCAGATCCCGATCCATGACAACAATCGGAAAGCCTGCTTCAGATGCTTCAACAAGCAACTGATCTTGAATATTCTGAGCGATAACAATAGCTCCGTCAATTCTTCTTTCACGAATGTAACGATGGGCTGTCGACTTCTCTCCACCCAACGAACTACATACGATCATATCGTATCCATGACTCATGACGACGGTTTCTATTCCGTTCACCAAATCCGAGAAATACGGACTGGACATGTCATGGACAATAACACCAATGGTTTGTGTACTATTTCGTTTTAATTCCGATGCAGGACCATGCCTAACGTAATTGAGTTGAGTCGCTGCCTCAAGTACTCGAAGTCTTGTTGGCTCACTTACATTCCCTTTATCGTTGAGTACACAAGATACGGTCGAACTGGCTACACCAGCCATCTTGGCTACATCTTTAATCGTTGTCATCATATATACTCCTCAAAGACAGTTTCATCTGTTTAGTCCATTATGGCAGTAACACAGCAATACACACGGGATAGTTCACTAGCATTTTAACACGTCAGTCCAGTCATGTCTCTTAGCAAAACATCAACTACGAAAAAACATATTAAAGAAACCGAGGTGCCTTCATGAGATTTAGTGAATATGTAATAGGTCAGCGCTACGAAACCACATCCTTGGCATTATCCAAGAGTGATATTATTGAGTTTGCCACAATCTATGACCCACAGTACATGCATTTGGATGAGGAAAAGGCCAAGCAAGGCCGCTTCGGCAGTTTAATTGCTTCTGGCATGCAAACGATGAATATCTCCTTTAAATTATGGATTGAGGTTGGGGTCTATGGAGAGCATGTTGTGGCGGGCACCGGGATGAATAACATTCAATTCCTGAAACCTGTCTTTCCGGATGATGAACTTCATGTCATTGCAGAAGTCATTGGACTGTCTCCCAGACGAAAAGGAAATGGGATTGTTACGGTGCTGCTGAGTACTTTCAATCAAAAGAATCAAAAGGTATTTCAGGCAGAATTAAGTGCATTAATCGATAATTAAGGCTGAGAAAAGCCAAAAAAGCCGCAAATTGGCGGCTTTTCGTAGATGTATCACATTGAAGCATTTTTAAGCGTTATAACCTTTCAATACCTGCCCCAAAATCTCTACGCCCTTGACAATCTGTTCGTCTGACGGGGTTGAGAAATTAAGTCTGATGGCATTACAAGGGTCTTGCTCGTTCACCAGGAATGCATTTCCCGGTACAACCGCAACCCCTTGAGCTGCCGCTGTCTTGGCATAATCAAGCATTGGCACATGTGCTGGCAGGTCACACCAGAGGAACAGCCCACCATCCGGTTGAGTATACGTAATGGACTTACCCATATGCTCTTGCAGGTTGTCCATCATCAATGTTGCTTTTCTCCGATATACCTCACGAATGCTGTTAATGTGCCCCGCGTAGTCATACTCCGTCATGAACTTGTATGCCAGAATCTGTGGAAGCATGGCTGTATGTACGTCTTCTCCCTGTTTGGCAACAACCATCTTCTCCACAACTTCATGTGGTGCTTGTACAAAACCGACACGCAGTCCCGCCGACAGAATTTTGGAGAATGATCCAACATAGATGACCAGCCCCTCATCATCCATAGATTTGATGGTTGGCACATCTTCTCCATTGAATCGAAGTTCTCCGTACGGGTTATCTTCCAAAATCATAACGCCATACTTCTTGGCCAGCTCGTATATGGCTTTACGTTTCGCAAGACTTGTCGTTACGCCGGTCGGATTCTGAAAACTTGGGATCACGTAGATCAGTTTCACATTTTTCTCCGTTTGCAGCGCCTCTTCCAACTTCTCGATATCCATACCGTCCATCTCCATCGGAACGCCAGCAAGCTTTGCACCGGATGCCCGGAAGGAGTTCAAGGAACCGATAAAGCTCGGACTCTCACAGATAATTGTATCCCCTTCATTACAGAACACTTTACAGGCAAGTTCTATCCCCTGCTGCGCTCCAGATACAATGAACAATTGATCGGCTGCAGTCCCTGTATCAAACCCTGTCTTCAAATGTTGAGTCAATGCTTCCCTGAGGGGAACATATCCTTCCGTAATTCCATATTGCAGAGCCGTGACCGGGTCATGCTCCAGAATGGTTTGGGTGAACGTGCGAATCGCCTCAATAGGAAAGGTTTCCGGAGCGGGATTACCCGCAGCGAATGGAATTACATTTTGACCCGAAGAAGCCTTCAGAATCTCTCGAATAATGGATGGTTGCAGTGCTGCGATACGATTGGAAAATGAATAATTCATCTTAAATAGTGCCTCCCGACATTTCATCTGACTTAGTTCTCTATCATTACATTAGATTCTATTATACGAGCATTTACCAAATTTCCAAACTGTCTCGACAAAATTAATGTTTATACACCAAAAAAGAGGCTGCCGTCAGCAACCTCTTTTGCATAAGTATTGAGCAAAGTTTCAGCCTATTAGCGCGCTGCGTTCATCTCGGATAACCGTGTGGCCCTCACAACATAAGCGGCTAGACCTGGGATCATCCGAGCCAGACCGGGATAGAATTTATTGGTTTTGGCAAAAGCCAGCTTTTGAATTCTTCTTGCGCGTCTGAGCAATTGGGTGAATTCGCGGCTTGCTTCCAGTGTGTAATTACTCTGCCAATCGGCATGTTCAATGTCGCCTTGCAGGTACTTGTCAGTCCACCTTGCACACAGGAGTGAAGAGCGAAGGGCAATAGACATTCCGTCTCCACATAAGGGTGGTATCATCAGCATGGCATCCCCAATATGCGGATATTGGGACCACGGTTCTGGAACATTGGACAGATGCAGCGGTGCAATCGACACTTGCGTTCCATCTACAGGCATTCCTTCGGCTAAACGGGCCGCCAAACTCACGTTTGTCAGGGATGCCGCCTGTAAAATATCGTTTACAGACTTGCCACTTCCCTGGACGGTATCCAGTGTCAACAATGCGGCGACATTCACAATGTCATCCTCAATTGGGGAAATGCCCACGTAACCACCTTGGCAAAAATATAACTCTACCCGTGCGGGAATCTCTATCCCGCTGAAGTGGGACTTAACGCCAACGTATACGGTTTGGTCCCGCAGATCAGGTGCGGAAGCCATCCCGCGCAGCTTTTTGGTCCCATGTGCTCCGATGACGGCTTTGGCTCTATAGCTGATCCGCTCATCTCCCTGTTTCACCTGAACCTCATAACTGGCATCCTCAAGCTGCTCGATGCTCGTTATGATCGCTTTGGTCACAATCTGGGCTCCGGCCTCCAGAGCCTTCTGATGCAAAATCTGGTCCAGCTCATATCGACTTATGCCATATGCAAATCCCGGCAGCGGTGCTTCGATCACTCCGCCTTGTGGCATAACGATTTTGGCATGATCCATGGTGCTGGGTTTCTTCGACCGGTCCAGAAGGTGAATATCCAGAACTTCTAACATCTCCTTGGTTTCGGGTGACATGAACTCACCGCAGGTTTTGTGTCGCGGGAACTCCTGGCGATCCAGCAAAAGGGTCCGATGTCCTTTCCCTGCCAGTTGCATTGCACATGTACTGCCGGCAATTCCGGCTCCGATGACAATCACATCTATCGATTTCGACACGTAAGATCACCTGCCTTTCGTGGGAATAACAACAGAGTAACGGAATAACGGCTTCCATTCATAGGTCATCGTATCATGATTTAGCCGTTGTTTAAGTTCATTCCAATCCCTCCCTGTAAAACCTTTGGCGACGGAAAGAGGCCCATCATGACGAATATAACGATTGCGCGAGATCATCCGTGTAGTAATCCAGACCGCCTTATAGGATACGGGGTGGCGGTGAATATCATTAATGACGACACCGTATCTGGATGCTCGCAGCATATGAGAAACCATATCAACCAGCTGATCTCCGTCAAAATGATGTACAAACTGGGAACCTGTCACGATATCTGCTGAAGCATCCGGCAGTTGTGTAAGATCAGCACGTTGTACCCGGACTCGGGGTTCGTGACGGAATAGTTGTCTCGCTTCCTCACACGCTTCTTCCGTCAGATCAACCAGCGTAATTTCCAGCTGAACATCCTGACGATCTGCCCATTGTAGTAGTTTTTGGTTCACATCTCCTGAACCTGCTCCCACATCCAGCAGAGTCAGCTTATCCGGCCTGCCGACAGAGTTCCACAACTTCTCTACACCAGCGAGAGTTGGGCCAGGTGCTGCAAATATTTTGTTAAGACGTCTCAGATGTCTGAGCGCTTCACGCAGCTCCTCCTCCTAGAGAGAAGTCATCCATCAGTTCATCTTCCTTGGCTCGAATGGACAATGTTCTAAAAAGGACATGATCGTGCTCCTCCATCACTGAAGATAATGAGTGTACATAAGTGAATTTCATCAACTCTGCGGTGAGTCCCGGTCCAAATGCCATGGCTACACCATCTGTGGAGGATTGACCCTGTGCCTTCATGTCCTCACGCATCGCGTTCAGTACAAACAGAATGGTATTGGAAGATAAGTTACCATACGTTCTGAGGACATCCCTGCTATACTTTGTTTGCTCGTCTCGCAGTTTCATTACATTCTGTACAGAGTCCACAATCCCACGTCCTCCCGGATGAATGGCCCACAGTTCAGGAAGCTGTTCACTTTGCAATAAGAGACGCAGTTCCTCTTCCAGGTGAACACCTAACAGCTTTGGAATACGAGGGGATAGATACAGGTCATACCCCAGATTCCCTACCTCCCAGGTCATATCTTCAGTCGAATCCGGAAGAAGCACAGAATAACCCGTGCCCAGACTCAGAACATTCTTGTGCTGAGGTTCTGGTGTACCCACTACACAGGAAGAAGCAGCGTCTCCGAAGAATGAAGCTGCAAACAGCGCTTCCCGATCTTGTACGGGCTGAAAATGAATGGTGCACAACTCTACACAGACCACAAGGACCTGTGATCCGGGAGCTCCCTGCACAACATCTCGTGCCATCTGAATGGCTTTCAACCCTGCCGCACACCCCTGAAAGATCAGCGGCAGTCGATTAACTCGGGCAGACAAACCCAAATGACGGATGAGCATAACATCAAGACCCGGCAGATATTGACCGGTGCAGCTGACCGTGATGATATGCGTGATACTCTTTGGAGATACGCCTGAATCCTCCAGGGCTTTCTCTGCCGCCTCAATCCCGAGTGGAAGCGCCTCTCGCTTGTATGTATTCATTCGTTCTTCGGTTGTCGGGATGTCTGATCGCTCACCAGAGGGCAGATAACGGCATTCTTCCAGTGAACCCAGATAGCTCGGTTCCACGGTATATCGTGTTTCAACACCACAGGACTTGAATATTCGTCTGGCAAAACGGGCCAAATCTGGCCGATCCTGAAGAGAAGAAGCGATTAGTTCTGCAATATCTGACTGCGCTACGGGGTGAGCAGGTAGAGCCGTTCCCATGCCAAGAATCGCGATATCGGATGGACTGTTATATTGGTTCATAATAAACCTCCTGGTATTGGTCATTATTTCCTCTAATTTAACAACTCTTACCCTTAACGATATCGTTATAATCTCAATAAGGCTCCTAATCCAGTTTATTAACACATCCTCAAGCTCAGAAGCTTGGTTTCATCAAGCCATTGAAGCAGTCACACCAATGAATGAAAAAAGCCGCCATTAGGCGACTTCAAGGTATCTTTTTAAATAACTTTCTCAAATAATTTCTAACCACTTCTCAACGTCGTTCTGATGTACGTTATTTGGAAAATGCTTCTCTGATCTTGTCACTCATCCGGTACCAGGCATCCTCAGCCATCTGGAGATCGCCAAAATGCGTAAATCCGTGAGCGGCTCCCTCGTACTCCTTAAGAGTCACCTTAACACCGCTTGCTTCCAGCCTTGCTGCATATGTTCTTGCTTCTTGGGCCAGTGAATCTTTCTCCGCGGTAATAATCAATGCTTCCGGGAGACCCTGCAATGATGTTGCGAGCACAGGTGAAGCCAACGGGTCTTGCGCATCTTCTGGCGTTTCAAGGTACATGGCATTAAACGTTCTGGCGATCTCGGCTGGAATGGCTTCTTCAAAACTCGGTTTCTCGGCCGGATCTGTAGCCACATCCAATACGGCATAATCCATAACTTGCAGAACAATTGGCAGCTCGCTACCACGTTGCTGGTTCAGTAAACACACTGCTGCCGCAAGATTACCACCAGCACTATGCCCACCAATGGCGAATAGAGATGGGTTCACCGAGAAGGATTCCGGATTGCCATGGACCCACTGTACAACGTCGTAACATTCATGGACTGCCGTTGGGAACTTGTGCTCCGGTGCAAGACTGTAATCGATATTAACGACCACACAATCAGCACGATCAGCGATCAGGCGACACCATGGATCATCCATCTCTGCTTGTCCCAAGATGAAACCACCCCCATGCATATTGAAGAAGACCGGCATAGGTGCGGTATGTTCCCTATTCGGTGTATACACGAGTACACGCGTATCACCTTTGGTCGTAGGGATCATGACATCTTCTACTGTAACAGCATACGTGGAACTGGGTTGAAGAGCTGCACCTGTACCGACGACATTTTGACGCATACGTTGTACCATTTCCAGTTGTTGTTGTTGATCCATAGATATCACTCCTTTAGTGGATTGCCAATACGCCTACTTCCGTTGTCACTTAAGTATAGATGACATTCGTCTATTCCGTCATGTGCAATTCATTCGATATGTATTGATCAACATGCTCAAACGTGGACCAAAATTACCTTCCCCTGCTCATAATGCTTCAATGTTAACATTCAGTGCCAGGAGATCGGTTTGGGTCCGTGCTTGTTTCCTGTTTTTTCTGGAACATCATCCAGACCCCCATCAAACAAAATAAAATGCTGCACCCCATGCCAAACAAGCTACTGGTTTTTAATGCAAGAGGTGAGCCTTGCATGGTAAGTAATGTCGCTTGGGTCACCACGATGGATACCATCGCATCGGTGAAGTTAATCATTTTTAATGTAGATATGATCGGGTTATGGAGATGACGGTTCGCCCAGGTACCATACACGGCAAAAACCAGCTTGGTAAAAGCCACTGTAGATACGATATACACGATGTTACCCTCATATATGAAGGCATCGCCGATTAGATACATTCGCAGGCAGACCAGTGAATAGGACATGCCCAGAAAACACAGGAAAAGACCACCGCGCTTATAGACCGTAAGCTCTAATGTATATCTTTCCTTTGGAGACTTCATCCTTTTGGCAACTTTATATTTTTGAAGCACCTGTCCTTTGGCTACACACAGAATCAGATAATATACCGCATTTGTAATGAACCATCCGGAAAGCAGATATATTCCCAGGATTAACTTGCCTATTCCGATCAAAGCATTGATAACAAGGGATACAACGTTGATCATGGCTGTTCGATCTTGTTTATTTCCAAGGTAACGGTCCCACACGGACTTCATGTATGTCTTCATTTCCATATGATATTCAATCTACTTGGCCAGCAGACCAGTGGCTTTTTTACATACCTCATAATATATATTTCTTCTTTCTTACCTTATTAGCGAAGCTCGGCACGTCCTTTATACGATACATAAATGTGTGTTAAATCAAATAGAAATGTCTCACGATTCGGCCAGAGATTCCCGAATCCTTTTCGGAAGAGATTGGACAACCATATCATAAGAGTGATCGATCATGACGTAGACATCCTCATCGGACAATGAACCATCCAGCGTAATGGTATTCCAGTGTTTTTTGTTCATATGATATCCCGGTTGAACTGCTTCATGCTGCTCTCTCAGGTTCTCTGCAATAACGGGATCACATTTTAGGTTTAAGAGACCGTGCTTTTCTTTGTTTTCAAAAATAAGCGCGAACATCTTACCCGCAACCTTAATCGCGACTGGATCAGGCCCAAATGGATAATCCTTGGTCGCACCTTTCTTGTTCAAACTGTATTCAATCATCGTTTCCTTCAAGTCAGTACCTCCCTTTCACCAGTGGACGATATAATGATACCGAATGTAAGTTCGTATGTAAATAAGCTTGTTGCACATAAAAGCACATAATAAAACCTCCTCCATATCAATGGAGAAGGTTTTATCTGGATTTATTTAGATCTTAATTGGCTCTATCATTCCTAGTTTTGCTGCTGCGGCTGAAGGAGCCATGGTTTGATTTACTGCTACTGCTGTTTGATCTACTGCTATTCGGTCTACCGTCGTTTGAACGACTACTGTTTGATTTACCACTCTTGGCAAACCATTCGGATTTGGGCTTGCGCGCCGGGTTAGCTTTGGACTTCGCCGGTTTGCCTGCAGCCGATTTGTTGAACGAAGGTTTACTGCCTGCTGCTTTGCTGGTTTTATCAAACACAGGTACACCTGTCATTGGATACGGATGACCTTTCACTTCAGGAATCGTCTTTTTGATTACTTTCTCGATATCCTTCAGGAATGGAAGTTCATCCTTCTCACAGAACGAAATTGCCATCCCGCTTTTGCCAGCTCGACCTGTACGGCCAATACGGTGAACATACGTTTCCGGGATGTTAGGCAGGTTAAAGTTAATGACATGTGACAGTTCCTCCACGTCAATTCCTCGTGCCGCGATATCCGTCGCAACTAATACACGTGTTGCACCACTCTTGAAGTTGTTCAGTGCCCGTTGTCTCTCGTTCTGAGACTTGTTGCCATGAATAGCCTGTGCCGTAACGTTCACTTTGGCCAAATCACGTGTAACCCGGTCAGCGCCGCGCTTCGTGCGTGTGAACACCAATGCCGTGACGATGGATTTATCCTCCAAAATTTGGTTCAACATATGTTGCTTCTTGCCGTTCTCCAGCAAATATATAGACTGCTCAATGCGGTCTACTGTTGAAGATACCGGTGTGATTTCTACTTTGACTGGATCAACCAGCAGGGTTTTAACCATTTTGGTGATTTCAGGAGGCATTGTAGCTGAGAAGAACAGCGTCTGCTTTTTGTTCGGCATTTTGGCAATAATTCTTTTCACATCATGAATGAAGCCCATGTCCAACATCCGGTCTGCTTCATCCAGAACGAGAATCTCAACCATCTTCAGATCAATACGTTTCTGATTAATCAGATCGTTCAATCTGCCAGGTGTTGCGATAATAATATCTGCACCTTGATTCAGCGCACGCTCTTGTACTTTTTGCGAAACGCCGCCAACAATTGCCATACAACGAATGTCCGTATACCGGCTATATACCTTGATGTTATCCGCGATCTGAATAGCCAGTTCTCGTGTTGGTGTCAAAATTAATGAGCGAATATGTCGTGTGGACTTGGGTCCTTTGGATCTTTCGCTTAATAATTGAATGATCGGCACCGAAAATGCTGCCGTCTTGCCTGTTCCTGTCTGTGCACATCCCAGCAGATCTCTGCCAGCTAATACAGCTGGTATGGCCTGTTCCTGTATAGGGGTAGGATTAGTATAGTTTGCTTTGCTTAACCCTTCCATAATAGAGGGGATAATATTTAAGTCCTTAAATGTCATGTTGTCTCCTTCATTTACGCACATCTATCAATAAGACGCATCTTTTATTTCACACGTAACGTATAAGGATACCATTAAAAACGTAATCTGTACATTATCTTTTTAATATCACTTTGTTTAACTGACCAATTTAAGACCGACTGCCGATCCAAGCACCATAGCGATAAACAGAATTCTTAGGGCATTTCGAGGTTCTCCGTAAAACACCATGCCAAGAATAGCACCGCCGGAAGCTCCGATTCCCGTCCATACCGCATATGCTGTCCCCATCGGAAGAGTTTCCATTGCAGTGGACAGGAACAGGAAGCTCAATCCAAACCCGGCTACCAATAGTACCAGTGAAATGAGATTACGGTCTTTGTGCAACTTGTTTATCATAAGCACTCCGATCATCTCAAATACACCTGCCAAGATAAGAAATACCCAGTTCATTATAGTTGCACCTCCTTATTCTTCTCTTTGCTCAGCATTTTAAGACCAATTACGCCGAGTAAAAGTACGCCAATGAGTACCATTTTTCCGGTTTGGACATGTGCATTAAACAGAACAATCTCTGCAAGTACCGTGCCAGCGGTACCCAGGCCAACAAATACTGCATACACGGTTCCCACAGGCAGTGTCCGCGAAGCTGCAATCATTAAGCTGAAACTGATCATAATCGCAACCAGGGTGAGGCCCCATTCCAGCAGACCACTCGCATGTTTCAATCCAATGACCCAACCCACTTCAAACAATGCAGCAATCACAACCGACATCCACGTTTTATTCATTCCTGTAACACTCCTTCTCTACTACATTTTTTGTACAGCCTGTAAAGATTCATTAGCGAAAAAACAAAAAAAGCCCGGGAAACAAACTGCATGTAGCAGTTCATCTCCCAGGCTTTTATCCCTCCGTGGCACAACCAACAGGTTGCGGGTTTTCTCTCGGACCAGACCGACATATCCGCCGCGGAACCCTAGAAAACCTGTTTTTATTCTAATGTGTCTCCAATTATACACACTTCTACTATCTTGGCAACCTTGATATTATGATCATGCCATTTATTTGATAATCAAACCCATTAACCCTACAAATGTAGCGGCTTGATGTTGTGAAATCACACAACCGTTGAGATCTTCCATGGTCAGAACCAAGGAGTCAAATTCGCAATCGCTAAGATCCAAATCCTTCAATTTGGTTCCCGTTAAGGAAGCTTGGTCGATGTTACATATATTGAACTCCATTTTTTGCAGTGCCAGATAGGCAAAGTCTGCACCAATCAAGGTACATTCCGAGAAGGAGACCTGTTTCAGATGGGCAAAACGGAAATTGCTATAGTCTCCTAGACCATGAAGGAAACTGACATTTTGCAATCGACTATTGGAAAAATCAGTTCCGACAAACTTGCAGTTATGCCATTCGATCCGATGCATGAAGGCACCAGAGAGATTGACATTGGAGAAGTCGCAGTGTTCGAACCGGACATCGGTGAATTCAAATTGTTCCAAGGTAGACTCCGAGATCGTCACATGTCTAAATACAACATTTTCAAAGGAAACCTTACTCGCTTCCTGTTGATCCAATGTAATGTTCTCGATCAGTTTGTGTTTGTACTCCACTTTGGATTCGAGAAATACAATCGTTTCCGGTTCGAGCAACTGCTCCTGAAGCTTGGGTTTGTCCACTTTCATACCACATTCCCTATTCCTTAATAGCTACGACTCGCAGTCGGCTTCTGTCCAAATACCATTGTCCATCCCGCATCAGTTGTGGCTGTACTTTTTCTCAACTGCTTCCATAATAACATCCTGTTCCGCAGGTGTGATACCACTGAATAAATACTCCGCGAAGCTGGTCAACCACTTTCTGACACCTGGCTTAAACGGGGTAAATTGGTCAACGTGCTGCGCCAGACTAACTCGAAATCCGTGTTGTTCTAGTAGATTAGCATATTCGCCAATGGTCGGGTGATACCATGGATTCCGTCCTTCCCATTTGTATCCACGGGCATTCAGTTCTTCCCTTACCGCTGTTATTAATATAGCCGTGTTGCCACTTCCAGCAAACTCAGCCACGAATCGTCCTCCCGTCTTGAGCGCTAACTGTATGGATTGTACTACAGCTGGAGCATCCTTTATCCAATGCAGAACTGCATGAGAGAAGACCGCATCAAACGTTTCTTCTGTCCGATAATGACAAGCATTTTCGACTTGAATATTCATATCAGGGTATTTCTGTTTAGCTTGCCTAATCGTCTCTTCTGAAAAATCTATACCTGTTGGCAGCGCTCCTGCGGCTGCAATTTTGGCTGTCAGATCCCCATTGCCACAACCCACATCAAGAATACGTTCACCTTGGGATGGCTGGAGGAGGGATAAGATAGGTGTTTCCTGTAACGTTGCAAAAGGAGCGGAATGACCACTCGATGATTCGTTCGCTTGACCGGATGAATGTCCGTTACTCATAGAATATAATCTCCTTCTCAATTAAGGATCTAATGTATCCATAATAACTTTAATATAAGAGAACTGTCAATTCACTCATCAGATAACTATAAAAAAAGCCGCCGAATGGCGACTTTAACATTAAGAATTGGGATCAACTGAGATTTCCTGTTACCGGATGCGGTACATACGCTTCTTCGAGGAAACCGATCTCTTCCATAGTCAGCTTCACCTTAAGGGCTGCCATTGCATCCTCCAGATGGTGAATTTTGGTCGCCAGGACAATCTCATCCCGACGCGCAAAGTCCTTCAATGCACGTCCAACAATCTCCTCACTGGTTCCATCCGAATAGATATTGGCCGTATCGAAGAAATTAATACCAGCATCCAATGCTTTCTGGATGAACGGTCGACTCTGCTCTTCATTCAGGGACCATGGAGCCATTCTGCGTTCCGGTACACCGTAACTCATGCAACCTAGACATAATCTGGAGACATCCAGACCGGTACGTCCATATTTCACACTCTCCTTCAATTTGTTCTGTGAATGGATGTTGTCTCGACCTCTTTGGTAACTAGCTCTAACCAGCATGTGAAGTATATCTCTCGATGTACGGAATTTTCTTCGAACTTGATCTGTGATTCTAGCCTGTCAATCATTATTTGCCTCACATGGTTTGATAACCACTTCATCACCTTACTCACCCAACTTTTCGAATAAACTTTAATCGCTTGGCTCTGTTAACATACTCTTAGTATGCCGAGTCATGGGCTGCAAGCGGTATATCAATCGTCTTAATTGATTGCCTGATCCTCTCAGGCCCCCTTTTGGTTCTGTACGGTAAGCTTTATAATTTAAGTAGGTTAAATCCGTGAGGAGGATACGTATGACCGAAGAATTATTTCTACCAAAACAGGAATTGAGTGACCTGATCGAACGCCATTCCAATCATAACGGTGCAATGGAAACGGCGATTCCTTCCCTGTTTGTCTATCACCATTCCAAGATTAGTGAACCCGCATACAGAGTATATAAACCTTCATTTTGTGTGATTGTTCAAGGGTTGAAAGAAGTATTGCTCGCACAGGAGCGTTATGAATATGGACCTTCCAATTACCTGATTGCTTCCATGAATCTCCCGGTCATCGGGCAGATTATCAAGGCATCGGCTGATGCACCCTACTTAAGTCTCAAGCTCGAATTCACAACTAACCAAATTCTCGAAGTACTTAACGAATGCAATATCAAGGTAACATTCAACGAAAACGCCAGACGAGCCATGTTTGTAGGTCAGATGGAATCGTCCATTCAGGACGCTGTACTCCGACTTGTTCGTTTGCTGGATACGCCGGGAGAGATTCCGTTTCTGGCTCCGTTGTACGTTAAAGAAATCCTGTTCCGCCTCCTTCAAGGGCCTTACGGAGGAGAACTGGCGCAGATTGCGGTTGAAGGTAGCAGCACTTATCGGATCAGAGAAGCGATTGAGTACATCGTTCATCATTGGGAACAGCCATTTCGCATTGAAGATCTGGCTGAGACCGCTAGTATGAGCGTCTCTTCATTCCATCGTCACTTCAAAGAGATTACAGCTATGAGCCCATTACAATTCCAGAAACAATTAAGATTACAGGAAGCCCGGCGACTTCTGATGGCCGAATCTGCAGATGCGGCAGATGTAGCGTTCCGGGTTGGTTACGAGAGTGCTTCCCAATTTAGCCGCGAATATGCACGCATGTTCGGTGCGCCGCCCAGAGCCGATATCCGACGGCTGAAAGAGAAATACGACATGGCCTTGAGTGAGTAACCGAGTATATACTGCCTATCTCACAAAAAGACAAACCAAAAAAGGACAACCACAACGGGTTGTCCTTTTTCAGTATCAGAATTCTGCGTAATTGCTTTTGGATTATTCCTTCATTTTTGAACAAGATTAGACCAATGCTTCGACCCGTTCTGGCACGTGGATCTCTTCGTACAATAATTGAGTGATATCACGAGTCAGTGCATCCACATTCTCTTGACGAGTTGCCCAGCTGGTGCAGAACCGCACCGCACTGTGTGTATCGTCAACTTTTTCCCAGAAGGAGAAGGTATAACCGCTGCGTAATTTCTCAAGCAAACGATCAGGCAGAATCGGAAACTGCTGGTTGGTTGGTGAATCGTACAGGAAGCGTACCCCTGCTGTTCAAGTGAGTCATGAATTCTCAAGGCCATATCTACGGCATGACGAGAAATGTCGAGGTAAAGACCATCTTCGAACAACGTTTCAAATTGGATTCCCAGCAATCTGCCTTTGGCAAGCAGGCCACCTTTTTGTTTGATCATATAACGAAAATCCGGTTTCAGTGCATCATTCAGGATGACAACCGCCTCTCCCATCAATGCGCCAATCTTGGTTCCCCCGATGTAAAATACATCACACAATCGTGCAAGGTCAGCAAGTGTCATATCGCAATCGCGTGAAGCGAGTGCATATCCAAGACGTGCTCCATCCACGAAAAACGGAAGACCACATGCTCTGCTCACTGTATGCAATGCTTGCAGTTCTGCCTTGCTGTACATCGTTCCATTCTCCGTTGGTTGGGAAATGTAGATCATTCCTGGTTGAACACAGTGTTCCGGCGACGACTCATTCATGTGCGCATCGTAGACTGCTCTAACCTGCTCAGGCGTGATCTTTCCGTCCTCGCTTGGAACTGTGAGCACCTTATGTCCCGTAGCTTCAATAGCTCCCGTCTCATGAACCGCAATGTGTCCCGATGTCGCAGCAATCACTCCTTGATATGGACGCAAAATAGATGCAATCACCGTTGTATTTGTCTGTGTACCGCCAACCAAGAAATGAACATCAGCGTGCTCATTGTCACATGCCTGACGAATAAGCATCCTCGCCCGTTCACAATGCTCATCCGTGCCATACCCGCTCGTCTGTTCCATGTTGGTTTCCATCAGTCTTTGTAAAATTCGTTCATGCGCACCTTCGTTATAATCACATTCAAATCGTATCATCGTGTTGTCTCTCCTGCCTTCTTGTTCAACTTCTCTTGTATGTTCATCATGGAGGTGTATACCTCTTGAATCTCTTCTTCATTCAATTCTTGCATCAGCTTCAGGATCTGTTGATCGGATCGATCATTCAATTGGGCATACAGTTCCTCACCCTTGGCTGTCAGACGAATAAGACTGACCCGGCTGTCGGCAGCAGAATCCACTTTCACCAGCAGTCCTTCCTTGGACAGCTTGTTCACAATTCGGCTCATGTAACTGCGATCAATGGTCAGTGTATCTACCAGATTGTTCGCAATGCTCTCTCCCGAATTCCAATTTCAATAATGACCCGTACTTCTGCAAAGGAATACCCTGTTCCGAGAATATGCTTGTCGAGTACACCGAGTATGTTGGTATAAAAACGGTTAAAACGTCGCATGTCAGCCAGTATATCTGGATTTATGTACTGAGAGTCGATGTCAAACCCTCCTTTTTAGTGGACATTGTCAACATTATAATAATCACGTTAGTGGACGTTGTCAACATTATCTTTTGCATAGCATTTGATAACTTCATTTTTAATATCCTATCAATAAAAGAAACCGCGCATATGCGCGGCAAGGTTTACTTCATTTAGATACTTGATCCAGATACTTAGTCAGCTGCTTAAGTTTCTATATAAATTGACTAAACATTTACATAAAACGGAGAGGACAGAAAGAACCTGAAGAAGCGAAGCGTTCGCCTTTATCCCCGGATTTCCCCTTTAGATAAGAGGAATAAAAAAATCTGGGGATAACAGCGATCGGAAGGTTGTTCTGTCATCGGAGTGGCCAATGTAAATTCAATTTATATGGATTAAGAGTGACTATATTGCACCTGATGAAGACGGCTGTATATCCCTCCAGCGGCGACCAATTCCTCATGGTTGCCCTGCTCAGCGATACCATCTGTGTTTACTACGATGATTCGATCTGCATTCTTGATAGTTGTCAGTCTGTGTGCAATCACAAGTGTTGTTCTGCCCACCGACAATTCAGCGAGTGATTGCTGGATCAGTGCTTCCGTTTCCGTATCCAGAGCAGAGGTTGCCTCATCCAGAATAAGAATGGGGGTTTTTCAAAAACATACGTGCGATGGACAAACGCTGTTTTTGTCCTCCCGACAGTTTAACACCACGTTCACCAATAATGGTATCCATGCCATCAGGCAACGTGAGAATCAGTTCCTCCAATGAGGCACGACGGGCTGCTTCCCAGATTTGTTCATCCGATGCACTCAGATCACCATAAGCAATATTCTCCTTAATAGTACCCGAGAACAAAAATACATCCTGTTGAACGATTCCGATATGCTTACGCAAGGATTGAAGCTTAACGTTACGAATGTCGACGCCATCTACAGTGATACGTCCCTCTTCTACCTCATAGAATCGGGGCAGCAGGCTGCAGATCGTCGTCTTGCCTGCACCCGAAGGACCAACAAAAGCAACGGTTTCCCTGGTCGAACAGACAGACTGATATCACTCAGAATACGCCGACTGGATTCATATCCGAACGAGACGTTCTCGAAGCGAATATCCCCCTTCACACTTTCGAATTCAACGGCGTTTTTGCTATCCGCAATTTCAGGTTCTGTATCAATGATCTCCAGATACCGCTTGAAACCAGCGATGCCCTTTGGATAACTTTCTATGACGGCATTGATTTTCTCAATCGGACGGAAGAAGATATTGGATAACAGCAGGAAGGCCATAAAGTCACCCATATTGATTCTGCCATCGATATAAAACCAAGCCCCGCTGATCATGACAAACACCGTAACCAGTCGCATCATCATATAACTGACCGAGATACTTTTCGCCATCGTTTTGTAGGCAAGCAGTTTGGTTTTACGGAAATTCTGATTATCCACCGCAAAAAGTTCTTTCTCATGTTCTTCGTTGGCGAACGATTGCACAACACGCATGCCACCAACGTTATCTTCAATGCGTGCATTGAAATTGCCGACGTCTCCGAAAAGTCGCCGATACGTTTTCGTCATCCGCCCGCCAAATACGATAATGACCCAAGCCATAAGTGGGATAATGATAAAGGTAAGCAGCGCAAGCTCCAGATTAATGTTAGCCATCAGCCAGAACGATCCGATTAATGTCATAACTGCGATGAATACATCTTCAGGTCCATGGTGAGCAACCTCGCCGATATCATTCAGATCATTCGTAAGATGACCAATTAAGTGGCCTGTTTTACGATTATCAAAGAACCGGAAGGACAGCTTCTGCAAGTGAGCGAACATCTTCTCACGCATGTTGGTCTCAATGTTAATGCCCAGCATATGTCCCCAGTATGTAACGACATAGTTCAATACCGTATTAAGTGCATAGATGGATAACAGCACAACACAGGCAAGCAAAATGAGAGGCCAATCCTGACCTGGCAACAATTCATTAATGAATTTGCTGACGGCAAGGGGAAAGCCAACTCCAGAAGACCTGCGAGTACAGCGCATCCAAAATCAATCAAAAACAGTTTTTTATAAGGACGATAATACGAAAAAAACGACGAATCATACTTATTCACTCTCACTCTCCAGATCCTTATTGGGGTTTACATCTTCATTTTGCAGCTCGAACAGATGGATATACTCGTCGATGACCTGATCAATAGCTTTCAACTCCCCACTGATCATTGGGCGAATATGTTCATACTCCTCCTGGCCAAGTTGTCTGGCGAGCGTTGTTCTTCGATTCTGCATCTGCTCCAGAAATACAAGAATCCGGCCGCGGCGGAATGTTTGCGCACCATGGCCCCGTTTTCCCTGATGTTCTCCATGCCCTCTGCCACGTCTGGAACGCTCTCCACGTTGCTCGCTGTCACTCATATCACGTTTCGGACGCTCACCTTGACGTACACTTCCATCGATTTCATTCAGATCACGATCTCTCATTTTTGCCACCCCCATTACGTGTATACATATGTATACAACGCATTTATGTATACGATTGTATACGCGATAAAAAGAAGTGTCAACCTAAATTTTCCAATAAAGTAACAGCGCTCGTATGTTCATCATCTCTTGAACAGAAAAAAGCCGCGATTTCGCGACTTCTTTTGTTTTTCACTATTTTTACTCCTACGAAAATCATCATCTTTCACTGCACCAAATCTATTGTTACTATTTCAATGAAATTTCAAATGTGGAATCCACGTCACCTGCAAATACAATGCGGCCGTTTTCTGGTAAAACAACCTCATTCTGACCGCTGACTACGGTGTGATTAATACAAATACCCTTCTGATCATATACGGCAAAGCCGCCAGTTGCAGGCATTTTAACCGTCATGACTTTTCCTTTCACCGTTGCTGGTATCGAAAACCATCTGGCATATCCATCTGCTTGAATCGTTGCTAGAGATTGTTTACCCGAATAGAGTGGTTGTACCATTTCCTCACTGGCGTATATGCTACCAACCGCTGTAATGTACTCTACTCCGTTCTTTTTAGCAAAATAAATCTCCTTTGTATCACGTCCAGCCATGCCAGGGATTTGCAGCTCCGTGACTGCTTCGTTTGCTCCAATAATCTTAGTGTTGGATATATACCCCGGGGTCTCTTTGTCCAAATGAATCGGGAGAATTGGTGCTGAATTGAGATAAACCGTTGATGTGTATTTCTCATTCACCAGGTAATATTTTTCACCTTCACGCTGCTCCCATGAGGCTGTAATATCCTGGGATAATCCATTGACTTCCAGCTTCTCCGCTTTATATTCTGAGAAAGCCAACTGACCAAGTCCTGGCAAGGATACATAAGATCGAGACCACAGATAAGTCCTTCCATTCTTCTCCTTAACAAATTTCAACTTTTCCGTGCCTTCATCGTTAACAAAAGTACCATCCGCTGTATAGGTGTATGTTTGAGCCGGATTACTTGGAGCTGTGAGTGTGGATACAGTCAGTTGTCCAGCATGATTCATTTCGATCTTCTTAACCGAATTATTGGCACCATATGTACCAGCATACGTAGATATTTCTTCAGGCATATCGGCCTTCACTGGCACGCCAAATGATTTTTCCGGCTTCCGTTCTGTAATAATCCCCTTTTCCTCAAGTGCGCTGAGCAATAATTCACTCGCAATGAACTGATCTTTGGCACTTGTCCCACCAGATGAAGTAACGGCTGCAGCCAGATTGTATTCCGGCAATACGATTAATGATGAGTGATAAGATATGGTATCTCCACCTTTGGTTACTGCTTTGATGCCGTATTCACTGAATGGGTACAGATTTACACTATCCCACCCTAGCCCGTAAGATATAGACGTGTCGCCACCCCGGCCACATGCCTCTTTTGTATTCTTCTTGCGCCATGGCTTCGACTGACTTACTGGAAAGAATGTCTTGGACCTCTCCCGTGAAGATTTGTGAAAACTTCACAAGATCTTCAGCGGTGGAATAAATGCCTCCAGTAGCGATGACATTATAATTCTCTTGTGGAAGCTGACCCTCAACCAAAGGAGAATAGATTCCCGCCATGTCTGCCGGGTCAACCACATCCTGTGGTGTTTTGGTATGCTTCATATCCAGAGGCTCCGTAAAATAGTGGTGTATGAAAGCCGTAAAAGTCATGCCGCTAACACGTTCAACCATAATCTCGGCCAAGGTAAAACCGTCGTTACTATACACCGAGTATGCTCCAGGATCTGCCTTCAGGTTTTGATTCGCCAATTGCTCGAGAAACGTATCATGTGAGTACGTATCATTATCCCCGTACAATGTGGCATTACTGCCAGTGCTGCCCAGCAGACCGGAAGAATGATTCAACAGCATGCGTGGTGTGATTTGTTTGTAGCGATGATCCTTCATCTGAAAATCAGGTATATAGTTCACAACAGGCAGATCCAAATCAATCTTGCCTTCGTCAACTAACTTCATAACAGAAGCTGTGAGGAACATTTTACTAGTTGAACCTATACCATAGATCGTATTTGAAGTAAGCGGCACCTTGTTGTTTTTATCGTTTTTACCCGTCTGACCGGACACCACAATCTCTCCACCATCAATGAGGGCATATTGCAGGCTAGTTATTCCATGTTTCTCGGTCAGTAATTTGGCTTTCTCCGCTACTATTTTCTTGGTTGGTTCATACGTCAGGTCACTGCTGTTAACGGCAGTTGATGCGGCCATGACTGACATTGGAGCTAACATCGTTAACACCAGAGTTAACACAGCGATTGAAGTTCGTTTTCCCTTTTGTCGTCCCATTCACATCATCTCCTGAATTTTAAATGTTTTGTTTATTAGAGTTCTTCTGGGTCTACAAATTTCACCTCTGGATACAAATCGCTCGGTCCCTGAATCAGATCTCCACCCGTTTCTTTCAGCTGCTTGTTAAAGAAATCGAGTACATATTGATTTATGATATTTGATCCTCTTTTACCATTGATGTCTCCTGTGATCCCGGACAGTTTAACCAGCTCCGAATAGAATTGAAGGTCCGTGAAATTAAAGTGCTGGGTTCCTTCTACATAAATCACATTTCCCCCATGATTGATAACATTTTTCATGATGTGCAGCTCATCTGAAAGAAATTTAGTTACTTCATCATCCGAATTTCTATCCACTTCAAAATTGGCTAACCAGTCTTCAAAACTTCCCGATCGGATGAACATAAACGGCTTGTTTATATCATCTCTATTTTCCACTTCATATAGTGACCCATCCATATTAACCCCGGCCTTGATTCTCTGATCTAAATACGTTGCATTAAACGCGGTTGCACCCCCAAAAGAATGCCCCATCGCGCCTATGTTATTTAAATCGATCTTTCCTTTAAACTGACTTTCGATTGCACCTGAATTCAGCTTTTCGATTTGATCGATTACAAACTCCACGTCTTTCGTCCATATATTCCCTGTTTTTGTACGTTCATCTAGTGTAGTCGTACTTTTTTATAATCCGTTACACGGCCATCTGGAAAAAGCGTAGCAAAGGTGCTATACGTATGATCGATGGTGACCACGATAAACCCATGACTGGCCAGATTCTCCGCCTGTGATGCTTGTAGAACTCTACTAGTTCCCATACCATGAGATAGCACTACCACGGGATAAGGACTTGTGGAAGGTAATATTTCTACATTTTCATAAGAGTTGGTGTGACTATACTTCAAGTAGTCGAGTACAAATTCGGGCATTTTTAAAGAAGCAGAGAAGCTCTGAATATACTTTTTGAACATTTCTTTATTATTTGGAAACAGCGTGTCACGCTTGATATTATTCCTATTTTCAGTAGGGTACCAAACTTGAACCATTAGTTCCCTCTTATCACTTTGATCTTCAGTGAAGCTTTCGTCTCTGTTCTGGTCCGTTAAATGAAATGTTTGAGTTCCCACTTTCTCTGGACCATCCGGCTTCGGCAAATTAAAGACAGGTAAGTATACAGACAAGGCAGTAGAAGCAACCAGCAGAATGACAATCAGGGAAGATAAACTATATTTCAAGAACTTCCCTATTTTTAGATTCATCATCTTTTCGGAATGTCTGAGTAAAACAATAATTATGAATAGAGCCGTCATGATATATACCAAAAGCAACTGCCATCTGTATCCCTCAACTAACAATTGAACTACGAGTATAACGCTACTTCCTATCCCCACACCCAAGCCTGTTTTCTTTGCACTTCTTTTAATAAATAGTAGGTCTACGAGTAAAGCAAAACAGGATAGAACTAACAGTATCTCAAATAATCTCATGTTGAATTCCTCTCTCTTTCATCACGGCAACGGCCGAAACCATATTTATTTTGCTTCGTTCATAAATGCTCTTACATCTTCAGCAATTTTTTTGAATTGAGTATGATGTAAATAATGTGAACCATCCATAGTGATGACTTTCCCATGTACTGAATCTTTGATCTGCCCTTCATGCAACGGAATCCATCCTTCAACACCTTCATTATTTGCTTGTACAAAGAGAAGAAGTGGAAGGTCTTTAGGGAAGGTTAAACCTCGAGCACCTTTGAAATTGGAATAAATATGATCCATCTCATTTAATGACGTGGGATTATACATGTTTTTATTTGAGATCATTTTCATCTGCTCAACTGTGTGATCGTCAAATGCCAGTCCCTCATAGGGGTCTGCATTTACTTTCATCATTAATCTTAAGAGACCTGTATTTCTGAGAAGCGCAAACGTTTTTAATGGGAACTTCGCATCTGTAATACTAGGTTGGGTGGAAACACTACTGTCGATACCGACAAAAGCAGTCACCTCACCCGGATATTTGTTCACATAATCAATGCCGTAAATGCCTGCAATAGAGTGACCCATAAGCATGTACTGATGAATATCAAGTTGTTGCAGAGCTTCATGAATTTCACTTACGATATTCTCTGTGGTTCTTTCTTTTTCAGTTTCATCACTTAATCCATAACCGAATGGCTCAACAGCAACCACTTTGTAATATGGAGATAATTCATCAATAAGCAGCTTGAAATCAAGCGCTGGTGTTGCTGTTCCATAACCGGGCAGAAGCACAATCGTTTCCTTGCCTTCACCTTGAATGAGCACATTCATATTTTTCCCGTCTACAGATACATGCTGACCGTAGGGCTCTATCTTTTTCGCCTCTGAATTACTACTAATCACATTTGTGATATAAACAATACCTAGAAATAGAATAATGGCAATTAAGATTGCGCCCAGTACTTTAAGTATAATATTTCGTACCTTCTTGAGCCTGGTTCTGTTCTTGGCTTTTTTCCTTCTGGTAGTGTCACTCTGATCTTCTCCTGTCTTGAACTGTTTGTTCGGTTGTCTTCTTTGCTGCTAATGAAATCTTATCCAATGAAAATGTACTCCCCGTGACGTCAATATGAACTGAATATGAATAATTCAATCAATATTTATTGCTGCGTCATAAAACTCCTGAATTTTTCAGCGATTTCTTTGGCATGGGAACGGTATAAATAATGATTTGCTTCGAGTAGCATCACTTCACCACGCACAGAATTCTCTATTAACTTCTCATGTTCAGGAACCCAATTCTCCGCTACCGGATGATTCTTTTGAACAAAGAAAAGAACCGGGAGATTAACAGGCAACGTTTGCTGTTCAGCTGCTTTAAAGTTGGAATACATGCTTACAATCTCGTTTAATTGAGTTGAATTAAACATGTTCTTTTGTATCAAAATGTTCAATTGTTCTTTGGTTTGTTCATCATACGGTAGCCCAGCATATGGATCATCACTCATTTTTAATTGCAAACGTGGGAAACCCAAGTTACGGTACCATGTAATCGGTACGATTTCTGATGCTTCAACCTTCTGTTCACTAATCGCTGGAACACTGGTGTCCAGCCCAACGTATGCACTTACTTCATCTGCATATTTGTTCACATAGTCCAGACTATAGAGCCCTGAAATGGAATGACCCATTAAGATATACCGATCAATATGTAGACTTTGCAGCGCTTCGTGGATTTCACTGACGATATTTGCTGTGCTGCGTTCCTTGTCAGTCTGATCACTCAATCCATAACCAAAAGGTTCAACCACAACGACTTTATAATAGGGGATAGTTCTGAAATAAGTGGCTTAAAATCAAGTGCAGGTGACGCTGTTCCAAAACCCGGCAGAAGCACAATCGTTTCCTCGCCTTTGCCTTGAATAAACACATTCATATTTTTCCCGTCTACGGATACATGTTGACCATATGGTTCCATTCTTTTTGCTCCGAATAACTGCTGATTTTGTTAACGGTATACACGGTAGCTACAAAAAGTAGGATTACGATAACGATTGCGGCAAACACTTTAAACAAGATGTTTAACACTTTCTTTATTTTGCTTTTACTCTGTACTTCTTTCTCTACATTTTGATTCACATTCATCTGCTCCTATCCTCATCTGTATATTGGCCTAACAGGCCGCTCATTCAAGCCTAACTAACAAAGATGTACTCCCAATGACCTTAATATGAACGGAATATGAACAAGCAAAAAAAATGCCATGTTGTAACATACAAGGAAGCTTGCATGTTACACATGGCATAAAAATTCGGTTTAAATACTCCGTGGATATTCTAATTCATTCACCTATCCTGTGAGCCTAACTATCCGTTGGTGGATGGATGGGCAACGTGATAATAAAGGTCGTACCTTGACCAGGTTCGCTTTCCACTCCGATGTCACCCTGATGAAGCGATACGATCTGTTTAACGATTGCTAGTCCCATACCACTCCCGTCGTATTTACGACTGTGGGAACGATCTGCCTTGAAAAAGCGGTCGAATATACGCTTCTGGTCTTCCAGGGGAATTCCAATGCCCGTGTCGGATATTCGAACAGTCACATTTTTGAAATCCTCTTCGATACGGACTTTAATCATACCGCCATCCTTGGAAAACTTGATGCTATTTCCTATGATGTTTGTCCATACCTGATTTAACTGGTCGTGATCAGCCGTTACCTTCACGTTCTCCAAATCAAGCTCGAAATGAATGTTGCGCGCAGACCATTGCGGCTGAAGTGCCACAATGACCCGGCGGATCTGTTCATCAAGGCTTAAGGAATTGAGCCTTAGTTGCTGTGACTGCGATTCAAGCAAACTCAGCTTGAGCAGGCTATCGCTCATTTTGGACATTCGTTTCGCTTCAGAGATGATAATATCCAGGTAACGGTTTCGCTCTTGTTCTGAGAGGTTTACTTGCTTCAGTGCCGAAGCGTAACCGGATATCGAGGTGAGCGGAGACTGAACCTCGTGTGAAACATTTGTAACAAATTCCCTGCGCATCTGCTCCAACTGCTTCAGATCATGCATCATTTCTTCAAAGCTGCGAGCCAACGTACCAATCTCAGTCGTTTGCTTAATGTTCAACTTGACGTTGAAATCTCCAGCTGCAATTCGTTTGGTTGCTTGGGTCAACTTCTTGATCGGTCTCACCAGATATACAGAAGCAACCAGGATTAACAAACTTCCTGTCATCAACGAACTGATTGCAAAGATCAAGCCCCACTTGACCACAAACGTGGCTGAGGGAGGTGAGAGTGTTTCCAAAAACATCGCTTTGGTTCCCATCTCCGTTTTCAAAGGCAACCCTAAAATCACCGTAGCGATCCCATCCCTCGTATCTTGAACAACGCCCCCAGCTAATACTTTCTTTAGTTGCTCACTCGTCACAGCAGCAGACTTATGTCCGTTAAGTTTTCCGTAAGACTCGAACTGACCGGAAGCTTCGTAAATTCGGATATGATAGGAATTGAGCTGCTTCATTCCACTTACATACAAGTCCGCTTCACGTAAAGGCAGGGTCTTATAAATCTGCACAACGTCTTGGCCAAAATTACGCAAGTTAATTTGAGCGTTTTGGTTCAATTTGTCCTCAAATATCCAGGTAGACACAAAAAATGAAATGACCGTACCAGCGATGACAGACCCCAGAAAGGTCAGGACCACACGAATATATATGGATCGGATCATTCGTAGACCTCAAGTCTGTATCCTAGCCCACGCACCGTTTCAATTCGAAAATCAGGTGTAGTTGCGAATCGTTCGCGTAGACGCTTAATATGTACGTCTATCGTTCGATCATCTCCGGCGTAATTAATACCCCATATCTGATCGATTAATTGCTCACGTGTATAGACTTGTCCTGGTGTTCCAGCAAGCTTATACAGCAATTCGAACTCCTTAAGTGGTAACGTAAGCGACTCCGTGCCTCTCATCACCTTATACGTTTGACGATCCAGAATGACGTTGCCAAACTGGATCGTGTGTGTGGACCCAATTTTGTATCGTTTCAGCAATGCTCGGACACGAGCGGTAAGCTCCAATGGATCAAACGGTTTGGTCAAATAATCATCCGTTCCCAGTTCGAATCCTTTCACCTTCTCCCAGGTCTCTCCTCTCGCGGTCAACATGAGCAGCGGGAGGTCGGGATTAGCTCTTCGGAGTTCCTTGCACAGTGCCCAACCGTCCATAACAGGCATCATAATATCAAGCACAACCAGATCCACTGGAGTTTCGCCATACACGGTGAGAGCTTCCTTACCGTCCGCAGCTTCCACCGTTGTGAATCCATCGTTTTTTAGAAATAAACAAACGAGTTCGCGAATATTCGCATCGTCGTCAGCAACGAGTATAGTAGCCATAGGTTTTTTCTGTCCTCTCCGTTACGTTGAAATATATAGTTCAACTTATATAGTAAATAGTAAAACCTCGTGCTTATAGTATATCTACAGCAAACATCGTATGCTCTTTCAACGTTCCCTGGATTGGCACAGGCTGTGACCCATTCTCCTTGAATCCTGCCTTTTGAAGGACACGGATAGAGCCTGTGTTTTCTGGTACAGCGCCAGCTTCGATTCGAGTAATTTCAGTTTCGTGTTTGGCAAACTCCAGCACACATTGCAGGGCTTCGCTCATATACCCTTTTCCTTGATGTAGAATATCCGTCACATAACCAACGATCCATTTTGGGGTAGAATACAATATGATCTCGAACAAAGAAATTTCACCGACGAGTTCATCCGTTGTATGTAGAAAAAGTCCAAAAGAATAGCGATTTCCTTCTTCTCTCTTCTTGTTCCAGCTCTCAATAAGTGACCTTTGCCCTTCCAGGCTGTAGAAAGAATCATCCCGATTACTCGCTGTGATTTTCTCGATTTCCGTACGGTTACGAATCTGTAGATCCAGAAGCAAAGAGGCATCTTCCACATTCCAAAATCTTACATAGATACGTTCTGCACTATATTTCATTACATTATTCCTCCTCTATTACATTAGGTGAAATGGGCTGCAATTTCCCTGTCATATCCCCCGTTTGCCGTCAGCGGATTGTACTTTGATTATATCAGGTCATTATAGGAGTACGAGCGAATCAACGAGAATTGTTTCGCCAGAAAATGCGGGGAATAAGGCATATCATTACGCAGCCAGGCGACAATGGTACCAATCAGGGCCGAAGAACCGTACCAGATTGCGATTTCTTTGTGAATGCCGGACTCTTCCAGTTCATCCTCCATCTCCACCCGATCAATCTTGGCTTTGACCAGCGTACTCAACAATTTGAGCAGTCGTTCGGTAAAAATCGGTGTGCGCTTTGTAGCAAGTACGACCTGATAAAACGAGGCGTTCTCTGCAAAATGCTCCAGTAACTTGACCAAAACAGGCCAAGCCTCTTCCGTCCTATGCTTCTCAAAATGAGGGGCATATTCATCCACGATACGTTCAATATGCTCAATCATCTCATCGGCCATCTTCTCCATCATATCCGTAATATCACGATAGTGCAGGTAGAAGGTTACCCGATTGATCGTCGCTCGTTCGGCAATTTTGTTGACTGACAACTTCTCAATATCCATTTCCTGCAGCAATTCAACAAATGCACCTCGAATTAACTGACGTGTTCGCAATATTCTTGGGTCCACGGCTGATTTCTTCTCGTCTTTCACGTGTATCCCTCCTATCAAATTTTAAACATTACAATTTTAAACGATCAGTCGTTTATTTTTGATTTACACAACAAATTCATTTTATTTGTAAAATAAACGACGAAAACACATCATAACGTAAATTGTAATCTGTCCGAATATGTATATAATTCAATAAATACAATGTAAACTATACAACACGTTGTAAATTTAGTCACGCGTGGATTGAAAGGATGAAAAGGATTGAGTCAGGCTAGAGTACAAGAAGAATTATCCGTAAAGAAAGGCCCCATCCTGTTTATCATGATTTTGGGAGCCTTCCTTGCAACGTTGAATCAAACGATCATGAGTGTCGCTACACCGGAACTGATGGGTGATTTTAATATCTCCGCCGCAACAGCACAATGGTTAACGACAGGTTACATGCTGGTGAACGGAGTGCTGATCCCCATTACGGCCTACTTCATGCAACGCTTTTCAACCAAGCAATTATTCCAAGCTTCCATGTTTATTTTCCTGATTGGTACCATCGTATCCGCTCTTGCAAATAACTTTGGCACACTGCTGACAGGACGTATGATTCAGGCAGCTGGCGCCGGCATTATCATGCCGCTCTTGATGCACGTTATTTTGACTTTGTTTGCTCCTGAAAAACGAGGATCTGCGATGGGTATGGTTGGCTTTGCCATCATTTTTGCCCCTGCAATCGGGCCTACCCTTGCCGGTTATATCCTTGAGAACTACTCTTGGCAAACGATGTTCTACGGCATGATTCCATTAACTCTTATTGTCATTGCCTTTGCGTTTGTATACCTGAAGAATGTATCCGAACGGGTCAACACAAAGTTCGACACAATCAGTGTGGTGCTGTCCACGATCGGATTTGGCGCATTGCTCTACGGGTTCAGCAGAGCAGGAAGTCTGGGATGGTCAAGTGCAGAAGTTCTTATCTGCATTGCGGCTGGTATTGTTGCCCTTGCTCTGTTTACATGGCGTCAGCTCGTTTCTGAAACTCCGCTGCTTGATCTGCGGGCTTTCAAATACAACATGTTCTCCCTGACCACGGTCATTAGTATCGCAATTACGATGATCATGTATGCTGACATGATGTTGCTTCCCTTGTACCTCCAGAACGCACGTGGTTACACTGCACTGGAGTCCGGATTATTACTGCTCCCGGGTGCTCTTGTCATGGGCTTCCTGATGCCTGTAGCCGGAAAATTGTTTGACCGATTTGGAGCAAAATGGCTGGCTGTTATCGGGATGGTGATCACCATCGTGACGACAATTGGTTTCATCGACTTAACGGATTCAACCAGTTATGGTTACCTGGTATTAATGTCAACCGGCCGCCGAATTGGTATGGCTCTGCTCATGATGCCGATTCAGACTGCGGGGCTTAACCAACTGCCACCAAGACTTGGTGCACACGGTACTGCTATCTCCAACACCGTCAGACAAGTGGCTGGCGCTGTAGGTACTTCATTGCTCGTAAGTGTCATGACCTCCCGTACAACTGCACATGTACAGGATATGATGGCGACTGGTGCAGCCAATGGTCTCAGTCAAAAACAGCTTGCTACAGAATCCATGATCCAGGGTATCAATGATGCTTATGTTGTTATCATCGGTATCGCTGTTGTGGGATTAGTTCTTTCCTTCTTTATCAAACGTACCAAACAAGCCAAAGAGGAAGAAATCAAACAGGTGGTAAGACAAAAAGTTTCTATGAATTCAAATTAAGGTGTCCAGCTTCATACTTGCTTGCATAACAAAGCGGCAGATCAAGACGTTTACGTCTGATCTGCCGCTTTTTAGGTTGTATCCCGTATGATTACTTCTCACTCGCAACGATCTTCACTGGCAGATGGGTCAACGACTGCCCCGGAGCTGATGTGGCCAGATTATTCTCCAAATCAAAGGAGTCTACCGGTTCAATCCGAGCAATCTTCTCCACAAATGCTGTCAAGGCAATGCTGAGTTCCATTCTTGCCAGTGGGGCCCCTAGACAAAAGTGTGGGCCATTACCAAAGGTAAGATGTCTTTTGTTATTACGACGATGAATATTCAGCTCAAAGGGCTCTTCAAACATCTGTTCATCCATATTGGCTGCACTCATCCAGGAGATGACAACATCTCCTTTTTTCAAATCCACTCCGAGCAGTTGATTATCCTGCTTCACTGTCCGATGTCGCTTGGCATTATGGAACCGATAACGAAGCATTTCTTCCACTGCGAGCGGAACCCATTCGGGGTTCTGCCTGAGTTGGCCATACAAGCTCGGGTCATCGTAGAGGAAGGAATAGAACGTATTTGAAACCATATGGCTTGTTGTCTCTATACCGGCTCCAAGCAGAAGCATGGTCGTGCGAACAACCTCATCCTCCGTGAACTTCTCCCCTCAACATCAACGTTCAACAGATCGGTAATGATATCCTCACCAGGATGGGTCCGTTTGTGTACCACAATGGGGTACAGGAATTGATAGTACTCTTGCGCTGCAGTTTGTTTTTTCAGTTCACTCTCTTCAGCAGTCTTCGGATTGGTAGGTTGAAACAGAATATCTACCCAGTTCTTGAAGCGATGACTGTCTGTGAGAGGGATACCGAGCAGATCAGCCATAACCATCGAAGGCAGCGGAGCAGCCAACGCTTGAACAATATCAATGGTCGTATTTGGCTCAATATCGGCTACCAGCTGCTCTGCAATGTTGCGAATGCGGGGCTCCCAGTTCTTCAGGCTACGCGGTGTAAAAGCAGCCGATAACAACGAACGACTTTTTTGATGACGAGGAGGATCGATACTTGATATGTTTAATTTGTCTGGAGGCGTGCCTTCATTGTTCTTTGCTCCAACGGCAATTGTTGTCCGGGTTCCTTCGGCTGAAAAATACTCATGATTACTCAGAACCTGCTTCACATCATCGTATCTGAACACATTCCAGGTGTCTGTATCTTCGTGATAGTACACAGGATGCTCGGACAGCATTTTTCGAAACCAGTGAAGTGGGAAAAACTCTTCAGATCTGGACTGAAACCCCGTGATGTCCTCAACGCGTATCACTTCTTTATACATTTGGAACCCACCTCTCAGCATAGTTTCGTGATTGGTTACATGGGTACCTGAATTGACAGTTCAGCACCTGATTCCATTTTATACCATACGTTCATTTATTGATATAAACCATTTGAACTAAATCAGAAAAACCCCTTAATATAAGGGGTTTTCGTTTTATACGTATCGTATATTATTTCTGTCGGTGTTTCAGAGAGATCAGCGATATATACCGATCAATCGCCTAGTTTCGCCAATGCTTCCTGTAGCTGACCCAGCTGTGCAGACAAGGTCTCAATCAAGTCCTGCGTTTGGCTTGCCTTCTCCATTAAAATTTGCTCTTCAGAACTGTCTTCCGATGCATTACCGATTGGTGTTGACTTCAATTCCGACAATTCGCGTTTGTATGTTTCTTGTTTCTGCAAAGCTATGCGCAGTTCTTCTTTCGTCGTACCGATCTGATGTTCCAGATATATGATGTCGGACGAATTCGCCCCATCGGATAAACGTTGTGAATATGTCATAGTTCACCTCTTTCAATTTCATCCATTGCTTTGCTAACAGCATAGGGCTCAATATCGATATCCAGCTCCATGCCGAGAGCTAGTTTCGCCAGTTGACTCCCGATAAAAGGACCCATGGTCAATCCAGAGGCTCCAAGTCCGTTCGCTGTAATCAGACCTTGCCAGCCTGGGACAGCCCCCATTACTGGCAGAAAGCCAGGTGTGAACGGACGGAACCCAACTCGTACTTCCTGGAATGTACTGTCTGCAAGACCTGGCGCCAGTTCCAGGCCTTTATTCAAAACTTCCTTCATGCCCCCTGCGGTTACTCTTGTATCATAACCCTCCACATCATTTTCATGAGTGGCACCAATCACAATCTTCTGTTGATCAAAGGCCAAGAGATATTGGTCAGAAGGTGGCATGATTACAGGCCAGCGGCCTGTATCCTCCCCATCCGTGACATGTAGATGCATAATTTGCGCCTTTTGATAATGCACTTTAAAGTGTATGCCGAGCGGCTTCAGCAGTTCGTTGGCCCATGCACCTGCACAGACAACGACTTCATCTGCCAGGAAACTCCGATCATTAACACTCACACCAACGACCCGATTTGCTTCGAATTGAAGCGTAGCGTCTCCATGGATCACTTCCGCTCCATTTCGCTGTGCAGATCGGATCAAGGCATCGCGAAGCGCCCTTCCATCTATACGTGCAGCACCGCTAATATGTACCGATTGATAACGTTCATCCAGCAATGGAAAACGCTCACGGGTTTCTTTGGCATCAAGAGGTGTAATGTCGCCAATCTCCGGTGCATCTGCTTTGCGAAGATGGGCCCGTTCTTCCATCTTGTTGATTTTGTCCACATCCGTATGAATACTAAGCGCGCCCACTTGAGCATAACCGGTTTCCGTTTCTCCTTCGCCTTCAAGCTCCGCTATGATGCCAGGATAGAACCGCGCACCAGCCTTGGCGAGCTGATACCAGTCCTGATTACGTCGCTGTGACAGCCATGGACAGATGATCCCAGCAGCTGCATCCGTTGCCTGTCCTATATCTTTTCGGTCTATGATGATTACCTCTGCGCCATGTTTGGCTAATTGATAGGCTGTTGATGCCCCCAGAATACCCGATCCAACTACGATGACTTTCTTCATGTTTGCATTCCTTTCTTTAATCACTCATTCGTTATAGCGTATACCGTTTCGCATTCTGTTGGCAAGGCAGGCGTACTTTTAGATCCATAGATAGAGGCTGATCAGACTACAGTTCATACTCATTCATCCAATAAATAATTGTTGAAGCATTTATATGAAAACGTTTTATATATCATCCGTCATTCAATTAAAATTATTCCATTTATGTAATATAATTCTTTCTAGGTTTCTTTTAACTCTGTAACCACGCCACTTACGCACATGATCCTTTAACGAAAAGAGGAATAACACAACGATGCCGAAACCTAGCATGGGGAATCCGCTGGATACCGATATGCCGCTCATGATTACAGGGCAAAACCAGTTGACCGTTGATGAATTGATGAATTGGAGCGACCATTCACGGGATTACAGCATTGTACAGTGCATCGGAGGAACAGGGCGAATCGCAGCAAAGAATCATGAATTTTCGATCAAAAAAGGGACCGCTCTCATTTTGTTCCCGGAGGTAACCTACCGTTACCACAATCTGAGTGATTCATTACGATTTGATTGTCTGTCTTTCAATGGCTATTTGTTGCCACGGTTCTTGCATACCTTGCAGATCGGGGAGCTGCGCGCCTTCAAGCCGGATGGAATGCTTCATATCCTGTTGCGTGAAATTACGTTGGCGCTGCAGTCCCGGCACAAGGATCAGATCTGGCACGTATCCGCATTACTGTACATGCTTTTGGTCAGATTAACCATTGAAGGTGAACGCTATAGTGCTTACGAACGTTCTGATGCCCGATTAAGATTGGATGAACTCATTACTTTTATCAAACAAAATTATCATCAGGATATTTCTCTCCCCATGTTGGCTGAGCAGATGGACGTAACCGAACAACACCTGAATCGGATATTCAAAAAAGAATTTCAAATGACTCCATTGGAGTATCTGATGCGATATCGGTTGTTGAAAGCCAAGGAAATGCTCATCGAAAATGACGCTACAACCGCTCATGAAATAGCCAAAGCTGTTGGTTTCAACAGTGCCAGTTACTTTGGATCAGTGTTCAAAAAATACGAAGGGATCTCTCCTATCGAGCTACGCAAGCAGTATCTGGATTAAAGCGCCTCCATATCGATCTCGGCCAGCGAGGATAACCGAAGTTCATGCATGGCGAATTCCAGACTACGTGTTACCTCGTTAGGCACGATGATACAACGAATACCTGCGGCATTGGCTGCCTTCAAGCCATTAGGTGAGTCTTCGAACACAATCGCTTCGGAAGCCTCGATCCCAAGACTCTGGAGAGCAAGAAGGTACAGTTCAGGGTCCGGTTTCACTCGCTTCACATCCTCGGATGTATGAACGACTGTGAAATAATCGAAAATGCCTAATTTCTGCAAGTAACCATGCACCCAGTCCCGTGTGGAGCTGGAAGCAACCGCAAGCTGAATCCCCTTCTGCCTCGCAGATTGAAGCAATTCATACACCCCTGGAAGAATAGCCGCCTGTCCCAAATAGGCTTCGTATTTCTGTTCAGACAGCAGTTTGATATGATCATGATCTATCTTTTTTGGAGCGCTTGCTCCAGATACAGAAATGGATGAAATTCCTCAAAGGATGTCCCCACATTTTTCGACCAAAGCTCCAGACCAAGTTCAACGCCGTGCTCTTCATAAATATCGCGAAATGCATAATACCAGGGCGTCTCTGTATCCACAATGAGTCCATCAAAATCAAATATAAATGCTTTTACCATGAACCTGTTCTCCCTCCAATGATCGGCCGGGGAGCGGATTAGAAACGTGCGGTCAAGTCCGGATGAGTAACGTTCACAGATAAAAAGTGACACGTACAGCCCGTTCCAGTTGGCGATTGTACAACTAATCCAGCTCGAAGTTCCCCTTCTATCGGCATGCCGAAATAACGAATTAGTTTCCACTCATCCCCATCGGGTGAATAAAAGAATGATATGCAGTCCTCTACTTTGCGTATACGCAGATAAGGATTAGGTACGGAGACTTCAACCGAATTGCAATCATCGGATGAACCATCACGTGTCACCACCGACACGATGGTAGGCACTTTTCCATCATACTCAAAACAAATTTTGCACCAGTTAAGATCATCCGCCATCACCATCAGACATCCGGAATCGTATTGATTTTTCATATCAACGGTTAATTGGGTTGTAATTTCAAAATCGCCAGGCACAGGCATGAACAAGAAAGGAGCAGTTGCACGAATGTGCTTGCCCGCAGGGTCCTGGAAAAAGTCGGTGTCCGCATTTGCCTCCACCAGCACACCTCCCTGATCTGTAAAGGACCAGCTTTCGGGCTCGTTCATCCAACTCCATTGCTTCCGCGCTTCTGTTGTCATTACGTTAGTCATTTTTAGTAGCCTCCCAAGTTAAAATATGTTCTAGCGGTAGTTCAAAAAGTACGCTTTTGATTACTAAGGATGCCTAGTGGCATCATCAGCATCGAATATGGCATTCAGCCGAAATAAGTGTGGGCTTACGAAGTATGTTTCCTTCGGAAACATTGCGGTTGCTCACGTAGTTTTCCTACGCTCCGCTACTCCATTTCTAGCTTCATCCCATCTTCTCGGTACTGAAAACCGCTCTTTTTGAACATGCATTTACTCATTTTTTCTGTACTACATATTCGCTTCAAATACAGTAAACCCCTTTTTCTACATATTTTTGTAAGGTTCCAGCACTTGGGAGTGCTTTTGCGGATCTGGCAGGAAGAACATAATGACCATGAGTACGATGTATAGACCAAGAATGACACTGAACAACAGGGTTGGATTGTGATGATAGAGCAGGCCCGTCAGGTAACCGGATGGAATGGCTGTAAGCGTCATAACTGTCTGCACGGCCGAGAACATGTCGGCTTTCTCATGCGTACCCAATCGGTTCATCAATAGGAGTCCCGGTACGTCTGCAAAATGAAGTTACCCGCAGCGAGCACGATTAGCGTGAGAAACAACATTCCTATATTCCCCACAGGGATCAATAGAAACAGAATGGCTCCGGCCGTGCTAAGCACGATGGAAAAACCAACATACTTTTCTTCCGAACGCCGTTTCAGTCGCGGAATGATGACCAGATAGAGCAGCATGACGGTTACCGCAGTCACTACTGGGATAAACGAAATGACACGGTCATCAAATTTCAACTGTTCCTTGAAGAAAATAACCTGAAAGAAATTCAGCTGCAGAATCAGATTGGATAACACCGTAATCAGAATAATCGGAAAAAGTCTCCGTTTGTAGAACGATTTGCCGAACAGGCGCAGACTGGAACCCAAGCTCTGAAGTACGCGGGTTTTACTATGCAATCCCATAAGTTCCTTGCCGACCTCGGTCTCATCCGTGTATCGGTTACGAATGAAAAACATGGCGGTCATGAGGATGCCCCCGACAAAGTAAATGCTGGCCAGTGTTGGTACAATACCAAAATCAGCAATGACAACTCCGGCAATCGGCGTAAGTACCCCAGCCCCTGTAATAATCATGTTGAGAATGGCAAACACTTTGGATCGTTTGTGTTCCTCCACATCCTCTATGATCAGACAGTTAAAAGCGACCGTTACAAACTTGGAGGTTGCGTTCAGCAAGTAGGCGATTAGAAACAGCCAGAAGTTCTGGGAGAAAGCCCAGATGAACATCGGAACACTCCAGGCAAGCAGATCAAAGATCAGCGTTGTTCGTTTCCGTCCCAGCTTATTTGTGATGGAACCCGCAAACAATTGAAAGATAAAGGCAAAATAAAGATTCACCGAATTGATTAAACCGATTTCAATGTCCGAAAGTCCGGCTTCCTTCATATATAAAGGAGCGTAGAAGAGAACGATCGTGCCCGGAATGGCCCATACCGGTTCGAGTAAAATGGAGTAGCGTGGATTCTTCGGCAAATCTTGAAGCAATTTCAATCGATATCCCTTCCTTCTGCGGTTTTTACCGCTGCGAATTCCAACTTTTCGCAGCGGCAAACCCGACAATGTCTACATGCTTATATTACCTCTTATAGGATAAGAGCTGTTTTGACCGAATTCATCGGCAATTTCTCTCCAGTATGCATGTCATAACCAATGGTTCCGTTAAAGGCCTGTTCATAATCACTCAGCAATTCCTTGGCGGTCACCATCTGTTCCAGTTCCGGGATGCTTTGGGCAAATTTCAGTGCCGTACTGATCATCGAGTGATTAGCAACTGCACCGATGATACTAATGCCATCATTAATCACGGCTGTTGATTTGAACGTTACCTCATAGCTGTCGTCATATCCCATAGGAATGATTTTGCCGCCTTTGGCAATCATCTCAAATCCCACATGAAGCTGGTTACCAACCGCGTCCACCACAATATCAAACTTTTTATTATTATTGATCTCGTATACTTTATCCAGTGTCAGATCCTGAGGATAAAACACATGATCTGCGATCCCTGAAGCGAACTCTTTGCGGTATGGATCCACTTCCGTGCCTACCGTAAGCCTTGCCAATCGTTTGCTCACAAGCTGACACAAGGAACCGATTGCACCAGAACCGAGGACCAGTACAGCGTCACTTGGCTTAGTCCCTGCTTTCATGAACGTCTGAAGTACACATCCCAGTGGTTCAATCATCATGGCCGTTTCCCAGCTCATGGAATCCGGAATGGCATAGATATACTTTTCGTCCCCAACAAAATATTCAGCAAAGGTTCCGTGTGTCGTCATCCCTACTTGATAGTCATCAAAATTCTCGCAGTAGATGAACAGACCCTCACGGCAGTATGAGCAGGTACCGCAAGATTGCGTGGGATCAACCAATACCCGATCACCGATCTTGAAACCACGAACTTCGTCGCCCACCTCAACCACGGTGCCTACGCCTTCATGACCAATGATCGTTCCTTTATTTGCAGGCACTTTGCCTTTGACAATATTCAGATCTGTACCGCAGATACCTGAACCATAGATTTTAATTTTTACCTGGTTGGGCTTTTGAATGGTTGGCTCCTCAATCTCCTGGTAAGTCACCTGTTTGAGATCTTGATATACGAGTGCTTTCATTGAATAATTCCTCCTAGTCGATTGTCGATTATGATCTATGGATTAAGCTTCAAACGTTTTCGAAAGTTGCATCGAATGAAGATGTTCCTGCTTCTGAATCTCTTTCCAGTCTGACAGGATCTGCATCAGCGCTTCCTCGACCCACAGCAATTCTTCCCGTGTATGGGCATCTGAGAAAATAAAGTAACCTTTGGTGAAGATGCCGAAGTGAGCCATTCTCTTCACCATGAACTCGCGGAAAGGGTCCGTTTGGAAGTTATCCTCGGCCAGGGATTGAATGCAGAAGCTTGCATACGTCCCCTTCACTTCCAATTGATCCGTTAATCCGAGTAACACAAGTTCAGATTCCAGACGATCCATGATCCGGGTTGCCGGTTCACGCCAGGTCGGCCATACTTTCGCATTTTTCATTAATCGTTCACAGGCAATGGCTGCCGCGAGCGCTGTTGTTTCGCTGGAATGGGCATTACTGAATCGGACCTGTCCCGACAGAGACATCAAGTGCTCAGGCCCCAAAACCGCTGCGAGCGGTAAACCGTTTGCCATACCTTTCGAGATACAGAGCAGATCAGGCCAGATATCATATTCCCCTGCTGTAGCCTGTTTGCCCATTCGAATACCGGAAGTGACCTCATCAAATATGATAATGATGTCCAGAGACCGGCATAGGTTTACGACTTCCTCGAGCGCATCCCTTTTCCACTCGTTGGGACATAAAACAATACATGCGATATCCTCGGGAGATGAGGTAATCTGAGCTTCAATTTGCTCCGCGGTAGGTTTGTTGACCCAGATTGTTGAACGCTCGATATCTACTGGAATGCCCCGTTCTTTCGTCTGGCCACCATAATAGCCGTAGGCAGACCAGTCATGCCACCCATGATAAGCCGTCGCAATAACCTTGCTTTTGCCACTTGCGGCACGGGCAAGTCGTACGGCCCCACTCACTGCATCGGCACCACTCTTGGTGAAGCGCAGCGACGGATAACGACCCTCGAACCGCTCCAGAATCAACTCAGCGCATTCAAGCTCGATGTCGGCAGGCAAAGAAAAGCTTGTCCCTTTTTTCAACTGGTGAATGACGGTTAATTGGACTTCATGTCTGGCATGGCCCCATGGCGCCGTACCCATGGCCATTTCGCAATCGAGCCATTCATTCCCGTCGATATCTGTAAATCGGGAATTATAAGCCTCTGCACAACATACGGGGGTATGCCCCGGAAATAAACGTTCAGGTGCTTTGGCTAAAGTGCTGCATCCGCTCGGAATTACCTTTTCGACTTGTTCCAACCACTCCAGATTACGGGTAAATCTTACGGCACGATCGAGCGTGCTCTCTTTTTCTTTCACCTTAAGTACCTCCCTGTTTATTTTCGTTGTGAGTGAATTACCGAACTTTGGTTCCAGGCCAGCATCCATCGTATATGCGATCCATCGTGATTACATTGCCATACAGGTCAATGATCAGATCCTTGGCTCGATGAGCATGTCTCATCTCAATCCAGTAGCGGTTCTCCAGTAAACGGGCGAAATTGTCCACCAAAAACAGTAACCGATTCTCACTATGAATCAGTTCCTTGCCCAGTACCTGTGGCAGCCAGATTGCCCCATTGGAATTAAAGCGGTTTGAGTAGTCACGTACTTCGGCAACATTTGCAAATTCGGCTTCCTCCAGCTTGGTCCAGAATGTATCGGCATCACTTCGAACCTCGGCAAGGTCAATCCCAACAATCGGCAGATGCTGGTATTCCCCTTGGCTTTCCAGCTGTGCTTTCAGATGACTGAAAACGAATGGCCACACATCAGCCTCAATTTGACCGCCCCACTTTTTCCAGAAGCGTGCCAGATTGTTCTTGCGGTTGAAGTTGCGGTGAATGCCGCTGCTGCGTTCCCAGTGATACGCCTGAATATTCGGGTTAATGACCGTATCGTATCCCGCAGCTCGTGCCCGCATCTGATAATCAAAGTCCTCGTACCCATTAAAGAACTTCTCATCGAGGTTGCCGATGGTCTCATACACCTCCCGCTTCATGCCAAACATGGCGAACACCACCAGTTGAACAGAGAAGGTTTCTTTTGGGATATCATCAGGAGATGCGTTCAGGAACAGATGTCGGCCGATGGTGTCCGCAAAAGCAATGCCGCAATGCTGCACGCCTCCGGTTTGCGGATACAACAGAACCCCTCCAATCATGCCGATTGTAATATCGCTATCCAGTGTCTCTTTCATCATCGGTTGCCAGTTCGGTTGAAGAATGGTGTCCGAATCCAGGAAGAAAATGTACTCTCCCTTGGCTAGACTCAGTGCGCTATTAATCGACACGGCGCAACCGAGTGGAAAATCATGCTGAAGAATCTCGATGGTCACACCTTCTCTTACTTCTTGCTTCAGTTTATCCAGATGTTGAAAGACTGCTGAGCCGGAACCATCGTTGATGAAAATAATCTGAGTGGATGGACTTACCGTCCGGAGCAACGAATCTGTGAACAGGTTCAAAATGTTATAGTCCTGGTTGACTGGCACAATAATGGTGTAAAGCATGGAATCCCTCCTGATTTGGGTTGATGGAATGAGTACATAAGCTGATTCGAACTGCACAATTGCAGGTAGTTCTGTCCGGCCCCCTCGTTTGAATATTTTGTCTTTATTTGGTAATGATTTGAATCTACTAGAAATTTATATCATTTTTTGTAAACTGAAAATCTTAAATTCTGAACCCTGTTAATATTTGAATCTCAGTAAAAATCAAGTCTTTGAAGCTTGCGCACTGAGAAACGCTGTTGTGAACGCAAAAAAACACCCTCAAAGAGTCTGCGTATCTAACGATACGATTGATTCTTTTGGGGTGTTTTCGTATTTAGATCTATTGTTTTTTACTTCAATTGGCGCTGACCTAGTGCTGCTTAAATCCATGATAAAACGTGTCTATTACAAGCTCAGGGGCTGCTTTTCTCGCGATATGACCACTTACAACCTGCTGCCACGTCAGGAACATGATGGAATACAGCACATCGACAATCCAGGTTTTATCAAGATCGGAGCGGAAGTAACCTTTCTGTTGTAACAGACCGACCGCATGCAGTACAGGTTGTCTCAGTTTCATATCTGCTCCATCAATCTCGGGATTATAGTTAACGGTGGTGTCATGAGCCAGAAAATATATTTTGTCGCCTAATGGAATCAGCGCCTCGATCAGCTCAGGTATGTATTTTTCACAGTGCTCCTCATCCAGTTGAATTTGTTGCATGGTCTCACTGACCACCTCGATTGCGCGTAATCCCAGATGAATCATCAGCTGTTCGCGGCTTTCCACATATCGATGTAACGTAGCGATCCCGATTTTTGCAGATTCTGCAATTTCATTCATGGAAGCATTCGGTTTTTCAATCAGCAACTTGGTGGCCTCGTCCAAAATGGAATGAAGCCTGATTTGTTTGATTGTAGTCATTTCCTTTTTCATTCTATTACACCTCTTGGCGAGTATAGTTCAACAATTGATCTGATCATCCATCATATGATTGGATTAGACTATAAAATTATAGCATACTTCCTCACGAGTAAAACTAAAAGCCGCCATTTGGCGGCTCTTAGCATGGTTATCTTTCCCGTTACTTACAGTTCGATGATTCTCGTTGCAATATTTGTACAAAATTCACGATCATGCTCTACAAAAAGCAGGGTTGGCGAGTATTCCAAGAGTAAGTCTTCGATCTGCATACGTGAAATGACATCTACAAAGTTGAGTGGTTCATCCCAAATATGCAGATGAGCTTTCTCACTAAGACTTTTGGCAATGAGCACTTTCTTTTTTGACCTGCACTAAACGTTGAGATATCTTTCTCCAATTGCAGTCTGGAAAAATCCAACTTTCGAAGTATCGATTTAAACAGGCTTTCATCAATTCCTTGTGTGGCCGCATACTCAGATAAATGTCCTCCGAGATCGGACGTATCCTGCGACACATACGAGATTTTAAGCTGATGATCCTTACGGAAAAGACCTGTATAAGCAATATCTTCACCACAGATCAGTTTAAGAATGCTTGATTTTCCAGATCCATTTTTACCGTATAGGGATATACGATCCCCTTTTTCAACCGTGATACTGACATCCTTACACACCGTATTGGAGCCGTATGAGATCGACACATGTTCCAATTCGACAAGTTCATGCTTGTGAAAATCCAGCTGATGAATCTGTAGACGTTCTGCACTCTCGATATTTTTGAGAAGTTTGGATTTCTCCTGAATCGCAGATTGCTGCCTTTGTTCGATATTTTTGGAACGTTTCATCATTTTGGCAGCCTTGTGCCCAATATATCCTTTATCCACCTTGGAACCGGAATTTCTCGTACCATTTTTGGTTTTTTCAACTTCATGCGACCATCCACCGGTCCGTTTGGCTGAATCGGATAAACGTTTGATATCCTTTATTAATTTCTCATTACTCGCAAGTTCAAACTGATCTTGCCTTCTTTTATTTTCCCACCAAGCGGAAAAATTGCCTTTCTGAATCTCGATGTTACTCTTATTGATGGAAAGGATATGGTCCACGCTGTGATCCAGAAAGGATCGATCGTGAGATACCAAAATAAATCCACTCTTGCTGCGGAGATAATCACCTACAATTTGTCTCGCATGAAGATCAAGATGATTGGTAGGTTCATCAATGAGCAGAAATCGATTATCCTTCAGGAACAAAGCAGCCAGCATCACCTTTGTTTGTTCTCCGTTGGATAACGTATCGAAAGGCCGATACAACACATCTTCTGACACTTTCAACAGGTTAAGCTCGCGCACAACTTGCCAGTGCAGATATTCAGGATGAATCTCGCCGATGACATCGACGGTCATAGCTCCCTTATTCTCTACCTGGAAAGGAAAATATTCAAAGCTAACATTCGCAGAGATATGTCCGCTGTACTCATATTTGCCGAGCAACAGATTGAGGAAGGTTGTTTTACCTCTGCCGTTCCTTCCGGTAAAACCCAATTTCCAATCAGAGTCCAACTGAAAACTAACATTTTCAAATATGTTATCGTAACTGCCATCATAGGCAAAGGTCAGGTTGGTAACGTTAATTAAAGACATACAGATCATCCTTCTTATGTGAAATATAAAAGTAAACTGACGGGATTTCACCATCGAACATGGCATGGACTCCCTCACTTTAATATTTGAACATAATCAGAATTTAGATTCGCTTATACAATAAAGAAACCTGGCGATAAATCATTTAGCGCCGAGTAGATCTATGCATAGGAGGACAAAGTGTCGGATTCTGATTAGTTATATTGTGAACCATGCCACTGTTCATGTTCGTTGACAGGCCCACATAAACATCCACAACCTCTAATTCCGTCATCACTCCATCACCCCTTTACAAGCTCACAATTTGAATACAGAAAACTTAACATGGAATACAACATGGGTCAAGGCACCCTTCTTCCATATTGGCGCGTAGGGATTAATATAAATATCCTAAAAGTCGAGTTCCCCTTCACCCCATGGCATGCTTCCCACTTCTTTAATCATTAACCCCTCTACCTTTTGAGTCCCAACTCCAACTGTGGTTAAGGTTTCATGATCAATTTTCAACCACTTACATGTGTTGCTTACCGTTTTGAATCCATTTTTACTATACAATTCCTCATGATCCGCAAATAAAAGGACAAAATCAACACGCGCTTTGGCCAACCTTTCCACTTCGGATATTAACAAAGAAGCGATTCCTTGAGAGCGAATAGCCGGAGAAACACACAAATCGATTATCCCCAACACTCTTATGGGTGTTCCATTCAAATTCATCATCCTGTAATCTAGTCCGACATGCCCAACTAATTGGTTATCAGGGGTAAATGCCAACACTCTACCATGTGGTATTTGCTTAAAGAACAATCTGTCTTTTGGATAAACCTCTGGAAAACTGGCAACAAGTAATTCTTGAAGAAGAGTCGACCATGCTTCACTTAGATCCACATCATATGTTTTAATTAATTTCAGAAAAATCCTCCTAAATCAAGCCATTCTGTTTTTTGCTTGTGTTATCAGCCGTACACACCTCTACGTAAATTTTGATGATGTACTCATCGGGATTACTTTCTGCAAAATAAGTGAGCAGGTCCAGTGCATACACATGTCCACAGACTTGCAGTCCCTCTTTTTCTATCTCCTCTTTCATGAGGGAATACGTCTCCGGCATGCTTTCGTATGAACCTCGATGATTCATGACGGCATACATCCCTTTGGGCTTAATCCATATCGTTTCCCCTGGAATGGGAGCTTTTATTTTGTTGCCAAAGTAATCCGGATAGTATTCTCCTGCCTCATAGTGCTCCTGACGTAAGATCGTCCATACCGGAAATTCATAGTCGATCATCTGTTCATCACAATGGGTCCTGTATTCAATGAACTTACGGAAGAATTCCTTATCCCCATCCCCTTGCTCCAGTTGAACAGCAATAAAATACTCCAGCTCACATTGTTCAATATGCAGCCCTTCAGGAGAAGCATCCGTGGCTTGTTTCGTCATTTCAATGGCACCACTTAGCAGCTTTTGCATACGTTTGATTCGTTGTTGCTCCAACTCAAGTGCCTTTAATTTCTGTTCAAATAGCTCAATTAACAATGGTGTATTCTGATTTTGAATAAATGACTTAATCTCTTGGAGTGAGCTTCCTGCCTTCTTCAGCACATGTATGACATCCAGCACATACGTTTGTTGCATACCGTAATAGCGGTAGCCCTTGGCATTGGTATATTCAGGCTTTAACAGCCCAATCTCGTCATAATGAAACAAGGTATGTTTGGTCACTCCGCAGATCTTGGCAAATTCACTGGTGGTAAAGTGTTGTGCGTGATGTCCAGCCATCTTAGGGCCCTCCGTGTACATATGTGGTCTAAGTTATAAAAGTATAAATGCATTATAGTGTGTAAATAAAGATTTGACTATAGGGTTACCCGATAGTTTAGTCTAAAATTGTAAGTTATTCATATCGTCGGAGGGAAACATGTCAAAATTCAAACGTTGGATGATTCTTGTTATTGTCTCAAGTGCACTATTACTCATTGTGATGGATATGACCATCCTGTACACCGCTTTACCCAGCTTGACCCATGATCTCGGTGCATCTGCTTCGGAGAAATTATGGATTCTGAACGGTTACTCCCTTGTCATGGCGGGTCTTCTTCCTGCAATGGGAACACTCGGGGACCGTGTTGGTCATAAAAAAATATTTACCCTGGGCTTGCTCGTCTTTTCTGCTGCTTCTCTTGCTGCTGCCTTTTCTCCAGTACCGGCTGTACTAGTCATGAGCAGAATTCTTCTAGCTGTAGGTGCATCCATGATGATGCCAGCGACATTGTCGATTATCAGAGTTACGTTTACGAATGAGCGAGAACTCGCACTGGCGATCGGCATATGGGGTTCCATTGCATCAGGTGGTGCTGGACTGGGACCGATTGTTGGTGGACTGCTTCTTCAACATTTCTGGTGGGGCTCTGTGTTTCTAATTAACCTGCCTATCGCTATTCTTGCGTTTGTATTCGCCTTGAAAATGATTCCTAAACACCATGGGGATGCGTCGAAAAAGTGGGACTTCACCAGTTCCATCCAGATCATGATTGCCATGGTTGGAATTATCTATTCCATTAAGGAATTCACAAGACGCGAAGGATCCCTCACACTCGCTATCATTGCTGCTGTGATCGGTCTTCTGTCCCTGATCATCTTTATTCGCCGTCAGAATAACAGTACGACTCCACTGCTGGATCTGTCCTTGTTCAAAATTCCAAGATTCAGTACCGGCTTTATTACCGCACTGGTTGGCTTATTTGCACAAATGGGTGTGCAATATATGGTCACTCAGCGGCTTCAGCTGGTGGAAGGCATGTCACCTCTTCAGGCTGGACTATTCACCGTATCCATACCTGTTGCAGCACTCATTGCCGGACCTGTTACGGGGGCCATTATGCACCGTGTGGATGTTGTATATATCAAAAGCTTCACTCTCTTCATCGCTGCCCTTGGCATGGGGACGTATCTGATGTATTTCAATGCTGGGTTCACTGGGCAAATTATCGGTTTGGCACTGCTTGGTGCAGGTCTTGGATCAGGCATGACCGCTGCATCACATTCCATTATGAGTTATGCCCCACCTCACAAAGCGGGTATGGCAGCATCCATTGAGGAAGTAGGTTATGAGCTGGGCGGAGCATCCGGTATTGCGATTATCGGCAGCATGTCGACCTTGTTCTACACACTGGCAATGAAGATTCCTACGGGAGTTCATGTGCCAGCCAATGCGAAGGACAGTCTGGATGAAGCGCTTATCGCTGCCGAAAGCTTGCCTGCTGCGTCTGCTGAATTGCTCAAAAATGCCGCCTTTGCTGCATTTGACCAATCCTTCTTTGTTGTCATTGCAGGTGTGACCGTATTTCTGTTCATTGCTGCTCTGATTATGAGCTGGGTTGCCGTGCGCTTGAAACGAGCACAAAAACGCAGCGTTAAAACGTAATGAAATTCACTTCATGAAATAAAGCGAGGTATATAGAATCATGTGGTTTCCGATAACCAATGGATTTATTATTTTATTAGATATATTTGCGATTTTTCTGATCGTTAGAAATATGTCAAAAGAAGAGGATTAACTGCTGACTGTCGATAACTTAAATAGCTTGTTACCATTTTCAATTAAATTAACATCAAAAACCACTACCTGAGTTGTTTCAGGTAGTGGTTTTTGATATGCCTGATAACAGAAGCTTACCACCCTGCGGCACCTCACGGAAGGTAGGCATCCTGTACCTCAACTTTGCGTTCATTCCCCATCGCAATGTATCTTACGTTAATGACATTTCCTTTCTGAAAGTGGGGAATATGTGTGATTGGAATATAAGTCTCTACAATTGTTGGGAAGGTGCGGCCGTCAACTTGGGTTACAGTCAAATCCAATCGCACGCCAGGCCTTCCATCCATACTGGATGATGTCTGTACAATATCATGAATTATTGCTTCTGTTGGAATTCCGTCCATCAGAATGCTCTTGCGAAGGTGATGTTTCTCTTTATTGTTACTTAGCAGTTTAAATGCCATAATCGTAGTGATCGTGCCTGTTATAAGCCCAAAGACAATAATAGCAATAAGAATAATTAATGTGACTGTCATGATAACCTCCTTTTATTTGAAACTTATGTTAACTACTTCTTGTTTAGATCTCTTATTCCTGCCTATTTTCTTTGAATCGGAAATGCTTCAAACTCAAAAAAGCCGCCTTAAGGGCGGCTTCATGCTGTGTATGTTCAACTCAACTTAGTCTACTTTCGCACCATACGAGCGTACAAACAGAACCGCTTGTTCGCGATCCAAACGTACGCCTTTGATATCCAGTGATTTCAGATCGATGCCTTCCAGGTTAGCCCCTCTTAAATCGGCCCCTTGCAGCTTGGCTCTGCTTAATACAACTCGGGTAAGATCACAGTCTCTCAAATCCGCTTTGGTGAAATCCGTGTCCGTAAAGTCAGCCTCAAAGAAACGAATTCCTCGCAGATCCTGTTTCCCCAAACGTGTATGTCTCAGATTCGTATAAGACCAATCGCCGTGGCTTAGTGTAATCCCATCCATTTGCGCACCTGAAAAGTCCGATCCCGTCATCTTGCAAGAACTGAATTTGGAAGCAAATAGATTCGCACCACCAAAGGTGCAGTTTTCAAAAGCTGATTCCGTATGAATCGAACCATTCATGGAAGCCCCTTTGAAGTCACACTCGATAAAACGGCAGTTACTTGTCTCAATCTCTTCCATAGAAGCGTTCATAAATGTACACTGTTTGAAAACACAACTTATAAGTTCTCCATAGCGCAAATCACGTCCCTCAAAATGTACTGCTTCATATTCCTGATCCTTATATTGATACACTGGTTACACCCCACATTGTATATTTCTCCGTCTTTCTTCATTAAAAGAACTTTTTATACTATACCACACCCCTGTCAAGTACCTGCTTAAACCCATACAAAAGTCAAGTTACTTTTTTATGAGAAAAATCTGAAAACTAAAAAGGGGCGCATAAAGCGTCCCTCCAGCACACACTTTTAACTGTTCCAATGTGGGCTTATTTATGTGAAACTCTCCAGTTAGCTGCTTTTTTCTATTCGTATTAGAATGCACTACACCAGTATTTTGGACATTCGGTACAGGGATAACGACGGTTTATTGATTTCCCTACTCTCTGGTATCCCAAACGCTCGTAGAGTTTAATAGCTAGTAGATTTTCCTTTTTAACCGTAAGTGAAGATTTGGACAGACCTTGTGTTATAGCTTGCTCCTCAGCAAAATGAATGAGGTGTGTCCCTACTCCTAGTCCTCTGCTTTCAGGCAACGTAGCCAATGTTCCGATGTGGTACTCGTCGTTCTCCGCTTCTTTTAATGTCACCATGGAGTAAAACTCTTTCCAATGTTGGAGATTATACTTAATCAGGCTCCATTTACGAAGTTCAAACAGTTTGGAGAACGTTGGCAAAGCGAGTTTGTTCATTAAAGTGGTTGGATAACACATGATCATGCCCAGCGTTTGGTTACCCATTTTGGCTTCATAAGCGTACTGGTGACTGAATCGGTTCTGTTTCGAGCGCCATAACTTGTTGAATGTTTTTTCTATAATGCCTTTATCCTTGGTACCTGCAAGCGAATATGCCATATATTCAAGTGCCATCTGATTTAGTTGCCCGCCGACTAAAGACTGTGGACTGGCTTTTGTTATGGAAATCTTATTCATCGCTGTCACTCCTCTAGGTAGTTGAAGTTGGACTAAAGCTTGGCAGCAGGTTGGTTGAATGATACCCCCTCGACGATCACATTCACCGTATCAATGGTTAACCCGGTCAGCTGTTCCACATGTAATCTCACATTGTTTTGCAATTCCCTGCAGACTTCATGTACTTTCGTTCCATAACGAACCACAACCTTTAAGTTAATCTCCAGTCTGGATTCTATCTTGCGAATGGCAATGCCATTTTGCAGACTTTTCCCACTCCACTTTTTGGTGATGCCTTCTACAAGTCCTGTCGACATGGAGGAAATCTCACTGGTGGTATTTGCGATCTTGCCGACAATTTTGGAGATCACATCATCCGATATTTGAATTTTTCCCAAAACATTTTGAATGGACATCCTAGGTCCCCCTCTTTATACCTGAATTTTTTGATAGATTAAAGTATCATTTAATAAAAATATAAATCATTCGGAGTCCGATTTCAACTTTTGAATTCAGTCATCCTCATTTCTACCTGTACATAGCAAAAAAACCGCGATCATCGCGGCTTATTCTGGTCATCCTATGGGAACTTCAATTGAATATGGACAGGAATGCAGGAAGATAACTCACTATCTGTTCTGCCTTCTTCTGCTGCCTCTGTTTCTTCTAGTTGCACGATCCACTGCCTGCCAATTAACGATTGTAGCAATTCAATCTCTTCTGCGGTCAGTTGAATATGCTTCAGTGACAGTTCATCTTGAACATAGTCCTGATCCACCTTACGGTCAAACCGGAAATCGAGCAATCGTTTCAACCCGTTAATATGCAAAAACTTGAACTCATAACCTTGACGTATCGCCTTTTCCCAATCGTCTCCGATATCAGCTGCTGTCTGTAGTCTTTCATCAAAATCCATCGCGGATTCCTTAACCAGAGGCAACAACCGGGAATAGTCTCGACGTTGTAAACATTCAATAATCACTTCTTTTGATTCCCCACTTGTCAGAACATTCTCTACAAGAAGCCCTACAGGAATGGACAGCTGAGTTCGACTCATTGCTCGCCCTCCTCATCATTCCCGAGGTACTGATTGAACCAGGCATTCACCTGTTCGAAGCTATCGATCCGAAGTGAAGGTTTACCGCTTTTGAGCAAACTGTGGTTGGAACCTGGATAACGAATCAGTTTAGTCTTTTTACCATATCGTTTTAGCGTAGTATATAATTCCTCCGCTTGTGCAATCGGTGTCCGATAGTCCTGCTCTCCGTGCATGATCAGAAGTGGCGTCTCAATGTGGTGTGCATGAGCAAGAGGTGAGCGGGACCACAGGAATTCAGCGTTTTCCGCCGGATTACCACCGATGACTCCCTCGACATAGGAAATACCGATATCACTCGTTCCATACATGGACAACCAGTTAGAGATGCAACGCTGGGTTACAGCCGCCTTGAAACGGTGCGTATGCGCCACGATCCAGTTGGTCATCACTCCGCCATAACTGCCACCCGCTACACCCAGACGTGATGCATCAAGGAAATCGTATGTAGCCAGGGCATAATCAACAGCTTCCATCAGATCCCGGTAATCCCCTCCGGCAAAGTCACCACGGCAAGCTCTGGCAAATTCTTGCCCGTATCCCATACTTCCGCGAGGATTGATCCACAGCACAGCGTAACCTTGCGCAACGAGTGTCTGCATCTCATGACTGTACGTTCCTGTATACATCGCGTGGGGTCCACCATGAATCTGCAAAATTAATGGCAGCTTCCCATTGGACTTACGTATTGCCGGTGTGGCTAACCAACCTTGAAGCGGCCATCCATCGGAGGATGTAAACTCTACACGAACTGGCACATTTACAGCCAATTCAGCCATGAATTCATCATTTCGCCGGGTGAGTCTGAACATTTCACCACTGTCGATATTCACGCGATATAATTCTCCAGGATGTCCATCCGTCAACGCAGCGATAACCAGCGACGTTCCATCCGGCGTTAAGGTATACTGATACACATCCTTTTCACCAGCGCCCGTTACGAGTTGACAATTCCCATCATCTTGAATGCGATACACGTCCACATTTCCATTGTGCGTTCCGAGTACATATACACCACGTTCTGGATTATGGGCATCCGAGATTGGAGAAGGAGAGGCACCTGCTGACTTCATATCCCCCAGTGCTGCGTTACCCATCTGCATATCTAATTGCGGTGCAATTATCCTGGGTTCACCTCGATGAACGGGGACAGCGTATAAGCTGTTGTGGCTCCCGCTCCCATACTCACGATCACTGGCGATCAGGATCAGCTGCTGCCCATCAGATGAATAGGAAAACTGGCTTATCGCCAGACTGGAATCCGTCACTTTGAAGAGATCACTCTCTCCCAATCGAATGCTGTATATATCCGTAAAGTACAGCAAATCCGCATCAAGCTCCTCATCCTCTACTTGCTTCGAAATGAAAGAAAGCTGCAGGCTATCTGGCGACCATGCGGGAGCACTGATATTCCATAGCCCGGAAGTCACCTGCGTGATTTCCCCGCTTTTGAGCTCATATACAAACAACTGGCTGTATTGACCGTCCCACCAGCCAGACCCTTCCGCCTTCGGCGTTGTACGCTCAAAGACTTTACCTCGCAGCACAGGTACAGACTCCTGTTGGGCGTCTGCTTTCTTCTGTTGATCCTCCGGTTGCACTTTGCTGGTAAACGCAATGTACTGCCCGTTCGGCGACCAGATATAACTCGATATTTTACGTGTGGGAGATATCAGCATGACCGGCTCTTTTTGATCTGACTGAAGCGTCCATAGTCCTTTTCCACCATCCACTGAGCGAATGAATGTGAGCTGTGTGCCATCCGGCGACCACGCAGGTGAGGAATCCTTTGTTCCATCCGAAAGTGCAATATCTTCATCACCATCGAGGGAGATTCCTCGAATTTGCGTGTTATATTCGTTTTTATCCTGATCTATGGTCTGTTCCACATAAGCCACTTGCCCGTTCAGACTGATTACCGGCTGACTTATCCAACGATAGTGAACCAGATCCTCCGGCATAATTGGTCTTTGATTCATAATGATGGCTCCCTTCTCCGTTTATTTATGGGTTGTCTCCGTACGTGGATCAAGCACATCACGCAGCCAATCTCCAAGGAAAATAACACCGAGTACGGTAAATGTAATGGCTAGTCCCGGGAATGTAGCGACCCACCAGCTAGTTGCAACGTATTGTCTGCCATCACTAAGCATCCCTCCCCAGGATACATCGGGTGGTTTGATACCCAGACCCAGGAAACTGAGTGAAGCTTCCATAATAATTGTCGTGCCGACATTCATACCACAGATCACGATAAAAGATGAAAGGATATTCGGCAAAATGTGTTTCAGAATCAATCTTCCATTCTTCGCGCCAATTGATCTGGCCGCATGAACAAAATCCCGCTCTTTGATACTTAGTACTTCACTTCTTACCACACGGGTGAATGGAACCCAGTTCGTCACCCCGATGACAAAGATCAACGTTGTAATACCCGGGCCAACAATCGCCATCACAACAAGCATGAACAGGATGGTTGGAATCGCCATGAATGCATCACCTACACGCATGATGACGGCATCCAGCCATTTCCCGTAGAATCCGGATACCAGCCCCAAGATCGCGCCAATGATTCCTGACACAATCACGGCACCCATACCCACGATTAAGGAAACCCGGGCACCGTATACAATACGGCTCCACATGTCTCTGCCAAGATTATCGGTACCCAGCCAGTATTCGGCCGTTCCGCCCTCAAGCCATGCTGGTGGTTTAAGTCGGCCCAGCGGATTCACCGCTGCTGGATCATGACTCGTCAATAGAGGTGCACCTATGGCAATTAACACAACCAACAATACAAGCACAGCACCAAACATTCCGGTCTTGCTGATGATCAGTTGTTGCCAGATATAACGAAATCCCGTTGGTGCACGCCCATTGTCTTGTTCCTGTTCTGTACCCGGAATTGGCATTTCATTGCTGCCTGTCATATGATTGCACCTCCTTCTAGTCGTATTTGATGCGCGGATCGAGTAGCCTGTAAGCTACATCCGTCAAGATGTTAATTACTACAACGATAAAGGCAATGACAAACACCGCGGCCTGTACAATCGCCATATCATGTGTGTTGACTGCAACAACCAGTAATTGACCCAGTCCAGGCCAGGAGAATACCGTTTCGGTAATCAAAGTGCCCCCGATCAGACTTGTAAACTGCAAACTCATAATTGTCACGACCGGAATTAGTCCATTCCGAAACGCATGTTTCACAATGACAACCATTCGGCCTAGCCCTTTGCTGCGGGCTGTTCGAATATAGTCCTGGTTGAGAATCTCCAGCATGCTGGAGCGAATCAGTCGGGTCATCTGCGCAGCCAGTCCAACGCCAAGTGTAAATGCCGGCAAGATCAGATGTGACAATCCTCCGCGACCCGATACCGGCAATACGCCCAGCATGACGGAGAACAAGAGGATAAGCATAATCCCCATCCAGAAGTTTGGCATCGCCTTACCAATGACGGATATTCCTGAAATAATGAGATCGGTAAACGTATTGCGTTTGACAGCTGAGATGACGCCAAGTGGCACTGCCATAAGTACGGCAAAAACATGGCGGCTACCGCCAATTCAAAGCTGGCAGGCAATCTCTCCAGCACCAGCTCTAACGCAGGCTGATTGTAGCGAAAAGACTGACCAAAGTCTCCCTGTATCGCACTGCCCAGAAACTTCACGTATTGCGTATATAAAGGCTGGTCCAAACCAAGTGCCTGCGTCAAGACAGCACGATCTTCAGCGGTAGCCGTTTCAGGCAACATTAGCGCAACCGGATCACCGGTGACTCGAACCAAAATGAACACAATTAATGAAACAATGAACAGCACCGGAATGATCTGTAGTAATGACTTAAGTACGTATTTGCCCATTCCTTGTTCACCTCCCTTTAAAAAAGAACGGCAGGAACATGGTTATCCAGTCCCTGCCGTTCACGGCCTATCTTTTCAATGACCGGTTGTTATACCCGATGTTACTGTGCAACAGGTGTAATCTCGTCAGCATAGAACATCTCGTCACTGCGCGGCGCGAAGTTCACTTTAGCATTTGTTCCGTAGACACCTTCCATTTGGTACAGATATACGGCTGGGCGTTCTTCAGAGAAGATCTGTTGTACTTGCTGATACTCTTTCTCACGAGACGCAGGGTCCATGTTCACCAATGCAGATTGAAGCAGTTTCTCTACTTCAGGATTGTTGTAATCCGACTCGCCTTTTGCTTCTTCCAGCATATAACGATTGTAGTTGTTCGAAGCATCGAACAAGGAGTTACCAATACCAATCATGAAGATTTCTTTGAATGATTTGGAGCTGTAACGTTCACTGAATGCACTTGCTTCCAGGACATCCAGGTTGATTTTGAATCCGGCTTGTTCCAGCATCGCTGCAACAACTTCAGCCTGTTCTTTGTACTGTGCAGAAACGGAGATGGTCATCTCGGCTTCACCTTCCGCATAGCCAGCTTCTTGCAGCAACTGTTTCGCTTTTTCTTGATCATAAAGTGACGTTTTGTACAATGAAGGATCAGCACCGAAGTTGCCTGGTGTTACGGATGTGCGGGTTACGATACCTGCTCCGCCGGCAATGCTGTCCACGATTCCTTGTTTGTCGATAGCCAGGTCAATCGCTTCACGTACTTTCGGATCAGCCGTGATGCTGCCTTCTGTCTGACGGAAGATCAACTGAAGTACACGCTGGATTGGCGCTTTGACAATCTTTTTATCTGCTTCGCCTTCGATGCGGGCAATGTCAGTGGACGGAATGGAAGACGCCACATCTACACCACCAGCAAGCAATTCGGATACCCGCGTGGAGGCTTCAGGAATAACGCGGAATACCACTTCATTCCATTTTGGTTCACCATCGAAGTAGCTCTCGTTTTTCACAAGTTCCACACGATCATCTTTGGTCCATTTACTGAACTTGTAAGGGCCTGTGCCTACCGGTTGTTTCAGGAAAGCATCGAATCCTTTGTCTGCAATATATTTTGCTGGCAGAATCCCTGCTCCCATTTTGGACAAACGATTCAGGAGCAACGGATCTGGACCATCCGTGATAATATCTACGGTATAGTCATCCACCGCTTTAACTTCTACGATATTTTTAAAATAACTGTTTTGTTTCAGTGTCTCGTCCTTGGCTACGCGCTCCAGCGTGTATTTTACATCTGCTGAAGTGAATGGATCGCCGTTGTGGAAGGTCACACCTTCACGCAGCTTGAATCTCCACGTTGTATCATCAACCTGATCCCATGATGTCGCAAGTCCCGCAACTTTTTTCTGTTCACTGTCATTTTTGATCAGATAATCAAAAACGTTGACCAGAACCGCCTCACTGGAGGTGTTGTTGTTGTTGTGCGGATCGAAACTTTCAATGTCTGTTGCTGCAGCAACGGTCAGTGTTGTACTTGCGCTTTCACTGCCCGTTCCTCCTGTTGAGGCATTGTCATTCGTGCTTGTCGATTTTCCTCCGCAAGCGCTGAGTACCATTACGACTGCCAGTAACGTGATCCACAAGCCTGTCCATTGTCTTTTTTCATTGTGATTGCTCCCCCTCAGAAGTTGTATTCCGTGCCAAAAATTCAAGTGCTACTGCAGACAACATGCCCACACCATAAGGCATCGCTGTCTCATCGAGATCAAACATGGGATGGTGGAGTGGATAGCGAGTACGTTCCTCATCATTCCCAGATCCTAGTCTGAAAAACACACCCGGAATCTGTTCACAATAAAACGCAAAGTCCTCGCCCCCTGTGGAGGGTTTGATATAAGTCCATCCCTTCTCCGCATTAACCTGATCACAAGTCTCTGTTAGCAGGTCAACCATGCCGAGATCATTCACGACAACAGGGTATCCATCGCCGTAGACAACTTCGCATCCTGCTCCAAAAGAATCGCAGACCCCTTTAACAACCTGCTCGATCAAAGCTGGCATCCGCTCACGAATGGCAGGTGAGAGTGTACGAACCGTACCGATCATCTCCACTTCCGGAGCGATGGCTGTTCCCATATAACCTCCGGTGATTTTGCCAATCGTGACTACTGCCGGTTCAAGTGGATCAACCATCCGACTGACGATATTTTGCAATGCGGTGATGACCTGAGCGGATACCGCGATCGCGTCAATGCCCTCATGCGGACGAGCTGCGTGGCCACCCTTGCCAAACACCTTGATAATCAAGGGATCAGCTGATGCAAATGCAACGCCCTGACTTACACCCAAGGTTCCCGTGTCCTGTCCAGGGGTCATGTGTAACCCTGCGATGGCATCAACCTTCGGATTCTCTAGAACACCGTCCTGGATCATGGCTCTTGCTCCTGCGAGTCCTTCTTCCGCTGGCTGGAAAATGAATTTGATGTTGCCTGATTTCGGTCTTCCAAGGCCAGTAAGCAATTGGGCGGCTCCCATCAGGATGGAGGTGTGAGCGTCATGTCCACACAGATGCGCTTTGCCTTCCACTTGCGAGCGGTATTCCACCGCTTTCTGATCCTGGATTGGCAGAGCATCCATGTCTGCGCGCAAGGCGAAGGTTGGTCCATCGGTCTCTCCGCGAAGCAGGCCTGTAACCCCGGTCTTTCCGACATTGCGTGTAACTTCCAGCCCCAGTCTTTCCAGATGCTCGGCTACGATAGCGGATGTGCGATGCTCCTCATAGCCGATTTCCGGATGCTGATGTAAATCTCTGCGCCAAGCACTTAACTGGGCTTGTAGTGGCTGAGCCAGCTGTATTAGTTCTGAACGATTCATTCGCTGTCATTCCCTTCATTTTCATCTGATTCAGAAACCAAACGGGCATAGATTGCATCCGCGGAGAATTCGATATGCCTTTTCATCGTCTCCTTAGACTTGATGCTATCATGGGCTTTCAATGCTTCAAGAATCTCCATATGTACACCGTGATTGACGGTACGTATCCGGTCATCATAAGGCATCAAGTCGAGCGCCGGATTAATTTTCGTCCGGATCTGTCTGACGGCTCTCTCGCAGTATGGATTCCCCGAAGCCTTGGCGATGGTCAGATGAAATTTCACATCCAGCGCCCTGAACCATTCCCTTGTGCAGTCTGGCTCTATACTTTGTTCCATATAGCCCTCAAGCAGCTCCAGTTCGCCTGCGGTGATCCGCTCAGCAGCGAGAAAAGCTCCTCCGGCTCGATGATGGTTCGATATTCAAACACCTTCAGCATTTGTGACCAATCCCGTTTAATTTCTTCTCTGGTCCGTTTATGCGAATTGGCTGTCAGAGGCAGTACAAATGTTCCGCCTTTGGCACCCACCCTTTTCTCAATCAAGCCTTTCTCTTCCAATGAAGAGAGTGCCTCGCGAACGGTAATGCGGCTTACGTTAAAAATCTCTGCCAGATCTCGCTCGGCTGGAAGCTGTTCTTCACTCATTAATTCTTTCAAAATAATGGCTTCTTCCAGTTGTTCCCTAATGAATTCACTTACCTTTTGGTGGATACTTTCTCAAAACGAAATGAAAACGTACTGGACATCTAAACACTCCGATCTGTATATGGTCTAGACCTTATACCATTAATATAATTCCGACTAAACTTATATGCAATACTTTTTTCAAGTAAATTCATATTTTTTTCTCACCACCTCCAAATTAAAGCATTTTGGCACAAAAAAGACGCATCTACACGCAGCAGATGCATCTTCCTTCGTTATTTACACGAGCCCCTACGATGACAGAATAACCTTCCGATCGCTGTTATCCCCGGATTTCTTTGAATCCCTTTTTGAAAGGGGTAAATCCGGAGATAAAGGCGAACGCTCCGCTTCTTCAGGTTATTTCTGTCCTCTCCGTTTTGTGTAAATGTTTAGTTTAATATATCTAACTCTGTCCTCTATAACTTTTTATTAGCATAGGGTCTGAAATCCTCTGTAACCGCAAGTTTCTTGCTTCCCTCCAGGTAAAAGCTGTCATCCGCTCTCCAGGTATGACTTTTTTGTTCTGTCTACGGTGATAGACATAATTGTAAGGAGAGGTCGCGTACGCTTTGAATCCTCTTTTCCTGCATTGTCTCAGGAAGGTTACATCTTCCCCTATTGAACGGTCCGTGAAGCGGACTTTTTCAAGATTTCTCTTTTAAAGAGAATAGTTCCCCCTTGAACAAATTCAACCGGTTTATTTTTTTCAGCCGGAGATCTGACCAACAATGTTTTGGATGCGCCCAAATAAACGAGACACGAATGTTTTCCAACAATATCACTTTTGGTCCGTTTAAGTTCTCTCACCTGCTCTGTTAAATAATACGGCGAATAGTAGTCATCATCATCAAATTTGGCAATCAACGAAAAGCGTGCCCTTGTCATGCCGGCGTTCAGGCTTTGTCCTAATGAAATCCTCTCCGGAATTTGATATACATGAACATTGGCAAGATTTCGAACGCGGTTTTGGTATAATGCCAGATTCATACTGTCATGATTCAGGACAATGATCAGTTCTTTACTTTTATAATGCTGCCGACTGTAATTTTGCAGGATGTTGTCAAAAAATTGCGGCCGATTGGTACATACCACAATGGAAACACCATGACTCGTTTTGTGTTTAGTCAAGACATACCCTCTTTTCAGCTCAGTTTTCTCTCATCATATGTGCCGAAATAGAGTCTGGTATGGACCAATAGCTAGTAACCAAAACACCAAAAAACCCTCTGTCCCCAATAACGGGACAAAGGGTTCTGTAATCTGTTCTATGCTTCGCTGGCGTTATTCAAGTATACAGCCTTGCCTGTGCGAGCAGATTCATAAAGTGCTTCCAGGATCTGAGATACAACCAGCGCTTGTTTTGGTGTAACGACTGGCTCCTGATCGTTCTCAATCGCTTCAATCCACTTTCTCATCTCAACATCCGGAGCGCTCTCGCTCTTACCATCGTAGAAAGCTACCCCGCCTGCACTCAGTTCAATCTCATTTGTGTATAAACGGCTGAATTTCTCGCCATTGATGCGAAGTCCGTTCTTCATGTCCGCACCTGCTTCGCTGCCGCTCAAGCTACATTTCGCCTCATCCACATCCAGAGAGTTCAGTGCCCAGCTGGATTCCAGCATGATCGTTGCGCCATTCTCCATCACAATCATGCCGAAGGCCGAGTCCTCTACAGAGAATTGTTTTGGGTCCCATGGGCCCCAGGCATTGGCCGCATTTTCACGTTGCGAAAGCTCATGATAGGTCGTACCCAGAACAACCTTCGGTTGATAGTTATCCATCATCCAGAGCGTCAGATCAAGTGCGTGCGTACCAATGTCAATCAATGGGCCGCCACCTTGTTTCTCCTCATCCAGGAAAACACCCCAGGTTGGTACAGCTCTACGTCTGATCGCATGTGCTTTGGCAAAATAAATATTACCCAGATCACCAGCTTCGCACACCTTCTTCAAATACTGACTGTCTTCTCTGAAACGATTGTTATATCCGATGGTCAGTTTTTTGCCGGTACGTTCTGCCGCTTCCAGCATGAGCTGTGCTTCAGCAGATGTCTTCGCCATTGGCTTTTCACACATCACGTGTTTGCCTGCCTCCAGAGCAGCAATAGAAATCTCGGCATGAGAAATATTCGGTGTAAGCACATGCACAATATCCAAAGACTCATCCTTGAGCAATTCCTGATAATCCGTGTAGACTTCGGCTTCAGTAGTGCCATATTTCTGTTTGGCTTCATCCGCACGTTCCTGAACGATATCACAGAAAGCCACCAGTTCAACATTATCTAATTTACTCAGACTCGGCAGATGTTTGCCATTCGCGATTCCACCACAGCCAATAATTCCGATACGATATACTTTACTCATATATATTCACCCTCACTTAAGTATTGGTTGTTTCATTTTACGAAAAGCCGACGGGGTCATCCCCAGACGTTTGCGAAATACAGCATGCAAATAGTTGGCATTATTGAATCCTGAAGCAAGAGCGATCTGTTCAATGGATACGTTACTTTCTTCCAGATTGCGGCACACGGCGCGCAGACGAATATCCTCCAGCACACGGCTGAACGGCATCTCCGGCTGTACTTGGTAGAAGATTCGCTGCAATTGTCTGCTGCTGATATGAAGTTTCTCTGCTACATGTTCCAGCGTGACCACTGTAGGGTGATTCGCCTCCATATATTGCACTGCATACTCATAACGATACACCGACATATCCCGCACAGGGGCTTCTGGTCGATTCCCCCGGTGTCGTATGCTCGCACGGTTTTGAGTAATATGCTGATAACCAGTTGCTTGATCGACGTATAATAACCTAACAATTTCTGATCACATGCCTCATAGGCTTCCAAAAACAATGCATCGCCCGATGATAATCATTCACCGGAGTAAGCGGAAGCGTTCTCAGCTTTTCAATCGTTTCCTCGGATTCTGCTGCTTCCCAGGGATCGACATGTTCTCTTGGCTTGTGAACGATATCCACATGAAGACATAGTTCATCCATGTCCTCTTTGGCATCCGCCTCCTGATAATGAACGACACCCGGTCCAGTCAAATACAGCATTCCTTCAGAGAGAGCATGTGTCTGATCATCGAGTATAACTTTGCCTTTACCTCTCGGGATAAAATGAAACTCAAACTCCGCATGATTATGGAAATCCACAACTCGGCCCGCTGGAAAAGAAGTCAGATGAAATCGCATCACGCGAATCTCATAATGTCCCCAAACCATTAGAATATCCAGTCTCTCCAGGAGATCCTGCCGTTCAAGCATTTTCTCATAAGGATACAGGCTCAAGATTGCATACCTCCTTAATAAAACCTAACCCTTCAACTCATTGAGAGCTATTCTACGTTCTTCCTTGGCAGAGAGATTCGCAGCTTCCATCAAACGGGTCAGCTCCATAGCGATCTGCACGTTTTCAGTTGCATCCGTATCATTCTGTATATGTGCAACCCACTGATTGAATGCGCTTTCTCTTTTGTCTGCTAAAGGAAGTTCAGTCCAGTCATTATATTTCCCCTGTGCTGCTTTTGTACGAATCAATAACTTGTCATCAGGTGTTCCATACAGAAGTGTACCTTCCGTACCATGAACCTCAATCGTAAACGGAGAATGGCTGTTCACAAAACCAGCTTCAACAACGCCAACTGCTCCGGAATCCGTAAACAAGGTTGCAACTGCATTATCTTCCACTTCTTTGCCTGTAATGTATCCGAAGTTCGCATTAACCGCTGTTACTTCCTGACCCAAAAACAGTTTGGCCAGATACATTGGATGGCAGCCTAGATCAATCAGTGCACCGCCCTGACAATCCTTCAGATCATAGAAGTGTTCAGGCAACCAGTTCGAGATCGCTCCATCATGCGATAAACGCGCTCTAACATACGTCACTTTGCCAAGTAACCCTTGGTCAAGTACATCCTGAATGGTTAGTGTGTATCCTGCATTCAGACGTGGTAAGGAAACTGTCATCTTGACCTTGTTTGCCTTCACCTCATCAAGGATTCTGTTGGATCCTGCCTGTGTCGACGCAATAACCTTCTCCGTGAAGATGTGTTTACCTGCTTTTGCAGCAGCGGTGATGACTTCTTCATGGATGCGGGTTGGCGCATCTACAATAACGGCATCGATGTCATCCTTGGCCAGCATATCTTCGAGTGAAGCATAGTATGGTACGTTTAAACGTTCAGCGGCTTCCTGTCCGCGCTTGGCATCTTCATCCCACACAGCGGCGATGACTGTATCCTCATGTTCCTGTGCCTGCTTGATGTAATCCCATGCATGTACATGCCACAAGCTAATTTTCCCAATTCGAATGGTCAATGTGTCTTACCTCCATACTATATAATATTCTGACATTTATCTATAAGTTATCACAGACTTAATCTATTTTTAATAGAAACTCACGACAATTAATGTATAAAATCACGACATGTTTATCTTCTTTTAAAATCATTCATAAAAAAACCTCAAAGGATTCTTGATGATGATCACTTCTCTTCTATCCATCTTTTTCTCGAAACGCAAAAAGCAAAACTCCGTAAAGGAATTTCACTTTAGCTATCAGTTGAGAAAAAATCCTATAAAGTTTAAGGGCTGCGGCGTACCGTTTCACCACTCAATAAATTAACTTTTTGATCATTGATTGAAATCGTGTGGTTATCGACCCATTCCAAGTCTACCTGATCCGTCTTTCCCTCATAATAAAATACTCTTTTAAACCAAAGTGGGCCTTTTAATTCCCCCATAACGCCAAACGATCCCATGGCTCCAGCGTCAGTTTTATAGAAACTTATTGTATAGTGCTTATCTGGTGAATGCGTAGTCGTTAGTAATTGTTTTGATCCTGAAAATATCGATGTAAATGACAAAGCACCCAAAAGGATGAAGATCAATACTAAGGATAGAACCGTTGAGATCCAACTTCTTACCTTAGTAGACTTGTTCGATTTATCTTTGAAACCAAGTAAAGCTAAAGCCAGTCCTAAAATAGAAAGAATTAGTATTACATAGTTTGGAGGACTAACTAGCCATTTATTATTCATATGAGAATATAGTGAGTACATCGAAACAAAGTACAAAATCAGCTAAAAACAAAGCAAGCCAGCTCATTTTTTTCACTAAAATTGAACCCCTCTTCCCACAAATAGGTTACACTTAGTGAACCTGAATGTGTCACCCATCTCCATCCCTGAATAAATACAGAATTAAATATTATGTATGAAAAGCCACCAAAATCATTCATTTTTAATAGGACACTCGTTTATTGATCAATCATCACAAAATCTACTGAATAATTCATATGTTCACTTACTCATCACTTTTTTTACATACTTTTCTGCCTTGTAATCTTTTCGAACCTCATGTAGCGTGTTGCTATTCGCTTCCGACCAGGATTCAAGTATCATCCTCGGTTCCGCTTCAATGATGTTACGCGCCTCAATCATATCAGCGTCTCTAAAAGCCTCAATCACATGAATTAAGTCAGTTCGATCAATCAACTTTACAAAGTTAATACCAGCTAATGTCTCACACGATTCTGTGAAGTGGGATGAAGTAATTACGATTGCTTTTTTAGCCTTGTAATATCTCATGCAAGAAAAGACCTCTTGTACAGCGCTGATTCCGACTGGATACTCTATTGAGTATCGCTTTGCTTGGATGACATTTCTAACACCTTCCCGATCAGTGAAAACAACGTCAGCCCCAAAATCGCGACTTCCTAACGTTTTATAGACCCCTGAATAGCCCAACTCAATTAACAATCTGTACAAGTACATCTCGAAGCCAGAGCCATCTTCCATCCTGTCTATATCAGCGATAGTAATAGCTTTTAAGTCGTAATTCTCCTCATAAAGCACCGCTGATCTCTTGTGTTTGCGTGTCAAACTCAGAATCCAAAGGCTAAGTACAACAATTACTACTACGAATAATACAAATAAAATATAGATCATTAGCTCTACCTCCATTACAACAAACTAGCACAATAATACCACATTTTTCTATATTGGGAATTAATTATTTTATTGGATAAAAAGAACTTGGAACGAGTAATAACGCCGCTATAGAACCCTTCAATAAGTCAATGTTTTGACTAACAAAAACCCCTGTCCACAATAACGTGAACAGGAGGCTTCTATAATTATGATGTTCCAAAATCAACTCAACGTAACGCATAACCTTGTGTAACAATCTTGTACCCCGATACCGTTTGGCTTTGACCCTGCAACGTGTCCTTAACCCGTTCCAGAACATCGCTCTCATAGACGGAGGCACATTCGAACCCAGTTTGCACGTTCAATTCAACGGGTTCTGAGTTCAGATTATACCAGCGAGCAATCAAATCTCCGGTTTCCTCTGCAATCTTCAATGTGGAGAATGCCAGTGTCGAACTTTGTGCATTCCATGCCAGCCATTGCTTCGAGAGAGGTAGTTCCACCTTCTGCCCATCAGCTCCGGCATGACCTTCCCGCTCAAACGTGCGTGCTAATGCCCCCAGCTGTACAGTCGTCCACGGAATCGGATACACATAGGCGGATGCACATGCACCTGACTGCGCAGCATCACCAGCAAATGGAATAATCGCATATTCCACCCGCTGAGGTCCCAGACTTTGGGCTTCCGGTGTTTCAAACACACCCCAATCTCCCAGTTCCGAAGAGGCGCGCAGTAGCGTAACCGCAATCGTACTGCCCTCTGCATGCTGTAAAATCTCGTATTCATTCAGCCCTTTGTTTGCAATCATCAAGCCATGATCACCATCGGTCACATGTACAAACGCTTGCTGATGCTGCGCATTACTCGGATTCACCCATTCTTTGGCCGGTGTATTGGAACGTTTGGCAATTTCAAAGATGGAATCTGCATAATGATCCTCTGTGACCAGTCCGGATGGAAAGAGTGCACGCAACCGATGATCCTTGGCCTGATTGTTAAAGTCAGACTTTACCTTGACCATATTACTGCCTGCTTCCAATGTATACGTTGTTGTGATCACCAACGGAACGGTGTTCTTAACTCGCTGCGCCTTCCGTTCTGTAAAAGGAACCATTTGGCGTTTCTCCAGTTCAAACAGTTCGTCTGCTCCAGCAGGAATATCCCAGCGTAATACACTCTCCATGACTGCACGATACGCAGATTGCTCTACGATCCGCAGGTCTGCCTTCAGATGCTCCGTGGTCAGTGTCGTCTCTCCATCAGGTTGACGGTAGACATATTCATTGCCGATATCACCGGTATTCTCATATGAGTTCACCCCCTGTATATAGCACCAGAGACTTTATCTTCAATTGTTGCCGTACCATTCTCTTCAACCGTCACCCGCAATTGACCGTTCTCCATCATCATTCCCTGCACCTCGATGACGTCGCTCGTATAGGGCATTTCAGCAATCTCTGTTTGCTCCTGAACGGAAATGAGAGCATATGTCTTATAACCCAGCGAAGGTACATCCACCGCCTGGAAAGTAACTCTTACTTGACGAGCCATATAAGGCTGTCGGAAGCGATCTTTCGGAAGTTCATAGCCGAAATGTGCACCCAGATCCTTGATTTCTGCCGAATACACGTGTCCATCCGAATCGATCAGCTGATACGCTGCCAGTGCATCTTTTTCCACCTTCTGCGCAAGTGCCTGAGGATTAGGACCTTCTGGGAAAAATGCTTTGTCCACAATTAGGTCCATCTCAATGATTCCATTTCGATTCCAACCACTCGTGTTGAACACAGTGAACAGCACTGCTTCCTCTCCCCAAGCCTCAGTAGATTGCACACGAATGGACTCAGCAATCGCCTGCGCGCTCTGGGAAACCAATTTCTCTGCAAGCTGTCTGCTCTTGGCAAAGCGGGTCACCATTTCACGGTGAACCTCATCCACACTGCATCCGCAGATGCTATCATGTGGGTGGTTCTGCATCAGCATCTTCCATGCATGCGTCAATAGATGGTGCGGATAATCTTTTACCCCAGCTATATGGGCCATCGCAGCGAGTGGTTCGGCTACTTTTTCAAGCAACGTCTGCCCCTGCTGGTTCAACTGTTTCAGATAAACTCGTGCGGATGCCGTATTCACCAGTGTTCCCCAACCATCCGTGTGCTGACTGCGAAGCTCGCCCTCAATAGTCGCCAGATGCTCAGGCACATCCTTAGTAACCGCCTCAATGTAATCGTCAAAATTGGAGTGGATAAATTCCACATCAGGATACAGAGCCGCTGCCGTACGTAATGCCTCGGGCAGATCCGTCTGGATCGGCTGATGATCACAACCATTCATGAACAATAGATGTGGGGTCGAGGCGAATTTCTCGGCATCTTCCAGATTTTTGTCCCAATACGCTCGGGCTTTCTCCGAATCAACCGGAACCTCCATTCCATTGCAGTACCAATTCGCGAACAAAATGCCGAGCACTTCCGAACCATCCGGCGAACGCCAGATCATCTCGGAATAGGGAGATTCGTAACTATCCGCATCAACCACCGCATTATTAAATCCGGTAGGCTTCACCCCACGCCCAAAGATCGCGTTATGGATATCCGCCTGTTGCAAAATCTGCGGTGCCTGCCCCATATTTCCGAACGAGTCTGGAAAATATCCCGTCTTGGATATCACACCCAAAGGTCGAGCATCACGATGACCGATGAGCAGATTACGCAAGTTGGCCTCACTGCTGGTCAGAAACTCATCCTGTAACACATACCATGGGCCAAAATGAATACGTCCTTCACGAATATAACGGTCAAGTCTCTCCTGTTGTTCGGGCCGAACCTGCAAATAATCTTCACGAATAATCGTCTGCCCATCCAGATGGAAATAACGATATTCCGGGTCCTGATCGAGCGTGTCCAGCAGTTTATCCATCAGCTCAATGAGCAATACGTGATGGTGTTCATAAGGCATATACCATTCGCGGTCCCAATGGGTATGCGAGATAAGATGTGCCGTCTTTTTGGTTGTCATGTTGCGTACCTCCTGTCATTAACCTTTGGTTGCCCCGCCCATGCTAAAGCCCTTGGACATGTAACGCTGGGAGAAAATATATAGCACAACCGAAGGCATCGTATAAAGTAGTGAGAATGCAGCCAATCTGCCGTATTCAACCATGCCGTGGCTGCCGAAAAATTGATAGATCGTGACCGATGCCGGAAGTTTCTCCGGCGTCTGGAGCAGGATGTATGGCACGAAGAAGTTGCCCCAACTTCCCGAAAAGGTAAATATCGCTATCGTTGCAATACCAGGCAACATCAATGGCGCTACAATTCGTCTCAATCCGTTCCAGACGGAAGCACCGTCGATCCACGCCGATTCTTCCAGATCAATCGGCACCGAATCCATGAAGTTTTTCATCATCCAGATGCCGTACGGAAGTGAGGATGCCGTCAGGAACAGCATCGTGGCAATGATGCTATTTTGCATTTTGAAGAACAGAAACATCTGAAATACCGGAACCATCACGGCAGTAATCGGAAGAGCTGTCATGAACAGAATGGATAACAAGAAGCTTTTTTGAATCTCATTTCGTAACGGGATAAAGGATACGCAGCAAGCACCGATACCAGAACAACCAATATCGCTTGCCCTCCCGACAGAATCAGGCCTACACCGAATGAACGAAGATTGCTCGAATCCCCGAGTACATCCTTGAAATTTTGAATGGTCCAGGTACTGGGCATTTTGATACCCTGCTGCGCGTTCGGGTCAAATGAAGCCAAAATGATCCAGAGCAGCGGCAATAAAAAACAGAGCCCCAGAAAAACTAGAATCCCGTACTGGATTTTGCGTTGAAGCCCATGTTTGACCATAGGGATCGAACCTCCTTCATGGTTACACTTTCACTTTCATGGATCGCATATAGAACAGGCTGGCGATAATACCAATGAACAACAGAACCAACGAGATGGCTGTGCCGTATCCAAACTGATAGTTCACAAAGGCCTGGTTATACATGAAGATCGGCAAGGTTTGTGTCGAAGTACCCGGGCCACCACCGGTCATCGTATAGATTAGCGTGAACACACCCAGTGTCTGTAGGGTAACCAACATCATGTTGGTCACGATAGACCCTTTTACCATTGGAATCGTAATGTGTCTGACAATCTGGAACCCAGTGGCACTGTCAATAATCGCAGCTTCTTCAACTTCCTTCGGGATATCATCCAGTGCCGACTGATAGACCATCATCGAAAAGGCTGTGCCGTGCCAGATATTCGCGATAATGACACTCACCATAGGGAAACTGAACAACCAGGAGATGGGATTCGCCCCAAACCAGCCGAGGATCTGATTCAATGAACCATTGTCACTGAAAAAGGCCACCATACAGAATGCCACAACAATCTCGGGTGTCACCCAACCGGCAATGACGATGATGCCAATGACCCGGCGGAACGTCACATTTTTCTCCTTCATTAGAAGTGCCAGAATGAACCCAAGCAATACCTGACCAATCACTGCGGAGAAGATGAGAAAGACCAGCGTACGCCAGACACTAATGCGAAAGTCAGGATCATGGAACATATTAATGAAATTCTGGAATCCAACAAACTCCAAACTCTTGGCTGCCGCCCCGGTCAGAGCCATGTTCGTAAAGGCAAAGCAGATCGTCAGAATGATGGGAACAATGAAAAACACAAGTAATAACAGTACGGAAGGCATTAGAAACAGAAATGAACCTGGTGCTTTCCTTTTCATAAGTCACTCTCCATTCGAACCGGAAAAAGGGAGATTGTGCCTCCCCTCCGAATATATCGATATCCTTATTTCTCTTCGATGCTGTCCGCGCCAAGGGAACGGGATACGTTGTCCTTCAATTGCGTAATTCCCTGTTCCGGCGTCAGCTTGCCAGAGGCAATACTCTCAACAATGCTTTGCAATTGTGCGGATACCGCTGCATATTGATCGTTCGCTGGACGGAAGTGGGCCACATTCAAGAGTTCCTGTGCTTCTTTGGTATATGGACGATCCGTATAACCTTCAACTTCAGCGGAATCATTACGCGGACTGAGGCTGCCTTCCGCTACAACACGAGCAGTCGCATTTTCCTTATTCATCAGGAACTCGATAAATTTCCAAGCCTCTTCCTTGTTCTTCGCTTGTGCAGGAACAGACCAAGCCCACCCTCCGGACATCGTAGTTGCTCCAGGCTCTTCCCCATTTTGTGTTGGGAATGGTGCAAAGCCTATTTTCTCTTCGACGTTGGCAATTGGAGCAGCACCGTTCTCGGCCCATGTCGAACCTGCCCAGCTACCATCTACAGCCATCGCCAGTTTGTCTTGTGGGAACTGTTGCTGGAATGCAATACTGCCAGCTTGTCCATTCAAGGCAACCTGCATCGTCGGACCTGTTTTATCCGTGTTAAACACTTGATCTATGAATTTGAATGAATCCAGAAGGCCCGGGCTGTTAACTACCCATTTCTTGGTGGTGTCGTCGTACAGCGTATCCGCCGTACCATAGAGCAGCATTTCCAGTGTTTGCATGGTGACACCTTCACCGTTTGCTTTGCCCACGATCATATTAAGCGGTGTCACACCTGGCAGTTTTTGCTTGATGGTACGTGCTGCTTCGAGTACTTCTGCCCAGCTTGCAGGTTTGAATGGAACTTCAAGTCCCGCCTGTTGAAACAGTTCCTTGTTGTACCAGATTCCGCGTGTATCCGAGGTAGCCGGAACGCCGTACACTTTGCCGTCTTCGCCAGTAACCCCTGCCTTCAGGTTGTCGATGATGTGTTCTTCCCAATCGGGCCATCCCTGAACTTGTGTATCCAGCGGCTCCAGATATCCCGCCGCAGCATCGGATTTGATGATGGATGTATCTTCGGCAATGACATCTGGCGCCGTGTCAGGCGATTTCATCTGCAAAACCATTTTGGACGTATAATCACCCTCACTTGCCAATACAGGCGCGATGTTGATTTTGATATCCGGATTTTCTTTCTCGAATTGATCCACCAAACCTGATTGGAAAAACTTCGTAAGTGTATCTTCCGATCCTGAAGAACGGAACGATACGGTTACTTCCTTCTTGCCGTCACTGGTTGTGCCTGTGCTTGAGCTTCCGCCCGAACAGGCTGTAGTAAGAATGAGCAAGGATGTCATAACTGCTGCTACCGGCATTTTCAATGATATTTTTCTCATGATTCGCTCTCCTCTTTGTCGGAATTCAACGAACTCCGAACGTTATGATGTACTCGCAGGTTATCTCTTGCTTCCCTATCTATTTCTGTACGCGGAATCCGCAATAATCCATAATCAGTTCACTAAAGAGCATGTTGGACCATGAAAACCATGGACGTGTATATTCATGTGGATTGTTGGCTGAAAAACCTTCATGGGTCAGTCCGGTATCCGCATCTGTCTTATGGATGAGCTGAAGCAATCGTAGTTTTTCATTGCGATCCTCTGTAGTCAGCCCCTGCATCGATAACGCGATATGCCAGATGTACCCCTCCGGTGTATGCGGACTACCGATTCCCGCTGCAGCTGTTCCCTCATAAAAATACGGGTTGTTCGTGGATAAAATGAAACGGCGTGTATTCTGATACACCTCGTCGTTCTCCTCCACATATCCGAGATAAGGCAAAGACAGCAGACTTGGCACATTGGCATCATCCATCAGATTGTGATTGCCTTTCCCATCCGTTTCGTACGCATATATGGTTCCATATTCCGGATGTTCAACGGTGCCATAATCCTGAATACCCTTGTTGATCTCTTGCTCCAACTGCTTAGCATTCGCTGCCAGCGTTTCATCCTCGAACACCGCTTCAGCAATTTCCTGAAGATATCGAAGCACCACAACAGCGAACATATTGGATGGAATCAGATAACCATATTCACAACGATCGTCGCTGGGACGGAATCCCGACCAGGTCATACCTGTATAGGCTGTTTCAGTACCTCGCCCCTCTCGGCTGAGCGTATCGGTCTCGGGAGCATCCAGACGTTGGAACGTGTAGGGTGATTTCGTCTCATGATGTTGCTCCACTTGCCATAACTGCATGATGATCTGGGCTGCTTTACGGAACGTATCATTGAATTGAGTTGTTCTTCCTGTGTTCTTCCACAAGAGATAACTGAGCTGAATCGGATAAGCCAATGAGTCGATCTCATACTTCCGTTCCCAGATCCAATCATTCATTTGCGTCAGGTCTTCCTGATGTCCTTTCCCACTCTTCGTCTCATTAAAAGCGTTTGCATAAGGGTCCAGCAGAATATAATTCAGTTGACGTTCAATCAGTCCAGCGATCATGTCGGCGATATCTTCATCCTCTGAAGCGAGAACCAGATAAGGTCTGACCTGAGCAGCAGAATCACGTAACCACATGGCAGGGATATCTCCTGTAATCACAAAAGTTGTTCCATCTTCTTTGCGCTGAATTGTGGTCGCCATCGTATTGGTAAAACAGTTTTTGAACATTTGGTTAAGTGCCGGATGGTCCGGCATACGTTTGTTAACCTGATCAACCATGTCGTATATCGAGGGGGAAATTTCTTGATTATTTCTGGGTGTCAGCATGTTGTCCTCCTTATGTAATCCAGTTTGTTAACCGCTTTCATCATCCTAAAACGAATATAATGTTATGTCAATATATTTATTTGTATATTAGCATGTTATTCTCATTTCGTCGCACTAAATAGTATACCAATTAAGTTAATGTTCCCCTTTTTTATCCACAACAAAAAGAGACCTCGTTTCCACGAAGTCCCTCTTTGAACACAATGATTATAAAGCCGCTAAAACTAACCCTTTTGTTTCACCATACTTGTTGATTTACCCTTCACCAAGCGGGCAGGCAAAACAACTCTGTTCACTGCCATTTCGTTGTTCTGCATACTTTGAAGCACCATCTCGAATGCTTGTTTCCCCATATCAAACTGGCTTTGTCTCATGTGTGTTACACGGCTTCCTTCGGCAGCATTTGGACTGTCAAAACAAATGATGGACATATCTTCCGGGATCTTCAGACCAAGCCGATCCGCTGCCTGCTCTGCAAGTAAAGCAATATGGTACTCCGCAGCAAAGAGTGCAGTAATCTGGGGGTATTTCTGTAAATGTTCCACCAATGTCTCCACATCACGGACCTCGACTTGAGGATCGAACACACTAGGCAGTGTCGAAAGAAAAGATTCTAACCACAGTTCCCTGTTCACCAGCACTCCTTGATCATGATGAGCCTCAATGATGCCTTCAATTCGTTCTTCAATGGGTGTAGTGTTCGCCGGAGGCTGCGTCAGAAAAGCGATGTGTCGGTGACCGAGATCGAACAAATAATTCATCCCTTCTCGCGCCGCGCCCACATTATCCGTACTGACAGATGAAGCCGGAATGCCTTTCAGGTACCGGTCAATTAGGACAAACGGGAATTTGTTAACAACCAGTTTAAGAATCTCATCGCTGAAATATTCACCCTGTGCCGGGAAAATAATCAATCCGTCCACACCCAGTTCCAGCAGTTCCTGAATGCTCTGTTCCTCCTGTTCAGGAATCCCGAAGGATCGTCTAAGTACAAGAAAACAATCATGCTCTCGCGAAGCTTCTTCCATCCCATATAACAGTTCCGTACCATACATGTCGCTGAAATTAGTAATGACCAGACCAATGAGCAGCTTCTTCTCCGGATCTTTAACCGCAGCACGCGGAGCAGGTCTGTTAGATTTTTCTTGTAACACATCTGCTGTGTCGGCTACAAAAGAACCCCGTCCCGGTTGACGAACAATTAATTGTTCACTCGCCAGCATCTCAAGCGCTTTTTTAGTTGTTATCCGGCTAACTCCGAATTCATCACATAATTCCTTCTCCGAAGGAACACGTTCACCCACTTGATATTGATGAAGCTGTATCCGTTCGCGCAAGGATTCAAAGATCTGTTCATACATCGGCTTGGATGCCGAATCTTTCCCCAATACAAGCACCTCCATAAATACCCATACTTCTCATGTTCTACATCCTAATATATCATGTTATATCATTAATGTGAAGAAAGGAGACAACTCACCTGCTGTCATGTGAGAGCAAAAGAAAAAGCATCCCAATGGATGCTTCATTTTCTAAAGTTCATTATTAAATTTATTTGGCGTAGATAACCATAGCCGAGTAATGATTTATAACGTAACCTCCGTTAGTAACGGATACTTCAGAATACTTGATATCCACTACATTCACAGTATTGATCCCATTTAAAAATTCATTCATTTCTTTCTCCAACTCTACAGTACTTGTATTTTCAAATATTCTCACTTGTGTTCTCATCGTTCATCTCCCTATCCATCTAATAATGACTTAAGGGATATTATACGTATTTGATGCATTTAGGTCGCATATCAAACTTCGCTGTGTATCAGGGATAAATGGTTTGATAGCCGAGTAATCTTAGGCGTCAGTTATGAATTGATACAACAAAAAGCCGATAAGCCCTGATACCTCGGCTTATCGGCTTCTTGCTTAGATGGTCAAAACGTAGTTATCATCCATTTCACACTTTGCATAATTAAGGTTGCAGACCCTCAGCAGACGGTGGATCTACTTCTGTTTCAGTCTCTTCAGGGCTCAAATCTGGTTCTGGAACGGATTGTTCTTGTGCTGCGCTGACGAACAATCGTCCAGTTGCTTCCGCCTCTACTTTGTTGCCTGCTGCATCCTGAGCGCGAATCACAATGACTCCACCATCCAGAACAAGGGATGAAGGTGTTGTGTACGTACCTGTGTAACGACCAGGTTCAGTCTCCACCAATGGAATCTCTCCTGCCCCTTGGGCATTCAGATTCAAAGGAAGCTGAATCCGGAAAGAGGCTTGCAGACCAGGTTTACTGTCAAACGAAACGGTGACACTCTCCCTGATGTGATTCGAACATCTTCAGCTGGCGTAATATTCGTAAGTTCTGGCAACGCCGTTTCCACATAGACGGTGCGGGTTACGGTTGTTTTGTTACCAGCGATATCGGTTGCTGTAATGGTAATTGTGTTCTCGCCTTCATTGACCAATACACGGTGACTGAAACTTCTGTCTTTACCCACTTGTACGGTTTGTCCGTTAACGGTTACCTTATCGAGGAATTGTTCCACGACATTACCCGTTACGTGAACAACTTCTGCATTGATGCGATCCCCCTGAGCTGGAGTAAGAATCGTCAATTGTGGTTTTGTCTGATCCAGAATAATGACAACGGGAGTGAACGGTCGGTAGTTTTTCCGTCCACCACTGCCTCCGCAGTAATCGCATTAATGCCAGAACGGAGTTTCACACCGTATGAGAACTTCCCATTTGCCACCGTTGTGGTGCCAGCTAGATCCTTGCCGTTGTAGATCTTGATTTGAGCTCCAGATGCTGGAGACGTTCCCGACACAGTGAAAGTCGATTGATTCGTATACGTGTTTGCAGGTACTGTGAGCACAGGTGCATTTACCGGATATCTCACGACTGCTCGAATCATGTAGTTGCCTTCTTCTGCAGGTGCAGTGCTCCAGGCCCCACCTACACGCTGCCAGCTTCGACCTGCATTCGTACCATTCTCATCGGTAGCCAATCCCGGAGCACCAGTTCCGGCTACACTCTGTACATACACGATATAGAAATCACCCGTTACGATCACTGGTTCCGGGAATTCAACGGATGTCCATTGATCGTTACGAAGTGCAGTACCATCGAATGGTCCAGCCAGCTGTCGTCCCGGAGCTCCACCGGCACCTGATGCATCATAGACGGCATATTGGAACGCTGTACCTCCTGGTACGGGCCATTCGGTGTTCCAGAAACGGAACGATGCACCCGTAAGCTGTGCAGTTTCCAGCTCAGGTGTCATTCGAACCGCCCAAGCATTATCCGCAGCTACAAAAGCTCTTGCATTTTCTGCAGTTCCATCATCATAAGCAATTTCCCCTGGGAAACCGATGAATGGTTTCAAGGCAACATTTGCCTCAGCCGTACCATTACCAGGGACAGTCACAGTAACCGTTTTACTGTAATAATCAGCAGCCCGGATGGACAGGGTATAGCTTCCTTCCAATACCTGAATAACAAAGCTGCCATCTGAACCTGTGCGAACTTCACCTACCTTGGCATCTTCCACCACGAGAACGGAAGCATCAGCCAGTGGTTGTCCTGTCCGCTCATCTGTTACAACACCTTCAATCTGTCCATGCGGGATTGCCTCCAGATTAAAGTTGGCTTTGGCTCCACTGCCATCGGTGATCGTTACCTGCTGAGTTCGAGGATAATATCCATATGCCTCCGCTTTTAACGTGTAATCACCTGCAACGTGTGTGAAGCTATACTTGCCTGTAGCTGAATCTGTCTTCACCGAACGTCCGGTTTCCAGTACGGTAACCGTTGCACTTGCAGGCAGGCTTTGTGGATTAACCGAACCTGTTCCTGGTTTTTCAACTTCCGGTTGTTGCTGTTTCGTTTTGTTGAATTCCGCTTTGTCTGTCCGCGAAATTTTGTACCATGGATTATCATAGGACGGTTTCGGTTTGTCACTGTTAAGTACAACCGCACTGTCCTCCGTTACCGTCTCCGCAGCAACACCCAGTACACGGAAATCATCAATGAACCAGCCTGTCTTCACAACACTGTTGTCTGAGGTCAGACGGAACCGGAATTGAACTTCATTACCGGTAAGTGCATCCAGATCATAAAATACGGGTGTCCATTGTTTACCGTTTGTACTATGTGAGAATTTGCCCAGTTCAGACCATGTGGTTCCACCATCCTTGGTGACTTCCACATACCCATAGTCGTATCCACTCTCAATCTCGTACCAATGATTAAACGTGAGTGTTCCTTCGGATACATCCGTCAAATCAATGACCGGAGATACGAGTGAATAGTTGGAGCCATTCTCGTACGTATTGTCTAGATCGGTCGCCCAGACATTCGGTGGAGAAACCGCGCTGGCAGGTCCCGTTACCGGAATGCCGCGTTCCCACTCATCTTTGGTTCCTGAATGAGTCCAACCATTATCATCACTACCATCGAAATGATCGATGTAGATATCTTGAGGCACTTCTACTGTAATGGAGACCTCGTTCGATTTGTCACTTTCATTGCCACTATAATCAAGTGCGGCAACGGTATAGTAATACGTCGAATCTGTCACCGTAGCCGTATCTGTAAACGTTGTTCCTGTTGCAGTTCCAATGGATTCATAACCTGCACCTGCGGTTGTGGAGCGATATACCACATAGGATTCGAGATCCTCATCGCTCGGACCAGTCCAGCTCAAGGCTACATTACCAAGAATATCGGCCGTCGCAGACAATCCGGCAGGAGCGCCCGGAGCAATCTCATCCAGTTCTTCTACAGCGAAATCATCAATGTACCAGCCAGCCTTTTGCACTGAATTATCACTCGTCAGATTGAACTTGATGAACACCTGCTGTCCCGCGTATTCGCGAAGATCCACATATTGTGTCTTCCAATTGCCACCTGTACCCGTGAAGGTTAACAGCTCTTCGAACACATAATCGCTATCCTCGGAAGCGATGTATACCTTGCCGAAGTCGATGTTATTCTCCAGGTCATACCAGTGCTTGAAGGATAATAACGCACCTTCTGGACTCTCGGTTAGATCAATAGGCGGCGCAAGCAGATATGCATTGCTATTCGCCACATAAGTTCCTTGCAAATTGGTTGCAATCACCTTGTCACCGGAGTATGCACTTCCAGGACCACTGCTTGGTGCTCCCCATACCCAGGTACTTCCGGTTCCGCCAGTCGTGAAGCCCCGCTGATCTTCTTCAAAATCCTGAAGATATCCTGGCTGAACACCATTAGAGACAGCCACTTTATATACCTGACTTTCGAATCCGTTGTTGCCGTAATCATTCACGCGGATATAATACTCCACACCTTGCGGTTCAATAAGAAAAGCAGGGATTGTCGCTGTATACGTCCCATCTTTGTTATCTCCAGCAATTCGATTCATCGGCAGATAGACGTACTGGTTGGTACCTGTCGTTTTGGCAAAAGCCTCGACGGAGACTACCGCGACGTTATCTGTCACACGAGCGGTTAATGGTATATCAATGCCTGTAAAGGCTGAATTGACAGGGGTATGTGCCAGTACCGGCTCTTCCAGATCATCTCCGGCTGTAACCACTCTGCCGGATACCGTGCCAATTCCTTCGAGTACAGAACCCACAGCATCAAGGGCATTAATAATGCCGTGACCGTAGCCGTTATTAGGAGATGTCGGATACTGACTATCGGTTCTCGGCGTGGCTGTATCTGTAATGATCTGCTCCAGCTGATCCACTGTAAGGGAATGATTAGCCTGAAGCAGCAGTGCAGCAAGCGCAGTTGTATGTGGGCCTGCCATAGACGTTCCGTTCCAGCCTCCCTCATATACACCGCCCGGAACTGCTGAACGGATATTCACACCAGGGGCAGATACTTCCGGTTTGATCTCATCATACGGGGATGGACCCAGCAGGGAGAACGAAGCCAGATTTCCGTTGATATCGGTTGCTCCTGTAGCAAAACTTTCAGGATAGTTGGCCGGGTTAGCAACAGAACCAGGTCCGCCAGGGTTACCCAGTCTCACATTTCCTGCGGAGAATTCCGGGAAAATCTGAGCATCTCGCCAGGCTTGCACCATCGGTCGGAACCATTCATCCAGTCCTGCGCCTCCGCCCCACGAGTTGTTTACCACATCCGGTGCAAGTTCAGGATGCAGATTGCCTTCCGCATCGACTGGAGCGATCAACCACTGTCCGCCATCCAGAATAATGGCATCCGTTGTTTCCGGATTGAATATCCGCACACCAATCCATTTCGCACCGGGAGCAACCCCGATCTGATTGGTGCCATCTGCTTCAGAGCCAACCATCGTACCCATCGTGTGAGTACCATGTCCGTCTTCGTCCGCAGGGAGGAAGCATTACTGTGCGGATCATACCAGCTCAGTTCGGGATCAACGATATTGCCCGAAGCATCCAGGCCCCGCCATTTGCTGCGAAGTGCCGGGTGGGTATAATCCACACCACTGTCCAGATTGGCAACAACAATCCCTGTTCCATCGATGCCCCGATCCCACACGGCTGGCGCATTGATGTAATCCAGGTTCCATTCCACGTTTTCAGTCGCAAGCTTGTCCTTGGCAGCATGCTCCTTGTCTTTGACTCCGACTGAAGAGTCTTTAGCTGGCGTTTGGACAGCATCTTTGCCTGATGCCGCATTCGCCGGTTCTTTACTCACTTCGGCTTTCTGTAAGTATCGTGTCTCATTCGGTAGAATCTTCTCCACCTCAGGCAGCAGCGCAATCTGTTCCATGACTTCTTTGGTACTCGTTACTGCCAATGAATTGACAATAAAATAGCTTTTATATTCTTTGACCTTACCCAGGTCAACTTCCTTTTCCAGATAAGTTTCCAATGGATATTGTGTACGCGAGGCTGTTTCTCGCAGAGAGCTGACGACCGAATTACGAACGGACAGCTTTGTGGCTGAAGCCGTTTGTTTGGCGATGGTCGCCTTTTCCAGGGCCTGTTTGGAGACTGCTGCTGTATCCACCTGTTCCTTCATTTTCACCAGATAGGTAACATATTCACTACCTTCGAATTCTTTGGTCAATTTGGCGTTTACTTTGGACTCCGTAACTTTGGCAAGTCCAGATTTCATATCCAATTTGGATGATGTGGAGTTTTCAGCTGAAACCGGATGAATGATCGAAAATGCAAGGAGAAGCGAGAGCCCCATGGAGATGGGCTTGCGTAACCGATTAATCTTTATCAAACTTTTCCACTCCTTTTACCCGGTTTTTTAATTTAGTCTGGTACATATGCCCTTCTCTGCAGAATAAAACGTTAAAATAACCTTTATTGCGGACGAAATAGATGCCCTGGATTTCACATAAAGCCTCACCTCCTTTACAGGTCTGGTTAGGGATCAATATGAGTCAAAAGAGATAACAGATCAGTCTATGTTTTTTACTTGGAAGTTTAGGAGATTGAATGAATCGGATTAAACCATGTGAGTGAATAGTTTGGGTGTTTGAATAATGCAATGAGAGTGAATGTCGATAAGCATTCATGTGGAAGGGTAATCTGGAGCGTTAGCAGAACGCTTGCTAAGGAGTGGTGGATATGACTTTCGATCGTGATTCGAGTGAGTAGTTAAACATTTTAATTACATATAATAGTCGATTAGGAATTTAATTGGATTTTATTGGTATAGTATAAAATCATTATTCGATATATACAAGCATTTTATTGAAAAATATAGAAAATAAGTCTATTTAATGCTTTTATGTGTCTCATGTCGCTTACACATTTCAGCTTATTTTTCGTATTCCTGCATGTTTTTGATGAATAATAGTTTGTAGTAGTTCTATATAACCAAGACCTGATACTCAAAATTTCAAATCAAGAAAAAGAACGACATGAGAACTCTCATGTCGTTCATATCAAAATTTATATCTCATCATGTAATGTTCACGCCGCCACTTGCATAGCCAACAACGGTATTCACAAGACTAAGTCCAGTTGCCGTTGCGGAGAATACAAGCAGAAGACGTGTCTGTGCAGTCACAGGTATAGCCAATCCGGTTGTTATGCCATTGGAGATACTACCCAATGCAATAATACCGGTGAGTGGAGGTGCCAGTGTAACGACGGCCCCTGGAACCGCAGTAAATGCATTATCAGGTGTAGGTGAACTGAATAATTGCGCAGTGATGGTCACCGTTGAACCGACCAAGGCCAAGGCTGCTGTTGTACTAAAATAGGCAGCAATGGAAGTTATAACGCCATCCCGTGGGACAGAGAACGCAAAGTTAATGAGTGGTCCGACAATCGTTCCCGTTAAATCAATGGTGCCACCCAGAATGCTGACTCCTGTTGCCGAGCTGCCGAAACCGATAAGGCTTGTCGTTCCGACCAGTCCACCAAGAACCGTTGTTAATATGGCAGGTCCGCCAGAAGCAAACGGTATGATGGCGCCCGAACCCGTAGCTCCTGTAACACCAGTGCTGCCAGTTACTCCCGCAATCCCAGTTGCGCCGGTAGCCCCGGTTACCCCAGCAATTCCGGCTGCACCCGTTGCCCCGGTGACTCCCGCAAGTCCAGCTGCCCCAACAGCTCCTGTACTCCCCGTTGCCCCTGTCGCTCCTGTTGCGCCACCTGCTGGGCCTGCCGCACCCGTTGCTCCAGTAACACCTGTCGCACCTGCTGGTCCCTGGGCACCAGCAGCTCCCGGTGTACCAGCTGGACCTACACCACCCTGAGAACCAGCAACGCCTGCCGGGCCTTGTGGACCAGGTACGCCCTGAGGACCCGCTGGTCCTGCAGGTCCTGCCGGACCTTGACTCCCTATGTTTCTAAGCCCTGTTGTGATAGCCAATTCGGTCGCCCGGATCAAAATGACCAGTTGATCTTTCTCAGCCGAATCGATATTCCCCTGTAAAATGACAGATAGGAGCACATCCAGCAATTGCTGCAAATTGGTTCCCACACTGATCGGAGAAAATGGAACGGCCTCTGCAGATACAATGGTAAGCTCCAAGACCGCTTCGAGATCTGCCTTGGTTCCCTTTTTCAAATCCGAATGATGAACCAGAGCCAGTAATTTACGCAGTACCTCAATCAGAAGTGAAACATTGTGAGGCGTGGGATTGGCAAAAACCTGTACAATTGCTCCCTTCAACTCACCAATTAATTTGAGAAGCAATTCGGCTTCTTTGTCAAAACACTTAGGATGGTGGTTATTGTGGTGGTGATGATTGTGCTCGTGATGGTGTTCTTTGTGCTGCTCTTGGGGATGGTCACAGTCCTCAGCTTTTTTCTTAAATCCGCTCCAACCATATCTGATGCGTTTCTTTGGTTTCATCTTTTTTGCAGATCCTCCTTAGTGAGTCTCAATCATTCCATTACAGGCGAACATCACTGGTTTGATGATATCAGTATATTAGCAAGAAAGAATTTCGTGATTATTATATAAGTAAGTTTCCGAATTACCGTTTTCAGCTTGGAGCAGCCTCCATTATCATGGAGAGGATTTTGCATGGAAGTCAGCCCTGTGTATAGCCCAACCAAAAGAGCGCTATCCGATGAGTACAATACTCCTGGATGCGCCCTTTTTATATTTACAGTAGTTAATTTATCTTTGTTGATTAGTCCAATTTAATTTTGAAAACAATTGGCGCATTACTTTTCACAGTTGTTGTTGTGATCGTCAGTGCGTCCGCTGTTCTCTCCCATTGCGGCTGTTCTTCATAGCCAAGTACCTGAATATCTTGAATGACCCCTTGAAAATGGTGAGAATTTTCCTTCAGGGATTTAATCTGCACCACCCCATTATCTGGATAGGCAAGAACCGTGGCATACAGACTGCTTTCTTTTAACGTAAAACGTATATCTTCACTCGTAAATATCTTCGTATCCCCATCCGTGAATTGCCCTTCCTTCACCTCTGTCGGACCCTCGCCAAACGTACGCCAGAATGACGTGTCATAGATCGCTTCCCCATTCACTTCCAGCCACTTGCCAATGCTCAGCAAAATGTCGCGATCTTCATCCGGTATGCTGCCGTCTGCCTTAGGTCCAATGTTCAGCAGTAAATTTCCGTTTTTGCTTACAATATCGACGAGATCCCGAATGATCTCCTCAGCCGTTTTATAGTTATTATTTTCCGTATAACACCATGAGTTTTTAGCGACAGCTGTATCCGTTTGCCAAAAATAGGGCTTGAGCTCAGCGAACTGTCCCCGCTCCACATCCGGAACGGCACTACCAAACATGTAGGCCTCATGTTTATAATTGATAGCTACAGGCACACCCCACTCTTCGCCTTTGTTATAATAATAGGCAGCAAATTTTTTAAGATAGGGTTTGAACGCAACCGTTTGAATCCACCAATCGAAATAAAAGATCTTTGGCTGATATTGATCAACCAGTTCACAGCAGCGAATCAACCAGTCCTCCAGATACTCCTCAGTTGGAGGTGAGTCATACAAGTCGAAGTGATCCTTGGGTTCAGGCATGGCAGGCCAATAGAAGTCCCCACGCTCAAGGGGTTCCTTAATATCTGAATCAAACTCCTTCCCGTGAGACATGAAGAACCAGTGCTCGGCGCGGTGAGACGACACACATAAGGTCAGCCCCTGCTTCTCGTATGCAACCTTCATCTCACCCAGAAGATCCCGTTTGGGGCCCATTTCATATGTGTTATAGTGAGAGATAGAGCTTTTGTACATCTGAAAACCATCATGGTGCTCAGCCACAGGCATAACATATCTGGCTCCAGCCTGTTTGAATAACGTTGCCCATTCATCTGCATCGAACTTCTCTGCACGAAACATCGGAATGAAGTCTTTATATCCAAAGTCCTTATGAGGTCCATACACCTCAAGGTGATGTTCATAAGCTTTGGTGCCTTGTATGTACATATTTCGCGAATACCATTCGCTATCATAGGCCGGTACAGAATATAGCCCCCAGTGAATGAATATGCCAAATTTCGCTTTTGGGTACCATTCGGGTACTTGAAAGGCGCTAAGCGAACTCCAGTTGTCCTTGAATTTACCACTCTCAATCGTTGCTTCAATCTGTTGCAAATATTCGTTTTTGTCCATGAGATGTTCTCATCCCTTCTGTTATTGTCTGTAGTTGTATTGTAGTGCTACGGCCGAAGGATAGACATGCAGAACACTAACTTTTAGATGGACAATAATAACCTTGTATGGAGATGAAAAGTATGAATCACCAAACTTTGCTTACGAACTACCTGTCTAATCTCCAAGTCGAATTATTCATGGTCAACTACAATCGGTGCGATACGGATTGGCGGGATCTGGATTACACACCCGATTACAGCAAGTTTTATTTCATATGCGAAGGTGAAGGTTGGCTCAAGATTGGGGATGAAGAATATTACCCTGCGCCTAATCAGCTTATTTTAATGCCAGAGGGGATCAAACAGTCTTACTCTGCCATTAATGACAGTCCTTTTCTCAAATATTGGTGTCACTTTAGCGCAAAGGTTGGGGGAATCAATTTGTTCCAAATTCTGAAATTCCCACACATCTGTACGATAGATCAACCTGAGTTGATTCAAGCAATCTTCAGCAGTATCCTTACATATGCAAAATCCGATGAAGTCTATGCCCATATGATGGCCAAGAGCAAACTGACCGAGTTACTATCTCACTATCTAATGAATCTGGATCTGGATCAGATCTCTTTTATTAACGTTCCTGTCATGGAGAAACTGTCCACCATTCTGGCTTATATTGATTCCAACATCGAAGAGAATATTTCGGTTCAGGATCTGGCCCAGATCGCCTACATGCATCCAAATTATTTCATTCGATTCTTCAAGCAGCAGATCGGAGTTCCTCCGATCCTCTATATTACTGGCAAAAAAATTGATAAGGCCAAAGAGTTGCTTGCCTGCACCCCGAACACAATAACTGCCATCGCCGAACATCTCGGTTTCAGTGATTTGTACTATTTCTCCAGACAGTTCAAAAAGCATACAGGGCTAACTCCAACGGAGTACCGCAAACAAAAAACAGTACTGACAACGAAACATAGTCTATAAATAAGCTCAAAGCAGAGAGTTCCCTCATTCGGAACTCCCTCCTATAGACTTGTTTCTGTTCAATTCATGCTGAGTTACTTTCTTGAGTTCTCTTAAATAAGCATAACCATAGTTTTGATCCGGCTCAAGATATGCCCCTTCCGCCCACTCATTCCAGGCATTAACAAAAAGATATTCACTTTTGTACAGCGTCCTCGCTCGTTCCATCTGTCTGGACAGATACAGCCCAAACTTCTCTGGGGTGGCCCCAAGCGTACTCTGTCCGTCAACACCTCTCCGCGGTGTATTATCCCAATTGACAAAAGCACCTGGATAGACAATTTCTCCGTTACGGTGTGGTGTTCGTTCGAGAATGGAGGACCATACCTTGTCGTAATTCACAGCAATATGCTGCTGTCCCTTGATGTTCATTCCGATCCAGATTCCATTCATATGTCCATGTGCAAACGTATAATGCGGTTCAAATTCCATACTCGCATCAAAGATCTGACGATTAAATGTAGGGAATCCACCAATGGTCTGCACAAAATGGATCCCTTTCAGGCCATGCTTCAAAGCCAATTCACGCCAAAACTGAATCATTTCCTCACATTGCGGAATACTCGCTGGTCGATAGATCAGAAATAAAGGCTTACCTTGCACTCGAATATATCGTTTGTCCTTAAATACTTTTACCAGATAATTAAAATGTTCTTCCCAATCCTCTCGATCCCCATAGTTCTGGGCCATGAGAATATCGGATTCTTGCCCATCCCATTTTCTTGTCCATGTCTCATTGGCCCAAGACAAACAAAAGGGAAAATCAGGCTCCCCACTTTCCAGAATTTCATTCACTGGTTTTTCCAGCAAACGCTTGCCTTTGAACCAATAATGATAATAACAAAATCCATAAATGCCATGCTGTTTAGCCGTTTCCGCTTGCCACTTTCGTACATCTGGATCGGAAAGATCATAATAGTTCCCCTGAAACGGCTGCTTAGGCTGATAATGACCCGAATATAAAGACGTGGCTTTTTTTACATTCGTCCATTCAGTAAAACCGACCCCCACCATCGGTCGTTCTCCTCAATCCGGTGAAATTGGGGCAGATGCAGAGCAATTACCTTCAATCAGAACTCCTCCAATGCAGCAACATGATGCAGCCTACGCTCCTGTGATTTTTGGGATGATTTATATGAAAATGATATCCAGCAGTCGCAATGTTTTTTGTAGATGGGATTGATTATATTTCATGTATGCCAGAGCATGGCTAGCGGCCAGTCTCCTTGCATCAACACTCTGCCAGTAATGTTCAAACTTCTGAGTGAGTTCTTCACAAGAGTTGTATTGTTGAAAGTTACTAAGGTCAATCCCGTTGCTCTGATTCACAGATGGGCCTATGAGCTGAAACGTCCCACATGCGGCAATTTCCATCACGTTTTTGATTGATTCCCCACTATGAATAACCAGTTTGCTTCCGTTATATAACATCTGACGAGCTTCATTCGTATGAACAGGCTTGAAATCCCCGATCTGTGCCCAACCCTTTCCATCCACCCGAACCTTTTTGTTATCCATAAGACCTGATTTGGCAATTGCGGTGACGATGCCATCCGGTTCTGCATCCCCGATGATATAAACATCCGATTCATACTCCGGGGAACAGCTTGCGGACAGAATATATGTGGATCAGGCGGCATGAACAGTTCATGACTACCAGTGCTTCCCATATGCTGCTGATCATCGCTTATTTGCGTTGAATGTTGTGTAAACACGTGATCAAAAATCGGTAGAATAGTTTCGCTTTGATTCACCTGTTGATCGGCAGACAACCAGATTGCCTTCTTCACGGTTGATGTCCTTAATGCTGTGATATTCTCATCCGGCAAGTTTTCTTCGCTTCCGATGACCATAATCAGGTCAACATCATAAGAAGATAAACAGGCTGACACGGATTCGATATATTTAATCTCATTCACATTTCTCACGAGATGTTTCAGACTCTGTTCAATCAGGACGCAATGTGATGACATTTCTCGGTCATTACAAGGAGTAATAAGAAGCACATTTAACTCTTTATAGATCACTTTTGGCACTTCTCGGGCAGGTATGCTTCCCACCTGCATCATTTTCAGCCATTGCTGATTCAGTTCCAATTGTTGTACTTCCATATGTTTACGCATGGATTTGAGTTTCCTGTTCAGAACCACATTCATCTGTCTCAGGAATAACCGGTTCGCATCATGAACTGAACGTTTCTTTTTCGTGGACTTAACCTGCGTTCTTGACTTCTTTCGGATAACAAACCCTCCTGTTCCATGCGAAAACATTCTCTGCCTACAATATGCACGAAATAGTGTTTCGCTAACTCTTTTTTGCAAAAGGGCTTTATCCCAAGTATATAATGTGTGGCCACCCGGATCATTCCAGATCTTGTCCTCATAGAATATATGAATACTGTATAGGAGATGATATCTTTGCCAACATTTGATAGTATCCTTGTCACCGGCAATCAGACGATAAATCAAAATCTGCACGTTAATGGTAATCAAACCGTTGGTGTCGATCTACAAGTCAATGGTAGTCAGACCATAGCAGGCAGCCTTCAAATCAACGCCAGCTCCTCGATTGTCAACCATTTGGGTGTAGGCGGAGTAATTGAAGCTGGAGATAGCGTTAAGGCCGCTACACAATTAATGGCACTTAATCAACCTACTCTTCCAGTCTCCCTACCTGTTTTGCAACAACTCAGATATTACAATCCTGGTGTTGCAGGTCAACCCGGTCTGGTCTTAACAGGGACTGCTGGCAATCAATATATACTGTTCGTTGATGAAAGTAGTGGGACACCCCATCTCGCCATTCAACCCGTATAATATAGCCCTGAATCGGATGAAATTCACCAAAAGAAGCGATATCCGTGTACACTCCGGATATCGCTTCTTTTGGTTTCTTTTCTGATGAAGCCTGGTATAACTCCGTTCATTTATAAATCTGTGATTAATACGGACAAGACACTCTTGCTTTCCAGCTGGAACTTCATCAATACATCGTCGCGCAGCTTAACCTGTATGTTGCCCGTCTCCTCCCCATCATTAAAGAGGACTAAAGCTACGGAACCATCGGCATTTTTAAAAGCCACAGAACAAATTCCATTATCACTGGAAGTTGATTCGATCCGAACAGCCTTGGGGCGGATCAAGGCACTAAAATGTGCCAAGGCATAATAATCAAGTGTATACGTAAGTTCCTTTGTTTGCTGATTCACCTGAACGATCCCACGACACGTACTGCGGCCAAATCCCGGAACGGTTGGCCCGTTGTTCTCATCAAGTGCCATATTCCAAAGTACAAAGGACTTGCTGTAATTACGAAGAATCTGAATTCCCGTTCGCATCACATTAGAGAAGGCTTGCTCAAATGGCGGAATCCACTCTCCACCCGAACCTTCAGTGAAATGCACTTCTTTACCTGCAAAAGCTTCATATACCTTCGTTTGAGCAGATGCATCGCCCCCGTACCAGTGCCAGGCCACTCCGTCAACTTCCTCTCCCGCTTGTTCCAGTACGGTTAGGGGATAGTCCGGTTGATCCCAGTTGTGATCGTAACAGAGAATTTTGGTGTTAATCTCTTTTTTGACAAAGGCTGGTTTGAGATGGTTTTTGATAAAATCTGCTTGGGCCTCGGCTGGCATCAACATACCGGGATAGTGCCCTGGTTCATAAAGCGCCTCATTCTGTGGTGTAATGGCATGGATCGGTAATCCATGCTTGCCATACGCTTGAATGTATTTCACGAAATATTCAGCATAAACGGGATACCATTCAGTCTTTAATTGTCCAGTAATCATCAATCCACTCGTTTTCATCCATCCCGGTGCACTCCATGGTGAAGCAAACAGCTTCAGTTCAGGATTCAATGCCAACGCCTGTTGTGTTAAAGGAATAACGTCCCCTTCATCATGTGCAATGCTGAATTGGGTTAATTCGGGGTCCGTCTGCTGTTCTGGCATATCGTTATAACTGTATACCGTTCTCGCATAGTCCGAAGCGCCCATCGGATTACGGATGACCGACAGCCCGATCCCTTTCTCCGGATGGAACAGTCGGGTCATGACCTCATCCCGTTGCTCCTCACTCAAGATTTGGTTGATCAAATAGGCAGATGAATCGGTAAAAGAAGCACCAAATCCGTCCATCTCCTGATACGTTAGCTGATCATCCAGATGGATGGTCGTTGTCTTCTTATCAGCATCCAGTGGTTTCAATTGCTCCTGGGATAGAGATACGAATAACTCTTCTTCACCCGTAGATTTGTACATTTTGAATGTAGTCATAGGATTCTCCTTCATATTTCTATTATTGAATGCCTAGTTTCTCTTTGTTCAATTTCATCTTTTCACTGCGTACCTTCACAATCTCTTCCCAACGGTTCTCACCTAAAAATGACTTGTAAGAAGCCAGTGCATTGTCATACGAGGCATCATCCTTGGAACGTACCATACTGACCAGTGTTGTATTCCACTTCGTATTGATTGCTGACAACGCACGAGCTTCAGGTGTGCCTTGATCCGGGCTAATATTCTCCAGAATGAAGTGTGGTTTCAGCTTGCCTTGGCCCCACTCCTGCATCTGTTTAATCGCTTCCGGAAAAGCATCTGCACTGAGTGCTTTGTGGCGGTCATGACCGAAGAACATAAATTCACCCATCCGATAATCCTTTTTGAATTGATCCGCGTTATTGAGTTGCAGGTCTTTCACCGCTGGCAGCAATTCTACACTACCGTCGGCTTTGGTTTGGTAGGTTTCCCCTCGATCCCGTAATTCATGAGTGTCTGGCCTTCTTCACTTAATAAGTATGTGAAAATCTGAATGGCCTTGGCCGGATCTTTACAATCCTTGGAGATGAAATTGATCATCCACCCGGTTATTCCGGATTGATTCAATGTTGGTGCATTGCCTTTGGTGCTCTGTGGTCCATCGATAGCAACATATTCTTTGCCTGGATTGGCACTCATGTAGATTTGCAGGTTTCCTCCTTGTTGAGGTGTACCGTCAAGCAGCATGGTCGCATATTTACCGGACTTCACTTTTTCCTCAAAAGCGGTTCCATCATCGGCAAAACTGTCATCACTGATATTGCCGTCTCTGTACACGGTGTTCAATGTTTTCAACCACGTGAGGTAATCTTCATCCAGATTACGATCGTAGAATTCTCCTGATTCAGTTTCCAGCGGAACACCGATGAAATCTTGCAACGTATCCCCGAGTGAACCTGTCCCTTCACCTATAGAGTTGAATCCAAACGGAATCAGCGCAGGGAACTCTTGCTTAATACGTTTCATCACACTCTGGAATTCTTCTGGCGTTCCAATGACCGGACTACCCAAAGCTTCGTACACATCTTTACGAATGATAAATGCCGTTTTGGCAGGAATGTTACCGCTATCATAATCCTCTTGTGTATTGGAATAGTTCGGGTAACCATAGGTTTTACCATCCGCCAATTGGAACCAGTTCAACGTATCGGCAGCCGCAACTTTATTGAAGTAAGGATCATATTTCTCCGCCAGATCATTCAGCGGCATAGCCCAGGTTGCAGCTTTTTGCACCACTGGAGAATTCGAGTCAAACACCGTCAACAAGTCAGGCATATCTCCACCCGCGAAAAAGGTGTTTAACTTGGTATCATCACCCGTGATGAATTTAATATTAATGTTCAGATCCTCTTTGATTTTCTTGGTAACAATGTCCTTGCCAAAATCAGTGTTCCACCAGTCAGCATTGACGTACCATGTCAGGTCGGTAGCCTCTTCCTTTTTATCCAACTGCCAAGCCGGCTTTTCCGGGTCAACCGTATAACGATCTTCAATGGATACCCAGTTCCCTTCACTGGAGCCCCCGATCCACCACTGCAACCTGTAATCATAAGTACGGCTGTGAGCAGTGTTGCGAGCAATTTTATCCCTTTTTTGCCTGATGCCTTGTTCAACTTCAACATATTTTTGTTCCTCCTCAAAATGGGGTATTTGTTGCTCCTATTCCTTGACCGCTCCGAGCATCATTCCCGAGATAAAGTATCTCTGAACGATGGGATAGATCAGCACGATAGGGAGTGTTGTTATGACAATAGTGGCTAGCTGCACACCTTTGGTCGTTGTTTCAATAACAGCCGAACCCCCGACATTTTGCATGGATTGTGTCTGTGACTGAACGATAATCTCATACAACATCATCTGGAGTGGATACAGTGACTGATCAGTAATGTATAACTTGGTTGTCATGAAGTCGTTCCATTGCCCCACCCCATTAAATAGCGCAATTGTAGCCATGGCAGGCATGGAGAGTGGAATAAAGATTTTCAGGAAAATATGCCAATCCCCAGCACCGTCAATCTTGGCCGATTCTTCCAGAGAATCCGGGACATTCCGGAAGAAATTCATCAGAATCACGACATCATAGAAGCTGAATAACGCCGGGATAATGTACACCCAGAAGCTGTTAAGCAGGCCAAGTGATTTGATTAACAGGTATGTCGGGATCATGCCGCCCGAGAAGAACATTGTAATAACACCCATGGCAACGTATAATTTACGGCCTCTTATGTACTTTTTGCTCAGACCGTAACCAACCATGGCACAGAAGAACACATGTGTAACAACGCCAATCGTTGTTTTGGAAACTGATATGAAGAATGCCTGCCAGATACCCTGATCATTGAATACCGCTCTGTAATTCTCCAGCGAGAATTCCGGTGACCAGAAGATGAATCCACCTTCCGCCAGTGCCTTGCCTGAACTAAAGGAAGAGATGATGACATTCCAGAGTGGAACCAGAATAACGACCGTACAGATGACTAACAAAATCATGTTTAACGTATCAAAGATCCGACTATCGAGATCTTCTTTTGCCACCTTTCCATTCACGCGGGATGCCTCCTTCTTACAACACAGATTGATTATCGTTTAATTTGCTTGTGATTTTGTTTGCCGTGACGAGTAGAATGACAGAAATGATTGAGACACCCAAGCCAACGGCCGTTGCATATGAAAAGTCACCCTGAGACATCCCCATACGATAGACGTACGAATTGATGACTTCCGCTTTGTCGCGGTTCTGGGAGTTCATGAGCACCAGCGTCTGATCCAGATTCGACCCTAATAAACCGCTTACAGTTAGAATCAGATTTAGGCTGATGATTGATCTCATATTAGGCAATGTGATATTCCAGATCTGTCTGAGACGGCTTGCACCATCAATTTTGGCAGCTTCATAGTATGTTGGGTCAATCTTTGCCATGATCGCCAGATACAGAATCGTTCCCCAACCTGCTTCTTTCCAAATATCCGATAACGTAGCAATCCACCAGTACTTGCCTGCATCCAGCAAGATGTTCTGCGGTTGCGAGATCACTCCCAGACTAAGCAATAATTGATTAAATAACCCCGTGGTTGAAAACCAGGTGATCAGCATTCCCCCAAGTACAATCCAGGACAAAAAGTGAGGTAAATATGAAACCGTTTGCACAAACTTCTTGAATCGTCCGCTGTTTAACTCGTAGATCATGATCGCGAGAATGATCGGAATGACAAACCCGATACCTAATTTCAAGAAACTGATCCCCAGCGTATTCACAACTGCATCCCAGAAGTATTTGTCTGATAAAATGATTCTGAAATTATCCAGCCCTACCCAAGGAGCGGTAGCCAGCGTATCAATGACCGTGTAATTTTTGAAGGCAATCGTCAAACCGTAAATCGGGATATAACAGAAAATAATCATAAAGATAATGCCCGGGATAATCATCGATTGAATCTCCCATTGTCTCCGATAATCGACTATGAATTCTTTAATCCGTTGTCCAATGGGTTTCTTCCCGTTGGGACTGATCGTATTTTTACCGGTTGATGTCTCTACGGCTAATTTATCCACGTTTTTTTACTCCCTCCATCATGCATGTATGTTTATAAAAACGTTTTTATTTTTCGGCATAAAAACCCCTTTGTTTATATTTATGTAAAAAAAGACCGGAGAAGATGAGTCAGCTTATGTACGATAATCTTTCCGGTCGATCTTCACATGGCTTGAACCTCTCACCACCAGCTCACCCGCCAATTTCTGTGCAGCCCCTTGTTCTTTCTCCTTGATCATACCCACCAGTTGATTGATTGCCAGGATACCCTGTCTTGCAATTTGATTTCTTACTGTTGTAAGCGGTGGAGAAAAATACTGTGCGATATCAATATCGTCAAAACCCACGACGCTAACATCTTGAGGCACTTCAAAGCCCTCAGACTTCAACGCATGCATACAGCCAATTGCACTCAAGTCATTCCCTGCAAGAAATGCATCAGGCCGCTTGCCGGGGTGTAAATGAAGAAAAGATTTTATCGCACTATACGTGCTCTCCTCCTCAAAGTACCCTTGTATAATGTAATCTTCATCGATTGGAAGCTGGTATTCACGCAAGGCAGCCAGATAGCCATCCCTACGCTGTACACTGTCAAACATCGTGTCCACACCCGAAATATAAGCAATTTTCTTGTGCCCCAGCCCAATTAAATACTTGGTTGCTTCATAAGCCGCCACATACGAGTCAAAAATGACACTTCCCATCGTATCGCTCTGATAGACCCGATCCAGAAAAACAGCCTTGATCTTGTCTTTCTCCATGGCGATAATATCTTGCTCATCGATCCTAAGCTCTTCGTAGATAATGACACCATCCACCCGCCGACCCAGAATATTACTCATAATAACGTGTTTATCCTTGGTCACAAATACATTCAAACCATACCCAAGACGATCACATTCGCGAGACATCGACTCTACCAGCTTATAGAAATACGGACCCGATACACTTGTGGTGAAAAAACCGAGCATTTTGGTTTGACCGGACTTCAACAGCTTGCCATTCAGATTGGGCACATAATTTAAACGCTCTGCCACCTTAAGAACATGTGATTTTGTCTCCGGGTTCAAGACATCCACACCATTCAAGGCGTTGGAGACCGTAGATATGGATACGCCCGCTTCCCTTGCTACATCTTTAATCGTTATCTTTGCCATAAGTTTTGTTCCTTTACTATAAAAACGTTTTTATAATGTTTAAATTATCATACAACCGTTTTCATGGCAACACTTTAATTTGCGAGTTCAGGCATCATGTACTTTATTGATAGCTATATGCCACTGCGGGCGCAAAAAAACGGCTCATGTATGAGCCGCCGTGCATGAAGTTTTAGCTATCTATTCCTCATCTTGGGTATACATGGAGTGAATCTGTTGCAGTTGCTCTTCCAGACGTTCCAAGCGCACAAAACGATCCGCTCGAATATATTCCTTCTGCTCCACAAGCATGATCATTGTTGGAACGGTAAAAATAAGAAACTTGGATGCAACCTCTTCCACTTCGTTAGCATTAATGTGACCGAGGTATATTGATGGATAAGGTTCAAGCAACGCCCTGATCTTGGGGAGTAAAGCGTGGCACACGCTGCACTCTGGCCGAGATACATACAAAAAAACCAATTCATGTTGTTGAATAGTTTCTTCAACCATTTCTATGGAAGTTAACTCAAGAATATCTTTCATTGAAGCTCAACCCTTTCAGTCATTCAATAGCTTGCTCATTTAAACTTTCTCTTTTCAAGTATAGCCTATATGCGTTAGAATCAAATGGAATATATCCCCATATGAAAGAGGTTATGGTATGAAAAAATCATTCTTGTTTCTGTTCACTGCGCTGGTAGTTGTTACTTCCTTCTCGGCGTATGCACCTGTGTCGAATGCCTCTGGCGATGTTGGAGTCAGCTTATTGTCTGATCGTCAACAAGGTACAGTAAAGTAGTACTTGTACAGAAAGTAACAGGCGACAATTCGGATAACATCTGAATTAGTCGCCTGCTTTCATTTAGTCATATTGATTTTTATTTCCAATCTCTCTTCCGAAGATAAGATTCAAATACAAAAGTTCCAAACGGCAGTAGACCGGCTAGTCCACCCATCAGCCAACGCGTTATCTTCCACTTTTTGACCAGAGCCAAGTGAACTAGCGCAATTAGGTACAAAGGAAACAAAATACCATGAATCATGCCCATTACGGCTACAGCGGAAGAGATATCTACAAAATATTTCAGAGGCATAGCAATAAAAATCAACAGAAGTAAGGATACACCCTCCCATATGCCCGCAATTCTGAATCGGCCTGTCATTGTCTTCATAAAGTCCATTCTCACCTTTCCTGCTAATCGTTTGTGAAATATGTAACTTGTAACATGATACAAAAACCTCACGCCACATCTCCGTACAGATATGTCGTTCTGAAGCTCATATTCAGTATATCGTATGTGTCCGATTCGAAGATGCTTCAAATTTGAATAATTATTGAATCCATAAAACCAGATTTCCACATCAGGTCTTATGGATTCAAGTTGTCTCACGCTCAATCAGCTGGTATGTCAGCTGCTCTGTCTTCAACTCTGTTTTACCCAATACAGCCCACAAGTGATGGAAAGCCTGGGTGGCTTGCTCCGCAATCGGATTGTGTATGGTCGTGATTCCAAGAACACGGGAAAGCTCGATATCATCAAACCCCACAATGGCGAGTTGTTCCGGTACCTGAATATTTCGTCTGCGTGCTTCACTCAGAATACCGATGGCTGCATAATCATTCGAACATAATACGGCCTGTGGAAGTTCTGGTCCCTCAGCCATTCTTCGCATCGCTTCTTCGCCGTCGGAGGAGCTAAATACGGAATATTGATATGCTTCAGTCCACACATGCAACCCTCTGCTCTTCATGAAAGATTCATAGGCTTTACGGCGGCTCTGGGTATTCAAACTTTCAGCCCTGCCAAATGCATTGGCAATTCGGGTGTATCCTCTTGATACCAGATGCTCCAGAGCTAACTTATACCCTTCTGCCTGATCCATCGCGACAGACGGAATCTCGTCGTTCCCCATTCGCTGCCAGGAGACAATGGGCCCATACTCCATATAAGCTTTTAATTTCCGAGGATCATTGACACAAGCAATAATAACTAGACCATCAACTCGTTTACTGCGCAGATCTTCGAACGCCTGCAATTCAATCTCCGGATCTCCACGGGATGTATAGATAATCGTCTGAAACCCAAAATCCATGGCTGTATCAATGAATTGATTCATGAATGTAAGAATGATCTCACCTGTGGTAGAGGTCACAATTCCAATCTGCTTTGTTTGCCCTGTAGATAACGATATCGCATTCCGGTTGGGAATATAATTCAACTGTTTCATAATATCCGTTATGATCTGTCTTGCTTCATCACTAACATGCGGAGAATGATTAATCACGCGTGACACAGTCGCTTTTGAGTAACCGGACCGCTTCATAATTTCATCAAACTTGGACATCGGAGACTCCCTTCTTGCTAACGAACTATAGAATAATAGTATGCCTCAGATCTGGGTCAAAAGTAAAACTTGACGTGTAACCCGTTACAACGTTTAAGCTTTTTTATGTCATATATGAATCATCTTAAAGTGCGTGTTCAAAAAGACCGGTTTTCAGTACCGAGAAGATGGGATGAAGCTAGAAATGGAGTAGCAGAGCGTAGGGAAAACTACGTGAGCAACGGACATTTCGGCTGAATGCCATATTCGATGCAGATGATGCCGTTAGGCATCCTTTGTAATCAAAAGCTGGCTTTTCGAACAACCTCTTAAAATCAATTTGATGAATGGAGCGATACACATGATTAACTCTCAAAATCAAACCTATCAATTCCCGGAAAATTTCCTGTGGGGTGGCGCAATTGCGGCCAACCAGGCTGAAGGTGCATACAATCAAGGCGGCAAAGGATTATCTACTCAGGATGTAGCTCCTAAAGGCATCATGGGGCCAATCACGGAAGAACCAACCGAAGATAACATGAAACTGATCGGTATCGATCTGTATCATCGCTACAAGGAAGATGTGAAACTGTTTGCCGAGATGGGCTTCAAAGTATTCCGTACTTCCATCGCCTGGTCCCGGATTTTCCCAAAAGGGGACGAGCTGGAACCCAATGAAGAAGGATTGCAATTCTACGACAATCTGTTTGACGAGTGTCACAAATACGGGATCGAACCACTCGTAACGTTATCCCACTATGAGACACCTCTTCACTTGTCCAAAGAATACGACGGCTGGGTTAACCGGAAAATGGTTGGATTCTACGAACGTTATGTAACCACTGTCTTCAACCGTTACAAAAACAAAGTAAAATACTGGCTTACTTTTAACGAAATCAATTCGATCCTTGAAGCACCCTTCATGAGCGGTGGTATCTATACGTCGAAGGAGAAGCTTAGCAAACAAGATCTGTATCAAGCGATCCATCATGAGTTTGTAGCCAGTGCCTCCGCTGTGAAGCTCTGTCATGAGATCATTCCTACAGCACAGATTGGTTGTATGATGCTCAGTATGCCGACCTACCCGCTGACACCAAATCCAGACGATATGATCAAAGTCATGGAATTCGAGCACAGCAACTATTTCTTCGGTGATGTACACGTAAGAGGTCGCTACCCTGGTTATATGAAACGTTACTTCCGTGAAAATGGAATTGAGATTCAGATGGAAGCTGGCGACGAGGAAATGTTGCTGAATACGGTAGACTTTATCTCTTTCAGTTATTACATGAGTATCTGTCAGACAGCAGACCCGGAGAAACAAATCGCAGGTGAAGGTAATCTGCTTGGGGTGTACCTAACCCTTATCTGCCAGCAAGTGAATGGGGATGGCAGATTGACCCGCAAGGATTGCGTTATGTCCTTAACATGTTCTATGACCGCTATCAAAAACCACTGTTTATTGTAGAAAATGGTCTTGGTGCTGTTGATGAGTTGATCACGGGTGCTGACGGCGAGAAAACAGTTGAAGATGACTACCGAATCCAGTATCTAAATGATCATCTGGTTCAGGTTGGCGAAGCCATTGAAGATGGCGTTGAAATTATGGGTTATACATCATGGGGTTGCATTGATGTTGTCAGTGCGTCTTCTGCCCAGTTGAAAAAACGTTATGGCTATATCTATGTGGATCGTCATGATGATGGATCAGGAACACTCGAACGTTATCGCAAGAAATCCTTCCATTGGTACAAAGAAGTGATCAGCAGTAACGGGAAAAGTTTGCAGCGTTAAGGATCTTTAAGCAAATGTAACAGATACATTCTTCTATCCCTCAGACAAATCACATGAAAAAGTGTCGGTTATACGATACCTTGGCATGTTTTCTGTCTGGGGGATTTATTTTTATTTTCAAAAAGAAACACCCGATGCTACACATCGGGCATTCTCAATGGCTAATATGATATTTTCACTATATGTTCTTCACTACATCCCTTCTGTACTTTGTTTTGTCTTCTTCCGTTATCTTGCGAATGACCCTGCAAGGATTACCCGCAGCAATCACGCCAGACGGTATACTCTTGGTGACTACGCTCCCTGCGCCGATGATCGTATTATCTCCAATCGTCACTCCGGCAAGAACTGTCACACCGCCACCGATCCATACATTATTGCCCACCGTGATGGGTCCAACGATCTCCAGACCTTCATTGCGCTGCTCAACATCATAAGGGTGGCCTGCAGTATAAAATCCGCAATTGGGAGCAACAAAAACGTTATCTCCAAAACTGATTTTTCCTCCATCCAGCATGACAATATTATGATTGCTATAGAAGTTCTCACCAATTTCAATATTATAGCCGTAATCACATACAAATGGCTGTTCAATCAGGAAACGATCCGTCGTTTTCCCCAGCAGTTTCTTGATTAACGCTTCTCTTTCATTAATCTTCCCTGGATGAAGCTGGTTGTATTCGTAACAAAGCCCATTGGCATGTAAACGCTCTTCAATTAACTCTTGATCATAATTGGCGTTATACAAGAGCCCTAATTGGGATTTCTCTTTTTCAGTCATCATTTCGTAAGCACTTCCCATCTTCTGTCTAAAATAAATTAAAGCTCAATCTCTCTAATGATTCTAGCAGGATTACCGCCTACAATCATATTATCCGGAACATCCTTTGTAACCACCGACCCGGAAGCAATGACTACGTTGTCTCCAATGGTCACACCCGGATTAATAACGGCTCTACCACCAATCCATACATTATTGCCAATCGTGACTGGCTTGCCATATTCTGCACCCGTATTGCGTTCATGCGGATGGAGTGGATGAGTAGCCGTATAGATATGTACATCTGGCCCCATTAAGCAATGGTCTCCAATACGAACTTCACACACATCTAATATCGTACAGTTAAAATTGGTATAAAAATGATTGCCTACATGAATGTTATATCCATAATCCACATGAATATTAGGTTCCATACTCAGGTGTTCACCTGTAGATCCCAACAGTTCCTTCAATAACTTGGTGCGAAGCTCACCGTCCGTTTCCGTCGTTTGATTAAACGTCCGAGTCATTTTCCTTGCATACTCTCTGTCCTCAGACAACTGAAGATCCGAAGCCATGTACAGCTCGCCATCCAGCATTTTTTGTTTTTCCGTCTTCGTAGTCATGATCACCGCTCCTTCAATACACATCATGTAATTCAACATTAAATAATACTTTTTAAAACTATTTTAATTATATAGATTACCATGAATTAAGCAAGTTTTGCTCGATATGAAAATGGTTTAATCTACTGACGCGTACTCTAGCGAAACGGCAAAAAAACCTCTACACCCATTAAACTATGGGAATGCAGAGGTTCAAGCTTTTTGTCTAATTTCTTTATTCTAAGCAACCGCCTGAACGGTTTTTTCCTTAACGCTAATGGCATAGATGGCAGACACCAAACCAAGCAAAATCAGAACAGAACCAACCCATCCGGTGTTCAGAATCGATGAATGATCAATCACCATGCCGCCGATATAGGTACCCAGTGCAATACCTGCATGTGCAATACCTGAGTTGGTGCTGATTAGAGTTTCAGCTGTTTCCGGCGACGTTTTGATAATGAGACTATTCTGTACAGGTGTAACCGTCCAGCTTAGGGCACTCCAGATGCTTAACAGCAGCAAGAAGACGATCAAAGGCAAGCCCACACTGAACGGAATGACAGCCATACTCACGATAAAGGGAATCAGCACAATGACTATTGCTTTAGCAGGGTGCAGACGATCGGATAACATGCCCCCTATGCCTCCCCCTGCAACAGCGGCGATCCCAAACATCATATAGATAAAGGTAACCATCGTCGCGCTGGCACCCAGCGTTTCTTGCAGAAATGGTGTGAAATACGCATATAAAGTCAAGTGACCAGCAAGTACAAGCAAAGTCGTAGCATGGATCGCCAACATTTTTGGATTCCACAGAGCCGTAAGCTGTTTCTTCAAGGATACAGCAGGAATAGGCTGCACACGGTCCATTGCAATCCAGATGGCTACCATAACCACTGCAGTCAGAATAGCAATCAGCATAAACACCTCACGCCAACCTGCCAAGTTACCTACAAAGATACCAAGTGGTACACCCAGGATAAGTGATGCACTGCCTCCCATCGTAATAATCCCCACGGCGCGTCCTTTATACTGTGGTTCCACAATGCGCGCTGCAAGGGTCAGGAGAGCACAAAAATAAGGGAACCTGTTGCGGCTCCGAGTGCTCTACCTGCCATCAGCATATAAAAGCTGGTACTGAACGCAGAGATCAGATTACTGATTAGAAATACAAGAAGCGTACACATATATACTTTTTTACGCTCGAATCTGGCCGTCATATTTAATAAAATCGGCGCAGACAACGCATAGACAAGTGAGAAAATAGAGATTAAATACCCGGCTTTCGCCAGGGAAAGATGAAGATCAGTAGCAATCAGGTCCAGAATTCCGCCCAAGATCAGTTCAACGGTTCCGACCACAAATGCTGCGATAGCAAGCACATATACTTTCTTATTCATTTTTGAATCCTCCTCAAAAGTTACAACTACGATAGTAACCCAAAAGAATGAAAGTTTCAATAGTTATTTTCATAGTTGTTTTCAAACAAAGATATAACAAAAAACTATCCTCCAAGAGAATAGTTTTAATAAATCAATCTGGTGAGCAATTTCTCGATTTCAGCATCCTGTAACAGTTGGTCACCGTATTTTTTGGTAATCTGAGTAAGGGCAACATCATGGTAGAAATAATCAGTCATTGCTTTGACAATCGGTTTGGACATCGTCTTGATAGCTCGCCATGAATCGTGCTCCACACCGGCAAACAGCAAATACGCATGATCCACAATAAGCAGCTGTGAAGGTTCCGGTGCATCAAGCAATGGAATCAACGAGTATATCCGGTTTAAGGATGTCTCCATTCCCCCAACGGCAAGTACTTCAACGTACACGCCCTGCCTTTCCTTCTGCTCCAGCAGTTCACGATATTTCTCCATTCGCTCATTCCAGGCCAGAAAAAGTATCGATGAATCTGCTTCCTCGATAAGCTGTTCGATATTCGATGCGATCGACGACTCATCTTTTAACGTCCAGATATGTTCATCGGTGAATGTACGTTTGATTTTGTAACTTTTCAATTCCTCAATATCTTTCTCAAAATCAGCCTTGATCTTATGAATAATGGACTGTAGATCCACAGCCATATATAGTTTTTCTTCCCATCCATCGTTGTCAGCACCGTTCCCTTGTCGATCAGGCGATTAAGTACTTCATAAATTTTAGCTTTGGGAACGTTGGAGTAATTTACAATCGATGTGGCATCAAGCGGTTCATCCTGCGCAAATATAGCCTCGTATACCTGACTTTCATATTGTGTAAACCCGAATTTCTGCAACATGGTTTGGATCGGCGCATCCCTTCTTAGTGTGTCTGATCTATCTAGTTTAGACGCATGAACTTCCCATGTCCAGTATGTCCCAACTGACCTAAGCATGTGGAATCAAAATTAAATTTAGCGATGTCACCAAAATAAAATCACTTTCCAGTGGTTATATTAACAATCGGGAATACACATTTTGCTTGTGGAAGGAGCTGTAATTTAAAATGGAAAGTACTCAAGATTTTGTGAAGAAAGTTAACGAAAATGCCGAAAAAGCGCGTCACAATAAAAACAACGGCAAGGGAACGCCAGGGGACAAGTTGCCATCCAAACAGCACTCAACGAATAAGTAGAGTCTATTTATTAAACATCATGTCTTCCGTCTAACACCCTTTTCTCTACTTTTCATCTACTATTAAGAACCTTTAATAGAAAAGAGATGATTAGTATGGCTCGTGTCAATGCTGTTCCACAACCGGATCTGGTATTAATTTATTGGTCTAGAAATCCGCTCATTCCCGGTTCTGCGCGCAGAATCCAAAGTGTACGCGTGATTGGTAATACGTCTCCATGTACATTCACACTGGTTCCCGGTGCATTACTGATTAATGCATTAAACTGTTTGTTGGACAATGATATTGGATTCAAAGTGGTGTACCGCCAGAAAACGTCAGCGATCAGTGGAGTTCTGTTATTGAAACGCAAATGATCAGCATCAAAAAATGGTGCCTCCCTTTAGGAGCGCACCATTTTTTCATTTTTCATTCTTGGATTATATCAATTAGTCCTTCTATTGGTTAGCTGCGATGGTATCATTTACTTCTTGTGTGATCTGATCCCCGCCAAGTTTCTTCCAATTGGCTACAAAGTTATCAAACTCGTCAATTGACAAGTTACCATAGATGATTTTCAGAAACGTCTCGGCTCTCAGTTTATCCAGTGTTGCTTGCTTCGTATTCATTGTTCTCGTCGGTGCATAGATGAATTCATTCATGACAATAAGGTCGTTATCCCGATAATATTTAATCACACCTTGTGAACTCTCTGGGCCAAAGATACGCTCCATATGCCACTTGTCGAGATTCCCATTCCGATAATCCATAATATCGTCATAGAATAGCTTAGCTTCCAGTTCCAATCCTGACGTATCTCCTGTTTTGAGCGCCTGCTCTACTTCATCCTGTGCCTTCACATTTTTGTTGGCTGGCAGGTTGGAGACCGTTGCATTATGAAAACCAAGACCTGTCAGTCCATTTAAGTAAGCAGCCCGTTCTTCCTTGGCAGACTCACCGAACATTTTTTCAGCCTGGAAATTGAGCAACTTGATTAACGCTTCCGGATGCTCGTAGCCTTTGCGAACGGCAAATATACCGCCCAGACTAAGATGATTCTGTGTTTTTGCTGGTTGATCATCAATCGATTGAACCGGGTAAGCCATCCAGTCGATGTTTTTGTCTTTTTTGATCATGCTGCTAACCTGAAAAGGTGCCCATTGTGGCAGGAAGAACATGCCTGACTTGCCTGCATTCACATCCTCCATCATTTTAGCAAAATCCTTAACGCCAAATTCGGGATCAAGCACACCCTTCTGATACAGAGTCTGAAGCTCACGTAATCCTTCTTTCACTTCGGGTTGGATCGTCCCATTCACGACTTGACCTGAAGCATCCTCAATCCAGGTTTCGAGATAACCATGATAACCAAGCAAGAACGCGTTTATAGGTAAATCTTTGTTCAAGGCAATGCCGTACGTATCATCTTTGCCATTTCCGTCTGGATCTTCGAAGGTAAAGGCTTCTGCAACCTGGATAACATCCTGCATGGATTTGGGCGTTTCAAGACCGACCTTTTTCAGCCAATCCTGACGAATCCAGATCATATCCGAGGAATCCAGCGAGCCTGGAAAACTCACCATGGCGTATATTTTGCCATCCTTCGTTACCGGCTTCAAACCTGCTCCATCCTCAGCAGACATGAACTCCTTCACCAGTTCGGATGCATACTTGTCATATACTTCGGTCAGATCCTCCAGCATTCCCGCTTCATGCAGTTGTTCGAATTGAACAGCACTCACTTTCAGTACATCCGGCAGATCACCACTCGCCAGCGTGACATTCATCTTATCGTTATAATTGGCATCTGGAACAATCCATTCGTACGTTACATCAATACCGAGTTCATCCTTGTACCCTCTGGTCCAGATGTTATTGGCGTGTGTATCTCCTTGGGCGAGCGATTCTTTCCCCGTTTCATTCATGGTGGAAGTCAATTTAATGGGTGGGTCATATTTCGTAAGTGGTCCTCCCGCATCCTGCTGTGTGTTCGACTCAGCTTCCTTCTCGGCACTTCCCGCACCAGACGAACAGGCAGCAAGTGTGGTGGCCAGTACCATGGTTAATGTTAATAATGAGAACTTCTTGAATGATATATTCATGCGAATCCCCCTTTTTCTCCTCCCGTGAGGTATATAAGATGAACTATAAATATTAAACACCACTCCGATAGCAGAATAACCTTCCGATCACTGTTATCCCCAGATTTCCTTTATCCCTTTTTCCAAGGGAGAAATCTGTTGATAAAGGCGAGTTTATGCTTACGAAGTAGCTTTCCACAGAAAGCTTTTAGCTCCGCTTCTTCAGATTCTTTCTGCTCTCTCCGTTCATGGTTTAATTGTATTCATCTTATATATATTTTTATTTTATAAAGAAAGCGCTATCACTTCGAGTGTATCCCGTTGACATCTGGTATCTTTGATTTACCATTTGAGACATCATCTAACTTTTCTGATCCCGATACTCTTGAGGGGTACAGCCTGTTGCTTTTTTGAAGAAACGATAAAAATAATGCTGATCACTAAATCCAACTTTCGCGGATATTTCATGCATCTTGCAGGAAGAACCCAGAAGCAACTCTTTGCTTCGCTCCACTCTGCGGTCATGGATGTAGTCGGATATGCCATTGCCTGTAATTCGTTTGTACCAACGCGACAGATAAGAGGGGTTAAGAGAAACTTCCTGCGCGATCCGTGTGAGTGAGAGGTCATCCTCCAGATGGTGCTTGATATAATGATGGATCTTGATCAGAATCTGTGATTGGTCGTTCAGGCGGGCATCGCTTCGTTTGGAGATCATCCATTCGTATGCCGATTGATAAAAGATGACCAGATCGGTCCATGCCGTATGAATATCAAAATGTAACATTCGGGACAGCGATATTTCTTCCATTGCCGATTCATATAACCCCAGTTCATGCAGGACTTCAATGAGTACACTCGCTGCACCCGTATACGTTTTCATGCGAAAAAACGGATCCGGAAGTCCCTCCTTCGCTGCCTCGGTCCATTTATGGAAGGACTCTATCCATTCCCGATCCCCGGCGGTTATTCGCTGTTTGATCTGATCCAGATGTAGTGTTACAACACCCTGTTGATTCATAATGCTAGGGGTGTAAGGTAATTCATCCTGGATATTTACACGCAGTAGCTTCTCCATCCCAAGCCCGGGACTCTCATGAATCGACAGGCGTAACTGCCCGATTGCCTGATTAACCCTGCTCCACTCTACCGCCTGCTCGCTGACCATAATGGATACAGACAGGTTCAAGCAGTCCGCACAGGATTGCTGCACAGACTCCAATGTGCCATAAACAAAACGAAGGGTCTGTACCCAGCTATCCAGCTGACTCCCTCGTTCCACTTGTGTAGTAGACACATGTGAATGAAGCTCTTCCTGCGGTTGAATAAAACACGCGATGACCTGAGCGTCCAGATCAATCGCCTTCACCTTAGCCTTGTCTTGCAGCAGCTCCTCCGCAACATTGGCAACGGCATAGCGGATGAGACTGCGATCCGCCTGAGACTGATAGTTGTTCCACTCCTCTACCCGGATGATCACTGGAATAACGAGTTGATCGGATTCGAAAGGCAGCTGCACAGCATCCAGTTCTTCTTGAAGTGAAATGATATCATGCCTATCCGTTCGCTTAAGCACATCCAGCAGCAATTGACGCTGTAACTGGGGCAGTGCTCTTGGTAATTTACTGCGAAACCAGGCAGCTTGGTAGCGAAAATCATTCTCTTCCGAGATCTGTGTTAATGCCTGTTCTACCGCAGCCCGAATGTGATTCATGCCCTCTGTCTTTAACAGGTAATCAACAACGCAAGGATTGCGAATGGCTTGGTGTGCATAATCGAATTCGTTATGACCTGTCAGCAAGAGAACTTTGCATCGTGGCCACCGGTCCATAATCTGCTCAATCAACTGCATGCCATCCATGCCAGGCATACAGATATCACTGAGTACAATATCAATCTTGACCGAGTTCAGCCAATCGATGGCTTCAAAGGCAGAGTATGCTTTAATAATCTCCATATCCTGAAAGTTCGCCTTTTGAAAGAAAGCATACAATCCATCCAAAATAACGGGTTCATCATCTACAATAAGCATCCGCTGCATGTCGCTACTCCCTTTCCATGGAATCTTCACTATAATGCACAACCCACCGAGCTCACTTCGCTGCGCTGTAAGACCATAGGCAGCCCCGAATTTGATTCTTAATCGCTGATTCACATTCAAGAGCCCGGTTATCTCTTCGGTTCCATGTTTCCGCTCTATTTCCTCAAAGGCAGATTGCAGGTAATTCAACGTTTCGTCGGTTAACTGATCCCCATCATCCTCAATGCGAATGGACAGTTTGTCCTGATCCTGTTGGTACGATAGTTGTAGAATTCCTCCCTGGCTACGTTTGGCTAGTGCATGCTCAAACACATTTTCCACGATCGGCTGGATAATAACTCTGGGAATCGAAATCATTTTGTACCTCGCATCCAGATCCTCCAATTCCAATTGAATCCTCGAACCAAACCGGATTTTCTGAATGGATGCATAGACCAGCGCATGGTCAATTTCAGCCCCCAACGACACCTCTGTATGAGAATCCCGAGACATGTACTTGAAATATTGACCCAGATAGTCGGTGAATTCCTGAATGAGCTCCACATTCTCCACCTCAGCCATCTGCTTGATGCTGAACAGACTGTTGTATAAAAAGTGAGGTTGAATCTGGGATTGCAGATGTTTAAGTTCCGCTTCACTTGTTCGAATCCGTGCAACATAATTCTCATCGATCAAAATATGTAAGCGCTCTATCATATGGTTGAATCGAGAGTACAAATAGCCGAATTCATCCCTTCTGGATGAAGGAATATGTACGCTTGTCTGGCCCTGTTCTGCCATCCTGAATCCTCGAATGAGTACCGCTAATGGTTGGTGAATCGATCTGTAGATTGAAAACGAGAAGACAATAATAATCACAACCGACATGAAGGTGACCATCCATAACCATACGTTGTATTGTTCCAGCGGTGCCCTCAGCACATCTTGCGGTATAGTGGCTGTCAGGGTGAACGAGTGATCCTTATCATGTAACGAATAATAGAGATATGGATCAGATTGAAACTTCGTAACTTGCATGGACTCGGACGGTTCAGGCGAAACTGTTCGAATCGGTTTAACAGGTGCTGGCTGTTCTGAAGAAGAGATCACTACATGTTGCTGTTCACCAAAACTCAGTGTAATCTCACTCTCACCCGTCTCCGACAGCTGTTGCAATCGGTGTTTCAATTCTTCAGCTGACAAGCGTATTCCTAATATGAAATTGGGCGGTTCCTCATGGTTCATGTTATATGGATTACTTTTCAGGAAATAGAGATCGTTATTGGAATGTGATAATTCGCCATTCAGATTCCCCATCGAGGCGAGCAGATTCTGCCATTCGTTATCCTCCACGTCGCGAATCCCGTCCGCAGCACTGACCCGTTTGTGTAGAGCAGGAACATAGTACACCACATCACTAATGTAGGGACTTGTCACCATGATCTGACCCAGCTTATTGTGGATATTGTTCAGACTGGACGTGACTTCATACCTGCTCATAATTGCGGCTCGTGTACTTAGTGTGGACATGGTTTCATCAAATGAAAATTCGGTAACAAGCGCACTCATTCGCTCCAATTCGAATTGCAGATGATTATGGTAGAAGTACAATTTGGACTCATGTACCTTCTCCACCTCCGTCTGCATTTGATTGGAGCTGACTTGCGTAATCATAATGCTTATCCCATACAAGGGCAGAATGACCAGTACAAAAGCAATCATCAGTTTGACAACAATGGATGACTCTCTCCATCTCCCCCGGATGAATCGCAATGTTTCCCTCCTCCTCTCCTCACGCTCTCTCCTCAATAGCAAAAAAGGAGCCAGAAATCGGCTCCTTCCATCGATCGGTTTTCCTCCTATCGATCTTATCCCTTTACACTTCCAACGACAAGCCCATGAACGAAATACCGCTGCAGGAACGGATACACAAGCAGGATCGGAATAACGGACAAAAAGATCTGGGAAGCTTGGGTGGTTCTATCCGATACCTGACTTAAGAGCGTTGCATCCTCCAGCGTCATCATCTCACTCTGAATCATCGTCACCTGCTGCAACATGGACTGAAGATAGGTAGCAAGCGGATACCCTTCCGGACTTTTCATATAGATCATGCCATCAAACCAGGCGTTCCAGTGTCCCACCATGGCGAACAACGTAATGGTCGCGATACTTGGCAGAGAGATTGGAAGATAAATGCTGCATAGGGTGCGGAAATGTCCTGCCCCATCCATCCAGGAGGCTTCTTCAAGCTCCTTCGGCAAACCTCTGAAGAAGTTGAGCATAAGAAGCACATTAAAGATCGGAACGGCACCCGGCAGAATCAGAGCCCAGATGGAATCCAGCAGCCCCGCTTCCTTAACCACCAGATAACCAGGGATCAATCCTCCACTGAATAACATGGTGAATACGAATATCCAGGCATAGAACGTTCTTGAACGGAATTTGGCAGCCTCTTTGGAGAGCGGATAAGCTACCAGAATCGTGAAGATCAGATTGGTCGTAACTCCTAGTACGACACGAAGAAGGCTTGTACCGAATGAGTTCAGGAATTGCTGATTTTCCAGAATGTATTGATAGGAGGACAACGTAAAATCCACAGGCCAGAATGTGACACTGCCTGCTTTGACCGCATCACTCGAACTAAATGAAATCGCTAATATATTCACAATCGGGAACAGGCATAACAAGGCAAGAATCGTCAGGATGACGTAGTTAAACCCTAGAAACCACCGATAGGATCTTGAAGCGTGGTGCATGATACTGCCTCCTTTCTAGAATATCCGATAATTCGCGAACCGATAGGCCAAGAAATAACCAAGTCCGATAAATATGAAGGACACGACAGATTTGATCAGACCCAACGCTGTCGAGACGGAATACTGTGCATCTTGCAATCCGATCCGGTAGATCATCGTATCCAGAATATCTCCTGATTGATATACCAATGGATTATAGAGGTTGAACACTTGGTCAAAGCCACCATTAAGTACGTTTCCCAGACTAAGCGTTACCATCAAAATTACGATCGGGCGAATGCCTGGCAGTGTAATATGCCATGTCTGTTTCCATCTTCCCGCACCATCCATAACAGAGGCCTCATATAGAGATTTATCAATATTCGTGAGGGCAGCCAGATAGATAATGGTCCCGAATCCGAATTCTTTCCATTGGTCTGTAATGACAAGTATGTAAGGGAACCACTCATTACTGGCCAGGAATTGAATTGGGTCAATGCTCACGGCTTTCAACAACATATTAACGATCCCGGTGCTCGGAGATAACACATCTACGATGATTCCTGCCAGAATAACCCAGGAGAAAAAGTGAGGCATATAGATCACAGTCTGAATCGTTCGTTTAAATCCCGTCTTGCGAACTTCATTGAGTAATAAGGCTACAAGCACCGGGATCACCAAGCCGGACACAATTTTCATCGTTGATATAAATACCGTATTCCATACAACCTGCGAGAACCCCGGCAGATCGAACAGATACCTGAAATTGTCCAAACCCACCCAATTCATATTTTTGAATCCGGCAATGGGAGAGAAATTCTGAAAGGCAATAGAGAGCCCCGCCATCGGAATGTAACCGAATACAATAATAATGAGCAGTCCAGGCAGAATCATGAGATGAAGCGGAACGTTTCGGATAAATTGTTTGTAGTTGGAACGCATAGCTGACTCCTCCTTCAACGTTAATTATAGGAGCAGCCAGATCACCGCAATAGTGTGGGCTATTTACTTTGGGTATCTTTTGTTGACCCTCTGCACTGGAACGCCAAAAAACCGCGATAATCGCGGTCTCTTGTTCATGATATGAATTTAATTCAGAATCTCCATAACTAATACATTCACTGAATGAGCTGTTAAGTTAACGACCACCGATGTCCCGGACAGTGTGATCTCCTGTTCTTGGGGAACCACTTTCTCATCATTCTTCTGATTCACATTCGGAATATGCACCAAATGATCTTCTCCAGTAAGCGTAATCAGTCTGGCTGAATCATCAACCTTCAGATCCTGAAGGCAAATCCGGGTTGATTTATCTACACCATCTGCATTGACCAGTTTCACATACACATGACGTTCATCTTTCGTAACAGAGTGGAATACTTCCCGGTTGTAAGCTTCCAGCTTGTAATCCAGAACCTTGCTGATATTACGTCCGTCTGTATAGGAACAAATCAGATTTTTCCCTGTATCCCCACCATAGTTAACCGTGATTGTATAGTCGGTCCCATTCTCGAGTGGTTCATAATTGGCCGCTCTCAGGTTACCTGCTGCCGAGCTGGATGAATAGTCTCCCAGTGTATAACCCTCAATACCTTGTTTGTACACCTTCACGCCTGTTGCATTCCCGCCGTAACTGATTGCGTACTCGATAACATCCTTGTTCTCCGGCGAGATATCCGTCAGTCCTACACCGATGTAAAAACCATCTTCACCTGAAATTCTTTCAGCCTCAACGTGAACTTTGTAGTTGGTCCATTCGTCATTCAGCAGATACAATCCATTTAATCCACTTGATTGTGCGTTCAAGATGAGTCCTTTTCCTGGGGTTAACGTATATCCTTTCGATCCTGGAATCTGTCTCCATGCCTCACTAGGCTCTGTACGTTCCCTGAAATCTTCATCTAGCAGTATAGTGCCATCCACATTGGACGTCACCGTGACTCGTTTCACCACGATGTCTGCATGACCTGTTGCAATCTCGATGCCTCCACGAGGAATGAGATTCAGCGGTTTGCCTTTGCTATAGGTGGAGAATGAAGTCTCAAGCACCTGATCCCCTACATATTTTGCAAAAAGCTGCTGTACATAATAATTCGGTGTATACCATACTGTTTCATCATCAAACCAGATGCAGTCTGGCGTCCAGCGGTAAGTACCGTCCGTTAGTACTTTGTTGAACAATGGCGCATAGGCAGCCAAACGAACAACGTCTGCATTATTTTCAAACCCAGTCATGATCGCAGCTTCCGCAACCGCACCTGCCAGCGTGTTTTTGTCCGTGGAAGCATATTCTCCCACAAATACTTTGGATGTTTCTTTCCAATCGATACTTCCGTCTTCATGAAAGGCCCGGTCATAGTAGTTGTACCGATCTACGTTATTCAGCAGATATTCATTGGATCGATAATAGTGCTCATCCGCGATGGTATCCATGTAATTCTCCTGGTTCTCATACCAGGTTACGGTCTCTTCAATCACCTCTGTACCATCTGCAAAAGCAACCTGAGCTGATCCGGTCAGATTCCCGCTGAGGAATTTCCATCCTTCTTGGTACGCATCATCATCCGCCTGAGCACCAACCGTCGAGATAATGTGCAGCTCATGATCAGGATAGTTCTGTTTCATGTAGTCATCTATTGAACGTTTGAATACTTCGAAGTTGGCAAAAAATTCAGTGCCCCAGTTCTCATTGCCTACGCCCAGATAACGAAGATCAAACGGTTCAGGATGGCCCATCTGGCTTCGTACGGCTGCCCATTCGTTGTGTTCAAAGTCTGTACTGAGCGCAAAGTCGATCAGGTCTGTAAAGTTCCGGATATAATAATCCCTTAAAGCGCCACCCGCAGGGTGAGCATAATCCGAGCGTGCTTGACACAACACACCGCAAGCCATGACTGGAACTGGAGCGGCATTCAGATCTTCCGCCAGTTGGAAGTACTCCATATAACCGAGGCCCATCGTCATCATGTAACCCCAGACATTATAATTTTCTTTACGTAGCTCAACCGGACCCACAGAATCCTTCCAGTCATATACGTTATCCCAGATAAATGACCCTCCGAGATACATCCTCCCGGAAAACGCAAGAACTTCGGATGCAGATCTGCGAGTGCCTGGATTAGATCTTTTCTCAATCGATAGTTCGGGTTACCTGTGTAGTTGGCATGTGCTGTAGCCGATATTCCCTCTTCTGTCGGATCAGCCCCCATACATTCTGAGGGACTAAGGACACCATATCGATGGAGATGTCACCTGCAAACGTAAGTGCCAGTTGACCAAGTACAGTCTCCGTTCCGATCAGAGACAAACCGTATTTCTTCCATGTGTTCCCGCCTTCAACATGCAGCGTTACCGAATCACTGATGGAAGTGTCACTTCCATCCTGCAATTGAGTAGTGATCGTTCCTGCCAATTCTGCTTTTGCCCATACGGTAAAGTTATATGATTCACCCTGCTTGATGGACATGGCACAATGCTGGTTGGAGTCTGAGAATCCACGATTTCGAATCGTTGCCCCATCCTGAACCGTGACATAATAAGCATTTACTTCAGGGTCTTCCACATTAAAGTGAACATTCAGTCCATTCGTATGCTGCACGAGCATTTTCTCCGTATCGCCTGACCAGGCAAACAAAGGTTCACGATTTCGACCTGTCGAACAACCACATTCTCCAGAGTCATGCGAGTATGTATCAAATGCAAAAGATTCAAATGATCGATTCTGAACAAGCTCTGCATAGATTCCGCCATCTGCCGCGTTGTTAATATCCTCATAGAAAAGCCCATACATGACTTCACTGATATCAGCCACCTTCTGATCTCCATGGATGGTGACGGTATAGGGAGCGACATGTGCTGGCACAACAGACACGTCAAAGCTTTGGCTCAGCTTACGATCACCTCTGTTCAGAAGCGCACGGAGCGTAACCTCTTGTGCTGATGTGATCACCTGAACTTCTCCGCTCTCGGATAAGACTTCCGGCTTACTGGAGCTCCATTCAACAGACACTTTACCACCCAGCAAGTCTGCGGGTAATGATACATCCTTGGTGATGATTCGGTTGGGGAGGGACAAGTACTTGTCCGCCGCAAGCTTCACAATCGCTTCATCTGTCAGTGACTCACACATCACTTCAATGACTTCATCCATGGTGAGCGCTGACCTATAGATCCGAAAGTCGGATAACGAACCTGCAAAATCCACATCCGCTGCATACTGGGAACGTCCAATATAATTCTGGCTATAATTTTCGGGATCGGTGAAAGAATCAAACCATTCGCGCAATTTGGCATAATTGCCACTGGATGTCTGACTGATCGAGCCGTCTGCGGCCTTCTCCCCATTCACATATACAATTGGACCCGCACTGCTCAACGTTCCCCCTTGGCTACCTGCTACGGAGAGTGCAATATGCAACCATTCTCCGCTTGCAACTCCTCGACTTGGGTGGACAACCAGATTATCTCCGGCGTATAACGTACCCAGAAGCTGACGTGTCAAAAATAAATACGGTCCCTTCTCCCCTTTGCCAAAGTCAAAAATGCGTTCCCACACATTGGACCCTTTGCCGAGAAACACCCAAGTTGCAATCGTAACTCCAGTGTTATCGCTTACATTCTGAAGCAAATTCGACGGTAATTGTAGATAAGAAGTTCCATTCGCTCCCCGTTGAAAGTTACCGCCGATCTTCCTTTTAACTCGGATACCACAGGTAGGATCTCACCTTTGGCTATACCATCATGTCCCTTACCGGAGCTGTCCTTCCCGATTTGAACGGCATCTTCGAACGTGTATTGTGCAATTAATTGATTTTGATATGTGGTCATGTTCTTACCTCCTATGTAGTTGGGAATTGTTGTTAAAGAATACTCACCTTTAATTCGTATAAGTTTAAAATGATTGATAAATAGTTAAATACCTAATCTAAACGTAATAATATCCCATCACATAACCTAATTTCAATCCTAAATTTGAAAAAGATGACTGGTTTATTTGAATCTTAGAAGGTTTATGAGCTCTTTCCGTCTCTTATTTATTTTTCATTTTACTGTTAGAAACATTAGATTTATGGTTTACAAACATATAAATCAATTGATAATATAACAAATGAAAGCGCTTGATATGACGAAATACTCAAAGGAGGTCTGCCGAACCTTATATCGTGTGTTGCCAAGTATCGGTTGATTTTTCATTCCGGGGAATAGGAAAGGGGAAACGTATGAAACGTTATTGGGTTCGCGTACTTAACATTTCTGTACTAAGCACCACTTTACTTACTGCAACAACTTTGGCACCGGTCTCGGTGTTCGCAAATGGTTCAGGGGCAACCGTGGGTAACTCGCAGACTTCCACCACACCTCTCGCAAATCCTGCTCCAACATTTAAAAATGTTTCTGTGCATGACCCTTCCGTCATTAAGGTGGATGATACGTTTTATATTTTTGGTTCACACCTGCAAGTAGCTAAGTCCAAAGACTTTCTGAACTGGGATCTGGTCGCCTCCGGTGTTACGGATAACAACCCTGTTGTCCCCAATGTAACCCAGGAATTCGCTGAAGCGCTGGAATGGGCGCAGACGGATACGTTATGGGCGGCAGATGTCATTCAGCTCGCCGACGGTAAATTTTATATGTACTACAATGCTTGTAAAGGCGACTCTCCCCGATCAGCTCTCGGCATTGCTGTCGCAGACAATATCGAAGGGCCTTATAAGGATCAAGGCATTCTGTTGAAATCCGGCATGTGGGATCAGATCAGTGAAGATGGTACCATTTACGATGCAACGATTCATCCCAATGTGGTTGATCCTGATGTCTTCTATGATAAAAACGGCAAGTTATGGATGGTGTATGGCTCGTATTCCGGAGGGATTTTCATTCTGGAGATGGACGCGACAACAGGCAAACCACTGCCAAATCAAGGTTATGGCAAAAAGCTGACCGGAGGCAATCATAGTCGTATTGAAGCCCTTACATGCTCTATAGTCCGGAAACCGATTATTATTATCTATACCTGTCTTACGGTGGACTAGGTGCTGACGGAGGATACAACATCCGTGTTGCTCGCTCCCAAACACCGGATGGACCTTTCCTAGATGCTGAAGGAAACGATATGATCAACGTTAAAGCGGACAAGGATAAACCGTTGTTTGACGATCGTTCTATTGAGCCTTTTGGAGTCAAATTAATGGGGAACTTCCTGTTTGAGAGACAGATCGGTGATCCGGGCACAGGCCTAGGTAGCGGGTATGTATCGCCAGGACACAACTCTGCTTATGTTGATCCGGAGACTGGCAAACAATTTCTCATCTTCCATACTCGCTTTCCAGGGCGTGGCGAAGAGCATGAAGTTCGCGTACACGAGATGCATATGAATGCAGATGGTTGGCCCGTTGTTTCTCCGTATCGCTATGCGGCCTTGGGAGAAGATACAACGCAACTGACAACTCAGGAGATCGCTGGTCAGTACCAATGGGTGAATCATGGCAAGGACATCACGGCGGACATCAAGCCATCCCAGACCGTACAGTTCACAGCAGATGGGCAGATTCATGGTGCCGTGACAGGAACATGGAGTCTTGGTGCAGACAACAAGGTTCAGATCACTTCGAATAACATTGTGTACAAAGGCACTTTCACACATGAATGGAATTCTGAATCTCAAAGTACGGTTCTGACCTTTAGCGCCCTCTCCTCCTCCGGGATAGCCATCTGGGGAAGTCAAGGTGTTGAACGGAGTGATCAGGACATTGTAGATGCGGTGAAAAAGGACCTGAGCATTAGCAATACGGATCAAGTGTTCTTTAATCTGTCTCTGCCTACCAAGGGAACAAGTGATGCAGACATTACGTGGAAAAGCTCCAATGCTTCGGCTCTATCCACTACAGGTGTAGTGCAGCGACCACGCGCTGGTAAGGGCGATGCCAAAGTGAAATTAACCGCAACGATTCGTAAAGGAACTGCGGTAAGCTCCAAAACGTTTAACGTTATCATTCCACAGCAAGCGGTAAGCCCATTGCTCGGGGAGTATACTTTTGAACACAAGAAAATTGGCAAAGTCGCACAGGATTACAGCAAAAACGAATATCACGGACAAGCCTTTAACGTGGTCAGTTCTGCTGCAAGTGGCAAAAATCAGGCTGCTGCATTCAATGGGACTGACAGTTACATCCAGTTACCTGGACTCATTACAGATACAACGGATTTCACGTTTAGCGCCTGGGTCAATTGGGACGGCGGCGGGTCTTGGCAACGTATTTTCGACTTTGGAAATGGCTTGACGAGGCATATGTTCCTTACTCCCTCCCAACATAATGGGGCATTGCAATTCACCATTCATAATGAGGGACGGGATCAGAGCCTGATTGCAGCAAATCCACTGCCTTCCAAAGAGTGGGTTCATGTGGCTGTAACCCTTCAGGGTGATGTGGGTACTCTATATGTAAATGGTACATCGGTTGCTAGTAGCTCTGAGATTACTTTTAACCCGAAAGATCTGCAGGTAACGGAAGCTTATGTAGGCAAGAGTCGTTATGCGGCTGATCCGTTCTACAAAGGCAGCTTGGATAACGTAAGAGTATATGATAAAGCATTAACAGCCAAGGAAATCCAGCGTCAGGCCAAAGAAAAGCCTTAACTCAGAGTCCACTATCGCAAGCGGTTGGGCTCTATAGTGCACACATCAATAAAGCAGCCAATGTTTTGAACTGAACCCTTTGTTAGACATGACTAACAAGGGAGTTGCAGTTCGTTACATCAGGCTGCTTTATTGTCACTTCACTTCGAATAATGAATAACCATGCTTAACTTGATAGCCGAAGCTCCGGGATTAATATAGGCATGGGGCTTGTCTGCTCGGAAACGGATCGACTCCCCTGAACTCACCATATATTCTTCCGTCCCCACCCGAATCGTAACTTCCCCCTCAAAAACAGTAATAAATTCTTCAGTTCCTTCGATGTGCGATTCAGCACTTAAAGAAGATTCCACATCCATCTCCATCATGTACATTTCAAAGCGACGTCCTTCTTCAAAAGGAAAATGCGGATATATTCGAACCCTGCCCTCATCTTCCATCAATACTTGAATATCATCCCCCGTTACAACGGTAGTATCTGACTTCGGCTCGTGGATCAAAGCAGTGAAGGAGGTTTTCAGGCCATTAGCAATCTTCCATACGGTTGCAATGGATGGATTGGATTCACCACGTTCAATCTGACCAAGCATGGTCTTGCTAATGCCAGACATTTCGGCGACCTTGTCCAGACTAAGTTTTCTTTGTTCCCTAAGCTGTTTCAGGTTCTGAGCAAGAATACTATTAATGTTTTTCAAAATCCACCCTCCTCATTGTATAATTATGTTGTGCTATATAACGCACATATTGTACAATAATAAAGACCGTACGCTATAACGTACATTTCAGGTCATTATATCATACAACTAAGAAAACGTGGAGGAACCATGAACATCATACCTTTAGTGACCTATGCAATCATCGCTTCATTTACACCCGGACCCAACAATATCATTTCCATGACGCATGCCAAAAATCAGGGGTTCCGCAAGACCCTTCCGTTTATCAGTGGAGTTGCAGCCGGCTGCCTGCTAATTATGTTTCTGTCCAGTTATTTCAACCTTATTCTTCATCAATATATTCCTAGGATCACACCCGTTTTAAACGTGTTAGGATGTGTGTACATGCTCTATCTGGCGCTCAAAATCATGCGAAGTAAACCTGCAGATTCGCAAGAAAACAAGGTCAATCATTATTCATTTCTATTTGGGTTCACCCTGCAATTCATCAATCCCAAAGTCATTCTGTATGGGCTTACTGCCATATCCGTTTTTGTTCTGCCTCTTGGGCAGTCCCATGTTCAATTAATTGTATTTTCCTTACTGCTCACCTTCATCGGTATTAGTGCCAATATGACCTGGGCGTTCGGTGGCATGTTATTCCAGAGCTTTTTATTAAGATACGAGCGTCCTGTTAATATCGTGATGGGTATGTTGTTAATTTACAGTGCACTATCAATCCTGATGTAAAATCTAATAGAAAAAGCGTCCACTCATTCAATGAGCTGAACGCTTTTATTTTTTATCCTAATTCCGGTCTCCACCATGGATGTGTAGGATAATTCTCCGTATGAAGCACAACCTTCTCGCCGATTTTGGGAGTTGCAATCTTAACGTTCAAAGCATGTGCAGCCTTCGTAATCCGTTCAACTGGTTCATTCCAGGCATGATAGGCCAGCGTAAATGCGGCCCAATGAATCGGGATAAGCAAATTCCCCTACATCCAAGTGTGCTTGCACCGTTTCTTCCGGCATCATGTGAATGTTGGACCACCGCTCGTCATATTGCCCACATTCCATCAAGGTGAGGTCAAATGGACCGTATTTACTGCCAATTTCCTTGAAATGAGGACCGTATCCGCTGTCCCCACTAAAGAACACCTTTGTATGTTGTCCAGCTATAACCCACGAACACCACAAGGTAGAATTACGGTCGAATAATCCTCTGCCCGAGAAATGTCTTGCTGGCGTGCAAGCCAATGTTAAACCTTTGAACGATAACTCATCCCACCAGTTGTGCTCGGTAATCTGTTCCGAAGGCACACCCAGTTGAATCAACCGACGACGGACGCCAAGCGGTACGATAAATCGCTTTGTTTTATCCTTTAATCTGCGAATGGAGTCATAATCCAGATGATCATAATGGTCATGCGATATAATGATTGCATCTAGCGTTGGGAAATCCTCCGGTTGAATCGGTAAATTGGTGCTGTAACGTTTGGTACCCACCCAGGATACTGGGGATGGACGATTACCCAGCATCGGATCAAAGAGCAACCTGTGCCCTTCAATCTCAAGCAAAAAAGCCGAATGTCCGAACCATGTAACCTGTGGATTATCCGACGCACTGAAGGTTTCAGCGGGTTCACATATCTCCATTGGCATCGTGCCCGATGGCCTCCGCTCTACATTGCCACGCATGGAATCTCTCAATATGCTGATCAGGGACTTGAAGTTCATGCCGGCTGATGTCGGGAGCTGATTTTCGTATTTTGTCATTATACATACCTTCTGTTCTATATAATCAATCTGTGATTCAATATTTGGATGAGATATATTCAACTATATCAGTTGAACTACACATTAACACTAGAACGTAGAGGACAGAAATAACCTGAAGAAGCGGAGCTAAAAGCTTTCTGGGGAAAGCTGCTTCGTAAGCATAAACTCGCCTTTATCACCAGATTTTCACCGTTATAAAAGTGAATTAAAAAATCTGGGGATAACAGCGATCGGAAGGTTATTCTGTCATCGGAGTGAGCAGTTTAAATATTCTTTAGTTCAACTTATATCGTAGCTATATATTAATTCATTGGCCGTTGATATTCAATTTTCGGCAGACACGTCCTCCCCGCATGATCGAAAATAAACTGAATTAAGATAGAATTAAGACTCTGTTTTCTCTCGTATAAGATTGAAGTTATATGATAGGGAAAATACATGGAGAGTATGTGATAGAACATGAAGAAATGGCGTAAAAGATTAGTTAAGTTTTTGATATTTGACCTCGCGGTAATTCTGTTGCTTCTGGGTACAGGCGTGATCTACCAACAAGTGGGTTTAAGGCAGGATGCCAAAATACTCGTCCCCCTGGAAAGCTGTACGAAGTCCATGGAGACAATATGCATCTATATACTGGTGGAGAAGGCGATGTAACAGTAGTGCTCGCTTCTGGCTGGGGGACCGCTAATCCCTATGTAGATTATTATCCATTATATGAAAAGCTTGCTCCCAACACAAAATTCGCTGTATATGATCGATTTGGCTATGGATACAGTGATCAGACCGATAAGAAACGTGATGTCGATACCGTAGCTGAAGAATTACACGAGTTGTTGCAGGTATCTGGACAGAAGCCACCTTATGTATTAGTTGGACATTCACTCGGCTCGCTGGAAACCATCCGTTTCGCACAAAAATATCCGGATCTCGTCAAGGGTATCGTCATGATTGATGGCGGAAGCCCCGAATATTATTCAAATGACGATGACTCTTTGGCAGACACAATTGGTGGTTTTGCGAATAAATTACGTATCCAAACCGGACTATTCCGCCTCTCAATGCAATCTGACTTGGTTGTCGAAACTTCCAATGCCAATCGTAATGAACTGAAACTTGTACCCGAAGATCTGAAAAAATTGGATACAACTGCGCTGTTGCACAACTATGGTAATGCTAACACGTTGGATGAATTACGTGAAATAGCTGCCAATGCCAAAGTGGTTGTAGATCACAAGCAAACCTTAGCGTTTCCACTCACCATACTGACGGCTGATTACCTTGGTGCAAGTGAACCCGAATGGGATAAATCACAATTAGAATTCAAATCTTGGTCAGATGATTCAAAACAGGTAACCATTAAAGATACCGATCATTACATCCATCAATATCGACCTGACCTCGTTGCGGATGAAATATTGGCCCTGGTGAAGAAGTAACGTACACTCTGCTAAAGTAAGCTATGTTATATCATGAAAGAAACCCCGAAGATTCTCTAATATCTTTGGGGTTTTAAGTATGAGATTTATTGTGCTATCGCCAGTCTTGGCCGTTGGGACCTGAAATCGCTGAAAGCTTGTTCGATCTCTAATGAAGTCAACTGGTGACGATAAAAGTACTGTTCTATCGCCTCCATTTCGGTACGATCGCCATTGTAGATGTTATCAATTCTACGAATGACCTGGTTATATAAGCTCTCACGTCTGGCGTTCACAGGTTCACACAACCAAAAATTTGTTCTCTTCACATCACCTGTCTTGGTCCAGAGCAAATTCTCATATCGGATGACATCCCAGTCCCAATATCCAGCATGAATCTGCTGAAGTTCCGTCGTAAACATATCGTATATTAAGTTGTGAGGAATGTGTCCATAGGTCTTACGGTACTCTTTCAGCTTGAATGCTTCAATCCACTCCGTCAGGGTGTACTCACCTGGTGAATACGCATACAATTTAGGTGCATAAGGATTACTTTGCAATGCTCTAAGTGCTTCACTTTCCATCTCCCCATCCAATCTTGCACGTGAAGCATATACCTTGAGACAATAGTCTTGCAATCTATATACAACCGAGCTATTACTAATAAGCGAAGCCTGTAGGGTGAGATGGTCGTTTTTTTCGTAGTGCAACAGCATCTTTTCAATGTTATTGCCAATGGGATTGATGATGATCATAATGATGTCTCCTTGATTAAAAATAAAATATAAACCGTTTTCGAATTGGTTAAAAATTGTACTAATACATTCTATATTACCCTTTTATATTAGTATGAACATATACAATTTTGCCGGAACATGAAGTATTTGCTCTGAAATTCATTCTTTAAACCGCCGTATTCCGGCTACATCTTTACTCTAAAGGCTGTAACCCGTTTCACGTCAACACCAAAAAAGATAGAATAAATAACGCAAAAAAGCGATGCATCCTTATGGGTAAGGACGCATCGCTCTTCATTTTACGTAGTTTACATTAATTAATGCATTGGACCTTGTTGTCCAGCTTGCGCTCCAACTTTGACCCGTTTCACAAAGAGTGAAATGATCAGTCCGATTACGGCAAGAACCAATGCAAAGACAAATGCATTTTGTACACCTGACGTGAAACCAGCCAACTGGTTCTCCGGGGTCTCAGGGTTCGCCACACTGCTCAAGAATCGAGTCTGTCCTGCGCTCAGGATACTTACTGCCACAGCCGTACCAATAGCACCGGAGACTTGTTGCAGTGTATTCATAATCGCAGTGCCGTGAGGGTAGAACTCAGGAGGCAATTGGTTCAAACCGTTCGTTTGTGCAGGCATCATGATCATGGAAATACCAACCATCATGAATACGTGCAATGTAATGATCGTGCCAAGGGAAGTTGTTGCTTCGATGCCTGTATACAGGAACAAAACAACGGATACGATAGCCATCCCGATAATAACCAGCCATTTTGGACCAAACTTGTCGAACAGACGTCCCATGATTGGAGACAAGAATCCATTCAGCAAGCTACCTGGCAACAGGACTAGTCCAGCAGTCAACGCTGTAACCGCCATACCTTGTTGCAAGTACATCGGCAGAATCAACATCGAAGACAGCATCATCATCATAGAGATGAAGATCAGGATCAGACCAATCGTGAACATCGGATATCGGAATGCACGCAGATCCATCATTGGCTGCTTCATTCTTAGCTGACGGATACTGAATAACAGCAAGGACAACACACCAATAACGAGAGTGGCAACAACAACCGGACTAGTCCAGCCTCCACCAGTTTCCCCGTGTCCCCTGCGCTACTGAAGCCGTATACGATACCACCAAAACCAAGGGTAGAAAGGATAATGGACAGTACGTCAATTTTGGGCTTGGTCAATTTCGAAATATTCGGCAAGAACAGCAAGCCACATACCAGTGAAATAATGAAGAACGGCAAGGAGATCCAGAAGATCCAGTGCCAGCTCAGATTAGCCAGGATCAGACCGGAGATACTCGGACCGCTTGCTGGTGCAAACATGATAACCAAACCGATCAATCCCATGGCAGCACCACGTTTTTCAATCGGGAAAATAACCAATATCGTGTTAAACATCAGTGGCAGCAACAGCGCTGTACCTACAGCCTGTAATACCCGTGCCACCAACAGAATTTCGAAGCTAGGTGCAAGCGCAGCAACAAATGTGCCTGCAATGGAGAAAATCAGGGACGTTGTGAACAGCTGTCTAGTTGAAAACCATTGCAACAGCATACCGGATACCGGCACCAGGATTCCCAACACAAGCAGGTAACCTGTGGTTAACCATTGAATCGTTGTAGGTCCAACTTCAAGCAGACCCATAAGTGGTGTCAAAGCCACGTTTAATGCCGTTTCCCCAAACAGACCAATAAAGCCGCTCAGCAGCATTGCGAACAAAATCGGAAATACCTTATATTGCTTAGTTTCTTGTTGATTCTGTGCAGAATCAGCCTTCATGGAAACCTCCACGATCCCATCCTCCTCAAACGTATCGAACTTTCTTTTTCTCTATCTCTTGGTATAACTTATTGAATCTGTTTGGCGTTCTTCGTCACAACCGACAAATACTCAGCAGCCGTCAGCAGAGGCTGTTTATCCTGATTTGTCAGGCTGATAATCAGTGCTCCCTCCATCAAAGAAATGATCAGAAGTGCCGTCTCCCGCGCCTTCTCTTCACCAACACCATCCAGAATCAGATGTTTCTTAATGACATCCTGCCAATCTGCAAATACACCCTGACATGCAATACGCAACTGCTGACTAATACATGATGTCTCCACAGCTGCCCAGAAGCTGAATGGCAGAAATCCGGTAAACCCGGCTGCTTCTGTTTCATGAGCCAAATCATGAATAAATCTCTGAATGGCATCCCCGTATTGTCGTGGGCTGCAAATGTTTTCTCAAATGTCTGCAGGATATGCTCATTGGCTTTTTGAATACACTCGTGCGCGAGCTCTTCCTTGCCATGCGGGAAATAATGATACAACGACCCTTTCGGCGTACTACTCTCTTTGATGATCTGATTCAGACCGGTCGCATGATATCCTTGTGAAAAAAACAGTCTCGCTGCTGTGCTGACAATAGACTCTCTAGCATTAGACTTTTCACTCAACGAAAGCCACTTCCTTCAAATAATTATAACAATCGGTCTATATAATTAAACCCGCTCAGATAAGGACTGTCAATCATTTTTATTTCAAATTTTAATGTAAACGCTAACAGTTCAGAAGTAAGAAAATAAACCAAGCGGCTGCTCTTGGTCAGATCATTAAAATATTTAAAATCCAATTGGAATAGTATGTATTAATCATGCTATACTAATCGAGAAATTGTAAATCATTATTCAAAACATATACTTATAGAAAGGTGTTTGCCATGGAAATGCGAATGATTAAGACCTTTCAAACCATTGTAAAGCTTGGAAGCTTTCAGCAGGCAGCAGAAGCATTGCAGTATTCACAACCAGCCATCACACAACACATTCAGAAGCTTGAAGGTGATCTCGGTGTGAAATTAATTGACAGAGGAAAGAAGATTAAATTGACGGAAGCGGGGAAAATTTTTTACGCCAGAGCCGATCAGCTTCTTAAAGAATATGAGTACTTAACGAATACGATCTCGGATATCCAACAAGGACAAGCCGGTTATGTTCGAATCGGAGTATCCGAGCCAACAGCGAGCCACAGACTTCCGGCGATTCTGTCTTCATTTGTGGAGAAAAATCCAAAGATCAGACTTAGCATCCGTATTGGGGACAGCAAGTTGCTAAATGAGCTGGTCGTGGATGAACAGCTTGATTTTGCCGTCTGCCCTTCTCCAGAAACCAGTCTGGATACCGAGTTTCACCCTCTACTTTTTGAACCCATGGCCTTATTATTGTACAACACGCATCCGTTCGCTCAAGCTACTGAAATACATTTGCAGGATCTGAAGGGTCAATCATTTCTGTTCACACCTCCCAATTGCCCGATTCGAATTCGAATTGAGCAGCTGTTGGCCGAGAAAATTGACAGTGATTATCAAGGTATCGAAATAAGTAATATCCGATCTCACAAATATTATGTACAAGCCAAATTGGGCATAACGATTGCTCCCATTGCAACCATCTCTCCTGCCATTCCGGGAACGGTTATCCAAGCCATTGCCGATTTGAAGGTTGGCCCCATCGTGGGCGTTTTGCGTAAACGAAATACTCCGCTTGGTACTGCGAGCGAGAAACTAATGCTGGATATTCGAACCGCACTACTCCAAAGTAATCTGTATGTTCCAGAGTTCGAGCTTCCTTCCAAGCTGGCATTGCAATAAAATGACTTGCCAGCTGCAATTATAGTATAGGACCTATTCGCTACTTCAGTCTGCCTGCCGTGCGTCCGCCATCTACCGTTAGTATGCTGCCCGTTATAAATGAAGCCTTTTCCGAGGTCAGATACAAAATGGCTTGAGGAGCATCGTCAGGACCTGACGTCCGACCTAACGGTGTGATTTTAATCATATGTTCCGTATGTGCCTGTGTCATCACACTAACCTCACTACCCGGTGCATATCCCGGTACAACGGCATTAACCCGAATGCGATATGGTGACAATTCCAGTGCGAAGGTTTTGGTAAGCATCTCAATCCCTACTTTGGAAACGGAATAATTCCCCATACCAACACCGGCGGTGGAAGCTGCTCCGGAGCTTATATTAATGAAGGAGCCTTCCACCCCACTTACAATCATCTGATTGGCAAACTGCTGTGTGAGTATAAACGGCGCCGCCAGATTCAGATCCATCGTATCATTCCAGTCCTGAAGCGTCATGTTCATCAGTGTGCGATACGGATATATTCCTGCATTATTGATCACAATATCTGGCGCATTCCATTGGTGTTCAACCACTTGAACCAATTCATTGACGGAGTCTTCGTCAACAAGGTTGGTCACATGCCAGTGCACCTCCACACCCTCCTGCTTCAGTTCATCCGCTACAACCCTTAAGGCGTCTTCTCGAATATCGGACAGATAAAGTTTCGCCCCTTCGACTGCATAGGCTCTAGCAATCCAACGTCCAAATACACCTGCAGCCCCAGTAATGACTACCTTTTTACCAATAAATCGTCGTTCAGTCATGATGTTCTCTCCTTTATGCAATTCAGTTGGAATGGACATGCCTCTCGCTTTCGGCCACAAGAAGAATCGCCTGTTTAATCTCATAACCTATACGATTCACCTGACGTACAAGTGATGTTCTTAACCTGTAGAAGGCTTCACTGCCCTCTGTGGCCGCAGCCAACTGTTCGGCTTCCGCAAGAGCGGGTACCAGCACATGACTGCCAGCGAGATCATGATCATAACGGCTGCCTTGAACGTAATTGATGGGAACAAGCCATCTGCTGAGTGCCAATATCGTACGATTTACCTCTCTAACCGACGTATTCGGCAAGGAACCACGTTCAACTCGTTCATAGAAACGATCCGTAACAGCCTGAAGATGTTGCACCCTGCTTGTTATATGTGAAAAGTCTATATGCTCCCCGGCAAGCTCAGCGTAATAGCCGATTCTGTCCGATAAAGTCTGGACGGCTGATCTCTGATCAATGGGAATGATCGGAGATGAAGCCGCATGGTAGACTGCTGCTGCATACACTTTGCAATCCCGCGCCAGAACATCTCGGTCAATTTTGTCCAACGTATCCTCCGTTGTATGCCACCACCAGCCGAACCAGCCTTGAGGCTGATAGGATAAACCCATGAAAGCCGACGGAAGTCCGGCGCCCCAAAAGGACTGATCTCCCGACCTGCCAAAAGGCGAACCACGGAAAGGCTCATACGTTACAGTTCGGATTGCCTGCTCACATAACCCCTTAGTCTCTGCCATTGTGTTCGCCGCAGCCAGATCACTGGCACCCTTGGCGCCCACAGAGTCAATATTGATATGGAGCACGCCATTCTCTTGCAAATCCTCCCAATGAAGATCACTATATAACGCAGAACCCGCATATCTGCCATGAGAATGCCCGGACCAAAAAGCGAAACGAACAGAACGCCGCAGAGAATGACGGTGCAGAGATAATACACGTGCCACTTCCACCATGACCGCATTGGCGGAGCCATTATCCATCGCGCCATAATGCCAGGAATCCACATGTCCGCTGAAAAGTATAAAGGACTCCGGCTCCACCGTGCCTCGTATCTCTGCAATCAGTGTAGGGATCTTGACCCAACCAGTTCTCACCTCGGCATGCAGCGTAACCTCTACCGAATCACCATCACACACGGATATCAGCGACTTAATCTGCTCTCCGTCAGCCTTATTGACCGATAGCACCGGAATGGCAGGATAGCCATCATCCTCCGGTGTCGGATTGCCCCAAACGGAAGAAACGATCATCTCATGCGTATACGCACCACTATTGATAAAAATGATTGCCTTGACACCCTGCTGTTGCAAACGGTGAATGGTTGTCCAATTGGCTAATCCGTGCACGATCACCGCGCTGTTGATCCGCTGTCCTTCCTTGAAGTTCTCATCTACCTGTTCCAGATCCAGGAATCTCAATTCTGTGTTCAACTGTTCCACCTGGGCTGACATCGAATGTGTAATAGCCTTGAAAGAACTGCCACCAACCCAAAGTTCTGCTCGGAGCGGGATACTGATGTAGGCCTCGTTAAACGTAAGCTCCGTGGTCAAACCGAAGCTTTCCAATTGCTCTTGGATATAACGAAATGCCCGCAGTTCTTCTTCAGATCCGGACAAACGAATCTCCTTTGCGATCTCTTTATTGTATTCAAGCAGCAGATCGCGATTGATCTCATGCAGAACGAGATTCAACTCCGTTTGTTGCTGCAACTCAGCCATTTGGATTCCCCTTTCCTCTTTGCCTGTTGCAACGCCCAATGCAACCCTTGATTCATCATCACTGCTCTGGTTCAAATAATGAATGGTCGTTTCGCCAAGAACCGATATGCCTGTGACAATGGCTTGCTCATTAAAGATAATCGAATCACTATGAAGGGGAAGCTGTGAGCGGGCATCTTCCTCTGCCACCGTTCCGAGCCGGAATATGGCTCCAGGCACATATTCAAGATAAGCACCAAAATCTTCGGCGCCCATGGATGGTTCTTTCAGATAAACGACCGATTCCCTGCCAATCACAGATTCCGCTGCTTGTTCAATCACGTCGACTACGTGATCATCGTTAATAACGGGTGAACCGCCGCGATAATAATCAAATTCCGCTTGTCCGCCAAAACCTTCCGCAATCGTCTCAATGAGACGCTTCATATATACTGGCACGGCTTCACGCGTCTCGGGATTGTGCGTACGGATCGTACCTCTGAGTTGCACTTCACCTGCGATAACGTTATAGGCATTGCTATTGCTTTGCAGCTTCGTGATCGAGATGACGGAAGAATCCAGTGGAGACAGGTTGCGGGATACGACCGTTTGTAATGCAGTTATGATCTGGGCAGCAATAATAACCGGATCAACTGTTCGATGCGGATATGCAGCATGCCCTCCTTTTCCCGTCACCCGAATATCAAAAGCATCTGCCGCAGCCAGCATGGCCCTTTCCGCAATCCAATCTTACCTGCGGGCAAATCCGGCCATACATGCAGGGCAATAATCGCATCCAACTCAGGGCTCTGCAATACACCTGCCTTAATCAGAACCGTAGCCCCTCCTCGTACTTCCTCTGCAGGCTGGAAAATAAATTTCACCGTTCCCTGAAGTTCATCCCTGTGCTCACTTAAGGCCGCTGCTGTACCGAGTAATATCGCTGTATGCACATCGTGCCCGCAAGCGTGCATGACACCTTCGCGAGTGCTGGCATACGGCAATCCGGTCCTCTCCTCAATAGGCAGGGCATCCATATCGGCGCGAATCCCAATTGTTCTGCCGTCACGTCCGCCTTTCAGAAGTCCAACCACCCCTGTTCCACCTACACCGGTCTGTACTTCGAGGCCAGCCTCCAATAAAAATTGCGCAACCAGCTTGGCTGTTTCAAATTCCTGGTGACCCAGTTCAGGATTCTGATGAATGTGGCGGCGGAGCCGAATCGCCTCGTCCTTCCACTTTTCGGCTGTATCACGAAAACTCATCGATTCATTCCCCTCTTCCTTGTTGAGTTGACCATTATTCGTTATATAAATGACACTGCACTTCGCGCTCTGGTGTGACGAAGCGTTTTTGCGGAACGACCTGACGGCATGTCTCCATCACATAAGGACAACGGGTATGAAAAACACAGCCCGAGGGAGGATTCAGTGGAGAGGGAATTTCCCCGCTTAATACCACTCTCTCCCGTTTCACACGCGGATTAGGAATGGGTACCGCTGACAACAGGGATTTGGTATACGGATGGAGCGGATCGGCGAACAATGCTTCTGCAGGTCCCTGCTCTACCATTTCGCCCAAATACATGACCCCAATGCGATCCGCGATATGTCGTACCACACTAAGGTCATGGGCAATAAACAAATAGGAAATCCCCAGTTCCTCCTGAACCTCTTCCAAAAGATTGATGACCTGTGATTGGATCGATACATCCAGCGCCGATACCGGTTCGTCACATATGATCAGCTTTGGCCCAAGGGCCAGCGCTTTGGCTATCCCCAGTCGCTGCCGTTGACCACCGGAAAATTCATGAGGAAAGCGCTCATAATGCTCTTCACTGAATCCAACTTTGCGCAGCAATGACAGAGCTGTCTCCATTCTGTCCTGTTTATTGCCCTTCTTATGGATTAATAGCGGTTCTTCAATCGAATATCCCACACGTTTACGAGGGTCCAGCGACGTATACGGGTCTTGGAAGACCATCTGCATATGTTGTCTGTAATATCGCAATTCTTTTTGCTTAATCCGAGAATGTCTATACCCTCATATAATGCTTCCCCTGACGTCGGTTCAACAAGTCTTAGAATGGATCGACCAAGTGTGCTCTTTCCACAACCGGACTCCCCGACCAGTCCGAAGGTTTGCCTGGTATGAATGTCGAAGGACACACCATTGACTGCCTTGACTTGTCCCTTGGTTCGGCCAAAAGAAGATCGAACTGGGAAATGTTTGTTCAGATTGCTCACCTGCAATAGCGGCTTCGACTCAACCAATGATTTCGAGTTCATGTGTCTCCTCCTGAATCGTTGCTATTCCGGGATACCAGCAGCGTACCGAATGTTTCTCGTCCACCTGTTTCAGTGGAGGTGCTGCTCGCAGGCACTGTTCATCTGCATAAGCGCATCTTGGAGCAAACCTGCAGCCCGGAGGAATCTGATGCAGCGCCGGAACGGTTCCCTCTATGACGTGCAGTTTACTATGCTGTTCGCCATCTATTCGTGGAATGGATTTCATTAAACCTGACGTGTACGGATGCTGCGGACTGAAAAATAAATCGTCCACACTCGCCTCCTCCACGACTTGGCCCAGATACATAACTGCCACCCTTGTGCACGTCTCTGCGACGACACCCAGATCATGTGTGATCAGGATGACACCCAGCCCCGTCTTCGATTGCAGACTCTCGATCAGTTCCAGAATCTGAGCCTGAATCGTTACGTCCAGTGCTGTCGTTGGTTCATCCGCGATAAGCAGTTTGGGATTACAGGCCAACGCCATCGCAATCATGACCCGTTGTCGCATCCCTCCTGAGATTTCATGCGGATGCTCATCTACCCTCTTTTCCGGTGAAGGGATTCCCGTCATTCGCAGCAGGTCCACAGCAGCAAGGCGCGCCTGTTTGCCCTTCATGCCCTGATGCAGCTTCAAGCTCTCGGCAATTTGTTTACCGATGGTCTGTACTGGATTCAGGGAAGACATGGGGTCTTGAAAGATCATGGAGAGTTCATTGCCACGTATGCGTTCCATTTGTCTTTTCGATAAGCTTAAAAGATCGGTTCCCTCGTAGAGGACTTCACCGGAGTAATCTACGTAGTCTTCATCAAACAATCTGAGGATGGATTCGGCGGTTACGCTTTTTCCACACCCAGACTCACCTACGATACCCAGCGTCTCACCAGCAAGGACGTGGAAGGATACACCTTCCACCGGGTGAATCGTTCCCTTTTCGGTTGAGATGGATACTTTCAGATCCTTCACCTCAAGCAGCGGTTGTTTTCCCACGTCGTCTCCCCCTTTTCACCTTATTAGCATGCGGGTCGAGCAGATCTCTTAGACCATCACCGAACAGATTAAGTCCCAACACAACCAGTACCAGGAAAATGCCAGGAAAGACTGTCATCCACCAAGCGTTATAGATCACCGTTTTCCCGTCAAAGAGCATATTCCCAAGACTTGGGGACGGTGAAGGTATACCCGCGCCAAGGAAACTTAACGACGCTTCCGTCAGGATCGATACGGCAAATATAAAACTGGATTGAATAATAAGCGGGGACATTGTATTGGGCGCCATATGAATCCAGATAATCCGCCAACTGCTGGCTCCCTGTGCATGCAACGCTTCGATATAAGTCAACTCACGAATCACCAGCGCTTTGGAACGAATGATTCGAGCCATCGATGGAATGAAGATAATACTCAAGGCAATAATGACATTACCCGGATTCGGACCGAGTGCAGCCATGATGGAAATAGCGAGCAGAATGGATGGAAAAGCAAACAAGCCATCACAGATACGCATAAATATGTGGTCCAGCACCGAGTAACTTGCGGATAATAGCCCCACAATCATACCGATCAAAGATGCCAATGCCGTAACAGCGAAACCAACCGCAACCGAAATACGCAAACCGTATACGGCACGAGTGAATACATCACGACCAAAGTTATCCGTACCAAAAACATGCTGCCCGCTTGGACCTTTAAGGCGATTCACCGGATCAATCTGTAACGGGCCGTACGGTGTAATTAAAGGCCCGACAATTACCAGCAGAACAACAACCAACAAAATTCCCACCCCTGTAGTTAACAAGGGATTATTCATAAAACGCCTGAATGCGATGCGTCTTCTCTTTCCCTTCTTGTGAAGTCCTGACGGAGCGATGGTAGTTCCCGGATTGGTTATCAAGTGATCTCCACCTCCCGTTTATTTCTTGCTTAATCGAACCCGTGGATCGACCAAACCGTACAACAAGTCAACAATCAGATTCACGAACACATAAGCCACTGTAACCAGCAGCACCGACCCCTGAATAACAGAATAATCTCTTCGACTAATCGAATTGACGATGAGTTGCCCGACGCCCGGAATATTGAATAACGTTTCAATGACCGCAGCGCCTGTAACCAGCCCACCGAATGATTCCCCAATCACCGTTAGAATCGGGATGAACGCAACACGTAACGCATGCGTATACACAATCGTTTTTCTTTGACTCCCTTGGCTTTCGCGGTCTTGATAAAATTGCCGGACATCACATCGAGAATGGATGATCTCGTCATTCGGGTAATGAGCGCTGCCTGAATGATGCCGAGCACGATGCCTGGTAACAGGAGGTATTTGATATGCTGCCACAGCCCCTCGCTTAGCGGCTGGTATCCTGCAACGGGTAACCAACGTAGTTTTACACTAAAGAACATGACCAATAGTGATCCCAGCAGAAAACTCGGAATTGAAATACCAAGCATCGAGAATCCCATCACCGATTGATCCACGATTGTCCCTCTTCGCTTGACCGCTGTAATACCAAGAAACAAGGCAAGAAAAACACCGATCACCTGTGCAATGATGGCGAGGGATAATGTGGGAGCCAGCCGTTCAAAAAATGCCTCTGTAACAGGTTTGTCCAGAAAGATGGACTCCCCAGATTCCCTGATAATAACCCTAGCATCCAAATACCAAATTGCTCATAGATGGGTCTGTCCAGCCCCAATTTGCTTCTTAACTCATCAATGTCGGCTTTTGTCGCCTCTTCCCCAGCAGAATGGCAGCCGGATCTCCCGGTGTGACATGAATGATGGAGAACACGACAATAGCGACGACGAACAAAACCGGAATCAAGGATAATAATCGCCGAACGATATATCCACCCATAAGAGGGCACCTCACTCTCGTGTTAGCAAACGGAAAGGCGTATTCCTGTAAAAGCGATGCTACGCCTTTTCACCTGTTGCCCTTTGCTTCAGCTACTTGTTATTGGTTGTATTCCAGAATATAGGACCCAAAATATTTTGGAATCCAATAATATTTTTCGATAGTGCGGTAACCTGCTTCGTATGTCCGATCTGAGAGAATGGAACTTCGGTCCATACAAATTGCTGCAATTCGTCAATCAGCGGCCTTGCGGCTTCTACCGATTCTGACGTGCGAATTCCCTGAAGCAGCTCGTTTAGCTTCTCGCTTTTTAACAGCCCCGCTCCGCCTCCCCAGAACGAGTATTGATAGAACGTGGGCCGGAATGCATAACTCATTGGATAGATATCCCATCCTGTACCTGTCCCGAGCTTCTCCTGCAACGTTGGCCAATCATAAACATCCAGTTTGACCTTGATACCAATCGACTCCAACTCCTGCTGCAAAACAACAGCTACATTATATTGGTCCACATAATCTCTCGTTGTGAAAATTTTGATCTCTTCACCGTTATAACCTGCCTCCTGAAGCAATTGTTTTGCTTTGTCCGCATTAGCCTGGCTGTACGCTTCCTTGCCCGCTTCCGAGTACCAGTTCGGATATTCCGGAAGGACCAGAGAGGACGTCTTCACATAGAATTGTGGATCACGGAATGCTGACGTCAGAATGTCATCCGCATTCTGAATGGCATTAACAGCCTGACGAAGCTTGACGTTTTTGAACAAGCCATCATTGCTGTTGTAGAAGTAGCCAATCATTCCTCCTGGACTGAGGAAAGTCTGCAGCTCCGGATTGCCCGCTATTTGCTGTTCATTATCCACTGAGATATTTAAGGCAATGTCATATTCCCCAGACGTAATTCCGGCCAATCTGGTCGACTCGTCTGTGACAAAGCGGAAGTACAAGTCATCGACCAGCGCTTCCTTTTTGCCGCCTGCGCCATTACTTGGCTCCGTACGGGCAGAATAATCCTCATATTTTTTCAAATGAATGTACTGATCCTGCTTCCACTCCTCCAATTGAAACGGACCTGTACCGATGAAGGATTTGATGCCCTTGTCATCTGCCTCATCCACGACTTCCTTCGGATAAATGGCTGCTGCCGGAATCGGATCGGCAAGGAGTTGCAGAGTTAATAGAAATGGTGTCTTTAATTGCAGGACGACGGTAGATGGATCGGTTTCTTTCGCCTCGGCACCTACAAAATTCGCCTTCCCGTGACTGGACAGCTTGATCCAGCGATTCAGAGAAGCCACTACGTCCTCTGCCTGTAGCTGCTTGCCATTGTGAAACTTCACTCCTTGGCGGAGATGGAATGTATATGATAATTTGTCTTCACTGATCTCATAGGATTCAGCCAGGAGTGGAATAACCTGTGCGTCTTTATCCAACGTCACCAGTTGCTCATAGATCTCACGTGAAATATCCTTGACCGCTGTATTGGAAGAAACGTGTGCATCCAGCGTGACCGGTTGTGTTGGATAACCAACGTTCAACGTTCCGCCCGCCTTGACTTCAGTACTCGTTTGTTGGGATGGATTCTCCCCGTTGCTGAAGAGGCTTGTGTGTTCTGATCTTGTCCACCCGATGCGCAACCTGCCAGAAGCAGGAATGCCAGAATCATGATTAATGCAGGTTTGGTTCGATTTCTCATCATGTAACCCCTCTCGCTCTCATGCATAATGGTTAATCCGTTTTCACGATCCTGAATAATATGCAAGTGTTCATGTCGGATTAGTGAAATTTGGTATTCTCAGGCTAAGGGAAAGGCGTGTTTTTGTAAAATAAGCAATATTAATGTGTTAATTCATTTTTTGTAAACTATGAAAAAAGCGTAAAATTATATACATCCAAGTATTCCGATGGTAATATTCAACTTAAATTTCATCCTTTATCTGGAAGGAGTCATCATTCATGATCACACTCGAACGTCTGGACCCTACGCTTAAGCAGCACATCGAAAAAATAGAGCATTATAAGCAGGTTCAAACCCTGCTCGCCTGGGATGCCCGCACAGGAGCACCCAAAAAAGGCGCTTCATACGCTGCACGTGCCAAAGCGACCTTAGCGGGAGAGTTATTTCGTTTACAGACGGATTCAGATTTTGGTTTAAGACTGGAGGAAGAAACACAGAATAAAAACGTTGATGAATTAACCGGTAGAATCGTTGCGGAGCACTTGAAAGCATATAAACGATGGAGCGCGATTCCCATAGAAGAATATCAGACTTTTGTTCATCAACAGGGTCTTGCTAATGCCGCTTGGCTCGAAGCGAGAGCCGCCAATGATTTCTCCATTTTCGCCCCGCATTTGAAGCAAATCTTTGATGCAAGCCTGAAGTTCGCCGGTTATTGGGGGTACGAGAAACATGTATATGATCCACTCGTGCAGCAATTTGATCCCGATCTGGATACCGTCACATTAAACCGCATTTTCAGTGAATTGAAATCTGCCCTGTTACCTCTGATCCGCCGTGTCGTGGCTTCCTCCAAGCAACCGGATACATCCATATTCACTCGTCCTTTCCCGTTAGAAGAGCAACGACAGCTTGGAATTGAACTGTTAGATGCCATTCGGTACGATTTTGATGCCGGGCAATTCGGTGCCACTGTCCATCCATTCAGTTCTGCCATTAATCCATATGATGCAAGGCTTGCAGCCAAGTTTGTAGAGAATGATGTTCGTGTTTCTCTGTGGAGTGCATTGCATGAAGGCGGGCACTCGCTCTATACGCAGAATATTAATCCCGACTTGATTCATACCGGACTGGGCATCTTCACTTCGTATGGCATTCATGAATCACAATCGATCTTCTATGAGAAATTCATTGGCAGGCATAAAGGATTCTGGGAAAATAATTATCTCAGCTTGCAAAAAATCAAACCGGAATCGTTCGGCCATGTGAACCTGGATGACTTTTATTTTGCATTAAATGCAGTGAAACCAACGTTTAACCGCTTTGAAGCAGATGAGCTTACCTACAACCTTCATCTCATTATTCGGTATGAGCTGGAACAGGCGATTATCGCTGGAGAAGTGGATTATGAAGGGTTACCTGACGCGTGGAATGATAAATATGAGGAATATCTGGGGGTTCGTCCCCCTACCCATCTGGATGGAGTTTTACAGGATGGACATTGGAGTGCCGGGTTTGGGTTGTTCCCATCCTATACGCTCGGTTTTGTGTATGCAGCACAGTTACATGAAGCGATTCGCCGCGATCTTCCCGATTATGATCATTTGATTGAATCGGACAATATTGAGACGATTACCGGATGGCTAACGACTCATGTTCATCAATTTGGTAAATCCAAATCGGCGGATGAGCTAATTCAGTCCATCACTGGGAAGGGAATTGACTCCGCTCCATTGATCCAATATTTGACTAACAAATACGAGCAACTCTATGAGCTATGATCTAAGACCCTATTTAACCAAATAAGTTCTATCTATTCAGCATACTTCTCTTTACAAATCCAATCAAAACTGCCGCCGATTTGGGATGTGAAACTCCAGATCGAGCGGCTGTTTTGATTGGATGAATAGCATTATTCCATTATTAATTAATAGGTTACATAACCTGCGTAGGTCACGGTCCATGTATAACCTGTCTGACCATCAACTGATTGAAGTGTAAATTGTCCCCGATATGGATCTACATTATAACTTGCTGTCATCGGAATATCACCAAGCGTTGGAAATTGAGACTTAGGTAGAATGGTCTGCCAAGTTATATACTTTTGTGCGTAAGGAACGACTTGTGTACTTTCTGGTAAACTATTGATTGAAGTTGAAGGTAAATCATATAGGATATCATTCTATTAAAATGTAATATTTATAATATGGTGAAAATATTTGATGTAATTTATGTGAACTACTCTTTCATTTTTAAGTTTTGATAAATAAGTTGAGAGGATTCAACCGTTCGTTTATGACCTGCCCACACGTCCTGCACATAGCGTCCTTCGGCTTGAAGCTGAATGAGCCAGTCTTTTGCTTGCTGCATCGTTGCTCCCTGCACCTCCTGATATGCTTGCTTTAAAGTCTCTTCTACCGCAGGAGCCATCTGGCTTCCATCCCCGCATACGTAGAGTTTTCCTTTGTTCATCAGCATGTGAATCAACTGTTCGGAATTCCCCTTCATCAGATGCTGTACATACGTTTTTGGCTTGCCATCAGCACGAGAAAAAGCAGTGTGTAGCTTCACGATCCCTTCCCTTTCGTATTGCTCAAGCTCCTGACGATATATGAAATCTGAATCATTCCTGCACCCAAAGAACAAATGAGCCTCACTCAGTGGCAAACCTCTCTGTTTCATGGCAGCTCTCGCCTGGAGGAAACCTCTGAATGGTGCAACCCCGTTCCCGGTCCCACCATGATTATCGGAACGTCAGCCTCTTCCGGGAGAACAAATTCGGATTCAGGTGTGCGCGCAAACGTCAGTATACGTTCTCCGGATGAGCAACCGGCGAGATACGATGAAGCAACTCCAAGGTATTCGCCCCTGCCACTCCATGCAGGCTCTTTTACTACCGATACAGTTATGCTCGCTTGCTCGGAATTCAGGCTTGGCGAGCTGGATATTGAATAGTATCTGGGCTTAAGCGGAGGCAATAGTTCAAGGAACTTTTCGAAAGGCAACTCACACGCCTCATATTTTTCTAACAGTTCCAACATGGTGATTCGATTGGCAAGAATATAATCCCTGTAGCTGTTTTCGTCCAACATGCCTTCCAGTTCACGCTTATGAGGTGGACATACCGTATGATTAGCTAACTCCTGCAACTGCGCTCTGGTAACAGGTGTCTGCAATTCCACACAGTGAGTGAGCAACTCATGTACCTTGACGGGACGGTTCAGTGGGAGGTGTGTAAGGTGGCTGACGTCCGAAGTTAATTGGATCTGAATATCCCCACGTAGTCCGAACCGACTGAGTATCCGATCCACATTCTGCTTCTGATTGTTAGGCAACACACCGAGATGGTCACCTTCTCTATAACTCATGCCTTCTGGCAGTAATACTTCGATGTGACGCGTGCTTCTTCCACTTCCCGGCGCCTGAAGCTCTTTATTGACTACCACCGTGGCATAGCTGGCATCATAAGTTCGTGCAAGTGGCATATCCGTTTTCTCGTGGACAATCTCCATTTGAAGTCTGCTTGTGCTTGGTAGGGTTGGCTTCACTACTTCCGTGTTGATCCCCAAGACACTCAATATCTGAGGCCACAACCTATGCTGCCACGCTTCAACTTGTTTCTCCATATCACCTCCGGCATCAGCTTCACCGCGGGATAACAGTCTTTTACCTCCCAGTTCTTCAAGCCTCTCATCGATTAATCGCGGAATGCTCTGATACGTCCCGGACCAACTCCGATCTCCACAGCCCAGAACGGCATAGTTCACATCCCACGCTTCCTCTGACTCCGCTCCCTTCAACCAGTCTACAAATGCCGTAGCATTGTGCGGTGGTTTACCGTTATAGGAAGCAGTGACGATGAGAACGACTCCCTGGCGGGGTATGCGGCTAACCCACTCATTCAGAGTGGCTGCTTCACTTGGGATTCCATACGAACGACCTTTCTCCACAAGCTCTCTGGCAATGCCTTCTGCCGTTCCCAGATTGGAACCATATAACACTAAGAGTGATGAGTTAGTATCTGCTTCAACGGCCAGGGTATCTCCCGTCTGGCTGTCACTTGCTATATTTTTATGAACAACAGGAGCAGGTTTCTCTTCTACATATACAGTAGCCTTATTCATCTCTTGTGACACTTCGCGCGCTTTCACCTGGATTCGAAAGTCTCCTGGCTTCAACGTCAGCGTCTGTTTAACATCCAATTCATAATTGCTGTAATCGATCAGTTCAAAATGTTTGAGGACCATGCCAAGCACAAGTGTTGCTTCATATAATGCAAACTGCATGCCGATACACGCTCTCTCCCCATTACCAAAAGGTTTATACGCATGATGAGGCACTTTCGTTGTATCTTCAAATCGCTCCGGACGAAAAAGCTCCGCATCCTCTCCCCATGCCTCTCTATCACGATGTAACTGAGGCAGAAGAATACTGCAGCTTTCCCTTTTTTCAAGGGATATTTGCCACCTATGATGGTGTCTTCTTTGGCATATACGTCAAATCCCGGAGCGGTTGGCCAGAGACGTAGCGATTCACTGAGAATCATGCGAATGTATGGAAGCTGAAGAATTTCCTCGTACTGTGGTGAGTCACTGACCAATATCTGATCTACCTCGTCATATGCCTTTTGAAGCGATTCTGGATTTTTCAGTAAAAAATAAAGAACAAAAGATAACAAACCGCTCGTCGTTTCATGTCCGGCAATGAGAAACGTAATAATCTGATACCGGATGTTCTCATCATCCAGCATTTCATCAGTCTCCGGATCTTTGCCATTCAGCATACGTGCGAGCAAGTCGACCTCTTCGGGTGCTGAACTCGCTTTACGTTCCTCTATAATCTGATCTACCAGAGAGAACATCGTCTGAATATCCTCCTGGAACTGTCGTTTGGTTTTCACCATAAGCAGATTCTGAATTTTCAAACGTGAACTCTTCTGCATAGCTTCATTTAATGCCCGAACCATGCTTTCAATAAAAGGACTGTGGTCCTGTCTGTAAAAACTGTTAAACCGATAATTGAATCCACATAGTCCAATGGTATCCAACGTAAGGCGTGTCATATCATCCGCCACATCAATCGTATCGTTGGAATTGAGGCGTGCCCATTTGTTGATCAGCTGTTCGGCAATATCAACCATCATGGGATGATAACCTTTCATGGCCTGTTTGCTGAAGGTGGGAAGCAGTATGTTATGGGCCTTTTTCCAGTTGGGCTCCGATGTTCTGCTTGTAAATAAACCATCGCCTCCAAAGGCACGTACATTTTCGAGTTCATTGTATACATATTTGTCAAAACGGGACACATCGCACAACTCAGCGACAAGATCTGGCCCAGATACGATTAAACCGGAATAACCGGGAACCGTAAGTCGATATATTGGTCCATGCTGTTCAGCCAGAACACCTAGCGACAACGTTGGTTTATCTTTATCAATCAAAGGCAGATTGCCAAGTGGTCCATACATTTTGGGCTGTGGAATGTAAGTTGCATCACTCATGATGATCACCTACTAACTGTGCGCCGTGGAGCAAGGTATTCGTTAGCCATATGATGGCTGTTCTGCTTTCATTCATAAGTGATCTCTCCTTTGATGATTTTATAAATGATAGTAATTTGTATCATTTGATAATACAATAAACCAAAATTGATTTAATATCAAATTTTCTTCCGGCTGAATTACTTTCAATTGAACCGTTCAACGTTTAAATTGAATAACAACAAATAGAGGATTGCATATGCAATCCCCTACTGTATGAACCAATGACGTTATGATTCAATGACGTTTTAATTTATTCTAATGATGACTTGGCTCATCCCACTTCTCGAAATTCAATTCATTATTAATGCTTACCGCAGACAATGCCCCCAGAGATGCAGCCGTGATTGCCTGATACATCTCGGAAGCTGCATCACCAGCACTGTATACACCTGCTACTGATGTTTTTCCTGAAGCATCAACGATAACCGTTCCCGATTCTGTAATTTCACAACCGATGGCCTTTGGCAGTTCTGATCCGGTAAACAGTTTCGGTTGGAAGAAAACTCCTGTGCATGGAATCGCTGTACCGTCATTTAGTACAACTTGCTGTACCATCCCTTCTTCAGAGTTAATGGATTGAATCGGTGCATCGAATACAGTAACATGATGCTGCTTCAGCTCTTCACGCTGCTCATCAGTTAAGGAAACTGATCCATTCGTACAGATCGTATAACGTTCTGTCCAGCCGGATATGACTTTTGCCATATGTAATGCCTTATCTCCACTAACGATGATGACCAGCGATTGGTCTCTTAACTCCCATCCATCACAATATGGACACACAAACGCACTTTTACCGTAGACCTCTGTTAATCCGTTAATATCCAAGGGAAGGTCTTTCTTACCTACCGCAAACAAAATCTTTTTCGTGTGATAACTTGCCCCCTGTGTAGTCTTAACTACAAAATCACCATCGCTACCTGTTATCGCTGTTGCCGTATCGGATGCAAATTGAACTGAGGGATAAGCTACAATCTGTTCTTTGGCAGCTTTCCGGAATTCACGTGGACTTGCCCCATCTCTTGTCACAAACCCATGAGTCTCCCTTGTAACCCAGTTACGCGGTGTCTCATCATCAATGACCACAACGTTCTTGCGGGCCCTGCCAAGTACTAGGGCTGCATTAAGCCCCGCTGGTCCTCCACCAATAATAAGTACATCCAAGAGTTGATTCATACTACTCATATTATTCACCCTTTCCAGACATTTAATATCCCTAATAAAGATTTAAATATAACCTCCGCTCTCTCTTAAGAAAGTAATATCGGAGATTTACAAGAACACATTTAAACGCGACTATTAAAGATATCTTATATCCACAATAAACAAAACCTAACCATTTTGCAACATATATCTTTAACTACTTTCTTCAATCCAGCCTGTGTGAGTTGAATAAAAGATTATTTACACTTACACTACAATGACAGAACAAACTTTAAATCACTGTAATACCCTGATTTTTCGATTCTCTCCTGTAACACAGAAATAATTATTTAACAATTAAAAAAACCTTGTTTTTAAATTGTTCACAATCAAATGACATTATTTTAAATACTAAAACGTTAATTAAATCACATAGTGTATTGAATGGTATAATAGCGACATAATATATAAGTATAGATATAGGAAGTGAGTTCTTGAAAACATTGAACAATGGTTCACAGACCAATATCAGCCTGGAGTATAGCTCGATTCCGAAAGTATTCTTCGATACGATCAAAATCGGAATCATCAAGTCCAACCTGATCGCCATGTTTGCGGGTTTAAGTTTGGCTTTATATGTATTTGATGCTTCAATCTTAGCTAATATTGTACCAATCATCCTTTCCTTTATTGGGTCTTCTCTCATTATTGGAGCTGCAGGGGTGTTTAACAACTTGTATGATCGTGATATTGATGCGATCATGGAACGTACGAAGAAACGTCCTACCGTTACGGGACGCGTAGATACCAAGTCGGGTCTAATTCTCGGTATTGCAATCACCATCATCGGGGGCATCATGTTGTACATCGCTTCCCCATCCGCTGCTGTATTTGGTATTTTGGGTCTGTTGCTGTACGTGTTCCCTTACACAATGTGGACCAAACGTACAACGATCTACAACACGGAAGTGGGAAGTCTTTCGGGTGCTGTGCCTCCGCTCATCGGTTGGGCAGCCATTTCACCGGAACTGGGTCATTTCGAGATCTGGGCATTGGTCGTTACAATGCTCTTATGGCAAATGCCTCACTTCTACGGGATTGCGATTCGTCGTTTTGACGAATACAAAGCTGCTGGTGTTCCCATGCTGCCCGTCGTTAAAGGCATCAGACGGACATACATTCAGACGAATGTGTATCTGGTACTGTTACTGATCTCCAGCTTTTTGTTCTGGCCGATGAGCCCATTTGTCGCTATTGTGGCATTTCTGGTCAGCTTGGCCTGGCTCATTCTTAGTGTGGCTACCTTTGATAAGAAAGAAACAGAGAAATGGTCCAAACGGATGTTTATCTTCTCCATTAACCATATCACTATTATCTTCCTGGTGATCATTGCGTATTCCCTGATTGCTCAAATGATGAGATAAAAATATTCCATCGTTCCACTCGTTATAACGATAAAAAGCCTTACAGACTGTACTCTTTCAAGGAGTCGTCTGTAAGGCTTTTTTGCTTTTTTATTATCTTTTCTAAATTTTTAAAGCTAACCAACTTTGGCGGGAGTTTGCTCCCCTTGCCACAGCAACTGCATCTCTTCATTGGTGGCAAGCAATTCGGCCAAACTTCCTCGGCTTCAATGCGTCCATCTTTCATCACGATAATGTGATCTGCTTTGGAAAGTGCTGCCCTGCGGTGAGAAACTGCGATGCAGGTGACATCCGGCTCTTGGAACAGCCCTTCCCATACTTGTTGTTCTGTCTCCACATCCAGTGCACTGGACAGGTCATCAAAGATAAACAGGTCCGCCTCCGTCATTAACATGCGTCCTGTGGCCGCGCGCTGAATCTGCCCGCCTGACAGCATCACCCCTCTTGGACCAACCGGGGTCTCAAGCCCCTGATCCAGATGTTTGATATCCTTCTCCATCACAGCCAGACGAATGGCTTTTTCAAGGGCTTGCTCGGTGTTACCCTGTTTGCCCTGGACGATATTTTCTTTCAACGTATCACTAAACAGTCTTGGCACTTGCGGGGTATACGCCGCTCTAGGCGGCATCAGGAATGTGGCTGGATCAACAGCCGCTCCATTCCAGTGAATGTCCCCTTTTTGCTTGGGTAGCAGTCCAAGAAGTGTTCGTACAAGCGTTGATTTACCTGACCCGATCCGTCCTGTAATCACAAGAAATTGTCCGCGTTTCAGACGGAAACTGATCTCTTCTATGCCATTTGAAGAATTCGGATATTGATAAGTCAGCTTATTCACCTCAAGAGATTGCAACTTCTCCTTAGGGTCCCTCTGTTCACTTACAAGCTCCGGCGGATCTTCATACAGATAGATTTCTCTCGAATCCATGATCTGGTCTTCTTCCCCGGGCGGAATAGCTTACGCATACGATCATACGATACCTTGAGCCTTTTGTGCTGAAACACCATATAACCAAACAGTGAAATGCTAAATCCGATATTGGCCAGATAACTGGTGAATAAGGCAAAATCACCTACGGTAAAGTTCCCTGCTTTCATCTCAGCTGCACACATCAGTAGAATCAATCCGGTACAGATACTTAGAACATGCTGATTCATCGATCTCATCCACTGCTTGAACAGATTGTCTCGAAGTGCAGCCTGGCGACGATCTTCATTCAACTGGTTAAAACGTGAAGAGACATTCTCTTCGGCCTGACCTAGTTTCAGGGCTTGCACTGCTCCAAACGTTTCCGCAATAAAACTGGTAATTCGCCCAGTCGCTTCACGATTAACCTGTGCATACTTCCGAGCCCGATTTCCGGACAGGTTGTTAAGTAAGGTCACGACCACCAATGGCAGCACGGCAACCAATGTGATCTGCCAATTAATGTTCGCCATAATGACGATGGATACAACAGCAAATACAAGCCGTCCCCAGAAGTCCACCCATGATTCTACATACTCGACGACTTCATCGACATCATCACGAAAGCGACTCATTGCCTCCCCTGGTGAAGCCGGAAGATTACGCCCCGGCCAGCGCATGATCGCTGCGAGCATGTTGGTTCGCAAAATCGCCTGAACATGATACAGATACGTAACCCATGCATAGAAGGCTACAAAAAATGTGCCCACCCGTGCCATTCGGACCAAAGCAATAAAGATAAGCGGCACAGCAAGCCACATGTAGTCATTTGACCCCACTGTTGTGCGATCAAAAAACCATTGCATTCCAATACCAATGGCTAGCGGCAAGGAATGAAATATACACCATAACAATCCGTTGATTACAAATAACAAAGGCCTGAATCGAAACAAACGGCCTATAAATCCTGCTACAGTCATGCCAATTCCTCCTCTCGGCCTGTAATGAGCAGTCTGGCATAGTGAGATGCCGGGTTACTGGCAAGTTCTTCTCTCGCTCCAAATTCCAGTACCTTCCCATCACCGAGCACCATAATCCGGTCAACTTTCTCCAGCGTAGCCAATCGGTGAGCAATAATGACTCCGGTGGATTGTTTCATTAACTGGTCAATTGCAGATTGCAGCATACCTTCGGTCGCGGCATCCAGACGTGACGAAGGCTCATCCAGAATAACCAGACTTGGTTCGGTCAGGAATACGCGGGTTAAGGCAAATAACTGTGCTTCCCCTGCCGACAATGAAGCTCCACCTGCAGCCAGATACGTATCAAGTCCTTCTGGTTGTGAATTAATCCATTGGCTAAGTCCAAGGCGATCCGTCGTCTCCTTGATCATCTGATCCGATACATCTCCATTAAACAGGGTCAGGTTATCACGCAGCGTGCCATCAAACAACTGCACATCCTGTGTCACCATTCCCACCCGGCGATAGAGCGCTTGTAATGAAAGCTTTGTGGTATCCGTTCCACCTACACGGATCGTGCCCCGATCCAGATTGTAAAGCCGGAGAAGAACACGACTAAGACTCGATTTGCCGCTACCTGTGCGACCGATGATTCCCAGACGTTCACCAGGTTTAATAGCAAAAGTAATGTCATGCAATACCGGTTTATCCTGGTTATAACTGAAATGTACCTGACTGAATTCCAATCCAAGCGGTCCTTCAGGCAATTGCTCCTCTGTACCCTCTTGAATCACACTCTGCATGGACAACAGCTCTCTGGAGCGCAGCATGCCTGATTTTGCTTTTGGAACTCCTGCACCTGATCTCCAAGCATCTCAATCGGATCATTCAGCATCTGCGTATATTGGTAGATCAGAAATAATGTTCCAATACTAATTAGACCTTCCATATAATAATGCACACCCAGCAAAAGCACCGCAGTGACCGCCAGAGCGAACAGAACTACCGTGGTATTCCACGGAATAACCCGTAGCAGCCAGGCTTTTCTCCCCTTAAGGAATACCGTGCGCATCGTGCGGTAAAAGCGGTTCATCACATACGGCACATGACCATTCGCTTGCACATCTTCAATCCCGGCAATGCGTTCTTCAATTAATCCGAACAGAGAGGCACTTGCCGCCCGCTCATTTTTGGAAGAGTCCACGCCCAGATTTCGGATGAAGACCATGAACAGGATCGATAATAATGTGAACACGGTCATAACCAAAGCAATAGGCACATTGACACTGAACATGAACCCGAGAATTCCGGCCAGCAGTACAAAACTACCGATCACTTGCACAATGAACATCGCGAAAAAATTGGAGATACTCGTTACGTCACCATCTACACGTTCAATCATCTCTCCAGGTGTTTTCACATTATGAAAACGCATATCAAGACGCAGGCAGTGCTTCAGCAGATCTCCGCGCAGTTGATTCGTGGCCCGCCAGGCCACGTCGTTCCCCAAATAACTGACCGCTACCGTGATGAGTTGATTAAACACGGCAACAACCAGAAATATTCCTGCGAGCTGAACAAGATTGGTGAGGACTCCCCACTTGCTGCTGTATCGATAAATCGTTTGATAATCTGTGGATTCAAGAGCTGAAGCCCCGTTGATGTGAGCAACATGAATAAAAGTAAGGCCAGCCGTCCTTTGACTGGTTTTAGATAGCGCAGCAGCCATGACATGGAGCTTTTCTCTGTTTTGGGCACAGGTCCCACCTCTTTATTGGTTTATTTATATAAAATGAACTAAAGAACATTACACTGTAACTACGATGACAGAATAACCTTTTGGTCGCTGTTATCTACACTAGGATGAGTCATACATAATGACATTAAAATCGGGATTTCCCGCCCATAATTGATATGTAGAACGCATGTTGACCATTGTACACTCTCCTTTTTAACAAGTTAGTTTTTTATAAAATAACGCTCCAAACGCTCCTTTCCATGTGAACGGATTGGTGGAATGCATGCAAAAGCCATAGATGAACTAATGTTCATCTACAGCTTGTAGCCAAAAGAGACCGGATGAAATGCAAAGCATTTCCCGTATTTCCTCTGCATCGCAATAATGATGAGCGTCCACGACAGGGGTGCACAAACATGACTGTCCCAACGCGATCATTGCAAAAAAATTGGATTAATGTCACTATGCTCATGCGTATTCAGTTATCGATTCGAAATCTGTATAGGCATAAACATAATCATCATCCCACCCGTTTCACATATTTGTTGTTTATTGTATTCGCTGGATTAACATCCGTCAAGATAATTTTAACTCAATTGTTATTTAATTCATGTCATTAATCTTTTCAATTCCTGCTACATACTCAATGATGTGGACTCCGTTTGCTTCTCTCTAACAACAAGACGTCTATGTGCGATCAGAAGAAAAGGTACTCCCAGTGCAGTCGTCAGTGCAATCGGTACAAAAACAGCGAGCCCATTCTCCGCTCCAAATTGACTTAACAACACCCCTCCCATTACAGGAGCAATGACACTACCAATATTATTGAAGCCGATGGTCCCGAAATACGTTCCCTTCCATTCCGGCTTTGCAATCCGGTCGATGAGCATATCCATCATCGTGAACAACAGCACTTCCCCAATGGTAAATAGTATGACACTCATCATCATCATGAGTACACCTTCAGCGATTCCAACCATCATCAGACTGGTTGCGACCAGCAGGTTACCCACAATCAGAGGAACAAGCGGTGGAAAGTTTCGGAAGGTTCGCACAAGCGGATACTGAATAATCAGTACCGTCACCGCATTCAGGGAAAGCATGTACGAGAACATCTGACTTCCATTTTCAAAGATCGGGCTCCTCGCCAAGTACTGTGCCAACGTAGAACTAAAGTGCCCGTAACCCAGAACACAAAATGTGGTACCGATTAATACTGGCAGAAATACCCGGTCGCGACCGGTGGTTATGAGTGCTTCACGCAAACGTGGTGCGGTTGCCTGATGACGCTCTGGCAGATTGGCATGCTGTAGCTTGAATTGCAGAAATAATACAAGTCCATATGCTATGTATATCAAGCCGGAAATCACAAATGGGAACGTTGATTCAGATGATCCCAGCTGAAATCCGATAATTGGCCCAAACACCACACCAAGATTAACTGCAGCATATCTGAGGTTGAACACCAGCAATTTGTTCTCCGGAGAAGTAATATCCGATAACAGGGCTCTGGAGGTGGGCTCAAATACTGCGCGGCATAATCCGTTTAACGTATTGGCAACAAAGAACACCCATAGATGCTCTGCTGCTGAAAAAATGAAAAATACACCTGCCCAGCTAAATACCGAGATTAACATCACGATTTTGCGACCGATCCGGTCCGAAATATAACCTCCATAAAAGCTGACCATTACACCTGCCAGCGAGCTAACTGCCACAGTAATACCGGTCTGGGTCGGTGTAGCCTCTAGTACACGTGTCAGATAGATGGATAGAAACGGAATACTCATTGACGTTACAAGACGTCCAAACATGGTTCCGATAATGATGGTCCATGCCAAGGGGTGAATTTGCCTTAAATATTGCTTCATGCGAACTTCTCCTATTCTTTCTAAGTGCTTCAAAAGCGGACTTTTTGAACTACCTCTTCTAATGTATAATTGTAAGGATAAAGGGGAAAGAAAAGTGTAAACATATGACTACACTTTTCACCTTTAATAGAGGAGTCATGACCATGGATACCCTACATACACACTTTATAAGGCTCGCCGGGGCCGAACAGCTTTCATTTAAGCTTCATGAACCTGTAGCGGTAACGATTGATAGCCTGTCCGCTGCCTTGTGCTGCACCCCACGTAATGTGAAATTCATTCTCAGAAAATTGGAGGAACAAGGCTTTATCCATTGGCAACCCGGGCGTGGTCGTGGACATCATTCGGAGTTAACGATGCTGCGAAGCATGAATGAAGCGCTGGAAGCGAGTTTTACCGAACTTCTGGCTAAAGGCAAAATGAAAGACGCCATTGAACTCATTGGAACCGTTCAGATGCATGATTCACTGCGAGAACAGCTCATGCTCTCCTCCATCAACAGATGGGATTTCACAGCCACGAAGAAACTGCCTCTGGTCAGGATATACTGCGCATCATGAGGTCACGCCAGTTAGGTGATCTTGACCCAGCCTTTGTTTATACTGCATTTGAAACCTACCTATTAAGCCAGGTTTGTAATACGTTGATCACCTATGATGCCAAGACAGAATCATTCCTGCCAGCACTAGCTCACATGTGGGAATGCAGCGAGGACCATCGATTATGGACCTTCTATCTCCGAAAAGGTGTACGTTTCCACAATGGTCGTGTCATGACATCCCGGGATGTCCAAGCGACGTTGCAACGATTGGTTGATGTGCATAGTCCGTCCATCTGGTTGTATCGGGATATTGAACGAGCGGAAGTAGCTGGCGATTACTGCATCAAGTTTGTTCTACATCGTCCTAATCGGTTTTTCTTGCATCTGTTCAGTTGTATTCGGATGACAATCCTGCCCTACGATTACAATGTAACCAATACATTAATAGGTACCGGTCCTTTTCAGATCTCTGAGCTGAATGAAGATGTGCTGAAGCTTACCGCTTTTGATGCGTACTACGGCATCCGGCCACATCTGGATCAAGTCCATTTCTGGTTTGTGCCTGACCTGAGTCCGAATGATCGCTATTATGAGCTACCGGGTACAGATCGATTGAGTCTCACAACAGGCTGTGATCAGACGAATAGTATCAATTATCCGGCGCTGGGTTGTCAGTATATGCTGTTCAATTTTCACAAGGAAGGCATCCATCATCATCCCCTATTTCGACAAGCCCTGCGTATCGTCTATGATTCGGTCGCGCTTGTCCGAGATCTCGGCGGGAATCGGATCACACCGGCCAACAGCTTCCTTCCTGGAAAAGTGCAGCCCAAGACTGGACCGTTGCTTCTCTTGGACATGCTCGTGAATTACTGCATAACTGCGGGTACCAAGGTGAGAAGATAACATTATCGTACAAGCATAATAAGGATGCAGACGTTGCGGAGTGGTTCCAACGTCGTGCAGCGTCCATCGGTCTGAACATCAGCATGCAGGCCGTTGTGGATTATTTCAACTCAGAGGAAACCACGAACGCACAATTGATCCTCGCTGAAGAGATACTGGAGGAAGATTGGCAGTACGGCATGATTCATTTTTTCAAAAACCTGTCCAACCATTTTCATATATGTATGTCTCCTGCATTCCAGTCTCTACTGGATGACAAACTGGATCATTTCGCTAAGCTTCATCGGGCAGAACGTACTGCGCTCCTGGATGAAGCTGAAGCCTTGCTACGTGATCACTGCTGGATCTTGCATGGCTGTCACATGAACAAGCAGGCTGAACTGGATCAGAGCATCTTCGGCATGCAGACAGCAGAATTCGGATATATGGACATCTCCAAACTGTGGATCAAAAATCTTTAGGAATTTGTCCATAGTCGCATCTGTGGGATACAGGGGTGGAGGACAAAATCATGGAACAGCAAAAAAAGCTGCTAGCCTATTTACAATAAGCTAACAGCTTTTTTGCTCATGAATCGATTTTTAGAACACTCAGAGATTATTTTTGATGTAATAGGTCTCCAATGCTTGCATAATGGACTCGATTTTGATCGGTTTGCTGATATACGCATCCATGCCTGCCTTCAAGCAGTTTTCCATGTCTCCTCTTACCGCATTTGCAGTTACCGCAATAATGTATGGACAACTCTCGGGGTGCAAAGAATTTTTAATCGCTTTTGTCGCTTCGAATCCATTAAGCCTTGGCATATGCACATCCATGAAGACGATATCATATGAATTGTGTTTGACCGCCTCGACTGCCTCAACACCGTCCGCCACATGATCCACGAAGTGCCCTTTTTCTCAACGATTCTGCTAAGGACGAGCTGATTCACCTCATTATCTTCTGCAATTAAAATCCGCAAGGCTGATGTTCTGCTCTTCTTCTGCTGTTGATCTAACCTTTTGCTCTCTTCACCGTTATTTAATTTAAATTGGGCGGTAAATATAAATATTGTACCCGGTTCATCCGATTCCTCGATCCAGATCTTCCCCTGCATAAGCTCCACCAGTTTCTTGCTAATGGCAAGGCCAAGACCGGTACCTTGAGGTTTGCGGGTCATAAAATTGTCCAGTTGGTAGAAAGGTTCAAATAATTGTTGTTTCCTCTCAACCGGAATCCCAATGCCCGAATCCTTTACCTGAAAATAAAGCTGCACGTTATTGCCGGACTGCTCCTTAACCCCAACTTTAACTTCCACGCCGCCTTCTGAAGTGAATTTGACCGCGTTGCCAATGATATTGGTAAGTACCTGTTTAAGACGATAAGCATCACCATACACCGGAGTTGGAATAGCATCTTCTACGCACATACGAACATCCAGCTTCTTTTCACGAGCCAGCGGTTTTACGATTTGCACCGTCTCGGTCACGATCTCAACGAGATCAAAAGGATCTTCTACCAGATCGGTTTTTCCCGACTCGATTTTGGAAAAATCAAGAATATCATTAATGATGGCAAGCAAGGAATCTCCACTCTTCTGGATGATTTCAATATATTCCTTTTGTTCCCCGCTAAGTCCAGGAGTATCCAGGAGCAAATCCGTCATCCCAATTACACCGTTCATAGGTGTACGGATTTCATGGCTCATCATCGCCAAAAATTCACTTTTGGCCTTATTCATTCTCTCCGCTGTCTCTTTGGCTACCAGCAGTTTTTTCTGCTCCGTAATATCCTTCGCTATCAGGTAAAACCCGACATTGGACTTATTAACAATGATTGGAGCAAGCGTAGCCAAGACTTCTGTCTCAGATCCATCCGTGTGCCGAACAGCGTTGATCTCCTTTTCAGCCATCTCATAATCACTGCCCAGAATCAGACCCAGATTACTGGCTCCGATAAATCTGCTTATGCTTGTACCGATCATTTCAGCCACGGGACAACCCGTCATTTTCACCGCTACTGGATTTGCATTCATAATATTACCATCCATGTTAAACGAGATAATGGCGTCATGATTGTATTTCTTAAGCGAAGTGTATCGCTCCACAGATTCCTGCAATTTAAATTCGATGCGTTTGCGTTCAGTGATATCCTGTAGTGTTCCGTTTAGCTGGACTGGCTGACGATGCTCATCAAGCGTAATCAATCCACGCAGGTGAAGATACTTCTCATTTCCATCAGAGCTGATGTGTTTGTATTCAAAATCGAGCGGTTCACCCTGTTTTACCCCTGTAATATGTTTTTGTAAAGAGGCTATATCTTCGGCATCCATAACATTAAAAACATCACTTATACGATATGGTTTGCAGGTGCGTTCAAGTTCAAAAATCTCAAAGATCTGATCTGAAAATGTAATATGGTCTTTGACCATATCCCATTCCCAACTACCAATTAAGGCAATACGTTCAGCCTCTGCACTGATATCCTTTTGTTTTTTTCGCTCTGATATATCTCGTCCAATTGTAAAAATCTGCTGTTCATGATCCGCATCACCAAAGACCTTGTATGTGGTTTCAAACCAAAGATAATGCCCGTCTTTATGGCGGACTCTGATATTCAACAGATTACCTTTAGTCAAATCCATCTGTGAGATCCGTTCCAGATCTTGTGGGTGAAAGGAAGCATTATTGTTTCGGCCAATGACTTCTTCCGGGGAATAACCCAATATTTGTTGGACTGACGGTGAGCAGAACCGACAAACTCCCTCTGAATCGGCAATATAGATGATCTCCTGAGCATGATCCGTAATAAGTTTGAACATTTCTTCACTATGGAGAAGTTTTTGTTCAGACAGTTTACGATTGGAAATATCAACAATATGGCAAACGGAATAAAGAGGTTCATCCGTAATTTCGCTTCGAACCAAGGAAACATGTATTGAACACCATAAGATGTCACCATTTTTATTAATGTAACGTTTTTCGTATTGATTTTCTTTTGATTTACCTTCAAATAACTCATAACTACAGATCATATCTTGTGACGAATCATCCGGATGTGTAATATCCTGATACGTGAGATTCATTAATTCATCACTTGTATAACCTAGCATACAGCAAAAAGCAGGGTTCACTTTCATCCATTGCCCTGTTGGAGCAACGAGTGCAATCCCAATAGGCGCTTGGTTATATATCTGCTCGAACAATTCATGATGATCGACCTTTTGAACCTGCATTGTAAGTTCTCCTTTTTGGCATATAGACTCCATATAAAGATTGTCGAAATCTAAAGTTTTTACTGATATAAGATGTTCTATAAAAATTAGTCAGATTTAAAACAACAGTACCTGCTTAATACCCAGAATTTCAGTTATTGAAACAAATCTTTTTAAGAGATTTGTGTCTTTAAAACCAAACAAGGTCCGGAATCCATTCATATGGAATCCCGACCTTTGTCATTATATATCATAATAAGTCATACGCAACACGGAATCGTTAGTAAAACAGGTTAGCGCTCGCGACCAACAAGATAATCCAATAAATGTCTCAAGAAGGGAATAGGTTTCGCCATCTCGTTCAATGCATCTGTCGCAAGACAATAATGCTCCCACATCTCTTTTTCGCGCCTTCATCACCAAGAATGGACACAAAGGTTGAATTGTTGTTCCGCTCATCCTGACCTGCAGGTTTCCCAAGAATGAGGTGATTGCCCTCGAAATCCAGCAAGTCGTCCTTGATCTGGAAGGCGATCCCCGCATGATAAGCGAACTTCTTCAGTGTAGCCATCTCCGGTTCCTTCACTTGGGCAAGTATCGCTGGCATGACCAGGGCAGCTTCGAAGGCAATGCCTGTTTTGTAAAAACAGATCATGTTCAACTGCTCAAGAGTTAACACTTTGCCTTTGGAGTTCAGATCCATCGCCTGCCCCATACACATATCCTCTGCTTTTTCAGCCGAATACTGAATGAGCGTTAGCACGGTTGCCGCATCAAAGCGATTCAATGAGGATTGCTCTCCTATCGCCTTCTGAATGAGAAACAGACCGGTAAGCTCTGCTGTGGCGCTATTGTGTACCTGGTGCAGCGTGGAACGTCCACGTCTTGTCGAAGCATTATCCTGCGTAGGCAGATCATCAAAGATCAGGGAAGCGGTGTGCATGTACTCCAGCGATCTTAGCAGCGGAACGATGGATGACTCAGGTAGACCATACTCGCGCACGCCCATAACCCAAGTTAATATCGGACGTAGCCTTTTTCCGTCGCCTTGCAAACTGTAATTGGCTGCATCGATCAGCGTTTCTTTCATCTCATGAAGACCATCGGGCTTGGCAATCTGCAACTCCACATTAATCTGTTCGCGAACCGTTCGAATGGTCTGTTTGAACTCCTCTTTCTCCTGCTTGTCATTTTTCAATTGAAGCACGACCTGATCCCGTAACAATTTATCAAGAAAATCAACGTCATCCGCTTTTCGCACCATCTGTTGAACCAGTTGATTGAATTCAGGCTGCCCAGAAGCAAAGATCGTCATCACTTCATCATATTTCTGCTGCCCCAACCGTTCTTTACAACGTTTCAGCCCGTTGATCGCACGATCCAGTATGACCTCACGGGTCTTGGCATCCGAGTTGTACACATCATGGATTAGATGAGAGATGACTGCCCAATACAATTCATATGGATTAATCAGATCAGGGCGCAAATCTCGATACTTCAAATAGTACGTATAAGGAGTTACTGCCCCTTCTTCCATATCGTCAAACATATCGGCAAAATCATCGGCCAACTGATTATATATCCCGTAATAGAACGTCCGCAGATCAAATCCTTCATCCACCTGTGCACTGAGAACAGACCGGACGATTAATCGGGAAGAAGAAGATTTGATAATAATCGGAATGTACAATTCTTCATTGGTATAATTTGCATTGGCTAATTTCTTGTTGCGATCGATCTCCTGAGACTGAAAGAACACATAGGATTGCTCTAAGAACGTGCGCTGTTTCTCTGGATGCTGGTAGTTCTTAATGTACTCAAATGCTTCCCGAAGCTCGGAATGTACATATTCAATCACTTCAAGGTTGCTGCCTTTCCACTCCCCAGATCAGGTACGACTCCGGTAAGAAGTGCATCACGTATCATCAGGGAATATTGTTCTTTTTCCTGAACAGTCAAAGCCTGTGAATCCAGCAAGTCATCCACAAATGGATATGTCAAACCGTAAGAATAACCAAGTCGAATCGCCGCATCAAATCTCCGGGCACGTTCTTCAGGTGGTGTCTGCTCATTCATCTCATCGTCCACATGAAGGACCACGCCGAGAATAATCTTGATCAGCTTCCGCTGCGCCTGCTCTGCATCCAGCTCCTTCGGGATGTTCGATGCTACATTCTTTAATTTGTTCATCACCCAGATGACAGCTGTTTCAATGTGCTCCTTCTGTCCCCACCGGTACAACGCAGCCAGACTGATATAATCGGGCTGTCCTTTGCGCCCAGTGGCAGAGCCCATAAAGTATTTTTTGGTATTGTGGACAATGTGCTGAATTCGGGCCTGCGTATCCGGAGAATCAAGGGCTTGCCCCAGATCCCTCATATAAATATAGGAGATACTCCGATCCAGGTAATCATCCAGCTTTCCTGTAGTATTCAGCCAGTGGATATATCTATGAACATCCCGGGGATCCGGTTTTCTTTTGCTAGGTGATAGAAGAGAAAGCCAGGCAAAACGATGAATGTGTTTCTTTTGCCATACATGAATATCTTGGGTAAGTGCTGTCGTATACGTATTATCCATAAGTTGCTGTCTAAGAGAAGTAAAATACTGAGATGCTTTCTGCTCAGCTAGCCGATATCCTGCATCAGCCTGTTCTGTAAGTACGTTATTCATAGGGTGGATACCTCAACTTCTATTAATGTTAAACATGTATCCATGAAAGGAGATGAGGTGCTCCATGGACGAAAACTGAACTCATTTGATCGTGTATCCAACGCTTCAGCTCATGTTCATAACCTTTATACGGCGATCCAACCGTTTGGTTACGAAATCGTCACTGCTCATTCCCATATACGTGATTTTACAGAATAGATGACCAGACTTTGACCGCTGTGATGGCGATAAGTACGATTAATGCATATCGAAGTACCCTCACATTGATCATCGAACTAACCCGTGAACCAAGGGATGCCCCCAGCAGACTTCCGATCACCGTATAGATAATGGGTTCTAGCGGAATGTCCCCGCCCGTAATTTTACCTATAACGCCGCCAATGGCGGAGATAAATACAATTGCCAGTGAAGAAGCAATCGTTGTTCGTACGGGGATATTGAGAATCGTCAGCATGATGGGAATAAGGATAAAGGCACCACCCGCACCAACAATTCCTGATACAATGCCTACTGCAAAAGCAGTACCTGCGGCAATCCATCGGTTAAACACCAATGGAGCTGAGGTATCAAGCTTTCCCTTTCCGGGAATCAGCATAAGCACAATCGCCATGATCGCCAGAATGCCATAGATCAGATTAATAACCCTTCCGTCCAGGTGACCGGATATGAACCCGCCGATCAGACTGCCAGCAAGAATGCTGGAGCCCATATACAGCACCAAACCGCGGTGAACGATCGCCCCACCACTTCTACCCGTTTTTACTTTTCTGCGGAATGCAATCACACCGGCAAGTGAAGCGAAAAACACTTGAAACATACTAATCGAAGATACCTGATGTGCTGAGAATGGCTCCAGTCCCATCCAGGATGGAACATATAACAACAGCGGATAATTGATAATGGCCCCACCAATACCCAACAAACCGGAGAAGAATGAACCGACCAGACCCAGTATAAACATGATGATAAAAAGCAGAAGATCCATCGGTTATGCGCTTCCTTTCGTGCAATATAAATCTCATCTCAATACCACTCAAAAGTGCTATACAAGGTGAATATAATCCGTTATAATGAAAACCAAGTAAATTAATCCGAAATGAGTGATTAAGCATGTTTAACGTGTTGAAGACTCTTTTTGAAAATAAATGTCCACAGTGCAACGAAAAATTACAAGTTCATAACGATGCGTTGTGCTCGACCAAAACCTGTTCTCAATGTCATTACAAAGAAGAGAGCTATGGCTCTCTCGGCGTTCGAATTGTCTATGACACCACAAAATGATAAAAAGCTATAACCTTGCTAATTGTATCACGATCTCTGAATTTTCGGGATGATTCGACAAACTTATTTCCATCTCACATGCTACGATTACTTTATAATGAAAATACAAAAACGGTGCAAAACGAATAAATCGTTCTGCACCGTTTTTTTCTGTTTTTTGAGATGAGTTCTCTTAATTTTAGAAGGTTATTTATTTGGTTTTGAAGCTGAGGAATCCATCATCTACGGCTACGGTTGTACCGTTCACTGCACTTGCTGCATCACTGAACAGGAATGTAACCACACTGGCTACTTTCTCCGGTTGAATAAGCTCTCCACGCATATGTTGAGTAGCAAGTGCATCCTTCATGGCTTTGTCATCACCCAGAATAGGTGTTTCAATAAAGCCAGGTGCTACACCAACTACACGAATTCCATGCTCAGCAAGTTCCAATGCACCGGATTTGGACATCATAACAACAGCAGCCTTGGCTGCATTGTAGTTGAAGCTGCCTACTGCAGCAACACTTCCATAGATCGAAGCTGTATTTACAATGGTACCTTGTACATTTAATTCAACCATTTTTTCGCGCCATAATACATGCCGTAGTATACACTGTGCTGATCTACATCAATGACTCTGTGATAGGATTCCGGGTCCATCTCCAGAAATGGCTTCACAAGTCCAATGCCTGCGTTATTGAAAATACCGCTTAACGTACCATATTGCTCTACGGTCCAGTCGATCAAGGCTTTGATCTCGTCCCCTTTGGATACATCCACTTTGTACGCGCCCGCTGTTCCGCCTGCTGCTTCAATCTCTGCCGCAAGCTTCTTCGCTCCGTCTTCATTATAGTCAGCGACAACAATAGTCGCACCTTGATCCGAAAGTTGAAGTGCTGTCTCTTTACCAATACCACTGGCTCCACCTGTAATAATGATTACTTTTCCATTGTGCTCCGTCATGACTCAGCTCTCCTTTGGCAAAATATATTTAGGTGCAGTTCTAAACTTATAGTAAGTAACTATATTTTATTAACTTATATACTTATCATACGCCTCTGTCCCAACCTTGTCAAACCATAGATCATCTTCACATAAATATGAGATAAATGTCATATACATCTCCTATTTACATGATATAGTCTAGCTCCTGTGATATTAAATATGCATCCGTTTTGGGAAAATAAAAAAGCGAGCATAACGGTAATTCAATCATTCCGATATCTCGCCCTTCTCAAGTATTCGATTACAAACTGGATTGTCTTAAGGTGCTAAGAACAATTCAATTTATTCACCCTGAAGTCCGCTAAGCGGATCTTTCAAATTATTGATATTGGTGATCAGTTCAGGAATGCCTGTCTTCTCCCAATTTTCTGCCGTAAAACCTTGCTCTGCAATTGTATTTTCGAAATTGTCCACTACTTCTGTTAATTGAGTATTGTAACTAACCAGATTCTCATGAATGCTCTCTCCTATTGCAGGAGCAGTCAACTGAGAAAATTCACTTGCTTCTGCTTGGATCAGATCGATTTTCTCCTGAATCTGCGTTGTAATCTCCGGATTATTCACCGCACCCGATGCAAGCTCTTGCAGATCAGCCCCGGCGTTTGATACCTGTTCTATATAATCAGTAGCCCCACTCACATAATCTAAACTTTGATTAGCTTGTTCCACGACTGAACAGGCCGAAATCAAAAGAATACTTGATGCAATAAGCCCTGTCATCATTAATGTGTGCTTTCTTTTCTTATAGACATGATCATCTCCCCTTCTCCTAATCGGAATCCTTGTTCCAAGTCCATGATACCTGTTCAGACTGCTTCATTGCAAATGGGTCTGCAGCCAACGTTATTAACATGTATAATAGTAAAATCACACGGTAAAGGGATGTCATGATTATGCTTCAAGCCTTGAACCAACGCTTGAACCGCATCATGCCACTGATTACCCCAATCAGTATTATTATTGGCGTGTTATGCGGGAGTTTTCTTTCTTCTTATACCTTTTTATCTCCTTGGCTTTTTGCGTTCATGACGTTCGCTGGAAGTATCAGTCTTGGGATACGGGATTTTGTGAACGTGCTGAAGAAGCCGTTCCCCTGTTTGTATGTCTGTTTATTTTGCATTTGGCGATGCCTCTAATTGCTCTCGGTATGGGTCATCTGGTCTTCCCTACAGATGCGTACACCATAACGGGCCTTGTTCTGGCAGCCGTGATTCCGACAGGAATAAGCAGCTTCATCTGGGTCAGCATCTATCGGGGCAATATCGCACTTACGCTATCCATCATCCTGATTGATACCATGCTTGCTCCTTTCGTAGTGCCCGGGGTGTTATCCCTGTTAATCGGCACCAGTGTTACACTGGACACGGCAGCCATGATGAGCAGTCTGTTCTGGATGATTGTTGTACCATCCCTGCTCGGTATGCTGCTGAATGAGTGGACCAAAGGCTCCATTGTCCCGGTCTGGGGACCAAGGTTGAACCCGTTATCCAAATTGTTCATGGCATCTGTCGTTGCGATTAACGGATCTGTCGTTGCACCCTACTTGGCTGATTTCAACTGGAAGTTGGCTGGTCTTGCGGTCATCATTATTTTCCTGGCATCATTCGGTTATGCGCTAAGTTACTTCATCGCCCGATTGCTAGGCTGGAACGAGGCTGATCAGGTCGCTCTGGTGTTCAATGGAGGTATGCGTAATATCAGCGCTGGCGCAGTACTGGCTGTTTCTTATTTTCCGCCACCTGTTGCTGTCCCGGTTGTTCTAGGCATGGTATTCCAGCAGATGCTTGCTTCATTAACAGGTTATCTGCTCGGTCGTCGCTCTCAGCTTCTGCAAAAGTCAGATAAGACATCTGCGGCCTAGCAAAATATTGGATGAAAAAAACGCCGACATGATTGTCGGCGTTTTGCATTGGATTGCTTTTATTACTTCAAGTGCTACGATAATGCTACGTTTCATAAACCTAGCAATCAGTTCTTGGCTACAAATCCACTTTCATATTGCCCAGCATCTTGGCAACTTCAGGATTATCAATCTTCATGAATAGACTTTCCTTGGTATCCAGTGTGGAAATGGTTGCAATCTCTTCCGGGCTTAGTACAAAGTCGAAAATATCGAAGTTCTCGATAAGCCGCTCTTTGCGTACTGATTTTGGAATAACAACAACATCCCGCTGCACAAGCCAGCGCAGTACAACCTGGGCGACGGATTTGTTATGTTTCTCGGCAATGGAAACCAAGACTTCGTTGCTGAACAAATTGTTGCGACCTTCGGCGAACGGGGACCATGACTGGTGCTGTATCCCCTGTTCTTTCATGAAAACAGCGCTGTCGACCTGCTGTTGAAACGGATGAGTTTCGATCTGATTGATGACAGGCACAACTTCGTTGTGGACGATGAGGTCCATCAGGCGGTCAGGTAGGAAGTTACTGACACCGATAGCCCTGATCTTGCCCTCACGGTATAGTTCTTCCATCGCACGCCATCCGCCGTAGTAATCACCAAACGGCATGTGAATGAGGTACATATCCAGATAATCGAGCTGCAGCTTACTTAATGATTTGGCAAACGCCCGCTTGGCACTTTCGTATCCTGCATCCTGAATCCAAAGCTTGGTCGTGATGAAAAGTTCTTCCCGCGCTATGCCACTGCGTTTAATTGCACGTCCAACCGCTTCTTCGTTTAGGTAACCGGCAGCGGTATCAATTAGGCGGTAACCGGCCTTCAGCGCCTCATATACCGTGTTCTCACATTCATCAGCATCGGGAACCTGGTAGACACCAAAGCCAATAATCGGCATTTTCACTCCATTGTTCAAGGTTACAGTTTGCATATTCAATTTCCTCCTATGGTTCAATTGTGAATCGCAAGTGGTCACGTATTCCTGAAATTCAGCAACGAAGCGAGGATTCCACTTCCGGCCGACTTGCGTTACAATAACCCTAGCTCCTTCGTCTTACACGAAGTCAAGCGGTCTCCAATATTTTTTAGAAGGAGGAGTACATATGTATACTGTCCAGGATGCTGCCCAGCTTACGGGACTCACAGAGCACGCTGTTCGCTTTTACACGGATAAAGGCTTGGTTCCGAGCATTCAACGCAATAAAAATAATATTCGGGTGTTTGATGAAGAATCCATCAATTGGCTACATGGCGTTAAATGCCTCAAGCAGACAGGTTTACCGATTGAAAATATTAAAACATACGTCGATCTCTGCCTCGAAGGTGATTCAACCGTTTCGCAGCGATTCGCACTTATGATGGAGTATAAGGAAGCGGCGCTGATTCAGCTTGAAGAGGCCAAGAGCCGCGTAGCCCATTTGGAAGAGAAAGCACGTCAATATCAGGCCATTTTGGAGCAGCGCATCCCGGATATGACCAACCCGGTCAATTGGGAAACCAAGCGTGACGAAGAAGGGAGTTGTCCTGCATCCCGTTTAAAAAGTCGCAGTCTTCCTGAAGCCGAGGTTTCGGCTCAGTGCCCAACAGCTGCTATGAAGCAGCAAACTAACATAGTATCTTAAACTTCACATGATATAGCTCACGTATGTTCTAAACATATAGGCTATCTCTTACATTATATATATCTAAATGAGCCTGAGTAAAAACGCCGACAACATTGTCGGCGTTTTTCGCCACTACAACCCTCTGCTGGAATCTCTTTAATCTATTCCTGCCCATTTTCTGGTCCCTGTTCACAATACAAAAAAACCATCAACAAGTGATGGTTTTTCATGAAATATCCTGTTCAGAAATCTGCTGCTCATGATGCTTTTATGCTTATTTCGGCTGAATATATCCTTCAGCTTTGAGTAGTTCTGCGATCAGAACCGCACCACCTGCCGCTCCGCGGAGCGTGTTGTGGGACAATCCAACGAATTTGTAATCATAGAGTGAATCTTCGCGCAGTCGGCCTGTGGAGACACCCATTCCGCGTTCGATGTCACGATCCAGTTTTGTCTGTGGTCTGTTCTCTTCTTCAAAATACGTAATGAACTGTTTTGGTGCACTTGGCAGAGCCAGTTCCTGCGGACGACCTTTGAACTGCAACCAACGCTCCAAAATTTCGTCTTTACTTGGTTTTTTCTCGAAGTTTACAAACACGGTCGCCAGATGCCCATCCGTTACCGGTACACGAATACATTGTGTTGTAATTAATGGAGCCGATGCTTTGACGATCTCATTATTTTCAATGCTGCCCCAGATCCGCAGTGGTTCCTGCTCACTCTTCTCTTCTTCGCCACCGATGTATGGAATGACATTATCGAGCATATCTGGCCAATCCGTAAAGTTTTTACCTGCTCCCGAAATTGCTTGATATGTGGAAGCGACGACCTGAGTCGGGTTGAATTCACGCAAGGCGTGCAGTGCAGGCACATAGCTCTGAATCGAGCAGTTTGGTTTTACAGCAATGAATCCGGTTTTCGTGCCCAGACGTTTGCGTTGAGCTTCAATCACATCCAGATGTCCCGGGTTAATCTCAGGGATTACCATGGGTACATCTGCTGTCCAGCGGTGAGCGGAGTTGTTGGACACGACAGGTGTTCCTGTTTTGGCATAAGCCTCTTCGAGCGCTTGAATCTCATTCTTTTTCATATCAACCGCGCAGAAAATAAAATCAACCTGGCTGGCAAAAGCCTCAACCTGGGAAGCATCCTGAACAACGATTTTCTTCACAGCTTCCGGAATAGGAACTGCGAGTTTCCATCTACCTTGTACGGATTCTTCATATGTTTTACCTGCCGAATTGGCGCTTGCAGAAATAGCTGTTACTTCAAACCATGGATGTTGATCGAGCAGGTCCACAAAACGTTGACCCACCATTCCTGTTCCTCCGACGATACCAACTTTCAATTTTGCTGACATTCAATCATCATTTCCTTTCGGTTTAAGTGATTCTTCTCTTCAAATCAATTTCACAACTCACCAAAAACGTATTGTGAAATTGACTTCCTAAATTAACACTATTCAGGCAATTCCAAAGCGTGTAATCACAGCCCCGGAAAAACCAAAAATCCCATCCCCAAGACAATAGTCTCAGGGACGAGATTGAACTCTCGTGGTACCACCCAGATTCGCCAATATGTCACCATATCCGCCTCTTCAAGTAAAGGTTTACAACCATCTTGCTAGCTGTAGACCGTTCATACTCTAGCTCTGTAACAGGAGCTCCTGTCACACCATCCCTTAAATGCTAAGTTCCGATGTGCTGCTCTGAGTCTTTATTCAATAAAAACTTCTTTGCTCCTTTTCAGCTGCCGGAGCTCTCTTTGAAAGAATGATTTTTATCTACTCGTCTCTTCGTCGCATTTGATATTGCGATTATAATATCAAAATTACTGTGATGAAGTAAACACATTTTTTAGATCATGGAATTTATATGTTTCCAGCGGAGCTGAACCATTCAATTATCACAAGAAAAATTTCAGCTAAACGGTCTGTCTTCTGTGAAAAGTACGTGATGGACTTTTTCTTCTAAATTGTTGCTAATGGCTATTTCCTTACTGCTTTTTGGCAACCATCGCATACGTTCCCAGTGGGCTCCCGGGCCCCGAGACATGATGTGTCTTAAGTAATTTCAGTTCGGAAAGAAGAAGTGTCTTTACTTTGTCCGGGATCGGAAGCAGTTTCAGTTCCACAGGCGCTTCTGCCAGTGTCATTTCGGTTTCCCAGCGACCGTCCTGTAGCTCGGGAGAATGGATCGAAGTCTCTTCCTTAATCGTCCAGCCTGCCGCAGAGACAAGCTCTTGGATGTCCTCCGGTGTAAAGAGCGTGCGCACATTGGAGAAGCTGTTCTCCTTGTAACATTCGACCTGGGACTGAATCAGAACGGATAACCAATGTGAGAGCTGGCTCACATCTGTAGCTCGGGCATCCCATTCTGCAAAACATAACTTATGTCCCCACGTCCTAACCTTGCTAAGAATCTCAGCGAGTTCGTCAAACGATTTCAAGTACCAAGAACAATGGGAAAGTACAATAACATCAAACTCATTCTCGGTGAATTGAACCTGATCACTTAAAATGTCAAAATCATAATCCATTCGAATTCGATCACCCAGTGGAGATCTCCGTAGCTTGGCTGCCGCTTCGCCTACGGTCAGCGGTGCACCATAATCCTCAGGTGCAATATCTACACCATGAACGTATCCCTTCTCCCCTACCAGATGTGCAAGCACGGCCGTTGTATCTCCTTGACCACACCCGATTTCCAGAACGCGGCTGCCTTCCTGTATCCCCCAAAAGAGTCCCAGTTTCATCCGATGCTCAGTCTGAATGTACTGAATGGCGGCGTTGTCCTCCACGTCCATATACTTAATAAGGTCCCTGATGATAGATTCATTCATGATTCCTCACTCCTCAAAGAGCAACTTAAACTTCTTGCTAATTGTAGCGTTACTGGAATAATTGTACAACACTAGAGTCTATGACAGAACCATGGCACGGAGGAGAACTCGTCCTATAGCAGATCTAAACCTCTGCTACATATCAATTCCTATGCCCACTGAGTTGCAAGCTTCTGAAGATAGGGTGTCAGCATGGGCTGTAATTCCTTGCGCAACAGTCCGATCTCCAAGATCGCCTGAATATATCCGAATTGATCGCCTATATCGTAGCGACGCCCCTCCAGTTCAAGGGCCAACAGTTCCTCCACCTGACTTACTTCTTTCAAGGCATCCGTTAACTGATATTCCCCTCCAGCACCTCTCTCGATCTGATCCAGAATAGGAAAGATGGAAGGTTTCAGAATGTATCGTCCCATTACAGCTGTTCGGGATGGCGCTTCTGCAAGGGAAGGTTTCTCGACCAGATTGGTGACTCGGTGAACCCGGTCCTCTGCACCATTCGAATCAATGATGCCATATTTGCTCACATTTGCCGCGTCTACCTGACGGACACCGATGATCTGGTTGCCTGTCTTTTCATAGAGATGGACCATCTGTGCAAGTGCTGGCGGATCAGACACCATAATGTCATCTCCCAGCAGTACAGCGAAGGCATCATCCCCTACAAATTGCCGTGCACACCCAATGGCATGCCCCAGACCCAGTGGTTCCTTTTGACGAATAAAATGAATATTTGCCATCTCGCTGATGGCCTGCACCTCTTCTAGTAAAGACTGTTTGCCCTTGGCATATAAAGAGTGTTCAAGTTCAACCGATTTATCAAAATGGTCCTCTATGGATTTTTTGTTGCGTCCAGTCACAATGAGGATATTCTCAATGCCTGATTGTACTGCTTCTTCAACAATGTATTGGATAGCTGGTTTGTCTACAATCGGTAACATCTCTTTAGGCTGTGCTTTGGTTGCTGGCAGGAAACGGGTTCCGAGACCCGCTGCCGGAATAACTGCTTTCTTAATTCGCATTTCATCATACACTCCTTTCATTTGCTTTTTATAACCAATATTGCACGCTGTAGTCAGCTAAGTAGCGATACGAAACACCCAATATCTGCTGGCCATATAGTTCAGAACCATCCCCATCAAGGTCGCCAGGATCTTGCTCATCACGAGACTCCAACCCAGCATGTCGTGCAAAGTCATCAGAATGAGGGCGGATAACGCGAGAACAATGAGATTGGTGATTAGAAAACGAATAAGTTTTGTTCTATCGCCGCCCCCTCGTACCGCATCTCGAAAAGTCCACCTGCCGTTCAGCCAATAACTGTTCGCAACACCGCAGCTGTACGAGATTACTTGAGCCATCAGAACCGGTACACCGACCACTGCAAGCAAAGCAAACACCACCGCATCCACTGCCGTATTTGCAACACCCACAATTCCGAACTTGAAGAGTGTGACCAGACGATTAGTCATGATGAGCAACTCGGGCTGTCAATCGGGATGGCGCTTGCAGGCTCTCGGCCTGAACCACATCTCTCACAATGTATAGCGGACGTGCCTTAGTCTCATCATAGATACGGCCAACGTACTCGCCCAGAATGCCCAGCATGATCAGGATGAATCCGTTAAACATCAGCATGATACTCACAATGGATGGCCATCCCTTAATCGTTGAATCCGTAAATATGGCCGAACCAATAACCGTTAACATATAGATGAATCCGCCAACCGACAGGATCGCACCTACATAACCTGCAAGTTTAAGCGGTTTATGTGAAAATGACGTAATGCCATCCAGGCTTAGCTTCAGCATGCGTTTCAGCGGATATTTTGTTTCGCCTGCCAGACGTTCATCACGTTCATATTCAATAGCAGTCTGACGAAACCCGACCCAACTGACCAACCCGCGCACGAACCGGTTTTTCTCGGGAAGACGTTTCATCTCATCACATACTTTGCGGTCAATCAGGCGAAAATCTCCGGTGTCTACCGGGATATCCGTATCCGTTGAGGCACGAAGTACACGATAGAACAGACTCGCCGACCATTTTTTGAAGCGAGTTTCCCCGCTTCGTCTGGTGCGACGGGCATATACGACTTCATAACCCTCTTTCCATTTGGCGATCATATCGAGTATCAGTTCGGGAGGGTCCTGCAGATCCGCATCAATAATAATCACCGCATCCCCCATTGCGTAATCCATGCCCGCTGTTATTGCAATCTGATGTCCGAAGTTACGGGCAAAATCAATCAGTTTCACACTCTCGTCCCAACGAGCGTAATCACGGATCATCTGTGCACTTCGATCCACGCTGCCATCATTGACAAACAACAGTTCATAGCTCTCTCCTGTACTGCCCATGACCTTTTTCAGACGCCGATAAGTCTCCTCGATCACCGCTTCCTCGTTATACATGGGAATAATAATGCTGTATCGGTACGCGTGAGCCATGTTTGTCCCCTCCCTTTTCCAATGGACTTCGTTCGAGATTTTCATTCTATACAAATTGGACTAAAGATTATTTACACTGCATACTTCGATGACAGAACAACCTTCCAATCGCTGTTATCCCCAGATTTTTTGATTCCTTTTATAAAGGGAAAATCCGGGGATAGCGTATGCTTCCGATGTAGCTTTCTTGCAGAAAGCTTGTAGGCGAACGCTTCGCTTTTTCAGGTTTTTTCTGTCCTCTCCGTTATCGTTTAAATGATAAGTTCAATTTATATAGCTATAATTTCACTTCGTACAAGGTGGTCTGTCCGCCAAATCCGAATCCGAATCCAAGTCCAGCTTCATTCTCCGTGTCACCGTTATCCATGGATCCGCTGTCTGTGCCTGTCTTCCATTCTGACGTTGGAATCTCGGTTCCGTGCTCTTTGATCCAATCGCTAATATCCGAGTTCCCTCCGCGGCCCCCCATGCCACCAACCATGAAGTATTTCACTTGCCCGCTCTTGACAAGTTGCTCAAGTTCCTCTGTTGTGTACACCGGGTCTGATCCGGAAAAACCTCCAAGCGTAATGACCGCTGCTCTTTCATCGATGATATAAGGTGCTGCCTGATTATAGTCCGTAGTGGCAAAGAGATACGTTTCACCTGTATTGTGCTCTTTCAGATAATTCAGTGTGACTGTATCCACTTCTTCGTTACGGTTACCCATTCCGCCACGGCCACCCATTGCAGGCATTTCTGTGTCTCCAGCAACGTTACCCATCGGCATGCCCATTCCTGCCCCACCAAACATGCCATTGGAACCAGTAGGGCCTGCTGCCGGAATCATGCTGTTGCCGCCATAAGTAATTGGGGTGAATGCCCAGTAGATTGGACCAATCAGCATCACCATGAATCCCGCGATAATGAAGCTCTGTTTCCATCGATGTGTGCGATGAAGCATAACGATTAGGATGACCGTAATCAGAATGCCTGCGATCAATTCACTAATGGACCAGCCTGCACCAATCGTATCGTTATACACCTGCATGATATACCAGCCGAATAGAGTCGTCAGCAGCACGGACACCGGAAGCAACCATGCCTGCCAGCCATTGCGATCATGATATGACTTCCACATCGCTACAAATCCTGCGCCAGTCAGCGCCGCAACTGGAGGTGCAAGCATAATCAGATAATATTGATGGAAGAAACCTGCCACACTGAAAAAGGCAGCAACGGGAAGCAGCCATGCCAGCCAGAACAAGGCCTCCTTGTGCTTGTTGGTTATATTTCTCCGTCTTAACCCTGCAAATAGGGCAATGCACCCAAGCAGCACAACTGGCAACAGCCAGCTAGCTTGACCTGACAGTTCAGTCTGGAACAGACGCAGAGGACCTTTCTCCCCTGTACCAAACATTCCTCCCATGCCTCCGCCACCATTACCGCCAAAATTTCTTCCGTTTGGCATTTCCATATCATTTGGCATCTGCCCGTTCGGGAAATTGCCATTCGGCCCATTCATGCCGCCCATGGCATTCAAGCCGTTCGAACCATTCATATTATCGTTATCCGGTGCATTGACATCTTGCCCAGCGCCAGGAACACCACTGCCTGTCTGATTAGGGACAGAAGACAAGTCTCCTCGATTGCCCCGATTATTTCCCTGTCCCATACCATTTGGCATACCTGCGTTACCTGCAGTATTCTGCTGACCCGTTAGGCGAGCCAGACCATTGTATCCAAAGGCGAGTTCCATGACCGAGTTTGTTTCACTGCTGCCGATATAAGGCCGCTCGTCTTCGGGGATAGAATCCACAGTGACCGCCCAGGATAAGGAAACGACCGCCAGAACCGCTGTGCTGCCAATCAGTAGGATGATTTTCCTTCTCCATTTCGCCTGAAATGCGAGCAGATAGAACAAGTAAAAAGCCGGGAGAATCATGTAGGCTTGAAGCATTTTCATATTAAAGGCTACGCCTATTAACCCAAAAGCAACCAGAATGCGCCAAGCACTGCCTTGTTTGCTGCCTTTGAACAAAAACCATGAACCCAGCAGTAGTGTAAACACCAGCATGCTGTCAATATTGTTGGTCCGGCTGACTGCCGCCACAACAGGCACAGTCGCCATCGCAAGTGCCGAGATTCGTGCTGCTGCAAGTCCATATGTAGGTTTCACCATGAAATAGATCAGGAGCACCGAACCGATTCCCGCTAATACCTGCGGCAAAATAACGCTCCATCCGTGCAATCCAAAGACATAGGCAAAGGCCGTCTGGATCCAGAAGACAACAGGTGGTTTATCTACAGTGACCGAGCCTGCTGAGTCTAGTGAAGCATAGAAAAAGTTATGGAAGTTGCTGAGCATACTCCCAACGGCAGTCGTATAATAGGAATTGGCATATTGATCATTCCAGATACCGTACCCATTCAAAAATGCCGCCAGCAATACAATCGGCAGAAGGACAAGATCCATCCTTCTTTTGGTGTTATTCAATGTTAATCACTCCTTCAAAGTTCTTCATGTCTAGTATTGTGACATGCCAAAATAAAGCTGGGATGAGTGCCCGCTGAATGTTGTCTGAGGATAATTCACAATCCTTTCAGCTAAATTTCAGTTTGGCAAGCGATAATACAACATACAGTCCCTCCGAAGCGAGGGAGAAGTCTAGATGGATCAGGCAAGGAGAGAAGCACATTATGAAGCTTAGCAGCGGAATTAAAATACTATTGGCTGATGATGAACCACATATTTTACAATTTCTAGATCTTGGATTAAGCAATGAGGGCTTCGATGTGCGCACCGCACCGGATGGAGCGGCTGCGCTTGAGTTGGCGCTTGAATTCAAGCCACATATGGCTATTTTGGATGTCATGATGCCAGAGATGGATGGATTCGAAGTGGTCGAGCGTCTGCGTAAGACCGGTGCCGAGGTTGGCGTAATTATGCTGACAGCGAAGGACGAAGTCGAGAATCGGGTTAAGGGCCTTTGGTTAGGTGCTGACGATTACATGATCAAACCCTTTGCCTTCGACGAGCTGCTCGCCCGAATTCAGGCCAGACTGCGCAATCAATTTCCTTTATTAATAGGAGCCGTCACCCACGGTCCCTTCCGAATTGATGATCAGCGCAAAGAAATCACCTATCAGAATCAGGTCCTGGAGTTATCTCCTACCGAATACGAACTGTTAAAATTTATTGTGCTTAATCATGGGATTGTACTTAGCAAAGCGACCATTCTGAGCAGGGTGTGGGGGTATGATTTTGGCGGGGAAGAAAATATTGTGGAGGTATACGTTCGCTCCTTGCGCGACAAACTCGGGGATAAAGAGCATAAACTCATTCGCACGCTTCGGGGTGTGGGATACAGGGTGGATCTCTGATGTACTCGCTGCGTAAGAAAAATAAACTTCGTTTAAGACGTCTGCACCAATGGATCTGGCCTCGTTCATTACGATCTCAATTGCTCTCACGTTCTCTGTTCGTGCTTGCTGGGCTGTTATTGTTAATCGGTATCCTGCAATTCTGGATCATGGAAAGCTTTCTCTACCGGAATCAGGCAAAAACCATGGAAGAACAGCTCATGTCCATGCCCCCAGTTTGGCTCGGAATCCAGTCACGTAGCGGATCTTCCAACAATCCTTTTGGTGGACAGGCAGGAAACGGGTCTGGTAATCGGGTGCTGTTTATTCCTGACCGTTCACTGGCCCTGTTTGATAACCAAGGTACGTTCGAGGATGTTTTTGGGGAAGACGGTCTGAAGGCCCCTCATCTATCAACCGTTGAATATCAAGACATTACAACAGAGTTGAAAGAACAAAAACACATTCCCTACCGGATCGTCACGGATAGCCAAGGCAATGAGCAATTGATTGTATTCGCTTCACCCGGTCCACGCAATCGCGGTTTACCTATGGTCCAGATGGGCACGGCTACAAAGCCACTGAGAGACTTGATTATTAAACAACTTCTGATCTTTGTGATGTTATCGCTGTTGGCCATGGTAGCCGGTCTTATTCTATACACTAAGGTATTACGCCGGACGCTGGTTCCCCTATCTAACATGGTGAATAAAGTACAGCAGATCGATGCAGGCAGCCTCGCAGAACGCCTTCCCGTCGTTCAGGGACAAGAGGAAGTGGATCAGCTCGCGCTTTCATTCAATGGCATGCTTGAAAGGCTGGAGAACTCATTTGAAGCGGAGCGGGAATCGAAAGAACAGATGCAGCGTTTCTTGTCCGATGCTTCTCATGAGCTGCGTACACCGCTTACCTCCATACACGGCTTCATTGAAGTTCTACAGCGGGGTGCAGCGACCAATCAAGATCAATTGTATAAAGCACTGGACAGCATGCACGGCGAATCCGTACGCATTAACAAGCTGGTTGAAGATTTGCTGTTACTAACCAAGCTCGATCAGGCTCCAAAGCAGGAGCGGGAGGTCATTCAGCTGGACAGTCTCCTACTCGAAATGCAACCACAACTTGCTATGATGGCTCAGCAAAGATCCGTTCATCTCGACCTGACGGCTGAGGTACATGTACTTGCTGACCCTTACAAGCTGAAGCAGGTTGTACTGAATCTGTTCCATAACGCGGTGCAGCACACCGATCCAGAGCATGGAGCCATCTCCATAACGTTGTATGCCACGCACCATAAGGCTGAATTGTCAGTAAAAGATAACGGCACAGGCATTGAACCTGAACATCTGCCCCATATCTTTGAGCGATTTTACCGCACAAGCAGTTCTCGTTCGCGCAAACAAGGTGGCGCAGGCCTCGGTCTAGCCATTACCCGCTCGATTGTGGAGTCGTATGGTGGGAAAATTACTGTACGAAGTCAGGTAGGCTCAGGAACTGAATTTATGATTTTGATCCCGCTGTATAAGGCAGATGTCTAAATAGAGCGTCGGCTGCAAGTAGGTATAATTTGGCTATAAGCAGCTCTACGTAAGATCTACTTGATCATTACTCATGCTCTAGTCAAACTCTCCAAACGCTGCTTTTCTTCTATTTTAATTTCGGCTTTCTCATTGCATGACGAATCCCCCACTCATTTCGGTTGAGGAATGAAAGGGGGATTCTTTTTGTATCTGATTGATAGAGTGTAGAGTATAGAGTAGTAACCCAGTTGGTTTCAGCCTTTCGCGCTTTCAGGCTAACGAATCTGAGACGTCTTATTAAAGGATTTGAAGCTTATATATGCTTTTCATAAAATACCATTGTCATTTTGTCGTTAATAGCTTTTGTTCCACCCGTTTTTTTGTAGCCTATCTTTTCATACAAATAACAGTTTCCTTGCTCTTGTAAGATGGTGCCTAATTTCCATGTCTTTGCATCATCATATATCTGCTCAACCATTGTAAAGACTTTTTGAGCAATTCCTTTTCCTTGATGTTCTGGCAGTATAAAAATTGGGCTAATACTGTAGATCCGATTATCTTTTTTCACGACTCTAATTCCACCAACAGCAACTTCTAGATGATAAATTATGAAATAATCTGTGAAAGATTGATTGATTTGAGTAATAATTCTTTCTACGGTTTCATTGGCCGGGCTTGTTGCAAAATCCTGATATTTTTCCAACAAAGGCATAAATGCTTTGATTTTCATTTCATGAACAGTCCCTGCATCTTTTGAATCTGCTTTGTATAATGAAACCTCCATTAAATATATACCTCCGTTTGATACGCTGGTTAGAAATACGATTTATGGTCCACGCTCAGTTAACTTAGTACAAGAAAAATGTTCATCTACGTTTGGTGTTTGTTACATTTACAGCATATAAACAAGATAAAAATAACTTATTTTTTTATTCGACGTTGTATTCTCATATTCCTTGATATCTAAGTAACGGCACCAAGCAAATACTTCATCTAACTTTCCGCTATCATCCGGGGGACAAGATCATCCAGTATGAACGGTAGATTACCAAGGGTATACGCCATTTTCATCTAGGAATTCTCCGTTATGGCGTTTACCATCCGTCGCATACCCCACGATAATCGCAGCGCCGGCTTCTTTTGATTTACCGCCTTCGGCATTGCCATTAAGATCTGTTGATGTGAATCCGGGCGTTACTGCAAAGACTTGCGCCCTGCTGTTTTTCACTTCATAAGCCATCGAAAGTGTCATGGCACTGTTGGCCGTTTTGGATGAGTTATAGTCGAAGGCATTTAAAGTAAATTCCGCATTTTGCATATGGTCCAGAGAAGCCATGTCGGTTGATACATTAATGATTGTGCCTTCATTATCTTTGATTAACGGGAACAATCGCTGATTCAAACGGAAGGTGCCGAAAAAGTTCACTTCGAAGGCATTCCGCAGATCTTCCTCTTTTGTATCCGTGAATGAATGAGAGAAAGCACCCGGCATACCCGCGTTATTGATCAAAAGGTTTATTGATGGATAAGTCTTCTGAATCGTATCGGCTGCCTGCTCAATGCTCTTCAGGTCGCACATGTCGATCTGTACAAATTCTACATCTAACCCCTTGGAAGTTAACTCTGAAACAGCTGCTTCACCCCGTTCAACACTACGTGCGCCGAGGATAACTTTCCAACCTGCTTCACCCAACTGCTTTACGATTTCATATCCAATTCCTTTATTTGCCCCGGTTACAAAAACAATCTTTTTCATGCGAATCCTTCTTTCCGTAATTTGATTTATATTTAACAATGAATAAGTTACTATGCTACACTTAGTGTAGGTCAAATTATTTTTATAAAAAGAGGGATTAACATGTTAACGATTGGAGAAGTAGCAAAAAAAGTTGAAATTTCCATTGGAGCGATTCGCTTTTATGAAAGAAAGGGACTGCTGAAACCTGCTGCACGAAATGAGCAGAATAACCGTCTTTATTTGGAGGAGGATCTGAACTGGCTGGTTTTTATCAAATGTCTTCGTGAAACCGGGATGAGTGTGGAAGACATCAAAAAGTATTATGATCAGGTCAATGAAGGAACCTCCACGCTGAAGGAAAGAACCAAGCTGATTGAGGATCAAAAGCAAAAGTTGCTGAATGATATCGAGGAGAAAAAGCGCAGCTTGTTCATCTGGATAACAAACTGGAGCGCTATTATCGTGGAGAAAATTATTAACATAAGTCTTGTCCAATAAACTAAATGACAGAAAAAGATCAGGCAGCCAGCAATAAATGTCTAACCTGATCCGAAATGTTGAACCTATAGCGATTTTCAATGAGGATAAAAGTTCAATCAAAAATGACCTTGGCGCTTACATAGTTGATAATGGATATAGGGTTCATCCTCGATCTCGATCAAGCTGACCCGTTCAAAATTACATTTCTGTATCACCTTATTGGATGCTTGATTGGTAGTCAAAGCGATGGCATTTAACACTTCCACATTTGTATCTTCAAACAAATACTCCGTCATTCCTTTCAGAGCTTGCGTTGTATAGCCACGGTTCCTGAAATCTTTAGATATACCGTACATAATCTCCCGATTGGGTGCTGGAAGTTCGTCCTTGATCCCTGAGCAGCACCATCCTATGAACTCATCATTTTCTTTGAGTACGATAGCCATACGTAAACATAACTCTCCAATATCCCCTCCCGCCATCACTGCTTGTTTAAAACGCTGATTCTCAGGGATTTCATATTCAGTCAGCCACAGGGTCCTCTCTTCAATTGTAGCGTTCCATCCCGGTAGGAATTCATACACCTCAGGTTGCCACGTAATTTCTTGCAGTTTTTCCAAATCCTCAATTCTATACTCACGCAAATAAATATCCTTGCAATCGATGATTAATTCATCAGTTTGTATGGGTTGGTTCATAAGGTTGCCTCCACATATTAATTTACATTACATCATTATAGAGCCGTGTACCATTGCCTTAAAGGCAATGCCTTGATATGTATAGTGTCAGGATCTTGGGTTTTTTCAAGTTGGGGAAAACACTCTGGATATTGAGCCAAATATTCGCTAACACACCATCGAACCGACCAGTTAATATCTGTTGACCAATTTATCCAATGGTGTATTTCCTCCTTTGGAGCATTTTGCAATAATCCATGCATATACCATCCACGCACTCCTCCTTCTGTTTCATGCATTAAGGACACCCAATACAACTTTCGCTCTCGTTCGTTCATCGGTTCGCCGAGGGTCGATACTGCAATTTTACGAACAATAGCGGATGAATCCTTCGTGAACTTCCATAACTCTTCACGTGATAATTCGCCCTCTCAACTATAACGGTTAAAGAGAGCGCTTTTTCGATATCATCCATTGAATGAATTGCGCTGTATGGATTTTGATTTTTTATACTTATCATGGGTAAAGTTTTTGATATGTACCTTGGCTTATCTGCCCTGTTCATACAACGAATTGTATTCTCAACGTTAATTCGAGGAGCCAAGTTATCATCACCCTCAAGTGGTTCTCCATGCTCGACTAAGAAGTGTCTCAGCATCTCGGAACTTAAACTCGGAAATTGGGAGAACAAATGGGCAGCAACACCAGCCACAAGCGCAGCCGCTCCAGAGGTCCCCCCATAAAAAGATACGTGCTTACCAGAATCTTCAGTATCATAAGAGGGGATTGTAAGGTGTAGTCTGGGCGCTAATATATCTGGCCTAAAGTGACCATCCCCATTTCTGCCATAAGGTTCATCAGGAAAGGAACGTGTAATGAACAATCGGCCTTTCCACGATCCACGTAGCCCCTACTGCTAAATACTGTATTGGAGGCATGATGTTATTTAAACGGGTATTTCCATTCGAACAAATAACCAAAATGCCCTGTTGCACAGCTGTCGCCAATGCTTTAACCGTTGAATTTTCACTCGTATTTTTGAGATGAACTTCATTATCTAATGCTTGCCAACCAGTGCTTAAAATAATTTTTATATTCCATTCGACCCCATGTTCAAGAATCCATTCCATTCCTTTTTCAGACGTTCTCCTTCTCCAGTTGTAAATGCTCCATGATCTAAAACGATAAATGTTGCTGCTGGTGCAATCCCCACATGAATCTGTCCCTCTAATAGAATAGGTTCATGGGCCAAAGCCAGTACACTCATAAGGCCATGCTCACCTTTCCGATTATCCTCCTCCCTGTTCATAGATGAAATGTCTCGCATAGTGACAGTCATATTTTCATGTACGGCAACACATTGGATTCGTGTATTTAAGTGATTTACGAGATGATGTGGTTTAATTGAGTCGATAATTACAATCCCCACACCCAGACCAGAAGTATGAAAATCAGGCCGTTCAGCAAAACCTAACCTTTTCCATGTCGGATCGGGTATTGCTCTATCCACACGATCACCTCAGATTTTGATATCATTAGAATACTCTCGCCTTCCGCTTAATGTACATTACCATTTATCCAACTAACATTGGCAGACCCCAAGCATCCTAGCGATCTTTTTATGCTGGACTCAAACAAGCCCCTCTTTTTCCATAAACTCATCTTTGGTCAATCCAAAGAGGATCAGATCTTGGTATTTTCCATCCATATAGATCACCTGGCGACGCACACCTTCCTGAACACATCCAAGTTTTCTCATCATTGCTGCGGAAGGTTCATTTCCTTGGAGTACATAATCATTAAATTTGTTGAGCCTACGCTCGAAGAAAGCATACTTCAGCAAAATTCGTACGGCTCTGGTTCCGTATCCTTTTCCTCGATGATCCCTGTCAATTTGAATGCCAATGCTAAAGGTACCGTTTCTCTCATCAATGCTGTTCAGATTCACACCTCCGACATTTTCACCATCCATATTTACAATTGTAAACATGATCCTTCCTTTGGTTAAAGAAAAATCAGAGAAGTTTTCCGTAAAACTCTTCGCTTCAACATGGGTTGGCGGCAACTCTACTGCACACTCCAATAACCGACGGGCAGGTGTATCAAAGCGGTTATAATAATGATCCTCCCAATCTTCTTCACGCAAAGCACGTAATCTGATCTTATCATCCTGCCAGAAATATTGACTATAATCGATCTCTCTCATTCCAAGTCCCCCGCATATTCAACCAAATTTTTACTTCGAGCTAAAAACATAATAACCCATAATGTGGAATTGGTGGAGATTTGTTTTCAATAAACACAACGAAAATAACCCCCGAACAGGACAAACCTGCCGGAGGCTACGCTCTACTTTATATCAAAATCTCATTACGATTCTTCCGTATATTGAGGCTTGGATACGTTATCCGGAACCGTTTCGTCAAAAACATCCTGACCTGGATAATCCCGTACTTCCCCTCGTGAAGCTCATGATTTTCATAATCAAAACGATGTGCAGACCTCTGATCCACTCGCCACGGCGAACTTTTCCCGAGAGACTCGGATAAGAGAGATGAACCGTAAGGACCCTCCGGGAATTCTTCGAGTGTGATATCATTTCGCTGCGACTCCACCGTAGACACATCGGTATTTTCTTGCCGTTCTTCACGCAAAAACTTATCTTTCATCGTTTATTCCTCCTGATCCACTTCAGATGACTTATTGTGAGCGAGGACAAACGCATTTATGCATGATTATTGAAAACACTGCGTTTATGGTTCTAATCCATCGTCTTATTCATCACCGGATTAATCACGTTAGTCATCGCCATCACAATTAGCGAATCCATATTAAAAGTACAAAAACAATGAGGCCAGCTATGCTAATCCAGGTATCACGTTTGGACCATACCAATAATGATGAACGTCCTCCGAGCATAGAGTGCTCTCTAACTTTACGCATTTCCATCGCAATGGTCATATCCTCTGCACGTTGAAACAGTGCCATTAACAAGGGGATCACCATCGGTCCCAGGTCACGAATTCGCACGGTATTTGGTCTTAAAGCTGCCTTTCCACGTGCCCGTACGATCAGTGAGAATCGCTGCCACTCACTCCAGATCATCGGGATAAACCGAAAGATTAACGAAACAGCAAGAGCAAACGAAGCTACGGGCAACCTGATCTTTTTACCGATACCGAGTACCCAGTTAAGCCCTTCTACCATTCGCCCATAAGGTGTCGTCAACGAAAACCAAAGGCTTGCCAATGTGACGATAAACAAACGATACACATTCAGCAAAGTGCCCTCCGCCTGCATCAGGGAAAAGCCAAAGTGCAGACCTCCTCCTTCTGTTGAAAGAGTTGTCCCAGATAGTGCCGTTGATATGATGAAAAATAATAATAATGGCTTCATTAACTTCATACATCCAGCCAAAGTCTGACGCGGGAGCACGGCAAGTGCTGCCACTACCGGCACCAGTGTTAAAGTCAATCCCAGCCAGCGCTGTTGAAGCATCGCAGCAGTGACCAGTAAAATATACAAAATCCATTTCAGACGCGGATCCATGACGCCATATAATCCGCCTGAATGAGTCATTGTGTTCGGAAGAAACTTTGGATCATCCTCCGTTTTAATCGACGACAGCATCAGTGCTTCTTTTTCATACTTCATTACATCGCTCTTGACTTCCATCGTTACCGTCCCTGATGCTTCTATCGATTCGTTTTGAATCTGTACTTCAACTGACTTGGACTGAACAATGCATTCAACCATCTCCTCTGGCGTCATCGCGGTCAAAGGCAGCTCAAGACCCGCTGCTCTAAACTGCTGTGCCAGTCGCATCGAAGGTGGCAGGCCGATCCCTGTTTGCTCCAGCAGTTCAGGTCTTTTGTGAAGTTCTCTCGGCGTAAGATCGGCGATTAAACGACCTTCTTGCAATAACAATACCCGATCCGCACAAGGCAAGAATGTATCCAGATCATGGGTTGCCACCACGCCCCCACCACCTGCCAGACGATGTTGCTCCAATACATCCAGCAAAAGCCCGACACTTTGCGCTTCCAACCCTGCGCTCGGCTCATCCAGCAGAAGCCAGTGTGGATTGGTCACACTTCCGAGAGCAAGACCTAACCTGCGCTTCTCTCCCCACTTAGAGCAAATGGCGACCTGTCCAGATGAAAACGTCGATCCAACTCCGAGGACACTGGCGGGTCCCATTGGTTCAGTGCGTTTGTGATCTGCTCTTGTTGCTGTTTCTCTGAAAGTCGATATGGACGCAGAGAATATGAGAATTCACGCTGAATACTTCGGGCAAACAGTTGTTGTTCCGGAAATTGAAACAATAGTCCCATTTGCAATAAAATCGACTGCGGCACTTTTCCTTCTTTCCAGAAAGATGTGCTCCCCAATGTGATACTTCCTGCATCGGGCGGTCTCAGACCAGCCAACGTCTGTAGTAAAGTTGTTTTTCCTGAACCAGTACAGCCCAGCAGCAAGGTGATTTCCCCGCTGTTCAACTGTACACTCACATCTTCAAGCAGTGCACGTTTGCTCGAATCCGATGCTTCTATACGTATATTGGTTAATTCGATCTCCAACGTGCGACCTCCTTAGCCAGTTGCTCAGGTCGCAGTGGCATGGCTTCTGGCATCATACCTTTTGCTTGAGCAATAACGCAGTTTTTACAGTAAAAGGAGGGTCCAATCCTAACCGTTCACAGGGAGATAGCTGTACATTTTCCCGAGTAGCCTTCTCATTCAACTCTGTTTCATAGAAAAAGGACTCGGGCTCCCCGTCGTACACACAACGTCCCCTCTCCATAGCAATGATTCGATCACACAGGGTTGCTTCCTCCAGATGGTGTGTAATCCAAATCACCGTTGTCCCCCGCTGGGTAATCTTCTGAACGATGGCTTCCATCCTGTCCCTTGCTCCCGGATCAAGCATGGCTGTTGGCTCATCCAGAATCAATATATCCGGTTTGGCTGCGAGCGCTACAGCAATATTAAGCAGTTGTTTCTGTCCACCGGATAATTGTGAAATGGCCTTCTCCGGGGGATATTGAAGTCCTACGGTATGTAATGCATCCTGCCTGCGCTCCGATTGCCCTTCTACAGATTCCATCAATGGTGACAGCGCAAAATGAAACTCCTCTTCAATCGTATCTCCAAGTACCTGAGCATCAGGTTGCTGCAATACACCCCGAACGGTAAGTTCATCCGAGATATTCCGTACCCCTCCCGATAGTGGAATGAATCCAATCAGTAGTCCAGCGAGTGTGCTTTTTCCACTGCCATTCGCCCCTACAATACTAATCCATTCTCCTTGGTGCAGCGTAAGTGAAACCCCATCCAGTGCTTTTCTCACCTGACTACCTTCGGAAGCATAATGCACTCGAACATCTTCTAATGTAATTATAGGCAGGTTGCCTTGCATCGTAAATTAGTCCTTTCCCTTTCTATTGTTATGTGGTACGATCCTAATCGTTAACCACATTTATATAATTGGTTAACAATCATATTACCAAAATGGAGAGGATTGTTCAAACATGAAATTATCTTTGCGAGGCATTGTATTCAGCGCACTTATGGCCGCAATTTTAGTACTATTTGGTTACATAAGCATTCCCATTGGCTTCTCCCCTGTACCGATAACATTACAGACCTTGGCTGTCATGCTGGCTGGAGGGTTACTTGGTCCACTCTATGGTTTTCTAAGTGTCACGATGGTTGTTCTGCTCACCGCTCTTGGATTTCCCTTGCTACACGGGACCGGAGGACTTGCGGTACTTCTTGGACCTACTGGAGGATATGTGATGATGTGGCCGATCTCCGCATTATTAATTGGACTGTTGCTTGCACGAATCAACATCAAAGGTGTAACAGGATTCATGCTCGCTTTTGTTGTATTTGAACTATTTGGTTCACTGCTCGTGTATGTCTCGGGTGTCCCTTGGCTTGCATATGCATACAAAATGGACTTACCTGAGGCCATGATTCAAGGGTTCTATCCTTACATAATTGGGGATCTGATCAAGGCTGTATTTGCTGCCATCATCATTGCGCCCGTGCGCATGGTTTTCCCACCTCAACGTCTCACAGGTAACATGCATTCAACGGTTATAAAAGCGGATTCTTAATAGAAGTTACATAAGGTAACTGATCTGCCTATCTTTGAAAACGACGAAACCGCCAAAATCACTTTGGCGGTTTTCGTTACTTCTCTTCTTCTAAGGTTGTTCTGTCATCGAAGTGATCCGTGTAAATCTTCTTTAGTTCAACTTATATATTCACCTGAATTAATTGACGCTCTGTAATCTGAAATTGTTGATCCGCTGTATTTTCAATGAACCTCTGATCATGAGATACATACAGAATCGTCCCCTCATACGCCTTGATAAAACGCTCCAACGCTTCCAGTGCATGCATATCAAGAAAATTCGTTGGTTCATCCAACAATAGAATGTTATATTGGCCCAGAAACAAGTGACATAATTGAAGACGAATCGCTTCTCCTCCACTTAATGTCCCAACCTTCTTCAGCAAGTCATTACCTGTAAACTGCATCGCATGCAACGCACTTCTGAGCTCTGATTCCTCATACTGCGAACGATTTTTCAGGAATTGTAATACGGTCTCTTTTGTCGTGAAACGATAGCTCATTTGCTGAAAATAACCGAGCTTCGCTTTTGGAGACATTATGATCTGATCTCCGACATGGAAAACATGGTTAAGCAATGTGCTTTTCCCGCTGCCATTGGCTCCGGTTATCGCTATTTTTTGTTTTAATGGAATTTGAAAACTTACATCCTCCAGCAATACGTTACCTTCCACTTCAAGTGTAAGACGATCTGCCATAATTGGAAATCGATTGTGCAGCTCCAGTGTCTTCGGCTGACGGAAGATCATAGGCCGTTCCTCTTGCACTGCTTTTACCTCATGAAGTTGTTGCATCCGCTGTTCAATCGCTTTGGCTGCGCGGTGCACCGCTTTTTGACTGGTGCCTTTGGATTTTGTTTCAACCATACGGTTTGTTTTTGCCTTGGATTCTTTTTTGACATGCTTCCGGCCTGCGTTATTTTCTCGGCTTTCTTCATCTTTTCACGGGCGGCCAACTCCAATCGTCTTTTCTCCTTCGAGAATTGTTCGTGGGCCTGGTTCTGCTGTTCACGCTCCAGCCTTTTCTGTGTCTGATAGTCGCTATAGTTGCCGGAATATACGTGAACCTCCCCTGATGAATTTCCCAGATCGTGGTCACCAGCTCATCCAGAACCGCACGATCATGACTGATCATCACGATTGCCCCATAGTAATAACGCAATTCATCCAGCAAAAATGTAATGCCCTCTTGATCCAGATGTGTTGTTGGTTCATCCAGTAACAGTACTTCATGATAATGAGTGAACATTTGAGCCAGTTTTAGACGGGTCTGTTCTCCGCCACTCCATGCTTGGTCGTGTTGAGGTATGGCTAATTTACTGAGCAAAGCCCCGTCAACTTCGATACTTTCGTTAGACTGGGGTGGTTCCACTTGTTCCAAATAACCAAACTCTGCAAAACGTTTTACCTTTCCGGCTGTTGGCTGGATCTGTCCCGCAATGAGTTTCAACAACGTACTTTTACCCTGACCATTACCACCCACTACACCAATACGATCCAGTTGATGCACAGCCAGTCGCTCAATGTTCAGGATTACTTTATCCATATAGGTCATCTCAACCTGTTCTAATTCAAAACATATCTTTTCCATATTCGCTACCTCCGAAATAAGATTTATTTCGTATCGATAGCGAAGCACGCTTCTATCGATACGAGCTTATCGTGCCAGCTCGTATCAATAGAACAGTAACGTCATCATAGCGGTTACCTCCAGTAGTCTGTATTGAGCGCCTTACCTAATTATTTACCTGATTAAGATAATCAGAAGAAAAACAAAGAATCACAGGCCGCGGCCTGTGATTCAACGTAAACAGGAAAGCGAGTATAACACTTATTTTAAGGTCAGGATGATTGAAAATGACAGACTGATCCCGTTTACTCTGAACCAATAGTCAGAGCCTTTGAACGTATTCGATTACCGATTCAAAGGAAGGAAGCGCAGTCTCATCGAATGTGTCATGTTCAATAATCCACCTTTCATTATCATGTAATAGATGTACAATTCTAATTATAATTTTCCAATTCCACCATGTCAACGGAACGATGAAAACACGACACCATCAGATTAGTACATCAATCTATTTTTGTTCCTGGCCATTACCGCTACTTAATTTTAATAGAAGCTCTTGGCTACTAACCTGACCTGTAGCCTGTGGAATCACTTCTTCGTAGTTGGCTGAGTTGGTTACTATTATTGGCGTTACCGTATGATAACCAGCAGCCTTAATCTGTGCAATATCGAACTCAAGCAACAGATCTCCCGCTTGGACCCGATCGCCTTCTTTGATATGGGAAACAAAATGCTGCCCATCCAATTTAACGGTATCAACTCCCACGTGAACCAATATTTCAGCACCGGTGTCTGATACTACAGCCAAGGCATGTTTTTTCTTGAATGCAACGGTAACTGTACCATCAAAAGGCGCTACGACTCTGCCCACAGCTGGCTCAATCGCAATCCCTTTCCCCATTGCTCCCGATGCAAAGGCTGGATCTGGAACTTCCGACAATTCAACAATCGTTCCTTCGATTGGGCTAAATACAATTTCGTCCGAAGCATTCGCTGCACGAACAGGTTGCTCGGCAGATGCAGCAGGTTCGGTTTTTGTTTCTTCTTCAACCGGATCTTTGAAGCCCATGATGTACGTGAGTACAGCCGAAACAACAAAGGATACTACGATACCCAGAATCAATCCTGGGAAGCCTTGTCCACCTGGTCCGTAGAAGATTGGCAAGGTCAGTAATCCCGGTGCGCCGGATGCAAATGCCAATGTGCCCGCTTGACCAATGATAGCCCCACCAACTGCACCACCGATTACCCCTGCAATAAATGGACGTTTTAGTGGTAATGTTACCCCATAGATGGCCGGTTCCGTAATACCGAACAAAGCCGTCAACGTGGATGATCCCGCCAGCGTTTTCAGTTTTTTGTTCTTGGTTTTCAGCATAACCCCAAAAGCAGCGCCCGTTTGAGCAAAGATCGAAGCTGTCGCAGCCGGTTTAACGCCATCCTGTCCATACACTGCAACGTTGTTGATAAATACCGGAATAAGACCCCAGTGTATTCCGAAGATAACGAGCAGCTGCCAGCTTGCACCCATAACGGCTCCTGCGAGCAATGGACTGAATCCAAATGCGGCAACGAGCCCGGCTGCAATTGCATTACCAACGTAGACACCAAATGGTCCAAATACCAACAGTGTCAGTGGTACCATAATCACTAGCAAAAACAATGGTGTAACAAAGTTTTTCACACTATCGTGAAGTGTCTTATTAAAGAACTTCTCCAACTTGCTCATGACAATGACAGCTAAAATAATTGGAATAACTGTAGATGAATAGTTCATCAGAATGACAGGGATACCGAAGAAATCCGTTGGTGTTCCTTCTGATTTCAATGTGACGATGGACGGATAGATCAGTGCTCCTGCAATCGTCATCGCGACAAACATATTTCCCTGGAATTTACGTGCTGTTGTAACCGCTAACAACAGAGGCAGGAAATAGAAGAGACTATCTGCTGCTGCATACAGGATTGTATATGTTGTTTCTGTCGTTTCCAGCCATCCAATATTACTTGCAATCAACAATAACCCTTTTAGAATACCGGCTCCCGCCATAACACCCAGAAGTGGTGCAAAGATGCTGGATATGATATCGATAATACCCCCGAGCCCTTTGGCTGCTTTGCGAGGTTTTTCTTTATCTGACGAATCGTCCAGAATGTTACTGATCTGTCCAATGGCACTATAAACTTCAGGCACCTTGTTACCAACAACAACCTGGAACTGTCCTCCATTTTCTTTGACTGCGATGATTCCTTCTGTTTTCTCCAGTTTGGCTTTGTCTGCCTTGGCATCGTCCTTCAATACAAACCGTAACCGTGTTGCACAATGAACCAGCGATTCCACATTTTTCTCACCGCCGACCAGTTCTACAATCTCTTTGGCCAGTTTCTCTTGACTCATGATCTGCACCCCCACTTTTTCTCAAACAGGCCCTTTACCGATTTTTTTGCACGCAAAAAACCTAAGCCTTGAGCAAGGGGACAAAATGGTCCTGACCTTCTCATGACTTAGGTTTTGCCTGCATAACCAGTAACAATCCCAGTTAAATCGTATTCAATTCCTGTTAATCACATATTATTATAATAAAACCATTTTTGTCAACATTTAAATATTATCGATTAACCACTCGTTCGATATGAACCGTCAGATACAATTTTTCTTCATTGGTCAGCTCATGGTTGTACTCTTTTTTGACAAACATCTCAATTTTCTCCGTACATGCTGCGGCATCAGGATGTTTCTCCTTAATCATGTCATAGAAATGATCATAGTTGTTGTCGTAATGCGTACCGCTGAGAACACGCTGGGAGAAGAACTTCAGATGTGTGATAAAGCGAAAATAACTGAGGAGTCCTCATCAAATTCCATTTTGAAATGATATTTCGCTATATTAATAATCTGCTGGATAAACTTCGTAATATTCATCGTTGTGATAACTTCTTCGTTCATCTCTGCGTTGACAATATGAAGGGCAATAAAAGCGGCTTCATCGGGCGGAAGCTCAATATTCATGCGGGTATTGATCTGTTCCAGCGTCTTCAGGCCCAGTTCGAATTCGGGCTTGTACAACTGTTTGATCTCCCACATTAATGCGTTCTTGATCTCCACGCCTTCCCGATAACGTTCGATGGCGAAGTTAATATGATCTGTAAGAGATACATAGATGTTCTCATTCAGCTTTCGGCCCAGATTCTCACTTGCATACGTGATGATCTCTTCCACAATTTCAATCAGTTCCATCGGAACTTCGCGCAGCAGCATTTTGAAATTATCGGATGTTTGTTTGTTTTTCAATGCAAATACTTTCTGGATGCGGGTCTCGTCTACTTTATCCCCCGGCTTTTTCTTAAAGGCAATCCCACGTCCCATCACCACAAGCTCTGCTCCATCCGCCTGATAGATGCTAATGACGTTATTGTTGATAACCTTTGCTATTTTCACTTCAATCCCCGTCACGTTCCACTCTCTTGGCAGTTATACATCGTCTTTTGGGCATACAAAAAAACCTGAAGCATCACAAAATAAACAAGACATGGTGGTCTGCTTTTTTGGTGCTTAGGTTTTGCCTACTTCGAGTAGTAACAATCCCAGAAACGATATAATTGCGTCAAGTATAGCGCGAACCTGACTATATGTCAACGCTTTCAATGTGAGGACAATCGGAAGTCCCATGGTTATATAAATTGAACTAGAGAATATTTACACTAGCTACTCCGATGACAGAACAACCTTCCGATCGCTGTTATCTCCAGCTTTTTTCTGTCCTCTCCGGTTTGTGTAAATGTTTAGTTCAATTTATATAGATGAAACTTCCGATGTTTTATTGCCGTACAAGACCATTTTAATTCAGAAAAATATAAACTACGCGTCACCCAGGTTTGTTCCGTTGGATTCGATCACATTTTTGTACCACTCAAAACTCTTCTTCTTCAGCCGTGTCAGCTCACCTTGACCTTCATTATTACGATCCACGTAAATGTAGCCATAACGTTTTCTCATCTCACCTGAGGATGCACTTACAATATCAATAGGTCCCCAGCTAGTGTAACCAATGATGTTTACACCGTCCTGAATAGCCTCACCCATTTCAGCTACATGTCGTTTCAAGTAGTCAATCCGGTATGCATCATCCACTTCACCTTCCGGTGTAACCACGTCATTGGCACCAAATCCATTCTCAACAACAAACAGCGGTTTCTGATAACGATCATGTAGTTGATTGGCGGTAATACGGAATCCTTTGGGATCAATTGTCCAGCCCCATTCGGACTTCGCCAGATATGGATTGGCTACCGAGCCAAATACATTACCACTGGTCATATTTTTGACAACTTCCGGATCGGTGCTGGTTGTACGACTTGAATAATAGCTGAACCCGATATAATCTACCGTATGATTTTTCAAGATTTCCGAATCACCAGGCTGCATAACAATGTTCAACCCGTGATCTTTAAAGAAACGTTTGGCGTAACCCGGATATTCCCCACGTGACTGCACATCGATGAAGAAATAGGACTCTCTATCTTTTTCCATGCCCTGGAACACATCTTCCGGATTACAGGTATACGGATAGAAGCTTCCTGCGGCGAGCATACACCCAATCAGGGCACCAGGAATAATCTCATGACATGCCTTGACTGCCAGTGCACTTGCAACCAGTTGGTGGTGAGCAGCCTGATATTGAATTTCCTTGATGTTATCTCCTTCCTTGAACGCCAGCCCCGCCCCAAGGAACGGAAGATGAAGCAACATGTTGATCTCATTAAATGTCATCCAGTATTTCACCTTGTCTTTGTACCGAGTGAATACCGTTGTAGCGTAAGTCTCGAATAAGGTTACCAGTTCACGACTTCTCCAGCTGCCATACTTCTCGATCAGGTGTACAGGCACATCGAAGTGAGCTAATGTAACTACAGGTTCAATGCCGTTCTTCAATAATTCATCAAACAGGTTATCGTAAAATTGCAATCCGGCTTCATTCGGCTGTGCATCTTCTCCTGTCGGGAAAATCCGTGCCCAGGCAATGGAGACACGCAGTGCTTTGAATCCCATTTCGGCAAATAGAGCAATGTCTTCGGGGTAACGGTGATAAAAATCGATCGCTTCATGTGAAGGATAGAACTCGGTAGCGAGCGGTGTAAAAGCCGGAACATGACCTTTCATAATGCTTCTGCGGTTCTCACCTGTCGGAAGCAAGTCAACGATACTCAGCCCTTTGCCATCTTCCAGATACGCGCCCTCCGCCTGATTAGCAGCAATGGCTCCACCCCACAGAAAATCTTTAGGAAATTTAAAATTCGTCATCATCATTCTCCTTCCAAATATGTAATTCAGCTACCCGCTCAAATCGCAAGAAACATTAATAAGACAAACTATTTAAGTTGAACTACACGATTACACATAAACGGAGAGGACAGAAAAAATCTGGAGAAGCGGCGCGTTCGCCTTTATCACCGGATTTCCCCTTTAAAAGGGATTCAAAAAATCTGGGGATAACAGCGATTGGAAGATTGTTCTGGCCGCGCAGTCGTCCCGTGTAAAATCGTTTGTTCAACTTAAATACAAAAACCCGAACCAGCCTGGTACACGATTACGTGTAAACAAGCCAGCTCAGGTTATGCCCATATCGGTAACATTCCCAGATCATGATTATGCGGATTGGATAAAACTTTAGCAAGAATCAGAACAGTTGTCAACTTCTTGAAACCGGTTTAGCTTCGGAATGCCCACTACGATATTTGATAGAATGCAGCACATGTGCCGCCAAGAATCATCTGTTGATCTAATATAGGTAGGGCATTAATGTGAGAATTAATGAGACCGTATACTTCAGAATACGTAGCTGAAACGTTGCTCACGGGCCAGTCGGACCCGAACATTAACCGTTCCGCACCAAAGGCTTCTATGGCGATATTCAGATAGGCTGTAAAGTCCTTTGGAGTCCAATTTGCCCAATCTGCTTCCGTCACCATCCCTGAAAGTTTACAGTACGCATTAGGTTGTGCGGCCAATGACTCAAGTGCTTCTTTCCAGGGTGAGATTATACCTGATTTTATGTCGGGTTTGGCTAGATGATCAAGTACAAATCGCTGCTCAGGAAACGTCTTAACCAATTCAACGGCATAAGGCAGTTGCTCCTTGGATACCAACAAATCATAGGCCAAATCATATTCTTTTAGCAATGAAATTCCGCGCTGAAAGTCTTCTCTCAATACATAATCCAGATCAGGTTCATCCTGTATGACATGACGTACGCCCTTCAGATACGGATTGGACGCGAAGAGTTCAAGCTGATTCCGAACTTCATCCGAACAAAGATCTACCCATCCGACAACACCTTTGATACATTCATGCCGATCTGCCAGCTGCAGAAGCCACTCGGTTTCTGTCAGTGATTGTCTGGCTTGTACCGCAATACATCCATCCAGTCCTGATTGGACCAATAAAGGTTCAAGATTTTCCGGAAGAAAAGATTGACGAATGGTTTTCATCTCTTCGCCAATCCATCCGTACTCGGCGACATTGTATTCCCAGAAATGTTGATGTGCATCCAGCTTCATATTAGATCCCTCCCAGGGTATTTAAATCTAATTATCATTAAAAAGCAATCATATGATTTTTATTTCCAATGAAATAAACGCTTACTACACAATCTATAAATATGGCAAAATCACTGATTTTTACATGATTTTTATGCCAATTGTGCAGGTATTGTCCAATATTAAATCATGATATAGTAAATTACGAAAACGCTTTCAGAACATAAATCGGTGGTGATTTTAGTATTAAACAAGTGAATTTTTGTTTGCGTTGAGCTCTATTTTCACCCTGCTTAACCGCTATTCACGTTCAACCATTCTCTATTCGAAGGAGACTATATTAATGAAAAAAAACCGCAAATCAGTCCTATCTCTTACGCTTGTGACTGCCCTGATTCTATCTCTATTCGCCTCCGCTATGGCTTCAGCTGCGACTGACAACAGCGAACAGGCCAGTGCATCACCCGCTCCAAGCAAAATGCAGACCTATGTAAATGCCATGGAGCCTGGCTGGAATCTGGGTAACTCTCTGGACTCCGTTGGTGAAGATGAAACAGCCTGGGGCAACCCGCGCATTACGAAGGAACTAATACAATCGATCGCAGCTGAGGGCTACAATAGTATCCGTATTCCTGTGACCTGGGAAGCCCACATCGGTGACGCACCCGACTACATAATTGATTCCGCTTACATGAACCGGGTTCAAGAAGTGGTAAACTGGGCCCTTGATGCCGATCTCTATGTCATGATCAATCTTCACCATGATTCCTGGCGCTGGATCAGTTACATGGAGAAAGACCATGATAACGTGCTTGCACGTTATAACTCTGCTTGGACTCAGATTGCGGACAAATTCAAAGATGCATCCGATAAACTCATGTTCGAAAGCGTTAACGAACCACGTTTCTCTGAAGGCGGCACAACAGATGCAACGATTGGATATCGCATGCTGGACGAGTTGAATACTTCTTTTCACAAGATCGTAAGAACTTCGGGTGGAAACAACGAGACACGTCCACTTGTCCTTCCAACGATGCATACCTCTTCCGCTCAACCTGATCTGGATGAACTGAATAAGACCATTCAGAAATTGAATGACACCAATATTATTGCAACCGTTCACTACTACGGGTTTTGGCCATTCAGTGTGAACATCGCAGGTTACACCAAGTATAACGAGGAAGTACAGAAGGACGTTACCGACACATTCGATCGGGTATACAATGCTTTTACAGCGAAAGGCATTCCAGTTATCGTCGGTGAGTATGGCTTGCTTGGTTTTGACCAGCACACAGGTGTCATTGAGCAAGGCGAAAAACTGAAATTCTTCGAATTTGTTGGACAATATCTGCGTCAAAAACAGATGACAACGATGTTATGGGACAACGGACAGCACTTCGGACGCACAAGCTTTACCTGGTCTGATCAGGAACTATTTGATACCATGAAAGCCAGCTGGACAGGTCGCTCATCCACAGCCGAAACGGACCTCGTATATCTTAAACAAAATGAAGCTATTCAAGATAAAAAGGTAAAACTCAATCTGAATGGGAACAAATTCAATTCGTTGAAAAATGGCACCACCCCTCTTGTAAGAGGTAAAGACTATACGATTAAAAAAGATGTACTTACGTTGAAATCCAATCTGTTAACCAAATTGACAGCCTCTGGTGATTTGGGCGTAAATGCTACACTCACAGCTGGATTCAACCAAGGTGCTGACTGGAACTTCAATATTATTAAATATGACACACCTATGTTGAACGATGCAACTGGTACAACCAGTGCATTTGCCATTCCTACTACGTTTAACGGCAATCAACTGGCCACGATGGAAGCAACGTATGCAAACGGAGAGAACGCCGGTCCACAGAACTGGACTTCGTTCAAAGAATTCTCCTACACATTTAGCCCAGATTACGAACGTAATGTGATTGAGCTGAAACCTAACTTCTTCAATGAAACCAATGATGGCGAAGTCACGCTTAAGTTCCATTTCTGGAACGGAGATGTGCTGACGTACAAAATCACGAAAAATGGAACCAGCGTTGTTGGCTTAACTTCCAAATAAGAACTCATCTAACGTTCTGTTCAGAACTTTAAGCTCTGGCAGAACGTTTTGTTTTTGTTTCACAAATGATCGAATAACGTACAAGTGCCCCTTCATACCTTTACACTAACTAGGATTGAGGGGAAATGTCATGTTTAAACGTGTAGACCGTCTTGCCATCGAACTACCCATATCCAATAATCCGGACCCTAATGGAGCTAGTGCAGTTCAGGAGTTGCTTGGTGGAAAGTTCGGGGAAATGTCAACATTAAATAACTATATGTTTCAGTCATTTAATTTCAGAGGCAGATCCAAGCTGCGTCCCTTTTATGACATTGTTGCAAGTATTACCGCGGAGGAATTCGGCCATGTCGAACTTGTCGCCAATACGATTAACCTGATGCTTGAAGGTTCAACATCACCAGGTGACCCAGACTCCACACCACTGCGTGTTGGAAAAGACGCACGGATGACGTCACACTTTATCGAATCTGCCCAGACAGCGCTCCCTTATGACTCCATGGGAAGACCCTGGAATGGTTCATATGTCGTAAGCAGTGGCAATCTGATCTTTGATCTGCTGCATAATTTCTTTCTTGAATGCGGAGCAAGAACTCACAAAATGAGAGTCTACGAAATGACGGACAACAAAACAGCCCGAGAAATGACAGGATACCTGCTTGTACGTGGAGGTGTGCACGTTCTGGCGTATGCCAAGGCATTGGAGATTGCAACGGGTGTGGATGTAACGAAGATGTTCCCTATTCCTCGACTGGATAACAAAGCTTTTGAAACGACAAGAAAATGGGAAGCCATGGGCGAGCACCGCAGACTGTACACGTTTAGTGACAAGGATTATCAGGGCATTGCTCAGATTTGGAAAGGAACACACCCAACCGATGGTGGTAAACTGGAGGCTTTTGCCGGCTTGCCGGGGTATGGAGGGCCAGTACCTGAGCTGCCTGATCTGCCGGAAGAATTTGCGCCAGGGATATCCGCGGAAGATCTAATGCAGATTGCAGAGCGACTGAAACGTCACGCTGGTCTGTAGGATCACGATTAACGTTTGTTTTTATAGGGCGTCGATTGGATAACCGTAAACTGGTGTTACCTTGTGTGCTGGAACTCTTTGTTTAATTAGATTATTGATGATCTGTTTTCTTTGATTTCTTATCGCGCACACAAAAAGGGAAACGGGAGAGATACATCTCTACCCGCTTCCCACTTTACACACCTCTATTGTGGCTCAGTAAATTTCACTACAAGTACCACTTCCCCATTGGCTTGAACATGACCTATTGACGTCGCTGTAACAGTTGCTATCGCTTCGTTTCCACTTGGGATCAACACAGGTGTAATCACTGGCAGACCCGCAGCCTGAATGACATCCATGTCAAATTCAATCAACAATTGTCCTGCAGTTACACGATCTCCGCTATTCACATGTGCGGTAAAACCGTTTCCTTTTAGTCCAACCGTATTAATTCCGATATGAACCAGCATCTGTACACCTGTCGCATGCTCCAGAATCACCGCATGTTTACTCTTGTTCATGACATGTGCGATGACACCATCAAACGGTGCATACACCTTACCTTCTGATGGCTCAATGGCAATGCCCTCACCCATGTGTTTTTCCGAGAACGCCGGGTCAGGAACCTGCTCCAGAGCAACGACGGTACCGTTCATTGGCGAAGCGATTTCGAGAAAATCTACCTTAGGACGATTGCTTGTAACGGCATCGGTAACTGAACTAATACGCGGATTAGATTCCTCTGCTTTAACTTCAGTTGATGTTACTCCACTGTTTTCATGGCTCACCGCTTCTTCTGCAACCGGTTGATCCTTATATCCAAAGAACCAGGTAAGTGCAAATGCAATCGCCATGGCAACTACGTTGGACAAGATATACAACGGCAGTTGGCTGTTCAGATAGAGCAGTGTACCGGGAATAACCGTTACAGCCATGCCTGTACCTTGCAGATGGAACAAGGAAGCGATAAAACCACCTACACCACCACCAACCAGTCCCATAATAAATGGTTTCATATAACGCAAGTTAACACCGAAGATGGCTGGTTCGGTTATGCCCAGAAATGCGGACAAAGACGAAGGTAATGCGAGTGCTTTGAGTTTCATATTTTTGGTCTTCAGACCTACGGCAAGACAAGCGGCTCCTTGTGCTGCCATGGCACAGGTGATGATCGCGTTGAACGGGTTAAATCCCGTCTTCTCCAGTAGCTGAATCTCCAGGAAATTAAAGATGTGATGTACACCGGTAACGACAATAATCTGATGGAAGAATCCAATGATAATACCTGCGATGCCAAACGGAAGATCCAATACGGCAGTTGTTCCATGCAGCACCCACTCTTCTAGGGAATGGAACACGGGACCAATCGCGAATAGTCCAAGCGTAATCATAACCGTTAATGTAATAAAAGGAGTCAGAATTAAGTCCAGTGCCTCAGGCACCCGTCTTCTTAGTACCTTCTCAAACTTGGCTCCAATCAAACCTACGAAGAACGCGGGCAGAACCGATCCCTGATAACCCACGACAGGTATAAAACCGAACATATGCAGCGGCTGTGCTGATCCATCTGCCACCGCGTAAGCATTGGGTAATGCCGGGTTGACAAGCATTAACCCCAGTACGATACCAAGCACCGGACTTCCGCCGAATACACGGAATGCGGACCACGCTACAAGTGCAGGCAGAAATGCAAAGGCCGTATCCGTCAGAATCTGAGTGAACAACAGGAAATTGGCCGAGATATCATCAGGTGTTGCACCGAACAACGCCAAAATTTCATTCTGGGTAAGTAATCCGCGCAATCCCATGAACAAACCTGTAGCTACCAGTACGGGAATGATGGGTACAAATACGTCACCAAATGTGCGGATAGCCCGCTGAAAAGCGTTTCCTTCCTTTTTCCCTGACTCTTCACATCATCCTTGGACGATCCTTCGATTCCCAGCTTCTCGACCTCTTCAAAGATTCGATTCACCGTTCCCGTACCAAAGATAATCTGATATTGACCCGAGTTGAAAAAAGCCCTTTCACCTTCTCGATGTTCTCGACCGTTTTCTGATCAATCTTCTCTTTATCTTTCACCATGATGCGAAGACGTGTTGCACAATGTGCAAATGATGCAATATTCTCTTTGCCCCCGATGGCATGAATGACTTCCTGGGCAATCCGTTGATTCTCCGACATGTTATCTCATTCCTCTCACGAAATACTTAATAATCCCATTTTGTTGCTTCAAAATCAGCTTTGCCTCCACGTGCAAAGAAACAAATGTCCACGCTGTCCCGGCTTGGGAAAATGCGGCTGGTAAAGACCTCTTCCCCATCGTTCACAAAGATCTCGACCGAGGATGCATCTACGAACAGATGGAACTTAATCACGTCCGCAGTAAGTGTGCACTGTCGTACAACGCCATTCTGCTCTGCCAGCTTGGTACCTGACATCGTCCGATCCAAGACAACTTTCTGCTGAATTCGATCATATAAAAGAACCGTTTTTTCAGCTCCATTGGCCCGGAATTCGATGCCTACAACCTGTGCATCTACATGGCTTATCTCACATATCAGCTCATAGGCAATCCCATTAAAACCAGTGAAAGACAGACTCTCATTGTCAATCGTTGCGCGAATATGTGTGCCTTTATCCTGCTGACGCAATTGCACCATCTCTGCAACAGGTTGTTGAATTAACTTCCCGTCTCGGAGTGTCAACTGCCGAGGAATGGTCAGGCAATGAGCCCAACCATTATCGTCTGTCGGATACGCCAGGTCGGGGAGTCCCATCCAACCAACCAGAATACGTCTTCCGTCCGGACCCTGCATGGTTTGCGGAGCATAGAAGTCGAATCCACGATCCAACTCCTGAAATTCACCATGATTGAACTCTCTCGTCTGGAGATTAAGCAGCTCACCGATCAGATAACCGGACTGAAAAATATTCTGATAATGATCTCCCGTACCATCTAACCCTTGTGGGGAAAAGACAAGTACACCTCTCCCGTCCATCTCCATATAATCCGGGCACTCCCACATGTAGCCAAAGAAGGTTAATTGCGTACGAATTTCACCAAGAAACTCCCAGTTCTTCAGATCTGTTGAGCGATACAGCACTGTACATCCCGTCTCATCTGTTCTCTGCGCACCAATTACACAATAATACGTGTCCCCTTGTTGCCACACTTTGGGATCTCTGAAGTGTTCCGTGTATCCGTCTGGCACAGATGAGATCACTGGATCATTCAGTTTGGCTACTGAACCGCTTTCATCCATAACTGCCAAGCATTGATACGGATGTCTGACCCAAGCCTCATCCCTCGTATTGCCCGTGTATAGAAAGTGCAGCTTGCCGTCTTTTTCAATCGCACTGCCGGAATAAGATCCGTGTGAGTCATACCTGCCACCCGGTTCAATTCCAATCCCGACATTTTCCCAGTTCACCAGATTCTTCGAGCGGGTATGATACCAGTATTTCATGCCATGTTCTGTTCCAAGTGGAAACCACTGATAGAACAGATGATAATAGCCTTGATAATATGCAAAGCCGTTAGGATCATTAAGCAGACCTGTTATAGGCTGAATGTGATAACTCTGTCGCCAAGGACATACGGATATCTGTGCTTCAAGCTTCGCAATCTCTCCAGGCTCCGCTTGCTCAATTCGTCTGTAGCGTTGCTCTCTAGTCATTTTCATAGCTGTTCTCCATTCTTGCTTATATAAGTTAGACCAAGAAATTTCACACTGAAACTACGATGGCAGAACAATCCTCAGATCGCTGTTATCCCCAGATTTCCTGATCCCTTTTCTAAAGGGTGAAATCCGGTGCTAAAGGCGAACACTACGTTTCTTCAGATTTTTTCTGCCCTCTCCGTAAATGTTTATTTCTTATTTAACTTATACGAAAATCAAATATAGGAACCGGTTCCAATGGACGCAAAAAAATAATTCCATATGGCATTAATGCCTGCCCGTGTTCACATATCCATATTGGATATTCGCAATGGAACCGGTTCGATGGAATTATCATAAAGGATGTTTTTATAGTTTGTCAACGCTTTCTCGAGGAATTAGTTCTACGTCCAGTGTTGTTCGTTCCTCCACCGACTCGCCTTTGACCAGACGAATAATGTGATTCGCGGCTACTTTCCCTGCCTGCAAATAATGATACTTCACAGTAGTAAGCGTGGGGTGAATCATCTCCGTAATATCATATCCGCCAAATCCGGTAACAGACAAATCTTGCGGTATGCGGATTTTATTGGAGAACGCAATCTTCATCACTCCCAGTGCAATATTGTCCGTAGCCCCTACAATGATCGTTGGTGTGATTTCTTTCAGAATGGCTTCAGCGGTAACGATGGCTTCAGACATCTTAAAGCTTGTCTCATAATACTTCACTTCACATCCACCACACTCGGCGATTGCTCGCTGGAATCCTTGTTTACGATAGAACCCTACCGCCCGATCCTTCTCGCTAACTCCCATATACACGATCTTGCGGTGACCTTGTTCGACGACATATCTGCCCATCTCATAACCTGCCTGATCATCATTGTGAACCAGACTGTGCAGTTGCTCATGCTGCTGCCCCACCAATAACACCGGAATCCGTATATCCTCAACGGCCTTCAGATGTGCTTCAGTCACTTCAGCAGCCAGCAGAATAATACCCGACACCTTCTGTCGTGCAAAATCATAGATGGCATCAATCTCGCGCTGCATGTCCTGACTCGTATTAGCGATCAGCATTTGATACTGATTACTTCGCAGTTCTTCATCAATTCCAATCAATGTCTGGGATGTCGCAAAAGAATCCAGGCGTGGCACAACCGTACCGATGATACTGGTCTTCTTTGCCTTCAGACTCTGTGCAAATGTGTTGGGAACATAATTGTATTGTTTGATAATACGCTCAATCTTCTGGCGTGTATCCTCACTAACCGATCCGCCATTCAGGTAGCGAGAGACCGTGCTTTTTGCCACACCTGCCATCTGAGCGATATCAGAAATCGTTTTATTCATAAAGACTCCTCTTATTTCTATTAGCTAGTTTACCTTTTATTATACTTCGAATCGCAAACCCATGGCGAATTTGATTCAACTCCATTTATCGCACGTCTATGGTACATTCCCGATGTAATAGCAAAAGCCCGATATCAATGTGACGTTCATACAGAAGTATGATCCGACATTCATCAGGCTGTTTAACTTTCACATACACGTTTGCACAGACCATCAGGGCAAGGATAATACCTATCCCTGCTGACTCAGACCTCAATAATAATTGGCAAGATCATAGGTCTTCTCTTTGTTTGAGCGTAAATATAGTGACCGATCTCGTCTTTCAGCTTTCTTTTGATCACATTCCACTGATTCACCCCAGCCCCGGTCAACTCATCCATCCGGTTTAGAACAAGCTCATGGATCTCATGCATGAATTCTTCCGAATCCTTAACGAATATAAACCCTCTGGAGATAATTTCGGGTGACGTGACCATCTGTTTTTCCGTTTTGCTCAGTGTAGTCACAATCACCAGCATGCCATCGGAAGACAGTTGCCTGCGATCACGCAGTACAATATTGCCGACATCACCCATAATCAGACCGTCTACGAGACTGTTGCCTGATGCAACTTTGGGACCTAAAGAAGCAGTGCCGTCTTTGTATTGGACCATATCCCCATTATTAACGATAAACACATGATCACGCTCTATACCTACGGACTCGGCAAGCAGTCTGTGCTGATACAACATACGGAACTCACCGTGGATCGGAATCAGATAATCCGGTTTCATCAGAGTAAGCATCAATTTGAGTTCTTCCTGACTGCCGTGTCCGGAGACATGCATTCCTGCTGCACCACTTGAACCATATATCACTCGTGCTCCGAGAACATACAGGTTATCTATTACATGTGCTAGATTTCGTTCATTGCCCGGAATGGCTCCGGCAGCAATAATAACAGTATCGCCAGCATTAATTCTTACGTGAGGATGTTTACCGGATGCCAAACGTGACAATGCTGCCATCGCTTCTCCCTGGCTACCAGTGCATAATACAACGACTTGTTCAGGTGGAAACTGATCCGAATCGATAGCTTCAATCAACAATCCGTCAGGAACTTGCAAATACCCCAATTCACTGGCCACCGATACCACATTCACCATACTTCTGCCCAACAGTGCCAGTTTGCGTCCCGTCTCGAATGCTGCATTCACAATCTGCTGTACCCTGCTGACATTCGACGCAAAGGTGGAGATAAATACTTTTTGTTTTGCACGGATAAAGGCATCCAGAATGTGGTCTCCCACAACACGCTCGGAAGGTGTAAATCCGGGTCTCTCTGCATTGGTACTCTCGGAGAGCAAGATATGGACACCCTGTTTGCCAATCTCGGCCATGCGGTGCAGATCTGGGAAAGGTCCATGTACAGGCGACATATCAAACTTGAAATCTCCGGTATGCACAACATTGCCTGCTGGGGTCTGAAAAAAGATACCAAGACAATCCGGTATACTGTGACTGGTGGCGAAAAAGGAAACCTCGATCCCTCCCAGCTTAATGCTGGAGTGAGCATCGATCGTGTGCAGGTCCGCCTTGCGCAGTAGCCCATGCTCTTTCAGTTTAAGCTCGATCAGCCCGCGAGTGAGCCTGGATGCATACACCGGGATGTTCATTTGTTTTAACAAATAGGGAATGCCACCAATGTGATCTTCATGTCCATGGGTAACCACAAGACCCCTTACTTTATCCAGGTTCTCCAGCAGATACGCTGCATCCGGAATGATCAGATCAATACCAGGCAATGTCTCATCGGGAAACTTCGAACCACAGTCAATCACGATGATGTCCTGATTGTACTGGATGAAATACATATTCTTTCCTATTTCATTTACGCCGCCAAGTGCAGCGATATACAGTTTGTTGTGGGCTAGATTCAACTCTATTATTCCTCCTCTGCGTGACAAACGTATGCGATACGGATCTATATTCCTAGTATGGAAGCAATCGCCTTACTTATGCATTTCAAAGTGATTATGCTAAAAAAACCACCATGGAATATTCATTCCACAGTGGTTTATACGAAAAATAAATACGGTTACACCAATGATTTTTCACGCTGTAGCAATACGTCTTGTTCATAGGTTTTGATATCGGTGATCCACTTTTCACGAACTGGAACGCCTTGCTGAGCACAATAGTAGTCCCAGATCGCGCCAAACGGATAGGATTTGAACTCTTCCGTTAACGCGAGACGCAGGGTGTAATCTCCTTCCAACTCGGCTTGTTTCAAGGCATCCACCGGTTCGAGCATCGCTCGGAGAAGGGCTTTGATCGTATTACGTGTACCCACAACCCATGCAGCTACACGGTTAATGCTTGCATCAAAGAAATCCAATCCAATATGTGTGGTCGCAAGCAGATCATGTCGAACCAGTTCACGGGCAATTTCCAGCAACTCATCGTCCATAATTACCACATGGTCACTGTCCCAACGCATCGGGCGACTTACGTGAAGCAGAATGCCACTTGTAAACAGAGACAAGGACGACAGTTTATTGGAAATAACCTCAGTTGGATGGAAATGACCTGCATCAAGACAGATCAACGTATCATTTTGCAATCCGTAACCCATATAGAATTCATGAGAACCAACCACATATGCTTCCGAACCCAGACCAAACAGCTTACTCTCTACCGCGTCCAGGTTGTGCTCCGGGTTAAGTGGTTCGCCGAATACTTCATCCAGAGATTCTTTGAGACGTTTGCGTGGTGTCAACCGGTCAACCGGATTATCCTTGAATCCGTCCGGTACCCATACATTGGTTACACAAGTCTGACCAAGCTGTTCCCCAAAGTAAGCACCAATCCGGCGGGACGCCTTGCAGTGATCAATCCAGAACTTGCGAATCTCAGGGTCTGGATGACTGAGCGTGAACCCGTCACTTGATTTCTCATGGGAAAAACATGTTGGGTTGAAGTCCAGACCAAGTCCTTGTTCTTTGGCCCATTTCACCCAGTTGTCATAATGCTTTGGCTCAATCCGATCCAGTTCAACCTGCTCGTCTGTATCCGTGTAAATCGCGTGCAGATTGACCTTATGTTTGCCGGGAATCAGAGCAAAAGCTTGCTCCAGATCATTACGAAGCTCTGCAGGTGTGGTCGCAGCCCCGGATATTGACCTGTAACGGAAATGCCACCTGTTAACTCCCCATCTTTATTCAGAAAGCCTTTGACATCGTCGCCTTGCCAGCAGTGTACGGATACTTTGATCTCCGCGAGTTTGTTTAGTACCACGTCCGTATCAATTCCGTGCTGGGCATACAATGCCTTGGCTGCTTCATACGCTTGCTTGACTTGGTTATCCATCCGCAAGAACCCTCCTATTTTAACGTGTAAATGCTGCCGGTACACCGCCATCAATGGTCATCATGCAACCGGTTGTTTTTTCGGATTTCGAAGAAGCAAAGAATGCAATTCCTTCTGCAATATCTCTTGGATAGATATTCACGAGCAATGTCGTCCGTTTGCGATAATACTCTTCCAATTGATCCGGTTCAATTCCGTATGCCGCTGCACGTTCGTTTCTCCAGGAACCGTTCCAGATTGCTGAACCCTGTAGAATGGCATCCGGAAGAATCGTGTTGACACGAATGCCATACTCTCCACCTTCTGCTGCGATACAGCGTGCCAGATGCGCTTCCAGCGCTTTCGCTGAACTGTAAGCAGAAGCACTTTTACCTGCATACACCGAGTTCTTGGAACCGATAAATACCATGCTTCCCCCAATGCCCTGTTGTTTCATCAGCTTGAAGGCTTCACGAGCCACGAGGAAATACCCTGTGCCCAGTACATTCATGTTCAGGTTCCATTCTTTCAGGGAAGTTTCGTCAAATGGGCTGGATGTGGCCAATCCTGCATTGTTCACGATGATATCCACTCCGCCATATTGCACCGCAACATCAGCATAAGCAGATTGAACAGCTTCCTCATCGGTCACGTCCATTTTCAGCGCATAAGCACGATTCGCACCGTACTGATCATTAATTTCCTGTGCTACCTTCTGTGCGCCTTCCAGATTGAGATCAGCGAGCACCACATGCGCGCCTTCTGATACCAATCTACGCGCTGTTTCACTTCCGATACCACCTGCGCCGCCTGTAATAAACGCCACTTTACGGGAGAATTCAGTTTCTGCCGGGGCCAGAGACAATTTATACAGTTCCAGCGGCCAGTACTCCACATTGTAAGACTCGTTTGCACTGAGCGATACGAATTGACCCAAGCTAGTAGCTCCACGCATAACAGCAATGGCTCTGTGATACAACGCTCCGCTTACTTGGGAAAGCGCCCAGCTCTTGCCTGTGTTGATCATGCCCACACCAGGAATCAGGATAACGCGAGGTGCCGATTCGAACATGACATCACCTTCGTTTTTGTTGCTCTCAAAATACTGTTGATATTGCTCTTTGTAGGCAGCCACACCTTCTACCAGCTTGGCTTTTAAACCTTCAATATCTTCTGCATCCGGTGTCCAATCGATGAACAGAGGTACCACTTTGGTATGTACCAGATGATCCGGGCAAGCTGCACCCACCTGAGACAATTCCGGGGAATCTGCTCCGCCCACAAAAGCAAGTACGTCCTCTTGATCATCAAAGGACAAAATCATTTTTGCTATCCGATACCGCTCCACGAATCGTTGGCATCACACGTGATACGATCTGACGACGAACATCAGCGGCGAGTGCCGGGTGTTTCACACCACCAAACAAACTTTCTTCGTTCACCCGTGCTTCGATGAAAGCTTCTGCTTCATTGATAATCTTGATCGTTTGAGCGTAACATTCCTCGGATGTTTCTCCCCACGTCACAAGTCCGTGTTTTTCCATCAGTACGAGTTCGGCATTGGGATTCGAGAATACGCTTTCAGCAATCATTTTAGATAACGTAAACCCAGGGCGTACGTAAGGCACCCATACAAAACGATCACCGTAGATCTCTTTCGCCAATTCCTTGCCGTTATGCGCACAACACAGGCTGATAATCGCATCCGGGTGCGTATGATCCACATGTTTATATGGAAGGAACGCATGCAGAAGAGTCTCGATGGAGGCGCGCGGGTGCTTGGCATCAATCATGCAATGTCCCAGATATTCAACCATCTCTTCATCCGACATGGATTCACGTTCAATTAATGGCCTTATGTCTTCGAGCCCAAGTCCGGTAAAATGTTTCGCTTCCATGGAACCCAGATCAGAGCCGCTTCCCTTCACATACATTACTTCTACATCACGACCCCGAAAATCCTTCACTGTCGTTTTGGTAGACGTATTACCACCGTAGATGTTACATACACTGCGATCAGAACCAATGAGATTAGATCGGTAAACCAACTGCTCAAGTCCTGTTGTTTTCTCAGATGCCTGCGATGCATTCCATAAACTCTGTACCATTTGTTTCCCTCCGATAATGTTTGTTTTATTCCTAATCCGAGTTTAACATCTTTGTTTTATTTTGAAAACAAAATATTTTAAAACCAAACGGAAATATTCAAAAGTCATCATAGATTGAGGTATATTATTAAAAAAACACCCTGACGTGAACGTCAGAGTGTTCCTGTATCATCGGCGGATTAGAAAATCCCCGCTTTTTGGGAAGTGTTTTTAATACCATAGGTATCATTAACTACGGTGTTGCCAAAGCTCGTTAAGCTTCCGTTCGGACCTGTGGCCATGTCCAGATAGTTCAGACCGGAGCTGTTTCCGTACCAAGACCAGGCAAGCCAGCCTACCCCTTTTTCCTGACCATATCTCATGATGGCATACTCGTCCACATCACCGTTTGTGTGATATCCCCGAATTCACCAATGATCAGAGCCAATCCTTTGTTCAGCACATTCTCCATATTGGCTTTGACCGTTGCAGCATCTTTGCCAGCATACTCATACATATGAATGGAGAAGACGGTATTTTTCTGTGAATCGGCTGCAAATACACTTTGTCCATAATCCACGATGGATTGAGGGAACTGTCCCCATCCGGCTGCATCCACAATTAGCGTATTTTTAATTCCCGCATTCCGGAGTTTCGGAATGGCTTTTTTGTAACCATCAGCCCACGCACTTCCATTCCACGTTCCATACCATTCATTGGCGATGTTGACGATGACCCGATCTTCTTTGCCAATCAAAGCTTCCTTAATACTAATCCAGTAGTTCACTGCCGCATCCAACGAATTATAGTCATCTTTCCCTGTGGCGTCATGTACTTCAAGTACAGCTATCATTTTATTTTGGTTAACCACATTAATAATATTTTTAACAGCGTTCAGATCATCTTTGGTGTACAAGCTACCATTCGAAAGAACAATGCGCACCGTATTGGCACCTGTTTTGGCGATGGCAGGGATAGCGGTATTCAAATCATTCTTGAACCAGGAATGTCCGTGATTAACACCTCTCATGACAAAAGCTTTACCTGTGGAATCATACAATTTGTTACCGCTTACATAAAAACCTGTGGCAGCATATGCTTTGGGGCTGCACTCCCCAATGCCATGAACATGAGAGCAGCAATAACCGTGAAGATTGTACACTTTTTCAGATTAACCATTCGTTTGGAACCTCCTGTATTTGTTTTTTTATTTCAATTAACCCTGCTCTAGGCAATAAGTTAACTAAAATCGTTGGTAATAGAAGTTTTTTTGTTAGCAAATAAACGACTAATAACTTTATTATAGTTACGTTATTTAGTCTAAATAAACTTTATCGTTAAGGTTATGAAGTTATAATAAATTGAAAACGCTTACCAGTCAAGATCTTTTTACCATGATTAGGAATCATTTTTTTACATAACACAGCAAAAAAGGCTCTCTCCTCACAATCGTTCGGAGAAAGAACCCTCTGTATTATTAACGTCAGTTAACTCTTGTTTAAGTCTTGTTTATCTGTTGTTTAATCCCTGATTTAGACTATGTGTCTTCCCTAACTCCCGCCAATACCACCCCCACCCGATACTGTGGTCTCACCCAAATCTCATTAAACTTCCCGATCTCCACGCCCTCAAACCGCTCCACATAAGCCTGATTAACATAACTCTCAGTCGTCCCTTTTCGAATTGGAGTTATAGACAGACGAAGCGCGTGATCAGCCAGCAAATGACGGGATTGCTTCAAACCAAGCATCCAGCTGTGCCCATAGTGAATATGATCTGTTAACATCTGATGATGAATATGTGCTGCAGCGACGTCTCCTTCATAATCAATCTCGATCCACACGTCATCTACTTGTTCCGGCCACGCTGTGTCCAATCTCAGTGTTGCTGCATACTCTTTGGGATAATCAACCTCTACAGCAGGCTCGTAAGGCGAAACTTGGAATGTGTACGTACCGAATATTCCCTGCTTCGACTGGGATGACACAGCATATTTAGAAGCTGAAACATGCTCTGGAGCCGGATAAAAGGATACTTCCATCTCTGGTTGCTCCACGGATGTACATATGAGCATCTCATTCTGTACATACAGATGACTGCTGCTAATTACAAGCCTTTCTTCTCCGCCCAAACGGAAACGGTAGGCATGTAATGCCTCTTCACGGGTCAATGTAATGATACGTATGACCATACCGTCGGATGTTGTGACTCTCAGATGATGGTCCTTGCCGGCAATCGGGTGTATCACAACCTCATTTCCCTGCTCAGATACTGTACCTTCGGGCATATCCACATTTGTAACAGATGTTGCATCAATAACATACTCAGGCGCCATACCTTCATGGGCATAAAACACAACCGTGAGCTCCTGATTTACCATAAATCGGGTCAGTGGCTGAACGGTAGCACTAATGATCTTCATTCCATTCAGATTCATATGGAAAGGCAGAATGGCTGCCATGCCGGATTTCAGCTGCATCGTTCCTTCTCTTGGATAAAAAGCAGTCCCTTTGCTGGTATGCAGTTCCAATTGTATATCTCGATCAGGCAACGCCACATGATCCTGATAATTATTTATGAACAGAAATCCAGAGCCATCTTGTTGCCGAACAGACCAACGCAGCTCCAACGTGTTCTCCGGGGTTATAGATTGTTGACCATCAGGTATAACACAGCCCATTGGCGCAAGCAACTCACCGTATGCTTCCAGGAACATGGACAAGCTTCGAATGCGGTCATACGATTCACCAACACGTCCAAATTCCCCGAGTGGCGATTGGTAATCATACGTCATTTTCGGCAATGCCTGCTCGTTCATATATGAATTTTTGCCTATCGGATTGGTCCCCCGTGATACATATAATACCCAACCAGATTGCTGCCGTTCGCAAGTTTCACAATGGTCATCGCCTCGACACTGTCCGCATCAACAACCGGCCGAGCGTGATAACTGACCTGCATGCCCCCAGCAAGCTCGCAATACGCAGCAGGATACTCCAGACTGTCATAATCCACTTCTTCCACAGGATTCATATGCAGATCCCGGAACAAATACTCCCGGCTTGGAGGCTGATTGGGAATCCATGGTGTGTACGCATACCCCGCCAACATCGGTAATGTTCCTTCATCAGGCACCGCAGCATTACCCCAGGCCGTGGCAGTATAGAACATCGGCTTCATACCGACTTCTTCGGCAATATGGCGAAGCATCTTCAGATGTTCTCGTCCATCCCGGCCGGAGGTAATGTATTTTTCGCGGGTATACCCCCATGCATCCATGGGTGCGCCAGCGTGCATGTACTCATTTTCCAACTGTACCCCGATAACAGGGCCACCCTCCTGATAAAAACAGCCGTTGAGCTGACGGGCAATCTCCCGGTATAATCGCTTGGCGTAATACAGATATCCTTCATCGTTCGACCTGACTTCGAATGGATAACTGAATAGCCAATCCGGCATTCCACCATTACGCACTTCTCCATGACAGAATGGACCAATTCGCACGATCAGCGGCAGCTCATGCTTGCCACACAGATCCACAAAGTGCCGCAAATTCAGGTTTCCTGACCAATTAAATCCCCTTCCTGCTCCTCGTGAAAATTCCAGAAGACATAGGAAGCAACGATGTTCACCCCGCCTGCCTTCATCTTCAGTAATTCTTCTTCCCACTGCAAGTAAGCGAATCTGGAGAAATGAAACTCACCTACCAGGGGAATATGGGGTTTAGCATTACGAGTCATATAATAGTTGGTAAAATCATACGATTCCCCTCGTGGGCTTTTGCCGCCACTGCCAGTCATACGACCCGCACGAATGTCCTTATCTTCCGCATCCAATATAAAGCGAATATGGCTACCTGCTATACTATCATTCATGGATTATATAACTCCTTCGATATAAATGGGATGTGTTGAAACGATTATCAATTATCGATGGAGGATTGCCCCTTGATGATTCGGGTTTTTCTCCAGTACCCGCTCCAACTCAAGTTTGGCTTCACTCGTCCGACCCAGTCCCAGAAGACCTAGTGCCCGCATATACCGGCAATGTTCTTCATTTCGCTGATCTAAGTCGTCGTCGAATACTAGAAAATCGGGCAGAGATACCGCAAAATAATCCATTCGGATGTGATCATGCATATGTCTTTCCGCATAGTCAATGAGTTTGTTAAATCGTCGGTTTGCTTCCTTCACATTGCCAAGTTTCTGCCAAGCCAGCCCCTGATAATAGATGGATTCCGGCGGTTGGTCATTATAAAACATCGCGCTTGCCGGTTCATTCAAACCGATAGATGCTCTGTGGAAATTCTCCTCTGCCGCCTGATTCTTCTTCAGTTGCTGGTAGGCACAGCCAAGATAAAAGTAAACGTGATTGTCTCCGGCACCCTCCAGCTTACCTTCACCTAAGTTCTCCGGGTAAACTAATGCCTTCTGCAACAGCTCCAATGCTAGTTCAGGTTGTTGTTTCTCCAGTTTTTGCTTCGCCAGTTCCGTCAGTGCCGTAACATATTGTCCAGTTACCTTGCCTTCTCCACCTTCCCATGGATGAAACCGCCGGGTCTGAAGGGCATTCCATGCTTCTTGATGGCTACCTTGCATATTCAGTAAAGTCACCCACTCGATATACAGATCATCACGGTGGTGAATCAACTCCATATGTTGTTCCAGCAATTTGATTCGATGCTCGCAGGAATACCCTATCTTCTTTTGCAATTGATCCAACTCGTAGAAGATTCGGGCATCCTGTGTATCCAACCGGAAAGCTTCCTCTAATGATGCCAGTGCAAGATCGTGGCGATTCAGCTTGTTATAATAAGCCAGTCCCAGATTCCGATGTACAGTCGAATATGCAGCATCCACCTCTCGTGAAGTTTCCCAATGGGTGATTGCTTCCTTGTATCGTTTATGATCATATAACCAATTTCCCAGGTAATATTGAGCACGCGCATCATTCGAATCCACTGCCAATGCATCCTGAAGCACCATGAATTCAAATAACGTATTAGGAAAACAATAATCCGTTGGAGCAGCTTTCCCTTGTCTTTGACATTCCCGGGCCTGCTCCACATCCCCCAACTGACGATACAAGTAAGCCTTAGCATAACCAACCAAAGGATACGGCTGTGAATTTTCGGATTCAACATACGAGAGTACCGTCAGTGCTTCTTCCCACAACCCACTATCCGCGTAATCTGCGGCTACATTCAGATAATTATAAACGTCTCCTCGCATCAGACGATGGAAATGTTCACGTGCTTGCTCCGCTTGTTCTCTCTCTGAAGGTGCAGTCGCTCCGCTGTAGATCAGGACTAATTCATGTGCAGCTCCAAATTCAACCGGGTCCAGTTCCAACGTTTCATACGCATATTGGAGGGCCCGTTTATCTTGACCCAACCTGCGCAGCAGACACACCTTCAGATGCCGAGCCTTGTAGTTTCTACTGTTACGAATCAGCGAACGTTCGATGTGATCCAGCGCTTCCAGCTCCCGATGTAACACTGTATCGATCTGAGCAAGCATATAATAACCCGTATCCTGATACTGTGCAGACCATACGGCTTTATACAGTGCTGCGTAGGCTTCTTCCTGTTTCCCCTGTAGTTTCAAACTCAGACCGAGTTGGTAAAATGCTTCACTATCATATGGATTCGTATTTTTCCACGTCAGCGATTGAACGGCCTGTCTGAAATGCTTCTCTGCATCTTGAAACAACCCTCTGCGCAGCAGCAATGTGCCATACGCAATGTTTAGACGAATATCCGTTGCATCACGCTTCAACCCTTCCAGATAATAAGGTACCGGTTCATACGTGGCATGCCGATATTGCTCCAAATGAAGACCAGCCAGATATAGTTGTTCATTCGTACGAATCTCGGATGGTAACGGGAGTGGTGTGGCCGGATCTGGAACTTCCTGAATCTCAGAACGTTGAGGCTGATAGGCCACGAGTACTCTTCCTTCCGCACTTCGAACACTTAACTTCAACTGATGCCATTCATCTTGTCCGCTCCACGGGAATGAATATTTATATAGTTCCGAAGGTGAGATATTACATCTCTCATGGAGATATACCGTGGTTGGACCTATCACTTCAACGGTCACTTGTTCAAAAACCGACGTCGCATATACCATCACGGTTACCATTCCGGTCGTTTCATCCTTTTCCAGATTAACCACTGCATCAATCGATGCATTTTTGACCATACCAATTCCTTTATACGGCATAAAATACTGTGAAAATGATTTCGCTTCATAAGGCTGTAACCATGTAAAATCAGGCTGATTATCGGTATAGATCCCTGTCATTAATTCAATATATGGTCCATCCTCGTCCGTTAACTGTCGATCCCAGGCTTGCCCGAATTCCCCGTTCCCCCAGGTCCATTGCTTCTTGCCCGGAGAAATATGATGATTGGCTACATGCAACAAACCCGCCTGAACCCCGTGGTCATAACCCCCTACAAAATTATAATCCGACTTATACGCCATATAGGATGTTGGAACCGGTATGTTTTTGTAGCGCGAGATATCCACACCTTCGGAATAGTCCATCTTGTAATAAGTGCCCGTTGCGATTGGAAAGCGGGATACGTCCCGTTTTCCGTGGTCCAGCACAGCCGTTACATCGGGTGGAAAGACGGATTGCGTATGCTCGTTGACGGCTACAGCCGGGTTGGCCCACCATAGAAAAGTTTGAGGTACGCTGGTGCGATTGTATACCTCGGCATGGATTTCAAGATAGGCTTTGCCGGGATGTAATGTGAAGCCAGCGGTCATTTTGGTACCATACATGCGATCAATCTCACCCACCCACACGGTAGCGCTTCCATCTTCATTATTGTCAAATGTATAATCGACTGGGCCAAACGTGTTGGGCCGATGATGCTGTGGCCAGTTGAATTCAATTCCTCCGGAAATCCATGGCCCTGCCAGACCCACAAGTGCAGGTTTAATCACCCGGTTATAATATACAAAATCGTAGTTGTTGGTCCGATCCAGCGCACGATAGATCCGTCCACCCAGTTCGGGCATCATCTCAATACGTACATATTCATTTTCGAGAATAACTAATCGATAAGATTTCATTTTGGCATCATCTTCAATGCTGTCGATCACGGGATGCGGGTACACCTTCCCCGAACTCCCCTGGTAGATTCTCTTTTCAAGAAACATCGGATTTTTGTCCGGTTTACCTGTACCATAGGTTGGAATATCTCTGGTTTCTTCCCATATGCGAACATTTGATGTCGCTGTCACGTGATTCAATTCGCTCACTCCTCGGCCTCGTATATATTGTGATCATACGCTCCGACATGCAGGAAGAACATTGACATTAAGCGGTTCTTGATGGACGATCTTCGGATTCCCATATAACCAAAGAGAGTACCTATCCACTGAATAATGCAGTGAAAGGTACTCTCTGATCGTTCTTGATTAACTTATCTGCGACGCGCAAAATCCACAAATCTGAACTTGTCCGGTCGATGCCTCGATTCCGTATACTGAAATTGACTGGCATCCTCCAGGTACACTTGGCTCCTCACCACAACCACATTATGGAACCCTTCAAGGTCAAGCAGTTCCCTGTCCTCAGCGGTGGGTTCTTCCACCAAAATCTCTTTTTTGGCAAACGAAATGGAAAGCCCCAGCTCTTGCTCAATGTACTCATAGATGGAATCATTACAGATCTCTTTACTGAGCCCAGGAACAAGCCGCTGGCTAATGTAATCTTTGTCCAGTATGACATGCTCTCCATCCACTTTGCGCACACGTCTGATCGCCCAGACCTGTTCATTCAGACCAAAGTTAATATTCTTATGCAACGCCTGATCCACTTGTTGCTCCTCGAAAACCTTCACATACGTTTGAGCGCGATGTCCCATTTTTTGGCTAATTCCTTGAAGCTAACTAGACCTGAGATGGGAAAATCGATCTTGCGTATGTCCAGTACAATCGAGCCCTTGCCTTGGATCTTCTGAATGTAACCTTCTTCGTACAACATTTTCAATGCTTTGCGAATAGTCTCTCGAGACGTTTGATAACTTTCCGATAGATCCAGTTCCGATTGAAGCAGCGTCCCTGCCTCAATCTCTCCGGTCCGAATACGATCTGCAATATCTTCATATATCCGGATAAATTTATTATTCATTATTCATCACCATTGTTCATTACCCTTTTTTTATCATATTGGCAACCATTATAGCATTAAAAACCAATCAAGCGGTAATGTCGTTACTAGCGATGCTTGCAGTATCACATGTAAGAATCAATTCAATTTAGATATGACGATCAAACGCTGACGCTTTCTTCACTTGATCTGTACGGTTCTCATCCATGACTTGAATCAGCTTATTTAAGCGGAAGATCAGCGCTGCAGCTTCGGATCTGCTCAAATGCTGCATGGGACGGAAGCTGCCATCTTCATATCCGGTAATCATGTACAAACCCGCAAGTTCCTGCACTTCTTCTTGGGCCCAATATGATACATCAGTCTGGTCGGTAAACGCTCTTGGGGAAGTAAGCGGTTCCGGTCTGATTTTACGAACAACATTTGCTATAATCTTAGATGCCTGTTCACGTGTTACCAGTGCATACGGAGCGAATTTGCCGTTCCCCATCCCTTGAACCATCTCATGATGAACGGCTGCCTTAATCTCAGGAGCGAACCAATCATCATCGTTTACATCCTGAAATCCATGGTGTTCATTAACCATTGTGTCCACCCCCATCAAACGCACGATCAATGCGGTGAACTCTGCACGCGTGATCGGACGGCGTGGTTCGAAGCGAGTTTCACTTACACCTTGAATGATATTTTGTTCCGCCAGCCAGGTGATCTGGTCTTTATTGAATGTTTGGCTGATATCAATAAATTTGATATTTTTTTCGCAGGTAACTCAGGTTGCTCATCAGAAGGTTCAGGTTGTGAACTCACCTCATCGGCTTTTACCGAAGTACCTGCTGGATTTGAAGCTGTACCACTACCGCTCCAAGCGGATGGTGGATACGGAAAAGTCATGGCTGCGGCCCGTTTGCTTTCACTTTTCTCACCTGCTGAATTCTCCGTCCATACTTCCACCTCATAATGCTGCTCGGCATTCAGCCCTGACCATACATGACTACGCTCGGTGCCACGGTAGATCTCACGATCTTTATGGGTGATCACAATCACCTCATTCATGGAATCCAGTTCCCAAGTTAGCTTAATCGTATTAGTACCTTGCGCTATGGCTGCTACTGTCAGTTCCTCGGAAGGCAACGTCTCGAATTCCGGAACCTGGAGTGCCTCACCCTCCCCTGCCTCATTAAATGGAATGATTGCAAAGTCAGTATAACGCTCTGCACTGATTAATTCAGACACATGTATTGATGTCTCCGTTGTTGTTCCCACAAGCTCTTCATTTCGATAGATTCGATAACCCGCAGCACCGGGAATCAGTTCCCATACGATGTCTGCACCATACATGGAACGTCCCTCTACTACAGGAGGTGAAGCAGCACTACCGGGCAAAGTCATTGCATGAAGGTAATAACCACCATCACTACTGCCCGACGCATTCATGGTCTTCACTGTATAGGTATAGTTCACGCCCGGTTCAAGTCCCTTGTCGTCATAGAACAGTTCATCTGCAGGAACACGAGCAACCTCCACACCGTCACGCTCAATGATGAACTGCTCGGCACCTTCGACCCGGCTCTGTTCCAATATAAGACGAATGTGGTCCTTCGCCGAATGATACTCCACTTTGACCGGAGCTGCTGGCTTGGTCAGGACAGAATACATGAGCTTCTCCGATGTATCTCCCTGATCATTCTCTGTGTAGATTTGAATCGGGTACTGCTTACCTGCATCCAGTTGATCAATAATAAACTCTTTTTGTTTGCCTCGGTATACTTCTGTACCATCCAGCAATACAACAAATGTTTCGTTCCCAAATGGGAAGTCCCATTCCAGTTTGGCGTGATCTGTCTCGGGGTATATCTTCATTTCCAGTGAATCCACATGAGGCACGGTGTAAAAGGAGTCACGGTCATTGGGCTTCCTGAACCAGCCGTATTATAAGGAATAATCTGTACCTGATCATATCGGGTTGCACTCTCCAAATGAGTTAATTTCACCTCTGTGATATCCCCTTCTTCTATAGTGGTGAACATCTGATCTCCGATACGTATGGTATATCCCTCCGCCCCTTGTACCTTAGGCCAAGAGATCAATCCCTCCTTTTCCCCAATCATGCTTGCATGTAAAGGTTCATTAATGGTCGCGGGCAACGTGCGCAAGTGAACTTCGAAACCGGAATCACTCTCCCCGTTGCATTTGATGTTTTGATGGTATACGTGTAATGCTCGCCTGGTGTCAGTCCATTATCTTCAAATGAAGCTTGATCTGCTGGAACCTTAGCGACTTCAACACCATCCCGCATAATGACGAATTGCTCTGCTCCCCGTGTGGAGCTTCCAGTCAGGTCCAGTACCGCAGTCTGATCTGTGATGTGTGTTATGCCTGCCGTCTGAGGTGAGATGGGCTTCGTTAAAACCTGAATCTGAATAGGTTCAGACCGATGACCATCTTCATTAATCGCAACAAGTTCGAATTCATACACTGTGCCATCCAGCATGCTATTGAGATGTACAGACGGTTCAGACACGCTCTGTACATCTCCCGTTATCCGATTACGAATCTCATATGCAGCCGCTCCCTTAACAACATCCCAAGCCAGATCCACCGCATGTGTTCCGGCTTTCACTGTTATACTTTCTGCAACCAATGGCAACGTTTGAGTCATTACACTGAAAGTAAGCGGCCCACTCGTTCCACTCGCATTGACTGCCCGAATTACATAAGTGTATTTCGTTCCTGGCGACAGATCCTTGTCTACAAATTGGGTTTCACTAGAATCCATCTGAGCGATCTCTCTTCCATCCCGTTCAATGACATAATGATCTGCCCCTTGGACACCAGTGTTACTGAAATCCAGACCTAGGCTGTTTTTTGCCACATCATATACTGCAACCTTAGCGGGTTTCTCAGGCAAAGTCAGTAGAGATACATCCGTCGCTTCAGAACGAGTCCCCTGTCTGTTTGTCGCCCATAGTTGATAGCGATGCCACGTTCCATCCTGGAGTCCTGTAATCGTTGCTTCATTCTCCATTCCCCTATAAATCTCCTTGCCATTCTGCTCAATCACGTATTCAGCGGCACCTTCCACGACAGACCAAGAAACTTTTGCACGATGAACTCCTGGATCAACAAGTACTTCGGCAGGCGGCGCAGGTTTGGACAATTGAATGAGCTGAGCTGTTTCACCTGATCCAGAAGCATTCACAGCCTGAACTTCCAAAGCGTACTCTGTACCTGGCAACAATTCCTCAGCCGTGTAGGCCAGTTCTGATGTTCTGCCCACTTCTGTTCCATTGATTTTCACAATATAGAGATTCGCCGTATCTACAGCTTGCCATGCAAGTCCCATACTTGTCTCATCAGTCGATGTGACATTTAGTCCTTCCGGCCTGCTAGGTAGCGTAAGAATTGTACTACTGGTGGATGCACCGTACCCAGCAGCATTGCCCGCCTGTACTTCATAGGTATACTCACGACTGCTTGGCAGGTGGTGAACTGCGAGTTGTGTATCTGATATCTCATGGCTCTGTCCATCGATGACCACCCGATATTTCGTTGCCCCAACGACAGGCTCCCAGCTCAAGATTGCTCCCTGTTCAGTTACTTGAACAACGTGAAGTCCCGATGGGCTCTCCGGTAGCGTTGTTCCTGATACCGAACTGCGCATCCCTTGTCCACTTCCGTTCACCGCTTGAACAGCCAGTTGATATGATGTTCCCGAATCCAGGCTCGCAAAGACCCATTCTTGGGTTCCGACAGGAACCGTTCCGGACTTCTCTCCATTCAACCATAACTCATAACGATCGGCTCCTCGTACTGCATCCCAATTCAGACGAAGGCTCGTTGTGGAAGCATCCGATACGTGTAAGCTGGTCACCTGCCCAGGTAACGTCTTGAACAAAGGTAATCCTGCCAAGGGCCCTGGTCCTGTCTCGTTTCCGGCAATTAACGCATAGCTGTACTCCGTGCCACTATCCAGACCTGAATCCAGATACTCCGTCTGCTCTCCTTCATATATAGCTGTTCCATCACGAGAAAGACCATAATATGTTGCAGAAGTCACCGTATCCCACGTTAATGAAATATCATGCTCCCGAATCTGAACGGCCATAAACTCACCGGGCATTGCCGGCAGTGTGAGAAATCCGGTCCTACTGCTACCACCTGCGCCACTTTCATTCATTGCCGTTACCGAAATGTTATGAATGGTTCCTGGAACGAGGTTGCTGACGTAGGGAAGGCTACCCGGATCAGATACCGTCTGATCAAATACGGTGGCACCGTCCGAAGTAGTTGCGATGATGCGGTAAGCATCTGCTCCTCGTACTGAATCAAATTGAATTTCGGCCAAATTGGGTTGCGAATCTACTTTTCGAACGCGCAACGTTCCGGGAGCTGCCGGGATAGTTAATACTTGAGCGATTACTGCATCACTTACTCCGGTATGGTTTCTCACTCTAACTTCATATTCATAGACCTGACCACCACTTAGAGAGTGATCGATTATACTGTGGTTAGGATAATCCAGTGTCCATGACTGTCCTGTTGTTTTATTCGTTATCTCATACTGATATCCATCGGTATACCTTTCCCCAGTTGGCAAATCCACTGTAAGTTCAGCTGAAGTCTCAGCGATCTGTGTCGTTTTCACATGAGTCGGTTGCTGGGGCTTGCGTTGAATATGGTAAGGTGATGATGTTGTCTCATATGTATTCCCTGCTCTGTCCATGGTTTTCGCATGGATGTACCATATACCTTCCGATTCGATGGATATTTTATGCTGGTCAGAGCGGGCTTCAAGCCAATGCTCCGGTGATTCTGCACTGTTCGTAACTTGATAGAATCGTTCCAGTTCCTGAATGCCTGAGTGGGCGTCGGCATACTGAATGGTAGTGGATATATCCATGTCCGTCCAGCCATGTCCGTTCGGAGCAAATGTTATCGTTGGAGCCATCTGATCCACATAGGCGATTCGACTCACTTCCTTGCTCACATTACCAACGGTATCTCTTGCTCGGGCCCGAATGGTGGTAGCGCCGTTTGTACTAACTGTACCGCTACTTCCTGTCATATACGGGGCATCATTCATGCTGTATTCATAGGATATCGCTTGTTCATCCACACTTCCAGCGATAGTGAATTGCACATGTTCTTTACTCCATCCAGAAGGACTTAAACTAATCACCGGCTCGGTTGGAGCTGTCTTGTCAATTCGAACTGTAGCCTGAGCGGATGTGCTTATATTGCCTACACGGTCAATTGAGCGTGCATATACGATCGTTTCTCCCTCATCGGTAACCGTCACTTCACCCGTATAATCGATCCAAGGACCTTCTTTGTTAAGTCGATATTGACTCTTGGCAAGCCCACTGCCCGCATCTTCACCACTGTTTATCGCAAAAGTTACATCCTGATTCGTCCAATCCTCTTCACTTAACGTAATCGTTGGTTGCTCAGGCCCAGTCTTGTCGATTCTGGCTGTTGCCGAAGTGGAAGCACTGACATTGGCGGCCCGATCAACACTTTGTGCGTAAATCTCGGTTATCCCTTCTTCACTGAGTGTAAGAGGGGTCTTGTAGTCTATCCATTCTCCCTCGCTTCCCAGCTTATACTGTGTCAGACCAATGCCACTTGCTTCGTCCGTACCTTCCGTTAATGTCACGATTACCGCCGCTTTTGTCCATTCGGGCGGATTCAACGAGATAACAGGTGGCGTTGGTGCCGTCCGATCTACCCTGGCTGTCACAGCCGTTTCCTGTCCTGTATTACCAAACGCATCAATACTGCGTGCCATAACAGTTGTGTTGCCTTCACTGCTTACGGTAAACGGAGTACTGTATTCACGCCATTCTCCTGTCGGACCGACTTTAACTTCAGTCTTTTGAGTTCCGCTCAAGGCATCTTTCCCTCTTCAACCGTAACGAGAACATCTTCCTTGGTCCATGAGGATGGAGTGACTGTAACAGACGGAGCAGTTGGACCCGTCGTATCTTTAATCATCTCTCCAGCGGATATAAACGGGGTCTGTATCCCTTCACCATTCAGTGCCGCCACAAAAACTTCATATTTTCCGTCCGCGAGTCCGGTCAGGGCAAACGCTGTACGTGTGGAAGTTGTTGTTCCCGTTGCAAGGACTTGCCCGCCTGGACTGCGTATTTCCGTTTTATAATGCGTACCTGCAGGATTTCCATTATTACTCCAACTCGCTGTAACGGAGTTGCCTGATTGTGTTACAGCCGCAGCAGCGGGTGGATTGGCCAGTGTATACTTGGAAGCTGGACTGGAGTAACCCGTATAGGAACCACTTGAATTTTTGGCCCGTACGGCAAAAGAATAACTGGTATTCGGAGTAAGCCCAATCACCTGCCGACTGTTTGATGTACCTGTGTCCACGATCTGATTTGTCGTCATATTCTTCAGTTCATACGTAACGGATGCATCATTCGCCTTCTTATCCCAATTCACCGTCAAGCTATTAGGGTTAACCAATGTATATGTCGGCGTTCCGGGCACAACAAAACTTCTTACCGTAAAGTTAACGGTGCCTGCTGAGGACACCCCACCTTTGTCATCCATGACCCATACTTGTAATGTGTGTGTGCCATCTGGCAGGGTGTCAGGCAAAGTGTAATTGGTGTTGAAAGACTGATTAGAACCCGTTGCGGTCATCTGGGTCAGAATGTTCTCGGACCCACCATCTATGGACCATTTCACGGTCAACTGGTCGCCTACATCCGTATCTCGCGTTGTACCAGAGATCTGAAGTTGCTCGCCTTTGTAATAGGTTTGACCCGAAGAGGGTGCTGTTAAGGTAAATGAAGGTGGAGCATTTTTGGGGCCAATCCCCACAATGGTTGAAAATTTGCGTGAAGCCTGATTTGCTGTTGACTTGGCGTCCCACCAAAATTGTGCAGCTGTATCACTCGCCGTAACGGTCTGGCCTGGAGTGAACGCTGAAGGTGAAGACCCTCCCGTGAGCTGGGCGCTGTCTGGACTGCTGTACTGGCCCATATATATACGATCTGCATTCACAACATTGTACGTATTGGCATAAAAAGCCGTGACCTGAACACCGCCGCTGTAATTGCGCCATCCATTCTCGATGACTTCAAACGGAGATGCATCATTGCCATTCACCATCGTATCCCAATAAAATGTTCCACCCAAATTCAGTGCCGTTCCACTACGATTGATAGCTTCCAGTTCAACCTTCATGTACCCACCTTGTGAGGTAGCATTAACGATAGATACACGCAAAATATATTCCACATTGTCCTTTTGCCGGGACATTTCAATCACATTATTGTTAATTCGGTAATAATTCAATGGCAACGTTTTGAAGTTCACGGGTGATCCATTATGGTCGATAATCGTAGATACATTCCCTGTATCGCCACCGTAAAATACATTTGTGTTTGGTAGTAATACAATTCTGTATTTGCCATCACTGTTCATCTCTACTTTCACCTTGGATGACTGTACAGCCTTCATGCTGGACGTGTCGGATACAATCCCGATTGTTTCAACCGTTTCAGCCATTACCGTGGCTGCACCCCATTCAAGCAACAGGGCTTGAGGTGATAATAACGCAAATGCCAGTACCACTTTGGTTAACTGTTCCGCTTGTTTCTTCACACGTTTTCCTGATTTCTTCAACGTCTACTCTCCTTTTTGGCACACAAAAAGGAGGCCCCAACAAAGGAACGATGTCCTAAGTTGGGGGCCTCCCTAACAAGTGTCATTTTTTCTTGATTATAACGATTAAGCGCATGAATGTAAACACTTGATCATGAACGCCTTACTTCTCATTTCTCATCTCTGATCTTTAATAACGCTTCGTCCAGTGCGCCAACGACCTTGTCACACCATACATCAAATTCCGGATCTTCGGTCTGTAATTCAGGATGGGCCAGTATGTGCTCAATCGTACTTCGAATACCCTGATCGGCTCTTGTCGTTGCTACAAATTCCGGAACAAGCCGCTTCAGCTTACTGTTGTCAAACACAACGGTATTGGCTTTGTCCCCCAGCAAACCGCCGCGAAGATCCTGGTCACTGCATGCTGCCAAGAACTCGGAGGGTACATGTACCGCATGAAGCTTAACTCCCAACACACCGGCGATAATCTCATGAATCTGATTCCAGGTGACGGATTCGTCCGAGGTGATATGTACCGATTCACCAATGGCATGGATATTTCCCATAAGCCCGATAAACCCTTTGGCAAAATCAGTATTGTGCGTAATGGTCCACAGTGAGGTGCCATCTCCATGGATGATAACGGGTTTGCCTTCACGTATGCGCTTGATAACCTGCCAGCTGCCTTGAGCACCATGAACACCGAGAGGTACCGATTTGTCACCATACGTATGGCTCGGACGCACGATGGTCACAGGGAATCCATGCTCGCGGTATTGTTTCATCAGATAGTCTTCACAGGCAATCTTGTTGCGAGAATACTCCCAGTATGGATTCGATAAGGGCGTACCTTCCGTGATCCGGTAATCAGCCAGAGGAGTCTGATACGCTGATGCTGAACTTATAAAAATAAACTGCTTTGTTTTATCCTTGAACAAACGGTAATCTCTCTCCAATTGAGACGGTACAAAAGCGATAAAGTCTGCCACAACATCAAATTCCAGATCAGCTATCAGTTCCGCTACACGTGGCTCGTCATTAATATCCGCTTGAAGTACGTTGACTTCCTTAGGTAAGTCATGGTTATGATTGCCTCGATTAATCAGATACAGTTCACAGCCTTGCCGTGCAAGCATCTCCGTAATGGCCGTACTGATGGTGCCTGTCCCTCCAATAAATAGCGCTTTCATTTTCGCCACCTCCTGATCGATTTCACCCACTTTCTCATGATATCACGCACCAAAAAAAGGAGCAAAGCTCGGTGACCCGAAACCTTGCTCCTTCTGCTTATACGACCTTAATCGTTGCGTATATCATATACATACCGCAGTGAATCTCATATTCTCCCTTTGGCAGATCTTTATCGACGGTATAATAATTAGGTCCCTTTTGCATGTATAGATCCATGCCAAGCTTTTGTGATCCGACTGATTTGACATGTGTCACCGACCGGGTCAGAATAAAGTTGATTTTGGTTGGTACGCCAGCTTTCACCTCGATAACGTCTGGTCCAAAACCATCGTTACTTACGTCCACATCAATGACTTCATATCCCTTCAAATCCTCCGCTGTCTCGGCTTGTGCAGTTACAGCACTTCCAGATCCCGGGGATAAGTCTTTGCCCATAAAATAAACCAAAAATGATCCAAGCAGTACAACAACGGTCAGACCCAGTGTTAACCAAGGCCATGTTTTTCCAAACCAGCTTTTCATATAAACACTCCTCATTCGATGTCCCATCAATATTCAATCAACAGACGGATGTATTCTTTAAGCATACCTGATTCGCATGACAATGAAAATGACCCCTCTGGGCTATTGTGGTTGAGCCGTATTCCTTCAATAAAAAAAGCCTGATTTCTCAGGCTTTACTACGGTTATTCCCGTTCAGGCTTCCCAATATCCCTTTTTGTATAACTCAGGAATAGATCGGTGTATTCCGACTTCGTCTCATACGTAATTTATACAACTCTGGCAGGGCTACACCAATGAGCACAATAATAACTCCGAACCATTGCAATCCGCTGACATGCTCATGGAGCACGATTGAGGATAACAATACTGCAATTGGAAGCTCCACTGCACCCAATATTCCGGCCATGTCACCACCAATATGCGGAACGCCGATAGCGAACAATACTGGTGGAATGAAGGCCCCGAAGAATCCAAGCAGCAATCCAAATACAAGCAACTGGCTCCAGATCAATCCGTTAAAGAGGAATGTCGGCGGGAACAAAATGCACAGGAGGATCAAACCGCCTGTAACCATCCACGCACTGCGGAAGGCTGGATGCGCTGAAGGAACCGCTTTACCGCTGAACAAGACAAACAGGGAATAACTTACGGCTGCCATTAGTCCAAGAGCAATACCCAGACCGTTGAACTCACCCAATCCTTGTTCCAGGAAACCCGCTGCCAGTAAGGTTCCACCAAACAGAATGATCAACGTCAGGAACGTGACTTTGTCTGGACGTTGACGTTTGCTAATCGCCTGAATCAATACGCTAATCCATGTGAACTGGAACAACAGGATAATAGCAAGTGAAGCAGGGATATAACGCAAAGACTGATAATACACGAGACCTGTAATTACCGTTGGTGTTCCGGCAGCCATCAATAACAGACGTTGTTTCCACGTCAACCGTTTGAATACCTGTGCCACGGCTCCTGATGTTTTGCCATTTGCCTGTGACTTGCGTTTGGTTCTAAATCTTGTGTATAGCGCCAGCATCCAGGAAAGAAGAAAACCCGTTATCAGCTGTGTTCCGACAACCTCTCCAAGTTTATATCCTTCGCCATACGCCAGAACCACAATCGTGGATAATATGCCATAACTCATCGCTCCCGCGAGAACGGACAGATAATATTTCATTTGTGAATAAACCTCCTGATGATAAGAAAAATACGCCCGCATGTTGGTTCATGCCAAGGTCACAGACACCATCTAAATGCAAAAAATCCTAACTACGAGCAAGGAATACATTGATTCCTTGGCATCGTAGTTAGGAAGTATAGGCTTCCCGTAGAGACCCTCGCCCTGTGTACACTTTCGGCCTGCGAGGTTATACGAAATGATATATGCAATTTGATGTAATTCGTGTGTGACGACTTTTCATATATTACATGGGAGGTGAGATGGTGTCAACCCTATTCCGTATAAAAAGTTGAACTACATTATTACACCGAGTCGCTTCGATTGCTGTACCATTCTTCACACACTCTGATTACGTAAAAACGTCATGTCCGATTGGAGCCTGAGGAGTCCCACTCCAATGTTTGCTGTAAACCTGCCTTCAATCCATCCAGATCCAGCCCATCCACGGCAAAAGCCTCACGGATCAAAGGCGGCGCGACGAATTCATCATACTTGCCCAGATAAGGCGCTTCATCTTCAGCCAGTAACGCAGATGCATCTTCGGCCGTCCGACACTCACTCATAATCTCGGCTAACAATGTTCGTTCATCGATCTTGCCGGACACCACAAAATAATAGGGCTCCATGGGCACAACCGAACGCAAGGCAAGTTTCTTGGACAGATTATGCTTCATCAGGCGCTCCAATGTACGGAATGATTTACTTCCCACCCAAGGAAGAACGTACATCGAATCTCCCCTGCCGGAATGACAACCTGCTTCAACAGTCCACTTTCACGAGCTAAGCGGCGTGCCCGTTCAAGTCGATTGACGGCTTGTGGTGACAGGTAGGGATAGATCACTGAGTCGGACAACACTTCACGCATTTTCTGTACCACCGACGTATGAATATCTCCTCCCGCTCCAAGCCATAGCGTATCTACTTTACCTTTTGCAGACTTCACATACACAGCCTTGTGCTTATGATCGACCTCTTCCACTTTCCACAGTTTACCTGCGAGCGAGAAGCAATAGCCAGGTGGGGGTACGGTTGTAATCGAACCAATCTCTTCCGAGCCGTTCAGCACTTTATGTTCCTCATCGTCCTTAAACACCGCGTAGAAGCGATAATTATTCACGATTTTTTCACCTGTCAGACCGATAATCAATGTTCGATCCTCTGTCCATTGCAGGTGATCCGTCTCAATGAGGTAATTCAGGAAAACCTGATATTGATCAGGTCTTATCAACGCAAAGGGAGCCAGCGAAAGGATGGCTTCTGCAAGATCTCTCGGCTCCGCCTCCCCATACTTTTCAACATGCTCATCGTCTGATGATAAAGTACACCTATGGGCATTTTGCGGGCTTCAAGCGGCTCGACCCACTTGGTTTTTACATATAGTTCGATAACAGCAATCGCACGCATCAACGTCCACGGCATACGTGCTGGCAATTGCGCTTCCTCATCCTCTTCCTCCGGACATACAAAAAGCATCTCTGATGCCATGTCCTCTCGTCTTCCTGAACGTCCCAGACGCTGTACAAAGCTGGACGCACTATACGGTGCACCAAGCTGAACCACACGTTCCAGTTCGCCCAGATCGATGCCCAGTTCAAGCGTGACCGTTGCCGCAGCAACCGCGGGCCCTGATCCAGTGCGTAGGGCAGCTTCCGTCTCTTCCCTCAGCATGGCGGAGATACTTCCATGATGCACATGGAACACATCACGCTCTTGCCTGCGAGCCGCGACCCGCCGCATCTCAAGAATAGTAACCTCAGCGTCCGTACGGCTGTTGGTGAAGATCAGCGCTTTTTTCGATGTGTGCTCTCATAAATGAAGTCGTAGTACGCTTTACGTGCGTTATGAAGCTGCTCCGCCTGCTCCTCGTCCTGCGCATCTGGAAAAGAGAAATGTTCCACCCGCAGTCGCAGCTTGCGACCGCCCGGGAAGAGACTACATCCACCCCTGCTGCGTTCCGGCAGCAAGCCAAGATGTAGCCGCATCATAGTCACTAAGTGTAGCGGACAAGCCCACTCTTCGCGGTGTACAGCCAGCCATACGCTCGATTCTGGCAAGTTCGCTGAGTACTTGAATGCCCCGATCCGCTCCCATGAAAGCATGCACCTCATCGATGATGACATATCGCAAGTCATGAAACAGCGCCGGGATTGCATTCGGTCGATTCATGAGCAGACCTTCCAGCGATTCTGGCGTTATCTGGAGCACACCGGACGGATTTTTCATCAGTTTTGTTTTCTCCGCCTGAGGCACATCCCCGTGCCAATGCCAAACCGGAATATTTCCTTCGGATAACAGATCCTTAAGACGTTCGAATTGGTCGTTAATCAGGGCTTTCAGCGGTCCAATGTACAAAATGCCAACCGATTTTGAAGGCCGTTCATACAGCTCGGTCAATGCAGGAAAAAAGCCGCCTCCGTTTTGCCAGAGGCTGTGCCTGCCGCAATCAGCATATGATGCGGGGTATGAAAACAGATGTTGCAGGCCTCAATCTGGGCAGGACGAAGCGATTCCCATCTTTTTATAAATAAATTCCTGAACAAACGGCGCCAGCCGATAGAACGGATTCTCACTCATAATTCAAACTCCGCCAGGAAATCGTCCAGTTCATCCGTATTTGCGGAAGCATCTGCCCCTTTAACCGTTTCCTGAGGTTTGGCAGCCCGCTCGCCAAGTAATTGAGTATATGTCACTTCGGGATTCTGGTGGAGCGTATGCAGTACATCCATAAAGTCCCGTACCACTTCACGCGTGGTCAGCAATTCATCCGCCCCCAGTCGATTCACCGCCGTTTGCATAAAATCAACCAATTGTTCATCCGTCAGACTTGCACTGTATCCAAAATGCAGGGCATGAATCTGCCGCAGCTTCTGGAGCAGAATCAGAATCTCTTCATGCGATAACATCGCCAGCTTCAGGATCGGGCCCGTATAATTTGCATACGCTTTGGCTGCATAACGACCATCAATAAGCCTGGAGCGAAGCGCTTCATAGCTGTATAGTCCACGCCGTTCATCCTCCACAAATTGCGGCGTACCGCCCACAAATATGCCCAGGTGCTCTGCCTTGCCCTGCATCGTATCATTAAACATCGTCAGCAATTTCTCATAGTTGCTTTGACGTGAGACGCTGTTTGTAATTTTGTACAGATTCACCGCTTCATCAATGAACAACAGTAATCCTTTGTAACCAATGCGCGCTGTGAATTCAGACCATAATTTGAAGTAGTCATACCAGTTGTCATCGTCAATGATTACACCAACAGCCAGTTCTTTTTTTGCTTCCGTTTTGGTTGCAAATTCTCCTCGAAGCCAGCGAAGTGCCGCCTGTTTGCGATCATCATCAGCGAGCTTGTACCCATTCCAATAGGAAGCCAGTACCTTGGCAAAATCAAAGCCGTGAACCAGATTCTGCATCTCTCCCGTCACCGCATAGATCTGCTTCTCTACTTCCAGCGGCAGAGCCGGATCATCCGGGCGCAGGTTCTGACTTTGCATCGTGGATTGTTGCAACCCGGCGATCCATTTTTGCAAAATCGGCTCCAATGCTCCCCATCCGGGCGTGTGCGTGTAGACAGACGAGTCATCAGTTCGCGGTATGTGGCAAGTCCCTGACCTTTGGTACCCACCAATCGTCGCTCTGGTGACAGATCGGCATCTGCCACAACAAATTCGCGATCCATCGCATAATTACGAATCATCTGCAAAAGAAAGCTTTTACCGCTGCCGTAACGACCCGTAATGAGTTTAAACGCTGCTCCACCCTCCGCAATATTGTCCATATCCCGCAAAATGGCTTCCACTTCCGGTTTCCGGCCAACGGCAATCTGCTCCAGTCCAATTCTCGGGACAACACCAGCTGTCAATGAATTTACAAGTGCAGTGGTCAGCCGCTTTGGTATTTTAAGTTCTGTCACTGAATATCACCTCTTCACATGTTCGAACACATCTATATAATCAGGAGCAATCCGATCAGCATCAATCAGAAGATCACCGATCGTTTCCATAGCCACATCATTAATTTCATCCAGCAGAAGCGTAGGCATCGTTCCATATTGCTCAGCCAGACGCATCAGCTCCGTATCTGGACTTGCACCAAGTAGAACATGAATCGTTTGTACCTGCTGAGGGGATAGTTCCTTGGCAAAAAGCAGCCATTCTTCATCCAGATCAGCCTCAGCAGACTCGTCCCACTGCAACTCAATCGATTCTGCTGACACTCTTGTTGCAATCTCTACTGCAGATGGATCTGGCTCCATCGAATCTTCAGTTGGAGCGATATCATCCCTTGCTTCCAGTGCATCGAATGGATTACTTGTAACATTTGCGTTGTTAACCTCTTCATCCTTCACTTCAGAAGGGTGATCATCCTCAATTGTAAGTGCCAATCGCACATACTCACTTTCCTGCTGTAACGATGCCAATTTCTCTGTATCAATCCGAATCATCGGTTGTTCCACAGACTCCGCCTGCTCGATCGCATATGCTCTGTCCAGGTAACGCTCAATCAGATTCGCAAGTTCGGGTTCAAGAGTCTGTCCTCGCAATCGACCTCTGAATCCGAGCAGTTCACGAAGTTTATTTTCAGTACATCGATAGATCCGCGTAACCACCTGCACAAATTCAGCCTGTTCACCTATGGGTATATATCTGAAAGATACCGATCTTCCATAGATCGAATCATCATAGACTGCTTTGCGAAACAGAATGCGCTCCATGGTGCGTTCATCGTTAGGTTCACACTCAGGCAACAGTCCAACTTGTCGCGTACGTTCCAGGTACGAATCAACCAAGGCCATGACGCGCGGGATGTACTGCTCCATCACTTCTTTGCCGCCATCTCTATAAAATTTACTGAGTGTAATATCGTAATCATAGTATCTTTGCAGCATATTCAGCGAGATATCCGATACCTTATCCTGTAAAATACGTTGCAGCTCCCTATCCAGCATCTCTGCTGGCAGGTATCCGCCCGAAAGGCCCATGACCTCGGATAAGAACATCTCCATCTGATGGACCAGCACATAATCGACCATCCACTCTTGCATATATATATTTAATTGGGGCAACCGTTCACGGTAGTTCACCCATAGCTGCTTCAATTGATCATAACCATCCTGAGGATTCTGCCAGCCAATGCCGTTAATTAACTCGTAGATATGAACAAATAGATAGGACAGATCGGTATCCGGGTATCTCCCCTGACGTACTTCCTTCCTCCAAAACATATACCACTTGCGCTGGGCTTCATTCATCACGCCATACGTTGGCCAGTAACTCATAAAGGGAACCCACGGGGATACATCACCCTCCATCTCTGCCCACTGCTTTGCTTCCTCCACAAAACGTTTCTCTGAGGATAATATGCCTCCACGATGCTGCATCGTATCATGTGCAGACTGCACAATGGTTGAACGATCAGGAACCGGAACTGCTGCTGTTTCAGGTTCTTCACTCAGATCTATCTCCATAAATTCCAATTGTCTTGAGTTGTCTTTCATAGAACGTTATCTCACCCTCCTCCAAGACAGAATACGAACAAGTGTATCCATAGGGATCATTATATCATTTGTCCTGTGTCTGCGGTGACGAAATTTAGACATTCTTGGACACAAAAAAGAAGGCATTTCTGCCCTCTTTTCATCATGTATTTTTAACTTTTTCACAAATAATGAAAGTATCGTTTCAAATCGAACGTTGCACAGGCGTAATTACACGACAATTGCCCGATTTTTCCCTTCACTTTTGGCTTGTACCAACGCCCGACTGGCTTTTTCGATCAGATCGGATGCATTGGAATGCTCATCTGGCACCATTACTGCACCACCGACACTAACTGTGACGATTCCACTCGGACCGGATGATTCCCTTTGAATCTGGAGAGCCAGCACGTGCTGTCTAATCTCTTCAGCAAGTTCTCCTGCATAATCAGACGTTGTGCTCTTCAATTTTAACATGAATGTGCCTCCACGAAGACGAGAGATCAAGGCATGATGCTGTTCGCTAACCACCGTAAGCACCTCACCGATCCATTGCAGACACAGGTCGCCTCCTTGAAGGCCATATGCAGCATTATACGAACGGAAATCATCAATATCTATAATGAGCAGTCCCAGACTGCATTTTTCCTGTAAACAGTCATCCCAGTCAGCTTGAAGCTGTGACTTGAACACCGTCTGAATCGGCATATCCGTTAACGGATCTGTCGTCAGATAGTTCTGAAGCTGGCTCGTTGTTTCAGTGTAATTGTCCTGTTCATGGTGGGACGCGCCGCTGTGCAATAGGACCATCACAGAAGGCTTACCCGCGTGCGTAACAGAAGCAAGTGTAATTTCAAGCAACAATGAGGTACCTGCCGCTGTGGTGAAATAGGACTGGCTGGTAATCAAACTTGTGTTATTGTGCTTTAATTCCTCAAAATTCTGTTGTAACGTCACTCTCGTTTGCTCAGGTACAAACGCCCTGAAGTCCTTGCCCATCAGATCTTTGGAACTCTCAAACCCGAGCAGCTCGGATGCCTTCGTATTACAGTAGATAATCTGACCGTCAGTCAAAGTAAAAAATGCCACGGGCGAGTAATCCATTAACTGCAAATAACGCTGTTCATTTTGTCGCAAAATACGAGCATTCTGCAGCGCCTGTTCTTCGGCCTGAACCAACTGGTTCTCTGTCTGCCGACGTACAATGGTTTTGAGTAAAGGTAACACGCTAAGCTCTTTGGATGTCCAAGGATACGAAGTTGATTTCACAACCTCACGCCATTTCTCGAATGATTTACGCGGAGATAACCGCATGCCATCATCTGTCTTTAGCACTGCCTTCGCGGGGTCACCCGCCCAATCGACAACCTGTACGACCTCAGGTCGGAACCAGAGCATGTAGTTATGCTGTCCAGGCGAAATGGCAACATAAATAACCCCGGAAGCCTTATCCTGATAAGCTTTGGATGTTTCATACTCTGTACTCAGTTTCGACGTATGATAACTATAATCCTCGGACTTTCCTGCAAGCCAACCTGCCAGTTCACGAATCTGTCCACTGTTTGGCGTTTCACCATACAACAACAACTTGTCCTGGTAACAGATTGCTGCTCCGGCAGCACCCATCAGATTCAGCACCGTCTCTTCTTCTCCCTGTAATTCCTCAAGTACTCGGGCAGGACTTGTGTTACCGATAAAAATGTTGGCAATTCGTGAAGCGGCTTCACGTGATTGAATCTCCGATTGATAATCATCGAGTTGCTGACGCTGAAACAATTCATTCGAGAAGAACGCGCCTAGGAAATTGCACAGATTCCGTACGCGATGGGGCACATATCTAGCCGAATAATGATGGCATGTAATGAGTCCCCACAGCTGATTGTTATGAATGAGAGAGATCGTTACAGTCGCACCTACACCCATATTATGCAAATATTCGATATGAAGCGGAGATACACTGCGCAGAACCGAAAGACTCAAATTCAGCGGTTTGCCAGTGAGCGGTTGAAGCGTAGGCACAATCTCCACGGGTTTATAATTCACATTCACAATGGTTCGCAACCAATTGCGAAGATACAATTCCCGAGCCTGCTTGGGAATATCCGAAGCCGGATAGTGATGGCCAAGGAATGGTTCGAGTTCTTGTTCACGCGCTTCAGCAATTACTTTACCATTCCATTGCTCGTCAAACTCATAGATCATCACTCGGTCATAACCGAGCATTTCCTTCACCTGTTCAGCCGCAATCTGACTTGCTTCCACGCGACTATCTGTACTTTTGATCCGACCGAAGAATCGGGATATCCACTCAAAGTCGGTAGTCTCCACGCCCTCTTTTTCATAAAAAGGCTCAATCTCCAGAATGAGCAGCCCTTCACTTTCATGAAGAACAGAGGAGAAGACCCGGTCCTCACCGGATACCTTAATGGTCAGATCCATGTAATGCAAATCAGAGGTTACATCCGCATTGAAGCTGCTACCCAACAGTTTGCTTACTTCTTCCTTACCAATCAGATTTTCCAAAGGCATGCCCAGAACATCCTCATAGGCAATACCCAGATGGTCCTCCGTATTTTGGCTACACTGAACAATGGTTGGCGTAAGACTGGTATTAATGGCCAAAAGAACACCATGAGGTTGAATAAAGCCGGGGATATGAATGGGTTCTTTATCACAGTTATTCAGATCTATCGGATCATTTGTGTATGTTCCCTGATGAAGCAACGTGCGGTTCAACAAATTTTGTTCTTTCTTGGACTTCGGTTCGGCCATGGCCAGGAAAATCCCCTCTCATGATGTTATATAAGTTGGAATGATTAGTTCAACTTATATAGATACCTATATAAAATATGAAAAAGTCCGCCCTACAGGCGTTCAGGTTGATGAAAAGGGATGTTACTTGTCCGTATTAATCCACTGATCCAGCAGTCGGAATGTCTCTGATGCACTGTGTACCATGTTGTCATGATCTTCTGGAGTGCTGATGGACTGCTGCAGCAAACCCATAAACTCGCTCCATCTTGTTCTAGTCTCTGTACCGTAGGCATTGAAATATTCCAATCCACGATCAGCTTCAATGGACAGGAACTGCGACAAACGTTTGGTCATGATCTGTCCACCGTTCGTGGACCCCTCAATTACATACAGGTATCCAAACAAACGGGCAGGTGTCGAAATATCCGGAAGTTCTTTGCAAAGTGGAAGTTGGCTGATTTCTTCTTCACTTGCACCAAGATTGCGCAGATCTTTCTCCAGTAGTCCAGCCTTGCCTCTAATCTCGATATCCAATCCCGTACTTCCCCAGAAAGGCTGCTGTACAGCCTGATCCTCCAGCAGTTTGAGGAATCCATAAAACTTTTCTAAATATGTTTTATATTCTTCTATAGTCACAGTTTGATTCATAATGGCTTTTGCATAAGGGTTCTGTTCTACTTGTCTGTGGTAATGAGCTGTCTCACTCTTCAGACGTTCCATAATATTTGTTGCTGTCATCGTAGTTATCCCCTTTCACAATCTGTTCTGTTGTTGCATATGAGTGCTGATCCTCAACTGAATCTCAGTATATATTGAAATAGAAACCGTGTTCGTTGCAAACAGCTCCATTTAATGCAAAAAGACTCTATGTAAGTATACTTATTCTTGTTTGAGAAAACTATACGAATCCAACATCCGTATACAACCAACACTTTCCTCCGTTGTTATCTTAACTGACTGTAATCTGTATGTTTTAGTATTAACTGAAAACAATAAAAATGACCCCCATAATCTGGAAGGCAGTAGATTTCAGATGTCAACATGGTACACTATTTTTATATCCTATTATTGGAGGAATGTATTCTATGGATCTAATTGTTCAAGACGTTGTACTTCATCTCTTAGATAACATTGCACTGCCGGAAAACACGGTGGATCAGCTCATTACTGGCTCACTTGATCGTAAGGTCACAGGAATTATCATAGCTTTTATGCCCACACAATATGTGATTGAACAAGCCATACAGCAAGGTGCTAACTTAATCATTGCGCATGAATCTCCGTTTTATAACCATCACAGTCATACCGATTGGCTTGCAAATGATTCGGTTTATACGGACAAAAGAAAGTTGATCGACGAAGCAGACATTTCCATCTATCGATGTCATGATATCATCCACCGCTTCCAACCGGATGGCATTACCGAAGGACTGATTCAGGCCTTGGGGTGGTCCTCTTATGTGGAACAACGAATAGCGGAAGCAGACATTCTTTCTTTTCCGGAAGGAAGCACCGTTGAAGCTAATGCTCACCATGTGAAAAGTTGCCTGGGGATTGATTATGTACGCGTTGCAGGCAATGCGGAAATAGTCTGTAAACGCGCAGCGGTTCTGGTAGGTTTTCGTGGTAATGGACATGTGACGATTCCCTTGATTCAGAATGAGCAATTGGATCTCATCATCGCTGGAGAAGGATTCGAATGGGAAACACCGGAATATATCCGTGATGCTGTGCAACAAGGCAAGTCCAAGGCACTGATCATGATGGGGCATGCAGAGAGCGAGGCTTCGGGGATGAAGCTATTAGCAGACAGGTTGGCAGAACGTTTTCCCGAATTGTCTGTTCGTTTTGTAAACGAGAAGCCTGTGTACACTGTAATCTAGTAGGATCATTGGATTTGTACGGAGAGGATCTTCTAGCTGATTGCATCTAATCTCATTGCCTGTCCTACCCTGGAGCTTTGGATACTTTCTATGCTCCGGGGTACGCTGGGCAGACTCTCGTTTCAGTTCTTGGATAGCTAACTAACGAACCTGACACACTCTATTTAGTGGATATTTTCCAATTTTCAAAAGTAACGAATCGTAGACACCCTATTCCTCCATCCCCCTGTTTTACCGCCCATTTCTACCCGACATAACCCATTTAACGTCGCTGAGATTCGTTAGATTTATCAATTCAATCGAATCAATAAAATAAGGTGTCACTGGTTCGTTAGATTATGATGAACAATGAGTACTGAGCACATATGCCGCGCATCTCTTCATGCCCCTTCTGGATTTACCGAGTTCTTTATAGTACTCTAAATGCTGTGACTTCAAAGCTCAGGACATTTGTCCTTGGCGTTCAGAGTTAATTTATCATTTAATAATAGAAGTCGAAGTGATTGAATAAGGAGCGTACATATGAGAGGAATTATTTTTGCATTACTGGGCGGCGCGTGTATCACGCTCCAAGGGGTTGCCAATACTCGGATTAGCACCGACATGGGCACATGGCAGGCCGCTACGATTACACAACTGACAGGATTCATATTAGCAGCGCTGATCCTAATGTTTGTTAGAGACACCAACCTTCAAGGACTCAAACAAGTAAAACCCATGTACCTGGCCGGAGGTGCTTTTGGCGCCGTCATTATTTTTAGCGAAGTAACGGCAATTCAGCAAATTGGAGTTACATTCACGATCTCGGCCCTGCTCATTGCTCAGCTGTTCCTGACTTTTCTGGTGGATAGTAACGGATGGTTCGGCGTGGTGAAACAAAAGATGAAACTGCCTCAATTTCTGGGCATTGCCTTGATGATCACAGGCGTTATCATTATGAAACTGTAGCTTTTTCGAGAATATAGTCGGGGGTGAATAACAGCGTGCAAGAGATCCATAACGAGCAACAATTAATGCAGTATCTGAAGCAATATCAACTCGAAACTGTATTTCACGAGCCCCTGCGTACACATATGACGTTATGCCATTTCGAGAAGTGTGAATTGATCTGTCGTGAAGGGGAAACTTCCGAATATTTGTACGTACTGGTGGAGGGAAAATCAAAATTTTCACCACCTCCGCTCAGGACAAAACGCTGGTGCTTTGTTTCAAAACACCGCTTGAAGTTGTCGGTGACATAGAGTATGTCCGTGAAAGCGATATTGTTAATACGGTTCAGGCAGTGTCACCTGTGGTGATGCTTCGCATTCATTATCAATGGCTCGCTGAGCTTGCCAGCGATTATGCACCTTTGCTTAAATTTTTGCTCAAAATCATCTCACACAAATTCTACATTGACTCGAACTTTTCCAATTTCAACCTGATGTACCCGGTGGAGGTTCGTCTAGCCAGCTACCTGCTCTCCATCTCAACAGAGGAAGCCGGCAGTATCGTTCACGAAGAGCTGGACGCATTCAATCTGACTGACATCGCGAATCTGATCGGCACCAGTTACCGACACCTGAACAGGGTCATCCAGAAACTCTGTGCAGACGGATTAATTGAACGACATCAAGGATTGATTATGATCAAGGATCGAGCGGGTCTACGTGAAATAGCAGGTCACAATATTTATGAATAAGGAGTTCAACAACCATGTTAATTACAGGAATTTCGCTTGCATTGCTGGCAGGTGCACTTGTCAGCCTGCAAACGATTTTTAATAGCAAAGTCAATGAACGCACCGGTTCATGGTCCACAACAACGCTGGTGCTTTTCACCGGATTCATCGCTTCGTTCCTCATCTCTCTTCTAGTGGAGGGCAAGAATACATTCAGCTTTCAGCATATGCAACCCTGGTACTGGCTCAGTGGAGCCATCGGCGTTGGTGTAGTCTTCTGTCTCGTGCAAGGCATGAAGTTACTTGGTCCCACGTATGCCATCTCGATCGTGCTAACATCTCAATTGAGTTTTGCACTCCTATTTGATTCCATGGGATGGCTCGGTCTGGAGCAAATTCCTTTTTCGTGGAATCAACTGCTCGGAGTACTTGTGATTGTAGTCGGAATTGTGTTATTCAAGTTCGGTGGGGGTAAATCGGAAAAATCAGATCCGGCAGATGCATCTGACAAGTCACCCGGCTCCCTGCAATCCAACTCCTAAAATAACCAAAAAGAGTGTCCCCCAATCCCGCTGATTGGATAGACACTCTTTTTTGCAATCAAACCACGTATCGTACAGCTTACTCTGCAAACTCTACGTTATGGTAGACCTGCTGAACATCTTCAAGGTCTTCAAGCGCATCGATCAGTTTCTCGAACTGAGCTTGTGCATCCTCTGGAAGTTCAATATGGTTTTGTGCTAGCATGGTCAGCTCGGCTACTGTGAACTCAGTAATACCAGCAGCTTTGAATGCTTCTTGTACAGCGTGGAATTGATCCGGTTCTGCATATACAATTACAGCGTCGTCTTCGTCCACGATATCACGTACATCCACATCTGCTTCAAGCAAAAGTTCCAGTACTTCCTCGGAGTTTTTGCCTTCTATACCGATAACCGCTGTTGGATCAAACATGTAAGCAACAGAACCGCTGACACCCATGTTACCCGCGTTTTTGTTAAACGCAGAGCGCACTTCCGGCGCTGTACGATTTACATTGTTAGTGAGTGCATCAACGATGACCATCGCACCATTCGGTCCGAAGCCTTCATAACGCAGCTCTTCATAGTTCTCATCCCCGCTGCCTTTAGCTTTTTCCATCGCACGATCAATAATGGCTTTGGGTACATTATACGTTTTGGCACGTTCCAGCACGACTTTCAGTGCACGGTTCGCTTCCGGGTCCGGTTCGCCCTTCTTGGCAGCTACATAGATCTCAACCCCGAATTTAGCGTAGACCCGGCTCGTGTTTGCATCTTTTGAAGCTTTCTTTTCCTTGATATTATTCCACTTACGACCCATATCGTTTCCGCTCACTTTCAACATGTAATCTGCTTTCTACTATGCCATTATATCTTGTTGAGCGTACTTCAACAAGTTAATACCCACGAAAATATGGGAGTAACTGCGGTGATTATCCATCTCCATTTGAAGATTAGCCTCAGTTTATCTTCTCATAAATCTCTCAGCAGCAACTAACGTTACCTCTATTCACTCCATATATAACAAACAAGAAGCATCCCATAAGGAATGCTTCCGTCCCTAAATCTGTCCTAACTTCGTTCATCTGACCCGGTCAATTAAGCGTGGAATTGTCGACCATCCAACACTTCAGGAACATAGCCTGCACGAATGACAAAGTCTCCGAAATGTTCACCTTCATAGCGCTCTTTGGCATATTGGTTCACCATCGGAGTCAACGTGTCCAGAATCTCGGCTTCCCCAATGTTTTCTTTGTACAGCTTATTCAGACGATGTCCGGTGAAGCTGCCACCAAGATACATATTGTATTTCCCTGGTGCTTTACCGATAAATGAAATCTCCGCCAGCATTGGTCTAGCACATCCGTTCGGGCAACCCGTCATCCGAATGACAATCTCTTCGTCTCTCAGCCCGGCTTCGTCAAGTACAGGCTCCAGTTTGTCGATCAGAGACGGCAAGTAACGTTCCGACTCAGCCATCGCAAGACCGCAGGTTGGAAGCGCAACACAAGCCATCGAACTTCTACGCAGCGCAGAGTAATGTGCTCCATCCGTCAGGTTATACTGCTGAATGAGTGCTTCAATCTTTTTCTTCTTCTGGCTGCTAATATTACCGATGATCAGATTTTGATTGGCAGTCAGACGGAAATCACCCGTGTGCACTTTGGCAATTTCACGTAAACCAGTCATGAGCGGATATCCATCAACATCCTTTACACGACCATTCTGAATGAACAGCGTGTAATGCCATCTGCCATTATTACCTTTTACCCAACCATATCGATCTCCGTTCGTCTCAAAATGATACGGACGTGCCGCATCCAGTTTCCATCCCAAACGACTGGTCAGCTCACCAACAAACCACTCCACACCACGGTCGTCCAGCGTATATTTGAAACGAGCATGTTTACGAACTGCACGATCTCCATAATCACGCTGAATCATAACTGTTTTCTCTGCAACATCAATCATTTGCTCCGGAGTACAGAAACCAATCACTTTGGACACCTGAGGATAGGTTTTGGCGTCACCATGAGACATCCCCATGCCACCGCCAACGGAAACGTTGAAGCCTTGCAGCTTGCCGTTCTCCACAATAGCAATAAAGCCAAGATCTTGTGAATAGACGTCCACATCATTGGATGGTGGTACAGCAATACCGATCTTGAACTTCCGTGGCAAATACACTTTGCCATAGATTGGTTCAACTTCTTCGTCGGAGTCCTGGGAATCAATCACTTTCTCTCCGTCAAGCCACAGCTCATGATAAGCCCGGGTGCGAGGGTCCAGATGATTGCTCACCTGACATGCCCACTCGTACACTTCAGCATGCACATCAGATTGATTCGGATTCGGGTTACACATCACGTTACGGTTTACGTCACCACATGCAGCCAGTGTGCTTAGCAACGAATCGTTCACTTCGCGAATGGTGTTCTTAAGATCCCACTTCAGTACGCCATGCAGTTGGAAAGACTGACGTGTGGTCAGACGAATCGTCTCATTTGCATATTTATGTGCCACTCTGTCCATCATCAACCACTGCTCCGGGGTTACAATCCCACCGGAAGCACGCACACGCAACATGAATTGGTATGCAGGCTCCAGCTTGGATTTGTGACGCTCATTGCGCAGGTCACGGTCATCCTGCATATAACTGCCGTGGTGTTTCATCAGACGGTTGTCGTCCTCTGGAATAGCCCCGTGATACGATCAGCCAACGTTTCGGTCAGACTTCCGCGCAAGTAATCACTTTTGATCTTTATATCTTCCACATCGCTATTCATGCGCTGTGGGTTAAGTAAGTTATTATAAACCATGCTGCTTTCTCCTCTCGTCTCTGCGGGATGGTGCAATCCGGCTGGGCCGGTAATTAATAGACGTCCCGCTGATAACGTTTCTCCTGCTGTAACCGTGTCAGATATTCCGATGCCTGCTCAGGCGATAAACTGCCTTCTTGTTCAAGAATCGTGGTGAGCGCAGCATGCACATCATGTGCCATTTTTTCTCGTCACCACAGATATATACGCTTGCACCTTCCTGAAGCCACTGGTACAGTTCTTTGCTGTGTTCCAGCATGCGATGTTGTACATACACTTTCTGTTCCGTATCACGTGAGAAGGCTACATCCATCTTCGTGAGCACACCATCTTTGAGCCAACGTTGCCACTCCGTCTGGTACAAGAAGTCAGTGGCGAAATGCTGATCTCCGTAGAACAGCCATGTCTTGCCCTCTGCTCCTGTTTCTTCACGCTCACCAAGGAAAGATCTGAACGGCGCTACACCTGTACCTGGGCCAACCATGATGATCGGTGTATCCGGGTTCTCAGGCAGCTTGAAATTCGGGTTATGCTGTATATATACTGGCAGGGTGTCGCCAGCTTCGATTCGTTCAGCCAGATGTACCGAGCATACACCGTAACGTTCTCTGCCACGCGCTTCATAACGTACCGAGCGAACGGTAAGATGAACTTCATCCGGGAAAGACTTCGAACTACTCGCTATGGAGTACAGACGTGCCGGAATTTTGCGAAGAACAGCTACGAATTCTGCAGCAGGAATCCCTTTCAGATTATAATCCTGAACCAGATCCAGCAGATCACAGCTATTCATGACCGTGCGGAATTCGGAATCATCTGCGAGTAACGCTGCCAGGCCACTCCCAGGATTCAGTTTCGCAAGTTGCTCCACGACCGGTTTCGTCACAGCTGTAATTTCAAAATAACGCAGCAACGCTTCGTGCACAGATGCCTGATCCCCATTTTTATTCACGGTCACGCGCTCATCGGCATTCCATCCCATGGCTGCAATCAATTCATCCACAAGGCGCGGGTGATTCTCAGGGAATACCCCAAGGCTGTCACCAGGCTCGTAATTCAGGCTGGAGCCTTCCAAAGACAACTCAATGTGGCGTGTTTCACGGTCCGATCCTCTGCCATTCAGATTGAGATTCTCCAACACTTCAGCTTTGAATGGGTTCGTGCGATCATATTCGGACTCCCCGCCGCTCACCGCAGCTGTAACAGCCTCAGTGGTTACCGTGCTCGCAGCAGCAGAAGTACTACTTAAAGAAGCCAGTACTTCATTCATCCACTCCGCAGCCGGTTCATCAAAATCAACATCACAGTCCACGCGTGGTACAAGGGCTGTACCACCCAACTCCTGCAATCGTTTATCGAAGTCCTTACCTGTCTGACAAAAGAACTCATAGGAGGTATCTCCCAGAGCCAACACCGAGTAACGAAGTCCTTCAAGCTTCGGAGCCCGTTTGCTGTTCAGGAATTCATGCAGCGGAATCGCATTATCTGGTGGTTCGCCCTCGCCATGCGTACTGACGATAATGAGGAGATTTTCAATTTTCTTGAGTCCGTTCGGTTTGAAATCTCCCATCGATGACAACGTTACCTGAAGACCTTGCTCTTCAAGTTTCTTGGCCAGCTTTTTCGATAGGCCACTGGAATTCCCGGTTTGTGAACCAAAAGCACGGTAACTTCCCGGGATACTGGCGGAGCACTGACAGGTGCAATACCTGTAGTTGGTGCAGCCTGTACCAGGTTAGCTGGAGCCGCTATTGTCGCGCTTGCCTGAATTGCTGCAATATATCCGCTCAACCAAGTCCGTTGTCCATCGGTCAATGTAGGAATAAGACGATTAAGCAGTTCAACTTGTTCTTGATTAAAAGGGCTGTTTGTCACTTGAAGTTCCACTGTTTGCCACCTCGCGCATTGCTTCGATTTTAATTCCGACTAAAATCATCACATTAATTTAATTTCTTCTCTCTAAAACCTAACACACCGGGTGTTGAGGGTCAATTTCAATGATTTTATAGCATTTATCAGTTTCGCTGATAAAGGACAAAAAACAACAAAAACCCTCCTTTTCAAATCATGGACGGTTTTGTTTTAATTTTAATTTGGCGGCCAGCTCAAGTTGAAGTTGAAAGTGGAATATAGTCACTAAAATCATTTCCTAGGACTCTGCTTTTATCTCCGTATACTCTGTCCAAGTGATTTTCTCCCCACAGACATATGCGGTCAATGATGTCCTGTAGTGTCAAGCCGTACTCTGTCAGCTCATACTCTACCTTGGGCGGAATCTGAGGATGAATGATCCGATGGATGATTTCATTCTTTTCCAGTTCACGCAGCTGTTGGGTTAAGACCTTCTGGGTAATGCCAGGAATGGCTCTGCGAAGTTCGCTTGTTCGTTTTTTTCCTGATATCAGCTGATGCAGAATAAGAATCCTCCATTTTCCACCGACCAGTTCCAGCATCGCCTGCACACCACTCTCATATTTTTTCATTTCTTGTTCCACTTGTACTCCCCATAATTCACATATATGTATATCCGTTATTAAAAGTAACCGAAGAACCCCAAAGTATCTACAGCACTCTCAGGTGCGTACTTCTCAAGAAGATGTCATGAAACTTATAATAACATTGGTCAGAATGTTTAACCAAAATAAAAAGAAAAAAGGATGGTTACTCCTACATGAAAGTTAAACTGGTCGTTACTCACCCAAGACAGGATTCCCTAACATTTGCCGTGATGAATCGTTTTATAGAAGGTATGCAGGAGAACTCCCATGAAATCGATATCCTCGATCTATATCATGACGGATTCGATCCCCTATATCGTGTAGAAGATGAGCGAGACTGGCAAAATCCCGATAAACAGCATGCCCCTGTGATTCGCAAAGAGCTGGATCGTGTGCTTGCGGCTGATGCCATTGTATTTGTTTTCCCGATCTGGTGGTACAACGTCCCATCCATGCTCAAAGCTTATCTGGACAAGGTATGGAACATGGGGCTGCTGAACAAGGCAAACTCCAAAAAGGCACTGTGGATTGCACTAGCTGGGGGACAGAGGCTTCATTCCATAAATACGACTATTACAACATGATTTCCAATTATCTGAATAATGGGATCGCAGGCTATGCGAGAATGCAGGAATCCCGAGTTGAATTCCTCTATGAAACCATTTCAGAATCCAAAGAGCATATCGAAAGCTTGCTGGAGCAAGCATATCAAATCGGCAAACATTACAATTAACAAATCGCAGACATTACAGATAATAATTCGTATAATCTACAGATAACAACTGTAAAACGACATTAAACTACTCGTTCGGTGAGTAAATTACTTATCACCCATGGCTGGCGTACAATGAAGAAGGCTTACTCCAACCTGGGTTCCAGGTCAAAGTAAGCCTTCTTTTTCAAACGCTACGATTCTGGTGTATCATCATTTCTTCCATACCAGTTTACTCATCATCGCATATAACAACGTAGCTGATTCGGCTCGGGTCGCTTCGGCAAGAGGTTTCACCTCACCGTTGTACCCGTGGGCGATGCCCAGATCCACAAGTAATGCCACACTATCCCGGGCATAAGAGCGAATCTCGGAAGCATCACGGAAGCGAGTAAGGTTATCTGTTCCAGCCTTCTCGGAGTCAACCAGTCCAGCCGCTGTAAGAGCTCTCACCGTCAACGTCATCATCTCTTGACGGGTGATCGTGGACTCTGGCAAGAAACGCCCGTCACCAATACCACTGGTGATACCTAGCGAACGCGCAGCTGTAACGGCTTCGTAATATGGAGCCTTTTCGTTTACATCAGAGAACGCATTCCCGGAAGAAGCATTCAAGCCCAGCGCAGTCATCAACCACTGCATGTATTGGCCACGGGTCATCTCCTGTTTTGGATGTAACTGCGTGGAATCCCCACTTGCCTCAGCATCAATTACACCTCGGACAGCCAAAGCCTCCATTGCTTTCTTGGCCCACTGCACTTCTGCAAGATCTGCGAATGTCTGCTCCACAGGCACAACAGCATAATTTCCTGTGAGTAATGTTACAGAAAATACAAGCTGCCCGCTGTTTAAATCGTAGTAACTTTGCGGCAATGGGGTTGCCACACCGTTCGCGCCGATGGCAAATGCTACAATCCGATCCTGCTGAGCATTTTGTGATGATCGGAAAGGCAGACGAAGTATTAACTGGCTTTCCGATGGCCATGGTTGACCATCCAGTTGAAGTTCAAGCTGGACTCCATACTGCGTGCCAAGCTGATCTGCGACTGTTTTTGGCAACTCCGTTCTGACAAATCGGATTGATGCAACCCCATCACCAACGATATCCTTCATTACCAGTGTCGCAGGAAGCTCCAACATTCCCAGCTCTGTAACAATGTTGAACACATGTGATTCACCCTGATCTATTAACGCAGAGGCAGGCAGAGATACTTCATATGCCGTAGCTCCCGAAACCGGCTTCAGCCGAAGTTCAACCAAGCGCTGACCGGCATCTGTTGAGGGTGCAACTTGAAAAGCCTCTTTAATCGTTGAAACATCCACGTTGGACTGCACTACACCCTTCTGGTCAGACTGTCCCTGCAACTCCAGAACTGAACGGTCTTTCTCCGGTTTAGGCTGTGGTACAGCATTCTCTGCACTTGGGCTTCCACTTCCTGATTGTCCGTCATTGTTGCCTGGACCAGAACCATTTCCTGGATTTCCACCGGAATTGCCGCCTGGATTACCGCCCGAACCAGGGTCCGTACCTCCAGGGGAAGGAACAGATGCGAGCACCTTCACCGTCAACGGTACAGTCAGGGCTCTACTATCGTCAGAAGTTCGAGTAATTTCCAACTCCAATGTTACTGTTGTTTCCTTAGATGGTGGGATAATCGTTCCATCGGTTTGAATGACGGACGGTACCGAACTGGAAGCGATCTTCACCGTGAAACCTTGTGGCACGGATGGTATCTTCAGTTTTTGCACCTGCGGAAGGCTGTTCCAATGCTGTAATGCTTGTAGCTACATCGACAGCGCTCTGCTGAGCCGTATGCACCTGATAAGCGGAAGATACACCTCTCACGGATTGCCCCGTCGCATCAAAAGCTTCCACTTTGTAATAATATTCCGTGCCGGGGTTCAGTTCACTGTCCGTGTACTCCCGTCCATTGCCGCTATAGACCACCTTGTACTCACCTTGCTCACGATCTGAGCGGTAGAGCTTGTAGCTTGCTGCACCAAGATGAGCATCCCAGTGAAGCGTTGCGCTTGTTGAATCCAACGCATCAGCATTAAGGCCAGCACTATCATTTGCAGGTGGTACAGCGTCAGGTTTAACGATCATAATCCAACTAATCATCGGGTCCTGCGATGCCGTATTGCGCACGGTCAACTCCAGCTTGTTGTCCGACACGCTGATGCCTTTGTGGGCTCTAACGCTGGCAGGCGTAAAAGTAACTGCACCGGTATTGGTGCCATTGATGATGAAATTTGCTCTGCGCGATGTATTGGTCCACGGATCGTTGAATCCGGCGTACACATCGTATGTCCCGTTTGGCACATCAAATCTATAGGTTAAGTCCGTGCCTTTAGGTGAATTGCTGACATTGCCACCGTTCAGATAACGTACGGTCGAGAATATATCTCCGCCATTTGAACCGGATGACAGTGCATCTGCGCTGGTATACCCCCAATTGCGACCCTCTGCCGGAGCGTACATCTGGTCCGCCGTTCCCGGGTTGGCAAGTGTTCCTTTCATATAGGCACCCATGAGATTGTAATCAGCCGTTTCGTAACCTCCGCTATTCACAAAATATAGTGCATTCTCTGGAATGACGTTTACACGAACCGCCTGCTTTTTGTTGTTATATTCCGGTGTCGTTACCTGCAACGTAAGCGGTCCTGGCTTAGCAAAATCTTCTGCCGTCATGGCCCGGTTATCAATCGTCCATACTGCTGGCGTTGATACCAGTGCTCCACCCTCGCGCACATTCAATGTTGTTGGCAGGGATGGTACTTTGCCTAGCGCCACGGCTTCTGGCAACGGATCAGTAATATCTACCTTTCCCATCGAATTCAGCAGATCAGGTGTCCAACTGTTATACCACTTGATCGCAATATCCGAGCCTATTCCAAACTCAATTGGCAAGAACACGTATTTTGCAGCGTCATTTGAGAAATTGCCACCACTCCACGTATCCCCCACGTATATGAACTTGCCTTTTTCCGGATCGACCGGAATGACGGATGTGGTCTGTGTGCCAAATGCCTTGCCTGGATCGGGATCACTCGGCAACGTGCGCACAAACGGATTGGTCTGCGTTGACCACGGGCCAAAAATGTTATCCGCCACCGTCACTTTGTTTTCGTTAGGGGCCCAGCCGGAAGCTCCGGAAGTCAAAATATAATATTTTCCCTGATACTTAAACATCGCCGGTGCTTCGCGTTGCCCTCCCGGGAACACCCGCACGTAATCTACGCCGTATTCCGCCTGATAGGTGGAATCTCGTACCGGATTGCCTTTGTCATCCGTTCGTCCTTCCTTATGCCACCCTGTTACGTCACTATAGTCTTCATTCAGTTTGGAGATATAGAGCGTCAGGTTTTCTTCGCTGGAGTAGATCAGATAACCGGTGCCGTCATCATCCTTGAACAACGTCATGTCACGTGCCATACCCTTGTCGCTTGGAAAGTAATCTTTCTCCCCTTTCGGGGCTCTGTCCATCCGGTAACTCCTCTGATACACAAAAGGCCCTGTTGGAGAGTCGCTGATCGCATAACCGGCCCTCGCCTTACCATAATTCGCATTATCGTTATAGGGGTCCTTGTCGCCGTCCATGTGGGCCCACATCACGTATTTTTTCGTTTTGTCGTTGTAGATGACCTTCGGTCGTTCAATGATCCGTCCTTTGCGAATATCTGCCCAGATATCCACGCGGTCTTCACGCCCCGCATACAATTTGGAGATCAACGGGTCATTGTCAAAATCATCCATGGATTGAAGTGTTGATAGCGCCATGCCTTCATCCGTCCAATTCATCAGGTCCTTGGATGAATACACACGCACACCAACAGCTGGCCAGCCACCCTTATGATATTCGCCATACCAGTAATAGGTCTCCGTCTGTTCATCATAGAAAAACCCAGCCCCATGCGCATCAATCGGTTTCCCGTCCAGATCTGGCCACAATTGCCCTGGTGTAATGCTTGTGCGAACTGTGGCAACACCCAACGGTGCGGATGCTGGAGAAGTTACGCCGTCCACGGTCGCCTGGATGATGTAAAAATATCCTGTGCCCATCGTCAGACCGCTATCGTTAAACGTGTTTTCATTGCCACTATAGACCTGCTGATACATACCCGTAGCACTGGTAGACCTCGAGAGTGTATACATTACATCAGATCCAGGCAAGACATTCCACCCCAGAGAGATTGATGTGTCCGTCACAGCTGTGGCAACGAATTCTGCTGGAGAGTCAATGGAGTATGTCGTGGCTTCTGCAACAGTGGGCGCTGACTCACCAGCTGCATTAAAGGCCGTGACACGATAGCTGTAGCTAGTGCCGGGCTCAAGCTCCTGGTCTGTATAAGTAAGCCCCTTCCCTTCATAAATCTGCTCGTATTGCTCACTGCCAGCTTCGGCCCGAACCACGCGATAACCCGTTGACTTGTCCACGGCGGACCAAGATAGCTTCACGCTTGTGGCATTAAGTGCTTCGGCCTTTAATTCGCCAGGAGCCTGTGGTGCCGCCGCAGTCGTCCGAACTTCCAGAGGAGCAGTCCATAGTGACTCGGTTAGACCTCCGTATTCATAAGCGAGCTTGTAATAATACACCGTATCCCCGCTTAATCCTACATCCGTATGTTCCAAAGATCCGGTACTGGTTACCAGGGAATAACCGCCTTCAGGCGTAGAGGAACGGTACAAGCGATAGGCTGATGCTCCCGCGATTTCAGACCATTGCAGTGAAACCGAAGACGCCGTCTGCTCCGCAATAGAGAGCTGAATATCGTTCCTAGGCGGTTGCTCAGCAATGATCACGTCATCTGCATGTACCGACTGCCACTTATTCCGAATGCCCACGGTACCTGACGCGTATGTAGGATCGACCAGATCAAATACCAACCGATCGGAGCCGTTTTCCGCGATATACCCGCGAATGGTGGTACCGGATAACACCACTTTAAGTGTGTACCATGTATTTTTGGCAAACGCATAATCCACCGTTTTCAGAGGTGTGTCTGATCCGTTCACCCGTTTGGAGAAAACAAGTTTATTATTGGGGACCTGCATTTGAAAATAGTAAAAATTGCTCTTATCCTGAAACCGTGGCAATATTCCCGGATACCCCTGACCGGCTCCCGTGTAAAAGCGCATGGACACGGTCATGTCCGACATGGGGTCCCCAGTAGAGATGATGCCTTCATTGGTATCGCTCTGGAAAAGCGTGGAGTTGGACGCATCTGTCGGGTCAGAAATCACTTCCCAGTTGCCTGAGCTTACGTTCCACGCAGGTGATTCCGTGTAATCCCCATCCGAAAAATCGTCCTGCAGCAACGTGGCGGGTATACTGTTCAGATCGGCATACGCCTTACTCGGCAGCAACAACGGTCCGGAAGACAGCGCAAGTGTTGCAGATAACATAAATATCATGGGTTTCCTGAGTTTATCCAATGTTCATTCTCTCCTTTGACGTGAAAGATGAAAGCATGGTTCTTGAATACGCGGTGTTGTTGTTCAGCCTATCCTCAGCAACCAGTGGTCAGTAACGAGCGTTTGTCCACCTCCTTATTTTAATGAAACCGGTTTCATTGAAGTGCAAAAAGACCCGTCTTCCCTTCTAAGTGCAATGATACCCATACGGAATACCGTGTTTTCTTTGCCCCTATGCAGTGAAACAGGTTTTTAGTATATAAATGTAATCGCTTTCCTGAATTATATTATTGCCTTATTCAAGCTGTCAACTGTGAATTGGGCTCAAACATTTTTCGTTAAAACCACGCAAAAAAAGCGCGAGTTCTGCCTGTTTTGCAAGCAAAATTCGCGCCTTTTCTCACCCTACGAGCTTGTTCGCAAGCTCGCACGTGATTCGTAATCAAAAGCGGACTTATTGAACAACCTCTAATTAGAATACTTTCGTGGTCCACGACTCACAGTTCCAAGTCTCCGTAACTACATCACGGTAGAATTCCGGTTCATGGGAGATCAGAAGAATACTGCCTTTGTAAGCCTTGAGCGCACGTTTCAACTCTTCCTTGGCATCAACGTCCAGATGGTTCGTCGGCTCATCGAGTACAAGCAGGTTGGTTTCGTTATTGATCAGCTTACAGAGACGCACTTTGGCTTTCTCGCCACCACTTAGTACAGCTACCTTGCTCTCAATGTGTTTTGTAGTCAAACCACATTTTGCAAGTGCAGCACGCACCTCGAATTGGGTATAGGAAGGGAACTCCTGCCAGATCTCTTCAATACACGTATTGTAGTTGGCATCCTTCATCTCTTGCTGGAAGTAACCAATCTCCAGATGTTCACCGCGTTGAACGGTTCCTTCCAGAGCCTGAATTTCACCCAGAATACTGCGCATCAGGGTTGTTTTACCGATTCCGTTCGCACCAACAAGGGCGATTTTCTGTCCGCGCTCCATACGCAGATCCAGTGGTCTGGATAACGGTTCGTTGTATCCAATTACAAGACCTTTGGTTTCAAAAATGAGCTTGCCGGATGTCCTTGCATCACGGAAATTGAACTGCGGTTTCGGTTTCTCCTTGGCGATCTCGATGACATCCATCTTGTCGAGTTTCTTCTGTCTGGACATCGCCATATTACGTGTAGCAACACTTGCTTTATTCCGCGCTACAAAATCCTTGAGGTCAGCAATCTCTTGTTGTTGGCGCTTGTAAGCCGACTCCAGCTGCTGTTTTCTCATCTCATGCACTTCCTGGAAATGATCATAATCGCCCACATAACGAGTTAGATTCTGGTTCTCCATGTGATAGATCAAGTTGATTACACTGTTCAGGAACGGAATATCATGAGATATCAGAATAAAAGCATTCTCATATTCTTGCAAATAACGTTTCAGCCATTCGATATGCAATTCATCCAAATAGTTCGTAGGCTCATCGAGGAGCAAAATATCGGGTTTTTCCAGCAGCAGCTTGGCAAGCAGTACTTTGGTACGCTGTCCACCACTAAGGTCATTGACGTCTTTATCCAGACCGATATCCGTCAGACCCAGACCACGTGCGGTTTCATCCACTTTGGCATCGATCATGTAGAAATCCTGGTTTGTCAGTGTATCCTGAATCGTACCCACATCTTCAAGAAGTTGTTCGAGTTCCTCCGGGGTAACATCGCCCATTTTGCCATACATATCATTCATTTCCTGTTCCATGTCGAACAAATACTGGAACGCGCCGCGAAGTACGTCACGGATCGATTGGCCTTTGTTTAATACAGCATGCTGGTCCAGATAACCAACACGCATCCGTTTGGACCACTCCACCTTGCCTTCATCCGGCTGAAGTTTTCCTGTAATAATGTTCATGAAGGTGGATTTACCTTCACCATTAGCCCCGATCAGACCAATATGTTCGCCCTTCAAGAGGCGGAATGAAACGTCGTTAAAGATAGCACGGTCACCAAAACCGTGACTTAATTTTTCTACATTTAATATGCTCATTCATGACACCTTTTCTATATAGACTTAATTCTTTGTATATTATAAGCGTTATATCCTGCACAACTCAACGCCATATTAAAAAATATTGCACCTTTTTGTCTGAAATTTGCCTTATATGAAAGTATGGGTTAAAATTTTGCCTTAACGAATTACTACTATATAGAACGGAGCTCTTCGAAGAGCATCAGGTGAACAATATGATTGAAGTGAAACAATCCAAGTTGGGTGATGGTGGTGAGTTTAACCGCGGGGTATTTGCTACCGTAGATATTGCCAAGGGAACGCTTATCCATCAGGCACCCGTTGTGCCTTACCCAAATGAAGATCATGAGCATGTCGAAAAAACGATTTTGGAAGATTACGTGTTCGAATACGGGGCGAATCATACCGCCATTCTGCTGGGTTACGGCAGTCTAATTAACCACTCCTATGAACCTAACGCTACTTATGATATCAATTTTGATAACCACACCTTTGACTTCTACGCGTATACAGATATCAAAGCTGGCGAAGAAATCGTGATCAATTACAACGGTGAGGAAGACAGTATGGACCCGTTATGGTTCCTGGACGATTACGAGGAGCGTATGCTTGAGTTCAATAAGTCCAATGATGATGAGGGTGAAAAAGAGACCGAACCCCAGTCACTGGATACGGACACGAGTAAATAAACGTTAAACTCAAGTAAAGTTCGCAAGCACTCTATTGTATGTGCGAAAAGAACTCACTGACTCCGGCGAATGATGAAATGAGTAACTGGAGACTCTTCACAGTCCAAAGTTTAAACACAAAAAATAAGCAAGTCCTCCGTTAATGGAAAACTTGCTTATTTGTGTTGTCTTCGTTTCTAAGCCAGATACACCTATTCATGTTTCATTGTTTATCGTGCATCTTAACTTGTTTTAATCCGTAATCGGCGGATCTGTATGCAAGTCTTGATCGGGTGTCGTGGATCTCCACTTGGTAAATGCTACCTGGAACCCTGCACGCTTCGGTGAACACAAAAATGGACCTGCATGTTTGTTCGTCGGATAGGCAAACCGTGCAACCCGAATCGTACGCCAAGGATGCTCATCTGTGCGAGCACGAATGACAACGGCCTCGTTACTGTAGGAGGCTCTAATTGTTACGATTCGTCCACCCCACTCTGGCACAGGAGAGAGTGACCAATCGGAATACGTATCCGTCACGACGGCTCCAACATGTGCCACGCCATCATTGACCTCAACTCCGGCCTTGATCCATTGGTCTTCTCCGTACCATAACATTAGTCCCGCCTGATCATATAATTCGGTGAATGAGCTTAGATCAAACGATACCTCAATCGCTTCCGTTCCGTCCCATGGAGCAAGCATGGCATGTCCATCCCGATGACAGAACCCGTAGAATGTGTTCTCCCAGAAGTCACTGCCTTCCCGAGCTTCCACAACGAAACGATCCCCATCCATCCGTGCAGCAACGGGTTCCTTAGTCCACTTGCCTTCATGAAGCCCAATAAAATCCGATGACATCGTTGTTTTCATCCTTCCTTCCGTCCCAAAGGGGAGTTCATCCTCACTTCATCACTTCTAAATTAAAGAACCCAGGTCCGATGCAGCAGTAGGATATGCAAAATTCATGGTGTTTAACTGATCGATAGTCAGATTGAACTGAATCGCCATTGCAAAAAGGTTGATCAATTCTTCTGTTTTGCTCCCGAGCACATGCGCACCCAGAATACGTCCGGTTGATTTATCGATCACCACTTTGGCCATGGCAAATTTTTCATGAGTTCGCTTGTAAGTATACCATTTCGACATATCATTTACCTGCACCTCGTAGCCCTCTTTCTTGGCTTGTTCCGTGCTCATACCTACAGCTCCAAGGGCAGGGACAGTAAACACAATGGAAGGCATCACTTTATAATTAGGTTTGTGTTGATTTCCTCCAACAAATTAAACGATACAGCCCGGGATTCCTGACCTGCTAACGGGGTTAAAGGCAACCCTTTTGTATCAGTTACATCGCCAGCAGCATACACTCTCGGATTACTTTCACTTTGCAAGTACTCGTTCACCGTAATCCCTTTTTTGCTGTAGCTGACGTTGGCTCTCTCCAATTCCAGCCCATCCACATTAGGAACACGCCCGGCTCCATGAACGACAAGTCCGCACTGCCACTGGTGATCTGCACCATTACGTGTGCCATGAACGACATAGGCGTTCCCCTCTTGCCGTATGGACTTCACCTCCGCGTTCAAGTGAACATGAATGCCGATCTCTTTTGATTTTTGCAACAAAGATTCTACCAGCTCCGCATCAAACGACTTCAGAGGCTGTTCACTCCGATGCAGGATGTGGACTTCCGTCCCGGCTCTGGCCGCAATATGCGCAAACTCAAATGCAATGTATCCACCGCCTACCAGAACTAATCGATCCGGCAGCTGTTTCAGATCCAGAAAGTCATCACTATATATAAGATGCTCTGAGCCCTCAATCTCAAGTGGCGCAGGTCTTGCACCGGTAGCAATCAGGATGTGTTTGCCATGGAGCACTTCTTCTCCCACTTGAATATGATTTTCATCGACAAATGAAGCTTTACCATGGAACGTATCCATTCCGGCCTGTTTGAATTGATCTTCACTTGCTCTAGGTATGCTTTCGGTAAAGGTGCGTTTAAAGGCCATAAGTTCAGACCAGTTGATGGTCGCCTGTCCCTGAATTCCTTTCCTTGCATCCGTTCATTCCAGTCAATCAGCTCAGCCGCTCCAGCCAGCACTTTCTTGGGATCACAGCCACGCAGTGCACACGTTCCGCCGAACTCACGTTCATCAATTACAGCAATTTTCCAGCCAGCTTCAGCGCAACGGGTGATTACAGAGCTTGCCGCGCTTCCTGTGCCAATCGCAATCAAGTCATAAGTTTCTTGTGTCATCATGGTTCCTCCTCATCCTTTTGGTACATGTATTGCAGGGATGCCTGAAGTTACAGCAATCCAGCCTGTTTAAGGTACTCTGCTGCAACCTGTTCAGGATTCGCCCTCTACGTTCACGTCATAGTTCATCTGACGCATCTCGTCATCCGTAATTTTGCCAGCAAGCTGATTCAGTACCTCAACCAGTTGTGGATATTGATCTGCCGTTTCTTGACGAAGCATCGGCGCGCCTTGATACGGCGGGAATAACTCCTGATCATCCTCCAGCACAACAAGTTCATATTGTCTCAACTCACTATCTGTGGAGTAGGCATCTACGAGGTTGATATCGCCACGTTGAACAGCACCATAGCGAAGCTTCGGTTCCATTGTCGCAACGTTCGGAAATTCAATCCCATACTTCTTCTGAATGCCTAGGTAACCGTCTTCCCGATCCGAGAATTCCAGCGTAAATCCTGCCTTCATCTGCTGTTCCACCGGTTTGAGATCCGAAATGGTCTTGAGATTGTATTGATCTGCGATGCTCTTTGGAACGGCCAACGTATACGTATTGTTGTAATCCATAGGGTTCAGCAGCACCATGTTGAACTGGCTAAGCATTCCATCTCTTGCCTGTTCGTACACCTCTGTCCGATCGGTACTCACTGCCGTTTCCTTCATGAATTCGGAGATGGCTGTCCCAGTGAATTCAGGATAGATATCAATATCACCCGACTTGAGTGCATTGAAAAGGAATGGCGTTTTGCCTAATCCGGGTTTTAGTTCAACGGTCAGGTCTGTATCTTTTTCAATCAGCAATTTATACATGTTAATTAGAATCTCCGGTTCAGCTCCCAGTTTGCCAGCAATCACGAGATCCTTCTGTCCACCACGTGCCACGAAGGGAATGGTAATCACAAGTATCGCGATAAGAGCCAGCGAACCCAAGGTAACCAATGTTTTCTTGAAGGATAACCGCTGGAATTGACGCAATAGTACATCAAACAAAATAGCCAGCAATGCGGCCGGAATGGCTCCAAGGATGATCAGTGCCGTATCGTTCCGATCAATGCCCAGCAAAATTAATGCACCCAAACCTCCTGCCCCAATCAAAGCAGCAAGTGTCGCCGTTCCTACAATCAGGACCATCGCGGTCCGAATTCCGGCCATAATGACAGGCATCGCCAGTGGCAGTTCCACTTTGATTAGACGTTGCCAACTATTCATGCCCATCGCATTCGCCGCTTCCACCATGGAAGGATCAACTTCGGATATGCCTGTGTACGTGTTCCGGAGTACCGGAAGCAAAGCATACACAACCAGTGCAATAATTGCAGGAAGTGTTCCTATGCCAAATAACGGGATGAGTAAACCGAGAAGCGCCAAGGATGGGATAGTTTGCAACACAGCCGTAACCCCGATAATGGGTTCAGCCACTCTTGGTTTGCGAGTAAGGTATATACCAAGCGGAATAGCAATGAGGACAGCAAAGAACAATGCGATAAATGAGATCTGAATATGTTCGAGCAGAGCAGACAACAACTGACCTTTGCGCTCACTGAACACCTCCGCGAATCTACTCATGTCCTTCACCTCGTTCCTGTAACTGACCAGACCAGTATTTCATCAGATCAACTCGACTGATCTCGCCAATAATCTGGCGGTTACGTTCAACCAACAGATGGTCATGGGAAGCCATGATATCAACTAATTCTGTTAACGTAATGGATACGGGAACGGCGGTTTTGGCTGATTTTGGTACATGACCCGGTGAGAGTGGTGACATGATGGATTCGAGATCAAAATCAGATTGTGAACTCGTGTCGGTGTTAGGACTTCCAACAAATTCACGTACGAAATCATTAGCTGGCTGTTGGATCAGTTCTTCCGGGGTGCCTACCTGCAAAACCTGTCCATCCTTCATAATGCAGATGCGATCCCCCAGCTTCAGCGCTTCCTGAATATCATGAGTAACAAATACAATTGTTTTTTTCATCTGACGCTGGATATCCAGAATATCGTCCTGCAATTTCTCCCGACTCATTGGATCGAGTGCACTGAACGGTTCATCCATCAAAACTATCTCGGGATCAGCAGCGAGTGCACGCAACACACCAATTCTCTGCTGTTGTCCTCCGGATAACTCGGACGGTTTACGCTCACTGTACGTATCTCCGTGCAAACCCACCATGTCCAGTAACGTATGTACACGCTCCTTGATTTGATCTGACTTCCATTTTCGCAGTTCAGGAACAACCGCAATATTTTCGGCAATTGTCATATGCGGGAATAGTGCAATCTGTTGCAGTACATATCCGATATTCCAGCGCAATTCGTGAATGTTGTATTCATCGATTGGGCGTTCATTAATGCGCACTGTTCCATCTGTTCGTTCAATCAGGCGATTGATCATTTTGAGCATGGTGGTTTTGCCACATCCACTCGGACCAATCATGACAAACAGTTCTCCCTTGTTAATGTTGAGGTTAACCTGACGTAAAGCCGTTGTTCCATCAGGATATTGTTTCGATACATTTTCGAACTGAATCATTCGCTCTCTTCGCCCCTTTATCTACTAGGGCGTGTCTCAGACACGCCCTAACATTCATCCTCATCTATTTCCCCAAAAGTGTGTTCGTATAATCACTGCTTTTCCGTGGTGTCCCTGGTTAGGGAGAGATCCATATTTGAATCAACGATGTCAACAAGCTGGTAGACATGCAAAAAGACGGGCACTAGGCACCGTCTTCTCATGATATGAAAATATTTCTTCCATTATTTCCATACTTCCATATGATTTTGAATAAATTGCTCGAATGAAATCGGGTTATTCCCCGTTATTTTTGTCACCGTATCTGTCGTTTGATCTTCTCTCCCTCCTCCCGGATAGGCACATCCAGTCCTGCGAGGGCAGCAGCGTATTCTTCTGACATTCCTGCGCGAATCATGCTGTTCCTCAATTCATCGTCGGACAAAGATTCATGTTGGATGGACTGACCCAGTACACGGCTCAAGACGTCTGCAACCTGTCCATAGGACAACGACTCCGGCCCTGTAATGATATGCTCCGTATTATGAGGAACAACATCTGTCAGAGCACGGAACGCAACTGCCGCGATATCATCTGCACTAACAAATCCAATTTTCCCGTCACCCGTAGCACTGTATATTTTCCCGAGTTGTTTCGTCGTCTCCCGATGCGGTCCCTCCGTAAAGTTCTCCATAAAATAGGATGGCTGCAATACAGTCCACTCAGGAGCATGGGCTTTTAAATACTGATGTACTTTGCCAAAAATAGGACCATCTTCATCAATTGAAGCACTGCCAAGCAAGACAAATCGCTTAATCCCACTCCACAATGCTTCCTTGATGAACGGAATCATGACGTCTTCTGGGGTCATGTCCATGACTGGCACGACAAGATACACTTGATTCACATTTTTCAGCTCCGGAGCATATGTCTCGGAATCATACCAATCAAAATAGACATAGTTATCATCAGAGCCAGAAAGAGATGGTTTAGTTCTTCCTGCCAAACGCACCGGATAATGATGCTTTTGAAGTATGGCCGCAACACGGCTTCCTGTCTTACCATTAGCCCCTGTAATAAGTGTCAACGGTTTATCTTTGATCATGCTTGTTACCTCCTAAGTCCGATTCGAGTACGATCATTGGATTCCAATAGTCTTTATAATGTGTAATTTTCCCATTAGAGTGGCTCACTACAGAGATGTAAGTTTGGTTGTATGGCTGACCTGTAACTAATGAACGCCCTTTACAAGTAAATTCAGCCACAAACTGTTGTTTCGTGGAATCAGACAAGATCACCGGTTCAGAAAACTGCTGGATTTCAATCATCCCCAGTAGATTATGAAGATGATTCGTAATTGCAGCTTTTCCTTCCAGGTTCTGAGGATATCCTGCTGGTGCATATGGAAATTCGAAGATAGCTTCAGATGTATATAACTCCAACCACTGTTTTAGTTTTCCTTCCAGTAGCAATTGAGTAAAACCATGCATGATCCGATGCGGTATACTATTGCCCGCTTCCAACTGCTGAGATTGTGTCATCCTTATTTCCTCCTTCAGTTTGTTTGGCGTTCTTTTTCCAGACCAATCGGTCTATAATAGTCAAAAAATAAACGCCCTAAGCGTTCATTTTCAAAAAAGATAAAGAATCCTTACTCAAATCATGTAAAACGCTAACTCATAGCCCTTAGGGTCATCTGTACAAAATCTCGCATCCCTTCTGCGCTTGCACCGCTCTTCGCCGTAAAGGTCAATGAGAGTCGGGAATAATTCAGAAAACGGGCAAGCCCGGGCAATTCTTCCTCTGCGTGCCTCAGTTCGCCACTCCTCTGGCCTCGTAACAGCGCAGTATGAAAAACATCTTCCATTTGTTGGTTAGTGGTTTGAATAAAGGCCGCGATTTCGTGATTTTGTGGTGCCTGTTCAACCGCGCTATTAATGATGAAACATTCATTACGACGTTCGTTGTCTGTCAACACGTTAACCGCTTCGTTGAACAACTCTGTCACGCCTTGCCTCACACTTGTGCATTCGTTTAATAGTTTGATCCCCGCCTCTGTCTTCTGCTGAATATAGAATTTAAGAGCAGAGACAAATAAATCATGTTTAGTTCCGTAGGTGTCATACAGGCTTTGCCGCGCAATGCCAAGTTCACTCAACAGTAAGCTCAGAGATGTACCTTCATAACCGTACGCTCCAAATACAGACGTTGCTTTTCTTAGAACGGTCTCTGTGTCAAACTCCTTGGCTCTTCCCAATTGCAGACCTCACCTCCCTATTCATTATCTAAAGAATACCTTTTCCAGACTGATCAGTCAAGAAAATAAATGCTTTGATTTTTGACAAAGTGGTATAATGTGAATAGAAGCTGAATGAATTCTTTTACCACTTACAACCATGACCACATATAAAGGAGTGTACCTATATGTATATTCAAATTACAGATTTGGCTGCAAAACGATTGACGGAAAGCCTGAATGACCAACCCGGATATTTCAAAGTGATCTATGACTTGGAAGGTTGCGGATGTAACGGAGTTATCGCTATTATCATTGTTGATGAACTTGCAGCTCTCGACGCGCAGATTGAAACCAATCTGGTTCCGTTCTATGTTGATCCGAAGCAGCAGCTGAACCTAGAACAACACATGAAGCTGGATACGGAAGAAAATTATCCTTCTTTCAAATTAAGCAGTGATTCTGGTGTGCTCAGCGCCAACGTTCGCGTTCGTGACACCCGTGCAGTAACAGCGGGAAGCTCCAGTGGATCTGACGCCTGCATGTTGTAATACAGTCCCAGCTTACTTGAAGTAATCTAGCATTATCTTTCTTCACATCAAAAGCCGTTGCATCTAATGCAACGGCTTTTTTAACGTTCTTTTCTTTATATGCCTCTATCAGCGTTGCAAAAAGACTCTATAAAAGATGAACTAAACATTTGCACGAAACGGAGAGGACAGAAAAAACCTGAAGAAACGAAGTGTTCGCCTTTATCCTAAGATTTTCACCATTATAAAATTGAATCAAAAAATCTGGGGATAACAGCGATCGGAAGGTTGTTCTGTCATCGAAGTGGCACGGTAAATACCCTCTAGTTAGATTTTATAGCAAACTTTGTTTACAACTCGGAAACAATTGGAGAACCTATGGATATAATCCTCTAGTATACTCGGTATATAGATTCATATAATCCGAGGAGGAACACACATCATGAAATCTTTTACTCGTAAATCCATCATATCTACAATTCTCGTAGGCTCTGTTGTAGCAGGTTCTGCTTTTACTACGTTTCCTATCACTTCAAGCCTGAATCCCGTCGCGTCTGCTGCAAGCTCTAGCTTCACTCAATTTCTGCATGATAATGCACCTGGTCGTACGATCAAAACCATCAAAAATGTGGCAACCGTGACCAATGTGTCCAGTACAGTTGTACTTGTCAATAAAAAGAGAAATCTGCCTTCAACTTATGCACCTCAAGATTTGGTTGTACCTAATATTCCTTTTAGCTTCTCAGGCTCCAGTCCGAAGAAACAAATGCGTAAAGTGGCTGCAACCGCGATTGAAAAATTATTTGCGGCTGCCAAAAAAGACGGCATCGATATCAAAGCGGTGTCTGGCTATCGCTCTTATGCGACCCAGAAATCAATCTTTGACCGTAATGCCAGCATCAAAGGTGAAGCTGTTGCCAATAAAACAAGTGCTCGGCCAGGACAAAGCGAACATCAGACTGGTCTAGCCATGGATATCTCCAGCGCTTCGGCTGGTTATGATCTTCAACAAAGCTTCGGCAACACCAAAGAAGGCAAATGGCTGAAAGCCAATGCCCACAAGTACGGATTCATCATCCGTTATGGCAAAGATCAGGAGAAATTGACTGGTTACTCCTATGAGCCATGGCATGTACGTTATGTAGGGGTATATATTGCTGGTGAGATTACCAACCAGAAACTTACGCTCGAGCAGTATTTGGAACGTGCCAAATAAGGCAGGTTTGAACCCAAAGCTTCGACAGTTATTAGATCAGATAAAAGATGCGTGACTATAGATAACATGGCTGAAGGAGAAGATGGGGCCGCAACTGGCCCTCTCCTGCTTCAGTCTTTCATTTACCCACTTCATCATGTCCCAACGATTCTTCTAAAGACCAGTGGCAGTCTCTTCAGACCTTCTGTTCCAGCCCAAGAGCCTACTCCAGCAAGTATTGCATTATGGCACAAATAAAGTGCGACATTGTACACGATAGGGCCTAGAATAATCTCCACTACTACAAAACGTTTTAACGTCGATGATTGGATCACATATACCCGAAATTCATGAGGGTCATGTCCTCCCATATACCTTGCGATCAATGCTTTCATGAATCACCTCTAGTGTTTTATTTTAGCGTATGGCAGACAATCCTTGTCTTATTCTAAAATAATACTTACATAAAGTAACTAAGTGTGTTATAGTCAGTTTATAAATCATACATAAGCGAGGGAAACTACCATGAGTGAGTTGGAGAATCTAGTCAAAAACCGTAGATCGGCCGTTATTTTTGAAGAAGGAATTGAAATTTCGGATTCGGAACTGCAAGAAATGTTTGCCCTGAACAAATTTGCACCATCTGCCTTTAACCTGCAACACACGCACTATCTTGTGATTAAAGACGAGGAACAGAAAGAGAAAGTCTATGAAGCTTCCCAGCAATATAAGGTAAAAACAGCTTCTGCGGTCATCGTGGTATTGGGCGACGTCAACGCGCATCATCATATCCGAACTATTAACGAAGGCTTGTTGAACCTGGGCGCTCTTACTCCGTTCCAATACGAGCAGGAATCCCAAAGTGTCACTGAATTTTACGAATCTCGGGGCAGATTCTTCCAACGTGAGGATGCGATTCGCAATGCCAGCCTGTCTGCCATGCAATTGATGTTGATCGCTCAGGATCGCGGTTGGGACACTTGTCCAATGATTGGCTTTGACTCGGAAGAACTGCAACGGAGTTTGGAAATCCCTAACCATTACGTACCGGTTATGCTGATCACCATTGGCAAAAAGTCGGAAGCCAAACAGCGCCCACGCGGTTACCGTAAACCGATTAACGAATATGTTAGCTTCAACAAAATGCACGCTGAATAACATAAAAGTAGTTAAATGACAAAGCAAAAAAGCCACGATCTCGTGGCTTTAATACGTTTCATAGATCAACGTATCCAACATGTGAAATTCATCGTCAAACTCCGCATATATGTATAGTCGACCAGCAGGTGTATCCCCCGCATCATAACCCAATCGGAGGTATTGATCTCCCTGAAATTCTACATCAGCCAAAATCAATTCATTGATATCTTCGTCCGGATGAGCCTCGGCAATAGTTTTAAGCGCCTGCTCACCAAGCATGTCCCACCGTTTCCACGTCTCTTCCATATATGGGGATAGGGCTTCCATCTCTATCTTGGTTGAAACCTGTGCAGTGACTACCAGTTCTTTATCCTGAATATGTAAGTGCATCTGATAGTTGGACATCGATGCGTCATACTGAAACACACCCATCCCCTGAACTTCATGATCGGATTCAAAAATCAGATTGTCTGCATATTGCAGTCTCTCCAGCTTGGGATTAGCGCTATAATCCAACTTGGTTAATTTGTTCTCGGAACAGTACAACTCTCTTAGTTGTACGTTATTGCGAATATCCAGCTCCCTTATATGGTTGTTAAAACAACGGACACTTTCTAAAACCATATTTGAACGAAAATCCAACTGTTTGATATGATTGTGATTACAGCGAAGTTCAATCAAGTTTGGACAACCTGTTACATCAAGTTCCAGCATGTAATTGTTGGCGCAATCAAGTCGCCGCAGTTGCTTATTCTGTTCAAGTTCAAGTGAGAAAAGAGCGTTATAACTGCAACTAAGTTCCTCCAACTGCTCAAGGTGCTCCGAAGCCAGCTCCGACAACATATTCCAATTACACTCCACCGTTATAAGTTTGGAATTATAAGAAAGATCTAATTTTCGAAGTCGATTAAAACTGCAATCCAGCACTTGCAATTCCGAATTGGAACGGAGGTCCAGTGTTAGAAGCTGATTCTCTCTGCAACGTAACGTCCTCAGCTTGTGATTCTGAGTAAGATCCAGACCGGTCAATTGATTATAGGCACAATCCAGCTCTTGAAGACCCCTGAAATACTCGATTCCATCAAGATTGCTAATATTGTGATTGGAAAGTTGCAATATCTCAACCTCACAAACGTCACTCTCCTGAATGAAAGCCCGCTGATCACAAAAACGATCCAACACAACTTGCCTGAAACGTTCATCCGTGAAGGCATAAGTAATATCCATGTCTAACGCCTCCCCTCTCGTTTTGCTCTATGGAACAGTCTTCCAACATATTATCCCTATTCTATGAGTTTCGTCGCCGGGATTCAACAATTACTTAAGCAAATTCTTTTATACCATGTTAGCATCCAACTTGTAAGAGAAATCGTACAGAGAGGAAGATTTTCATGGAAATGTATATCGAAAACCTCCCGTCATATCGTCTCGCCTATGTTCGACAGGTTGGTCCTTACGGTCCAGCCAATGCTCAAGCGATGAATACGCTGAAACAATGGGCAGACAAAAACCAATTGCTTCATGAATCAGCAACATTACTGGGCATACCCCAAGATGACCCAACTACCACACCGCCCGAAAAATGTAGATATGATGCCTGTATTGTTATCACTGAATCTGAACGTCTGGAAGATGAGTTTGTTGAGATTGGCGAGCTATCAGGTGGAGATTATCTCATCTGTAAGGTGAGACATACGGCAGAAGCTATTCAGCAGACATGGAACATCATCATCCCTCATTTACAAACAAGTGGTTATCTGATGGACAACAAGCCGGTTATAGAACGATATCGTTGGGCACTGCTCAATCAGCATTATTGCGAAATATGTGTGCCTGTAAGACCCGTGTAATCCACGTTACGAGGAAACAAAAAAGTGACTTCAGATTGAAGTCACTTTCTTGTTTAATACTATTACTTTTACTATTTAAGTTGAACTAATCATTTACACGATAACGGAGAGGACAGAAAAAACCTGAAAAAGCGAAGCGTTCGCCTAAAAGCTTTCTGAAAGAAAGCTGCATAGGAAGCATATGCTATCCACGGATTTTTCCCTGGAGAAAAGGGAATCAAAAAATCTGGGGATAACAGCGATTGGAAGGTTATTCTGTCATCGTAGTGTCAGTGTAAATAATCTTTAGTTCAACTTAGATAACTAGTTTAGAAATTAAAATGCCCAGTTGCCTTTACGGAATACCGGCTCGATTGTACCATCCTGTAACTCACCATCGATATCCAGCTCTGCGGAACCGATCATGAAATCAACGTGGGTCAAACTCACATTGCACTCATGCTTCAGCAACTCTTCGTTCGACATCGTTGTGCCATCTTTCATGTTGAATGGATATGCACTGCCCACAGCCAAATGGCAGGATGCATTTTCATCAATACCCGTATTGTAGAAAATGCGATTCAGGTTGGAGATCGGAGAGTCATGTGGTACGAGTGCCACTTCACCCAGATAACGTGCTCCTTCATCGGTGGCAAACAGGTTCTTCAAATGCTCTTCACCGGATGCTGCCGTAAACGCTACAACCTGTCCATCCTTGAATGTGATTCTCATCTGGTCTACCAGCTGTCCATTCAGGTTCAAAGGCATGGTACTGCTGACATATCCATTCACTCCACTGCGCTTAGGCATGGTGAATACTTCTTCAGTTGGCATATTCGCGACCGTGTATACACCTTGTTTATTTTCGCTACCACCGCCACCCCAGATGTGGTTGTGGACCAATTCAATTTTCAGGTCTGTACCTGGCGCACGGTAATGCAGGCTCTTATAGTTCTTTTTATTCAGGAGATCACTCATGGTATTCAGGGTATCCAGATGTTCTCTCCAATTTTGTACGGCGTCTCCGCCATCTACACGGTTCATTTTGAAGATGGTTTCCCACATCACGTTGATTCGGTCTTCTTCCGGGATGTCGGCAAACACTTTGTTCGCCCAAGCCTTGGTCGGTGCTTTGATCAGACACCAGCTAATTTCATGATTACGTGTATACTTAGCATATCCCCGACGTGCATGTGCAGCTGCCTTAGTAGCACGGGAAACACTATCGGAGTCAATTCCGTTATACAGTTCAGGATCTGGAACTTTGATCGTAAGGGTAGCGCCGCCTGCTTCTGCAAACTTTTCCATCATATCCGCTTTCCAGGCTGGATAGTAGTCAAAGCTGTCATTGGAGCCATGTTCAAAACGACTGCGGGTAATGTTGTCGTCATCAAAGTCCACTTGTACATAATTGGCACCAGCCGCATAGGCTTTTGCACAATCAGACGTGTGAATTCAAGCGTTTCGATGGGTGCAGTGACGAGCAGATCCTGTCCTTTTTGAATATTCACGCCGACTTTGACAACCAGTTCTGCGTATTGTTCCAATGACTTTTCAAAGGTTTGTTCAAATTGACTCATGGTTGTATTCACTCCTGTTTCATATATTATGACATGGATTGCAAATGACTTGGACTCTGTTGAGTGGCCGTTACAGCGAAGGATCGTTCTTTAGATCGTCGTTGTCCCCAAATTTTCTTCATCGTATTTTTCAAAGGTTAAAATTAGGAGACAAATAAGAACGCTATCGCTTCTTCAGAATCGATTCCTTCTCTTTCACTACGCATGATCAATTTGCAAAATTTCATCTATACAAAATGATCTATACATTTCGTTTTTCTTGTTCGCGTAACTCAATCCTGCGGATTTTACCAGAGTTGGTCTTCGGCAGATCCGTAACAAATTCGATCTTACGTGGATATTTATAAGGTGCTGTGATTTCCTTGACGTGGTGCTGCAATTCACGCATCAGTTCTGGTGAAGCCAGCGAATCATCTCGCAGTACGACAAATGCTTTCACCACATTACCGCGGATCTCATCCGGACTTGCAACCACCGCGCATTCCTTCACACTGGCGTGTTTCATGAGTGCTTCTTCCACTTCGAATGGTCCAATGGTGTAACCCGAACTGATGATGATATCGTCACTGCGGCCTTCAAACCAGAAGTAACCTTCTTCGTCTTTACGTGCACGGTCCCCTGTTACAAAATAATCGCCACGCTGACTGGCTTCCTTCCGTCCCTCATCCTGATAATAGGACTTGAACAAAGCTGGCATCTCTTTGTGTACCGCGATATCTCCTACTTCACCCGCAGGAACAGGTTGTCCCTCTTCGTCAATAATTTCAATCAATCCAGGTGTAATCGACTGACCCATAGAGCCAATGCGTACAGGCGCATCCTTGAGACTGCCGATTAACAACGTGCTCTCGGTCTGTCCATATCCGTCTCGAATAGTCAGGTCGAAGTGACGCTGGAAGATTTCAATGACTTCCTGATTGAGCGGTTCGCCCGCTGAAACAGCACTGCGCAGATGGGACAGGTCATAATGTCCAAGATCATCGGCTTTGGCCATCAACCGATATTCCGTTGGTGTACAGCAAAGGACATTAATCTGATGTTCCTGCATCAGTTCCAGATAACGCTTGGGCTGGAATGATCCATTGTAGACCAGGCCAGTCGCGCCTCTTCCGAGTACCGACAGGAACGGGCTCCAGATCCATTTTTGCCAGCCAGGTGCAGCCGTTGCCCACACGGTATCTGAAGGTTGAATATCCAGCCATAATGAAGAAGCGATTCGCAGGTGAGCATATCCCCAACCGTGGCTATGTACAACTCCTTTGGGATTACCAGTTGTGCCCGAAGTATAAGCAAGAATAGCTGTATCATCACGGTGTGTTTCCACCGCAGCCATCTCATCGGGTTGATTCTGCATTAACTCATGCACATTAACCCAGCCTTCAGCAGGTACGCCAACTTCGCCATTAGGTGATGCCACAATTCGATGTGCCAGTGATGGCAGATCCGCGTCCATCTTTTCCACTTCCGAGGTCGTCTCGGACCATACAATAACAGCCCGCGCCTCAGAGTGACGCAGACGATATTCCAGATCTTTGGCCCGTAACATCTCGGAGGAAGGAATAACGGCAATCCCCAATTTCAGACAAGCAATGTAAATGACATAGGCAATTATCCGGCGTGGTACCATGACCAACACCCGGTCACCCTTCTCCAGTCCAAGTTCACGCAAACCTCCAGCAAGACGATTCGCCTGCTTGAATAAATCACCATACGTAATCTCTTCCAATTCTCGTTGATCGCTGAGCCATCTAAGTGCAATCCGGTCTGATGGATGATTCTCCATCTCGGATGTCAGGTTATAGCTTTCAGGCGAAATCCACTGTTCAAAGTTCAAATGGAGCCTCTCCTTCGTAGTTCAAATGTATAGCTTCTATATATTATACCCTAAATCCTAGGACCAGGTGCTATGAACTAGGCTCATTCCAAAAAATAAACATAGGTCAATTAATGAACTATTATAATAGATCTTATCCTATAAAGAAAATGACATATACAAAATGGCGCCCTCCTGATAATCAGGTAGGCGCCATTTCATTCTTAATTTATATTAAATTAATTTTACCTAACTATAATTTTCACACAGCTATACTGTGTATGTTACCACGGATAATTACCCATTCCGTCCAAAATACTTTCGATCTCATTCAACTCTTCCGTTGTCAGATCCGCTGCCTGGAGGGCAGCCACGTTTTCTTCAATCTGGGACACACGGCTTGCACCAATCAGTGCTGAGGTTACACGGTTACCGCGCAAGATCCAGTTCAGAGCCAGTTGGGAGATCGTCTGCCCTCTTCGCTCGGCAACTGCCTGAAGCGCATCGAACTTGGCAATCCGTTCGTCCGTGTATGCTTCTTTTTCAAATTGCCTGTTGGATTGGCGCGTTCTTCCTTGATCTTATCGACATATTTATTCGTCAACTGACCGCGGCCGAGTGGACAGAACGCAATGGAACCTACGCCCTGCTCATCCAGTACGTCTTGCAAACCGTCTTCAATCCAGCGATTCAGCATCGAGTAGTTTGGCTGATGAACCAGACACGGCGTACCCAGACGACGGAGAATGGTTACCGCTTCTTGCGTCTGTTCTGCATTATAATTGGACAAGCCCACATACAGAGCTTTACCTTGCCGCACGATGTGATCCAGTGCCGTCATCGTTTCTTCCAACGGTGTATCCGGATCTGGACGGTGATGATAGAAAATGTCCACATAGTCCAGCCCCATCCGACCAAGACTTTGATCCAGACTGGCAATCAGGTTTTTGCGGGAACCCCATTCGCCGTAAGGTCCACTCCACATATGGTAACCTGCCTTCGACGAAATGAGCAGTTCATCCCGGTAAGGACGCAGATGTTTTTTGTAAATCACACCAAAGTTCTCTTCCGCTGATCCTGGAGGTGGACCATAGTTATTCGCCAGATCGAAATGATTAATTCCGAGGTCAAAGGCACGTAAAATCATTTCTTCCTGAATATCCAATGTGCGGTTGCCACCAAAGTTCTGCCATAAACCCAGCGCAATTTGCGGCAGTCTGATTCCGGATTTGCCGGAACGTACATATTTCATCTCATCATATCGTTGTTCACTCGCAGTATAGGGCATCGTTATTCTCACTTTCCTGTAAGGTTTGTTGAATTCCTTTTCATCTTAGACATTTCTCTGGCAAAACGATATGGCATTTCACTTTGAACATATGTAATAATGATTGTTATCTATATAAACTAATCTTAAATTATTCATCTTTCACACTAATTAATATGTTAAAATGCAAGATGAGACGAAATCGTACAGGAGTGAATACCCTTGATTACGTATATGTTCAAGAACAATCATTTTCAGGAGCTTCAGCTCCTTCATTATGGCACGGAAGCCTGTACACCTGGTCACCACTTTGGCCCTGCCATGCGAGACTATTATAAAATTCATTATATTTTGAATGGCAAAGGCACCTTCGAAGTTGGTGGCAAAACGTACACCCTGCACAAAGGTCAAGGTTTTCTGATTGTTCCGCATTCCGTCGTGCATTACGAAGCAGATCAGGATGATCCATGGGAATACAGCTGGGTTGCTTTTCAAGGCAGCAATAGTTCTTCCTTTTACAGCAGGCCTGTCTGTCCGAGCATCACCCGATTTTTGAGCTGGGTAATGAGGATGACGAGATGCGATCCTGCCTGCACCGAATGATCAATTCTCGCAATACCCACAAAGGCTGGGAGATTAGCATGACTGGTTTGCTGTATCAATTCTTCTCCATTTTAATTGATCAGGCTAATTCAGATCATCTTCAACCCATGCCGGATTATTCGAAGGAAACGTACGTAACGCAGGTAATCGACTTCATTGAAATGAACTATGCCAATGCCATTACCGTTCAATCCATCGCGGCCCATGTCGGTTTGCAGCGCAGTTACCTGTGCTCTCTCTTCAAGGACAAGATGGGAAGCAGCATCCAGTCGTATCTGGTTCATTATCGGATGCGCAGGGCAGCCGAACTGACGCTTGATCCTGGTCTGACCATTGGTGATATTGCCCGTTCTGTGGGCTATACGGATCAATTGCTTTTCTCCAAAATGTTCAAAAAAGTGATGGGTGAAGCGCCCACCTACTACCGCAAACATAAAACAGCACCCTCCCAGTTAAGTTGTTAATTGGGAAGGTGCTGTTTTTGTTAATCGCTTAACCTTACTATCGTTATTCCTTACATTCTTTTCATTGGTTTATACCGTCTCCGGCATGGATATGCCAACAACTTGCACTTTGATTTCATCGACCATGACGCCTGCTAATTGTTCAACAGCCTGTTGAACATTATGTTGAAGTTCACGGCAGACCTCGTGCATCTTGTTGCCATATTGAATGTTGATGCGCAGCTGGATGGTTGCCTGATCGTCTTTGACATGTACGTCAATCCCTTTTTGCAGGCTCTTGCCGCTGATACTCTTGGCAATCCCTTCAGTCAGTCCAACCGACATGGAGGATACGCCAGCCGTTGATTGAGCGGCCATCCCCACGATCTTGGATAACACATCGTTCGAGATGTGAATGGTACCCATTTGAACAGATTGAGGTGCGATATATTCAGGTTCATTGTATTGTTTTTCGATAATTTCAGACATGTGCTCCACTCCTTCAAATAATTTAAATTCTATGCATTCTGCCATTTGTCCTTGAAGAACATGTTATAGATTCGAACCAGAAGAATTTTAACGATCATATAAACCGGGATAATAATCAGGATGGCAATAATTCCACCCAGGTCCCCTGCACCCAAGACCAGAATAATCGTCGTTAACGGGTGAATATCCAGCTTTTTGCCGAATACGTACGGTGCAACCAGGTTGTCCTGAATCTGCTGAGCGACGAGAATAATAATCAGAGACCAGATGGCAACCGATGGTGATACCACGAGACCCATGATCACAATAGGCACGGACGACACAATCGCTCCGATAAATGGAACAAAGTTCATGATGACCGCGATTACCGTGAGCAGTAATGCGTACGGCAGTCCAATGATCAGGAAACCGATATACATCAGTACACCCAGCGCCAGATTTACCAAGACTCGACCTACAATAAAACCACTCAGCGCCTGATCAATCTCAAGTACAACTTCACGGCTGTCATTTTGGAAACGTTTTGGAGCGATATGTGCCAGTTTACGACCAAATTTCTCGCCTTGTAACAGCATATAGAACAAAAGGATCGGTAGTGTAAACAAGATGATCGCAAAACTGGAAACGAGTGAGAAGAATCCACTTACATAGTTGGTTACAAAGTTAAATCCTTTGTTGATATACTCCGTGATCTGGGAGAAAGGTGTCGAGCCCTCAGGGAACAAGGCCTGAATGGCACCATTTTGCTCCAGCTCTCTCAGCTGTTCACTTAATGAATTAATTAGACTTGGTGCGTTATCAACCAGATTGATCAGTTGCTCACGTAACGATGGCCATAAACCAATGATGAAGAACACTCCCAGAATAGCAATAACCAGATAGATTAGCAAAATACTTAGCGTGCGATTTATTTTCTTTTTCTCCATATAATTCACAAGCGGTCTGAGCAGATAATAAAAGAACACCGACAACATCATCGGCACGGTAATGACCGTGATCATGGTGACGAGCGGCTGAAAGATGAAGCTTACACGTGATAATAAATAGATATTAACCAATATCAGCGCCAGTGCAATACTGAACCGGACAAACGTATTTACTTTGAACAAAATATTTCCCTCCACATGGACATTTCTTCTCTTATTTAATTTGGAATCTCAATGGTAAACACGGTGGTCTCTCGCCCACGCCGGGAAAGGATCAGCCGTCCACCCATTTTCTCCGTATTACGTCGTGCGATGGACAAACCAAGTCCGGTGCCTCCGGTCGCTGTCCGCGCCTCATCCCCTCGTACAAACGGGTCAAAGATCGTTGACCATAGTTCTTGAGGTATGCCCACTCCGTTATCTGCCACCTCTATCACCACATGGGTATGAAGCGGAATGAGTTCGACGCGCAGTTCTGTCCCGAGTGGATTATAAGACAGAGCATTGGTGATCAGATTCTGAATGACTCTGGATAACAGCTCCGGATCATACCTCGCGTAGATCTCCTGATCAGGAACAAGTACATGGAGGACAAACTGTTTCTGTTCAATCTCCCCATAGGTATCTGCCATAATCTCGCGCACGAATTCTCCAATCTCTCTTCTCTGAATATGCATGCGAAAATCGGGCGAATCCACCTTGAGCAGCTCCAGCATATTCTGTATCATGCGTGCAACTTGAACAGACTTGTTATAGATGTATCCCAGATATCTTTGCTGCCTGTCCTTGTCCTCCCCACGTCCTTCCACCAATGCCTGCGCATATCCCTGTATAGATGTTATCGGTGTCTTCAGATCATGTGATAAATCTACAATCAGTCGCTGTTTGCTCTCTTCGGCGTATCGTTTCTCCGCAGAGGTGTTCTCAATGACGTCCGCCATGTAGTTAAAGGTCTCACCGATCTGGACAAATTCCCTCTCGGCTGAGATCGACATCCGTGTACTATAATTTCCTTGTATCATCTGCGTAAGACCCGAGGAGAGGATGCTGAGTGGTTTTTTGATTCTCCGTGCGACCCAATAGCTATAGACAAAGATCAATAATAAAACTAAACCGATGCCAATCATAATGTAAAAGGATAATGGATGTTTCAGATTGGTAATCAACTGATTATCGTTAATTCGCACGCTGACCAGATCACGCGGGATTTTGAGCAATACATACGCTGCCGCTCCTTCTGTCGAGAGAGGAGTGATCGAATAATAGTATTCCTGGTCACTCCGATTTTCCAGTCCATCATACAGATCGGCTTCACTGTATTGTGTGAACACATCTTGCTTTTCTCCCACATGACGAATGACGTTGCGATTCGCATCCAGAATCTCAATCCAGCCGCCGCTGTCCTTGAGACGTTGAATCTCTGTGTCTTTACCTTGAGAAACCGAACCTCCACCGGAGTAAAATTCATTCTCCAACTCTGCCACATACACGTGGGCTTCAACATTGAGATCCGGATCAACGACCTGATCCGAAATGCGAAAGTCCACAACATCCAGTGACACCATAAGGTACACGATTAATACCAGTAACAACAAAAGAAGTTGAACAGCAAGAAATCCAGTGTCAGGGATGTCTGCAACAGTCGCTTTTCTCTAGCTTTCCATGGGCGCTTCAATTTTGTATCCCAGTCCCCTTATCGTTTTGAGATATTCCGGTTGTCTGGAGTCACGCTCGATCTTCTCCCGAATGTTGCTGATATGTACCATAATCGTGCTGTCCTCGTGCGCATAATAGTCGCCCCAGACGGCTTCGTATATTTTTTTACGGGTGAACACTCGGCCAGGTTGATCAAGCAACAATTCCATAATTTTATACTCTGTAGAGGTCAATGTTACAGGATTTCCTGAACGAAAAAGGATACATTGGGATCGATCCAGGGTCAGATCACCTAATACCAGATTCTGTTCTTTCGCTGCGGGGATCTCCGCTGCATCAAATTGATTGACTCTTCTGAGCAACGCCTCTACTCTGGCGACAATCTCAAGCGGGTTGAACGGCTTCGCTATATAATCGTCTGCCCCAAGTCCAAGCCCAAGGATTTTATCGTGATCCTGACTTTTAGCGGATAGGAACAGAACAGGCATGTTATGTGTGGATCTGATCTGTTTGATCAACTGCAATCCATCCATTACAGGCATCATGATGTCCAGTATGACCAGATCGATTTGTGTTGAACGTATACATTGTAACGCCTCGGCTCCATTCACCGCAGTCTTAATCGTATAGTCCTTCTCCAGATAGAGCTGAAGCAGTTCCACAATTTCTGGTTCGTCATCTGCAATTAATACGGTGTATCTCATGTTATTCCTCTCATTTCCTATACTCTATGCCTATCTCTACATTAATACTATATACTACGTCCCTTAATTCAACCTAAATCATTTCTAAAGATAATCTAAATAAATAGAAATAGAGCCCTGGCGCAAGCCAAGGCATCAACTAAAATAGAGCTGTTTTCAGCCTACATTCAAGCTTTGCGTTCTTCATTCAGGCTTTTCAATCTTCATTCGGACCATTTGTATTAGATTAGCAGATCATTCCTTACCCGAACGAAGCCAAGGTTCAACTTTGCCCAATAAACGTTCCTTGTCATATTGCACATATTGGCTCGCCCGGTTGCGTACGGGATCACCTGCGTAGAAACGTTCATACAGATCATGCCTTGCTCCGAGTGGGCTTCCTGTCAATTCCCATGCCAGTTGAAAGAGACGAATCTTCTCCGGGGCTTGCATCGTTACTCCACCAAGATATTTGCCTACCATAGAACCCATCATTTCATTTATTTCAAACGTACCTGAAGGAATCTGAATCAGACCACCCGCAGCAATGGTCTTCAAAATCTCCACCGCGCGGGGATAATAGCGATTGCCCAGATTACGTGCGGTTTCAATATATTTGAATTCCGGCAACCAGTTGCCAAATGTGTCTGGTTTGGACTGTGCTTCAGCAGCAATAATCAGTCCCTCGATAGTCTGCATCTGACTGATCAGCTCTCCAAGTTGTTCCTGCACATTCAGGAAAGAGTCCACCCCAATCTCCTTGGCAATGGATGAGGTCACGGCTGTAATAAACTCCAGTTTCGAGTGTAATCGAATGACACTCTGATGGTAGGCCAGACTGGCCGAAGCTGTATTGCAGCGAATCTGCCATACGGCTTCAGGGTTATTGTGCAGTAATACACGTTCCCAGGGCACAAATACATCGTCAAAAAATAACACGGCATCCATCTCATCATACTGCGCACTGAGTGGATGTGATTTATCTGTATCTTTTGTGGCAAAAGATTCACGACACATCATGTGCAAGCCCGGACTGTCCGCGGCTACAATTACCATATGGGCCAGCTCTGGCAGGTGGCCTGGAATTCGTTGAACGGGATAAGCAATGATATCATCGGCATAAGGCGCTGCTGTTGCCACCATTTTGGCCCCGCGGATCACAACGCCCTCTGTATTCCTTTTGACAATTCGCAGCATGGCATCCTCATCTTCTCCAACAGGCAAGGAACGATTAATCTGTGGGTCCCGCTGGACAATTGTCAGGAATGCATCTTTTCGTTTGGCTTGTGCAAAATAATCCGATATTTTGTCTGCAAATGCCGGGTCATGCGCTGTCATCTCATGTCGTGTTGCATACCAACCGGTCAGCCTGGATCGGGCATAATCAGACAATCGGCTCATCACCCCATACGTACGATCGGCCCACAGCCGAAAAGCATCCGCCCTGCTGTTCACGTCAGGAAGTGAACGAGGCACAAGAAAAGAGCGATGCACGTAACTTCCCGTCTGTTCTTCCCAATAGGCCACGGTTTCCCTTGTCTCCGGGTCATCCACCAGATTGAACAATCCTTCTATGGTTTGAAGTGTTCCCTGAAAGGCCTGATGCCCAGTTACCTGGATACGCTCTCCGTCCAGCCATACATTCCGCTCATCATTCAGACGCTGAATGTAAGCTTGTCCACGAGACATCGTGATACTCATGATATGTCCTCCCTCTCAGGCACCGGCCTGACATTTCTGTAACTCCATCCTTCTAACTGCTTGAGAAACTATGTAATGATACATTCTGTATCTAACAAAATAGTACTGTGCCAGAGATAGAAAAGTCAACAGACACCGAGCGAAGAGTCCGGTGTCTGTTGGGCCATGCTATTTTATACTAATTTGGAATACATGTGACGCAGATACCGCCAGCGAACGAGTGCAAAATACAAAATCTGCATGGAAGCAAACACCAAGAAGATGCGCAGGCTGTATCCAAAGACCGAGAAATCAACCAGTTGCTGCAACGCCACAAAGGCAACCGAACTGTGGATGACCGCCACCAGAATCGGCAGGAAGAACATAAGCAATAGCTGCCTTGTTACGATCTTACGGAGTTCGGGACGACTCAGTCCCATTTTGCCAATCATGCGATACTGCGCTTCATCCCGTTCTAGATCTGCGTAAAGTCTGAAATACGTGAAACTTGCTGCAAAGGTGAAGAAAACAATGCCGATCAGGCCGCTCAAAATTAGAATGATGCCATTGGTCTGCTTGGAATTAAGCCAATCCACCACAAGCGCGCTGACCTCGTAATAACCTTTTTCGGAATGATCATCTTGAATGGATTTGATCAATTCAGGAGCAAAGCTGCGTGTACCCATCCAATCTTTCACGATAAATTGTATCGTTCGACTCGAATAGAAACCTTCAGGCATGCCAACTTCCTCGTTGTACGCAGGTCTCATCTTATTAAACAATTCGTCGGTTACGACGTAGAGATAAATTTCATATTGAAAAGGAATCACAATATCGGTACCAGGTGTCGATAGCTGGACAGGTATGTGCTGATTATCAACCTCCAGATTGATCTTTCCTCCCGAGGCTCCTTTTTCAACCTGTTCACGGTACTCCTTGCGCATCGCCAAATTGCTTGGTGTCATAAATGACTCATCGATTTGTTTCAACGTACGTTCTTCATACCCCAGTGCCTTCGCAAGACGGTTATAATCACTCAGTTTGATAATATTCCCATTATTATTTTCACCTATAGGAGCATAACTGCCCTTCACGTAGGGAACTTGATGATCAATCAACGTTTCTTCAATCTGCCGAATATGTCGCTCGGAGTTTGGAGTATACCAGTTATTCATATAACTGAATGCGTACGGATTCGACATGGACGACAACCCCGGGTCAGCAATAGCAAGCATGGTGCCAATTCCCGTAAATGAAGAAGCTGAAATGATACTTACCATGAAAAACATGATGGCGTTATCTTTCATTCGGTAGGTAAGTTCAGATAAGAAGAGCAGATTGGTTTTACGGAAAAACAACCTTGGATTTCTTTTCAGTGCCCGAATGATGTATACACTGAGCTGTGTGAACAGAAAGTAAGTACCTACTATAACAACCACGACACTTGCAAGTAATAATGGAAAGGAGAAGCTTACCCATACAAAAGTGAATACTCCTGCATAACCCCCGCCAATGAACAGCACCGACAGCAAGGCGAGTAAGCGTGATGCTTTGGGTTCCGGTTTCGGTTTTTCCTCTGATTTCACAAGGTCAATGAGTGAACCTTTCCGTATGAGCAAGGATGACGACATCGCGATGACAACGAACAATAGCAGAAATGCTCCAACCGTCAAGGCGATACCTTTCAGCGGAAAATAGAACCGAAGACTGTTCTCAACAGCCAGCATGGAGCCACAGATGAGCAGAATCAATTTGCCGAAAATGAGCCCGAGTCCGATGCCCGTAATGATCGAAGCTAATCCAATACACATATTCTCCATAAACAGAAGCCGATTCATCTGTTTGCGTGTCATGCCAAGAATCAGGAAGATACCAAATTCCTTCTTACGCGTCTTCAGAAATGAACCTACCGAGTAGAGCAGGAACAGGAACGAAAAGATGAATATAATGATCTCCGCAATCATAAACCCCTGATTCGCAAGCAAAGTAACCGTACCACTTGAACCTTTTAACCCTTCTTTCAAATCAGGATGGAACAATAGCAATGCGTAAGTAAAAAAGATCATGACGGAAAACGTACTGCTCAGAAAATGAGCCAGATAAATTCGTTTATTGCGAACAACGTTATTAATGGCGAACTGGCGAAAATTCATGTCCTGACCCTCCAATTAGGGATAATACATTAATAATCTTCTGGTAAAAGGCTGCACGATTATCGCCGTAGTGAATTTCGTTGTAGAGTTTGCCATCCTTGATAAAGACAACCCGACTGCAATAACTTGCTGCTACTGCATCATGAGTGACCAGCAGCATCGTAGCCTGATCCTCCTGATTGCGAGTTTCGAGAATCTCCATGACATCTCTTGCCGCCTTCGAATCCAGGTTACCTGTTGGCTCATCTGCCAGAATCAACTTTGGGGAATGGATAAGCGCTCTGGCAATGGCCGTACGCTGTGCCTGTCCTCCTGATATCTCATATGTCCGTTTGTTCAGAATACCCTCGATCCCCAGCTTGCTTGCCAGCTGTTCAACACGAGTGTTCATCTCTGCTAGCGAAACACCGTCAAGAGTCAGTGGAAGCACAATGTTTTCCTTAACTGTCAGGGTATTTAACAGATTGAACGATTGAAAAACGAATCCAAGCTCTTTACGCCGGAACAGCGCGAGTTCGTCCTGATTCAATTCAAACGGATTCTTCCCTGCAATCCGCAGTTCGCCTGATGTTGGATGATCAATGGTTGAGATCATGTTCAGCAGTGTTGTTTTGCCACTACCTGATGGTCCCATGATGCCAACAAACTCACCTTCCTGAATACTGAGGTCAATACCTGATAACGCTTCATAAGATACGATGCCTTTGTAGATTTTACTGATCTGTTTCACAGAACAAATCTCCATGGTTACAACTCCTTAGTGATGTATGAATTCAAAATTAAGTTACTTTCATGCTGTGTGCATGTGTATTGTGCATGGCCTTTCCTGTACTCTTATGACTATAGTCTATCGAAGTTTCGGCCATTCTCCTATGGTTTAACCTTTCATCAACATGACAATGTTGTAAGGTTGCATCATGAAAATCAAAAAGACGCCTTCGCCCCGATCAGGCAATAGACGTCTTTACTTACACTTACACTGTAATTCATACTCCACTCACACTTCTTCAACCTGTCACTTCAGGAGTTGAATGTAATTCGGACAGTCGTTCCTTCGCCGTACACGGATTCAAGATCAATCTGATGATTCATCCGCGTTAACACTTCTTTTGCTATATACAATCCCATGCCTGTGGACTCTTTGAAATGCCGTCCGTTCTCCCCGGTGAAGAAAGGTTGGAATACCCGATTCAGATCAGACTTCGGAATCCCGATGCCCTGATCCTGCACTTCCAGCATGATAGAGCGTTCCGCTTCATACGCACGCAGATGAATCTTTTGTCCGTTGCCCGCAGAGTACTTGATTGCGTTCGACAGTAACTGTACCAAGACAAAACGAATCCACTTAGCATCGGATTGTACAACCAGCGCAGAATCTATATGCATCTCTGGATAGACGTGATTGCGAATAAAGAATCGCTTGAGCTCATGGATCGCTTCTTCCCCAGCGGTCTTCAGTATCACAGGTTCCACACTGAAATCCTGCTCGAAGGTATCCAACCGCGCCACATACAGCACAGTCTCCAATCCCCGTCTCATCTGGTCTGCTTCCTCTCGAATGCTTATGAGCCTAGGGTCGTCATCTTCCTGACCTTCCACGGTCAACTCGATGACGGATAACGGTGTCTTCATCTGATGGACCCACTGGTTCATGAATGTCAGATATTCTTGCTGTCGCTGTTCCAGCCGATGCAGATGTGCGTGATACTGGCCGTATTGTGAATCCAACAACTTCTCCAGCGCCAGTGATAATGGACTTGTTTCGTTCAATGGTACAAATTCCTTCAGCGAATCCATCGATCGTGACATCCGGGTATAAAAGGAGCGATGTGAATAATAACGATACACCAAATATCCAACGTACAAAAATAATCCCAGCGTTACGGCATAAGCAGCCGTGACCCAATCGTTGTAACCGTCATACCAGAACACTGCAACAACGGTGAACAAGATGGCAACAACCCAGCAAGTTAAAGCGAGATGTTCTCGTATAAACAATCTCATGATGGAGAAGAAGCTTTCCAGTTATTGTTCAATCGGTAACCCGAACCTCTGACCGTTTCCAGTGCATCCGTAATACCAAGCTCGGCTAATCGCTTACGCACCCGAGTAACGTTAACGCTGAGTGTATTGTCATCTACAAAAGAGTCATCCCACAGCTTCTCCAAGATTGTCTCTCTGCTCACAAGCTTGGGACTGCGGCGCAGTAACGTTTCCAGCAGAATCGTTTCCTTCTTCGTCAGCTGCACTTTGCGATCACCAAGCTGAATCTCCAGTCTTTCCAAGTACACGACCAAGCCGTCCAGTTCCACCTTGCGTTCTTCGTCACGTGCAGCATAATCCCCATATACCCGGCGTAGCTGACTGCGAATTTTCGCTATAACAATCTCATGTTCAAATGGTTTCGTAATATAATCATCCGCCCCGTTCTCCAGTGCCATGACCTGATCCATCTTCCCACTCCGTGCGGAGATAAACAAAATAGGGCATGTGGACAGCGTACGAATCTGGCGGCACCAATAGAAACCATCGTAACTGGGCAAGTTGATATCCAGAAGTACCACATGTGGCTGTACCTGCTCAAACTGTTGCACAATCATCTCAAAATCCTCAACCAGAACGGCCCGGTCCCCGTAGCGTTCAATATGTGATTTCAATAATCCCGCAATCTTGGGATCGTCCTCTATTATCATAATGGTATACATTATTGGATCTCACCTCTGGCAAAATCATAACACAGGATTTATTATCGAGCATCGATTTCCTTACGCCAATCCACAATATCTGCATTCAATTGCTTCAGGTCTCCGGAAGCTTTCTGATCATCGGATAACTTGTATTGTTGCTTCAATGCCAGGATACGATATACACTTTCATCAATTCGGGATTCGGAGATTTTACCTGACTTCACTGCACTCATTAGCGTGTCAAAAATCGTCTTGGCACTTTCATAACTATGAGCTACCAAGAGAATGTCACTTCCTGCTTTAACCGTTGCTAGGGCAGCTTCATCCAACTTGAAGTTCTTCGCTATTGCTCCCATACTCAGGTCATCTGTGATGACGACACCGTCATACTTAAATTTGCCGCGCAAATGTTCACCAATAATGACATCCGATAAGGAAGCCGGATGATCCGGATCAAGCTTCGGGAACAAAATGTGTGCAACCATGACTGCTTCAACTTGTTCCTTCACCGCGGCCTGGAACGGAATCCATTCCAGCTCAGCCAGTTGTTTTTCCGTTTTGTTCACGACAGGAAGGTCAAGATGGGAGTCCACGGACGTATCCCCATGCCCCGGGAAATGTTTCACTACCGGAATAATGCCTTCACTTCGTAGACCTTTCATCTCAGCAATCCCCATACGTGACACCAGTTCTGCCGAGCTGCCGAATGAACGATCTCCAATGACCGGGTTCTTCGGGTTACTGTTCACATCCAGCACAGGAGCAAAGTCCACATTAAAACCTGCAAGTTGAACCTGTCTCGCCAGCAATTCCCCCATCGTTTCAGCAAGCGCGCTATCATTCGTCTCGCCTACTTTTCTACTGGAAGGAATGGATTCCACCGTCTCTGGCATACGACTGACTTTGCCACCCTCCTGATCCACACTCATGAAGATCGGTACCGGATTGGATTGATTCGCTTCCTTGATGGATTGTACAAACTTGGCTGTTCCCTCGAGTGTCGATACATTGTTGGCATAGAAAATAATGCCCCTACCTTTTGATCGGTAATCATCTGTTTGGCTTGATCATCCAACGTTGTCCCTTGAACACCGGCCAGTATCATCTGTCCAATCTTCTCTTCTAACGTTAATGAACTGAGCTGCTCCTGCACCGGATCGACTTCTTCTTGCGGTTCCTCTGGTACTTCTTCCTGCGGTGGAGCGGTATTCTGCTCCGGCGATGAGGAAGATTGCCCTGGGTTGGAGCCAGCGTTTGAGCCGCCGGTATTCGAGTCCGTTGCGGAGGAAGGTTTCTGTGCTTGGCCACATGCCGATAAAAGCAGGACTACTCCCAGCAGAAGACACAGCATATGCAGTGGTTTTCTCCATTTATTGTTCGAGTTGTACCTATAATTGTGCAAGGATATTCATCCTCCTTATGTAATGTCATCTTGGTAATTCAAAGGTTCAGGCCTAACCTTATCACAAGGTGAATGATTTTCAAAATGAGCGCTTCTGAGGATTGAATCGTTGTGCTGACATATATGCAGCGAAAAAAATGGTTGCTATAGAACCTGAAATATGGAACTTAATGGTGTTGTGACCAAGCGCGTGCGGGACGTGTGGGGATAATCAATAGGAGCAACGGCGCAGGAAAGTGTTTTGTTATTTTGAATTTTTCATATGTTGAAATTATTAGTATAGGTGGCTCAAAAAGCCGCCCAAAGGCGGCCTATTTGTTCGTTTTATTTACTTTTCGTTGTAAATCGTTGCCGTTCAGCGTTGGTTCACCTTTCACCAAACGTTCTTAGGCTTCTATTAATGGAGTGTTTGCAACACTTCCGTTGTAAATGGAATGATTTCGGATATGCGACCTTCACGAACTTTGGCAGGCCATTCGGGATCACTAAGCAGAACACGACCCAAGGCGATCAGGTCAAATTCATTGTTCTCCAGCTTCTCATTTAATAGATCCAGATGGGCATCCCCTGTTCCCTGGTTCTCGGTTGCTCTGTCCACAAATTCAGCTTCAAGACCTACCGATCCAACCGAAATGGCTGGTTTGCCAGTGATTTTCTGCGTCCAACCCGCAAGGTTCAGCTCGGAACCTTCGAACTCCGGTAACCAGAACCGGCGTGTAGAGCAATGGAATATATCCACGCCAGCAGCACTGAGTGGTGCCAAGAATTGCTCTAATTGTTCTGGCGTCTCCACCAGACGTGCCTCATAATTCCCCATCTTCCATTGGGAGAACCGGAGCACAATTGGGAAATCAGGACCAACCGCCGCACGACAAGCTTCAATTACTTCAACCGCAAATTGAGTTCGCCGTACCAAATCACCACCATATTTGTCGGTCCGTCGATTCGTCTGCTCCCAGAAGAATTGGTCAATCAAGTACCCATGGGCTCCGTGCAGTTCAATGCCGTCAAACCCGATTCGCTGTGCATCCGCTGCCGCTTGGGCATATGCCTGTACAAGCCCTTGAATCTCCTCTTCCGTTAAAGGTTCACGTGATGGTTCACCTGCCATGCTAACCCCTGACGGACTTACAGGCTCAGCTTCTGCGTTAGGCAAGTCACCGGAACGACGTGCTGTACCCACATGCCACAATTGTGGCATGATTTTGCCACCCGCTTCATGTACTGCTTTCACAACATTAGCCCATCCTTGCAACGAATCTTCACCATGGAATAATGGAATACTGGCTCCACTAACCGAAGATGGATGATTAATGCCTGTACCTTCCGTTATGATGAGCCCCACTCCACCTGCTGCTCTGCGACGATAGTATTCAGCAACTTCTGGTCCAGGTACACCCTCTGGTGAGAATCCGCGAGTCATGGGTGCCATAACGATTCGATTAGACAATGTTAGCTTGTCCGAGGTGAAAGGTTTGAATAATGCTGAAGGTACGTTCATAGTACATTGCTCCTTTGCAATTGGAAGTATGGAACTCCGCATCCACATGAAATGCGACATGCTTTTGTATATTGTAACAAGTGTACTCCAGTTGACTGGTTTAGGATTATTTCTCTATCCATTTTATAGTTTCTTAATTTTATTTTCAAATTTTCGAAGTTGGGCGTTCAAACGTATCTTATAGAAAAAAGAAAGCTACCTTACGGCAGCCTCTGTTTGATCCACTACGGAAGCAGTCTGACATGCACTCTACTACATCTTAAAGTATTTTCCCGGTCACCAATAATGTGGATGTAGCATAGTATATAATCCATAATCTTCCTTCGAATTTAATTAGCATTCACAGGGATATCACTGCGGTTCACTCGAAGCAATTTCCCTGATGAAGTCGATAACACATCCGGATCGGTACCCAGACCAAAGTAGAAGTCACCCTCGTTCTCTTCGAAAGACTTGGCATAGGTGTCCTGATTAAAACGTAAAATCTCATTCCATGTGGTCAGATCCGTGGATTGGTAGACCCGATTGATATACAGATTGGCACTTTGGCGAGTGTACGTAAGCACATATACCTTGCCGTCTCGTAACAGCACATCCGTAGGAAGCGCCTTGGCATCTGGGAGATTAACTCGCCTTGCCTGATTAATGTCGGTCATGACATTCAAGGATTTGGGCAGCAGCTGCCCATCATTGAACACGCCTCCCGCTATATAGAGCAACTTGTTATTGAAGTTAACATTTTTGCCTATTTTATTATAAGGAATCGTGCCCGTTTGATAGGTTAGTCCAGGCAGCATTTTGCTGCCATAGATGACAACATCCCGTTTCTCAAGCTTTTCGTTAATCTCCAGAATATTAGTTTTGTCATTCCATATTTTATTGGCAGGATACATCATGCCAGATGCATATAATTTTCCATTAAGATGGAACATGGTATAGGCCCGGAAACCAAACGTATTGATCGTCGCATATTTCTGCCAAGTTTCACCTTCATCATGAGAGATTAATATGGTTGGTTTGGACTCCGTGCCCAGCGCGGCAAACATCTTGCCCTGATAAGAAGCCAAATCGTATACGTGTACACCAAGCGGCAGATTGCGATATTTGGTCCACACCTCTCCATCCAGACGATAGAAGTTACCCAGTTCCCACTGTTCACTATCGGAATCATTGCCAGGAATATATAACTTGTCGTTTAGTACTCTGTAGATATCAATCTGTTCCTCATCCACATACATCTTCGTTGATGGCAAGATGCCCGGGTTGCTGTTAGTCACCGATTGGGTCTTAAATTTCGCGTTCGCTGTATCATAATAAATGACTGGAATAGGGCCTGAATTTGGAGCTACGCCCAGATTGCTGCTATTTCCGTGGCCCAAATATATTTTGCCGTTGTACAGTTGCATGTCCCAGACGTTATTAGCATATGGTGTTTTGGTAAAAGGTCTGCCTAACAGTTCGATCTTCGATGTTACATCCGCTGAACTGATCGGTGCATTCGACACCTTGGCAAGCCCACGTTCCGTCGCAGGGGGTTGACTCGTTGACGTGGTGTTTTTCGGTTTGGAGTTCCCCATTAGCATCCAGCTCATTCCTGCGACAATGGTCAAAATTACGGCTGTCCATTTTGTATGTCTCTGCATGTCCGCTTCCTCCTTCATTTTTTCATCATCATTACCTTCACACCAAGATGATACAAATTGTATCTTTTTATACTATGTAAAACCACCCGCACATGCAACAAATTCCGCCCTATTTATACAAAAAAGTAGACAATCACATCTGTTGATGTGCTGTCTACTTGTTCTTACTGTCTGTGATTTCTATTCAGCTTTTACCAAAATCTTAACCTGATTTTTCTCTTTCAACAGTGCTTCAAATCCATGCTCTACCACTTCATCCAACGAAATTCGTTTGGTCACCAGCTTGTCAGCCGGGAAGAAACCTTTATCCATCAGACTGATAACCGCCGGGAAAACATCGCGATAACCAATAATGCCATTAACTGTACGTTCTTTCATGACAATTGAGTTCGGGTGAATCGGTGCTTCCTGTTCAAAAATACTGACGATCATCAACTCTCCACCAATACGTGTTGAATCGATGGCTTGTTGCAGAACACGTGGAACACCAGTTACTTCATAGGCTACGTTAACGCCACCTTGTGTACGTTGATGGATCTCTTCCACTACATTAAACTGCATAGGATCAATCACAATGGCACCGAGCTCTTCGGCTTTTGCTTTCCGTTCATCCGATAACTCCACCACATAAATATCCGACGCTCCCGAAGCTTTAAGCGCTTCGATGACCAGTAGTCCGATTGGGCCTGCGCCAAACACGGCTGCCGTATCTCCCACTTTCAGTTTGCTTTGGCGCACAGCGTGAAGTGCTACAGCTGAAGGTTCAACCAACGCACCTTGCTCATACGAGATTGAATCCGGAATGGCATGTACCATGTTTTCTGCAGCAGTTACATACTCGGAGAATCCTCCTCCGCCTCCAGCGAGTCCAAGGAAACCCATCTGATCGCAAAGATTGTATCTGCCCTGTTTACAAGCTTCGCAGTGTCCACATGCATAGATGGGTTCTACCACAACACGATCGCCCGCCTTGAAACGTGTAACACCTTCCCCTACTTCAACCACCTGTCCTGAGAATTCATGCCCCATGACTATAGGCGCTTGTTCCCCTGTTAGCGGATGTGGCGCTTGAGCCGGAATGAAAATCGGACCTGCTGTGTACTCGTGCAAGTCACTGCCGCAGATGCCGCACCATTCCACTTTTATTTTGACCTTACCTTCTTCAGGGTGAGGTTCATTAATATTTTCGAGACGTAAATCTTTGACTCCATGCCAACGTAATGCTTTCATTCATTTCATCTCCCAGATCATAATGTGTGATATAATCGGAAACGTTTCCGTAAATTAAATATGTCACATTTTAGATACGCTGTCAAACATATTTCTCCACTAATATGTCTATTTCGTGATCATATCGAGTTTACTTTAGAATGCTTATACTTTAATTCAAGTGATCTTAAAACGATGTAATCCTTATTATTAACATATATCATGGCAAATAATATTGCAGACTGAATGAAATATAATCATACCTCGCCATAAATCTGGTCCTTTCACGGGATACTTCATTGTTCAAATGTTATAATCAAGTTATATAACTATCGTGAAGTTCATACATATTCCTAATAATTCGGAATCGTTTCCGATAAAGTGAGGTAACCGTACATTGAGGAAAGAACAGAAACTTACGATCAAGGACGTTGCAGAGCGTGCCGGAGTGGGCATCGCTACCGTTTCCCGGGCCATCAACAATTCAGAAGGCATCAGCAGTAAAACACGGGATAAAGTGATGCAGGCCATTGAAGAACTGGGGTTTGTACCCAACACCTCGGCACAGAGTCTGAAAATCCGGCAAACGCACCAGATTGCACTCGTGGTACCCGACATACGTAACGCCATCATTCCGGAAATCTCCTGGTCTGTAGAGCAAACGGCGAAGCAGCATGGGTACCATGTCGTGCAGATCAATACGGCAGGCAATGCCAGAACCGAGTTGGAAACCATTCGTAATGTCAAAAAATTGCATGTGGACGGACTGATCTTCATGCCTCTCGCGTATCCCAAAACGTTACCCGGGCTGATTGATAAAGCGCCGCTCCCTATCTCCATGATTAATTACGGCAAAAAACTGGAACCGGGCATGAAGGCAGATATCGTCTCTCTGTCTCAACCTGAAGGCAAATTGGTGATGGAGCATCTGTTCAAAATCGGCCGGACTCGAATCGCTTATGCAGGAGCACCGAAGGACATTATAGAAGAACGCTTTCGTGCGTATGAGCAAGCCGTAGGTCACGTGGACATTTCTCTCGTCTACTTTGGTGAGGACTTTTCATTGAATACAGGTGCCAATGCTGCAGATTATTTCTATGGACTTACGCATATGCCAGATGCCGTCTATGCCATTAATGATATGGTTGCCATCGGATTGGTTAATCGGTTCAAGGAGTTAGGGGTTCGTGTACCTGAAGATGTGGCTGTTGTTGGTGTCGATAACAATCAATGGACGACCGTCACGTCTCCTCAGATTAGTTCCGTCTCCATAATGGGCGAAGAAGTCGCCAGACTTGCTACCGAGCTGTTGTTAAAACGAATTCGGGAGATGAATACGACCGATTACGAACATATCCAATTTGAACCGCGCTTAATCGTTCGTGAATCAAGCGTAGCCATGATTCATTCCTCCCAGCGAGGACCACACAGTTAAGCTATTCCTTCATTTGTTCTGCTACACAGATATACTAAAAGGTGTTGCTCAGGTCTAACTCTTTCCTGGCAGCACCTTATTTGTCGTTGATTCTATATAATTATAGCCGAGTCATACTCCGCATACGTTCATTCTAAGAAAGCAGTTGCCTGATTGGTGTTCCCTTCAGGAACATCGCTATATTCTCCACGGTATGATCATAATAGATTTCATAATTGCCACGAGTCACATAACCCAGATGCGGTGTGGCCAGAACGTTGGGCAATGTTCGCATCACATGGTTAACTGGCAGCGGTTCCTGCTCATATACATCCAGACCTGCACCAGCAATCACACCACTCTGCAATGCCTCCACCATAGCTTCCTGATCGACAATGCCCGCTCGCGACGTATTGATGAGTAGCGCACTCGATTTCATTAGTTGAAACTCGGCTTGTCCGATCAGATTCCGCGTACGATCACTCAATACCAGATGAATGGATACGATGTCGCTCTGTGCAAGCAATTGCTCCTTGGTCTCGGACCAGATGACACCATGTTTTTCGGCTTTCTCTTGTGTTAGATTCTCGCTCCAGGCCATCACATTCATACCAAATGCTTGTGCGATCTCAGCCATGCGAGTGCCTATCTTGCCCAAACCGAGCAATCCAAGTGTTCTCCCATGCAAATCCAACCCTACAGTGCTCTGCCAGTTTCGATTGGAGCGAAGTGCATTATTTTCCGTAACCAGTTGTCTGGACAGCCCCAGAATCAGTGCCCATGTAAGCTCCGTCGGCGGATTAGAGCTTCCCTCGGTTCCACACACAATGATCCCGTTCTTCTCTGCAGCCTTGAGATCTATTGACGCGTTGCGCATACCACTTGTAATCAGAAGTTTTAGCTTAGGGAGCTGAGAAATGACCTTCTCCGGAAACGGTGTACGTTCCCGCATCAGAACCACAATATCGAAATCCTGCAATTCCTGAATGACTTTTTCTTCCGAGCCCATATAGTTGTTGAATGTCTGAATCTCTACCTGATCCATCAACGGACTCCAGTCCGCCGACGTCAGCGCAACGTTCTGATAGTCATCCAAAACAGCACAGCGCAACTTTGTATTCATTTCTGATCTCCTCCTATATCTGCTCAATTCTTATCTGTATAAATTGTCTAAAGAATCTTTACACTGGTCACTCCAATGACAGAACAACCTTCTGATCGCTGTTATCCCCAGATTTTCTTCGATTCCTTTTTATAAAGGAAAAATCCGGGGATAAAGGCGAACGCTGCGCTTCCTCAGCTTATTTCTGTTCTCTCCGTTTTGTGTAAATGTTAAGTTCAATTTGTATATATTGTAGCAACTCCGCATCACTTTAAACAGAATAAATCCCTATTATTGCAACAAAGATAGTGTAACCTGGATGCTTTGCTCTACAAACAAGCGGTCCGGTCCTGATTTCATCAGAACAGTCAATCCAATCATGGATACCACCAAAGACTGTGCTACCGCACTCGCGTTCAATTGGAGGGACAATTCCCCGCTCTGTTGCCCTCGTTCTATCGTTTCTTTGAAAAGAACACCCAGGTACATCTGATGCTCCCGTGTAAGGACAGCGAATTTGGGATCATGTGGAGCCAGTTCAACCATCGTATTAATGCAAAAACAGCCGTGACTAGGCTCGGTCACACTCCCCTCTGCTCCTATATGTTCAAACAGTCCACGAAAGGCTTCTCGCACGGAGGAGCTCTGTTGAAGTCTGGCTCTGACTTGAGCAGCATGCTGAGTGGTATACCTGCGAAGTGCTGTTTCAAATAATTCCTTTTATCGCCAAAAGCCGCATACAGACTGGGACGTTGTATGCCCATTGCGGTCGTCAAGTCATTTAAAGATGCCGCTTCAAATCCCTTGTCCCAAAACGTATGCATCGCTGCATCGAGTGCTTTATCCGTATCAAATTCCCGTTGTCTAACCATACAATTCACCTCTTTATGTATCGATCAGTATGTTTATATATTTTAACCTCATACCAATGGATAAGTCAAAGATCACTCAATAAAGATTATTAAAATTAAAAAAACTCTTCCATAAAGCGTTTTTAACCAAATTGAAAATCTCATCCAATTCTCTGTTGACAGAATTCACGTAAATAAAGTATGGTTATCCCGAAACATAACATACCGATCAGTACATAATAGAAAGGTGACAAATACGCATGCAAACTTCTTCTTCAGATGCACAATTATCCAATAAGGATCGTCCTGCCATGTCACGGTTAGTTGCTCTTCTCTTTGCCGTGTGCAGCGGACTTGCGGTCGCCAATATTTATTATGCTCAACCTCTGCTGGACTCCATTGCTCAAGAATTCAGTCTCTCTCCATCATCCATAGGGATTGTCATCACAGTGACTCAAATCTGTTATGCCTTGGGGCTGTTCCTTCTCGTTCCGCTTGGTGACCTCTTAAATCGCCGCAAGCTGATCATCATTCAAATGCTCTTATCTGTGCTTGCACTGGTTCTCGTAGGAACCGCACAATCCAGCTCACTTTTATTCACGGGCATGGCTGTCGTTGGTTTATTAGCCGTCATTACGCAAACGCTCGTTGCCTTTGCTGCACACTTAGCAGCCCCGTCCGAACGTGGTCGCATTGTCGGGCAGGTAACCAGCGGAATCGTCATTGGCATTTTACTTGCACGAACGGTTGCAGGTACACTGAACGATTGGCTCGGGTGGAGATCGGTATATCTGTTCTCTGCCAGCCTTACATTACTCGGAATTGTCGCATTATTTTTTGTTCTCCCAAGGCAGCAATCACCACAAGTGAAACAAAGCTATATCCAATTACTCGGTTCCGTCTTGCAACTGTACCGTGAGTTGCGTGTGTTACGAGTACGAGGTGTGCTGGCCATGTTGATTTTTACAGCCTTCAGCATCTTGTGGACTTCTATGGTACTGCCACTAAGTAGCCCTCCACTGTCCTTGTCTCATACGGTCATAGGTGCATTCGGTCTGGCAGGAGCGGCTGGGGCACTGGCCGCTGCCCGTGCAGGTAAACTCGCCGATCAGGGCCTTGGGCAGAAAACAACCGGTGTCGCCCTTGTCGTTCTGCTCTTGTCCTGGCTGCCCATCGGTTATGTCCATCATTCTCTCTGGTTCCTGATCCTGGGTGTTATCCTGCTCGATCTCGCCGTGCAGGCCGTACATGTTACCAACCAGAGCCTGATCTACGAAGTTCGCCCCGAAGCACAGAGTCGCCTGACGGCAGCTTATATGATCTTTTATTCCATCGGCAGTGCAACCGGCTCCATCGTTTCTACCCAAGTGCATGCATGGGCGGGCTGGACAGCCGTATGCTGGTTAGGTGCTGGCGTTAGTGCAGCAGCCCTTGTGTTCTGGATGATCGATCGTTATATGCATCGGAATCTCAATCGTTGAATTAGTCCAGTTTATTCCACACCACAATAAAGAGGGTTGCTAACGGACCAAATAACAGGGAAATCAGAAACCAGTTCCGACCACTTCTGTTTTTTCCTGAGCTAGTCCGGCATTAATCAAGGCAAGCGTGCCCCAACCTACAAAATATTCATTATCCATCAAACGTCTTCTCTCCTCTATCCCTTCAATTATGACTACTGCTCAAGCATATCTTTGAGCTTACGATTGCGACTCTCCAGAAATGCCTGCATGTATCTCTTCAGCACAAGTCGTTCGGTTGCCCATCCCAGCAATCCAAGTGGAGCTTCGAATCGAAGTGTGTCTCTCATGCAAGTCATCTGATCCCCAATTACGCTGAAATGATGTTCATGTCGCATGCTCTTGAAAGCCCCTTTCTCCATCTGATCCACAAAGAGGAAAGGTCGTTCAAACTGCACAATTCGGGACTTCAGCTTCTGTCTGATACCAAAATGAGTAGCCTGAAATGTAACTGTATCCCCTGCTCCAATTCTTCCTGTGGTTACTCCTGCGACTGCTCGCTCTCGCGTATGTTGCCAGACGGTCTGAGTATGTACATCAATATCCCGGGCATAGTCAAAGCACCGTTCAATCGAGGCATGTATCGTAATCTCGGTTGTCACTTCAATCATGGCGATCGCTCCTTGGCAGGAAAAATAAGGTCTTTGCAAGTATACGCTTGCTTCCTTGGTCGAACAACACATCGTGGATGATATAACAAAAAACGGGTCCCCTGTCTTAGTACAGGAGGCCCGTTCTCAATATAAGTAAGGAATACAGATCATATTCAGATTAAATAAGCAATTCATCAATGGCAAGCGTACGCTCTTTGGAGAGATCGCGATATTCTTCAGACTCCACTTTGATGAGTGGTTTGAAAATATCAGATGTATTGTTCATGACAATAACACCTTTTTCTCCATTGCTGAGCAGAACCTGTTTCCCGATGAAATTAGGAAGCAAATGTTGCATCAATGCCTGAACCGGTTTTTCATTCAATTTACCAAATCCCATTCCATAGATATCTCTAAGGTTGTTGATCAGGTTTGGATTGCTTCCTCCGTGATTCCCGGATCTCATGCCTATATAGATATCCGCTACAGATACAATTTGTGTATATGGATGAATTTCACTTTTCTCAAGTTGCATCGGATAACCCGACCCATCTTCCCGTTCGTGATGCTGCAGAGCAACCAGTGCTGTCGCTTCATCCGTCATCGAATTTTTGATAATTTCATGACCATATATGGTGTGACGTTGCATTTCAAGCTGCTCATCAGCCGTCAACGGTTCTGTTTTGTTCCGAATCCGGTGGGATACTTTGCACTTTCCAATGTCATGCAGATAACCACCGCGACTAATCTGATAACTCTCCTTCTGAGAATATCCAAGCCAGTTCGCAAGGTAGAAGGACAACAATCCTACCTGGATTGAATGTGTATAGTTATTGACGTCATCCCGCTCCAGCATCATCAGGAGATGAACGACATCTTTCTGCTCATCCAGTCCCTCAACCATCGGTTGCAGTGCATCATCCACCATGGTGGCGTTGAACTTGCCAACGGTCAGAGCTTCGAGAAAAGCATTTTGATAATTATGTACAGTCTGAATAAATTGGGACTTCATCTCTTCTTCAGGTGCTTCTTCCTTCGTGCTAGTACTTAACCCGGAAGCATGCTTTGCCGCTGCAGCAAAAAATTCTGCTTCAGTGATTTCCTCTTCGCGTGATTCAATATCTACATAATCTACACGGTGCTGCATAAGCAAGGAGATATCCTCACCTTTGATCACAGTTCCCTTCCCGAGAACGTGTAATCCTGCATCGCTGAATGTATCCGCAGTTAGACGGTCTCCGTCTTGCAGGTTCATAATATGGATTCTCAAATCGGTATTCCCCCTGAACAATTCATTATAGTAACAGCACCCAACGGAACGGGGCCACAAAAATACCTATACTTCTTTATATCGTTATAATTCTTCATTTCATACATAGTTCAAACGACCTTAATCACAATGGTAAATACGAACGTATAAGACTTTATCCTCACTCCAACATCCAAATTAGTCCCGGTTTTAAACTTTTACACACTTTTGTGCCTCATTGCCGTATCAGAGTAAGCCAAAGAAGTTCAAACTCTTTCGTTTGAACTTCTTCAAGACATCTCAAATTAGATTTTGATCGAACCCAGACTAGCCCCTTTAACAAATAAACGTTCAATGCTCTTCTCGACCGAAGCATCGGGAATCAGCGGCGGTGCCTGGTGAGGTTTGGTACGTGCATCAATAATGACCTGATCACAACCCCAATGCTTGTGGTCATATCCGCTATTAACCCCGTACATGTCATGTGAAGGGTTGCTTCGAGTAAACGTTGCCCATAAGAAGTTGCTGAGGTTAGCACTCAGGAACGAACTGTCGTCACATAGAATGATCATCGGACACGAGTCCAGATCGCCTTGTTCTTTCAATAGAGAAGTGAATGCTTGCATCTCCTGTGCTGTATCCGCATAACTCGTGAAGGCCGATGTCTGGATCGAAACGATACCCGGCATGATGAGCTGCGGATTCTCATAACCACGAATGTTTTTCAAAGACTCCGGCACTTCCGTGCACAGATCCCGAATCTTGTCGCCATAGGCTGCAAAAACAACTTTGCTACCGCTGTTCAGCCCTGTACCCGAGTAATCCAATGTATCAATGGTCGTATGGGTATGGAAATGAATATCCCGCTGCATATCCATGCGCTCCAAGATATAGGTCAGGAATTCAACTTCCTTATGGGTGTCCAAAGGCTGCTGATCCTCTGCGGTAATGAAGAGATACTTCGCCAGACTGAGCTGACCTGTACCCAAAATACGATTGGCAATCGTAAGCAACTCTGTCGGCTGCTTCACCGCCTGATACGGCGTGTAACGTTCACTGCCGATTGCAAATAGCAATGGATGGACCCCTGCCGCATCGACCGCATGCACTTCTTTGACACCTGGAATCTCCTGTTTGATCGCGTCTCCAGTAATCTCATGAATCAAATCCCCAAAAGCCGTATCCTCTTGCGGTGGACGACCAACAACCGTAAACGGCCAGATAGCATTAGGTTTGGCATAGACTTTATGCACACGCATTAGCGGAAATTCATGCGTCAGACTGTAGTAACCCAGATGATCCCCGAACGGACCTTCGGGCTTTGTCTCGCCTGGGTAGATATCACCCGTGATGACAAAATCGGCATCATTGCTAATGCAATACCCGTCCTTGTAACTGTACCGGAAACGACGTCCAGCGAGCAGACCGGCAAATGTCATCTCACTGAGTCCTTCAGGCAAAGGCATAACCGCTGAAAGTGTATGTGCGGGTGGACCCCCAATGAAAATACTAACTTTCAATGGTTCTCCTTTTTGACCGCTTTGGCTTGATGTATACCAATTCCGCGATGAATCTGATAGTGCAATCCAATTTCTTTGTTTAATTCAAAATCATTGCCATTTAGTTGAACCCGGTACATCCCCAGATTGGAATTCATGATGCCTGGCTTATCTGGATCTTCGGAATACACCTGTGGCAACGTTACGAATGCCCCACCGTCCATAGGCCAGTGTTTGATGAGCGGCAGGTCCGAGATTTGAATCTCTTGTGCCGACACGGGTAGGCTGATAGACTTCTGCTTTGGCAGTGCCTGCCATGCAGCAAGACCTGTGCGGACATGCTGAAATGGCGTCTTAAGCGCCTTCATGGGATCGTCACGAACAGCCATGACCCGTTGTACGCCTTCGAGTGTACCGCGGAACATGAATTTGCTTCGTTCCACCGTGCCGAACAGATTCGATACAGCCTGGAACTTTGAGCCTTTTACATTTTCGAATAATAACGCAGGGCCTTTAGCCTCGTGCACTTTCATGTGGATCGCTGCCATCTCCAGATGAGGATCAACCTCTTCTTTGACCCGAATCAAATGACCGTGCTGCTCCAGATCGTTAATACAATCTTCCATATTGCGATATTTCATTGGATGGCTCCATTCTGTGTATGATAAATTGATTAAGTTCATAGATTCACATAACGTCTCTTCTATTTTATCAAATGATCCACTGCTAAACAAAACTATACGTGAAATTTTGTCGCGAATACAGATATAAAAAAGCAATATGGCAGCAATTTGAATCCTGAACGCACAGGAACCAATTGTTACCATATTGCTGCTCTCTCTGTTCTGACTTGCCTTAAGGTGTAATGGTCGATCTGGGGATCGTGACAATAAACTGCGTACTTTTTCCGACTTCGCTCTCTACATCAATTGTACATTGATGCAATTTCAAAATTTTAATCACAATGGACAACCCCAATCCATTGCCTCGAAGCGAGCTGCTTCGGGCTTTGTCCACCATATAGAATCGATCAAAGATATACGGAAGAGCTTCCTCAGGAATGCCTTGTCCAGAATCTCTAATCAATACCTTCACAAATGAAGATGACGTCTCAATTTCGACATGAATGGTCCCCTTAGGACCGGTGTATTTGATCGCATTGTTTATTAAATTCTGCCAGACCTGATCAAACAAATCTTTGTCCACTGTGATTTCGCAGGGCAACAAGTCCAACTCGATCTGGATATCCTTCTGCGCCCACTGCGGCTCCGCCAGTAAGATCGCCCTTCTTAATTGTTCATCTACCTGGAACGTGGTGAAATGAACCGGATGATGCTCTGAATCCAGCGAGGCTAGCCGAAGCAGATTATCACTGAGCCTCGATAAGCGCAGCGTTTCCTCATAGATAATATCCAAATGCTCTTTCTGCTCTTCCAGAGGAATAACACCATCTTGTAGTGCTCTGGTAAATCCCCTGATCGAAGTGAGCGGAGACTGCATTTCATGAGAGACGTTGCTGACAAAGTCATCACGAACCGAATCGATTTTTTGCAACTCACTCGCCATATGATTAAAGCTCTCCATTAGTTCGCCAAACTCATCCTTGTTATTATGTTTCAAGCGGACCGATAGATCTCCTGATGACATCTCTTTCGCTGCCATCGTTAATCTCTTAATCGGTTTCACAATGTATCCGGACATGAACAGGATTAATAAGCTACCAATCACCAGAACCGTTAACAGTGAGGTTAAGAGCGTGTTTCGCAGTGTATGAAAAAGAGAGGAAAAATCACTTTGAATCAGAAATGTGCCAATTCCCTCGTTTGTTCCGGGAACACCTATGGTTGCAATTCCATCTTTACTGGACAAAAAAATGGCATCTGTTGTACCCGTTTCAAATAACGAATGAACTTTGTCCTCTGGCAAGGAAGATAACACTTCACTTTGTTCATTCACGGGAGTGATATTCAAGCCGTAGCGAGCAAAAATATCCAAGCTTGATTTCACTTTTTCCGGATCATCAATCAGGTTAATCAGTGTAGCGAGATCTTCAGCAAAAGTAACCATAAACCGATTAGGTGTCTTCTCCTGGGACCCGTTATTTAACATAAAGGAGAGAATCAAACTCACCAGAACAATCCCGATAAAAGTAGCTACGATGCGAAGTCGCAGGCTTTTCCTAAACATTTTCATGCCCGCTCCAGACGATATCCAAGTCCTCTTATCGTTGAGATCACTAGCTCAGGTACAGGTTCAAGCCGTTCCCTTAACCGTTTGATATGTACATCAACCGTGCGCTCATCTCCTTCGTAATCGATACCCCATATATCATCTATAAGCTGTGTACGTGTGAATATTTTCCCTGGCGAACTCGCCAGAGAAAATAACAATTCACATTCCTTCTTTTTCAATTCGATAGTTTGTCCATCCGCAATGACCATCAGATTGCCCAAATCAATCGTCACACCGCTGATCTGAATCATGTTTGATGAATTTTTGTTATATCGTTTCAGTAACGATTTTACACGCAGGATTAACTCCACAGGATCAAACGGTTTAACCAGGTAATCGTCTGACCCGGCATTAAATCCTCTGACTTTGTCCTTGGATTCTCCCTTGGCCGTCACCATCAAGATTGGAATATCCAGATAGGACCGAATATCTTCCGTCAGTTCAATGCCGTCTATTCGCGGCATCATCACATCCACAATCGCCAGATCAACTTTCGTATGAGAGAGGATATCTAACGCCTCTTGACCGTCTGGTGCTTCCAGCACGGAGAATTGATTCTTTTCAAGATAAATTCGGATTAATTTGCGGATATGGGAATCATCGTCCACCACCAGAATTGTGTTCATGCAGCCATTATCCTTTCCAAAATTGATATTTATTCGTATCGTAAGGATTCCATCGGGTCCAGCTTCGCCGCTTTTGATGATGGCATCAAACCGGCAACAACACTAATCGCTGTACTTACCACGATACCAAACAAGATATAATATCCTGAGAGATTAATGAGTTTGGCTCCAAACGCATTGTCCAATAGAATATTTAATACATAACTAATGATCACTGCAAAAATTACCGCAATAATACCACTAAATACGCCTAATAAGGCAGATTCGGAGAAGAATATGCGCTTGATATCTTTCTTTCGTGCTCCAATGGCCCGAAGAATGCCGATCTCTTTCGTCCGTTCCACGACACTAATATAGAGGACAACCAATATCATAATACCAGATACGATCAACGAAATGCCTGCAATACCCGCGAGTACAATGGAAGCCATACTTACATATGTGGTGATATTCTCCATAACTTTGGCCATCTGGGAGCCTGCGAAGCCAGCATCAACAGCAGCTTCATTGATATCATTGACATATTTCATGTCGGTTGCATAGGCGTTAACCTGAATCGGCCCGATTGTTATTCCTTTGTCCGTATACATTTGCTCCAACGTCTCTGATGAAATGTATCCCGGGGATTGCTGCATTGGAGATCGTGGATCTGCCGCTTCGTAGATCCCTGAGATGGTTACTTCTTTCTCCAACGTTACCGGTTTATTATTGCCATCCATCTCATTGATATATAGAAACACGGACTTGCCGATCATGGATTCAGCTTGGTCATTTCCGCTTAATTGTTTCGCCGTATCGAGAGGTAACAGCATCTGATTTTCTACCGGCAGAACACCAGTTGTCATCAGTGCTGGATCAAAAGCATCCGTTAACGTTGTTAACTGTGTGAGTCCTACACTTTGTTTGTCATTCACCATAGTCGATTGGCCTGTAATGGTCGTAATTGTCTCTACATGATCTACATTAGGGAAATTTCGAATCGTCTCAATATCAGCTTCGGTGAACGGTTCACCTGGTGCCATCAAAGCCTCGGGGCCTTGCATGTCCTTGGCTTCTTCACTCGGCTTTGTTATATCCACGAGCAAAGGGTCCATACTTGAATTGATTTCGTCATTCATATACGTCGTTATACCATTCCCCAAGGAGAGCATCAGGAGTACACTTAATATACCTATAGATCCCCCAATGCTACCAGTACATTACGCTTGCCGTTGAGTTTCATATTTTTGAGTGCCATCTTGAATGAAGCAAGCAAGCTCAGGCTCCGGGAAGAATCCTGACCACTCTCGTAAACAGCCTTAGAAGGATCTTTCAGGTAAATATCGTCACTAATGCGCCCCTCTTCAACCTTCACAATACGTGTACCGGAGTCAGCGACTTTCTGCGAGTGAGTTACGGCAATCACGAGCATTCCCTTTTGGCTATACTGTCCAGCAGAGCGAGGATTTGATCTCCGTTTTCCTTATCCAGAGCACCTGTTGGCTCATCAGCCAAAATAATATCGGGATTGTTAGACAAAGCCCGTGCGATGGAAACCTGTTGCTTCTGCCCCCAGATAACTGGTTGGGACGTTTGTTTAGATGATCTTTCAGCCCGACCTCTGTCAAAATATCAACAGCACGTTGATTCCGCTCCTTCTCACTGGTATCCGTCATTTGCATCGCAATCGTCACATTTTCGAGGACAGACAGATGCGGGATCAGATTGAAATTTTGAAAGACAAAACCGATATTATTCTTCCGATAATCATCCATTTCCTTCTCTGTCATGGCACTTAAGTTCTTGCCACGAACAACGACGTCCCCTTCATAATCGGAGTCCATGCCACCAATGATATTCATCAGTGTTGACTTACCGCAGCCAGATTCGCCAAGGATCGAGACAAATTCCCCTGTCTCAAAACTCAGGTTCAAACCGTGGAGTACGGGAACTTTTTCTTTTCCATATAAGGTGTATGATTTTTTCACATTTTTAACTTCCAGTATTTTCATATGGATCTCTTCCTCTCCTGATCATGCACAATATCTATCTATTTGATGTTCATATCGTAACAAATCAGTATGAACTGATAATGAACTGGACCATTGCACCTATAAGAGGTTGTTCAAAAGAACTATATACAAAAAACACCTACAGCTTGCTTGAAATAAATCATTCCAAGTAAGTGTAGGTGTCCAAAATTTGATTAGATTAGTCCAGCTTTTGCAAGTAACCTTTTCACAATCGCCGCCGACTGCGCACGACTAATGTCTGCATCTGACATCAGTTTGCCATCAGCACCTTGTACCAGCTCTTGTTTAATCGCCGATGCAACCGGCTCTGCTGCCCAAGCCTGTACTTTAGCGCTATCGCTGTATGTGCTCAGCAGACTTGTTGTCTCTGACGCGTCGGCCTGTGCCAGACCGACCAGTTTCATCGCACGTGACACAATAGTCAACGCTTCAGCACGAGAAATTTCGCTATTCGGACGGAAGCTGTCGTCAGCATAACCTGAGATTAGGCCGTAGGATACAGCCGTCTGAACCTCATCCTCATACCAGCTGCCAGTCTTCACATCTGTGAACGATGCCGCTTCTGTACTGCGCGGTGCGTGCAGTCCCAAACCTCTTAACAGAACAGCCGTAAACTCTGCCCGTGTAATACTCCGGTCTGGCGCAAACACGTTCTCACCGGTACCTTGTACGATCAGACGGGATGCCAGATCCTGTACGTCATCACGACTCCAGTGACTTGTTACATCGCTGAATGTTGCCGGATGATAGATCAGGGCGTAAGTACTGTTTGTCAAGCTGTTAATAATAGCAGAATCTTGTCCATTACCTTTGATAACCTTGGTCGGTACATGCAGAAGGCTGCCATCTGGCTGAAGTACAACTCCTGTCGTGATCTTTGAACCATCGACACCCTCTGGCAATGTAATGGAGCGCTCTACATATGAGTTGAAACGATCCACATTAACCTGCTGTCCATTCCAAATCGCTTTCACTTCAAAATCAACCGGAGCTGCAACCACCGTAGTGTTCTGCATCTTATCCGCTGCGGCCTGAATTGCTGTTTGTTTAGATGTGGCACTAGGCGCAATAGCGATTTGAATTGTGATATCTTCGAGTGGAACGGTGCTTCCGAATTGGTTCAGAACCTGATCCACCTGAATCTGGTTAGCTGGAAGTGTGTACGTACCGCTGTCAGTCTGAATGACAACTTCGGCATTACTTCCTTCCATTGTTTTGACCAGCTTGCCGTTCAGTTCACCAACGACCGCGCCCTTACCAGTACCTGTAATCGGCAGCAGCAGCGTTCTTAGTCCACTTCCAATCTGATTGATGACTTTGGCATTATCCACGTGAACCGTGGTGGTAACCTGATTGTTTACCGTTGATGTGGTAGCCGTCGCAGATTGTTCTTGTTTCTGTCCGTTCACATAGATGTCTACACCTTTAGTTACCGCCGGAGTCGGTGGAACAGGGGTAACCACGGGTGAAGTTGGTGATACACTACCTCCTCCACCCGAAGAGTTACCAGGATTCGGTGTAGGTGTCGAACCAGAATTGTCGCCACCTGAGTTTGCTGCTGTAATTGTGATTGTTCCACCGGACAATTCAGTGTAGCTCTGATGTTCTACATTGGTAAAATGCCAATGTTCTGAATCAGTTTGATCTACGGATAGCTGTTTCGTTCCAGGCGTCGCATTGCTTTTGGCTTTGATTTCCATATCAAATAATTGGGTTTCATCTACAATTGAATGGTCACCCCCAGTAAAATCAACCCAGATGATCCGTACCCAGCCTTCCGCATCATTAATTTTGTACTGGAAGTCTGCTACACCCTCTTCATTTGGGGATGTGCTCATGACGTTGACAGATTTAGGTGTGATCCGAACGATTTCCAGTGCAGACGTATCATAATCAATCTGCATATTATAAGCTTTCACCCCGAAATGGGATTTTTCAAAGCAACAGGAACATGAACAGTCTGCCCTGCCTGTACACTAACATTTGCAAATTGTACTTGTGATGGTTCTTCTGGTTCTGCTCCAGCTACATTAGGCAATATGAGTGAAGAGAGTAATGTCAGTGCGATCAGACCCGACATTGTTTTTCTGATTCTAGGACGTTTCTTTTTCGGTTGAAACATGTAATAGCCTCCATGTCTGTATCAATTGATAGAATGTATGATAACAATAGAATTTTTTTGTTATCCGTTATCTGAATTAAAAAATGAATTAATCCGGGAGTTGTATTTTTCTTTTCCAACAATGTATACTCGTCTAGGCTGTGTATTTGCATCCGAAGTGGAATGAGTAGTCACTTCGAGCACAAGATAATAACCTTCGTCCTCATCTTTAACGGTATACTGTTCTGCTATTTCTCCTTCTAGCAGCACTCTATCTTCTCCTGAAGGGTCTGTTGCGCGGTACCACTGATAAGAAGGAGTATTAAGGTAATCATCATAATCAATATCCATTAAATAGTAATCTGTCGAAAATACATTCTGCATGTACTCCTTCAATTCACCATTCAGCACATACGGCGCATCGTCCACTTGTTGGAAGGTCAACACATAGTCATTGTTTTTTCCGCCTAGTGTTTTACCTTTATATCCTTGTAATAAAGCATTCATGTCGCCTAACGCAGGTTCCGCATTACGATCCACGTCCATTCGGTTCATCTCTACATAGCTAAATCCGCGGCGAGTTACCATGTTTCGCAGATAATCGAACAGGTCTGCTGCATCCAGAGAATTCACTTTACCGTCTGCATTTACATCCCCTTTTTTACTAATGTAAAGTTCAATGTTATCCGTAACAGTCTCTGGTTCACCAGAGATCATATAATTCGCTTTCAATTCGATGTTGATTTTGCCGCTTTGGCGAGGAATAACCACCAATGTACTGGCAGGCGTTGTCATATTCTCATCTTGACTCGTTTCTACATACGCCTCAGCTACACTGATATCACTGGAGCTGGCTGTAAGCGTACTATACTCATCAGAGCGAAAATGTGTACTTAGATTTATTCTGACTATATTATTTTTAGTTACCTCAATAGGCACATCGGGCACAAAAGAAGGATCATTTTGTTCTGATGAATAACTTAACCAGTTAATTCCATCGTTAAGAACAGGTCGTGAAATGGTTATTTCCGGACCAATGGCTCCTGCGTTAGCCTGTGGGAGCGTTCCACCTATAGGCAATGCAATCCCCAATCCGAGCGCAGTCAACATGCTTTTTTCAATATCGGCTTAAGCCGTTTTTTGTTTTGTTTCCCCTTCAATTCATGTTCCTCCTCGTATACATTTCAAATTTGAACAACTACATGCTCAGTATAACGACCCATTCTGAACCAATTCTGAACAGGACCATAGACCTATTACCAGTTATAATTCGACAAAAAACGCCATGGAGTAAGCCTCCATAGCGTTTTGAGTACAAATATTTTTCCAGTTTGGATCAAATTCACTAAAAATTAAATTCCCTCAACAATTCTTTTTGCTCTAACCTTTACCTCACGGTAGAGTTCATCCTCATCAATCGTCAGCAGTTTCCTGCCTCGCATGAGGATCTGACCGTTCACAATGGTGGTGTCCACATCCGCCCCATTTACACTGTAAGCCAGTAGCGACTCTACCTCATGTATCGGTTGAAGATGTGGTTTTGCCAGATCGATCAGGATCAGATCCGCTTTGTGCCCCACCTCAAACATACCCACTTCATCCTGTAGACCCAACAGATTAGCGCTTCCGCGTGTAGCCATGTGTAGAACGTTCTTGGCTGGCAAGCGAGTGGGGTCACCATAGTCCAGTTTTTGCAGCCAAGTCGCGGCTTTGATCTCCTCGAACATATCCACGGTTGTGGCACTTCCCGCTCCATCGGTTCCGATTCCCACGTTAATTCCCTGGGCCAACATCTCGGTGATTGGAGCAATTCCACACCCCAGCTTCAGATTACTGACCGGATTATGTGCTACACCACCGCGCATCCCCTTCAATCTGCCGATGTCCCTTCGATTGAGGTGTACACCATGTGCAAGCAGCACATGTGCCTGTTCGAACATCCCCGCTTCTTCCAGATACTCCGTCGGTGTCATGCCATAACGCTCACGAATCTTCACGACTTCTTCCTTCGTCTCAGCCAGATGGATATGCAGCGGGATATCCTCCGTGACAGCCATGGCAATGACTTCACGGAGTGGCTCTACGGGACATGTGTAGGGTGAGTGGGGTCCATACATGGTTGTAATTCGTCCATCCGCGGCTCCTGACCAGCGTTGCACAAGATCGATCGCCTCCTGCAACCTGCGTCCCCCATCCTCCTCCATGAATACCATCCCACGTGTAAGCGATGCCCGGATGCCCGTTTGCTGAACAGCTTCCGCTATCTCATTCATATGGATATACATATCCGCAAAAGCAGTGGTACCCGAACGGATCATCTCGGCGATGGATAACTTGGCACCCCAATAGATGTCTTCCGGGTTCATCCGCGCCTCGGCAGGCAACATTTTGCGTTCAAGCCAGTCCATCAGCTTCAGATCATCCGAGAATCCCCGGAGCAGACTCATCGGTGTATGTTGGTGGGCATTAATCAGTCCTGGCATGGCAACCTTATTGCGTCCATCGATAATCTCATCTTGCGGTTGAGGCAGAATGTGATCAGTAATCTGCGTAATGCAATCTCCTCAACACGAATATCCCCCGTAAAGGGGGCATCGGCATCTTTCATCGTTAGGATCGTAGCTTGCTGAATCAGTATACTCATTACATTCACAGCTCCTCTGAATTGGTTATGGTTCCTTCCATATCCGAGGGTAAGCCTTCACGTAACGGCAAGGTCAAGTCATTTTAATTTTTGGATTGTCATCTTTCTGAAACTTTGTATAAACGGTTTGGGGTCGATTTCGACCATATATGGATATACTCCTGTGCTTGTGTGCAAATAGAAAAATCCACCTTCGTCACCCATACGGCGAAATGACATATCAAACACTTCCGTGATGTTGAACTCGCGGTATTTGGTCACGATTTTATCTGAATACAGAATCATGGAACGGGCATTCATCTCAATCTCTTGGGCGAGACCCGTCACTTCTCTCTGCACTTTGTAATAAGGTAATACAGCAACGCAGTTCATGATCTCCTCCATTCATGCCGTGATTATTGTTACATCATAGCAGATCGGAGGTTCCCAGCAAAAGAACATGAAACTAGGTGATCTTGGTCGTCACCTTTAGTGGCGAATGAAGTGCATCCTGAATGTCCTGCAAAGAGAGACACTGTTCAATATGAAATACACCATGTGGCAACGCTGTTCTATACACACGTTCTGCCACGGCTGCAGCTACTGCTGCTGTTGCATCTGCTTCCTTTGCGCCGACCAGTAGTTGTTCGACGCGGATTTGCTCACCATTTTCCCACCCTACGGCATCGACCTTGACTGCATACATCGGCTCTCCCCAGGAATAAGGCCAAATGCCTTAACCGTTCCACTCCGAATAGACGGGATACGCAGCAACGAAAACAACCCTGCACGTTTGGAGATTGCCATGGATCTTGTGATCCAGCGGGAGTCCAGACAGAGTCTGGTAGATACGGTTGGAATACGTAACGTCCGAGCAACCACGTGCTGATCGGAAAAGTTAAATCGATAGGCCTTTCGGTTCCCCAGTTCCGCTCCAAAATCAATACATTTGCCATCTCCGAAACTTTGTACCTCAGCAGATTTGCCCTTTTGCATCACTTGGTAGGTGGCATTCATCTGATCAACGGTCCACTCCACGGCAGCTTTTCCGTGTTTCTCTCCAAGTCCCAGCATTACGGTAATGTCTGCTTCCTCCACCTGATCCATATGCATGGTCGCTTCACGTACAAGCAAATTAGTCACTCCGGGAGATAATCCAACGCTGAGTATCGCAGTCGATTTGGAACGTTGCATTTTGGTGTGCAGTTGTTCCACCTGGGCGAGAAAATCATATTTTGCAGAAATATCAATATAATCGGTTCCGGCTTGTGCACAGGCTTCAACAAACCGGGTATCGCTTTGGTCCACACACATGATGACCAGCTTCACTGGCCTTAACATAGATGGCTCTACAGGTCGTGTTACATCCAGTTGAAGCGGTAGTACAGCGCCACCTGTAGACCTGCTGAACTCTTCCGCACGGTTCATGCGTGTACCCGCAGCCCATACTTTACCCGGGAACAATTTCCCCAGTTGAGTACATATCATCTGTCCCACTTGACCATAACCGCCAACCACCCAGATCTGATCTTTCATAGGCTTCACGTTAGTTTCGAATTGCATAATACCCTCCACCCAGAACGCCCCGAAGTAACGTGTAATATGTGAGAAACCGCATTCGGTCAGTAGCTGAGTCATCTCTTCAGAGCATATTGGGTCGGATTCACGGCCCAGGGAAGCAGCAAAGCGCTCCCATTCTTCAGGAAGAACGCCCACACTCAACATGTGATCCTTCCAAGCTTGCATCATGATTGGATGTGCAGGTGAACGAAGATCGGCATTTACAGCCGCAACAATCAATGGTGCACCCGGTTTAAGTCTCGCTGCGAGGCTGGTAAGAAACGTTCTCTTGGCCTCCATCCCCTGAAGGAAATGTAACATGAGCATGCTTGTCGCCCCATCATATACGATATCCTCCGGCAATTCTTCAACCGTGACAGGTTGCAGCTTCACTCTGGAACCGATGCCTGCTTCCTCGACTCGTTTCTCAGCAAGTTGCAGCATGGGCTGTGATGGATCTACTCCAGTCAATGTCCAACCGGCATGACGTGATCCGAGCAGAGCAATCTCTTTTCCTCCCGCTCCGGCAACAAGGATATGAATATCGTTGTTATCCGCAAAAGATGCTGAAAGCAGCCGTTCCATTAGATCATGCATATGAGAATAACCTGGAATTTTCAGGGCTATCGATTGTTCGTAACGATGAACATCTGCTGTTTCCCAGCTCATCGGTGATGGATTGTGATTCATGGACACCGCACTCCTCTTGAATTGAAGTTAGACTTGACTCGTTGTTCGTCTAATTTCATTATAGAAGGATACGGCGAGCCTACAATCCCAGAACATTGGGATATGCGCGCAGAGAGAGGAGTAATTTTGTTGACATCACGTATTGATAGGAACCACAGACTTATCACTTCTCTTGAAAAAGGAACCTGGACCTCACGTACCTATCGGGAAGCTGTTCTCAAGCAGATCCATACGGTTGTACCTTACGACGCATACTGTTTTACCACCGTTGATCCTCTGACTCTTCTCTCCACAGGAGCCGTGACAGAAGATGGCATTGAGGCCATTCATGATCGGTTATTCGTCAATGAATACATGGAAGAAGATATACATAAATACGCTGAATTAATACGAAGCGGTGAACATACAGCTTTACTTCATGCATCCGTGAATGCACACCCTGAACAAAGCTCAAGGTACATCAACATTCTTCAGCCAGCTGGGTTTGGTGATGAACTGCGCGCTGTATTAGTCAGTGGAGACGCTTGTTGGGGATACCTGACGCTGTATCGCAAGAGTGAGAATTCTTTTTTTACAGAAGACGAACGGTTGCTGATTCAGACCTGGACTGCTTCTATTGCATCGATGCTGCGGTCCACGAGCCTGACACTGATCGATGAGATTACGAGTGACAGTCCCGAGGAACCCGGAATTTTGATCACCTCAGACACGTTCCAGCTCTTATCCCTGAACGCCTCCGCTCAATATTGGCTGTCCCAATTGCGCATGCTGGAACATGTAGGGCCTGATGTTCTGCCCCGTCCGGTACGTGCAGTGAGTTCCCACTTGCAACGCAAGAATCAGGCAGAACGGGCTGAAAATACTCAACTCACTCCTGACTCGCCCTCCAAAGTCTGTATCCAACTTCCGGATGGGCGTTACCTCCTACTTCATGCCAGTCTTATGCAACACCTCGCGGGACCGGATCAGATTGCCATCCGTTTGGAGCAGGCGATGCCGCAGGATTTGCTTCCCTTGCTCGCCGAGAGCCATGGATTATCCAGTCGAGAGCGGGAATTGCTCGGATATGTGCTCCGCAGCTATTCATCCAAAGAAATTGCTGCTGCGATGCATATTTCTGTCTACACCGTTCAGGATCATTTAAAATCCATTTTTGCCAAAACCAAAGTATCCTCACGTCGCGAGCTCATCTGGTATTTCGTTTCCCGTTTCCAACTGTCGGATGAACCGGCGATATAAATCCTGATGAAATTTTCCCGGTAATCAAATTGACTATCAAATAATGAGTAAAAATCAAAAGATGCCAATACGATATCATCGTAATGGCATCTTTTTCTATATGCTATTGATTGATAAACATAGCGGTAATGCAGGCTAGCTACGAACGTTGAACTTCATATCGTGCATTCTGCTTTTAAACGCAGCGTGCAGTTATCCCAACCCTTTTTCCACATAATATCAAGACCATTTCATTGATTGTGTTATTTGGCTTTTGCTAGTAAATAAAGAAAATATGGAACACTAATGACTGTAATGACGATTCCTGTCGGCACATCTCCTACCAGGCTAACCGTGCGCGTAATCGTGTCAGCCAACACCACGACTAATCCCCGGCCAAGCTGGCAGCCGGAATGAGCAATTTATGATCGGGACCTACCAGTTTTCTGGCCATATGCGGAGCGATCAAGCCAACAAAAAAGAAGCTTCCCCCACAGCTACACTTCCAGAGGATAAAGCAACAGCAGCGATTGACAATCCCAAAAACTGCCGATTTACGGAAACACCAAGCCCCTGTGCTGTCTGATTGCCCAGATGGAGGGCATTCAGTATGCGAGCCTTGTAAAAAATATAACCGAGTAAGATCAAAACCCATGGTGTCAGTATGGAAATATAGCCCCAATCATCGCCCCATAGGCTCCCCGCGAGCCAATACAGCATGAAATTCATCTGCGAATCATCCAGCTTGAGTGTCAAGAAAGTCGTCAGCGCCCCATACCCGCTTCCTAGCGCGACCCCGGTCAAGATTAAACCGATTGGTGAGATGTCTCGTCCGCGGCGATACGATAATAAGAAGATCAATCCCGCCGCCAATAGTCCGCCAACAAAAGCCAACAGAGGCAGAGCAATGAAGGAACTCTTCCCTGTTGGTGCAATGAATACAACGAAGAACAGGACAAACAAACCCGATCCCGAACTAATTCCCAGTGTTCCCGGACTAGCCATGTCATTGCGCAGCAAACTCTGCATCACGCCCCCGCCGCTCCCATCCCCAGACCTACCAAGATCGAAAGTACAATTCGTGGCAAACGAAAATCAAACACAATCAGATTTTGCTTATCGGTACCGTTTCCTATGAGAACGTTCAGCACTTCTAGCGGTGAAAGATTCATCTTGCCAGAATTCATGCTAATGATAGCAAACACAAGGATGAGCACCATAAGCACTGCATTGATGATAATGCCTCGTTTCACCGTATAACGCCGCTTGGTCATTCGTATTCCCTCCTTTGTCTTCGAGCCAAGAAGAGAAAATACGGCACACCAATGATAGAAAATATAATGGCAATCGGCGTTTCGAACGGTTTATTGATCAAGCGTCCAGCCAAATCGGCCGATACGGTGAGCAACGCACCATATATTGCCGCTGCCGGAATAATGTATCGATAGTCGACACCTACCATATATCGCACAATATGCGGGGTGATCAGACCCACAAAACCAACCGGGCCAACCACAACAACAGCCAATCCAGTCAGCACAAGTACAATAATGGTCGACAAAATCTTGACCAGTCCGCTACGAATGCCGAGTCCACTTGCCACATCATCTCCCAAACTGAGCAATGTAACGGAAGGGGATAAGGCCAGTGCCAGCAGTATACCACCAACAAAGAGCGGTGAGATAATCAGCAATTCTCCCCATTTGACACCCGCTGTACTACCCGCCGTCCAGAATGTCAATGCTCTGCCCAGGTTATAATTGATCGCCAAATACTGACTGAGTGCGCCAAACAACATTGAAATAGATAGACCTGCCAGTACAAGCCGCTGTGGCGTCATTCCGCGATTGCCCAGTGATGCGGTAAAGTAAGTCATACCGGTGGCGATCGCTGCTCCCAGACAAGCGAACAACATCATCTGCCAATACGAATAACCCGGCAGAAAGGCCAGGCATAGTGCAATTGCAAATGCTGCGCCAGAGCTAATCCCCATGAGCCCGGAGTCGGCCAGCGGATTGCGCGTTGTCCCCTGCATGATAGCGCCACATACCGCAAGGCTGCACCCAACGATCAGATCAGCTACGGTACGCGGAAGACGCATGGTTTGAATAATTTGATGTTCAGTGCGCATTGGATCAAATCGGAAAATAGCCTCCCATACCGTTGCTAACCTCATATCAGCAGCACCAAACATAATCGATGCCGCCGACATGAGAACCGTTAATCCAAGCCCTACTACCATGTACATGGTGAAGTTCATCGCCCCACGGCGTTTTTGTTCAGGCTTGCTTTTCATCTCGTTTCCCTTTCATCACCTATTGACAATCCAAACGAATATGGATATTAACGTCCATAAATTCGACTGGTCATGTTTGAAAATTTGGAGTTCTCAATTAAAATTTCGTTCTAACTCTTATTTAGCTAATGCCAGCAATTGACTAACAATATAATCAATCAATGCACTGGAAGTCATTACGTCGGTGGACCAAGATAGCGAAGAATCTACCTTTACGATCCGATCATGTTGCACAGCAGGTATGGCATTCCACACTGCATTATCAGAAGCAACGTTTCCATCTCCTAAGAAGATCATATAATCCCCAGAGTAAGCGGGTAATACTTCCATGGAGACATCACCCCAATATTTATCTGCATCGATAATATCCGTTTGGACTTTTGAAGGTGCCTGCAATTGAAGTTCATTGTAAACAAGCTCGCCAACGGCATGCTTGGCTCCAGCTATGTAGTTACTTTTATCACTGAATTCTCCAACCGTAATCGTCATATCGGAAAGACCCGCATTCTGAAAGGCTAGCTTTGCTTCTTCGATTTTTCCGTTATAAGCATTCAAGACATCCTTAGCCTCTTCCTGTTTGTTCAAAACATCGCTAATAAATTGTATCCGCTCTTCTGTAGTCATATCACCATAGGGAACATAAATGGTCGGGGCAATTTTGGATAAATCATCATATGACTCATCGCTCCATGCCAAAATGATAAGATCAGGCTCAAGCGTCATGATATCTTCCGGCTCCATGGCTACTTTTATGGAGTCTGTAATCTGGTTAGCATAAACAGGCTCTGTCTCTCCCCGTGCAGCTCTAGCCACACCTAAAGGAGTTACACCTAGGGCTACCACATCACCAACCAAATAATCGACTACAACTCGCTGAGGGTTGTTAGGCACCTCAACATCACCCTTAACTGTGGATATCGTTCTGGTCTGTGAGACTGCTTCTGAAGCTTTTGTCTCCGACCCTTCCTGTTGTGCCGTCTGCTGTGCCTGCGCAGGAGTTGTATTTGCCGTCCCCCCATTATTCGCTGGCGTCCCTGACGTACATGCCGTCAATAACAGCATCATGCTTATCGCCGCCGCCAAAATCATTTCTTTACTTCTTAATGATCCAAACATCGTTGATTCCCCATCTCTATAAGACTTGACTAGACTCGCTAGTTCCCTCTCATCGTAAGGGAGATGAGAATCATTATCAATACCATCAACCTGCATGGATAGTGCGTTTATTTTCCGATAATCACTTGGTGTCATCTTGTAATGTTTCTTAAACATGCGGAACAGGTTTTTCTCATCTGCGAAACCAGCTCCAGTTGCGATTTCTTTAACCGTCGCTTCTGTATGTTTCAAGTCATGACAGGCAGCTTCAATCCTTCTCTGAATGAGATACTCCTGTAAGTTCATCCCTTCCCTTTTTTGAACAACCGCGTTAATTGTCCACCACTGATCCCAAACATATCGGCAATTTGTTGAAACATAATCGGCTCCCTGTAATGTTTATCGAGATATATCTTGGCAGAACAGGCTGGATCTGGCTGGAGATACCGAATCTCACCACCCTCCAAATCCCTATACACCTCATGAATCAATTGATATAGAAAACTTTTGGCCTGTAGCTGATCCATCGCCTTGCCACGTTTCCAGCCATTCATCATCCGTTGGAACCAATCGCGTAGCAAGATGGGATTACTTGGCGTATAACCAAACTGTTGAACAAATGGATCTACTTGCTCCAGTAATTGTTGCAAATGTTTCTTGAAAAGAGAGGTGATTCTGCTCTATAAAACACCATAAAGGTCTTCACCATCTCCTCATTAGGTGTAATACTGAGCAGGCTCCCCTTCCCACCGTGAACTAAGCCAAAACGTTCCATTGCAAATGTGGTTTCATTCAGTTGGATTTGCGCTTCTCCCCCATATGCATAGATAAACATGCTACTAGGCATTTTATATTGCTCCAACGGGTATTGTGACGCTACATTCTGAAAGCGTACATCTATTAATGTAATGATCGAACGTGTCCAGATACTGGCCATCATATCAATCATCTCCGGTGTAAATCCCTGTCTTGCTTCTTCCTCTTGCATCTATCCGCGCTCCTCGTTTCACTTTTTCCAATGTATACATCACTCAATAATTGATATTGATTATCAATATCATATTTGATCAGGTAAGTATATCATCATTAAGTGATATTGGGGAACAGGCAGTAGACGTTATGCTTTTCATCCGCTTTCGTAAAAAAAACTAAAAAGGAACACCTGAGAGTACAAAAAAGCCTGATCCATATGGATCAGGCTTCTTCATTATGTTTTTTTGTATTCAACAAGTTTACGTAGTCACCATGTTTCTCTTGTCACCTGCGACCAAATTTATTAAGACTTTGCAGGTTTCCGAGAAGGTTTGGATGAGCTCGATTTTTTATTCTTTTTCTTACTTACTTCCACAACCACTGGCTCCTGTGGATGTTCCACCGGGTACATTTTGCGGAACAATAACGTCTGCAGTACCAGGAACGAACCCCCAACTGTCCAGTAGAGCGGCATCGCTGCCGGAGCTGTAAGAGAAAAGAATGCCATCATCAATGGGGAGAGATATCCCATGATGGCGAACTGTTTTCGCTGCTCAGGCGCCATATTGGCTTGTGATACCTTGGCTTGAATCAGATATATGACCGCGACCACCACAGCGAGTACATAGTCCGGCGCTCCCAGTTTGAACCACAGGAACGAGTGGGAGGACAACTCCGGTGTAAGTCGGATGGCTGTGTAAATACCGGACAGGATAGGCAACTGAATGAGCATTGGCAAGCAACCAATGTTCAGCGGATTGAACTTATGTTTCTTGTATAGCTCCATCGTTTCCTGAGACAGCTTTTGCTTATCAGCAGGGTCATTTTTGCCTTCATATTTTTTCTTGAGCGCATCCATTTCAGGTTTCATGGCGTTCATGATGACTCGTGTTCCCTGCTGGGACTTGGCTTGACGCATCATCAATGGCAACAGTGCTAAACGAATGACCAGCGTAATCACGATAATCGCGACCCCGTAGCTTCCGTTAAATATCGTGGCAATATGCTGAATCAGATACGACAGTGGAAATACAACATAGTGGTTAAAAAATCCCGGTGTCGATGAAGTAATCTCCGACACGTTGTTGCTGCATCCGGCAAGCAGCATGACTGCAAACAAAATGGCAATCAGGCCATAGATCCGTCCCTTGCCCGATCTAAAAGTGAATCCCTTGTTAGTCTTATGTTCCATATATATCCTCCTCGTTGATTTGTTGACCAATCGTTCAACGAGGAATGACAATCTGGTTCATCTTCATCGGGCGCTTCTCTTCGTCTAATCATGCGGCTCCAGTCTTCCTGTCTATGCTGTCTGTCCAAACACAGGGCAGGAAGAACAGGTTCAAGTCCACCACCGGCGCCACCTTCCATCCAGTACTCTGTCATGCCACAATGAAGATGGGCAATATAGGCATAACTGACGGTGAAGATGAGTCCAATCGAGAATAAATATGGTAATAACTCCTGCAGTTCAAACAAGGGATTCACCCCTTTATAGGTTAGTTTTTATATTATAACACTTACATATTGTTTTTGCATAAATCCGTACGTGAAAACAAATACTCTTCAGCTATTCCGTTCTCAATTTGGACAACTCTTGCTCAGCTCGGTGTCTTGCCACGTTATAAGAAGGCCATGAGCGATCTGATGTATCCATATCCAGATATGCTTGACGTTCCAGCATTTCCCTCTTGAGATCCGGATACTCCTCCTGAGCAAACTCTCGAAGTAACGGAACTGCATCTGCCGATAGACTCGCCAGATAGGTTACATCAATATTGCCAGTCTGATGATAACGTTCAATATTCAGCTCGGCAATCCTTTTATCCATGCCCACATAGTTGACTGCAACATAAGCTGTGAGCGCCAGCACAATATACCAGCGAATCAGCGGTATTGACGTGTACCGTATACGAAGGCCAGCAATCAGCAACAGGAGTGCAAGGAAGATCATAAATGCGTGTACCAGGAAGCGGATGTACGTATATCCATATGCCTGCTCATAAAGATTTAGGCGCATAAACGCGGAATACAACATAATTGCTGAACAACTGACCAGAATCAGGAGCAATACCTGATGCACGATGGAACCCGCTTTGCCACTCGAACGGGTATACTGCAAAGCAACAATAAGAATAAAGAAGTTAATACCTGTGACGAGAATTAACTCTGCGAATCCACTTCTCGCATAGTCTGCGTAAGACAGATCTACCGGAAGATGCCCCTCTCCTGCACCAAACAGATACGAAAACTGTACAAGTACAAACAAAACGTACACACAGTTAATGACAACCAGCATCGTCCCTACAATGATGGGATCCAATCTGAATGGTTCCCGCTGAACTGGAGTGCGTTCGGGCTCGGGTGTAATCTTATTCGTAACCTTACCTTCAGTGGCCGGGTTCACAGGAGAGAATATATAGGTGTGGTCACGCTTATCAACCGTGGATGCAGCTCCATTTTTCCAATGTGCGTTCTCTCTCTTCTCTGCCTCATATTGCATTGGCTGTACGAATCCCCATACATAACCGAACAGCAATACACCTGCGATGACAATCCAGATGATTCTCGGTATCCCTGGAGTAAAAGCTAGCTGATTCAGCCACTCCGGAAAACCGGCTAAATACTGATCAAAGACCCCGTCAGCAGAGGACAGTAATGCAACGACTACAATGAGGATAGGCAAGGACGCCACAAGACCAATGAGTACTTTAAAAACAACTGTTTTCTGTGATTTGCCGATGCCACGCCCTCCTGCTCTCACAGCAATGGCAGCAACCGTCCCCCAATGACGTATGGCTTGAGGCAGCAAGTGGTCAATAGCCGTACCAATCAAACCAATCTCCCACCACTGCTTCTGTTTTCTGCCCATCAAATACGTCATATGTAAGATAACTGCGCCGGGTACAACCAGAAAATTAAGAACATACAGCAGTTCATTGTCGTATAACAGGAACGTTAGCGACAACAATAGTACTACAGCCGCCACAAAAGCATCAATCAACTTGAAAGACCTCATGCGGTCCCGTGCAAACAGATACATGAACACATAAAAGAGAATTGCAAAGATAGGATACGATACGCCAATCTCATTACCATAGAATAAATACTGGTGAATGATCGCCAGCATCCATGCAGACAGTAGCGTGATTAGAGCGCGTTGCGGTGAAGCCATTATTTTATCAATCATGGGAAAAACCTCCATTAACCTTTCTATGCTATATTCTAGATGATAAAATAGGAATATAAATAGAAATTAAAATCGACAAAACTTCTTATTTTAGAGGAATACGTCAGAGTTCACCTCCAGGAGGGGATCAACACTTGAAATTACATCAGCAATATCTGCTGTTGCATCGTCATTACGGTCACCATACAGAACATGAACTTACACTCGCCGATCTCGCTGAGTTGCTAAATTGTACACACCGCAATACGTTAACGATTGTCAAAAAGATGGTTGCCCATGATTGGATTCGTTGGGTTTCCCAGCGTGGCCGTGGTCGGCGTTCTTCACTGACTTTGCTTGTTCCGGCTGATCAAATCGCCGCAGAATATATGATGCAGGCCATGAATCGCCGGGAGTTACAGGAAGCTGCCGAGCAGGTGAGCGCATTCTCCAGTTCAACAATCATGCAGGATCATCTAAACCAGTGGTTGCTTGGATATTCAGGACATCATACGGAAGCCGGCACCAATAATGAGCAGATTGATACACTTCGGTTGCCCCTCCGCCAACAGCTTCATGCGCTTGATCCGCTTTACATTAATCTATTAGCTGAATCCTTTGTTACTAGCCATGTCTTTGACGGGTTGGTTCAGCGGGGTGAACAGGAGAGATTCTCCCATGTCTCGCTCATACCTGGGATGTCAGTGCAGACCGAAAGACATGGATCTTTTATTTGCGGAAAGGTATTACTTTTCACGATGGTCAGTTGTTGACGTCCCATGATATTGTACATACGTTTGAACGGCTGCAATCTACAGATCGCCGGACACTGTACCGTGATGTAAGTAAACAGATTCTTTCTATTGAAGCGGTCGATTTCTTAACCGTGTGTTTCCAGCTTAAAAATCCTCATGAATTGTTTTTGTCCTTCCTGACAACAAGTCGTGCGGCGATTGTACCCTCACCAGGAACAAACGAACATAAGATGAAGCATTCGAGTGATGTACATGGGATGCAAAAACCTGTTGGGACGGGGCCGTTCAAGGTCACTGCCTGGGATGATCACTTGTGCAGACTTGAAGCCTTTTCCTCGTATTTTCAGGGTAGAGCACATATGGACCGAGTAGATATCCTGCAAATTCCGTGGAGTGCCTCGGCAAAAATGGACGATAGCCAAGATATCGAAACTCCGTTCTTTCATCTAGTTCATAATCCGTCTTTGTCTGCGGGTGCAGACTGGACACAGATTAGTGCAGGTGTGATGGTTCATAAATTACTCACGTGTAATACACAAAAAACCGGACCGTTAAACGATCCGGCAGTAAGAGCACACCTTCAGTTATGCCTTGCTGGAATGTATAGAGATGATGGAACTGCAGAAGACTCTGAGGTCGTTGTGTCTGATTTTAGTACGGTGAATACCAAGAAAGTCCAGGCCCACTCGGAGGGATTTAGCGATATATCGATAAGTTCCGTATCCTCCAGTCCCATTTCCCTGCACATTGCAACCATTCCACAATATCGCAGGGATGCTCAACATTTGGCGTCCATACTGGAGCGGAGCGGTTTCACCTGTACCGTCCGTACCGCTACGATGGAGCAGTTCAAAGGGAATCTGCGGCTGGAATCTGATCTGATTCTCTTCTCGCTCATTCGGGACAGGGACGAAGAACTGCGCAGGTATGATCTCTACTCCACATTGTCTGAGCATCTGGAAGATTCTGCTCGTATAACGATCCATGAGATCTTGCAAACCATCGTCGCCTCTCCCATCGCAGCAGATCGAACTTCTGAATTAGAGCGAATTGAGCAATTCTTGGTGCGCCAGAACCTACTGTTCCATTTATCAGAAAAACCAGTAGAAACCGCTTATCTGCCTTCTGTGCGTGGTCTATCTTTCAACAGCCAGGGCTGGGTAAACCTGCGTCATATCTGGTTTCCTTCTGACGCGCGAGCACATCAGTTTGATTAGACATCGTATTATATAACTTTATATACTTATACCATCCGATCACGTATCTTTTTTATTTTGACATGGTCGTGATCGGCTCTCCTGTTTGCTTCTCAATAAAATGGTATCTTTACGACGATATACTCCAAGCAGTAAACCCATCATGGCGTATTCTAATATTATATGAATGCCGCGCCCGATAAAAGGAAAGTTGACACTGACAATTGGAACCTTCCCGGTAGTCATCGCAAGAGAATATAACATTTGCAAAGCGAACGTGATTGTAATACTGAAAATAATCATTCGACCAAAATCATCCCTAATACACGGCAACGTCTTTAACATACTGGCAATAAACCATACGATTCCAAGCAATAGCAAAATACCTGCTGACCAGCCAAACACATCAATAAGCATCACACCGGGATAGTCCATATAAAACCTTTGGGAAATTCCAAAGGTTATGTCAAAACCGTTGCCCCACCATCCGGCTGACTGAAGGATACTTATAATTGAACGGTTATACTCGAAGTTCCCCAGCAGATCATTCTGAAGATTCAAAACGACAGAGAGTCTCTCAAAGCGCTTGTATTCACCTGTCAAAAACAACTGCAACATAATAACACTTCCGGTTATTGTAGCTCCGATGAAAGTATAGAGCCATTTTCGTGTAATCCAGGCAAGCATGATTAGCGTTGCCGTTCCGAACAGAAACAATCGTACCCAATCTGAAGCTTGAAATAGGCTATAAGACGGCAAAGCCACAAGAAGCATATATGTTGAGACGGATTGTACATCACACTTGGTGCTCAACTTATCCAGCATAATTGCACCTATGGCGAGAGGCAACACCCACATCGATGTTGTTGTAAGATCAATTGTAAAACCGAATATGCTCCAAAACCGTTGTACACCGTAATCAAACGGTGATACCAGCGGATTAATCCACAACATACCACTTAACAAAATATAGATCCACCAGGCAGCTTTTTTCCATTTTTGATAATCAAAATACATCAAAAACACCATCAGTATTAAACCAAAAATGGTATACATCAAATGACTTATATATATCAACTGATAGTTTTCATCTGAAATATTTGTCGTATAAATCCACATCAGCAGCAGGCTTACTATTAGCAAACTGGCAATTCCCGTTAACAGCGCCCAATGCATACGATGACGATGCAATCGGTGCATACTCTTGCCCACTACTGCAGGATCGCCCATCTGTTCAATGGCATATGCAATTGCTTCTTCTTCCGAATAACCTTCTTGTTCTTTGTCCAACATCATTTCTTCCATGTGGTTTCCCAACTCATCACGCAAGTCGTTATGTACTTCGCGAGCTTTAACCTGAACACACATGTGATCAAGATAATGCTGAATTCGGTCATGTCGATTCGTCATGTGAGGCCTCCTTCCCCAAGCACCCGATCCACAGCTCTACGAAACAAATTCCACTCTGCTTTTTTACTTTGTAAGGCCTCCATCCCCTTGTCACGAATCGAATAATATTTCCGTTTACGGCCTTCAACCTCCATCCAGTACGACTCTACCCATCCTTCAATCTCCATGGCATGCAAAATAGGATATAACGTGCCCTCTTTCAAATTAAACACACCCTCAGATTGACGATGTAGTTCCTTAATTAATTCATAACCATACAACGGTCGTTCCTGAAGCAAGGTCAGAATCAATGTCTCGGTACTGCCTTTAATCATTTGTTTGTTAACCTGCAACGCGCTCACTCCTTCCTTTTCAATTCATTTAGCAGAGTTTTTAGATTTCGAAAAATACACTTCTAAATCTCTTCTTTTCATATACATCGGAAACCTATGCATAGAACAACTAGGTATGATATTACCTTATCCTTCCTTTTCTGTCTAGCCAACAAGCTTCTTTATTTATGTTAAAATAAACAAGTCCTTTCATTCATGAACTCTAATGATGAATCTATATATTCGTGTATTTTTTAATTACAGATACTATTTTTTCAATACAATTAAGGAGGCATTACATTCATGAGCAAACTAATTTTCTTTCTCGGCGGGGCCGGAAGTGGCAAGACCACACTTGCCAAAGCCCTTTCCCGTAAACATAAAGCTGCTTTCTTCGATATGGATATTCTGCTTCGTCCTGCGGCTGAGGCAATCATGACCCTTCAGGGACTTGATCCCTCCGACCGAGATTCGCCTGAATACAAAAGGTTGTGCCGTGATCTTGGGTACCGCATTACGATGGACGCCGCTCTGGATAACGTTCAGTTGGGTATCGATACCATCGTTGTAGGACCCTTTACCAAAGAAATTGAAACCACCGATTGGATTGCTCAGGAACTTGCACAGATCGGACGTACCCTGGATGATACGGATGTGCGCGTGGCCTATATATATCTGGAGAATGAAGCGTTGTATCACAAACGGATCTCAGCAAGACAATCCCCACTAGATGAATGGAAGTTAGCCAACTGGGATGCCTTTACAGCTTCTCTCATCCGAAAAGAAGTAGCTTGGCCCCTCCCAGCTTCATCCGTCGCATATATTGATAATTCTAGTGATGATCCTGCGATTGCCTATGCCGAACTTGAACAACGGATGTACGAGTAAAAAGAATCACACCTCAATCTTGCTTTGGTGATAGGTAGAATAAACGCTTCTCTCGCCAACTTCTGACTCACTTCTAACACGCTACGAATCTCAGGCACCTTATTACCTGGTTTGGACTAACATGAAAATTCTAACGAACCTCAGTAACGCTAAACTGGAGCAGACAAGTGAAAATGGGCAAAAACTGGCTATACACGAAGTGATAAGGTGTCTAAGATTCATTACGATTTCAATCTGACTCATATGCTTGGAATAGGGTGCGTCAAGTTCGTTAGCTTTCCCAAAGAGTGCCCAGCAATGAAGCCAATTGTGCGCAAAAATGCTTCTGAATGCTATTCGAATGTGATCTGAATGAAAGCTGTACACTGATCACATATACATATCAAATAAAATCAAAAAAATAGGGATCCGTCTCACCAAGCCTCGCAGGCCGATGAAACCGATCCCTTTTCCGTTAATTAACCCCGCATAGCTCATTCAATAGACGAAATCTTCTACACCAATTGGACGTCAGACATCAGCCGAGAAGAATGCTTTACATTCCTCCATTGCCCTATCGTTTACCCATCTAAAGCGCTTAGCACAAAATATCTTTTCCCTATCCGCGCTGACGCGCCGCATGACGTTCAGCAATACGAGCCGTAATTATTCCATGACTCTCATCGATTTCTTCCGGTGTACACGCGGCTTTTAATTCATATACTTTTACCGGCGAACGATCAATGATATCCAAAAATGAATCAAAAAAGGTCATGTCTTTACTATGAATGTATGGACACCAATGATCTGACAACCCTACAGTTTCATGAATATGCACACCAACCACGTGATCAATCAATGCGTTAGCCTCACGTACATTGTCATACAGGCCCATTCGATCCATCATCATGCCGTGACCAATATCGTACCAGAGCCCAAGCGGCGCACCCTTCATGTGTCCAATAATCGTTCCGGCTTCGTGCAAAGTGGGCATCTGATAACAGCGTGAACGGGTCTCAATACCGAAGTTCACTCCGTATCCCCGCTGCTCCGACAAGTTACATACCTCTTCCAGACTCTCCTGAATCCGGCTCAGGTAATGTGCGCTGCCATCTGCCCGCTTCTCCAGCATCTCTTGCCATAAAGATTGATATGAAGGTGAGTCCGGCCCCTGATCGTGGTATATCTTTTTCAACGCTTCATCTATATTGTATTCAAACGGAACCTCACCCGGATGTACAACGACAGCCTTGGCCCCATAACGATGTGCGTACTCGGCTGAGCGAAGTAACAGTTCAATCGCCCGCTTGCGGCGCGGTTCATCATCGAATCCGAGCAGGACGGAATCCGTCCCGTAATCTGGATCAGCCACATGCGGGAATGTATTATGCACACTGGATACACCGATCTCTCCCCGTTCAATCATCGGTTCTATCGTCTGCAGCATCTCTTCCGTAACGTTGTAATTCAATTCCACCTGTCTGAACCCAAGAGACTTGATCTCTTCAATCATGCCTTGTCCGGTCGTATGACGTTTGATATTCCAACATGTTGAAAACGAATATTCCTGCTTGTCCGTATACATGATTGGTCCTCCTGTCTATCATTCTATCGCCTTCCCCAGATTTTTTGATCCCCTTCTCCAAAGGGAAAAATCCGGTGATAGCTTATGCTTCCGATGCAGCTTTCTTGCAGAAAGCTTTCAGGCGAACGCTCCGCTTCTTCAGATCGGTTCTGCACTCTTCGTTCTCGTGTAAATGTTCAGTTCATCTTATATACCTATTTATTCCTCATACCGTTGTCTTCACGGAGGGTCAGTTCAAATCTCATCTTGTTCGCAGTTTTCCCAGGCACATAACGATAGATGATCTCCGCATGATTCACGTACATTAACACGGATGGTTCAGGTGCTTCAGCCTTCACGGTACACGTAAGTCCCGGGAACTGCCATAACACTGGTGTAATATCCTGCTGACGAAGGGATGGCCCTCTGATTTCAAAATAAACATCGATCTCTTCCGCCGTATCCAGCTCCACATCAATGGTTAACGAATCTGGCGTGAGATCCGCGTCAAACGTCACTCCGCGCAGATGACTGTTCCACCCCTCGCCTACCTCACGGCGGATCAAGCGAAGATAATAACGTTCACCCATCTCTGTCTGCCAGTGGATCGTAGCTGGATGCATCTGGCCGTTGGTATTCACACTTCCCGACATGGCACCAATCATCCGGTTCTCACCAATCCAGGCTTTGGCCGTACATAGATTCCGATTGGACGTTGGATCATTGCGCTCACACAGTTCCATGAACTGTTTCTGCACAAGCCGATCCTTTTGATGAGCCTTGAAATACGGCACGGCTTCCGCGGGCACATCTACCCCAAGGAGCGCAATCAGTGGATCATGGCCTGACTCACAGTTGATTCCTGCCAGATATTCATACCCTTCTCCAAGCAAGAGATAGATAAATACACCGATTGAACTATGCTCTCGCATCTCCATGTCGTACGCCCGAGAGAATGGGCCGGAGAGATTTTCGAGGTTGGCATTATAATATAGCGCAATGTTATTCCACAGCCCATGTTCAATTCGGTGTCCAATTTCAAGTAAACGTTTGGTGAGTCCATACTTTCGATACATGCCAAGCACGGAGAGATCCACCCCGTAATACGTTGTTGTATTGAATTCAGCGAATGTCCCGTCGTACTGTTCAAACTCCTTCATCAATCCCTCCGCCTGTTCATCCGAATGCTGAATCCATTCTGTTCGGTTCAAGCGATGGCCGTAGTAGTGGGTAATGAAAATATGCATTAACTCAATATTGGTGTTCATGGGGATTACGTCAGATAACCTGCGTTCTATTGACCCTTGAACAGCCAATGCCATGGCATGGTCCATCCGTTTCATGAGTGTCTCAGGTATAAGTTCAGCGAATTCAGCAGTTACGACCACACAGACACAAGCGATAAACTCGCGCCAGTTGGGATCATAGCTGATCCAGACCGGTGGCAGAATCTGATTCACTGCCGAATGAAAAAGGCGTTTCAGTTGTTTGGAATCTGCCGCCTCTGTGAGCAGAGATCCATCTTCCTGTAGTTTATGGATAAACTGCGCAGACACCTTCTCAAAGGTGCGTTCCAGGAAATAGGCCGTGCCTGGCGCAAAAGATTTCCAAGCATAGTGACCCGCTGGTGGATGCACATCAGTTGGCCGGGTCGCGAAGGTTCCGTGATAGATCTCATCCGGAGCGTCATATTGAACATCGAGCACCTTGTGGAACACTTGTATCGCGCGTTCCACATCACCAGGCTCATTTCGAATCAACAACCCAAGCGCATAATGTGCACTGGCTCGTGTGCTGTGCTGCGATGAATCCTCTTCTTCAAAACTCCGAAGCAGATCCAGTTCCTTATCATAGAAGCTATCCATCATCGTCATGGACTGGTTTACAAGATACTGCTGCTCTTTCGACATCTTTTCTACCATTCGTTGTGTCATGTCATGCGCCCTCCCGAGACTATAGGTGCGTGTTCAAAAAGATCAGTTTTCAGTACCAAGAAGATGGAATTAAGCTAGAAATGGAGTAGCGGAGCGTAGGACAACTACGTGAGCAACTACAATGTTTCTGAAGGAAACATACTTCGTAAGCATCAACCTATTTCGGCTAAATTTCATATTCGATGCTGATGATGCCACTAGGCATCATTCGTAATCAAAAGTGAACTTTTTGAACAACCTCTATTAACCTTTTACAGCACCTACCATTACGCCACTGATAAAGTACCGCTGCAACCACGGATACACAAGCAAGATCGGTAAGGTTGAGAAAATAACGCTGGCTGCTTTCAGACTCTCAGGCAGGACTTGAACGGCACCAATGCCTTCGTTCTGCATCAGTTCTGTAATCTGGTTTTGCTGAATCATCTGATACAATTTCAATTGCAAAGGGTATAGTTCAGGCTTGGTGATATACATCAGTGCATCCTGGAAACCATTCCACCGTCCTACGGCGTAGAACAGGCTCAGTGTTGCCATAACCGGAAGGGATAGCGGCAAAATAATACGCATAAGTGTTCCGAAGTGGCTGCTTCCATCAATGCCCGCCGCTTCTTCGAGACTTTCGGGAATCCCTCGGAAGAAGGTGATGAGGATAATCATATAGAATGGACTAATCAATCCAGGCAGAATAAGTCCCCATGTGCTGTCGAGTAGATGCAGATTTTTGATCAGAATGTACTCGGGAATAATGCCCCCACTGAAGAACATCGTCACCACAATGACAAGCATGAACCACTTACGCCCTTTCAGATTACTCTTCGCCAGTGGATAAGCTGCTGCAATGGTCATCGCCATGCTTAACACCGTACTCAGGACGGTCAGCCAGATCGTATAGATCAGGGAACGAATCATCGATCCATCTGCAAATACTTTGGTATACGCCTCAAAGGATAACTCTTTGGGAAAAAAGAAACTTCTCCTGAACCGATCGCCCGGTTTGAGCTGAGCGAGATTGCAATAATATGAATGAATGGTGCAAGACACAGCACCATCGTAATGATAATAAGAATGACGTTTACCGTGTTGAATATTCGATTCGCCGTGTTTTCAGACATCTCACTCACTCCTTACAGATCATATGTGAATCAAATCCACTACATAATGCTCTCATCGGTCAATTTCTTGGACGTATAGTTTGCTCCGAGTATGAAGACAAGTCCAACTAATGCCTGGAACAAACCTACAGCTGTTGCGAGCGTGACCTGACCGGATTGTAAACCGACACGATAGACAAACGTGCTGAGCACATCCGAGTATTCACGTACAGCCACATTTCCGATAATAAATGGTCGGTCGAACCCGATAGAGATCATGTTGCCGACATTGATGATCAATAAGGTAACAATCGTTGTTTTGATGCCTGGCAAGGAGATGTGCCAGATTCTGCGTAGCCGACTTGCTCCATCCACTTCTGCCGCTTCGTACAGTTCCCGGTTAATTCCTGTCAGGGATGCCAGATACAGAATCGTACCCCAGCCGGCACTCTGCCACACGCCTACCGCAAGATACGTGAAGAGCCAATAGTTTTTGTCTGAAAGGAATGGTAATGGATCAAATCCCATGCTCATCAAAATATTGTTAATGAATCCGGATTGTGTACCGAATACCTGAAGTACGATCCCTCCAATAATGACCCACGAAATAAAGTGAGGAATGTACAGTAAAGTTTGTGCCAGTTTTTTGAACCAAGCCTTCTTCAGCTCAAACAATAAGATGGCCAGTATTAGTGGCGCCGGGAAAGAAACCAGTAGATCCAGCATGTTAAGCACTAACGTGTTACGTAATGCAGTGTAAAATCCCTGATTTTGAAACACTTCTCTGAATGCATCTAAGCCAATCCACTCACTACCAGAGATCCCTTGAAAGAAGTTAAAATCCTTGAACGCAATCTGCACGCCATACATTGGCCCATACTTGAAAATAATGAAGTAGATCATGGGCAGTAGGAGCAACGCATATAGTTGCCAGTTTCTGCGGAAATAGATGCTTGTTTTCATAAACCTTCCCCCATGTCATTCAGGATTCTTCATCAAGGCGATGTTGCCATCGCCCTAATGAATTCCCTGTTCTTTGTTGTCATACAGATTAGATGTGAACTCTACTCTACTTATTTCATCGCTTTGTAAGCTTCTGTACGTTCATCCAGGATCGCTTGACCACCGCTTGCCATGTAGTCTTTCATCATGCTGTCATACGTGGCTTCAAAATCAGCGGGTTTGGAAATGGTTGTTTTCACGAAGAACTCCATGAATTTGTCTTTCAAGCCGTTACCGTAACGTGCTTCTGCATCAATCGGTTTGGAGAAACGTACCGGTTGAATCGTGTCCGTGTTGGAAATTGCTACCGACTTGCGCATGTCATCCCGATACTTCGACTCTACCTGTACGACATAAGCCTCTTCATTTTTCTTGTCATCCCCAACGTATTTACCATTAACGATAATGGCAATGTCACCGGAATTATAGATACGACCTGCGATTTCAGGTGAAGCATCATCTTTGATCAGTGGTACACCATCCACGAGCTCATAGTTCTCATTTTCAACACCGAATTGCAGGTCGAACAGGTTGTTGCCCGAAGCCATCCAATCCAGATACTTCATCGCTGCTTCCGCATTTTTGCTCGATTTTGGAATCATGACATACATCGCATTGGGAGCATATGCCGGTTTGGCAAATTTGCCTTCGGAGTTCTTGAATGCATCAATCGGTGTGATCACCGCACCCGGTTGATTGGTTTGCAAGTTTTTGTACGTACCGGAAATGTAAATCTCCCCCGCATCTTCGGTGTAGAATCCAACTTTGCCGTTAGATACATCTTCCCACAGCTTTTTCTTGTCTTTATCTAGTCCAAAGTCCTTGCTCATTAATCCTTCATTATAAAGTGTGTTCATATATTTCAGGGCGTCTTTGAAACCAGGCAACAACGTTGGATAGTCATTGGAACCCAGTTGTTGTGTTAACGTATATTTTTGTTCTTCCGTCAGTGGTTCAATGAATGACCAGATGAGTGGTTCATATTGAGCCGAGGCAATCGACATCCCCATTGGGATAAGTCCTGTGCCCACCTTACCTGGATCTTTTTCCTTAAAGGCCTTCAATGTTGTATGCAACTCCTCAGCTGTCTGAGGTGAAGGCAGTCCGAGTGCATCCAGCCAGTCCTGACGAACATAGGATGCGTACTTGCCAAGTACAAGACGTTTACCTGGAACCGCAAACTGTTGACCATCGTATTGACCGTAAGCCAGCGTTTCATCTCCCAGGAACTTCTTCAGGTTAGGACCGCTTTGATTGATCAGATCCGTAAGTTCAGTCAGACCTCCTTGCTCTGCATATCGGTTGAATGTTCCCGAGTCGTAGCTAAATACGATATCAGGTACTTCAGAGCCACTCGCCATCAGGACGTTAAGTTTCTGTACTTCCTCCGAGCGTGGTACCGGAACAAACTGAACATCGATGTTGTTTGGATCACCAAACTTCTCTTGAATGAAGCGAGTCAGATAACTATCCGAAATGGTGTAGCCCGCCGGAGTGTTTCCCCGATCGAAGATTTCTACTTTCAAAGTTGTTTTTTCCCCGAACCCGACTCTCCAGATGAAGATGTTGATTCGCTTCCTGATGAACATGCGGATAATAATAGAGTGAATGCTGTTACCACTGCGAGGATTGAACTTGCCTTGCCTGCCTTACGTCTTTGAAATAATCTCATTTGACCTTTCCCCTTTCGCACACTCTCTGAATGAATTCACATGATTGCCACTCCACTTTGTTCAGCCCATTTTGTTGCACCTGTGAATGTCACCAATCATTACATACAATCTGATATTCAGACAATAAACTATTTTCAAAATGTAAAATTCACGTTTTTTAAGTTAAATACCGCGATATATAAACATATTTCCTGACAATATACAATTTTCACGCCGTTAATGTTAACTATAATAACATATAATGTTGTATTAAGATCGATTTCTCATGCCTAATTTGGCATCACCCATCTTGCAATAATCCTTTTTCCATTGAATCTCTCTTCAAAAAAGAAAAAGAGACCACATCTTATGTGATCTCCTTGTTTAGCAACACGTGTAGAACGTTTCGACGTACTAATTCCTCGGTGGAAGATTAAACTTCACTTGACCAAACAACGTATCGATGGCATTTCCTGCAAATTGATCGATAACATGTTCGTTGTTCGTATCCGTATGTTCCAAAATCAATACATTATACTTCTCATCATAATGCATTCCGCCCAAAATAAATCGTACAGGAATGTTCTGAGCCGCCCCTGCCTTCGAAATGGCCTGAATAAGTTCGGATTCATGCCTTTGTTGACTTGTCGTGTAGGTGCCCACAGGTATAGTTATCGTATATGACGAGTTATCTACCTGAAATGTAAATGTATTATTGCTTGCTGTAATGGTAACCCGCCTATTGATATCTACCGATCCCCACACTTGCTGTCCGTATGTGTACATCTTCTTCAACTCCTGCCCTATTAATCTATGGATGGTCATAATGGTAGTATAGGACATTCGTAAAATTCCTTAACGCACTAGCTTAATGGGCCTAAGATGTTGTATTCTACATCCAAAAATCCCCTGCAAAGGACGATAAGGTACGGACCTTATTCCTTCATACAGGAGATTTCATAGATATCTCTAGGATTAATTGGATTTCACCCGATACCTGGATGTTCTAACACGATCCATATCGTTATTGATCCCCTGGTTTACCACTCTGCTTGCGGTAGTCCCCTGGTGTCACGCCCATAATCCGTTTAAATACTCTGCCGAAAGAGATGGCATTGGCATAACCCACTTGCAGAGCAATATCCTGAACAGCCATATCGGATGCAGACAACAGACGGCAGGCCTTTTCGACCCTCAATTTCACCAGAAAATCAACAAACTTCATCTCAAACTCTTCCTTGAACAGATAACTCGCATATTTACCCGAGATCTGGAACCGATCACTCAGATGTTTCAGCGAAAGATCCGGATCATCAAAATGCTCTTCAATATAAATCCGCAGCTCGTTGATCATCGCGCGATGACTTTTCGTTTCATTTACAGATACATAATTGCGATAAACCTCTTTAAGCCACTCCTGCAAAATCTCTTGAATTCCCTCCAGTGTCTCCACCTGCTGGATATCACTGCGAAGACGAGTCAGGATTTCCTCGGCAAATTGGCTTTGCAACCGCTCAGACAGCTCCCCGAATTCACGGGACAACATCTGGATTAACGCCTGCAGCAACATGCGAATATCGTTATCTGTAATCTGATCTTCGCTGAACGCAACAAACATCTGATCCAGCTGCGTTCGCCAACCATCACCGGTTAGTCTGAATTCACGGACAAAGTCTGCGAGCATCTGCAAATACTTGTACGATTGCAGCTCAATACGATCGGGCAGTTGCTCACTGAGAACGATGGCATCTTTACCAAGGGTAAGTCTATGCTGCAAACCCGCATCTGCACTCGCATAGGATCGAGTAATTTCCTCCCAGCCCGATACGGTTCGTCCAATCCCGAACGTAAACCGTAAGCGGAAGTTTTCCGCAATCCACATATGCATCTGCTTAGCCAGATCCATAAGCAATTCACGGTCCAGTCCTTCCTGCTCATCCGACGCAATCACCACAATAAGCCTGCGGTTCCCAAACCATTCAGCCCAACCACCGAATTGAGTCTCGTTCTGCACAAGTTCTTCCACTACGTTCATGAGCGCAATCTTCAGAATATTCTGATTGGTCGAGAGATTGTCACCATTCATCTCCGCAATGAGGACAGCAACACTCTTCGGTTCCATGAATCGTTCCTCTAGCGGTTGCAGATGGCGAAGTCGCTGACGGAACGAATCCATTCGCTCTCCTTCCATCAGATCAACAAGCAACTGTCTGCGATGAATCAGCAAGTTTTCATGATGTTGTTTCTCATAGTCAACCGTCTGAGCAATCAGATGTTCCAGCGCACGGTCGATGAGTGCCAGTTCATCCTTGACGGATGGTGCTGCTTCATCCTCCTCGGCACGTGGCTGTAACGCCTGAATTCGATTCATGATGAGCTGGATGGGCCGCGTATTTCTGCGCGTAATGTAGATTAGTCCCGCCACTGCACCAACAATCGTTAATAATCCAATACCGATCCACACATAAGAGACAAGCGATACCCATGAATACAGCTGTCCGGATTGAATGCCGCTCTCAAAGACCAGACCAAGCTTGTCCGCAGTCACACGATTAAGGATTTCACCTGCAGTAGGGTCCATTTGATGCGCGGTATAGATCAGATTGTCGCTCTTGTCCCGAACCTGAAGAACAGATAACTTTTCATTGGTCATGTTATCGATCTGCCGTTCCACTGCATACATGCGGATGGTAATGACGAGCAGTCCTTCCCCGCCCCACGGTAACGGAAGCCACTTATTCATGCTAATCACCTGTGAAGGTACGTCGAAGGAACGTTCCTTATAATCACGTGGCAGGTTCCAACCGAGGTTCTCCCGATCTTTCAAGGCTTGCTCAATATAGGCACGATCTTCGAAATCTTCCAAACGCATCATGCCTCTGGGCGTAAGAATCTGGGAATCGGACATGCGATAGAGATAAATGGATTGAATCATATCCTGCTGATCCAGCATACGTCCCAGCCCGCTTGCCGCATCATAGATGAACTGACTCGATAATTGTCCCTGTCCAGCTTCCAGAAAGCGACTATATGTCTTGTTTGCACCAATGTCTTCAAGCAACCGAAGTTCAATGTCACTTAGCGAGCGCTCCAGTGTATCCACGATATAGCGGGTGGAGATCATGTCGGCTTTTTGTGTTTCGTTACGTGAGAGTTCGTTGACAATCAGGAAGGAGAGAAAGATCAGAATGGAAATCGTAAGCAGAAAAATAGGAAAATACGAATACATCAACTTGGTGTGCCAATTCCGCTTCAGATTTACTTTCATAGGCTCCAACTCCTTCCATCTCTATTCTAATGAGTATGCTCTTCTCTGTTCTTTGGCCTGCCTGCTGACGATATACAGAATCACTGATCCTAGTGCCGCACTGATCGTGCAAGCCAGATACATCAGTGATGGACCGCCGGAATCGAGTAAATATCCGTTAAGCATATTACCAACAATTCCGCCCAGGCCAGCAAACACCATGTTAAATAAACTTTGTCCTGTGGCTTGCATCTCCCGTCCCGTAACGGAAGCCACATATTCCACTGCTGCGATATAGAAGAATCCGAAGGATAACCCATGCAGCACCTGAACGCCAATCATGACCTCAGGTGTCGGCCATAGCCATTGTATCCCCCAACGTAACATATACGCCCCGGCTGCAAGCAGCATCGTCCGTTCATGTCCCCATTTTCGGAGTATGAATGCTGCTGCCAACATGGATGGAACATTGGTAATCGATGCAAGCAATAGCGCTGTACCTGTCATCGTCACAGAACCGCCAGCCATCTGAAATGAAATAACAAAAAGGAGTTAAACGCAGTGAGCGTTTGGTTAACCAGGAAACAACCTGTTAGAAATAGAAGGAATGTCCGGTTTCGGAGCAATCTTGCCAAACCTACGGAGAAGGTTACCGAGGACGAGGAGATACTCGTCTGCCGGGGAAGTGTACTTGCCAGTATAGCGCTCAGAATGTTAAACAGGAGAAATGGCAGCCATAACATGTGAATGGAAAACTGGGAGAGATACATCCCTGCGGCAAATCCACCAACTCCCGTTCCTATGCTGCCGAAGAGTCGGATCATGCCATATGAGGTGTTTGCGGCTCTCGCGGCTGTAACCGCATAGGAGTCAGCAACGGGTATTTGAGTCACTTGGAATATAGTGCATAAAGTATAAATCAATATTAATATAAAGTACACTTGAATATTGTAGAAGTACGCTAACGATGCAGGAACAAGCAGGCTTATCACCAGGACGAACCGTGTCTTTTTAAACTTATCTACCAGAATTCCCCATATAGGTTGAAGAATAATGGATACAAGTGTGCCAAACGCCATGATAACTCCGGTTTCTTTACTGGAAAAACCTTGTGCAACCAAAATGGGATTAATGTACGGGTTAAACATCCCCCCGGCAAGCCCCATAAACAGATATAGGCCCTGCAATTGGAGTAAAACACGTTTTGCATCATTGGAATCGGCTTTTGTTTTCTCTGTGTAAGCCTTCATATGTCTACTTCTCATCCGGATCTCCATCCTTTATTTCTGTAGTTGCTTCGCCTATTCTCTATTTTTATGTGCGTTTCAGACTCGACTTGATTGCAGCCAATGCCCCGATTGCTCCTGCTTTGTTCCCCAGTTCAGCTACAGCTAAAAGTGTAGGCAGAACAGTGTAACGTTGGAGGCGTGTGCGCACTTCATTTAGATAATAGGTTGGGTTGGATGCAGCCACGCCACCACCGATCACTATAATGGAAGGATTGAGTAAAGCCGTAATATTCGCCAGACCTCTAGCCATATAACGCATGGGCAGTTCCAGAATCTCCAGGGCAGCAAGATCACCTGACTCGGCTGCTTTGAATACATGCCTGGCTTCAATCTGTTCCACTTCCCCTCCTGCCAGACTCATGATCAGGGATAAGGAACTCCCCTTTCCAGCAGCAAAATAACGCCTCGCCTGTTCGGTAATTCCCGTACCTGAAGTCACTTGCTCAAATACCCCAAAGGAATCCGCATCTGCAACGTAACCGGTATGAAGCCCTTCTTCTCCTGCAATGAAATGCCCAATCTCACCTGCTGCTCCATTCTGGCCGCTGTAGAGCTGTCCATTCAGGATAAGAGCAGCTCCAATGCCTGTTCCAACCGTGACCATCACACAGTGTTGATGTCCCTGCGCTGCCCCTTGATCATATTCTCCCATTGCAGCCATATTCACATCATTGTCCAACATGATATTTCCGCTGTAATACTTTGCAATCACAGGGCGAATATCATGCTCAGGCCACTGAAAAGCTGGAGCATTTCGCAGTATTCCCTCCTCCTGCAAAATCACACCAGGGAATCCCAAGCCTACACCGTTAAGTTGATCCAGACTGCATCCAACTTCGCGGCAGAATGTTTCCAATTCAGCGAATAACCATCGGAAGAACTCATCCGGCTGATCACTGGCAAGAGTAGGCAAGATACGTTCATGAACTTCACTTCCAGCCTGTTGTGATGACATGAGCATTAATGTTTTGGTGCCTCCAATGTCAACACCTGCTATCCAACCGGATCGATCACCTCCAACCGTACCATCCTGATTGAACAGATCATCATTACTTACGTTTTTCACGGATTCTGTCATCCCGTTTTCCTCCTCACATGTTGTATATCCATTCTCTTAGTCCAACGCTTCCTGCTGAAGGTTCAGCATCGTTTGTTGGATGGCCACCTGCACCGCACCAGTGACAACAGCCTGCTCACCAAGCTTGGAGCAGATTAACTGTGGTTGCACCGGGAATTGCTCAGATATGATCTGCCTTAGTACAGGCAATAACACATCGCCGTTCCCTCCTACGCCTCCGCCAAGCACAATGAGATCTGGAGCAAGCACAACGCTAATCTGACGCAGAGCTGAAGCAATCATCTGGCTGTATTGTTGTAGAATGTCTAACGCCTCAACTTCTCCACTGCGTGCAGCTTCAAATAACTTTTCGGGAGTCAGGTATCTGTGAAGATCATCTGCAACTATATGTACTTTTCCATTCACATCCGCGTCCATATCAGAACCAGCTACTTCCATTAGTTCATCGTGCGGATTAAGGTGAAGATTCGCCAGTTGCATCAGACCATCAGCTGATAACACTTCCTCCAGACGTCGACCATCCTCCATCAGCATCTCTGCAATCTCTCCAGTTAAGCCACCAAGACCTCGTAGCAGTTGGCCATCTACCATGATGCCAGCTCCCGTCCCTGTACCGATGGAGAAAAAACAAACAAGGGATAACCTGCTGCTGCACCACTCCGATACTCCCCAAGTGCCGCAAGATTCACATCATTTTCCAGGATTACTTCACAGGGAAAAGCTCCTGACAACGACTCTAGAGAGAAAGCTTCTTCCAGACCCGCTAACGGGTCCACAATACGATGGATACGCCCTGAATCAGGCAGCACTACGCCTGGTATACCAAACCCGATGCACTGAATCTGATCCCAGTTCAGATGATTCTCATCAAGCAATTCGTTCATATGGCTTCGAAGAAGGTCCAGCATCGTTGCTTCTGCTCGTTCATAAACTTTTTGAACAACCATGGGATATGTTTGATAGGCAATGATCTCTCCATTCAGATCGGATAATGCAATCCGAATACGTGTTGCGCCGATATCTATACCACAGACATAATAAGCCGTTTCATTGAAACGAATGAGGGTTGCTTTGCGACCCTGAGCGTTGTCAGCTGGCCCCATTTCCCTTACCAGATTACGGTTAATCAGATGTTCGACTGCCAAAGACACCGTTGGTTTACTAAGTCCTGTCTGACGGCTGATATCCGCTCTCGACATGGTCCCCTGAGTTATCAGGGCATCCATAATGAGATTTTCATTCAGATTGCGGATAAATTGCGGTGTGCCAGCCATGCTATCGCCCCCTCTTATAGTTAGTTAAGTTTATTAACAAATTAATTAAATTCAATATATCATCGTGCTTGGTAGGTGTACAGCTTTTTGTCATTGCACTCTCTTACTAGAAAGAACCAACCTTCACCTGTAACACAAAAGCCTAATAAAGGAATTATTATACAATAATAGACGTTTATACATTTCCGAAACAGTGACGCGGTCATAGAATACCTTATCACGATCAGGGAGGTTTTAATATGTATAGAAAACATCATAAATGTCATCATCCAAGACCAAAGTGTTTTTACAAAAAAATTACGAAAACTTGTGTTACCAAAATCAAATATGTCCCTACAAAGTGTAAAAAACATTGTTGTGTCACTGTTGAATATTGTCCAGTCAAAAAAGAAAACATTATTAATATTCTTTTGCCCTTCTCTATAGAGAAGGGTTCTTTCTATTTGAACTAGATTAATACCGGATACCATTAACCTATCAAAAAAGTTGCGGTGATATTTCACCGCAACTCCTTTCTTCCTTATATACATATTCATTAAGTTTTGGAGAGTTCAATAAATCCTTCACCGAATACATCACGCACGTCATGAATGGTGATAAAAGCAATCTCATCTTCCGCTCGTACAATCTTCTTCAGCATAGAAACTTCCTGCTTACTAATCACAATGTATAGAATTTCTTTCTTATTTTTCGTGTAATAGCCATGACCAGACAGGACGGTTACTCCGCGATCCATCTTCTCAATAACTTGCTTCGCGATTTCATCCTGTTTGGAAGAGATAATCATGACTGCTTTTTTCGGATTGAGCCCTTCAATAATGAACTCCATTGTTTTGGTTCCGACAAACAGCAAGACAATTGTACACATTAATCCTTGTGGCCCAATGATGAAGTATGAGGAGAAAGCCACAATCAGATCGAAGAACAGAAGTCCGTAACTGATATTCCAATCCAGATATTTGTTGGCAAGTCGGGCCAGGATCACTGTTCCCGCCGTTGTGCCTCCCACTCTAACAATTAAGCCAATACCAAGACCGGCAAATACTCCAGCAAAAATGGTATTGATCCAGAGTTCATCCGATGCAATCGTCCAACTCTCCGTCAGATGCAGGAACAACGAGTTGAATACCACCGCAATAATCGTATATACCGTAGTCGTTTTATCAAGAAACCGATATCCCACAATTAACAAAATACCGTTCAGAATCAAGTTCATCAGTCCAGGGGACCATTCAAACAGGTAATACAAAATAATCGTGATACCCGTGACGCCGCCTTCAGCCAAATCGTTCGGGATGACAAACAGGTTCACCGCCAGTGCAAACAGAAATGCACCTGCCATAATAAATAGGATATCCGTAATTCGTTTCTTCATTATGCATTCCATCCAATCCATCAGAAATCAACCTAATCGACCCGTCTCATAAGTTGTCATAACCACTCAAAGATAGATTTTACCATGCTCTCAACAAAATTTGTATACATAATACAAATTGTTGCGTAATTTGTGCAAAGGAATTTGTAAAACCTGCTCTTCCGTCTTCTGCAGAGCTATTGAGCATCATACACCCATGACAAATGTCATGGTCCGTCATTGATATTCATCATTACAGAAGGCTGACGTTTATGACTTACTGTCATGTTCGGATTGTTTTACAATGATAAAAACGCTTCCTACAGGAAAGTCTAGCGGGAAACGCCAAGTTGTAGCTGATTACAGTTATAACGATTGAGGAGGACACAATTTTATGAACAGATCAAAAGAAATGGCCTTAAAAAAGAAGTTACCCCTTACGAAAAAAATGATCTCAGATTAAGTATCCGTCAGTTAATCAATACATTGCTCCCGCTCTTCTTGTTATGGGCTGCAGCTTACTTTAGCTTATCGGTTTCCTACTGGCTGACCTTCCCGATTGCTTTGGTGGCATCCGGATTTGTACTTCGGACCTTTATTATTTTCCATGACTGCTGTCATGGTTCGTTCTTCAAGAGCAAACGCGCCAATGATATTCTCGGTACCATTACGGGTGTATTAACAGTCACACCTTATCAGCAGTGGAAAAACGAGCATTCTATCCATCACGCGACAAGCAGTAATCTTGACAAACGTGGTGTAGGTGATATCTGGGTTATGACGGTTGACGAATACAAAGCAGCTTCTCCTTGGGGACGCCTCTTCTATCGGATTTATCGTAACCCGTTTGTATTGTTTTGTATCGGACCTATCTACGTGTTTCTGTTGGCTTACCGTTTTAACCGCAAAGGTGCAAGACGTAAAGAACGTATCAACACACATCTGACTACAGTATTAATCGTAGTGCTCTATGCATTCATGTCCTGGTTAGTCGGATGGCAGGCTTTTGTAATGGTGCAGGCACCTATCTTCTTCTTCTCCGGTTTCTTTGGTATCTGGCTGTTCTACGTTCAACATCAGTTCGAAGAGACGTATTTTGAACATGAAGATGAGTGGAGTTATGTAAAAGCAGCTGTTGAAGGCAGTTCTTATTACAAATTGCCAAAATTATTGCAATGGATCAGTGGTAATATCGGGTTTCACCATGTGCATCACTTGAGCCCACGTGTACCTAACTATTTCTTGGAAGAAGCACATAACGCAACACCACCCTTGCAAAAAGCAACTACTATTACACTACGTTCCAGTCTGGTTGCCCTTCGCTTCCGTCTGTGGGATGAAGATTCTAAACAGTTTATTAGCTTCAGACAGCTCAAAAACTTGTCCCGCAAGCCGTATGTTCAACCGCCTATCCGAGTAACGAATCCAGCGGGTCTGACAGAGAAGCCTTAACTCTGTCGGATTCGTTTTCTTGTGTTCAAGCCATAGTCATGCTACAGTCATGCTAAAGTTGAGTACAAGTGCAAGGAGGAGAATTACATTCAAAAGTGGATGCAGATTTTTTATAAAAATACAGGGTTAAATCCTTATGTATGGCTCGTCTTTTTCATCCTGCCCTTCTATTACATTTCACAATATTCCAAATTATGGACGATGGTAACAGGTATTATTATCATTCTCGTTTTCTTCGTCTGTTATCTGCTCGCTTTCATCACCAAAGGCTGGCAGGTATACATGTGGATTGGATTGCTCATTGCCATATCCATTACGATGACGATCGCCTATGATTATGCCTACTTCTCATTGTTTCTTGCTTTTTTATTGGGAATATTAAAAATAAAGCCGGTTTCTTCACCCTATACTCGGTGAATTTGGGAGCCAGCTTCCTAACCATTAATTATGGTTTTATCAATCAGAGTTCATTGCTCGTGAGTCAGTTTCCGTTTGTATTCATCAGTTTAATGGCCTCCATCCTGCTCCCAATTAGTACGTATAACAAAAACAAAACTGAACATTTGGAAGGCCAATTGGAGAATGCGAACAAGCGACTTGATGATCTCGTAAAAATGGAAGAACGCCAGCGTATCGCTCGTGACCTGCACGATACACTTGGACAGAAGCTCTCTCTAATCGGTCTGAAAACCGATCTGGCGAGACGGCTGCTCCGCAATAATCCCGATCAGGCCGAGATCGAATTGAACGACCTCAGACAAACGGCAAGTACAGCTCTGAAGGAAGTCCGGGAAATGGTAACCACCATGCGTGGTACACAATTGGTCGATGAACTGTTCCGGGCGGAGCAGATTCTGAAGGCCGCTTCGATTGAATTTGTGCTGGAAGGTAATCCGAAGTTACAGGATACATCACAATTAAATGAAAATGTGCTCGGTATGTGCTTGAAAGAAGCCGTCACCAATGTCGTCAAACACAGTCAGGCAACAACCTGTACCATCATCATTAAGGAAACCCTAGCGGATAATGTATTAACCGTTCAAGATAACGGTGTTGGAATAGAACGAACTCGCAAACAGGATCGGCGCGGAACAGGAATTTTGGGCATGAAGGAACGACTTGAATTTGTGAACGGTTGTCTGGATATTCGCTCTGCGACAGACATCCCGGTACAGCGATCATTATTCATGTTCCAAAACTCGTCCGCAAACCGATAAAGGAGGCAGAATCATGATTAGAATTGTAATCGCGGAAGATCAGCGCATGATGCTCGGCGCCTTGTCCTCCCTCCTCAATCTGGAGGAAGATATGGAAGTCGTCGGACGTGCCAGCAACGGCCAGGAAGCCCTTGCCCTTGTCCAGGAGCTTGCACCAGACATCTGTCTGATGGATATAGAAATGCCCGTGAAAAGCGGCCTTGAAGCCGCAGAAGAACTCAAAGGAATGAGCTGTAAGGTCATTATCCTGACCACTTTTGCCCGGACTGGATATTTCGAACGTGCCCTGAAGGGCGGTGTCCGTGGTTACCTGCTCAAAGACAGTCCAATTGAAGAACTTGCCGAGTCAATCCGCCAAGTTATGAATGGCAGACGCATCTTCGCTCCCGACTTGGTAGATGAAGCTTATGTAGAAGAAAACCCCTGACAGAACGGGAGAACGCCGTACTAGGCCTCATGGCAGATGGGAAGAACACCAAGGAAATCGCCGGGCATCTTTTCATCACAACGGGAACAGTGCGTAACTACATCTCCATTATTCTCAACAAGTTAAATGCCAGTAACCGCATTGAGGCCATCACTCGCTCCAAGGAAAAAGGGTGGTTCAAATGAAAGTACCGCTTTAACCCATTGAAACAAAAATAAACATGTGTCCCGGCTGCATAAGCTGCGATAACATACTCAAAATAAAAAGCTTGGCCCAGCAATTTCTTCCTGGGCCAAGCTTTTTTATGTGTATCGTAACAATCCAACACTCATCTCTTCTACATTGCAGAATATCCGTAAAACACTTAGGATTTCACAGATACAACCATGCCAAGAGCTTCTAATGGCACTTGATCGGTCTTAAGCTGATGAATTTGGTTACCGTCCTGCCATGAGATCGTTACATGAACAGACTTTCCACCATTTGGATATTCAACCTTGATATACCCTTTATCTTTGGGTACAGGCAACGTATTTGACTCCAGGTACTCCACCATTTTCTTCGCTATGCCCGGATTATTCATTTCATCTTCGGAAACCGAACGAATTTCCAGCGTCCATCTACCTTCTTGCCAAGTCAGATATTGACTGCCTGCGGCACCTTCACTGATGCCTTTGATGCCATGTCCCAGATCCACTGCCATATCTGCTGGAATATCTTTCAGGTCCGTCTCAGGGAAAATTTCTGACTGATTCGGGTCCTTATAGGTCTTCACTTCATAGGAAGCCAGTACAGGTATCTTACTGTCGGATGCAGTTAAAGATTGATCATTAATGGCAACAGACTGAGTGGTAGCGTAGAAGTTTACCTTAAATGCATCAGCAGTATTGGACAGTATTGCAGCACCCAAAGATGTACCCTTGTCCAATGTGAATGAAGTGGGTAACGCTGCATCCTTCATCTTCAACTGGTTGCGAACTTGCTTGATCACATCATTCACACCTGATTGACCCGTGGCAACTTGGTTGTCATTTGCCTTCGATCCTGATGTGTCTTCATTATCTGTTGTGCCCGTGTTCTCTTTGGTTCCTGTTTCATTTTCATTAGAGAAATCAGCACCACCGCTGCCGGTCTCGGTCTGCTCACCCACTGTTGTCGTTGGTGAAGAACTATTCTCTGAAGATGCTGCATTTGAATCCGGTCCTCCACATCCTGCCAGAGCAAGTAAAACGGCTGTCGTTACTGGAATCGTGATCCATAATGGTTGTTTCTTCATGATGTGTGCCTCCTTCGTTGTAGCCAATCTGTAGAAAAATTAAAAAGATTAACGCTTGTCGTTCCAGAAGTTAACCGGCTGCACTTTTTTGCTTAATACTTCAAAACGATACCCTTCTGCCTTCAATGTTTTCAACACTTGCGGTAATACTTTCAGCGTTGCTTCCTGGTCGTGCATAAGCACAACTGGTGTTGTTCCGCTCTTTTGCACATTGTGGATTTGCTTCATTACACTGTTATAGACTTTCTGGTGATCTTTCTTGTATTTCCAGTCTTCCGAATCGACATTCCAATCCCATAGATGGAATCCACCCTGGCCCAGCAGTACATTACGGAATGCCGGTTTGAGATAAGGTTTACTACCATATGGCGTTCGCACGAGACTTGTTTTAACTCCGGCAACCTTGTTCAGACTTACATTGGCCTGCTGCATCTCTTTTAATCCGCTATATGCAGATTTATAGAATTTGCTTGGAACGTGAGACACACCATGCAGACCCAACCCATGCCCGTCAGCTACGATTCGTTTGGTAGCCTTCTGAAATTTCTCCATTTGAGGACCCAGCATGAAAAACGTTGCCTTCGCATTATACTGATCCAGAATATCCAGTAACTGACCCGTATGAGCGGTTGGCCCATCATCAAACGTCAGGTATATGATTTTGGAATTTACTTTGCTTGCACCATCCTTGGATGCAGCTGATTTGGCAGATACCGACTGCGGCAATAAGAGTGGAATGATTAGTAAAATAGCAAGTGTGACCATGATAGATTTACGAATATGTAGCATAATTAAAAGTCTCCCTTATGTATTATATTTCCCCGGGTGTCCATGTTTTTCTACCTTCATCCCTTGGCGATTAATCCTAATACTATCAAAGATAGTGGCTCCTGTTCTCGCTCCAAAGGCTACGGTAGAGTTACACTTTTGTCAGATAAACCTAAAATTTAATACGAATTTGATAGATTTGCGCAAAATAAGATCCCGCCAGGATAGATCAATTGTGACATATCCTCTATTACCCACATTCAGAATTTTGATAGACTATTACTCCAATTCAAGCAAATCAATACAATCATTAAATATCGTTGCATGCAAAAAAACCTGCACAAGTGCAGGCTTCTATGTCTTCAATCAGCATATGGCATCAAACCATCATCCCTTGCAAGGAGATTGCCCCCATTGCATTCAGGATCATTACCTTATGCTGTATGTACATGGTGTTTTGACGCTGGAATCTTATCGACTCCTACGTAAAAGTTATTCAGCAGGAGCAGTGAACGAACGTTTGCCAAACTCGGCATCCAGCATGTAGAAGGCATTGCTGTCTTTTTCAATGCGGCGCAACTTCTGAATAATGTTGTCAAACAATGCTTCCTCTTCAACCTGCTCATCAATGAACCATTTCAGGAAATACATCGTTGCATGTTCACGTTCATTCAGAGCGATGTCAGCCAGATTGTAGAATTTTTTCGTGTTTTGCTGTTCATGAGCATAACCATGCTCAAATACATCCAGCATCGAAGCATATTCATTCTTCGGTTCTGGCAAAGCCGCAAGTGTGGCACGTTGACCACGATCATTCAGGAATTTGTATATTTTCATGCCATGGAATCGCTCTTCTTCCGCTTGCACGATAAAGAAGTTCGCAAATCCATCCAGACTTTTGCTGGAACAATAAGCTGCCATAGCCAGATATACATGAGCGGAATAAAACTCAAAGTTCATCTGTTCATTTAAAGATTCTGTTAACGTTTGGCTCATAATCAAAACACCTCTTTCTTTCTCTAGGGATGGTTATATTCTAACATAACGTAAGCAGGACTAACACCGATTTTCTACAAAATTCGCCAATGACTGAACGAACAAAAAAGCTCTGCCATGATGGCAGAGCTTCTTTCATTCTTTAGAGATATGCAATTATACCAAGAACGCTTTGGAGATGATAACCAACAGGATGAACAGAACCAGAATGGCACCTACAGAAGTGAAACCTCCGTATCCGTAGCCTCTTGTTTCTCCACCTAATACTTCGCTCATTGACCGTACCTCCTCTGCAACAGGTATGGGTTATCTTATGCAGGAAGAACGACTTTGACAGGGCGGATGCCCTAATTATTCAGATTGCTATTTTTTTCGTTCAGTACCGGGGAGATTGCACACGCATGATATCCAGAAAAGGTACCTTCGCTGTGAACTCTTCTTCGGTATACTCTACATGCACTAGTCGTGTACGGGAGTCCATTTTGACGATGACTCCTTGTACCTGATCTTCCTTGCCCCATACCGTCAACAGTACTTCCGAACGTTCCCGAAAGGCTTCAACCAGCTGGTTTCCCAACTCTTCAAGTTCAAACTCATCCCGTGTAGGTCTTTTTGCTACTTTTGCTTTTGCCAATGTGGCTGCCTCCTCTACTCCGACGTCCCGATTCCACGGGTTGATTGCCGAGTTCATATTCAATTAGTATACCATTCATTTACGTTCGTGTAATCTCATGGCATCCAGAATGAGCAAATTCCTCAGGCAAGTTACCGTTAACCGTGATACCTCCTATTCTTCTCCATACTCCACAATGATGCTGTACTCATTCGATCGGGTTTCGCCAGCGCGTTTTTGTCCATTCCATTCATACGTGTACCTAGCAATCAAGGCTCCTTGCAGCGTCCCCGTCTTCTCAGAAGCTAACTTCGCTACATAGGAGATGTTCTTTTCCGTTCCAGGCTCAATCACACCCACATGCAGAACCCGTGGTGTGGAATACTCTGGTAAGCTCAATTGGATCTCACCCGTAGCTTGCCCAAGCCATCTGGCACCCTCAGGTAAAATGCTCCCAAGTTGTACACGTGCCGGCAAATTGCCCGTATTCTCCACACGTACCTGAAAAGTGACGGTACCTCCCTGCTCGACCAATGTGGGTGTCACTTGAACATAAGCCTGAATTATCGGCGCTTTTAATTCGACCACAGCTTCATTGGATGTAATCATCCGCTGCACTGATCGTGAATCCGGCAATCGAAATGTATACATCAGGCTAGCATGATTCACATACCTGTAATCATCAGGCATCGAATCATCTCGATCTGGAAGTTTCGCTTCAAACTGAATATTCAGAACCGACCGGGCTGTCAACGTCCCCAGATTAAGCCCTCTAGCTAGATTGGTTCCGGGACGTTTAACCCCATTCCAGCCCAAACTGCCTTCGACAAACGTCAAACCTGTTGGCAGTACATCCAAGAGAATTCCATCCACCGCATAACTGCTTGCATTGGAGACGGTAATATTATATTGGACGGCATCACCCAATGTGGCCGTTACCGGGAGCACACTTTTCAGCACAGAGACCTGGGGCTGTATAACTTCCAGGGTAACCTGATTGGAGTAGACCGTCTCCTGCTGTCCTGCCGAGATATACGCCAGTACAGCTACACTTGATATTCCGTTCGCATCGCTTCCCCATAACCTGAACCCGATATTGTATCCTCATTGAGCTTCCGGGCAAAATCTCTCCAAGTTGTATGCCCGTATCAGGCGTTACTTGTGGCGCAAACATTTCATCTACGATGACACTCGCAGGTATAAAAACAATACCTTGTGGCAAAGAAATCGTTACTTGGGCATTCGTGGCTGTAATAAAACCCGGATTGCTCACGATGACGGTGTACATGACAATATCCCCTGAGAAGGTATAGATGTGATCCGCCTGAAAGGAGATCTCCAGCCGGGATGAGACCATATTGACCTCCACGATATTGGATTGTTCCACACCCGTAACCGTTCTGCCTTCCGGTGTCAAAAACTCATAGTTAACCTGTGCCTGATTCAGCAGCTTCAGTGTCTCAGGTAAACGCAAGATTACAACTTGGAAGTGGTACCGCAACATGGCTCCGGGCGCGATTTCAGCTGGAGGCAATCCTCTCTCCGGTGATGCTCCCGGTAACGGAATACCATCACGCAATACACTGTTGGGAAGCAGTGCCGTCTCTGCAGATAGCTGATCCAATAGGTGCACTAGGGCCGTAAGATTTCCGGTGTTAACAATTTCAACACGGTAGATAAGAGACTGCCCCAAGGCAGCCTCTGTGACATTGCACACTTTTCTGACTTCAAGCCTGGGGCCGATCCACGGTGTTACAACCGTATTCGAATAGGATACCTGTTCCAGTTCAGTCGCACCCGAGCTGAATCGAACCAGGGACTGATTCTTTAGCCAGTGGGACAACGGACCGGAAGATTGGCTCATATCACCACAACCTCTACTCTGAATGTAACCGTAACGGAAGCACCCGCAGCAATCGAACCAAGCGTGATGCCTGTATTCGGATTCCCTGTTGGTCTTGGCACACCATCCACCGTAACACTTCCTGGCACAAATACTGTACCGACAGGTACCGGGTCAACCATGACCACATTATTCACCACTTCAATGCCGCTATTGGTTACTACAACCGTATAGGTGATTACATCACCAACAACAGCATCAATGGCACTTGTGCTTTTGGCAACAACAACATTTGGTGCGGATACCGGGATAACCAGAACATTCGAAGATACGGTCCCCGTCAACAGACGGCCATCGGGTGGACTAAATGTATAGTTGGCCACCGCCTGGTTAACCAGTTGCTGATCCTGCGGCAACGTATCTACAGTCACTTCGAGGGTAACCGTTACAATAACCGTACCTCCGGACGGTATGGCACCCACAGCGATACCCGTCTCCGGATTGGCACCTGGCTGTGGAACACCATCAATCAGAACACTGTTGGGAAGCAGTACGGCTCCATTCGGTATATTGTCCGTTAATGTCAAAATTGCATCAAGATTCCCGCTATTGTTAATGGCAAAAGAATAGGTGATGGTGTCACCAATCGTTGCATTGGAAGTGCTCCCCGTTTTGGTTACGGCAATAATCGGCTGATAGATTGGTGTTACAACCGTATTGGAATACGCTGCTCCCGAGAAGACACCCGATGTGAAACTTACGGAAGACTGACTGCTCACTTGTGGTGGTGTTGGAAGCGTATTGACCCGCACTGCATACGATACCGCTATCGATGCTCCAGGCGCCAAACTACCAAGAGCTATGCCCAGCGCAGGGTTGGCCAAGGCACGTGGGACGCCGTCCACCAGAACACTGCCTGTAACAAATGTGGTGGCTGGGTTAATCGGATCGGTGATCACAATGTTGTTTACCGGGTCAATTCCTTCATTGGTCACAACCATCTCGTATACAATCGTATCGCCCACCACAGCATCAATCACCGGAGTAGTCTTCACAACGCTGACATTCGGAGCAGATACCTGAATGTTGAGTGCGTTGGACGTAATCGTGCCTCCAAGTGTTCTTCCATCAGGCAATGTATACGAAAATGTAGCAGAAGCCTGATTGGTGATGGACTGGCTCAAAGGTAACGTCACAATCACAACGGAGAAGGTAACTAGAGTTGTTGTGGAAACGACACCAAGCGGAATACCCGAAGCCGGATCTGCACCTGGTGCAGAAGCCCCGTTAATAATAACGCTATTTGGAACAAGCTCTGTTCCTGCTGGAATGGTATCGGTCAACGTGACGGATGCCCCATAGTTCCCGGCATTGGAGATGGCGATGCTGTACACAACTGTATCCCCTACCGTTGCTATCGTCTGATCTCCCGTTTTGACTGCCGACAGAATAGGTTGATAGACCGGAGTTGTAACCGTATTGGAGAATGTGGTCGCTGAGAAAACACCTGATGTAAAGCTGACCGTGGACTGATTGTTTAACACTGCACTTGCCGGGAGCGCCGTAACCTGCACACTAAATACAACGGTTACCGTAACACCAGGTGCGATGGAACCAAGTGTTATTCCCGTAGAAGGATTGGCACCAGGGCGCAGAACACCATCGACAAATACGCCGGTTGGCGCAAGAACGGTACTTGTCGGCACTGCATCCGTGAAAACCACATTGTTCACCGTTGCAATTCCGTTATTGGTTACAGCGATGCTATACGTTACGACATCACCAACAGATACCGCCGTTGAAGTTGTGGATTTGACGACATCGACATCCGGTGCCGATACGGTAATGGTCAGCACATTGGATAGAACGGACTCCGTGATGTTCCGCCCATCCGGCAATGTATATGATAGAGCTACCGTAGCCTGATTCACCAGTTGTTGCGGACTTGGCAGCGTATCAACAACTACTGAAAAGGTAATGGTGGTCGTAGCTCCAGAAGCCACATTGCCTGCGGGGATGCCCGTTGCTGGATTTCCTGCTGGCAGTGGTTGACCGTTCACAATAACGCTATTTGGAACAAGGATGGTTCCGGCTGGAAGGTTATCTGTCAGGTTAATCTGGGATCCATAGTTTCCCTGATTGCTCACGGTTATCGTGTAGCTGACCGTATCCCCAACGGTAGCGTTTTGTGTACTGGCTGTTTTTTGTGCTGAAAGAATAGGCTGGTACACCGGAGTGACCACGGTATTAGAGAAGGTTGTGCTTGAGAATGTACCTGAGGTAAAACTGACCGTAGAGCGATTGCTCAACTGATTGCTTGGCGGGATCACGTCGACACGGATACTGAACGTGACCGTTGCGGACGTTCCGGGCCCCAATGTCCCAAGGGATACCCCACCTGCTGGATTGGCTCCAGGTTGCGCAACCCCATTCACTGTGACACTCCCTGTTACAAAGGAGGCTCCAGCTGGAATCGGGTCCGAAAACTGAATATTGTTCACCGGTGCAATTCCGCTGTTGGTCACCAGAATGGAATAGGTCACCGTATCGCCTACCGTAGCCGCAGTGGAAGCTGTGCTTTTGACAACAGCGACGTTTGGTGACGAGACTGGAAACGTGAGCGTATTCGAAGTGGCTGAGCCAGTCAATGTTCGCCCATCTGGAGGTGTAAATGTAAAGGATGATGTAGCAAAATTGCTAAGCTGCTGCGGAGATGGAAGTGAATCCACAACAACGGCAAACGTGACAACAGCCGTCGCCCCCGCTGCTACAATGCCTACCGGAATGCCTGCTGCTGGCGTCGCTCCAGGCTGTGGCACACCGGATACAACCACACTGTTGGGTACTAAAGTAGTCGCAGCAGGAATGGTATCTGTCACGGTAACATTTGCCTCCAGATTGCCTGTGTTGCTGACCGTTACCGTGTATACAACCGTATCACCTACGGTCGCATTTATGGTATTTGCCGTTTTGACAAGTGAAATCTGCGGTTGTATGACCGGAGTCTGAGTGGTATTGGACGATGATGACCCTGAAAATGAACCGGATGTGAAGCTGACCGTCGACTGATTGTTAATCTGCGAAGGAATCGGCATGGTAATCGTCACCTCAAAAGTTACGGTAACCTCGGCTCCTGGAGCCAACGTACCGATTGGAATGCCGGCTGTCGGATTGGAGAGCGGGAACGAAGTCCCGTTCACAATGACACTTCCGGGTACAAATGGGGTATTTGAAGGAAGAGGATTGACATATACCACATTATTAACGGCTACTGTGCCGTTATTACGAATAACAGATGTGTATCGAATGACATCCCCGACTACGCCGTACTCTACATTGTCACTGTTAACAATCGTAACATTGGGTAGAGACACTGGAATAGTGATGGTGTTTGATGACGAGAGACCGGCAATCGTTCTACCACTTGGAAGCGTGTAGGCAAACGAAGCAACCGCCTGATTAATTAACTGTCTTGCATCTGGCAAACTGGTAACCGTCGCAACAAAGGTGACCGTTGCACCTGAGCCCGCAGCAATCTCTCCTAGACTGATTCCTATTTCCGGGCTGAGCCCAGGTGTAGGTACGCCATTAATAATGACACTATTTGTGCTGAATACTGCTCCTGCTGGAATGGGATCTGTCAAGGTAACCGATGCAGCTATATTACCTGTATTGTTTATCTGGATGGTGTAATTAAACGTATCGCCTACCGTCAAACTTGTTGTACTTGCTGATTTCACCACTTGAATCACTGGCAGAAATATGGGGGTATTTACTGATACGGAAGAAGAAACACCATTAAAACTGCCTGATGTAAATGCTGCATTGGCCCGGTTACTAACCAAACCTGTGGATGGAACAGAATTCACTCTGGTCTGATAGGTCACAGTTACACTACTTGAGCTATTCAATGTACCCACTGCGATTCCCGCAACGGGGCTTGCGCTGGTAACAGCAGATCCATTAATCGTGACACTACCCGGGACAAATTCAGAGCCGGATGGTGCATCCGAAATCACCAGATTTTGTACTGCACTAATTCCTGCGTTTGTTGCAACAACGGTATACGTAAGTACATCTCCTACTGTCGCATCCGGTGTATTTACTGTTTTACTAATAGAAATATTCGGAGCCGATGCAGATATACGAACGATATTGGATAAGCTGCTGCCTGAGAGATTCCGTCCACTTGGAAGCTGGTACGTATAACTTGCAGTCCCTTGATTCTCCAGTGTCGGGGGAGTCGGAAGTGTGGTGAGTGTAGCGCGAAACACCACCGTAGCCGTAACTCCCGGCAGGAGGCTGCCCAGTGTTATTCCGGTTAATGGGCTGGTTCCAGGACGTGCAGTACCATTCACGGTTACCGAATTCGGGACAAACGTCAGCCCCGCTGGAATCGTATCGGTCACATTCACTTGAGTCGCTATGTTCCCATTGTTCGTGACCACAAGTGTGTATGCAATCTGATCCCCCAGTGTCGCATTGGTTTGGCTTGCCGACTTGTTGATCCCGACAACAGCTTGGTATACAGGGGTTGTAATGGAATTGGAGTTGGAAATACCCGTGAACGCACCTGAGCTATACGATACTACCGCTCGGTTGACTAATGAACCCGAAGCAGGCTGGGACTGCACATTCACCTGAAACGTCACCGTTGCAGAACTTCCGGCCGCCAATGTCCCAATAGAGATTCCACTGCTCGGATTCGCAGACGGTACGACAGTTCCCCTTACGGTTGCACTACCGGAAACAAATGTTGTTCCAGCAGGGAGCGCATCTGTAAGTACCACATTGTTAATCACCTGAATACCGCTGTTGGTAGTAACTATGGTGTACGTGAAAGTCTCCCCGACAGCAACATCGGTAACGGATGCTGATTTTACCGTGTTCACATTGGGCAATGTTACCGGGATTGTTAAGGTATTCGAGGCGATGTTTCCCGTGATCGTCCGACCATCAGGTGAATTGAAGGAATAAGAAGCCGTAGCCTGATCCACAAGAGTCGGAGGTGTCGGCAAGCTTGTTACAAGTACCTGAAAGGTCACGGTATTGGCACTTCCTGCCGCGAGGCTCCCCAGATTAACGCCGGTAACCGGATTGGCGCCAGCAATCACATTTCCATTCAGACGAAAGCTTCCTGCTACATATGAGCTACCACTTGGAATGTTATCCCTCAAAGTAACGTTGGCAGCAACATTCCCTCCGTTGTTCACTTGGAGTGTATAGGTTACAAGGTCACCCACCGTGGCATTGGTAGTACTCGCCGATTTCACAATGGACAGGTTTGGCGAATAAACGGGAAGGGTGGAGTTATTGGACGGAATAACTCCGGTAATGACCGGCCCCCTGCTACACTTTGAAATGTAAAGGCTGCATTGGCCGAATTCACTAGTTGCAGGATGCTTGCATCCTGACCGATGAGTGCTCGATAGGTTACAACGACACTGCTGGATAAAGTTAACGAACCCAGAGGAATGCCTGCCGTCACATCAAGTGTTGGACGAGGTACACCTGCAACCGTGACACTGCCTGGAATAAAGGTAAGCCCTGCAGGAAGTGAATCGGATAAAACAACACTGGCCGCACTCGCAGTGCCTGCATTGGTAACGGTAACCGAATATAGAATACTATCCCCGGCAACTGCACCGGCGGCGACCGTTGCCTTAGCCAATGTGATCTTGGGTGCATTAATATCAACTTGAATTGCATTGGCGTTGACAATGTAGGCATCCCCGAGGTCGTTAATGTCAACACCGCAGATGACTGGTTATTGATCAGTCTTGCTGAAACATCCACATTGGTAATATCCCAGCCTTGACGTCCACCGATAATATTGGTACCTGGAGCTCCGTTGATCTGATTTCGTGTCCCAAACGTTCCGGTTGTATTAAGCGCTCCGGTATCTCCGTTAATCTGAGAAGCAAAAAGTTCGCAGCTAGATTATTGGGCCCGGACAAAGCAACCGATGTAGCTGAGGTTGGCCCGAATAATGCCTGGTCACCGGTCCGGTTCGCGTCGCCCTCCTGCGCACTGAACAGTATTCTTCCTCCCAATACACCGGAAAGGGGCGTTGCAAATCCAGTCAGTGTGGTAACGACAGGGGTGAAGTAGATTGAACGAGTACGCCCCCTGCACGCAAAGACATGTTGCGAAAAGGCAGATTGGGATTCTGATAAATGACCCCAAGTGTCCATCCCGCATGATTGGCCGTGGAATCATTTGTAATAACAATAGTTCCTACCACTGCTCCGGTGATATATGTACCTGCTCCCCATTTTGTACAAGTGTCGTCACATTGGCGGAACGTACATAGCCAGCAGCACCGCCCCCAAGATCGAATTGATTGTAGGTAAGTGGATCTGGGGTGACACTGGAAGTCCCTGCGGGTGTAATAAACGTAACCGGATTGTTGATGGCAGCACTCAGATTGACTGTACCATTGATGTAACTGCCCCCCAGATCAATTCTGCATACAGAACGGTACTTCCAGCAGGTAGTGTAAGAATGGCTGCTGAACTGTTGCTCTGATACAGGCTTGTAGTTCCCAGTGGATAGGTGCCGTACTGGAGGCTGGTGTTGGTTGTGATAAAACCTCCAATACTGTCCTGTGTTCCAGGTATCCCCGCTGTTTCCGAACGACTCAGTCCAAGCGTATTTCCTGTAAATGTAATTGCTCCCGTAGCATTAACGGTTGAACGAACGACAAGAGGAATGAAGATCACCTCCCCTTCATCAATGATTTCCTACATATGGAACGGAGCCATGTATATAGTCTATGAGTGTATCGTTGAGTTTTGTTTGTCCTCCACAAAAAGTTTGTGACAACTCGAAACTTCTGTGAGTCTTGTTCTCATATAACAGTTAAATACATTTGCGTTTTGTTCATTGTCATTTATAATCATCATATACGAGAGTAATTCTGTCGTACCATTATGATGCAGTCAGCGGTGATATATGAAAGGTTTCCATACGCAAAATAGTCACATTCCAACAGAATACGAGTTCAAACATTCCAAATGGATTCAAAAATGCTCCATGCCTACTGGATAGTCATCATTGCACATTTCGCCATTCAGATTGGCTGTTTCCTGTTTCTGGATTATGATCGCACACCTACAGATTTCTTGATGAATGTCCTGTTCTGGCCTACGGCCGTCAGCAGTTCATGCATTTTGTTCGCAAGTTGGGTTGATCGGCGCTTCAGTTCATATTCCTTTTACACCATGTCTATAGCCAGCACGGTTATCGCCTGGACGATTATTCATGTCAATTATGACATTCGGATTATATTAGCGATCTGCCTGTTGCCCATCTTTGCTTCGGTGCTGTTCTTCAGTAAAAGAGAGTCTGGATTGTCTTTCTGATGCAGATGGCTGGTTACCTTCTGGTTTTGTTCGATCCGGCCTACCGGTTGTACCTGTCTTCATTTGACATGGTATCCATTCCTGCTTTTCTAATCTTAGGTACATATGTAGCACAGGTTATCGTAACTAGCGGCGTTGAGGTGCTCGATGATCTTCAAGCCAGCATGCTTGCCAAGCAGGACCTTATTGTGCGGAATGCCATTATGTCCAAACAGTCCAAAACAGACGGTTTAACCAACCTTTATAATCAAAGCTCCTTCAAGGATTATTATGAAAAAGCATTTGAGTATGCCAACAGTGGCATGAGTCTGCATCTGGCCCTGATCGATATTGATGACTTCAAATCCATTAATGATACGTATGGTCATCGGGTTGGAGACATCATTCTGGAGAAAGTGTCCCTGATCATTCAGGAAACCATTACCTCAAGTGATATTGCAGCACGGTACGGGGGCGAAGAGTTCGCCTTATTGATGTTTGAGCAATCTTTCAAGCAGGCCTATGCCTTGGTGGAACAGATTCGTCAGAAGATTGCCCTGATGGGCCATCTGGAACTTGAAGGAGCTTCCATCACGGTGAGTATCGGTCTCAAAAGCTACAGTCCTAATCTAACCAAAGACAAATTGTTCGAGGAAGTGGATGCCTGTCTGTATGCCGCCAAACGAACAGGTAAAAATAAAACCGTAACATCACTTGATCTGACTTCGTCCTTGGCAGAGAAAATATAAATAAAAAGTTGTGCTGTACACCGGAATTCCGGTGTACAACACAACTTTTTTGGGTCTGAATACGATCAGCAGGCCGATCTTCTTCATATGTCTATGTTTTCATTCCGCCCATTCCCAGCGATGACGATTTTGCTCCAGCCTGGGATGAAGATCACCTGATGGCCCGTCAATGATGAGACGAAGCTCTTTGATCCAATCCTTGAAGGAATCAAATGAAGCAAACATATTCGCCATCTCTATCGTCAAATAAAGAAAATGAGGGGCTGGATATTCCGCAGTGATATGGCGCAGCGCGCTATCCACAGGTGTATATTTCTTTCTCTTGCCCTCAAGCCCCTCCACACGTATACGTGAAGTCGGATGTTCTCGCCGCCAATCATGAAGGCGATCTTCTCTTTGTAATATGCCTGTATCGTATCCTTGCTCATTCGCTTAAACGTGCTCTCGTGTAAAGGATACAGCACAAGCTGTATGAATGAACGGGTATCTACCGTTGCAGCGGCTCGCTCGAGTTGCTCATCGGTCACATGTTCAAACGAGTCATAAAAAGTCAGTGTGCCCTTGCGGCTGGCCGCAGGAGGCTCATAACCATAAGGTACAGTTGTATATTTTCCAGACATTTCACCCTCCTTGTTTATACGCGCATTCGCACAAAGGTGATTGGGATAACCCAGCTAATGTTATTATACGCTAACGATCCTGCTTCAACTCGGAATAAAATGTCATTCTGTTCTTCCCTGCACGTTTGGACTCATACAAAGCTTCGTCCGCCATCCGGATTATCTCACTTGGGTTGTCGCTGTTGGTTGGATATTCAGCTCCTCCAATGCTACATCCAATTCGAATGCGCTCGTATTCGATAATAAACGGCTTGTTCAGACTTTGAATGATGGCTTCTGCATAAGCCATGGCTTCTTCCCTCGGATGATTTCCAACAGATTGAAGTACAATCAGGAATTCATCCCCGCCCAATCGGACTGTTATACCCTTCACCTGACCAAGAGCAGACAATCGCTGGGCCACTTTCTGTAGCAGCACATCTCCAGTCTGATGCCCAAGTGTATCGTTGACCCGTTTGAATCCATCGAGATCCAGATAGAGAAAAGTCAGCGTGTGATTTTCACTTTCGGTCTCCAGAGACTCCTCCAGATACACTTCAAGAGCAGTGCGATTCGGCAGTCTAGTCAACTGATCAAAATGCGCCAGATTCTGCATCACGACCAGCTCTGAGTTTTTATTCATAAGAGAGGTCAGCATATCCCGAAGCGAACGGGACAACACTTCAATCTCCTTAATCCCCTTAATCGCAGGAATCTCAAGCTCTTCCCCTGCACGCAGTCGATTGGCTACTCTGGTAAGACGCACAAGTGGGGCAGAGATCAGACGTGAGACAAACCAGCCAATCAATGCAAATAGCACGGTAACGGCAAGTCCCGCCCACACATTAAACCACATCAGGTCAAACACAGAAGCAAAAGCAGTCGACTTGACTTGACGAATGACTACAGTCCAGCCTAATCCGGGATAATCCAGATGACCCTGGCTGTAGGCAAACCCTGTCACATATTCATTACCGTCAGGCCACTTTTCTATGGACCAACTGCTTTTGTTGCGCTGGGCCTCTTTAATGCCGGGCAATACCAACGGTTTACCGATCCATTCCTTCGGCCCGAGCAGTACTGTATGTTCCTTTTTGCTCACGATAAAGAACTCAATGTCTTTTTCTTCCCTTTTCAATGGGGCGAGCACGGATTCCTCGACTTCCTTCGCCCATTCCCAGCTTAAATGTGCAGCGAGCACACCTTGAATCATTCCTTTGCTATCCTTCAGCGGAAAACTGATATCGACAAATTGCAACGGCTCTCCCGTTGGATTCGGAAGCAGCTTGGCAAGAAGTACTGCATTATGCACATCTCCAATGAATTTACCCTTGATTCCCTCCTGATACACAGGTCGCTCTGATAAATTTTCCCCAAGCAAGATACCATCCGTAGCAGCTAACACTTTTCCTTTGGGGTCCATGAATCCAACCCATGAGAATGAGGAAAGCTATCTTGTAACTGATCCAGCAGCATCTGAATCTCATCAGGTTGGAATTCATCTTCCAACGAAGCCATTTGGCCCAGCAGGTCCAGTTCACCCGCGCGAGCGGACATGAATCGATCCAGCTTGTCCGATGCCTGTGAGGCCGTTCCTGTAAGCGAGTGACCAATCTCAGTCTCTACAGCAACAAATGACTTTTGGCTAAAAATAGACCCAATCGTCAGGGTAACCAGCAAGGATAACACAGCAAAGATGACTGTAAGCACAGTTCTAATTTTGAATGACATTACTTCCTCCATTACACGGTGAAACCATCTTGCTTTTCAACATAACTATGCTGCAAAGAGTACACGGAATGTCACCTAATCGTTTTCATATTTATCGGAACTTGTGTGTTTTTTTATTATACATGCCCATACAATATTATACTGAAATCTTCACCGTGTTTCTTCCATTCAAAGAATAGACACGATTCTGTATATACATACTTGGGTTATGAATATAGAGAGCAAGCATATCCTTCAAAGGATCATGCGCCTGTATGTCACAGAGAGAGTAATCGAAATACTAAACATTGGGGGTGTAATGTTGAGCCTGCTTCATGTTGCTGTTATTCTGCCTTTTGCCGCTGGCATTCTTCTTGCCATGCTGCATCGTTTCTTCCGTAAATTACATTTGGGATGGCCGGTTCTCCTTGTCCCGGCACTATTATTTGTATACTTTGCGAGTCTAATACCCGCTGTGTCACAGCGCAATACCGTATCCGGAAATATCCCATGGATTCCTTCACTGGACATTGGATTTAACCTGTATCTGGACGGTTTGAGCCTCATGTTGACACTGCTAATCACCGGAATCGGTGTCCTCGTTGTTCTCTACTCCATCTTCTACATGGATATGAAAGAAGCGCTGAACCGTTTCTACCTGTATCTGTTGATGTTCATGGGAGCCATGTTGGGCGTGGTGCTGTCTGATAATATGATCGTGCTCTACGGATTCTGGGAATTGACCAGTATTACGTCATTCCTGTTGATTGCATTCCATTACAAACGTAAAGCCTCGACTTCAGGAGCACAAAAATCATTCCTGATTACGGTATTTGGCGGTTTCGCCATGCTTACCGGATTCATGATGATGTATCTCATTACCGGAACATTCAGTATTCGTGCAACCATTACAGGATTGGGTCAGTTTCAGGAAAGCGCACTATTTCTACCCGCACTTATCTTGATCCTGATTGGAGCTTTCACCAAATCAGCTCAGTTCCCATTCCATATCTGGTTGCCGGATGCCATGGAAGCCCCAACACCTGTCAGTGCCTATCTTCACTCAGCCACCATGGTTAAGGCTGGACTGTACGTTGTAGCCCGGTTTACACCGATCTTCGGTGGACAGGGACTCTGGTTCTGGCTCGTTACTGGCGTTGGTCTTCTGACTTTGTGTTATGGATCATTCCTGGCGGTGAAAAAACGATCTCAAAGCGATTCTTGCCTATTCGACCATCTCTCAACTTGGTCTGATCATGTCCCTCTTAGGGGTTGGATCTGCTGCTCTCTACTTCGGATATGGCGAATCCTCTGCGATGTACACTGTGGCAATAACCGCTGCGCTGCTTCACCTGTTTAATCATGCGACCTTCAAGGCCGCTCTGTTCATGGTCGTAGGAATTGTTGATCATGAAACGGGTACGCGTGACATTCGGAAGCTCGGTGGACTTGCTTCATTCATGCCAATTACATTCACCGTGGCATTGATCGGTTCACTTGCCATGGCGGGTATTCCGCCGTTCAACGGATTCCTGAGCAAGGAGTTATTTTTCCAGGCGATGGTGGAAGTCACGAATCTGCGAATCTTTGGACTTGGGTCCTGGAGTGTTCTATTGCCGGTATTCGCTTGGCTTGCAAGTGTGTTTACCCTGATCTATGCGCTTATTATTGTGTTCAAAACATTCCTCGGTCGTAGCCAAAGCGAAATCCCTGCCGAGAAGCTGCACGAAGCGCCCGCTGGCATGCTCATTCCGCCTGTTGTTCTAGGTGTTCTTGTCATTGTATTCGGACTCTTCCCGAATCTGCTGGCCGGATCACTGATTGAACCGGCAATGGCCGCTGTGCTTCCATCCCTCTTGAATGGGAATGAGCGCTTCGATGTACATTTCTCCCTGTGGCATGGATGGACTCCGGAACTGATTATGACGATCGGAGTCGTGATTCTCGGAATCACTCTCTACAAGCTGTTGCCACGATGGAGGAATATTTATGAGCATTATCCACAAGGATTAACAATTAACAATATGTACCACGTCGTGCTGGATAATCTTCAGCATTATGCACGTAAATGGACGGAAGCCTATATGAATGGCTCGGTTCGTAATTATCTCGTTTACATTTTCTCATTCACGGTCGCGTTGCTGGTCTATGCCTTCTTCCGTTCAGGAGAAAATATCACCTGGAATCTGCAGGGCAATGCACCTTACTCATTCTACGAGGTCGTACTGCTAGTCACGCTCATCGGTGCTGCAGTTTCGATTCCTTTTGCCAAGAACAGACTGTCAGCAGTCATTATGACCGGAGCAGTTGGTTACCTTGTAACTCTGCTGTTTGTACTCTTCCGGGCGCCGGATCTGGCGTTGACACAGATGATTGTTGAGACGGTATCCGTTGCACTGTTCCTGCTCTGCTTCTACCATCTGCCTGAGCTTCAACGTGGCAAATCAAGCCGCAGTTATCTCACGGTGAATATGATCGTAGCGATTGCAGTCGGAATTGTGATGACTTTTGTTGCATTGGCCGCAAGCGGAACAGCCTCACTGGACAGCATTTCTACCTTTTTCCTTCAGGAAGCGTATGACTCGGCTGGTGGTAAAAATGTCGTGAACGTGTTGTTGGTAGATTTCCGTGGCTTCGATACGTTATTGGAGATTATGGTGCTTGGCGTTGCTTCGTTATCCATCTACTCCATGATTAATCTGAACCTTGAAGCAAAAGATCTCGGAGCCCGCTTGAAGTTCCGTAAGAAGGACGAGAGTCATGATTCCGAACCTGCTCTGGATGATGAAGCGGACAATACGAAAAAGTATGGTAACCGGGAACGCAGCTCATCCTCGTGGGATACCGTCCCCTTGCAAAGTAATGATGTATTGCTGCAAACGACTACCAAGGTCGTTGTGTTCATCATACTGACGTTTGCCATGCACCTCTTCTTTGCCGGTCACCACAATCCGGGCGGAGGTTTCATCGGCGGCTTGGTAACAGCGGCAGCGCTCGTATTGATTGCCCTGGCATTCAGTACAGATACGATACGCAAAGCGTTACCGGTTGACTTCCGTATTCTAACAGGAATCGGATTAGGTATAGCCTTACTTACGGGTGCGGGTTCATTTATATTCGGAGTCCCGTTCCTCAGCCAAACCTTCGGTTATTTCGAACTTCCTTTGCTGGGAGAGACAGAACTCGCCACAGCCATGCTGTTTGATCTTGGCGTGTATCTCGCTGTCCTGGGTGTCACCATGACCATCATTCTACAGATCGGGGAGGATCGCTGATATGGAAATATTGATGTGTGTAGCCGTTGGCATTCTGTTTGCGGTTGCCGTCTTTTTAATCTTGTCGCGGAGCCTGCTCCGTATCGTACTTGGCATGTCCATACTAACCCATGGCGTGCATCTGCTCTTGATCACCATGTCACGTCTCAAAACCGGGGCACCACCACTGCTTGGGGAGATGGCTGAACGTTATGTCGATCCTCTTCCTCAGGCTTTGATACTAACTTCGATTGTTATTAATTTCGGACTCACTGCGTTCTTCTTTGTTCTCTCCTATCGTTCTTATCTGAAGCTGAGAACAGACGATATGGAAGAAGTAAGGGGGCGCCCATATGAATAATCTCGTCGTTCTGCCCATTCTTTTACCTTTGATTACAGGTGTTCTGGCTCTGCTATTTTTCCGGAAAACAAATATCCAGCGGATCATTAGTGTCATTGGACTTTTGTTTACAGCAGCGGTCTCAACGATACTCATTACGCGGGTAGCTCAGACTGGAGTTCTAACACTTAATATGGGTGGATGGGCACCTCCCTATGGTATTGTGCTTGTTGCGGACATGGTATCGGCGCTACTTGTCGTTGCCGCTTCCATCATTGCACTGGCGTGTCTGCTGTATGCGTTCCGCAGTGTGAACAAGGAGCGGGAAGAGCACCACTTCTATCCGTTCTTTCATTTTCTGATCGCAGGCGTTAACGGTTCATTCCTAACCGGAGATTTGTTCAATTTGTTTGTCAGCTTTGAACTGATGCTCATCTCTTCCTATGCACTAATCGTATTGGGAGGCACGGAAAGACAGCTTCGGGAAACGATCAAATATGTCTTGATTAACATCGTTTCTTCAGCTCTTTTTGTCGCTTCCATCGGCTTCCTCTACTCCATAACTGGCACACTGAACATGGCAGATTTGTCCGTCAAAATTGCTGAGGTGGGACAGAGCGGAGTCATTACCTTAATTGCTGTTCTCTTTCTGATCGTATTTAGCATCAAGGCCGGGCTGTTCCTGTTCTTCTGGCTTTCGGGCTCTTATGCGGCACCACCTGCTGTCGTCACTGCATTGTTCGCAGGATTACTCACCAAGGTTGGCTTGTACGCGATTGTGCGAACATTCACACTGATCTTCTATCATGATCCGGATTTCTTCCATGCACTGATCGGATGGATGGCTGGTGCAACGATGGTCCTTGGTGTCATCGGTGCGATCTCATACCGCGATGTAAACAAGATTCTCATCTACAACGTGGTCGCAGGTGTGGGGTTTGTAGCTTTTGGTATGGCCGCGGCCAGTCGCCCTGCACTGGAAGGTCTGCTCTTCTATATGCTGCATGATATGTTAATCAAAACTTTGCTCTTCCTGCTCGGCGGTGCCTTGATCGCTGTTGCCGGAACATCCAAACTCGATAACATGGGCGGGCTGATCCATCGCTATCCGCTGCTCGGCTGGATGTTCTTCATCAGCGCACTTGCCTTGGCAGGTTTGCCGCCATTTAGTGGATTTCCAGGAAGTTGCTTCTCTTTGAAGGCGGCTTGCAGGCAGGCTTGTATGGTCTTACCGGCATTGCGGTGCTTTCGAGCTTGTTGATGTTATATTCGGTACTGCGTATCTTCATACAAGCGTTCTGGGGCGAACCGCCTGCCGGGGTTACAAGACGCCCTTACGCGGTGAACGGCCTGCTGATTCCTGCCGGAATTCTGTTTGTATTCATCATCGTAATGGGTGTGGGGGCTGAAGGCATGTTCCAATTGACCTCCCGCGCAGGCGATATTCTACTGCATCCCAATATTTATATTGATGCCGTATTGAAGGAGTAGATGTCTATGGCCTTTCAGATTGTACTGAATCTTATCATTGCTTTTGTATGGATGTTTCTGAACAACGCCTGGAATGGTGTTGGTTTTCTCATAGGTTACCTGCTCGGACTGCTTCTCATCGGGGGATGCGCAGATTCTTCCCCCAGCGCTTTTATATTGTGCGAGTCTGGGCCATCTTCAAACTGATTACACTGCTGTTCAAGGAACTGGTGCGAGCCAGCATTGAGGTTATACGCCAGATTATCAAGCCCAAGCTAGATATAAGGCCCGGTATTTTTACGTATAAAACTCAATTGTCCTCGGATTGGGAGGTTACTCTGCTCTGCTTACTCATCTCATTGACACCAGGTTCTCTTCCGCTTGAGATCTCGGGTAATCAACGCAAACTGTTTATTCACGCACTGGATATCAAGGATGAACAGAAAATGAGAGATGATATCCAAAATACATTTGAAAAAGCAATTATGGAGGTGACGCGTTAATGTTATCCTCACTGTTGTTCATCTCATTGCTCATTCTCTCCTTAGCCATTCTGGGTTGCTTGTACAGAGTGCTGCGGGGACCATCCATGGCTGATCGGATCACGGCACTGGATACCATCGGTATCAATGTGATTGCCATCGTTGCCGTTCTGTCGATGATGCTGCAAACCCAAGCCTATCTGGATATTATCTTACTGATTGGCATTTTGGCTTTTCTAAGTACAGTGGCATTTGCACGTTATATTGAACGGGGGCGGTATTCAAAAATGATGGAGATCGTTAAAGTAACCGCTGAAACAGCTATAGGTCTACTCGTACTGCTCGGTGCACTACTCAGTGCACTCAGTGCATTCGGACTTATTCGTCTGCCTGATGTATATCTACGTGCCCATGCCGCAACCAAAAGTATGACGCTTGGTGTGTTCTGTGTATTAAGCGCTACATTTTTCTACTTCTGGTATTTCGATAACTATATCAGTGCCCGCTTGTTGTTAGGTATCCTGTTTGTATTCATCACAGCTCCGGTCGCCGGACATCTGAATGGTCGGGCCGCCTATCGCACAGATGTACCACTGTGGGAGCAGAGCGTGCAAGATGAACTGGAACCCTTGTTAAAAGGGAAAAAGTGAACCATGAAGCCAAGGATATGATGGAGTAATCCCCCGAGGCATAACGAATACCCCCGAGGATCTGCCGCTCGTTTCGCGGTATGTTCCCGGGGGTATTTTTATTTTTCATACACGGATCATATCAAGCACTGATTATGCAGACTGATTAAGTAGTAAAGTCAGAATCCATTCAGTCCCTGTCTTCTCAGATCCGCAGCCACAATACGTGCAAGCTCCGCAGCCCCTTGACGATTCGGATGCAGACTATCCCTGTCAAATACAGAGCAAGTGTTGCCGCAGGACCAATAGACGTGAAATAGGCAGAACTCAGCTTGTTCAGTTCAACAAGGGTAACCCCCTCTTCCTGAGCGAGTGCACGTGTGGATTGATTGTACCAGCGATTCTCCGCTTGATGTACATTGGCTGTATTAAAATCTGTTGCCCGGCCCTGAGGCGTGGAGAGGATAACCGTTGCTCCTTTGTTCTTCGCCTGACGTACCATATCCCGCATAATCTCCTTGAACTGCGCCTCCGTTGTATTGTTCTTGGCATTAGTATCGTTAATTCCGAATTGCAAAATAAAATAATCTCCCGGCTTGATATACTTCAGAATCGCTTCCATCTGACCATCATCGCGGAAACCTCTCGCAAATTGACCACTTGACGCCATATTTCGAACCTGGAAGGTAGCATTGTTCACATAAGACGGAAACAGCTGTCCCCAACCTCCTTGTACACTGCTACCCAGCGGATAGTAATTACAAACTGTTGAATCACCACCAATGTAGATTGTGCGGTTGGTAACGGTCTGATTGGATAACTTTCGGATTTCGAGTGCACTAAGTGTGAAGGCGGTGCCTGTCTTTCCTTCCGTAATGAGCAAATTTAATTGCCCGTCTGTTATCGGAATTTGAAATTTATCCGTCGCCCCGTTACCCGTCATATTGATGATCTGGTATACACCTTCTGCCGCTACACTCGCTCTGGCTGTATTGCCCAGGACCACTTTAACTTCATATAGTCCATTGGACAGATTCACATTGAAGGTATTGGTGCTCTTAGTGCCGTAAGTCAGAAACTGGACAGCGTCGCTCATCACTCCGCTTCCGGAGGCAGACACATTTCGCATATTGGCAGGTGTATTGAACCCATATCCTTTGGTCGCAGTATAGGCATCTCCTGCGGACACACCTGTGTAACCGCTCTCAACAGCACCCGAACCAAAATCAAATCTGTAATTGTCCGTTGCCGCTTCGGCGACTTGCCCTCCACTGCTTCCCAGACCAATGCCCATCGTACTTGCAAACAGAACAAGACAGAGCAGAAACTTTACCGATGTTGACCATTTCATCACTGGATTCTCCTCTCGAATCAGAATTAACTCGGTGCACGATCCACAACTTCACAGAACTTGATCAAGCCAGTCATAGGCCTTCGCTCCGCTAATCTCATGTCCACCTGTAAAGAAATCCGCATCCAATGATTCTGATGCTCCCGCCTGCTCATATATGTGTGTCAAACGCGCATACGCCTCTCTCGCTGCATGGATCGGGAACACCTGGTCATCACTTCCGGCTTCAATAAAGAGTGGTCTAGGCACAATCAGGCCAATGAGATCCGGCAACTCCGCTTCACGCAGGATACCTGGCACATAGTTGTCGAGACAATGGTTCCGGTCCAGTATGCTGCCCTGAAATGTATTTGCATAACCACTTACTACAGCTGCACGGAACCGTTCATCCAATGCGGCTGTAAATGCGGTCACCAGACCGCCGCCCGAGATGCCCATGCTCCCAATTCGCTCCGAGTCCACTTCAGGTCGTGTTGATATATAATCCAGTACTCGTGTTGTTTCATATACCCGATGCCCGGCGAGAGTTTTCCCCACCATGAGCAGATGCGCGGCAATCTTCGTACAGGAACTTACCCCCGGTGGCGAATCGCGGTCTTCTTCCAGTCTTCGATCACCAAACCCGAGCAGCTCTGGAGCCGCAACCACATATCCACGCTTCACAAGAGCTACTGCAAAGTCCTTGTGTAATCCGGGCTCTCCTGTCCGCGGTGACCCATCCGGTTCCATACCCGATATCTCTCGGCTACCGTAGCCATGCCCATGGCAAGCAATGATAGCAGGTCTCTTAGTATCGGTAACGTTACCCTCACCTGGAATTAATAAATACACAGGCATGCGAAGTCCTGCATAGGTTGTGATTTCAATCCGCTCCCGAATATATCCGTCACATGTAATGCGCTCCAGTAAGACAGGATTCAGTGCTGCACCCATTGTTGGAAAACCGCCCAGCCGCTCTTTCACGCGGGTACGTAACTGACTGCGCCATAATTCCAGGGGTTGATCTGCATGATACGCGGAACGACCACGGAGATTCGTTTGTTGTTGTAGATAGGCTTCAATATCCGACATGGGCCTGTGTTCCTCCTGTTTTTCATAGGTTAACGTAGATGAAATACTATCATATGGAATTAATCCCATCCATTATAGAACATCTAGGTCAGCCATGAATTGAACATGTTTGCCTGTTTTGAATGGAATCACACGATTTCTAGCCAAAAAGGATATCTCCAACCTGAAGACAGGTTACGGAAATACCCTTCATTTTATCTGACCTGGCAGCCACCAGTTCCACCTGCCCATTAATTTCATCAGCGCAGGTACCAGTATTAGACGAATCAACGTAACATCAATCAACACCGCTGCCGTGATTCCGATCCCTAACTGCCTCACACCTGCGACTTCAGCAAAAGCAAACGGCACGGTCACCGCAAGCAGAATTGCCGCTGCGGAGGTAACCAGACGGCCTGTAGAAGCCAATCCCTGTTGGACAGCCACATCACTGTCTCCGGTTCGTCTATACACTTCCTGAATACGGCTCAGCATAAACACACCATAATCCATGGATATGCCAAACACCAATCCTGCAATGAATACAGGAATCATAATGGCAATGGCTGACGACTCCATACCCAGATGTCCTTCATTGAACACCCACACCAATATGCCAAATGAAGCGGCTAAGCTGAGCAGATTCATCACAATTGCCTTGATTGGAATGAGCATCGATCGGAATGCCGCCAGTAACACAAGATAATTGGTGACCACTACAAATACCAGCACTTTGGGCAGTTGACTTGTGACTTCCTGCATTATTTCATACTGCTTGGCAGCTTCCCCACCATAACGTATTTTTACGTTGTTGAAACCTGGTGCATGATCGCTATTCCTCATTCGTTCATGCCAGTCTGCAACCTGTTCCGAACCAGGCCCCCGTGCACGGTGGCTATCAATCGTATGGAATGCTCAGAGACCGTTGAACGCAGCCATGCCGTCCTTGTTGACTGTTTGCCTTCTATGGAAGGAGTGAGCGACGACGGTGGGATCCGAAAAAGACTTTGCGAGCCAGTTTGATTCGGCTGTAATAGGCCCCATGGTGAAACAATGCTCAATACGTCTGAGTCCTGCAGTAGTTGACGGGCTTTGTTGTGGGCCATCTGCCAGTGTGAGGCAGTCAACCGTTCCTGCTGTCCGCCAATCAGAATCTCGATAGCGGAGGTGTCCTTTTGCCCCAGATCATATTGCAACTGCTCTGCTGCCTGGCGGGACTCCATTCTCTCTGGCAGTGAAGAAGCATCCGGGACAGACAGTTCCAACCGGGTCACTGGATAGACGCACAGAAGCAGCACAACGGTACCTCCAATGGCCATACTGACTGGTCGTTTCATGACCATTGCTGACCATCTATGCCAGACCGAGCTTCTGGGTAACAAATGGACTAACTTTCGCCTGAAGACCCGATCCGCAGACAGTGACAGCAGAGCTGGCAGCAGCGTAACATTTAACAGTAGCGATAGGAGCAGAACAATAATAGCCCCCAAGGAGACACTCAGAAACATCGGCAGTCTGATCCAGAGCAGACCCAGCAGCCCAAGGAGCACGCAAGCTGCCGAGAACAACACCGCTCTGCCTGCTGTACGTAATGTTCGCTGAAGAATCTCGCTCCGCAAAACCTCGCTCTGCATATCCAGGCTGCTGCCCGTAACGTTAGCTTTGCCTTCATCTTCATACACCCGCTGAAGTTCTTCCCTGTACCTGCTCAGGATGATCAGGGCAAAGTCTGTGCTCAGTGCCATGCCCACCATGGGAATCACATTAATGATAAAGTTGGACAATTCCAGATGATAACCAAGGAGTGACGTGACTCCCATAGCGGTAATCACAGCACTGATCCCCATCATGACAGCAATCAACGCGGCATATAGCCCCTGAATGCAAAACACAAAACGATCAGGGCAATCGGCAGTCCCACCATCTCTGCCCGTTCCAGATCACGAAAGCTCAGATGATTGACATCCTGCTGGACGACTACCTTTCCCGTCAATTGCACCGTACCTGGACCGTCTGTTGCCAGCACGGCGCGCAACTGCTCCAGTGGGGGACCCATCTGATGCGGGGGCACATCCATTTTCACAAGGGCATATGCCCTATGGTCTTGAAACGTCACCCTTTCTCCAGCATCCAAAGGGGACGTGATAGATGTTACCTCAGGCAACACTTGAACCTGTGTCAAACGATCCTTGATCCACTGCCGGAACTGTAACGGCGAGGTATTTTCCTTTTTCTCAAAAACCAGAATAACCGGATCAGCAGGAGAACCGAATTCGTCCTCCAGAACAGCTTCAACTGCTTGCGCATCCCCGTGAACCCTTTTTAATCCGTGATCTTGAACAATATCAGGTAACTTATATGCCCAGACCGCTGACATCCCGATGATAAATACCCAGCAGAGAATAATGAACCGCGGATATCGGCTGATGAAGGCAGCAAGTCTGCGATAACCCATACCTAAGCTCCTCTGCGATCAGATTAGTCATTCGATTATGTTCATCGGTAAGATCATAAGCACATTCATACACTTGCGGTGTATGTCTCCTTCACTCGGGTTCGCGAACTATTGGATACCATGATTCACAGGTGTTCTGTTCGCTATGGGGGCAGGGATGTATGTAAAAGGAAGTAACTCTGCTGTTAATCCCGGGCCAAAGGCCAGCGCTATCCCACTGGAATGCTCTTCCTTCTGTCTGTAATCCTCGCGGATGGCTTGAAGAACAAAAAGAATCGTCACGGACGACAGGTTGCCATAATCCCGCAGGATGTTTCGGCTGTAGGAGACCTGCTCATCTGTCAACTGATATAGCTTCTGAACGGCATCCACGATGCCTCTGCCTCCCGGATGGATCGCCCATATTTCCGGTAAACTGCTACCCTCCAGCAACCGCTCTACCTCTGGACCGAGATGCAAACCAAGCAGCTTCGGAATCTGTGGTGACAGGTAGAGATCAAAACCTGTATTGCCCACTTCCCAGATCATTTCTTCTGCACAATCCGGGAGCAGCGTTGATTGCCCACGACCTAATCGAAAACATTCATTGCGGTCTGTTCCGGACGCACCAATAACACAGGCAGAGGCACCGTCTCCGAAAAACGATGCGGCATACAGGTCGTCCCGTTTGGCAGATGGCTGAAAGTGAAGTGTGCATAGTTCCACACACACGATGAGAACTGTAGCCTTCTGATCTGTCGTTACAATGGAATTCGCCAGTTGGATCGCCTTTAGACCGGCTGCACATCCTTGAAACACCAGTGGAATCCGGTTGATCTGCGGTGAAAGTTCAAGCTGCTGGATCAGCCGAACATCAAGTCCGGGCAGGAATTGCCCCGTGCAACTCACCGTAATGAGATGTGTAAGTTCCGAGGAGGATATGTCTGCATCCTGAAGGGCCTGTCCGGCCGCTTCCAGACCAAGTGGAACAGCAGCAGCTTTGTATTTTGCCATACGCTCGGCTGTAGTCGGGACTTCCTCCACAGAAGTAAAGGGTAAATATCGGCAAGCCTCCACAGGCTCAAGCAGATTCGGTTCACATGTATAACGAGTCTCCACACCGCACTGATTAAAGATTCGCTTCGCCCATCTTCTCGCATCCGGCTCATGTTCCAGCGCCTGTGCGAGACGGGCGGACACATCCTTTTGCTCAATACGGTGGGCAGGCCACGCCGTTCCTATTCCCATAATACTTGCCCCAGTTGTTGCCTCAAGCTGGTTCATCGGCTTAACCTCCTATATCGTACGTGTTCAAAAGTAGGCTTTTTAAACAACCTATATATAAAATAGGTTCATATGACATATGTGCAGGATATAGTACAAGTCTATTCACTACCTGTCCTGTTTATGTTCATATTAACAAGCAAAGGCGGACAACATATGCGAGTTTCGCACGTGCTGTCCGCCTTTGCTACCGGATTAAACCCATTCCTTATTACATGTTCGATCTGTCAGAACTATTCAGGTCGAATCACCGTGAATCTCTCCCCAAGCTTGGCATAATCATTACCCGCCAGTCGGCTGACTGGTTTCAAATGATCCATCAGGATATAGCCCTTGTCCGGATTGTAGACTTGTTCGCTGAAATGATACTGTACAATACGTACCAGCAGCAAGTCGCTCGTGGGTTTGCCCTCATCATTCGTGATGGGAATGTGCTGATACAGCTCACACTCCATCCGAATGAGTGCTTCCTGAATTCCTGGCACAGCAACCTTGGTACTTGGCACTGTAGTAAGTTTTGTCCGCTCTAACTCACTTTCGTGGGGTTCCAGTATGGCTGCTGTCTCATTCACTTCTGTTATGATTGCTTCATCACAGATATGCACGACCAGTTCTTGATGAGCAAGCACATTACGTGCAGTATCTTTCATGGCACCGTCTTTACGTGCAATGGATATGGATAACAGCGGTGGGTCCGAACTAACCACATTAAAGAAACTAAAAGGCGCTGCATTAATTACACCATTCTCATCTGAAAGTGTCGTCACAAAAGCAATTGGACGTGGTACCACCGAACCACTCATCAGTTTATAATTGTCTCTTCCCGTTATTTCACGTGGATCCAATGTATACATATGTAAATATCCCCTTCCATGCTCATGTTACGTTAATCGTGGTTCACTTACGTTACTTCCTCGTTATTATATATCCATATCTGTTCAAAAAACAAAAAACGCCTTGATGCTCATGGCATCAAAGCGTTCAAATGACTGTTTCGCATATGTTTGGTTGTTACTTCACAATACTGCTTTGAATATCTTGCAGAATTTGCGTATTTGCTTGAACGCCACTGTACAACCAGCTGCTTGTGCTTTCAAATTCAAACACATTACCTGTCTTTACAGCAGGGATGCTCTGCCATACGGCATCTTTCAGCGCTTCTGAGCCTGCTCCCTTGTCACTGTTCACCAGGAAAAGATAGTCTGCGTCCATTTCCGCGATCTTCTCCAATGAAATCTCAGACCAGTTACCCGTTGCCTTTGCGGATGCTTCCTTCACAACATTAGGCTCTGCAAGTCCAAGTTCGTTGTACATCACTTCACCACTGGAAACATTGTTGCTTACAACATAAAACTTGTTATTGAACAACCACAACGCTGCGGCCGATTTTGTTCCTCCAGTAACAGCAGTTACTTTTTCTTTGACATCCTTTGCTTTGGCATCATAATCGTCAAGCGCCTTCTGCGCTACATCCGATTTGTTCAGAAGCTCGCCGATCTTGAGCAGAGCCTGACGCCAATCCTTGTTGACCTCATCTCCGAGTACATACGTAGGGGCAATTTTATTGTATTGTTCGTATTTCTCCCCTTCAACTGTACTTTCAGAACCCATAATAATCAGGTCTGGTGAGAAACTGGCCATGGCTTCAAAAGGTAGGTCACTTGCAATACCAGGTATGCCATTCAGATCGTTTTGCAGATAATCCTGCAAACCACTGCCGTTGTTGATGGACCACTGTGCTGCTGGCTTAACACCGAGTGTAACGAGATGGTCTTCCAGATAAGACGCGATGACACGCTCAGGATTAGCCGGGATGGTTACTTCATGTCCCATAGCATCTGTTAGTGTGCGCTCTGTCGGGACTTCTGTTTGTGTCTCTGTCTCCGTTGTTGTATCGTTCTCTCCTGCTGCTCCGTTCTCTGCAGGCTTCGCTCCACACGCGGCCAACCAGATGGACATGACCATTACCGTAATCAGAAGTAGGATCATCTTTTTATTTCTCTTAAACAATTTATTATCCCCTTTCAATATGGAAACCTTATTGGCTGTATTGGGACAGATATCAACGTTCAAAAATATTGAAACTATTATTGATACATATAATATCCGTATGTACATTTGTCCGATTCCATTGACAATGATAATTGTTATCAGTTCACTTGTCAATTCGATTATGTGGCGAGGCGATCATATACAATCTTCTTGGCGGCACTCACATATAGGCGGATGCCGCCATATGCTGAATGCAGAATACGACGACAGGAAGGATGTTCTGTACATGTATTACGAATATAACCCTTATCTAAGTTATGGAGAAGACCGTTCCTTTCAATTGCCTCCACTGTTCCCAGGAGGTGGCGGTGGCGGCACACCGGGTGGTCCGACGTTTCCTGGTATACCTGGTGGTCAAGGCTCCTATCCTCCATACATTCCAGGCGGAGGACCCGGTCCATATATCCCCGGAGGCATTCCAGGTACAATCCCGGGTACAGCACCGGGCGTACCTGCGCAGCTGACTCAAGGCAATCTGCCCACCCTGCTTAGTGCCTATCCTCGTCCGGTAGGTCAGCCTCCGGCAGAAATGCTTTTTCTATATAACCTGATCAAAAGCAGCCCGGGTCTGCTTCCGCTCTTCCTCCAGCAACAGCCGCAAAACCTCACTCAAGCTGTGCAATTTGCACAGACTGGTACAGCGGCACCACGAGATAACGAAGAACGTGCGCTGCCCTACTTTTGCTACAACCGATGGTCCCTTGTCTTCACATACAATGATGTCTACCTGATGTGGCCTGCGATTAATCTGTTTGGTTTTGTGGTGGGGTACTTTTATCCATTCCTCACGCCAGGTATACTGTCCAATACACAGATTTTGTTTGCACTCTGCTAAACCCGTCCTTACCTACAGCAAGAGCCCCACTTGGAAGCATGATTCCTTCCAAGTGAGGCTCTTGTTCGTTCTTTTATCCAGATGTACTTTTACATTATTAAGACTCCACAAATGCAAGGTGTGCAGAATCAGTACATTTAACTCAACACTTGTTCGTTCTGGCGCTTCCTGCCTCTACTGACCATTAGGAAGTAAATCACCAAGGCACCGAGATCAGCACACGCGATAACGATTCCCATTGGCACAGCTGTGCCTTCTCCCCGAGACCTACGAGGGGAGCGACAATACCACCGAACAGGAACGTCATCACACCAATAAGCGCAGACGCACTGCCTGCCGACTTCTCCTGATTGGCCATCGCCAAGGCAAAGGACGCGGTATTGACCAACCCAACACTGGATACTACCAGAAATAACGGAATCAGTACAGAGATTAGATTACCTCCAGCCAGAATGGCGATGAGCAGTGAAGTTCCTCCGAGCGCCGCGGTTAGCAGGCCCGCGATTAACAGCCGGGTTTCAGATACCTTACCTGCAAGTCTTCCAGCAACCTGACTGGCCAGAATAATGCCAAGTCCGTTTATGGCAAAGCAAACACTGAACATTTGCGGAGATACCCCGTATAATTTCTGAAGCACAAAAGGTGAACCGGATATGTAGGCAAACATGCCAGCAGCTACAAAACCCTGGGTCAACGCATAACCCATAAACTGACGATCCCCTGCGATTTGGCGAAACGTAATTAATGTCTGCTTCAATCCCCGCTTGATCTGCGATTGGAAGGTAATGTCTCTCCAAGACCGAAAATGACAGCCAACAGCGTCAGTATTCCGATGAGGCTAAGCAAAATAAATACGCCGCGCCACGACGTATACGTCAACAATTGTCCACCAATGATTGGTGCAGCAATCAGGGCTACGCCGTTAATCAGCATTAACAGAGAGAAGAACCGTGTCAGTTCCGGGCCCGAATATACGTCTCTGACGATCGCGCGCGAGATGACAATCCCTGCCGCTCCAGCTACACCCTGAATGAATCGCAGCACAACAAAAGAGCCCATCGTAGGGCTGACCAGGCAAAGTATGGAGGCGATAGTATAGAGCACAAGCCCTGCAATGAGCGGTGTTCGCCGACCACGTACATCACTTAGAGGTCCGGCAAGCAACTGTCCAACCGCAAGTCCAATCATACACGCCGTCAGACTGAGTTGGGCATACGATGTAGATGAACCAAACTCATCAGCCAGCGTGGGCAATGCGGGTAAATACATATCCAGGGACAACGGCCCAAAGGCCGACAGTGTCCCCAGAATTAAAGCCATCCGTACACGAGATGTGGAGTTTGTGTTCAATGAAGCTGTTGTACTTTTCATCAAATACTACTCCCCGCTACCCAGCAGCTTGAGCAGGTTGGACGGCAGTGTGAACTGTTGATTGTTAATAATAATACGGCGCAGTTCTTCTTCATCCCGCTCGTTCTCGGCGTCCTTGATCTCCTGAATTTCACGGTGAAGTCGTTCCATCTGTTGATCCAGTGCATTTGCCGAATCTGCCGCACTCTTTAACTCTCTCGTCAAATGCTCGGGAACATCCTTATTGTATTTATAAAAAATCTTATGCTCCAGACTCGCCCAGAAATCCATCGCGATTGTACGGATCTGGATCTCCACACATGCTCGTTCTTCACCATTGGACATGTACACAGGCACTTCCACCAGAAGGTGAAGGCTTTGGTAGCCGTTTGGCTTTGGATTCTCGATGTAGTCTTTGACCTCCAGTACACGCAGATCACTCTGGTTGCACAGCATATCCTTAATGCGATAGATATCCGAGATAAAGGAACATGTAATCCGTACCCCGGCGATATCCTTGATATTTTGCTTGATGCTCTCAAATGTTAACTCATGATTTTTGCGGAACATCTTGTTCATAATGCTCTCAGGTGATTTCAGTCTGGACTTTGTATGCTCAATTGGACTGTAATCATGCAAAGACTGGAATTCTTCCTTCAGGACTTCAATCTTGGTCTCCATTTGATCCAGAGCAAATTTATAGATCATCATAAATCTGGTAATTTCATATTTGAATTTCTTGAATTGATCAATTGGATGTGGAGCGTTCATCATAGCTTTCTCCCTTTCTTTCTGCACACTAAAATTAGTTTTATAAAAATGAGGACAGCGGTCAATGCATATGCCTCCTGAACCATTATAAATCATATGGAGCCAATAGACGAATTTCTTACATTCGGGCTGGCGATTCAGCCTGGAAGGTATGGGAACTTGTTTTACGCGCATCCTATAGAAGCATGCCTGTTATTTGGCCCGCAATTATTAATAAAAGAGGTGAATTTTACTGCTCTATCAAGTGACATATTCATCCGATACACTTCGAGTTAAAGCTTATTTATACCTACCACAAGGTTGTTCATTAACTGATATCACGACATATGAAACTTCTCATCCCGGCTCTGTCTCCTCTGCCTTTCCGGAATTCGCTTCCATACATACAACTCTACATTTGCAACCACTCGCCAGCCATTACCCTGCTGCAAAAATGCATGATATCGCTCACACACAGGAACAGTGGCCTGTGCTGATCTATTGTCGCGGCGGACTTGGCAGCTATGGCGGGGTAAATACTGTTTGGCTTGAGCAATTTGTACATAAAGGTTATATCGTGTTCGCCCCATCCTATCGTGGCAACGAAGGCGGTGAGGGGCGTGACGAGTATGGCGGAAGAGATGCCGAAGATGTGCATGCCGCTTATCGGTTGATGCAGCGTTTACCTTTTGTCGACCCGACTCGGATATCGTTAATGGGGTTCTCCCGTGGAGCCATTAATGCTGTACATACCGCAACTACCTATAATGAGGGACCGGACAAAGTACATAAGTTAGTTCTTTGGAGCGGTGTCACCGATGTGGAACGCACTTACCATGAGCGAACCGACCTGAGGCGCACATTGAAACGGGTGCTGGGTGGCTCCCCACGCGCAGTTCCGGAAGCTTATCTCGCCCGTTCTCCCTTGTCAAAAGCAAACAAACTATCTTGTCCCGTGTTAATCATGCATGGTACATCAGATACACAGGTGAATTACAGTCACGGAACCCGAATGTATCACTGGCTTAAGCGCCGAGGTGCAGACGTCACATTTCACGCTTATGGCGGGCAGGATCATCATTTTCACGAGAAAATACATGAGTCAGCAGTGAACAATATGTTTGCTTGGCTCGCTGCACCTTAAGTCTTTCGCTATGAATTCATTTTGAAGAAGCATGGGTTATGGCTGTATACTAGAGGGGTTACGTTTTTTGAAAGGACGGATAGGATGAATCATAGTACCCTCCAAAAATACGCCATGCTGCTTCTCTGCATGTCTGCCGGAATGGTGGATCTGATCGGATATCTGGGACTAGGGCATGTGCTCACAGCCAATATGACGGGAAATATTGTACTGCTCGGTATTGCCATCGCCCGTGCGCAGGAATTTGTTGTGCTGCGGTCACTGCTTGCTCTCATTGGTTTTATTGCTGGCAATGCCATTGCAGCACATATGGTCGGACATGTGCAGACCAAAAATGGCTGGTCTTCCAAGGTCACAGCTGTATTTACTGTTGAAAGCATATTGCTCCTGCTGTTCGCGATCGCTATGATTAGTCCATTTTCAGAACAACTGTCTTATCTGTTAATTGTCATCCTAGCCGTTGCAATGGGGATGCAAACAACTGCGGCACGCCGCATTGGAATTGCTGGCATCTCAACAACCGTACTCACCAATAATTTGGCCGCTGTGGTTGAAGATACCGTAAGCATCCTCAAAAAGCTGCGACATGCCAATATCCGATCGTTAGCCAAAGCCTTGTCCACAGACTCCTACCTTCGTGCAGGTGCTGTTGTCATCTATTTGATCGGCGTCATTGCAGCCGCATTGTTATTCCACCGTGTGCCCTTGATTGCAGTCTGGATTCCTGTCCTGATCATTGGCGGCGTAACCCTATACGCCCGATTACATGCATGGGGAACTTCACAACAAAGCGAAAGTTAATAGTTAAAAAGAACCTATTCATTTTCAAGAGGATGTTCAAAAATCCGCTTTAGGGTACTGAAAACTGGTCTTTTTGAACACGTATTTTAAGTTGTTTTAAGTACAACCACGCTATTTATTTCATCAAAGCAGCTTCTTGGCGGATAAGCTTGACCAGATGCTGTGCAGCAGGCGATAATACCTCCCCGGCTCGTGTACATACGGCAACCGTATTTCTCAGCTGTACACCTCGAACAAACACACGTGCCAGCCTGCCTTGCTGCACATCTTCGTTCACAACCAAAGAAGATATAAAGTTGGCCCCATAACCTGCCTTCACCGCACTGATCGTTTCGTTCAGCCCGTTGAACTGAAGCGCAATGCGGGGAGCGGCCAGGTTATTTGTAGTGCAAAGGGAAACGAGTCGCTCACGTGTGGCACTGCCTTCTTCGCGCATGATGAACGGCTCTGCCATCATCTCATGCAGCTCGATTTCTTTTCCCGCATACGGATGGTCAGGGTGCACAACAAACCACATCTCATCGTCAAACAATTCATCCCATTGCACACCTGCATGTGTAATGCCACTTCCACCATACACTGCAATCTCTGCCTCATAACGAAGCAACTGGTCAAAAGCCATCCGGGTGTTGGTTGTGCTCACAACAATCTCCACATCCTCGTGCATTTGCTTAAACCGCGCAATCCAGCCAGGCAACAGAAAATTCGAAGGCAAGTAGGTTGCCGTAAGACGGATTAGTCCTTTCTTGCCCTCCCGAAAATCCTGCACAAAATTCTCGACATCCTGCTCCAGCATGAACAGACGTTCCGCATATCCTGTTAACTGTAACCCCGCATCCGTAAGCACCAGTCTTCTTCCCTCCGAAACAAAAAGCTGGATTCCTAATTCACGTTCAAACTTCTTCACCTGAGAAGATACCGCAGGCTGACTAATATTCAGTTCCTCTGCGGCACGAGTGACCCCGCCATATCTCACGATGGCATGAAATAATCGTAATCCATGCAGATTCATGTTTACACCTCTTCCACGTCAATTACATAATCTAAATTTATATTAACATACATAATATATATTTTATTTATATATCTACTCCATCTATAGTTGAAATATGAAATCCAATACATGAAACAAGGAAAGGAACATGTGAACATGAAAAATATAAATACGACCAACCTACAGCATACCTGGACTCAAGTCGACGATTACATGAATGATCTGCTGATTCCATCCGATTCCCTGCTTGAACATACACTGCAAAGCAATGCCGAAGCTGGACTCCCTGCTCATGACGTAACACCAAATCAAGGAAAGTTACTTCAGCTCCTGCTGCAAATCCAAGGCGCATCCCGTGTACTTGAAATCGGCACATTGGGTGGATACAGTACCATCTGGATGGCAAGAGCGCTGCCTGAACACGGATGCATCGTCTCACTGGAATCGGAATCACACCATGCAGACTTGGCCCGGGCCAATCTCACACGAGCAGGACTGATGCACAAGGTTGACCTGAGAGTTGGTCCTGCCCTAACCACCCTTCCCGATGTTCAGGAAGAATACAGGGAACCATTTGATATGATCTTCATCGATGCTGACAAACCGAGTAATCCCGATTATCTGAGATGGGCCCTGCGACTGACTCGGCCGGGGAGTCTTATAATTGGTGATAATATCGTCAGGGACGGTGAAGTGATCCGCACAGACAGCACAGACCCTAGAGTTCAAGGCGTTCGATCATTCCTGCAGTTGATCGCGGATCACCCTCGGCTTGAAGCTACAGCATTGCAAACGGTTGGTAGCAAAGGTTACGATGGATTCGTCATTGCTCGTGTGATTGATGCCCCTGAACCAAAATAAACAGTGGTCAATTCTTCCGCAAATTCCCTTTCCTGTTAAACTGGAATCACTGCACAGGCAGACTGGGGGAACCACTTGAGAGTTTTACAACATATTCATGATGAAATTCGCGGCTGGTCCCGCAATATTCAACTGTTTTTCCTGGCTAGCATTCTGTATCAGATCGGAAATGGCATGTTCTCTGTCTTGTACAATCTGTACATTCAGGGGCTGGGCTATAATGATACAATGAACGGCCAGATTGTAAGTATTCAATCACTCGCAACAGCCATTATGTTTGTTCCTATCGGTCTATGCGGTGATCTGTTCAGCCGCAAGCGATTACTCATTACCGGGGCGTTATTCAGCGGAATCTTTCTGATCGGACGCTCCTTCGATTATTCGGCTACAGGACTGATTTGGTTCGCGGTATTTTCTGGCCTTTTCGCTGGGGTATTCCAAGTACTGGCCATTCCTTATCTGGCGGAAAACGTCAAGAAAAGCCAGCGGCTGAAAATGTTCAGTTATTATTCATCCCTTGTGCTCGCTTCCCAGGTGCTTGGTAGCCTGGGCGGCGGTGTATTCGCAGATTTGTTACATACGGCAGGACTCGCCAAAGTGACCGGATTGCAAACCGTTTTGTTTGTCGGCGGTGCAGCAACACTGGCTGCATTTATTCCACTGTTATTTGTAACCGAAGGCAAGGCCGCTCCGCAGACAACAATTCCGGGGCAACCCGTTCTTCAACCCGATTCGGATCTAAAAGAAAGTTCAACGAATACGTCAAGCACGGACGATTCGATCACGAAGAAAAAAGATTCCCGACTGATTAGTCAGTTTATAGTGACTCAGTTGTTAATTGGATTAGGTTCCGGACTGGTTGTACCGTATCTGAATCTGTATTTCACCAATCGGTTCTCGGTTTCTCTGAGCGGAATGAGCTTACTAATTGCACTTGGTCAGATTATGACGATTGTATCCATGCTGATTGGTCCTACCCTCGCGGCAAAGGTCGGAAGCGTAAGAGCCGTTGTCATTTTCCAGGTCATGTCGTTGCCCTTCCTTCTATTAACAGGCTTCACCAATCTGTTGTTCATCGCTTCGCTCAGTTTCTTGTTCAGACAAGCATTGATGAACGCAGCCAATCCCATTCATTCAGCCATACTGGTGGATCGGATCTCTGACAAACGCCGCGGCATTGCCAATTCACTGATGCAGACCTCGTTCATGATCGGTTGGGCTACCATGGGACCTGTCCAATCCTATCTGGTCACCACGTACGGAACGTATTGGGGTTATGCAATCACATTCAGCATCACAGGCTGTCTATACGTTATTTCATCACTGATGTACTTTGTAATGTTCAGAGAACCCAAACCTTCCGCTACGGCTCTCGCAGGATCTTAATGAGTTGAACAGAAGTAGCCTGGTTGTTCCGCAGATAACGCAACGTATCTCATCATCAGGAGTGATCACACATGAACATGAATCTTTCATTACACCTGAATGTATACCTGAATCTCATACCACCTCATTCAACCGGTAGGCTAAACGGATGGAACTGATGCATAAGCTCGGTTCCAACGTTGTCTTTCGGTTTTTTCTTAGTCTGGGTGTCTCTGTTCTTGGCGGATTGCTGTTCACAGTCATTCGTACACCGATCCCGTGGTTGCTCGGGCCAATGGTATTCATGCTGCTTGGTTCCCAAGTTGCCAAATGGCCGCTCATGTGGCCTGCCTCCATACGGGACTATGGCATTCTCATTGTTGGTTATTCAATTGGTCTCACCTTAACAGAAGAGGCACTGCAAGGCATCCTGCAACAACTTCCCATGATGCTGCTGATGACCTTGCTGTTAATTGCATTGTGTGTAATTACAGCCTACATCGCTTCAAAGGTAACCGATTTTGATTTTCCCTCCCTGCTGGTTGGCAGTATTCCAGGAGGGCTGTCCCAGATGGTGTCCCTTGCAGAAGAGATGAAATCCATCAATCTGACGCTGGTTACTTTTTTGCAGGTGACTCGGCTGATCATGATTGTCTTCTGTGTTCCGTTCCTGCTATTTAGTCCTTGGATTGGAGGTACTGTAGGTGGTGGAACAGATCAGCCTTTCATTGACGTAGCAACATGGGGTACCCTTTTCCCTGAGATTCTTCTCTATGCTCCGCTCTGTGTAGCGGGTGCATGGGTTGCACGCAAACTCCGATTTCCGACGGCCTTTATGTTGGGTCCCATGATTGTTATGTGTGTCGTTCAATTAAGCACAGCGCTGCACACACCAGTCTGCCAACCTCCCTCTTAAACGTATCGCAATTGATGATTGGCAGTCACGTTGGACTGATGCTCAAGCCGGAACAGTTGCAACGCAAGACACAGACAGTCACGCTAGCGGTGATGAGTAGTGTACTGCTCATTGTTGGTGCGCTTGGATTGAGTTATCTGTTAATGAATGTGTTCTCCTCTCCGCGGCAACCTCACTACTCAGTATGGCCCCTGGCGGGATGGATCAGATGAGTATCATGGCACATGAAGTGAATGCCGATCTTTCGGTTGTATCCGGGTATCAATTGTTTCGGATTCTATTTATTTTCTTCATCGTCTCTTCCGTACTGAAGATGATTCTTGTACATATGTTGAAAGAAAAGAAAGCTAAGCCCTATCCTCAATGATCATATTCCTACCTGATCCCATGCCAAAGAGAGTATCCATTTGATGTCACATCCTGCGGATACTCTCTTTTATTTGTACACACTCATCTTCAACATTTGGCCTCATTCAATTTTAAGCATAATGACTACTTATGAATAAATTCGGTTGTACATCCAGCCTACAATGCCCACCGTAACCACTGTTGCCCCAATAATAAATGCATAATAGCCAATCTTACTTTTGGACTCCGAAGTCTGATGGTCATAAAAATCCGAGTTACGTCGGTAAAATCCCATCCATAACTCTCCGATCATATTCACAACTACCAATACAAAACGTTTAACAAGCCCCATGGTATTCGCGTCTCCTCTCTCTGATCAACCTTCTTCCATATTAAGTATAATTATCCTATTTAATTAAAACAAGTCACTCAAACTACTTTCGGTGTGATTACCTTTGGCGCAGTTTCTTGTTCCAGCCAGGTTAGAATATCAAATGCTTCCTGATCGGTGCTACCACACATCTCTTCCTCAGCTTGCAATCCGCTGCATACCGCAGGACGATCTTTTTGGCCAAAAATTCCGCAGCGATTATCATCCGTAAGCTGCACACAACGTACACCTGCCGGCTTGCCATGGGCCATGCCCGGTATCGGTGATGATATGGAAATCGCGATACAACATGCGGCACAGCCTGTCCTGCATTCCATACATAGTCCCTCCTAATTATAAAACTTACAATATGTGTTCAAAAAGACCGGTTTTCAGTACCAAGAAGATGGGATGAAGCTAGAAATGGAGTAGCGGAGCGTAGATAGAGCTACGTGAACAACGGACATTTCGGCTGAATTCCATATTCGATGCTGATGATGCCATTAGGCATCCTTCGTAATCAAAAGCGGACTTTTTGAACTACCTCTGATATTATGATCGATTTATCCAGGTCCAGGTTCGAGCAAGCCCCTGAGCAATTCTCCGATTCATGCTTCGATTGGAAAAATACCCCCATGACTTAGCGGATTCCAACTCATAGCCACGCCGCCAGAGTTCACTTCAATGTCTTCTTTGACCGCTTTCTCATAAGCAGGATCAATGGGGCGTAAAGGATAACCCAGAATATCATCCCGATCGTAGAAGTTCACCCACTCCCTTCCAGCCCGGCATAATACTGATTCACATGGGAAGAGGGCACCTGAATTGGGCAACTAAAGTCATGATAACGCAAACTCCATAAGGGCAGGGTTGTACCAAACGAGTAAAAATTGGTCAGGGTGTCACCCCGCTCCAAAGCCGAGTTCACATCCACAACTTCAGGAACACGACTGGACGGATATTGCAGATCGTAGAAGAAGTTACTGGCGATTACGGCACCCAAACTATGAGCAACCACACAGAGTGGAGCTTCCGGTCCATTACGCTGTGCAAGGGTATGCATCGCCTGATTCAACGTTCGATGTACGGCATCATAGTTATGGCCTTGATTTTCCACTGGTTGATAAGCAACCGCATCAGCCAGGTAATGGATGACAAATCGGCGCAACGCCTGAAAGTTCAATCCCGGAGAGCTGACGAGCTGTTGAAAGAGCGCCTCTTCCCGCTCCTCAAATACATCCGCCCAATATACAGGTTCGATATCCAGCATCTGTTTGGAGGCTCCAGGCAAGACCATCACCTTGTCCAATTCCTTATGCAAACAAGCAATCAGCCTGTCCGCGTACCCATCCTTCCGCATACCCAGCCCATGAATGACCATCACCGCAATACGTGTCATGGCTCTCCTCCTCATCGATTGACTAGGATCTCTTTCTCCACCATATGAACGCCACGACTCGAACATGCCAGAAGCTTGCTTTGTCAGAAAAACCTTTCCGACCACTATTGTTTTAAAAATGTGATTCTTCCATTTTATATACAGTTTACCATGATCGTCATGAAAATAACGATCATACAACAAAAAGGAGCTGCTCATCATGCAGCCCCTTCTTGTTGTTGTATTCAATTAACCTTTCAGATGAACCTTCAACACACCATTTTGATTAGATGTAACATCACCTGTGGTGACTTCCACCCGTTCAACCATATCCTGACCATCTGGAATGATAATCGGTGTAATCAGCGGGTATCCCGCATCTTCAATTACCTTACGATCAAACTCCAACAGTTTTTGTCCAGCCTTTACATGCTCGCCAGCTTCCACATGCATGTTGAAGCCTTCACCTTTGAGGGATACCGTATTAATACCGACATGGATCAGAACTTGTAATCCACTTGCGTGTTCAAGAATCACCGCATGTTTACTTTTGATCACATGAGCTACCTGAGCATCAAACGGGGCAACAACCAGGTTGCCGGAAGGTTCAATCGCTACACCTTCACCCATCTGTTTCTCGGCAAAAGCCGGATCAGGTACTTGCTCCAGTGACACAGCCTGACCTGTTAATGGCGCCATGATTTCAAGTGTATTCACTGCTTCGTCCCCTACTTGAGCTGCACTACGTGTGCGCTGGTTTGGATCTGTTTTTGCAGTTGAAGAGGTAACGCCCGAAGCAGACTGCGATGTAGCCGCTTTAGGCTCATTAACGGTTTCATTGCTTGCACTACGATCTTCTTTTCTCAGTTTGGCTCTGCCAAAAAGGACGGTCAGTACAAAGGGTACAACCAGGACAATCGCCATGCCGATGAAGAAGATGCCCCATTTGTTAGGGAAAATCGACAGGAATCCCGGTACGCCACCTACACCGATGGAGGTTGCCTGAACATTATTCATCGTCAGCAACACACCACCAATCGCGGAACCGACCATACCAAAGATAAACGGATAACGGTAACGGATATTCACTCCGAAGATCGCCGGCTCAGTTACCCCGAGGAAGGCCGATACCGAGGACGTTGCCGCAAGTCCTCTCATTTTCTTCTCACGCAGGACAAGCATCATCGCAAGTGCAGCAGAACCCTGTGCGATATTGGACAATGCCAGCATCGGCCACAGGAACGTACCGCCCTGACTACCAATGAGCTGAACATCCACCGCGAGGAACGTGTGATGCATACCGGTGATAACGAGCAAAGCGTACAGACCACCGTAGATCAAACCACCCAGCGCCGCGTATGAATCGTATACATAGATCAAGCCGGATGTAATTGCATTTGCAATAGCAAATGTAACCGGCCCAATAATCGTAAATGCCAGGAATCCAGTAATCAGCAAGGTAACTGGTGCAACGACCAGCAGTTTGATCGAATCATGTACCCTTTTATTCAGGAAAATTTCCATCTTCGCAAGCAGATAGGCCGATACCAGTACTGGCAGAACCTGCCCTTGATAACCGATCTTCTCAATCTCCCAACCGAACAGATTCCATGTTGGCACCGTGCCATTATTCACAGCATCAGCGTAACCATATGCACTCAGCAGATCGGGATGTACCAGAATGAGACCCAGCACGATCCCGAGCAGCGGACTGCCGCCGAACCTTTTTACAGCTGCCCAACCAATTAGAGCCGGCAGGAACGTGAAGGCTGTACTTGCGATCGTATTAATAATGGACGCAAGATCCTTCCAGGCTGGATAAACATCCACCAGTGATTTTCCATCAAAGAAAATGCCTGGACCTGTCAGAATATTGTTAATTCCGAGCAAAAGACCTGCCGTAATGATTGCAGGCAAGATCGGAATGAAAATATCCGAGAGTGTTTTGATGGCTCGCTGGATTGGATTTTGCTTTTTACCAGCAACCGCCTTCACATCATCCTTGGAAGAACGATCTCCTCCGGTAATCTGAATCATCTCATCATAGACTTTATCCACCAGACCAGGCCCAATAACGACTTGGAATTGTCCTTGAGAAGAGAACTGTCCTTTGACCAGATCATTCTGATCCAGACTTTCAGTATCCACTTTACTCTCATCATACAAGGCAAACCGGAGTCGTGTAACACAGTGCGTTGCAGCTTCAATATTCTCTTTGCCACCGACTGCCCGGACGATCTCCTCAACCTGTTTTTTATCGATTGCCATAGTGTCACTTCCTATTTATAAAATGTGATTAGTCCTGTTGTGGCACAAGCCACATATAGGATGCATACGGACTGAGAGAGATTTCCTGCGTCAGCGCAGGGGTTGCCTCCGTATTTCCTATGAGTAACTCTGCTGATTTGCCTGCAATGTGATCATTCCAGACCGCTTCCGGAAGCGAGAACGTGACGTCTCGTTTACTGAAGTTGGATACAACAATCAGGGTTTCATTTCCATTGGTCCGTGCGTACGCGAATACATCCGGGTGTGCATCGTCCAATCGTTCATACAGACCGTCGATCAGCACGTTAACCTGTTTACGCAGGGCAATCAATTTGCGGTAGTGGTAGTAGATCGAATCTGGATCAGCCAGCTGCTGTTCCACGTGAATGGAAGGATACCGCTCATCCACCTTCAGCCAAGGTGTTCCGGTAGTAAATCCGGCGTTCTTACTTCCATTCCACTGCATCGGTGTTCGGGAGTTGTCCCGGGAACGCTCTTTTACAATGTTGAAAGCTTCTTCAGGGATTTACCTCGTTCTTCCTGAAGCAGGCGGTACATGTTCGTTGATTCAATATCGCGGAACTCACTAACGTCATTCCAGACTGGATTGGGCATTCCGATCTCTTCACCCTGGTAGACATAAGGTGTACCTTGCATTCCGTGTATCGTTGTTGCAAGCATCTTCGCACTCTCGGCACGATAATCACCATCATCGGCGAATCGGGATAGCGCCCGCGGCTGATCATGGTTATTAAGGAACAGCGCGTTCCAACCTCCACCGGCCTGCATGCCTGTCTGCCACTCACTGAAGAGCTGCTTCATCGCTTCAAAATCATACGGCATCAGTTCCCACTTCTGACCATTCGGATAATCCACTTTCAGGTGATGGAAGTTAAACGTCATCGAAAACTCCCGGGAAGCCGGGTTCGAATATTGGATACAATGTTCCAGTGTTGTCGAGGACATCTCGCCTACCGTCACCATGTTGTAAGGCCCAAATACTTCATCGTACATCTCGGTGATGTACTCATGCACACGTGGTCCATCCGTGTAGTATTTGCGTCCATCACCCGGTGACACGCTTCCATCATCATCAGGGAACCGCTGGTCTTTGGAGATCAGGTTAATCACGTCCATACGGAAACCGTCCACACCCTTATCCGCCCAGAACTTGATCATATCCCGTACAGCTTTGCGTACTTCTTCATTCTCCCAATTCAGATCTGCCTGCGTTTTATCAAATAAAGTCAGGAAATATTGTCCCGTTTGTTCATCATACTGCCAAGCGGGTCCACCGAACTTCGATTGCCAGTTGTTTGGCACACCGCCATCCGGGGCAGGATCTTTCCAAATATAATAATCCCGATACGGATTATCCTTGGAAGAACGGGATTGCTGGAACCACTCATGATCGGTCGAGGAGTGATTCACCACGATATCAATCATCAGTTTCATATCACGAGCCTTCAGACCTTTCAGCAGTTCGTCAAAATCCTCCATCGTCCCATAATCCGGATTAATTCGGTAATAGTCCGCTACGTCATATCCATTATCATGCTGCGGGGATACATATACCGGCTGCAACCACACAATATCGATACCCAGATGCTGCAAATAATCAAGCTTCTCGGTTAATCCACGAATATCTCCAGTACCCGATCCCGTTGTATCATTAAAACTCTTCGGATATACCTGATACACCGTTGATGTCTTCCACCAAGATGACGGAGTGGTGTTATTAGAACTCATGTTAACGCCTCCAATAAATTGTAATGCTCTTATGTGATGTTCTCGGTTAACTTCATATCTATATTACATAAGTAAACATGTATATACAAGTTGAAACTATAATATGTATATTCTTCGCCTCTTCTACACATTCCCCATAAATCTTTCCTCTGTAACATTTATTTTGGAACCTGCGTTCGTGAACCCAATGATATCTGTATTGGGACAACAAGAAACCGTCTGTTCTTCCCACGATCGGAGTGGGCAACAGACGGTCTAATTTGGTTGAACTTGGTTGAACATTTTAAATGTATTTTACTGTCTTTTTACTGTTGTAATGGATTGTTATTTTTAAGTTGCTGTCACTTCACTTAATCACCACAGCGGAGACACGCCTCTTACGACATCTCCGGTGAAACTACGGCTTTCCCTTGTTTTTCCTGCATATTCAACTTCAATAGAGATAGTGCAGCTTGCTCTTCTCTTTCCAGTTCAGCAGCACTGATCTCACCAGAGAGTACGGCACGCATTCGCTTTTGATCCAGCAGACCTTCCCATTTTGCGACCACAAATGCTGCAACACAGTTGCCCATCAGGTTTGTGAAGACACGCATTGTATCCATGAATCGATCTGCACCAAGCAGCAGAGCAACCGCTGCTACCGGAAAAGCATTGACGGCCACTGCCGTTGCGGACAGGGCCAGAAATGCGGAGCCAGGTACTCCTGCCATGCCTTTGGAACTTAACATCAACACCAGTAAAATTGTAATCTGCTGCATCAATGTCAGTTCAATCCCTACGGCCTGAGCAACAAAAACCGTTGCCAAGGATAAATAGATCGAAGCGCCATCCAGATTAAACGAGTACCCCGTCGGCACTACAAGACCCACAACCGCACGATCACAACCCGCCTTGGTTAGTTTGTCCATCATGCGCGGCATCACCACTTCTGATGATCCGGTTCCAATCGCCAGCATCACTTCAGAACGGGTATACTTCACAAATTGCAGGAAATTCAGCCCGGTAATCCACCAGGCAGCCAGTGCCAGCATGACCAGAAACAGCAGCGCTGCGCCGTAACAGGCCAGAATTAACAGACCAAAGGACGATAATGTGGAAGCCCCATAGGCACCTACCGTGTAAGCCATGGCTCCAAATGCACCAATTGGCGCGAGTTTCATGATATAACCGATGATGCGGAACACAATGCTGAGCAAGTTCTCAATCAGCGTCAGTACATTCTCTTTTGCCTTGCTCTCTGTTGCTGCCAGAGCAACCCCGAACAAGCATGCCACGAGCAGTACTTGCAGAAGTGCATTTTGTGCAAAGGCATCTACAACACTTGTCGGAATAATATTCATAATAAAGTCTACCGTATGTGGTAACTCGGAACCATTGGTTTTTGCTTCAATGCCGCTTGCATCTATGGTTGAAGGGTCCACGTTCATTCCGGCACCGGGGCGAAGCAGATTGGCTGTTCCCAATCCAAGTACCAGCGCCACTGTAGTTGCAATCTCGAACCACACGATAGCTTTCAGTCCAATGCGACCTACCGACTTCAGATCACCGATCTTCGCAATGCCTGTCACAATGACCATGAAAATCAGTGGTGCGATGATCATCTTGATCAATTTGATGAAACCTGTTCCGAGCGGTTGCAGCAAGCTACCCAGATCCGGCCACAGGATGCCTACACCAATCCCGATGATTACCGCTACAATAATTTGAAAAAATAATGATTTCATAAATGACATGAACGCTCCCCCTGTTTGCGGTCAATTCGGATTTCCGTTTGGTTTCCGTGTAACTTTTTATATCATTCTAAACGGGAGTTCAACAATGGAATTTCAATGTTTTTGTCATTTGTACCAACTCTATCGGTGAAAATTGAACCTGGAACCGAAAAAAGACGAATATCGCGTCAGTTATCTTGACGTGATATTCGTCTTTATCCAGAAGTCCATTTATTATTGAACAGGGGTTAAATGTGCATCACAGGGTAATAGATTCTCCCGGGGCCAGCACACGGCCTTCCAACCCTTTTGCAGCCAGTTGTTGCACGAAGTGTTCCGCATCCTGACGAATCACCGGGAATGTATCATAATGAACCGGAATCGTCAGTTTGGCATTAAACCATTCCGCCGCTTGTAGCGCATCCTCAGGTCCCATGGTGAAATGTCCACCGATCGGCAAGAAAGCTACATCAATATCATGGCGATCACCGATCATTTTCATATCCCCGAAGAGACTTGTGTCTCCGGCATGCAAAATCGTTTTACCACCAATATTAATGATATATCCAGCAGGCAAACCTGCATACATGATCCGTTGTTCTTCTTCGAGCACAATCCCGGAAGTATGGAACGCCTGAATCATTTTAGCTTGAGCAAAGCCAAGATCTACCGTGCCGCCCATGTTCATGCCGAGTGTATCCAGACCTTTCCAGGACATATATGTAGCCAATTCCACAATAGCCACAACTTTGGCGTTATTCGCTTTGGCAATAGGCTCAGCATCGAGGATGTGATCCATATGTGCATGTGTCAGCAACACAACATCGGTCTTAATATCTTCAGGCTTTGTGACGGCAAGCTCGTTGCCACGCAGGAAGGGATCAATGATCAGAGACTTTTCTTCTGTGCCCAGCTGTACACTGGAGTGACCGTGGAACGTAATATTCAACAACTTGGATTCCTCCCGACATATGTTTTGATTATTTTGAAACCACTATTCATTATAAATCATAGCTCTTCACCAACGCAAAATTACGCTAGCCTCCGTGTCACCGCTGCTTACGATATACCCTTGCCTCATACGGCTGAAGCTGAATGGCACCTTCATCGGTAGAATAACGTCTGCTTACGTTGCTAATGATCAGTTTGGCATGCTCGGAATCCCAGCCTTCCGGCCAGTGCATCTCAGGTTCATGGCCACGGAAATTCAGAATGACCAGCATCTGCTCATCTTCCAGCGTTCGGGTATAGGCATAGATATCCGGATCATCCGGCAGTAACAGCTCATATGCGCCATAGATAAGCACTTTATGTTGTTTGCGAAGCGCAATTAACTTACGGTAATAATGCAAAATGGATTGCGGATCACTTTCGGCATCAGCCACATTAATCTCAGGATAATTATCATTCACCTGAATCCACGGCTGCCCCTGGGTAAACCCTGCGTGTTCCGTCTCATCCCATTGCATCGGCGTGCGGGCATTATCGCGGCTCTTCAGCCAGATCGCCTGCATGACTTCGTGCTTCGACTTACCTTGACCAATGTAATGATTGTAATAATTTTTGGTCTCAATGTCCCGGTATTGTTCGATATCCTGAAAAGCGACATTGGTCATGCCGATCTCTTCTCCTTGATAGATGTAGGGGTCCCTTCGAGTGTAAGCATCCATGTCGCCAGCATTTGAGCAGAATGCACCCGATATTTACCGTCATCACCAAAACGGGAAACCGGACGTGGCTGATCATGGTTGCCCATATAATTGGCGTTCCAGCCTCTACCATGTAAAACTGTTTGCCACCGGCTCATGATTTCTTTGAGATCTGTCAATTTCCATTCCTTATAGTTCCATTTACCAATTCCGGAGGATTTGGCATCGATAAACATATGCTCAAACTGGAATACCATATTAAGTTCGTCACGATCCGTCCCCACATAAGCCAAGGCCTGCTCAGGCCCAAGTCCGGAAGTCTCGCCAACCGTCATGGGTCCGTAAGGTTTCAGGATCATGTTATTCAGTTTCTTCAAAATCGAGTGTACCTGTTCCAGGTTGGAAAAGAGCTGATACGCTGGAACCACCGGCAGATTATCCGGATTGTGGGCACTTGGCAGACCCTCTGCCTTGGCGATATGCGCTACTGCATCGAAACGGAATCCGTCGACCCCTTTTTCCAGCCACCAATGCACCATCTCATACATCTCTTCTGCCATCTGTGCATTGTTCCAGTTGAGATCCGGTTGCTGTTCCGAATACAGATGCAGATAATACTCATTTGTCTCGGGATCATGCTTCCACACCGAACCTCCAAAATAGGACTCCCAGTTATTCGGCACCTGACCATTTTTGCCTGAACGCCAAATATAATAATCCCGTTTCGGATTTATCTTTGATGAACGCGATTCAGCAAACCACGCATGTTCATCCGACGTATGATTCAGTACCAGGTCCATCATGATCTTGAGACCACGCTTGTGTGCCTCTGCCAATAATCGATCAAAATCCTCCATCGTCCCATACTTACGTAAAATGCCGTAGTAATCCCGGATATCATATCCGTTATCATGTCCTGGTGAATCGTAAATGGGACAGAGCCAGATCACATCTACGCCTAAATTCTCCAAATAATCGAGCTTCTCATAGATTCCCTGCAAGTCGCCATATCCATCCCCGTCCGAATCTTTAAAGCTGCTCGGATAAATCTGGTATACCACACTCTCTTTCCACCAAACGATATCGCCCACCTCGCTCTCATCTTTGTCTAATATATAATCTCTGCTCACGATATAAATAAGCCGTTAATATGTTTTATCCGAAATGATTCCCTTGTAAACATTTGAAAGGTATCTTATGCAAAAAGACCCGGTCATGGACCGCGATCTGCGGTTCAATTCCGAGTCCTTCTTCGTAAACATAAGATTAACTTAAATCCGGCGTAACCTATCCAGGCACCGATCGTGTTCAGAATAATGTCATCCACATCAAACGAACCTACACGTGTAATCAATTGTGTGACCTCAACACCCAGCAGAAGCAAAACAACTGTAATTGTAAAGGTCAGGAACGTACGACACCTCCGAAACAACCATGGAATCCAGATGCCCAGTGGAATGAACAATACAATATTGCCGAACAAATTCTTGACCCAGGCCTCTGTATTGTACCTCTCCTCTCCAACAGAAGTGGACGAATCGTCTCGAAGGGTACGAGATTATATTGATAATACATGCTAGGTGTTCGTCCACTGACAAACAGTAAAATGCCCATAATCAGTAGGTAAAGCACTGCCATGCAAGCAACAATGGTCAGCATCCACTTGGAGTGGAGCCACGACTTTTCGTTCATTCCATCTATCCTCCGACCTTATTTTCCGCGAAGCGGTAAGGTCTATTTTAACGGGATATAGATCTTCATGTCCAATTGTTCAGGGTCGATTTCCAGACATCCGTCACTTCAAAGTCCGGCCCTTCCCTCCGTTCATAGTTGGACTGCGGCAGCCAGCTGCCATAGATCATTTTCCGAATATCCTGCCCAGAGCCTTCCACGGTGAACTCTGCATACAAGCCGCCCGGAATTTCAATCGAAGTAAAACCGGGTTCAAGTGCCTGTGATGCTCCACTGCTTTCTTCACCCACAATAAAAGAAAATGCTCCATCCTCTTCAAAATGACAGGCCACACCGTAAGCCATATCAGGGCGTGTCCTCTCCGGGATCGCCATGAATCTCTGTTCCATGCCAAAATCATGATAAAATCCGGGGATTTCAGCATAATGCTGATTGTCATTCAGGTTGGTCTTATATTCATAGCCGATGATCCAGTTCGGTGCCAATGTGACTAGACGGGGTGTGTTCATGTGGAATGTTCCACCAAGCGAAGTTCGATAATCATTAAAATCAATGCTCTGTTGCATCTTCAGAAGAGACAACTGATCCGCTTCCAGCTTGCGCAGCTTCGCGGGTGTCATTCCAAAGTAGGCTGAAAATGCACGGGTAAATGCCTCCTGAGATTGATAGCCAAAGCTCATTGCGATGTCCAATATGCCTTCCGATGTGCCCCGCAGCATCCTAGCAGCTTCCGTTAATCTTCGTCTGCGCACATATTCCAGTACCGTGAATCCGGTGATCGCCTGGAATAAACGCTGAAAATGAAACGCCGAAAAGCTCGCAGCAGCAGACGTCTCTCTGATATTAAAATCCTCTTGCAAATGCTGCTCCAGATACTCAATAGCAAGCTGAATCCGATTGTAATGATCCATAACACCGCGTCCCCTATCTAATTCGAAATATCAAACGATTTCTTATGTAGTATGACTGAGATCCAGATCATTTTTTTGATTTTGTGTGCGAACTTGTATGATGAAAAATACGCGAGTTTCGCTTATCTTCAAGTTGAATGACACTATGATACACTGTATGACAAAATCCCCTTGTTCTACAAGGAGATACTCTCTACTCTGGTTGATTTACCAGCAGAGATGTCTCTTGTGAACAAGGGGACTTGTTAGTCTAACAATCTATTCTTAACCTTTCCAGTTCCCGGAAACGGGATGAATACCCCAGATATCTGTCGCATACTCACTAATGGTACGATCACTGGAGAATATGCCGGAATGTGCCGTGTTTAATATCGCTTTCCGAGTCCAGCCCGGAATATCCCGATACGCTTGGTCAATCGCAGCATGCGCATCTGCATAAGCAGCAAAATCACGCAAGACAAAGTATTCGTCACCATGGGCCAGCAAGGAGTCATAAATATCCCAGAACTCCCCGTCACGATAACAGAATGCACCTGGATGCACTAATTGCTCTACGACCTCGCGAATGCGTTCATCGTGCTGCACAATCTCATTCGGACGATAGCTGCCAGAACGATAGTACTCAAGCACTTCGTCTGCACGCAGACCATAAATGAACATATTTTCTTCTCCGACCTGCTCCGCCATCTCCACGTTGGCTCCATCCATCGTGCCAATCGTTAAAGCACCGTTCATCATAAATTTCATGTTGCCCGTACCGGAAGCTTCCTTGCCTGCGGTTGAGATCTGTTCACTAACATCCGCAGCGGGAATGATCTTCTCTGCAAGAGAGACGGAATAGTTTTCGAGGAAAAATACCTTCAAGCGGTCATTTACGGCCGCATCCCGATTCACTGTGTCAGCCACGGTGTTGATCAGCTTAATAATTTTCTTGGCAAAATAATAACTCGGCGCCGCCTTGGCACCAAAGATGAAGGTACGTGGCACCATATCAAACGAAGCATCATTCTTAAGCCGGTTATACAGATGCATGACATGCAGAATGTTCAACAGCTGACGTTTATACCCGTGCAGCCTCTTCACCTGTACATCAAAGATGGAATCCGGATTCACTGCTGTCCCGGTATGATCCAGAATATACGCAGCAAGCCGCTCTTTGTTGTGCCGCTTAATTGAACGGAACTGCTCTTGGAATGATGCATTATCCGAAAAGCCTGCCAGTTGATCCAGCTTACCCGGCTCTGTTATCCATTCGTTACCGATTGTATCCGTAATCAGATCCGACAGTTTCGGATTGGCATGCATCAACCAGCGGCGATGGGTAATACCATTCGTTTTGTTATTGAAACGCTCTGGATACAGCGCATAGAACGGAGCCATCTCGCGCTCTTTCAAAATCTCGGTATGCAATGCAGCAACACCATTCACGCTGTGACTGCCCACAATCGCCAGATGCGCCATCCGTACCTGATCGTTCGCAACAATCGCCAGATGCCCTATGCGATCCTGATCTCCCGGATACCGATCCAGCAGCATGCCACAAAAGCGTTTGTTGATCTCTTCAATGATCATGTAGATCCGTGGCAGCAGCCTGCTGATCATGGATACAGGCCATTTTTCAAGCGCCTCACTAAGCGTTGTATGATTGGTATACGATACAGTACGGGTTGTAATATCCCATGCTTCATCCCAGCCATACCCCTTCACATCAATCAGGATGCGCATCAGTTCTGGAATAACCAAGGTTGGATGCGTGTCATTAATGTGGAAGGCCACTTTATCAGGCAAACGATCATACGGTAGCTCCAGCTTGTTGAACGTACGCAAGGCGCTCTGTACACCTGCTGAACACATGAAGTACTGCTGCTTCAATCGCAGCAGCTTTCCTTCGTACTGGGAATCATCCGGATACAGGAATTCCGAGATTGATTCAACCGAACGACTATAATCCAGATAGCCGTAGTAGTTCGAAGGGGTGTCAAGTGAAGTCTCGCGCTTTGGCTCGGCACTCCAGAGTCGCAATGTATTTACATGGGTTTGACCATAACCAATGACAGGCACGTCATAAGGAATGGCGACGACCGATTCGGCATCTTTTGTAACAAACTGATATTCTCCATCCTGTTCGTGAGCTTCTACCCGGCCCCAGAACTGTACTTCCACCTTTTTGTCTGGACGGCGGACTTCCCATTCATTGCCCTTATCCAGCCAATTGTCGGGTAACTCTACCTGATTACCATTGATGATTTTTTGCTCAAACAACCCGTATTTATAACGAATGCCGCAACCATGTCCTGCATATCGGAGTGATGCGAGTGAATCCAGGAAACAGGCAGCGAGTCGTCCCAGACCTCCGTTACCGAGTCCTGCATCCGCCTCCTGTTCTTCCACCTCTTCCAAGGAGAAACCCAGATCAGCCAGACTGTCACGCACCAATTCCAATTCATTTACATTCAGCAGATTGTTGCCGAGCAGACGTCCAATCAGGAATTCCAGCGAGAAGTAATAGACCTGTTTATCCTGGCGCTGCTTGAACCCCTGATTCGACGCTGCCCAATCCTGGCCTGCATATTCACGAATCATGCTTCCCAGTACGTGGTACACGTCTTCCTGTGTTGCTTCTTCAATCGGTTTGCCCAATTTGCTGACCAGATTCCGTGTAAATATACTCTTGAACGTTTCCTTGTTGTCAAACAAAAGTAGGTTCCTCCCGGGAAATCCTGCAGGACGGTGGTGGTTCACACACTCAGTTGCTCAGCACTCTGCAAAGTGGCCGTTACGGTTACGAATCGTTCTTATGATCGCTGTTACCCCTGTATTTTCTTGAATTTATTATTTAGATGTGAAAATACAGTGATAAAGACGAGCGCTACGCTTCTTCAGAATCGATTTCGTCCCCTCCACTACGTTTGCATGCTGGTGAGAACTTTCGAAGGTGCAATTCATGCGTCGAAAGTGTATGAACCTTAAATCCATCCTACAGGATTTTTATTTTATATATTTATAGAAGATATCGGTTACGTGTGGGGATTAGATAATAGTGCTTTTTGCTAAAATGTATGGATTCGACGGGGCACCGATCAGCGTCTGTCCTCCGGTCAGCCTCACGTCTTTATCGAGAATGACATTCTCAAGGACCGTCCCCTCACCAATGTAACATTTCTGCATGATGATGGAACCTTTTATTTTGGCACCCTTGGCCACCTGTACACCACGGAACAGAATGCTGTCCTCCACCTCTCCACCAACAATGCAGCCATTCGCGAGAAGTGAATGTTTAACATCGGCGGTATCCAGGTATTTGGCAGGCGCTTCGTATTTAATTTTGGTCTGGATCGGATCTTCCTTGAACAGTTGTTCATATTGCCCTGTGTTCAGCAGATCCATACTGTTGCGATAATAACTGTCAATGGAATTGATGACTGCGTGATAGCCATCATATGCATACGCAGCGATATTCAATCCATCCGGATTTTTTTGAATCACATCCCGGAAGAAATGACTCTCGCCATGATCAATGCAGCGTTGCACCTGGCGCAAGAACAATTCTTTTTCCATAATGAAAATTTCTGTATATATATTCGGGTGATTAGCGCTTTGGTGAATGTCCACCACGTTACCGTCCCCGTCATGGTCAACTTTGACACAGGCGTCATGCTCAGGCAGCAGCTGATCTACCTTTTTGCAGACCAGTGTAACGTCCGCTCCTTTACTGATGTGATACCTGTAGACATCCTGGAGGTCTGCTTTGGTCACATGGCGACTGCCCGCATGCACAACATATTGTCCTGCCCCTCTATGGAAAAAGTCCAAATTGTTATGGAAATGCTGTAAGTCCCCCTGTGATGTATCTGTTGGATCATTCCAGTCTGGTGGCAAAATAAACATACCCCCATGTTTGCGATCCAAATCCCAAGGCTTACCATCACCAAGATGGTCCATCAACGAGCGATATTTTCGCCGTACAAATACACCAATACTCTCAATGCCTGCATTCATCATATTGGATAGAACAAAATCGATCAGACGGTAACGCCCGGCATATGGCACCGCGGCTCCGCAGCGAAAATATGTCAATTCCTTCAATTCTTCAAGTTCATGGTCAAGGTTAATAACTCCGATCAATGGTTTCATCGCATGCACCGTCCTTTTAACTTCAATTAGGCCTTGCTGGTTATTTCTTGGCGAAGCTGACGTTCCAATTCTTCCTGATCCACGAGCAATATATCACTCTCATCTCCCGGTGCAGGCGAAATCTGTGTTCCATCAGGAATAACCAATCCTTCTGCGATAATAGCTCGGTAAATGCGCACATTTTGCCCGATTTTCACTTTTGGCATGATCACCGAATCGATGACAGCACTGTTCTCACCAACTTCAATTCCGTAGAACAGAACAGAATGGTTGACCTCACCATGCACTACAGTGCCTTCACTAATAATACAATTCCGTACCTTGCCCGAAGGTGAGATGTATTGTGCAGGTTGGTTCGGATTACGTGTAAAAATGCGCCAGTCCGGATCATTCAGATTAAATGGTGTGTCTTCGTCCAACAGGTCCATATTGGATTCCCACAGACTGCGAATGGTACCTACGTCTTTCCAATAACCTTCGAATGGATATGCATATAAGGATTTTTCATTTTCAAGCAATAAAGGAATAATATCTTTACCAAAATCATAGGAGGTGGATGCCTGTTGTTCATCCTGGATCAGGAAACGTTTCAGTACATCCCACTTGAAGAGATAGATACCCATGGAAGCTAGTGTGCTCTTGGGCTCAGGAGGTTTTTCTTCAAATTCATAGATGCTATAGTCATCGTTGGTGTTCAGCACCCCGAACCGGCTGGCTTCTTCCAATGAGACATCGATGACCGATATGGTGCAATCCGCATCTTTTTCTTTGTGATACTGGAGCATTTTTTCATAGTCCATCTTATAGATATGATCCCCTGACAGAATGAGCACATGCTCAGGATCGAATTGTTCAATAAAGTTCAGGTTGCGGAAGATCGCATCCGCTGTACCCCGGTACCAGTTGCTACCGTCTTCACGTTCATGTGGAGGAAGTACATATACCCCGCCGTTTTTCCGATCCAGATCCCAGTCACTGCCAATGCCAATATAGGAATGTAAGACAAGTGGTTCATATTGAGTTAATACACCCACTGTATCAATACCAGAATTAGAGCAGTTACTCAGCGGAAAATCAATGATTCGGTACGTGCCCCAAAATATACAGCTGGCTTAGCCAGTGATTTGGTCAATCCTTTTAACCTCTTACCTTGCCCTCCGGCAAGTAGCATCGCTACAACTTCTTTTTCGCCATCATTACAGCCTCCTCCACGTGCATTCGTTCTGATTCTTTTCAGAGCCCATAATCGATATTCTGTTGTGTGGACACTGTTGTCTTGATTAGGAGCATGCTGTACAGATGTGTAACTGGATGAATCTTATTGCAGTTGAACTTCTGGATTGTAAAGCCTGAAATAGAGATGATGCTGGTGTAGAATTGCTTGACTGTCTTACAGAGGTGAATGTTAGATGCAGAACTTAAGGTGTAGCTCGTGAACAATGAAATAGACTACTCCTATTTAACATTAAACACGAAACGGACTGGGGAATCTTGCTGGAAAACATCGACAGAAATTCAGGTAGGTATTACTCCTCCTTAGTGCCTTGTTATTAAACATTGTATTCGATAAAAGGGAATCAAAATCCTTTAGTTTTTGTGTAATCATTAAGTGGAAAAATAAGTAAAAATCATGAGTTCACATGACAAAAAAGCCGACTTTCGATCCCGGCTCATTTTGTCTGTTATTTTTTGGCCCCTGCTTGGTCCATGATGCTCTAGCTTCAACAGGATCGTACTTTGGTGTATCCGTTTCTGAATCAGTCTATATAATTTTGCGGAACAGCTCCATCACTTCATCCTTGGACGGTTGATAGGGATTGCCTGGTGCACAAGCATCTTTCATCGCGTTATCGGCAAGCAGTTCCACATCGGGATCTTTTACACCTAGTTCAGACAGTTTCTCAGGAATGCCTACTTCCTTCGAGAGCTGACGGATGGCCTCAATGACGTAATCCGAACACTCTTCATCACTTCTACCCTTCACATCCATACCAATCGCTTTTGCAATATGACGGAATTTTCCAGGTACATGCTTGGCGTTCAACTCTTCCACATAGGGGAGTAACATTGCGTTACATACACCGTGCGGCAGATCATATACGCCTCCCAGTTGATGCGCCATCGCATGGACATATCCCAGGCCCGCATTATTAAAAGCAATCCCGCCAAGGAAACACGCATACGTCATATGTTCCCGCGCTTCCAGATCACTGCCGTCTCTCACGGCTCTAGGCAAATATTCAAAGATCAGTTCAACAGCTGCTGCAGCTGTCGCACTTGTCACTGTAAATCCACCCGGTGTAACCATCGCTTCTACGGCATGTGTCAACGCATCCATTCCTGTGGCCGCTGTGAGACTTGCAGGTTTGCTGAGCATCAGCTCCGGATCATTAACCGACAGGGAGACCAGACTATTGCGGTCCACCATCACCATCTTCACTTTACGTTCCTCATCTGTAATCACGTAGTTAATTGTCACCTCGCTCGATGTGCCAGCCGTTGTGTTAACAGCCACAAGTGGCACGGACTTATGTTTCGATTGATGCAATCCTTCATATTCACGGATATGCCCACCGTTCGTAGCTACAATGCCAATTCCTTTGGCAGCATCCTGCGGTGAACCTCCACCTATCGATATAATGGCGTCACAGCCATGATCCTGGAATACTCGAAGTCCGTCATGTACATTCTGACATGTTGGATTAGGCTGAACCTCATCATATACAACATAGTCTAACCCAGCTTTTCGTAATGTAGACAGTACCTGTTCAGCAACGCCTGAAGTAATCAATTGACGATCACTTACAACCAGCGCTTTGCAGATACCCATCTGTTCAATCATCTGACCTGCTTCTTGTAAACATCCTCTACCCATCAAGTTCACGGGCGGAACATAATATGCATGTGTTGCCATTTGAACCAGCCTCCTGTAACCCCTGATTTACTATCTCCATTGTAACTGAATCCGTTTTCAGATATAGTGAAATAAATCACAATGAGTCCGATAAATGTTACACTTGAGGTTGATTTTTACCCATAATGAAAAAGACGACCCAGACACCCGAAGGTCTCCAAGCCGTCTTAAGTATCTATCTTAAAGCTTTATCCACTGCTTATACCTTACCGAAGGTACTTTCACTAAAAGCATCCTTACGAAGGCTTACAGCGCCTTATCGTTCACGCCGTCAAGCCATGCCTCAATATCGCCAATTACGGAGGATACACAGCCATCCTCGAATGGAGAGTTCAATCCAGCCAGTTCGACCAATCCGGTGAAGGACAGGCTTCCTCCCGCTTTGCACAATGTCAGATAGTCGGCCCATGCGGACTTCATGTCCTCATTGCTGCGTTTCCAGAACTGGAATGCACAGATTTGTGCCAACGTGTAGTCAATGTAGTAGAACGGCGATGAGAAAATGTGACCTTGCTTATGCCAGAAACCACCCTGCTCCAGATACGCATTATCTTTGTAATTGATGTGTGGCAGATAGGTCTTCTCAATGTTGCGCCATGCCTGCTTACGCTCCGTTGGTGTTGCATCCGGGTTCGCATACACAAAATGCTGGAATTCATCCACGGCTACGCCATACGGAATGAACAACAGACCGGAAGACAGGTGATCAAACTTGTACTTGTCCGTATCTTCCTTGAAGAACAACTGCATCCACGGCCATGTGAAGAACTCCATACTCATGGAATGAATTTCAGCCGATTCATATGTCGGCCAGTTGTATTCAGGCACTGCAAAATCACGGCTCTCATACACTTGGAAAGCATGACCTGCTTCATGTGTCAATACATCAATATCACCGGATGTACCGTTGAAGTTGGAGAAGATAAACGGCACTTTGTAATCGTTCAGGAACGTACAATATCCGCCGCCCTGTTTACCTTTTTTGCTTACCAGATCCATAAGCTCGTTTTCGGTCATCATTTGGAAAAAGGCATCCGTCTCTGGTGATAATTCAGCGTACATTTTTTTACCATTATCGATAATCCAGTCCGCGTCACCCTTAGGTGTCGGGTTACCCGTCTTGAAGCTGAAGCCCTGATCGTAATAATACAACGTCTCCACATCAATCCGATTACGCTGGCGCTCTCTGAGCTTGGTCGCTACAGGCACGATATAATCACGAACTTGTGCACGGAAGTTGGCTACCATCTCGGCATTGTAATCCGTACGGTTCATACGGTCATAGCCGAGTTCCACATAGCTTGGATATCCCAGTTTCTTCGCGATCTGTGTACGTACTTTAACCAGTTCGTCGTAAATACGATCGAATTCAGCCTCATGCTCAGCCATGAACGTATATCTGGCTTCCGAAGCACGCTCCCGCATGGAACGATCCGTGGACAGTTCAAATGGATGAAGCTGTGGCAACGTACGCTCTTCACCTTCGAACGGAATTTTGGCGGATGCGATCAATTGATTGTATTCTGTGGAAAGTTTGTTCTCCTTCTGGAGTTCTTCAATAATTTCCGGGCTGAATGTTTTCAGTGAAAGATCCGCCAGTTGGAACAGCTGTGAACCCCATTTTTGTTCCAACTCATTGCGGAATTTGGAGTTAACCAGTGCACGGTAAAAATCCGTAATATATTCCTGCACAATGGGTGCATTCTCATCCAGAAATTCGTTCTCCGCCTTGTAAAACTCATCATTGGTATCAATGGAATGACGGATGTAGACCAATTGGGCTTGTGTCTCAAAATCACTGCGCAGCGCGTTAATCTGATCCATGAACCCACTCTGTTCTTCAACCGTTGCCGCAGCTTCAAAACCGCTCAACAGCTCACGGAAAGATGTCTTGATGTGCTCCAGATTCGGACGTGTATACGTATACTCACTAAATTTCATTTATGTACACCCTTTCCTGTTTGGCAGAATTTCGGGAGTATCCCGAGTTAAACTACCCCTATTATACAAAAGAGCAGCTAAAAAATCCCATCTTTACGAAAAATATTTGTCCATCGGTCAAATTGTGCAACATGAATGGTTACAAATATTACGTACTTATGTAAGGTCAGTGCCTCAAAATTTTTCCCCACACAAATAAGCCCGCCTCGCGTTAGCGAAGCCAGCTTATAGGTTGTCTCTCTTCTTTTCACATTTAAAGATTACTAGCTTTGGTCTTTATCCATAATCTGATAGAACCAGCCCATTCCGACCATGCCCACGACCATAATAACGGCCATAATAATGATATATGTCATGAATGTAACCTCCCTGCTTCCGTATATTCATCACACTACTACTAGTGTACACGGTGAAGCGCCGTTTGAATTGACCGAACATTGACAAAAATACGAAATCTTTAATTTTAATAAATGGATTATTTCCCCGATCACACTAAATCATACGTACCTCATTGCACGGTTCAAAGTTTCATCCGCCATGCTTACGGTGTATACTATACTTCTATGAAATGGAATTTGGATTTTTACGCAGAAAGGTTGAAAGACATGTCAACTCGCATCCCCTTACGTCAGTTATTTCTTACTGTTTTATTAGCCCTTATGTTATGTATTTTATCCGCCTGTGCTGATGGAGAAGCCCATCTAACGGTGAATATGGATGGATCAACGGATCTGGATCTCAATCTCAACGTAAAGAACTCCGCTCTTGGAAAAATTGGACAAGACAATCTTATGCCTCTGATCGCAGATGCATTGAATCGAAATAACTTCCAGGCAGAGGTTTCGGAACAGGGAGATCAGAAGCAGCTCACAGCGACCACCCATTATGAAAAAAGCAATAAAACCAGCTTTGATACGTCCAAGTTACCACAAGGGATCATGGTTGAACAATCAACTTCCCCGGCTTCTTCACTTCAAAGATGCACATTACAGCAGAAGCCGATCTCATGGAGTCCATGCCCGATGGTGAGATCAAAAATCAAATTAACAAGGTGCCTAGCTTTCTTAAAAACCTCTTGTTAAAAGATGTTAACTTTGACTTTAAGTTGTCTTTACCCATCAAGGCAGCCGATTCCAATGCAGATCAGGTGGAGGATGGCGGAAAAACGCTCATTTGGCACGTTTCACCCCTCCAGATGAATAAACTGGATCTGACTGTACAGGTTCCCAATATCCGGAATATCATCATAATTGCAGTCATTGGTCTATTATTAATCGCCGCTCTGCTCATTTGGTTTTTGTTCGTCGCAGACGGGCCAGACAGCGCCATAGTGCAAGATCACATCGCGGAAAAAATTAATTCTTCACACCAATTTTATTTGTGGCTTGCCAAACGGTGTTATGGATAGTAGAATACATCCGTACTGTGTGAACGGTTAATTTTTTATTAAGCAAAGCTAAAGAGGTGACAGGTTTCATGAATATCCGCGAATGCCCACTACCTGGTATCGGAGTTAAGTACCAGTTTGATACAAAGGGCGGCCATCAGTTAGTCATTATTGTGCATGAGGACGGACGCCGTGAATTATTCTCCGTTGATCCACAAGACAACGAAGAACTCACTCTGATTGCAGATTTGGAAGATGACGAATGTGTGACTCTCTCCGGTTTAATCGGAGGCTGGTCCTGATTTTTGTTGTCGGTGCCAACTAATTTGAGTAAATGACAGAATAACCTGTACCTTGAATTTCAAGGCGCAGGTTATTTTTTCGTTACGTTACCCTTTGAGAGCGAATATATGGAACCCATGTATTCAGTACGCGGCTAATCTCCGTGGAATGAAACGGTTTGCTGATAAAGTCCTGCATCCCGCATTTCAGACACTCCTCACGGTCACCGGCGCCTGCAAAAGCTGTAATCGCTGCAATAACCGGTATGTCTGGGTGGCTCTGTCTGATGTGGCAGGTCGCTTCAATCCCATCCATAACTGGCATTTGAATATCCATAAACACCAGGTCATATTGAACCTTGTTCAATGAATCGACGGCCTGTGCCCCATTCTCAACGATATCACTCACTCCGCCAAACTTGCGCAGCATCTCCTCCAACAGATGACTGTTGACCGCTTGATCCTCAGCAATCAAAATTTTGATGTCATGGGCAAGACTAGCTCGATCCAATTGCAATTCATCATTCGTGGTGATATCGATCGGGTCATTACTTTCCTCTAACCACCGCTCCACTACGAGGGTGAACTGGAATTCTGCCCCCTCACCGATCTCACTCTGTACGCCAATCGCTCCGCCCATTAACTCCACCAGTTTTTTGCTGATCGCAAGGCCCAGACCTGTCCCGCCAAACTTACGATTGATGGCCGGATCAAGCTGTGAGAAGGATTGGAACAATTGATGCTGCTTTTCTATTGGAATGCCGATCCCTGTATCTCTCACCTTAAAGGTCAACATCAGGTTATCCTGACCATGCTCATCTGAGAAATCAGCACCTACGCTCACCATAATACGGCCCTTCTCTGTGAATTTAACGGCATTACCCACCAGATTAATCAAAATCTGCCGGATTCGTGTCTCATCCCCTCTAATGCGTTCAGGAATGTGATCCGACACTTCATAATAAAGTTCAATATTTTTCTCTGATGCCTTCAGTGCAAACAGCTCGATCACCCCACCCAACATCGCCTTAATATCTACAGGTGCGCGCTCAAGATCCATTTTGCCTGCTTCGATTTTGCTGAAATCCAAAATTTCGTTCAAAATGTACAAAAGGGATTCGCCGCTATCAATCATGATTTCCGCAAAACCTTTCTGTTCATCATCCAGCTCGGTTTCCATTAACAGATGGGCCATGCCCATGATGCCGTTTAAGGGCGTACGAAGCTCATGACTCATGATGGCGAGAAACTCAGACTTTGCCCGGTCTGCATGCTCTGCTGCTTCCTTGGCACGTATGATGTCCTTAACAGATGTCATATCACGGAAAACCAACACTGCCCCGCGGGTTCTACCCTGATCCATAATCGGCTTCAATTGGAACTCCGCCAGGAAACTGGATCCATCCTGTCTCCAGAATACGGATTCGGTACGCGGCAGACCTCGTCCCTCACGAACAGCCTGTAGAATTGGTGTTTCCTTGGATGGGTAGGGGATGCCTTCGCTCTGCATTTGGATCATCATCTGGTCAAGGGGCTTGCCATTCATTTCACTTGGACAGAAGTTCATGATCTCCGCAGCGGCTGGATTGGCAAAGTTCAGATTCCCATCAAGGTCCAGTCCAATAACACCCTCAGACATGCCATTCAATATCAATGCCCGTTCATAACTAAGATTCTCGATTTCCTCGACGTAACGTTTGGACTCTGTAATGTCACTGGTAATCCCGTAGACCCCGACAACTTTGTCCTCAAGTATAATAGGAACATTAATCACATTTGTTTCAATTCGCTGCCCATTTTTGTGAATTAAGCCTATCTCGTAGCTCTGTGCATTGCCCTTCACCGTTTCCTCAAAATGATATCGAGTCTTCTCCAGATCCACAGGATCAATGAGGTGATCAAAAGGCCGACTCAGCAGCTCCTCCTTGGTGTGTCCTGTCAACTGTTCCTGACCCATATTGGCTTTCAGCAGATTGCCTTCCAGATCAAGAGAAGCCACACCTAGGGGATTACAGTCAAATAACGATCTGTACTCCTGCATGCTTAACTGTTGTTGCTGGCTGGCAGTGATATCCCGGGTTACAGCGACGAGCTCTATCAGTTCACCTGCACTGTCATAAACATAATGTGTAATGGTATCTGCCCACACCGTAGATCCATCCTTATGTAAAAGACGATAATTGATCCGTTTGGGAGCCAGACCCTTTCTCTGCTCTTCCACGTACGCTTCAACCATAGGCACATCCTCCGGATAGATAACAAATGTTCCCGGCTTACCTATAATTTCTTCTGGCTCATAGCCCAACATGCTCTTACATGCATTCGATACATATTTAAATGTACGACTAGAATCGGCATCATGTATTGCAATCAGATCTAATGAAGACTCCGCCAGCAGGCGAGAGATACGACTGCTCTCTTCCAATTGCTTACGTTGCACGATGAGTATTTCCTCTGCATCTTTTTGTTTCGTAATATCAGCAGCTTGTACCAGCAAATACAAGGGCTCACCATTCGTTTCATCCCTAACAATGCAAGCTCTAAGGGTTGCCCATAATAACGAACCGTCCTTTCGTTTCAGACGAACCTCCGTCTCGTACATCGGACTTGTTTCATGGGTCATTTCCCAAAACTTGCTGCGGAATTCCTCCATATGCAGATCTTCTTCGTAGATCATATGTATGACCGAAGTATCGATCAGTTCATCTTCACTGTATGCAAGCATCTCGCAAAATGCAGGATTAAGCTGCAACCACCGTCCATTTACATGCGATGCGACAGCAATGCCGATTGGTGCGTGCGTATACAATTGTTCGAACAGAGATCGGCTCTCTGTAATGGATTTCGACATTACATGTCCTCCTTTATGAGAATTCGAATGTATTCCGTATGAATAGATCGACCTGAACATAACTTCATCTATAGAGTACTACCCCAAATGCCATGATTGATAAACGAGATCGGACAAAATCCCTGCATGAAGCGACATTTTTAATTTTGAATGCTGACAACTTTCATTGTGTACATACCAATTCGAACACATCACGTCATATACTACACAATACCCGTGCTCTCCCGATTATACAATGTTGAATATTCGAATAGGAACGGAGGTTATGGATCATGATCATTGTTGCTAATCAACCCGCCCAGCTGAACCGCTTGGAATGGTCTGCTTTTGAATGGCATTGGTTACAGCAACTCCAGAATCGGCCTACAAGGTATGTGTACCAATCCATGGATCATCTTCGTTTTGAGTGGGACTTGAGGGGCTCTCTCGTGGATGCAGCGGAAGGATTGGATCGAAGCGGTGTGAGTTTTGCATCCTTTGAGAAATCCAGATGTAATCCTGCCTACTGGGATCGTAATGCGGAAGGTGGGTTCGAGCTAAGATCAAACGTGACACCCGCCGACGGTATCCGAGATATCTGGAGGAATGGACACTTATATGCCTTTGAATGTGCAACAGCTACCGTTATTGTGCTGTATGGTGGCGTGCTGGGAAGCATTCGCGAAGACGCCTTTAATTCCCTGTTTCGAAATCTGTTACTCTTCGACTGGCATTATGACAGTGACCTGCGATTAACCGAAAAAAACGGTAGTGAAACCGCCCTTCCAGGAGATGTGCTGTATTTCAAAAATCCGGATGTTTCTCCGGAAACCCCGAGTGGCAGGGAGAGAATACGTTCATGCTGCGTGAGAACTGGTATTATGGTCATGGCATTGGTATTGCACGCGGCGAAGAAATTATACGTACCCTGAACCAGTTCCGCGTTCCAGGTAGCCAGGTCTCCGCCTACTTAATGGATATGGTGATCTATCCGGACTTCTTTTATTTATCCCGATTCGCCAAAAACAGCCAGAATAATATGGCCGCTGGTTCCACGCCTGTATTACCTGGGCAGTTATATGTACGTCTTGGTGGCAGCCGTTATTTACGCAGCTGAACTACTGGAACAGAAACGGCTTTTGCATTAAATTGGACGACACCTCAATCCAAGTGATGACAAACAAGCCCAATACAGCAGCAGTTAACCTGCCACCTCATTGGGCTTTCTTTACATCCAAAAAATCATTACTGTATCGACATTCGTTACCTTTGTGCTACACCGAGGATCGCTCCAGGCAGTTTACGCATTAGGGTCCAGTTGCACAACAACCTGTTTACCACTTACCTGAACACCTGTCGTTTTGCTACCGAATTCAGCCAGCGATTTGCTCAGTTGCTCAGCCCACTCCTTGCCTGCAACTCCTTCTTTGGCTCCATGCACCTGGATGACGAGTTTTACCGAATCACCCTTCTTCAGAATGCGCTCCGCCTGAGATTGCTTCGTATCCCGGTCGTGATCCTCCATCGCAAGGTTCAAGCGAATTTCCTTTACTTTACGTTTATCGGGGGATTTACTCGCTTTTTTCTTCGCCTGCTGCGCTTCTGCTTTGGCCGCTCCAGCTCCAATCAGCTTGCATGGCGGTGGACTTGTCATCAAGGACAAGCACACCAGATCTACTTTATGTTGCTTCGCAAGTAGAAGTGCTTCCTGCGTTGACATCACACCCAGATCTTCACCATTTAGGCCGGTGAGCTGCACTTCGGCCGCTTTGATCTTTTCATTTTTAATCATGATTCTTCCTCCTCTACATCAAAAGCCTGTCCTGACCATTTACGGATCAGAGCAGGCTAGGATGGTGTTGCTACTTATTTGTAATACATATCAGCGTATGAATATGCCAATCGGTTTGATTTACAGCGTGTTGAATGCTTCCGTCAGAACCGGTACAATTTGTGATTTGCGTGATACTACGCCTTTCAAGATAGCTCTGCTATCAGACAGCGTCACATTGTAGGCTTTCTCCACGGCTTTAGTGGATGTACCATATGCCAAAGCTACAGAATCGTTGTTCAGAATGTCTGTTAAGACAAATACAAACAGGTCGAGACCTTTGCTGGAAATGATTGCATCAATAGCGGCTTCAAGCTCAGGTTGCTTCACGAGAACATCATTCACGTCAACGGCATTAACCTGTGCAATTTCCACTTTGGATTGACCCATTACAAATTCTTTTGCATCCAGGGAAATTAGTTCAGCAATTGTTTTTTTGCTCAGATCCGCGCCGGCTTTCAGCATGTCCAGACCATAGCTGTCTGCATCTACACCAGCAATAACAGCCAGTTCACGCGCAGCGGCTACGTCCTGCTCTGTGCAAGTCGGGGATTTGAACAACAGGGAATCGGAGATAATGGCAGACAACATCAGGCCAGCAATTGGTGCACTCACTTCGATGCCATTTTCTTTGTACATTTTATTCAAAATGGTTGCTGTACAACCTACAGGCTCTGCACGGAAATACAGAGGTCCACTTGTCTCAAAGTTAGCAATACGGTGATGGTCAATAACTTCAACGACAGTCACTTCCTCAATATCGCTTACACTTTGCTGACGCTCGTTGTGGTCAACCAGAATAACTTTGTTTACTTCATTTGCAGCTGTTTTAATCAGACGTGGTGCTGCGATTTTGAATTGATCCAGTGCGAACTGGGTTTCACCATTGACTTCGCCGAGACGCACAGCTTCAACGTCCTGACCCAACTTTGTTTTCAGATCCGCATAGGCGATTGCCGAACAGATCGTATCCGTGTCGGGATTTTTGTGACCGAAGATTAACGCTTTCTCCATATTTATAGCCCTCCGTCAATTCTCATTTAGAATAATACATGTCATATTTTAATCATACCCTAATGATTATAGCGCTAATAAGGCTTAATTCCAATCCTTTTACAGCGAATTGATTGCAAATCATTCTCAGGTAAGTCATTTTGGAAAATAGCCAAACTTGGTTCATTACCCTCAAGTCGATATGATATGTATCGTATTTATTCATCGTACAACCTTATAAAATTAGCATACGAAACCCTGATACGCAACGAAAACATTAAATCTCAGGCTCTTCCGCGCTCTGCCCTTGTCGTACAAAAAGGTCTGTAGACTGCCGTCTTCGCTAATCTCCAGCAGGTTCAATTGCGCTCCGTAGGCACAACCACCGTCAATGCCAATTTTGTCTCCGCTCGGGTCAAACCAAATGCCTGTCTCATCATGCAAATGCTTCACGGGGTGTGGCCAAATACGACCGTCTCTCTAATCGTCGTTGGTCTGGAATAGAATGATTCACGAATCCAAATGAAGTCCCGCTCGGACTGGTTTCTCCAATCCTCAATGTCAGGGTTGATCCCGGCATGCACAAAAATATAACCCGGAATCTCGTACACCAGCGGAAGCTGTTCCAGAAAACGAAGATGGTGTTCATAGTGTGTACGTATCCACTGTTTGGCTTCACCATAAGCTTCCCAATCTATCTGTTGCTCATCATAAGTAAGCTCCAGATCCAGATAACTTGCCATCGTCTGTAGTCCGCCGTTACGAATCCAGTGTTGATCATATTGCTCAACATCCTGAGTTAACGCCTTGACCATCATGGCATCGTGATTGCCTTTAATCACAATAATATGGTGCTGTTGCTGAAGCTGCATAATCTGTTCGATGACCTGTCTGCTACTTGGACCGCGATCCACATAATCACCAAGTAAAATCAATTCATCCTGCTGCGGATTATAATCTGCAAGCTTAAGCAGTGCATTAAATTCATCGTAACAGCCATGAATATCACTAATGACACATCTGCGCATGTGAATCTCTCCTCTCCCTGATCACGCAAGAGTATAACCGGAACCTTGCATGAGCAAGATTCCAGTCTGTTTAGAGTAGTTATTCCCGCTTGCTTACCATTAGTCCTGCTTGAGTCCAAAGGCTTCTGCAATCAAGCCAAATGAGCGCAGACGTGCTTCAAACGAATGAACCGCTGATGCAATAATGACTTCATCTGCTTCATGGCGTTCTGCCATTGCGGTAATTTTGTCTTTCACCTGATCTGGTGTTCCCACGATGGAAAAAGAACGACGTTGACGGATCTGTTCCATCTCCATCGCTGTGAATGGATAGTTGTTCACCGTCTCCAGGGATGGGAAGGAACTTTGTTCAAGACCTCGTCCGAGGCGCAGGAAGAAAAGTTCATTGCTGCGCGCCAGTTCAGTGGCTTCCTCCTCTGTCTCCGCGCAGAATGCCGAGACAGCAATCATTGAATGTGGTTTGTCATTCAGGATGGACGGCTTGAAATGTCTGCGGTAATGTTTCATCGCTTCTTCGCCGCCTGGTGTTCCGAAGAATTGGGCAAACGCATACGATGTCCCTTGTGCCGCAGCAATTCTTGCACCTTCAGAGCTGGAACCCAGCAACCACACTTCTGGTACCGTTGGAACCGATGGTCCGGCTACCAGAGATGCAAACCGATGATCCTCGGGCAACTGCTCGTGGAAATATCCGCCCAGATCCGCGATCTGTTGAGGAAAGAATTGTACATTCGATGATTTCCCTTCATTCAGAGCTCTGCTTGCAATCGGCATGCCGCCTGGTGCTCTGCCAATCCCCAGGTCAATCCGCCCCGGATGCAAAGCTTCCAGCAGACGGAAATTCTCCGCAACCTTATAGGCACTATAATGAGGCAGCATAACGCCACCGGAACCTACGCGAATCCGATCCGTATGTGCAGCCACATGTGCAATCATAACTTCAGGACTGGAGAAAGACAGCGCACCACTACCGTGATGCTCCGACATCCAGAAACGGGAGTACCCCAATTGATCCGCATGTTGTGCGAGTTTCACCGTTTCCTGCAGCGTATCCTGTACACTTCGTCCTTCATTGATATGTCCATGTTCGAGTACACTCAGTTTCATATATATTCAATCCTCTCGTCTGTTAGGTTCACTAAGTACTGTGAATATGAGTTCTGCGAATATTACGCGCTTTTGCTCACTTCATTCTTGCTCATCCCATTGTAACATTAATTATTACAGTTTCAAAATTTAGTTATCCTCTTTATTACAACACTTGTGCAAGAAACATGCAAAAAAACGCCACCAGCTTTTGAACTGGTGACGTTTTTGATCTGACCTATTGCAGAAAAATTGATTTATGGCGCACGTTTCGGTAACAATTTCACATACTCGTCAGACAGTTTCATCAGGCTGAGCACATGTTCATAGTCGGCACGATAGGGTTCCAAATCCGTTACCGGTTCATAAGTCTTCAGCGAATAGGCTGTTCCATCGTCAAAGCCCGCACCCGGGATAAACATGATGTCATTGTTGACAAATGAACCCGTTGGCAAGTAATACCGGATACCGAAGGCATTATGGTCCATGTTGAGCAGATCATGTCCGAAGGCAGTGAATTTCTCATCCTGGAGCGAAACTCCCATCAGATTCATAATCGTTGGCAACATATCCAACTGACCGCCTGGCTGCTCAATCAATTGCCCTTTGGTCTGTTTCGGCGTGTGAATCATGAACGGGATGTTAAATCGACTTACTTTACCGTCATACGGGACGCCCAGATTGGCCTGAATCTGCTGTGTAATCTCTTCGTCAGCAGGCAGACCAAAGTGGTCTCCGTAGAGCACTAAAGTAGTATTATCCCATAATCCGTTCGCCTTCAACTCATTAATGAGTTGACCGATGGCATAGTCCGTATAGTTGATTGCTTGCAGATAATCGTGAAGCAATTTGTTCGTGATGGTCGCAGGAATCGTAATTCGTGCACGATCAGCGGGAACCGTAAACGGCGAGTGGCTCGATGCCGTAATGAACTGAGCATAGAACGGCTGATTCGCAGCCTGATGCGCAGTCATTTTTTCCACACCTACACGGTACAACTCTTCATCCGATGGTCCAAAGTCATTGAATCTGTCATTCTCGAAGCTGGGCTTGTCGAAGTAACGAGTGAATCCGAGTGCCGGATACATCTTGTTCCGGTTCCAGAAGGTAACGTCATTGACGTGGTACGTCTCGGACTCATATCCTTCTTTCCCCAATAACTTGGGAAGACTCGGCAGTTCGCGGTCACTATACCCTGCTGACATGGGAACAACTCCGGTTGGATAGATAGACGTGTTCGACATGAACTCCGCGTCTGATGTGTTTCCCTGTCCGATCTGTTGGAAAAAATGAGAGAAATAATAGCTTTCTTTGGCCAGATCATTCAGTACCGGTGTTAACTCCTGACCGTCTAATGAAGCATTAATCGGGAAATTCTGAAAGGACTCCAGTTGCAGTACAATCAGATTGCTGCCTTTGGCCTGACCAAAATATTTGGCTTTCACGGCTGAGCCGTTACTTGGTTTATCCTGATACGGATATTTGCTAACCAGCGCATTGATCTTAGCAATTGTTTCGTTAATGTTACCATTCGCAATGGCCTCATTCTCTTTGCTCGTCAGAATGGCAGACGATACCTGATAGTTCAGGAAACCGAGATTCTCCGCCCGAACCAGTTCGTTATCAATCGTTTCACCTTTGACAATAAAACTGCCAGACAGCACGATGCAGAACGCAGCGGTAAGCGCAACGCCGAGCTTGCCCCAGTAACGTTTGCGAATTCTACCAAACGTCAAACCGCTATCGCGGTAACTGCTATGGTTACGCCCGCCAGCACGTCTACGCATAATCAACCATATTGGCAATGCCAGTACGATGTCTGCAAAAAACAGAAAGTGCTCCGGTCGTACCAGTGGTCCGATACTTCCCCGTACTTGGGCAACTTGCCCCAACTCACTTAGCGCGGTATAGGTGGGTACCGAACTGAAATGAACGTTATACAGCGTAGCCGCGAACAGCACCAGAGAAAACAGAACATTGAATCCTCCGTATACTGCTCGCTTCCAGCCTTTGGGCACGATCAGATCCAGCAGGCATACCACAGTTAGTGCGCCTAATGCGTCAGTTAACAGACCGATGCCGGACAGACCCTGGAAAAAGAAATACCGCAGCAGTGACAGCTTCAGCAGCATAAGAATGAATAACACGGCGAATAAGGTCCGTGATGAAGTTCGTTCATTTTTGGAATTATACATGGTCGCTTTCAACCCTTACCCTGAAATTTTACGTTCATTTTACAAAACGCATATTTCAGTATAACAGTTTTCCGGTTGCTATTCCATGGAAGTTCCGTGTAGGACAGGGTGAGCGTTACGCAATTGTAGATATATCCGTTTTCTGCGTGTCTGCTCCTCTCTCTGTGCCTTAATGGCTGCTTGTGCAGCAGCAATTCGTGCATATGCGATCTGTTCAGGCAAACAACTTACGTAATCCATACCAATGCGGTGACAGAAGGTTATGGACTCTAGATCCACAACATTTTCTCCGCAGATCCCTGTCTTCAGATGAGGTTTTCGAATTCGACCTTGGACTACCGCCATCTCAATCAGTTGTCCGACTCCCTCAATGTCCAGCACATGAAATGGATTATTCATTGCCGTACGAGAGTCCGTATCCAGTTGAATGAATCGCTTCTCGGATTCATGGCGACTATATCCAAATGTCATCTCTGTCAGCTCATCCGTGCCAAACGAGAAAAAGTCAGCCTGGCGAGCAATGTGAGTCGCCGTCAGCGCCGCTCTCGGAGCTTCGATCATCGCCCCCACTCTATAGAGACAATGCCGCTTCTCGTCACCAAGCACTTGGTCAGCCACATGATCCACCAGATCTCTCATCACCTGAAGTTCATGCACATGACCGATCTGCGGGATCATAATCTCGGGACGTACCCACCAGCCTTGCCGGATGCCTTTCACCGCTGCGCGGAAAATCGCTTCAAGCTGCATATCAACGATCTCCGGGAACACCGTACTCAGCCGACAAGCCTGTTGCCCCAATGTCGGATGATGTTCATGCAATTCACTGACTCTGCGAATTACACGCTCCAGTTCCTCCAGTTCAATCTGATGGTCTTTTTGCTCCTGCCACTCCTCTGCTTGTAACCACTCACGTCGTTTCTCCAACACTCCCAGATCCGGTAACAGTTCATGCAACGGCGAATCGAGCAAACGTATCGTTACCGGGTATCCATCCATCGCTTCGAATATCTGTTCAAAATCAGACTGCTGCATCGGCAACAGACGCTCCAAACCACGCCTGCGTTCGGATTCACTGTCTGCCAAGATCATTTTTTGTACAAATGGTAACCGCGCAGGTGATAACAGCATGTTCTCCGTCCTGCACAGACCTATTCCCTCAGCCCCCAGTATCCGTGCTGTTATGGCATCTTGTGGTCGATCAGCATTGGCCATTACCTTCAGCTCTTTCACTTCATCAGCCCAATCGAGCAGTAGTTGCAGATCTGCTGATAAAAGTGAATCTGAGTTGTTATAAGCTGGACATTCATCATTAGTTACTGGAAAATTTCCAGTGCTCGCTTCGTTGATAGAACTAGGATTTGTGTAAAGCTTCTGCACTTCCGTTATATGCGCAGGTTGGATGCGAAGAAGTGCATCCTCCTTGGTGATGAATCCTTCATGGACAAAATCCACGGTACTCCTCAGTGTGGCTGTGGAGGATAATCGTGCGGGCTGGGTCTGCACAACATACATCGCGCCGGCTTCAATCACAAACGTGATTTCCTGCACTTCTCCATTACGCGTCTCCAACTGGTCTCCAATCTCCTGCAAACTTGTGTACAGCTCAGGTTCGTCATTCCGTAAACGCCCCAGACCATGATCTGTTTGGCTCGCGTTCCCAGTTGGGACGTATTGTCCATTGATTCCCCTTTCTCCTGTAAGTGGACTGCGCGTATACATTGTTCCGGTACCGCTTGATTCTCCACATTTTCCATGCATCATCGTCTGTATAAGAACAGGAGCGCTTTGCTCCGAAGAGATGTAATATGATTTACGCATGATCTCGTCCTGAGATCTGGATGCTTTACTACGCTGTGAATGATATACCGCACGTACTGCTTCTTTGAATTGAATTTGAACATCTTGAGGAAAAGGGTTCCGCCCCTCCCCTTCGATTAAATATTTAAATTGTGTAATGGTTAATTCAAGTTCCGTTTCATCCCGACCCTTGACATGACTCGATATTTCTGTGAAAAATTCAGACGGAATTGCATACACCAATTGTCCATATTCCTTTAAATAATCTAGATAACATTGGAGTGCATACAACCGATCACCGGTTTGACGTGCGAGTCCTTCCACAGTAACATCATTCAGACCAACATTGAGCAGTGATCGTGTCGCAGTTGCTGATGCTCGATCTTGGTCCGTACATACCGCGAGTAGTAGCGGGTTCTCCGAATGTCCGAAGAACTTCCCGGTTTGCTGTTCCAGATGCCGGATCGCGTTAATAATCTCTTCCTCTCCTTCACCGGAAAGATGTCCAAGACGGGTACAGAACTCGCGACAGCATTCCGTTGTGACCACAAATCCGGCTGGGACAGACCACCCTGCATGGATAAGTTCTGCAAGATCAGCCCCTTTACTGCCCATTAGCCCTTTCATCTCTGCCGTACCTTCTTCCAACAGAATTACCCGTTTTGTCATTACAGCTCTCCCATCCGCCATTCATGGCTATGCTTGAAGACTTCAAACTCTGCGTTACAGATCAGCCTTCATTCTAATGGTATGTCACAATCGTTCAGTCAAGGACATCCGCTTTTGCATTTTGTGCTCGTTATCCAGTTTTTTTGTAAACGCTACACTAAAATAAGATGAAACAAGCCTTTCGGGTAGTTGCACATCACTGTGAAGCAAAAAGAAGCCCCTTTAGCCTAAGCTGAAGGAACTTCACATTTTTTAATATTCACTTACCTCAAACGTCAGCACCCGATCAAACAGGATATAATCCTTCCGACTCTTAAAAGGTCCTTTGTTATTGTCGTGTTTATCGATCGCATACGAAGCTTTTCCGCTTCCAGCTTGCTTGGCTTCATACCAGTCGATGAAATCATTTACTTCTTTCATGCTTAGGTCGAATTCTTGAAATTTTATTTTTTTGTTGGATATAAAAAGAGCCCAAGAAGAAAAAACATCTTCTTGCGCTCCTAAATTGTAAAGTGATGAATTTGCTATTCCCATTCACCTTTTTTGACGTAAGTTGCATCATAAGCAACAATTACATTTGTTTTATCTGTTACCTTTTGTATATCATCGAACACAACTTCTTCTTCGCCGTAATCTACTAAACTCGAATCAACTTTTTCGAAGATCCCACAATCCTTCACATAAATTACATCTGGATGGTTAGAATCATATCTTAAGCTTTCAGGAAGATCTTCACCCAAAATTTCATGCGATTCGGCGACCGCAGTCGTCGATATTGCTGTAACAGGAATCATCCCAATAACAGCTACTACTAAAATTGAGGCCCAGATTTTTTTCCGCATAGGAAGTTCCTTTCTTGAATCTCTATTTTTCCTATATCATACAATAAATCAGATTAGTGGAACATTTTTTTGATTTTGCTTCGAGTTTAATTTAATTATTGAACCAGCTTGTTTGTAGTTTTAGCTCCCATCCCTCAAGCCATGAACCGCAATACATCCTCAATTTTCTTCCCATGAGAGATCACACCATAGTTCATCCAACTCATGAAATCCACTTCGTACACATTGCCACTCTTCACCGCAGACAGACATTTCCATTCGTCGCTGTTGAGCAATTCGCGCTCATCTCCAGGTTTAGCAGAATTTCCAGTGTCAAATGTAATCAACAAATGATCCGCATGAAGCTGACTTAACTGGTCCAATCCAATGAAAATCCTCCGCTCGTGTCTTGTCCATTGCTGTACACGGGAGTGCGGAGTCAGTCCAAGATCCTGATAAATTACAGGTCCAACGTAGCCCAACTGATCCCCATAGAGAGTAATATCCGACGCGGATATACGCAAAAAAGCTACCGTCTGACCACGCATATAACGTGCTAACCGACTCTTAGCTTCCATTGCCTTGTCCTCATACGCACCAATTACATCTTGAACCCGATTCACCTTCCCTAAAACATCGGCTGTCGATCTTAAAATGGAGCGCCAGTCCTCTCCCAGATGATCTACGTAAAATGTAGGTGCTACCTGCTCAAAACGGTCCAGATTCCATCGATCATGTCCCTTGTTCAACATGATAAAATCAGGTACATTATCCAGATTAAACTGCGCATCTTGCTGGCTCACATCAAATTCAGGTACGTCATCCAACCCCAAATATTGCTGTTTTCCCCAGGAATGATGCGAACATTGCAATACGGGTTTTACGCCAAGAGCCAACACAAAGTCTTCTAGATACGGAGCAAAGACACGAACCTCTTGACGGTGATGACGGCGGTATAACCCAGGTGAAATACCAGCATATTGCTTGAAACGGCGACCAAAATAATACTCGCTGCTAAATCCCACATTCTGTGCAATTTCATGGATGCGATCATCCGTGAGCTGCAATAGTTGCTTCGAGCGCTCCAGCCGAACCGCATTTACATATTCAAGCGGGAGCTTACCCGTAATTTTTTTGAATTGCCGAGTGTAGCTGGCTCTTGTTAGACCAATATCTGCTGCGAGCTCATCCACGGTTATGGTCTGATCATAGTGATCGCCAATATAACGAATTGAACTTTGAAGACGGGCACGGTCATCGGGTACTTCTGTTTCGGGGACACTCTGGCGAAGCAAGGCACGGAACCACTCCTGGAAACGAAGCTCTACCTCCCATTGCTCCAGCCAATCGTCAGTGATCTGTTGACGCAGTATTTGTTCCAAGGCTTCCAGACAGGAACTCCACGGACTGTAGCTGAGTTGCATAAGCGGTAATAATGTCGGAGAATCTGGACTTTGGGAAATTTCCTGCTGCTCCTCCGTGTTTCTTCTAGACAAAGCGTTCGAAGTCTCTTCGCTTAACTCAGCCACCATCAGATCAAGCTTATAGTACTGCAATTCACTTTCTGTCCAAGGCGAACCTACTATTTTAACGGATGTTCCAGCCGGAACAAACATAATCATTCCTTTTTCCAGATGAGATTCCCGATCTGAGCAAACTATTGAACCTTTCCCAGACGTTACAACAAATATGGAGTGTGAAGTCGACATTCTGTATAACAAACGTTTATCGATATGAGATTGATGGTGATCTACGTATTCCATATGCTGAAGTGAGCATAGCCAGGGCTTGGGGATCAGTTGTATTATGGTGTGGCACATGTTCATCGTCCTTAACTGAGAATTATTATCATTTAAAAATAGTGTATACGAAAAAAGAAAGCTCTTCAACCCTGGCTGAAGAACTTTCTTTAAGTAATCGATTCAATTATGGAGTCATTTTTTCCAAAATATCATCTATTTTCATGGAATTCGCTGTAATCGCACCTGATTGCCAATGTGATCTTTCCATGATGTACACCTGATTGTTCTTAACGGCCGGAAGAGATTTCCACAATTTGCTGTCAAGTACCTTCAAGGCTTCCTTGTTCTCAGGAGAAGACCATTCTCCATTGGAAGGGAAAATAATAAGATGATCTGCATCAAGTTGCGGCACGGCCTCCTCAGACAGAATTTCCTGATATTCTTCCATCTTGCTAACCAGAGGATGTGGTGTTAGACCAAGCTCGGAATAAATAAATCCGGTAAATCGATTCTTCACACCGAACAACGCCAGTGTGTCATCGTTAACATTCAGCCGGACAACTGCGACAGTCTCGTCTCCAACCGCTTCCTGCAACTTCGCCTTAGCATCTGCAATCTTGGCCTCAAATGCCGCAGCAACTTCTTCACCCTTTTCCGGTTTCCCTACAACATCGGCAATGGTTTTCAAAACTTGATTCGAATCCTGCAGTACGCTCTCAGGCAGACGATACGTCGGTGCCACCTTGGAATACATCTCATATTTCTCCGCATCCGCTCCACCATCTACAATAATAAGATCCGGATTATATTCCAATAAAGCCTCAATACTCCCTGTAGTATCAAATTTCGGAACATCCAGTTCTAAATAATCCTGCACGCCCCACATCGGATTATACCACTGCACTACAGGTGTAATATCGAGCGCCTTCAGATAATCTTCCACATATATTCCAGCAATCCGCTGTGGCTGAACCGGAATCGTCACATCTCCAAATTCATCCTGTACAACTCGTGTCGCAGGCTCTGTCTCGTTTCCAGAAGTATTTTCTCCAGAAGCTGCACTTTCAGTTTCAGTTGCAGGAGTCTGTTCCGCATTCGTAGCGGTATTTGTACTACATCCTGAAATAACCAGACCCATGAGCAGTAATGTAATTGTCCACCCTTTGAAACCTTTAACTAAACCTACCATGTTACCCTTCACCCCTATGTGATCTGTTGATGTAACCGTGAGAATGTTTCACATATAATGATTATCATTCTCATCGATTGCTTAGGTGAATTGTACCTTATGCCTCAGCCGACCCACAATGTACATTTGATGCTGTTTTTTTATACAAACGAAAACAGCCCTGTTGGTCCTCCCCGCTTATCGCAGGGGCAACCTGCCTTGACGTTAACTTTCCAACAGTTCATTAACAAATGGTTCATGTACCACATCCTGTAACAGTGCAGCGCCAATTAAACCGATATCATCACTTACATACCCCGCTAACTCAGGTTCGCCGGTGAGAGCTAAAGTTTGTTTGAAAGCCTGTTCCCTGCATGCGCGCAGCACCTCTTCTTCAGCCACCGCTGTAACTCGAGCCCATCGTTCAAAAGCTTGCATCCACTCGTCAGCAAATACAGAGGCATCCCTTTCGTCCAGGTAAACTTCCACATCCAGTCCTTCGAATGTCTGCTGGGTCAGAATCCGTCCCTCGTTAAGATCCAACAGTAGCTTCTCCACATCCGTTCTGCTCATTGATCTCTCCTCCAGTTCCTTATCATGTCAGATACATCTCTGGTATAACGAAACGTTTCATCATCTGCTTGGGATCGGCAGTAAAATGATTCAATTGAAGTTTCTCATATTCGCTAAGAATACATTCAAAGATATCAGCGATCACACTACAATCTGCCAAAGCATTGTGCCTGTGAATTCCATCTGTATTCAGATCATAATACCCAATCAGAAAATCCGTTGAGACGACCTCGGTAATCTCAGGATGAATATAGGTAAACATCGCTTTTGTATCCAGCACCGGGTTGGTCAACATCGGGAGGCCATACTCATCACAATGCCGCTTCAAGATGGGCAGGTCATACTCATATCCGGCTTGTGTCACCAGGACGTTATCCCCTATGAATTCCTGAAAGGTCTGAAATGCTTCTACAAACGAAGGAGCTTCCAACATATCCTCATTCGAAATGCCTGTTAACTTGGCCACAGGTTCTGGTATAGGTTTGTTCGCACGTGCAAGTGAAGAAAATGTTGTATTACATTGTTGACCTCTCTGGTAATGCATCGCACCAAATTGAGTCACACTCTCCACCACAGGATTAATGCCTGTCCCTTCGAGATCAAATATGCAGTACATTCTATCCTGTAATGAAGATACGCTTAGATTTTCAATAAAGTATGTATCAGGCAAAAGCGTAATTTTCATCCGTCCAACTCACTCCTCTCCACTATCATTCTGGTTAATACATTTCTCATATATAACTCTGTCACTCCCACAATCGGGTGACCTGGACCAACTTGCGCGTTCCATCAAACCGCAACTTATAGATATCCGGCATCGTAGTACTTTCCCAGAAATCATAACCGTAGGAAGAATCATAGTGTTGTAAAATAAGCGTCATGACATCTCCATGGGTTCCGATGACTACCTTGTGACCCACATGTTTATCCAAAATTTTCTCGATCGCCGTTACTGCTCTTAAGCGAGCCTGTTCACCAGACTCTCCTCCAGGATACGCATACGTAGGATCACGGTACAATCGTTGCTTGGCTTCACGAAAATTATCATGCCTCACATCCGAACTCGATAACTGGCGTTCACGCAGATCTTCCTCTGTCACCACAATTCCACCTGACCGATCTGCCAGAATCTGAATCGTATCCACCGCTCGCCTGTAAGGGCTAGAATAGAACAGTTGAATCTGCTCCCCATGGAGCAGACTGGCAACCGTTCCCGCATCTTGATGACCTTGCTCTGTTAGTCCACGCTCGCGTTCCTGTCCTTCAACATACCGTGACTCCGCATGTCTAACAAAATACAAAACCGTGCTGGCCTCGCTCATCATCCATCCGCCAATCCTTTCTTCTTCTCAATGACAATCAGGCAGGTACTGTCTGGCAAAGGCGCAGGTTCTCCATCTTCCCTCATAAAGATAATTCGTTCACCTAGTGCCTCCGTGTAACCCTCCTGAAGGAAATGTCGTAACGTAATAATGTCGGCTTGTTCACCCAGCGCTTCTCGAATACAGTTCTCATAGGCTGTTGGCGTGAATATACCGAACTGCTCCTGAATTTCATGGACGTATGCCTCTTCCCCCACGTATAGGTATAGAGAAATTCCATCGCATCGTTGATCGGCAATACGACCTCATTGTCTGAGACCCGCTCATATTGAATTGCACGTCCCTGAAAATCCTCTGCATACCGCTCCAGCCAGCGCATCCCATCCGGTTCCAGAAAACGAATCCGGCGCTTCTGTGCCTCCGGTTCACTCATGATGCCATCCCGAATCAGAATTCTTCCTCCAGGTGACAGCACACGGAATGAACTTCTCAACGCTGCCACAACCGTATCAGAATTAAATCTTCGACCGTCCAGTTCAATATATGAATACAGTTCATGCAGAATGGATGAAAAAATAACCGTATCCACAGTGCCCGGCTGCACATATTGCTCCAGTTGCAGGGCATCGCCCTTCATCACTTGCCAGCGATGTCCCTCACGCTGTTTTTTGCGTTCCAACGCTTCAATGACATTGGCTGAGATATCGATACCTATCGGCTCCACTTCAGGTTTTTCCTGCTCAATCAGATCCAGCAGAATTCCTCCACCTGGACCAATATCCAGTACCCGTTTACCAACGATATAGTCAAGCAGTACTTTTTTGTAATCACCGGAGCTGTTCATATCGGATAAATACGTCTCTTCGTTGTGGAAACGGTCATAGGCATCCCGGCGCAATCCGAACAGGTCAAATAACAGCAATACAGCTTTCTCGTATAATGGTGACTTTTCCGCTTCGATACAGAATGCAATCAGCTTCTCAGCCGCTGGGGAAAATTCGAAGGTCACAAACAGTGTATCGGGCAGATCCGCATGACGCTCAATGCGATGTGTTAGATGGGGATAGACGATCTGCTCCCCTGCCGTAATCTGTTCCCATGTATACTGTTCCAAATATTTTTCAATCATTCGTTTCTTGTAAATATTGAGCTTCTTAACGCCCTTGTAGTCGTAATACATCGTATTCATCAATAGTTCGAAGCTAATATGGCGAACGATTTCAGATCGACTCTCCATAAATGTTGGATTCATACTTTCGCTGCGAAGCGCCAACAGGAACACCTTCACCATCTCCTGCAACGAAAAATCCTGCATGGCCGACTCCACATACCATAATGTGCGATGAGCCAGTGGAGCCAGCGTCTGTTCTAGATCCAGTTCCGTTTGGAGCTTGGCGTAAGCAGTATCCATAGCTTCTCCCTGCCGAATGGATGAACTTCTTAAGCGGGATAACCGTTCCTTCACGCTCCAGTCCTCATGATCCGGTTCAGCGATAATCCAGCCTACAATTCGCTGTACCTCAGCCTGAACCTGAACCCATAACGCTGGATCAACGCCTGCAATAATGCATTCATTTAATGCCATCAGTATGGTGTGCAGTTCATCTGTAGTAAGCCATCCTTTGACGATCAAGGCGTGAAGCGGAGCATTCTCGGCAAATGGAATCTCACCGCGTATGTATTGACCAATAAGTCCATGTGTAGCAACTAGAGTACGTATAATCTCATGCCTTGGAGTATGTGTATTCAGCGCATCATGCTCGCTTATATCCGCATTGTTACTTTGAGCACCACTCGGAGAAGCAGGTTGATATATACTCGTCTCCTTGGTCTTACCGATGTCATTATCCAGGTGCTCTGCCCCTGCGTATAGATCATATAACTGAGCGGACCCCACATTATGTACAAACAGGTTAACGCCCTGCTTTTGCCATACCCGCCGCTGCTCCCGAGATCCGGCCTTCGCCGTCTCTGACCAGATTAATACGTCCTCCAGAATTTCTCGCACCCAAAAAGAAACCTGAAGCTCCTCCAGTACGTGAAGTGTACGCTCGGTGTAATCCAGTACCGGATTTGTTCCCTCAAGTTCGGCAATGGAATGAATGCGTTCGAGGTTAATATGGGGCTTCTCCGCTGCTGCCAGCAGTTGCAGCCATTGCTGCTGGGCTTCCGGCGTGTTACCTGACTTGTATGATTGTATGGCCTTTAATGAATGCAGCATGAATATGTCCCCTCTCTTTCTCTACCCTTTTTATATAATATAGTTAGATTCGTCTAACCGACGAATACGTTCCTGAACAAACTTGAGCAGCTGTTCCACCTCTTGAGCAGGCAAATCCTCGTCAAGACGCGCGGCAGCAACTGGCAGCATCCAGGACTCTATTACTTCACGTGTAATCCCGGAAAGTTGCATATAATGATGGATGTAATATTCGACCAGCGATTCACGAGCCGTTTCAAAACCCATTTTTATAGCAGGATCTGTATCTTCCGGTAATGTGCCGCTCATTAATATTACCCAGCTTCGAGCCACATCACCCGCAGGATCACCGGACATACCAGTCATCCAATCGATGACCCAGTATTGATCGCCAGCCTCACTGAGCATAACATTATCAGGGTGAAAATCGCCATGACAGATCTGCTGTTGATCAGGCAATGTTGTTAAGTAAGAAAGGACTCGCGCTTGATCGTCCTCCGACAATAATCGAACATTGCGAATCGCTCCCGATAAAATCTGCTTCTGTAAGGGAGCGTCCCTTCATCATCTCGCTCGCAATGAAGTCTGTAATGGCAGTCAGCCATTTTAAACGCCAGCTGCTCCAGCAACTCCGGTTGCTGAATGATAAGTGATAACAGGGTAATCCCCTGGATCCGCTCAAAAACAATGCCAGCACGCGACGTAGTATGTTCTATCAAGGATACTGCCTGTGGGACGGGGAGTCCTTTTTTGTATGCCAACTCACTTATTCTGAATTCATTCTGGACGGCTTCGTGAGGAAAATCCATTCGATATAACTTCATAATGTACTCGTTCGAATACGTATAGATCTCCGCAGTTCTTCCCTGACCGATTCGCTCCATACCTGTCCTCCTTTTACCCAAACTCACTGCCTCTGACTTTGGAGAAAACCATACAATCGACCAGCGTACCTGTACTGTCACGCCGCATCTTGCGCAATATACCTTCCAGCGTATAACCCGCTCGTTTGGCTACTTTGGCACTTCGCACATTGCGGGCATCACAGCGGATCTCCAGCCGGTTCGCCTCCAGATGAGTAATGGCAAATTGCTCAATGCCTTTTACCGCTTCTGTCATCAAACCCTCACCAGTTCGCGATGATCGAATCCAGTAACCGATCTCAAAACAGCGTGCATTCCAGTCAATACGATGTAGCCCGCTGCTACCTACGAAATCATCCGTATGTCTATCACGCAAATGTAACATCATGTCGGTACGTTCCAGATATTTCAGCCTTGCTTTGCGAACAGTCACTTCAGACTCTTCCAATGAAGGGATTTTCTCGGCAAAAGGTAACCACAACCGCAGCTGCTCCGCACTCTCACGGACCGCTTCATTAACGGCTGCGCCATCCCCCACTGCGGTGCTCGAATCGTGAGGCGTTCCGTATGGAAGCTCTCGGGTATCGTTAACATGATCGGATTAAATGAAGACGACTCTGCCATCGTTATACCTACTCCTCCACTTGAAATATGGAATCTATGATCAGCGGCAAGTTGTCCCTCACAGAAACTGCACCGAATACTGAACGGGCGTGTATTCCCTGTTCCCCGAATACCTCCATCATCAGATCCGAGAACCCATTCAGAACCTTATGATGCTCCTGATATGAAGCGGACGCATTGATAAAGCCCTGCACTTTAACCACTCTCTTCACCCGATCCAGTGAACCCAGCACATCTCGAACGACAGCGAGCACCTCCAGTCCGGCGTTTCGGGCAAATTCATATCCCTGTTCTGTTGTGAAGTCTGATCCCAGTTTGCCGCGTTCAGAGGTATCCGGTCCTTTCCCGGATACATACATGATTCCATTGACAATAACGGCATTGGCATATTTTGCTGCGGGCGCGCTGGCCTGTGGTAAAATGATCCCCAGTTCATTTAATCTTGCTTCAATCATTTTATATTCTCTCCTCTTTTATGGTCCTCACGGAACCCGATTCCTTGTATTCCTGTCGGTAGACTCTTGGTGATACCTGAACGGTACGTTTGAACATCTTGCCAAAATGAGAGAAGTTACTGAACCCCGCAAGCCAGGCGATGTCCGTGATGGATTCTTCACTTTCTCGCAGTAAACGCTGTGCTTCCTTCACCCGTAACAGATTCAGATAATCACTGAAGGTAAAGCCCGTCGTTTGTTTGAACAATCGACTCAGGTAATGCGGACTAATGCGAAACATGCCCGCCACCTCCGGTAATGTCAGTGGCTTCTGATAGTTCTCATTCAAGTAACGAACAACTGCCTGTGTCTTGGGATGAAGAACCGGCTCACGATCATCGGAGCTTAACCTGCCCAAGTGTTGATTCCGATAGGCATGCAGCAATAATTCAATAGCCCGGTGACGGAGCAACAGGTTGCTTCCAGGTTGAGGACAAAGCATTTCATCCACCATTTCGCTAACCATCCGTTTTAGAACCTCCGTGACCTGTGAAGGAAACCTTACAATAGGAATCTCCCAGCAGAAGGGTTCCTTCAAGCCTTCAACTAACTCCGCGGAAATAGCTATGGCTGCAAAAAGCTCAGGCTTCAAATACAGCACCATCCGCTCATGGTCAGGCATGCCACTCTCCAATGTTTTATGAACCGTATTTCGGTCAACAAACACCAGATCACCAGCCTTTACCCGGTAGGTCCGGTCCTTAATAAAATAGATACGCTCGCCAGACAACAGGTAATACAACTCATAATGATCATGCAGGTGGTCATCCGTCATCGAGAAGTATCCAATGCGACGATCATATTCGATATGTAGTAAATCCGTGGGATCATGAAAATCTGCACTGAAAGGTTCTGTCATGTCGGCCTCTCTCCTTTCCATAAATTATAGCAAAATATGCGGCATTTGAAAGCGGTTACGCATAAAATGCGGCGAAAGAAGTACTCCCTTGTTATAGTCTAGAGCTATATTCAAGGAGGCGATAGACATGAGTAACAAGAAACGTTATGTATTAGTTGGAACCGGCGGCCGCGCTGAATTTTTTATGGTGCTTTGACCCGGGATTACAGGGATACATCCGAGCTTGTCGGCTTTTGCGATATAAATCAAGTCCGTATGAACTACGCTAATCAACTGTTAAAGGAAAAGTACGAGTATCCTGAGGTACCCACTTATCCTGCAGATCAGTTTGATCAGATGATTGAAAACGAGAAGCCTGATTATGTCATCGTAACCAGCGTTGACCGCACCCATCACAAGTATATCATTCGTGCGATGGAACTGGGTTGTGACGTTGTCACTGAAAAACCGATGACGATCGATGAGGAGAAATGTCAGGAGATTCTGGATGCCGTCAAGCGGACTGGCCAGAACGTGAGAGTAACCTTTAACTACCGTTATGCACCGCACCATACTAAGATTCGGGAACTTATTCTGAATGGTACCATTGGGAAAGTCACTTCCGTTCACTTTGAATGGCTGCTGAATACGCGCCACGGGGCAGATTATTTCCGCCGCTGGCATCGGGACAAGCGCAATAGCGGTGGACTGCTCGTTCACAAATCCACCCATCACTTCGACTTGGTGAATTTCTGGATCGGCTCACAGCCGGATACCGTGTTTGCATTTGGTGATCTGATGTATTACGGCAGAGAAAATGCAGAAGAACGCGGTGTAACGCAGTTCTACAATCGGGCAACCGGCAATCCGATCGCAAAGGATGATCCTTTTGCACTGCATTTGGATTCGGATGCTCATATGAAGTCCATGTATCTGGATGCCGAATCGGAAGATGGTTACCAGCGCGATCAGAGCGTATTCGGGGATGGCATCAACATTGAGGATACGATGGGCGTTCTTGTGAAGTATCGGAACAAAGCGATTCTGACGTACTCCCTCGTCGCCTACCAGCCATGGGAAGGTTACCGCATTGCCATTAATGGCACCAAAGGTCGGATTGAGATGAACATTGTGGAGCAATCCTATGTCAATTCATTGGGTGATAAAAGTAAGGAAGGTGCATTGATCGGTAAAACATTGCGGGTTCTTCCAATGTTTGATGCGCCATATGAGGTTGAAGTGGAAGAGAAAGCAGGTGGACATGGCGGAGGTGACCCGGTTCTGCTGAATGATCTGTTTGGAGAGCCTGTTGAAGATCCGTATCATCGCGCTGCTAACCATGTGGACGGTGCCAGATCCATTCTGACGGGTATTGCGGCCAATCGCGCCATCGCCACAGGCTTGCCTGTCAACGTCAATAATCTGGTTCGTTTCTAAGTCTCCCAGGTCGTTACCATATACGCCAAAAAGCGCAAGTTGCGAAGGCTTACTGCCCTGCACTTGCGCTTTTACATCTCAATATATTCTGTTGCTGGTATAAGTAAGATCATGGCCAATTTGATTGGAGAAGAACCTCCCTCTGGTTACAGAGGAAATATCTATCCTTTTACACCTTCCGGTTCCACGCCGGGTGACGATAAAATTCAATCGTATCAATATAATTTACGGTGAATTGCTGTTCCACATCCGACAGGTTCAACAGTTTGCGGTCGATTTGCTTCATCCCCATGACCACATCGTGCCTTAGCAGGTCCATCGCAATTTTGCCTACAAACCCGCCTTCCATCTCTTTATGCTTGGCACGGAACTCTTCATTGTAGATCAGTTCAGGTGTGAATGCCGCTTCAACGAATGCATTAACGAGCGTAAGCTCATTGCCATCCATCTGTACTGCCAGATAATAATTGCCACGCTCATCCTGAATGAGGTCTTTATACATCTCTACGATCAATTAAATCACTCCTCTATTATAAAATGAAACCCCGTTAGCCGTAACGAACATGGGCTATCAAACGTACACCTTCCTACCCCGTGCCTTCATATACTAGGTACAAATGGCGAACGGAGGAATTCTTATGAGCTGGCAGCATCTCCATACTGGAAAAACACTTCAGCAGCGTCTGGCAGAACTCCAGGGGCACCTTGCAGAACTGAATACACCACTCTCCGGGTTGGAGCCGGGACGTATTCGTCGTGTCTACCCAAGGCAGTTTATCAAAGTAAACCGCCAAATATTCATTCCACTTAGTCTGAATTCCATTCGGGTATTCGATATTCCTCGTACCCGGCGAGGCGTCAGAGTCGGAATCCGCACGACTTTCCCTTCCTGGAATGCATTTAACAATATCAGACTTGTGGGTGTGGGACTGGATTATCTTGAACTCCAGGGAAAAGGCAGAGTCCCTTCCCGTATATTATTTCCTCTCTCCAGCGTCGAGTCGATCTATCGGCCAACCACCGGAAGAAAAACCTGAAACGGCCTTGTAGGCGGAAGTAAAGCTGGTTCTTTTCGCAAGCCATACAATGGTTCCCGAATGTCTGCATACGGGTGCTCCCTTCCAATATTTAATTATAACCCATGCAACCACTTATCTGCTGAAGAATCATTTTATGTCAAAAAGCGGTGAGAACAGAACTGCTTCTGTATCTCACCGCTCAGCCAGTTACGGATCAAGCTGACCCTTCACATGTGTATATCAGATGCCTGTCCATACATCCTTGGCATAACGACCTTCCTGCTGAAGCTGATTAAGCCACTCTTCTGCTTCTTTCGCGGACTTGCCATGAATATCAGCGTATGCCTGCTGGAGTGTAGCTTCCACATCAGGTGCCATCTTGCTGCCATCACCGCAGATATACAGATGCGCACCCTCTTCAAACAAAGGAATAAAGTGACGGGCATCGTCTCTCATCAGATGCTGTACATAACATTTTTCCTCCCCGTCTACACGGGAGAAGGCCGTATGAAGCTTCACAAGCCCTTCCTGCTGGGCTGCTTCCAATTCATTTTTGTACAGATAATCATGCTCGGGATTCCGGCATCCAAAGTACAGGTGGGCTTCGCCAACCTCTTGACCTTGTTCCTTCAATACATGCCTTGCCTGCAAGAAACCTCGGAATGGAGCAACACCTGTACCCGGCCCTACCATAATGACGGGAACCTGTGGATCCTCCGGCAGTTGGAAACCCGATTCCGGTGTCCGCGTGAACATGACGATCTCGTCACCCGCTTTCAGGTTAGCCAGATAGTTGGACGCAATGCCTTTGTATTCTCCCTGCCCACTCCATGCCGGGGCACGCACAACACTGACCGTAATACTCGCTTGATCGGGCTGAACACGCGGTGAACTGGAGATCGAATAATATCTGGCTTTTAATGAAGGCAGTAATTCAAGGAAACGCTCAAACGGCAGTTCACAAGCCTCATATTTCACCAGATAATCCAGCATGGAGATCCGTTTGTTCCGAACTTGATCCATATACACCGATTCATCAAGCAGCGCTTCAAGTTCCTTCTTATGCGGTGGACATACCGTGTATGCTGCCATTTCTCTCAACTGTGCACGAGTTGCCGCTTCCTGAAGCTCAACGCTATGACTGAGCAGATCATACAGGTTCACCGGTTGATGCAGCGGCAGATGCGCGGCACTGCGACCGGATGCATCCAGAACGAGATGCTCCGTTCCGGTAAATCCATATCGACGCAATACACGTTCCACCAGTTCCGGTGGGTTCTGTGGCAGAATGCCCAGATGATCCCCTTCCTTGTAGGTTATGCCTTCAGGCAATTGGATCTCCAGGTGACGTGTGCTGCGTTCACTGCCCGCGTCGTGAAGCTCCCTGTTCTCGAGTACTTTTGCCACATGGGCATCATACGTATCCGCAAGCGGTGTTACGGCGAGCCCACTGACAAACTGTACAGATAGTGAGCTGCGTTCGCTATTGGAGCTTGTGTTTAGCTTCAGTCCCATCGTTCGTGCGAGATCCGGCCATAATTGCTCTGTCCAATCCCCCACCTGTTTCTCGAAATCTCCGCTAGCATCTGACTCACCCAGCGGTGATAACCGCTCTGCTCCTCTGGAAGATAACTGTTCATCTATTAAACGCGGAATACGCTGATAGGTGCTGGCCCAGTTGTGGTCACCGCATCCAAGAACAGCGAAACGCACACCTTTGAATTCATTGGCATCCGCATGTTCGATCCACTCGACAAACATCTTGGCATTACTTGGCGGCTGACCGTTATAGGATGCACTGACAATAATGACGGCACCCTCCTTTGGCAGTTTGCCAACACGATCATCCAGCGCAGCGACCTCACTCCGGAAACCCTGATATCTGGCGGTATCCGCAATTTCACGTGCAATGCCTTCAGCTGTACCCAGATTGGAACCGTACAGAACAAGCATCGGTGTGTGGTGTGCATTTGCTGCATCCGGCTCCGTTCTTTTGGCAACCGGCTTTGGTTCTTCGACCGCTACACCCGGAACGGCCATGACTGGCTGCCCCCACGCGCACGTACACGAATTGTGAAGTTATCCGGTTTAAGCGTCAGCGTTTCTTTCACCTTTAATTGATAATCCGAATGATCTATGAAGTCAAAATGCTTCAACACCATGCCCAGTACCAGCGTTGCTTCCTGAAGTGCAAACTGCTGACCAATGCAGGCCCGTTGACCATTACCAAAAGGTTTATAGGCATCATGCGGCACTTTGCTCGGATCTTCGAACCGTTCCGGGCGGAATTCCTCTACGTCATCTCCCCACGCTTGGCGGTCGCGATGCAGCTTGGGAATAAGCACACTGACGCTGTCTCCTTTTTGCAAAGGATATTGACCCGCAAGTACGGTGTCCTCTTTAGCATACAGAGAAAATGCCGGGGCCGTCGGCCATAACCGCAATGCTTCATTCAAAACCATACGAACGTACTTCAGATTGCGAACCTGGTTGTACGTGGGAACCGGATCTTTCAGAATCTGATCCACTTCTGCTTGGGCCTTAGCCAGCGTATCCGGATTCTTCATCAGATAATAAACGGCGAAGGATAACAGTCCACTTGTGGTCTCATGTCCAGCGATCAGGAATGTAATAATCTGATAACGGATGTTCTCATCATCCAGTGTTTCTCCCGTTTCCGGGTCTTTGCCGTTGAGCATGTGGGACAACAGATCGTCTGCCCCTTCCTGCGGTTTCTCTTTACGCTCGGCAATAATGTGATCCACCAAGGAGAACATGGAACGGATATCCTGTTCAAACTGTTTCTTTTTGGTGATCATCAGCTTGTCTTGCAGACGCAGTCGCTGCAATGAACTCATGGATTCATCCAACGCCCGAACCATGCTTGTAATGAATGGATGTGGTTCCTCCCGGTAGAAGCTGTTAAACCGATAGTTGAACCCACACAGGCCAATCGTGTCGAGCGTAAGACGTGTCATATCATCCGGAACGTTAACCGTCTCATCCGGGTTCAATCGTGACCATTTCTGAACCAACTGCACAGCCAGATCAATCATTTTGTTGTGATATCCCTGCATGGCACGTTGACTGAAACTTGGCAGCAGTACGTTATGGGCTTTTTTCCAATTCGGTTCCTCGGTCCAACTCGTAAATAGCCCATCTCCTGCAAAAGCACGAACCTTCGCAAGGGGTGCCCACACACGTTTGTCGAATTTGGATTCATCTGTTACCTCGGCGACCAGTTCGTGACCTGAAATATACAATTCACTTCGCCCGGGGTACTCCATACGAAAGATCGGTCCATACTCTTCAGCCAGTTTCACCAGGGATTGCACCGGCTCTTCAAAGTTCAATTGTGGCAAATTGCCCAGTGGGCCAAATGTTTTCGGTTGAGGCACTGAAATTGGTGGCATGACACTCACTCCTTCTTTCCAAGTTAAGAGTTCTACAACTAAAAATAATGACTTGATTTACAAACGCGATTACACTTACTCTTCAGATCAACAGATTCAAGTTATTTTTTGCACTTTTTCATATTTCATCCAGATAACGATAAAACCATCAAAGAACTAACTGACCGAAATGGTATATTGGTCATTTTTGATTAAAAAAATGGAGGCCTTCGTTATCTTCTTTTACCCTAACATTTCCAGTTCTAATCTTCAACAGTCCCAAAGTCATAGGACCTCAGGACAGGGATTAAGGTATACTTATGATTTCTTCAACAAATTCTGAATAACTGACTCCATCTCTAATGGAGCTACTGTCGTTTCATAACGGCCATGGACGTTCCCACTGCGGTCAATCAGGAATTTGGTGAAATTCCATTTGATCCCGTCTCCTTGATACAATTCTGGATGCTTCTCCTTCAAAAAGGTGTCCATCCACTGTCCTTCTTGCGTATCCAGATCATAACCTTTAAACGGCGCTTCTTCAATCAGATAACGGAACAACGGATGCATCGATTGCCCAACAACCTCGACCTTCTCCAATATCGGAAAAGATATCTGAAATTGACTCCTGCAATACTCGGCTACCTCAGCGCTACTACCAGGTTCTTTCTCGTTAAACTGGTTGCATGGAAACGCCAGAATCTCCAGCCCCTGTTCACCATATTTCTCATACATCTGCTGAAGTTCACTGAATTGCCGGGAGTAGCTACACCGACTTGCTGTATTCACAATAAGCAGAACTTTCCCTTTAAAAGCAGAAAAATCACCTTCGTGGCCACCCATAAACGGAACTTGGTAAGAAAATATACTCATCTGTATTCATCCTCCTCTTTCTCTTTTGTATCTCATATGAATTCTATCTTGAGATGGATTATACACCTCTATTGTTAATAGGTTAAATATATAATTAATATAATCTTAATAGTTTCTGACTATAGTAGACAAAATAAAAAACTGCCCTCAGCAGACGAATTCTGCATCTAGGACAGTTATCAAAATCATCATGTACCATCACGATTAACACACCGTTAACCCATAATCAAACCATATACAATACCTGGTCCGTGTACGCCAATGGTTAAATCATTTTCAATATCGGAAGAGCGACTTGGCCCTGAAATAAAGTGGATGCCTGCCGGAAGATTCTCTCTTCCCGCTTCGTCGAATCGATCCAGCGTCTCACCCAGTCTGGTGTACAGTCGATCTACTGGAATAATGATGATAAGTACCGTAGGCAACAGACTGACGGAACGACCTTTTTCGGGTGAAGAAAGTACAGTAACCGAACCTGTATATGCAGTCGCATAATCCGCCATGACCACACCTATATCAGCCTCAGCTGCCCGGGCCTTCCAGTTCTCATCGGCTTGACTGTTCCAGACGGAGATCTGTACATCCGGGAACTGTGCTTCCAAATTGAGATTCTCAAGCGCCTCTTCATTTTGACGAATGATATATTTCGCACTCAGCTCATGAGATTTATTGGCGATAAATTGAGACACTTCTTCCATGTTCTGAACCAGGGCAATGTGGGCACCTACACTCACAAAGTTATCGGTAAATGCTTGAATACGCTTCTCTTCATCCCATTCCAGTTCAGTCCAAAAGTCGGGTGCTCCCCGAAAGGGTTGGGTCGGCGCATGTCGTTGCCTTGGTCTTCTCAATTTCGAAGCAATGTCATTCATGAACTGCTCCTGTTTCTCCATGGACTTCTTCTCCAATTGCGCGAGCCATTGCTGATGTTCAGTTACCATGCTTAGTACCCTCCTTCTTCTCGTTCACGAATAATCTGCTCCATACGGCTGCGAACGGAAGAATCCATGGCGGGTTGCTCCTGGTTCAGTTCCTGATCCAGCTTGTTCCATTGTTGCCGGAAGGATTTCTTGGCGAGACTTGGGGCAACCCGATAATTGTTCCAACCTTTGAGAGGACCCAACTTGAGAGAAATGCCGTTGTTGCGTACAACTGCCTTCTGCCCGATCTGTCCCAGGCGTATGGCCGCACTGAAACGTTTGGAATTGGATACAACAGCGGCAAATCCCTTCATGCCCATGCTCTCCATTTTGTTACCATGGCCGTCTTCCACTTTACGCCTGCGTAAATAAACGAGCATATCATGCAATGGAATTTTGACCGGACATGCTTCATAACAGGCTCCACAAAGACTCGAAGCACCCGCAATATCGTTCCATTCATCAATGTTGCCATTGAGTGCAGGTGTCAGTACCGCGCCAATCGGACCACTGTATGTTCCGCCGTAGGCATGACCTCCAATATGACGATATACCGGGCAAGCATTCAGACAAGCACCACAGCGAATACAATTCAGCAACTCCTGGAATTCAGGATCACCGAGCTGTAAAGATCGACCGTTGTCCACGATAATAATATGCATTTCATCCGGCCCATCAGCATCCGCTGTACGACGCGGACCTGTGATGCCTGACATGTACATCGTTAGTTTCTGACCTGTTGCGGAGCGCGGCAACAAGGTTGCCATGACCTCCAGATCCGTCCACGACGGGATAATCCGCTCCATGCCCATCAGTGTAATCTGCGTTTTCGGAACAGTGGATACCATACGGGCATTGCCTTCATTTTCGAACAAAACCATGGAACCCGTCTCTGCAATCGCAAAATTGCAGCCGGTCATGCCAATATCCGCTTCCAGGAATTTCTCGCGTAACTTTTTACGTACAAATCCAGCGAGCACCGTTGTGTCCGGCTCCAGAATTTCACCTGCTTCCTTGGATAACAACTCTGCAATCTGATAGCGGTTCTTATGGATGGCTGGAATGACAATATGAGAAGGGGCTTCGCCTGCCAACTGAATGATATATTCACCCAGGTCAGTCTCGATGGCTTCAATGCCCGCCGACTCCAACACATGATTTAGATGTACTTCCTCCGACACCATCGATTTGGACTTCACCACCGTAGAAGCCTGCTTGTGCGCCGCAATATCCAGCGCAATCGCCGCTGCTTCCACCGATGTATCTGCAAAATGAATATGAACCCCGTTCGCACGGGCGTTATTCACAAATTCATTCAGATAATAATCCAGATGCGCAATCGTATGCAGACGAATCTGACGGCCACGCTCTCGCCATTCATCCCAGTTTCCATGTTCTTCTGAGGCAGACTTCTTCCCGTTACGCAATCGTTCTGTCGTGAATTTGACCGCTTTACGCAGAAAATCATCATTCAAGGCCAGTCCGGCACGTTCTTTGACCGTAGTATCCATAACTCCCGGTTGGCTCATCCTGTTTGCACCCCTCATACAGTAGCTCCGCCAAATGCATCACACGCACCGGTTCATTCCGATAACGCAGATTACCTGCAATATTCATCAGACAGGCCATGTCCAGCCCAACCAGCACTTCAGCTTGTGTCTCTTTGACATGATCAACTTTCTCCGTCACCATCGCTCCCGAAATATCGGACATTTTAATGGCAAACGTACCCCCGAACCCGCAGCAATCCTCAGCAAACGGCAGTGGAACCAATTCCAGTCCCTTTACTTGGGATAGTAGCGCCATCGGCTCATCTTTCACACCAAGCAGACGGCTGCCATGGCAAGATGGATGATAGGTTACTTTGTGCGGAAAATGTGCGCCGAGATCGGTTATCCCGAGTACCTGAACGAGGAATTGAGTGAATTCATAGGCTTTGGCTTCCAATCGTTTTGCCTTCTCCAGCCACACCGGTTCATCTGCGAACAGTTCGGGATAATGATGAATCATATACGTACACGATCCGGATGGACAGACTACAAAATCACTGTCGTCAAACGCTTCAAGAATCGTTTTGGCCGCTACCCGAGTCTCGTCCCAGTACCCGCTATTGTAGGAAGGCTGACCGCAGCAGGTCTGAATCGGCGGAAAATCCAGCCGAACGCCATGAGCGGCGAGCAATCTGACCATGGCTTCCCCACTCGGGGATAGATGGCATCGCTGAGGCAGGTAATGAATAAGGAGACCTTCATAATTACACGCTCCTATTAACTGATTAGTAGATGAATTGACTAAGAATATTTGCACTAAACACTCCGTTTCGTGTAAATGTTTAGTTCAATTTATATAGATAAAATTTAAAAGCTTAAACCGTAATAATCCCTATGTCGTATCCACTCAAACGGTCAGTCTGTTCAGCCTCCAATGGCTGATTGGTAATGATCGTATGGACTGCATTTAACCCGGATACTCGGGCAAAAGCACGGACACCAAATTTACTGGCATCTGCAAGTAAGATGACTTGATCGGATATGCCAACCATCTTCTGCTTCAGCCTTGCCTGGAGTTCATTGGATTCACTGATTCCGCCACCTTCGAGATGTACACCTTTGCACGACATGAACATTTTATCCACGTGATACGTTTCCAGAGAACGCTCCGCGAGCGGCCCAACAAAAGACAACGAGCGAGCTGCCAGCTGGCCCTGTTGAGATGACTTCAACCTTGTCACGGCTGCTGAGTTCAGTGGCGATTTGGATCGAGTTGGTTAAAACCGTCAGCGGGAAATCCGGCATGTTCGCTGCCATATAACCTGCCGTTGTGCTCGCATCCAACAGAATGCGATCACCCGGATGAATCATCGCCAGAGCCGCTTGTGCAATGCGCTTTTTCTCTTCCGCATGGGTTGTCTCCCTGATCCGGTAAGGGATCTCCGGTTGATCTTCCTTCACACTCACTGCACCACCGTGAGATCGGCGAAGTCGTCCTGCCTGTTCCAGCCGATCCAGATCCCGCCGGATGGTTTCCTCCGTCACCCGGCAGCGCTCACTAAGCTCGGATACACGCATACTGCCCTTTACGTTCACCATCTCCACAATTCGGTCATATCGCTCGGCTGCCAGCATGTTACACCTCACTCCCCGCTTGTGAATTAGATGAAACCGTCACACGCAGAAATCTGCCGTAAGCATCTTCCCAGATTGACCTGTCCTGCGACTCATACGCAGTTACCGAAAATGAATCACGAATGGCCTTACGTGCCTCCCAGATATCTTTAAAAGCTCCGCTCGCCATCCATTGCACAGCCATATTCCCGATGGCACTTCCTCTGCCGGACCTGCCCATACCGACTTGCCAATGGAATTTGCAGTCCACTGACATAACAGTCGGTTCTGGATACCTCCACCGACCATATGCAATCCGTTGAACGTCTGTCCCGATAATTGTTCCGTCCATTCCAGGACTCTCCTATACTTCAATGCCAGGCTCTCCAGAATTGCCCGGGCAATAGCCCCCTGATCCTCTGGTACCACTTGCCCTGTATCACGGCAATACTGACGTATTCGGGTCGTCATATCTCCTGCTGGCATGAACAGTTCATCATCCGGATCAAACAAACTGGCAAATGGAGGTGCCTGTTCCGCCTTTGCTAATAACGCATCATAGCTAATTCCCTGCCCTTGGCGGTCCCACTCCCGCATACTTTCCTGCAAAATCCATAAGCCCATAATGTTCTTCAGCAGACGGAATGTTCCACCCGCCCCGCCTTCATTCGTGAAGTTCAAGGCCAGACTCTCGGTACTAATCGCAGGATGATCTATCTCCGTACCCATCAGGGACCAGGTTCCACAGCTCAGATAAGCAAAAGAACGTTCCGTTGCAGGAACAGCCACAACGGCTGAACCCGTATCATGCTCCGCAACAGCGATCACGGGAATCGGAGACAATCCCAGATCGTTACAGATACTGCTTCGCAATTGTCCAACACGGGTGCCTGGCAGCACGGCTTCACCAAACAGTTTCTCCGAAATACGAATATGCGCCAGCAACTCACTATCCCACTGCCCCGCTGATGGATTGTATAATTGTGTTGTGGTTGCATTGGTGAACTCATTCACCGCTTCCCCTGTCAGGAAATAACGTAGCAAATCCGGAATCATGAGAAAACGCTCTGCTTCATGAAGTAACGGGGAACCGCTGCGTTGAAGCGTTGCCAATTGATACAAGGTATTAAAGCTAAGAAACTGAATCCCTGTACGTTCGAAGATTCGCTGAGAGCTCAGCTCTTGGCGTACCTGATCCATCATGCCGTTAAACTGTGTATCACGGTAATGATACGGGTTACCCAGCAACTCACCATTACTGCCAAGCAAACCAAAATCAACGCCCCAGGAATCGATCCCCAGGCTCTCCGGCTTTTCTCCCTGCTGTTTCACAAGGGTAAGCCCTTGCAACAATTCATGATGCAATCGCAGAATATCCCAGTGCATCCGCTCGCCAACCTTCACCGGTTCATTCTTGAACCGATGAATTTCGCTTGTTTCGATCCCACGATCATTTAGATGTCCCAGTAACGCTCTCCCGCTCCCAGCGCCCAAATCATAAGCCAGCACACTCACCGCGCTTCACCAACCTTTCGAACCCATCCTATTTTCCAAACGGCATCTCTTGAATTCAGTCCGTAACCCTGTACTTTATTCTGTATTTATTGTTTGTTTGTTTTTGTTTAATACTGTTTTACTTTATTTTACGAGTATATCACCATTGTAAGCGTTTGAATACCCTTCGCTTTTTCTTTCTTTTGGGTATACCAAAAACGACTCTCTCCCACCTGGGAGGAGCCGCATTTCTTTTTTTACGTATAAAATTGACCTTTGTTTACCCCCGACTGAGGCTGTACATCTCTCCCAAAATGCTTGAAGCGTGTCCCCTGATACGTCAGCATTCCTCGATCATTTTCCACCATCATGCCATAATGGTTTCCGCCAACAATCAGTTCAGTGCGCTCCCCATTGTCGAATTCAAATGTAACATAATACCGGGTAGTCGCACTGCTATCGCCGCCTCCACCTGAGACTTCGGTTCGTTTGGCCACCACCGTTGAATGCAGGGTTAACAAGGCCGCTGTGTTATTCGATGACCACGTGCGTACCCCTGAAATAATTACAAAAACAATAACTCCCGCAATGATGAGAAATATGCCGCCAATGAAAATCGAAGCAAATGCATTCATTGTAGCAAACTCATTGAATCCCGAAAAAAAACCACCCTGATTTCCTTCAAAACCTGGTACTCCATTCATGTCGTCAAACACACCAAAGCCGTCTACGCTTAATCGGCCCATCGATGAGGACACGCTCGTTAACGCCATTCATCATCGTTCCTTTCCCCTTGCAAAAATAAGATGCACCGCCCCCACGCAAGGAAGGCGGTGCATGCAGACAACCCGTTCTGCCTTGTCCGTATACTATATGAACCAGATCAGGAATACAGACGTTCAAGTTCGTCGACCAGACTGCCGACATAAGCAACCGCGGAGCGAATCGGCTCAGGTCCGGACATATCCACACCCGCAAGCTTCATTAACTCCTGTGGTGTGAGACTTCCACCAGCTTTGAGTGCATCAAGCCAGCGATCTACCGCAGGCTGTCCTTCTTCCCGAATCTGCTGTGCTGCCGCTGTGGAAGCCGTCAAGCCTGCCGCATAGGTATATGGATAAAGTCCCATATAATAATGAGGTTGTCTCATCCACGTGAGCTTGGCCCCTTCATCAATTACCAGATCAGGTCCCCAGAATTCGGAAAGGATGTCTCCTTTGAGCTGACTTAACGTCTTCGCCGTAATGGGCTCATCTTTGGTTGCGCGTGCATAGACCCTGCGCTGTAATTCACCTTCCAGCAGATGTGTAACAAAGTTATGGTAATACGTATTCAACAGTTGCAAAATGACCCAGCGACGCATTCTCGGATTATCGGAACGTTTCAATAGATGATCTGCCAGCAGCATTTCATTCATGGTCGATGGTGCCTCAATGAAATAAAGAGATGGCCGTGTATTCGTGAGCCGTTGGTAACGTCCCGCAAGCATGAAGTGGCCTGCATGCCCCACTTCATGGGCAAGTGTAAATGCTCCACGCATATTGTTTGCCCATGAAATTAAGATATAGGAGTGTGAACCATATATAGAGGAGCAAAATGCCCCTGTGGATTTGCCTGCATTATCTGCGTAATCCACCCAGCGATCACTGAATGCGCGCTCTACGATCTCGCCATACTCCGGCCCAAGCACATCAAGTGCTTCTCGAATGAGTGTGCACGCCTCATCATATGTAATGGCAGGGCTAAATTCAGGATCAAGCGGCGCCTTCAGATCACAAAACATCAGTTTGTCCAGACCCAGCTCACGTTTCTTGAGAGCCGCCAGTCTGCGCATATGAGGTGCGAGTTCCCGCTGGATAATATCCAGAATATTATTGTACATCTCTTTGCTCACTTGCTGTGGGCTGAGAAGCATATCTGTAACATCGTCGTAACCACGCAGCCTGGATAATACAACCTGTTTCTTCACTTCGGTTGCATAACCTTCTGCGAACGTATTTTTGTAATCATTTAATTTCGAGCTGAATGCAGCATAAGCAGAACGGCGCAGCTTGGTATCAGATGACATCTCATAATTATTTTCATAGAATGACCAGGACAGTGGACGATTATTGTCCTCTCCATCAAGAGCATCGTCAAACGTCATGTCTGCCAGTTTACCGCGCAGATAGATACGGTATGGCGAATCCAGCACCTCTCCAAGTGAAGCGAGTACCTTCTCGGTCTCGGGCGTAAGCCGATGTTCTTTTTCTCGAATCAAACGCTCCAAACTGCGCGCATACGGTTCCAATCCCGGAAGTTCTTCAAGGTAACGTTCAACGGTTCCCTCCGGCAGATCAACGATCTCCGAATTGACAAAAGACAAGGACGACGACAGATTTGATAGGATATCTCCTGCTTTAGCTGAATTCTCAATATTGACCGGATTGGTGCTGTCCTCTGACTGCTTCAAGCGGGCATAAGAAGCCGTCTTGGCGATCCGCTCCTGCAAAGCTTCACGAGCATCCAGACAAGCCAGCAATTGTTCAGCGCCTTCGCCAAGACGTCCTTTGAACGTTTCGATCTGGGCAGCAGCCTGAGGAAGTGATCGAAGCTCCTGCTCCCACTCTACATCGTTTACAAACAAGTCTCTCAGATCCCAAGTGGTTTCTGGGTTTACCTCAGCACGTGTACGTATTTTTTCCATCTGTATATGTCATCCTCCTTGCATTTCCAATATCTCTCATCGTATCATATTCCAGTGCAAGGGAGTATAGATTGGACTAAAGATTATTCACACTTACCACTCCGATGACAGAACAACCTTCCGATCGCTCTTATCCCCAGATTTTTTGATTCCCTTTTTCAAAGGTGAAAATCCGGTGATAAAGGCGACCGCTCCGCTTCTTCAGGTTCTTTCTGTCCTCTACGTTCTCGTGTGAATGTTTAGTTCCATCTATACAAAAGGGTATCTAAGATAAAGGCCAGTATGTGCTTGCGATGTAGCTTTCTTTCAGAAAGCTTTTAGCTTCGCTTCTTCAAGCTGTTTCTGTCCTCTCCGTTTCGTATAAACTTTTGCTCATGTGACCATGGTTTGAAAGCAACTAAAAAACCGCTGGTTTATGGAAGAATCCATTTACCTAGCGGTCATTCTGAATATAACTTATTTAGCTTTCTTTCCAGATTACATTTTCGCCGTAATTTTTACCCCAGTTATACATCGCGTGCAGGACGGGCATCAGGCTTTGACCGTGATCTGTCAACGTATACTCCACCCGAGGAGGTACCTCTGCATACACCTTGCGCTCAATCAACTTGTCTTCCTCCAGCTCACGTAGCTGATTGGTCAGCATCTTCTGGGTAATATGAGGGATTAGGCGTTTCAGCTCACTGAAACGTTTGGTACCTTCCAGACCCAAATGCCACAAAATAATCAGTTTCCATTTGCCACCGATCACCGCAAGGGTCAATTCCTTCTCACAGTTGATTTCTTTCAGATTAATCCGTTCCTTGACTTCGGCTGCCATGGCTCCGAGCCCCTCATCTTCAATCTTATATCGCGTATATTACACATATCACGGGGACACTTCACACGAGGTAAGCTTTCCGCTCCATGCATGATGTAATAAGTACATTCATTCAATACAGCTATCTATTAATTCTACTACAGCCTGGTCGGGATGCAAAGTTTAACTGTAAATCACGGATAAAACCTAACAGATGAATGACTATGTATCGCAGAAAAGACCAGAACCCTTCATAATCAAAGGATTCCGGTCTTTCATCTATTCACTATTCCAGGTTCGCGTGGCGGCCAAACATATCCGCTCCGGTCATCCCCTTCATTTCCATCATCGTAAGGATGAGAGCATCCATACCGATTAACAGTCCTTGTTCAAACAACGAGCCCATCGGCTGAATGGTTACTGCCGCTCCGGAAGTTGCTGTGTCCTCTTTGGCTGAAGCCGGGAGACGCACTACCGTAGTCGCCAATTTCCCAATCGTGGACTCTGGCTTAATCGTAATGAGACCTACAGGTGCACCAGCTTGACTAGCCTTTTGAGCCATGGCTACCAGACTGCCTGTCTCTCCTGAGCCAGAGCACAGCAAGAGGAAATCCTTCGAGCTGATCCCAGGTGTTACGGTCTCGCCCACCACATATACACGAAGCCCCATCTGCATCAGTCTCATGGCAAAAGCCTTTCCCATAAGTCCTGACCGGCCTGCTCCTGCTACAAAAATCTGTTCCGCAGCCAAAATGTGTTCAGCCATCGCTTGCATCTCTGCATCATCGATCTGGCTTAACGTACGTTCCAGCTCCTTCAAGATGTCAGCTGCGTACTGTGTTTTGCTCATCTGCTTACCCTTGTTTAACGAGACGTTGCATTTCAGCTGCAACTGCCGCTTTGTCTGCTTGTCCTGTGATACCGCCGCCTACAATAACCAGATCCGGTTGTGCTTTGATTACTTCTGGCAATGTTTCCAGCTTAATTCCACCAGCAACAGCAGTTTTAGCATTTTTCACAGCTGCTTTGATCGTTTGCAGATCTTCGAACGGGCTTTGTCCTTCAGCTTGCAGGTCATAACCTGTGTGTACACAGATGTAATCTACGCCAAGCGCATCAATCTCACGAGCACGTTGTTCAAGGTTAGGCACGTTGATCATGTCCACAAGAACTTGTTTGTTTTGTTTTTTCGCTTCTGCTACTGCACCTTTGATCGTACTGTCATTGGTTGCCCCAAGCACAGTGATCAGATCCGCACCAGCCTCAGCTGCTTTCATGATTTCATAACCACCAGCGTCCATGATTTTAAGGTCTGCAAGAACTTGCAGATTAGGGAATGCTTCTTTCATCGCTTTTACCGCGTGCAAACCTTCATTAATAACGATTGGAGTACCAATCTCAACGATATCAATATATTGTTCAACCTCTTTAACCAGTGCGATACCTTCAGGGATATTTACCAAGTCAAGCGCCAATTGCAATTTCATCATTTATTTCTCCTTTGTTGTTCAAGTATGATTCGTTCCTGTAAAAATAATAATCAGATATTTAGCCTGCACCAATTTGTCTGTTCAGATGCATGCAGTGTTTGTTTTGGCTACTCACTCATTGTAGACCCTGACTATCCATTCAGGAAGTACGCACTTTGAAGTGGGGTAGTTACTTGGGCGATACTATTGATAATTGTTGGTTGTTAGGTGAATCAAATATAGAATTAATCCTCTATTCCAATCCGCCCGCTTACAGCCGAGCAGCAGCCTAATCATCCAATTAGATATTCAATATAAAAAGACCCCGCCACATGGCAGGGTCGTTATCGTTATCATTTTCAATCCAGCCAGGGCTGGTTTAGAAATTTATCATTTTACAGATATACTGGTTTCACGCATACCGGCTTGGATACACCTGTGCTGTGACCTGTGTATTTCAAACGTCCGCTCTCCTGATCTACCGTGAATGTCACGAGGTTGTTTGTATCGCGGTTAGCTGCGATCAGCAATTTGCCGTTAGGTGTCAGAGCAAAGTGACGCGGGTGCTCACCTTCAGCAGATACATGCTCAACCAGTGTCAGGTGACCTTTGTCTGCATCTACTGCAAATACAACGATGCTGTCATGTCCACGGTTAGAACCATATACATAACGTCCATCATTGGAAACAGTGATTTCAGCTGTTGTATTCTCTTTGCCATCATATCCATCAGGCAGTGTAGATACTGTAGACAATTCAGTCAACGTGCCCGCTGCTGCATCATATTTGAACGAAGTAATGGAAGAATCCACTTCATTGATGACATATGCGAATTGACCATTCGGGTGGAACGCCAAGTGACGTGGGCCAGCTCCCGGATGTGTTTTGGTTTCACTGTGCAGCACAAGTTCATTTTTGTCTGCATCAATGGAATAGATCGCGATGTTATCTGCGCCCAGATCCTGTACCATCATGTATTTACCATCCGGGCTGAAGAATGCGGAGTGAACATGTGGCTTGTCCTGACGCTCAGGATGCGCACCTTGTCCTTCATGTTTCTTCTCGTCCAGAAGCGCTCCAACTTCACCGTTATCCGTCAAGGCTTGCAGACCTACCAGACCACCGTGGTAGCTGGAGAGAATCAAGTATTTGCCGGAAGGATCACGCTGGATATGACATGGTGGTGCTGAAATGGAGTCATTCCGGTTCAGCAACGTTAATTTTCCTGTAGAAGGATCAATGCTCAGAGCTACAGCTTCAGACATTTTGTTGCCTTCTGCTGACGCTGTTTCACCAATCGCATACAGTTTGTTTCCTTCAGCATCCACGTTGACAAACGTTGGGTTTTTCACGCCCGCTATGCCGTCAAGCTTGGACAAGCTGCCTGTATCCTCATTCAATTCATATGCATAAATGCCCTCATTTTCCGCTTCGGCGTAAGAGCCGGCCAGTACGAGCAAGCGTTTTGATTCACTCATTACAGTTTCCTCCTCTATGTGTATGTAATCTTGTTGCACCTCTTCTATAATAAATCTGCCATATCAAAATAGCAATCCGCTGTCGCTGCACATCAGGGAAATCCTTAGTTAAGCAAGGCGATTACTACACATCATCATACTGAAATCCATTCATATGAGATGCATCTTCTGCTATGATAAGATAGGTTTTTCATCCAGAAGGGACTGAATTGCATTGCTTCACTCATTTTTACTCACCTTATACCATGTGTTCCTGCCGATATCACTTCCCGTGATTGGAGGTATTCTGTTAAAACGCTTCAAAAATTGGGATACCCGGTCGCTCTCGACCTTTTCCCTTTATATTTTGAGCCCTGCACTCATCTTCAATACATTGCTGCATGCAGAGATTACCTGGACGGACGTCACCAGCACGTTCTGGTTCTCTATTATTAATCTGATTGCTCTGTGGGCACTCGCCGAGCTGTTAAGCCGGGTTTTCCGTCTGGGTGCAAGCGAAAAAGCGGGCCTCACCCTCGTCTCCACGTTTACGAACTGCGTGAATTACGGGCTCCCGCTTGTACTGCTTGCCTTTGGTCAGCTTGGACTGGACAAGGCTTCCGTCTACGTCATTGGACAGATGATCATTGTTAATACGGTAGGTATCTTTTTTGCCGCGCGATCCGAATTCACGGTGAAAGATGCGATTCTGTCCGTTTTCCGCATGCCATCCATCTATGCTGCTGGCATCGCCATTGCGCTGCGTGCGTCCAATCTGAGCCTGCCTGAAGCGCTGGATGGAGGGATTTCCATGCTGGCTGCGGGCTACTCTCCTGTCGTTCTCGCCATTCTGGGAGCACAGATGCTCAGACCAAAAGGTGCAACGGCACCTTGGTTGCCCAATGTACGCCGAGCTTTCTGGACCGGGCTTGTAGTCCGTCTCGCAGCTGCGCCGATCCTGTCCTGGCTGATACTGACCGCGCTTCAGGTCGAAGGTACGTTGTTCAGTGTGCTGCTGATCCTCGCATCGATGCCGACCGCAGTGAACGCCGTTATTTTGGCTGAACAGTTCAATGCTTCTCCGCAGTTTGTATCCCGCTGCATTCTGTGGACCACAGCTGCATCCATGTTGATGCTGCCCATTATGATTGTGATGGCTTCCTGATTAATACCGGAGGTGATACCGAAGCGCTATCCGCTTGTCGGCGTTTCTCCAGCCGGCGTTCATAACGCCGGTTGAGCGCTCTGACGTAGAAGAATTTTACGACAAAGTACGAAACCACACCCAGAATGACACCAAATACGGACATGCCTGCCAGAATATCCAATCCACCAAGCAACAATTCACTCACGGCCGACCAGTTTCCGCGAAACAGCTCCATGAATGCACTCTCATGTACCAGTCCCTGTCCCATGCTGTGAGCAGGCAATATCCATGAGCCAATTTGTTTGGCGAGTGGCATCAGAATAATAGGTAAAAACGTAAGTTTCCCGATCACATTACCAACAATCGCTGCTGGCACCGAACCCCCAGACAGTCGCACAATCGGATAAAATACGAGATATATCAGGAAGCGGTCGAGATCACGATCAGTTCCAGTCCGAACCCTATAGCAAATCCGGTAGATACTTTATGGGCACCTCCGGGAGCACGTAACAATTTGAGAAAATTCAGCTTCATAGCACGTGTTAAACGTACCCAGCGGTTAGTCTTGCGCTTCTGTGTGTTCATACCGAATTACTCCTTATTTTACACAAATGACAATTTGAATTGTCTATTCTTCAGTATATCACACCGCGTTAGCTCCTGTAGTAACAATGACCGGCTGTGTCTCCATCTGGACATTACCTGCCACCGCTCGGGAGATCATACAGGAGGATTCAGCCTTATGCGCCAAGCGCTCAGCCTTGGTCAGATCCGCCTCTGAAGCATCTTGGCTGAGTACAATCCGGGGTCTATGTACGATCCGTTCGTACGTAAATACGTTATTTGTAACATCTACCGTTGCTTCCGATTCAAGCGTCAATTCATCTGGCGTAATATCCGAACGCTCCAGCATCGCTGCCAGCGTGATCAGGTAACAAGTGGAGGCTGCACCCAGCAGCATCTCGTCCGGGTTAGTTCCCGTACCGGGTCCGCCCATCTCCTGCGGAATCGATATGACCGTTTTTAACCCACCTGCATCGATTGTTCCCTCACTGTTACGCCCACCATTCCATACCGCTTTCAGATGAAAAGGATGTTTCATGACATTCATTCCCTTCTTGTTTACACACGTATACACGTAATATTCTGCTCCATCAATGCGCTAACGTGCTCTTCATCTACGCCCTGATCTGTAATCACTTTGCCCACACTGCTCATCTCAGCAACTCTGGTAAACGCCTGTATGTTAAATTTGCTGGAATCTGCAAGTAAAATGACCTCATCTGCAATATGGATCATTTTCTGCTTCACCAAGGCCTGTAATTCATTGGATTCACTGATGCCTTTGGTCAAATGTACTCCTTTGCAAGACAGAAACACTTTGTCCACATGATAAGCATCCAGCGAACGTTCCGCCAGCGGTCCTACAAAAGACAGTGACTTCGAAGCCAATTGCCCACCTGTGGCAATTACACGAATCTGCTCCTTGTTACTCAGCTCTGCGGCCACTTTAATCGAATTGGTTAGTACCGTCAGTGGAATGTTCGGCAATCCTGCCGCCATATACCACGCGGTTGTACTTGCATCCAGGGCGATTCGGTCACCAGATTCCACCATTTTCACCGCTTCGCTTGCAATTCTGCGCTTCTCTTCGGCATGGGCTACAGCCCGTTCCGGATACGGAATCTCCGACTGTAACTCTTCCTTGTATTTTACGCTGACCGCCCCGCCATGGGACCTTCTGAGCCTGCCCGCCTGTTCGAGCTTGTCCAGATCACGACGAATCGTCTCTTCCGTCACCCCGCAGCGCTCACTAAGTTCGGTCACACGCATGCTGCCTTGCGTATCCACCCATTCCACTATTTTCTCATACCGTTCAGCTACGAGCATATTCCTTCACTCCAAACCGTTGATTATCCAGTTGATCCTGTTCATCCATCATACCACAGAGCGATGACAAGAAGAATCTGGACCATGTGCAAAAAGAGGAGCTTTCGCCCCTCCATTCCAGTTCTGAAGTGTATCTTATTTATCTTCTGCCATAGGGAACCAGCCTGGCGTGTGGATGATTGCATTCCACAATCCGTCAGGGATAACCAGACGTTCCTGATCGGATTTGGTCAGAATCGTCTCGATGTCTTCTTCACGTCCGCTCTCGATTTTCTCAACCCAATCCGGTTCAATAATCAACTCACGTCCAATGGCAAGTAGTGGTACTCCCGTTTGAAGTGCCTCAGCAGCCTGATCAGCCGTATGAATTGAACCTACGCCAATTACAGGCAATTTGCCGTTCACACGATCCAAGATGAATTCCATTCTAGAACGTGTATCTGCTTCGCCACGTCTTGGCTTGGACCAGAATTCGTTCAGGGAAACGTGCAGGTAATCCAGATTTTTATCTTTCAATGCATCCACCAGTGCATACGTGTCTTCCATTGTGAGTCCCGGTGTTTCCGGTTCTTCCGGGGAGAAACGGTATCCAATGATGAACGGCAGTTTGGTATGTTCGGCAACCACTTTCTGAATCTCATCCACTACAGCAAGCGGGAATGTCAGACGTTTCTCGACACTTCCGCCCCAACGATCTTCTCGTCGGTTGGAATGAGGGAGAAGAATTGCTGGATCAGATAACCATTAGCACCGTGAATCTCAACACCATCAAATCCGGCTTCAATGGCACGACGTGTCGCTTCCCCGAAATCTTTGATAATGGAAGTAATCTCGGCATCCGTCAATTCTCTAGGTTCAGGAGATCCTGGACGTTCACTTGCAACCGCACTAGGAGCAACCACTTGACCCGCAGGTACAGCTTGTTCAGGTGTCAGACGGCCCGCATGGAAAATTTGCAACACGGCAACCGAGCCTTGTTGTTTCATGGTGTCAGCCAATCGTTTCAGGCCAGGAATGAAGCGGTCATCATATACGCCAAACTGAGCTGGGAAACCAATGCCATGCTCTGTTACATGCCCTACAGCCGTAAGCGACATGCCAGCACCACCGGTGCGACGTGCATAATAAGCAAGTTCTGCATCGGATATGGTACCATCAGCATTCGAGGACATATGAGTCATGGGAGCGAGCACGATACGGTTTTTCAGTGTAATACCAGTCGGCAGTGAAACTTGTTCAAACATCTGGTTAAACTTTGGATTCATTCGTGGTTCCCTCCTGATTATAAATATCTCTTTTAATAGATATATGGATATGTGCGTTCACTTACTGTAATGATTATAGTTACGTTTCACTGCAATTGCAACTTTTCATTTTCTGAAAGGAAAAAAGAGCAGAGTGTCTCCAGACTCTCAGCCCTCTTCATCTTCTTCACATCATCCAAAGGATATTCAGAAACTCCGAACGTAAGCCAGCTTCTGATCCATCTCTTCCACGCATTCGTAACAATCGTGTTCATCGTTGGCGACCATTGGGGTGACTGGATACAGATTCATCTCTGTACTGTTATACGATTTTAATAACGGTAGCAACTGAGTCACCCGTGTATTAGCCGGATCAAGCCAGGTGTTGATCTCTTCCTCAGAGAGGATCGCTGGCATTTTACTGCCAAACTCGCGTGTAACCATATTCGCTCCTGTCATAAGCATCGTGCAGGTACGAAGCGGCTCTTTCCGTGTATCTCTCCACACCTCGTATAACCCAGCAATACCGAAGAGACCACGATCCGGCATGACAACACGAACTGCATAACTTTTTTGCCCTCTTGCCGCCAGTAATATAATCCATTGCAGGGAATGACGCAGCGCTTGGTCTCTACCAGTTTGTAATAGGAAGGATTCTCATGCACCGTCATAAGATTTGCGTTAACGGCATCACGACCCCAGAATGGAATGAACCCCACCGGAACTCATCCAATACACGCTCACCATCCTGATGTAAAATAATCGGCGTATGCTGGGTTGGGCTGATATTGTATCGGTTTTTGTAATAATACATCACTCGCTGAATCTTGAAATGATCTCTGACTTCGTCCAAATCGGCTGCCAATGAAAAACGGTTGCACATGCTCAAGCACTACCTTTCCCTGTGAGAAGTTGAACGTATTGTTTGTTATTTCAGGGAAATTATGCATGCATATCGAACAGAAAATGACTTATTTTGACACCATTAGGGTCTGATCAAGATATATTTCATGTTTTTCACGACAAAAACAACGACCTCGGACTCATTTCAACTCAAATATTACTTGTTACTATAATAGAGAATAAAATACATTTATTGGAGGTTTTAAGTATGAAAAGGAAGTTTTTGATGAGCATCATGTTGCTCTCAGCGATTGCGATGTTTGGCAGTACCATCTATGCGGCAACCTTTCTGACCTACGGTTATCCCAGCACCACCATTCCCATTCGTACGTATAATTACGCCTCCGCATGGCAGACTCCCATGGACGCTTCCCTTACCAACTGGAACAATGCAGGTGCCAAAGTTAAATTCACCAAAACAAGTAACTCCCCAAACACCATCACCGCAGGAAACTTTAATAATACAGCATATGGTGTCAACTACGCCTCCGTATCCGGCAGTCAAGTCGTAAGCTTCCGCATCGAACTCAATGCATCCACGATCACCCCTGACGCAACCAACTTATCCAACTTCATTCAAAGCGTATTTGTCCACGAACTCGGACACTCCATCTGGCTCGGTGACAACCCAACAACAAGCAGTCCTTCCATTATGTCTTACTCCCGCAACCGCAATTCCATGACCCAACCCCAAACTTTTGATATCAATAACGTAAGATCCAAGTACTAATCCGTTACGAACTTATCCCAAAAATCCAAGGAGGATCCCTATCCATGAACAAAAATCGAGTATTAACGCTGCTTCTCTCTTCCATTTTCATTTTATCTGCTGTTGGATGTTCTTCTGTTACACCTACCGCGTCCACATCCGATGCACCCATGACCATTATTGCTTCTGAAGATTACCCGAGTTATGCCAGCATTGGCGACCTGTCCGAGAGAGCAAATACAATTGTGAAAGGCAGTGTTGTTGAGACTCGTGTGGAAGCTTTAAACGATATTGTACAAGTTACTGATGCTGCAAATGAAAACGAGTTAAACCCCGCGTCCGATCCGGGCGGAGAGCCATCTTCTTTTGACAAAATCTATACGATCCACACGATTCAGGTCGCTGAATCCTATAAAGGCGGTTACACTGCCGGGGAAAAACTTGAAGTGAAGCAACTTGGCGGACAACTAGGCAACACCGAGATTATTAATGATGACAACCTCAAGCTGATTCCTACCAAAGACTATGTACTCTTCCTGGAAACGTATGAAGACACCCCTGCCAGCCTGCTCAACTCCGTTCAAAGTCTCTACGTGATCAAACCTGCCGTCAAGTCGAATCAGCCAGGTCAGCAACAATCACCGTCAGAAGTCATTGTGAGTGCAAATCCCGAGAATGACCTCACACTGCAACTGGAGGATCTGCAAGAAATTCAGAACGAACAAAAGAGCGAATAAACTCTTATACGGTAATCACACTGCTACTTCATCTCCCTGCAGGCAGCTAATCCCCTTCAACTGTTCAGTCCTACATAGAAATATGAAAACCGTGCTGCTCAGCAAACTGGGTAGCACGGTTTTTTTGGAGTATCTTACTTAGACGGTGTATTAAGTCCAATAATCCATTCAGCCAGATCCTGTGTCTGTTTCAACAAGGCGATAGGGTCACGGAACCAGGATTGTTCTTCCGTCCAAATGTACACATTTCCATTTTTGATTGCAGGTAATGAACCCCAGATCGGATCTGCCTGAAGGTCTTTCAACTGAGACTTGCTGGTCAGCACAATGTAATCTCCAGCGTATTTGGAGAGCAGTTCTATGGAGAATTCATGATAGGCGCCCTGCATCAACTCGGATGGAATGTTCTTTGGTGCTTGCAATCCAAGCAATTCGTAGATGTTACGCCCTCCCCGACCCGACTGATTGCCAAATATGAAGACTTGGCGATCATATTCCTGCATAACGGAGAATGTAGCGTCAGCTGGAACAACGCTCTGCACCTCCTGCTTGATTTTGGCAATCTCCTCATCAAAATCAGCCAGCCACTTCTCTGCTTCCGCTTCTTTGCCAAGGACTTTACCGAAATAATTCACTTCGTCCTTGAGTGTTGGAAAAGTGATGGATGCGATCGAAACGGTTGGAGCAATCTTGCTGTATTTCTCATAAGCCGCCTTGTCCGGATTCAATGTAATAATGAGATCAGGTTCCAGCTCCATCAATTGTTCAACGGAATCCCCTATCGTTTCAAGACCATCCATGTGACCTTCCAGGTAAGGACTGTTCATTAGAAATTGGCCTCCACCAATCGGTTTTACACCAAGAGCAAGCACCGTTCCCAGATAATCAATGGCAGCAACTCGCTCCGGATGTGCAGGAATTTCTACCTCACCAAAAGTCGTATTTACCATTTGCGTTTCCACGACTGCCGGTTGTTCGGGTTCAGCCGCAACTTCGGATGTTTCAGCCCCTGCTGGGCTGTTCCACAAGCACTCAATGTGAGTACAAGCGCAAGCGACATGATCGCTGATTTAAAATGGTTAAACATGTTGATTTCCTCATCTCCCGTATATTGATAATGATTATCATCATCAATTAAAGGATAACGTTCATCCCCTCCTGTTACAATGGATTCATTTGTTTCATTTAATGTACTTTCTGAAACTGATTTCGAGTTATCCTGCTGCTTCAACCGATATTGCCCCGGTGTGATACCGGTCTCTTTTTTGAATATACGATTGAAATAAAACGGGTCCATATAACCCACATACGCGGCAATCTCCTGTAATGAAGCTTCTGTGGAAGCAAGCAGACTCCTTGCCTCACCCATTCGTAACCGAATCACATATTCTGTCGGTGTACATCCCGTCTGTTCCTTGAATTTGCGTGATAAATATTGCGGACTGTAATTCAAGGATTGGGCAAGCGAGTCAAGTGAGATCGTTTCCCGGAAATGAGCTTTGATATATCGCAAAACCTGATCGGTAAGCGAAGGCTGTTGAACTTCGTCAAACATGCGACTCCGCTGTAACAATACAATCTGTACCAGTTGAAAGAAGTACACTTTAACCTGAATTTTGCCCACTCGCTCCTGCCCTGACCAGCATTCATGTATATTCCGCACCAGCTCACGCAGTTCAAGTGCATGATCCGGCGCTGTCGCCCAGGACTCTTCAAACGGATTGTGCTGGTTCAACATTATTCGATACTCCATAAGCACGTTGGAGGGCAAGGTTGATTTGTACAAAATCAGATGTACCTCTGTAACTCCGGTCGCTTCAAGTGTTAGACGCCTTCCTTTTCCCCCGTGCAGCAGCAAGAACTGGCTTGTAGTCCATACCTCTTCATCCAGCCAGACCTGCCCCTGCCTTGAACATACACAAATGCACTGGTTGGTAACACATAATTGCGTATGAACTCGTGTGTTGCGAGTGATATAAGACGCACATCTAGCACGCGAACCTGTACCTGATCCCACAGCTTGATGTCATTCTGAATTCCCATATAAACTCCCTCTCCTAAGCAATCAAACACACACAATACCTTGGCATTGTGACTAAAAACCCACCTATAATTGATAATGATTATCAATTATAGCAATGATGGAACCATCTTAGAAGCCTACCTCCATTTTTGTTAGATGCCGCGAAATAAAAAACGGTCGAAATCCCTTATAGAGAGATCTCAACCGTTCTAAAATTATGGCCTTACTATGTTTTGATAAAGTCAGCTGCCCTTCTCTACTCGATAAATGACAGTAAATACCCGTATCTTTCTTCCTCCATCTTGTCTAACGGAATAAACCGGATCGATGCACTGTTAATACAGTAACGTTTGCCGCCGCGATCTTCGGGACCATCATCGAACACATGACCGAGGTGGATGTCACCTGCCCGGCTTCGTACCTCCGTGCGATCCATACCAAAGCTCGTATCCGTTGTATAGGTAACAACCTCAGGTACAATCGGTTTTGTAAAACTCGGCCACCCGCAACCGGAATCATACTTATCCCGGCTGGTGAATAACGGCTCTCCCGTTGCAATATCCACATACAGACCGGGCTCCTCATTATCCCAATATTCGTTACTGAACGCATGCTCCGTATCATTGTTTACCGCAACCGCATACTGTTCGTCTGTTAATCGTTCCTTTAATTGTTCATCTGTTGGACGTGGATATTGAGCGGGATCAATTCCAATCTCCAGGTCATCCAGGACAGTCATATCAATGTGACAATATCCGTTCGGATTTTTTCCAAATAATCCTGATGGTACTCCTCCGCCAAATAATAATTCTGCAGAGGCATTACTTCCGTTACGATGGGTTGGTCATATTTTTCTTGCTCTGCCTCTACAGCTTGCTCAATGATTTTGGCATCTTCAGGCAACGTATAATATATTCCTGTCCGATACTGAATGCCACGATCATTGCCCTGCTTATTCAAGCTGGTAGGATCAATAACTCGAAAATAAGATTCAAGCAATTTCTTCAAAGATACTTGCTGCGGATCATATTTTACATGAACGGTCTCCGCAAACCCCTGGTCCCCGCGAATAACCTCCTCATAGGTTGGATTCTCTCCTTCACCGTTGGCATAACCGGAAGTCACATCCTGGACCCCGGAATACGAGCCATATATGCCTCCACACCCCAGAAACAGCCTCCTGCCAAGTACAGGTTACTCAGGTTTTCCTCGGAGACACTCGATGCCTTGACAGGTTGAGTGGATATCGAAGATGAAGCTGAATGGCTCTCAACCCTGTTTCCACAAGCAGACACAACTATCGCTATAACAAGGAGGCACAAGCCGAGCAGCGTCCTTTTCATGACACTTCCTCCCTTCTCACAAAATCTCTTGTAATGATTCCATGATCTGTTCATTGGATGCATGCCCTGGCTGCGATTTCGTTAAAATACCATCAGAGCCAATATAAAAAGAACTAGGATACGCTCTTACACCAAATTCCTTGGCCCATACACCTTTCTCATCCAAAAGAACAGTTATGTTATCATATGGCTGTTGGTCAAACCATTCGGTAAACGCTTGGGAGGATTTCTCTCCTTTGTAGTCTGGCGTCACAATCGTAATGACTTGAAAATCATTGTTTTGACCCGCCAGATTGTTCAGGTCTTCCAAACCCGCAAGACAGATGGAACACCAGGAAGCCCAGTATTTCACATACACTTTCTTGCCTTGAACATCAGAAAGTCCAACCGTGTTTCCTTTCAGATCAAGCAATGAAAATTCAGGAGCCGTCTCTCCCTTGTTCATCATGGTTGACGAACTCATATCGGATGTTGATGCTGGGGCTGATGATGACCCCGTTTGTTTTGATTCAGTTTGCTGTGATCCACATCCGCTCAAGATCAACAGGACTCCAGCAAATACGATTACAGATACCACCCATCTCCGTGCAATCTTCATACCGAATTCCTCCAATGATTATTGAAACCAGGTCACCAAGCTGTTTAGTCGGTCTGTCATTAACAATAGTCCCATGACAATAAGAATACAGCCGGAAGTTATTTTGATAACACCCATGTACCTGTATAAACGACGTATCCGCTTCATAACATATTCCGAAAAAATGGACAGAATCAGGAAAGGAATCGCTAACCCAAGGGTATACAGGAACATGAGAAACCCACCATAGAGTGGAGAGCCTTCACCTGCGGCGATACCAAGAATGGCCGCCAGCACGGACCCAATACAAGGCGTCCAGCCGAAACTAAACGTCAGACCCAGCAGGAACGCTCCGACATACCCTCCCCGTCTGGCATGATCGCTTGACAACTTTCTCTCCCGTTCCAGCCAGGATAGTCGAATCAACCCGGTTTGATAAATCCCGAAAAGCACCACGATGGCTCCGCAGATGGCAATAAACACAGGACTTGAGATCATATTCCCAACGATGCCGGAACCAAAACCGAGTAATACAAATACCAGGGACAGCCCAAGAACAAATAAAAATGTCCGCAAAACAAGTGTGGACCGCAACTGAACCGAATTGTTGTCGGACTGCTGCTGATTCGTACCGTTGACCATGCTTCCGGACAGATAAGACACGTATACCGGGATCAGCGGCAGAATACATGGCGCAAAAAACGATAACAATCCTGCACCAAAAACGCCGAAAAGGAATACTAAATCACTGGTCAAGTCATTCACCACCTGAATAAATACTACGTTTGATTAACCAAGGTTAACGACTGACGTAGATTGGAAGCGTGAACCAGAAGCAGCTTCCTTCTCCTTTTGTACTCTGAACCCCGATCTCGCCACCATGGAGTTCCACAATCGATTGAGCGATGGCAAGGCCAAGCCCGCCCCCATTGCTCTTGCTACGTGATTTGTCAATTCGATAAAAACGTTCAAATATACGCGAAGTTTCCTCCGCTTCAATGCCTTCCCCTTCATCCGTAACTGAAATTTGTATAAACGGCCCCTTTTCTTCGGCAGCCAGAATGATTTTTCCATCAACAGGAGAGTATTGAATGGCATTTTGCAGCAAATTGGAAAGGACCCGCTTCATTTGTGCAGGCATCATGACCGCGGCTGGTAATTTATCGGGCAAATCGATTTCAACGTTCAGCGTTTTCTCGGCGAGATGAAACGAAAAACTCTCCAACGTACTGAGCAGCAACTCATCGACGTGACAAGGCTGAGGGTCAAATACCTCCCCTTGCGCTTCCAGGCTGGATAATTCGAACAAATCTTGAATAAGCCCTCCCAAACGCTTCGTCTCAAGTCGTATCGTGTTCAGGTAACGTTGAAAGGTTTCTTTATCCTGAATGACATCATCCTCCAACGCTTCGACGAATGACTGAATGGATGCCAAGGGAGTCCGTAAATCATGGGAAACATTGGCGATCAACTCTCGTCTCGCGGTTTCTGAGTGATGCAGATGATCAAAGCTTTCCTTCAGCTTGGAACTCATTTCATTAAATTGCTGTGCCAGGAGCTTAAATTCCTGCGTACCGATGAGAGGGACTTCCGTATGGAAATCCCCTTCGGCAATTCGTATCGTCTGCTGTGTAATTCGCGCAATTGATTTCTCTAATGGCTTAGTCAGCAGATATTGAAGAATAAACGAAAGTAAGCCTACCCCTGCCGTTATAGCCGATAACCAATACAATTGTTCGATCGTAAGCAGCATTTTGGAATAACTGATGAACAAACAAATTAATAATACGCCAATGCCTGTGAGACTGGACAACACCAAGTATGTGCGAAGTTTCATGAACTGCCACCCGCAAACTTGTAGCCTATACCCCAAACTGTTTTAATATATTTTGGATCAGAAGGGTTCTGTTCGATCTTCTCTCGTAATCTCCGAACATGTACAGTCACCGTTGTTGTATCTCCCTCATAGCTAAAATCCCAAATCTTGCTTAACATCTGGTTACGGGAGAACACCTGACCCGGGTGACTTGCCAGCAAATACAACATCTCAAACTCTGTAACTGTCAATTCAATGGCCTGCCCGCTGATGTGCACTTCCCGCTTGGTAAAATCAATGGTAAGCCCTTCATAATTGATCGTATATTCAGATGTTGTAACAGGTGATGCCTGCGCAATTCGCATTCTCCGCAGGATTGCCTTTACACGTAAGACAAGTTCTCTCGGACTAAAAGGTTTGGTCAGATAATCATCCGCCCCCATCGTCAGTCCCATCAGACGATCCTGTTCCTCACCCCGGGCCGTCAGCATTACAATGGGCACATCCTCAGTTTGCCGAATCTCGTTGCAAACTTCCCAGCCATTCTTATGCGGCATCATCAGGTCGAGCACGATCAAGCTTGGCGTTTGGCTGTGCCACAGCTCTATAGCCTCCAGACCATCCTTGGCCGTCACGACGAGATAACCTTCCCGTTCCAGATACCTGCGACAAACGTCGGTAATATTTGTATCATCATCAGCAACCAGTACACATTCATTCAAACAAACCCACCCCATATTCCAGAAAATACATTTGAGCCAATCATATCATATGGTGATGGCGATGCTTAGCCCTTAAATTACTTCATTCCCATGGCTGGCATCATGTACTGTTTAATTACAGACTCAGCCGCATAAGAATTCCCTTCATGGATGACAGGCATCGATTTCAAGTTAACTTGCATACCGTCTACCATGATTTTTTTCGATCCAATCCACAACTTAATCGTTTTCCTCGCAGGCATCATCGTTTCTTCCATCATCATGTCGTCTTTCATCATCTTATCGTCTTTCATCATCATGTCATCTTCCATCATTTTGTCATCTTTCATCTTCATGCTATCTTCCATCATGTTGTCGTCTTTCATCATCTTGTCGTCCATTTTGCCCATATACATCAAAGTTACAGATCTGTCCTTGCTGTCCCACATAATGCTGTAATCATACATTTTGGCTGCCTGTCTCAATTGAACAAGCTCCATGCCATCCTTTTTAATTGTTTTCATATCTGCAGCACTTGCCAATCCAGAAAAGGCCATAGACATCATCAATACCGCTGCTACCATCGCTTTTTTGCTCTTATTTGTTTTCATCATTCTTATCACTCTCCATTCGTTTATTACTTACATGGATTACAATAAGCAAGATTGCTTACGATTCTCTAAGCGAAGTATTACGAAACCATTACGATATATAAATGAGGTCAGGTCTCAATAAAAAAAACGGTTGAAATCTCTCTTACGAGAGACTCCAACCGTGTCTTCTAGGTCAAACGAATAAAATCAATCATGGATCGAACCTCGATCGGTCCCGGATTTGATATCACATCATTAGACTGCAATCCCTCTCTGGAAGTGAACTGCACCTTCACCGGAATGCCAGGAATCAAGTCGAAGAAGTTATCCGAGAAGACACCCTCCACATCCGAAGATAGCCATACCTGTTTAGCAAGCACGTCACTTTCCAGTACCAGATGAACGCCGTTCTCATCCGCTCCCCGCTTACATTGATGTTTGCAGGCTGCAGAGCAAGGTCTTTGGACGGTACAAAATAGTGTTCCTGTACGATATTCGCCGCACCTTCCTGTTTCAGATCCAGGCGCAGCAGCGTGTTAGCTGTATCATGACCTTCAAGCCACTCCGCGTTACGTAATGACAGCACTCGTTCACCTGTATTAGGTGCCAGGGTCACGTCATGTGTTTCATCACGATACACCGCTCCATCGAACCCGAGCAAACGAATCTGTAACTGCCCTTTTACAGGTTGTAATTGATCCGAGATGATATATATATCTGTTGTATCTTCTTTTGTTCCATCTACCGATACCAACACATCGCTGAAGCTGCGTTTCGCATAATATTGCAATGCTTTCCAACGACCAAGGTAGTCCATACCTGCCCATGAAGCCACCGGCCAGCAATCATTCATTTGCCAGTAAAGTGTGCCCATGCAGAATGGTTTGCGGCGACGGTGCGCTTCAATGGCCGTCTTCATCGCTTCCGCCTGAAGCACCTGGCTCATATACAGGAACGATGGGAAGTCCTTCGATTCATGCATGTACATATCCATGTACTGTTTGATCAGACGATTGCCTGCCCCATTCTTTTGATGAGCCAGCATGACTTCCGATTCCAGAGCCAGATCCTCTTCTTCTGCGTAAGTGCGTACTGACTTGTACTCCGGGAAAGACTGGAATCCGTATTCACTCATGAAACGACCCACATGCACGTTGTAGTTCTCGAATGGTTCTACATTGTGCCACACGCCCCAGTAGTGGATATCCCCTTCGGCTGTGGATGGGTGCGCATGTTGCGTCTCATCCCCTGTCAGGGATACCAGTGGTGAGGAAGGCCAGTAATCCACACCTGGAGCATACGCTTCAACCACTTCTGGCAGCAGATCATGGAAGATGGCTTCGTAATCGGCCCAGATGCTTTCACGCTGCTCGGCAGTAAATTCCTTTTTCCAACCCCAGCCACCATTCTCAACATAGTGCGCCCACGCCGAATCAATCTCGTTGTTCCCACACCAGAGTGCAATACTTGGATGGTTGCGCAGACGTTTCACATTATCAATGGCTTCATGTCTTACACTGTTCAGGAACGCTTCATCTCCTGGATACATGCTGCAAGCAAACATGAAGTCTTGCCATACCAGGATTCCATATTCATCACATAGTTCGTAGAACACATCCTGCTCATAGATTCCGCCACCCCACACGCGCAGCATATTCATATTAGACTCGGCTGCGGATACGATCTCATGACGATAACGTTCATGAGTAATTTCAGTGATGAAGCTATCATTTGGAATGTGATTGGCCCCTTTGGCAAAGACCGCAACACCGTTTAGTTCAAAATAAAAGGATGCTCCTGCTTCATCTTTGTCACGTACCAAGCGAATGGAACGAAGCCCAGTCTTCACTGTAGTTTCAGCCACAGCTCGTTCACCTTGAAGCACTTCGGTAAGGAAGGTGTACATATGCGGATCACCAAGCCCACGGCTCCACCACAGTTTTGGTTCATCAATGGAGACTTGAATCTCCACAGTCTGAGTTCCTGGTTGTAGCGATACGGATCTTTCCCATCTCTGTCCATCTGCGCCGATACGAATAATCGTATCTACCGCTTGGGATGTCTCGACTTCCACAACAGCAGTTAATGAAGCTGAGGTAGCGCTTACTTCATTTTGCTGGATATACACATCATTGATTCGTACCTGTGTCCAACCTTCAAGACGTGCTTCACGCCAGATCCCACTGGTTACAAAACGCGGACCCCAGTCCCAACCATAGTGATACGGGGCTTTACGTGCAAAAATACTTACTCTTTTATCGCCAAGTCCGCCAACATCGGACTGATCATTCGATGCAGGTAATGCATATCCGAGCTTCTCCAGCTTAGGCAGATCTTCCTGAATCGGTGACCGAAAACGTATTCGGAGAATGTTGCCTTTCCCTTTTAATACTGCCTTCACATCCGCCTTCCATACCCGGAACATATTATCTGCTGATAACACATGCACATCATTCACATACACATCCGCATATGTATCCAGACCATCAAACACCAGTTCCAGATGTTCCTGCGAGAACAACCCTTCGGCAACGTCAAATTCCGTCTGATATTCCCAATCTATCTTATCAATCCATTGTACTTCCTTCTCGTTTGTTCCATAAAAAGGATCTGGGATCTTGCCCAGCTTCAGCAAATCTGTATGCACACAGCCGGGCACCTGAGCCGGCATCCACTCTTGATCTTCGCAAGCCTTGAACGTCCAATTCTGAAAAACATGTGATTGTATTGTGCTCATGACAGCCTCCATTGTTGTTAGAGTTGGTAAACATTATTTTGTTAGGTTTTGTTATTATAAAAACAAATAACTTACAAAACAAAATTAACACGATATGCTTCTTATAGTCAATCTGTTTTGTAATTTAATTTGTTAAACAATCTCTGCATACCAAAAAGACATGAAGCTCTAACCTCTCCATGTCTTTCACCTAATTTCATTTACCCTAATGATCATTGTTAAATTGAGCCCATAAGTTCATATCCCATTACTGTATACTGGCGTTATATTCATCACGAATAATTAATTCCGAATAGATCAGCTTGCGTTCATAAGGTTCATCCAGGTGTTTGATCCGCCACAATAGCTGATCTACTGCTCTTGTTCCCAGATTCTCTTTGTTAATATGTACCGAAGCAAGAATGGGTTCATCCGTCTGGGTATTGTCAAATCCGGTTACGGCACAGCGTTCAGGCACCTTAATGCCTCGACTTTGGAGTGCCTGAATGACAATGACAGCTGTATGGTCATTTGCGCACACGATAACTTCAGGGATATCCTCCAGCTCCATTTCAGCAACGGATCTCCGAATCTGATCATACTCTGGTCCCAGCAAGCCTTCTTGCTGTTCCCCCTCCAACTGCTTCTCTTCCAGCACCGTACGATATCCAAGCCAGCGTTCTCTAAAACTTGCTGCATCGGGCAGTTGCCCGGCAAACTGGAACCTTCTATACCCTTTTCCAATGAGCATGAGAACCAGTTCTTTCATACATTTCATATTGTCCGTAAAAACCGAGTCTGCGTATATGGCAGGGTCTTCATGGTCCACCATGACAAGCGGAATACGCAGTCTGTAAATCTCCAGCAATACCGATGTCGAGATGGTGCCCACGGTAATAACTCCGCTGATTGCTCCGGGATTAAGGACCGAGAACATCCGATCTGAAGAGGGTTCTGTCAGCGTTAAAATATCCATCCCCTTCTCATTCAACCTCTTAGAAATGCCATCAAACACAGGCCCCCAGTATAAGGAAGCTCGATTCTGAGAACGAATGTTGGGAAACAAAATTAATATCGTACCTTGTCGCTCCGCTTCTGGCTTCATCTCCGCTGATATCTGTGTCTCCCCGGATAACGCTTAGGCTCAGTTCTGAAATACCCAAGCTGCCCCGCCGTTCTGACAATCATCTCGCGTGTATGCTCACTCACACCAGGCTTGCCTGTCAGCGCACGGGAGACTGCGAATTTGGACACCCCCGCAGCATCCGCAATTTGCTGCATCGTTACTCTTTTGGCCATCCTACTCACCCGTTTTTCCTAATTTTCCATTCAGTGTAGCATAAAAAACAAAATTCAACAAAACAAGGTTATGTTATTCTGTTTTTGTTAGGTAGTTGTTTATCTGTTACACAAGGTGTATGACATAACCAAAAAGGCCCTCTCCCCACCTTCCATAGAAGATGACGAAAGGACCCTTTGTCCGCCAATTATACGCCTGGTGCTCCCTGATCCCCAAGTTCCGACTGTAAAACCGGGCGTTTTCTGCGCCAGAAGATAGGCTGTGGAATTTTGATCTCTGTGATCAGAACACCGACCAACATCAAAGCTGCTCCTGCATATCCTTGCAACGTTAGCGATTCCCCTTGAAAGGTAAATGCAAATGCTGCTGCAAACAGTGGTTCGAGTGAAAAAATCAGACTTGTTCTTGTAGGAGAGGCATGACGCTGCGCGAGTGTCTGCAGAATATACCCCAAGCCGCTACACAAAACACCTAAGCCGAGAATCGCTGCCCAGGATTCAGCCGTATCGGGCATACGTGGCGTTTCCAGCATAAATGTAGCTGCAATTCCCCACATCGCTGCAACACCCAATTGAACTGTCCCCAATGTTAATGGATCATGTTTCGGTGTGAACTTGCCAGCAATCATTATATAGATGGCATACACAAGTGCTGCTAGTATGCAGAGAATATCCCCGTGTGCAGACTAAGCTGATGCTGAAGCGTCAGCAAGCCAAGCCCGGTAACTGCAACCAGGATACTGAGCGTCAATCGTTTGTCCGGCATACGACGATGCTGGATGGTCGTCAGGATCGGTACAAAAATAACTGCCAAACTTATCAAGAATCCCGCTTGGGATGTCGTTGTTCGTTGCACACCATAGGTGATGAATACAAATGCAGCGAATAAAGCTGTCCCCATAATAGCTCCTGCCAAAAGTGTTCTGCGATCCATGTTAAACAACCGCCGATGAAAAAGAAGTCCTGCGGCAATAAAGGCAATTCCAAAACGAAATGCGACCAGATTCAATTCTTGCATGGACTCCAGGCCCGATTTCATAAACAGGTAGGATGATCCCCATATAACCGTTGCGAGCAGCATCTGTATGTCCGCTCTTCTTGTTGCCTGACCTTGATTAACATGTACACCATTCATCTTGCTTCAACCTTCATTCTATGTATTCTGAGCTGTGTGATCGTGCGTCAAACTAACTCGCCTTGGCAAGTATAAACGATCTCTATGCATTATTAAAATGAATATTTATAATGTATTATATGAAATAAACTCATACATTAAATGAGGGAAGGAACGGAACCGTTCATGTCACTGATCAAATACGAAATATTGAATACCGTTGTGGAATATGGCAGTCTCACCAAAGCAGCAGAAGCATTAAACATCACCCAATCCGCCGTCAGCCATGCCATCGCCAGTCTGGAGACAGAATGTGGTTTTTCCCTGCTCCATCGCGGCCGCTCCGGGGTGCGGGTTACCACTGAAGGCGAACGTATTCTGGGATACACACGTGAGATTCTGCGCTGGACGGAACTGATGAACCAGGAAATCTCCCTCATTCGCGGCGCGGAGATTGGTACGGTGCGTATCGGTACGTTCGCCAGTGTCTCCACACAATGGTTGCCAGGCATCCTGAAACAATTTCGCCTGCGTCATCCAGGAATTGAGATCAAGCTGTGGGAGGGCGATTATGCTGAGATTGAGGGCTGGCTGGCTGGAGGTGCCATCGATCTCGGATTTCTGTCCCTCGGCGATTCATCACCTTTTGAGACGATCCCATTGCAAAAAGACAGGATGATGTGCATCCTGCCTCTCGATCATCCTCTTGCCACAGAGGAGTCTGTTTCGTTTGATATTCTGCTGGAGCAGCCCTTTATTCTGCCCAAATGGGGCGGAGACAACGAGATTGAACGACTAATCCGGCAGCATGCAGCCAAGCTTAATGTTGTCTATGAAGTCGCAGAAGATCAAGCCATCATGGCGATGGTCCGTAACGGCCTCGGCATCAGCCTGCTTCCGGAGATGGTTCTTCAAAATCATACGGATGCACTCGCGCTCGTACCACTCACTGGAGATCCTTATCGCACTATTGGCATGGCCTGCCCGTCTTTGGTTAATCTATCGCCAGCTACGCGGCGTTTCATTGAAGAGGTGAAACAGTGGCTCAGCCAGGCTATGTAAGTAAATTCGGAGAATCACTACCTTTGTCGGTATGATCCATTCCTCCTATCCGTTACTCACAAATTGGATAACACCAAGAGTCAGCAGCAGTACAAATATAACCGCAATTGTGATACCCAAACCGATCAGGAAGCGCTTGCCAGGTGAGCGTTTGTTCTGCTGGTTGCGTCCCAGGCTATCCAGCTTCTGCTCAATTTGATCTAACCTTTCATTTACCTGTCTCAGATCTTGATTGGAGTTCATTATCCATCTCCCCTTTTCTGCATAATCGGTCTATTGTCTATTCCCACACCCGATCGAGCTGATCTGCGTAGTAACGGATTGCTCTGTTATAGTCATTGATTCTCTTGTCACTTGATGTGTCCGCAAGTTGTACGAGCAGTCTTTGCATCGCTTCTGCATGTTCACCCAGATTATAGAGCACCATGGCATAGAAAACTTCAAATTCCCGGTACGCCGGGAATTCTTTCATCCCTTTTTCAAACCAAACTTTCGCCTGCTCGTACTGTCCAAGCGTTCTGTATGTACTGCCTAATCCGAGTATTGCACCTGCTCTGTCCTCCCCAGAAAGTCCAAGACTCAGTGCCTTCTCATAATACGGAACAGCTTCCCGCTCCAATCCAAGCGAATCATGTGCCCAAGCCAGCTGATACCAAACATTCGCATTCTCGGGTTCCTGGACTGTAATCTCTTGCAAAAGTTCAATCGCTTCCTGCACCTTGCCTTCTTGTCTCCATCGTACGGCCTGTTCCAAATCACTCATGATGTCACTTCCCATCTTGCATTATAATTTCCACATATATGATTCAATTGTTTTATTATACCAAAAAAGCACCCCAGAGAATATGTTGTAACAACCCAAGGTTGTCCAAACGCTATTCCATCGTGTGCTTTTTCATTCGATGCAGCCTGTTATAAAAAATGGACTAAAGCATATTTCCACTGGACACTTCGATGACAGAACAACCTTCCGATCGCTGTTATCCCCGGATTTTTCGAATCATTTTAACAAAGGTGAAAATCCGGGGATAAGCGTATGCTTTCGATGCAGCTTTCTTTTAGAAAGCTTTTAGGCGAACGCTTTCGCTTCTTCAGGTTTTTTCTGCCCTCTCCGTTTTGTGTAAATGTTTAGTTCAATTTATATAGCATAAGCTGAAATCTCTCTGAAAACGATCTGTTCATCGTCTAATTATGACCATACCGTATTCGCTACCATCACAATAAATACAAGCATAAGGTAATTCACCGAGATCAGAAAGTTTACTTTTGCCCATTTCTCATCATCCTGTGTCTTCAGTCCGCTAAGTGTATGCACGAACCAGATCAGTCCACCGACCAGAGATACAATCAGAAATACCAGACCAACGTAGTCGTAATAATACAACAGAAATACAGCAGGAAGCAGCAGAAAAACATAAGGAATCATCTGAAACTTGGTGCGTTTCACCCCTTTAACCACTGGCAACAACGGGAAGCCAGCAGCACGATACTCCTCTACCCGGCGAATACCCAATGACCAGAAGTGTGGTGGTTGCCACAAGAATAATAGTGCAAACAGCAACCAGGCACCTGCATCAATCTCATTGGTTACAGCCGTATAACCGATGACAGGCGGCATCGCTCCTGCAATTCCACCGAGCGACGTGCTCCACGTTGAACTGCGTTTCAACCACATCGTGTAAATCACGATGTAAGCGAACCATCCAAGCAGTGCCATCCCGCCTGATAACGGATTCACCAGGAGATACAGTACTGCTAGTCCCACAATACCAAGGATAATGCCATAGCCAAGTACAAACCCTGGCTTCAGATGGTTAATGTAATCCATCCTTTTTTGGTGCGCTCCATCTTTTGGTCCAATTCACGATCCCAATAATTGTTGATCACACAAGCTGAAGCAATAACCAAGGTTGATCCAATCACGACCATGAGCAGAGATAACCAGTTGATATCCCATTTTGAAGCTACCCAGAATCCTACCGCCACCGCAAACACATTTAACCTTAGAAGTCCGGGCTTAGTTAATGCAATCATGTCTTTAAGCATGAGGCTCCTCCTGAACTATGTAAAAACGCCATTCCAATAATGATACATGTACCTACCATTAATTACAATCGCTTTCATGAATTTGTCATAACCAAAAAGCACCCCTCACCGTTCAATGAACAGGAGGAATGCTTGAATGATGAATTTCATCTTATTTTATGGGATGTATTGTTGCACAATTTTAGTAACTTTTCCGTCCTGCACCGTCAGATGATACGGGAATACGGACAGATCAAGAATACGGGTATTCTCATACAATGATTCGAACTTGGATAATGTCACTGGTTCATTCCACTGAATGTCTGCGCCCTGCATCGTACCATCCCGATCATATAACTGCATCAATACTTCAGCATTGGCACTAACCTCAACTTGTTCCTGCTCTTTGCTATCGTTGACAATATAGTAACCATCTGGAGCACCGTCTATACCAGCTTCCGGATTGCGCTGTGCAAAAATCGCATCGGCTTCTTCACCTTGATACCAGCCAATCTTGTCCACTGTCATAAACAATTTGCCATCTTCTATGTGCATACCTTCAACATAGGCTGTAAACATCTCGGAGTTTGCAACTTGAGCTTCTTTCGCAGAAGGCTGTTGAGCGTCCGTACTACCTTGAGCATTCGCAGGGGTAAGTAAATATGTAGTCAGCACAATCATACCAAGTAAAGCAACAACTGCACCGATCATTCGTAGTTTCCATTGTTTTGTCGCGTTCTTCATAGGTAACATCTCTCCTTAATATGAACGTTACTATTCCTTAACCGGAAGTCTTGCTTCTCAAACGCTCATGTGAACTATCGATTCCAACGTTCTTTCTTTTCCTATCATACTTGTTAGGGAGATTATAAAAGTATCAGCCAGATTAAAAATAGTTACAATGTGCGTCATCCTTCTGTCTGTAGTCTCCGTAAACGGCAATAACCCCTGAAGGCATCGCCATTCAGGGGTTATTAACTTACTAATCTTAATGATTGGGTGTGGAGCTTTGTGCCAAACGAACGAGCATATGAGCCAGCATGTGACGTTCATCTTCCTTGCCGACATTCCACAGCTCCTGAAGCAATTTTTCTTCACGGTTACGGGGTTCTTCGTTAGCAGCCAGATGGTCAGCAACTTTCTCAGCAATTTTGGCCATCTGCTCCTCACTTAGTCCGATCGATTCACCCATCGCAATTCGCTTACCCAGGTATTCTTTGAACGCATCAAAGTTCTGTAGAATCTGTTCTCTTTCTTCCGGCGCAATCTTCTCGATTGCATTGTCCACCTTGTCAGTTGAAACTTGGCCATCTTTATGGATTACATGATTTTCTTCATTCATTTGAATAACCTCCTGCATAATAGTTGTTTATTGGTTTTGAGATTTAATCTTTGATACTCATTGGTTATCTATAATATAAACGTATTGCAGAAGTTTAATCAGTTCGTTCAATTCTGTATATATCTTTTATATATGAGCAAGTACGCGTTTCAAAAGAACTACAGCGGTTAATCGTTTACATATACGTAACGGTGTTTGGATATGTTAATGAACACCTTATACAATATCGAACCAGGAGGGATTTCCCATGCGTGATAAAACCAAACATGAGAAGACAAACGATGAACTTGAACCAGGAGTGAATACTGTTATCCATCCAGACAAAAATAATCCCGGACCAACCGATATGATCGAAGGCGTAGTTGGCGATATCGTGGACAACATTCGCAAAGATTTCTCCCATGAATCGAAGGACAAGACGTCCTCTTCCAAGTCAAAGGATTCATCAGACAAATAAGCGTAATCTTTTTCTTCCTAACAAAAGATAGCTCAAAAAGTCCTCCTGCCATATGTATGGCTTGGGAGGACTTTTTGGTAATGAACAATTAAATAATCAACCTCATATTTGAAGGTGAAATTCAACGTGATTCCTTTGTCATCTGCTGTAACGCCTTATGAATCCAGATCGCGGCAATGGAACCTTCACCCATCGCAACGGTTGCTTGTTCTGCGTGCAGTCCTAAATCCCCGGCAATCCATACATTATTTGCTGCCTGCAAGCTGCGCGGATCAGCTTTTACATGTTTATTATCTGCGATTACAGCTCCAAGCTGCTCCGCCAGTTCATAGTGTACACGATTGCCTCCAAATGCGATAAATCCACGCTCCGACTCAAAAATCTGTCCATCTTCGGTCAGAACACCGGTGATATGACCATCCTCAATCTGTTGCACTTCCTGGACAGCCGCTTCCAGATAACGAACTCCCGCCTCTTTCATGCTGCGATGCAGCTCTGCAGATATGGGAGCCTGCTCATGATTGATATATAACAGATCATTCGTACGCTGAATTAAAATCATCGCCATATTGGCACCTGCTTCACCAGATCCCAATAGTACCGTACGTTGATCCTGAATCTCATAACCATCGCAATCAGGGCAGACATACACTGTTCGGCCCAGCGTAGGGGTTAGTCCCGGAATGTCCGGAACTCTATCCGTGAGCCCCGTTGCCAATAACACGGTTTTGCTCCTATATTCAGATCCGGAAGTACCGAACAATTGGATCTTCTCTCCATGACGTCCTGCTTTAACAATACGGTCTTTCTCAAAAGATACACCGGTCCGCTCTGCCTGCATCCTGCCTCGTTCTCTAAGCTCTTCACCGGATACCCCATCGGGGAAACCGAGGATATTATGATAAGTCCGGCACAACGTCGATCTGCCTTCTCCCGCGTCGATTACCAACACCTGATGAGCTGAATAACGTCCAAGCTGAATGGCTGCCTGAAGCCCTGCGAGCCCTCCACCAACAATTATGCAATCAACCTCTCGCATGCTCCTTCTCCTCCTGAACTTCCATTTATCTAATTTAATTAAACTGTTTGTCCTTATATACATTAAACCGTTCAGCCAAGCTTAAACGATTCCTCATATTGCTTATCTTATACCAAAACAAAGAGACCCAAACCATCCGGCAGCATCCCGGTTCGCTTGAGTCTATCAGATTCATGAATATTTAGAAGTTATACGATTCAAATCGCGAAGCATTTGAAATGGCGTTCCATACATCGGCTGTTTCGCCGCCCATATACCAGTAAGCCAGTCCAGCGATTTGCCGTTGCTCACTCATTAACACTTTGGCTGATAACGAACGACTATCCTCTGCCCATATATATCTTGGCTTACCATTACTGTTGTACCCGATAATATATTGAACCAGACTTGAATCCCATCGTCTTACAGATCCCGTAGCATGCGCACGCATTCCCTGGTCTGCCAGTGTAATGTCCCAAGAGCTGGTTGCTGGATTCACGGAAGACCAGTCTCGTGTATACAATGGAAGGGCCAAAATTGTTTTGGCACGTACGACCTCGGAGAGCATGGTATCCAAAGCCTTTTCCACCCATGGAAGAGACGCCACTGATCCTGCTTTCGGATCACCGTTCCAGTGTTCCTCATATCCCATCAGCACCATATAATCCGATACAGCGCCCAGTTTGGCATAATCAAATGCATCCGTCCAATCAGTACCCAGGTCTGGCGAAACGTCCACGGACACCACCGCACCGAGTGCGTGCAACGTAGCCGTCAAAGAGGTCACAAATGCCGTTAACCCTTCACGATCCGCAGGATCAACATTCTCGAAGTCCACATTAATGCCGTCCAGTTTATAGGTTTTGACATAAGCTGCTACCTGTGAGATCACTGCCGCTCGGTTGGCCGAACTGGATAACATCTGATGGGTAAGTGCCGAATCCGAACGATTACCCAGCAATGGCCATAGCTGCCTGTCTGTGGCGGATGCCCAGGAGATCAATGCCGGGTCCGCGTGATCTGTTACTTTCATACTGCTGTTCAGGAAAAACCAGCGTGGGACAAGCGTATTCACTTCAGACTGTTCCACTTGCTTCTTGAATTCAGCGGTAGTGGAGTTATATTGCCACCCCAACTGAACGCCGAGTTCATCTCCACGTTGTAACTGCTCAGACCATGTTTTCTTTTGTAAAATGGCATCAAGCATTACGGCTGCTTCTTCTCGCGTTACCTGGTCATGTGGTCGAAACATGCCTCCACTTCCCCGCATTAGACCAAGTTGATATACCGTCTGAACATAAGGACGTGCCCAGTACGAGATATCCGCTGCGTCGAAATACGTTGAAGATAAGAGTGATGTCTCAACGGGTTGTTGTTTCAACATTCGCACAAGAAGGGCAGCCGCTTCTTCGCGCGTAATGGAAGCATTAGGCTGGAACGTTCCCTGACCCTTACCCTCCAGAATAAAAGATTCGTCATGGCGGCAACGTTGCCGTAATACCAAGCATTCATGCTTATATCCTGATAGGGATTTATATTATTTTTAACGGGCTTCAAACCTAGCAATCTCACCGCAAACGTCGCAAATTCTGCACGAGTAACGGCTTTCTTCGGTTCAAACGTAGTCTTTGACGTACCGGCAGCAATACCTTTGGCCACCAGATGTGTAATGGCATCCTTGGCATAACTGGTGCGCGTATCCTGAAATTGTTGCTGCACGGTTGCGGCCTGAACGGTGGAGCCGTATCCAGCCACAGATCCAAGTGTTAATAACCCGCATAAAGCCATTTTCCATATCCGTTGGTTTGTTATGTCTTTTAATCTATTATTCACATCAAAAAGCCTCGCTTCATTGGATTACGATCAACTATCATCGTATCAAATTGAAGCGAGGCCGTATGTGGTTAAATGTTGGGAAATGCGAAGCTTACTTGTGCACTTTTACGCGCTCTTCAATTGGTTGGAATTCTTTCTCACCCGGTGCTGCCGTTGGTTTACCAAATGGCATCTGAGCGATCAATCTCCAGTTCTCAGGAATGTTCCATTCTTGCTTCACTTTCTCGTCAATCAACGGGTTGTAGTGCTGCAAAGATGCACCCAGACCTTCTTGCTCCAGAGCAGTCCAGATTACCAGTTGCAACATACCGTTGGATTGGTTAGCCCAGATTGGGAAGTTATCTGCATAAGCTGCAAAATTTTGTTGAAGCTGTGCGATCGCATTGTTATCTTCGAAGAAGAGAACCGTACCATATCCGCTGCGGAATCCAGTCATTTTTTCTGCTGTGGATTTGAAGGCTTCTTCATTACCTACTACTTCACGCAAAATTTCTTCTGTGTGATTCCACAATTTATCATGTTGTTCACCGAGCAATACAACGGCACGGGATGTTTGTGAGTTAAAGGAAGTTGGTGTATATTTCACCGCTTCTTCTACGATTTCCTGGATTTTAGCATCCGAAATTGTAGATTCCTTGCTGATTCCATAATAAGATCTTCTGTTTTTCAACGCATCAAAAAAGTTGTCATTCTTATTCGCCTCCCAAAATTTTTTTCAATTGCCAACATAGTAACTATAATATAGTAACATACATTAGTCAACAAACTAATTTATTTTCACTAAATATACATTCACCGAAAACATTTCAACAAGTTTGCCCACAACAGCAATTGGAATTATCCTTCGCCCGTCTTTTTGCGATAATCCGCCCGGTATTTCTCTTCCGTAGACGAGTTACTTTTTGTCTGATCTTTATTCTTCTCTTCCTGAGCTTCCATATTCAGATCTTCCATCGGAATTGGATCTACAGTCTGTTCTTCTTCATGTCGGTCAAGCAGACTTTCGTGCTCTGTCTTATATTGTTCAGGATTGTCATGGGATTGTTCCTGATGGGTATCGCTGTTATTCTGATCCGGTGTGCGCTGTTTCATTCATATTCGCCTCCTCTGGGTTCATTACCTTTCTTTACCTGTTCTGCGTGTCCTCTAAACACAGTGGTATGCATTCCTCAAACGAAAATTAACAAAAAAGCCGACCAGACAAGCTGGTCAGCTCACAGAAGGCTTCTATGATTGGCGATGCAATTGGGTACGGTACAGATCAGGCGAACATCCCACACTTTGTTTGAACATCCGACTAAAATGCGAAAGGCGTTTGAAACCGGACAATCGACTGGCTTCTGTCACGGTGATTTCAGGCTGGAACTGAAACAAAAGCTTCGCCTGATTGATGCGACGGTCATACAGGTATTTGAATATCGTCAAACCTGTCATTTCCTTAAACATGCCTGCCAGATATGGCTTGGACAGATGTAATTCCAGTGCCAGATCATCTAGACCAATGTCCTTCATATAATGGGTATCCACATAACGAATAATGTGTTGGACATGTCGCTCCCTCTCCGATGAGGGAAGTTGTTCTTGGACATCGCCCTGGCAAATCTCTGCTACAAAATACAACAGATCACACAGTCTGACATTCATTCGCTCTTGCCTGAAATTGCTCTGACTTTGAGACAGACGATGAAGATCATGCAATAGAGCTTCGAATTCAGAGCGGCTATCTCCTTCAGATTGACCCGGCAATTTCTAAGTTCTTCAAATGGCCTCAGGACCTCAGCCATACGGTCCGGGTGCAGGCTGCTGCGAATGGCAGACGGATCAAAATGCAGTGTGCTTCGCTCATAAGCACTGCCTGGCTTCGGATGTGGTCGGTGAAGAGTCAAGCCATGCATTAATACCAGATCACCCGGCTCCAAGTTATATACCCGGTCTCCTATGATATAGGTACATTCTCCATCATGAAAATAATAAATCTCATAATGTGGATGTGAATGGAATCCATCTGACTTGCCTGGGTTAAACGTGCTGGTGGATCGGTAACTATACTCCAGTGAAGCACTAAATTGCATCATGCTCGGCACATTCATGCACCTCCTGTTCGGAAGAGGGAAACGATTTGTGTCATGCCCCTGTAGGATATATGAAAGTGAAATTAAAGAAGCTGTTTAATACTCTCTTGAATCTCGTCGATGGAGTCGATAGGTTCGAAACGTCTGACCACACGACCCTCTGCATCAATCAGGAATTTTGTGAAATTCCATTTGATCGCATCGCCATGTAACCATTCTGGTGCTTTATCGGTCACCATCAATTTCAATAATTTGGCCTGTATATCTGTTTCATCAAAGCCGGCAAAAGGCCCAGATCTTTTCAAAAAGTCGTAGAGCGGGTGCGCCGCTTCTCCATTCACATCCAGTTTGGAGAACATCGGAAATTTCACACCATAGTTAATCTGGCAGAAGGATTCTGCTTCTGAACTACTTCCAGGCTCCTGCTCTGCAAACTGGTTACACGGGAAACCAATAATCTGAAGCCCTTGATCCTTGTACTGGTCATACAGCTTCTGCATGTCATCAAACTGGTGCGTATATTTACATTTACTTGCCGTGTTTACTATGAGCACAGGTTTTCCTTCATATTGATAGAGTGGGAAACGCTCTCCACTGGTTCTGGTTACGGTAAAGTCGTAGATGGTTGGCATAAGTCTAGTGCACCTCGCGATAGTTATGTAGTCATACAGCATCATATGATTTTATATTATATACGAAGTTTGAACTATTGTATTGGAGAAGATATTGATCGTTCAGATTAGACTCAGAGATATTTGAAAATATATCTATTACTCAACTGCTCTAATACTCATAACATATTTGGTTCTGGGGGATACTTTATTTCCAGTGTTTTATCTCGATTTTCCCATGCGATATCTCAAACAATAAATATGATTATACTCAGCTTCAACAACATCCTCTTCCTTCATTATAAATGTGTCCCATGAATCCCGATAAAATCATTGCAAAGCTACATATATATCAATCTCATTGCTGACACTTTCCGATTGATAACGCTCATCCCAAATTTCAAAATCATAATCTTTGGGTTCATGTCCGTTCTCACCAAGCCACTGTCCATATATATAATCGTATGTATCACCAATCTCTGACTCAATTCCTCGATGCGTGCACGTCACATACTGGTTGTCAGGGACGTCATGACTTATCATCTCTGATGGGACATTCTCCAAACTAGTTACTTCATATCCTATTAGATGTGTGAACTTATCAACCTTTGCGTTAAAATCCTCATGCATCGGATACATCTGCATCAATATGACGTTGTCATTTTTTCTATGTTGAATTTCCTTCTTTCCCTCAACAAGCTTATGAAATTGGCTTTTGCCCAGCCCCGACTCGAACTCTTCTACGGTAGCTACGATTAAATATCCTACAACGTGAAAAGCTGGCAATGTGATGACTTTCACTTCCATGAGAATCTCCTCCAATGGATAAACTCAGATCATGGATTAATTCTCCCTTTTAACAGAAAACCCTTCTGCCGCGAAAATCTCTTCGTTCAGCAAAAGGGTTATATTATGGGATTGTAAGATCGCAGCTTCAACCCTTCACGGCACTTCCGGCCACGCCCTGGATAATATAATGCTGTCCCACCAGAAAAACGATGATCATCGGAATAATACCTGCCGTGGCAGCGGCCATCATGCCGTTGTAATCCACATTGTTCTCCAGAATAAAGTTCTGCAGTCCGAGTGGCACGGTATACAGGTCTTTGTCGATCAGGAACACAAGCGCATTCTCATAATCATTCCAGTGCCAGGAGAAATCGATGATCGCAAGCGTAGCCAGCGCAGGTTTCGCCAAGGGCAAAATCAGCCTGAAGAATATACGCAAGTGTCCAGCACCGTCGATGAACGCAGCTTCCGAGATTTCTGAAGGCACTGACAGGAAGAATTGCCGCAACATAAACACCCCAAAAATCGTGAACATTCCAGGCAGGATCAAGGCCCAATGCGTATTATATATCCCAACCCACTCAAACATTAGAAACTTTGGTACAAAGAGCACCTGCGGTGGCACCATCATCATCGAGAGATAGATCAGGAACAGTGTCTCCCGACCTTTGAATTGAATCCGTGCGAAGCCATAGGCTGCAAAAGCCGAGAGAAAAACAGCTCCGACCGTGCTAATTAGCGATATTTTCAACGAGTTCAGATAATACGTGGCAAAGGTGTCCGCCCCACTCCAGACCTTGATATGATGCTCCCAGTTTAGGCTGGAGGGTATCCACTGGATGGGATAGGTGAATACGTCCGCAGGAGATTTGAACGACGTGCTGATCATCCAGATGAACGGCATAATCATCAGCAGAGCAAAACCAGACATCAGAAGTGTCAATATGATTCTCCGCATCTGGGTCAAAGACTCTCTGCGGACTTTCACTTTAGGTGATTGCGGAACTGTAGGCTTCACGTTCGCAGCATTTAATTTATCCATAACGATCCCTCCTCTCCTAGTAGTGAACCCAACGTTTCTGACCAAGCCACTGCAATACAGTGAAGATCATAATAATGGCAAAGAGCGCCCAGCTAATGGCAGCAGCGTATCCCATCTCGTAGTAGCGGAAGGCATTCTGGTAGATAAACAGCGACAGCACGGTTGTACTGTTTCCCGGCCCACCCTGAGTAATCGCTTGAATAATGCCAAAGTTTTTGATGGTCATAATCAGTCCTGTAATCAGCAGCAAAAAGGTAGTTGGACTCACAAGAGGCCAAATCACTTGGCGTATCGTCTGCCAGGGGCGGGCTCCATCAATCCGTGCTGCCTCAACTAATTCCTCGGGGATTTCCTGCAAAGCAGCCAGATATATAATCATGTTGTATCCCAGCATGAACCAGATCCAGATGATATCAATCGCATACATGGACCATTCGGTTGTTGATAACCAGCCGGGTGGGTTCGTAATACCGATTCCGCGCAAGAAACCATTAATTGGCCCCGATGTTGGCTGAAACAGCAGCATCCAGACAAAGGCGATGGCAACGCCGCTGGTGATATAGGGCATGAAATAGAGGGCACGCAGTGTTTTTGCCAGTACACCGACTTATTCAGCGCCACAGCCACGATAAATGCCAAACCCATCGATACTGGAACCGCTAACAGAAATACAAATGTATTTCGCAGGGCCACCCCAAACAGATCATCATTCAACATCCGGCGGATATTGTCCAGCCCTATGAAATGTGTCTCCGGGCTCATGAATTTGTAATCAGTGAACATGAGATAGAACGAATAGACAGCCGGTATAATAAAAAACAACAGCACGCCAATCATATTGGGCCCAATAAACAGATACCCGAGCCTGCTCTGCCGTTTCATCCAGGATTTATGCATATGCTCCCCACTCCTTAACATCTGTTCTGGAATTAAGCATAACAAGATGTCCTCTAACATTTAAGGAACATAACCCTGTACCTGATATCACAGATATATGTATTTCGGCAGTGCCTTTCGGGAGCAAAACAACATGGAATTGTTCTATTTCCTTTAGCCCGGAAAGCCCTAGCTAATGCCATACATCTAATGCTCTATTGTTCTATTGCTTATATAGAAAAAACCGTCCCATTGGGGACGGCCTTTGAACTCATTGCTTTTGCATTCTATTGATTCTGCTTCAGCCAGTCATTATGGCGTTTGACCATGTTCTGTACCGTAACTTCGGCAGTCTGGTTACCAAGGAAGAACTTTTCATACTCCTGTGCACGCAGATCGACCACTTCCTGCGCAATGCTGCGGACAAACGTAGGTGTCTCGTCACCATACAACACAAATTCCAGTGACTCTTTATCATAAGAATCGGCATAATCGCCCAGCAGATGATCAATGGCAGTCTGTTGATCAACCGCATTTGAGGAAGGCAAACGTCCACCCGCAGCCATCGGCATCATTCCCCCATCGGCGTACCATTTCAGGAACTCCCATGAAGCTTCTTTATTTTTCGACTTGGAATTGATCGCGATAAAGTCACCAAGTCCTCCACTCTTCACCATATCCGCTTCCTCTGCAGCCAGTCTCGGTACAGGGGCAAATGCGATTTTCCAATCCCGAGGGAACTCGGTCATGTTGTTCGATGTGCGGATCAGCCATTCGCCAATGTTGATCATGGCAGACTCACCGGCAAGGAACATATTCTCCACCGGCATTTTGGAAGTCAGCTGCTCTCCGAGCGGAGGGGTAGTTGCATCCTCCTTCATCATTCCGTTCAACGTCTCCAGCCATTTAGTGACAAGCGGATCATCGAGGTTAGAAGTACCGTCTGCCTTAACATAGCCGTTCTTCACCAGAACGGAATCGAGCGGGTCTACATAGGAAGCGGTATGCTGCACCAATCCGTACTTGAAGCCAGCCGTCTTGAGTTTGAGTGCATACTCACGGGCTTCATCCCATGTCCAGGCTTTCGGTACACTCAGTCCGGCCTGATCAAGCGCTTTCATATTTAAGGCGAAGAAGGCAGCGTTTTTCTTGGTTGGCATCCCGTAATATTTGCCGTCCACTTTCCAGGAAGCCGCATCTTCACCCATTTTCTCATCAATGTTGTAGTCGGTGAACTCGCCCAGATCCAGTGCTGTACCGCCCTTGATGCGTTTATCCAGATTTGTGAGGGTGTAGTTGACGTACAGGTCAACGTTCTGCCCGGTGGACAGCGCCGTATCCAGCTTCAGGTTGCCGTCGTCATCATTCACAAACCGCACATATTCCACCTGAATATCAGGATGCTCCGCATTCCAGGTATCCACCACTTCCTGTGGACCATTCTCGGGCGGCACCGCGCCCCACATGGTGAGTTTCACTTTTCCCCTGCCGCTCCACCTCCGTTGTCCCCACCGTTCGTCTCATTTTTACCAACACAGCCGGCAAGCAAACCCAGCATCAGCGCACCTACGATTAACCCCGTTAATCCTTTTTTGATTCTCATCTGGTCACATGACCTCCCTGAATTGAAGTGTACCTTCCGTTACATCGTAGCAGGGACCTTCCTGGGTTCATAAGATACATATCCATGATTCGGATTGAACAAAAATACGGATTTACTTGTGCTTGCCTGAGCACTCGGTACACATATTCCTTCTACTCATCCTGTGAGTCACGAACGATGGCGATACTGGCTGGGCGTGCAACCGGTCCAACGCTTGAATATTTTGATGAAATAATTATCACTTCCGAACCCTACCCGGTAACCAATCTCCTGTACGGGAAGGTCCGTCTCGCGCAAATATTCAGCCGCTTTCTCCATCCGTACCCCATGCAAGTAGTGAATCAGGGTATGGCCGGTTTTCTTTTTGAACAAAGCGCTCACATAATTCTCGCCCATCATCACATATCGTGACATGGATTTGACGGTAATGTCCTGGTCATAATGCTGTCCGATGTACTCAATTATTTTGCTAATCTCCGGATGCTTCACAACCGGCTCACGAACAGGTGTAAATGGAAGATCCGTATCAGACGGGGTCGCAGAAGAGACCGTAAGAGAATTAGGCAAAGCAGGCGTTGATGTGAGAACCGGTGTGGAAGGTGGCACTTCATGTTGATCTGTCTCTGTCCGGGCTTCAGCCGAAGCTCCCAGTTCCGCACTTACTTTACGCAGAGTATCACGCAGTGAATTTACACTCATCGACAGCTTCAGAATATAATTGGAAGCCCCGTATTCCATTGCACGGCGTACATATTCGAACTCCCCATACAGGTGAGCATTACAAACTTGGTTTTTAACCCGGCCTGACGGGTCTGTTTGAGTAATTCCAGACCATCCATACCTGGCATGACAATATCGGTCAGCACCAGATCGGGTGTATCCTGTATAATCATCGCCAGCGCTTCGGTCCCGTTACCGGATTCTCCGATGACCGTGAAGCCCAGCTCTTCCCAGGAAATAATCTCTCGCACCGACTCTCGTACAAATACCTCATCCTCCACAAGCAATACCTTCCACATGCCAGATTCCCCTCTCCAGTCGTGTAGGACGTGTCTCAAAACTCGCGAAGTGCATCTTTTACCGCCTTTTCGCCCCATGCTGCGTCACTTCCCCTTGACGTGCCCCGGCACGCCTGCGGAAAACTTCCTTGCTTGGAACGAAAATTCAGCAAAATCTGCTTCCTTCAGAGTTCTCAGACACGCCCTAGTCTGACCGCTTCTGTACATAAGGCGTCGACAATAAAAAAGGAATGCTGAACCTCACTAATGTCCCCGGCTTGGTATCAATCACTTCAAGTTCACTTTGGCCTTTGAACAATAACCGCAATCGTTCCTTAAGGTTAGAGAGACCGATCCCCGGACGCGTGCGGGTCATCTGCTGTCGCCGGGATTCCTCCATTCCAATTCCGTTGTCTGCCACCTCCAGCATCAGCTTTCCTGTGTCTTGCCTGTAAATTCCAATACGGATCTGACCAAGTTGCTCCAGTGGCCCGACACCGTGATGAATGGCATTCTCCACCAGTGGCTGCAAGCTCAGTTTGGGCACCAACGCATATTCCAGTTTATCGTCAAATTCACAAGTCACCTCAAAGCTATCGCGGTAACGAATCCGCTGAATATGAAGGTAGGCTTGAACCAACTCGATCTCGTCCTTCAGGTATACCAATTCGACCTGTGAATTCAGGCTGACCTCCAGTAATTTGCCCAAGGAAACACACATCTCGGAGATCTCTTCATTCCCGCTACGGATCGCGCTCCATTTCATTGTATTCAATGTATTCAGGAGAAAGTGCGGATTCATCTGGGCCAGGAGCATATGAAAATGTACCGCTTCCTTCTGGCGTTCCTCCGCCTTGAGTCTGTTGATCATCTGATTGGCATCATCCAGCATCGTATTAAACGTGCGTGTCAGTTCCAGTACTTCCCCACGGCTGCGGCCTTCGGGAATACGAATCTTGAGGTTTTTGTGGACAACCTCCTTCATCTTATTCTGTAAGTGCGACAGAGGGCGCGTAAACGTTGCCGAGATCATAAAAGCCATCACTACAAATGCTCCTGTAAACCCAAAAAGGTCAGAAAGTAACGCTGTTTAAGCTCGGATATCTCTGTAAACAGAATGGAAAGTGGAATACGATTCACCATATACCAGTCCAATGATTCGATGTACACGTAGTTAATCAGCGTATCCGAGGCTGGATCAGTCAGATAAGCCTGTGCCGGATGAAGAGCTATTTCACGCGTAACTTCCGGGGAAAGCGCCGCTGTTTTGGATGAACTGGCTATGGTCTCTCCACTACCTGTAATAAGGTAATATTCCTGGTTACTCTGTGAATCCTTCAGCATGGTTTGGAACCAGTAGGAATAATCGATGCTAATTCGTGCCAGTCCGTATCGCTTGCCGCCGCTATCTTTCATGTAAGCGTACAGCGACAACAGATACGGGCTGGAGGATAACTCTCTAAGCACAGGGTTGGTATCCCGTGCATCCCAGCGATAGAAGAGTTCTTCCGGTTGAAGCGATTGTGATTTCGCACCGCCTTTTGGAATGGTTATTTCCCCAGCCGCTCACGAAATTGTTCCAGATAGGGGCCATAAGTCAGTGCTTGTTTCGGCAAATACGAAGTGTAAACGCTATCATAAAAATCCAGCAAGGTAAAGTACACCGAAGGATTATATAGAAAAAAACTGTTGTTGATCATCTTGAACTTTTCTTCTACCAGCGACTTGTTCTCAAGCTGCGTACGACTGTCCGGGGAGGTTAGCACATTTCTTACCGCGGAATCCTGTTCCAGAAAAATAAGCGTTTTGAAGGCAATGCTCATCTGGTCCTCCAGAGAGCGGTACATCTGGACTAGCTGCTCATGGCTCTGCTCACTGATTTTCTGCTCGACCAGCGATTCAATCTGCTGATAATTGTAGACATTCAATGCACTGAACGGCAAGAGAATCAACACCACAAACGCACCGAACAGACGGTACCTGAGCCGCTGTGGCAACCAACTTTTCCAATTTGGCTTCTTCATTCCTTAGTGCTCGCTCCCCTACAATTAATGACCCCATTATAGCACCTGCCTGCCATTCACAGCCGGAGTCGAATGATTTGCATGGATTTGTGATATTCGTTGCCTAGATCCATGTGAACTACACAGATATGTTCTATTGGTGTAAGCAAGAAATGAATGAATGAATGAGTGAGTGAATGGATGGATGGATGGATGGCTAGATGGACGAGACCCTTTACCTCATACTTGATGTCGTCTCCGATACTCCGAGGGACTGATTCCTATGGTGGACGAAAATACACGGCTCAGATAAAATCCGTTCTCGTATCCACATCTCTCGGCGATCTGCGTAAGGGTCAGACGACTATCTGCCAGCAAAGCTTTTGCTTTTTTGAGACGAATCGCTTTCAGATAATCGGATGGTGTTTCTTGAAAGGCTTCCCGGAACCTTCGGGTGAGCTGGACAGGACTCAAAGCCAAATGTTCGGCCAACGTTCGGAGACTGACCGCCTCTCCTGCCCACTCCTCCAACAATACCGCCGCTTCAGCCATGAGGGCATCCTCCGTGAACTTCGTTTCCATTAGCCTGCTCTGTCTGCGCTCCCATTGATACAGCCGCCACAAATCCAACATCAGATGGGTTTTCCATCCTGTTGTAACTTCATCGTTGTCCTCACTCGCCAGACGCAGGTAGGCATATGTTGAAGCCAGACGCTTTGTATCATTAATGAGAGATTTTCCGATTGGCGGCAGGAGACTCTCACCCTCTGTGGAGTTACAACGGAACAGCATATAGTGAAATGTCAGCGGGGTTACCGTCTCTCTGCGAAAAGGAATGTGGGGCGGACATAACACCAGATCAGCAAAACCCGCCTCTCCGCTCTGCCCGTCAATCTCGTAACGAAATACGCCCTCTTCAACAGCAAAGACCACCCAAGCGTCGTAGATATCTTCTGCTAGAGCAAATTCAGCTTTCTTCTTCCAGTAGATGTGATTAAGGAGGTCCATGACACACCTGCCTTTGTTATGAAATAAAGTATATGCTCGATGATAATATAGTGTATTTGAAAAGTAAATATATAGAACTAATATGAAATTATAGATATGAAATAGGAAATCTGAGCTTAGGCTCATCCATATTCAATGAGAGAGGTGTTCATATGAAGCACGAACTCGTTAAACCGGATATCACCGTCATCGGGGGTGGGCTTGCTGGCGTATGCGCTGCCATATCTGCTGCCCGGCTGGGCCAACAGGTCGCTCTGGTGCAGAATCGTCCTGTGCTCGGCGGCAATTCCAGCAGTGAAGTACGCGTATGGGTCTGCGGCGCTACCGCCCATGGGATTAACCGCTATGCCCGCGAGACAGGCATCATGGGGGAACTGTTTGTAGAGAATCAGTATCGTAATCCAGAGGGCAATCCTTATCTCTGGGACTTGATCATTCTGGAAGCCGTTCGAGCTGAATCCAACATCAGCCTGTACCTGAACACGGATGTACATGAAGTCGAGGCCACTGGGGATGGAGATGAACGCATGATCACCTCCGTTACCGGATGGATGATGGGTTCTGAGCGCAAAATCCGATTCGAAAGTCAGATCTATCTGGACTGTACGGGTGATGGATTGGTTGGCTTTCTGGCTGGAGCCAAGTTTGCACTCGGCCGGGAAGCCCGCAGCGAATATGGTGAAGAATGGGCACCTGAGGTGGCTGATCAGATCACGCTGGGCAGTACACTTCTCTTCTATACCAAGGATGCTGGTGCACCTGTCCGTTATATCCCGCCTTCTTTTGCCAAGGATATTACACAGACCAGCATTCCGATTCGCCGGGTCATTCGCAGCGGGGATTCCGGTTGTCATTACTGGTGGATTGAATGGGGCGGTGAACATGACACTGTTCATGACAATGAGCTGATCCGTGATGAACTGTGGTCCGTGATCTACGGGATCTGGGACTATATCAAGAATTCCGGCAAGTTTGATGCCGACCATATGACGCTGGAGTGGATTGGTTCTCTGCCTGGCAAAAGGGAGTACCGCCGCTTCACGGGTGACTATGTGCTCACCCAGAACGATATTATCAGCCAGCGGGAGTTCCCGGATGCCGTTGCCTTTGGCGGCTGGTCCATCGACCTGCATCCTCCGCAGGGCATGTACGCCGAAGCGAGCGGCTCGAAGCATATGCATGCCGACGGCGTATATCACGTGCCGTTCCGCTCGTTGTATTCCGCAAATGTGCGGAATATGCTCATGGCCGGGCGCGACATCAGCGCATCACATGTCGCCTTCGGCACAACGCGCGTCATGGCCACATGCGCGGTCATCGGCGAAGCCGCGGGTACGGGCGCAGCGCTCTGCGCGTCCATGGGTGTGTCGCCGCGCGAGCTGCACGCGAGGCATCTGGCGTTGCTGCAGCAGACATTGCTGCGGCAGGACGCTTCCATCATCGGGGTGCGCAGCCACGATGAGCTGGATCTGGCCTGGCGTGCCAAGGCTACAGCCTCCAGCACGCTGACGGGCATCGCCCTTGAGCAGCCTGGCGAGACGTACCCGCTGGGTACGGATGTTGCCCTGCTGCTGCCTGTGCATCCACTGCTCAGCGGCCTGGAGCTGCTGCTGGATGCATCCAGCGATACCGAGCTGACGGTAGAGCTGTGGGATACGGGACGTAAGGAGAACTACGTCCCGCATTCGTTACAAGTTACGGTGACTGTTAACGTTACAACAGGAACTGCGCAGTGGGTGAAGCTTCCGCTCGAATGGCGACCGGAAGAACCGCAGAATGCTTTTATGATCATCCGCTCCAATAAAGCCGTCTCACTCTACCATTCGATAGAAGCACACAGCGGGGTGCTGATCTTCTTCAAAACAGAAGAAAACCACGTGTCCAAAAATCTGGAGGATCATGCCACGGATCAGCCTGTCGTATTATGGTCCATGCAGGGGTTGGCGCGTCAACCGTTCTGCTGTCGTACCCTCTCTGAGACCACGGCCTATTCAGCGGACAACACGATCAACGGTTACCATCGCCCCTTCGGTGGGCCCCAACAGTGGATGTCGCAGCCGATGGAGTTTGGGAAGCCAGAATGGGTACAACTGACATGGGAAGAGCCACAAACCTTGGCTGAATTGCACTTGACGTTTAATGATGATGTAAACGAGGATCTGGTTAACCTCCATCACCATCACACCACATTCCGTGTGATGCCTGAGTTGGTGCGTGATTATCGGGTGGAGATATTGAGTCCGTCTCGGGAATGGATCGAGATTGTAAGTGCAACGGAAAACCGCAAAAGAAAAGTCATTCATACCCTGGATACACCTGTGTATTCACAGGCGCTTAGAGTGAACATGGATGCCACCAATGGCAGCAAGTACGCGGAGTTGATCGAGATTCGGGCCTATGGGGAGCCAACGTTGACAGGCAAGAGCTGAACGCAAAACACATTGGAATACCCCCTGGGATTTCTCATGAATTCTAGGGGTACTCCAATGCCTTTAAAGAGTCCATTTCAACTAGCCACTCTTTCACTGGAAAAACCAATGATAATCAAACTGATATACATAAAAATAGGGTTATTTCAGCTTTCATGATATTAACCATGATACGAGCATTTTTATATTGTCGTTCTGCATTCTCTGCATTTAAATTTTGATAATTATACGTATGTGGATATTTTTCAAGTTTTGATAACCCAAGCCATAATATAAGCCCGTCCCTCACTAATCTCTTTTATGGTAACGGATTGATAGCTTGCAGAGTTATTGATTAGGATAGGTTTCTTTTAAAAACTGGACAGACTGCATGATTAACGCTTTTAAAACATCCACTTGAATGTCTGCTACTTTGTTAATGTAGACACAAGCTTTGCCCGTCGTATGTTTTCCAAAGTCCTTTAGCAGATCCGCTCTTTTGTTATCACCTGTGGCAAAATATAAACTGATCTTTGCTTTTCGGGGTGAAAAACCCACCAGTGGTGCATCGCCTTCGTGACCTGAATCATACTTGTAATGATATGTACCGAATCCAATAATACTCGGTCCCCACATTTTTGCTTCATAACCTGTTGTCTGCGTGAAGATATCCAATAATTGATAGGCATCCTCCCTTTTTTCGGATGTTCTATCTGTTCAATAAATGCAATGACACTTTGGTCTGTTACGGTTGTTTTTGGTTTGTACATTGTGGAATTCACTCCCTAATTTAAGTCCATTCATCAAAATGCTTTTCAAGAAAGGTTAGCTCTTTTTCATAGTGGGCCAGATGACCCTCTTCGACCATCTTCATAAAAGCGACATCTCCATCAGCCGCACGATCAGTCAGTGTTTTACACATGAAACGGATACGGGATATGACCCAATCCTTCAGATCTGCTGGAACACTCAGCCCGTACGTAGCCATGAATAAGGCAATCCGTTCTTTTCGAACAGTTCCGTGCGCCTCGCTATCGTATGGCATTACACCCTTTCCGTCCATCTTTGGTGAAAATTCTGCGAGTGGAACGGATGTATACAAGACATAGGCGATATCCCACATTCGCGGACCTGGACCCGCCATATCAAAATCAATAATGCCATGAGGACGGCCATCCTTGTACACCACATTATACGGCGCAAAATCGTTATGACATACAACTTCATCTTCAGTTAGGCCTGGATATCTGTTCGTTGATACTGATGTTGTTGTAAATCCAACGGTCGCATCATGGTAACTTCTCAACAGTTTCGCGACTTCAATCAGAGATTCGTCTGACCACATATACTCTTCTAGATCAGGATAATCATTGCCTGGAACGATGCCTTCGAGGTAAGAGAGCGTTTCTCTCCCTGTTCATCTATTCCCAGAAATCGAGGGGCATGATCATAACCAACTTTTTCGAGATGTAAAAGCAATTCAATCACATATGGATTTGGTTTCGCATGCCGGCGAACCGTCTCACCTATTCTGACGACCTTATTCACATTACCTCCCGATAACACTTCCTCCTGTTTGGCCACTTTCATCCCTCCTCAAGCTAAACTTCCTTGCTATGCCCATGATTACGATTTTTCTTATAACTCCCCGGGAATCCCGCGACCAATAGTATGAATCCAACAAAGAACATGAAGTATACGAGTAAACCTGTTGGATGCTCGTTCATCTGAGCAAACTGTGGCACGTTAGTCCCTCCTGAAGCATATCCTGCTTCTACTATAGCGACAGATACTCGTATTGAGATTCGCTCCATTGTCGAAATAAACACACTGCCAAGCATGAGAATTACACCCAAAATCTTGTTGATATTGTTCATATCACGCCTCCTACATTAACCGCACACAATACTGCATACGCTTTATCTACTTATGTGACTTTCGATTCTCTATTCCATATTCCTGCATTTATGTCCAAATATGTACCATTTTCAATCTCATCATAGCAAATAGCGCCGTCATCTCTGACGCCGCTGTTTATGCTCTCTGAATAAGTTACGTAGCTACCACTTGGTGCAGATCCATACTATTTTCGAAAAAGGCAGACTGTCCAACATAATACAGATCATACATCTGTTCATTCATGTTGATCTGTTGATATACATCTGGATACACATCATTGGCTAATTTCACATAAGGCAGTTTTTGTACGGCTTTTCTGGATCTTATATTTTGCTTGCGTATCTTCATAAATACCGTTTCAATCCCATGTTCCAGAAATAGTTCAACAAAGAAGGCTGATTTGGCTCTTTGGCTATACCCATTTCCAAAAACGGTGAACCAATCCAAGTGGCTAAAAAACCGGTTTGATGCTCAATATGATATAGATCAATGGTTCCAATAGGCTGCCCTGTTTCATTCAAAATTGTTCGGGAAATCACTGTCTTCTGTTCTTCTTCGGCCATCAATTGTTTGGTCAGGAATAGATATTCCTCATACGATTGGCATTGATAACGAACGTAAGGAGAAACTGCGGGGTCCATCATTAAGCTGTACAGTGAAAGGCATTCCTGCAAATCACGCTTTTTAACATTCTGTCTACCACCTAGTCCTTTTAGTTCGCTATATCAAGCAAATTAAGTATATAAAAGCTAGTGTGGGATTTAATGAATTCTGTATGTGGCTTATGTAAAATGCATTGGTAAATGTTGTTCAACTTTATCTCAGGGTAGCACAAAAAACGGCATGTCCCTTTTGAAGGAACACACCGTTTGCACGGATGCTGATAGACAGTAAATTATTGCATACCTTGCATGATTGCATTAATGATATTTTGCTGCGTCACGGTATTGTTCGAACGGTTAAACAATGCGAATCCATGTTGACCGTTATGCCCGTTATCCCAATAAACAGGAACCATTTTGTATTTTTTAGCTTTTGCGGTAACTGCTTTTGCGTATGCAGCACGATATACATTGTTGCTGGAATCGTAGGACGTTTTATCAATAGAACCGAACTCACCAATCACTACAGGATAGCCCTGAGTTACAAATTTGTCGTACATGGACTTGAACTGCGATTCAAGATAATCCTCTTGTCCCCATGTAGACTTCTTGGCAGGATTCGTAGAAGTTGCACCCCACTGTGTGATATTACCGTTTTCCTCACCTGCAAAATCCCACGGAGAGTAATAGTGTGCCGAGATCATGATTCTCTTTTGCGAACTAGGAATAGCCGAGGATCTGTAATTATCTGTAGGAAGAGCAAAGCCATAATTACCAACAGTGTAGTCAATATTGGTATTCCAGCCTGGAATCAGCAACCATCTGGCATTGTTGTTACCACCAGTCTGACGAACCGTATCCACGAAGATTTGATTGTATGCGTTCAGATTGGCGTAATACGCCGAGTTTGGATTGCCATAGTTACCATCGAATACTTCGTTCATGGATTCGAAAATAAGGCGATCATTGTAGTTGCTAAACTTGGTGGCAATCTGCTGCCACACCTTTTTATATTTTTCCTTAATGGCAGCCTGATTGCCACCATTCACGAGCAGCCATCCACCCTGTACGGAATTATACCCATCACCATGAATATTGATGATCACATACAGACCTTCATTGTACGCGTAGTCCACGACTTGCTGAATTCGATTCAGCCATGCCGCATTGATTGTATAATTGGGAGCGCTTCCAATGTTGTTCAAATAGGAAACGGGAATACGAATGGATTTGAATCCTGCCGCTTTTACCTTTTTGATTAACTCTGGAGTTACCGTAGGATTGCCCCAAGCTGTCTCATTCGGTGTACCGTTCACCGCTGCTTCCAGCTGATTGCCGAGATTCCATCCTGCACCCATCTCAGATACTATTTGCGAAGCGTCAGCTGCTGATGCTTTAGCGCTCCATCCGGTAAAGGCTACCGCAGCCACTAATACCAGTGCCAAGCTGCTGATGCCAAACTTCTTCCATTTTTTGAACATAACCATACCTCCGCTTATTCTATTATTTTTAACAAGCAGTGCAGTTAATCTATCATACAGATTGAATGATTCGAGAATACGTGCCTCCTCTCCCTATCGATCAAACAAATGAATTTTTCGCCCAACAACAACATAATAACACATTTATGGAAAATAAATCGATATCTTTGTTGTTTTTTGTGACTATTTACTACAAAATAATCCATCTATCCATTTAAGTGGATTGCTAGAATTTGTTCTCTATCAAAATCAATAATCATGATGTGATCGCGCAGGATATTATCTCCGCAAGATATTGTTGCGCCGTAGTCGGTTATACCGTTAAATGTGATATCCACACGATAGACTTCAATCTCATTAAACCAATTCTGTTGTACTTTTTCCTGAAGTTCATTCTCATAATATTCTCGAAAGACAGTCTCACAAGTTGAAAACCACTTAATATAGTCTTCTATTTTATGAACAACTGAATCTAACGGTGTATTTGTGGACACATATATTCGGACGTCATTTAAATCCTCATCCTGTATGCAATGTTTAAATATTTGCACTGTATTTTGCAGAGTGTAACACCGGTAACTCTCATCACTCTCTTCTTCAAGCTCAATGAATTCACTTAACAATATGATCTTGCTCCTTTCAATGCATCTTAAAATAGCTCATTTAACCACTTTACGAATTCTTCTTTCTCCTCAAACTGTGGGTAATGCGCCGACTCGTTGAATACAATGAAGTCTTTGATCGGTGCATTCAATACGTCAAAATAATCACGTGCTGCATTCGCAGTAGTCATATAATCATATTTACCCGTTACAAAATAGGTAGGAATCTCCAGATGATCAACAATATCAGGCAAATTTTGATCAAATGCTTCCTTCAGTAAGATGTCTTGTGAACTGAACATCCCTGTATAAAAGCGAATCATATCCAGCCCATTATATTCGGGATTTAAAAGGAATCCTGAAATATAATCTCTATTCTCGTTGATGAGTCTGGCTGCACCACCGTACTTTTGCAACAAAATTCTAGGCGTAAGTTCCTTTCCTTGCTCGATCGAGCTGCGAATTAGCTCCAGTTTTTTAACGTCCTCTGCATTACCGGCTTGTTTTGCTTGCTCGTACGTGTACTCCAAACTTTCCAGTTCGCTCTGAAGTGTATTAGCCATCTGTCCAATGCCTATATAAGCGTGAAACTGAGCGGGTTCTTTAGCCGCAGCTTTCATCCCGATGTATGTACCAAATGAATGACCAATTAATATAACCTTCTCTTGACCTAACTCCTTAGATACATAATCCCTTAACGCTAACAAATCATCTACTAATAAATCTGTTGTCAGATTCGAGTAATCCTCAAAAAAGTGATAGGACTTCCCACTCCCACGTTGATCGTAATGCACCACCGTGAAGTGTTGCTCAAGCTCTTTCTGATACTTCCTTACGTACGGAATCTCCGAGCATCCCGGCCCGCCATGCACAAAAATCAGGATAGGGTTAGTCCGATCAACACCCCTGATCATGACTTCATGTCCTGTACCGTTAATTTCGACCTGCTCTAACATGCTGATACTGTTTTCACCTTTAATTTTGGGTGTCCATGTGGGAAATATCAGAGCTACTATAACCATTAGTATAATACTAAGTATGCTGTATTTGAGTGTTTTACGTATTTTGTTTCGCATGTAATGCTCCTTAAATAATAAGTTTCATTTGTAATTCTACCAGCGATTTCTTTATCGTAACGGATACAACAATTCAACGGGTTCTATCATTAGCTCTTCTTGGAAGATGTAATTGTGATCGGCTCCAACGATACAGAGGATTCGTTTTCCTGGATGAGCTTCAATTGTATTTTTGACTCTTTGAATCATAATCTGATTACGGACAACCCAGCGAAAGTTCTGTGCCTTCGCGTTTACCTGATGCAACCATTCATATTTTTGTCTGGTTACACGATCGAACTCCTTTGAATTAAAAGGAATCTCGCCAAACTGATACGTCTCCATTTGCTCTGCAAACCAATGATCATCCCGTTGTTCAAGTTCTTGGCGTTCCACGCCCGAATAACCGTTGAATGGATCAAAAGCATTCCACACATCCAATTCAAACCAGTCAATAGGAACAAATGGGATGTTATGCTCCTCGCATAAAGGGAAGACCAATTCCCAATACTCACTAGCTGGTTCTCCCCAGTATCCTCTATCATGTTTGTCCTTCAGGTACCTCAACCAACTCTGCGGATGAACTTCACCACAAATGAGATCTGGTTTAAACTCAGTGATCACATCCTTGTAAAGGGAAAGGGAACAATGATATCGCTCTCTGAGTTCTGGATTATGAATGGTTCCGAGTATCCCAACCGTTGTCATGGGCCCAGCTCCTTTATCATGTGTATATCTTTCGGCTCTTTGTCATAAAGTTCTTGATCAATCTCGCTTGCAATCTGACTGCCCTGACTTCTATAAAAGGATACCGCTGATTTCGTCTCTGTGGAGGAGATATACAGATACTGTGCGCCACGTTTCTTAGCCTCTTCACCTAACACGTTTAGAATACGTTTTCCAACGCCTTGTCTTCTGTACCCACGTGAGACATACATCAAGTCAACTTGTAATTGATTTCGTCCTTTTCCTCTATATTGATGTGCCAGCACACCAAATCCTATTAATTGATCGTCAAGAAACGCGCCATACGCCATGCCACCTTGTTCTAATTCATAGACATATCGATTTTGAATCTCCTTCAAAAGCATCTCATCCCAGTTTGAGCACTCATGATTTTGTTCAAGCTCAACCAATCGGTTCCCTCTCATTTCATAGATGAGATCAATATGTTCCGAGCGATCTATTTCCTGCAGCTGGTTCACATCATTCAGGGTCAACGTTCTATACGTTATCATGATCGTTGCCATCTCTCTTTCCACATATTATTTCTAAGACCTATGGTTTTATAGATCGAAGTCTGTATTTATCAAAAACTCTTTTATCGTACAAAATAGTGTATTCCTTGTTCTCTTCAATTAGTTTTGACATATCCATTGGAACGGCTATTGTTCTTTCGTGATACTTAAATCAGCTTATTTTAATTTCAGGTAACTCATTCAAATGATTTATTTCGATAGTGTATTTCTTAAACTTATGGTTCTCAAGTCCATCCCATCTGTCTGAGAAATGATAAAACATATCTCCAAAGTTCATCCCTTCTGGTAATACATCCACAAGCTTTATTTCATCAATTTCAGACTCCGGTAAGCTCTCCAGCAATTTAACCTCAGCATAAGAAACCATACCAAAGCTCCCATTCCATTCATATACACCATAAGGTATTAATTCGAAGCGTACTGCCCCTGTCTCTTCATAGAGTTCTCGACTTGCCGTGTGTAAAATTGTTTCCCTATTTCTTTGTTGCCTCCTGGGATCTCCCAACCTCCTCTTTTCCTATTTTTTATAATTATGAATTTATTATTGTATTTCGCGATCATAACTGCAAATTTGATTAACTCTGGATCAAGTTCATCTAGATGAAACCAGTGGCTCATGTTATCTCTCCCATAAACAACTATTCTGTCAATATATAATTGTTAAACCATTGAAGTGGTAACAAGCTATCATCGGATATAATCGTTGTGAATACCGCAACCAATCCTCGCTTTTGGTTAACAAAGATATATTGCCCTCGTCCACCGCCCATACCCATAGCATAAAACGTTTTATTTTCGGCGTCTTCTTCCTTGATGTTTTTCATTATGCGCCAGTGGTAGCTATATAAGGGTTCGGAAGTAAGAGAAGGACTTACACTTCTAGCAATCCAGTCAGCAGAGATGAGTTGTTTAGAATTCCACTTCCCATTCTCAGCGTATAACATTCCAAACTTCAGCATATCTTCAATTTTCATTCGTAAACCAAAACCACCTATGGCAATCCCTTGTGTATCCTGATACCAATGAAAATCGTTAATACCTAGAGGTGCAAATAAGTTCTTTCTTGCAAATTCCGAAGTGTTCATACCAGTCGCCTTCTGCAATATGGCGCTAAGTATATGCGAACTACCGCAACTATATTTCATTTGGATTCCAGGTTCGAATTCAACAGGTTGTTCAAGAACAAATTTCGTCCAATTCCTAGATGGAATCATCGCTTCATTCCCTGGAAAGTGCAAGCCCGAAGACATCGTTAACAGATGATTAATCGTAATCCCCTTTTGCTATCATCCAGATCGTTAAAATAATTTACAATTGGAATATCCTCATTCTCAATGTAACCCTGTTGTATAGCTATTCCCACCAATGTGGAGAGCACACTTTTTGTAATTGAATTCACTTTATGTTGTTTTTCTTTCGTTTTTCGATTCCGATAAAATTCATATTGAATTGCGTTTTCTCGGTATATGATGCAGCTCTCCGCTTTATTTCGTTTTATCTCTCTTTCGAGATCATTAAATTCAGTGATATGTAACCCTCCCTTGTGGCTCGCATACTTTCCGCCATCCTTTTGTTTCTCCATAAAAATTCATCATTCGTTAAATCCAATACTATGTTAGGTACTCGTCTTATAATCTTTTCTTCATAAAATATTGAATGATTCCATCAGGATACTCATCAATTAATCCAAACACTTCATAGCCCATTTTTTGATAGAATTTCGGTGATTGATATGAAAATGTGCTTGTGTGTGCAAGCTTACATCCTAATTCAGAAGCCATGCTTTCTGCTTGCATGATTAAAGACTTCCCATTTCCTTTCTTTCTGTGTTCCTCATCTATCCAAAAATTATCAATATATAATGTTTCACAATATGTAGCACAGAAGATCCCACCAACTGCCTTACCTGTCTTGTCCCGTAAAAAAAGATTGATAGTCTTTCCAGGCTTATTTAATAACCCATTTGTTTCAGAGACATTATAGTTATATAAGTTATTACAAACTTTTTTGTAGTCTTCTTCATGATCATCAAATACGATTTGTAATTCTTCTTCATGATTCATACGATTCATTGTTTAAATCCCCTCATTTAGAAAATCATCACATGTAATCTTTACACTATTCAAATTTCTTACCTTATTACCAACCTGTAGATCACTTCATCATCTGAATTGGTTCTATTCTCACTAATGAAGGACATGCTCTTGTACAAATTCTGTGCTATTTCGTTATCACGTTCAACCGTTAATGAAATAACCTTGCACAACGGATGCTGTTTCGTAATGTAATCTAGAATGGCTCTTAAAGCACGCTTTCCCATTCCTTTACCTTGATAGGATTGATCGATTTGAAAACCACCAATCCAGTAATTATCTGTACTATCTGGCGTATAACTTAGATAAAAGAAACCAAATACCTTCCCATCGATCTCAAGTACGTAAGGATCAAATGCTTCATCCCACGGTTTTACATAGGCGTAAGCGATTCCCTCAATAACGGACGGAACAAATGACGCTTGGTGTTCATACAAAGAGATTTTCAGCCCCTCTTCCCAATTCTCTCGTGTGACTGGTTGAATTTTTATATTCACCACTGTATCTCCTCTTTCGATAATCTTTGATTACCTCTAAGGTTCTTTTCACTCTCACTTACAACCACTTTCAAATGATGTTCAATCAACTGTATCACTTGTTTTTTATTCTTCGTGATTGTTGCAGTCTTATGGTTTTCATTAATTGAACATATAACTTCTTCTATATTATATTGATGGTTCCATTTCACAATCATCTTGCATAAGTCCGTGAATGACTGCTTGTAATTCCACGGTTGCAGTCCCATTCTGGACAATACAAACCTCTTTATAATTCGATAATCTCTAATGAAAACATTTGGAGCTAATACAAAAATCAAATCTGCTTCCTGGATGGACTTAATTGTCCAATCTTTGCACTGTACTCCTTCTATGATCCAAGCCTCTGAACTGACAATAGATTGAACGGATTCATCCCTAACACTTTCAGGATATCTCAGATTTTCGGCGCTTCTGTCCCATATGAGATTGTCTAATTCATAGGAAGGAATACCGTATTTATCCGACAATTCTTTGGCTAATGTTGATTTCCCACTACCGCAAGATCCAATAATTCGTATTTTCATACATATTCTTTCTTCAAAAATGCATAGATGACATTATCAACAAATCGATTTTTCCAAATAAAATTCTCTTTCAATATGCCTTCTTCACTGAACCCAATTTTCTCAAGCAACTTTCTTGATCCCGCGTTCTTTGGCTCTACAAATGCTTCAATTCTGTTTAATTCAAGGTTCTTGAATCCATATTCAACGATTTTCTGAGTTACCTCGGTCATGTAACCCTGCCGCCAGAACTCCGGTGTTAATTCATATCCCATCACAGCTTTATGATGTTGTTTCATCCAACCATGAAATCCACATGTTCCAATAATTCTGTTGTCCGATTTCAAAGCAATTCCCCAACGGATGACCTGACCATTTTTGAATCGTTCATTCCATCTTTGTATGAGTTCTTCTGCTTGTTTTGTATTCGTAAAACTTTCTACATCGTAGAACCTTGTAACTTCATCTGAAGAAAAATATGAAATATGTCTTGGGAATCACTCTGTTTAATCTCTCTTAACAGCAGTCCTTTGGTTTCAAGTTCAGGAAAAGGAGTCATATTCACTTCACCTCAATCGAGTACACTGCTACATTTTTCCCTATTATGTCTACGTCCTTCTCGTGTTTCATGCCATTCTTTTGCGCGACTTTCATAGAACCCACATTGCCATGTTGAATTAAAGATATTAATCTTTTCTGCTTCATGTGATCCATGCCATATTCTTTCCACGCTTTTGCTTGTTCATATCCGTAACCCATTCCCCAGTATTGCTCTATGACCCAGTAACCAACTTCAAGCTCATCAGTGCCTTCAATGATTTGAGGAATCAGTCCAGAGGTTCCAATTAACTTGTTATCCTCTTTATTAAATGCGAGAAACAGCCCTTTATCGTCTTTATTCCAGTTGATGAACTTTTCCAGGCTTTGCATGGTTTCTTCCTTCGTCCAGGGTCCTCCATGTCTTATAAATTTCATCATATTTGGCTCACGTGTCATCTCAAAAAGTAAATCGAAATCATTTTTGGTATATTTCCGAAATATAAGTCGTTCTGTCTCCATCTTTCTCTCAACTCCTTCTTCATTCATAAGATGTAATCGTATTCATAAACATTCAAATATCATGGGGAAACGAACTAGAGTGTGTCTTCAAACTCAGACGATTTTCTAAGGAACACAGGACATCTTATTCGTCCCTCACGTCCTCTTTTAAAATTGTAAGGAACATGAGACATCTTATTTCCCAAAATCATCTGATAAAAACACTACAAAAGGCTATTTTTTCTGATATAGCGTGTCTCAGATTCCTTAGATTTCGGAGGACGTTTCAAATTCCCGAATAAGACGTGTCAGGTTCGTTGGCATTAACACCTAACACTAAACTCAACGCTATGTTAACGCATATCAACGAAAGCATGGGAAGATCTATCAAACCTTAGCAGTTAATCCCAATCTCCTTTATCACCAGACCGATAGTATTGTCCTCGTATCATTCTCATCCGTTAAATATTCGAGAGATTCAAATCCCTGTCTATTTATATGATTATATAATTCCTGGACTTTTTCTAGATCTTTACAATAAACCGTGACGTAGATACTATCAATCACAAGAAGAACCATCTGACAGTCACTCAACATATAATCTTCATAGGTGAATACATCTGTTATTTGTTTGCCTTTTGGAAATGCTTTTAAATTCGCAAATATTAAATAATACTCGTTGTTATCAATAAGCTTCTGTAATTCCTCCCCACTCATACCCATAATCATATCTGGAAAAAGACTATCCCCTAAAGTATCATCAACAACGAAATATGACTCCTCCTCACCAATAAGCCAATCGAAATTAGACACCTCCATTGGTTTTAAAATCTTTCCAAGAAAGCGACCATAGGCATTTGGTATTTCAAAACGTATTCCTCTGTTCATATGTTCACCTCTTATCATTTTCAATTCGAAGCATAATAACAGTACAGTTATTTCACCCGATATTTCTCGTTATTTATAATTTCACTTACTATTTCAGGTAATTGTGCTTCTGTATAATGATTAGTATACAGCTTGTTATCTACTCTCAGATCCGGATGATTTTCAAAGTCATTCAGCAGGATTATACTTCTTTCTTTCATTTGATATTCTTCTGCTCTTAGACGGTCTCTACGAATAATGGTTTGACGATCAACCATTAATACAACATAGATTATGCGAACATGATAGTTTGCCAATTCGGTCATTAATCCATTAATGTCTTCCGGAAAGGCCACATAGTCCAGAACTACATCGTATTTATAGTCCAATAAGTTTTTCACTAGACTGAATATATTTGTCCAAGTTAAGTTATGTGTATCCTTATCAAGCCAGGGTTTACCTCGCCCTTTAACCGGAAAGTGACTAACCGCATCTCCTGAAATATACGCACTTTTATCTAAAGTCTGAACTAGCAGCTTGGAAGTTGTAGATTTCCCTACTCCAGGGGGCCAGATATAATATATAGGTTTCTACTCATTCTGAACTCTCCTTACAATATCTTTTGGAAACTTCCAATATCCAGCTTTCTATCGAATTTATATCCAATCTCTTTAAACAGAGCACATTGTTCATAACCATTTCTCTCAAATAATGATTTACTTCTAGTATTCTCCATGCAAATCGTCGCAATTAAGGTATGGAATCCTTGTTCTTTTGCAACCTTCTCAATGAAACTTAATGCTTGTTTCCCAAGCCTTTTCCCAAAATGTCGGGCTTTAGATATATGGTGACTTCACCACAGATATCATATGCCTGTTTGCTCTTATATTGGGTAATCAGAACATAGCCCATCATTTGATTGTTTTCAAGAATTACATAAGTTTTATACCGTGTATCTTTGTTCATTACAGAGGATTTAATCTGATCAAGATTTAATTCCTCCGTATGAAACGAAATCGTTGTATTCATTACATAATAGTTATAAATCTCTCTAATTTCAGGGAGGTGCTGTTCGGTTACCTCTTCAAAAGTCACAGTCGTCAATTAGGTTCCATCCTCTTCTGTTCAATTTCTTCAACGAAACCAGCGTCTATCCAAGAAATCTGACATCACTGCATGTTCTCTAAATCAGGAGGTAGCGAAAATCTCCCTTCTTCATTAGGCTCAAAATCATATGTATGAGATACAGCGTCAAGATTTAACTCACCGTAAATATGAGGATATTCCCTGCCTTCATTATACAGATCTTCCCATATAACTTCTGATTTTATTTTAGATGCATCCAAGCAAAGTAATACTAACCCCTTTGTCCCGTGGTAATTATAATTAGCCACAGCTACGATCTTATCCACAGGTGAGCAATGAATAAAACCTTCCTTTTCTAAAGATGCTGCTCTGTATATCCCATTGATTAACGCGACTTCCCATTCTTTTCTCGAGAGCACATGTACAATCATCATCCTAAAATCCTCCTTAATAAAAAAGATAATTATTTGGACAGGACCTTTTTCAATATGAGTTCTATGATTTCACTAGTCTCCAAATGATCGGTAATAATCCGAGTTTGAAATTGTTCATCCTTGAAAGCTTCAACACACTTTGGTGCTTGTTGATACTGCCAACCTCCATATTCATCTCCTCGTTTAGCCAAACGATGATAAATCGTCTCTTCTTTAGCCGTTAGGCAAAAATGATGAATGTCCTGATCGATCTCTTTCAACCCGTTATAAATGTAATTAAAGTTTTCCTCTTTATAGATGGTCATGGGGACAATTAAGTGTCTATTGTATTTCTGCTTTACTTCTTTAGCCGTCTTTACGGTTAGAATTTTCCATAGATCGATATCTTGAAAATCATCCGTACGTTCCCTTTCCTCTCTACAATTCTCCGGAAGAAGTTTTCTGAGCATATAACCTATTTCTTCAGGATCGTAGATCATGCTGTTTGCAATTAAGGGCTGAAGTGCTTCTGCTGCAGAAGTTTTTCCCGAACCAAACGCTCCGTTAATCATAATGATCATTTGATCAATCCACTCCTATTCCATAAATGGTTTCAATACACACCAAATTTTTCCTATCCTCAATTTCATCCATTATAAATGTTTTCCTTCTACTTTTGTGTTACAAAATGGCCAAAAACATGATGAAATCCCATTGGATTAACCCAACGGGATCTCATCATAGTGAATTATTTTTCAATCAACCTTGAGCTTGTTAATGTATTTCCAAGTAATCAATATAGATATCCCATGTACCGTCATCGGCTGTTACAACCAACTCAATGACCTGATTTCCCGTTCCGTGGCTGATATTATTCAGGGTATAGACCGCTGGAGAGCTCCCGCCAAAGTAAAAGGTTCCCTTCGTCTGTCCACCAATCTTCAAATCAACTCTAGCCATGTTGGCATTGTTTGAAGCTCCACGAAGTGAAAAATTGTGAGTGCTCGTTGCAAAATTCTGAGTGTATTTAACCAAATCATTGTTAGCATAAAGGACCACGCCATTGAAAGGAGAACTGATATTGCCGGTGTATTGCCCACCTTTGGTCATATTCTCAGCTTCCACTTTTGTTCCGTTACTTGGCGGATTCGTAGTGCTACTATCGGGTGCAACTGCCCGACCAGTCGTTGATGAGATCATACCCGAGCAAAGGCCGCGATTCTTCAGATTTTGTGCAATCTGCGGAATGGCTTGAAGTGTCGTCTGGTACTGATCATGCATTAGAATAACGTCACCACTTTTCATCGTGTTCACAGCCGCTACAATCTGGGCCGCGCTGGCGCCATTCCAGTCTTGGGAATCTACGTTCCACAGCACTTCAGTTAGGCCATTTTGGCTCACAACGGATTTCAAGGTCGCATTTGTCGCACCGTAAGGAGGTCTGAACAGTTTAGGTGAACTGCCGGTAATGGACTGGATTGTCTGCTGTGTCCGTGTAATCTCTGACGACATCTGAGCGCTGTTTAATGTAGTCATATTCGGATGTGTATACGAATGATTGCCAATCCACATACCTGCTGCCACCTGTGCAGTAACCAGCGATTGATTATTTTGTGCATTTTGTCCAACATTGAACATCGTTGCCCGTAAACCCGCTTGCTTCAACGCGTTAAGCATGTTTGTTGTATTTCCAGATGGGCCATCATCAAACGTCAGACCTACATAACCATTCGGACAACTTGCATCTGCAGCACGAGCATCGGGCACCGCCGGAATAGAAAACAAGGTACCAAAAAGTGCGAGAGATATTACCGCCTTTGCTAGCTTTACTTTAAACATAAAATTACCTCCTCATAATATATTCACAGCATACTACCTTCTACACTCCCTCTCTTTATCAAACTTTCACCCTCGAAAAAAGCGCTTTCATATACACGTAATCCGCTACGTCCTTTCTCATAGATAAGAGCTTTAGTTCAAGGTGAGTTCAGTATAAACGATAACTTTATTTAAAGTAAATTGAATTTTATCCAAAATGTTCTATTTATTCACGTATTCTAGAATCGCCTGTTGTACATCTCCCGTTTAGCACTTTCCTGTGTAAAAATGTCCTCCGGGGGCACCATGCGCTTTGGGAGTGTACGCCCTGCAATAATTTCTTTTGTAGCCTGCATAAGCTGAGGACCAAGCAGCGGGTTACATTCCACCACAGCGTTGATTTTCCCACTCGCCAGAATTTCAAGTGCTTTGCGGGAGCCGTCCACCGAGACAATGATAATGTCCTCTCCCGGCTTCAGCCCAACTTCTTCTATCGCTTGTATGGCGCCAAACGCCATTTCATCATTATGGGCAAAAAGAACCTGCGGCCGTTTGTCTTCCGGGACCTGAAGGAATTCTTTCATGACTTGTTTCCCGTTGTCCTCCGTAAAATCGGCAGGAGCACTTTGTGAGAAGATGATATCTGCTCTGGTGTCGAAAATGCTTCTAAATCCTTCACCACGCTGGATAGAAGGCGTAGAACCACTCGTGCCTTGCAGTTCGGCAATTCGTATCGATCCCGGATGATTTCGCATCCGATCCTGAACGTACTTTCCGGCCTTCACACCTTCCTCATAAAAGTCCGATCCAATCGTTGTCACAAAAAGTGAAGTGTCTTTGACATCAACTGATCGGTCTACGATGATCACGGGTATACCTGCATCCCTGGCCTCCTGAAGAATACCCTCCCAGCCCGATTCCACGACCGGTGCAATGGCAATGACATCCACCTTTTGCCTGATGAACGACCGAACAGCCTCGAACTGTTTCGTCTGAGACTGTTCTGCATTTTTTATTACAAGGGAGATTCCCGATTCAGCCGCAGCATTCCGAATAGACGTGGAGTTTGCCAGACGCCAGGCACTCTCTCTGCCCAGTTGTGAAAAACCCAAAACAATCGGTTTCGTAGAGGTATCCCTTGCTACCGCTGATTCCATCCATTCCTCAACGGAGGGAAGAGTTTCTAAGTTGTTAGACGAGATGGGAGGAGGAACAGATTCAGACTCAGGGGTCGTGCAGCCGACAAGCAGCAGTAGAATGAACAAACACAACCCGTTCACATGTCTTCTCACTCACGTATCCCCCATCTCCATGTTACGCTCAGCATTCACCAATGCAGAGCGCATATTGTTATATCATTGTTTCGGTATCCGTGTTCAATATCATTTAATTTGATCAACTTAATGCAGTGATTTCGAGGATACTCGCCGCCCGCTAAGAAGTCGTTGGAACAAAATAAAGACAAACAGCATTAGACCAATCACAATCTTAGTCCACCAAGAGCTGAGCGTGCCTTCGAAGCTAATTATAGTTTGGATAGCCCCCTGGATCAATACACCAATAAAGGTTCCCGCCACATACCCCACACCACCTGTTAACAAGGTGCCTCCTATCACAACAGCCGCGATGGTATCAAGTTCAAGACCCATGGCGTGTAATCCATAACCGGATAACATATAGAAGGTAAAGACAACACCGGCAAGCGCGGAGCACAAACCGCTGAACGTATACACCAGGATTTTGGTACGTGCAACCGGCAGTCCCATGAGCAGCGCGGATTGCTCGCTTCCGCCGATGGCGTAAACGTTGCGCCCAAACCGGGTGTAATGTGCCAGGTAGATCGCGAGCAGTACAATAACCAGAGCAATAATCACATTAATGGAGACAAAGCTGCCCCCTGGCAGGGAAATTTTCGCCTGTGCAACCTGTGTGTAAAATGGATTTGTAATAGTAATCGTGTCGAGACTAATGACATAACACAGCCCCCGTGCCAAAAACATGCCGGCCAGCGTCACGATGAAGGGCTGGATTTTAAAATAGTGGATGATCGCCCCCATGACAGTGCCAAACAACGCGCCCATGACAAGCACCATCGGTATAACGATCGCAGGCGACCACCCTTGCTTCTCGACCAGACTTGCGCTAATGATGGTCGTCAGCGCAATGACAGAACCTACCGACAGGTCGATTCCTCCCGATACAATCACAAAAGTCATGCCAATCGCCGTGATGATCAGAAATGCGTTATCAATGAGAAGATTAAGCAGTACCTGAGTGGAGAAGAATCCCGTATACCGGAAAGAGCCTATGGCAAACATCACGGCCAGCAAGCCGAAGGTGACAAAGACCGGGAGATACTTACGATTAAGAAACATGGCGGTTAACCCCCTGTTCGGCTGGAAACTTCCGTTTTTTCCAACGGATCACCATGGAATTGCGGAATGAATCGGATTGAATTAAACATACGGCCAGTACAACAAAGGCTTTGACAACCAGCGTAACTTCTGGCGGGACTCCAATCATATAGATCGTTGTTGTTAAGGTTTGGATAATGAGTGCTCCAACGACGGTACCCATTAGATAGAAACGACCACCATTGAGCGAAGTACCCCGATGACGACAGCAAGAATGGCATCAAGTTCATACCACAGACCTTCGTTATTGCCATCCGCACTGGATACATTCGAGCTGAGAATAAGCCCGGCAATGCCGGCACACAGACCACAGAAGACATATACCGTGAGAATAACCGTTTTTGAACGAATACCTGCCAGTTGGCTCGCGTTTGCGTTACTTCCAACCGATTCGATAAACAGTCCCAGTGCCGTTTTTCTCGTCAACAGAGAGGCAACAAGCAGAACAGTTAATACGATGAAGATGGAAAAAGGCAATGCTGCAAGCGAACCCGCCCCGATATAGGCGTAGTTCGCGTTGGATACAGTAATAATCTGTCCACTCGTAATTAATTGCGCAATCCCACGTCCAGCTACCATCAGAATAAGCGTTGCAATAATGGGCTGGATTCGGGCAACCGAAACCAGCGTCCCGTTCCATATGCCCAAGATCAGTGAGAGACCTATAGATAATCCAACTGCACCCAACATAAGCCCGAAGGAACTCTGATCTACTCCTCTGCTGATGCTCATACAAGCCACTGCACCGGAGATCGCTACAATGGAGCCCACAGACAAGTCGATACCTCCGGTCGCAATCACCAGTGTCATACCGATCGATACCAGAATTAAGGGCGCTCCAAAATTGAGAATATCAATCAAGCTGCCATACAGATTCCCTTCACGCATGACGAGGAGAAGAAATCCGGAGAGTACAGCAAATTAAAGATTAAAAGTAAACCAAGCATACACAACGGCCAAAACAAATGATGTTTACGCATCTTGCCCGCCATCTCTTTAACCTCCTGCCATTGCTTTCATGATTTGCTGTTGATGGATCTGATCCCCGCTAAGTTCTTGCACTTTTTTGCGGTCCCGGATTACGGCAATCCGGCGGCTGACACGAATCACTTCTTCCAGCTCGGACGAAATGAACAGCACGGCCATGCCCTGCTTCGACAGAGAAAGCACCAGCTTCTGTATTTCGGTCTTTGCACCGATATCAATTCCACGCGTAGGTTCATCGAGAATCAACAGATCGGGGTTCATCAGCAGCCACCGTGCAAGCAACACCTTTTGCTGATTACCGCCGCTCAGATTTTTAATTAAATGCTCTGGGTTTTTCGGATGGATATTTAACAGGTTGATGTACTTTTCGGCGATCTCATCCTGTTTCTTGCGTGAGATTGGTTTGGACCAGCCTCGTGTCGCTTGTAAAGCCAGAATAATGTTCTCCCGAATGGTCAAATCATCGATTATGCCTTCGGTTTTACGGTTCTCGGAGCAAAAAGCAATATTCTGATCAATTGCATGACGCGGCGACTTAACCGTACTTCCTGTATCTACAACGAGCAGTTTACCTTCATCTGAACGATCTGCACCAAAGAAAAGGCGAGCGATCTCAGTACGACCAGACCCCAATAACCCAGCCAAGCCCACGACTTCTCCCTTGCGAATGTCCAGATCAAACGGCTCAATTGCTCCTTTGCGTCCAAGTGCCTTAGCGGTAATTAACAGTTCTCCCGACTCCGCCTGGGCAGCATCCGCTTCCTTCGGAAGCTCCTCAAGCACCTCGAGCTCCTTGCCGATCATCTTGAGCACCAGTTCCATGCGTGGAAGTTCTGCGGCTATGTACTCTCCTTCCAATTCCCCGTTACGGAGCACCGTTAGACGATCCGACATTTCGTATACCTGATCAAGAAAATGAGTAACAAAAAGAATCGCGAGACCTTCACTCTTTAATTTGTGCATAATACGAAATAGTTGCTGAACCTCGTTTTTGTCCAGACTGGATGTGGGTTCATCCAATATGAGCACTTTTGCCGAGATGCTGAGTGCTCTTGCAATTGCAATCAGTTGTTGAATCGCGACCGAATAGGTCTGTAAAGGAGCCTTAACGTCGATGGACAGATGTAATCTGTCTCGCAGAAGGTTCTCCGCATCTTTGTTCATTTGTTTCCAATTGATTTTGCCAAATCGCATCGGCTCCCGTCCGATGAAAATATTCTCAGCAACCGTTAAGTTTGGACAGAGATTGACCTCTTGGTAAACGGTACTGATTCCCGCCTTTTGCGCTTCAAGCGGACCGGAGATCGAGAGATCACGGTTATCCATCGTTACCATTCCTTCGTCAATGGAATAAACGCCGGTCAAAACTTTAATAAGCGTCGACTTCCCCGCTCCGTTCTCACCCATCAAGGCATGAATCTCGCCCGGAAACAAGCGAAAGCTGACGCTGGACAGCGCTTTAACCCCGGGAAATTGTTTGGTGATGCCTGTCATTTGCAAAATGGGGGCTTGCTCGGCCATATAACCCTCTCCTTTGTTATGGAAAAAAGTCATTTAGCGACAGACTGGTCGAAAAATGACTTTTCGGTGTTATACGAATCTGCTTTTAATATTCGCGTGTTGGCAATGCTTCTTTAGCTTGCTCTGATGTGAAAGTTGTCTCATCCGTTACGATTCGGGGTTCGATATCTTTCCCGTCCACTACCGCTTGAACCGCTTCCATTAACTGAGGTCCTAACAGCGGATTACATTCAACGATAAAGTTGATTTTGCCATCAGCAGCAGCCTGCATCCCATCCTTCACGGCATCCACAGAGATAATGGTGATATCTACGCCTGGTTTCAATCCTGCCGCTTCAATGGCCTGAATTGCACCAAGTGCCATATCGTCATTATGTGCATAGAGAACATCTATTTTTTTATGTGCTTTGAGGAAAGCTTGCATGACTTCTTTGCCTTTGGCACGTGTAAAGTCACCCGATTGTGAAGCAATCACTTTAAGCTTCGAATTGGAAGCAATCAATTCCATAAAGCCCTCTTGACGGTCATTCGCTGGTGCGGAGCCTGTTGTACCCTGCAGCTCAACGATATTGATCTCGTCTTGTGTGTCCTTGTATTGGTCACTAAGCCACTGACCTGCTTTGCGTCCTTCTTCTACAAAGTCGGAGCCAATAAAGGTTTTGTAGAGGGTTTTATCTGACGAATCCACAGCGCGGTCCGTCAAAATTACGGGAATGCCTGCATCCTTCGCTTCCTTCAATACGGTATCCCAACCGGATTCTACAACAGGGAAAAAGCAATCACCGTCACCTTCTGTTGTATGAAGGATCGCAAAGCTTTAATTTGATTTTCCTGCTTCTGCTGCGCATCGGAGAATTTCAAATCATAACCCGCTTCTTTGGCTGAATCCTGAATCGACTTGGTATTCGCCGAACGCCAGCCACTCTCCGCACCAACCTGCGAAAAACCAAGCGTAATTGCTTTGGCGCTGGCAGGTGTACTGCCATTCCCACTCGTTGAAGTTTCTTTATCGGAGCCTGCTCCTCCATTGGTACTGCTACATGCCGTGCTGACCAGCATCACCATAGCCAATGTTATGGCAAGTCCCCACTTTTTTTGGTTCGCATGTTGTGATCCTCCCTTTTTTCATTTCACCTTGTGGTGTGACCACATTATAGAACGCTTTCATTCCGAGCTTATATGGAGTCTCATACTTAATTTATGTAATAATTTAGTAATTTCAAAAAATGGAGTTTAAAAAGTGTAATTTCTTTGTTTAATTGTGTAGTATTTAGCGATTCTCTTACATATTAGAAAATCATGTTATACTAATGATACATTTTTGATCCCTTCAGATGGAGTGGAATACGTTGAAACTCATTCAATGGATTGCTTCAAGCCTCAGGCTTAAATTACTCAGCATGTTTATCATCCTCAGTTCAGTACCACTGATCGTGGTTGGATTGATTTCTTACCACAAATCCTATACGGTCGTATCCAATCATAACAAGGCCTCAACACAACTGGTTGCCGACCAGCTTGCCAGGAACATTGACATCTTGTTTGAGGATACGGAACGGCTTCTTGAACTGGGCAAGAACCCGCAAGTGCTTCAATACCTGTATTCTCAATCGGAGTCCTACCCGGAAGCCAAAGCCATCCTTCAGACATACAATCTTTATCGGGAAACCTACAAGTATGACAAGGTACTTAATATCTCATTCGTGAATTTTTATGGAAAAGGCATAAGTGAACGAAAAGGCGTGTTCAAGCTGGAACGAAATCCGCTGCGTAACCCGTACTTCAAGTATCTGATACAGTATCCGGATGCCATTCTGCGCATCCCTCATTCTGCAGCCTATGCCGAATATAACAGGCTGGATGGGTTTGCTTACCCTAAACAGAATGCGCTTTCAATTATAACCACGGTCAAAGAGCGGATTACGCATGAGGTCATCGGGTTCATAGTAATTGATTTGAATGATTCGTTCATTGATGATTTTTTGACGAATACCCCCATTAAGGATTCCGGTTTTTTCTATATTAGTGATCAATACGGAAATACACTCTTCAGGCCGGATACCACCCCGGCATCCATAACCATGATGGATCAGATCCGATCGATTCCTTTACATCTACAGCACGACAGCTTTATCCTGTCTGCAGGATCCAAGCCCCAGTTTGTTGTATACAGCACCTCAATACAGACCGGATGGAAAATGATCGGGGTAGCTCCTTATCAGGAAATCATTGCAGAGGCCAATAGCATTCGCCAATTGATCATCATCACGGTGTTGTTAAGTGCGTTCTTTGCAATATCGTTATATTTTTTCCTGAATAATCGACTGATTCTTCCCATTCGGATTCTGATGAACAAGATGCGTAAAGCTGCAAACGGTTACTTGGAAGCCAAAGTCACACCACACGGCTCGGACGAAATTGCTGATCTGGGCAAAAGCTTCAATGTGATGCTGGATAAGCTCAAAACACTAATCGAAAAGAGCATTCGAGAGAATGAACAGGTGAAAATAGCTGAACTACGTACGCTGCAAGCTCAGATCAACCCTCATTTCCTCTATAACACGTTGGAATCCATTCTATGGATGGCTGAAGCAGAGAAAAAGAAAATGTAATTAAGCTTGTCCAAGCCCTCTCGAAGTTCTTTCGTTTGAGTCTGAACAAAGGATTCGACTGGATATCCATTCAAACCGAGCTTGAACATGCGCGGAGTTACTTGGTTATCCAACAGATGAGGTACCACGATATTCTCACCTACGAGATCAGCGTTGATCGTGAGCTTCAGGATTATCCCATTTTGAAAATGACGCTGCAGCCCCTGATTGAAAACGCGCTCTACCATGGAATCAAGAACAAACGCGGTCAAGGGCTGATATCCATCCACGGATATGTAGAGGACAATAGCATCATTCTGACCGTACAGGATAACGGAATTGGCATGTCTGCGGATCGATTGGCACAATTACGTGAAGAGCTGGAGAAGCCGGCCGGTTCCCGTTCACCCCAAGATGACGAGCAGGAAGGTGGATTTGGTCTGCTCAATGTACATCACCGGATTCGACTCTATTTCGGACCAGCTTATGGCGTTGAAATGAAAAGTACGTATATGGAAGGCAGCACATTTATGATTCGTATCCCCAAAAGCAAGGAGGTTAACCGTTGAAAAAGGTGATGATTGTGGATGACGAAATTGGAATTCGGGAGAATATACGCAGTTGCATTGATTGGGAAAAGGAAGGTTTCCACTATTGCGGAGATGCACCCGACGGCGAGCTTGCGTTACCTTTAATTCATGAATGGGCTCCGGATATTCTGATTACGGATATCAAAATGCCATTTATGAACGGATTGGAACTGACCTCCATCGTTCGCACTCAACAACCTGATATCAAAATCATTATCATGAGCGGTCATGATGAATTCAGCTATGCCCAGGAGGCCATCCGACTTGGTGTGACCGAGTACTGTCTAAAGCCCATTAGTGCAGCAGAGCTAATCCAAATGCTTCATAAGGTCAGCAAACAAATGGATGAAGAACATCAACGCATGACAAACCGGACGATCACCAAAGAAAAACTGCTGGCCGATCTGTGCGGAGGACTCATCGGTACAACCGATGCGATTGAATCAGCCAAACAACTCTCACTTCCACTCTCGGCCCGGTATTATACAATTGTCATTATCGACGTTCGATTAACAGATGACTCCCGGGACCCGGAATCCCTGATGAAGAAGCTGCTTCCCATACTGGAGGAAACTCGTGATCCCCACGTTGAACTTCTTCCCTATATTCGAAGCCGGACCGAGTTGGTGCTTCTGCTCAAGTATCACTCCGATGACAGCATATCCGTATATCTGGAGCAGCTTCGCGGGCGGGTTCGTATGGAACTTGAGCATACGTTCAAATGTAATATTATTCTGGGCATTGGCAGTCAACAGGAGCGGCTGCAAGGAATTCATGTCTCGTATCTGGAAGCGGAGGAGGATAAATATATTACCCGGCTCACCCTTCAGAACAGAGCTTCTCTACGTGAAAATAACCTGGATGAGCAAACGACTCTTTTTCTCGACAGGAATTCGTTTCTTGAATTCCTCAAAATCGGCAGCCCCAATCTGCGTGACCATTTTGTGCAGGAGTTTGCCGCTCCATTACAGTCCTTCGACTGGAAGTCCTCCTCGTATGGCTTCTATCTGTTGAATGATCTTACGCTGGAGTCGTTTCGGCTCGCGAATCAGTTGTTCCGCATGAGTGATCATTCGGATGAGAACATTACTTCCTTACAACAGACAATTCGGAAGATTACGTGCTGGGAGGATTGCACCCAATATCTGTGTTCCCTGCTTAACTTGTTATGGCAGAGAAGAGCAGCCTGCTCCGGTAAATACAGTGATGTTATTGATCAGGTGAAAGCTTATGTATCCCGTGAATACAATAACGAACAGGTCTCGTTGAAGATGATTTCTGCACACGTCAGAATCAGTCCAAGTCATCTAAGCAAGATTTTCAGTCAGGAAACCGGTCAAACGATAACGGAGTATCTAACCCAGATTCGAATCGGTAAAGCCAAGGAGCTGCTGAAAACAACCAACAACAAAACCTTTGAGATTGCTTATAAAGTTGGTTACAACGATTCTCACTATTTTTCTAATATATTCAAGAAAACAACAGGTTTTACGCCAAGAGAATACCGAACTCAAGGAACCGAGGAATCGCAGGCCAGACCATCAGATTTGAGAAAAGAGCCAATGTATGAATAAAACCAGATTTGCACTTTTACTTACACTAATACTGCTGTTCCCGATGATCATTTCATCCGGTTCGGCACACAATCGTTCACAACAGATGGCTGCAACACTTCCTGCAACTTCACCTGTAGAGAAATCTGCAGCGAGCAAAACTTTCGGTATTATCTATCCAATGACGTATCCAACCTATGAGATGATCACGAAGGATGCAACGGAGTATGCAGGGAAACACAATATCACGTTAATTGTAAACGCACCTGATGAAGCCAACACCGAACAACAGATCCGTATCATGGAGAATATGATCAAACAACATGTGGACGGGATCGCTATATCTCCTGTGGATGCTGCTGCACTTACCCCCGTTATTGATGCAGCCCAAGCTGCGGGTATTCCGGTCATTACATTTGAGTCAGATGTCCCATCCAGTCATCGAATCGCTTATGTGGGCGCCGATAACTATCGCACTGGCCAGCAGTTCGCGATGACGACTACAAGACTTCTGCATAATCAAGGCATGATTCTTGTCGAGAATGGCTTGGAGGAGATGCAAGGTTTGCAGCAGCGGCTTAATGGATTCATTGATTATATCCGCAGTGAAACAGACATCGAAATCTTGGAAGTTCGTTATCATCAAGGGAATGAAGATCAAGCCATGTCCGATATGGAGAATATGATTCAAGCTCACCCTCACTTCAATGCAATTATCGGGCTCGATTTTGTATCCGTCTCTGCCTCTACCTTGATCTGGAAAGCAAAAGGCCTTAATCGGTATTTAATCGCGTTCGGTGACAGCCCGACCAGTGAAAACGGGTTGCTCAACGGTCAATTGTCTGCTGTCATTTCGCAGAATGAAGGAGTCTGGGGTACCAAAATGATGGAGACCCTGTTACTTGCAAGCGACGGTGTGCCTGTGAAGGAATTTATTGATACGGGGATCATTGAAATAAACCAGGAAGGTAGTAATTAAGGGGAGGTCCTCCTGTCATTCTGATGACATGAGAACCTCCCCATTTAAATTTTCGTACAAGTAGTTATAACATCCGTTAATCGAAGGGTTTCTCATGAAAGATGACCTTTTTCTTAGAATTGCTCATATCTATCCTTTACGTTTAAGCTTCATAATGAGCCGATCCAGGATGAACCCCACTCCGCCCCAAAAAATCAAATGTAACAAGTATATCAATGGCCTGAACAAAAAAGTCGTCTCTGGATTTGTATTTATTTTGGTCAACCAGTCATTCAGCAATGGATTTATAGGATTCGTTAGATAAATCAGAATATTCTTATCATCGTTCCCTGATAGATTAATGAGACATACGGTTAGCGAGAAAATAACAAACCAAAAAGTCAGCTTTTTCAGTATGCTCAGCATGACGAGTGGGAGAACCTCCTCTCAAGTATGATGATCGCTTTTGAGAAGCTATTTTTTCCATTCGTTTTCTAATATGCTCATCTCGATAAGATTCCAGAAGGTATCTTCATGCCTTCTCGCATCACGAATAAGTCCTTCTTGTACAAAGCCCGCTTTTTCATAACATCGGATGGCTGAGACATTAAAATCAAATACGCCCAGACTGATCCGGTGTAACTTCTCCTCTTCAAATCCAATTCGAAGTGCCTCATCGATCATTTGCTTCCCATAACCTTTACCCTGATATGGCTTACCAACAAGCACTTTACCGATACGCCCTGAACGATTATATCGATCGATACCGCCAAGAGCAATATGGCCCACAATCTCCTGAGTTGATTCATCCATCACTTTATAAATGAACTTGTTTGAAGTGTTCTTATCATTGGCACCATGCAAATAATCCGATAGCTGCTCTCTGGAAAGTGGATATTGGAACTGAGGACCGGCCCACTGGAGCAAAAATGCTTCATCCCCACTCCATTCGATCAGTAGTTCAAAATCTTCCGGTTCAAAGTATTGGAAAGTAATCATATCAATCTGCCCTTTCTTTTTTTATGTCATATCATAACCTATTTCAGTTCTCTTGTGTCGTCATAATTATGAGTTTCATCAAACGCTTTGTTTCTTATATTCATTTCACTGATGGAGTTCTGAACCCAATTCATTCTAGCTAATAAACAGATAACTCCACCCAAAATGCATATCGCGCCTATCCAATAATTCAGTGCAAAATTCACTTGATAATCACTCGGAGTATAACTGCCAGCTGCTGCTGACTGGAATGCTGCATAGCCTAGCTTGGGAATCACCTCTTCAATCATTTTCGAGATCGTAATAATCACAATTCCTAACATGATAAAGAGTAATGAGAAAATAATGTGTACATGCTTCAAAGACAAACTACCTCCTTTACAATCCAAATCGCGTGCGTTTGGGCACTACTTACATCTTAGAAGCCGAACAACTTCGCCATCAATCAGCCCTTCACTTACTCTCTGAAAACCAAGTGATTCATACAAATTCCCGGCGATACTATTTTCCGGCCTATGTCCAATCATGATGCGTTTGCAATCCAGTGATTCTTTCATTAGATCAATCAACTTCCTAAGCGCTTCTCTTCCATAACCTCTGCCCTGATATTTTGTATCTACCATTAGAGCAAGAAGCCAGTAGTTATCCTCATGATCCGCCTGATCTGAGTACACAGCAAAACCAACCAGATCCGAATCATAATAGATGGCCATGGGTTGAAAATCGGTCACCACCTTGGATTCAGCAATCCAATATACAACCGGCGCGGGAAAACTTTTTTCTGTTCTTCCGTTACATTCAGTTGAGTACATACATACCAGTTATCCACCGACACACGTTTTAAATAAATCATAAATTGAAATTCCTCCTCTTGAAAATTAAGCAGAGGAATCCCACTGAAGACTTTCTGGAGTCCTCTGCGCTAGACAAAAACACCTCCGGCAACTTTATTTCTTCTACCCAGATTCGTATTGTTTCTCATACGACATCACTCCTTTCACGTTGTTGTGCAAACCTCTGGCAACTCCAATCACCTTATGCTAACCTTTGATCTCTAATAGTTCAGGAGTATGTTTTACAAGATCAGCAATTTCATAAGAGGCATTAACTGCTAATGCATCTTTAACTGCCTCAGTCCCTCTTGTCTTCCATATCGAATATATCCATTTGGAAAAACCATATGAATTCATGTGGTGACCACGTTCCTGTATCTGCATAAACAATTTCACACTTTCTTCATACCTTTCAATATCCGTTAAAATACAGGCCAAATTATTCAACGCAATGTTGATATCTCTCTGCGAATTTCTAGAGACATTAATATCCTCCCAGCTACCGACCACTTCATCTTTTCTTGAGATAGGCATTGCTCCATCATTGATTTCATCAATCAAGTCCATCGTTTCGTTTACAAGAGCTTCGACTCCAGCAAAATCCCCGGCATGATAAAGCTTAGTCAGACGTTGTTTGTTATATGTAATCCGGGCAAAAAGAATATTGGACCATGTCTCATCTTCTTGTATGAGTTGGTTCATATTTTCAAGCACACTGTCCATTTCACTGTACCTCTCCAAAACCCAAAGCGAACCACCCATAGCCCGATGGCTCTCGAATCGAACACCTCGGTTGGTATCCAGCTTTGGAGCATGATCACAAGCATATTGGTACCAATCCATCCAGTGATCAAAGTAGTTCCCCAGAGATAATGACAACGCTTGTGTCGAATCCGAAACAATCCAGTGTAACTGCTCCGGGGCAAGATTTTCTTTCCCCCATTCGAAGAATGCCCGGTGATTGGCATAAAGCAGTTCCGGCTCTCTTAACAAGGCATAACCGTCGGAAATATTCCAGTAGACCCAGCCCTGTTCATGGACAGATAATGGTCTGGATTGTTCGTAGTTTTTCAGTAACTCAATCATACTCTGATGATCCCCTCGAACTACTAATTCCTGAAAAGATTGAACGAGATTCATCCCCATCCTCCGTCCCTAATTAGTTTCAACCCAGCTATGTCAATGGCTTCGTGCCGCAAGCTGTAATGAAATTCATCATGGCATAGGCTTTCGGCGAATAATTTATAGCTTCAGAAGCTTGTTGCAGCTGAGCAAATTCCTCCGAACTGATCACACCTTTTTCAGCAAAATGTACAAAACGATTAAGATTAAACTGGTGCTTAAAGCCTTCTATGCCTAACAGATCACTATGTTGAAGGACAGAATCAATGTCGACATCGATGTATCCGTTCTCAGAAAGGAGACGCGGCAGACTTCTACCAATTAAACGATTACCGCCGTGTTGTGCCACATAATCCGAAATTTTCATTAATACCGTATGCAAAGCAGGAACATCAGGATTCACCGCTCCAAAAACGCCGTCATCCACATCAATAATGGCAAGACGGCCGCCAGGCTTCAGTACACGATATATCTCTTGTGCAGCTTCGTCAGGATTGTTCAAATGAAGAAAGATCAGTCTTGCCACGACAAAATCAAAAGAATCATCAGGCAGATCCATGTGGTAGATGGAAGATTCTACAAATTGTAATCGCGTGGAAGGAATATCTTTCAGCCGTTCTTTGGCTTGTGCTTGCAGTGAATGATCAATCTCAAGCGAGGTAAGCTCGCTGTCTGGCAGACTGTTCAATAGTTGCTCTGTAATGTAACCCGGTCCGCTTCCGACCTCCAATACACGCATTCCATTTTTCAAACCATACCATTCTAGATTTCGGAACTCTTTGGGCCACCCCATTACCGCTTGCATCTTTAACCTCTCTAATTCCTCTTGTAAACTTAAAACTGCCGTTTGGATACTGTATGTTGAACGCGGATCACTCATATATTCTCTCCTGTTCTTCAGTAGAATAATAAAAACATATATTCTTAGACCTTTTTCTTCCCTAGAAAAAGAGCAACCTTATGTTGTTTCTCTATCGTTCCACCTGCAGCATCTATGGAATCTTTGACTCGCTCCAGCCAAGTTGCTGCCTAATTCAATACACGTGATGTTTGTATAATCCTTGCTCACCAATCCGCCTGTGGCCTGCCCCGTTCCGCAGCCAATCTCAAGAATGGAATCCTCTTTATTAAGATTCAGATATGTAAAAATATCATCAAACATTTCACTCGGATAGACGGGTCTATATCGTTCATATTCATTGGTTACGAGACTAAACGTTTCCTTATTTTCCAAGTTCGCATCCTCCGATTTCAATTGTGGTTTTCCCATAATACATTGACTAAACTTACCATATCTTATTATTCTTGATAGTAAGAGGATAAACCTTTCAATAAGAGAATGATGATAGTTTAAGTTCAAATTTTATATCCTAGAGGACTGAGGTGGTCTTGTGAAAAGTATATTTGATACGATAAATGCCGCTGAAATTACAGAGCGAATGGATCAACTTAGTGAAAATTCCATCCCTAAATGGGGCACGATGCAGGTCTCTCAGATGCTGGCTCACTGTTCAGCCTTTCATGATATCCCCTTAGGGAATGCTTTTCCACCTAGAGGATTACTTGGGAGACTTATAGGACGGTTCGCAAAACCAATGTTTTATAATGACAAGCCCTTGCCCCATAATATGTCTACGATCCCGACAATCATTATTGATGACCAACGACAGTTTATGGCAGAAAAAGAAAAGCTTAAGCAGCAGATTAATATCTTTCAACAAGGTGCTTCAGAAAAATTCTCCCACCACCCCCATCCCTTCTTCGGAAAATTAACAGCCGAGCAATGGGGAAAGGCATATACAAGCATTTAGATCATCATCTAAAGCAATTTGGAGTTTAGCGGTTATGCGCGGTGTGCCAGTTATCCACTGCGATTCCTTGATTATTAGATTGCGAAGTAAAGCAAGATATTCTTTTGCTTCAATCATACTTCCTTCATCCAGAGCTAAAGGAAAATTGTTCCCGTTCGCATTCCAGAAGGGAGTTTAGATTTCATTCGAAGGTTAGGCTTGTTAATTCCAATGCATAAATAACACGTTCATCCTTTTCATTCTAAATTAGCAATGACTCAACTTCATTAACCCAATCTCCTTCTTCGTCAGCCAGTAAAGTCGTCCAGCCAAGTAGCTTAGCAGAGTGTAAATTTTTCTCTTGATCATCTATAAATAGAACCTCTTCTCCAGCTACCAGGAAGGTTTCGACCCGTTGGTATATTTCAATCTCAGGTTTGCATAAACCCACTTGATTAGAGATGGTTACACTTTTGGTAAATGAGCTTAAACGGCCCAGATTCGGCTCAAGCCATTCCTTACAATGATTGCTGAGCAGATGGATATCGGCGGACTCACTCCATCGCTCAAGGTATTGAGCGGTTGGTAAGGGAACAATTGAATTGTACAAGATGTCTTTCGCTCGGCTTATTGATAATTCGGGATACATCTCCTTCAACGATTGCCAGAACTCTTCTTCCCTCATCATTCCTGTCCAGAGCTTTCGTTTGATTCCTGCAAAATGTACTTTCAAAGATTCTGCCGATAGGTTGGTTTCCTGAATCATATCTTTCCAGCACGTCAACGACATATTACTTAACAAAACACCTGAGATATCTAAAACGATCTGTGGTCTGCCTTTCATTTAATCGACCCCCAAGTTCATCTAATACAACGTATAACAGGCCTCAAGTTACTTAAAGGCATCATGTGGAAGGACAGCATGCACACCCTTTGGTAAATGAACCAATCAGATTTTCCTGAGTTAATTCAATCGTATGTGTACTCACTACAATCCCTCCCTGGTTTGGGATACGTATTATATTCAAAGCAAGCCACATGCTGCATTCCGTGCCGCCTCCTACATGCTAAATCCTTTACGCTTCAAGATTGGCAAGATATTTCTTCAACGGTTCCATATGATGCTGGTCATGCCATATAAAATCTTTAAGGTACTGGGGAATATAAAATACGTTCCCCTCTGCGTCTAAATACGTCTGATGAAGCTGTTCCTCCGCTAACCCTCGAATGTCATTCATAATTTTATGGCGGTACGTGATAGCCTTATTTACGATTTCGGACGTCTCTGTGCGGTTACCAAATTCAATAGCTTTGCGATTAAACTCTTCAAAATTCATATGTTTTAACGTAACTGGCTGCTTCAGAGCAATCTTCTCAATCGCTTGCTTGTAAAAATATCGGTCCCATAACATCACATGGCTGACGATGGATTTTATCGTCCATTTCCCTTCTTCCATGCTGGAATTCCAGGTCTTCTCTTCAAGATGATTCATCGTTTTGACAAACAACGCCCATTCTTCAAAAGTTTGAAGCAAATGTTCAATCTCTTTGGTCATGATTACATTTCCCCTTCTTTCTTTTTGAGATGATTCACTGCTCTATATGCTCTCTTCTGTTCCGATTCATCCATCCCAAAGCATAATCTACCATATCTCTTTGGGGTATCAGATAACTCACAGCTTCCCTACCATTCCTTCGGTAACAACGTTAGTCTGGATCTTAAACTCATTAAAAATCAATTCAAAATCATCTGATTCATTGTTAATATCATCGTATGTAGTCCATTTTTCGATTCCATCCACCAGCATTTTTACTCCCCAGACTTTTGGCTTAACAAATGTATTCTGCTGTTTATACTCTGCCAGGTGCAAAGAGGTGTTACTATTTGTAGGCGCACCAAGTAACAGAATGTATCCACTCAAATCATAGATTTTTCCTAACGGAGATTTCTCATTTAATGCATAATGCAAGTTGTGATCTTCCGTTATCCGTTTTGCCTCTTTCCCCCAGGCTGCAAAAGACATGTGCGGGTGTGAGCTTCGAAACACACCATCTTGCCTTCGAAACAACTCAGGAATGATGCCCATATACGAGGTTGGGGTTAAATCAGGATAATAAATAGGCATATTGTCTTTAATGAACTCAATGTCCTCTGACGACAGGTTCGCGTCATGCTCTGAAGGTTCACAAAGATGTTCTGTTTGAGTGGGCATGATAATGGTTCCAACGGCTTCTTCCAGAGCTAAAATAACACTTACCGGGCCCCCTATAACCTTACCTATTGCTTTGAAGGAGGAATGAACGATTATCGTCATGCCCTTCTTAACACCTATGCCTATTAAATCATTAATGAGCGTACTTTTTGTAATTCCACCTGATATCATATGAACTTTTCATCCCACTCTGTATTGATAATTCCCCGTCTAACATTCCATTCTTTCAGCATTTTTCGTTTTACGGCAGCCTGCTCTGCTATGGCTAATTCCAAAAACCGCATATCATTTTGGATCATCATTATTCACCTCTCTAATAAGTACTGCATAAGCGCTTCTCTCGTCATTGGATGCAGAATAACATCTTCCGAGTTCATCATACGTTCTGCCAAATTGGAAGCTTTGACTCTGCGGCCCCATTTTCTTGAAAAAGATCTCCAGTCACATACCATTTCTATAAAATATTTTTTTGGCATAGGCAAAGCTTCTTTTGTAGTTCTGTTTACAATCCAATACTCCCAATGATGTTTATTATGATTCTGGTGATGTAACCATGCGTTCTTCCATCTTAGTTCTGTATCTTCGTCTTTACGGCCCGCATAAAACTTGATTGCATAAGGGATAAATTCTTGAGGACAAAACTTGGATAAATCATGAAGTAGCCCCTGTACATATAAACCTTCATGCCAGCACTCGATTAAAACATTCAATTTATGTTCAGTTACATATAAAAAGTACCTCCAATATGCAGAAAGCAATGTCATCCCCCTAACCTACTATTTTCGAACCCTACAGCTTCCTGGCATGATTGAACCGGTGTATCCCAAATATCTTGAAATCTTTGTTTAATACAGCCTCCCTTAAAGGATATAAATTCGTTGTAAATCGCAGTTGAACTCCTCTGGCAAAAGCCTTTCTACCAAGTGAACTAATTTCTCTACATAGCTTGGTATAATCACCTGATCAGAAATATAATACCCAGCTGTTTTATTAAAAAGTTGAAAATCAATGCTGCCTGCATCCGTGTGATAAAAAACTACTCATTGTTTTCATCACTGGTCTCAATTGTTCTACTCAATACAATTCGAGGACAATCTCTCGGAAAATAATAGGTAAATTCATGTTGCTCATCGATTGCCTGCTCTGTCTATGGATGATATCGCTTGTCATGAAGAAGCAGTTGTGCCCTAAAAAGCTGGAACATCATGCTATAGACGCCCCAGCTTCTTTTTACATTCTCTTCAATTCATACAGTGAACCTTTATTCACTTTTAAACAGCGTATTGATAATCATCTCGGCACATTCCTCAGGTGTATGCACACTCGTATCCACCGAGTAACTATACTGAATGTCGGAAGCCATGATTTGATGCTGCTCATCCGACTGCTCTTCTCTTCGATCCCCACGTTCGATGTTCCGCTGACGACAGATATCGAGAGGACAATGCAGTTCCACAATATCCAGTGGATACCCTTCAAAAATCTGTTTGACTTGTTCATAATGCGGCGCGAGCTCCGGTCTTTCAACAAGTATGCCATCGATCAGAACATGGTTTCCATGGTCTGAAAATACTTTTGCCGTATGATACATCATTACAATCGCTTCACTCAGATACTTCCAGTAATCCGTCTGAAGATGTTTATCTCCGATTGTATTTTCAAAAAGATCATTAGCTACCACATAGAAAAACGGATCATCGTATGATTGCATCGCCTCTACAATCGAAGTTTTACCAGAGCTGGTTACACCGTTCAAAAATATAATTTTGCCTTTTTCCATGATGTTCATCTTCCTTTGCTAAGTATAATTTTATAAATGTAATACAGCGTGTACTACGTGTGTTTCATTGATTTTTTGAGCAGCATGATCTGGCCAATATGATAGGCATTATGAATACATAGATTTGATACAACTCCCCACCATGGCGCGTTGAAATAGGAAGGAATTTCACGGGTCAATTTATGTTCTTCACTATCTTCAAGTGCCCTGTTCCAATCACCAAAGACGGTTTTCAGTCTATGTAATGTCTTGCCCCACTCCACATCATTCAAGTTAGACAGATCTATGTCAAATGTATCCTCATTATTCACTGAATGCTGCCCGTCGACCTGTTCGGCAACATATCTCTCAAGCCACTTCTCATTCCAGAAAATAAGATGATTGACGATCGCCCAGATGGAGTGCTCCCCTCATTCTTTACATAAGCGGCCTCCGATGCATTGAGGTCTGTCAAAATATCATGAAGCGGTATAAACCAGCTCTTGTCATGATAACAGGCATTTAATTGGTCTATGAGAATAGCTTTGTAACTCATCGTTGCACCTCAGTCCGATTAATATAAAATTTATCCGTTCATTGACTTTGCAATCTTCATCACAAGATCTTCTGACATGTTTCTGCCAATGATCTCGTATTGCAGCGCCTTCCCATGCACATCCTCTTCGATCCATATCAATTGGGAAGTTTCATTATCGAAAATATAAAATGCTTGAACGCCACGTATGGCTGCTTGCTTAACCGTAGTACCATCATGATCAGGCAATGCGATCCGACTCTTTGTTGTCCCGAAAATGTTAAGTTTATAACCACCGTATTCTTTATATGTGATGCTGATGCCCACAACCTTCTTATTAGGCTTCAGGTCTCGGATCACTACATTTCTGCCTGACCTGTTACTTTCTTCAATCATTTCATCAATTTCTTGCGGAGTTAAATTATCAAATCCATAAAATACATGAATGGCATCTATATCAGAATCAATCGGAAATTTCGGCTGCCATGGAGAATAAAGTCGTTGCAATTGTTCCAAACCGTCATCCCATGGAATAGCTGCATAATTGGTCTGTTGCGTGAATTGGTTCTCTGTAACATCTGCGGTATATATCGCCTTCCCTTCACCAGGCTTTAAGTCAATGACGATTCGGTCAATCGCATTATCGCGTAAGGATTCAATTTGAATTTTTCCAAGCACATCTCCGCTTTTGTTTTTGATATCCATTGATCTTCACTCCTTTCCTTTCACAACATCTTCCTGATCCTAATATAATAGAAGCTGAGCCCTGCAAAAGATAAAGCGATCATGAGGGCTCCAAATATGCAAATGGTCCGCAAGATATCCTCGTAACCATAACTTGTCGTTTATTCGTCTGAGATAAAAACCTTTTGGAAAATCATTATCCTCCGTAAGGGCTTCAGATGCTATAGTAATGGAGCCGGACGGAGCTTTGTTACCCTCTGAAATATTGGTAGAACATATCTCAGGCTGATCCAAATATTGCATTCTTAGATAAGGTCCTAACTCAACCGGACAACATTCCAACCCAAGATCATTTGCTCTTCGAAAGAGCTGAAAAGTCGTAGCACCATCCGAAAATCCAAGTTGTTTGACGGTCAACTCAACCGTTTGCAAGCTTTGCTTTCTACTAGAAACTATAAATCTCTCATCATTTAATAACTGTTCTCCATATTTATTCAATGAAATAGAGTATTGATCCAGTTTCTGAATAAGCTGTGGCTTTGTTAAGCCGCCAATGTCTACAGTTCTTATTTCAACTGAACAGTCAGGGTATACGTTCTCATCTTCAATCAACATCCGCATCCCCCTAATCTAGATTCACTTCTATTATTTGACTTTATATATCAAATGCAGTCACTCACCTAGTTCTGAATCCGTTTACATACTAATCCTAGGTAATTGATAACAGCAGACCAAGGCTCCTCAGAAATTCAACTCACAATTACCCATATGTTACCTCCACACTTGAGATGTGTATAAGACCCTACCACCCTTGCGATGTTATACAAGATTTAATTTGAGCAATATGATGCTGCCCATGCCATACAAATCTTTGAATCGCGATATCCAGTGTAATTGTACCTAACACTTCTGTTCGGAGTTTTCGTCTAAACTGATCGGGATGTAAACTATACAACAGCGTGAGAAATCGCTTGTGTAGTATCTCCATCAGCAAAATTGAATCTTCGATGGGCGTATTCCTGTAATCATGTAAAGATGCCCATATATCCTCTCGATATGAGCTTGCCATCGGTTCCTCTTCAGTCAAGGCTCTCTTGAACCTGATATAAGCGTTCATGTCATTGTCCGCAAGGTGGTGCACAATCTGTGTGATTGTCCAACCGCCACCACGATAAGGAGTACAAAGTTGATCATCATTGAGATGTAGTGTAATCTCTCTTAAGGACTTCGTAATTCCGGGAATTTGACGAATGATATGGATTCGGTCCTCACTAGAGAATTTAATACTTGGCTCAAAGTGTCCTATCGGAAAGCGTATTTTTTCATCCAAGGTTGACCACTTCTCCATTTCTCTACTATAGAACCAAATCATATCCAATATAACCCACAATGTTCCATTTGCGAAGTATAAAAGCAAAAAAGCGCCCCTATCTTGGGTCGAATGGTGTTTGTCTAGAACATCACCAACCAAGATAGGAACGACTTTAAGGTGGAGTCTACCATAATGCAGAGCTTATGGAGTGTCATAAGGAGTCGTTTTCTCTCAAATTTATTGCGGTCTCGTCTTCGAGCCGAGGAAGTAAGTCCGATACGTGAATTTATTGTGATCTGATGGATGCCCTTATTCTGAAAATTCAATCAAAAAAGGATGGCTTTTCTCATCTAATGCATTATGAATTCTTTCATAGAAATTCCCCCATGTTATCATTTGCCCAGCTTCTTCTAAAGTAAAGTAGCCCACTTCTTCACTTTCATCACTGGTAGTTAAAGCTCCACCAATCGGTTTTCCAGTAAATATATTGTTGCATACACCGCGCGTTATGTTCTGATACAAACCACAAAATTTAATTAATTCAATGTCAATCCCTGTTTCCTCTTTCACTTCTCGAACCGCTGCCTGCCTAATAGTCTCTCCTTCTTCAACACAACCTTGAGGCATTTCCCAACCTCTTCGACCTTTCATGAGTAAAATCTCATTATGTTCATTGAGAACGATTACACTAGCAGAAACAATAAATTTCATGCTAATTCCTCCTGTTATATTTATTTTTTTAAAAATATATCTTATCTTAGATAGTTCCTATCTTAGGTCCGCTTCAATCGTTCCTTCCAAACTAATAATATAATTAACTGCTTCTTCGAAATCACTTGCAATAAAATCTGCTTCTGTGTTTAACCATTTATGTCTGTATTTATTTAAAGCTTCATTCCCTGCTCCAGTCAAAACTAATATCTTTTTGCATCCAGCATGATGACCTGCTAAAATATCAGACCATCGATCCCCAATTACAATACATTTACTTAAATCTAAATTGTTTTTCTTAGCAGCGTCAAGTAACATTCCTGGGTTCGGTTTGCGGCATTCACATCTCTCAGTATGTTGATGCGGACATATAAAAACATTATCAAAGCCAAATTCTATCATTTCTCTTACAAATACTTCTTTTGTAGCTTCACCTCTTGAAATACCGGGCTGATTCGTAAATCCGTACAGTTTAATTCCAAGTGCTTTTAATTTTTCCAGAGATTTTTTAGTGTATGGAAATAATTCAAATTCCCCGGGTAAAGGACTTCATCTGAACCACCGATCGTTCCATCACGATCGATAAAAACTGCTTCAACAGTGAATGCTCTCATAATTAACCTCCAATTATCGGATTTTGATCATTTATAAATACACCTTCACTAAGCTTTACGATAATATTTCTGTAATCACCACTCGAAACCAACATTAAGATTATCTCTTGGAAAACATCTAAGAATTGATTCTAAATCTAGCTAAAGTTTGTCTTCAAACCACTGTTATTCCTCCCTGCTTCTAACATTAGCGATAATCTCACAAAACGTTCCCGTACTCACGACGTTCATTTTTAAATATGTAATCTGGAGCGCTTCCATAAATAACTTATCATCTGGTATACCTTCATTTCCGAATTGAAGCTTTGTATAGCGACCTTCTCAAAAACAACTCCATCTATAATCAATTCTCATTTGATCGGAATCTTTACTGCAAAAGGTTACATGAGCTTTTACCTCAGGACATGCATAGAACTCTATTTCTTTATGATGACGCAGACCTTTTTGTTCATACAATATTAGAACGAGAAATCTATTTACAGGTGTTGAGGATACTCTTCAATTACATAATGAATTAAATATATCATCCAATTGAGAGCCAGGTGGATAGAAACGTGAATATTATGTTATGTGATGCTACTTCTTCTTTGTAATTTTTATCTGCAATTATTTATGGATTTGATCTTTGATTTTAGAAATTTGTTTACTTATTAAATCGTAAATTTTTTCGATCTTGTCTTCTTCAACTCTATTCTTCACTAGTTCAGTTTTAATTTCCTTTTGAAGTTCAGTTAGTGCTTCAAGTTTTAAAGTGATGTACCAGCCTGTCCATTCTGTCACTAGGCTATCGTCAAAACATTCCCCATTGGTATGAAAGAACATTCTATAGTAGCCTATTCTTTCATTGATGTAGTAAATATCTAATGTAGATATAACTTGCTGAGAATAGAGGCTATCTGCAATCTGATAATCAGGATGAAAAATGGTTTTATGCTCTATCGTATCTATTGAAGCTTTAATATCTTTTATATTGAATTCATTAAAAAACAAATCAATTTCTTCAAGGGATTCTTTTATGTAGTTATTAAATGCTACCCAAAACCTTTCAAGGTTCGGTCTATGATTTTGTGTGTATCAATCCAGCCTTTTAGCGCTATATTATCCATTTAAATTCATCCATTCTATAGAGTTTTATATGGTTTTACATAACGTTGTTGTGTTTATGACGTCCCACCACCTTAAAGGAGCATATAACTTCCTTCGGACCAAGGGGCCGACGCCCCTACGTATTAACGTGTTTTCATCTGATTCTACCAACTTCTTTGATAAACTTAAACTGCTATACCATATCTGAAATAAACATGGCTTTAGTTCCTTCTTCTGGTTTAAATCCGAACAATCCATAGAATTTTTCTGCACTATCATAGGATATAAGCACTTTTGTTTTGATATTAGAATATCGACTAAGCATTTGTTCCATCATTCTCTTTCCAATTCCTAATGATTGATATTCTTTGTGTACTAACATGTAATGAAAATATACTGTCATCACGCCGTCAGACAATGCATTTATTAATCCAACTAATTTGGTACCATCCCATGCAGTAATAACCGTATGCGAGTTGTTTATTGCTTGTCTGAGATCTTCTGGGAAATCTCCTGATTTCCAGTCCACCGAATGAAACAGTTCTTGAATTGCCTGTGTATCAATGTCTTTTATTTCTTTGAAAATAATTGTCATAATATTGCTCCTTTGCTTGTTGTTTTGATTGAGAGTATTGGATAACGTTTCTGTAATCATGAACCCCAAAGAGGGTGTCCGCTGAAAATCTTCTCAAAATCCATCCGCAGCCCCAGGCTCCGAAGGAGCAATGCTTGAATATTATGTTATAGGACTGAATCGCTTCTCGAATTGACCTTCACGATTTATTTTTCTCCTGGTACGTATTCAATTAAATCAGATAATTTACAATTAAATGTATCGCATAGCTTAAATAAGGTTTCCAGCTTTGTTGTTTCTATATTTGTTTCCCTATAGAGCTTATTGATCGAATTCCGACTCAAGCCCGATTTTGCCATCAATTCTGTTATATCATCTATTCGATGTTCCGCCATGAGTTCTCGTATATTACACTTGATTATGTTCATCTTTTCCCCTCGATAATTCTATCTTATCTTTCATATTAGTAATCATCAACAGAACCACTGATAAGAAAACGTTTAGATTTGCTCTATACTAAGCTTCTGGAGTGTCATAGGGAGTATTCTCAGCTTTCTGAGGAGACAGATCATACTTTAAAACACTTCGCGATGTTTTGCCCGATCAACTTCAACATACAGTTTTTCTTTACGAAGACGCACAAGTCTCTCTCCAATCCGTCCTAGAAAGAAGTATCTACATACAAGGTTTCAAAGATGCCCTACAACTATTTAGTGAATTGCAGAACTTACACGTATTTACGAACCCTGTCGATCCACTTCATTGGAATGCCTCGGGCGGACCTAGGATAGGTACTAGCCAGTCCGCAGGTAAATATGATGGTAAGCGATGCCGTACTAAATCAATCCTCATTAAATGCTTTTAATTTCTTGTACTAAATTCTTGTATATATTTTTTTCGATCTTGTACATAGTGTTCAGTGTAATTAGTTCCTTTAAAACCTTCTATTACACTTCTCCAAAAGGTTCTTGCCGGAAGATTGCTCTCCATTTGCGTAATCTTCCAATTCGCTTTGTACATCTTAAATGCTTCTATTGCTGCTTTACGACCTATACCCGATCTTCTGTATTTCTGTAAAACCATAAAATCGTATATCACATGCGTCGGATCTGGATCAGTATCCATATTCTCAAAAAGGACTACTATAAAACCAACGATTATACCTGCTACTTCTATAAAAAATGGATTCCATCTTTCGTCGCCTTCCCAATAATAATCTATGTTTACTTCAAATTTTCCGTTTCTATCTATATCTCGACCTGTATATTTACTGAAGTCATACTCGTACAATTCATATAAATTGATTAGTATACTTTTATCTTCAGGATTTACTCGGACAAGTTTTAATTCCATGTTTGCATCTAGCTCCTTTTTGTTTTTTCAATGCACTTTGCGGTTTCGCCTAACGTATGTCCATTGCTAACTTTGATTCCCATTAGATAGCTATTATCTTAGGAAAAATCAAAGTGTCGTCTGAATGCACTTCATCGAAACTTCGCAGGCGACCAAGGCGTGGTATCCCCGCAGCTTGAATACATTGTTATGTGCCGTTCTGCTTCGAAGCATCACCTAAAACCTTTGATCCAGATTCCAACTCTATTTGTTACTTTGGTATAAAAACTCAACTTCACCATCTAGCAAATATCGATATTCAAATAATTGCATTGTTCTTTCCCTAATTCTCTCCCGTATAACCGTGCCTAGGCTTACCGATCCTTTTGATCCAAGGTAACCATTATTAATAAATGTCTTCTCTACAAATTTTGTTTCCTTTAAGTGATATTGTAACCATTCTTTCTGCGATTCGATTAGTGCTTCTCTTGGTTCTCTATCCAACTTAGAACGAAGCTTTTTATATATTTGATTCAACTCTTTATCCCAAATCTCTGTATATTTGCTTTCCAACGCCCCCATCCCATTGTTGTAATAATCTCTTTTGAATTTTGAGCCTCATTAAATTCCACTTTATAATCATGATCTATAGGATTTCGAAGCATTTCATCATAAAATTCTCCTTTCAATTCATAGTTCCCAATGCTCATGGATAACACTTCATTGTTAGAAGCATCTGATCGACCTTCAGTTATTTCTTTCGGTTCTGTTCTATTACCTGTACTCACTTCATCAGGAGGCAGTTCAGAATTCATTTTTGATTTAGTTTCGCTGTTCAAGGTAGTCGATTGACTACTATTTTGGCAAGATGAAAACACTATTGTAATAAATAATAATAAAAGTATCTTACCTTTCATAAATGATCTCCTTTAATGACACATAACGTTACTGTATCCACGATCCTCCCACCAACTTAAGAGACCAATGGTAGCGGCCGCGAGCCGGTTAGTCGTACGGATGTGTCCGCTGAATTCTCTTCCTGCCGATTGCTTCTCGCCGATCGAGGAGCTGTCAAGCTCCGAAGCGTGAATATAATGGTATTTGAAATCAGTTGCTTCTAGCGTTAACTCAATCCTTCTCTTACAATTTGCAATAATTCTTCTTTGTGGTCTGGGTGACATGCAATTAAATAAGGTTCTTCTTTCATTCCATTAAACTTATTTCCTTCAAAATCTATAACAAGCCCCCTGCTTCCTTAACCATTAAGATACCTGAATACAGGTCATCACCTTCGGAATTGTACAGAACAATCCCATCAATATCTCCTTTGGCCAACATACACCATTGAAGCGTTGGAGCCCATAATCTTAACATTCGCTTAAATCTAGTATCAATGTATTGTCTTAGTTTTACTGCTAGTGGGTCGTTTTGTACTCTGTGACCTTGAATCCAACCTATATTCCCTTTGAGAATATTCGGGTTACTCTTCATTTGTATTTGTCGATTATTACAGTTTGTCCCTTCACCAATCACAGATACAAATAAACGTTCTGTTAGAGGTTCATAGACCACTCCAAGAACAGGCTCTCTTTTGTACATTAAGGTAATTGATATCGAAAAAACAGGTAAACCAATTGCAAAATTATTAGTTCCATCTAAAGGATCAATTAACCATAACCAATCGTGCTTATTTCCGATAAACCCTGCCTCTTCACTGTGTATCTGATGATTTGGAAATACGTTCTGTATTTGTTTGATAATGATTTCTTCACAGATATGATCTACTTCTGTAACCACATCCCCAAATTCATCTTTAGATCTCAGTTCAACAAAGTTATCAAATTTCTCCTTAGAGATTAGACCTGCTTCGCGAATAATTCTTATTGCAATCTCTTTTGCGGTTTGAATAATCTTACGATCCATTACGCACCTCATATCGATACTGTTTTTAACTGATTTCATCTAACATTTTGTGTTCACGACGACCGGGGAATGCCTGATACGTCTGGTTAAATACATTCTTTTGCTTATAGTCTCTACCCGACCAAGTAGCACTAGCGACGATGCTTGAACATCTTGTTAGGCAATGTCGTTGCCCTCCATGATTACCCTTACATACTCATCCCAATTCTTATCATCTGTATTGATTTCTATTGTTGGCACTCTTGAGATTTGAGCTTGATGTCTTAATACATTTTGTATTCTTAATAATTCACTTACCGACGATCTTACTTCTTCTTCTGTTTTATAGATCCATTCTTCTGGTTGTCTACTTTTAATTCTTTCTTCTACAACTTCGGGCGAGATTGTAAGCAGAATACACCTGGCACCTAAAGACTCAAGCTGTTCTTCTATTTTATTTATCTCATCCAAATCCGAATCTACAAATGCAGCTCTATGATTTAAGTGAAACCTTTCCAGAACATAAAATAGTCCCCTTGATCCTCTAGATGCAGGACCTAGTTGAATTGCCCAATCGTTAAGTTTCTTTAGCATTTCAACTCTCTCTTTAAGTAACTCAATGTGTTCTTCTCTCGTTAGACTCACATATTCTCCATGTTTATTATTCAAAATTTGAGAATAATGTTCTCCAAGGATAACTACGCTCCGTTCTGATGAATCTCCTTGTGATTGATATCGTTTAATTGCTTTTAATACTGAAGTCTTCCCGGCATTTGAGTATCCTTCAAGAATTATTCCTCTAATATGCATTTAAATCTCCTTCCACTAGCAATTATTTCGCCTAACGTTTCTATATTCCTACGTTCAACATAGTTGAATGCGTTTTATGAAACGCTTTCATATTGCAGACCGTTTCAAACTTTTTGTATTGAGGACGTCCAATAGCCTTAGGGGCTGGATGTGTTCTCTCGCTTCTTAGAGTGACTTCGTGCGTCAATATGTTGTTAGTCAACTGAATTTCTGGAAGCAGCCATTATATTTAAGGCGTTCTCAAAATAGCTATATACTTCATCTGCGATTTCCAGAAACTCTTCAACAGATACATCGCTATCCAAGTAACAAGCATACAGATACTCAACTAAAGCGGAGTCAATCTCACAATAGTTTAATATGGCATTCTTCATCTTAATGATTTCATCTTCCCATACCCCTGTATCTTCTAAAACCAAAGAGTATAATGCACGAATTAATCTCTTAGAGTAACCTTTAATATATCTAGTTTTCATTGAGTGATCACTAACATTAGAAAGTGAACGATGTACACGATCTACTTCCTCCTTGGTATCTGTATTTAAGTCTAAAATGAATTCTGGAGAAATTATGATCGGGGGTACTTTTTCACCAATGTCCTCCCCATGTATGCAAACACAAATGATCTTAACCCAAAAACCCCAATCGTTCGGTCTACTTAATACATCATCAATCGAGCAAATGATCGTATCCATCTTAGTGACGAATGGATATTCTTCCAAAAGCCTGTCTTTGATACTTGACAATCTTTCGTAATCAATATCTTGGGGATTTGCACATACAATAGTAAAGTCTGCATCTGACTTAAAAGGTTGAGCCGTTCCTTTGGGAATCGAGCCACACATATAAATGCTATGAATCTTATCTTTGAATTCGTTAAGAATATGATCTATATACTTATCAACCAAATCCTTATATTCACTTTGTATGGTAATTTTATTTATAACTTTTTCTAATATCATATAGACTCCTCCTAAAATAAGAACTTCTTTCGGCTAAACGTTGTTGTATTCCTGACGTTCAAGCAGCTTACCGTAGGGAACAGGTTAATAGACTTAGCTGATTGAATGTGTCGCCTTAATTAACTTCTCCGATATCCTTCTTGGCGACCGAGGAGCAAGTGCGACGGTGTATGAATCTATTGTTAGATAAAGTAACCTTGAGTTACCCACAAAATCTTTCTAGACTTACAGCAACACCGTTTTCATCATTATTAACGGTTATTTCATCAGCAATTTCCTTTAATTCCCTAATCGCATTCCCCATAGCAATAGAATATCCAGCCTTCTTAAAGAGGCCTACATCATTATGATCGTCACCAAACACAATGACGGAATCCAATTCTACATTATATAATTCACAGAGTTTAGTAATTGCCATTTCCTTAGATGCCAGAAGAGGCATGATTTGTACTAGTTTATTATTATCCGTAATTAGTATATTCACTCTACCCTGGAATTTTTCAATCAATCCAGAACTGTAATTATTGCCAGAAAGGAGTATCTTCGTAGCATCATATTGCTTTAATTCTTTTAAAGGTTTTACTACGGGGTTTGATTGTGTGTTCATTGAGCTAATATAATCAAGCTCTCTTAAACTAAACCACTCATCCTTCACTTCCATAGTCAGCTCAATTTGAGGGTCACACTTCAAACAGTAATCAAGAATTTCTGTAGTTACATGAGCAGGGATTGATTCATTAATTTCTATCTTTGTTTCCTTACATATCACTTGAGCTCCGTTATAATATACAAAAGCCCCGATATCTACTAATCCTTGTGGAAGCAACCAATTAACCGCCCTCGGCGGTCGAGCTGTTGCAAATATTATTCTCATTCCTCTCTGATAACAAGATAAGACCGCATCTATGTTTCTCTTAGATACTTCTTTTTGAATTTAATAATGTTCCGTCCAAGTCAAGAACTACAGTTGAATACTTCAATGAATCAACTCCCAATACAAACTTCTTCGTTATTTTATCTACCGTTGTTGTATTCACGACCCGTGAGGCTTAAAGGAGCGACTAAGTCGAAGACTTAGCCTCGCAGGAGTTGTCTGCTCCAAACCCACTGGCAGAACAAAGGGCTTACCCCGCAGCATGAATAAGGTGTTAGCAAGATTTCAGGGGCTTATTCGATTCAATGTGCTTGGTTCATTATGATTGAGATATATTCTTCATCTTTAAGCCTTGTCACTTCACAGTTCTCATTGGATTCAAATTCTACTATTCTCTCTTCAATTGTTTTATTAGTACTATCTTTAAATATGTCCTCTCGATCATAATGAGGAAAAATAAGCTTGTCGGTTACACCTAATGCCTTAAAATCCGTTAAATTCATTGTGTTCATCTGTGGAGTAAAGAAATCGACAATGTTAATATTCGGGCCCAGTAATAACGTTCCTGCACTTACTCCAACTATAATTACATTCTGTGCAGCCAGTGTTTTAATAACTTCATCAGCACCACTTTTCTTCGCGTAATACAATAGTGTAAATGGATTTCCACCATTGATATATATAACATCTCTATGTAAAAGAATTTGCGGGTCATCAAATTCAATATCTACAAAATTGATATGTTGAAATCCCATGTCCTTAAACTCTTGCATTGCTCTTTGTGCATATCTATTAGTTTCTTTTCTAGGGGATGCTGTTGTAATAATTGAGACTTTTAATTGAGAAATATCTCCATCAATAAATTCCAGAAATTGATTTTTAATATCTTCAGTATAAAAACCACAAGAGGTTAGTAACAAGCTACTCATTGAAATCCCCGTCCTTAACTAATGATTTATCTAATCTTTATAATTTAATTAAGCATTCCCCTGATTTGTGCTAACGTTCCTTTATTCATGAACCCCAAAGGGGTTGTCTGCCGAAATTGCCTCATCGGAACCCTTCCAGCAGACCACGGCTCCAACGGAGCCACAGCTTGAATATTTTGTTATGTGAAGTTCCCTCTTCTCGAAAAGCTATCAAGTTCTTTATAATCGATTTTCTAAGTCATTTATTGTATTTAACCAGATCGGGTATTCTTCTGATTCTTCCCACAGCTCTTTTAGTTCTGAATCTTTCTTAATTTTCTTAACTGCTCGTTTAGCTTTTGAAATGAGTTTTTTTCCTTTACCTTTATGTTTATCAATCCAGTCATATAGATCCTCTGTATTACTTTGATTATTCAAAATTTCTGTCCCAGGATTACCTTGTAATGCTACAAGGATCTCAATTGCGCCTAAAGCATTGGAAGCTAAATCTGACTCAATATAATCTTCTTCTAATACTTCTTCAATCGTCTCTTCAATTAATTCGATGTCATCAGAATCAAGTAAATCTGCCTTCCAATCTAATACATCATCGTTCTCGAAAATTCCAGTTCCCCATGCTCCCATCAATTAACCTCCAAAAAGTGTCATTATGTTTTAAAGCTCTTAGGGACATAACGTTCCTGTATTCATGAACCCGTAGGGGGTGTCTGCCGAACGAAATCCTTGCAGACCAAAACTCCGTGAGGAGCCGCTACTTGAATATGATGTTATAGGATGTCAGTGTATTCTTCCATAACACTTACACAAATATTCCACTTCCCATGATGTTAAATATATTTTTTCAATTCAAGTAAATCATCAATAATATAATCCGCTTGTTTAAGCTCCCATTCTTGGGCAAAGTCAAATCGACAACCAAAAGACTTCAATCCATTGTTTTTTGCTGCATTGAAATCAGAGATCCTGTCACCAACTACAGCAGCGTTGTTGATGTGATATTTCATAAGGATATATCTAACTAAGTCATCCTTATTCTGAGTCTCTATTTGTTGGATGCTAAAGGTTTCTGTCACCCAATTATTTAACTTGTAACAGTTAACGATAGCATTGAGGTATTCGATTAGTCCATTACTTGCAATAAAAATTAAGCAGCCTTCCTGTTTTAAAAAATCAAAAACTTCTTTGACATGCGGATAAAGCGCACCTTTGCCATAATTAATATTTGCAATTAGCTTCTCTAGGAAGATCTCGTCCACAATTCGTCTGATTTCGTTTGAATGGTTCGGTAGTAGCGTTTCCCAAACTACTGGTAGAGGAACTCCCATAATTTCACGATATTTTTGAGTTGGAGTTTCACTCGACCATTCGTTACGAGACCTCAAGACAGAAAACGTTTCTTCTAACGATAACTCTAAGATTTTGTTTGTTTGAAATAGTGTACCATCCATATCGAAAATAACCGCTTCCAGCATGATTTCACTCCTATTCAGAGTTTGAAAAATTTATTTTGTATTTTTATACGCTGATTTCCTATAACGTTACTGTATCCACGACGCCCCACCGACTTAAGCCACGTTAGGGAGCGACCGCGATGCGGTTAGTCCGTGCGGATGTGTCCGCCTGATTCCACTTCCCTGCCAATTCCCTTCGGGCTGACCGAGGGAGCGCCAGAATCCAAAGCTTGGATATAATGTTATCTGACGTAAACCTCTACAGTGAATTAGCTATAATCTTCTTTGTTAGGTTAAACTCATGACGGCATTCATAGTAATAACTTTTGAGTTTATATCCCCCAGCTTTAAATACAGGCTTATGTTGATACCACACTATAATTAGCGTTCCTTCAAAAAGGATTCTACGAAGGATATAAACTATTCTGTTAAAGAGAACGTTCCTATTTTGAGCAAATTTATGAAGAGTTTCGGATTGAAACTGAACATGTTTCTCCTCATCACTTAAAATCTGATTACATAAATCTATTAATACTTCTGACTTTGTAGATTTTTGCAAAGCTTTATAGTACAACTTAGCAATGATCTCAGCAGTTAATAGAACAATGACTGATTGTTCTAGACTCGCATATTGACGTAATCTTCTAAATACATTGTCCACCCAATGTCTACGGAGGAGTGGGATTCCCTGTAACTTCATAAATCTGCCTAGATCTCTAGCGTGCCTCTGTTCTTCTTTAATGAATTCTATAAGCGCTTCATAGTAATCCTGATCTTGTGTCTGATGTACATATTCTTGCGCACGTTTAATTAGATGTTTACCTTCAGAGTTTTCTCCTAATTGAAACTGTTGAATTGACTTAATGATTATTTCTCTTTCATTAGTTGTTAATTTATAGTTGTCATCCCAATGAATATATTTGAGGTTTTGATTATTTCTTCGATAATATTGAACCCATGCCGAGAAAGTGATATTCATTATTTGCTCCTAAAATGTAATAGTTTTATGTCAGATAACGTTGCGCATTTCTGACGTCCAAACGGCTTAAGGACCGGAGGTCCGGGTGGCTTTGCCACTTAGCCGGTTGGATGTGTCGCCTGATTCCACTTCTTTCAAATCCCTCTTGAAGACCGAGGAACGTCAGCGACGAAGCAAAATGCATTGTTATACGCTGCCCCTTCTTCTTCGATTCCACATCCTCATATGTCTTGTGTGTTTTATGTATTTAATATGTCTTTACGTGTTTTATCTTTTGCTCCTATCAAATCCGTTTCCGCATAGGAAAGATCCCCTCATTTACTCTCGAACGCCTTCAGCAGTATCAACTTTGGTTTGTGTAGTAACTTCATCCAATGAACGCTAGCTTTATAAGAGGCTCGTGTTCCTCAGACCGGAGATTTGCCGATGGCTTCATTCAGATTCCTGCTCACGTTGGACACCCCTGCCTTAAGCTATGGCTTACTTCTAACCTCACCATTCGGGACTTAATCCTTGATATAGAATACATGCTGAACGCACAATCAAAATTTAAGAGGATTGTTGTCCTCCCTTTAATTCGCAATAGACAAATATGTATTAATGACATGCACAATACCAAAAAGTACTGTTGATATAATAGCCAGATAATTTTGAAGCCAAATCTCAGCTAATATAAAATATACTACCGGGAGAACGGCCATCATCAAAAAAATATCGAGTTTGCGTTGCCTGTAAAATACAATATCCATAGCCCATAATAAAAAATCAACATTATTGCCATACCAATTATATACGGACATCGCATTTCAGATGATTGTTTTCTTACAACAAATATCAGAAGAAAGAAAAATATCGCCTGACTTCCGTGCTCCAATACATCTAAAATCAAATGGCTATTTGCATGGTTTCCTGATATATCTGACGCAGGAATTAAAAAATAAAATATATTTGGTATCATTGGCAATAAAAAGATTATCAGACCCTTCCATGAAAAACCAAAATGATAATTCATTTGATCCTCTCTTTCGCATAATAGAAATATTCTTTAGTTTGCACTTTATTATGAATCCGCTTCGCTGGTATTCCTCTTGATGACCAATAACTAACGATGTGGAAATTTATTGTTATATGTTACACCTTCTAATATTCCGTTCATCCTGGTTTTCAACTGCTACGTTGTAAATGTATTCTTTCACCTATATTTATTATTTGTTATTAATTGGTTGCATGGTTTAACATTCTTAAGGGGTTGCGTATAACGTTCCTGTATTCACGACCTAGCGAATGCTAGGTGTCCGGCGAATGCCGGGCCAAGGACGAATTTCCGCAGCGTGAATATTATGTTAGCTGATGTCACTGCCTTCCCGAGAAGCCTTCAACAATATTTAAAAAATCACTAACTTACCTGAAGGCCATTTCCCTTCCCATCCACAAGGCAGATGACCTATAGAATAGATATATAATATTTGTTCTGAGTAAAATCTATTATATTTTTTCTCAACTTACTTAAATAACTGTATTCCATAATTATATTTAAGATATCCCATCTAACACATTCACTGAATACATCCTCTAGTTGGAACTCATTTCGAGTTCTAACCAGTTGCTCGCTTAACATCGTATTGATAATTATCTTTGCTTCTTTGACTATGGCATTCCAATGTAAATACTCTTTCGAAAAATTATTATGTAAATACAAAGTCAACTGATTCCTGGCCTTCAAAGTTGTTTCTTCCCATTCTCGAGAATTATAATGTTCAGACGCTTCAACCCAAGAATTAGTATATATTACGGTTTCACTTTGATAATCTCTTATTCCACATTTACTAAACCACTGAATTTGATATAGCATTTTTATTATTTCTTGGTTGATCTCCACGTAATAGCTCCCTCAAAATATTGAATTTGCATTTATTTCAGCTAACGTCTCCCGCATTCACGAACCCGAGAGGCTTAAGCTGCCACGGCGATCTAACGAAGTGATCGCCTGGCCGGGTCGAAAACTTAGCCTCGCAGGTGTTGTCCGCTGATTCCGCTTCTCCGAAATGCCTCCAGCGGACCGAGGGAGCGGCAGCGGACGACGCTTGAATGCCGTGTTATATGATTTCGACTCTTCATCGAATTGGCTACAAATTCTCTTGTTCAAATTCTTTAATGAAAAATAAGTTCAAATCATCATCCACTCGAACCATCTCGCCAGGAAGAACTTCTCTTCCATTATAGATAACGCCATTCCCATCAGGGACGTATCCCCTCTTGTAATACATCCTTTGTGCAATTCCATAATCCTTAAACAATCCGACTCCGATTCCTATCCGTTTGTATTTAATTCTTGCAATACTCTCTAATTCATCAACTAATCTTGTCGCTATACCATGTTTTCGGAATTCCGGAAAAACATCTAATGCATTGACCTCTGGAATCTGATGATTATAAAAATACGGATAGTCAGATTCATATTTCAGATGACATATACCAGCTACAGTGTGGTTCACTAAAGCAATCAACGTAACACGAATCCCCGACTCATTCTCTTCAAGACAACGTTCATAATATTCGTCAGTTCGATGTTTATTGTTTTTTTCAAAAGCATTCTTCCAACCCACAAGTAAATCTCGGTTATCAAGTTTTTTCAACTGTACTTCCATGTAGAATCATCCTCACTATTTAGTCGGTTTCATATAACGTTCCTGTATTCATGAACCCCGAAGGGGTTGTCTGCTGAGATCCCTCTCCGAACTCCCTCTAGCAGACCAAGGCTCCAAAGAGCCGTTGCTTGAATATTATGTTATGAGATGTTACTGCCATCTTTGAAATCTCTCTCAAGTTGGTTCCCATGAAAAGCTTTTATCATAAACTCTCTGTCTGGAACTTTTAACTGCTCAAAAGACTCCAAAAATGCTTTATTATCATATGTGGTTCCTATAAGTTGAATATTCACTGTTCTTTTTTGCAGTTCTACTACCGCGTATCTTGCAATCGCATGATCATTACAACCTAAAGCTCCAGGATTCAAATAAACTCTTTGATCTGTCTTGAAGTAATGGATTGGATGATGATGACCGAAACAAACGAGACTATAAGGTGAGCCTTCATACCTTGCGTCTAATTTTAATCCCGAAGGTGTTTCATCTATTATTTCTCTTTCTCCATTCTTCATATGGTAATGCGTTATTAATATTTTTTCCGCGGGAAACAATATCAGAGAATACGGCACTCAATGCCGGATAATTACCATGAATATCCGTTATAATTTCAATCTTCATTTATGCTTCTGCTTCAATCAATCACTTTTATTTATCTTCTATTTTTCTTGCAATAATTTCTCATAACGTTCTTGCATTCACGAACCCGAAAGCCTTAAGTGGAGCGAAGCGCAACGGGTCGTCAGACTTAGGCTCGCAGGGTTGTCAGCAGGATCTACTTCTCTGCCAATACCTCTGCTGACCAAGGGACGGATGTCCCGATGCGTTAATGCTTTGTTATCCAATGGACTTACCACCTTGAATTTACTTTCATTATCTATACTTTTATTTTCATTCATTTATATATTCAAGTACTTTTGGAAAGTAATCTGAGATTGGTTTCGATGAATCTACTACTATATACTTCTCTTCTTCTGGTTTTTTACTGTTTTTTATAGTCTTATAAAATCCTTCTTCTGATGATGGTGCTTCGATTTGACTCAGAAGTCTTTCTCGATTTTTTAATCGATTTCTTATTATTTCAATGTCTTCTATATAACATTCCACATACTTATATCTCTTTTTGTGTTTTCTCGCTAATTCAAGTCCGGTTTCTAATAAATTTCTGTACAAACAAGGACTATCCATAATGACACTGTGTCCATTCGATAAATGAAAATCAACCAACGACCAATCTACATCATAGGATAGTTGTCCTATTGCTTTACCTTCCATCGTGTTTCCTTGTGATGATAACGATTTTAAAATTGCTGTTTTGGAAATGTCATGATCGACAATGACAGCTCCAGTTGCTAGGCTAATCTGTCTTGCTAATGTCGACTTTCCTGATCCTGGGAATCCTGACATCTGTAAAAAGAACATACTTACACCTCTATCCTCAAATGTAGTATTGTAAGTCTTTCGGATAACGTTCCTGTATTCACGAACCCGAAAGGCTTAAGGCACCACGTAAGTGCCGGGTCGAAGACTTAGCCTTGCAGGGTTGTCAGCCTGACTCACTTCTTTGTATTAACTTCTGGATGATCTAGGGCCAAACGGCCCGCAGCGTGAATATTTTGTTATCCGAAGTATTCGACTTCTCGATTAATCTACAGAACTTTATTTCTTATTAGCTCTAATAACTAACAGAGCTTCTCTCAAATTATCTGCAACATCTCTTCTATTGAGCAATTCATAACTATCTCTATCTAAAAGCAACTCATAATCTAATGCGCCACAAAGCATATTAATTCGCCCATAGCCGGGGGCCATTGGAATAGCATTGCTCTTGCCCGGTGCCGCGTGTTTTGCCATATTCATTCTATATAATTCAACCAACCGATATACTGGTTCTAATTGAACCCAGCAATATTCAACTTCATCCCTAAAAGACTGTTCATCTCGATATTTCTCCAATTGTCTCCTTCGAGCATGTGATGTTATATTCATATCATCTTCATTATCAGCAAGTGATTTTAGTTTTAAATCTATCCCACCGTTTTTGAAAAGTTTAGAAAAATCATACTTTCGTTCCCGCCACATACGTAGAACTTCATATAATGCGAAAATCCACATTTGAGAGAATGCTCCTACAGTCATTGCTTCATAAGATGGTGTTCTCTCTTTCTCAAAATACGTTTTTAATAAGTCAGACTCGAATTGAGTAATGTTAGGGTCAATAATACCAATATTCATTGCCTGCATTCCAAGAAATAAATCATCTCTATAGAATGGGAGAGACCTAAGATCATTTGCTATTATTGAAAAGTCAATATCGTCAATTGGCAAGTAATCTCCACCATGCCTTATAATTACTTCTTTCATTAAAAAACCTCCTTTATGCTTTATCTTGTCTATTTTAGATTTATCGAGTATTTCGTATAACATCATATCTACGGACTTCGTAAACGCCTCTCTTTTAACGAATATCCGAACTACATATAATATAACCCAGATTAATCCATCTGCGAAGTCACGAACGTACTTAAAAAAGCAGCCCCAGTGCGAACTGCTCCATTTGTTAGAAAAGACTAACCTTTGGGATCCAGTTTAACATTTGGGCTGCTCTTTTCTTCACTCAACAAAAGAAGAATTACTGATAACCTTCAGTAATCAACCTTTGCTCCCCTTCACCTAAAACATTTACTTCGCTCCACCACTCCAGACCACACGTTCACTCATCGCTTTATGCTGTGCAATCAGGCAGAGTTCTGCCGCTTTGAATGCATGTTCCTGTGTCATGGCGGTCTCGGTCCGGTCCAGACAATCGCGAATAAGTTGGCCGAAAAATGGGTAACCGACCTTGCCTTTTACATTGTAGCGATACTCCCCTTCATGATTGACCAGGTACACCTGATCCCCCTGAGGTTCCCTGGCGATGTCGATATACTTCCGCAACTCGATATAACCGTCCGTTCCAAGAATAACTGTACGCCCATCCCCCCATGTGCCCAGACCATCCGGTGTGAACCAGTCCACTCGGAAGTAACCGGAAGCTCCGTTATCACCAATCAGAGAAGCTTCGCCGAAGTCTTCCAGTTCCGGGAACTGTGGGTGATTGAAGTTATGCACACGACTGAACCCTACCTCAGCGTCCGTACATGATGCAAACGTCAGAAATTGTTCGATCTGGTGACTCCCGATATCACAGAGAATACCGCCATACTGCTCATGCTTGAAGAACCAGTCGGGTCTTCCTCCAGCATTCAGGCGATGCGGGCCTGTACCCATAACTTGCACTACTTTGCCGATTGCCCCTTGTTCAATGAGCTGCCCTGCATAGATCGCACTTTCTACATGCAGTCGTTCACTGTAATACACCATGTACTTCTTGCCCGTTCGCTTCACTTCTTCTCGTGCAAGCTTTAATTGCTCCAGCGTGGTAAATGGGGCTTTGTCTGTAAAATAATCCTTGCCTGCGGCCAGAACTCTCATACCAAGCGGCGCACGATCTGAAGTGATCGCTGCACTTGCCACCAATAACACCTCATCATCGGCAAGCACTTCTGCTTCCGATCCAGCAACTTGAGCCTGTGGGAACTGCTTCTGAAATGCCGCTACCTTCGCCGGGTCCGGATCATACACCCACTTGAGAGTAGCTCCAGCCTCCAACAATGCCCCAACCATGCCGTAGATGTGTCCATGATCCAGCGCAACAGCAGCAATCGTGAACTCACCCGGACCACATACGACCTCTTTGGTAACACTTTTTGGTGCATAAAACATCCCGTCTTTAGCCATGTCATCCCATCCTTATTATAAAATGTTGATTACAATGAACTCGTCTTATATATCAAATCATCTTCATTTAAACGTCTGACTCAGATCAGCAGGTTGACTGCCACTGAATGCCTTGTCTTTCTTCGTCGTTGAACCAGCAATACGTTCTTGCAAATGCTCATAGAACAGATCCTCATCGATCGGCAGATCCACCCAGTTATCCGTCCAGGTGGACAGCAACATCGCATTCGATAACGTCAATCCGTGTATACCATCCTCACCGGGAGCAATAAGTGGTACGCCTGTACGAATCGCATCAACCCAGTTACGAATCAGACCCGGGTGCCCCGTTTCCACACCTGTAATCGGAATCTCGCATTTCCAGCATTCTGGCTGTCCAAAACCTCCGGTAAACCGCTGATTGAATTCAGGTTCAGATTCCCGAAGTCGCCAGAACGTAAGTTTTCCATCTTCGATCACGATTTTACCTCGGTCTCCGTTGACCTCAAATCGGTTCGTACCTGGTGCTTCGCCAGTAGTCGTTACGAAGACACCCGTTGCTCCATTTTCGTACTCCACATAAGCTGTTACATCATCTTCCACTTCAATATTCCGATACTTGCCAAACGAACAGAAAGCACGCATTCGCACCGGCATCATGCCGATGGTCCACTGCCACAGATCCAGTTGATGCGGGTCCTGGTTAATCAGTACACCGCCACCTTCCCCTGCCCATGTTGCCCGCCAGCCGCCAGAATCATAGTAACTTTGGGATCGGTACCAGTTCGTAATAATCCAGTTGGTACGCCGTACCTCACCCAGTTCGCCCGAAGCAATCAAGTCTCTCAGTTTAATGTAGAGTGGGTTGGTCCGCTGGTTGTACATCATGGAAAAGACTTTACCGCTGGCTGCGGCCGCTTCATTCATCTTGCGTACCTGTTTCGTATACACACCGGCTGGCTTCTCGATCATGACATGCAAGCCATGCTGGAAAGCCTGAATGGCCTGTTCCGGATGATCATAATGCGGCGTTGCAATAATGACTGCATCAATCGTACCCGAAGCCATCATCTGCTCAGCATCCTGCCAATAGGTTACAGTTGCCGGAAGGTGACTGGATACCCAGCTCTCCATCTCTCTTCTTACATCACATACGGCGACCAGCTCTGCACCGGGTACTTCTCCAGCCACCAACGTTCTGGCATGTGCTGCTCCCATGTTTCCTATACCAATCACCGCTACTCGTACGATACTCATGACTGCTCCTCCTCGTCCACACGACGCTCAATTTCGGCGAAAACGTCTGCAAAATGCTGTAACATCGCCTTGGATTCCAAGGCACCACTAAAGTCCTCAATTCCGTAGTATCCGTCATACCCAACGGCACGAAGATCTCGCACCATCTGTACCCAATCGACCATGCCTTCAGTCAGCGGCGTCCAGTGACATTTCCAGGCTGTATTCAGAGCCACTCCGTTGCTCTTCTCAGTCACATTAGCCTTTTGTGAATCTTTCCCTTCTGGTTCAAACCACCCGGCATTTTTTACATGTACATGAGCCAGATAAGGCCCCAGCAACTCAAGTCCCATCCGATGATTCTCATATCCTTCATGCACCATATTGCCTGGATCGTACAATACACCCACATGCTGCGGGTCGAGCGATTGCACAAGCCGATAGGCCAGCGATGCCGTCGGTGCAATCGTCTGGTGATGTGTCTCTACAATCGCCTTGATGTTGTACTGTTTGGCCAGATCTTGTACTTCACTCAGGTAATCAACGGCTTTACGATACAACTCAGGATAACTGATCTTGCGATCATATCCAGGAACACCCACACGCATCATAGATGCTCCTAAACCAGCCGCAGCCTGAAACGCTTGCTTGGTGGCAGACAGATCTTCACAGTTAAGATACGGTACAAGTGCGATGGATTTTCTACCCTGCCCTAACGCTGCTTCACGAAAAACAGGAACCTGTTCCTCCCAGCGGCTCGGATCTACCGAGCATCGATTATTTCTCCAGTAAGAAGGCTCTTCAGATATAGCATCTTCAGGAATTCCACGGAATCTCCACTCAATTCCATCAATTCCCGCTGCTGCCGCAGCCGATGCCAGTTCTTCTGCATTCAGATCAGGGGTGGCCACCGTGAATACAGACAGTTTCATCATGATCCATCTCCTTATGTAAACGTATTCATTTCATGTCGTAAAGGCATTGTATCACTCCACTGAACGTCACCATAGGGGAAAACGCCAACAGATGAATGACAGATAACGAACAGAGCACATTCCCCATTCAGAGATAAGTTCTCAAGAGAATGATGTGATCAAAAATCAAAAAGACATCCTGGAACAGATTTGAATTCTGCTCAAAGATGCCTTGTACAATAATCATATATATAAGATGAAATTTAAGGAAAAAAGTTCCCTGTCAGTTATCCAGTCGCCACTTCAGTAGCTAGTTCTGGTTCTGCCACTAGCTCTTGTACTCGTCCAACTTGCAACCAGCGCATATCTCTCTAATCCCGATCAAAGAACACATGTTCAGCCTGTATTTTCCCCTGATCTATTGTCATGATGCCAAATGAATATTGCTTCTGAAAACGCCGATCTGTAGGCGACCCCGGATTAAATACCAGTGTGTTGTCCACGGTATGCATCACCGGGATATGTGAGTGTCCGTAGATCACAGCATCCACATGCTGGCCTGCAAAGGTATGAATTGCATTCTGCTCCGTACCCTTTGATCCCAGATGCCCGTGCACAAGACCCAGACGAAGTCCTTCCACTTCAACAATACGGGAATATCCCAGTTTTTCCGCGATTTCGGACGGGTCCGTATTACCAGCTACACCTTCAACTGGTGCATACTCACTAAGCAATGGGTATACGCTCCAATCCGACCAGTCACCAGCATGAAGAATGAGATCGGCACTGGACAGTACCTCAAGGAGCCTAGCCGGTAATTTCTGTGATTTACGTGAACAATGCGTGTCAGAGATTACTACAATTTTCATATAACAACCCACCTTTCCTTTAAGAGGTCGTTCAAAAAGTTCGCTTTTGATTACGAAGGATGCCTAATCGCATCGCAGCATCGAATATGGAATTCAGCCGAAATAAGCATATGCTTACGAAGGTTGTTTCCTACGGAAACATTGTAGTTGCTCACGTAGTTTCCTACGCTCCGCTACTCCATTTCTAGCTTCATCCCATCTTCTCGGTACTGAAAACCACCCTTTTTGAACATGCACTTTAAGTCTTTATTGCAATCTATTCTGTCTGTGATGGAACAGCTTGCATCTGGGAACTGGAACGTTCCATATCTTCGAGTGTAATGGATGCAAAGAACTGCTCTACCTTCTCCTCGGCAACCTGATACAGATTGGTCAGCAAGCTGTCAATATGCAAGCCCACTTCACAATCCGGGTTACAATTGCCGTGAATCGGGAACAATGGGCCTTCGTCCTTGGCAGCCTGATAGATCATGGCTAATGTGATTTCACTTGATGGCTTCGCTAAGTAGAAGCCTCTTGTTCCAGGAGAGGAGTTCACCAATCCTGCCTTTTTCAGCCCGCCCAGAATACGTCTGACGACGACAGGGTTGGTATTCACGCTACCTGCAATATGTGCAGACGTGATTCGTTCAGGCGCGCTGAGTGACAATAACAACAAACAATGCACACTGACCGAAAAATGAGTACTCATGATTAACCACCTTTATTTGATATAATCCAAGACATGCTGACCTTATTCAGAGAACAGATCCTTCTTTTATTCAGAAAACAGATCCTTTTCAGGACGTGCTCTGATCTTGAGCTGTCGCACACTGTATTCCAGTTGTTTCACAATATCATCCAGCTGTTTGCGATCAATCTTGGTCGGATCTTCCACCGGTTTCGCGGACGACTTGAGATCACGGATCGTTAACTGCTGTTCTTGCCATTTGTCCATCAGATCTGCAATATTGGCATAGAAACGTTCGTAATCTTTGATGACCAGATCAAGATAAGCATCTACCTCATCCGGATCATAACCACGAAGTTTATAATTAAATTGTTTTTCATGAATCGATAACGCATCTAGCTGCACACCCAATTGTTTGAACAATTGTCTCTGTTTATCCAATCTTCGTTTCATATGTTCATCCATATTGACAACCTCCATTATAAGCCAAGCCGTGGTTCTATTTCCTGTAAAGAACATACGGCATTTTCTCTCTCTATTTTTTATAACACATAATCCGTCAGATATAAAATGATACAGCCCTATTCCTCATGAAATGATTGCTTTTCATCCAATTCGGGTAAAGACTCACTACACCCCACAACGGGAAAGGAGCATGTCCTTATGAGTACATTAACTAAAGATCAACGCCAAGAACTGAAAAACGCCCTTTTGGAGCAACGTGAAAACTTGCAGCGTCATTTTGAATCCAGCATGGAAGACGGTGCTCCAGTCGAGTCGCTGAAAGATTCCACCGGTGAGCTGTCCTCCTATGATAATCATCCGGCAGATGCCGGTACGGAAACATTTGAACGTAGCCGTGATCTGGCAATTGACGATACATTAACAGACGAATTCAATCAAGTGAACGACGCATTGGAACGTATGGAGCAAGGTACATATGGAACCTGTGTAACGTGCGGAGAAGATATTCCCTTCGAACGACTTGAGGCTATCCCTTATACCGCTTACTGTATTGATGACACGCCTAACCGGGAGATCAGCAACGATCGGCCCGTTGAAGAGGAAGTAATGACCATGCCTCCGAGTGGTGCGGGAGAAGGAAGACAGCAGCGGGCCGGCAAGTTCGACAACGCAGATGCCTGGGAAGCGGTCGAAGAATATGGTACATCCAACTCCCCCGCAACCGCAGCCAAACGTGATGTGAAGGGCTATGATGAGAACATGTAACATCGTTATGAACTGAAACGGTAAGCGTCAAAATTAAATTGAATTCAATAGGCTGCTCCACCCGTAGCCATCCTCATCACGCATCAAAAAGCCGCCAATGGCGGCTTTTTCTAGTTTTCTCCAATGTAGTCACACACGTGTTGCCGTTACTTACTTCCAACAAAATCACTGAACACTTTCCGTCCGCTTATTCTTCCGACTCATTACCAGATGATGCAGATTCCTGCCGTTTCGAAACAGATCCAGATGATTTCCCAGTTGATTTGGCCTTACCTGACGCAGCTTTTTTTCTCTTTTGCATCTGCTGTCTTGGAAGCAGGTGTCTGCATTATAGGTTTAGAAAGGGCAGAAAATAACTGAAACACCTCATGTTCCCCTTGTTGATTCTCCTTCGTTGTATAGGGTTCACAGAGTTTTATGATGTTTTTATACAACTGCTCTACTTCCTCACGGGTTGCATACAACGTCATGTCCGAGAGAAACATCCGATCTTCGTTTTCCGCCTGATGCATGAACCGCTGACGACTCTGTTCGAACATCTCATTTAATAATTTGAGGGTTTCAGACCGAAACACCTGTTTCAGTGGTGAATTTTGATTGTCTTCATCTTCATGACGAAGATGGATTTCTCCGGAGAATGGTTCGTAGTATTTTGCGATAATGCCATTAATCTCACGCGTGGAAACGATCGTCAGCAGACCAATTTTCTCCAGCTTTTTTACATGATAGTGAACTTTGGCTGGCACCTCACCCATCTGGTCGGCGATTTCTTTGACCGTGGATGGTCTGCCCTGCCTGTTAAACATATTCATAATCTGTATCCGATACGGATCGGAGTAGATTTTAATTTCTTCAATGGTTGAAAGAACCTTGTGCTCCATTCCTGTATCCTCATTTCCGGGGTACCTGTTGTCCATCAATGTCTCTATTATACCGCTCCGTCTGGGCTTCGGTCAAAACGAGCCGGAAATGAATGGATACAGAAAATCAGCAAATGATTGCTTCTGAATATACTTCACAGAGCACTTCGAAAACTTTTGCTAAATAACAGCATACCTGCGGACATGGCAAGCATAATACCGAAGACGATAAACAGAACAGGCATGCTCATCCAATCTGCAAGTGCTCCCGAAGCCAGGCTTCCAAGGGGGCGACACTCACGACGAGCATACTCTGTAGAGCATACACTCTGCCCAGCATTTCGGAAGGGGTAACTTCCATCAGATACGTCGCCAGCGGGGTCGTAGCCAGTGGAATACCCAATCCCATCAGAAGACAAAAGACTGCTGCAACAGGCAGTTGGAAGGACGTCATATAAGCCGGGAGTGCCGTCATGGCATAACTGAGACCCAACATAACAACACCACTGATGACCAGAACACTTTTACGATAATTGGCACCCCTTTGCGTCATCCACACCCCACCAAGCACCATGCCTCCTACCATCAGTCCACTGAGCAGACTTAATCCCCCGGCGCCAGCATGCAACGTTTCAATCACATAGGGTGTACGGAGCACATTGAACGGCATCAGGCAGAAATTAACGAAGGCAAACAAGATGGAGACAATTAATAATAAGGCATGTTTACGGAGAAAATAAAAAGCTTCCGCCATTTCGGAGAATATACTACGTTTTTCGGATGGAACAGAATTCATATCAGATGATGTCTTATCTTCATTGTTAGCAGATTTTGAATCTTCAGGGTAGCCAACTCGACTCATTATTAAAGCACTAAGCGCAAACAACCCCGCATCAATCAGGATCGTCCAGGCAATTCCTATTGAAGCAATAAGAGTACCAGCTACTGCAAGTCCTGCGAGTTCGGCCACTCGGGTTGCGGAAGAGGACATGGCATTCCCCGAAAGCAGCATCGATTGGGGAAGCAATCGGGGAACACTGGACACTTCCGCAGGAGTAGTGAAGCATTCCAGCAAAGAATTCAGAATCGTGATGACAAACAGATGCCAGACTTCGAGTTGCCCCAGTCCAAACAGCAGCGCTGTAATACCCACGAACAACCCCCGGCCGGTATTGGTGATCACAATCACTTTTTTGAGAGACATGCGATCTACCAAAGCCCCGGCAAACAGACCCAGAAAGATACTGGGCAAGAAATTTACCGCCAGCAATGTACCCATCAGCACTTTTGAACCGGTCAAAATGTACACCATCCAACTGTAGGCAATCGAATCAATGGAATCACCAAATCGGGATACAACTTTACTAAGCATAAACTGCATATAAGGCTTGATTCGTATTAATTCCCCTATACCTTGCTTGCCTACGGCTGTGCTATCGTTCATGACTTTCCACTCCCTAACGTTAAAATATTTTTCATGTTAATTTTATTTTAACGTAAGTTATGCAGAAATCAATACCTTCGTGAAAATAATTTTAACGGTAAGTAAGTAAAGTAAAATCTCGCTCTACTTTCAGATGATTCGTAATCAACACAAAGACTTTTTGAACAACCTTTTCGAACAACTCTTATAACACAAAAAAACAGACCACATGTGGTCTGCTCGGCTGGACGGATTATATTTGAACTGTCTTTATTTGCTGCCTACTCCTCAACACGCAATTGAAATCCAGCCTGTTCAGCCTGTACCTCCAACATCAAATCACGTACCCGGCCTGCTTCATTCCCCAGTCGTTCTTCGCTGATTCGGTAGTTGGTCCATATTAGCTCTAGTGGAAGTTCAACCGTACCCGTCAGGCAATCCCATAGAGCGTCGAGATTACCCCCATAAAAATCCGGCAGCTTCAACTTAACCTTTAATTGCTGATGAAGTTCAGCGCTACTAGCAAAGTCTTCTCCATCCAGAATCACGGTGTTCATGACTGCTCCTTCCTCTATTTCATGCGTGTAAATGATACATAGTGATCTGTCGTTTTGTAGATGAGTCCATCATTGGAGTACACAATCCGATCCGAATTACGGAAGCCGGAAGTATAGTTAATATCTGCTTCGCGCCATGTACGTCCACTTGCTGAAGGCAGAAGCCCCTCCCGATTGCCAAATACGTCTCCACCAATGCTTTTCCCAGGAGCCACTACAGCCAAGTTTCCTTGTGAAGCTACCCAGCCGAGTCCTGTTGCTTGTGATTTGGTAATAAAGTTACATGGCAACGTTCCATTTGCACTTAAATAATTTGCTACACCCGTAAACGTATTGATGATGGTACATGTTGCAGCAGACGCCTTCTGCTGTCCGACTGGAGTGAACTGTGAACCTGTGAGGAAAACAAACGTTAACAACAATGCCAGTAATGCGGTGGATATCAACTTTTTCATAATCCGGCCTCCCGATCCTTCAAAGTAGATGAACGTTGTCACAATATGCATCCTGCAAGCTGTAATTTTCTGGTTGTGCGTTCTGCTAGATTATAGTAAACAAGTCATCTCATGACTATTTATATCACATCATTTTGGTAGAAATATCAAATTCAGACGTTTAAATTGTAAAATATTATAATTGTAACATTTTAAGACAGAAAAAAGACTCTCATCCCTGAAGATGGAGTCTGCATTTACTAGTATGTGTAAACTGACTTGACCTAATCTAATCGATCAGTTGCACTCGTTGACGAGTTCGAGCCGATTCCAGGCACGCATCAATCACGCGCATGTTTTGAATGGTATTTTCCGGACTGAAAGGTAGAGCTGCTCCATCAAGCACAGCCGTTGCAAATGTCTCTGCCTGAAGCACATAGGAATTCGACACCGATACACGCTCCTCACGGCTGACCGAATCCGTGTGCACAATAATCTGAGGTGGAATATCACTGTTTTCCCAGCCAAACACTTTTGGCAGTTCAATCCGCCCTTCCGTCCCGAGAATCTCCATCTCCGCTCGACCTGAAGCCCACATGCCACAGTCAAAAGTTAAGGCTACCGAATTCGGAAATTCTACCAGTCCCGACGCCATCATATCCACGCCATCATGCTCGTCCGAGAATAAAGCGTGTACTGTCACCGCTTCCGGTTCTTGTCCCAGATACATCCGTGCTGCCGAGATCGGATACACGCCAAGATCGAATAATGATCCGCCGCCCATCTCTCTTTTGAACCTTACATTTTCCTTGTCATCAGCGGTATTACACGTAAAGTTACCATGGATGGCTCTGACGATACCAATCTCCCCACTAGCTATAATCTCTTGCACACGTCTATGCTTGGGATGATATCGATACATAATCGCTTCTGCAAAAAGAACGCCATGCTGCTCACACGCCTCAATCATTTCTGCTGATTCATCTGCATTCAGGGCAGCTGGTTTCTCACACAACACGTGTTTGCCAGCCTGTGCCGCTTTGATGGTCCATTCTTTGTGCATATGGTTAGGCAAAGGGATATAGACGGCTTCGATATCTGGATCAGCGATGAGCTCTTCATAACTGCCATATGATCTGGCAATGCCGAGTTCTTCGGCAAGGGTTTCCGCCTTTTCTTTGCTGCGGCTGGCAATCGCCAACACCTCACCACGTTCGGACTGCTGGATCGCCGGAATGACTGCATTTTTGGCAATGGTTGACGTACCGAGTACACCCCACTGTAACTGTCTGTTCATGCTCATCTTCCTTTCGTACCGTAATTGTCCTCTTCTGCCTTGTGTAACATGCCGAGACAACGATCCAAATCCGTTTTGACCTGTTTCTTGTATAACTCAGCTTTCTCCGCACCATCATCCGTGAAATGATATAGAACGATTTCCTGAAAATCGACCTTTGGATCATTACCTTTCAGCTTCTTCGTGCGATAAAATACCCCTGCTGTACCAATTCATGCAGTGCCCGATATACCTCGCTCTGGGGTGGAACATAACCGTAGTCTTTGAATTCCTGCTTCATCGCCTCCAGCATCTCGTAACCATACCCCTGTGCTGTTCAACCATCGTAATTAGATACAGCTTGATAAATGCCCGCTGTGCAATCATAAAAGCCACGTTCATTCCCCTCCTGTCAGAACCTATATATCTAGTATTATAAAACTTATGTTCGGGTTCTGCCATCTTTCTCCGCTTGGTCTGCCTTTTATCCATCTTCAAAGAGGGTGAGAAAGAAATCGTGTGAATACGCGTTAGCCTGGGGGAAGCACGGAAAAAGGTTTTCTGTTGTGAATTTTTCATGTAATGAAATTTTAATTTTTATTCAAAAGAATCAATTTCATAATACCTTTAGCTGCTTCAATCAAGGCTGGATATAGATCGAAACGGTTCAATTTGTCTATATCCAGTTACAGAAATCCATTTTTAGTGAGTTATGAAATTGATTCAAAAGTTGTTTATTTCAGGGCTCAGGGAGTCGTGAGATCGAATTTTAATAATAAGAAAGACTGTGCACAAGCTGTAAAAGCTGTACTACCTGTGCTCCTGTATCTTGTGTTCGTATACTCTCGTACTCCCGTACACTTCTGTGCGGCTGTAGTGATCTATTATGAATTTTTCATATGTTGATGGATTCATTTGGTATGGACAGATTTCGGCACAGCTCCCACAATCCATTTCCCCCAACTTATACGCGAGATGAGCCACGTCAGCACACAGGATAATGTAAGAGCGACCAACCAGGTAATGATCATCCGAACGACAGGGTTCAAGCCCATAGCAACATAAAATAACTCATCCGGAATATAGCTGTACCGCAGCATCAACATATGCATCAGATAACCGCCATACGATACACCACCAATCCATCCCAGCAGTCGTGTAGCCCTGAGGTTATGAAGTTTTCCGGCCAGCTGGTACATGACCATAATAGAGGCTATCAGAAAGAGTGCCATATCCGGGCGGATCAGGCTGACCGTATAGAACGTAATTTTGATTCCCTCCGGCTTCTGAAACTCCAGCATTAATAAATAAGTAAACCGCAGACCCAGAACAATAAACACTGTCCAGTACATCCAGCGCAATCGATGAATCCATTCATTCCAATGCTGGACGGATAACCCCGCTGCTGCACCAAGCACAAAATAAATAAAGAAATAGAGGAAATTGCGGTCTGCATACGTTGTAAAAGCTTCTGTCAGCACCGGGATATTCAGCCATTCCATGAACTTGGCGATGTTTCTTAATTGATCCGCAAGTAAAAGATACACCACACCAGAAATCAATAATGCGATCATACGCCCCTTGGCCTCATATCGGTTATATACATAACGAATTGCACGTAAGAAGAGCGGAAATAACAGATAAAACTGGATCAACATAATAATGTACCAAAAGTGTGAAGTCGTTTTGCCAGTAATCAACTTCAGGCCTAGGTCCGGGATGTCATTCCATCCAAATCCGGTCCAGCCCGCGGTGCAAGTGTAAAATAAATGAGTGACCAGATCAGATAAGGCACGATGACGTCGTTTACTCTTTTTCTCATGAACTGGCCATAATGTAGCTTGTCTCCCGTGTTATAAAACAGCACCATACCTGTTATGAATATGAATAAAGGAACTGCAAATTTGGAGAGCATCAGCAGTATCGCCAGTAACACACCATCCTCCAGTCTCGTCTCCGGGACCAGAGAGTAATGTGCGATGGAATGCTGGAGCACCACCGCTCCAAATGCGATTCCCCTTAAGCTCTCTATTTCTGTAATTCGTTCTTTGCGAGGCATACATTCAGCCATCCTTTCTTGGTTTTGCGATAAAAACAAAGTACAATGAAGCCGTATATTTAATGAACGGAGTTGATTCACATTTCTTTAACAGACAAAGACGTAACCACTACTGACTCCAAGTATGTCCAACAACATCTGGCTAACGAGCGAACTTTTCTGGCCTGGGTACGCACGGGTATTGCCATGGCGGGCATTGGCTTTCTTGCTGCCGGATTTGGCTTCAATTCGTCGGCGTATGATCAACTTGCACATATTGCGGCGATTATTACCGGTATCACTTCTCTGATTGGCGGTATATCCATCATTGTGTATTCGGCAGCAGCGTATCATCGGAAGCGTACACAAATCAATGAACAGACGTTTCAGGCATCAACCGGATTAATCCGGTTTCTTACCATGATGCTACTGGTGATTGGACTCGCTTTGGCTGTACTGTTATATGTATTGTTATTCCCTGCTTGACTGGGTAAAAACACCATCCGACATTATTGACACCGACCCATATGCAACACAGGGACAAAAGCCGGCTTCCCTTAAGGAAACCGGCTAATGACCATCTGGTGGATCATATATGTCATTCCATTTTGCAGATATTAAGTCATTGGGTTCTATTTCATATCAATCGAATTTGCGGCAAGATTACAGGAATGTATTGTTACCCAACCGCGCTGCCTTGGTTTGGGCTTCCAATCTGCGTTCTTCCACATCCAGATCCGGACGTTCGGCTGGCACATCTCCGCGATGAGCTGCTTCGGCTCTGTCTCGGTTAAGCTGGCTGTTGCCACTGAACACATCGTACACATCGGAGTCCCGATCCGTAGAATCTACGAGCAGCAGGATTTTACCATTCTGTACATACTCCTCATACTGTTTAGCGTCCTCTTCCGGAATACCAAGACCCACAAGTCCACCCACCAATCCGCCAGCTCCTGCACCCACAGCTGCACCGGTAAACGCTGCTGCGATAGGGCCTGCGGCCAGAATCGGTCCTATGCCGGGTATGGCCAGTGCACCGATACCTGCAAGCAGACCAGCCACGCCACCAAGTACACCACCTGTTGCTGCACCAGCAGCCACACCCTCAGGGGCTTTGGTACCTGTCTCTTCCCGAATTGCCTTCAATTCATCCCGATCTTGTGTAACAACGGAGATTTCGTCTGAAGTGAATCCTTGTGCTTTCAGACCCTCGATAGCCTGCGATGCTTCACGTTCTGTATTAAACACACCTACGATTTTCTTTTGCATAATGAATCCCTCCTCATCTGATTGAGTGGTTCGTTATGTTATTACCCGCCTTCGTTTCTTTCAAACGTTTGCAAGTCAATATACTATGTGTTGATAGTAAATAATTGCTGAGGTTCATTCCTTTTTATTCCTCATCAGGTTGCGCCTTCAAACTCAGGCATGTGATACGTTGTCAGGCATACTCTTACGCGGAAGGACGTCGGCGTCCAGATCATCTTAAAGTACAGGCTGGATGATCCTGGCGAATTGTCCAGACAATTTTCTAAGGAACCGAGGACGTCTTATTTAGCCTTCGGGTCTTCATTTAAGTTTGTAAGGAACATGAGACACGTTATTTACCAAAATTACCTGACAAACCCGTTGTAAACGGCTGGTTATTCAAATATAGCGTGTTTCAGATTCCTTAGATTACTACGGGCGCTTCAAATCGCTGAATAAGACGTCACAGGTTCGTTAGCACTCCGCTCCATGGTTCTGCTCCATCTTCAGCTCTAGGCACACGTCCAGTTACGCTTCGGCTTCGGCTTCGGCAGGTTTGAAGATACGCTCTGGGGTGTGCCTTCACACTCGAAGGAAGAAGACTTTGCCGAATTCTCGTTCCATGCCGGAATTTTTCGGCATGCGTGCCGGGGCACCTCAAGGGAAAGTGACGCAGCACGGGACGAAAAGGCAAAGTGACGTAACATGGAGCGAAAAGATAGTAGAAGATGCACGTTAGCGAGTTTGGAGACACGTCCTGGTTCAAGGGTGATTCTTTAAGACAGAGAATGATTCGATCAGCTACAAAACTGACTGTTGTTCAACAATGTCTAACCCTGATAACGCGCCCTTTGGGAACCAAATCGTTGATATTTGAAAAACGAAATAATTCATCTATTTCCCCGTGGTTTAGCCCGATTTGTGGCGACCGCTTCAAGTGGATTATCCGGCCAGTAATGCTTCGGATAACGACCTTTCAGATCTTTTTTGACGTCAAAGTACGTCTCTCGCCAGAAATTGGCCAAGTCTCGTGTAACCTGTACAGGTCGCTGAGCTGGCGATAACAAGTGGATGGTCAACGGGACTCGCCCACCCGCTATACGCGGTGTCTCCTGTTGTCCAAACATCTCCTGTAATCTTACTGCCAGCGCCGGGTCCTCTGGACGACTGTAGTCCACAGGAATACGTGAGCCACTGGGCACCTGTATATGCGTCGGCGCTTCATCGTCCAGTTGTTGTCGTTGCGTCCAGCTCAATCCACCCAGTAATACATCCTGCATCGACAATCTTTTCAGGTCGGCTGCCGATCGCATGCCTGTCAGAAGGGGTGAGATGTTCTGCCAGCTCTTCGGTCAGATCATCTTCAATCAGGTCAGGCCACTCAGGTAGATGGAGATGCAGGAACCGTAGCCTGTCCGCAAGTTGTCTGGATGTTTTTGTCCAGGGCAGACAATCCAGCCCTTCCATTCGTATTCCGGTTAATAGTGCTTCCAGCACCTGATCTTCAGGCGGCTGTGCAATACTGCTCTCTTTAATCACAAGGGCTCCAATACGAAGTCTCTTATGTGCGCGCACGCTGCGAGTATTGGAATCCCAAGCCACTTGCACTTCATCGTGCAGCAAGTGCTGACCTGCCTGCAACAAGGTCTGCTCCTGCAACGGCGCAGCCAGCAGGATACGTGCATCTGCGCCCTGGTCGTCTGCCTCGGCTGCGACCAGATACGCTGAACGGCTCAGCGATTCTGTCGCTGCGAGCCGTACGCCGCGGCCGCTGCTCAGCAGATAGCGGCCGTCCTCCCGGCGTTGCCCGATCCGGTCCGGATAGGCGAAGGACAGCAGCAATCCGCAGCTATCCTCATCCGGCTGCACCGGATCGGCCGCCGGGCCGAGCGCCGAGCGCAGCTGGCGGCTCTCCTGGAGCATGCGCCGCACGGCCGCGCCGTCTGCGACAGCTGCTGCCGCTTGCGGCATATTGCTGCTGTCAGCGGTCAGCAGCGCCTCTACGCGCGGGCGGAGGTCCGTGCCCGCGCCTGCACTGCCACTGCTGCGGAGGCCCGCAGGCTCCTGCAGCAGTGCCGCCAGCATGCTGGCGTAGCTGGCCAGCCCAAGCTCCGCTGCGCGGAGCAGCATGCTGGCCAGTCGCGGATGCACGCCAAGCGTGTTCATCCGCCGCCCGAAGGGCGTGATGCGGCCTGTGTCGTCCAGGCCGCCCAGCTGGCGCAGCAGAGCCTGTGCCTGGCCGTAGGCGGCGTCAGGCAGGGTGTCCAGCCATTGCAGCTCTGCTGGGGACTGGACACCCCAGACGGCAAGCTCCAGCGCCAGCGGCGCAAGATCCGCGGAAGTGATCTCCGGGCGAGCTGCCTCAGGCAGTCCCCGTGAACCTCTTCGCTCCATAGCCGGTAACACACTCCTGGGGCAATTCGCCCTGCACGCCCCCGCCGTTGATCGGCTGACGCCTTGGACACCGGCAGGGTGACAAGCCGGCTCATGCCCGTACGCGGCGAGAATGCCGATGCACGGCTCAGCCCCGCATCCACCACAATCTTAACTCCAGCGAGGGTGAGGCTGGATTCCGCAATGGAGGTGGAGAGCACCACCTTGCGCGTGCCCTCAGTAGCCGGGCGTATGGCCTCATCCTGTTGTTCTACCGGCATACTGCCATACAGAGAATGAACTTTCACATGTCCAGGAAGAGATCCATTTGATAACTCCCGCTCTGTACGATGTATCTCTCTAGCCCCTGGAAGGAAAACAAGCACGTCCCCCTCCTGTTCGGCTAATGCCTTAGTCACCGTCTGAGCCGTGAATTGTTCCAGCGGCATAGCTGTTGGTCTCGGCAAATATCGTGTTTCCACCGGAAACGTGCGACCCGGACAGTGAATTGATTTTGTACCTTCGCCAAGCAATGCACAGACGGGAACAGGATCAAGGGTCGCCGACATCACCAGCAATTTCAAATCTGGACGTAACATCGCTCGGGATTCCAAGGCCAGAGCCAGACCCAAATCCCCATGTAGATGCCGCTCATGAAATTCATCGAATATAATCATTGCCGTATCTTCAAGACCCTGGTCCTGCTGCAACATCCGGGTCAATACCCCTTCCGTCACCACTTCAATGCGTGTCCCCTGACTCACCCGGGTATCCATGCGTACACGATATCCTACAGTCTGACCCGCTTTTTCCCCAAGCGTAGCCGCCAGTCTCGACGCAGCCGAACGCGCGGCCAGCCTCCGGGGTTCCAGCATTATGATTTTCCGTCCCGCAACCCACGGTTCTTCCAGCAAAGCCAGCGGTACAACAGTTGTTTTTCCCGCTCCTGGCTCTGCAATTAACACACCTGTATCTTGATCCCGAAATAACTGTCTTAACTCGGGAATAATCTCTTGTATCGGTAACTCTATATGCATATGATCGCTCCTAATGAATGTACCCTACTGCTCTTCAGTATCTCTATTCGAATGTTAGCATTATAACAAAAAAGCCGTTCCAGAGGAACGACTATCGCAGACACACCCTAAGACACGCCTTAGCAAAAATGAAATTTATCCAGAATGCTCACTTAGCTGAGCAATGATTCTGCACCATCAATCACGATCTCTGCTCCGGTAATATGTCTGGATTCGGACGATGCAAGGAAGCTTACCAAATCGGCAACATGTTCCGGCTGACCCGGCCCGTCGGCAAGCGGTTGCTGTCCTTCCGGGAACTCCATCGGAATAATGATCTGTTGTAGATCATCCGTTTTGACCGTACTTTGATCGATATTTGTCGCAATCGCTCCTGGGCAGATCACGTTCACACGTATCTTGAACTTCGCCAGCTCAAGTGCAGCCATCTTGGCAAAAGCAACCTGTCCTGCCTTGGACGTGCTGTACGCCGACATGCCAAAGCTTGAGAAACGTTGATTGCCATTAATCGAACTCGTGATGATGATACTGCCGCCACCCCGTTTTTTCACGTGAGGCAATGCATATTTAATCGTGAAAAATGTACCATTCAGGTTGGTTGTAATAATCTGCTGCCAATCCTCAACCTGAATCTCCTCAATGGGTGCCGAGACACCGTTAATGCCCGCATTGGCAAAAACAATATCCAAACCGCCGAATAACTCAACTGTTTCCAGTACAGCCTTTTCCACACGTGCCGGGTCGGAAATGTCTACATCAAATGCTCTTGCCGCACCGGGGTGCAGCGCATTAATCTCTGCTTCCGTTTCCGAGATCCGATCATTCACCAGATCAAACAATGCAACATGTGCACCCTCTTTAGCCAGCTTGACCGCAGTGGCTTTCCCAATCCCGGAGCCTGCTCCGGTAATAATCGCAACCTTGCCTTGGAACCGTGACTTGCCGTTATGTTGTGTCATTATCCATTCCACTCCTTCATTTTAGCAATTATGTAAGAATGTACGTTCAAACTCAAAGTCAATTCTTCACAAGATTACCCAAAAAGAGTGTCTTTTAAATCAACACCAGCAAGTTTTTTCACCGTTGATCAACACCAACGTCACAGCAATATCAGGATCGGTCCACAACTTTGTAACTGGCACTCACCATTCCAGCTCAATGAAAGCGGCATCATCTTCAAGACCGCCGGTATGTGTGGCATCCAGCAGTACCTGAATGTGTTCATCTGGGACATAGGCTTGAATGGCATCCAGATCATTTAATCCATCCGTATATAACTGAAGACGTAATGAATCTCCTGCGGATCCTTTCATCTCGTAAATGTGCGGCTTACCACCAACAGGTCCTTCAAGTGTAGACCAACGCTCATTTGTCTTGCAGTGAGTCTGAAATAATTCAGACTGTTCCTGGCCATTACGCCACAGACGAATGCGGGAATCTCCTTGCCACGCAAGCCACACCCGACTTTTGCGACCGCCTCCCGTAAGCTCAATCCGTCCACATACATACATGGCTTGACTGCCCCGACTTCGCTTTTCCATCAACACTTCACGCAGCAGCAAAGGGGAACTTTCCAGTGGCTGTAATTTCTCCAGTTGCTCGGATGCCGGAAGGGTGAGGTCATGAAGAAGACGCTCCACGGCATCCTCCGTCGGATGCTGCGTCGTTTCCAGCCAATCCAGTAAGGCATTCCCCAGAAAACGCGCTGCAAAATCACCCAGATAACTCATGCCTACCCCATCACACAATACAAAATTGCAGACATTTCCTTTCATACGTACCGCAGCAAAGTCCTGTCCTGTATCTCCCTGATGTACCGTCTCAGCCGCTCTGCCATAACCATATCTGCACTTAATTGTGCCCTGATAGCGGGTTAGTGGCTGTTCTCCCGTCTGTACACTCACATAGCGAAAGTTGCCATGCCGTTGCTCGGCATGGCCCCCTTATCTCCAGCAGACAATGTTGCCAAACGCATCGCTCTCATGATTCCCCTCCTATCTCACAGGCGTAGCAGCGGACATCTGGAACCCGATTGATACCAATTCTGCACATGTACCTGGCAGCATCATGAGTGCACCGGGTGCAAGCAAATAATCAGCTTCAACAAGCATTTCCCGATAACTTTCGGGCAGGACGGATGACATATTCCGCAGCTTCTCTCCATGCTCATCCTGTAGATTCGTTTCCGAAGAGATTCCCTTCCATCTTCTAGGTTCAGCAATTGGTCCTTCCAGCAGATGATCCGATATAAAAATATTCTCCACCAGTACATTGCCGTCAGGTACACTCATGCCCATGATTCTTTTCGCAATGGGCTCAGGATCTTCACCTGTGGCTACCCCATCGGTCATATGGCACACAAGTGGTGCAGGACAATCCTGCATATTCGGAATTTCGGCCTGCAGAATCTTTTCCGCCTGCAGGAAAGCCTTCGCAGAATCTGAAAACCGTTTCGGTGTCAAGTCAGGCAGAGAACCAACGGCAGCGATCTCGTCAATTCCTTTGATACCGTTCAACAAGTCATATACATCATCGCTGTAAGCTAATATGGCTATACGATAGCGAGGTGTCAGACGATTTCCCTTTGTAGAGCGAAATACCATTTGGCGGATCGCGAGAGATAGGGCATCATAGACGACGTCAATCCGTCGACGATTTTCCAGAACCATGTTCATGGAGGCGCTAATATCAATTAAATATATAATAAGTGCAGGTGTACGCTGTGATGCTTGAATCGTGTAGTTCATCTAGGGTGAGTCACCTCCATCATTCACATTAATTTACAAGGTTGTTCAAAAAGTCCGCTTTTGATTACGAAGGATGCCTATCGGCATCATCAGCATCGAATATGAAATTCAGCCGAAATGTCCGTTGCTCACGTAGTTTTCCCTACGCTCCGCTACTCCATTTCTAGCTTCATCCCATCTTCTCGGTACTGAAAACCGTCCTTTTTGAACACGTACTATAAGTTGGGCAACGTGTAGCTGTTGTTGCTCAGGAATTTGTTAATGGCACTCATTCGAGCCGCTACTTTGCCGACACCTTTGAAATAGGAAGCATCGGTATTGTAGAGATTTTTGAAATCACGGGCATACGATTCCGCATTTTCAATTTTTCTGCCTTTTTGCGCGTTATACGTCTTATTGTAATGAGCAATCAGCGTGACCACATTCTGGGCACGTTTTTTCTTCAGAGCTGCTCTCTGAGCAATCTCCTGTTGACGTTTAACTTCAGCTGCCGCTTTACGCTCCGCTTCCTGTTTTGCAAGCTTGGCATCATTCTCTTTTTCCAGACCAGATAAGCTTCATATTTTGCCTGTTTATCGTACTTCTCCTGCTGCGCTCTCTTAGCGGCTTCTTTCTTCTGCTGCTCCTGCTTCACCAGATAGGCCTCATATTTCGCCTGTTTGTCGTACTTGGCTTGTAACGCCTTACGTTCTTCTTCTTTTTCTTTGCTTCAGCTTCCTTCTGCTTGGCTTCAGCGAGCTTTTTCTTTTCCTCTGCGTCCAGTTTTGCAGCATCTGCGGCCTTTTGCTTCTCTTGTTCTTCCTGTTGTTTGAGCGCAGCTGCCTTTGCTGCTTCAGCCTCTTCCGCAGCTTTGATCTCTGCCAGTCGTGTGGCTTCCTGCTGTTCTTTCTGTTTCACCTCTGCCTGATCGGCGAGTATTTTAACCGTTGGCACGCCACCTGCCAGCAATAGAATAAGCACAGCGGAGGAAATCATGAACTTTTTGGATCTGTAGAATGGCACAGGTACAGGTTTGTCTGTGTCTTCTTTTGGATTAAGCTTGGCATCCAGTTCCTTGATTGCAGCCTCGACTTCCATCTGCATCGCGCTGTTATGAGGAATAAAATGATAAAGCGAGCGGTACACTTCCAGTGCTGCAGCCGGTTTATCTTCATCCTCCAGGGCTCTTGCTTGCAGGAACAGACGGTTCACAACCGCTTCCTGATCGGGAGAGTGCGGCGTTTGGGGAATGTTCCCGTCTTGCGTATTCACCGGTTCACTTACTGGTTCTGAGCTCTTTTTCAGATTCACATCAGCTTCGGACGGATTGGCAGCTTCTTCTTCCGATGTCACAGCCGCCGCATTGGCCTGATCCACGTCTACCGCAGCCAATGCAACATACCATTCACCAAACGTCGGACAGCTGCTCAGATCGTGACTTTCCCAAGCTCGAATGAACAGATCTGACAGTTTGGAACCCCAACGCTTCTCAAGGGACTCCCGCATCGCATAATACCGTTCACTCACTGTTTGCATTTCATGCTGGTCAAAATAACTTTCGCCCCACGCTTTCTCTACAATCACAGGGTCCGACCAGCTTAACATTTCAGCAATAATAACAGCTCCGGCAAATCGGTCAGCATATGAACTCCACAAACCGCTGTGCACTGTTCGATGGGCTGCATAACCGGGTGACCCGGCAAGCAGGGCATCCGGACGATCCATTTTGGAACCGTACATCTGCTCGACATCCACAAGTTCTACCGCAGACGTCTTCCCCAGGTTCTCCACTTCGGAAAAAACGGAATCATTACATTGGGAGCGGACATATCGCAATGAGCCAGTCCACGTTGTTCCATAGCCGAACCCGTTCCAGCAAGCGCTCTGGCCAGCTTCAGGCTCTCCTCAGCCGTCAACTGTCTCTGATCGCTGATCACATCGAACCAGGTCTGACCTTGCACCCATGGCATCAACACCGCATATAACAGATCGGGATGTTTTCCAATGAGCGCTCCGTTTCTTTCCGGAGTGAGCACATCACGCTTGCATACCTGCAAACCTGGCAGTTCACTGTAAGACTCCATATGTTCAGACTGATACACCATAGCTGGAATACGGAATTTAGGAAAAAATACTTTTAGTGCTTTGGCCCCATGAATGGAACCATTACGGGGTATCAACTGATAAACAATCCCCTGCCTTCCGGCTTGGGCATAAGCCAGACCCGGCGCAGCCGGATGTTGCCCAATCGTATAGGCAATGTCGTTAATCACCACTTCATCCCCGGGATTTGGTTGAAAAGACATGCTTATCCCTCTCTCTGTCCTAGTGTCATAGTTGCAGCAAAAACCGGGTGTTGTGACAACGCCCGGTTTTTGCTGTAGTTGTACATCTTCAGCTTGCTATCCACCTATAATTCAGGACGAATTCAGACTTCACATCGGCCTGATCTATGTAAAGCAGATTAACGAGCTTGGTCAGCTGTACGGAATTTGTTAGCAATAGCTGTAAGTTCAGCGCTGATGCTGTTCAGCGTTTGAACGAATGATTGCATTTGTTTGCTAGCTTCTTGGAACTCTTGGAAGAAGCGTTGCTTGGTCATACCTTCCCATTGTCCTTCCATGCTTGTGATGGATTGAGTCAATGTAGATACGATTTGCTGACTTTGCTCACCGCTTTGTTTAAATTGGTTGGAAACCTGATCAAGCTGCTCTGGGGTAACTAAAATACGTCCTGCCATTTGTAAATTCCTCCTTGGTTTGTGCAATTAAATTTTGACTTGTTCAAATTGTACTATACCAGGATCGATCGGACAAAAGCCGAAGGACCTAATCCTATTTACCCCATTTTCAGTACTTGAAACTTCTCCTAACAGCCTATTTACAAAAAAAGATTCACTTTCTGCTGTTACTTTTATTCATGCTGTTCAGGAAACCACAGGCTCGGTCCCTCTTCTTCCCCGAAAGGAAGGATCTGTGAATCTCCATGCTACAGGCTCAGGCTGCATAGCCTGCACCAGTGTAGCCGGGGAGCCATCAGGCGGAGCGGCATCCTGAACACGATATACGGCCGCCATTGCGGAAAGGGGATCGGATACTACAGCTACAGTTGCAGAATGTGCAGGCATGATTTCTCCTGTACGATTGTTCTGAAGAACATTCAGCATATTGACCGCATTACCATAGGCAGTGTTCACATGACTCAGCACGGAACGATACTCCATGTCTGCCTGCTGGAATAACAACGCTTTGCGTCCCAGCTGTACGCTTAAGTCCATTAATCGACGCAGCGCATCCTCGCCCAGTCGTTTACTGTGATTCCATTCATTCATCACCGCTGCGCGGGATTCAACCTCCCACTCCAGCGAATGAATCGCCTGATCCAACACTGTCATCTTTTGCTGTATTTGCTCCGCTGCATACTGAATCTGCTTGCTCAGTGCCCGAAGCACATCCGGTTCCACACGAATGCGCATTTACCATCACCTTTCCTCTTCCCCTGCAGGCTGTTTAAGCCAGTCCAGCAGCATCTCGTGAAACTGTTCTCTAGTCGTTAGTGCTGCAACAAGCCAATCATCTGAAGCCGCAGTGCTCATCCGGAACAACCAGTTGGATACCGCACTTGCAGCAAATGCTGCCGACTGCGACTTCCACCCGTCTTCATTCCATACAAGCAACCTGAGCTCCCCGTCTGACTCCTTACCCACCAGACAGCGTGCCAGTGCAAGTGAGCCCTCAGGATCACTTGTCTCCTGTTCGAGTTCCGCTGCTACGGTCTGTACTCCGCTGTTTTCGAGCTCATTCATGACATCATAAAATTTTTTCTTGGAGCACATTAGGGCCGGTTTCTCCGCAGGAGAATGGCCGCTCCATTTCATCCGCTCTATCAGAACATCAATGGCTTCACGAACACTTCCCAGATCGCTGAGCCGGAACGAGTCCGGTACGTCGTCAACACGGGAAACTTCAACGACCCGCTCATCCGTGCAATGGATATAACTCTCATACGACTTGCCGTTGATCGTGTAGCGAATCCAACAAGCTCTGTCGGACAATCCGGCAATGGCTACCCTGGAGAAAACGGTCGGTGTCATGATCAGCTCATCGGTATCCTGATCCCGAATCAGATATCCTTTGTCAAGCAGGGAGGTTTTGACACGCTCCCACTCCATCGCGATATCCTCCGCCATATAGCCGCGAAACGGATCTTCCACACCAAGCAGTCGGTCTGAACCGAGAATACCAGCCAGGAAAAAAGTTCCTTTGTTTGCAACGTGACTACCTTTTGCTTAGAATCATGAACCGTCAACATTATGAGCCACCTCCCTCAAACTACAACATGCCATCGGTCACGAATTTCAGAAATCCAATCGGTCATTTTCCAGCTGTCATCACATGGAACTGCACCTTTAACCCTGGAATATTTACGTTTTACATAATAACCTTGACCCGGAGGCAGTACCTTCAGCCCACCTGAACTACCTCCAGATTCGGAATAAGGTATACGGAAGAACGAGAGATCGTTAGGGTCTAAAGTCCCGAACAGCATTCCGCTCTGGGAAGCCTTCACATCCGTTACCCAGTCAGAACCGAAGGTCGGGAAGTCTGCCGGAACCCCGGACAGAATCACGTGTACACCGCGATCCCTTCCTTGACGAACAATCGCTCCCAATTGATCTTTTACATTAAAATCGTTTAGCTGCTTGGACAAGGTGTCCGCATCATCGATAACGAGCACAAGTTCCGGTCCACCGGAAATCTCGCCTCTTTTCAGAACTTCATCGTACAACTGTTGAATCACAGGTGCAAGCTGTTCTTCTCGCGATACATGTCCACGGACATGGGGCAAACTGCTGATTTCCCCAGCCCACCTGAGCCATAACGCATATCTACTGTGTATATTTGCACATCTTCCGGAGAAGCATGATAAGCCAGTGATAACATCCATGTCAATAAAAATGTTGTTTTGCCGCCTTCCATCGGACTTGTTACCATGAAATGCGGACCTTCACGCAGATTAAGCTCGAATGGTTCCAGATCATCCGTAAGCAGTCCCACAGGGACAGTTACAGACGATGTATCCCAAGCCTGACCATATGATCCTGTCCGAATGAGCAGATCTTTCAGTTTGATCTCTTCCGGAAGTGGAGCAATCTGCGGTGCTTCTTCCCCTGTCCAGCCTTGGCGAATCTCAGCAATCGTACGGCGCAGTGCCGATGAACGTTTGCCCTCATCTGCCCCTGAAGAAGGTAATGCCGCCTGGAACATTAATGGAGGCACTTGCCCTTTGACCAGACCTCTTCCTGGCGGAAGTTGGCTTGGCGCCTTGGAAGGTCTTCCCACGGCATAATAATAATCGCTTGGATCGGATAACTCAAATGAAACCGCATTGGGAATATTGCTTCTGAATTTTTCAAATACATCTGTTACCCGATTGGCGGTGAGCACAAAGGTGATACCCAAACTTCCGCCTTCACGCAGGATCGTCTCCAGAAGTTCATTTTCTTCCGGATAAGCATTGCGGAATGAAAGATAACCATCGATAACGACCACAACCTGCGGTACAGCCGCGTGAGCTGTCCGGCGGTACGCCGAAATCGTTTTAACACCCGCCTCCGAGATGATATCTTTGCGTTGTGCTGACAGCTTGAGAATATAGCGGAATAACCGCTTGATCCGGTCTTCCTCTTCAGCCATCATCACGCCACCGATCTGAGGTAGTGCTGCAAAGTCTTTCATCATGCGGCCCATGTCGATAATGTAACCGTGCCAAGGCTCAGTTCTGTGGGAACGTGCCAGGGACATAAGCAAGGTCTGAACAAATGTTGTTTTGCCCAGTCCTGGCATGCCGTAAACAACCAAATGGCCTTGATCCACAGGCAATGCGAGCGGTTGTTGGCGCTGATTCGGGAGATCATCCAGCAAACCAACCAGTGGTTTCAGACCACTCGCTCCGCCATCAAGCAGCAGATCCCGATTCTCTTCTTCCTGCCATTCCTGAAGACCTTCCCATTCCAGTGTCTCTGGTAAAGGTGGCAACCATGGTCCTGGCAAACGACGGATACCCGCATCCGCTGCAGACTGCGCAACATAATCAATAAATACCTGAAGCTGTTTCGGAACATCTTCACCTTTGAGAACGGCTCTACGCTCTCCAGTTAACAGAGGCTCCCGCTTACCGTTCAGGCGTACTTCCATAACAGGCAATACCGTCGTTGAATCCTCCTGCTGGTTATAGGGTGCACCACTCCAGGCGAATTGCATTTCTTCAAACACTTCATCACTACCAACCTGGAAATATCCACGACCAGGCTTTGTAATCCAGGCAGCATTTGGAATCTTGATCATATCCCTGCTATCTCCCTCACTCTGTACGCGAAGGCAGATCCGGAAGCGCGAATTACTCCATATTTTATCATCCACAACACCAGCTGGCTTTTGGGTTGCCAGAATTAGATGAACCCCAAGTGTCCGGCCAATGGCCGCGATACTGATCAATTCATCCATGAACTCCGGCTGGTCCCGCTTCAATTGAGCAAACTCGTCAATGATAATAACCAGATGCGGAAGTGGCTGTTCATGTCTGGAGCGCAGAATTTTGTAATATTCATCAATATGCTGGAGGTTTCCCGCATCATTTAATATTTTTTGCCTTCTGACCAGTTCGGCACGAAGTGAGATATTCGCCCGCTCGATCAGATTCCCATCCAGATTGGTGATCGTCCCTACCACATGAGGCAGATCAACAAATGTATTGGACATCCCACCACCTTTATAGTCAATCAGCATGAAGGCCAGATCGTGTGGATGGAATTCAGCAGCGAGTGAAGCTACGATGGACTGGATGACTTCACTTTTACCTGAACCGGTTGTACCTGCAATCAGACCATGGGGACCATGACCCTGACGTTCAATTTTGTCATGCAGGTTTATCGCTATTTTTTTGCCGCCAGCTCGTACACCCATTGGTACGGGCAGTGTGTCAGGATATCTCGTCTGTCCCCACCTGGACACCACATCCAGATCTTCCACGCGAGATGTGCTCAGCATATCGAATAACGGAAGCACTTGTGGGATATCTGAAGCAGATGACCGCTTTAACCGGATCGGTGACATATAACGGGAAAGTGCCTCTGCCATCTCCTTCGAGATCACATCAGGCTTGTACGTTTGTTGAATAACATCTGCATCTTCCGTTTTTTTGATATACACCCCTTTGCCTTTAGAGGCATCCATAATCAACTGACAATGCATCGGCAGAGACTCCTTGCGATTAGCCAGTATGATGGTGCATACATCAATTTCCTGAGCCGATTCCAGCAGCAAGGGAGTAACGGTTCTTCTTCAATCAATTGCGTATCGGAGAGAATTACAACGTAACATGGCGTTTGTACGCTTTTCTTGTAACGGTCTTCCTTATTGTTACGACGCCGGTTCAACACGGAAAACAAGCTGTCCGCTAATTGATGCGCACCGCTGTGCCTGTCGGCCATATAGCGTTGTCCTTGGTCTTCATCCCAGATATGGGGCATCCAGCGAAGCCAGTCCCATTCCTTGCTGTCCTTTTCTTCATAGAAAGCAGCAAGCTTCAATTCATCCGGAGAATGGCGTACCGTCAGCTGTGAGATGATGACTCGCAGGGAAGCAAGCACTTCCTCCCGATCACCGACAAGTCCCATAACCTTCGATTGGAACAAAGGCAATGTAATGGAAGCATCCGGTACCGTCTGGAATTCAGCCGCAAGTTCATGGGCCGCTTCAATTAGCTCATCCTTCTCGTATCCATCAATCCTCGGAACCTGAAGTTTGATACGGAATGGAATCTCTCCCGTACCAATGCGCACCTGAAGGAAATCATCATCCTCTGGTGAACGCTCCCACAAGGAACTGTTCCGGTTCTTCACCACTTGAAGACACACACCCGGATCACCATGAATTTCGTACAGGCTTTTCACTTGCTCCGCCTGAGCTTCCTTCAGTTCTTCCCGGTGTTTGTCCAGTTGGGCAAGATACATTGTTTTTCGTTCTTCCAATTTTTTGCGATATGATTTCTTGTTGCTCAGATACACGAAGAATGGAATGGTGTAAGAAGTAAGCATCATCATGACCGTCATCATCTGAAACATCATATAACTGCTGTTGTTCATTTTGCCGGTCATATTGATATATACGTAGAAACCAATGCTGACCATGGTCATCATGATCGGCACAATAATGGATATCATGGAAAATGTGGGTTTGCTCGGTTCTGTTGGAGGCCTGAGTATTTCGAGTCCTTCTTCCTTGAGAACCGGTGTCATTCTTGGAGAACGCTGATATAACACATTCACGAAGAGAAGACCTCCTTTAGTTCGTTCAATAATGAATGTATACGTTCAAAAGCACTATTCGTTGCTGTCCTGTTGAAACAATGAACGTCTTCCATATACAGGCGCTTCTTCCGAAGTCGTTGAAAAAGCCCGCTGGACACGTACGCAACTGCCTTGTCGCAGCCCTGTTTCCATTAACTGCTGTGCGTTCTGCGGAGAGAACCACAGACCTTCCGGAAACTTGGCTTCAAGGATGTACTGAATGCCGTCTCCCGGTGCCTGTCCAAAAATGCGAACACCGAGTAATGTCTTCAAATGTTCAATGGTACATTCGTCCGGAACATCAATGTCGAACCATTCTCCTTCCTCGCGGCCGGAATACACGGTTAGAATCATCCGAATCCCTCCCATGGTCTCATATGTAAATTGTCCTAATGTCAGATTAAATCAAAAAAAGAGAATGAATCGTTATATCAACCCTATTTTCTTACATAAACACCCTGTTTGCAATGTACCACCTGTAATTTTGTTACATATGACCCACGTATATATTAAAATATCGTACATTCGACTCAGAACTTTCGTGGCAGTTATGCATTTAAATATTGCGAGGATACGAAACTCTTCGTTTTTTGTTCCATTTAAATGGTAATTAAGTTACGTTTTTCAGGACTTTTATTCCTTCGCTCACAATTGAATTGTGAACACTTTTCAAACATTACCCACCTTTATGTTTTCATAAGCTGATTTTAAGGTAATTTTAAGCATTGGAATTTAATATTACCTGTATGAAATAACAACCGTGAGGTGATTTCAAGTGAGAACCCTAATAACCTTTCAAAACAAATCAATCCCTGTATATTTTAATCAAGAAAACAAACAACCTATGCAGAAGACATTAAGATTGCTTAGCAGTGCTCTTGAGCATAAAATTAGCAACGGTAAACGCGCCATTCAAAAATGTCTGCATTCTTTAATTAGTATTGAGATTGTTAATGGAGAAGCCATTCTCCACAGTCGAAGTGAAAACGACTCCCTTGCTTTATCGTTATATTAAAAGGAGTCAACCAAGACACATTCATTACAAGACATGAAAAAGGAAGCTGTCGTTATAGACAAGCTTCCTTTTTGAGTTGTATACACGTTAACAGCGGATCGCAATTATTAGCAGCCATCACTCAGTGCAGTTTGCTCAGGACATAGGCGGCATCATGTTCTTCCGCAATCTCGGCTTTACGAATACGAATGACAAACAGCCGAACCAAATTGGCACGTGTATGTTCTTCCTGACAGGTATTCAGTTTCCTCAGAATAAAGCGGTCAATGGACATGAATTTAAGCCCCTTTGCCATTGGATTTACGGATCGATTCTTCCGTGTATCCATAAATAACCAGATAGCGTCAGCCCCAAACAGCTTTTCCGCTCTTATATTAAGCCGTATTTTGCTGAGGTGTAAAATTGTGCAAAAAGCCCGTCCCACCAAGCTGGAGACGGACTTTCGCATGATTTGTCGATCTTTTTATAACCCACTCTAAACATTCATAAATGCCCCTGCTAGTTCACTTTTTTCGACTTATTTCACTCCCGGATATTCCCGATATTGGTGCTGAATGCTGATCCAACGCGTACGTGTAAACTTCTCAATGGCCCAATCCCCACCGAAACGTCCAATCCCTGAAGCTTTTTCACCGCCAAACATCACATGCGCTTCATCGTTCACAGACTGATCATTTACATGCACCATACCCGATTCAATGCGCTGGGCAACCTGATATCCTCGATTCAGATCTTTGGTGAATACGGAACCACTAAGTCCATAAGGCGTATCATTTGCCAAACGAACAGCTTCCTGTTCATCATGAGCCTTCATGATCACTGCCACCGGGCCAAACAATTCCTGCTGCACGATATCTTGTTCAGGTTGAACATCGGCAAGTACAGTAGGAGACAGCACACTGCCTTTACTGGTCCCCCCGAGCAATAACTGTGCTCCTTCATTTTCAGCTTTGTTCACAAGTTCCAGCAATCGTTCTACCTCTTTTTCCCGAATGAGTGGACCCACGAGTGTTTTGGCATCCGCCGGATCACCTGCCTGGACATTCTTCGTTTTGGCAACAAATGAATCGACGAATTGGTCGTAAATATCGGCATGCACAATGATACGATTCAGAGCCATGCAGATCTGTCCCTGATGCAGAAACTTGCCAAAGACTGCCGCTTCGGCAGCACGTTCAATGTCGGCATCTTCCAGCACAACCATGGCGTTGTTGCCACCTAGTTCCAGTGCAGTTTCTTTTAAATGTTCACCCGCCAGTTTACCGATCCCTTGCCCAACTTCTGTGGAACCCGTAAATGAAATCACCTTTGGAACCGGATGAGTGACAAAGTAATCACCGATCTCGCTGCCACTTCCCGCGACGACATTCAGCACGCCCTCAGGCAGACCGGCTTGTTCAAACAAATCGGCAATGAGCCAACCTGCCGTAATCGGAGTGTCCGATGCTGGTTTAATCACTACACCATTACCAAGAGCAATCGCTGGAGCTACAGATCGCAGGCATAGATGCAAAGGGAAGTTCCATGGCCCGATAACACCAATCACTCCCTTCGGCTCACGAACCACACGGTTCTCTTTGCCAGGAGTATTGGACGGAATAATCTCACCCTTCATGCGATAAGGAAAAGATGCTGCTTCGTCCACAATGCGTTTAGCCGCTGCAAACTCCGCCTCCGATTTGATTCGGGTACTCCCGGATTCCGTGATCAACAGTTGAATGATCTCCTCTTTTCGCTCTGCCATCTGGGATGAAACTTTACGCAATACCTCTTCTTTCACAGCAGGTAATGAATTCGCCCATTCAATCGAATTTTTCTGAGCTGACTGATAAGCCTTATCTATGTCTTTCTTATTGGAAGAGCGCCATGTGGCAATAACTTCTCCCGTATAAGGATTGATATTCTCCATTGTTTTCTCACCGGAACCATCTACCCATTGGCCATTAATATATTGTTTCGTCCATGTTGTATGTTCAGTGTCCATTAAAGTCATGTGAATACGCCTCCTGATCAAGATTAAATGTCACACCTGCACAACGGTGTAATACATCATTAACCTTGTTCAGAATTACGCAAACGTGAAGACCTGAATTAGCTATTCCATTCTTTAAGCTTAAGGAAACAATACAACCCACACTATTCTGTCGCCATCTGGACGTCTTTCATCAGTCGGGCAGGCTCTTCTCTCCAAAGAGGCTCAAGTCTTCCCATCCGTAGCCAACTTCGATCAGATCTTGACCACCAATGCGGAGGGACTGTGTCTGGACTGGAGTGCCTCCCATCTTTTCATAGAAGCGACAAGCTGAATTACGCTCCAAAGCCCATATGATCAAACGTTTCATATTGTGGGTCTGCAGATGATGAACGACATGTGTCGCCAGTTGCTGACCTATCCCCGTTTGTTGCACTTCCTTCAGCAAATATATAGCGTACAACTCTCCATCATAAGGTAATTTGCCTTCACGCTCCTTACCCCCACACGCAAATCCGACAATGTTCCCATCATCTTGTTCAGCTACCACCAGAATCTGATCCTTTTCGCCAGAACGAATGGTCTTCTCCCACTGGGACAATCTTGATTCTATAGTCAAATGATCCAAAAAATCGTCGGGCACAATTCCCCGATATGTTGTTTTCCAACTCTCTGTATGTACATAGGCTATACCTTGCGCATCTCCTTCACGCGCCAGCCTGATCAGCATAGCTATCACTCACTTTCTCTCGTAACTGCCGTAGATTTACCATATTATATGTTCTTCTTTCTATAATTCCAAATTGATCCATTGAACTACCTCTTATAAAGTAAAATCCGGCCCTACGGCCGGATCGTTACCCTAGTGCCTACAGATACCTTGGAAGACAGGTCCAGTACATCCGAGTTGTACATGCGTATACAACCATGGGAGACGGATTTGCCAATAGACCAAGGCTCATTGGTTCCGTGTATACCATAATGGGAGCAGACAGTCCCATCCAGAACACGCCAAATGGCCCACCTGGATTCGATTGTTTGTTAATAATAGTGAACTCCCCGTTTGGAGTCTGCGTGAGCATCTTTCCGGTGGCTACGGGATAACCCTTAATCACCTGATTGCCATCCAGAAGATATAACATGTGGTCAGACAGATCTACAATAATCCTGTAATCTGGCATAATGACATCCCTCCTGACCTATCTTATGCAAGATGCCGGATGATGCCCGCCTGATTTCAGGCTTCCTCCCACTCTTTCACACTACGGGAGTGCTTGGGTTTGCGACTATTGGCCGGTTTGCTGGAGGCGGTACGCCTTCTGGATGCCACTTCTTCCTTGCGTTGCTGATATTGCAATTCCTTCTGCATTTTCAGATAATTATTCAGTCTTTTTTCATCCAATGAACCATCCTGTATGGCCTCTTTCACTGCACATCCAGCTTCCCGTGTATGACTGCAATCCAGAAATCTGCACGTGGCCGCAAGTTCTTCAATTTCTCCAAACGCCTGCGACAGCCCATCATTGCCCTCATCCCAAAGATTAAGCTCACGCATTCCCGGAGTATCAATCAATACGGCACCCTGTGGAAGTACAAACATCTCCCGGTGTGTTGTCGTATGTCTCCCACGACTGTCTCCCTCGCGGACGGATTGTGTAAGCTGCACATCCTCACCCATCATCCAGTTCACCAGCGTAGACTTGCCACTGCCAGAAGATCCTGTGAGCGCAACAGTCAGCCCTGGCTGCAAGTATCGTTCCAATAAGGATTTCCCTTGACCCTCCACTGCAGATATCGCAAGCACTTCAACGCCTGGAGCAATCCCTTCTACACTTCGGATCTGTTCTTCCACATTGTTGCACAGATCACTTTTGCTCAAGACAATGACTGGCCTTACGCCACCATTCCAAGCCATCATCACGTATCTTTCGAGTCGTCTAAGGTTAAAATCATGATTAAGTGCAGCCACGATTAACAGTGTATCTACGTTTGCGGCGATTAATTGTTCCTTGGTCACCGGACCTGCTGCCTGTCTTGATACCCTGCTCTGACGTGGCACCAGATTGTGAATAATTGCTTCTTCACCTGCCTGACCTGTAATCGCCACCCAATCTCCAACCGCTGGTACCAAGCTGGTCTCCAGACTATCATGACGCATTCTACCCGATATTCTTCCCCAGCATTCGCCCTCTTCTGTAACCAAACGTTGCAGATGTCCATGGTCTGCGATAATTCTGGCTGGCTTTTTCTCCTGCTCTTCCATCCCTGTCTCTTGCCACAGTTCCTGCCACTTTGCAGACCAGCCGTACTTCTCAATATGGTTATCTAAAATAAAAATTCCTCCCAAAATAAGTTTGTTTACTTCGTTCAAGCCGATTGAACAATCATCTCCAGTTCAGATCAAAACAAAAAACCACGAGTAGAAATACACCCGCGGCAATAAGTAGTTAGCTGAATCAAAGACCATCCCTTCTTGTAGATCTACCGGATAGAGTACTTAACCCTCCGATATAAACAATTCAGGAACACCCTTTTATCGGCAAACAAAAAAGCCACGGGTGCGTCACCCGTGGCTTCATCTGAGCATGTGATACTTCACGTTACAATGGATACTGCTATCCAGCTAACGCAAAATTACATGCTTTGATCCGTTCCGGAGACGCTGTTCATATTCAAATTAACGTATACTGCATTTAAGTTTGTCATAAACAATCGCCTCCCTTGTAGAATTATCCATTATGTTACACACTGAGCTTTGCAGTTGTCAAGCCCAAACTATTTTACCTGTCTACTTTATTTGACCTGATCCCAGCGCGTCCACATTTCCTTCGGATTCAATTCATATATCTCCTCTTCCCGATACATGAACTGATGCATGATAAATTCCCGCCGAATCGTGGCAAAGTCTTCATGGTATTGCTTTATAAATGTATTGATTTCTTTCTCCGTATACTTCCGACCAAATTCAAGCTGCTCGACCAGATGACCAAGTACAATCAGTTTTTTCTTGTATTGAGCCGGAATCTGACGCAGTCGTCCATCTTTGGAGAAAAAATTTCTCATGACCGACGCTTTCAATGTTTCGTTCACATCACTCATATCCGTAACCTCCTCTCGCTTAAAGATAAAATCAACCGAAGCCTGTGCATTCTCGCGGATAAACGAAGGATTTAGTGTGAAATACACTGTATTTTTCTCCCGTCGTTCCTTGATCAGCGCCGCCTCTCTCAGCTTGGATGCATGATGTGTCACGGTTGGCTGTGACAGATTCAACCGCTCGGCAAGTGCCTGTCCGTGCAGTTCACCCTGTGCCAGCAACAGCAGCATGCGAAGCCGGGTCGGGTCAGCCAACGCTTTATGATAAGCCACAATTTTCTCCAGCTGCATCATCGTTCATCTCTCTTCCGTTTAGATATATATCTAATTTGATATTAGTCTTTTCTCCTCTCCACGTCAACTCCTTTGGATTCAAGTAAGCTTGTCTAATTTAAACTCACGCTTGAACTGGCATTGGCTCGTTATTTACGGTAGGATTATATTGCTTGAAATAAGGAGGATTAAGAACATGGAAGATGTCATTATTATCGGCGGAGGCCCATGCGGTCTGTCTGCTGCCATTGAATGTGAGCGGCTGGGACTGTCCGCTGTGATCGTTGAGAAATACAATATCGTTCAATCTATTTATCTGTATCCAACCCATATGCAGTTTTTCAGCACAGCCGAGCTGCTTGAGATCGGGAACGTTCCGTTCAGCACACCTAATGATAAACCGTTTCGTTATGAAGCACTTGCCTATTATCGCAGGGTAGCCGAACATTTTGGTCTGCGTGTTCATAACTATGAGGAAGCCCGTGAAATTAAACGCAAGGATGATGGTACGTTTGAGGTACATACGCTCAATCGCCGCGGGGAGGCCATCGTACATGTTGGACGTAATGTAGTTGTAGCTACCGGTTATTTTGACCATCCTAACTATCTGGGCATTCCTGGAGAAGATAAAGATAAAGTAACCCACTACTTCCGGGAAGCTCACCCTTATACCCGTACACGTGTCGCCATTATTGGCGGAAGCAACTCAGCCGTGGATGCGGCCATGGAACTGGTTCGGGTCGGAGCACATATTGATATGGTTTATCGCGGCAGTGGTCTGTCCCAGCATATTAAACCATGGGTACGTCCGCTATTCGAGAGCATGGTGACAAAAGGCCGTATTACACTCCACCTGGAATCACGCGTGAATGAAATACTGGATGATTCGATTCGTCTGATACACACGGATGGTTCCACTCGGGAACTGGATAATGACTTCGTACTGGCAATGACCGGTTTCCGTCCAGATCGTCAACTACTCACGTCGGTAGGTGTGGAGATGTCTGATGATATGGATAAACCTCTATATGATGCACAAACGATGGAAAGCAGCGTACCTGGTGTATATGTGGGCGGAGTCATCGCTTCGGGTCGTAATGCCAATGAAGTCTTTATTGAATCCGGACGCTGGCATGGACGTTACATTGCGGAACATATCGTTAGCAAACAACGTGGACAGACCGAAGGGAAATGAAAACAATGGATATGACCTCCCTGCTGTTGCTCGTATTTGCGGCTCTCGGGATTATCAGCAGCAACACACCTGTGACCGTAGCGATGGTATTTCTGTTGTTGCTACGAGTCCTGAACCTGAATCAGGCATTTCCATGGCTTGAAAAATACGGACTTACACTGGGCATTATCATTCTAACCATTGGCGTGATGGCACCTCTTGCCAGTGGCAAGATGAGTCTGCAGACGATCGGTGAGTCTTTCCTGCACTGGAAATCACTGCTCGCCATTGGCGTAGGATTACTGGTGGCATATCTCGGAGGACGTGGCGCTACGCTGATGGGTACACAGCCAACTGTCGTTGCAGGGCTGTTAATCGGAACGGTACTTGGGGTTGCCCTGTTCAAGGGTGTACCAGTGGGTCCATTGATTGCGGCGGGAATTTTATCATTGCTACTGGGCAAATCCTGATTCAAGTTGTCAAGGTTGTGACCTGACATGCTATGCAGATTGGCTGTATTTCCCACCGTTGTGTGATATACTTCTATTCATGCAAATCATGTACACGAGTCTACAACAGAATAATCCACATTAGAGGTTGTTCAAAAAGTCCGCTTTGATTACGAAGGATGCCTAGAGGCATCATCAGCATCGAATATGGAATTCAGCCGAAATGTCTTCTCGGTACTGAAAACCGTCCTATTTGAACACGTACTATTATGGTTAAGCTGTTGCATGAAATATAGATTCACTTTGCAACTATTAATGGCGCAGGAGGATTAAGGAACCATGTCACGTCAGTTTATTACAGAAGCCGTGATGGTGGCCATTTACGGTCAATTGCTAGCGCCGCCCGCGCCTGTTGAATATATTGTTCCTTATACCACCATCCTTGAGCTATATGAATTCCAGACCAGTCTTGATCCCATGATGGATAACCCGGCAGATGATCAGCATGTGAAATCCAAAATCAATGAAATGATTTCTTATTTCGAGGAACCGCTGAATAAGAAAAAATAGAGCGTGCGTTACTTGTTCCATGGGCCAAAAGCCCCTCCATTTTATTTGGTGACCAAGTATCCATTGCCATTATCAACGCAATAGATACGGCACAGTACGGGGAGTATTTCGATCCCATTGAGACAGAACTGCTGCTGACATCTCAGCGACTGAGTATCCCAATTCTCACCGATCAGGTTGAACTGATCGCACGCATAATTGAGTCCGAATCACCTGTACAGGTATTTGATATTGATGATTTTGATTTTGCGATGGATGATGAACCACTGGATCAGGTGTAATTCATGCTCTGAGCACGTGAATCGGATTTTAAAAAAAATGACCTTGGCATCCACTTTATCGTGCATGCCAAGGTCATTTTTGCGTCAACACTTATTTTATTCTGCAATATCCCGCGCTAACAGAATTCGGCTAATCTGATTCAGAGGTGGTAACGACTCCAGCGAAAAAACTTCAGACCTGCATCACTATTTACACGCGACTCCACAAGGCCATCCTGAATGATCACTGTCCGAAACAAAGCAATGACATAATACTCTTCATCTCCGCTTGAATGCAGATACCGAAGGTCAGGCCCCGAATAGAGACCTTCCAGTGTCATGGTATCAGCAGTCCAACCTGTCTCTTCCCACAACTCCCGATGTGCAGCATCTTCAATGGCCTCACCCGGGCGCATCTCACCTGCTGGCAACCGCCAGTGACCGTGTTCAGCATGCTGAATCAGCAGTAATTCACCTTGTTCGTTCTCAGCCCGCACAGCCGCCTTTACAACAATATGAGAGCGTTTTGCTATATACTGGGCCAAATCTCGTGCTGGCAGATTCACTGCTTATCCCCTCCTCCTACTCGGAAGCCGGTGGCGACCTGTAATCCATCTATTGCTTAGCAGAATACTTCAAGGATTAGACTTCGGTATAACGGTATTCGATATCCTGACCTTCATCAACGATATCCACATGCAGTTGGTGCCCTTTCAGATACCAATAATCGTGATCTTCCATAAAGAATTGAATCCCCGACACTTCGGTTTGATCCGCAGGATGTCTTGGTTTCTCCACAGCAATACCTAGCGAAAATCCAGGGTGAAGACCTCCGCCAGAGCTATAACGGGCAAAAAATCGAATGCTGTCTCCCTCGTTCAAATTCAGTTCTTCCTTGTACCAGCGAGCAGCTTGATCGGATACATGTATGGTACTCATTTGGTGTCAGCTCCTTCTGTATATATATGTTCCATCATATCTCGACAGGGACTTGAATACAAACCCAAGTGACCACATGAAGACAAATTAAGTTGTGAAAAATGTTTGACAGATTGTAAAAGCCGGTGTTAAGATGCAAACATACGAGGTCTACATTGTATTTATTTCCAAAAAGAAAGGGTGATTACGGTGTTTAACAAACATATGATAGGTCAATTCAGCACACAACTAAATACCGGAGCACACCCGAAATCATTATTCCGTTCATAAGTCGGCATGACAAGGCGTTCTTTCATTAGAACCTCTGTGATGTTTACTCACAATCGAACTTATATATGGTGGCGGCTCTGTTCTCTGAGCCATGCTGCCGTATGATTATATGAAGACATACCGCCTGCGTGCGGTATGTCTTTTTTGTGGGTACTTTTCGGCATACATGAACGGAATCTGCATTTCTCGGACATCGAAAGGAAGGGATAACACTTGTTCTCTGTACTTAAAAACCTGGCCTGGTTCTTCCGGCTGGAACGCAAACGATACCTAACCGGTGTCATCTTGCTTATTCTGGTGGGCATTGCCGAACTGCTGCCTCCTCGTCTTCTTGGTAATGCCATCGACGAGATTGTGCGCGGTTCCATTACCGGCACCTCACTTACCCGTTATATCTTGCTTATTCTGGGAACGGTCATCATTATCTATCTGGTTACATACGTTTGGATGCACAAACTGTTTGGTGGTGCCAATCTGGTGGAGCGGCTGCTTCGTTCACGCTTTATGGACCACTTGTTACGGATGACTCCTCCCTTTTTGAGAAAAACAGAACAGGAGATCTGATGGCACGGGCCACCAATGATCTTCGTTCCATTGCCACTACAGCAGGCTTCGGCATGCTGACCTTAACAGACTCTACAGCCTTTCTGGCCACCGTATTGTTCGCCATGGGTTTCCTGGTTAGTTGGAAACTAACCTTAGCGGCAATCCTGCCATTACCTTTTATCGCCATTGCCATGATGATCTATGGTAAAGCTGTACATCAACGTTACACCCTGGCACAGGATGCATTCGGAGATATGAATGACCAGGTGCTGGAATCCATTGCCGGGATCCGTGTTGTGCGTGCCTATGTGCAGGAACGTCTGGACGAGAAACGGTTCGCCGACGTGACCGAAGATGTGTATCGCAAAAATCTGGCTGTTGCCAGAATGGATGCGCTATTCGAACCCACCATCCGGCTCTTCGTAGGACTCAGTTATGTGATTGCACTTGCCTACGGCATATATCTTGTATTTCATAATGAAATTACCCTAGGGGATCTCGTATCGTTCAACATGTACCTGGGGATGATGATCTGGCCCATGTTTGCCATCGGCGAATTGATTAACCTGATGCAACGTGGTAGCGCTTCGCTTGATCGGGTCAACGAGACTTTATCGGTAGAACCTGCCGTACAAGATGTGGAGCAACCTGCTCACGTTACGAATCCGGAAGAAATTGCGATGCAGGATGTTACATTCCGTTACCCCAGCTCCACTGTCGACAATCTCAGTCATATCAGCTTTTCGCTACGGCGGGGTCAAACATTGGGTGTTGTGGGTCGTACGGGTAGCGGTAAGTCTACTTTGCTCAAACAACTGCTTCATGAATACCCTGCCGGTTCGGGCACATTAAGCATCTCGGGTCATCCCATTCAGGATATCGCCAAAGATGACTTGCACAGCTGGATCGGGTACGTACCACAGGAACAAGTTCTGTTCTCCAAATCAGTTCGTCAAAATATTCAATTCGGTAAACCTGGGGCCAGTGATGAAGTCATCATGGAAGCCATTCGTACCGCCGCTTTTGACGGGGATCTGGGAACCTTGTCCGATGGACTGGATACACTCGTTGGTGAAAAAGGAATCTCTCTGTCCGGAGGACAGAAACAGCGGGTATCGCTGGCGCGTGCCTTTATTGCTAATCCTGATATCCTGATCCTCGATGATGCCTTGTCTGCTGTTGATGCACGTACTGAAGCCAAAATTATTGAAAATATACGCAACAAACGCTCGGGCAAAACCACGCTGATCTCGACTCACCGCCTGTCTGCTATTGAACATGCTGACCGAATCATCGTACTGGAGCACGGGAAAATTACGGAAGAAGGCACTCACCAGGAATTGTTAGCCATGAACGGCTGGTACCGTGAACAGTATGAACGGCAACAGGTCGAGTCCAATCTGTCCACGTAGGAGGTCAATTCATTGAAGTCTAATACAGGCAAAAGGCTGCTTGATTACGCCTTGAAAGCCAAAGGAACATTTATCGCTGCATTAATTATGCTTACCATTGGTGTTGCGGCCGAGCTTGCCGGGCCGTTCATCGCCAAATCCATGATCGACAATCACTTGCTCGCGATTGAGCAGCCTTTCTATGAGACGACAGCTTCAGATGAAGCCGCAGTCTACAACGGTAAGAACTACAAACGCGAAGGCTTGTTCGAACCGGATGAAAACAAAGGTTCGGAAGTGCGGGTATTACAAGCCGGCAGAAGTTTTTATTTTGTAAATGAACCGGTCAATGCACCTGACGGGGACCGCACATATGCGGATGGAACCCTCACGGTTACACGCGCAGGTGAAGTGACAGGCCAATATGCGGCAGCACCCCTGTCCGCTGGTGAACTGTTTGCTTTTTACAAACCGGAGATGCCCAGCATCTATCAATTAATTGTGTATTACATGATCTTCCTCGTGATCTCGGTCATTATGGAGTTTGGTAAAACATTCTGGCTGCAGTCCTCGGCCAATAAGGTCATTCAAAGACTGCGTAACGACGTGTATGCCCACATTCAGCGACTGCCGGTGCACTTTTTTGATAATCTGCCCGCAGGTAAAGTTGTATCTCGGGTCACGAACGATACAGAAGCTGTCAAGGATCTGTTCGTTGCCGTTCTTTCGAACTTTTTCTCAGGAATCATCACGATTACAGGTGTGTATGTCGCACTCTTCCTGCTTGATGTCCGCCTGGGCCTGATCTCATTATTCGTCGTACCAATGCTCATTACATGGATTGTGCTCTATCGCAAATTCGCCACTCGTTACAACACGATCATTCGATCACGACTTAGTGAGATCAATGCAATCATTAACGAGTCCATTCAGGGGATGTCCATTATCCGCGTATTCCGCCATCAGAAACAAACCAAACAGGAATTCGAAGATCTGAATGATGATTATATGAAACACCAGAACAAAATGCTTAACCTGAATGCCTTCACCTCACACAACCTGGTTAACGTATTACGGAATATCGCATTTGCGGTGGTCCTGTGGTACTTCGGTTCCAGTGTGCTGGATGGCACAAGTATTATCTCACTGGGTGTTCTATATGCCTTCGTTGATGTTCTGGGCCGCTTGTTCCAGCCAATTACCGGCATGGTGAATCAGCTCGCCAACCTGGACTCCTCCTCGTATCTGCTGGTCGCGTCTTTGAGCTGATGGATGAAAAGGGAGAAGCTGTAACCGATGGCTCCATGCCAAGATACAAAGGGAATGTTGTCTTCGATGATGTATCCTTTGCCTATAAAAAAGATTACGTGCTTAACAATATCTCGTTTAAAGCATCCCAAGGTCAGACGGTCGCTCTGGTCGGCCACACCGGTTCGGGTAAAAGCTCAATCATCAACCTGCTATTCCGGTTCTATGATCCGCAAAAAGGCAAGATCACAATTGACGGTCAGAACGTCAAGGATCTGCCTAAACAGTGGATTCGCGAGCATATGGGGATTGTATTGCAGGACCCGTATCTGTTCACAGGCTCCATTGCTTCCAACGTCAGTCTTGGCGATGAGAAGATCTCCCGTGAACGGATTGAACAGGCGCTGCGTGATGTAGGCGCTGAACGTATACTGGCTCATTTGCCTCAAGGCTTTGACGAACCTGTCATCGAAAAAGGAAGCACATTGTCTGCTGGACAGCGTCAGTTGATCTCCTTTGCTCGTGCACTGGCGTTTGATCCGGCCATCCTCATTCTGGATGAAGCGACAGCCAATATCGATACGGAAACAGAAGCTTTGATTCAGAACGCACTCGAAGTCCTCAAAAAGGACGTACCACCTTCATCATTGCTCACCGTCTCTCCACCATTCGTTCGGCAGATCAGATTCTGGTTCTGCATCGCGGGCGTATCGTTGAGCAAGGTGCACATGATGAACTGATGGAGCTTAAAGGCCGCTATTATAAGATGTATCAGCTTCAACAAGGTGCGCAAGCAGCAGCGGTCGCAACTCTCGAGAATCCGTCAGGTAATTCCGTTCCAACCTCAACCTCCTTTGCCGGAGGCAATGCATAACAGAGTAAAACTGAAAGTTCTTTAAGTAACCAATCAAAAATGATGCACTCGACGGCAACACAAAAACCGATCTACACAGCAAACCCTGAGGTAGCTGTGTAGATCGGTTTTTGTATTTTCATCGGGATTCAAATTCCGATACTGTTTATTTCCTCCAGTCAAAAAAACAATCCGCGTGCAACCTCATGGCTGCTGCGGATTGTCTATCCATCCTTTGATCGTATATCCCATGTACATCACGGTCTCTCTTGCGAGAAAAGGAAACTTGCTGCGCCAGGTTCGATACGCCGTTGTTCGTGTCGGAGAGGGTACGGCATCCATACCCAGACCGGCAGCCAGCTTCATGGCCCGTTTCATATGTAATGGATCACTCACAATCGTATAGGTTTGATAACCGGCCTGTTCACCAATTGGAATTGAATTGACTAGATTCTCCTCGGTAATTCTGGATTTGGTCTCTATGCGAATGTCCGCAGGATCTACTCCATGTGCGATGGCATACTTCTGACCCACTTCAGCTTCCGTATGTTCTCCCTCATCACCTGACCCGCCTGTGAAAAGCAGATTACGAACGGTACCCTGACGGTATAATTCAATCCCGTGTTCAATACGTTCGCGAAATACAGGTGAAGGGTTATCCCCGCCACGGCTGCGCCCAGAATGATTGCTGCATCCGATATCCTGGATGAATCCTCATCCGTATATGCAGATATACGGATTGCGGTAACCACGGTCCACAGGATTCCAACCAGTACTACAGCCAGAACCGTCATTAATATCCAGCGTTTCGTTATCCGTTTGCTTGTCATTCATCCTCTTCCAAAGCCCTTGCTTGCATACTCTCGGTATGAATCCGCTCCAGCGTTTGCAGAGCTGCTGCGGATTCGGCATCCAGACCAAGCTCTGCAATCCAGGCACCCGTATATTGCTGAAGACGGATCTCCAACTCCTGTGCACGGTCTTTGAAATCCTCCAATTCCTTAATCATGCGTGATCGTCCTTCCGGACTGAATGTCTCGTGAATTCGTTCCTTGAAATAATGATGTACGATACGGTTACGTTGCTGCCATAATTCATTCAACTGGCGAGTCTCTTCCTCAGAGAATGTAAAATGATGGCGCACTTCGTGAATGAGCTGCCCCAGTGAACTGCTCATCTTTCGTTCGTACAGATCTTCCAGATCCTCTTCAGACACGGCTTTGCCCTGAGACATTTTCATTAATAAAATCAGATTGACCAGCTGCTGTTCAAGCGCCTGCCCGTAGTACACGGCCAATCCGTAATAGGCAAACAATTCCCTGGAGTGTTCGCTGTCCAGCATGTCACCATTCTGGATATCTGTATTTTGCATATGCGAGCGCCCCCTTCAACCGTACAATGTTAACCATTCCATGTTCCTCTATCCTAACCAAACCAAGAGCAACATTCAAGTTATCGGGAAGCGCGTCTTCTAACTCCGCAGATCTCTTCTTCCGGACAGCCACACATGGATGATTAGTAACACCGATGCATAGAACACAGTCCATAGCGTAACCGAAACAAAAGAATCCATCTTTGATTCATCAAATAACATCATCTCACGAACCAGATAAAAAGCTGGCGGAAGAATGCGGCCAAGCCATTCTAACGATTCAGGCAAACGTTCACTTAAGGAGCCTTGGATAAACGATAGTAATAATACAATAATGAGGGCAGGCATACTTCGACTAAGCAAGGGAATGTACGATTTTTGAAAAAATACACTGATTCCCAATCCCAGCAACGATAACCCCAGATGTCCTAACCAAGTCATCATCCACTCCTCACCTGTAGGTTGTCTCTCGAACATTCCAGCGAACACGGGATACAGCACAGTGATTACGGTGAGCATGAATTGCATTATCCAGGCACAGATGAGTTGACTTGTTACAACCTTACGCCTGCTTCCTGTATGAAGGACGAGTAATTGATACTGCTTAGCAGGTTCGGTATTCATCACCATTACTCCGAGCCAAGCAGCTGCCAGAAATAGCAGCATAGCCGTAACACTGTAACTGTCCGCAATAGGGTTGGGTTTGTAGGAATAGATCAGCAGCATGGCGATGATATAAAAGATAACCGGTGCAAAATATTTCTGTGAGCGAATGTGATGCCTTAACAAGTATCGGGTCAGATAGATCATTGGGCTTCTCCCCCGCATCATCCATGGAAGAGCTTAAGTCCACAGATTCTGTGACACCTCCACGACTCGCATGTACAGCTGGATGTTGTCCTTCCAGCAGACTTTCCATATGTAATTGACTTTCTTCCTGTTGCACAGACACAACCGAACCTCCGGAAGCCAGAATCATTCTGAGGACATCATTAGTTGATTGTTGAACTACTTTCCAATCCCACAACCAAGACTTGGATTTCTCCGAGCTCGTATTACGAACTAAAGACAGTACTCCCGGTTGTTGTACAACGGATGGATTGTTGGCCAGATCCTCTCCAGCTTCCGTCAGACTTTGAATACGTACAACGGGTTCGCCAGCTTCTAGTATATCTTCACGACTCCAGTAGCGGAGCACGCGGCCTTTCTTCAACACAATCACCTGGTCTGCCAAACATTCAATAAGCAACGGTTCATGGCAAGCTGTAACGATGGATGTTCCTTCATCCTTCCATTGTCCCAATAAGGATACAACTGCCTCTTGAGCTGGAATATCCAAGCCTGATAAAGGTTCATCCAGCAACAAAAGACCACCCGGTCCAGGTAACAGGGCCTGAATCAAATTTACTTTTTGCAGTGTGCCCTTCGATAATAAGGGTAACTTCTGATCGATCGCGGTATCGAGATATAAAAGTTCACTAAGTTCTCTAATCCGCCCACGCAGTACTTCGGGGCTAATGCCCCGAATACGACCCATATCCCACAAGTACTCTCCAGAGGTAAAGGGTAAACGTGGCAGGCCATCTACTGCATACCCACCAGAACCCTTCATTGTGCGCTGGATCGATCCTGTATCGGGTAACAAAATACCTGCCAACATACGTAGCAACGTGCTTTTGCCCGAGCCGTTTCTGCCAATGAGCACAGCACATTCGCCCTGTTTCACTTCCAGATTAATTTGATTCAGTACCTGAGTACTGCCTAATCGCTTGCTCACTTGTTGAAGCAACATACCTCGACCTGATGAGTCTGGTACATCTTGATTGGCTTTTTTGAAAAGTACACGTATACTCCATATCACCTGGGATCACATCCGCTCTGGAGCTTGCACACCTAGCAAATGTAAACTGTACGCGAGGCGTTCGGCAGTCCGTTTGGCCAATGCCACCCGGAAGGATCTTACATCAGATGATGCATCCGCAATCCGTTCGGCGTGATAGAAGCGGTTGAATGCTTGAGCGACATCTATTGTATATTTGGCAATGACCGCAGGCTCATTCCGATGAATTGCTTTTTCCAAATACTCGGGATATTCACCAAGCAGTTTCAGCAATGCCCATGAGGTATCTCCGATAAGGGATGGAGTGGTTACTGTGTTATTCTCACCTTCCGCAAGGTTGGGCTTAGTCAAAGGGTTTTCATTTTCCACGCGGCTCGCCTCTTCTGCCTTGGCAAGCACACTTTGAATCCGAGCATGGGTGTATTGCACATAGGGTCCGGTCTCCCCTTCAAAACTCACCGCATCTTCCAGTGAGAAGTCCACATCGTTTAACCGATTATTACGTAGATCACCGAAGACAATTGCACCTACACCAACAGCCTCGGCCACTTTCTGAGGGTTCTCCAGATTCGGGTTTTTCTCCTGAATAATCTGTAGTGCACGAGCAACTGCCTCATCCAACACTTCCTGCAAAAAGACGACTTTACCACGACGGGTAGACATTTTCCGTCCCTCAAAACGCATTAATCCAAACGGGATATGTTCACACTTCGCAGACCATTCATGCCCCATCCGGGATAGGACCGCAAATACCTGCCGGAAATGTAACTTCTGCTCGCCTCCGACCACGTATAACAACCGATCTGCCTTCATCACCTCATGACGATAAACCGCCGTAGCCAAATCCCGTGTAGGATAGATTGTTGTTCCATCTTTTTTGATAATCAAGCATGGGGGTATGTTCTCATCTTCCAGACGTACCACGAGTGCTCCATCACTCTCTTCAAGTAAACCTTTTGCCTTGAGTTCTTCAACCACTGCACCCATCTTGTCATTGTAAAAGCTTTCTCCCAGCGTATGGTCGAACTGTACATTCAGACGTTCATACATCCGGTTGAATTCCTTCATGCTCACTTCCACAAAGAACGCCCATAACCGCTGTGCTTCATCATCCCCTTGCTCCAGCTTGCGGAACCACTCCCGTGCCTCAATCTCCAGAGAAGGATCGTTCTCCGCCTCATCGTGGAAACGCACATACAGCTCCAGAGAAGTACGGATCGGGTCTGCCTGCAAGGCTTCATCATTGCCCCACCGCTTGTACGCTGCGATCTGCTTGCCAAACTGGGTTCCCCAGTCTCCCAGATGATTCACACTTACGGAGGTATAACCGGCTTCGTTGTACAACCGATACAATGCTGCACCGATTACAGTAGAACGCAAATGTCCAATTCCGAAGGGTTTAGCGATGTTAGGGGAAGACATATCAATTACAACACGCGAACCTTGACCAAGCTGAAGCTTACCAAATGCGGCATTTCCCAGTTCTTTCAGCAGATTCGGCGCGAGCTTCCCCGATTGAAACGGATATTTACATACGGCCCGGCGGGAGTCGCTTCAATTCCAGATGCCTGCAATCCAGTTGCGAGCTCGGCCGCAATAAGTGCCGGTGCTTTTTTTAATGACTTTGCTAATACAAAACAAGGGAATGCTGCATCACCCATCTCCGCCTGCGGTGGGACCTCCAGTAATCTCAGAACCTCTTCTTCATTCAATCCCGTTAAAGGGGCAATATCGGCTGCAGCCTGCTTCATCAACATTTCGAACACTCCTTATCCATTCATTATTAGCTGAAAATAAACACAAAAAAGCTCTCGTCTCTACATAAGAGACGAGAGCTGACTTAACAGTTCCCGCGGTACCACTCTAGGTGAACAGCTACTCTTAATATGCATCAACATGCATAACAGTAGAACCTGCTCCGCTCGATGCGTATAACGGTCGCAAGCCGGGGTACCCTCAGACAGATATGGCCTATCCCCAATCGGGATACGTACATCTTTTCGGATAACCATCTCACGGGTGCGGTTCACTCAGGTCATGTCATACCGGCTTCCACCTCTCCCGGCTCGCTGTCATGTATGGATCTGGCTACTCTCCCGATCAGTGATATTCTTCGTTTCAATTCATTGCCATCATTATACATACCACGATCAGACTTGGCAACCTGCATTAAAAATCCCCTACTGAAAGGCAACACATAGGCACATCGTCTCAGATGGCTGTGTTCAGTACCTTCCCTTAGGGGACCAAGGCCATTATCGTTTTTAATTATATATTCCAGTGAATGAATATTTACGCTACTGCTGCCATCAACCGGCAAGCTTCTGCACATCTGCGGCAAGCCTCTGCACATGCTTGGCAGTGATCATGGTGGTGTTTGCCACACTCTGCGGCGCAAGCTTCACAAGCTTTCACACACAATTCGCATATTTCAGCAATAAAATCACTTCCACGTGTCATCGCTTGTGCAGCAAAACTGCAGATCTCCGCACATTCCCGATTCAAACGAATACAATCACGCAGCATCGCCAGATCATATTCTTTCAGACTCGATATGTAACATACGTTGCAAGCATTCATGCACTCCAGGCAAGCATCGATACATTGTTGATATTGTTGTTGTGTCATTTAAAGTTACCTCCCAGGCAAAGTTTGCTATGCTTCTTAATACCCAGTACGGAGGAATATTGAATCATCTAACCTACTTTATCGCTTCCAATTCCAGTAATTGGTCACGAATGACAGTTTGGTCAAAATGTTCACCTATAAACACAGCAACATTAGGGACATCTCCCTGAGGTGTGATCTTCATGTAGTCCGATTCACGGTAGGCATACTGGAACCAGAAGCGACTCGCTGTGTCACTAAACGATAAAATGCCTTTTGCTCGATACACATCCCGTGGCAAAGCAGATACAAATTGTTCAAACGCCTCACTGTTCACCGGATGACTGAAATAATGCGTATACACCATAACATGTTCGTGTGAGGCATGTGGAGCAGAATCCTCGTGACCGTGGTCATGACTATGGTTATGAGATGCGTCAGTATTCGTAGCATCGCCTTGGACTGTACCATGTGTATGCTCATGTCCATGATTGCAGTTATGTGTACCACAGGTTTCCGTATGCACATGATGTTCTTGGTGAGCCGGCTTACCTGCTTCAGAAGCTGAATCACGTACATGCACGTCTGCCCCACTGCGAAGCAACATATCCATCTCCACCTCACACTTGACCGTAGGAATTACAGGTGCGAAGCCATTCCATTTTGCCAAAAGCTGTTCCAAGTCCTTCAGTTCCTGTGCACTCACCCGATCCGTTTTGTTCAAGAGAAGCACAGACGCACAACGAATCTGCTCCTGCATCAGTTTGAACGTCTGCCCCTTCTGCTCCTGATATAGGCCAGATAGATGCGCTGCATCCACAACAGTAATGAGACTTTTCAGTTCCAGTCGCATGTAGAGTGAGGTCTCCGTTACCGCATCCAAAATCTCCATTGGGTTCGCGGCACCGGTGGCTTCAATGATGATCACATCCGGTGATTCCTCTTGAACGAGATCAGCAAGTTGCAATCCCAAGTCACCACGTACAGTACAACAGATGCAACCGCCTAACATCTCTGTCATCGGAACGGTGGAATCCACAATCTGACCATCCAGATTGACTTCGCCTAACTCATTCATAACCACTGCGGGACGCAAACCCTGCTGTTGCCAATGTTCGATCAACTGAACAAGCAGTGTTGTTTTGCCACTCCCCAAAAACCTGACAGTATATATACAGGTATGGATTGTTCTTTTAAAATCGTTTCGTTCATCCTTAAACACCTCTCTGATTGTCCTTCTTGTAACCTGATCTAACTATATCTAGCGAGTGTACACCATCCCGCATTCGTTGTGCAATAACGTTCAACTCTTCCCCAGTACATTGCCTGATTCTACCGGATGGTCTATGCTATGAGGACATGTTGATTGAAGGAGGAAGTTTCATGACTAATTCAGTGGAACAACATCGCCAGGAAGCTCCGACCACGGTATCGTGCATGATTGTTACAGTATCGGACACACGCACTAAAGACACTGACACCAGTGGCCAGCTCATGCACCAGCTTCTGAATGAAGCGGGTTATCAGATTGTTGAATACATCATCACACCAGATGAAACGGAGAACATTCGTAGCATCCTGCAAGATGCAGCCGTTCGTGATGATATTGAAGCTGTGTTACTTAGCGGCGGGACAGGGATTGCACCCCGAGATACAACTTATGAAGCTGTATCCTCACTACTCGACAAGGAACTCCCGGGCTTTGGTGAGATCTTCCGTTTTCTCAGTTACACCGAAGATATCGGTTCCGCTGCCATCCTGAGCAGAGCCGTCGCTGGAACGATCGGACGCACAGCCGTATTCTCCATGCCGGGTTCCAAAGGAGCCGTCAAATTGGCTATGGAAAAACTCATTTTGCCCGAGCTGCGGCATGTCATGCGTGAAATATATAAACCCGTCTGAAAGATCAGACGGGTTTTTCGGGTTTATTTTCAGCTGTATGGTAAATTACGAAGGGTATCTCGCTCTACTTACCTTAGTTGCCCCAGCACATGTTGGAACACCTGCAACACATCCTGTTCATACTTGTCCTTTTCCCCACCAGAAGCTGTATATACGAGTGAGACGTACCCTTTGCTGCGAATCGTTGTCCGGCCAAGCGCATTCTCCAAGACAGCCTCATCACGATTCTCACTATACATTTGTTTCATGCTGGCAGCCCGGGTTGTCGCATCACTGAAAATATGGACTTTCACGATGTGTCTGCCACTTCCATTCAACAAATACATATAAGAGATCCCACCATGGCCGTCATCGGCAGACATATTATTCATCAGCTGAATGCCTTTTGCTTCAAAACTCTTACTGATCTCACTCACCAATTCACCGTTTAATCCGTGTCCTTGACTCTGTGCTCTCATATTTCCTTCATCTGTCGCTTCGCGGGTGTAGACCTTCCGCTCCTGTTCAATGGATGATGCCGAACAAGCCACCAGGGACCAGACACTTGTGATCATCACGCCACTTACAAGTACCGACTTCATTGTTCTTCCAACCAGACTTCGCCCTTTTCTACCAAACCACATGCCAATCCTTCCTTTCCAGCCACGTGTACTGTGACCCAATCAGGTAGAATTAGCATGTCTAAGGACTTAGAATCTTATGCGGATGGCAGATCTGATATTGTATTGACCACCGTACGACCTACTGCACCACCTTGGAGTATCGTCTCCAGCGTATGAGGCAATTGATCTAGAGAAATCTCCCGGATTCCCAGTTCCAGCGCGCGCTCCGGTTTCCATTCTCCACCGAGCAGTTTCCACAATCGTTCCCGACGTTCCATCGGACAATATACAGAGTCTATACCAATAAGCTGGATGCCACGCAAAATAAACGGAAGTACCGTGGATTCAAAAGCCGCGCCTCCAGTTAACCCGGATACCGCTACCGCACCTCCGTATTGAATCTGTTTCAATCGCTCCGCAAGAGCCGGTCCTCCTGTTGGATCAACAACTCCCGCCCATAGCTGTTTCCCCATGGCTCCTTTAGCTGGAGCATCAGCTTCTTCACGAGTAATAACCTCTGAGGCGCCCAAGTTTCGGAGCAATGCCTCCTCCTGATCCTTCTTGCCTGTGCTAGCTGTTACTTCAAAGCCAAGTCTCGCCAGAATGGCAACTGCCATACTGCCAACGCCACCCGTTGCACCCGTAACCAGAACCTTGCCCATCTCCGGTGTCACTCCAGCCTGTAACAGCGCATCTACCGAAAGTGCAGCCGTAAATCCTGCGGTTCCAATTGCCATGGCTTCTTTTTCACTGAGACCCGCTGGCAGAGGCACCAGCCATTCACTGCGCAGACGAGCATACTCGCTGTACCCTCCGTAATGGGATACACCAGGTTCAAATCCTGTACTGATCACCCGATCTCCTGGTGCAAAACGTCCACTGACCGACTCCTCTACCGTTCCAGCCAGATCAATTCCCGGTACCATCGGGTACTCACGAACGACACCGCCTTTCTCAAGGGTCGCGAGTCCGTCTTTATAATTGACACTGGAATATTGCACCTTTACCGTAACATCTCCATTCGGCAGATCTTCCTTCTTCAGTTGCTCTATAGCAGCTTTCACTCCGCCCTGTTCTTCTTTACGGACAACATATGCGTTAAAATGATTTTTCATCGATAGCCACTCCTTCTTTGGATTTTATATATTTTTCCATTAAGCACATGAATTGTTCGCATTCAGGCTTAACGGCTACCTTTTACTTCTGGATCTTCAGATATTGATGATCAAGCTCTGTCTCTCCTGAGCGTCAACAGATAGATTAGTGGACCCACGATGGGGATAATGCCTGTCACTGCCCAAGCTGGTGAACGTCGACTCGCTTCAGTATCCCTGTATATCGCAATCATGGAAAGTAAGGTCAGCAGTACAAAATCAATCGTCATGATATGTACAAAGGCAGATTGATTGAATGCATCCATATATTCATCCGGATGACCTTGCGTCACGGCATAGAATGCTGCCCCCAGTGTCAACAGCAGAAGGACTACATGCGTCAACTTATGAGCTGCTAACCGTCCAATTCCCCACTTCCGCTGACGACCAAAATGCAAGCTTGTGTAACCCGAAGATCTATTTGCGGATGATGACCATGCATAATAAGGAAGCAGGGCAAAAGCACCCAGTCCAAAAGAAAGTATAACAAAAGGCCAAGCCTGTACACGGCCACCTCGTTCTTTCACAGATGTTCTTAAAAGCATACAGGCATACACTGCCGGGAAAATACCCAACCACGAAAACACAGTAAGTAACCAAGGCTCTTTGCTTTGCATTGTGATCAGTTCTTTGAATATCGGATCACTTCCAGGTGACTGCCCCGGTGCCAACAACAATGCATAGGCAATAAAAGCGATCCAGACCAGTCCTAATATCCATCTCATGTCTGCACCTCCTCTTACTTTCATCCCCTACAGCTGCGGGATTGAATCAATAGTTGCAGAATTTGGCGTCTCCTGCGCTTTCCCGAGAAATAATTACTGCTTTTCCCCTACATCTTGAATTGGGCATGGCTATTTCCAGTATAGCCTGCTACCTCGGCAGTCTGTCCATGAGATTTCTTACATCACTGATCCATCTCATCGGGATCATATAAGAAAAAAGTCTATCAACTATCGACGTACTTTAACAGAAGACAGAACGCATTTAGCTGAAGTTTTTCTTGCGATCATCGAATCGTTCAACTCCCCTAAGAACGTATACATTTTATAGGCATCAAAAAGGCATAAGCCAGTATTCCTCACTGGATATGCCTCTCTGTAATTCTTATGTGTAGATCATTCCTCTGTGGATTTCACATGTTCCGCAATGAGCTTCTGCTTCATATTCCATGCCGCAGGGCTGATGTTCACACGATAGATCTCCGGATTGAGCTTCCGTTGGTATTCAGGCCAGAAGAGGTTCATCTGTTCCCGGTGGTACGCCCGAATCTCATCCAGATTAGGCAGTTCATACACTTTACGTCCATTCACAAAGATTGGCTCCAGCATATTAACCGCTTCGTAGCGGGTAACTGTCTTTTTCAGGTAAGGGTGTAGCGGGTTGAACAGCTTGAGCGGTCCGCCCTGTAGCGGCTGCTCTTCATCTGGATAGCAGATATAATCTGCAATCGCTTTGCCATGTTTCGGATCAATAATCCGGAACACTTCCTTTACCTGGAGTGGACACCTTTTCAGGATTGGCAGATATTTTGATCGTAGGTAGCATGGCACCGTCTACTTCACGCTCCACCAATTTGTACACTCCACCCAAAGATGGCTGGTCAGAAGCCGTAATCAACTGTGTACCAACACCCCATGTATCAATCCGTGCTCCTTGAGCCTTCAGGTTGAAAATCGTATTTTCATCCAAATCATTGGATGCAACAATTTTCACATAATCCAGGCCAGCCTCATCCAACATCTGACGTGCCTGAATCGACAAGTACGCTAGGTCACCACTGTCGAGACGAATGGCATTCATCTTTTGCCTTGGCTCTCCAACTTCTTGGCTGTTTTGATAGCGTGAGGTACTCCACTGTTCAACGTGTCAAAGGTATCAACCAGCAGCGTAACCTGATCAGGTAACACTTTGGCATACACGTCAAACGCCTCCTGTTCGCTCATAAAGCTCTGTACCCAGGAATGGGCGTGTGTACCTGCTGTTGGGATCCCAAAGCGCTCTCCGGCCAGCATATTAGACGTTGCATGGAAACCTGCTACATACGAGGCACGTGCGCCCCAGATGGCAGCATCCGCTTCCTGTGCACGCCGTGTGCCGAATTCGAGCAACGTATCCTGCTGCGCTACCTGTTTGATCCGCGAAGCCTTGGTTGCAATCAACGTCTGATAATTCATGAAGTTAAGTATCGCTGTCTCCACCAATTGTGTCTCCATAATGGAGCCTTCTACCCGAATGAGCGGTTCGTCAGGGAAAACAATTGCACCCTCCTTCATGGAATGAATCGTCCCCTGAAATGAAAACTGGAGCAACTCTTCCAGAAAGACCGGATCGTAATTTTCCTCTTGTTTGGATAAAAATTTGATGTCGTCCATCGTAAACCGAAGCTGGCTGATATAGTTCACAATACGTTCCAATCCGGCAAATACCGCATATCCGTTGCCAAAAGGAAGCTTACGGAAATAGGCTTCAAATACCGCCTTCCGCTTGTGAGTACCATTCACCCAATGGGCGTACATCATATTGATCTGATATTTATCCGTATGTAAAGCCAGGCTAGTTGTCTGCATTTGTCTCATCCTCTCTGACTTCCGCTCGTGCCCCCAGATTTCATCTGTGGACACGGGTTAACATATGGAGACTTATTCTTCATGATTCTGTTCATCCGTATTCAACAAACAAGTCTCCCGTAAAAACTCTATACACCATTCACCACATTCATCCGGTTCCTAACATGAGGCCAACCAAACATGACTATGGAGTAAATTAAGCCAAGACTGTCTCGCTCGCCTTAACCACCGAAGCACCCAGGCTGGAACGAAAATGTCCAAGTGCCCACTCATGCCCTGCCGGATTAAAGCTGGCAACTGCATCTTCATATACCGTAATATGAAAACCTTTATTGTAAGCATCCACTGCGGTATGCAATATGCAAATATCCGTACATACCCCAATCAGTGCAATATCCGTAATACCACGTGCACGCAGTCTGAGTTCCAGATCAGTCCCACAGAATGCACTATATCTCGTCTTATCCATCCACTGTATATCTGTTTTCCGTTCTTCCATCACCTGGGCAAGACGACCATATAACTGTCTCCCCTCCGTATTTCTGATGTTATGAGGTGGAAAAAGGACAGTCTCCGGGTGATATGGATCATTTTCCTCGTGCAGATCCACAGCCATGATTACCTCATGTTTGTTCTTACAATAGGCCTCGGTTACAGCTGCAATCGTCTCGTCGATCTCTACTGCCGGCTGACCTACAGGCAAAGAACCTGTCACAAAATCGTTCGTAAAATCAATGACAATCAGTGCTTTCATCGTCAACACTCCCTTAGCCAAGAAATGGTTGATCCTGATTCAATCAGATTGACACACCTACACCTTATTACGTATAGATGGAAAGTCGTGGTACGAGTTCTGTAAAACGATATAGTTGCGCCGGACGCTGCGAGTACTGGTTGGAACTCACCAGGTTCCCCTCTTCATCCCGTACTTCTTCCACAATGCCTTTACGGCTGCGGGTAGACGTAATCTTGCGAATGAAGTTTGGTTCTTCAAAATCCGGTACAACACTTTGAATAACCTGATATAATTCACTTAATGTAAACTCACGTGGCAGGAATTGACGAGCAATCGTCGTTTCCAGCATCTGCTGTTGAATACGTCGATAAGCATCTTCGATGATTGTTCTGTGATCAAAAGCCAGTTCCAGTTCTTGCAGCGCCTCCTGAATCGTGAACAATCCAACATCCTCAGCATCATCTGCTGCTTGGCGTTGATCCAGCATCCATTCTTCCACAAGTGCAAAAAATGCGTGAGAGATAATCCAGCCCCTTGGGTCACGACCCGGCTGACTGTATACATTCAAGTATTCCAGATGTCCACCGTCTACACCTGTCTCTTCCATCAGCTCACGCTTAGCTGCACCGTAGATGGATTCATTCTCCTGACAAAATCCACCGGGCAATGCCCATCTGCCTGCAAAAGGCCAGCCTTTGCGCTTGATCAGCATCACTTTCAGTTCCCGAATGGGAAGTGTCTTCGTCACCGTCTTGCGCTCCCGCTTGGTTAAGGTGAACATAACGATATCCGCAGGAACACCATCGGGGGTACGATATTTTTGGAACTATAAGCACGTGCTGCTTGTTCGTCGCTCTCTGCATTAAAGTGTTCGTAGTTTTCGCTCATGGGCACCACCGACTATTTTCATTTTGATAATTTCATTATGACATAATAATATCTTTTGTCAACCGCAGGATTCTTGCGTTACGTTCTCGGGCGTGCTATGCGGAATGTCGCCGTTGCCATACATCCCAACGTGCCCGATGCATCACGAACCTCCGATTGAGTCGTAACACTGCGTCCTGCTTGATGCAGTACCGTAGCTGTCACCGTTAACTCCCTTGTTTCATTGGTGCAAGAAAATGCACGTTCAGATTCGTTGTCACACAGCCGTCCACTTCCATTGCTGCTGTTGCGACCATCCCCATCGCCTGATCCATCAGTGAAGTCAATACACCCCCATGAATAATCCCCATGGAGTTCGTATGATGTTCGCCTGCTGTCAACGCAATCTTAACTTCTTTTCCGTCTCCTTTAATATAACGACAGCCGAGAAATCCCCAGAATCGTCCGTCTCCGTCTTCCACCATTTTGTCCAAAATACTCATTATTCATTTCTCCTTTATTCACTGTACGTATCAAGCTCTCTTGATGTCATGTGCCTTTATCATTAAAAATCAGCTGCGCCACACAAAATAACCCCACAGCGTGGAGCTTTGCTTGGAATTATATTCCGAGTACTTGGCGATAGCCACTCCACGTTTACGGTTATGTAATGTCAAAAAAGGCGCGGACAGCGTCCGCACCCTTCCGTCATTTAACCGCAACTGGTCGGAGGTGAATCCGTTCCAGCCTCCACGTTTACTTTTTCAGAAACCGTATCCCGGATTACAGAGATCACTAGTTGAAGCAAGTAGTTGATGTCGCTCTGGCTCTGCTGGAATTCCGTAACCAATGGAATACTGTCCAGTTCGCTTTGCAGATCTTCAATTTCCTGTTCAATTTTGCTGACCATCTCCACATTTTTGAAGCTTTCAAAAGCAACAATCTCTTTTTGTTTTTTCTTGATCGTTGCAATCAACTGCTGGATGCGCTCATGATCCCGAATTTTGGTTTCAGCCTGTTGAAACTGTCTAACTTCCTCACTCGTTCCGAGCATATCAGCCAATTCTTTGGCTTTTCCCATAATGTCGTCGCGTATGACCAGATTGCGCGTATCGTAGGTTGGCATTCCATAATGGTTGTACTGCACTTCTTCCTGCGCCACTGAAATCGCTCCATTCTATGAGATGATATAAGATGAATATTCATGTTGCCCTAGCTCAGTTGACTGCTCAGTGACCGCTACGGTGCCGGATCGTTCTTTTGATCGCTGTTGTCTCCGAATTTTTTCGATTGAGATTGTTCAAGGTTAAAATTCGGAGACAAAGGCGAACGCTTCGCTTCTACAGAATCGATTCCGTCACCTTCGCTACGCTCGGCGCAACCCCGCTAAGTGCAAAAATCATTCATCTTATTGGTGTGTGTATTACTGATTGGCAGCTACCGGCTCAGAGAGCAGGTTGCCCCGAATATAAAAAGTCATCGGATCGGTGATTTCCACTTGTACAAAAGTACCGATCAATTCTTTGGGTCCTTCAAAATGCACCAGCTTGTTGCTGCGCGTACGTCCTGCAAGAACTTCGGAATTCCGCTTGCTTTCGCCTTCAACGAGCACTTCAACGATTTTGCCGCGTTGCTCTTCATTGCTTCGGTGGCTGTATTCGTTGATCGTTTCGTTCAAGCGCTTCAAACGTTCCTTCTTCACTTCCATCGGTACGTTGTCTTCCATCACCGCAGCCGGTGTACCTTCCCGTGGGGAATAAATAAAGGTATAGGCAAAATCATACCCTACTTCACGGACAAGGGAAAGTGTATCTTCAAACTGTTCTTCCGTTTCCCCGGAAAACCAACAATAATATCCGTTGTTAACACGACTTCTGGAATGGCCTTTTTAATTTTGTCAGCCAGTTTCAGATAGTGTTCCCGGCTGTACTTGCGGCTCATACGTTTGAGCACTTCCGAACTGCCAGATTGCACCGGAAGATGAATGTGCTCCACCAGATTTCCGCCCTTGGCCAGCACTTCAATCAAGTGGTCATCGAAGTCACGTGGGTGACTGGTTGTAAACCTTACTCGCGGAATATCAATTTGGCGAATGGCATCCATCAAGTCACCAAAACTGTAGTTCAGGTCGGTGAAATCCTTGCCGTACGCATTCACATTTTGACCAAGCAGCGTGATCTCCTTAAAGCCTTGTCGTGCCAAATCCCGAACTTCGGCAATGACATCTTCCGGACGACGGCTGCGTTCTTTGCCCCGCGTAAACGGAACGATGCAATATGTACAGAACTTGTCGCAGCCATACATAATGTTCACCCAGCCGCGCATACCCTCACGTTTCTTCGGCAGGTTCTCAATAATGTCGCCTTCCTTGGACCACACCTCAACAACCATTTCTTTGCTGAACAGCGCTTCCTGAATTAGATGTGGCAATCGATGCACGTTATGTGTACCAAAGATCATATCCACAAATCCATGCTTCTGCATGATTCGGTTGACGACGCCTTCTTCTTGGGACATACACCCGCATACGCCAAGTAATAATCCCGGACGTTCGAGTTTTAGCGTTTTCAGGTGACCCAGCTCACCAAATACTTTATCTTCCGCATTTTCCCGTATGGCACACGTATTGAGCAGAATAATATCAGCTTCTTTGCGATTCTCTGTAGCCTGATATCCCATAGACTCAAGCAGTCCTTTGATGGTTTCCGAGTCATGCTCGTTCATCTGACATCCATACGTATATACAATATAATGTTTGCCTTTCCCTATGTTTTTCAGTTCATCGGGAACGGCATTTTCGTAAAGCACCTGGACGTCTTCCTTGCCCCGCTGTTTCTCCTGACGATGATTGGGTTCCGATTTGATGTTAATCTCCCGGCCCCGGATTCTTATCTTTTTGCTGAATTCATCTTGCGAAATTACTTTGGCATCGGAGAAATCAAAATATTGGGAGTAATCCTTTTTGAGTCTTTAGCCATTTCCTTCGGTCACTCCTTACAGCCTCTATTAATAAAAAATCGTTCATTCATCCCTGTTCCAGGTGAATTTCTTGCTTGGAACACTAAAAGAGCATTACAGCAAATTATAGCATGAATTGGGCTGTAGTTCCACATCCAAAGCACATGTCCCTTCGTCTAATCCGTAACATGCCATGTTCAGAAGAACACTCAGAAAATACAAAAACCTGAGCCTTGCCATCAGGGGTGGAATTAACCGGCCCCTGTTGGCTGTGCTCAGGTTTATATGTTATTCAGTCCGCCCCAATTGGCGGCTGAAGCTATTACATGTAATTAATCGATGATTTCAGCAGTGTCGCCATTACGAGCGCCAGCAGCGTTAGCTTCATCTGTATCAATATGCATGTCCAGTGCGAAAGAATCGGATACACGAGCCAGTACATTTTCCAGTACAAGACCGCGATCTCCGCCAAGACGAACTTTCAGCATTTGTTTGTCCTCGATACCCCATTTAACAGCATCAGAAGTATGGAAGTGAATGTGACGAGCAGCAACGATAACACCTTTATCAATCGTAACTTCGCCAGCAGGACCTTTAATTGTGATTCCTGGTGTACCTTCAATACTTCCAGATTCACGTACAGGTGCTTTAACACCAATGGCAAATGAATCTGTCATGGAGATCTCCAGTTGCGTTTCAGGGCGAACAGGTCCAAGGATACGCACTTTATCAAACTGTCCTTTCGAACCAATTACCGCTACAGTTTCGTTAGCAGCGTATTGGCCAGGCTGGGACAGAGGTTTAAATTCAGTCAGTTCATAACCTTTGCCAAACAAAATTTCAACGTGCTCTTGGGATACATGAATGTGACGGGCAGATACGCCCACAGGTACTGTTTTACTCATTGTAAATTTCACTCCTTGTTTATCTATGGCCTGTACTCAGGCTCTTAACAATCCAATGGTATTATACCCCTTTTTGGAGTGAAATGAAAACGAACTGGTGAAAATTCATGAAATACACTTATTTCACCATCATTCCCGTCCTTTATTTGGAAAACCAGTTTCAATTCAACCCATTCAACGCACACACCAGTTCACTATTTCATGGACGCCCCCTTTATCTTCGGATTGTTCTCTGGCAAGTGTTCCCCCAGATAACTCATTGCATTCCCCCACAACCAGCCACGAACCAGATGTTCATCATAATGCTTGAGCAGGATTTCCGTCAGTCTCGGATAATGTCCTGAATGTTCAAGTCTCTGAATATACGTTGAAATCCCATCAAAATCGGACCCCATCATCAGGTGATGTTGCCCGCCCAGAGAACAGATCTCCTCAATATGAGGCAACAGATCTTCTATACGTACCTCACCCTCCTGCTTTACAAACCAGGGCACAAACGTCAGTCCGATCCGCCCTTCCCGGGCAATGATGGCCTGAATCTGATCATCTTTCAGATTACGCACATGAGGACATACGCTATAGCTGTTGGAATGGGAGGCGATAAAAGGTCGTTTACTCAAATCAGCCAGTTCCCAGAAACCTCTCTCCGTCAAATGTGACACATCTAACAGCATTCCCATTTCATTACACTGGCGCACCAGTTCTTTCCCCTTCTCGGTCAGACCTGCTCCTCGCTTCTCCATTACTCCGTCAGCCGCCCAATTGGCATAATTCCACGTTAGTCCAATAATTCGAACGCCCATCTGATAACATAACTCCAGATAGAACAGGTTGCCCTCCAGGCCATCCACACCCTCCAGTGTGATTAATCCCCACGGACCCTCTGTCTGCCCCACCTGAGCCACCTGTTCACGCCATAACAACGTCTGTGTACCACCAATCCGCTCCTGACTTCTCTCTACACGTCTACGATAAATCTCCAACTGCCCCATCACATGTTCAAACTTGCCTCTGCCCAGCACTTCGGGTAAATAGATGGCGAACGCCTGCAACCCTACATTCCCCTCATTCAAACGTTGCAAATTCACATCCAGTTGTGGAGCATCTTGGAATGAAAGAGCAGGCTGCATCAAAATTTTGCTCAGTGCATCACAGTGAAAATCAGCTACACGCCAATCAGACACGGACATCTTAAACCCTCCTCCAAATTTTATTGCAAAAAAACGCAAAAAAACCTGTCTACATCGTAAACAGGTTCAATGCATACTGCATGTATTATCTGGGCTCCACAATCAGCTTAATGGCCGTTCGGTCCTCGCCGTCGATCACAATGTCTGTAAAAGCTGGAATACAAATCAGGTCAACTCCGCTTGGTGCTACAAATCCCCGGGCTATCGCTACCGCTTTAATGGCTTGGTTCAGTGCTCCCGCTCCAATTGCCTGCAGTTCAGCATTTCCACGTTCACGAAGAACCCTGCAAGAGCGCCGGCTACAGAATTAGGATTGGACTTTGCTGAAACTTTTAATACATCCATGGTAAGTACCTCCCTGGGAATGTTGAAAGTTTGTTTCCACTTACTAGATGTTATTCGCGGGAGGCAAAAAAATTCCTTCTTTTTAGGCGGGTTTCCCTGCAAAATGGGACAATACCCCTATTCCATGCGCCACTCGTCCTCCGTCAGACGAATTTTTTCGATGCGTGTTGCCGCACCTGTGGTTTCATCAATTTCAACAAAAACACCATGGAAGTGCCATTTGCCATCATCCACAACAAAACGTACAGGTAGTTGGGTGTAGAACTTACGCAGCACGGCCTCACGCTCCATACCCAATATGCCGTCACGAGGTCCTACCATGCCTGCATCCGTCAAGTAAGCTGTTCCTCCAGGCAAAATCCGATCATCATTACTCTGTACATGCGTATGTGTACCTACAACAAGCGACGCACGTCCATCCAGATGCCATCCCATGGCAATCTTTTCTGACGTCGCTTCAGCATGCATATCAACTAAAATACATTTATAGTCTTGGCGTAGCTCATCTACAATTTCATCAGCTACACGGAATGGACAATCCAGAGCAGGCAGGAATGTTCTTCCTTGCAGATTGACAATGGCTAGCTCTTTCCCTTCGCCTTTGACAACCGTGTATCCTCGTCCTGGTGTGCCTGGTGGAAAGTTCGCTGGACGAATCATGCGGGGCTCATCATCTATAAAATCAAAAATATCCTTATTGTCCCAAGTATGATTACCAAGTGTAATACCATGTACACCCCAGTTGAAAAACTCATTTGCGATTGCACCGGTAATGCCGCGACCTGCTGCCGCATTTTCACCATTCACAATCACTACATGTGGCTTATACTTCGATTTCAGATATGGTAAATTTTCCTTTAATGCCTTACGTCCCACGTTACCTACAATGTCACCAATAAACAAAACTTTCATTGATTACTGCCTCCTCAATTCCTGCAAAGTCCTCTTACTTCAAATGTTGAACCTTTGCAGGACTCTATCTCATGCTCCATAATGTGTAGTTGCCTTTTAACAGGCTATCAACAGGAAAAGTGGCCCACTACTGCGGCCACTTTTCCGTAATGCTCTATTTTGCGTATTCAACCGCACGGGTTTCCCGGATAACGGTGACTTTGATGTGACCCGGATAGTCGAGTTCATTCTCAATCATCTTCGTGATGTCACGGGCTAAGCGGAAGGCTTCAGCATCATCGATCTTCTCAGGCTGTACCATAACGCGAACTTCGCGTCCGGCCTGAATGGCGTACGATTTCTCGACACCTTCGAAGGATTCTGAGATTTCTTCCAGCTTCTCCAGTCGTTTGATATACGTTTCCAGCGTTTCGCGGCGTGCGCCTGGTCTTGCTGCGGATAGCGCATCTGCTGCGCCAACCAACATGGCAATGACCGAAGTCGCTTCGCAATCTCCGTGATGGGACGCGATACTGTTGATTACAACCGGATGTTCTTTGTATTTCTTCGCCAGTTCCACGCCAATTTCGACGTGTGATCCTTCCACTTCGTGATCCAGCGCTTTACCGATGTCATGCAATAGACCTGCACGTCTTGCCAGAGTTACGTCTTCTCCGAGTTCGCCAGCCATCAGTCCAGCCAGATAAGCGACTTCCATGGAATGTTTCAAGACGTTTTGACCGTAACTTGTACGGAACTTCAACCGGCCCAAAATTTTGATCAGATCCGGATGCAGACCATGCACGCCCACTTCAAAGGTAGCTTGCTCACCGTATTCACGGATGCGCTCATCCACTTCTTTGCGGGATTTCTCAACCATCTCTTCAATCCGTGCCGGGTGAATACGTCCATCAGCCACCAGTTTCTCCAGGGCAGTACGGGCGATCTCACGGCGAATCGGGTCAAAGCCCGACAGAATAACAGCTTCTGGCGTATCATCGATAATGAGGTCAATCCCTGTAAGGGTTTCAAGCGCACGGATGTTACGTCCTTCACGACCGATAATCCGGCCTTTCATTTCTTCATTTGGCAGAGTAACAACAGATACCGTTGTTTCCGCTACGTGGTCAGCCGCACAACGTTGGATGGCGAGTGTAATAATCTCGCGGGACTTTTTGTCCGCTTCTTCCTTCGCTTGTTGTTCAATGTCCTTGATCATTTGAGCCGTCTCATGACGAACTTCCTGTTCTACGTTGGACAGTATGATACTGCGTGCGTCTTCCATGGTGAGGTTGGATATACGTTCCAACTCTGTCACCTGGTTTTTGTAAATCATTTCGATCTGCTGCTGAGTCTCATCAATTCGTTTCTCTTTGTTAGCCACTTGCTCTTCTTTACGTTCGAGTGATTCCAATTTTTTATCCAGCGACTCTTCTTTTTGCAACAATCGTCTTTCTTGTCGTTGAATTTCATTCCGACGTTCACGAGTGTCTTTTTCAGCTTCAGCACGAATGCGATGGATTTCATCCTTCGCTTCCAGCACCGTTTCTTTCTTCAGTGCCTCTGCCTCTTTCTTCGCGTTCTCCACGATTTGTACGGCAGCTTGTTCCGCACTAGAGATTTTAGCCTCTGCAAGAGATTTGCGAATAAAATATCCTACTCCGAACCCAATGATTAGCGCGGCCACAACGAGAGCGATCGTGATTGCAGGATTCATACTGTTCACCTCCTCGTTGGTTCCTCCAAGGCATTCCTTGGGTCAATTTGCAGTTTTCAAACCTTACATATGTTTGGGAATAACGAATACTCACGGCGATCCCCGCCGATTTTCATTTCACATGTACATGTTTCCACGTACTATTCACTGTTTCCAGCGAACCCATAATTAAGAATGGTATAAATCTTAAGAAACCGAAACCGCTTTTTTGGAAGGAAAAAGGGTTGTCCATTTCTTACAGACTCATGTCCATTTTAGTATTTGACGAAAGAAATTGTCAAGAGAATGCAGTATAGAGACTCTAGTCTGCTAATCCCATAACAACGCTTCGTCATCTTCAGGGTCCCCAGCCTCATCTTCTTCAATTAAACAATTCACGACCCGGCGCACCATATCCATTGAAAAACCACGTCTCATTAGGAAGGGAAGCGTTTTATTTTTCTTCTCTTTGACGTCCCCTTTGACCTGATTCCATTTTTTGCGTCCGGCACTCAAGGCAGTCTCAAATTCCGCATCTGTACTAATACCTTCTAGTGCCTCAACAATGAGATCATTGGCAATGCCCTTTTGACGCAGCTCTTGCCTTATCCACAGTTTTCCCTTCCGCTTGCCCTCCATACGCTGTCTTGTCCATTCCTTTGCAAATAGATCGTCATCCACTAACTTCTCCCGTTCAAGTCGATCCAGCGTCTCTTCAATTAATGGTGCAGCAAACTCCTTCTGACGAAGTTTCTGACTTAATTCATGGCGTGTACGCGGCTTATGTTCCAAAAAGCGCAGAGACTGTGAATACGTCCGCTGTCGCTCATCAGCTACAATAATTTCTTCAAGGTCCTTCTTCATAAACGTATTGCCTTGAGTCATCCTGTATTTAATCATCACATCTTCAAGAACCGTAATGGAGTGGATACCAAAAGTGATTCGATAACGAGCTTGCCTGCTCTTCGTTCGTTCTACACGTGTAATAATAAGTTCTTCGTTATCCGGAAATTGGGATAGGCCATCCTGTTCTGCTTCTTCATATAAATCCTCGTCATGTTGATCCATTCAGGTCTCCCCTTTCATAACATTTTCATTCTGACTACGCCAAGCACATCTCCACACATAAGACAAAGAACACTAATAATACAAAAGACCGGGAACTCTACCCGGCCTTTACTCCACAGTTAGCGTGCTAACAGCCCCTGTCCATTGGGACAGGGGCTGTTAGACAGCATGAGTACTCCCACTACAATCCATTATCCTGATTGATTCAAGCTCAATCAGATAAGTTTACGGAGTCCAGTGGGAAACACCCTCAGGGTCCTCACTACAAGGGAGGATTTGAGAGATTACTCGTTGATTTCAAACAATTCTTGTTCTTCTTCTGCTTCTTTTTGTTGCTCTTCACTAGTTGGCGCAGGAACTGCGGTAGTCAAGTTACTAGCTACCCGAATTTTTTGTTCAATGATTTCAGCAATGTCTTTATGCTCTTTCATGAACTGCTTTGCGTTCTCACGGCCTTGTCCTAAACGCTCGCCTTCGTAGGAGTACCATGCACCACTTTTATTAACGATATCCAGCTCTGTACCAATGTCAATGATACTGCCTTCTCTCGAAATACCCTCGCCATACATGATATCCACTTCCGCTTGTTTAAACGGAGGTGCCACTTTGTTTTTCACAACTTTAATACGAGTACGGTTACCAATCATGTCATTGCCTGATTTGATACTCTCAATACGACGCACATCCAGACGTACTGTAGAATAAAACTTCAGAGCACGACCACCAGGTGTTGTTTCCGGGTTACCAAACATAACGCCGACTTTCTCACGAAGCTGGTTAATGAAGATTGCGATTGTTTTGGATTTGCTGATTGCACCAGACAATTTACGCAACGCCTGAGACATCAAACGCGCTTGCAAACCAACGTGTGAATCACCCATTTCGCCTTCAATCTCTGCTTTTGGAACCAAGGCAGCTACGGAGTCAATAACAACGATATCTACTGCACCACTGCGTACAAGAGCTTCTGCAATTTCCAGCCCTTGCTCACCCGTATCTGGCTGAGATAGAAGCAATTCGTCAATGTTAACACCCAATTTGCTTGCATATTGAGGATCAAGAGCATGCTCGGCATCGATAAATGCTGCTTGTCCACCAACACGTTGTACTTCAGCAATCGCATGTAATGCGACAGTTGTTTTACCTGAGGATTCAGGTCCATATATTTCAACAATACGGCCTTTAGGCAAGCCGCCTGTTCCTAATGCAATATCCAAAGCCAAGGAACCACTGGGAATAATTTCCACATTCATATGAGTGGACTCACCCAGTTTCATGATGGATCCTTTACCAAATTGCTTCTCTATTTGACGGAGCGCCATATCAAGCGCGGCACGACGGTCTGACAATAAGCTCACACCCTTTACTGTTTATAAGATAATGATACCTTGTTTTAACACGTTTGCCAAGCTTTTTTCGAACATACATTCGTTTTTTTGTAAAGGCCGAGGCGCCTCTTCCTCAAGGAAACTTTCCATTAAACAGAAAAAAGAACCGTAAACAAGGCTGTAAAGCCTAATTCTACGGTTCTTCCGTCTTCCTTAATTATACTTGCTTGGAACTGTAAATGCAATCGAAGCTATTAACTAATCAATCCATCGCCACAAGTTTTTGCCATAAGCGATAGAGAATCGCTTTGGCTGAACGAATGCGAACAGTCTCACGATTACCATTAATACGCAGCTCATGAATCTCCGTCTCTTTTCCACGTTCAGCAAGAGCGATGAAGACAAGTCCGGGTGGTTTACGTTCCGAATATCCCGGTCCAGCTACACCGGTAACAGCCAGGCCAAAATCAGCATCGCCAATCATACGGATCTGTTCAGCAAGCACTTTTGCAACCTCAGGACTTACCGCCCCTGGTGCATCTTCACCTTCCAGATAATCATGAGGCACATTCAGCAACTTTTCTTTAATTTCATTGGAGTAACAAACAATTCCACCTTTGAGCATTGACGCACTTCCGGGTACAGAGGTCAGACTTTGCATGACAAGCCCTCCTGTACAGCTCTCAGCAGCGCTGAGCGTCAACCCCATGTCAGACATCATGGTTACAATCGTGTACTCTATAGGCACATCCTCGTTCGCGTAGAGATGTTCTGTCAAACGCTCCCGAATCTGAACCTCCATCGCATCCAGCTTCAGCTTCGCCTCTCCCTCACTCGCAGCCTTCGTGGAGACACGTACCGTAACTTCGCCTTCGCTCGCGTAAGGAGCAATCGTGGGGTCTGTCTGCGCGTCAATCAGATCCAATAGTCGATCTTCCAGAGCAGATTCACCAATACCTGCGAATTTGAGCATTCGGGAATAGATTGGCATCTCTTCTGTGAGCACATGCTGGAACAGCCAAGGCTTGACTTCCTGTTCAAACATTGGAATCAACTCTTTAGGTGGTCCAGGCATTACAACATAATATTTGTCATTGTCAGAAATCGCATTTCCCGCCGCAAGTCCTGTTTCGTTGGCAAGAGGTGTGCCGCCATCAATAACGATCGCCTGACGTCGGTTATTCTCTGTCATGTCCACATTACGATCTCTGAAAAAGCTCTCAATTTTGTCCATTGCCATTCGATCTGTATGCAGTTTCCGGTTAAGAACAGCTGCGAGCGCATCCTTGGTCAGATCATCTTGGGTAGGTCCGATGCCACCGGAAAACAAAATAACGTCTGCACGGCCCTGCGCAATGCGTATAGCTTCACTAAGACGGTTCAGGTTATCCCCAACCACCGTTTGGAAATATACATCGATCCCCATCGCAGCCAATTCACGGGATAGGTATCTGGCATTGGTATTGACGATTTGTCCAAGCAGTAGCTCTGTGCCAACTGCAATGATTTCTGCCTTCATTGAGCATCCTCCTGTACACGTGGTGAGTGATCAAAGGGCAATAGGATAATTTCCTATTGCCCCTGACCCAATGCTTCCTTCATGATTACCCATTTAAGAACAAACCATTATGCTTTTGTTAAATGAAGCAAATTTTTGTTTTTGATAAAGTAATCGATACCCGACCAGATGGTAATAAGCGCTGCTGCCCATACCGCAATAATATCGACGTGAATACCCGTGTATGAAAACGGGAAATTGTTCAACAGCAACAGCACAATCGCCACAATCTGCACTACAGTCTTCAGCTTGCCCCAAGCACTAGCGGCAACAACCGAACCATCCAGCAATGCAATTTGACGCAAGCCGGTAACTGCGAATTCACGACTAATAATAACAACTGCAATCCAGGAATCCAGCTTGCCCATCTCCACAAGCGAGATCAAAACTGCAGTAACCAGCAGCTTGTCTGCGAGTGGATCGAGCAGTTTCCCCAGATTGGTAACCATGTTATTTTTCCGCGCAAGGTATCCGTCAATTCCATCTGTGCTTGCGGCGATGATAAAAATAACAGCAGCAATCAGTTGATTATACGGAAGCGAAAAGCTTCCAAGCTGCAACGGCTCTGGATAAAATGGAAAATCCACGAGCAGGAACACCATCAAAAAAGGGATTAAGCAAATTCGTGCAAGCGTAATCCGGTTGGGTAAATTCACAAGACGCCCTCCCTCATATCCTCCATTACTCCAAACAATCATCATAATCCCGTTATCATCATCCGGAACATGAAATGTACAGTTTCAATGTCAATCCATATTAACATGATCCCACTATGTAGAAACGCAAAAAATAAAGTCAACCGCTCAAAAGCAAAACCGCTTTAAACGTTCCGGTGACTTCCAGAAGATGTACTGCTTTTCACAAAGTCAGCAAACGATGAGGACTGGACTTGATGCATGACTGCCAGCAATGCACACTTAGTATAATATACGCCCAATACAGTGTCAAAAAACACTTTTGCTACAAAAAGGCCATATTACTTGAAATTTGTATATTGCAAATCCAGAGGTAGGTTAGCACCATTTAGCAGCTGCATGACAGCTTGCAAATCATTTTTACTCTTACCAGTTACCCGGAGTTGGTCTCCTGAATCTGACTCTTCACCTTCATCTTGGAATCGCGAATTAGAATATTGATTTTCTTGGCGATGTCCTGATCAATCCCCTGTTTAAAATTCAAACGCTGTCGGACTGTACCAGAAGACGCTGGCTCTACCTTTGCGTAATCAATGTTTTTCAATGGTAGACCACGCTTCGCCATTTTGGATTGCAGTACGTCAATGACAGCCTTGAGTTTGGTCTCATCATCAGATACGATCGTTAACGCATCCTTATCCAGTTTCAGGCTGCTCTTGCTGCCCTTGAAGTCATAACGAGTGCCAATTTCCTTCTCGGTTTGTGTAACGGCATTTGTCAGTTCTTGCAAGTCCATTTTGGACACGATATCAAATGAATTTTCTGAACTCAAACCAGTCACCCTTTCAGTTAATCGTATGTTCTGTAACATTATAGAGGATACCTTAAGCAAAAGTCTAATTTCAAGCTGTTTTAGACAAAGAAAAAGCATTTTTGGCTTCCACTTGAAGTGGCTGCCAAAAATGCTTGCTGGTCCAGCTTCCAACCTAATAGCGGCTGCGGTTGGGCTGTCTGAACATATCGAGCACACCCAAAAGCACATGTGCAAGTCCAAAACCCAATATTCCGTAACCCCAAGCACTTGGAGTCAGGTAATAACCCAGGAGGCTGACAATGATCCCTAAACCTGTTACGATCCAGCTGACTGTCACAGCCATCCACCTCACTTCACCAAAAGTTAACTGCAAGTTAAGACACGGTTATTGTCTCCTGCAGTTGACCCGGTTATTCGCTCCCCGTGGTACCCCTGTACCGTCCGTTGATCCATTTTCAACACCTGTAGAAGAAGTAGTACTACTACTACTGTCTTCACCAAGCTTCAAACGGATCCGATTGGTCGCCTTGCCATCCGTTACAACTTGCCCGCCAACCTCAATCGTGGTCGCTGCAGCGTAACCGGACTTAATATACATGCCTGCACTATCCAACTCAAAGGTATAGCTGTCACCTTCGGCTGTGTTACCATACTCCAACTTCTCTCCACTGGAGTTTTCGCCTTTGTACACTTCCAGCCAGCTATGACCTGTTGCTTTGATCGTAACCGTTACAGGTTGCCCTGCACTACCGTTAACTTTAAAGTTCGTAATATTTCCTGATTTCCCATCTTCCGCAACAGTCACATTAGACGGTGAATTGTCAGTTGGTTCTTCCTCAGTTTCATCCGTCTGTCCGTCCGTTTGGCCATCAGTTTGACCATCCGTCTGTCCTTCCGTGTCTGTACCGCCGCCGTTACCGCCAGCTTCGCCCTCACCAGTACCGTCAGTACCTGAATCTGTCGCAGGCGGATTAGATGCCTGTCCGTTGTCGGCAGGTTGATCCGGTTTATCCTCAGGCTGTTGTTGACTGTCCGTAATTTTGACCTGATCAAGCCCCGGATTATCTGATTCATCACCATTGTTATACACCACGTATACATACAACAGTACTACGATCAAAACAGGGAATGTCCACATCAGCGCGACAGACATCCACCGATTACTACGCTCAACCGGACGGCTGGAACGCTTCTGTATAACCGGTTCCATCGTTGCTTCCGCCTCTTCTGCGGGTACGTCTTTTTTGTGTCCCTCCAGCAGCTCATCAGGGTTCAGTCCCACGGTCTCCGCATAGGTTTTGATGAAAGCACGCACATAGAAGCTACCCGGCAGCACTTTATAGTCTCCTGCTTCTATGGCCTCCAGATACCTCTTGCGAATTTTTGTCATTTCCTGTACATCGTCAAGACTCATCCCTTTTTGCAGCCGGGCCTCCCTTAACTGCTGACCCAGTTCAGACATGCCATCTCCTCCTTATGTTTATCTCTTGAGTTGTTGCTAATCTATTTCATGATTCCGTACGGTTCCTTACAATTCGTCGGTGTAGCTAGCCGTAAACGTATCATAAATAATTTCTTCATTCGGATTGTTGCGAAGTTCAATAATAATATCAAAATCATTAAAATCATATTCGGATTCCTGTACAAAAATATCCGGATGTTCAATAACTTTGGTGCTAGGCATGGTCATAATATCCTGCAACAGGTTGTAATGCCGCTCACTGGAGCGTATCGTGCTAACAATACCGTCGATAATGAACACATTGTTCGGGTTCAATTCGTCTTCGGACATTTGACTCCTTATCGTCTGACGAAGAAGTGTGGAGGAAACAAACGTCCATCGCTTCATTGCACATACGCTACCCGCAATAATGGACTCCGTTTTACCAACACGAGGCATTCCGCGCAAACCAATGACCTGATTGCCTTCCCTCTTAAATACTTCACCCAAAAAGTCCACAAGTAACCCAAGTTCATCTCGTGTGAAACGAAATGTCTTGCGATCATCCGAGTCACGGTCAATGTATCTGCCATGACGCACGGCCAAAATATCCACCAATTTAGGTTGACGCAAAGCCGATACGGTGATGCTGTTTACTTTGCCAAGCATTTCACCAAGCAAACGGATTTTTTCATCATCATCCGATTCAAGCAGCATGCCTCGAGTTTTGCCTTCAACACCGTTAATGGTCAATATATTCACTTCAAGCATCCCCAGCATAGAGGCAATATCGCCTAACAAACCGGGTCTGTTCTTATGTATTTTATATTCCATGTACCATTGTTTAGATTCCATTTCAACACCCCGTAATGCATTATTCCACATTATTCGACAGCAACAGAACGTGTCCACTGGACAACAATCTGAGACATCTTCTAAAAATGGGTCACGTTAATGATATATAAAATGAAAATGAATTACAAGAACAGCTCTGTAATCCGTTTGTAATCATTAGAGAAAAGCCCCTTGCGGGAGCTCTTCATCTGTAATCTTATGCGTTTTGTTTGGCCAATTTGACCATCAGGCACGCAATCGTACGACGCTCATCTGCATCGCCGACATCCCATAACTCTTTCAATGCCCGGTTGGAATGGTTCGCCGGATCGACTTTCTCATCCAGGAAGTCGCCGATTTCATACGCAAGTTTGTTGATGGTTTCTTCACTCATCCCCATCTTCTCTGCTTGCAGTACGCGGTCACCCAGAAACTTCTTCCATGTGTCAAAACTGGAGAGCACTGTTTTTTCTGTTGACATGATAAATCCTCCTTAGATGACGCATGAGATTTAAAATCAACAGTTGTAATATGTGCTTTCGAGGCATTTTATATACGAGCATTTTGAAAATAATCCGGAAGACGGTTGCTTCCAGGCAATCTTCACCTGTTTCATCTACAGCCAGTCAAGTTTTCTTGCTTTTTTACGTTAACCAACCGCCATTTGGACTGATGATCTGTCCATTGATATACCCCGATTCAGGGAGGGCCAGAAAATAAACCAGTGATGAGATTTCATCAGGTTGAGCAAGTCTTCCTGCCGGAATTTCCTCTTCCAGCATCTTCAGTTCACTCTGATCCAGATGGTTCAGCATGGATGTCTGAACGGCGCCAGGAGCAACGGCATTTACGGTTACTCCGGAAGGTGCGAGTTCTTTCGCAAGCGCTTTGGTGAATGCATTCACCCCACCCTTGGTTGTGGAATACAGCACCTCACAAGAAGCACCAGACAGTCCCCAGATCGACGATACGTTAATGATTCGGCCATACCTTTGGGAGATCATGTGAGGCATCATTTCCTGTGTGCACATAAACGTGCCTTTGAGGTTAATCGCCATCACTTCATCCCAGATCTCCTCTGTAACATCAGACAACATCCCGTAGTGCGATATTCCTGCATTATTCACAAGAATATCTGGCATGAGATTATGCGACTCGAGCTTCTCACGCATGCGCTCAATCTGTTCCCGGCTGCGAAGATCCGCAGACACGGTCATGATTTTTCCACTGCCCTGTTCCATACACCGTCTGGCGGCTTCATTGGCTGCCTCATGCGATTTCATATAGTGTATAACAACATTCATTCCCACTCTGGCGAAGCGTTCTGCGATAGCCGCTCCAATGCCACCGCTTGCGCCAGTTACCAGTACAGTCATTTCCCCGATTGCCTTCAATTGTCCTGTTCCCCTCTCCATATCAAGGACTCACGACTAGCGATACAGCCAGTTGATCCCAGCGAATATGCTCTCTCAGTCTGAGATTTACATCTTCCAGTGTAATCGATTCATAGAGCGGGAGCATATTGAAAAAATCACCGCCACGGAATTGCTGACGTGTAAATTCATGCGCAATGTTCTCCGGAGAATTGAGCATACGCAAATATCCGCCTATTTTCTTTTTGCGTGCACGTTCAAAATCCGTGGATTCGAACCCTTTTTCTACAATGGCATCCACTTCTTCACGTATACGCGCGAGCAGTTGATCCGGGTCTTTTGTATCACCACCAATGGCTGAAAACGCATATTGCGGCGAACTGTTATACTCATGTCCAAAGCTGTCCGAGATCAGATCTTCATCGTAGAGCTTCTGGAATAAACGTGTGCTTGAGCCAAACAAAAGATCCATCATCAGCTGTGTTGTCATATCTCGCCGTAACAATTGTTCCCCGGTAAGTCCAACGTCCGTCTCCTTGAATCCAAACAGACATTTGGGCAGTGAAACAGCCAGTTTTGATTCCCGTCTGGCTTCTCCTACCTGCTCAGGCTCAGGTTCGAAGAAACGTTGAATGCTCCCCTGTGGCTTATAATCCTTCTGCTCCTGGTTCGATCGAACCATATCAATGACTTCCTGTGGATCTACACCACCCACCACAAACAAGAGCATATTACTCGGGTGATAGAAGGTGTTATAACACTCATACAACATCTCTTTGGTAATCGTACGGATGGATTCCACCGTTCCTGCAATATCGATATGCACCGGATGTTTCTGATACATGGCTTCGATCAATCCAAAATAAACACGCCAATCCGGATTATCAGCATACATGTCAATTTCCTGTCCAATAATGCCTTTTTCCTTTTCCACGTTTTGATCGGTGAAGTAAGGATTTTGCACAAAATCGACTAATGTTTGTATATTTTCATTCACATATTCGGTCGCTGAAAACAAATAAACCGTCTGATCAAAGCTCGTAAACGCGTTAGCTGAAGCACCATGAGACGCAAATGTTGCAAAAATATCACCTGTTGGTTCTTCAAACATTTTATGCTCCAGGAAATGAGCAATCCCATCCGGGACCTTCACTTCTTCCTGCCCTTCAACCTGAAAATGATTATCCACCGATCCATACTTGGTTGCAAACGTAGCATACGTTTTCTGGAATCCCGGTTTAGGCAAAATATAGACATGCAGTCCGTTATCCATTACTTCGTAATATAGTGTCTCCTGCAAATGCTCATACCGAATGCTCTCCACCGATTATTCCTCCTTCTCATCCCGCAAGAAATAAATCGTATCCAGACGGAATTGTTCTGCCGCCTCACGCACATCTTCCTTGCTAATATGTTCTACTTGAGCCAACAGTTCTTCAGCCGTTCTTTCTTTGCCAGACAACTGTCGATTGAAGTCATAAGCGATCATCTCAAAAGCAGAATCCTGCATTTCCTTAAGCAGGTTACGGATCATCGCTTTGGTCTGGGACATTTCAAGGTCACTGATTGTACCGCTTTTCATTTCTTCCAGCTGCTGCTTGATGATCGTGACGGCCTTCTCATAATTTGGGATTTCAATCCCGGATTGAATCGTTGCAATGCCCTTATGTCCGTCATATCGCGAAGATGCGTAATACGCCAGGCTTTCTTTTTCACGAACATTGACAAACAGTTTGGAATGAGGATAACCACCGAGAATCCCGTTGTACATTAGTGCTGCAGCATACTGAGGATCTCCATAAGTGATAGATGTACGGAGTCCCATATTGAGTTTTCCTGACTCACATTCAGTCGCTCAACAACGGTCTCCACTTCCTTATCTCCTCGAACTGCTGCCTGTGTCTGGTAATCAGAGGAGGACGTTCGATCTACATTGAAATGACGTTGAACGAGGTTCTCAACCTCCTCCAATGTCGTATCACCCACCACATACAGATCCATACTCGCCTTTTGCAGCCACTCCTGATAAGATGCAGTCAGTGTGTCGGGCTCAATCCCGGGCAGATCCTTTCTCTCCCCAGTGGGTGAAGACGGTACGGCTCGTTCTTGCACATTTCCTCAATACTGCGTTCAGCGGCATAGCGCATTTTATCATTCACGATGGACTCCAGCTTTTTACGAACAGTCTCTCGCTCTGCTTGTACATAAGACGTCCTGAAATGTCCATTCTCCTGTGCAGGTCGTGTAAGAACCTCTCCAAGGAAGGCAAATGAACGATCCAATAGCTGCTCATCCCCTCCAACAAAGGAATCATTAATGGTATCCATTCGGAACTGTACAATCTGGTAATCCCCACGTTTATAGACGTCAAAACCAAAACCTGCTCCATAGAGATGCTCCAGTTGCTCACGAAATTGCGTTGTTTCCGGATAGGACTCCGTGCCGCGTCGCAGAACAAAAGGTGTCAGCGCTACTTTGGTTACTGTATCTTCCCGTAAGGGAACTCCTGCATATAGCGATATAGCAAACGTTTTGAAACGTTTAGTCGGAAGCACATGTATACGAAACTCTCTCTTGCTACCTCGTTCGAATCCTGATGTATTCAAATGTCAAAACCCCTTTACGGCGTCATTTATCATGCAATCGTATTAAGCTAAACGTAACAACCATTTTAACCCATTCAAAGGCAAGAAGCAACCGAAGTCACGCCTTCTGGTTGCTTCCAACATCATCACATACAAAAGATATGCTGTCCGATTGTTTTCACTTGTGGGCGGGTCCAGATCCATTTGGATGTTGCTGTCTTCGGGTTAAAATAATAGAGACATCCACCCGACGGATCCCATCCATTCAGGGCTTGCTCAACTGCCTTTTTGGCTTGTGCGTTCGGTTCCAGATAGATCTGTCCGTCCGCTACAGCCGTAAATGCACCTGGTTGAAAAATTACACCAGAAGGCGTACTTGGAAAACTTGGTGAATTTACGCGATTCAGAATTACTGCTGCTACTGCGACTTGACCTTCAAACGGTTCACCCCGGGCTTCACCATACACAGCGTTAGCCATAATCTTGAGTTCATTCTCTGAGAGACCAAGGGCATTGGCAGATCCCATATTATCTTGCTCTTTATCTGCCGTATTGCTGCCGCCTCCACCCCCACCTGAGGATTCCTTGTGCAGCGGCGGCTCTGTTGGCGACCATTTGGTTGACGCATTGTACAGCTTGAGCTTGGTCTCAGCTCCAACCACACCATCTGCCTTCATGCCAAACTCGGATTGAAACCATTTGACGGATTTCAGCGTACTGCTGCCAAAATTACTGTCGATTTTACCATTGTAAAATCCCAGGTACTTCAGACGCCCCTGAAGCTCATATACATCCTGACCGTAACTTCCATATTTCACTGTATTGCTGCTAAACGTAGGCAAGGCCTTTTCTTCTACCTGCGGTGTACGCTCGGCTGAACTTTCAGTTGCTGTATTCGCAGGAAGCAAATAACGAATCCCCAATGCGGATATCAGCAAAATAGCAGTGAAAAGCCATAGGTTCATTTTTCGCATCGACTGTGCTCTACCTTTCTCTTGTGGGATTAACAGAATCGCTAAGGTTATTATGACAAGCCTGCTTATTTCCTATGCACCAAATCATCCGATCTTTGGAGTAGATGGCAAAACTTCAGTCTCCTGAGCAAGCAAAAAGCCCTCAACCAATATGGTTGAGGACTTAAACGATTCGTTGTAAGCATGTTACATGTTACACTACGAGCTTATTTTATTCTGCTGATACTGTTCAAGTGAAACCAGTACTTCCCTTGGTTTGCTGCCCTCGTAAGGACCGATTACACCCCGGGCTTCCATGGAGTCAATTAAACGCGCTGCACGTGTGTAACCAACCCGCATACGACGTTGCAGCAGGGAGACTGAAGCTTGTTTTGCCTCCAAAATAATCTGTACAGCTTGCTCATATAACTCATCTTGTACTTCATCTGCTGCCTGAATGGAATCATCCACTTCAGGTACAATGGATTCATCATACTGCGCTTCACCTTGACCACGTACGTAGTTCACAATATTCTCGACTTCTTCATCGCTCATAAACGCACCTTGTACACGAACCGGTTTTGATGCGCCCATTGGCATGAACAACATGTCTCCACGACCCAACAGCTTCTCAGCCCCACCCATATCCAGAATCGTTCGGGAATCGACTTGGGAGGATACGCCGAAGGCAATCCGCGATGGAATGTTAGCCTTGATTACCCCGGTAATAACGTCAACAGATGGACGTTGTGTGGCAATAATTAGATGGATTCCGGCTGCACGAGCCATCTGAGCAAGTCGTGCAATGGCATCCTCCACATCTCCGGCTGCAACCATCATCAGATCTGCAAGCTCATCCACAATGACAACGATATAAGGCAGAACAGCCGCAGGATTATCTTTCATCAGGTTATTGTAACCCTCGACGTTACGCGTGCCTGATTTGGAGAACAGTTCATATCGTTTCTCCATCTCAACTACAATCTTTTTGAGAGCAAGTGACGCTCGTTTAGGATCAGTTACTACTGGTGCCATCAGATGTGGAATTCCGTTATATACGTTCAACTCAACCATCTTGGGATCGACCATCAGGAACTTCACTTCATCCGGCTTGGCTTTGTACAATATGCTGGTAATAATTCCGTTAATACACACCGACTTACCGGAACCTGTAGCACCCGCGACCAGCAAATGGGGCATACGAGCCAAGTTACCAATAATCGTCTGACCCGAGATATCTCGGCCAAATGCAATGGTCACTTTGGATTCTGCATCCTGGAACGTTGCTGTCTCCATTACTTCACGCATCGTTACAACCGATACCTCGCCATTAGGTACTTCGATACCAATAGCAGACTTTCCGGGAATCGGTGCTTCCATCCGAATATCCTTTGCCGCCAGAGCCAACGCGATATCATCAGTTAGGCTGACAATCCTGCTGACCTTAACACCAATATCAGGCTGAATTTCATACCTTGTAACGGCAGGGCCCCGGACCACTTCAAGCACCTTGGCGCGAACACCGAAACTCTCCAGTGTAGCTTCCAGCTTGCGTGCTGTCTGCATATAATCCTTCTGGTCACCCGCCTTGCCCCCATTGTTTGGCTTGGCAAGGAGACGGAATGACGGCAGCTTGTACGGCTTAGGAGGTGGCGGTGGTGGTTTCACCGGTTGTGTTTCCTGCCCTTCAGGAGTAGGAGTATCTGTTCCCTGCATTGCATCATTAGGTACTTCTTCTCCACTCTGAATCTCATCCACAGCATTCAACCCGTTCGTACCCGCATCGGATGCAGACCACTCTGTCTCTACCAGTTCATCCGTTATTTTAATGGCATGCTCGCCCTGTTGTACTACGTTTGGATCGGCCAGATCATCCGGGAAAGGATAAGCATCGTCCAGATCATCTTCAATGCTTGCCTCTTCTGCTCTGACGTGCTCGAAAAAGTCTCGAATGATCGGCGCTGAGTTAGGTTTAGCCTGAACAGGAACACGTGATGAAGCTGATTTGTTCACTACGTCTTCGGTCGCATCCTGCCACGCCTCTACATTGTGATCTTGTTCGGCGCGGTACACAATCTGTTCTGTTTCTGCCGAATCGACCTCATCCATTTCACGTCCTGATGTCGCCTGTTCCCGATTAGCTCCCCATTTCCCAAAAAGTTGGAAGAATATTGGCGATTTTCGTTTTGGCAGATGCTGTTCTTCTAATTCATCCTCATACTCGTCTTCGTCATCTTCAACAGGAACAGGCACCACTTTACGAGCGTTACCTTTCTTCCTTCCATCAGATGCTGAAGCAGAACGTGCAGAGGGCCTCGACTCCAGCTTCTTGTACATCGAACTCCCGGCATCCCAAATCTTGGTTCGGAATATTCGAATCAGATCCACATAAGATAGACTTGTGATCAGCATAAAACTGATGATAAACATGACAATCATGATGAGTCTCGCCCCAAGGCTGCCGAACAGCCACAGGAAAAGAGCAAATTGCCCAGCTCCGAGATAACCACCACTGATGTCCTTATTAAGCATGGAGTCCCTCTCACCTGGCGCAGCAGGAGTTAGTAACTCGGTTTGCATATCATTATGTACCTGTGTAATTACAGCACCAGGCTCAAGCGCACCAACCGGAATGAGCTTCTGGTGCATTGCAGAGACAGTACTCATCAAGGTTAAAGCAAAGACCAGCAATACCAGTCCTGTTTTGCGTGTAGTCCAGCCACTCGGCCATTTCCGGTGAATCATCACCATAAGACCATAATAAATACCAACAAGTGGAATCGCAAAATAAAACTTACCAAGCATCAGTCCGAACATCTTGGAAAGCGAACGTCCAACGGTGGCTTCACCCGATAATGCTATGACAGCAAGGGTAATAAGCACAATCCCGTAAATTTCATATTTTAAAACGCCGCTAAAACCAGCGCCCTTTTTTTCCTCTTTTTCTTCTGGCCAAAATCAGGTCACCCCCAGAAGAATATTATACCATACAAATATAATCCGTACATATGTTCTTTTTCTGCTCAATTTGTCTGAATTCGTCGCGTTATGCTGATCCCAAGTTACCCGAAAGCGGAATGGTCGAACCGGGCATATTAGCAGGATTGAGATAGGCTTCAAGTGGACAATCCAGCAAACGTACAATGACGGCTTCATTGTCATTAACAGGTCTCACCTGCATCAATAAACCATTCATCTTGATCTCCTTTGTATCTTCGCCCTCTTTCCACATTCCCGACCAGAGTTGTTCCGGGGGCATCACTGTATATAATGTCATTGGGTATAACCTCCCGCCTGCAGGGTCTGTCTCTTGTCTCCTATGAGCTGATTTAACTGAGCAATGGCTTGTCCAATTCCGCCTACTGCATCCATCAATCCATATTTCACTGCATCTGCGCTTCCTACAGCTGTGCCGATGTCCCGATTCAACTCACCGGTCTTAAACATCAGCTCTTTAAACATCTCTTCAGAGATATTCGAATGCGAAGTCACAAATCGAACAACCCTTTCCTGCATTTTCTCCATATACTCAAACGTTTGAGGTACACCAATGACAAGGCCGTTCATCCGAATCGGATGGATCGTCATCGTTGCACTTCCGGCAATCAGGGAATACGTTGAAGCTACAGCAATCGGTACTCCAATGCTATGCCCGCCTCCAATGACCACAGTAACCGTAGGTTTGCTCAGAGAAGCAATCATCTCTGCAATGGCCAGACCCGCTTCTACATCTCCACCTACCGTGTTCAAAATGATCAGAATACCTTCAATACGCTGATTCTGTTCCGCAGCCACCAGCTGTGGAATGATATGCTCATACTTTGTTGTTTTATTTTGTGGTGGCAAAATCAAATGCCCTTCGACCTGTCCAATAATGGTCATACAGAAAATATTCGATTCACCTGCAGGCGACTGTGTCTGCCCAAATTGCTGAATAGTCTCTGTCACGGGAGAGATGGCCTTGTCCTCCTGAATCGGAATCTCCGGCGCTTCAACTTCCGGTTGATTGGATCTTGATGCCTGCTTGCCATTCATACGTTCATTCATTTCAATAATCCCCTTCTCCATAAACATTTAATGTATTTCCTTAGTATGGGGATTTTTCCAACCGCCTTATACCCGGTACAGCAAATTGCTTCACATATTGATCCTATTGCAGATCTTCCTGAAAACGCAAAAAAAGCCCCTTCTCTACGAGGAACCGTCCAATATTACTCGTAGAGAAGGGGCGACTGTGTGCCTGAATATATGTTTTTGTTTAGCCTATTTTAAACTTCCATAATGATTGGCAAAATCATCGGTCTACGACGAGTTTGCTCATACAGGAAGCGTCCCAGTGCATCTTTAACATTTGTTTTGAGTGAAGCCCACTCGTTAACGTTCTCACTCATCAACTTCTGCAATGTGCTGCTAACGATCCGGTTGGCCTCATCCAGTAGTCCTTCCGATTCACGTACATACACAAATCCACGAGAGATGATGTCAGGACCGGAAACAATTTTTCCATCCTGTTTGCTCAGTGTTACCACAACAACAAGGATACCATCTTGTGACAACAATTTGCGGTCACGAAGTACAATATTACCCACATCGCCTACACCCAAGCCGTCGATCAACACATTACCTGCAGTAACTTTACCTGCTCTACGTGCTGCTCCACCTTGAATTTCGATCACTTCACCGATATCCGTGATGAAAATGTTCTCAGGTTCTACCCCTACAGATTCAGCAAGAACCGCGTGGCGACGCTGCATACGGAATTCACCGTGAATTGGCAAGAAGAATTTCGGTTTCATCAGGTTGAGCATCAGTTTCAGCTCTTCCTGGCTACCGTGACCAGATACGTGGACGCCACTGTTAGCACCGCTGTAATGCACGTTAGCACCCAGACGGAACAATTCATCAATCGTACGGCCTACATATTTTTCATTACCTGGAACCGGTGTTGCTGCGATAATGACGGTATCACCTGGCAGGATGTCCACTTTACGGTGTGTGGAACGAGCCATACGTGTCAATGCTGACATTGGCTCTCCTTGACTTCCTGTGCAGAGAATCACGACACGATCAGCTGCCATCTTGCCTACTTCTTCAGGTTCAATGATCATGCCATCCGGAATCTCAAGATAACCCAGTTCGGAAGCAATACCAACCACGTTCACCATGCTGCGTCCGATAACTGCAACTTTACGTCCAGTCACTTCTGCTGCATTGATCACCTGTTGGATACGGTGTACGTTGGAAGCAAATGTCGCTACAACAACACGTTGACTAGCTTTACGGAAGATATCTTCCAGAACGATACCCACATTTTTCTCCGATGGTGTGAATCCAGGTTTCTCAGCGTTTGTACTGTCGGACAACAGCGCTAACACGCCATTTGTTCCGATCTGTGCCATACGCTGAAGATCTGCATATTGACCATTGACTGGAGTATGGTCGAATTTGAAGTCACCTGTGTGAACAACTGCACCTTCCGGTGTTTCGACACATACACCAACAGAATCCGGAATACTATGGTTAGTAGCGAAGAACGATGCTTTCAGAACAGATCCAAGTTGGATCTCGGAATCAGCATCAATCAGAATACGTTTTGTTTCACCCAGCAAATTCGCTTCTTTCAACTTGTTTTCTACAAGTCCAAGCGTAAGTCTTGTTCCGTATACAGGAACATTCAGATGTTTGAGAACATATGGCAGACCACCAATGTGATCTTCATGTCCGTGAGTAAGGATGATTCCTCTTACTTTGTCACGGTTCTCAGTCAGGTAAGAAATGTCAGGGATGACAATATCAATACCAAGCATATCTTCTTCCGGGAATTTAAGACCAGCATCTACGACTACAATGTCGTTGGCGTATTGGATGACGTACATATTTTTACCAATCTCGCCTACGCCGCCCAAAGCAAAAATCATCAGTTTATCGTTATTATTTTTCTTAGACAAATGAATCTAAACCTCCTATGGTAGTTGGACGTCGTACCTTATTATTTATTGTAAGTTAAGAAAAGTAGTCCATACATCACATACCCACCTATCGGGATGAATGCAAAAGAACACCTTTATTCACGATATTTGGAAGAAGTTCTTCGAAGTTATTCCCTTTGACCAACAAGTTGGATTTGAAATTCCCTCTTAGCCGTTCCTTCCTTTTTCACCGCAAAGCTACACCACGAAACGATGTCGCTTTCAATTTCAAAAAAATACCGCACCCAGTCACTTGACATCATTATACATGATTAAAAACAAAAAAAACAAGTCACTCTCTCGTTAACCTGTAGGTTTCCCTTAGCAGTGGAAAAGAAACCTCACATTACTCGTAAAAAAAGAACCGCAGCCTCTACGAAGAGGAGCGGTTCTTTTGCTAATCTGAAGGATATTCCCATGATTAATAAAATAGTCCATATACAACCAAAATGATTACAAATTAAGCAAACCTTTGATATAAACCTGCTCCTCTTCCGTTGGCGGAATAAGAGGCAACCGTACGGAACCAACGTCTAGACCACGCAATGTCAGCGCATATTTCACCGCTACCGGGTTCGGTAGAGGCTGTGGACACTCAAACAGGCCTTTGAACACTGGGAACAACTGCTGATGAATCTGAGCAGCCTGAAGAGGTGCTCCGCCATAGAAGGCGTCAATCATTTTTTTCATTTCTGCCCCTACGACATGACTGGCCACGCTGACAATTCCATGTGCTCCAACCGCAATCGCTGGTAAGCCTGAAGCATCATCACCGGAATAAACTCTGAAATTTTCTGGAGCACTTGCTGCAATCAGTGTAACCTGCTCCATAGACGCACATTCCTTCGTAGCGACGATGTTAGGAATCTGTGCAAGACGAAGCGTTGTGGCTGCTGACAGGCTGGTTACTGTACGCCCAGGCACATTGTAGAGCATAACAGGTAGTTTGGTTGAGTTTGCAATTGCTTCAAAATGTTTGAACAAACCTTCTTGACTTGGTTTGTTGTAATACGGAACAACCAGCAATATGCCATCCACTCCGGCACGTTCAGCTTCCTGTGTCAAATGGATGGAATGTGCCGTGTTATTGCTTCCCGTTCCGGCTATAATTTTGCACCGACCGGCAGCATGTTTCACTGCAAATTCGAATAATTGAACTTTCTCAGTATCACTAAGTGTTGGAGACTCCCCTGTTGTTCCAGAAACCACAAGCGTCTCCGACTTTTGATCTACAATCAGATAGTCGATTAGACGTGCCGTTTCCTCCCAATGAATCTCTCCTTGTTCATTGAACGGAGTGACCATTGCTGTAATCAATCTTCCAAAGTCCAATTCGATTCCTCCTTCAAAACAGGTTTGGCTCCTCTAACTTCAGTTATTTACAAATGAAGTTCGAATGAGGCGTGAAGTGCCCTCAGGGCCTGAACCATATCTTCTTTTTTTACGAGTACCCAGATCGTTGTGTTCGAATCTGCCGATTGCAGGATCTGAATGTCTGCCAGTGTCAATGACTCCACGATTCGAGCCATGATTCCAGGTACACCATTAATGCCTCCGCCAATGACGGACACTTTGGCACAACCGGACAGGCTTTGTGGCTTGAGACCTATCTCCTGCAATACCTGTATGGCTTTCTCGGAATCACTGTCAAAAACCGTATAGACAACTCCCGAGGGGGTAACATTAATAAAATCAACGCTGATTGAATTCTCAGCCATGGTTTTGAACACTTTTAGTTGCAATCGATCTGCACCACCAGGCACATCCACCGTAATTTGCGTTACATTGCTCACGTAGGCGATGCCTGTTACATAACGGTCAACAATGCCTGTCTGCACATCCTGGAATCCTTCCGGATGCGTAACCAGCGTTCCTTCCGTGTCTGCAAAAGTAGATCTTACCCGCACTGGAATCTGGGATTGCATCGCAATCTCGACCGCACGTGGATGGATTACCTTAGCCCCGTGGTGGGCCATGTTACAGATCTCTGCATAACTCACAACAGTCAGTGGACGTGCATCCTCAACAATTCGCGGATCAGCGGTAAGTATCCCGTTCACATCTGTGTAGATATCCACCATTTCAGCACGTAATGCTGCACCGAGAGCTGTAGCAGACGTATCGCTTCCCCACGACCCAGTGTCGTGAAGTCTCCGTTCTCTGTCTGCCCCTGGAATCCGGTTACAACAACGACACGGCCAAGCTGAAGCTGCTCCAACACACGAACAGGACGGACATCCAATATCCGGGCATTCCCGAAATTGTCGTCCGTCACAAAACCTGCTTGTGCACCGGTCAGCACTGTAGTTGGAATGCCTTCATGTTCGAGTAAACTGCTCAACGTTGTCGCAGATATGATTTCACCACAGCACAGCAGTAAATCCTTTTCGCGTGCGGATAGTGCGTTTCCGTTCTGTGCAGCCCAGTCTAGCAACGTATCAGTCGCATATGGCTCGCCGCGGCGCCCCATCGCAGACACAACGATGACCAGACTCAATCCTGCTTCAAGTTCACGTTTAACGTGACGGAGCACATGCTCTCTCGCCTGAACAGTGGAGAGAGACGTGCCTCCGAATTTCTGTACCATGATACGCATCTTTATTCCTCCATTTGTGTACGCAAGAAGACTGGACACGGGTCAAATCAACAAATGGATCACTCTAGGGAGCGTTCTGATGCGATAATTTCAGCATTTTATACGGCATTCCATCCCGCTCCTTTTTTGTAATTGTCTAGGACAATCGCAAATTAAAGGTCGCGGTTGTTATCGAGGTCATGACGCATACATTCACAATAGACCTCTCCCGCTTGCTTAACCTGTACTGCCCGCAAGCAGGAATGCCTTATATACAGGAACGTGGACATAGTAGCTGTTCAATCCAGCATATCGTCCCCCATGATTTTCTTTGTCTCTCGAACCCCTTCATTTCTCCAAGCGCATAAACGTTGTCACCGAATCATTGTTCCATCAAGCCTGTGAAGAACGCTCCACAATCATCGGCTGCAACTGTTTGCCCTCAAGAGCACTCCAGCAAGCCTCTGGAATCAATTCCATTTTGGCGACTAACGAGTTTGGTTTTTTCACTGGATCGTCTTGCCCAAATGGCACAAAATACAAGTATTTAGCCACGAGCAATTTGGCGATATTCGCAGCATTCAATCCCAGACCGTCATTCGTGGAAATCGCGAGCACAAGCGGACGCTGATTGCGCATCTGCGCTTTGGCTGCCATAAGCACTGGACTGTCGGTCATCGCATTAGCCAGCTTGCTTGTTGTATTCCCTGTGCATGGAGCAATCACCAGCACATCAAGCAGCTTGGAAGGCCCTAATGGCTCCGCTTCAACAATTGTAGAAATGATATCATTACCTGTTATATCTTTCAACTGTTTTTGCCAATTTTGCGCCGTACCAAAGCGTGTATCCGTCGTCAGAACCGAATTCGAAATAATCGGAATGACGTTGGCACCTTCAGCTACGAAGCGGCTAATTACCGGCATAACCTCTTCAAACGTACAATGAGAACCCGTAATTGCATAACCTACCGTTTTTCCCTGCCAGTTCATGATTTAACCTCCCGTGCGTTCTGTTCTTCCAAAAGCAAACGGATCAACGCGTCGGCAATAATGCCGCCAGCCGTTTTGGGAGCAACAATGCCGGGGAGGCCAGGCGCAAGTAGCGCTTTGATACCGCGTTTGTCTGCATACCTGAAATCACAGCCGCCAGGAGCGGATGCGAGGTCGATAATGACAGCCTTTTGCGGCATTCTGGACAGGATTTGTGCTGTGATTATCATAGTCGGTATCGTATTAAAAAGCAAGTCAACTTCCCCGGTTTGAGCGGCCAAATCCGTTGTCATGAAAGGCTTCCAGCCCATTATTGTAGCGCGGGCAGCATCCTCTTCCCGCCTGATTCCCACCCGTACATTTGCTCCAAGTCCCTGCAATGTTTTGGCCATTGTGAATCCTGTTCGACCAATGCCAAGCACAATGCATTCCGAACCATGGATTGTGAAGTCCGTCTCCCGAATAGCTATGGCGATGGCTCCCTCAGCTGTTGGAATAGAGTTATAAAGTGCAATATCATCACGATCAAGTACTTCAACAAGTCGCAGCCCATTTTCAAGACAAAGTTCGCGCAAGAACGGCTTTGCCATACCTGTGAACACAATACAATGCTCTGGTAATGCTGCAATATGTTCCTTTTTCAAATAGATCGGTGTGTCACTGAATGAAGTACTTACTTTTCCCTGGTCATCGCATCCGACGACAGGCAGTACCAGTACATCTGCGGAAGCAAACACTTCATCCTCCAGTTCCTGGTGCTCGATCCCTGGAATGGAACGCTCTATTTTATCGAAACCCACCACACTTACCGTTGCATCCAGCTCAGCGCACTTTTGAATGACTTCAAGCTGCCGCGCATCTCCGCCCAGGACTACAATCCGGACTCCGGTCAGCATCGGGACGTCACTCCTTTCACCACATGTATGCCTTATCGTATGCAGGGGCCCACAGGGGTGAAAACAATAATTGCATTCCAGCGTCCGTTTCTCGAATGTAAAAAAGAGCCGCCCCTGTCAGGGACGACTCTAAAGAATGGGTATATTTACGCTGCTTATTTCCCGGTATGACCGAATCCGCCTTCGCCACGTACCGTTTCCGAAAGTTCATTCACTTCCGTCAATTCAACCGCAGGCACGGTCTGGAAAACGATCTGTGCGATGCGCTCTCCCCGTACAATCGTGAACGGTTCCTGACCCAGATTAATCAACAGCACTTTAACTTCTCCGCGATAATCCGCATCAATGGTCCCCGGTGTGTTGAGGCAGGTAATTCCATGTTTGAAAGCCAGTCCGCTCCGAGGACGAATCTGTGCTTCCAATCCAGCTGGCATTGCCATCGCAAGTCCGGTAGGAATCAGCGTACGCTGACCCGGCTGCAATACAACGTCTTCCTGAAGTGCAGCTACTACATCAAAGCCGGATGCCAGCTCCGACATTTTTTGAGGCAGTTTAATATCTTCATTGCCCGGCAGTTTCTGTATTTGAACGTAATGCAACAAAATCATCCCTTCTCAATCCAGCGATCGTCTTATCTGAAGCGCCAACCATAGCAAGTGCAAAAGGTTCAGCAAACATCAGATCAAGTACCGCATTAATATCGTCCATGGTAACTTGCTCAATTTTGGTGATCATCTCATCCAGCGTATGGTGTCTGCCCAGCATGAGCTCGTTTTTACCCAGACGATTCATGCGACTGCCTGTGCTTTCCAAGCTCAGAATCAAGCTGCCTTTGAGCTGTTCTTTTCCTTTACGAAGTTCATCTTCGGACAAGCCGTTTACAGCCAGATCGCGCAGAACCTCTTTGGTCAGATCGAGCACTTCTTTGGTCTGTTTTGGTGCTGTACCCGCATATATCGTGAAAAGTCCGCTGTCCGCATGAGAGCTATGATAGGAATACACGGAGTACGCAAGACCCCGTTTCTCACGAATTTCCTGGAACAGTCTGGAGCTCATGCCTCCACCAATGGCGTTATTCAGAACAACCATAGCGAATTGCAGCGGATCTCCGATTTTACAGCCCGGGAACGAAATACAGATATGATTCTGTTCCGTTTTCTTTTTGTGAAAGAGCTGTCCGCTTTGGAAGGCTGGCATCGTGACTGCTTCCGTTACTCCATTTACATCAAAAGCACCAAAATGCTTCTCCATCAGATCGATTACACTGTCATCAATATTACCCGCGATACTAATGACCGTGTTCTCAATCGTGTAGTGCTCCTTCATATATGCACGCAGATGACTGGAATCCATCGCTTTGAGACGTTCTTCCGTACCCAGGATTGGGTATGCGAGTGGATGCTCACCATAGGCGGCCAAGGCCATCAGATCATGAACCATATCATCAGGCGTATCTTCATACATCGAGATTTCTTCCAGAATGACGTTTTTCTCCTTGATCAATTCACCATCATCCATTTTGGAGCGGAAAAACATATCAGACAATACATCAACCGCAATCGGCAAATGTTCATCCAACACCTTAGCATAATAACACGTGTATTCTTTGGAAGTGAACGCGTTCACGTTACCGCCAATCGCATCGAACTGCTCCGCAATCGCCTTGGCATCATAACGATCTGTTCCTTTGAACAGCATGTGTTCAATAAAATGTGATACTCCGTTACTTGCAGGTTGCTCATTGCGCGAACCTGTCTTGACCCATATTCCGAAAGACACAGAACGGCAGGTCGGTATCTGTTCCATGACAACTCTGAGGCCATTGCCCAGCTGAATTTTTTCATGGTTGGCCCTCCTACATCTCTATAATTGCCTTGATCTCAACCTTGAAATTGAAATCGACATTTGGTTCCAACTGTTTGATATTAACAAAAAAACAACGTTCACTCAACCGCAGAGGTATTTACACGTTCCGAGGACAGCGTCTCACTTACTGTTCCGAGCACCAAACCTTTGGCCCGTATGGATTGAATCATACCCTTTAAAGCTCCCGAAGAAGCAGCTGTAGGGTGCATTAGAATTAAAGTGCCTGCCTCGGTATTTTTAGCAATTTTGGCAACAACAGCATCCGGGCTTGGTTTACGCCAATCCACAGTATCTACTGTCCATAACACGGTTTGCAGTCCCATGGATGAAGCAATGTCAACGGTCTTTTGATTAAAGTCACCGGAAGGCGGAGCAAACCAACGATTCTCTACGCCCAGTGTTTTATGGAGCAGATCCTGGGTTTTGCTAATTTCCAGCTTGGCCCGTTCTGCGCTCAATCGGCTCATATTAGGGTGAGAATATGCATGATTGGACATCTCATGCCCACGCTTCTGAATTTCTTTGGCCAGTTCAACGTTTTTGTTTAACCAACTTCCATCCAGAAAAAAGTAGCCTTCACTTTCTCGGCATCAAGCGTATCCAGCATCGGTTTAATGTATTCGTTCCCCCAGGCCACATTAATCATAAAAGAAACCATCGGTTTGTTTGCATTGCCCCGATAGATCGGATGTGCACCCAAATCTTTAAGCTGAATCTCCGGCTCAATCTGACGGTAGACATACGCTATTTTGGTATTCAACGTTCCACTCAGCGCCTTACGGTATGTCGCTTCCACATCAATCTCCATGCCATTATAACCAGGAATCGCTTTCCATACCCGATCCACTCTGGCATTCACCGGAGCAATTTTCGTTTCAGCCGCTTTATCCCGAATCGCAGACAACAGCGCATCTTCTCCAGTTGCCTCCTTAAACATGTCAAAAGCATTTTGCGTACCTGGCCCATCACGGATCTCCGTAATGTATGTACGTACACTGCCAACTTGTCCGATCAATATGACCGCAGTCACACCCGCCAGAACAGCCGCCAGCTTTTTGGATTGGTTTCCCACAGCTCCATCCTCCCGCCGTCTTTGTCCCCATCATATGAGGACAAGGGCAAAAATATGAATACTAAGCCATGGTTTCATCCTTGCTTTACATATTTAAACGTTAAAAAAAGAGCCAGAAATTCACATTCTGTCTCTTCATTCAATCTATCCATTTATAACCTGTCGCTTCGGTATCCTAGGATTGAGCCGGAGCTTCAGCAGTCAAAACTGCTTTACGGGACAAGTTGATTCGACCTTGTGGGTCAATTTCCGTTACTTTTACCGTAATGGAATCACCGATAGCTACAACATCTTCCACTTTGGCAACACGTTCAGTTGACAGTTGCGAGATGTGCACCAGACCTTCTTTGTTCGGAAGTACTTCAACGAATGCACCGAATTTCTCTACGCGTTTTACTTTGCCGACATAAATCTCGCCGACCAATACTTCGCGCACAATACCTTCGATGATCGCTTTGGCTTTATCATTCATCTCCTGGTTGGAAGAAGCGATAAAGACACGTCCATCCTGTTCAATATCAATTTTAACACCGGTTTCTTCGATGATTTTATTGATAATTTTACCACCTGCACCGATCACATCACGGATTTTGTCCGGATTGATATGCATCGTTGTAATTTTAGGTGCATATTGTGATAACTGCTCACGTGGCGTATTCATCACTTCAGTCATTTTGCTCAAGATATGCAAACGACCTTCTTTGGCTTGAGCCAATGCTTCAGACAAAATTTGACGATCAATACCATCAATTTTGATGTCCATTTGAATTGCAGTTACACCTTCAGGTGTTCCGGCTACTTTGAAGTCCATATCACCGAGGTGATCTTCCATACCTTGAATATCACTCAGAATGGATACATGATCTCCATCTTTGATCAGACCCATAGCTACACCCGCAACTGGAGCTTTGATTGGTACACCTGCATCCATCATAGCTAGTGTGCTGGCACAGATACTTGCCTGGGAAGTTGAACCGTTGGATTCCAGAACTTCAGATACGAGACGAATCGTGTATGGGAAGTCTGTTTCGGAAGGGATGACTTTGGAAAGCGCACGCTCACCCAGAGCACCATGTCCGATTTCGCGACGGCCTGGAGCACGTAATGGACGAGCTTCACCTACGCTGAATGGTGGGAAATTATAGTGATGCATGAAACGTTTCGTTTCTTCAAGGCTGATTCCGTCCAAAATCTGAACGTCGCCCAGTGCACCAAGGGTACAGATGCTAAGTGCTTGTGTTTGTCCACGTGTGAACAAACCTGAACCGTGCGTACGTGGCAGCAGGGAAGTATCACATTCAATTGGACGAATCTCAGCAAGTCCACGTCCATCCGGACGAACTTTATCATGCGTGATCAGACGGCGCACTTCTTCTTTAACGATATCGTGCAGGACTTCCTTCACGTCTTTAAGCAATTCAGGACTTTCAATATATTTCTCTTCGAAGTGAGCAACAGTTTCGTCATTCACTAGATCGATTGCATCTTGACGAGCATGCTTCTCGGCAATTTTAACCGCTTCAACCAGACGAGCACTTGCGAAATCACGCACACTGCTGTTGACTTCCGCATTAACGGCATGTAACTTAACAGCCATTTTTTCTTTACCAGCAACTTGCACGAGTTGTTCGATTACCGCAACAATGTTTTTGATCTCGTCATGTCCAAACATGATTGCTTCAAGCATTACTTCTTCCGGTAATTCGTTTGCTTCAGCCTCAACCATCATGATGGCATCCTTGGTTCCTGCAACCACCAACTCAAGTTCACTGATTTCAAGCTGTGCAATCGTTGGGTTAATGATGAACTCGCCATCAATACGTCCAACTTTCACGCCACCAATCGGTCCGCTGAATGGAACATCCGAAATGCTCAATGCTGCTGATGTACCAATCATTGCAGCGATTTGCGGTTCACAGTCTTGGTCCACACTCATAACGATATTCAGAACTTGTACATCATTCCGGAAGCCTTCAGGGAACAATGGACGAATTGGACGGTCTGTCAGACGGCTTGAAAGAATAGCTTTCTCACTCGGTCTGCCTTCACGTTTAATAAATCCACCCGGGATTTTACCTACGGCGTACAATCTTTCTTCATAGTTCACCGTTAATGGGAAAAAGTCCAAATCTTTCGGCTCACTTGATGCTGTCACGGTACACAATACCACGGTATCCCCGTATGTTACCTTAACGGCAGCATTAGCCTGCTTGGCCAAACGCCCGGTTTCAAACGTAAGCTTTCTTCCGCCAAGCTGCATTTCAACACGCTGTTCCATGAAATTCCTCCTTTTATTCGTCCTAACTCAATGGATTCTGCATATTCACAGTATTTCCTGCTTGTCCTGCATTCATTAGCTATGTAAGATCTTGCAACATGCTAATCTGCACAACAAAAGCTCCTCACGGAGCCCCATCTACAAATATATGGCAACATGTTCATCTACAAAACAACCCGGCTGTAGGTTCCGCTTGTCCTTTTAGACAAAAGAATGACGGATAACAGCCAGGTTGGTTTTGAAAACATGTACGATAATTAACGACGCAATCCGAGTTTTTCGATCAGTGCGCTGTAACGTTTAACATCTTTGTTTTTCACGTAAGCCAAAAGCTTACGACGTTGACCTACCATTTTCAAAAGTCCACGACGTGAGTGGTGGTCTTTCTTATGCGTACGCAAGTGGTCTGTCAAACTTCTGATGTTTTCCGTAAGGATAGCAACTTGCACCTCTGGAGATCCTGTATCGGACTCGTGAGTTTTGTGCTCGTCGATCAGTTGTTGTTTACGTTCTTGAGTCAATGCCATCCTGTTCACCTCCTTCAATATAATCGCCATTAGCCTCGTCACCGCCGGTGAGAGCAAGCAACCAAGCCAAGGTTAATGTTGTCTCAATCGACAACGTAGTACAGTATATCATAATTGCCTAGTTAAAGTAAATGTAAACATACATTTAATCCTGAACCTTTAAGATAACAGGCGGCCGGCAGTTAATGCATCTTCACGAATCTGGCTAATCAATGCATCAATGGAGTCGAACTTTCGTTCTGCACGAATATAGTGAACGAGCTCAACCTTTAGTTCCTGGTCATATAGGTGTCCATCAAAATCAAGCAGGTGCACTTCAAACGTAGGTTTCATCCCGCTTTCGTGAAACGTAGGTTTCACACCGAGATTCATTACGCCATGCAGTTCCTGTTCGCCATACTGCACACGAACAGCGTAAACACCCTTCGACGGGGTAACGTAATGATCCGTGAGTTCAAGGTTGGCTGTAGGAAATCCAATCGTTCGTCCACGCTTCTCCCCGTGAATGACGGTTCCTCTGATGCTGTAAGGTCGGCCAAGCCACTGACTGGCCTCATCCATCTCCCCACGCTTCAACAGGCCACGAATGAGAGAGCTGCTCACTTTTTCACCATTTAACAAGAAAGGAGGAACGGTTTCCACCGTCATCTCTCCTTCTCCCAAAGTACGAAGAAGTTGTTCATCCCCTGCACCCTTGTGACCAAAACGGAAGTCAAAACCCACCACCGCTGTTCGTGTCTGAAGAGGAATCAACAAGTCTTGTACAAATTGTTGCGGCGTCAACCGTGAGAAATCTTCATTGAACTCCACCACATACAGTACATCAACGCCCATTCCTGCCAAGATGTCTTCTTTATCTCTCAAGGGAGTTAAATAACCCTCGTAATCCCCTTTGCGCATAACTTCCTTCGGATGTGGATGAAAGGTCATGACCGCTGCCTGCATGCCCGTTTCCCGCGCAATGCGGACAGCTGATAAAATGACACTTGCATGTCCGAGATGCAGTCCGTCGAATTGACCAATCGCAAGCACTTGGGGCAGTGTGCTCAGCTCAGTCGAATGTAACGTCTGCGGATAGGTTAGCATTACGGTTTTCACAATCATTCACCTGCATTTCACTAGATAGGCCAAGCTTGAGCATCACCACAACTCTAAGCCCGAGACCTCTTTATTCCGGCAAAAAGACTTTAACTGCCCTCACCGTTGGTTTTAGTTCATCCCGTTCAAATATCCCCAGAAACGTACCATCCTGAGCATACAACCGCAATAAACCAGGTTGCTCTACAGGCGGTTCCAGAAGACGTGCAGACAGTTTCTGACCTTGAAGTGCTCCTTTGGCCTGTTCTTCTCCAACCTTGTGGGCCGGAATTGAAGCAATAGCCTCGTCAACAGGAATCAGCGCCTCCGCCAAAGTCCCGTCAGCCATAAGTTGTTCCACTTCTTCAATACGAAGACAACGATCTGCAGAGATACCTGCCGATATCGTACGCTCCAGTTGAACCATGGTCGATGGATATCCGAGTTGCCGGCCAATGTCTACACACAATGTACGAATATAGGTACCTTTTGAACACAAGGCCCGGAAGGATATATCGGTGGTCTCACCCTGAGTCTCAATCCCTGTAAGTTCGAGCTCATAGATTGTGACCTCACGGCTCTTACGCTCTACCGTCTTACCTTCACGAGCAAGTTCATAAAGACGTTTACCGTCTACCTTTACCGCAGAATACATGGGTGGTACCTGAGAGATCGTGCCCAGAAACTGTTCAAGCACCTGTTGAACCTGTTCCTGTGTTACTTCCACAGTCGTTTCAGCCCGCTCAATGACTTCCCCTGTCATATCCTCTGTGTCAGTAGAGAGTCCCAATCTGAGCGTAGCAAGATATTCCTTCGGAAGCTCCTGCATGTACTCCACCACACGTGTCGCCCGTCCAAGACAGAGCGGCAGAACGCCTGTAACTTGTGGGTCAAGTGTGCCCGTATGCCCAATGCGCTTCATTTTGAGAATGCGACGCATTTTGGCTACAACATCATGAGAAGTAAATCCCGCCGGTTTATATACCGGAAGTACACCTTCAAATGGCTTTACCATTGTGAATTCACCTGCTTCAGTACTTTTGCGACAATATCATCAAGTTTTCCTTCCAGACGACATCCGGCTGCGAGCACATGCCCGCCTCCGCCAAAGGTCTGTGCTAGTGCAGCAACATCAACCTTCCCAGCTGAACGCAAAGAAACCTTGACTGCATTCTCGTTGATGACTTTGAAAAAGATACCAACTTCCACGCCCTGAATGTTGCGCGGATAGTTCACTACCCCTTCAAGATCTTCATTAGCTGCTCCACAAGCCACCATATCATCTGGTGTAATAACAACCCAGGCTATCTTTCCATCATCTGTCATCTGCAGGCTTGATAGTGCCTGATTCAAAATCCGAACTTGCGGAAGAGTCACCTGCTCCAACAATGTCTGGGCGAGATAGGGTCCATCCACGCCGTGTTCAAGCAGTCTGGAGGCCGTTGTCATTACATTTGGGCTAGTGTTGGCATAGCGGAAGCCACCTGTATCCGTAAGCAATCCTGTATAAACTGCCGTCGCAACATCTTTATCCCATGTTACTTGGAACAGGTTAAGAAAATCGAACAAAATTTCAGCCGTTGCAGCAGCATCTGATTTAATGATGTTGACTGTACCATAACCGTCATTTGTAGGGTGATGATCAATATTCAAAATAACAGCATCGTCTTCGAAATAATGACGTGTCAAACCTACTCTGGCAAAGTCTGCACAATCCACACAGATAACAGCTTTGTATTTTCGCTGCGGTGGTTGTTCGGTCATGTTCACAATGTTGCCTGCTTCCCACAAAAATTGCATGCGCCCGGGGATTTCACCTTCATTAATCATCGTGAATGTCTTACCCAGACATGACAGCAGCCAGCCCACCGTTACCGTCGAGCTGACTGCGTCACCGTCCGGCTGTACATGCGACACGACCAGGTAATCATCATGCTCCAGCAGAAATTGCTTTCCCGCCTGGAGCGCCTGTTCATAAGTGTGCATTGCCGTCTCCTCTATTCTGTTACTGGGATTCGTTCTTGTCGGAACCAATATCGCCAAGCAGCTTCTCAATTCGGCTGCCATAAGCGATGGATTCATCAATCTTAAATATCAATTCGGGAACATGCCGGAACCGGATACGTTTACCCAGCTCGGAACGCAAAAATCCATTTGCTTTTGCCAGAGCTTTGAGCGTGTTATCTTTTTGTTCCTGTTCACCGAAGACACTCAGATAAACTTTGGCTTGCGACAAGTCTCCTGTCACTTCGACTCCCGTTACCGTAATAAAGCCGATACGTGGATCTTTCAGTTCAGACTGGATGAGCAGACTGATTTCTTTCTTGATCTGCTCGCCCACTCTACCTGTACGAATCTTAGCCATCGTTGTTCACCTCATGCTTCCTTGCTTATCGTTGTACTGTCTCCATAATGAAAGCTTCGATAACGTCGCCTTCTTTGAGATCATTATATTTATCCAGTGTGATACCGCACTCGTAACCTTGTGCTACTTCTTTGGCATCATCTTTATAACGTTTCAGGGAATCCAGCTTACCTTCGTAAAGGACAATGCCATCACGAATCAGGCGTGCTTCCGCAGAACGCGTAATTTTACCCGAGGTAACCATACAACCAGCGATGGTACCCACTTTACTGATGGAGAACGTGCTCCGAACTTCAGCATGACCGATAACTTTTTCTTTGTAGATCGGATCAAGCATACCTTTCATCGCTTGTTCAATTTCTTCGATAACACTGTAGATTACGCGATGCAGACGAATGTCTACTTGCTCTTGATCTGCAGTTGCTTTCGCCTGGTTATCAGGACGAACGTTGAAACCAATCACGATGGCATTGGATGCTGCGGCCAAAATGATGTCGGACTCAGTGATTGCACCAGCGCCGCTATGAATGATTTTCACGCGTACACCTTCAACTTCGATCTTCGCAAGGGAACCTTTCAATGCTTCAACCGAACCTTGTACGTCACCTTTGATGATTACGTTCAGATCTTTGATCTCACCATCTTTGATGTGTTGGAACAGATCATCCAACGTCACGCGAGTATGTGTACCCAGATCGGATTCACGTTGCGTAATCGCACGTTTGTCAGCGATGGAACGCGCTTTGCGCTCATCTTCAAACACCATGAATGGATCTCCCGCACCTGGAACTTCAGTCAAACCTGTGATTTCTACAGGTGTTGAAGGTCCAGCCTCTTTCAGACGACGACCTTTGTCATTGACCATCGCACGGACACGACCGAAGCAGTTACCTGCTACGAAAGCATCGCCGACTTTCAATGTACCGTGCTGTACGAGGATACGTGCAACTGGGCCACGTCCTTTATCCAGCTCGGCTTCAATCACCGTACCACGGGCACGTTTGTCCGGGTTCGCTTTGTATTCGTTCACTTCTGCAACGAGCAGAATCATTTCAAGCAGACCTTCCAGACCCATTCTTTGTTTTGCTGATACGTTAACAAAGATGGTATCTCCGCCCCACTCTTCTGGAACGAGTTCATAGTTAGTCAATTCTTGTTTTACTTTATCTGGATCAGCGCCCGGTTTGTCAATTTTGTTGACAGCCACGATAATTGGAAGCCCCGCAGCTTTGGCATGGTTAATTGCCTCAACTGTTTGTGGCATAACACCGTCATCGGCAGCTACGACAATAATTGTAATATCCGTAACCTGTGCTCCACGTGCACGCATTGCTGTAAACGCTTCATGACCAGGAGTATCCAAGAACGTAATTTTTTTGTTGTTGATTTCAACTTGGTATGCACCAATATGTTGCGTGATTCCGCCTGCTTCGCCGCCTGTTACATTCGTGGAACGAATGGCATCCAGCAAAGTTGTTTTACCATGGTCAACGTGACCCATGATTGTAACTACTGGAGGACGAGCTTGCAAGTCAGCAGCATCATCATTCTCTTCCAGTGTTTCGAAACGGTCATCTTCAAGCACAATCTTCACTTCAACCTCAACACCGAATTCACCTGAAAGCAGAAGGATCGTTTCGATATCAAGCTCTTGGTTGATTGTTGCCATAACGCCCATAGCGATGAGCTTTTTGATAACTTCGGAAGCATCCTTATGGAGCAACTTCGCTGTTTCACCTACAGTCATATCACCACGAACAATGATTTTCTTAGGTGTGTTATCAATTTTCTCACGTTGTTGGTACTGTTGTTGATTTCTGTTGCGGTTGTTCTTGCCACCACGGTTACCACGGAAGTTGCCGCCACGGTTGTCATCATAACGACGTCCACCGCCACCGCTGTTCGAACGGTTACCACTATTGTTGTTGCTGCCAGTAGTACCACCTGGACCGCTTCTGCGTTGGCCTTGTCCTTGGCTCTGACCTTGGCCACCGCTACGGTTGCCAGCAGTACCTGTATTACCACCGCTGTTAGGGCCTGAAGTTCTTACTTGACCGCCACCGCTGTTATTCGGACGTTGACCCGATCCTTGCGGACGGGATGCAGTACTGCTTTGTCCACCTTGAGCTGGTCTTGGACGGTTAGTTGATTGTCCTCCTTGGCTTGAGCCTTGGGAAGAGTTCGTTCTGTTGCGGCTGTCTTGGCCGCTGGGTCTTTGGGTGCCATTGTTATTGTTGGAATTTGGTCTATTGTTCATACCTACCTGCTTTTCCTGTTGTATTTTTGTTTGTACGGGACTACCGGATGGGTTACTGCTCTTCGGCGTGTTCACTCCGCCGGCCGGCTTGTTGCTGTCCACTGGTTTGTCACTGCGCACTGCCGAAGTAGCAACTGGTTTTGCATCGTTGCCTTGTTTCGAAGCAGCAGTAGATTTTATATCTTTAAAAAATTGTTCCACCTTACCGACTGAACCATTCTCCATGACACTCATATGATTGTTTACGGGAATTTCCAGCTTTTTAAGAATGGTTATAATTTCTTTACTACTCATATTAAGGGACTTCGCATATTCATAAACTCGCAATTTATCCTTGTTTTCCTGTTTACTCAATATACTCCACCTCCGACATTATACCGACTTGCTTGGAGATCATTTTTGCAAACCCTCGATCCGTTACTGCAAGAACAACACGCGTGTCTTTACCGATACTTGAACCCAGACTATCCCGGTCAAATCCGATCAACAGAGGAACCTTATACGTTCCGCATTTATCGCGAAATTTCTTTTGTGTATTGGCTGAGGCGTCACCCGCAACAATAACCATTTTTGCTTCGGAAGATCGGATCGCTTTAAGTACAATTTCTTCACCTGTTACAAGTTTGCCTGCACGCATAGAAAGTCCCAGATAAGACAGCGTTTTAATATTAGTCATTTTCACGCTCCTGTGCTGCTTTGAATTCATCCTCAACCGCGATGAAGTCAGCTGCTAATTGCTCGTAAATTTCAGGTGAGACTTTGCCTTTTAACGCCCGATCCAAAGCCCGGTTTTTGAGTGCGAGCTTAAAACAGGACTCTTTGCCGCATAAATAGGCACCACGTCCGGATTTTTTGCCAGTCAAATCGATCAGCACTTCATCCTCTGGCGTTTTAACAATGCGAATCAGCTGCTTTTTGGGCATCATTTCTTGGCATGCCACACATTTGCGCAGCGGCACTTTTTTGGTTTCATACGTCAGCGCCCCCGTACTTTACTTTAGTCGACGGAGACGGAATCCTGATGCATTTCAGAAGAAGAATCTTTTTCTCTGCCGAATTCCTGTTCCGCCTGGCTCTCGCTCTTAATGTCAATTTTCCAGCCGGTTAATTTGGCTGCCAATCTGGCATTTTGGCCTTTGATACCAATTGCGAGCGACAGTTGATAGTCCGGAACGATAACCCGAGCCATCTTTTCTTCCTCAAATACATGAACTTCCAATACTTTGGAAGGACTCAGTGCATTAGCAACATATTCGTCTACCTGATCGGAGAAACGAACGATGTCGATTTTTTCACCGCGCAGCTCACCCACAATGGTCTGCACGCGCATTCCCTTAGGACCTACACAAGATCCAACTGGATCAACTTCCTCGTTGCGGGAATGAACGGCAATCTTGGAGCGGAACCCTGCTTCGCGAGCGACGGAGCGAATCTCAACTACACCGTCAAAGATCTCAGGCACTTCCAGTTCAAAGAGACGTTTCAAGAGGCCCGGATGGGTACGGGACAAAATGATTTGCGGCCCTTTGGTCGTATTCTCGACCTTGGTGATATACGCCTTAATACGGTCACCATGAACAAACTTCTCGTTCGGCATCAATTCGGTCAGCGGTAAAGCCGCTTCGATTTTGCCCAGATCGATGTAGATATTGCGCAAATCCTGACGCTGCACCACTCCCGTAACGATATCTTCTTCCTTATCTACGAAAGCGTTGTAGATCAGGCCGCGTTCGGCTTCACGAATCCGCTGGGTCACTACCTGTTTGGCAGTTTGTGCCGCGATACGTCCGAAATCACGCGGCGTAACTTCAATCTCCGCAATATCTTCCAGCTGGAAGTGTGGGTTGATTTCTCGTGCAGCAGGCAATGAAATTTCGGTACGTGAATCCAGGACTTCTTCCACGATCAATTTACGGGCATACACCCGAATAACTCCCGTATTACGGTTCATGTCAACACGCACATTCTGGGCCGTGTTGAAATTCCGCTTGTAGCTGGAAATTAGTGCAGCCTCGATCGCTTCAAACAGCACATCCTTGCTGATCCCTTTTTCCCGTTCCAATTCATTCATTGCTTCAATAAAATCCATACTCATGAATGTTGATCCCCCTTTCAAACATGGCATCTCATACGTAAAACGGCGAAAGGCTCTGAACTCAAGAGCACCTTGCCGTTATCGTGAGATGTGTCTTTTTCATTAATAAAGTGAACAAGGCACTTAAAACAAAATAGCTAGGCGCGCACTGGCAACCTTATCATAAGAAATGGCATGCTGTTTTTTGCCTGCTTCGATCACGAGTTCCCCGTCATCAAAGGAAAGCAGCTTGCCTTCAAATTCCTTCAATCCGTTCACCGGCTCGTAGGTTGTAACAAAAACATTTTTGCCTACAGATTTGGTAACGTCCTCAGGTTTTTTCAGTGGACGCTCCGCACCGGGAGAAGACACTTCAAGGAAATAGATGGTTGGAATCGGATCGTTCTCATCCAGCTTGGCGCTCAGCTTTTCGCTGATCAAGACGCAATCGTCGATGTCGATGCCACCCTCTTTGTCGACATACACCCGTAAAAACCAGTTGCTGCCTTCTTTGACGTATTCGATGTCAACCAGCTCGAAGCCTTGTTCGTTCAAGTAGGGTTGGATCATTTCTTCCACGGTAGATTTAATGTTCGTTGTGCTCAAAACCAATAACCTCCAACTTAGGTTACACCAGCAAAAAAGCACTGGCAGATTATTCAATACCCAAGATTCTTGTATACCAAAGACTAAAGAGTGGGTTTCCCACTCTTTAGAAATTCGTACTATCTCGTTCACTTCAAAAATTATAACATAGTCTGGTAATAGTGACAAGTAAGCGATGGTTCAGACAGTTTACTTACTAATGAAGGAAAAATCACGTCCCCCAAACAATCGCTATGTTTAAATCCAAATTCAATCCTAGAAAAGGGAAAGCTGATTGCTCTCTGGCAAGCCACGGAAACATCCCATATTCGACAGGAGTTCAACAATGGTCTTACTTGCTTTCGACTTCTGCTGGAAGTCCTCAACCGATAGAAACTCACCATGATCTCTTGCTGCAGCAATATTGCGAGCAGCATTATCCCCGATTCCTGCCAATGCCGAAAATGGAGGGATTAGTGATTTTCCGTCAACGATGAACTTTGTCGCTTCCGAACGGTATAAGTCAATGGATTTCAGCGAGAATCCGCGTGCTGCCATTTCCAGACCCATTTCCAGGACAGGTAACATGTTTTTCTCTTTCGGAGGTGCCTGGAAACCTAATTGCTCAATCTCCGTAATTTTTCGATAGATCGCGTCATATCCCTGACACATCAGTTCGATATCAATCTCATCCGCCCGAACGGTAAAGTAAGTTGCGTAATATTCAATCGGATGATACAGCTTGAAGAACGCCGTACGTACTGCCGAAATAACATAAGCGGCCGCGTGAGCCTTCGGGAACATGTACTGGATTTTGAGACACGAATCAATGTACCATTGAGGCACTTTACAATTCTTCATCTCGTCAATCCATTCCTGTGGCAGCCCCCGTCCCTTACGAACACTCTCGGTAATTTTAAAGGCAAGACTTGCGTCCATGCCCGTTTTATAGATCAGGAACAACATGATATCATCCCGACAACCAATTACCGTCTTAATGTTACACGTTCCGTTCTTAATCAGATCCTGAGCGTTTCCAAGCCATACGCCTGTACCATGGGACAATCCGGAAATCTGCAGTAAATCGGCAAAAGACGTCGGCTGGGATTCGACAAGCATCTGACGTACAAACTTCGTTCCCATCTCTGGCACGCCAAACGTCGCGACTGGCGACCTAATCTGTTCCGGTGTAACACCCAGAGCGTCGGTTGAGTTAAACATGCTCATGACTTTGGGATCATTCATCGGAATGGTCGTTGGATCGACCCCTGTCAAATCCTGCAGCATCCGCATCATAGTTGGATCATCGTGCCCCAGAATATCAAGTTTTAGCAAGTTTTCTTCAAAAGCATGATAATCAAAGTGTGTCGTTTTCCACTCCGCATTAACGTCGTCAGCTGGGAACTGAACAGGTGTAACGTCTTCGACCTCAATATAATCAGGTACAACGACAATACCGCCGGGATGCTGTCCAGTACTTCGTTTCACCCCAGTACAGCCAGAGGCCAAACGATTCAATTCAGCTCCGCGCCATTTCTTGTGATGTTCTTCCTCATACTTCTTGGCAAAACCAAATGCTGTTTTCTCAGCCACCGTACCAATGGTCCCCGCACGGAAAACACTCTTCTCACTAAATAGTACTTTCGTATAGTTATGAGCATGAGGCTGGTAATCACCAGAGAAGTTCAAGTCAATATCGGGAACTTTATCTCCTTTAAATCCAAGGAAGGTCTCAAACGGAATATCCTGGCCTTCTCCTTTAAGTGTGCCACCACAATCCGGACACTCTTTCTCTGGAAGGTCAAATCCACTTCGAACACTGCCGTCCAGGAACCACTCGCTGTGTTTGCATTCCGAATTCACACAAATATAATGAGCAGGTAGTGGATTAACCTCGGATATACCCAGGAATGTAGCAACAACAGAGGAGCCTACCGATCCCCGTGAACCTACGAGATAACCATCCTGATTCGATTTTTTAACCAAGCGTTCCGAGATCAGATAGTTGGCAGAAAAACCGTATTTAATAATTGGAATGAGCTCTTTCTCTAGTCGTGCCACGATTACTTCTGGTAATTCCTCGCCATAGATGGACTTGGCAGTGTTATAACAGGTATTACGGATTTCTTCGTCCGCACCTTCCAGAATCGGAGTAAACAGTTTGTCCGGGAATAACTTAATTTCCTCAAATCGGTCAGACAACTCCATCGTATTTGTAACAACGACCTCGTACGCTTTCTCTTGACCCAGGAACTGGAACTCTTCCAGCATTTCCTCTGTCGTTCTAAAATGTGCATCCGGTTTACGCTGATCTTTCAGTGGACTAAATCCTGTAATTCCGTGAATGGTGATATCCCGATATAACTTGTCACGCGGTTCCAAATAGTGCACGTTACCTGTGGCTATGACCGGTTTATTAAGTTTTGCACCTATATCAATGACTTTACGGATCGCTGTTTTGATTTCTTCGGGTGTAGCCACCAACCCTTTATCCACCAAATGCATATACATTGTAAGTGGTTGGATCTCCAGTATGTCATAGAACTCAGCGATCTCTTCCGCTTCTTCGAGCGATTTGTTAAGCACCGCTTCGAAAAATTCACCTTTTTCACAGCCTGATATAACAACAAGGCCTTCACGCAAATTAATCAGTTTCGATTTGGGAATGCACGGTACCCGCTTGAAATGTTCCGTATGAGAGAGAGATACCAGCTTATATAGATTTTTCTTACCGACATCATTCAATGCATAGATTCCACAATGGAAAGGTCTTGTATTCGACAAGTCGACACCTACATAATCATTCAAGCGATCAAGCCTCGTCAAACCTTTCATCTGGGCAGCATCATTTAATAATCCGATCAGTATACCCGCGAGTGCAACCGTATCATCAATGGCACGGTGATGACTTTCGAGTCCAACCTTATATTTATCCGCCATCGTATTCAGACGGTGGTTCTTATTTTGGGAAATAACAATCTCGCCAGTTCCAATGTGTCAAGGACCGGGTTAGGAAGCTCTGGCAATCCAATTTGCTTCAGGGAAGCCTGGATAAAGCCCATGTCAAAACGTGCATTATGCGCAACAAGCACACCATCACCAGCAAACTGCACAAAATCACGAATAACAGGCTCCAGCTCAGGTGCGTCTTTTACCATGTCATCATTAATATTGGTCAACTGCTGAATGTTGTAGGGAATGCGTTCATGCGGATTCACAAACGTTGCAAACCGGTCAATTTCTTTACCATCTTGCATCTTCACGGCAGCAATCTCAATAATTTTGTTCTGCGTTACCGACAGACCTGTGGTCTCGATATCAAATACGATGTATGTCGCTGTTTGCAGATCCAATGGCTGAGGAGCCATTACAACGGCAACAGAGTCATTCACAACATTGGCCTCAAGGCCGTAGATCATTTTAATCCCGTTTTTCTTAGCAGCCTTGGAAGCCTCGGGATATACCTGCACACCACCATGATCAGTGACAGCAATCGCCTTATGTCCCCACTCGGCTGCCATTTTCACGTATTTGTCAATTGAAGTTACAGCATCCATCGTACTCATTGTAGAGTGCAAATGGAACTCCACCCGTTTCTCTGGTGCATTATCTTTGCGAGACGGCGGTGCTTTAACTTCAATCAAATCCGAAGGAATCATGGCGAGTTCAGGAATTTGCATAAACCGGTCATATTCTACACGACCACGCACTTTTACCCATTTACCGTTAGCCAGCAAACTGAGAATTTTAACATCCTCTTTTGTTTTGGCAAACATCTTCATTTGCATGGAATCCGTGAAGTCGGTCAGGTAGAAGGTAAACAACGTATTTCCGTTTCGCAATTCTTTACGATCCAGTCCAAACACCGAACCTTGAAGCGTGACCTTTTTCTCTTCATCTTGGATTTCCTGCATGGGTACTGCTGGCTCCTTGATGTCATAACCCATTTGCAAACGCAGATCACCCTGCTCCTCATCCACCGGGATTTCTGTGTCCACTTCACTCATCATCTTTTCGATGACCTCAAGTTCCTCTACACGTTTTTGGGCCTGGAACTGTTCCATGGCCTCTTTATTGCTTCCTACTTCGCCCACTTGCATCTTGATGCGAAGAGGTAGATGAAAGTATTTTTCATAGAATTTCGTAATAGCCTGATCAATCTGTTTCTTACGAGCCAATTCCATCGACGTTGCATCACTCATTGTCAGTTGTAGGAGATCCTCTTCACATTCAAAGGTTGTCCGATTCATCCAGCCATTTACAGACGGAATCTCACGGGTAACCCACTCCAGAAACAGATTCCAATATTCACTGACGATATCACCATTTTGTACCTTGTCCGTATATTTGAAGCCAAATGAAATTTTGGCGATATGATTCATCTTCTCTTGAATATGCAGACAAAATGTGCGATAGATTGGAGCGGGTACCAATGTGTCCTTCGCAATCAGAATATTCCATTCACGATTACTTCGATTGGTCTCTACTTGTTCAATCCATCCATCCAAAAAATAGGGCTCTAACAGACCAGCCGGAAGCTCTGCCTGTTTCATCAACAACTCAAACCGTTTTCTCTTCTCCTCGAATCCGCTCATCGTGTTCCTCCTTGTACCCCCTTAAAGCATGAAAAGCCCCTGCATTCAAAAATGTCACCGATCCGAACTCGCACCGACTCATTTTATCCGACAGAAGCTCTCCATTCATTACTCAACTGGTGAATAAGTGCTTTTCGTCAAGTGATCCTGACTTAGTATGCTCTTGCAAACACAACCGTGTGTTCTGCCTGTTCACCACAAGCCAGGCACGTATGCTTTTCTTCCGCAGGCTGGAACGGAATGTTCCGGCTTGTTGCACCTGTGACTTCTCTTACTTTATCTTCGCAAGCTTCTGAACCGCACCATCCAGCCAGTGTAAACCCGCGTTTATTTTCCATCAGTTCTTTCATCTCATCGAGTGTATCCACGGAGTAGAAGTTATCCGACATAAATGTGCGAGCACGCTCTAACAAATCTACCTGAATCTGTGTCAGCATAGCCTGAATCTCTTCTACCAGGTTTGCTTGTTCTACCACTTTCTTCTCACCTGTGATGCGTGATACGAGTACACAAACACCATTTTCCATATCACGTGGACCAATCTCCAGACGAATCGGAACACCGCGCATCTCGTATTCATTGAATTTCCAACCTGGGCGAACATCGCTGCGATCATCCATTTTCACACGGACTCCAGCTTTTTTCAACTCAGTGAACAACTCATCTGCACGCCCAACAACAGCATCACGCGTTTTCGGAGGTCCAATTGGGATCATGACCACTTGTGTTGGTGCCACTTTAGGAGGAAGTACGAGACCACGATCATCTCCGTGAACCATAATTAATGCACCGATCAAACGTGTGCTTACTCCCCATGAAGTAGTGTAAGCCAGCTCCAGCACATTATTTCGGCTAAGATACTGGATTTCAAATGCTTTTGCAAAGTTCGTCCCCATGTAGTGAGATGTACCTGCTTGTACAGCACGTCCATCCTTCATCATGGCTTCGATCGAGTACGTATCCACCGCACCCGCAAACTTCTCGGATTTGGTTTTCTGACCCACAATTACAGGAATAGCCAAGTATTCCTCAACCACTTCACGATAAATCTCCAGCATTTTCATCGTTTCTTCACGTGCTTCTTCTTCCGTCTCATGCGCTGTATGACCTTCCTGCCACAGGAACTCACTTGTGCGAAGGAAAGGCAACGTTCTTTTTCCCAACGAACTACGTTAGCCCACTGGTTAATCAGTACCGGAAGATCCCGATAAGACTGAATCCACTTGGAATACATGTGACCAATAATCGTTTCGGATGTAGGACGGATTGCCAGACGTTCTTCCAGCTTCTCTCCGCCAGCTTCCGTAACCCATGGTAATTCAGGGTTAAAACCTTCCACGTGCTCTTTTTCCTTTTGAAAGAAGCTCTCAGGAATGAACATCGGGAAGTACGCATTGCGATGACCCGTTTCCCGGAAACGACGATCCAACTCATCCTTAATGTGTTCCCAGATTTCAAAGCCGTCTGGTTTAAACACAATACAACCGCGTACGGGTGCATAGTCCATGAGATCAGCTTTTTTGATAACATCGATGTACCAGCGTGAGAAGTCCTCACCCTGTGGTGTGATTTCAGTCACGAACTGTTTATCATTTTCCTTTGACATAAGACTCCAGCGTCCTCCCATAACGACTATCTCTGAATGTCCAGAGCGTAGTCCAACCGTAATTATCCGTTAATTAAACGTAATATATCATTGTAAGTTACTGCCAGCATCAACACAAACAACATCGCAAATCCGATGAAATGCACCATGCCTTCGCGATTGGGATCAACAGGTCTGCCGCGCAGCGCTTCAATTCCTAAAAAGACCAGACGACTGCCGTCCAGTGCAGGTATTGGTAGCAGGTTGAAAATCCCAAGATATAGACTCAAAATCGCTGCCCATCTCGTTAACTGCTCAATCCCTTGTTTAGCAATTTGCCCTGTCACTTCGAATGTACGAACTGGACCACCAATATCATCCATGTTGAATTGATTGATCAGATGTTTAAAACCTTCAAATATCACTTTGGTTGTATCAACCATGGCCACGCCAGAGACTTTAAATGTCTCTACAAATCCAACAGATCGGGTTGGTAACGTAGGTACGATTCCCACTTTACCGCCCTCTTGTCCTTCTACAGCACGTGGAGTAATCGTTATATTAAACGTATCCGAACCCCGGCGCAGCGTCCATTCCATCGGCTTGTCTTTGGAATCGGCAATCATCGACACCATTTTTTGTGAATCTGTACCAATAACAGTACCATTGATCGTCTCAATAATATCGCCTTTTTGCAGGTTCGCCTGATCGGCTGCCCCACCTTCAAGGACTTCACCAATTTCCAGATTTTTTGGATTTTCCACCGGAACTCCTGCCATCTGTGCATATACAGCAAACAGCACAAAGGCCAAGATAAAGTTCATGAGTGGGCCTGCAAAAATAGCCAATGCACGCTGTCCAACGGTTTTGCTGCCGAATTGACGATCTTTCGGTGCAATCTGCGTTTGTTTGCCACGACTTACCAACATTGCTTGAGGATGAATACGATACTCCTGAATCTCACCATCTACATCCAGTTGAAGCTTCAGGGCGTTCTCCATATCAATGGAGATAACTTCACCACGTATTACATTTTTACGGTTATCCAACTGATCCAGATAGATCATCTTCACCTGGTCATCCGCTGATCTTACCGCAATGGTCTGTCCTTCCTGGATCTCTACCAGTTCCGGATCTTCCCCTGCCATCCGTGCATATCCACCAAAAGGCAACAAACGCAATGTAAACTGGGTCTCGTTTCTTTTATATGAGAACAATTTGGGACCAAAACCGATCGCAAACTCCCGTACAAGAATACCGGCGCGTTTGGCAAAATAATAATGCCCCCATTCATGAACCGTCACGATGACAAAGAACATGAGCACCGTTAGAAATACCACTTGTATGGTTTCCAATCCCTATCCATCCTCCTTCACGGCACATACCGCAGTCTGTCCCTCTAGATTATCATTATTCTCTGATGCCGCACAAGAGAATCACTTCTTCCAATTTGTTATGAAAAAAGAGATTACAGACTGGCCGCAAGCTTACGGCTCTCCTGATCACAACGCGCGATCTCCTGCAGATCAGGCTCGTCCACATTGTGGTGTGCTTCCAGCACAGAAGCAATAATATCTTCTATTTTAAGGAATGAAATCTCTTTACGCAAGAAACGGGCTACAGCAACCTCGTTGGCTGCATTAAACGCCGTTGTTGCGGTTCCTCCCATTTTACCACACTCATACGCCATTCTTAAACACGGGAACCGTTCCATATCCATCTCACGGAAATGTAATTTCCCAGCTTGAGCAAGAGACAGCCGCTGTGCTGGTGATGGCAAGCGGTCAGGGTAAGTCAATGCATATTGAATTGGAACTCGCATATCCGGATTCCCCAGTTGAGCGATGATGCTGGTGTCATCAAATTCCACATAGGAATGGATAACACTCTCTGGGTGAAGTAATACATTAATCTGATCATATCGAAGACCAAATAACCAATGTGCTTCAATGACCTCGAGACCCTTGTTAACCATCGTTGCCGAGTCTATCGTAATTTTGGACCCCATTGACCAATTCGGATGTTTAAGCGCATCCTCTATAGTCACGCTCTTCAACTGTTCACGGGTAAGATCACGGAATGATCCACCTGAAGCGGTGAGTGTAATACCTGCCAAGCGTTCTCTGTTTTCACCATTCAAGCATTGGTATATCGCAGAGTGCTCACTATCGATGGGCAGCAAAGAGACTCCTTTGGCGGCAGCTCTTGTAGTAACAATATGTCCCGCCGTAACCAATGTCTCCTTGTTGGCCAGACCGATCTGTTTGCCTGCGTCTATGGCAGCAAGCGTTGACTCCAATCCAACACTCCCCACCACCGCTGTAACAACCGTATGCGCATCAGTTCCTGCCGCAACTTCTACGAGTCCTTCTGTGCCATAAAATAGTTGCGTTCCTGCAGGCAAATGTGGAGCTACCTTCTCCGCCAATTCTTTGGACCCCACCGATACTTTCTTCGGCCGATAACGTTTGGTTTGTTCGATCAGCAGGTCTGTATTGCCTCCGGCAGCCAGTCCCTCTACTTGAAAGAGTTCTGGATGCATGTCAACTACATCCAGTGTCTGGGTTCCAATAGAACCGGTTGACCCAAGAATCGCAATTTTTTTCATGCTGCACCTCATCTTAAATTATCCAATGCCTACGGCGAACAATGCTGGTATCTCAGACTCATGTTCTTCTTTAGTAGGGCAGTAGCATTAGTATATGTACGAATGGAAAAACAACAATCCAGCTGTCGCACCGATCAAGAATGCCTCCATGCCCTGGGAGAAGACTGCCTGAATCCTTGATATTATATACACGTTTGTATGCAGACTGGATCAAGTCACCCATCTGACCTACAACTGCACAGGCAATTCCGATCACAATCGCTCTCTGCCAGGAAAGTAAACCATCTGATACTAATGCAAAAATAACAGAAGTAACAATTGCAATCACGATGCCACCCAGTGCACCCTCCACGGTTTTGTTTGGACTAATGGAAGGCCACAGTTTGTTTTTACCAATTAGTTTCCCTACAAAATAAGCTCCTGCATCACTGGCCCATATGGAGCCCAGCAAAAGGAACGTCCAGAACAATCCATGATGCAGATGTCTGGATTCTGCAATGTAATAGAAACCGATCCCTATATACAACACGCCAAGGAAAAGCATGGCCACTGTATTCACGGGAACCTTATTTTTGGTGACAACCGAAGCTGTCATCAGTACAAGCATTACTATCCAGATGACCTGAAATAAGGATAGCGGTCTTGCCTCCCAAAGCATTTCCCAAGGAAACACAATGGCAAAAACACCAGCATATCCAATCAGGGCCACACCTGAAAAAGGCATCACCCCGGTCATTTTAACAAATTCATAATAACCGATGAGAGCCATAAGCAATACCAAACCATGGTACCAGGGTCCGCCCAGCATGCAAAAACCTAAAAACAACACACCTGCTATGATTCCTGTCGTTAATCGCTGTTTCAACGGCTTCATCCTCCATCTATTTCAAACCGCCGTAACGCCTTGTTCTGCGCTGATATTCGGCTACTGCTTCAAGCAAATGCTTTTTGCCAAATTCGGGCCAGTATATATCCGTAAACCATAATTCACTATATGCAAGCTGCCAGAGCATAAAGTTGCTTAATCTCAACTCTCCACTCGTCCGGATCAGCAGATCCGGATCGGGCATGTCAACCGTCAGCATATGTCTATCAATGAGTTCAGGTGTTATGTCCTCTGCCGATAGTTCCCCCGATTTCACCTGCAGAGCGATCTGTTTAACACAGTCCGTCATTTCACGACGACTTCCATAGTTCATTGCAAAGTTCAAAACGAGACCTGTATTATGTTCCGTAAGACGAATGGCTTCCCGCAAGGCATTAATGGTATGAGAAGGTAAATGTTCCTCTTGACCCATCATGCGAATGCGCACATTTTTTTCTATAAGTTCATCCAGCTCTATGGCTAGAAATTCTTGCGGAAGTCGCATCAGAAAATCCACTTCTTCTTTTGGACGCGTCCAGTTTTCTGTCGAAAAAGCGTACATCGTCAGATATTTGATGCCCAGTTCATCCGCCGCGATGGTCGCACGTTTGACCGCCTTCATGCCATTTTGGTGCCCGGCTATACGCGGGAGTCCCAAACGTTTGGCCCATCGTCCATTGCCGTCCATGATGATGGCGACGTGCTGCGGGATATTGTCCTCGGATATAGTCAGCGTTTCCTGCTTGTCAGCCCCATTCCACCACGACCGAACCCGTTTGATCATTCCTGTTCCTCCAAAATCCCTGAAGTTTCTTTATCTGAAGCTTGGAAAAAGAGACAAAACCCCACCGTATTGGAGGGGCTGCGCTTGTCTTACACTTCCATGATTTCTTTTTCTTTGGCAGCGAGTACCTTATCGACTTCAGCAATAAACTTGTCGGTCGATTTTTGGATGTCGTCCTGATGTCTCCGCGATTCATCCTCGGAAATATCTGACTTTTCCATTTTCTTGATGTCATCATTCGCGTCACGGCGAATGTTACGAATCGCTACTTTACCTTCTTCACCGAACTTCTTCGTCAGCTTAACAAGTTCCGCTCTGCGTTCTTCCGTCAATGCCGGAATAGACAAACGGATCATGCTACCATCATTGGCTGGAGTAAGACCCAGATCTGATTTCATGATGGCACGCTCGATGTCACCCATGGAGGATTTGTCCCAAGGCTGAATCATCAGTGTACGGGAATCCGGAGTACTGATATTAGCGAGTTGATTCAATGGCGTCATTGCTCCATAATACTCTACCTGAATTCGGTCCAGAAGAGCTGGAGTTGCGCGGCCTGCACGCAAAGTAGCCAGGTCACGACGCAATGCTTGAATTGCTTTTTCCATACGCTCTTCGGCATGTTGTTTAACCGCTTGTGGCATTAATCTACACTCCCTTTAACGATTGTTCCGATACGTTCGCCCAGAACAACACGTTTGATGTTACCTTGTTCCGTAATGGCAAATACGATCAACGGGATGTTGTTGTCCTTACAAAGCGAGGATGCCGTTGAATCCATTACACCAAGGTCTTTGTTAAGAATATCCATGTAAGTCAACTGATCAAATTTCACAGCTGTACTGTCCTTAAACGGATCTGCTGAGTATACACCATCAACTTTATTTTTGGCCATCAAGATAACTTCTGCTTCAATCTCCGCTGCGCGCAGTGCTGCTGTTGTATCCGTGGAAAAGAACGGGTTACCTGTACCTGCTGCAAAAATAACGACCCGGCCTTTCTCCAGATGGCGAATAGCTCTACGACGAATATAAGGCTCTGCAATCTGTTGCATTGCAATAGATGTCTGTACACGCGTAGGCACTTCAATCTGTTCCAAAGCATCCTGCAGTGCCAGCGAGTTCATTACTGTCGCCAGCATACCCATATAATCGGCAGTTGCACGATCGATGCCGTTTTCGCTACCGGCAATACCACGCCAGATGTTTCCGCCGCCACATACAATAGCAACCTGTACACCAAGTGCAACAACCTCTTTTACCTGTTGGGCAATCGACGAGATCGTATCTGCATCAATACCGTAGCCGTTTTGACCGGAAAGAGACTCTCCGCTGACCTTTAAGACAACACGTTTAAATACTGGCTGTTCCAATTATTCACCCTCCACTTTGAATCGAACACGCTTGGTGTCCAACCAACAAAACTTCTCGCGCATGGCCTCCTGCTTAAAAGAAAGGAACACAGTTGTGTTCCGCTCTTTTAGGAAAAACATTTAACCGGTAAGGCACTGTTTTCCTGAGATATAAGGGAGTTTACGCTTCGAAGTTTCATCATTCTTATATCTTCGAAAATCAATTCTGCTCGCCGGTTTATAGAAACCGTCTTATTTGTTTACTTGGGACATTACTTCTTCTACGAAGTTGTCTACTTTTTCTCAAGACCTTCACCCAGTTCGTAACGAACGAAACGACGGATGGAGATGTTTTCACCAATTTGGCTGATTTTTTCGTTCAGCAATTGAGAGATCGTTTTGTCTGGATCTTTAACGAAAGTTTGTTCCATTAGGCAGTACTCTTCGTAGTATTTACCGATACGGCCTTCAACCATTTTTTCAATGATTTTCTCTGGTTTACCTTCGTTAAGAGCTTGAGCTTTCAAAATTTCTTTTTCTTTTTCCAGCTCTTCTGTAGGAACTTCTTCGCGTGTAACGAATTTAGGATTAGCTGCAGCGATTTGCATAGCTACATCTTTAACGAAATCCTTAAATTGATCCGTTTTACCAACGAAGTCTGTTTCACAGTTAACTTCAACCAAGACACCAATACGTCCACCAGCGTGGATGTAAGATTCTACAACGCCTTCAGTTGCTGCACGGCCTGCTTTGCTTGCTGCTGCAGAAAGACCTTTCTCACGCAACAATTCAGCTGCTTTTGTTACATCACCGTTTGCTTCTTCCAGTGCTTTTTTGCAATCGAGCATACCAGCGCCCGTTCTTTCGCGAAGTTCTTTTACTGCACTCGCATTAACTGCCATTATAAATTCCCTCCAAAATTAAGTATTGTACGTACACTCTAAAAAAGGGCAGTGAGAGGTTATCCACCTGCCAACCACCCTTTTCATTTAGTTTATAACATATGTTCGAATCTATTAAGCGGAAGTTTCTTCGCCTTGGTTAGCTTCGATTACAGCATCAGCCATTTTACCTGTCAGCAATTTAACAGCGCGGATCGCGTCGTCATTACCTGGGATAACATAATCGATCTCATCCGGATCGCAGTTAGTATCAACGATACCTACAATTGGGATACCCAATTTGCGAGCTTCCGCAACAGCGATACGCTCTTTGCGTGGATCGATGATGAACAGGGCGCTTGGCAGGCCTTTCATATTTTTAATACCGCCCAAGAATTTCTCCAGACGATCTTTTTCTTTGCGAAGCAAGATAACTTCTTTTTTAGGCAATACAGCGAATGTACCGTCTTCTTCCCAAGCTTCCAACTGTTTCAAACGATCAATACGTTTTTGAATAGTTTGGAAGTTAGTCAGGGTACCGCCGAGCCAGCGTTGGTTAATGTAGAATTGACCAGCACGTTCAGCTTCTTCTTTAACGGAATCTTGAGCTTGTTTCTTAGTACCCACGAAAAGAATTTTACCATTCTCTCCTGCGATTCCTTTAACGAAGTTGTAAGCCTCTTCGACTTTTTTCACCGTTTTTTGCAAATCGATGATGTAAATTCCGTTTCTTTCAGTGAAGATATAACGATCCATTTTTGGGTTCCAACGACGAGTTTGGTGACCGAAGTGTACCCCAGCTTCGAGAAGCTGCTTCATGGAGATTACTGCCATCTTCACACACCTCCTAATATGGTTTTTATTGTGTCCTCCGCCGGCATCATTTTTCGCCAAGACTCTCCATAAGGAAAGCACCCTCAACAAAATTAGCACATGCGTGTGTTTTAACACCGTTATCTAATATATCACAACTGACTGTCTGATGCAACAGTCTTTGAAGCTAAAATCTACTTTTTACTTTTTGCTAGTATCGAATCATTTTAAATCTGATATGTAAATCAACACTAATTATTATCAAGCTTTGAAAATGCACCGTTTAATACGCAAAAACCGCCCTGTCCGAGCATGCTCAGTTTGACGGTTCTTTCGTAATTTTTGCGATAATGGATTTGAAACTTTCACCTTTTTCAAGCGCATAAGTACCCACTTGGATTTTGGTATTGATTCGCTCAGCCTTGCCAGCCTTTATGAATGCTTGAGCATCATCTACGATTCCCGCGGTTTTGAGATTTGCTGCTACGATCGCCAGACTATTGCCTGAACGTACTTTGAATGATACTGTTGCGCCTTTTGGATTGCTTGGCGTTACAGGTTCTGTTGTCTTCGGCTCTGTTATCTCTTTCCGCCCTTCACCTTCACTTACAGCAGGCTCTTGTGGCTTCTCAGGCTCTGCGGGTGTTTCCGTAGAGGTTACTGTCTCAGGTGGCGTTGCTGTATTCCCCTGCAACTCACTGCTCTCCTGCTTTTTCTTTGCTACCCACTCTGCTTCTGTGTATAGTTCCTCTTCAGAACCGACCAACTTCATATCCAAGGTTTTTGCGACTGTTTCAAGCTGTTCTTTGGTCATATTGGCGGTCTGCTCGGGGTCCAGATTACTATCCGACAAAGCATTTTGTCCAACTGTGGCCAGTTGAAGCAAAACCGCACCAATAATCATGCCGCTCCCCAGACCAATCCATAAGGATCGCTTGTCCATGACTTAGCTTTCCTCCCGTTCTGCCAGTTGCAGTATTAACTGTACCTCACCACGCTGAATACCTGTCTGCTTGGATATGGCATCCATCGACTTACCCTCAGCGTGTAGATTAAAGAGTTCTGCATATCGATCTTTAATAGATTCACGCCCAGGCAAAGATTCGACTTCACTGGTCTGTACGTCTGCTTCTAAAGCCTGCTGGGCCGCCTCAGCTTGTACACTTTTCACGAGGGCTTGTGCTTGCAAACCTTCGGAAGATTGTACGGATACATTCCCGGAGTGTGGAACAGGTGATGCGACAGGTTCGTTCTTTTTGCTCTGTTCGAGCTGATCCAACCGCTGCTGTAATTCCTGAAGTTGCAATTGCATACGTTGATCGGCTGCTGTCGCTTCTCCCTTCATTTCAGCCACACGTTGAATAAGAGCATCATTATCATTTTCGATCTCGGTCATGTAGTGTTCAAGCGTAGATTCCATCTCCTGCACCAGTTGATGCCCGGGCTCTTGCGCCTTGTTTTTCCGAGGCATTATATAAGCGTAGGCGATGGCGCAGGCCCCTAATATGACAATAATGATCCATGGTGACAAATTGGGTTCTCTCCTTCTGATTCAACCATCGGTGCGCAAGACTCCATGTCCATAACAACCATTTATTATAAAGACAGATCTATGTGTTTTCCTTTGTACGGGTGCTCTGCAGGTTTAACAGTTTCTTGAGCCTGAGCAGTCTCCTGTCCATCGGAATCACTCTGCTGATCCCCATCATGGGTATGACCATCACGCACCGAAGTCTGTGAAGTTTCGTCCATTGCTTCACTTCGTTGCCTTGCTTCATTTGCTTCTTTCGACGTTTGCTCTGCCAAAAGATTCTGATCCGTAATCGGTCGCTGCTGGGCTTCACTTTGATAACGTCCCGCTTCACTTGTTCGTGGTACCGCAATCTGCAACTCCACTGCTTTGAAACTCATACGCTCACCTCACGGTTTCGAATGGATTTCTTCCTGTGCCTGAATGCTGTACTTAAACGTATGGAACCATCGTAATATCACCATCGTGATAATAAAATGAAATTCGACTCACTGGATCTTTAATAAATTTCGTGTATCTGCCGATAACTATTTTAGAGCCGCCATAAATCATCTTCAGAATATCAACACGAGCCTTACTTGTATCTTCAAGTGCCTTCTCAATTTCAAAGATACGCATTTTCGTTTCTTCACTTATACGAAGAGCAGATTTCTGCGTAGCATTCAGCTTGATTCGCATCGACATCTTATCTGGAGTTAGTTGTCCAGCCGCAGCTAATTGATCCAGCAATGTCAAAGCTTTCTTCGTTTTATCCAAGGAATCCATCTGCTCTCTGACTTCCTTGCGCAAATCATTGAGTTCGTTACGCAGCTTTGGCAGCACACCAACTTCAATGGAAGTGACCGTGGACATGCTGTTGCCCACAACACGCGCTGAGACGTTCTGACCAGCCTGGATCGAGCCACCAACGATAAGACCCTTGGTGCCCGCACAGATGACACCATGGCCAGCACGAATATTGGAATGCATAATACTTTGGGAAACCAGAACATCTTCACCGGCATCCACGTTGCCTTCTTGAATGAAAGTACACTTGACATTATGGCCTGCTTGTACCAGTCCTTTGTTATAACCAATAATACCACCGGTAATTTCGATTGAGCCGCCTGCTTCCAGTTCAGCTCCTTCGACACCTCCGACGACACGAATGTCACCTGCTGCTTTTACTTTAAATCCGGTAAGTACATTGCCTCGTATGACAACGGTGCCTACAAAGTCGATATTACCGTTATTGTAATCAACGTCACCATTGACTTCATAAACCGGAAACACATTCAGTTTGTTACCGTCCGTTTTGGTAACCAGCCCATCCAGTGCAGCATACATCGCAGAACCATCCGGGTTAATCACAACGTTTTTCCCAACTTTAAACCGAGCTTCTTTTCCCGGACGATAAGGAATTTCCTCACCCGTTACTGCCCTGCCTGGTATGCCATCGCTAGGAGCGATCCGCTCTGCAATGATCTGACCACTACGAACATTGTTTAACCGGGTCACTTCTTTGTAATCGACGGTTCCATCTTCCGATTCCAATGGTCGTCGTTCATTCGTATCGTCCATCCCAACCAGGACCTTGATGAAGCCATCTGTTCCTTGAATGGGAGCGACACCTTCTGCAATCTTGTATTTATCTTTCAAATAGGTTTCAGGGTTGCTCACAAAAAGTAATAATGCCTCTCGCGATACACCTTGTTTGATGCCCTTGTCCGCCACAAATTGTTCAAGTTCATCGATCGTGCAGGCAAAGCCTTCTTCCTCTTTGGAAAATTCAAGGTAGGCTGTGCATTTGTCGTCCGATAAAACAATGTTTAAACATTGTTCCAAAGCAGTCCGCTGTGTCACTGCAATTCTTCCCCTTTTAGACTTTCCACTCCCCAAACTCCAATGATATTACTTCTCTTTATTAATCTTTACGCATCAACAAATCTTTCTGTTTGTCCAACGTGCCGCGTAATCGTAATATTGCCTTGGAATGTAATTGGGATATACGAGACGGAGAAAGAGACATAACCTCAGCAATTTCACTAAGAGAAAGATCTTCGTAATACAAGAGTGAAACAACCGTTCTCTCTTTTACCGTCAACTTGTCAAGCCCTTGCACCAAAGCTTCCTTCAAATAAAACTCATTCACTTTATAATCTGGATTTTTGGCTTTCTCATCCACCATCAAAGACAGACGAGTCTCAGACTCTTCCTCACGAATTGGGTCCTCCAGCGAGCAAAGTGACATGACTGCCACTTCCTGAAGCATATGTTGAAAATCTTTAGTGGATACGTCCAAGTACTCGCTCATTTCCTCATCACTAACAGACCTGAGATAACTTTGTTCCAACTGTTGGTAGGCGTCTTCAATTCGCTTGGCCTTCTCCCTGACAGAACGCGGAACCCAATCACCTTGACGCAGACCGTCAAGAATGGCTCCGCGGACCCTCCATGATGCATAAGTTTCAAATTGCAGACCACGTTCATAGTCGAACTTCTCCAATGCATCAATTAACCCCATAACACCATTGCTCTCCAAGTCATCCTTGGGAACATTTTTGGGCAAACCAACAGCCAGTCGACCGGATACATAATTTACAATATGAAGATACTTTTCAATCAAAGTTTTCTTGGCTTCAAGATCTCCATGTTCTTTCCACTTTTCCCACAGATCAGAATGGTTCAAATGTGAAGCTTTACGCTCGTTCAATTGCTTTCACCCTCCTTATTTGTCTGTCAGGTGACGAACGGCCTGCGCCAATTCCTCCGGATCCTTGGTCCGGACAAGTTTAGGCGGATCCAAAGGGGCGAATCCCGTTGGAGCTTTCGTCTCAGATGGCGGAAGATCGTCCCCAGATGAAGCGTTCTGTCCACTCTTGAGCAAATCATTCAGCTCTTGTCCATCGTCTTCGATTTTAATGTCCACCTGTGAACCTCTTTGATCTTGAGCATTTGGTGAATCATAACCATACCCATTTCCCTCGATCTGAGGGTTCAGCAGCAATCCCAATCCCCAGCGTAAACCATATGCAAGGACAAACCAGGCTACGAATCCGATCAATCCGCGAATTAAACTGGTCATCAGCACATTGCTGCTGTATGCTACAAAAAAGTAAGAATAAACCCAACGATGCCTGCTCCAAGATTAATGCGGTAGTTTCCTATCATAGTCTTATAGTTCCTTTACACCCATTTGTACACTTCGAATAGTCAAAAGTCCAGTTTCACAGTCCATCTCAATCGTTCGTCCATAATTCCCACCCGTATCTTCTGCTAGAAGAGGGATATTGAGTTTTTGAAGCCACTCTCGACAAGAATCTGCATTCCTTGGTCCAATGCGCATTGTATCTCCAGCGCCAGCAAAGGCAAACATCTGAGAGCCTCCGGCCATTTTAGACACAATACGTGAGCGAGAAGCGCCTAGTTTAATCATCTTTTCCAAAAGCTCAGGCAACGCCGTATCCGCATATTTCGCAGTGTTCAGTTTCCCTTCACGGGCGATCTCTGAAGTAGGAAGCATGACATGCGCCATTCCAGCCAGCTTCAAATGTGGGTCATACATTGTTAATCCCACACACGAACCCAAGCCAGTCGTACGGATTACACCAGGAAGATGAGCGATGTTTAAATCCGCCATACCGACTTTAACGACGCTTTTGTCCTCAATCATGGCTCAGTGGCACCCCTAGCGATTCAAATATCTTTGCAAAGGATGGTGGATCCGGAATGAGGAAAAACTGACCCTCAACTTGATCTTCACCTTCAAAGAAAGATGTGTCAATTAACAATGCAGCGTCACCCATCTCGCCAAATTGCAGCAAGCCATAACTTAAAATGGCACCCGCCATGTCGATGGCAAGTCCAGGAACAGTTGGATACATAGCCAACTTCGTGAAATCTGCCAAAGAAGAAAGATAGGATCCAGCCAAAATATTTCCAATCTCGGAAAGCGCTGATTGTTCCATATCTGTAAAAGCGAGTCCTTCTTTCAGATCAAACCCGGCAAGTCTATTCAACAACATTTTAGCAGCCTCTGGTGTCATCATAAAGAAAAGATTTCCCGGTGCTTCGCCTTCTACACGAAGAAACACGGTAACCACGATGCGTTCATCTCCGCCCACTTTTTCGGCAACTTCTTCAAAAGGGAGCATTTGTACTGTAGGTACACCCATGTCAATCGGTCTGTTGAGAAGTTGAGACAACGCCGTTGCGGCGTTGCCTGCTCCAATGTTACCGACCTCTTTGAGCACATCCATCTGGAATACCTCAAATCGGTTGAACATCTCCACGGTACTAGCCCTCAACACTTTCCAGCTGTACAATCTCGCTTTTATTTAATACTTCGTTTAGGTTGAGCATAATCAACAAGCGTGAATCCTCCAATTTAGCAACACCTCGCAGGTATCTCGCTTTGACGCCACCAACCACTTCTGGTGGGCTATCGATTGCACTGCTCTTGATATCAATAACATCATTGGCTGAATCAACGATAAAACCAACTTGCATGTCGTCTACACCTACGATAACAATACGAGTCTGATCCGTGTATTCCGTTTCCGGAAGGGAGAAACGACCGCGTAGATCAATGACCGGAATTACAACACCACGTAGATTAATAACTCCTTTTACAAAGGAAAGTGTCTTGGGAACACGTGTAATTGGCATCATACGCTCAATCGTCTGAACCTTATCTACCTCAATACCATACTCTTCGGTACCCAATTTAAAGACGATGACTTTCAACTCTTCTTCCATGTAAAAAACCTCCCTATTAAATGTAAGACTTAGCTCAATGCTTATTTAATAAATGCATTAGGATCAAGAATCAGGGCTACTTGTCCATCTCCGAGAATGGTTGCTCCAGAGATTCCTTCAATAGCAGGAAGATAGGTTCCCATTGATTTGAGAACAATCTCACTTTGTCCAATAAATTCTTCAACAGCTACGGCTGCAAGACGGTCGCCTTTGCGAATCACGACTATTTCTGTTTCTTGCTCATCAGCGTCATTGAAATCCGGTACCGAGAATACTTCGCTCAAGGACAAGTACGGAATCAGTGACTCACGGAACGTGATCATTTTATTGCCGTGAATATTACGAACTTGCTCACGTTGTACAATGGCCGTCTCTACAATGGAAGACAACGGAACAGCGTATTTCTCTGAACCAAGTCGTACAAGCATTGCAGCAATAATGGATAGAGTCAACGGAAGCTGAACAGAGAAGTTCGTGCCTTTGCCTGGAGTTGAATGAATCGTTACATTACCGCCAAGCGAAGTAATCTTCGATTTTACTACATCCAAGCCAACGCCCCGGCCAGAGATATCCGAGATAATATCAGCAGTACTAAAACCAGGTGCGAACAACAGTTGATTCACTTCATCGTCACTCATCTTGGCACCTTGTTCTTCGGTTACAACACCACGTTTGATCGCAGTTTTCAAAAGCTTGTCGCGATAGATACCTTTACCATCATCTTCAATCTCGATAAATACGTGATTTCCACTGTGGAAGGCACGCAGGTTTACTGTACCCATCTCTGGTTTACCTGCAGCTACACGCTCTGCAATGGATTCCACACCATGGTCAACCGCGTTACGCAGTAAATGCACAAGCGGATCACCAATCTCATCAATTACCGTACGATCCAGTTCCGTCTCAGCACCTGTAATCACCAGATCGATTTTTTTATCAAGTGTCTTAGCCAGATCACGGATCATGCGCGGGAATCGATTAAATACGGTATCTACCGGAACCATCCGCAATTTCAGTACAATATTTTGCAAATCTGTGCTAACTCGACTTAAATGAGCTACTGTATCGGATAAATCATTGTTGCCTGTTTCACTGGCCAGTTGCTCCAGACGTGAACGGTCAATCAATAATTCACTGAACAGGTTCATCAATACGTCGAGACGTTCAATATCCACACGAATGGTACGTGAAGGTGCAGCAGCTTGCTTCGGTGCAGCTGTTTTAGCTGGTGCCGTTGTCGCCTCTTCTTTGGTTACAGAATTCTTATCCGGCGAAGCAACCTCAGCTACAGCTGTTGGTGCGGGTGGCGCTTCAACTGTAGCTGCTACCTGATTGGCCATCTGCTGAAGAGTCTCCTGATCCAGTTGAATGAGCTTCGCACTTTCAATTTCAGAGATACTCATGATGCCTTCTTCCAGTTCGTGCGCCTCTTTAGTTGTTATGTAATACAACGAGAAACTGCGCTCAAACTTCTCCTGCTCAATATCCTGAACGGATGGGTAAGCCTTAACCACTTCACCTGAACGTTCCAGCATATCAAAGACCATATAAGCCCGTACACCTTTTAACTGGCTATGCTCGCTAACAAGCACATCCACGTAGAACACACGATGACCTTCGGCGATCGACTGATCCAGCACTGAATATTGGAATTCATCCAGCTCAACAGCCGAAGAGATTGAAGTGTTAGCCGACTTGTTTGTATCTGTAGCAGGTCCATCTCCTTTTGTCATTTCACCATTTTCAATGGCCTGAAGTGAAGCTACAATTGACGACACATCTGCTTTACCTTGTCCACCTTCGGTAATATCCTGAACCATGGTTTCCAAAGCGTCCAGACTCTTGAACATGGTATCAAAAATGTAATCCTGCATTTTCAACTTCTCATTACGAACCAGATCCAACACATTTTCCATTTTATGTGTCAGTGATGCCAAATCTTCAAAGCCCATAGTTGCTGCCATACCCTTCAAGGTATGAGCAGAGCGGAATATAACCTGAACTATGCCCAGGTCTTCCGGATTGCCTTCAAGTTGAAGCATGTTTTCGTTAAGCGATTGCAGATGATCATTAGACTCATCAATAAACATGGATAAATATTGGTTCATGTCCATTGTGAGGCACCTCCTCCGTGAGTTACACTCCGTTATTTCACTGCTTGAACAAGTTTAGAAGCAATCTCCTGCAATGGCAGAAGATGACGAACGCATTGCAGCTCTACAGCAGAACGCGGCATACCATATACAACACATGTTTCTTCATTCTCGGCAAAGGTTGATGTAACTCCAGCTTCGTATAACCTCTTCATCATACGTGCTCCATCACTTCCCATTCCTGTCAGCAAAACAAGATGCCTTTGTAAAGATGTAAACGGCAGAAGTGACTCAAACATCGTATCCACTGAAGGTCTATGTCCATTCACTGGTTGATCTTCAGTCAGCTTCACGATAAACTTCCCGTCTGCTGTTTTGTTAACTTTCACATGGAATCCGCCGGGTGCTATATAGGCGGTTCCTTTTTTCAGAACCATGCCATCTTCAGCTTCAACCACATGCAGTGGACTGAATGTATTCAATCGTTGAGCCAGAGAACGGGTAAAATTGGGCGGCATATGCTGCACAATAATGACCGGTGCAGGCAAATCAGCAGGCAACTGCTCAAGCAATGTCTTGAGAGCCCTCGGTCCACCCGTAGAACAACCTATTGCCACAAGTTTGTTGAATGGTCCTTCCAGCCCCCTCCACCTTTGGGAACAGGATTAGGCTTGATTACATCCTTGGCTTTTGCAGAGGCAGAGGTTGCCGCTATTTGATCAGCTGCCACTCTAGCTGCATTAGGTAGTCGAACTTCCTTTGGAGTCTGTACTGGATTAGCTGACCTCACTGCTTTTTCTGCCTTCGTCCCCAAATTACGCTCAGCCTTTGGCAAAGGCTCTGGTTTGTTCTCTACGCGACCTGGTTTTGAAGTTGACAATGGTTCAATTGCTTTCTTTGATTTGGCCTGAAAGGCTTCAGTCCGCTCCCGAAGAGAGCGTTGACTCGTTTGGACAGGTTCGATTGTTTTTTTCACAGGCTCCGCTGGATCCCTGACCGGCATTTCTTTCTGCACTGGCTGAGTTGGGGGAGCAACTACTCCTCGCAGCATGTCTCTATTTTTCATGGATAACTCACGATCAGCTTTTCTTTTGATCTCATTCATCGCAGCACGCATGCGCTCAACCAAGGCTTTACCGACTTGAGCAATATCCTGGTCATGTGAAATAGATGGTTTGCGAATGAAGTCAAATGCCCCAGCTTCAAGCGCCATAATGGTTTCTTTCATGCCTTGTTCATTGATACCAGAGAGCATAATCACAGGAACGAAGGATTCCTTCATAATTGATTTTAATGCATCCAACCCATTCATTTCGGGCATCTCAACGTCCATTGTAATAATATCGGGTTTCAATTCTAGTGATTTTTGAATCGCTTCTCTACCGTTTGATGCCGTTGCCGTTACCTTGAATTCCGGATCCGCTTGGATCAAATCCGTAACAATCTTACGCATAAAAGCGGAATCATCGACAACCAATACTTGATACGCCGCCATGTTGTGTCACCCCTGTTTCCTTTATTCAGAAATCATGTTGTCCGTTTAAGCCACTTATTCATAAATCCCCTGATTCCTGTCAAGGTTCCGGATCCCGGAGTTGCAGGTACAGCCAGATAACGAAGAGCAAGTTTCTCTATATCTTTGGAGGCTTTGGCATTGGGATAAGCCAGACTATAGGGCATTTGCCTTTTGACAGCCTTGACTACCTGGGCGTCTTCTGAAATATACCCAAGCAGCGGAATATCCGTCTGCAAAAACCGCCTTGCCACTCCAGCTATTTTTTCTGCCACTCGTTCCGCTTCTCGTTCGTCTTCCACCCGGTTAACGATCATCCGAAAGGGTGTAGCATTTTCCTGGCCGTGCATAACTTTGACTAAAGCATAAGCATCGGTTATTGAAGTCGGTTCAGGTGTGGTTATAATCAGGCATTCATCGGCAGCACCGATGAACTTCATATTCTCTCTGGAGAGTCCTGCCCCAGTGTCAAAGATGACATAATCCATTTCCTGGGCAATATCCTCGACTTGACTGGCGAAGAACTCCAGATCACGATCAGACAATGAGAACAACTCTTTCATGCCCGATCCTCCAGCAATGTAAGGCAAGCCACTGGCACCCAATTGTATGATTTCCCTTATGGATTTTTGTCGGTACAACAGGTGGTAAAGATTATAGGAAGAAGACGTACCCATAAGAACATCAATATTAGCCATTCCAATATCAGCATCAAATACAAGTACCTTTTGCCCCAAAGCCTGCAATGCCAAGGCAAAGTTCAGTGTAAAATTGGATTTACCAACACCTCCCTTACCACTGGCCACAGTAATGATTTTTGAGGATCGAATATCTCGCTCAATGCCTTCCAATTCCAATGGCGCGGAGACCATACTTCGAAGTGCAGCTGCCTGATCCTTCATTGTGACCATTCTCCCAGCAACTGTTTAGATAACGAATCTGCATCTGGTTTCAACAAATCGTCCGGAACATTTTGTCCATTTGCCACATATGCGAGCTTGAGTGGAAAACGGTGTAACAAGTTAAATAGCGGACCGCAGCTCCCAGTCTCATCCATTTTGGTGAAAATCACCTTATCCAGACCATATTTACTGAAATGTTCCGTGATCTGAACCATATCAGCACTTTTGGAAGTCATACTCATGACCAGAAAAGTTTCGCTATTCTCTACAGGAGCAAGCAAACTTTGCAGTTCCGAAACAAGTAATTCATTTCTGTAGTTTCTACCCGCTGTATCCATAAAGATCAAGTCACAATTCTCTAATCGAGAAATGGCACGTTGTGTATCACCGGGCGATTGTACCACCTCAAGTGGAACATTCAGTATAGAAGCATATGTTCTAAGCTGTTCTACCGCCGAGATCCGATACGTGTCTGATGTAATGAATCCAACTTTACGCTGTTTTTTGAACATTTGTTCAGCAGCCAATTTTGCAATTGTCGTGGTTTTCCCTACACCGGTTGGTCCAGCTACATAGACGATTCGCGTGGTAGGAAGAATGCCTTCTTCAATACGTTGCTCCAAAAAGTGCATGACCTCAAGCTTCACTACTTGTTCTACATCCTGTTCTTTCAATCCACCCTCAGACCATTTTGCTTGAATTGAATCAAACCAGGATTCCCATACTTCCGGCCAGACATCTTGTTCTGTCAAACGTTCTCGGATCATATGCAGTTCCTCTGGCACAGGGTCCGCAGAAGTACCTTGCTTCGAAAGCCTGGTCACCATCTGTTTAAGATCCTGCAATTCAGTCATCAACTTGTCCTGCTGCAGGTCTGAACCTGTTGGCATTGGACCAGTTGTTGAACCCGAAAAATCCGCCCCTTGCGGTCGCGGTTTATGATCCATGCTCGAAGAACCTGAGCCGCTGTCTATGTCTGAACCGATATTACGCGATTCAAACACAGACGGCGCAGCCGCAGATTGGTCCTGTACACTTTGATCAGCTGTATTCGTTGTCGCCGACTCATCAGAAGCCGCAACAAACGAACGAGCTGTTTGCCGATAAGCCTCAGGTACAAATGCACGAGGTACAGGTGTGAATTGATTTTGTACTGGCTTTGTTGTTTGCTTGTTTTCTTCCTTATCCACTGCAGCTACAACTTCGATCCGTTTTTTGCGAAACATTCCCATCACACCGCCCACCTTAATCTCTTTGGTGGACAGAATAACGGCATCACTTCCCAGGTCTTTGCGAATTTGAAGCATAGCTTCGGGCATGGTCTCAACAACGTATTGTTTTACTCTCATAAGTTCACCACCCCGATACTTTGAATTTCAACATTCGGCTCCAACTCGCTGTAGGAAAGCACAGGAATGTCCTGCATTGTACGTTCAATAACCTGACGCAGATACATCCGAATGGTTGGAGAAGTTAATACAACAGGTTGTTGACCTGATTGAATCAAACGGTTCACTTGTTCACTCAGCTTCTGATACACACTTTGTGTAGATACAGGGTCTAGCGCAAGATAACTGCCTTGATCCGATTGTTGCACACTTTCAGCAATTTTCTTCTCAAGACCAGGTCCAACCGTGATCACGCGAAGTGTCTCACCTTTCTGTGAGAACTGCTGAGTAATCTGACGTGAGAGGGATTGTCTGACGTATTCAGTCAGCACATCAGGATCCTTCGTATACGTACCATAGTCAGCCAGTGTCTCGAAGATGGTCACCATATCCCGAATAGATATTTTCTCACGCAATAACTTGGCAAGCACTTTCTGTACATCACCAATGGAAAGTAGAGAAGGGATCAGTTCATCCACAAGGGCAGAATAGTTCTCTCTGAGATTATCCACAAGTGCTTTTGTTTCTTGTCTTCCAAGTAACTCATGCGCATGTTTCTTAATCAGTTCCGTCAGATGTGTAGCTACAACGGAAGGCGGGTCTACGACTGTATATCCTGCAAGTTCCGCTCTGTCCTTGGTTACTTCATCAATCCAAAGTGCTGGAAGTCCAAAAGCCGGCTCTGTCGTTTCAATACCTGTCACGGACTCCTCATCATAGCCAGGACTCATGGCAAGGTAATGATTCAACAACAGCTCTCCTCCGCCTACCACATTACCCTTGATTTTGATAACATACTCATTGGGTCTGAGCTGGATATTATCTCGAATCCGTATGACCGGAACGACCAACCCCAGTTCAAGAGCACACTGCCTCCGAATCATAATGATCCGATCCAATAAGTCACCACCCTGCTGATTATCAGCAAGTGGTATTAAACCATAACCAAATTCAAACTCAATAGGGTCCACCTGAAGCAGGTTAATTACACTTTCAGGACTTCTAACCTCTTCAATCTGCTGTTCTTCTTCCAACTGTTCTTCCGCTACTTGTTTCATATTCAGATTATTTTGCATACGCCACGCGGCATATGCCAACACACCTGCCAACGGAAGCGTAGTAATAACATGAATTGGTGTGAAGAAACCGAGCATGGCAATAACGAAAGCTACGATATAAATAAGTATTGGATATGTAAACAGTTGCCCCGTAATATCATCTGCCAAGTTTCCTTCTGATGACGCTCTGGTGACGATCAGTCCTGCTGCTGTGGAAATAAGGAGAGCAGGGATTTGGCTTACCAATCCATCTCCGATAGTCAGTACAGAATACGTTGACATTGCATCTGCGAAAGCCATCCCATGCACAGTCATACCGATAATAAATCCACCAATGAGATTGATCAGGAGGATGATAATACTTGCAATTGCGTCACCTTTTACGAATTTACTTGCTCCATCCATCGCTCCATAGAAGTCGGCTTCACGTTCAATTTTGGAACGACGCTCACGAGCTTGTTGCTCGTTGATCAGACCCGCATTCAGATCCGCATCAATACTCATTTGTTTACCAGGCATCGCATCGAGGGTGAATCGGGCAGCAACTTCAGCTACACGTTCAGACCCCTTTGTAATAACGATAAACTGAACGACAACGAGGATCAAAAATACGATAAATCCAATCGCAATTTGCCCTCCAGCAATCCAACTACCAAAGGTAGCAACTACGGCTCCGGCATCCCCTTCACCAAGGATTAGCTTGGTTGTCGAAATGTTCAGTGCCAGTCGGAATAGTGTAGTGATCAACAGCAAAGCTGGAAAGATAGAAAACTGCAACGCTTCTTTGCTGTTCATTGCAACAAGGAGTATCATCAGTGCAATTGAAATATTGACGACCAGCAACAAGTCCAACAGCCAGGTCGGGATCGGAAGAATCATCATCAACACAATGCCAATGATACCCGCAAGGACAGCTATATCTTTAATCTTCAATGAATGTACGGCCTCCGATCCCCTTTTATTTCGTTCTGCCCTTTAGTTTATATACATAAGCCAGCACTTCAGCTACCGCTTGAAACAAATCGGCCGGTATAGCGTCACCAATCTCGGCTCTCTGGAACAATGCCCGTGCCAGCGGCTTGTTTTCCATCGTAATAACACCGTTTTCTTTGGCAATTTCCTTAATACGCAAGGCGACATAATCCTGACCTTTGGCAATAATCTGTGGTGCCTCCATCTCGGAACCTTCATACTTTAGCGCAACCGCAAAGTGGGTCGGGTTCGTAATGATTACATCCGCATTCGGCACTTCCTGCATCATGCGCTGCATAGCCATACGACGCTGACGTTCCCGGATTTTACCTTTGATCAGCGGATCACCTTCCATTTTCTTGTACTCATCTTTAATGTCTTGCTTGGACATACGGATCTTCTTCTCATGGTCATACTTCTGATACATGTAATCAAATATCGCAAGTATCATCAATGCCGCTGCAATCTTGATACCAAGACTTAAAGTGATCGACGCAGCGAAATGTAAAATGGCATCCAATGAAAAATGAGAAAGTGAAGCAATATCTGACTGGTAGCCCTTAATTGTACTGTAAACGAGATAACCGATAATCGACATTTTCAAAATGGATTTAGCAAATTCCACTAATGAACGGAGAGAGAAAATATTTTTGAAACCTTTAATCGGGTCCAGTTTCTCAAGTTTTGGCTTCAAACCTTCCCCTACAAGAAGAAAACCAACTTGCATGTAGTTAACGATCAAAGCAACCAGTACCGCACCCAGCAAAACGGGAGCGATCAATAACAAAACTTCAATGCCATAGCGCATCATAAGCGCCATCACATTCTCTCCAGTGATTTCCATACTCAATCGATTGATGAAGATATCTGTGAACAGACGAACTATACGTTCTTTATAGAAATTGCTGAATACCATCATGATCAAAAACGCGAATAGAAGAATGGATGCGCCAGATAGTTCAGCGCTTTTGACAACCTGTCCTTTTTTTCGTGTATCCTGTCTCTTTTTCGGGGTAGCTTTCTCCGTCTTCTCCCCTGAAAACAACTGGAGGTCGAGTTGAAGTTTCATCCGTGTCTTTTCCTCCGTTTCACTCAGCCGGGCCTTTGTCCAATGGTTCCAAGCAATTTTTCCATGGATCTGAACATTACTTCGAACAATTGACTAAATACAAAGGAGAAACTGGGAACCAGCAAAAGCAAAATAGCAACCCCGACGAGTACCTTAAGTGGCATTCCGACAGCAAATACATTAAATTGAGGAGCAGTCTTCGCAAGAAACCCCAATCCCACATCCGTCAAAAACAAGGCAACTACAATCGGTGCAGACATCTGAAAAGCCAGCATAAATGATTCACCTAACGTCCGAACCAAAAATTCAGCAATACTTCCATCTGCCAACCGCAGGAAAAATGCGTTCGATAATGGAATCCACCGGTAACTGTATACGACGGCATCCAGCAGATGATGGTGTCCGTTCATTGTCAGAAACAGCAGCATAGCAAAGGCATACTTGAAGTTACCTGTAAGCGGGGCTGATGCACCTGTCATCGGATCATATACGTTAGCCATAGCGAATCCAATCTGTAGATCGATAAAGGTCCCCGCAGTCTGAACAGCCGTCATCAACAGATAAGCCACAAAACCTAAAAGCAGGCCAATTAGAATCTCTCTGATGATCAATAAAACATAGCTCAGATCGGTGGGTACGGTCTGGTCTATTCCGTAAATCAGATAGACAGACAATGTGACAAATGCAGAAATACCAATTTTAACTGAAGTTGGCACATTTCGAGCCGAAAAAACTGGCGCAGTTACAAAAAATGATGTGATTCGACAAAACATAAGCAGAGCGACAGGGAAACTTTGCAACAATGTCTCCATCTGCTAAAGCCTACCCTATGTATCTGTATAGATTATCGAGTATGTTGAACGTAAAATCGACCAATATATTCAAGATCCAAGGTCCAAACAAAAGTACTGCCAGAAGTACGGCAACAATCTTGGGCACAAAGGCTAATGTTTGTTCCTGAATTTGAGTTGTCGCTTGAAAAATACTGATTGCAAGTCCTACAACCAGAGCTAGTATAAGCATGGGTGCACTGGCCAGCAATGACGTGTATACCGCTTTCCCGGCCAGACCGATAATAAATTCCGAAGTCATGACCGTCCTCCTTTAACTTTCCGGATCAAGTGTTAAAACTCAGCAACAGTGACTTGACAACCAGATACCACCCGTCCACAAGGACAAAGAGCAGTATTTTGAAAGGTAATGAGATCATGACCGGCGGAAGCATCATCATCCCCATTGCCATGAGTGTACTCGCGACAACAATGTCTATAACCAGGAATGGAATGAAAATCATAAACCCCATCTGAAATGCTGTCTTTAACTCACTGATTACATATGCCGGTACCATAACAGTAATTGGGATATCCTGGTAGGTCTTTGGTTGTTCAGTCTGATTGTACTTCATAAACAGCAGAAGATCTTTTTCTCTCGTGTGACTAAACATAAATTTCTTTATTGGGTCCGCTGCTTTTTCAAGTGCCTCGGTTTGCGTAAGTTCTCCCTGAAGATAGGGCTGAAGCGCTACCTGATTGATGGAAGACAACGTCGGCGACATAATGAAAAGTGTCAGAAATAGTGCCAAGCCAACCAAAACCTGATTGGGTGGCATTTGTTGTGTACCCAAAGATGTACGTACAAAACCGAGCACAATCACAATCCGAGTAAAACTGGTCATCAGTACAAGCATTGCTGGTGCAATGCTAAGCACCGTAATTAACAGAATGATGGACAGTGAACTTGTGCTTGGTGTCCCTCCGTCACCGTTTCCGATTTGAATATCAATATTCGGAATGGGCTCGGCAAAGGCAACTGTAACAGAAGCTAGACTGATAAGTCCTAGCAAACAACACGCTAACCAAATCTTTTTCTTCATGAATCCCTCGACCGATCTGTAGTATTGTCTTTATCCAGGAGCTTCTCCATCTTCTCCTTACGGTTAGGCATCTGCCGAAGTTTGGATTCAAACATTTCGTGAAAAGAAGTTGTGTCCTCCAGTTCCATTTCCCGCGGCGGTTCATCTTTACGGAAGCGTTTTGTGAGCTTGGCAATGAGAGGTGACAGATTCCCTTGTTGTGCAGCAGCATCTCGTTCGAAGGAATCAATGATTCTTTGCGCCTCTTCCAGATCTGAAACCTTATCTATCAACTGGATGTCTTCACCTACACCAAGCAGATATACACTCCCACCAATTTCTATAATTTGCAGCGACTTGTTTTGTCCCAGTCCAACCCCGCCAAGAGTACGAATTGTGCCGTGCCGGAACATTTGCTGATTCCGTTTGTTTAAGAACCGGATCAGATAAACAATAAGGACCAGGATGACGGCCAGGACAACAATCACCCATACAAGCTGTAAATAATAATTGGCTCCCGCGCCAGCTGCTTCTGGAAAATCACCCTGAGCCATCATCATGTCTCTTAAACGCCCAGTGTCTTGCTAATCGCTTCGATAACCCGATCAGATTGGAACGGTTTAACAATAAAGTCTTTAGCACCTGCTTGAATAGCGTCGATTACCATCGCTTGTTGACCCATCGCGGAGCACATAATTACTTTAGCGTTAGCATCAATCTTCTTGATTTCTTTCAAAGCTGCAATGCCATCCATCTCAGGCATCGTAATATCCATTGTGATCAGATCCGGACGAAGCTCTTTAAATTTCTCAATTGCTTGTGAGCCATCCTGTGCCTCACCAACAACCTCATATCCATTTTTGGACAAAATGTCCCGGATCATCATTCTCATAAATGCAGCGTCGTCTACGACTAAAATTCGGTTTGCCATCTTGATTCAAGTCCTCCTAAATTGTGCTTATTGTAATTTCTGAATTCGGTCCCATTGGCTAACGATATCTATAACACGAACACCAAAGTTTTCGTCAATAACAACAACTTCTCCCTTGGCGATCAGTTTGTTATTCACCAAAATATCGACAGGTTCCCCGGCTAACTTATCCAGTTCGACAATCGAACCCTGTGACAGTTCCAAAATATCTTTAATTTGCTTCTGGGTCCTTCCTAATTCTACGGTGACTTTAAGGGGAATGTCCATCAATAAATTCAAATTGTTTTCGTCTACCTGCCCATACGCCCCATTTTGCAAATTGGCGAATTGAACTGGTTGTACGTTAACATTCCTATTTGGCATTCCACCGTAATGTTGAGGTGCACCATAAGGTTGCTGCGGGGGCATGCCATAAGGCTGCTGCGGCGGCATTCCTTGCGGCATCCCCATAGGTGCCTGTCCATATCCGTTATTATAGTCCTGAACAGGCTGCTGAGGAGCCTGTGGGGGCTGCTGGTGTTGAACGGGCGGCTGCTCCGCAACCGGTGGTGGCGTTGCTGGTACAGCTGCTGGTGCAGGTTCAGGTGTTGATGCCACTGGTGCGCTGGCAGTTGACTCCTGAGCGCCTCCAATCAGCATATCTACCATGTTTTTGGCAAAATGCACTGGAAGCAACTGCATCAGATTGGAATCGATCAGATCCCCGATCAACAAACGAAATGAAACTTGAATGAGGGTCTCATCTGCTGGAAGATTACTTACACCCTCTCCACTCTCCAGATTGAGAATATCGATTCCCGGAGGGAAATATTCACAAAACGATTAAAAATCGTGGACATTGAGGTTGCAGAGGAACCCATCATCTGGTTCATCGCTTCCTGTACCGCACTAATATGGATTTCATTCAGTTCTTCATCGACCGGATTTCCTTCGCCACCCAGCATCAAATCAGCGATGACTTGAGCATCTCTCTTCTTGATAACAAGTGAGTTAATGCCTTCGAATCCATCCACGTAATTGACATGAACGGCAACATGCGGCTTAGGAAAAGCTTCTTCAAACTGCGTTCGACTAATGATAGAAACTTTAGGTGTTGTAATATCTACTTTGAGGCCTAATAGCGTGGATAATGCTGTTGCCGCGCTACCAAATGTAATGTTACCAATCTCCCCAAGGCATCCTGCTCCAACTCGGTCAAAAAATCATCAACCGTCTTTTCAGCGGGTTCCGAGCTGTTTATCGATTCCGATTGCCTGAGCAAAGCATCGATTTCTTCTTGGGATAAATAATCCTTACTCGTCAAATTCTTCAACTCCTTCGGTGACAATCTTGTCTATTTGCACAGCCACACGGTCTTTGATTGTCCCCGGACTGCCCATGTATTTCAGTTTGTCACCCACTTTAATGGAAAGTCCCTCATCAACTGGTTTGTTCAACGTAATGACATCACCAACGGACAGACCCAGAAATTCTGCAATTGAAATTCTCGATTCTCCCAATTCCGCAACGATGGGTAACTTGGCTTTGTTCACACGCTCTTTTAGAGCATCATACTCCTCCGGAGCTCTCGTTTTCTTCTCCGAAACAAACCACTGATGAGTTGACAACCGTGACATAATAGGTTCAAGAACGACATGCGGTATACATAGATTGATCATGCCTGTCGTGTCACCAATTTTGGTACTGAGCGAGATCAGAGCAATGGTCTCATTGGGAGATACAATCTGCATAAATTGCGGATTGGTCTCGAGCGCTTCCATCCTTGGGGAAATATCCAACACAGTCTTCCATGCTTCTTGCAAACTTTCAAATGCTCGGCTGAATATCCGCTCCATGATGGTCGTCTCAATCTCCGTCATGGATGCGATCTTGGTTGGAGCAGTTCCGGTTCCACCAAGCAGGCGATCCAACATCGCATATCCCACGTTTGGATGGACTTCCATCACCATTCGTCCCTGTAGTGGCTCCGCTTCAAAAATGTTCAATATCGTCATCTTAGGAATAGAACGGATAAACTCATCATAAGGCAACTGTTCGACCTGAACGACATTGATTTGAACGAACGTCCGCAGTTGGGCTGAAAAATAAGTGGTGAGAAAGCGTGCAAAGTTTTCGTGAATACGAGTCAAGCTTCTGATATGGTCTTTGGAAAAACGCACTGCCCGCTTAAAATCGTACGATCTGATTTTCTTCTGAGTTTCTTCCTTCTTCAATTCTTCTGCGTCCATTTCACCAGAAGAAAGGGCTGCTAATAGGGCGTCAATCTCATTTTGTGATAATACATCCACCATGTTCTCACCCCCTTACAGGTCTACAGCGTGTTCTGTTCATTTACATTGGTGCTATAACAATGTCTGAAAAACTAGTGCTTTTCAATTTCGGCTCAGGCAATGCCTCATTAATTAGACCTGTCAGTTTCTCATTGAATTGTTTCATACCCTTGGCCGAACTCAGTTCCTCAGCCTTGGTGTCTGCAAGTGCCTGAATAATAATGGGCTTCACCGTAATGCTTTTGATTTTTTCAAAATCTTCTTTGGCTGTTTTGTCAGATAACTTGAAAGAAAAACTAACCATAATAATACGATCCGGATCGGCCAGATTCGTTTTAATCTGTGCAAGCTCTGACGATACTTCTACAATTTCATCCGCAGTCATTTTTTTCTTCAGCAGCTGCCGCCGTATGTGTGTCGTCCTTATTCCCGTTCTGTCCTTGCATAAATACAAACACAACCACCACAATGAGTGTTATCGCCAGCAACATTGTTGCAAGCCAGGGCATCATTTTTTTCATCAGGATTCCTCCGTTTGCTGCACTTTAATAGTGGCTGCCTGAACCCCGATTTCACGGTTGTAATCTTTAATCTTGGAAATAACGTCAGTGGCTTTTTCAAGCACAATCAGTCTCTTTCCAGTTACCAGAGTAATATACGTATCCGGCGTCTCTTCCACAATTTCAACCATCAGCGCATTTAACCACATGGGAGAACCATTTAACCGCGTAACCGAAATCATGCTAAGCCCCTTGATCAGAGTAGGAGGAGCAAGCTCCCCCACGTTTTAAAAATTCATTAATCAGTTATTAACGTTTCAGGTTAACAACTTCCTGAAGTATTTCATCCGACGTTGTAATGATCCGGGAGTTTGCCTGGAATCCACGTTGAGCTACGATCATCTCAGTAAACTCTCCAGTCAGATCCACGTTAGACATCTCGAGCTGTCCAGCAATGATTGCTCCTGTTCCGTCCTCAGCACTGTTCGCTGTTAAAGGATCAAGAGTACCGTCAGGATTTGCGTTAGCTGTCATCCGGTATAGGTTACCCCTATTTTTTCCAATCCTTCAGGGTTAACTACCTTCCCTATTCCAATTTGAGTATCGCCTTCGATTGTTCCATCAGCCATTGTCTGATTAATCATACCGTTCTGTCCGATTGTGAATGAAACAACATCATCCCCAATTGTAATGGGCTCTCCCTCACTACTTAAGACGAACAAACCATCTGAAGTTACAAGATTTCGAGCAGCATCAACATGGAAATCCCCTGCACGTGTCAAGTAAGGAATTTCCTGATCTCCACCCAAGGAGACAAGAAAAAAGCCATCTCCGTTAATACGTAAGTCTGTCGGATTGTTTGTAGTCATTGGGCTTCCTGCGAGATGCAGTGTATCTATAGATCCCACAGATACACCCAAACCAATTTGCTTTGCATTCACACCACCAGATGGAGCATCAGTTGGGGCAGTTACCCCTGCCGTTGTTTGGCTCATAATATCTTTGAACATAACCCGACTGCCTTTGAAGCCAACCGTGTTTACGTTCGCAATATTGTTACCAATTACGTCGAGTTTTGTTTGGAAACCCCGCATCCCGGAAACGCCTGAGTACATTGATTTCAACATTTTTAAAAATCCTCCCAGTCTTCATTTGGTTACCGCATCAGTCGGTCAGCGGCATTCCGGCTCCCGAGAAGGGCCAGCCGGTCAAGAAATGATTACGGCACTATCAATCTGAGTGAACACATTATCCTTCATGCTCTCACTATCCATAGCTGTAACCACAGTACGATTTTTGACATTGACGATAAAAGCCATATCCTGCATTAAAATCAATGACTCTTTGGCTCCTTTGGCAGCAGCTTTGTCCAAAGCAGAACCAATCTGTTCCATTTGCTCGGTTTTGAGTTCAATACCACGCTGTTCCAGTCGTTTGGCAGCATGATTGCTCAATTTCAGAAGGTTATCTTCCAGCACCTTGGCAAAAGGTTTTTCGGGTATAGCCGAAGCTTCTCCCGTTTTGGGTCTTTGAAGCATATTCGGTGTAATCGGGCCTGCGTATAATTGTCCAACCGTTATGCGATCACTCATATCGTTTTCCCGCTATCTTCCGTATCACCCGTTTCAGCGGATGATTCAACTTCCTGGCTCTCGTTCGTTTCAGGGGTTACATCCTGAACGTTCTGTACCGGAGTTTGACTCTCTTCTGCCTGTTTTGGATAATTCACCTGAATGATCTCATCCAGCTTAATCTCGTCGTTGCCCACTTTTGCGTATTGAACGCCATCTCTTACAATGATGGAATCTACAATACCCTGACGAAGAGTTCCGTTATCATCTTTATTAGAAGAAAGCCAACTTACCTCCATGCCAATCATACCGGATACAGCACCAAGGGACTGGTTCAATGTTTTAAGCTGCGTAGAAATATTGACCAGTTGTTCCACTGAGCTGAACTGTGCCATTTGAGCGATAAATTCCTTATCCTCCATCGGCTGCATCGGGTCTTGATTTTGCAGCTGGGTAATCAGGATTTTTAGAAACTGATCTTTACCCAATTCTTTTGTTGCAGCACTTGTGGTTGCTTTATTGGCTGCCGAATAGTTCGGCCAGGTATTATTCATTGAAACATTTTCATTAGCCATTTACTCACCTCATTTCTGCTTAAGCCTTAGCACTAAATGTATCTCTCTGTAATTCGTTTCCTTCGACTTGCTCGCTACGCCAGTTACGCAATTCTTCTTGTATCCCTGCTGTAGCTATAGCATCATCCGATTGTTCCTCACGCTCACGCGAACGGCGTTGTTGTTGAGAGTTACTTCCCGGCTGACGGCCTCCGTCCTGATACATCTGTGATCCGATTGAACTGTTCTGAGTAACCTCAAGTCGTTCCACCTGAATCCCCTGGGCTTGAAGTGAAGAACGCAGCTGCGTCATTTGTTGTTCAAGCATGTCTTTAGCCATCGTATGCTCAGTCATAAACCGTGCAACCAACTGCCCGTTCTGCAAGGTAATTTGAACATCCAACTTACCTAGATGCTCAGGCCGAAGTGAGATGGTCGCCTCGGAAAATCCTTTTGCTGGACAATATCCAGCTTGTTAACAACAAACTGTGTCATTTCCTTGGCAAACTGTGATGTTTGCATTACAGGTTCAGCCGGTTTTCCTGCTGTTGTACCTGATGAACGCAAGGACAACTCTCCTGCAGTAATGATGGTTGAGTGTTCCACTTCTCCACCTGCATTTGAAGCAGATGTGGTCTCAGCCTCAGCTTTCACCTGGGTTCCAGAATTCGCGACTGCCGCAACAAGAACTTGTGGCACAACAGAATCCTGTTTGGATGTTTGAAGCGAAGCACTTGGAGCTACCTGTGCAGTCTGATCCTTAACTGCAGTCAATGTATCCAGTATGGATTTCAGTTCAGTCCATCCTTTGTCACTAGTGGTATCCACTCCAGCCTCTTGAAGCTGACTCTGCAGAGATTGTAACAAATGTTTGAATTCAGGAGCGTTCTTCGCAACGTTACTCTCAGGATCATTCATTCCAGCTACTAATTGTGTAAGCATATCTTGCAGAACAAAACGTACTGCTGCCGGATGCTGCGACAGTTCAATTGCGGGTACTGTTTTTACGCTTTCCGCTCCAGTCGAAGATTCGTCGGAACCTTCTGTATTAGTACCTGAAGGATTACTTAATTGTGTATACATCTGTTGAATCAGAGTTTGCAAACCTGCAAGTAGAGCTGGGTCATTTTCCAAAGCTTCGTCAAGCGAATCCAAGTCCGTGAACAACGAATTCAGTATAGCCGTGATTGATGTCGCTTCTCCTTCTTCACTTGTAGCAAAGGAAAACACCAGCGGATTGGCTGTTAAACTTCCAGTAGCGCTTGAACTATCACCTTCTGTGTTTCCTCCAGATAGCGATTGTGCAAGAGTTTGGAGAAATTCACCGCTAGCACCTGCAGCTGAACCTTTCGATTGTGCTCCGGTTGTCTGACCTGCTCCTGTTGCTTTTGCAGATGCTGTGGATGCCATTTGATATACAATCGACATTTATTTTCACCTCCTCTCAGATATCACATGAATAAGATCTACTTGTTACCCATTAATTTGTTCAAAATTTTTGCAGTTTCAACCGAGTCCTCTGAAGACATGTTCTCAAGCAATTGAGAGCGTGTTGCATCATCTACTGAATTCAGGATGGTCAATGTTTTGTCAGGACTTAACTTGTATGTTTCCAATAATAGCTTGGCACCACTTGAAGCAGACATCGAAGCAAATGTTTGACTAAGCTGGTTTTTATCCAGGTTTTTGCTTGTGGTTGTGGATGCAGTTGAAGTTGCTGCGGTTTCTTTCTTCAATCTGGATTGCAGTGCATCCAGTGCCAGATCCCCGGACGGTTTAGCATCCTTCATCATCATGGTGACATCGGCTGCTGTTTTCGGGTCCATCTTTTCAAGCACCTTGGTCCGAGCAGATGACTGCATGGCATTCAACAACAATACCATTTCCTCATTCGTCATATTTTGCAAAATAGGTGCAGCTTTGCTTGGGCTCATGTCAGCATACATTTTAGCCAAATCTTTGATTTGTTTTTGATAATCAGATTCCGTCTCTGGCGTTGCTGCTGTAGCCGTTTCAGCCGCTTTTTCCGCATCATCCAACTTCTTCTGAAGGTCCGTTGCCTTCTTTGCTTCGGTTGTTGTAGCTTCCTGTGCTGCCTTGAGCTCTGTTTCTTTGGCAGTTACCTGGGATTTCAGCTTTTCGATTGTGGCTTCAGCACTTTCAACCTGCTGCTCACTCTTCTCCAGCTTCTCCTTCTCCGGATCCAGTACAGGATCAGGTACCCATTCCTTGACTACCGGTATCTTGTTGGCGAATTCAAACAAATTATTACGAATATCTACATTAAATAGCGTAAGTAGTACACCTAGCAGTACTACGGTGAATACAATCGGGATTGAAATCATGAGAAATTTTTCCCAACCGCCTCCCGACTCTTTTTCCATGTCGCTATCATCTTTAACAGCCATCGTTCATTCCTCCTTCACGAGACAACTTCGCGTCCGGCTCACATCAATTCGCGCGTCCGGCTTTGGCAGCGAAGCGTACAGTAGCCATCTCGTCCAGATCGTTCTGTTCCCGGAGGAGCATCTCCTGCTGAAATTTGATTTTGGCCTTGTCTCTCGCTCCAAGCCATACTTTTTCGTCAATCATCTTACCGTTTAGAAACGTCTGATTCCGCTGCACATTGACCTGAGCATGTTTAACATCACTGTTTTTGCGTGAAATGCACTCGTCAAGGTGATGTACATAACGCTGCATCTCCTGCAGACTGTTTACAGACGCTGTATTTTCCGTAGCAGATTGGATAATGCCGATCAGATTACTTCTGTCGTTCAGAAGTTGTATCAGATGTTCTTCCTCCGTCTGAAGTTTGCCGATCGCTGTGGATAACATCCACTCTGCCTGTGTTTTTTCATTACTCTTCAGGTCAACAACTTTCTGGAAATGATATCGAAATTTCATCGTTTACCCATTCATCTCCTTGCAAATTCAAGAATCAAACGTTCCTGTACTTCACTTAAAGTGACTTTCTCGTCGACTTTCTGCTTGGTAAAGTTCCATATACTATCAATCTGGTCTATCGATTCATCTATGGCTGCATTTGATCCCCGCTGGTAAGCTCCAATATTGATCAAATCTTCCGATTCTTTATACACAGCCATCAAACGTTTCATATTATTAACGGCTTCCAACTGCTCTTCCGGAGCAATATCCTTCATAACACGACTTATGCTGGCTAGCACATCAATCGCTGGAAAATGACCTTTATTTGCAATGGATCGATTTAACACAATGTGTCCATCCAGAATACCCCTTACCGCATCCGCAATTGGTTCATTCATGTCATCCCCATCGACCAGAACGGTGTAAAAGGCTGTAATCGAACCGGTAGGTCCTGTACCCGCCCTTTCAAGCAGTTTGGGCAAACTTGCAAAAACCGATGGCGTATATCCTCTCATTGCCGGAGGTTCACCTACGGCCAGACCAACTTCCCTTTGTGCCATCGCATATCGGGTTACCGAATCCATCATGAGCATCACGTTCATTCCACGATCTCGGAAATACTCTGCAATAGTTGTCGCAATAACTGCTCCCTTAATCCGAATCAGGGCAGGCTGATCTGAAGTTGCAACAATGACTACGGAGCGTTCCAGTCCTTCCGGACCCAAATCCCGTTCAATAAAGTCGCGTACCTCACGTCCACGCTCACCCACAAGCGCGATGACATTGACATCTGCTGCTGTATTACGAGCAATCATACCCATCAATGTACTCTTACCAACACCAGAACCAGCAAAAATACCTACACGCTGTCCCTTACCTACGGTCAGTAATCCATCGATAGCTCTTACACCAACACCCATCGTTTCAAGTACACGTGGACGATCCATTGGATTGACCGGAGTATTGGAGGTAGAGTACATCGGCATTCTTGATGGAAGAAGGGAACCGTCCAGCGGTTGTCCAAGTCCATCCAACACTTTACCGAGCAATTCGGAGCCTACCTGAACGCCGAGCGGTTTACCCGTACCTACTACATCGCAACCAGGACCGATGGATTGTAGTTCACCCAGTGGCATAAGTAGCACTTTGTTATCTCGAAACCCAACAACTTCGGCCTGAAGAGGCTTGGCTGATTTACCAGGATAGATATAACATACGTCACCGATACTTGCATCTGGCCCTTCTGACTCCACCATAAGACCAATGACCTGAGTAACTTTGCCGTTAATACGAACAGGATCGAATTGGCGCAAATGTTCCATATATCGCTGTGAACTAAGAACCTTCATGTTGATTTTTTCGCTCCTCATCCTCAAGTGCTATGCGGACCAGTTCTTTTTTAATCTCAGCAAGCTGTGTATCAATTCTCGCATCTACACTTCCGAACGAAGAACGAATGACACATCCCTTATCTTTGACCGTTGAATCAGGCAAAATCTGCAATTCTGCCTGAGAGTCAATGGACAGAGACAATTCTTCACGAGCTGCCTGTACAAATGTAAACTGATCAGGTGCCACACAGAGTGTGATTAACCCCTGCTCCCGTTTACGTGACAAACTCTGACGAATCAGTTCCAATGTATGATCGGGTTCAATGGTAAGTTGCTTATCAATGACTTTCTCAGCGATTCCGCAAGCGAGCTCCACGAGGAAAGGTTCGGCTTCCTGAATGATCTGATCTTTCGCTACATAAGCTTCCTTGAGCACTTCCTGGGCTTCAATCATCATCTTTTCGATCTGCACCTGGAGATCCAGTTCAGCTTGTACTTTGCCTTCTTCAAAACCCTGTTGGAAACCTTGTGAACGAAGCGCTTCAGTCAGATGTTCATCCTGTTGTCGTTGTTCCTGCCACCAGCTGTCGATCTGTTCACGGGCCTCTTGAAGCATGCGCTCTGCCTCTTCTGAAGCTTCACGTACTTGCTTTTCTGCAAACTCCTTGGCATCTTCCAGCATTTCTGCGGTAAGACGTTGTGTTTCTTCGTCCACGCGTGCTTGAAGCGTTTCTGCTTCAGAACCTTCAGCACTGTCACCGTATAATTCCGTTTCAGACTCCTCAGTACCACCATAATGATGATGATTTTCAAGTTTTTTGCGGTCATCAACGGGTACATACTGGAAAGATTTAATCAAATTAGACAATGATATCATCTCCTCCACCGCGTGCGATAATGATCTCACCGGCTTCTTCCAATCTGCGTATCGTTCCTACGATACGTGTCTGAGCTTCCTCAACATCACGCAATCGCACAGGTCCCATGAATTCCATCTCTTCTTTGAATGTCTCGGACATCCGTTTCGACATATTCCGGAACACGGCATCCCGAACTTCTTCGCTTGCCACTTTGAGTGCCAGCTGCAAATCTGCGTTGTCGATATCCCGAATAATGCGCTGAATCGAACGATCATCCACATTGACGATATCTTCGAATACAAACATGCGTTTTTTGATTTCCTCCGCAAGCTCAGGATCCTGAATTTCAAGCGAGTCCAAAATGGTACGCTCTGTACCACGATCGACTCCGTTCAGAATCTGAACGATCGATTCAATACCACCCGCATTCGTGTAATCCTGCGTTACGGTAGAAGAAAGTTTTTGTTCCAGAACCCGCTCCACTTGAGAGATGACTTCCGGCGAAGTACTATCCATAACAGCCACCCGGCGAGCGACATCTGCCTGTTTCTCTTGTGGCAAGGATGATAGAATCGCTGCTGCCTGTTCGAATTGCAGGTAAGACAGAACCAGGGCAATTGTTTGCGGGCTTTCATTCTGAATAAAGTTCAAAATTTGGTTCGGATCTGCTTTGCGTGCAAAGTCAAATGGTCTGACTTGCAGCGTAGCTGTCAAACGGTTAATGACTTCAAGTGCTTTTGAAGAACCCAGAGCTTTCTCCAGGATTTCTCTCGCATAATTGATACCGCCCTGAGAAATATATTCCTGCGCCAGACAGATCTGGTGAAACTCGGCCATAATCATGTCCTTTTCGGAAGAATCAACCTTGCGCACGTTGGCAATTTCCAACGTAAGTTGCTCAATCTCCTCATCACGCAGATGTTTGAAGATCTGAGCCGAGACTTCCGGACCTAATGTAATCAACAAAATTGCTGCTTTTTGTCTTCCAGTCAAACCTTGACTGCTTGCCTTCGCCAATGCGTTCACCTCTATTCGTCAGCCAGCCATGTACGCAGCAGATTGACGAATTCGTCTGGCTTTTTCTTGGCCAAACTCTCCAATTGTTTGCGCACCTGACTTTCGTTCGTTACACTGTCCAGCGTAATGGACGGGAACTCTGTTGCTATTGGAAGAGGAATCTCTTCTTCTTCGACTTCGTTTTGTTTGCGGCGACGGCGTACTAACAAAATAACTACCGCTGCGATCAATGCCGCTATGAGTGCGCCTCCACCCCACATCATCGTTGAGGAAAGCTGGAAACCTGTATTGTCTGTAGAGGCAGTCTGGAATCCTTGTGACATGACTGAAACTTTCTTTGTCAGATCGGCGTCACTTATTACAGTGCCTGAGTCTGCCAGTGAAGCACGAACAATGTTAACCAAAATGTTCTCAATTGCGTCCTGAACCGGTCCCTGTAATTCTGTTTCTCCATTCGGTGGTTCAACTGCAACGTTAATGGTTAAATCTTTTACAGTATACGGACTGGAAATAATATCCTTGGCGATTCGATTAACATCGTAGTTTATAGTGCTTGATGATTCTTCGGAGGTAGAGTTACCGGCTGCATCAGATGATGGATAACCCGGAACTTCCTCTTGTCCTGTGCCAGCAACTCCACCTGTTGGGTTGCTTGCGCCAGTGTAACTCTTTTGAATCTCCTGCACACTGATCTCGATGCCTTTCATATTATCTACATCAACAGGTGTGACCAGATTTTCCTTACGTGTTTCTTTGTCAAAATTAAGCTTGGAGGCTACCAAAACATTAACTTTGTCTTCGCCTACAATCTGGGAAAGGAATTGCTTTACGTTATTACGGACATCGTTTTCAAACTTTTTCTGTAATGCCATGTTCTCTTGGACTTCGGAAGACAACCCTCCACTGCCACCTCGGGCAGTTGGAATCAATTCTGCTTCATCTGTGTTCGTAATCGTGATGTTCTCAACAGGCAGATTAGGAATTGCAGTTTTAACCAAGTTAAAGTAGCCATCTACCGCTGCCTGATTGGGGTGATAACCCGGTTTGAATTGAAGAGCTACCGATGCTGATGCTTTGTCTTGTTCTTCTAAACCAGCAAAGATGTTATCTTTCGGCATATTAACGAGTACTTTAGCATCCTGTATCCCTTGCATCCGCTGAAGTAACTGTTCAACTTCTCCGTTTATAGCGTTGTTGTACTTTACATCAAACTCTTTATCCGTCATTCCGATCGGCGATGATGACTCCTCGAATGACTTATACCCTAATGAACCATTCTGAATAATCCCTTGAGATCCAACATTCACCTTTGCAATTGCAACACTTGTACTCGGTACGGATATGGTCTTGCCATCTGAACTTAATTTGTATGGAATGCTAGATGAATCGAGATAACTGATCACGCCCGCTGAATCACTTGCATTCAAATCTGTAAAAGCTACTTCATATTCCGTCTTGGACAATTGCATCGTGAGTACAACAGCAGCCAAAATCAGGAACAGGAAGGTGGATATAAATAATACTTTTTGCTTTTTGCTAAAACTATTCCAATACTGGGATGCCTTATCCCTGTACTGGGCGATTCTCTCATTCACTCTGTCACCCCATCCGAAACTTTGCTTAGTCTGTCCTTACTCAACCCTCGCCGTTTCATAGGTTGACGATCAGGAGCAGCATCGCAGCTGCTTTGTTGTAATGATCAGCGCTATTATCGAAGCGCAAGTAGGTTATTTTATAACTGCGTTCGCATAACTTCCTGGTATGCTTCGACCACTTTGTTTCGGACTTGAGTTGTGAGTTGTAGGCTTAACAAGGCCTGTTCTGAAGCAATCATCACCTGGTCCACATTCGCTTTGCCGACCAAAAATTGATTCGACATTTCATGCGATTGAGCCTCCTGTGCTGCGACGGATCCTAATGCATTCTGTAAGTATGTACCGAAGCTCTGAATGGTTTCGGCTGGTGTAGAAGGCTTACTTTCGGTTGCACTCTTCATCTGTAGCGGTTGTATCCCCTGTGTGCTAAACATGTTGTTCTGAATCATTAATGTCCCTCCCCTTCATCCCTGGTTTGTATTTTTCTTATTTTCATTTCAAAGCAGATTATCTTCCAATCTCCAAAGCTTTGGAGATCATCGCTTTGGTTGAATTCAGTGCTGTTACGTTTGCTTCATAGGAACGCGAAGCAGAGATCATGTCGACCATTTCTTTCGCAATATCCACATTAGGCATAAATACATATCCTTCTGCATTGGCATCTGGATGAGAAGGGTCATACACAGGCTTCAAAGGTGACTGATCCTCCCGAATCTCCGTTACTCTTACGCCATCTCCTGAACCGCTACCTCTCATCTGATTTTGCAACATCGTACCAAATGACGTTTTATTCGGCTCAAGCACAACCATTTTACGTTTGTAAGGGACCGCTTCACCATTGGATACGCTCGCGCGCGTCGTCTCTGCGTTGGCAATGTTGGAAGATATGACGTCCATCCGCAACCGTTGGGCTGTCAGAGCTGAGCTACTGATACTAAAACTATTACTAATGTTCAATTTAGGTTATCTCCCTTCCACGCCAACACGCATAATTTTAATTTGTTCGTTCACTTGCTGAATATAAGCGTTATAACGCAACTGATTCTCCGCCAGAAGACTCATTTCTCTGTCTATATCGACATTGTTTTCGTTGTTATTCATGGAGGTTGACTGGTCCATATTAACTACTGGCGTTGGTACGGAAGAGGAAGGACCTATGACAAAATGCCTTGCATCAGTTACTTTACCCTTAAGAACAGGCATATCTCCATTCATTTGCCCTTGCAACATTTCTTCAAAAGAAACGTTCGAGCGCTTGAAATACGGGGTATCGGCGTTCGCGATGTTGTCAGCAATCGTTCGTTGTCTGATATTGGACGCATCGAGTGCACCTTGCAATCTTTTAAAGCTGATATCGTTTAAAAGATTCACAATCCCCTCCTCTCTTTAGAAGTAATGGAAAAAGATTGAATCTTTTCCCTTGAAAATTCTTATGTTTTTTTCGACAAAAACATTCGTCTTTACACGGTTTTCTAGGACTTAAGTAGAATTAACTCTGATGTTGTCGTATAACATAAGTTTCTTCGAGTTTGGGATTTATTACAATAAGAAAAAAGCCCTATCTTTTCTGAAAGACAGGGCTTTTTGTGTATTTTCTGCAAATTATGAATTTTTTCGTAAATGTTCGGGCCCAAAACAAAAGTATGTTAATACTCTCCCTGATTGTTCTTAAACATTCTTAAAATAAAAAAAACTTTCAAGTCTCAACATGAGCTTACAACGCCCGTAATTATGTATATTTCCGAATATTTCATAGTTGATAATGTTAGAATTTTTTGCCGTTGTAGTAAGGGTTTATGGACAATATGATAGATATACATACAAAGCTATATATTAATCAATTGACAAGTTATCTTTCAATGATGAAGAAAACTCGACCTTCCTACACAACACTTTCTTAACAATTAAGCGGCGTCTATATATTTTAATTTTAAGAAAACAATTAGTGGGTTCACACTTTTCAACAATTCATCATTTTGCGCATTTACGCAACATTTACCAATCTATCGACTAAACCGATGACCAGACTTGGAATAAGAAAAATTCTTTTAATGGGAATCATTGGGTATGTAAACGAAGAATAACTACCACTCCGATAGGTTTTAACTTCGTATACATGCGGCACAAGTCCTAGGTTTTGTCGATCCGTATAACAACCCCACATCTTTTATCGGTTGTAACATTGAAATCCTTTAGATAAAACAAAAATAAACGATATGCGTCGTCAAGTAAGAGAGCCTTTGTGGATCGCTAAAGGAATGCTTCCCTTTGTGGATCACACAAATGTTCTCTACTTTCTTGCATACCGTTCATTTATAACATCATTTTAACGACTACATTGCTAGTTCCATGTTACAGGATATACTGACTCAAATCACGATCAAGCGCAATATCATTTAATTTCTCCCGGACATACTCCGGAGTGATCACCATACGTTCCAGTGTAAGCTCAGGTGCCTCAAAGGATAAATCCTCCAAAAGCTTCTCAAGAATCGTATGCAGTCGACGTGCACCTATATTTTCTGTATTTTGATTGACGGATTCGGCCAATTTGGCAATCTCGCGAATGGCCTCATCCGAGAACTCAATCTCAATATTCTCGGTGCGCAGTAGATCAACATACTGCTTAGTCAATGCATTTTGCGGTTCAGTCAGAATGGATACAAACTCCTCCAGTGTAAGACTACTTAGTTCCACACGAATTGGGAAGCGCCCCTGAAGCTCAGGAATCAGATCAGAAGGTTTGGCGACGTGGAATGCTCCAGCTGCCATAAACAGAATATAATCGGTTTTGACAGGGCCATACTTCGTCATTACCGTTGAACCTTCGACGATAGGCAGTATGTCACGTTGCACACCCTCGCGGGACACATCAGGACCACTACCGCGCCCTTGACTGGCCACCTTGTCGATTTCATCTATGAAAATGATACCTGTCTGCTCCGCCCGGCGAATGGACTCCTGGGTAACATCATCCATGTCGATCAATTTCCCTGCTTCTTCCTGGATCAACACTTTACGCGCTTCTTTAATAGCGAGTTTACGTTTTTCGTACGACGAGGTAAGAGGCTGCCAAACATCTCCTGCATATTCATGCCCATCTGATCATTACCTTGACCAGCAAACATGTCCATCATGTTAGGAGCAGTGTCTTCTACATCAATCTCAATGATGTCATCCTCCAACTTGCCGGACAACAGATCAAACTTGATCTTGCGTCGACGCTCCGCAACTCCTGTATCCGGTTCTGGCTCATCCTGCTCCTGAACGTTGTTACCATTATTGCCAAAGATCATCTCAAAGGGATTGCGCTGATTCTTGGACTTAGACTGTGAAGGAGCCAATATATGTACAATTCGTTCGTTGGCAGCTTCTTCAGCTTTGTCTTTCACTTTTTCAGTCCGCTCCAGCTTCACCATCCGCAGTGATGTCTCAATCAGATCACGCACCATCGATTCAACGTCACGGCCAACGTAACCTACTTCAGTGAACTTGGTAGCTTCCACTTTCACAAATGGCGCACCTACCAGTTTAGCGAGGCGACGGGCGATCTCCGTTTTACCCACACCGGTAGGTCCAATCATCAAAATATTTTTAGGCACAATGTCGTCCTGAGTGTGTTCAGGCAAAAGGCTACGCCGATAACGATTACGAAGGGCTACAGCTACCGATTTTTTAGCTTTCTTTTGACCTACAATATACTTGTCAAGCTCTGCAACAATCTGTCTCGGTGTTAACGCTTGAGTATTCATATTGCTTCCCTCCTACCAGTATGTTGAATTTATTTTACCTAACAAGGACAAAGAATCCCCTAGACGTCCTGGAGCAGATTACAGAATCATGCTCCACTACGGGAGATTTCTTTGGCTTATAATTCTTCTACAATAATATTACTGTTGGTATATACACATAACTCCGAGGCAATCTGAAGTGATTCACGCGCAATATCTTTCGCTTCCAGGTTTACTGCATGACGTTTCAACGCACGTGCAGCAGATAAGGCAAAGTTTCCACCTGATCCGATAGCAATAACGTCATCATCCGGTTCGATAATTTCCCCGCCGCCTGAAATGAGCAGCATACCTGATTTGTCCATCACAATCAACAGTGCCTCAAGCTTACGCAAGATTCGATCCTGACGCCAGTCCTTGGCAAGCTCTACAGCAGCACGCTGCAAGTTACCATGGTGCTCCTCCAGCTTACCTTCGAATTTCTCAAACAGGGTGATCGCATCCGCCACAGAACCAGCAAAGCCAGCAACAACCTGTCCGCGGTACAAACGTCTTACCTTCTTGGCTGTATTCTTCATCACAACACTTTGGCCCATGGTCACCTGACCATCTCCTGCGATTGCAGCCTTACCATTATGACGAACAGCACAGATCGTTGTAGCATGAAATGACATATCCATGATATCAGCATCCTCCCACGAATAATTTATACGCGTTCTGGAACAGTTAGACCTTCTGCCGCAGCAAAACTAGTAATGCCATCCAGTGCACGCTGTGCAAGAGCTTCATTTTTTCCTTTTTGTTACGAATCTTCGTTTCAAGCTTCGGCAACAAACCAAAGTTTGCGTTCATTGGTTGGAAGTGCTTGAAGTCAGCCGTTGTAATATACTGAGCCATACTGCCAAGTGTTGTTTCTACCGGCAATACCACCAGTTCCTGCCCAAGTGCTGCTTTGGCTGCGTTCATGCCGGCAATCAGCCCTGATGCAGCAGATTCCACATATCCTTCTACACCCGTCATCTGACCTGCAAAGAACAGGTTTGGACGCTCTTTAAACTGATACGTCGGAAGAAGCAGTTTAGGAGAGTTAATAAATGTATTACGGTGCATTACGCCATAACGAACGAACTCTGCATTTTCAAGTCCAGGAATAAGGGAAAAGACACGTTTCTGTTCTCCCCATTTCAGATGCGTCTGGAAGCCCACCAAGTTATACAGGGTTCCAGCTGCATTGTCCTGTCTCAGCTGAACAACCGCATGTGGCAACTCTCCTGTATGAGGGTTAACCAGACCTACCGGTTTCATAGGTCCAAACAGAGCCGTCTGTTTTCCGCGTTTCATCATCACTTCGATTGGCATACAGCCTTCAAAGTAGATTTCTTTCTCGAACTCTTTCAATTGAGCAACTTCAGCAGTAATGAGAGCTTCATAGAAGACATCAAACTCTTCTTCTGTCATCGGACAGTTCAGATATGCCGCTTCGCCTTTATCATAACGTGAAGCCAGATACACTTTGTTCATATCAATTGAATCTTTTTCGATGATCGGTGCAGCTGCATCATAGAAGTAGAAATACTCTTCCCCCATTAGTGCCTTAATTTGCTCAGACAATGCGGGTGAAGTCAGCGGCCCCGTTGCAACAACAACAATGCCATCTTCTGGCAGAGAAGTTAATTCCTCATTCACCACTTCGATGAGCGGATGTTGGTGCAACGTGGATGTAATCTCACCTGAAAATCCATCTCGGTCCACAGCAAGTGCCCCACCTGCAGGAACTGCATGTTTGTCTGCTGCTGACAATACAAGAGAATTGAGCATTCTCATTTCTTCTTTTAACACACCCACTGCATTGGTCAATCCATTCGCACGCAGCGAGTTGCTACATACCAGCTCTGCAAATTTATCCGTATGATGAGCTGGCGTTTTCACAACAGGTCTCATCTCGTATAATTTTACGCGTACGCCGCGACTTGCAATCTGCCAGGCCGCTTCTGTTCCTGCCAGCCCGGCACCAATAACGGTTACTTGTTGTTCATTTGTCAAAATCATTTACCCCCATAAAGCAATTTCATATTTCACTATAATTGAATTGATTCACATATATACTAATCTGCTGATTCGTCATCCGGTTCATCCACCGGCTCCTGATGATCACATGAAGTACACTGCAATCGTGCTCCCTTTTTGTTCCTCTTTTCAATCATTAGCGATCCGCAACTTGGACATGGTTTGGCTGAAGGTCTGTCCCATGAGACAAAATCACATTCAGGATATTTGTCACAACCGTAGAAAATACGTCCTTTTTTGCTACGACGCTCAACAACATGACCTTCCTTACACTTCGGACAAGTCACGCCGATATCCTTGATAATCGGTTTGGTATTCCGGCAATCAGGGAAGCCAGAGCACGCAAGAAACTTGCCAAAACGTCCGAGTTTATAAACCAGCGGTTTGCCGCACTTCTCACAGATCTCATCCGATACTTCGTCTTCAATCTCGATTTCTTTCATTTCTTCTTCAGCAAACTCAAGGCGTTTCTCAAAAGATTCATAGAATTCTGCAAGTACTTTGACCCAATCCTCGGAACCTTCCTCCACATGGTCAAGATCACCTTCCATGTTTGCGGTGAACTCTACATTCAGGATTTCCGGGAAAAACTCTTCCATCTGTTCAATGACCAGTTCACCAAGCTCCGTTGGCATGAATTTCTTTTCCTCTATCGCAACATATCCGCGCTTCTGAATGGTCTCCAGTGTTGGCGCATATGTACTCGGACGCCCTATCCCCAATTCCTCAAGCGTCTTAACCAACCTTGCCTCCGTATACCGGGGTGGCGGTTGTGTAAAATGCTGTTTTGGCTCAATCTCCTGCTTCTCAAGCACATCTCCACTTTTCAACGGAGGCAGCAGACGATCTTCATCGGTTGTACCATCGTCGTTTCCTTCAACATATACCTTCATGAAACCTTGGAACCGTACCTTCGAACCTGCTGCACGGAAAATGGTGTCCCCCGCAGCAATATCTACAGAGAGTGTATCCAGGATAGCCGAAGACATCTGGCTCGCTACAAAACGTTCCCATACCAGTTTATACAACCGGAACTGATCGCGACTCATGAATGACTTGATTGAGTCAGGGTCACGCAGAATTGAAGTTGGACGAATTGCTTCATGCGCATCCTGAGCATTAGCTGCTTTTTTGGAATAGTTTCGTGGAGTCTCAGGTGCAAATGGCTCACCATACTTACCAACGATATATTCTTTGGCTTCTTCTTGTGCAGATGCCGCAATTCGTGTGGAGTCCGTACGCATATACGTGATGAGACCTACTGTGCCTTCTTTTCCAAGGTCTACACCTTCATATAGTTGTTGGGCAACCGACATCGTCTTGGAAGCTCTGAAATTCAATTTACGCGCCGCTTCCTGTTGCAGAGAACTCGTCGTAAACGGGGCGGAAGGGTTACGGCTCCGTTCTTTCTCTTTAACTTCCTTGATCGTAAAGTCTGCACCTTCGATCTGTTTCAGGATCGCTTGCACTTCCGCTTCACTGCCCAGCTCTGTTTTGGCCCCGTTCAGTTTATGAAACTTGGCTTCAAACGGATTGCCGTCTGCTGTAAGTTTGGCCGTAATGCTCCAGTATTCTTCCGGCTCAAAATCATCAATTTCATTTTCACGATCTAAAATGATTTTAACAGCCACGGACTGAACCCGGCCTGCAGACAAACCTTTCTTCACTTTCTTCCATAATAACGGACTAATTTTATATCCAACGAGCCGATCCAGAATACGTCTTGCCTGCTGCGCGTTAACCAAATCCATATTGATTTTCCGCGGCGTTTTGAACGCATCTTTGACCGCCTGTTTTGTAATTTCATTAAATACAACCCGGCAATCTGCCGTATCGTCCAGTTCAAGGGCATGGGCCAAATGCCATGCAATAGCCTCACCTTCGCGATCCGGGTCAGCTGCGAGATACACTTTTTCACTTTCTTCCGTGCATCCTTCAGTTCTTTCAAAATTGAACCTTTGCCGCGGATCGTAATATATTTCGGATTAAAATCATTCTCTACCTCAACGCCGATCTGACTCTTTGGCAAATCGCGAACATGTCCCATCGAAGCTTTTACGATGAACTTGCTGCCTAAATATTTGCCTATCGTCTTCGCCTTTGAGGGCGACTCCACGATTACGAGTGCATCCGCCATAGGTTCATCCTCCTCTCAGTCATGAAACTGTCATGAAACTGTTTCTGTAAGCTTATGCATAGTTAATAACTTCTGCTAATTATATATTTCCACGCACTACGTAGGTTGTAGCTTCGTCATACCCTCGCGTATTTAGTGCCTGGTAATTGGCTAATCTGCTTTTTTATGATTAAAGATAACAGAACTGAATGCAAATGTCCAAAATCCCAACCAAGCAGCTCAACCAGTTGATCCAATGATTGTTCTCCCTGTTCCAACAGATAAATCACGCGTTGTTCATCTGGAGAGAGCTTAACCTCAGCGAATATCCCTCGCCCGGAAGGCTCGGTTGTTTCGGTCGAACGTCCTCTATTGTAAGGAAGTTGTTCTGCATTTGGCAAGCCCAATCGATACTCTTCCAATACATCTGCTGCACAAGTGACCAATTTGGCCCCTTGACGGATAAGATTGTGTGCTCCCCGACTTTTCGGCGATGTAATAGGTCCAGGGACTGCAAATACATCCCTGCCTGCTTCAAGCGCAGCATCTGCTGTAATGAGTGAACCACTGCGAATGTCAGCCTCAACAACCAATGTTCCCAGTGTCAGACCGGCAATGATTCGATTCCGTTCCGGAAATAATCCCTGGCGCGCTCTCGTACCTGGTGGATATTCCGACAAAAGCAGACCCGTATCCGCGATTCGCTCGGCGAGGCTTGTATTTTCGGGTGGGTATATATTATCAATCCCGGTTCCGAATACTGCAATCGTTTTTCCTTTAGCTCGTAATACTGCCTCATGACACACGCTATCAATACCGCGGGCAAGCCCGCTTACAATCGTCAGTCCTGCATTGCATAATTGCTCTGCCAGCTTTTCTCCAACTTTGCGGCCATACACAGTCGGCATACGAGTTCCCACCATGGCAATAGACGAATTGTGTAGCAAACTAACATCCCCTCGAGCATACATTACCCAGGGAGGCTGAACGGTTTCCTTCATTAATATGGGATAATTCTGATCCAGATAAGTAATAACCTCTATCCCCTGATTGTAAACGTGTTCTCTTTTACTCTCAATCCAGTCGATAGTAAATTGGCTAGTCAAACGTGCAGCCTGATCTTTGCGCAAACCTGCTGCGACCCAGTCGCTTTCCCCATAATTCAATAGTTCGGGTAATTCATGTTGTCCCAGAATCAGTTTCGAGATTGTTTTTTTACCAATACCCTCCATCTCATGTAACCCAAACAAGATCCATCGTTCTTCCATACCATAAACCTCCCAGAGCGGGAAGAGTATCTTCCCTCATATTGTGTGTTAAGTGACCACGGAATGCAAGCGTTTACGCAGATGAGAGACAATTCCTCACCCTTTTCCCGTAAAAAAACGCAAAAAAGCAACCCTTCGCCCTGTTCAAGGACAAAAGGTTGCTTACCTTTTCCGTAATCATAATAGTCGGTCTACCAGAAATAGATCATTTCCGAGCCGTTTCTTCTATTATAACGAAAAAGAATTAATGTGTCGTGCACAAATTCAAAATACCGCGTTCCTCAAGTACACTCACCAAAGTCGAACCCATCTCAGCAGGAGTTGGTGCTACTTTGATTCCACATGATTCCAGCTTCGCAATTTTCTCTTTGGCTGTACCTTTACCGCCAGAAATAATAGCTCCAGCATGGCCCATCCGTTTGCCTGGAGGCGCTGTTACGCCACCGATAAAGCCAACAACCGGTTTAGTCATGTTTTCACGTACCCAATCTGCAGCATCCTCTTCAGCTGTACCACCAATCTCACCAATCATGATGACCGCATGAGTCTGTGGATCTTCATTGAACCGTTTGAGGATATCAATGAACTCGGAGCCTTTACAGGGTCTCCCCGATTCCTACAGCAGAAGATTGTCCAATGCCACGTGTCGTCAGTTGATGAACGGCTTCATAGGTAAGTGTTCCACTACGGGAAACAACGCCTACGTGCCCTGCCATATGGATATAACCAGGCATGATACCGATTTTACATTCGCCTGGTGTAATGACACCTGGACAGTTTGGTCCGATCAGGACGGTATTTTTACCTTCCATGAAGCGGTCAACCTTGATCATGTCAAGAACCGGAATACCTTCTGTAATACAGATTACGAGGTCCAGCTCAGCATCAACAGCTTCCATAATGGAATCTGCTGCAAATGCAGGAGGAACATAAATGACGCTCGCTGTTGCGCCTGTAGCTTCCTTCGCTTCCTGTACAGTGTTAAACACCGGCAGACTAGCTACTGTACCGTCTTCCAACGTGATATCCACATTAGTTCCGCCTTTACCCGGTGTAACTCCGCCTACCATCTGGGTTCCATAGTCCAATGCGCCCTTCGTGTGGAACATTCCCGTTGAACCCGTAATGCCTTGCGTAATGACTTTTGTATTTTTATCGATCAAAATACTCACGTTGCTTCACATCCTTACGGTTATTTTTCAATTCCCGGACAGCTCCGGTACTAAGGAATGAACTTATTTTACGAGGGCAACAATTTTCTGTGCACCATCGGCCATGGAATCAGCAGGAACGATATTCAGGCCAGATTCACCCAGAATACGTTTGCCAAGCTCCACGTTAGTTCCTTCAAGACGAACAACCAGCGGTTTGGTCAGGCCAAGCTGCTTCGCGGCTTCAACAACACCATTGGCGATAACATCACAGCGCATGATGCCACCGAAAATGTTAACAAAGATCCCAGCTACTTTGGCATCGGACAAGATGATCTTAAATGCTTCAGTCACCTTCTCCGTTGTTGCACCGCCCCCAACGTCAAGGAAATTGGCCGGGTCTCCACCGTAGTATTTGATAATGTCCATCGTTGCCATCGCAAGTCCCGCACCATTGACCATACAGCCGATGTTGCCATCAAGTGCTATGTAGCTGAGGTCGTATTTGGAAGCTTCGATTTCTTTTTCATCCTCTTCATCCAGGTCACGCAGTTCCAAAATGTCTTTGTGACGGAACAGGGCGTTGGAGTCAAAGTTTAATTTCGCATCTAGCGCGATAACGTTTCCATCTCCGGTAACAACGAGAGGATTGATCTCGGCAATAGAGCAATCTTTTTCGACAAATGCAGTGTACAGCGCGAGCATGAACTTAACAGCTTTGTTCACCAGTTCATTCGGAATCTTAATGCTGTAAGCCAGTTTACGAGCCTGGAACACTTGCAATCCAATGGCAGGGTCAATAATTTCTTTGAAAATTTTCTCAGGTGTAGCTTCAGCTACTTCTTCAATCTCAGTACCGCCTTCTTCGGAAGCCATCATAACTACACGGCCTGTGGCACGGTCCACAACAACACCCACATAATACTCTTTGCGGATATCGCATCCTTCTTCAATCAGAAGGCGTTTCACTTCTTTGCCTTCTGGTCCAGTCTGGTGTGTTACCAATACTTTGCCCAGAATTTCGGAAGCATAGGCACGAACTTCATCCGTACTCTTCGCCACTTTTACGCCGCCGGCTTTACCCCGGCCACCTGCGTGAATTTGCGCTTTAACAACAGTCACCGGACTGCCCAGTGCCTCTGCGGCCGCAACCGCTTCATCGACTGTATAAGCAACCTTTCCATTTGGAACGGTAACTCCATACTGTTTCAGTACTTCTTTTCCTTGATATTCATGGATATTCATTCTCGAATCCTCCTATCAACATGACTGCAACAAGGCGGGTTGGTAGACTAACAAAAGACAAATGTTGACTATTTTCACTTAAACCCAATTCATTGTAACACGTTTTTAAAACGCTTTCCTTAAAAAATTAATGGTTAATAGACAGTATTTTGATATGAGTATGATCCCATATTGTGAATGCTTGGGTATATATGGAAAAAACCTCAGCTAAAAGCTAAGGTTTCCTTGATGTAAAACTACATTTTATTTTTTGGCTGCGTTAGTGTTGGTTTGGTGAACTTTCTCCAGCAACCCTTTGAACTGACCCAGCAAAGCTTCAAACTCTGTACTGTTCAAACACGCATCTCCCTGAATGGATTCAGGGATGGACAATGCCTTGTTCCGCAGCTCACGGCCGGAGTCGGTTAATGTAATTAATACTTTTCGTTCATCCTGAGCAGAGCGTTCGCGATTAATAAGTCCTGCTGACTGCAACCGTTTGAGAAGTGGTGTCAATGTTCCCGAATCGAGATAGAGTGCCTCCCCGATCTCCTTAACCGTACATTCTTCACGTTCCCACAATACCATCAGAACCAGATACTGTGAATACGTTACGCCGAGCACCTCCAGATAAGGCTGGTACATCTTCGTAATCTCACGTGAACAAGCATATATGGCAAAGCATAATTGGTTATCCAGCTTCAAACTGTCAGTCTGCATATATCTTTCTCACCTGCCTATTGTGCATTCTATTCCTTATAAAAAAGGAACTATAAATCTATCTTATCACAAATTAGAAAAAAACAGAATAATTGAGCACAAATGATTTTACTATTCAATTTAATTATGATAAATTAAATTGTGTAAAATATAAATATAGATAGAAAATCAGCAGTACATCCCCATGATTTAACAACAATAATAGCTAAGTCCAGCGAACAGATTCACGCTTTCTCGGGTCAAATTTAATAATCATAATGAAAGTTTATACTTAACTATTTTCGCCAAAGCTATTTAATGATTTCCTTCCAGAAATAAAATTCAGGGATCCGGAGAGATGACTACAGCAATGATAATGACTGGTTGACTCCATGATTCCTTTTATATAAAATGCTTAGTAGAAGCTGAGGAAGCACCTTAATTCGTAGACTGGCCCGTATTATGCGGAGTCAAGAATCGAGTGAGGTGTTTCTTTGTCATGTACGGAAAATTACACAGTGCGTGTTTGTACGGAATCGATGGCGTTCTGATCGAGGTGGAAACCGATTTATCCAATGGTCTGCCACAGACATCCATCATCGGTTTACCGGATTCAGCCATTCGAGAGGCCGTTGAACGTGTTCGTGCAGCGATTAAAAACTGCGGATATCAGTATCCTTTACAGCGGATCACAATTAATCTGGCTCCCGCTGATCTGCGCAAGGAAGGATCTTCCTTTGATCTAGCCATTGCTATTGGTTTACTTATGACAAGCGGCCAGCTTGTACTTCCTCCCCAGGAACGGACACTAGTGGTTGGCGAACTGGCGTTGGACGGTTCGATCAGGTCCGTGCCCGGCATTTTGTCCATGGTGGATCTGGCCAAACGACAAGGCTTTACCTCCGTGCTCCTGCCTTTGGATAACGTGGAGGAAGCGTCACTGATTCGAGGTATCCAGGTGTTTGGCATTCGTCATTTACAAGATATTGCTCCGGAAAACCCAGATGAACGCGCTAGTTCAGTGGGAATACCAAATAATTCGAATGCAGGACCAGTCGTGTTGAAAAATTATGCACACCTCGTTGCTCCTATAACAGATAGGCCACAGAAGATAATGGATAAAAAGACGAGACAGATTCCATTACTGGTAGATGACTATAGCGATGTTCTGGGGCAGCACCATGTAAAACGCGCGCTTATGATCGCTGCAGCTGGCATGCATAATATACTGCTCGTTGGACCGCCAGGCACGGGCAAAACGATGTTAATCAAACGGCTGCCTACCATCCTTCCACCTTTGTCAGAAGATGAAGCGTTAGAAGTAACCAAAGTATTAAGTGCCGCAGGCAAATTGAAAGAAGCGCCTCAAGGCCTGATTGCAGATAGACCTTTTCGCTCCCCTCACCATACAATATCCACCTCTGGTCTGATTGGAGGCGGTGGTATCCCAAAACCGGGTGAAGTGAGCCTTGCCCACCGGGGCATATTGTTTCTGGATGAATTACCTGAATTCCAGCGTCAAGTGCTGGAGGTATTAAGGCAGCCGTTAGAGGATCGCACAGTGACAATTAGTCGGGCACGCGCTGCATTCACCTTTCCGGCCCAGTTCATGCTAGCATGTTCCATGAATCCCTGTCCCTGCGGTTATTTGTCCGCTCATTCGGAGGAGCAACGCTGCATATGTAGTCCAGCCCGTGTTGCCGCGTACCGAGCCAAAATTTCAGGGCCACTGCTGGACCGCATTGATCTTCAGGTTGAGGTTCCTCCACCAGGCGAGTGGCGCAAGTCTGCTGCTTCCCCTTCCTCTGAAGAAATGCAGACAAAAGTGATCCACGCTCATCAAATTCAGGCTACACGTTATGCCCAAAGTTCGGTTCGTTGGAATAGCCAGCTTTCCGGCACGCTTTTGCGACGGACCATCCATCTCCCCAAGAGGCAGAGCAACTGTTAGAGCAAACGCTGCAAACGTTAAACCTGAGCATGCGTGCACATGATCGGATTATCAAGATGGCACAAACAATTGCCGATCTGGACCATGAAGGTGAAATTGTGACAGCTCATGTGGCTGAAGCCATCCAGTATCGTCAACTGGATCTTAATTTATTTTGAAGCTATTTTAGAAGCATATGGAGGAAAGAACAGCCCGATTTACCCAAAGGCAGTGAAATGGGCATGAAACTGCAGACAGCAGAGGAAGATCGAGAAGGATCTCCTTATAGAGATTCTACAATTCGGATATGCCAACATAACAAAAAACGTACAAGCCCTTCTCTTCTGTGAAGAAAGGAACTTGTACGTAAATTTCCCTGTAACATAAGGGGATCGTATATAGCTAAGGTCTACAAATAATTTATTATTCAAAAAGAGTGAGTTTGTCCTTAGCTGGTGTGCGTTCTTTGGCAGAAGGAATAACATCAGGGTATCCCATATAAATCATGCCTACAATCTTCTCTCCCGCCTCTATTCCAAGCGGTTTGCGGAATTTGGGGGCGTACAAGAATGGCTTGGTCACCCAGAACGTTCCAATGTCTTCACTCCAGGCTGCAAGCATAAAGTTCTGAACCAATGCACTGACCGCAGCGAAGTCTTCGTCCCATATATTCTGTCTTGGATCTTCCTCCAGAACGACAAGCATAACGGATGGAACTTGCAAAATATTGGCTGAGAATTTGTTGTCTTCTCCCATTTCTGCATCAATAGCCTCAGCCAGTTTCTTCCGTCCATTCCCGGTAAACAACAAAAATCTCCATGGTTCGCGCAATTTATGGTTAGGAGCCCAGACTGCGGTGTCCAGCAATTCTATAATCTGCTGTGTAGGAACAGCTTCTTTTTTGAATTTTTTCACCGTACGACGGTTTTGAATCGCATTTCTGACTTCATTTATTGTTTTCGTAGCTTTACTCATCGGCCGTACCTCCTGTTTATAATATGATTTGTAACCGTAACGATGGGTTACGGTCTGGAACAATTCGTTTATGACAAATCAAAAGATTAAAACGCCAGATTACATCCTTGATTATACACCCATCTGATCACGAGATTCAAAGGGAAGGCCTCAACTACTAGGGCTACAGGTATTAAAAACGGTAAAGACGGCTCCGAATCCTGATCTACCGAGGGCGATCATCATGTCAGAGCCGTCTAATTAAATTAGCATCTTATACAAATCACACTATCATATCAATGATGAATCAATATGAACCCGCGCCTTCAAATGTGCCATTAACAAAATCCATTTTGTTGTACTTCTCCTGGTTACCTGCAACATCTGTACTGTAGTACTCTACCACCTTGACATCGGGAGCATAAAACTTGACGGGTCCTTCATAGTTCTTCCATTCTCCCCATTGATTCGATATTGCGTTGTTTTAACGCCCGAACCTTTGACTTCGTCCGTTGCCTGAAGTCTGAATGTAAATCCTTTAATGTATACCTTCCCGTTCACAGTATCTGTAATAGGAACTAATCTGTACTTGGTTACTGGAGGTGTAATATCTGCATCTTTCTTAAGTACGATATTAAACGTATTACGATCTCCTTGTACGAGGGGAATGTTCTGAGTCGATTTTAAGTACCCTGCTGCTTCCCCCGTTATTGTTATGGTGCCTGTTGGCACGCGCTTTATGAAATAATTTCCTTGAGCATCCGTTGTTGTTGTTGCCAAGCCTCCGGCATTCACTTTAGCTCCACTTACTGGATTGCCCGCCTCATCTACTACTTTCCCCCGTACATGTGCGGCTTCTGTCAAAACAACATCTACGATTAAGGTTTTTCCAGCCTGAACATTCAAACGATCCTGTTCATAAAGCATATAATCCGCAGAATCTACCCAGATCGCAATGTTCGGATTGTAGTCGAAATCAAGCCCGGTAACGGCATACCGACCTTGCTGATCTGTTTTAACCGGGCGATCCAAGGCCCCTGTTACTTTGACCAGGGCATCTGGAATCGGTTTGCCTGTTTGATCGGTTACAGACCCTACAATCGTAGAAGGTTCATATAGCTCGAAATTAACCAGAATCTGTTCCCCTTCTGACAAATAGTAGGTATTACGGTGCCTGTCAGTCACATAGCCCTCTGCTTCAATTATAAAACTAATTTCCGTATAATCCTCGACAGACTCAAGTATAGAATAACTTCCAGTACCATCTGTCTTTACGCTTTTTTCAGTTTCTTCCCCTTGATATCTAAGGGAATACTTGATTGTTGCATCCTGGATAGGAAACCCTTCAAGATCAGTAACTTTACCTGATATTTTTGCCTGTGTAGACGGATCTGCTGCATAAGAAACTCCAGAATACATGATTCCAAACAAAATGAAACATAAAGATAGTGTACTTAGTCGAATTATCCATTTGATACTTGTCTGCATCTTCTCACTACACCTCACCATTTATTTTTATGGATCAAACATTCCTCTTTAGCCTCTTTAATTAACTGACTAAAAGCTCAAGTTTCCAGAATTCTCCGTCCCAAACATATTGCCAAATCCCCTGTCCACCGTTCATGGTCTCGCTGATATCCAGCACTTCCATCCGAGGACACTCCCATACTCTTTTTACTGTGTTGCTCGAAGCGTTCTGAAGCTCTTCCATACATCCCACCAACCTCTTTTTAAATTTTTCAACGTTCTTATTTTATTATAAATGATACGATTTGTATCTAAAAATTCTGAAATACAATGATTTTATTATCAATGCTCTATCCTCTGTTTTGTGATTTCATAGTTAAATCAAAAAAAGCCGCAGTTCCTGTATGAAGAGGAACTACGACCTTAGTATATTAACTAATTCAAAACTAAAACGAATGCAAAGATAAGACATAATTAAACTTGTACTTCGAAATAACTAATCGACTCACATTAAACAAAGATACATTTAGTATCAATCAATACAGCAATAACTTCGAGTGTAATTCTTAAAAAGCATTAACAATATGATTCACAGAGACAGTCTCTCCTGCTTGATCAAGCATTACGGCAATTACATCAAAACGGATCTGAAGTTCCGTCTCTCCCGTCATTTGCAAATACACAGATGCGGTTGAACGTACCTGCTGCATTTTACGCATATCAACCGATTCCTGAGGTGTACCGTACTGAGCGGCTCCACTTCTGCTTCTTACTTCCACAAAGACAATCAGGCCCTCGCAGGAAGCAATGATGTCAATCTCACCGCTACGGCAACGCCAGTTCTGTCTAATGATCCGATAATCGTGCTCTCGCAACCATTGACAGGCAGCCTCTTCACCTAATCGGCCTTTCTGCTGTCGTGTGAGCTTTAATCCTGGCTCCTGACCCAATCTACGTTCTACCATGACTCATTTTCCTCACGTCCTGAGGCCATTCGATCTGCACGGTAGACATACGTTAGCACCTCTGCGACCAGTTGATACAGTTCTGCCGGAATCTGTTCATCCAGATCCAATTTGGAGAGCACCTCCACAAGTGCTGCATCCTCCTGAACAGCCACGCCGTTTTCTCTGGCTTTATCCAGAATGGCTTCTGCCACTTTGCCGCGCCCCTTGGCTACAACAACAGGTGCTTCACTCTCTCCAGGGACATACTTTAGGGCAACCGCCTTTTTGGAAAGCAGGTCCGGTTGTGACGACTCGTCTTTCATACCTTCAAGTCCACCCCTTTGTATCGTTCAGGACTATAGTCCGAGGCCCGCGTTTTTCGTTCCGCGCCCGGTTCCTGCCCCACAGGCCACGGTTCCGCCTTGAAGGTCAGCAGTTGATAGCCCAGCTTGTCCAATGCCTGATGGATTACCTCTCGTCCGCTCTCCAGGAGCGGTCCCATTCCTTCGCGATCATTTAATACACGCAGACTGACAATGTTATTAACCACATGGACATCTACCAGAGTAGGCCCAAGACTTTTCATATCCAGATCAAACCATAGACGGCAGTTGGACGCATCCAGCTCACCACGAGGTCCACGACGTGATTGAATCTGAACAGACGCCGTTTCTTCCCCGTCCGGTCCAGTGATCGGAATAAACCAGTGCATCTGTGCAAATGTAGCACTGCGATCTGTCGTCAGCAATAACTGCTGACCTGTCAGATATTGCACCGCTTGTCCGGCGGCATCCTTAAGCGCCGCCGGTGCACCTTCGCTGCTGGCAAGCTGCAGCAGCAAACCCTTCAGCGTGTCCGCATTCGCCGGACTCGCCGCATCCCCCACGCGCGGCTGCGCAGCCGCGCCGTGAACGGCCTGCTGCTCGTGCTCCGCACCGAGCAGCTTCAGCACGCGCCCCACCCACGGGTCTCCCTCGTGGGTGACAGGCGTGTGCACTGCCGCAGCTCCCGCAGGTGCTGCGGCACTACCGCCAGCCGGCGGCGCATCAGCGCCGGCTGGCAACGGCTGCGGCACGCCTCCGGCAGCCGCAGCCGCCTGGCCGCCCTGCGATGCAGGGGCGGCCTGTGCTGCCGCACCAGGCTGTGCCGGTGCGGCAGTGGACGCGCTGCGCAGGGCGTCCAGCAGCGCCAGCAGCTTGGGCGCCAGCTGCGCTGCCGTAGGCGCTGCTGGCGCCGCCTGGCCTGCTGCGGACGGAGTCCCCGCAGCAGCAGGCGTTTCAGCGCGGCCGTCAGTTCGCCCGGCCGCGCCTGCTTCAGGCTGGCCTGCACTTGCACGGCCAGCCACAGATTCAGCTGCCGCCCCTGGTGTACCCGGGCGGCTCCCAGCTTGCCCCGCGTCAGCACCGCGCGAGCTCTCTCCGGATATTCCGGTTCCAGACGGAATACCCGCACCTCCTTTGCCAGCCGTTTCAACGTTGCTGGCAACTGCCTTGGCCCCGGCTTCAGCATTTCCTGCGCCTGCGCCGGTCTGCTGGTTCCCTTTCACCGCAGTACCTGCATCCTCTGCCCCGCCATCCGTCATGGATATAGATCCTGCCAACGCCCCGTGTCCTTGTTGCGTTGACAAAGCAGGTGTTCCGGTTCCAGTCACCTGACGACCATTGCCTGATGCAGCCAATCCTTCTTCCGTCTGTGATGCATTCGATACAACAGGTACACCAACCATGACTGCTGGTTTCAACGTAGCAGATTGTTCTCCAGTCAGTACCGGTTTACCTGTTGTTTGTGTCAGCATCGTTTCCAACTGGTCAGCCAACCCGCTTAACAACTGATGCAGAGGGGGCCAAACACCGTCTGGTGTAATCCTTTTACTGTTTCCGCCGTAACCGGAAGGCCACGCTGAAAAGCAATCCCTGTCGCCTGCACCCATTCTTCCACAGGGACCTGTGCAGGTTTGGCAGTCATCATATTCTGGACCATAGCCACATTATCCTTCGTTAGCGGCACTCCGCTACGCTGCATGGCAAGTAACAGTTCCCGGTTCCCTTTTGTATCCGGCAGTCCTACATCCTTAAGCAGGTTGTTCAGCGAAGCTTGTGGCAGCTCAGCAAGTGTTCCGGACATAGGTTTCATTACCGTTATGCCATTTTCACCTGGAGGCTGCACTTGAAGCAACGTGGTCTCACCCGGACGGAGTGGAGTCTCCAACTTGGCGCGTACCTGCACACCTTGAATCTGCAGAACTGCTTCTCCCCCATCATCGGATACACTAACGACGGAGCCACGAACCACCTGACCTTCCTTTAATTCAAGCGGTTTGGCATTGCCGGGCTTACTATCTCCCATTAACCCCTTTATCATGGAACCGATATTCAAATCTCTCCCCTCCTTTCTTCAAACCTGTGTTAAAACAAAGATTGCTGCTCTCCAAGCAGGTTGCCGAGAAAACTGCGTCGATGCATCGGGGTTGCCCCCAATGCCATAATTTGCTCCCGATGAACTTTTGTTGCATATCCTTTATGTATCGACAAACCATATTCCGGATATAACGTATCCCATTCTTCCTTACACAGCCGATCTCGCGTTACCTTGGCAATAATAGATGCCGCTGCGATCGATTGACTATTAGCATCACCTTTAATGATGGACAGTTGAGGTACATTGACATCTACCTTCTCGGCATCCACCAGCATATAATCAGGAGTTTCTCCCAATGCTTCAACAGCTCGTTTCATCGCAAGTCTCGCAGCCTGCTTGATGTTAAGCCGATCAATTGTCTCTGCATCCGCGTACCCGATACCTACCGCCAGCGCTTTTTCCATAATGATGTCATATAATGCATCACGTTTTTTCTCCGTCAATTTCTTGGAGTCATTCACACCTTCCAGAATGAGATCCTTCGGTAAAATAACCGCCGCTGCGACAACATCCCCAAACAAACAGCCCCGTCCTACCTCATCAATACCAGCAATACGTTCAAATCCACTGTCCCAATACTCCCGCTCGTAGATCAGCAGGTCTCGAGGTTCACTGGCTTCTTTTTTCTTCTTCGGTCCAACCGGGGTATCCAGTAGATTCAACCCGATCTCTTCATTATTTTCAACCATAACGCTCATCTCCTCTACCCACGCTTTTTCAGCATGCGTATCACTTACAACTTTTTTATAATATAGACGTAGATCCTCTGTCTTTTGTTCTGTACAACCTGTCACTCTCACCAAAACTTTTCCTTGAGATTTACAATATAAAGATAGTGATGTCTTCATTTATCGGTATTTGATGGTTTAAATTGAATATATCAGACCTCGACTAATCTAAATTGCACCACCATTCATCATAGCACGATTTAGACGCACCTGATATATAGGCCAGCCAATTCCATAAAGCGTACTGTTCTTCAATCCTCTTCCATTTTATCGTTTCGACATATGTTCCAGCGCTACTTCCGCGTTTGTATACACAAAAAAACGACCGCTCCGGGTAATCCGGTAACGGCCGCTTCTTTCGGCACTTGTATATATGAAATGAACAGATAAAGATAATGATCTTCATCGTGTAGAGTCCATTTTTTTAATAGGGAGCTTCCATAGAAAAACGTCCCATTTTACCCGCGCGCAATTCACGCAGAAATGCTCGTGATGCCTTTTCCAGATCAATGCGTCCACCGCTTACAACACATCCACGGACACGGCCGACTTGTTCCATAATCGCAATAACACTGTCTGAATCATCTGCATCCTTGGAGAACTCCTGAAGTCCGTATCTCTCTTCCAAAGCGTCCCAGTAATAACGCATCAGGTAACTGATTCCAAAAAGGCAATATCCTCTGCATTCAGAATTTCCTCTTTGATTGCACCTGTTACGGCAAGACGATAACCTACATTTTGATCTTCGAACTTAGGCCACAGAATACCCGGAGTATCCAATAACTCCATTTCTTTGCCTACCTTGATCCACTGTTGCCCCTTCGTCACACCAGGACGATCTCCTGTTAACGCAATACTCCGTCCAGCCAGTCGGTTAATCAGTGTGGATTTACCTACATTGGGAATCCCTACGATCAACCCGCGAACCGCACGAGGATTAATCCCTTTAGCAATTTGACGGTCAATTTTTTCTTTAAGAAGAAGCTTGGCCTGCACGGGAATATCTTTAACATTGGTTCCCGTCGAAGCATCTACAGGAAAAGCGGTAATTCCTTCTTTTTGAAATATTCAATCCATTCTTGCGTCACTTTGGCATCTGCCAAATCCGATTTGTTCAACAAAATCATCCGGGGTTTATCCAGCAATATTTCGTCAATCATCGGATTACGGCTGGAGACAGGCAGACGGGCATCCAATAGTTCGATGACCACGTCGATGAGCTTTAACTTATCCTGAATCTGGCGTCTGGCTCGAGTCATATGACCTGGAAACCATTGTATCGTCACCTTGTCTTCACCTCATTATTTACTTCAATTTCAGTGGTTGATCCACTTAATCTCACCGATCGGCCAGAAAATCACATCTGCACGGCCAATAATATCTTTTAACGAAACATAACCGATCATACGGCTGTCTGTACTATTTGGACGATTGTCTCCCATGACAAACACATGACCTGCCGGCACTTTGCCATCAGGGAACTGCTCATTCGGGAAATCCTTCACGTTATAGGTTCCACCATTTGCTTCAGCTGCATCAATGGCTCCTTGAATATACGTTTCATCAACCTTTTTACCGTTAACCATCACGGTATCGTCCTGAACCTCAACTGTATCACCTTCTACAGCAATAACACGTTTAATGAAATCTCGACCTTCGGATGGTACGTGGAAGACGATAACTTCACCACGCTTCGGTTCTCTGATATCATATAAGATCTCGTTGACGATCACACGTTCACCCGTTTCAAAGTTCGGCTGCATGGACGGACCGTCCACAACAAATGGTTTGAAGAGCAACCACCGAATCAGAATGACGAGAACTAATGCGATAACAATGGCTTTAAGCCATTCAACAATTTCATTTTTGGCTTTTTTGGATCGACTGTTTTTCTCTTCGGCAGGATTGCCCCGGTCATGTTGAACTTCTTGTTCCATTCAAGATCTTCCTCTCTTCACAGTACATGTTTATAGCAGTACACACATCCAGCATTCTGTATCGTTCCAATAACTCCATGGATGGATACAAAACATTCACATCAGTTATGTAATCTTTCACCAAGCATTACAGTACATTTAATCCACAATTCAAATGCCTTCAAGAGGTTGTTCAAAAAGTCGGTACTAAAACCGGTCTTTTGAACACGCACTTCAATAACTGATTTTACAAGCCTCCCGGACTATTCACCGCATGTGTTGCCATACCATTTTACTCGGAAGTGTACCTCCGGTTCAACTTTTCCCGGACAAAAACGAAAAGGGCTTGTCTCCAAGCCCTTCCCGGTATCCGTTATATTAACGAATTTCTTTAATTCTCGCTGCTTTACCGCGTAGTTCACGAAGATAATAAAGCTTCGCACGACGCACTTTACCACGGCGAGCCACTTCGATTCTATCGATTTTTGGGGAATGAAGCGGGAAAGCTCTTTCCACACCTACACCGTAAGAAATTTTACGAACTGTAAAAGTCTCACTGATTCCACCACCACGGCGTTTAATCACAACACCTTCGAACAATTGGATACGCTCACGAGTTCCCTCGATTACCTTAACGTGCACTTTCAAAGTGTCACCAGGACGAAAACTCGGAATATCCTTACGAAGTTGTTCTTGTGTAATCGCTTGAACGATATTCATCTATGACTCCCTCCTTCCGTACAGGCGTTCATACTTCTTCCAGAGATCACCTTGTCTCCTTCATTATCCATAGAGGACCGCCGTATTCCACATAACAGACTTATTGTATCACGCAGCATATCAAAACACAAGAGAAATTAAACAAATGCCTATTGTTCAATCTGCCGCTCTGAAACTCATACATCACATGTTGACTTCATTCTAAAATACATTCTCTCATATGGACCGTGAATCAACGCTCTCATCTGCAAGTCAAGCTGATACAGGAAAAAATACTGTAACTTCCCGTGTAGAAATATCGTCTATGATATAACTTAATGACCACTTTAAAAGGAGAACCCCAAGACTCATGAAATATTGGAAAAAGATCACACTTGCCCTACTCGCCATGCTCATATGCTCCATTACACTGTATGCATATGCCGTAACTCATCCAACGAATGCACTGTCACACAAAGCCTGCACATCCTGGGACATAGTCAAACGCAAAGCATTCGAGCTGTCACACACTGACTTCTCTAACCAATCTGCGCTGGATCGTTCTACCTTCAAGATTGAACAAGGTACTGCTACAGAAGTTCCTGTACTGATGTATCATTACATAGAGCCCAAATTGAATAATCACGAGACAGATAATAAATCCATCATTAATCTGGAGGATTTTGAACAAAATATGAAATACCTGCATGATGCAGGTTACACAACGATTACATTGAATCAGCTTGAACAATATGTTAGCGGGAAGATTTCCCTACCACAAAAATCCATTGTAATTACCTTTGATGACGGATACCAGAACAATTATACATTAGCTTACCCTGTGCTTCAGAAATATAATTTTCATGCCTCGCTGTTTGTCATAGGCAGTAAAATTCAGGATAAACCTTCGGTATTTGAGCCCGCCATCAACAGTTTCATCTCCAAGCCAGAGATGCAGGCAGCAACCGACGTATTTGAATTCAACAGCCATACCTATAACCTGCATCACAAGGGATTTATGCGCTGTGGTAACAGTGTGCCTGTCGGTCTGGACACCAGTCTTCTGGATGATGATATCCAGCGTATGAAGCAAACCGGAATAGACACACCTTATCTGGCATATCCTTTTGGTTATACCAGTACACAGATGATCTACAAGTTACAACAACATGGATATCGCATGGCCTTTACCGTAAAGTCCGGATTTGTGCATCCAGGAGATCATCCAATGAAGCTGCCTCGCTTGACGGTCACCACAGGTACTGATTTGGCGACCTTGCTTCAACCCGAATCCAGTCCGCAGAACGAATCATCTGCATCGGAGAATGACCAATAAAATCTAGACTTTAACTTCACCGCCCGGATACAGAGTCGAGTTATACAGCCTTTTGAGCTGTGGCTTGGCTCTTTTTGCATCGGTAAGTGATAATGTCATCGGAGAGCTGGAATAAATCACTGCTTCCTCTGCGTCATAGATAATGATCTGTTCTTTCCCCGTCTGAACCAGGTCTGCATGTACCGCATATCCCTCTTTCGGGAATTCAGTAACCGTTTTCATATCTCCATCTATCAAAGAAGGCAACACATCTCCACCTCGGCGATATGCCAAAATATAATCGAGTCCACCCTCATCCCAGTTACATACAGGCTCTATAATGGTTAACCAGCCACGAGTCGTGCGATTTTCTTTCCAAATTTCTTTCCCTGCACTATCCAGCATGAACATTCCATCCTTACCATGCTCATCCCCTCGGACAATCCGGTCCAGGCCTGCAATCTGTAAACCTTCCATTCCAGTACAAAAATGACCCAATGCAATATGCTGTGATTCAATCGAATCTTCATAACGCCACTTCTCATTACCATAGCGGTCCATCATGACCGTGACACTGCCACCGATAACAACCTCAACTTCCCCATCACCGTCAACGTCTCCAAACCATATACAGTCAGCATGATCCTCGAGATTATGACAAGACCATAATAAAGTCCCATCATGATCCAGCATGTCATATCCGGCCATCACTTCATCTTTCCCATCTCCATCGATATCATATACCCATGGAAAATGTCCTGGATTCCCCTCATGCTTCCATAACAGATTGAAATCATGGTCAAGTGCCCATAACGTCTTATAGCGGTCTTTCAGTATAATGTCCATTCTCTGCTGGTTACCCGTCAGGTTGGCGAGAATAATGCAGTCATGTGCTTCATCATCTGGCAGATCACGTGTTTCTTTGATCTCTCCGGTCCGGCCATCCAACACGAGAAATTGTTTGTCCATGACACACAATACTTCATTATTTCCATCTCCATCCCAATCTGCGATCTGAGCGGGATAGTCTGAACCCGGACCACCTGCATCGGGATCAGGAGTTCCAACCTGCCATAGTAATGTTCCTTCCAGATCAAACGCAGTCAAACAACATACCTGATGCGGGACATACCGATCGTCTATACCCCCATCTGCCTGTACCAGCAACATTTCAAGTCTGCCATCCCCATTCAGATCTCCCAAAAGCATTTTGCAGCGTTCTCCAGCTTGGCTAATACCTACTCTCGCGATTTCATAAGGCTGATGATTCATAACCTTCCTCCTCAGCATATCGTTATTATTCAATTCCAGCTGAGTTCACCATAAAGAAAATCCCTTTCTTTTACAACCCTATTTAGAATCATGCAAAAAAGTTCAAAGCTGCAAAAAAGTGCCTACGTAATTAAACGACTTAAATGAATGATTTTAAACCCACTCTAAAAACTCAAGACGATTGCCAAAAGGATCATTTGTATAGAAACGTCTTACACCTTCATCTGCTCTTGCTTCGTCATCTACGATATGAATTTGGTTATGAATAAGATGATCACGCAACTGATCCAAATGTTGTACATGAAATGCCGGATGAGCTTTTGTGGCGGGAATAAAATCTTTTTGTACCCCAATATGCACTTGGTGTCTGCCACACTCGAACCATATACCACCCCGTTTTCTCAGAATTTCAGGTTTGGGAATCTCCGTCCAGCCAAGTACTTTATTGAAAAAATGACGTGCCTCCGCTTCACAACCTTCAGGTGCTGCGAGCTGAATATGATCAAGACCAATAATATTGTAAGTCATTCTTACACCGCCTTTCGTTTCACTTAATGAAACTTAGTTTCATTAATTATACTTGTATTTTATAGAGTATACTAATGAAAATCTAGTTTTCTTTTCAATGTACACAAAAAAAGCCAACCTTTAGTATCACGGTTGGCCTTTCGAACTCTGGAAAATAATATTTACGTGTTTATACGATACATATACTTATTCTGTGCTATTTTCACGGTTTGAGCGTATCTTTTTCAGCCAAACTCGCTCTTTATCCGTCAAATCGGCTGTTTCCAACATCTCCGGTCTGCGCTCCAGCGTACGAAGCAACGACTGTTCTCTGCGCCATGCCTCAATGTTCAGATGATGTCCCGACAACAACATATCCGGTACTTTCATGCCCCTAAACTCGGGTGGACGTGTGTAGTGTGGATATTCGAGGAGTCCAGTACTGAATGAATCCGTTACGGCACTTGTCTCATTGCCAAGCACACCAGGGATAAGACGTACGATACTATCAATGGCAACCATAGCAGGCAACTCCCCACCCGTGAGTACGTAATCACCAATGGATAGTTCATCCGTCACGAGAAATTCGCGAATACGCTCATCGTAACCTTCATAATGTCCACATATAAAAATCAGATGATCTTCCTGCACAAGTTCTTCTGCTTTTTCTGTGTAAACGTCTCACCTTGCGGACACATTAGAATGATACGTGGAGCTTTCATCGTTGCCGAGGCTACTCCGCGTTGCTCCAGAACATCTTCTACAGCAGCAAAGATTGGATCTGGTTTCAGCACCATGCCCCCACCTCCGCCGTAAGGGGCATCATCTACTGTATTATGTTTATTGGTCGCATAATTTCGGAAGTTGGTTGCACCAAGGGATACGAGCCCCTTCGTTTGAGCTTTGCCCAAAATGCTTGCTCCGAACACACCGTCAAACATCTCCGGGAATAGCGTTAATACATCCACTTTCATGTTACAGCAACCCTTCCATCAGGTGAATCTTCACTTGCTTCTGTTCGATGTCCACATCAAGTACTACATCATCAATAACGGGAATCAGCACTTCTTTACCAGCTGGCGTTTTGACAACCCATACATCATTGGCACCAGGAGTCAGTATTTCAGAGATCGTTCCGAGCGTTTCACCCTCTTCGGTGATGACCAAACACCCAACGATTTGATGGAAGTAGTATTCACCTTCGTCCAGCTCAGCCAGGTTCTCTTTTAACACTTTGGCCATGCCGCCTTTAAACTTTTCTACTTCATTAATATTTCCGTACTCTTTCAGACGAAGAATATACATATTTTTATGCAAACGTGAAGATTCCACGTTAACCATGACTGGATGATTATCTGGTGTAAAGAAAAACAACTCTGCATTTTTCGCGAAACGCACTTCCGGGAAATCAGTTAAAGGCATGATTCTCACCTCACCACGAATTCCATGCGTATTAACGATTTTACCTACATTCATAAACTCTGCCATATTTCCTCCTACGAAATTAAATCAAACTAAACAGCTACTTCGACTCTCGTACGGTCGTTTCGGCGACGGTTCGTTCTTTCGATCGCTGTTACCCCTCATTTTTCAAACTTACTTTAAAAGGTGAAAATGAGGTGATTGCGTATGCTTCCGATGTAGCTTTCTTTCAGAAAGCTTTAAGGCGAACGCTAACACTTCTCCAGAATCGATCCCGTCCCCTGCACTGCTCCGAAGTCACTCATACCCAAATATATTTTAATTCAATATCTAATCCAACATATTAAGTTCAGCATGCACGAAAAGGGGCTAGGACATGCATCCTAACCCCTTTCGTATATCTTTAAGATATGATATCAACGGTAACCCGTTTATCCATCTTAACTGCTGCTGATGTGACGACCGTACGAAGTGACTTCGCGATTCGTCCCTGTTTACCAATCACCTTCCCGACATCGTCAGGATGAACGGTTAACTCATAAACGACAAGCCGGTCTTTCTCAACCGTCCGAACCGCCACATCTTCCGGATGATCGACTAAAGCCTTAGCAATTATGCTTACTAATTCTTCCATAGATGACCCTCCGAATCAGCACTTTATTTAGATAATTTAGACTCGTGGAACTTCTTCATCACGCCCGCTTTGCTAAGCAAGTTGCGGACAGTGTCAGATGCTTGTGCACCGTTTTGAAGCCATGCCAATGCTTTATCTTCATCGATCTTAACAACAGCCGGTTGTTCAACCGGGTTGTAGTAACCGATCTCCTCGATAAAACGACCGTCACGTGGGGAACGGGAATCCGATACCACTACGCGGTAGAAAGGAGCTTTGTGAGCACCCATACGTTTCAGACGAATACGAACTGCCATTTGAAAATTCACCTCCTTCAATGAAATCTGTATATGATCCAGCTTCGCTTAAATCAACGGAAAGGAAACTTCATTCCTTTGCCCATACCTTTAAGCTGCTTCATCGCTTTATTTTTGCCGCCTTTAGGTCCCATCATATCCGAGAACTGTTTCATCATGCGGCGCATCTCATCAAATTGTTTGATCAGACGATTTACTTCAGCCAGAGATGTTCCGCTTCCGGTAGCAATACGCTTCCGGCGGCTATGGTTGATCATGTCCGGGTTACGTTTCTCTTCGGTCGTCATTGAGTAAACGATCGCTTCGATCCGGCCCATCTGTTTATCATCAACCTTCAGATCCTTGGCTTGTTTCATCTTGCCCATGCCGGGAATCATATCCATGATCTGATCGATTGGTCCCAGCTTTTTCACCTGATCCATCTGCTCCAGGAAATCTTCAAACGTGAATTCTGCATTACGCATCTTCCGTTCCATTTCCTTGGCTTTATCGGTATCAATGTTTAATTGTGCTTTCTCAATCAGAGATAACATATCACCCATACCGAGGATCCGTGAAGCCATACGTTCTGGATGGAATGGCTCCAAAGCGTCAAGTTTCTCTCCAAGAGAAGCAAACTTGATTGGGCAACCCGTAACTGCTTTGACGGAAAGTGCAGCACCACCACGAGTATCGCCATCCAGCTTCGTCAGGACAACCCCGGTCAGATTAAGCTGCTGGTTAAAGTGTTCTGCTACGTTAACCGCATCTTGACCTGTCATACTGTCTACGACAAGCAGTACTTCATCCGGATTCACTACGCTGTGAATCTGGCGAAGTTCTTCCATCAGTTCTTCATCAACATGCAGACGTCCAGCTGTATCGATAATAACATAGTCATTACCGTTATCTTTGGCATGTTGAAGACCTTGACGTGCGATCTCAACAGGGCTTGTCTGATCTCCCAGTGTGAATACCGGCGCTTTGATCTGCTCGCCAAGTACTTGCAACTGTTTTATCGCTGCCGGACGATAAATATCTCCTGCAACAAGCAATGGTCTGCTGTTTTGCTTTTGCAGCATTTTAGCCAGTTTACCCGATGTGGTTGTTTTACCAGCACCCTGCAAACCAACCATCATCAGCACCGTAGGCGGTTTGTTCGCTTTAGCCAGTTTTGCTTGGCTTCCACCCATCAAATCCGTCAGTTCCTTGTTAACGATGTCGATGATGACCATTCCTGGCGTGAAGCTCTCCATCACTTCTTTGCCAACAGCCTTCTCTTTCACCTTGGCGATGAATTCCTTGACCACTTTGAAGTTTACATCCGCTTCGAGCAATGCCAGACGTACCTCGCGCATAGCCTCGGCAACATCTTCATCAGACACCTTGCCTTTGCCGCGCAGCTTGCTGAACACATTCTGTAATCGGGTCGTTAATCCTTCAAATGCCATGATCCCACCTCCTTAAGCTTTAATACTGTTTTCAAGACCGATACGTTCCGCTCAGCCAATATTTCATTCACTAAGCTGAGCAACGATATCGTGTATTTGTTTGTTGTTATCAATGGAGACGCCTGCGCGTTCCAATGCATTTTGCAAATCTTCAAGATTGCGATTACGCCGTTCATGCTTTTCCAGCAAGCCCAGCTTGCTTTCGTAATTTTCCAGCACTTGTTCGGCACGCTTGATATGCTCGTATACCGCCTGGCGGCTGATCTCAAACTCGGCTGCAATTTCACCAAGTGAGAAATCGTCATGAAAGTAATACTTTAGAAAAGTCTGCTGTTTCTCGGTAAGTAACAATTCATAAAAAGCAAACAGCAAGTTAATCCGGTTTGTCTTCTCAAGCCGATTTTCTTGACTCACATCGGGGCACTCCCTTCGTCAAGGAAAAACACTTTACACTCTTGCAACGTTCCTAATAATACCTAAAACAAATCAGGTTGTCAAGCAAAAATACTTGTCACAATAAAAACAGCTCTGATGATATGTTATTTCGATGTTTAACGGGTGGTTTATACCCTTTTCGCTACAAGCAAATCCTGTCTGTATCTCTGCGATCCACCTCTATGTAGAAGAAAAAACGAATGCGTCTCAGTCCGTGGAGATGCATCCGTTTATGGTGTTCTAGCGAAGTGGTGTCAGATACAGCAGTACCATAAAGAAATGAAGAATACTGCCTGCTAACACAAAGAGATGCCAAATCGCATGGTGGTACGGAAATCCACGCCATACATAAAAGAGCGTACCCAGTGTATACATCAAGCCTCCAGCAACCAGCAGCACAATGCCGCCTGTAGGAATGGCAGCCATAAGAGGTTGCCAGGCAATAACGATGAGCCAGCCCATCGCAATATAGAAAATCGTGGACATGAATAGAAACTTTTTCGTAAAAAACGCCTTAAAGATCACGCCGAATAATGCGATACCCCAGATTATACCGAACAGAGTCCATCCAAGTGTACCGCGAACAGCAATAAATAAAAGCGGAGTGTACGATCCCGCAATAAACAAATAAATGGAAGAATGGTCGAAAATCTCAAATAAATCTTTCACTTTTCCATCTTTCCATGCATGAACGAGTGTAGAGCTTGTATAGAGCAGCAGCATGGTGATCCCGTAGATCGTGAAACTGACCACATGCCAAGCCGTGCCTTTCATACTTGAAAATACAATCAATATCACCAGTGCAGCTACACTGAGTGCAGCGCCGATTCCATGTGTCACCGCATTGGCGACTTCTTCACGGCGAGAATAGGTATACGTATTGGCCATTTTCAACCGTCCTTTCTAACCCTTTAACATTGCCTTCTTTATTCCCATTATACACGTATTGCCAGTGACATTACACGTGACACTTATCACGTATATCACTGGCAATACGGTTAACATTATTAATTCATGCTATTATTAATGATTCTAGGAATTAGCTTCCTCTTCTTCAGCACTTTCCGCTGGCTGTTCCTGGATCAATCCGGCGAACAAAGCATGCACAAATTGCTCAGAATCAAACGGCTGCAGATCATCAATCTTCTCACCCAGTCCTACGAGCTTCACAGGCAAGTCCAGCTCCTGACGGATCGCAACAACGATCCCCCTTTGGCTGTTCCATCCAGTTTCGTCAGTACGAGGCCAGTTACACCGCTTTTCTCACCGAAAAGTTTAGCCTGATTTAAGGCATTTTGACCTGTTGTTGCATCCAGTACCATCAGTACTTCATGCGGAGCATCCGGAATTTCACGCTGAATGACACGATAGATCTTGTTAAGCTCGTCCATCAGGTTCGATTTGTTTTGCAGACGACCTGCTGTATCACAGAGGAGAACATCCGCACCCCGTTGTTTCGCTGCCTGCACCGCATCATACATAACCGCTGCTGGATCAGAACCAGATTGCTGTTTGATCACATCGACGCCGGCACGTTGTCCCCATACTTCCAGTTGTTCAATGGCTCCGGCACGGAACGTATCTCCAGCTGCCATGATGACTTTTTTACCTTGCTGTTTAAATCGATGTGCCAGCTTGCCAATCGTTGTTGTTTTACCAACACCGTTAACACCAACGAACAAAATAACGGTAATGCCATCCGGATTCATTTTCAATTCATTATTCTGTTCACCGCGAAGAAGATCCGTCAGTTTCTCAGACAGTACAGGCTGCAGCTCAGCCGCGTCCTCGATTTTGCGTTTTTTCACCTCAACGCGCAGGTCTTCGATCAGATTCATGACTGTATTCACGCCAACGTCTGCTCCGATCAAAATCTCTTCCAGTTCTTCATAGAACTCTTCATCGATTTTTTTGCGGCGGATAACGAGATCCGACACTTTTTCCACTAACCCTTTACGTGTCTTTTCCAATCCATCCTTGAACTGTTTGGTGACCGACTCCGTTTTGCTTGCAATGCTGTCTCTCAGCTTTTTAAAAAACTCATAAAGCCCCTCCATCGTGTACATAATCTAAGCGCTTTTGCAAAAATGCTCAATCTGAATGATTTTCAATAATTACAATGAGTTCATTTATCTCGCGGTTTGGATCAGATCAGGCAATTACTGCTTCCTCATCTTCCAGTTTAACCGAAACAAGCTTGGATACTCCGCCCTCTTCCATCGTAACACCGTACAGCACATCAGCCTCTTCCATCGTACCTTTACGATGGGTAACAACGATGAACTGTGTCTGTTCAGAGAATTCACGCAAGTACTGGGCAAAACGTACCACGTTAGCTTCGTCCAGCGCTGCCTCTACTTCATCCAGCACGCAGAATGGTACAGGTTTGACATGCAGAATAGCAAATAACAAAGCCATCGCCGTCAAAGCCCGCTCCCCACCGGATAACAGTTGCAGGTTTTGCAGTTTCTTGCCTGGTGGCTGAGCCACAATATCTATTCCCGTTTCAAGCAAACGCTCCGGGTCCATCAGAACAAGGTCAGCACGTCCCCCGCCAAACAGCTTGGTAAACACGGTACCGAACTCACGGCGGATTGCATCAAACGTGATCTTGAATCGCTTCGCCATCTCGTCTTCCATTTCCCGAATAACCTGATACAACGTTGTTTTGGCTTCCACCAGGTCATTCTTCTGTTCACTCAGGAACTCGTATCGCTCATTGACCCGCTGGAACTCCTCAATCGCTCCCAGGTTAACATCACCCAGGGCGGATATACTGCGCTTCAGCTTTTGTACCTCTGCCTGTGTATGCTCTACATCTTCCGGCACAGGATAACGCTCTTTGGCCAGTTCATAGCCCAGTTCGTATTCATCCGTCAGCTTTCGCAGTATATTTTCCAGCTCAACATCCAACCGGTTCACGGAAATTTCTGTTTGTCGCATCTGCTCTTCCACTGCTTTTAACTGCGTACGCTGTTCCTTCGTTTCGCTCTCGGCAAGCTCAAGCTTTTTCGACAACTCACTTCGGGCAGCACGTTTGAAGTCCAGCTCCTGGGAAGCTTCCGCTTTTTTCAGCTTGTACTGGTTCAGATCTTCAATCTGTTTAACACTCTCGGTTTGTGTTTTCTTGAGATCTGCTTCCATCGAAGCCAGCAACGTGCGATTCTGACGCAGATCTTTGACCAGCGACTCTACTTCCCGCTCCAGACGCCGCAATTGTTCTCCATTGGAGAATCGCTCCTGATCAAGCTTGCCTTCGCGTACTTTCAGTTCGGTGAGTTGGCTCTGCAATTCTTCCTTCGCGGATTCATTGGCTTTCCGAGCAAACTCAGCTGCATGAATGGCACGATGAGTCGCTTTTTCTTCCTCTTCAAGCTGCTCCAGCTTCTTCACAGCAACGATGCGAGCCGTATCCAGCTCTTTGATCTCTTCGGTAAACCCGCTCTTCTCCTGCCCGGCAACGGCCACCTGTTCAAGCACGTGGCGAAGCTCATGCTCTACCTGCTTCATTTCCATCGAAGCCTGCTGTTCTGCATTTCGGGTATCGTCACCGGACTGACGAAGTTCATCCAGTTTGTCCTGACACTGCTCCAGTTGAACTTTTACATCATCCACACTGCGATGCAGTTTCACGATCTGATTTTCGGTATCCAAAATATCCTGGTCGAGCTGGTCCAGCTGCCGTTTCCGACTGAGCAGACTCACATTTTTCTTGTGCTGGCTACCACCTGTCATGGAACCACCCGCATTGACCACGTCACCTTCAAGCGTCACGACCCGGAAACGATACTGGCAGCGAGCCGCAATTTTGTTCGCGACCTCCAGCGTTTCAGCAATAATAACATTACCTAACAGACTGCCAATGATCGAAGCATACTTGGATTCGAATTGTACGAGATCAGCACCGATCCCCACAAAGCCCTCCATGCCTTCAATCATGGAACGTTCAGCCGCGCCAATGGCACGTGGGCGAATGACATCCAGAGGCAGGAACGTTGCACGGCCCAATTGACGTTGCTTAAGGAAAGCGATTGCCTGTCTGGAAACTGATTCATTTTCCATGACCACATGTTGCAAGGATGCTCCCATTGCTGTCTCTACCGCAAGCTCGATCTTTTCGGGAACTTTAACGAGTTCAGCCACAGCTCCATGAACACCGGTAAGCGTGCCCTTACGCGAAGCCTTGAGAACCTCCTTGACACCCAACATGAATCCGTCAAAATCATCCTGCATCTCTTTCATCGTATCGCGGCGGGAGACCTGAGCTTCACGCTTCTGTTCCCATTTACGAACTGTGCCCCGACTTTCTTCGAGCAGCTTCTGCAGCGACTGGAGTCGTTCACTTTCCGTAATGTAACCACCACGTAGATCACTGATTTCTTTGCCCAAGCGAACAACTTTTTCTCGATGTCCGCTTTGCGACTTTCCAGTGTCTCTTTCTGCTCTTCCCATTTGCCTGATTCTTCAGCCGCGCGATTCATTCTGCGCTCCAGCGTTTCTTTCTGCTGATCCACATAACGAATTTCATTGCGTGTCTGAGCCATCTGATTCATCAGTTCCAGCAAGTTGCCTTTGAGGCTTTCCTCTTGCTGCTGACTAATGCCACCTGTAACACCGATGAGTTTGGCTTCTTCCTGGGACAACTGATTTCTCACATCATTCAGTTCATGCTCAAGTTTGCCAAACTTCTCACGCAGTGCAAGCAGCTCGGTTTCCCGTTCGCGATGTCTCTCTTCACTCGCAGCAAGTGTTACTTTGAGCTGCTCCTGATTTGTTTGCAGATGGTGGGAACGCTCCTTGAGCAATTCTCCAAGCCCTTCACTTTTCTCTGTCGCTTCACTGAATTGCAATAAAGCGGCTTGCAGTTGCTCTGTCTCTGTTTCCAGGATACGCAGCGCATTCCGATCATTTTCAAGCTTGGCATCATGGGTAGAGACAATCGCTGCGAGTCCAACCTCTTCCTGCTTCAGGGATTGTAGTCGCTCATTGGCCTTACTCCAGGATGCATGAATCTGTTCAATCTGGTACACATACATGGAAATTTCTTGCGATTTGAGCTGTGAACGAAGTTCCTTATAGTGGATCGCTTTCTCTGATTGTTCCTTTAGCGGTCCAATCTGATCTTCCAGTTCAGTCACCAGATCATGAATACGCAGCAAATTCTGCTCTGTCTCATCCAGTTTGCGCGTCGCATCCCGCTTGCGGGATTTATATTTAACGATACCTGAAGCTTCTTCAAAGATGCCTCTGCGATCCTCTGAACGGGTACTCAGAATCTCTTCGATTCGCCCCTGTCCAATAATCGAGTAGGCTTCCTTACCAATGCCGGTATCCATAAACAACTCCGTGATATCCTTCAAACGACAAGATTGCTTGTTAATAAAATATTCACTATCTCCGCTGCGATGTACACGACGAGTCACCGTCACCTCACCGAAATCCAATGCAAGTGCATGATCCTCGTTATCAAGTGTTAGCGACACCTCACCGAAATTAACGGCTTTCCGTGCGTCACTGCCTGCAAAGATGATATCTTCCATCTTGCCACCACGCAGCGACTTGGCACTTTGTTCCCCCAGAACCCAGCGAATTCCGTCCGATATATTACTCTTGCCACTTCCGTTCGGACCTACAACAGCCGTAATGCCACGAACGAACTCCATCTCCGTTTTGTCGGCGAATGACTTGAATCCACCCAATTCGATCCGTTTTAAAAACATAGGGTTTCTCGTCACCTCCTCTTGCAAATTTCAAGTATTGCATTCAAGCGCCTAAATAATTTGAACCATTGCATTACACATGATCACTCCAATTGCAGTACCATCCTCCGATTGCGATTGGTTCTGCACTCTTCGTTTTGTGTAAAATACGGTTCAACTTATTAGTTAACGATCAGGCAAACTCCGCCTGAACCTCTTTACAAAAAAAGAGCAAAAAGCAGTCCGGCCGATTACTTCCGCCGGGGCGGACCCGCGGGCTGCTCTTTGCTCTTCGTTTGTCTATGCGCTATCGGTTAAGCTCCGGCTTCCGGAAGCTTCAGTCGATCAAGTGCTGCAGATGCAGCCTGTTGTTCCGCTTCCTTTTTGGAACGTCCTGTACCTCTGCCAAGCCGTTCTTGACCCATATGGACCTCCGAGACAAACTCACGTTCATGGGCAGGTCCCCGTTCCTCAACGATACGGTATTCCAAAGCTCCCATATTGTGATGCTGAGTAAGTTCCTGCAGTTCCGTTTTGTAATCACTCATTTGCAGCTTGCTGCCCAATACGATTAATGGGAAGACATGCTGGTCGAGAAATGCCCGGACAGGCGCAAGCCCCTGATCCAGATACAATGCACCAATGAAAGATTCAAACACATCCGCCAGCAGAGCCGGCCGTGTCCGTCCTCCAGTTAGTTCCTCACCTTTACCAAGAAGTACATACTGCCCAAAACCCAACGCTTCAGCAAATTTGACGAGGGAAGGCTCACAGACAATGGATGCCCGCAGCTTAGTTAATTCACCCTCCGGACGGTTAGGATACAAATGATACAAGTACTCCGATACAGTCAGTTCCAGCACCGCATCGCCCAGAAACTCCAGGCGCTCGTTGTCCTGATGCTGACTGAACCGGTGTTCGTTTACATAAGAAGCATGGGTAAACGCTTGTTTTAAAAGCTGCCTGTTGTCAAATTTGATTTGAAGTTTATGTTGTAACTGCTTCAGATCTTCACTCAAACGAACTAGCCCCTTATGCTTCAAATTTTTTGAGAATAATGGTGGCATTGTGACCGCCGAATCCAAATGAATTGGACATGGCAATATTAACTTTGGTTTGACGTGGAACATTTGGTACATAATCCAGATCACATTCCGGGTCCTGATTTTCCAGGTTAATCGTTGGAGCCAGTGTCTGATGTGTCAGGGACAATCCGCAGATGACCGCTTCTACACCACCAGCAGCGCCAAGCATGTGACCCGTCATGGATTTAGTGGAACTCACGGCGAGCTTGTACGCATGATCACCAAACGCCTTTTTGATCGCAAGCGTTTCGGATCTGTCGCCTACAGGCGTCGAAGTTCCGTGTGCATTAATGTAGTCCACTTCTTCAGGCTCAATACCCGCATTACGAAGTGCCATCTTCATGCAACGTGCTGCTCCGTCCGGATCTGGTTCTGTCATGTGATGTGCATCACCTGTCAGACCGTAACCGATCACTTCACCATAAATGCGTGCACCACGTTTTTGAGCATGCTCCAGGGATTCCAGAATCAGAACACCAGCGCCTTCGCCCATAACAAAACCATCACGTTCTGTATCAAAAGGACGGCTTGACTTCGCAGGATCATCATTACGTGTAGACATTGCGCGCATCGCACAGAACCCTGCAAGACCCGTTGGTCTGATTGTTGCTTCCGCACCACCACAGATCATGGCATCTGCATCACCATTGGCAATCAGCTTAAAGGAATCTCCGATGGAGTGTGTACCTGTTGCACAAGCGGTAACAACGTTAATGTTAGGACCTTTGGCACCAAGGGAAATAGACATTTGGCCTGAAGCCATGTTGGAGATCATCATGGGAATAAAGAATGGGCTTACCCGTTTTGGACCTTTTTGCAACAATGCATTATGTTGGTCCTCCCACGTACCCAATCCACCAATACCTGATCCGATGGATACACCGAAACGCTCTGCATCAATATTCTCGTTAATTTTCAGACCACTGTCTTCAACGGCTTTGAAGCCGGCTGCCACAGCGAACTGTACAAAACGGTCCATTTTGCGAGCATCCTTGCGATCCATATATTCTTCCGGGTTGAAATCCTTGATCTCGGCTGCAATCTGTGTCGTGTATTCACTAACATCAAACGCCTCAATCTGAGAAATTCCGGACTTTCCTGCCATTAAACTGCCCCAGAACGTTTCCAAATCTTTTCCGAGCGATGTCATTACGCCCATTCCGGTAATTACTACTCTTTGTTTCAAACCGAGTCACCTCTATATCGACTGCATTACGCAAGTATTTTGTGGGAATATCCGCAAACAGACATCTATTCAACCAAGATAGGCCTGTTTGAGTAGAGCTGCTTGCGGAATGAGAAAAACCAATGAATGATGAGAAGTCCCGCCTGTTCGAAAACATGTGCGGGACTAAAAATGACTTTAGGTATGAGATTGTATGTAGTTTACAACTTCACCTACGGTCGTGATTTTTTCTGCATCTTCATCAGAGATTTCCAAATCAAATTCATCTTCCAATTCCATGACCAATTCCACTACATCCAAAGAATCAGCACCCAAATCTTCTTTGAAAGATGCTTCAAGTGTAACTTCAGCTTCGTCTGCGCCCAAGCGGTCGACGACGATGCGTTTTACACGCTCCAATACATCGGACATCCGGTTCACCTCCTTCTTTGGTATTATACGAGAATCGCAGGCAAAATGCCATAGAAGACATATGCGGCTCCCGGCCGGGGAACCCGGCCTTTTTCCGGCATTTCGGATCGTCCAGCGCCTGTTCCCCGACTATTGTTCAAGTCCGGGAAGAATTACATGTACATGCCACCATCAACATGCAGCGTCTGCCCTGTCATATAAGATGAAGCCTGCGAAGCCAGGAAAGTGACTACACCAGCGATTTCATCCGGCTGACCCAAACGGGACAACGGAATACCACTTAGCATACCGTCCACCAGCTCCTGGGACAACTCTTTTGTCATATCTGTCTCAATGAAACCTGGTGCAACACAGTTAACTGTGATTCCACGAGAAGCCAGTTCACGAGCAGATGCCTTTGTCAGGCCAATGACTCCTGCTTTGGCAGCAACATAGTTCGCTTGTCCAGCATTACCGAGCACACCTACAACCGAGGAGATATTGATAATTCTTCCCGACCGTTGTTTCATCATTGGACGTGTAACCGCCTTAAGGCAGTTAAACACACCTTTGAGATTGGTTTCAATAACCTGATCGAATTCTTCCTCTTTCATACGCATGATCAGATTATCACGGGTAATGCCAGCATTGTTCACCAGAATATCAACATTGCCCCATGCTTCGAGAGTAGCTTTGACCATTTGTTCAGCTTCATCCATCAGACCAACATTGGCTTGAAGTGTAATCGCCTTGACTCCTTTGGCACGAATCGCTTCCGCCACTTCCTCAGCTGCCGCTTGGCTACCCGCATAATTCACGGCTACGTTCGCTCCAGCTTCTGCAAGTGCCAGTGCAATACTGCGCCCAATGCCCCGGGATGCCCCGGTAACGAGTGCATTTTTACCTTCTAATGGTTTAGACATAATCATTCCTCCTTTCCCCAAATCTATATCAGTTCAACCAAAGAATGTTTACACTTGCCACTCCGATGACAGAATAACCTTCCGATCGCTGTTATCCCCAGATTTTTTGATTCCCTTTTCTAAAGGGAAAATCCGGTGATAAAGGCGAACACTCCGCTTCTTCAGGTTTTTTCTGTCCTCTCCGTTCTCGTGTAAAAAGTTTAGTTTAACTCATATAATTCCTTCTAATTCACTTGCCGTTGCTTCGAGCGTTTCAAGACTGTTCACATTGTACAGTTTTACGGTTTTATCTGTTTTTTAATCAAACCGGTCAATACACTGCCAGATCCAATCTCGATGAACGTATCCACGCCTTGCTCAATAAGCCATGTCACACTGTCTTCCCATAATACAGGAGAATAGACCTGAGCTGTCAACAAATCCTGAACCTGTCCATCTTCTGCAGGTCTTGCAGTCACATTAGCGACTACAGGGACCGCTGCCGGTGAGAACGTAACGGTTTTCAGTTTCTCTGCCAGCTTCTCAGCTGCACCCTTCATCAATGAAGAGTGGAACGGACCGCTTACTTCAAGTGCAATAGCGCGTTTACCGCCTGCTTCTTTCACTCGTTCCGCGACAGCAGCTACGCCTTCCTTCACACCAGAAATGACGATTTGTCCCGGACAATTCATGTTGGCAAGTTCAACCGCATGACCACTTTCAGATACGTCACGGCAAAGCACCCCCAGCGCTTCCCGATCCGCACCCAACACAGCAGCCATCGCTCCTTGTCCACCCGGTACTGCCTGTTCCATATACTGACCACGCGCCCGCACAGTGCTCACTGCGTCAGCAAACGAAAGAACGCCCGCTGCCACCAGTGCACTGTATTCTCCCAGACTGTGTCCAGCCATATAGTCAGGCTGAATTCCTTTTTCTTTGAAAGCTTCAAGCAAGGCAATACTTGCTGTCAACAGAGCCGGTTGTGTATTTGATGTCTGTTTCAACTCGGTCTCCGGTCCTTCAAATACAAGGTTGCTCAGCGAGAAACCCAATGTTTCATCTGCTGTGCGAAAAATCTCGGTTGCCGCAGGCACGGACTCATACGCGTCCTTGGCCATGCCTACAGCCTGTGATCCCTGTCCGGGAAATACAAATGCTATTTTACCCATCTCATTCATCTCCCAGATGTCTATTTTACCAAACGAGTACCGATGCTCCCCATGTCAAACCGCCACCGAATCCAACCATCAGAACGGTATCTCCGGCTTTCATGCGACCTTCCTCCGCAGCTTCTACCAGAGCAAGCGGGATGGAAGCAGCCGATGTGTTTGCATACTTATCTACGTTGACTACAACCTTTTCCTCAGGAAGCTCAAGTCGTTGCATCGCAGATTGGATAATCCGAATATTCGCTTGGTGAGGAACAAACAGATCCACATCCGTACGCTCCATACCAGCCTTGCGTAATACCTCAATGGTAGCCGTCCCCATGACACGTACCGCAAACTTGAACACTTCACGACCGTTCATGTAGATGTAATGTTTTTTATTTTCAACGGTCTCTGCGGAAGCAGGCAGACGGGAACCGCCGCCTTCCATCTGAAGAAGACTACCGCCAGCACCTTCGGCACCGAGATCGAATGCTTTGAAGCCGCGACCTTCGGGAACTTCACCAACAACTACCGCGCCTGCTCCATCACCAAAAAGGACACATGTGTTACGGTCTGTATAATCCGTAATGCGAGACAAGCAGTCCGCACCAATAACAAGTGCATTGTTGTACATACCGCTTTGGATGAAGCTCGTAGCACTAGCCAAACCGTATACAAATCCGGAACAAGCAGCCGACAGATCAAATGCCGCGGCACCTTTTGCACCCAATTTGTCCTGCAAGATGCAGGCTGTCGATGGGAAAGAAGAATCCGGAGTAATGGTTGCAACAATGATCAGATCAAGATCACTGCCTGTCATGCCTGCAGATTCAAGGGCTTTAATAGCCGCTTCATATGCCAGATCAGAAGTTGCCTGATCGGGTGCAGCGATGTGACGCTCTTTGATTCCTGTACGACTGACGATCCACTCATCATTCGTATCGACCATTTTCTCCAAATCGCTATTTGTCAAAATTTTCTCAGGCACATATTTCCCTGTACCAATAACCCCTACTGGGCGCAAATTATTCATGTCGTCACTCACTTCCCGCTAATTTCCTTAGATATACTCTCTACCAGCTGATTCTGCACTGCAATCCGAGCTTGGCGCACAGCATTTTTGATGGCATTGCCATCAGCAGATCCATGACTTTTCACAACCAGTCTGCTCAAACCAAGGAGCGGCGCTCCGCCATGCTCCGTATAATCCAGCTTTCGTTTCAACCCACGCAGCTCAGGCATTAGTACAGCTGCAGCCAGTTTACTTTTGAGAGAAGATGAAAATTGTTCCTTAAGCAAGGCGAAAATGGCACCTGCTGTGCCTTCCAGCGACTTCAGCAGTATATTCCCTGCAAAACCGTCACATACAAGCACATCACAAGCACCAGTCAGCACATCACGTGCCTCAACATTACCGACAAACCGAATTGGGAGTTGTTCCAGTAAAGGATATGCATGTTTGGTTAACTCATTTCCCTTGCCTGGCTCTGTTCCTACATTGAGCAAGCCCACTCGTGGGGACTCAATGCCCTGTACTTTTTGCCGATACAAACTGCCCATCAGGCCATATTGTGCAAGGTGCTCCGGTTTGGCATCCATATTCGCTCCCAGATCCAACGCAAGCACACCTACATCATCAATCGTTGGAATCATAGGCGCAAGCGCCGGACGTTCAATGCCTTCCATGCGACCTACAACAAGCAAACCCGCTGTCATCAACGCTCCAGTATTGCCCGCCGAGATCATCGCGTCCGCTTCGCCCTCTTTCAGCATGCGGCCTGCGACCACCATGGAGGCATCCTTCTTGCGACGCACTGCTTTGACGGGTTCATCATCCGAACCAATAACTTCGGAAGCATGCCGGACCGTAAGATTGGCAGGTCTCACACCTGACTGACTCAAAAGAGGCTCCAGCTTGGCTTCATCGCCGATCAGGACGATCTGTGTATCCGCCCATTCCGTGGCTGCAGCAATCGCACCTTCTACCGTTGATGCAGGTGCATTGTCGCCTCCCATGGCATCAATGACGATTTTCATTCCAAATGACCTCCTTCTCCGCTGTCTTCTCCACCTGAATGGTAGATTACAAAGTTGCCTTGAAACACCATTTCTTCACCTACATAAGTGAATACTTCCACTTTGGCTTTGCCCTTTTGACCCGGAATCGATCTCACATAAGCCTTTGCAATACATTTCTCTCCCAAATGAACCGAACGGACAAAGCGAATGTCTGCTGATGCAGTCAACGCGATCTCGTCATTAATAATCGCTACAGCCAAGGAGTTAGCCTGTGCAAAGACATAGTGTCCACGTGCAATGCCTGTTCTGGAAAACACGTGTTCTTCCTTAATCTCAAACAGGAAATCCCGCTCTTGTCCAGTTGTAAATCCACAATATCACCGATAATCTCATGCAAGGGCAACGAGCGTACCTGATCATACGAGAGCTCTGCCATCAGTTTCATCCGCTCCCGAAGTTCGGGTATTCCAAGTTCCAGCCTGTCAAGACGAATCGTCTGAATACTTACCTTCAATTGGCGTGTAAGTTCCTGATCCGTCACAAACGGGTTCTCTTCTATCATTTTGGTTAACTGCTGTTGCCTCTGTCTCTTCGGTACACGTTCGATGCCTGACACCCCCGCTGTATCGTTTACGGAACCGTCCCGTCCGGCCAGTTCAACCATTCTTTCGTGTTGCTTCTATAGTTGCATCCCTGGTCACCAGGGTCGTTCTCAAACGGATTATGGTTCATCTATATGTAACGTCAAATCTTAGAACCTGGTACTAAACTATAGTATATCTCATCCCGTGTCAAAAAGAAAGACTGGCCTAACAAAAACAATTCACCCTTGTGGAGCAAGGATTTCATGCTAGTTAGCTCACTCTACCTACACTCTCTAATCCAAAAAAGTAGCACCTCATCGAAATGAAGTGCTACTTAATGTCCAACTATTATTGAGAGATGATCTCTCTTGCTTTGTACGTTCCGCACACTTTGCACACGTGGTGACTAAGTTTAAGTTCGCCACATTGTTCACATTTCACCATGCCCGGTACAGCCAATTTAAAGTGAGTGCGACGTTTGTCGCGACGCGTCTTGGACGTTCTCCGTTGAGGTACTGCCATTATTCCCACCTCCTTATCAAAATCAACCTTTGCAGGTAGTCTTAAAATGTTCGATTTTCAATCATGCTCATTTAAAAAATCCTTGAGCCCTGCAAGCCGCGGATCGATAACCTGGTTATCACAACCGCAGTCACCTTCGTTCAGCTCATGGCCACACTTGGGGCATAACCCTTTGCATGTATCGCTACACAGCGGTATAAACGGAAGATCCAGCAGAAAAGCTTCCTCGGCATAACCCTTCAGATCAACGCTATCTCCATCCACATAGAGCGTATCATCGTCTTCGTGTAATTCCTCTGGCTGTTTTCCCTGCTTGAATTGCTCATGAAAATCAATATGAAAATGTTCATTGATCGGCTTAAGACAACGGGAGCACAACATGTCCACTCCTATGGTCAGCTTGCCATGAACATCCACAACGTCACCTTCTCTGAATTCTGCAGATAAGTCCGCAGTCAGCGGGGTAACGGCTGTGATATCTTGTCGGTTAGAAACCAGTTCCTTGATATCCCACTGTTCGTTAAACTTCAGGGGGCCATCACTGGTAGCCACTTTGCGAAATGGCATTAACATTTCCATCACTCCAAACGAAACCAATTTCATAATTCATGTCAAACGTATCACGACAGTTATACAGGTCAAGCCTGCTTTTGTAAAGCAATATATCCTGACTGTATGTATTCTGACGATTCATCGTTAAAAGTATTATGAAATTGACTTAACAAACAAAAATCATTATACCGATTTTTCAAGACGTTTGTCAACACTTTTAACTTTACACCCTTTTTAAAACCAATGGCTCAGAACCGTTTACTCCATCTGGTCTATTATAGACTCACTTCAAGATAAACTACAAGTCGTCATTTTAGTTGTAGTTCCTTGCAAACACCGGTCACATTTCGTTAACGTTTAGTGTGATCTATATCACACAGACCCGCTTGCCCCCTACCTATACTTGCTATAAAACAATGCACGATCAGCTCCATAACCGTTTATTATCCAACGATCTCATATCATATCGGGAGGGAAAATGTATGTTAAGCGAGCACACCATTAGAGTCATTAAATCTACAGTCCCCGTACTTGAAGTTCACGGTGAAGCGATCACACGCCATTTCTATGAAACGATGTTCGCAGCTCATCCGGAACTGCTAAATATTTTTAATCACGCAAATCAGAAACAGGGACGACAGCAAGCTGCCCTCGCCAATATGGTATACACCGCTGCCCTGTATATCGATAATCTGTCCTCCATCCTGCCTGCCGTCCGGCAAGTTGCACATAAACATCGCAGCCTGGGTATCGTTCCCGAGCAATATGCGATTGTCGGCACCTATCTGCTTCGAGCCATCAAAGATGTACTCGGGGACGCGGCAACGGATGAGATTATCACCGCGTGGGGCGAAGCCTATAATGTCATTGCAGACGCCTTTATCGGGATCGAGCAGGACATGTACACGGAAGCGGTAAACCAGACGGGTGGCTGGGAAGGATTTCGTACCTTCAAGGTTGCCAAGAAAGTGCAGGAAAGTGAAATCATCACGTCCTTTTACCTCGTTCCAGACGATGGTCAGCCTATCGCCACCTATGCACCGGGACAATACATCAGTATCAAAATCCAGCCAGAGGCACAGTCATTTACCCAGATTCGTCAGTATAGCCTTTCAGATACCCCGGGTAAACCTTACTATCGCATTTCCGTTAAGCGTGAGCGAGGTGTATTAGAGCGCCCTGACGGAGTTATATCCACGTATCTCCACGATCACATTGAAGAAGGCAGTCTGGTGGAGCTATCCGCTCCTGCTGGCGACTTCACGCTGAATGCAGACGATAAACGACCTGTTGTTCTCCTGAGTGGCGGTGTCGGTCTGACGCCCATGATCAGCATGTTAAATACGCTGGTTAACTTGAATGAGAATCGTACCATTACATTTTTGCATGCAAGTCCCAATGGTCAATCGCACGCGTTCCGTGATCATGTGAACAGTCTGGCCAAACGTAATCAGGGCGTTAAAGCTTATTATTGTTATACTCAACCTGAGGATTCTGATCATGAAAATGAGTATTTTCATAAGGAAGGTTATATGGATGCGGTCTGGCTTCGCCAAGTGATTGATGAACTGGATGCCACCTATTATCTGTGCGGACCCGTTTCGTTCATGCGGGCAGTGTATACGGAACTTCAGGCGCTTGGTGTTGCAGCGGACAATATTCATTATGAATTTTTCGGGCCTAAAGCAAGTCTTTCTCCCGTGCCGGAGAGTGTCTAAACGTTCTGAGATTGTGAGATGTGATTAGCCTAACTTCTTCCTAATGTATATAAGTGTATGGGTAAGTGTCCTATTATGATGATTTATTAAGATGAAGAGGTCGTTCTCCATATATCGAAAATGTGTAATATACAATAGATTTACAGGCACATTCTGACATCCGTTGATGTTGGATTTGTGCCTTTTTCTTGTCTGAATTGGTGCATGATTTGATCTAATACATGACATCCCCTATGATGGAATGGATGTTATACATACTCGGTTATCCAATCGAAAGGAGTAAGTCTAATCATGAAAGCCGTAGGCGTCATTGTTGAATATAACCCCTTGCACAATGGGCATGTCTATCATTTGCAAGAAGCTCGGCGGCTAAGCGGGGCAGACGCCGTTGTTGCGGTCATGAGCGGCCCTTTTCTCCAGCGTGGCGAGCCCGCCATCGTGGGTAAAGGGCACGCACCGAGATGGCGCTGCACGCAGGCGCCGATCTCGTGCTTGAACTGCCGGTTGCGTACGCGGTCCAACCGGCAGAGTGGTTCGCCTTCGGTGCGGTATCGCTGCTGCACCGCACCGGCATTGTGGACTCGCTCTGCTTTGGCAGCGAGTCCGGTGACCTGGACAGCCTGCAGCGCATTGCGCGCGTGCTGGCTGTGGAGCCCGCAGGGATGCGCGAGGACATCGCGCGCCGCCTGCGGGAAGGCGCCAGCTACCCCGCCGCGTACGCAGGCGCGGCGGCGGCGCTGGCGCCCGGCGGCGTCGATGCTCACGACGCCGCTGCACTGCTGGAGCAGCCCAACAATTCGCTTGGGCTGCACTACCTGATCGCGCTGCAACGACTTGGAAGCGCGATCCAGCCCTTTACGGCGGCGCGTACCGGTGCCGCGTATCATGAGGCGACGCCCGGGCCGGGGGCGATCGCCAGTGCCACAGCCGTCCGCCGCCTCCTGATGGCGGACGGTCCCAACGCCGCCGCGCCATACGTGCCGGCGGCAACCCTTGCCATTCTGCATCGCGAATGGCAGGAAGGGCGCGCTCCCATACACTGGGAGCGCTTTGCGCAGCCGCTGTTGCACCTAGCGGCTACCCGCCGTGCCTCCGAGCTGGAACGCATCGCCGAAGTCACGGAAGGCCTGGAACACCGGCTGAGCCGCGCACTCGCTCAGCTCCCGGAGCCTTCAGTCGAAGCACTCCTGAATGCACTGAAGACCAAACGATACACACGCACCAAACTCCAGCGTATGCTCGCCCACCTGCTCCTGAATCACACCAAAGCCGAGTGTTCACCAGAGCAATTGGCTGCCGGACCCGGATATCTCCGAGTCCTTGGATTTAATGCTCAAGGGCAGAGCCTGCTTAAACAAATGAAGAAAACCGCATCGCTTCCTGTTGTGCTGAAACCGTCGACGTTCACACACAACCAGCTGGAACTGGATATCCAAGCTCAGGTTGCGTATGGACTCGCTTGCGAGCATAGGGACACACGCAGGATGTTCAGTGACTACTATGAGTCGCCTGTAAGGCTGTAATCCGCTTTTGACCACAAGGCTTCATCTCCTAAGGAGCTTTTTATTCCATCATCAATCAGATCATTGATGTCCACTATTCGTTACTCAACTATACAATTAAAAAATCCCCTTGCTGCGCACCGCTTAGGCACCTCTCAACAAGGGGATTTCCTTATTAACTTCTTTTGTTCTCTTAATTCTTTTGGTTATCTTTAACCTTTGGGTCTAGTGAGTTTGTTGATCTTCTCAAATCTCTTGAACACACTTCATTCCATTGCAATCAATTTTTCCGATTTCATCCGTTCATTATCCATCCGGTTCAACGTTGGCTCGATCTCTTCCCGCCCGATTATAATCTATGATTTCACGGACAGGGTTTTCAAATAAGCCAGCGCATCATCTACCGTGCTTACAGGCACAAGTTTCATTTTGGTGCCGATCTGTTCAGCCTTGGCTGCTGCTTCCTTATAGTTATCCTTAGGTACAAAGAAGATCTCCGCTTCTTTCCGGTCAGCGGCTACAATCTTGTGCACTACACCACCAATGGCACCCACCACACCGTCTTTAGTAATGGTACCTGTACCCGCAATTCGATGCCCCTTGGTCAGATCTCCAGGTGTTAACTGGTTATAGATCTCCAACGTAAACATCAAACCGGCAGACGGACCACCAACCTGAGTATCGGTAAAGGAGATCTGTTTGTCCGGATCTTCAGCTTTCACCTTCTGAACCGCACCGATCATAACGCCGAGTCCCGGGCGGGTTTCACCCGTTTTACTGTCTTTTACCTGAATCAGTTTCACGTCCCGGCTAATGGTCTCTCCACCACGTTCCAGTTGCATTTCGACTGTATCTCCGACCTTTTTATCTTTTAACTGGGCAGAAAGCACCGTATTATCCGGCGTAGCTGTTCCATTCACTCCCAGAATGATATCTCCCGGAGCAATATCTCCTTCCGGTTTTGGATCTTCGGACAGTCCAAATACAAAGATATGTTCAGGTACAATAGAATAAGTCACACCAGCCTGCTCATATGCAGCCTCCATTGCGGAGGATTGTGAGTCACTCATGAACCACACCTGTTCGGCAGAGTATTCCGCTTCGCTTTTGCCGCGCAGTCGGTCTTCCTTTTTATCCACTTGAGCATTTTTATTGAACAGAGAGGTTCCTAGCAAAAACACATTGGCATATGTTGCCGACACGGTTGTCATCATGAACACACCGCGTTCTTCCTGATCTCCACCCTTAACGGTTACCATTGGTTTTACTTCGTCTGCACTGCCAGGCATATATATGATATACGGCGTTGGCATGTACACGGCAACATAGACGACCAGAGCCACCACGATCACAAAGATCGAAGCTCTGAATCCGCCAGATTTCCGAATCCGATTCATCGCATGAGCCTCCGTTCTTTGTATCTCTATATAAGCTGAACTCTACACTAATCAGCGATCGTAATTCCACCTTGTGAATACTTCCATTCGTCGGTTAGATTCACGCTCCTTATAATGCAGATACTCAGCTCATCTTGTTTAATCATTTTTTTCAAGTCTAACACTCTGGTCCTTGTGCATACAATGGTACAGGCCGGATAGGCCGCTGTATACAATAGCCTGTCCGGTCAAGGCCGAACCGCCCTTCGGGCGTCATTCGGCCGTCCATAACGATTCAGATGCCAAATCGGCGTTATCTGATATGAGGTGAAACGATGACATTACAGAGCGAGGTTAGAGATTCTGGCCCGTTACGAACGATAATCCTAAGTACCGGCGCTTTAATGTTGGTCATTGCGGTAGTTGCTTCCCCAAAGAAGCGTTTGATGCCTCTATTCAAGGTCTGGATATATGGTGGAAAATCATCTTCCCTGCCATGCTCCCGTTCCTCATGTTATCCCAAATGCTCACTGCGTTTGGATTCACCCACGCGATCGGCGCCTTGCTCGGACCGTTAATGCAACGCTGGTTTAGGCTTCCAGGCAACGCAGGTCTGGCGATTGCCGTTGGCATGTGCGGCGGATTCCCCGCAGGAGCAGATGCAGTATCCCGTTTATTTCAGGATAGACAAATTACCGCCAAGCAGGCGGTTGTCCTTGCGGCGGCATCTCATTTTGCCAATCCAATGATGATCATACTGGTCGTTGGTGCTGCTTTTCTCCACCAGCCAGCAGCCGGATATTTTCTACTCATGGTCCACTGGATCAGCGGCTGGATTGCTGCCATTCTTGCCACGCGTCTCCTGCCTGCACCGGGTAACCAGAAAGACAGGGTTGGCTCGAAAGCCGTACAAGCAGATAAGAGCTCTCTTGATTCTCAGCCTGCAAGTTCCACAAGTCGCTCATCTGCACCCCACCACGCAACGTTCAAACGACGCAGTGTATGGTCTGATATGATGATCGCAGCCAGAGAAGCCCATCGTCGTGATGGAAGAGGATTTGGCAAACTGCTCGGTGACACCGTATCCCAAGCTGTACAGACCTTGATGATGACTGGTGGATACATGATCGGTTTTGCCGTGTTTATCCGGTTGGTCTCCCTATATCTGACTCCCGGGTCCTCTGCTGCACTGTGGCCAGCCTTCTTTGAGCTTCACCTGGGCACCTATCATTTGAGCCAGACCTCACTTACACCCGCGCTGCTCATGTCTCTACTTGCAGCCGTTCTGGGATGGGGTGGTTTATGCTCCCATCTGCAAGTCTCTGCTGTCCTGAAAACAACTGGTCCAAGCAGCAAATCGATGTTGTATTTTGCCGGAGTTCGTCTGACTCATGGATTAATTGCCTTTTTCATCAGTCTGTTCCTATGGATGCCGTTCAGCCGTTATAGCACAGAAGTCTGGACCACATTACAGACGAATGCAGAGCAGGACCTCTCAACACCATTTGGTTGGCTACTCATACATAGTCCTGGTAACACATACACGATCAACACCGTTTGGAGCGTCTTCCCTGCTGCATGCATGGGTCTTGCGTTACTTCTTGCAGTCATGGTTAGTCTATCGGGTCTTACCTTCTGGTTTAACCGCCGGTTTTCTCGCTGATTTTCTGACGGAGCGCAGCTTCCACTTCAGGTGAGACAAGATCTGTAACATCTCCATGATAATGAGCGATTTCTTTGACGATGCTGGAACTTAAATAGGAATACTTGGGATTTGTCATCATAAATATCGTTTCCGCATCCGGATTCAACTTGCTGTTGGTCGATGCCAATTGCAACTCGTATTCAAAATCAGTTACCGAGCGTATACCACGAACGATGACCTGAGCTTCCTTTTGCCGAACGTAATTGGCCGTCAGATCGCGGAAACTGTCTACCTCCACATTTGGTAGATGGCGGGTTACTTCCGTAATCAGTTCTTTGCGTTCCTCCACCGTAAACAGTGGATTTTTGCTCATATTGTTCAACACAGCCACAATGACGCGATCAAATTGCTTTGACGCTCTGGCGATAATATCCAGATGCCCCATCGTTACGGGATCAAAACTTCCAGGATATACGGCGATCCGTTCCTGTCGATGTATCATTTCAGTCATGAGGAGCCTCCTCTTCCGGTGTAATGGATTCTCCATCTTCAACTGCTTCAGGTGCATAATAATAGATGGATACTGCCGTCTCCCCATACAATGCCTTGCGAGTTTGTTCAAACGGGCCGAATTGCTCAGGGTAATCATGTTTGGATTCATATTCAAGCACGATGGTTGCTTCGGGTTCCAGAAGTTCCAGTTCGTGCATGGTTAACATCAACTCGTGCCCGTTCTTCATGCGATATGGCGGGTCGAGAAATACCAGATCAAACGTTGTGCCTCGCTTGGCGAGTGCCTTCAATGCCCGACCAGCATCATTACGATATACGGCCGCCTGGTCTTCCAGCTTGGTCGCCTTCAAATTCATGCGGATAACTTCAATACTTTTTGATTCCAAATCAACAAAAACAGCCTTGTCCATGCCGCGGCTCAGCGCCTCAATACCGAGACCTCCACTGCCTGCAAACAGATCCAATGCTGTGCCGCCCTCAAAATAAGGACCAACCATGCTAAATAACGCTTCCTTCACCTTGTCGGTGGTCGGCCGCGTACCCGTGCCAGGAACAGCCTTCAGCGGCCTGCCTTTTGCACTCCCAGATACCACTCTCACTTGACGAGTCACCTTTTCTCTATGTAAGTTTATTGATACGACTATCGTACCACACTCGGGTTCAGTTTGAAAAATGTGCGGTCTTCATTTCCCTTGGAAAATTGTTGACGAATTGTTGACGCATATGTATAAAAAGGAAACAATCGGGCGATTCTATAATTATCGACATCACAAGTGTCGTAGACAACCGCGGAGAAGACTTACGTTTCCCCATAAGCTCTTCGTCCGGTTTCTCCTCTCCCATGAAAAGTAGGCCCTCGAAAGAGGGCCTATTTTTGTTGTTTATATCACTTTATTTTGTTAGTTATACTTTTCTTCAAATTCACTTATTTCGGCTTCATCTTTGGTCTGCAACCATCCGATCTCCCTCAGCCACATGCCCATATCTGCGATAAACTCATTCACTTTTAAATGTTCAATCTTGTATTTCTGGATCTTTTCACTCAAAAAAGCATAAAACTCATGGCTTAACGCATACCGTTGTTTGCTTTTGCTTAATGTCTTATACCGATCCTCGCTAACCACCAGATCGAAATATATAACATTCTCCTTCTTCACATGCCTGACCGTGGATCTTCTCTCGTATTCCTCAGGGAGACACCTGAAAACAAAGAATAGTTCAATATCAACTATTTGATATTTGCTTTCTGCTTGATCAAAAACAGGCTGCAACTCATCCGATAGATTGGCAACCTGCGTTAATCCTGAAGTATCCGTTGATTTGCCCAGGATCATCATTAAACTCCCCTTGTTCGTTATCACCGTATATAATTGAAATTAATACAAAATAAAAAAGGTTGACTAGTGATTGTTATCTCCGTCAACCTTTTCTATCTTCAACCTTCTTGTGCATTACCCAACTTAGCAAGCTATACTAATTCATCTCTCTATGTTTCCGATTGGAAATCCGCAAATTGATCAATGGAATGATAAGTAAAACAACCGGCAAGAGAAGATTTATCGAACCCGTCTTAATCATCATGAAGGTAATAAACAACACTGCGAGCCAGGTTATAATCTCCATCATTTCTTATTTGGTTAACGTCAGCTTGAAAGCTTTTTTGGAAATGAAACGAATCAAGAAATAAGCGATCAAGCTATAAAACAGAGTCATTCCCAAGATAGCAACTAGGATTATGAGGTACATATCCACCATAAAAATCTCACCCGACCCTTGTATATTCCCCTTAATTTTACCATATAAGAGATAAGGTGTCATTCCAAATTCCAAACCAGCGCTTGGTCAAGACTGGCAATTTACGCTTTACTTCTCTTCAACAACAATCGTTGCATTATAGATCACAACACGTTTCCCATTGAGATCAAATAATACTTTATTGCCGTATTCCGTATCTTCCACGTCAATTTTGCCATCATAGGTCTGAATCAATTCACCATTATTGCTGTACACTTTAACAACCCTCTCCAGCCCACCCGAGTTATTGGACCTCATCGTTTTGAGTGCACGTTCACCTGAAGCGGTATTGAAATACCATATGAAACATCCAACAATGATACCCAAGAAGACCAACACAGTCACCCATATACCTGTCTTTGCTTTTTTACTCATCTTGAACCCCTCTTATGTTTCCTGTCTCGTACATTACGAGGTTGGAGAGAGAACGGTTTCATACAATGCCTCTCAAGCTGTTCGTTGGCATAACAAAACAGAGGCCTCCGATGAGCGAAGACCTCTGTTCTTTATAGTATACATTCTTTATTCTGTACGATTCTTTTACTTACAGTGCTCGAATGACAAATTCAAATGTCAGTTCGCCGTCTGAAGGGATCAGGTATTCCGGATGAACTGGAGCACCCCAGCTATCATCACCGCCAACACCCATTTGTTTACCTGCTACAGTCACGACCGTATAGTGCACAGGAGGTAATTCGTACGCATGCTGTGCGTTCTCCAGCTCAAATGCTGTATATGGTGAGACATTCAGCTCGACTGGAGTTCCGGATGCTTCAATTTTGAAGCCACGTCCCGCGTTGTCTGTCAATTTGGCCCAACGTACGCCCGTACGGTTGCCTGATTCCTGTGGTACCAGATATGGAGCCATGGTATCAACTACCTTGCTGCCATGGATACCCAGACGTGCGCCAAATGCGCGGTCTGCATAATTTTCTTCGGGTCCCATCGCGAGCCATTCCACGTTTTCGAAGTCAGGTGATGTTCTGAAGGACAATGCATGAATTGGCAGGTTTGGCAATCCAGCTGTACCTTTGTACGTATTATGCACACGTACGCTTCCATCTGCATGAACGGTATATACCACTTTCACTTGTACATCCTCCGAAATGTTGAGCTTGTACGTGAACTCGATCCGGTATTGATCCGGTTTCTGTTCCGCTTTCCACTCTACAGAACGTGGCATCAGGCTCGCTGCATACCAGGCACCCAGTTCAAAGCCCATCGCCATACCTTTGTCATTATCCGTCATTGCACGCCAGAAGAGCGGTGCAGGTGGTACAGCAATCGTCTCACGACCGGACAATTTCAGGGAAACCAGTGTCCCAAACTGTTTGGAGAACAGCGCATGTGTCTTGCCAGCACGAACACCAATGTTAACGTCACCTTCAACCACCTGTACATCACTTACAAGGTTCAAGTCGACTTCAACTGCATCATTTACCTGATCCTGTGTGAAAATAAACTGTCCAAATGCCACTTCTTCGCCTTTGTCAGCCCACAGTGTAGCAGCTTTCAACACAAGTGCAGTGTTCACAGCATACTCGCCACCCGTCAGAGCATCTGCACCCAGCGGAAGTTTCACAACCGTCTCGCTTTGTGCATCCACGTTCACTTCCAATGTTCCACGCAGTACTTCATGCCCCTCGCGCTCCAGGCTGTATACCAGTTCCAGCGCAGATGTATCTGCGAACAGATTACCGTTCACGATTTTAACGCCTTCACGATCCGGGAATAGCTTGATGTTTTGATACAGGAATTTAACCTCCTGCATTTTCGCAGTTACTTTACGGTCAGCATGGACGATACCGTTGCCACAGAACGAATAGTCTGATGGACGATCACCAAAATCTCCGCCATAAGCTAGGAACTCTTTGCCGTAACGATCTTTTTTATAAATGGATTGGTCGATGTAATCCCAGATGAAACCACCTTGATACATCGGATATTTGTCTTCCAACTCCGTATACTTGTGCATACCGCCAATAGAGTTACCCATGGCATGCATGTACTCACAGCTGATATAAGGTTTCGTCGGGTTTGCATTCAGGAATTCCTCAATGTCCGCCGGTTTGGCATACATGCGAGTCTCCATATCACTTGTTTCATCGAAACGGCGATCATGGAATACACCTTCGTAATGTACCAGACGTGTTGGATCAGCTGATTTGAAGTATTGGGATACTTTGTAGATGACTTCACCACCATGTGATTCATTACCACAAGACCAGATCAGAATGGACGGATGGTTTTTGTCACGCTCCACCATGGATACAGCGCGGTCCATAACGATATCATGCCATTCCGGTTTGTCACCTGGAATAACCCATGAAGGCTCAACGGCACCAAGTTTCTGCCAAGATCCGTGTGTCTCCAGGTTCATCTCATCAATAACATACAATCCATATTCATCACACAGCTCATACCACAGACTTTGGTTTGGATAGTGTGACGTACGTACAGCATTCATATTATTCTGTTTGATCGTACGAACATCCCACAGCATATCTTCCTTCGTAACTGCACGTCCACGACGCGGGTTGAACTCATGGCGATTCACACCTTTGAATACGATACGTTTACCGTTGATGTGCATCACTTTATCAATCATTTCAAATGTACGGAAACCAACGGCTTGAGGAACAACCTCAACCAGTGTACCCGCAGCATCATATACTCGAATATAAAGGCGATACAAGTATGGAATCTCTGCGCTCCACAGATTCACTGTACCAATATCTTCACGAAGACTTACTTGTCCATCGTTAACCTTGGATTCAAACGTTTTAACGGTATTACCTTCACGATCACGAAGTTCAGCCTCTACACGTGCTCCAGCAACCGCTTTTCCTTCCAGTTTCAGATCCACTTGCAACGTACCGTTGGTATAGGACTTGTCCAGATCTGTGCGAACATGAACATCACGTACGTGCGCAGCCGGGACCGTATACAGATACACATCTCTGAAAATACCAGAGAAACGCCAGAAATCCTGGTCTTCCAGCCAGCTGCCTGTGCTGCGTTGATACACCTCAACCGCGAGTTTGTTTTCTCCATCCTGAAGGAATGGCGTCAGGTCAAAATCAGATGGCGTAAAGCTGTCTTCCCCGTATCCTACGAATTGTCCATTAAGCCATACATAGAATGCAGACTCTACACCTTGGAAAGAAATATATACCGGATTCGACTCCCAACCTGTCGGCAGGTGGAATGTGCGAATGTAACTTCCAACCGGATTTTTATCCTGCGGCAATGCCGGCGGACGAATTTCGTTCAGTCCATCCCAAGGATATTGTGTATTTACATATTGAATCTGTCCGTATCCTTGTAGTTGGATATGCCCCGGAACTTCAATATCATCCCAGCCTTCACTGGAAAAATCGGATGTATAGAAAAACTCAGAACGGCTGTCCGGACGAATTGCATAGTTGAATTTCCACGTACCATTCAGATCATAACGCATGGACATCGCGCCTGAACCTACAGCCTCGTCCATTGTTTGGTAATAACGGTGGTCGGAATAGGCATGAAGACGGTTCACCTCAAATACACTTACGTCCCCCAACCAGTTGATATCTGCCTTTGTTGCTTTCATCGGCTCTCTCTCCCTTTTAAACGTTATAGTTTGACTTATTCAAGGTTTACTCTGGGTTTCCTTTTGCTTTACATAAACAAAAAAGACAGAGGTACGCCATAACAGCGCCCTCTCTTCTTTCCTGCACCCGTCATTTACACGGATTATGCTGTTTTCATTACTTCACGGAACCTACCATACCTGCAACAAAATGTTTCTGCATGATGAAGAATACGATTGCTGTAGGCAGTGTTGCAATCACGATTGCTGTCATGATTACTCCGTAATCCGGAGAATAACCAGCACCCAGATTTGAGATCAACAGTGGAATCGTTTGTTGGTCAGGTGTTTGCAATACAATGAGTGGCCACAGATAGTTGTTCCAGCTACTCATGAATGTAATGATTGCTGCCGCTGCATATGTTGTTTTCATGGTTGGCATATAGATCTTCAAGAAGATGCCGAGTTCACTCAAACCATCAATACGTCCAGCTTCCAGCAAGTCTTTCGGGAACATTTTGGTGTTCTGACGGAAGAAAAAGATCAGGAACGCTGTTGCGATGGTTGGCAGGATCACTGCTGCCATCGTGTTGATTCCAATAACCGGTGCAACTCCCGAGATTGTTGCAAACATACGATACAGTGGTACCATGATCGCTGCAAACGGGATCATCATGGATAACAACAGGATATTAAACACGACATCACGGGACTTCGTGCGATATACCTCGAAGCCATAACCTGCCATGGAACCAATAAACAGTGCCAAGACAGTGGAGATTACAGAGATAATCGCCGAGTTTCCGAGAGCCTGTACCAGATTTGTCGAATCAATCAGTTTGTTAAAGTTATCAATGAAAGCTGAACCCGGCAGCAGTCTACCCTTGGTGACATCGACTGATGCATTTGTTGAACTGACCAGCATCCAGAAGAAAGGGAAAATGGATACAAAGGCGACGATGGATAGGAACACATACGTGAAAATCCGTTTTGCTTTAGCTTTAGCCATTTTTATTATCACCTGCCACTTTAAACTGGATGATGGACAATACAATAATCAAGATTACGATGGAATACGACACTGTTGCTGCATAACCGAAATCCGGTGAATATTTGAACGAAAGGTTGTAGATGTATTGTGAAATCGACATGGTCGCATTACCTGGACCACCTTTGGTAATATTCATGATCTCATCGAAGATTTGTAATGTACCAATCGTTGATGTGATCGAAGTAAAGAGGATAATCGGTTTAAGCAAAGGTACTGTGATTTTGAAGAATTGTGTAAAAGCATTCGCTCCGTCAATTCTTGCAGCTTCATAGATCGATTGATCGATGTTTTGCAGGGATGACAGATAGAAAATCATGTTATATCCGGTCCAACGCCAAGTAACGGCGATTATGATCGTAATTTTAGCCCAGAACGGGTCTGTGATCCATTGAATTGGATCGCCAATAATGTGCAAGCCCATAAGGAATTGATTCACCATTCCATCTGGTGCGAACAAATATTTGAATACAACAGAGTACGCTACCAATGAAGTTACACAAGGCAAGAAAATCGCTGTACGGAAGAAGCTCCGGAAGCGTAGTGTGCTGTCATTCAGCAATACGGAAATAAACAAACCGAGAATAATCATTACAGGCACTTGAATGATCAAGTAGATAAATGTATTCGATAATGCTGTACGGAACGTTGTATCAACTAACAATCTTTTGTAGTTAGAAAGGCCCGAAAATTCAAGATTGGCTCCTACACCAGACTTGAACGATAAGAGCAGCGCTTGGATCATCGGGTAGAAGTAAAATGCAACAATCCCGACAACAGCCAGCAAAACAAAAGCCCATCCAGTCAAATTATTTTTCTTTTGGAGACTGTCTCCTGTATTCATGGCTTTCACAGTATGGCTCCTCTCTCTCCATGGAACATGGGTAGAACCCACGGAGCCTCTCGCCATATCCGGTTCGACTTGCGCCGGACATAGGAGATGGCTCCGATGTTTCCTAGGGTTCTATAAGTTACCTTGGGTATCTTAGTTTAATTGTGCTTCAGCTTGTTTTTGTGCATCAGCCAGAACGTCATCGATTGATTTACCGTTCAGGAATGCTTGCATTTCTACTACCAGAATATCTTCAATGGCATATGTGTTGATACCATAGTTTACGCTTGGAATTTCTTTCGTCCAATTCGCAAAGTCTGTGAAGATTTTTTGTCCGCCGAAGTACTCGTCTGCTTTGGCATACGCATCACCATCAACTGCTGGTTTGTACGTACCAATTGCGCCGATGTTGTTCAACAGATCTTGATACAATTGTTTGTCAGAACCAAATGTTTTTGCTACAAAATCAGCTGCTTGATCTGCACCAGGAACGTTGTTCATAACATACCAAGAGCTACCACCCAAGTTGGATGCGTGAACAGAGTTTGGTTGACCAGCCATTTTCGGCATTGGAGCTATAGCCCATTTACCGGATTGGGAAGCTTCTTGACGTACAGATGGTGAGAACCAGTTACCTGTAGGAATTGTTGCTACGCTACCGTTATTGGCGTTGGCAACGAATTGACTCCAGTCAGAGTGCAATTTAACAATGTTGGCATCCATCATTGCTTTGTAAGTAATAAACGCTTCTTTCAGAGCAGCATTATTAGCAATGTCAGGTGTTTTACCATCTTCTGCGGAATACCATTTACCTGCAGTTTGGATCATCATACGAATCAAACCAAGGTCATTCGGGTCAAGAGAAAGAAGCTCTTTACCTGTTTTAGCTTTTACGTCTTTACCAATTTGGATGTAGTCATCCCAAGTGATGTCTTGCAGGTCAGCTGCTTTGTAGCCAGCTTGCTCCAGCAGGTCTGTTCTGTAGTACAAACCAGCAACGCCGGAGTCAAATGGTACTCCGTATTGTTTGCCATCAAACGCTGTTGGTCCGAGTTTGTAATCTGCAAAATCGGAAGCCGTGATACTGGAAGACAGATCTTTGAACGCATCAGGATACGCATTCAGGAAGCTTTGTGAACGATAGTCTTCAATCAGAACTACGTTTGGGAGACCGCTGGCAGTTCCGGAGTTAAGACCTGTGTTCAGTTTCTGAATGATATCAGCTTGAGCGTATTCAATGATGTTAATTTTCACATCAGGATTTGCTTTTTGATATGCTTCTTTTGCTGTTTCCATTGCAGCTACGTTAAAAGCTTTGTCCCAAGCCCAGACCGTAATTTCGTTTGTTTTTTCGTCACCACCACTAGCGGAATTACCTCCGCCACCGGATGAACATGCGGACAACAGCAGTACTGTAACGAGCATCAATACCCACATTTTTTTCAAAACATTCAACTCCCCTTCGACCTCTTTGTGTGTAATTTGTTTACGTTTTCTGAAAGCGGTTGCTTTCGATGTATTCATCTTATCATTCCCATATCTCCATTCGTTAGTAATAATTTTGTACGGATTTGTCATCTTATTGCCACAATGAAAACCTTTACAGAAACCGTTTGCATTAAATTTGGTTTTTTGTAATTTCTTTTGATTTTGTAATTTCTTGATCTTGAAATAGTACAAAATTCACCCGCTTTACCTCTGACACGTGAAAATCCCCCGCCTCTGTAGAAAACAGAAGCGAGGGATCTCGATTTTAGTGTATTCAATCGAATCGGGTTTCAATTCAACTCGTGATTAAAGGCAATGTAACCGTTACTCTCGTCCCTTCACTGACATTGCTCATAATCGTGACACCGTAAGGTGAACCATATAATAACTCAATACGGTCATGTACGTTGCGAATACCGATACCACTGAATAGTTGACGATTGTTCTTTGGATTGGGCAATGTTTCTCCCATGACAAGCCCTTCAATTCCATCACCATTGTCCATAATCTCACAGATGAGTGATTCTCCCGCTCTGGAAACCATGACATGAATCGTACCCGTTTCTTTCTTGATAAATCCATGGAAAAATGCATTCTCGATAAACGGCTGGATCACCAGTTTGGGTACATGATAGTGTGTACAATCCGGAGCAACGTAGAAAGCTGCTTTAATCCGGCCACCATATCTGACGTGATTAATGAAGACATAATTTTTCAAGTTCTCGACTTCTTGCTCCACTGTAACCGTCTGACTCACATCACTGATCGTATTTTGCAGCAATCCAATTAATGCGTTAATGGTCTCCGCAGCCCTGTCTTTGTTGCCTTGTTGCACCAGAACTTTGACAGATGCAAGTGTATTGTACAAGAAGTGAGGATTAATCTGACTCTGTAATGCCGCAAGCTCTGCGTTACGTTGTTCATGCTGTGTCTGTACTAACTGATCCACATAATCATGCAGTTCATCAAGCATGTAATTGTAAGCATGACCAAGCTGCCTGCTCTCGTAGCTTCCACTCACCGGAATGTAGTTGTCCAGATCACTTTTTGTAATGTTGGACATCTGCTTCACAAGTCTGCGCAGTGACTTGGTAATCTGGCTGGTGATGAGAAACACAAGGATGAGTGCCCCCACAACGATAGCTGCACAGATCAGGGCAACCGTCTTCATGTCGATAAGTTGACCCATCGCCAGGTCCTTATCCACTACATTGACAATATAAAACCGATAGAACGGTAGATACTCGGATAGCACAACGCTATCCTGATCCATCACACGAGCATTAATACTTCTCGGAGAGTTGTTGTTCATATCCCGGGCATATGATAGCAAATCCAGCTGAGTTGTTCCGATCCAGTCTTCACGATTCGATGATACAATCTCACCTTTTTCATTCATAATGACCACATCATTGCCACGACTTGTAAAGCTGCTGTAAAATTGCCGGAATATGTCTTCTCTCATCGTGACATAGAGCGTACCGTATATTCGGCTGCGTGTTCGGTCCGTCAACGCTTTCGTCGCAGAGATCATCTGCTGACTCCCGATCGTTGCCTCGTTTTGGTAAACATCAAAGATAAGCCGACTCGGCGTCTCAGCGGCTTCCATCGTAATTGGCTCCTGCTTCAATTCATCCACGGACAACTGAAGGTGAGCACGATTCGTGGAATAGCTCCGTCCATTAATCCCGATAATTGTTATCCCTACTTCGTAGGATTCTGTGATGGATTGAATTCGATCCATCGTTTCCCTCATATTATAGAAGGATTTGGCCATCGTGAGGGAATCGGCATCTCCTTCGGACAGGAATCCTCGGATCGATCCACTCTGCATCACATTATTCGATACGGCAGCAATGGCCTCATTAAAGGATTCAAAATTGGTCTTGATCTGATTAAGCACCTTGGAGTTTGTGATACTGAACGTCTCAGTAAACAGATTGGTTGACATGTGAATGGTCGTCCATAAGATGAGTACAGAAACGAGGACAATACTGACCACCATAACCAAAAACAACTTGGGAAACAATCCGAGACGAGATAATTGGTTCATCCATTTCTTCATGATTTTATCCTTCTGACTTTATGCCCAGAATTTGCGCCGGTATCGGCTTGGTGATAATCCAGTGAATTTTTTGAACACTTTGCAAAAGTAACTATGATCGGAATAGCCTACCATACTGCTAATCTCAGAGATCGTTACATCATCGGATCGGAGCAGTTCCTCGGCTTTTTCTATCCGAATTTTATTTAAGTATTCATTAAATCCTTCTTTTTTGTGAGATGAGAAATAACTGGATAAATACGATGGATTAAAATGAAAATGCTTGGCTACTTCAGCAAGCCCGAGCGGCTGATCAAAGTGCTCATGCATGTAATCCAGCAGCATCTTCATGTTGGGATCACTTCGTTTTCCACCCGAACCAGCGGTGCACTCCTGAACTTCGGTCATGAATTGGTCAAGCACAGTCATGACTTCGTCCAGACTTGAAGCCCCGTCCACATTTTTAAAATACGTATATTTGCTCTCTTCCAGCCCGGTGGACTGGACATCCATATCCGCGAGGGTAATGGTCACGTTGAAGATCAAGTTACCGAGAAATGATTTGATCTCAAACACATCCGCAATATAATCCCGTCCAAGTGTTTTTGCATGATCCTGTAAATACTCCCTTGCCGCTTCGACCCGGTTACGCTTCACATGCTGCAAAAACATATTCACATTAAACTGATAACCTGCGGGATGCATTGGAGGCAGTTCACCATACACCAGGATTGGTCGATCCTTATAATAGAAGCGATATTCAATCAGCTTAATCAGATGTTCCCGGTAAACAACACCCATTTGTTCAAATGAAGTAAAGCTTTCACTAAGCACCCAACCAGGACTGCCTTCTCCTGCTGCATTTTCACTGGCCAACTGTCTGATCCGTTCAAGCATCCATTCATCTCTTGCAGGGTCGACATTAAGAAGCATTACAGGTAATGTACCCTCTGCGGGAACCATTGCACATTCTACTTCAGGCAGATCGCTCCTGAGCTTGGATTCAATCTGTTCCTGATCCATCTTCAGTGGATTTCCCCAGCACCCACGGGTTTATACACAAGCAAGCGAAAGGATTCATACGGAAAGGTATCTCGAATCATCGGCATTTCGCTATCTTCATCCAGTGTAAATCCGGACAGCATCTTCTCCATCAGTTGCCCAAGTCTCCAGCCATCGTGCGACGGCTCGAACTGTAGCTCCGGAATTTTACCCGCTGTGCGTTGAAGGACTTGCAATAATTCATTTGTATCCAGCTTGGGTTTCAGTATATAATCGGCTGCCCCGTGCTGAAGCGTTGAACGTACATACTCGAATTCACTGAAGCTGCTAAGTACAATAACTTCAATCTGCGGATTACTGGCTTTTAGTGTACGGACAAACGTTTCGCCATCCATGACAGGCATGACAATATCGGTGATCACAATATCCGGTTTTAACAGGTTCACCTGCTGTAATCCTTCTTCACCGTTGGAAGCTTCACCCACAATGATAAATCCTTCCGCTTCCCAGTTCATATGGTGCTTTATGCCCTGTCTTACCAGAAACTCATCGTCAACAATCAGCACCTTGCACAACCGGTTCATGATCGCGACCCCTTGTCTAATCTTTCCTCTATATCTGTACAGGCTATACCAACTATTATATATCGGTTATAAACACTTTCCAGTGTTAGCGGTTACATTAATTTTAAATTGATTGTACATCTTTTTATATCTTAAAATGATCCTTTAAGCAATGGTAACTATCTATAGTTTACACTATATTTCGACAAAATAAGAAGCCCCGACTCGCCATTTGATCATTTGGCGAATCAGGACCCCTATCTCAATCCTATTTTGTTAATTCACTCACTTATGGTTCAATTCCCCATTGGAGACTTCCCGCGATATAACCGGTGACTTTGGACCAGTCCGTATAGGAAGTCTGACTACCTGCAAAAGAATAATCATCCGTTTGCGTATAGTTGGTCCAATTGTTCTTGGAGATGCGCGTATGGATTTCCGTGCTTTGTCCTGCATTCAGAGTTCCAGCGGAAGCTGTGAATCCAATCTCAAGCACGTGGTCAGCACCTGTCCGAACTGGATTGAGTGCACTGAACATGCCTGTTACATTCGAACTGCCAGCAGTAGCCCAGTCAGCGAAGAAGTTCTGAGGCTGTTCACCGTTTATCGTATAATAGTATCTGATTTTCACATCAGACAGATTCAAAGCTGTAGTACCCGTATTTGTCAGTTTGAATTTGGGACTAATCGAGCTGCCCGTCGCTGAAGTGTTGCTGTTAAACATCTCAATGCGTATGGTTCCAACAGGTGCAGCTGTCGTGTCTTTAATGAGCAGATTCAAGGTCGCATGAGCGCCTGCGCTGAATTGAAAGGTTAGCGCCGCTGCGCCATTTGGCAGTGAAGCCAGGTAGTTTTTACTTAATACGACCTCATTGCCTGTCAACGTGTAATCTGTACCTGAAACCAGCGTTGCATTCCCGTTGCGAATGGAGACAAGTGTATTGCCGTTCAGCGTTAACGTGACTGGAATATTAACCTGATTGCCTGCTTTGCGATCAAATTCGGCTGTAACCGGTGTAATCACAGAGTTGGTCACTGGTGTACCCCGCCGTCTCCACCGCCATTGTTACCTCCAACACGGTCAGCATATAAAATTCCGCGGCCATTTGTTCCGAGATATACTCTTCCATACAAACGCGGATCACCCGTAATAGTGGTTACACGAGCATACTGATGCTGATCATCATTGATACGAACCCAATTAGCCCCACCGTCATCGGAACGGAAGAATCCACGTGTTCCATCGATCTGTGCAACCGTGTATAACGCAACAACGTTTTGCCCAGGGGCCGCTTTACCAAATCCGATACTGTCTGCTTCCTCTACATTGGCAAGCTTCGTGAATGTCGCTCCTGAATCCGTGGAATGCCATAATCCGTAAGGACCTTCTTCCTCACTACCACCAGCAAACCAGAGTTCGCCTTCAACGCCTGGAACGGCATCCAGATCGGCATTTCCTTCCATCGGAAGTCCGGTCGCAGGTGATGCCGTGAAAGTAGCACCACCATTCACACTCACATAGATTTTACCGGCTGCAAATCCATAAAATTTGTTTGGATTGACACGATCCGAAATCACTTTTGCCTGTGCAGGTATCCCCGTACTTGCCGTCCAGGAATTGCCGCCGGTCGAATAATGTACGCCTTTATCTGATGTGCTCCATACGAGTCGGTTACCATTCGCAGAGATGGCTACGGTCCCTCCTCCGGTTGTGCCGGCAGGTTCTGCATTCGCTTTATACCACGTAGTACCTCCGTCACTGGACAAACCAATGGATTTTGCATTTGGATCAGCAGCATAATCTGCTTTACCTACGCGAACCATCGTATTTGGACTTAACTCTGCAAAATCCAGACTTTCTGTGGAAGAATAGTTCGGGCTCGTAAATATGGTAGCTGGCGCCTGGTCCAGATTGTTATGACGGAATCCGGAGACATCCCCCACTCCGCTTATCAAATGTGCACCACTTGGTGGGCTGATCAGATCCAGTACGGCAATCTCCTCAACCCCTTTCGCCATCACTGAAATATTGATTTTTTCGTCATCATCCCAGTCTGTCAGGTTCTTCGTTCCATAGATCGTAGCACCTGTTCCATACATCATGCGATCCGAATCAAACGGATCAATCTCCAGATCACCGATCATCCAGCCCAATTTTGGGGTTGTTTCGGGTGGGGCAGGATTGGTGCCAAATGTGAGCCATGGCGCTGCCGAAATATCCTGTGTATAACGCAACTTCCGGTTCGGATATCCTTCAAATTCCCATATGCGTGTCCACGTTGCTCCGCCATCTGTACTGCGGAACAAGGTGGCATCCGGCCACCAGGAATTCAATGTAGCAACCATCAATGTACCGGGATTCTGTGCATCAACAGCCAATCCGCCATATCCAAAATAATTATCCGTGCTGCTGCTTGGAACAGGGCTGATGTTGCTCCAGACACCTGTCGATGTATTCAGTTTCCACACGTCACCTTTTTCCCCATCATACGGTCCAACACCATCGCTGTACGTAATATAGAGGCTTCCGTCTGAATCAAACACGCCATGATGCGGAATATAACCTGTAGGTTGACCAGCAACTGCTGACCAGGTCAGGCCGCCATTTGTGCTGCGATACACGCTTTGAGCTTTATCCGCAACACCCACATAGATTGTCTGGGTTGCTTGCCCTGCCGAACCTGTTGTTTTGTCAAACGTGATCCATGCCAGACCTACGATGTCACTGGTATATTCATTCGAAGGATCTTGCACATAATTTCCCGGATTCGGGAAGCTTGTGACTTCGTTCCAGGTCACACCGTAATCGGTACTTTTCCATAACCCATGACCACTTCGTGCACCGAAATACAGAATACTGTTATCATTCGGGTCCACGGTCAGGCGTTCTCCCATTGAACGTCCCGGCATGTTGCCGCCCACTTTGAACGGAAGTGTTGTGGTTTGCCATGTATCTCCCCGGTCCGTAGAGCGCAAGATGGAGCCATTATTTTGGTCCCACGAATTCGTATACGTCCCAACTGCCATATACACCCGATCGGGATCAACCGGGTCCGTAGCCAGTGCGTCCACACCATTCTTGTTCCAGTCATCCCAGCCAACAAAATCTGTTAAGGGTATCCACCTCTCGTCAGCCGCATTCCAGCGATAGGCTCCCCGATATCCGTACGGGCATAGATCAGATCCTTTTCCGACTCGTTGAAAATAATGCCCGGTACAAACCCGCCTCCTGCACCCGTCACCACATTTTTCCACTCATAGGCTTCACTTGGTGCCGCCAGTGTCGTTCCAGCAAGTCCTCCCAGCGAAGCGGTTACTACGGCAACCGTCAGGCTCATCATTCGCAATTTACCCATAAACGTTCTCATATCAACTTATCCTCCTCTTCTACTTCGTTACTGCATTTCGGTCTATCCCCGCTGTCTCATCGTGCTGATGATGGCGTGCCAGACGAATCAATGCATCCCTTGATACAAGAAGCCTCACCCCTTTCAGTCATATTGTTAAGCGCTTACATAATTGTTCTTGATTCGCGGTTATCTGGATAATACTTTCAATAAATAACATTCGCTGGCAATCTCCAAACCCCTCTGTCGAAATTCCGATTTTTGTAAAATATTTTCAGTGTTTAAAATCGTTTATACAACAAAAAAAGCCGCTAAAATAGCGACTTCAATGGGATATAGATTAACACAAGACTTCAACAGTAAATCCACCAGGGGCTTCAACATAAAAAGTATAACCGTGTGCATGCTTAGGTGCGTCTAATTCAAAGCCATTGTCTTTCAAAAGACTATATATTCTGTCAACCTCTTGTTCGGTCGGTTGGGGAAATCCGATATGAAAAGTCACTGGATAGAGTACGTTTTTACCCTTCATTAGAGTGAGAATAAAGCCTTCATCATCAAACATAACTGCAAATGCGTTTCCTCTCGTACCTTCACATTTCATACCAAAATAAGTCTCTAAAAACTCGCGAGCAGCTGGAACATCAGTAACTGTTAGGTTCAGATGATTTAATTTCATAATTACACCCTTTCCTACATATTTAATACGTCCTCCGTAGAGCTTTATTTTCAATCCAAATAATACCACAAAATGGAAGTGTTCGGTCCGTTACTTTAATGAAAAGTCGTTTTATTTTTGTTCTATACAGACGATAATCTAAATCAACAAAAAAAGATGCTGTTAGAACAGCACCTTTTGACATTTTATATAAGAGTAAAAAATGAAATCGTTTCTTACCTGGCAAACCCAGGCAGAGGTTCACTAAGGTTCACTGCATGACTGGCACCTGTTTATTGCTGGCTACCATAAGCGTGAGTCTCCTGCCCTTTAACCCCGGTCTGATGACAAAAAGTGAGCCCGCATCCGGTGTCTCTTTCAGACGTTCTTCCTTAATCCCTATACGTGCTGTTGTAATGTATAACTCTTCGAGATCCGGTCCACCAAAACAGCAGGATGTTACCTGATCTGCCGGCACCTCGATCTGTTGCAACAGTTCTGATGTATGGGGGTTCCAGCGAGTGACTCTTCCTCCGCCCCAGTGCGCAACCCACAGCATGCCCTCACCATCAACCGTCATCCCATCCGGAAAACCAAATTCCTCTGGTATGTGAATGATACTTGTCCGATTCTGTATCGTACCTGCCGTCAGATCAAAATCAAATCGGTCAATAGAACGTGTCGGGGTATCAATGTAATACATGTTCTGCCGATCTGGACTCCAGCCCAGGCCGTTGGATGTAGACACACCTTGTACCATTGTGCGAACGGGCTGCCCTTGCTCCAAACAATACAACGATCCGGCTTTGCTTTCATTATTCATGCTCATCGTGCCTGCCCAGAAGCGGCCCTTCGCATCACATTTTCCATCATTAAAACGATTGGTATCCTTATCTTGTTCGGGGTCCTCAATGGCATGCAGCTCACCCGTATGCAAGTGATACTTATGGAATCCACTGCGTAAAGCAACCAAAACTTCGTCACCACGATAGGGAACAACAGCCCCGACATGTTCACCGACATCATAAGCCTGATCCTGCCCTGTAGCCGGATCATACACATGCACCTTAAAACTTTCAATATCTACCCACAATAATCGATTGTTCTCCGCATCCCAGCTTGGACCTTCCCCAATAATGCCGGGGTTTGTACTGCTACAGTTACGTCGCTCATGCCATCACGTCCTTATTCAGATTTGACGCCGCCTGACCATTCGAATCCGATGGCATCCAAGAATGCTTTGGACAGTACCATATGGCCCGTTGCATCCGGATGTACCCGGTCATAAGTCAACACAGACGTATAGAAATGATCCCAAAATGGAGCAAATGCAGCCTGTGTATCCACATACACCGCATCGTACTCACTGGCTACCCTGCGTACCGCTTCTCCGTAGATATCCATCGTTGCCCGCATCGGGTCTTCCGGATTGGCCTCAAGATAATAAGGCGTCATTAGTACCAGACCTTTCAGGTTGGGACGAACCGAAGCCACCAGTTCACGCAATGTGGATTCGTATTCTTCAAGATACACATGTGAGTCTGTTGACAATGGGTTGTCGAACTGACGCCATACATCATTAATGCCGATCATGATCGTCAGCCAGTCCGGTTTAAGGTCAAGCACATCACGATCCCAGCGCTGTTTCAGATCCCGAATCGTATTTCCACCATTACCCACATTCTGGACACGCAACATCAACTCCGGATATATGGACCGCAAGAGGGCATAGACTTGCGCTACGTAACCATGGCCCAGACCTGAACTGCCTTCACCTACAGGATGTTCCCGACCACAATCCGTAATCGAATCCCCGATAAACAAAAGTTTGTCGTTTTTTTGCAATTTCATCGTTATTTTCTCCTTCGCTTCAAAGCGCTAATATACGGATTACTCGATTAGTCAGGACCGTTCACTTGATACCAGCCAGAAAAATTACCAGCCTTGATTCTTGAGCCATGTGAGACACAGATCCGACCATACCCGAATCGCATGGTTGTCCTCAGCCAATCCAAGACCATGTGAACCTTTCTCAAAAACGTGCAAGTCATAGGGAATGCCATGCTCGCCCAATGCAAGCGCATAACGCAAGCTATTCTCCACAGGTACTGCCTGGTCATCGCTGGTATGCCAGATGAATGCTTCTGGAGCATCCGCTCTCACCTGCTGCTCCGCACTGAAAGCCTTGATCTGCTCGGCAGACGCGTCAGACCCAAGCAAATTCTCACGGGAACCAGCATGTCCGTAGGACTCCATCGTAATTACCGGATAACAGAGAATAACTCGATCCGGGCGTGAACTCTGGCGTTCAATGAGGTCCTCATGATCCGGTTGTCCCTCGTCATATAGCGTTCCCAGTGTTGCTGTGAGATGTCCGCCTGCGGAGAAACCAAGTACTGCAATCTTGGCAGGGTTGATGCCATACTGCTCAGCATGAGCACGAACATAACGTATGGCTCGCTGACCATCTGTTATAGGTGCAGGATGCTGGTGAGGAGCCACCCGATATTTCAGGACAAATGCACTGATACCTGCACGGTTCAACAATTCAGCTATTGGAGCACCTTCATGATCAGCCAAAAATCCATAACCGCCACCTGGACACACAATGACAGCGCTCTCTGAACCGGGGTGAATAAATGGAATCAAATGTGGCATTTCGTCTTCATGGCCCTGGGCTGCATAAGGTGCAGCATGATCCCATAAAGGTATAGTTGTTGTCATCTTCAATCATCCTCTCCAAGTAGAACGGAACCATGGGTCCGTTTAAACGTTTTCGAATCTCAGGAATCGATACCATCATAACGGTAATGACCCTAACGCATCAATACCTTCCTGGCATCACTTTTTGATCATTTGGGTACATGTTAGTACAAATTACGGAACTGTTCAGGAGTCACCCCTCAATCCTGCGAAAGGTTGCAACAAAATGGCTTGCATCTCGAAACCCTACCCTAACTGCAGTTTCCCTAATCGTGGGTCTATGTTCTGCGGTCATGATTTCCTTGGCTTTGCGAATGCGCAGCAAAATAAAATAACTGTAGGCTGTCATGCCAAAGGACTGCTTGAACAAGGTATTCAGATGTCTGGATGAGATCCCCGTGAGGTCAGCCATATGTTCGAGCCCAATCTCGGGATTCGCATAATGCTGTTCCATGAATGCAATGAGCGGAGCGAGTCTCTCCACGGCATGTGAGATGGAAGAACGATTGCCCGTCATGCCATGTTTTTTGAGCAAAATCAGAAATCGGTATATATCCGCTGACGCTTCGAGTCCCGATAAATCCTGATCACTTCTGATTGAATCCAGCACTTCCTGGCCGTAATCGTTGAACGGACTGCTCTGCTCCCACTGATGGAACGCCGCTTCACCCAGACTAAGCGACTCCAAGATTGCCGGACACTGGGAACCGCCAAATGTAATGTAAAGAGTCTCCCACTCTCCTTGGGCGCGCACATATTCATGCGGTTCATTCGGCGGCAGCAAAATACCTGATGCTTCCCCCAGTATGACCGTGGACCCGGCAAACTTGAATTCTCCGGCTCCCTTCACGGTCTGAAGCCAGTGGTAACAGGGATACCCCACAGGTCTGGACACCTTCTCCTGATTGCCGTTATAACCCAGGCTCTCAATATAAAGGGGTAACGGCTGATCACGTGATGTCATGAAATATCGTTGATGTCGGGGAGATAAACATGGGATGCCTCCTTGGGTATAAGCTGAAATACACTTCCGTATTCTTATATGAGTCATTACTTTTATTATATTTTAAAAGTCATATGTATCATATAGTATAGGATTATTCTTATACAAGAGGTGAAAACATTGATTAGCAGCAAACTGCCCAAAATGTTCTACGGGGGCGATTATAACCCGGAACAGTGGGATCACGAAACCCACCTTGAAGACCTGCGCATGTTCCAATTGGCAGGCATTGATATTGCCACAATCAACGTATTTTCATGGGCACTGATTCAGCCTGATGAAGTTACTTACCGTTTTGAAGAACTCGACCAACTAATTAATCGTTTATATGAAAATGGTGTCTATATATGCCTTGCAACAAGCACTGCTGCCCATCCGGCTTGGATGGCAAAGAAATATCCAGACGTGCTTCGTGTAGATGCCGATGGACGCAAACGCAAATTCGGTGGGCGCCATAATTCCTGTCCCAACAGCCCGACCTATCGCAAATACGCTGAGAAGATTGCGGATAAACTGGCCGAACGATACAAGGATCACCCCGCGGTTCTCGTATGGCACATCTCGAACGAATATGGCGGTGAGTGCTACTGTGACAACTGTGAGAAAGCGTTCCGCGTGTATCTGAAAGAACGCTATCAGACTCTGGAACAGGTCAACAAAGCATGGAACACGAATTTCTGGGGGCATACCTTCTACGATTGGGACGAGATCGTATTACCCAGCAACCTGAGCGAACATTGGGGTAACAATAATTCAACGTTCCAGGGAATCTCGCTGGACTATTCTCGCTTCAACTCCGACAGCATGCTGGATTGTTATCTGTTGGAATACGATGCGATCAAAAAACATATTCCGGACTCCGTTGTGACTACCAATCTGATGGGATTCTTTAAACAATTGGACTATTTCAAATGGGCAAAATATATGGATATTGTCTCCTGGGACAGCTATCCCGGTCTCGCAACACCCGTCAGCTTCACGGCAATGGCTCATGACCTTATGCGCGGACTGAAAGATGGTCAACCGTTCATGCTGATGGAGCAAACACCAAGTCAGCAGAACTGGCAGCCATATAACTCCCTGAAACGTCCAGGTGTCATGCGTCTGTGGAGTTATCAATCTGTTGCGCACGGGGCCGATACCATTATGTTCTTCCAGCTTCGCCGCTCCATCGGTGCTTGTGAGAAGTATCATGGTGCAGTTATTGAGCATGCTGGGCATGAGAATACACGTGTATTCCGCGAAGTTGCTGAGCTGGGTAAGGAATTGCAGATCCTTGGAGATACCACGCTAGATGCATCTGTTGAATCCAAAGTAGCGATTGTGTTCGACTGGGATAACTGGTGGGCCATCGAAAAATCAAGCGGACCTACGGTTGCCCTGAACTATGTGGATCAGATCCATAAATACTACGCAGCCTTCTTCCGCCGCAACATACAGGTAGATATCATCAGTGTGGATACGGATATTAGCAAATACGACATCGTTCTCGCGCCTGTCCTTTACATGGTTAAACCAGGTTTTGCCGCCAAACTGGAGAAGTATGTTGAAGCAGGCGGAACATTCCTGACAACCTTCTTCAGCGGCATTGTCAACGAGAACGATCTCGTGACTACAGGTGGATATCCGGGAGAGTTACGTAAGCTGCTCGGAATCTGGGTGGAAGAGATTGATGCCCTGCTGCCTGATCAAAAGAACAGCATAGTCCTCAAAGAAACCTACGGTGATCTTCAAGGAGAGTATGGCTGCGGCATGCTGTGTGACCTGCTGCACAGTGAGGGAGCTGAGGTCATCGCGGAGTATGGAGACGACTTTTATAAAGGCATGCCTGTTGTGACACGTAATACCTTTGGTCAAGGTGAAGCATGGTACGTTGCATCCGACCCGGATGAGCGCTTCCTGGATGGTTTGCTGGGACAGCTTGCAGCAGCCAAGAACGTAGAGTCCTTGCTTGAGACACCAGAAGGTGTTGAAGTAAGCGCACGAACCAAAGACGGCAAGCCCTACCTGTTTGTCATGAACCATAACGCAACCACGCAATCCTATGATCTGGGAACAGCTAAGGCACATGATCTGCTCACCAATCGTGAGCTTTCGGGAAGTGTTGAGATTGAAGCCCGGGGGTGCAATTGCTCGAAATGAAATAAGCGATTTCGCTTAATTGGAATCATTCGGAATGAAAAAATGTGATAGAAATACCCGTGATACAAAGTGTCACATATTCATTCCTTTTATACTTGTTATTGTCTTCAGCAAGGATATTGGTATAGATTTCAGACCTTTATCGTCTTCTGTAAGCCAAAAGCTGCTACTTCCCGTATCCGTCTACACCGGATACGGGTTTTTGGCATGATCTGTGGTCTTTTTGATAGAAGGAAATATCAGTATGCAAAGCGAATTGGACGAGAAACACATTTTAACAAAGCCTGCCGGAACATGCTTGTGAATCCTGATGTTGATCCATTATAAAATAATGAACAGTTGAAATATTGGTGACACTCATGATGTCACTTATTCGTTGTTACAATAGGAATATAACTACGACATCACTTTCCGGCGGCGCAGATCGAAACGGAGTGGCTGACATGAACAGAACAAATCGGCTTGCTGCCATCGTAATGGCATTACAGCATGGTCACGAAACGGCACACTCATTAGGCGAGAAATTTGAAGTTTCCCGTCGCACGATTCTTCGGGATATTCAGTCCCTCTCCGAGATGAATGTGCCCATTATTGCCATTTCCGGTCCGGGAGGCGGTTTCAGACTTATGGAGGGTTACGTATTACCCCCATTACAGCTGGACCCGGTAGAAGCAGCGACGCTCATATTCGCTCTTGAAGGTCTAAGTCGCTACGCCGACACACCCTTTCATGAGAAACGCTGGACCCTGATGAACAAAGTTAAAGCCATCATTCCGGATGATATTATGTCGCGAATTGATCCCATGCTCCAACAGCTGCATCATCATATTCCAGACCGCAATTACATTCTTCCTCATCTGGACGCACTGCTGGCATGCATACCCGAACACGAGTGGCTTAGTGTGCTGTATCGCTCCGTATCACGTCAACGATGGTTGCATATCTGTCCCACACGGGTATATGCTTCCTCCGGCTTCTGGTACTGTGAGGCATATTCCCTCGAACATGGTGAACAGCGTCTTTTCCGGGTTGACCGAATTATCGAAGTCAAAGCGATCGAACCACAGGATGCACTCGTGTTTCACGAACAGGCGGAGCAACAGCAGAGCAAGCCGATCCCTCCAGAACAGCCGCCAACACTAGTTAAGGCACGACTGAGTTACCGGGGAATGATTGAAGCTGAACAGGACGAGCATATTGGTGAAAAGATGATTGAAATTGCCCCGGATCTCTGGGAATTATCATTCCTTTGTCCACCAGGGAATGGGACTGGGCCGTCCGATTCTTTTACCGATTGGGACGTGAAGCTGAAGTGATTGAACCCTCCAACTTCGCAGTGAGATTCGTCAGCATGCCGAGGAAGTGAGCCAAAGATACCTCGCTTCAACCAAGTCGTAGCCTGACTAAACACAAAAAGGAGCCTACTGATATCATGACATATGAAGCCGTTATAACGTACGAACAAGCAGTACAGCGTATCCAGTCTATAGGGCTGCTGCCTCTGGCACCACTATTTGCCGATTATCCTTCGCTGTCATCGCTAACCCCAAAGAACATTGGCACAAGGATGATGAACTCGATCCCTGGTTATGGCGTTCACGCCTGGCTGAAGAGGGCATTGCTGCATATGGAAAATTTGTCAAAAAGAAAGCGCTTCTTGTCTCATCTGAATACTTCCCTTGGGTACACCGACTGCTGGCCGATTCCAGAACCATCAACGAACAGTATGAAGCGGGTCTACTCTCCCGTGAGGCGTTCAAACTCCATGCGTTAGTTGCAGAACAGGAAGGCATAGATGGACGTGCCTTGCGAGCACAAGCCGGTTTCGGGGCAAAAGAGGACAAAAAAACATTTGACCGTGGACTTCTGGACCTTCAGGGCTGTGCAGCCATTGTGATCAGTGGAACCAAAGAAAAAGAGGGACTCGCAGAAGGCAAAGTCGCATGGAACAGCTCCGCATATGAGACCGCAGATCACTGGATGCAGCGTCATGGCATTAAGCCATTCGAAGGCAGCGTAGAAGAGGCGCGTGAACTGTTGACTGCGCAACTACAGCAACATGCTTCACCCGCCGCATTATCAAGCATCTTCAAAGCACTTGGCATCCGTGCAATCTAAATAAAGCCAATCCCGGTTGTAGTGCAAATTTCAACCGGAATTGGCTGTGGTTCACCCTATAATGCATCGTAGACGATAAACAACATCCAGCCAGAATGAATTTAGAGAATCACGCCATCCTTGAATATGGCGATCTCCCGGAATCCATGTTGCTCACTGAGTGTATGTGACCGTCCTGAAGCAATATCAATCAGCTGGCCGAACAGCTGTATTTTGACCTCATCCATCGTCTGCCCCTCCAACAGCTGGCCTGCGTTGAAATCAATCCAGTGTTTTTTGCGATTAGCCAGATCGGATTGGGTCGCAATCTTGACGGTAGGTACCGGACCTCCGAAGGAGTCCCCGCCCTGTTGTGAAGAGCACAATATGTGCACCCGCCGCAGACAGTGCCGTTACAGATACCAGGTCATTACCCGGTGCTTCTACAATGTTCAGACCGGTTTGAGTTACACGTTTGCCATAGCGTAGAACGTCAACTACGGAAGAACGTCCTCCCTTTTGCGTACATCCAAGTGACTTTTCCTCCAGCGTTGTGATGCCACCAGCCTTATTACCAGGTGAAGGATTCTCATAGATGTTCTGGCCATGGTTCACAAAATATTGCTTGAAGCCGTTCACGAGGTCCACCAAATCATGAAATACCTGCTCATTGGCAGCCCGGTTCATTAAGATTGTCTCCGCACCAAACATCTCCGGAACTTCCGTCAGAATAGCCGTACCCCGGCAGCAACCAGCATATCAGCAACTGCACCGACCAGCGGATTGGCTGTAATGCCAGATAAACCATCGGAACCGCCACACTTCAAACCAATTTTGAGTTTGCTGAGCGGAAGCGGCTGCCGTTGTTCATGTTCAGCGATCTCCACAAGTTCTTCCATCAGTCGAAGCCCTTCCTCAAGCTCGTCATCCGTTTCCTGTGCTTTGAGAAACCGTACTTTGCCGCGGTATTCCGGAGCAATACACTCTCGGAATTCATCGACCTGATTGTTCTCACAGCCCAGACCGATGACGAGCACGCCTCCTGCATTCGGATGCTCCACCAAGGAGGCCAACAACTGTTGTGTATACTTCAGATCATCACCAAGCTGTGAACACCCGAATGGATGTGGAAAGTGAAATACACCATCTACCCGGCTTCCAAACTGGGACTGACCCATACGTGCCAAAGCTTCACACACTTTATTGATACATCCAACCGTATTCACAATCCAGATCTCATTACGAATACCTGCTTCACCATTGGGGCGCAAATATCCATCGAATGAGCGCAGATGTTCCGGAGGCATGTCTGTCTGAACCTTGGCTCCCGGTTGGTACTCATATTCAAGCAATCCGTGCAGCCCTGTCTTCAGGTTGTGACTATGAATCCAGCTTCCCTGCTCGATCTGCTCTTGGGCAATCCCGATGGAGAAACCATACTTCATTACATCATCACCTGGTGCCAGCGTATGCACAGCAATCTTATGCCCCTTCGGCACGTCATCGAGCAATGTAAAGGAAACACCGTCTGGCAATGTAATACGTTCTCCTTTGGCATAATCCCGAAGCGCTATAATGACATCATCCTGTGGTTGAATGGCAATCCAGTTATTGATTGTACTTGTGGTGTTCATTTCCCTTCACCTTCCAACATACCGATTTCACGAACAAGTGCTGTACGCAGCCCTTCTCTTGCATCCAGATTTTCGCCCCAGATCAGGGTATCTGACAACACAGCCGCTACCCGGTTATCCAGTTGGTTCTGATCCCTGTTAAGCGTGTCATAACCGTCCCAGTGTGCAGCCAAAGCAGCCAGGACATCCGGGTCATCCCGCAGCAAAATGTCCTCTCCATTCAGTCGTTGTGCCTTGTAACCTTCTGGCGTATTTACCGGACGATAGAGACACAATAATCCAGCAAACCCTTGAATTAAACGTTCTGGCCAACTTCCCTGATTTTGCTCATAAGACAAAAGTGTAGGCAGCACACGAACCTTGAATTTCCCGATCGTATTCAAAGCAATATCTTGCAATTTGTGATTAATATACGGGTTAAGGAACCGTTCGAACACTTCTTCTGCATACTGGTCCAGCTGATGATCGGGCATATCCAGAGCAGGGACGATCTCCTGATGCACAGCTTCCCTGATCCATGAGCCAAAATGTGGATCTTCCATTGTTTCTCTCACATGCTGCTTGCCTTGAAGAATGCCGAGGGATGACATTAAGGTATGCGCCCCATTCAAAATACGAACCTTGCGTACCTGAAAAGGCTTCAGATCTTTCACCCAATGTACATTAAGACCTGCCTGCTTGAGAGGAAGTTTTTTGTCCAATGATTCATCACCCTGAATGGCCCAGAAATGATATGGCTCTGCCGTATTAATCAACTGGTCCTCATAACCCCAACGATTCGTCAGGGAATCGGCTTCCTCCTGGGTCGGCGCACCTGTGACAATTCGGTCTACCAGATTGTTCAAGAAGTGATTATGTTTCTCGATCCATGAACGGAAGCCATCCGAATACCCATAATCCTCACTATGACGGAGGACACAACTGCGCAGCACATCCCCATTGCCTTCAAGCAGCTCACATGGCAGATGAATCAAACCTCTGGATGGATCACCATCAAATTTCAAATATCGCTGATGCAGAAAAACCGTTAATTTCCCCGGAAATGATTGAACGGGTTCACCCTCGATATAGTCCGCATACGTATATTTCAATCCTGATTCGGTTGTATTGGAAATAACGAACTCAAGTGAAGGCAGTTCCGCCAAGTTCAGAAAGGCATCCCATTCCTCATACGGATTGATACACTGTGAGAAAATGGAGATCAATTCTGTCCGCTCAACCGGCTTTCCTTGAGACAGACCACGCGTAATCATTGTATATAACCCATCCTGATCGCGAATCTGCTCCAGCTTGGCCTTGCCTCCCGGTCGTGGTTGGGTAACAGCTACACTTCCATGGAATTTGCCTTGTCTGGCACTCTCATGAAGCATCCAGTCTGCAAATCCCCGCAAGAAATTACCTTCTCCAATCTGCAAAACCTTCACGGGACGCTCCATAATCTCCTTGCACTTGCGCTGACCATCGCTCCCCAGTAAATTCAGCTTCAATCTTGGCCGTTTCGTGCTTGCCGACATGGACACTCACCTCATCGATTATTTGTACTGTCGGAATGCAGCTCAAAGGCTCTGCACCCTTTTATTGTAAACGCTTTAAATTCATTGTATCATCAATAAAAGGAAATTAAATTGCTTATATTGCGGTAAATATACTCTCTCATGACCAGGTATAACATCTCGTTGAAGACGATCGTCTGGAAAGGAGTCTTTATGGAACGTTCACCTGTTCGTACGACTATTCAAGCAGAATCCGGTATTCCGTTCCGCCTGGTGTACAGCGACACCAAATCCCTCAGAACGAACTGCCAGATCACCTTCACGACTGGCATGAAATTATCTATGTATATCGTGGACAGGGAAGCATTTTTATTGATACGGGACTTGAGAATATGCAAGAAGGAGATCTGTTCATCATTCCAGGCAGCACGGTTCACCGAGCCTTGCCGGATGCAGGCAACCCTGTCACATCTTCGGCATTGTTCTTCAGCCCGGGATTGCTTGCATCCACCGCCGGAGGTGCTGCTTCTTCCTTGCTAAGCCTGTTTGAACGTTGTCGTAAACAACGCGTGTATAAGAGGCATCTAAACACAGAGGAGCAATCACAGGTGGCCGCTTTTATTGATGATATTCAGACCGAATTCCAGCTAGGTCATCATCTAAGCGCACATGCGGCCCTGTTAAGGCTGCAACTGTTACTCATTTTTCTGGAACGTCTGGAAGCTGCAGGACCTGCGAATCCGGGTAAATCCGCTCCGGGTCCCTCATGGCTCTCTTCTACGATCTCTCATATTGACGATAACCTTCGGAGTGGCCTGTCCCTCCCCGAACTGGCGCAGTACGCCTCTGTATCCCCTGCCCATTTCAGTCGTGCCTTCAAACGATACACGGGAATGACTCTAACGGATTACGCATTAGCGCGAAGGGTCATTATGGCGAAAGAGCATCTGGTACAAGGTGATGAGACAATGGCAGCCGTTGCCGATGCTTGCGGGTTCGATAGCCTGCCCCACTTTTACCGTCAATTCAAAAAATTAACCGGTACAACCCCGCAGCTTATCGCAGAACCATGAACAGTTCTCGTTAAAATAGAAACGCCCCAATCATATATATCCACATATTCTTCCATATGGAAGATGTGGTATGATAATCTGGATTATTACTTGTCGGAAACATTGCATTCCGTTGTCAGAGGAGCTTAGCATTCCATGTTAAACGAATTGAATCGCAGGAATATTGGCATCTTCGCCCATGTGGATGCGGGAAAAACAACTACCACCGAGCATATGTTATTTGAGAGTGGTGTCGTCCGCAGTCCGGGACGTGTAGATGACGGAACAACAGCCACAGACTCCCTGGACATTGAGAAAGAACGTGGCATATCCGTACAGGCAGCCATGACCTCTCTGATCTGGAAGAACACCATCATTGACCTCATTGATACACCTGGTCATATTGATTTCAGCTCCGAAGTAGAGCGAACGCTACGGGTAATGGATGGCGCTATTCTCATTCTGTCGGCAGTAGAAGGCATTCAGTCCCAGAGTGAAGCCATCTGGCATGCCCTTCGTTCACTTCGCATCCCAACCATCATTTATATTAATAAAATGGATCGGATTGGCGCATCTGCCCCAGCGGTAATGGAGCAGATTCGTTCTACCCTGTCCCCTTTCGCATGCGAAATCCAAACGTATCAGCTCCATGAAGATTCATTTCATGGCATCGACTCCCTATGGAACCCAAATCAAGATTCTCTGTCAGATGGCAACCCTTCCATTCCAGGTCTGGTCGAGATACTTGCCGAGCTGGACGAAGAGGTCATGGAAGCCTACATTCAGGAAACTCCGTTATCGCAAAGGGATCTGAATGAAGCGTTCCTGCGGTATGTGCATCAGGGTGAGATGTTCCCTGTGTGTTATGGTGCTTCCGGTAAAGGAATTGGCGTCACGGCATTGCTGGACACAATCCTTGCATTTCTGCCTGCACCTGCACAACCATTGGACTCTCCCGTATCCGGTGTTGTGTTCAAAATTGAACGTGATCGCACGATGGGACGTACGGCTTACGTCCGTATGTATGGTGGCAGCTTACACAATCGGGATACCATCCATAATTCGACGCGGGAGCTTGAAGAGAAGGTGACGCAGATTCGCCGCATGGATGGGTCGAAATGGGCGGATACCGGTGCCGTTCACGCGGGGCAGATTGCTATGCTGTACGGACTGAGTGACACACATGTGGGTGACATTATCGGCAATCCTGAGGGTGTGCCTCCTCTGCCACAGATGGCTGTACCTTTGCTGACCGTACAAGTGCACGGTAAGGACTCGGCACGTTACCCCGATCTTGTTGCAGCATTGCAAGAGTTGACGGATGAAGACCCCTTACTCGACCTGCAATGGTTGCCGGAGGAACGAGAACTGCATCTCAAGGTCATGGGAACCATTCAGCTTGAGATTTTATCCAGCCTGTTGCTGAGTCGTTTCGGATTGGATGTCGTGTTTGATCCGCCATCCGTCATCTATAAGGAGACACCCCGTACAGCCGGAGAAGGTTATATCGCCTATACGATGCCTAAGCCCTGCTGGGCCATCCTCCGCTTCAAGATTGAACCTTTGCCTCGCGGAAGCGGTCTGATCTATTCCTCAACCGTAAGGACAGATGATCTGCTGTTACGTTATCAGAATGAAGTTGAACGACGAATTCCGGAAGCCTTGTCTCAAGGTATGCTCGGTTGGGAAGTAACCGATCTGCGCATCACGCTGGTGGAAGGGGAACATCATGTCTGGCATACGCATCCATTGGATTTTGTCGTAGCCACGCCTATGGGAATCATGGATGGATTGTCGAGAACAGGTACCACGTTGCTGGAACCCTTCTTCAGTTCCGGCTGACGGTCCCGGAAGAATATGGCGGTAAGGCCCTTAGCGATCTGGTACATATGCGGGCAACCTTCGAAGCCCCCGTCATTGGTAGCGGACGTTGTATTATTGAAGGAGTTATGCCTCTTGCCACCTCAATGGATTATCCGGTGAAACTGCGTTCCGAGACAAGTGGCCGCGGGGTGCTTACGACTTCGTTTGCCGGATACCAAGATTGTCCTGCGGATGTGAAACATGCTCGCAAACGCAGAGGAGTTAACCCGCTGGATCAGTCGAAATATATTTTAAGTGTACGAAACGCGATTACATCATAAATGGAGTTGAACCTGTGCTTATAAAATTTCTTATCTTTGGGCTTCTATGGCGGATTGTAGGTAATCCGTTCATTGCCATCCTTATTTTACTCGTTATACTGTATTTCCTGGATCGTCGTTACGTTGGCGTATTCCCAAGCTTCACGAAACCTCTGAAGCGTATGCGTAACATCTCCCGGCTTCGGCAGCAGCTTGCCATGAGTCCCAATGAAGTTTCTTCCAAGCTGGAACTGGCTCGCCTGTTAATTGAGCGCAAGCGTTACAATGAGGCACATGCGTTATTGCTTGAACTGGAGCGCCCATACGAACAATCGGCTGAGTACTGGGAGGCATTAGGGACGACTGAGCTTCATTTGGGCAACATCGAAAAAGGCGAACGTCATATTTTGCAAGCCCTCGAGATCAACCCCAGAGTCAAGTACGGACGCCCGTACCTAACCCTTGCTGGAACCTTCAAAGATAAGCATGAGGACAAAGCGCTGGATTATGTGCATCAGTTTCAGGAGATTCATTCCTCTTCCAGTGAAGCTTATTATCTGCTCGGCTCGGTTCACCGTTCCCTCGGACGTAATGCAGACGCGAAGCAGGCATACGAGCAATCGTTGAACGTTTATCGTTCGTTACCCAAATACAAAAAACGTCAGGAGCGCCGCTGGGCTGTCCGCAGTTGGTTCCGCAAACGTGGCTTGTAATGTCGTAATGTCATCCGCTATATACTGTAATCTTCATATATCACTTTTCTAACCAATAAAAGTGCACTGATCTCTGCCCTCGTATGAGCAGAAACAGTGCACTTTATTCATAACAGCGATATTAATATACCAATATCTCACGCAGTTGTTCTTCATGAAGACGCATCCAGTCAATCCGCTGTTTGAGCTTCACAATCTGATCCACAGCCACTTCCGGCTCATCTGTACCCTCGAACATCCGATTGATGAAATGCATGACCACATCCAGACTACGCAGCAAAATCAATCGAGGTATGGCCAGCAACTCTTCCGGTTCCAGGCTGACCTGTTCCCGAAATCCCTTGACCAGTCCCTCCTGAGCCTGCCACATCCAATCTTCACTCTTGTCCATGGTAAGGAGGTCAGACATCGGAACAGCCAGCTCCATTACCCGCAAATCCCATGTCGCAAATTCAAAATCCAAAATGGCACAGATTTCACCATCCTGCTGATCTACCAAAACATTCGAGGCATTCACGTCCCCATGAACCAATTGATGCGGCAGATGTTCCATTCCCCGCAGGGCTTCAAACAGATCTGGCAGCTCATCTCTCAGTTGCTTCAGCTCATTCGCACATGCGGCCAATTGCTCCGGCGGCGATGTGCATAGCTGTAATAATCGTTCTGGTGAACAGAGCGGATACGCATCCTGAATTCGATAGTACGGTGGGTATACAGGTTCAAGTGGTATATCCAACGTAGCCATAACAGAAGACAGGGCCCCCGCCGCTTTACCGAGCCCCATCAATTGATCTGGTGTAAGCCAGATGGGATTGACGCCTTCCCTATAACGAAACAGAGTCACGATTTTGGTATGACCTGTGAGGGGTTCTTTTACTGGAAGGAATGTACCTCCCTCACCAGATAACAGCCTTACAGGTGAAGGTGTATCAAGCTTAAAGTTCGAACGTTGGAGGGCTGCCAGCACCTCGTGTTCAAAGGCGATTTTCATCGGATCATTATGTGTTTCATATTGTCTCATGACGTAATTAGTCCCGTCTACATGGAGCATGTAAGTAGAATTATTCATCCCACCCTTTCCACGCTCTCCTTTCCAGTCCGATGTGAAACCATATAAAGCCAACACTTCGGAAATACGCTGCTGCTCTGAAGGATGGAGGGAACCGGAATCGATGTTTTGCACCTAAAATTAACCCCTTTATCTCACAAAATGGAACTGTCTTCTATTTATCTTAAAGGAAGTCCATCGCTCGGTCTAGTTCAGTTCCGGATCTATCAAGAGAATGGATAGTATCCAGTCCGATTAAGCTGCTCTGCAATGACACGATATCCTCTTGCATTGGGATGTACTCTGTCCCAGAACAACAGTTCACGTTCACGACCTTCAAACCTGTCATATACCTGAGCACACGCATAGTTTCCTGATCCCGCTCCATTCAGAAACGAATTATATTGGCGAACCCAGTACGCAGCTTCCGTCGCTTGTGGGTACGGGTTGTACAATCCGATGGATCGGACCATATACTCATTGTTGCGCTTTAACTGCCGAATGTGCCGCATGATCTGGGATACATTACTGCGGGTTTCTCCGAGTACCTGTGTCATTTTGCTGGCATTTGGAATGCCATTACTTGCTTTGAACGTACGAATCAGATCATTCCCGCCAATGGATATGGTAATGATATCCGCTTCACGCAGCGATTGCCGTACTCGGGGATGCGAAGAGATCATCTGCAACATTTCCCCGACGTCAGTCCATTTACGCCCATATTTTCCATGGATACAAACGTACGAACATTCATTTCTGCCATTCGCCGATATAAAGGAACAAAGCCGGTGCCCAGCAACGCTCCTGTACCTACCGTTAATGAATCGCCTATAGCCACATATCGATATACCATCCCGTCGCCCCTCTCTGCTGTGATTTCTCTGAACCATAATGAACTGCTCTATATCTTATGATGAGTGGCAAGACAAGGCGCGGGATGGTGTCCTTAGGCATGCACCTTTCTTTTGCATAAGATTGTAGTTTTCCTGTAGAGGTAAAAAGAAAAAGCCCTGCCGCATAACGCGGCAGAGCCTAATCCATTGCAATGCATTACATGCCTATGGTCCGATCCGAATCAACGGAATCTGATTGTTCCTTGTTCGGGAACGGCCACCAGTTGGCCCGGCCAAACATCTTCACCATCACTGGGACGAAGAATGGCAGGAACAGCAGAGAGTACAAGATCAGTCCGCTAAGGACTACTGTGGCAATCTGCATCATCGAGAGAACACCGGATGGATACATGGCAGCAAATGTACCGCTCAGAATGACCGCTGCAGATAAAATGACGGTTCCCATGTTCTTCATCGCGTATAACATGGCATCCTGTACTTTCATACCTTTGTTCTCATTGAAACGGTCCATCAGGAAGATGCTATAATCCACACCAAGTGCAATCAGCATGACAAATCCGAAGAACGGAGTAACCCAGCTGATGCCTGCAAATCCGAGGATATTAACAAAGATCACTTCGGTTAACGCCATCGATGTGAAATAAGCCAGTAATAAGGAAACGATCAGATACAATGGCATAATGACCGAGCGAAGCAGCACGACCAGAATAATGAATGTACCCGCCAGCATCAGCATTACAGTACGTGTATAGTCGTTATTCGAGATCTCCTGCAGATCTGCAAATGTACTCGTAACGCCACCTACGGCGATGTCTGCTTTTTCAAGCGTACTGCCTTGTACCGCACGATGTACAGCCGCCTCAATGTCAGGAACACGATCAATGGCTTCTGTTCCGTATGGATTTTCGGCGAAAATAACATCAATCGTCATCGTCTTCCGATCTTGAGACAGATACGTATCAAATACTTGTGTGAAGTCTTTGCTGTTCAGTGCTTCTTCAGGAACGTACCAGCCTGCCAAATCGGAATCTGGTGAATTTTGCAATTGCGTCAGGTAGCCCTGCGCTGAATCCAGTCCCCGGACACCTGTTTAATACCATCGACACTTTGATTCAAGCCATCTGTCAGTTGTGTCAGTTGACCACTCAGATCCGAGAAGCCTTGCTGAATTTTCTCCTGACCACCCTGAAGCTGGCCAAGTCCATCCTGAATGGAAGGAATTTCGCTAATCACTTTGCCCTGACCATCCGCAGCCTGTTTGAGACCAGATTGCAACTGACCGATTCCTGTTACAATTTGACCCAGGCCATCGGCAAGCGCCTTTTGTCCGGCTGCTGCGGAGGCAAACCCTTCATTGGCCTGATTAATTCCAGCAGCGGCTTCCCCAAGTTTGGTCTTAATCTGACCCAAACCTTGAGCAAGCTGCGCTGTGCCAGAACCTGTTTCACCAATTGTACCTTTGATACGCTGGTAATCAGCATCCTGCTGTAATTCAGGATAACGCTCTTCAAGTGCTGTGAAGGATTGGGACAGACTCGTTAGAGCTGTTGAAACCCCGTTCAGCTGTTGTTCCAGTTCGCGGGTTCCATCCCCCAATGCAGCGACCCCTGCTCCCGCCTGACGATAGGCTTCAAGCAACTGATTGTTCGCCTGCGCAAGTTGATCTGCGCTCGTTTTGGCTTGCTGAAGTCCGGCTTTCAGATCACCCGCACCTGCGGAACCATCTCGAATGCCTTTTTCAATCTGCCCAAGTCCCTGACTGAGTTGCGTGATACCCGATTGCAGCTGGGCGGTCCCTTTGGTAAGTTCACCTGCTCCATCAGCAGCTTCTTTTAATTGTGGTTCATTTTTACTTAGCTGACTGCTGGCTTCACTCAGGCCATCACGGATTTTGTCCAGACCCGTCTTGCCTTCACCCAGTCCATCCGATAATGTTCCGACTTGCTGTGTAACTTCAAAATCTTTAATCTCATCACCCGTAGGTCGTGTCATACTGCGGACACCAGAGACTCCGACTACTTTCTCTACTTCCCGGCTAATTTTCTCGGCAACGGCCATATACTTCGCATTATCCATCGCTTCATCGTTCTGGATGACGATCTGACCCGGCAGTGATTCACCCGGACCAAAGCTGTCAGAGATAATGTTGAATGCTTTTACGGAATCATATTTCTCACCAATCTCATCGAGACTATTGAACGAAAGTTTGCCATCGTAGGTTGCCAGAAGAGGCACACAGACAGCTGCAACGATGAGTAACGCAGCCCATGGACGTTTAAGTGAAAAGCGACCAGCTGCACCATAGATCTTGCTCTCCGCATGTTCAAGTGAACCCTTCGACGGCCAGAATAACTTCTTGCCCAGCACCGCCATGAAGAATGGTACGATGGTCACCAAGGCGAGCATCATCACAGCAATACCTACAGCTACGGCAACCGCAGAGCGGTACAACATAAACTGGGCAAAGCCAATCGCAATGAATCCAACCAGCACGGCAAGTGCTGAGAAGAGTACCGTTTTACCGGCAGTACGATAGGTCGCAATGATGGCATCCCACGTATTTTCATGATGAGCCAGTTCTTCCTTGAACCGACTGATCAGCAGGATGCAGTAATCCGTACCAATCCCAAACATGACGGCGACCATAAAGATCTGTGTAAACGTGGATATCGGGAAGTCGAGCCCATCCACCAGGAATGCAACAATCTGTTGCGATACAATGTAACTGATCCCCACCGTCAGCAGTGGGACAAACGGAGCTACAAACGAACGGAAGACCAGGAACAGAATAAGTAAAATAAAGACAACGGTAATATATTCCGATTTCTTAAGCCCCTCTTGTGAACTTTCAATGGTGTCTTCATCAATCAGACCTTTACCGGTTATGTAGTGCTCCACATTGACGGACTTCAATGCTTCATTCAGGTCTTCCCGCATTTCCTTGACCGTACGATCTCCCTGATCAATGGATAGCGATGTTAGAATCGTTTTGCCATCAGCCGAGATCATCTTCTCGGACAATTCAGGCTGAGAGAAAGGTTCCAGAATGGACAGAATGCCCAGCTTCTCCTTGTCGGCCTCCAATTGCTTAACGGCCTTCTCTGCCTCTTGTTTTCCGGTGGTACCCAGACCTTCCGGATTATAAAATACAAGAGCGATCTGGCTGCCTTGCTGCTCTCCTTTTGTGCTGCAGCTTCATTCAAAATTGCTGCTGCCTGGGTGGAAGAGTACCCTTCCGGAACCGAAAACTGTCCCTTTTCCCGAATCAGTTCACTCATGTTAGGGGCAGTAAACATCAACACGGCAGCTACAACAACCCATAGCCCCATTAACCACCATCTTGCTTTTAGTATCGCTCTCATTCGTTCTCCTGTCCTCCTTCATGCGTTAACAAAGCTGCAAGCTTCTCAAAAGATTCAATGAAAATTCGGACTTCTTCCGGTTTAAAATGAACCAGATATGGCTCCAGAATCTGCTGTATTTCCTGTTCTGTTTCCCTATATACATGTCGTCCGGTATCCGTGAGTGTCAGATATACAACGCGGCGATCACGTTCATCTCCGGCACGATGGACCAGATCGCGATCTACCAGCTTGTTGACCAAAGCGGTAATGCTGCTCTTGCCTATGCACAGAAGCTCTGCCAGATCAGAGGGCGTGCAGGAAGGTTTCTCTTCAATCAGACGAAGTGCGCAGAACTGATCGGTCGTTATGGTCTGCCCCACTTGTTCACGTATCCGCGTATCAAACCGCTTATTGACCAGAAAGGAAGCATCCAAATAGCGGTTCACCAAACTTTTCGCATCCGGTGTATTCATTCTTCATTCTCCTTTCCCTAATCTATATAGTTCACTTAACGAACTATTCTTCTGTGAAACTATTCTATAATGAAACAATCTCTTAAAGCAATACTTTTTTCCTGCTTTTTTGATGAAAACGACAAAAAAACAGGACGTCCGACTCAGCTCATTGCCAAATCCAACATCCTGTAATGATTATAATCCATATATTTCTTGAAGTAATAAAATACCTCTGTGCTACTCTTCGTCCGTATCTTCCTCTTTTTCAAGCACACAACGGAATCGCTCCACACCTGGGTATAATTCACCCAGACTATATACCACAAACCCCGTATTCCGATAAAACTCCACGGCTTCCAGCTCGGTCTCAGCAATCAGTCTATCTGGATTGTATGTTGCCAACAGTTGTGAGATCATACCACGTCCATAATTTTTAAAGCGGTTTTCAGGCAAAACCGAGATATGATGAATGGTAACCTCACTTGTTCCTGTCTTCTCATATCCAATCAGACCGATCAATTGTCCCTCATCTTCGTAACCGGCCAGATACAGTTCGTCATTCTCTACATATTGTTTTAACGCACGTTTCAGATGATCCGGATCAGGAAAGACCGAGTAGGACAACAGTTCCTGTACTTCCGGCTCCTGTATGCGTGATTTCAGATTAATTAACACCTTGATTCCTCCTATACCTTGCTTGTTTCCGTTATCGTATTGTAGTCGTTAGCCTCTAAAAGTTCAAGTCGTGTGCCGATTCAGCTCCGATTGAAGCACAGTTGAGATGTTATCCGATACGTTGATCTGCGCCAAATGATAGGCATCCAGCAGTGCGCCCCCAACTGCCGGCAAGTTACTGGTTATGTATTGAATTTTTTCCCTTCGCGCATATAGGCAGCATCCAGCCCTTTCTGAACAGCCTTCACCATATATGGTGAACTCAGACAACTTCCGGTAAGCGTCATGGACACTGTTGGATGTTCAAAACAGGATGCCAGCATGAGGATTCCCACAACAGCCGTATCGGCAGCCGAGTCACATACCCTAACCGCGAGGGGAATATTCCGGGCAGCAGCTTCAGTCACCATAGACGCCATCTGACCAAATTTGCGATTGGTCACCTGTTTATTTTCGGCAAAACCGGCTATCCCCAGCGCAGCGAGCTCTCGAATTGAGGCAACATTCCAATATTTCAACACCTGCTCAATCCATTCTTCATCCTGCAACTCATAACGTTCCGCGAGGATGGAATGCACCGTGTCGTAAGCCAAGAAACGTGCTGCTGTCGGCGCATAATGACCGAACTGATCATTGCGGAGCCAAGCTCCCTGTTCGGTTCTGCCAAGGATCAGAGATCCTGTTCCTCCAATAGCGACAATACCTGGCTCACCGTCGAAGGCCGCTGTATGGGCGATGTGCGTATCGTTTACCGCACTGATCCTGCCTGTAATCCCCGTAAGAGCGAGCAATGCCTCCGCCCAAACTGTATCTTCAGGCCGATTTAGACCCGCCATTCCTGCCTGAATGGCAGCGATCTGATCTGATTGGAGTCCAGCCTGAGTTATGGCTTCAGCGATACCTTCCAACACATTTTGCTCGGCATGGATATCGTGATAACGATTGCAACCTCCCTTTGCACATATGACAAAAGCTTTCCGTTCTGATCGGCGACAGCCACACGAGTGTGACTACCTCCTCCATCCATCCCAATCACGTATGTATTCATCCTTGACTCTCCCTCCCAAGCGAACAATAAGAGTGCCGGGGCTTTATCAGGTCCCGGCAGAGAATTTATTGTTTTTGCACAGCGAAACGAAGCAGTTCACAACGAAATTGTGTCGGTTCATCATACTTTTCCTCTTCAATCGTCTGTGTAATATGCTCCTGAAGCAGAATATTCCAGCCTTTGTAGGCATCCTCCAGTATAGCAATCGCCTCGGCTGTGGGCAGGTTCAGCTCAATTAATGGTTTAATCTCCTTGCCTGTATTGATTTCTTTTTCCTCCACATTGGTACTCATCGTAATACAATGAATGCCCCCTGTACGAGTTCCGACCTGTAATCGGTATATCGCTTCCATGAAGGCTTGCTTATTTGAGACATGTTCCAGACAAGAACAAGCAGCGATATAATCAAAATAGTTTGGCTCCACAGCATAATGTTCAACATCTGCTTTCACTGCCTGTACGATATGATCAACCTGATATTCTTTTGCATACTTGCGTAGTCCGTCTACTGCCTCATCCAGCAAATCCACACCGATGACTTCACTGTTCGTTTTTGCAAGGCGCTGTGCAATCGGTATCGTATGCCTTCCCACTCCGCATCCCAGATCGAGGACACGCAATTCCTCCTTGTGAACAAGGAGACGTTCCAGCATATCCATCACCATAGGCATGGGCCTCGACATCCAGGTACCGGAGGCGAATAATTCATTATTCTGATAGAAATTGGAATGATAACCTGCCTCTGCTTTTCGCGCAGCCTCAAATTGTTCGTTTCCCATCAAGACACCCCCATCGCTTAGAAAATGATTTGCATCTTCTACTTAATACCCAGATTGTCACAAAAAAATCAATTAAACGCCGCACCCCTTAATTATTGGCATACCTATATACACAAGGTCATCGCTTTACTTGGCCTCTGCACTTTCAGGTACGAAGCACGAAGGCGACAGATTTTTCTTCATAAAGGATTCCAGTACCGCCTCATATCCGGTGCGATCAACTTGAAACGCTGTGCCATGACCCGCACGGGGGACGGTCAGCAATTCCTTTTGGTTGGGCAAGCTTCATACAACCTGTACACCATTTCCGTTGGTACAAATGTATCAGCCTCACCGTGGATGAACAGCACGGGAACGTTAACTCTGGCAAGCTGCTTGAGTGCCGAAGCCTCTCTAAAGGAATACCCTGCTTTCCACCGGGAAATTAGACTTGTGACAGGTATAAAAGGAAATGCAGGTAGCTTGTATAATTGCTTTAACTGGAACGTCAGTTCTTCTTCCACGGATGTATACGCACAATCAGATACAATCGCTTTAACCTGAGTCGGCAGGGCTTCACCACCTGTCATCAGTACGGTTGCTCCTCCCATGGATATGCCGTGCAATATGATTTCCCCTTGTGTACCCACTTTTTCAAGCACCCAGTTGGTCCACTGGACATAATCCTTCCGATCTAACCAGCCAAAACCGATGATATCACCTTCACTCTGTCCATGACCTCGATCATCTGGCATGAGTACGTTATAACCGTGCTTTTCCGCATAAAACCGGGCAAAACCAGCCATTTCTCTGCCTCTCCCCGAATAACCATGTGCCAGAATAACCGTCTGATCCGCCCCTTTATTGGAACCGAGCCATGTACCATACAGTTTTAATCCATCATGTGATTGAAGAGATATCTCTTCTGTAGGCTGAGCATCCAGCCACTTCAGGTCAGAAGCACTGCTAATGATTTCATTGTCCGGTTCAGGCATCAGATTCGGATTATCCACCAAAAATGTTTTTGGCGTACGGCGAATGGCGGTTTTGAAAAAATAAAGCCCACCTGTGCACAGAAGAGCAAGAACGATCAGTACCAGTGCTGCAAGTACGTAAAATAACATGAACGAGTCCTACCCTCTTTCCTTATTAGAATGTTCAATCTTTACTTACTCGTTGCAGTGACGCACATGCTGCTTGATAGGCGGGTAACAAAGCATCCAGCAAAGGTTCTGCTTTCCGTGATTGACCTTCCTTCGCGAACTGCTCTATCCGGGCAAACAAAGTTGATAGATAACGAATCCCCAGACTCAGACTCCCTGATTTCAGATCATGGGCTACCTCGGTTGCAGCAACATGGTCGCCGGACACAATATGTCTGCGCAGCACCTCAATCTTGCCAGGTGTTTCGGTACGATACATGTCCAACAACATACCAAGGAGTGTACGATCGCCATCGGTGTTTAATTCCGCAATCTCATGTACGATGCTCATATTTAGTACCTCTGTCGGTTCGGAGGATTGCTGCCACTTCTCGATCATCTTACTCAGAATTTCCAGCGTGAAGGGTTTGCCAATAAAGTCATTCATCCCGGCTTCCATACACTTGTCTTTTTCTCCCTGCATGACATTACCTGTCATTGCAATAATGGGTGTGGAATGGCGCATTTCATCCATTTCTATCGAGCGGATTTTGCGTGTTGCCTCCAAACCGTCCATCAATGGCATCATATAGTCCATGAGAATCAAACTGTATTTTTTGCTGAGAAAAGCAGCTATTGCCTCTTCCCCATTCACTACAGCGTCCACTTGGGTTATTCCCAGTTTCTTGAGCTGTAACATAACAAGCTGTCGGTTGATGACATTATCATCGGCCAGCAATACAGATACAGAAGGAGCTTCATCATCCATATCCTGCCCCTGATGCTCTTGAGCGGAAGCAACAGACTGATTAGCGGATTGGTTACCGTCTTTCTTACCAAGTGTAAGTTCGAACCAGAATGTTGATCCTTCACCCTCCTGACTGTCTACTCCAATCCGACCTTCCATCAGTGTAACGAGCGACCTGCAGATCGATAATCCAAGGCCCGTTCCTCCATACTCACTTGAGCGTCCTCGTTCAGTCTGCATGTAGGGTTGAAATAACTGGTTCTGATCTTCTTCCGAGATACCAATCCCCGTGTCTTCGACTTCAAATCGGATCATTTGTGTAATCTCATCATCTTCCATAAGGGTAACTCGTATCCGCACCGTACCTTCTGATGTGAATTTGTTCGCATTCTGAATTAGATTGATCAGTATCTGTGTAATCCTCGTTGGATCCCCTTCAAGAAGAGTAGAGATTCTGGGGTCACAGTCTATCGATAACTGATTTCCGTTCTTTCTGACTTGGGGTTCGAGCAAACGAACAATATAGTTTATCGTCTCTTGCAGATCCACTTCTCCCAGTTCTAGTCGCATCTGACCCGCCTCAAGTTTGGACAGATCCAGAAGATCCTGAATCAGCTTAAGCAGCAGTTTGGCAGCATCCTGTATAACGGAAACCGAATTCTCCTGTTCTTCAGACAAGGGAGATAACTTAAGCATCTCAGCCATCCCCAATATGCCATTTAATGGTGTACGAAAATCATGACTGATACCTGCAATAAATGCGATTTTTGAATCACCTGCATCTACTGCTTGCTGACGTGCAGCTTCAAGACTGTTATTGTTCTTTGCAAGCAGACGCTGGAGTGTCACCAGTTCATTATTCATATCCGAGAATTCTGCAAGTGTTCGTTCCTCTTGCTCTTTACTCCGAATCATCTGATCCGATAACTGCTCAATCGTTCTGCGTAGCCTCTGTATCTCTCCGCTCTCATTAGACATCACATCATCCCTCTCTTAATCCCTAACCATATCAAGCTGATTACATGTAGCTGGCTGAGCCAGTAATTGTTCTGCAACCGCTACCGCTTCATCGGCTCCTGGAGCATAACCATCAGCTCCTATCGTTTTCCACAACTCCTGATCAATATTAAAGGGATATCCCCCAACCATAATCTTCACATGTGCCGTTGCCGGATGATGACGGATCAGATGAATCAACTCTTTGGCCAGATGAAGGTGATATGTCATCGTAACCGATATCGCAACAACATCGCCCTGATGCCGCTCTATAGCCTCTATTACACTTCCATTGGGAACATTGGCTCCCAGATAGTGCGTATCCCAACCTTCCATCTCGAACACATCTGTGAGCATACGCAGTCCGATCTCATGTTGTTCACTACCTACACAGGTAGCCACTAGTTTTTTATCCTGACCGGTATGAATTAACCAGCGAGAATAAAGACGTGATATGAATGACTGGGTCGCTGCCGTACAAAAGTGTTCTTGCCCCACACTGATACGATGGCATTGCCACAATCGTCCAATTTCATATTGGGTGGGCTGAAAGATATATCGATAAATATCACGAATCGTCACCCCAGCTTCTAACTGGGCTTCAATGATCTCGAAGGCTTCTTTCCGTTTATTCTCAAGCAAACACTGCAAGTACGATTGCGCGGCATCTCCATATGGCATGGATTCGTTGATGTAACCCGCCTGTGACTCCATGTGTGTTGTTCTATATATTCCCATCTCCAGGTACTCGAGCAAAAATGCCTTTGACGGATGGTCAAATTCTTCTTCCAATGTCTCTTTGATCAGATTGAGATTAATCGCCAGGTCTTCTGGTGATACCTTATAACCCTCGAGTAGAACTTTCAGCCAGGCAATATAATGAGTAAACAGACCTGGACTCTGTACGAGCGCACTTTCTGCCAAATAGTTCAAGCTATACTCCGAATCCTGTTTGGTTCGCATTTTTCCATTCTCGCCAAATCGCTCAAGTAAATCGGGCTGTCTGAGATACTGTTTCTCCGTTATTTTATCAGCTAATTTCGCAGATTCTTGGAGCAAACGTTCTCCTGCTTCTTGATGACTCATAGATGCACCTCTCCTCTACCCGCATCACATCTCCATCATCATTCGTGACTAATCCAGAATGAGATCGATGTTAGCTAACTTGCAATCGGGATAGGTTCTTCTACTTGATCCAATCCATCCATTCCGCTCTTAATCGTTCTGTTCCATTATACATGAACTTTCGATGATCATGTTTTACACACGATGAATGTATAGAACAATCTTCCTATATTATGGAGGGCCTTGCAAGCCAGTCAGCCAGTATATGCCTGTACTTTTCGAGATCCACAAAAAAACTGACCTGCGTTATGAACGCAAGTCAGTTTTCCCTTCTGCCGCCAATCCCAGCTTCTTCAACATCTTAATCGCATCCACTTTCTCGGAAGGGTCAAGTCCTTCCAAAGCATCAATGATGACCTGATGGTGTTGAGGAAATATCTGTGTGAACAATTCTCTTCCTTCCTCGGTTAACTCAGCGTAAATGACACGCCGATCTTCTTTGGATGGTCGACGAAACAGCAGATTTTTATTTTGCAACTTATCTACAACGTACGTAATATTACCACTGGACATTAACACCTTTTCACCAATCTTTTGCAATGCCTGCGGTCCCTTATGATATAACAAATCAAGCACACCAAATTCTGTCGTATTCAGTCCGTGACTCTGGATGTCCCGATTGGAACGTGAGGTCACAGAATTGTAGGCCCGAACAAGAACCACGAATAATTGTAAAGACAGTTCCCGGTTGTCCTCCGTGTTCAGCATTTCAATAATCCTCCATCAGTTGTTTACATTTCGGCTCGTATGAGAGGCCCGCTTCTGCTCCCACTCCTCACGGAGCATCCCCATACGAATTGAATCATAGTACTGCCCGCGAACGATACGACACTTCCGCATTCGCCCCTCCACCTGTAATCCGGCTCTCACAGCCGCACGCATCATACGTTCATTACCAGACCAAGTAGTCAATCCAACCCGAACCAAAGGCATCTGTTCGAACAAATGACTTGACCACATGGTAAGTGAACGTGTGCCAACCCCGCGTCCCCACTGGACAGATCTGTATATTACAATCCCCATTTCCAGCCACATGGATAACTCATCTTCTATGTAATAGCTGATTGTACCCACAATTTGTCTGTCGGATTCAATAATACGGATTGATACGGGTTTGGAATCGCTTGGATCTACGTCCATACGTTTGAGCATACCTTGTTCAAAACTTTCATAACTTTCGTGTTTAAGTGGGTAATAGGGTGCATCCCATTGCTTCCATTCAGGTACGTCATCACTGTAGATCAATTCATAGAGTTCTTTCAGATCCTGTTTCTCCACACACCTGAGTACAAGTTCACCATCAACGATTGGCAGTTCTTTCATACGATGAAAAGCACCCTCTTCCATATTAAGAACGATGAAGCTCTTCGATACTTCCGTCCGCATTGGCAAGAATGACTGTACTAGCCATATCCACAAATAGTCCGTTATCAACAACACCTGGCAGCATGTTCAACTGAACATTAAGGTCCGCAGCGTGATCAATCGCCTCCAAGTGGCAATCTGCTATCAGGTTTCCGTTGTCTGTCAGATAACGTTGCTGTCCATCCATCCGCCACTGTGGTTGACACCCCAATTTTTCGAGCGCCTGTAAGGTCCACTCAGAAGCAAATGGAACCACCTCAACTGGAAGCGGGAATTTCCCCAACTTTTGCACGGCTTTGCTGCCATCCGCTACAATAATCAATTTGTCACTATTGGCTGCCACGATTTTCTCACGCAAAAGAGCCCCGCCCCCCTTTAATCAGGTTAAATTCGGGATCTACTTCATCAGCGCCATCAATGGTCAGATCCAGACGTCCAATCTCGTCAAATGGGACGATGGGAATCCCCATTCACGGGCAAGCTTGTCCGAAGCCTCTGAAGTGGCAACTGCTTGAATGTTCAATCCATCACGTACCCGCTCACCGATCCGGCAGATGGCATAATAAGCTGTTGAACCTGTACCCAAACCAACCTTCATTCCATCTTCAACATATTCTGCCGCACGCTCTGCTGCTATCTGTTTAAGATTCATCTATAAACCCCGCTGCTCATAATTTGAGAAATGCATATGTAGTTATTATAGATAAAACCGCTTCCGATGTATATCCGTGCCTTCTGTTGCATCTTTGCCATCATATTTTTGTTTTGTTGAAGGATGTATTTTTACCCACCATGTTATAGAATACAGAATGAAGCTAAAAAATGGGAAATTTTAAAATAAACAGTTCTAAATACCTATAATACATCTGATATGTCCATAAATACGTAAAATATTAAAAAAATTTAACGATACTATTCAATTTAACGACATTTTATACGACATATTAATTATAGATGTGTTTTAATAATTAGACACCTATGGTTCATACGGTACATAAGTCTCTACGAAAGCGACTGATAAACCAAGACCATGGTCGCATAAATTTCCTTTGGAGGGGATCACGGAATGATCTAGTTCACTGTACGAATGCAACCCTAAAGTTTCTTAATTTAAAGAAGATCAGGAGTGGAATTAAGTGAAATCATTAAGTTGGAAAAGCATGTCGTTTTTCTCCAAAAATCTGTTACTCTCATTTACCAATATCATTATCATCGGGGTAGCACTTATCGCAAGCAGTTACTATTTCCAAAAAACAGTTCTTGTTGATCAACTGCATGGACAGGTAGAACAAATTACCAAAAAGTGGGCTGAAGATATCAATCCTGCCGAGGTACAAGCTGCTATTGCGGAAGGTAGCTATGATGGAGCAACACAAACGAAATTACGAGCGTATTTCGATGAAATGCAAGAATATTATCCTAACATTGCACAAGCCTACATCTTCGGTGTTGAGCTCGGTGGCGATAACAAGAGATTAACTTCCCTTGTAGCGATGCCGACCAACCTAAGAGAGGCTTTTCAAAGTGAGAACGTAAATATTGGTGACATGTATGAGCAGCCGGTCGTTGTAGCCAATGCACTGAAAGAAATGCTTAATACGGATCGCCCAACATTCACAACATTTTATTCCGATGATTTCGGAACATGGACAACCATTGCATATCCAATCAAAGACAGCAACGGAAAGATTTTCTCATATTTTGCCATTGATGCAGATGCATCAGCCGTACCCGCAGGACTGAACTCCTTGCTTAAAAACGGAATTATCATCCTTGTCGCCTTCTTGCTGTTATTCCTGATTATCCAATACCTTGTAGTTAAAAACACACTTTCCCCTATCCGTCACTTGATCAAAGGAATTGATGACGTAAGTCGGGGTAATTTGAATGTCAACATTCCGACAGGCAAAGACGATCTGGGACTCGTTAACGAGAAGTTCAACTCCATGGTTCGCAAAATCAACGATACTATCGTTAAAGTGCAAATCACATCACAAGAAGTAAATCAGTCTGCCAAAGAACTATATGAAGTATCCGAGCGCAACAGTGAGAATGCAGATTCTATTAATAATAATGTGACTCAAATCACTTCCAACATTCGTTCACAGGAACAGGCAACCCGGGATAGTGCACGTGCCATGTCCGAGATGGCTACCGTAATCCAGACGATTGCCAGCAGCTCGGCAAGTGTAGCGGATGAAGCCTATGAGATGGAACGTCGTTCGCAACAAGGTAACAGTGTTGTCCGTCAGGTATCTGAACAGATGAATCTGATTACGGAATCGGTTAAGAATACGGCTTCTGCCATTGAGGTTCTGGAGAGTCGTTCACAGGAAATCGGCGATATTCTCAATATCATCTCGGGAATCTCCAGCCAGACTAACTTGCTTGCTCTTAATGCATCCATTGAAGCAGCTCGTGTTGGTGAAGAAGGAAGAGGATTTGCAGTTGTTGCAGGTGAAGTACGCAAACTTGCCGAGCAGTCTGAACAAGCAACCAGCCAGGTTGGCGTATTGATCCAAGAGATTCAAGCAGGAATTAAACAAGCTGTACGTGCTATGGAACAAGGTACATCAGAAGTAGATACAGGGCTCAGCGTAGCCGATCAAACAGGACAACTGTTCGAAGATATTTTAGAAGCAGCGAAAAAAGTATCTAATCAGATTCAGGAAGTCTCAAGCGCGACGGAAGAAATCTCTGCGGGTACGGAGGAAATGACCGCTACAGCAGACGACTTGTCTTCAAGCGTAAGTAAGACAGCAAACAGCAGTGAACAAATTTCCTCATCTGTTGATGAGCAAAAAGCATCTTTGATTACACTGGTAGACTCCTCCACACGCCTTAACAGCATGTCTGAGGAACTCCAAGAATTGATCTCTCATTTCAATGTAAGCAAACAATAATTCAAATCCACAAACATTCGGTTTGAACCAAGGAGGAATAACTGAAGTGATTGAAAACCAACCATCTTCTTCCCATTCCATGGAATCTAGCTTGCCAGTTCTGCAGATTCCACTGGATTTTGGGCGACGTCAACAATCATTCTCTTATCAGTCTGCTCAAATCACATTACATGCTTCTCTGAGCCGTGAACTTAAACAGAAGTATGGAGAACAGATGGTGTACCCGGTACTCCTCTCAGCTTATGCAGCCTTGTTATTCCGATTGTCAGCTGAACAGGAACTTGCCATAGGTATACTTTCCCCGATCAGGCAGCTTCCTATCTTTCTTTACAGATTCAGGGGAAATTGACCTTCAGCCAACTATGTCATCAGGTTTCAGAGCAGCTCAAGATTGAATACACGTTGCAAAACGGTGGATACCCTGAATCGTTTTTTATGCTGAATAGTGTACAGTTGCCTCAAGCTCCTCAAATATTAAACTGGAATGTTCGAGATGATCAGAACATGCTCATCCTCGATCTGTTCTATGATAGTTCACTGTTAAAAGAGTCTACCGTGTTGAGATATGCAGAATATTATCAGACTCTTCTACTCGCCCTTGTGCGTGACGGTGAGAAAGCAATCGGTACGGTAGATATTCTTTCTGCCTCAGATCGATTGCTTTACCGTGAAATGAATGATACTTCTGTTCTCGAACCAGAGAATCAGACGGTTCATGGCTGGTTCGAAGCAACGGCAGCGGCATATCCGGATTCACCGGCGATAACATCGCCATCCAAAAGTTATACGTACAGAGAATTGAATGAACGAGCTAATCAGGTTGCACGTGTGCTGTTATCCAATGGATTGCAGAAAGGTGAATTCGTCAGTATCTTTATGGATCGAAGTCTGGAGACCATCATCTCCCTGCTTGGAATTCTGAAGGCAGGTGGTGCATATGTTCCGATCGACCCTGAGCATCCACAAGAACGTAACAGTTATATTGTGGAAGATACGGCGTCCTCATTCGTGCTGACAACGGAGGCTTCTTATGCCCAAGCTTCCAGCTTGTTCTCCAGTATAGCTACGGTCCGTCAGATTCTCGCTGTGGATGGTCGTTTAGCTGGATTTGCAGCAAGTAACCCCAATCTGGATATTCAGCCAGATGATCTTGCGTATATTATCTACACGTCAGGGTCGACCGGTAAACCCAAAGGTGCACTGATTGCCCACCGGGGTGTAACCAATCTTGGCAGTGTGGTTCAGCGTGATTGTGACATTCAACCAGGTGATGTATTAACCCAGTTTGCTACATACAGCTTTGATGCATCCGTGTGGGATACCATTGGCGCCTTGTTCTATGGAGCAGAATTATATCTGTTGTCTGCGGAAGAACGTGTATCCGTTGAAGAATTCGCAAGTGCAATTGAACGGACAGGAACAAACATCATTACGATACTGCCCACGATTTTCTTCAATCAGCTTGCTTCCTACTTATCCGATGAAGGTTTCCACAAGCTGGCCAAAGTCAGAATCATTACTGTAGCCGGAGAAGCGCTCTATGGTGAACAGGTTCGTGCCTTCCAGCGCAAATTTGGAAACCAGATTGATATTGTTAATGTGTACGGACCTACCGAATGTACAGTAGCCACAACTACTCACCGCATCAGTGAGCAGGTTCCCGAACATGTGGTGAACATCCCTATCGGTAAACCAATTCATAACTACAAAGTATACATTGTAAATGAAGAACAACAGCTCTGTCCGGCAGGTGTACCTGGTGAGGTATATATTGCTACCCCTGCACTGGCCAAAGGTTATCTCAATCAGCCAGAACGTACTGAGCAAGCATTCATTGAGAACCCGTTTGCGATAGGTGAGAGAATCTACAAGTCTGGCGATATTGCCAAATTGCTGGATACCGGGTTGCTGGAATATGTCGGTCGCAGTGACTCACAGCTAAAAATTCGTGGTCACCGGATTGAGATCGGGGAGATTGAAGATCACTTTGCACGGCTTGATCAGATCCAGAACGTTGCCGTCATTCCGAAGAAAGAATCCGATGGACAAAATATGCTGGTTGGTTACTTTACATCGAAAGATGGCAGTACCCTCTCTGTTACGGACATCAAGGCAGAACTGACGGAGAAACTTCCTTCTTATTTTGTACCGAAGTGGATCTGTCAGCTGGATGAAATGCCGATTGCACCGACTGGAAAAATCAATCGCAAAGCGATGGTATCCCTGCCTCATGTGGAACGACATGAAGATCGCCCTGACCGGGTCATGCCTGAGACGGAGACGGAATCCATTATCCTGGACGCATGGAAAGAAATCCTTCAGCACGATGACTTCGGTGTCGAAGACAGCTTCTTCAATATCGGTGGTGATTCACTCCGGGTCATTCATGTACTGGTCATTCTGAAGCCACATTATCCGCAGCTGAAAATTGCCGACTTCTTTGCCGAGAAAACAGTCCGCGCTCTCGCTCGGCGTGTGGAAGTATTGTCTCTCAGTGCTGCAGAAGTTACGGATTCAGTGGTGACCGACGGTATGATTACACAATTATCCGAACACCCTGTGGAGCTAACATCCCAGTTGGGGTACCCGCTCATTCGTGAACCTGAGCATGTGTTGCTGACTGGAGCAACTGGTTATCTGGGCTCTCATGTGCTGCAACAGTTAATTCTGAATTCCAGCACACGAATCTACACCCTTGTTCGTCGACCATCCAATGGAATAACTGCAATGGAACGTTTGACTAACGTGTTGGAAGGTTATTTCGGCAAACAACTGACTGACCATCTCTCCACTCGTGTGGAGATTATTGAAGGGGATCTCGAACAACCTAATCTCGGTCTGTCCGCTGAACAAACGGCTTATGTTCAGGATCGAATTGACCGTGTCATCCACTGCGCTGCAGACGTACGTCATTTTGGAGATGCCGATCAGTTCGCCAAAACAAACGTGGAAGGAACGGTCGCATTGCTTGACTTGATTCGCAGCAAACCAGGTGCTTCCTTCCACCATGTATCCACGATGGGTATTCCAGAAGATCTGGCACTCAGCGGACAATGGGAATCTTCCCTGCAATATGATCGGTTCCCGGCTGACCTGCATGTGGACAACCTGTATTCGGACAGCAAACTTGAAGCCGAGAAAGTGCTCATGATTGCGGCAGAGGAAGGTATACCTGTCAGCATCTATCGTGCTGGTAATCTCACTTGCCACTCCGAAACTGGACGCTTCCAGTCCAATATTGATAGCAACGCCTTTTATCGTATGATCAAAGCAATGTTATTGCTCGGCAAGGCTCCTGCGGCTGACTGGATGGTTGATTTTACACCGATCAACTATGCAAGTGAGGCTATCGTTCACCTGGCCTTACGTCAGGATACCGCCGGTCGTGTATTCCACATCTGTAATCCGGAGCCCATCCGCTATGACGAGCTGATCCGTTCTGTGAATCGGGCTGGTTACGAAGTTGAGACGCTACCATTCGCGGATTACACACGTTGGTTGTTCGATGCGAGCATCAGTAAAGAGCCGGAAGCTCTTCAGTTGGCTATTGCACAGCTTGAAGGCGACGGCGCGAAGGATTCAGCATATGTCTATGCTTGCCCTGTCACAACGGCTTATGTGGAACCTGCCGGAATCTCATGTGCAAAAACAGATGATCGCTTCATCTCCGCCATGTTAGACTACGCCGTTCAGATTGGATATTTCCCGTCTGCAATCCGGCGCCATAACGGCACTTCTACAGCAATGGAGTAAGTTCCGTGAAGTTCAACTTTAACTAATAGGAATACGCAGAAGCCACCTCATCGTCATTCACTGACGAGAAGGTGGCTTCTTTACTTCGCATTTTTCAGACGTTTTAGCATTTCTATATCAATCTTTTAGACCCATCGGATAATTGCAATGATGGCAAGATGCGCTGGATAGAAATAACGCCAGACCCAACGTGGCCCCTTCATACGGAATCCCGCTTGGTAATACTGAGCAATAGCAATGCCGGCGGTTGCGAGCACACTATACATTTGCACAGAGCTGTTATGCAGGAGAAGATATAGTGCATTTAACACGACATGTGCCACGACAAGTACAGGACCCCGGAAATAACGGAATAACAGAACCAATAACAACCCGTACATCCCGTAATCCATATGGCTAATTTCCATGAACCAACCTGCTCCAATTACAATCGGAATCCCCAGTAGTTTGGATGGCAATTTATCAATAACAAATAATACCAACAGGGCTGACCACAATGTCCATACCACGTTCAGAGAGTAATGATTAAACGCAGCCATGAACGGCACCTGTGATATGATCGCGATCCAGAACAGCCGCCATATGTATTTTTGTACGTCTCGTGTATGTTTATAACCGATATACACTGCAAAAGCATAAATTGGAAAAGCGATACGACCTATGATCCTCAACTCTATAATATGTGGAAAAAAGACAGCCCCTATATGATCAATTAACATCGTGATCATGGCAATCCACTGCATCATGTTGCGACTCCTCCCTCTTTCCCGACGACACGAGTCTGCCATTCATTTATATAATGCGTCTTTTTGAGCAACTTCTTATACATTAAGTTCATAATACATGAATCTGGTATCCTGTGCATATCCTTCGGATTCATATAAAGCTTGTGCTTGTTTGTTACTTAACTCAGTTGAGAGTGATATACGAAGAACTCCTCGCTCAGATGCCAATTGCTTGGCTGCTTGCAAGAGCTTCCTAGCAATGCCTTGCTGACGATAATCCGGGTACACATATAGATCATTAAGCACCCAGACAGGCCCCATCGATACCGAACTGAAACTGGGATATAGCTGAACGAATCCAGTACAGATTAAGCCATTCGAGAGTGACATACCGTTACTTTCATCTGTCCCATGTTCACTTTCCGCATCTGTTTCTGCTACCAAAATCACCGATTCATGGCCTTCCATTCGTTCTCTAATATACTGACGTGCTGCCTCAATGTCAGCATTTTGGTTGTAGAACATCCTGTACTCATTGAACAATCGACCCACTTCGTTACTATCAGGAAGACCCGCTTGTCTGATTCGGTGCTGCATTTCACTCAACTCCTCTGGGATGGAGACCATCGTCTCATCGTTTGTATTTCTCAATTGTAAAACATTCCATTCCTTTTCCCCATTCATCATCTGCATCAAAGTTTATAGTATCTTGAGCAGTGAGCTGACATTCGTTCATGCGCGCTTCCAGATTGCATCTTGCTTATCTAGTCCATACCAATTCTGTACGTTTTGTTATATTTACTTCGTATTGGCAAAAATAAAAAGGCGACCAAAGCATCCACTGCTCCGTCGCCGTAATTATTCATTTCGATTCAGCATTCTGCTGTTCCTGACCAGGATCAGCATCGGGGAAAATGACGCCTTTCTTCAAAATCAGATTGGCATATTGGGCGCGCTCACCAGTTGCAACAATCACATAGGCATTCGAAGCGCGTTTATAAAAATCAAATCGCTCTTCATGATCAAAAGCATCAGTAATGCCTTCGTATTCTTCAATCAACCGGCGATAGTCTTCCCATATGATCGGGATCACCTGATCCCCTTTCACAACCTGCATGACAGCAGCGGGACGCTCAGCATAGGTATCCAGTGGATATAATTGCAGGATGGCATCCAGCAGTTCAACGACTCCCAGTGCGTCACAGCGTACCAGTCGCTTGGCATGACTGGCTGCGGGGAAATTGCCATCCGCCAGAACCAACTCGTCTCCATGGCCCATTTCGGACATGATTTTGAGTAACTCTGGAGGTATTATTGCGGGTATATTCTTTAGCATATACAGCTCTCCTTGGTCATCTCCAACATTAGTTAGAGCAAATTGGTTTTCTCCATTCTTCAAGCACCTTGATATCGATTCCATAAAAGCGGTTTCATCACTATTCTAACAGTATTTTTGGATGATTGCACAGCGCACACGTACGTTCGATAAGAGAATATTTCATTTTGACAAAAATACTTGTTTGACATATAGTTGTTATAACAACTAATTAATTGGGACATTTTATTATGGAAGCGAGGTCTAGCAATCACATGGACTATACACTGGAACAATCTGTTGGATTCATGCTGGGTTTCACACATCGTAAAGCTGTAGCTTTACTTGCGACGCGATTCAAACCTTATGATATTACGACAGAGCAATTTTCTGTTCTCTTTAATGTTGACCGCGGTGAAGGTGTTAATCAGAAGGAGCTTGCTGCACGTGTCTTCAAAGACCAACCCACCACTGCGCGGATTATTGATCTGCTTGAGAAGAAAGGCTGGGTAGAACGCCGGACCAGCGAACAGGATCGCAGAGCCTATCTGTTATATCTCACCACGGAAGGCAAAGCGTTAATTGATATCCTCGTTCCGATTGAAAGAGAAATGAATAAAGAACTTGCTGAAGGTATATCCGAAGACCAGATGGAAGCATTTAAACATACTCTTTCCTCATTAACCGCAACTTGTAATGAATCACAACTCAGGGGGAATACAACATCATGAAAGAACAATCTACACAACAAGTTAGACTATGGACCACCGATTTTATACTGCTGATGCTGTGCAACTTCTTGTTGTTCTTGCAACTGCACATGATCGTCTCTCCGCTTCCGTCCTACGTTCAGGAGCGATTTCACGCCAACGCATTTGAAGTAAGTTTATTCACCTGTCTGTTTGCACTAAGTGCCATTGCAGCCCGTCTCTATTCCGCGAAAGCGCTGGAGAAGGGCCTTCGTAACGCCATGATCTATATAGGCCTGTCCGTTGCCCTGCTGGCAACGCTCGGCTATTATTTTGCTGCTGGTATAGCTGTGCTCTTGTTGCTGAGAATGTTGTTTGGTATCGGGTTTGGTATGAGCAGTACCGCTTTTCCAACGATGGCCTCGGACATTGTGCCCGTCAAACGAATGGGTGAAGGTATGGGTTACTTTGGTCTATCGACTAGCTTGGCTATGTCTATGGGGCCAATCATTGGGGTTACTCTGCTCCAGGGTGCTGGATTTGTAACTCTGATGTTATGTACTGCGGGTGTCCTCGCTGTGATCTATCCACTGAGTTATTCACTGACACGCAAAAAAGCAGTCAGAACCGATAACAGTACAACCATCATGCCACAAGCCACAACAAGTGCTTCAGGGTCCAACCCAAAACAGAAGACACCTTTCAACCGCAAGCTGATTCTGCCCAGTGTGCTGAATTGCCTGTTATCCATTACCTATGGTGGGCTTGTCGGATTCATCGTTTTGTATGGTAAGGAAGCCAATCTGGCCAATCCTGCACTGTTCTTTTTGTTTAATGCACTCGCCGTGTTATTGGTTAGACCATTTGCAGGGCGGATCTATGACAATAAAGGTCCAAAAGCACTGCTCATTCCAGGGGCAATATTCGTTGCTGTCGGCCTCATTCTGCTCTCGTATGCAACCTCCATGTCCGTACTGTTCATCGCTGCCTTTATCTACGGAATCGGTTATGGTTCCATGCAGTCGTCTCTGCAGACCTGGATGATTCAAGTTGTATCTCCTACTCAACGGGGTATGGCTAACGGTATGTTTTTGAACTCGCTGGATCTGGGTATTGCGACCGGTGCCCTTCTACTTGGCGCCATTGCGGCCATCACCAGTTATACTGATATGTATCGATATTCCGTGATGTTTATGATTCTGTTCTTGCTTATATATCTGATTCAGGGAAAACGAAGCGGCAGCTTCTCCATTGAACCTCATGCTCTGCTCGCTCATACTCATATCACTGCAACGGAACCACCTCAAGATCAATCCAAGAATTCAGAATCTGGAGCCTGCAACACCGAAACTAGCCAGTCGAATAAAAGTAAACACGAATGATTGATTAAGGTCATTCTGAACATAAAAACGCGTTTACACCGAGAAAGCAAATTCATCCGCTTTCTTAGGCGTAAACGCGTTTTTTTATTAGAACAGATCTGAATGTTAAACTTAAGACAGCATGGAAATGAACGCAGCATACAGCACCGTCTATCTAAAATGGACTTTTCTTGCGACCTATGGGAGCATACCCTCTACTTGTCTCGATCACATCATTAGATGTTTCATCCTGTTTCTGCTTGCTTCCTGAAGTAGGTTGGTCTCCTTATCGGGTTTAACTGCGAATAAGGTGAGCAATCCGCCCACTGCGCCAGACGCAGCGAGCACACCAAAAAGCAGGAAATGATGAGAACCGATCAGCAAAGAAACGACAGGTGGACCGAGAGATACTCCAATGAATCGCATGCTGCTGAACAGAGCCGTGATTGTGCCCCGCTGTTTTTTGTCCACGCCTTCTGTAATCAAGGCATCCAGACATGGTAACGTTGCACCTATTCCGGCACTTCCCAATGTGAAAAGACCTACTACAACATAGATATTATCGAATAAACCTATAACGCCAAGGGATACCGTCAGAAGCGCAAGTCCTGTGAAGCCAAGCCACTTCATTCGCGTTTTGTTCTTTCCAATCCACTTCCCTGCCAGGAAAGAAGACAGACATAACGCTGCCAGCGGGATCGCAAGGACAAGTCCTTTAAGTACACCTTTCAGGGCAAATTCGCTCTCCAGCGTCTCGGATAGATAATATAACACACCAAAGATGACAAACATGCAAATACCACCGATTGCAAACAATGCATACAACCAGCGTCCCTTTTCTTTTAATACGTCACGAATGGATGCCACAAATTCTACAAAGGTGGGAGGCTTTTCTTTTTCCGTGGAGTCTTCACCAGGAAAATAACAAGAACCAGCGAAAGTACACAAAGGATAGGAATAGCCATGAATGGCGCATACCACAACCAGACCGCCAGCGCTGCACCCAGAATCGGACTTATGACTTTACCAAAAGTATTGGAGGTCTCAATGATACCCAGGCTTTTGCTTACTTCGTTCTCATCATTAAACATGTCCCCAACCAAAGGGATAACAATAGGAAATGCGCCGGCAGCACCTATTCCCTGCAATAACCTGCCACCCAGAATGGTCCAGTAGGCTATGTTTCCGTTCAGCATCCATGCTGCCACACCAGCGACAGCACCTCCGACGGCTGCAATAACGAGGCTGGGAATGATAACTGCTTTTCTGCCAAAACGATCCGACAAGTACCCTGCAAGAGGAATAAGCAGGATCGCAACTACAGCGTAGACTGTAATGAGCATACTGACCTTAAATGCAGATACCTTCAACTCACGTTCAATCTGTGGCAGGATCGGTATTAGCATGGAATTACCCAAGGTCATAATTAAAGGGATGGAAGCAAGTGCGACGAGGTCCCACTTTTTATCGTTCATACCACAACCACCTTTACAGATTCTACACACAACAGCATTATTGTGCTTGTTTCGGAGGTTGATTATTCAGGACATGCTACAACTACAACAATCTAAAGTGCCGTAACGCTGCTCCACCTTTAAAAATAATATACAGCTCATTCACCTTACGTGGCGCCTCAAGCGAACATTGGACTGTTGTCCACTTGATATCTTTTCCGTTCACACTGCCACCGGGTCCAGAAACTTCACACACACCGAGCAGTTCGCCCTCCAGTCCTCCGGAACGAATCTCCAGTCTGCCCTCTTCCCCAAAAGCTGCCACTCTGGCTTCAAATCCTTGTACTTCCTGAACAGCATTATGGTTGAAAGCGATCCAGGACGATTGCTCCTCTAGATATAAGGGTTCTTCCGGAGTGATTGCCCGAACTGCCGAACGCCCTTCCAGACATTCATCCAGAAGAACACCTGCACAAGCATCGTAATTCTCGGCAAAGGTAAGCAAGTGCAGCGGACGATCCGGAATCGTCTCACCTTCAATTTCAATATCAGCCGACTGACGTATATCTGCGGAAGAACGCCCTGCCAGGATGGCCCAGGTCGCTGTCTCCAGGCAGTATCGATCTCGGGTAACATCCCATAGCGCCAGCTTCTGAACAGGAACCTCGAAACTTATCGTAACACGCGTCCCTGCTTTGACATGAACACGACGGAAAGCAAGCAGTTGCTTCTGAGCGCGTTTCACTCGGGAGGTATATGAAGATCCATAGATCTGAACGACTTCATCACTGTCACGTTCACCTGTATTGTGTACCTCCACCTCAATCTTCAATTGATCTGTGGTAGTGGATTCCGGCGAAGCACTTCGACTTAAACGAATCGCTTCGTATTCGAATTCGGAATACGTCAGGCCATGACCAAATGCATATTGAACCGGTCCTTCATGATACATATAGGTCATGCGATTCTGAATGATGTCATAATCCATTATGTCAGGCAGCTGTGATTCGTCTTCATACCATGTCATATTCAATCTGCCTGCCGGGGCATAATAACCTAACAGCACATCTGCAAGCGCATTCCCCAATTCCTGACCTGCATGTGTCATATAAACGATTGCGCGGGCAATACCTTTCAACTCCTGCAAAGCAAATGGATAACTGCCCATAATCACAACCACCGTATTGGGATTGGCTTCACATACAGCTTTGACAAGCTCGACCTGACTCGGCGGAAGCAGCAGACTTGGGCGGTCAATTTCTTCTTTGCCGTTGATATAAGGGCTGTTGCCAACAACAACGACAGATACCTGAGTGCTACGTGCAGCTTCTACGGCTTGTTTTATTCCGCTTGTCACAATATCAATATTGAATGCAGAAGTTATCTGTGTATTGCCTGGTGATTGACTTGCGTGTCCAGAGTCACCTACATCATTCGGATTTGTACCTGTAGCTGTAGTTTGTTCTCCTTGTGGCCGGAGTGGTGATACAGCAGAATGTCCCTGATATTCGCTCAGTCCAACAGGAATACCGTTCCACGCCCGCAAGGTGTTACTTCCGTCCGTTAGAGGATCTATTCGAACAACTTCCTTCACAAACCAGCCACCGATCTCTGGGGCGTTTGCCTGAAAGATGCCTTGCTCGGTTAAGCTAACGTAACGGTTATTGTTCACACTTCTCAGCGTGTGACTTCCCCAACCCCAATCCTGATGTACAAATTCGGCGGCTGTAGGTGCACTGGCTTCCGGCACAGCGACGAGTGTACCTTCCGCACCCAAGGTTATAACCTGACCGTCTGTTGTCTTCAGCTGAATACGGTCATTCCCATCTGAATACGTTATGTCTGATTGAGGGAGTCGATTACGCAATCCATCGAGGACGGATACACGATAAGGCAGTGTGCCACTGTACCAATCGGTATAGACAACATCCGCAAGGGACCCAATCACACTGATTTTTTGCAACGCTTCTGGCTTCAAAGGAAGCAATCCATCATTTTGGAGCAAAACAATCGATTCGGCAGCGGCACGATAACTAAGTTTGGCATGTTCCGGTGCACATAATACCGACTCGGGAATAGACGCATATGGATTTTGCCCCGACTGATCCAGTTGTCCAAGTCGCATTCGCACACCAAAGATGTTGCGGATTGCTCGGTCCAAATCAGCGATCTCCAACAGATTCCGGTCAAGAGCCTCCTCGAGAGCAGATACAACAAGATCAACTTCATCTGTAAGACAATCCACTCCTGCCTTCAACGCGCCTGCTGCTGATTCCGCATGGGTGGTATGATAACCGTGATAATCTACCGTCTGAGAAAGATCTCCTCCATCACATACAATAAAACCTGGCATCGCCCACTCGCCCTTAACCACATCATTCACATATGGACTCTCAATGGCAGGTGTACCGTTGATGGAATTGTATGCTGTCATCATGGACAAGGCTCCGCCTTCCACAAATGGTGTCTCAAATGCTTTTAAATAATATTCCCGCAGATTGCGCGGATCGATGCTGGATGAACAATTCAGCCGATCTTTCTCATTATTATTTGCAAAAAAGTGTTTCAATGTAGCGACCATTTTCAGATAAAAAGGATCATTCCCCTGCATTCCTTTGACGAGAGCTGCCGACATTTCTCCCGTGAGGACTGGGTCCTCGCCATACCCTCTTCCGTTCTGCCCCAGCGTGGGTCACGTTCCAGGTCAACCGTTGGTGCCCACAATGTTAACCCATGAACCTCAGGATCACGGTGATGATATGCCCTCGCTTCATCGCCAATGACGGAACCAATCTCCCGCATGAGCTTTGTATTCCAGGTACTTGATAGACCGAGAGGTTGCGGAAATACCGTTGCCTCACCTTTCCATGCAACCCCGTGGGCAGCTTCGCCCCCAACGTTGTAGGCTGGAATGCCCAGTCTTGGCACAGCTGCTTCGCGTGTAGGAATTAGTCGGATCTTCTCCTCCGTTGTCAATCGTGCAATCAGGTCATCCAACCTTTCCTCAAGTGAAAGTGACGCATCCCACATCGGATATTGATGATACTCCTTCATCCTTCATTCCCCCTGCGAATTAGTTATAGTTATGTCCGAGTTGCTTCCATTGCTCCAGTAAATCCAGCGTGCGCTGGCGATACTTCCGACCATCTTCAGGTTGATTGACCTGATGTTCATGAACGTAGGCATTAAAATACGAAGACAGTATTCGGTACGCAAGCCTGCGTGCCTGTCCTTCAGCGGATGAGTCCAGTGGACGATCATATCCTTCATGAAAAGCCACCGATTCTGTCGACAATATGGCTTCAAACTCCCTGTCGGCAAACATGGAACGATCTCCATCAATGATGGCCGCAATGTTTAGCTCACCATTTTCCTGATGAACAAGCACATTGGCTTCCCACAGGTCATTATGAACCAGTACCGGATGGGTCACTTGATCGAATAATTCTTTATTTTTGATGAAAATAGCGGCGATTTCTTCTCCCACACCTGACATATAATCGGCTTGTGCCGCTTTAAGTGCCGTTTCTTCTGCAAAAGAGTGCAACACCTCGGACCATTGATCCGAGCCTTTAATCGTCCCATCTCCTTGCGGCCAGCCAAACGATGCCCCCTCGATCTGATGCATGATGGCGGTATAGGCGCCAAGCTGATGATACAATCGCTCTTTGTCTATGTCTGAAATCGATGCGTGATCCAGCTGCTTACTCGGGATAAATTCCATAAACATGTACGTTCTTGGAATGATGGATCCGCTATCATCACAGGCGATAATGTTGGGAGCAGGAATGCCTGCCTTACGGTAATATTCATACACAATCGGTTCAGCCGCCATCATCGTACGTTCAAAAGAAAAGAGTGGGTCACTCGCAGAACCAGCCGCCATCTCTCCCCGCTCTGGAGCCAAACGTAAAATCACATCCGTATAGGATGTATGTTCAAGTTGAATCCGATAGGTTGTATTAAAAAGTCCACCTTGCAGGAGACCAAACGCCTTTACTTTGGTATCGCTTCCAAAATTAAACTCTACCAGTTGATGCAGCATCTCTGCCGATATCGTGCAGTGCAAACCGGAATTCATTGTACTCATTTCATTCAATCTCCTATCATCGTAGACAAACAGACGGCACCTTTCGGCACCGTCCTTTTCTTTTACTATATCATTTTACAGTTGGATTGTAAGCGCGCTTTCGCCTGTTGCTGCCGTAACGACAACACCATTTGCACCAGACACTTGGGAACCACCTTCAACGCTGGATACACTCTCAATGCCGCGAAGCACCAAGTTCCATGGTTTGCCTGCACCTTCAGCACGAACATCCAGCACTGAACCATTACGTGTAACGTTAACTGTCAGCTCCTGCTCTGCCGCTTGGTTCACAACGACAGCTTGAGCCGTTTGACCATCAGCCAGTTCGAACAAGTGCAAGGACACATCATTCGCAAAGTCGTAATCCGGTTTGTTATCCACCGCACCCACAGCGATCAGACTGTTTGGCTTAATCATCATTGGCAGTGTTTTAAAGTCATGGTTTTCACTGATCCAGCGTCCACCTTGTACTTTCGCTCCTGTCAGATAGTTCGTCCAAGTTCCTTCAGGCAGGTAATAACGCACATCACCTTCCTTGTTGAAGATTGGAGCCACCAGAATTGAATCACCAAACATATATTGCGTATCCAGGTTATATGTTGTTGGGTCCTCTGGGAAGTCCAGCAGCATAGCGCGCATCATCGGAATACCTTTTACCGTTGACTCTACCGCAGAATTGTACAGGTACGGCATCAGGCTGATTTTGAGTTTGGTAAAGTCACGAACAACGTCCACGGATTCCTCGTCAAACAGCCAAGGCACACGATACGAAGTGCTGCCATGCAGGCGACTGTGTGAAGATAACAATCCGAATTGTACCCAGCGTTTGTATACGTCAGGGCTCGCTGTGCTTTCAAAACCACTGATATCATGGCTCCAGAATCCGAAACCGGAAAGCCCCAGTGAGAGGCCACCGCGAAGTGATTCAGCCATGGATTCATACGTGGAAGAACAGTCACCGCCCCAGTGAACCGGGAACTGTTGCCCACCTGCTGTTGCAGAGCGTGCAAACAGGGCAGCTTCGTTTTTGCCAATCTTCTCTTCGAGCAATTCAAATACAGCTTTGTTATAGAGCTGTGTATAATAGTTGTGCATTTTAACCGGATCAGAACCATCGAAGTACACAACATCGGTCGGAATTCTTTCGCCAAAGTCTGTCTTGAATGAATCTACACCTTGATCCAGCAGGACTTCCAGCTTGCTCTTATACCAGTTCACAGCATCCGGATTCGTGAAGTCAACCAGAGCCATACCTGCTTGCCACATATCCCATTGCCATACGCTGCCATCGGCTGTTTTGACCAGATAACCGTTCTCCATACCTTCATCGAACAAGTAGGATTTTTCTGCAATATATGGATTGATCCAAGCACAGATTTTAAGGCCCTTCTCTTTCAGACGTGCAAGCATGCCTTCCGGATCCGGGAACATCGCTTCATCCCATACAAAATCAGACCATTGGTATTCCTTCATCCAGAAGCAGTCAAAATGGAATACAGAGAGCGGAAGATCACGTTCAGCCATGCCATCTACGAAATGGTTAACCGTTGCTTCATCATAATCCGTTGTGAATGACGTTGTCAGCCACAGACCAAAAGTCCACGCTGGTGGAAGCGCTGGTTTACCTGTTAATTTCGTATAATTATCAAGTACATCCTTTGGATTGTCACCGCCGATAATGAAGTACTCCAACGTCTCGCCTTCTACGCTGAACTGAACTTTAGATACATTCTCGGATGCAATCTCATATGATACACGTTCAGGATGGTTTACAAATACGCCATATCCTTTATTGGACAAATAAAACGGAATGTTCTTATAGGACTGCTCACTGCTTGTACCCCCGTCCTCATTCCAGGTATCTACAATTTGGCCATTCTTAACAAACGGCGTGAAGCGCTCACCAAGTCCGTAAACGTATTCACCAATACCGAGATCCAGCTGCTCGCGGAAGTACGCTTCCTTGCTTGGACCTGTAATATAACCAGCAGCTCTTTGACCGCTACCTGTAATCCGTTTTCCTCCATACAGGAAGCTAATGTCCCAACCGTTTGTTTTGTCGATTTGAACTTCCAGATTGCCGCTTTTCAAAACAGCACCTTGTTCATTTTTTGAGATCTCAACGTTGGCTTCTTGTGTGTTAAGCTCAAATTCAGGCCCTTTTTTCACGCCGCCCTTATGGTGATTCAAGGTTACACGAATAACGTTAGGCATTGGTGAGCTGTACGTTGCTTTCAGCAATGTTCCGTTCAACGTGTCGCCTTTGGTACGAATATATTTAGTTGCCGCATATACGGTCACAGAATTCTCTTTTTGCACAATATCACGAATGTCAGTCGGGTTTTGAATGTGGTACCCTTCACGAGTCATCCAGAATCCATCAGTAAATTTCATGTTTTCTTTCCCCTTTGGTTATATTATAATAATATTGATATTAATAACGAATTTCTTCTCTTATTTTGACCAAATATATCACGATTTTGATAATAAACATCCGATTCTTGAACATCATCACCAATCTATGGAAACGATTACATTAATAATGTAACAAAAGGAGAATCTGATATGGAACGTGAACGATTACGGGAAGACCGGATTCACGGCAATGCCATGTATCCCGTCAGTGTGTACCCGGATATTCAACAACTAAACGGAGATAGCATTCTCGATTGCCACTGGCATGATGAGATGGAGTTCACCATGGTGACCAAGGGCTGCGCCGTCTTTCAGATCGATATGAACACCGCCCAGGTTCAAGCTGGAGAAGCCATTTTCATCAATAGAGGCGAGATTCATGCGGGGTATCTGAAGGGTGATGTTCCCTGCGTATTCTCTTCTATTGTATTTAATCCCGAGCTGCTTGGCAGCCGTACCTTCGATACCGTCCAAGAGAAATTCATCGGTCCACTGGTACGCAAAACGGTGATTCCCCCTTGTCATATCAAGGCAGATGAGGATTGGGGACAAGAAATTCTAGATCTCCTGAAACGTATATTTGCAGACCATGCTACCCGAACCGAAACGTGTGAAATGTCAACAAAAGCGTACCTGTACCTCATATTTGCCCGAATGTTCGAACATATGAGACCTGCTCCGGTCAAAGGCACCGTGGCTACAGGGAGTCATGACAAGGTAGAGCGCCTGAAATCCGTACTCAGTTATATTCACAAACGGTATCCTGAACCATTAAAGCTGAAAGAACTGGCCGACGAAGCCAATATGAGCGAAGGACACTTCTGTCGTTTCTTCAAACAGATGGTGCAGAAAACCCCGGTTGATTACATTAACTATTACCGCGTTCAACAGGCCTGCGTTCAGCTTGAGAATACGGATCACAAGATTGTTGATATCGCCATGGATGTGGGTTTTGAGCATCTAAGTTACTTCATCACTACATTTAAAAAACATAAAGCCACCACACCTTCACAGTATCGCAAAATGTTCTATGAGAACGTAGGAATGGAGTCTGCCCTAGTTCAGGTGTAAAGAAGAAGGTGCTCACAGCTATTCAGCTGCAAACACCTTCTTTATCAACTTCCAATTCCCAAGAACTAACAAGATAAGGTTCTGAGGCACGTTGTCTCAGCTAGAACTCATTTCATGTGCTGCTACAAGAATTGCGCTAAGGAGTTTATTGATGTCTCACTTTTTCAGCGTCTTCCATGAAGTGTACTCATGTACGGAGAAACCGTTAAAGGACGCATGTACTGAAGCCATTTTTTCGACCAACTTCAATTGTGCTTCCATATAAGCAGATCCCTCTTCATAAAAAGTAATGAAGTCGCCTTCCTTGCTTTGCTTTGTTTCCACGGCGATTGAGATCGTCTTGCCAAGCAGAGCTGCTTCTGCAAGTTCATCCTTCGCCACACTATAGATTGCAGCAGCTGTATCGCGGTAAGCCATAATGGTGATGGAATCAAACTTGCGAATCATCCAGCTACTTACGGCCATCGTGGAACCCGGAATTTTGTAGTTATCGAGCCAGAAAGGCAGATCAGCCGCTACTGGCATCTTCATCCGTGATGCTCTCTCAACAATGTACTCCACATTGCCTTGCCACTGGGTAATTACACTGGCCTGATTGATTTTCCACTGCGGGTGCACATGTGGCTCAATATCCAGATGAATACCAGCAAATTTCTCATTGGACAACGCCTGCGCCTGATATGCCTCGATCCAGTCCAGGAAAGATGCAATCTGCTCCCGACTTTCCGTCAACCCCCAGGCTGATCTTCCATCCATGACGTCAACCGCAATGTTCTTGGCTCTCGCCTGGCGGATAAAACTTTTATATTCAGGAATTTTTATATCCCGGTTCATCTGCAGATAGATCGTATTGATTTTGTTCGCTGTAGCATAATTTAATACCTCTTGAGGATTACTTCGGATCTGGGTGGTATCCCACACCCATGTCGCTCTCACCGGTGCATCAAGTTTTCCATGAATCGTTGCATAACTGTCGACTGAACCATCCGCAATGGCTTTGGAAGAACAGGCTGTACTCGCACACAGGATCAAACAACTCAGTAATACGATAAAACGGTAACCCCTTTTGCTTTTCATATTTGTACACTCCCTCTGAAGTTATCAGCTCTGACGTGCAAATCTGGATGAAATTGTGTCGTTTCATATTCATTTAATGGATATTTATTAGGTACGACGAATTTGGATTGCTTCTATATGCAATATCATCTTTAAGACTCACTACGAAAGAATCATATAACTATATTTCGGGAATTCGTAGTTCTGTATGTATAGTTCAAAAGTCACAATTCTTAACTATTTTCTAAATTAACCCTTATTTCAGCATGACTTCAGTCATTATTGCCATATGTACACCGAGATCCAGAAGACCTAGAAAGCGTTTTCTCCCACAACGTACAAAAAAACCGCCCTAAGGCGGCTTTGCATGTATCTTAATTTATTTGTGCTCTAGTCGACATTTTCGTTCATTCATTACCCGATGGAGCTACAGGTGTATTCTCAACCACTTCATCGAAAAGGGACACCAGTTCAATACCTTCTGCCGAGATCCGCACAAGACCCTTGTCGGACAAACGTAGTTCTGGAATCACAACCAGCGCGAGCAACGAAAGCGTCATGAACGCATTATTCAACGTACATCCTGCAGACTGTAAAGCTTCACTGATTGCTGCCGATTGGGCTGCAACGACTTCGAATGGCTCGGTTGACATCAAACCTGCAATCCGCAGCGGGAATTCGGTTACACCTGCTGCCGTTACCACGGCGACTCCGCCCTGCATTCGAATGACACGGTTACCGGCTTCGGCCATCAGGGCATCATCATTACCGATAATCAACAGGTTGTGACTATCATGAGCAACCGTCATCGCAATCGCTGCAGGGGATGTGAAGCCGATGCCTCCAACAAGCGCTACCGCTCGATTCCCGGTTTGTTTGTGACGCTCCAATACCGCAATTTTGCATACTTCCCCTGAAGTTGAAACCACAACCTTGCCGTTCTCTACGGTGACGGGCAGGTGTTTCTCCTTTGTATCCACATGGTTCTCTGTCACATGAATGATTTTGGCACCAATCGTCCCCTCTTGAATCGGTGCAGCCAACTCCAGATCTATTGGCTGAATATTAGCTTCTAACTTCACCGTGTTCAATGCTTCCTCAGGGTACGTGAAGCTGTCCCAGACCGCCGTCATTTTCCCATTCTCGGCTACAACTTGCCCGGCAGCAATCGTCATGCCCACACGTACATCCGCCAACCGGCCGTCCAGCAGAATAATATCGGCTATATTGCCCGGAATAACCGCACCAATATCACGCGCAACACCAAAGCGCTCAGCCGTGTTAATGGTTGCCATCTGAAAAGCAGTGACCGGCTTCACACCTTGGGAGATTGCAAGACGAACAACAAAATCCATATGTCCTTCTTTGAGCAGGGATTCAGAGCTTCGGTCATCGGTCACCAGCATCATCCGGCGTGTATCCAGTCCAAGCTCAGTGCAGGCTTTGATTGTCTCAGCCACATCATGCCATGCCGAACCTTGGCGCATCTTCGCATACATCCCGAGTCGCAGACGTTCAACCACATCTTCCTTGGTCACACACTCATGATCCCCTGTAACGCCACTCGCTGCATACGCTGGCAGACGCCAGTCATCTGCAGCCCAGGTGAAATGACCGTCTGCCACTTTACCTGCCCGGAGGGTCGCCTGTATCTCCCCGATCATCGTCTCGTCCCCATAGACTACCCCAGGGAAGTTCATCACTTCACCAAGGCCAATCATGTCCGGACCCCAGGAAAGAGCCTCAGCTACCTCCTCAGGCCCGATATAAGCACCTGTTGTCTCCAATCCTGGATGAGTGGAAGGCACACAGGAAGCCACCTGCATATAAGCAGCCATCGGTGTGGTCCGCGCTTCATCCAGCATCAGTCTCAAACCTTTGAGACCAAGCACGTTAGAGATCTCATGTGGGTCAAAGAAACCTCCGGTCGTGCCTGAAGGCAATACCGCTCTCGCAAACTCGGTTACTTTCATCTGTGTACTTTCGATATGGCAGTGTCCATCCAGCAAACCAGGAGCGATATACTTACCGTTCGCTTCAATAATCCGGGTATGTTCTCCGATGGTGTGGCTTACATCTTTACCAACATAAGCGATTCGAGCTCCCTGTACAGCTATGGACATCTCAGGCAAAATCTCACCCGATATCACGTTTACCAGCGTACCTCCCCGAATGACCAAAGTCGCTGGCAAATCTCCCCGTGCTGTAGCGACCAGATCAGGTACACAATCGGCCATAAGTGGCCGTTCAAAAGATGGTTTGTTCATTTTGTTGCCTCCTTTAATAAACGATCCAAAAAATATATTGTTACGATTATATGAGTCGGGACTTCATGTGTAAAGAAAAATCACATCTATTGTGCTTAAATACAAATTATGAAGTCGTCTTTATCCACGGGACCCAATCCTTACAGATTCACGTTAGGTATTTTCATTCAATACGATCACTTAAATGGCTGGAACCTCATCTCGTATAATTCCCTCGCTAAGCTAGCTTCTTCCCGATCTATGTATCATATACAGAAAAACTCCCGTTCCATTGAACGGAAGCCTTCTTCATGCATATGAAGTGTTATGTCAGTCCACTTGCGCAGCAGACACCTTGCCAAGATCATACCATTCTTCCGACTGGGCAGTAATGAAAGGACTCGGTGTACCCACGCAGTAAACGTGCAGCAGATGCATCGCTCGTGTACAAGCCGTATAGAACAACTTGCGTTCATGTTCCTGCGCATACTGCTCCGCAGAGCCGTCATAGATCAGGACAGCATCGAATTCCACACCTTTGGCCAGATACGCAGGGATGACATGAACACCCTGCTCAAAAGCCAGCGTCGTTTTCTTGATTAACTTTGGTGCTGTGGGCAGTACCTTGCTCAATGCAGCATGTACGTCTCTGCTCTCTTCGGCGGTCTTGCAGATGACTGCGACCGATTCGTATCCTTCCTTAATCAAGTGCTTCAGGTCTGTCGTGATGACATTCATATGACGCTCGGCATCAGAAGAGACAATCACTTTAGGCTTCTCGCCGCTACGGTTAAATGGGATTATCTCTTCCCCACCAGGCACCATACCACGCGTAAACTCCACGATCTCCCGAGTAGATCGATAACTTCTAGTCAGCTCAATCACTTCCGTATTGTCTGGTCCGTACAGGTTAGTCAAGGGTCCTGTTCCACTAAGTACAGAAGAGTGGGCATAGATTGCCTGATTAAAGTCACCAAGTGCTGTTATTTTCGCCCGAGGGAACAATCTCTTCATAAATGCCAACTGAAACGCAGAATAATCCTGAGCTTCATCAATGATGACATGGCGAATATTGGAGTTAATATGGAATCCAAGCATAAGCTCACGCAAGTACAAGTATGGCGTAATATCTTCATATGCCAACTCCTGAGACTTCAATCTGCGTAAAGTCATCTTACCAATTTCATCCCATTGAGCAGGCAGTGCTTCGTCACCCAGCAATCGCTCCATCTGAGCCTGATCGCTGAACAGATGTGCATATAATTGTCTTATATCAACGAATCGTAAGGACTTGATCCATTTGCGCAACGGTTTAAGTCGGTCACTGACCACCATACGTGCCAGAATTTCTCTTTCCTGCTCGAAGTCATTAAACGTATGGGTCTTTCCTTTTTGCTTGCGCTTCAACCGTTGATATGCACGTTGCAGATCCTCCGGCTCCATCAGATCAAGCTGCTGATCAACCCAAGGCGCATCCAACTCACCTTTACCAAAGGCAGACAGTTCTTTCAGCATCCAGTCCCGTAACATCTCCAGTCGACTCACCAGCTTAACGGACGACTCGAAACTATAGAATTTCTCAGCCATAGCCTCTGACGTGACAATCGCTCGGCCCTGGAAGCGAACCGGCTTGAATTTCATGCCACCTGACAACATGCTTTCCTTATAACGTGTAATGACTTTCAGGAAAGTTTCGGACGACTTGAAGCGAATGCTGGACATGCGAACTTCATAATCGGGATCTTCCGTCCCCGTAAGTACATATTCGAGTTGAATAAACGGATCTTCCAGTTGATATTCACGACCCAAACGGCGCTCCAGATACTCCTGGAAGGTCGTTTGCAACATGTTTTCCTCCCCAAGCTCAGGCAGTACCGTGGAGACATAACTGTTGAACATTGGATTCGGTGAAAAAGAACCATCTGATCCGCTTGCAGATGCTCGCGGTATTTATAGAGAAGATATGCCACACGCTGGAGCGCCGCGGATGTTTTGCCACTGCCGGCTGCGCCTTGCACAATGAGCATACGTGTCCGGTCATTACGGATAATCCGGTTCTGCTCCTTCTGAATGGTCGCTACAATACTCTTCATCTGTGCATCTGAAGTTCGACTGAGCACGGCCTGCAACAACTCATCACCAATCGTAACCCCCGTGTCAAACATAAAACGGATACGTCCGTCCCGAATGACAAACTGCCGCTTCATCTCTATATCACCGCTGATCTCTCCGCTTGGTGTATGATATGTGATCGGGCCCGGTGCTCCGTCATAATACAGGTTAGAGATTGGCGCACGCCAGTCGTAGACCAGAAAAGATTCTTCCTTCTCATCCAGCAACGATGCAATGCCGAGATAAATTCGTTCTGCATTTGGATACCCGTCTTCCTTAAAATCAATGCGCCCAAAATACGGTGAATGATGCAGTCGTTTCATTTTATCCAACGCAGCTGCTGTATTGAGATGGCTGCGCTCCCGATCGGACAGTACCTGTGACTGCTGCCGCATGCTGGTTGAAGTCTCCCCGACATCGTCCGCTTCACTGAAGTTCATCGTGACTTCGTCCCAGAAATCTTTTCTCATGCCAACCACTTCGTCACGGAAGGAACCTACTTCATCTTCTAACGTTGTGATCTTGCGTTCAATCTGATCGGTCACCGTGTTGACCCGTTGTTGTTCCTCAATCCATTGCTGATCTGTACTCATATGTTAATAGCCCCTCTTTCCCCGGATTGTGTCCTCAAAATCCCATTTGACAAGCCCGAAAAGGCAATGGTATAATTATTAGAAAGTAAACATTTTAATTATATGTTAATTAGTTCTAATTTTCTGAAAACCATTTTTTATTGTACCAGTGACAACGTCCCGATGCAAGCGGAGGCGTTTTTTGTTGTTTTCTTCTTCATTATTACCCAATTACCGGTCCTCAACTGACCTAGCTACTCCTGCCTACTTTCGTAATTCTTCAATCGTCTCTTTCCAGCGTGTAATTGCCCCAAGTTCATCTTTTAATTGAAAGGTTATTCCTGAAGTGATCTCCGCATATGGCGCGTGATCCACACGTACATGGAGCACTTGTGCATCAAAACGATCTCTCGGATGAACAGCGCCCTTAATCTCAGGCAACCGTTCTACTTCTATACGGATATGCAGCAATCGATGTCCTTGAACCGCAATCAAGGTAGCCTTGCCTGTTTTGCTCATGTTCATACTGGTCTGTGTACCTGGCCATAAAGCAAGTCTGAGCTGATGCGGATTTATCGCAATCACTTCCCCCATACTGATCATCGCCTGATGCGGCCATTGATCCTCAGATACGGTCAGCAGTTGCATGGCTTCATGCTGTTTATGCTCCAGATTTGTCCCACTCAACCATTCCATTAGTTCAGCGTCCAATTCCTCAATAATCATGTCTCTATCCCTCGGTTCGTTAATATTCATGCCATTCAGCCTTATGTATGACAAAACAACCCGGACACGATTGTCCGGGCAATGTTGTAACTACATTGTATATGATCGCCAAGCAGGTGTGCAATTCTCATTAAGGCCACTTAAGCCAATTCAAAATTTTGTCCTGTGATTCTTTGTCTTCACTTGCGCTATGCACATGTTCGGCAAGTCGATTCAAACGTTCCAGTTGATATCCGTAATCATAAATCGCAGCAGCCACGATCGACAATCGTAACATCCCTTCCTTATCGATATCAAACTGGGTGATCGCCTGCTCCATGAAACGGTCATTATCCAATACAAACTGTGCGGCCTCTTCCCCATTAGGTTTCAGCTTATCCTCGAACTTGAGCAGTGCATGCTCATGGAATTTGATAACCAGTTCAAGATGTGAGTCAAAAAACTGATCCATGGCCGTTGTCCGCGGTGCCTGGAAATAGTGGCGTTCCACCGAATCCAGCACCTCATACCCTTTTGCAGACTCAGCAGCATTTGTTTGTAGACCACCATCTGACGAGTTTCGCTGAATTTCGAACGTTTCATCTTTTTCTGTTCCTCTTCGAACAAGTTATACTTGTCGGACAAAGACTTAATGGAACCGCCCAGGTTGCTTTTCTCCTCCCGGAATACAACTTCCTTGATCTCATCCGAGATCGAGGTTCGCAGAAGCAACGACATACCGCTGAATACACTATGGATCTGCTTCACGAACTGAACCTTCGGTTTCGGAGGAAATACCGTAATGTTGATGAGAAACGCCGAGACAATACCAACCAGTGTCAACAGAAAACGATTGAGTGCAAAATGCCAGTCACCCGAGGCTTCCATAATGGATACAACCGTGACCAGTGTCAGGCCAACCGTCTCACCCATATTCAATTTAAGACAGATCATGATGACAAGTACAATAATTAATCCAACGGCGATTGGCTCATTGGACAACACCATGCCCCCAGAAGGGCGACAATAGCTCCCAGCGTGGTCGTTTGCAACTGATCCAGGAAGTATTTCCAAGAACGATAGATGGAAGGCTGCATGGCGAATATAGCCGCGATTGCGGCAGGCACGGGAGATTGCGGGTTCAAGAACAGGCTGCTTAGGTACAAGGCAAGCGTGACCGCAATCCCCGTCTTAAGTACACGTGCACCAAACGACATGGTGGTGACCCCTCCTCTTTACCGAACCTGAAATTTTACATTTGATGATCATTTTCATTATTACCCCATATTTCTTTTTTTGCCTGAATTCATTCAGGAGAACGATTTATTGTACCATGTAAGGTCTTCCGTTGCCATGTCATAAGTCAGAGGTATTGTGAAATTGATTTCCTTATGTATGTTAATACACATTATTAACCCAAAAAGAAGCAAATCTTCAAAATGGATTTTCACCACTTCAAAGATTCGCCTCCGTTACTTAATTATACTTTGTGGAATGCTCATGCTTATTATGCCTGCCTAACGGTCCGTGCCCTCCCATTCCCTTTTGAACTGGTCCACAAACTGCACCATATAATCATGACGCTGTTCCGCCAGCTCCCTGCCATAGGAGGTATTCATCAGATCCTTGAGCTTGAACAACTTCTCGTAAAAGTGATTTATCGTTGTGCTGCGCCCATTGCGATATTCCTCACGGGTCATCTGCTCCCGTGGGGGAGGGACGGATCGTACATCTCACGCCCTCTGGCGCCTGAAAAGGCAAAGGTTCGCGCAATCCCAATCGCACCCAGTGCATCGAGTCGATCCGCATCCTGAACAACCTGTGCTTCAAGCGAACTGACCGCAGGACGCTGGCCTCCCGCATATGAGATGGTGCTAATAATACCCACAACCTTATTACGTATATCCGAGTCAAGAGGCTGGGTATCCAGCCAGTCATTCAGTTTGGCCATCCCGGCTTCCAAGCTCTCATTCAGCTTCTCATCCGGTACATCATGTAATAATGCGGCCAGTTCGCAGACAAATGGATCTGCACCCATGCGGTGAGCGAGTTCAACCGCAAGTGCGGTTACCCGTTCAATGTGCGGCCAGTCATGACCATCACTATGCTTGGATGAGTCCCCTTGAACAAAGGATCGGGCAGCGCGCAGAACAGCCTCTCCTGCCGTTATTCCATCTATATTATGCATGTGCCCTAATTCCTGCAGATTCCCACCAGATTGAAGAGGGTTGTCTGACATCTTACGATTCCCCGCCTTCACGGGCCTGTTCACGTGGAATACGCCGAGCTACACCCGTCTTAATAGCTGCTTCAATCACGCGACTGCGCATCGATTTGACCACTTTATCATTGAACACACTCGGAATAATGTAATAACGTGTACGCTCTTCATCCGTAATGGCCGAAGCAATCGCTTGAGCAGCTGCCAACTTCATTTCTTCATTGATTTCGGTGGCTCGGCAATCAAGAACTGCCCTGAAGATACCCGGGAAACATAACACGTTGTTGATCTGATTCGGATAATCGGATCGGCCTGTTGCCATTACCGCCACAATGTCTTCCACCAATGCAGGCATAATCTCAGGTACCGGGTTTGCCATCGCAAAAACGATTGGATCTTCTGCCATGGTCTGCACATCTTCGCGAGTTAACAGATTCCCGCGGGACAGGCCAATGAACACATCGGCTCCACGAATGACATCACGCAGCGAGCCAGTCTCCAGTTCGGGATTAGTACGAGCTGCATAATCACTCCAGACTTCATTCTCATAGGTTTCTGTCCGTACAATCGCACCCTCACGATCGACACCTATAAGCCGGCTGGCTCCCGCGGACAATAATATGTTGCTGCATGCTACACCTGCTGCACCGATACCACAGACCACAATCTTCACATCATCAATGGACTTGCCCACCAGTTTGAGCGCATTGATCAGACCGGCATATAACACAACCGCTGTGCCATGCTGGTCATCATGAAATACAGGAATATCCAATTCCTCATTCAGACGACGTTCAATTTCGAAACAACGCGGTGACGAGATATCCTCCAGATTAATGCCGCCAAAACCAGGTGATATCGCTCTCACAGTACGTATGATTTCCTCCGTATCCTGTGTGTCCAGGCAGATTGGGAAGGCATCCACACCTGCAAACTGTTTGAATAACATCGCTTTACCTTCCATCACAGGCATCGCTGCACGAGGACCAATATTACCAAGTCCAAGCACCGCACTGCCATCAGATATGACGGCCACTGTATTCCGTTTAATTGTCAATGAGAAGGCTTTGCCGGGTTCTTCTGAAATGGCTGAACATACACGAGCCACATCCGGTGTGTACACACGTGACAGATCTTCCCGATTTTGAATCGGGGTCTTTGGTGTTACTTCGATCTTACCGCCCAGATGAAGCAGGAACGTCCGATCCGATACGTTAATAATGGACACACCTTTGAGCTGGCGCACCCCTTCTATAATTTTACTGTTATCTTGCGCATCTGTAACGGCGACCGTCAAGTCGCGCACGCTTACATCCTGATTGGTGGAAATCACGTCGATGGCAATGATGTCTCCCCCAGCTTCCGAGATGGCCGAAGCCACTTCGCCAAACTTGATATCCTTAGTTGTCATTTCCAGTCGAATAATAATGCTGTTACCATCCAGATTTCTTTGATTCATTTCCATTCCTCCCAGACTGAAAGTCTTGAGTTACATGTTACGTGTTTGTCTTCGCTGCGCGGACACGTTTATCCTTTATCTTGTCCAGAAAAAGTCGTTCAACAGCCAAATGCATAAAATAAAAAAGATGCCCTGAACACCAATGCAGGCGTTCAGGGCATCTCTTCTTAATACTAATTTCATTTATTTAGTAACATATAAAATCTATATTATTTCCGGGCAGCCGGTCTGCGCAGAACACAAATGTCATATGGCTTCAAGCTGAGACTTGCTTCCACAGCATCACCACTGAGCAGATCGGTATAGGACTGTCCATCTAATTCAACCAGTTTCTCATCTGGTGTGTAGTTCTGTACAAACACATAATCTGCTGTACCATCAGTACGTGTATGTGCCGTTGTTCCGCCAGGCAGCTCTGTTTCAAGTCCACGCTCAATGTTCAGGTCAGCGATTAGTTTCGCATAGAAATCATCATAGAATGGTGCTTTCAGACGTGTCGCTACGTAATATGCTTTTCCTGAACCCAATTGGTTGACCGTCAATGCCGGACGTCCGGCATAAAAGTCAGAACGGTACGTAGCCAGAGACTTCGCGCCTTCCAGATGAATCAGATCACACAGTTCAATTGCATCATACGCTGTATTAAGCTGAAGCTCATTGCCCTTCTCCGGAATGATTCCGTTCAGATCACGATCATGCAATCCGTCAATTTCCTCGGACCAGATGCCAAGTGTCTTACGAAGCGGGCCTGGGAATCCACCCAGGAAACACAGATCGTTTTCGTTAACAATACCAGACCAGTAAGTTGCTACAAACGTACCACCTTGTTCTACAAACTTCTCAATGCGTTCCCCGACACCTTCACGTACCAGATAGAGCATTGGAGCAATCAGCAGCTTGTACTTGGACAGATCTGCATCCATATCAATAACGTCTACAGCGACTCCCTTTTTCCAAAACGCTTCGTAATGCTCTTCCACGGTCTGCTCATACTTCACACCGATATTGCGTGGACCCTGGGAATCATTAACGGCCCAACGGTTTTCCCAATCGAATATGATTGCAACTTCTGCCGGAACCGCTGTTCCTACAATAGCTTCCATGCCTTCAAGAGCCGTTCCTACGTCAGTCACATCTTGGAACACTCGAGTGTGTTCCGTTCCTACGTGGTCTACCACCGCACCATGAAGTTTCTCACTGGACCCCGGCTTTTTCTCCACTGGAAGTACTGAACACTATCGGAACCGTGTGCCACAGCCTGGAGAGAAGAGAGCAGATGCATTCCAGGTTTTTTCAGCTTGCTGACATCTTGCCAATTCGTCGAACTTGGAGTACTCTCCATCAGCAAGAACGGCTGACCGCCTTTGATGGAACGAACGATATCATGCATCATGGCGATACGGGATGCCTGTTTCGCGTCGTCATCTGCATCATGCCAAGTCGGATAACTGTCCCAAGAGAGGAAATCCAGAATATCAGCGAACTTCCAATAGTTCAGACCGCCATAGAATTCCATCAGGTTCGTTGTGACTGGCAGATCAGGATTCTGAGCTTTCAATGGTTTTGTTTCATGGACGATAAAATCAGCTGTCTGATCCGTAACGAAACGGCGCCAGTCCAGATTCATCGCGTGTACCTGTGTCTCACCGTGTGGAGCCGGAGATTCCACTTGACTCCAGTCTGTAACCGTATGGCTCCAGAATGTCGTCCACCAGGAATGATTCAGTTCATCGAGTGTTTGATACTTCTTCTGAACCCAACCACGGAATGCTTCCTGACAATAATCACAATGACAATCTCCGCCGAACTCGTTTGAGATATGCCAGCCGATTACAGCCGGATGATCCGAATAACGCTCTGCCAGTTTTGTGTTGATCGCAGTAACCTTCTCACGGTATACCGGGGAAGTATAACAATGGTTGTGACGGAAACCATGCAGATTGCGGACACGCTTCTCGGATACACGGAGCACTTCCGGGTACTTCGCGGACATCCAGGCAGGTCTGGCACCACTTGGTGTAGCGAGGAAAGCATAGATGCCGTTTGCTGCAAAACGATCCAAAACCTGATCCAGCCATTCAAACGTATATACGCCCTCTTCCGGCTCAAGGGATACCCACGAGAAGATACCGATGGACATCACGTTACACTTGGCAAGCTTCATCAAGCGAATATCTTCTTCCAGAACTTCAGGATAGCGGAGCCATTGCTCCGGGTTATAGTCTGCGCCATGCAACATGTGCGGGGCTTTGGAACTTACAGGTGGAAATTTGTATGTCATAAGGACAACTCCCTTGCTTTTTGAATTACAATTTTTATTGAATACAACAATATTCAAGGCTCAAATTACCAAGCATCATCTGGCATGACTTCATGTTTATTTATCAGATACAACTTGCGAACCTGTATGATATTACACGCATGTCACGGTAGCTGATTCTTCTGCAGTAGCGAGCGCTGTAAACGATTCCAACTTGCGACCTTTAAAATCAAACATGGTGAGGTTGCCCCAGTTATTCGGATGTCCGACGGACCATTCTTCTTTACTTGGTATCCAGGCAGGTTCCCAATAATAGAATCCGTGCCCCAAACCACCAGGAACTTCACGGATAATCTGCAGTAGATCCTTCAGATATTTGGTCTGTCCCTCTACACTTGCAGGGTATCCTGGCAACAACAGTTCTTCCTGATTCAAAATCCATTCAATGCCTTCCGGCTGCTCCAGCGTCCATGGATAAGCAGTTTCAACTACATTGATCGGTTTGCCATAACGCTCAGCCAGATCATGAAGATTATCACGTAACGCATCAAGTGTGCCATGCCACCAAGGATAATACGAGAGACCAATGATATCGAACTCCACACCCAGTGCTTCAAATCGATCATAAAATTTGCGGCTCTCGGCGTTATCTCCACCACGATCAATATGTATCATAATCTGAATATCCGCGTCAACGGATTTGACCGCAGCAATTCCGTACTTCACAAGACCTGCAAAACGCTCCCACTGTTCATCCGTATCATGCTCTTCTCCACCAACACGTCCCTCATTCCATAACATGCCTGGTGTAATCTCGTTGCCCACCTGCACCATGTCTGGAAGCGCATCGTGTTCCTTCAACGTTCTCAGAACGTCAGCCGTATACATGCATACCGCACGTTGAAGCTCTTCATAGGACAGATTCTCCCATGCTTTCGGCTTCCATTGATTAGCTGGATCAGCCCAGCGATCAGAGTAGTGGAAATCAAGCAAAAACTTCAAGCCCTGTTCCTTGATCCGTTTGGCTACCTCGACCGTCCGCTCCAGATTGCAGAATCCACCAGCAGGATCATTCCAGATTCGAAGTCGTATCGCGTTAGTGTCATTAAACTTCAGGATGGACAGCAAGTCTTGCTCCTTGCCATCCACATCACTATAACTCCCGCCATGCTGTTCGATTTCATCCATAAAAGACACATCCATTCCCAGAATGAATGTCTTTTCCGTCAAGTTGCTCACTGTATCAACCTCCATTTATTTGGGGTACAGGCTCAGCCTTTAACTGAGCCCAACGTCATACCTTTGACAAAGAAACGTTGCAGGAAAGGATACACAATCAAGATCGGTGCACTTCCGATGAAGATCTGAGCTGCCCTTACCGTTGTTTGAGAGAGAGCTTCCATTTCTTTTGGATTCATGCTCATGCTACTCATATCACGTCCAATAATGACCGTTTGCATAAATGTAGCAAGTGGGTAATCCTTGGCGTTATTCATGTAGAGCAATCCATCAAACCAGGAATTCCAGTGGAATACCATACTGAACAATGCAATCGTTGCAATGGACGGCATCGAAATGGGAAGGAAGATACTGAACAATGTTCTGAAATGGTTAGCTCCATCCATCAGCGCCGCTTCCTCCAGCTCTTTTGGAATACCGCGGAAGAAGTTCAGCATCAGAATGACAAGGAATGTGTTAACTGCCCCTGGGAGTACCAGTACCCAGAAGGAATCCATCAACCCGATCTTCTGGATAACCATATAAAATGGCACCAGTCCCCCGTTGAAAATCATACTGAATACAAAAATCCAGGAGTAGATCGTTCTTCCTTTGAACTCACTATTCTCTTTGGACAATGGATACGCCGCCAGGAAAGTAATCAGCAACGTAATGGCTGTACCGATCACTGTACGTAGAAGTGAGATCCAGAGCGAGTTCAAGAAAATTGGATTGTTCATCGTTTTTTTGTACGCCTCAAGTGAAAAACCTACGGGCCAGAGATTGACCAGATTTGCATCAGCAGCAGCCTTTGTACTAAAGGATACTGCCAATACATGAATCATCGGTACGATACACATAATGGCGATCAAAATCAGAAAGCAGGTATTGACTATATTAAACACGCGATAAGGCAATGATTTATGATACATCGTGGTCCCTTCTTTCTCTGTTCATTCGTTTAGAATATGCGATATCCAGCGTATTTTTTGGCTAAGCTGTACGATACAAGAATCAAGATCATACTAATGACCGATTTGAATAATCCAATCGCGGTTGCAAAGCCCATCTCACCATTTTGCATTGCGGAACGATATACGAATGTATCAATGATGTCACCCGTTTGATATACGAGCGGGTTATACAAGTTGAATATCTGGTCAAATCCGGCATTCAGTACGTTACCAAGTGCCAGTGTTCCGACAACCATCAGCATCGGCACAAGCGAAGGAATGGTAATGTGCAGTGTCTGTTTCCAGCGTCCTGCTCCATCAATTTCCGCTGCTTCGTACAATGCTGGATTAATTCCGGCAAGGGCAGCCAGAAAGACAATCATGTTATAGCCAAATTCTTTCCACACATCTGTCAGAATGACCGTAGATCGGAACCAACTGTTGTCTCCCAGGAAGAAATATGGCCCGAGTCCGAAGGTTCCCAGAACCCGGTTAACCAAGCCGCCTGTTGACAACAGATCTATCAAAATCCCGCCCAGAATGACCCAGGACAAGAAGTGAGGTAAATAGACAAGTGTTTGAATCGTTCGCTGTATAGCCATCTTGCGAACCTCATTCAAAAGAATGGCAAAAACAAATGGAACAAATAAATTAAAAATCAGTTTAAGTACGGCAATAATCAATGTGTTCCAGATGACCTGTAAGCTGTCTTCACGTTCAAACAAATATCTAAAGTTGTCCAGCCCGACCCATTCAGAACCGCTAATCCCAAGCCATGGCTTGTAGTTCTGGAATGCCATAATGATCCCGCCCATAGGCACATAACTGAAGATAATCAGAAAGATAATGGCTGGCAACAGCATAACGTGGAATGGCCAAGTGCGTTTCAAAGTTCTCATGATTGCTCCCCCTGTATTTCTTCCTACTCAAGTACTCCCTGAGTGGCTTATAATGCGATTATATCAACCTTTTACGGGGTCCAAACAGCACATAAAAGCAATATAAATGGCACAAATTCAACCACTTTGCCTCAGCTTGAATAAACGCAAAAAAGCGCCCAGACGTTATCGTCTGGGCGCTGCTTAAAACTATTTTTTCACACTGTCATACCATTCATTAACCTCTTGCGTGATTTGGTCACCGCCACCCGATTTCCACGTTTGTACAAAGGTATCAAACGCATCCGCCGGATTTTTGCCATAGATAATTTCGTTAAATGCCTGATTCTCGATTTTGTTCAGATAGTCCAACTTGGATTTCATCGTCTGTGTTGTTGGACCTGTGAACATGTTTTTGAAAGAAATTTCTTCTTGGCTCAGTAACACTTTCGCTGCTGCTGGAGTTTCTTTACCGTAATTGACAGCAACATCTTTCTCAAGCTTCGTTTCAGGCTCTTTGCCATCCGCTAAGTTCAAAAGTGCTTTCATCTGGGCATCTGGAATACGAGCACCGTCGCGAACAAGCAAATAACGTACAACGTTCACGTATCCGCCTTCGATCTGGTCAATCGGCATTTGTTTTCCATTTGCATCCAATTGGTAGTCATAACCTGCAAACAGACCGTTATCATAAGGGCTACCTGGTGCTGGGTCTGCATAATTGTCAAACAGGTAGTTCTGATACGTAAAGAATGCTTCTGGGTGTGCCATATCTTTTTTGATCAACGTAACACCATTAACAAACTGTGTTCCGTGACGCATCGCTTTTCCTTCAGGACCAGTAGGAATTTCAATCGGTTTCCATACCGCACTCGGTACATTTTTCACTGTATCCAGAAGTGGCCACCCACTCATCCAGTAAGGTCCTGGAATAATGCCGGCAGTTCCTGCAACTGCTGGCTCTGCTGTTTTGTTTTCATCCCATAGAGCTGCTTCCTGCGGGATATATCCTTTTTTGAGCCATTCGCTCAATTTGGTCAGACCTTGCTTCATACCCGGATTGATGGAGCCATACTCCAACTTGCCATCAGTTTCCAGATTCCATTGTTGAGGTAAGGTGCCATATGCACCAAAGATCCAGGATACATCTCCCATCCAAGTGTTCATGGATGTTTTGAAACCAACGCTGAGCGGAGTGACTTTTTCAGGAGCCAAGCCGTCAGGGTTATTGTTTTTGAATGCTTCCATAACGGTTTCCAGCTCATCGATTGTTTTTGGTGCTTTCAGATTCAACTTGTCCAGCCAATCCTGGCGAATCCAGAGCAAGTAATCATTGTTGTATGCGTAGTCCAGAACAGGGATACCCATTCTTTTGCCATCACGACTATATTGGTTCCAGACGTTAGGATCTTGCTCCATCGCTTTTTTCCATGTGTCTGAAGCATATTTGTCGAACAGTGGACCGACCTCTTCGTACATGCCAGAGTCGATCAAGTCTTGAGCAACGAGATTGTCTGCACTACCAATCGTCACGATATCTGGCATTTCCTGTCCAGAGGACATAGCCAGACGAAGTTTAGTTGCAAACGCACTATTTGTGTCTGTTACTGACCAGAGCGCGCTGACATTAATCCCGAATTTTTCCTTGGCCCACTTGGTTGCCACGTTATTTTCCATGGATTCGCCATTTTTAAACTTCAGCTCAGGATCGATTCCCCATGCTGTTGTAATGGTTACTTCCGGATCATACTTTTCTTTGTATTCGTTTTGGGTTCCAGATGTACTTGGTGTTGCACTATCTCCGCCCCCACTGCCTCCTGAACATCCTGCAAGAACGACAGTTAGACTCAGCGTTGTAGCGAGAAGCGTCAAGAATCTCTTTTTCGTTGATTGCGCTCTCATGTTGTTCCCCCTTAAATCGTTTTGGTTACCCTTTCATTATAGGCTGACCAGGCCTTTGAGCCTATGATACGAAATCAAGATTTCTGCACCTTTGCCAACCTATATTCTGGAATGTTGTTGTAATTATGCCTGATCCCGAAATTCATTTGGTGTCATGCCATAATGTTTTTTGAACATTTTGCTGAAATATTGCGGATTTTGATAGCCAAGTTCACTCGTAATCTCGTATATTTTTTTATTGCTATTCTTAAGCAGATACAGAGCACGCTCCATGCGCATACGAATCATGTAGTCCCCAAGACCTTCCCCTGTCTCTGCCTTGTAAATTTTCGATAGATATACGGGGTGTAAATATACCTTGTCCGCAATCATCTTCACTGACAGATCCTGTCCTGTATCTCTTGTAACCAACTCCTGAACCTGCTTGATCACATGTCTGCGGCTCTGCACACCTTCCTGATCGGACAACTCTTCCTGAAGCTTCGCCAGCATCTCGGTTGCCCAGCGCCGCAGCTTCTCGGGGATTGAATCAACTGATGAGCAAGGAGCAGATCGAATCCCGCATGATCAATCTCATGCACCAGATGCCCCTGTTTATGGGCGATATACATAAATGCATTGGTTACCGACAGATACATCTCATACACGTGTTCTCTGGACAATCGAACCTGTTCTGCCGCGTCAAAGACCGCGTTCAGCTTAAGCGCTGCCGCTTCCCATTGCTTGGTCTCAAGCAATTGAGGAAGTACAGGCGGTTTGTACAGCTCTTCGAGCGCCTGCGTTGCATCATTCTCCGGTCTTTTGCTGAGTGCCTGATCCATGTCCATATAAGTAATCTTGTGTTCTTCCGGTCCTGAAAGGACAAGCGAACCCAGACTTTTCCGATAAGCTGCTGTTAACTCATTAAAGGGAAATGACGGTGTAACTACCATGGACAGGTCTCCCTGTAAATATCGAATGACATGCTCACGGAAAGTTTCAGCTGAGATTCTCAACGTCTCCAAGTCCATCTGCGAAGCTTCGATCTGATCTTGATTCTGCAAGAACATAACCAGACACTCATGGGGTCCGCGACCAAACCACACGTTAAATTGCTCTCCGAGTACTTCCTCTGCAATATTACCTACCGCAAAATCCATCAGATCCAGAGATTGCTGGTCCATTGATGAGAAGCGTCCTGTAAGCCGAATCAGCATCATCACAGCCGATTGTTCCGGATCAATATGAATCTCATATTGTTGCAGTTGTTCCCGAAGTGCCCGCGCCGTGATCTCACGCCCCAGCAGCAGATCATGCATAAGATTTTCTCGTAAAATTTTATAGTCAGACTTCCGACTGTATAAAAGCCGGTGATATTTATCAAATTCATCCCACTCATCGCGAAGAGACGTGATGGCTGCCGACACCGATCCCATAAACTCATCATCGTTTACGGGTTTCAGGATATAATCCGCTGCCTGTAATTGAATGGCTTTTTTAGCATAATCAAAATCACTGTGACCCGTTAGTAAAATACAGCGAATATGAGACCAGCGCTTGCTTACCTCTGCAATGAGATCCAGTCCGGACATGCCAGGCATGCGAATATCGGTCACTACGATATCTACTGCATTTTCCTCCATAATCTCCAACGCTTCCTTACCGGATGCGGCACGTAGCACGGTCGTTACTCCAAGCTCTCCCCAGGGGATCGTAAGTTCCAGACTTTCTGTTACGTATGTCTCATCATCTACCAGCAATATATCAATCAAGTGATTCACTCCCTATTTCGTTCATTCTGCAAATGGATTCCATCGTGCATCATGCGCTACACATTCCAAGTGCTTATCCTTCATTCTCCAGAAGAAACTCCTGCTCGGCAGGCCATGACAGCGTAACGCGTAATCCGCCAAGTTCCGATTCCGTTATATCAAGCCCAGCCTGCTCCCCATATCGAAGCTGGAGTCTCTGATTCACATTCCACAGGCCACAGCCCATCTCCTGATCCATCGTTCCCCTGAGCTTACTCAGAAGCGCCTCACGTGCCTCCTGCGTCATGCCTTGCCCATCATCTTCTACCACAAGAACCATGACACCGCCCTGTTTTTCCCCGGATACTCTTATTTCTCCTGCTTCCGCATCCGCTTCGATACCGTGAATTACCGCATTCTCCACTAATGGTTGCACGATGAGTGGCGGTACCTCCTGTCTTAACATCTCGTCTGGCAGATCAATCTTGTAATGAATGCGGTCCATACGCATCCGTTGGATCTCCAGATAACAGCTGACAAATTCAATCTCTTCTGTCAACGGTACCACGTCCCGCTCCTGTCTTGTCGTATACCGATAATATCGCGATAGATTATGCGACATCGCTACAACAGCGTCCATACGCTTCAGCTTCGCCATACTTGTAATGAAGGAGAAACAATTATAGAAAAAGTGCGGGTTAATCTGCGATTGCAGCTGCTTCAACCGGGCTTCACGCACATGAATCTGTTCCAGGTAAACGTGTTCAAATAACTGCTGGATCTGCTCCACCATCAAGTTGAAACGTTCGGACAGGAAACTGAATTCATTGCGGCCCTTTGGCTTAATCCTCACGGAATAATCTTCCTGCTTCAACCGCTGGAACCCGCGAATGAGTTGTTTCACTGGTACCTGTACCTGAACATAGAACAAATACGCCACACCAAAACTCATTAACAACAAACAAATCATGGAAGAATAGAACAGCATATTGGATTGATGAATAGGCTTCAGAATATCTGACAAGGGCATGTAGTCCACCAAATACCAGCCTGTTGTACTGGATTTCACCGTGTTAACCATGTAAGGCTCGTCCCCGATCACCACTGTACGGTTATCAACGTCCTGAAGTTTATGAACGGACAGTTCTTCCATCAACTGATTCGTTAGTGAACGATCTGAAGTCCGGTTATAGATGACCCCGATTCTTCTCGGAAATAGAAGGGATCATGCCTGCCATCGTCTTTGAATTTGTCGAGCATATCCCGAATGTTGTCACTATCAAACTCTAGTTTAATAATCGTTTCGGCATTATTAGCTGGGTCTTTAATACCGTACGGAGATACCGTAATCCAGCTAAACATGAACCGATCATCTTCTCCATCCTGAATTTTGCGTACATCCCAGCCGGAACTGATATTCTCCCTTAGCGCTTGTTTATCGTAAGAACGTGCGTCCCTTTCGGAAACCACCCTGCCCAGCGAAGGAGAATACAGATATAATTTCGTGGCCCAATTGGATGAGCTTTCCTGAATACTCAGCTTATTCTGAATACGTTTGACCAGGTTGATCGCATCCAGGTCAAAGTAGTTACTGTCCGCATAGATTCGCCTGAAGCTGGCAATATCAGGATCATGTATGAGCAGATTCGGCCATGAGGATAACAGTTCGATGTTTGTATTCACTTGATTTTGGAAAAATTCAAGCTGATTACTATTTGATCGATTCAACTCATCTCTGAGAACAGCTGTTGTTTTGTGATTAGAGTACCAGTACAGAAGCACTACAGGAATCAGCATAATCAGAATAAGAATGACCATCTTGGAAAACAGATTTGTCCGATATGACATCTTTTCATCTCACCTTGTCTTAATTTGTCGTGACATTAATTGTAATGATGTAAGCGCTAAAGACAAACTATTTTTTTGAGACAAACCGATTCATTATCTAGCGTAAGCGTTACCAATTCAAGGTGAAAGGAGATAAAACCAATATTTCTGCACTAAATGCAACTTCCACGCACAAAAAGAGCCAGCGATTAGCCAGCTCTCTATCTAATTTCAGTATATATCTTTGATCTTTCTATTCAACTCAAACCTTATTCCACTTCTGTTTATGTAATTATTCTTTTTTCTATAAAAATATCAACTATGGAATATCATAATCAAATACCGTATTCGCTCCATCCACGCCTACATCCAACACAATATCCATAAGTTTTCCATTGACGAACAGAGGGGATTCCGCTTTCCCGTAAAACTCCAACTTACCTGTAAACGTTCCATGACGTTCAATCTCAACATGTACGGGCCTCAATTGGACAGACTGCAAAGCTTCCAATAGTGGATCGTCCTTAAACTTATAACTGCGTGCGAGATCAGGCAATAACACGGCGGATACGGAATCTCTGCCGTAATTTTTGAGTGTCAGGTCACAGGTTGCTCGGGTCTCACCCGTTTTTAGCACGTTAAAGGTACAAGAGCTTGCATTCTGTACATAGGATACCGCATTAATGCCTGTAGCTCCCCACTTGGCGACATACATGAATTTATCCGTCATGTACGAGTAACTGAGAATGATAGCGATAACTACGATCCATAACCCTTTTGCAAGACCGGGGGATGATTTCCCGATTTCTTTGCGTGTAAGGTAAAAGCCGCAAGCGAAGATCCCCAATCCAAGGAAAAGTGTGATATGTACACCACTTAAATAAGACGTAGTATACGGTGATATACCTATTGCTGACAGCATGGTATCCCCAACAGAAAAACCAAGATGATGGTTAAATGTAAAGATGATAGCAAATAGCAATAAAGCCCCTGAGAACACAAGTCTGGTTCTCGACACACGAACACCCCTAATCAACCACCTTATTATATCATATTTTTCCTATTTATGATTAACAATCCAAATCAAAAAAACAACATAAAAAGAACGCCTTCGGTTGTTTACCGAAAACGTCCTCCATTTTCACCGCTGACAAGAGCTTGTAGTAACACAGGTCTCTCTGTCATGGCTGACGATCATTTATTGCTTAGACAAGAATGCATCGAGTTGTTCCTGTTTGGCTGCAATAATTTTATCAATTCCCGCTGCTTTCAATTTCTCCAGATATTTCGGAATCATCTCATTTGGATCAACGGCGCCCGATGTCATACCCGGCTTGAACTGTTTGTTCACGTTGTTGACCGCAGCAATTTCATTTTTGACAGATTGGCTGTTGAATGTAAAGCCCAGTGCTGGAGACTTGACACCTTTGGCGTTAAATTCTTTGAACTTCTCCCATTTCTGTGGATCTTCATTATCCCAGAGGAAGTTCAGGAACTGGTTACCAAGCTGCCATTGGGCACCTGGGTTATAGGTACGACTGTTGGCATCTACGCCATCAGGGAGAGCAATGATATTATCCTGTCCGTCTTTTTTCACATAATGTGTACCTTCAATTCCGAAGTTCAGCAAGTTGTTAATTTCCTTGTCGGAATGCAGCAGGTTAATGACCTGCATCGCTTTCTCCGGTTGCTCGGAAGAACGGGAGATTGCAAGCATCGCTCCAGACGCATCACCCGTCGTGATTGTCGGCTGTGTCATCTCAATCTGAGTAAGTGGGAAACCCACATACCCTTCTTCTTCTTTATCCTTGCCTGGCTTCATGCCATCTGTCCAGAGAAACGCTTTTCCAGCCTTCGCCTGGTCTTTCGGGAACACATTAGAAGTAGCAGCATCACTGTTGATATATCCCGCTTGATACCACTTGCGAGCGAGTTCAGCTGCTTCTTTGAATTCAGGGTCTCCACTTCATTCAGCACCGTTGTTCCGCCTGCTGTTTTGGAGATGACTCCAGGTACGGAAGCATCACCGAGATAATCCCAATCCAGATTCTCCAACAGCCCGTTACCGTTGGTATTGGACATATAGAATGGTGTGATGGCTGGCTCGTTTTCCTTGATTGTTTTGAGCAGGGGCTCCAGATCAGCCCATGTCTTTACAGCTGTCAGGTCCAGCTTATACTTGTCAGCCAAATCTTTACGTACCAACACACCACGTGTGGCAGCGAGTTCCTTATTTGTAGGAACGCCGTAATTCACGCCGTCTACCTGGGAACCTTCCAGAAAGGCAGGGTCCAGGTTTTTCTTAATATCCTGACCATGTGCATCAAGCAGATCATTCAAGGGCAAGAATGCGCCTTTAGCCACATTCACCGTGTAGTTCTGCCAAGCTGCTGTGAAGATGATGTCTGATTTTTCACCTGAGGAAATCATGAGATTCAGCTTGTTATCCCACTGTCCCCAGTCAATTGCATTGATCTTAAGCGTGGCTCCGATCTTCGGTTCCATCTTTTTGTTAATCTCGGCTTCCACCAGAGCGACATCCTTCTGTGGTGTCCCTGGGTAGAACAGTGTCACTTCATAGGGTTTGCCCCCACCTTCACTTGCTCCTCCGCCTTCCGCGCCAGGTGTTGTTGTTCCACCCTTGTCTGATGAACAAGCAGCCAGCACCAGGCTCAGCGCCATAACCGTTGCCATCATGCGTGACCATACCTTTAATGATCTAACCAATTGAACCCCTCCTGTCATGTGTTGAACCATACAACCGAATTCCCCAATTCACAATTAAACCGATAACTACTTCTGTATATGCCCTTTCAGTCCATCTTCATTTACCTTGCCCACTCCGCTAACCGGTTCAGAGTTATCCCTTCACAGCGCCAACCGTAAGACCTTTGATGAAATAACGCTGGAAGAACGGATATGCCAGTACAATTGGACCAATACCGACCACAGCCATCGCCATTTGCAGAGTTTTGTTAGGCAGATTGAGCAATCCACCCTGCGACGAAATCTGTGAAGAGACATTGGAGTTGGTTGTTAAATATTGAATATCGAGCAGCGTCCGGTACATAAGGTACTGAAGGCTAATCGTCCGGTTATCTGATATAAAAATCATGCTAAGGTACCAGTCATTCCAGTAATTCAATGTACTGAACAACGCGACGGTTGCCATTACGGGAAGAGAGAGCGGAAGCACGATACGTGCAAACGTTCTCAATTCTCCCGCACCATCAATCCGAGCCGATTCCAGAATAGACACCGGAATGGAGTTTGCGAAGAATGTACGCATGACCAGTACAAAGAATGGGGATAGCAGTAGCGGCATAATGAGTGCCAGTAGGGAGTTTTTCAGATCCAATACGTTGACATAGACCAGGTACCAAGGTACCAGACCCCATTGAACAACATTGTGAAGAAGATGAAAAAGGCGAACCAGCCCCGGTAAGGCAGATCTCTCCGTGAGAGCGGATACGCATATAATGCGGTCAGCGCAACACTTGTAATGGTACCTACAACGGTAACGATAAAGGATATACCATACGAGTGAATGATCTGATCCATATCTCTGAACAGAAACTCATAAGCCGTCAGGCTGAATTTCTCTGGAATAAGCTTATAACCATTGGCAATTACTGTTGTCTCGTCCGAAAATGAGATGGCGAAGACAAGCAGGATCGGCACGATACAGGCAATGGCATAAAATAGAAACATCGCATGAATAACGGATGCGGAACGCTTCGATACGGCTAGTGGATCACGTGATTTCACAGCTGACTTGCCTCCTCTCAAAATAATGCATTATCTTTATCAATTCGCCTTACGATGGTATTGGATACAAGAACAAGCACAAATCCAACGATTGCTTGATATAGACCGGCTGCTGATGACATCCCGATATCTCCACCGATAAGGAACGTACGATATACGTAGGTATCCAGTACATTTGTTACAGGGAACAGCGCTCCCGATTCCAGTGGAACCTGATAGAACAGACTGAAGTCTGCATAGAATATACGGCCAATTTGCAATAACGTCATAATGACGATTAATGGGACGAGAAACGGAATGGTAATGAAGCGTATCTGATGCCATTTGGTTGCTCCATCGAGCACAGCTGCTTCATAATATTCTTCATCGATACCCACGACAGCTGCCAGATAGATGACGGCATAATATCCAATATTCTTCCATGTGTTCACCAGTGGCAAAATATACGGCCAATACTTCGGCTCTGAATACCAGTCGATCGGCTGACCGCCGAACATCTGCAGAATCGTTGAGTTCATGAAGCCTGAATCCTTGCCCAGGAAAGCCAGTACCAGATAACTGACCACAATCATGGACAGGAAATACGGCAATAACATAAGTGATTGATATAACTTGGACATTGCCTTGTTCTTCACTTCATTGAGCAGAATAGCAAGCCCAACACCTACAAAGAGATTCAGTGCAATGAACACCGTGTTATACGCGAGTGTATTTCGGGTAATTTCCCATGCATCACTGGTTGAGAACAAATATTTAAAATTGTCCCATCCACTCCATGGGCTACCCCAAATACCATCAGCATAGTTTACATTTTTGAATGCGATCAGAACGCCGAACATCGGCATATAGTTGTTCACCAGCAGAAACAGGACACCTGGCAAGAACATGAGATACAGCACCTTGAATTTGCCAAGATTGTGCCACACAGACTTGCGCTTTCGGACTGTTTCTCCCGGTATTTCCGATATCCGTACTCCCTTACCCGCCTGGGGTTGTGTCTTCATAACTTGTTCTCCCTCACTCCTCTTGAATTCTTCCTCAGGATGAAGCTCCGTTGCGGCTCCTGTGGTTCAAGTATACGGCGGGGCGAGTAAGACCTCTATCTGCTGTGGTGACCTGTTGACTTATCAAATTATGACTTTAGTGCCAAATTAAACAAAACAAAAGGCGCAGCATGCTGCGCCCTGAACTATACGGTACGTGACTGTTTTCGAAACTCCTGTGGCGTTATACCCGTGCACTTTTTGAACATTTTGGTGAAATGCGAGTAATTGTAGTACCCCACCTTGCCAGCGATATCCGTCACTTTAACGGTGGACTGGGACAACAATGTCTTCGCTTTGGCTACTCTGCCCTGCAGGATAAACTCAGATAGGGACATCCCCTTCTCTTTCCGAAACAGACGTGATAGATAAGCGGGATTGAATCCGGCAAAAGCTGCAAGCTCCTCTCGCATAAGTTCTTCCCCAATATGAGTTTCAATATAAATGCACAACTGATCCACAATGGTCATGGGGCTATGATCGTCCGGGTACAATACTGGGATAACACGATCAATCAAATCCGACGTCCACTGCTTCAACTGCTGCAACGACCTTGTCACCATACCCTCTTCCGGCTCCCGTTCACCCGGATAAAGACTGCGTATTGACACGTTTTTCTGATGAAGCAGCGGATAGACCACATGCAGCATGGCATGATAGTAGAGATGCAGCATTTCAGGAGACAAACCCTCTTGGGCAGCAAGCAACTCAAAAATCTCATCCACACGTTCTCGCAAATCCCCCACTTTACCCGTCTCAAAAAGAATAGATAATTCCGAAAACCATGGAATAGGCAAAAAGCGATCTTCCTGATCTCTTCCCCGCTCATCATAGACAAAAACTTCTTCAAGCTCCTTAATATTGCGCCGTTCCATATCCATCAGTTCATTCAACATGCCTTGCAGTTCAGTTACAGCAACCGGGGCACCAACATAACAGGACAACCGACAGTAGAAATACGTACCACATTCCTGAATATACCCCTGACAACGTTGTGCCACTTCGCTCGCACTCGGGATGATGCCATCTTGCTCGTAAGCAAGCACAATATTTAATCCACTTTGATCCTGGAACACCTCACCGGGCTTGTCGCCTAGCAGCATCTCTTTGGCTGCATTACGAAGGGCATATTCCAATACCTCTTCGTCACGCAAATCAAAATCACGCACCCATTCCTCTACCGAGATCACAATGGGTAACACACGAGCCTGCGGATCAATCTCGGCACCATACAGTTCTGCGAGCTCTTGCAACCGTTGTTCGGTTAACGTGATACGCTGAGAGATGGCATCCTTCCAGAAGCGTTCCGTCAGTAGCGGTTTATGGGTTTTCCAGCGTTTGTATACGGTCTCATAAACTTCGTTGGTACGGGTACGCTGCTCTCCATCCTTGATCTTCTCCACTGCCTGAGTTACTACCTTAATCAATTGATCCGCTGGAGCCGGCTTCAACACATAATCAAAGCTGCTTAGCTTAATGGCTGTCTGAGCATAATCGAATAAAGCATGCCCTGTCAGGAAAATGGTCAGTATGCCTGGATCATGTTTTAACACCCAACTTTGCAGGTCAAGCCCTGTTTCACCAGGCATCTCGATATCACAGATCATGATATCAATAGCATTAGCCTTTAAAATCTTTCTTGCCTCTTCGGCATCACCAGCACTGTATACCTGGTCAATGCCTGCTGCTTGCCAATCGACTCCTTCCACCATTGCTTGTAATGCATACACTTCATCATCCACGATCAACAGGTTCCGCATAGGCTCCCCTTCTTCCTCTTCGGTCTGAGCGGGTAAATCAATGATGACTTTGGCGCCATGATCCACCTCATTGCCAAACTGCAAACTGGCTTGATCACCATACTTTACTAAAAGCCGATGAGCCACGTTCCATATACCGATATGCTGTCCACTCGGGTCTTCAGCGTATTGTCCATGTTGCAGACGCCCCAACAATTCCTCTTCAAATCCGACACCATTGTCCACAATCATCAGTTGAAGCACCGTCCCATCGACCTGACCGGACGACTTCTCACCGAGGCTCGCCACGATCCGAATGACAAATGCTTGTGTCCGGCGCTGAAATCCATGAATAATGGCATTCTCCACAAAGGGCTGAATAGTTAATGGAGGAATCACATAATGTCCCAGATTCGGTTCGACATCCAGTTCAAAATCGAATCTGCTTGGAAACCTCAGCTTTTGAATTTCCAAGTAATGACGAATGTGCTCGAGCTCTTCATCCAGACGAATAACACGTTTGCCTGCACGCAGACTGAATCGAAAATAATCGGCCAGATGACCAGCCATCTGCTGCACCAACTCATGTTTTTGCAAGGAAGCCAGACTATGAATAATATTGAGCGAATTCAGGTAAAAGTGAGGATTGATCTGCATCTGTAATTGTTTGAACTCTGCCTCCCGCGTTCGCAGCTGTTCCTCATACACATCAATCTTCAGATGCCTGATCTCACTGGTCATTTGATTGAAACTTCTTGTCATAAATTCAAGCTCCGAAGAAGATGGCGGGTCCAGCTTCACATCGAGATCTCCACGACTCACCCTTCTCATGCCTCGGATTAACGCATTCATCGGGCGGAATAACAGATGCCGCAAAAAGATCAGTGCAGTAACCAGAATTACTGCCGCACCAATGGGAAGCAGACGAATGATCTGCTGGAAAAACGGGAGGTTACGCATCATGTCTTCCTCAGGCAGCAGCACGATATAATTCATCTCGGACATGGCCGAGGCAATACCCAGCATCAAATATTGACGTGCTTCTCCCTTGTTCACAACTTCAGAGATAACCTGATACGGATTCTTCAGGCCAGGAAGATGTGCTGCAGCCAGCTGAATCTGTGCAGTATTTAATGTGGAATCCGATAGTGCCCCACCGTCTGTTCCAACAATGACTGCGCCTCCCCGATCTCCGGATTCAGTGAATTGTTGTGTATGATTCAGTGCATTCATATCAACAAGTGCACCTGCATAGAACTGCTGGTTGATTCGCACCGTTTTCACCAGCGCATTCCACGTCCCGCCTCGCACGATGCTCCATTCGGGCTTCTGGATATCCCCTTCCAATTGCTGCATCTGGACTGGCATACTCTCCTGCACAACCGACTTTTTGACATCATAATTGCCTGAAGTGGCGAGCAGCAGATCATCATTCACGGCATCATATAGAAAAAAGAATCGATTAGATTATAAAAACCGATATCTGTCATGAATTTGTTCATAATCCGTTGCTTTGCAATGATATAATCACCGCTGCCGTATTTCAGAAAAAACAGAGAGATAATATCCGGGTCCCGCTCACCCAGACTATATAAATACCGATTTGTCTCCTGTAACACACGTTCATTCTGCTCCACACTCTTGGCGAGATGATTCATATTGGTGAGGGATACTTTGTCACGTACAACTTTCATGGCGTAGACGTTGTTGTAATAAAGCAGCATGAATAATGGCAGCATGATCAATGTAAGGCCCACTATAAATTTAAAACGAAGTGAACGGATAAAGCTCATGGATTATGGATTCCCGCCCTTTTAGAGGTAGTTTAAAAAGTCCGCTTTTGATTACGAATTATGCCTAGCGGCATCATCAGCTTCGAATATGAAAGTCAGCCGAAATGTCCGTTGCTCACGTAGTTTCCCTACGCTCCGCTACTCCATTTCTAACTTCATTCCATCTTCTCGGTACTGAAAACCAGACTTTTTGAACACACACTTTATTTCAACATAGTTTTTTTCTATTTTCTTCCTTATGATGGCATGTTTATTGTAATCACCCCTGCTTGCCATTGTCTATGGGGTCCCGTGACCTTCACATATCAATTCTGGTGACTTTCATCCGCTCCGATTTCAAGAGTAACAAGCTTCATGTTGTAATAAATTCTCCAGTTGTAAAATAAATCCTTCATTTATAGCTCAGAAGCTTCTCCCTAAAAATAAATGCTGCGGCAAGCCCCGGACTCCACGAACGCCCGATCTTGACATGCATACGATATATCACTCCTCGGGTTAGTCACCAGGATGTAGGGAGGCCTGTTCGATGAATATTCAACTCACTGCGTTACACTATGTCTATCTGGCATTTATCGTCTTGATCATTGCCGTAATGATCCGGCGCAGGGACACCACCATCATCTGTGTCGCAGGTATTATGACCATTGGACTTCTGGCAACCGAAACCTTAAGCGGGTCAGTTGCTGGGATCTTCAGCAGTTTTATCTATGCAACAAAAGAATTGTTAAGTACGATTTTCATCATCTCGATTATTGTGGCAATGAGCCGTGTTCTGATCAGAACAGGCATTAATGAGGTCATGGTAACACCTGTCACCCGGTTTATCCGTTCTCCTCAGGTCGCGTATTGGGGTATCGGATTGATCATGATGGTCGTATCACTATTTTTCTGGCCATCCCCGGCCGTAGCACTCGTCGGTGCAGTACTCCTTCCTGTAGCCGTGCGTGTAGGTCTTCCCCGATTGGAGCTGCCATTGCCATGAACCTGTTCGGACATGGGATTGCACTGTCGGGAGATTACATTATCCAGGGGGCTCCCAAACTTACAGCTGATGCGGCGGGTATACCGGTTACTTCCGTCATGACGGCCAGCATACCTCTGGTCATTGTCATGGGAACGGTATCAACACTTACAGCCTTCTGGATGCTGCGCAAAGAGATGAAATCAGGCTCACCTGTTCATCCCCCCAATTTTATATCAGGTACCATGACCACGGAACCTTCTTCCTCATCAGAGGCTGTGTCCACCTCCCTACCCACTAGTCAGCCTGTTCAACGTCAAGTCATGTCACCCCGTTTGCAAAAGACGTTCGCTCTGCTTATCCCTCTGTTATTCGCAGTTGATGTGATTCTGATGTTTGTATTGAAGTTGCAAGGTGGCGACGCAACAGCTCTGATTGGCGGAACTGCTGTGGTTATACTGATCGCTGTTACCCTTGCCGCACATCGACATGCGGGACCAGAGGAAACGACCAATTATTTAATAGAAGGATTTCAGTTTGGTTTCAAGGTGTTTGGACCGGTTATTCCCATAGCCGCATTTTTTTATCTGGGAGATGCTGCGATTACGGAGTTGTTCATCAACCCTCTTCCTGAAGGTTCACACGGGATTGTGAATGATCTCGGGGTCGCACTTGCTGGGCTGGTGCCATTAAATGATACGGTGGGCGCCATTACAATGACGGTGACCGGAGCAGTGACCGGAATGGATGGTTCGGGGTTCTCGGGGATATCCCTGGTTGGCTCGATTGCGTCCATGTTTGCAGGATCGGCAGATTCCGCACCTGTGCTGACAGCACTCGGTCAGGTTGCAGCTATATGGGTGGGTGGTGGGACTTTGATTCCATGGGCATTGATTCCTGCTGCTGCAATCTGCGGAGTCAATCCTTTTGAACTTGCAAGACGCAACCTGAAGCCTGTACTGCTGGGACTCACGGTAACAACAATTGTAGCCATCTTTCTAATCTGACCAAAGGTTATTTACACTGACACTACGATGACAGAAGCACCTTCCAATCGCTGTTATTCCCAGATTTTTTGATCCCCTTTCTCAAGGGGAAATCCGGTAATAGCGTATGCTTCCGATGCAGCTTTCTTTCAGAAAGCTTTTAGGCTACCGCTTCGCTTTTTCAGGTTTTTTCTGTCCTCTCCGTTATCGTGTAAATGATTAGTTCATCTCAAATAGACATTTTAAAAAGACGTGCGTGAACGCGCCCAGTTCCAGAGATCTTCACGTTTCATCTCTGCCAGATGCAGCATGTCCACATATGGATCTCCCTGTAATCCAAGTACAGAGGCAAAAGCAGGCTCCGTCTTCCACCCTGCCTGTTTCAGTCTGCGGATCTCACGGTGTCCCGCGTCTCCCCACAGTTGCAACAATCTCCACTCTACGATCATATGTAGGTATGCATTCTGCCTGTAAACTGGCACGGATTGGGCAAAAATCTCCACAGGCCAATGTCCCACTTGCAAATTACAAGTCACATAAGGACGTTGGTCTGGAAGATCCCCACCACGTACACATTGAAATTCAGCAATGGCTCCGATTCGGTTGTATATCTCGGCTTCAAACACATCCAGATCCTCTGCATAACACAGCAGATCCAGATCACTGCCCGGAATATCAATATCAATCGGTACCGTTCCTGCTGGATATGGGTGATAGTCAGCTAATATCTCGAGCAATCCACTGCTCTGTAACACATGATATGCGTCCTGCTGACGTGCATTACCCGAAGCCAGATGTGCCATTACTTCTGCGGTAGTACTCATCTCCCCGCCTTGGACCACAGTTAGTTCGAGCCGCCTGTAATGACCTGTTTCACACGTCCCACTTGACCGCTCGTCAGTCGTACTTTGATTCCGTGTGGATGCGTAGGTGACTTGGTTAACAGATCCTTTACAATGCCACGTGTCAGCTTACCTGTAGCTTGATCCTGCTTCAGCACAATGTCCACTTCCAGACCTGGCTTAATATTTACACGTTGTTGTCCATTCATCATATTCACTCTCCTCTATGTCGTAATTCATATCTTGTATACTATATAACCCTTAAACACAAAGCTCCATCTATTGTAGACGTTTTGGTTTCAAAACAAAAGGGACGCGGCAATAACCTCCTACGCCTGGTTCAACGTTTTATATGGGACACATGGAGACCAAGATAAAGAAACCGCAGGTCTCTTCATCTGAGACTTACGGTTTCTAAATTGGATTACCATGCTTAGGGTTGCACGTGCTCCAATATTGACGAAGGTGAAGTGTTGTTCTTCGCAGCTTCGCGTGCCTTCACAGCAAGCAGTTCAGACACCGTCACGAATTGGTATCCTTGCTGCTGTAACTTCGGCAGAATTGTTTTGAGTGCAGCTACCGTATGGGACTTGCCTTCCACCTTATCGTGGAAGAGTACAATATCCCCATTGCGTGCGTTATTCAGTACTTTTTTAACGATAGCCGATACACCTGGTGAAGCCCAGTCCCGTGTATCCTGATGCCAGGACCAGAGTACAATGGTATACCCTTTTGTTTGGCAGCCTGAATGACCATGTCATTGTAATAGCCGCCCGGTGGCCTGAACAACAGGGGACGCTCCGCGCCTGCTTCAATGATGGAACTTTCCGCTTCGTTCATATCCTTCATGTACTTGTCCGCACTAGTTGATCGAACTGCATACGTGTGCGCATACGTATGGTTGGCGATTTCATGCCCTTCGAGCTGTTCCTGCTTAATCAGTTCAGGAAATTTGTCTGCCCATTTGCCAAGTACAAAAAAGTTCCTTTGGCATGATACTGCTGTAACAAAGCCAGGATCTGCGGAGTCTGAATCGGATCTGGTCCATCGTCAAAGGTAAGCGCGATGAGTTTATCCTGTGTGGGAACTTCCCACACAATCTCTCCTCGTTCCTCATAATACTGACGGTTCTTCTGTACAGGCTTCGCATAGGCAGAACTGCTACCCAGCAAAATAATTAGCGTGAACATTCCGATGACTCGGGCTGCCTTCAGGTTCATGTGGTGTCCTCACTTTGTCTTCATACGTAAACTCCCTGTTAGCATTTCCCGATTCACCCGAACTCATTAACGAAAGATCTGATCCACGACTGCAATTTCCTCAGCAGTTAATTCCACATTTAATGTTTGCAGATTGTTAATGACCTGTTCTGGTCGCTTGGCACCCGGAATCAATGCATCAATAGAAGGCTGAGTCAGGTACCAGGCCAGAACCAGATGAGCGACCTCAACATCCTTGGATTGTGCTATGCTGCGCAGTTGCTCAACTTTATCGAGATTTTCAATGAAAGCTTCACCTGTGAACAACGGGTTCTTCGCCCGTCCATCCTGAAAGGTTGTATTGCGATTATATTTACCGCCCAGCAGTCCCGCTGCAAGAGGGAAGTAAGGAACAAAAGAAATGTTATGCTCAGTCGTATACGGCAACAGCTCTTTCTCCGCATCTCTTTTGAACAGATTATATTCAGATTGCAGTACATCTACATGCCCGTCCTTGTTGGCTTCACGCAACTGATCAATGGAGAAATTAGATACGCCAATGGCACGAATTTTGCCAGCGTCTTTTAATTGTTTTAACGTATCTACCGCCTCATCCTTAGGCGTATGTTCATCCGGAAAGTGGATGTAGAACAGATCAATGTAATCGGTTTGCAGTCGTTTCAACGCGTCATCCACGGATGTTCTCAGAAAAGCAGGTGAGTTATCCATGACAATCTTGCCATCCACTAATTTATGAGCTGCTTTGGTTGCAATAATCGTATTCTGCCGCTGACCGGTTTCCTTCAATACTTCACCGATCAGTCGTTCGGAATGCTCAGGTCCATAGATGTATGCCGTATCCACAAAGTTAATACCTTGTTTCAAGGCTGTACGAACCACTTCCTTACCCGTCTCATCATTCAGCATGTCCGGATAGATATTATGTCCGCCTACTGCATTCGCACCCAGTCCAATGGGATTCACGATCAGATCCGTCTTGCCCAACCGAATTTGTTGTTCTGCCATGTCTCATCTCTCCTTCACTGATCGATATAAGTACATTTCTGTAATGATGCATGTTTCTTGTTACATATTATATCAAACCATTTAGCATATTTAAAATATCGGATTTATCGGATTAGGTATTTTTCAGCGCAGTCGCTTCAACGTCGTTAATAAACCGGCGCAGTTTCGCAGCCACATCACGGGTGATTTCGCCGTTTTCATACAGTTGCTGAACCGTATTGCGCTGTTCCTGAATCGCCACCATCTGCAACTCTAATTTCTCCTGATTAAACGGATCTTCCGTTTTACCTTGGTTCCAAGTGCGCAATTTGGCAATTACACGCTCATATTTGGCAATGACCGACAGTGCGACGACTCGATTCCCATCATTCATATGGGCACGAATAGCCTTAATTGCCGCTTCAGAGGTACGCAGCTTCACCTGACGGAACAGTTCTGCATTTTCAAGCATGAATGGTTGATTCGGCTTCTGGGACCGGTTGGTGAACAGATGTCCTAACACACGCCCGATCTCGCTGATCGAGGTCATGAACTGAGTGTTTGCGCGATTCGCCAGCATCATTTCCTTTCTATCCAGCCAGCTGTCACATTTGAAGGCCGCATCAGAAGCAATTGCATTTTCGTCCAGCATCACTTCTACTTCTTTACGCTCCGCGCGGGTGGCAATCAGGTTAATAGCCGTTTCTTGTTTCTGAATATCTTTGCGTTTACCGGCGGTGAGCTGACCTGCGGCCTGTCTGATGTACTTGGACAAGTCGGAGACAACCGCCAGTGCCGCAGCTTTGTTCTCATCGTTCATTTCGGATTTGACAGCTCGTATTGCCGCATTCAGCATAATGTCATGTGCTTTTCGTTCTGACTTCTGCGGTGTTTCTTCTGTGGATTTCCCATCGTCCTTGGCCAGAACCGGAAGAAACACACTCGCCGCAATCAGGGAGAAGAGGATAACCCCTGCTGCGAGGAAAATAATCAGATCCCGTTCAGGGAAAGGTGATCCATCCTGAAGCACATAAGGAATGGAGAAAGCACCCGCCAATGTTACAGCCCCCGCACCCCAGAGAGGGAAATGATCGTAATATCTTTGAATCTGGGCCTGCCAATAGAGGATTTGGTACGCAACAATTCATTCCCTTGCCAGAACAGATAGATCCAGAGAAAGCGCAGAACCAGCAATAACACCGAGATTAGGCCCACATAGCCCAACACCTGCAGATTATTAAACGATACATTTTCAAAAATGGTACTCAGCACATCCGGGACCTGTACACCCAGAATAACAAACACCAGACCATTTAGTATAAATAAAATGACTGACCATGTGCTCGCAGATACCACCTGCATTTTCAACTGAACCGATTCAGCGCGGTCACGCTCAATGGCGTGAATAATACCGCCTGCCACTACCGCAAGAATACCTGATACCCCAATTTCTTCACTCACCAGATAGATGATAAATGGCGTCAGGATTTGCAGCAGCATGTGAATTGTCACATCTTCCATGCCCAGTCTACGGATCCATACCCCTAGCCTGATTAACAGAAAAGATAACAATGCCCCGACAAGAAGTCCGCCAATCGCAATCAGAATAAAACTGAAGGTTGCATTCGCCAGGGAAAATACACCTGTAACTGTTGCTGCAATCGCGAATTTGAAGGCCACGAGGCCAGATGCATCATTCATTAATGCTTCACCTTCAAGAAGCCTATGTATGCCTTTGGGCAAATGTACTCGCCCTGCCATGGCGCCAACGGCCACTGCATCTGTCGGGGACAATATGGCTGCAAGAGCAAAAGCAGCAGGTAACGGAATTGAAGGAATTAGCCAATGAATGGCATATCCCGCCACGACTACTGTCACGAATACAAGCCCTAGTGCAAGCAAAAGTATCGGTGCACGCAGATTCCATAATTCATTCCTTGGCGTTCGCTTACCATCGTTGTATAACAAAGGTGCGATGAAAAGTACAAAGAACAATTCCGGATTCAACGGCAGGTGAACACCTGCGGGAAGCAAAGCTATAGCTACACCAAGCACAATTTGAATGAGCGGAATGGGAATAAAGGGTACAAACCGGTTTAAAATATTGGATAAACCAATCAGTACCAGTAACACAAGTACGGCAATAAATATTTCCATGATGACAATCCCTTTCCGCTATAGAAGTGGTGAAACCTTTGTTGTATAGGTTTATTTTAACATAATCCATACTTTATTATAAAAATGTTGTCATATTCATATACCCATTCAACTGGTTTCAGACTAGTCTGAATGAAAGAATTCTGATGGATTCTGTATATAAGATGTTACAATATGCTCAGGACAATACCCGTTTGGAAAGGAACTTGCATCTATGGCATTTGGAATTAAACGACAAGAGCTTGCTGCGTGGAAGGAACAAGTGGCTCGGGGTGAGATCGCGTACCTCACTCATTTCTGGATTGACAACCGATTTCCCGGCATCACCAGTGTCACCAAAGTTGGCTGCGCAGATCTGGAACGTCTCGAGCGTTGGTGCAACGATCATGGGCTGGACCCGCGATACATTCATCGGCGGCAGCCATTTCCCCACTTTGACCTGATGGGCAGCAAACAAAAGAAGTTTTGATCCAGGAAGGCTTAACGGATCATGTGGTTCGCTTTCATTTGTAAACCAACTCAAAAACGCCAGTCTTCAAGGTTCATCCCCCGCAATTAGGGACGAACTCATGAGGACTGACGTCTTCAAGGAATCAAGTCATATATGGACTACCGGTGGATCTGCTCAAACGACTTCATGTTCTCCAGCAGTTTCAGTTCAATTTTCTTCAGCATGCCAAACATCTGCTGTTGCTCCTCTTCGGAAAGTGCTTGCAACAATTCCCACGTCATTCGGCCGCGATTCGCATTAAGTGTCTTGGCAAGCTGCGCGCCTTCATCCGTTAAGGACAGCCACACAATTCTCCGATCTTCTTCACTGCGCACCCGCTGGATCAACCCTTCCGTCTCCAGTTGATTCAGTACAATGGTGGTTGCGCCGGAAGACAAACTGAGTTGTCTGGCCACATCAACCGCCATACATTTTTTTCACGTAAAATCATGCCCAATATATGACTTTTTGTCGGATTCAGTTTACAGTTGGTTTCGGTCTTCTGCTGCTGATCCAATACTTTATTTTTATATCTGAAGAAGGCCTCCAACAATTGATCTACATTTGCCAATTGAGAGTTTCGCTCCGTATCCGGGCTCATAAACGTTCCTCCTGCCTTTCATCATAACCTACCTTATATTGTAACATATTTACACTATGATGTTTGTGAAAAATGCGCTTGTATCCGACACCCTATCGTTGACTGCAAGACTCTTGTTTTATTTCCGGTTTCACCTATTGCATTATGGCAACGGGTTTGTTTATAATAACCTATATCTTTAAAGTTACTTTTAGTTACTTAATGATTTTAATAAATCTGTTGTTATAAAGTAAATGAAGCGTCATCATTATAATGTAAGGGACTTATGCACATGAATCAGAATATACAATCTCAACTCAAAACGGATGTTTGTATCGTCGGTGCTGGACCTGGCGGTGCTTTGCTTTCTTATTTACTGAATCAAAAAGGAATCTCCACGATGCTCATTGAGCGGCAGCCCCACCTGCACAAGTCGTTTCGCGGGGAGTTGCTCAATGTGGACGGCGAAGCCATTTTGAATAAACACGGCCTCTATTCCCTCATTCAGGAACGCGGAGCGCTGCTCTTGGAACAGATTCAGTATTGGGAAAATGGGCAGATTATTCATACGGTATCACCAGGCAATGGAGAATCTCATGTTGGTATTCATGTACCTCAAGCTCATCTCCTGGAAGCCATCGTGTCGCACGCTCAGCAGCACAACTCCAATGAACAAGTACTGTTTAATACCATCATGACTGGCTTGCTACGTGACAGAAACGGCCAGGTCGTGGGTATTAACATTCGGCAGAACGGCGTTCCTGCCTCCATTCAAGCATCTGTTATTGTTGGTGCTGATGGCAGATATTCTGCTGTACGCAAACATTCCGGTTTGACCCCGAGATTCGGAAGCACGGGTATGATCTGCTCTGGGCACGCATTCCAGCACCCGTAGGTTGGGAACCCGCTGTTCGGATGGCCAGCATGGATGGTCAACAGCTCGCACTGTTCTCACAGTTCGGCGGTTATGTTCAGATTGGATGGAACATTCCCGAGGAGCTTACTCCAAGCTGCGAGAGCAGCCGATTGCTCCTTTTGTAGATAAACTTGTATCTGCTTTTCCTTGCCTGTCTGATTCTGTAGCTGCCAACATTCAGAGCTGGAGTGATTTTGTTCTGTTATCTGTTGAAAGCAGCTATTGCCAGTCGTGGGCACAGGACAATGTTGTACTCATCGGTGATGCCGCTCATACCATGACCCCAACCGGTGCGTTTGGACTTAATGCCGCGCTCGAAGATGCGGATGCGCTCTCCGAATTACTTGTCCAAATGTCTGCAGATCAATTCAGTTCCACTGCACAACTTCAGGAACTTCAGACGATCCGCGGGGCCAAGGTACAGCAGCAACTTGCTCGGCAAGTGGAGATGGAATCCTCTTTCCAACAGCGTTATGAATCCTTTCTCTAAACCCAGTTAATACCGATAAAATGTCTATATGCCCAAACAGCCGATAACTTCCTCATAGAGAAGAATCGGCTGTTTGGCTTGTTGGTTTATCTTTATTATGTAATTCCGTATCCTTCTTCATTTTCGTTTGCGTGGAGCAAACGTGTCTTCTCTGGGTGCTCCTTCTTGTACAGTATCAACGTCCTTCGGATAGGATGAAATGTTATCTTTTTCATATACCGCTTTCTCCAGATTGCTTAAGCGGCGCAATACTTGTTTGCTTTTACGAACGATATATACAATACCAATAATCAGCAGGATCAACATCAGAATGAATATAACCATCTCTGGATAAAAGACAAATGACATAAAATTACCTCCTTTTGAAAACGATTGCTTTCCATCATTCTAACCTTAATATGCCAACATGTGAACCCGATTGGAAGTTTCGCTTGTGGACTAAGGACAGGGTAACCTGACACAACGATATGAACTCACCTGCTGCAAAAGCAAAAAAGGTGGCATCCCTGATCGGGATTACCACCTTGAACCTCGAATAAGATTCGAAGTCTATTATTATTATTTTATCCTTCTCTGCCGTTCATGGCACTAACCCGAAGTTCTGTCAGTGGCAGAGACGTTTGCTCTGGATGACGTAGTCTCACTGTTCGGCTTTCACCGGGGAGCAGATCGAAATAATTGTCACTGAATCGGACACGCCCAAGGGAAGCTCCAGCTTCACCAATCGTGCAATCGCTCCACTGGCCGTAACCGTTACAGACTGTTCCTCTTCGTTCACATGTACGCTCAATTGCGACTCTGGCAACGTCACATCCTTAGGATCACGCAAGAAGTATCGATTGCTCGGCGCCGCAAACCCTTCGGATACCAGCTCAACCATTACTTCCTCCGCACGTCTGCCCTGTAACACCTCTGCTTCAGTTAATTCAGCAATACACAGTGAGGTTTGAGATGTTACTTCAACAGCATGTGAGCTGGAGTAGATCTTCTCTCCATTTAATGCATAGACATTGAGTCGAAGCTCCCCTTTCAAGACTTCACGTGTATCGTTCACGACCCACAATGCAAGCGGCTCCCCGGCTCATGCTCCAGTGACAACAGGACAGGATGAAAGAATATTTTCCCGTAATAAAAGGATGCCTTCGGTAGCAGTTCATAATCAATCATGGACCAGCTTGTTCCTGGCCAACTGTCATTTAATTGCCACACAAGCGCACCGCTGTTACGGTGATTGATGCGCCGGAAATGTTCAATTCCATAGCGTAATCCTTCTGCTTGAGTCAGCATGGAATAATTCATGTACTCCTCTATATTTTGCGGAATGCCTGTGTAACCTTCCATCAACAAAATACCTTTTTGATGATTGGTATCCTTGTTACGATAGGCCATCTCCGGACTGCCCCAGTAAAACTGACCTGCGGGCATATTTTTCTCCAGCGTGTAACGATTGGCCGAGGCGTGCATACCAAATTCACTGCTGAACAACGCATGATCCTTTTTATAATTTTTGAACGTTACACCTTCAATGCTGTAGTCCAGCAGTGGTGGCTCTCCATGCTTCCTTGGATAGACCGAACCATGCCATACCTGCCAGTTGTGGCGATCCCCCACATCCGGGTCATTCGCATCCTGACCGTTGCTGTCTCCGAACGGCGAAGAAGGCCAGTACGGACGAGACAGATCCAAGCGCTCCAGCACTTCAGGGATTAGCTCATGATATATCTGTTCGCCGTAGAACGGACTGGTAATATCTCCACTTGCCGACTTCATATCATAGAGCCAGTCTATCTCGTTATTACCACACCAGAGAGCAAGCGAGGCACGGTTACGCAGGCGCAGGACATTGTTTTCTACCTCTTGCCGCACATTATCCATGAAATCACGATTGAAATCAGGGAACAATGCGTTTGCGAATGCAAAATCCTGCCACACCAATACGCCTTGTCGATCACACTCATCGTAGAAGACATCCTTCTCATATATACCACCGGCCCAGACACGCAGCATGTTCATATGTCCTTCCACCGACAGCTCGACAAGCTCACGATATCGAGAGTTCGGGATGGCGCCAATCAGATGATCAGCCGGAATCCAGTTGGCTCCCTTGGCGTAGATCTTGACTCCGTTCAGGATAAAAGCAAATGCATCTTCACCCCGTTCATTGTGAAGAGCCAGCTCAATCGTTCGTAACCCATAAGGCTCGCTATAACGATCCACCTCAACGCCATCTGCGTATAATGTAACCTCCAGTGTATACAGATACGGCTCACCCAGATCATGAGTCCACCATAACTGCGGTGACGTAACGTTTAATGTGGTATCCGCTTTGCCACCCTCTACGGGTAGTTCAGTGACACCTGCCACCTCGTGTCCGCTGCGATCCAACAGACGAACATTACAGGTCGCAACCACAGCCTGCTCACGTTTCTGTCTGCTACGGTAAGACAAGAACGACTTCACATCTGCCGTGACATGTAAGACAGCCAGCTCTGTACTGACTGATTCCGTTCGAGCATACACACTTTCCAGCTTGGCAATTGTTCGTTTTTCCAGCCTTACCGTACCCCAGATCCCCACGGTAACCATGCGTGGCCCCCAGTCCCAACCAAAGTTCATCGCTGCTTTGCGCAACCATGGCCGTTCCTTCGTGTACGAAGACCAGTCAAAGGTTTCTTTGTCCCGGTGATGCAGATGAAGCGGATCAAACTTGACAGCAATCGCATTCCAGCCGCTGCGTACTAGAGACGTAACGTTAAAAGTATGTGACATAAGCATATTTGCCGTTTTTCCAACTTCATGGCCATTCACATATACCGTTGCAAACGTATCCAATCCTTCAAACACCAATTCAAAGTGCTCCTCGGTCTCTGCATCTCTCACCAGATTGAATGTGGAGCGGTACCACCATTCCTTTTGCTCAATCCAGCGACTTTTGGCATCATTATGTCCGTAATAGGGCGGATCAATGATACTGCGCTCAACCAACGCAGCATGTACATCGCCAGGCACTTCAGCCCCGATCCAGAAACGGTCATCCAGTGCAGCAGCTGCCACATCCATCGCCCGCTTCTCCCCAACTTCAAAATGTTGTATCTTCCATTGTCCAGATAAATCCTGACTTGAATTATGGGTCTTCATTAGTACGCCCTCACTCTCCAATAACCCTGAGTAATACCATATCGAAAACGTTTGCAGTAAGGCAAGACATGTTTCCTAATCTGCTCATTTCTAACTTCCCGAAGGCTTAAACGACATTGCCTCCTCGCGATATTCACTCGGGGTCTTGCCGGTATGTTTTTTGAACAGTCTGCTAAAATATTTCACGTCCTCGTAGCCGCTGATGGCAGCGACTTCACTGACCTTCGCTGGAGACACCGCCAGCATATCCATCGCTCTTCGTATACGCATATCGGTGACAAAATCTCCGAAGGTCACACCCATTTCTTTTTTAAACAGCTCACTGAGGTGACCCGGATGCAAATGAACATGTCCAGCTACCTGCTGCAGATTAATATCCTGCGCCAATGAAGATTCAATATAACCGATAGCCTTCTGCACATGAGCAGCCTGTCCCTGACCCATTCGGCTATGATAGATATGCATCAGACCATACAGATGATGGAACAGCATATCCCCGAGGTCACCAGCTTCAGCATCCGGTTCGGGCAACCATGGCTCGAGCCTTGCGGGTTCTTCACGCCCTGTGGCTCGCATTGTGCGAGTCAGCCAGCGATGACCTGCAATGACGGCTGAGTGCAGACAAGCATTGAACGATTCTGGTGTGACCTCCGGCTCTGTAATCAAATTAGCCACAAGTTCCCGCGTCCATGTCGTTAACGTGACTGAATCATTATCCAGCAATAATGTACCAAGTGTGGTCTCCTCTTCGTGCGTAAGTACAGTTTTACCACCTTGGCGATCCTGAACGTGCTCATAATGCCATACTTTATAATCCACCAAACCCCGATATCGGAATGCAGCTGACGCAGTACTGTAGCTTTCGTGCAGATCTGCATATCCACGCACAGGCAGACCTACCGCTGCGCGCAGGGTGCACTTCAGTAATTGCTCCACCCGACGTAATGCACTCTCCAGCCTGAACGTAGTTTCATGTTCCACAGGCGGCCATGAAACTACACAAATAATTTGCTGTTTCTCTACATGAGCAATGGCACCAGGTAACATATCCTCCAGGGTATTCTGCACCGCAAATCGTAATAGCGCATCCGAGGATCGATCCCAACCCTCTGCTCGAAGAATAATGACTTGTCTGAGAATCTGTTCATCATCAAGGCCACCAAGCCCTGCCTCTTTTCCAACATCAGATCGCAAGAATGAAGGAAAATGGCCCGAAGCGGTGTTACCATCAATGATCCACCCGGCAAATAACCGCTCTCGATTCTCCCGCATAAGCTGTCCCTCTCTGGACTTCTCTGCCCAACGTTCCGAGATTCGCTGTTTGGCCTGTAATACGGTTTTGATGATCTCTTCCGGCTTACTTGTTTTGAGCAGATAATCTGTAACACCTTGGCGAATCGCCTGTTGGGCATAAGAAAAGTCATCGTATCCGGACAAAATAATGACCTCCAGCTCAGGTAACAATCGCAGGCCCTCTTCTGCCAGTTCCAGCCCTGATCTGCCTGTCATCCGAATATCGGTCATCAGGATATGTGGACGTTCCTCAGCCAAACGTGTTAACGCCTCCTCTGCCGAGGCAGCAGGTTGAAGAAGTTCAATTCCAAGTTCATGCCAAGCGATAACGCTGGCAAGCCCTGTACGGATAATCACTTCATCATCAACAATTAATAGTCTCATGACGAACCCTCCAAGATTGGAATGGAAAACGAAATCCGGGTACCTCCCCAACCCTGCTGTCTACTTCAAGCTGTGCATCCGCTCCATAATGGAGCAGCAGTCTCTCATTCACATTGCAGAGCCCATAACCGCCTTGGTTTAGCTGTTTTTCCGGCTGTTTTCCCTTCCATTCCCTAATGCTTATCCTTAATTGTTCCAGCCTGTCCGGCTCCATGCCGACACCATCATCCAGCACCAGCACATTCATCTGTTCATTATCCGGGTCCTTTCGAATCATTATTGTTATGGTGCCCATACCTACTTTGGGCTGAATGCCATGAATCATGGCATTCTCAACGAGCGGTTGCAGCAATAGCTTCAGCATCATTCGCTTCTCAAGCGCTGGATCTACGATATAATGCAACACGAATTGATCAGGGAAACGAATCGACTGCACACGCACATAATGGCGAATATGAGCGATCTCCTGTTCCACAGGGCAGTAATCCTGACCATTGTTCAAGCTGATACGTAGAAAATCACTCAAGCCCTCAACCATATCCGCGATCCGCTTCTCTTCAGACATCAAGGCAATCCAATGAATCGAAGAGAGCGTGTTATAGAGAAAGTGCGGGTTAATCTGCGCCTGAAGCACTCGAAGATCTGCCTCTTTTTTGCGAGCTTCACCTCGAATAACCTCTTCCTTCAATAACTGAATATGTGCACCGAGCAGATTGTAACTCTCCCCAAGCCTGCCAATCTCGTCATCACTTTCAGACCGAAACAGCGGAAGAGGACGCTCCGGATCAATTCGGGACAGATGTCTGGTAAGCACACGAAGCGGCCTCGTCACACGACGAACCGTAAACCAGACCAAGGCAGCACTGATCGCAGCAGACATTGCAACGGCGCAACCGGTCAGAATAAGAATGTACCGATTCTCGGACTTGTACTGGTCATAGGGAACCGTTCCAACCAACGTCCACCCCGTCAATTCTTCGGGATAATAGAGCAACGTCCGTTTATCCTCACCACTACCATATGTGGTTGTTCCGCTACCACCACCCTGAATTAACGTTGTGACTCCTGGTTCGGCCTGCTCCAGCTTAAGTCCAAGCCGGGATTTGTCCATTGAAGACAGAATCTCTCCAGAACTGCCGATGAGCTCCAGTCTGCCTTGCCCTCTGCCTAACCCCAGAGCAGCCCATCCCTTGGATATGGCCTTCTCATCCAGGCTGATCGCCAGCCAGCCGATGGGTCGATAATCATGGATACTGCGGATTGGCCGAACCAATGTGATCACATTTTGTATACCCGCGTAATTCTGCACCGGGTATACCCCCGTCCATTGTTTGACTGCTTCACCGCTTGGAACAGAGGGATACGACAGGTTGGATTCATTGGATTCATACCAGGTAGCGGTTGACAATGTGGCATCAAAACGTCCCGGATATATGGCGATGTTGGCGATATATTTCTTGGAAGCAGCCAGATTGGTCATCCTGCCCAGGATATCCACCCGGTCCAGCTCATGATCTTCATTGTGGCTAAGATACTGCTGAATGTCCCGTTCTCCAATCAGGAAAATGGAGAGATTCTCGGCATCCTGCAACATATAACGAAGATTTGCTTCCACCTGTTTAAGCGTATCCATGCCGGACAGCTTTGTTTTTTGCTCTGTGATGCGGGAAGAGATCAGAAAGGCGAACAGGCCCAAGGCCAGCAATGGCACAATCATTGAAGCCGTCACGACGACCGATAGCTTCCTTTGTAACGAAGATGTGAGCCAGCGTGCCAAACGTTTCTCCTCCTCTGGATGCGCTTTCGCTTATCCTTTGACAGCTCCTGCTGTCATACCTTTCATAACTTGTTCCTGGAATACGAGATACAAGATAATGGTTGGAATGACCGACAGTGTCATGGCAGCTAGCGTTAAGCCGTAATCGGTTTGATACCCATCCGCAAAGTTCGCAATGGCCAGCGGTAACGTTTTCAATCCGGTTTTGTTGATGAATACAAGCGCAAATGAAAAGTCATTCCACGCATGCAAGAAACTTAGGATCGTAACCGTAGACAACGCAGGTACGGACATCGGTAACATGATCCGGGTAAACAGCCCCCAAAGTCCTGTTCCATCAATAAAAGCTGCCTCTTCAATATCACGTGGAACACTTGTCAGATAAGCAGTAAGCACAAAAATTGCCGTAGGCAAAGCAAAAGCCGTATAAGGTAATATTAAGGCCCAGTACGTATTTAGCAAAGACATCTGTTTCATTAAAATAAATAAGGGGACAAGTGTACTATGGATCGGAATGAGCATACCAACAACAAAGAAGGTCATGATTAACCCTTTCCAGCGAAACTGGAAACGAGCCAGGATAAATGAAGCCAGCGCTGCAATAAACAGCGTTAGAATAAGTGACCCCACCGATACGATTAGTGAATTGCCAAAAGCGGTCCCCAGCCTGGAGCTTTCCCATGCATTGCTGAAATTGGCAACATTCCAGTTTTCCGGCAGTCCGAAGGGCCTGCTATAGAAATCTTCATTTGTTTTGAATGCACTAATCACGAGCCAGTAGAACGGATACAATGTTAAAATACCATAGACCGTTAGCAGCGTCCAAACAATTCCGCTACGTAGGCGGCGAACCGGATGGCCCGAGCTGCTTCGTGGTGATGGCATGGATACAGGTGTCACGCGCATGATAACTCCTCCTCTCTATTGATTCTCTTTTCGTTTGCGACTGGTTAACCACTGGCTTGTTCCGATCAGCAGCAGGGAGATCAGTACGATGGTTGTTGAGATCGCACTACCAAAACCATATCGGTATGTTGTAAAGGTGGAATTGTACATATACGTTGCAAGCAGTTCCGTCGCATGTGCCGGACCACCCTTGGTCATGATGTAGACCAGATCGAATGATTTCAGACTACCCGAAATACATAGAATGATCGCTACCTGAACCGTACCCCAGATCATGGGCAGAGAGACGGATACCAGCTTCCGGATTCCTGAAGCCCCGTCTATTTTGGCAGCATCATGAATCTCGCCGGGAATATTCTGCAACGCCGAGATGAAGATAATTAGATACAACCCGACAAAGCTCCAGAGCAGCGGCGGTACCAATGAGAAAATGGCAATCTTGTCATCGGAAAGCCATTGCAGCTTCCAACTTTCAAGCCCCAGTGCGTCCAGCAGAAAGTTTAATATCCCGATCTGCGGATGATAGATATACTGCCAGATCATACCGATAACTACAGTGGATAACACCATCGGCAGAAATACGGCTGAGCGCAGAAACCGCTGTAATGGATTGCTTTTGTGTAAGATGACCGCCAGCATAAGCGCTAACGGAATTTGTCCAAATACCGACGCCAACACAAAAATAACGTTATTTTTCAGCGCCCGCCAAAATACAGGATCATGCCAGATCTCCACGTAATTATCCACACCAATATATTTGGATGCGCCGATGCCGGACCAGTTGAAGAAACCGTAGTATGCCGACCACACGACCGGTACAAATACAAACAATGCATAAATGATGACTGCCGGGGCCAACCCCAGCATAATAAAACGCCGACTGCGCAGTGCGTTCATCTGTTCACTTCCCTTCGATAAATTCCTTTACCAACTTGCAACTGACTATCCCATTCATACTTAAAACCCCTCCCTGCCGGGAAGGGGTTTTAACGAATGCTTACTGACTAACTGCATTGGCTTGAGCCGCCTGAATTTTAGCCGCAATGTCTTCGGCCTTGCCACCCATAAGCAACTCTTGCAATGCATTATTAATAACCTCAACCGTTGCCGACCCCAGCTTGGAATCGTATACTGGCGTGATCTTCACTTCCTGCATCAGATCATATAATTCTACGAACAATGGATGTGCTTTGGTTTTGTCCAGATCAATCTTGTAACTCACCAATGTGCTGCTATCCAATGTGGCCTTCTGACCATCAGGTCCTGCCAGCGCGTAGAACAGCTCCATCGCTGCCTCTTTTTGTGCACCGCTCAGCTTTTTACTTACACCCAACCCGGTTCCTACAACACCGGATGTTGTTCTTGGTTCACCCTGACCTCCGTCCACTGGAGGAAGAATCGTAATATGTGTGTTGTTCAGCACCTCTTCAGGTGCATTGTTCACCAGATTTGCCAAGGCCCATCCGCCGTTCATGACCATCGCTGCCTTACCTTGGAAATAAAGCTGCATCATCTGTGTCTCATCGATACTGTTGAATCCATCTTGGAATGCTTTGGTGTTGCCAAGCTCCTGCATCTTGTTCAAGGCTTCAATAAATTGTGGATCGGTAAAGCTTGCACCCTCTTGTGCTGCCGCTTTCAGGAACCAGTCTGTGCCGGTAATCCGATCAGCCAGTGTACTGAATATCGTTGATTGAGCTACCCAGTTGGCTTTGTTGCCAAGTGCCATGGGGATGACTTTATTTTGATTAAAAGTAGCAATCGCTTGTTCCAGTTCCGCCCAGGTCTCAGGCACTTTTACGTTGTACTGTTTGAACAAAGCTTCATTGTAATAAATGAAGGAACTCGGCGCCAGATTCATGGGCACGGAGTAGATATTCCCGTCTACGGTGTATCCGTCCAATGCATTGGGGATAAAGTTATCTTTCCACTCTGGCTTTGCGTCCAGCTCTGTATTAATGGGTTGTAACAGATCCCCTTTTACAAATTCCTTAGTCATGGCATCCGGCCACATCACGAACAGGTCTGGCATCTCGTTGGCAGCTGCCACCGTACGAAGCCGAGTTTTGAGACCATCTGTTGGCAGGCCTTCATCCACAACTTCAATATCTGGATGCGCCGCGCGAAAATCTTCAATTATTTTGCGCATCGCAACCGCCTTTGCATCCTGTCCGGTCCAGTTGTGCCAGAGAGTGACGGTTACTTTGTCATTGCCGCTGCCTCCTTCTGAAGTGTCCCCGCCAGCACAACCAGCCAGAATAATGGAGAACAATGTTATTGCCAGGAAACCCGAAAGCCATTTTTTCAACATCTCTATAATCCCCCTCGGCGATTTGAATACACTTATTGTAAATGTTAACGCTATCATACCGTAAGGTGACGATCCACGGATGCAGGGGTGAAAAATATCGGTTTCCCTGTTTGGAATTCACTTTTCTGACTAATTGTTCCTAACATATAAAAAGAGCCCTCACAATGAGAGCTCTTTCTTGTTGCAGCCGTCGGTAGCTTCACCCCAGGCTATATATAATGAATAAGTGCTAAATCGTATTAAATATGATTGCGTATTATTGGATACTTTTTTTCACCAGTTCTGCAAAAGCTTCGGATCCTTGCGTAGTGAGATGTACGCCGTCTTTTTCAAAATATTCGTCATGTCCCTCACTTGCACTGTTCCAGTCAATCAACGAGACATTGCTGTATTTGGATGCTGCCTCATTCAAAGCCCTGTTCACCGTTCGTTCCCACGGACGAGGTACGCGCACAGTAACCAGATATACCCGATCCTCATCCTTGAGATAATCAAGCACAGCATTCAAGTTTTTGGAGTTAAAGGAACCATTCGTCCCGAGCTCCAGCACCACTTTGCTGCCCATTTGGTTGTTTTGTTTCAGACCTTCCAATACATCACCTGCCTGCCACATCTGACGACCGACATGTCCGTCCACATACACTCCCGATATACTTTGCTCCAGATACGGTTTTGCATCCAATATCACCGAATCTCCAATGACGGTATAATGAACCTTGCCATCCTGGGCAGGAGGAGCCGTTTCTTCATTGTCCTGAGATGAATCAGGTGTATCATCCGTATGATCCGTATTATCGGATTGATTCGCTCCAGCGTCATCTGGTGTATCATTCTCGTTAGTCACGGAGTCATCGGCCGGCTTATCTTCAGACTGATCGTCCTTGCCAGGATTCACTGAATTGTCTTGGTCGTCAGGTTTCGAGTCTGGAGCAGACTCTCCTGTTGGCTTCTCGTTTTTCCCCGGATCATCTTTCGTTCCTGCTTCCGGTTTATGTGTATGAGCATCGTTCTTTTGGCCAGAGCCTGACGTTCCTGTAATAGCTGGCAACACATCCTGTCCCTGTTCCTCCGCCACGGAATTCTCTCCATTCAATGTGTTGGACATCGATACCGAATGGGAGTCGGAGTTCGCTGCATGTGAGACCATCATCTGGGATACCGTATAGGACAACAGTAGAATCGTCATCAACAGACCTGCCCGCTTCCACCATACGTTACGTATACTGATCGATGACCGCCCTCTTCCCCATAATCGGGACCAAGAATCACGGAATCCGTTGTACCGAATCGGATTTTCAATATATTTAAGAGACAATGAAGCCAGTACAACCGTTGCAGCAACCTGTAAAATGATTCGTACAGGATGTGCTCCTCCCGTATCCACCGCGGGATTGGTTAACATAATGACAGGATAATGCCACAGATATAATCCGTAGGATCGCTCTCCGATCCAGCGTAGTGGCTTCGCTCCAATGATACGTCCTAGGAAAGACGATGGGTGAGCCAACACCGCTACCAGCAACGTTGTTGCAATAGCCTGAAGCACCATGCCCCCTTGATACAGAAACGGATCATATTCACTGCTATTCAGCATCATGTAGATTAATAAAGCAAGCGCAGCAAGTCCTGATACATCGAGCACAATCCGGTTCATGCCAGGCAGAGAGCTCGATAGCTTGCGACTAGGCCACACCACGGCAAGAGCAGCACCAGCAAGCAGTGCAAATGCCCGCGTGTCTGTTCCATAATATACACGGCTCGGGTCCAAATCCGGATTATACATGATGGCCATTGCACCAGCAGACAATTCAGCTGCGACAACAATGAAGACGACCAGCCATCCCTTTCTTTTGAACACTACGATTGCTGCGATCAGTAGAAGAGGCCATATAAGATAAAATTGCTCTTCCACAGCCAGCGACCAGAAATGGCCAAACGGTGATGGAGGGCCAAAACTTTCGAAATAGGAAACGTTGTGAAAGATATACCACCAATTGCTTATGTATAATACACCCGAAACGATATCACCACGAAGCGCAGCAAGCCGGGATGGATCTGTACAAGCCAACCAGATCATCACCACAGCTGTCATGGTCAGCATGCCTGGAAGCAAACGCCTTACCCGTCTTACCCAGAAATCACCGAGTGAAATGCGTCCATGTTCCTGCCACTGTGACACGAGAATATCTGTAATTAAATATCCCGAGAGAACAAAGAATATCCCTACACCGAGCAGTCCGCCCGGAATAAAATCCAAATTCAGATGATACGCGATTACCGCAATTACAGCGATGGCTCGCAAGCCGTCAAGTCCGTTCATATGTCTCTTACGATTTAACGATTGTGACATGCATGCCCCTCCTTATTACTGTGGGTCAACAACATCGGTGTTGGGGGCATAAAGGAACTCCTGATCGTTCTGGTTGTCATTAACATACGTATTGCACCTTCCATCTTTCATTTACAACATAAGAAAAGCTTCTGTTTGAAGCACTATCCGATGATGCTACATTCTGTGTGAATTCTATAATATTAAAGAAGACGAATTGCCTGTCCATTAAGTTTAATTATTAAAATATTCTTTATATTCATTCGTGAGTTCACGTTTAGCATTATACGCCCGAAATAAGCCTCATACTTTACAGCAATAGTTACAAACGATTAAACCGATGTAACCTTTCCTGCCAGCTCATATAGCTGTAAAATCATACTCTAATTTTGTCGTTAAATATAGTACTTTTCATCGAGTGGCTAAAATTACCTGTCCCACTTGCGCAAACCAGCATACCCACGCATATATCGATTGAAACAATTGAATTCATAACAAAAGGCTGCCGACTTGCTCAGCAGCCAATATCCATTATAAACCTATGTCAGACCGGATTGAAAGTTTTGCTCATAATTGCTTCTTCTTGCCTAGGACCCTAGAGGTGGAACGGGTGAATCTTTTCTTCTGTCCTCGCATCCATGATCCGGTATGCTGAACGCCCTGTGTACATTGGGATTTGCAACTTCTCCAGATCAACCATTCCATTCTCCAGAAAGTACTTCTGATCCTGATATCGCTGCAACACTTCGCCTGCAATCCATTCATGGTCACCATATGTCGTAATGTCCATAACCTTGCATTCATAAGCAAAATAAGCGTCTGTCAAAATGGGTACACTTACCTTGATTCCTTCCTCATATGGAATGCCGAATCTTTTGAATTTATCCGTATCTCTTCCACTGAACGTTCCTGCAGCTTGAATCCACTCCGATCGATGACCTGGTAGGAAATGAACACCGAATACACCGCTCTTCTCAATGAGTTCATAGGAGTATGTTTCCTTACGAAGGGAGATGCCATATACGCCTGGTGATGATCCGATGTATGTATGCCATCCGGACGCCATCACATTCTGGACTCCCTCATGACGTGAAGTCACCACCGCTACCATTCCAGGATAAGAATAAAATATGGGTTCTTCTATCGGCTGACGCATCTAATCCCCTCTCTTCTTCGTTATAAAGACAACTTTAATTATAAAGTAAAGAAGCTGGTTGAAAAAGCGTTTTGCAGAGGATTTCGCTATAAGCGACACATTCAGTATCATGTTATACTGAGATGGTCAATTTCTAAAATACGATACTGGGAATGTGATAGGATATGGTCAAATCAGTCAAATATACCTCCTAAATGAAGGCATTATTCAAATTTAGGAGGTTATAACTTATGTTTAATTCAATCGTGTTAGATCAGTGGGATCGAAAGCCATACTTTGACCACTACTTGAATCAGGTCAGATGTACCTACAGCATAACTGCTAATCTGGATATCACGCTATTGATTGCTAAACTCAAGCTTAAAGGATTGAAGTTCTATCCCGCTCTTATTCACATGATCTCTACGGTCGTCAATGCACACAGGGAATTTCGAACCTGTTTTGATGCCGAGGGGAAATTGGGCTACTGGGACGAAATGTCTCCGAGTTATACGATTTTTCATGAGGACGACAAAAGTTTCTCAACGATCTGGACAGCATTCCATGAAGATTTCGAGACATTCCACATTCGTTATCTGGAAGATATGAAGAATTACAAAGATCACAAACAATTTGTTGCCAAACCCAATGAACCGCCAAATACTTTTCCCGTTTCCAGTATTCCTTGGGTGAACTTTACGGGATTTAATCTGAATATTTACAATGAGGGAACCTACTTGTTGCCTATTTTCACGATGGGGAAATATGTTCAACAGAACGATAAAGTATATCTTCCCTTATCCGTTCAGTTACATCACGCCGTGTGCGACGGCTACCATGCTGGTGTTGTATTTAATGAATTGCAATCACTTGCAGATCGATGCCAAGATTGGTGTTAGTTATCTAAATGACAAAAGGCATTCCTGACTTCGTAATGGAGTCAGGAGTGCCTTTCTTTTTCTCTTTTTTCAAGAGATATTTAATTGCATTTACTGTACCCACAGCTGCTGCATGTTTTGCATCCTTCCACATTCATCAGGGATGCCGAGCCGCATGAAGGACATAAATCTCTCGATTCGGTAAAGGTTTTCTGATCCTCCACTTTTGGATACGTGCTCTCCACTTGATTCTGTTCTATTAATGCTTCAGGTTCGTTCCCCTGCACATCGCTTTGTACATGACTTTCCAATGCTTTGGCGACTGCATCAGCAATCGATTCCACCCGGTTGGCCCCGAAGCCAATCGCACCCGAACCACCGATTCCCTTGAGATGTTTGATCAACAGTTCAACCTTGTGCCCATGATCTCCGTATCGCAGGAACAGAGAGCACACTCGACCGAGTGCCTCAGCCATGGCAAACACGTCCGATCCCGCTTTGCCCACGTTCAGGAAGATCTCACCCGGCGTTCCCTCCAGATCATTGATCGTAATGTAAGCCATGCCAAATGGCGTATTGATTTTGTATGTCGCACCGCGCAGTACTTGAGGACGGCTTCTGTATTGTTTATCCAGCACTGTAGAAGAGGAAGGGGTTTGCTCGGAAGAATGCGTACTAACACCGTCCTGGCTATTGGAAGTCCCATCACTTGCCTGCACTTCAGCATTATTCGGGTTTTCTATGGCAGATACGACTGTCTTCTCTTCAGCTTCTGCCGTGTTCTGATCTTCAGCCTGGGTCGCTTCCTTCTTCGACGTGGATAACACCTGCACATCCCTGCTGCCGTCGCGGTATATCGTTACTCCCTTGCAGCCTAGGTCGAAGGCTAGTTCGTACAGCTCAGCCGTATCCTCCACTGTAAAATCAGCGGGACAGTTGGCCGTCTTCGAGATTGAGCTATCCACCCAGTGCTGGATCGCAGCCTGCACCCGGATATGATTCTCAGCCGACAGATCCATCGCCGTCACATAATAATCTGGTAAAACTTCACCCGGATGTTTATCCAGCCAGTCTTGTGCAATCGGTACGAACTGTTCATCATAACCTAGACGGCTTTGACGGAAATACTTGAAGGCAAAATACGGCTCAATACCTGTGGATGTGCCCACCATCGTACCAGTACTTCCCGTTGGCGCCTGAGTGATCAGTGTGACATTTCGAATGCCCTGTTTACGAATGGCCTCTCCCACTTCAGGGTACGTCGCAACCATGTTTTTCATGAATCCACTCTGTAAGTACGGTTCAGCTTCGAAAGCTGGGAAAGCACCCTTCTCTGCTGCAATCTCTGCCGATGCCAGGTAGGCCTCCTTTGCCATGAACCCATACAGTTTATCCAGAAAAACAAGAGATTCAGGACTGCCATATCGTATACGCAGCTTAATCATCAGCTCTGCCAGTCCCATTGTGCCAAGTCCAACCCGGCGTTCACGCTGCTGATTCAATCTATTTTCCTCAAAATGATATGGTGTTGCATCGATGACATTGTCCAAAAATCTAGCCGAGATGCGAGTGGTTTCCGCCAGTTCATCCCATGCCACATCATGATTTGTTTCATCGTAGAATTTGGACAGATTGATCGCTGACAGATTACATACACCCCAGGCAGGCAGACCCTGTTCCGCGCAAGGATTAGTACAGATAATCGGATTGAAGTACCAGCTGTTGGACATCTGGTTGTAATACTCCATGAATACCACACCAGGCTCTGCCGATTTCCAGGCTGATTCAATAATGGTATGCCAGATTTCGCGAGCCTTCAGCGTACGATAGTGCACCACCGAATGACCTGCGGCTTTCCATTGCTGCATATCCCCGTTCCACTCGGTGTCGTAGTCCGGATCGTTCGTATCAGGGAAAACCAAGTCCCAATCTCCGTCCTGCTTGACAGCCTCCATAAATGCGTTGCTCACACATACAGACAGATTGGCATTGGTCACCTGCCCCATCGTTTGTTTCACGGTAATAAAATCAAGCACATCCGGATGCCAGTCATTCATCATCAGCATGAGCGCACCCCGGCGGCTTCCGCCCTGTTCAATCAGTCCAGTCGTATAACTGAACAATCCGCCCCACGATACGGAACCGCTGGATGATCCGTTGACACCTTTCACCACCGCTCGGCGAGGACGCAAAGAGGACAAATTAATGCCAACACCCCCACCACGTGCCATAATTTCCGTCATCTCGGTCAAGGTTCTCATGATGCCACCCCGACTGTCTTGCGGAGATGGAATGACATAACAATTGAAGAGTGTCAACTCATCGCTTGCCCCCGCACCCGCAGCAATTCGGCCTCCGGGTACTAACTTCCAATCTTCCAACACAGAGCGGAACTTGGACTCCCACGTTGCCCGCTTATCGGCTGTGGATTCGACAGAAGCCATCGCTATGGCAAGACGGTCCCACATCTCTTCCGGTGTTTTTTCTATGTTGAGTGTCAATTTCTCCACACTTGTCTCGATCATCTCTCCGCTTCGAGTTCTTACCTGTACAAGCTGACCCTGACGTTCTATGATTTCGCCCACTTCCTTGGTTGGGAACTTGGGATCATCCTTCGTTAATACCAATACCACATCTCCGACCTTGGCATGATTCGAATCAGCGTCCTTCCAGGCGTATCGGTCCAGAAATATTTTTTCGCTAAGTCCTTCTAATTGATGCGATCGTTGGTTTGATTTCATCGCTACGTTCAACCTCCCCGAATAACGCTACATTTTCACTACAAGAGTAAATTATGATAAAACACCACATATAGTGATATAAATTCAGTATAATACACCATATATTGATTTTCCATATGACTTTTATCACAGTCCATCTTCATAGACTCCCTATACTCGGACAAGCTTCTTGTAAATAAACTGTAGTTCACATTGGTTCAACTAAACTTTTTACACAAGAACGGAGAGGACAGAAATAACCTGAAGAAGCGAAGCATTCGCCTAAAAGCTTTCTGAAAGAAAGCTGCATCGGAAGCATACGCTATCCCCGGGTTTTCCCCTTTGGACAAGGGAATCAAAAGAAATCTGGGGATAACAGCGATTGGAAGGTTGTTCTGTCATCGTAGTGTTCGTGCAAATAAACTGTAGTTCAACTTGTATAGTTATGAACTGACTCTCATTCGTCCATACTATTACCTACGAATAAAACGTCATCACGTATGGCAGGGGAGGAAGCACAATGAACCGGAAAAACCCGCACCACATGAATCAACCAGTAGCCGAACTGCCCGTTCCTTTGGAATTTGATCGAAGCTGGATTAATCAATTGGAATCACGACTGGATAAAGGAGGTCCTTGGGGGGATTATCGACTCTTCCAACTGGGCATTCAAGCCGAAGAGACCAACCTGATTCCCAATTTTGACGAGATCCAGTGTTTGAAACATCTACAAGGCCTTACTCCACTTCCTCACCAGATGGACACTGCACGCAGAGTATTATTTGAAATGTCAGGCCGGGCCATTCTCGCCGATGAGGTGGGTCTTGGCAAAACCATTGAAGCCGGTCTCATTCTGAAAGAATATATGGTTCGAGGTCTCGTATCCAAGGTACTCATTCTCGTGCCAGCATCTCTTGTGCTGCAATGGGTACGGGAGTTGAATTCGAAATTTGGCATCCCTGCGATTGCCCAGAAAAAGGCCTATTCCTGGCAGAATGAAGTGGTTGTTGCTTCCATGGATACAGCCAAACGGGACCCGCATAAAGATATGCTGCTGAATACTGATTACGACATGATTATTATTGACGAGGCACATAAGCTCAAAAACAAGAAAACAACCAACTATCAATTCATGCTGAAATTGCGCAAAAAGTATTGTCTGCTGCTGACAGCTACACCTGTGCAGAACGATATGAGTGAATTGTTCAATCTGATCAACCTGCTGAAGCCCGGTCAACTGGGTCGTCAGGGTGACTTTGCGGCCAACTTTGTCGTAGACAAGCGGGTTCCGAAAAATCAGGAACAGCTTAAAAACGAGTTATCCAAAGTCATGATTCGTAACCGTCGCGGCGAAGGCCCCGTTCAATTTACCAAACGGAACGTCTCCAACGTGAATCTGCAATTATCGCCCGAAGAACAAGCGCTTTATGATGGTGTGACTTCCTTTGTTAAAGACCAGTACCAGGAAGCTGGCGGCAATCTGAGCAGCATGCTCTCCTTGTTACATTGCAGCGTGAAGTGTGCAGCAGTCGGGATGCTGTATTCGTGACGCTGGTTAATCTGTCGAAGAAACTTCCGCTGGACTCTCCCTTCGGGACAAAATTTGGGAACTCGTGGCCCATATTAAAGCGATCAAGGAGAATACCAAAGCGGAAAAAACGATGGAACTGGTTCGGAACATGAATGAAAAAGTAATTATCTTCACCGAATACCGGGCCACGCAGGAGTATCTGCTAAACTATTTCCGCAACAATGGACTTACAGCTGTACCCTATCGGGGTGGCATGAATCGAGGCAAAAAAGACTGGATGATGGATCTCTTCCGCGGGCGTGTGCAAGCCATGATTGCAACCGAAGCGGGTGGCGAGGGCATTAATCTGCAATTTTGCCATCATATGATCAACTTTGATCTGCCTTGGAACCCTATGCGGGTAGAGCAGCGGATCGGTCGGGTACACCGGCTTGGACAGCAAAATGACGTGAACATCTTCAATTTATCTACGAGCGGAACCATTGAGGAACACATTCTGAATCTGCTGCATGAGAAGATCAATATGTTTGAGATGGTGATCGGCGGGCTGGATGTCATTCTGGAACGGCTGGAGAAGAAGGAATCAATTGAGAAAAGTTTGTACAAAATCATGTTGGAATCACAAACTGATGAAGATATTCGCCGTAAAATGGACTCACTTGGAAAATCGCTGAACTCCATTCAACGCGAGGTTGCCGATGAAGGCCCTGCCGTATCCGGGTTGTTAGATCTTCGCAAAGGAGGTAGCTAACTCATGACGATGTCTCCCCATGAAGTGCAGGCTTATGTTCTCACCTATCTGGAAGCACTTGATTGTCAGATTATGGAGCGTTCCCCTGCCCATGTTACAGTCAAACTCTCGCCTGAGGCGGACAAAGCGTTGACCAATCGTCCCTATTATTGGGGGTTCGTGGAACGAACCGGAGCACCCGCTGAGACGATATCCTTTACATTTATATTTGATCCTGACAGTTATCAGCAGGCCATTGAAGCAGCAGAAGCCAAAGTTGTGCAAGCATCACCTCCTGTTGTACCTAACCCTGATGGAACGAATGGCGTAACCAACGGCACTCCTCAAGGCGAGCTACCAAAAGAAACTATTCTAGGCCGTTACTTCGGTATTACACCATCACTGCCACAGCTGGGCCCAGGACGAATATTACGTGAAGAAGTGGTGTACGGCAGTCGCAGACTGCAGCAGATTTTCGGCGCTGCCCGTGAAGGCGGTGCCTTCGTAAACCTGTTCGAACAGGCTGCCAAACGGCAATTGCGCGCTACAGCGCCAGCCGTATATGAGCCTTGGCTTGGTGTGTGTTTCAAGGTGGAATTCGCCTGTGATTTGAAACGGGAGGAATTGCATTTTCTCGGCATCTCCCTTCGCTCGGGTGAAATTATAGAAAAATTCGGCACCAAGCTGAACCGACGTGATCTCAGTCCGAGACTTGCGGAGAACATGCATGTACAGACAGCTAAAGTTTCGTTACTTGATGCCGGAGCTGCTTTGGAATCTCATTTGACAAATCGCTTGCTGGAACTCGATTATAGCTGGGCAGAGAAAGCCCAAGAGCGGCTTGATCTGGAGCTGGACGTGTTGGACACCTACTATGAAGCGGTACTCCGAGAAGATACGCCTGAGGTAGAATCACCAGGTAACATAACCTCAGACACGGAGAATGTCCAATCTGACCGCACGCCACCTGCACCACTGAAAAAAGTTCTGGATATAACTAACGCTAAACCCATTGGAGCAGATGTAGAACTGGCGGCAGAAGCCACAGTACCGATCGACTCCGAGACAGATGCCGAAGAAGAGAAAGCAAAACAGGCGGTAATAGATCGTGAAGCTATGAAACTGCAGTATGAGACACGCCGGACCGAGATGATCTGGCAATATGAACCCAAAGTGAAAGTGACTGCCATTAGCAGCGGCATGTTTCACTTAAGATAGACGAAGACACTACTTTTCCTGCAAATGCTGGCAAAAGTAGTGTTTATTCATGATCAGCTGCCCGACAGGTTGCGGCAACCTTTGCATAGCCTGTCCCCTAGAATGAAACTAGGACCCGCTCAGGTAACGGATAAATGAAAAGTAGGTGTAAATTTGAAACGATTCTTTCATACATGTTGGAACAACGCTCGGAAAACAACCTGTATAACCTTGGGCTTGCTCAGTTGTCTTGCCCTGTTCTCTTTTTGGTCGATAGCCAATGCAGAGGAACAAAAAACGTCTTCACTATCTCCCGTATCATCTACAGAATATAGTCCCGAACATCATGTCATTCAGAATGAAAAGCTAGCTCCCGCTGCTGTACAACGGTTTGCAGAGCAACAAGCTATTACACTTGGTAAAGGTACCGCCGAAGCACATTGGAAGAATGCCGATCTGGCCTTCTACCCTCTGGGGCCGGGTACACATAGCTGGCTCGTGCAAGCTGAGTTTGAAGGCAAACCTATCGGATATATGATTATTACAGTCACAGAGCAGGGTCAGTTGATGCTTAGTGAATATGGTCATGGAGAACAGTCACCATACAACAATGAACTTCTTGGACAAGCCTTGGATCGACAACATGTGAACCTTGAGGCATTACTTGCTGGCGGAGGAGAGCTTCATCTTGGTTATGCTCTTCCCCTGCTTGCTTATTGGAAAGTGGAACAACCTAACCATCCTGCACTTTATATTGATGCTACGAACGGAGATGTACTACCGTCAGAGTTCCTGAACCTGCTGGAGGCTGATTCCAAACAGACCTCTGCCAGCATAAATGATTTGTCCACAATACCATCTTTATCAGTTGATCCACTTCATCTCCGACCCGTCTTCAATCCGGCTGACAATCTGTTGTGGATTACCGCCACGCCTGTTGCTGCCGACCGGGCACAAGATGTGATACAACACGGAGAGAATCAAGAGATTGTTTTCTCAGCGGGTGATCGTAACGTCGTATACGGCGGTCCTCTACCCGTTAGCGGTTATCAGCTATGGCATACAGATCAGGAAGCAGAGTCCATTCTATATGTAGCGCTAGGTGGAAAATCATCCATTCAACGCTTTGTCCCTTTGAGCACATTGCAACAAGACGGCCATTTTTACATCGTTAATCCTTGATCATCAGCAAATTTTTAAGATACAATCAGATAACCTGTACATCTATAAACATCCACAACAAATAAGACGCCTTCCCATTTTATTAAGGGATTGCGTCTTTTGGTTTTACATTAGTGAAATAGGTAAGCGATTGTCACCCTTTACCCGAAGAACTTCGTTTATGGGACTGTGTATCGAATTCTTTTTCCTTTTTCCCCACCCACAGGGATACAGCGAAAGGGATCATACCAAACCACTTCATCGCCCACGGCTCTTTCCTTTTGGTGCGACCTTTCCGCTCTTCCTTCGGCGTATCAATATAATGAACAACACGCTGCGTAATATATTTTACCAATTCATCACTTTTGGCCATAATTCTGCCTCCTTCGCTCCTGCACATTCGCGGAGCTTACGATAGTTCTATTGTGTGCAGGATGTGTACTGGTTAAACATTTTTTTATTGAAAGAAGTATGAAAACCCTCAGAATGCACAGTCTAATGCCAAAGGTATCCATCGAGTCGTTAATCTGCATTCGATACCTATTTCATGAAGGAGTGTGTATTCCCATGTATAAGCTGCTGATCGCTTCGTTAGCCTTGCTAATCAGCTTCCATTGCCTTCCCATGCTTCCCCATGTCGCTTATGGAAAAGCAGCCCCGTCCCAGAACAGTCCATCCATGCTGCCGGTGACCGATGGAGATGCTTATCGCTCAAGTCATCATGCCTTTGCAGCACCCGTTATCCTGCTCGATGTAGGCCATGGCGGTATTGACGGTGGTACCTCAGCCCAAGGTGTGCTGGAAAAAGATATCAATCTGGCCATTAGCCAAAAGGTCTATCTCCTGCTTCGCAGCAAAGGTTATGCCGTTATCATCAATCGACTTGGTGATTATGCACTTAGTGATGAGAACCGCTGGCTGAACAGCCGCTCCCGTCATACCAGAGATCTTGCCCAACGTAAAAGCCTTAGCGAAGAAGTAAGTACTGATATCGTGGTCAGCATTCATGCGAACTGGAGTCCCCGATCGAATGCACATGGCCCGGTGGTACTGCACCAGAAGGAAGGCAGGAGTTATTTGCTGGCCCAATCCATTCAGGACGCCATGAACAAGTTGTACGGAACGGAGCACGGGGTCGTATGGGGCAAGCCCTTTTATATATTGAATTACGTGAAGCAACCTGCCGTCATCGTTGAAACCGGATTTTTGAGCAATGCAGCAGACCGAGCCAGAATGAATGACCCCGCTGAGCAAAAACGAATCGCCCAGTCCATTGCCAATGGCATTATTTATTATCTGTCGGTAGTGTAGGAGCAGAATGCCATTGCCACACCTCTCGAACCAGATCACCGATTCCTACAAATTGAACCTGATTTTGCAGACGAGAAACGGATTCACGAATTACTGCGGATGTGTTCATCCCCGAATGACCGACATGACCAATGACAACACAGATATTCTTGTCGATCGCACGCTGAGCAGCCAGATCCAGTTGCTTGCGAATGTGTGGCTTGGAGTTTTGATCATCCAGAAAAATGTCATTGCCTACAGGTGGCATATTTTTGGATACGGCCAGTTCCCCCACCACGGAGCGAAAGTTCGTACGGCTGTCTACAAAGAAGAGGCCCCGCTCCTTGCATACATCGAGCACAATTGACATGATGCGTTTGTCCGAAGTAATTTTGGAACCCATATGATTGTTCATGCCAATTGCGTGGGGCACATCATCAATCGCTTTCTCCACACGTGAACGGACTTCTTCATCTGTTAGATTGGATGTGATTGCACCCGGGCCCAGCCATTCAGGTCGTCCTTTCTTGGGTTCCATGGGCATGTGCACAATCACATCCATCCCCTTTTCATGTGCAGCTATCGCATCTTTCTTCGTTGTGGGCAAAAAAGGCATGACCGCTACCGTTAGTTTAACTGGCATCGCCAGGATCTCTGCCGTACCCTTCATGTCATTACCAACATCATCGATGATAATGGCTAACCGTTTGTGATTCGATGTGGACTCTGAAGCTGCCGCTGTTGGCCCTCCTACGGATATGCCTGCGTAAATCACAATCAAAAATGCCATAATACCTGCAATTAATCGATAATTCTTTCTCTGTTCCTTCATCAAGATTCCCTCCCCGTAACTTCTGTGATCTCATTGTTTGATAATGAAGGGAGGAATATGTAAGCCAAAGCCTTCCTTAATAACAACATCCCCAGCCATTGGAGACCTCTATCTCAAGCGAAGATCCCCATTATTCCAGTTTTTCCCTATCAATTCAGACAAGAACTGTCATTGTACAGTTGGAAAATAGAGATTAATTAGAAAAAATACTGTAATTTGTCAGGTTTTCAGTTTAGGAATTATTTAGTAGAATCAACAAATGAAAGAGCTTATATGCTACATTTCTTTCCTATGATTTATGGAAGGAGGTTTTGAAAGGGTTTACATAAAATAAATGCAAGACAATCCGCTATTCTTGTTTGTTATTCCTGGTCGCGGTTTATCTATGTAACCATTTACCATTATCGAGGAGGATGAAAGTAGTGAAATTCAAACTAAAAAAGACGATTAATGTTCTTTTGGCCTGTTTAACAGCCCTGCCTTTGATGTTAACCCCGACAAATGTGTCAGCAGCCAGCGATGCCAACATTAATTTGTCCTCGGAAAAACAACTGATTAAGGGCTTTGGGGGCATTAACCTTCCTGCCTGGATTGGTGATCTGACTCCCGCTCAACGTGAAACTGCTTTTGGTAATGACCAGAATCAGTTAGGCTTTTCAATTCTCAGGATCTACGTCGATCCGGATTCTAATAACTGGTATCGTGAAGTTGCCACAGCCAAACGGGCTATTGAAAAAGGGGCTATCGTATTTGCATCCCCATGGAATCCTCCAAGCAGCATGGTTGAAACGTTCAACCGCAATGGGGACACCAATGCCAAACGTCTGAAATACGACAAATATGCCGCATATGCGCAACATCTGAACGACTTTGTAACCTACATGAAAAATAACGGCGTAGATCTGTATGCCATTTCTGTGCAAAATGAACCGGATTATGCTCATGACTGGACCTGGTGGACTCCACAAGAGATCCTTCGATTCATGAAAGAAAATGCCGGGTCCATTCAAGGTACCAGAGTCATGGCGCCTGAATCCTTCCAGTATTTAAAGAATATATCCGACCCAATCCTGAATGATCCGCAGGCACTTGCCAACATGGACATACTGGGAGCACATACGTATGGAACCCAGATTTCGAATTTTGCCTACCCTCTCTTTAAGCAAAAAGGAGCCGGTAAAGAACTGTGGATGACTGAGGTGTACGTTCCGAATAGTGACAACAACTCAGCAGACCGCTGGCCTGAAGCACTGGACGTTTCCTATCACATGCACAATGCCATGGTAGAAGGTGATTTCCAGGCCTATGTGTGGTGGTACATCCGCAGACAGTATGGTCCGATGAAAGAGGACGGTACCATAAGCAAACGCGGATATAATATGGCTCATTTCTCCAAATTCGTGCGTCCAGGCTACCTGCGAGTCGACGCAACGAAAAATCCGGATACGAACACCTTTGTCTCAGCCTACAAAGGTGATAACAAAGTCGTCGTCGTGGCGATTAACCGTGGAACTTCAGCCACAAGCCAAAAATTCGTTCTGCAGAATGGTAATGCCTCCACTGTGTCCTCATGGATTACGGACAGCAGTCGAAACCTGGCAAGCGGAACCCCGCTTACCGTATCCAATGGAGCCTTCACGGCACAGCTCCCGCCTCAGAGCGTAACAACATTTGTTGCCAACATTACTGGCGGAAATAGCGGCGGGAATACAGGCAGTGGCACTACGTATGAAGCTGAGACCGGAACGTCACTTACGGAAGCTGCCATTGAAACAATCTACTCCGGTTACACTGGCTCCGGGTATGTTAACTTTAATGCGATGACTGGTTCAGCCATTCAATGGAACGGCATTAATAACGCTACAACAGGTACCAAAAACGTAAAGTTTCGTTATGCGCTGGAAAGTGGAACACGGAACCTCGACATTTTTGTGAACGGAACCAAAGTCATCAGCAACGAACCCTTTCCGGCTACGGGAAGCTGGTCCACTTGGGTTGAAAAAACAATACAGGTCCCCATGAACACGGGGACCAATACATTGAAAGTGGTTACCACCGGATCGGAAGGACCGAATATTGACAGCATTAATGTTACCGCAGCGCAATAAAAGTTCCATATGGCTGATGGAAGACCATTTGCTGTAAGAGCAGCTAAGTAGTAACCTCTTGGATACTCAAGTCTAAAGTTAGTGTTATATCAAAAAATGCAAAAAGACTCCTTAAGCATTAGCTTAAGGAGTCTTTTTGTTAGATGCGGTCGAGAGGACTCGAACCTCCACGGGGGTTAGCCCACACGGACCTGAACCGTGCGCGTCTGCCAATTCCGCCACGACCGCATATTGTATCTCCGTCATCAATATCGGCGACAAGAAATAATATATCATGTGGAATCTATCATGTCAACACTGAAAATAATAACAATAAAACCCGAACCAGACATCCATGTCGATTCGGGCTTTACCTTTAACTACAAATTACAGCTTGGAAGGCCAGTTGCCATACCAGGCATAACCGCCTCTTCTTTCTTTATCAATATCACTTAATTTGTATTTAACTACCCCGTCACGACCAATAAAGATTGGTTTATCCGTTCCGATCTCATAGAAGCGTGCCCAAATCGGTGCAGCTTTGGAATCAGCGATAATTTTACTATCTCCATTAGCTCTTTCATACTTGTAACCCGTAATTTTCACCTTGTTAAACCAAGCCTCCGCTCCTTTAATGGATGCGGTAATTTTAGCGTTAGCAGGTCTGGTTTTCAGAAATTTAACAATCGTTACACTCTCTCCAGCTGTCAGAGATGGCACTTCGTAGATTCTTGCGCTCGCTGGTTTAAGGGAACTGGAATCATGTTGTTGTCCCCATGCTGTCAGCTTACCACCTGAAACGACTTGTGTATTCAGAATCGCCTCCACACCTTTGGCAACTGAATTTTTACTGCGGTTAGCAAGTGTGCTGTCGATAAACGAGAAATCACCTTTGCGTGTCGCTACTTCATCCAACATGATCATTACATTAATCATGGCATCATCATTATAGGTAATGTGCTTGTGATATCCGGAGCTTTGGTAGACCTGTGGCCATCCTCCGTTTGAATACTGCATGTTGATCAAAAAGTTAATTCCTTTGATTGCAGCTGTGGAGTATCGCGGATCATTCGTCTTTTAAATTCCTTCGCCAATCTTCTAATTTCTGCGTATGTAGCCTTGTTGTCTATCGTGGACTTCGCCCACTCTCCACTTGTCTGTTTATAATCTTTTCTCCAACCTCCATCCGGCAGCTGGTTCTTCAAAATATCAGAAATACTCGCTGTAGTACCCGATGCATCCGCAGCAGATACCGTCCCTACAGGGAGAACTGCCATTCCAACTGCTGAGAACACCATCGTACATGCCAGGACAAAAGTAATTATTTTCTTCGCTTTCAAATGTAACACTCTCCTATGTTCGTTTTTATAAATCTGCCACTTCTACTTTACCTATGATAAGCGTCCCCAAACCTCCTTTATTTGTATTTATCGCAAAATAAAATCAATTTTAATCCAATATGTGGATTGGATAATCAGATAATATGCAAAAAATCGATTTTTGTCAATATATGCAACTTAATGAATATAATCTCTCTAATTCTACATAAAGGAATAGTTCTTTTAACTCATGACAAACCTATTTATTTATCCAAATTCGTCTTAAACGAATCAATAATGACGTTTTTGTCATGAATGATACCCAAATTTAATCCCTTCTTTCATATAAAAACCTTAATTCCGCTAACATTGAGGTATTACGAAGGGTTTTAAATGGGTTTGACAATTACGCATTTATGCAATATAGTTTCAAATAGTTACAAAAACTTAATTATTCATTGCCGAGTTTCATGTTTGAAAACGGGGGAACCAATTTGGGTGAATTATTCTTATACATAGGAAATATAGGGAACCTTCTACCGAACCCTTAGCTAACTCCGTAGGCATCGAAGGGAGAACATTGATTTTGAAAAAACTGATTATCTCCATTTTTGGAGCAGCTGTATTATTTACATCCGGGGCAACAAGCACAGAGGCAAGCAGTATCAACTCCGTAGTGAACAACATGACAGGTATTCCTTACAAATGGGGTGGCACGACTGTAGCCGGCTTCGACTGTTCTGGTTTTATGAGATATCTTTTCAACAAATACAGCATTGAATTGCCACGTACTTCTCAGCAGCAAGCCAAAGCAGGTACTCCGGTAGCCAAAAGCAATGTTCGGACAGGTGATCTGGTGTTCTTTAATACAACAGGCAAAGGCATTTCACATACAGGTGTATATATCGGCGGCGGACAATTCGCTCATGCCTCCAGCAGTAAAGGTGTAAGCATCACGAAGTTATCGAATCCATACTTCAATGACCGCTATGTAACAGCACGTCGGGTAACTGGACAGTTTATGTATGATAAAATGTTAGGTAAAATGTAATTCACATACAAAAAGGCATCGGTTATTAACCGGATGCCTTTTTTGTACTTAAAATGTATGTTGCATTGCTTACTAATGCAGCGCCTTCTGCACTCGCATCGCACCCTGAGACAGGGCATGTCCTCCTCCAACAGCTCCGGCCACGGCTACGGTCTCCATAATCTCCTGATCTGTTGCACCCTTGGCACGTGCTTCTTCTACATGGTAGAAGGTACATACCTCATTGTTGGCGAATAATCCAATGCCAAGTGCAATTAGCTGTTTTGTCTTGGCATCAATCACGCCTGGTTGGAAGCATTCTCCCGTAAACTCATGATATGACTTCACCACACCTGGCAGTACATCGCTTAATGCTCCAATCTGATCCTTGTAGGCATGAACTTTATCATTCATCAATGTCATGGCTTGTAGCACACCCTCTCGGCTATAGTTACAGATCTTCCTCACTGTACCTATCTTCTCTCCCGAGTGAGTCAATTATGCCAAGAAATCATGGTAATTCCAAACATTTAACGCTCATGGCTCTGCCATAATTATAAGCTGTTACTCACTAAGTGGACTCTGGCGCGGCTCACTGAACAGCTGATATTTGTAACTGCGATCCAGCTTAACGACACGTCGATTCTGACGACGGATAAGTACCTGCTCGCCATCCCAGGCAACAACAATCCCGGTTACATCGTTAGATTCCAGCTCGTCCCGTACTACTCTTACTTTCTCACCTGACAGACGCAGGGCGTCCAGTTCTGTATCACTGATCATCTTCATGGCTCCTTTATTCCAAATTTATTTACAAAAAGAGACCTAAATGAAAAGTCATTTAGGTCTCACGTGACTGTATTGGACTGTCATGTCATTCGAAATTATGTCCCGACTGAAAGTTACCGCTGCGCGTGCTCTTTGCTGTCGTTCTTCTCGAACCAAAAATCAAGCACTTTGGCGGACATCACACGTTCTTCAAGGTACTCCACTTGATGCGGTGTAAATTGTTCTTTCCAAGAGAAGGACAACTCTTCGCATAAGCCTACAATCGTCAGTAATTCTGACCAGGCAACATAGCGTTTGTACCAGAAAAATTGAGGATGTTCAATCATATAGGGATAAAGGTCATCGAATTCCGTATGTTTACAATCCAGGGCACGTTCAAAATGAACTTTCGATTCCGCCAGCTTATCATTAAAAAATTGTTCTGTTGCCGGTTGGTTCCCCATGGTGTTGCCTCCTCTCCCTAACATAACCCCATTATAAATGAAATCGGCGGTCATGCAAAGGCATAGTTCAAAAAATAGGCCCTATTCCTTTAAAATGTCACATTTCGTTATCGTCAAATTGTACCGTACCATCGTTCAGGGAACGAATGCGTACCAAGGCTTCCACCGGAATACCCTGTTCACGAATCGTGCGTGCCCCTGCCTGAAAACTTTTCTCGACCACAACGCCGAATCCGACAAGTTCCGCACCGGAACGCTCGATAATTTTGATGACGCCACGAGCGGCATCGCCATTGGCAATGATATCATCAATGAACAAAATACGGTCATTCTCATGAATGAACTCGCGGGATACCATAATGTCAGTTACAATTCCTTTGGTAAAGGACGGTACACGTTCACAGTAAGCATCAGGATCAGCCAGAAGTGTTTTTTTGCGACGGGCGAATACAAGTGGCACCCCAAGTTCATAGGCTGCGGCAAACGCAACCGGAATCCCTGAGGATTCTACCGTGATTACCCGAGTTACTCCACTTTCACGAAAACGGGCAGCGAACTCACGTCCCATCTCCATCGTTAATGCAGGATCAATCTGGTGGTTCAACAGACCATCCAGCTTTAATACTTGATCCGAGATAACCACACCTTCTTGTAAAATTCGTTGTTTCAATAATTCCATGATTTGACCTCCCAAGCCTATCCTATGAGGTAAAAGTATCATATATCTATCTATAAGTTCAAGCGAAATTGCCTGGGCGCTTTCCTTGGGACGCAATTCAAGCCAAAGCTCATTATCGATTGTCATGACTTTCGTGGGTCAAGCATACCTTGTACCATGGTACCCGCATGTCCAAACTAAACAGGGGCCTGAGAGGGGAAACACATGAAACAGGCATTTCGGGTGCTGCAGATCGCATTTACATACATCGGAACGGTTGTCGGAGCCGGCTTCGCTACAGGGCAGGAAATTTTGCAGTTTTTTACCCAGTATGGCAAATGGGCCACCGTCACCATAGGCTTATCCACCATGCTCTTTGTCTGGTTAGGTACCAAAATGATGCTGATCGCTCACGATACCGGGTCCCGCTCTTATGAGGATCTGAACAAACATTTATTCGGCCACAAGGCAGGCAAATGGATCACCTGGGTAACCCTTCTCATTCTCATTGGTGTGAACAGTGTCATGCTTGCCGGAGCAGGTTCCGTTTTTGTCGAACATCTGGGTTTGCATTATCAGACAGGTCTGATCGTCACACTTGTAGGGACATATCTGCTTCTCGGTCGGGGCATTCAGGCCATCCTACAAATGAATAGCATCGTCGTGCCCATGATGCTCCTGTTATCTCTGCTCATGATCACCAGTACGATCCATCATCCAGGTGCTTCCCGATTCATCACACTGACGACAGACTCAAACCCTATTCAAGTGTGGCTGTCTCCACTGTTGTATACTTCATTCAATCTGGTGTTGGCTCAAGCTGTTCTTGTGCCAGTAGGTAACCAGATTCGTAGTCGGAATGTGCTGAAGTGGGGTGGAGTTTTGGGTGGAATTGGCGTTGGTTTCATGCTGATGGCAGCTCATTTTGCCATGTCAGCTCAGATGCCCGGCATCATCCAATTCGAAATCCCGATGGGTAGTATTGCCTTTCAACTTGGATGGGCAGTGCAATCTGTATATGTATCCCTTATTTTCATGGAAATATTCAGTACCTTTGTAGCCGATATCTATGGAATGACCTTGCAACTCAGACAACATATACGTGTCCATCCCCGTTTCATTACATTAACCATTATGCTGTTGTGTTACTCACTCAGTCAGTTTGGATTCAGTTCCCTGCTGTCCATCCTTTACCCCATCTTTGGAAGTATGGCATTAATCTGGGCTGCCAAATTGGTACTGAACCGCTGGGGCGCCTTTCGTAGACGCAACAATATATAAATCTCACGGTCCATGTGCTTCATGAATATGAGCATCCGTTTGCCTCATAACCACAAGTCACCGCGGTTACTCTTTCCTTAAACATGACAAAAAGCCGCTGTTTATCACAGCGGCTCGCACTTTTTGCCCTACGTTTTAGGCTTTGCTAGGAAACTGCAGATACATCTTTTTCAACTCATTGACCGATCTGCCGAGCGAGTAATGTGTCTTGGCTTTTTCACACGCTGAACGGGCAAGTTCATAACGATAAGCCGGGTCCAGCATCACCTTTTCAAGCGCTTCAGCCAATGCAGAAGGATCTTCTGCCGGTACAAGCAACCCATTGCTACCGTTCTCAATCTGTTCCGGTATACCACCTACATCCGTACCCACAAGGGCAAGACAACTCAGCGCCGCTTCAGCGAAGACGGAACCAAATGCTTCTGCCCGTGAAGGAAGTACAAAAATATCAAAGAATGGCATGAATTCCTCAGGGTGCAGTGTGTAACCATAGAAGATGGTCTCATTATAGATCCCCAATCGTTGTGCCAATTCTTCCAGATCAGGACGAATCGGTCCATCTCCAATAATATGTAACACATAATCATGACCTCGGCCCTTCAGTTCCGCACAAGCTTTGAAAAGAATATCCAACCCTTTTGCCGGAACAAGCCGACATACCGTGACCAGTTGTGGTATCGCATTATCATGAGGAATCGGCTTAAACCGCTTCTCATCAAATCCATTGGGAATCACACCGATGACATCAGGTTCCTTCACGTAGGGAGCCAGATAACGACGGAACGAATCCGACACCGTCAAGAGGCGCTCTGCCTGATGTTCCAGCTCACCATATATCGCAAGCAGGAATCGATGCTCGGGTCCATCCGTTTCAATGCGTCCATTAAGGATTAATTCTCGTTCATAACTAGAGTGAATCGTCTGAATGAGGGGTGTATCCGGGAAAACCGTTTTCATCGCAAGTCCTGCAATTGGGTGGTGTGCATGGATCAGATCATAGGGCTTCTGAATACGCAGTTTGGTCCACCAAAGATAATCACGATAGGTTTGAATATATTTTTGGACAACAGGACTATCCTGATATTCCGTCCAGTCAAACGTTTCGAACTGAACTTCCTCTCTGCCCTTGTTGCGAATTCGCTTTGGCAACGAGAACAGATCCATTTCCCACCTCGGGGTTGTAAATCTCTTGCATATACGGAATCATAGAGGATACACCTCCGGGCTGCTCCGGAGGAAAGAAAAGCGCCTGCAGCAATTTCACCGTTAGTTTCCCCTTTCTAACTTACGTACTACTCTACTATCCATTATGACATAGGGAAGCCGGAACATCTATATTACGTAAGATAGTGCAAACTTTTGGCTATTTAAACCGCTCAATCAAAGCTACACTGATCAAGCTTTTGTTCACCAACTCGTATATACAACATATTCATGAAACGTGCCCCTCAGAAGCAAAAGCTTTAATCCAGCTGTTAACCGCTCGCGTTTGTCGTCAACATAATCATTGGGTATTCAGAATTCTCAGCTCAGTAGCTCCACGGGCTTCTCATATGTACTGTAACCATCTGTCTCTCCCAAAAAGTATACCCGTTCCGCGCGTAAAAGGCGTTCAACGTTGCGTTGCTCGCTCCGCAATCTAACCGAACCGTATGTTTGCCTTCAAAATGTATGCCACTGCTGGACCATTGCAAAATGGACCGTCCCAGACCGCTCTGAGCATATTTTCTTCGAATCGCCAGCCGATGCAGATAAATTGCACCATCCTCGGGATGAGCTTTTGAACCCCAAAGATGAATATCCCAAGGGCTTGGCTGAACCAAAAGGATGACCATCCCCGCTACGTCCGCTCCTTTTTTAAATACAAACACATCTCCACGCCGAATCGCCCCTGCCGTATCATGAGAATCTTCCCCTTTAAGCAGAGCGTTCCATTGGGAAGAACCTTGGCTCTGTAACCATTCGGCTGTCTCCACCAGCAGCGACATCACATCGTCCGTATCTTCCGGGTTCGCCTGAACCGCTTGAAAACCATCGTTAATATATTCGCTACTGATCCTGAATGAGTGCATCATTGTTCTCCTCCGCTTCCTGATCTCTTTTAAACTAATGGTACTATACCGGGAAATGGATTTTTCGTCAAAATGAGAACAATCAGGACCACCCGTCCAACGGGTGGTTTGCTCTTGGGGTATAACCCCTGTTGCCAAACTGCGCCTAAAGACGCTAGCCTGACAGCAGGGCTGTTCAGGCTCAGTGTTGTTTGTCACTTTCACTCACCAGTTAAACTGGTTTTACTTCTTTTGCTCCGATTACTGCTGAATGGATCTTCGTATTCTTTTACACTCAGCTTATCTAACGCTTGATCATGTGCTTCTTGTTCACGAATATATTTTCTTACCGTTGCTTCATTTAGACCCACTGTACTCACATAGTACCCTTCTGCCCAAAACTTTCGATTGCCGTATTTATACTTGAGCTGGGCATGCTTCTCGAATATCATTAGCGAACTTTTCCCCTTTAGATATCCCATGAACGTTGAGACAGCTATTTTCGGTGGAATCGCTACCAACATATGAACATGATCGGGCATCATATGACCTTCTATAATTTCTACTCCCTTGTACTTACATAGACGTCTAAAAATTTCGATTAAGTCTTTTCTCACTTGATTATAGATTTCTTTCCGTCTATACTTCGGGGTGAATACAATGTGGTATTTGCACATCCACTTTGTGTGAGCTAGGCTATAGCTCTTGTTTGCCATCTAAGACCATTCCTTTCTTTGAGCCTGAACATCTCAATTTTATCGGAATGGTCTTAGTGGTCAAACCCTCGATTCCTCCACCCGCATAGCGGGTGGTTTTTTGTTTCGCACGTTACACGCACTCAACTGGCTAAAGCCATAAAAAAGGTAAAAGGCGGTTGCCCTTTACCCATCTATTCTGGCTTCATCAATAATCTGATTTCGATACAACATCGTCAGGTGCAAGGTATCAAACTCCATTTCCTTGTCCAACTCCTGCATCAACACTTCGACTAGACTCTTTCGCTGAATGCTGGTACCAGGAACCTCGAAATCAATGTATCCCGTCAGATCGGAATGAGAAGTGTCTATTGTTGCTGTTCCCACAGGCAATCCACCTCGTTCCTGAAGAAACAGCTCATATACCCGGAACTCCCGATCCTTACGCTTCAACATGACATAACATGTTTCTTCAGCAGCTTCCAGCTCATCCAGATCCGATTCATCGGTATCCTCAAAATCCTCGGAGAAATCGCGATGTACCCACTCTAGCGTCTCAAGTTCGTTGCCCTGATGCCACATGCGGATCGTAATCGTATCGATGATATCTTCATCCAGCTCTCTGACCAGCAACTCTGCAGCGGCTTCCAATTGATTCTCTTCCGGCTCGTCATACCAGTGTATTTCACCTTGTACATCAGCGCCATATTGTTTCAAGGAAGCTTCTGCAAGTTCCTGACCTTCGACATCATTGAATATATACGTCGATATGCTGCGTCCTGCGCTTACCATTTCCATCTCCAGAACCTGATCCCGATCTTCATATGTAAACGATTCGGCTTGTGAAACAGGGATTACCTTACTTCCACTGCTGTCTATATCGTCATAGCTGTCTTCGTCATGATGCATATCTTCAGACGGCCACATTGTCTCTGACTCAGGCTTATGCAGAACCGAATGTAATGAGCCACAACTAACCAGCACTTCATAATATGCAGCTTCCAACGCGTCTGCAAGAGAGCGGACATAGGCATGCACTTTTTCCACGATACGTTCCTCTGTACCATCTGGCAGAGACTCCTGCTCGATCTGAAGACTACCTGATAAACGATCTCCTTCTCTGTACACAAGGAAAAGTGAGCCTGCATATTGACCATTAACCATCACGTCCTGTACTTCTCCACCTGATGTCCGCAGGTCTGCAACCAATTCCACATCATAATTCATCACGTGTCCTCCTCCATTCCTAACGTTATTCTCTTAGGATGCCCCTGAGGACGGTAGATTATGAGGGAAGCGTGCATTTTAAGTATAAGATGTAGGATTAGACGGATAACACATATTTTTGGATTGCGTGTGCCACACCCTGCTCGTTATTGGAAAGTGTAACCTCGTTTGCAGCAGCTTTCACCTCGTCCGGTGAGTTATCCATGGCAATGCCTTTGCCCGCAAAGGTCAGCATCGTAATATCATTGAAGTAATTACCAATCGCCATAATCTCCGAAGGCATGATTCCTTTCGATTCGGCAAGCCTTTTCAGTGCAGCGCCTTTGGACGCTTCGGGATGCATCAGATCAATAAAAAAGTCACCACTCCGTGTCATATAATAAGGCAGATTCCAGGTAGACCATTCCTGAAGCACTGCATCCATCTGTTCAATCGGACCAAATGCAGTGAATTTCGCCAGCGGTTCTGTCATGTCAACCCACTTGGGTAACTTCAGTGGCTCTGCCATAAAGTTGTAATACATCTCACGCACCTGCAAACCCAAACCTTCCGGTTGATCCACATACAGACCAAATGCTGTATTGATATCAAAATGTACTCCATTGGTTCGACAGTAGGATATGATTGGCTCCAGTCCTTGTCCATCTAATGCAAAATGATGAACCACTTCACGGGTATCGACTTGCGCAGTAACGGCGCCATTATGTGTAATCACATATCCATCCAGTCCCATCTGCTCCATAAAAGGAATCGTGTTGGCAGGACCTCTACCCGAACACAGAACGATCTCTGCTCCCTGACGGGAAGCTTGGATCAAGGTCTCCTGAGTCCATTCGGTAAGTTCATGATGATCATTCAGCAATGTTCCATCTACATCAAGTGCAATTAATTTATAAGTCATTCTGGCTTCATCCTCATCTGTTAGTAGTCGCACCCACCCAAACCCTCCCTTCCGAGGGAGGGCCCCAGAGGGCTCTGCCCTCTGGACTCCCGTCTTGCTCACCGGTGTTAGGTCGGGTCTTGCTATGTCACGGTTGGCGTAGGAACGCTTGTTGCCGGGCACACCGCTGGTTAGCGGCGCTCCCGCCCAAGCTTAACCGGGACCATTACGGGCAGGGCTTCGCTCTCTGCCCGGCTCCCTGCTTCACTTCGTGAAGGTCGGGAGCTTTCTCGCCTGCGGCGTTTAGTATCGGGGCTTCGCTTCCTCCACGACTCCCTGCTCCGCTTCGCGAAGGACAGGAGCTTTCTCGCCTTCGGCGTTAGTATCGGGGCTTCGCTTCCTCCACGACTCCCTGCTCCGCTTCGCGAAGGTCGGGAGCTTTTACTTCCGCAGAAGGTTCATCTCGTCTGCGGTTAGTTCACGATAGCTTCCGATAGCAAGATCGGAAGCTAGTTCCAGCTCACCCATGGCAACGCGTTTCAGATAGATCACACGCTTGCCTACCGCCTGAAACATACGTTTTACCTGGTGAAACTTCCCTTCGTGAATAATAAGCGAGATTGACGAGATCGTGCCTTCTTCCGTTTCTTCCTGACCAAGTATAGTCAGTTCGGCCGGCAGCGTCTCGTATCCGTCATCCAATTGAATGCCCGCCTTGAAACGTTGCACATCTGCTTCATCCACGTTTCCCAGCACACGGGCTTCATAGGTTTTGGGCACATGCTTGCGTGGAGATAACAGATCATGAGCAAGTGGACCATCATTTGTGAGAATGAGCAGTCCTTCCGTATCCTTATCCAGTCGTCCCACAGGAAAAGGATTGAACACCCGATCCTCTTTGCGTAGCAGATCCAGTACCGTCTTATCTCTGTTGTCCTCGGTAGCAGACACAACACCCGGAGGTTTATGCAGCATCAGATAGATCATCTCCCGATACACAATCCGCTCGCCATCGGCTTCAATGACGTTGACCTCGGGATTCACCTGTACACCACTGTCTTTCACCGCTTTGCCGTCCACATGGATTCTGCCTTGTTTCACCATCTTTTTGAGTTCACTTCGTGTTCCCACACCCATATGGCTTAATATTTTGTCCAGACGTAGCGTTTGTTTGCCTTTTCCACTCATACCGATGTCCACCTCCAGCCTGCCGGATATTCATTCTTCAGCACACCATCCAGCCATTTTCCCCAGCCAGCGGCATAACCATCTACACATACAAGAACGTACCCTTTGGCAAACGTATCCGCCTTGAGCACCACTCGTTTTTCTTCAATATTTAACGTTTCACCCTTGAGGTACCTCACGGCTTCGCCATCAGCGGACGACAGATTTACGCTACGCCGTGCTTCAGATGCATTCAGAGCACATGCAAGCGGGTGGGACGGAACAAATCGTCCATTCTTGATCGTGCCCATAAACCAGCCTGGACGAATGACTTTCAGTCCCTCCAACCGAGCTGCACCAACCGAGGATTGATACACACGATCTCCATAACATACCGTTTCTCCAGTTAACTCAATCTCCAATTGTTCTTTCATAAATGAAGTGTAGATCGCAACCGAATCAATACTTGCTGGATCAGTTCCGCGTCCCTGACCCCGTTCCGATTTACGTCCACCGTGATCTTTACCTTTTTTGCTCTGTCTACCCGAATTCTTGCCGCCACCAGCCTGTCTGTCATGGGACTCTCGGGATTCAATTCGCAATAAACGTTCCTTTTTGCGATCAGCCTTGGTCATAGCAATTGAAGAAGCAGCAATAGAGTGATCATTGTTCCCCTCTACTTCAATCCTGGACACATCCACGACCTGTCCATACTCCATTGCTCCTTCTTTAACTACTCCAGGTTGATCTGTTTCTATTCCTTGCCCTGCACGATGCTGCAACACAGCGACATAATGTCCCTCGCCTTCCAAAAGGTGAGGCCACAATCTTGCGGTGCCACGCGTTTGCCCCAGTACAGCTTCCGTCTCATCCGCCTTCTCAGGCATCATCTGACGAACCCATTCCGGACGTCCTGGAGCAAATCCTGTCTCTTCAGGAATGTCACTTATTACGAAATCACTGTTTACATTCAGGAACTCCGCAATCATCGCTTCGTTCTCCTCCGGCGCAAAAGTACATGTCGAATATACGATGGTTCCTCCCGGGGCTAGCAATCGTGCCGCAGTTTCAAGAATATCGCGCTGCATGAGCACACATTTTTCCACCGAATGATGTTCCCACGATTTCACCATGTCTTCATCCTTGCGGAACATGCCTTCACCTGAACAAGGCGCATCAATTAATACTTTGTCAAAATAATGAGGAAATGCATTTGCGATCCGCTCGGGCGACTCATTCAAAACAACGGCGTTACGCACCCCGTACAATTCCACGTTCTTGGCCAGCGCTTTCGTGCGTTCAGCATGGATATCGTTCGTGACAAGTACACCCTTGCCTTGCAGCTTTGCAGCAATCTGTGTCGTTTTTCCTCCCGGAGCAGCACACAGATCAAGCACGCGGTCTCCAGGCTCCACCTGCAATAATTCAACTGGAGCCATTGCACTTGGTTCCTGTATATAATACAGACCTGCATGATAATAAGGGTGCAACCCCGGTTTAACACCATGAGGTACATAGAATCCTGTCTCACACCACGGAATAGGTCTTAGGTCAAACGGAGCGATCTCATCGAATTGTTCCATCGATATTTTTAACGTATTCACTCTCAGTCCCGCATGAGGAGACTGTTCATAAGATTTCATAAATTGTTCAAACTCATCACCCAGCAAACTTTTCATTCGCTCAGCAAATATCAAAGGTAACTTTACACCCATATTCCCACTCATCCTGTCTTGGTAAGATTGCAATATCGTTTTATTTTATCATATCCAAGCTTTGCTTTCCTATCATATCGTATCTATTCCACTACAGCGTGTAATGTAGTATAATGGCAAGTAGATTGATTCCTGAGCAAAAATTCGGGTGTTTATGCATATTATCCCAACCTTTATTTTTGCCCAAACTATATTTCGATATGATCGATGGGGGATGTCCAATGAAATCCAAGAAGAAAAAGAAAAGTGCTGCGATCCTTATATTCCTGGGTATTTTAATCATTATGATTGCAGCACTGGTTGTCGTAGACCAGCAATCCAAGAAACAGATGGATTCAGTGGAAAATGCTTATGGAATCGCTGCTTCCAAGCTTAATCCAGCTACACGGGAGCTACTTAGTGATCCCAACTATCAACAAATTATTGTACCCACTGATCTCAAAGCCAAAATCGATAACAAAGACAGCTTTTTTGTTTATTTCTTTGCTTCCGACTGCTCGCACTGCCGTGCAACAACACCTCAGTTGATGCCACTGGTTGACAGTGAAGGTATTGAGCTTCCGCAGTTCAATCTGCGTGAATTCGAAGCAGGATGGACGGATTACAATATCGAGTTCACGCCTACACTCGTCTATTATGAGGCTGGTGTCGAGAAAGACCGTATGGTTGGCGGACTGAAAGAGAATGGCAGTGACCAAGGCTACACACTGGATGATTACAAACAATTTTTCCAAAAATATAAAGGTAGTGCCGCTCCTTCAGCAAGCTAACTGATAGATCAGTTTCCACAAGTATCTACAATCTGGCACTTGTATCACCAGACACAGTTCTATTGAAGGACAGGCTGTGCCACCTGCAATCATCTGGATATGACGCAACATTCAAAAACACCCCGATCTTTCCCTTTACAGGAATCGTCGGGGTGTTTCATATACATGGAACTTCATATCCATGGGATGCTCATTTGGATGTTAACGCTGATAACAGCTTAACTTTTACCCTGATCCATCGCCTTCATCTTCTCTTCGTATATTCGCCCTCTGGTAGGACTCCGGCGTTGCGGAATATTAGGTTTTAGCTCAAGCGATCTTCTGGATATCTCCTGTTCTAAGACCTCATCAACAATTCGTATGGACAAATCCCTGTAAGTCACAGACTGAACATCTGATAGGGACAGTTCCTTCACGATTTCCTGTACATCCCGTACCAAAGTCCCAAGGTCAATGCCCAGAATTGTAGCAGGATAAGATTCCAGAAGATCAAGCGAGCTCTGTAACATCATCGTTCCTCCGCGGAGATTGCCATTCCGGAAGTGGTATAAACCAACCGCAATTTGCAACAACCCTTTATAGAGAGAATCCCGGTTACGTTCAAGCCACAATTCTTCCAGCACCTCATGGCACTCGAAATAATCCTGATCCCGATTGAAGTAGATTAAGTAGTCAATGTACAGTGGCTCATAGATGCTCATCCGGGTTTTCGCCCTTTCTGGCGTTGTTCAGAAGTTTCTTCACGTCATCGAGCAAGTCTTTGAGCCCTTCCATATCATGCCGTTCCCAGTAATCGTTAAATCGCTTCTGTGCTTCAATCGCTTCGCTGACAAGGTGGTAGAAGTACAATTGATGAATGATATTCAATGTTCTTGACACGATATTGGAATCATCCTCAAATGCCTTCTGCGCCTCCAAAATCTGTAGACGAATTGCAGACATCTCATTATCCAGTACAAAAGCAGCCTCAGCTGTTTTTTTCAGCCTGGCTCGCATGTCATCCGGTAAGCTCTCCCGGAATTTGTAACTCAGAGAATGTTCAATGGTAGCCCAGAAATTCATGGCAAGTGTCCGGATCTGAATCTCGGCCAATACGATCTTTTGTCCCAGAGCCGTCTGAACGGGATACTCAATAATCATATGGAAGCTGCGATAGCCGCTCTCTTTGAAATTCGTAATATAATCTTTCTCAATGAGTACCGTGAGATCCTTGCGGCCTCGAATGTATTCGGCAACCCGACGGATATCGTCTACGAATTGGCACATGATACGGATACCTGCAATATCCTCAATGCCTGTCTCCACGTCATCAAGCGACACATTCAGTCGTCTGGATTTCTCCAGAATACTGGATATTTTTTTGACACGACCGGTAACGAATTCAATCGGGGCATACTCTTCTCGTTTTTTCAGCTCCGCCCGCATTGTCTTAAACTTGACTTTTAATTCCTCTACCGCTTGTTCATAAGGAAGTAAAAATGTACCCCAGTCTCTACCGTCCATGCTTATGCCTCCTGTCTCTATAGCGTCCCCTGTTCTATTCCATTATACATGATGTTTGGTGGGGGAAGAGTCCCGAACCATTTTACGCTCTTCCATGCTTCTATATTTTCAATCCGGGGATCCACATTCCTTCTTAACGATGCTCTGCACCAACCGCTTCAGAGATATGACGATAACCGTCCTTGCGCAGTAACTCACGCAGTCCGGCATGAATGCGCCGATTCACCTCAGGTCCTTCGTAGATTAATGCTGTATATATTTCGACCAGACTTGCTCCGGCTTTAATTTTCTCGTAAGCATCCTCACTTGTGAAAATACCACCTGAACCGATGATCGGAAGTTTGCCTTCAGTCTGACGATAGATCTGGCGAATAATCTCCGTAGAACGCTCACGCAGAGGTTTACCGCTCAGACCGCCAGTCTCTTTTGCATGTTGGTGGGAAAGTCCTGTACGACTGATGGTTGTGTTCGTTGCAATAATGCCAGCAACACCGCTGTCTGCAATTGTGCGAACCATATATTCAAGTTCCTGATCATTCACATCCGGTGCGATCTTCACCAGAACGGATTTGGTCGCTCCGCCCGCTCGTGCATGCTGCACGTTCATCTCGTTCATAACCGCAGCGAGCAGTTCCTTCAATTCATTCCCATGTTGCAGATTACGCAAATCCGGTGTATTTGGTGAACTGATATTAACCACGAACAGATCAGCATAATCGTATAGTGCCTGAATGCACTTCGAATAGTCCAGGTGAGCTTCCTCATTAGACGTTGCCTTATTCTTGCCGATGTTAACAGCCACTGGAATACGCCGATCCTGTAGACGTGAAAGTTCTCCTGCCATCGCTTCCGCACCCAGATTGTTGAAGCCCATCCGGTTCACCAAAGCCTCATCTGGAGGCAAACGGAACAGCCGTGGTTGATCGTTACCTGGTTGTGCAAGTGGCGTCACGGTTCCCACTTCCATGAATCCAAACCCGATGGAAGAAAAGCCCGTTACGGCCTGTCCGTTTTTGTCCAGACCCGCAGCCAGACCAACAGGTGTAGGGAAATGACACCCAAACATGTCAACAGCCAGATCAGACGTTTCACGAACGCCGTACATCACACGCAGTCCGGAAGGAACCGGACGGATGCTGCCCATGCCACTAAGGCCGCCAATAATCAGATGATGGGCCTGTTCAGGGTCCATTTTGAACAACAAAGGTTTAGCAAGACTTCTGTATAACAAATCACTCACTCCGTTCTGTTCCGGTACGCCAAAAAGCCGTTTTCCGTCTTTTCATATGTAAAAAAACACTCTACACACAAGTCTATCTGTTTCTTATTAAAAGGAAAGTAGTTTGCGCATAGACAGCACAAATCGAATAATACAAAATGCTCACAAGAAATCCACCCGCCCACTGGAAATGACGAGTTGAATTCTTTACAATGAGAGCATGGTTACTCTACACCAGTTCTATTCCAATAAGGAGGAATAACTCATGGCTCCCAAACGTAAACCACCTGCATTACAGCAAAAGAAAGAAGAAGTGAATCGCAAAGCCATTGCATGGACTGCAGCCAGTGTAGGCGGCTTGATCATCATCATTGGTGCTCTTATCATTATTGCCAACATGTAGATGATTCAGGCTGAATCCATCTGATTCTACATATCAAACAGATCAATTCAGCCAGTGATACGTTTTGTTCGGATTATTCTGCTTTGGAACAAGCGTATGCTGATAACGCTGCTTTGCTTCTGGAACAAGCGTCAGATCTGGCAGTACATCTTCTCCAATACGTACCGGAGTGCCTTGCGGAGCAAGAGCGAATAACTCTTCTACATCTCCTGTACGCATTCTCACACATCCAAGGGACTCATCCAGTCCGATACTGTCTGGCTCGTTGGTCCCATGGATGGCATAATTTGTATTCGAGAGCTGCATACCTCTGCTTCCAAACTCACCGTTCGAGCGCCCATTCGGATTGACCACTTTATCTGTAATGACAAATGAACCCTCCGGTGTTCGATCACCGCCAAGTCCCACATCATACATACGAACAATGGTATCCCCACTGATTAATGCAAGTTTATGTATATCCTTATCAATGACAATCTCCAGCGGTTCCTGCAAAAAGGCTGACCTCCCAGCGTATCTGCAAAAGCGGCATTTTTGCCTTGAGACAAATTCGAAGATGTTGAACCGCTCTCTTTACCATTTGAATCGCTCTTTCCTTCCTGTGCCTTTCCTTGATGCAAAGCTAACAGCTTCGGAAACATCTCGGTCATCCCTGGCGCAGTCTCTCCCAGAATATTATTTGGAAATGGCTGGGCCATTTGCGTTACACTCTTGGGCCAAGCGTCATTTTTTTGCGATAGGCAACGATTGCACTTGATAATGATGCAGCGGCTTCCTGCTTGGCGGTCCACGCCAAGGCCATCTTTTGATTTTCGGCGTAACTTCAGGAGGTTCACAGTTACATTGCTTGGCATCATAACTCTGTGCAGTTAATTTACCGCTTGTATTGGTTTGTACTATGTATTTCACAGGCATATTTCGCTTCCATAAAGACCAGTCATCCGAGGTTTGCATACCCAGTACAGCCGAAGTCTCTACTTTTGGGCCAGACCCGGACCAGGCAGCTGCGAGAGCAGCCTCGCCATGGTTGCCTCCACCAAATGCCGCAGCGGTGAACACATTACTTGGGGAATGGATGCGGTCCTAGCCTGTTGATCCGCTCCTACTGGGTCAGGGATTTCATCCGTGGATTCCAGTGCTGCTGACAGTGCATCGGCCGCTTCACGACTGAAACCCGGAGCGTCCGCAGGTGGCAGACCTGCCAGCACAAGCAGCATGAACAGCGTAAGCCACATTTTGCGTCTACGTTGTTTTTCTCTTTTGCTCAGACATCTCTACCAATTTCTCCTGATAGTCTACCCAGATGTCCGCAGGAGCTTTACTGCGTTCAAATGCCTCGTAAACCTCGCCCGCTTGCTGAAAACAATAATTGGCTTTAGCCTCTTGTCCTTCGCCCAAGTACTCCTTTCCAAGCAAGTACCAAGCCATTTTATTGTCTGGATGTTTCTTGACATATGTTCTTAGATGAGTATTTTGCATCCGATCCTCCACTATTCACCTTTTTCCGTATATCATTATATATCGGCATAACCAGGCGTTGAATCCATAGGACTTGAGTACCCGGTGGAAAAAGGGTTTTCGACAATAATCGTCCTTGATCCACAGGTCATAAGATCACAGTAAAATGAAAACAAAAAAAGCACCATCCCTTGTCGTAAAGACAAAAGAAAGTGCTCTGTGTTCATGCAAGAAATACTTAACCCTCTTTATTGAAAGGCTCATCCGCTACTTTGATTGAATCTGTAGGGCAGCCATCGCATGCATCCTGCATATCGTCAAACAAGTCGTCTGGAATAGCTTTGATACCATGGTTAGCATCGCCGTCAAAGATAACTTCTGCCAAACCTTCATCATCGTAATCGTAGATGTCAGGAGCCGTTGCTCCACAAGCGCCACATGCGATGCATGTGTCTTTTTCAACCCAAGTATATTTACTCATTTACATTCTCTCCTCCTAAAATTCGAAACGTACAGTGTTTTTATCTAGAAACATATTAATACAAAGTAAGGATAATTACAAATCATTTTGCAACCACAAGTCTCTATTATCCCCTATTTAATCAAGACTTTGCAAGTTATCTTTTTGCAGGGAAGTACCGCGCACTTTATGATTACGAAGCAGCACGGAAGGATCGTCTCCAAGCATACCTGCGGTCACAACAGCATTCTCACCAAATTTATCACGTAACTGATCCATAATCCGAATCAGATTGTCCTTCTTGGGCTTCTGCTCATATTCGAACAAGTCCATCTGTACAGCGGATTCCTCTCTTGGAATCAGGTTCTGAAGTGTCACACCGAGCATGCGTACAGGCTTGCCACTACCCCAATGCTTCTCAAATAGTTTACAGGCCTCACGGTAAATGACCGTTGCATCCTCCGTAGGAACTTCCATTAGACGTGATCGGGTGATTGTCTTCATATCCGGTGTGCGGATCGTAATCTGAATCCCCTGGCTGAACATTTCGTGCTTGCGCAACCTTCTGGCTACCTGATCACTTATATTGAGGAATACCCGATGAATCTCATTCATATCCGATACATCCGCCGGTAAAGTGGTTGTATGCCCAATGGATTTATTGGCTTCCCGTTCCGCGTGAACTGCGGAATGGTTAATGCCATTCGCAGAATTTTTGAGCCATGTTCCATTAACTCCGAATAGTTCGGTCAACATGTTCTCATCCGACTGGGCCAATTGACCAATCGTTTCAATGCCCAGTTTTTTCAGCTTTTCAGCCGTTTTTTTGCCAATGCCAAACATCTCGTTGCATGGTCTGTGCCAAAGAATCCGGGGTACGTCCCTCATGCGTAAAATGGAGATACCGTTCGGTTTTTTCAGATCCGAAGCCATTTTCGCCAATAATTTGTTGGGTGCAATGCCAATGGAACATGGCAGCCCCAATTCATCCTTGATTCTACGCTGAATGCTCTCCGCAATCTCCATTGGATTCCCGAATTGCCTTGAACCTGTAATATCAAGATAACATTCATCAATGGATGTAGCCTCAAGTTGAGGGGTATAACTATACGCAATCTGCATGAAAGCTCTTGAATATTGACGATATAAATGAAAATCAGGACGAATCACAATGAGATCAGGGCACTTTTTCATGGCTTGGTGGACAACCATACCTGTTGAGATGCCTCGATTACGAGCGGCATATGAGCAGGTTACAATTACACCCTTTCGCAGTTCACTGCTGCCCGCAACGGCCGTTGCTTTTCCTCTATATAAATCTGGTTCCTCGGCTTCATGTACAGAGCAGTAGAAAGCATTCATATCGACATGCAGAATCACCCGTCCGGCTGTAGGGTAGTATTGATCCACATTCGCTGGAGGATTGCCGTCTGAAGACATCATGAACCCCCGCCCTTTCTTGCACACTAATTAATGAAACGAATTTCTTTCTTCTATAGTATATCAAACCCGTTATGTTAATTCAGTCACGAACATTTATTTTCTGCGAGAACTGATCAGAGACCGAATAATTAACCAGCCTACACTCACAAAAAGGATCAATGTGATCAGCGCAATAACCGTATTTTCCCATACAAAACTCAAAATCAACCCTCCTTTTCTTCCATATATTCCAATTAAAACTCAATAATAAATTATAACATACATCCGGATTATCATTAACATCCTTCTTTTTGCTCTAAAATCCGTTAATTGTTACATGAAACTGCGATTTCTATGTAGCATTTGGCTATAATGGTGCTATAATAATTAATTATACAAATTGACGACTTTAGGACAAATCAGCGCACCCAGTTTAACACAGTGTAGCGTTGCCGAATCGAAGGATTCGTCCACTAACGTACTTAACAGCTTTCCCAACTTACAATCCAATCTTTTAAAAGAGCGCTTTATCTCAAAGGAGGATCTTCATGTCAAAGGCCATTTCCATCTTCGATACGACTTTACGTGACGGCACACAAGGGGAGGTGTCAGCTTATCGGCAGACGACAAACTCAAAATTGCCAAGAAGCTTGATGACCTGGGTGTCCATTATATTGAAGGCGGAATTCCCGGCAGCAATACCAAGGACATTGAGTTTTTCAAAAGAGTCAAGGAATTAAACCTGAACGCAAAGGTTGTTGCTTTTGGCAGTACCCGCCGTAAAGGCAGCGTTGCTAGTGAAGACGCCAACCTGAAGCGCATGATCGAATCTGGTGCTCAGGCTGCAACTTTGGTCGGTAAATCATGGGACTTCCATGTGCATACCGCTTTGCAGACTACATTGGAAGAAAACTTGTCCATGATCTATGATTCCATCGCCTATCTGAAACAAAATGGTATGGAAGTGATCTTTGATGCAGAACACTTCTTTGACGGATTCAAACATAACCCAGAGTATGCTCAAGCGGTCTTGACCAAGGCTCACGAAGCTGGAGCGGACTGGCTCGTCATGTGTGATACCAACGGCGGGACCATGCCAAACGAGGTACATGAGATCGTATCCACACTGCATAGAAGCCTGCCTCATGCACATCTCGGCATCCATACACATAATGATTGTGAACTGGCTGTAGCCAACACACTCAGCGCTGTACAAGCCGGAGCCCGTCAGGTGCAAGGAACAATGAACGGTTATGGAGAGCGCTGCGGTAACGCCAATCTAGCGTCCATCATCCCGAACCTGCAACTGAAACTTGGCTATGAATGTGTTACTGAGGATTCCATGAGACAACTTACAAACGTGGCTCGTTATGTTAGCGAGATTGCCAATGTAAATATGCCGATTAATCAGCCTTATGTCGGCAATGCTGCTTTTGCTCACAAAGGTGGAATTCACGTCTCTGCCATCCTGCGGGATTCCCGTACCTATGAACACATCGTGCCCGAACTGGTTGGTAACAAACAACGTGTGCTGGTCTCGGAACTTGCCGGACAAAGTAACATTGTATCCAAAGCTCAGGAACTGGGGCTTGAGTTCGATCCAAGCAGTGCCAATTCACGTCAGATTATTGAGAAAATTAAAGACCTGGAGCATCAGGGTTACCAGTTCGAAGGTGCAGATGCTTCGCTTGAATTGTTAATTCGTGAAGCGAACGGTGACATGAAAGAATTGTTCACTTTTGAATCATTCAAAATGCTTGTAGAGAAAACGGCGGGAAAATCTGTTGTTTCCGAAGCTTTTGTCAAAGTGAATATCGCTGGAACAAGCGCTTATACCGCTGCTGAGGGCAATGGTCCGGTTAACGCACTCGATAATGCGCTTCGGAAAGCGCTGGTGCAATACTTCCCTTCACTTGCCAATATGCATCTGTCAGACTACAAAGTGCGTGTACTGGATGAGAAAGATGCCACAGCCGCCAAAGTTCGTGTATTGATCGAATCCAAAAATACGGAAAATACATGGAACACAGTTGGTGTATCCGAGAACGTAATTGAAGCAAGTTGGGAAGCTCTTGTACACAGTTTCCGCTATGCTTTGCTTCAAGAAAAATTGCAGGATGAGCCAGGCACACTCCCTATTCCTGCTCATGGGATAAGTAATCATTAAAGTGTATGTTCAAAAAAGGCTTTTTTGAACAAGCTCTTAAAGCTTATTTCCCGGAAAATAAAAGGAAGCCTCTGCACCCATGATTCATGGATGCAAAGGCTTCTTTCTTTGCAGAAAATTAATTCGCAATTAACTTTTCAATCTTACGCTCCAACTCTTTTTCAGGCAGTATGCCCAGAACAATCTCCTGTATAACTCCTCTGGAGTCAATCAGAACATTCGTTGGAAAAGCCACCCCATTGTATTGAGCATACACAGTCCCCTTCTCATCCAAGGGAATAGGGAACGTCAGTTGGTACTCATCCACAAAAGCTTTGGCATCCTTAAGTTTATCGTAGGATGTTACATTAACACCATAGAGGTCAAGCTTATCCTTGTATTTCGCGGCCATTCTATTCAGCTCTGGTGCTTCCTGCTTACACGGCTCACACCAGGATGCCCAGAAACTGACGAAAATAGCTTTATCTTTGGCACCGCCCACACTGTACGTCTTTCCATCCATTGCTGTCAGAGAAAAAGCAGGTGCCAGAAGACCCGCACGTGGTCCCGTCTCTGTAGGCATCGGTTCTTCCTGCTTAAAGACGGCTGCAATGCCGTCACCCGCATTCTGGGCCAGTGCAATACCAACCAGCAAGACAACACCAAGGAGTATGTATATGTTTCGTTTCATAACCAGCCACCCTTTTATATAATTAGCATATTGAAACTGAAACCGTAATTTCTGCACATGCTAAGTGTTTATCACGCTCTATCACAGTTCACCAGAACATGATTGCCAAATGTTCTCTTTATTATTGTACCCTTTTCCTTTAAAATTTTACAATCCGCATTACAGAAAATAAAATGAAAAAGGACTCCTGCCTAAGCAGGAGCCAAAGAGAGAGGGGTGAATACAAATGGCAGCACTTCACGGGCAGCAAAACGTCTTCTACATCCCTTCTTCCGTAGAACAAGAGATGTCAAAGCACATGTTCCTTTCGCTGCCGCAAGAAGCCTGCGGGGTTATGCTGGGTGAAACCGCAGCGGGCGGTATACGAATCAGTCGGTTTCAGCCCATTCGTAACGTAGCACCTGACCCGCTGCACCATTTTACTCTGGATGATGCCGAATGGATTCGGTGCGTATTCTCCGAGCCTAAGCTCATTGGTATCTTCCATTCTCATCCGCAGACCAGGCCTGTTCCTTCCTTAGAGGACTTGCAAGCTCTTCCGGCCTTCGCCGGTTTGCTTCAGATGTACCTCATCGGCTCACCCGACCTAACAAGTGGGTCGCGATCTCATATGCATCTGAACGGTTATCTGATTGAACCCTCGAAGGAATCGCAGGATCAGGCACACCGCGTTGTGCCTTCATACAATCTGCTTCCCGTTCCGTTATGCGTGACTTAGCTGGGTATACAAATCACCCAAGGTCTCCACATTTTTACGCATCATGTCCTCCAGATAACAGGACCATAACTGTGCAGTCATTTTTGAATCTTCCAGTGCATGATGACGTCCATGGATCGGAATCCTCTGGATTCCAGCAATTCATCCAGACCATACCCCGGCCTGCTTGGTTCAAGCCAGCGTGCCAACATCATCGTATCAATTAAACGATGTGTCAGTCTTACTTTCGAAGTCCGCCACAGAGCAGCATTCAGAAAGGCTCGGTCATGCGCACTTGCGTGTGCAATCAGAACATTTCCACCTACAAAAGACATGAAATCATGCAGCCCTTCCAGCAAAGTTGGTGCGTCCAGCGTCATCTCCTGCGTAATACCTGTAAGTTCAGTAATATGTTCCGGAACCGCAGTCTTGGACTGCACCACCGTATAGAACTGTTCTCCTTCCAGTACCACACCACCATGTATACGGACCGCACCAAATGAGATAATCTCATCCCCATGCTGGGGCGAAAAACCCGTCGTTTCCAGATCAAATACAACTGCGTCCAGCTCATTTAGAGGCGTATGCAGAACCTCAGGTCTGCGCTGTTCTCTCATCATAGAGCGGATAAACGCCATGTGTTGCGCCGTAGGGGCTCCCATAATGGAAGCGATGGCGGAAGGAACCTCCCTGACGCAGCGAATTCCAGAATCCTGTATTGCCCCTTGCCGGCTCTCTCATGGACGTCTCCTTTCTGCAAAACGCAACTGTCTTTGCAAAGCACGATGCACTCGTCGTACCAACCCGAGCGTATCCCTGAGCTCATAATGAATCTGCTTTTGTTTCATCTGTTTCTCATCCAGGAACCCACTGCTATGTTGCAAATCCCCTTGGATGACAACCGGTGTACTTCGGCGAAACTTCAAAGCGGCTAAGAAGGCCCGCTGGCATGCATCCAGTAATGTAAATGGAACAGCTTCAAGTGAATTCAATCTCTCCATTCTTTTTAACGTCGATGACTCCTTGATCCCATGTTGCAAAGCCAAATAACGGGCACTGTTCACCAGCGGAATGTACAAACCATACTTAACATCAAATCCGCCTGCATGTTCACCAAATCGTTCTGTGACCACACGTCCAAGTACATTTAATGTAGCTTTATGTTTAACCGTATTGCGAAGAACTGCATCCGAAAGTTCAGGAACCAGTCTGAACTGTTCATAAAAACTCGTGATCCATTCCTCCGCCAGACTTTGCTCACCTGCAACAAAACGCATGTCTGAAGCAATAATGAGATTACGAACGGGCTCCCAATTCAGATCCGAGCTCCAATCTGCTAATTGATGCTTCCATGACGCCAGCGTTTTTCTCCAGAGTGGCTCAGAGCACATGACTTTGCCTTCGCATTTGGCGTAACCAAGCTCTTCCAACATATCCGTCATTCGCTGTCCGAGCTGAGCAAAATATTCCTCTTTACCTTCATGCGGAGTATCGCTAATGATCATGCCATTATCCTGATCACTCCATAACGTTGCTTCTTCCCTGCCGGAACTGCCAAATACGATAAAGGCATAGGGGACGGGAGGTTGGCCGAAGCCTTCCTCAACCATCCCCTGAATGCATAACTCTACTGCTTTCCGTGCAATCCGGTCATGCAGTTCATTTACCGTTTGGTACCACTCGATCGGCGACAAGGAAGCGGACAACAATTCCTGGAGCTCGTTCTGTAATATCACACGTGCCTGGCGCAGTTCTTGAGAAGACACCGCACCATCGATTCCCTGATAAGACCAGGAATAGTTTGTATACGAGATGGGTTCCATCATGTCCAGCCTCCTTGAAGCATGATTCAGCATCATTCACCTCAGGAGCTGAACGTACCACCATTGGATTTAGAATCTACATTTTTCATTTGTTCAGGGTATCCGTAAGTACCGTGCTCACTGATATCCAGACCCATTGTTTCTTCTTCTTCAGTAACACGGATGCCCATGATTGCTTTCATTCCGCCCAGAATAATGAAGGACATTACCAGTACGAAGGCAAAAGCACCTGCCAGACCGAGAAGCTGTACGCCCAATTGGTGGAATCCACCGCCATAGAACAGACCCGCTTGACCTACACCAGCATTCTCGGCAAGTTCAGGAGTAGCGAACAAGCCCGTGGAGATCGCACCCCACATACCCGCAATACCATGCACGGAGAAAGCGTAGATTGGATCGTCAATTCCTTTACGATCGAAGTACTGTGCTGTGAAGAATGTGATGATACCCGCCAGAGCACCGATAACCAGCGCTGCCCAAGGTTCAACGAATGCACATGCTCCTGTAATTGCAACGAGTGCCGCAAGCACACCGTTTAACATGCTAGGAATATCAGACTTACCAAGTACTGCCCATGAGATCAACAGCGCAGCAACACCACCGGCTGCAGCAGCTACGTTAGTAGTTAATGCAACATAACCGAAGAATCCATCCCCCATGGCAGATAATGTACTACCTGGGTTGAATCCGAACCAACCGATCCAGAGGATAATAACCCCGAGTACGGAATACACTTGGTTGTGACCTGGAATGATGTTAGGTTTGCCGTCTTTGTTATATTTACCAATACGTGGTTTCAACAAGATGGTCGCTACCAATGCTGCAGTCGCACCAGTCAAGTGAACAACCGTCGATCCTGCAAAGTCTTGCATACCCAGCTCAGCCAACCAGCCGCCGCCCCATACCCAGTGAGCAACAACCGGATACATGATAATGGTATAAAGAGTACCGAAAACAATATATACGCTCATCTTTGCACGTTCAGCCATACCACCGCAGGCAATGGCCAGAGATACCGCCGCAAAGGCGAGGTGGAATACGAATTTAATAGTCAGTGGAACATCGGAGAAAGCCAGTGATTCGAAGGAAGCAGCCATCTTGTCACCACTCAGGAAGAACCCTGTTGTTCCAAAGAAGCTGTTACCATTACCGAAACCAAGACCGAAACCCAAAGCCCAGAAGGCAATAACTGAAATTCCTAATGTCAGGATGGTCTTACCCGCAATGTGTCCTGCATTCTTCATTCGTGTTGAACCCGCTTCGAGTAAAGCAAATCCCCCTTGCATCAAGAACACCAGTACAACAGCCAGAAACGTAAAGGCTGAGTTCAAACCACTTTGAAGTTCAATGTTAGTCGGACCCTCCGCAGCCGCAAATGCGCTGACCGGAAAAGCGAACAAAGTAAGCATTACTAACATGGAAACCAACCATTTCTTTCTCATATACCCCACTCCCTCTTATGTTAAGTTTCTTCACATAACGTGAAACTCTTAATGTCATTATAAGCAGAAGAGAGGAAAGTTGACAAGAGTATTTTCATCAAAACTGAAAATTATTTCTGGGAATAAAGTCATACGTCTTTTTCTTGCACTTAAGTACATAATCACATTCTATGAGCACATAGATATAGAAATGCAGTATGCTGATTGCCAAAGCATAACGTTTGACTGTACGGTTAAAGATCATGTATCATACTTATTAGTAAGAAAAATTGGGCGTAGTCTAGAAATTCACAAGTGGAAACTACAATTCCCTACATTTGAACTTGCAAGCGAGGTGAATATCATTGGGGATATGAAACTTTTTCGGATTGGCGAACTTGCCAAGACCGCTGGTGTTAGTGAACGGACGATTGATTATTACACAAAGCTTGGACTAATCGCTCCCGAAGAACGTACACAAAAAAATTATCGTCTCTATAGTAATGAAACTTTAACGAGGCTTGAACGTATTGTACAGATGAAACAAGAGAAGTATAGTCTCGACGAGATTAAGCAATCTCTTGAGAAGTGGCGTCTGGTTAGTACAGAAGAACAAGTTGCCAGCAAACTGACAACGTTGGAGCTTCATGTACAACAACTTGAGCGAGAGGTTAACGAACTCAAACCGCTACTTGGAGAGATGAAACCTGTACAAGCACGTAAAATGATGGCAGGACTCCTCACCAAAAGTGCCGGTACAATGGAGGCACTAAAAATCTTGCTTGAGAACACCATGATGTAGCTTATTTTTAGAAAGCGGAGGAATGAATATGAGTTTTAATAACGGTATGTTCGTATTGATCATTATCGCCTTTTTGCTCTCTTTATGGGCGCAATTTCGCGTTAAAGGTACGTTTAGACGTTGGTCGGAGGTACCGAACCAGAACGGAATGACTGGTTACGATGCCGCTCGCCAGATGCTTGATGCTAACGGCCTGCACGATGTTCCAATTGAACCTGTACGCGGCACGCTCTCTGATCACTATGATCCGATCAATCGGGTTGTACGTTTATCAGAACCAGTATATTATGAAAACTCAATCTCAGCTGTTTCGGTAGCGTGTCACGAAGTTGGCCACGCCATTCAGCATAAAGAAAGTTATCCGATGCTGGCACTGCGTCACCGGATCTTCCCAATTGTGAACTTTGCATCCGGATTAGCTCCATTCCTGTTGATTGCAGGATTCATCTTCAATGCCATGAACCTTGTAGGTATCGGTATCATCTTCTTCTCCGTAACTGTAGCATTCCAACTCATCACTTTACCGGTTGAGTTCAATGCAAGTAATCGCGCTAGAGAGATTATGGTATCCGAAGGGTACATTCGTAATGAAGAAGAAAAAGGTGTTGCAAAAGTTCTGAATGCCGCAGCCTTGACTTATGTTGCTGCAGCGTTGATCTCACTGCTTGAGTTGATTCGTTACATCGGAATCTTCAACAGCCGCGATTAATCAGATACCTAATACAACAAAAACAAAAAACAATACCCCACCGTTAATCGGATGGGGTATTGTTTTGTTGTAAACCAAAATAATGAAGCAAAAATGAACGAAAGGACTGGGCAACCAGCGGTAGCTTGTCATCCGCACGGTGAATCAACCCAATGGTCCGTGTTACTTTGGGATGAGAGATGGCCACATGTGCCGGTTGCAACGGGTTCGTCTGGAATAACGCCATCTCAGGCAGCAGACTGACCCCATGCCCGCAGCAACCAATCCGCGGATAGTGTCGGTCTCTTCCCCTTCAAAAGCAATCTTGGGTGTAAAACCAGCTTCCAGACAGGCATGCCACACAATAGGACGAAGAGAATAACCTTTGCTAAACAATACAAATTTATCATCCTTGAGCTGTTCAAGCGCAATTGTCTCTTCACCAGCTAACGGGTGATTGGGGGAAGGATGGCGTGTAATTCTTCCGTAAGTACAATATCACCATCTACTTGATCATGCTTCTCTGGAAAAGGAGAAATAAATGCCAAGTCTACCTCACCCGATAATACATCACGAATCAGTGTAGGGAACATCCCCTGCTTAAATCTGAATTTCACGTTGGGGTAGCGCTGACGGAAAGCAGCCACCACGGAAGGAATGAGATGAATCCCCAGGCTATGCGGAAATCCAATTCGAATCTCCCCATGCTCCGGGTCCAGAAACTCATGAACTTCCCCGACTGCCTTGTCCAAATCTTTCAAGATACCTTCAATTCGTTTGCAAAAAAGCTGCCCTACTGCAGTCAACTGCAGATTTCGTCCCTTTTGCATAAAAAGATCCACGCCCAGTTCTTCTTCCAGCTGATGAATCTGACGACTCACCGCCGACTGTGCCACATGCAACTCTTCAGCAGCCTGTGTTACATGTTCCTTCTGTGCCACTTTCAAAAAGTAATGCAACTGTCTTAATTCCACTCGCCTGATCGCTCCAATCTGTTATACCCTACTTATCCTTGATTGCATTCCATCTTGAGAACGTTCTGACTACCGCTTTAAGCTACGGGGTTTCCACAACCTGATCAACAGTCCGTAAATAAAGAATCCACCCAACAATCCTCCGAGGTGAGCCATCCAATTGATGCCCGACATGGCGAAGGAGAATATGATTCCGAACAAAAGCAACGTGTACATCGTTTTGCGCGAAGCCTCATCCATCATCGTTCGCTGGAACAGTGCTACATACAGGAATGCACCATAGACAGCATAGATCGCTCCTGAAGCCCCTACCGAGATGGTAATACTCCCAACGGAGTTGTACCACGCAACAGCAAGAATATTACCCAATACACCGCCACCCAGGTACAATACACCATACCTTACCGACCCGAGCAACCGCTCCATCGGTGGTGCAAATACGATTAACGCAAAGCTGTTAAACAATAAATGACTGAAGCCCGCATGCAGGAACATGGATGTAATGTAACGCCACCATTCATGTGCGAACAGTTCATGATTCGTGAGTGCCCCAAATTTCAGCAGCACCATATTGTTCGTTGATCCACCGTTCACCGTTAATACAATAAACATGACTACATTGGCAATTAAAAAAGCGACGTCAAAGGGAAATACTTCAAATAACCTTTCCAGTTCTCATAGCGAATAAATATCATAAATTTCTTCTTTCACTCCACCCTGTTCAGATCGGACTTACATCTCTGATCCATCGTAATGGTACATGCCCGAATTGGACAATGCCTTTCATAAAAGATTATAATGGATTTTGGCACGGATCACCAATTTATAAGGAGGAACATTATTATGACACAAGAACGTACAGGCGCAGCCACATTTAAAGGCAACCCTATTACATTGATCGGACCCGAACTGAAAGTGGGCGATCAAGCACCTGATTTTACACTGAGCAAGAACCTGGTTGAGGACGCTTCCCTGAAAGACTTCGCAGGCAAAATCAAATTAATCAGCGTTGTTCCTTCCCTGGATACTGGCGTATGCGATGCGCAAACTCGTCGTTTCAACGTGGAAGCTGGAGAACTCGGAGACAATGTTGTTGTCTTGACAGTCAGCGTTGACCTTCCGTTCGCTCAGGCCCGTTGGTGTGGAGCAGCTGGTGTTGACCGCGTAGTTACATTGTCAGACTACAAAACACGTTCTTTCGGTGAAGACTACGGCGTTCTGATCAAAGAATTCCAACTCGACATGCGCTCCATTTTTGTTTTGGATGCCGAAGACCGGATTACATATGTGGAGTATTTGCCTGAAATGACAGACTCCCTAACTTCGAACAAGCAATTGCTGCTGTAAAAGCTTTGCTGTAGAAGTTATCATACGTTCAGAACAAAAGCGAGGAAGGTTAACCTTCACTCGCTTTTTGTTATTTATCATCTATTTCAATCATTTGCTTTATACTTGCTTAGCTTTTTATCGAGTACAGAGAATAAATTCATAATCGTGCGATAATTGGAACCCAAGTCTCCAAGTGAACCACGTGAAGCTGAATACATATCCACCGCACTACGAACAGGACTTACCGAGATAATGGAAACTGTAATATCCATCGTCCGTCCAAAGGTAGTCCGCTTCTCCAGAATAACTTCTCCAACAGAAGGCACTTCATGCAGCACTTTATAACCCGGAATCTTTTTGAGTGTCGAAGAGACCTCTTCCCAGGCTCTGTCTTTGGATAAGTTATAATACCGTGTTTTTAATTTGGGATCCTTGGCTCGATCGCTGGTCCCCTCCATGCTGCGGATGATACCGACGAGCGTTCTCTTTAAGGTCAAGACCCTTCCTCCTTTGAATGTAACCGTTCCATTTATGTATCTTAGTGTAACATTGTTCAAGTAGTAACAAAAGGGCAAGCATCATATTTATCGTAAAACCAATCAAAAACATTCATTACAACTTAAAAACACCCTGAAATTCCTTCTGAAGAGGAAAAGTCAGGGTGCTGTACATAAGATTTAGGAACCCGCCTATGCCGTCCGGCTACATTGTCTTATGAACCTGCTTGGCAGGTGGGTGACCGCAAAAATGCTTTTTGAAGTCCCCATGTCGTATAGACAGGGCTTTTCAGCAACATTCTGTGTTGATCTCCCGAAGACATCATCATTGGTTCAAAACAACGAATAACCGAAACGTACATCGCAGGATGTACAATTATTATATCCCTAACTGTGTAAAAAGTAAATGGCGATCCATCATGTTTTATTTTTGCAATGTAATGTTTTTGTCGTCTGATGGCTCAGATGTCTCACCATTCTCTGCTGATTGTTCAGCCAGCGCAGCAGCTTCCTCTTCTTCCTTCTTGAGTTGCATCTTCTCCATCTGCTCCTGCATCTTGTTGAAGGTTGCGTAGAAGTTAAAGAAAGCGAACCAAGCAATGATGCTGATAATGAAGAAAACGAACAAGACCGGATAACGGAAACCGATGTAGAACAGCAATCCACTTCCCAGCAATGTGGAAAATACACGGAATGGTCTGATCAGCGTAAGCAATACCGCGTTTTTGATAATGAGTCCGATGGACATATGATAGTGTACAACCATCGAGAAAAAGTTAAAGAGTGATACAAATAACAAGAGAAGCAGTACTAACATGATGATTCCCACGAGCTGCATATTGCGGAACTGCGTCATGTACACTGTATAATCCAGATACATAATCGCGAACAGCAGTGTGTAAAAAATGCCCCCAATTAAACTTTGCTTGTAGTTTTCCTTGTAACCTACAAAGAAAGTACGGAAGATCGGTACATCCGTATCGCCCATATTCCATTTACGAACAACCGTAAACAGCGCCGAAGTCGCCGGGAACAGTGTAAGCGGTGCCACAATAGCTATAGCCCAGTTCATTTGCAATGATTCGTTTGCGAGGTTCTGCTGCATCACGAGCAGTTTCATAATCAAGAAAAACAAGAACGGAGACGAACAAATAGCCCACAACAGATTGGTTGCGGCCAGTCTCGTAATCCACTCTGTAAGCCGGTAGATCCCACCCATAGCTCCTTTAAATTCCAAACATTTCTCCTCCTCTGCAGCCTTGCGTATTACCTGAAGTCTAATATTAATATACCTTATTATAGATAGGAAAAGCCAGTACTTCCCGAAAAGAGATCGTCATTGTCCTTAACTAGCGCTTCTAGCCGCTTCTGGCAGTGAAATAAATGATGCAGTAATTTTGAAAATAAAAAAATGGAGCAGTTGCCCGCTCCATTTTTCAGATTATACGTTTATATTACTCGAAAGAAGAATCTTTCGCTGGACGACGTCCTTCGTTACTGCTTGGACGCGGTTTGCGGTCACGGTTGTAACCACCTTCTCTGCTTCCACCGCCAGTGCTGCTGCCGCTGTTACGATCACGGTTGTAACCGCCACGTCCGCCACCACTGCTGTTGCGATCGCGGTTGTAACCACCACCACTGCCGCCGCTACCACTTGTGCGGTTACCGCTGTAACCTGATGGTTTACGTCCGCCAGAGCGAACATCCGGTTTACGACGTTTTGCACGGATTGGATCTTCAGGAGTCAGATCAACTTGAGCATCTTTCTTGTCACCTGTCAGGAGCTTCAGTGCAGCCGACAACAGTTGAACAGAATCATATTGCTCAAGCATTTGAATCGCAATACCTTTGTATTCGTTCAGTTCACCTGATTGTACGATTTCCAGCAAGCGCTCTGCTGTCAAACGTTGTTTACCTTCAACCGCTTCTGCCATTGTTGGCAGTGGTTTACGTGGAATACGGTGACGTGTTACACGCTCGATGAAGTGCAAGTGATCAATCTCACGCGGTGTAACGAAGGACCAAGCAGCACCCTCTTTACCCGCACGACCTGTACGACCGATACGGTGAACATAACTCTCCGGATCTTGCGGAAGGTCAAAGTTAACAACGTGAGTTACACCAGATACGTCGAGACCACGTGCAGCCACGTCTGTTGCAACGAGTACGTCAATGCTGCCGTCACGGAACTTACGCATTACCGCATCACGTTGATTCTGGGACAAGTCACCATGAAGACCGTCTGCAGAATATCCACGTTTTTGCAAAGCTTCAGCCAATTCGTCAACACGACGTTTTGTACGTCCGAATACGATCGCCAGTTCAGGAGATTCCATATCCAACAAACGGCTTAATGCTTCGAATTTTTGACGCTCAGGTACTTCGATATAGGATTGGTCAATCAATGGTGCACTAACATGTTTCGGAATCACAGAAATGTGTTCAGGATTGTTCAAGAATTGTTGTGCCAATTTTTGAATGTTAGGAGGCATTGTTGCTGAGAACAGCATGGTTTGACGCTCGTCTGGAACTTGTTTCAGGATGGATTGGATATCCTCCATGAAACCCATGTCGAGCATTTCATCTGCTTCATCCAGTACAACAGTTTGTACATCATCTAGTTTGATTGTTTTGCGGTTGATGTGGTCAAGGAGACGTCCAGGTGTACCAATGATGATCTGTGGTTTTCTTTTCAGTGCACGGATTTGACGCACGATATCTTGTCCGCCGTAGATTGGCAGGGAGCGAAGACCTTTGAAGCGAGTGAGTTTTTCGATCTCTTCAGCAACTTGAATGGCAAGTTCACGTGTAGGTGCCATAATAAGGGCGCGGATTTTCTCATCACTTTTTGTGATTTTGCTGATCAACGGAATACCGAATGCAGCTGTTTTACCCGTACCTGTTTGAGCTTGACCAATCAAATCTCTGCCTTCGAGTGCCAAAGGAATCGCTTTGGATTGGATCGGTGTTGCTTCTTCAAACCCGAGCTCAGTGATGGCTTGCAGCACCAGTGGTTCAAGATTGAAATCTGTAAAGTTTAAATTTGTCAAAATTATTCATGCTCCTTTTATATGGTGGACATGGTGGACAATCCACTTTGTTGTCTGTATTCTTAAGTAGCGTTAATATTTATAGGGTATCCCAACGGGACGAATTATTTTCATAACGAATATAATTCCATGAATGGGTCCCCAACATAAGACTAAAACTACATACATGTGTTTGAAACATTTCAAAATTTTATTGCTCCATTTAGGAAAAGTTTCCTACTCAAGAATATCCACAAATTATTATATCACAAAACAATTCAAGATTACCAGCAATCTGGTTTTAAATATAAATGAGGTGATTAAATTGCCCAAAATAATTTGGCACTCTTTAGTGATCATTTTGGGTGCTGCAGCTATTGCCTGCGGCTTTAACTGGTTTTTGGTCCCCCATCAGCTTTTAAGCGGCGGGGTGTCCGGTATTTCAATGCTTCTGGGTTATTTTACAACGTTGAATCTTAGTATAATGTATTTTGTTCTTAACATTCCCCTGCTCATTGCAGGTTGGTTTATTCTTGGACGACGCTTCATTACGTTAAGTATTCTTTCGGTAGCAGCCACCTCCTGGTTCATTGCGCTTCTGCCTGTTTTTGCTGTGGCTACAGACCCTTTACTTAGTTCTGTATTTGGCGGTGTGCTTATTGGAATGGGCACTGGTGTTTCCTTCCGAGTCGGCGGCTCCACAGGAGGACTCGACATTGTTGGGTCCATTTTCACGCGTAAACGAGACTTTCCGATTGGTACAGTGATGGCCGGTATGAACGGTACGATCATTATGCTTGCAGGATACCTGAGTGACAATTGGAATACAGCCTTGGCCTCCATGGTATCCATCTACATCACAGGCAAAGTGCTTGATCTGATCCATATCAGTCACGTCAAAGTAACACTGTACATCATTACAAACGAAACCGAAGCCATGTTAAAAAAATTACTTGTTCGGCCTCGTGGAGTTACCAAAATTAAGACTCAGGGAGCATACACGGATATTGAAAAGGACATGCTCATGACCGTAACTACCCGCTACGAGTTGGTTGAAATTAAACGTATTATCAAGGATACAGATCCAAACGCTTTTGTTAACATTGTGGAAACGGTTGGTGTTATGGGTTCATTTCGCAGAAGTTGAGACACCTGTACGGTTAACAATTCACAACATTGTGGTATAATAACGGTGTACGGCTCCTAAATATGTTGTATAGCAGGTTCAACCCTTCAATTTCACAGGCCATATGCTTTCCCGAATCGCGCCGAATGACTTACCATTTTGGAATTCGAGTAGGAAAGGGTGATTATTGTGGATATGGAAACGGTAAAACTGTTTGAGATTGTCAACAGATGGTGCCCGGAAATGCTCCCTTTCTTGAAACCGAATGAACTCGACTCACTGATTGTCCTCCGGGATGGGCTGGGCATCCTGGAACAGGGAGACGCAATGGAAATCATTCAGTACAGTATTTGTGAGCATCAAAATGAGATTTACATTCAATAATTTTTTTCAGATTGATCACGCCGCTTCTTGCAGGGGATTTCCTCAGCAGGAAGCGGTTTTCATTTTTTCCATGTGTTTCATTACTTGATTAATATGGTTAAAAGCCCAGAGGCTTTAATGTATAATTCATACATGGAATGCACACATAAGGGAGTGGAAATGAATGAACATGTTTTGGGCTTTACTGGCTATGGCCTTTGGAAGCTTTGGTGGTGCCCCCGCAGTGGCAGACCAGGGAAACCCTCAATTCCAATCGTTAACCAACAGTTTTAACACCGCAATTATTCAATCTCAAAAAGATCAGGTTGTTATCGATGCCGATAACCCACCTGCCAAAATGGATCCTCAACCTGATGCACCTGTGGTCAAAGGTATTTATGTAACGGCCTACAGCGCAGGCGGCGCACGTATGAAAGAATTGCTGGAACTGACAGACAGTACAGAACTGAATGCCATGGTCATTGATATCAAAGACGATCTCGGATACATAACTTACCCCACAGAAAACAAAGCGCTTCAGAAAATGGGTAAATCCCAACCTTTTATTCGGGATATCGATGCCTTGATGAAACGATTGCAAAAACATGAGGTCTACCCGATTGCACGTGTCGTTGTTTTCAAAGATACAATTCTTGCCAAGAAAAATCCGGAGCTCTCCTTCCGTAACAAGGATGGATCTGTCTGGGCTAATGGCAAAGGCGACAGCTTTGTGAATCCGTACAGCAAGGAAGTATGGGACTATAACATTGAGATTGCCAAGGAAGCTGCCAAGCTTGGATTTAAAGAGATTCAATTTGACTATGTTCGTTTCCCGGAAGGTTTCGAAACTCGAGCCGATGTACTGAAATATACCAAATCCGACAAGTCACGAGTGGATGTTGTGGCTGAATTCGTGCAATATGCACGCAAGGAGTTGGCCCCGCTAGGGGTCCGTGTCTCAGTTGATATTTTCGGTTATGCCGCTTCTGTACCTGCGGCTGAAGGCATTGGACAGGATTTTGTTAAAATATCCGAAAACGTGGACGTGATCTCACCGATGGTATACCCTAGTCACTATTCAACTGGCTGGTATGGGGTCAAGGACCCTGACAAAGATCCTTACACAACCATCAAGGGCTCAATGGAAGATACACACAAGAAACTAGACCCTACCAAAGAACTCAAACCCGTCATTCGTCCGTGGATTCAGGACTTCACAGCAAGCTGGCTGGGCAGTGGGCATTATATCAAGTATGGCAAGAAACAAGTGGAAGACCAGATTAGAGCGATGAAGGACATGGATGTGCATGAATATCTGCTCTGGAATGCGTCCAACCGTTATACATCAGGTGTACAATATAAGTAATCCGCACTCTTTCATACTTTTCATTTCATCCAACCTCGTTCTGCTTGAAGCGGAGCGGGTTTTTTGGTGTTCATTTTTCTCTGTACACCCCTACTCTGCTTCTTTCCCTATTCAAATTGAACAAAATCCTCTACAATAAGTAGCTGTCCATATATGACACTTGGATGACATCTATTAAGAATAGCGAGGCACTGCCAGTGAACATGAACACAACAAGTTTTTCCCAAAAAGTGAAGCAATTCCTGATTATATTTTTGCCCATCTTCACCACTCAAATCGCCCTCTCTGCCATGTCGTTCTTCGACACCAATATGTCAGGCAAGTTTTCTCCGGCCGACCTTGCAGGAGTTGCAATCGGCACAAGTCTATGGATGCCAGTTCAAACTGGACTAAGCGGGATTCTAATTGGCATAACGCCTGTTGTTTCCCATCTGCTGGGTTCCAAACGTAATGATCAGATCGGGTATAACGTCATACAGGCGTTGTATCTCGGGATTGCTGTCAGTCTCGTCGTGATCGGAGCCGGGGCGTTGTTACTTGGCCCTATACTGAACGGAATGCCTCTTGAACCCCGAGTTGCCCAAGTTGCCTTCTATTTTTTGTGCGCACTTGCTTTTGGCATTATCCCGCTCTTCGGATATACGGTGCTGCGCAGCTTCATGGATGCGCTGGGCCAGACAAGGACTACGATGTTCATTACGTTGGTTTCCCTGCCCGTTAACATCTTTCTAAATTATCTGCTGATATTCGGCCGCTGGGGCTTTCCACAATTGGGCGGTGTTGGTGCTGGTGTTGCTACAGCATGTACATACTGGCTGATCTTTCTTATTAGTCTCTGTTTTGTCCATCGGGTCGAACCTTTCGCTCAGTATGGCATTTTCCGTCAATGGACCCGTGTATCATTGTCCAAATGGAAAGAGTTACTTAAGATTGGAGTGCCCATCGGATTTGCGACTTTTTCGAAACGTCCATCTTCGCTGCTGTGACTTTAATGATGAGCCGTTTCGATACCACAACAATTGCTGCCCACCAGGCGGCGCTGAATTTCGCTTCTACGCTCTACATGTTGCCTGTGAGCATATGTATGGCTCTTACGATCCTTGTGGGCTATGAGGCAGGTGCGGGACGTCTGAGAGATGCCAAACAATACAGTCTACTTGGAATTGGTGGAGCCATCGGCCTCTCACTGCTGACAGCGATCGTGTTGATTGTGTTCGGCGAACAGATTGCAGGCGTGTATTCAAACGATCGAGAGGTCATTGCACTTACGCAGCATTTCCTCATCTACGCCATTTTCTTCCAGATCTCGGATGCGATTGCTACACCGACCCAAGGAGCATTGCGTGGCTACAAAGACGTTAATCCGGCACTAATCATCACGTTCGTAGCGTATTGGATCATTGGCTTGCCTGTAGGTTATCTAACTGCTACGTATACTTCACTCGGTGCCTTCGGATACTGGATTGGCCTCATTGCCGGCCTTGCTGTAGGAGCAACAGCGCTTCTCTGGAGACTCTTCCTGGTACAAAAACAAGCCGCACTCCGCAAGGCGTAGTATTAATATACTCCCTCTGTAAAACAACAAAAAGAGCACAATCCACGTTAAAGCGGGATTGTGCTCTTTGCTTATGAATCGAATTATTGGGACAAACGTTGTGCGAGCTGGTACGTTTCCATATCGAAATCTTTTTTTGTGTTAACCACTTTATCAATATCTGTCAGGGTAAGTTCACCCTTGATAATGCCACAACCTTTGTCTGTCTCGCCTGCGATCAGACTACGAACAGCGAAGTCGCCAAGACGACTTGCCAGATTACGGTCGAATGGTGTTGGCGTACCCCCACGCTGAATGTGACCCAGAACGGTTACACGTGGCTCATACGTTGGGCAACGTTCCATCAGTTCTTTTGCTACATCCTCACCTTTGCCTACGCCTTCTGCAACGATGATAATACTGTGACGTTTGCCATGTGCAAAGTTAGCTTTCATCCGATCTGCTACTTCGTCCATGTCAAATGGAACTTCCGGGACAAGAATCGTTTCAGCACCGGAAGCAAGTCCGGCATGCAGAGCGATATCTCCACAGTGGCGACCCATAACTTCAACGATGGAAGAACGTTCGTGTGAAGACATCGTATCACGTAATTTGTTTACTGCATCAACTACTATGCTTACAGCTGTATCAAATCCGATGGTATAGTCGGTGAAAGAAACATCGTTATCAATCGTTCCTGGCAGACCCATGGTGTTAATGCCCAGCTTGCTCAGTTTATTCGCTCCGTTGTAGGAACCATCCCCACCGATAACAACCAGACCGTCAATGCCACGCGCACGCAGAATGTCCGCACCTTTTTGCTGACCTTCAGCGGTATAGAACTCCTTGCAACGTGCCGATTGAAGAACCGTTCCCCCACGTTGGATGATATCCCCTACACTCCGCAAATCCATTGGGAAAATGTCATTATTCAAAAGACCCTGGTATCCACGTTGAACTCCAAATACTTCGAGACCGTGAAACAGTCCGCTGCGAACAACCGCACGAACAGCCGCGTTCATCCCCTGTGAATCACCACCGCTCGTTAATACTGCGATTTTCTTTACTGCTGTCATGATGTTTCTTCCTCCTCTAGTTTCACTTCAGGCTCCGCAATATCACACCTGACTTACATATTTTTCCGTATCCAGCGACTGAAAATGAAGAAAAATATTCTTGTGATCGGACTATTTTTCAGCAGACGTTTGGATACAACGCGAACTTCCTGTTGTTCGCTGACTTTGGGATCAGACAGGTAAATGGCAATCAGTCCTTCGATGATCATCCGGTGAAAGGAGCTTCCCGGAATCTTCTGCACATCGCTGCGTGCCATCTCCACAATAAAAGCAATTCGGTCCAGCATTGTCTCTACATTCTCATAATAGTTGCAGAAGTTGAGATCTCCCCCGATGCGGTCCTCATCCTGATCAATTAAATAATCGAGCATAATGTGCAATGCGCATACATGTGGGAAATAGGCCGTGTGGATCGAGGCCGCTTGCTCTTCAGTCAACTGATCGTCACTCGCAGCCAGAAACAGCATGAAAACGCCCAGTGTAGAGCCAGTTGCAGCAGCAAATTCGTTCCAACGAAACTGAGGTGTGCGATGCCGATGCTCCGACCACCATTCGAGCAGTGCCGTTTCTCTCAGTTCCGGCTTGATATGCTTATATACCTGCAGGTCCGTGTATAGGCCTGCCAGATCCTGAATTTGGGGCTTGGCGGACGTATAGCCCGGTAACTGACGGGTCAGTTCCTGACATGTGGTCACCAGATTCCGCAGATATCCACCGTCATCCTGCTCCTCACGGAGGGCATAATAATTGACGGGAATTGCTTCGGGATCTACCGCATCAAGCATGGATTGATGGAGAAGACGAAAGTCATCCGGATCCATCGACGTGCTGCGGTCGCACAGATTGTCCAAATAATCACTAATAGTTTGATATGAAACGATCAGCGGAATCAGAATGTGTCTGTTGGGCAAATCAGCTAATGCGTAGACGGTTCCGCCTTCACAGTGAAACTGTTTATCCTTCAGACTGGCAAGTGCCTGTGTACGCAATTCCTCATTCGGAATCGCCTCAGCTTGAGCACGCCATCCATTCAGTGCCTCCCGTGTTTCCGGAATGGTGTATTTGTACACCCTCTCATCAATGCCAGCGGTCCACGCGGATATTGATGACGTTTTCGATTTGATTGGCTCAAAATAAATGTGCCTCCACTTGGTTGAATACGTATTAGAGCGATTTTTAACCATTCCTATTATAATATGATCCCCTTAATTGTACAAATGATCTGCGGCATATTCCGCATAAAAAATCGCATCGGCGTTCAATGCTTTGTGATATACTAGGCATATTTCATCCATCAAAGGAGTCGTTGACATGTCGTCAAGTGAATCACTTTCGTGGAGACGGTTATTTTCTTTTTTGTGCCACTTGGCATTTCCGCCTCTCTCGTCACCATTTCTCACGTCATCATAAACAGCACATTAGCACGTTCCGCTCATCCCGAGACGGTTATTGCCAGCTATGCCATCGCCGGTAGCTTGTTAACCCTCACGGAACGCCCCTCCACCCTGCTGCGGCAAACCTGTTCCGCACTGGTTCGCGATCGCCTATCCTTTCAGGCCCTCACGTTTGTGACCAAAATATTTCTTGCCTGTGTGCTTCTCATTGGGTTTCTCATCGTATACTCTCCCGTTGGTACCGGGGTGTTCAAATACTTGTTTGGTGTAAGTCCGGATCTGCTGAACAAAGTCATCGACGTATATGAAATTCTCATGTATGTGAGTATCTTTTCAGTGATCCGCAACATCTATCAGGGGATCATCATTACGAATAACCGCACCAAGTGGTTAACAATCGGCATGGTATTCCGTTTAGCCGGCATGTACGGCCTATCCCTCTACTTCATATATACAGACAGCATTGACAGTGGACGTGTAGGCGCTATCATTTTTGCTGCTGGCATGATGATTGAAGCGCTGGTCAGCTTTCTGGAGGGAAACAGCATCAAACGCAAGATGCCAGCCAAGCTTGAGGATCATCCCGTCGAGAGCAAGGGAGACGTATTTCGCTTTATAAGCCGCTGCTGTTATCCAGCTTTGTAGCACTGTTCATAGGACCGGTTATTAACATCGTACTTGGCAAAACGACCGGGATCGCACTAGCCATTTCTTCCTTTGCCATAGCAAGCAGTCTGATGCAGTTAATGCTAAGCTTCTTTACATACATCCATCAGATCGTGCTGAATTTCTACCTTGTGGACGCCAAACTGGTACGGAAATTCGCACTTGTGACCGGATTTATTCCGTTTGCGATGATGGTGTCGATTGCCTATACCCCCTTGGGACCTTGGGTACTCGAAAATGTCATGAGCGTTCAGGGTGAACTGTTGGAACAAAGTCTGTGGACACTGCGTGCGTTTGTCTTATTTCCGCTGATCTTCCCTTTTCTGGATTTCAGCAATGGTCTCATTCTGCTTCGCGGCCAGACAAAAACGATGTTTCGTTCGCAAACGGCGAATGCAATCTGCACGGTAATTGTGCTGCTTATACTGGTTAGTATTTTCCCTGCGTGGAACGGTATGATTGGCGCTGTAGCCCAATCCCTTGGCCTGCTCGCCGAACTTGTTATTGTCTGGCTTGTCATCCGGCGCACGAAGCAGGAACCTACGATGTCTGTGCCGAAAGCCCGTAAATCAACATCCCTGAAAGGGTAATAAAATCATTGAATTGTTATCAGGATTGGAGTCTCTCATCATGAAATTAAGTCACAACGCCCGCCCGGACCAGAACTGGTTGCGGGCTCTCATGTTCACCATCTTTGGTTCCACCGTTCTGGTGGTATCCTACTTCCAGCTTTACTTCAGTCATCTGGCCTTCAGTCGGGCTGAGATTGGATATCTTTACGGAATTGGCCCCCTTATCTCCGTGTTCTCCAATATGTTCTGGAGCATGGCCAGCGACCGCTACCAAACAGTACGCAAAGTGATGATCATTCTGCTTGGTGGCCAATTGATCACAGGTATCATGCTTGCCAACGCAACAACTTTTGGTCAGGTATTTGTACTCGTAACCCTGTTTTACTTTTTCTATTATCCGGTCTATCCACTCTCCGATACGATGGCTATTACAACGGCCAGCAAGTACGGCCGAAATTTCACTTCCATTCGAGTCTTCGGATCGATTGGTTATGCCTTCTTTGCATTAAGTATCGGGTATTTCCTTGGATCTTTTGGTCCAGCATGGACGATTTGGGTCTGTGTGGGTCTTGCTGCCACTACACTATTGATCAGTTTTCAATTGAAGGATCAACCTTCGGGGAGTAGTAGCAAAATGGACCTATCGGGGTTATGGGCTATTTTGAAACGCAGAGATGTGCTCACCTTTTTTGGCTGTGTATTTTTGCTTGCCATGGGACATCGCATGAACGAAGCTTTTCTTACCATCACGCTAAAAGAGCTTGGTGCCAGCGAGGGGCTGATCGGCTGGTCTTTGCTGATCTCTTCCGTAAGTGAAATCCCCATATTTCTACTGCTCAGCAAGTATGGAAACCGTTATAAAGAACTGCCGCTAATCGCTTTTGCTGCACTGATGTATACGGTTCGTTTGCTTCTCATGTCCATCTCCGATACACCAGCAGCTGTCGTTGCAATTCAGACGATGCACAGTGTTACCTTTGGTATTTTCTACGTTACGGCGGTCCGCTATATTATTCGCCTAGTTCCGGATGGCTACAGAGCTACGGGTATGGCTTTGTTCACCATTGTCTGGTCCAGTGCTTCGGGACTTCTTAGTGGAACGTTGGGCGGGCTGCTGCTGGAACATGCAGGCAGACAAACCTTCTATCTCACCGCTATGGCTTTCTCCCTGGCTGCACTGATCGGTTTCGGATTGAAGTTATGGTCCAGCATGACCAATCGTGTCTCCTGAACACACAGGGAACATACATCGTATTCAACCGTTATTTACACTTAAAATTTTAGAATCAAAAAAAGCACAGCCTCCCTTGGGGGACTGTGCTTAGGTTCTTAATATTCAGCTATAAATTTATCATATATAAGAAGTCCGTTGACCGGAAAAATTCTTACAGTTTGTTTACGTTAGCTGCTTGAGGACCACGGTTTCCATCAGTGATTTCGAATTCTACCGCTTGACCTTCTTCCAATGTTTTGAAGCCATCTCCTTGGATTGCGGAGAAATGTACGAATACGTCCTCGCCGCCTTCAACTGAAATAAAGCCATAGCCTTTTTCTGCGTTAAACCATTTAACTGTACCTTTCAAATGAAAAACCTCCTAAAAATATCGCCATCTATGGCGAATACCCTTATTATACTGTATGGGCTTCCATTTTGCAATTTATCTTTCCATAAATGTCGAAAAAATTTGCTTTGAATCGTAGGGTACGGTATCATTTTACCAAAACCGTTAGTTTGGAGACTACCTATGATAAAAAAACATGAAATATACAAAACAGACAAGTGGAATATGATGACCGTAGAAGTTCAAGGCAAATATCTTGTACTGCGAGAAATTTCGGAAGAGTGGGGCGAAGAATGCCATACTTTCCTTAGCCGTCCTGCATTAATGCACTGGGCTGAACGCCGTTTCCCAAAAGCAGATTTTGAGAACCGTGAGGATGAATGGCGTCAATTGATGGCTGCCTTCAAAGGGGTCTAACCCATGCAGCTTGACTCAAGCAATGTCGTCATCTTTATTATCCTTGCCTTCTCTCTTGGTATTGTGCTAATTCTGGGACGCAATTCCATCCCGGATCGACTGAGACGGGGAATGGCGCTTATTGCTACCCTGCTCATTTGTTTCGCCTTTTTCCTGATCGTTTATTTTCTGTATAACATGGGAACCTAATCACGGGGACCCAGATGCTCAAATATTTCAACGTGCCTAAGGTCATACTATACGAGATTATTCGTATTGTAAGGAGGAAGGCCGTTGAAATACCAGAAATCGCTATCTGTTATCCTGGTACTTAGTCTGATTCCTTCGTCTCTCTCCGCACAGGCAAGCGAGACGAAGGCAGCTTCGTCCATACATTCATTAGATCATCAAAGGAGGATTTCCATGAGTCAATTATTGAAACGTTCCGAGGTGCCAGCTGAGCATAGCTGGAAACTGGAAGATTTATTTGCCGATCAGAAAGCCTGGGATCAGGAATATGAAGAAGTATCGTCTTTGACCAAGAAGGCCTCCGAATTCCAAGGCAAATTGAATCAACCTGATGTACTCAAATCTTGCTTCGAATTCGAAGATGAGATCAGCCTCAAAATAGAACGCCTCTTTGTGTACGCACGTATGCATCAAGATGAAGACACAGCGAATCCTACATATCAAAACCTGTCCCAAAAAGCCCAGAAATTAGGCGTACGGGTTGGTGAAGCACTTTCTTTTGTCACACCGGAGATTCTTTCCTGCCGGATGATCAGTTGGACGCATTTATTGCGAACGAAAAACTCTCTGCTTACACGTTTACATTGGAAGAGATGAAACGCGAAAAAGCCCACGTTCTTAGCCAAGCTGAAGAGGCTTTGCTTGCACAGGTAGGCAACCTTTCACAAGCACCACAGACAATCTTTAGCATGCTGAATAACGCAGATCTCAAGTTTCCAAGAATCAAGGATGAACATGGTAACGAAGTTGAGCTGACACACGGCAGCTACATTCAGTTCCTGGAGAATCCTAATCGTGAAGTTCGCGAACGTGCCTTCAAAGCGGTATACGAAACCTATGCCAAACAGAAGAACACAATTGCCGCTGCCTTGAATGCAAATGTAACCAAAAATATGTTCTATGCTAATGTTCGGAAGTACCCTTCCGTGATGGAAATGTCCCTATATGGAGATAACATCCCAACGGATGTGTATACCAATCTGGTAGACACCATTCACGAGAGCCTTCCGTTATTGCATCGTTATATGGACCTGCGCAAAAAGTTGCTGGGTGTGGATCAATTGCACATGTACGATCTGTTCGCTCCACTCGTAGACGAATACAAAATGGATATTACCTATGAGGAAGCGAAACAAACGGTCAAAGACGGTCTGAAACCACTCGGCAAGGACTATGCAGACGCATTGCAGACTGGATATGATAACCGCTGGATCGATATATATGAGAATGAAAATAAACGTTCAGGCGCATATGCCTGGGGCGCTTACGGCACTCACCCGTATGTCTTGTTGAATCACAAAGATAACCTGAACAGTATGTTCACACTCGCACATGAAATGGGTCACGCTTTGCATTCACATTACTCGGATACAACACTTCCGTATCGTGATGCCCAGTACACCATCTTCCTGGCTGAGGTTGCATCCACAACCAACGAAGCGTTGCTGATGGATTATCTGCTTAACAAATCAACAGATCCAAAGGAAAAATTGTATCTGTTAACCTATTATGCCGACCAATTCCGTACAACGGTATTCCGTCAGACCATGTTTGCTGAATTCGAGAAAATCATTCATGAACGTGCGGAACAAGGTGACGCATTAACACCACAATTGTTATCCGAGATCTATTATGATCTGAACGTTAAATATCACGGAGAAGGCATGGCTGTCGACAAAGAAATTGAAATGGAATGGGCTCGTATTCCCCACTTCTATAACAGCTTCTACGTTTACAAATATGCTACTGGCTTCTCCGCAGCAACAAGCTTTTCCAAGCAAATCCTGGAAGAAGGCCAACCGGCTGTTGACCGATATCTTGGCTTCCTGAAGAGCGGTGGCAGTGATTATTCCATCAACATTCTGAAAAAAGCCGGTGTGGATATGTCTACACCACAGCCAATTCGTGAAGCTATGAGTGTGTTCAAGGAATTGATTGAACAGATGGAGCAACTAACCAAATAAGGTTGTCTTTCCATGTGACCTGCATCCCTTGCCCGTTTGGGCAGGGGATTTTATCATCATTGCAAGATGCAACATACCCGAATATGGGTAATGCATATCTAGTTCTCAATTGTTCAACAAGGAGGCAACACCATGAAAATGCAATGGGCACTCATAGCAGGTCTTGTTTTTGCACTGCTCACGGGAATCTTTGCGGTCATTAATGTGGATTCCGTACAAGTCAACCTGTTATTTAACACGGTACAAATCCCGCTGATCTTGCTCATTCTCGGCTGTACCCTGATCGGTGGAATTATTGTAGGGTCATATGGAATTTATCGCCAATACAGACTGCAACGTGAAAATAAACAACTGAAATTGCGTGTATCTGAATTGGAAAGTTCCGCGACAAGCAACTCTTCGCTCGATTCTTTCAAAACGATGGATTCGCTTGACTCAAATGAATCCAACAGCCTATTGGAGAAAGATTCGATCCAGAGTCAGCGCAAAGGAAACCCTACGGGAACACTGTAACCAATCAGAGACAGCCTGCTGGCGAGTCAGGAATGGTAGTATCACATTCTCTCCCCCAGACAGGCTGTATTTTGTTTCACACCATACCCACGATCCGAGGAGGAAATTACACAATGAGTTTTACAATTGATGAATCATACGTTCTGTCTTTCCTGAAAAAATTGCTGGATACCCCAAGCCCAACTGGTTACACACATCATATTATCGAGATGATCCGGAAGGAAGCAGCAGCACTGGGCATCGCCTGTGAGCTGAATAACAAGGGCGGTGCGGTACTTACATTGCCCGGACAGGACTCTTCCAAGACAATCGCTTTAAGCGCCCACGTGGATACGCTAGGAGCCATGGTACGCTCGGTTACATCCTATGGCACATTGAAGCTTACCTCTGTCGGTGGATTTTCGATGCAAAGTATTGAAAACGAATATTGCAGCATCCATACTCGGGATGGAAAAACATACACAGGCACCATTCTCTCCCTTCATCCATCTGTCCACGTTTATCCGGATGCACGTACCTTTGAACGGTCCGAGAGCCATATGGAAGTTCGAATCGATGAGGTCGTCTCCTCCAAGGAAGATGTGTTGAAACTCGGGATCTCTGTAGGCGACTTTATCTCCTTCGATGCTCGCGCAGTCATCACGCCGAGTGGTTATATCAAGTCACGTCATCTGGACGACAAAGCCAGCGTGGCTGCTCTCTTCGGCATCCTTGAGTCTGCACATCGTGAAGGCTGGAAACCATTACATAACGTCTCTCTGCTTATCTCGAACTATGAAGAAGTTGGACATGGCGCATCCTATATCCCTGCGGAAATCAGTGAAATGATCGCTGTAGACATGGGAGCCATGGGTGATGACCTGAGTTGTAAAGAAACCGACGTTTCCATATGTGCCAAAGATTCTTCTGGCCCGTATGACTACGATATGACCAGTCGTCTCATTGAACTGGCCAAACAGGATGGAATGGATTACGTCGTCGACATTTATCCCCACTATGGCTCAGATGGCAGTGCAGCATTACGCGGAGGAAACAATATCCGTGCAGCACTGATCGGTCCTGGAGTTCACGCATCTCATTCCATGGAGCGTACACATAAGGATGCTGTCCTGAATACGGCACGATTGCTCGCAGCTTACATTACAACCAAGTAAAACAGAATCATTGATCGACGAAATTATCATGGATAACATCCACATGTTCTTCTAAGCAAACGGCCCCTTCCAAGCACAGCAATTCGGTGTGCTTGGAAGGGGCCTTTGTTGTCATATCTCTTAATCTGCCTGTTCGACATATGCATGATATTTACGCTCCAATATCTCTAACTCTGCCTTATGGTCACGCATTTCATTTCTCAATACATGCATGGTTTTCCGAACCGCGCTCAGTCCATCCTTCACCTGACGTTCGGCTTTGCGAATTTTGTCCTGAACCATCCAGTCCACAAAGAGGTTATCGAAGAAATAGTCTGCGAATGAAAGCAGACCTCCCAGATGTAGATCCGCGTGTACAGCCATCTCTACATCCTCCAGTTCCTTCTGAAAACGTCGTAGACGCTTACCTGCATCCATGATGGCGACCTGAGCGTCATCCATTCTTCCTCGCTTGATATGCGTGGAGATGACCCCACCGCCCATCATGTCATATACACCCCAATTACCTGCCGAAGCCAAAGCCTTCTCGGCACGTTCAAGGGCATAGAGCAGATATTCTCCCTCCCGGAAAGCTTCATCCAGTTCCTGTAGCTCGCTCGCCAGATGTTCCCGATTCTCAGCCATCTGTTGCAATTCCGCATCCTGGTCCAGCAGACGACCTTCCTTCTTCCCCCACAGCGCGTTGTAATCGCTTTGCCAGTACTGATACTGCCGGCCGCCCTCCAACTCCTGCTCCACATGAATTCGTTGCTCCTGTACGTCTTGTAACATGCGACAAGCGGTGTCGTATGCAGCCTTGCTCTCCATCAGTTCCAGCTCTTCCTTCTCCAGACGTTCTGTCTTCTTGCCAATCAGTTGATAGAAAAATGCTGACAATGTCATACTGTTCAGTCGATCAACATCCTTCTGTTCCTTCTGAAGATGCTCCAGACGACGCTTTACCTTTGCTTCCCATTCACTTTCCTCCGTTTGAAGCTTCTCCAGACGCTTGGTCCATTTCTCGTAAATTCTCCCCTTTTCCTTGAGCACTGCCAACTGTTGATTAATTTCCTTATACATAAGTGTGGTGTTCTCTCCCTTCTATGGAATTCTTTACTTATACAACGTAATGAACATACAGAACGTTTCACATAAAAGCGCAAATTCGCAGACAAAAAATCGCCCTTTCCTCCAATGCGACATAAAGTCACTATGGAAAAAAGGGCGATGTTTAGTTATAAATCAAGACTTGCTCTGTTCAATCTGCTCTGCAAGTTCATTCAGAACGGTCCAGCGTTCCATCAATTCATCCAGATGACGCTCAGCCTCAACCTGCTCCGCCATCAACTCCTGCAGACGGGCAGAATCACTAAATGACTCTTCCATCTCTTTGTTAATCCGGACAAGATTAGCTTCAGCCTTCTCAATATTTTCATCGATCTGGTCGTATTCACGTTGCTCTTTGAAGCTGAATTTCAACTTCGGTTTAGCCGCTGACACAGCAGGCGTCGTTTTCTCCGATGACTGCTTCACCTTCGCTGTTCCTGTGTCACTCTCTTGAGTAGCTCCAGGCGCATTTTTCAGCATCCATTCCGCGTACTCACTGTAGTCGCCGACGTGTACACGTACAGCACCGTTGCCCTCAAAAGACAACACTTTATCCACAGTACGATCAAGGAAATAGCGATCATGGGAGACCACAAAGACAACACCCGGGAAATCGTCCAGGTAGTCTTCCAGTACAGCGAGTGTCTGGATGTCCAGATCATTCGTCGGCTCATCCAGCAGCAATACATTCGGCGCAGCCATCAGCACACGCAGCAGATATAGACGACGCTTCTCTCCACCAGACAGGCGGGAGATTGGCGTCCACTGGGATGCCGGGGTAAACAGGAATCGCTCCAGCATCTGGGATGCTGTAATCAGAGAGCCATCGGCTGTTTTCACATTCTCAGCCACTTCCTTGATGTACTCAATAACACGAAGAGATTCATCCATCTCCTGATGTTCCTGTGTGAAATAGCCCAGATTGACCGTAGGACCAACGTCAACCACGCCTGCATCGGGTTCCAACTTGCCAGATATCATCTGTAACAACGTGGACTTACCACTACCATTCGGTCCGACAATCCCTACCCGATCTCCAGGTACAGCAATATAACTCAGATCTTCGATCAGTTTGCGACCACCGACGGATTTGGAAAGATGCTCGATCTCCAGAATCTTTTTCCCCAGACGCGTGGAGCCAACCGATACTTCCAATGAACCCGAGCGCTGGATCCCTTGTTGGTCTTTAAGTTGTTCGAAGCGATCAATTCTCGCTTTTTGTTTTGTTGTCCGTGCCTTGGCACCGCGACGAATCCATGCGAGCTCCGTTCGAAGCAAGTTCTTGCGTTTCTGTTCGGAAGAGGCTTCCCGTTCTTCACGTTCTGCCTTCAGTTCAAGAAAACGTGTATAGTTGGCTTCATAGCGGAACAAACGACCATGATCCAATTCCAGCATGACATTCGCCACACGATCCAGGAAATACCGATCATGCGTAATCATAAGCAGTGCGCCGCGGCGCTTCTGCAAGTACTGCTCGAGCCATACGACCGAATCATTATCAATATGGTTCGTCGGCTCATCCAGAATGAGCAGTTCGCAAGGATGAATCAGTGCAGCGGCAAGTGCTACCCTTTTGCGTTGTCCACCAGACAATGTGCCCATCAGTGCATCGAATTGACGAATACCCAGTTTGGACAAGATGCTCTTCGCTTCACTCTCCATCTGCCAGAGTTGAAGCTGCTCCATTTGCTGATTCAAACGTAATAACCGCTCTTGCAATGCTGGATCGGACGAATTCAGTTCCAATAATTCCATCGTTTCCGTATATTCACGCACGGTTTTCATTTCCATGCTGTCACCTTCGAATACTTGTTGCAGCACCGTATTATCCGGATTGAAGTCCGGATTTTGCGCCAGGAACTGAATACGTACATCATTACCGATCGAGATCTGTCCCGCGTCTGCAGGCTCCATACCGGATATCACACGCAAAAACGTGGATTTACCGGTTCCATTTACCCCAACTACACCAATCTTGTCCTGATCAGCCATACCAAATGAAGCATCCTTGAACAATATTTTTTCGCCATAACTTTTTGCAATTTGTTCTACCGTCATTATGTTCATTGCTCGTACCCACTTCTCTGTAAATTAAAATTCAATATTACGTACATCCGCGCACTTACTTTACACTTGTAAAAAAGAACGGCATCCGTCCAGAAACAATGCTGCTGCAAAAGCAATTCGTTTGTTCAGATGTTCCTCATTAAACTCCGGATTTAACATAATATCCATCTTCAGCCGGTCCAGAATTCCAATGTAGGCTTCAGCGAGCAATACAGGCTCAGGTACACTTGCACTTTCCAATACCTCACACCATACTCATGTATTGATTCATGAATGCCTTCATGAATTTCATCAGATCCGGATCATTATTGGGTGCCATAAAAAAGAGCTTGGTATGATTGCGACGCTCATAATAATACGTAAGGTGGGTCTTGGCTATTGCTCCAAGTTTATCACCTGTGTTCTCATGCGAGTTCAAAGCATATTCAAGACGGCTGATAAAACTGTTACAATCCCGCTTGGATACTGCGATAAAAAGTTGTTCCTTGCTTTTGAAATATAAATAAATGGTGCCTTTTGCGATGCCGGCTTCGTCTGCAATATCAGACATTTTGGTCTCATAAAAACCTTTCGAGCCAAAAATACCATAGGCCGCATCCAAAATAGCCTCCGATTTGTCTCCCTGTACAGTGCTCAAAATGTACTCCCCTACAACGCCAAAATGTTACCTAAACCAATCGCCACACATCCGCCGATCACCGAGCTAAGCACGTTCACCAGGTCGTTACTCATCCATGCCCAGCCACGAGCCCGAACCGTCGGATGCCCGCAATGTTCATGTACCTCAACTTCACGGCCACACACAGTACAACGATACATCATCTGCACCGTTGCGCCCAGATAGGAATCGGCAAAAGCCCCTGCCAACCCGCCTACAAGACCGACAAAAGTCCAACTAAACAGACTAAGCCCTTCTATCCCGGCGATCCAGGAAAACAAGAATGCTCCCGCACCAATCAGAGCCCCGCCTACGGCTGCAGCCACGGTGCCAAGAAGTGAGACCCTCCTGAAGCACCAGGAGTAAGTACCTTCCACGTGAGAACAGAGCGCGGCGGCTTGCGACTGAGACTCCCAATTTCGGTTGCCCATGTATCCGATGTAACGGTAGCCATTACACCAATGAAAGCATACACCCATGCCGGATGTGGAAATATCCAGTATCCCAGGCATAGGAACATGCCCATTCCACCATTAGCCATCACTTGTCCCGCATCCCGATTTCCTGACTTGGCATAGGATTTCTCCAGCTCCTGCTTCCGATCTTTACGGAACCTGGAGAGCAACGTTGAAGTAATGAAAAACAACAATAACGTGCCAAACCAGAACAGGTTCCCCGCTCCGTAATATATCGTTCCCATCATGATTGCTGCCAGGCAGCCAGACAGGGTTAGCGACTTTTTCGCATAGGCAGCACCTGCCACCATAGAAGCGCATACGGCGCCAATAATCCAATCCATAATGTCTCCTGCATGCAGCGTATGTACAGCCCGCATGACGTTTATTGTATTTTTGAAATTCAATTATACCACGGTTTGATCCCAATGCCGAAACTCCTTACGCCAGCACACAAAAAACCTGTTTTGGCCTCGTGTAGAAGTGCCAAAACAGGTTATCGATCAAACGTCAAAACAAGATAACTTCCCTTTTCAAGTAACGTCTGGAATTCAATGTTCCTATGTTCTAATTCAGACCCGCTTCGCTCCGCCAATTACCCCATATCGGTAGAGTACTCTGCGACCAAACCAGTTGAACAATCGATCCGTCAGGAATCCCATAAAACCCAGGGAAATCAGCCCGACAAAGATCCAATCTGTTCGGAAAAAGAGTCTGGAATTCCAGATCAAGTAACCGACTCCCTCATTCGAGGCAATCATCTCAGCACCGATTATGGCCATATAAGAAGTTCCCATCGCCAGTCGCACACCCGTGAAGATATACGGGGTTGTCGCCGGGACAATCACATGCAGCAGAATCTGCCGTTCATTGGCTCCCATACTGCGGGCCGACCGGATTTTGTCTTCTTCAACGGAGAGTACACCTGTCAGTGTATTCAATACAACAATGAAGAAGGTTGCGTACATAATGAGCGCGATCTTGGATTGCTCACCAATTCCGAACCACACCAGAAATAAGGTAATAAAGGCGATCGGCGGGATAAAACGTATAAAGTTAAGGAACGGTTCGGCGAACAGCCGGATGAGATGAACTTTGCCAATAATCAGCCCTACCGGAATAGCAATGATGCTTCCGAGTACCCAGCCGGCCAGTACACGAGTGAAGCTGATTCCGATATACTCCATCAGCGTACCGTCAGCTATCAGTTCGCGTGCTCCCAGGATCGTGTGCCACGGACCAGGGATTACGTCAGGCCCATAGATAAGGGCACCAAGCTGCCAGATTAAGATGACCGTTACCCATAGAAGCGGGATAGACACCCATTTTTCTCCAACCATTTCATCTTGTATATCACCTCAGTCATTCTTCAAAGTGGCCTTGAATTCGGTCATACAAAGTGTTGAACTCAGACGAGGCGATGTTCCTCGGGTAAGGTAACGTGTTGTGGTAAATATCCGTGATATTCGAAGACGGACCTACAGACATAATGCCTATGCGCTCACCAAGCAATAACGCCTCCTGAATATCGTGTGTGACAAAGATAACGGTTTTATGGGTTTCTTTCCAGATATTCACCAGTTCCTTCTGCATGGTCCGTCTCGTCATCGCGTCCAGTGCACCGAATGGCTCATCCATCAACAAGATCGCCGAGTCATTCGCAAGTACGCGGGCCAATTGAACCCGCTGCTTCATGCCACCCGAGAGTTCTTTTGGAAATTTTCCCTCATGAGCACTCAGTCCAACAAGCTGGATGTATCGATCAGAGATCTCACGTCGTTGTGTCTTAGGCACCTTGGACATTCGAAGTCCGAATTCAACATTTTCCCTCACAGTTAGCCATGGAAAGAGAGAAGAATCCGCCTGCTGGAATACCATTGCCCGATCCCTGCCCGGTCTTTCGATCTCCTTGTTGTCTACCTTGAGCTGCCCACCCGACTTGGAAATAAAACCAGCGATCATGTTCAGCAGCGTTGACTTCCCGCACCCACTGGGACCAAGCAGGACAAAGAACTCCCTCCCTTGATAACCAGATCAACATCCTTAATGATATAATGCACATCCCCATTGGTCGGGGCATGATACGTTTTCCGAAGCTGTTCAATATGAATGGTATGCTGAGTTGCAGGTAAGGACATAACGGACACCTCCCATTTCAATAAGAATTATTTACTGTATGTCACTTTTTTCGGCAACGCCTGCTGGAGAGAAGTCAGATTGAGTTTGGTGTCGAGATCAAAATCCTGTTCGATGATTCCGGTGTCCACCATATATTGCTTCTGACCTGCCAAACTATCATAAGCGGCCTGCGTAAATCCAACTTCCCATGGATTGATCGGAAGGTCTTTCAAGGTGGCATCTTTAGGCTGTTTGGTCTCTTGATACATCAGATCCGCCACTTCTTCAGGATGCGCTTGGGCATACGTGGATGCCTCATCAAGAGCCGCGAGGAAGTCACTGATCTTTTCGGGGTTTGCCTGGATGAAGTCATTACTCGATACCAGCCCCATACCAAGGCGTATAGGCGTCTGAGACATATCCGTCAGCTGATGTACTCCTTCGAGTGCATCGAATTTATCGGTTAACGCTGAACCTATAACCCAAGCGGCATCAAGGTCTCCCTGTTTCAGTGCGATGTAGGCTTCATCAAAAGCCCCTGACCAATTTGCGTCACATCACTCAGCGCCACCCCTGATCTTTCAAATATTCATCCCATAGATATGGAATAAATGTACCTCGAATGAAACTCACTTTCTTGCCCTTCAAATCCGCTCCACTCTGAATATCATCCCTTGCATACAGTTTCCAGGCGGCTGCCGCTTCATCCGTAGTCTGACCTGCAGAAGCGATGACTGAATATTCCCCTTTAGCCAAAGCATTTAATACAGGAAAGTCCGCCCCGTACGCAATATCTACCTGTTTGATAAATAGTGCATTTACACCTTCAGCCGGTGAGCCAAAGGTAATACTCTCTGCATCAATGCCCCTGTTTTCAAAAAAACCTTTGGCAATGGCTACCCTGAACGTTGGGTTCGTACTTGTATCTGCGATGCGAATTTTTACATTATCGGCATTCTTGCCGGTAGTGTCTTTGGCTCCAGATCCTGCTGCATTTGAGCTGCATCCGGATAATAGGAGTGCCGTGGCCAGAAATAATATCAATACGCCAGTTACTATGGATGGTTTTCTCAAAATATACACCCCATTCGATCTAGTCATGATTCTTGACGCTTAACCGCCTGACTTGCCTTCATCCGACGTTGCCACACAGGCTGCACCCTCCACAAATGGAAGAGTTGTCTCTACGCTCACGATGGATGCAGAACCTTTGGGCGCTGCTCCCGGCACCCTGTAGTTGGAAACATCAATAGCTTCGATCGCAATCTCCTGCGGTTTCTCCAACTGTGGAACCCACTGATAAGGAACTCGATACGAACGATAGACCATATTGGTATTCCGCCCATCTGTGTACGGGGAGACATACTCCCAGACCAGCTCATGCTCCGCTGTCACTTCGAACAATCTGCCATTGGAACCCTCGGTTATCAGGGTGTTGCCGTTAGGTAAACGCTGGGCGGAACTGATGTATGGGCTATAAAATTTATAAGAATCCGTCGGAACCGAGAAACCTGCTTCTGCCGAGGTATACTGCCAGACAATCTCCAGGGTGACCGGGTTAATCTCCAGTACACGGGAGTGATCCCGAATCGCATGTTTCAATCCAAATGGAGAAGCCGGATTTGGGAGGCCATAACCTGCCCAGCCGCCATTGTCGAATACAAGCAAGTTGCCTTCTCCCGGTAGACCTTGGGGAATGATATGTGCATGATGCTGCCCGATAATTGTGCCGATGTGTTTCACTTCAGGTGAAGTATAGTCTGGCCCTAATCTCCACACGATCTTTCCGCTCTGTCTGTCTGTAATGGCGATTATGTTGGCCTCTCTGGCATCCCAGATAATATTGTCGGGGTGGAAGCGTTCGTCTCCTTCTTCATAGAAACGGTTGGGTCCGACATAAGAAGCAGAATTAATATGTAACCAGTCACCAACGCCACCACCCAGATGACCGAAAGAACGTGTATTCGGGTCACGGAACAGAACATTTCGAGCAGCTTCATCAAAACCTAATTCTTCAAAGTGTTTGTTAGGCAGCCATTCCCAGAGTACCTTCCCCTCCCAATCCACTTCGATAATGGCATCATCAAGCAATGGCTTATCTGAAATTTGCGGATTACTCACATTTTTGTGTGCCAGAATAAGTGTTTTGCCACTCTTCGTCTTTGGCGCAAGGCCAGGTGCATAATAACCTACCGGATTTCCTTCACGCTGATAATCATGATGCTGGCGGGCATACCATAATGGCTCATACCCCGGATCTTCGATGTGTTCGTAGCTATTGTATTTCCATACAATGTTGCCGTCCCAATCCACCTGAACCAGATCGACATTATCCTGAATACCGAACTTCGGATCTCTCCGGCCTGTGCTGCCCAGCACGTAGCCGCCAGGTAATATTTTAGCCGGAAAACCTAACAATCCTTTCCACAGGTGAACCTCCTTGCCATTCATATCGATCAACACTACGCCTTCCTCACCTGCCTGATAAACGGTATAACCGCCCCAAGCCTTATCCGGATTGTATAACGTCGCTCCAGTTGGATATATTGTTGAGTGTCCCATTGATCATCTCTCCCCTAGAATGTTTGTGGTATATCAAATGTCCTTACTTTGACCCAACCTCAATAACTGAGATAGTTACTCTTCCCGGTATTGTCCCGCTGCTTCTGCTCAAGGTTACTTGTGGAGGACCGATCATGTTCTTGTATCCCGTTGTTCTCCGCCAATTCCAGCACCGTGTCCGAGAATCCCTCCAGATTCGCTACTACCCGCTCGTAGAATTGACTTTGCTGCTCCAGTTCCTCACTCGTAAAACCCTCAAACAGAAGCGTGATACATCGGGCACCGATATTGCTGTTTCTCGCATACATCTCCCGCCCGCTGGATGTGATGTCCAGTAAAACCGTCCGGCGGTCGTCTTCCTTTCGTCTGCGGATGGTGAGTCCCTTTTTCTCCAACTTATCGGTCAGAGCTGTAATGGCACCCGATGTAAAGTCCAATTGTTCTGCCAGATCTCCAAGCCGCTGTTCTCCCTCACGAATGATTTTGTGCAGGATAAGCATGCCTGGCAGGCTGATACCTTCTACAGAGATGCGATCCCGCTCTTTGACGAATCGTCTGACCATTTTCCTAAATAACCAATCCGTCCGCTCCAACGCTTCCCAGTCTCTATCACTCATTCCATAACCTCCTTGATCGTCTGAAACCCCAACAGCATACGAAAAAAGGCCCCCGAGGACATTCCTTAGAGGAGTAGTCCCGGGAGCCTTTGGTGGTCCAATCAGCTCAATGCAGTTTTCAGTTCAAATTATTTCACTGTTCATTTAATGAGTATTAAAATAATTGAGATTATCATATAACCAACTAACCCAACCTGTCAAGTGCGAATTATATTAGTGATCTTTTCTTTTTGCAGCCATTCTCCGCTAGGTTGAAATTACTTATCCTGTTTTAAGTTTCACTTCAGGTTTCCCGTTTACACTATTCTCAGATCGAAACATCTACAACTACATCAACGACAAGTTACGATTCAGTTCGTACTCAACTACAGAAATGAGGATTATCCATATGAATATGAAAAGAGTCATTATTATAGGCACAATGATTGTCACCATGTCCTTCGCCGGAACAGCATGGGGCCAATCCGCCATCTCTCCCATACCTACTGCTAAATGGTCCATCGTTGACTTGGACACTCGTGAGGGAAGTAGCGACGAGCTGCTCAGCGCTCTGAATCAGCCTTCAGAAGCGGATCTGTATCAGGAACTGTACAACGGCAAATCACTGAGGATGATTACGGAAGAAAACAACGGGAATTTGGATGAGGTCATTGCTATACAAGTAAGACAGCTCAGAGAGCAGTTGGATGAACGGCTCGCAAGTGGAAGTATCAGCTCGGAGCAACATGCTGCACAACAAGCTGAACTGGAAGAGTTGGCCACACAGAGCGCAAATACAGCATACAGCTTGGCGTAAATTAGTAGCGTATCCGTACGATGAAGATATAAACATATATCCACGATAACACAGCAAAAAGGAGCGTATGCACGCCCCTTTCTTGTACCCTATTCATCTCAAGCAGGTATGATGTGTAATCCTTATTGCGCTGCCTCAATCGTACAGGCACCCAAGGATTCGCCGTCCCATGCCAGTTCGAGCACATCTCCTGCTTGTGTTGGTCCAACACCTTCGGGTGTTCCTGTAAAAATGACATCGCCCGGCCCCAAGCCGTAATGGTGACCTACATATTCCACAATGTCCTGTAAACTGAAGATCATGTTACGAATGTTACCACGCTGGACTTCCTCACCATTTTTGGTCAATGTAAAGTCTTTCTCCAGTAATGCTGCCGCACCCGGGAATACCTGAAATGTAGTAACCGGAGCGGAATTTCTGAACCCTTTGGCCGCTGTCCACGGGTGGCCCTTTTTCTTAATCACGGTCTGTACGTCACGTAACGTAAAATCAATACCAAACGCATACGCATCCACCAGCTCATCTACCGCCATACCTGGCTCATAACTCCGGCCGATTTGCACGACCAATTCAGCTTCATAGTGAACTTCACCCTTGGTAGCAGGCAATTCAAGCGTTTCACCATTCAGGGACACGACTGCATGAGAAGGTTTCATAAAGATCATTGGCTCATCCGGAACCGCGTTACCCAATTCTTCCGCATGAAGTTTATAATTGCGTCCTACACAGTATACATTGCGAATGTTAGTCAACATGGGTATATAACCACCTTTATTGGATTCATTAGTGTGTATGGTGTAAATTAGGGTCTGAAAAATCGGCTGCTCGTCTCCTGAAATGCCAGCTCCCATACGTCAGGACGGTTCGTACATAACATGAGTTCTGGATCAACTGCCGCCAGTTTCTTCATAATGGTCTTGTCATCCACTGTCCAAGCCATCACCCGAATGCCTGCACTCCGCATCTCGTTCATTAAGGATTTGTCCACATTGGTGTATCCAATCGAGAGGAATGTACAATTCATCTGCCGCAGGGCGGTTAACAGATCACCTGGTCGTGCATCGATAATCAGCCCCGTCTGGATCTCCGGTGCAAGTTTCTTCACTTCGATCAGAGCGGCTGGTTCAAATGAGGTGATCACAACATCATTTTGCATATGTCTTTTTCTCACTTCATGTATAACAGCCGCAGGCAGACCCGGGTACATGTCTCCCTGCGTTTTCAGTTCAATGTTCAAACGTACTCTGCCGCACGAGCGATCTAACAATTCACTTAGCGCCGGAATCCGTTCGCCTTTGTAAGACTTATTTTTCCACGATCCGGCATCCAGTCGTTGCAGATCTGCCCAATCGGTTTCCCGAACCAGGCCCTTGCCATTTGTCGTGCGATCCACTGTAAAATCATGAATGACCACCGGTACACCATCACGCGACAACTGCACATCCAGCTCCATCCACTGAACTTCAGGCCGTTCCATGGCCATCAGGAATGCAGCCATCGTATTCTCTGGTGCAATAGAAGAAAATCCACGGTGCGCTACACAAAGGTTGTTCATTCGATTCCCTCCTCAAAAAGGTTTTTAATTAGGTGAAGCGACTCCATTCCCATCATATCGAATACCAGGAGAGAGCTTTGCCATCTGTTCCAACAGCAGTTTGTTCGCCTCATCGATCATCGGAATGGCCTGACCTAGCCCGGCCTCATAAGGGATAACTTTCATGCTGCAAGCTGCATCTTGACTACAACGAGCCTGAAATACCGCCGTTTTCCATGTCTCTTCGGTTGTTGATCTGGAGAAAATGAAATTTCCCGTACTGTATGCAATCCACTTCCCCTTATAGTACTCCAGCCCTTGCAACACATGAGGATGACCACCTATGACCAGATCAGCGCCAGCATCTACAAACTCATGAGCCAATCGGGTCTGGTCACTATTCGGAGTACTTACACGTTCCTCTCCCCAATGTGCAACCACGATCACCAGATCAGCCTTCTTACGGGCCTCCTGGATCGCTGTGACTGCCCCTGTGGAATCATAAGCTTCAGCCACGCCTGCCCGATTACCTTCCGCCTTCCAACTCGTTTCCGGTACAACTCGTGAGAACCCAAGCAATGCAATCTTCATGCCTTTGCGTTCCAGATATGCTGGTGCATAGGCCTCATCCCTGTTCATACCTGCCCCGGTGTGAGCTATGCCATATTCCTTGAGATAAGTTAACGTATCCACCAAACCCTCTACGCCCTGATCCAAAATATGATTGTTAGCCAAATTGACAGCATCAAAACCCGCAGAGGCCATTGCCGCCAATGCTTTGGGCGAAGATTTGTATACATAGGTTTTGTCGACTGCACCAGTACCACCCAGGGTTATCGGTGTCTCCAAGTTGCCGATGGTAAGATCATCATCCTTGAATAATCTGCCGAGTTTGGCAAAGGGATAATCATAACCGTTCTTATCCAACAGCTCAGCAACTTTGCCCGAGAATTGAATATCACCCACAAAGTTAATCGTGACATCCTTCGCTGAATTGGAAGGTTTCGATGTCCCTGATTCCTGATCCACACCTGCATTTCCCTTGGTGCCGGACGGTGTAGAATCTGCCGCAGGTTTTTTCGTTCCGGATTCTGCTTTCCCACTATTGGTATTGCCTGAAGTGTCAGGTGTCGCTGCTCCAGATGTCTTATCTGCATCCGCTGTTGTCTCTTCATCCGTAGCTTCGGGTTCTTCTTCCGAAGTCTCATCAGATTCCGAGTCTGGAGAACTTACTTGATCCCCGCCTTTGGCATCATCTCCAATGGAAGGCTGATCCTGATCGACGATTTCTTGTTTCACTGGCTGGTCCGCCTGTTGCTGACGTGTATTAATAACATAAAAAATGCCCACCAGACCAATTGCCATGATCAATACAATATTAACTGTCCAGATAATTGTATTGCGCGTGCGTTTGCCTTTTTCTTCTTTACACTTCGCTCTGATCTTGGGGGATACATAAGCAACTCCTCTTCTTCTTCACAGCCATACATACCATTATATCAGGCATATTCTGGATTTCCATCATTCCTTGGAACTGTATCGATTGAAAGGGTATTAACTCGGTTAGCTTCCAGATCTTCATATAAAAAAGCCATCTCTCCAGTAGATAATTCTACGTTTGAGACAGCTCTCTTGCTGTACTTAATCTGCTGCAAGCTCTTGTGTAGCCTGGACAGACATTTCCTTCGCTTGTCTGATGCAATCAGGCAAACCTACACCCTCATAACCTGCACCCGCAATGTACACACCCGGTAATTTGCTGCCAAGCTCCTCACGGAGGGCGGCAATATGTTGGAGGTGTCCCACCGGATACTGTGGCATGGACTTACGAAGCCTTGTAATCTCGGAGAAGATCGGCACTGCTTCAATACCCATCGTCTCTCTCAGATCCTTGAGAACCAGATTCGTCAGCGCTTCATCCGGAAGCTCCACATTCTGTTCGTCACCGGAGCGACCAACATAACAGCGGAGCAGTACTTTATCATCCGGGCTGGTATGCAGCCATTTCGTCGATGTCCACGTGCAAGCCGTAATATTCCGCCCCTCTTTCCGCGGAACGAGGAAACCCGACCCGTCGAATACATGCTCCACCTCTTTTTTCTCAAAAGCGAGCACGACATTGGCTACAGACACATAGTTAATCGCATCCAGTGCCGCTGTGTCCACGTGAGGCTTCAACAGCTCCGACGCGACATAGGTCGGCACAGTAATCACTACATCATCGGCTTCAAGCATTTCGCCATTACCAAGTTCAACACTGTATCTGGTCTGCGCTCCATCAAGGCGTTGCAGCGACTTCACCGCAGTGTTCAGACGTTGATCCACATCCTGCAACTCATGGACGAGTGCATGAACAAGGCTCTGAAGTCCCTGGCGAAAGTTCAAAAAAGCGCTCCGTTTTGTTCCGGTATGTGTCTCAGCCGGTTTGCGACCCGTCATCATACCCCGGATCAAGCTGCCGTAATCGCGCTCTACTTCTCCGAACTGCGGGAAGGTAGCCTGGAGGCTCAATCGCCGCATATCACCTGCATAAATTCCTGCGAGCAGTGGTTCCGTCAAGTTCTCCAGCACTTCTGCTCCAAGACGGCGTTCAATCATATAACCGAGCGATTCATCCTCTGTTGTACGACGCGGCGGGATGACAAAATCCATCAACGCCCGCAGTTTGCCTGCCGGAGAGACCAGACCACTTCTCAAGAATGGTCTTAGTTCTGTAGGAATACCAAGAACAAGTCCTGCTGGCATAGGATGAAGTTTGCCACGCTGCATGATATACGTTTTCTTCGACTCCGGATTCTGACTGACCAGCTCATGATCAATCTCCAATTCTTTAGCAAGGTCAATCATTGCTGTTTTGCGAGCCAGGAAAGAATCGGGCCCTTTTTCAATCACAAATCCATCCCGGTGCAGTGTCTCAATCATGCCTCCCATGGACGAGCTTTTCTCGACCAAAGTAATCACGGGTTCAACTCCTGCTTCCCGGTAATGCTTGCGGATATAAAATGCCGCGCTGAGCCCGGTAAGGCCACCACCAACAACAACAACACGGCGTTTCTTATCACCCATTACTCATCCGACCCTTGCTGCCATTGGCTTATAATAACGTCGCTTAACGTCTCCATGTATAGAGGATCGCTATTGAGAGAATCAATACGCATCAGGCGCATGTCGATCTCTTTGGCAATCGATTTGGCCTCAATATCGAGATCATAGAGCACTTCGAGATGATCCGAGACAAACCCGATTGGTGCCACAAGCACATCCTCTACCTGTTCACGCGAAAGCTCCTGTAACGTATCCAGAATATCCGGTCCAAGCCAAGGCTCAGCTGTTCGTCCGGCACTCTGCCACGTAAATTGCCAATTGGTTATTCCTACACGTGAGGCAATCACTTCCGAGGTCTCCAGCAATTGTTGCGGGTATGGATCACCCATCTCCACAATACGTGCCGGCAGGCTGTGCGCACTGAACAATACCTTCACATCTCCGCGTTTTGCTCCAGCTTCTTCGAACGCATCCAACTTGGCACTGACACGTGTGGACAACGCCTGAATTAACTTCGGATGCAGATGATAACTCTCAATAAAGGACATATGAACGCCCAGCTCTTCTGCTTTTTCACGCGCACGTTTGATATAACTGCCTACACTCATCGTTGAAAAATGAGGAGCCAGTACAATACCAATTGCTGTCTGAATTCCATCCTTCGCCATCTGCTCCACGCCATCCTCAATAAACGGATAGGCATGCTTCAGTCCTTGATAACAACGGAATTCCACATCAGTGCCACGCTCATCGCGGTTTAATGTCTCTTGAAGGGCCTTGACCTGATTGTCTGTGTTCTCCCGAAGGGGAAAACACCGCCAACAATGGCTTCATAACGATCCGTCAGTTCTTTCAATTGCTCCGGTTCAGGCGGACGTCCTCTGCGGATATGTGTGTAATACGCTTCAACACTCTCCATATTTTCGGGTGTGCCATACGACATCACCAGTACACCTACAGTATTAGTCATTAGTTACCGTCACCCCAGTCTTCATTGCTTCGGCAGAATATTCATGAATATACGCCGTTAGTTCTCTGAGCTTCTCTAGCGATGCTTCAGGAAACAATCCGTGTCCCAGGTTGAAAATATAACCCGGCTCCTTGATTCCTTCGTCAATAATCACTTTGGCTTGCTCTTTAATCAGTTCCATCGGGGCAGTCAGCACATATGGGTCAAGGTTACCCTGTACTGCAAACTTGCCACCAAGACGTTGACGCCCTTCTGAAATGGATACTCTCCAGTCCAATCCAATTACATCGGCTTGCAGATTATGCAGTGCTGGCAACAACTCACCCGATGCAACACCAGGGAAATAAATCTTCGGTACATTCAAATCCGATAATTCGGTAAAGATACGGGTAATCGTAGGCAACACATATGTTCTGAAGTCTTTGGGAGAAAGTGCTCCAACCCAGCTGTCAAACAACTGGAATGCCTTACCGCCATTCGCAATATGCGCACGGACATATGTAATAACCATATCACCAAGCTTCTGCATCAGCTTATGCCACACCTCAGGCTCGCTGTACATCATCGTTTTGGTGCGGATATAACCTTTCGAAGGTCGGCCTTCAATCAGATAACTCGCAATCGTGAATGGTGCGCCCGCAAACGTAATAAGAGGCACATCAAGCTCCTTATCCAGAATTCGAATGGTTTCCAGAATATGTGACAGATCTCCTTCTACGTCGATGGGACGGAGCCGATCCACATCTGCAGCAGACCGAATAGGATTATCGATAACTGGACCAATATTTTTTACAATGTCAAAATCAATGCCCAATGAGGCAACCGGATTCATAATATCGGAATACAAAATAGCCGCATCTACACCAAGTTTGCGTACCGGCATGAGTGTAACTTCAGCCGCCAGCTCGGGTTGTTTGCAGATTTCTAACAAGGAGTACTTTTCTTTAATTTTGCGATATTCAGGATCGTAACGTCCAGCTTGACGCATGTACCACACCGGGACACGGTCTACCTGTTGTTTGAAACTTGCCCGAATCAGTCGATCATTATAGCTCATGTAAGAAGCCTCCAATAGTTTTTGGACTCATAATTACCATTATGCCCTTTTTAAACAGCCGTAACAACCACATGCAGATGCGTTCTACGTGACAATACTATGACATTCCTTACACCCATCCCTCATATGCCAATTATGTTATAATGAAAGAATGGTGTTTTTTTGAGAATTACAGAAATATCTTTGAAAGGAAGTGAAAGCACTTTGAAAACGTGGAAAGTAAACCTCATTGTGCTTTGGTTCGGACAATTTTTGGTCAATTCGGGCATGACCATGATTACCCCATTTTTGTCTCTTTATCTCGCAAGAGATCTGGGCGTTGTTGGCGAACATGAAATTGGCATATGGGCGGGATTTATTTTTGCAGCCAATTTCCTCACCTCATTTTTGTTCCAACCGCTCTGGGGCAAGTTATCGGACAAGTATGGCCGAAAAGTAATGCTGCTGCGTTCGGGATTCGGGATGGCCATCGTAATTGCCCTTATGGGTCTGGCACAGAATCCTTGGCAGCTTCTCTTATTGCGTTTGCTTAACGGTACCATCTCCGGTTTCAATCCTGCAGCTGTTGCGCTGATATCGGGTACCACACCGAAAGACCGCATGGGTTTTGCCATGGGAATCAGTCAGTCCGGGCAGGTTGCCGGCACAATCCTGGGTCCACTCATTGGTGGTTTGTTAGCGGATGCGGTAGGCTTCCGCCCCATTTTCTATATTACAGGTGGACTGATCTTTGTCGCTTCCATGCTCGCCATGTTCCTGGTGAGGAGAAGTTCGACCGTCAAGAAGCAGCCAAACTGCCGGCACAATCCGTATTGTCCGGTCTGAAGGAATTGAATAAGTCACCTCAACTTCCCGCACTGTTTGCTGTGACGTTTCTGTTGCAGTTTGCGATGATTAGCCCCATGTCACTCTTGCCGTTGTATGTGCAAAAATTGCATGGTTCGGATGTAAATGTGGCCTTCTGGGCAGGACTTGTCGGTGCAGTTACGGGACTATCCAATATGGCGATGTCTCCGATTCTCGGGAAGCTGAGTGACCGGATTGGTCCTCACAAGGTGCTGACGTTCTCCCTCATAGGTACAGGACTCATGCTAATTCCGCAGGCATTTGTTCAGACCGTATGGCAACTCATTCTTGTTCGTTTCATGATGGGTGTGTTCATGGGTGGACTGCTTCCGAGCGTTAATGCCCTGATCCGTTCCTATACATCCGATAGCATGATCAGCCGTGCATTCAGTTTTAATACGAGTACTCTGGCGCTGGGCAACATGCTTGGAGCGATCATTGGAGGATTTATGGCAGGATTCATCGGAATCGAAGGTCTGTTTATCGTATCTGGCGGACTGCTGCTGCTTAATATGGTTTGGGTCCGATTCAAATTGTATAACAAACCTGCTTCTATTCGGGAATCCTGATTCCCTATCCATTTCTTAATTAGTACATCTTAACTTTTTCATTTGAAAAAGCCGCTTCCAGCGCCTAATTGGCCTGAGAGCGGCTTTTGTCATTCATTCGCCATTCATCATTTATTTATTAGATTGAATTGTATCGGATAATGTTTCACACCAAATACAAAAGCACTTTGTATCGGTTGCAGAGCCGTTCCCGGAACAAGTTGAATGTTTCCCATGTGCTGAAGCAATGTATGAAGAACTACCCTTGCCTCCAATCGAGCGAGTGGTGCACCCAGACAAAAATGAATGCCAAAACCAAAGCCCATATGCCTGTTCGGCTTGCGATCAGAGATGAAATCTTCCGGGTTTTCAAATTGGGCACTGTCCCGATTGGCTGCTCCAACCCAGGAAATCACCTGCTCCCCGGCTTGAATCATCTGACCATTCAACTCTACAGTTTCCTTGGCAACCCGCCCAATCGCGACAATTGGCGGATAATATCTCAGCGTCTCTTCAATCGCAGAAGTAATCCGTTCAGGATGTTCGCGCAACTCCTGTTGTAGTTCAGGTTGTTCAGACAGAATACGAACCGCATTGGTAATCAGGTTGGTTGTTGTTTCATTACCGGCAGCGAGTAAGAGAATACAGAAGCCTACCACTTCATCTGAAGTCAATTTCTGACCATCAATCTCCGCAGCAAGCAGTAATGAGATCAGATCATCCTTTGGCTGCAACCGACGTTCTTCCATAATGCCAGTGAAATAGATATGCAACTCCTGCATATTTCTTTTTTCTCCTCCAATAACTCCTGGAAAGCCTGCTCACTATCATCACGTGCGCCTTTCACCAATACATCAGACCAGTCCTTGAACTTTTGACGATCCGCCGCAGGGACTCCGATCAATTCCGCAATGACAATGACGGGCAATGGTGTTGCAAGGTCATCAATAAGTTCCATATGCCCTTCTGACAGGTGTGGAGCAATTAACTCATCTGTGATTTCCTGAATACGGGGAGCCAATGCTTCAATTGCCTTGGGTGTAAACGCCTGGTTCACCAGATCACGCAGCTGTTTGTGTTTGGGAGGGTCTGTCGTCAACATGCTCGTATTGGCACGATCACGTGCAGAAGAGAACAGTTTGGGATTTTTCAGAACGTACTTCACATCTTCATACCCGAAAACATCCCAACATTCTCGATGCTCATCATATCGGACTGGAGTGTTATCACGAAGTTCTGCATACACCTTGAAGGGAGATAACCTCTCTTCCAAAGTCTCCAGTTCCCGAATCGGAATGTAATTTGCATACTTTCTCGGTGCCTGTTTCATCGTTTCTCCTCCAATCAGTATTATATATTTATTTACATATGTTGATCACCCCTATTATAAACATAACTCTATAACGAAACCACTCTTTAGACCGTAATTGAGCCCCATTACCTAATATGCGTTACTATCATCCTCTCATTCTGTTACCTACTTCTGATATGAGTCCCAATTCGACATTCTTTTATTAAAATACATCGTTTTATCAGGACAAAAGACTCATTATGTAATATTAACTAACACAATGAAGGCGTATTTCTCTTCAAAACAACTAAAATCAACTCTTATATATCTCTATCAGACTGAATATTCTTTCGTAATTCCTCATAAATAATCATTTTACTCTCACTATCTACGAATGTAACCGATTACTCTACCATTATCTATGTTTGTCATATTACTTGACATGAAATACAATCAATTTGAAATGGTATACATATTCTTCTTAAAAAACTTAACATCACACTTACTTGAAGGAGAGTGCTATTCATGAGTAAAACATCCAAGCTTCGTCCCTGGGCCGTATGGAGTACCGCAGCTTTAACAGCATTGACCATCTCGTTGTCCCCCATTGGAACCTACGCTGCGCACGCAGCTACGGTAGAGGTGAAAGGCACAACAGGTGCTGTTCAGACAGCAACCACTACTCCGGCTCGCAATACTTCCATCCCTGCAATACCAGACTCTTCCAAGCAATCTGCACTCCCTAATGTATTGGTGATCGGAACTGGCGGAACGATTGCCGGTCAATCCGAGGATGCCACCAGCTTCCAGAATTACAAGGCAGGTACGCTTCCCATTGGAGAGATGGTAGACGCCTTACCGGATAAACAGAAGATTGCTGATGTTAGCACACTCCAATTCGGAAACTCAGGTTCAGGTTCCTATAGCATGACCGACCTCTATGACTTGTCGCAGACGGTAGACAAAGCTCTGGCAATGTATGACAGTGTTGTCGTTACCACGGGTACAGATACAATGGAAGAAATCGCTTATTTCCTCGATATGACGGTTCAGAGTGACAAACCTGTCGTGATCACAGGCTCCATGCGTCCATGGACTGTCATCGGTTCTGACGCTCAAGCCAATCTGTACAACGCAATCAAACTTGCAGGTAGTGGTCGTACCACTTCATTTGGCACAGTGCTCATGTTGAATGATACAATCCAGCTTGCTCGCGGTGTAACCAAGACAAATGATTATCGAACAGATACGTTTGAAACGCCGATGCTCGGCGCTGTAGGATATATTGATGAAGAAAACATTCGAATCTACCGCGCTCCTGCACGTGCCTTGAAACCTGAAGGCACAGCGAAGCCCGTATTTGATCTAAGTAAAATCACAAAGGCAGATCTGGCCAAAGTAGAAATTGCGATCTCATATCAAGAAGCTGGCGGTGGAGCCATTGAAGGATTCGTGAGCAGTGGTGCCAAAGGAATCGTGACTTCCGGTACCGGAGCTGGCGGTATCTCCAGAGCTATGGGACAAGCTCGTACCAAAGCCATTGAAGAAGGTGTTATCTTTGTGACCACCACTCGGACGGGTTCAGGAAGTGTGTACGGCGGTGGCAAAGGTATCATTGCAGGCGACAACCTGAGTCCACAACAAGCTCGTGTATTATTGATGCTGGGCTTGTCCTTCAGTGATGATTTTGACACCATCAAAAAATGGTTTGAAACGTACGGAACACCTGAAGTATAAATAGAACGACTACAACGATATCTGTAAATACAAAGAAAGAGACGACACATTTTTGATCATTCAAAATGTTGTCATCTCTTTCTTTGTGTGTTTTAGAAAACTCCGTACAGAATCACGATCCACCTCACAAGCATAAAAGCGCGAGATCGTGTTCCATCGGAGTTTTATCTTTAGGAAATATCCACTTTTACTTCACCCAGGCAAGTACCAGCCCATCGTAATCCGGCAACATCGTCGTCACCAGACGCGGGTCACTTGCCATCTGTTCATTGAAACGACGAACAGCAAGCACGGCCGGACCCTGCTTGTCCGGATTCAGTGTACGACCACGCAGGAAACAATTATCACCTACAATGACCGCACCTGGCCGAGCCAGCTTAATGGCATAGTCAAGATATACCGGATAATTCTCCTTATCTGCGTCAATAAAGAAGAAATCAAATGTGCGACCTTCTTGCTCCAATTGCTCCAGGCTGTCTGCTGCTGGGCCAATGCGATACTCTACCTTTTCGCCAAAACCGCCTTCTTCCAGATGACCACGCGCCATTGCCGCATATTCCTCTTTCAGTTCCAGCGAAGTCAGGGTTCCATTCTCACGCAAACCTCGTGCAATGCAGATCCCACTGTAACCGCCCAGCACGCCGATTTCGAGCGCAGCTTCTGCTTTGGATGTCTTCGCTAGAAACGTGAGCAATCGTCCATACGCCGCAGCAACGGAAACTTCAGGCATCCCGTTCGAACGGATGGCCTCTTTCACTTTTAGCAAAAGCTCATCCTCTTGAAATAATTGATTTACATATTCATCAGGGGTCAGATTCACCACTAAAATCCTCCTTGGACACTTGGACTGCTTTCCATATGGATGCCAATGTTCTATAATAAATGTTTGTTATCAACACAGGCGGTTGACTGATGCATCACCTCGAAAGAGGAGTGCATACGTTCACCGCATTTCTCATTGTAAGTTTTTTCACGGAAAGCGGCAAGGCCGCACCGTTACTATACAGCAGAGAGAAGGATCTCCCTTCTCCAGCTTGAAATGGAGTTGAAATGAATCACATGGCTCAATTGCAATTGATTGCAACCTCGGCGATGGGACTCGAGGCTGTTGTTGCCCGGGAACTAAAGCAACTGGGGTATGAAGATGTTACGATCGACAACGGCCGGGTTTTCTTTACAGGAGATTATATTGATATATGCCGTTGTAATCTGTGGCTGAGAAGTTCGGATCGCGTATTGGTGAAAATGGGTGAATTCCCTGCCACAACTTTCGACGAATTGTTTGAAGGCACCAAAGCACTGCCTTGGGAAGAGTGGATTCCAGCCGACGGCGAATTCCCTGTAGAGGGTCGCTCTCAAAAATCCCAGTTAAGCAGTGTGCCTGCATCACAAGGGATCGTGAAAAAAGCAATCGTAGAGAAACTGAAGCTGACTTATGACACAGAGTGGTTCCCAGAGGATGGATCTCGTTATGTGATTGAGGTTATTCTGCTGAACGATCGCGCCCTGCTTACTTTAGATACAACGGGACCAGGTCTGCATAAACGGGGTTATCGTAAACTCGTCACCGAAGCGCCACTCAAAGAAACACTTGCTGCAGCTCTTATTCAGCTTAGCCGCTGGAATGTAACCCGTCCATTCTATGACCCGTGTTGTGGATCAGGCACAATGCTGATCGAAGCCGCTATGATCGGCTGGAACATTGCACCAGGACTTCGTCGAACCTTCAACTCTGAAGACTGGGCTGTCATTCCTGAAGAATTATGGGAACAGGCGCGCGAAGAAGCATTCGATGCTGTACGTGACGATGTCCCATTACAGATTTCAGGTAGCGATATTGATCCTGAAGCGATTGAAGTTGCTATGGCAGCGATCAAAAGTGCTGGCTTCGCCAAAGATATTGAAGTCAGCGTCCTGCCGGCTCACCGCGCAAGACCACAGGGTGAATATGGTGTCATCATTACCAATCCCCCATATGGTGAACGTTTGAGTGAAGAAAAAGAAGTTCAGAAGTTGCTCCGCTCATTAGGGCGCAGTTACCTCGACATGCCAACATGGTCCTTTTTGCCATCACGTCAACCAAAGCTTTTGAGGAGTATTTCGGTCATAAGGCAGACAAACGTCGCAAGTTGTTCAACGGACGAATTGAAACCCAGTACTATCAGTATTTGGGTCCACTGCCCCCACGAAATAAAACACCACAATCTTCATAATTATTTCGAATCTAAAGTGCTCCTGCCATTCATGGCCGGCGCACTTTTTTATGCGCTTTTCTGGTCATAAGAATTCATCGACTTCGCTCTTCGCTTCAGCAGAAATCAATTCTTCTGGGGCATAGTTGAAAACACATGAGGCCACGCTATAATGAATGGAGCCCTATTTTACATTCCGATAACAAAACAACAAAAAGCAAGGGGGACATACATATGGTTGTCACTCGGCCTACGCGCAGTTCCATGCCACGCGGGCTTCTAAATCATCCATTAATGTTATATCTTATTTTTCTAGCACTTATGCTGCTCAAACTCATGTGGCTCCATCACAATCTTCACGCTTATAACATTACGATGGGACTGCTGGATAAAGTCATTGCCATTGGATCTTTACTACTCTTGTCCTTCTGGACCTGGTTGCTGCCACGTAGAGGCATGATCGTGTCTCTCGCCATCCTTAACCTGCTGCTTACCGCACTAATCTACGCCGATATGGTGTATTATCGCTATTTCCAGGATTTCTTGACCATCCCGGTATTGTTGCAGGCGAGACAAGTTGACGCATTGGGTGACAGCATCGCTACACTGATCTACACAAGTGATCTCTGGTTCTTCGCTGACTGGCTTGTCGTCATTCCGTTCGCAGCTATCGTACTGTTCAGCAGACGTTACCGTTCGAAGCACTCCAGCACGTCTATTACTGGTTACGGGAGTTATTCGTATAACGATGGCAAGGCACGGTTGCGCCGCCGTCTCACGGCTGGCAGTATTGCCCTTGTGCTGGGACTTGGCCTCGCCGTCGGCCCGATTTATTTTTATAGCAAAACATGGGCCAAAGGCCTGTTTGATAACAACTGGTGGAATGTATCCATGTATAATGTGACCGGACTGCTCGCTTTTCACGGTTATGATCTGTACAACTATGCCAAAGACCACATCGGCTCCGGGCCGCAGGCTGAACCCGCTGATGTTGAGCAAGCAAAGGCATTCTTCGCTGAAAGACAAGGAACTGCCCCGCAGAATGATGCCTTGTTTGGCAAATATAAAGACAGCAATGTGATCATTGTCCAGGGTGAGGCTTTTATGAACTTCATGATTGGCCAGAGCATTGGCGGTCAGGAGATCACGCCCCATTTTAATGAACTGATGAAGGAAAGTCAGTATTATAGTCACTTTTATCACCAGACCGGTCAGGGCAGAACGTCAGATGCCGATTTTGGCGCAAATATTTCCCTACATCCACTTCCGGTTGGATCAGCCTTTGTACGATATGCAGACCATACGTATGATTCCCTTCCTTCCATTCTGAAGGACAACGGGTACAGCACCAACGTATTTCACGCTTATGAGAGTGGCTTCTGGAATCGGTATACGATGTATCAGAACATGAAGTACGACAAGTTTTATAGTAAAAATGATTTTGCACAGGATGACCCGCTTGGCTGGTCCCTGTCTGATGAATCCTTTTTCCGGCAATCCGTTGAGAAAATGAGTAGTGAGGTGACCGAACCGTTCTATTCCTTCCTCATTACACTCAGCAGTCACCACCCATACGCCCTGCCAAAAGAGAAGCAGCAACTGGATGTAGGCGAGTTCCAGGGAACGATGTTCGGTGATTATCTGCAATCCGTTCATTACGTGGATTCGGCGCTTGGCAAGATGGTGGAGGATCTGAAAAATCGGGGATTATGGGAAAATACCATTTTTATGTTCTACGGAGACCACGACAACTCGATCAAGGAACAATCACAATACGAACAGTTCCTGGGACGTTCGCTGAACGAACTGGATATGGCACAAATCATGAACGAGGTTCCCCTGCTCGTGCATTTACCGGACGGAGCAGATGCCGGAACCATCGACGAACCTTCGGGACAACTGGACATCACGCCATCCGTATTGCATCTGCTCGGCGTGTCCGACCAGTCCTATTATCATATGGGCAACGACGTATATGACGGGTCTGCACGTACGGTTGTGCTGCGTAATGGCGCATTCTCGGATGGTTCTGAATTTTATATTCCATCGGATGATTATATCTACGAGAATGGCGCTTGTTATGACCTGTCAACACGTGACAAAACAGATATCAATGCTTGCCGTCCAGGTCATGATGAAGCAGCCAAGCGATTACATGTCTCGGACACCGTGATTACCTATGATTTGATTCAGCGCTTTCGAGAGGAAGACAGTGGAGCAGCAACATCTCAATGATTAATATCGTAATGACAAACTAAACAATACACGAAATGAATTGAATTTGTATTTGCATTTAAAAAGGGGAACTTGTATTACATGACATTACACACTGAACCACTTAATATGGAACAGAAATTGTTCGATGCAGCCGCAGAATTTGTGAAGCAACGTTATCCTCAGGGATGGGGTGGCGCAGGTGCCGTCTATACTGAAGCCGGTTCCCTACTGATTAGCGTAGCGCCAGAGGTCATCAACGATGCCACACATCTATGTATGGAAACAGGGGCTTATCTGGAAGCTCACAAATTGAACGAACGTGTCACCCACTCCTCTGTATCGCTCGTGATGACGAGCATTCAGAATTTAAGGTCCTTACACCTTGCGGTGTATGCCAGGAACGATTATTTTACTGGGGCGAAGAAGTCAAAGCTGCCGTATACGACCCTTCTGGTCAACTGGTCTTCAAGAGACTGGATGAGATCCAACCGTACCATTGGTCCAAGGCATATCGGGATAAAAAGTAATCTCCTTGCGAATTATAGAAAGTGGCTTTATAATTGTAACCATATTGGTTTCAACTAAAAGGATGATGGAGGTTATAATAAAATGAATATTGAGATATGGTCTGATTTTCTGTGCCCTTTCTGTTATATCGGTAAACGCCGCCTGGAGAATGTACTGGAACAGTTTCCACACCGTGATGAAGTGAAGCTGCAATTCAAAAGCTTCGAGCTTGATCCAAACGCAGCATTGAACCCAGGCAAAACCAATTCGGAATATCTGGCTGCCAAATATAATATGAGCGTGGAACAGGCCAAAGGTATGAATGCCCAGATGAATGCCAATGCTCGTACGGCAGGACTGGAATACAATATCGATGCCATGATCCCTACGAACTCCTTCTCAGCTCACCGCTTGACACACTGGGCGGATACACAAGGCAAAGCGCTTGAACTGAGTGAACGGATATTCCAAGCTGTGTTCATTGAAGGTAAACACTCCGGCGACCCTGAAGTGTTGGCTCAGTTAGCAGAAGAAGTCGGCTTGGATCGAAATGCAGCTACGGCAGTGCTGTCCAGTGATCAATTCACCGACAATGTCCGCGCTGACCAAGCAGAAGGCGAGCAACTCGGTATCCGTGGTGTACCTTTTTTCGTATTCGACCGCAAGTTCGCTGTATCTGGCGCTCAGCCTGACGAGGTGTTCCTGGATGCCATTCAAAAAGCATGGGACGACCGTTCCCCATTCACCATGGTTGAATCCAACACAACAGAAACAGACGGCAGCGGAGTCTGCACAGATGACGGTTGCGAAGTCCCGAAAAAAATTAAGCTAAGTCACACACACAAAGCAGCAGGATCAGGGGATATCCCCGGTCCTGCTGCTTTTTTATATGCTACACACCACTCAAGCTCATTGTATATTTTTGTGTTTGATGGACAGTTACTGTGGAGGGGACGGAATCGATTCTGAAGAAGCGAAGCGTGCGCCTTTGTATCCGAATTTTATCCTCTGAAAAGAGGAATCAAAAAATTTGGAGACAACAGCGATCAAAAGAACGATTTCGTAACCGGAACAAACACAAGTAGTTCATCAAACACTTATATTCAATTAGCGCCACCCACTTAATCCCAGAACAGTTGATCTGGATGTGGACCCGTCCGCTTATCCGAATCCAGTGCATCAATTTGTCTCAACTCATCCGGTGTCAATTCAAAGTCAAAGATGTCCGCATTCTCACGAATACGCTCCGGGGTAACGGACTTCGGAATCGTCACAATCTGATTCTGAATGTCCCAACGCAGAATAATCTGTGCTGGCGTTTTCCCATATTTCTGGGCCAGCGCTTTGAGGGTGGACTCTTGGTTCAGCTTGCCTTTCATGATCGGGCTCCAAGCCTCCAGTTGAATTCCCTGCGCCCCACAGAAATCCTGAAGTTCCTGCTGGATCAGACCCGGATGCAGCTCTACCTGATTTACCGCAGGCACCGTTCCGCCCTCATCTATGATATCTTGCAAATGATGTACTTGAAAGTTACTCACACCAATCGCACGGATGCTTCCTTCGCTATATAGACGTTCGAATGCTCTCCACGTCTCCTTATACTGGTCTCTGCCAGGCCAGTGAATTAAGTAAAGATCAATTACATTTAGTCCAAGTGCCTTCTGACTAGCTTCAAATGCTCTCAACGTTGAATCAAATCCCTGATCCTCGTTCCAGAGCTTGGTCGTCACAAACAGTTCGTTACGGGCAACACCACTGCTTGCAATAGCTTGTCCCACTTCTTCCTCATTGCCATAGATGGACGCGGTATCAATACTGCGATATCCAACCTCCAAAGCGGTCTCAACCGCCTGCTGTACTTCCTTACCTTTTGCTTTATATGTTCCAAATCCTAGCCATGGCATCGTTACTCCGTTGTTCAGAATCGTACAATCTGTAATATGTTTTGTCATTCTGTACCTCCCGTATGGAATTTTGCCTGCTCTTGTTCTATTAACCTTCTCACAGAATTTTAAGCGACCATTCGACATACTGTCGGAGTAAACCCATGGACCCAGAGTCTTTGCAAATGATATGAAAAACCCGCAAAGCATTGCTGCCCTGCGGGTTCTGATGTGACAGGAACGTTATAAATTCCCTTGACCGTGCTGACTCTGGATTGAATTCAATCTTCTCTTCTCCTCGATGAACATTTCCTCTGCCAACTCAACACCTTGCCCTCCGAGCGAAAGCTCTGCTTGTCGCATCGCCTGCTCCGTGTGTGCCAGACGACGTTCCGCCTGTACAATGGTCTGTGCCGTCGGATGAGACATGGCCTGAGATACAGCATAATGAAGCTTGTTCACCGCATTTTGCGCCTGAGATACGGTGGTATCGGCTTGCAAACTGGAATCATAACGCTTCGGCATGAGTATTCCTCCTTGGGATTATCATGTTCCTGTTACCCCTTTAGGATGGATAACACAAGCCTTCCTTATTCTTCTTTTGTGTTTTTAACGTAACTTTAGTTGATTACGCTACGTTAATTAGATAATCATGACGAATCAGGAGGAATTCATTTGAAGAAAATAATATTGACACTCTGCATGTTGCCCTTGCTCATTTGGGTACAAGGCTGCGCTCCAGCTACATACGAGATAGAAGGATATACAGCGTCATCCATGAACCCAGACATCCCGGTTCCAACCAATGCAAAACTTATTGAGAATATAACTTATTCCGATGATCCCAACCTTAAAAAAGGGGCTAAGTACGAACTGAAACATATTGGGGGTGAGCAAGGACTCTACCCGCCAATGGATTATTTTCAGAAGTTAGCGGATACAGGCTGGGTAGAATTGAAGGAAGAACGACTTGGACATGTACATTTCCTGAAAAAGGATATTACCGTCATTGCCATTGAAATTCAAGAAGATTCCTTCCAAATTACTGAAATGGTCAAAGGTGCTATGCAGTAACACATCCTTTCACTGCTACCCAAACGCAAAAAAGGAGAGGCACGCAGCCCCTCCTTTCTGATGTGTGGACAGTTTTCTCCACTCACCTTGTTATATCCTGTTACTTCACGAACTTTGCGACTTTGACGAGCACTTCTTCTTCTGTCGGCGCACTGATGTACCGACCGTTGATAAAGACAAACGCACGTTTCGCGCAAGGACCGCAATAGGATTTGCACCCAATCTTGATCTCCGTGTCTGGAGCCATTTTTTGCAACTTGGGTACAATCGATTTCAGTCGGACATGATTACACTTTTCGCATACGCGGATATCGTTAGCCATGAGTTCCCCTTCTTCGCGCCCTTAGTGGTCGCCGTGATTACCTTGGGACGGATTCGTAATAACAAATCCCTCTTCCGGGAAGTAGAGGTAATCAATTTTAACACCGTTCAACAAAGGCTGATCATTCGCGAGAATGACATCAATCTCTTTATCCGTAGATACAACCGTATCATTTTCTTTTGGTGTGTCGAGATCAAGCCCGTAGTGAGCATGGTCACCATGTGCATGTGTGATGACAACGCGCAGTTTTTTTCCTTCGTTCTCCGGCTTGTCCAATTCAAGCTTCAATACTTTAGCAGCATTACGCGTAATTTTGCAGTTCATTCTCTTCATCTCCTATATTGTAATTGCAGGTTTCAACAATTTCAGCATTCTTAAACTACAGCATCTATTGTAAAGAAAGTTACCGCTCTTCGCAATAACATTGATGCGAATTCAATGTTAAAATGATCCATTAGGTCGCAAATTAAGAAGGTGTTCCCTCCTGAAGCACAGGATATTTACGTTCTGCCCGGCTTACAAACCAGTTCATCAGAATCAAAGTGACCCCGATATCATCGATGGGCATAAACGGCATGACGTCAGGAAGTACCCAGTATAACAGCGCCGGAATAATAAACAACAACTTTTCTCCCAAAGGAATCTGCGGAGCCCGGAGCAGCCGGGGAGCCTTTTGAAAACTTGTGTCCATCGTTTGAACGATAGCAGTCTTCTCCACTTCATTTGAATCCCTCCGTATAATAAATATATGTCGCCGAAACGGCACATCCATCATTACCCGTTCAAAAAATTTCAGAACGAATGACGTAGAATGTCATTATAAAAAATAATAAAAACGGAACGTCGCTCATAGCGTCCGTTCCTGTTATACGAATGATCTACTGTTAAGTTTCACACCATCATAATTCGGGGTCTTGCCTCATTGTCCATTGGATAACAGTTCAGCCAGCAACATTCCCACTTCTATACAAATATCATCAAACTGTTCTACGGGAAGCGGATTAACACCTAATCCAACTTCTACCGTGAAGCCCGGTCTACCGAAATCTTGAATAAACCAGTCCTTGTATCCGGCATCACTGCCACCGAGCTTCACCGCCTTGTAGCCGGAAGCTTTGGCGAGTCTACGCGACAACGGTCCACTCTCTCTAGGTTCCAGATCACGGTAGTTCCAATAGATCTCCTGTCCCTGACTATGCAGGGATACAACCGCATCAAATGTATGTTGCTGCGTCCACTGCGCAAGGGCCTGTGCCTCCGGTTCTGTCAATGGCGCTGTCCCTGCATAATCCCTGGGGCCAGGTGAGGTCACACCTCTTCTCGCTGCCTCTTCATCCCAATGGGCTGGAAATTGATCATTCAGATCCACCCCTCTGATGTTGGCCTTCCAATGGGTAAAATGTGATCTGTCGGCATTCCAGGCCAACAACTGCTGTGCATGTGGATGCTGATTGACCACACCTTCCTGAACCAGTTCGACCCCGTCCGGATTAACCATAGGCACGGCCCAGAGTGTCGTCTCTTGCATCCAGCGTTCAGTCTGGTATTGATGCCATGTCCTATGCGCACTATACGCCTCGGCATACTCCTCGATAAACTTCATCAGAACTGCAGTTGTCAACCACTCATTAGCATGAACGGAAGCGTTAACATGGATATGTCTGGACCCTTGCCCAATACGCAAATAAGGCAGCGACTTCCCCATGACACTTGTTCCAATGGACCCCGTCTCGATAAACGGGTATTGATTCTCCAGCTTGTCTATATCCCTGATTAATTCTCGATAACCATACTCTCCCTGAATCTTCACAATAGTTTTTCCATTCGAAGCCGGAATATGAATACAGCGACCAACCCAGTCGGTTACATTGGTGTTTTCGGGATTGGCCTGGCGCAATACCTCTTCGTCCAGACCAAATCTGCCTGCAATCTCCCCTACACTTTCTCCAGGTGGTACAGCGTATCTGCGACCTGTCCCGGGGACAATACGCAGCATCTGACCCGCCAGCAAGTATGGCTGGGCAGCTACTTCCGGGTTCAGTGCAGCAAGAAACTCTTTGGTCATATGATGTGCTGACGCAATTCGCGGCAATGTATCTCCCCGCTGAACGATAATCCACTGCAGATCCATGTTGTTCTCCTTTCCGCAGGAAAAGACAGTTCTCCTGTCCAGTTCTGACCGATTTTGTGTCTGTAACATATGTATGCAGGTCAGGTTGTCCGTCATGTGACATGAATCATGTTTCTCTCCGGTTAATGCATAATGACGACAAAAAATCCCGGAACTTCACAGTTCCGGGATCGTCCACAACCAAAATACATTAATTAAAAGTCTTATTCATGCATATTTTGAGTATAACTATGATAATTGCGTTACCTGCCAGACAACAGGGGTCTTGGAGATCTGCTCCCCAACCATCGACGGGTGATATTCTGGAACATTCGCGGGTCACCCGTGCAGAAAAATTGATGCACCGGAGTCTCATCCCCACTGGCCAGCTTTCGTTTATCATATAAAATCGTACTGATTTCACGTGCCGTTTCATCTGCTGAACTGATTAACTTCACTTCCTGCCCCATAACTTCCTGAATCGTGTCCATGAGAAAGGGATAATGCGTACAACCCAGAATAAGACAATCGATTGGCTGTTGTTTAATCTCGCCCAATGATTGTTCCACCGTATGTGTCGTGTGCTCGGAACGAAATTCACCTTGTTCCACCAACGGCACCAGCGCCGGACAAGCCTGACTGACCACATCAATATAGGGGGACAACTGTTTGAGTGCCGATGTATAAGCCCCACTACCTATGGTACCCGTGGTACCAATCACACCAATACGTCCTGTACGTGTCGCTGTGATTGCGGCCCGCGCACCTGGATGTATAACACCAATGACAGGCACATTCACCTTGGCACGGATATACTCCAGCGCGGCTGCTGTTGCTGTGTTACAGGCGATAACGATAACCTTCGGATCGAATTGGATCAAGAAATCAACGATTTGTTCCGTAAATTGTTTTACTTGTTCGGACGAACGGGGTCCGTACGGTGTCCGGGCAGTATCCCCAAAATAAATGATCTTTTCCCGCGGGAGCTGACGCATCACTTCCTTGGCGACGGTCAATCCCCCCACACCGGAGTCTAATATAGCGATTGCTTGCTGCACGAACACACCGCTTCCTTCTTCATTGAATTGGTTCTCAAAACGATTGTTTCTCAAAGCTTTCTTCCTACCGTATGAACATTCCGGCAAAAAGGTACCTACATCTTACCCGATTTCATCGCAGGGTTCAAATTAAATCCACGCGCTACGTCATCTATGTGTGGACACGCAACAAAGCAGGCTCTCCTCTAAATAGAGGAAAGCCTGCTTATCAAGCTTTGCTTAGTTGTCGTCCTTGGACTCATCCGCAGGAAGCTTCGCTACGATGTCAATTCCGGGTTCATCCACTGCTTTATCGATATCGTTATCAACAATGGCTGCCGATATGCGAATTTCTTTCCCTTCAGCGCAATTGCGCCAGGATTGAATATCCTGAATCACGACATCTGCGGTCTCTTTAACTTTGGATACGATCTGCGAACTTTGTTCTCCCACGATACCAGCCAGTTCCTGACCTTTCTCCGATACCTGACGAGCACCTTCTGTAATATCCTGACGAAGTTCACGTCCCGATTTCGGCGCCAGCAATAATGCCGTTACTGAGCCAACCACGGAGCCAATTAGAGCTCCCCACAACAAACTTTTGTTAGAATCCTTCACGTCACATCTCTCCCTTTACTATTGTTTAAGTACCGGACTAGAAGCAACGGTCTGTCGCTCAGCCATCCGGGCGAATGCCTACTCTGTTGATGCATTATAAGCAGCACAGGCTTGACTTGACACTCCAGATGTTAAAAATAATCTGAACGCTCTTTTTGAATGGATGCAGATGACTTGGCTTAAACTCAATTCTGACGAGCCGGCTCGAGATCAGCCGCGGCATGCTCATCCCCGGGTCCAAATCAATCACATATCGTCCCGGTGCAATCAATGCCGCCTGATGTTCACAACGCCAGCGACGTCCACCTGAAGAACCCAGCGTCTGTCCATCTTGCAGAACATCCCCCTGATCAAATATGTAATACGCTGCACCCAGTAAGGTCTGAGCCACCGTATCTGGATCAAGACCGACGAAGTGACACTGGACATCAGGTACACCCAGCGCAGATAATCCCACGGTATCCATGACCAACCCGCGTTGTTCCTCTGTACCTCCGGCTTGATACATTCGAACGTTCATGGCTGCATACAGATGTTCCTCACGTTCCTGAGCTTGCGTATATGCTTCCGGTTCAACCAGCTTATCACTGCCATACCAATACAACGCGTCACAGGTGACACTCTCCATGATTGCCAGTACAGTCTTCTGAAACAGCTCCAAGCGCTGTTTACGAGGCATAGCAGCCGTGAACATATCATGTATCCGGATGGAGTAACGTGAAGCTTCTACAACTTGTCCCACTTCCGGCCAATGCCATGCTTGCTGCAGAGCCCCGCCAAAGCGTGCACGATCTGCAATTTTATTCACAGGGAGCATACAGGTCTGCGCAGGGATATTTCCTTCCTGGAAGGATACCTTATGGTCCAGATGATAGAAGACAAGCATCTCATGCTCTTGCTCTCCACTCCCTTGTTTCACATCCAGTCGGACTTGTCCTGTATGACGAATCATCGATTCCTGCAAACGCAGGCGATCCACCTCTGGACGTTCCCGGAACAAGAGTTCAACCATATACACCGGATGGAATCCGGAAGGTGTTTCATTCGTTTCGTTACTTTCAGTATTTACTTCATTAAATTCTTTTGATTCATTTGTCATGCGATTTCCCTCATTCCTTACGCTGTCCCTCGGCCTGTGCCGTATTGAAAGGACCAAGTTCTGTTTCCACGTAGGCGCTAACCTGAGTAGTAAAATGTTCAAGTATACTCGGCAACTCTACGCTAAGCGGATGAAGCTCAGACCGCTCCCAACTGTAATAATCCTGCACCAGTGGTTTGCGTAACGTGACAAGCTGACGCAATATCTCATAGGTCGAATGATCAAAAACCTTTTCTTCATAATTAATCTGAATAATATCATCATAACTGCTCGCATCTCTCATGATGAAGCCGTCTATCAGATAACTTCCCACATCGGTAACAATTTCGATCGCCAGGTGAAGACAACGTTCCTGTACCATCCCCAGCATGAGACCGCCATCCCAAGCCTCTGCTGCCCCACGAAGTCCTTCAGCTACTTCCGGTACAGCAGCAAGCCGGCGGGCAATCTGTTCTCTGTTCACATAATACATTCGTTCACTTCCCGTTCAGTGAGTTATCGGTTCCGTTTCCCTCTTCGCTTAAGCCAGAATACCATCACAGGACAAGCGATTAGAAACACAACAAAAATATATAGAAATTCCATAACGTCTCTTAAATCGCTCATGCAGAGTCCCCTTTATCTCAACGTAGTTTAAATGACAGATCAGATTTCGTAGTCCACTGCAATTGACTGTTCTCTGACTTCGTTCATGTACTTGATAACTTCCTGATGAAGCGGGTGTACCTGATACGCCTGAAGATCTTCCAGTGACGCAAACTCCGCCGTGAGTGAAATGTCGAACGATCTCTCCGAGCGAAGCACATCAATCCCAATTTCAAGTGAAACCAGAACATCAATTTTACCTTCCAGATTGCGAAGCACCTGGGCTGCAGCTTCAATACTTTCTGCTGAGCGATCTTTCATTTTGAACAGGACAATATGTTTTATCATCTGGGCAAGCACCTCGTTTAATATAATAGTAGAAATGAATGAATTTTCATGTATCCAAAATATATCATAACGTTCTCTATTACGAAAGGATACTTGGAAACGTTCTCTTGATAAGAAAAACTAATCCGAACCGTTTCCTTTCGATTCGGATTTCTTTTGCGATCCATCCTCCGTCTGTTTTGCTGAGTCATCCTCCAAAGTTTGTCCTGTTTCAGCCTGCTGCTTGATGTTGTCTGGAGTTTGCTGCGGTTTGGCCCATTCACGATTCATCAGATACTCCTGATCTTCCTGTTTCTTCAACACTGCAATGGCCTGTCTGAGCTTTGCAGGCAATGGAAGACCGATTTTGGCATAATTCTCGGTAATTGAAATGAGTTCATTCACCAGATAGAAATAAATAGCTCCGCCTTTGATAAAATCGGTTCCCATGATCAGATCAATTCGATGAGCAAGCAAAACAACGGTCAGCATGAGCCCTTTGCGAGCAATCCCCAGAATCCAATGTTGCTATTCAACCCGGTACCTGTTCTTACCGCCGCTGCCAAACCTGTTATATAATCCACAGCCATCGCGACCGCGAGCAGGCTCAGTAACTGATCCCATCCGCCAAAAGCAAACGTAACAAATGCTCCCGAGATGGCAGCAAAGGTATTCACAGATAGATTCACGTCCCTCACCTCTCCCTTACACTTGAGTATCATACAATATATGTAAAAGTAAGAGATTTGACAGGTCACATGTCATGCTGAACATGCGGATTTATCATTTCAGATTTGTGCACATCCTCTTCATAACAGAAGAACGAAAATCACATGCTTTTGGGGAATTCAGGAAATAAACCGCATCATATCAACAAAAAACAGATAAAAGTTCTTTAGACCTAATAATAAGTAATTAGAACTATATTATTTTTATTCCTGTTCAATTTCTCCCCTCATTTTTAGTGAAACATTGTAATCTAGGAATATACTAGGATGTGAATTGCGCATGGTCTAGTTCGTAGTTCCCTCTTTATCATGAATTGACGCATTGACGCATTTATAACCGGTAAACCCGGCACTTGAAAGTACCCCGTTGTTTATTGTAGTATTTGGTTAAAAAAATCGGAGGAAATATGCCTAATCAACCAGAACAACATTCCATCCAGGCGTGGTCTCTGATCAACCGTAAATACTTGGGAAAAGGCGTCCGTGTTAAACGATTCCGAAAACCGACACGCTGTCAAATCCGCAATCGGGTTCTTCTTGCCGTGCTGATGGCCAATGATATCAAATTGTCCCAGCTTGCTGAAGACCTCTCCATCTCTTCACGCAGTGTCAGTGCGTGGGTATATGAAGGACGGATACCCGGCAGTACCAATTTGGACAAGACTTGCCAATTACTCGGCTACCCGCGTCATATTCTCTTCAATGAAGAAGTTGTGCGTAATAGCCCTGTCATATGTCAACCCGAGTCATCCCGCTTCATGAAGCGTACGGTGACCCGTTCTCCGGTTAGTAACCGTATTTTGACAGGCTTGTGTATGGTCCATGATTTGTCGGTGACAGATGTCAGCCACTGGATCGGGGTTCATCCCGGCACTTTCCGCAAATGGCTGCATCAGGGAACACTGCCTTCTGCTGCGTTTCAGGAACAAGCGGAGCAATTTTTCCGTATCCCGAAAACTATTTTGTTCGCAGATGTCATCTTGAAAGATCGTCGCAACAACTAAATAAGCGAACAGCCAAAAGGCTCTGACCTCCTCTTAGGAGGCCAGAGCCTTTTTAAAATGAAATGCATACCTTCTCTCTCGGACTTGAAGCACTGTTCTGGCTATTCCATCAGAAGTGTCAGATAACCTACCCTTTTTCGCCTTTTGCTCCCAAGGAGAGCCATCAGAGCCCGCTACAAGCTAAGTTTATGCATTTCATCATGATCATTCTCTCTAAAAGGTCATCCTAACCTCGTGTTCAACACTTCATTGATATATCTCAACCCGGTATATCGAGGACGAAGCGTATGCGCTGTGTTGAACGCATGTTCCACCATCTCCGGGGTTACACCGAGTTGCTCAGTAGTCACAGGTCCACCTACTTGTTCCAACCATGCGATGAGCTGAGAAGCCTCCGGCAATTGGTCATATATCCCAAACACCGGTTCACCCGATGCCTGTGCAAGTTCTTTATATTTTACTGTAAGTAATGCACAAGCTACGCCAACTTTGGCACCATGCAAAACCGGTCTTTCTCCCGCTTGCATCAGATCCATCTCCAAGATGTGAGACAGATGATGCTCACCTCCGGATGCCGGACGGGAATGGTCAATGATCAGCATGGAGATACCGGAAACAATTAATGCATCCATTAATACAGCTACTCCCTCTGCTCGCCCCTCCGCAATAGCTTGTACATGATCTATGCAGGTATTCAACGCTTCTTCTGTCATCCGATAAGCAACTGGACAGAACGGTTCTCCGCCCAGTTCACGAGAAACAATCCAGTCTGCAAGTGAAGTATATTTACCAAGCATATCTCCGAATCCGGCAGCTGTCATCACTTGGGGAGCTTGCTCCAGAATATCCAGGTCGGCAAAGATAGCCTCCGGCGGAACAGCCTGAAATGTTTGTTTGACGCCGCTTACAATTAAGGGTGCACCCGCAGAGGTAAACCCATCCACTGAAGCCGCTGTCGGTATCGACAGAAAGGGCTTGTTCATTTTGGAACAAACAAATCTCACTAGATCATGAATGGTACCTGAACCCACCGCAATTACAGCCTGACTTTCCAGTTTCACACCCAACATGACCTGTACAATAGCTGCTTCATCCGCAATGATATCACCCGTACGTTTCTCCGGTAGAGCGATCTCATCCAAATCCATTCCCGCTTCCCGAATACTGCTCAGCACATCAGATCCAGCGGCCAGAAACGTATGTCGATCATAAACAACCGTCACCTGACGATATCCTTGCTCAGACAAATAACCCGGTAACCTCTGAATGGCCCCAGCTTCCAGATGAATCAGCATATCCACCACCCGGTGTTGATGACCGCAAGCACACTGTTGTGCTTCCTCATTCCATGCTGCAATTCGTTCGTTCATATTCATTCGCTCTTACCCTCCCATATGAGATATCATGCATAATTAACGGGTTAAAACCACAAGATAAAAAAGGAAATAAAATGTGATGATTTTCCTGATCACACTTTACTGCCTGTACCCAATATTTGCAAATCCATATCTCACATTTCCAAGTAGGTGAAGCAATGAAATTAACCAAAGAATTAGGAATTTCGCTCGGATTTCTCGCTGGAACCACTTTTGGCAGTGGTATCGCTTTTTTGTTTCGTCTCCAGTCGGTTGAAGTGGTTGCCAGTGTTACGCTATTTGGTATTGCAGGAGCCATTGCCGGAATCATCATGGCAGTCATTCTGCGCCAGCGGCAACATTAGCATTAGCATGCTGGTAGCAAAATGTAGGCTTCACACGAATGATCCACAAAATAAAAAAGATTCGTGGATTGCCCTAGAGCAACTCACGAACCTTTTTTGTTAGATGCGGTCGAGAGGACTCGAACCTCCACGGGGGTTAGCCCACACGGACCTGAACCGTGCGCGTCTGCCAATTCCGCCACGACCGCATAATATGTATCTCCTCATCCATCGATGAAAAGCGTTCCGGTGAAGCAATTCCTTGTTTTACCGTAATTCAGAGTATACATGCTCCAAAATAAAAATGCAACTTCTTTTTTATTCATTCAAGAATAGGACATATGTCCTTTTTCTCAACTTCAAACACCCTATCGTAACATTAAACAAATATACCATCCATACGAATGCAAAAATGAAGGAGAGATCCACCTTGAAAACAACCCATCTGTGCTTTATCGGTGCCGGGTTTCATGCATCCACAAATATTTACCCTTCTGTTGTTGAAGCCGGAGCGCAGATCCAGGCCATTGCCACACGCAGTATGGAACGCTCTGAAGCAGCTCTGCTGCGATTTGGCAGCAACGGAAAAGCGTATGATAACGCTGGGCTTATGTTACAGCAGGAAACTTGTGACGGTGTCGTTGTGGTCGCACAGCCTGTAGATCAGACCGCTCTTGTCCTTGAATGCATTCGGGCTGGTAAGAATGTATACGTGGATAAGCCGCTCGGATGGAATGCAGCGGAAGCCGCCGCTGTAGCAGAAGCTACCGAGCAGGCTGGCGTCATTGTCATGGTCGGTTTTATGAAACGTTATGCTCCGGTATATATGAAGCTCAAGGAGCTCATTGATAGTGGTTCGCTAGGTAAAGTACGTTCATTCCAGATGAAATTCGCTGTAGACAGTACCCCATTTTGCAAAGATGAGGAACAATTCATGAAGCTCGCTGCCATTCATATGGTCGATCTGATGCGTTACTTATTCGGAGAAGCAATACGAGTTACAGGCACAACCGTGAAAGATGGGGAACACATTAATCAAAGCATTTCCCTTGTATTTGAGAATAACGTAGTAGGCAGTGCTTATTTTACCGGCATGAGTGCTTGGTCACGGGAGAGTGAAAGTGTACTCGTCACCTTTGACAACGGATTTGCGTCAGCTGAAGAGATCAACACACTTACTGTTCATCAATCCCGAAGCTCGACCAACCTTCCCTGGAAATCTCTCGAGGAGCAAGATACTGTATATACACCTTCCGGATCTCCCATGTCAGGAGCTTATCGCGACCTTTATCTACGCGGGTTTGTTGGTGAAATGGTGCACTTCATCATGTGTTGCCAGAATCAGACCGTCCCATATTCCAGCGCCAAGGATAATATTGCAACGATGGCTCTATGTGACTCCATTCTATCATCACTAAAGTAGCGTAAATACGCTCATCATCATATTTTATACATCCAGAGAAGAGCCTGAAACCGGGGCTCTTTTTTTATTATAGACATCAACACATCTGCCTTCGACTATAATTAGGGTTTATAATCTTCATCATAAGTGATATGCTCTTTCATGAACTATACGTACTTTATGTAATGTAACCACCCAAATGGATACCATAGAAAATCACCCTAAAGTGGAGGTGTACTATAATGAAAAAGGACGCAACCAAGCTATGTCCCGCGCCATACGGCTGTTCCGTAGAAGTTACCCTCAGCGTGATCGGAGGCAAATGGAAAGGTGCCATTTTGTATCATTTATTCTCCGGTCCTTTGAGATTTAACGAGATCCGAAAATTGTTTCCTGACATCACCCAGCGTATGCTCACCCTGCAACTTCGAGAGTTGGAAGGCAGCGGAATTGTTCATCGTGAAATATACCCCCAGATCCCACCTAAAGTGGAGTATTCCCTCACACCATTTGGTGAAACGTTACGGCCGATCATCTTCAGCATGCGAGATTGGGGAGAAACGTATACAAATGAGGTTCTGGCCAGAACCTCACAAGAGGTATAGAAAACAAAAGAAGCTGTTCCTAGTTTTTAGGGAACAGCTTCTTTGCTTGCTTATTTAATAACCGTTTGGATCGTAACCGTACGGTTACGCCCCTCTTCCTTCGCTTGATACAGTGCATTATCCGCCAAGTGAAACAGTTCTGTGGATGTTGTGGAGTGTTTCGGATATTCAGCAATTCCAGCCGAGATGGTGACGGAACGATCTATAGGCAATACGCTTTCTTCGACCGTTATTCGGATACGTTCAGCAATCTCAAAAGCTACGTTAGACTCGGAATTTCTTAACAAGACTACAAATTCCTCTCCACCAAACCGGGCGCAGACATCTTCTGGTCGAACAGACAATTGAATGATATTGGCAATGTGTTTCAAGACCTCATCCCCAGCATGATGACCGAATGTATCATTAATGGACTTGAAGCGGTCGATATCCAGAACAATAATGGAGAATGGCGCCTCATCCTGAATCCATTCCTGAATAACTTCTTCGAAGGTTCTGCGATTGTTCATACCTGTTAAAACATCTGTTCTGGCATCATAGACAAGCTGGTTTGTCTGTTTCCTAAAGTTCGCCAATGCGCCAACAACTGCTCTTGTTAGAAGGTCTGCCTCTCTATTCCAGTGAGGTTTCATCACCGGTAGATCCACTTGTCCCTTATCGACCTGATTCACCAAATCAGCCAGCATAGCAAAAGGACTGGCCAGCTTGCGTGCAACCCGAACCACAATAAGGGTCAGGATCAGGAAAGGAACTGAGGTGTACAGCAACAACATACGGATAGATGATTCAACTGATCGTACACCGTTTGGGTTGGAGACACGATTACGACACCCCAGTCTGTTGATGGAACTTTGTAATAACCTGCAAGCGAATCCACACCTGCCAGATTTTTGTATTGTTCTTTACCGTGCTTGTTTACTAGCAGCTTTTGCACCACTTCATTTTTACTGACATTTTCACCAATTCGGTTGGTGTTTGGGTGAAATAACAAAGTGCCCTTCTTATCCACAATAAAAAAGTAGGAACCATTACTTGTCTTGAGCTGACTGCCAAAAGACAGACTCAATATATTATTTTCCTGCAGAAAGATATTTCCACCGATTGTTCCTTGGTACTCCCCTGCCGAATCAAAGATCGGTTCACTGACAAATACAATTCTGCGTTTCGTTCTGGGTGTCTGGTACGCTTCGGAGATATACGAAGTCCTCAATTTAACCGCTTCTTTTGCTGCATGGGAACTAACATGGTGACCTACACTAGCCTGTGAGTAGGGTGAGGTAGACTTGATTACTCCCGCTTTATCTACCAAGGAAACGGAATTAAAAAAATTACTGCTATTGCGAACCAAATCCAATGTGGAATTCAACTCTTTTGTATTGGACTGATCCATATCCGGGAAATAATTGGCTGCATATTTCAAGCTCTGCTGCATGGAATAAAAAAGCGAATCCAGCGTTTGGCTCATTTGCACAGCGCTGGCATAGTTTAGCGAAAGGGTGTTATCAATGAGTGACTGTTTCTGAGATGTATAAGATGAGATGACCATGAGGGTCAATGTCATTATAACTGAAATAGTGACCAACCCGCCGAGTAAAGCCGTGAGGCTGATCTTCTTGATGTTTTTTATTTTTTTCGTAATCTATATCTCTTGATCTGTGCAATCATCGTTTACTTCCCCGGATTTTCATGAAAAGGCATATTCCTTCTATCTTATACGAAAGTTGTTAAGATCAAATAAAGAATTTGAGAAATCTTAACAATTACATCGTAAGATTGACGATTTAATGACATTTTACTTTCCCTGGAAGAATCACTGTTCAGGATCGCCCTAATCGACAATGATATATCCTTCTTCTGGCTCTTGTACAACAAACCCTGCCATCTGACGAACCTGAAATTCGATCGGGTGATGACTACCCATTAAAATGCGATTTTGAACTTCATCCGCTGTTTCTGTAGGTAATGCGAATGCACGTGTATAGGCAAACTGTGCCTGAAGTGTCGTATAGATCGCATTGACAAGCCGATCGTTGCCCGCACGCCCAAACACATTAAGGATCACAGCTCCGTCCGAGTCCAGCTTGTCCTTGACCATGGCAAAAAAATCACTGGATATAAACTGCTCGGGTGTACCCGTTGCCGTAAAGGCATCAATAATAATATAATCATATGTCGCAGCGGGTTCCTTGCCTAATAATTCACGACCATCCCCAATGAGCACAGGACTTCCCTCATATCCAAAAAAGGTTTGGCTCAACTCCACGACCTCTGCGTCAAGCTCAGCTACCTTTACCTGACGATCAGACAAGTAGGTTGGCAATGTGCCAATACCATGTCCCACCACAAATACGGTATCAAACTCAGGATCATTCCGTTCCATTAGATGCACCATCGCTCTCGGATACTCCAACACCATCCGGTTAGGCTCATCCAAATCCATGGCTCCCTGCACAGCTGCGTTGGAGAATTCTAATACACGAAACCGGCCCTTCTCTCCATAAAGCTTTTTGGTATCATATACCGTCAGCTCATGCTGTTCACTTTTATTTCGATACAGAACTCTCACTAACCGTTCTCCCTTCGTGCTTTCACACCTATTCGACATATACCTTCATTCTATTACACGGGATGACAACATACCACCCTATACTTGAAAGATCGTAGTACAACAAAAAGACCGTTCCGATCATTCGGAAACGGCCTTTTGATGAACCATACAACACCACTAAGACCCTATGGCCTCATGCAGAGCCTGGACATATGCTACGCCCAGATTAGAGAGAGAAGTACTTTTGTGGCTTATCCACCCTACATTAATCGATTCCTCACATTCCAGCGGTACAGGAATTATCTCGTTTCCGTTCAGATCAGCGCTAAGTACACCCGTAGAGATCGTATAACCATTCAGACCAATCAACAGGTTAAACAATGTTGCGCGGTCATTAACCTGTATGCTTTTGGGGTGAGATAACGTACTTAGGATTTCTTCGGAAAAATGAAAGGAATTGTACTCCCCTGGTCAAATGACAAGTACGGATAATCCTGCAGTTGCTCGATTGCAACCGACTCCTGCTTCGCCAGCGGGTTCTTCACACTGATAAAGATATGGGGCTTGGCTATGAACAAACTCGTGAAAACCAATCCCGCATCTTTTAACAATTTGTTAATGACCTTGGCATTGAACTCATTCAAATACAGGATGCCAATTTCACTCCGCAGGCTTTTCACGTCCTGAATAATCTCGTAGGTCTTTGTCTCCCGAAGCGCCAACTCGTATTCATCCTGACCATACTGCTGTACCAGACGAACAAAGGCATTTACTGCAAACGCATAATGCTGCGTCGATACGGAGAAGTGCTGAGGGGATGGCTTGGCGTTCAGATAACGATTCTCCAGCAGTTCAGCTTGTTCTACCACCTGACGTGCATAACTCAGAAACTCAACGCCTTCTTTAGACAGAGATATCCCCTTATTGGTACGTTCAAAAATAGTAATTCGCAACTCCTGCTCCAGATCCCGAATGGCATTCGAAAGGCTGGGTTGCGAGATAAACAACCTCTTGGCTGCTTCATTCATGGAACCGCGCGTGGCAACTTCGATCACATATTTTAGTTGTTGTAATGTCACTGCACTATTCCTCTTTTCGTATCAATTGAACCTATTATATACCAAAAGAGGATCCAAGCTTAAGCCATGCTTGCTGTCGGTCTGACTACAATCTCATTTACGTCCACCTCTGCCGGCTGGCTAATGGCATACAAGATACTTTGCGCAATCGCCGAGGCGGGAATGGATATGCGCCGATACTCTTTCATGAGATCACGTGCTTCTTCATCAGAAATCGTATCCGCGAGTTCCGATTCCGTCACGCCCGGTGATACAAGGGTTACACGGATATCTCCGCCTACTTCCTGTCGCAACCCCTCCGAGATGGCGCGGACCGCGTATTTGGTTGCACAATACACCGCTGCCGTTGGTGACACGGCATAGGCTCCAATAGAGGCGATGTTAATAAACTGGCCGAAACCCTGCTTTTTCATGACGGGTAGTCCAGCCGCAATGCCATGCAGAACACCACGAATGTTAACATCTATCATGCGATTCCACTCATCTACTTTTAACGATTCAAGGGGAGATAGCGGCATGACTCCAGCGTTATTTAAAATAACATCGACACGTCCATAGCGAGTTTGAGCGAGGTCAACGATCGTATGCATCTCTTCCAATCTGGTAACATCCAGCGAATGATACTCCACCGATCCGCCTTCCATACAAATCGAGGAGGCCAATGCCTCCAAACGTTCCATACGTCTAGCTCCAATAACTACGTGTGCTCCATGCTGTGCAAGCAATCGAGCTGTTGACTCACCAATTCCACTACTCGCACCGGTAATGACAACAACTTTCCCTTTTACATTGGACATATTAAATCGCTCCTTATTTGGTTGTTATTGTACATTTTCTCTATACAAAACCATGCCTGCATGATACAAAACGCCGCCCCTGAAGTCTCCATCCGCTGTAAATCCCGTATCATCCACGTATTCTATATGTTTCCCATGAACAAAGTAGCGACCCTGATATGCACTTTGCCGATCTCCTCTCGCTTCATCATATCTACCGCAAGGAAGAAGTTCGTGTCTGATATATCCATCCTTCGTGACCCACATCCCCACATACGGGTGTTTTGGTTCCTGTTGGTCACCCATTGAATTGCGTCCCATCGTTTCTCACTCCTCTCTGCTTCAAAAGATTCCGTTGCTTATCTCCATTATGTAGAGGATCAGTCGTTGTACGATAGAAAAATCCCGCAATATTCTTGCCTATTCCTCCAGAGCATTTTAAAATAATAGTAATAGTGGTTTACAAGGGGGCTACCATTCATGCTTATCAAAACAAATGAAACGGATACGGGCATCACGGAGCAGCAGCAACAATTGGCTCAACTTATTGAGCATTTCACCCCAAATGATGGGATACATCCAACAGCAATTCCATCACTTGCCTTAATCCGTGCCTCAGAGATCTCACAACCCATATATTCCGTTCATCAGCCTGCCCTCTGCATTGTCGCCCAAGGTTCCAAATTAGTTATACTCGGCCGCGAGAGCTACACCTACGACTTGTCACAATACTTGGTAGCTTCCGTAAACTTGCCTATTTCAGGGCAGGTTGTAAAGGCTACAATCAAACATCCCTATCTATGTATTCGACTCGATTTTGATTCAGGACAGATTTTCGATCTGATTCAGGATACGCCTTCTGCACAACCCAAACCTGACCATTCAACACGAAGAGGACTGTTTGTTAGTTCAACCAAACCTTCCCTTCTTGAAGCTGTGATCCGATTGGTTCGGCTGCTGGATACACCTGAAGACATTCCCGTCCTTGCCCCTATGTTTATCCGCGAGATTCTATATCGTATTATTCAGGATGAACATGGACATTCCATCAAGCAGTTTGCGATTCAGGACAGTCATGCACAGCACATCGCCGAGGTGATCGAAGTCATCCAATCCGATTACGCCAAGCCACTTCGGATTGAGCAACTTGCTGCCATGATCAACATGAGTTCTTCCTCATTACATCATCATTTCAAAGCCATTACCGCCATGAGCCCTTTGCAATTCCAGAAACAAATTCGATTGCATGAAGCCCGGCGAATGCTGCTTGCAGGTTCAACCGATGCCGCAGACGCTGCGTTCCAGGTTGGCTATGAAAGTCCGTCTCAATTCAGCCGGGAGTATGCCCGCATGTATGGTCTCCCTCCCAAAAGCGATATCAAACGACTTCGTCATACACTCGATATTTAAAACTAGAAACAACAAAAAGACCCGCGTCATCATGACGTGGGTTTTCAGTTTTAAATAGGCAGCAGCGCCATCAAGAGAATATGTTCTGTTTTTCAAAAACAGACAACTGGTTCTCCTGGTAATAGGACATTCATCAGGATACATACTTCGTTTCTCCAACTTCTCATCGATAAAATCAACGACTTGCTGTAGCGAAGCAATCTGTGCTTCAACTTTCTTTCGGTGATTCACCAGCATCTCCCGTTCATCCGGGAAATCTGCGAGATCGGAATCCATGGACATTTGTAAATAAGGCTTCATTTCTTCCAGAGACATTCCTGTTTTTTTCAGGCAAGTGATCAACTTCATCGTATGGATATCCTCCGAGCGATATACCCGATGGCGATTGGCTTTGCGTTCCGCTCGGGAAGCAACCCAATCTTCTCATAATAACGAATTGTATCTTCCGATAATCCGGCCTGTTCTGACGTTTCTTTAATGGAGAATACTTCTTTCTCGCTCATCATATGGGCCTCCTCCACATTCATTTCTCTCCATATTACAACTTGGAGCTGACTCCAAGTCAAGCATGATCCATTCAATCCCAACACCTCTTGACTTGGAGTCGACTCCAAGTTATAGAATGAGCGCAGCATACAGATTCGTTCTGTAATCCCATTCTATCTGGAGGTATATATGAATATACAAAATCAGGTTCGCACCGCTCTCATCACAGGTTCAACGTCAGGAATTGGTCTTGAACTGACACGCAAGTTACTGGCTGAAGGATGGCAGGTAATCGGCCTCAACCGTTCTGCTTTCCCAGCCGAGGATACCGATATTCAGAACGCCTTACGTTCAGGAGAGCTTCGTTGGGTTCAGGCTAATCTGACCAACTACGACAGTCTGAGAACTGCACTGGATCAGATTAAATCCGATACCGATTCGATCGATGTCTTGTTTAACAATGCGGGTGGCAGCGCTTCGGAGCTTCGTTTCTCTGATCAGGGGCATGAACTGCACTTTGAACTTCAGACGGTAGTCCCTTACATCATCTACATGGAATTAGTGGAGCTATTGCTTAAAGGACAGATGAAAACAGTCGTCAATACTTCCACCACCGCGTTCAGTATGGTCAAACAATTTGATCTAAACATCCTGGAACGTCCAGCTGAATTCAAAAAGCTGTTTGGTCCCTATGCTGTCTCGAAGCTCGGTCTATCTCTGTGGACACGTGAGGTTGCCAAGTCTGCCAAAGCGAATGGCATACAACTGCTAAGCGTAGATCCCGGTGGAAATAATACGCTAAGGGGCAACAAAACATCCGGCCTGCCCTTCTATATCAAACCCATTATGAAATGGTTCTTTCCCCATCCAAGTCATGGCGCTTCATTACTCTACAGTGCGGCTTTATCACCCACCAGACATGAATCCGGTACATTTCTGGTGAAAAATAAAGCGACAGCACTTCGTTTTACAGAGCAAGGCCCTGCTGTTCTCCACCGGGTAAACGAGATTTATGAGCAGCGTTTTCGTACAACGAAGTCTGGAAAGCCCACAACCAACCCATCTTAACCATGATGGATGTTGGGCACTATATTATCAGTGCCTTTCCTCATTGAAGATCATCTTCAATTCGATCTGGAATTCTGCCTTCATTTGATTCGATAACCGGATTCATGGATTTTTCGACTTTCTCACGTCTTTATTTTTCGTTTGTCCCTCATATTATCCAGGCCCTGATTCATAGGTGTAAACATAACGATACAATGTCGCGTGTGACATGTTACTGAATCTGGAGGGATTACTTAATGACCAAAGGACAACAACCAAACGAGAAACCAATGCTTATCCCGCAACCCATTCGCAGTGATGGCGCCGGTGGACCTGATTTGGGACCCAGAGATGTTATGAGAGATAGACAGAACCCCGATATGCTGGTACCTCCAGCAACCGATAATGGGTTATTGCCCAATCTGAGAATGTCTTTTTCCGATACCCATATGCAATTGAACCATGGGGTTGGTCACGTGAGATCACCGTACGGGATCTCCCTATTGCCACTACACTGGCTGGTGTGAACATGAGCCTGACACCCGGAGGTGTACGGGAGTTGCATTGGCATCAGCAATCCGAATGGGCCTATATGATCTGGGGAACGGCAAGAATCACCTCTGTAGATCAGAATGGACGTAATTTTATTGCCGATGTCGGGCCTGGCGATCTCTGGTTTTTCCCCAAAGGTCTTCCCCATTCCATTCAAGGACTGGAGGACGGTTGTGAATTTCTGCTTGTGTTTGATGACGGGTCCTTCTCCGATCTGAATACGTTATCCATATCCGATTGGTTTGCACACACACCACCAGAGGTATTGTCTGTCAATTTCGGCGTACCCGAATCCGCTTTTCAGTCGATGCCGAAGGAACAAGTGTACATTTTCCAAGATACCGTCCCGGGTTCCATCGAAAGCCAGGAAGTTCAATCCCCATACGGCACCGTTCCTCTCACATTCAAACACCGATTGCTGGCCCAGGAACCACTCATCACACCCGGCGGAAGCGTACGGATTGTCGACTCCACCAACTTCCCCATCTCAACTACCGTTGCAGCAGCACTTGTTGAGATCCGACCTGGCGCCATGCGTGAGCTGCACTGGCATCCCAATGCGGATGAATGGCAATATTATCTGACAGGACAAGGAAGAATGACAGTGTTTGGAGGCAATGGCATTGCTCGTACCTTTGATTATCGGGCTGGAGATGTCGGATATGTTCCTGTCGCTATGGGACACTATATACAGAATACCGGCACAGACACTTTATGGTTTTTGGAGATATTCCGAAGTGATCGATTCGAGGATGTATCGCTGAATCAGTGGATGGCGTTAACCCCGCGGGATCTGGTCCGTGACAATCTGAATGCGCCGCCCGAGTTACTCGATGCCTTGCGTAAAGTAAAATGGCCTGTCGTTTAATTTAATATGTATATCTATCATTTATGCTGAAATGGGGTAATTGTCAGAGAATCCCACTATATAAGGAGGAATATGAAAGATGAGAGCCGTTACGTTTCAGGGAATAAAGGACATTCAAGTCAAAGAGGTTGAAGATCCCAAACTGCAACAGAAGGATGACATTATCGTTCGTATTACTTCCACAGCTATATGTGGATCCGATTTGCATATTTATCAGGGAGCTCTGCCTGCTGCCAAAGATTATGTTATCGGTCATGAACCGATGGGCATTGTGGAAGAAGTAGGTCCGGAAGTGACACGTGTGAAGAAGGGGGACCGTGTGGTCCTGCCTTTTAACATCGCTTGTGGTGAATGCTTCTATTGCAATCATGACATGGAGAGCCAGTGCGATAATTCCAATGGCAATCCGGATATTCATACAGGTGGTTATTTTGGGTTCACCGAACGCTACGGAAATCACCCCGGAGGTCAGGCTGAATTATTGCGTGTTCCCTTCGGGAACTTCACTCCGTTTGTGATTCCGGAATCCTGTGAACTGGAAGATGAAGCCTTATTGTTCCTGTCCGATGTTCTTCCAACGGCTTACTGGAGCGTCGAGAATGCCGGGGTTAAACCGGGAGATACGGTCACTGTACTCGGTAGTGGACCCATTGGACTGATGACGCAGAAGTTCGCCTGGATGAAAGGTGCCAAACGCGTTATTGCTGTGGATCGCCTGCCCTATCGACTGGAGAAAGCCAAACGTTTGAATGACGCAGAGATCTTTAATTTCGAAGATTACGATGATATGGGTGAGCACATTCGTGAGATTACACAAGGCGGAACCGACGTTGTTATCGACTGTGTAGGTATGGATGGTAAAAAAACCACGCTGGAGGAGATCGGACAGAAGCTAAAACTTCATGGCGGTTCACTGAGTGCGATCGAAATCGGCATGAAAGCAATCCGCAAATTCGGTACACTCCAACTTACGGGTGTATACGGCTCTTCCTACAACATGTTTCCGTTAGGCAACCTGTTTGAACGCAATATCAATCTTAAAATGGGACAAGCTCCTGTTATACATTACATGCCTGAATTGTTCCGCAAAATCACTGCTGGTGAATTTGATCCAACGGAGATCATCTCCCATCGAATTTCACTAGAGAATGCAAGCGATGCGTATCGCATTTTCAACGATCATGAAGACGAGTGCACCAAAGTTATACTAAAACCCTGAACCGTTGCTTTGATTATAAATATGCAAAATAAAACAAGCAGATCTACCTGTTCAAGGTACTCTGCTTGTTTTATTTTATCGACATTCATCCATTAACTCTTTTCATAAACTGCTCAGCTAAATCATTTGTTTTACCTAATCAGACATGAGTTGGTTTAATCGCTTGGATATACACACTTTCTCCTTGGAAGCTGTCGAGCTTCCCGTTCGTTGTCACTTCAAAATTAAAAAATTTTCTGATGATGGATGGTGCGCTCAACATGCTCGCTTCAAGTTCCCTTCTCTCCCGTTCCGGCAGTGCTGCACGGTTACACCACTCTTCAAACTTAAAGCGCTTCTGGAAGGAAACCATCGTTTCCATTCGGAAGCCCGCATACTCCAGCATATGAATCCATTCCGTCTTGCGCCATGCTCGAACATGGCTTGCATCTCGGCACTTCTCCACTTCATTGTAAAACTGGTCATTCTCATCACGTTCAGGTGCCACGTTGTCAATGAATAACAACCTTCCACCGGGCTTCATAACTCGTAATGCCTCATGAACAAACGAAGAAACGTCCGGAAAATGGTGAGCAGCGATTCGGCAGGTTACAAGGTCAAAGATATCATCATCAAACGGCAGCTTCTCTGCATCTCCGGCTACAAAATTTACATTACCGTGTCCATTCCCTGGATAAATGCTTCAGCTGCCTGAAGCATTTCCTCCGTTAGATCGAGGGCTGTCACCCGCTGAACAAGTGGAGCCAAAGCATTAGCAACATGCCCTCCCCTGTGGCGATATCCAGCACGTTCATATCCGGAGTGGCTTGAGATGAAGCCACGAGCAACGCGAGATCCTCACCTTTGGCATGCCCCGCACTCGTCACGTATTTTCCTGCATTTTTCGCAAACTGCTTCTGCACCTGACTTTTAATTACATCAGACATTCCAATTCCTCCTGCATAAGTTTCATTAGACGAAACATAGTTTCAAAATATAATTATATTTAGTTTACCACACATGAATGTAAAATCTAAATAAGCATTTTACACAAATCCGGAGGCAACTTTCCACTACCTGACGAAAAAGCTGAAATAAAAAACACCCCCAAGTGAGTTTCACCCAGGAGATGTTTCTTATATTTGTTACTTCACAAGCGTTGGTGACTTCTTCCACAGTCCCAGAATCAGACCGGAGATCACAGAACCAATCGCAACAGCGAGCAAGAACAATAGTGCGTGGTTCGCCAGTGCTGCAACAAAGATCCCGCCGTGCGGAGCTGGTACATTAATGCTCCACAGTTGTGTCAATCCGCCAGCAACAGCGGAACCCAGAATACAAGAAGTTAATACACGCAATGGATCAGCCGCAGCAAATGGAATTGCACCTTCTGTAATGAAAGAGAATCCAAGTACATAGTTAGTCAGGCCGGATTTACGTTCTTGCTCCGTGAATTTGGATTTGAAGAACGTTGTTGCAAGTGCAATCGCCAGAGGAGGCACCATACCGCCTGCCATAACCGCTGCCATCCATGCACCGTCTGTGTTACCACTGGATGTGAATACGCCGATAGCGAACGTATAAGCCGCTTTGTTGAACGGTCCACCCATATCGATGGACATCATACCGCCAAGCAACAAGCCCAACAATACCGCATTACCTGTACCCAAGTTACCAAGTGCATCTACAAGCCATGTGTTCAGGGAACCAAAGATTGGATCAAAGACATAGAAACTGATGGCACCCACGATCAGCAAACCAAATACCGGATACAGCAAGATTGGTTTCAAGCCATCAATCGCTTTTGGCAATCCTTTGAACAACTTACGGAGACCAATAACTACATAACCCGCCAGGAAACCGGCAGCCAAACCACCAAGGAAACCGGCGTTTGAGTTAACCGCCATCAATCCACCGACCATACCAGGCATCAGGGCCGGGCGATCACCAATGCTCATCGCGATAAATCCGGCAAGTACCGGAATCAGGAAGTGGAATGCACCTGTTCCGCCACCGATCGTTTGAAGCAGTTGCACAATCGGATTCTCAGGGCTAGCAAGCTGTTCGAACAAGAAGGAGATTGCTAGCAGGATACCGCCACCTACAACGAATGGCAGCATATGCGAGATACCATTCATCAGATCTTTATAGATTTTGCTACCTACACTGATTTTGCCACCGCTTGCGCCCTCTTCTTTGGCATTTCCGCCTTGGCTGCGATAGATCGGTGCATCACCGTTAACGGCCTTGCGAATCAGCTCTTCGGATTTACGGATTCCATCACTCACCGGTCTTTGCAATACCGGTTTGCCATCGAAACGTGCCATCTCCACATTTTTGTCTGCGGCAACGATAACCCCTTTAGCCCGAGCGATCTCATCAGCAGTCAGAACATTCTGCGCTCCTTCAGAGCCGTTTGTCTCTACGCGAATATTGATGCCCATTTCCTGAGCTTTCTTTTTAAGTGCATCTTCAGCCATAAACGTATGCGCTATACCAGTTGGACAGGCTGTAACCGCAACAACAAAATCTTCCGAATTTGCATTACCTACAATCACACCAGAGGTATTCTGTTGCTGACCAGTAGTAGAAGTGGATGCGACATTTGCTGCTTTTTCAGCTTTTGCTTTTTCTTTGGCTGCTTCCTTCTCCGCTGCTTCTGCCTGTTTGGCATCAAACAATGCACTAACTTCGGCAGGTGTATCTGTACTCATCAATTGTGAGATGAAATCGCTATCAATCAACAACCTGGAAAGAGCTGCAAGCGTACGCAGATGGGTATTACCTGCGCCTTCTGGAGCTGCAATCATGAAGAACACATGAGCTGGCTGATCATCCAACGCTTCAAAATCAAGCCCTTTTCTACTTTTGGCAAATACAACTGTTGGTTCGTTCACCGCTGTTGTTTTGGCATGTGGCATTGCAATTCCGCCACCAATCCCCGTGCTGGACTCAGCTTCTCTTTTATAGATCATTTCCTTGAACAGGACCGGATCATTAATTCGTCCGCTTCGGTTCAGGCTTGCAATTAGTTCATCAATAGCCTCATCTTTGGTTGTGGCTTGCAGGTCCATGATCATCGTTTCCTGGATCATCAAGTCTGTTATTCTCATCTTGGTACACTCCCTTAAGTTCAGTCGGCCTGCATATGCAGGCCTCACTACATTACAATTACAATGAAAACCTTTTATATGGCATTTAGACTAGATTGTCGTAATGGTTACTTGATTGCGCAATTCATCAATCAATTCACGTGTTGCCAGATCATCCGAGAACGCAGTCGCGCTTCCAGATGCAACCCCTGTGCGGAAAGCTTCCAGCAAATCTCCGCTCTGTACATAGGTACCTACGAATCCGCCAATCATGGAGTCACCGGCACCAACCGAGTTTTTCACAATGCCTTTTGGCACATTCGCATGATGAACTTCCGCTTTGGTAATGAATAATGCACCCTCACCTGCCATGGAGATCAACACATGTTTGGCACCGGCTTCCAGCAACTTACGCCCGTATAACACCAGTTCCTCACGAGTATCAATCGTTACACCGAACAGTTCAGCCAGTTCATGATGATTTGGCTTCACCAGCAATGGTGCATGTTCAAGAGCTTCCATTAACGCAGGGCCAGTTGTATCAATCACAAATTCGGCACCCGTTTGCTTGCAGACTTTAATGAGACGATCATAAAAATCCGTTCCAAGTGAAGGCGGTACACTTCCGGAGAGAATGACAATATCTCCTTTTTCCAACGAAGACAATTTGTGAAGCAACTGCTCTGCCTCTTCTGCACTTATTGCAGGTCCAAGACCATTAATCTCTGTCTCTTCTCCATGCTTCAGCTTGATGTTAATGCGAGTATCGTCTGCAATCGTGACAAAGTCTGTCCGAATGTTATCTTCTTGCAACTTGTCATTAATGAAACGTCCAGTAAATCCACCAAGGAAACCGATGGCCGTGTTATCTGCTCCAAGTTGATTCAGTATGCGAGAGACATTAATGCCTTTGCCGCCAGGGAGCTTCAAATCCCGATTCATTCGATTCAATCCGCCAAGCTTCAGCTCATCAATTTCCACGATGTAATCAATGGACGGGTTAAGTGTTATCGTATATATCATCGTTATCCCTCAATTATTTTAGTTTTCTGGGCGATTCCAGGCCGCCAGTGTTCTGGCATCTGCTCGGTAATCAAATCGGCCTCCTCCAAATCAAACAATTTGGCAAAAGTAATTTCCCCTATTTTGCTGGAATCAGCCAGCACATAAGATTTTCCCGACAATTGATGTGCACGCCTTTTAATCAAGGCTTCCTCTGGATCCGGTGTTGTATACCCCATTTCGGGATCAACTCCGTTGCTTCCAAGAAAACATTTATCAAAACGGAAATTATCCATGTTCTGTAATGCGATACTGCCAATGACTGCTTTTGTATGAATTTTCATCATACCTCCAAGCAAATAACTGCGAATACGTTTGCTTACCAAAGCTTCAACATGTGAAAGTCCGTTGGTAACAACCGTTACGTCCTTAGCTTCAATAAAAGGAATCATGGCTAACGTTGTCGTTCCTGCATCCAAATAGATGCATTCGCCATTTTCGATCTCCTGTGCAGCCAAACGGGCAATCGTCGTTTTTTGTTGAATGTTTTTGAACGTTTTTTCTTCCATGCCCGGTTCCAGCGTTTTTTCATTCACCAGTGCGGCACCGCCGTGGATGCGTTTGAGCATCTGACGACTCTCCAAATCAATCAAATCACGCCTAATCGTTGATTCAGAAGCACCCAACACATCAACAAGCTCTTGTAACTTCACAATTCCCTGTAAATGTAAGCGCTCTATAATTGCAGCATATCGTTCTTCAGTCAGCATCTTCATTCCTCCAACTGCTTCTATAGTATCATAATCCACTCAAAAAACAACCACTTTCATTCAAAATAATTTAAAAACATTCAAAAACACGCATCTTTCGACTTATTTCCTTGTCCAATTGTCCCTTTCTCTGACGCCTGAACGCACATCTGATATTTTAGTCCCTATTTTATCGAATGGTGGTAACCTGACTTACTTCATGTTCTTAAAGTTGCAATTCCTTGCCCTTCGTGTCTCCATTAAAAATCCTGCAGCCTCCAGCGCTTGATGCGCGGCGTTGCAGGATTTTGCTTATCATGGGAACTTTATGACGTTTATGAATCTACAAACATTGCATCCGGTTTGGGTTTAAGCCATTTTCCATCTTCATTAATAAAAGCCCCCTTGAAGCGGCCCATCTCCAATTGTTCAATCAGCCTCTCCTCATCCATGGCCAAAATTTCAGCGAGCTGCCCCGAGGTGTAATAATGAGCGGGGTTGTAATCGAGCAGCACAGGAACAGACGTATCATATAGTTCTTTGATCAGATTCTCAAAAGAATGCCGACCCAGGTTCTCCATGTCTCTATAAAACTGCAAATGTTGGGACACCATATTACGGAAAGATTTATTCTCCAGATGCATCCACAACGTATTGCAGGCCTGAACACTCATATGATTTTGTTCCACATCGTAAAATTGAACTTCTTCAATCTTCATGTATTTCTCTTGAAATGCAACGATCTTAATCAAAGGTACATTTCGTTTACGTGACGCTTTCTTCAAATGGGCTCTAAATTGTTCATAGTTCATTTCATTCATCTATTATCCCTGCCTTTAACATGTTCCAACCGACATTTTACAACAAATTAAAGGCAAGTGTAACCTTCATCATATGAAAAACAAAAAAACGTGCAGCAACAGATGCCACACGTTCACAATATTATAGAGTGCGATTACTCAGCGAGGGCACCACTTTTCACCCACGTAGCCGTAAATTCCTGTTCTTCATATGCATAGAATTGTTGCAAAATAACCTCCCGATCATCGAGGAACAACTGATCCGCTATGGCAGAGACTAGTTTCGGCACCGCGCTCTTGGTTCCCGATATTGCCGATGCCGACAGACCACAGCTGGCAAGTGCAGAGTAATTGAATACAAACAGTCCATGCAACTGCTTCTCACCCTGTTCACTCCTGCTTGTCATTGCAAACCCGGAACTCAGGTAAGGATGTGCGTCCAGCAATGCATTGCGATGCTCTGGCGGAGCCTCATAACAGTCCTCCCAGCGCGCGATGTATGGCTCCACAAGCCTCAGCTCAGGACGGAGTGCCGGATCACTGAGAAGACCTGTGCTAATAATTAGAAAATCAAACGTAAATGCTCCCTTTGCCGTGCGCACAATCGCGCCTTGGTCCGTCGCTTCTACACTCAGCCAAGGCGAGTTCAAATGTAGTTCGAATCCTGGCCAAGCTGCCGCACGATTAAACGTATCGTTGGTTGGCGGTTGATTGAATTTGAAGAAATGAGAGATCACTTCATATTTATCAGCAACCGGAAGAGCATGGTATCGCTCAATCATACCGGATTGTTCCATCTGACGAATGGGATTAACACTAGGCAGTTGTTCCCGCCGCACAAATACATGAGCTTCTGCCACACCAGTGGCAAGCGCATAGCTCGCATTATCGAATGCAGAAGCGCCGCCGCCAAGTACAGCAACCCTTTTACCTTTTAACCGATCAAAATCAATCGCTTCCGATGTATGGGCATACCGATCCCGAGGTAATCTATCCGCAATCATGGAAGGTACATGCCACTCTCCGCCCCCTTGTATTCCCGTAGCAAACACTACTTTGCGAGCAAGTATAACATCCATCTGAGTTCCTGCATTGTTCACATGAAGTCGATGTATTCCGTCCTCTATTGGCTCAACCAGTGTCAATTTCACCTCATTAAGCACAGGCAGCTTCAATACTTCCCGATACCAGCGCAAATAATTCATCCAGTCTCCACGCGGGATCTTGTCTACCTCTTCCCAACCTTCGGGCCCAACCTGTGCTTCCCACCATGAGCGAAAGGTTAACGAGGGGATCCCCAGATCGATGGAAGTCAGATGCTTGGGTGTGCGCAAAGTTACCATACGCGCATATGTCTCCCAAGGTCCTTCAAGCCCCGATGCATTCTCGTCAATGACTACAATATTGGAGATCCGTTCACGAAGAAGTCCAAATGCCGCCCCTAATCCACTCTGGCCTCCGCCCACAATGACAACATCATAGACATGACCATCCGCATGTTCTCTTGGACGCACCCAATTCGCGCCACCAAATGACAAATAAGCTAGATCTTTCTTCACACGTTCATTCAAAGCCTCCAGACTCATGATTCATCAACCCTTTCGAGATACATATATGAACTAGTCTTTCTTTAATTATTTGATGTGAGTTTTTTGTCAGTTATATTGAGAGTTATTGTGCTTTTTGTTTGTTTTCTGAAATATATTAGCGTTATTATATGAGTTATCAGAGATCATTTGAAGTTCGCGGTAGCTTTATTGTCATCAACACTAAAAATATCTAACATGCTTGTTAATTCGCACGAAATCCGAACTAGATTATTGATGCAGTTCATGCTGAACGAATGATTTGCAGAAAAAAGACAGACCAAGATGTAACCTTGGTCTGTCTTATTAAAGGAATGCTATTGGCCGGCTTGTTCACGGCGCTGCAATTTTTCATTGGTTAATTTCTCAGGGGTCACATCATGCCCCAGTGGGTCCACAACGGATACTGCCAGCATGGTTGTCAGTACCTGACCTCGAATAGCCTGCAAATATTGTTTTCTAAGCTCCTGCTGCTCGCTTTTTCTGCTTTTGTCAAGCCCACGCTGCTGCGTTGTTTTCGACTTAATTCATTGATGCGTCCCAAAATAGGAATCATGTAATCCACCTCACTTGTTAGTCCAATTTCCGAAGATATTTCGAATATCTTCAAACTAACTTATTACAACTTTACGAATTTGTCCATAGGCGCAATCCGTTAAGAAGTTTTTAGGTGATCTCATGCACAGACCACACAATGCCATTTGTAGCACCACTGCCCAGATTCAACGTAATCGTCAGTCCGTTTGCAGCATAGAACAGTCCAATCACATCTCCCGCATTCAATGCCACTTCTACCGCCAAAGTAACTGCACCGCTTCCCAGCACTGCCCGCAGTGTTAGTAGTGTAACTGCTATATTGAGTACGGGCAATAAACCACTAACTAGCGTTGTAACTGTCGGTGATGTCCTCTGGACTAGAAAGGCTGGGTTAACTCCAGCACCCAGTGATAGGGCGATCGCTGCGGTCGTTGCATAATTGATCGTGGCCACAATGGAATATCTCCCTGTCACCGGGACCGTATAATTTCCTGTTGTTGCATTGAAGTTGGCATTACCGTAATAAGGACTCGTTGTCGTCCAGTTGGTTAACTGTGCGCTCGTTGCTGTCGAAAGTGTAGCCAGGAAGGCCGAGAACCCTTGTGTTGCAAAATTGGGGCCGGTTGGTCCAGTGGCTCCTGTCAATCCCGTGGCCCCTGTTGCACCTGTTGTTCCTGTAATTCCTGTTGCTCCAGTCGCTCCCGTAGCTCCGGTTGCACTAGTTACACCAGTTATGCCGGTAGCTCCTGTAAGTCCGTTAGCACCAGTTGGTCCAGTCGGGCCGGTTGGACCTGTGATGCCTGTAACCCCAGTAGTTCCAGTAGCTCCCGTTATTCCTGTTTCTCCAGTTGCTCCGGTCGCGCCAGTTATACCTGTAACTCCTGCTGAACCAGTACTTCCGGTGGCTCCTGTTACACCCGTGATACCCGTAATTCCTGTTGTGCCTGTGGCTCCTGATACACCTGTGAGGCCTGTAGCCCCAGCTGCTCCGGTCGCGCCGGTCGGTCCCGTTACACCTGTCGTGCCGGTTACGCCTGTTAAACCCGTCTCTCCTGTAATACCCGTGGTTCCTGTTGCTCCAGTCGTACCTGTTGTACCCGTAACACCAGTTACGCCAGTTGTGCCGGTGGCACCTGTAATTCCAGTTGCACCAGTCGCACCCGTAATTCCAGTCGCGCCGGTTACGCCAGTAAGTCCCGTGGTTCCCGTTGCTCCAGTAGCCCCGGTGGGTCCCGTCTCACCAGTCGTACCTGTAACCCCTGTTAGACCCGTCTCACCAGTTTGGCCAGTTGTGCCGGTGGCACCTGTAATTCCAGTAGCTCCAGTCACACCCGTAATGCCAGTCGCGCCGGTTACGCCAGTAAGTCCCGTAGTTCCCGTTGCTCCAGTAGCCCCGGTGGGTCCCGTCTCACCAGTCGTACCTGTAACCCCTGTTAGACCCGTCTCACCAGTTTGGCCAGTTGTGCCGGTGGCACCTGTAATTCCAGTAGCTCCAGTCACACCCGTAATGCCAGTCGCGCCGGTTACGCCAGTAAGTCCCGTAGTTCCCGTTGCTCCAGTAGCCCCGGTGGGTCCCGTCTCACCAGTCGTACCTGTAACCCCTGTTAGACCCGTCTCACCAGTTTGGCCAGTTGTGCCGGTGGCACCTGTAATTCCAGTAGCTCCAGTCACACCCGTAATGCCAGTTACGCCGGTCGTGCCTGTTGGCCCTGTTTCACCAGTAATACCCGTTGGACCGGTGGCCCCTGTAGCACCAGTCGTACCTGTGACTCCGGTTGTACCTGTCGTGCCGGTCACGCCATTAACTCCCGTAGATCCGGTCGCCCCAGTCGTGCCTGTAAATCCTGTTAGACCTGTTTCCCCAGTGGCACCGGTCGCACCTGTTGTACCCGTAACTCCAGTTAAACCAGTCGTGCCTGTTGGTCCTGTGGAACCAGTGGGTCCCGTCTCCCCAGTGCCACCAGTTGCTCCCGTCGCACCTGTACTGCCCGTAAATCCCGTAATACCGGTCGTCCCGGTTGCGCCAGTGATTCCTGTGATACCCGTACTCCCCGTTACACCTGTCGTACCTGTAACGCCTGTTACACCCGTTTCTCCTGTAATGCCCGTGGTTCCTGTTGCTCCAGTTAATCCGGTAACACCAGTTGGACCAGTGATTCCTGTCAGACCTGTTTCCCCTGTGATGCCAGTTGTGCCCGTTACGCCAGTAGCTCCGGTTGTTCCAGTCACACCTGTGATACCCGTGATTCCTGTTGCTCCAGTAGCCCCGGTGGGTCCCGTCACACCAGTCGTACCTGTGACCCCTATTAGACCCGTCTCTCCAGTGGCACCAGTTGCTCCCGTCGTGCCGGTAAATCCTGTATTACCTGTAACCCCAGTAAGTCCAGTTACTCCCGTCTCACCAGTTTGGCCAGTTGTGCCGGTGGCGCCTGTAATTCCAGTAGCTCCAGTCACACCCGTAATGCCAGTTACGCCAGTCGTGCCGGTTATTCCTGTTTCACCAGTAATACCCGTTGGACCGGTTTCCCCTGTAACACCTGTAAATCCAGTTACCCCAGTAATTCCAGTCGCACCAGTCGGTCCTGTACTACCTGTCGTTCCCGTGATGCCGGTAACTCCGGTGGGACCTGCACTTCCTGTTACTCCGGTCGATCCAGTGATACCTGTAAATCCGGTTACCCCAGTAATCCCAGTAGCACCAGTCGGTCCAGTCGCACCTGTGATCCCGGTTACACCCGTCTCACCAGTGAAGCCAGTAAGTCCAGTTACTCCCGTAACGCCAGTAACTCCGGTTGATCCTGTCACACCAGTTTGACCAGTAATTCCAGTAGCACCAGTCGGCCCGGTTACGCCAGTTATTCCTGTGGAACCCGTACTCCCCGTTGCTCCTGTAACTCCAGTCGTACCTGTGACTCCGGTTATGCCAGTCGCACCAGTGGCTCCGATTGGTCCTGCTGTACCTGTCGTGCCGGTAACGCCTGTTACACCAGTCTCTCCTGTGATGCCCGTGGCTCCAGTTAATCCCGTAACACCAGTTGGACCAGTGATTCCTGTTAGACCTGTTTCCCCTGTGATGCCAGTTATGCCTGTTACACCAGTAGCTCCCGTAGTACCAGTACTTCCCGTTGCTCCAGTCGTACCCGTTTCCCCTGTGACCCCAGTGGCTCCGGTCGCACCGGTTGGTCCTGTGAACCCTGTTTCTCCAGTTGATCCCGTCACACCAGTCGTACCTGTCACCCCTGTTGGACCTGTAGCTCCAGTAGTTCCGGTTGCTCCAGTAACTCCCGTGATACCCGTTGCCCCAATCGTACCTGTTGGTCCTGTTTCACCAGTAATCCCTGTTAGTCCAGTAGTGCCTGTCGGACCGGTTATACCAGTAACTCCAGTCGTACCTGTCACCCCTGTTAGCCCCGTCTCTCCAGTTGTACCAATTGTTCCGGTTGCGCCGGTTACTCCTGTGGCACCGGTACTTCCTGTTTCTCCAGTCGCACCCGTAGGACCTGTAATACCAGTTGCACCTGTACCTCCTGTTAGACCCGTCTCTCCAGTGACGCCAGTAGCTCCGGTGGTACCCGTAATCCCCGTCGTTCCGGTGTTTCCTGTAGCACCCGTACTTCCGGTTGCTCCAGTAATTCCTGTTGAGCCACTAACTCCGGTTGCACCTGTGACCCCTGTTGGACCTATATCTCCAGTAGCTCCGGTTGCTCCAGTAGGGCCAGTAACTCCAGTTATTCCTGTTTCACCTGTTGGACCCATAAATCCGGTGTCACCCGTTGGTCCTGTATTTCCCGTCAGACCTGTAGCTCCGGTCTCTCCAGTGAGGCCTGTTGCACCGGTCACACCAATTATACCCGTAACGCCAGTTAAGCCAGTCGAACCGGTTGGCCCTGTTTCGCCAGTGACCCCGGTTATGCCAGTAGCTCCGGTATTACCAGTTGCACCTGTACCTCCTGTTAGACCTGTCTCTCCAGTGACACCAGTGGCCCCGGTTGCTCCAGTCACCCCAGTCGGTCCCGTCGCTCCTGTCGTGCCTGTGAATCCTGTTAGACCCGTTTCCCCAGTGACACCAGTCAGTCCGGTAGCTCCGGTCACGCCTGTGATACCCGTGGTTCCAGTAAAACCAGTTAGTCCAGTTGTACCTGTAATCCCTGTGGCTCCGGTCTCACCGGTGATTCCGGTTCCCCTGTTGGACCGGTATCTCCAGTAGTTCCAGTTGCACCAGTAATTCCTGTGGCTCCTGTTACACCAGTATTGCCGGTTATGCCAGTAACGCCGGTTGAACCTGTACTTCCCGTTGCCCCTATTGCCCCAGTAGATCCTGTAGCACCTGTAACTCCGGTTGTACCTGTCGTACCTGTAATTCCTATTTCTCCAGTAGCGCCGGTCGGTCCTGTCTCACCTGTCGTGCCGGTGATCCCTGATAGACCCGTCTCTCCAGTGGCACCGGTATTTCCCGTTACTCCTATATCCCCAGTGAGTCCTGTCAAACCAGTCGTACCTGTGACTCCGGTTGTGCCAGTGGCACCAGTTGCTCCGATCGCACCTGTGCTACCTGTAAATCCAGTAATACCTGTTGCACCGGTCACTCCAGTCGTTCCTGTTGTGCCCGCAATTCCAGTAACGCCAGTCAATCCGGTTGTACCTGTTGGTCCTGTTTCACCAGTGACCCCGGTGGGTCCCGTTAGACCAGTCGTACCTGTAACTCCTGTTAGCCCCGCCTCACCAGTACTTCCTGTCGCTCCGGTGAACCCTGTCAAACCAGTCGTGCCGGTCGCACCTGTACTGCCCGTAGATCCAGTAATCCCTGAAGCACCAGTATTTCCAGTAACGCCAGTGATGCCTGTCGTGCCTGTTTCGCCAGTTGCTCCCGTCACACCAGTTAATCCAGTTGCCCCCGTAGTGCCTGTTGTTCCAGAAGTACCAGTGCTTCCTGTAACTCCAGTCTCACCCGTAATACCTGTTAGACCCATCTCTCCAGTGACGCCAGTCGCTCCGGTCGCACCAGTAAATCCTGTCGTTCCTGTGTTACCTGTTTCTCCAGTAGTACCAGTTGCGCCAGTTAGTCCAGTCGTACCTGCTATACCCGTAACGCCAGTTAAGCCAGTCGTGCCAGTGACACCAGTTGGACCTGTGACCCCTGTTAGCCCCGTCTCACCAGTACTTCCAGTAGATCCGGTTACACCCGTAATTCCAGTAACTCCCGAAGACCCAATCCCCCCAGTGGCACCAGTTGCGCCGATCGCACCTGTTATCCCTGTCGTGCCGGTTATGCCAGTATTTCCAGTTGGACCCGTACTTCCCGTTGCTCCTATCGCCCCAGTAAATCCTGTAGCGCCTGTAACTCCGGTGATACCTGTTTCTCCAGTAGATCCAGTCTCACCGGTTGAGCCGGTCGTACCTGTAATCCCAGTTTCGCCTGTAGTCCCTGTCGGTCCCGTTACACCAGCCGGACCCATAGCTCCTGTAGTACCGGTTATGCCTGTTGCTCCAGTAGATCCAGATGGGCCGGTTGTTCCTGTAACACCTGTAATTCCAGTTGCGCCAGTGACTCCTATGGTACCCGTTGATCCAGTAGCCCCGATTGGTCCCATCACACCAGTCGAACCGGTACTTCCCGTCACTCCAGTCACGCCCGTGATCCCTGTGAATCCAGTAATACCGGTTACTCCAGTCGGTCCTGTTAAGCCCGTTGCTCCAGTAAATCCTGTTTCACCAGTAGATCCTGTTAGTCCCATCACACCAATTCCAGTTGGACCAGTTGCTCCAGTGAACCCGGTAGCCCCAGCTAATCCTGCAACTCCAGTTGGACCTGTAACTCCGGTGCTGCCCGTAAAGCCGGTTATACCTGTATTTCCTGTAGCCCCGGTCATGCCTGTAACACCAAATCCGGTATTTCCAGTTGCGCCGGTTGTTCCTGTGACTCCAGTCGATCCAGTCCCAGTCGCACCTGTAACTCCTGTGCTTCCTGTAGATCCAGTTGCTCCCGCTTCACCCGTTGGACCGGTCTGACCTGTAGATCCTGTAGTTCCAGTCACACCTGTCGTGCCCATCAGTCCGGTAGTTCCAGTTACACCTGTGACTCCAGTTATTCCGGTACTTCCCGTGGTTCCAGTTAATCCGGTCCGTCCTGTTAAATAGGTTGCTCCGCATATGCCGGGATACCCAGGGGCTCCGGTTAACCCAGTAGCACCTGTTGCTCCGGTGTATCCTCTCATTCCCCGATAACCCCGTGGGCCGCGAAGGAAAGGAATCCTGTGACTTTTCTTTTTTGCATTTACGTCTGCTTTTCTTACAAGACTTACTCTTCTTCTTTGGGATAGAGTGTTTTTTTGCTTTTTTTGCTTTCCGTTTACCTGTACTGATTGAGGAAATTTTGCGTTTCCTTTTGGACATACCGCTCACAAGAAAATCCCCCTCCTTGTACACCACGTCAAATCCCCGCATTTTACAATAGTACACTCTATGCCCGGGACTAGCTTTTGCGCCCCCTATTGAATATACCTATGAAACCTTCAAAGTTAGTGATCAATCAATTACTTTTCTCCAAAAAAATATATTCCCCTCTACTCCCCCGCAACTCCAACTCCTTAATCGTCAACTTAATTCCTTCTTCAAAAGATGTTGCCACAACTGGGCCAATCCGTTCCACATACTTCTGTCTACTCAAGATCAGGGGTTCCTCGGTCAGATATAACATTTCTACAATTTCTTTCATAACGGGTACACCTAGTCCAATCAAAGACAATCCCACTCTTCCTAACGCCATCACAGGTTTGCTTCTTCCAGCAGCCTTCTGTGCCAATCGCACGATGTCATGACCCGAGATGATCCCCGATCCAGGAATGTTCCAGTTCTGTCCATACGTCTTCTCTCTGCTTGCCAGCTCCACCACCATGACCGCAGCATCCGGTAAATAGATGTACTCTCTGGGTACCTTCATATTCCCGATAAAAAAGCCATCTTTCCTTTTGCTATTGCTTCAAGGGTTGAACCCAGATAGGAAGCCTGATTGGCCGATGGGCCATAATAGTCTGGCAAGCGAACAATCATCACCTGAGCTCTGCTCCATCTTGTGCTGAATAACATCTGTTCATAGGCAAGTCGTGTCTTGCCTTTGCGGGTATGTGGCTGTTTCGGATGTTCTTCGGTTACTTCCTTCATTTGTCTTCTGCCATAGGGGTAGATTCCGTCTATTACAACCACGTTCAGACCCAAGTGTTCTGCCGCCGCCATCACAGATTCGCCGAGCGGAATCAGTCTGCTCTCCATCTCGTTATAAGGGACATTCGCACAATGAAATATGACATCGCATTCCTGGGTAACAGCAATAATATCATCCGACCGAAATGCATCTCCAACTCCGATTAACAGGTGATCTGGAGATCCCAATTTTACCGCAAGCTGCTCCAGTTTTTGACGGGATCGCCCAAATGCAATTGTAACAATACCCCTTTTAATCAATTCTTCCGTAATTGCTGCACCTGTTCCACCTGTGGCTCCAATCACAATAGCTCTTTTCATCGTAGATCGACCTCTCTCACCCATTTAGTTATTGATCAATTACTTACCTGAAAACAATATAAACCATAATTAGTGATTGATCAATAACTAAAATTCAAAAAGGGACTTTCCTCCCCTCTATCGTTCCTTCAGCTCCGGCATATCCAGTGCATTAGATACATTACACAACATCCCGATTGCCAGAAAAATCATGGTTCTTTTTAGCGGTTCAGCCATTCCTGCAACGGTGAAAGCTTCCAGTACCATACTTCGTACATCACTAATGCCTTTTTGCATGGCCTGACGAATGACTTCCTCCCGGATCGTTTGCGCCTGCATCTGAAGCAAGATTTCGCTCTTGTGCGATTCCAGAATCTTATCATAGGCTTCTATGAGATCATTCTCTAACTGATCTGGCGTCGCCGTCTCCACCACAATTCGAAACGAATCAATCACCCGTGTCCATGAGACCTCAATTGCAGTTAATAATAAAGCTTCTTTTGTTTTGAAAAAACGAAATATATACGGCTGTGAGATCTGTGCCCGTTCAGCCACCTGAGCTGTAGTCGCACGATAATAGCCAATTTCTGCGAAGACGTCAATTGCTGCAGAGATAATATCATTTCGCCGGTTAACTGACGCTATTGTTTCCTTAGCCATGATAATCCGCCCTCCAATAGGTAGTGATTAATTGATCAATAGCTTGAAGTATAACGAATACTATCCCTCAATGCAAAGGTATCTTGACCTTGTACAAAGCCAACAAACCCGCAGACGCTGGCTCAAGCCGCTGCAGGTGTAGCTTGTCGATCATAGATTCTACCCACTGGAAACCGAAGAGAACACGGATTGTCTGAAACAGTTTCGTACCATGCATTACAAGAGTGTCTGTTCACTGATGGAGAAGTTTGCGCAATCGGGATTCCGAATCCAGCTTCGGACAACTATTACAATATCCATGTGCGTGACTGCCGCTCCCAACCTGATATGCCAAACAACAATATCGGCGTATCAGGAACGGCGGTCCCTGCCACTTGGGGTGATCAAAGCGATGCAGCTCGAAGGCAAATGAAAATGCATTTTCATTTTGTTGTTTGTCAAGCCATATACTTTGATCTTCCTTGATCTGTTCAAGCCGTTCATCTGTCTTCCAAATGCTCCGATCATTGATCATTCGTGCATACAATTGTTGCACATTATGGGCAACCAGAGACCACATGACCTTATCGCTCGCTCCTGTACTAACGGCTACTGCTCGCAGAACAGGTTCCAGATGTAACAGCATTCTCTTCTTGAGCAAGCCGCTCTCTGATCTGCGCTGAACAGGATCTCCACCCTCCAGAAAGGAGCTCTTCAGCCGAGTCTCATATCGCATGCCACCTGCTCCATTCAATTCAAACCGCACATCATCGTCTGCAATGCTAAGTATAGTATCGTATAGACTGAATGCTGAGATTACGGACATAACAAATACGGAGTAACGTTTGGCAAAAAGTGTACCGACGGCCACACTTCCTTTGCCGCCCAGTTGAAGCCCTTGCTGCACAGCCTGTTCATGCAATATCGAGTTTCGTTTCTCATCATTCAGCACATCCTTCACACGAATAGGATACTTGGAATCATCGCAGTCCACTCGAATCGTCGTCACAAAAAATTGCTGTAATGCTTCAGACATCTCTGAATAATCATGTCTTAGATAACGTCTCATCTATTAATCATGTCTTCAACTTCGTTGATAATCTCGCTTCGCCCAATTGCTCCCCAGCCCTTAAACAACCAGAACGAATCTGTCGTATAGACCTGATCTGCACCAACAGCTGGTACTCCCTTCCAGAGTGAGCTTGCATTGATGTTGTTTAAATACTCATCGGCATTCGGGTCAATCTCCAGAACTACGAAATCAGCATCCACATCTGCAATTTTCTCCATGGACAGGTCCTCACGTTGTTCGGCAGGTGTCACAGTCGTTGGCACAAATCCAAGATCATGATACAAAAGTGTGTTGGTTGGATGTCCTTTTGCCGCGTAAATCTGCAAGGTCTTCTCTCTTACACGCAGATAAGCCAGCTTTTTTGATCCAGTTGTTCGATCTTCGCCTTTAGTTGCTGCGTCTGCTGCTCTACCTCGGCTATCTTTTCTTTTGCCAGATCCACTTTGTTGTACATCCCGGCAATGGTCAACAGATCCTGTGTCCAATAAGTTGTATCATCTGCATAATCCAGCCATTCAGTACCAAGTACAATCGTCGGAGCGATTTTCTCCAACTGTTCATACGTACTCTCCGCAGTTCGACTCTCAACAACGATGACATCCGGATCAATCTGAAGGATAGCCTCCAGGTTAGGACTATCTGCCGACCCTACCGTTGCAACGCCGGCAAGCTGATCTGCAAGGTAAGGCAAATAATCTCCTCCGTAACGAACTTCTACATTAACGCCTGCTGGTTTCTCACCAATCGTCAACATGTGATCGATGTAAGCAGCAGATAATACCACCATACGCTCTATCTTTTGCGGTACAACCGCTTTTCCTTTAAGATGCTCAATCGTTTGCGTACCACTCTCTTCCACAGGTGTATCCTGTTGCGGAGGCGTTGCTTCCGTTACTTCTGATGCCTTGCTACATGCCGTCAGAACAAGCACAAGCAGGGCCAACAGTATCATCGTTGCTGCTCTCTGTCTTACCATTTGTAGTGAATCCCCTCTACTATTTAATAATAATAATCATTATCACTATAGTAGGGAAAAGCGTACAGGCTTACCATGGATTATTCCACTCTCTTCTCTTGCACAATATCACCGTAAGGTAACCCCAAGTTGCTCTGCCACATATTGCATGGCCCACATGCGTCCGGTTGGACCCAGCGTTTTGAAGAAAATATCTCCTGCATTATATACATGGTCCACTTGAACAGCCTTTAATGCCAACCATGCGCTGGATTGCTGCAATTGCCTCAGTTGAGCACGTGCCTCTTCTGTGGGATCGACCATTACAAACACATGATCCGCGTCGTATAACTGCAAATCGTGAACTTTACTCTCTACAGCCCACTGTTGTTCCGGAAAATCACGAGGCAAATAAAATCCCAGATCATCATACAACAGGGCCCCTGTCTGATTATTCAATCCATACATTCGGTAGAAATGAGAAGTCACCCGGATGAACATGGCACTCTGTTTCCCCCACCTCGATTGAATGCACCCTCGAAGAACCCGGCTCAGTTCAGCATGTTGTTCTATCCACTGTACAGCCTGCTCGGTGCGGCCCATAATGTCCGCCATATACAGAAGCCTCTCGCCAAAATGGTTGGTGTGCTCCAGCATGGTGGTAGGCGCAATACGATGCAGGGAGTCATTTGGCTCCAAACGATCACTTGTAATGATCAGGTCCGGTTGGACTCGCCTCAAATCATCATAGTTCTGATTGAAGCTATCCAGGATAAGTCCCTGATGACTGTGTGCTTGAAGCGCAGGTATGGCAATATGACGAGCCACCCTCTGACCATAGGATAAAGCGGATACTGGCCTCAAACCGAGCGTTATCACATAATCGTCCAACCCGTAATACAAGGTGGCAATGCGATTCACTTTATTTTTCATATACAACGTTGGGGCGATTCCTTCGTTTTTCTTGAAAACTCTGCTGAAATAGTGCTCGTCCTTATAACCCACTTGCTCCGCAATTTCCTTGATTTTATCTGAAGAAAATAACAGTCGCTTGGCCTTTGCCATACGTAGTTTCAGTATATATTCATTCGGGGTCATATTTAATTGTCGTTTGAATGTTCTTATAAAATGATTCACACTAAGCCCTGCCATGCGGGCCATCTGATCAATTCGAATGTCTTCCGTATACTGATGCGTCATATACTCAAGTGCCAAATCCATCCCTGCTACAGGGGAGTTGCTTCTTTCACGTGCATCATTAACTGAATCAACAACTGATGCAAAAGATGTTTCCTGCGCGTCTTTTCCAGACTCGTGATGGAGTACTTTCCACTCACCAGGGTATCCATCATCTCCTGAATATCACGTGTATTGGAAGGAACATTAAGTTTGCCCGTCACAGAGAAATTAAATGCCTCGGTATGCCAAGCATTCCGATGCCGGGTAAGCGCCACACAGGAAAATAAGATGATCTGATATCGAACAGGTGCTTGCAAATCCGTCTGAAACTCCACATGCATTCCTGGCTTCAACAAAAACCACTCGTCTTGAGACACCGTATGTACATTGTTATCCATAGACAAAGATCCCTTGCCAGCGATGACCCTGCAAAGGGCGAACCTTTTCCAGATCCGACGCTGAACAGCCCCCGGATTGCTAGAGTAATGGCAGACGTGGACAGCAGAGAAATGTAGTTGCTCCAGTTGTTTAATCCAATCATTTTCCTCCATGATGACGTCACCTCCCTGTTTGGATCGAACCCTGTAATCGTCTGATTAAACCATATTTTTTGCCTTTCATTTAATTATAGATAGATTGATAACAATTCTCAATAACATAAACAATCAATATTAACTTATCTATTTGGACATCCTATACGGACTAAAATGTAACGTAGCGGGATAATAACGCTAGAATCAGCAACATTTTCTAACCTGTTGCAAAATCATAAAAGGCATGATATATTAATTGAGCCATCAATGATTGACGCATCAAATATTGATACATCAATGATCGAGAGCATCCAAATAATCATTAGGCAATGGCATTGTATACTGCAATATTAATCATTGGTTAACATACGCCGTTGTTCATGATTCAGATTCACCCGGGAGGTCTAGTCATGACACGTATTGTTTCCAAAGAAGAACAAATCATCAATCTGTTGAACGTGTTGGGTAATAAAATCAGTCCCAAGTTTGAACGCTGTACAGGTATCAGTTCCTCTCGCTTTGAAATTCTGCATGAGCTGGATCAGGTGGATGAGATTAACCAATCCATGCTGCAGAAAATCATTAATATTGATAGTGCTGCGATTACACGCCACTTGAAACAGCTTGAGGCGGACCTGATGGTTACAAGACGTAAGAATCCCGATGATAATCGGGTCACTTTTGTTCGTTTGACGGACCACGGTCGGAAGCAGATTGAAGGCTACAAAGCAGAGAAGACCAATTTTATCAACCAGATTTTACAGGATTTTAGTGAAGACGAAGTTCAATCACTCGCCGATTTCCTGGAACGTATGCAGAACAATTTCTAAACCCATATATATAGAGGAGAGATCCATTCATGAGTACAATTCAAAGCAAATTCCAAAAAACCAATGATTTTAACGAAATTACCTACGGCCGCCGCTCTGTTAAGCTTTACGATCCTGAAGTAAAAATCAGCCGTGAAGAAATGACTGAAATTCTGGCAGAAGCTTCCCGTGCACCATCTTCGATCAATTTGCAGCCTTGGCGTTTTCTGGTTGTAGATACGGCTGAAGGTAAAGAAAAACTTGCTCCACTTGCAAGATTCAATCAAAATCAAGTGTTGACTTCCTCCGCAGTCATTGGCGTATTCATTGACATGAAAAACGCGGAACATATGGAAGAAATTTTTGGTAAAGCTGTAGAACTCGGTTATATGCCACAAGAAGTCAAAGATATGCAACTCTCAAAAGTATTGCCTTATTATGAAAGTATGCCTGCTTCCGCTATTCGCGAAGTTAATATGATCGACGCTGGCCTTGCTTCCATGCAATTAATGCTTGTAGCACGTGCTCACGGTTATGATACCAACCCAATCGGTGGTTACGAAAAAGATCAAATTGCAGAAGCATTTGGCATGGACAAAGAGCGTTATCAAGCGGTTATGCTGATCTCGATCGGTAAATCGGCCAAAGAAGGTCACCCATCCTACCGTCTGCCTGTAGAAACAATCACAACTTGGGCATAATATCAGGGACGGTTTCCCTGTAAGTCACGATTTTACTAGTTAATAAGCATACATTCTTAACACATTCCAAACAAACACAATATGGAGGTTTTACATTATGATTATCATTCACGCTCATCTGCAAGTTAAACCGGATCAAGAGCAAGCATTCCTCGCAGCTGCGAAAGAACTGATTGCTGCTACACGTCAAGAAGAAGGTAACATCAGCTACGATTTGGCAAAAAGCACAGAACGCGAACAACAATACACGATGATCGAGCTGTGGAAAGATGAAGCTGCTACAGCATCCCACAACACAAGCGCGCATTTCCAAGCTTTTGTTCAACAAGCAGCAGCATTCATGGCCGCTCCAATGAACGTTGAAGTATTTGCTGGAGAACAAGTTAAAGCTTAATAGCTCATTAACTGCCATGCGTATCTAACATGCGAAGAAGCCGCTCTTGAATCATATGACTAAGGGCGGCTTTGTATTATCAGGTTAGCCAGTAATTACTGGTTGGCCTTATAAAATGTTCTTTCAGCATCACCAGTAATTCTACGATCCTCAGATTGACTAAGATAGCTGATTGGGAGCTAAATCATTTCCATTAGAAGATCATCCCCCGTGTATGACGTCGTTTAGTTCTCATGTTTGACCGTAATCACGACATTTCCCTCTTTCGCCCTGTTTCCACATAACGATAAGCTTCCTGAATTTGCTCCAAGGCATAACGTCTGTCAATCACTGCTTGCATCTCACCAGCCTCCATCAACTCTTTAAGAAGTAGCAGATCCTTTGCAGTGACCCTTGCGATGCCTTGCCCCTCAACAGTGACATATGTGCCGTTAGGTGCCAATAGGTGCCGACACTGACCTTTCGAGACTTTGCCAACTGCATCCAATATCAGATCATACCGCTGACTTGTTTTTGTAAAGTCTTCCTTCATATAATCTATAACATGCTCGGCACCAAGTGACTTCGCGAACTCCACATTCGTTGTACTGCATAACCCCGTCACTTCTGCTCCAAAATATTTCGCAAGCTGTACAGCAGCAGTTCCTACGGCTCCCGAAGCTCCATAGATGAGCACGTTCATTCCCCGTTTAATGTTTCCTTTGCGCAGAAAATATAAGGCCGTAGTTCCACCGAACGGAATTGCTGCTGCTTCCTCATACGTTGCGTTGAGCGGTTTCAGAGCGACTGGATCCTCTTCGGATAGACATATATACTGAGCATGGGCACCAAAAGACAATCCATTGATGGCATACACCTGATCACCTAACTTAAATTGCTTTACTTCCTTGCCAATCGCCGTAACTTCTCCTGCCAACTCTACGCCCAGGACCGAATTTCGAGGTTTTCGGAATCCCAAAAAAGACGCATCGGTACCCAGTACAGAAACGGAACATTGGAACCACGAACTCTGCAGTCCCCGGATGTTACAGTTGTTGCGTGTATTTTAATCTGAATCTCATGATCTTTGGGTGATGGCTTCGCTATGTCTCTAAGCTGCAACACATCTGGTGATCCATACTTCGTACATATGATAGCTCTCATATCTTTCCCCCACATGTTCCTGTTTGCCAAGAGTATATCTGGAAGTGGGTTCGGCCCCTAGATACTAAAGTATCGTTTCAAAGATACACCCGTTACAGGAGTTTCCATTCACGTGCTTTTGCCACTGCTTCGGTTCGTCGCTTCACCTGCATTTTGTCAAAAATAATCCGGTTATGTCCTTTCACGGTAGGCAGTGCAATATGAAGTATCTCACTAATCTCCCGATTGGATCTTCCCTGCGCAATGAGATGTAATACTTCGAGCTCTCTCACACTTAACGGATCAATTCGCAGTTCAGAAACGTACGGATATACATCTGTCTCTTCCGAAATCATTTCTATTCTGTTGTCCTCAGCTTCATCAAATGCAGCCAGTAATTGAAGCAAATATAAACGTGAGTCACCGCGTGCTGTTATCCTCTTCAAAAGGCTGTACACAACAACACCTTCATCTACAAATACACGAATGAAGCCTGATGGCTCTGCCATCATCATTGCCTCAGTCAGGAGCTCCATAGCTTGTGTTCTATTTCCATGTTCCTCATGGATAACCGCCAGAAGGATTGTTGCCTTGAGCTGTTCATCCTTGAAGCCTTTGGTTATGGCCAAGCGAAGACAGGATTCCATCATACCAAGTGCCTCCAAGGTGTTCCCCTGCTTCAGCAATACTCTGGCCTGACTAAGCGCATGATTTCTGTCCCATGATAATCGCATTGCTTTTTCAGATCGCCCTGACGAAGGAGCACAAGAACGTATGCAGCAGTAATATCAGGGATCACCTTTGTAAAATTTAACCGTTGGGCCGTTTCGTTGATTCTACCTAACATGATAGCGGCTTTATGAAGATCCGCCTTCGCAAGCGTCACTCGGGCGAGCCATAATTCACTTGCAACAACCCTGTCCGTCTGGACAAATTGATGTGCCAACTGCACACTCTGTTGAGCGTGCAACATCGCCACATCAAGGTTATTCCATTCATAATGAACTCGCGCCAGACCCAAATGGGCTTCACATGCAATGGGCAGCGGTGGCTTACCTGCCATATGTACCACCTGCTGATAGGCTTCAGCCGCCAGGTGTAGCTGATTGTTGGATTCCTGCATATTCCCCATGCCCAGTGTCGCCATCATCGTGATGATATGATGTCCGATCCTGGTACTGTTCGCTAATGATTCCTCGTAGGACAATTCGGCTTCCACACGTTTTCCCTGAAGCTGGTATGCATATCCTAATGTCCAAGCTGTTGCTGCACGAATGGTCAGATTATGAGGATGCAAATATTTGAGTGCTCGAAGTGACTCCGCAATAATTGTATCCGCATCGTGCCGGCTGACAGCCAGCGTGGCTCGGATGGAAGCGATATGTCCGATGAGATCAGAATTGATCTTTTCAGGTTCCGTATTTTGTAACGCTTGTTCAGCAGACTGCAATCTGGGTTCCACGTCTATCATATGTCCTGACACTAATAACGCAGCCGCATGCATCACCCATAGGGAAGGTATTGAATCCTTTTCTGCTGAGGATAGAGAACTCAACCATTGCAAGGCAGGAACAGCACCCCGCGAAAAAGAAGTGGCATACCTTTACCTTCCAACAGATTCGATGCCCGATGAGTATCTGCCGCAGCTACAGCATGATTGAAAGCCTCCAGCTCCATTTGGTGCTTCTCATACCAGATGCTCGCTCGCTTATGTATCTCAGTAACAGACAGATCGGTCTCAGCTGAGCCGGCGTAATTTGAATTCTGGTGTACTCTTGTACGCAATAAATCTGCAAACAGATGATGGTAACGATACCATCGCCTCTCATTATCTAGGGGAACGATGAAAAGATTGGCTTGCTCCAGCCACTCCAACATGTCCTGTCCGGTAAAATCAACGGATTCATGTTCCTTTGTTTCATCTATATCAAAGATCGCATCACACAATGAACCGCATAATCGATCCAACATGCACGTTTTCAACAAAAAGTTCTGTACCTGTTCGGTTAGCCCTTGTAATATTTCTTCCATTAGATAGTCCAGTACAAATGGGTCCCTGCCACTGAACGTTTCCATAAAGTGATTTGGATCAGAATAACCCTGCATGGATAAGGCCGCTAACTGCAACCCGGCAACCCAGCCTTCTGTTCGTTTTTCAAGGAGAGCGACATGTTCCTCTGAAAGTTTCAATCCCATGACCCGATCCAAAAACTCACTGCTTTCGGCAGAAGTAAAACGTAGATCACTACCACGTATTTCAATCAATTCCCCCTTTGCCCGTAGTCGAGCCAAAGGTAACTTGGGTTGCTGACGCGTAGTCATGACGATATGCATATGCGGGGGCATGTGCCTCAGTAAGTAGACAAGCGCTTGATTGATCACTTCTGAAGCCATGAGATGATAATCATCCAGAACAAGTACAAAATGATTTGTTATTTCAGAAACTTCATTAAGAAGGTATGTAATAATGGTCTCGAGAGGTGGCGGCTCGGAAGATTGAACAAATCCCATGATTCCTTCAGCAAGTTGGGGGACAATCGTCTGTAACGAAGCACATAGATATGTCAAAAAACGTGAAGGATCGTTATCCGCTTCTTCCAGCGAAAGCCAAGCAGTATCTATTGAAGAAGACTTAACCCATTGATTGACTAGTAGTGTTTTTCCTGATCCTGCAGGAGCAGAGACCAGTATAAGTTTAGCGTGCATCCCCTCGCCCAAACGGACATACAGGCGGGGACGATCGACTACATGGGAGCGCTGAACTGGAATGGTTAATTTCGTAGATAAGATCGGTGCATACATGAGCCAAACCTCCATTCAAGGGTCTCGAACAGCAACTGTATCGTTTCATATATCGTTTTGGCATCTATACTACCATAAAAATCAAAAAGACACGCCATAAAAGACGTGTCTTTATTATTAGTAGTACATCGATGAATTTAACTTCTGATTAGCACTAGCTGCTAGTATAAATGAATGGCTCTACCTTATACTCTCCGAGCCGGCGTGATGCTTTGCGGATTGTTAAACACATTTTTCGGGTCATACTTGGCTTTGACTCTCCGCAGTCTGGCATAGTTGGCTCCATAGTACACTGGACCGGAATTCTTGATCCCTTGGTCTGGAACGTTGATATAGGAACCCACAATGTATGGTTGCAATTTCTTGCGAGTATTACGAGCGAGTGCAATATTTTTGGCGGCATGGGATGGTTTGAGCCACGTACTGGTCCATTCCACATAGAACTTCTCTTTGCGCCAGAAGAACGCGGTAGATCTAGGTGATTTGCGACTTACCGCTCCGCCCCAGTTGAGGAAATAGAACCCGCCTGGTCCCTCTTCCAAGTTCTCCAAAAATGCGCGCATCGATTTAATCGCTTTGTCGGGGAATGGTTTTCGTCCAAAACCGGACGAGAACTGGTTGCTATACCGTTGAGTCTCGGTCGGATCAGGTTGTAATAAGAACTTCACAACTTCTGTGTAAGGTAACAAACGAACAATGGAACTTGTCGGTTTGCCAACACTCGTAATTGGCTGTAATAAACGGAGAGCCTCTGTTTTAGAGCCTAAGAACAGCCCTTCCATAAGGACGTTGCCACCCTTTTTCGGTCCGATGGACAACTCGCTGCCCAGTCTCGTATCCACAGAGGAGCCCACCTCTGCCATACTTTAAGTACCTCCTCGAATTGAGACCATGGCCAGGTGATTTTAAATACAGTCGCCTTCGCTGGAGCACGGCGCACTTTGAATTTGTAGCGGGTGTATACTCCGAAGTTACCACCGCCTCCTCCCCGAGAGGCCCAGAAGAGATCTGCATTACGATTTTTATTGGCCCGAATCACTTTTCCTTTGGCGTCCACCATCTCTACCTCAAGCAGATTATCACTGATAAGACCGATGGTACGCTGGAGAGGTCCAATTCCCCCACCTAATGTAATTCCACCGATCCCTACAGTAGGGCTGTCACCAAAAGGAGCTATGAAACCTTGCTTGGCAAGGGTATTCGCAATTCTTCCAACTCGGTTTCCTGTTCCAACAACAACCGTTCCATTTTTTTATCAAGTTTGATGGAATTCAGATCACTCACATCAATTACAATTCCGCCGTTAACCTGTGAAAGATTAACCTCAAGTGCATGCCTGCCGCTTCGCGGCCTGATCGGTACATTATTTTCACGAGCCCATCGGATAGCGTTGGAAACATCTTTCGTCTTTTGGGCAAAAACAAAAACTTTAGGATATTTGTCGGTATGCGGGTCCCAGTTCTTGCGCGCGGCTTCATATCCTGGATCACCCTTGTAAATAACCCGTCCGGTTAGCTTTGTTGATGATTTCACACGTCCCACTCCCTGCTGAATAATCGTCCTACAGCCTCTACTGCATCAAGCACTTTATACTGTATGACGGACATTCGCGGAGGGAATGGGCTGGTGCCCTTAATTTCAAGGTTCGTGTTTCGGATTGAGTTAGGCCACAGAACAGCCTTGAGGAAAATCCCTTTTATCTCGAAACTAGTCGCTGCCCGAATCGGAATCAATTCTGATTAACTTGCGTGCTTCCTGTTCTTTTTCACCATACCAGACGAGCACGTCGGCAAATAAATCCATGATGCGAACAAAGTTCTGCTTATCCACTTCTGAAATCTGATCTGCATACTTGAAAATTTCATCAAAGCAAAGCTCCCTTACAAATTCGGTATACTTCGCATATACCTCGCGACCTTTCGGCGAAGGTTTGACGTATATGTCTTTGCGGTTACCGCTTAAATGAAATTTTTCGAGCAGGCCTTTTTCCGTCAGATTCTTCACGTTCTTGGAAAATGTACTGCGGCTTACGCCCAGGCGTGCCGCCATTTCCGACATCTTCTCTTCTTTGTCCTCGGCTTCCAGAATGTATTCCAGCGTCTGAATCTGTGAAGCCGAGAACATCATGTCTGTACCATAACTTCGCTGCAGCTTATAGGTATTCGAGTACGCATTACCGTATTTGATAATTTTCTCAATCAGTTCCCGATGGTCGCCCATCCAATCTAATTTCATGAGTAATCCCTTTCATATTCAGATTCTCTCTTACTCTACTGAAATCAGATTCGTTTTTCAATCCATGTAATTGCTTCTTCAATAACATCATCACGAGTTGGTTCATTAAATATCTCATGCATCAGATGAGCATATATTTTGAGTGTTTTATCCGTCGAAGCGATATCGCCGTAAAAATCACGGGAATCCTTTTCGCTGACCAGTCCATCATTGGCTCCATGCAGTACAAGCACGGGATCTGTAAACTGTTTGGCGTTCTCCTTGAGCCATGTTATGCCATTTCCCAGACTGTTAAATAAATCTACAGAGATCTGCTTTTCCACCAGCGGGTCATTTGCGTAAGCGGATACAACTTCAGGATCGCTGCATACACCGCTGCCCAGCTCATTTTGGAAATACGTGCCTGTAGGAAGATCCATCGGCAGTTCTCCGGCAACTTTTGTATTGTAACGAGTGAGCGCTCCGGATAGCACGATGCCTTTAACCTTGCCAGGATATTTCGTTCCAAAGGATGAGGTTGCAAAACCGCCCATACTATGTCCGATGACAAACAGCGGAAGATCTCCGCTCTCTTGCAATGCCGCCTCGACAATGACATGAACATCTTCAATAAGATGATCAAATTCTTTATAAAACGTTCGCTGTCCTTCCGATCTGGCATGACCGCGATGGTCAAACCGATATACGTTAAACCCGCGCTGGCTCAGCTTCTCTGTCACATAATCGTAGCGCCCTGCATGCTCAGCTAGTCCGTGTACAATAACGACAGCGGCTTTTGCATTTTCTACTGTATCCTTGCTGAAATAAAGCTGTGTACCGTCAAAGGATTGAATCTGTGTCTCAATTTTAGTCATCGTTTCCCCGTCCTTTTTGTGATGTCCAAGCTTAAGCTCCGAGAGATCATTTCCTCCGTCCTACCATGGACACGCTTATTATTATTTCACTTAAAAATAATATTGTTTCTCACAGAAACAATATATCATCCGATATGACTGTTGTCCACAGTAATTTTTAAGCGCTTCCAAATAAAACTCACTGATTAAACAGATAAAAAAGTGGACGGAAAAAGTTCTTCCGCCCAACTTTATTATCAGAGTGAATCAATAGCAACTGCCCTATACTTAACGTGTCTACATCAAACCCAACACATTATAGATCATCACTGCTGCTTCTGCACGGCTAGCATTCTTCTTCGGTGCAAACTCATCGTTGCCTACACCATTTATTATGCCCGCTCCCTGAATTGCCTCTACCGCTTGCTTCGCATAACTTGCGATGTTTGCTTCATCCTTGAAGGCTGTAACTTCACCACTTGCTAACGCTAGTTGCTTCATTTGGATCGCCTTGTATACCATAACCGCCATATCTTCTCGCGTAATGTTCTCATGAACTCCGAATCTTCCATTTGGTTTCCCGTTCACAATCCCCAGCTTCTGCGCGGTTGCGATATTTCCATGGTACCATTCTCCTTGCTTCACATCACTAAAACTTGTCGTTGCGCTCTCATCCGATAGCTCAAACATATTCATCAGCATGGTGATGAATTCTGCTCGTGTCACTTGACCATTCGGATTAAACTCTCCGTCGCCTATACCCTTCACAATGCCTCTTGCTCCCAATGCTGAGATCGCATCCTTCCCCCAGTCTTGGGTCACATCCTTAAAGCTCGTTGCAACATACGCTACCGTATATTTGCTCAGATACGTTGGCTTGAACTCTACTTTTCCTGTCGCTGCATTGTATTTACCATTCGTCACGACTCTTAACTCTCCGTTGTCCTTCACATCGTATACGACGACGTTGTTTGGATTTTCGGCAGCCTTTAGTGTGTATGGCAATTCAATCACGAGATCATCTCTGCCATCAAACTCTTTAAGTTTCTTACCATCCATCGTTAGCTCGATATCGTATACGGCCTCACCGTTCAGCTGAGCTTGTGCGCCAGCTGGCAGTTGATTAGCTGCAATTTTCTTAATCGACAATCCTAACGTTTTCCCTGCACTTGTTCCTGTTCCAAGCAGTTCGGTTGCCACTGTTACGACTGCAGAGCCTGCGTTGATCTCGATGCGATCTACCGTAGAAGATCCACTTGTTAAGCGCGCATCTACTGCGAGCTCAATCGTTAGTCCGTTCAAGCTCTCATCAGCCTCAACTCGCATGTGTAGCTTACCGCCTGTCGTTTGATCAAGCGCACGCTTCATTGTATCCGCACTTAACTTCACTTCAGAAGTACCGCTCTCATTTACAACTGGCTTAATGTTTATTTGGCCGTTGTCCATGACCACTGGCTCACTTCCACCTGGAGCTGTTGGTACTGTAGGTGCAGGGATGTTACCGTCACCGCCACCATTTCCATTACCACTGCTTGGTGCTTGTGGTGTTCCATCAACCGATGATGTTACCGTTACCGTAACGCTGGATGATAAACCACCATCCACTGTAGTTACTGTAATCCTTGCTGTTCCTGGTGCCACTGCTGTTACTTGACCTGTCGCACTTACAGTCGCTACAGCTGTATTGCTTGAGCTCCATGTTACTGCTTTTTTCGTTGCATTAGCTGGTGCTACTGTAGCTGTCAATTGCCCTGATTGACCTTCTACGATGGACAACGTTGTTTTGTCCAAGCTAATTCCGCTAACGGGTACGGTCTTCCCGTTGAGTGCATCATACTCACTTTGTGTAATTGGAATTACCGTTCCGTGACGCGGACTAGCCGGTAAGTTGTAGTTAGAAGATAATGTCCAGACACCTGATGCAAGATTGGTTGTCTCGAATGGAACATAACCTCTTCCACCAAACTCATCTACGAATAAATACCATTTTTCATCTGTATTCGATTTGAAGATCGTTGGACCCTCGACCCATTTGATGTTACCAACGCCTTGATTAATCATCTTGAAGGTTGGATCTAAGATTGAGTCACCCACCTCTTGGAAGATCATCTTGCCAAATGGAGCAGAAGCTCCGTTGTCTTGCTCATCCTTCGTAAAGCGATACACTTTTCCTTCATGCTCAATCATCGTTGTGTCAATGATGGAATATCCATAATCCAAATATACTTGCGGTTCCGTAAACGTATAGAAATCTCTTGTCTTGCTATACATCATTTTTTGATAAGCACTGCCTGTATGAGATGCATCATCAAACATTCTTGATGCCCAAAATACGATATATTCACCCGTTGTCTTGTCGTACATAATTTCTGGTGCCCATGTATTACCCGCTTCTTCCGGTGCAACCTCTACCATGCGTTGATCTGTCCAGTTGACTAGATCATTCGATTCCCAAACCATAATGGAACGACTGCCCCATGTCTGTGCTCTACCCCAGTTACCATTGCCGTTAATTTTCAGATCGGTAGCGATCATGTAGAACTTGTCACCTTCAGGCGAACGAATAATGAACGGATCACGTACCCCTTTCTCCCCTAAGGTAGAGGTCAATACGGGTTTACCATCATTCAATTCTCGCCAGTTCAACGGATCATTGCCGTTACTTAGTGCAAAGTAAACTTGCTCGCCTGTTGAAGTACCTTCTCCAGTGAAATATGTGAAAAAGTATCCCGCATAATTTTCATCCGCAGGCAGTTCCTTCACCTTTGCAATGAATTCCTTCGTAGTGGATGCTGAATTTAATGTAATCGTAGCTGTAAGCTTCACGTCTACATTTCCACTACCGTGTGCCGGACGTTTTACTTCTCCAGTAACTGAAACGACGTTCGGTTGTGCAGAAGCCCAAGTAATTGTTGTTCCGTATAGTCCAGATGCTGGTAGTGTTATATGACCTCTTACATCATTAATGTTATGAACGACTAGTGCTGCTTTTGCTTCATCTACAGAAGTGACATCGTTCGGCAATGCCTTAACCGTCAACTGAAAAGTTTTGTTAACTGTCTCTGTACCATCTGTAAATACTGCTGTTAACGTTACAACTTGATCACCTTTTGCATTAGCTGGTCTAGTTACGGCACCTGTAGTGGAGATGACATTCTCCTTATCTGAAGTCCAGCTTATTGTTGTGCCATAAGCGCCTGATGTTGGCAATGTTACATTGCTTATAATCGCATCTTTTGATGCATTAGAAGCAAGAAGATCATTAATCGTTAATTTCTCGGTCGCTGCCGATACAAGCATGCCCTCCATTAAAGCAATCTTCTGATCTGAATGGGCCTTAAGTGATGTAATATCTGCCGCAGTCATAGCACCATCATAGATTTGGAAGTCTGCAATCATACCACCGAAGTATGGATCAGCTGGATAGAATGACTTACCGATATATCCACTACTGCCTGAAGTATTTTTTATTTGTTCTAGTGTCATCCCATTCGTTGAGCCTGATGCAACTGCAACACCATCAATATAAAGCGTTAGTGTACCATCCGTGCCTGAAACAACAGTCGTAACTACTTTCCATTCATTATTCTTTAAGCCTGTGGTAGAAGTTGATGACTCATTATTCCAAGCATTCGTCGCGATACCAAGGCGAGCTAGACCGTTAGCATTATAACGTGGTGTGAAGTACGTATAGTGCGTGTTATTGTCTGGTCTTCCTAATGCATACAACCACTCCGCAGCGTTTTTACCGCTCCAGTTCACAATGGATGAAACGGTCATATCCGTTAATCCATCGAGAACTCCTTGTGGCAGCTCTACATAAGAGTTAGTTGTGCCACCAGTAAAGCCTAGTACACCGGCATCTTGTGTACGAATCCATTCTGCTTTAGACGGATTCATCCATTTTCCGTTGAAATTTCCTGTTTGGTCAATAACCGCGGCACCATCGATATCATTCATATCGTAGTGAAGAATGAGCTCTGCCCCGGATGGCTGCTCTACTGGAGGAGTAACGTCTTCATCAGCTAATGTTGCAATCTCTTCAACGGATAATGCACGATTATAAATACGGAAATCATCCAATTTACCATCAAATAGACTATGAGAGCCGTTTCTCGATTTACCAATATAATTTATCGTTGTTTCCAGTAACATTCGCGGCTCAACGTTAAATGTCGAGCTACGTTTAACCTCTAGACCATTCACATACAATACTGCATCAAATTCATCCATTGTAATGGCAACATGCTGCCAAGTCTTCGTTGGTAATAGTCCAGAATTTCTCACCGCATATTTATATTCTGATCCTAGTCGCGTGCTGTCATTGCTAAATTTCTCTGTAAAAGGTGTTACGACAGCGAACTCCAAACTACCTGTATCCCCTTGTGTGCTCAAGTACATGGTGTTGCGGTTAACCTGTCTGCCTGTTTCAGAAGCAAAATCAAATATTCTTTGATTTGCTTGATTTCTGTCCATTTGAACCCATGTAGAGAACGTAGCCTTCTCAAGATTCAAAGATTCAATCAAGTTATCTGGCAGCTTCACATATCCTGTTGATCCATTAAGCTCTAGTGCACCACCCGTTTTACCGATACGATCCTCTTCATTAATCGTTGCTCCACCTACTAGTGTTGCGTGATGGCCATTACCAGAAATGTCGTTCAACGTTGTACCATTCACTGTATTTGCATCAAATGAGTAATGTACAACCGGGTCTGTTGATGGTGCTGGACCTTTCCATGCATACTTCTCTTGCAAAGCATCATACTCTGCACGTGAGATTGGAATTACCGTTCCGTGTCGTGGTCCTGGCGGAAGTGCATATTGATCACTACTTAATACATTGTTAATATATTGCGTGCTACTATCCAAATCTGTTGTATATCGGACATGATATGGCCATGAATCAAGGAACAGATACCATTTGTCTTTTTTATTATCTTTAAAAATCGTTTGCCCTTCGTTGTTTCCATTATTTCCGATCAAGCCAAGTTTATTGTCACGTGTACCAGGAACTGCGTCGTATTGAAGGCCGTTTGCTGCAATACCGTCCTTGTCATCGTAGAAAGTTGGTGCTTTCTCCACATACACTTTAGTATTCACTTCTGATTTGGTGAATCGGTACAACATATCATTATGCTCAATAAACGTCGTATCAATGGTTGGAAGTGACTCATCAATCATGACCTTTGGCTCAGAGAAGTTGTAGAAGTCTCTTGTTGTTGCGTAGTACATCACATTGTACTGACCTTCCGGTCTTCCGTTATAATCACCATATGTCTCTGTGTTTTTCATCGATGATGCCCAAAATACGATATACTCTCCAGTTACTGGATCGTAGATTGCTTCTGGTGCCCACGTATTTCCTCCAGTCTTAGGAGCAACCTCGATCATACGCTGCTCGCCCCAATGAACGAGATCCTCCGACTCCCAAATCATCATGTAATGACTACCCGTAATTTGAGCTTGGTCGAAATTTGTACTTTCGCCCATTTTCAAATCGGTTGCCAGCATATAGAATTTATCACCTTCTGGTGACCGAATAACGAATGGATCACGAAGTCCTTTTTCACCCATATCGGATTGAAGGATCGACTTACCATTATTCAGCGCTTTCCAGAACAATGGATCTTCAGCTGTAGCGAAGGATATCTCTTCACCACCCTCATATTCACCTGTAAAGTATGCAAAGAAGTAAGCATCATGCTGTACTGGCGCAATTGCTTGTTTAATCGTAACGTTAAACGTAAGCTCTTTAGAAGCTGCACCATTCGTAATTGTAGCTATTAGCGTAACGGGCGTATCCGTAGCTTGACGGCTTACCCAGCCTAGCTGTGTAGTATTACCAGCCGCTTCAGCCGTTCCTTTAACAACTGCCGGTCTGCTAGATACCCATGTGATTGCGGAGCCTTGTTCACCTGTAGTGACAAGACGTAAGTTACCTTTAACGTTGTCAGCATTGTAGATCTCTATCTGTTCAGCGTCTAAATCAACCTTCTGCTGATCATCGAATTGCTTCAAGATCGTAACAGGGAATATAGCTGTAGTCGATACGCCTTGATACGTTAAAGTAGCCGTAAGCTCTGCCTGAACATTACCTTCCTGAACAGCTGGACGTTTTACAGTGCCACTGTTAGAAATGACATCAGGATGACTAGAGCTCCAAGTAATGCTCACACCGTTTTTACCACTTGTCGGTAATGTAACGTTTCTCGTTATCTTATCGGTGCTCTTATCGCCTTCACCTAAGTAACGACTGATGTCAAGTTGATTCGCGGCATCATCAACAGTGAGCTGACGTATTTTTGAGATGTGAGTTGCTCCTTCTTGTTGATATAACTCGCCTACTTCTTGCTCCGTCAAGGCGCGATCATATACTTGAAAATCAGCTACGCTACCTTGAAGATACGGATCGTTCGAGAAGATTGACTTACCGATAAAACCAGAGAACGGAGCATCCGAATTAATAATTTCTGACAGCTTTAGTCCCTTCGCATTACCTGAAGCAACCTTAACTCCATCCACGAATAACGTTATCCTATTGCTAGCTTCGGACAAGGACACCGTTACATGTTTCCACTGCCGACCGATCAGGTTTGAGTTTGCGCTACCTGTAGCTAATGCTTCGTTTGGCCAGCCATTTTTGGAGATACCTGAAGCAATCATATTGCCTGATCCACTACCGTGACGTGGCGTTACGAAGAAATATTTGTTCGTTTCTGGTGTTAACACAGTACCCAAACCGAAGATCCAGCGATTCGTACCATCATTCGTCCAGTTCACGATTGAAGATACTGTAATCTCATTCAGACCGTGTAGTAGATCTAGTCCGTTTGAGCCCTTAGGAATCTCAACATATCCACTATTCGATGTAGAGCTTCCACCATTGAAGGAAATAAAACCAACCTCACTATTTGAAATGAATTGTCCATTGTTTGGATTTCTAAATATTCCGTCAAATGTAACTGCCTTGTTGGCAACATCCTTCAGTACGAGTTGACCGTCTACTTCTTCAGTCGTCTTCATGTTGTAATGAAGAATAAGATCATCTTTTAGCGATTTTCCCTTAACGGTAACGGCTGATGTAGCTGTAAACTCTCCATCTTCAGTCTGTAACGTAATTGTGGCTGTACCGCCACTAACAGCTGTAACTTTTCCAGTTGAATTGACAATCGCTACACTGGAGTCACTAGATGTCCAGATAACTCTTTTATTCGTTGCATTTGAAGGTGAAATCGTAGCGACTAATGTCTCGCTGTCCCCAACTGATAAAATAAATGTAGGTTCATTAAGCAAGACACTCTTAACGGCAATCTGCTCAATAGTTTCATCCTTAGGTAGTAAGGTAACCATGAACTCCTTCGTTGCCTGGCTTCCACCTAAAGAAATGGTTGCAGTTAACGTCACTTGTTGTTCAATTTCTCGTAAGATTACTTCACCAGTCGGACTGATCGCACTCTCATCACTAGAAGTCCATGAGATCATTGCGCCATTCTTATCTTGAGTAGGCAGTTCAAGAGATTCTGTAACTGCCGATATATCACCTAACGTTAACTCCATTTTGCCTTGTTGTACTTGCTTTTCATTAAACGATTGTTCATATACTACAGCGATATCTTCATTATTTAGTGCCTCTCCGTAAATTCTTAAATCTTGAAAGCTGCCAGCAAAAGTAGCATCCCCTAAATAATTGGAGCGACCGATGTAAGCATGCAAATTAGTACCAAAACTTGCTGTTTTTTCTCTTTGGCGGTCGTGCCTATACTTACACCGTTAATGTAACCTGTAATAGAGCGTTCTGTAATGACCGTCGTATAGTGAACCCATTGACCTTTGTACGGTGACGTAGAAGTGCCTGATACTCCTACCTCAGTCGTCCAAGGCTGGTCAACATTATTGCTATTCGTAAATACTGACTTAAAATCACCACTTGGATTTGATGGATTAAACATCCAGTAATTCGTTGGCAAGTTATTGCCAGCTGCTGGAGTACCGTAGAATAACGCTGAGTAGTTCCCACTTCCAGTGTTGCTCTTGATCCATACAGATATCGTTGTATTTTCTTGATTATCAAACAAACCCGTAGGAAGCTGAACGTAGTTCGTATTACTATCTGTTCCCCGGGTAGAGTGAGACCATCGGTGTACGTAATATTTCCTACGGCCGTTCCATGCTTTTCATTACCTGATATATCCTGTACATCCTCAAGCAATGGATAATGCGCCAACATCGTTGGTGTTATTGTATCCGCTGAAGCTTGATTGCTAAATGGCAGAACAAGACTAAAACAGCTACTAAAGGTCAAAAGAAAAACTAACATTAGGATTGTAATTTGCTTTCGCATAGCATTCTTCCCCTCGTTTAATATTCAAAAGCACGTAATCCTTATTTCATCTTTAAAACAAGACCACCTCGTTTCAAGGAGCTAAAGAAACACCCTGAAATGAATGCGCTTACATTTATCCTCATATTACGTCTTCAACACTTCTAATTCAATGTAGTTTCTTGTTAATAAGGTGGTTTTTTTATTGCAATTTGAAATGAATGCAGACTGCAACACTATTGATATGAAGCAATCTACATGCACAGATGCGTACAAGATTATCAAAACAATAAAACGGCATCTCTGCCGTTCTAGATGTTTACGTATGGTTTATGTGTAAATTAAAGGATTGAACCCCTGATAAACTTAATATATATAGTTGGGCGCTTGTCATATGGACAACGTGTCCGAAATCGATGCGGTAAGCCGTGGGCGCACCCGATCGAAAAATAAGGAGGATTTTCATTTATGCCAAAACGATTTAGCAGAATGCTCGCGTTCCTCTGTTGCTTGGTAATGGTGGCGTCGCTATTGCCTACCAGCTATGCCGCCGCTACTGACAACATCGAGAACGCAGAAGCGAATGAAACACCCACCGCCATTTTTGGAACTCCCGAACTCGGGTCAAACGACCCACTCTGGAGCCAAACAATGGAGCATCACATCAACAAAAGCACTGTGCCCACCGACCCAAGACCCCATGCCACGGGCACAGCCAGAATCCTTTGGGATCATGACTATCTGTATGCCCGCGTAGTTGTACAAGACAGTAATCTATATCAGGGAGCCGGTGGAGATCACCGATACGACAGTCTGGAGTTTTATGTTGGCACCGGAACCTCAGGCTCAAACCAATGGCGCGTCAGCGCGACGGGTGTGTTTTCAGGGCAGGCCGCTCCAGGCCGAGCTGCATGGACCCAGATCACGGAAACAGGATATATCGTGGAGATGAGAATACCCAAAAGAAATTTGATCTTACAAGAGGGAATGCTTACCTTTGAGGTTTACATTAATAACTCAACGGAAAAGGGCGGTGACCGCTATGAAGTCGTTTCCAGTTTCGGAGATCCGGACGCGGCTTATACCAGCTCTGTTTCATTTACAGACAGCCTGCAGCTCACCTTAGCCAATGAAGTGGACAACAGATTATCAATCACCGCAACTGCAGGACCGGGGGCCGAATAACGTTGAACCCACCCGGCGATGTTCTGAGAATAGATCGAGGCTCTAACAAAGAAATTACGTTTACCCCCGATTACGGCAAAGTTGTGGATACTGTAACGGTAGACGGCGAGATCGTAACTCTATCTGCTGGCACGTATACCTTTACGAATATTGAAACAGACCATACCATTCATGTGACATTCAAAAATGATCCGGACGCGGGGATACTCCCCTTTATCGTATGGAATGACAACTTCGCCAGTGGCGAATACACAACGGCTGTCATCATTGACTTAGGCGAGGGGAAGGCTGCGTTAGGCTCCGAGCTTAATCCGGGCTTGTTTACTTTGTCAGCTAGGAACACGACTCTGAACGGCGAAGCGGTGACCTTTGAAGGACCACGCAAAATCACAAGGGTATACGCTAATGACGAGCCAAAAGTACGCGGCTATGTGGGGCAGGTTAACAATTCACCAGATTATCAAGACGGACTGGCGAGCGGTCGTTACATCGTCGTTGAGTCTGAGTTTTATTCAGAGAGCGGCGGCAATACAACGCTGGATGGCAGTAGTAACTCGACAAAGCAGGTTTACACCATTGTCCAAAAAGGCGAAATCATACTGACAGAAGGAAATCCGCTTCACAACGTGGTTTTTGAACAGGAACAGGTTGCGAATCCAATCCTCGATAAGTTCACTACTTTCACGGACAATTCGGTCAATCGTTCGCTCTACCTTCACAGGGATGATGATGGTAAGGTGATGAAAGGATTGCCACTGTATGTTTATACTCACGGCATGTCACGCGGCGGCACAAACGCTGCGACAGACCAAAAAGCGGCCATGAAATCCGCCAACGGCTCAGTCGCTCTAATGAAAAAGATGGAGCAAAATCCCGATAAGTACGCCAGCCATGTACTGAATATTTCCTATAATGGCGTATCAGTTCCCTCAACAGAGAATGTTAAGAAGGTCATAGACGCCTTGATTGCTAGCGGCGAAGTAGACCCTAACCGTGTTTACGCGGCGGGCTTCTCCTGGGGCGGTCAGTATACGAACAACTTAGTTAACAGCTACCCTGGCTTCTTCGCTGCTGCCGCACCTATGGCCCCGGTAAGCGGTTCACCCAACGCTAATGCCAACGACGCTCACCACAACCTGGCCTATTGGATGTTTTTAAATGCTCATAATGTTGGAGGCTACCAGACTAACCTCAATAACTTCATCAATACCAATATGCCGAAAATGATCAACGCAAGGGCTTCACGCTTTGAGAGTAATGAGGCTCTTACGTGGCCCTACAATCAATTTGATCAGCCGAATCTGAGGCCTAATCCTGCCAACACACCTGTTCTGGCTGATTACATAGCGCACGAAGTTGAAGCGGCGGTTCTTTACAACCAGATAACTATGGGGAATTGGAGCATAGCTCCCACGGCGCAGTCCTCTAACTTGCCAGCTTGGAACAATGACTACACAGACGTTTTTGATTGGATGTTCGCGCAGAGAAAACCGGTCGTGCCCGGTGCTCCGAGCGGCTTCAAAGCGACAGCCGGTGACGGACAGGTCACATTGAGCTGGACCGCCCCTGCTGACGACGGTGGCAGTGCGATATTGGGCTACAAGGTATGGTATGGCAACGTGACGCCGGTCACACTGGATGCGACGGAGACCAAATATACCTTCAAGAACCTGACAAACGGCCAAGGCTACAACTTCACCATCATCGCGATGAACGCGAAGGGCGACGGCGCGGAGATCAGTGCAACGACGACGCCGATGAAGACGCCGACTCCCACTGTGCCTGATTCTGGCGGCAATACGGGCAACACCGGAAATACCGGCAACATCGGTAATACGGGCAACACCGATAATACGGGCACCGGGACAGACGCTGGAACGTTGAAGTCGACCTACAAAGTGAATACACCGAAGGATAAGCCCGCGGTCACAGACAAAAACGGCAACATCACCCTACCCGGCGGTGGCGAGATTTCGACCAAGGGCGGGACGGAGATTAAGGTACCTGAAGGCACATCGATAGACTCAAACGGTAAGGTAACCATTCCGGCAGACAAGAGCGCCGTAGTGACACTACCCGGCGGCAACAGCACAGTGACCATTTCGGGCGGCTCGACGATCGCGAGCGACGGTACGGTCACAGTAGGTGGCAAAGACGCGCATGTGAAACTGTCAAACGGCAACCGTGTGGATATCCATGGCGGATCGAAGATACGGAGCGGCGGAGCGGTTGTGGTAGGACCGAGCGGCGCGAAAGTTAGCTTAGATAACGGCATGTCGCTGAACATCCGTGAGGGTACGGAGCTGGCATTTGATGACGCCACCCCACTGGGCTTCCTCGTGCTATCCGGCAATCCTTTCAGGGATGCCAACATGGACGACTGGTTCTACAGCTATATAAATTTCGCCTACACATACGATCTTTTCAACGGCACGACGTCCACAACGTTGTTCTCACCCGGCACCGCAATGACGCGTGCAATGTTCGTGCAGGTACTGGCCAATCTTGAGAACGTAAACCTCTCCAGCTACACGAGCTCCCGCTTTAACGACGTGACGGACGGACAATGGTACACCGCGGCAGCCGAGTGGGCGGCCGAAAAAGCATAGTTAAAGGTACAAACCCAGACCTGTTTGACCCTAATTCACCGATGACGCGCGAGCAGATGCTGGCGATACTGTACAACTACATGAAGTACAAAGGCTATGAGATACCTGAAAGCCACGCTAAGTCCTTCACGGATGAGAGTGAGATCAGCTCATGGGCGTTGGAGGCCGTTCAGGCGCTACAAGGCATCGGCATTGTATTAGGCAAGTCGGACAACTTTTTTGCTCCCAAAGCCACCGCCACCCGCGCCGAAGTAGCCACGATCTTTGTAAGATTCGTCGAATATCTGGCTAAGTGAAAGCGTATACAGAAAAATGGAGACCCTACCGACTGGACAATATCCAGCCGGTAGGGTCTCCTTATTTTCAAACTTCACTTTTTTTGACAACTCCACGGTCAATTTTTGACATCTAGAATATTCGTCCCCAAACTTGTCCCCAAGTCCAAAAATTCTACTTAATTAATGCATGTTCTGATTTATATGACAACAAAAAAACCCTTGCTACACAAGGGTTTCAACAATTTTAAATTATGGAGCCTAGGGGGATCGAACCCTGACCTCATCGCTGCCAGCGATGCGCTCTCCCAGCTGAGCTAAGGCCCCAGGATATGAAATAGATAACTTGTCCAACACTGCTACGTTCCACAGGCGACTCCTATATCATATAAAATCCAGCTTTCGCTGTCAATCACTTTTTCATGATCCAAAGTGTTTGGAGAAGAACAACCGATTTCACTGGCACATACGGACTGGAACTCCAGACTGCTCTTCTCCCTTTACCCACTTCACTAATCCTCCAGATCGTCTTTGGACAACAGGGATTTCAGTTCTTTCATGAACATATTGATATCTTTGAACTGGCGATATACCGATGCAAAACGGACATACGCCACTTCATCGACTGGAAACAACTGTTCCATCAATAACTCACCAATCTGGCGACTCTCCACTTCAGCAGCAGCTGTATTACGCAGAGATTTCTCCACTTCAGATACCATCATCTCCAGGGTCTCTACGGAGACTGGGCGTTTCTCACAGGCACGAATAAGCCCGCGGAGAATTTTGTCCCGGCTGAACTCTTCACGACTGCCATCTTTCTTAATAACAATCAATGGAGTCTCTTCAATCATCTCAAACGTTGTAAATCTTCGGGCACACTGCTCACACTCACGGCGACGACGAATGGATTTTGCTTCGTTGGCCGGACGCGAATCAAGCACTTTGGTACCCATATAACCGCAATAAGGACACTTCAAAACAGATCACTTCCCACGTTTTACTTTTTACCACATATTCCCTGTACTGATTTTGTAATGAAAAATGCATTGCCGAGACATAATACTTTTACCAACTCACGAGGAGGTGAACAGCAATGGCACAAAGCAACGGTAACTCCAACAACCTGGTGGTAACTAAAGCTTCCGCAGCACTCGAGCAAATGAAATATGAAGTTGCTCAAGAACTCGGAATCAGCATCCCACAAGACGGATACCAAGGTAACATGACTTCTTACGAGAACGGTTCGATCGGTGGATACATCACGAAGCGTCTGGTAACAATTGCAGAACAGCAATTGGCAGGTCAATACCAATAATATCTGCATCGTAATACGCTACACAGAGGAGCATGGAGCGGCCGGTGAATAACCGGCCTGCTCTGTGCTTCTACTTATATACTTAGAACGTATTATAGATCTTTACATACTGATTATAATAGTAAATGACTCTTTGTACATAGTGACGCGTCTCACCAAACGGAATATCTTTCACTGTATCGAACGAGCCATCCCATACACCATCTCTAAGCCAACTGTTTACTTTGCCTGGGCCCGCATTATAGGCAGCGATCATAACCGCTTCATTGCCATCGAATTGATCGGACAGATTCCGCAGGTACCATGTGCCTAATTGAATATTTCGTTCAGGCTCGTGCTTCAATTCCTCCAGCGAAGTGTCGGGAATTTTGGCTTGTTCCAGTATCCAATTCGCCGTGTCCGGCATCAGTTGCATGAGCCCAATGGCACCTCGTTTGGATTCCTTGCTTGTCTTAAAATTGGTTTCCACCTTGATAATGGAAGCAATCAGAAATGGATCAACCTCATAACTCTGAGATTGGGCACGGATCTCTTCCTTATAATGTATGGGATAGAACCATGCCATCCAGTTTGTATTCAGAAATAATACCAGTACAAAGGACACAAACATCAACAGCAGTACACGTTTCTTACGCAATATTCTCATAACAAACCCTTACGCTGTAAATATGAGTCAATTTGCTGCTCCGTCGCAGACCATAAGCCGCTGTTATCAATGACAATGTCTGCCAGCTGTTTTTTGCGCTCAATATCCATCTGAACATCCATTCGTGCCTCAGCCTGTTCTGCAGTCATTCCATCCCGACTCATCAAGCGATCTCGTTGGATCGACCTTGGAACATATACAACCATGACTTCCTCGAAACCATCTTCCAGACCTGATTCATAGAGCAAAGGAATATCTGACACCACAAGTTTATCCGGATGTTGCAATTCGTATGCAGCAGCCCGTTCGCGCATCTCTTTTCGGATTGCCGGGTGTGTGATCGCCTCCAGATCCTTTCGTTCCTCAGGTTGTTCAAAAACAATACTTCCAAGCTTTTTCCGATTCAGTGTTCCATCTTCGTTCAGTATGGCTTGTCCAAACCGCTTAACAGCGGCGGCCAACACGGGATGCCCGGGCATCATAACTTCCCGGGCAATAACGTCTGCATCGATGAGCAACGCTCCCTTACTGGCGAGATAGGCGGAAACACTGCTTTTGCCTGTCGCGATCCCGCCGGTTAAGCCTATATTCATCGTTTCACCTCATAACAACTTCATTATTCCCATAATCATTAACAATAGCGCTGGCAATACAGACAGTCTTCGCATCCAGCGCAGAGCTGAGAATCGCAATCCCACCTTCATGCCGAGTGACAGAAACGCCCCACTAAACAGTGCAATAATGAGTGCTGTCCATAGTGTAGGGAATCCCAGAAGTGCCGCTCCCAATCCTGCTCCAAACGCATCCAGAGACAGGGCAATACCTAGCCACATCGCTTCTTGAGCAGAAATACTCCCCGAGTTATCCATATCCGCCTTGGAGGGACTGCGAAGAATCTGAATGACAACGCCCAGCTTGCGCAGCTCCAGTGTAAATACCATTCGTTCCAGTGATCCATTTGAAGCCGACTGCTCCAAATCCAGTGCAAGCACCTGATTCCTGCCCTTTGAATCCGACAGTTTCTCTTGTGCTTCTCCCATCCCAGTTACCGTTGCTTCTCTTCCCTCACCCGTTCCAGTGTCTTTTTCCAGCTGTTCTTTGCCTTGCTTTCGAATAAGTTGCAACAGTGACCATGCGCCAATACCTATCAATATGACGGCTCCCACAATCGAAGCGATATCCGGTGACACCACATGGGACAACAACACACCTACTTGCATCGACAAGGCAATAACCAATCCCGAACAGATCGAAATAACAGCGATAGATAACAGGGGAATCTTAGTCCTCCGTAACCCATATGTAATCCCGACTCCAAAACCATCTAAACTAAGCGCCAAAGCAAGCGCCAGCAATGAAATAAAATGATGCAGCACCCCGGACTCCTCCTCTGTGCGGTACTCGTGCCAACTGAAGATGCCAGTATGGGTATACGCCCGCTTATTTCTGCCATATCAGTATATGGAGGAGGAATCCAAGGGTGCTATGATTTCATCATTTCGTTCATTCAGTTCATGTTACAGCAGCTGACAGTTCGGACAAAAATGCGTGCCACGGCCACCAACCACCGTTTTTTCAATTAACGTACCACAAGTTGTACAAGGTTCTGATTTGCGTCCATAGATTTTCAGTTGATGCTGGAACATTCCCATCTCACCCTGTCCATTCACATAGGACTTGATGGAAGATCCCCCTGCATTCACTGCATCTTGCAACGTAGCAACAATCGCTTCATGCAGCACCGTTAACTGAGCTTCGGTCAGTGTCTTGGCGATGGTCTCGGGATGGATACCTGCGCGAAATAGAGCCTCGTCCACATAAATATTCCCGATACCAACCACATATGCCTGATTTAAAAGTACAGCTTTGATTTTGGTTGTACGCTTGCCAACCGCCTCACGGAATGCAGTTACCGTAAAGGCTGGATCAAGCGGCTCCAGTCCCAGCTTCAGCAAAGGTTTGGACACCAGTTCCTCACCTGCATTGAACAGATGCATCGTACCGAACTGACGCACATCCTTATAACGCAATTCCGTACCATCATTAAAATGGAAGATCACATGTGTATGTTTCTCCACATCTTCATGCTGCTCGTACACACCGTACCTTCCTTCCATCCGCAGATGGGAGACAAGCACCAGCCCGTCCAGCAAAATACGCAAAAACTTGCCTCGACGCTCCACCCCAATGACGGTATGTCCCGCGAGTTCCATTGCAAATGCATCTATGTCGTCCGGCCGCTGAATAATCCGCGGCAAGCTAACGGTAACATGATCAATCGTTTTGCCCACAATAAGTTGATTCAATGTTCTTCTGACTGTTTCGACTTCCGGTAATTCCGGCATGATGTTCTCACCTCCCCTATATTATAACGGAAGATGGCGCTCAGCGGGACCCTTTTCTTATATCTCAAACATGGAAAGTCCTTTTGTAAAATACCGGAAAAACCGCGCGGCACTTGATTTATTTCGCTTCGTACCAGTTATCACCAAAGCTGACTTCTGCTTTTAGCGGAACCGACAGTTCCAATGCTTTTTCCATAACAGAAGGGACTAACTCTTTCATCAGTTCCAATTCATCCGCAGGCACTTCGAATACAAGTTCATCGTGCACCTGAAGCAACATACGGCTCTTCAAATTGCGTTCCCGCAGCGCTTCATCCATCTGTACCATGGCCAGCTTGATGATATCTGCCGCTGTTCCCTGAATCGGTGTATTCATCGCCGTACGCTCTGCGAAGGAACGCAGATTGAAGTTACTGGCGTTAATCTCTGGCAGGTAGCGACGTCGTTCCAACAGCGTTTTGACGTAACCATCCTGGCGAGCTTCCTTCACAATGTCATCCATATATCGGCGGACACCCTGGAATACTTCAAAATACTGATCAATAAATTGTGCGGCCTCTTTACGTGTAATATGCAGGTTCTGTGATAAGCCATAATCACTTATTCCATACACGATACCAAAGTTTACTGCCTTGGCGGAACGACGCATATCCCCATCCACATCCTCAGGCTTCACGCCGAATACATCCGAAGCGGTCTTTGTATGAATATCCATATCATTGACAAATGCTTCCTTCAAGCGTTCATCGTCCGAAATGTGTGCCAGTACACGCAGTTCAATCTGGGAATAGTCTGCTGCCAAAATGGACCATCCGGGTTCCGAAGGAACAAATACCTTCCGGATTTTGCGACCTTCTTCCATCCGAATCGGAATATTCTGCAAGTTCGGGAATTGACTGCTAAGTCGTCCCGTTGCAGCAATGGTCTGACGATAATACGTGTGCACCTTGCCATCCCGATCCGAAATCTCTTTGAGTAATCCTTCCACATAAGTGGATTGCAGCTTGGCAAGCTGACGATATTGCAGAATATGCTTGACCACATCATTATAAGGAGCCAATTTCTCCAATACTTCCGCATCTGTAGAGTAGCCCGTTTTGGTTTTCTTCACCACTGGCAAGCCCAATCTATCAAATAAAATCTCACCCAATTGCTTCGGTGAATTCAGATTAAATTCCGTTCCTGACAGCTTGTAGATCTCAGCCATCAACCTGCTGATCTGTTCTTCAAACTCACTGCCCAAAGCCTGTAGATCTGCCGTATTGGCCTTGATGCCCTGTTTCTCCATGTCTGCCAATATGCGTGACAACGGCATCTCCAGTTCATGGAACAGCGAATTCATCTCATCCGTTTCCAGTACCTGCTCCTGAAGTGGGATAATGGCTGCGACAGCAGCAGCTTTGCGGCATAGGAAATCACCCAAGATCTCTACTTCCGGCACCTTGTACTTGGCCCCTTTGCCCATAACCGTGTCATCCTCCACAAGTGATGGCAGACCATACTTGGTCGTGAGTCCACTAATCGTCTGGTTGGATTCCGTTGGATCAAGCAAATAAGCTGCCAGTTGTACATCAAATGACGCACCAGCGAATTCAATGCCATGTGCATGCAGGGCCAGGTCTACACGATGAAGATCATAACCGCGCTTCGGCTGGTCTGAATTACCAAGCCACGCCCGCACTGGAGCCGCAGCCTCGGAATGAAGCAATTCGGGAGATATGAACGTATACGTTCCAGCGGAACCTAGAGCTAGTCCAATCAATTTCGCTTGGTGCGGGTTATCCCCATGTGTCTCCACGTGGAGGACATCAATGGAATCCAGGGAACTGAACAGCTCACTGATGTTGTCCTCTGTTGCAATGGAGGATTCAACTTCGGCAGCAGGGACCGCTTCCTGTTCAGAACCAATGCTGCCACTGAACGACAGGCGTTCGAGCAAGGATTTGAATTCCAGCTTAGCTAGTGCAGGGCCAGCATGTTCTTCTTTTAATCCAGCAAATTGCATATCCTCCCACGTCTGCTCCAGCGGAACTTCCCGATGAATCGTCGCGAGTTGTTTGCTCATCCGGGCATCTTCGGCATGGGTCTCGATCTTTTCTTTCATTTTGCCTTTCAGCTCACTTGTGCCGTTCAGCACATCCTCTACCGATCCGAACTGGTGCAACAGTTTCAACGCTGTCTTCTCTCCAACCCCGGGAATCCCTGGAATGTTATCGGATGCATCGCCCATCAGACCCTTGAGATCAATGATTTGCAACGGCGTCAGACCATAGCGCTCCTTAATCTGAGCAGGATCATACAGCTCGATATCGGTTACCCCTTTACGCGTCAGCCCGATATGTACATGTTCGGAGGCAAGCTGCAGCATATCTTTGTCACCCGATACAACAAGCACCTGTCTGCCCGCTTCATCTGCGCGTTTGGTTAACGTTCCGATGATGTCATCCGCTTCAAATCCAGCCAGCTCAAACTGGGCAATGCCAAGTCCTTTCAGCAGTTCTTTGAGCAACGGGAATTGCTCTGACAACTCTGGTGGTGTTTTCTCCCGTCCGCCCTTGTATTCCTGGTACCCTTCGTGGCGGAACGTGATTTTGCCTGCATCAAATGCAACCATAACATGTGTAGGCTTATGCTCTTCAAGCAGTCTCAGCAGCATCGTAGTGAAGCCATATACCGCATTGGTATGCAGACCTTTCGAGTTGGTCAGAGGCGGCATTGCAAAAAACGCCCTGTAAATAATGCTATTTCCATCTATGAGAATAAACTTGTCCATTCCAGCACCTCGCGTATTATATGGTCAACCTCTTCAAATTACATCTACTCTCATGATACCATACCCACCTGTCACATCAAAAAGAATAGCCTCTTTCACTTCACATTTAATCGCAAAAAGAACCTTCTCCGCAGACAGCTGTACACAGCCTACCTGAGAGAAAGTCCTTTTCCATTCATATGATTGCATTACTTAATCAGTACTGATTCCCCAATTCCCCAAATCAATACTCTTCCTATTGATTCAGATCCGGACGTTTACCTGTCACCAGGTATACCGTGCTCTCACCAATGTTGGTTGCATGATCGCCAATCCGTTCAATGTAACGTCCAACCATCATTAACAGCATAGCCTGAGAAGCCTGATTCGGGTGCTCAGTCATTAACGTGTAGAGATCACTGATCATGTGGCTGTACAGTTGATCGACCTGATCGTCAGTTTGAGCCATTTTATAGGCCAGATCTGTGTTTTCTTTCAGGAAAGATTCGATGGATTCATCAATCATGGATTTCACGATTTCTGCCATTTGCGGGATATCCACCAGAGGTTTAATCAGTTTCTGTCCATCCATCCGGAGTGTCACCTTCGCCACGTCGAGAGCAAGATCTCCCATACGCTCCAGATCACTGGAGATTTTGAATGCCACGATAATTCGTCTGAGATCCTTCGCCACCGGCTGTTGTGTGATGATCAGTTTGGAGCCAAGTTCCATAATTTTGTCTTCAAGGGCATTCAGATTCGCATCATTCTTGATGATGACCTGAGCTTTCTCCGCGTTCATCGTTTGTAAACTCTCAATAGCACCATCCAATGCTGCTCCTACATGTTCACCCATTTGTTTGAGCAAGGTACGCAGCTCTTCGAGCTCCTGATCAAATTCTTTTCTGCGAATCATAGATTTCATGTCCTCCTTATCCATCATCTCCGGGTATGCCGGGATCATTCCAATTCAGCTCGCTTAACCGAACCTTCCAGATATATAATCCTCGGTCCGGGAATCTTGCGGTGTGGAGAATAACGTCTCCGTATCAGCTGCCTCCACCACTTCACCATTCAGGAAAAATACCGTGCGTCCAGATACCCGTGCCGCCTGGTGCATATTGTGCGTAACCATAACGATCGTGTACTTGTGATGCAATTCCTTCACCAGTTCCTCAATCTTCAATGTGGAGATCGGGTCGAGTGCAGACGTTGCTTCATCCATCAGCAGAACGTCAGGCTGTACAGCCAGCGCCCGTGCAATACAGAGACGCTGTTGTTGTCCGCCGGACAAACTAAGTGCCGACTTTTTCAATACATCCTTCACTTCATCCCATAGGGCAGCATGGACAAGACTTTGTTCCACCAACTGATCCAGTTCAGCCTTTTGGGTTACCCCGTGCAAGCGTGGTCCATAAGCCACGTTATCGTATATGGATTTTGGAAAAGGATTCGGTTGTTGGAACACCATGCCAACTCGTTTGCGCAGTGTCTCCACTTCAATCTCATTACTGTAAATGTCAGAGCCATTCAGCATAACCTGTCCTTCCACACGAACACCCGGAATCATGTCATTCATCCGGTTTAACGTGCGAAGCAATGTCGATTTACCACAACCTGACGGCCCGATGAACGCAGTAACGGTTTTTTCCGGCAGATCCATCGATATATTTTTAAGCGCGTGATGCGTATCATAATATAAATTAAGATTTTCAATGTGAATGAGGTCCTTCATGGATGTTCACTTCTCCTTCGCTGCAGGGACACGAAAACTCCCTTTACGTTGAGACCGATGCTGATAATCTTTCATCGCTGCTCGGCCATCTTTAATATCCTACCCTTTCATTGTAAAAACAGTATCACTTTCATGTTAACGGAATGTAAAAAAGACATCCTTAACCTTCATGATCTGCTTGATGGATCAATCTGATTGCTGATGCCTGCTTTATTGACTACCTTATATTACTCACCATTCGAAACCATCTCATCCAGCTTCGTACGAATGTGCTCTGCGACTTCTCCAGCTTTTCCGCCTTCGATGGCGATCTCCTCTGCTATACGAGACAAATCTCTCACTGCACTGTTCAGTTGTCGGAACGTTGCTCCCCCTGCGGTGACATGCACCGAACTGTCGTCAATCTCCGCTCCGCTTGCCTTAACCAGTTCAACAGTCTGAAGGGTCAATCCACCAATATTCTCTAGCAATGAAGACATGTTCCCCGCAACCTCACGGGTCTGTTTTGCGAGCGCTCGGATCTCGCCTGCAACAATCTGAAAACCTCGTCCATATTCACCGGCATGAGCTGCTTCGATGGAAGCATTCAGGGCGAGGAGACCACTCTGATCTGCCAGGGAGCGAATGGATTGTGCCATGCCTGAGCCTGTTTTGATCGAATTCAGCATGTGATCCGCATGTTGTCCTTGACTCTCCATATGCTGATGTACCCGGTTATAGGAAGCATCAACGTGTTTCAAACTCTCTTCGCCCTGCTTGGACAATGCCATGATCTCACGGGCCTCATAAACGGTCTGATTCGCTGCATTCACCAGCTTGGTGACCGCATTGTTGATTCTGGATATCTCCTGTCTGCTCTCGGTTACAGTACGTATGCGCTCTTCCGTAACAGCCTGTTGCAATCTGCGAGAGAGCGACATTACGTCACGCATCGTCAGCACACCAAGCAGTCTGCCTTGGTCCGTAACCAACAGACAATCGTAGAAATGCTGTTCATCCCGTCCAAGTGCAATATCAATAATCGTTGAGGCTTCCATATGAATATCTGCTATAACGGGAGATGTATTCACTACTTGTATGACCGGCTTACGGTAGAATAGATCTGCGGCAAAACGGCCATTTAACATGCGATATAACGTCTCTCGCATTAACAATCCAGTAGGTTTCATCTGCTCATCACACAGTACAATACATGGGTACTCCTGATCCTGATTCATCATCGTGGCAGCTTCTCCACAGGTCGTATGGACCCCTGCTACAGGTACCTGACGATAATAGTCATGCAAATGGATTACAGGTTCTTCAGCAACAACCGTTTCTTCACTCTGCTTCATTTCGGATGTTATTAATTCTTCATTATGTAAAACAACATGAGGCTGGTCAGGTTTCACTTCGAGCAACATGGGCATAAATGCGCAATCTCCTTTACGTATTAGCTCCGTCTTGAGATAGATTATGTAGGTATAAAGTATCACCCAGATAAGTCCATGCTACTCCCTCTACGTAAAGTAAAATCCTCCTTTATGTTAAACAAACGTAAAATAAAACTCCCCGATCATTGTTAACTTGAATGATGGGGAGTTTTTCTTTGACAACCAATTTATAACCTACACCACGAATGGAATCAATGTGAACTGATTCCGGGTCCAGCTCCAGCTTTTTACGTAATGAGCTGACGTGTACGTCCACCGTTCGTTGACCTCCAATATAATCGAAGCCCCACACAGCGTTCATCAGATCATCCCTTGTCAGTACCACACCCGGCTTTTTGGCCAAATATAGCAGTACTTCGAACTCTTTCGGACGCAGACTGATGGATTGTCCACCCAGTGTCACTTCATATTTCAATGGATAGATCTCCAGCTCTCCCAGAATAATTCGTGAGCCATCTTTGTCCTCAAGCTGTGGTAAATCTTCGCCATTGGAATAACGTCTTAATACCGCATCCACTCGGGCTAATAACTCAGATACACCAAACGGTTTGGTAATATAATCATCGGCACCCGATTTCAGTCCCTGTACAACCTCGGCTTCACCGTTCTTGGCCGTCAGAATGATAACCGGTGTACTAACACCCTGTATTCTTAACTTGTTCAGAATGTCCAGACCATTCATGCCCGGAAGCATCAGATCCAGCAAAATGAGATCAAATTCCTGGGACAAGGCCCGATCATATCCTGCAGATCCGTGATCCTCTGCCGTAACGTCGTAACCTTCCTGAGTCAGGTTATACGTGAGTAATCTTGATAATGTAGGTTCATCTTCAATAACTAGTAAACGCTGTGCCATGATACCCCTTCTCTCTTCATAGGTTGTCTGTTGCCACAACACTTTTTCTATCATAGCACTAATTTGTTAACGCGGTGTAAAACAATACACACTTTTTACATTTTGATACCAGACGCCTACATCTCTTCTTCCTGAATGAATGGAAGGATCACACGGAACGTTGTCCCCATGCCCAGTTCACTCTCTACAGACAATTTGCCATGATGCAATTCCACCAGATGTTTAACGATGGAAAGTCCAAGGCCTGTGCCCCTGAATTACGAGATCTGCCTTTATCAACACGATAGAACCGTTCGAAGATTCGCGGCAAATCTTTTTCGGTATGCCAATTCCTGTATCTGACACCGCAAAGATGACTTCATCATCGTTATCCATCGTCACCTGTAACTTCACTCGCCCACCATCGGGGGTATAATTGATTCCGTTGGATAACAGATTGATGAATATCTGCTTCATCTTGTCCTCATCCGCTTCAATGTACAGTTCCTCCGGAACATGCATTTCCAGACGAATTTGCTTTTTCTCCGCCACCTTGGACAAGGTGCCCAGCACCATTTCGAAGAAAGAGTGTACATGAACAGGTGAGCATTGCAGCGGTGCGCGTTTCGATTCAATTTTGGATAACTCCAGAATATCCCCAATTAATCGGTTAAGTCGATCTCCTTCATCATAGATGATTTTCAGGAATGATCGCTCTGTCTCCTTATCCTGTACCCCGCCACTGAGCAACGTTTCGGCAAACCCTTTGACCGCAGCAACTGGTGTCTTGAGCTCATGAGAGACATTTGCAACAAACTCACTGCGCATTGACTCCAATCGGCGAATCGCCGTCACGTCCTGCAACAGGAACAACATGCCTCGATACCCGCCATCATCTTCGGACATCGGTACTCCATCAAGACGGATCAGTTTTTCCTCCGGGTTAAACACACTCACTTCTTCATGCATCCGTTCTTTCAGTGCAACACTCTCTTCAATGGTACGTGTTAATTCGTAGTGTCTTTTCAATTCAGTATAAGGCTTACCCGTAACTTTTCCTGCCTGAATACCAAGCATACGCTCCGCTTCCCGATTGACCAGTGCAATGGATTGCCCTGCGTCGATCATGACAATTCCTCCGGTCATGTTCGCGAGGACACTCTGTAGCAACGCTTCATTGTCACGAATCGTCTTCAGTTGGGACTGCAAGCTGTCTGCCATTCCGTTTATCGCAAGCCCCAGCTGTCCGATCTCATCTCTTCGCGTTACATCAACTCTCGCATCGTATTCCAGCTTGGTGATCCGATGGGCAACTTTGTAATATGCTCAATCGGGGAGGTTAATCCGCGTGCAACCCGATAACTGACAAACGCGACAATTAAGAACAATAGCCCTAGTGCAGCAAACATAATCATCCAACCACGCTGAAGACCCTGATCAACCGCATGCAGACTCATGGAAAGGCGAATGTAGCCATCAAATTTGCCGCTAGGTATTTCAATCATGTCACTTTGATCGGAATTCACAGGTAGTGCTACATACAGCATGTCCTGTCCCAATGTCTCACTGTAACGTATGGATTGCCCGTATCCATCTCCGACGGCACCCTTAATCTCCTCACGGTTCAAGTGATTATCCATCGATGCCGGATCACTCTCGGAATCTCCAATGACCATGCCGTCTTTATTGATGAAGGTTACACGGGAATCCGTCAGACGATCCAGTTCCAGCGCCCGATCTGAATAATACTTTCGTGTGGCTTCCGAGGTTGGATCACTTGCATCATGGAATGGAAAAGTTGCTTTGAGCAAATTAATCTCGCGCACCATGGTTTGCTCCAATGCGGCTATATGCGTAGTCTTAAACACTCTGCCCATCGTATATCCAGCCACAATGACGGATACGCCGATCAGCACCATCATAATGATGGCAAGGCGAATTCGGAACGGTCTCATCTATCTCTTCCTTTATGATCAGAATAATATCTAATGAATTGCTCTACATTGAATCCAGTTCAATTCGGTCCCCACGGGTACCCGGATTGGAAATTACAAGAAACTCCACTTCTTCGTTGCTCCGATTCATCATCTGATGCGGCATTCCGGGTGCAATTTCTATTCCTTCATGGGTTTCCAGCACAAACGTTTCTCCATTAAGTTCCATACATGCTTCACCGCTGAGGATGAAAAAAAACTGACGGCTTACCGAATGATAATGTCGTATTTCAGCCGTTCCTGCGGGCATGCGTTCATGAATAATGCTCAGTGTTTCATTTTGAACGAGATGCCAACCGTCGCACTGTGCACCCCATATATAATGTGCTGCATTCTGTTTGCTCATTTTCATATGACTTGTCCCTCCGAGTATAATTGCTCGATCTATCATATCACAGATTAGGGGACTCCCAATCTTTTAGTCAATACTGTGCAATACGCTATTCAACTGCAGTCAGACAAGGCTAATAATAAAATATCATAGTTGTATCAACAGAGATGCCGACTTTTGTAAACAGGTGCTAAACCGCATCTTTGACATACATATTCACCTGATATAAAAAAGACGCACCGCTCAGCCATGCTGAAAGCGATACGCCTCTTTATATAATCAATCTTATCCTGAGTCTAAATGTTCTTAACGTATTATCCGTTCACCACTTCGCCGCCATTCACATGTATCACCTGTCCGCTTACATACGAAGAATCATCTGAAGCTAGATATACATAGGCGGGAGCCAGTTCATCCGGTTGTCCTGGCCGCTTCATTGGCTGTGTTGCGCCGAACTCACTTACTTTTTCTCATCAAATGTAGATGGAATGAGTGGTGTCCAGATCGGCCCTGGTGCAACGGCATTAACACGAATTCCCTTCTCAATCACATTCATCGATAGCGAACGAGTGAACGAAGTGATTGCTCCTTTGGTAGATGAATAGTCAAGCAGGTTCGGGCTGCCGCGATAGGCTGTGATGGAGGTTGTATTAATAATCGTACTGCCCTTCTTCAGATGTGGGAGGGCTGCCTGCGTCACATAGAACATACCAAAGATATTGGTGCGGAATGTACGCTCCAGCTGTTCTGGCGTAATATCCTCCAGATTCTGCTGTGGATGCTGTTCTGCTGCGTTATTCACGACAATGTCCAGTTTGCCCAGTTCATCTACTGTCTGCTGAACCGATCTCTTCGCAAAGGCATCATCACCAATGTCACCTGCAATCAAGATGCACTTGCGTCCTTCCTGTTCGACCTGACGCTTCGTTTCTTTGGCATCTTCGTGCTCGCTCAGGTATACAATGGCGACATCCGCGCCTTCCTTGGCATACGTAACAGCAACAGCACGTCCAATTCCGCTGTCACCCCCTGTAATAAGCGCCACCTTACCCGTCAGTTTACCTGCTGCCTTGTATTCAGGCTTCTCAAATTCCGGTCTGGGATGCATCTCTGATTCGATTCCGGGGCGTTGATCCTGGTGCTGTGCCGGCATTGTTTTTTGATTTTGTGGTGTAGTTGACATCTAACATTCTCCTCTCAAAATGTGAACATATTTGGATTACAGAAGACATGGACATAACTGCACACTTCCTTGTCTTTCGTTCTCTGAAAAAAGTCTCATTCTGTAGGATGGCAGTAACAGTCCAGATTATTCTTCTGCGATCAACAGCAACTCAAGCCTCAGCGTGCTGTCTCTAATCGTTATTTACCACGATCTTTGGACATCAAACAATCGATTTGCTTCAATACGTGTTTAGCCAAAATTCGAAATTTATTCGAAATTAGACTGTTTCATGATACAAAGTGTATTCCTATGCTGCTTGGGCTGATGTACAATGTACAGTATACTGATGTGCTTTAACTTTCATTTTTTACTGGTTTAATCATCCTAACCTAACATGGAGACCTGACAATGGAATCGCATATTAATTCATATATAACACTCGTAGCCACTTCAGCCGTGCTGAATGTCTTTTTGTGTTTATATACCTATTTCAGAAGATCCGAGATCCCCAGTTCCAGAATATTCATTCTCTACACAGCAGCACTCTCCATATACACGTTTGGTTATGCAATTGAGCTGGCCAGCAACACGCTGGAGCAGATGAAGTTTTGGACCACCGTGGAGTATATAGGCATGCCCTTCTCCGCTTCTCTTGGCCTCATGTTGATGATAAAGTACACAGGAAAAACGTTATCCAAAAAGGTAACTGCCGCATTGTTTGTAATCCCTTCCATTACACTATGTATGGTTGCAACCAATGACTTTCATCATCTTTTTTATAAAAAAGTATGGCTGAGAGAAGATAGTCCCGTTCCTCTGATGGATATCGCAGTGGGTCAATGGTATGTTGTGCACGGTGCATTCACCTTCTCCTGTCTGTTATGTGCCTGTCTCATTCTAATTGGACAATGGAGACACACCAAGAAGATGTATCGTCGTCAATTACTTACTCTGATTACTTCACAGATTATTCCTATGGTCGCAGCTTTTCTGTACTTGCTTGGTTTGACTCCTGGCGGAATGGACCCCGTACCCGTACTCATGTGTATCACATCTGCCATGTATATCTGGGCCATCCTATCCTCTCGTCTACTGACCATCGTCCCCATCGCCAAAGACAGTATTTTCGAGAGCATGCGTGAAGGTGTTATTGTACTGGATAGTTTCAATCGACTGGTCGATTACAACAGATCTCTGCGTGACATGTTGCCAGAGCTTAATACAACCATGATTGGCCAACCCTTGGATGATATCTGGCTTAATCTTGCTGGAAAGACGTTTCCCGTTGAATACGGCAGGGAAGGATTGCAAACAGATCTGTACTGGCAGTTAAATGGAGAGACCGTTTGTTATCAGGTCAGGACATCTTACGTGTATAACAAGGATGCACAGACTGTGGGCAGTCTAATTATGTTAATCGATATAACGGAACAACGCTTCTTGCAAGAACAGCTGAAACAACTGGCTTATTTCGATGGTCTGACCAAAATCTATAATCGCACTCAATTTTTGCATAGAGGACGGGAGATTTTGAGTGAAGCTCAGCTTAATCCGCAACCTGTTTCATTTATTTTATTTGATATTGATCACTTTAAACGCATCAACGATACGTACGGGCATGATGTTGGCGATCAGGCCATCATTCATGTGGTCTCCGTTTGTAATCGATATTTAAGCCCTGAGATGTTATTTGCCCGTTATGGAGGAGAAGAGTTTGTCATCGCTCTTCCGAATACCTCGCTTCAAGAAGCCGAGAAACTTGCCGAACAACTGAGAGTTGCCTTGTTGAATGATCCCCTGGATGTTAAGGAGTGCCTATTACGCTGACCTCAAGCTTTGGTATTGCCCAGTACAATGGAGGTTCCGATTCGCTGGAGTCCTTGTTACGCGACGCTGATACTGCCTTGTACGAATCCAAGCGTAATGGTCGAAATGCAGTTCATGCGTATACTGTGAGTACAACCTAACCAATGTAGACCGTGTCTGATGGAGTATGCATGTTGTTATGTATGATAGTGATCACTCTAGTTCCAGTTCAAATAAACCGAGGACTGCTAATTTCATCATCTTGGTAATAACAAAAAATAGACAGCCAATGAGGCTGTCTATTTTCATTTGTTTCAACGAAACACCATCTTACATATCATCCGGCTTGTCCTAATTCCGTCTGCAAACGCTTAACCAACGACTAACAATACATCTTTGTAGGGTGGATTAACCGTCCACAAAGCACTTAGATCACCTGATTATTCACCATCAGGTACACCATGATTAGCAAGAATACAGCCAGAAGTGTACTGAACATACGGATTTTGCTTTGCTCAGGACCCACATCACGCTTGTTTTTCACACCTTCTGCAGCGAGTCGGAGCGGTTTACCCATAATTCCTCCAATAGCCGCAATAGCCAAGAGCAGAACAACAACGACAGCCATCCAGACATGAGAATACTCACCTTTGGTCATCAAGTAACCACCAGTAAGAAGTTGGATTACAAGTCCATACTGCGCGACTTTGTTCAAAGAACGAAGCGATGCAAAGGCTCCCTCTTGTGCTGCAGCATTCAAGGTACGGATTTTACCGACCACAAATGGCAGAATCAAATAGAATCCCATCGCCAGTGCTCCAACAATATGGAGCAAATACATAATCATTGTCAAAATTTTCATCCTCCTCAACATTTTCGGTGTGCTATACATCACATCCCATTATACTGGGGAACTTATCCAAAGAAAAGAAAACCTCCGGGTTTACCGGAGGTTTTCTTTTAGCTTCTGTTCAAAAAGTTTTCAAACTTACAGGTTTACTACCGAAATGACGTTGCGAACCGAATCAGCAGATTTATCCAATCCTGCTTTTTCTTCTGCAGTCAGGTCAAGTTCGAATATTTTCTCAATGCCGTTACCACCCAAAATGGTTGGTACACCGAGGAACAGATCATTATAGCCATATTCACCTTCAAGATAAGCGATCACTGGAATGATACGTTTCTTGTCCTTCAAAATCGCTTCGGTCATCTGAACAAGTGAAGCTGCTGGTGCAAAATAGGCACTGCCATTACCCAGCAAATTCACAATCTCACCACCACCTACACGTGTGCGCTGCACGATGGATTCAATCCGGTCTGCCGGAATCAGCGTATCGATCGGAATACCTCCCACGCTCGAATAACGAACGAGGGGTACCATATCGTCTCCGTGGCCGCCAAGAACGAATCCACGAACATCTTCCACAGATACGTTCAACTCTTGCGCAATGAAGGTACAATAACGTGCTGTATCCAGAACACCTGACTGACCGATAACACGGTTTTTAGGAAAACCAAGGGTCTGATAAGCAGCATAAGTCATCGCATCCACCGGGTTGCTTAGAATAATGACGATGGAATCAGGGCAATATTTTTTCACATTTTCACAAACGGACTTCACAATACCCGCATTCGTATTGACCAGATCGTCGCGGCTCATACCCGGTTTACGGGCGATACCAGCCGTGATAATTACAATCTCAGAACCTGCAGTATCTTCGTAGTTGGAAGTACCGACGATATGACTGTCAAACCCTTGAACAGGACTTGCTTCCATCATATCGAGTGCTTTCCCCTTCGTCGGGTTCTCCAGTTGAGGAATATCAACCAGCACAACATCCCCGAGCTCTTTTTGGGCAAGCATTAATGCGGTCGTAGCACCGGTAAAACCGGCGCCGACTACTGTGATTTTTTTGCGCTGAATAGTCAAGATTCACATCTCCCCTTACAGGTTTTTAATGATTTGATCCGCGAATTCAGAACATTTCACTTCAGTAGCGCCGTCCATCAGACGTGCAAAGTCATACGTTACTGTTTTATTGTTAATGGATGTTTCCATACCTTTGTAGATCAGGTTAGCTGCTTCTTGCCATCCCAAGTGCTCAAGCAACATTACTCCGGACAGAATAACAGAACCAGGGTTCACGACATCTTTGTCCGCGTATTTAGGTGCAGTACCGTGAGTTGCTTCGAAGATAGCATGTCCTGTTACGTAGTTGATGTTCGCTCCAGGAGCGATACCAATTCCGCCAACTTGCGCTGCAAGTGCATCGGACAGATAGTCACCGTTCAGGTTCAATGTTGCGATAACATCAAATTCGCCTGGACGAGTCAATACTTGTTGCAAAGCGATATCGGCAATCGCATCTTTTACGATGATTTTACCAGCATCTTCAGCGGCTTTTTGTGCTGCATTCGCTGCATCTGTACCTTCGTTATCTTTGATGATGTCATATTGTGCCCAAGTGAATACTTTGTCAGCGAACTCTTCTTCAGCCACTTCGTATCCCCAGTTTTTGAAGGCACCTTCGGTAAATTTCATGATATTACCTTTGTGTACCAATGTAACACTCTTACGATTGTGATCAATTGCGTATTGAATTGCTGCACGTACCAAACGTTTCGAACCTTCGGAAGAAACTGGTTTGATACCAATACCGGAAGTCTCAGGGAAACGGATTTTGTTAGCACCCATCTCCTGTTGCAGGAATTGGATCACTTTTTTCACTTCTTCAGAACCTTCAGCATACTCGATTCCTGCATAGATATCTTCCGTATTCTCACGGAAAATGACCATGTCTACCAGCTCAGGACGTTTAACCGGAGAAGGTACACCGTCGAAATAACGAACAGGACGCAAGCATGTGTACAGGTCAAGCTCTTGACGCAGGGCTACGTTCAGGGAACGAATACCGCCACCGATTGGCGTAGTCAATGGTCCTTTGATCGCTACGATATACTCACGAATGGCTTCCAGTGTATCATTCGGCAACCACTCACCGTATGTATCGAATGCTTTTTGTCCAGCAAACACTTCATACCATGCGATTTTTTTGTTGCCATCATAAGCTTTTTCAACAGCTGCATCCAATACACGTTTGGAAGCTTTCCAGATATCACGGCCTGTACCGTCACCTTCGATAAATGGAATGATTGGATTACTAGGTACTTGAAGTGTACCGTTATCAATTTGGATTTTTTCGCCTTCAGTTGGGTGAGCAAATTTTTCTAATTTCATAGTTAAAATTCCTCCTAGGTTTCGTATATGCAGTATTCATCATACCACTAGTCTTGTTGAGAGAAGGGTCCTGAGAGCTTAAGCCAGTAACGCCTCTGCTTTCCAACCCTTCACCTCGTCTATATTATTATACTGTTTTTGCGGCTATTAGCGAAGTTCAATAGAAACGTATTTCTGTTCTGTAGGGCCAGTGTACTCCGCACGTGGACGAATGATGCGATTGTCCGCAAGTTGTTCCAGAATATGCGCAGTCCATCCAGACACCCGGCTGATGGCAAAGATCGGAGTAAACAATTCCTGTTCGATCTCCAGTTGGGTATATACAGAAGCAGAATAGAAGTCTACGTTAGGCTTCAGTCCTTTTTGTCCTGTTACCAGTTCCTCGATCTTCACAGACATCTCATACAAGCGCGTATCATTGTTCATCTCGCCAAGTTCCTTGGACATCTTCTGTAAATGTTTGGCGCGTGGATCACCGTTTTTGTATACGCGATGTCCAAAGCCCATGATCTTTTCACGGTTGTTCAGTTTTTCCTGAATAGCCGCTTCCAGACGATCAGGCGTGCCAATCTCATTCAACATTTTCATAACGGCTTCATTAGCACCGCCATGCAGTGGCCCCTTCAGTGCGCCAATGGCGGAAGTTACACCGGAATAGATATCCGACAGCGTAGCAACCGTTACACGGGCTGCAAATGTCGAAGCGTTTAACTCGTGATCCGCATGCAGGACAAGCGCTTGGTCCAATGCTTTTACTGCGGTCTCGGATGGTTCTTCACCAGTCATCATATATAAAAAGTTCTCTGCGATGGAAGCGCCTTCTTTTGGAGCCACAGGTTCTTTGCCCTGACGGATACGGGCGATGGCTGCCACAATCGTTGGCAACTGTGCTTGCAACTTAACGGCTTTGTTCTCATTCGCTTCCGTTGTCATCTCATCCGCTTGCTCGTCGTACAGTGCAAGTGCAGAGATCGCGGAACGAAGTGCTGCCATGGTACTGACGTTTTTCGGATACAATTGGATTTGTGCAATCAACTCGCTCGGAATCGGCGCGTAATCGCTCAGGCTTTTACGAAGGGATTTCAGTTCATCTGTTGTTGGCAATTTACCAAACCACAACAAATAGGCAACTTCTTCAAAGCTGGCATGTTCAGCCAAATCGTCGATATCGTAACCACGGTATGTGAGCACACCGTCTACAATAGAACTGATCGAAGAGGTTGTTGCAACGATGCCTTCCAGACCTTTGGTAGCTGTCATATACATCTCTCCTTTAATAAGCGAAATCAGGAACCATTCCAGAGTGTCATATAAGTGCCAAAATGCACCTATTCTCTTTTTGTAAACATTTTCATTTTAAAATTAACAAATATTTCAAACTACGGTTTTCCTATCTGTCAATCGGTATTTACTTATAACATCATACTGGATTTTGTCGTTTATGTGAACATGATGAGAGTTCATTCGCACATCAAACTTCTTTATCGGTCCGATAAAGCATTTTTGAAAGCCTTTACAAAAACAAGGTTGACATTTAATGTTTTTTAACCAATCCTGTCGTATGAAGAACTTTCTATTGCTATATTCTGTAATACTAAGGCATACTCTAGGCAAAAGAAAGAATCCCCGTAGATCTTGTTCAAAAGTCCGCTTCTGAACAAGATCTGGTAACATCCCGGCGTTTCAAAACCTTGTAAATGCTCTATATTAATTAAGATAGCCATCTATTTCTAATACTGCTTCACGGATATACATAGGTCGGCTTAATTGAAATAAGGAGAGTTGATGCTTGGATAGAATTATAGTGAAACGCCTGCTCCGCGGCTTATGGGTTATCATTGCGGCCGTTCTGATCGCCGTTGCCATATACTTGCTGTTCCCGCTTTTGTACCCTTTTGCGATTGCCTGGATTATCGCCTATGCCATGAATCCATTAGTGAAACTGCTTCAGCATCGAGCACGATTCCCGCGCTGGATAGCTGTGACTCTTTCATTGATCCTTTATTTTGGAGCCATTGCAGTGGTGTTGTCTGCGGCGATTACCCGCATGGTGAAAGAAGTCATTTCACTTACGACAAGCTTTGATCTTCATGTTGATGAGATTAAGGACACGTTTGTGCGCTGGACCCAGAATGACACCATTCAAAGTTTGACTGCGCAGATCAATGAATTTTACAAGGAAAATCCCAACTACCAGGAAACTATTAACAGCAATATTAGTAAAACGACCGAAACAGTAGGTACAGCCGTGACCGATCTGGTCACCGGATTTTTCAACATGATTCTGAGTCTGCTGACTTCCCTGCCTAACATGGGCGCGGTATTAATCGTTGTGTTGTTGTCTACATTCTTCATTAGCAAAAGCTGGACCCGGCATGGCATTACCGTATCGGGCTGGGTGCCTTCTTCCATTCGCAAGCCAATATCAGACATATGGACTGACCTTAAAAAGGCTTTGTTTGGGTATGTAAGAGCACAATTGATCATGATCTCGATTACAGCACTATTCGTCATGATTGGACTGCTTATATTGCAAGTCAATTCAGCCTTCACCATCGCTCTGATGATTGGTTTGGTCGATCTGCTTCCTTATCTGGGTGTTGGCCTTGTCATGGTGCCTTGGGCAGCATATCTCTTTATGAATGGGGATCTGTATCTGGGTATTGGCATTAGTATTATCTATCTGATCTTATTGATCGCCCGTCAGATTATTGAACCGAAGGTACTTGCAAGTAGTGTAGGGCTCGACCCACTTGCCACGCTGGTTGGCATGTTTGTGGGTTTGAAGTTGTTCGGTGTTCTGGGCTTGATTATTGGCCCTGTCAGTCTCGTGATTCTCGATGCGTTCAATCGGGCTAACGTATTACGCGACCTTAGAACGTATATCATCAACGGACGTGTCCGATGAGGCATCATCTTATGAGCACCCAGGAAAAATAGAAAAAGGCTTCGTTCAACAGAAATTATCTGCTGAGCGGAGCCTTTTCCATTATGCATAACAACTGGTGTTTCATTTCGGACGGCGATAAAACGTAATTTTACCACTTTTCATTTTTTCTCCAGCCACCCCAGGAAGAACAGACGGTAAACCGGACGTGTTAATGGAAATACCAGTGTAAACCCGATCAGGTCCGTTACAAAGCCTGGAATCAAAAGCAGGAAACCACCGACAAAAATAAAAAGACCATCGACCATTTTTCTTCCAGGTACCTTGCCACGCTCCATCTCGGATCTGGCGTCCACAAGTACTTTTCGCCCTTCAAACTGCAACATTGCTATACCAATCAAGGACGTGAGAATCATGAGAAGCAATGTCTTTCCGGCTCCGATCCAGTCACTCATCAGAATAAAACCAAATAATTCAATCACCGGAATGATTAAGAGTAAAGCCCACATCCATTTTCGCATTGACGTATTACCCCTTTCCCAAAAGCCACACCTTTTCAAGCGCGCTGTATAGCTCAGAGGCTGCCTTATCCAGCCGAACTGGCTTCCAGTCCCCATTCACCCATACATGCTGGGTAGTACCTGTAACTAGCCGTTCACCGGGGAGTGATTCATCAGCTGACCATACCCGTTCTCCAATCGCCATATGCTCATCAGGTTCTTCAGACATGCGTCTTACGTCATACTCATAGTTCAGTCGCAGACCACTAAATGCAGCAATACGGGTGAAAATGATAATCTCATCATCATATCGGGCAGGCTTGTGATACTTCACATCCAGTCCGGTTACGGGAAGCAGTAACCCCTGTTCCTCCATTTTACGATATGTATACCCCATTTGGCGAATCATCTCAGTTCGACCGATTTCAAACCAATTCAAATAGTTCGCGTGGTAGACCACGCCCATCTGGTCACTTTCTTGATAGCGTACACGAAGACGTGCCGCATACCAGTTACCATTGCTCTGTTCTCGCACGTTATCGGCCTCCTTCGTTCTATCATTCATACGTGTTACATGGTTGTAAAGTGTCAATAAGATGGAAAAAAGCAACGGGACAAGAACGCCCCATTGCTTCTTTCCTGTTGCTTCTCCATCCGAGACGCTATTAAGCGTTGTTTGGAATTTGGCTTACTTTAATAAGGTTGGTAGAACCGGAACGACCCAAAGGTACACCTGCTGTGATCACAACCAGGTCTCCTTCTTTAACAAGTCCGGATTTTACGCCGCCTTCAATTGCATTTTCGAACAAAGCATCCGTGGAATCAACCAGTCTTCCTTTAACAGGAGTTACACCCCAAGCCAGAGCCAAACGACGGGAAGTTCTGTCTTCCGTAGTCACAGCGATGATTGGAGATTCTGGACGATACTTGGAAATCATGCGTGCAGTATGTCCTGATTCAGTCGAAGTAATGATCGCTTTTGCGTTCAAATCTTGAGCTTGGAGAGCAACCGATTGGCTGATTGCTTCTGTAACTGTTGTTTGTTGAGCAACACGTTGTTTCAGGTACAATTCTTGGTAAGGCAGAGCAGATTCTGCTTTTTCAGCAATACGGGACATAGTCAGAACAGATTCAACTGGGTATTTACCCGCAGCTGTCTCACCGGACAACATGATTGCGTCCGTACCGTCGAAGATCGCATTCGCCACGTCACTTGCTTCCGCACGTGTTGGACGCGGGTTACGTTGCATGGAATCCAGCATTTGTGTAGCTGTGATAACCGGTTTACCTGCAACGTTACATTTTTGGATCATGCGTTTTTGTACCAATGGTACTTCTTCCGCAGGAATCTCAACACCCAGGTCTCCACGAGCAACCATCAGGCCGTCAGACACTTCAAGGATTTCGTCGAGGTTATCGACACCTTGTTGGTTTTCGATTTTGGAGATGATTTGGATATGTCCAGCATTGTGTTTTTCAAGCAATTCACGAATCTCAAGTACGTCACTTGCTTTACGTACAAAAGAAGCCGCGATGAAATCGACACCTTGTTCGATACCAAATACGATATCGTTAGCGTCTTTTTCGGTGATACCCGGCAGAGAAATGGCAACGCCCGGAACGTTAACACCTTTTTTGCTTTTGATCGATCCGCCGTTAACGATACGGCATTTGATCTCGGTGCCTTGCACTTCCACCACAGTCAGTCCGATCAGACCGTCGTCGATCAGAATTGTAGATCCCGGTTCAACATCATTCGGAAGATCTGTATACGTAATGGAAAGACGTTCTTTGGTGCCCAGAATTTCTTCTGTTGTCAAAGTGATGTACTCGTCTTGAACCAATTCGATCGGTTCAACTTCGAGTTTACCTGTCCGAATTTCCGGTCCTTTGGTGTCCAGCAGGATCGCTACTGTTTTGTTTAACTCTTCGCATGCTTGGCGAATCGCAATGATCCGTCCGCCGTGCTCATCGAAATCACCGTGGGAGAAGTTCAGACGGGCCACATTCATACCGGCCATAATCAATTTTTTGGTGTTCTCCAGAGATTCACTGGATGGACCAATGGTACATACAATTTTCGTTTTACGCATTTTGGGTTTCCTCCGATTTTAAAGGTATTACTCTTTATCTATTTTTCTTTTTCCAACTATTAAATTTACTATACTTTTGCTCATTTGTATAGGAAATTCGTCACATTATTCAGCATTTCCCGACAAATTACTCGCAACATCGACTTCTACAAGCTCTTGAGGGGCTTCAATGGTTGCTTGAGGTTCAAACGTGACCGATCCAATTTTACGGAATTTCTCATAACGATCCTGTTTCAGCTGATCCCCGCTCCAACCCTTCATATCGTCCAGATGACGGACCAACGCTTCACTGATGAAAGCAGCAGACGCTTCATAATCCCGATGAGCACCGCCGCGTGGTTCAGGGACAATCTCTTCAATGACTTCCATCTCGAGCAGGTCTTTGGCTGTTATTTTCATTGCTTCAGCCGCCTGATCTGCCTTGGATGCATCCTTCCAGAGAATCGAAGCAGCGCCGTTCGGAGAGATTGCAGAATAGATCGCATGCTCCAGCATCAACACACGATTACCCACAGCCATAGCGAGGGCACCGCCGCTTCCACCTTCGCCGATGACCACAACAATAACAGGAACCGATAGCTTCGCCATTTCCATCAAGTTGCGAGCAATCGCTTCCGATTGACCTCTCTTCTGCAGTATTACCCGGATACGCCCCTTTAGTATCAATAAACGTAATAATAGGACGGCCAAATTTGTTCGCTTGTTTCATCAGACGCAGTCCTTTTCGGAAACCTTCTGGATGAGCGCTGCCGAAAAAGCGGGCGATATTATCCTTCGTATCTTTCCCCGCTGTTGTCCGATTACCGTTACTGTCTTTCCATTCAACTTGGCAAGTCCGCCAACAACCGCAAGATCGTCTCCGAACATGCGATCACCGTGCAGCTCAATGAAGTCTGTAAATATCAGCTGGATCAGGTCCAGCGCCGTTGGGCGCTGCTGATGACGGGCCAGATGCATCTTCTGAGCTGCTGTTATGCCAGTGTAGATCTCTTCTTCAAGTCTATGGTAACGTTCTTCCAGGCGGGCAATCTCGTCCGTAAAGTCGATGCCTTTTTCCTGTCCAAACTGTACGAGTTCATCAATCTTTTTGCGCATCTCAACCAGAGGCGCTTCATATGGCAACTCACCCGCCATTTAGACCCCTCCTTTTTCACTATGCATATCCAAAAGCTTGCCAAGAGTGGCCCGAAGTTCTTTCCGGTGCACAACCATGTCCAACTGACCATGTTGCATATTAAATTCAGCCGTCTGGAAATCATCAGGTAACTTCTGACGGATCGTCTGTTCGATAACAATTCTGCCGGCAAAACCAAATACAGCGCCAGGTTCGGCAATATTAATATCGCCCAAGCTCGCAAAACTTGCCGAGACTCCACCTGTCGTTGGGTCCGTAATGACCGAAATGTACAGCCCGCCCTGTTCATCCAAACGGGATAAAGCTGCGCTTGTTTTGGCCATTTGCATGAGGCTGAGAATACTCTCTTGCATCCGGGCACCACCTGATGTAGAGAAAATAATCAATGGTAACTGTTTCTCTGTGGCATGCTCAATGGCACGGGTAATTTTCTCCCCTACAACAGAACCCATGCTGCCTGTGAAGAAATCAAAGCTCATGACAGCCACAACTACAGGCAGGCCCTCAATGGTTCCTTCCCCTGTAATTACCGCTTCCTTCAGGCCCGATTTCAGACGTTGTTGCTCCAATTTGTTGCTATATCCAGGAAAGCCAAGTGGATCAACCGATATCATATCAGCGTCAAACTCAACAAATCCTTGATCATCAAGTACCATAGCAATGCGTTCCATAGCGTTAAGACGCATATGGTAACCGCAGGCAGGACATACTTTCAGATTTTTCTCCAATTCCTTGCTATATTGAATGGTGCCGCATTTGCTGCACTTGTTCATAAGCCCTTCAGGTATTTCACGTTTTGGGCGTTCTAGGACTTCCTGGCCTTCGCCGGGAAGTGCACGCTCGGAAGGTATGGTAGCGTACTTCCGTTTCTTCTGGAATATATCTTTGAACACAACTACACCTCTCCAGCCGTTGATTTGATGGCCGCAACCTGCAGAGCGCTGCTTGTGGCAGCTTCATCCGCGTGCTACGGTAAACCGCTTACTACCCACACGCTGCCATGGGCCTTGTCCAGCATTCACAACAAAAAATCCGCCGGTACAGGGCAAGGATCAGCGGCTTCTGTCAGCACGATTGATGTTACCTGCAATAACCGAAAGATTGTTGCGCCGATGTTTGAATCTATCTTGGTAGGGTCTCCGGGAGCAACCAGGTCGGTCCTTGTCCTAACAAAAAAGAAGGAAGGACAGCAGCATACAATACATGCAAGTCGATTCCTCTCTCCGCTTACGCGATTAGTCCCTTATGTACCGATGGTACTTCTTCATCTGCCAAGGCACGTTGATGTCGAACAAATCAGGAATGCAGAATGGAATTCAACACTTCCTGGACCTCTTCCAATTCCCCAGAAGGGACGCGAATCTCAAATTGCTGCTTGGATAAACTGATGGGACGGGTCTGTACCAGAAAACCTTCTTCCGAAAGCTTGGTCTTAATCTTGTCCGCAACCTTTGCTGTCGGTGCAATGTAAATCACCGTCCACATGCCTTGTCCGCCCCCTAAGCTAATGTTCAGAGCCCGTATATTGGACTAATGATAACATACCTCACTTTTTTCTGCAAGAAAGGGTTCGGGACCTTTGGGGAGAATTTGGGATCATGAGGGACATTAGTCCCCCACGAATAACTCATATGGTTGACGAAATCTTCTTGTTCTTACCTCTTCCATAAGCAGCCGCAAGCTTATCAGGGCAGCCTCGGCCGCCCTTGATGACTTCATATGAGCCATTGGAGTGACAACAGCATATAAGCATGGAAATACAGGGGTTACAGGTCTGAGGGGTATTTTTTGGCTTTAATATTTTTGTGTGCAATCCGGGCAGATGCGGCAGCCGCCACCCCTGCGACCAGATCATCCAAAAAGACATGAATGGCTGTTGTGTGTTCGTTCAAATCATGAATTACACCTATTTTTTCTTTATCCAGATAACCAAAGCTGGTTAAACCGATCATACCATACACATGAGTAATGCCGAGGGCCAGAGTCTCGTCCACTCCATACAGGGATTCATCCGCTTCCATAATAGCCTGTAACGGTTGGGGCAAGAGTTTTTTCTCCGCAAGTTCGTCGAGAGCAATACCGGTATAGAGCGTATATTGCACCTCTCGTTTCTGCAGAACGGATTTCACGCTGGTTACACAGTCGTCCAAGGTCAGTTCGGGGTGGTACCCTTTTTGCAGACGGTATACAATTGCTGCGATTGCATCAATCCGTACACCCCGCCGGGCCAGCATGGCTTCTACGATTTCATATGACATATCTCGACCTCCCGCATCAATCCCCGAGGACCGCGAGGTCCTTCGGTGTTCTCAAGTGTATGCAGCAACCTGTTAAAATGTTCATAAAATGTGCGGATGGTTGAGACCAGTAACACCTTGGACTGATATAGGATTGTACATTCAGCGCTGAACTGTAGTGGCTCTGCAATTCGTTTGTTTAAATTATTTCGTCAGGGGAACCGTGCTAAAACAATCACAAAAAACCTGTTCAGCATTGAGCCAAACAGGTTTCATATTATGGATAAGAACTATAACTTACGGGATAACCGCTTATTTAATTTTGACTGTACCTTCACCCAGCATCTTCTCCATATCGGAGAACAAGGTTGGTGATGGCTTAATCCGATAGGCATCACTCAGCGCTAGCAGCTTCTGTTGCTGCTCATAGAAGAGCACCGTTGCCACAGGGCCGGGGTGCTCCTGAAGCAGCTGCTTCAGACGTGCCAGAAGCTCAGGCTTCTCCGCATGCGGGGCAATCTTCACGAACACCCGCTGCTCCACGGCCCGCGGTTCGCGGCTCTGCGCCGGGCTGCCAGCCGCCTCAGCGGCACCGCCCGGCCGGGAAGCCGCAGCCGTGGCTGTGCCCGTACCCGCCGCATCGCTGCGCGTCGCTGCCGAGCCTTGGCTCCCGCTGCTGCGCACAGCGGAAGCATCCCCGCCTGCGCTGCTGCGCTGCGCTTCGGCTCCTGCGCCCGCTGGCCGCCGCGGCGAAGCCGACTGCGCCGGGCGCAAAGAGCTGCCGCTGCCGGGCTTGCCGCGCCGGTCGCGGCTGCGCAGCTGCTGCTCCAGTGCCGCCGGTGACAACGGCACCACTTCCTCAGCCAGCAGCTTAAACCCTTCGTCCTGCTGCTGCACTTTGGCACGCACGACGAGCAGTTCACCTTTCCCGACATGTTGCTGGCTACGCCGCCATACCTCGGGAAAGAGAACCACTTCACAGCGTTCGATCTGGTCTTCCAGCTCCATGAACGCCATAGCCTTGCCCTGTTTCGTCGTGATCGACTTCACAGACACAACCATACCCGCGGCGACGGTCATCGTGTCGTCTGCCGCCTCGGTCAGCTCCATGATCCGGTCAGCCCCACTCGATTCCAGCACATCTTCATAGTCATCCAGCGGATGCCCGGAGAGATACAAACCTAACAACTCACGCTCTAGCTCCAGTTGCTGCCCTGAGGAATAAGGAGGAATTTCCGGGTATTCAATCTCCCAGTTTGGCGTCTCAACAAAGTCGAATAATTGAATCTGCAGATCCTCGCGTTCCTTGCGCCATTTCAACGCCGCCTCAACAGTTTCATCCAGCATCGCCAGCAATTGGGCCCGGTGACCAGGTAATGTATCAAAAGCTCCGGCCTGGATCAGCGATTCAATCACCCGTTTGTTGCATACACGCAGATCCACACGACGACAAAAATCGAGCAGACTGTCGAACGGTCTCTCCTGCCTTACGATCATAATGCTTTCCATTGCTTGGGTACCGACATTTTTCACAGCGGCAAGACCAAATCGTATTGCACCCGTTAATTTTTCCTTATCTTCATCCGCATTTGCATTAGACACTGCATCGTTTTTCTTCACAGAGTACAGTTCACCTTGCTCCGAGTGCGAAGAAGACGCTTCTTTCCCCTGGTCATTACCATTTTCCGTTGAAGCAGCCGTCACCAATCCCGGTTCCTTCCGGTTGTCGGATGCCTCAGGCATGGATGTCGCTGCTTGCCACTGATATCCGCCACTGTCCTCTTCCGGTCCAGGACCGGGATCATCCGGCAGAGGTGCTTCACCATATTCTGCTTGTCCCGAATGCCCATCATGCTCATGAACGCGATCTTCCCTGAAGGAGCTCTCATTACCGTTTGCGGCATGTTCTTCAGCCGAGCTTCCAGGGTTACTCTCTGCATCTGCTCCCGCATTCTGCTGCGATACATTGCTCTGATCCCCAGCTCCTGCGCGGCCGGACGGCACAAATACAGGTGTAAACAAAATACCGCTCTCATTCACATCCGGCGGAAGCACCTCCATGTCCATACGTCGACATTCCACCACGTACTCTGCCACTTTCCGATGACTGCCCATTACGGCTGTTAACATGGATGCCATAAAATGAACCGGATAATGCGCCTTCAGATACGCCGTCTGGAACGCAAGCACACCATATGCCGCGGCATGAGCACGCGGGAAGCCATAGTTGGCAAACTTGACGATCATATCGTAGACCAGGTCTGCCTCTTCTTCCCTATACCCTTGTTTCAGGCTGCCTTGTACAAAGTGTCCACGCTCCAGATCCAGCACTTCCCGTTTCTTCTTGGAGACCGCTCTGCGGAGCAAATCTGCCTCACCCAACGAGAAACCCGCCATCCGGGAAGCAATCTGCATGATCTGTTCCTGATACACGATGATACCGTACGTATCTTTCAGGATAGGCTCCAGATCCACATGGGGGTAATCCACTTCAATCTGTCCATGCTTACCCTGAATGTATTTGGATATGAACTCCATCGGACCCGGACGGTACAAGGCAAGTACAGAGATTACATCTTCAAAACTACTTGGCTTCATCTCTTTCAGCACACGGCGTACCCCGGCAGATTCCAGTTGGAATATGCCCATCGTGTCCCCTCGCCCAAGCATCTCGTACGTTAACGGATCATCATCGGGGATAAGGCGGAAATCCGGAATTTCTCCATGTTCCCCAATCCAGCGTACACACCGCTCAATGATTGAGAGGGTACGTAAACCAAGAAAGTCCATCTTAAGCAACCCGATCGACTCCAGGTTTTCCATGGAATACTGGGTTAACGCTGTCCCTTCACTGCCCTCCTGAAGGGGCACCGCATCGGTCAGCGGGTCACGGGAGATAACCACTCCCGCTGCATGCGTCGAAGCATGGCGTGGCATACCTTCGACCTTCATCGCCATATCCAGCAGTTCACGTGTCTTGGGCTTGGTTTCATACAGCGCCTTCAGTTCAGGTGTAGCTTCCATGGCCCGCTCGATGTTAATGCCAAGCTGCGCCGGAATCAGCTTGGCAGCCTTGTCCACTTCACCATAAGGCACATTCAGGGCCCGCCCAACATCACGTACAGCTGCACGGGCAGCCATCGTTCCAAACGTAATAATCTGGGCGACATGGGCTTTGCCATATTTATGAGCGACATAATCAATGACCTCATCCCGCCGTTCATCGCTGAAGTCAATATCAATATCCGGCATGGAGATCCGCTCGGGATTCAGGAATCGTTCGAAGAGCAGGTTGTATTTCATCGGATCCACATCGGTGATGTGCAACGTGTATGCTACCAAACTTCCTGCCGAGGAGCCACGGCCTGGTCCAGTAACAATGCCTTGCTTATGCGCATAGGCGATAAAATCCCAGACAATCAGGAAATAATCCGAGAATCCCATGCTGTCGATTATACCCAGCTCATACGCCAATCGTTGTTCGAGTTCGGATCGAAGCTCCGCATCTGTCCAGCGTGTGGACTGCGCATAACGATCCTCCATTCCTTCTTCGCACAGCTGACGCAGATACGCCGAAGGGCTGAGTCCATCAGGAAGCGGTCTGTATTCCGGCAAAATCGATTTGCCGAATTCCAGCTTCAATTCACAGGACTCTGCAATGCGGACGGTGTTTGCCAGAGCTTCCGGTACATGAGGAAACAGACGAGCCATCTCTTCTTCACTTTTCAGATAGAGCTGATTGGTTCCAATCCGAAGCCGATTCTCATCATCCACGGTCTTACCCGTTCCGATACAGATCAGCACATCCTGAAGCTCAGCATCCTCTTCCGACAGATAATGCGCATCATTGGTCGCTACAAGCGGAATCTCAAGCTCAGCAGCCAGTTTGATCAACTGCGGATTCACCCTTTTTGCTCGGAAAGCCCATGATCCTGAAGTTCCAGATAGAAGTCGTCACCAAAGATATTTTTGTAGCGTAACGCCGCACGTCTTGCCTCTTCTTCTCGCCCATGCAGCAGATGCTGTGGTACTTCACCACCCAGACACGCGCTTAGACAGATAATGCCCTCATGATGGGCAGCCAGACTTTCCATATCTACACGGGGTTTGTAATGAAAACCCTCGAGATGTCCAATCGAGCACAATTTCATCAGATTACGGTAACCTGTCATGTTTTTGGCCAGCAAAATCAAATGATGTATCGGTTGATCCTTGCGGCTTCCCCGCTCTTTGCGGGACCCTGCTGTCATGTATGCCTCGCACCCTATAATCGGCTTGATGCCTCTCTCCATACATGCTTTATAAAAAGGAATTGCACCATACATCACGCCATGGTCGGTCAGCGCAAGTGTCGTCATTCCGAGATCTGCAGCCTTATTCACGAGATCCGGAATACGCGCAGCGCCGTCCAGCAAACTGTATTCGCTGTGAACGTGCAAATGCACAAAAGAACTCATGTTTTTTCTTCCTTTCGCCGCAGATAGTCGCAGCATCGATCTTCTGATCCGTCTGCTACCCTATCTATCTCATATATATGAATTAAATAAATAATAAATGGAATCCCCATATTAGAATTTGTAACAACCTCTTAAAAGGAGACTTTATTATTCTATTTTATCATAACGTTCGGGGGCACGCCCATACAATAGAAGTACAAGCCGCTCCCCTGTGACAGACCGAAGACAGGAGGTGTGCTGCTAGGTCTGAAAGGGGTGTTGCCAGTGAGCACATTTTTGTCCAAAGCCATTCTTGATTTCTTTATTGCGTTTGGAATCGTGCTGGGCGGCGCGATGATCGGAGGTATTGGAGCGGTGATCTCTCTTCAGCCTCCGACACAGACGATGCTCGATATTTCTGGAAAAATAAAGATATGGGCACTCGCAGCCGCTGTTGGCGGCACAATAGATCCCATGCGTGTCATCGAGAGCAATTTCCTGGATGGTAACCTGTCTCCGGCGGTCAAACAAATTCTGTATTTGATCTCTGCTTTTATGGGCGCGCATATGGGAACCGAGCTGGTGAAATGGGTGTGCGGCGGAGGCCGGAGCTAATATGAGACAGGAACAGCGTTCATGAGAATTCCGCCATTTTCCCGTTACCGCCCGCTGATGCGAATGACCGCTGTGTTTGTTCTGGGAATGATCGCTGGATGTGTCGTCTACAACGGTGTATTTCACCTGAGTTACAATGCGTTGTGGCTGAATAATCAGGAGCTGCAGCTTCAGCTGCATCAGAATGAGGAGGATATCAAAACGCTGAAAAAATACAGTAAACGCCAAACCGTTATCAAGGAAATCAAGGTCCGTGCAGAAGAATCGGATAAGGGGCCAGATGAGGCTTCTCTGAAAGTGATGTTACAGAAGCTCGGAGACGAACTTGAGGTACTTCGGGGCAGAGATGTATTCAACATCGATGAGTATAGCAAAATGACGAGAATCATGCTGAATCAGAAAGTGTACTCGGTCAGGAAAAGGAGTACACCGTTCAGGTCAAAACGATGCTGGTTATGGAAGGCGTACTGCAAGTTTGGGTACAGATTCGCATGCACGTTCCTGCGTAACAGCAAAAAACTGCCCTTGTCTGCATCTCTCCATGGTACAATAAGGGCAGTAAATGCTTTCCAGAAAAGGAGCTGCGTCTTTGTGTTCATTGATGTACTCAAATATGCTCTAATCGCCATCTTTGCTGTTGCCATGGTTTTTGCAGCGTTGAACAGTATTCGTTCACACAGAAGCTCGGATGCTGCCAGAGCCGGTCTGTACCGTTCGTGGACAAATATCTGGATGGGTGGCATGCTTGTCGTGCTTGCGCTGATCCTGATGTTTGTCTTCACGGGTTCCACTTTATCTGTGGTTGTGGAAGCGCTATTTCTGATTATGGGTGCGTATAATGTATTTGCCGGAATACGTAACCGCAGTTATTATGCCCGGCTTCAACAACGGTCCAGTAATGGATCAGGTAAAACCTCTGGACAATCTGCATAATTCGTTGAAGTGTTATTGTTGTGTCTGCAAAGAGAGTACTTCCCTTCATTAAGCAAAGCCAGAACCGCGCGACAGCGCAACCGGCAGAGCTTCTCGATCAGGGAGTACTCTCTTTGTTTATGCCCGAGGCAACGTACCCTATTAGGCATGGTCAATCGACTGCAATGTCATTACCGCTTTGCATACCACACTGCCTTCACGGGTAACCACAATGTCCATTTTGCATGTTCGACGGCTGGTTTCCAGAATTAACGGTCGAACCAGGATCTGATCCTCAATCTGTACCGGTCGAACAAAGTAAGTCGTTACATTATCCACCACATGGTCGTTCCCTGTAACATCCCAGGCTGCCCGCCGGCCAGCCTGGGTCATCACATTCAACAGAACACCTTCGGAGATCGTACCCAGATCCGTTGCCATCTGGGGAATGATGAATCCGTGAAATAACAATTCGTTCTGTTCACCACGCTCCTCGGCAAACCCGTTCCAGATCAGATGATCAAACGTCTCTCCCAGTTGTGGCTGCTTCTGTGCATCCCGCATCGCCTGAAGCACTTCCTTGCGTGTGACGGACGCAATCAGTTTGCGATTCCGATCCACAATGGGCAGAAAATCGATGCCTTCCCAGGTCATAATCTGGGCAGCAGAAGCAAGAGATGTCTGCAATGAGGCCGTAATCGGGCGGCGTATCACACATTTCTCAATACTTTGATCTTCTTTCAGCTCACTGACATCCTTCAGACTCACAATCCCGATGACCCGGTTCCATTCATCCACCACCGGGAAGCGATGTTCGCCCGTCTCCGATACCAACATATGAAAATCTGCAGCTGAACTGGTGACTTTCAACACCTGCAAGCGAGGTTTCTGACCAATGATATCCTCAACAAGCATAATTTTTTCTTAATCAGCCGGTCGAAGATCGCACGGTTAATCATCGAAGCCACCGTGAATGTATCATGTCTGGATGAAATAATCGGTAGCCCAAGCTCGTCAGCCATAATTCTTACTTCACGACTTGTCCCAAAACCACCCGTAATCAACACGCCCGCTCCCTGTTCGAGGGCAAGCGAGTGAGCATCTTCACGGTTACCTACAATCAGCAGACTCCCAGCGTCAATATAACGGGCCATTGCCTGTTCTTTCATCGCACCAATCACATACTTGTGCAGCGGTTTGGCGAGACCTTCGTTCCCCCCAGCACATGGCCTTCCACAATGGTCACAACATCAGCAAAGGTCAACTGTTCCGACATGCCCCGAGGTCTCTTCTCGATCCGCACCGTTCCAATTCGTTCCTTGGTCACGACCAGCCCGAAGTTCTCCGCCTCTTTCACCGCACGATACGCTGTCCCTTCACTTACACCCAGCTCCCGCGCAAGTCCACGTACTGATATTTTGCTGCCAACCTTCAGTTGTTCAATATGTTGAAGTAACTGTTCATGCTTCGTGACGTTCTCTTCCTGTCCGTCCAACTGTACCACCCCCGAAGATGCATCTGTACTATACTGTATCTATTATAACACGGCTCTAGGAAAATAACCCCACCTCTACCCATTCTCATAGGCAAGTTCGCCATCTGAATTTAATCATCTGATTAACCTCTAATTCTGTATGTACCAAAAAGACCGGCCCCCTTGTATCAAGGGATTCCGGTCTTCCATGTTGGATCTCATACTGTACCTTATACAGACTCGCTCCGCTCCTGCTTGTCCAGCAGTTTCATCTCCCACTGCCGCAGCTTCGCCCGGCGAACGTCTTCCAGTGCACGCTTCTTCTCTTCATCCACACCGAGAATAAAATGCAAATGTGCACCAACGATTAATAAGGAGAACAGCACCCATACGATGCCAAAAATATTAACCCAGTCCATTCCTCCAGCAAAGGAAATCCGCGGCAGTGCAATGACCAGCATCGACAACGCAATAAGCAGATAGATCACATGTTTTGCTTTTTCAACCTCTTCACCATTCACAGCTCCTTCGTTCTTGATCGACTCTATATGTCTAGTCTATGAACGATAAGGAGCCAATATGAAAGGTTCAGGTAAAAAAACAAGACAACCTTTTAGTACGTGTTCAAAAAGATCAGTTTTCAGTACCGAGAAGATGGAATGAAGCTAGAAATGGAGTAGCGGAGCGTAGGACAACTACGTGAGCAACCGCAATGTTTCCGCAGGAAACAACCTTCGTAAGCCCACACTTATTTCGGCTGAATTTCATATTCGATGCTGATGATGCCGCTAGGCATCCTTCGTAATCAAAAGTGGACTTTTTGAACTACCTTTTTACGCTTCAGCGCCACCGTACAGATGACCCAGGCTGTCAGCAATAATTTTGTTCACGTCTTCAATGATGACACTGAGGCGACGCTCCGCATCGAACAAGCGACGGATGTTCAGATTCAAGCTCAGTACTTCAAACAGTTTCTCCATTTTCTCCATCTCATCCGGAGCTGGCATATCCCCGCTCATCATACGTTGTTGCAATTCCATTTGTTGATCACGGAAGTTATCCAGCATTGCTTTTGCATCCGGATCAGCTTCAATCAGCTTCATCGCGGAAGTAATCTCTTCCACCTCGCTGCTTTCTCTCAGTGCTTTGGCCAAATCATTGGCTTTGTCATAAATGTTCACTATTATTCCTCCTCAGATTGGTTTGTTCATCCGTGTTAATACACGCTTTTCTCTCCTGTCAAACAAGGGCGATCTGAAACAGGTCATCAATAACCTGCCTCGAAATCAAATGCATTTAATCCATATGGGTCAATCACCAAGGGTTATATGTCCTCATATGATGAAGCACATGCCATGTTCAGATGCCGTTCAACTTCGAGATCAGACATCAAGTTGCCGCCCGGAAGGAGATCCGTGATGTCCACTAAAAAAGTAACGATTCAGGTTACCGGCTCGGGCATCCTGCAGGACGACGTCATCATGCTGGGCGAAGGGGTACTCAAGGCGCTTAAAATCCCTTCAGGAAGGCCGCTTCAGCTGCAATTTGGCTCTTTCCGCCGAGAAGTCACTGTCATTCCGGTACCAAGGTATGACGGGCTGCGCATCAATCAGACAGTTGCCAGCAAGACCGGTCTCGTTCCGCGTTCGGTCCTGAGGGTATCCTATCGTTCAGCCAGCCGTACGCTTCGCCTTGGACCCTACATCAGTGTACTGGTTAGCCAGGATTATCCCGATCAGCCCGATCGGCCCTTTGGCTCCATCACGATGTTCTGTCAAGAACTGGTGAACGCCTGCCGTAAGCAAGGCGCCTATGTATCCTTTTTCACACCGGAGGATATTGGAGCGGTAACGGGTTATATGAAAGGCTGGGTGTATGATGACGGCTGGAAAAAGACTGTTCTGCCTGTAGCAGACGTCGTCAATAACCGGCTAACGTCCCGCAAGCTTGAGAACAAACCTAGCGTACAGCATTTTATGAAAGAAGTAAAATCGCTCTACGGCACGCAAACCTTCAATGAAAAGTTTCTGGACAAAAACGAAGTGTTTGACGCACTCAAGTCCATTTCAACGCTTAAACGAGTTCTTCCCGAGTCTCATTTGCTCAAGACGTCCGCCATGCTCAAGACGATGTGCAACCGACATCCGGTTGTATTTCTGAAGCCCGTACGCGGTTCTTTGGGTAAAGGGATCATCCGGGTCTCACGTCAGACTGACGGAAGCTTCCTGACTCTGGCGACTGGCGTCGGGGGTACCCGGAAACAAACGTATACTTCTCTGGATAAACTGTATGCCAGTATGTCTGGGAAAATGAAAACAACGCGTTATCAGATCCAACAAGGGCTGACTCTCATTGACAACAGTGGCAGACCCGTGGATTTCCGTGCGCTCGTGCAAAAAAACCGTACAGGTAAATGGAGTGTAACCTCCATCGTCGCCCGGATTGCGGGCGGGAGTCACTACGTATCCAATCTGGCACGGGGTGGAAGTCTCAGCACCGTCAAGGATGCTGTTGCCAAAACACAGTTGTCTGGATCAGCCAAAGCTTCCGCGTATGCAGGATTGCACACCGCAGCACTGGATATCGCAAAAGGGATCGAGAGTGCCATCCCTGCTCATTTTGGTGAACTTGGTATTGATCTGGCTCTGGACACCACTGGGCGCGTATGGCTGCTCGAAGTCAACTCCAAACCATCCAAGAATGATAATACACCACTGAGTGAGAGCAAGATCCGCCCTTCCGTCAAAGCCATGCTTGAATACTCTACGTACCTGGCGGGTTTTTGAAAAGTTATTTCATAGAGGAGAGGTGCAGCGTAATGTTTCCATCATCTCAGACCAAGACACTGGCCATTCTGGTACGTGCAACCGAAGGCTCACCTCCCTTTACAGATGAACTTTTCTGCCGTCGTCTCAGTTTGGGGAGCATGCGATACGCCCTTCAGATTATTGTGATCCCGATATCGAATGATGCAGTCCATCTCCCTCTTCAATGGGGATATGCCTATCATCAAGGGAAGTGGAATTCGGCACCTGTTCCTGCAGTCGATCTCATTATGGATCGTTGTCTTCGCCCTATCTCCAGGTACGTCAGACAACAGCTTAAGGAATGGATACCAACCAACGGCACAGATCAACACCGTTATTGGTCTGCTTCCCTTCCAGGAAAATGGGAGGTACATCGTGTGTTGTCCCGAAATCCTGAATTGAGGTCACAACTTGCTCCCACAACCCGGATAGGATCGCATATTCCTTGGGAAACATGGCTGGACCGTTGGCCCAGAGGACTGTTCTTCAAACCGGTATCCGGGACTCATGGCAAAAATACCTTTCGCCTGTCTCAGGGAGCGACTCCATCAACATGGGTCGTGGAGGGGCGTAACGAGGACAATGAACCCTTTTTTCTTACATTCAACCATACCCAGGCTGTATCTTCCTGGCTAGCATTACATCAGGCTGAGCGTAAGATGATCGTGCAGCCATATCTGGAGCTTAGCCATCATGGAAGAGCATTCGACATACGGGCTCTAATGCAAAAGAATGGGCAAGGTCGCTGGACGCTTACCGGATGTATGGTACGGGAAGGACCCGAAGGTTCACTCACGTCCAATCTTCACGGTGGGGGTAAAGCATATCCTGCCCACGCATATCTGCTCCAGCGATATGGAACGATCCGCACGGAAACTCTGCTGAAGAGCATCCGGCAGACTGCTACTCTTATCCCCACCCTGCTGGAAAGCCGTTTCGGCAGGTTAGCCGAATTGGGGCTTGATTTCGGAGCAGATGCAGAGGGCCAACTCTGGCTAATTGAAGTCAACTCCAAACCAGGCCGCACCTCATTCGCAGAAGCGGGCGACCGACGCATGCATACCCTGACTTATACCCGGCCGCTTGCCTATGCCCGTTATCTGTTGCAACAACATGTTCTCACGGACGTCATTCGTCCAATGAAATTGCCGAATACATCCAGCAAAGCTGGCCTGAAACCCATCCCGATTCACGGCGGCTGAGGCCCGCAGCGCCCGCTTGCCATGGAGCCCAAGGATCTTTTCAGGATAGGAGGATAAATCATGAGTTTGACCTTTTGCAATCTGCATTTCACCAAGCAACCGGATAAAGTGGTTTATGTATCCAACGCTTTAATGAAGAGCCTCAACCTGTCCGGCAAAAAAACGGTGCACCTTCGCTTCGGGCGTGACCGGGTACCTGCAACGATCAAACCAATCAAAAAGCAGGTAAACATCTGTATCTCGCTTCAGGTATCCGTAATATGATGAACGTTCCCAAACGGGGCAGTATCTATCTCCGGAATTTGCAAAATGATGAGGTCCAGTTAGGTCCACTGATCGGCGTACTCTCTGATGGGCCTGCGACGAGCACTAATCCATTCGGTTCCCGTACTGGTTTCATCAAACAGTTACTCCGTGAAGGTAGCCGTAAATCTTACATTTACGCATTTACTCCCGGGATATCAATTGGCAGAATGAGACGGTATCGGGTTTTTTCTGAATGATAACGGAAGCTTCACACGCAAAACAGTACCTCTGCCCGATGTTGTCTACAACCGATTGCCGAGCAGACGCTCAGACTTCTCACCAGCAATCAACCAGCTGCGGGAACGATTTGTTCGCCGAAAAATTCCGTTCTTCAACTGGAGCTTCTTCAACAAATCGGATATCTATACGTTGCTGGAGAACGAGCCGGCAGCAGGACGTTATATCCCTGAATCGATTACCAATCCTTCCGTTGAACAGATGAAGGAAATGTTGGAACGCCATCAGTTCGTCTACTATAAGCCTACTGCTGGAAGTCTGGGGAACGGGATCTACCGCCTGACTTATTCGCCCAAACGCGGATATTTCGCACGTTATCGCAAAAAAGGCGGTAATGCACTCCTGCGTTTTGGGTCCTTCAACAGTCTGATGCGCATGCTTCAGGGAAGACATGGCAAACAGCTACGCGGATATGTTGTTCAGCAGGGAATACGTCTAATTGAGATTGATGAATGTCCAATTGATTTTCGTTTTCACATGCACAAAAATGGTAACAATCAATGGGTTGTTGTCGGGATTGGAGCCAAAAAGGCAGGACGTGGCAGCGTCACAACACACATCAAAAATGGCGGCTCCCTAATGACTCCTGAGCAGGCGCTCAGTCGCAACTTCGGCGATCGTGCGGGAGAAGTTCTTCAGCAGGCCAAATCCGTCGCTATTACACTGGCCCAGGCGATTGAAACCCAGCACCAGCATCTGATTGGTGAGATTGGCTTTGATCTGGGCATTGATCAGGAGGAACATGTATGGATGTTCGAAGCGAACGCCAAACCCGGGCGCTCCATTTTCCGTCACCCTTCACTCCGGGTGGAGGGCAAATCGTCGGTGGAGCACATCTTGGAACACTGCCTGTATTTGAGCAAGTTCCGGAAGAAGGAAGAAATTTGATGAGCCTTCATGATGATTTCAAACCTGTCATTGCTGTTTTGACCATGCATGATAAACAGCGCATGTTCAGGGGAAATCATCAAAATTTTCAGGATATCTTACAGACAGGCGAGAGCATGGGATACGTGGTGTACATTGTGACTGTGCGGGATCTGAACGTGAGTGGTCCCACCGTGAAAGGATATACGTACAACAAGGGGAGTGGAAAGTGGGTTTCACAACCTTTCCCCTTCCCCATGTTCTGTACAATCGTATTCCCAACCGGGAAGACGAAGGAAAACCTTCCGTTCAGCGCAAGATTGACGAATGCATGCAATCAGGAATCGAACTGTATAACCCATTCTTTTTTAACAAATGGGATCTGTTCGAATGGCTTAAGAAGTCCAAATCGACTCAGCAACTGATCCCTTATACTCGGCGGATGCGAAGTGCTTCTTCTCTGGGTGCCGTTTTACGGGCGTATCCCTATCTATACCTTAAGCCCGAGAGCGGCAAAGCTGGCAAAGGAATCATGATGCTTAAATTCCAGGAAAAAGAACGGCTTCCCTACCGACTCAAAATACAAACCACACGTAAAAGCACGACCTATAAAGCAGCTACACTCTCCAAGTTATGGGCACGAATCCGCAAAGAAACCGGACATACGCCCTATATCATGCAACAAGGCATTGAATTGGCATCCTCTCGTAAACGCCCCTTCGATTTGCGTGTTCTTGTACAAAAGAACACCAAAGGCCAATGGAGCGTAACCGGTGTAGGAGCGAGACTTGCTGGCTCCCGCAGCATTACAACTCATGTGCCACGCGGCGGGAGCGTAGAAGACCCTGAGAAGCTGCTGACTGAGCTTTTTGGCGAAGAAATGTCAACAACCCTGATGAAACGTGTGAAATCCACTTCATTAATGATAGCAAGACAGGTAGAACGGGGATCAGGTTACACGCTCGGAGAAATGTCCATGGATCTGGGCATTGATGACCTGGGGGAACTCTGGTTCTTCGAAGCCAATGCAAAGCCCATGAAGTTTGATGAACCACAGATCAGACGGCGGTCATTGGAACGTATATTTCACTACAGCGCTTATCTTGCCCGTCAGTCCAAACGATGACAGACAGGAATACTGCAAAAAGAAGGTGATTGTTTGTGTCCTCACCTGTTCTGGGCATTATGACGTTGTACTTAAATGAACATCGCGCTCTTGAAGAACGAAGCGTTTATCGCAGAATGATTCTTGAAGGGCGCAAGCGGGGACTCGATATCTATGTATTCACACCAGCCGACGTACACCCCGGCGGCAAACAAATTGAAGCCATGGTTTTTCATGAGGGAAAAGGCTGGTCCAGGGAGTGGCGATCATTCCCGGACCTGATCTTTGATCGCTGCCGGATTCAGCGTAATCGAAGGTTCCAGCAATTGCTTGCTTTTCGTGAGAAATATGGGCATCTGCTCTTTCTGAACAGGCCACTGCGCAATAAATGGACCATCCATCAGACCCTTTTACAAAAAGCAAACTTTCGTGAACACCTGCCGGAAACCGCTCTATTTCAGGATATGTCCGATGTAAACCGGATGCTCAAAGTTTCTTCTCTGGTCTATCTCAAACCCATTAATGGAACAGGCGGACGTGGTATTCTGCGCATTGAACGCAGCAGTAGCGAGGCTAATACGGTGCTTGTTCAGGGGCGGGATCAGAAGCGTCGTATCATCACTCCACGTAAAGTTCATTTATCACGACTTGGCGCGTTGCTCCAGCACTGGAACATGAAAGACAAGTATCTTGTACAAAAGGGCATTCAACTTCAGCTTCCGAATGGACGTGTGCATGATTATCGCATGCTCGTTCAGAAGAACGGTGACGGACAATGGGAGCTTACTGGATGTGCTGGACGCATGGGTGCAGAAAAAAGCGTGACCTCCAATCTGCATGGCGGCGGTCAGGCAATAGCGATGAACCGACTCATGAAGCAATGGATCGAAGATGACGACCTCCGAGCAGAAATTAACACAACTGCAGAGACGTTTGGCATTGATGTTGCTTCGTTTCTGGAAGATACGTATGGGGACCTGTGTGAGCTGGCACTGGATTTGGCGATTGACAGAAGCGGTCGTATCTACCTGCTTGAAGTTAATCCCAAACCTGCGCGTGAAGTATTCGCTCGCATCGGGGAGCGGGATATCTATTATAAAGCCATCACTCAACCGCTGGAGTACGCCTTATGGTTATATCGCAACAGACCTCCCGGAACGTCCAGAAAGCCAGCCAATCCCAGGCCCGTTTCGCAAAAATCCGCCAGAGTAAAAAGAAAAAAGAAAGCCAAGTGAGTGAAGAAAAAGCAGGAGTCTATGTTCGCCAAGTGCGAGCATCTGCTCCTGCTTCACTGTTTTTATTTCTATTCTTTCGTCCATTGCAGCGTTTCGTTGTCAATCACAATATATCCTTTTTCCTCACCTTGCACATAAGCTAATGCCAATCTCATCAGGTCAGGTTCCAGTTGGCATGTGGTAACACGTGTAACCTGGTCTGTATGATCCGCAGGCAGGCACAACGTCAGAATACCCACTTTGCCCGAGAAATCAGTCTTGCCCTGAATGACCGATGTTTCCGACTTGGAACCATACACCTCAGATACCCAGCCGGGCTGCTCCGTCAACGCGAAGGCTCCCTTCCCGATGCCTGCCGTAACCCATTGCATCGTCAGCGTTATGGAAGATGCCTCATAGCTCATATCCGCCGTCATTTCTCCAGCTGCATTCATTCTCAATGCAATATCCGCTTGCGGATGCAAGTGAAAACGTTGCTCCAGCGTATGCTCTGCTTCTGCTTCCAGCCAATCCACAATTAGTAGTATAGGGATCTCCACCCCTGCCAGCATCCACCGACGATGTGTAACTGGATCTGGCAAATGTGTATATCCATCCTGTGAAGCATCAATGAAGTGATAGCTGTCATTGCTCTCCCAACGTAGCGTTGTGGCCTGAGCCTCCGGTTCACCCCATTGCTGTGTGGAGAGATAAGGTGTCTGATCCAGACCATCCACTGTGACGGTATTGTGCGCCCGCGTACTTTTGAAATACCGCCGCCATTCCCCTTCTTCATACGTATAACGTCCGGTGTCCGTGAAGAAAAGCTGGTTCTTCCACATCCACTCCACATTCAGCGCATCCGCATGTCCGTGTGCTCCGCCCATGGCAGCCGCATCAAAAAAAGATATTGATACTTGTCCCTCATGACATAATATCCTGTCTGCGGAAAAGCCCGGCTCGACAACGCCTGAGAAGAAGAAGCCTGTAGTCTGAGGCATCGCTCATATTTCTCCACACCCAGCAACCAGAGACACTCCGAGCTATCTGTTCCGCGAGCCATCAAATCATCATCGTCCAGGATCGCTCCAAGCAGGGTCAGTCGTTGTCGTCCATCACCAACCCAATCCGAATCACCAATACCGGTAGACTGATGATCTGGTCGAATCAGCGCCTCAGTAAATGCAGCCATTTGGCGCAGACAGCGGGCATACCATGCCGAGAAAGGATGTCCTGATATCTCGCCCAACCGATAAGGGGTGCCAAACATCTCGATGCTGGCATTGTGGTAATGTGTTGTCAGTTCAACCTGTATTCCTTCTTCACCCAACTGATGCAGCAAACACAACTCAAGACGTTCCATCGCCACTAGACGCCAGTATGGACTTCGCGGATGCTGGTGGTAGAACGTAGCAATCATGAACAACCCTTGCATATGCATAATGGCATGATTGATTTCCGTGCTGCCGAGGTAACGGGTCAAAAACTCGGCGTGCTCGTTCAGACCTTGTCGGAACTCCGCTTGAAAGCCTTCGTCTATCAATGAACTTGCTTCCATATATTTATATGCCGATATCCAGGACTGCACACGTAGTCCCGTCTCCAGCAGGCGCCATGGACCGGGCTTTTGAAAGAACACGGCCTCGTCATAAACCAGATTTACAGGTACCGGGTTTTGCTGTCTCCAGCTACGGAAGTGGTCAATAAATGTTGTTACATATAGCGGATTGCCCTTCATCAGATACGCCTTGCCCAGATCGAGCATATGCCAGTGTCGATTGATGCCCCATGTGAACTCCAGATCATTGGTCGGGTTGTGAAGCCAGTCCACGGGTGTCCCCATCGGAATCCAGCGATTCAGATCGTTGGTATAAGGAACGATAAATTCATTCAGGATGGCACGATTGGCTATCGTGAGCGAATTTCGGGCTTCTTCCGGAAAATGTTTTTCATAATATTGGGCAGCCCGTTGCAGATCCGTTGCCGAAAGGTAAAAATCGCTCATTGGGACGCCTCAAGGAAATCCTGACGGAACGGGGTAAAAACATCCAGAATGACGGAGTCCTCCAGTGCCTTGACCCCATGCGGGACGTTAAAACCGGCATAAAAGCTGTCCCCTGCTTTTAAGATGCGAGTTTCTTCACCGACCTGTACCTCAAAGCTGCCTTTGACGATATAGCTGACCTGCTCGTGCGCATCATGGGAGTGAACTTCTCCAATACCCCCTTTAGCAAAGGTAACCTCCACCATCATTAATGTACCGCCCATGCCCAAAATCTTGCGGGAACTCGTTTCGTTAATGATATGTGCATCGATAGACGCATGATTAATAATCATTTTGCTTTTCCCCTTTCCTTGTGAGTAAGCGACCGAAGTAGTTAAACCACGGCCGCTATGAACGTTTATTAGTCTTCTGTGGACAATTTGCCTTGAAGCTTGGAAGAATCAAACGATGGATCAGCAGTTATATTGGTCAGCCCTGCTGCTTTGGTTTTCTCCAGAGCTGCATTGTATCTCGTATCCAGATCCTTGATTACACTATCGAGATCACCACCCGTGAATACATAGATGGAGAATGCATCGCTCCATTTATTTCCTTCCAGTGAACTCTCGGTCACCACACTTGGATTTGCCGGGAAAATGGCATCATAACGTTTGGGCAGGAAACCTTCAATGCCCGGAATGCTTGGTTTTTTACCAGAGCTTAGTACAGCAGGAATCAGTGAGATTCCGTATCCTTTTTCGTAATACTCACTCTGAAGATCTGTGCTGTACACATACTCCATAAACTTCCATGCCGCTTCCTTGTTGGCAGAATCTGCATTGATGCCGATGTAGGAGCCCCCGATGACTTGTGAAGCGCCCTTGATCGTTCCATCATTTGTTGGCACAGGAGCCGCTGCCCAATTTTCTTTTGTAGGAAACTGATCTTTATATACCCCTGGTTCACCAGAGTGGTTAATGTACATTCCGATTTTACCTTGAGCAAACTGGGCTCTGAGCGGATCGATGTCCAGACTTTCAACACCTGGCAGCATGCTGCCATCCTGATTCATCTGACGAAGTGCCATTGCGATATCCTTGTACATCCCAAAATCAAATTGGCCAGTCTTGTAGTTGTAACCATCAATACCAACATTATTGCTTGCACCTGCAATCGTATTGGCTGCTCTCCAGAAACCGCTGCTGCTCTTGAACGGGCTGGCAAAACCATAGATGCCTTCACTTTTACCAACTTCGGTAATTTTTTTGGCATCCGCAACCATCTCAGCCAACGTTTTTGGCGGACTCTCGATCCCTGCCTTTTTGAAAATATCTTTGTTATACACAAGCCGCCAGACCTGCCCTGTATTGGGGAGGGAATATATTTTTCCATCAATTGTGTTTTTATTCTCAATCAAGCTGTCTTTAAACACGGCCTTCATCTCATCACTCATGTATCCATCGATCGGGGCGAGATACCCCTTCTGATAATACGTCTGAAAATCATTAACTTGCAGCACATCGGGTGCCTGCTTGCTGGCAAAAGCAATATCAACCGCCTGTGGATAGTTGTCCCCCATCACGGTCATCTCCACTTCAATGTTGTCCTTGTTTGTCTGGTTGAACTCATCGATCTTGGATTTCATAAAATCAGCATCATGGCGGTCCGGTGTCCAATATATGATTTTGGTTTTCCCTCCGGCATCCTCCCCGCTGGTCCCCGATTCGCTATTTGCCGAAGTACCACTGTCAGCCGAACAACCTGCCAAACTTAGCGCCAGCAATGCACTTAGCGTAGTCACCATCCACTTTTTAACCATTGATATGCCCCCTTATGCTTGTCTGGACAACCCGTTTGGTTATCCGTTAACGTAATGATAATCGCTACGCTTTCATGGAGGTGAGGGACATTCTGACTTTGCATGGTGGGAAAAATGACGTTCCGTATCGGTTTCAATTCTCATACATTTGTCGGAAGCAGGTTGGCGTCATGCCGCAATATTTCTTGAACAAACCGCTGAAATAAGGCCTGTCCTCATAACCCAGCCTCTGGCAGATCTCTTGCACCTGTACACCTGCAACCAGCAATTCTTTGGCCTTTTCCATCCTCATCTTAGTAATATATTGAATCGGCGTTATGCCGGTTTCCTTTTGAAGGCATTGGCAAAGTAACTCGGACTTAAATGTACGGATTGGGCACAGGCATGCAGCGTCAGATTCTCTGCAAGATTCAGACTGATATATTCCTGGGCTTTGCTAATCGCCTGTTTGACATCGGTGAGTCGTTTTTTGTCCATAATCTCGCAACCCATACTGCTAAAATGTTTGATATATCCCCTCCAGCCCTCAAACGTCAAGGAGCGCATCGCCTCAAGCACTGTCAGGTCGGCCTCCAGACGCAAGCGTTCCTCTGCTGTAATCTCATCACAAAAGGCACGGTAGATGGCAAAAGCCAGTCCAGACAGCAAACGAATCATCGTGAGAGGCTCGGGAAATCCTTCGGAGACCTGCCATTCTTCGAGAATTTCATCAATGATGCGGTGACAGGTGCTCTCATTACCACATTTGAGTGCGTAAAAAGCTCTTTCTCCTTCTCCAAAGGATATACCGGAGCCACACAGGCCTGATTTTCCAGTTCAGTATACTGGAGGATGCAATTTCCTTCACTGTAAAAACGATAGGATATCGCCTGATCTGCATGTGCGTAGGACGTCCAGATTTCCTGTGGTCTGCGGGCAATCGTACCAACACCAATCGAGACTGTTTTTTTGCTGAATCGCTCCACATTTTGGCGGCATTGCTCCAGTAGCTCAGAGACGTCGATCTGGCTTGGTGTGTTAAATATGGCTGCAAGCCGGTATCGGTTTTCCCGTAAAACAACGCCTTTGGTATAGCGGTTTAAGGTTTCTCCCACAATATTTTGGACCGCAAAAGGAACGATTTCGGCATCCAGATGCATCGTGTATCCATATCGCGTATAACCATCCACCTCGATGACCATGACGAGAAGATTGGATGAATCGAGATCAATGTGCAGCTCGTTCCAGCGACTTTCATTCAGGAAGCCCCCGATTTCATGACGCAACAAGCCCAGGAGATAGCTGTGACGCTCGTACTGGCTGCTACTCTCCACCTTCTGCTCCAACTGTTCCAACTGTTTGCACTGTGCCTGCTCTTCCGTAATCACCTGTCTTACCTTCAACACCGCACCTAGTATTTCTTCAGGGGTAAACGGTTTGAGCAAATAATCGGATGCACCAAGCTTGATGGCCTCCTGTGCATATTGAAAATCAGAATAACCACTGATGAAAATAAATTTGGCTCGCAGTCCGGCATCCAATGCCCGCTTCATTAGTTCCAGCCCGCTCAGCTTGGGCATCCTGATATCACTAATCACGATGTCGGGTTGCTGCTCCAGCAACAAGGACCAACCGCGCTCTCCATTGCCCGCCGTGCCTACAATCCGAACCTGATGATCCTCCCACGGAATAGTTGAAGATATGCCCTTTACAACTGCCTGGATATCATCCATAACACACATCGTCAATTGGCCCATACTGCCCCTCCTCAGGTGATCGGAATCGTGATAACAACCGTTGTTCCCACATCTGTACTGCTATGAAATACAATTGAGGCCACATCCCCGTAGTGAAGGCTTAATCTGCCATGGAGATTGGATAGGGCATAACCTTTGCGTCCCCGTCAGGAACATCCTCAGCATAGATGCCGGCTACATCCATACCACATCCATTGTCAGCCACCTCCAGCCGTAGTGTGTCACCCTGACGATCAATGCGGATCAGGATAACGCCCAAATCTTCTTTGTCATTGAATCCATGCAGGATGGAATTCTCGACCAAGGGCTGAAGTAATATTTTTAAAATATCAACAGCGTAACAAGAGGGGTCCCCCACCTCAATCCGATAAACGAACAGATCCTCATAACATTTTTGCTGAAGCTGCATGTATTGTTCGACATGTTTGATCTCCTGCTCCACACTGGTGATGTCTTTACCATCATTCAGGCCCAGACGGAATAATAAGGATAAGGAGACGATCATCTCACTTACATCCTTCTTCTCTCCGCTCTCACTTTTCCAGAACATCGTATTAAGCGTATTGTAGAGGAAATGAGGATCAACCTGCGCCTGAAGCGCCTTGACTTCAAACCGCCGTTTGTCTTGCTCCGTTGTCCGTACTTCTTCAAACAGAATTTGAATCTGGTCCAACATCCGGTTGAAACGATGCCCTACAGCGCTGACTTCATCGTCATACTTGCTGCGAAACCGTACATCCAGATCATTAGACTCCACCTCAACCATCAAGCGTCGCAGTTTGTTCAGTGGCTTCAGCAGAGCGGAGGCCAGCAGCCTGGACAACCCGAGTGCGAGCAAAATGCAAAACAACATGATCAGGATGATCAGCCAGCGTATCTTTTGGAGGGGGACAACAAGTCAGCCTTGGACTGTACACTTACCATGACCCAATCCTCGTTCATCGACAATGCCGAATAGTTAACAAGCATGTCCTCCCCTGATCGTTCCTGTAGGTGAAATCCCCAGCATCGTCACGGCTAAACTGTTGTGTAAAGTCAGGCTCCATAATGAAATCGTAATTTCGGGACCTGGGCCGAATGACTTCATTTCCGTTTTTGTGCAGCAAAAACAGTTGAATCTGGTTATTCATGAGATCCTGCGTCAGAATGTCTCGCATCGCCTCTTCCTTCATATTGACGACCATATATACATTCGAATAGGTATGATTATCGATCACAATGGGTTTGAGCAACAGAGATAACACATTTCCTCGGGATTGAAATAACTGACTCTGATGTGAACCAAACCACATCGTATTCCAGCCTTGCAGCTTCACGTAGCGTCCGTATTCCCTGTCGAACGAGTTATTGCGATTCGGAAAATCTTTGGTTGAGAAAAAATCACCGATAGGTGTTTTCAGATATGCGGTATCAATCAGTGGCTCTACGAGCTTCAATTGAGCAAACGATGTTTGCAGCAGCGAGAGATTCTGATAATAATGAGATGTTTTATTTTTTCCAACGTCCTTCATGACCTGGGTGAACGTTTCATTAAGCATAAAAGAAAAAGAGGATACAACAATGTGCCTTAGATGTTCATCCATAACCTGCACTGATTTGTTCAGAATGCTTTGTTTCAGTTCAAGTGCATTCTGCTCAATGCTTCGTGCAGCAAAGAGATAAGAGCATATCCCGGTCACACTGATGCACAAGACCACGAGAAAAATGTACAGCAGCTGTATTCTTTTTTCAGGGACATTTTATAAAAGTCGAATATCATCGGCGCTCGCTCCTTGAACACGGCTTGGCCTGTCCGCTGTGAATTAAAATGAGTATAGCACAGTGGAATAACCCGTAAAACCGTTTCCATGATTGTGCTCACGCCTATCCTTTCACAGCTCCCAAGGTCACTTGCATGAATGATTTGTTGGCAAAAATATAAACGATGAGCAGCGGCAAAATGGACAGACAGGCTCCGGCCATCATCAGTTGGACCTCAGCTGCAGCTCCGATGCCATATCGCAGATTAGCCAGCCCAACGGGCAAAGTCTGCAAGTCCGGATTGCTCATGGTGAACACAAAAGGAAGAATATATTCATTCCATGAACTCTGGAATACACCCAGACCTGCAACGGCGAGTCCGGGCCGCAGGAGTGGAAGAATAATGCGCCAGTATGTGGTGAAGAAATTACAGCCATCAATCATCGCCGCCTCATCCAGTTCGCGCGGGATGCTCTTGAAGAAACCAATGAGAATAAAGTATGTGGCAGCGTGTGCGCTGATCAGTATAATAATAACGCCCCACAACGTGGTATTCAGCCCCAGCTTGACCATGAGGTCAAATTGCGGACGCAGCACAACTGCGCCTATGGAAATAAACAGAGTAGATGCCATGAGCAGGGTGTACCCTTTTTCCCTTTGAAATTCACTCGATCCACAGCGTAGGCTGACATCGAAGCTACCAGCAACGTGCCAACTGTTGTACTGATGCTAACAAACACGCTATTAATCGTAAAACCCGAAAAATTGGCGGTTCGCCAAGCCTGAGCATAATTGGAGAACTGCCAAATCTTCGGCCAGATCGTAGCTCCTCCGGTCAATTCCTGGTTCGTTTTGAAGGAACCGAGCAATACAAGTATGATGGGGAACAGCGACAGCAGAGCGATTGCGATCAAAAACAGCCAAAGTACTGTTCGTTTGGTCCAGCGAATGAGTTGGGGAGACCCTGAGGGCGCAAGTACTTTTTGAGTCATCATCGTTTCCTCCTGATTAATTTTATACGTGTTCAAAAAGTCTGTTTTTCAGTTTAATAGACATCATTGAGCTTTTTGGATATACGGAAATAAATGAGCGTCACAGCCCCTACGATGAGAGCCGTTGTAAAACCGACTGCACTGCCATAACCGAGCTGCTGGAGTGATTGTGTGTCAGCCGACACGGGAAACAACAGTTTGAACAAATACAGATACATCACCTCTGTTTTGCCATATGGCCCCCTTCGGTCAGCACCATAATACTCTCGTAACCTTTCAGCGCCGTGGTAATTGCCAGCATGATGATCATCTGCAAGACAGGACCCAGCAACGGAATCGTTACATTCCGCAGTTTCTGAAACTCACTTGCTCCATCCAGCGATGCCGCCTCATAAAGCTCTTCAGGAATGCTCTGAAGACCCGCAATGAACAACAACATATAGTTGCCCACAGCCCCCAGATGGCGATGATGATGGTTGTTAACATGGCATGTTCAGCCCCCAGCCAGCTAATGGATTCGGAGATCACATGATACTTAAGCAGCAATTGATTCAATATTCCGTTATAGGAGTTGAAAATAATAAAAAATACAATCGCCATGACCGAAGCGCTGAAAATAGTGGGAAGATAATAGATCGCCCTAAAGAGGGATCGACCTCTCCATTTACGATTCAGAATAATCGCCAGAGTTAACGACAGTGGAATCGTAACGACGAGTTTGCCCAGTGCATACACACCCGTGTTGCCTACAGAATCCCAGAATTGCCCGTCACGCAAAATGCGTCCAAAATTGTCAAGCCCAATAAAGACAGGCGTTCCGATGCCTTGATAATCATAGAACATGTAACGCAGCGCCCATAACAGAGGATAGATCCCGAATACAACAGTTAAAAAAGACTTGGAAAGATGAACATATAGGCATGTATTTTGGATGGTTTCACCAGAATCGGACCCCCTATAGCTTTTGAATGAAGTATAGAGGGAATATGAAGGAAAGCGGGATAGGGAAATCAACTTTCTACAGGGGAGAATGTGACTGCATGACCAAACAAAAAAACCTGTATTCAACGCATTTCCGTTGAATACAGGTTCATATCATGCGGTTCGTAATCTTAAATCTCAGTAAACGTATACAGCGTAGAGACTACTCTGCTTCATCATACAGACGCAGCAGTTCTGTAAAATCAGAGATGAGCACATCTGAGCCCGCAAGCTCCTCATCACGTCCGAACCCGGCATAGGCACAGCCGATGACCGCCTGACCGTTCATTTTACCAGCTTCCACATCAGAAGAGCGATCCCCTACCATCCATGCGTCCTGAATACGATGTTTCTCAAGCAGGATCTGCACCAGATTAATTTTGGAAGGAGTCTTGTACTGGCCTGCACTGTATACCCCTTCAAAGAAAGGCATAATCTCGTGTGCAAACGCCACACCCTTCACATAGTCCTCCAGCCCATTACTTGCGACAAAAAGACGCACTCCTTGTTGTTTTAATGCTTGCAGCGTTTCTTTCACACCCGGATACAATTGAGAACTTCCTTGATCAAGCCCCTCAATCTCCAGTTGAAGCAGCAGTTCGTCTGCCCGGCGATGTGCCGCTTCCGATGCCTCAGGCATAACCACTTTCCATATATCTTCGAGCAACATGCCCAAACTTCCCAGCATCCGTTCCTCGGGTGGAGTTTCTCCTTCAAAGTGCCCTTCGGCACGCAATGTATCAAATAGTTGCTGGTATGCTGGCAACAACAGGGTCTCTGTCTGGAACAGCGTACCATCCATGTCAAAAATCATCGCTTCCGGTTTGAGCAATACCTTCTCTTTATTCATGTCCAATGTTCCTTTCGGATTGGGATATTGTATATGTAATTGGAATCGTTCCCTTCCCATGATAAACATAACGTTTGAACGTGTAAACCAACGATTGTAAAACATCATCAACCCCAACCTTATACAACATCAACCAAACATTATATTTAAGCTAAACAAACTATATACAAAAGAAGTTTCTTTACGTATAATACTAAAAAAATAGTTCTTTAGACACCTATTCTAAAGACCTACAATCATTACATTTCCGGTTTTTTCGACAACTACATATACCCCATAGAGAGGAATAACAAACATGAAAAAGCGAAAGACTTTTAAGATTTTTTATAAGATCGGATTAGGATATTTACTCGTACTGGCTGTACTGGCTGGTTGCATCCTGCTGATTCAGAACAGCACAAGTCAGCTCCAACGGGAACTGGATTTTCTGGTCGATCACGATATGAGGGTACACGCCCTCACCTATGAACTCGAAAGAAACATGGTAGATATGGAAACAGGTCAACGCGGTTACATCATCACGGGTCAGGACAATTATCTCGATCCCTACACCCAAGGAAAAGAGCAACTTATTACACTAAGGGATGAACTTGCTGCTTTAATTTCGGATAATCCGGCTCAACTTGCACTTTTGGAAGACATACATACTAATATGGAGAACTGGGTCCAGGTCGCTGGTGAACCTGTGGTCGCCCTTCGCCAAGCCAATAATACGCAGGCCATTCGAGATTTTTTCGCAGATGATCCAGGTAAAAGAGACATGGACCAGATTCGGACTGCTCTCGATACATTTCGAACCAACGAGCATACGTTAACCGATAACCGTACAGAAGCGCTGAAGCAAAAAACACACTACTGAACTTGGAACTGTATGGGGCACTTATCGTTGTGGCCATTATCTCGTTCATCACTGCATTGGTCCTGTCACGTGCCATTGTTAGAAACATTCGTACCGTAAAACAGGCATTAAATGACATCGGTTCTTCCAATGGTGACCTGACACTGAGAATCGCTACGCCAATGAAAGACGAAACTCGTGAACTCGCGGAGGCAGCCAATACAATGCTCGCTGGTTTACAGCAAATGATGCTAGACGTTCAGAGCAATGCCATGATTCTGAGCACAGCTTCGGATCGATTGGATAAAGGGGTTGCCGATAGCCATCTTGCAGGAAAAGAAGTTGCCACTGCCATGGAACGCGTCGCTGAAGGCGCTGATGAACAGGTTGCTCTTACGCAAACCATGGTAGCTGCGATGCAGCAATCCCTAAATGGCCTTAATCGTGTCGCCTCCTCGGCAAGTGACGTGGCAGGCCGTGCAGTTCGTACCGAATCCATTGCCGTGGATGGGCAACAGCGCATTGATAATGCGGTAGGTAAAATGAGTTCCATTGAACAATCCTTCCTCTCTGTACAGGAAGCCATTAATGAAATTTCGAAGATGTCTGATCAAGTGATCAACATTGCAGATTCAATGTCGGGTATTGCGAGACAAACCAATCTGCTTGCACTTAACGCCGGGATCGAAGCTGCCCGCGCTGGGGAAAATGGACGCGGCTTCGCTGTCGTTGCCGCGGAAATTCGTAATCTTGCAGACCAAAGTGCAACATCAGCCAAAGAGATTACAAGTATATTGGAAACCGTGGTAACAGGTGTTCAAAGTACGGTGCAGGTGGTTGATGAGAGCACGCTACATGTGAATGAAGGGTTGCGGACCATTGAGGATGCAGGTAATGCTTTTTCAACCATTACTCAGCATATTCATAACCTCAGTGGTGAAGTTCTGGAGGTATCTGCTGTTGTCGAGGAGTTAACTTCCGGTAGTGAGACTGTGATGAAGTCCATCAATGAAGTATCGGCTGTTGTGGAGGATACTGCATCAGCCACGGAAGAAGTATCTGCGATGACGGAGGAACAACTTGCTTCTCTGCAGGAAATGTCTGACACGTCCAAGCAGTTGAATGAAATGTCCGATGCACTTGATCAGCTGGTTAAGCGATTCAAGCTGGTGTAAAACTCTTGCTGATACGGCTGAGTTGAAAGAAAAAGATGATTTCTGTATTTACAGAAATCATCTTTTTCAGTTCCATTTCAGAAGTATATAGAAACACCCTCAGAATGAACGCTCCTCAACTCCAAGGGCGTATTTGAAGAGGAATGCTCGTTATTTTTATTTTTGCAAAACAAGAAAATCATTAAGCTTGTTATTCGTGCCTGAATCTGCAGGCTTCGTAATCCACTCCGATAACAACCCCTGTAAAGTTTCTACCTCTGACACAGTCAACTTATGCTGGTAACGTGGGTAATCTCTAAAAAATCGTTCAAGATTCATAGAAACATTACTTACTAACGACTGCTCACGATAATAGGTTGTTCCTGTAGCTACCGCATTTAATTTGGAAGCTTCCGCTTGATACTGGTAGATTTCTTCCTCCAAACCCCGTTCAGCATTTTTTCGCAATTGATCCTGAATATTCTCCGCATACGTTGTGAAAGATTGATTCATTTTGTCCTGAAGTCGATCATACTGAGTGTTCGAATTCCAAAGCATATAGGTTACAGTCAAATTTGAGAGAATGAGTAGGATGATGATATAGAAAGGCCATTTTTTTGCCCCCATCTGCTTCACTCCCTTGAAAGTATATTATTTATATTGTAGTTGAGCGAAACTATCCACTTCTGAAAACATATCTTGTTGATTTAAAGACAAAGAACCTCCTTTTGGAATAGAAACGCTAATGGAGTTAGTCACATTATTTAATTTCGCAACGCTTCCAGTATCAATTGTGCCTGATACCCATCGTTAAAGTCATATATTTTAGCTGGTTTGCCTTGTATACGGGCAATGACATGTTTAAGAACTGGCAATTCACTGGCGGATTCAAGCACTTCTACTCGAGACAGTGGCTGTCCCACCCGACCCGTCTTCAATTCTTCCCAATTTTCCAGAGCAATCGTGCCCTTCGTACCGTACACCACCATGGATACACGTTCTTCCCCGCAAATTGAGAGATGCCGTTTAGCTGAATTCGAGTCCCGTCTTCCAATTCCATTGCAGCCTGTACTTCGAGTTCACAGTCTCCATTCTCAGGATATTGAACCTGAGTGCTCACTACCCGGATGGCACCAAACACCTTTTGAATCATATGAATCCAGTGAATTCCCACTTCAAGAATAAATCCACCCTGTTCCCGGCTCGTAATCCATGCATTCTGTTGCCATGATCGTGGCCACTGCGGGAATTGCAAAATGAGATCTATTTTGCGAATTGCCCCCACAGTACCCTGCTCGATCATCTCTTGCAACTTCAGCACAGAAGGTTCATGCGGCATCGAGAAGTGGATGGCATGAACAATGCCCGCCTGCTCCGCTGCATCCAGCATCTCTTTGGCTTCTTCTACACTATTGGCAAGCGGTTTCTCGCAGAATACATGAATTTTGCGCTCCAGCGCTTCCATGACAACCGGATAATGAAATTTCGGCGGAACTGCAATATACAACAGATCAATCTGATGTTCATTCATCAATTGCTTGTAATCCGTATACGTCCTAACTCCCCGATGAGAAGCTGCAAAAGACGCCAAACCGTCCTCATTCGCATCACACACCGCTACAATCTCAATCTTTGTATCCATCTTTGTATTCTCGATTAGATGAACCATATGTAATCCCATTTTACCCAGCCCAATCAGAGCCATCTTGATGACTGTCATTCCATCCCCTCCCAATTCCTTTCCAGTATAGCAGAAAGCAAAGAATTGCGAATGCGATGCGTTGATACGAAAAAAATAAACCTCTAGCTTTCAAGTCGCTATTTTAGGCTGAAATTCATCATTGTTAGTCATATTTTTACATTATTTGTAATTAAGTATCTATTGGGTAATTCGTTGCAGGGATATATAACCAATTATTTTTACTTTATCCAGCAACACTTAAAGCGTTACCAACTTAAGAATCAGGAATTTAGACTCACAAAAACAGGTTGACAAAAAACCACAAAAAAAGATATTCTTCCTAATAACAATGAATATTTCCTCTTACAACCTTAGACAGTAACTTGCATTCAACAAATGGAATATGCGTATGGTTCTAATAACCTATTTCATGAAGCGAGGTGTCCCGCATGAGAACAGTTGCGGACTATTTGGCAGAAACTCTGCGTAATCTAGGCGTTACTCATGTCTTTGGTATTATTGGTAAATCCATCTGTCCTGCTGTACTGAAAATGGTGGATTACGGATTAGAGTTCATTCCAGGCCGTCATGAATCCAGCTCAGGTTTTGCCGCATCCGGTTATGCATTACAGACGGGTAAACTCGGCGTTGCCTTTGCCACATCCGGTCCAGGCGGAACCAATCTGCTTACTGCAGCAGCCCATGCAAAGGCCAACAATCTGCCGGTACTGTTTATTACGGGTCATCAATCCATTCAGGAACTGGGGCTACCCCAGTGCCAGGATTCCTCTTCCTATCTGGCTGATCTGGCTGAGATGTTCAGGCCTGCTACGCTATTCAGCAAACTAGTTGAGCGTGGAGATCACTTCGGCACACTGCTGAATCATGCCCTTTCCATTGCACTCGGCCCTAATAAAGGCCCTGTTCACCTCTGTATTCCTTTTGACGTACAGACCGAGTTGTTATCCCAATGCCGGATTGTCATTCCCGAACCGGAACCTCTGCTTAGCGTATCTAATCTGAATCGCATTCTTCCTCTCATTGAGCAATCCAACCGTCCCTTAATTATTGCTGGTAAAGGTGTAAGTCGCGCCAGAGCCCATGATGAATTGCTTCATTTGGCCGAATCGTTCAACATTCCCGTCATTACTACTCCTGGTGGAAAAGGAGCGATTGCGTGGGACCATCCCCTATACCATGGACCTTGTGGTGTTGGAGGTTTCCCGCATGCAGACGACATGCTGAACCAAAGTGACCTTTATATCGTACTCGGTTCACGTCTGAGTGACATGACCCTCTGCAATCTGAAGCCTGAACATCATCCGGTACACCTCATTCAATTTGACGCTGATCCTACGTTTGTAGGCAAGATTCTGAGCGCTCAAACCTTACATATCACCGGTGATTTGAAGGACAACCTGCAATATTTGCTGGGCACATTAGAAGACCTCCCTACTCCTGAGAGAACCACGACACCCACGGATTACACTGTCCCATTACCAGATCTGCCCCGCCTGTCTCTGGCTTCTGTGCTGGACGGGATGAGCGAACTTCTTCCTTACGATCATAAGCTGTTTGTTGATGATGGCAGCCATGGATTCCATGCCGTTCAGCGATATAAAGTCAAGAAACCAGGTAGCTTTGTGTTTGACGCGTACTTTGCCTGCATGGGGAACGCCATTGGTATGGCGATAGGTGCAAAGGCAGCTTCACCTGAAGAGACCGTTGTATGTATCACCGGGGATGGATGTTTCATGATGCTGGGGACGGAGATCAATACCGCGGTATGTAACAACCTAAATGTCATCTTCATTGTTGTTAACAACAAACAACTGGACATGGCACTCAAAGGAATGGAAAAAACAACAGGCAGAATTGATGGCACGTTATATGAAGTTCCTATGGATGCTGCCAAATTTGCCGAATCTCTCGGTGCGGTTGCGTTTCGAGCAGAAACTCTTGCTGAATTCTCATCTGCGCTGAACACAGCCCAGACGTTGAATCAGGTAACTGTTATTGAGCTTCTGACCGATCGAGATGAAATTCCACCCACGGCTCACCGCACCGTAACTTTGAATTAGGAGGAGTAGATCATGAGTGAACATGTAGCTCAGGGACTAGACCGTTTCGCGAAGCTTTCTGGGGAATATGGTGCAAGAGCCCTCGCCCCCATCAAAGAACATTTTCCCGAATTGTCGGAATTTATTATGGGGACGGCATACGGGGATATTTTTCAGCGCACCACGATTACGGATCAATGGAAGGAAGTTGCTATCATCTCTTCGTTGATCACCCAAGGACAGTATGAACAATTGGGGGTACATTACACAATGGCGCTGAGTGTGGGAGTGACGGTGGATCAGCTCAAGGGAATATTGCTACATCTGGCACCCTGTGTGGGTGCTCCACGCATCATTAGTGCATTCAATATTTTGCTTGCTACCTTGGATGAAATACAGTAATTCACTTTTCTACATTTTTATACATGATTCGACTTTTTTATTGATCTTTTTACATTCCTACCTTTATAATATGGTTAAATTATCCTTCGAACCAGCTCTCATCTTAGAAGCTTTCAACAGAGGTCCTATGGGGCTGTGTATCCATTAGCAGGATAGCCTTAACTTATTTAAAGGAGAGAGATCAAACATGGGAAATTTCATTCTTAAGACTGACGTTCCGAACAAGGTGTTAAACATTGAACTGGAGGGTTCTTTCTCTCAAGAAGACGGTTTGCGTTCCATCTCGGCATATCAGGATACGATCGCTCCTCTTAACACCAAGGAGTATGACCTGAACATCGATTGCAAAAAGTTGAATGTTACTGCTCCGGAGATTGTTCCTCTTCTGGAAGGCTGCCTTCAAATGTTCAAAAAAGATGAATATAAAAAAGTCGTGTTGACCCTCGAGAACAACGCGATTCTAAAAATGCAATTGTCCCGACTTGGTCGGTCTGTTGGCCTGGACAATCTCGAAATCATATCTACCGTTACCACTTAATAAACCAGGCGGACAAGCTGTGAATTCACCCTTCCGCTCAAGAGGAGAATGAAGATGGCCGGAATTCGTATTGTAGATATCGATATCTATCATCCTGCAACCAAGGTGCACAATGATTTTTATATCGAACATTTTGATGCAAGAGGTGTAGATATTCGTGGATTGTTAAAGGCACTTGGTCGTGATACACGTTATAAAATTGACAACGATGACGAAAATTCACTAAGCATGGCCTTTGAGGCAGCCAGTAATCTACTGGAAAAAACCGGACTTACCGGTGCAGATATTGATCTGATTGCTTATGCAAGCCAAACGCCGGAATACATCTTTCCTACGAATTCCTTGATGATTCATCGCCTGATTAACGGAGCTTCTCACACGATCTGTATTGACAGTAACGCCAACTGTGCAGGCATGACCGCTGCTTTCGAACAGGTTAGCCGGCAGATGCTGGGCAATCCTCGAATTCACCGGGCATTAATCATCGGCTCGGATTACGTAGCTCCTCACGCCAGTCCCGATGATCCCGTATACTTCGCCAATTTCGGTGATGCAGCAGCGGCGGTTATTGTAGAGCGGGATGAACATGCTGTCGGTTTCATTGATTCCATCTATCAGACGGATACCTGTGTGTATGGTAATTCTCTTTTTCCTGCAGAAGGCTTGGCGAAATTGGGCAAAACAGGTGTGGATGCAGGTGCCTTTCATGTGAAATTCATCCCATTTGATGATTCGATCTGTGTGGACGCTGCTTCGGAGTCCATTCGTACCTTGCTGACACGCAACGAGATTGGACCAGACGAGATCAGAGCCGCCTGCTTCTCTCAGCTATCCATTAGTAACATTCGGGCTGTATCCGAGAACGTTGGCATTGGTGATAATATTGCCGTCTATATCGGAGATGAGTTCGGATATACCTCAACCAGCAGTCCGTTCATTGCATTACATCGAGCGGTTACAACCGGTCAGATTCAGCGTGGTGACAAAGTTCTGTTCTGGACCGTTGGAGCCGGGTGGCAAAATGTTGCCATGGTGCTTGAATATTAGGCCATAATTCACCAAAATAATAACCAGGACGATCCCTTTTATTTTAAATTCAAAAAGGATCGTCTTTTTATTTGAAAGCAACCCTCAATACATCACGTACACTGCTTCGGGCTTTATTAACTCATAGCAATTAACTCAAAGCAAAAAGCAGCCCTATCGGACTGCCAGACTTCTGCTTTTATACCAAACGTTCAGAAAATCTTCTTTGTCTCCCGATCATCTTTCAGGATCTCTACAGCCTCCCGGAAGCGCAAAGAATGCACGATCTCGCGTTCCCTTAAAAACTTCAGACTATCCTGCAGATCCACGTCATCGGTCAGGTCGATCAACCATTGATATGTAGCCCGGGCTTTCTCTTCTGCTGCAATGTCCTCGTACAGATCCGCAATTGGATCACCCTTTGCAGCAATGTAAGCAGCTGTAAAGGGTACACCGGAGGAATTGGTATAAAACAAGGCAGAATCTCGTTGAGCATAGTTCGGCCCAAGTCCCGCTTCTTCCAGTTGATCCACTGATGCGTCCTTGGTCAACTTGTAGATCATGGTGGCAATCATCTCCAGATGAGAAAATTCTTCTGCACATCGTAGTTATCTATCATAGAAGAATAAAATTCACTGCCAAGCATATCTATTTTATGACCTTGCCGCCGAAGGGAGTATGTATGATGAGTATGAATATTTTTGCACCAAAAGGGTCTAAAGTCCGTTTTGTGAATAGAGGTGGATGGGATGGTGAGTACGAACAAGCTGCTAAAGTTTTAGAACACGGGAAAGTTTATACGGTCAAAAGGATTAATGTTTATCAATCTTCTTCTGAAGTTTTCCTTGAAGGAATCAAACAGAGTTTTAACAGTGTCTTATTCGAAGATGTTTATGAAAATGAGGATGGAATCGATTATGGGCGTATCAGAGAACTGACGAATGTTCCATTTACTGAGTATGTTAAAGATAAAATAAAGGCCGCATTAGCTTGGCGAGTGCTGGAACACTGCTTTATATCGGTAGATGACTTTGGCTGTGATCCGAATGATCCAGATGCCGACGAGCCTGATGCTCCTGTAATTGTAGTTGATGTTAAAGTTCGCGGAGCGCTATATACATTCTGGTACAACACCGATTCAAGAGAGTATAATCATTCGATACTCGGTGAAGATGTCGTGAACAGGTATCTTGCAATTTCCAAAGGACATCGGCCAGATCTTCCAGGTGTTTATGTCTATAATCCTACAGAAGAATAATCATAAGAAAAGAGACCGATCAATTGAACCGGTCTCTTCCTATTTATATGCTTGCTTTTATGATCTCTTCTATCTTAATCCAACTATAATCCTCGTCACCACGTTCAATTTTGACTCTCCTGTTTGGTTTGTCAATTGATGTAATGACACCCCGCAGCTCCTCGTCATCAAATGGGCTGAACACAGTTAACGTTACTGATCTGCATTCCTGGTACGTTTCAAAGATAGCTTCTTCAATGAGTTGCATTTCTTGTTCATCCAACACCGGCTTTCCTCGTCTTTTTTGCAGTTCCATCTCAGCCAAGTATGCCTCTCGGTGTTCGGGCAAAATCATTCTGGAACCTTCATAAACGCCGTTCGCCGTCAATTTGCTTGCCACGTTGCATTCCTCCTCAGTATTGAGTCCAGTAGTCCGTATTATTGTTATTGTTGTGAGCTGGCGCAGGTCTAGCGTCGATCTTCGGTTTCTCCGATTCACGTTCCCAGCCTTCCAATATCACTATGTGGGCAGAGTCAGACCTGTCCTCCCAATGTATGTATGCCGCAGCCACAAGAGCATCCAGAGCAGCAATAACATCCGGCTTCCCTTACCGGTCTTAACCGTAAGTTCATGGATCGTTGGTAATCGTCTGCGGCCGCTACTATAATTAAACAAGATCCTTAGTACTTTCCGTTCGTAATCACTCAACATGTTTATGCCCCCTGTGCTGTCGTCATGATTGGATGACATGCCAGTAAACCGGATTCCTTAAATGTCCGCGGCTGCCCTGACAATAGATCATCAGCTTTGATCATTCCGGACCGAATGCTTTTGACCTGGATACGGCGTTTCGTGATCTTTCCGCTTTGATCTTCATAAATGATTTCAACTAAACAACCCAAGTATTTCACTGGCATGTATATCCCTCCAATAAGAACGTTTGTTTGTATTATATGCGAATGTACGTTCGTTATTCAACATGAAAAAAGCTCCATCCGCAGATTTACTGCAAGATGAAGCTTTTCCAAAACCCTTCAAAGTCAAAATTCGTTGCTTTGATACGCTTATAAGTATTTTTGTAAAGATAGGTAAGGTGTCATTTTCACAGCATTTCTTAACAGTTCGATAACACCCTTAGTATGTGCTATTCTCGGATTTGGAGATAGAATTGGGACTAAGTCATCAACCAGTTCTTCCAATGTAGGAATTTTCACAGATGGATCTTTCTCGGCCGCAAGATTTGCTCGAACACATAATTTTAATACATTCTTAATTGAATTATACTGATCAACGTTTAGTTCATTTGCAATCACCCAATCCCACAATCGATATTCCTCGGGATCTACAGCAATTTGCCGTAGGAGCGTAACGTATAGTTCCAATCTTTCCACTTTCTCTTCTAGTGATTCGTTTGGCATAGTATTATATTACTCCTTTTTATAAGAACAACATTACTACATTAGCAATTCTATTAGCCACTGAACTGCTAATAGATCCTTGAGCTACGCCCATAATAGCTTGTACAATGGCATTTTGAACTTGTTCTTCAACCGCATCACCTAAAGAAGCTAAGAAATCCAATTCATTAGTAATATTCCAACTTGCTTCATCCCAGGCATCTTTCAGTTTATCGCCAGGTAAGAGATCACGAATTGTATCCGAGTTATTCTTTACGAATTTGGACAATGCCTTAATTGTAGCGGCTGCAACCTTGGCCTTACCTTGAATTTCAACATTATCGTTACCAGGGGCTGCATTAATAGTTTCATTTACAATAGGATTTACTGAAGGCGTTGAAATAGTAGTTTCAATATCAGTAATGATTTTTTCTTGTGGCAAACTAGAAGCAAAGGCACCGACCGATGTTCCTACCATCATAACACTAGATAATGCGAAAGCAACTCCAACTTTCCACGCTTTGTTCAACAAAAATATCACTCCTTAATTGGGATTATGTTACATTTTTTTATAATATATCAATTCACACACTCTATCAACCACATATTGTAAATAATTGTGTATATTTTGTTAAAATGGAAATGTATTCTTTCCTATATGACGTAAAAAAAGGAACAACTGGATTACTCCTGCTGTTCCCTTTTATATTCAATCAATTGCGTTATATCGGTAAGTTCTAATGCCACCATGATTTTATTCAAGTTCTCAGGTGACCAAGCTTTGGACTTGTTTTCGGCCATATCAGATACAGTATTCCATCTGATTCCTGTCATGCTGCTTATCTGTCGAGGATTCAGCCCTCGTTCATTCATAAGTTCATTTAATCTCAACCTAATCATCGTTATCACCTCAAAAAGATCATACACCATAACACGAAACATTTCAACGATTATCGTTGACATTCAACGAATTTCGTTGTATAATTATAAATGTAAGGAGGTGAACAACAGCAATGAAAACATTGGATTGGGTCTTGCTCCTAACAGCTATCGCAAACATGACGACGGCCATCGTCAATATGCTAAGTACCACTGCTAAGAGCAAGAAAAAGAAAAAGGAACCAAACGACGCGCACCACGCAAACGTTAAAAGTTCCCGAGTAGGCGGCTAACACAGCGCCTGCTCACCCCAATCTTATCATAAACGGCAATTAAATTTCCACTAGGAGGGCTTAGGATGTACATTGCAATCTGGATCATTGCTTTAAGTGGGTTAGTCATCTCAGTCGCCGCTTTAACACTGACGATCAGAAATTTCAGAAAATAACAGAAGGGTTGGATTGGGGATGACCTTACCTTGGAAGTATAACAGCGCAGGAGACATCACATACATTTATGTGAATGGGGCAAATAAATATTATCAAGCGGTTCGGATCGTCAAACGTTTACTGGGGCGCAAGGCCACCGCTGAGCTTCAGACAAATAAGAGCCGGACACGCTGCTTGATAAAAATATATTCATAAACAAAAAAGGACTCCACCAGCGTTATGCTAGTGGAGTCCTTTTTACCGATGCTATCGGATTTGAATTTATATTACCACAATTATCCTTTTTGTTCAACTTTCTCGGAACCTAAGAATCTGACCGCATTGGTTAAACGGAAAGCTGTTGAGAATGTTTTATTGAATCAGTACTGTCTGTACAAATTGAGCAGATAATCACAAAATCCCTGCTTACCATAGAAGATATCAGGGGTTTTAAGGAAATTACGAGTTAAGAATGTATAAAGATGTCCTATACTAAAAAGACACCAATAATCTGGTGTCTTTAGCCGTCGTCCTCGGCCTGTTTTATTATTCTTTGTCTTTTTTATCTTTTTTGTTGTTTTTCTTGGTGTCTGGCTTGTTTTCTTTCTCTTTGGCTTTCTTCTCTTTTTCAGCTCTACGAGCCCAATAACGCTCATTTTGTTCTTCTGTTACTTCAATTGCAAAGACTTTTAGTCCATATGCTGAAGCAAAGATTCTCTTACCATTAACTGTAATATAAGGTGTATAAATTGTCATTATTATGACCTCCAATTTTTTAATCTTGCAAGGAGGTCCCTGACTATGCTACTCTTACGTTATGTCGAGTAACGTGAAGAGGGACGATTAGCATGTCTCTTTTGGGTTTTTATGTAGGCTCCCTGCAAGATTGGGAGCTATTTTTTTGCTCTTCATTTTTTATCCCTCCTGTTTTATTTATTCACGTATTGTAGTTGTATTTTTGCCGCCTGTGATGAAATCCCACAATAACGAACAATTTCAAATACAGACATATCCTTAATAATGTGGGGAGGAGCAAGTAATTCTCCAGCAAATGCATTCGCTTGCCATTCAGGATTTCTGAATGCAGGTAACTTCTCCTCGGCTCCCATAGTTCGCGCAAAAGATACATGCTCTTTTTGATGCAAGAGATAATGACCTAATTCATGAGCTAAGGTAAAACGATCCCGTCCCTTACCATCTATCGCTCCATCGTAGACGTCTTCCCTAATTTTTATGAGCTTATTATCTGGAAAAGCAAGTCCATGTTTGGAACCCATTTCAGACTTTGAAACCGGCAAAAGAACGAATTTCTCGTCAAGCCGTGGCATAGCTAATTCAAGAAACTCAACGATTGGAAAATATTTCTCAGTAGTTAAGTTAAACTCTTCTCTAATCATAGTCGTTATCTGGCGAATCGTTGCTCGCGATAGCGGAGATGCTTCATATTCACTCAACCTTTCACCTCCCCACCACCTTTTTTATGAAGAATGTTCATGATTTTTGATCTGTCTTCTTCGTTGAGATCCTTGAAATCTCTTGCGAATGCTATAACCAAATCTCTTTCTTGGTTATCCGTGTTTTTCAGATCAATTTTAATTGATGGTTGCGAGTTCTCGATTGCTAACTTGAGACTCTCGACGTCTTCAGCATTAAGCTGATACATGTTTGTTAGTTTTTCAAGCCAGTCATGAGGGACATTTCGTTTACCGATTTCAACGGCAGATAAATAAGATGAAGAAACACCTAATTTAGTCGCCATATGCTTCAGTAGTTCTCCACTGTCAAGTCTCAACTTACGACAGAATATGCCAAATTGAGTGAGCATTGGAACCCTCCTCTCAGTAAGTATTTAGTTTTCAGGTCATGGTTTCATTTATCTTACTTTTCCAGTATAGCCCAATCTGTGTTCTCCGTCAACAATTTTTGTTGATTTAAAACACAAACTTTAAATTCTATCACCTTCAGCCTAACTACAAACTTCTCATCATACTCTTTCTTGAAATAAAAAACGCCCAACCATCTCTGGCTGGGCGTTTACCGATTCTTTATTATATAATCACTTTGAATCCAATTCAATCATTTTTAGTCGTTCATCTATGCTTTTAATATCGCCATTGGTTCCTGCAATCAACTTCAGGATATTTTTCCTTAGCCTATTCGTCACTATTCCAGATTCTTCTCGTGTAATCATTGCTCCAGGACGCGTACCATCGTAATACCCATTGGCTGTAACCTCTGCCCATGTTTCTGCTGCCCATGGGCTCACAACGTTAATGTCACGTTCTTGTGTCACTGGCTTATCCTCCTTAACGGGCGTTTGCCCATAGTAGTTGATTAAGTATTGTGTCGGCTCCACAACACCCGCTTCTGTGGCTGTGTAACCAAACTGAGGTGTGTAAGCTTTACGCACTTCATAATGAAGGTGTGCCCCACTACTGATGCCGGTACTGCCTTGTTTGCCGATCAGTTGGCCCCGTTTGACTTGTTGGCCAACTTTGACGCCTGCAGCTGATAGATGAGCGTACACGTGCAGATGACCTTTGTCGTCCTTAATGGCAACAGTCACACCGTAATTACCGAAGCCGGATCCGGACACACCCAATTTGGCATGAATTACTTCTCCAGCCACGAAAGCATAGATGGGTCCGTCTGCAGGAGATACAACCAGGTCAACACCACGATGAAACTTATTAATGCCACTCACTGGATGCTTCCGCATTCCAAACGGACTTGTGAGCCGGTACCCTTCAAATGGATTACTCATGTCTTTCTCCCTTCCGTATCGTTTCTTCAAATCCGATAGGCTACCGTTGAATTCATTCAGATCCACGTTGCCGGCAATGCCCGGTACCTTACCTGAGTCGCTATATTGCCATATGGTCCAGGTCTTCCATGCAGGCTGATCGTCAGGAACACGAGTGTTACTATAACGTGCAATCCAAAGATCATAACCGGATAGGCTAGTATCAAAATTGGCGGCGAACGAGTTGCCCGTATAGATGATCGGTTTGATGCCTGTCAGTCGCTCCAGCTCAGTCAAGAAAGCTTTGGCCACAATGTTGATCTGCGCCTTGCTGATCCCGTCAGGATTGTTTTCGTAGTCCATCACAGGCGGTAACTGCAATGCTTTTGCCCCGCCGATCTCCTCGAGGGATTTCGCGTAATGAACTGCTTCTGCCTTTGCTGCAGCTGCCGATGTGGCCCGTAAGAAATGATACGTACCAACCAACAATCCAGCCGACAACGCCCCTTTAACGTTGGCCACAAGGTTCGGATCTGTGTACGTCTGCCCTTCAGTAGCCTTAATGAAAACAAATTCCCGTTTATTTGCCTTCACCTGTAGCCAATCAATCTTGCCTTGGTAACGGGAAACGTCAATGCCTTGTACATTTCCATCCTTACGTGTTTGCACCTGTACCAGCTCCTTTATCGTTGTCGTTACCACCTTTACCCTTCAGGACCTCAATTGCTTGCTTAATCACGTTTGGAATAGGTGCTCCCAGCTTCCCACCGTTCTCAGTGATCGATAACAATTCGTTTGCGATGTAAAAGAAAGCAACAGTATCTCGAAAAATATGGCCATCTCCCAAGATGCCATCCACCAAGTGACCGACAGCCACCATCGCAAAAATAAAGACCTTCCGGGCAATCCCGATAAGGCCAATTTTGCTTTTTAATCCCCAATAGATCCGGCAGCCACCACACCCGTCAAATAATCCAAAATAACGAAGAACAGCAATACTCCTAACACTCCAGACCAACCCCCAAATAAATAAGACACCAGCCAGCTGCCTACGGCCAAAACCCATTTCCCCACGTTCTCCAAAATCATATCCCCCATCATTTAAAGTAAATAGCCCTCTGAAAACTCCAGAAGGCAAAAAAATACCCTTCGGCGCTTAATTGATTTTCAGATTAATAGCCATGATAATTTCTTCCTCTGTTGCTTCGAAGTGTAATTCAGATGGTACAAATTTAAAGGTCTGATCCGTACCATCGATGTCGGCTATAACTCTGCGCCCGTAATAATGTTCTACCACCGCCCGAGTCGGTTGGCCTATTTGTGGGTTACGAAATTGAATAACAGACGATTTGATATTGATACTCATTTTGATATGACCTCCTTGAATTCTTCGATTTCTATGATTTCTTCCACTTCAAACACATATGTTTCACCAAGCCAGCTTTCACCTATTTCTCGTTCGACACCATTGATATACCAATCCTGAACATTGTCATCATTTCGCGTCCCTATGACGAGGGCTTTGTAGGTTCCGGCCTTTTCACACGTCATTTTCAGTGTGTCGCCTTCTACCCAACCGAAAGCACGACCAAAATGCATGTGCCCGTTCACCCAAACATCAACGTTTATGTTCAGATGTTCAAAGTAATCGGGCAACTGTATTTCAACAGTTTCCCCATCGATAGCTGCTTCAACGGTGTATCGATAGAGCGTATCCCCAGAAGTCGGGCTCTCTACAGCTCCGTGACGGATGACGTGAGTAGCTTTCTTGTGTGGAGCTGGATGTGGGATTTCAAAATTTTTAGTCCCTGCTACAGATAAAGAACCAGGCACTTTCCAATTTTTTGTGGTGTGTGATGCGCCTAATACTCCTTCATAATCGTTTAGTGAAACAGCCGTATCACCTATTGCCACTGATCCAACTCCGCTCGCCCTTGCATTATCTCCAATTGCTATGGAACTGTCGCCTGTAGCTTTGGCGATATAGCCAATTGCTATGGAAGTAACTTGCGTAGCTTCGCAAGAGACGCCAATCGCAACGCTAAAGCTTCCTGTCGTTGTAGCCCTATCACCAATTGCCACTGACTGTGCCGCACTCGCAGATGTATGAAAACCTATACCTACAGCACGGATTCCGGTCGCTGTGGCATTTGTAGCCAAAGCTAAATTATCTGTGTTTAGTCCAACAATGTCTTTGCTTGTCAACGAAACTGTTCCGGTCTTTCCAGCAACACTAGTTACTGCATTTACTTGTGCCCCAGCTTGGATACCGTTGATCTTATTCTTATCAGCTGGACTCATGAATCCAGCTGTTGTAGATGTAACTACTGCATGTGCATTTCCGCCGGTCCCCACATGTTCATTAAACTCAGTCTTTGTTGCTTGCTGGATGTTATCAACGTTTCCTAACCCAATCTGCTCCTTGTTTACTTCGTGTGGGTTATCTTTACTAGTGGAATGGAGCGTATTCGCATCGATCTCCTGACGAATCTCATCCATTCCGATGTTAACCCGTTGATCGTTGGAAGAAATTACACCACTTGTGTCGGTGGCCACATAAAATAGCACCAGCCCCGCTTTAGCTGTGGCCTGTGATGATGTCTTTTTAACTACTCCACCAACGTCCACATAAAGATACTGCCCTTGAGTCGGATTAAGTGGTAGGGTTCCTGCTGTAATCTCATATCGACGACCACTGACATACGCCACACCTGCCGTCCAGCTTGCAATCAGACCTTGAGCGCTACACTGTAGCCCCTTAACTCCATCGATCACAGCGACAAAATTACTACCCATCTCCTTGGCAAGTTTCTCAACAAGTCCATGAGCGGCATCTATCCCGCTTTCCATTGTGTTCAATCTTGTTGAGGTAATCCGAGTACCAACCTGAACCAATTCAAATAATGGTCTTCCTGTCTGCGGATCAGTTTTCTGTTTCCCAGTTGATAGGTCCATGATCGGCTTTGTCATGTCGGGGATCTCGTCCAACCACGTTTGTTTGTTATACAATTGCCTTCACCTCCAACTTAATCGAAAATTCGAATCCGATCAGAAAGCCCCGATCGTTCTTAACAACATTCAACGGCTGATTAGCAAGCGTCCGTCCCTGATTATCCATAAGTGAAGCACCAAGGATCTGTTTCCCGATGACTTGGGTATCGTTCAAAAACACGTACTTGCGGATCGATCTTCCGGAGATGACGGTATTGTGGATCGGAAATTCCACAAGCTCACCACTGACGTTTACCAGGGCGTGGTCAAAATGTGAATCCGCATCGGTCACCGCATAATCAAGCATTAACGGTTGAATAATATCTGCCATTATGGTGTCCCTCCTTGCATGGGTATTTCAAATCCTGTAATCGGACTATCAATCCTGGCGTGTGATGTCACTGCGCCCACCATGACGTTCTGAGTAGCCAATACGCCACTCGTCCCCAACTCTAGGGGCATTTCTAATCCGCAAATTGGGAAATCAACAGAATGCGAGTACCCTTTCCCTGTCATTGTTATTGCTGGTGTTGTTGTTTTGGCCACCGGCACAGCTCTATTGATGTGAACTGGCCGAATATACTCAAAATCAGTAAATAGCCCCGCCATATTAATGGGGGAGCTACCTTCATATTCGAAGTGGATTTCTTTGGCCAAAAACTCTTCTTTCACCTGCAGGAGTTTTCCGTATTGTGCGCCAAGCTGCCGAAGGATTGGAAGCTTGAACGGCTTTTTGGCCAGTCGCTTCCTTCGGATCGCTTCTCGACGGTTTGCCAAAGGACCTACCTGTTCCGTCCGGAAGTAGATCCATTCCCACAGGTCCAAGCCCCAGGTTGACCGCTGCAGTAAAAATTGATTCACGAGTTCGCTCATTTTCTCTGCTCGCAGATCAATCTCCTCTTCCATCACGCCAAAGTGCCAGCCTGCTACCTCGTTTTCATACCAGTACGGCGCAAGTACCTCGCGGTACCGAACGGGAATCATAACAGCATCACCTCAACCTGCAGGAACGAGACAGGCGGCACATCAATGTCCTCAACATCATCATTAAGGGTAAAGTCACTGTAATTCTCCACGCCTGGTACAAGCAAGAGAGCCGCGATATAGTTGTACAACAACTTGCTGCGACCGTTGGCGTACGCTGTCACACGCTGACGGATCAGTTCGGCCAGCTGCTGCAGATCTTCCGTTGTTTCCAATGTGGCTTTTACAGTCACTAGGAAGATCGGAGCCGGATGCACAGCCAAGTCATGACCAGCAATACGATAATCCTCCCACATTAAGGTTTTGACTGTCTCCGCAAATTCAGCCGTAATAGGTTGACCGTTCATGTCTGTCAGATACAGATCGATAGAGTTGTCATGATGTTCCTTTTCTACTGCGACAGCGCCACCCACGCCCTGGATCTCTTTAGCCCAGATTTCATAATCTTTACGACGGCCATTACCTTCTTCTGTGAAGGCCCTGTCCAAGATACGCAGCCGATAATCATCGTTGGATTCTCCATCTTTTCGGACCATCCCATCAGCCCATCCATGAGCATCCAAGAATTCATCATCTGCCCAGATCGGTGTGGACTGCAGCACACCATAACCCCACAATTCTTGCTGTTCAGCGATCTCCTGGGCGATGGGGTACCAAAGGTCATAAAAATATTCCCCTTCGCCCACAGGAGGCGGTGGCAGCCCTCTTTCGTTGGCCATCGTAATAGCCCGGTTAACCCATCGTTGATAAATCATATCCGGGGTTTCTTCAAGTACAGGGACAACAGGGAATTTAGGCAAATCATTAATCGTTAAGCTCATGTATCGATCACCTCATTCAATTCAGCCACGCCTACAAGACCCGTAATTTGGATGGTCAAATCCATGCCCCGATCAACACGTGTCATTGAAGTTACCTCGGCTTGTTCAATCTCCGGGTGAGCCGTTAATGCTTCTTCAATATCTCGGATAATTTCAGTGTCTTCCCAACGTGGCCACTCAGATTTTTCAACGCCCATGTCAGCGCCGTATACAACATATTGGAATCGCTCGGTGCAAAGGATCTTCATGGCGGTTTCAACAAGAAATTCCTCATAACTGGTTGTCCGGACTGGACGCCCCGACTCATCTAGGACAGCCCTGCGGTTACGGTAATCTATTTTGTATGTCCATTTAGTCGCTGAAGGGATGTTATCCATCAGGTCTGTGACATCGACCTCTTCCAACTCCATTTCAGGGAATAACGTTTCATCTTCTTCCATGGATCAACGCTCCTTTCCCAACACATAATAACGTTGTCCTGTCATACGCGATACCAGGAGTCGATCACCCACCTGCAGGGGACTTGGAATGATTATTTTGCCTTTCAATACCGAAGGTTCTGGTTCCAAGACATCAAAGGTGACTTCAATTTCTTGTTTCTGCAGGTAATCCGCAAAAACTAAACTTGCCGACTCATAGGGATGAGGATCTCCATCCACCTCAATCTTGGCAGCTGGCCAGCTTAGAAGGGTAGCACGTTCGGTATCCCGTGCATCGATGTGCCCCGCCACTTTCTCTTTTAAAAGCTTGATAGCATCACCCATCATCACGCTTCCTCCTTTCCAAAACCATCTTGACCGTGAATATCCCATTACTCCAGCTTGTGTCGGCACTCTCCACGACCCATTTAGTGACGACGGTTGTCTTGATCAGCACGAGCCACCCAGCCCGTAGTCCCGACAAAGTATAATCTTCATGACGAACAGTGATCTTCTTAATCTGCTTGGGCTTGGCCATCGCCTTCAATCTTTGAGTTGCAACTGTCGTCGGGTTCTCTTCTTCTTCAACTTCGATGATTTCTTCCATGCGGCCGAATGTTTTCAGGGCGCTGGCATCCGTTTTGGTGACAGATGCTGATAGTTTGTCATCCTTGTACTTCTGGGCTGTGACAACGGTGTAAGTGTCTTCCATGTTGTATCCTACGCTGCTGGCTTCCATTTGTTCAGGAACAAAAATGGGTACCCGCTCGTTTGTCCCTTCACGAACGACCTGCAGGTAAAAATTTATTTCCGTCCGGATAGCATCCACATGGTACCTGTAGCCGCTACGCTCATATGCCTTTTGCAACACATCCAGGATGATCTCGGAATGTGCCATCGTCCCATATCTTTCATCCAGATTAAAGCCGAGTTTAGGGCAACGAAAGTCAACGCCCGTCGTCTGAATGTATTTCTGCAACTCAGATCCTGCTTCGCCCTTCAGGTATGGTCGCACACCTTTATTCTTTGCAAGGTACCATCCAATTTCTCGGGCCTTGATCTCCCATACACCTGAAAACTCGTCTTTCTCATAGTCAATGATCGGGCCATGAAAGAACTGATTTTTGTGATGAAGGAGTGCCTTGCCGATCCGGTGGGAAAAGCACATCAGCATACCGGCCACACTAACCGTAGGGATATCACGCAGCCGCACAGTCATGCTTCGCGCGATTTCGTCCCTTTGGGATGACCAAGAAATGTCGGTTATAGCAGGAGTCAAGGCAGACCTGGCATCCTGTTTACCGTATATGACTGCAAATTTATCCATGACTGCCCTCCTTACTTCGCTTTGTTTACCGCTGCAGATATTTTGTTTTTTTGCCCTGTATAGTCAAATGCACCTGTTGCATTTTCGGCAGCATCTTTGGCTGCAGCAGTACTTTTCTTTTTATCCTCAGACTTCTTCTTATCTTTAGACTTCTTCGTCTTATCCTTTTTGTCTTTCTTGCTGGTCGTGTTGGGCCTACTCTTACTAGATTTAGTGATGATCACGCCGGGCTTCAGGAGTTGTTTTGTATTACTGTATGAAATGATCTTCACTGGCTTGTGTTCAACCAGTGCCATAGTGATGTGAATATTACCTTGGCCATCTTTATAAACGATCTCCATGTTCTCAATCAACATAGTCTGGGAAAATAATTCTTCAAAGTTGATCACGACCGGCTTAGGCTTCCACTTCTCCAGCAGTTGCCACGTGGTTTCTGGCCGTTTGTAAGTGACGGTCTGTTTCTTGTCCGTTTCCCACAGTTCGCGCCACTCGCGGGGCAAAATGGCCGTAAAAGAAACCCGCTGCAACTTGGCAGTGGGTTTACCTGTCCGCTCTTGTCCGGTAATGACGTTGAATGTGTCCACATCATTTCCGGTTGTAATTTGTACTTCGGCCGGAGTGATCGGGAAGGTTAACCGGATCGCCCCTTGAGACATTGCAAGCATGAATTAACCCCTGTCTCCAATGCTTTGTATATTTCTTCACCTGCTACATCACGGATCAGTGCGCGCCCCTCAGGGCTTGTCAGAGCCTTGGCAAAGGATTGGAAGTCAGTTATGCCCGCTGCAATCCCTCCGAGATCAATTGTGACATTACCAATCGTCACAGACTTGTTTCCACTGGATGTCTGGGCAGACAATGAAGTGGTACGGACAGGAATGTTACTTCCGGATAATTCTGGACCTTCAATGCCTTCTACACCATCACGCATTGTCCCCGCGATCAAGTTCATTCGTTGTTTAATAGAGTCCGGCCGTAATCCATCCGAAAACATGGATACGAAGTTTCCTGCCCATCGATCTGACTTACTGGCAGGGCCTTCTTTGGTCGGGGAACTAAAACCAAGGTAATCCTTGATCACACCTGCAGCTTTGGAAACGATACTTGTCAATGTCGGGAATTTACTTTGCATTCCCGCCGCCATCATACTGATTAGATTGCTACCCCAGGTGCTTCCTTTGTTTGAGACAGTAGAGAGCGATTCAAGATGTTGCCGAGTAAGATCAATCGCACTTTTGGCCGATGAGCTCACACCACTAAAACTCAAAGCAGCCTGGCCGTTGCCGCTGATAATATCCCTGGTACTATTCTTTGTTGTAACGCCCAGATCCTTGGCTTTCTGTTCGGTTTCCTTGGCTGCTGTCCCAACAGCCTTGACATTACTCTCAGCTTCTTTGGACTCAGAACCCTTGAACATACCCACTAACTTATCCTTAATATGATCTGCGGCTTGAGTGATGCCGCTCTCGTTCATTGCATCTGTAAGGCCTTGCTTCAGTCCACTTTTCTGAACATTAGAAACGACACTTTCCATCGTTTCCTTGATTTTTTGCTCGCCTTCCTTGGTTGTAGAAGCCGTTGTAGTGACAAATGCTTCTTTGGGTAACTGAGGCATAACCGGCTTAGCCTCTTCTTTTGGACCAAAACCCATCCAACCCTTGATAGAGTCTGTAAGAGATGAAACACCATCCACGATGTCACGAGTAATACCGCTTGAATCAGCAAGTGCACCAAGCTTCTCTCCTGCCCAGTTCCCAAAGTAAGCACCTGCAGCAGTTCCGAGCGGACCGGCTAATGATCCGACAATACCGCCCAACGTACCTCCAATGGCACCACCTGCAACTGAACCACCTGACGAAGATATGGCTTCCTTCCACCCGGTTTCCTTGGCTGTCTGGTATAAGTCATATGCTCCGAAACCCAATGATGTGGCAGCCCCAATAATTCCGCCAGCTTTCAACATTTTCGCATTCGATTTAATGAAGTTCCCTATCTTACCCCCGTTTGGCACGTCAGGAGTTGGTGGAGGGGTTGGAGGATTTGGCCGACGCACACGATATGGATTTTCACGAGATCCGCGCCTGTTCGGGTCACGTGTATCAGGAGAATTGTTTCTATTACGGTTGCGATCTCCCCCTGAACCTCGGTTATTCCCGCCGCCACCTCTTCTATTTCCACGATTTCGACCATTACCTCTACCACCTGATGTAGATCCATACACATTCACCCGATTTGCATTAATTGTCATCGTGGATGAGCTACGAACTCCACCCAGTGGGTTACCTGAGCTGTTTCGATTACGACCTAAGTCACCCCTGATTCGACGGTCACCTACTTGATTACGGATACGATTAGCCCGTTCGGCAGGTGTTTCCACCGTTGGTCCAGGTGTTGGTCCGGATGATCTGCCCCGAATGCGATCCCATCCGTTTTTAAGCCCTTGACCCGCCCCGGTTACGATATTCTTACCTTTTTGTCCTACCCATCCAGCAGCTCCAGCAATATCTGAATTGAGTTGACGCACTCCCTGACCGAAAGAAACCAGTCCTTTTACCACAAGCACACTAGCCAACCCAATCAATGCCGCATTAATTAAACCAGCATTTTCCTTATAAACGCTGGTCACTTTCGTAATTGCATTTACAACACCTACACCAAAAGCTTCGATGCTGTCTTTGTTCTCAGTGATTAAGGTGTTAAATTCTTTAAGCGCCGGCAATGAAGCCTGCATGATATTCCCACCGATGTCTTGCATCTGTATCTGCATTTGTGCTTGGGTCTGTCGATATTCTGTTAGCGGATCAGCCGCCTGTTGCTGTGCAACCAATCTATCAGTTGTTCCAGTCATTTCAGGAGCTTTTTCAAAAGCTACGCCATATGTCTTTAATATGGAATCTGCATTATCCTCACCAGCTCCGGAACCCAGTGTAACCAACGACTCTTTAAGATCACTCCTTGATTGACTCGCAAGGTCTGCAACTAATGCAGCTATAGCCCCTTGTTGCTTTTGATTATCTCCAGAGTTAATGTCTTCTGTGAACGCTTGGGCTTGGTTAGCAGCGTCTTTTTTCCAGATCCACGAGTCTCAAAGTATTTAGCCATGTCATCAGCGTTTAGGGCTTTTACTCCAAAAGTTTCTTTAAAGAAATCCGCGGGCTTGTCGAAATTAAAGGCCCCTTCGTCGACCGTTTTCGTTAGAAAGTTGGCCATTTGAGCTGAATTGGTATTAGCACTTTCGAAGTAAGGACTGTATTCCCAGAACGTATCAAACAAATCTTGTTGCCTGTCTCCCACGTTCTCATAGACATACATCATACTATCTGCAATTTGCGTAGGTGTTTCTTTAAAAGCATTACTTGCTTGGGCTAAGGCGCGATTGATTTCCTCAGCCCCAGCATCAGGTCGAATGTATTGAATCTTTGACGAAGCCGTTACTGCTTCCCCGATCATGGATTTATCAGGGAACATCGGTGCGATGTCAGCCAGATTCCCGGCCCCAGCTGCACGATCAGGAATAATACCTTGAGATACGAGATCATCATTTAATGCGAGTGCACTTTGCCGTTCCTGAGCGGGGATATAAGGTGCGCTACGTGCTGCTTCTGAGTAATAGTCCGTCACACCACCAAAAGTGCATCTGACACCCCACCGCCAAGCACTAGTCCACCAGCTACAGTCGCCAAAGCTGCAATCTTGGCAGATATGCCGTCTACTAATGGGCTAATCTCATCATTTGCTCTCAGTCGGACGTGTGCATCACTTATCCCGCGGATCTCGGCATCGGCACGACTTGCAGACCGCCTTAAATCATCGGCCCCAGCTCGCGAACGACGAAAAATATCATCCAGTTGGACACGATTGAAATCCCGTACTTCATCTGCTGCACCATGTATTCGTCTGCCTAAATCATCAGCTGCATCTCTAGCTCTGCGGCTACTGGAAACTATATCATCGCCCATGCTACCCGCAATGCGTCGAAACTCTCTCACGTCATCTGTGGCTCTTTGGATCAAACTGCGCATGTTTCGCACAGCACCAGATATTAAATCTTTAGCTTCAAACGGGACGGTCACCCGACTTGTGGCTGCGATATTGTTCACCCCTTCCCATGCTACTTGTTAAGCTTCTTCATCTCTTCCTCAGCCAGCATCGATGCGGCAAGACAGAAATGATATTGTCTGTTCCGATTTACTTCATATGGCAAGACTTCGGCAGGCAGCTTCTTTTGATTAATCCAAAAGGATGCTATCCAGCTAGCTTCTCCGTCTCGCCTGATGAGTTTTTTGCTTCTTTAAGCAACGCATCCTTAGTTTCCTGAAAGTTCCGAACAGCTTTGGACAATACCGCATAGTGATCAGGATCGTTCAGCAGACGGGGCGGCAGTTCGTTTTTGTTCGTACACTTGTAAGCCAACAACAATTCTTTGTTATTCCATGGGAAATCATGTTCTGTTGCACGTACAATCATGGCATCGATCTCGTTGAATGTTTCCTTTGCAGTTCCATCGTCGTTGAACGCCACATCATAACACCGACGAATATCAATCGTGGTCAGTCGACGAACAGACCATTTTTCTCCGTCTACTGGCACTTCAATCTGTTCCGGTTCGGCCGCTTCTGTACCTGCCGCAAGATATTTTTGTAATTTGTCACTCATTGTTTTCTTCCTCCAATAATTTGATTTTGTGAAAAATGAAAAGGATGCGCGCCCCCTATGCCATGTAGTCCGGGAACTGTTCTACAAAGTCGAAGTCTGTAGCCGTTCCTTCAAGTGTGATATCAATCCCTGTATTGCTGTCGATCTGAGCGACCAAAATGTCCATATTCCCGTGAATATGAATCCCTGTCAGAAGGACTCTCTCCGTATTTCCAGTCTGCATATCTTCCAAGGAACCTGTGATGCGATCGAGGAACATGGTTTTACCTGCTTTAAAGTCTGTCAACAAGCGGTACCGGAGCCGTGATTCCAGTTTGGACATGACCAGTTTAACCGGGATTTCATAACCCACGATTTGTTTTGTCTTCGCCATTCGGCGAGCTCGGACAACATCCAATGTTTCAGGATTCAGTGTGACTTCAATTTCTTTAATCGTTTGAACAGCATCCCCGTTATCGTCTTCAACCGAGAGATTTCGGCCAATTAGTTCGCGTTCCATTTATTAAGCCACCTCCCAAGTAATATAGAATGCTTCGATGGCATCGAGCGGTTTTGCGAATAGTTTGAAATAAGCGTAATCGAAGTCACTCACATTGTTCGGATCTTCCGTGAAGGTATAACCTTCATCAATCGCTTTTTGGCTCCTGCGGATTGCCAGGTATTCAAGCACAGCCGCAATAAACATACCCCGACCATCCTTGTCATTGTCCAGTTTAGCCTTCCACTTCTTCGCCGTGGAATAGATGTCGTTCAGGACTTGGTCGATCGTCATAGAAACACGAATCTTACCAAAGTCCTCACGTTCACCTGCACCCATCGTTGTCAGCGTATTGACCGCTGACTCAATGATATAGTCGTAACCGTCTCGTGTAGCCATCAGAGTTCCTTCAGCCAGTCCTTTGATAACTTCGCTATGGCTCCAATCGATGGTAGCCTGTGTCATTGGGACCTTAGCCCCTGTAAAGGACTTATTCGCAGGTGTACCAGCCATCAGGCCAGCCACCCAAGCTCCCCATTGCACCGAGTTGTACGTTTTCCCGTTGGTGTGTGTCCCAGCTAGTGAACAGTTGACGATGTACCGCCCGTTCATAGCGCGGCTACGGGCATTATGCTTATCAATGTCGGTATCATCAAGTGGAAGCCCAGCAACGACCAACTGAGCGAGTCTACGGGCCTTCGTGCGGCGATCAAGCAACCATTGTTTAGCAGCTGCTTGAACAGCAGCATCCGTGGAAGGAAGATAGAACACATCGAAGGTCAGACCGTCCACCCGGTTAAAGATCCGACTCCAGTCTGACGCCGTGATTGTCGCTGAACCAGATACGGCTCCCGTGAGTGCCGTGTATGCCACGTCTGCCCAAACAACAACGCCTGTAGACTTAAAGCGGACCATATTGGACTTCTTCAGGGCTTCTTCTGCAGCAGCCTTATCGGACACTGTAAACGTCTCTGTGTCATAAATCCCTTTGGTATCGCGAACGATGATTTCCTTTTTGGTGGCATCGACCAAGCTGGCACGAATCATGTATTCAAAATCATTACCGCGTAATCCTGGATAACGTGCCTCAATCATGTAACTGTCCGTAACAGATACGGAAGCAACCTTTTCAAGCCACTGGTGACCCGGTAACCAACCACCGTTGCCCCCGTTTCCGAAGCCAACTCCAATTCATCGACCTGCAGGCCGCTTTCCTTCAAACGTTCGGACGTGTCGGCCATATCAATTGCTTTATTGGCCGCCCCCACTCGGCTTGATATGGGATAAGCACACGGCCTGTCACTGGCACTACTCTGGCTTTGGCCAAAGCGATCAACTCAACATATCCCCCTGGTCTAACCCTCTGAATCGACATTCAACGATTCCTCCTTTTGTACCGCTGGTTGCAAATATGCTTCCAGTCGGTTTTGTACTTCCTGCTGGGATAGCAGGGTATCGGCTTTGCAATCAAAAAGGGCGCCCGCCACCTCGAAGCGTTCATGCTTCAAAGCGGCTGCGCCCTCAATCCATTCTTTCTTGGTTCGTTTCTGAAAATCTTCTTTCTCCAGGCGAACTTGTCTTCGTGTAGTCATGGATAGAGTTTCCTCCTGTAAAATAGGAACAATATTTTAGATAACATAGTTTCTTGTTCTACAAATTATTTTGTATATCGATCATAGTCATCCTCAATATACGTGTTCCTCTTGTATTGGTCTTGGTATTGATTCACATCATTTTTCATTTGTACAATAGCTCCCCAACCCGAAAAAACCAAAAAAGTAGACCGACCAGTGCATAAGCGATTGAATAGAAATTCAGATAAAAGTTCACAACTATTGCACCAAAAATCAAAGCTAAAATCACTAGAACCCATTTTGTGCTCTTCTTCAAATCATCGTCCCCCATAAAATAATTCCTAATATTACCTTCTATGTATCATTGTACATACGAAGGAGATTAATATATGGTTTCATTTCAGGGACTAAACAATTTAAGTGCCGCTATCGCTAATAATGTTTAATATAAAAACTGTTAATCTTCGCTACTGGAACCTTCGGCACTGACAGAAGATACGAATACCTGCAGGTGACTTCAATCCGATCCTTTTCGGGTCGGTTACGCGGTGGTTCCATAACCAATGCCACACCGAAGCGTTTTGAAGCGTAGCAAAACCGCTTCTGGCGCAGGAATGTGAACAAAGGCGCTAAATCAAAGGGGATGGGTTCACCCTCGTCTTCTTCCGTTACTCGCTCCTTATCAAAATGGAAGACAAGTCCTACATCCTCCACGATCCGGTCAGCACGCGGGGTATGAGTCTTATCAGACACAAGATCCGTTTCAATAAAAACGGAAGGCGTATCAAAATTCCCAGCCAGCCATTGCGTCCGGTCCCGCAAAATCGTCAGATCAGGGTAAACGTGTCGCACAATCTCAGCCCATGCTTTTAATCCTACATCCATCAGCGCAACACCCTTTCCAATTCTCTGTCCAGGCGTTGTATGATGAGCCTATTCATTCCACCTTCAAACTGAGATACAGCAATGTCAAAGTATCGGCGGCCAATGAAGCTACGCGGTTTTGCCATGAAGCCCGTCTTGGCATTTCGGTCATACACAAATGATCCACCGCTGTTCCAGTAACCTGGTACCCAATGGGCTTTGTGAATCGTGTAACCGTCATTAATCAAACGCGGGTATCCCCATGCTCCCTGATCGTTTGAACCGGACCCAAGATCAGATCCAACTTCCAGTGTGATAGAGTTCCTGTCAACGTCCCATTCCCATACGTTTCCGTCACCACCACGAGTAAAGGAGTTCCACATCAAACCTGTATCAATAAGACCTTGCCTATCGATTTCGTCAATGATGTGGTTTAATAACGTTTCACCCAAAGCTTCGGCAATGTTGGTCAGAACCCGCTTCATCCCTTGATCAGCCAATTTTCTGAATCTACGTGCCAACCCATCAAAGTCATTAACGATCATTGCCTTTCACCTCACATGTCATCAGCAGCTCCATCCAATAGCGGCGAGGATTCGCATCGATGACGAGATAACGACGACCGAACAATACAATTTCATCGCTGATTCTCACATCAGCCGTTTTGGCCACGCCGATCGTTTTCTTCACGATGTACATCACTGGTTTGGCATCAGCCTTGTCGGATGTTTCTGTCTTGATAACATGACATTTGAGATCCGCAATTTTGCCGCTCTTCCGATCATTGAACAGATCATCACCGTCCCGCTTGCTGCCTACCCGGTAAACGGCAAGCGGCGTTTTAAACCGATGATTCACAACAAATAGGCCGTGATGTTTCCATCGTCCGGCCCTTCCTGTTGTTTTTTCACCCACAAGAACAGTATCGCATCCACATCCGGGTTCCCCGTGGTTTTTCCAGCGATGGCTTGCCTGGTGTAAGTCCAAGCCCCATCGCTCTCTGAAGCATAGTTCCGAGCGACAGCAGCCAGATATTCCTCACTGTCTTGCAGGGCAAGCCCTTCGGCCAGCTTCACCCATGCAAGCATGAGTTGCCGATCCACGTCTTCGGGAAATGGAATAGGCAGATACAATTCAATACGCACCTGGGCGTCATCGATGTACTGTTCCAACTGTTCCGTTTCAGCTTCTTGGATTGGAGAGACGCGGCTACGAGTTTTAAGAAGTTGGGGCGTTAGCATAAGGATCATCCTTCTGCGGTAGAGCTGCCAAAGCATCAATCAAATCGGGTTTGTTCATCGTCGAAAAACCTTTAATGCCTGCCGCCTTGGCTTGCTCCTTCAGTTCCTGAAGGGAAGGACCATCATCTTTCCCGTTATCGTCAGCCGCAGGAGCAGGTTCATCTTCAACCGTGAAATCCTGCTCTTGCGCCAGTTTATCTGCAATCTCATCAGCAATCATGATCGGCTTGTTAGGCTCAAAACGAATGCCATACTTTGTTAGTGAAGTATTACTACCTTTAAAGGTAATCTTTTTCATTAGAATTGCACCCCTTCTGCCATTGCAACAGCACCTGGTTCCTCGAAAATGAAATCCCCATCTGCATGCGTAGCATAGAATCGTTTGTCCTCTGTTACAGCCGCTTTACCTTCGGTTGTCTTACGGATAATCATGTCATAAGTATTTACAATGACAAAGTTTGGTTTATACGTGAATAGAACTGCACCCTCAGGCATATGTGGCACTTCTTCCACATCGTAGTTGTTGATTCTCTTTTGCGCCCCTAAGATTTGAATTTGAATCGAAGCACTGGTATCTTTCAAAGCCAATTGTTCCAAGCGCTCCGAGAATGTATTGGGATGCATGAAATATTTGAACTGTCCCGCACTGCGCAATCTTGTTGGCACAGAACGTTCTAGTCTGAAGAAAATACCGAGCTTACCAGCTGCGTCAAGTGTAGACCAATCAGTGAAATTCCCAGTCGAGCGAGCTTTTTCAACCAGCCATCAGCAATGCTCAGGAAGTCATAATCAGGATCAGTGTTCAGAGTGCTCATATCACCATTAAAGCCCAAGTCCTGCATGTTTTCGCCAAAGTTTCGGGTCATGCCACCCATGATGATTTCTTCAATGTTCTGTTTCCGAACCCGCTGTTCCATCCGAATCTTTTCTTCCGTGATCTCATATTGGAGAGTTACAGGAACAACAGAATAAGGAACTTGTTGATACACAGGTTCAGTTTGCTTACCAGCGGGATTCCCCTCTCTTTTCTTACGTAGGTTTCGCCCTGTCACGCCGATCTTGTCAATAGTCCCCTTCGAACCGTCTCGGGTTTCAGTACGGATTCCTTTCAAGAATTCTGTGGATTCGTATGCCATCTGCAAAAATGCATCGACTTCCTCATAGTTCATTGCTGCTGGATCAAGACCGGTATGAATTGTACCTTTGCTAATACTGCTGTTTGCGATTTGTCCGTTATTTCTCATAGTTTTATATTCCTCCTTTTAAATTAAACGAAACGGGCCAGCGTAGAAGTGCCAGATGCTTTCTGAATTTGAGTTTCTTCTGCGCCACCTTGAGCAGATCCACCGCGGCTGTTTTTAACGATCTGCACATCAGCAGCCAACGTAGTCATTTGCTCAGTCAATGGAGCGAGAGCCTTGGCAATGGCATCTGTAACAGCATCCGCTTCTGGATTAGTGCCTGTTCCCGCACCAGATGTTCCAGCGTTTGGATCTGGATCATCTTCGCCATCCTGTTTCTTCAGTTCAGTGACATCAGCTGCCAGTCCCTCCATTTGTTTAACAATAGGCCCAACAGCAGCCTGAACAGCTTTTGCAATATCTTCTGGTTTCAAATCGTCTTCCTCCTCAGGCTCTTCTTCAGGAGCCGTTTTATTTTAAGGTCGGTCAATGTAGCAATCGCATCATCAATGTGTTGCAGGTTGCTGGCAGAAATCTTTTTGCCAGCTTTGACAATAGCTTCAGGGGTTGGCCTATCGCCTTCACGATATCCTCCTGCACCAATACGTCCTGGGCAATCTCAACAAAATCTTGCAATGCTTCGCGTATAACTTCAGGATCTGTTTCCATTCCCGATTCCCACGAGTCCCAACGAAAAAGAACCGCGTTCAAGGCGTCTTGCGCTGCCCAAAACTCACGGTTCTTTCTGTTCTTATTGTACTTTTCTGCTACAGTGCCCTTCTCAATCAGGCCAAGCGCTTTGGCAATACGTTTCATCAAGCCCTTAGAAACAGCCGTATCTTCCTCGACTTCTTCACGTTTACCAACGCCCCACATACTGAATCCGGTGATTTCCCCTTCTGAATATCTTCCCAAGTAGCGTCGTCAGTGACCTTCACGCCAGCGACCCATGAACCTTTTGCAATTACTTGGTCGCCAATCTCCATATCACACGGGGCGATGTAGGACTCAACAACGTAACCTTTGTCAGTGTCAAGATCATGCTGCTTATCGATGTTATAGGTGTGCTGACCCTCCATAAACAAATGAGCTGCCTTCTCGATCTCGACTGCATCCATCATGTCCCCATGGGAATCTTCCACATCCGGTTGGTACACAACTCCGATAACTACGTGCTTCGTGTCATCCACTTTAGCAATCTGGACCTGTTTCTGGATGGCATCTTTACCAGATGCTTTAACAATAGCGAATGGCACACCATTAGCGCCCTTATCCACGAGCGACAAGTGCGTAATCTTTGCATCCTTCATTTTGTAGGTCATTTCTTCTCTCACCTCCTTTCTTATTCAAGTTAAATTTTGTATAATTGCATCATTGTGTATTGAGGTCAGCTTTGCTGGGGTCATGTACCTTGTCACTTCCTATCCTTGGTGGTTGTGTTCTTGCTGTGGGGTTAACCACTTACATTAGTAATAAGTTAAAACACAAAGAAACTACACATCAAAAGGAGGCGTTGTCTATGGAGAATAAGATGAAAAGAGCTTCCAAGGAAATCGTATCATCAGCAACTCAAGCAACTGCCAAGAATATTGAAGGGGTGGCTATCGGCTGCCTGACCTGAATACACAAAAGGATCGCTCTCTCTTCAGAATTCTAAAACTAATTGCATCGTGCATCGACAATTGACGATTTCCTTTGCTCCACCCGCAGGATCACCAGGATACATAAGCATGCTTGAACCCACTTTGAAAGGCTTGTCCAGAGCAACAACCTGGCCATTCGCTTTCTGGTGGGTTTTTCGTGTCCGTTTCCCGGCAGCCGAACGCCATTTCTTCCCCTTAGCTATTTCTGACTGCTTCCAGCCCTCCAACTTGCCGCCGTTGGCTGCTGCCGTACTCATCGTACGAGAGATACGTTGTGCTCGCACCATACTGAATGGTCCATCTTCGCCCGTAGTGGCTATAGCGCTGATCTCCTGCACCAGCAAAGCGCGATCTGAAGGCGTCTTCCTTCCTCGATCGCTTTTTCGAAGCTACGCAAGAGCGTATCCGTTGAAGACTGGTTCATATCGGGTACCAGGCTGCGGATCTCCTTAACAAATTTCTTGGCCGCCTTATTCTTAGTGCTCCACACCTTTTCATCATCAAGCTCAAACAGCTCAGACTCTCCCGCCAGATTGAACAACGGTTCGAATGCATCTTGTATCGCCTGTTCAAACAGATCACTAAAGACTTCAGAAGTGTGTAACGCAATCATGACCTTACCCAACTCACCAATATCACCAAGAGATTCCTCGCTCAGTTCACCGATAGCTTCCTGAAGGGCTTCTCCCTGAAGCTCTAAGATCTCCACGATCCGGTCTTCACCCTGCTTGTACAACTCTTCAAGCAACTTGCGTTCCACATATATCAGCTCAAGACTATCAAGAAACTCATCGTCATCAGCTTTGACAATCAGTTCCCAGCAAGCTTCACACATGAGCGCCCACCTCAGCTGATCCTTTTCGCAGTAAACGTTTAGCGATGATCGAAACACGCTCCTGCAGGTCGTCGGCATCACCGTTTCCTTCCGGATCAAGAATAATCGGTTGGCTTCCTGCTAATTGTGCAATCGGAGTATCAAGGTACTCCGGACTGAACTTGCTTTCATCAATCGTCGTACCCAGAACATCCTCAGCAATCGGGATCAGGTCACGGACCAACATAATGCCTCGTTCAGCGATAAAGTCCAGCATAGCCTTGCGATCTTCCGGATCAATGATGCTCGGTGCTCGAAGCACTGCTTTCACTCGGAAGATTCCCATGGCTGGGAACAACCGCTTGTTGAATATCTCATTCATGATCCACTTGCGATAAGGCTCAAATACTTGTTCTTCTGCAAACTGCAATGCTGCCTGTGCTGTCGCCCGGTTATAATCTGAGCTTTGGCCAACAAGAATCGGCGGTAAGCGGAAGGATGACAAGATATCAGCTTTCTTTTCCTTCCCGTATTCCAAGAAGAGCGCATCTTGTTGCAGAAGGTCATTGAGCTTGTCCATCTGGATTGATACCTTCTCAACCTTCTCGTCCATGGGGCCGCCAGTCTCTTGCCCTTTGGCTTCAAGGTAAAGAATACCCCTTGGGATTGAGATCCTTTGACCTTACTCAATAGCTCCATGGATTGTTGAGTGAGTCGTCCATTCGTCACAGTCAGGATCATAGAAAGCATCCGACCATTCGAGAAATAGGATACGTTCAATTCCTCAGCTTCACGGGAGCCGACCACACCAGGCGCGTTCCCAAACCAGCGGGGTTCACCATAGGCGCCGTCATTGCCGACCTTCAACGGAATGACCTGGTTCTCGGTACCATCAGTACCGAACAATCGAAACCAAACTACCGATGTCCCGCGCTTCATTGCATATCGACGTGCATAGATTTGTTGAGTGAATTCCTCAACCTCTTTGGTAGAGCTGATTCGTCGTTTGAGTTTAATTGTCGCAAGTTTGCTTTCCTTGGTGTACCGTACATACTTCGGGTCCATCCGGAAGATCGTCGGGAACTCACTCCCGCTCGGCCAAGCAACTTCCATGTTGGCCATCCCCGTGCTTTCCAAATCCTCAATAAGCTGACCTATGATCTCTTCAGGATTATCTTCGAGGTTACATGTCTCCAAAAAGCGTTCAGCACGGTTCCATTCTTCCTTGGCCGAGTTGTCATCTTCACCAGACACATATTCCAAAGCAATACCGTGGCCAGCAATGTTCCGCTTGTAAGCCTCAATGCATTGAGGAATGATGTTGCTGTTTTTGACAAGCAGCCTGCAGGAAGCAGGATCGTTGCCTGATTCAAATGGTAACAGCCCGTGATGATCGTATAAGCTGTCGAATACATCGGGAAGTTGGGCACTGGATGGAATGTGCTTACCTTCTTCTTTCGCAAATGGAACCCATGATGCATTGCCTTCACTCAATTAAATCCACCCCGCTCCCCCATTGTTTTCTTCATGCTTCGATTCCTCCCGTTGCTGTTGTTTTTTCTTGAACCACTCGAACCACTTATCGGCAACCTGACGCACCTGCAAGGCGATTGAATAAGCCATGATTCGGTCATCGTGGCAACCACTGTCGGCTTCTGCCTTGCCCTTGTTATCAATGAAAGTCATACACTCGCCGTACAGATCAGGACAGTAAATATCATAAAGCTCATCACGAATGGCTTCTTTGAAATCACTGATCATCACAGGACGGGTTGCCTTATTGGTTTCCCATCCAAGTTTGCCCTTCTTATGAAGGAACAGTAGCGGGTAATGACAAGTATTGAACAAAGTGTTAAGCACTGATTCACCAGTGTTGTTGTTTTCCACTGCCAGCAAAGCTGTGTTGTAATACAAGCCCAACGTGTTCAGCTTTTTCCCGAACAAGTCAGTGTCCCACTTGCCATGCAGAGCGGCGCACATCTCACCAGTACGCGCATCGATCACATAAGCAGCGTCATAGTCGCCATCTTCGGTACCCTTTGCTGTATCTGCAGATAAAATATATCGCTTCCCCTGCTCTGGAAGGTGATAGATGACCAGTTCCCCATTCAGTGTCGGGATAACATCCTGCTTAACAAAGTCAATTTCATAACGAATGCCTGATTTCTGAATTGCATCCCGCAGTCGCTTAATAAACTTGTTATCAAAGATACTTTCACCTGATAACAAGAACGCTTCGTCAGGTTCAGAAGGGTATTCCTGTTCGAACTGTCGTGAATCACCGCCGCAATCGTTCCGGATGGTGTATCGCCGCCATTGCAATTGCTCATCATCCAGCCCGTATTTTGCCTTCAATTCCAGTTCATCTTCCGTCAGTTCAAACCCCGGAGGAACGGGTTTTCGATAGTCCGGCATTTCAAACCATGCAAAAAAGAGCGGAGAAAAATCATTCTCGCCCTTAACGGCTACATCCCATATTTGCTTGAACTCTTCCATGCCATTCGCTGTAGATTCGATAATTCCGATACTTCCCGGCTCCTTGGATAATGCGGCCAGCAACGACAGCAGATGTCGCTTCTTTTTCTTCGCGGGCCAGAACGCCACTTCGGAAGCATGGAGATAATGAATCGTATCCGAACGGGCAAGTACCCGGCTTTCCGCTGATTGTACAGTGATCTTCGATTTCAGACCTGGATTCCTTCGACGGTCTATCGTCCGGATCGCCGGGTTCTCGAAGGTCAGCTTCTTGGCGTTGTTCTTCCTGGTCATCGGCTGAATCACTGGTGGAACACGTTCATAATAAAGCTGGAACATGTCGAATAGGTTGCTTGAAGCATCCGAGGACTGAGCAACAATAAAGGCATTCTTCGCCTCTTGTAGAGACGTGAAATAGTAGATTAATGCCTCTGTCACGGTGGAAAATCCCATTTGCCTGGCTTTAAGAATGATGATCCGAACGGGCTTCCTGCTTCTAAATCCTCAATTACTTTGGCAGCATAACGCCGTTGGGCTTCATTGAGTATCAAACGCACCATTGCACCGGACTTGTCCTTTATCTTGAGCATGCGGTAACAAAACTGTTCGAAGTCCAACAGGATCGCTTTTAACTCAGCAAGCTTGTCAGGGCGTTGCTGCAGTTTTCGTTTGATACGCCGACGGTGTTCCTTAGCTAATGCGATCACCAATCTAAATCATCCCCATCGTCGTCATCTTCATCGTCTACATCATCTTCGCCCCCATTCTTATCCCCATGACCTGATGCCTTGTATTTGTCCAACTCAAGACGCTCACGGGCAATCCTAAGTTTTTCTTCCTCCTGCTGCAGGCTGGCAATAAGGTTAATGACCCGAAGCTTCTTATCCCGTGTTTTGACCAAGGCTTCCTCTTGTTTGAGGATCTTATCCAGCTTGGACGTGACTACGGTCATAATCTCGGTGACCTTCATCCCTTCAGTGGTAAGTGGTACCGTGATTGCCTTTCCCGTCTTAGGGCTTAGCATAGAAACCTTGTCCTGCCGCTGCATGAGTTCTTGCTTTGTCTTACGCTCTTCATCAGTCAAACCATCTTCAAGCAGTTTGACACGCTTCATGTGACGCCGCTCCTGAAGGGTTAACATGATCAACTGTTCTTTGAGCTGAACAAGAGGATCAGTGTCAATCTGAACAAACATATCCTGTTCATCAGGCTCCAATGTATCAAGGAAGATCGTTTCATACACGCCTGTCTTGAGTGCCTTCTTATTCCGGTATGGACCACCGGGGCCGCCGCTGTTCCCAACGGCATTTTTATTGCCGGGCGGAGCACCGCCCCGATTGCCATTTGCATTCTTGTTGCCTTTAGGCGCTCCCTTGATTTCGGACCGTTCCCATTCGTTCCATTTGGAACGCTCCCTTTGAAATCCCCCGAAACGCTCCCATTGAGTTCATCTTCCCAGCGATCCATGGACTTCCACTTGCGCACCCTGGACTCGGGAATAGAAAGAGCGGCGGCGATGTCCTTTAGCTTCATCGCCCCGCCGCTCTCCAACCACATCCGTTTTGCCTTATCCCGTTCGGGACTACGTTCTCTGGACATGCTACACCATCACCACCTCCATGTATAAATTAAAACGATCACGAAACCGATAAATTAATATCACATTTAAGGAGGAACTTACCAGTGTCTATGAAAATAATTGTCATTGTTGTTTTAGTATCATGCTTCATTATAGCGGTATCGTTAATTTCTGAATTATCGCGCTATAACAAGTTAAAAAAAGACATTGAATCACATTTTAAGAAGGAAGATTTGAAAAACACACCTGCATTACTCAAAGCCTATAACAACTTTTACAGTAAAGACCAAAGAAAGTTTAAGGAAGCCTACCTTACCTTGAAGACTTCAAAGGAAGCTGTTACAAAAGAAACAATATTTGAAGATTTATTAAAAATGGTTATTTCATTAATTCCTCTTATAGCGTTGTTAGCAACTTTAGCTGCAACAACATTTAAAGACTATCTTACATATCTACTCCCCATCTTTGATGGGGTTATTAATTCAATCTCAGTCTTTTTCGCTCTAATTATTGTTTTAACTTTGAACTCTCGTATTTCAGTTAGTTTACATTCAAAAACGAGTCTATTGATTTCGAAACATCTAATCATTGCCGAAGATGTCATTAAGAATCCTCCTATCATCAACAATAAAAAATCAACTCGTCGTAAATAATAAAGATATCTTCATGGAACTCGTTATACGTCGTCCTGCTGAAGCTTGATATCCAACTCGATGAGACGTTCCAGATCCTGAACGGTCTGCATCTTTATATTTCCAGCCTGCAGGTCTTTCACCCACTGGGCAATTGATGCCTTAACGATCTTACGGTACTGCTCCTTACTCTCAAGGATACCTTCCATTACAGCGAGCTCATGTTGCAATAAATCTTCATCTGGTGTTCTCATGCGTACCCCTCAGCTTTCCGTTATGATGGAATGCGAGATAGCGGATGTCTGCAAAATGCCACGCGTGGCGGGCCGCTATCTCAGCCGGGGATACCCTGGGTTGATGGGAGGACGTTACTGCGTCCTCCTCTTTATTTTACAATGATTATCTAAATGGGAGCTGTAGACATAAGAAAAACCACCTAACAAATAGGTGGTTAATTACTGGACTATCGTTTCTCGTTAGCTTAGACAGCTGTCTTAAAAGATTAACTCACAATCTCTATGCTCCCATACATCAAATAAGTTTCCATCTAGATCTTCAAAAACAAAAAACTTGCCGTAAATGCCTTCATTGCTAATTGGTCTAGTTGTAACTCCATCCGATGTTAGTCTCATGTGTAATGACTCGATATCATCTGTAAAAAATGTTACAACCCACCTTGGCCGTCCGTTTACTTCAAAAACTGCTCTTGTTTCATTATCAGATTCAATTAAATCAATTATTGGGCGGTTATCCCTAAATAAACTTATATAATTCCCTCTATCGTTTCTGATGTTAAAACCAAAGTGACTGACGAACCATTCTCCAGATTTTTTTGCATTTTTAACTGGAATTACATTATATGCGATTCCTAAAATACTCCCATTTACCATACTACTCAGCCCCTGTCATAAATTCGTCTCCAAAATTGATTCAAGGTTGCTATTGTATTATCCTGCCCGTTAGATTAACAAGATTACTTTCAGCAATGTTAAATATAGTGTCTCATTATACCGAATCATCGTTTCGTTTAACCAAAACAGGAACCTTCCCTTTTATTTTGGATACGGTTTGTGCAAAGGCAGAATCTTACGCCGCATCTTCTTGTTCAACGGCATCAGGTACTTGTGCTTGCCCTCTGTCCGGTACAATTCGGCATTGGCATCCAGGTTGTTCCTGATCCAATCGATGCGTTGACTACCGGTACCGTACTTGCTGTGAATCGATTTGGGATGTGTCTTCTTGCCCCGGATGATGAAATAATGTTCCCCGTCCGTCTTGCCTTCATAGATCCAGTTCGTAGCCTGATATATCCCGCCGTGATGCTTTTGCTCAACGTCAGCATAACTGACGATCAACTCCACCTTGGGGATTGTTCCTTCAAGAACCGGATCGCTTTGGCAAGGATCTCCGATACAAATGATTGATGCTTGGTTAAGGCAACCCGTGTCAACTCACAGCATTCACGTTGCGTCAGACCATATGGAGAACCGATATTCTGAGTGGCCCCACGGCTGAATATAACCACACCGATAAACTGGCCATCCTCCCATGCTCCCACTTTGACCGACTTCCCTGCGGGCAAGCTGCGGCTGTAGTGGAAGTTCTCACAGGAAAACTTCGCTGCTTCATGTGTCGCCCAATCCACTTTTAAATCAATCATGTTCGAATTCCTCTTTGCAGTGCGGACAAGTCACCAGCTTTGAACTCAATACCCCCAAATCGCCTTGATCCTCGGAAGTTCCCGCATCGAAGTTCGGGATCTCAATCTCACCAAGCATCTGTTTCAGGTCCACATCGTCGAACCCGGACAAGGAAATATCCACGCCTTCCTGTTGCAGCTCAACAAGCAACTGCGATAGGGCATCTTCATCCCAATCACCTGATACCTTATTCAAAGCGATATTCAGGAGCCGTTCCTGTTGATCGTCGAGATCTACCACGGACACCTGCAGCTCAGTGTGGCCCAACTCATTCACCATAATCTTATACCGTTGATGGCCACCGACCATGTTCCCGGTGCGTTCATTCCAGACAATCGGCTCAACATAACCAAATTCCTCTATGCTTCGGCAAAGCTTCTCATATTCAACGTCGCCGGGTTGAAGGTCAACACGGGGGTTGTAAGCTGCTACATTAATCTGCTCGATCGGCACGATTCTGATGTTCATGTTCTCTACCTCCAGTGATTTAATGGCAACAAAAAAGCGCCCTCTAAGGCGCTACTACTTTGTGGATCTCTTGTATTCAAAATAATTAACCGTGAGCAACAATATCGATCCTGGGAAGAATGTAACAAAGAATATTTCCTTTGGTGCAATTCCTATTGGATATGTAACTCCAAATGACATCCAAACAAATGCTACTATTTTTAACATAGTCTTTTTAGACAATTACAAGGCCTCCAGTAACTCAAAGTGAATACTCAATAAGAGTATACCAAAAGCATCATAATTGTGTTGAGTTGGTTTCAACGTTTGAGTGTCCATCATATACATGCGTAGGCTCACTCAGACGCTGTTCTCCGATCTTCAATGGACTGATCCCTGCAAACCCGGACGTTCTCACCTACTCACGCTTAAAATGGCTTACATCTAGTCATATGAGAGCAAAAGAAAAAGCACCACAAAGGGTGCTCACTTTCAAACTTCTTTAAACCTAATATACTGTTCATCCTCTGAAATACTATCCACTGTGTAAGTGGTTGACGATATAACTGGTGTCGGTTCACTTGTTTTAAATTTATAAAATGTTGTTACCCCTGTGTTCTTATCCATTTTATACCACATTTTTACCGTTTCAATAAAATCGGATTCAATCTCTCCAGTGTTCTTAAACCAAAGGTGAGATGCACGGGTGATATCAACATTCTCATTCTCAAACTCGTGAATATCAGTTGTTCCTCCTGCTTCCACAGTAACAGTTATAGTTGTAACATACTCCATTTTACCACCTCCTTCGACATCAAAATTCGACATCAGGAAGGCTTTTCCTCTTTTGGACAAGTGGGTCTACTACAGAACTGTTTCACTCCATCCCATCTGCCCCACACACAACCTTTGCATTTCTCTGGCTGCTTGTTGGGGCGAATACGTATCTTCTTCCGTCTTCTGCTGATCACTTTAAATCCTCCAATGAAAAAAAGCCGATCCATGAAGGAACGACTTTAAATGTGATATGTATGAAGTTGGTGTTACGTCCTAAAAGCATGCGCCCGAAACGGTCGCCGCAAAAACGCTGCGCTCTTTGCTTTAAATGCATACGTACTATGTAACTATAGAGGAAGAACAAGACCATTTTACTGAGATTACATTATTGAGTCAAAAACACTATGCTTCATTATAGTAGTATAGCTTTTCGTTAGCTCCTGATCTCGTCTATTTTCTCACTTTATTGATTAAGAATCCAATAAATGAATGTACCAAACACGCAAACAAGCGACAAAGGATACATTATCCATTTGCTTACCCGATCTTTATACACGATAACCCAGCAGATGATACAAATCCACGCAATTAATAGTTGCCAGAAATCCAATGATTGACACCTCCCCAACAACTAATTCGGTATTTGAATTGAATTACCTTCTTAAGTTAACAGAAAAAGCGAGAAGAGGAACGCCCCAGTTATATGCCGCTATTGCAGCTGTGCGTTTCATTCTCGCCCGATTTCCACATTACAAATATATCATGTAAAAATCCAGCTCAGGGCCAAGTTAAGGTCAAAACATGGCCATTTAGCGGTCTCTTGTTTGATTCCCAGTTAGAATATCTAGAAATTCGTCTGTGTAATGGTTAAACTTTTGATTGATTAAAGGTAGACGTTTCTTGGAATAGGATCTTTTATACAAATAATTGTTAAATGATATATAGGGAGCCAGTCTGGTTTTGTTATCAAGAATCCTGAATATTGGTTTAGCCCCTGTTTCGCTATTATCGCTAATAAACTTTCATATTCTTGAATATCAAAATGATAAATTGATTTTACTGGAATTTCAAATCTACCAAATACATTATCTTCAATATCTTTCATAAAATTCGGTAAAGTCGCTATAGATCCCTGTGTTACAACGGCAAGATAGATTTCCTCTATCCCTGCTACAGAAGGATGGTTCTTTTCTATCAATTTCTTTATGCACCTAGAAAGTTGAAGAATTGGACTTTCGATCATATTTCCCATATCAGAATGAATCGTTTCTTGGTTCTTGTTAATAATTGAGTCTAATTTTAATCTTCTATTCTTTACTTCAACCGCCAGTAACTTCTTACCTAAGCGAAGCATATAATCAGGCGATTTATTGTGACCGAATGTAAATTCGGGAATGACTTTATAATCAATATTTGACAAGCTTACTGCCTCTTCAGTAATAATCTCCACATACTTTTCGAAGCATCTTCCTATGAAGCTTATAATTTGTTCATTATCTTTGGGGAAGCATTCTCTAATTTTAAAAACAATTGAGAAAACATCTGCTGTCTTAGAAGGTTCACACTAAAAGGTAAGTAGAAACCATTATCCAGTTTGATCAACGGTTTCTCTTTAAACAGTTGATAATTCCAGCTATTATCTATGTTTTCAGCAGCCCATCTCTTGGCCACTTTTATGTCTACCGAAAGTTCATCCAGTATTTTTTCAATTTTCACATGTTCAACAAATTGTTTGAAAAAATCCAAATCTCTTGCTGCGCTTTTGCTCATATCATTTTTAGCCGCATCAAACGACGAAAAAATAGAAAATATACATGCTAAATATTCCGTAATACTATAATCATATTTCCCTTGAAAAGCAGCATTTATATCCATATACTCCCTAGAATTGAAGTAGTCTTTGTTCTTTGCAATTTCAGCATAAATCACACAAGCACGCGCTAGTGCTGAAGCAATGTCTTCGTGTGAATTAAAATTCAGATTACTAAACATCTCATAAAGAATTTCATCTTCATCGTTCTCATCTTTTTTTCATACAGATAATCTCCAATTATAAGATGAAGATACAAATTAGTACTTATGCTTCTGTTAGTCTCAAAAAAAACATCGATTTTATTCCAATCTCCATATGAGAGAAACCACTTCCATAGTGTCAATAAACCCTGTGGTGTGTATAGCTTCATCCCTTCAACTTTTTGTATAATTAATTCAGAATTAGTTACGTTTGTTTTCAAAAAAGTAATAAATTCATGTCTGATTTTTTCATCAAGTTCATCTCCATTCAACTTTGAAAGAATATTTATCATTCCCCCAAGAGGAAGATCATGTATAATATCCTTCAAACGTTCTTTGTTAAAAACTTCTCCAAAAAGGTCACTATATGTTGCAAATATTTGAATTGGATATGCTTCTGAAATTTTCATATTTCCCTCCATAATCACAGTTTATCATAAAAAAATAGCTAACACTTTTTTTGCCAGCTATCTTACTTCATTTAGTAGAACATTGTTAACTACATTTAAGTTTAGAATTAAAGCCAACATATTTATTGCTTCATTTTTAATTCTCCGATATGTTCTATCACTCACTCCTATCTCTCCACAATTTATATAATCAAACTCTCCCTCAACATCAAGATAGCTGCGTTGAATTACCTCACGTTGTACCGAAGAAAGCTTTTCCATGGCTAAACTGAGCAACCGGTCTTTCTCTATCAGTTCAGCTTCCTTATCCACATTATATATAGCAATCCGTTCAGTCTGTTTGCTGATTGCATTAGTAGATTGATGTTCTCTATATACATAAGCCTGCGTGACTGCTTCCTCACGTCTCACGAAACCGATCTGCCGGTACTGCCGAACAGTCTCCAGATACTCTTCCACAGCGCGGCGGGTAGCTTTCTCGTCGATCGGCAGTATGTTAAAAGTTAATTGTAAGTTGTTTTTTCGGCGTTTCCCCATTTTGATCCCCTCACCGTGTTATAATTTTTGGTGAGGTTTATTCGATGTGTCCCCGCCGTGCCGGCAAGCTTGCGGGGGATATTTGTTTATAATGGAATAACTTCGCTGCAGAACTCGTCCCACTCCGCTTCACATTCTTCAACGGACCAGCCGTTTACCAAGTCTTGCGGATATCCGTACTCCAAAAGCAATGCCCTAAAATCCCGTTCCAATTACCACTCACCCCCGCGTTTGTAGTACCTACTGTTTCCATTATGCTGTTGTGGAGCAGTAACCGCCTTTTGCAGCTTGTCAGGCCGTTTAGGTGGATGCTCAGCACCAATTCCTTTCAGATGTTGCTCAATCCGTTCCTCTCTCTACGTCTCCGTCTTCACGCTTCGGTAACCCATCATTGGATCAAGATAATAATCTCTCACATAAAACTCATCATATGGAAATTAAAAACATTTAATCAAATGATGTTAATAAGAATAATATTTTTATCCGAATCCCATAATAACTTCGTAAAAAAACCACTTAGAGGAGTGTTACAAATGCCAGATTTAGATATAAAAGATTTTCCAACAACATCAAAAGCATTAGGCCCAAACAAGAACAATTCGATTGATTTAAATCACACCTTCGAAATGAATATTCATCCTGGATACAGGCTAAAATTACAATTTGGATTTAATGCTAATAATGAAAATTCGATAATTATTTACAATCATGAGTTAAGTGAAATTCTCAAAAGAGACAATAGAAATGCTGGAAACTCTGACTGGATATCTGAAAAAAACAATTCTCCGTATCCTATAAGATTATTTGTTACAGCTTGGAATTTGAATCCTCAAGATAACAATTGGAGACAATCACCTTACAAAATAACATCACAATCAAGTGGGCTCAGTTTTATACAACTTGGATTTGAAGATTGGACGGACAATGATTTTGATGACGCAGTCTTATTAGCTCAAACTATCCAATAGATTCTCATCGCCCCTAAGAAAATATAGGGGGCACATTATTTTTCTAATTTTTAAAAAAGCTAAAATTTGAAATTCACGTTACATAACTAAACACAAATGTCAGGTCATCCATATCATCATTTCTTCTCACACCTCCGTTCTCCAATCTTCTTAATGATGTCTGCCATGATGACACCTGTCCTGGTTAACTCAGCGTCTTTATGAATCAGCCCTCTTTTATTCATGATTGCGAGTTGGCCACGAGACACCAGAACTAAATTATCCGGATCAAAAATACTCCGATTTCCATCACCGAAAAGGACAGCATGACCTTCCGGGACTTCGCGTCCATGGTGGTTTTCCCACAAGATCAAGTGTTTTCTACGCCACTTATTGGGAGCAGCAATCTTTATTTCCGCGTATCCATCGACAGTGACTCTCTCAGATCCAACCTTCAGGTAATTAGAAGGTCGGTGTCCTTTCTTGAATGAAGTATGATTGCCACCAACGTTGTATAGTCCCTTTGTTCCTTTAATTAATGGGACATGACCAACTTGGAATCGACAATCCAATCCACTTAATAAATAATGATTTTTTTATGCGTCTTCATTTGCTTTGCAGTGATCTGCAGATCGAACTTTTCATTGACTTGATCAGCGAGTTCCTGATTTTGTCGGCCCTCAACATTTTCACTGATGAACTCTTTTTGTTCTCGTGTAAACAAACCTTCATCGCCAGTTGTACGTTTACGTGGGACGTTACTTTTAATCTTGTGATTAGCTTAAAACGATTTTATCTGACCTGCTGAAACCTCAATACCAAACTCAGCTTGAAATAATTCAGCAATTTCTGAGTTATATCTACCTTGTGCGATATCATGAATAAATTTCTTCTGCTCATGGGTGTACCACGCCATCAGTTTTCACCTTTAAGCATTGCAGGAACAACAGTGTTAGCATTCATCCGATCATCAGCAAGTTTTGCAGCTTCCAGAACAAGAGATCCATTTGCAATAATTTGAGAAGCAACGCTTGTGACTGCTTTAGCACGGCCGATTTCTTCGTTAAGCTTTTCACCGGTTAAATCTTCATCACTCAGCCGTTCAAGCTGGGCGAACAAATGATTTTGCAAATCTCCTAATGTATTTTTCATGTGATCACCCCTACCTTATCGAATCTGTTTATTTCGAACGTGCAAACCATCTAATGGAACTTCACGGTGATTAACCAAGCGATACTCCCCATCGTAGTGTTCGATGTGAGTCAATACCCAACGTGGCGGATCGATATCAACGGCCAGAAACTCAATAGGAGATCCACTGAAAAGCTCGGTACCATTCAACTCGTACCGCCCGTTTGACTGCAAATATACATGTCCTTCGTCCCGGACATCCGCAAAAGCTTGAATCAACACACGCGCCGCATCATCCATCAGATCACCAGCTTTATAAAACATCCCACGCAGATACTGGTCGTCCGGATCGTGCCGGTCATAATGATTAGACCATTCGTCCTCCATGTTTTTAATTTGTTTGAAAACATGTTGCATACGAGGAAGCAATTCCTCCAACTCTGCTTGAATCTGATATTTCTTAACGGATTCTTTCATTGATATCGCCCTTTCTTGGTGAATTTGAGATCATACGTTCTGTTTGATGCATGCAGCTGGTCACCCCGGCAAACGATCGACCGGGGATGCTGCTATATGAATGATGCTTAGACTGCTACGCCATCCTGCATCATCTTAGCAACTCTCTTTTTATATGCGTTGAACTTGGAGCTGATCTGTGAACTCGGGATGTTCATTTCTTTTGAGATCTCCAACCATGTCTTGCCCTCTACCTTCCGTTGCTGAAGGAGTGCAGGGAAATCAGCAGGACCATCAGCGAACTTGATATCATCAAAAATCGGCCGTTGATTAAGAATGAACATCTCAAGTTCTTCCTTACCGATCTCGGCAGGTGGATTTGCTTTATCAGCTGCAGGCGGATCTTGTTGTGTTACGTGTTGGGTATCGGTCGGCGGTTTGTCACCTTCTGAAGAAGTAAAGTCCATTTCCTTCGATCCGGACTGATCATCGCCGCCATCCTTCATCCAGTCTGGAATGTCATTGTTATCGTTATCACCGTAAGGATCATTTGGATCGGTACCAGGATCATCGCCACCTGTCGGTGGAACAGTTGGCTGGGCGTCACCCTCACCAGTTTCCTGACCGTCTCCAGTTGGTTGCTCTTGATCAATTGGCGCTTCAGCTGGTCCAAACAACTGAGCCTGATTCTCGTCCTGCTCAGGTTCGTCAGCTCCCTCAATTCTGGTCACCACTCCTGATGCATCGGTTGTCACACGACGACCCCCGTTCCAAGTACGGTACATAGCGTCCCGTTCATCCTCTTCAAACTCAAATGCTGCTTGCGGATCTCCAAGGAACACATTGATTTTCTCACCTTGGTTAGTGGACAAGAACATGAAATTATCCTGAACAACCTTCAACGGCAAAGTAAGTTTAATCTCCACATCAGACTCGCCGACTTTAAATCCTTTTCCCATTGTTGCGCTGAATTTTGCAAAGTTTTTAATCATTCCAGTCATCTCCTTAAATTTTATAATTGTGATAATTCCTTGATCTTCACTTCAATGCGTGGTCGTGCGCTGTATCGCTTCCGAGCAAACACTTCAACAACCTGACTATCATCCTTCCAAATCACACCTTTGAGGGCATCTTTTACACCCTTCAGGTAATTGTCCACGTCCGGCTTAGTTGTCGGTACGATGTGCCCAGCTTCAGCGAGCATCGCCTTCTTTGGGCTTTTGCTAATGGATTTTGGTATAGATCGGTAAACCGTCAACACCATGCCGATAGGTCCGAGTAACAAAGCATCAGGTGCGTGTTCACTGGCTGCCAGCTTCACGTAATCTTTGTAATCCTTAGACTTCTTCGGATCGTACATCTTCACAAAACCTGTTCTGGTCGAAGCTTTTGGACGCCCCTGCGCCACCGGCTCACCATATACTGTGAAAGTGATCATGTGCGTCGCCGTCCTTTCGTTCTTTCTCTACGCCGTTGACGCGCCGGCAACATGTCCCGCCGAATGACAAACACCTCAGCCAGTTTCCGACCATCGTCACCGCGTACGGCGTAACTCAAATGTGTCTGATGGTGCGGATCAATCAGCTTTCGCATGCTGCACCTCCAGTTCCGGCCATTCGCCAGCAATTTCATCAAACTCAGCGATCCCTTCGTGGAGCTCAGTTTGATCAATTCCCTCGAACTCTGCTTGCAGCTCGTCCAGATCTGGAACCTGTCCTGTATTCATGAATCGATGTCTCATGTACTCTGACACCGACCATCTGGTATAAGGACTGCCCATCATGCTCCCCGCCGAATAGTTCTTGGCTTACCTGAGAAGCGGTGAACAATGACCATTTGATCTGGCAAATCCCTTTCAACCAGCCAGTTCTCTGCATTCAGGCCATTAGCCTTAATCTCAATCTTTTGCCGCTTTGTCGGCCGTTTACCTTGCTTCATGTCCGTTCCTCCTTACGCCCATTGGTGTTGTTCAATGTTTTGGGGCAGTTGTGGCGGCGTTGGGCCATAGTTATGCTTCCGCTCATAGTTCACAAATTTATTGAACTGCTTCAGGAAGACCAGTTCAACGGTACCCACGGGGCCGTTACGTTGTTTACCAATGATGATTTCGATGATGTTCTTCTTCTCTGTCTCAGCGTTGTAGTAGTCGTCCCGGTACAAGAACGATACGATGTCGGCATCTTGCTCAATCGAACCCGATTCACGAAGATCACTCATCATCGGCCGTTTGTCCTGTCGTTGCTCGACAGCTCGGCTGAGCTGGGATAATGCGATGACTGGAACGTCCAGTTCGCGGGCTAAATGCTTCAATGTCCGACTGATGTAAGAAACTTCTTGCTGACGATTTTCACCCGATTTACCTTTACCTCCGGCAACTTCAATAAGCTGCAGGTAATCGATCATGATCATGGCCAATCCTTTTTCTTTCTTCAGACGACGGCATTTGGAACAAATGCCCTGAATGGTTATTCCTGCTGAATCATCGACATAAATATTAGTTTCAGCCAAAATCCCAACTGCTTTGGTCATGTTGATCCAATCCTGGTCCTCCATTTCACCCATTTTCATTGCAGTGGCTTCAACGTTGCCCTCTGAACTGACCATCCGTTGTGCGAACTGTCCAGCAGACATCTCCAGACTGAATACTGCTACTGCTTCTTTGGTATCTTTCGCAACGTTCTGAGCGATGTTCAAGGCAAACGCCGTCTTACCCACGGAAGGACGAGCTGCCACAATAATCAAGTCACTGCGCTGGAGTCCACCAGTGATACTGTCCAGATCAATGAACCCGGTATGAATGCCATTGACAATGCCATGCTTGACGTTATATGCACGAGTTTCCACATCATCAACAAGCTGCATCATGATTCCTTTAATTGGCTTAAAGTCCTCTTTTGGAGCAGCACGATCAGCAATCTTGGCCTGCGCCGCTGAAGCACTGGCAAGTAGCTGCGGAACTTTGGTTCCACTGGCAGCTTGTTGGATCTGCAAAAGACTTGTTTGGATGAACTCCCTGCGAATAGCCATGTCTTGCAACTGCTCGATGTAATAGCTGGCATTTGCAGTTGTTGGTACAGCATGAACTAAGTTGGCCAAATAACTAACGCCGCCGATGTCTTGAAGTTCTCCGTTAGCCTTTAAACGTGAAGTCAACGTCACCAGATCAATGGGCTGTTGGGATTCTTTCAGATCAGCTATGGCTATATAAATCAAGCGATGGGCTTTATCGTAAAACGCATCGTCTGAGAGTCCTTCAGCCAGTTCCATGACCTCATCAGGATTTAATAACATTGCCCCAAGTGTTGATTGTTCAAATTCCATGCTGTGCGGCAGATTATTTTGTATGTCGAAGCTTTGCAAGTAACTCATCCTTCCATCCAGGCGGCGGTAACGTAGCTTTTGCCCGGTTTGCTTCTCGTTGATCCAGATAAGCCCTGGTAGCTTCCAGCTCACGTTCACGCGCTGACTGGTCAGCGGCAAACCCCGTATCTCAGAGATCTTGGGGTAAAAACTGCTTATCTTGATGTGACGCTCAACATTTTGGACAGCCGTTTCAAAAGGGAAATCTTTCAGCTCCTTGAGATGACGGTCTATGTTCTCGTCACTAGTTATAAAATTTGGGTACTCATCGCTGATTAGCATGAACAACCGAAGAACATCAGCCCTTTCCACGCGCCTCCTCCTCTCTCAACATTTGTTGCAGTCGGCTCTGGTTCTGCTGTTGCCTAGACGGTTGTTGTCTCCGACCACTTGGTACCGAAGCTGTTGTAACTGAAGAACCTTTCCTTGCTTCGAAAGCGTCGTCCAACGCTTTGGCTGCTTCAAATGTTTTGGCCCCAGACCTCAGATAATCTCCAAGGATCTTAGTAATAAGGGTGAACCTGTATCCTGAAGCAGCTAATGCCGCACGTTCCATCGCTCGTATCACCACAGCCTCGTCCATATGGTCCTCATCGATGTAAACGATAAGTTGCTGTGCTTGGAATGGATTGCAATCGAATCCAAACACTCGCTTGTGAGCTGAGTAAAATGATTCATACTCCGGATCAGGTGGACGATCAATTTGATTTCCGTCTGCAGTAGCAGATGATGAAGCAGAAGAAGAAAGAAGAAGATCTTTTAATACAGGGTCTAAAATTTGTTCCACTTTTTGTTCTACTTGCGGAAAGTGGTTTGATTTTGTTCCACTTTCTCACCTACTCCGTTAAAGTGGTCTAAATTCTGTTCCACTTCCTGTCCTACTTCGTCTGAGTAGCTATCCAAGTGGTTCAAATTTTGTTCCACTCCGACACCCAACAAGTCGAATTCAACGCTGTAATCTCCTTTGGATTGTCCTCTTGGCGGTTGAATGTAAGCAATCAATCCTGCATCAACGAGCTTCTTTCGATGAGCATTTAGCGTACCTTTGTTCGTAATTCCCGTTTGAACCATGAGATCCGTATTGGTCATTTTCCATGCCTTACGCCACCCAAGCTTTGCACTGCGTCGCCATAAGGCAATCATTATTGCTATCCCTTCAGGACCAAACTCTTCCGGCCCGCCAATGGCTTCAAATTGTTCCAGAAGCCCGGAAAGGGTCGGTCTGGCTGTCTCGGTCACTTGCGTCTCCCCTCCCGTAGCAGCCGTGATTTCAGTTCCATACACCAATGTTATTTCTGTTGAACAGCGTAAACAGCGACATCGAACTTGCTTTCTTTACCTGTAATTTCTTGAATAACCGTTTGTATTCCATGTCCGAATTGTGCAATTAGATCGTTGATTGCATCTGGCATTTGGTTCGGTTCAGTGATAATAGCTGCCTGTGCTCCCAATGAAAAAGCAACGTCTCTTAAATGGGATTCGATAGCTTCTGGCCCTTCAATTACAGCTTCCTCAAACATCTTCTGGAGCTGGTTAAATGTCGCTTTTCTGCTGGTCTGTGTGCTGTTGTTCATTCTGATTGCTCCTTCCTAATCCAATTCGAACTTGTTTTTGGACCCTTTCCCATGCATCAGCGTAAACAGCTTCTGGATCATCATCGTCATGCAAGTCAACAACAATGCTGGCTTCCACTTTCAGACTTTGGAAATTGCCCAGGTTCTTCGTATATGAAGCCCCAACAGAGACTTGCTTAACAGTTGCCATGCTTAATGCTCCCTTCTGTGTTGTAAGAATACATGCGGATACTTGACCCGCTTGACCTCCCAATACGGGTACCCGCGTTCGAAATACGCAATGGTTTCACGTTGAAAGGCTGCCTTGTCAGTATCGAACAACTTCCAAATCCGTTCCCCCATCATGCTCTTCAGGGGCGGCTTGCCTGACAGATCGTTCATATCGATCACCTACCCGCTACATATACCAACTTGCCTGTAATGGCCGCTATTTCACGCTTAAACAGTTCTTCGTCGCTGTTGTTGTCTGACAGGTGAAGCAAATGGATCTCTTGCACCCGCCGCATGTCATTCGCTCTGATGAAATCCTTGACGTTCTCGAGCGAAAAGTGAGAACGTAACAATCTATGCTTCATCACCGCCGGCACATGGCCAGCGGCGATATTTTGATTAAGGATCTGGATGGAATAATTGCATTCCACCATGATGTGAGTGAGTCCAGTAAATCGATGTTTGATGTAATAGGTGTCTGTTGCAAACAGAAGCTTGTCCCCTGCTGTATTAGCCAAGAGGAACCCCAAGGGCTCCGCTGCGTCATGCTGAACATCAAAGGGTAGAATTGACCAGGTACCAATGGTGAATGGCTCAAGTGCCGATACACGCCGCACACGATGACTATCTATCCCTAAAGCATCAGCAGTGCCGGAACTGGTGTATATGTCCACTCCTGCCTTGATCAGATCCTTGATAGCGATGCTATGGTCACCATGATCGTGACTCACAAGGCATCCGGCCAGCTCCGACACACGGAAGGCAAGACCACGCTGAATGTCCTTATAGCGCATCCCTGCATCCAGCAAGAGCGGGGTTTTTCCGTCCGTGATCCGGTAGGCGTTACCCGCGCTACTGGAGCCAAGGGAAGTAATCTCTATCATCAGAATCCCGGTCCGGTTCCACCGGAAGTATCTTCATCACCGAAAGTCATTTCACGTTGTTCATCACCTGAAGGTTGATCGTCGTTAGGAACATCATCCAGGTGTGGCGGGGTAACATCGATTACATCACGATTCGCATTCGCTCTTATCTCTTCTGAAACCTCAGCATCCGACAAGTCGCTCTCTATCTGTTTCAGGCGCAGATAATCGTCATCGATCTTCTGACTGTCTATGGTGATATCGTTATGCGCTGCGCGGTAAACGGTTTTCCAGCACATTTTTTCGTGCCATCCTTCAACTGTCTCCTTACCAACCTTTTTCTTATTCTCCCAAACGTCTTTCTCTCCGCCCCAGAACTCAACACTCGCTTTTTCTGGCTTACGTTTCTCAATTTCCTTGAGGGTCATCATAACCAACTTGTTTTTCTGAGGGGTTTTGATAAAAGAGTGAAAATAAAATCCGCCAAGGATAGTCCCACGGTCAAAAGGGTTTTTGATCTCAAATTCATAACTTTCATGTGGGTGGTTTGCATCTTTCTTAATAGGTGCAAAGTAATCATTGGAGTAAACCAGTTCAACAGTTACATGGTCAGGAACTTCCAAGCCGTATTTCACTGATTTGAGTTCAAGGCCCCGGTACCCTTCGATAAAGCCGATATCGTATTTACCTGTATTGTTATTTTTAAAAGGTATCAAGCTAATATGATTCGGCTGCGCTGGATCGAAACCAATACGAGCATAAGCAACTACATCGCGTGACAACTTATCCATGTTCACGTTCGCCCAAGTCATAGGAACAGGATCACGATACTGGTCAGATTTTTTCAGGCGCTTTTCTTCTGCAGTCTTTAATACTGCATCCAGTGCTATAAAGTAATTCTGAGCAAGACGTTTCTGGAAGTTGGTAAGAGCAACTTCGCCAACGCTTGAACCAAATTCGGAAATTACTTTGGTCATAAAACGTTCAGATTGTGTCGGCTCTGTTTTAGCAATTGCTTGCTCCCCTGGTTGGGGAGCTTGTTGTTTTTCTGTACTCAATTAAATCGCCTCCTGAATGTATTAATCACAGTATGATCTATGGCAATGAGGGCATCCGGTAACCAGCTCTGTTCCTGCTTTTTCTACCGAAATGCCAGACGATTCCTTTTCCTCAACTTTCCCTCTCCACACGGAGCGACCAGAAGAATAAATATTCTGATTACAATTCCAACAACGTCCCGATTGTGGGGCGAAGTGTGGAGCCTTATTGTCTTCACAATATTTTTTCTGTGCTTCGATACTTTTTGGAATGTCATGCATTTACATCGCCTCCTGGATATCGTTATGCTCTAAGCGGAGTTTCTTGTTTCTGTCCTTCCAAGCAGCTTCAGCATCTTCATAACTGCCATGTTGTTTGCTGAGTTCTTCCTGTACCTCTTCTGGCAAACTACTGAATGCCGGTGGAACAACCAAACGAATCATTTGGGCATCTGTATCGATGAGCTGCGTCACAGCTTCGGCATTGTCCACGAAAATCGGGGCCGAGAATCCGTAATGCTGTCCAAGCGTGTTGATGATGTCCAAACCTACGTTGATCCGAGCAGCGTTGTTCAGACCGCCCTCATAAGGCACACCGTTGAACAATGTCTTGCAAACGTCCTTCAACCCACCGTTGACTTGTTCTTCAAAGAGTCTGAACCGGGCATATCTAAATTTGCTGTTGATCTTGGATTCAAGCATGCTGACCTTAGTGCGGGTGAACTCTTCTGTGAGGTAGAGCTCGTGTTCCAGCTTTTCGAATTCTCCTGCAAGCTTCCGCTCTTCCTCTCTCAGCTCAGTGATTCGCTTTTCAGTAACAGCTACTGTCGTCAGCTTCGCTTTGTCCGCTTCCAAGTCGTCCACCTGCGAGCGGATCAATCTGATCTCAGCTTGAACCTTTCCAATAGCATCAGCAGCCGAAGAACGAAGTTGTTCAATCTCAGCGCTAACCGTCTCACCTTCGCGTTGCTTGGCTTGGTATTCCGGATCATCTGCAGGATCGGCAACGTTCGTTTGCAAACTTTGTAAGATTTCTTCAGCTGCCATAACTTCTGCTGCCTTCGATGCAACTTCCTCCTGCAGTTTGGCTGACTCATCCTCAATTGTTTTCAACGCCTTTTCAAGATCGCTTTTCTCTGCAGCAGCGAGTTTACCATCATTGCTTATCCCTTCAAGACGCTTCGATTTGTCGAGGCTAAAGTCAGCAAGTGCTTTGTCTTGCGCTGTCTGCATTTGATCAACAGGCAACGATTGTCCGCATGTAGGGCAGTTATCTTCATGCTCGTGGATGTGAAACTCAAGACTATTGGCGGTGTTCCACTCTTCGCGAAGCCGTTTGACTTGGCTATCAGAACGGGAAATCTGCCTTTTGAGCTGATCAGCTTCCCGCTGCCCAGATGAGATCCGAGATTGTAAATCGGATGCTTCCCCTCGTAATTGCGACAGCCTTCCTTGTTGCCCTGCAACTGCTTGTAACCCGTCTGCTTGCACACGTTGCTTGATGTCTGTCAGTTCCGCTTTGATCTCACGCAAGCGAAGTTCCTTCGCCGACAATTCCCCGCCAGATTGAATCCGTTGAAGCTCAGCTGTCTTGGCATCCACCCTGCCGCGCATCGTTTCGATGTCCTCCTGAAGCAGTTCAGCATCCAAGTCGGACACGTCCGGCATGCTTCGGCGGGCTTCATCGATGCGAACAGGAATCTTATCCAACTCTTTGTTGATCTCCGAACGCCGAGCCGCGATCACTTTACGATGATCTTCAAGGCTTCGATCACCCAAGATGTCAGTCAACGGTGCTAACTGCTTATTACCTGCAATGATCTCCGCATCGGTCATCTCACCACTCACATCCAGGAGTACCCGACGCCGAGCTTCCGGCTTCAAAACCTCATTGAAATATGAAGGGCTTGTCAGGAGTTTGAAAATGTCCTCACTGATCAGCCCATCGACTTCTGCAGTGTATTGACTGAGTTTGACCGGGACCCCATCAACGTAATAATCCGTTGTATGGCCACTGGATTCAGCAATAGCAGCACCGCGTTTCTTGGTGAACTTTTCGTAGTACACCTTTTTGAAAGAACGCCGACGACGATCAACCATCAGAACCGCTTCGACTTCATGTTGCAAGCCGTGTTCAGCTACGCGCCCCTGTTCGTCCAAGCCTTTAATTTCAAAAGTCGTCCGATTCTGACTGTCCTTATGGAACAATGCCCATAGGAAGCCATCGAACAACGTTGTCTTACCAGTGGCATTGTCACCATAAGCAGAAACACTGCGACCGTCAGCTTCCAATACAAAATCCCGTAACCCTTTAAAATTGCGAAGGGTCAGGAAGTCAAAGTAATTTGTCTCATGCGCTCTTCTCCTTTGATTTGAAGTGCTGGCTGATTGCATCCGCTACAGCCGCAAGTTGATCGTCATCGGCCATCAGTTCAACGGAACCAAATGTACCCGAGACGGAAAGTATTGCTGGCGTGTAGTGCATTGCTGGCTTAACAGCAGCGTCAATGGTTTGAGCGGATAAGTCGACAGTAATAGCAGTCGTTTTACTCATAACGTCCTCCTTGTTTGGCACGGCCACCCATGGTAAGATGACCGTGTATCCATATTTAGTTTTGAAAGATCAGGATGACCGCCTAGCCCGCGGTCATTTTTGTTTTGTAAAAATACTCCGGGGCGCTTCCCCGTCATCAACAATCTGCTGGTACTCCACTATTACCGGAGCATTTTCAATAGCCACTATCAATTCCCCGTCTTCATCCAGAACGTGATATTCAGAATGAACCCGACTAGGGAATTCTTCCCCAACTTGTTTAATTTCGATGATAGCCCTACCATTGTGTTCGCCTCCCACTCCGAAAATGAATGCTGGGATTGATGCGATTGTAATCGATTGAATAATTTGCATGTGATGCCTCCTTTCATATGTATTTCAAGATGGGCCGGGACTTGAACCCGGCATCGGTTTGCGTCGTAGTTTATAGTCGCCTTGTTTCGGACGAACTTCACCGGAAAGCATGAGTGGGCGTTTTTCTGTACAGTCATGCCGTACAAACTCCTATAAGCGCCGGAGACTTTCACTCCTATTTCGCTCTGTTTAAGGCGCTGCATGCTCGTTCTGCCACCACCTTGGATGCGTCAGCCGCATCTCACCGCCAACGGAACGGGAGTTGGTTATGAAACCCGTCCCGCAAGCAGTGAGACAAGGCCGACAATGGCCTGTCCATAACTTGTATCGTTAAATCTTCTCAATCTCCGCTACAGCCTGCGCCATGTATTCTGGCGGCAACTCACGCAAGGTTTCAGCAGCGTTGTGCCAGCGATTAAAAATATCGTCTCTCGCCTGCCAAAGTGCTTCAAACTCAGGTTCCAATGGTGATCCTTCATAAGATGAAACAGCAGCTGTGTTCTCTCTGAAGGCTTTAGCGGATTCAACGTAATTAACAATGATTTGGATGTATAATATATCTTTCATACCGATTCCCCCTTGCGCTTTGACTCGGGAGACGATAAAATAAGCAGCACAAGAGACTTTAAACGTGTTCTCTTACCGAGTGTCCGCCCTGCCAGGCGGGCATTTTCTATTTCTGCTTCCGCGAACCGGATCATCCGGTTAAGATATTCCTCTGCATTATTCATCTTTCCAGGCAACATTCTTTCAGGCTGCTTCCGAATCAGTTTCAAGTTATGTAAAGAATGTTTTCCAGCTTGCAACGCTTCGGCTGCCAATTGTTCACGCGACATATTCGATCACCCTCCTATTAGTCTTTGAATCATGCTGATCCCGTCCATGCCGTATAGAAATGAGACAACAACTTCCCTTGCTCCGGTTATCTCCGCCCAATGCATCATCGTGTTCATGTCCGGAATCTTATGATCCTTTTCGTATTTCGAAACACAAGCCTGTGTACGATGGAGCTTGTCCGCCAATTGCTCTTGGGTAAGCCCAGCTCGTTCGCGACAAGCTCTCATGATTGACCCAAACTTCATTTCCAACCGGGTTCACCTCCCTCTCGAATTATTCCAATTTGGAATGGGAATGCTGTTAACAACGGATTATGATTGTCTCAAGAGCTTCCCCGCTCGTGATCCCTTCATTGCCCGCCAGCCGGTACAGCTCGGCGGGTTTCTTGTATCATGCGAATCTGTGCTTCAGCATCACGCTTTAGAGAGTTGAGCTCTCTTTTAGAAATAAGATGCGGATTCTTACATTGAATTTCGAGTGACAAGGTGTAATCAATTGCTTGGTCTACCGTCATTTTCTTCAGTTCGGACCTGATGGCGACGGCAGATATGAAACATGCTCGGGATGTGCTTTTGATCCAGTAGAATTTCATATGCTTGTCCTCCGTTGGAAGCCTAATCGGCTTCGCTTTTCTGGTTTTGCAGAATGTCCCATCCTACCTCGTGCATTTGCCTGATCACTTTAGCGATTTGACTAGGTGTTTGTACAATGAAGTCATCACAGATATGAACAGTGGTTTCTCCAAATTGGTAGGTCTCTACAACGTTTCCTGCTGGCAGTTCTTTGATTTGGATCGACATCGGCATATCCCTCCCAGGATTATGTTTATGCAGATCGAGTTGTGGGACAGCCATTGTTTTTCGAAACCTCCTTAATGTTAGACAATTGCCTTTTTGTTCGTTTTACGAGCTATTTTGTTAAAAAAAGAGCATCAATGCTCAAACCTAGTAGTTGAGATAATCTTTGCGCAACCTTTAAGGAAGGTGAGTATTCGCCTCTTTCAATATTAGCAAGGTACGCTCTTGAAATGCCTGCCTTTTCAGCTAGCTGATCTTGAGTCCAGTTATTCTTCTTCCTTGCATCAATTAATGCAGTTAATTTCTGATTCATTAAGTAACCCTCCTTACCATTTGCTCGTTTTTCGAACTTTATAATCATATTATATGTTCGAAAAACGATCAAGTCAACACTTTTGTTCGAATTATGAACGTTTATTTTACGAACATTTTATTATATTATGAAGCGGGGTGATAACAAGGTGCCTAATTTTTCAGATCGACTAAAACAATTACGGCAAGAAAGAGGTTTGACACAGGAGCAATTAGCGGAACAAACCGATATTCCCGCAGCTTCGATTAGACGTTTGGAAGTCTCAGAAACATCTTTGCCACGGAAAGATCGGCTTGTTATGTTGAGCGATTATTTTAATGTATCAATTGATTACTTGGTCGGAAATTCTAATAACCGTTCGGAAAAAGAAAACTATAAGAAATCATTAGATGAAGAAACTAATGAATATGTACTACGAGAGTTAGTAGAAAAATACCAAATTGATCTTACTGATCCTCGAAATCGTGAAACTCTTGAGAAAATGATTAGATTGGTTTATGAAGACTTGTGATCTTTTAGTTTCTGTAACAACTTCTCTTTGATGAATTTTGATACTTCTTCATGCTTATTTCGTGTTTCTTTAAGTTTATTACATTGTTTTTTAAATTCGTCATTCATAGTTGTATTCACTTCCGTTCTTGAATTTGTTCCCATTAAGCGAACAAGGGTTCCCATCCATTATACATGGGCTCATTTGTAAGGTAAATGCTTTCTATTAATAATTTTTAGTAAGGAGCCACGCGATGCGGTACGAACCGGATCGTTGCCGCTTAAAAGAATGGTATAAAAGGAAACGAATTTCGCAACGTGATTTGCATATTATCACCGGTATTGCTGAAAGCCAGTTAAGCCAATATGCGAACAACAATCAAACAATGACATTGGGTACAGCGCATACTATTGCCAAAGCAATGAAGTTACATGGACCTCAAGCGTTGTATACGTGGCGTAAAATCGTAGAAAGTGATTAATTCTTTTAAGCGGCAGTGGAGGAATCTTTCCTCCCGATCCGGATAAAACTTTATTAGGTAATAAAGTTTTAGGGACTCATCTTTGCTACCTTTAATATAAATCATCCCTAACCTGTAACATCTTATGTTATAGACTTATAGTCCTGATATAATCATGGAGTATTCGCAAATACTGTCGAATAAAAATTGACCGTTCACCCCCAGTGAACGGTCAAAGTCCTTTGTACAACAATGGCCATAATCTCATCCAAACTTACAACTATAATATTGCCCTTTGGGCTCATTATTGGTAGCAACACCATCACCTCGTGTCTATCATGTACAGAGTGATGTTCATATATACCACTACATAACTGAGGTGAATAAATTGAAAGAAATGTATGCGTTGTTCGTCATAGTAGGACTAGCTGTCACTATTACATACTTATGCTTAGCTATGTCTGCCTATGTAAAACAAACTGGAAAAGCTAAAATACGATTTACTGTTTCAGGCATTTTCGGATTGGTTTTTGTTGTAGGGATAATCGGAACTGCAGTGGGACTTCCCGAACAACAGCCACAATCAGCTATGAGTGTAAAAACTTATACTGAAGAAGACAAATCGGTAGCATTGGCAGTTGATGAACAGTTCCAAAGATATATAGAGGAACTAAGACCGTTTGAACAACGTTCTATAGATGTCATTAGTGATATAAAAGAAGATAAGATTGATCGCCTGTCAGCATACGAGGAAATAAGAAATATGAAAGACCGATATACGGCTTCTTATAAGAAGATTAACAAGGTGTCTATCCCTAAGGATTTACCAGATGATTTAAAGCGTGACTTAGAGGAAATACAAACAGGGATTGCCACAAATTATTTCACTAGAGCAGAAGCTATGAACCACTTCCTTGACTATATTGACACCAAGAAGGTAAGTGACATAGATAAAATGAATCAACAATTAGAGCTTTCAGCTAGTTTTGTAAAAGAGTTAAAACTCAACTCTTCTCTGCTTTATTCTAAGGTTGGAGCGCCTCAATCACAATAACTCCATTGATCACTGCTCAAATTGAGCCCTCCGGGGCTTTTCTTTCACATCGAAAAACGAACACATGTACTGATTCATATTTAGCCATAATCAGCATATATAACAATTAAGGAGGCTTGGCCATGTCAGACGAACAATACACAAAACTAACATCAAAACTTCAAGGGCGTTTTTGTATGTACCTAAGGAAGTCTAGGGCAGACATGGAAGCTGAAACCCGCGGGGAAGGCGAAACGTTAGCAAGGCATGAAAGACATCTATTTGATCTTGCAAAAAGATTAAAGATAAATATATCAGAGGTTTATAGAGAAATCGTCTCAGGTGAAACTATTATGCAGCGCCCAGTAATTCAGAACATGCTACGTGAAGTTGAAGAAGGTTTATGGGACGGCGTTCTTGTCATGGAAATTGAAAGGTTGGCGCGTGGAGATACCATCGACCAAGGTATTATTGCTCAAACATTCAAGTACGGCAAAGCTAAAATCATAACGCCTGTTAAGACATTTGATCCAAACAATGAATATGACGAAGAATATTTTGAATTTGGCTTGTTCATGTCTCGCCGTGAATATAAAACTATTAATCGCCGGCAACAGTCAGGACGAAAAGATTCGGCCAAAGAAGGAAATTTTATAGGTAGTACTCCCCGTATGGGTTCCAACGAATCAAGCTTGAAAAACAGAAAGGATGGACTCTTGAGCATCATCCTGAACAAGCGCCTATTATCAAGTTAATATTTGATATGTATGTAAGCCAGGGTGTGGGTATGGGTCTAATCGCTAGAAAGCTAAATCAAATGTCCATTCCCACTATGAGAAATAGCCAATGGTCTGTGGCTACATTGAACAGCATTATACGAAATCCTGTCTATTATGGCGCCATCGCTTTTCAACGGAGACCGGAAAAGAAAGTACGGAAAGATGGAATTGTTCGCAGAACCCGCCCTCGCGTCGATCGGAGTGAATGGACACTTGCTGAAGGTAAACATGAAGGTATAATCACAAAGGAAACTTGGGAAAAAGCTATAGAAATATTACAAGGAAGAACTCATCCCCCTGCGCCCAAAGGTGTTATTGTCAACCCGTTAGTTGGTTTGATAAGATGCGGGATGTGCGGCCGTTTAATGGTGCGTAGACCATACAATAGTCCGGATCGACCTCCAGGACTCATTTGTCAAGCCCCTACGTGCAATAATGTTAGTTCTCCTTTGGAAATAGTTGAAGAAAAAATATTAGAAGGTTTAAAGATCTGGTTAGAAAAATATAAGGCACAGTGGGAATCAAATATGCCACAAAATATTCCTTCAAAGAAGGAATCCGCGTTGCAGATAAAGGAAAATATCGTACAGGATCTTGAAAAAAACTGCATGAACTACACGAACAAAACAACAATTTACATGACCTACTAGAAAAGAAAATATATACTGTAGAAGTTTATCTTGAAAGGTCTCAAACACTTGCTCAGCGGATTAATGAAGCAGAGGAAAGCATACAGGTTGCTTCTGAGGAACTGGAGCTGGAGAAACGAAGACAAGCAGCCAAAGTGGACATTATCCCAAATGTGGAACATGTGCTGGACGCATACTCACAAACCACAGATCCAGAGCAACAAAACAATTTGCTCAAGTCCGTACTCGAAGTTGCTGTCTACACCAAAACAATAAAAGGCCACTGGTCAAGACCGGAAGCTATTACCAATTTTGATCTGAAATTGTTTCCAAAGCTTCAAAGATAAAATAAATAAAAGATAATCTCTAATAGAGATTATCTTTTATTTATTTTAGTCTGGATATGTATTTAGCTCAGGTACATGAGGAGCTGTGTGCAATCCAACAACCTGTGGATATTCAACACCATTATAAGGTGTTGCTAGACCGATACATACAAACACATCTTTGTAAATAAGCGGAGTGTTACCTCCTGCAATATAATTGACTCCCATTTACAATCTTTCACAATAATGTTTCCATCATTGGTTTTTGGATTTTTAAAATCGTAGTTGTTTGAAGAAAAGATCATCCTAGCGCGAAGCTTCCCATCATAATTGGTGGTGTAAGTTCTAAAAATGTCAGCTTTCACTAAACACAAGCTTCGTTTATTAGCTTCAAAGGTATCATTGAGAGTCTTATTTGTTTCTAAATTACTTGAAAGAAAAAGGAAAAATTCAGGGAGTGACAAAGGAGTTAGCACTTTCCGACTTGTTAAAATGAAATCTTCAGTATGATTAGAGTAATCATATACTTTAGGGTTACTTCCACTTATCTCCCACACATCACCAGGCCTAACAAACTGACCATTGGATGTTAACTCTTCTTTATTCCAAAATCTACCTGGAGAATTCCTTGATATTGGTCTAATCCAGTTTCCCTCTTTGTCCATTCCTGCTATACAAAACCCATCAAAGCTTTTAGTTACTGCTAGTACTACAAACTCCATACAACAACCTCCAAGTATTTTGTTATGTTAAGTGTACTATCTTAAAACCTTTTTCAAATTCTTGTAAGTATTCGACAAGCAATCTGCGATGGCAATGATGTGGTTTATCTTCGCTACAAAGAAAACAAACTTTTCCGTTTGCGAATAGATCATCTATGTGTTTTTCCACCCCTCTCTTCTCAAGGAGACCTAAATACCGTTTTTCGTATTCTTCCCAGTTAATTCTCTTCTTTTTAAAATCTTCTAATGTTCCCCCTTCAGGAGCAAGTAAAAGATTATGACTATATTTTACACCAATAAGTTGCATAATGTAATCTAAATCGTCCTTCTTCGCAAATCCAGATAATTGAGATGTATTGTTAAGACGAGTATCAATTAAATGCTCTACCTCTTGAGATTGTAAGAGGGAAACAAATCGTTTCAGAGATTTCTTCGAAAAACCAATTGTCGTCATAGTCTGCATAATTAATCTCCTTAGAATAAATTAATTTGTTCCACCTCTACAGGATTCAGTTCCTGTGCTTGAACACCGTAATCATTAAAAAACTCACCCACCAGACGGCGATGACAATACCGATGATCTTTACAAAAACAAACCATCACAACGTTTTTTCCTTGGATCAACTTTTTATAAATTTCTCTAAGAGCCTTAACTCTAGACTCGCTCTTTAGTTCCGCTAAAAAACGCTTCTCGTATTTAGGCCACCATTCTTCATAGGATTCTTTATCCTTCCACTCATTTAGATAGGTATGGAACAAGTCAGGAGAAGGCGAGAGATCCCTAACTATTTCAGCATTAGGAATATCGAATCCAGCTCGTGTAATCATAAGTATCTCTGCTGGAAAGTTAATTTTCTTTAGTCCCTTGGCATTGCAAGTATATAGTTTTCCTGTCGGGTTTAAATATTTGTTTTCCACTGTTTTAGTCACCACCCAGAATAACTTGAATTGTATTTCTTAATTATACAACATACCAGAAAGCTTTTTGTTATAATTTACACTCAACACAAATATTATAAACTATAGCTACAGTGTACTGATTCCTCTGTAGCAATATCCGTCAGCAGACCGATAATCTTGTCCGGAATCGTATAACGCTGATTCAGATATCGAAGGGCAGCGGCCAACTCCCCATCGGCACCGCCATATTGTTCCATCAGCAATTTCGCCATACGAGGATCACATTTACTAACCCTTACGGGATATTGCAGTTTTTTCTCATACACCCACATGTAAGACGCCTCCCTCTACGTTATCAAAATACAGCTCTTCTTCTAACCCTCGGGCTTCCTGTCCCTAAAGTCCTGCAAGGAAGCCTGAGGCTGATGTGTCACACTTGCCATGGCCAAGGCGTCTGAGACCATTCCCACGGATACTTGGAGAAGGCATGACCAAAGTTCATCAGGGGTCCATACAATTGTTGAAACTCCTGCGCCACCCGCGTACGTTCTTGCGTGAATTTGTTATATTGCTCTATGCTTTGATAATCCCCAGGATGGGTGTCCAGGTACAGATTCAGCTCCACTAATACAAAATCCAGAGCCTGAAGCTCCTCCAGCAGCTCATAGTATTGGGTATCGCACGCTTTTGCTCCTTCAGGTTCCATCCACATCCACCTTCCTTCCCTTCGATCTTGCTGGTGTATAAGGGCTGTATAATGCAGGCCATAACGTCCCCACTCTTAATGCTTCTGCCGGACTGTACTGTGGCCAGCCCATAGGCTGAAATGGAATAAATAATTGCGGAGGTACCAGATACGTCCGAATCTCTACTGGCGGACAAGGATCAAACGGCCCCACAAAGGGGCGTAAGCACGAAGTTGCGGATCTTTCACAGAACAACGCCTCCTATAATACATCATTGGTGCAACTGAATATTACTGAGGTCCTTCCAGTTTCCCGTCTATATAACCATATGACGCTGTCCCCAAAGTTAATCCGAAATTCGTTTCAACTATGTGCAGAATTTCTCCAAATTCTTCTTTAAAATAAAAAAAGACCTTCGGTTCGTTCCCCTTTCAGGTAACTTCCAAAGGTCTTATATCCTGGCAGATTTTCATAATCTGCGTCATTTCATACTTTTGCTCGTCTTATCTTGCTCCTGCAACGAGTTCTATTCTGCTGGATTTTCTTCCGAATTCATGTCTTGAGGAACAGATTGCTTGTACACTCGAACCCGAGTAATTCGCAAACGAGTGGACTCTTCCACTTCAAAGACGTATCCATTCAGCTCCCGAGTTTTGCCCTTGGCTGGAGTACCTCCAAGCTCTTTAAACAACCATCCGCCAATGGTATCCACTTCTTCATCCTCAATGATGGCTCCGGTCCACTTATGAACTTCTTCAATAAGCGAACGACCATCAATGGAAAAGGAATCTCCACTGCGTTCCATATGCGGACGCTCATCCTCAAACTCGTCATACAAGTCTCCAACGATCTCTTCCAGAATTTCTTCCGCAGTCAGCAATCCAGCTGTGCCGCCATATTCATCCACAACCAGCGTCATCTGAGAATGTTTCTTCTGCATGAGACGCAGCACATGGCTGATTTCCATGGATTCAGGAACGTTTAAGATTGGACGAACAAGTGAAGCCAGATCATGTTGTTGCTCCGGTTTAGCCAGCAACAGATCGGTGATGTGTATAAATCCAATGATCTCATCCTTGTCTTCTACTGCTACGGGATACCGGGAATGTTTGGTTGCATTAATGATCTCCAGGTTCTCTTCCAAAGACATATGCGTGTACAGACAATCCATGTCTGTACGTGGCAACATCACTTCACGTGCCAGCATATCAGAGAAATCAAAGATGTTGTCCATCAGTTTGATCTCATCTTTATCGATGACACCACTTTTGGCACTCTGCTTCATCAAAATTCGAAGTTCATCTTCCGAGTGAGCTTCTCCTTCACTGGCAGGTTCGATACCCGCCAGACGCAGCAATGCATTAGCCGATACATTCAGTACCCAGATGAACGGGAAGAAGATTTTGTAGAACAACAGCAAGGGCGCAGATAAAAACAATGCCACTCCGTCTGTTTTTTGAATTGCCAACGATTTAGGCGCAAGCTCACCCAGCACAATATGCAGAAACGTAATGATACAGAAACCGATAATGACCGACACGGTCGAAATAAGCCCTGTATCTCCTACACCGAGCTTAAACATGAGAGGCTCAACGAGCAATTCAGAGATGGCTGGTTCTCCCAGCCACCCGAGTCCAAGCGATGTCAATGTAATCCCGAACTGAGTTGCCGATAGATAGGAATCCAGTTTACTATTCACCTTCAGTGCATAACCAGCCAAACGGTTTCCTTCACTCTGCAATTGAGTTAAGCGCGTTTGCCTTACTTTAACAAGGGAAAATTCCGCTGCGACAAATACGCCATTCAAAAATACGAGCAAAAAGACACAGACCAGATTAAATACCAGCTGTCCAAGATGAAATTCGGTATGAATATCCAAGTTGAAACTCCCCTTTTCTATCTATTTCAGGAATACACCTGGAATATCAACGTGTGATTGCCTTTCTCGATTTGAAATCTACACCCTTGTAATACATATCTGCCACTAGCAGGTTTGGTCCGCAACAGGATGCAATATCGCAATGGCAATTGACCGTTTGATTCAACGGATGTTCAGCTGACCATTCATGGAAGACATCATCCAGTTTACGATCACGAATGTTGCCAAATGCCGGGATGTCTGCAAAATCCGTCACATACACATTACCCGTGAACATGTTGACATTAACGCGGTTGCGTCCGTCCGGATCGTTACGTACCGTCACATTGGGTTCGCTGTATAAACGGTTGATCAGTTCCCGATCCTGCTCTGCTGCACTGCACGCGAAGAATGGCAGGGTACCGAAGAGCATCCACATATCCTTGTCACGCACATCAAGCAAACGATGAATCGCTGCTCTCATATGGTCCAGTGATAACACAGGCAACGACGAAGCAAAGTTCGAATTATACATCGGATGCACTTCATGACGGACACAGCCCATCTCACGAATTAATTGGTGAATACCATCCAGCTTGTCGTGCGTACGGAAGTTAATCATCGATTCCGCAGAGATAAACATGCCTGCCTCACTCAGTTTGCGTGAATTTTCAATCATTTTCTCATACATCTTCACCGCTACTTCACGTTTCACAGGTCTGCCACTATTCGCAAATCCAACTTGATGGAAATCGTCAGCATTCAGATAGTTGAATGAGATATGCATAACATCCAGATAAGGTAAAAGTTGCTCATACCGGCTGATATCCAGCGTTAAATTCGAATTGATCTGGGAACGAATTCCACGTTCCTTGGCATATTTGAGCAGCGGGATAATCATCTCATCCACTGTTTTCTGGCTAAAGCTTGGCTCGCCACCCGTCAGACTAATCGTCTGCAGATGCTCCACTTCATCCAATCGTTTCAGCATCAGAGGGAGCGGAAGAGCCGGCGCCTCACGCATCGTAAGCATATCTCCCACGGCACAATGCTCACACCTCATATTGCATAGATGTGTCACGGTCATTTCTACACTGGTCAGCACATGGCGTCCATATGTACGCAGAGAGCCGATCGGATCCCACGGATCATTCGTTGGCGATAAAGGCATCGGTTGTACCGATCCTGAGTTTAGCATGGTCATTGTTCTTCACCTTATTCCTTTTATTAACCTAAAAAGTTTTATTTACATCATACCTTGTGTTTCTCTTTTGGAGTTATCTTTTATCATAGCACAATTTTGAATGCTCCGGCATACGCAGACCCTGTCCATTACATGACAAAAAACGCTCAGGCAACTCTGGACCGAATTACGAAACGGCCCGGATATTACGACATGAGCGCTAATCAACTTTCAATTAGTTCAGCTTTCCACCTGTTCACTTTGAGCCGCTGAAAGTGTATCCTCCACACCCTCTACACCTGTGATCATCACAGACAGAGCTGTCAGCAGGTTAATTTCATAAGGCGAAGATAAAGTCTGACCGTCCGCATCTTTTAGAACACGGATAAGCGGACGTTGAGGAACACGTGAATGAATTGATGCAACTACCCCGACCTCTCCCGTACTGAGCTTGACTGAAATACCTACTGGGTATATCGCGACACAATCCCTGAACTTCTCCAGCATCCGTTGTTCATAGAGGGTTCCTGAACCTGTATACAACAGCTCTACTGCCTGATGTGGCAGCAAGGCTTGCTTGTACACCCGATTCGTTGTCATGGCATCATACGAATCAGCAAGCGCAATCCATTTGGCATATTCATGAATTTCCTTGTCTTTCAAACCAAAAGGGTATCCACTGCCATCAATTCGTTCATGGTGCTGCAATGCACAATGCGCGGATAGAAGCGGTATACCTGGTTCATCTTTGAGAATACGGTGTCCATATGTAGTGTGCTGCTGAATGATTTTGAATTCCTCGTCACTCAATCTGGAGGGTTTATGCAAAATTTCTGGTGCAATCTGTGTTTTGCCGATATCATGCAACAAAGCGCCCAGACCAATCTCCATTAATTGCTGGCGTGTGTAACCCGAAGCGACACCAAGAACCAGCGTGTACACACATACATTCAGAGAATGGTTATACAGGTCAAAATCGCTGGAGTTCATGTCCATCAGCATAATCATGGCTTCCTTCTGACTGCCGATGTCTTCCAGAATCGCATTCATCACACCACTAAGCGCTTTACCGAAATGAGGAATCTGATTTTTGGTTTTCAGCCCTGACATACTCTGAAATTGCTGTTTGATCTCGACCAGTGCCTTCCTCCTGGTCTCTTCCTGCAACATTTCAGGAACGATGATGTCCTCTGTCGCAGCATCTTTAATATACACATAACCGACTCCGAGATCCTTAAGGCGTCCAATCAATCGACTGGTTAGCTCTACATCCTCACTAAGTAATACAAGGCCTTCTTCACTATAAATACGTTTCCCCAGCTTCATGCCAGGCTGCAATAAGTTTATATGTACTAAACGCACAGCCTATCCTCTCCCGCTCCGTAGATGTAATTACCACTAGCCGCCGCTTCAGCAGAAGGCAAGTACTTTAAATTTAGCTTTGATGCCAGCGGGCTCGCAGGCTGTCGTCCAGAGCCCCTGGTCGTTTTATTTCCGTTTCCAGCAAATCGCGTATGAATTCCGGAAGATGATAGAGCGTACGGGTTCCATGAGCAAGAGGAGGATACCCCACATTGAACGTAAACATGTCCAGTGTCCCAACGATATACTCACATTGTTCGTCCATAGGCTCACCATTAATGGATATGGTCTGGATCTTCTCATAGGCTGGCGCATGTGGATTGTATTGAACTTCCATTCCGTCCATACATAACGTGCCTAGTATATGACCACGAAAACCAAATCCCACAATGGGCTTACCTGAAAACTCGTCCAACAAGGACTGCTCAAGTGCTTCACGAATATGACTTCCACTCAAGCATATTGTACAAGCATTTATAGGAGATGGACATAGGGAATGCAACATTCCTTTTGTAATATTACCTTGTGGAAGATCTCCCAGAAGCTGACCTGCATTCACCAGCGACAGCTGTGCTCCCGTGAAATGACGAACAGCTTGTGCAAGCAAGGTTGCAAACGGGGATTCCCGGTCATACGCGATGGGCAGCACCCGATCCGTTATCACTGCCGTCTGATTGAGTGTCCTTTCGGCTTCCGTACGATTCGTAGCGATTGCCAGCGCGACCTGATCATCCAGTAATATACTCTTGGCAGCCATACAACCGCTACTTACCAGTTGGAGAGGTTTTCCCACGCTTGTTCGTTCCAGAACCACTTTCCCAAGCCATTGGCCAAATTTCCCAGCTGCACCCAGCACGGTCTGACCAATGACTAATGGTTCTTCGAGAACATGATGGGTATGTCCACCGAGAATAACATCAATTCCAGTAATCTGCTCCGCCAGTCTCCGATCTGTCGAAAGTCCCAGATGTGAAAGAACAACCACCACATCCACTTCATCACGTAATGCTTCCACTTGAGTTCTTAGTGACTCCACAGGGTCCAGAACATCCCACCCAAGCAGTTCGTAAAACGTGGTAAAAGGGGCAGTTGCCCCCAGCAGACCAACGCGAAATGGACCTTTCTCCACAATCAGAGAAGGTTTCATCCACACTGGTGGAAGTCCAGTATCTTGCTCCACAACATTGCCGCATACCACAGGACACAGAAGTCCAGCGTAGGACTGCGAGAGCTGATCTGGCGTAAAGGTTAGTCCTTCGTTGTTACCGATTGTAATGGCATCGTAGCCCGTCAGGTTAATAACATCAACATTAGCCGTACCCAGTGTTCCTTCTGTTTCAACGGCCATCCGGTCCATATGATCGCCGATATCCAATACAAGGAAGTTGCCACCTTGGTCACGTTCCTCATTGATCATAGCGGCGATGGTGCTCATCGAGCCGAAGTGGCTATGGATGTCATTGGTGTGTAGAATCGTTAACGTTTGCTTCTCCCTGGTGCTCATCACACCGCCTCCCTGCTCTTCAATAAACGTTCATTCTTCTAATGGATAAGCATAACATTTTCCGCGTCGTTATGATATATTTAAAGGGTTTAGAGATCAAAAAGAGGTGAGTCATATCTATGAAATTGACAATTCAACTATTTGCAGGCATTGCAGAACGTTTAAATACATCCCTCCTGGAGTTTGAGTACATTGGAGACCTTCCAACCGCTGCCAATTTAAAAGAAAAACTGAGTCTGGCCTACCCAGAGGCAGCTTCTCAGATAAGGACATCCTTTTTGGCAGTTAACCAGCAGTACGCTCCTGCCGATACTATACTTAGCTCAGAAGATGAACTTGCGTTGATCCCTCCCGTCTCTGGAGGCGATGGTACGGATATATCCGATGAGAAGCATCGCTCTACCGTTCCAGAGCATCGGACTGAAGATGGCTTATTTCTGATTACAGAGTCCACCTTGTCCGTGGAAGCAACAACGGCGCTAGTGATTACCCCGAATCACGGGGCAGCTCTTACTTTTGTAGGTACGACTCGTGAAATGACTGGTGAACAACGCACCGTTCATCTTGAATACGAGGCCTATGTGCCTATGGCTCTTTCTCAGATGGCAGCCATTGGTGTGGAAATCTCCGATCGCTGGCCTGGTGTGTTATGTGCAATCAGTCACCGAATTGGCAAAGTGGATGTGGCAGAGATTAGTGTAGTCATTGCCGTTTCCTCGCCTCATCGCAACGACTGTTATGATGCAAGCCGTTACGCCATAGAGAGACTCAAACAGACCGTTCCGATCTGGAAAAAGGAAATTTGGGAAGATGGGTCTGAATGGAAGGGACATCAATTAGGACCATGGAACCCCATGGAGAACTAAATAATGAGCCTTTACACCTTTTAGACAGAGTGGGTTAATAGTAAATAAGTCGTTGTCAACCCATTTTTTTCTTGTTATTATAATTATATGTGTCGATATTAGTCGAGAAAAGGTGGTTTATACGTGAGAGTGCATGTTACTGATCTTAAACCGGGTGACCTGTTAAAAAATGATGTATACAACAGTTCGGGTCTCCACATGCTGATGAAAGGTTCCACCCTCAGTGAAGATGACCTATCCAAACTGTTGCAACATGGAATCGAGTACGCAGATGTAGAACACACAACATCCGACCTACACTCTGATGCACAAACCTTACCTTCCGATCAAACCCGTCTGTTAACTAACTTGTTTAACGATACGATCAAAGGTACTGAATCTCTATTTCAACAAGCGATGGAGAAGGGTTTTATTGATGAGACACAGGTCGACGAGATTTTGTTCACCCTAACAGAACAGTTGGAAAAACAAAAAGATGTTGTCTCCTTGTTGCTTATGCTGGACGGGGATAGCGATTATACGTACAACCATTCATTGCAAGTCGGAATGCTCGCTTTTTATATCGCCGGCTGGATGGGTTACAACCCCGAGGAATGTCTAACGGTAGCCAAAGCAGGATATCTTCATGATATCGGCAAGTCCAAGATTCCTTCTGAAATGTTACATAAACCTGGTAAATTGACCACGGAAGAATTTGACGAAATGAAGAAACACACATTCTATGGGTACGATATCATTAAAGAATCCACGCAGGATGAAATTCTGGCAACGGTTGCACTTCAGCATCATGAGCGCGAGGATGGAAGTGGTTATCCTCATGGACTGCGAGGAGACGAGATCCACCCATATGCCCGTATAACTGCTGTAGCAGACGTTTACAGCGCCATGACGACGAATCGGGTGTACCAGACCAAACAGGAACTGATCTCTGTTCTATGTGAACTGTACAGCCTCAGCTTTGGTCAGTTAAATGCTGAAGCAACGCAGGAACTGATCAAGCACATGCTGCCTAATTTTATCGGTAAAAGGGTTCTGCTCACCACGGGTCAGACGGGACTCATTGTCATGAATAATCCTGCGGATTATTTCCGACCACTCGTTCAGACCTCTACGGCCTTTATCGATTTAGCGAAAGAAAGAGATATTGCTATCGTTGAGATCTATGTACAGTAACTGTTCATTGTACACAGCATGTATACGAAGAACTCCATAGTAACTGAAATAGCCAACTCATAGGTCGGCATATGACAAAAGGGAAGCCGTAATCGGCTTCCTTTTGTCTATTCCGATTCGATCATGTTGGAATTACACGCAGAATGCTTTTGTGATGATAACCAACAGAATGAACAGTACCAAGATTGCACCAGTGTTTGTGAACATATTGTATCCGCCAACGCCGCCTACTCCGCCTACGTTGCCACCACAGCCATATCCTACTTCGCTCATGTGATTGCCTCCTCTTCATCAGGTATACCCTAACATATGACGTTTCCGTTGGAATGAACCGGGCGAACAGGCAACATTCGATAAATGGTTGTCTGTCTGCATCTACCTGAGTGGGTCAGCCTTTTGCTACTCCCTGTTCTTTGCAGAGATCTATATGTCGGAATCCGAATGAACCTGAATGCCTTTTTCCTTGCGGTACATGATAACAAGTAATCTCCAAAATTCATAACTGCCTTTGTCGTTCATAATAAACGGTCGATAATAATCAAACGCTTGCTGCGCCCATGCGGGACAATCCATATTGGAAAGTTGCTCCTGTTGCTGAATCCATCCCCCTTGAATCTCCAGCGTTTTCTGCATGGCTTCAAACATTTTCTTCTGCTCAGTGGTCATCGGCGGAGCCTCCTGTTCCTGGGATGCAGTTCCGTATTCGGCCTGTAGATACGCACCCGGTTCCGTCACACCATCTTCGCTGGCTGTATACCCGTAAGATGGTGCACTTGTTTTACGAATCTCATAATGTACGTGAGGGCCAGTACTCTGACCCGTGCTTCCCTGATTACCGATAAGCTGCCCTCGCTTCACACGCTGCCCAACGGTTACGGCAATCCGCGAAAGGTGAGCATAACAATGCAAGTAGCCACGATGATCTTGAAGGGCAACTGTAAGCCCGTAACCGCCGAATCCGGAGCCTGTAACTCCTTCGGAAGCAAAACGTACCCTACCTTCCATAAAGGCATAGACGGGGCCATTCCAGGGCTCTGTCACGAGATCAATTCCGCGGTGAAATGTCTGTCCACCATGAATAGGATGAATTCGATAGCCGAATGAACTTGTAATCCGATAGCCCTCGAAAGGGTTTACGCTCATACACTCACATCCTTTTCTATCATTAAATGCTTAAATCTACGAAATGGCTTGTGCTATTGGTCTTATTTTATTCCACAAAAATACCACTCAGAATAGCATTGGGAAAACCTTGTGGTCTTTCCAACGTATATTCCAAGCGGCGCGCTATGTTTCTATGATTACTCTATCAGTTACATATACTATGTTTTTAGTTCAACCACTACACACTCCTAATTCAGAGGTCTGTATATGACCCCTAACTGATCGAGTTCCTGTCCTGCTCTTCCATAAAATCCGGCTATATACCACCCTGCTGGTGCCTCAAGTTTAATTTGATCCGATGTCTTTTGTCCGCCTTCAATCTTATTTCCAAGATTGGTCGACAACTCCACGTAAAAGATTCGTTTATCTCCATTACGTGTCCCCTGACCAATTGTTGCCTGAGTTAAGTACTCTCCGTCTGCCAAGGTAAGTGTGGCATTGTTGGATTGACCACCATGTGCCAGGTTCGTTCCATCCCTGTACAACGTTGAAATGCCGTCTACACGGTTGCCCGAGTTAAGCACCACCGAGCTAGGTCTGGACTCCGGAATATGATCCAGATCATTAAACCCAGTTCCTCCGGATCCTCCGATTGTTGAACTTAGTTGGTACTGAGAAGATGTGCTGTACACAAATTCCGCTGTAATCGGATAATGATCGGAGAGTTGCTTCCCACTCGGATCAACAAACGTTTGATTTTCTAATCGATAGCTCTGTGCATTCAGGGACAATGCTTTACTTCCTCGATACAAAATTTTGTCCACTATCTCATAGTTTGGTCCATTTAAATTGGTTGCATCCATAAGGGCGTCTCCATCAGCGGGAATACTCCCACCTCGAATCAAATCGATCCACGGATCTCTTAAACCATTCTCAGACATGAGCAACTCTATATTGTCAGCCGCACGGGTGTACCGTGTATTGGTATCCCCAAATACGATAACCGCGTTCCCGTCCGAGTGCTCCTTGATGTAATTGGAGAGTTGTCTGATATTATCTCGTCTGACCTCAAGCGATTTATCATCGCTACCTGCGTCCGCATGCAAGTTGTACACGTCCACTTTCACCTGAGGTGTGATCTCATATGTAGCTGCTGTAAATCCTTTTGGAGTCAATTCATCACTTCCATTGTCAAAAAGACCGGATCGCTTATCCCAGGTTACACGCTTCAAGTCACGGAATGGATATTTGGACAGACTGTTCAACCCACTACCAAAACCCGCAATTCCGCTTGTTGTCGTCAAATACGGCAGAGTGACTTGGGATATCAGCTCATTATGATAATTAAAATCCTCTTGCACATTAATGATGTCATAGTCATTTAATTTTGGGGATATCTGAACGGTGTACTCCTTGGGGTTGGAACTGGATACCAGATCCGGAAGACCACCTACATTGTAACTAAGTACGTTGAATGAACCGGATACCGTACCACCTTCTGCTGCACTGGCCGAGGATAAAAATAAAGGAGAGCTCGTAAAGACAACAACAGCAGACAATACCAAGGCTGCTCCTTTTTTAATTATACTTCTTCGCATTATATACCTCCTCATATTTGAATCAATTCAAATATATGTAATATTCGTCAATGGAAGAATAACGCTGGTCTATTCATTTGTAAATATACAAATTGGACTAAAGAATATTTTCACTCGCACTCCGATGACAGAACAACCTTCTGAACGCTGTTATCCCCAGATTTTTTGAATAAAAATACCCCCTAGAGAGACTTTTCAAAAGTCTGCTCTAGAGGGTATTCGATCACATGAAACTATATCTACTGCTTAACATCAGCAGCTAAGTTTAGCTTTACGGCTTCGAAAGGCGCTGCATTGGATTAACCAATGGAGCCCTCCATTTCGAATTTGATCAATCTATTCATCTCAACGGCGTATTCCATTGGCAATTCCTTCGTGAATGGCTCAATGAAGCCCATGATAATCATCTGTGTTGCTTCTGCATCAGTCAGACCGCGGCTCATCAGGTAGAAGAGCTGATCCTCAGACACTTTGGATACTGTAGCTTCATGCTCCAGCATGATGTTATCATTCATGATTTCATTGTAAGGAATTGTATCCGATGTGGACTCATTATCGAGAATGAGTGTATCACACTTGATGTTGGATTTCGCGCCCTCAGCTTGACGTCCAAAGGAAGCCAAACCACGGTACGTTACTTTACCACCATGTTTACTGATGGACTTGGATACAATCGTAGATGTTGTATCCGGAGCCAAGTGAATCATTTTCGCACCTGCATCCTGATGCTGGTTTTTACCAGCTACAGCGATGGAGAGTACGGAACCTTTAGCTCCACGGCCTTTCAGTACAACCGCTGGATATTTCATTGTCAGTTTGGAACCGATGTTACCATCGACCCATTCCATTGTTGCATTTTCTTCTGCAACCGCACGTTTCGTAACGAGGTTGTAGATGTTTGGTGCCCAGTTTTGAATCGTTGTGTAACGAACACGGGCATTTTTCTTACAAATGATCTCAACGACCGCACTATGCAGTGAGTTCGTGCTGTAGATTGGAGCTGTACAGCCCTCTACATAGTGAACGAAGCTATCTTCGTCGGCAATGATGAGTGTACGCTCGAATTGTCCCATATTCTCGGAGTTAATCCGGAAGTAGGCTTGCAGAGGCACTTCACATTTAACGCCCTTAGGCACGTAGATAAAGCTTCCTCCGGACCATACCGCACTATTCAATGCAGCAAATTTGTTATCTGCTGGCGGAATAACTGTTGCAAAATATTCACGCAGGATTTCCGGATGCTCTCTGAGAGCCGTATCCGTATCCATGAAGATTACACCTTGGTCTTCCAATTCCTTTTGCATGTTGTGGTATACAACCTCGGACTCATACTGAGCCGATACACCTGCAAGGAACTTTTGCTCTGCTTCAGGGATCCCCAATTTATCAAAGGTTTCCTTGATTTCAGAAGGAACCTCTTCCCATGTTTTACCTTGTTTTTCAGAAGCACGCACATAATACTGAATATCGTTGAAATCCAATCCGTCGAGATCTCCGCCCCATTTCGGCATTGGCATCTTCTCGAATTGTTTCAAGGATTTCAGACGGAATTCCAACATCCATTCCGGTTCATTCTTAATCTTGGAAATCTCGGTAACCACTTCTGCAGTCAGACCTTTACCGGTTTGAAAGATGGATTTGTGCTCGTCACGAAAACCATATTTGTACTCTTCCATTTCTGGTGCTTTTTTAGCCATCTTGCTCTACCTCCCTATCGTTATTGTACTTTGTTCTCTTCGTCAATCCCTTTGCGTAATGCATTCCAGGCCAGAGTGGCACATTTGATGCGTGCAGGGAACTTGTTCACACCGGATAGGGCTTCGAGATCTTCATAATCGTCGAAATCGACTTCTTCACCTTTCATCAGTGAGGAAAAACGGTTAGCGATATCGAGTGCCTGTTCCATCGTTTTGCCTTTGACAGCCTCCGTCATCATCGATGCAGAGGACATGCTGATGGAGCAGCCTTCACCCGTATATTTGGCTTCCTGAACGATTCCGTCTTTCAGCAAAATTTGCAGTGAAATCCGGTCGCCGCACGTTGGATTGTTCAAATTCACCGTGACAGCGTCATTATCAAATGTTCCGCGGTTACGCGGGTTTTGTAGTGGTCCATTATAACACGTCTGTACAGATCATCAAGTTGCATCGCCAAAATACTCCTTTGTCTGGATTAAGGCGCTGACAAGCCGATCTACATCTTGTTCGTTATTGTATAGATAGAAGCTGGCACGAGCTGTTGAGCTAACTTCAAGCCAGCGCATTAGCGGTTGACAGCAATGGTGTCCGGCACGAATGGCTACGCCACTCGCATCCAGCACAGTTGCCACATCATGCGGATGAACATCCCCCAGATTAAAGGTAACAACACCCACATGCCGCTTGGCTGGGCCATAGATGGTTAACCCATCGATCTCGGCCAGTCGTTCTGTTGCATAAGCTGCCAGCACACTCTCATGATGTGCGATCTCATCCATACCAATCTGCTCCAGAAAATCAATGGCAGCTCCCAACCCTACCGCACCTGCGATAATCGGGGTTCCACCTTCGAACTTCCAGGGAAGTTCTTTCCAGTTGGATTCGTAGAGACCCACATCATCAATCATTTCACCGCCGAACTCAATGGGTTCCATGGACTCCAGCAGCGCCTTTTTGCCGTAGAGTGCACCGATTCCGGTTGGTCCGCACATTTTATGACCGGATAATGCATAGAAATCACAGTCCAGATCCTGAACGTCCACCTTCATGTGAGGTGTGCTTTGTGCGCCATCAACAACGATGACAGCACCATTGCGGTGCGCAATTTCAGCAATTTGTTTCACAGGATGGATCAGACCCATAACATTGGATACATAAGCGATGGCTACAATTTTAGTATTGTTCGTAATCGTCTTCTCGACATCAGCCAATTCAATATGACCGTCAGGCTGAAGCGGGATGTATTTCAATGTTGCACCTGTCTCCTTGGCAACCTGCTGCCAAGGAATCAGATTACTATGGTGCTCCATTTGCGTGATAACAATTTCATCGCCTTCTTTGCAATTGGCGCGGGCATATGATGAAGCCACCAGATTCAGGGCTGTCGTTGTCCCGCGAGTAAAGATAATCTCCTGTGTACTACGGGCATTGATAAACTTGGCTACCTTCTCCCGTGCGCCTTCGTAAGCGTCGGTTGCACGGCTTCCAAGGGTATGAACACCGCGATGTACGTTGGAGTTCTCATACTCATAGTAATGTTTGACTGCTTCGATCACAGCACGAGGCTTCTGTGAAGTCGCAGCACTATCTAAATATACGAGCGGGTGTCCGTTAATTTCCTGGTGGAGGATCGGGAACTGCTCGCGAATGGACGGGTTCATTGTCCCAGCTTCTTCTCAATCAGGGACTGCAATTGGGTGCGCAGTGCTTCCAAAGGAATATCCGCCACCACCGGAGCCAGGAAGCCATAGATGATCAGGCGTTCGGCATCCGTACGGTTAATTCCGCGCGACATCAAGTAATGAATCTGCTCGGCATTGACTTGACCAACAGAAGCCGCGTGACCTGCTGTTACATCATCCTCATCAATCAGAAGGATTGGGTTGGCGTCTCCACGTGCTTTAGGGCTCAGCATCAACACTTTCTCTGTCTGCTGTCCATCGGCTTTGGTAGCGCCTTTCTCAATCTTCGTGATCCCGTTGATGATTGCAGAAGCTTCTTCACGCATAACTGCACGTGTAATCATCTGACTTGGCGTATTCTTGCCGAAGTGACGAGCTTCTGTGGTGTAGTTGATTTTCTGTGAACCGGAACCTACAGCGATGACTTTGGAATCAGAACTTGATCCATTGCCTTTAAGCACAGTCATCGTGTTGCTCGCTGTATCGCCATTGTTCATTTCGCCTACAATCCACTCGATCGAAGCATCATTATCCAACACTGCACGACGGAATGAAACATCAGTTACATTCACACTCAGTTGATGAACCGAAGCGTAACGTACTTTAGCACCGGATTTTGCGAATACTTCCACAACACCATTATGGAAAACAGGTGCGGACAATTCGCCAGATACATAGTTATCAACATAAGTTACCGAACTGTTTGCTTCTGCAACAACAAGCACGTGAGGTGCAAACGTTGCAGATGCGTCATCCGTAAGCAACACTGCTTGCAGTGGTACTTCGATTTCGACATTTTTCGGAACATACAGGAAGACCCCGCCATTCCAAAGTGCCGCATGCAATGCAGCGAGGGAATGCTCATCCGCTTTCACTGCTGTGTTCAGATATGGTTTTACCAAATCGCCGTGTTCGCGAACCGCTGTAGCCAGATCCGTGAAGATAACTCCTTTTGCTGCCAGATCAGCAGACACCTTGGAGTATACCTTACCGGAATTGCGCTGGATAACCAGACTGCCTTCAGCTTGATCCTGAACCAGATCTTTGATAGAAGCAGGTACTTCTGTCAAAGAAGAAATAGCTTCACTTGTTTTATATGTTCCGTACTCGCTGACATTCCAGCGTTCGATTTTTTGTTTTTCCAGTTTAGGAAGCGCAAGCCCGCTCGCAAGCTTTAAAGCTTCGAGCCGCTGTTCGGTCAACCAGCCGGGTTCATTGTTGCTTTCCGACAAGGCGCGAAGCGCTTCAGATTCAACCGGAAGAATTGTTTGTGTAGTCATTGATTAATCCTCCTCCGTTTTGTCTTTACGCTTCTTGACCTACAGTTTCGTCTGTAATTCCCAGCTCTTCCTTAACCCAGTCATATCCTTCAGCTTCCAGACGGTGTGCCAGTTCAGGTCCGCCGGATTTCACGATACGACCTTGCATCATAACGTGTACGTAGTCAGGAGTAATGTAGTTAAGCAGGCGTTGATAGTGAGTGATGATCAAGAAACCACGATCTTCGCTCTTCATTGCATTTACACCGTTTGCTACGATTTTCAGAGCATCGATGTCCAGACCGGAGTCAATTTCATCAAGTACTACGATTTTCGGATCAAGCAGCATCATTTGCAGAATCTCGTTACGTTTTTTCTCACCACCGGAGAAACCTTCATTCAGGTAACGGTGAGCGAACTCAGGGTTCATGTCGAGTTCTTTCATTTTACCTTCCATTTGACGAATGAACTTGATCAGGGAGATCTCGTTACCTTCGCCGCGACGTGCGTTAATTGCACTACGCAAGAAGTCGGAGTTTGTAACACCTGCAATTTCACTTGGGTATTGCATAGCCAAGAATAGACCTGCACGTGCACGCTCATCTACTGCCATATCCAATACATCTTCACCATCAAGTGTAATTGTACCGTCAGTTACTTCATATTTCGGATGGCCCATCAATGCAGAAGCCAGAGTTGATTTACCTGTTCCGTTCGGACCCATGATTGCGTGGATTTCTCCACCTTTCATTTCCAGGTTGATGCCTTTCAGGATTTCCTTACCTTCGATCGTCGCTTTCAGACCTTCAATGACGAAATTCGTAGCCATGTGTATTGTTTCCCTCCATTGATTAAATTGATGTTTACTGTCGAAAACGAAAAAGCGCCTATTATATCTGAACAGGGCTTCCCTGAATTTCTCTTGTACTCGATTCCTTAAAGCAAGAACACTTTAGAATAATTCTAAACTGATTCTCAATGATAATCAAGCTATTTCCTCAGAGTGTATATTCCTTGCAGGAAACATTATTCTTTCTGATTCTATAATAAATACCAGATTGAATCAAATGAGAAAACATCTCCCGCCAAGATAGACAGTGAGAAAAATCACAGAAAATCAAGCTTTTATCTTATCTGCTATACACTAATCCAAAAAAGGACTTATCCATATTATGGACAAGCCCCTTCATTAATAATATTACAATTTGAGCATCTCGTTAATCTTCTGTACCTGTTCGTCAAAAACCGCAACGTCCACTACCGGCGTCATTTCGCGCGGCACCGGACCATTCGGAATAGAAATCCATGAACGACAACCGTTATATTCAGGCAGTACTGGGATTTCCATCGGATCTTTCAAAAGGTACACACGTAAAATCAATACATGGAGCGGATCTTTCCGTTTCCATTTCAAACGGTCTTCGGCAAAATCCGCTGTCCACATATGAAAGTCAAGAAGTCGATCCAGCATCTCCTGATCTCGTATCTCCAGATCCTGCGTTACTTCGGCATATGCAGTAATACGGATTGTCGAAGCTTCGGGCACCCATTCGGCCAGTGATTCTTCAACATAGGATTGATCCGAGGACTTAATCAGTTCTTTACGCTGATGTTCATAAGTCGGATACAGGTAAAACGCCGGACTTTTCAGCTCAAAATGTCGGGTTTCCTCTACAATACCACCTTTGCGCATCACCATAATTTGGCGACCCGTTTCCAGTGCTTTGATTGCAGAAGCCCATTCTTTTAAAGCCGGTATCGTTGGTTCTAACATAAGCGGTTCCCTCCCTATCATTCTTGTCAGCAGTATAGACGCTCAGGGCGTTTCTGACAACAAAGATCCGAGCTCAGAAAGCTTACGTAAGAGAACCACTTGTATTAGGCAAAATCTTGGCTATATTAACCCAGGAAAGAGCGAAGCATCCACATGTGTTTCTCCAGGTCAGCCTTGAAGCCTGTCAGCATATCGGATGTTGGTTGATCTTCAGCTGCATCTGCAACTTCGATACCTTCCTGATATTCATTCGAAAGTGTAGCGAAGTCCTCGATGAGGTTTTGCACCATTGTTTTTGCGTCTTCTCCGCCTGCTGCTTCCTGAATAGAAGAAAGCTCCAGATACTCTTTCATTGTAGCCGCTGGGCTACCTTTCAGCGTTAGGATACGCTCTGCGATTTCATCCATTTGTACTGTAACTTCGTTGTAGAACTCTTCGAATTTCACATGCAACGTGAAGAAGTTAGGTCCTTTAACGTACCAGTGATAGTTATGGATTTTAACATACAATACGTTCAGGTTAGCTACCTGACGATTAAGTACTTGTTCCACCGATTTTGCTTGATCTGTTTTGTTTTTTGTAGCCATATTAATCCCATCCTTTATTTAAAATTAGTCTGTCATGGCATGATAAGCAGGTTGTCCCGCAATGCATAACAGAGAGTTAATAATGTGTCACCGCTTGCTAGCGGAGAGGCTTATGAACAGTGTTTCTCTCAACTGTCCGGCCTATTTGTTTTTACCCTGGAACAGGAAGTTCGAATCAGGATCAACTTGGCTTGTCTCAAAAAAGTTCAAAAACCGCGCTATTTCCGATATACTGACATATACCAAGCAAAGAAGTGGGTTTTCCTGTTTCTTCATATATATGGAGGTGGCACCTTTGTCCCAATATCGCCCGTTTACCCCCAGGATGCAATTGAACTGGCCAAAACATTACCGGGTCCATTTGCGGCAGATGCAAATCTAGATTGTCACGAGATCGGCGACGGCAATCTGAATTTGGTATTCCACATCACGGATCAGAACTCCGATAAAAGTATCATTATCAAACAGGCGCTTCCTTATGCGAAAGTGGTTGGAGAATCATGGCCGCTCTCTCTCGTACGTGCCCGCATTGAACGTGAGATTCTTCAGGAAGAGTATCGTCTGTGTCCAGGGATGGTACCCGAAGTGTATCATTACGATGATGACCTCGCGTTAACGGTTATGGAAGATCTAAGTGATCATGTGATCATGCGCAAAGGCCTGATTGAAGGTGTTTCCTATCCTCTTTTTGCACAGCACATTGGGGAATTCATGGCAAGAACGCTGTTCTTCACATCCGACTTGGGCATGGATCAGCAATTGAAGAAGGAACAACAGGGCAGATTCATTAATCCGGACCAATGCAAAATAACGGAGGATCTGATCTTTGATGAACCCTACCGGATCGCCGAGAAAAATAATTATGATGCTTCTATTGAAGACGAAGCTGAAGCCCTGCGCACAGATGGAGAGCTTCACCTTGAAGTGGCCTTGCTGCGGGAAAAATTCCTGACATATGGGCAGGCATTGCTTCATGGAGATCTGCATACAGGCAGTATTTTTGTTACACCTGAATCGACCAAAGTCATCGATCCCGAATTTGCATATTACGGACCCATGGGATTCGATGTTGGTGCAGTCCTCGCGAACCTGCTCTTGAATTACGCATCCCTGCCAGGATGGATTCAGGATGAGACTGCTTTGCGTGAGCGTGAGACGCTTTTGCTGAACATGGTTCGTGATGTATGGACTGAATTCGAATCTCGTTTCCGTGCACTCTGGGTTAACGACCTCGTTGATCCGATGGCAAAAACGCCAGGCTATCAGGATCTGTATGTACAACAATTGTTCAGAGATTCCATTGGCTTCGCAGGTGCCAAAATGGTTCGTCGTATCGTTGGACTCGCTCACGTGGCGGATATTGATACCATTCCAAATGCGACTGAACGTGAACATGCTCAGCGTAAAGCGTTGTCCATTGGTAAAGCATTGATCAAGAACAATCGTCGCTTGAATACCATCGGCGAAGTACTGGATATTGTATCCACAGCTGTTACTACTACTAAGGCTTAACATAAGGAACGGAGGAACCACCCATGACAACCCCTGAATATCAGCCTCTGTCCTCTCTCATCTGGAAAAAGGACAAGCTTGAAATGCTTGACCAGCGTCTGCTGCCCGAAACGATCCTCATGTTGAAACTGTATACACCCGAGGAAGTATGGGAATCCATCCACTCCATGAAAGTACGCGGTGCTCCGGCGATTGGTATTGCTGCTGCATTTGGTGTTGTATTGGGTGCCAAATCATATGACGGAACGACCATTCAAGGTTGGTTGGACCACGTGAAATCCATATGTGCTCATCTGGCCACTTCCCGTCCAACAGCGGTGAACCTGTTCTGGGCATTGGATCGCATGATGCAAAAAGCAAATGAGGTCGTTGAATCCGGCCTGAGCCTGGAAGAGGGCAATGATGCTCTTGAAGTAGAAGCTCTGTTAATTCAGAAGGAAGACGAAGAAGTATGCCGCATGATCGGCGAGAATGCACTGCCTTTATTCGAAGATGGCATGGGTGTTCTCACTCACTGTAATGCAGGCGGACTGGCTACTGCGAAATACGGTACGGCAACTGCTCCAATGTATCTCGCACAGGAACGTGGCATTCACCTGAAAGTATTTGCAGACGAAACTCGTCCCGTACTTCAGGGTGCACGCCTGACTGCATTTGAGTTACAGCAAGCCGGCATTGACGTTACGCTGCTCTGTGATAACATGGCAGGCATGGTGATGTCCAAAGGCTGGATTCAAGCCGTTATCGTCGGAACTGATCGTGTTGCAGCGAACGGTGACGTAGCTAACAAAATCGGAACCTACAGCGTGGCCGTGCTTGCCAAGGCTCACAATATTCCGTTCTATGTAGCAAGCCCATTGTCGACCATCGACTTGTCTACTCCATCCGGAGATCTTATTCCGATTGAGGAACGTGCTGCGGAGGAAGTAACCGAAGGATTTGGCAAACGCACAGCACCGCAAGGTGTTAAAGTATTTAATCCAGCATTTGACGTAACGCCTAACGAATATGTAACAGCTATTATCACGGAAAAAGGCGTTGTTCGTGCACCTTTCCAAGAAAATCTGGCTGCCTTGTTCGCGAAGGAAGAAGTTTAATTAAATGGAAAGCGTTCGTGTGTATAGAGGTGGGAGCTACGATGTGCCAGGCTCTGTATTACGACGCTAAAGAAGGGCTTCCCATATGGGGAGCCCTTTTGTTAGTGATTAGATCATTTTCAACAAAGCTTCTACACCCGTCATGCCAACCGTAATGCCCATGGCCTCGGCTTCTGTTGTCACCGACTCCATAGGTGCATGCAGCAACTGCTCCAGTGTACGCACACCAACCGCCCGAGCTGCAATAATTTTGCGATCCCCGAGCTTCTCATTAAGTAATCCCACGTCGAGTGCTCCGCACATGATATATCCTTTGGATGTGTTAATCGTCAACAACGTTGTTTTGGGCAGTTTGACTTCTACCCCAACCAATACATGCTCTCCAACTACAATGGGCTCCATCGTCACCATAATTTCCCGATCCACCTCCTCTTCCACAGGTCACGATAATTGTATGCCTCATTCTGGATTGTCGTGTGGACACCTGCCGTGTTTGAGAAAATGTAGGTACTTACAGTTCAATTGTTGGTAATTCTCCTCGCAGACTTTAGTAGAAACATGCTTTCATTGAAATAATCATACCACCTCTCCAACATGTGTTTTTTTGTTTTGCGCGTTTCACGCACTCAACTGGTTAACGTCATATTAAAATAGACGCAATTATGAGCGCCTTCACTGTATGTACTTATAGGGTAATAAGACAGTTGCAATTTATCATCTCAAATTTATTCAGTTTATTATCATGTTACTTTTCAATTTTTTTCTGTAATTTAACAAGGGGATCAATAATCCCCTTGCATTTATCACCATGCCATTTTTAAAAATTATTATTAAAACGCTACCCAACCATTGGTAGGTGTCATATTAGAATGACTGGTAGTGAAAGAGTAATATCTATGTGATGGCGTTGAAGCTTTAATGTTTATTCCTAATGTATCGCTTAAAAAGCCAGCAGCCCCTGTTGCTCTCATAGTCCAAGTGCCCGATGCATTGAAGTAGCCCTCAGAAATGAAACCCGGACTATTGTTTGATGTTTCGCTCAAAAGATATAATGGATTCTTATTCGTATGACCTTGTATAACTTGAAGAGGTTTTACTGCCACGCTTCCATTGTGCTCCCAACTGACTGTCAGAGTGATAGTGGTTGTATCAATGCCAAAAGCTGCTAATTTAACAGAGCGGCTAACTGATGCATGTTGATTGGCTTGTGCGGCTAAAGCATTCGTTGAAAATTGATTTGCTTGACTATCTTCTGTTGTGATAGTCTCAACTTCAATAGAAATTTCCTTATACTTGTCTTCATATAATGAACCCTCCTTACCAGATAACATATCGCCTATCGCATTTACATAATCTTCTGATGCGATAAAGTTCAGGAAAGCATTTTGCTTAGAGGGCCCTAAGTTGGTAAACTGTTCCAAAGTCTCAGTAGCTTCTGTATCTCCCTCACTAATAAGTTGATTTAAATAATTCACATATTCCTCAGCAGTATATTTTACTGGTTCAGATGAAGCATCTGCTAATGCCGTAGATGCAAATAACGTTGTTACTAGAACTAGTACTAGCGAACTTTTTGATAATTTCCTTAACATTGAATCAATTCCCTTCAATTGGTTATATAGTAGTATAGGCAAGGTGATATTAATATGTTACCATTAATTAGGAAGTTTGAAACATTTATTCTAAATTTTCTCAAAAGGTGATGATAACTTGAAAAAAATGGACTTATGTGGATTGTAATAGTTATAGTAGCTATAATGGTCGTTATGGGAATTTTATATTTTTTCGTTGAATCTGCATAAAGAATAAGGGAGATCTCTGAGATAATTATCTCTGATCTCCCTTTTGATTCTATAGTCTAAAGATAGTTTTTCTTACTTTCACCCAAAGATATGGTTTTTATAAATACCATCTATGAACACAAAATACCGAAGTAGAAAAAAATCAGCTTATTGCTTCTTTTACTTATCTTTGCCTTCTTGAGAAATGATTGAAGTGACTACGCTACCCATCAATCCCTTTTTCCCGGCATGTCTGCAAACCTCCGTAAAGATATCTTGGATTACAACGTCAATCTCCCATACTTCTGTATAATCTCTTGAGATCGTCATTCCCATTCCCAATATCCTTTTGCACACTATGAGTATTTATGGTTACTGGACTATCCCCAATCCATTTGCGACTCCTTACACAGGGAATAAACACCCATAAAAAGACCCCCTCATCCAAGGAAGGTCAAAGTGGGCCTACCTTAAAACGCATGCTCATCATTCTTTAATCGCCTTATCTCCGTTAACTCTCTTCTAATTCCTAGTACACGTCTATGAAGTACACTGCGGTCTATTGATTCAGCTACCGACTTTTTGAACTGGACATCCAAATCACTTAATTGCTCCTGAGCTAGTTTCTTTTTATGTATTGGTTTAACTTGAACTTTTGTAGTTTCAGGCTTGATAGGCTTCAATCTTTTCTGCTTCATAATCTGTTCAAATACACTGTCCTCTTGATGCATGGTCTTCATTCCTTAATGTGTGATGAACACATTGTATCATAACGAGAAGACGACTGTTACACAATAAAGTACAGATGCTTAGGGATGGACATGAGCCTAAACGCAAAAAAAGAGGGCCAACGCCCTCTTTGATGATGTACTCATTTTATAAAATGTAAAAATACGCTTGATTTCCTGGACTCTTCACAATTACTGTGGTCACTAAATCACCGGCATCCAGTTTACGGATACTTGTGATCGAATCCAATTCTTCATTTGCAATAACTCTTGGTCGGATATACGCAGCCAGATCAGGCTTGGAAATTGTCATTTCAGTAGCCATATCGACAATCTGTCTCACATCTACTGTAGACTGCATATCCTTCCACTCTCGCACCTGAAGATAGCTATCCAAGTATTCTCTTTCCTTGATACTAATGTGGCCATCCAAAACATCCATATACTTGACCTCAATGCTGGAAAGCACATCAGGTCTGGAGATATATAATTGCCCAAGCTGTTCTTCCAAATAAGGAATCTCAAGACTGCCTGCCCTCTCATCATGATTTAATGCTCTGACTTGAAGAACACTATTCAGATCAGGCTTATTAACCTTAATCTCCGAAATCACAGTCGAATCACCATCGTACATGACCGTAAGCAAAGACCCCAACGTTGAAGTTGCTTTTATATAATTGGAGACTTCCAATGAAGCATGAAGATCTGGTACGGATACAATTAGACTCGTATCCCGTCCATCATCGAGCAGTTGTGATATCGTTAACGTACTAACTAGAGACATTTGTCTATCTACCGTAATAACTGAAGGCAAGTCAGGATGAGACACTGCGATTTCTACAGTTTTTTCATCGTCCAGACTTGTTCTAACGGCAAGATTACTGTCTCTATCCTTAGTTGTTCGTATGGCGGTAATGAACTGCGAATGAAGCTCGGGCTTAGAAATAGAAACCAATGTTTCCTTCTCTTCTGTCCTACTTTCAGCAATAGAAATGTTCGAACCTAGTTCTGCATCTATACGTTTAGCTATTGTCAGATCTACATCCAGGTACGGACGGCTGACCGCGATTACTTGAGGTATATCATGATGCATGTGATCCTCATAACGGTGGACGTACAACTGAGATTTGAGCCAGTCCAGCCCAATATCACTGTGTACAACTAACGTTGAAGCTATGTCTTTGCGACCTGCACCATAAATAAAAACTTCACTTTCGATTTCGGTTCGACCGATGGAATAAATCTGAGAAGTGATATATTTTATCTGCAAAACAGGTGGTTTAGAAGACTCACGAGTGTTGAAATAGATCGGCGTGTTACCGCTAGACTGAATAATCATTCCAACATTTGAAAGAATACCGTCTCTCCACATTTGAAGTAATGCCATCATATCAAACTCAACATAACGTTCAGTCGTATCCATGATATAACTGGACGATAAGAGCTGTATGGACTGAGGTCTATTCGCATACGTAATCCCGTACTCCCGCCACAGTGTATCCGGCTGATGCAGTTCAATGTGTGCTCCTGGTGCCAGGGTTCCTGTGTAATATAACCTCAATTTAGCTTCTTCCAAATGTAACAAATCGGGTATTCTGGTATCCAGATCACCGAAATGTATAAACGATTCGAATTGCTCCATCTCGTCTCTGCCGATCATCATGCGCTGTGTATCACCAAAGTTGATCGTCTGCAAGTGAGTTTGACTTCGCGTGGTTGCATCAGCAACAGGCTTAAGATTAACAGTTACACGCGGTGCTTCCAGTAATTCATATTTGCCGTGTGCACGGTTATGTGGCCGAACGTACAACATGCCTTCAAGATCAACTTTGGATGCCGCTTGAATGGTTGCGCTCAGATCTCCTTGCGCCTTGTACATTACATATAGCGAATTGCTCAATTCCTGTGGCCGTCTGACACGTACGGAGACACTGGATACGATCTCGCTACCTTTTCTTGTAGCAGCTATTAGGATCGAAGGCAGTTCTTCATCCACCTGATTGTACAGAATATACTTTGCTGCAAAACGATTTTCCGGACTTTTAATATGTATAAAACTATCTACTAGAGTCTCCCCGTTATTAATTTCACTCACTTCCTGTCTCATTGTATTGAGAGCTATACACGGTCTGCTGTGACCTTCATTTCAAAATTACCATTAGGATTCGGCTTGGCATGAATATCCGTTGCGATACGAATATAAAAATCGATGCTATCCTCCGGTTGAATCAGACCATAGGTCAGATAATCGATCGGAAGAAACGGGTCAGCCTGTCTGGATAATTGGACTTCAACACCATCCGTTTCGAATTTCTTATCCATCTCTAGGTATACATGATCCACAGCATATCCAAGCAAGTTTTTGATTCTAACTTTCTTCGTTAACGTCGTCTGTCCGGCAATGATCACCCCATAATCAAGTTGTTTCAAAATACCGCCAAAGGTATCTGACAGAAAGTCTCCAGACTCATCCATAAACATTAATCCTGAATACGATCCGATAAACTTGGTTTCTCGAGAGTCTACTGCACCCCAATAGTCCTGAAATTCAACCTTCAATATATTCTCTACGCCAAAATTAACATTTCTCTCGTCAATATTGAGTTCAATATTGAATGGTGAAGCTGCTAGTCGCGTAAAATTGCCATCCGCCGGATAATACGTTTTACCGTTCAACAACACGCGGTACTTCACCTTGCCCTGATCTGCATCATCAAGCACACCTGTTAGTTTGTTACCAGAGAAGGTTAGGTCGATTGTGGCAGTCGTGTTTAACAGTTGTAGTGACATATCACTCAACTCCACTGCATTGCGCGGTGCATCAACGATCATCTTCACTTCGTCCAGCGAATAGCTGTTTTCATAATGCTTACTGCTATCGAAGTAATAGGCGATTCGTGATAAATCTATTAAATCCTTTTCAGGGATCGCGTTGAGCGTGTCTAGATTCATTCCTTTTCTTTTAAACAGCGTAGTATCCCGGATATCCATATCGAACCACTTGTTGAAACGGTATGTCTTCCATGTCAGCCCCGAGTCGAACGAAGCAGCCATTCTTAATATACCTTCCGGACTGTTCTCCGTTACTTTCGTAGCGACAACCTTTTTCACGTCACCATATAACGCTATGTCTGTTGGTTGCACAATTAATTGTTCAAACGGTAGCGCGTCATACGTCAGCATCATGTCCCGATTCCCTGCAATTACCTCTTCATCATTCGTCCACGTAACCACGTCAAAATCTCCCTCAAGTTCATCCAATGGGGAGTAGTTAGCCGTGATATTTAGTTCCGCTGAAGTTTTGGATGGATCATCTGTGTAGTATAGAACATCCACACTATCACCCAACTCGTCGTAGAGGGTAAATGGTTCGGTTTCGATTGTAATCGTTGATTCGGTTTGAGCAGGATCATCGGTGTATTCGATGATTTTGATCTCCTTGTCTTCCCACTCTTCGGCTAGGGTGAAGGGTTCGGTTTCGATGTTGAAGGATGCTTCTGTTTTTGTTGGGTCGTCGGTATAGTAGCATAATTCGACTTCGCCAGTGAGTTGTGACCATGCAGATTCAGGTATGATGGAGATGTCGTCCATTCCAAAATTCAGGTATCGGAATTCATCAATATCGTCATCTAACGTTTTCCATTGACTGCTATAGTACAAATATTTTCCTTTATGAAATACTAAAGATAAATACGCTATATTTCTTACAGATTGTTCCGTGAATTCATTATTTAGTTTTGTTCGCGCGATAACCTGCATGCCACTATTCTTAACTGATAAGCTTCCATTTTCAAATAAAGAGACATACTTCGCAACACCTCCCGTATTTGTATCTCTTCCTGTGAAATTTAACACAATTTTTTGAGGTACTGAACTACATGTAATTGTAATTCTTGTGAAACTAGTATCTGTTGGGGTGGCTGTTGGACTTGCAGGGTTATACAATAGAACTGTTGCAGAGTTAGAGCCGAACGCCTTATTACCATCGTTGAGACCTTCTTTACTCCAAGTTCCACCTCTGTTCCAATAACTGGGGATCCCATTAGTGTTACTGTCAAAAGCACTTGTTAAAGAATATATAATTTTATTATTACTTTTATCAAATAGTTCAATCTCATTAATTCGAATACAATTCCCACTATAACATCCTTCTAATTGAATCGTATAATTCGCCATAATCTCATCTCCTTTCTTAATATAAATAAATCAATCATTTCATATAGTTATGTGATTGATGCTTTCTTAATTGGTATTTTAGTTGTATCAATTTTTTGCTTAAATACTTTGCCTGATCCAATACTCTCCATTGATTTACTTATAAGTGAGTGAACATCCACTTTGGAATACAAATCAATTAGATTGTTTTTATCCATACCATGTGAAATAAAATTAGCTTCATCAATAACCACTGTCTTTAAGACCGTAGAAATAGAACTGTACATAAGTAATTCTGAAACAGTTATAAACGTACTCCCATTATTCGCTGTGATGTTTATTCTGTACTTTTTATAAGGCATAGAATTGTTAAATTTAAAATCTTTTTTACCACCAGTAGTCCAGTCTGTTACATTTGATCTTGTGTCCAATACACTCCAAACTATTCCATCGTTAGAACCTTCAAATTTCCAATCTTTTGCTTCTTGTTCTAAAATGCCTGAACCCGTTTGAGATGTTGACTGTATAGAGTACATATCAACTCTAACTGGAACAGAAAACTCATACGCAATCCAGCCAGATGTGCCAGATGCAATCCACCTATCTGTATTGTTTAAAGATTTGTCAAAAGCAGTCCAAGCTGAGTTGCCACCAGTTATTCCTGAACTTGCTGTAACTATTCCACTCGGGGCAGTAAGACTTGTCATTTTAGGAATTAGGTTTTCAGTATAGCCGCCAATAAAAACAGATACTCCCTTGCCTGATTCTGATGAAATCAAGAATTTATTCGAATAGTCTACGTAATCAATCTCATATAGCATCTCATTACCAGATGTTCCACTATATGAAGTAAACTTACTGCCTACAGTTACAGTTGTATATGTTAGACTTGTATAATTTAATATGCCTAGTGTTCCTGTTTTTGCTTTTCCTCTTAGATAACCACCTTGAAAAACAATTCCCAATAAAAAATCTTTTGAGAATTTTATATTTAGATTTGTTATCTCATATATCCCATTAACAGGTGTGACAGGGTTAGATACCCATAGCACCTCATATGTGTCATCTAAGACGACAAACTTGATAGAGGTAGCTGTATGATCCTTTGTTCTTATTGCTGTGATTTGTTTGTTTGCTAGTGGAGTATAATTCAGGGATGCCCATAAGACGTTTGAGCTTGAAATGTTAATATCTGAAGTTTCATTATATCTATATGAATATTTATAGTTAGCCATTTACACATCTCCTTTCAAAAATAAATAGAACACACCATATAGATGTGCTCCTCATAAATCTAGTCAAGCGTAATTTTATCTACTCGGCGTTTTGACATATCAATTATGTGTTCAAACGTTTTGCCTGATCCGAGAGGGGTTTCGAATATCTTGATATCTTTAATTTGACTCATATTAAAGTTAAAATCCAACATAGAATTTTCGCTGAATTCCACAACTGTCTTTTCATTTATTATGTCATATTCTACGAGAGATGGGGCTTCTAATTGAAGCATCTCCAGTTCTCCGACAGCAAAGGTGGTATTAACAGTAGACCTCAGCCTATAGTATCTGTAATAGCTTGTGTTTGAAATAATAAACTCTTTCATTTCTCCTTTACCCCAAGTTATTCCTGTTTTTGTGTCCAATGTAATCCATGTCGAATTATCTTGACTTGCTTCAAAAATCCATCCCGTAGGTGGTGTATTGCTTAGAGTCGGATGAGACGTGATCCTGTACCTTTCAATTAGTTTCGCAGTTCCCCAATCTATGCCTATAAATGCATTTGACGAGGTACTCCAACCAGAAACTTTGTTTATGTCTCCATCAAAAGCATTGAACGCTGAACCTGCACCAACTTGAATACCGTTAGTCCATTCTGTTGAAAAGATCGGAACAATTGGAGCAGATGAACTGTTGCTAGTCATTTTTGGGATTAAATTCTCGTATTTCCGATTAATAAACGAATAATATTTATCACCTGATGAAAGTAAGATATTATTTTCATATATGTAGTTAGCCTTATATATCCCCAAGTAAGGGGAAGCGGCTTCTGCTACAGATAAATAATTATCGTAAGAAAAATCAACTGCGTTAACTGTTCCTGTTGATGACCAGACATCAGACAGCCTAATAATCTCTTTGTCATTCACTTCATAAATACAGAGAAATGGTGTAGTGGTTGTTCCAACAATCATTCGCTTGCTATCAAGAGAGAATGCAACTGAAGTACTGTATCCACTTGGCAATTTAATTGGATCAGGAAGTCTTGAAAATGAATCTCCCTCACGTCTGTAAATGGATACGAATGGTGAAGTTGTTGTGACTATTGACAACAGTTTACCATTAGGTGAGAAAGCGCATCCTTCTGCCAGTGAAGGTAAGGTGTCACTGAAAGTAACTTTAGTAAAAGTATCTCCCTCTCTTTTATAAATGGTGGCAAATGGAGATGTCCCATGAGCCAAACAAAGGTGTTTTCCATCAGGTGAAAAACTTGCCCCTCTAACAAAGCCTGTCGGTAGAATACTTGGGTCAGTTAATTTTGTAAAGGAGTCTCCCAATATCTTATAGAGAGATATAAAGCTTCCTCCATTATGACCAACGCACATGTGTTCTCCATTAGAGCTAAAAACAATTGAATACGGAGCCGCAGGAGACTAAACGTTGTGAATTTTGTAAATACATCGCCAGAACGCTTGTAAATTTCAATATTATTAGCGTTAACACTATTCAAGCCTAATGCAAGAAGTTCTCCATTAGGAGAAAAACATATTGTGTTTACGATAGTAGACACAGTAGGGAATGTAATTCTAACAAATGAATCCTGTCCAGATCGCTTGTACATTGTGAGATATGGACTTCCAGCATGTCCATATGCTAAATAAGTTCCATCAGATGAAAATTTGGTGGCATATGATACTCCTGCTGGCTTGACTGATGGATCAATTATCTTGTTAAATTCTATTCTCACCCTATCTCTCCTTTCTAAAATATAATCATTATTTTAAATAATATAAAGAAGTAGAGCCTTTACATTCTACTTCACATTTACATTCGTTATTTCAAAGTACTTCTTCAGATCAATACTTCCTTTAAACATCTTGCCTGATCCTAGCGACCCATTGGCAGTCATAGTCTGAGAAAAAACTTCGTTTTTTCTATCTAATACAGATAGATCATTCATTCCGTCATTAATAAAAGTGTCTTCTGATGGTAAAGTTGCTGAAATTGTATGCCAAGTTAAAGCTTCAGTTTGATATTTCTTATACGTTCCATCATGATGGATGAACGATCTGTTCATTGGAAGAATTTCTATCACCATTAATGGTCTAAATCCTGTAGCAGTTGCCGCCGCAACATAAGAGGTTGGATTATATCCACTTGCTCCTACATTGCCACTTGCACCTCGCCCAGTTCTGTTAGCCGAACCAGCGGTATTAGTTGTGGAAGTCCACGAAGATCCACCATTATAATTCCACACGTTGTCGTCACCAGCAATGATCGTTCCATTCAGTGTTGAGTTTACAATGTACATATCCCACTCGTTATCTTTGTCACTAGAATTAATACCGCCAGTAGGGAGTCGAAGAATTGATAAATCTACACTTGGCACTGAGTCTTCTTCGATCAATTGGAACATGTCAACTGCCATCGTTCGAACGTATGCTCCACCATTATTTGCAGTGAATACTAGGCGACATGTTTTATAAGTATCTTTATTCGTGAACACATACTCCCGATATTCCCCTGTTGACCATGCTGGTTGATTTGTTTTGGTGTCAAGCACAGTCCAATTAGTTCCATCATTAGATCCTTCGAATCTCCAACTCTTAGCATTATCCGTACTTGCATTAGAATTGGGTCCTTTTATGCCATATTTATTAATAACTGTTGGTTGTGGGAATGTATAGCTAATCCAAGCTCCGTTCCACTTATTACTCTCCATGAGCCATCCTGCATCTGCGGTGTTTTTATCAAATGCCTTCCATGCTTCAAGGGATGCACTGTAAGTTGTGCTTGCCGCCGCTACACCTTGGGGAGTTGTATTGGATGTCATTGCTGGAATCATGCTCACATAGTATCCTTTCTTCGGAAGCGGAACTCCACTACCAGAAGCAACACCGCTTGCATTTATCGTATCCCAACTAATACTATGCTGAATGTTTCGATCTGCAATAAGTTTCAATTGACCAGCACGATCTTTGTCTACACAAATAAAATACAAGTCTCCACCTGCACCAGCAGAAGTTGTAATAAATGGCGCTGTCTCTTGACCAAAGAACGCAAAATTCCCCACCACTCCATTATTTGTAGAGTAGTAACAGCGAATCCGTTTGCCAATAGTGAGATCTATCGGATCAGTTACTTCATCAGGATGAAACATTCGTCCATCAAGGTCAATGTCTACAGCATCTATTCTGATGTTTTTGGCTTCAGGAGAATATATTTCAATTGTGTGAAGAGAATCTTCAAGACCCGTTTTTTCGAAAACAAGAACTTGATTTATAGCCGAACTACTATAAAAAGAAGCATCGTAAGGAGTACCGTCAATAGATATTTTTCCAATAGTGGTTGAGTCTGAATGAGTCATAGTTATCAATCTGAGCTTAGTTCCTTTAAATGTAAAGGTAGCTTTCTTGTTAACTGTATTATTGGAAGCACTGAATGAATTGTTGTAGGAGCCAGCTTGTCCCGTAGGGTATCTTAACCATCCATCATATTTTATCTCTGAACTTGAATCGTCATATCTCTTCCATCCTGTATCAGGCGATGTTAAGGAGGCTCCAATGCTTCTTGCCATATAACCATCTTCACCTACATCAACTGCATCGAGAATTAGTGTTTTGTTGTCTACTGTTTTAATTTGAACAACATGTTTACCTTGGGACAGGTCATTTTTTTCGAAGACCAAAGCCTTCGTTCTTGAAGTTGTTGAATCTTCATTGATTATTCCAACATTAATTCCATCAATAACAACTTGAGCTGTTGTCGTTCTACCTGAATACAAACCACCAATAATTCTTATTTTTGTTCCATAGAAAGTAAAACTCATTGTTGATCCACTGGTTGATGTATACTTTGCACTTCCATTATAGTTTCCAGCAAGTGTTTCTGTTGACCATGTACCTGTGTACACAATCATGTCATTCGTATCATCGTACCTCTGCCATCCACTTTCAGGTGTGGCTAGAGCATACCCATATAGATGTCCTGACTCATCAATATCTATTGCATCCATGATGAAGTTAATACGATTAGACCCTACGGTAATTCTAACCGTGTGAAATCCAAAAGGTAAGTTCGTTTTTTCATAAACAATTGCATTGAATACAGCAGTTCCCGATTTATATGTGTTAAATGATTCAGTCACACCATCTACAGTAATCGTATTATTAGAATGTCTATCTTGTGCAATGTCAGATATGATCCTGACCTTCGTTCCATAAAAACTAAATGAAACATAGTTGTTATCTGCGGCTCTGGTTGTTACATTCACACTACCATTGAAATACTTATCTCCAGTTACTTTGTACCAACTTCCTGTATAATTCAATCCCGCATGTGTATCGTCATATCGTCTCCATCCACTTTCAGGATTATTTAATTGATCTCCTAATACTGCCATTTACTACACCTCCTTATATTCAAATACTGGGCGAAATCCCCAAGTGGCATAAGAACCACCACTTGCAGAGTAGTTTATGTCACTCCACTGCGCTCTGGCATTGCTACCTCTACCAATGCGCTGATTATTGGAAGCTGTTGTAGTCGAATTACCAGCCTTGTCTCTCCATGTGCCATAATTCGGTGTTTCTTTGCACCAGCTATAGTTACTTAGATGATGAAAAACATCGTCTAAACTTTTTCCTGATAATATCTTTGCTACAGGAAAATTAATGAGATACTTATCCCACTCGTTGATTGCGGGAAATGCTCCAAATCCTAAATCAGTGTTCGATTTATTTCCACTTGAGTCTGCATACAATACACCGCCACTTAAAGAGCGAATCGAACCCGATTCAAACGCAACGCCTTCTATCCAATTTTTAGAGTTGAGTTGATCCCATGTGATAGAGTTGAAAATCATTCTATCGGAAATGAGCAACCCCTTATCTACCTTAATGAAGTAAAACGTTCCACCTACTCCTGCTGTGGTTCCTAAGCCAGCTAAGGGTATTTCCCCACTAGGATGTTCTTTACCAAGGTTATAGATGGTTGTTAGGGCTATGGTGGAACCTCTTCCCGCATTACATGCAATATAATCACCGATCTCCATATCTCCTATACTTGTTCTCAACTGCCCTGTAGTCGCTGGAACTGCCATAAAATCACCCCTTACTCACTCTGATTCTATCTACTTTCTTGAATTTCGTGTTTTCAACCTTCTGACGTAACATCCTGCCTGTTGGAGTATCCGATGCTCGTTCCATGTTCAATTGATATATTTTCTTTAAGCCTAGTGAACCAGATTCACTTTCAATAAAGGGATTACTGTATTTCCCCTTCTGATTAAAATCGTCTATGTAGAAATTCGAATATTCTTTCTCAGCAACAATCTCAATTTTCACTTTCGCATACTTTGCTGGAGATTTAGGAGCAGTCACATCTGCTAAAATTTCCTCATACGCCCCCACTCAAAGCCATCCTCAGATGTGCTCCAATAGATCTTGTATGATGCTCCCCTACTATATCTACGCTTGCAGCTACACCTTTAAATGAAGCGATCTTATCCTGAATCCGAATGGGCGTGGACTCCCAAGAACCTTTAGCAGGATAGATTGAATTCCCGTCCGCATCCTGGCTCAACTCTCTTAATTTCAATTTCTGATCCTGAAATATCGTATCTTGAAAAACACCTATAGATAGATCCATATCCAGTGCTATTTCTTGAATCGCCATACTTTCACCACCTATCTCATCTCAAAATCCAACTCAACGAATGTCCCAGTTTATGATTCCTGCATGATTTGCCTTCAGAGGGGCTACGATTTGATCTATGACAAAGCCATTTTTACGAATAACTAATTGCCCAGGCAGGTCCTGATCTGAGGTGATTTTAATTTGGAGAAACGCAGTTTCTTTCAACGGCAGGGAACACACACATTGAAAGTTAATCTGCACATCGTTCAAATTCATCATTTTTTGTAACCGAAGTTAAAACATTCAATCGTATTATGGAAAGCTCCCGAACTCCCCGGACCTGAATGTCCACTCATATTCACATCTGAAGAAACATTCTTGAATTGAATGATGTCACTGTATAGAAAGGTCCTACCCGTTAGCGGGTATTCTTGTTCTTCACATACGTATGATATAGAGTACCGATCCGCATTAATATGAAATACACCGTTGGCAACGTTGTGATACACGTGAGATCCTTGCCCGATCAATCCAAAAGAGACCAACTTTTCCTTGTTAATTTTATAAAAACTGTTTGATTGTTGTGTCTGCAAATCGAATTCGCTTAAATAAGTACCATCATAGTAATCAGCAATCCATACATAAGCTTGAGATACAGGTGAGCGCGTAAATTGTGTATTACCTAGAATCACAGGACTTCCCCTTTTAATAAAAAGGACAGGCTGCAATAGCCTGTCCCATAACTGTTTCTTTTTTTACACGTAACGATAAGAGATACGTTTCTTGAACTCTTGTTTACCACTACGAGCATTCAAGGGTACTTCGCATTGAATAGACAGCGTCACATAGTTACCTGCCGCGTCTTGTGGATCTCCATTATTATTAACTCCCAATATCTCTTTTGCACCCGGTACTAGCGGTGTTGCATAAGGTGTTCCTGAATGATCCACCGTTGTTTTGCCCGTAGTTCCAATAGGCTTCGAAAAGTCCTTGCCTACACGAGAGCTCTCTTCATCCAAATCGTTCTCCCCAAGTGAGTCCACTTGCACATGAAACCAGTTGTTTTTAACAGCTTCAATATCGTGTTTAATTGTATCACCAGTGCCCCCATCCATATCCCGTGTTGTAAAGGTGCAATCCTCCATTTTTGACACATCCGTCGCACCACCTATGTTGTTCCACACATTAAAAATACGAATTTCACTTTTGGTATCTGCATCAATAACACCATAATCAAACGGTGCTACAATCTCCTTGCTATGTGTTGCGTCCAGCCATGTAATAATTGGTTGTGTCATTATATTCCATCTCCTTTTTTATGTTCTAATCGTTAATTGAATCGTAAGATGTTGAATGTTTGAAGCTGCTTCGATGATGTTGATTCTGAAGATATCTCCAGCCTCCACTTTTTTGATCTCAAATGTAGCCTTGCCGTCATCTTGATGTTGAAATCCTTCAAACTTCAGTGAACTCCCCATCACATCCTGCCAGTGAATGAGATCCTTGGATCTTTCAATTCGTATTTCAGTTGCGGTATCTCCAGTAACCCCACAGTAGCCCTTTACATGTAAAATTTCGCCATCGAATGGAAAAGGGGCTAAAATGCCCAGTACTTCCGGGTAAACCTGTGATTCTTTGCAAAAGACAATAACACGATCCTGTACTTCCAATGGAATCTCATTTAATTTCAGGTGTTCAGCTGTACTCATGAGCCCATCCACATCGGGATTAACCACCTGAAGGTTTTGACCAAATACATCAATCTCTACCCATGTCTTTCCACCATAACGATATCTCTTGCCATCCTTATACGTCTGTACCGTCCAGCCTATTTCAGGAGAAGGGTACTGCATACTTAACTCCTCAAAATCAGCAACTGGACTCTGGAACACAAGTCGAGTGGTCTGATAAGCCTCTTTTGCTTTTCCAGCAGCCTGTAAGGCTTCGCCAGCAGCCTCCAGTGCACGCTTGATAGCGAGTTCAGTTTCGCCAGTATCTCCTGGCTGTCCCGGACCGCTATGTTTCACCGCTTCTCTAATTAAAGACTCTACATGTGCTAAAGTTATTCCATTTGACATAATTCACCTACCTAAGCGTTATGTAGCATATTTTTCTTCATAAGACTGTTTCCAAGTTGATACCTCCCCCATAACTAGGAAACCTGTCTCTGGCTTATCATTAAAGAAATTCTTGAACAACCATGCAAAGCATTGCTGTGTCTAGCTTTAGAGAAGTTTTCTAATGGGATTAATGCCGGCTTTTTTGCATTCCTTGCAGTATTTCATTCGGTTCGATTTTGCAAGCATCCGTTTTCCGCATACGGTACAATTTTTGATGTTTTCTCCTTTCCAGCGAGAATACTCCAACACAAAGTCATCGAAGCGAACTAACTGGAAGGCAACCTCACCATGCTCCACAGCGAACAAAACCTGTACGTTAGTTGAATCGACGCGTTGACTTTCTTTGAGATACCCTAACTGAATAAGTTTGTGCACCAATAACCCCTGATCTTTTTTGCTTACGGCCATTTGACTATCACCGTAGATTTCTTTCCATTCATTATTAATCCAGTACGTATCATTTTCATTGATTCGATTATTAATCTTGCTGTAGACCAGTAAAACAAAGGCCAATTTCTCGAGTCGTTTACTTTTAAGTTGTTTGATCTTTTGAAGTTCTTCGTGTGTTACAGGTACATGATCAATCTCGATTAGCGTGCTCTTGCTTGCCTTCTCCCTTATCTTGATATACTTCTGAGACTGCTTAATGATACGATTGAGAAATGTATCCCACTGGACAGCATTGTAGTCTGGATAATACTTGGTCATAAACTGATTTAACAACGCATATGCATCTTCGGCGTTCTTCCCCTGTTCAAGCCCGTATTTAGCTAAACAAATCAACGTTTTAGTTGGCTTCTTATCCATTTTCCCATGTGCAATTGCTTGCTCGGCATGATGACGTTCATTCAGAATGATTTTCAAGGGCGTTGCTCCTTCACATGCATTTGGGTCATTTTAAAGGTTCTTCCGGCATACTCAATATCGCCGTCCGGATCTCTAACCGGATAATGGATGATGTGTTCATTGCTGAGCAATAGATTGCGAATAATTTGATCCCCGAGACATCCCATACAAACTGCTTGGATTTCTCCGCATTTCGATAACACATGTCCACAATCATATTGCAAAGATCTTCTTCGTTATTGCAGATCTCCAGTGCCTGCTCCTTGAAACGTGAAACAAACAACTGCCATCGGGCTGATCTTTCTTCCTTTTTCACCTTACTCTTGCGCAATTTAGTCATATAGCTACGTAGCTCTTCGTTATGCATCTGATATAAACGTTGAATCTCTTTATAACGAGCTTGGGAGTATTTCTTGGTACTCATCAATATCGTATGATCAAACTGGCTCTCGGACTGTTTTAACTTTAACTTGTTGAACTCCTCTTCCACTTGATGGCATAACCGGTTCATCACAGATGGTGCCGTGGATACAGGCATTCTCTGTGCATACTGTGCCAGGAACTGTTCCTGATCCGGAGATAGCTCCTTCTTCGAATACAACTCATCCACAGTCATGCCAAATAACTGCAAGCACTTCTGACTCGTTTTTTCTACATAGGTGGTATATTCTTTTTCTGCTCCGGGTCATTGTATATGAAAAAATAAGGTTTCTTGTGTGCTACCATGTTTAAGGCTGACTCATCCGTTACCGCAGCGCGAATATCATACCAGTGCTTCGGCATTTTTTTACATTCAATCCCTTTAGCCTGATCAATAGCATTTTGTTGATAATGCTGACCACATTGAATTCGGTACATCATTTCCTGATATTCTGCACTATGCTCCTCATAATTGGCTAATACATCAAACATTGATGTGATTTTGTTCGTTGTAAAACCGATCAGATCACCAAAGCTGTCTTTGTTGGCCTGAATCAGATCCTTTTCATCCGGAATTTTTTGGGCTGAGGTTTTCTGTACACATACAATCGCATCAAGCTCCTGAATGGCCCCGAGAATGACTGGGTTATCCGTAGTTAAGACCTGATCACTATCCATATCTGCACCATTTAAGGAATGTGTCGTCGTATCCCATGAATTTAAGATCGTGACCGTGTTCATATAGCGATACCAATGCTGCATCTCATCTGTATTTTGAAAACGAAGCACCTTGATATTGTTATGACAAGTCATCGGAGCTCTGAAGCAAGCTACGCGGCCCACATGGCGTTCATTCCAATATCTGGAGTAGAACTGACCCGAGCTCAGCAATCCTGTTAAAGGTATGCCAAAAATGCTCTGACACAATGTATAGGGATCGCCAGATATAATGCTGAAATTGCCTTTCACTCTTAGAACTCCGATCTTGGCTTCATTCATTCGCTTACGTATTAAGGTATGAATTTTGTTGCGCACAAAAGGATCATCTATAAGTCGTGGGTCTACCATCAACCCTTTAATATAATCATCTGGACTATTTCTATAATCGTTCTCATGGATGTGAATTCCTTTGAGAAATAAAAGTGCCTTGCGATAGTCTTCACCTAGCACATCTTTAATTGAATCAACCGTGGGAGCTATGAGCTCACCAATCTCGGTATCATCTAATTGAAGTGACTGAATGAACTGGTAGTTTAAATGACGCTCATCCTCCAGTTCTTCGGGTGTAACCTTCGTTACGCTGAACGTGTAGCCATAATAACCGCAACATAACAGATAATCGTCGATACTGTTGTATGAGCTCCATAGTTTGAGCATGGACGTTGTGATGATTAAGTCTACCTCTCGAATATCCACAGGATTACCCCAGGCATCGTCCACCATATACTTGCCTGCAACACGATCAGCAAATTCGTGATAATCAAATGTAAAGACCATCCCTTTACAGAAGCTATTGCGAATACAAAATCCACTTGGGATATATTCATTTCCCAGTTCGGATGCCCATCGTTCACTAAGTGCAGGAGAGATAAGACCGAACCCATCACTCATGTTCATCTGAATAGGCTCATTTTTCCTACTCTCAATGCGAGGGTATTCTGTCTCGGTATCATCGATCTGAATGATGTCTGCGCCAAATTCAGTTATACAATCATGAACAACCAATACACGTTCGGGATGTGACACAGGCGTGCTTGTACTGCAAGCCAAGGCCTTATATGCCTCCAGTTTGGCAGGAACCAGCTCTTTATTGGGATCTCTGCCGTTATTCAATCTTTTCTCCAACAACGGATGAATATCCTCACTCACATAGATGACCGTCGAACTTTTGGCTCCACCTGTCGTAGCCAATAACCGCTTGTATTTCTTGCCGTTGATGGAGAAAGCTTTCGATGAATTCAACCGATCATAGTCTTTATTATTTTCAATGACCACCAGCAAGTAATCATCGGCAAACTTCAGATTTTTCAGTTCTTCATGCAATTTCTTCATTGCTCTTTTATGTTCAGCATTGGTTTTCAAGGCTTTTAATCGCTCTATTTCCAGCTTGATTCTAGCCAGATCTTGTTCCCTCTCCTTGTAGCCTCGAATACGATCTATAAAGCGAAACACCTGATGGTTTCCAATAGATGCCACTTCTCCATTTACTGTCGCTTCTTGATAAGTAAGATGCAGATCATAATCCGCTTTTCTAATTCTGGAAGATGTAATTTTATAAACGTATCTCAATCGATCCTGATATGCATTGCCCATTCCCGATTCCCCCTGTTGCTTCCTGTCCTGATTAAATAAATTATAGATTAGACCCGCACGACTAGCGCAGGCAAACAGGATGATCAGGGGATGAAAAAGAAGAATATTTGTTCTATTCTGGGGAGAAATTTAGGGGCACTCCGGGACTGGATTCATTTCGAATCGGCATATTTCTGCGTCTCTAGCACTATGATAATTTCCTTTTTAATGATATAGTTAATTGAAGCGTTTTTTTGAGCTGACATACTTTTTAACGGGGCTGGGATGAATGAAAGAAACCTTATCCAATCAAGAGGACATCGGCTTTTTATTTAATGTCGATATACTTATTAAGAGCCGCTCAAATGCATTGGCACTGCAGTCCCTGTTGGAGTTCATAAACAATGAAGAACAAATTGCGGACTTTCGGATTCAATCCGGCATAGAGCTAGGCAAAATTATTGAAGCGACACTCCAGTCCAAGAAGGACTCTTTCGTCACACTTCACAACGAACGCAAAAAAGCCAACGCAGCACAGAAGGCGTCCACTGCAGCTCAGACACCTGCCTCACCTGCTCCAGTCAAAACACAGAATCAGCAAGAAAAACCGGTTAGCGAGAAAAAGCCTGCCACCCAAACATCCAATGTTTCCGATGGAAACTCGTTTGACGCGTGGATTGACACGCTCATTAAAGAGAACAAACTCACCCGTATTGTTGTCAATAACAAGAACGGTAAACATCAGAGCATTCCTTGCCGCATTCTGAATTTTGATCGAGATACCAGTATTGTGAGCATCTACCATGTCGATGAAAAACAGGTGTATACGTTCCGAACCAATGAAATCGATGAGTTTCTGTAACTAACTTCATCGGATTAAAACAAAAAGCAACTTGCGTTAGAATGACGGGACATTCTAACGCAAGTTTTTAGTTCTATGGTTCATTTTAGTTCTATGGTTCATGTAGGATTGAACCCTAATTTGTTTGGACCGATCAGGAGCGATCCTTACCTCGCTGCCATACATCTAATGCCAATAACAACCATCCGGCAATGAAGGCTACCCCACCAATCGGTGTGATGGCACCCAGAATCTTGATGCCAGAAATACTAAGCACATACAAGCTGCCCGAGAACACGATAATTCCGATAAACAACAGGCGCGCTGCCCACTTCAGTTTTGTAGATGCTCCAAGTTGACCAGCCGTCAAACCAATAATGAGCAGGCCCAATGCATGAATCATGTGATATTGCACCCCGTCTCATATGTAGCTATGGCCGCGGGCCCAATCGTATCCTTGAGCATGTGAGCACCAAAAGCACCTATCGCCACCGACAGCATGGTCATTACAGCTCCAAGCATCATCCATCTTCGTTGCATATAAGTTCTCTCCCTTAATTCAACTACACTTCACTCCTATTATTGTAGCGAATCCACTCCTCCTTTACCAGTCGGGGTGGAGCTTCATAGATCATATGTCTGTTTATACTTACTAATCCTATCTTTACCCTATATATCGTAGAAAACTGGCGTAAATCCTTGATTTTTATCGATAATTATGGAAAAGTAACAGGTATGTAATCGTTGTATTTTAAGTGCAAGTTCAAAAAGATTGGTTTTCAGTACCGAGTTTGGACAACCTCTAAAAGGAGAATCATTACTCATCGATTAGGTTAATAACACTCAGTACGATGATTAAGGGAGGCAAGTCAACATTATGGATAATCGCGATTCCTATAATTCAGGTTATAACAACACGAATCAGAACCCTGGCCATGCAGATCCATACAATAACAATGGGTATGAAGCATACCCGCCAGATTATGAGAGGCAACCAATGGTACCACTGAAACATTCCGGACCTGGGATCGCCAGCTTTGTCATTGGATTGGTTGCAATCTTGGGTTATATTCTGATATTCTTTATTGCCACCATGGCTGTAAACGAGTCCATCGGAGTTCTAACCCCGTTGCAGACAGAAGAGATAGCCTTGCATCCAGCCGTGGTTCTGGCTTCATTAGCCATTCTGGTCTGCCTGATTCTCAATCTGGCCGGAGGTATCGTCGGAATTATTGGTCTTGTTCTCAAGAATCGAAAGAAAGTTTTTGCCATTATCGGAACCATATTAAATGGGATCATGATTCTGTTATTCGTTGGACTTATCTTGGTAGGCATGACGCTGATGTAACGCTTTGCACCAGCGTCATGTTTCCTTATAATTAAAATGAATGGGTTGACACATAAGTATAATCTATATTTTTTGCCAAAATCATTGTTTTCAAAGGAGATTGACATGTCACGAATCAAAATTTTTGCGGACAGCACAAGTGATCTGGCTCCAGAATGGATCCAGCAGCACGATATCGGTATCATCCCCTTATATGTCGTGTTCGGTGAAGAATCACTGAAAGACGGTGCTGAGATTAAGCCTGAACAGCTATATGAACGTGTCAGCCGAGATGGGCGTCTTCCCAAAACAGCAGCACCTTCCCCGCTGATTTCATAACGGCATTTCAACCTTACATAGATCAAGGGGATGAGATTTTATATATCAGCTTATCTTCTGAACTTTCCTCTACCTATCAAAATGCACGACTAGCGAGTACCGAGTTCCCGGAAGGTCGAATATCGGTCATTGACTCACAGAATCTCTCATCAGGAATTGCACTGATGGTGATGAAAGCTGTACATGCTGCTGATAAAGGGCAAAACCTGACTCAGATTACACACCTGATTGAGGCGATGAAATCAAATGTACGCACGGAGTTTGTCATCGATACACTGGAGTATCTGCATAAAGGTGGACGCTGTTCAGGCATGCAGAATCTGATTGGAAGCCTGTTGAAGATTCGTCCTGTCATCCGGGTAACGGATGGCAAAATGGCACCTGCCTATAAAGTCCGCGGCAAACGGGAGAAAGCTCTGGAACAAATGCTGAATAATACGCTCAGCCAGAAGGATCAGATCGATCCAGACCTGCTGATTGTTGTGCACACCATGGCTGAAGAGGATGCGCTTGACTTGCAGAAGTCTTTGCAGGAACAAACGGGTGCCCGTGTGGAACTGACCACTGCTGGTTGTGTAGTATGCAGTCACTGCGGCCCAAAAACGATTGGAATCATCTATAACACTGTTTTATAGTATTACACGTTACATTGTATCGTATTACCCAATCCTTTCTTCTTAATCTGTATGTGGTACATCCAATACTTGGATTGGCATACCGTTATAACTAAAAAGGGCATTCCGAGCTTAATCGCTCAGGATGCCCTTTAATATTTTGCCAAACTCAAGAGTAACCTTGGTCATTACGATACAGATCAATAATTTTTGGTCCGCAGATCATCCAGACTTTTGAATGCGTATCCTTGCTTGCGAGCCTCATCAATGATGGAACCCAGAGCTTCCGTGTTATCTTTGGATACCGAATGAAGCAAAATGACAGCCCCCGGATGGAGTTGTTTCAACACCTGTTGATGAGCATATTGTGCGCCACGCTGCACATTGGTATCCCAATCTTTATAAGCAACAGACCAGAACACATTCACATAACCCTGAGCATGACTCTCTGCGAGCGTACGATTGTTAAAAATCCCGCGCGGTGGCCGTAAAAAGGTCGCTTGTTGACCCGTCAGCCGATTGACCTCCGACTTGACCTTCTCGAGTTCCTCTCTAAGCTTTTCATTGGAGATGCGGGTCATATCCGGATGACTCCATGAATGATTACCGACAATATGACCTTCAGCCGCCATACGTTTGACCAACTCAGGCTGATCTTTCAGATAATGACCTGTCACAAAGAAAGCTGCTGGCACCTTCTTGGTACGCAAAACATCCAGTATGGCAGGTGTGAATCCATTCTCATACCCGTTATCAAACGTGAGATACAATTCCTTCTGTTTTGTATCCCCCAGGAAAATGGCATCGTTATGTTGTAAGATCGATTTAAAGCCTTCCTGATCAATGGAGGGCAGTTGACCGTTTTGACTTTTTTGAAGCCAAAGTGATACGCTCCGGTAACCGGTGATGCTTCAGTCTGTGCCGGTATCATACTGATGGATAACAGTCCCAACAGTATATATAGAACCATTCGCTTCATTCTATCCGCTCCTGTTCCTGAAAAATTCGGTTAGTCGTTTGCACACACGAATACCTTCAGGTAATATGCCACAGGAACGGCTAATGTATGTAAATCATAAACGATCGAAACGTTTATTTTCAGGTTGTGGCGGAGATTGATGGAACAATTCAAGCAAGGTCTGAGGTTTGCCACTGGAAGCAAGCCATTCCCTCACGGTCTGTATGGCACGGGTCTGTCCATCTCCCCGATCACGCCATGTAAGCAGCTCGATAACTTTGATAATCAAGGCCGACATATTGTGATTATCCAGTTCAGACCGCTCTGCCCTCAGCTTGTGATACAAAGCCTCCTGCTCCCAATCCAGTAGAATCTCATCACCGATGGTTGGCTTCAAAAGTGTATACGCTCTGTCACAACCTTTACAACGAACCGTACTGACCTGTTCATCTATAAATTCCGCTCGGATATCCTGCTGGCAATCCGGGCATTTGAATCCAACTTGTATGTTTTGTATGTTTTCGTTCATGACATTGTTCCTCCTGCGATGTGGGCATTTGCATCATTCAATGCAAAATACTCCTTGGATATATGCATAATGCTTATGTATGTACTACATCTATACCCGATATTTTGTCGATTCACGCTTATTTTGAAGAAATCTGTAAGGTGCTATAATCTTGTAAATATGTTAAAATATTATACATATCATGGTAGGGAAAAGGCGGGATACTCATGTCGAAGGAAGAGCGCAATATAACCTGGCAATCATCCAGCATCAACAGACAAGACAGGGAGAAGCATAATGGGCACCGTAGTCGTGCCATATGGTTTACCGGGTTATCAGGTGCAGGAAAGTCATCCCTTGCATTTGCCCTGGAGCAGTATCTCTACGATCAAGGCGTACGCTGTTATGTTCTGGACGGGGATAATGTACGTCATGGCCTGAACCGTGATCTCGGTTTTACAGCAGGGGATCGTCAAGAAAATCTGCGGCGAATTGGTGAAGTATCGAAGTTAATGGTAGATGCCGGGTTGTTTGTACTTTCGGCTTTTATCTCTCCTCATGAACAGGATCGGGAGATGGTCAGACAGTTATTTGAACCAGAAGATTTCATTGAAATCTATGTGAGCTGTTCAATTCAAGAATGTGAGCGGCGTGACCCCAAGGGGCTTTATAAAAAGGCACGCAACGGTGACATCCCGCATTTCACAGGCATTTCCGCCCCCTATGATGTACCAAAATCTCCTTCATTTATCATCGATACGGAGCAATCTTCCATTGAGGAAGCCGTGCAAGAGATCGTACAACATTTGGAACAGATCGGCGCTCTCCAGCTTCCGCGCCCTTCCAATACAGAACTGGTCCATTAATTCTTGCTCATTATATTAACCTACTTACATGAAAGGCGCGCCCATAGTGGCGCGCCTCTTTACGTGATACATTGCTGGTTATACCAGCGATAAATGAATATACCGAAGAAGATACAATACTCTATCATCGCGTTATAACGTCTTGATGTCCCCTCACTCACTTACTTTACTGCCCAACAACACCCGCTTGCATATTAAGAAGTTTGCTGAACGTCCCTACCGGATCAGTAGATAACTGCTGGTACCCGCCCTCTTGAATCACCCGACCTTCATCGAGCACAATTACACGATCTGCCGTCCGAATCGTAGACAATCGGTGTGCAATCACGATAATGGTCACATGTCCTTTTAACCGTTCAAGCGCCTCATGAATGTACTGTTCATTCTCACTGTCCAGCGCACTTGTTGCTTCATCCAGTACCAAGACCGAAGGATTCCGCAGCATGGCCCGGGCGAGCACCAATCGCTGACGTTCACCCCCGGATAAACGAATACCCCGATCACCAATAATCGTATCCAGACCCTGAGGCAACCTCCGTACAAATGCCGCAGAGGAGGAAAATTGCAGAGCCTGCCACATCTGTTCTTCACTTGCATTTGGATCAACCAGACGCAGATTCTCACGAATACTCGTATGAAACAGGAATGGGTCCTGGGAGACATATCCGATGGAACTTCGCCAGCTCAATAATCGTTCTTCTGACAGAGGCACACCGTCAATCAGAATACGACCAGTTTCAGGCCTTACGAGGCCCATAATCAGATCTATCAGGGTGCTCTTGCCTGCTCCGGATTTACCTACAATTGCGGTCATACCCCTTGCTGGAATCGAAGCTTGCACATTTCTCAATGAGTACGTATCACTTCCCTCATAGCGATAGCAGACATCCTCACATGTAATAGATTCCTTCAGTTCCATAGGTTGAATCCCATCAGTTCCAACGTCTCCTGCCGAAGCAATCTCTGCACTAATCTCACGACTTTTCGCCGTCTGCGCTTGCAATTCTCTGACTACCCGAAATGCAGGCAGCATGGAGCTGATGTACTCCAGATTGGACTGAATCGCCGTAAACCTTGGCCATAACCGGGAAAAGATAAGGATGATGAGCAGTAGACTTGCGGGTGGCACGGTCATTACACGTAGAGAAAGATAGATGAATGCAGCGATAATGATTGCCGCGGACATCCGGTGAATCAGCTGTGTTCCACTGTTCAATTGACTAAATTGAATGACGTTGCGTTCAATCTGTCTGCACATACGCTCAAACCAGTTCATGTGTGAGCGCTCAAGCATGTTGCTCTTAATATCCTTAATGCCGTTAAAATGCTCGGTAATGCCGTTATAATAACTTTGCGAGAATTCAGAGGTCTGGTCTCCGATCTGCTTGGCCCGCTTGACGAATTTCCTCAAGACAAAAAATAATAACAATCCACAGACCAGCACAAGTGCCGTCAGCTTGGCGGATAACCAGAAAGCAAGACCGATCTGAATGCCCGTAAAGATCAGAGAGGCTGCCATTTGCAGCATAATGCTCGTTCCCTGGCTCACACGTGCAAGTTCAGTCGTTAATATATGGTTAAAATCGGATTTTCGTTTTTGGAGAAAAAATGACCATTGCGCCATAATAATAGCACCATAGGTTTCCATGCGCAGCGTTCGTACAAATTGCTGCTGGATTCGAGTATTACGGATCGTTTGGAGACGCTGCATCCAGGCCTGTCCGGAGACAATCAACACAAAGGTGAACAATACGAGTAACAATTGGCTATTTTCAGAAAAACGATTCAACACGTCGCCAAGCCAGGGAATGTTTAAGCCTGTGGAGCCCATCTCAAATATGCCAATCAGACTCAGCATCGGAACAAGCATGTAGATGCCGATCCCTTCCATGAGACTGATACAGATCATCCCTAGCAGATTCCAATATAAAATGGGCCCCGTGACATGATGCAACTTTCGCATGAAATACCTTAATTCCGAGATCATACTTTACCCCTTTCCGTCACCGTATACCTTTTAATTCGCCGCCAGAACCAGAGAAACGGACGTAACGGAAAGTACAGAAAAAACAAAGAACGCGGAAGCGGCAATTGATCCACATCCCATGTACTCGGATATAAACGTTCAATAAAGAAAAACCATTTCTGTTTTGTACTTCGAAGTTTAAACAAATACGATTGATAAGACTTCATATCAGCCGGACTTTCCAACATGTCGTTCATGAACTTTGCGCCTTCGTTGGCTAATCGCTTGCCTGTACGGTCACTTAAGGACATCAAGGAACTGTACTCTACATCCAGCGGCGTGTTCAGCAGCTCCGAGGCCAGATAAAGAGCCTGTGAACCGATTGATAAACGTCCCTCCGCTTTCAGACGTCTCTCTACTTTCTTCACATCGAGTGGCATGCTGCGGATCATCTGGTCGATATCCAGTAACCAGCGCAGTCTGAACCAGCCGTGTCGTGCACCATGGGTTACGAGATAGGCCCATAGGTCTTCTTGTTCAAGCATACGGACAGGTGTCTGTGTGTATGAACTGAACCGGCTGCGTTTCCACAGCAATTCAAAATCGGTTTCTTTGCCCGAATCCGGGTTCAGGCGCCAATGGATCTCCACTTGAGTCCTTTTGACCGGATGGGTGTAACAGATATGATGTTCCCGCCATTTCCAGCTGCGCACCGTAGGTGCCCGCTCCCCTTCCTTGGATATATATCCGAGGGTAGCCAGAATGCCTTCAGCCGCTTCCACATCATCGAACGGAATCAGGATATCCAGGTCTTTGGAGGTTCGCATCGATACATCGCCATAGAGATCATGTGCGAGCGCTGGTCCCTTTAGTGTAATATTGCGGATACCGCGTTCACGAAAAGCTCCACACACCTGCTCCATTTCAGCTGTCAGATGTAACATACGGAAGGTATTGACCGTGTATTGTTGTCTGAGACTCTCCATAACATCTGCAGGAATGATTGCAGAGTTCAATTCTTTCATTTTCAAATAAAGGACAGAGTATAAGCGGTGATGATAGACAAGCCGCAGAAAGAGCTGCCAATCGGTTCCTTGCAAACCCGCCTTAAGTTCTTCAGGGGATAGAGCCGTCAGATCACCTCTAATCATGCTCAAAATCAGCTTAAGCTCCTTCGGAAACCCTGATGAATAGAGTTCACTTTCATGTATCATAGACAATCTCCCCAGATCCCTTCTCCGGACACCGTTTGCCAAACACACCGACAACCGTATATTGGTCCATAGTATCAGCTCCGGTCACGATCAATTTACCACTTCGTAGCCAGGCATGAGCCATCATATGTCCTTGCTTATTCCGTGCAGTCCCCATGTATAACGTACTCTCTATCTTGCGTCGCTCAAGCATCTTCATCCCAGCAATCGCCATTACAAGGCAGCGGCTTTCCCATAACGTATATTTACTGGCGAGCGAAATCGCTTTGGAAATATTCCGTATAGTGATGACCTCGCTGCGTTCGAGTCCTGTCATCGGTGTTTCGACCATAGGCGTCCCTAGCCCTGGTGCGATTTTGGCAAATGGCATAGCCTTCAGGATTCGCGCCCAACCCAGGAGGACATAAGCTTCCCAGACCAGTCGGCGCATCGCGCGTGGAAGGGAGAAATAGGCCTTTATTTTTCGCAGCATCGTTCTACACTCCGCGGGTAACGTCAATTAGTCCTTCACGGGAAAGATGTTCCAGGAATTGCACTACCTGCTCACGACATACATCTGGCTCAATCTCATACTCCGCAGCCAGCACCTCAACAACTTCACCCAGCGTGCGTTCTTCTGCGATCAGATCCCAGATTCGTCCACCGGTACTCCCCAGATTATAGTATTTTCCAGAGCTAATGCTCATCATAACTTTCTCACTGCCCATATCACTGACCAGATTGCCTTCCTTCCGGGTTACCCGGTCTTCCACATTCATCGGCGTAGTCGCTGTCATTGTCCTGTATGCACTCCTTTACGTATATGATCTGTGATCCGATCCACCATCTCAAATGCTGTAAACTCCGCACCCGTTCTGACCAATCTGCCAATCTCCACACTTGCTGAAAGTCTTGAAGCCGTCTCGAACAACCACTGTGCCAGTCCCTGTCTTGCAACGAGTCCACCACGGAACGTATGCGAGCATAACAGATGCAGTCGTTCTAGCCCCGTCACTTCAACCAGTTGAACAGATGTATGGTTTTCCTCCGGTTGAGGAGCAAGTTCGAATATTCCACCTAGTGGCACAGCCATCTCATGAAAATAGTGCTGAACAGGTATCGCATACTTCGTAATCTCCGCGTGAACCGTTGCATAATCCTGCTCCTTCATGCCGAAACCGTCCAGACTGGGCTGCCATAACTTCTGTTGCGGGTAACCAGGTGATACGATAGCTCTTCCTCCGGCATCCCAGGTCAGTGCAACAACATCATCGGTGAGAAGCGGATATCCGCGTGATGCCAGTGCGGCCGACAACGTCGACTTGCCTGCTCCCGAATGTCCGACAAATGCGTAAGCCCAGCCATCAATAACAACTGCACTACCATGCAGTGGAAGAATGCCACACTGCATCATAATGACCGCCATACATGTGCCCAGAATGAATAATCTGACCTTTTTCTCATCTGCACCCGGTATAGGGGATACGACAATGCGCTTTCCTTGCTCCATTAGAAACAGACCTGTATCTTCGATTTTGAAAAAAGACTGCCCTTTCGTGCCACAAAGTTGTCGTTGCCTACATCCCAATCCTCCCACAATAGAGCCAGATCTGAAGACTCGATGTGCACATCCACGACATCAAAATCAGTCTCTGCATCCTTGGGTGCGATCTGTAGTTCAGGCATTCGAATTTGGCTCGACCAGCGTAGACCATACGCCACATAATGCACAGGCAACAATGAACGACGCCTCCTTCGTAATAAAATGTAAAAAAAGCCCTTATATTCATGTTGCTCAATATAAGGGCGGAGGCGAAAAGCTGGATTTGTTGCATTTCCGCCCTTTAAGTATGATGACACTTCATAAAACTTAACAACTTAGGAAGTTGGATCGTACAGATCCGCATCGTGAACCGTTACCCAGTCAATTTGTCTGTAGCCAGTACCGGCCATCGTTTGATTGACTTCCAACACTTCAAGAGCTGGTGCTTGCCATTCCTTTTTTCCATTTGCATCGTATTCACCTCCTTTCATGTGCCCTCATTCAGAATTTCCGAATGAACCGATAGACAATCAGACTATGCATCATCAATCGCAGATCTGGATGTGAAGCAAGCTCTGGTCTCGGACTCGGAAAGTTCGCCAGGGCAGATTTGATACGCTCCGTGTTTAATATGCCAGCGACCTTGCTGTCAGAACACAAAGCACGCAACTCAGCCGTAAAGGCATCCCAACTCGGAATGATGCGATGCAGCCAATCCGCCGGTTGTACACCCCGTACCCGTTGATTCAGTCTGACCTTGTCAGGCAACTCCGGTGAAGTAGCCCGGCGAATCAATGAACGATCCGTCCCATGTTTCACATATTGTTCAATCGGTACAGACAGACAGAACCGGATGACTCTGGCATCACTTGTCGGATCACGTTCCCAAGCCCGGTAACGCAGAGAACATTTTGTAGCTACAGCACCGTTTTTGTTGGCGATGGCCAGGTTATTGAATTTCTCGGCACGTACTTTGAGTGCATCGGCCTGAGCACCGCCCTGCAGTACAATAATGGATTTGAGTCTTTCCAGTACACCTGTTCTTTGAGCAAAATCAGGATGGATCAACTGCACGGATGCGGCCTGGCTTGCTCCTTTGGACTGAGCCTTGAACCAATCCGGATATGCCTTTTTCCCGGTGATCTTAGCTATACGGGAGAAGGGCATGCCGGTTCGTTCACTATACTGCTGCATCTCACGGAACCAGCGGTACCAGCGACCACTTTTCAGTAGACTGGCGTAATAATCCAGAGCCGGGCCCCAGGAGATGGTGAAATTACCACGTGCGCCTGTGAGCAGGATGCCTGCATCTTGTTGGCTCGCTTTTTCATAGAATCCGCGAATCCAGAATGAATTTTCAAAGTATTTATAAGGCATTTCCATAATGTCGAGCCAGGTATCTACTTCACTGAGTGGACTTCTGCCTTCAAAATCAAGGTAGTTCTCTGTGATATTGCCGACATGATTAATGGTTGAACGTATAAAGGGCCGTTCGTCTGCGAGCAACGTTTTCGACGTATAATCTGTGAAATCCGGTACGGGAACATAACTGTAGGCCTGCAGCCGTTTGCCCTGACTTCTCAATGTTCCGGAAGCAAAACCAACCACGGCTCCCGAGTCCAGCCCTCCACTTAAAGCAGCAGCCACCTGCCTGTGCGTTCGTAGTCGTGATCCAACCGCCTGCCCAAAGATCTCCCGAAACGCTTCTACATACTCACCATCGGATTTAAGCCTCAGAGGTTCGACTTCATTCCAGCGATGATATTGCTTCAGTTCCAGTCTCCCATCCCGGAAGACAAGTGTATGTGCAGAAGGCAGTTGGCTTATTCCCCGATATACGGTCGAATTGATATCTGCTGAATCATGCATGTCAGGAATGGCAAGGAATTCGGACAGCCAAGTCTCATCAAGTTCTTTATGTACCCCTTCAAGCCCAAGCAACGGATTCATGAGTGTGCAGAAAGCAAAACGTGAACCATCATGTCGGTAATAAAAAGCTCTCATACCTGTAATGTCTCTCGCTGCATACAGTTTGCGATTCCGCTCATCCCAGATGGCGAATACAAAATCGCCCAGTAATCGGACAGCCACATCGTCTCCCCAGCGCTGATAGGCACGCAAGATCAGTTCACTATCCGCCAACATAGCCAGTTCAGCTCTGGATATCTGTAATTGATCTGCCAGTTGTTCCCGGTTATCCAGAATCGCATCTGCCGTGATGGTCAGACCACTTTCCTCATCATATAAAGGCAACTTCTCGCTAACCGATTCCGGTGTAATCCATTGGGCGTGACAGCTAAGGAACGCCTCGTTGCCTTTCCACACCCCTGTTGTATCCGCAGGGACATGCCCCAGGCTTGCGTACAGACGCCAGCTGTCTTCCCATAGCGCCTGCTGACCATCGTTGTGAACAATTCCTGCTATGGCGCTCATGACTTGCCTCCCCGTAGAATCTTGCGCTGTGAAGCCCAGGCGCTGATCTGATGACCAAATGGTACCCATGATTTGATACGCTGTATTTTGCTTTGAGCAGAAGCCAGCTGGACTTTCAAGCGTTCTCGCTCACTGTAACCCCGTTCCAGACGATGATCTGCTGCCCGTAATGCGGCTTGCAGCTGTCTGATCGTCACCAGTGCAGCTAGCGTCGGGTCTGTCTTTTCCGGTTCTTCGGCAACTTGGTCATTAAGATTCCCAAGCGGATCATGAACGACAGAATCTGCCGGTTGCATTCGATATTGCGGTTGCCACTGGCAACCGGTCGCTGCTGTCAACTGATGCGTGATTCGGTCAATGACCTCTTGATCTGGACTTGCATCATAATGTACACCCGTCCATTGTTCGGCTTCTGCCAGCTGTTCACTGTATCCCATCCGGTGGAACAGATCTGCCCCCATCACACGGCAATACAGTTCAACTTCATGTGGTTCTAATATGTTTTTCCAGTTGTTAACAGAACCCTGATGTGCCTCTTGATGCGAAGAGAGGAAAGGATCACCCACGCCCATACTGTAGAACATGTCAGACTTGGCACTGTCCAGAAACTGTCCATACTGCTCCATTCCCTGTTCATATCGAATTCCCAGAAACGCGCATAGTTTCTCAAGTTCTTCTTGAGGATTGGAAACCAATCGTTCATATTGCAATTCATACGCATTGGAGTGGGGTTTGGCAAAATACTCATTCAAGCGGAGCATACCCAGTGTAAGATCTACGGATTTCATATTTAATTTGGGGCTCTGCAGACTATGAATCAGGTCGAATCCTTCTCCTGTGTGGCGGTTTACCTTTTTGAATGATGCAGCTATGGCCAGAGGATTACGTTGGAGATGAATACGCTTGGACTGAGGGAACAGACGATCCAGCCATTCCAGCATGTAATAGTATCGTGGAGATTTATCAACGATGAAGTCTGCTCCGCTCCCTTCCAGGAATCCATTGTAGATCTCAAGAGCAAAACTTCTGCACGCCTTTTCGAAGACATCCTCGGATACCATGGCATTGTAGAACTGACGAATGATGGAGCTGCCACCATAAGCACGTGAATCAGCCTTGGGCAAATCGACAAGATTCATCAGAAACCACATTTCCTGGGTGGCAAATATACGACTATGATTTTGCAGCATTACGGTGGATAAGGAACTACCACTGCGGGGAACACATAGTAAGAAAACAAGTCCGTTACCTTGAGCATCGATCAATGGCAGCCTCTCCTCTGTTCATTAGTATAAATATGTAGCTGGGATAGACCAGACTCTACCTTTGTGTTTGGCAAAACGAGTAATATGCACGCTATAGGTCAGCATTTTGCAATATTCCGTCGGAAGTTCACCCGGGAATGAAGCAAAACACATGGTTACATTCGACAACTCTCAGATACAATATGTATTTATAGTTTTACTCTATGATACAAAATGTATCATGTCAATCTTTTATTTTCACCTTTTCATAAATTCATACTCTTTCACTGTATTCTGCTGTCTGTCATTTAAGCACTTATTCATGATCAATTATGTTCTGATTGCACAAACGCGAATAAGCTCCAGACATGTTCTGTGAGGAACAATGCCTGAAGCCATACGTAATCCGTTGAGAAACTTAATATGAAAACGGGTGAACAAACATCAGGTAAACCTTACATCTGAACTTTTCCCAGGAGCTCCAACGCTCCTAGTTCGCTCTTCTTCCTGATCTGCCCGTGTAGCATCCTGCATCCCCTTCTGTACCTTCACGGTTAACAATACAGCAATTCCCGCGACGAAAAAGAAGATGAGCGACAGAATACCCCAACGCGTGGAACCCGTGATCTGCCCAACATAACCAAACACAAATGGACCAAAGATCGAAGAGAATTTGCCTGTAATATTCACAAAACCAAAATACTCTCCTGTTCTGCCTGCTGGCATCAGATTGCTAAACAGGGAACGCGCTGTGGATTGACTCACACCCTGCACGACACCAACCAACCCGGCGAGCACATAGAAGTGGATCGCTTGTGTCATGAAATAACCGAGAATCACAATACATATGTAGACCGATAAGCTAACAATTAATACCTGCTTTGCTCCCCAACGCTGTGCCCATGCTCCCAGTAACAATGTACACGGGAACCCGATGAACTGGGTTAACAGTAGCGCGAGCATCAGGTCGGCTGTGCCTATGCCTATACTTGTCCCATAGATCGTAGCCATCAGAATGATGGTATTAATGCCGTCATTAAAAAACCAGAAAGCCACTAACATGCGGATTAACTGGGGAAAACGCCGCATCTGACGAAAGGTTTGCCGCAGTCTGCGTACGCCCACCGCAGCATACCCTGTCCACGTTCCGGGCAGATCCGGTGATGCAGGCCGTCTCGGAGCATGGCGAAAGATCGGTATCGAGAACAGCAACCACCACAACGAGACGGAGATGAAAGCAAGTCTTGTGCCTGCTAGTGTACTGCTCATCCCGAACCAGCCCGGTTGCTGAATCATCAGCAGGTTCACTGCAAGCAGCAAGCCTCCTCCAATATAACCATAAGCATAACCTTTGGAGGATATCATGTCCCTTCGTTCCACGGGTACCAGATCCGGCAGCATTGCATCGTAAAAGGTGTTACCACCCGCAAAACCAATCGTGGATATGACCAGCAACGCGGAAGCAAGGAACCAGTCCCCTTCACCGATTGCGCTGAATCCCAATGTAGCAAGGACACCTATAATTGCAAATACACGCAGGAAGTCGCCCTTCCGTCCTGACAAATCAGCTAGCGTGCCTAACAACGGTGTTAGCAGAGCTACGCACAACATGCCAATGGAGTGTGTATAGGCCAGGTAGGAGGCGGCGGTATCCGTATCCAGCGTTGCTGCAGCCACCGAAGCATAGAATACAGGCAGTACTGCGGCCAGCACAGTTGTCGCATAAGCCGAGTTGGCCCAATCATACATAATCCAAGCCTTGATCGCCTTTTTATTCACATAAATCCTTCCTTTACATGCATCTCTAAATTAGTGCGAGTTCAACAAGTCTAAGTGGACTTTATAAACAACCTCTATTAGATGCCAGATCGATGTCTTTCTCCTATTGTAAAGGAAGGATATCACACTTGTTCACTGTTTCTGTAAAAAAGGTGCAGTTCTGTTCTTACGACTCACCTCACCTCCGAGGTGAACTTGCGTAATTGTATCATTTTATATCCACTCTCATCACATATCGTCCTCGCCCGTGAATATACTTAATTACCGACAGGCCAAACTGTGCCGCGTAATCAATGGGGGTGCCTACATGTCAAATTCACACCAGCCTTACTCGTTCGTCGTGTCGAAGGAAGATTGGTCGCTTCACCGCAAAGGGTACCAGGACCAACAGCGCCATCAGCAAAAGGTGAAAGATGTCATCAAGCAGAATCTGCCTGATCTGATTACGGAAGAAAACATCATCATGTCTGATGGAAAACAAATCATCAAGGTACCAATCCGCAGTCTGGATGAGTACCGTTTTGTGTATAACTACCAGAAGCAAAAACATGTCGGTCAAGGAGACGGTGACAGTCAGGTCGGAGACGTCATCGGTCGTGATCCATCTGCTTCGCAGAAACCCGGCAAAGGTGAAAAAGCTGGCGATCAGCCTGGTCATGATATTGTGGAAGCCGAAGTTAGTATTGAGGAACTGGAAGATATGCTCTTCGCTGAGCTGGAATTACCCGATCTGAAGCAGAAAGATAAAGACCTGATTGAGACACATACGGTAGTTTTCAACGATATTCGCAAAAAGGGATGCAGTCCAATATTGACAAGAAACGTACCATTCTGGAGAATCTGCGTCGTAATGCAACGACCGGTACGCCAGGCATCCATCACATCAGTCCGGATGACCTGCGCTACAAGACGTGGGAAGACAAAATCATTCCACAATCCAATGCCGTTATTATTGCCATGATGGATACATCCGGGTCCATGGGTTCGTTTGAGAAATACTGCGCGCGCAGCTTTTTCTTCTGGATGACTCGTTTTCTACGCCGTCAGTATGAGAAAGTTGAGATTGTTTTCCTCGCCCATCATACGGAAGCCAAGGAAGTAACCGAAGAAGAGTTCTTTACCCGTGGCGAGAGCGGAGGCACCATCTGCTCCTCTGTATATATGAAGGCACTGGATATTATTGACAGTCGGTATCCACCTTCCAGCTACAACATTTACCCTTTCCACTTCTCTGACGGGGATAATCTGACCTCGGATAACGAACGGTGTGTGAAGCTGATCGGTGAGTTGATGAAGCGTAGCAATATGTTTGGATACGGCGAAGTGAATCAGTACAACCGCAGCAGTACACTGATGTCGGCTTATCGTCATATCAAGATGGATCAGTTCATGTATTATGTGATCAAAGAAAAAGGCGAAGTGTACAAAGCTTTGCGCAGCTTTTTCCAGAAACGGGAAGGAGGCAGCGTTAGATGACAGATGAGATCCGCGACCTAGAATACGCTATTGCCGAGATTATGGAGATTGCCAATGGTTTTGGTCTGGACTATTACCCCATGCGGTACGAAATCTGCCCATCGGATATTATTTATACATTTGGAGCCTACGGCATGCCGACCAGATTCAGCCACTGGAGCTTTGGCAAAACATTTCATAAGATGAAAATGCAATACGATTTTGGACTCAGCAAAATTTATGAGCTTGTCATCAACTCCAACCCTTGTTATGCCTTCCTGCTGGATGGCAATTCCCTGATTCAGAACAAATTGATCGTAGCCCACGTATTGGCACACTGCGATTTTTTCAAAAACAATGCCCGCTTCTCCAAATCCAACCGTAATATGGTCGAAAGCATGGCTGCTACGGCGGATCGGATCAGCAATTATGAGATGGAGTACGGAACGGAAGCCGTTGAAGCATTTATCGATGCCGTGATCGCGATTCAGGAACATGTGGACCCACAACTCATTAAACCCCGCCATTTGGACAAACAACGCTACATGGAAATGAAAATGCGGGAGCAGCGCGGTGAGAAAGCACCCCGGCCGGAAGGTCGCTATGATGATCTATGGTCGCTTGATGATGTGCAGACGGAAGAAGCACCCGCCGAAGGTATTCAGGTCCATCACTTTCCGCCTGAACCGGAGAAGGATGTCATGTGGTTTATTCAGGAATTCTCGGAAGTGTTGACCGACTGGCAGCGGGATATCATGAGTATGATGCGTGAAGAGATGTTATATTTCTGGCCACAGATGGAAACCAAAATCATGAACGAAGGCTGGGCATCCTACTGGCATCAACGCATTATCCGTGAGCTCGATCTGAACAGTGAGGATACGATCGAATTTGCGAAACTCAACTCCTCCGTGGTGCAGCCATCGAAACAAAGTCTGAATCCGTATTATTTGGGACTGAAGATTTTCGAGGATATTGAACGGCGCTGGGATAACCCAACCCGTGAAGAACAGGAACGTTGGGGCCGCAAACCAGGGCAAGGTCGCGCCAAAATGTTCGAGGTGCGTGAATTCGATTCCGATACCTCCTTTATCCGCAATTACATGACCAAGCAATTAACCGAGGATCTTGATCTCTACGTATTTGAGAAAAAAGGCCCGGACTGGAAAATCACCGACAAGTCCTGGGAGAACATACGGGATCAGCTCGTATTTTCACGTGTCAACGGGGCTCCCCTTATCTGGTCGTACAAGATGCTGATTATCTGCGAACAGGGGAACTCGTGCTGAAACATCAATATGAAGGCATTGAGTTGGATCTGAAATATATGGAACGCACCCTGCCTTATCTGTATCGCCTCTGGGGACGTACCGTACATGTGGAGACACGTGTCGAGGATAAACCGATCTGGTTTACGTATGATGGCAAGAAACACCACCGCAAGTTTTTGTGAGGTTGTAAATTATCCTATTTGAAACGAGAATATAAATGCTCTTATCATGAGTGAGATTAGTGATTAATAAAAGATAAGACCTAAAAAAGCGGCAAGTTCCCGACATACACAGGAACTTGCCGCTTGGCATTTATAAAATTAATATTTAAAATTACGTTTCATTGCACCATGCTTAAAAGAAGTGATTACATATCGCTCACCGTTGTCCAACAGCTTGTAAGATACAACGTATCGATCCACGAAACAGTAGTACGTGTTGCGGTACTCACGAGACGGCAGCATTGCTCCCATAGTAACAATCTTCTCTTCAACACGGCGAATGAGATTAATTTTGTATTCCATCGTTTCTTGATCTGTAAAATGTTCGCTTTTGATCTGGCGAAGTCGGTTCATTGCCGTGGCGGTCCATTGAACCATCAATTACAGCTCACCACGCTTCACCAGTTCAATCAAGTCATCTGTTGAATACAGCTTGCCTTGTTTTATGTCTTTCTCAGAAGCTTCAATCATTTGCCGTATCTCCGGATCGGAGTCTAGCTCATCCACCGGGTTATAGACTTCATATTCCAGACCAGCAATACGAATGAATTCCTTATGATCCTTCTCATAGGATTCAATGACGGTCCCATCAGGAGCTTTAAGACTAAAATTCATCCTCACAACCTCCTTCAATGATATTGCTAAACTGCTAAATAGAACTTTTACCTGAATTATAGCATACAACCATGTTGCATCTCAGCCATCAATTTTAGGATTACCAATAATATCAATCATATAAAATATACCAGGTTTTAACTCCCTCTTTTCTAATCATTCCCCTTACAAACTGCTCTAAAAACTAAAACGGCAAGTTCCCTATACGTGATTGGGGATTTGCCGTTTAAGATATACTTCAGCTAAACTGTAAGATCCTTTAATTGAAATGTTCACTCTGATTATACCAGTGGTGCACCATTACCCTGCAATCGCAGCGGCACAAAAAAATCATGCTCCACTTCACTTGCCGGCAGTGGGCGACTGAAATAATACCCCTGTATCTCCCGGCAATCATTCTGCATCAAAATATCCAACTGGCCTTTCGTCTCAATGCCTTCCGCAATGACTTCCATCTTGAGATTCTGTGCCATCGATATAATGGTCGCCACAATCGCCTGATCGCTGTGACTCTCTGTAATGTCCGTCACAAATGAACGATCAATCTTAAGCTTGTGAATCGGGAAATGCTTCAGATAACTCAGTGAACTGTATCCCGTACCGAAATCATCCAAGCTGATCTTGACACCCAGTGCTGTCAGTTCATTCAGAATCGCCGTAGATACCGTTGCATCCATCATCATGCTCTCTGTTATTTCCAGCTCCAGATATCGGGACTCAAGCCCTGTCTCTAAGAGTGCATTCTTGACCTGTTCTACCAAGTTGGATTGGTGGAACTGCTGGCTGGACAAGTTAACCGATACCGGAATGAGCGGTCCGCCACTCGCGTGCCAGAGCTTCATCTGTCTGCAAGCTTCCCGCAGCGTCCAGTTGCCAATCTCATAGATCATGCCTGTCTCTTCTGCAAGCGGGATAAACACATTGGGTGCGAGCAGACCTTTGAGTGGATGGTTCCAACGTATAAGAGCCTCCACACCAATCATGCGGCTATCCTCGGTACGAATCTGTGGTTGATAGTATAGGACCATCTCATCGCGTTCCAAAGCTTTACGAAGATAACCCTCCAGCTCAATGCGTTCATATAGTTCGGAATCGAGTTGGGCAGTGTAGAATTGGAAGCCATTTTTGCCGTTTTTCTTCACTTCATACATGGCGGAGTCCGCATGTTTCAGCAAAGCATCAACGCCCACTCCATGATCCGGATACATCGCAATCCCAATGCTGGCGGTCACATAAAAATCATTTTCCTTCAGTCGATAAGGTAACTGAATGGCTTCAACAATCTGTTTTGCAAGTTCTGCCACTCTTACTTCTGTCGCTTGATCCTGGGTCACAACGAGTGTGAACTCGTCACCGCCCATCCGGGCCAGCATGACATTCTCCATAGCCAAGGGATCAGAAGCTTCTATGGCTTTCATGATCCGGCTGCTGACTTCTCTTAGAAATACATCTCCAATGGAATGTCCCAGCGAGTCATTAATCATCTTGAAACGATCTATATCCATCACCATAACGGCAAAAGAATTCCCTTTTTCTGCTGAATCGTGAATCGTACAAGCCAGCACATCATCCAACTTGCGCCGATTGGGCAACCCCGTCAACGGATCATGCAAAGCTTGGTGACGAATCTTCTCCTGAGCCTGTTTCTCCTCCGTAACGTCTTTGATCAAAATGTGACTTCCCACATGTCTGCCATCAATGACAACAGGAACTACAACAATACTAAGGTCCAGAAGTTCACCCTGTACGTCTCTCATTTTGGCCATGTAGTGCGCCTGCTCCAGTCCATGATCATCCCAATCGATGGAATCAAATTCACTTATCCACTGGATATCGATTTGCTGAGCGATCTCATCAATGGAACGATCCATGACCCCTTTTTCAGGATATCCGGTGATTGTTGTTACAGCAGCATTAATCCCTTTGACAATACCTTCCTTATTCACTGAAATAATAGCATCCGAATGGTTATGATACAGGGCCTGATACCATTGCTCATTCTCATGAATCCGTCGATCTTTCTGTGACATTCGCTGATTGATAAATATGCCAAACAACGTCAAACCCAAAGCAATAAATGTGCCCGATGCGATCAAGTAGGCGAGAATGCCTGGCTCAATCTGCATACCTGAACTTGCCATCGAGCCATGTGAGTGATGGAAATGTGCGGCTGACATCCCGGTATAATGCATGCCAGAGATTCCAATACCCATAATGAGACCGCTGCCCATCTTGTAAACCCAGGTATGTCTTGATTGATGATAACGGAAGAAAAACATAAGCCACAATGCTGCAAAGGAAGCAAGCGCTGCAATCAGAATGGATAACACCACTCTGCCTGGTTCATACGTAACCGGAGTTGACATCGCTGCCATTCCCACATAATGCATCGAGCTGATCCCCGCTGTCATCAGCACTCCAGCAATCATGAGCTTGCTTATCCTGCCCGATTGTCTACCCGCAATGTTCAAGGCCACCCCCGATGCGACAATAGCAAGTAGAACAGATAAAACAACCTTACCGGTGGAATAGGAGACTTGCGTAGGCAGAACAAAAGCCAGCATACCTACGAAATGCATGGACCAGATTCCCAACCCCATCGAGACTGCTCCGCAGGTAAGCCATACATTTCGCGCCATCCCGCTGGCCTGACTTACACGGCCTGCAAGGTCGAGGGCTGCGTATGAAGCTAACGATGCAATAATATAGGATAAAATAACAAGTTCTAAGTTGTACGTACCATGTAGGTGCTCCACTCACTCTGTCCTTTCAACCGGGAAATGCCTTGTATGTATGCAAAAATGTAAAGAAGCGAGTGCGCTGTCTGGATGACAGGCACTCCCTCCGCATCATTTGACTCGTGACCACAGACTTAGTTTGAAGCCGTTGTCATACATTGGAACCCGTTTATTTGAATGTATATAGTCTAAACGTCCCAGCATTTAAAATCAACACTTATTTCCAGATATACGATGTCGAATAGCTAACATTCTCATATTCTAATTTACAACTGAATATTCTATTTGCGAGTCAGTAACAGACTGCCAAAACCGGAAGTATCTTGATAAGAATTACCTGATGAATCACTCCAGATGGACACACTGCTTCGCTTGCCATCCCCGCGCCATCATCATTAACTTGCAGATCAAATCCAATCCATCTTTGGCCTTCAGCACGAACGCTATCTAATGGGATTGCCACTTCAACTGTATACCCTCCGCTTGTTAATCGAGTAGCTGATTTGAAGCTTTCTTTACGTGCATTTCCTCCAAAAGAAGCCTCATTATCAAAATTGACCCGGTACTGGGCATCATCCTCCTGATAGAATGTTGTCTGATCTTTGCTCGGGTCGATAAAAATCTCGATCGAATCCTGCTCATGTGCATTAGAACTTAATTTGCTTCGCAAGGGATCCTTCACATCTGCCAATACGTACAGGTATTTCTCATCCCATAACAGTTGTGCAGTCGCCGTTGCACCTGAGTTTCCGACCACCCAGACATCCGTTTCAATAGATGCAGCCTTTTTCCAGACGTTATCCTTTTTTGCATCAATGACAGGTTTGCCATAAGTGACCTTGGTTTGTTTCAAGACAGAACCGAGCTTCAGTTTGCCCCGGTTGGCTGGTTTGTCGGGCTGCTGATTGGAAATATCATTCCAAACAATGGTCGCTGTCTTTCCAGCAGCATGTTCATCCGTAATCCGAAAATCCAGAGACAAGACCTGGCCTTCAGTAAGTAGAGCAGCTGACATAGGCAGTGATGCATATACAACATAACCGGTTTTTGTCTCCTGTACGTTGTAAGTATTTTTATCTTTGCCTTTACCGCCATCCCGTTTAAATGTATATTGACCATTTGCAGACGACGGATTTTTCTTCTTGGCAGACAGATCAGCTTCAGAAGTTGCAGCGCCTGTCCCCTTGACTTCTTCCGCGAGGAAAACCTGCACCTGATCCCCTTTGCGACGTGTGGTATCCTTCACTTCCACTCGTAAATTCACCTTTTGGCATCCCACATCATACGAGCCTCACCCGTAACCGCAGATGTACCATCTGCCAGATGATTAATTTCAAGTCCTTTCACAGCACCCCAAAGAATATCTTCCTGTCCTTTGTGATTCGGGAAAGAAGGGCTGGCCTTCAGTGCTGTCCATTCATTACGATAGATCGGAAGAGTGGTAGCATCCACCAGTGCCCAATAGGCCGGTTTCGCTTTCAATTTACGATCAAACAGCAACGGTGCATCTTTGCGTCCTTTGACTGGATGATTGTCAAGCCATGTACCATCATCCGCAAGTCCCCAGACCGTAACACTGTCCATTACACCGCGTTTTCCTAACTCGTCGAACAGGTCGAACAGTTCACGATAACGATAAGCCTGTTGCAGCATTAATTCATCTGTGACAGGCATCTCCAGTTCAGAATTACTTGAATAGATCGAAACGTCCAGCTCTGTAACCTGTACATTCACACCAAGAGCGATCACTTTCTCAAAAGCCTCACGAATGAGCTTTACATCCGGTCCGTACATGGATACATGCATCTGGAATCCAACCGCATCAATCGGTGTTCCTTTAGCAAGCAACTTCTCTACAAGCTTCACCATATCATTCAGCTTGTTTCCATTGCCCTCCATTCCATAGTCATTAATCACCAATACCGCATCAGGGTCAGCCTCGCGTGCATATCGGAAAGCCAGCTCAATGTAATCACTGTCATCTCCGTCGCCATCCACATCCCCAATAATATCTTTCCACTTGGAATTACTGGCCCCATTCCGCAAGCCGCCTCCGTCTGAGATGACTTCATTGACGACATCCCATGTATGAACCTTTCCTTTGTAACGAGTCACGATGGTCTGAATATGAGTTTTCATCCGTGCAAGCAACTGTTCCCGCGTGGCAGGTTTTGAAGCATCGTTCGGATCGGTAAAGAACCAGTCCGGCACCTGACTATGCCATAACAGTGTATGACCTCTTACCTCCATGTCATTTGCTGCGGCGAAGTTCACCAGACGATCCGCCTCTGACCAGACAAACTGCCCTTCCTTTGGTTGCATCGCATCCATTTTCATAAAATTGCCCGCTGTAATACTATTAAAATGTTTCGTTAACAACTGGGAATGTGGATCTTCTGCATCCAGTGCAGACTGGTCGATTGCCGCTCCCATTGCATAGTGTTGTCCCACAACATCCACTAGATTCGGAATGTTTGGCTCTATTTCAATTTTTTCGGCTTCCGTAATCAGAACATCATCCACGTAAAATGTAATTGTATCCGCCGGCGTCACTTCCGCTGACGTCTTCCAAGGTGTCTCTGCATACATGCGGAATCCAGTGATGCCGCTATTTTCGCCAGGGATCACCACATCTGCCTCGATTTTTTCCACTGTCCCTTGTTCAGAGTTGCAGAGGCAAACGTAGCATATTCACGACTTGAAGCATCGTTATTGTACTCTTTCTCAAGCGAACCGTTAATGACCTGACTGTCCGGTCCTTCATCGTACATGGCCCAAAACGAAATATGAACCGTGCTGCCCTTTTGTACATGGTCTATTACTTCAATTAAGGGTCCATGGAACGTTTCGGTACGTGAAGAGGTTCTCAGGCTGCGTGTACTGTCGTGACCTACTTGCGTTACGATATCTAGCTTTTCACTCGCACGTGGACGCCATTGTCCCAATACACCATCTTCAAAATTAGCCTCGAACAGCACTTCATCATCGCTAGTCTTAACGTCCGCTGCCGAAACACGTGTCCCTCCTGTTCCCACACTTGGGAACAAACTGAAGATCAATACAGCCGACAAGCACAAACTCCACCATTTTCTCAAATGCATCCGATCTCCTCCTTGTTGGTTGGTTGTGAAGAGTAACCTTTGTTCTGTCATGCGCCAGCCCTTTACAAGATCGTTGTGCAGGATTGGATAGACGTTATTCAATAGAAATTGAAAGCACTTTCATTATACGATTGCCAGCGAACTTTGTTTACCCGTTAAACTATAGGACTTGCACCACTCCATAAACCATATGTTTCCAAATGAGATATAGAACGACAAAAAGCACAGCTTATTAGCTGTGCTTCGTGTAAACATCTTTACTATTTAGGCTTTTAAGGGTGCTGTCGTCTGACGAATGACCAGATTGGAAGGTTCCGTCACCACAGGAGGAGAATAAGATGGATTCTCGATCATGGCAATCAGATATTCGATGGACTTAATGCCGATGGAATAGATATTCTGATTCACCGTGGTCAACCCCGGTTTGAATACCTCAGCATAATACGTGTTATCGAACCCGACAACCGAGATATCTTCTGGTACACTCAGTCCATGCTTTTCAATTTCATGAATCGCACCAAACGCAGACATGTCTGATGCACAGACAATTCCCGTTGGTTGATCCTGAAGTGCCAGCAATCGCCGGGCAGCCTTGCTTCCTCCGTCGAAGGAATAATCGCAGATCTCCAGATATACCGTAGAATACGGGATGCCGCATTCTCGCAGCCCTTCCCGATATCCTTCCAATCGCAGATTGGCTACGGCAGGTCCAAGTGTCCCTGAGATATAGGCAATTTTGCGGTGCCCAAGCTCATGCAGATGTTTGACACCCATCGAGATCCCGTTCGCGTTATCCGTAGTAATGTAACCGGCACGCTTGCCCAACATGTCCGTATCGATAAACATCGTTGGAATCTCTGCATCGACCAGTTCCTGAATACTCGCGTTTTCTCTGCCTTCCCCGAATACCACAACGCCATCCACATTACGACTGCGGCAATGTTTGATGAACGAGTACGCCGGATCATCGAATCGAGTAGACAACCGGACCAGATCATATCCACTGTTCTCCAGCGCTGTTTTGATCCCTTCCAGCAACTCCGACACAAAAGGGTTCGTAAACGGAACCGTTAACAGCACTCCCACCGTCCATGAACGGCGTTTGACAAGTCCACGTGCGACCACATTGGGTTGATATTTCAATAATTCGATGGCTATATTGACTTTTTTGCGTGTTTTTTCACTTACATCAGGATAATCGTTTATCACTTTGGAAACGGTTGCAACAGATACTCCCGCTTCCTTGGCTACATCATGGATAGAAGCCATCTGATCACCTCAACCTCTTTCAAATCCCCTGTCTCCGGCTGCTTTTCTATAACATCGGCAGGTTTGTCTACCCATTATAGCTTAAAACAGCCTGAAACGGTATGGAAGGTTCCTAATGCTTTTAAGCTCTATTCCTGCTGTTCCAGATTCTTCAAATCCAGAGACAGTTTCTCCATTGTTGTTGCAAATACAGCGAGTTCAGCCGAGCGTGAAGCTTGGCTACGTGCTCCGCGAGAGGTATGATCTGACTCCTGCTGCACACTGCTCAGTTTCTTCATGATCTGCTCCAGATTAGACTGAATTTTACCCTGGGCATCCCGAGAACTGGCTGCAAGCTTGCGCACCTCACTGGCAACCACTTCGAAGCCACGTCCGAACTCTCCTGCATGAGCAGCTTCAATCGCTGCATTCAGACCGACAAGATGACTCTGATCCGATATCTCCCGAATGAGTTCACCCATTTTTCCGATCTGCTGGATCTCCCTGTTAATTCCGTGAGCAGAACTTGAGCCTGATCCTGAGAAGCCGCTGTTTCTTTGGCTACACTCGATATAGCCATTGCACTCTCATTTAATTCACTAATCATGCCTGTAAGCTCTTGGGTAATCTGCGTAATCGCCTGCAACGTATGTTGTTGGTCATCGGCAAGCTGATGTAACTTTTCTTTTTCTTTCTTCTCATAGGCTTCAAGGACAAGCTGTGAATCCAGATTAAACATTTTGCTGAGCGCCTGAATGACAAGATGCCAGGAATCAGGGATAACCTGTTGGAATATGCTCGTTGCAATATCTAGGTATACCATATAGGTACCCAGATAATAATCTTCGGACAGGCCAATACGGGAATGCACAAGCCCAATTGCAATCCGTTGCTCAATATATGCGTCGTCCACGATTCCATCCGTCATCGATAACCAGTACATCTTCTGTGTTTCTTTTAGACGATCAATGGTAGAGAATCGAGCGATCAGATCTACCAATTCAGGATAATTTCCCACATGATTGTAGAAATGATCTACCACTTCATTAACGACTTTTTTAAAAACAGGCCGATGATCGGCAAGCAGTTTTAGATCCTCTGCGGTTAATCCCATGTAATCAAGTTGCTTCTGTCTTGTTGCGGAAATACTGCTCATATCTGGTTCAGTCAGCTCCTTAATAAACACTAAATTACATTAAATTGTAAATATATGTATTGATTATAGACTAAAATACCTAAATATACATATACCATTAGAACTAATTCTCTTTAAAATTAACCTTATTTGTCAGCTTTTTAGATTAATATGACCTTCATGTAATTAAAAAGGCCCTGACCCTGCTGTGAAGGAGCCTCACAACAGGCATCAGGAGCCTGATCCGGAATGGTTCGTTGCCGATTAGCGGTTAAGCAGACTGCCCACATAACGTAACAGTTCATTCGCGCTGGCTGCGGTGTATCCATGTTCCTCAATTAAGCGTTTAATGACTTCATTCATACGTTTCAATTGTGTTGCATCCGGTGTTTTGGTTGAGGTTGTGATCTTGACGATGTCTTTCAGATCGGTGAACAACTTCTTCTCAATCGCTTCACGCAAACGGTCATGACTGCTGTATTCGAACTTGCGCTCCTTGCGGGAGTATGCCGAGATTCGGATCAGAATCTCTTCTCTGAACGCTTTCTTTGCATTCTCGGAGATCCCGATCTGTTCCTCAATGGATCGCATTAGACGCTCATCCGGGTCCATCTCTTCATCCGTGAGCGGGTCACGAATCTTGGACCAGTTGCAGAATGCTTCAATATTATCGAGGTAATTCTCGAATAACGTTCTTGCGGATTCCTCAAATGAGTACACAAATGCTTTCTGCACTTCCTTCTTGGCCAGTTCATCATACTCCTTACGTGCAAGAGCAATGAAGTTCAGATAACGCTCCCGCTCTTCCTTTGTAATCGAGGCATGTTGGTCCAGACCGTCTTTGATCGCCCGCAGAATGTCCAACGCGTTAATGCACTGAAGATTTTGCTTGATCAAAGCACTTGAGATCCGGTTAATGACATACCGTGGATCAATGCCGGACATCCCTTCATCCAAATACTCATTTTGCATCTCGCGCAGATCGGCTTCTTTGTATCCTTCCACTTCTTCACCATCATACATACGCATCTTTTTAACGAGATCCATGCCTTGTTTCTTCGTTTCCTTCAAGCGGGTAAGTATCGAAAAAATGGCTGCAGTCCGCAGTGCATGCGGTGCAATATGAACATGCTTCATGTCACTTTGCTGAATGAGCTTGGCATAGATTTTCTCTTCCTCGGACACTTTCAGATTGTACGGAATCGGCATGACAATCATCCGGGATTGCAGTGCCTCATTCTTCTTGTTGGAGATAAAAGATTTATACTCCGATTCATTTGTATGCGCCACAATCATTTCATCCGCACTGATTAAGGCGAAGCGTCCAGCTTTGAAGTTCCCTTCCTGCGTGAGCGACAGGAGATTCCACAGGAATTTCTCATCACATTTCAACATCTCCTGGAACTCCATCAATCCGCGGTTCGCCTTGTTCAACTCCCCATCAAAACGATAGGCACGTGGATCGGATTCGGAACCAAACTCGGTAATGGTGGAGAAGTCGATACTACCCGTCAGATCGGCAATATCCTGTGATTTCGGATCGGATGGACTGAACGTTCCTATCCCCACCCGATTATCTTCGGAAACAATGACCCGTTCCACCGGCACCTTGCTGATATCACCACCATATTCGGTCCGGAGTCTCATCTGGCAGGATGGGCAAAGGTTACCCTCAATGCGGACTCCAATTTCCTTTTCCACTTCAGGACGAAGCTCCAGTGGAATCAGATGCAGCGGTTCCTCATGCATCGGGCATCCATCAATGGCGTATATGGCACCTTTCTCTGTCCGCGAGAACTGTTCAAGCCCCCGCTTCAGCAGCGTCACCAGCGTTGATTTCCCTCCACTTACGGGACCCATCAGGAGCAAGATCCGTTTACGTACATCCAGACGACGTGCTGCCGAGTGGAAGTATTCTTCAACCAGCTTTTCAATCGAACGATCCAGTCCAAAGATCTCCTGTTCAAAAAACTTGTACCGCTTATGCCCACCTACTTCTTCCACCCCAAACGATTCAATCATCTCATACACTCTGGCGTGAGCCGTCATTGCCGGAGTCGGGTCCTCTCTCAGCAGTGCAATATAATCTTCAAATGTTCCGTTCCATGTCAAACGGTCACTCTCTGCCCGATGTTCCGCAACGCGTTCAAAAATATTCATGCTTGGTACCTCCCATGGCTCCTTTAGTGTGATTGTCAACCATTCCGAATGGTATGAAGAAATCAATAGAATTGCGGCTCCTGCTTGAATACCAATCTTGCGGTCCTGTGTAGTCCCGCCACCCTCTGTCCAAACGTCTTGTTTTGTTGTGAAAAGTGTATTACATACCTATGCGGCAATTCGGATAAGTTGACCTCTTTTTTCAATCAACTGCTTCGAATTTTGGCTTTTCCCTGTTCTATCAGACATCTTGTGCCTTCAGAAAAAAAGAACGAATATGATATAATGAGGGTTCTAAATTCAGGAAACCGGACAACACATGGTCAGAGACAGGCCACTTCTGGAAAGGAGCACGGACGATGGCAGTGAAATACGAAACCGAATTATATTCGCCTGTGAAGGCTTTCTTCGAGCAGCGTGGCTTCGACGTCAAGGCGGAAGTCAGACATTGTGACCTCGTCGGAGTCAGATCGGACCAGGACGAACCACTCATTGTGGAGATGAAAAAACTTTTAACCTCTCCCTGTTGTTACAGGGTATGCAGCGCTTGAAGCTTAGCCCGTTCGTGTATCTGGCCGTCGAGCGCAATCGCAGTAAACGCGGAGCCGTGAACCAACGCTGGAGCGAACTGACCGCACTATGCAGACAACTTGGTCTGGGGCTGCTGACTGTCACATTTTACAAAACCAAAGCTCCCTGATTGATGTACTGTGCGAACCTTCCGCTCAGACGCCCCGTACTAGCGCCAGTCAAGTTGCCCGCAAAAGCGGTGTTCGGCGGAAACGATTGCTCAAGGAATTCGATGAACGCAGCGGAGACTACAATACGGGAGGTAGCACACGAAGACAGCTGGTCACAGCATATCGTGAGAAGGCTTTGCGTGTCGCATCCGCTCTACGGACGAACGGAGAAGCCTCACCGGCCAACCTTGCCAGACAGACAGGCGTAGGTTCTGCAGCAGCGATTCTGCAAAAAAATTATTATGGCTGGTTTGAACGTCTCTCCCGCGGAAAGTATATTCTGACAATTAAGGGAGTACAGGCGTTAACCGAGCATGCACACATGCTTGAGGATAATGATATGATTGAACGATCCATTAATGAACTCGATGTAACGTATTCTGTATCTGGTGATAATAAGGACGACCTTGCACACATCGTTGAAGCAGCGGAGTTTTACTTGAAAAATACAGGCAAGATCTGAACCCGAATCATCTGAAGTAACGGATGTGAAAAAAATGAGAATGCAAAAAAACACCTGTAATCTCCACTGGAGACTACAGGTGTTTTGATGTGTTCTATATAGAAGATTGTTATTAGAATTTCACTGCTACTTCGGAAGCCAATTTCAGACCTGCAGTAACGATTTCTTCAGCACGATCTGCAGAAGCGTTATGTCCTTCAACGATAACCAATTCAGGGTTTTGAATGCCCCAGAAAGCCAATACGTTAGTTACATATTTAACAGACATTTCAACAGAAGCCATTGGCTCTACGGAATAAACGCCACCACGTGCGTTCAGCAATGCCACTTTTTTGTCGCCTACGAGACCTACAGGGCCTTCAGCTGTGTATTTAAACATTTTACCAGCTTGGCTCAGGTAGGAGATGTAGTTTACCAGTGGAGCAGGAACAGTGAAGTTCCAGAGTGGGAATGCAAATACCACTTTGTCTGCTGCCAAAAATTGATCTTGCAGTTGTGCAGCAAGCGCTGCAGCTTTTTGCTCTTCAGCAGTTGCTTCAATGCCGTTTGCTGCTTTATAGCCACCTGTAATTACAGTGTTGCCATAGTAAGGAATATCTGTATTGTAGAGATCCAGCTCAGTAACTGTGTCACCTGGGTGGGACTCTTTGTATGCGCTCAAGAATGCATCGTACAATTTAACGCTGACTGCTTGATCTGCAGGACGGTCATTTGCTTTTACGAATAAAATATTAGACATGTTGAATTTTCCCCGTTAAATAAAATATATGAGTGCTTTTTCTGAACTGGCCACCATTGTAGCTTATATAAAGAAACCAACAACTCATTAATACATATTATATATAAAAATGTTAGTGGATGCAATAACGTAATCACTTTGGTCATGGACCAATTTTAATTTTTGCTACAATCTATTTGTTGATCTGACTTAGCTACGAGCCGTAAATTCGGAAATGGCTTCACTGATCAGGTTCATGCCAAGCAGCAATTCATCCCGGCCTGGATGGCTAAAGTTCAATCGAATGTAACGTTGATCCTGTACACCTGTGGAGCATAGCGATCCAGGAAGAAAAGATACACCTTTGGGCAAAGCCGCCTTAAGCAGAGCGCCACTATCCAAACCTTCAGGCAACTGTACCCACAGATACATTCCGCCCTGAGGGATGTTGTACTGACACCCTTTCCAGCCTGGTCTCTTCAACAGTTCAAGCATCAGTTTGAGTCTTGTCTTATACTCCCTATTCAACATGGATAGGTGATCACTCCAACGAAAAGGGAATGGGCAAGCAATTGATACAACAGCCGCTGATTCATCGGACTGGACTGACCATCTGCAATTCGTTTAACCGAGGCCATTGCCTGAATCAGCGCAGGATGTCCAGCAGCCCATCCGGTTCGAAGAGCGGGCGCTACTGTTTTGCTGAATGAACCAATGTAGAGAACATGTCCACCCTGATCGGCAGTATCCAGTGCAAAGAGTGAAGGATATTTACGATAGAATTCCGTTGGCTCAAGGCCATCGAAATGGAGCTCTCCGTAAGAATCATCTTCCACAAGCAGTACACCATAGCGCGAACACAGCTCAAGGACAGCCTCCCGCCGCTCCATACTCCACAAAGCACCGGTCGGATTCGAGAAACTGGGTGCAGCAAAAAGCAGCTTCGGTCTAACCTGCTGCATGTGTTGCTCCAAAAGGTCTGGCAGTATGCCGTCACGATCACCCATTACGGGCACAATCTTGGCTCCTTGCATCTCCAATACCTCTAGACAGCCTGGAGATGTGGGATGTTCAACCAGTACAGAATCTCCTGGCTCAAGCAATAGACGCATCACCAGATCGATGGCCTGCTGGGTACCAGTGGTCAACAGAATCTGCTCGGGTACCGTTCGTATGCCTTTGCGTGCATTCCAGTCTTTGTTCAACCACTCTCTTAGGGGTGTGTAGCCTGCTGGCTCTCCATATTGCAATGCAGAGGGCCTGAACTAAAGACAGACACGGCTGCTTCTTCCAACAATTTGAAAGGAAACAACTCCTCAGCAGGCAATTCTTCTGCCAGAGAAATGAAATAATCCCTGCCAGACATCTCACGTATATCCCTCAGTGGTGATGACAAAAGCCTGTTGGTACGGGAAGCAAAGAAATATTTCATCGATCCGTTCCCCTTTCGTCCCTATTCCGAAACTGTACTCGCAGTCCGCAGCCCTACAACCTATTCCTGCGCGCCATCGAATATGACCGGATGCATACAGAACTGTTGTGATCATGGGAAGAACAAACCTGTTTCGTCAGGATCCCGTCTTCACTTGTCTTGCATGCAAGGCATAACGTTCAATGGCCTGTGCTCTACTGCTTACTTCCAGCTTCACGTATATTTTACGCAGGTAATTATCAATGGAACGTCTGCTAACGTTGATCTCATTCGCTATTTTATCATAGGTTACACCCTGAACAATTCTTTCCATGATAAAAGTTTCGGTTTCTGTTAATTCAATGACACGTGCTTCTGTCGGAGACTCCACAGGTTGCGCCCACTCCGCACTGTTTAACCACGACAATGGAATGGACACATGGCCCTCACGTAATCCAGAGATCAGATGAATCAGCTGGCTAGGGAAGCCTGTTTGGATAACATGCCGCTTGCACCAAGGCTCATCAGATGACGAAACAGCTTCACATTGTCTTCATCCGTCAAAATGATGATGTGACTGTGAGCTGACAGATTCTTCATCTGGGCAATATATTGATCTGCCTGGCCCTCTGGAAGACGATAATCCATGAGAATTAGATCAGGCTGGTGAATATTCACCAGATCGAGCCCTTCTGTTCCGGTCGAAGTCATGCCACGTACCGTCAGATCTTGCTGCTCTTCCAAAATCAATTTTGTACCGAGCATGCTGGTGGGGTGGATATCTATGATGACCACCTGCCATACTTTTTTCATTGTTGTTCCCCCTGTTATGTATTGGACAAATAACTTCTAGCTTCTATCATGATATTTCCATTGTCTATGCGACAGTCCGAGTATAGAAGAAGCATAGGTCGGATTATGTCGAAAAACAGAAAAATACAGGAGGCAGCCGATAAAAAAGCTCTATTTTCACTGTATTTTGTTATAAAAACACCATGACGTCCATCTTCCCATCCCCGGAAAGGTCAAAATATAGTATAAATTTCCTGCATTTCTATCTAAAAAAGTCGAAAAACCTGCCCAAAGTTCCTACTTATTGCATCTATAAGAAATTGTATCCTAGGACTTCCTTCCGATGCAATCTCTTTTTACTCTATTAAGTAAAGAATTTCATTTTTGCGTAATGAATAGGGGCATGATAGAATGAGGACTGGAAATTTTTTGTACCTATTAATGACCAGGAGTGATGATATGAAACCATCTGCCCCGTCCTCTGACATCCATCACACCCGGAGCGCCAAAGGCAAGGCTGGATCTTCAATCAAGCTGTTTCTGGTAATGTGGATTGTCCTCATTGCACTAGGAGTCGTTGGAACCTACTATTATAGTAACCATCTCCAACAACAGATGATTAACCAGCTTCAAGCCCATAATCAGCAGCAGATTGCAGCGCTAAAAACCGACTACGAAAATCAGCTAACAACGATATCTAAGGAAGTAGAAGACCTGCAGGGACAGGTTCAATCCTTCAATGAATTGCTGACTTTCACCAAGGATAATGCAAGTGACAAAACGGATAACAGCAACAAACTGTATACCCAGCTGAGCGAAGTCAAAAAACAACTGGAGACACTCCAGAAAAAGATGGACCTGCTCAAATGATTACACCCGTCAAACAGGTTAATCGTTTTTATGCTTGCACTCGCTCCTTTTGTTGGATTGATATTATGCCTGCTGCTGCTTCGTCCCCCACTTGAACCCGGAGGTTTGATGCCTACCGAACTGTCAGAGGATACGATTACACCCCGGACCCAAGCAATTAGCCAAGAGCTTGCGGGGGCAAAAGATGCTGCTGTCCAGACTTCTTCTTCTATTAAAAGAACGACACAGCTCTATAATAAAACAACAAGTACGATGTCTACACTTGTGCAGAAGGCTTCCGCCCAAGCGGATCGTCCGGAAACGATCTACAACAAACGGATTTCATCCAAGCTTGGCGTTCCATTTGAACGGGTAGACAGTGACCGGCTAACGATTGAAATGTACAGAGTGAATCCTGGCAGCTATAAGGGCTATGCCATGAAGATCAAGTTAAAAGACCCTACGGCCATGCAGATGGCTCTAGACAGTGAACCTGGGCGTTCTGAGACGACCATGCAGGCTGTGAAGCGTAACGGCGCAATTGCCGGGATCAACGCAGGTGGATTTGCTGACAGTGGAGGCAAACGTTATCCACTTAGCACAACCGTCATGGACGGGAAATACGTGAACGGTTTCCAGGCCAGTTTCAAAGATCTGTTTTTTGTAGGACTTAATGATGCCGGCAAACTGGTTGGAGGCAAGTTCTTTGACAAAAACTCACTGGATCGCCTGCAACCACAATTTGGAGCTACGTTTGTACCCGTGCTGTTACAGAATGGACGTAAAACCGCAATTCCCGACAAATGGAAAGTATCACCAAAACGAGCACCACGTACAGTCATTGGCAATTATAAGGATGATCAGTTATTGATTATTGTAGTTGACGGATATAATGAGGGCGGAAGTTCCGGTGCTACCCTTGAAGAGTTGCAAGGGCGGTTGTACAAGCTTGGGGTGATCGACGCCTATAATCTGGATGGCGGTGGATCATCCTCGCTTATTCTGAATAATCGGGTCGTGAATAACCCTTCAGATGGCAGCCTCAGACCGGTGCCCACACACTTTTTATTTTACAAATAATAGGGTGAAGCATTTCTTTTCTACCTATAATGGTTATAATAGAAGAAAATGAGCTTGTGCAGGAGGTGCGAAGGGCATGTCATTTTCACTGACATTCTGGATTATTGCAATTGTATTGACTCTCTTCATTACAGGCATTCTCACTTCATCCTACAACAATGACAAAACAAAAGGCTTGTAAAGGCCAAGCCTCTCTCCGGAGAGGCTTTTTCTATTGCTTCATCCTCGAAGTAGCAAGAGACAAGGCTTAAAAGAATGATTCGATTCTTCTAAGCCTTGTCTCTTGCTGTATTCGGGATCAATAGCTAACCGCCCGGTCATTCCGCATAGATATAACCGAATCAGACGAAATAGGCCCACTCACCGACCCACCCTCAACTAATGTCACATAAATTCGTTCATGATCAACGGGTTCTCCAGCAATAATTTTGATCAATTGTTCAGCAGCGAGCGATCCCCACTTGCGTTTGGAATAATCAATGCTTGCCAGTCTTGGCTGGACGTATTTGCTCAATTCAATATTGTCGAATCCGATGACATCAATCTCCTGACCAACGCCAAGTGCACTGTCTGCCAGACGATCACACAAGCCAATAGCCATCTCATCATTGAGGCAGAATACCGCTGCGGGTCCATCATACACCTGCACAATCTGATCTGCGGCTTTTTCTCCACCACTCTTTTCAAAATCTCCCGTGATCTCAATCCATTCCACATCGGCTTCACGTTCAGCAACCTGTCTCACAGCCTTTAACCGCTGCACAGAGTCAAACGAACCTTCCGGTCCTGTCACCACGTAGATTTTCTTGTGTCCCTGTTCAATAAGATGTTCCATCGCAAGTGTTGCCCCGGCCTTATTATCCAGCAGAACCTGATTAATGTTGGGATGATCCATTTCACGGTCCAATACAACGATTTTGTGCCCACGATCGGCATACTGCATTAGTTCCTCACTTGCAAACGTATGATCCAGAATGATCGCACCATCAATCATCCTCTCTGGAAGCATGCGATGGGATTGTTTACCACTGCACACGATCAGGTCATAGCCTTGAGCATTACATACGGCTTTCATGCCACTCAGCAAGTCTCCATACACATCTCCTCTAAAATCGGTCAAGAATACACCTAGAATTTTGGATTCCCTCTTCTTCAGTGTTCTTGCTGCGGCATTTGGAACATAGTTCAGTTCTTTGGCAATGGCCAAAATTTTGGAACTCGTCTCATCGGTCACTTTGTTGCTGCCATTCAGCGCATATGACACAGTAGAGATGGAAACTCCCGCCTGTTTGGCGATATCCTTGATACTGACCACATTCTTCGCTCCCCTGTTATGTTCATCAGGCCTTTCATAACAAAAGGCCTGACACATTACTCTTTTCATTCACCGGATTAAACAAGTCTGAATGATTTCTTCTGAGTATCCCGACTGTTTGCACCCACAAGAATATGGAACTCGCCTCGATCACTGCGATGGCTTAAGTCGGAATGGTGATAACGAAGCTGTTCTTCATTTAAAGTAAACGTAGCTGTACCACTCTCGCCTGGCTCCAGTGCAAGCTTCACATATCCTTTCAGCTCACGCATAGGACGAACAACTTCACCTGTTACATCACGAACGTACAACTGGACGGTCTCCACACCTGCGCGCTCACCTGTGTTCGTTACACGTACTTGGATGCTCAGGGACTCTTCGGCAGTCATCTCGTTACTTGACACTTCAAGATCACCATAAGAGAAAGAAGTATATGAGAGACCATAACCGAACGGAAGCAGAGGTTCATTCGGGCTGTCAATGTATTTGGAGACATAACGTTCTTCTGTCTTCTCCGGGTTCAACGGACGACCTGTATTGAAATGGTTGTAATAGACCGGAATCTGACCTACGGATTGTGGGAAGGACATCGTCAGACGTGCAGATGGATTCACTACACCTGTCAGAACATCTGCGATCGCTGCCCCGCCTTCACTACCTGGGAACCAAGCTTCAAGAACCGCATCCGATTCATCGATTACACCATGCAGATCCAATGGACGGCCGTTGAAAATAACGCTGGCAATCGGTTTTCCCGCTGCTTTGAGCTGTTTAACCAATTCCAATTGGGCTGCTGGCAGACGAATATCCGTGCGCGAGCCACCTTCTCCACTCATCTCTGAGTCTTCACCAAGAGCAAGGACAATCAGATCTGCTTTGCTTGCCACTTCCAAGGCTTCGGCAATTTGCTCAGCTGTAATCGTATGAACATTACTGCCTTGAGCGAATTGAACTTTCCCACCCGTCAGGCGTTCTTGCAGAGCTGTTCCCAACTTAACTGCATCTTCCTTAACCCCTTCACAGGACCACCAGCCCAGAATATCAGGACTCTGTGCAAAAGGACCAATGAGGGCTACATTAGCGTCAGGTTGAAGTGGAAGCACGCTGTCATCATTTTTCAACAAGACAGCAGATTTGGTTGCCAGTTCATACGATACCTGACGGTGCTCTTTGGAAAATACAATCTCACGTTCACGTTCAGGATCAGCTGCACGCAGCGGGTTATCGAACAATCCCAGCTTTTCTTTCAGTTGCAGAATTCGCAGAACGGCTTCGTCAATGAGCTTCTCTTCCACTTCACCACTCTCAATCAGTTCAGGCAAATGATGCACATAACAAGGTGTCATCATCTCCATATCTACTCCTGCGCGAATGGCACGATATGCCGCTTCACGATCATCTTCTGCAGCACCATGCGCAATCATCTCGCGAATGGAAGCCCAATCCGAGATCAATACACCATCAAAGCCCCACTCGTCACGCAAAATGCCGCGCATTAACTTCTCATTGCCACTTGCCGGAATACCGTCAACCGTATTAAACGAAGTCATGACCATTTCCACACCCGCATCCAATGCTGCTTTGTACGCTGGCAAATAATACTCACGCAAGTTACGCTCGGACATGTCCACCGTATTGTAATCCCGACCACCCTCAGCTGCTCCATATGCCGCAAAGTGTTTAACACAGGCTGCAAGACGATCTGGCTCATCCTTCAAGCTATCGCCCTGATATCCACGTACAAACGCAGCCGCGAATAAACTGTTCAGAAAAGGATCTTCTCCTGTCGTTTCCATCACACGACCCCAGCGCGGGTCACGAACCAGATCCACCATCGGTGCAAAGGTAACATGCAAACCGGATACAGCTGATTCACGTGCTGCAATTTCAGCACTTTTCTCAGCCAGTTCTGTGTCCCATGAACAACCGATCGCCAGTGGAATCGGGAAAATGGTTTTGAATCCATGAACTACGTCAGCCATGAACAAAAGCGGAATGCCCAAACGGCTTTTTTCATATAAGCTTGCTGTACATCAATGATAGCCTGCGCACCGGACAACCCCAGTATGGACCCACTGGCATCCACGGACTGCTCCGTAATCCCCATCTCTTCCATCGGCCCTGTGATCTGACCTTCGACATTTGTTCCTTCATAAAAGTTGGCAGTCAACTGAAGAAGCTGAGCTGTTTTTTCCTCCAACGTCATCTGTTTTACCAGGTCTAGCAACTGCTCGTTATTCATCTGATCGTATCCTCCACTACAAGTTGTTGAAATAAAGAACCCGGCTGCGTTCGGGGAGAGACCGCGCACCGGGTTCAAAATTAATTACTGAATGATTACTAGAATTTATCGTTTAGCTCATCCAGGTAAGGTTGAACCAGGGACATTTTACTGTTTACCCATTCTTTCCAGTTCGCCTCTAGATCTCCGTTTTTGAGGATCAAGTTGGCATATTCGTTCTGGTAGTCGAATGAAGCCTGACTCTTAGCTTTGGAATCGTACAGGTTGACATCCCAATCGTAAGTTGCAAGGGATTTACCTTCTGTACCAAGTTTTGCTTTTTCTTCGAACAATTTCACGGCTCTATCACGGTAATCTTTTTTGATTGCAGGGTTTACAACACTGAAGTCGTCACCGAGCAGATACAGACCTTCGAAACGTGCTGGATATTTATCTTCCAATACCGTTCCTTCTGGCAACAAGCTAACGAGTTCGTTGTTTTCATCATATTTCCAATCTTTTCCTTCAAAGCCCATATTGATGAGCAACTGTCCTTCTTTTGTTGCGGAGTAATCGATCAGATCCATGATCCGTTCGAATTTCTCGTCACTGATGTCCGGATTGAAGATCAATGCAGACCAGAAGTTGGCTTGCTCCATGTTACGGTATTTCCCGTCATCGCCTACTACGATTGCTGTGTGTACCAGTTCATCACTATCTACACCCAGATTTTTTCTCATATCGGAATCCAGACCTTGTCTGTACGAAGCCAATCCGCCCAGACTTGTTACAGCAGCTGTACCTGTTACTTTGAAGTTGTTTTGACCTTCATTGTTTTTCCATGTGTAGAACTCAGGATTGAGCAGTCCGTCTTTATAGGCTTTTTGCATCAATTTAAGTCCTGTCAGCGTTTCAGGATCTGCTGGTCCCCAGTGGAATTGGCCATCTTCACCTTTGTAGAACGGAGAGTCAGTCATGGCATGCACACTGTTTGGCATAATCATGTTTGTCATGGCATCTGCCGCATTGTAGGACAGAGGTACAAGTTTGTTACCCACTTTGCCTGGATCTTTTTCTTTCACTAGTGCAGCATATTCATTCAATTCGGTTGTTGTATAAGCATCTTTAAGTTCAAAACCAACTGCTTCAGCCCAGTCTTTACGAAGCGCGATGACACCAATTTGGTTCGTCAGTGGGTCAGCTGGTTTGTTCTCGAAATAGATTGGTCTAGGCAGGACATATGTTCCACCCGTCAATTCTTCCAACTTGTCTCCAAGACCCGTCAAATTGTAAGCTGCTGCCACGTTAGGCCAGCGTTCTTTCCAGTCATCCGGGAATTTGTAGAACAAACCTTGTTCAATACTGTTAATGGCATCGCCATGTACGTAGTTCCATACCGCTACATCCGGCAAGTCGCCAGAGTTGATCCACAGACGAAGCTTCTCGCCCCATGAATCCCAATCGATATAGTTGTAGTCCCAAGTTACATTGAATTTGTCTGTCCAGAACTTGTGGAAGTCATTATCCAGGTTCCCGTTTTTGATTTCGGTCAGGTTAGCTACAGAGATGGTCAGGTTGTCTTTGTAATTTCCCTCTGCATCTTTTTCGTTACCACCTGAAGCTCCTTGGCTGGAACAAGCGGTCACCATCAGCATAACTACACTAAGCGTGATGGCAAAGAGAGCTCTTACTGACAACTTTTTGTTCGTTTTCATGTTTTACCCCCATGTTTTTAGTAGAATTTTATTGCAAAATCCTATACGTATAATCAGGTCTTGATTGCCCCTGTTAATACCCCTTTGGCAAAGTGTTTTTGCAGCATTGGGAAGAAACACATAATTGGTACCATGGTGACAAATACGGCCGCCATCTTCATGCCCATTGAGAAGTTGCTTGCCTGAGCAGCATCCACACTGGACGCATTGGATGCATTCGTCGTAGATGTCACGATAATATTTCGGAGTACATTCTGGAGCGGTAATTGATCCGCTTTTCGAAGGAATATCATCGCATCATACCAACTGTTCCAGTAAGCCACACCGTAGAACAACGTGATTGTAGCCATAATTGGTGTAGCCAGCGGAAGAACAACGGAGAACAAAATTCTCCACTCTCCGGCTCCATCCAGTCTCGCCGATTCCATGAGTGATTCAGGCAAGGTGTAGAAGTAGTTCATCATCAGAATCATGTTAAACGCACTGAAGCTTCCCGCCAGGATAACAGACCACAGCGTACCTGTAAGATGAAGAGATTTCATGATCAGATACAGCGGTACGATACCACCATTAAAGATCATGGTGAACAGTACTAGGAAAAAGAGAAATTTCTTAAACGGAAATTTGTTGCGACTAAGGCCATATGCCATGCTTGTTGTCAGGAACAAGCTGAGTGGCAAGCCGATGACTAGCAATATAATTGTATTTTTGTACCCCGACAGAATCGTTCCGTCAGCGAACAATGCCTTGTAGGAATCCAATGTCCATTCTTTAGGGAACATCAAAAATGGATTGTCAGCATATTCTTTTTGTGTTGCAAACGAGATCATGATAACATTCCAGAACGGAATCAGGATCATCAGGGCAAGCACTAGTAATACGGCAAAAATAATGTAATCGAGAAGTGTCATTTTTTCTGTACCAATTCTCGGTTTTTTGTTAGCTTTCTTGCTCATCTCATTTTCCTCCTCTCTTATCGGAACAAACCGTCTCCGCCAAGCCACTTGGCAAATCTGTCAGCAAGAAGCAGCAAGGCCATATTCACCAGGGAACGGAACAAGCTGACCGCTGTCGAGAATGAGAAATCGGTAGATGACTGGAACGTAATCCGATAGATATATACATCGAGTACTTCCGATACATTTTTGGTAGCGGCATTTGCCAAGTTGAAGATCTGGTCAAACCCGGAAGACATCAATCCACCAACCGACAGAATAAACATGATTGTGATGGTTGGAAGGATGTTAGGTAAAGTAATTTTGAACATCTGTTGCATACGGGAAGCCCCGTCAATCTGTGCTGATTCATACTGATCCTGATCAATACCGGAAATGGCAGCCAAGAATATAATCGCGCCCCATCCACTTGATTTCCAAATATCAGTCAACAGCAACATTGGTACAAAGTTGGATTCAGACCCCAGGAAGTTAATCGTTGGCAATCCGAGTAATCCGAGCGCGCTGTTTACCAGTCCGTCATATGCCAGCACATTGATGACTACCCCGGATACGATGATCCAGGACAGGAAGTGCGGGAACGTAAGAACGGTTTGGAATAATTTTTCCCTCTGCGCATCCGCAATTCATTCAACAACAGCGCCAGAATGATCGGGAATGGGAACTGAATAATCAGTTTCAGAATATTGATGTACAGCGTACGCCATACTGCGTCGATAAAGGTTGGATCACGGAAAACATATTTGAAGTTCTCGAATCCGCTCCATGGACTTCCCCAGATGCCCAGGTTGGCTTTGTAATCTTTGAATGCCAGAGACAGGCCACCCATCGGCATGTAGGCAAACAGGATTAGCCAGACAAGCCCCGGAATAAGCAGGGTGTATGTCATTCGGTGCTTCCAGATTTCAGTCCAGAGCGAATTGCCCTTCACGTTTCCCTTCAGCTTTTTGCTAGGTCCTTCGGCTGCAGGTTTCACATTGCATCTCCTCACTCTACTATGATCTTGTCGTTGTACAGAAAATCAAACATCGTTCTCAGGTGGTGCTCCCAAAATCTCCATTCATGAGCCCCCGGCGTCTCCACATACCGAAAATCAAAGGCAGTCCCCTGCATGTATTTCGCATAGTCGCGATTCATCTCTACGAAGGGGTCACTATCGCCACAGCAACTGAGGATATCCGGTAAAGGAACACCCTGTTCCAGCAACTTGGCCGACAGTGCGTAAATATCCTGATCGGCTTTCACCTGTAAACGTTCTCCAAAAACCGCTTTCATTTCCTTGATCATGGTCGCTGGCATATGGGGATCATGAAGTCGTGTCTGGATATCCGTTACGCCGGATAGAGACACTACTTTGCGATATCGCTCTGGATAAGTTAGTCCACATTTCAGTGCACCATATCCACCCATGGATAAACCGGCGACGTATGTTTTCTCCGGATCAGGATTCAGATTGAGCAGACGCTTGCATATTTCAGGTAACTCCTGCGTGATGTAGTGGAAGTAATTCAGGCCGTATTCCATATCGGTGTAGTAGCTTCGATTCGCTTCCGGCATAATGATGGTACAGCCATATTGGGCTGCATACATCTCAATTGTAGTTAACCGCTGCCAGGTACTCGCATTATCGCCTGCCCCGTGCAACAGATATAGTGTACCGCCTGAAGTCTCTCCGGAGTCACTGGACACAACATGTATGCTGGTGTTCATGCATAAAGTTGGCGATCCAGTTTCGATCGTTATATGTGCCATAATGTAACCCCTCTCATCATCGCCTGCTGTCTTTACTCATTCGTTTCTCTAGCGTTGGATTGCAGGCTGTTGTAGATTCCCTTGTATTACGATGGGTTATCGAAACGATTTTCTCGAATCGTTTCAAAACATAGCCAACGTTGATTCACATGGACTTCATTACAACACTTTTAATGTGGAAGCGATTTCTTCGAATCGTTTCGAATAAATCATAAGCCCGATGAGTAAATCCTGTCAATAACCTTTTTACAAATTTCGCGTTTTTTCTCGAAAAAATGCTTTTTTAAGTCTAAATTTGCATCGAAAGACACTATTATTACGAAAAAATGAAAATTTAGTCAGTGCTATTGCAACTTTAATTGACACCAAACCAGGTTTATACTAACATGGGTTCTGATTTTGCATTCGAATTACGGAAACGTTTCACCAACCGATTTTACTCAGGTTTCACCTGATATTAGGGAGGTTAATATGTCTGAGCAACTCAAAGGTTTCATTCATACGATTACTGAGCAACAATTGAACGTTTTTTCCATTCGCATATTACAAAAAGGGCATCTGCTTGCCCATTGGGACCGGGATAAGGATCAGCGCAGGGTACAACATTCCATCAGTAAATCCTTCACTTGTATGGCCGTTGGTCTTGCGCTTGAAGAAGGTCTGTTACATCTGGATGCGACACTTGGTGATTATTTCTCTTATGATCATGTACCAAATGCACAGTGCAATCTTCCATCGCCGCAGGAATTGAAACTGCGTGATCTTCTCCGAATGTCTTCGGGCCATGACTCTCCCCTCTTTGGGCTGATGAACGAGCTTCATTGACCGAAAAGGACTGGGCGAAATATTACATGTCGCTGCCTCTGGACCGGGTGCCTGGAGAACAATTTACATATAGCAGTGGGGATACATTTATGATCTCAGCCATGCTACAGGCTGCTACCGGCCAAACCGTGAAAGATTACCTGACTCCACGGTTATTTGATCCACTTGGCATTCATGATGTAGAGTGGAAACCTCTCCATTGGGGGTAACACTTGGCTGTGCAGGTCTTTGGATAAGCAATGAGGAACTGAGTCAATTTGGACAGTTACTGCTGCAGGAGGGGCTTTGGGAAGGCACACAGCTTGTACCTGCCGATTGGATCAGACAGGCTACGTCCCAGCAGATCGAAACGACTGGAGGCGGAGATTGGGGAAAAGGTTACGGATATCAGTTCTGGATGTGTTCTCATGGCGCTTACCGCGCCGATGGAGCCTATGGTCAATTGTGTATCGTAATTCCCTCAAAGGAAGCTGTCATATGTATTAATAGTGAGGAAGAAAATATGCAAGGCATCCTGAATGCCGTCTGGAATGAGGTTTTACCCCTTTACACCCAGCGTTAGCCTAAGTGTTTTATCTTATTTCAATTTGCATTATGCCATCCGATTGAGAATAAAACAAAAAAACGCCACGGGGTCAATGGACCCCATGACGTTATTTCTTATCCGTGTTGTGGAAGCTGAGTCATTTCATCTAAACATTGTGCGCATATGTAACGCTCTTTGAACTCGTTGACTTCCTCGATGGATCCGCAGAAAATACATTTTGGACGATATCTCTCCAAGATAATATGGTCCCCTTGTACTAAGATTTCTACAGGATCTCCCTCATTCATTTGATACCTTTTACGCAAAGATTTAGGCAATACGATCCTACCTAATTGGTCAACTTTGCGAACTACTCCAGCTGGCTTCATAGCTACGGCACACCTCTCCTATCTTACTCTAAATTTCTAGGTACATTTGTACTATGTTTATAGATTCGCCAAGATTTTGTCGAATCCTGCTGGAAATAAACATTTTTTGTCCTTTTTTTGAAAAATGTTTTTTTACCGAATTCTAGCCGTCATTTATAACCTGAATTTATCCTTCTAACCCTGGGAAATTGAGCTGGCGCAACGCTTCATATACAATAATTGCTGCTGAATTGGACAGATTTAATGATCTAACGTCACCAGTCATTGGCATTTTCATGCATGTATCGGGATTCGCAGCAATTAATTCAGGTGGCAGGCCTTTAGTCTCTTTACCAAAAACGAGGAAATCCCCATCCTGAAAATTAAAGTCACTGTATCGGTTCTTTGCCTTCGTAGTTGCGTAGAAGAAGCGACCTTCCGGATATTTTTCCTGAACCTCTGCAAATGAGTCGTGGTATTCAATATGAACAGCATGCCAGTAGTCCAGCCCTGCCCGTTTCAATGTAGCATCATCTGTTCGAAATCCAAGTGGACGCACGAGATGCAGATGGGTACCGGTTGCCGCACAAGTACGCGAAATATTTCCTGTGTTCGCCGGAATTTCTGGTTCAACCAGAACGATGTGTAAAGCCATATGTGTTCAATCTCCTTTTCATTTCATGTTGACGACAACCCTCTAATCTTAAAGAAAAGCCCTCCACACGTCAATGTGGAAGGCTCTGGTAAGGCACAGGATAAGACACGAAGGTCCATTACACCGTACCCTATACTAATTATCCATTTGTCTTCTGGAAGTGGCTCATAAAGTCTGTCAGTGCCTTAACACTCTCATAAGGAGCAGCATTATAAATGGAGGCACGGAGACCACCCACACTGCGATGTCCTTTCAGACCTACAAATCCTTCTTCCTCCGATGCCTTGATGAACTTTTTCTCCAGTTCCTCAGAAGCAAGACGGAAGGTTACATTCATGAGGGAACGATCTTCTGGTTCCACACAACCACGGTAGAAATCGCCGGAAGCGTCAATTGTGTTATAGAGCAATTCCGCTTTTTTCGTATTTTTTGCTCAATACCAGCCAGTCCGCCCTGTTCTTCAATCCATTTCAATACTTCATTCACCATATATACCGAGAAGGATGGCGGCGTATTGTACAGGGAGTTGTTATCTACATGTGTGCTGTAACGAAGCATGGTTGGAATCGTTTTAGGCGATTCGCTCACCAGTTCCTCACGAGCAATTACAACCGTAATTCCGGATGGACCCAGGTTCTTCTGTGCACCCGCGTAGATCATGCCAAACTGATTAAGATCAAATGGTTTACAGAAAATATCACTCGACATGTCCGCAATCAGAGGTACTGAACCGGTATCCGGGAACGACTTGAATTGCGTACCTTCGATCGTTTCGTTGGAAGTCAGATGTACATAAGCCGTACGTTCTGGCAAACTCAGATTCGAAACATCCGGCAATTTCATGAACTTCTCTGCTTCTGAAGATGCAGCAACATGTGTCTCGCCAATCAATTTCGCCTCAGACAGAGCCTTTTTGGCCCAGCTGCCAGTCATCACGTAACTTGCAGTCTGCCCTGCACCGAGCAGGTTCATTGGCAACATCGCGAACTGAGTGCTTGCACCGCCCTGCAGAAAGAGAACCTTGTATCCTTTTGGATTGCCTAGAAGCGACAACAACCGCTCCTGAGCTTCATTATGTACAGACTCATACACCGCTCCACGGTGAGACATCTCCATAATCGACATGCCTGTATTACGAAAATCTACAAATTCCGCCTGTGCACGCTCCAGTACCTCAAGTGGTAACGCCGCAGGTCCTGCATTAAAGTTATACGCTCTTTTTGTCACAAAATCCCCCGCCCTTTCCATCCGTAACTCTGACATACAAACAGCATTTTGCACAATTCGATTAGAATCGCTCACGGGTATAAGATTTAGACCAATCGAATCATTTTGATCTATATCTTACTTATTGAAAGTCGCTCTATGGATTTGTGCAAAATGCACTCAAAGTGAATATTATCGCTATGATATCAGTATTCTCTATCTGCTTCAAGGGCAATATGCACTGAAGTGTTGAATTCAGGTCATCAAATTCCTTTATCACCCTGCAAAGTTAAAGCACTACATTGTTTAATTCAAGGAAAAGCCTCCGAGAGCGTGTCCCGGAGGCTTTAAGTTGGAACAAGAACTGTTCCGACCCCGACCGATTAGCAGTCGAAGTAGAGGCTGTACTCGTGCGGATGAATGCGGATCGCTACTGCTTTTGCTTCATCACGTTTGAGGTTGATGTAGTTTTCAATGAATTCTTTTGTGAATACGCCGCCTTCAGTCAAGAACTCGTTATCAGCTGCCAATGCATCAAGTGCTTCTTCGAGGAAGCTGGCACACTGCGGATGTTTTCTTTATCTGCATCAGACAGGTCATAGATGTTTTTATCGAGCGGACCATATCCAAGCTCAGTTGGGTTGATTTTGCGTTTGATTCCATCCAGACCAGCCATCAACATTGCGGAGAATGCCAAGTATGGGTTAGCTGTGGAGTCTGGTGTACGGAACTCGATACGACAACCTTTTGGTGTCACAGCTGCAACCGGAATACGAACTGCTGCGGAACGGTTACCTTTGGAGTAAACCAGGTTAACTGGTGCTTCGTAACCAGGTACAAGACGTTTGAATGAGTTTGTACTAGGGTTAGTCAAAGCGATCAGTGCCGGAGCATGGTACAAGATACCTCCGATGTAGTGCAGTGCCATTTCACTCAGGTTAGCATATCCCGCTTTGTCATAGAACAATGGGGAATCGCCATCAAAGATGGATTGGTGAACGTGCATTCCGCTACCATTATCACCGAACAATGGTTTTGGCATGAATGTTGCTACTTTACCATATTGACGTGCAGTGTTGTGCACGATGTATTTGTATGCAAGCAGGTTATCTGCTGTTTTCTTCAGTGTATCAAAACGGAAGTTGATTTCAGCTTGACCCGCTGTCGCCACTTCATGGTGATGACGCTCGATCGACAGGCCTGCTTCTTCCAAAAGACGACACATTTCGCTACGAATATCTTGTTGTGTATCCACTGGCGCTACTGGAACATATCCACCTTTAGTGCGAACTTTGAAGCCCAGGTTACCGCCTTCTTCTTTGCGGTTGGTGTTCCATGAAGCTTCTTCGGAATCTACATAGTAGGAAGAGCTGTTCGTGCCGCTCTCATAACGTACATCGTCGAAGATGAAGAACTCGGATTCAGGTGCGAAGAATGCCGCTGTACCTACACCGCTCTCTTGCAAATAAGCTTCTGCTTTAACAGCGATGCTGCGTGGGTCACGCTCATAACGCTCGCCATCCGGAGTGAAGATGTCACACATAACATTCAATGTAGGGTGTGCAGTGAACGGATCGACATAAGTCGCTTCAGGGTCTGGCATCATAACCATATCGGACTCTTCAATTCCGCGGAAACCTTGGATAGAAGAACCGTCAAAAGCTACTCCATTTACGAACGTGTCTGCATCAACAGCCGAAGCTGGCAACGAGATGTGATGTGCACGACCAGCTAAATCTACAAAACGAAAATCTACCCACTCGATGTTGTTCTCTTGAATTGATTTCAATACGTTTTCAACCGACATGTATTCGTCCTCCCAAATATTCCGAACATTAAACAACCCCACTAAGAAAATGTCTAAATTCGAATTTTTTTCTGTCGTCATTATAAATTTTAAAACCTGACATCGTCAATACTTATGTAAGGTATTTTTGAAGGGATGTTAGATATACTCACACTTTATAAATAACATAAATTCATATAACAACTAGTTTCATATACATTTAACTGGTTTAATGCGGTAAAGCGACCTCTATTTTAACCTAAATCATGGAAAAAACTTCACATCATAAATGTTTCTTATCACCATTGATTAATAAATACGTTCAAAACTGCAAAATATGCAAAAAACCGAGCATCTATCTGATTCCGTTGCAATGAACGAGACCAGAGGAGATGCCCGGATGATGATCCAGACCTTGACTATGAAATTCTTATTATACGCCTACACGTGCCGGGAAAAATTCTGCCGGTTGTTTGGCTGTGCTGAATGATTTACCCACGATTGGTGCCAATTTCTCCAGATCCTGCAACAGGTTGGCGAATTGGTCAGGGAACAAGGATTGCACACCATCTCCTGTCATGGAGTTATCCGGATCGGTATGCATTTCAATGATCAGGCCATTGGCACCCGCAGCAACGGAAGCTTTTGTCATCGGTTCTACCAGTTCACGGCGTCCAGTACCATGGCTCGGATCGGAAATAACCGGCAAATGGCTCAGAGACTGCAGAACAGGGATCGCTGACAGATCCAGCGTATTCCGTGTGTAGGATTCAAACGTACGAATACCACGCTCACACAGCATAACATTTGGGTTACCACCCGCAAGAATGTATTCAGCCGCATTCAACAATTCATCGTATGTCGCACTGAAACCACGTTTCAACAATACCGGTTTGCCGCACTCACCCAATTTGCGGAGCAGGTCAAAGTTCTGCATGTTACGTGTACCTACTTGCAGAATATCGGCGTACTCGGCGCAAATATCCACATATTCGGGTGTCATGACTTCTGTAATGGTCAGCAGGTCATGTTTCTTCCTGCTTCCGCCATCATGATCAATCCCTCTACGCCCGTTCCCTGGAAGCTGTAAGGACCCGTACGAGGCTTAAATGCTCCCCACGTAACACTTGCCCACCAGCAGCTTTCACAAGCCCGGCAATCTCATCAATCTGTGCAGCGGATTCAACCGCACATGGTCCACCCATGACAACAAGTTCTTTTCCGCCGATATCTACACCCTTGATGGAGATCACCGTATCTTCCGGATGGAAGTCACGACTTGCCAATTTGTAGGACTTCGAGATTTTAACGACATTCTCGACACCTTTCATTTGGCGAAGATGCTCTTGCATTTTAGGTTCAACTTTACCAATCAAACCAATGATAGTACGATCCTCTCCGCGAGAGATATGCACCTGAAGCCCTTCTTTTTCAATAACTGCAACGATATCCTGAATCTGTTCCTCCGGCGTAGCCTTGCCTGCAATAACGATCATATTAATTCCCATCCTTCCTTGTATGAGAGCACCATAATTTCTTAATGTGCGTCTGATTAAATATAAAAACTCTGTCGCGCTTAAACGCTTGTTCGCTTTTAAGCTTTTATCCGTTAAAGTGAATATAACATATTTCTCCTATTGCGTCAAGGTACACATTCTTTATCCCTATATCAAAAAGAACCCTGCTCCACAGGCTCCGACATTCGGATCTGCGTAACAGGGTTCTTCTCATTCACAACTCGTTTGCAATTCACATACACGTAGACTTACATTTTACATTTCTTTCGCCCTATGGTGTACGTGTTTTTCTCGAACTGGAGGCAGCAGTTTGCTCATGTTCACGGTACGTTTGATCTCCCACGTCTCCGGCTTGTCATGTTCATACTGCTCCAGATAAAGGATGACTTCCTTCGTAATCGGTGTTGGTGTTGATGCACCCGAAGTAACAGCCACCTTATTTACACCTTTCAGCCATTCTTGCTGAATCTCGGAGACATCGGATACACGGTAGGCCGTAACCCCGGCGATCTCCTCCGACACTTGTGCCAGACGATTAGAGTTATTGCTGCGAGGATCACCCACCACGATAACCAGGTCCGCTTGACCTGCCTGTTCAGCAACAGCTTCCTGACGAACCTGAGTTGCGAGGCAAATCTCATTATGAATCTCTGCGCCCGGAAACTTCTCCAGCAGACGGCTCATAATGTGTTTGATATCCCACTGGCTCATCGTTGTCTGATTCGTAATAAGGATTTTGCCTGGAGATACGTTCAGTTCTTCGATCTCTTCTTCCTTCTCGATGAGATGAACGAGATCTGGTGCAACACCTACGGCACCTTCTGGTTCAGGGTGATTCTTTTTGCCGATATAGATGATCTGATAACCCTCTGCCGTCTTCTCCCGAATGAGATCATGGGTCTTGGTGACATCAGGGCATGTTGCATCCACTGTTGTCAATCCTTTGTCCCGTGCCAACTTTCGCACTTCAGGAGATACACCGTGAGCTGTGAAAATAATCGTGCCACTCTCCACTTGGCTCAAAATATCCATCCGGTTCGGACCATCCAATGTAATAATACCTTCATCTTCAAAGGAATCCGTCACATGTTGGTTATGCACAATCATACCCAATATATAAATAGGTCGTGGTAAATCCAGATTGCGTGCCGCTTGACGCGCGAGCACCATCGCATCCACAACGCCGTAACAATATCCCCGCGGCGAAATTCGTAGTACTTCCACTTGGTTGCCACCCGCTTTCTTTCTCGGCAACGTTGCCGATGTAATTGCAGTCCTGTCTATTATACCTTTATTCGATAGGCGGAGCAAAGACAACCGGCAACCAGATAATAAAGGTGGTTCCTTCTCCACGTCTGGTCACAACCTCAACCGATCCATGGTGTTCCTCAATAATCCACTTCGCAATCGAAAGTCCCAGACCTATGCCCGGTGTAGCCCCGCGGGATTCATCTGCCCGATAGAAGCGATCAAAGATGAACGGCACTTCGTCCCGATCCATCCCAATACCGGTGTCGCTGATGCGTAGTCCCACTTGGCCTTTGTATAATACGGCATCCAGCGTCACAGAGCCTTCAGGTGTGTATTTAAATGCATTTTCGATGAAGATAAATAACATCTGTTGCAGATAGTCCTTGCTACCGTTCACATAAATGCCGTTAAGGATGGAAAAATCTCCCGGAAGCCAATCTGCCTGACGATCCAGAAATTGTGCTCTGCGTGCTACTTCCTGTACGAGAATCTGCAGCGGGATCGGATTCAGTTCAATTTTCTGACCCGTATCCGCTCTCGCCAGCGATAACATGTCGCTGATCAGCCTGCTCATACGTTTTCCCTCGTCCGCCATGTCTTCAATGGCTTCCAGCGACATTTGTTTGACGGTCTCCTCATCCAGATTCGGTCGGTCGGTTCCCTCCTGATCCCATAACTTCTTCAGGAAGTCCACGTTCCCGCGAATGGTGGTCAGCGGCGTACGCAGTTCATGCGATGCATCGGATACAAAGCGGCGCTGGGCAGCATTCGTCTCCTCCAAACCGCGGAATGACAATTCTGTACGTTCAAGCATATTATTCACCGTTTCAATCAGACGCCCGATCTCATCCTTCGGCCCAGCATATTGAATACGTACACTTAAGTCATCTCCCGATTGAATCTGATTGGCGGCATCAATGACAGTCACGAGCGGACGCATCGACTTGCGAGCCAAGACGAGACCTGAGGTAATAGCGAGGGCCATCGCTACCAGCCAACCAAAAACCAAAATATTAAGCAACGCTTCCAACAGGCGCTCCTGTGAACTTACATTCGCACCAACCTGAAGAATTCCACGTACTTCATTGGTACCCTGAAGAGAAAGGGAAGCTGATTCACCAGAAACGGTGTCCCATCCACATAGATCTTGGATATGCCACGCTTTTCAAGAATTTCATTGGTTTTTAATACCGGAAACTGAATCCCTAATTTCTTCATATTGCCGGAAATTATGCCCGAGCGGCTCTGGTAATCCCAGAGTTGAATATAGATTTGTGCCTCCTGAAGCTGACTCTCTGTAAATGGGTCCAGATCCAACGACTGTGAAAGAGGATTAACACCGATCTGCTCCGTAATCCGGGTACTCTTCACCTTCAATTGCTGTTCGACTTCCTGATAGGAGTTAAAATAAACAAAGGCATAGATTACAACGCCCCAAAAGATAAGAACAGCCGCCAAAATGCCAGAATACCATGCGGTTAGTCTTAACCGGATGGACATATCAGGAGTCACCTCTCAGGATATAGCCGGCTCCCCGGATGGTCTGGATTAGACGCTTGCCACCGTATTCTTCGGTCTTCTGTCTGAGCATGGCAATGTACACTTCAAGCACATTAGACTCACCGCTGTAATCATAACCCCAGATTTTATCCATAATCAGATCACGGGAAAGTACCCGTCTTGGATTTTGCATGAACAGATTCAACAGTTCGAATTCTTTGGCAGTCAGCTCCAGACGCTGCCCATCTCGCAATACTTCACGTGAGTCATTGTCCAAAATGATATCTTCATACATTAAGCGGTTGTCCGGCGTACCCCCACTATCAGACTTGCGGCGCAGCAATGCACGGACACGTGCCAATAATTCTTCCAGCGCAAAAGGTTTTACAAGGTAGTCATCGGCTCCCGTGTCCAGTCCGGTCACGCGGCTCTGCACTTCATCCTTGGCCGTCAGCATCAGCACAGGCACTTTACTGCCTGCTTCTCTCAATCTGCGACATACCTCAAATCCGTCAATCTGCGGCATCATCACATCCAGCACAACGATGTCCGGCTCCTTGTCCATCAGTTTGCTGAGACCTTCAGCTCCGTTGGAAGCCGTCTGTACCTCATATCCTTCAAAAGCCAGCCCCCGGCGGAGCATGGATACAATTTTTTCGTCATCATCCACAATCAAAATAGTTGAGCGCATGGTCTTTCTCCTTTATCCTAACGTTTTATCCCATTGTAACAGGCAGAAGCACAATCTGCATCTTCAAGTAGGCGGACTCCAATCCGTACTAGTCCATTGAACCTTGCCCCATCAGGGCAAAAAAACGGAAGGGCCTTCAAACCCTTCCGTTCTGTCAATCCGTACCCGATATTTATGGTTGTTGCTGTTGTGTACCTGTTGTTTGTGAAGTATCAAAATCATTTTTGTTGCCGATTTTGATTTTCAGATCCATTTTCTTACCGTCACGCACCACGTTTAATGTCACTTCACTGCCGATTTCCTGTTTCTTGATAAAATCTATCAGATCTTGACTTGTCGCGTAAGGCGTTCCGTTGGCACCTGTGATGATGTCATATGCACGAAGATCTGCTTGATAAGCCGGTGATTGGAAGATCGTGCTGGCTACGACAGAACCTTCGGTTACATCTGTTCCCATTTGTTTAGCAACTTCAGGCGTGAGAGCCATCAGAGATGCACCGATAAACGGTACTGGCTCTTTGGGAACTTCTTTGTTCTCTTTAAGATATTTAACAGCTTCAGAGATGACGCTCGACGGGATCGCAAAACCAATCCCTTGTGCATCTGCGCTTACTGCAACGTTCATTCCGATGACTTCCCCATTCAGGTTAAGCAACGGACCACCGGAGTTACCCGGATTAATCGAAGCATCTGTTTGCAGCAAATGGCTGTACTCACGTGTTTTTCCTGTTTCTTCATCTGGAATGCTGATCGTACGTTCTTTAGCACTCAATACACCTGCTGTAACCGTGTGTTCAAATCCTTCAGGGTTACCGATAGCTACAAGCCACTCACCGACTTGAGTACTATTGGAATCACCCAGTGGAGCTACAGGGAACGCATCGTCACCACTGTTTTTCTCAATTTTCAATACAGCCAAATCCAGATCAAAGCTGCTTCCCAGCAGTTTAGCTTCATATGGTTTGCTGTTGTTCTCCAGGGTTACCTGTATTACGTCTGCACCCTGAACAACGTGTTGATTCGTCAGGATATATCCTTCTTTGTCAAAAATGAACCCGGAACCAATGCCCATAGGCACAAGCTGATTACTGCTTTGTGGTTGCTGGCTTTGGCCTTGATTGCCTTCCGTTCCGCCGCCATTACCAAAGAAATATTGGTACAACGGATCACTTGTATTTGATCCACCCTGACCCAATCCTGTACGTGAGGACTGCTTCGCGAGTGTTTCGATTTTGACGACAGCCGGACTTGTACTTGTTACTACGGAAGACACATCTTCTTTGCCTGTTGGCAGTAACGACGCTGTCACATTGTTGCCTCCGCCTGTGTTTGTGGACGCTTCCTGTCCTGAACTTTGATTGTCAGTGTTCGTAAGTGCCGTCTCCGGTGTGAACATGTTTGTTCTGTCAGCTGTGTACATGAGAACGGTGATGACCAGCATACCGGCAATAAAGGAAAATAGAAGTGATCTTACGGAAGAACGCGGCTTGCGGTTATTATAGTTCCAGTTGCCTTTGCCGCCATTCCCTTGATCTCCACCGTTACCTGAGCCGTTTCCGCCGCCTCCTGATGATCTTTTCGCTTGTTCAGATGATTCACTATTATAGTAAGTAGGTACGGGTCTCACCGGATCAGGTTTTGTAATCTCTACATTCCCTTCTTCACGCTGATTATTGCTTCCCATGTGATTTGCTGTATCTTCCTGATTCACGGACTGAAAAGGTCCATAAGAATAATAATAGGAGGATTCGTCCGTTCCGGAAGAATTGCGGTTCTCCGTTTGTTTGGTTTCGTTTTCCTCGTCTTGACGGTTCGATCTATAGTTGCGTTCGTCCATGCCTCTCTACCTCCCAATCTCTTATTCCCAAGAGATATTCTTTAACTGTCCTTATTTTGTACTTTAAACCTTAACCGTACCTTAAAAACAATTAAAAAGGAGATAAAAGCACGTAAGAATAGACTCTTTTCCCTGTCATGACAGCATTTTACCCTTTCGTTTTCACCCAACCCTGACGATGCGCATAGATGGCCAATTGTGTACGATCGTCCATCTCACATTTCATCAGCAGGTTACTCACATGTGTTTTGACGGTTTTGATACTGATATGTAATTCTTCTCCGATATCTTTGTTGGTTTTTCCCTCTGCAATAAGTAGCAGCACTTCCTTCTCCCGTTCAGTCAGACCCGATTCACTCTCTCTAGCTGTACGTTGTCTGATTCCCCGGGTTAACGCCTGCGACACATCACCTGTCATAACAGGCATGCCTCTATAGGCCCCTTGAAGAGCATAGATCAGTTCTTCAGCAGAGACTGTCTTCAGTACATAACTTACCGCACCCGCTTCAATTGCTTGCACAACCAGATCATCCTCCAGGAAACTCGTGAGCATCACAATTTTCATCCCTGGAAATTCAGTCATGATGGCTTTTGTTGCTTCAGCGCCATTCATTACCGGCATCATCAGGTCCATCAAGATCAGGTCCGGCATTTCGCTATCATTTAACTTACGCAACTGATCAAGCGCATCCTGCCCGTGGCCCGCTTCTCCCATCACATGAAAAGTAGGTTCCAGCATCAGATACGTTTTCAACCCCATGCGCACCATATCATGGTCATCCACAATCATTACGTTTACTTTCCCACTCATTCCGTCTCCCCTCTGGTTCATTCAGAAACTTTCGGAAATTTCGGGATCAATACCCGTACCGTTGTTCCCGCTCCCGGCTTTGATATAATCTGAACTTGCCCCCGAGCTTCTCCGCCCGTTCACGCATGGTAGATAACCCGTATGAACCCGGACGCTCCGCTTGCTGCAAAAATCCCTGACCATCATCGCTGATGCTCATGCTGATCTGATGTTCACTCTCCCGTATGGACAGACTAACCACTCCCGCCTCTGCATGCTTCACAACATTGGCAACCGCCTCCTGAATAACAAGAAACAGCTGGTGCTCAATGGCATCCGAGATTCCGCCATCCAGTTCCAGCTCTTTCACACCTTTAAGACCATTCTGCCTGCAATAATCAGGAAACCAACTATCCAGTGCTGCGGTGAGATCACGCCCTTCCAGCTCCACCGGTCGAAGTTGGGCAATCAGTCCTCGCATCTGACGCTGTGCAATATGTGACATCTGGATTAACTGGTCCAGTACTTTACCGCCATGTTCAGGATTCATCTCCAGCAGACGAGGTAAGGACGAAGCCGACATATGCATGGCAAACAGCTGCTGGCTAACCGTGTCATGGAGGTCCCTTGCCATTCGTTTGCGCTCTTCAAGCACAGCCCGCTCCGAGGCTTGCTCCTTCTCAATGACTTCCTGCTCACCGAGGCGCTGAAGCAGTCTCATTTTTCTCAATCGAATCCATCATGACATTGAACTCCTGATAGACACGACCAAACGAAGCGTCATCCGCTTCAGGCATTCGCACCGCCAGATTACCCTTGGAAACTTTCAACATGTTGAGATCTAGCAGGTCGATCTTACGCTGAAGCCGTAATGCAGCGATATATCCGGTGATAACGGTGGCCAGCACAACAACGGCAACATAGGTCCATGCCCGCTGACGACCAGCCCCCATCAACACCTCTCCATACAATAGATAGAAGCCGCCCAGCGTAATCAGACCGGTTAGCGCAAAATACATCATCAGTTCCCATTTATTGGCCTTGAGAATTGTTTGAATCATGCGTTAACCCACCTTATTCACTTTGACGTCTCCGATAAACACACTTACGATAATCCGTACCTTTTTGCTTGCTTCATGGTAATGAGCAGTTTCAGCTTGAGCACTACTCAGGAATCCGCCGCGTTTCTGGTTCAACAGTGACATATCTCCAATGAAGGAATTTGTCGTCACCGTCACACCCAAATCCATATCTTCCGGTACAAATACTTTCACATCCCCAATAAATGAAGAAATGACAATCTTCGTCTCCCCATAAGGAATCTGTGCCTTGGTCAAATCAATTACAGTATCTCCGATAAAAGCCGAGATGTTCATTGGTTTCAACGAGAACACTTCCTGCCCCATGTACAGATCACCGATGAACGCCGATTTGTTAATGGTATTGCCACTGCCATAATCCCCATAACCATTTCCGTAGCCATCACCATAATGTTCTCCATATCCGGTATCGTTAGAGTTATACGATTGATGTTTCTTCTTATATTGATGCCCTTGTGATGATGAATCCGTTGATCCTGTGAAATGAGGGCCATGTGGATCGTTCTTCTGTTCCTGTTTTGGTTTGCCAAATGTTTTCTCGAATTGTTCGTCAAACGACGACGGCATCTCCAGATCCTCCGGAGCCAACGGTTTATAGGGTTGCTCAGGTGCGGGAGGTGGCTGCATCTTGTCATGATGTTTCCGATCACGACGTCGTGGCCCGATCAGTACAAACAATCCTCCGCCAATCAGCATAACCGGAATCAGATAACGGATGAACTCACCCATGGAGTAATCAATCCATCCCAGGTTACGGGCAAGAAAGTAACCACCAATCGCCAGTACAATTACCGGTCCAATAAAGGCGTAACCCCCGTTTCGACGAATCTCGGAGATTCCTTTGACCCCCACCAGATTAGAAATAACGGCCAATATGTTCTGAAAATATATCCTACATCAATGTCATATCCCAATTGTCTGAACAAGATCATCGCACCAATAGCAATAAGAGGTATGCCAACCCACCAGCGGTCACGCGTCGATCGTTTCATCGCTCATGTCTCCTTTGTCTGTATTATGTATCCAGTGTAACTCAGACAAGACAATGAGAACAGCGGCGGCAGATGGAATTCATCTCGGTCTCGAGACTGAGATGGGAGGATATTAATGTAAAAAACTTCGCATATGTAAAACACCCCGGAGCTGCTGCTCCAGGGTGCTGAATCATCATTAGATTAATGAATCTTCAATTATTTTTTGTATTTTGATGCTTTGCCTTGACCTTGGCCAGTTTGGCCTGTGTTTTCTACACCGAACTCGGCATTGTATTTTTCATCAGGTGTTTGGAAATTATCTTGTACTTTGTTTTGAGCGGATTGCTTCACTTTTGCTGCTGCATTCTCTTCTCCAAACTCTGCATTGTACTTCTCGTTTGGCGTTTGGTACCCTTGTGATTTCTTAGCCACAACGAATCACCTCTCTCTTCATATTTACGATGCATTGCTGCACCGCGGGGTTCGTCCCCAGTCAATATTATGTGGAGAGAGCACTTCTGTTATTCATGTTCACATGTGAAATTAAATGGCCTTGTCCAGCCAGGAATCCGGTACAGATTTGTACACATCGATCGCATCGGCCAACTCGCTGAGCATCTTTTCTGTACACTTTCCAGCGCCTTGCCTGATCACCTGTACCTCCACATCCTTTTTGCCCCACTCTTTGTACACTTGCTTGGTTGTCGGGAAATACAGATCGATTTTATTACCTTTGATCGCCGAACCAGTATCTGCAACAATACCGTATCCATAACCCGGAATATACAGAATGGAACCCATCGGGAACAATTTTGGATCAGCTGCAATCGTGGAAACTGTTTCTTTATCACGACGTACTTTGACACCGGAATACGTAATTCCGTATTGAGGATGTTTAGGCCCTTTTCCTGTAGACTCCACTCCTGCCGTATATCCCGTTGCTGTAACCTTTTGTGTACCCAGGATTTGTTCTGAACGCGGAGCAAGCACCGGCATAGACGGATCCGCCACTTGTTTTTCTGGAAGCTCAGGTCTTGGAATGACCATTGGTTGTGGTGACCACAATAAAGCCATATACACCATGGTGGTCAGCTGGGCCTCATCGCTGTATTGATGGCTGACCTGTTCTGGAAATTCTTGATCAGACTGGCTCGAAGTTTCAATAATCGGACCTTCACTGCTGCTGCTCTGACTCTCGACATGCAGTACTGTACTTTCCTCTTCAAATGTATAGGCATCCGCCTGATTCAGGTTAATCATCATCCCGGCGAATATCACACAGCCAACCAATAAACCCCGTATATGTTTCTTTTGAATTGAGAATTGCTTTTTCATTGTATAACCTCCCCCTCACTGCAAAGGTTTTCCAAAAAGCAATTAATCTATACTTTTACTGCAAACACTACGAAAAAACGCCTGAATAACATAGGTCAATCCCATGTTATCCAGGCGTTATGCAAGTGATCAGCGCAACTTATGCACTGGTTATCTGATAGATCATTTGTTCATTTATACCAAACGTGTTGCAATTTCTTCTTTCAATTGAGCGATAATTTCATCGACCGGTTTCATGCCCAGATCGCCTTCTCCACGCTTACGCACAGATACTGCTTCTGCATTGCGCTCATTCTCACCAACAACAAACATATAAGGCATTTTCTCAAGCTGCGCCTCACGGATTTTATATCCAAGCTTCTCATTCCGCAGATCGGCTTCAGCAGAGATTCCCGCACGTTTCAGCTTCGCTTCCACTTCACGCGCATAATCGTCGAAGTTTCCGGATACCGGGATTACTTTTGCCTGAACCGGAGACAACCACAGCGGGAAAGCTCCTGCAAAGTTCTCCAGCAAGAATGCTGTGAAACGTTCCATTGTACTAATTACACCGCGGTGAATAACAACCGGACGATGTTTCTGTCCGTCATCTCCCACATATTCAAGTTCAAAGCGCTCAGGCAACAGGAAGTCCAGTTGAACCGTAGACAATGTCTCTTCTTTGCCCAGGGCTGTTTTGATCTGAACATCCAGCTTCGGACCGTAGAACGCCGCTTCACCTTCTGCTTCATAGAATGGAAGGTCAAGCTCTTCCACAACTTCACGCAGCATGCGTTGGGACATTTCCCACATCTCGTCGTTCTGGAAGTATTTCTCGGTATCCTTCGGATCACGATAGGACAGACGGAAACGGTATTCGTTAATACCGAAATCCTTGTACACGGTTTGAATCAACTCGATAACACGAGCAAACTCTTCTTTGATCTGATCCGGGCGTGCAAAAATGTGTGAGTCATTCAGTGTCATTGCACGTACACGGTGCAGACCTGTTAATGCCCCCGACATTTCATAACGGTGCATCATTCCAAGCTCGGCAATCCGGATTGGCAGATCACGGTAGCTGTGCATACTGGACTTGTACACCATCATATGGTGAGGACAGTTCATTGGACGGAGAACAAGTTCCTCATTATCCATAACCATTTTCGGGAACATATCTTCCTGGTAGTGCTCCCAGTGTCCAGATGTTTTGTACAATTCCACGTTACCCAGAACCGGTGTGTATACATGTTGGTATCCCAGGCTTTCTTCCAGATCCACAATATAACGCTCCAGAGTGCGGCGCAGCTTCGCACCGTTAGGCAACCAGATTGGCAGACCTTGACCGACCAGTTGGGAGAATGTGAACATTTCCAGCTCTTTACCCAACTTGCGGTGATCGCGTTTGCGAGCTTCTTCAAGGAAGTGCAGATGCTCGTCCAGCTGTGCTTTTTTCACAAAAGCCGTACCATATATACGTTGAAGCATTTTGTTTTTGCTATCTCCACGCCAGTAAGCACCAGCGACATTCATCAATTTGAACACTTTGATTTTGCTAGTCGATGGTACGTGAGGACCACGACACAAGTCGAAGAATTCACCTTGCTCATAAATGGTGATTACACTGTCTTCCGGCAAGTCACGAATCAACTCAAGTTTGTAAGGATCGCCTACTTCTTCGAACGTTTTGATCGCGTCCTCGCGGCTAACTTCCTTACGTACAATTGGCAAGTTCTCGTTCACAATACGTTCCATTTCCTTCTCGATCTTTTGCAGATCTTCAGGATTGAGCGCATGTTCGAGGTCCATATCATAGTAGAAACCATCTTCGATGACAGGGCCGATACCGAGACGTACCTCTTTGTTACCATATAAACGTTTCACTGCTTGAGCCATCAAGTGAGCTGTACTATGACGCATCACTTCAAGTCCTTCTGGTGAATCCAGAGTTACGATCTCCACCAATGCTCCCTCATGAAGTGTTGTGGACAAGTCCACCACGATACCATCCAGCTTGCCGGCTACGGCATTTTTGCGCAATCCGCTGCTAATCGAAGCGGCTACGTCCTCAATGGTGCTGCCATCCGCGTACTCACGTACCGAACCATCCGGTAGTTTAATGTTCACTGCCATTTGTCTCATTCCTCCTGTTAATGTAACCTTCGTGTCCAGATATTTATGGACTGATTATCTATTGCTATTCCAGTCATTTTGCAAAGGAACGCAAAAAACACCCGTCCCGGCAAAGGGACGAGTGATATATACTCGTGGTTCCACCCTAATTCAGCTGATTCATCCATATTCGGAAATACAGCCCTCATTGGCATGACGATAACGGGCATGACCCGGCAGATCCTTACTCGCGGATAATCCCCAATAAAGGCGATATGCTAACTCCACTTTCAAAATTGCAGCTACAAAGGGGTAAACCATACGTGATATCCGGAGGAAATTTCAGCCTAGGTTCCTCTCTCTGCACCGATCTTGCGTGTGGTTGTTGTCTTTGTCAACGCTTTTGGTTCAATGGTTCACATGAAAAATTCATGGATCAACAGTTATTATAATTGCCGAGATCACTTGCGTCAAGACCTGTCAACAATCCTGAGCGCAGCACTTCGCATTCCGGGCAATGATGACATATTTGCACTTTGTCTTCAAAGATCTGGCATATGGTCGAGATGATTGGCAGATCCGGGGTGCGTGTATGGAGCATGACCTTCTCAGGAGAGATGGAGATGAGTGTACTTACAATCATATCTTCGATATCCATCTCCAGTTCCAGACCCGGCATTTCCACAACGACCTGTTCATCCTTTTGCACGGGTAACAGATTAAGTCCAGCATCCAGGACCTGAAATTCATGCATTCCCTTGTGTACAAGATGAACCAGAGGTACTTTGGCTTCTTGAAAAAACACAAAATATTTTAACAGCCCCATAAACTCTTCATACTGCCGATCCATCCAGAACTCATCCAGCGCATACTCCACTAATTCCTGAAGCTCCTGCTTATATGGCCGTATGCGGAAGTTGATAATACCTTCAAGGTGAAAAAAGTGAACATCCTCCAGATCCTGCCGTAGTCCACTGGCTAACGTAGTACGGCGGCGCTCTCGAAGTCCGGGCTGATCCAGATCACCATTTAATAGAAGTGGCATGCAGATTCGATTGACCTTTTCCACCTCATGCTCATCCATAACAGAACACGCCTTGGCGATCATATCCTCCACCATGCTCCGTTCTTGTGTCTCCATAATGAAGTCGGCGAGTCCAAGGGAGAGCAGATCACTAATCCGGGAAGCCATTGCTGGAAGTCTTCGTGATTCTCATTCCCTCTGCACACCCAGGTTGCTCTTCCATCATTATGTTTGAAGGTGAGCCGGAATCCTCTTTTACTTATATGTAAACCTTTGGTTTTCTCCTTGACACAACGATAAAATTGATCCGCTTCCTCTTGCCCTGATACATCGGTCCATACAGCAAACAGTTCCACAAGAATCACTCCTTTCCTTCCTGTTCAAAGTATATGGCAAGGCCGATAGGGATATACGAAGCGGATTGATGGAAAGCGTGTCATGATTTCTCAGTATATTATGAAGAGGTTTGGAGTTAAGACAAAAATGTGTTATTATTTTAATAACAGTATGTTTCACGGAAAAGGAGGAAGCCAAAATGAGACAACAACCTAGAATACTCCACTATACTATCATTATCATTTTGTGCGTTTTCCAAGCCTTGTGCTTCCCTATTCCGATGCAGTCCGAATCTGCCGTTGGGGTGTCTGTAGAAGCAACTTCCAACAAAGAAGTGCTGTTGCAAATACCCGAATCCCAGCAGAAACCTGTCATTCGCAAATACCCACAAGTCATGTCCAAGCTGATTGCGGTTACGCATAATAAGCCTGTCTTTCTTGTCCTCGCATTGTTATTGATGCTGCGAATCCCTACAACGGGTCTGTCCTTTAAACCGTGGTATTGTCTGTTTAAACGCAGATTATTTCTGCTACCTATTAAGTTTACCAGCATGTATGTATCCCTCACCCCTATAGCACCAAAATACGTGAACGCTCTTAACTAGCCGTTACGACGTATTTACAGGTTGCTTTTGCATGGAGACACCTCTGTATTTAAAGACGGTGTGCTTGTGCATAACTTATAACCCTTTTAGCACACGTTAGATAAACCCATGTTTATGACAGTACCTATTTTTGTTGTACCCACACCGACAAATTCAAATCATATGGCTGTGTCAGGAATTTCTGGCTCTGTTTACCCGCATCTTTTGATGTTCCTTTGAGCAGCAGATTAATCATTTTCGGGAAATAAGCCTGTCTTCTGTGGCCAGCCCCTAATTATAAGGAGGCAACAATCCATGGATGTACGCGAAACAGACTTGCCGGGAATCGGCAAAAAATTTCAGATTGAAACAAGCAGCGGTGATAAAATTGTCATTATTATTCACGATGACGGTCGCCGGGAAATGTACCACTTCGAGTATGATGATCCCGATCAAAGCATCTCGATGATCACACTTGACGATTACGAAGCACGACAGATTGCTGCTATTGTTGGCGGATTAACTTACAAACCAAAGCAGCTTGAAAATATTGAAGTAACGTTTGACGACCTGATTATCGAGTGGTACAAAATCGAACCATCCTTCGGATGTATCGGCAAATCCATCGGTGAATTGGACGTACGTCAAAACTCTGGGGCAACGGTTATCGCCGTTGTAGAGAAAAATCACAAAAAACATATCAGCCCAGGTCCGGAGGTAGTTATCAGTGCAGAATCCACGGTGGTAGCCGTTGGCGAACGCAATCAGCAGAAACTGTTTAAATCCCTCCTCCTGACTGGAAGGGGGTAAATAGATGGATCATTTGATATTCGAAGTAGGTCTGGCCCTTGTGCTCATTGCGGCAGCCGGCCTTTTATCGGCAAAACTAAGATTTTCGGTCGTTCCGTTTTATATTCTGATCGGGATGGCCGTTGGGCCACATGCCATGAAAATCTGGCATCTGGACTTCCGTTTTATTGAGAGTCAGCCTTTTATTGAATTTATGGGTCGGATCGGTATCCTGTTCCTTCTCTTCTACCTTGGACTTGAATTCTCGGTAGGTCGTTTAATTAAATCGGGTCGCTCTATTGCAGTTGGCGGCTCGATCTACATCGGCATTAACTTTACGCTGGGATTAATATTTGGTTTTATGTCCGGTTTCCCAGTTGCAGAAGCACTTATTATCGCAGGTATAACTACCATCTCTTCCAGTGCCATTGTGGCCAAGGTACTCGTCGATTTGAAACGAACGGCCAACCCGGAAACAGAGATGATATTGGGTATTATTATGTTCGAAGATGTATTCCTCGCTGTATATATCTCGATCTTGTCCGGACTTGTGCTTAGTGATTCATCCTCCATCGGAGGCGTCATCATGTCCGCACTTATTGCCCTAGGATTCATGCTTATCGTGATTATCCTTGGACGCAAAGCAACACCGCTACTAAACAAATTGCTTAAAATTCGATCGAATGAGCTATTCTCTCTCGTTGTATTTGGAGCTTTGTTCCTAGTAGCCGGTTTCTCTGAAACCATTCATGTTGCCGAAGCAATTGGTGCATTACTGGTTGGTCTGGTGCTTGCTGAAACAGAACATGCAAAACGGATTGAGCACTTGATTCTACCGTTCCGTGACTTCTTCGGAGCAATCTTCTTCTTCAGCTTTGGATTGTCCATTGATCCGTTGTCCTTGGGTGGCGAAGCCGTATGGTTAGCTCTGATTGCAGTTGTTATTACATTGTTCGGTAACTTCCTGGCAGGTATGATGGCCGGACGCAGTGCAGGACTATCGCCCAAAGCATCGGCCAATATTGGATTAACCATTGTGTCACGGGGTGAATTTTCAATCATCTTGGCCAACATGGGGAAAGCCGGGGGACTGTTGCCAATGATTCAACCGTTTGCCGCACTGTATGTCCTAATTCTGGCCATTCTGGGTCCTTTATTAACCAAAGAGTCCAAACATGTATTCCGTTTATTGGATAAAATATTCAAGTTCAAAGATCCTCGGAAAGAAAGAAGAACCGAAGGTTCTGCAGAAAGAAGGATAATCCCTATGTCTGTACAGAACAGACATACTATCGTACTTCGCGGCTCTACGCCGATCTTTCTGTGATGAACCCAGGGGAAGGCTCGAAAGCCGCACTAAGGAGGATGACCTATGAAAGCACCTCTGATATCGGCTAATCCGGTGCCAAACACCGCCAAGACCAGAATATCGTCAACCCGCCGCTGGTTAAACCTGTTTCTCGTTATTGCGGGCGGAATTCTGGCCTCCGTGGGACTTGAATTGTTCTTACACCCCAATAAGATTATTATTGGAGGCATTACAGGCATTTCCTCACTCTTCGCCCACTGGACCGAAATGAGGATTGGATTGTTCCTATTTTTATTCAATGTTCCGTTTATATTTCTGTCTTACAAGATTGTGCAGAAGAAATTTGTACTGGTTACTGTTCTGGGTCTGGTTGTCTTTTCGATCGGTGCCATTGTGCTTCATCCCATGCCGCCACTTGTAGAGCATCCGCTGGCTGCCGCCATGTTTGGCGGATTATGCCTCGGACTCGGAATTGGGCTCGTCGTGCGGTATGGCGGGACACTGGATACGCTGGAAATCGGTGATCCGTCTTCCCGCCCACCTGAACGTGTATTTAGCGGAAAACGGATGCTTATCGAAAAAATAATCATGCTGCTTAACTTGTTGATACTGACAGCCGCTGGTGTTGTCTTTGGCTGGGACCAAGCGATGTATTCCGTAATCGCCTATCTTATTGCTTATGAAATGGTGTACATTGCGTTCAGGGGTTTCTCCTCCAAACGCAAAGTATGCATTTTGACCACACAAAGCTCTCAAGTTGAAAAAGCTGTACGCAAACGGCTGCGCCGTGAACCTGGAACGCTGGAAGCCACTTCTGACTCAACACAACTCGCGATGGCGGAAGGATGGATCAGGCAGATCCCGGGTGCACTTTATTATGAGGTACATGTTCTGGAGATGATCTGGTTGAAGTCCATTGTGCGTCACATTGATCCACATGCGGGTATTGTGACAAATCCGGAAAAATAAAAATGGATCTGTGCAAAACACAAAACAAAAAACGCTCTCTTACCCTATGGATGAACAGTTTTGTTCAACAAGGTCAGAGAGCGTTTTTTTCTGTTATCAGACTTACTTGTTATTATAGCTCAACGATGGCTTTGACTACATGTGAATCTGGCAATAGCCATTGGTCTATTGCAGTAGGTAACTCATCAAATTCCACTCGGTGTGTGATATACCCATCCATACTTAATTTCTTTTGACGCAAGGTGGACAGGACCTGTTCAAAATCTTCACGGGTTGCGTTTCGACTGCCCAGGATGCTCATCTCCCGCTTGTGAAACTCAGGATCATGAAAGGTAATATCCGCTTTCACCAGTCCTACAAAAATGAGTTGACCACTATGCGCAACATATTGAATGGCCTCATTCATGGAATTCACGTTACCTGTTGCATCGAAGACAGCCGTAGCATAGTCGCCCCCGTGATTTCAGCCACTTGTTGTACAGTATGTTCATTAGCCTGGACCAGGTCATCGGCTCCAGCCCAAGTCCGGCTAAGCTCAAGTCTGTCCAGATTACGATCAACAGCGATAACACGCGCCCCCGCCTGTTTGGCAAATGCCATCACGCCCAATCCAATAGGGCCAGCTCCAATCACAACCACATGCTCACCAGGTTTAATTCCTGCTCTTCTGACGGCATGGGCTCCAATGCTTAATGGTTCTACCATTGCCGTCTCATCCAGCGTCAAACCTTCTGCTGAGAGTAAATGTGAGACAGGCACGCTGATTTTTTCTCTCATGCCTCCGTCTACGTGCACACCCATGACTTGCATGGACGCACAACAATTGGTTTTTCCACTGCGACATGCAATACAGTGACCACAATGAAGATACGGAATAATACTTACCTGATCCCCTGGCTGTAGCCCTGCATCGTTCGGACCGATCTCTTCAATAACAGCCGCCAGTTCATGACCCAGAACACGAGGATAGGTAAAGAATGGTTGGTTGCCTTTGTATGCATGCAGATCCGTTCCACAGATCCCAATCCGCCGAATGGCAACCAACGCCTCTCCTTCTGCTCGTTCCGGTTGAGGCAGGTCCTGGAGCTTCAATTGATCTATTTCTTCACATACAATGGCTCTCATCGTTGTTCCCCCTTGGATGCTTTCGCTGTCGTGTTGCTTGGCTTAATATTATATTCGGGTCGTCCGCTTGACCACGTCTCGTTATGCAATGGAGCCAAAATGCGCAGCACTTCATCCAGCAGGCTCTGATCCAACGGTTCCTCTATCCAGGCTGCATTATTGAGGATATTGCGCTGGCTGGCACTGCTCACCAGTGTTGTCGGAATTCGTTCATTCGACGTGGAGAATTGCACGGCCAGCTTGGCAATGTCACTACCTTGTTCTGCACAGAAGCGGGCTGCCTTCAGGCAGAGCTCTTTCACCCGATCATCTGCCGGATGCCAGGCAGGAGCACCTCGGGTACTCAACAAGCCCATAGAAAGAGGCGAAGCATTGACGAGGCCAATTTCTTTTTTTCCAACAAGGGCAATAACGATAATAATGAGGTATCATTCAATGAATAATGACAATACGAGATGATCGCATCCGCATCGATCTGTGGCAGAACCTTCTCGAATAAAGGCAAGGGCAATCCACAAATGCCCGCATGTCGTATAACTCCCTGCTCTTTCAGTCGCAGCAACGTTGGAAAGGCTTCTTCTACGATGATCTCTGCTGGCACAAATTCAATATCATGCAGGAACAGAATGTCGATATATTCTGTATGCAGTCGATCCAGGCTCTCTTGCACGCTATCCAGAATCCGCTGACGTGAAAAATCAAACTCATTTTCCCCGTACCGTCCGGCTTTGGTTGATAACATATATGAACTGCGCGGCAAGCTGCGGATCGCTTCACCCAACACTGTCTCCGCCTTTGTCAGGCCGTAGTAAGGTGAAACGTCTATGTAATTCATCCCCGCATCTACGGCCGCATGTACAGTGCGAATCCCTTCGTCCCGGTCAATGTCACGAAATACAGAACCGAGTGAGGATGCTCCAAAGCTCAATACAGGTACGTCCAGTTCCGTCTTGCCAAGTATTCTTCTCTTCATCGGTTTACCCCTTCCAGCGTGTCTGACTACACAAGTTCCCTTTCATTGTAACAGTTCAATTTCAATATAAAATATCGCCAATTGCGTAACATGTACTGTTTGATGACCTCAATCCGCAGAAACAAATCAAAAAGCCCGCCGTCTCTCCAAACGGAGTAGTCAGCGGGCTTGGTTTCATAAATACTTATCTAACGATCAGCATTTATGGGAGTAGTATTCAAATAATCAGGATTAGTTCTGCATTACGAAATCTTCATGCACGGAATTCTCTTCGTCGAACATGCGCACGATGTCATATCGCGTGTTACGTTGTGCCGGAATATAACCGGACTCCCGAATCAAACGCAGAATGGATTCAATGTTAACTTTATATGTTGCACCAGCAGCAGATACAACGTTCTCTTCAATCATGGTACTACCGAAGTCATTGCAGCCAAATTCAAGCGACTTCTTACCAATCTCCGGACCCATGGTTACCCAAGAGGATTGAATGTTCTTGATATTATCCAGCACCAGTCGGCTGATGGCTACAGTCTTCAAGTACTCTTCTGGAGTCTGACGCTCCAGCTTCAGGTTGGTATTGTCTGGCTGGAAAGTCCAAGGAATGAACGCCAGGAAACCTTCGGAATCATACTTGTTCGCAATACATTCGTCCTGAGCTTCACGTACACGCAGCAAGTGTAATGCACGCTCTTCCATTGATTCACCAAGGCCGATAACCATCGTTGCCGTGGTGTTCATGCCGATGCGGTGTGCAGTTTGCATAACGTCCATCCAATCCCGCCATGAGCCTTTCAAGCGGCTGATCTTCCGACGTGTGCGGTCATCCAGAATTTCAGCACCGCCGCCAGGCAAGGAATCCAGACCAGCTTCGTGAATGGCACGTACAACCTCTTCCAATGTAAGGCCATCGGATACTTCAACCATTTTCATAATCTCCGCTGGGGAGAAAGAGTGCATCGTGATATTTGGGAAACGCTCTTTGATGGCTTTCAGCAGGTCTGTATAATAGCTGAAAGGCAAGTTTGGATTCGTTCCACCTTGCATCAAAATCTCGGTACCATTCACATCTTCCGTTTCCTGAATCTTCTGGAAAATAACTTCGTCCGGAAGCACATAACCTTCATCCGAACCAGGTCTCCGGTAGAAAGCACAAAAACGGCAGTACACATCACACACGTTTGTGTAGTTGACGTTACGCCCAATTACAAATGTTCTGTATGGTTCAGGGTGCATGCGTTTCATAATAACATTAGCAGCTGCCCCGATTTTGTCCACTTCATTCGATTCAAATAGCTCAATCGTGTCTTCCAAGTCCAAACGTTCGCCCCGAAGGGCTTTATCTAAGATACGGTCTACCGTACTCATCGTAAAAAAGCCTCCCTCATGAAGAGAAATTATATAACGATCCGTCCCAACTTGTTCAAGAGAAGCAAGTTCTGGTGGCAACATCGTATTTCTGTACTCCACATATCGTAACACAGGTTACATGTGAAAAAAGCACCTTATGTACAGGTGCTTTAAAAATAAGTAAAAATTTTTACATATGGAATGGAATTTATTCGAGATTAAGTGATACGCATCGGCGTATTCGGTCATCCACTTTTACTAGGATTCCTGAAGTGCTTGCTCCAAATCTACAATGAGATCTTCGATATCTTCCAGACCTACGGAGAAGCGCAGCAAACCATCTGTAATGCCACGGTCACGGCGAACCTCAGCTGGCATTGCCGCATGAGACATCATGGCTGGGTAGGACAGAATACTCTCCACAGCTCCCAAGCTTACAGCAACAATGGGTAGCTTCACCCGGTTAAGAACTGCTTTTGCGCGATCGCCTGAACCGACGTCAAATGAAACGACAGCTCCATATCCTGTGGACTGGCGCTCATGTGCCTCACGGCCCGGATGATCCTCCAGTCCAGGATAAAAGACAGCGGTAATATCACTACGCTCATTAAGCCATGCCGCAAGTTTAGCTGTGCTCCGTTCACTATGAGCCATGCGAGCCCCCAAGGTTTTCATCCCGCGCATCAGAAGCCAGGATTCTTGTGCCCCGAGTACAGTTCCGAGTCCATTTTGCAACTGTTTCAGTTGTACGCCAAGTGATTCCGTGCGAGCAACGGCTAACCCTGCCAGTACATCACTGTGACCTCCGAGAAACTTCGTAGCACTATGTACGACGATGTCCACACCAAGCTCAATTGGACGCTGATAGTACGGTGTCATAAAGGTGTTATCCAGAATCGTGATCAGGTCATGCTCCTTCGACCAGTCAGTTACGGCAGCGATATCCGTAATTCGCAGGGTAGGGTTGGACGGTGTCTCCATATAAACTGCCTTGGTGTTTGGTTTGAGTGCCGCTTTTACTTCATCTATATTGGTCATGTCTACAAAGGTTGTCTCGATCTGCATACGGCTTAATATGGAAGTAAGCAAACGATACGTACCTCCATATACGTCTTCCGTTACAATCATGTGATCCCCTGCGGAGAACATCATGAACACGCTTGAAATCGCAGCCATCCCCGAAGAATAGGCAAAGCCTCGTGCACCGCCCTCCAGCAATGTGATGTAATCTTCCAAAGCCTGACGTGTCGGATTACCCGAACGACTGTAATCATGCTGAGGCGGATTGAAGATATCAAAATGATGGAAGGTTGATGCTTGGTAGATCGGTACACTGGATGCTCCAGTCGTTTTGTCAATTTCATCTCCAAAATGGAGCAATTTGGTATCAAATTTCAACTCGGAATTAGGCTTGTTATTGGACTCACTCATGAGTGCACGCCTCCTTCCACTTCCTGTTGTGCAGCTGTCAGCGCATTGTCGAGATCTGCAATCAGATCATCCGCATGTTCAATGCCTACGGAGAACCGGAGCAAACGGTCATCCACACCCACGGCGTCACGAATCTCAAGCGGAATATCCGCATGCGTTTGTACCGCTGGGTAGGTCATGAGTGATTCGACTCCGCCGAGACTTTCGGCAAAAGCAATGAGTTTGATATGACGCAGCAATGGTTCAACATAACGTGCATCCTTCACTTTGAAAGAGAAGATACCTGTGTTACCCGTGGATTGTTTGTTCTGTATCTCATACCCCGGATGATCGGATAGACCTGGATGATATACTTCAACCACCGCTGGGTGCTCAAGCAAGTATTTAGCAATAGTAAGTGCATTGTGCTCATGACGCTCCATGCGAAGAGCCAGCGTTTTCATACCTTTCATCAACTGGTAGGAGTCACTTGGAGACAATACCGCTCCAATGGAATTATGCAGGAACGCCATCTCTGCAGATAACGCCTCACCTTTGGTAATAATTAGTCCGGCCAACACATCATTGTGTCCGCCCAGATATTTGGTAGCGCTATGAATGATGATATCGGCACCCAGTTCAATCGGACGTTGGAAAAATGGAGTCAGCAACGTGTTGTCAACAATAGTCAACAGGTTGTAACTTTTCGCCCAGGAAGCAACGGCTTCCACATCGGTGATCATCATCAATGGATTGGTTGGTGTCTCAATAAATACAGCTTTTGTATTCGGCTGACGAACCTTCTCCAGTGCTGCAATGTCATTCGTGTCCACATAACTTGCCGTTACGCCGAAACGGGACAGAATACGTTCCAGCAGACGATAGGTTCCACCATACAGATCCAGCGATACAATCAGATGATCCCCTTGACCAAACATGGCAAAAATCGTTTGCAGCGCGGCCATTCCCGAGCTACAGGCAAACCCTGCATCACCAGACTCCAGCGCTGCGGCCGCTTCTTCCAATACTTTACGGGTTGGATTAGTCGTACGAATATAATCAAACCCCGTGCTTTGTCCAAGCTTCGGGTGGCGAAACGCAGTGGATTGATAGATCGGAAAGTTAATGGCGCCTGTTACCGGTTCATTGATGGACCCAATTTGTGCTAAGCGGCTTTCGATTTTCAACTTGTTGTTGTCTTCCATTGCTGCATCCTCCTGTAATCTCGATTAGATTTGCGGGCCAATATCGTAAGGTGTTTCTTGATACACATAGTAATTGAGCCAGTTAGAGAATAATAAGTTGGCATGAGCGCGCCAAGTAGCCGGTGGCACACGGGAAGGATCATCATTCGGATAATAATGTCTAGGCAATGCGATATCCAACCCTTTGGCTGCATCCCGGTCATACTCCCACTTTAATGAGAACGGGTCATACTCGGCATGTCCTGTGGCAAAAATCTGTTTACCGTCTTTGGTAGCAACCAGGAAGATCCCCGCTTCCTCGGATTCAGCCAAAATCTCTAAATTCTCATTCTTTTCAATATCTTCGCGTCTCACTTCCGTATGACGGGAATGTGGAACGTTGAATACTTCATCGAATCCACGCAACAACGGAACATGTGGTTTATTGATGGTATGCGGGAAAACGCCAAAACACTTTTCATCCAGTGCAACCTTAGGTACGTCAAAATGATGGTATAAACCTGCCTGGGAAGCCCAACATATGTGGAGGGTTGAAGTCACATTGGTTTTAGTCCATTCAAAGATCTCTTGGATTTCATTCCAATAGTTCACGTCTTCGAAATCCATCTGTTCCACCGGGGCACCCGTAATGATCATTCCATCGAAACGGCGGTGCTCAATCTCATCAAAGGTTTTATAGAACAGATCCAAATACTCCTGAGACGTATTCTTCGACGTATGGGATTTGGGATGTACGAGAACGACATCCACCTGAATAGGCGTGTTTCCCACCAGACGAAGCAATTGTGTTTCTGTCGTTTCCTTTGTGGGCATCAGGTTTAATATAGCGATACGGAGTGGACGAATATCCTGCTGATATGCAGAAGTTTCATCCATGACGAAGATATTCTCTCCTTCAAGTACTTCTTTTGCTGGTAGAGTATCGGGTATTTTGATTGGCATAGTAAGTCTAACTCCTCCTTTTGCATAGATAGATGCAGCCACCCCTGGCTTGATGTCTTCACATCAATACAGGTATAGACTGCCTTGAGCTTGTAAAAACATTGAATTGCTCTTTCATCCAACGTTACAAACAACCTCAAGTTCCTTAGCGAAAATCACTGCTGAGAAGTCGGGGCATATAACAAAGACCTTCCTCGGATTTCGAGAAAGGTCATATGTAAAAAAGATATGCGCCTCTCTCATCTCTCAGTTACAACAGTGCCACTTGACACTTAGTCGCTGCAAGAATTAGCACCGTGCGGTATACCGCCGGTTGCCGGGTTTCATCGGGCCAGTCCCTCCACCTACTCTTGATAAGATTTCGCTGTATTAGATTGTAATTAAATATGGTTCACCGTCTACTTTATTACATTAATGCCCTCACGTCAAGATGCAGTTCGATGTCTGCTTCCCAGATCGGAACCGTTCATCATCCGTTGTCATACACTGCCTCAGGGCGCGAAATAGACACATTTTTGCGCTTGAAAGCACCTTGTACCAGCGGTATACTAAACAAGGTGTTATAAACCCTTATGTGAGAGGTGACATATTAAATGGATGGCGACCCGAGGCCTGACTGGCAGCCGAATTCCGACAAACTGCATAGAGAATTGACATCAGCATGCCGGCAGCGGGACGTGACTTCCGTTTGATTATATAGTGAACGCAGCCCTGATCTCCAGGCTCCGCTGCCGACCGGCTGATTTGTTCTTTTTGCGCCCATAATGATAATATCCGCCAAGTTGGCGGGTGCAGAAGGAGTAGATTAACGATGAAAATCCGGTTGGTAAACAACGGTGTATTTATTCCGGTGGACGACATTCAGCAGGCGCTGACTCCACCAGCGGAAGGGTTTTACTGGATTGATGCAGACGTAGACGATTTGGCGGTACTTCAGCCGCTGTTCTTGATGCATGATCTGGCTGTGGAAGACTGTCTTAGTGACGAAGAACAACGTCCGAAGATTGAAATTTATGAGAACCATTATTTTATTGTGATTAATAGCATCCGTTTCGATGATGAAGAGATATTTCTACGTGCGGTGAACTTATTCCTCGGCAGACATTTCATTATTAGTGTTACGAAGCAAAAGGTCAGCGAATTGCGCACACTGAAACCAATCCTGTGGGAACAGGAAATCAGTACACCGGATCGTCTGTTGTATTTGCTGGTTGACTTGATCGTTGATAATTATTTCACCGTAGGTGACCGAATTGAAGCACGGATCGAGAAACTTGAGGAAGACATTCTGATGCACACCAAAAAGTCACATCTGAATGAAATTATCGGGCTACGCAGTGAGATTCTGTGGCTGAAAAAGTCCTTGGACCTCAGAAAGAGGTCATTAACACCCTGAACAAAAAGATCTGCGTCTCATCGATGATCAACTGCAAAAGTATTTCAGTGACATCTATGAGAATGCTGTAAAAATATCTGAAACCTTTGAGACTTATCGCGACCTGATGGGCAACTTGCGAGAAGCCTACCAATCCAGTATTGCGAACCGGGCGAATGAGATCATGCGTGTATTTACCGCCATTACCACGGTCTTCATGCCGCTGACGGTCATTACCGGTATATACGGCATGAACTTTACGAATATGCCAGAGCTTAACTGGAAATACAGCTATTTTGTTGTGATTGGCCTGATGGTTACTCTGGGCCTGAGCATGTTCTTCATTTTCCGCAAGAAAGACTGGGTATGAACTCGTATGAAATAACAAAGACGAAGCGCTCCTCCGGGAGAAACGCCTCGTCTTTTTTCATTTCTGATCATTAACCAACATTCTTCTCTGTCTCTGCGTGCCGACGAAAACGGATTCGAATCATGCGCAGTCTTTCATAGACCTGCTCCAGACTTCCTCCATCGGGTTTCTCTCCTCCATACACCTTATGTAATACTGGCTTCAGGAACGTATCTCCCAGCTCCTCATACGCACTCCATACGGCCTCTTGTTCGTTCTCTGGCATCACTGCCAGCTCCACGTCAAGAAGACAATCGGTGTCATAACCTTCGTGATCCAGTGCCTCTAACAGCTCAACCAACTCGCGTCGGGATAATCCAGAACGATTAACAATCTCCTCTAACGTATACCCTTCCTTCATGCCTTCAAGCACCTGCTTACGCGTGGTGAACTTATCAAGTTCCTGCTTGTACTTCTGCTCTCTCTGCTTGTATAACCAACTCTCATACTCTTCTTCCTTCAGCGCCGTGTATACCCAGTCCAGCGGGAATGTCGTTGAACGCTCCAACCCGTTTGTAATCTCCATCCATTCCGTACCATACTCAGTCGCTTTGCTCTCTCCTACGCCCGGCAGTTGCATCAGTTCATCCAGCGATTGCGGAACAAAGGCACTGATCAAACGCAGCAGACGATTCGTTGCAATAAAATACGGTGCCTTCCGGTCAGACACAGCTCTCTTCCTGCGCCATGTGCACAGATCCGTATATAATTGTTCATTGCTGTATAACTCACTGTAACAATGGAGCCGCTGTCCACCATAACTGCGTGACTTCAGATCATCATTCTCATGAAATAACCCCTGCAACTGCGGTCGGTACCCCTCACTCATCTGTATGGCAAGCTGATGACGGTAAATATGAAGCAGCTCCTCCCAAGAAGTCCCTTCATACCAGATGCTGTCCTCACGCTCTCCTTCCTCGTAGCGACTCCATCCCAGCTGCCAACTATCTTCCTCTTCCCCAATCCATAACTGTGCATACTCTGCATTCTGATCTGACATTCTGGACAATCTGTTCATGAAAATGACTTCCATTTTCGTTCCCTCCCTTTGAATATTCAGCTTATACGAGTTAGAGATACTACCTACAGGCAGCACAAAAAAACACCCCTCCTGCAAAATCCATGCAAGAGAGGTGCTTCCTCATTAACCGTACTATGCTGTTGCCCATATCATACCACAATGGTAAAATTCGTCAATCCCTTAATGACCTACTTATTCAATGCCAATTTGGCAAGCGCCAGCGAACCACACAGCCCTGCATTGTCGCCAAGTCCTGGTGAAACAACATACTGGTCAATGTCGGATTGAAGTGCCGGATGCTGAACGTATCCAGCCAGCAACTCCTGCAGTTTGCTACGCACCATCGGGAAGAGATGCTCCTGCTTCATTACTCCGCCACCCATGACAATTTTCTGCGGAGAGAGAATCAGAACATAATTCATCAGTGCGTGTGCCAAGTAATGTGCTTCGATCTCCCAAGCTTTATGATCTGCAGGCAGTTCATAAGCCGGTTGCTCCCAACGTTTGTTAATGGCTGGTCCTGCTGCAAGGCCTTCGAGGCAGTCACCATGATACGGACAGAAACCTTCGTATGTATCTTCCGGATGTCTGCGTACAATGATATGTCCCATCTCTGGATGTGACAATCCATGGACCATTTTACCGCCAACCACAGCACCTGCACCAATACCTGTACCCACAGTGATATACAGACAGCTCTCAAGACCTTGTGCAGCGCCCCAGGTTGCTTCTCCAAGGGCCGCACCATTCACATCCGTATCAAATGTCATCGGTACATCAAAATGCTCCTTGAGCTTGCCAATCACGTTATACTGTCCCCAATGTGGTTTTGGTGTTGTTGTGATATAGCCATATGTTGGGCTTCCTTCAATCGGATCAATCGGACCAAATGAACCTACACCCAAAGCTTCAATGCCTTTGCCTTCAAAAATGAAATCACTTGAGCCATGGTCTCTTCCGGTGTTGTTGTTGGAAAACTTACACGTTCCAAAACTTCTCCGTTTTCTGTGCCAATACCACATACAAATTTGGTTCCGCCTGCTTCAATTGCGCCTAAGATCGTCATGTTAGTCACACTCCCAAGTTAGTTTAAAAAAGGAATTCGGATTGCTTTACTTGATGACACTATAATTACCCTGCTACTTGTTCTCCAGCTTGGACAATCGTTTCATTAACGTTTGCCTCCAGCTGTCTGACAGCGCAGGAATGGCCAGCAACGCCTGGATACCATCGACATTTTCTTTCCCCTGATGCATAATTCGATTGGCTTCAAGAACCGTCATTGATGTTGGATCGGTGCTGATCCGTCGAAATATCGATGAAGGCCTTACCTCACCTTCTTGCAGTACACGAAAGTAAAATCCGGTAAATCCACTCTCCTGAAAATAAACAGGCAGCTCCTTATAGTCATACCTCGCACCCAGCTTGAAGCAAGGTTGTCTGGGCTGACTGACCTGCACTGTGGCTTCGCCCAACTCGTACACATCACCAATCCGTACGTCTTCTTCGGCACAGCCTTCAACCGTCAGATTTTCTCCACAAGCTCCCCAATCCAGCTTGCGATCCATCAGTTGTTCCAGCGCCGGATAACGACTGTAATCGTATACACAAACGGCTTTGTCAGGGCCGCCATGATGCACCAGATCCGCCTGGCCGTCCCCTGTCATTCCAGTGAATGACAGGAAAACCGCGCCGGATACAGGATGTTTCACAATGCCGCTCAGCACTTCACGCTTATGCCCAGGGAGCGGCTGCGGCATGCCTACATTAATGGCCAGAACAGCTGTATTGCTCTCCCCTGGCTTTCGATCAGATGTGAGTGTCATTTGCGTCATACCTCCCATAATCACTTTCTTTTAACGCACAGAGCCGCCAAAAACGAGTGTATTACTCAAAAGCCGACCTGGAGAAGTCAGCATTTTGCCCCCGGCATACATGCCTGAGGATGCACCACCATCCAGATTCATGGCCTGTTTGGCACCAAGCTTCTGCATCACCGCTGCCCACTCCTTGATTGTTGCTCCGGAAACGGTAGCCAGCATAACAGAACCGTCTGCCATGATCGCAATACCACTTCTGGCTCCGGAAGCATTAAGAATCTTGGCATCCTTGAAACCTTCGCTCGTCGGATTTACAGCTACCTTGCCGTCTTTCACCAGACGGGGTCCTGCCCCAACAGCAGTCACTACATCTTGCCAAGGGATCTCTTTGCCTGCTGCGTTCGTATACTTATAATTCATTTCTACGGTCGAACCAACGGTGAAACGATCCGAAGAAGACTTCTGGTTGCCTGTGAAGACCAATACCGAGCCATTCTTAGGAATCGCTACATTTGTATTGGGCACTTTTTTGGTCACGATACCTTTCTCCATGACAACCGCAGTGCCACCTTTGAACCCGACTGTGGCACCTCGTTCAGGCGTATACAGCATTGTTATGCTCGCGTTCGCTGAAGGTGTTCGATTAATAAAGGTTGCATACCAACTCCGTGATTTACCTTTTGTATCCGTTACTTTACCTGTCAAACTCACCTGAAGTGAATCCATGATCGCCGAGCCGTCTTCCTTAAATCCAATGGATGTTCCGTATCTTCCAATATGTATGACCTTACCATTTGCTATTAACATGCCGTATGGATCTGGTGCTCCGTTGTATGCTTCAAAAAATGCTCCGTTAATGGCTGCTTGTGCACCATAGGCTTTCACAATTGATGGTAATGTTGCTGTCTGGCCAACTTGCTTCTTCGCGAGTCCCACAGTAACCGGTGTCCCCTTCGGAATCGAAACGGTCTGTACGGTAAAATTACGTCCTGCTGCTTTTACTTTCTGTACTTTGGTGCTAATTGCTGCTTTGGCATCCACTGTCTGTGGCGCACTTACTGCTCCCGAAAGAATTACGGGCAAGGCCAGGACGAGGGCCATAGCCCCTGTCCACCACTTTTTGCCTGTTCGTACGTTCTGCTTGTTGCTCACCCTATTGCCACTCCCATCCAAGAGCCAAGGCTCTTCATCTCAAGTTGTTCAAACTTGTCCATCACCATATCCGGATCAAGACGCAATTCACAGATATCCAGCGAACAGGCAACCGGAACAGCACAATGAATCTCTGCCAGTTTGCGGGACAGATGAAGCATGTCCAGATCATTCTCAATCTTGTTACGCACCGAAGGGGTCAGTTTATCCATGTTGCTCAAAATCCCTTCAATGGAGCCGTATTCCTGTACAAGCTTCAACGCTGTTTTCTCACCAATTCCCCGTACTCCCGGATAATTGTCGCTGGCATCTCCCATCAGACCCTTCATGTCAATCACTTGACGTGGTGTCAGTTGTTTCTCTGCCATGAGCGTTTCAGGGTTGTACACCATGTAGTTGCCATGGCCTTTTTTCATAATAATGATACTTGTGCGGTCATTGATCAGTTGCAACATGTCGTGGTCACCCGTCAGTACCATAACATTCATATCGGTCTCTTCGGTATAATACTTCGCAAGCGTCCCGATGCAATCGTCGGCTTCGAAACCTTGTGCACCTATGTTCGGAATACCCAGGCTATCCATGACTTCACGAATCAGGGCAAACTGGGGAATCAGGTCATCCGGAGCTTCGGCCCGGTTGCCTTTGTAGGCTGCATATTCTTCACCGCGGAACGTCTTACCGCCCATATCCCAACAACATACGACATGACTTGGCCCAAAAGTCTGAACCGCATCCCAGAAATAACGGATAAATCCGTAGACTGCGTTGGTAGGCACTCCTCCCTTTGTACGTCTGATATATCCGCTTGCAGATGTCGCATAAAAAGCACGGAACAACACCGCCATACCGTCTACCAGCAACAAAGTAGGTTCATTACGTTGATTCACTTGAATTTGTTCTCTCCTATCTAAATCTAGCATATAAAATATCGAAACTAATTCTATCATTATAGCATAGTTCCGCCAACCATCGTTCAGCCAAAAAAGCCCTGAATTTTTGAACATTCAGAGCCCATTAAGTGTTAGTTCATTCGACAATCATAACAATCATCGAATGACCGATCCCACCAAAAATCTATTTTACGCGTTATTCCATTCCTGCTCGTACGTTTCTTCCTTGAATCCAACCGTCACCTTTTCTCCATCCGTAACGATTGGACGTTTGATCAGACGACCATTGGAAGCCAACAAACGAATCTGTTCATCAGCGGACATGCCTGGCAGCTTGTCCTTCAGTTGTTGTTCTTTGTACACTTCCCCGCTCGTATTAAAGAACTTCTTCACTTCCAGTCCGCTCTTTTGGATGAGTTCTGTTAGTTCAGCTTCTGATGGCGGTGTGTCAAAAATAGGGATTAACTCCAGCTCATGTCCTTGAGCTTCAAGCCATTTCACAGCTTTGCGGCATGTGCCGCATTTGGCATATTGATATACTTTTAAGTTACTCATTGATTTACCTCCTAGTGTGTGGCTCCGGTGTGGCTCCGGTTTCGACTTCTCGCTTCCCTTGGTTTGCTTCGCAAATCCAAAAGTCGCTCCAAATCGATACCATCGCCATGCAACTTTACTGACTTTTGCGAATGAGATCAAAAACACACATTCGCTACATTTTTTTGGGATCAAGACCTTAAAACTTTAAGGACTAAAGAGTCTACAACCATAATGATTAGCCTACGGCATGTTGTTCAGGTGCATTAAGCCCCCTCACATGGAATAGCCCACCAGCGTTGACCTCAACCAAGGCTTGCCGTACAGAAAGCTACGACACCTACTACACAGAGGGCGTATCTAAGGAAATCTAAGAGTCCCGTCGCAGCTTCCTACAGTTCTTCTCTGGGAGCTGCCTCATCATTCAAACGCTGCTCCAACGCGGCCATATCTGCTGGAAAAGGAGCTTGGAACGTTATGCGTTCCTGTAGAATTGGGTGTTCGAACGTCAGCTCACAGGCATGTAATGCCTGGCGTTCGATCCAGGTATCCCGTTCCTCACGAACAGCCATGGTTTGCTCATCGATCTCATGCATAGGTAGTGTCTTGTACATCCGGTCACCTATCAACGGGCATCCGATAGAAGTCATATGTACCCTGATCTGATGGGTTCTGCCACTTTCCAGCTTAAGACTTACTGCACTGGCGCTGCCTTCTGCCCAACGTGTTAAGGTCGTGTACAACGTTCTTGCAGCGTAACCATCAGGTGTTACGATTCGGCGGTGCGGCTCTTCAGGATCACGATCAATCGGGCCATCCACTGCGCCCTGTTCCGGAACAGGGCTTCCGTGTACAAGCGCAATATATTTCTTATCCACCGTTCCCGCAATCATCTGTTCAGACACATGCTGATGCACATAAGGGTTCTTGGCTATTGCGAGCACACCTGAAGTTTCCTGATCAAGTCGATGAATCGGTCTGAACCGGAAGCGCTCGCCCTTGGATTTCCAATAATGAACAACGCCATTTGCCAAAGTACCCGTGTAATGTCCATGTGTCGGATGAACGATGATGCCCGCGTCCTTGTTAACAATAAGCAAGTGCTCATCTTCATACAGAACGGTAAATGGAATAGGTTCAGGCAAAATATCATCCGATTCCTCTTGCTCCATCCGAACTTCAACGACATCACCCGCAGCCACCTTGACGCTAATATAAACGCGCTCTCCATTTAGCATGACACCTTGTTCAGTCAGCTTAATTTTAGACAAAAGCTTACGCGACACCAGCAACCGGCGCTGAAGCACGGTCTTCAGCAGCCAGCCATCTTCTTGTTCGGTCACCGTGTAGACAATCGGCGAATAATATTGGCTCATTCTTTGCGGCGGAAGACTTTTTGCTCCGCACATATTCAATATCCGCCACCTGTTGTCTCGCGTTGGCCGTCCGTGCAACCACGAAGAAGTAATCAGACAGTCGATTTAGATACCGTCGTACAGACGGATTAATATCTGTATGTTGTCCAAGTGTTACCGTGCGACGCTCTGCGCGACGACATACAGTACGGCACACATGAAGAGCAGAAGACAGCTGACTGCCACCAGGAATAATGAATCGTTCCACTTTTGGATTCTCTGCATCATACTGGTCGATCCATTGTTCCAGACGTGTGACCATTTCATCTCTCACCTTATATTTGGTCTCACTAATCTTCACAAAGGCCAGATCCGACCCACAATCAAACAGTTCCTGCTGAACTTCCAGAAGATGCTCACGCAGATCTTCAAATTTCCCTTGAGCAGAGTCAATAAGGCTGATCGCCTGGCCTACAAAACAGTTCAATTCATCAATCGTGCCATAAGCCTCAACCCGATCATCATCCTTGATGACGCGTCCACCAATGACCGAAGTCTGCCCTTCGTCACCTGTTCGTGTATATATGCCCATCGTTATCCCTCCAATTGGTAATATAATAATGAATACGGGAATGCCATTTTTTCAGAAACCCGTCTATCGCTTTACACGTATATAAGAATTGGTGTGCTCTGCCGAGTATACGACAAATCGAAGGAAACCAAAAGTAAAGGAGACGATTATGCAAAACTGGATAACCGATTTCATGGAACAATACGGCTACATAGGCATTGCACTCATTATTGCTCTTGAGAACGTATTTCCCCCGATTCCATCCGAAATCATTCTGCCGTTTGGCGGATTCATGACCACCTATACCAGTCTCACTCTTCCAGGAGTTATTATCGCCGCAACCATTGGTTCTGTCCTTGGTGCTGTTCTCCTGTATGGTATTGGTCTACTCATTGACGTCGAACGCCTTGAGAAAATTGTGGAACGCTGGGGACATGTTCTGCGCATCAAAAAAGAGGATATTCACCGTGTCGATGCATGGTTTGACAAATATGGCATGTGGACCGTATTGTTCTGCCGAATGGTTCCCCTCGTCCGTAGTCTAATCTCCATTCCCGCAGGCATGTCCAATATGAAATTTGGTTTATTCCTTCTCTTTACAACCATTGGTACATTGATCTGGAATGTCATTCTGGTCTGCGTTGGTGCTGCTCTTGGCGCATCATGGGAGAGTATTTTGCACTTCATGGACGTCTATTCCATTGTAGTGTACGTCATTCTGGCCATCATTGTCATCGGATGTATCATCTGGTGGATCAGACGTAGCAAAAAGCAGAAATAAAAAGGATAACTTAATAAATAAAGCCTCCTCGCCACCAATTCGTGGTTAAGGAGGCTTCTTTATGTCACCCGTTTATGTCATCTCGCTATCGTTCATCTTCATTTCGCATGCCCTGACTCTTAAGATCGATAGCCAGACCAGATACCAGCAAGTACATCTTTTCAGCATGTATCTGCAGCATCCGATTAACCGAAGCCATTCTCGCTGTAAATATTCGTTCTTCCTCGGTAGGATGCAATGTGCCATGCATTTCATTGGTAATCACAAGCAACTTCCCTGATAAGACAATAAAGCATCAAGCAAAAGCTGTGTCTCTGAACGCTGATGATCCAGATCCTCTGTTGCCCTGAAACCGGCAGCCATCCAGGAGGTCAGACTGTCTACAATTACAATTCGCTGATCCGCCAAAAACAGATTGGATTCCCGATTAATCTGGGTGATCACCTCTGTCAGATGCTGACCGTTCCCGGCATGAATGGCACGATAATGAGCGGATGGCAATTCGGGAATAACGGGATCATGATCACCAGTGGATAAATATACACCCTCCCGGCTAATCCCGGCTGCGTACTTGAGGGCAAACCGGGTTTTACCACTACCTATGCCGCCTGTGACCGTAATCAGCAATCCGCTTCCCTCCTTCCATAGCCATTCTGAATTTTCTTTACTCTGTCAGCGCCTTCAGCACTTTTTGGATTCTTCGACATTGGAAGATGACACTGGAATGGTGGCGAACAAATTGCTCGCAGCATATTCTACATCTTTAAACATTTTCATATCTTCGAGTGGAATGCCATAAAGATGTGATTCTTGCTTGAGATCTGAACCTCCATCTCCTTCACCCTTCTCTACCAATACTCCTCCCTCAAATACACCCCGTTCAAACTTCTTGGGATCAAAAGTATCATCCAGCGGAACATTGGAGCCATTACTTCCGTATTGTTTCATGTCGGACTCAGGCAAAATGAAGATATCATGTCCTCCAGCCGCATATTCTACCATAATTTTCTGAACATCATACATTGCACTGGTAATCACTTCCACCTTGGGTTCCTCGCCCAGTTTCTGTTGCAGATTGGCCTGTAACTGCTCTGAGATTACAGATGGATTTCCTTGGTTATCAATGATGAATATGGAAAAACCATCTTTACCTCCACAACCAGCAAGCAGAAAAACGATAGAAATGATTGCAGTAAGCCCCCAAAATCTCTTCATTCCAGTTCCCCCTTTAGTCTCCTATGTCCAATATATCACAATTGTTCCACGCAAAAAAATAACCTGGCTTATCGGGGATCACCCTGCCTTTACATACAAAAAGAAGACCCTCTCAGGTCTCCTTTCTAATTCGATTAATGAAACGTTTCGCTCCAGCATAAACGTTATTTTCCTTTAATCGGGTTAGCCTTCATATATTCGTTAATCTTTAAATCAAGCAAACTGCTGATTTCAATTACAATATCGGATGTGAATGATTTCTCTTCGAGGAAGATCTGTTCCATCTTGCGACGAAGCATATGAATTTCATCTTCCAAGGAAATGTCATGCAAAGATGCGTTATCGGGTTTCACCGACCATCGGTCGCCATGATCGCCTTCTGCCAGATAGTGCCCACGATTCGTCGGTAAATCATATTCAACACAAAACAAAGCTAACCCCTCCTTGGAAAAATGGTTTCCAAATTTATGAAAACTTATTTCAAATTGAAATTATATCACATTATTTTGTAAAAGAAAGTTATTTTTTTCCAAAGATAACAATGTCACATTTGTAAATAGATTCTACTTTAGTATTAACCCTCTTTTTGCAGTTTGTAAACAAAGTTTCCGATTCGTTCCAAAGCTTCATTTAATTGGGTTACGGAAGTAGCATAAGAACAACGCAAGAAGCCTTCACCCTGAGGACCAAAAACATTGCCCGGAACAGCAGCCACTTTATTCTCCGTTAACAATCGTTCAGCAAACAGGTCGGAACTCATACCCGTCTTTTGAATGCTTGGGAATGCATAGAATGCTCCTGAGGTTCATGACAATCAAGTCCAATATCCCTGAAGCCCTGCACAATTAAACGTCTACGCTGATTATACGATTCTACCATCCGATCTTTCTCACCCAAACCATTTGTCAACGCCTCAAGTGCAGCAACCTGACCCATGGCCGGCGCACACATTACCGTATACTGATGGATTTTGAGCATGGCTGCAATAAGCTCAGGATGACCACACATGTAACCGATCCGCCAACCTGTCATTGCAAAAGCCTTCGAAAATCCGCTTACGAGAATGGTCCGCTCCTTCATGTCAGGGATAGCTGCAAAGCTAACATGTTTTTGCGTATACGTCAATTCAGCGTAAATTTCATCCGCGATCACAATCAGATCATGCTTTTTAATCACTTCAGCAATAGGCAGCCACTCTTCATACGTCATGATGGCTCCAGTGGGATTACTCGGATAACACAGGATAACCACTTTCGACTTCGGCGTGATGCCAGCTTCAAGTGCTTCGGCCGTTAACTTGAACTGATCTTTCGCGTAGGTTTCAACACCAATCGGTATACCGCCACCGATTGAAGCGATGGGTGAATAAGCCACGTACGAAGGTTCAGGAATGAGAATCTCGTCGCCAGGTACGATTAATGCTCGCAAAGCCAAGTCAATCGCTTCACTGCCACCCACGGTAACAATAATCTCATCCTTGGGATCGTATTTGGTATCAAACTGAGTATCCAGATATTCACTGATGGCTTCTCTCAACTTCGGCATACCTGCGTTGGATGTGTAACTGGTCATACCTCTTTCCAGCGAGTATACACAAGCTTCACGCATATGCCAAGGTGTAACAAAATCAGGTTCACCCACACCCAATGTGATAATATCCTTGTTGTCTCCAACCAGATCAAAAAATTTACGAATTCCGGATGGAGGTATCTGCTGCACGAGGGTGCCAGATAAGATGTCATTTTCTTGTTGTTCCCGGTTGTCTGTTCATTCACTATCATGACACATCTTCCTTTACGGCGAGATCATGAGACGGTTGTCTTCCTGATGGTCTTCAAAAATAATCCCGTCCTGCTTATATTTTTTAAGAATAAAATTCGTTTTGGTTGAAAGTACAGAGTCTATCGGAGACAGTTTCTCTGACACAAAATTAGCGACTTCACGCAGGTTGCCACCTTCCACTTCAACGAGCAGATCGTATGCACCAGACATGAGATATACGGACTTCACTTGCGGATAGAGATAAATGCGTTCGGCAATCCCTTCAAAGCCACGACCACGCTCCGGCGTGATCTGCACCTCAATCAGGGCCGTTACTTTCTCATCATCTATTTTGCTCCAGTTCACGACGGTTGCGTATTTTACGATGACGTGGTCTTGTTCTAGCTGTGCCACGGCGTTCTTGATCTTGTCTTCCGACTCCCCAGCAGCGTCGACAGCAGTGCGGGAGTCCTTCTCGCGTCTTCCTTCAGCAGATCCAGAACTTTTAATTGCAGATCGTTCAAATCTTTCATGGTTTTCCCTCCAGCATCATCCAGGTTCCTGAAAATGAATTAATACTTATATTACATGAATTTGACGTTGATGCATAGACAAAAGACCGCCTGCCCTGAATTCAGGCAAGCGGTGGTATGGTCCTTTAACGTTAGGTGCTTCAAACCTCTTTTACAAAGGTTACATGTAATAAGGGTTACCGTTATTCGGTTGATGCTGAGGCACATTAGGAGCTTGGCTATATGAACTGTTCTGCGAATTCTTTTCCTGGATGAATTGCTGACACTTCTGTTGGGTCTGGTGTGCAGACTGGATTTGCTTGTCCACATCCTGACGAAGTGCTTTGGACGACACCGAATACATGTTGTTTTGCTGCATCAGATTGAACAGTTCCCCTTGTAATCTTAGGGTATCGTTCGTTAAGTCTGTGAACATTCGACGTGTCATGGGGCAAGAAGCTTCAGTTGTCGCAGTTGTGTATTCGCGCGAGGTTCGTCTTAAATCTGCAAGAATCGACTTCAGCAGATCCTGCTCCTGCATAAAATTTCCACCAGATGACAAAGATTGAGTGTACACGTATTTTCCTCCTATACATTGAAATAACTTGTCATGTTTTGAACTTTACTGTGATTGCGCTGGTGCAAGAGATTGATGTTGCTGTAACGTATTGACAAGAGTATTCAGATGCTGCTCATGTGAGCGAACATAATGATTCAGCGCCTGTTGAATTTGCGGATTATGTGTGATGGAGGCTGTAGCTGCACATTGTTTGATTAACATTTCCTCATTGGAAATTGAATCCGCAATATAGTTCAGTTCCTTGGGGCTCAGTGCTTGCATTTGTGAGTTTTGCATGTATATTTGACCTCCTTAATCTAAAGTTATTGCGAATTTATTGTTACCCTAACCTGAAAAAGTATACTTCAACTATATTCAACAGAGGTGATCAATTATGGAACTTATTAACGGAAAAACATTTTGGCCAACTACCTTTGCTTCCCATCCCCATTATCCTGTTTTGCAAGAAAACCTGTCCTGTGATTGTCTAATCATCGGTGGTGGAATGGGAGGCGCGTTGTCTGCTAAGCTTTTGACGGATCAGGGGATTGACACCGTTGTTATTGACAAAAGAGATATCGGTTATGGCAGTAGTATGGCAAATACGGGCCTGCTCCAATATACGAATGACAAAACGCTCACCTCTTGTATCCAGACATTTGGAGAAGAACGTGGTGTTCGATTCTACGAATTATGCCGGGATGCCATGCACCATCTCGAAAAATTTCATCGAAGCTTGAGATAGATCCTTGGTTTGTGCCTCGCACAAGTCTCTATTGTGCCAGTCACGAGGAAGATGTATCGTTGCTAGAGGAAGAATATCGTAACCTGAAACATTATGGATTTGATGTGGAGCTGTGGGATCAGGAAAAAATTAGTGCACTATTCCCGTTCAGCAAACGTGCTGCATTATACACAAGCGGGGATGCTGAGGTTAATCCGTATCGTTTGGTTCACTCACTATTCCACTCAGCCTCACGTCAAGGAGCAAGAGTCTATGCTCATAGTGAATTCACCCATTGTGATTATGATGAAAATGGTGTCCTATGTTACACACCTCATGGCACTGTACGTGCCAAACATGTTATTTTCTCAACAGGCTATGAAACACAAGAAATTAAAAAGGACAGAGGCGCATACCTTCAAAGCACCTATGCTATCGCTACCAAGCCACTACAGGATCTCAGCAGCTGGTACAAGCAATGCATGATATGGGAGACCGAACGACCTTATCTATATATGCGCACAACTCCAGACGGAAGAATTATTGCAGGTGGACTTGATGAGAATCGTCCTCGAGAAGAACAACGGGCGATCAAGGCGGTTCATAAAGGTGAGATTTTGTTACAAAAGATTGCCGAGTATTTCCCATTACCTGATCTCGAAGTCGATTACGCTTGGGAGGCTGTCTTTGGAAGCACCCATGATGGTCTTCCGTTAATCGGTCCACACCCAGACTATCCGAATTCGTACTTTGTAGAAGGGTATGGAGGTAACGGGACCGTATACAGTATGATTGCTGCTTCCTTAATTGTGGATGCCATTACGGGCAAACAAAACCCTGATATGGATCTGTTCTCTCTCACACGTACAAGTAAACCATCTCCTGTATAACCAACAACTGAACCAATACAACTACAAACAGGGTACAGCACACGGAAAGTTCTCTTTTCCCGCCGCTGTACCCTGTCTATATATTGGGAAGCCTGCTAAGCCGAGGGCTCTTGCCCTTCCGTTTGGTTCAATAACTTGCGCATAAAGATCCATCCAATTAGCGGAGAAGCACCGAGGACAATAATAAGCCAGGTTAACATGCGTAGAGACGGAGCATTTAAGACTGTCACAATAAATATGACCAACCCACATAGTCTGCCAAGCATCAGGCATAACTCTCTCAAAACGACAAGTTCAACCCTTTTCTCCACATTTTCGCCACTTGTGCCCATCATGTCGAATCCCGCTGATATCATCGGTAGTACATATAACGGCATCGCAACAGCACTCCCAATCCCCATGATTAACAGCGTTCCATAGGTCACTTTCCAGAGAAGAGGAAGAAGCACAACGAGCAGAATGAGGGCTCCGATGAACATGCCTTTTGATCTATACTGTGGTTTGAACCATTTCCCAGCTGCCCAATAACTTACTAGTGCCACAGCTGAAGTGATGAGTGAGAACTGCCCCAATTTGTACTCCTGTGCGGTAGCCAAATATACAAGCAGTGCAATCAGGAAGGCAAAGACACCTTCACGGGCACCCTGAGCGAATAACCCCAAGCCTAAGGTCCTCCAGGGACTATCCCGCTTGGATAGCTGTATCCAAGGTTCTGACCAGCGGTATGTACCGCTCACCTTTCTTTTTTTAGAAAAACTGAAAACTACCGCTATGACATAAATAACGAGTGATACCGTGAAGATGAGCCGATATCCTGTGTTGTCTGTCATGCGAGTAATAATCAGACCAGAGAACCATGGACCTATAATTCCGGTCATCGAACCAAGTAACCCAACCCAGCCATTGAATAGATCCCTGTTTTCCCGATCCGTTATTTCAAAATACACAACATTAAATGCGATCCAGAATAGCCCCAGGGAACAACCCAGTAGTATACCCAGAGGCCATATCCAGTCTACAGCTTTGGAACCAGCCCAGAGGACTATCATATAAAATATGCCGGACAGCGCAGTACCTAATCGTAGTGCACTCATTTTATTGTGTTCCTTGACCCATTTGCCAGCAAGCCAGAATGTCAGTCCAATGGCCAGTTGCTGGCTGAGAGTGAACCACCCCAACATGGCATAATCCGGACGGCTTTTCCACAGAAACACATTCAAAAAGGTTCCCGACAACGCTCCGGCTAACGCAAACAATCCATTCACGCCCAAAAGCAGAATGGATTGTCGGCCTAAAGTAATCTTCATCTGCTCCTCCTTCATCCACCTGAAGTGAATTGTGTACAGGTAGGTCTTAGGGTTAACGTGCCCCAAGCAAGAGGAAAACATGATGAATCTTCAGGATTGCTATGAAATTGGTTAGAATCTTCCGAAATGTTTATTCCTGCGTACTCAGGTTCTTGATCAGACGCAGACGATCTTCCTCAGACAGACTGTATTGAACTTGGAAACATCCCGAACATACATAGGTCAATACTTTAAACGGTGGTGACAATAGTGATCCTTCGCCTGAAGCTGCGTTAGCAACTGGCATGAAGTTATCCTGCGTTGTAGCTTGCGTACCTGCGAGAATCATGAATTCCCGGCAATTCGGGCACTCAGGCACTTCTTCCTGATGATCAAGTTGCTTCTGGACACCTTGTTCATACTGAATGAGGTCATTACCTTCATCCGCATATTTGGTCAACGTTCGCAATTCCGGCAATTTGAGTTCAACTTCATCCCCCACAGATCTGAAAGATCCGTAGTCTGCTCCTCATCCTTTACATCATCCACATCATAGATGTCGTCCTCAGCTTCATCGTTCTCTTCATCACCGATGTTAATGTTGAGCGTTCGATATCCCTTTAATTCATTGTGGCAGTATGGACACTCTTCTTCAGGACCGAGTTCCTCATCCCATACAATTTCCGTGTGACACCAAGGGCATATTGTTGTTTCCATATTGAATCAACCTCTCTCTTTAAATCATCATGTATTCATTACATAGATCACACCGATGGCAAAAAACACGATCGATGCCGCAAACAGAATCCGTATCAATATCTTCATGACCGGTCCCCCTAGATAATGCTCGCGCCAATAACAAACGACAGCGAGACTGAAATAATCATGGATATCAATCCGACAGCTCGGTTATCCGATTCGATCTCCTTATCAATGGAGAACACGGGTGTCAGGAATTCGAACAAAAAATAGGCAATGAGCAGAAGGATAAACCCTACAAACGACCACGTCATGGCTTCATATACCGAAGATTTTGCTTGTATGCAGAACCGCAATACGTTGCAGATCCCGAAGATCTTACCTCCTGTAGCCATCGCAACGGCCACATTGCCCTTCTTGATCTCAGTCCAGCATTTATACTTAGTCACCAGTTCGAAGCAAGCCAGAAATACAAGCAGCTCCATAATCGCTACCGAGAAAAAACCGAGTACCATCCCCAAGGGATGAGATAGCAATTGGTCAATGCTTTCTATCACGCACCGTTCCCTCTCCCCATCTGCGACCTTCATGAATAAGGTCGCAGAATATCATTGATTCATGGACCGGCTATTCCAATTCTGCGACGGTCACACCGTTCCCGCCTTCTCCGTAATTGCCCAGCCGGTAGCTTTTAATATGTTTATGCTTACGCAGGTAATCCTGAATACCGGAACGTAAAATTCCTGTACCTTTACCGTGAATAATATAAACTTGGCCCAGGTTGGCAAGGAAAGCTTCATCAATGAACCGGTCTGTCTCCATCAGGGCTTCTTCCAGGTTGGTACCACGCAGATCCAATTCACTTTTCACATTGTCATCACGTGTACGTTTCATACCTGTTACCGGTTTTTGTTTCGGTTTGGCTGCGGGAGCCGACTGCTGCAGTTCCAGGTCATCCAGGGATACTTTCATTTTCATAATCCCCAGTTGTACCATAGCGTCTTTGCTGCCCGCCATCTCTACAACATGGCCTTTTTGATTCAAACTGTAGACAAGCACTTCATCACCAGGACCGATGGCACGAGTCTTCGGCGTGGTTGCCGTCTTCTTGACCGTTTTCCTACGTTTCTCAGGTTCTGCCTCGTCCAGCTGTTTGCGGGCAGCAATGAGTTTGTGCTCCTTCACGGAAGCACCTTCTTCCATAGCCAACAGGCGAAGATCTGCTATAATCTTCTCCGCTTCCGCGCGAGCCTTTTCCACAATGCTGCGTGCATCTTCTTCTGCTTTTTCAATCCGGCGATCACGCTGCTGTTCCAGCTTCTCCAGTTCGGTCTGATGACGACTGCGTAATTTCTCCATATCCTGGCGCAAACTCTCTGCCTTCTCACGCTCTTGTTCAGCCGTAAGACGGTTCTCTTCAAGAGAAGCAATCATGTGCTCAATCCGTTGATCCTCTTCCTTCACTTCGCCACGGGCGTAGTCGAGAATGTAACCCGGCAGTCCCAGTCGCTCTGCAATGGCAAATGCATTACTTCGTCCAGGCACACCCACCAGAAGGCGATAGGTCGGGCTCAGTGTGTTGATGTCAAATTCCATGCTGGCATTAATGACACCTTTACGCTCATATGCGTATGCTTTCAGTTCACTGTAGTGAGTGGTTGCAACCATGCGACATCCCGTCCGGTGCATATGCTCCAACATGGAGATCGCCAGTGCGGAACCTTCAGCTGGGTCTGTCCCTGCTCCAAGTTCATCGAGCAATACCAAACTTTTCGGCGTCATGTTTTTCAGAATGCGAATGATGTTGGTCATATGACTGGAGAAAGTACTCAGATTCTGCTCGATACTCTGCTCGTCCCCAATGTCTGCATAGATCGCATCAAATACACATAACTGACTGCCATCCTCAGCTGGAACAAATAAACCGGACATTGCCATCAGGCTCAGCAATCCAATCGTTTTGAGCGTTACCGTCTTACCACCCGTATTCGGACCTGTCACGATAATGGATGTGTAATCATTGCCCAGCTCTATGTCGATTGGAACCACGTTTTCGATCGCAATCAGCGGATGCCGACCTTTTTTAAGTTTGATGAACCCGCGGTCATTCATGCCAGGCAATGTTGCTTTCAGTTCACGAGCCAGACGTGCTTTGGCAAAGATAAAATCAAGTGATCCCAGCAAGTCGACATCATACAAGAGCCACTCTCCCTGCTCACTGACAAGTGCCGTCAATTTCTGCAAAATAATTTCTATTTCGCGCTCTTCCCGAATCCGGGTTTCGCGTAATTTGTTGTTCATTGCAACAATCGATTCCGGCTCAATGAACAATGTCGCACCCGAACCGGATTGATCGTGCACAATCCCGCCAAAGTACGAACGATATTCAGCTTTCACCGGGATAACAAAACGGTCTCCTCTGATGGTGATGAGCTGATCCTGAAGCATCTTGGATACGGTAGAGGATCGAATCATGGAATCCAGTTTTTCGCGAATCCGCGCTTCTCCGCCTCGCAGTTCACGACGAATCTGCGCCAACGCTACGCTTGCACTGTCGGCAACCTCTGCATTATCGTCAATACAGATTTTGATGGCATCCTCAAGCGTTTTTTGCTCTGACAGTTGATCACTGATATAGAACAATGATTCGATGGGCTCATCTTCATGCAAAGTACCAATCTGACGTTTCAATCGCCGCGCCGCAAAGGTTGTATTGGATATTCCCAACAGTTCGTGAGGGTTAAGTGTGCCTCCAATTTCAGCACGTTTGATGGAAGCCGTAATATCTACAATTCCTCCAAACGACGGTGAGCCTTTTAGACGATCAAATGTGAAGGCTTCATCGGTTTGCTGCAGCAACCGTTTCACTTCTTCAAGTTCACTGCTTGGTTCAAGTTGCTCCGCTTTCTTTTTCCCATGGTTGTCTGAGCAAAGCTAAGCAATGTATTTAAAATTTTGCGATATTCCAGTGTGTGTAAAATTTTCGTGTCCAAGTGTACAACTCCTTCCAAACTATATCTGTATTATAACGAAAGAAACTTTCTTACGCTATTTAACGAATCCTTCCACACATAACTTCAACCATAGCACCACAAACTACAGGTGTCAGGATTGTGCAACCTCTCCATCCCCTTGGAGTTGCCCTGCTCAGTTCAATCCGAATAAAAGGAGGTAAACACCATGAATTTTCTGGGACATGTCGTGCGATTTATCATCGCTGCAATTGTATTAATGGTGGTTAGCTGGATCGTTCCCGGATTCGCCGTTGGTGGCTTCTGGAGCGCCCTGTTGCTTGCTCTCGTCATTGCCCTGCTCGGCTGGATCGTTGAAGGTATCTTCGGCAAAAGAGTCAACCCGTTTGGTCGCGGTATTGTCGGATTTATCGTTAGCGCGCTGGTGATTTGGCTTGGTCAATATGTTGTAGATCATGTTGAAGTCAGCCTGCTCGGTGCCATTCTCGCTGCGCTGGTTATCGGGATTATCGATCTCTTCATCCCGGTATCCACCCCTTTTGATGCCGGACGAAGCTCCAAAAGTTAATCTCCGTTTCACCTTAACGTCCCCATGAATTCTCCTAAACCTCTGAAGGCCCTGTGCCGGAAGGGGTTTATTTCATTCGGGCAGTACGCACGCTCTGCCGTACACATTCAATTTTCAAAAAAACGACATACGCAGCGTGTACAGGCATCCACATATTGCGGTATGATGACTGGAGCAATCATTCAAATTTTATCCAAATCACGCTTTAAGGAGGCACATGATGAAGAAAGGCATAACATGGCTTGCTGCCTGTATGTTAATTCTGGTCCTCACTGCATGTGGAGGAGCGAAACAGTCCGAAGAATCTGGCAGCAATGGATCCGATGCTGATGCTGGAGTTACAGCCAGTGAAGAATTGGTCATCAAGGCGAGTAACTATGAATTCGATCAACCTGAGTACCATCTTAAAAAAGGCGTTCCGGTCAACATTGTTTATGAAAATGAAAACGGAAATCACGGTATCCTTGTGCCTGAGCTGAATCTTCAACTGGATACCAGAAATAGCTCCAAAGTCATAACCCCGGACAAAGTTGGTGAGTTTGAAATGTCCTGTTCCGTCTTCTGTGGTTCAGGACACAGCAGCATGATCTCCAAAATTATCGTTGAAGAATAGTATTCAAGACAAGGAGCCCCCGCAGCGACGGGAGCTCCTTCTTTAGTATAACAAATTGTACCAGAGTGCGTTGCCCACGAGCCAGTTCTGCTACATTCATTACGCTAGGTCTGGTCCTGTTCAATCAATTCAATCCATTCGTTATATTCCGTCTGCAATTTCGTATATTCATCATGCAACTGACGATATTCCGTGTTCAGCTGCTCTGCCTTCTCCTGCTCCATTTCACGTTCAACCTGTAACAAACGTAATTGATTGGCCGCTAGTTCGTAACGCTCCCCCATCTCAAGCAGTTCAGTTTCCATGATCTCTTTCTCTTGGGTCGCTTCTGCACGTAACTTGTCCAGCTGCTGTCGTTCTTGCTCCAGTCCCTCCAGCAACTCACTACTTGCCGCACTTTCTCTCTTCCAAACCGTTAGTTCATTCTCAAGTGCAGCCCAGCGTTCCTGCCAGGATTGTTCCTGAGCCGCCCATTCATCTGCACGGCGTTGCCATACCTGGTCGTTCTGCTCTGCTTGTTCAACGCTTGAGCGAAGTTCTTCTTCACGTCTTGTCAACTGCTCCAGACGGGATGCCAACTCGGTCTGTTTGGCTGACAGTTCTTCGTATTTGATCTGCCACTCCAACGCTTCTTCCTCAGTCTGGGCTAGCCGGCTCTCTTGCTCCGAGTAGCGCTCGGAAAGTTTAGCTGAAGACTGTCTCGCTTCTTCAAGTGCGCTCACAATCTCTTGTTTCTCCTTGCTCAATTCATCCAGCTTGGAACTATAATTCTCTTCCCGTTGTAATGCATCACTGTAATCATTACGGATTTGTTTATAGTTATCCTGAAGTCGGTTCAGCTCTTCCCGAACAACATTTAGCTCAACTTCAAGCTGATTGCGTTTCTCTTCCAAAAGCTCTGCATCCTTCTGGTATTGCACAGCCTCTTCATGGTTGAAACGAGATTCTTCCTTCACCACGGACAATTCATCATGAAGGGATTGCACACCAGACTCCAACGTTTCATTTTGTTCAGCAACTTCAAGAATCTGATTCTCCAGGTCCCCGATCTCAGCCAATCGCTGCTCAGCAAGGTCCTTCCAGGACTGCTCACGTTCCGTAAGCGTGCCGATCTCATTCTGCAATGTACGCACCGCGGCATGAGCCTGTTCAAGCACCTTATGCAACCTACGCTGTTCCTCTTCCGACTTCACTTCAGCCTCACGAAGCTTTTGAACTTCCTGTTCAAGCTGTGCATGTTGCTCCTGAAGTTTGCGTAGCTGTGCTGTGAGAGAGGTTTCTCTATCCACAGTTTCATTATACTTCTGCTTCCATTGTTCCTGTGAATCACGGGATTGCTGGGCAGCCTGTTCCGTTTCACGCAGAAGCTCCTGCAACTGGGAACGGTCCTCTTTCAACTGCTCCAGTTGTTGCTCCAGTTCCGTGATTCGGCGAGTCTGAACTTCCTGCTCCTGTTTACGGACCCCATGCTCATGACGTAACGATTCCAATTGACCACGTTCGTGCTGAAGTTGCTGTTCTTGTTCAGCAACCATGTCCTGTGCACTGATGAGCTGGGTCATCACTTCTTCTAATTGCTCTTCGACATCTAATAGTCGAGTCTCTGCCTGTTTACGTTGTTCCTCAAGTTGCTGCTTGAGCTTGCCCTGTTCTTCTTGCAATAAGGCCTCTGCCGCCGCTTCGGCTTCTTTCGCCTGGGACGCTGCTGCTTCCTTGACTTGCTGTAATTGTTCCTCGAGGGCTGCTTCTTTCTCCATCCATTCGAGTTCCAACTGCTCGGATAACGCCTTAAACTCCGCATTCAACTGATTTATCTCAGTCAGGCGCTTCTGCTCCGCTTGTGCCTGCAAGTCAGCCCGTTCCTGATTCGCCTGATCCGTGAGCTCTTGTGTCTGTTGCAGCGCTTTTTCTTCAGCCTGTTGAAGACGAAGTTCCATCTGTTGCTGAAGTTCGTTATACTGTAGCGCTGCTTCTTCCTGAGCTTTCTTCAGATTGCTCTCTGCCTGCTCCAACTCGGACAAAATGGCCGACTCGGCTTCTTCCTTGGCTGTCTGAACCTGCTGCGCAGCTTTGGCTTCAATCTGTTGACGTTCTGCAACGGCACGGCTTTCGGCTTCTTTTAATTGAGCTGCAGTCTTGTCCTGCAGCTCTTTATATTGCGCCGCAGCTTTGGCCTGCGCCTGCTGCAATTCGGCTGCAGAACGGTTCTGAGCTTCTTTGAGCTGGGAAGCAGCCTGTGCCTGTGCATTTTTAAGCTGGTTAGCCGCTTTCTCTTCCATTTCCTTCAGCTGTTTCGTTCCCTTGGCTTCTGCTTCCTTCAGTTGTGCCGTCGCTTGGGCCTGCAATTTCTGCACTCGCTCCGTTGCTTGAGCGCGTTCTTGCTCCAGCAGCGTATTCAACTTGGCTATCTCTGAATTTTTGTCCGATTCGGACTTTTGCAACGCCTGCTCTGCTTCAATCTTCAGCTTTTGCAAATCAGCAAGAGCCTGGTCACGCCGTTCCAATTCTTGTTGATGTTCATTTTGTATGGCGTTTAACCGATTCAATTCGTTTCTCAGTTCTGTACGTTCTCCAGTAAGCATCTTCAGTTCATTACGGATTTCCTGAGTCTGAAGAGACTGTTCAGCCATATGTACAGCCGCCAGTACCGCAATACGCGGAGTATCCAGACGGGAATTTTGCTTGGAGATTGCGCCCATACGCTCATCTACCAGGTTAGCTACTTGTTTCATATAGTCGGCACTGCTGCCAACCAGTTTATAGGAAGTCCCGTAGATCTCTACGGTGACGCGTGTACGATCAGGTGTAGTCACAGTTGTGCCCTCCTTCAAGTCTGTATGTTGATTCTAAGCTGTAATCACAAAAAAGTCACATCGATCCTCTAATGCTAAGGATTCGATGTGACTTCAAACAATTCCTGCTAATCTTTGTTCAAAAAATCTTCTTTTGTCCTATTTGCGCAATTCCGCTCCGAATTGCTCTTCCAGACGAGCCACTACACGGGCATGAACTTCAGTAACTTCCTCATCGGTCAGTGTACGTTCACGATTCCGGTATACCAGTGCCATCGCCACGCTTTTCTTGTTTTCACCCAGTTTACTGCCAGTAAACACATCGAATACCTGTACGTTTTGTAACAATTCACCCGCCGATTCACGAATGGCGCGCAGCATATCTCCAGCTTCAATATCCTCATTCACAACAACCGCGATATCACGTTCCATGGCTGGGAAACGCGGAAGTTCACGATAACGAATGTCAGCGTCTGCTTCGTTGTAGATTGATTCAAGTGCAATCTCTGCGATGTACACATCATTTAGATCATACTGCTGTTGCAGTTCCGGATGCAATTGACCCAATGTACCGATCAATGTGCCTTCCCCGCCATCCTTACCTTCCAGATAAACCGATGCGGAACGTCCCGGATGGAATCCTTCAGGGCTGTTTGCTACCAAGCGAATGCGTTGTTCAAGCCCCACATAGGCGAACAGATGCTCAAGTGCACCTTTCAGATCGAAGAAGTCTACTTTCTCTGCTCCAACATTCCACTGCTGGCTTGCACGATTCCCGGTGAGCAGCAAGCCCAGTACCGGAATCTCATGCGGTTGCTTGGTCAGCTGATCTTCTTCGGTGAAGAACACATTGCCCACTTCAAATACAGCCAGTGAATCCTGTTTACGGTTCATGTTATACACCGCTGCATCCAGCATTTGCGGCAAAATACTCGTACGAAGCACACTGCGGTCCTCACTCATAGGCATCGCGAGTTTCACGGCTTTACTTCCTTGTGTCAACGCCGGGAACAATGTCGCTTTATCCGGGTGTACAAAGGAGTAACTGATCATTTCCTGCCAGCCACTGCCGGAGAGCAATCCACGAATGGTGCGACGCATCGCTTGAGAGCGTGTATATGCCCCTGGAGTCGTCGGTCCTTCAATCCATGTGGTTGGAATGTTGTCGTATCCGTACAGGCGTGCAATCTCTTCAAACAAGTCTACGTCGAGCGTAATATCCCCTCTGCGTGTTGGTACTTCCACATCCAGCAATCCTTGATCAGCATCACCACATGCAAAGTGCAAACGAGCGAAGATGGTTTTTACCTCAAGCAAAGACAGATCGGTTCCCAGATAACGATTCAGTCTATCCAGCGACAATTGAATTACACGTTTCTCCGCAGCTTCAGCTCCAGCTTCCACGATTCCTTGGTGCACTTCACCTTCAGCATAACGCTGAATCAGTTCAGCCGCACGATCCAAAGCCGTAATCACCGCACCCGGGTCTACTTCCTTCTCAAAACGCATGCTTGCTTCGGAACGCAGCCCCAGTTGGCGCGACGTTTTCCGAACGGTTCCGCCGTCGAATTTGGCGGACTCCAAGAGCAGATTCACCGTGCCTTCCGATACCTCGGAATTCTCGCCACCCATAACCCCAGCGATGGCTACAGGTTTCACGCCGTCCGTAATGAGCAACATGTGCGGCTCCAGCTTACGCTCCTGTCCATCCAGTGTAACAATCGTTTCGCCTTCGTTGGCCATCCGCACTTCAATATGGCCCTTTTCCAGCTTATCCGCATCAAATGCATGTAGCGGTTGACCGTATTCAAGCATGACATAGTTCGTGATATCAACGATGTTATTGATTGGGCGAACACCTGCAGCCATGAGACGGTTTTGCATCCACAGCGGGGAAGCACCCAGCTTAATGCCAGTTACATAACGAGCTGCATAGTGACTGCATTGCTCCTGTGCCTTAATCTCTACAGAGATATGATTTGCGGCTGCATTACCAACTTCAACCAGTTGGTCTTTGGGACTTGGCAGCTTCACTTCACGACCCAGGATTGCACCCACTTCATAAGCTGCACCACGCATGCTGAGACAGTCGGAACGGTTTGGTGTCAGGTCCAGTTCAAGCACATGATCGTCGAGACCAAGAACCTGGCTGATTGGCGTGCCAACCTCCGTTTGTTCTGGCAGAACGAGAATACCTTCCTGCTGATCTTTCGGCAGCAATTTGTCGTTCATGCCCAGCTCTTTGGCGGAACAGATCATGCCAAGGGAGACAACACCGCGCAGTTTGGCTTTTTTGATATCCAATCCACCAGGGAGCTTCGCTCCAACCAGGGCTACGACTACTTTTTGGCCAGCATCCACATTTTTCGCACCACACACGATCTGCAGATCTTCTTCTTGGCCGGCATCGATGACACATACATTCAGTTTGTCTGCATCGGGATGTTTCTCCTTGCTCTTCACATAACCTACAACAACTTTATTCACGCCCTTGTTGCGGTTCTCCACTACATCAATTTCGACACCCGCACGGGTGATTTTCTCCGCCAATTCCTGTGGCGTCACACCTTCAAGGGAAATATAATCAGACAGCCAATCTGTCGATACTCTCATGGACGTTCACTTCCTTCATCTATAAATTGGTATTCCCGGTTCATAACGCTTGCTCTATATACGTTAATCTATTTATTGTAAAGTTACAGCCGTCCGAATTGCTTCAGGAAGGTCAGATCACTGTTGTAGAAGTGACGGATATCATCGACACCATACTTCAGCATGGCAATACGTTCTACGCCCATACCAAATGCAAAACCACTGTATTTCTCCGGATCGTATCCACCCATTTCCAGTACTTTCGGGTGAACCATACCGCCGCCCAAAATTTCAAGCCAGCCTGTTTGCTTACATACGCGACAGCCGCTGCCGCCACATTGTACACAAGTTACATCCACTTCCGCACTTGGCTCTGTGAAAGGGAAGAAGCTTGGACGCAGACGAATTTCTGTGTGGGAACCGAACATTTCGCGCACGAATTGCAGCAGGGTTCCTTTCAGATCGCTCATACGAATGTTTTCGCTAATGACCAATCCTTCAACCTGGTTGAATTGAAAAGAGTGCGTCGCATCGTCATCATCACGGCGGTATACTTTACCTGGGCAGATGACTTTGACAGGCACTTCGCCCTTCATGCTCTGCATGGTACGTACTTGAACCGGAGATGTATGGGTACGCATCAACAAGTCTTCTGTAACATAGAAGGAATCCTGCATATCGCGCGCCGGGTGATTCTTCGGCAGATTCAATGCTTCAAAGTTGTAATAATCCATTTCGACTTCAGGACCTTCCGCAACGCGGTATCCCATACCGATGAAAATATCTTCGATTTCCTGTACCACTTTGGTCAGTGGATGCAGTCCACCTTGACGTCCACGACGTCCTGGCAGAGTCACATCAATTTTCTCGGATTGCAGACGCTTCGCTGTCTCTTCCTTCTGGAACTGATCCTGTTTGCTGTCGATGACTTCCTCAATGGCAGCCCGAACATCGTTGGCTACTTGACCAATAACTGGACGTTCCTCTGCACTAAGCGCACCCATTCCGCGCAAAATCTCAGTCAATGCACCCTTTTTCCCCAAATACTTTACACGCAGATCACCGAGCGTCTGCGGATCATTCACACCAGACAACTGCTCCAGCGCTTCGATCTTCAATGCCTCTAAACGTTCTTTCATGTGTAATTGCCCCCTTTTTGTGGTGTTTTTGCAACAAAAAAGGCCTTCTCTCCCTGAAGGGACGAAAAGACCGTGGTACCACCCTTGTTAGACATCCATTGCTGCGTGGCCTTCTGGCCTGCAACTGGTTCTGTCTCACTTTGTACGGAATAACGACCGTTAACCGTTTGCCCCTACTGTTGCCTCTGTGTCTGCACAAAAACAGGTTCAGGGAACCGCTTCGGAGTGAATTTCGGCAGCCTTGTTCTACAGAAACGCTCTCAATCTACGGCGCTTCCTCCTGTCCAGAGGCACTGCTTACTTGTCTCCATCATCACGTTTGCTTGTTAGTTAAACCTCTAGAGGTTGTCAAAAAGTCCGCTTTTGATTACGAATGATGCCTGGCGGCATCATCAGCATCGAATATGGCATTCAGCCGAAATGTCCGTTGCTCACGTAGTTTTCCCTACGCTCCGCTACTCCATTTCTATCTTCATCCCATCTTCTTGGTACTGAAAACCGATCTTTTTGAACACATACCCATATCGATGTAATCATCGATGATCGTTCATAATTATATGCAAAATAGTTCGAAATAGCAAGCCGTCCATGTTCTAATTTATGCTTGCACCCTTATCTTTCAATTGTTTCAGGCGCTGCTGGATTTCGCGAATCTCAGCTGCCTCGACTGCTCGCTCATTCGAATGCTCGGGCTGTGTCAGACTGTCTTTTCCAGCAGTGCTTACAGGAGACAGCAACTCCGATAGTCGCATCTCCAATCGTAACCGCTCATCATCGGATTCACGGGTCTCCAGCGCCACCTCCCGAAGTTTGGTGGACTGCTCCCAATCCGACACACCTCCTTCAAACAGAGTTGCTGTGCCACCAGTCTCCAGATCGCATAACCGATTCGCGAGTGACTTCGTCAGCATCCGGTCATGGGATACAAGCACCAAAGCACCTGAAGCCTGTTTTAATACATTCTCCATGACTTCCTGGGTATCGATGTCTAGGTAGTTTGTCGGTTCGTCCAGCACCAGCAGATTTGCTCCGCCAAAATACAGTCTCAGAAATGCCACTCTGCACTTTTCCCCCATGCTCAAATCCCCAATGTGCTTGAACACATCATCTCTGGAAAAAGGAAACATCCCAGAATGGTACGTGCCGCACTTTGTGTCATGGATGGAAGGGTAAGCAAGCTGTCCAGCAACGTCAGATTTTCGGGAAGCCCTTCCAGCTCCTGTGAAAAGTAACCGATTTTCAGCTGTGGATGCCGTGTGACCTTGCCTTGCAAAGGTTCCAGTTCACCAATCATCAACTTCAACAGTGTTGTCTTGCCCGTTCCATTAGGACCCCGTACAGCAAGCCGATCTCCACGTTCCAAAGTAATCCGAAGATCCCGCAGCAATAGTTTGTCTCCCGTATATGAAAAACTCACCTCTTCCAGCGCAAGCAGCTGGCGTGCAGCCAGTGGATTCATCTGTAATTCCATGTTCAATTTTGCAGCTTCACGAGGTTTATCCACCCGTTCCCGCTCCAAACGTTCCAGCTGTTTTTGTTTCGCATGGTATCGTGAAATATTTTTGTTGGCTTTGGCCTTGTAGAAGCTCTGGGTGATCTTCACCTCCACATCGGTTGCCGAATTATGCGCTTTATGGAACCATTCCTGATAATTTCGAATCGTTTCTTCCAGCGCCTTACGTTCCAATTCCTGCCTGCGGTAGATCGTTTCCTGTTCGCGTAATTCACGCTCTTTGTGGATCTTGTAGTCGGAGTATCCGCCCTTGTATTTGGTCAGGGCATCTGGACTGAACTCAATGACGCCTGTTGCTACCTGATCAATAAACGTACGATCGTGTGATACAAATAACAGCGTACCTTCATATGAGGATAACCACTCTTCAAGCCAGCGCATGCTTCCTCATCCAGATGATTCGTCGGTTCATCCAGGATCAGGAATTTGGGTTTACTGACAAGCAGCCCCGCCAAACGAGCCTTTGTTTTTTGTCCACCGCTCAAAGAATGATAGGGTCTATTCCAATGCTCTGCGGATAATCCAAGGCGAGTCAGTACTTTCTCTACCTCAGTCTCCCACATATAACCGTTCAACTGTTCATATTGCTCCATCACCTGTGTATAAGCTGCAAGCAGTTCTTCATCCGCTTCAGTGCTGATGCTCAGACGTTGTTCCAGTTCTTCCAAGTTCCGTTTTACTTCATAGATCTGACCGCTCTCACGCCGGACCGCATCCAGTACATTCATCCCGGCCTCAATCTCCGAGCGCTGGCGCATGAACCCCCATTCCTGCTGAGGGATATGACGTTCTATCCGTCCGCCACCATGCTCCTCACCCAAAATGATGCGTAACAACGTTGTCTTGCCACATCCGTTTCGACCCAAAATGGCGAGTTGTTCGCCCTCATTAATCTCCAAATTCAATCCTGTAAACAATTCATTACCGTTCCACTCTTTTGATACTTCATGTAAGCGTACCAATGTCATCATGAGGCCTCATCCTTCCTGCATCCTTTTTGCTGAACAAAAAAACCGCTGGCATCAGCCGGCGGTTTGGCAATTCAGGGTTGGATCAAGCATTCAAAGACAGATCTAAGGTAAGCTACGGCATGAACAAAGAAACCCCAAACACAGGGTACACGTAAACCTTCGAGGCTTACTTGTTCCATACCTTTTCCCATAGCTGAATTTGGACACACGAATCCCCTCATTGCTCAGCCGCTCTGGCTGACTGCGTTATAAAACCGTCTGCAGTTAACTGGGGTTCAATTCATGTGTTTTACTTCATGGGACGTATGGTTACCTCTCATTCATGTGTAGTATCAATTTCTCCGTTATTGTACCAGATCATTGTAAAAAAGCAAAGGGTATATAAATTAAACTAAAGAATACTTACTTACTGGCCACTACGAAAACAGAACAACCTTCTGCTCGCTGTTACCACGGGATTTCCTTTAGCGCAATAAAAAAGTCCTTGCATCGCAAGGACTCCGGTACTGCTTCGTTAAGCGGGTGATGGGAATCGAACCCACGCTATTAGCTTGGAAGGCTAAAGTTCTACCATTGAACTACACCCGCATGATTGAAGATTTTATTGTTAAGTTCCTTAGGAATTTAACAGTGATTTTACAAATAATAATATACCATGATCCTCTATAGCATGCAAGTCATATTTCCCATTTTTTTCATTACGCATCCATCAAAAAAGCAGGAGCACCCTCGCGCCCCCGCTGTTCCCTATCCTGTAGGCTTATCCACATCTCTCAAAAACTGCTTTTCAAATTCAGCGGCTTTAATCGGTTTACTGAAGAAATAACCCTGTGCCTCGTGACAGTGTTGATTGCGAAGAAAGACCATCTGATCTTCGTTCTCCACGCCCTCAGCTGTGACTTTCAGCTGTAAATGATGCGCCATTGAAGTGATGGTAGATACAATCGCGGCGTTATTGCTGTCTTCCATGACTTCATTCACAAATGAACGGTCAATCTTGAGCCGATCAATCGGCAGATCCTTCAGATAGTGCAACGAGCTGTATCCCGTTCCAAAATCATCAATACTGATATGCACACCAATTTCTTTGATTTTGCGCAATTGTTCGAATGACCGGTCTTTATCAAATGTCATGCTCTCTGTAATCTCCAGTTCAAGCCATACAGGCTCTAGTCCCGTCTCTTTGAGAATGCCATTGATATTGTCCAACAAATGGGAGTGCCTGAATTGTCTCATCGACAGATTCACCGAAACACACAGTTTACGATAACCGGCTTCCTGCCACTGTTTGTTCTGTGCACACGCTTCACGAAGCACCCATTCGCCAAGTGGCACAATGAGCCCACTCTCTTCAGCCAGAGGAATAAATTCCGCCGGAGATACCGAGCCTCGCTGCGGATGCTGCCAACGCACCAAGGCTTCCATGCCAACGATTAGCCCACTTTGCAGATTAACCTGCGGCTGGTAGACCAAGTAAAACTGACCTCGATCCAACGCCTTGCGCAGATCATTCTCAAGCTGCAAGCGCTCCTGTGCCTTCATCTGCATCGCATGGGCAAAACGATTCAGTTCCATTCCTTGTTCCTTGGCACTGTGCAAAGCCGTATCTGCATTCTGAATAATCTCCAGTGGTGACTCCCCATCATGTGGGAAAATGGCCATCCCGATTCCAAGTGTAAGATGATACTCATTGCCATCAACCAAGACGGGCTTCTCAAAAAGTTGCAAAATGGATCTTGTCCGACGCAACGCTGTATCGGTTGAACTGAAATCTTTCATCGTTAATGCAAACTCATCTCTTCCCAATCCAAAGACTTCTTCTCCTGGAAGTGACAAATGTTTCAGTCGTTGACCTACCTGACGCAAAACCCGATTAGCTGCTTGCTGTCCGAGCGAATCATTAATGGTTTTGAACCGATTAATATTCAGGACCAATACACCAACAAGCTGTTCCTGCACCACGGCATCATCCATCATCTTTTTCAACCGCTGGGAAAGGCGACGACGGTTGGGAAGTCCCGTTACATCATCATGATGAGCAATATAGTTCATCTTGGCTTCCGCGACCTGCTGTTGCAGGAAAGGTGTGTCCACAACGGACGTATATAGGCCTTTTTGAATGAAAAAATACGCCATGCAATTACTCAGCAATCCTAACAGCAAATTGAGATCGTTCACCCCAGTTGCTGAAACAAAATAACATTCACCAAAAAAGAAACACAGAATGCCACATAGAATGGTTGGTAGATCACCATCTTTGGTTTTTTTCCACTGCACAAACAAAAGAACTGCAATAATGCCATAGAGCAATCCGACCATAAAATGAACTCGGGTGAAGATACCACCAAGCACTTCCCCATCAAGCATACTTGGTAACATGCTCCATTCCTGGATAGCCAGTATGTACAAAATAACAAAGGTACCCAATGTCCCACTGAACAGTAAGAATTTGCGTGGTAATGCAATTTCTTTCTCATTTAAGGTATACACGAGCAGTAAACCTACGGAACATACCAAAGATCCCATGGTTGACATCATTAAGGAGAACTCCGATTCCATCATGGCTCCATTAGGAATCTCTTCTGCAAATGAAACAATATGAACCAGTTCAAACAGACCAATCAATAAAAAGAGTGTTGTCAATAATGTCCTCCGAAGAGTTAGCTTCTGTGTCCGAAACAACCAGCTTTGATTGTAGATGCCGATACAAGCCGCTGCCGCAGCGAATCCACCCAAGAGTGTCAAAACCGGGTAACCCGATATGATCAGATCAGAGCTTGAAGAAGAACGAAACCATTGACTTGCGAGGAAACACAATAAGCCGCACACAGCGACCCAACTTATTTTTCTCTGATCTTGCAGATTAACCTTCATGCCGTGTTTTCCTTCCCGGGATCACCTATCCTGAATTACATTAACCAAACCTAACAACTTACTACACGATTCGACAAAAAAATATTAACCAACGTTCAATTCACATGCATACACATGCTATCTGGTACATAATAACATTTAATTTTGTATACGTGAACTAAAAAATAGTTACTCCTAGGAATATTTATTCATAAATATAGAGAAAAACAAGGCATTAAGAACTAAAAAAACATGGATCTCCATTTAGAGTCCATGTTTTCCTATTTTACAACTGTATTTCAGACTATATTACTTATCAAAATTCACTTCTGGTGTTGTTAATTTATCATAAAAATCAACAACCTTATCCTTGTCTTCCGATGAGCGAATCGCCATCGCTGAACGTGGATGCTCGTCCAACGCACCTGTAATCATGTAAGGCAGAATGTAACCCCATTCTTCTTTTTCTCTCAGTGGAACCATCAGCTGTTCCAATACACCAAGTACTGGACGCAGATTGTATTTCGTTCCTTTCAGATGAGCTACGAGCAATTCGGTTGGACAGTTTCCTGCCGCACGTCCCATGCCATACACAGAAGCATCAAGCAGTTCGACGCCAAGTTCTGCCGCAACCAATGTGTTAGAAAACGCAAGCTGCATATTATTATGTGTGTGAACACCAAGACGCTTGTTAGGCAAGTGAGTCTTGAACTTCTCTACCAGGTATTTCACATCATTATGGTCCAAGCTACCGTAGGAGTCTACAATGTAAACAACATCCACAGCACTTTCTTTGATCAATTCAAATGCTTCCAGCAACTCATTCTCCATAACATTGGAGAGTGCCATAATATTAAGTGTAGTTTCATATCCACGATCATGGAATGTTTGAACCAGAGCAAGTGCCTTGTCCACATCTTTGCTGTAGCAGGCAACCCGGATCAGATCCAGCATGCTCTCACTGCGAGGCAAGATATCATTTTCGTCCACACGACCTACGTCAACCAGAGCAGACAGTTTGGTATTTCCTTTTGAGGAATAACTTTACGCAGGAAATCATCGTTCAGGAAACGCCATGGTCCTGCTTCCTCGGCACCTTTAAGCAACTTCGGAGAGTTCTTATATCCAATTTCCATATAATCAACGCCAGCTTCATTCAATCCAGCATACAGCTGTTGAACAAAGTCCACGCTAAAGTCCCAATTATTCACCAATCCGCCATCACGGATCGTACAATCTACAATTTTGCAATGATTTGTCTTCATTAATGTCTGCTCCTTTTCTGACCAACTTGTGTATTCCTCTCATGATACTTGAACGTGACAAGAAAAGTAAAGGGATTCCGGACTTATTTACTTCGATAAGATCTCCAGATTCGGTCAATCTCAACCATATCGGAACGATCGGGAGCTTTCTCTCCATAACGAACGGCATTATACGCATCTGGCAGTCTCGCAGACAGCTCATCTTCTTCTACCTTCACACCATTCTGAATAATGGTCTGTGCAGCCTCCAGCGGAGTATGCGTCCCCTGTATTACCACGCCTCGATGAGCTGCTTTTTCAATCCAAGTCCGATAGTAATACCGAACACGTTCGGCATCCTGTGCAGGGGCGCTTCTTTCTTCCGAAACCAATTCTTTCGGACTTTTGCTGGCGCATCAAGCGTCTCACTGACATCGATATACTCCGTCCGTGGTTCCGCCTTCTTTTCACCGGGTTGTAACATCCCCTTGAATCGGTCCATAAGTCTGTTTATCGTTTTTTGACCCAACCTCAGAAGCAGCCACAGGATTGCTCCTGCTACAGCACACATCACTACCCATCCGAGGATGTTCCAGAAGACTGAGGGCTCGGATGGCGGCTCTCTCCAGTCATTCGGTATATTTAACTGCTGATTGGGGTTGTCCATTGGTAATCGTGGCTCCTCGCCGGAAATCGGACCAAACCATCCCCTGATCCATGCGAGCAAGCGATCACGTAGCGGTCCCAGCCAGGCAGCCAGACTTGGGAAAGCACCAATCGCGACGATAACAATAAACATCCACATGAACCGCTGATGATTCGCACGTGCAAAATCTCTTAATACCAATCTTCTCTTGCCGTCATTGAGTATTGCCTGATCCAGTTGCAGCATATATCGTCCAACCAGCCAAAAGGCAAAGCTGATCACTCCCGCAATATAAATCCATAGGGTGTAGGTTCGTATCGGCTGCATGAATTCTAACGAGTTCGAAGCAATCATAAGCACGATCGCACTGATTACACCCATAATCTGCAAGCGCCATAACAACACAGAATGAAAGACTGGCTGGAAGGTCAGACCTGCATAAGCCGAGATGACTCCACACAGTACCAATGTGATGATATCCGGCAACGGGAGAATGAGGCTCATCCCAACAACGAGTGCAAAGAGAAATCCTATGACGAGTGCCGTTACTCCACGAATGAATGTACTCTTCTCGCTAAAACCTGGAATTTTATGTTGAATGAACTGTCCTAACCAACCTACAAGAATGACCAGGATGAATAATGTGAACGGCAAATGTTCCATTGCGTAGAATGAAGCAAGCGTAAATATCGGAAAAAGGTAGATGCCAGCCATCAAGACGGCAAGCATTGCTATGAGTCCTTTGGTCGTCGCTACCGGTCTGTTCCTCATGCACTCACCGCCTTTGTATTACCCTTCACGTCCTCTACCGGGAGAATCGTTACACGATGTCCTTGTTCGTGCAGACGTGCAATCTCGTGCTCCATAGCGGCAGATACATAGGATGTAATCAGCAGATAGCTGCGGATTTGCTGTGCTTCTTCATTCAGACGTACTTCATCATTCAGGAATTGCTCCATGGGCACCATGCATTTCAACTCTGTCTCAGCCATAGCTTCCAGTAACCGTTCCAGATGAGGCGTGCCATAATCCGGCTCAATCCGAAGTGTATCGCGGCCTCCACCCACATGATAACCATTATGGGCGAAGCCTGCCGGCAACCCTCTACCGATGGCATCAACTGCAGCCGTGGCAGCATAACGGAGTGCCCGTTCAATCTTTTCCGGTCGAGTGACTACACTCCACATATCTGCAGATTCTTGAATGTTGACTACAATCCAGGACTGCGGATCAGCTGTCCATCCCTGTTTGTAGACCTGTAATTCACCTGTACGTGCACTCGCTTTCCAGTGGATACGATTCATGGGGTCTCCTGCACCATAAGGCCGAACACCCAGGATCAAGAAAGGATCTTCAACGATCCATCGTGATACTTCCACTTCTCCCTGCCATACCTGATAAATTGCAGGAAGATCCTCTGCATTCACTAATGAAGGATACACAATCATAGACATTTGCAAAGGAATCGGTTTGGTGGAACGCCACACGCCAAAGAGATCCCCACCTGTCATCGTTGCTGTATTTAATGGATAAATACCACGCTGAGTACATGTAAAAGGATGCTTACGCGTAATACGAGTAAACGGTTTTAACGTAAAAATACTCTTATGGTTCTGATAGATTTCGCCTTGACTAATATCCATACCTGAGCCGGAACGAAATACAAACGACACTGGCATCATCGATTCAAGTCTGAGCCACGGAACAGAGACTCGTTTCTCATTTGATATCGTCTCCACCATCTCAAGTTCATCTCCAGCGTAACAACGCAGCTTGCTGAATTGTCTGCTGTACTTGAGTTTTCGCAGTGCAGGTCGTCCAAACCACACACCATGTATAACTACGACAATGCCTCCAACAAGGACAAGCCATAATAATGCCATAAGATTAACGCCCGCTTGTAGCGAGATTCTCCGTAGGCACTTCTGTCTGATTCAGAAGTTCCTGGATGATACGCTCAGCCAAGCCCTCTTGTTGTCTGATCCGGTTACGGAATACAAGTCGGTGGGCCAGCACAGGTTCCGCCAGCACTTTAATATCATCAGGTAAAACAAAATCTCTGCCATGCAGTGCAGCCCAAGCCTGACTTGCCTTGAGTAATGCCTGAGCCCCTCGTGGACTTACGCCAAGCGAGAGCTCGGGATGTTGCCTTGTCGCTTCGGTTAACTGAATGATATATCGCAGCAAATCTTCGTTGATTTGCACTGTTTTATACGTATCCTGCGCCTTCAAAAGTTCTTCACGACTGATCACTGCCGAGAGATCATCAACTGAACGACTGGCTACCGTACGTCTCAAAATTTCTACACTCTCTTCACTGCTTGGATAACCCATGCGAATTTTCATCATAAAACGATCCATCTGCGCTTCAGGTAGCGGAAAAGTTCCCTGGTTATCTACAGGGTTCTGGGTAGCGATAACGATAAATGGCCGTTCCAGCTGTCTCGTTGAACCGTCGATACTGATCTGGCGCTCTTCCATGCACTCCAGCAAGCTTGATTGTGTACGCGGTGTAGCACGGTTAATCTCATCAGCTAGTACAAGATTGGCAAACAAGGGGCCGGGTCGGAATTCAAAATCCCCTTCTTTTTGATTAAAAAAATGAATCCCTGTTAAGTCAGAGGGCAGCAAGTCCGGTGTAAACTGTATCCGTTGGAATGTGCAGTCCAATGAAGAGGCTACCGATTTGGCAAGCATCGTTTTCCCGGTACCCGGTACATCCTCCAACAGCACATGTCCTGACGCTATGATGGCTGTCATCACCAGCTCTATGGTATGCTCTTTTCCCACAATCACTTTTCCCACGTGATCCATCAGTTGTTGATTCATTTGTTCCATTCCTTGGATTTCCATCTGCATCTCATCCTTCCGTTATGGAGCTTATGTATTCGCATTCATTACTAACTATAACCCTAATTGGCAACATAAAACAAAGGAGTTGGCAAATGGCCAACTCCTTGACTCCCCGCTTTTCTCAAAATACCAAGGGTAACATAATCATAAACTGCGTTCCTTCGCCCTTTTTGCTATCCACAGAGATGGTGCCTCCATGGTTCTTGATGATTCGGTAACTCACCGAAAGTCCAAGCCCCGTTCCGCTCTCCTTGGTCGTGAAGAATGGATCAAACAAACGTACAAGCGTATTATGGTCCATTCCATGACCGTTATCCGCGATGGAGATCTGCACAAACTTGTTTTCCGTAGCGGTAGATATTCGAATTAAACCCGTATGTTCTTCGCCAACTTCCTCAATGGCATCCATTGCATTTTTCACCATATTCAAAATAACCTGCTTAATCTGTTTGACATCAATGGACACATTCAGCGGGGCATCCCCTTCATCCAGTATGATCTCGCATCCCTTCATCAAACCTTCGCTTTCGGTCAGCAAGACCACCTCTTTGAGCAAAGAGTCGACGGACATCACGGTCTTCTGTGGAGCTGACGGTTTGGAAGAATTCAAAAATTCGTAGATGATGTCATTCGCCCGATCAATCTCCGTCAGTATGATTCGAGCGTACTCGTCTTTGCCGAGCTGCAGCAAATGGGGCCTGAGCAATTGGATGAACCCACGGATTGCAGTCAACGGATTACGAATTTCATGAGCAATAGATGCTGAAATTCGCCCCAGCATCGCAAGTTTGTCATTTTGATAAGCGGTCTGTTCAATTTGTTTATAATCAGATACATCTTTGACGCTGAACAAGAAGTCGCCATCCATCTGATCACCGTACGTCACAGTAACCAGCCAATGCCTTCCGTATTCATCAATCAACTCATGATAGCGCTTACGGTGAAAAATAGTTTCCCGATAGATACGTAAAATTTTCTTTTTCTTGAATCGGCTCATCTGCGGATGATGCAGCATTTGCATCAGGGTGCAGCCGCTCAACAGACTTCTTGGAAGTTCCAACAACTTTGCCATCTGAACGTTAATAAACGTCAATACACCGTGACTGTCAAACAACATAATACCGCTATCCAGATGTTCCAGTACATTCTCGTACTTGTTGTTATCCAGATGCACAGGCGGGAAACCATCCGTTGGTTGAGGCACTGTATCCTGAAATTCACTAATCATGTCAGGTTCCTCCTTTTCACGTAAATGATAAACTTGCCATTCGGACATCATATCATCACAGAAACAGGAAGGGCCGATTTTATTTTTCATTACCGGTGCCCTTTCGTTGGGGGCTGAGCCGAAAATATGGATGGCATGGCCGGAACTCAAGCTGGTCTATTCCCGGTAACCAACAGTCGATCCGGAAAATCATATACGTTTGTCCCATTCTGACCTTCTCCTATTCCCAAACACGAACATTTTTTTGCTCCGCCTCTTTTGCAAGTCTGTTTTTATCATAGACAAGTTTATAGAAGAGAGTCAATCGGAGAAAGTGTCGAATGGAAATTATTTTAAAAAAACCTCGAACTAGTTCCAGAATACAGCAAAAAAACGAAGCCATTTCACCCAATAGGCAAATCAGCTTCGTTTTTAATATCTTTAATTTGTGATATATCCGAGTTCATCTATAGTCCGGTCTTATTATGCTGAATTTTCAGTCTGCGCTGACTCATCACAGCTAATCGACGTTTAAGTTCGCTTTCCCACTTCTCGTCTTTGGTTTCCTTCGCGAGCCTGAGCAAATCCAGAGCCATATCAATCTGGCGCTGCACAATAACCATGGCATCCTCGCTCTCACGGTTTACACAGTTTTCAAAAATCGCATCCTCATCTTCTGTAACATAATCTTGAAAGTCGATCTCGGATGCACCGTCTCCATGCGCATATTCAGCCAGAATTTCATATTCATTTTCCACTTTATAATGCACCTCAACCCGGTGACACACCGGGCAAAACAGCAGGGGAACATTATGAACCTGGGTGCGGTAATGCTTCAGCGTGCCCTTCGTTCCAACCATACTTGCCCCACAACAGTAACTCATTTTTGTTCACCCTCCTTATTACGTGCCGGGACTTTTTGTTAAAATGCCATCCCGTACACTTCCAGCACTTCCGAAAAGGAATAGTTCCATCAGTGTATCACATTCATGTACAGATTATAAATGCAGAGCACCGGAATATTTACCGGGTTTCCATACCCTATTCGCCTTAAAGGCCATCAATTCCTCTTTCAACAGATAAAAAGAAGACTTTCTTCTAATATATTATTAACACGCTTAGCTACTTGTTCAAACACTTTTGATTAACTTCGTGATAACTTCCGGCAAAAGGGTGCAAAAAGCCCTCAATCCCTAACGGGATGAGGGCTTGAACAAAAACGTTCAAGTTAATCTGGCTTACAGGTTATTGTCGCCTGGTTTCCAGTTCATTGCACACAATCCGCCGGATTGCAGTGCTTGCAGTACGCGAAGTGTTTCTTCAACACTACGGCCTACATCGTTGTGGTTAACCACTTGATATTTCAATTCGCCTTCTGGATCGATGATGAACAAGCCGCGCAATGCTACGCCTTCTTCTTCGATCAGAACGCCGTAATCTTTAGCCACTTGCTTCGTGATGTCAGAAGCCAGCGGGAAGTTCAATTGACCCAAACCATTGCTGTCTACTGGTGTGTTGATCCATGCTTTGTGGCTGTGTACGGAGTCTACGCTCACGCCAAGGATTTCTGTATCCAAAGCTTTGAATTGCTCGGAAGCAACGCTCAAAGCTGTAATTTCAGTTGGGCACACAAATGTGAAGTCCAAAGGATAAAAGAAGAATACAAGCCATTTGCCACGATAATCGGACAGTTTAACGGAACCAAAGTCTTGTCCGTCTCCCGATACTGTTTCCATTGCGAAATCCGGTGCTGGTCTACCTACCAAACGTTCTGCCATAACTAAAAATTCCTCCTTTGGGATTATGTAAGCATCCTTGCGGATTGCTCATCATCAAGAAAAACGCGTACGCTTTTCCTGTAATTAAAATGATTTGATACTTGATAACAAGTACAAGTAAAATGTTATCATCCGGACTTCCCAAAGTCAAGATTATAAACATTATTTTTTTATAATCATTATAAATAAGGATTTTTCGTGGCAAAAATGATAAAGGAACAGCCCTCTGTACATTCCATAACTGGAAACAAAGGGCTGCCATGTTGTTGGTAATATAATTACGCCTGTTTCTGTATAGCCGCTACGATCAAATCGCCCATCTCGGTCGTGCTGATCGCTGTGCTCTTGTCTACAGCAATATCACTTGTGCGGTGTCCTGCGTTCAATACATCCGACACAGCTGCTTCAATAGCATCCGCACCTTCTGCATAACCAAAGGTTGTACGGAACATCAATGCCAAAGAAAGAATGGTTGCAATCGGATTAGCGAGGCCTTGACCTGCGATATCTGGTGCAGAACCGTGCACCGGCTCATAGAGTCCGAAGCTGCCTTCTCCCAGTGATGCAGATGCGAGCATACCGATGGAGCCAGTCAGCATCGCTGCTTCATCACTCAAGATATCTCCGAACATGTTTTCCGTTACGATGACATCGAAGCTGGACGGACGACGCAGCAATTGCATCGCGCAGTTGTCTACCAGTACATGCTCCAGTTCAACATCCGGATAATCTGGTGCTACCCGGTTCACGACTTCACGCCAGAGACGGGAAGTTTCCAATACGTTGGCTTTGTCTACAGAAGCCAGCTTTTTGCGACGTCCTTGCGCAATTTCGAATGCCTGACGAACGATCCGCTCCACTTCTGTTACATTATACGCACATGTATCTACTGCCTCTTCGCCCTGTGCACTTTCACGTCTGAACTTCTCACCAAAGTAAATACCACCTGTCAACTCACGTACCACCATCAGATCTGTACCTTCCAGGACTTCAGGCTTCAGAGTTGAAGCATCCTTCAGGCAATCAAATACGACAGCTGGACGCAGGTTGGAGAACAATCCAAGTGCTTTGCGAATACCCAGCAGGCCTGTTTCCGGACGAAGCTCCTTGCTGTTGTTATCCCATTTTGGACCGCCAACTGCTCCAAGCAGGACAGCGTCTGCACTTTTACATACAGTCAATGTTTCTTCAGGAAGAGGTGTACCCTTCTCATCAATTGCGATTCCGCCAAACAACGCATGCTCTGTCTCAAAACGATAACCGAATACTTCCTCCGTACGTTTAAGAACTTTCTCAGCCTCAGCTACGACTTCAGGGCCGATTCCGTCACCAGCAATAACTGCAATTTTTTTCACATCTGCCATTGGGTTGTCCACTCCTTATATTTCATTCATTAATTATTCATAAAGTAACGTCTCATATTAACTCTCTCTTTTGTATCATATTCCAAGGTCATTTGACCAAGATATACAATCTATGACTTTAATAGATTTTACCTATAAGCTAATAGAGATTGGCCTTTCCAAGTTGTTCTGACCTCCCGGCTGGGTTAAAATATAGCTGAATTCAAATTAGGTACGCAGGAGGGATAAGCAACATGCAATATTCGTATTTGGGTAAATCAGGACTCAAGGTCAGCCGAATCTGTCTCGGTACCATGAATTTCGGGCCTGCTACAGATGAAAAAGAAGCTTTCCGCATTATGGACGCAGCACTTGATGCAGGCGTGAACTTTTTGATACCGCTAACATCTACGGCTGGGGTGAGAATTCCGGTCTTACCGAAGAAATTATCGGACGCTGGTTCAACCAGGGTGGTGGCAGACGTGAGAAAGTGGTTCTGGCCACCAAAGTCTATGGCTCCATGCATGATGATACAGATGGTCCCAACAACGAAGCTGGCCTCTCCGCCTACAAAATCAGACGGCATCTCGAGGGTTCCCTCCGCCGCTTACAGACCGATCATATCGAACTATACCAGATGCATCATGTAGACCCTGCCATATCGTGGAATGAGCTGTGGGGCGCATTTGAAAATGCCGTTCATCAGGGTAAAATCGGTTATGTAGGATCGAGTAACTTTGCTGCATGGCAGATTGCAATCGCTCAAAGCGAAGCCAAGAATCGTCATTTCCTCGGCCTGGTTTCCGAACAACATAAATATAGCCTCAACTGTCGTTTGCCTGAGTTGGAAGTACTGCCCGCTGCCAAAGAGCTGGGCCTCGGCGTTATTCCATGGAGTCCACTGGATGGTGGTTTATTGGGACGTAACGCTCTGCAGAAGCTGGAAGGAACACGCAGCGGGGGCATCGCTGGACGGATCGAGCAGCAGCAAACTCAGCTTGAAGACTTTGCCGCACTGTGTCGTGATCTCGGTGAACCACAGGATACGGTGGCTTTGGCATGGGTTGCAGCCAATCCGGCAGTGACCGCCCCGATTATCGGACCGCGTACGCTGGAGCAGTTTGAGACCGCACTCAAATGTCTGGACGTGACTTTGGATGAAGCGGTGCTCAAACGTCTGGATGAGATTTTCCCGGGTCCAGGTGGACATGCCCCTAATGCATACGCGTGGTAATAGCTTGATAGCGTAAGCCAATGCAATAGGTAAGCGAAGAAAAGGTTCTGTGTTTCACTGCCATAATTATATAAATCAGCATTTTGCATAATTCGAATTATACCGCTCACGGGTACAAGATATAGACGAACAGAATCATTTCGATCTATATCTTGCTGATTGGAAGACGCTTAGAGGATTTATGCAAAATGCTTAAATACAAGCAAAAGAGTCTGACCCTCCACAGGAGAGTCAGACTCTTTACGTACCTCACTAAACGTAACAAAGCAAGCCGAACGATCTTCTATATCCATTAAATTAAAGATAGATCATTCTAACAGCATACATATGCCTCAGCTAAAGTTCAGTTCAATGAAGGGTGCGTGCTTCTTGCATCGGAGCCTACAGATTAACGTTTACACGGTTCGTGTATGTTTTACGCTTCTCAATCAATTGATTCAGACCGTCTACATAGGCACGTGCACTTGCACCCAATATATCTGTGCTTACGCCACGTCCTTGTACCGAAACCTGATTTTGAGTCAGCACAACATGTACTTCACCCAATGCATCCTTGCCATGCGTTACCGATTTGATGGAGTAGTCAGACAACGTTACATCTTCCCCACTCACTTGGTCAATCGCATTGTAGATTGCATCTACCGATCCGTTACCCTCTGCTTGCTTCTCAATCGTATCCCCTTCAAGCGTTGCAATGCGGACTTTGGCCGTTGGTACCGATTCATCTCCGTACGTTACGAAGATGGATTCCAGTTTATACACCTCAGGTGCATCCTGCAATTTCTCTTCAATTACGGCAAGCAGATCTTCATCAGTAACTTCTTTTTCTTATCAGCCAGATCTTTGAACTGGGCGAAAGCCCGATTCAATGCTTCTTCTTCCAGCTCATATCCCAGATCAATCAACCGCTCACGGAAGGCATGACGACCAGAATGTTTACCCAGTACAAGCTTGCTTTCTTTCAGACCGATGGACTCTGGAGTCATAATTTCGTACGTTGTTTTTTCCTTCAGCATGCCGTCCTGGTGAATGCCGGATTCATGTGCGAAGGCATTTGCGCCAACAATGGCTTTGTTTCCAGGCACAACCATACCTGTCAAACGGCTAACCAAACGACTGGTCCGTGCAATCTCAGACAACTGCAGCGATGTTTTCGCCTGGAAAAATTCCTGACGTGTCTCCAGTGCCATAGCAATTTCCTCGATCGCCGTGTTTCCGGCACGTTCACCAATGCCATTGATCGTACCTTCGATCTGATCGGCTCCGTTGAGAATAGCAGCAAGTGTATTGGCCGTCGCCATACCCAAGTCATTATGACAGTGGGCACTCAGCTGTACCTTTTCAATACCGTGTACATTCTCCTTGAGATGTTTGAAAATGTTTCCGTATTCATATGGGCTCAGGTAACCAACCGTATCCGGAATATTCACGACCGCTGCACCTTCTTCAACAGCCATATTCACCATTTCCACGAGGAAATCATACTCGGTACGACCTGCATCCTCAAGTGAGAATTCAATCTTCGAGAATGTTTTCTTTGCATAACGAATCGCGGAACGAGCTGTATCCAGTACCTGCGCTTTGTCCATGCGCAATTTATGTTGGCGGTGAATAGGTGAAGTTGCCAGGAAAACGTGAATACACGGGTCCTGAGCACCTTTAAGTGCTTCTTTAACCGCATCAATGTCTTGCTCTCTGGAACGGGACAAGCCAATTACAGTCACATTTTTGACTGCATTTGCTACTGCATTGACAGCTGCCAGGTCACCTGGAGATGCCGCCGGGAAACCCGCTTCCATCCGGTCAATGCCAAGCCGCTCGAGCTGATGGGCAATTTCCACCTTTTCACGAGTGTTCAGATTGACTCCCGGGGATTGCTCTCCATCACGCAGCGTTGTGTCAAATACATAGATTTTACGCACGCTTCGCACCTCCTGTACTTGTTATTATATGTTTCTCTGAACCAGCAATAGCGGCTCACGCATAAGCACGGCCGCTATTCCCAGTTAAAGCTCTAAGTTTACTTGAATACCTTAAAGTGCATGTTATAGAAGTTAATGCTTACTTCTTGATCCAGTGCATCATCTCACGCAATTGTCCGCCAACCACTTCGATTGGGTGTTCAGCTTCGTTACGACGAGTTGCTGTCAAGAATGCACGTCCGGATTGGTTTTCCAGGATGAAGTCGCGTGCGAATTTACCTTGTTGGATATCCGTCAGCACTTCTTTCATTGCTTTCTTCGTATCTTCAGTTACAACGCGAGGTCCAGTTACGTAGTCACCGTACTCAGCTGTGTTACTGATGGAATCACGCATGCTTGCAAGTCCACCTTCATACATCATGTCAACGATCAGCTTCAGTTCGTGCAGACATTCGAAGTATGCCATTTCAGGAGCGTAACCTGCTTCTGTCAATGTTTCGAATCCAGCTTTTACCAATGCACTCACGCCACCACACAGGACAGCTTGCTCACCGAACAAATCTGTTTCTGTTTCTTCACGGAAGGAAGTTTCGATAACCCCTGCGCGTGTACAACCGATACCTTTAGCATAAGCCAAACCGATTTCTTTAGCTTTACCCGTTGCATCTTGCTCAATCGCGATCAGGCCCGGTACACCAAAACCTTCCACATAAGTACGACGTACCATGTGACCAGGGGACTTAGGAGCTACCAGCAATACATCGCTGTTTTTGGAGCAACGATTTGACCGAAATGAACGTTGAAACCGTGTGAGAAGAGCAATGCAGCGCCTTCTTTCAGGTTTGGTTCGATTTCGTTTTTGTATACAGAAGCTTGAGTTTCGTCTGGCAGCAAGATTTGAACTACATCTGCGCGGCTTGTTGCTTCAGCCGGGGACAGAACTTCAAATCCGTCATTTTTTGCAGTGTCGAAGGATTTACCTTCACGAAGTCCGATGACTACGTTCAATCCGCTATCACGAAGGTTTTGAGCTTGGGCGTGGCCCTGGCTACCATAACCGATTACCGCGATCGTTTTTCCTTTCAATACGTTAAGCTCTGCATCCTGTTCATAATAAGTAGTTACTGGCATGTTTATAAGTCCTCCTTTGTATTGTAAAGAACCCTTCATTAATGAGCGGGTGTCTCAAGGGACCGACTCGCTTGGAGTGTCAAAAGCATCTCTGGTCTGATCCGATCCGTTCAGACACCCGCCCATTAATGCGGGAATGTAGCTATATTTTCAAGCGTTACATCACTAAAATGTTAAATTACAACTGTTAAGGGACTGACACTCACATAAGATCAACTGTATATGTTAGCTAACCGTCGTCCCTACTTCATTCATTATAGCTTTATACGTTGCCGCGTACCAATGCAGTTATGCCTGTACGGGACAATTCGCGAATGCCATATGGCTTGAGCAATTCAATCATAGCATCAATTTTGTCCGTATCTCCGACTACCTGCACAATCAGGCTGCCTGGACCTACATCTACAACGGATGCGCGGAATGTTTCTACCACACCCAGAATCTCGGGACGCTCGGAAGGCTCTGCTTTCACTTTAATCAGGGCGAGTTCACGGGCGACCATCGGTTTCAGGCTGAAATCAACCACTTTAATGACATCGATGATTTTGTACAATTGTTTCTCAATCTGCTCCAGCGTTTTATCGTCACCAATGGTGACAATAACCATCCGGGAGAGTCCAGGTTCTTCCGATTGACCTACTGTAATACTCTCAATGTTAAATCCGCGTCGACCGAACAACCCTGATACCCGCTGAAGGACGCCTGGCTGATCGTTTACCAATATTGAAATCGTATGTCTTATCATTCGTCAGCATCCCCATCAGCATTTGATCAATTGTCGCTCCTTGCGGAACCATTGGATATACATTTTCTTCCTTGCGTACTACGAATTCAACAACGACCGGTCCTGGTGTATCCAAGGCTTCCTGCCAAGCACGCTGGGCTTCTTCCTTATTGGTTGCACGCAAACCTTTTACGCCATAAGCTTCAGCCAGTTTTACAAAATCCGGACTTCCTGCCAGATCAATATGGCTGTAACGGTTCTCATAGATGATCTCTTGCCATTGGCGAACCATTCCGAGTACCTGATTGTTAATGATCACAATTTTTACCGGTATATTGTTAATGGCACAGATCGCAAGTTCTTGGGAACACATCTGCATTCCGCCGTCACCGTTAATGGAGATAACGAGTCTGTCCGGATTGGCCATCTGAGCACCTATGGCAGAAGGGAATCCAAAGCCCATCGTTCCAAGACCACCCGAAGTTACCCATGAACGCGGTTGATTAAATTTATAATATTGTGCTGCCCACATCTGATGTTGTCCCACATCCGTAGTTACAATTGCTTCACCTTTGGTTGTATCATTCAGCATTTCAACAACCCACTGGGGTTTCAGCACTTCGTCTGAATCCGTATAGCTGTAAGGTTTCTCTTGTTTCCACTGTTTGATCTGGTCTCTCCATGCATCTGCACGCTCTGCACGTCCAACTTCTTTGTTGGCTATTTCCAGTACCGTCTTCACATCACCAACGATTGGAATATCGGTTGCAATGTTTTTACCAATCTCAGCCGGATCAATATCGATATGAACGATCTTGGCATGTGGAGCGAATCCATCCAGCTTGCCTGTTACCCGATCATCGAATCGAGCGCCGATATTAATCAGCAGGTCTGCTTTTTGAATAGCCTGATTGGAAGTGTACGTTCCGTGCATACCTGGCATACCCGTCCATAATTCATGACCGCTTGGGAAAGCGCCTAGACCAAGGAGAGTAGTCGTAATTGGAATGCCTGTCTTCTCAACAAACTCGAACAGTTCTTCATGTCCTCCCGAGTATACCACACCGCCACCAGCCAGAATCATTGGACGTTCTGCTTCCTGAATGGCTTGGGCCAAACGGTCAACCTGCAGTTTGTTTGGTACTGTCCGTGGATTGTACCCTCTCAATATAACAGGTTCAGTTGTCGGTTCAAACAATGTTTTGTTCGCTGATACATCTTTCGGGATGTCGATCAGTACAGGACCTTTACGACCGGTATTGGCAATATGGAATGCCTCATGAATTACGCTGGACAGATCTTTTACATCTTTCACCAGGTAACTATGTTTAGTGATTGGCATTGTAATCCCGGTAATATCCGCTTCCTGGAAAGCATCTGAACCGATCAGGCTTGAAATAACATTCCCCGTAATGACTACGAGTGGTACTGAATCCATATACGCTGTTGCAATACCCGTAACCAGATTTGTTGCTCCTGGTCCGGAAGTAGCGATGCAGACACCAACTTTGCCGCTTGCACGTGCATATCCGTCAGCTGCATGTATTGCACCTTGTTCGTGACGAGTGAGAACGTGTTTGAAATCCTCGAAACCATACATCGCATCGTAAATGTACAACACTGCGCCGCCCGGGTAACCAAATACGCACTCGACACCTTCAAGTAACAAACTTCTCAGCAGAATTTCGGATCCGCTAATGACCTCCGGCTTCATCCATTTTTCACGTAATTCATCTGTTGACCGTACTTCTGGAATTTGAGCTCCCATCAGTCATCCTCCTCTCGAAATTTACACCATTCTGACATTTAAAGTTACAAAAAAACCTTCCATCCCTGCAAACAAGTTCATGCTTGCGAGGGACGAAAGGTTATCGCTTCCGTGGTACCACCCAACTTTGCCCGAAATTTCGCAATAACGGACCTTACCAGGTACAACAAAACGAATAGCTCAAACGAACATAGTCGTTTCCCATACCTGTTGTCTGTAACGCAGACATACGATTTTCCCTAATACGCGAAAGGAGTGACATCCAGTGCTTTTCAGGAAAACAGCTCCGAGGTGAGCTCGTATATAAGGGATAATGGTGGTGGTTTCAGCAATTCCAGCCACTCTCTGAGCAAAAGAGCCCTTAAAACTTCGTCCTCTTCATAGCCGATGAAATATTCTCGTTAAATGTTAGGAACATTATATGATTCCTCCAACCGATAAGTCAATACCTGTTTTGCATAAAAATTCAGAGAACCTTCCTTCATCCCTCTTCAGCCTATAAGGTTGCCCTAATCCCAGCGCTTCATTCAGTCACCTTTTATCTTGCTTCGGGCATAGGATATACGAGCAGCACGACTGGTCCTGAAAGGAGGCTCCCCATGGTGATTCGGCAACGCACATCCAAGCTGGATGATGGCGCCATCATGAAGTTGATTGACACTCAACTTGTTCCTTTATCCCATATGAGCGAAAAGGAAATTAATAAAATCCGCAAAGAAATACCCCTGCGAATGAACAGGGGCATGACCTTTGTTGTCTCGCCGGAGCCAGACAAAGCTGCTGTGGCATTCATCCATTTTCTCATGCATGGGGAATTGCTCTATGTCGATATGATGGCCGTTAGTCCGAAAGAACAACGCAAACGTTACGGGCAAACTTTGTTGCTCAAAGCAGAGAGCTTTGCGGCATCTCGGGGTTGTCGAAGATCTAAAGTGATGGTGGATGAGGGCAATACCAAAGGGCTTCAGTTTTATCAAAAAAATGGATACAGCGCGATTCGATACATCATGATAAGCCGCTGCTACGAATTGGAAAAAACATTATAGAATATCCTAGAAAAATCCTGGTGGGCGTGGACCTGGACCATAAGGGCCGAATCCAGGACCAGGTCCATATCCGCCACCAGGTCCTCCAGGTCCATATCCCGGTCCGTAGCCAGGACCATATCCAGGGCCTGGTTTTGGTCCAGGTCCATATCCGGGACCGAAGCCGGGACCACCTCCATAAGCATAAGGCAGTGTGGCAATAGCGAGCAGATCAAACAATACCAGTGGCAGAATCGCTTTTGTACGTACTTTTTTGCCATTCAGACGCTTCAGTACCAGTTTGTTGCCCGATACTTTCAACAGCTTTCCCGTAACCCGAGTGCCGTCTTTTTTGATTGCAACAATATTTTTGCCTATTAATTTCATCGCTTCATCACGCGTAACTTGTTGTTTCATACTTTCCCCTCCTCCTCGGATCGTTCAAAACAGTGTATTCGTCCATCACTGAATTCGCCTGTTTCTTTGTCCCTACCTGAAAATATGGGTATCTGCACGAGAACCAAGTTAAGCATGTAAAGGTCGATGGGCGTTTAAGAAAACAAAAAAGGCCCGCACAAGGCGGACCCTTTATCAAAACTCTGAATAGCTAACCTGATATGGGAAAGGTTGTTACCTTTTACCCGGGTCATACGCTTCACCGAGTGCAGACGGAGCCGAAGAACGTCCAACCGCTGCAACGAGAACGATGATGGTAAGCAGGTAAGGCAACATAAAAATAATTTCCTGGGGAATACTTTGTGACCATTCAAACAACTGTACATAGTTTCGGATCGCTTGTGAGAATCCAAAGAAGACAGCCGCACCAAAGGCACCAATCGGATTCCACTTACCAAAGATCATAGCTGCAATGGCAATATAACCTTGGCCGGAAACTGTATTGTGTGAGAATGTACCCGTAGTCGTCAACGTAATCGCAGCTCCACCAATGGCCGCAAGCGCACCACTGATCATTACGCCAACATAGCGATAACGACGCACTTTAACACCAACCGTATCAGCCGCACTTGGATGTTCACCTACAGAACGAAGGCGCAAACCAAATGGAGTTTTGAACATGATGTAATACGTCAGGAATACGAACAGAATGGCCAGATATGTCGTTGGATATACGTTCTTGAAGAAGGCTTCTCCGAGCAAGGGAATGTCTTTCAAGAATGGCACATTAAACTTGCTGAAGCCTTGAACCAACGGTGAATCACCAGAACCTTCAAACAACAATTTAACCAAGTACAACGTACTTCCTGCTGCCAAAAAGTTAATGACGATACCACTGATAATCTGGTCTGCCTTAAATGTGATAGACGCAACGGCATGAATCAGCGATACCAGTACGCCCAATACAATCGCGAGCAAAACTCCCATCCAGGCCGATGTCGTTCCGCCCATGCCCGCTTCTTGAGCATAATGCGCCCCGATTCCAGCTGCAAAGGCACCAAAGACCATAAAACCTTCAAGTCCAAGGTTTGTTACACCTGATTTTTCCGAAAAATTCCGCCGAGTGATGCAAAAATCAATGCCGTAGCAAAGACAAGCGTCGTATTGATAATTTGCCCAATTGTCAACAAGTCCATCTACAACACCTTCTCTTTCTTACGCTTCGAATAGAACGGTTTAAGTATCCAGCGCACGATGCCTTGTGCCGCAATAAAGAAGATAATCGAACCGATCACAATCCGAATAATCTCAGGCGGAACATCCGCAGCAAAACTCATACCTGCAGATCCGTACGTGAGGGTACCAAACAACACTGCACCCAACAACACCCCAAACGGATGATTCAAACCAATTAGCGCAACAGCTATTCCGTCAAAGCCTGTACCTGGTGAACCCGACATTACAGTCTGGTAATGGAACACACCAAGAACCTGGAATGCACCACCAAGACCGGCAAGCATACCACTGATAAACATCGCTTTTACGATATTCCGGTTAACATGCATACCTGCATATTCAGCCGCATTAGGGTTGTAACCTACCGCGCGGATTTCAAAACCTTGTTTTGTTTTCCACATATAGATATAAAAGAGCACAGCCATCACAAGGGCAATCAACGTCCCCATGTGTACACGGGAGTTGCCCATCAGTTCAGATAACCATGTGAGACTAATCGAAGCCGATTCGCTGATATCCACGGAGCGATTCTCGCCCTTCAACAGCAAGAATTGGCGTACGATAAGGTTGGCCAGATACAGACCAATCCAGTTCAACATGATACTACTGATAACTTCATTGACCCCACGTGCCGCTTTCAGATAACCAGCAATAGCTGCCCAGAGACCACCAAACAGTGCACCAGCAATCAAAGCCAGTGGCGCATGAAGGTAGATCGGCAACCCTGCAAATTTAACACCAACAAATGTCGCAGCTGTCATTCCGACGAGAAATTGACCTTCTCCCCCGATGTTAAACAGCCCTGCACGTGATGCAAATGCAAATGCAAGTCCAGTCATAATTAATGGTGTCATTTCCCGTACTGCTTCACCAAAGTTGTACATGTCTCCAAATACCTTGGTGAACAATGCTCCATAGGCTTCGATTGGATTGTAGCCACCAATCAGCATGACAACTCCACCGAGAATAAGACCCATAATAATAGCTACTACAGGCAAAATAAATGAATCTCGCGTAAACCATTTCAATACGTTATTCATGCGCAGTACCTCTCTTTTGAGTGCTGCCCGCCATCATCAAGCCGAGCTCCCTATCATTGGTTTCTTCCGGCAGCACCTCGCCAACGATCTGGCCTTCATAGATGACAGCAATTCGGTCAGATACATTGATAATCTCATCAAGCTCAAATGAAATCAGCAGAACAGCCTTACCTTGATCACGCTGTGCAATCAGTTGCTTTTGCACGAACTCAATAGCCCCTACGTCCAAACCACGCGTTGGCTGTGCAGCGATAAGCAGTTCAGGGTTTTTATCTACCTCACGGGCGATAATGGCCTTTTGCTGGTTTCCTCCGGACAAGGAACGAGCTTTGGTCTCGATGCTTGGTGTACGCACGTCAAATGCCTCAACAAGCCGCTTAGCCTGCTTTTTGATCGCATCGAAGTTAAGGAACCCTTTACGGGTGTATGGTGCTTTATAATACGATTCCAGAACGATATTTTCACTCACTGAAAAATCAAGTACAAGTCCGTGTTTATGTCGATCTTCCGGAATGTGGGCTACACCCGACTCCGAGATATGGCGCGGAGAATGATTGGACAGCTCCTTGCCCTCCAAAAGAATCGAACCACTCTCGACTTTGCGAAGTCCGGTAAGGGCTTCAATCAGTTCACTTTGACCGTTACCATCCACGCCTGCGATTCCGACAATCTCTCCTGCACGTACGTTCAGGTTAAGTTGGTTCAGAACCGAAATACCTTCTTTATTCTTGGCCGTTAATTTACTGACTTCGAGCACATTAGCTCCAGGTGTAGCCGGTTTTTTGTCCACTTTGAATGTGACATTCCGCCCCACCATTTTCTCTGCCAGCTCATTCGGATTTGTTTCCGAAGTTTTGACCGAATCAATCACTTTACCCCGACGGATAATCGTTACCGTATCGGAGATTTCCATGATTTCTTTCAGTTTGTGCGTGATCAAAATAATGGACTTTCCTTCAGCTACAAGCTTCTTCATGATGATCATCAGTTCTTTGATCTCTTGAGGAGTCAATACAGCTGTAGGCTCGTCAAAAATCAGAATGTCTGCACCGCGATACAACGTTTTAACAATCTCTACACGTTGCTGCATTCCGACAGAAATATCATGAATTTTGGCATGAGGATTCACCTTAAGTCCATACTGTTCGGAAAGACGCTGAACTTCAGCAGCTGCTTTTTTATAGTTAATATTGAGACCCTTCGTTGGTTCAGATCCCAAAATAATGTTCTCTGTTACCGTGAACGGCTGTACAAGTTTAAAATGCTGATGCACCATGCCTATGCCAAGATCGATCGCTCGGTTAGGGCTGTCGATGATGACAGGCTTGCCATTCACTTCAATGGAACCTTCATCTGGCTGATAGAGACCAAATACAATATTCATCAACGTTGACTTACCAGCGCCGTTTTCGCCCAGTAGCGCATGGATCTCGCCTTTACGAAGCTGAAGGCTGATGGCGTCGTTGGCAACAATGCCTGGGAAACGCTTCGTAATTTGTTTTAACTCAACGACGGGGTTGCTGCACCCATGTAATCACCCTTATAACTGATATAGTGTGGTTCCGCAAACGTAAAAAAACGTCTATCGACGTACTTTCAAAGAAGACAGACCGCGCTTAGCTGAAGTTTTTCTTGCGATAATCGAATGGTTCAGCTCATTAAGAACATATCAATTCCATTATCTTAAGAAAAGCTCCTACCGGAGCGTTGGTGCACAGTGACCTTGTACAATTGTTATGATGACTTGATCAAATGTTCCTGTTTTTGCAATCATAAGGCCGGTCAAGACCGGCCCCAATGATTATTCATTTGCGACTAAGATAAAATTCACTCCGTAGGAACTTTGATTTCGCCGCTGATGATTTTTTCTTTGTACTCTTCCACTTTTGCAAGTGTATCAGCAGATACATTGGCAGTAGAGGTATCAGCAATACCTACGCCGTTTTCTTTCAAAGTCAGGTTCTCGGAACCGCCAGCAAATGTACCATCAACTACTTCTTTGTTAACGCGCTTAACTGCTTCGTCAACTTTTTTGATCATGGAAGTCAAAGTGATCTCATCACCAAACTCAAGAGATTGGTCTTTGTCTACACCGATAACCCATACATCTTGACCTTGCTTCTTACGAGCACTTGCTTCGTTAAACACACCGTTACCTGTTGCGCCAGAAGCGTGGAAGATAATATCTACGCCTTCATTGTAAAGTGTTGCTGCTGCTGCTTTACCCAAGTCAGGTTTATCAAATGCACCTGTGTAGTTAGAAATGAATTGAGCATCAGGGTTAACTGCTTTAACACCTTCTCTGAATCCTACTTCAAACTTTTTGATCAGTGGGCTTTCCATACCGCCTACAAAACCAATTTTGTTGGATTTTGTTGTCAGACCAGCTACAACACCAACCAGGTAAGATCCTTCTTCTTCAGCAAATGTTACGGATTTAACGTTAGGAGCATCAACAACACTGTCGATGATCGCGAGTTTAGCATCAGGGTTTTGCTCAGCTACAGTTTTGATTGCATCAGCCAATTGGAAACCGATACCCCAAGTCAGATCATATCCACCTTTAACGAATTCGTTCAGGTTAGGAATGTACTCTTCATCGGATTTACTTTGCAGGTATTTAACAGCAGTACCTGTTTCTGTTTCAGTCGCTTGCAAAGCTTCCCAAGCGGATTGGTTAAAGGATTTGTCATTAACTCCACCTACGTCAGTAACCATACCGATTTTGAGATCGGATTTCGCTTCAGTGGATGTGCCACCTGTATCTCCTCCGGCATTTGTTTCTTCTTTCGGTTTGCTACCGCAACCTGCGAGCATAACCGATACCGCCAGCAACATTACCAAAGACAAGCTGAGCATCTTTTTCATTTCTCTTTTTCCCCCTTAATGATATATCCCTCATTCCAATCCAGCCTAAAATTGAACGGTTAACAGATAGCAGGAATGACTTTTATGCAGAATGTATGGTTTCTTCGACATTAAAAGCGCATTCTCACCCTTGTAGCATCCTATCATCTGTCGAAAAACCGAACATTATGACATGGAGAGAAAAATCTAGGACTAGCCTACTAGAGGTGATTATACAATCAACCAGTGTTAAAATCCAGATGTTTCATCACCAAATATCACATATTTTTGTTCTTTTTTTATTGAAAACGCTTAATAATTTAGCGTTTTAACACACTAACGTTACAACGATGTGATGTTATATAACAAAAACATATCGCGAACTTTAGTGATGAGTGGGATTTACCTGTTTTTATTTGTATTATTTCACCGTTCGTATTTTATGTATTCCCATGGGCCTTTATTCACCAGTTATCTGGTTTCATTGTTCCCTTCCAGACTTCAGCCTATTCGCTCTATTCATTCAGAGATTCAGCTTCGAATTTCTTCCAAGCCGTAAAAAAAGCCGCCATATAGGTACGGCGGCTTGTATCATACAATTTAAGCGTTGATTTTGCCTTTAGCTACAGTAGCCAAAGAGTTGAACGCATTGATGTCGTTAACGGCCAGATCAGCCAACATTTTGCGGTTCATGTCTACTCCAGCAAGTTTCAAACCATGGATCAGTTTGTTGTAAGACAAACCATTCATACGTGCTGCAGCATTGATACGAACGATCCACAGTCTGCGGAAGTTACGTTTCGTGTTGCGACGGTCACGGTATGCGTATACCAGGGATTTCATTACTTGCTCGTTAGCTGTTTTAAAAATACGGTGTTTGGAACCGAAATAACCTCTTGCCAGTTTCAAAACCTTTTTATGACGACGACGTACTACAAAACCGCCTTTTACTCTTGCCATATTAAAGAACCTCCCAAATAAATATAAATGTATCCGTGGTATGTGTACGGCCGTAGCCGATCCCCATACGGAATCTACTAATTAGAATTAGCCTTTCAAGTTAGCCAAACCTTGTTTCAAACGTCTAACATCCCCGGCAGCCATAACTGGGTTACCGTTCAGAACGCGCTTAGCACGTTTGGATTTGTGGGAAAGCAAGTGGTTTTTGTGAGCTTTGTAACGAAGGACCTTACCGGAACCGGTAATTTTGAAGCGTCCTTTCAAACTGCTGTGTGTTTTCATTTTAGGCATTTTGTGTTTCCTCCTCCAATGTTATCAGGCTTTAGGAGCCAAGATCATGATCATACTGCGGCCTTCTAATTTTGGTTGACGTTCAACAGTACAAAGTTCTGCAACTTCTACCTTAACGCGCTCCAAAATCCGTTGACCAATCGCGGCATGTGCAATTTCACGTCCGCGATAACGAACAGAACATTTCACTTTGTCGCCTTCGTTCAAAAACTTAACTACATTACGAAGCTTCGTTTGATAATCGTGCTCCTCAATATTGGAACGGAACCATACTTCTTTAATATCAACAATTTTCTGGTTCTTACGGGCTTCTTTATCTTTCTTTTGTTGCTCATAGCGGAATTTGCCATAGTCCATAATACGACACACCGGCGGTTTAGCCTGTGGTGCCACATTGACCAGATCCAAATTCAGGTCAATCGCCATTTGCAGTGCTTCGCGAATGGGCGTAATCCCAATTTGTTCTCCTTCAGCTCCGACAAGGCGTACTTCCTTCGCCCGAATCTCATCATTAATCATGTGATCTTTACTAATAATCGTCCACCTCCAGGTCATTTTGAATATCCAGTTAAACAAAAATAAAAGGGATGCCGGTCAAGCTACCGACATCCCTGTAATCAACACAATTCTTCATGAGTATACACTTCATAAATTATTGGGATCGTTGACCAGCCAACATGTTTGTTGATCAGGTGAGAAGTCGGACTTCTGCTTGTGATTCCATTTCTATTCGTTTTAAGGCACTTGAATACTATATCACCCACAAAACACATTGTCAACATTCTTCACAACTTTTTTGTGAATTATACATTTGTTATATCAGATGTCAACAAAGTATCGCATGCATGTTCCTTACCCTTGTTTGCTCTGCACCTCATCCAACCGTACAACACGTGTATGTTGAGTGTGGCTCCACTGTTTGTTGTTCTGCGTAAAGAAAGCGTAGAACGTAATCGGGTACCAAGACAGCAGGTAGATCGGGAACAAAATCAGATATAGATAAACTTTGGCAAAGGTAACCTTCTCCAGCGCCATGGACAACAGGAACGTCAGGATGTTCAAACCAATAGCCACGAACCCAACCCATAACGGGAAGTATCCATAAATATTAGCAATGTGCGGACCACTGAATATAGCCATATCTACCCACATCACAGCCGTCATCAGGAACGTAAGCAATACCACATAGACATTGGCTCCATAGATAGCAAGGTCAAATTTCACCAGGCTTCTTTCCTTAATGGACTGCCATAGCAGCGGGAAGAAGTATCTACGCGCAACTGTAAAGTGACCTTGCATCCAGCGCAGACGTTGTCTCGCTGAAGCTTTGAATGTCAATGGCTTCTCATCAAATACTTTGGCGTCATAGTTGAAAACAGGATACACATTACGTTGCACACTGCGCATCGTAAACTCCAGATCTTCAACCAGACTTGTTGCACCCCAACCAATTTCCTTCAACAGGTTGGTCTCGAAGCACATTCCGGTTCCTCCGAGGAAATTCGCCATATTCAAGTTATGACGAGACAACTGCCACAGACGGTTGATGTACCAGTAAGATACTCCGTAAGCTGCAGTAATCCAGGAATCCTCCGGATTTTTCGTATCAATGTATCCTTGGATAACACGCGAACCATTGTTCAAGTCATCATTCATCTCAAGCAAGAAGTTACGGTCAACCAGGTTATCCGCGTCAAACATAACAACTGCGTCATACTGACGCGGCAATTTCCACAGGTACTTAAGCATCCATTCGATGGCATACCCTTTACCTCTTAAATCGGCATTGGTACGTACACAGGCGTTTAATCCATGCTCTCTGACAATTTGAGCCGTTCCATCCGTACAGTTGTCACAGATGACAAACACATCGTACAGATCTTCCGGATAATCAAGTTGTTTCAAGTTCTCCATCAAGGCACCAATGACTTGTTCCTCATTGTGTGCTGCGACGAGTACAGCGAATGATTTTGTCGCCGGATAATGTTTCTTTTTCTTTTTCTTAATCAGACCGAACAGCGAAAACGTGAATTGGTACACGGCTAGCAGTGCCAGAATGACCTGCATCGTGACGAATATAGCGTCCAACATCGTTCTCTGTTACCCCTTTTTTCAAAACCCAGTTTACTCAAGCATTTCTCTTCCTGATTCTGCAATTTATTTTTTTGATCTGCAGAATATGACCCTGTTCTTTTGTGTACTACGTGAATATATCAGGCAATGTTTCAAAGCTTGGTTGCTATCAGTTGGCTGCTTTATCGATTCTGTATCCTTTTCAGTCATTTGTCAAAACCCCAATTCCACTTTCTGAAGCAGAAATGTGATCTTTAAACGCTGAATAGACACTTCGTGATACCACAACCTCGCATTCATGCCTGTTATATCTTATTTTCAGCCGTTTACTTGATTTTTATTTCTAAAGTCCCTGCTTTTTTCATCAGCATGTTATTCTTCGTCAGAGGCTCTATAACAAATAACGCAAACAGACCTCAAAAAGTTTGAAACAGAACTCACATTTTTTTACCTCATTTCAGCCATGTTGAATCATTGTATCTTTTTTGGCTGACCCAAGTCAAAAAGTTAAGATGGGTATATATCCACTCTTTAACATGAATTTAACGTTCTTTACATGGGTTCTTCTTGAAAAGGACAACATTTAAAAATATGATAAACATATACCTGAAATAACCTCAAGTTCATGAAAAACGGTTATATACTAATCAGGACGAAACCGGATGCAGAAAATCACCGGAAATAATGCCGCCATTACGGGCGGCCTGACTGGCAGGAGGCCAATATGAGCCGTTTATTCTCAAAGTTTCAAGATTATGATCGAAATGTTTTTATGTGGATCAACGGCCGACTTCATAATCGTTTTATGAATTTTTGGCTGTATTATTTCACCCATCTGGGTGGAGCAACTTCTTCTATTGCAATATCACTGTTAATCTGGCTGCTTGCTCCAGCTCCTTGGAGCACAACAGGACTCCAGGCATGTATCGCTCTTGCGATCAGCCACATCCCTGTAGCCATCGCGAAAAAATTGTATCCCCGCATTCGACCTTATCTGGCATTGCCGGATACAATTACGTTCCGTAATCCCCTGACGGATCACTCGTTTCCTTCAGGGCACACAACTGCCATTTTTTCGGTCACGGTTCCCTTTATGACCACTGATCCGATCTTATTGCTAATATTGTTGCCTGTGGCCCTTATTGTCGGATTCTCTCGAATTTATCTGGGATTACACTATCCTTCCGATGTTCTGGCGGGTGCCACAATAGGTACTTTAGTCGCACTTGCAACAGTTGCATTCTGGTCTTAAAGCCGATATGTTAGACTCAGAAAAACCTAGCAGGAACAGGTGAAGCAAGCGTGGAGAAAAAAGAGTATTACTATTATCTGAAGGCTTTGGTACGGGTCATACTCAAGCCGCTTATGCACTGTCCAGCAATTTGCGAAAGCTCTCGCCAGACGTGCAGACAAAAGTGCTTGAACTGGGAAGTTTCTTAAATCCCAAGGTTGCACCTCTGATTATAACAGCATACAAAAAAACGGTTACCAACCAACCCAAACTTGTCGGATACGTATACAGACACCAATATAAAAAATCATTGAACAGGCTGACAACACTGGCGCTGCATAAACTGTTCTATACACATACACGCAGCGTTGTGCGCCAGTTACGTCCCGATGCGATCGTCTGTACACATCCGATTCCAAGTGCTGTCATATCCAGACTGAAACGTCTGGGTGTACAGGTTCCCCTATGCACAGTCATCACCGACTATGATGCACATGGGACGTGGATTAACCGTGAAGTAGACCTTTATCTGGTTTCTTCAGATGAGGTTAAGTCCAAACTAATGCTACGCGGCGTACCTACAGACAACATTCGAGTCACGGGCATTCCGGTACATCCAAATTTCTGGGAGCATCCCGGGCGAGAAGAGATCCGAAGCAGATTTAACCTCAAGAACATGCCTACTGTACTGGTGATGGGTGGCGGCTGGGGAATGCTCAGCGACAAGCTGGTCCATCCGCTGCTGACACGCTGGCATGAAGATATTCAGATCATTTTTTGTCTGGGTCGCAATGATAAAGCACGGATCAGCATGGAACAGAACCCCATGTATCGCAAAGAAAACATTCATATTATGGGGTACACCAACGAAGTAGACAAATTGATGGAAGTATCCGACCTGCTGATCACCAAACCTGGGGGAATGACATGCAGCGAAGGTTTGGCCAAAGGAATTCCAATGTTGTTCCACAACCCTATACCTGGTCAGGAAGAAGAAAACGTCCATTATTTTACGGCAAGAGGGTTGGGAGAACCCATAACTTCGCTCGACGTAGTGGTCAAATGGATGAACAAGCTGTTGCATCACTACCCGGATGTTGTACGTAAACGCAAACGTCATCTGGCGGAAATCGCCAAGGTTCATCCGATGCAGAGCGCTCAAAGCATTATCGATCTGCTGGAGGACGTTCGTCCTTCATCCGCAGAAGAGGCCCGTTTATGAATTTATCCAAATAAGGTGCTGCTTCCCGCATTCTTCGTCAATCATGCCTCTAACCAACGGCTTCAAACAAGCCTGCAACCACATTGAAAAGGTGCCTTCGGATTTGAAGGCACCTTTTCTTTATGAAGGAAAGTACAAACTATTGAATGCCTGTTGACTTCAAGTACTCCTGCCACTGCTTGGTGTATTCTGCCTGAATTTTTTCCAATCCTGCTTGTTTAGCCTTCTCCATAAATGTGTTCAATCCAGCTTCTACGTCTGCCACCAAACCTACATTAAGCGGATACAAATATTGCTTTTCCACTTGCTCCAATGCAGCCTTCTCGGCTTGGTACGGAGTCCAATCTTCAGCAAATCCTGTAAAGATATCCGGCTTTTTGATTTTGTCGAGATCTTCAAACATGGTCAGGACATCATCAAAGGTTTTATCATAGAGCATGAATTCCGGATTACGCCAAGCCCAGCCATTCATGCCCTCACGTGGGAAGCCATTTGTTTGTGCATCTCCCACCATTTTGTAGTATCCATTATCTACCTCGAAGTTTTTGCCTTCAACGCCGTATTCAGTCAACCAGTTATATCGTTTGTCTGTAACCAGTTTCTCATAAAATGCCAAGGCTTTTTCCGGGTTTTTACTGCTACGCGGAATCGCAAATCCGTTGTGGATCGGGTGAACCGGTTGTGCAAACCCTTTTGCATTTGGGTAAGGGAAATAAGCCAGTTTCCAATCTGGATGCGTAGACTGCACCTTGATTACATCTGCATTAAATTTGTTAGGGTTTTCCCCGGACAGAACAACAGCTGCTTTTCCATTTTGCAACAACGAGTTGGATGTATCTTTTACATTCAGTACGTTTTTCGGGAAAAATCCTTTGTCCATCCAACGTTTGTATGTTTTCAGGTCTTCCAGGTGTTGCGCGGATCCCCAGTAGGACGTCACGCTTGATGGTGTGTCATACATAATATCCAGTCCATATGGAAGTTGACCTGCTGTATTAACCAGCTTGGATGTCAATTGACGAATACCATGGGTATGGTTGGCATTGCTATCCGCAATCGGAATCATATTGGGTTCGTTGGCTTTGATGCCCTCCAGATACGCTTCGAGCGTCTCCAAGGATTCCGGTTTTGGAAGATTGTACTTCTCGCGCAAGTCCTCGCGGTACGCAATTCCCTCGGTTACATACTCAATCCAAGTTGATGGAACAGTATAGATTTTGTCATTGATTTTGACCGCATTCCACATGTCATCAGGTACATGAGCTTTCAGGGCTGGCGCTGCTGTAGGCAGCATTTCATCCAGTGGCAGGAACGCGCCCTTCTTGGCATAGGACTGGTAGAATGTCCAATCCGCTGTGAAGATCAGATCGATCGGCTGTCCGGAAGACAGCAGCAGTTTATATTTTTGATCCCAGTCGGTCCATGAGGTGTAGTTGAATTTCACATTGACGTTCAGATCTGCCTCAGCCAACTTATTGATCTCGGATTCAATAACAGGCAGATCTTTTGGAGCATCCCCAAGCATGTAAAATTGAAGCGTGACTTTCTCGCCTTTGTTCCCGGATGTTCCTCCCTGCCCGCTTCCTTGCGTCGATCCCCCGAACCGTTATTACATGCGGCAAGCACCCCGGCGAACAACATCAGGGCAAGTACCAGAGACAGGTGCCGAATTGTTTTGTTACGCATACGCATCCTCCCTTTTTGTGATGAACCTTTATATGTTAGCGCAGACTCGCCATGTTTCAGACCGGAAATGATGTCAATGGCCTGACACCCACAACGTGTTCACGTTCTAACCTTTCACTGCACCAATGGTGAGTCCTTTGACAAAATAACGTTGTACAAACGGATACAGGAACAAAATCGGTCCCGTTACAACGATCGCCATTGCCATCTTGGTTGATTCGGTAGGCACATCCTGACTGAGCGTGATCCCTGTGCCAATCGCCATCTGGTCAATGAATGTAATCGTGTTCATCGTGTTGTAGAGATAAAATTGCAGTTGGTACATATCCGGGTTGTTAATGAAGAGGGATGAGGTAAACCAGTCATTCCAGTAACCGAGTGCCAGGAACAGACCTACGGTGGCGATACCAGGCATCGCCAGTTTCAACACAATGCTGAAATAGATGCGGAAGTCATTCGCTCCATCAATTTTGGCGGACTCAATCAATTCATCCGGCACTGCCGAGCGAATGAAGTTTTTCATCAGGATAATGAGGAATGGCGTCATCAACCCCGGGAAAATAAGTACGGTGTACGTATCTGTGAGATTGAAGTAGTTCGCCAGCATAATGTACCAAGGCACAAGTCCCCCACCAAACAGGGTTGTGAAGTAGATAAAAAACGAGAACGTGTTCCGATATTTAAAGTCCTTACGCTGGAGCACAAATCCGGCCATCGTGATGAGGAATAGCCCTAACGTAGTCCCCACCACCGTTGTAAAGACCGTTACTCCATAAGCCTTGAGTACCTGAGTCGGGAATTTGAACACCATTTTGTAACCTTCCAGGGAAAAGTCCGTTGGAAAGAGGTGATAACCATCCCTCACAATGGACTCGTTGCTGCTGAATGAACCGGATAGAATCAGCAGAAACGGTAGCAAGCACATGATTGATAAAATGATGATGAAGCTGTAGGAAATCAGTTGAAACATAAAAGTGAATTCCGAATCTCTGAGACGAGTATTCGTACGCGTGTGAGTATTCATTGGCGTGTTCATGATCGTTCTCCCTCCTGCCCTGCGGGCGTTCTAGAACAAGGCGTAGTCCTCATTTACTTTGCGAATAATATAGTTGACAGTCATGATCAAAATGAATCCGAATAACGACTGATACAAACCAGCTGCCGTTGCCATCCCGATATCAAACGTTACTTTCAGTGAACGATACACATACGTATCAATAATATCTGTAGCGTTGTACAGCACCCCGTTGTTACCTATCAGTTGATAGAACAGATCAAACTGCCCCTTCATAATGCTGCCGAGCGAGAACAACAACAATATGACAAAGGTTGGCTTCAGCATCGGTACCGTAATGTACCAGATCCGCTGAAATATATTGGCCCCATCGATTCGGGCGGCTTCATAATACTCGTCACTGATACCCGTTATGGCGGCCAGATAAATGACCATGCTGTATCCAAGATTTTTCCACAGATAAAAGATGATGATCAGGAACACCCAGATCCAGGGTGTGTTATAAATGTCGACCGGGCCTGCCTCAAAACGTTTGAGCACCGTGTTCACAAAACCCGACTCGTAGTTAAACATGTTGTAAGCGATTACACTTAATAGTACAAATGAGATGAAATACGGCAAGAACATGACGGATTGCGTGATTTTTTTGAATAACCTGCCCCGGATTTCGCTAAGCATGATCGCACAGAAGATCGCCAGACCGTTTCCTAATATAATGAAGGCGAGATTGTAACCCACGGTATTGGTTGTGAGCTTCAACAGCATTCCGGATTGCCATAGGAACTTAAAGTTCTCCAGACCGACAAATGGACTACCAAATAATCCGCCTTCAAAATCATACCGGGTGAACGCATAATAGATGCCGACCATCGGAAAATACGAGTTAATCAGAAAAAAGATCAGCGTGGGCAACAGCATCAGAAACATGATTTTGTTTTTGTTCAATTCTTTGAGCATGGCTCGATCCCTCCCGAATTTCTTGCGGTGCTGCGTGGTGGAGCTCTCTTTTTATTGTAGATGCTCTCTTCACTCACGAATACTGAAGCTTCCCATCAGAAAATGAACGATTCTGCGAAATGAACTATGAACAAAATGAACGAACCATGAAATGAACAGACATCCACACACATCCGTTCACAAATGTTGATATCGTGCATAGGCTACACCTAGTGAACAATCCAGCGAAAGTTGAACTTTATGTAGAGAAAACAGGCAAAATGGCCTGTCCAGCATTGATGTAAACGCATACATAATATATAATTCAAGTTACTCTTGCTCTTCTGCTCATCCATATATGAAGCCTCACTTATGTATATGAAATTCTATGCTGCTCACCCAAAACAGGAGGTTCGAGGGGAAGAAGAATGCGTAAACGTTCAGAGGACAGTCAGAAGGTCTTCACACGGATTCTGATCGGCATTATTATCAGTACCGTCGCTACCTTACTTGTGGCTTCTACTATTTTGTACGTCAACTATAATCGGATTGCTCTTCGCCAGGTGTATCGTACAGATATGAACAGTCTTACACAAACCAGCCGTGAAGTGGCGAAAATGACCGAGACTGCGAAATCATTGTCATATCAGATCTATCAGGACTACACCATCTCTTCATTACTGCTTTATTCCAAACCAAATATCTATGAGATCACATCGGCGATGGAGCAGCTAGACAACTACCGTATGACCCTTCCCTTTATCGAATCCATCTATGTATATAACTCCAAAAGTAATGAATTCTTCATCAGTTCCAACGTGCGCAATGGGCAGCAGTCCATCTCGGAGATCGATGATCAGGGGATTACAAGCATCCTCCAACGCTTCCATGACTATAAACCTTTTGTGCCCATCCCGCGTACATATCAGGTCGGGTCTACCGAAGCAACAGAGGTTAACAGCTACACCTATCTCTGTTATGACACGATTAATGATAACGCGAAGCTAAACTATGCTGTCATCGTTAATATCAAGGATGATTGGCTCAGTCCGAATATGAATGCTGTGGATCAACCAGGCAAAACCTTTATCGTGAATGAGAATGGAGACCTTTTATCTGACTTTGGCGACCGTGCATTGATGAAAAATCTCTCCAATGAAGCTTTTATGAAGCCAATTATGCAGGATACGGAGCAGTCAGCTTACTTTACCGAGAAGGTCGACGGAGAAAAATCTCTCATCACCTATACCGCTCCCGATGACTTGGGTTGGCGTTATGTGAGAATAACACCTTATGATCTGATTACCTCAGATATACGGAGTATGCGCACACATACCGTTCTGTTTTGTGTTGGACTTCTCCTGGCAGGGTTACTGCTCTCTTACCTTGTGTCCCGAAAACTATATCACCCTATTGATAAGGTGCTTGTTCGTTTACGTGTGATGGAAGCAGAGCGACGTGGCAGTCTTCATTTGTTACGGCAGGATTTTCTGCGGGGGCGCTGCAGGGCCGTGAAACAGTAACTGGAGGTATGCTGGAAGAACGAATGAAGTTCTATGGTTCCTCTATTGACGTTCAGCGTACATCCAGGCTGGTATTGCTGCGTATTGACCATTTTACCGAATTCTGCGAAACGTACCGTGATGAGACCCAGCTTGTAAAATACGCCATGATGAACATATGCACTGAGACAGCCGATCTCCACTACAACGCAGAAGCTGTGGACATGGGCGGTGATCTGATCACACTCATCTTCAATGAAAAAGCGGAAAGCCATGAACTTGGGCAACCTGGTCATAACCGGATCGAAGAGCTGCTACGTATGATGCAGGCAGCTGTAATGACCCATTTGAAATGCTCCATCTCCTGTACGATCGGCACGGAAGAAGATTCATTGGAAGACAGTATTGCATCCTATACCAGATCAGCCGAAGCCTCACTGCATCGCTTGTTCATGGGACCAAGTTGTCTGATCTATACCGCTGACATCATGGCTTATCACGCCAAGGAGTACGCATTTCCAGCAGGTAAGGAAAGACAACTTGTCGATCACTTAATGACAGGTAAGACACGAGAAGCAAAACAAGTCTATGCAGATATCGTCGGCGAAACAGCTGCATATCCGTTTACCGTCTTCCAGCTAGCCTTATCCCATCTGACGATGACACTGAACCATGTTCGAAATACCCTCAAGAAGAATAATCAACTCACGCTTGATTCAGTCTCGGATGGTCTAATGCTGCCTGTCAAAGACGCCGAAGACATCAGTGAAGTACATGAACACTTCTATCGAATGTTTGATGAGCTTGGTTCCAAAGTTGAGGAGAAACGTACACTTAAGCACGAAGAGTTGATTCGTAAAATCAATGGCATTATTGAGCGGGACTATGCGGACCCCAATCTATGTCTAACTTCTATCGCAGATGAGTTGGGCATGTCGCCCATTTATGTAAGCAGGCTCTACAAACAGCTCACCCTGAAAGGGCTCACGGACGTGATTAACGAAACCCGCATAGCCAAGGCCCAGCATCTGCTGGTGGAGACAGAAAACTCCGTTGCCGATATTGCCGAGAGAACCGGATTCACCAACAGTTCATACTTCTATCGCATGTTCAAAAAGTTCAACGGTGTTACACCTAACGATTATCGCCGCAAAGAGTTTCATTCAGAGAACTTTTGAAATCATCCCAGACTTGAGTTTATGGAGTATTGCACATCGATTGTTAATGCAAAAAAAGAGCGACCTATGAGAATGAATCATTCACCTCATGTGTCGCTCTTCTTTAATGAGTTTAAGTTAGATTTCGATTTTATTCCTGTTCCTGATCTTCACCAGACTCATCTGTTGCCTCGCGGACCTTATACTTGTCCAGTCGTGTCTGCTGATACTCACGCAGGGCCTCTTCACCAACGATCACTTCAACCCGGTGAATGTTCATACCTTTGCCCATGAATTTCTGCTCGTACTCCGTCATCACATGTTCTTCATTCAAACCATCACGATGCAGATTCAAAGAAATATTAGTCATTTGAAGGCCGAAGTCGGCAATTGCGTTGAGCGAGAAATCAAACAGCGTCTCCGAATCGGTTTTGAAATGAATCTGACCTTTGGGATTAAGCAATTCCGTGTATTTCTTCAGGAAGCGCGGGTGCGTCAACCGACGACGTGCATGCTTTGCTTTTGGCCAAGGGTCACTGAAGTTCAAATAAATGCGCTCCAGTTCTTCCGGTTCAAAAACTTCTTCGATCTGTTCGATATTTGCCAGCGCAAGCTTCAGGTTAGGGGTGTCTCCACATCAGCCTGACTCCACGCATTACGAGCTTTCTCACTGGCACGACGCACCAGTTCATCATACATATCAATACCGATGAAATTAAATTCCGGATATTTATAACTCATTTGGCTGATAAATTGACCTTTACCCATACCAAATTCCACGAAGATCGGGTGATCATTGCCAAACAGTTCAGACCATTTTCCTTTATGTTGCTTGGGGTCCAGTACAACAAGATCAACTTGTTGCTCCAGATTTTCTCTTATCCCTTTTCTGCCACGTAAACGCATTTTATTCCTCCGTTTGTCCCATACTTGTCTCAGACTTATTTTGCCGAAGAACTGGCAAATTGTAAAGAGCAATGAAAAGGGAATCTTCGGATCTGCCACTTTGGGCAAATCTCAAAGATTCCCTCTTCGATTTATTTGGAATTGGGGTCCAACTACTTTAGTAGTTCATAGTCTACCTTATCTTGGTGTGAAAAATCAAATGTCTTTTCGAAAGCATCTCGAACTTTTTGTCTTGCAGCCGCTTTCACTTTCGGATTTCCATTAAAACGAACACCTGTTAAAGCCAGTGCTTCTTCTGCTGTCAATTCAACAGACACATGATTCAATTCATTGTTTTTAACTTGGGAATTCATTCATATCACCTCACGGTATAGTATGGTCCATGACGTCAATCTTGATTCAAATGCTATGATGAATAATACCCACTAGATGGTGTCTGACGCTGATTTAAATATAACATAAGGTGTAAACTATAGCAAGGAGAAAACCTTGATTTTACGGCCTATTTTTGCGTTTCGATTCCCTTTTTTTAGTTTTTTGATACAATGATAAAAGTTCATGAAGACACCTATAATCGCTATCAATCGTCTATGACGGAAATCGCATAGCGCTTCTTCTTTTGTTCACGTATGATTACTGTAATTCGACAGCCAAAGGAGTACCCTGAAGATGAATGCACCTGCATTACAGTCCCCTCTGTTGTGGGGAGATAAACGATTCCATACCTGGAATTATGAGATGCGAGACCAATTTAACAATAAGGTTTTCAAAGTGATGCTGGATGCTGGATTCACCTGTCCCAACCGTGACGGTTCCATTGCCAAAGGTGGTTGCACCTTCTGCAGTGCGCGTGGATCAGGCGATTTTGCTGGCAGCAGACGTGAAGATCTAGTCACCCAGTTTAATACAATTCGAGATAAACAGCACCTCAAGTGGCCTACAGCCCATTATATTGGCTACTTCCAAGCCTATACGAACACGTATGCTCCGGTTGAGCAGCTGCGCGAATATTTTGAAGAAATTCTTGAGCAACCCGGTGTTGTTGGTTTATCCATCGCCACTCGCCCGGACTGTTTGCCAGATGACGTTGTTGATTATTTGGCTGAACTGAACGAGCGAACCTACCTGTGGGTTGAGATGGGGCTTCAAACCATCCATGATTCCACATCAACATTGATTAATCGCGCGCACGACACGAAGTGTTATGAAGAAGCGGTTGAGAAACTGCGCAAACGGAATATACGAGTGTGTACACATATCATATATGGTCTGCCTCAAGAGACACATGAGATGATGCTGGACACTGGACGGGCAGTTGCCAATATGGATGTACAGGGAATCAAGATTCACCTGCTGCATCTGATGCGCAAAACGCCGATGGTGAAGCAATACGAAGCTGGTCTTTTACGTTTTCTGGATCAGGACGAGTATATCAAGCTGATCGTAGATACACTGGAGATGCTTCCACCGGAAATGATCGTTCACCGCCTTACAGGCGACGCACCGCGTGATCTGTTGATTGGACCGATGTGGTCCATGAACAAATGGGAAGTGTTGAACTCCATTGATCGTGAGCTGCGAGAGCGGGATTCATGGCAAGGTAAGTATTGGAGGCGAGCATAGATGGGCTTTCTTTCGGTTCTCAGCTGTGCACATCAGTGGATTGCTTCCCGTCTGCAGCCAGGTGATTTAGCCATAGATGCAACGGTTGGTACAGGAGCAGACACACTATTTTTGGCACAACAAGTAGGCAGGCGTGGTCAAGTCATTGGATTCGATATTCAAAGTGAAGCCCTCACGCTGGCACAGGCCCGGATTCGAAAACAAAACGACGAAGCCAAGCTTGGCTCCATCTCCATGCTTCAACTAAGCCATGATCGAATGGCAGAAGCCGTGCCTGAGTCATGGCTTGGTGCGGTTGGTGCAGTTATGTTCAATCTGGGGTACCTGCCTTCAGAAAGTGCAGATTCCTCCATCATCACCGAGACAGACAGCACGATCGCTGCACTTGAGGCTGCACTCGCTTTATTACGCCCTCGCGGAATTATTACGGTTGTGCTCTACCCCGGTCATGACGGAGGGGAACAGGAAGCAGCAGCCGTATTGGAATGGTCTTCTGCCCTTCCGGTGGAACAGGCACAGGTTGTGATGTATCGCCAATTGCAGCGAGAAACTTCTCCTTTTCTGATCGGAATCGAGAAAAATAATTTCCTTTGTTCACCAAATACAATAAACTAGACACAATCGCAAGGCGAGCTTTTAACGGCTTTTTCTTACTGCGATCTGTGTTCTACATCTACATATGCAAACGTATTCACTTGTTTGCTCATGGCGACTACATGCCCATGACTGATTAAAGCGATCCACCACTTCATATACTAGAGGAGAGATTACTGATGTCTACGCCATACCCATTACAATTCCAACCTGAATTCAAAGAACGTGTGTGGGGCGGTCGTGCGCTGGAGCAATTCGGCCTTACGCCCCCTGAAGGACATATCGGAGAAGGATGGATGATTGCGGATCATCCAAACGGTACAACCAAGGTATTAAATGGAGCACTGGCTGGCAAAGGACTGGATGAAGTTCGTGAGCAACTGGGCACCGAATGGCTTGGAACCAAAGGCGTCTCTGAAAAAGGCGGCCGTTTCCCCTTCTGATTAAGCTGCTTGACTGCAACGATGACCTGTCCGTTCAGGTCCATCCAACAGACGAGTATGAGGCACTTCCTCCTGGCGAGCTTGGCAAAACAGAAATGTGGTATGTACTCGATGCAAAACCGGGCGCACACATCATCTATGGCTTGAATGAAGGCGTTGATCGGGCAACATTAAAAGAAGCATTGGAAAACGGCACGGTGATGGATACCCTTCGTCAGGTACCTGTTGAAGCTGGTGATACGTTCTTTATCCCTGCCGGAACAGTACATGCGCTCTGTGCAGGTGTCGTTGTTGCTGAGATTCAGCAAAACTCGGATACGACGTACCGGATATACGATTACAATCGTCCAGGGCTGGATGGAAAACCACGCGAGTTGCATGTTGAAGACTCCTTAAATGTCACCGCCTATGAGGGCGCAGGTGCCTCAACGATGAAAACAAATAACGCTACTCCTGGTGAATGGCTCAAGCTTGCGGAATGCCCTTATTTTGTGGTGGAAAAAGGGATTGTGACTGAACGGTGGGAACTCTCCACCAATCCTGACAGCTTCACGATTCTCGTTGTCTGTGAAGGAGAAGGAACTTTGGAGTGGGCACATGCTGAATCAGACAGTATTGAATTGAAAGCTGGACAATGTTATCTCTTGCCAGCCAATCTGGGTTCTTATACATTAGATGGAAATACCACTGTTCTTCGCTCTTATCTGCCATAAATCAAGCTTATATGTAACCTGTGAAGGAGGAATTACACGAGATGCAGGAATCTACCTTTGCCTTGGTCGCTAGTGAAGGTACCCGTATTCATGTGTACCGCTGGCTTCCCGATCCGGAATGCAACGTTAAAGGTGTAGTGCAAATTGCACATGGCATGGGCGAGACGGCAGCCCGATACGCAGAATTTGCCGGCATTCTTACCCAAAATGGCTATGCGGTTTATGCCAATGACCATCGGGGTCATGGCAAAACTGTGGAGAATGCCAAGTTGCTTGGTAATGCTGGTATCGATGCCTTCCGCTGGATGGCGAGTGATATGATTAATCTGGGCGAAGTAGCCGCCAAGGAGAATCCTGGGGTGCCTCTGTTTCTAATGGGACATAGCATGGGCTCATTCTTGGTACAACATCTCATGTACGCTGGTCATGAGCAGTACCATGCCTTTATTTTATCCGGGACAAACGGCAGACGTGGTCTGCTCCGGTTTGGAGAGAAGCTCGCCTTTTTGCAATGCGGCATTCAGGGGGCTACTCATCCCAGCATGTTGCTCAACGCGATTGTATTTGGTGGATTCAACCGCTCTTTCCGCCCTGCGGCGACACCGTTTGATTGGTTGTCCCGGGACTCACAAGAGGTTCAGCGATTCATTGATGATCCCCTGTGCGGAGCAGTCTGTACAGCAGGCTTTTTCCGCGACTTCTTCAAATTGCTGCTTGAAGTCCATCTTCCACACAATATGGAGCGCATACCCAAACACAAACCCGTATACCTGTTCTCAGGTGAGAAGGACCCTGTCGGACTTCATGGCAAAGGCGTTCTTAATCTGGTCTCCCAGTATAAGAAGCTTCAACTGGAGAATATTGAGTATCGCCTGTATCCGGATGGACGCCATGAAATGCTGCATGAGATCAACCGAACAGAAGTGGCTCAGCACGTTGTGAACTGGCTAGAGCGGAATACCCTGGCTCGAATACACACCCTAGTCCGTTGAACCCTACTGAGACGGCTGACTCTATATAATAGAGTCGGAGGCAACATACCAAGAGCAACAGCAAAAGAAACCCCTGAATCGGATGTGCAGCTCACGCTGCGCTCCAGTTCAGGGGTATTCTTGTTAAGCGATATGAATAATAGCTATAAACAAGCTTTATGGATTAACCTTCAATTAACAGGGATTCCGGGTCTTCAAGCAGTTCTTTCACGGTCACAAGGAAACGTACAGCTTCACTACCGTCGATAATCCGGTGATCGTAGGACAACGCGATGTACATCATTGGACGGTTCTCCATCCGCTCTGCATCAATCGCCACTGGACGAAGCTGGATCTTATGCATCCCCAGAATACCCACTTGAGGTGTATTCAGAATTGGCGTAGACAACAAGGAGCCAAATGTTCCACCATTGGTGATGGTGAACGTTCCACCTTGCAGATCAGATAACGCCAGCGTGTTGGAACGAGCTTTGGATGCCAGGTCAGCAATGCTCTTCTCGATCTCGGCAAAGCCCAGACGATCGGCATCACGCACAACCGGTACAACCAGTCCTTCCTTCGCAGATACGGCAATGCCGATATCATAATACTTTTTGAGCACAACATCTTCGCCATCAATCTCTGCGTTAATTGTAGGGAATTTTTTCAAAGCTCCCACAACCGCCTTGGTGAAGAAGGACATGAAGCCCAGGTTGATCTCATGTTTCTCTTTGAACTTGTCCTTACGGCGTTTACGCACATCCATGATCGCAGTCATATCAACTTCATTAAACGTAGTCAACATGGCTGCTGTCTGCTGAGCCTCTACCAGACGTTTGGCAATGGTCGCACGGCGGCGAGACATCCGCTGACGCTCCACTGGTTTGGTATAGGTAGAACTTCCAGCTGCCGGAGCACTTGGTGCTGCTGGAGCTTTACTCGCAGGTGGAGCAGCAGGAGCAGGCGCCTGATTGTTATGGCTCTTCACATCATCCTGGTATACCCGTCCAATCGGATCTTTGCTCTGAACCTGATCCAACTCGATACCACGTTCACGTGCAAGCTTACGAGCAGACGGTGAAGCCGTCTTGGCACTATCGGATGACTCCGGTGCTGCCGCAACAGGTGCTGGTGGTGGTGTTGGAGCTTCAGGTGCAGGAGTAACGGCCTTTTTCTCTTCAGCTGCTGGTTCGGAAGCGGGTGCACCGCTTCCTCCTCCAGAACCAGCTGAGAGTGTACCGATCGTTTCACCGATCTCGACCGTCTCTCCTTCCTGACGAATGATCTTCTCCAGCACGCCACTTTCTTCTGCGCTGATCTCAATATTTACTTTATCCGTTTCCAGTTCGAGAAGCACATCACCCTGATTAACGGTATCCCCTTCTTTAACCATCCATCTGGATACAGTTCCCTCAGTTATTGACTCACCCATTGCAGGTACTTTAATTTCACTCACAGCTGTTACCTCCCCAGTGGAATATTATTCTTCGTCGTTTGTTTCAACGCAGATGTAATAATCTGTTGCTGTTCCATACTATGCACAAGCTGATAACCGCTGGAAGGACTTGCGTGTTCCGGGCGACCTTCGTATCTAACGGTTGTGCCTTCCGGGGCAACTTCACGAAGACGAGGCTCCATGTATGTCCAGGCACCCATGTTTTTGTTTTCTTCCTGTACCCATACCAGTTCTTTTACATTGCTGAAACGTGCGAGTATACGTTTGATCTCTTCTGCCGGGAACGGATATAGCTGTTCCACTCGAATGATGTGAAGCCATGACCAATCTGCTTTATCTTTTTCAAAAGCATCTTCCAGGTCAATGGCAATCTTGCCACTGCACAAAATAATGCGCTCTACGCGATCCGGCTGTGTACCCAGTCCAGCTTGCTCCAGCACAAGCTCAAACTTGCCTTCGCTGAATTCGACTGCCGGTGAAGCAACACGCGGATTCCGAATGAGACTTTTCGGTGACATCATCACAAGTGGACGAGCATCTTCGGTTTCAGTCAACGAAGCTTGTCGACGCAACAAGTGGAAGTACTGAGATGCACTCGACAAGTTGGCAACCGTCATGTTGTCTTCTGCACAAAGCTGCAGGAAGCGTTCAAGGCGAGCACTTGTATGCTCAGGTCCCTGACCCTCATTCGCATGTGGAAGCAACATGACCAGACTGGATTTTTGAGACCATTTGGCACGCCCCGCTGATACAAACTGGTCAAAGATAACTTGTGCACAGTTGGCAAAGTCACCGAATTGAGCTTCCCAGATGACCAATGTATCGGGTGAATATACGTTATATCCGTATTCGAATCCAACAACGGATTCTTCAGACAACGGACTGTTATAGATTGCAAAGGATGCTCTTGCCTGTGGCAAGTGATGTAATGGGCAGAACTTTGCTCCATTCTCCGAATCATGCAACACCAGATTCCGATGAGCGAATGTTGCACGCTCTGCATCCTGTCCACTAATCCGAATTGGCTTGCCATCTGCCAGAATGGTTGCAAATGCGAGTGTCTCCGCAAGGCTCCAATCCACTTTTTCCCCTTCGTTCAGGGAAGTGCTCCGGCGTTGCAAAATCCGCTGTAACTTCGGATACACGTTGAAGTTCTCAGGCCATTTCAGCAGATCGGCATTAATGCTGCGCAGATTCTCCAGTGGTACCGCAGTCGGAGTAATCGTAACAGCCTCCGGCTCACTGATTTTCCGTTGGTAATATTCATGTACTTCGTTTTTCTTCATCTGGTCATAAGCTTCTTTTAATTTGTTCGTTACTCCATCGCGAATGCTCGTAATGGACGCATCATCGATAACCGATTCCTGTTTCAACTGATCCTGATACAAGTGACTTACCGTTGGATGGTTTTTCACCTTGTCATACACGATAGGTTGAGTTGTTTCGGGATCATCGGTTTCATTATGGCCGTAACGACGGTAACCAATCAAGTCGATCAGGAAATCCTTTTGAAACGATTGCGATACTCTGCTGCCATACGAATGGCTGCAATACAAGCCTCCGGATTGTCCGCATTCACGTGTACAATCGGAATTTCGTACCCTTTAGCAAGGTCACTTGCGTAGTACGTTGAACGGGAATCACCGCTATCTGTAGTGAAACCCAGACGATTGTTGACAATAATATGGATGGTTCCGCCATTCTGATATCCTGGCAGAGCTTTGAAGTTAAGTGTCTCTGCAACGATCCCTTCTCCAGGGAATGCTGCATCACCATGCATCAAAATGGTAGCTGCCTTCGTCACGTCCTGCTTCGGATATCCTGGGTCACGACGGTCATCCTGAGCCGCACGTGCAAACCCTTGTACAACCGGATTGACGTATTCCAGATGGCTCGGGTTATTCGCCAGAGTAAGGCGTGCCTGTACAGTTTCCCCGTCTTTTACAAAACGGTTGGCACCCATATGATATTTGACATCCCCCGTCCAACCGTAGTTGATTCCAGTCGAACCTTCCGATGGAACCAAATCTTTGTTCGGAGCATGATGAAATTCAGAGAAAATTTTGCTGTACGGTTTGCCCAAAACATGAGCCAGTACATTTAACCGTCCACGGTGGGCCATACCCATCAGAATGTGGCTTGATCCGGCTTCTGCCATGATGCGAACAGCTTCATCCAGCATCGGCACAAGCACATCGTTACCTTCGATGGAGAAACGTTTCTGCCCAACAAATGTTTTATGAAGATAATCTTCAAATTGCTCAACTTCAACCAAACGTTCCAGCAAAGCCTTACGTTCTGTCGGCGTAAGCGGAGCCGGTGATGTCCGGGATTCCGCACGACGATTCAGCCACTCACGCTCTTGAACTTCGTGCACATGACTGAATTCGTAGGCCATGGGTCCAGTGTATATCTGACGCAAACGTTGGATTGCATCCCATCCGGTTGCTGTCTGCCCATCTGCACCTTCCCAGATCAGGGAAGCAGGCAAAGCTTTCAGATCTTCTTCGCTTAATTCAAAATGCTGAGGTTCCAGCAAAGATGTGTCTGTATCTTCACTGATTCCAAGCGGATCTATATCTGCAGCAAGATGACCATAGGTACGGATGTTCCATACCAGTTTACCCGCTGTAACCGCTTTCTGTAATAGTTGAATGTCTACGCTTCCGGAAGCCGATTGGGCGTTGCCGGAATTCAAGTTTGTGCGTGCATCCGTGCCAGACATTGGCGGTGCACCCCATTGTTCAAATAGTTCACGATAAGCTGGTATAACCGAACTAGGGTCTTGAGTGAATAATTCATATTGTTCCTGTACGTATCCCATATTGGGGCCATAGTAACTTTCCCAGGGCTTCTTGTTGCCTTCCACGATCGTCATCGACGTTCCCTCCGTCTTGATTTAGTCATAAGTTTTTGACGGAAATCATTGACTAAGCCGTAATTTGCGTTCGTTCAACATTTTAAGCGAAATTTTTCATGAAGTCCAATAATCGTGCTGTTGGTGGTAGTAACGTTAGTCCGACGCTCCCGTCAAGGTTTGTCTGCGTTTTCAAAATCAAAGTAAAACAATGATTGTATATACCGTCGCACAGATGTCGAATACTGTCCTGATCCGTTCGAAGGTTACACGTTCTCCTCTTCTTCAAGTGAAGTCCATGTTCTAATATCTATTCTATAAACTTTTACGCTCAGGAGCATTTCCTATTTTTAGTTCAATTGATGCATAAATTAGATGAATCGAATAAATCGATCAATTCGGATAGAACAACGAACACTTAATTACAACAAAATAGGCATACGATCTCCCATTTTACCTCCTTAATTGAATTGTGGTCCATTATGTTCAAAAACAAACCGTCAAGTTAAACATTAACCATTTGACGTCACATTCAACAAATAATTGGGGTTTTCTTCAGGAGACCAACTGAAAAAGCTGGCCCAGACATAAATTATCCGAGCAGCTTCTTTGGATTCAGCAAATTTAAGTTAACAATAAAGTTGAGGATGCGCATCAAGATGTACTTTGGTTAATCATATACTCTGCAAACGGCGTTAAGGAAAGATCTCTAACCTGCTCCAGTGTAAACCAGTCCGCGCCCAGCGAATCTTCACCATCGGGTTCTTTTTTGATATGATCCGGCTGACTGGCTGTGGTCAAAACAACATCATACAACATCCCGATATGGTGCAGCTCTTCCGGCTCACCTTGATACACCCATTCCAGTACCGTAGACTCCGCAGAACGAATCATCACTTGTAGATGGGTCAGGCCCGTCTCTTCTTCAATCTCACGATGAAGAGCAGTCTCTGGCTGCTCGCCAAATTCCAGCCTTCCGCCTGGTAAATCCCATTGCCCCTGATATGCTCCGCGAGCCTTATGAATCAACAGGAATTGGTCCTCCCAAGCGACCAAGCCATATACCCCAATATGTGTATGCCGATTCACTTAAGGGCTCTTCCTTTCGTTTTCATCCTCTGTAACAGCATCCAGATCTATGGCCATACGGATCATATCCACACAGCGGATACCATCCTCTATAATCTCTTCCTCATAATGCCTCACAAAGAAGTCACGATCAACTCCGATAATGCGGAAACCGCAACGTTGGTATAACTTCAATTGATGAAAGCTGGAGTTGCCTGTCCCAATCTCTAGAATTCGACATCCCAGTCTACGTGCAGCTTCCATCGCTTCCTTAATCATGTGTTTGCCTACACCTTGACCCTGCAGTTCTTCCTGTACGGCAATATTAACAATCTCCGCAGTCTCCGGACGAGTCTTCAACAATACGAACTCCCCAACCATCTCTCCTTCATACTCGGCAATAAAACAAACACCCCGACTCAGGTACTCATCTACAATTGCTTTTGAAGGATCAGCCAACAATAAAAGTTCGTAGGGTCTCTCTTCTTCCCAGTCCAAAATCCGGAACGACAATTTCATGCCAATCTCCACCTTTTCATCGTACAATATTCATTTACGTCCTGTTTGCAGAAGCCTATGTATGGCAAATCCACAAATATATCATTCTTCATTTCGCCAAACTAGTTTACTCAATCTATTAATCACACACTATTACCCACAGACTAGTCATCTCCTATAAAAATAGTAAACTTCATTATATCATAATATTTGGATATAAATATATAGATATGGATGATACATTATGAGGCATTATTTTATATCCTAACCCAAACTTAAATGCTCATGGATTAATTTCCATTCCCCATCAAGCCCAGCAACAAATACATTCGTGGCCCGCCCCTTGCCATAAGCCGGCTCTCCCTGATAAATCCCCTTCCAGTGGTAGGTATAAATACAAACGGCCTGCTCTTTGCTAGTTGTAATCCACTTAACATCTTCTGCACGATACACTTCTTCCTTGACTGTCTCCCAAGCGTTCTCAAAATAAGCCCGAATTTCGTTAGGGGTAGTACAGGACGTTCCCGTAAACCAATATACGGCTTGTGGCGATAACCATTTACTGACTTCATCAAACTGATGTGTATTTGTCGCCGCAATGTATCCTTGCAGGGCATGCTGGTATCCCATGATTTTTCCTCCTTCTGACGTTTTAACTTATCGGGTCCCACTCTGTTCAAGTACCGAATCGCTATACACCATAAATGTCTCTTGCAACGTACGTCCGGATGACTTCTCCCAGATCACGCTCCGCTCAAAAGTGCCTTTTGGAAAAAACGCGGGAAACGTTCAGCAAACCAATCCTGCATAGGCAGCTCAAAAACCCGCTTCATAGGCACCCATAACAGTTCGCCTTCGGGCGGATCTTGCAATAACTGACCCTCGAATGAAGTCGCCAAATAGTTAAATACCATGTACCGCAATCCTTGTTCGGGATCACAGAACTCATCAAGCCCTTTATACGTAATTTCATTAACTACTAGCCCCGTCTCCTCCAGAACCTCCCGCACGGCGCCATCCACGATACTCTCCGGAAAGTCTACCTTCCCCCAGGAGCGATGTATCCCGGAAATCCTTTGCGATCCGGCCGATTCATTAGCAACACTTGATCATTCATTTTGTCCCATACCATACACATCGTTAATATCTCTATTCTAGTATCCATATTCGTCCTCCTGCTAACATGCGCTTCTCTGCTGTACACTAACATTTCTGGGAATAACCTGTGTTTTCCTTCTTTATTCCCACTCTGATTCATTGGTATTTTCACAGGTCTCACAGTATAGTCTATGATGATATATATGCATACGAAAGGCGGACGCCCTGTACACCTGTACATAGAAGCCCGCCTGTTTTGTGATATTCTATGCTGCTCTGTACTCAAGCTTGGAGTTTCCAGTTCTCAGTTCAATTCCGTAATCAACACCCGGCGTTCCTTCCATTCAGCCCGGCGATAAGCCTGTTGCATACCAAATTTGCGGATACTTGCCTTTGGCACCGATTTATAAGGCAAAACGACCGTAAAGTCCTCATCAAACGGGAAAAAGACAGGCCTACTTTTTCATTGGATAACCACTCTGCCTGAATTGGTTGTCTGGAACAGGCATCAAACGTACAACTGAGCCCTTCTGCAAAAAAATCATAACGCACAGCAGGTGTTCCAGGTTCCTCCATACAGAGAAACAAACTGAGCTGATCACAGAAAAGCATGATCTCCACATCACTTTGCAACCTCTGTTTCAGTGCTTCAGCATCACCACCAAGCTGTTTCTCCCAATCCAGCTGACGTTCGTGTTCTTGTTGCAGATAATCTCGGATGTCATCATCATCCTGAGCATTGGCCCCCAGATTTTTCTGAAACAGTTCCGTATACATCAAGCTACACAATAATCCGGCGTAGAGGTTTTTCTGACGGACTTCTTCAATCCCTTTATGGTAGAATACAAAACGCGGACGCAATGGAAAATCACGAAACGAATACGGCGATTGACTGTAATCATTCCAGAATGGAGATGAATCCAGTTCAATCCAGCCACGGTCATGTTCCTTGGCCGCTAGAATCAATTCATCCCGATGCGCAGCATCGGCTAATAATTCATTTTTCCAGTGGGAAGCCATCTCTCCGGCTACTAATCCATGCTCATGCTGTGCGGTCAAAACAAAATCATGCTCTCTCTCATATACGATCATGTGCTGTCACCCTTCCGCATGGTATACGTTGACTTTAACATAAATTGGGTTAAACTTTCCTATAAGTTGGTTTTCGCTCCATTTTGACGAAAGGCATTATGAAATGCACAATGTAAAGGTGTTGTCAGTTTCCTGAAATTTGATACACTAAAGGTTGTGTCCACAATTATATTACATACAGAAAGCGGGATCTCATGAATTTATACTCTCCTTACATCGAGTTTAACCGCAAGGAATGGGCTGAACTTAAAGAACATCAGACCACTCTTCCACTGACGGAAGCCGAATTAGAACAGTTAAAGGGATTGAATGAAGAGGTATCGATTCAAGAAGTCGAAGATATATATTTGCCTCTTACCCACTTTATTGACCTATATGCAAGAGTTTCACGAGAGCTGAATCGACTGACGGCCTCCTTTATGAAAAAAGAAGCTCTCCCCACCCCCTACATCATTGGAATCGGGGAAGTGTTGCCGTGGGCAAAAGTACAGCGGCCCGCTTGCTCCAGGCACTGCTCGCCAGAGGTAAGAACAGCCCGAAGGTTGACCTTGTCACAACCGACGGTTTCTTATATCCCAATGCGGTGCTGCAAGAGAAGGGCATCATGAACCGCAAGGGATTCCCGGAAAGTTATGATATCAAATCCCTGATTCAGTTCATGGGTGATGTAAAATCAGGCAAACCCGAAGTGAAAGCACCCGTATACTCTCACCTCGCCTACGATGTCATTCAAGGGGAAGAGAAGCAGATCTGTCAACCGGATATTCTCATCATTGAAGGCATCAATGTACTTCAGATCAAAAAGGAAACACCTTTGCTGGTTAGTGATTTCTTCGATTTTTCCATCTACATTGATGCAGAAGAAGAGCATATACGACACTGGTACGTTGAGCGTTTCAAGCTGCTCCGCAATACAGCGTTCCAGAACACGGATTCCTTTTTCCATCAACGATTTGCCAATATCGATGAAGAAGAAACCGTGCGTACGGCCAACCAGATCTGGCAGGATATCAATGCCAAAAACCTGCATGAAAACATTTTGCCAACCAAAGGGCGTGCCAGACTGATTCTGAAAAAGGAAGCCGATCACTCCATTGGACAGATTCAATTGCGCAAACTGTAGACAATACTCGTGCAGTACACTTTGATGTTATATCTAATTACCCTTAAAAGGAGAGAAAAACACATTGCAAACCCTGATTATACTCGGCAGTATTATGATGTTCCTGGCTGTTGCTTTGGGTGCTTTTGGTGCACACGCGCTCAAGCGCAAACTATCCGCTGACATGATCAAAATCTATGAAACCGGTGTTCAATATCACCTCATCCATGGACTTGGCATCATCCTGATCGGACTGCTGGCAGACCGTCTTGAATCCTCTTCACTCGTCATGCTTGCCGGGTGGCTGATGTTCGCCGGAATCATCCTGTTCTCCGGCAGCCTGTACACTTTAAGTGTAACGGGTGTTCGCAAATTGGGAGCCATTACCCCACTTGGTGGAGTCGCATTTTTGGCTGGATGGGTTATGATCATGATTGCCGCATTGTAAATATGCCCCGTGGATAAACGAAAAGAGTGTTCTGGCTGATGTAATATCGCTGGAGCACTCTTTTGCTGTTTAATCTGTCCAGATTCTGCGAATGGTGGATAGCCCTGCATCTGGTCGTTGTCGCTCCAGCACATACACATCCGGGTTAGACAGTTTGGTCCACTCTTCATAACCAAAGGATGGTTCATACTCACGAATAAGCAGTGATAACAAGTTCCCATGTGTAACCACGGCCCCGTGCTGTTCCGGTCTGCTCCACAACTCTTCCAGTAGTGCCAGCCCCTTGCAGCCGCGTTTCTCGAAGATTCCCCGCCTTCTTCCACCCAATCCACATCATCGTATGTACGTTTCAGTACATCCATCCAGTTTGGCAGATCAAGAGAGCTAAGTATCCTCTCCTGGAGACGTTCATCCGTATGTATATGTTGCAACGTTGCTATGCCCAGTGGCATAGCGGTCTGAACGGCCCTTTTCCATGGACTGGAGACAATATACGTTATGGAATGATGAGCCAGGATATCTGCAAGTTTTTCGGCCTGCCTGATCCCTTCATCTGTAAGCTCTGCATGGGGTTCCTGCCCTGTGGCCTTGGCGTGACGGATAAGATAAATGGACTGCATAGCTATCACCTCCTATGGTGTAACCTACATGGAGTTCTTCTTAAGATATTGGAGTGCACTGGACATCTTCTCCTGCTCTTCCGGTCGGCCTGATGAACTGAGGAAAGTGACCTGTTCCCCTGTTCTGTCTCCACGCTGAGCCACCAGTCCAAGCCGTTGCTTCAGATGGTTTACCGTACCTGTACTGCCATCAATAATCTGTATATGATCTGGCAGAACCGTGCGCAGAATGGACGTATAGTATGGATAATGCGTGCAACCAAGCACCACTGTGCCATACATATGAAGATCGAGATCTGCCAGCTTGAACCGGAAATAATCAGCGATTTTGCCCGGATCAAAATCCAGCTGTTCACACCACTCCACTAGTTCCGGCAGCGCAATGGAATCCACACTGTGGTGATCATCAACACGCGATACCAGTTCGTTATACTTGGTTTGGCTCAAGGTGAGGGCCGTGGCAAATACAAGCACTCTCTTACCACTATCACGATTCATCTCCACGGCTGGTTTCACCGCAGGCTCCATGCCAATGATCGGGATATCGTACTTGGCGCGCAGATACTTCACAGCCAGACTTGTTGCTGTATTACAAGCAATCACGATTGCCTGGACATCCTCCTGAACGATGGCTTCCACACAATCAAAAATATGTCCTCTAACCTCATCCGCAGACTTGGTTCCATACGGGACATGTAAAGTATCCGCATAATACAGAAATTTTTCTTCCGGAAACTGTTGTAATGCCTGATGCAAAACGGTCAAACCACCGATGCCTGAATCAAAAAAGCAATTTTTTTAGTCAAGGATTTCACCTCTATAATGTATTCTTTCGGGTTCCAAGAACCTCTCAATGCTGCTCATGCTGACTGGAGGTGAGGTTTGTACTTCCGGCTCATCACACACTATGGATGATGAACCATTATTCTATGTTCATTTTATACTGCCTGAGCCAGTCCTTGCCACTATGCCACCCTCTACGGGGTTATGCTCTCCAAGCAGTTCAGTACTGGCCTGAGCCATGATCCATTCCTTGAGACCGTTATCCGGACTGGATTCGAGCTGCTGTAACAGGAGAAACAGTCCCGCCTCACCCGTACTCAGGATGTCCTCGTAAGCCTCCCGGTTACCAGCAATATAATCATTGGGATTACTGCTGGTCAGGAGGACAGGGTCGCTAACCATCTGCTGCAACTTGCTTTCAATGGTTGCTGATAATGCTTGGTCTTCTGTCCGAGTCGAACATGCTACTACCATCAATGCTGTGCATACGGATAACAAACCCAGAATCAGTCTTCTGCGATTCACTGTAACACTCCTTTCAACAACGAGTTAACGCAATATGCAGCTTTCATGCTCAAGCCCTCGGCCAACTACAGAACAAGTTCCCATTGTTCTTCGGTAAGCTCCTGACCAGACAACTTCTGCTTGCGGACTTCCTTCACTTCAAAGCCCACAGATTGATATAATCTACGCGCGCCGATCAAAGACTCATTGGTCCACAGGATCACGGATGTGTAGCCTTTTTCTTTTGCAAAAAAACTGCCTGTTCGATAAGCTTCCTGCCCCATCCTGCACCACGTGCTTCCGGTTCGATCAGAAACCAGCGCAGTTGAGCCGTATTCTCATTCACCTGAGTAAGACCTATGGAGCCGGAAGCTGACTGATTCAACTCAACGATCCACAACATCTCCCTCAAGTGATTACCCGTCAGTCCAAACGAATTCACCGCATTCGTGATAAATTCAGCAAAGCTATGATCATAATTATACTCGTTTCGATAGATTCGGATATGCGCTTCAATGACATACTGCAGATCCTTTTGTACGAAAGTGCGGATCATCAGACATCACAGCCTTTCCTCAACTCCACAGTTGTGATACTGAAATCCACACCGAACTGAATTAATCCCAGTTTATGGGCAACTTGCTGTGAAGCGAGATTATCCCAAGATGTACTATAGATTGGCATGCGTCCACGCTCCTTGACATAATACTGCCAGCATTTTACCGTCTCTGCTGCATATCCATGTCCTCTATAACCGGGTGCCGTATATAGACTCGCTTCCGCCCCATAATCGGAGAGCCTTGCGGAGCAGCACACTGCCACAGCAGATTCACCAATAACATAAGCGGCAACAGGCCATTTTTCATGCAAGTGATCTGTTAATTCAGGGAAATGCTCTGCCAGCAAATAACGCTGCTCCTCACCAATCAACTGAACCTTCTGATTCCACTCGTGAGATAACTCAGGAAAAGCATAGGCAGGTCCCATCCACACACGGTTAACTGGCTCAAAGGTTTCCACCTTGCGAATCAGTTTTGGAATATCCAACGGAAGCTCGAAATCCTTACCCAACTCATTCATTAGATCCGGCGGTAACTGCTCATGATAATAGATCAGTGAACCGGCAGAAGTCATGCCAATAAAAATGGCTGGAGCCTGCCCACCACCCGGCTCGTTAATGCTTAATAGACGCTGCTGCTCATTGATTGTATACAACGTGCTCACCTGTATTTTCAACATTTCCATAGACGACAGGTTGGATTTTGGAACCATAACTATGAAGTTAACCTTTGCAATAATCGTTTGCCTACACTGCCTTTACCAGCTTCCTGCTGCTCCAGAAAATCGGATAATTCACGTAAATCAGCTGGGCGATATCCAGCCCCGCACCCGCAATTATGATAGGTATAACCATGACGATACAACATCATCACTTTGGTCCATTGTTTGGTATCATTTTGCTTGGGTGCCTGGAAATCCTGTCCCATGCTAACCATGGACGTGGCACATTGCGGGCATTTATATTCAAGTTGTGCCACCACCTCAGGGCTTAGGTCATGTCTGGAAACTTGTTTAAATGATTTGCGACAATTGAAACATGCATAGATGTCTTTATATGGTCCTGACATGGCATATCTGCACATCGTCTGCACCCCTTAATAATTTCCATTATACGGGATTTCACACACACATACGAATGGATTTTGCATATTTGCGAAAATTACACCGATCCACTCATTTACCTTGCATGGCAGCTTGTTTCCAAGCCTCACCAAGTTCCACAATCGTTGCGTACCGCTGGGACCGATCAGCACTGACTGCACGTATCACAACCTGATACAATGCTTCTCCGGCATCCCATCTCTCATAGGAACGATCTTTCTCCCCGCCAAGCAAACCAAACCCCATTGCCCCCATGTTGAATACATTGGTAACCACATCTATGGGCGCGCCTAGCTCAAACTCTTCGGGAGACATAAAGCGGGAAGATCCCCACATACGCCCCATGGTATTGGTAAAAGAGCCCTTCCGATACAAGTCGATATCACAAATTTTCATAAAGTTTCTGTCAAAATCATAGATCAGACTGCCATCATACAGATCAACAGCCACATAACCTCTTCGTTCCACCTCGATATGAAAATCCAGAATCTGTTCCATCGCCCGAATGCGTGTCTCCACTGGAAGCTGTCTGAACCGATAATAGGGCGAACGCGGATCTTCATACTTGGCAGGAGGCGGAAAATACCAGTGGGAGTGCAGACACTCCCCATCCACCCAATCGAATACACAGGCATAACCCTCATCCGTTGCAAAATGATCCGTTAGTCGAATCAACGTGTCATGCGCCAAATCTTCGTAAACGGAAACAGATGATTTCAGATTACGAATGGCTTCCGGGGACTTCCCGTATGATTCGCATGAATTGTATGTGCTCCCGCATACTTAACAAACAATCTCTTTCCATCCTTTTGCACAATACCGAAGGAGAGATTCCCTGAATCTTGCTGATCGAATACGCGAAAGACCGTACCCAAGGGCTGTAACCAATCGAAAGAATGAGACTCTTTTAAGACAAAGGAAACACCATCGATCTCAAGTTCAACATGATCTGTCATCGGACTCCTCCTGTGGTGATATCATCATCCAATCTTGAGGGCTCTGTATAAAAGTAATTCATATGCGCCTCATCATATCCCTGACCGCAGACTTCCAATGCGTTACGCTCGATTCCATAAACTTCAAATCCATATCGCTCATATAAACGTCGGGCTGATTCATTTGTTGTCACTACACTCAGATTAATCTGCTTGATACCTTCCAGATGTCTTCCCCGATCCAGCACCTCGCGGAGCAAGCGCGAAGCCAGCCCACTTCCCCGATATGGCGGAGCAACATAGACGCCCCAGATCATGCCTTTGTGCCTGAGTTTCAGGCCGTGTTCCCTTTGAAACCCATCATTCCCGCCAAAGTTCCTTCTTCTGTATATGCGCCCAGAATATAATCATCCGGTTCATTATGTATGCGCTCCTGCACTTCACTCATGGGGAGTTGAATGGACAACTCGAACGAAGCCCCAAAGGCTTCAGGATGTGTTTTCAGTGCTTCCAGTCGCAAAGGCCAGTAAATGTCTGCTTCATCCCGCTGAATATTGCGAATGATATATGTCTCTTGCTTTCGATCTTCGTTCATTCTTCGACCACTCCCTGCATTTCATAAGGATAATCGATCTGAAGTTTTACATTCGCTGCCGCTTCCTGTCCTGCAAGCAACCCAACAACATAAATCCCCAGATCAATGGACGTGGCTACTCCACCAGCCGTAATTACATTTCCATCTTTTACAATCCGCTTCTGAATCACCTCATCGACATACGACTGAAGCAAATCATATGCATAGGGATGTGTTGTTGCTTTTTTACCGGATAAAAAACCAGCTGCACCCAGCAGCAGAGATCCTGTGCACACCGAAACCTTCAAAGGTACAGACGCAGCCTGTCTCAGCCAACCTACAAATGCCTCGTCATATCGAAGCTTGCGCGTTCCCATGCCCCCGGGGATAAACACGAGATCATATTCCGACAGGTCTGGCTTCACTCGATCCACTTTCAACGTTAGACCAGACTCATCCGTGACCTGATCTGTCATTGCACAGGTTTCCCACGTCGTTCCTTTGGTAGGTTCAAAGAAATTCAACCGATTGATCACATCATAAAACCCTGCAAAATCAAGGAAAGTCAGTCCATCAAACAAAACGAATGCAATTTTCATTAGTAACCTCCGCGTTTTAATTTGGAGCATCCTGATTATGTTTCTGATTCCGATCACGTTCCATTGCTTCCTTCACCCGGTCACGCGCTGGCAGCTTGCTATTGATATGAAAGAGCAGACCCACAATCGCAAGAAGTAAAATAATGACGATGAATTCGAATATGGCTAACCCCTCCCTTTCGGAAATTCTGCAATCGTGAATCGTACCTTATCTCTATTTTAATCCACGGGCAATGATCCACTCCAGCCACTTCCAGGGTAACACGGCTTTGCCTATGATGAGCACACGCGAACCTTTTCCCAAAGCATATCGAAGCCTTGGTGCACGCATCCGGGCAATTCGGCCGATCAGATCAGCAACCTCCTGTGGATCAGGTGCCGTCTCGCTTGCAAGTTGGGAATAACGAAGAACCGCATCCAGCTTATGCTTATACGGGGAGTCCTCGCTGCGGTGAATCTCACCCAAACCTTTATTCCAGATCGGCGTACGATAAGCGCCGGGTTCAACTAATACCACACGAACGCCGAACGAAGACATCTCATGCCGCAGGCTTTCCGTGAATCCCTCCACAGCGAATTTGGAGGCAGCATACGGAGCATATCCTGGAAAACCGGATAACCCGCTGACGCTGGACAAGTTAACAATTAACCCCTGCTTCTGCTCACGCATCACAGGCAGGACCGCACGTGTCACAGCGATTAATCCAAACAGATTCGTATCCATCTGGCGCCGCCACTCCTCCATCGATACTTCCTCAATGAACCCGCCAACTGCAAATCCTGCATTGTTCACCAGTATGTCAATTCGGCCATTATTAAGAAGTGCAGTCCCCACAGCTTTGTCCACCGATTCAGCATCGGTCACGTCCAGTTGCACATACTGCATACGTTCAGCTACCCCCGCCTGTTCAGCGAGCTTCACCAATTCTTCTCTTCGACTCAGATCACGCATGGTAGCAACAACGCGATATCCCTGCTTGGCAAGGGTGATTGCGGTAAGCATGCCAAAACCACTGGATGTACCTGTAATTAAGGCCACCGGAGCGTTTGCTCCCTCTTTCCTCTTCTTCATTACATCCGAAGCTGTATCGATTCGTCCCTGTTTTACTTCGGTTTGGTGTTCCTGCACTGTCATGCGTCACCTTCCTCCCTCAGGTAATTGCTGTCTCCCTAACTGTACCTCTCGACTCCTGAATTTCCCGATACTCCGTTATGCCGTCTCTCGACCCTGCGAAGTTTCGTAATTCCCGGTTCGAACGTATACGGAACAAATCTGATCTCAGGTACAGTACATTCCAGGCGCTCTCCCAGCTTCACCAGCTCACTCCGTACATCCGTCTCGACCTGCTCCAGCACTGCGCTCCCGCCAAGCCGAAGGGATACTTCCATTGTTCCGTCTCCTTGCTGCACCACACGATAATGTTCAATATCCGGCGAAGCCGCAATGACCGAACGGGTAACGAAATCCGGAAAGATCGGTACAGCCTCACCCGTATGTAGTTGTGTAAAATAAAGCGTGTCATCACAGCGGCCTTCAATCCGCTCAATGGCAGTAAACGGGGAACCACAGGCACATGGCAGCGCCGCCTCGGTCAGAATATCATTCAACCGATACCGGATGATCGGCTGTGATGTTCTGGAGAAGTCCGTAATAATGGGCACGAACCGCCGGGTGGCGGGATCAATGAACTCTTTTTCAATATGCACGATGTCTTCATTCAAATGCAGTGTGCCATAACGACAGGTCGCACCCAGGAACCCTTCTGTACACTGATAGACTTGATGAACGGTCTGTCTGAAGACCTGCTCCAGCACCGTGCGATCCAGGGGGTCCAGCACCTCGGCAACCGAGATGATTTTATCCGGTACAGCGGTCAGATGGCCCGCCACATAGGCGTCCGCCAACAGACGCAGCATAGATGGAGGAGCTACCCATACGGTAGGTTGGTAGGTTTCCAGCCGATTCACCAAGGTCTCCACACGCTCCAGCAGATCAAAGTACTGAAACTGCAATTTGCCACGTTGCACCGATTCATACAGATTACTGTTGGCCCGCAGGAAAAACGCAATCTTGGCAGGTTTCCACAGTCCACCAGGCAGCAACTTAGCCAGCACCGTGCCCGTCCACGCATCCTGCTCCCGATCACTCACCAGAAATATACCCCGGTTTCCTGACGTGCCAGAAGACAATCCAACCGTCACGCCTTGAATGGAAGGTTTGAAGTCACGCGTTTCTTCACTTTCACCTGCAAGAGCCAGCGCTTCGTCCTTGGTAATGCCCACCGTGTTCAGTGTATCGAAATGCTGCATCATGATTGATTTGTCGATCAACGGAAATCTTCTCCAGTCGGATGCGTTCAAGCTACCCCACCACTTCCGGTAAAATGAAGATCGGGCACGAATCTGATGAACATGCCGAATAATCCGGCGTTCTTGCCAGCGCTCCAGTTGTTCTCGCGTTTTCCATGTTCGCAGCCCACGTGCGAGTGCATAATGAACCACAATACGAAAGGTATTACTCATCGTGCTGGCCCTCCTTCACCCCAAGCGTCCAGTGCATCTCGACAATGACTCGGCACAATACGAATGTGGGGAAACTGCTGATGCAGCTGAACCAGTCGGTCAAAGTTCCGTCCATACTGCTGTCGATCCGACATAATGATTCCAGCAAGAAAGTTCGGTCTGCGCTGTTCACGAAAAGCCCGACTCGACCACACCGCGTCCGCGCACAGGAAATAGTCATGTTCTTGCGTACGCAGCAGGAGTCCCATCATGCCTTCTGCATGACCGGATACATCCACCCCCAGCAGACTGCCATCGCCAAAGATGTCGTAGACCTCATCAAAAGGGAACTCTTCCCCGCTCTTGTCCATCGCTCAGGCTGACGCGTAACAGGCCATGATCTGGCCATAAAATTCTCGGGTAACAACCCGGCAAGAAAACCTGCCTTTACAGCCGCAATTGAACCAAGTGAGCGCACAGCATCATAAGCTCTTGGCAGATAGATGAATTGTGCCTCCGGGAAATCACGTACACCCGCGATGTGATCGCCGTGAAAATGCGAGAGGATGATATACCGAATATCCGAAGCTTTCAGTCCAATATGAGCCAAAAAATGAACGGCACTATCCTCTTCACGATAGACCACAGGTGTAATATGACGATACAGTGCGTTAGGCAAATGAGCCGTTTCCTCGAAAAAGCGGGAACTATATCCCGTATCCAGCAGGATCGGTCCATGTACGGGATGAATGATGCAGGCAAATCCTGCCGGGAAAGGCACCGGGCTCAACCGACCACCGCGCAACGTCAGAAACTCTGGATGTGTACAGTAACCCGAAGCACCCAAATATAGTTTCACCGGAGTTGTTGTCAGCATGATTCAGCCCTCCACCAGTCTGCAAATTGTTGCAATCCCTCTTCAATGGACACCCGAGGGATGTATCCCAATTGCTCCCGTGCATCCGTAATATCCAACGTCTGTGGGATGGATAAGGATCCGACTGTATACCGTGTCAACGCAGGTTCACCCAACGCAGGAATATAGCCATGAACTTGCTCCAGCAACGCTGCCACACCATATGCCATCCGATAAGGAATGTTTCGACGACGCAAGGGCATATCCAGCATATCAAACAGGCTGCTTACCAACTCACTGAACGCCCTTGGATCACCATTGGAGATATTGTAAGCTCTTCCGAGCGCTTCGTCAGAGGCATCGCGACACAATAATAGGGCATCCACCACATTATCCACACAGGTCAGATCGATTAAAGCCTGTCCACCACCGATCATGGGCACGCCCGATTTTGCGTTTGCTGCGACAATTCTGGGAAATAACGTCTGATCATACGGACCAAAGATCGCTCGCGGTCGAATCATGATCGACGGAAGTCCCTTCGCATGCCCCTCCATTACAACCTGCTCAGCGAGAAGCTTCGTGGCTGCATAATGATTGGCTGGTTTGGATGGCAACGGGTCATTCTCATGTACGTTATATCGCGGTATGTAGTTAAAATATATACTTGGAGTCGAGACATGTATGAATCGCTGCACCTCATGATGTAGGCAGCCATCAATGAGGTTTTGTGTGCCTTCTACATTGCTGCTGTAAAAGTCACGATATCTGCCCCATGGCGATGATAGTGCCGCACAGTGAAAGACCATATCCTGCCCCGCACATGCTTCGTTTACTGAAGCCTCATCCCGTATATCTCCATTCAGGAATCGGATTCCTGCCAACTCAAGTTCTGCCCCAACTTTGGGCTGTCGGCCCATGCCAGTTACTTCCCATCCCTCTTGTGCAAGCCGTATCGCGAGATGCCTGCCCAGACATCCCGTAGCTCCTGTAACCAGTGCTCTATTCATTGTTGTTCACCGTTCCATTCTATGTCGTGAGTCAAAGCTTCAGTCAGCGAGAACTTCTGTGATCTTGACAGACGCCATGCGGCTAGCACCACTGCAAATTGTTCAAATACAGGCTGGATATCCTGCCCTCCATAGACCACATCCCTGGCTCCACGCCACGCAGCTATCCATGCACGGAGTTTCCCTTTGCCAAAGATCTGCTGTACTCCACTTCCCAACATGGGAAGCATGAGCATGGCTTTGCTGTCCCGTGCGGGCGTGATCATTTTTCTTTCTTTGACCAACGTCTCCGGTTCAGTCAATGCACGCACCAAGTCATCTCCGGGGTGAAACAGATGAATCCCACTCGTTGCCCTCGGATTACACTCAATCGCATACACTCGCCTGTCCTGACCTTCTATAAAATCAAACCCGATCTGTCCACTAAAACCCGTTGCCTCAACAAATTGTCTCACCCACGCAAGGGCATCTTCATGTTCCACCTGTTCAAAAAAACACTGGCTCCCACGCTTCCTGTACGATAGCGACTGTCGTAAGTGGCATGCGCAACCAGTTTCCCTTCATGCGCTATGCTGTATGTACATAACATCTGACCAGGAATGTAGGCCTGTGCAACCCAAGGTGAAATAGAGGATAATTCCCCTTCTTCCGGTGGGTCGTTACGGATATGTCGACGCTTCTTTTCACTTACGTTTCCTTCCTGATCCGTCCCTGCCCTAGCCTCATCGTTCATGAGTGTTGGCATGCGAACTTTGGCTGCGAAGCGGGAATACACCGGTTTCCACACCCAATCTCCTACTTTTTCTAGAACACACTGAGCTTCCATCCATTCCTGCCGACTGTGGATCAGGTGTGTATCCGGAACAGAAAGACCGAGTGACCCTGCAAGCTGGATAAAATCATATTTATGATGCAGCTCATGCAGCTGCTCCAGAGTTGTAACCAGAACACGGCAATATGCACGCAGTCTGTCTGCCCCTTGAGCAACATAGAATACTTCTTCACACATCGGAATCAACAGGTCGATCTGCCAATCCTGAACCAACCGTTCCAGCTCCGCCAGATACGCACGTGTGTCATGACGTGGCGACGGGACCACAGCGCACTGTTCCACTGCACTGGATAATCTGGTCAGATGCCGTGCAGCACTCTCCGCAACATAAACCCGATGGCCTGCCCGATGAAGCATGCGTGCCAGATCAAGCGTTACGGGAGCCCTTCCGCCTGTAAGCAGCACACGGAGAGAAGCAGCTGTACGATGTCTGGTTTCCCCAGATCTAGTAGTCAAAAATGAGTCCTCCCAATGATAATCCGGCAGCCGTGCCAATCATCAACACCCGATCTCCACGCTGAATACGCTGTTGTCTAATCGCTTCATGCAGACCCATTGGGATCGATGCCGCAATTGTATTGCCGTGATTTCGTGTGATGTCCATAAACCGATCTTCAGGAATGCCAAGCTTCTTGCGAATCAGTCTCATCGCCATGGCACTTCCCTGATGAGGAATGACCAATTGGAAATCCTCCATTCGATTCCCGGTCGCTTGCAGCATATCGCCGATGAATCCAGGCAAAAGTCTGGAAGCCATGCGGAAGATCGCCTGTCCATCCATATGAAATAGGTAGGTTTCAGGCTGATCTGCTTTATAATTCGAAGCATGCATCCGTGTACCTCCACCTGCAATTTCCGAGAAGCGAGCACCTCGGCTGTAGGTTTGAAGGGAAGCATGTACAATCTGAGAGGAAGACCCTTCAGGCGAACGCTCAATAATAACAGCGGCCGCTCCATCTCCGAACAGGGCCGAACTTTCTTTATCCGACCAATTTAGTCCCGCTGAGGCAATCTCGGTGGCTACGAGCAGTACTCGCTGGTAACGTCCGGCATCTACCATATAGGAGATCACATCGAGTCCATTCAGGAAACTCAGACAGGTTGCATCCATATCAAAGGCAGGTACGCCTGAATCTTGCTGCCCCATGGCCTGCTGGATAAACACTGCCGTACTTGGCAACGGTTGTTCCTTCGTGCCACTGGTACACACCAGGCAGTCGATATCACTGAATTGTAATCCTGCATCCGCCAGTGCAGCTTCGGCAGCTCTCGCGCCCATGAAAGAGGAGGTTTCTTCACCCGAAGCATAATGGCGTACACCTACGCCTGTGGCTTTGCTGACCCAGCCCGCAGGCACGTCCAAGCGGCGATCCAGTTCCTCATCGGTGACTTCCTGTTCAGGCAGGTACTTCCCTGTTCCTGCGATCCTTACTCTTCTAAGTTGCATTTCCCCAACCTCTTTCTGTTCATCTGACTGATTTAAATGAAATTTACACCTCACCTTGAATGGCGAAACGCCATCAAAATAGAAGCTTTGAAATATATAATAGAAGGGCAGATGCCTCTGCCCTCCCTGTTGTGTTTTATTATTTATACTGTGTTGTCATTTCTTCTTATTCAGAATCTCGGCAAGAGCGGTATCTAGTGTACCGTATGTGAAAGTGAATCCTTCCCTCTCCATTCGTTCGGGAATCACCCAACGACTCTTGAGAACAAGTTCCGTCTCGGTCTGAATGAAACGTGCGCCCAGTTCAAGCATCCAGCGAGGAGAAGGTAGTCCGATCCGAACACCCATCTTTTCTCTCAGACGCGCCATTAGCTCCCGATTCGTCACCGGATGCGGAGAGGACGCATTGAACACACCATTCAAGTGTGGATGCTCTTGCATATAAATTACCATGCGGAAGAGATCCTCGATATGAATCCAGCTGAACTGCTGTGTTCCTGCGCCTTGCGATCCTCCCAGTCCAAAACGGACGAGGTTCGTCATGGGCACCATCACACCACCCTCGCCCAGCACAATCGCAATCCGCAGTGCAATCTGACGCGTAGACGGCAGACTGAATTCAAAGAAAGCCTGTTCCCATGCCTTGGCAACGTCGACCGAGAATCCGGAGCCAATCTCGCCCTCTTTTTCCGTCATGGGACGATCTTCAGCATGTCTGTATATGGTTGCTGTACTCGAATTAATCCATAGTTCGGGAGGATGATTACAAGCCAGGACGGCTTCGCCCAGAATGCGCGTTGTACGGGTTCTGGATTCCAGAATGACTTTGCGATTCTCCTCCGTATAACGGCAGTTCACCGATTTACCTGCCAGGTTAATTAACATCTCTGCTTCTTCCAGTGCCTCTACGATTCCTGCACGATCCTCCCAAGCAATATGACCGGGCTGACGCGAGATGATCAACACCTCATAACCCTGCTTCTTGAATCTTTGGGCAAAATCCTGTCCGACAAATCCCGTTCCACCAGCCAATACAACCTTCTTCACGGTATCCCCTCATTTCCCATACTGGGTAAAGAATTCGTAAGATATAGATTGGAATGTTTCTATGCATGCAAAATGCAGATATTAGATTAACACCGCCGGTGAGCCGTTAGTTTGATTTATTTCGCACCCAGGAGGCGTACAAGCGATCCCGCTCGTCGATAGCCCATGCGTGTGCAGGGTTTTGTTCCAGCTGATATCGGAGTTCATCATAAAAATCATGGATCATGAATCCGTCTGGCAGATTGCCAAGCATGGCTGTAAAGTTGTACTCGGGGAGTGTTCTCTTCCCTTCACTGATCTGCTTCAGCCAATCCATCCACTTCGCAAGAGTAAGCACTTCCTCCTGCCATAATTCAGCCTGTAACCCAAGCGCATCCTGAAGTTGCTCGTACGTCAATGGATCGACGAAGGCGCGGCAAGCCTGAACAGCCAGTTCATACAACTCGGTCACTGCACGGCGTACCTCATGCTCAAGTTCGACCTCCAAGCCTCCCATGTAATCCTGAACCTGAATGCTCTGTCCATCATCGTATAATAGCGGTGTCTGGGACAACAGGCGTACAATCTCTTCCATCTCGTGCATTGAAACTCGCTTCTGCTCATAGAGAGCAGGTAATTGATATGCTGTAATGATCATTCACTCCTACATCGTTCTTCTATTAATGACCTATATTATAACATGGTTTGGCAATCATCTATCAGGATAACTTGACTATCCACTACAAGTTGTAGTAGTTTATACGTACTACGTAGTGTAGTAATACGATCGTTATGGACGCATAACGATGTTAAGGAGTGTTCACGGTGAACCAGATTCAAAAATTATCCGAAACAGAAATGGAGTTAATGGTCGTTATATGGTCATGCGATCCACCCGTCACCTCGACAGAACTATTAGACATATTCGCTGAGAAGGGAAAGCGTGGAAAGCGCAGACTATGTCTACTTTTTGTCACGGTTGGTGGATAAAGGCGCACTTACCGTCACGAGACGTGGACGAACCAATGATTATGTACCTCTTCTACAGCCTGAAGATTACAAACTACAGGAAACGCAGCATGTTCTTGATGGACTCTATCAAGGTTCAGTCAAGAATTTGGTTTCGGCCATGTATGATGGCGACAAGCTTTCAGACGATGACATTTCAGAACTGAAAAAATGGCTTTCGGAAAAGTAGGTGCAGATGATGAACATCTTTTTTGAAATTCTGTGCAGCCTGACCGTGGCGGGAAGTATCGTTTCTGTTTGTATTTTGGCACTACGACATATACCCGTATCTGTTTTTCCGACCAAGTGGCTCTACAGACTCGGTAAACTGGCTATCTTGTTTTATCTGTTCCCGGTATCTCTTGGCCTTTCATGGCTTTTGGATATTGCCTTCCAAACGACATCAACTATACCGGGTACGGATAATGCAGCAGCTTCGGGCGTACTTGCAGGAACGTTTATCCCGGAACAAACCATTTCGGTAACCACAGCCTGGTTCTTGTTATGTGTATGGGGCATTGGCGTCATTGGTTTTTCTGCATGGCAGGTGTACTGTTATCGGAGATTTCTGAAAGAATTATCTCATACACGTACGCCAGTCCTCCGTCATAGTGAGGCAGCTATACAGCTACCATTAATCAAAGAGTCTTTGGGTCTCAAAAGTAATATCACGCTTGCTCACAGCACCCTAGTACGTAGCCCTATACTGGTTGGCTTGTTTAAACCAACGATATATCTGCCACCCGAAAATACGGTGAAAATGGACATCAGCATGGTAATTCATCATGAGTTGGTACATCTAAAACATAAAGATCTTTGGGTCAAGGCTTTGACATTGGGCGTTAATGCACTGCACTGGTTCAATCCCCTGATTCATATGATTCGCCGGGACATTCATACCTGGAGCGAGTTGGCCTGTGATGAAGATGTGGTGAAAGAGATGTCCCATGAAGAGCGAAGACGATATGGTGAGACAATTTTAAATGTGATGGCGGGAACCAAGAAAATACCTGCTCAATTTTGTTCGTCCCTATCGGGTGAAGGCAAACAATTAAAAAGGAGATTGATGATTATGTTTAATGTAAAGAAACTGAAAAAGAAACATTGGATGATAGGTATGGGAGCCCTCCTGCTTATTACAGGTGTAAGTACGTCCACCGCAGTATGGGCATCAAACCATACGGTTAAAGTAGAGGCTGAAGCTTCTGAAACTGTGCCTGTTCCTTCTACTGATGGATCTTCTGAAATCGTAGCTTCTCCCAACAAGGTCGGAATTTCCGAAGCTGTAACTTCTCCTTCTACTTCCGAAACTCCTGAAATCGTGGCTCTCCCTGAGGATGAAGTTTCCGAAGCTGTGCCAGTTCCGTCTGCTACTGTACCTTCTACTACTAAACCTTCTGAGGCTAAAGTTGTAGAAGCAGCAACTGTTCCTTCTACGGGTGGATCTCCTGAAATCGTATCCGTCCCTTCCGAGGCCCAGGTCACCAAAGCTGTACCTGTTCCTTCAGAAAAATAACCTATCTTTAAGGAGTAATAGCCATCCTTATATGCAAACAAGACGAAGCATAGATCATAGATCTCCGCTTCGTCCTGTTTCCGTTTTTCTGTCATGTGCATTAGATAAATGTTTTGATCGTAGCAAAATATTCACGGATCATGTTGACGGGTTTCAAATATCCTGGTGACGGGGCCGATATGCCGTATTCTGCCGCATAACCGTTCTTGGCAGCGATGTATTTGGAACGGAACATATGATAGTCACTGGTGACAATCATGATCTCAGGGTGCTCTAACCCGGATTCAAGAATGATTTTTTTGGAAAAGGCCAAATTCTCCTGTGTACTTGTGGAGCGATCTTCCATAATGACTTGGGCGGGGGAATCCCCTGTTCAATTAGATAGTTTTTCATGGCGAGCGCTTCGGGAATCGATTCCCCGGGTCCCTGTCCACCCGATACAATGACCGGTGTCTGAGGGTGACTGCGAATGTAGTCCAGACTTGCATCTAACCTTTGTTTTAGGGTCAATGACAATTCCGTTCCACGGATGCCTGAACCCAGAATAATGACATAGTCCGCTTCTTCCGGATCATTCGCACCAAGCTGTGTGAATACAAGTGCTTCAATAATGACAAAAGAGACGGCAACCACGCCAAATCCGGTAAGGATAATCCGTTTCAAAATAACATGCTTCTGATAGTCAATCCCTCTTAGTACGATAAAAGCCACCGTGATCATTCCAAAAACATGACTGCAAACCTTTGGCCCCAGAAGGCCAGAAATGCCACAAAACATGCCAACAGGACAAGATCAATGATCAGTCCATTTTTTTGTAAGAACTTTTTTATCAAATCCGTAGACACTCCTTCTTGTACCCACTATTCCGCAAATCACTTATTATTCAAGCTGTTATTATCGTTAGTTTCGGCCATTGTTCCTGCCAGCGCTTCTTCTGTACTCTCTGATTATAATAGTCAGCATCCGTGAAGAAAGGACTTTTGCGGACTACGAGTTGATACAGATCATGCAAACCATGCGGAGCACAGATGTTCACCTGATCCTCTTCATCCAACTGTACTCCTATGGCAGTCACAACTTCTGGCCAATAGCGAAGCGCATCTTCAGTAGAATGATAAGGAACTGTGCCATTGCGCAGATGCATTCTCGCCTGATTTTTGACCGACCACTTGGCATTACCTGTCAACTCACGAAGCTGACGCTCCAACTCGATGTCTCGTTCCTCACGCAGGTCTGACGCATCATAATAAACAACATCAATATCGCTATGAAGTTCACGAAGATCATATCCATGCAGAACATCCCAGATATAATTACGAATATATCCTGCACCTATGTAACTTTGAGGCAAATGGAGACTACGAACTCTCCGCAGGTCATGCATTAATTGCTCGTGTTTGATGATCGTCTGAATGAATGGGTCCTCATATAACATATCTGCCTCCTGCGGTTTACCTCATTGTCCTCTTATAGCTGTTAACCTTCATTCCAATATATCATGTTTACCTGGCTGCTATAAAATGAACAACGCTTGAACATCCTCTGTACAACTTCGAATCTCTGATTAATCACAACCAAATAACCCATAAACAGCTTCGGTTATCCGAGTGTTTACGGGCTACAATGATCGAGTTTGAAACGGTTAAAATTTATTTAATCGGTATCCAGATTTGCGGTGGTTGGTTCGGCCCAGGGTATACTTCCAGCTCTGGCATATACGCGTGCTCATAAGGATTGGATGGAAACCATTCCGAAATAATCTGTTTCCACAGAAGCTGCATGCTCTCCGGCATCGGGCCTTCTACCTCAAATATACTCCATTTGGAAGCAGGCATGGTGAAGCTTGATAATCCTTCCGGCACTTCACCGTCGTAAGCCGTAGCAATCCAGTATTCCATCTGCTTTTCCTTGATTTCGCTCTGATCCACAACGACGCCAAGTAACCCTGGAATATCCCCGTTGTTCAGTTCAAATAAACGCTCCTCTGTACCGCTCTTCCACGCTTCCTGCCACATCTTCCCGATCCCTTGCAAATGTTCTCCATCTACATATGAAAAAGCCTGCTTCACCCCCACTAATGTAAATTCGGGATGTTCAACAATTTTATATTTCATCGGTTCTGCTCCTTTTAGACTTACTTGAATAACCAGACGATTATACGATTGGACAGAGCTACTATTTTTGCGTGCCTCGCTTGGTGCGATGCCGTGTTGTCTCCGGAATGCTTTGGAGAAAGATTCGGGTGTGTCGTAACCATACTTGTGCGCCAGATCAATGATTTTGTGATCACTTTGCAGAAGTTCATGTGCCGCCAGTGTCAATCGTCTGCGTTTTATGTACTCAGCTACAGTAACATCTGTTAACAGAGCAAAGGTACGTTGAAAATGAAAAGGAGAGATATGGGCCTGCGCTGCAATCTGCTCCATCGTCATATTTTCGAGCAAGTGGTCTTCCATATATTGAATAGCGACCTGTAATGCGTTGATCCAGTTCATGTAATAATCACTCCTTGATGTCTAATATAACGGATAAACCACCCAAAAACCTGTCATGTTGTGCTCTCATATGTCCGGTTAATGTGCAAAGACGTTGTTCATATAACGCCCTGCCCAGGCTTTGAACTAACCAAAGACAAGGGAAGGCACAAAATTTGACAATGTAAACGACTTATTATAGCCTACGAGTATAATGATCGTTCTATCTTATTTTGAAGGGAGAGTATCATTGAATATGAGCAGCAAAAAAGAAATGCTTTTGAACGTGGCTGAAGAATTATTCTACCTTCACGGCTTCCATTCCATCGGCTTGAAGCGGATTATATCAGATGCCGGGATCGCCATCATGACGTTATATAACCATTTTGAGTCCAAGGATGATCTCATCGTCCAGGTGCTTCTGCGGCGCGAACAGCGTTATTTAGAACAGCTCAGGCAATATGCAAACAATACAACTCAACCCATGTTCCTCAATCTGGCTGAAGGACATGCAACCTGGCTGAAAGAACACGAATCAAGAGGGTGCTTATTTTTGCGCGCCAAAGAAGAATTCGGTGGTCATGCAGACCATATCATCGTGCAGACAGTGAATGCGCATAAAAGACATATGAGAACGTTAATCCAAACATTGGCGCCTGCTGCAAGTGATCGAGATCTATTGCAATTCTCCCTGCTGCTGGAGGGTTCCACTGCACTCGCCGAGACAGAAAATGTAAATAACGTCTGCCGCGAACTGATCCATATGACGAAGAATAGTTTCAAGTAATGCCATTAAGGGTGAGTTAGTAGTTCAACTCACTTTTTTATTTAATGAGAAATATAATGATCGTTCTATCTAAAAGGCGGTGGATTTAATGAAAAAATTATCTTTCCAGGCATTGCACTAATCGCTGTCTGTTATGCATTCGGGCGATTCAGTTATGGATTGTTTATGCCGGAAATTTCAGAAGCTTTACAACTGAACGATGCAGCGTCAGGTGCGATTAACTCCGGAACCTACATTGCTTATTGCTTGTCCCTTCTAAGTGCACCGCTGTTAATTAATCGCAAAGGGCATCATTATGTCATCCAATTGGCCGGGATCAGCGCTGTGCTCGGATTAATCGGGATTGCTCTTGCTCAGAATGCATGGGTCCTTGCATTCAGCGTATTTCTCGCCGGTTTGAGTACAGGATGGGCCTCTCCAGCACTCGGTAACACGGTTAACGCCGAGCTTGCACCCGATCTGCAAGCAAGAGGCAACAGCTGGATTAACACTGGAACCAGTTTCGGAATCGTTATATCCGGTCCACTCTACTGGCTGTTCACGGATTACTGGCGTCTAACCTACATCCTGTTTGCTGTAATCGGTGTTGTTGTTCTGGTGTGGAACAGACGTGTTATTCCACCTACAAAGACACTGCCTTGTACCAAATCCATCTGGACATGTATGAAACCAACCAGAGCGGGTTCTGCTTTGCTGATGGCTTGTCTGTTAACTGGTGTTAGTTCAGCGATCTACTGGACCTTTGCCCGAAACTTCCTCACAGACGAGAAAGGGGCCTCCGATTCGGAAGCCGTGTTGTTCTGGATTGTGATGGGGGTTATGGGGATACTCGGTGGATGTGCTGGTCGCATTATTGAACGTATTGAGATTGGGTGGTCCTACCGAATAGGCATACTGTTATTAGCGATCTCGCTGGGGGTAATCCTTCTTCCATCCATGACTGCCAGTCTCATCTCTGCGATCATATTTGGCAGCACATATATTTTCCTGACCAGTGTATTTATCGTTTGGGCAACGAGACTATTCAGGCCAAATGTGTCCATCGGAATTAGTCTTGCCTTTCTTGCTCTGGGTGTTGGACAATTCCTTGGCTCATCCATGGCAGGTTACACGATTGAAATGTTCTCCAATACAACAGCATTTCTGGCCTTTGCTGTACTCGGCCTGTTCGGATTGCTAATTCGGGTGAAATAAATGACAGAACAACCTTACGGTCACTGTTATTCTACCCGGCGAACACTTCCGGTCACCCCATGTTGAAGCTGTACATCTGTAAAAATAACCGTGGTCCCTTGCCCAATGGGGGATTGGGCCACAATGCCAACTTTGATCTCTTCCGGGCAGTCGAGGCCGAAATAACGAACCAGCTTCCACTTCTCTCCATCCTGAGAATAATGGAAAGCAAAGCTGTTGCCTGCCCGGGCTACACGTAAATAAGGCTTGTTAACGTCTACAGGTGCTGATACACAATCATCCGAGTTACCTCGAGTAACAACACTAAGAATAGACGGCTGTTCTTCAAAATACTCAAAGCAAACTTTAGCCCAATTCGTATCGTCCACCCTCACCATCAGGCAGCCCGAATCATACTGTTCTTTCATGTCCACCTGTACTCGAGTGACGATGCTGAAATCTCCCTTGACTATCGTATGTAAAAATGGAGCTGAAGCTTTCACCGGCTCACCTCCCGGATCAATGAAAAAGTCACTGATTGGCGAAACGGTTATCGTTACTTTGCCGTCTTCAATGTACCAATCTGCTGGCTCGTTCAGCCATCCCAGGTTGGCAGATAATGTTTGACCTGAACAATGTTCGAATAGATTCGTCATATGGCACACCCTTTGTCTGTGATTTTGAATTCGCTGAGTTCTCTGTTGTATTCGTGAAATAACGGAATTATCCTTTCGGATCAGTAAAGGAAAAAAGCGACTCACATGAGTCGCTTGTAATCCTTTCACATATACATAATCGTATTCGGTATGTCATATCAATAGCACGCTATACCGGCAATACATCAAATGCACATCTGAAACCGATATGTCCGGTGGATGTGTCCGGCGTATTTGGAATCCTTGCTGCCACTCTGTACCGATTGCAATAAGAACGGTGGCACAGGTATGAACCGCCTTTTAACACCTTGCGAACTTCATTGGAAGTAATAACAGTCTTAGCAAGTATAGACTTCTCATGATCCGTAACATAGTTGTCAGCGCACCATTCCCATACATTACCTGACATGTTGTACAATCCATATCCGTTGGCAGGAAAGGATCGGGATGGAGCTGTACCCGCATAACCATCTGCGGCATTATTTTGAGTCGGAAAGGTCCCTTGCCAGATGTTGCACTGGTGTTGTCCATCCGGCCGAAGAACGTCGCCCCAGGGATATTTCTTCTGGATTAATCCACCTCGTGCCGCATATTCCCACTCTGCTTCTGTGGGCAGGCGCGTACCTGCCCAGCCACAATACGCGTTGGCATCGTTCCAGGAGATATGAATAGCGGGATGGTCAGCCCTCTCGTTCACATCGGAGTCAGGCCCTTCAGGATGAGCCCAGTCCGCACCTTCGACAACCCACCACCATGGCGTTGACTGCACCACGGTACGAACATGTGCAGACGTTTGCGGAGAAACGAACAGATGAAAAACGAAGGACCAGCCGAATCGCTCGGCCTCTGTTCGGTATCCTGTCTCCCTTACAAACTGTCCAAACTGTGCATTGGTCACCGTGCATTCATCCAGATAAAAGGAGTCTACCTGTGTTTCCCTGACAGGACCTTCCCCATCTCCTGCAAAAGCTTCAGGATCATTGGTACCCATAAGGAACCTTCCACCGTCAATTAATATGCTGTTCCTGTCGTTTCGCCCGGAGATGTATCTATCGTCCCCGCCAGCGCACTAGGTGGTAGACGTTCAACGGAAAGTGAAAGTGCATGGTCGGACGCTGCACTCCTCTCACGGGAAGCCGTCGATTCAGGCGTATCCTCTGATTGAATTTTCACTTCCATCGTGCCGCTCCGACTTGCAGAACAACAGCAGGAAGTTTCCTTTTCAGGTATCTGACCATGCATCTGAAGCATCCCCTTCCCTTGGTTTAAGATTCCTGATCCCCATTGTACACGACAGGAAGAATGTCCGGAACGGTTGGTGTTGTCATTCCTTCACCCAGATAATAATCCGTCAACAAGGATTGCATATATCCTTTTACCGCTAGCCCATTGCGGTAGGCCGGGTTATGCGGCAACGTGTAGATGCGAACATCGGATGGTATCGTTGTTGTATACAGACGCAATGCTGTGAAATCACTCGTTTCATAGAGAATTTCCTCTCTCCAATCCCCCAGCAGATCGCCATAGAGCACAGGAGCATTTCTGGAATTCACGCGAACATCATCGGCTGTAAACAGACGTGCCGTCGTGTTCTGCTGCCAGTCCCACTTTTCCACAAAGTTCTTATCCAGCAGCTCGCCGAGCACATCACCATCCCACCAAATTCTGAAATTGGTTGAGGGCTGAACTGAACTAATCACTTCGCCATCCACATTGTAGATATTGCCTGAACTGGACCACATCTCAAGCCCATTGTGCGTTGGATCAATATCCGCCAGTGTTCCCCGTGCGACGTCCTGCGGGATTTCCCTGTACGAATGATCTCGCCCGTCGCCGCATCGGCATAAAACCAAGGAAATTGATTAAAGTTGCCGTTCTCCGCCTGCTGAATTCCGAACTGCTCCAGCCCCGGCCGATCCGGATCAATGTCTGTAATGTGGAAACGATCGCCATGAACTACACCCGGCAGACTGTACAAGGTCTCTCCGTTATCATCCAGTGCCCAGCCTCCGAATGACACCTCATCCTTCCCATCCCCATTGAGATCCAATATGCGAATCTGGTGGAAAAACTCACCGTCCGCCCCTACATGTCTCCATCGCTCAGTCAGGGCTCCACCAGCATAGTCATAAGCTGAGGTCACATACTGAAAGTTGCGGCTAAGCGCACGATTCTTGAGCGCCGTAATCAGGCTTGGATGTTCACCATCCAGATAAGCAATGCCAAAGTGCCCACTGAGCGGACCATCGGCTGCATAATCATTGGTTATCGCTGTGCGTGCCGCTTCTGTTCCGGTCCATCCATCCACGACGGACACATATTGAGCACGCTCCGTTGTCGCAGGAACGACCTGACCATCTGCAAACGTTACCCCTTCAAAGGTACGTAGCAGTACTTCAGCCATCCCGTCACTATCCAGATCAAATACCGTTATATTGTCGTTGTCCCGCCAGCCCCCAAGTCCAGCCACTCCAAATTCACTGACAGAAGCAGGCGGCGCATTATATGTATCTATCGTTGTGACACTGTATGGTCCCAGATCAATCCGCCACAGGAAACCTTCGGTCAGACTGTAGGCTTCCACATATTTATTGCCACCGTTCACCGGAATGCGAGTGACCACGTATTCATATTCCCCATCACCGTCCAGATCCCCAGGCCAGCCATGCTGCACAAAATAATCCGACGGATTGGATGTTATATTTTGCAATGGAATACTGAAGTAATAGCGGATCTCGGGATTGGCTGCCAATACAACCTCGGCACTCTCATCCTGTAATCTACCGTCTACATAAGACTTCACGATATACGTATGACTCTGGGTTACATCTACATTCGTGTCCGTATAATTGGTTCCCTGCGTCAAAGGCTGGTCATTCAGCTTCACTTCTTCTGTACCCGTCCTACGATAGATATCAAATGTAACCTGCTGCGATTCGGTCCCAAGCAGACGCCAGCTCAAATATACCTTGTTTTCTCCCAGATATACGGCAGTAAGACCTCGTCCCAGATTTTCAACCAGACGTGGTGCAGACCCTTCTGCGGCATCTGCCTGAAGTACTGCCCCTCCCGGTGAAACAATGCCTGTCCATCCAATAACTCCACTTAACAGCAATGTGAATAGTACTTTTGTTCCTCTGGCCACAGTCGTTTTGGTTTTCATTTACAATTCCCCTCCATCGATTGGTTAGTATATGCGTACAAAAAAAGCAAAGCCTGTTATCTCTGTCCCTACGAGCCAGTCTAATGAGATCGACTGATCTGGTTCAGCAATAACTGCTTTGCCTCCGGTTGCCCGGTCAACATGGTCTATCTACCGCTCTAACTGCTTGGTTCCTCCACGATCATAGAAAAAGGGGCCTTTCGCCCAACTGACAGCCAGATGCATTAGCAGTTCGGTCTTTAATTGCTCCCGAATTACAGCATGCTGCTCCTCATCATACAGGTTCTTCCACTCATGAGGGTCAACCGTCAGGTGATATAATTCCCCCTTCGTTTCATGCACTCTGGATGCGGATTCCGCGACAGAGCCTTCCATGTACAGAATGAGCTTCCACTCCGCAGTCCGCCACATATAGGCTGGAGCCGAATGAGGTGCGGTTACCCCTTCCCATGGAATTCACAGAACGTTCCGCGATGCCGGAGATCGCCCAGCAGATCGACACCAGGAAGCATCGGATTCGCTTCGAGTCCGGCTGCACGCGTCAATGTGGGCACCAGATCCACCAATTCCGCAGGCTCCTGATCAATCGTTCCGCGCTTCTGCTCCTGAATGTGGGTACCGGACAATATGAGCGGCACCCTCACACTGCTGTCATACAGATTATATTTGGTGAAGCGAAACTGTCGTTCCCCCAGCATCTCTCCATGATCCGAGACAAATACAATCAGCGCGTTCTCCAGCCTCCCATGGTTCTCCAACTTCTCCAAAGCGAGTCCAAAGTAATGATCGAGCCAGGAGCAATTCGCCCAGTATCTTAACGTGGTCCTCCTCCGCTCCTCCGAACTGCGCTGGTCCCATACCTTCTTCTTATCGAGGTACGACTGGCGACTACTCGAATTCAGTTCATCGGAAGCTGCCAGGTGAGTCTGCACTTCATCCTCCCACGGAGGTTGCGGGATATCCGGAATATCTTCCAGCCTGTACAGGTCTTCGAATGCTTTGGGCACATTGAACCCGGCATGTGGCTTCAGGAAAGACAGATAAAAAAATAACGGCCGCTCCGGGTCTATCCCTTCATCTAAAAATTGCAGCGCCTGTTCGGCTAGCCAGCCATCCCGATGCTGATTCATCGGAATCTGACTCGTAAGCCCTGTATAACCATTGACATTTTCCTCACCGCTACCAAAATCCTTGGTCTCCTGATGGTAGGCTTCCAGTGCTTCGGGATGGGAGTCACCCATCATTGTCGCTCCCTGTTCATAATGACCACTTTGACGAGAAAGTCCGATGGATCTTACTTCGAACCCTCGCGTGGAAGGCTCGTCTACGCCCTCGCTATGGTTCCAATGTGTTTTTCCGAATCCGGCTGTCTGATAGCCTGCCCGATGCATCAACTCCGGCAAAGGTTCAGAGGGCAGCTTGTCTTCCTCGAACAATCCGCCATAATTTGTTCTAACCCCAAGCTGTGACGGATAATATCCCATCATCATGGAGCTTCGGCTCGGCGCACACATTGGCGATTGGCAGACCGCATCTCGGAAAGTGATTCCCTCGGCTGCAAGTTTATCGAGATTCGGTGTATGAATATGTTCATTGAACGTTCCAATACAGTCCCATCGCTGCTGATCCGTCATGAGAAAAATAATATTTGGCTTGTCCTGTGACACGTCACATCCCACTCTCCTTTGGGCTGAAAACTAAGGCGTGATTTAAACGGAGCGGTTACCCCGATTGTGCCCGGTATGCTTGTGAATGTCTTCCCGGTAACGACTTGGCGTCGTTCCCTCACTTTTTTGAACAAACGATTGAAGTAACTGGGCTGATAGCCCACCTGCTCCGCAATTTCACTGATCTTGACGTCTGTCGATTCAAGCAGCTCTTTGGCCCGGTGGAGCCTTACCTCAGTCAGATAGTCCACAAAGTTCTGCCCAAATGCCTGCTTGAATGCCCGGCTTAATGTGTAGGAATGAATTCCGTGAAGATCTGCCAATTCATCCAGCGATAACGCTTCTGCATACTGCTGCTCCGCATGCTCCTTCATCTGATGAACAGCCATCTGTATCTGCTTCTCTTCCTTGCCTGTGAATTCCTCTACACATACGTGCACAATACGTTCTCTGAACCACAGGAACAGTTCATCCAGATCTTGCAGTTGCAGCACCTCTTCATACATCCCTACACCAAACAGTTCAACGGGATCTTCCCCTAATTGCAAAAGGGTATGTTGTATGCGTGCCAGCAGTTGGAATAAAGCCTGACGAACATGCTTCTCCGGCACTTCAGATCGGGCATACGTACCTATAAATATGCTGAACTGTTCCAGAGCAGTGTCCTGTTCACCACTCCGTAATGCCGAGATGATGGCCTGCTCCAGCTCAAGCGGATAAGCTCCATGTTCATTCACATCCTGCTCTGCCTCCTCATTCATATCAATGATGGTCGCATTGGCTGAGAAATGTCTTTTCCTCAATAAAGACCTTGATTCTCTGACCAGCTGTGGGATATGGGAAGCATCTGATGTAAGTTTGCTGATCGAAACTGTCATGCGAACGTTCCATTCCGACTGCACAGTTTCAATCCAATGTTGGGCCATCCGAGATAATTCTTCTCTGAATTCAGGTGTCTCTGGCTGGACCTCTGGAGGGACAGCGAGCAACAGCGCAATGGACATGTCATGGTAATTGATCGTTTCAGCCCGGTAAGGAAGTTCCACCAACTGCCTGTTCAGAATGTCGGTTGCGGCAAAACTGATCCACTCCTGAGATTCACTCCGATTTCGCTCCTTAGCCCCATATAGAAGAACTGCACTCGGACGAATGTGAGCAAACAGGATGATAAACCGCTCATCCCGAAGAACCCACCCCAGCTGTGCCAGACGTTGCTTCCATTCATGGTCGGATGACAGTAACAGATGACCCAACGTGAGCTGAATCAACAAGCTCTCCCGGGCGAGTGGAAGTTGCTCTTCCAACCGTTGCTGCAACGATTCTCTCTCCTGATTAACACCAATCCAGCGCTGTTCAATATGCTTGATTTCATCCAGTTGTACAGACCCATTTGAACGGGTAGAAGCTGCGTACGACAATTGAGGAGAGGATGACACTTCTGGCGCTATAGCATCGACCGGTGCTCCAGTCACGGTAAACATTCGCAGTAATTTCGTAAACGGTTTATAGAGCTGGAGCGAACCGACCCACGACAGGATCAGAGCCAGCAAGAGTCCAGATCCGTTGATGAGAAGAACGATTCGGGGTACAGACACAATCGGAGCTACAATTTCATTGAGGGGAACCGCAGACACATAAGTCCAATCGGTACCTAATCTGCGGAAGGTGCCCGATTGAACCGAGTAGGTCAGTCCTTCATATTCCATTAGAAATGAAGACAGATTCCCTTCCAGGTTCAACAGATGTTCACGGACAGTATGCTGTAATCCACCAAGCGCCTGGTCTTGTGGAAGCATGGGCTTGCCCTGCTCATCCAGCAGGAATGTCGTCCCGCCATTATACGGAGACAAGGTCTGTAACATGTTACCCAGTTGCTTGTTATCCAGCGTGATCGTTAGTGCCCCCAGTGCATCGTCGCTTCCACCCGGAAGTCGATTCACCATCATCATGGATGTCCCCTCCATGGAGCGTGACCAATATGTGGCCTGGGGCTGGTGAGTCAACCGTTCATACTTCTCGATCTCCCCAGCATCTTTGATAAAATCATATCGTTCAGAATCCATCTTCACGGCCCGGGGTTCCCCCAGATACAATTGAACTTTGCCGATCAATGTATTGGAATTCTGAATCATCAGCAGCAATCGGTACAGTTCATGAACCTGTTTATACTTGAATACAAAATCGAGCTCTTTCAGACGATTATCGAAAACCGGATCGAAGGCCCACTGCGAGAAGGTCAATTCAAGCGCATCCAATTGATCGCCAACCCACACGGTACGTTGTTCAAACTGATGCAGATGCGTTTGCTGCAAAATCTTTTCCATTTTGACGGTGACCCAGCCATACAACAGCACACCTGTAATGACTCCCGGAATGCAGGCGATAAACAGAATCATCATCAGGCTGCGTCTGAAATAACGCCCTTTGGGTAATGGGTCTGCTGTGCGCTTGAATATCATCTGTATGCCCTCCTTTCCGGGAATACCCGCCTGAATGCAGATTTACCCTTTGACCGAGCCGATCAGGGCTCCTTTGGCAAAATGCTTTTGTATAAACGGATACACTACCAGCACTGGCAAAATGGCTACAATGATCGCGGCCATCTTCAACATTTCTGTCGGCGGTGTCTCCACCTGCTGTCCAGGCGCAACCAGATCAATGTTGGATGCATTCAGCAGCATATTTTGCAGTAATACTTGAATGGGCCATTTCGCAGAATCGTTCAGATATAACAGTGCCGCGAAGAATTGATTCCAGTACCCTACAGCGAAAAACAATCCAAAGGCAGCAAGCGCAGGCATCGATAAGGGCAACACAATCATGTACCAGGTTCGGATGGCACTACAGCCATCAATGGATGCCGCTTCGCTGATCTCTGCGGGCAGGCTGTCGAAGAAATTTTTCATCAGCAACACCGTCCAGCCATTGGCAAGCGCAGGCAGGATCAGTGCCCAGATATTATTGATCAGCCCCAGTTCCCGTACCAGCAGGTAATTTGGAATGATGCCCGGGCTAAACAAGATGGTTAGTACAATCAGGAACATCAGTATTTTTCTGAATTGGAATCGCTTCTGGGACAGCGCATAAGCCAGAGAGGATGATACAGCCAGGCTGCACACCGTGCCGACGGTTGCCAGAAATGCACTGTTTCCCAGTGAGCGTGCAAAGGCAGGCGTGGATAACAAATACGTATAGGCTTCAACAGACCAGCGTTCCGGGAAGAGTACGATTTTCTTTTGCAAATACTCTCCGGGGTCCGTGAATGAAACGACGAAAACATAATATAGCGGGAAAAACATAACCACAGCCAATAGTCCAAGCGTAACCACATTCAGGGACTGTCCAATCCGCTCACTCCATTTCATGCGATGCATTCGAAACCTCCTCTCCATTGATTAATGGCTGGCCGGGTATGGGTAGGTACCGTAATGAACTAGTAGACGCCTTCCTGACCCATGCGCTTAACCACACGGTTTGCGACAACGACCAGCACCAGGCCAATCACGGATTTGAACAGTCCAACCGCTGTACTGTAGCTGAAATCGCCCTGCTCGATCCCTGTGCGGTACACATAGGTGTCGAACACTTCGGCCACTTCAGATACAGCACCGTTGTACATAAGGAAGATTTGCTCAAACCCCACCTCCATGATGTCTCCGAGTCTTAAAATCAAAAGCACGATGATGACACTGCGGATGGCAGGCAACGTAATATGCCAGATCTGACGCAATCGTCCCGCTCCATCCATTCGTGCCGCCTCATACAGCTGAGTATCCACACTCGCCATGGCAGCCAGGAACACAATCGTGCCCCAACCAGCTTCCTTCCACATCGCTTGCAAAGTGACCATGATCCAGAAGCTGTCCGGGTTCGTCAATATATCCACGCGGGGCCAACCCCATAAAGCGAATAACTCATTAATCAGTCCCGTTCCTTTGGCGAACAGTAGCAGTGTTAACCCGGCAATGATCACCCAGGAGAGGAAATGCGGCATGTAAATAATCGTTTGAATCAGTCTCTTATACGCCACACTTCGCAGTTCATTAAGTCCCAGGGAGATCAGGATCGGAAAAGGAAAGAATAAAATCAGATTGAGCAGGCTAATCGCCAGCGTATTTCGAAACAATAAGGCAAAGTCGGGATTGCCAAAAAGTGCTGTAAAGTGCTGCAAGCCCACCCACTCACTGCCCTGAATCCCCGAAAGGGAGAGTAATCCTGAAACGCAATGATAATGCCCCACATCGGGATGTATTTGAAAACGAGGAAGAACAATATGCCTGGCAGTGCAAGCACATATAACGACCGGTCACGCCGAAGTGCAGACAGCAAGTTTAACCCTTTCTTTCTGGTTGAAGTCTGCTTCCCCTTAACCGTACTCATTCGTTGCTCATGGGTGCTCATGGTTTGCAGCCCCTTCCCTCAGATCACTGTCCATTTCTTTTCTTGTAGGCTTCGGTCATCTCATCATTCATGGCCTGGAAATTCGGATCATTCCGCAAGGTTTCCACAAAGGCATCCCAAGCTTCAATTGGCTCCCGGCCCAGAATAATCTTTGCTTTCAGATCCTGGATCTTTTTGTTGAGTTCAGGCAGCACCTTCTGCCCGGTCTCCGATTGAAGGCCGGCGGCCAGATCCGCCACGCTAGTTTTGTCTCGCTCTGCCTCCACTTTTTGAACAGTTCATTGGCCTGTGTCTCTTCGTCTGTTTCACCCGTGGTATCCCAAGACAGGTCAATGACGTTAACGATATGATTGAAATCCGACGCGTTATCCGCCGTCAACTTTTCACTACTTGCTACCTTTTTGCCATCGACCACTTCATAATGCGTACCTTCAATCCCGAACTGCTGAATTTCAAATACTTCCGGATTCATCCAGGTATCGACGAGTTGGAGAATTCGTTTCATCTTCTCTTCCGGCACACTGGCAGGGATCGCCAGAATACCGTTGTATCCCGAACCCTTCGGATTATATCCATTCAGATTGGTCAAAGGATAGAAATCCGTATATTTAAAAGAAGGATCGACCTTCTTCAGGTCATCGGCATAGATTTTGCGCATCGTGCCTGTCTTGTCTACGATAATACCCGCCTGATTGCGCTTGAACAGTTCTCTGGCCTGCGTCAGCTTGAGCGAAAGCAGATCTTCCGGCATCATGCCGCTGTTATAGGCTTTGGTTAGATATTGAAGGGATTCTTTCACCTCAGGCAACAGCTCCCTGTAGACCAGCTTCCCCTGAGACTCATCCCATTTCCAACTGCTATTGGTTCCGATAAAAGAACTCTCAATGGCACCCAGAACGGGGCCCAGATTACCTCCCCAGCCGAGATCATCGGGACTAATATACGCGGCAAGTGCTGTGGTATCTTTGGTTCCGTTACCATCAGGGTCCTGCTCTACAAAAGCCTCCATCACGTTGAACAACTCATCCGTGGTCTCCGGCACCTGCAAATTCAATCGGTCGAGCCAATCCTTGCGGATGATGAAAAAGAATCTCCAGTGACTGGACGAGGCCGCGGGATACCATAATTGTTGCCGTCTGCTGCCTTGGTTGTATCCCAAGCTATATCGGGAATGCCTCCGCTGAGGTTCGAATAGTCCTTGATATAAGGGGTGATATCCCAAAAGCACCTTGTTTGACCATCTTGGTGAAGGTACTTCCAAATGGATCATTAATCATGATGAGATCAGGTATATCCCCGGAAGCCAGGGTCAGATTGAGCTTGTCACCGTAGATATTGTTGGAGACCCATTGGATATTCATTTTGGAGTTAGTCGCTTCTTCAATGGCGCGTTTGATTACATTATCATCAGCAGCAGGGACGGCACTCGGCGTGATGGTCATAATGCTGACTTCCAACGGATCGTCGGCATTGCCGCTGTTGCCACTTACCTGTCCTTCTTCTTTATTTCCGCATGCACTAAGCACCACGGACATGACCATGACAACCGATATGATCCAGGCCAGATTACGGGTGTTGCGTTTCCCCACTTTTTGCATAGGCTTTCCCATCCTCCTTAGTCTCTTAAACCTATAGTCTTAATCGGATTAACGATTAAAAAGGGGCTTTGACAGGACTTTGAAGAAGATTCTTCTTGACCGGTCAAAGCTTTCACTCACTATAACGAACACCCGTATTTCCTGCAATTGCACTTTTTGCACCTGTTAGAAACGTTAGAAAATGCGCCCTAAACGCCTTCGCTTCAACGATAAGGTCTGATAATGCGCTCGTCCCACACTTGTACTTCAATATATCGTTCGGTATCCAGATTCGTTAGTCATAGTGTACATCATGCCAACATTTATGGAAATATCTGTAGCGAAATATTACCCGTAGATAAAGTTACACTTGAGCACTTCAATTGCTCGGGGAATTTACTATTATTAAGGAAACATTACCCAATAAGTGGTAGACTAATAAAAAGTATTTATCTTCAGCGGGCTTAAAGGGAGGTTGTATTATGTTTGGTGTTAACGTGAAAAAAATAGGAGATCAACTGGTCATCCGTTGGCAGTTTTCCAAAATTGAAATTCCTATCGCACATATCACATCGGTCACCCTGGATGATACGTACGGTGGCAGCGAACCATCCGCCATTCGGATCGGTCCAGTCAATGGCACAAGCGAAAGGATTCTGATCCGCACGGTTAATCAATCGTATATTTTATTCACTTCCAGCGTGACTTTACATACCAATATCCAAGCTATGTTGCACCCGTCAAACTAGATTGTTGTTCAACTTCTCATGTTTCAGGGATGAAGCGTTCCATTGACATATGTGCGCTACCAACAAATGAAGCGTTAATATTCGCATGAATTCTTACAGCGAATACTAACGCTTCATTGATTCCAATTCAAGTTGGAAGCGAGATGCTTATAGCCAACTCCACTTCGGTAACTGATCGAGCGTAATAACCTCTGCGCTATGGTACACTTCCTTCAAAAATGCCACATCATTATGCGTCCCGTCTCTCAGGAATCCACCTGTCCAGGTACAGAACCAACTCCAGTGTACATCCTGCTCCTTCATCAACTTAGGGTCCGGGATGGAGCCGTTCTCGGCCAGAGCAATGATTTTGCTATCCTTCACAAGCTCACTCAGGTTGGTGTAACGCGCAGCCAACGGGCTGTGATCTCCTGCTTCAGGGTATACATCCACACTGACAATATCCACGACATCATCACCGGGATACCATTCCGGTTTTTCCGAGTTCCAAACCCAGATAAGATTGTGCAGCTGATGTTCTTGAACTAATCGATCATACAACAAACGATATAACTGTTTGGCAGGTTCAGGACCTTTCGCTCCCCACCAGAACCAGCCACCCTCCGCTTCATGAAGTGGTCGGAATAATACAGGTACACCCGCATCCTTCAACTCTTGCAAGTGGGCTGCAATCGCATCGATATCCCGAATCAATAACCGATATGCTTCCGATTCAGTATCAGCTAGCGCGGAGGCAATATCATAGGTTGTCGCATCCGTATAGAACCCCGCCACCACTCTTTACCTGGTTCATCGATCAGATCCGTTGGTGCGTTCCAGTGCCAGCATAGCGTCACGATCCCGCCTTGTTTGTGCCAGTCTATCGCATCCCGAATCTCCTGGGAGACCGCACCACGCTCTGTTCTTGATGGCGAATATTCCATGAGATCAAAGCCAATCACAGCTGGCTTTCGGCCTGTATTTTCATTAATCCAGTTAAGATTGCTGTAATCCTGCTGGCCTGCCAACATTCCTTTTTGATAACGCTCGACCAGGAACGCCATCAGTTCTTTTGCTTCGGGAGTCGCTGCTTTATTCACCGGAGCACTGTTGATCGTACGCACCGTCATCACTAACACCTCCAATTGGATTTACCATGTTAACCCACTACACCAGAACGTTCAATACTCTCCACGAAATAACGTTGCACGAACAGGTACAGAATGATCAGCGGTGCAATCGCCAGCAAAATGCCTGTGTCCACGATCATGGCCACGTAATTCGGATCAGCCTTGATACCCGAGTTCGAACCAAAGCCCATCAGTTGCGGAATTAATTGGTTCGCCTGAGCCGGTAAAGAAGCCACTTTCAGTGAAATCAGCGGACTTTCACTCATGAATAACGCGGAGTAGAACGTATCGTTGTACTGCCATACAAACGAGAACAGAATGACCGTAATCAACGGTGAGATTGCATTGGGCAACATGATTCGGGCAAACGTTTTGAATCCGCCTGCGCCGTCAATCAGAGCAGCCTCCTCGATTTCCTTCGGCATTCCCTTGAAGAACTGACGGAAAATATAGATGAACAATCCCGCCTTCAGCCCTCCCGCTGTAGCGGCCGTAATCATAGAAGGCCAATACGTATTCAGCAGATTGATGCCATTCTTTCCCGTGAACAACTGGATGATGCCCATAAAGTCAAAGCTGCGGAAATGCAGATACATCGGCACCATAAGTGTGCTTGTCGGTACCAGAATCGTGAGAATCACCAGCACAAAGAGCACATTGCTACCCGGAAATGAAAACCGGGCGAAGCCGTAGCCGGCAAGCGCACAGGACATGGCTGTCAGAAGCGTTGTAATCGTAACGAACAATAAGGTGTTCGCGAGCAAAGGCAGGTAATCCATCACTTGCGCCGCAAGCCGGATATTATCCAATGTAACGTGCTGAGGAATCATATAGATCGTTGGATTATAGATATCCTGCTTATCCTTGAACGCAACTGACACTTTGAGAAATAACGGGTACAAAATAATAAATGAAATGCCGATGACCAGTGCATATCTGAATATGGAATAGAGAAGGTCCGATGTTTTGTTTCGCACCCGCTGCATGTGATAATTCTGCTTAGGAACTACTACCATGCGATCTGTCCCTGATGCAGCCATAATCTGAAGCCTCCCTTAATGTTAACCGTCAGTTGTAGTGAACCCGTCGTGACAACACCCAGCCCACTACGATCAGTACAAGACCAATCACCAGTGTGTACAGCCAGGACATGGCTGAGCTTAAACCAAAGTTCTGAGTTTTGAATGCAGTTTGGTAGATAGCCTGTGTGACCGGACTCCCGGCAAAGGAATCAATGATCGTATAGATGACATTTGTCAGAATCAACGGACTGACCATGGGAAATGTAATTTTCCAGAATGATTCATAGGCTGTTGCCCCTTCGATCTTCGCAACCTCATACATCGATCCCGGCACCGATTGCAGAGCGGCGAGGAAGATCAGAATCTGAACGCCAGAGCTGCTAATAATCTCATAGATCCGCATGATGGCTTCTACAATGTAATCCACATAGGCCATCGGTAATCCCACATCCGCCAGCATCCGCACAATGGATACCACGTTGAACGAAGCACCGCCATCAGCAGACGCATCGACCGCACTTGCATCTCCCATCAGATTGATTAATCCCGCAGACTCAGCTGCTGCAACTGCACTGGAAGCCAGAATAACCGGTAAAAAGAAGATTGCACGTGCCATCGTTCTGCCTCTGAACTTCTGGTTGAGCAATGTCGCCGTAAACAGACTGAAGAACAAAATCATCGGCACATTCAGCAGCATCGCTCCAACGGAGTCGACCAGAATCCGGTTGAATGTAGCGTCAACCAGAAGTGCATCCTTGAAATTTTTAAAACCAACGTATTCCAGGACGTATCCGCCCGGAGCAACAGACAGATTACTCAGACTGAATCGAATTGATTGCAGGAGCGGTGTGGCAAAGAGGAAGATGAAGCCGACCAACCACGGCGATATAAATGCAAGTCCAAGCAAAGCTCTCCGTGACTTCAGCGATAATCGAATGGTTCTCATCGGCTCACTCCTTCCACCACATAATCCGTCCCGCCAACTGTTGTTCCATCTACGGTAACTGCATCCGTATTGTAATTCACAAGGATAGATGTACCGCCAGTATAGATGATCCGGACCACGCCATTCTGAATGCGTTCATGCTTGAGAATCTGCTCATTCGCCAGATTTCCCAGCACTTCATTGGCCTGCTTATACAAGGTAACGGCTTCATCCACCCAATAGCTGTACTCCGTTGCGTATGCCGAATCATAATTCGTCAGCTTCAGCCTGGATGATGGTTCATATGTCCATTGAAAAAATGGAGCTGCCCCAAGCTCCAGGCTGTGCAGCAACTGTTTGCGGAGATCCTGATCCCCCGATGTGTTCATCGGAGATGCCGCATAGTTCATGTATCCATGAATGACCATCGCATAAAACGGAACTTCTTCATCGGTAATATTGAACTGACTCGACCCTGCGGGTACATTCACAACATGTTGTGCACTACCCCAAGCGTAGCTATTTGCGGCAGATATCATCAGGTTCGGATAGGACTGTTCCAACTTGCCAAGTTGCTCCTTCACAATGTTTTTCGCCGTCTCCCGATGAATCACCCGACTATCCCGGTAATCGGAAGTCAGGACCTGCCCGAGATCACGAAGGGATAATCCGCCGAGGTCCAGTTGATTGAATTTGTCTGCAAACTCACTCACCACATAAGGAAGCTTGGCCGCTGAGAGCAAATAATAGCTGTCCCTACTCTGATCCATGCGATTAAGGGCAGGATTGTATGGATACAGTTCTGCTGTCTCCTTTGTGACAAACCGCGCCGCATCCGAGGAAGGAACAAAACGCATATCATCGTGATAAATGTGCTGGAAAGCCACATCCGGGAACAAAGCTCCCCCGACTGCTCCAGCTTGGCGGACAACGCCTGAAGTTCGGAACGACTGCCTACTTCACTGTCCAACTTCACCTGGGTTGGCGTATGATGGCTGATGCCACCGCCGAACCATCCCTGATAACGCATTTGTACGCGGTTCACACCTTCTTGCTGTAACTTCGCCGCCATTTCGGTGGCCTGTTCGTACGTCGTCATGGCTAAAGTGGTCCGATAAGGCACGCTTAGGAACGAAGCCTTTTTGTCCACTGCACCAAGTACATCCACATAGAACGGCAACTCCATCTGTTCTCCGAGCGGCTTCAATACATCCTGCTCTATCAACTGTTGCTGATATAGGCGGGCCATCCCCGAGTAACTGGCATCTTCTCCATGAAGGAAATGATAGCGGACCTGAATATCTCCACGGTAGGGCTCTTCGCTAAGCAGCTGAATCTCCTGCATTTTCTGCGAGGTGTACATCTCCAGCTCATCTTCACCCCGCAGGGAGAAGGTCGCATGCACGTGGTTGTAACTGTTCTGCCTGCCTCCAATATCTGCGGAGATACTGGCAATGCCGTCCCCTTTTTCAATCACCGCAAACCAGGCATTCTCCCCGTTTTTCAGACCAAACACAGGCATATACGCGGATTCACTAACCTGAGGACGACTGAGCGAATTATCATTTGGGTCTGCGCCGTATACGCGCTGTACATACTGCTCCTCTTGGGTTTTCCCATTGTTCAGGTGGATCAGGCTGCCGGAACCATCAGGAACGAGCATGTAGCCCTCACCCTTCGTATCCGCAGCACCAAAATAAGCGAGCAAATCAATATTCCGAATGCGGTATTGCCCACTTTCCTCTATCTGGCTCAGAGGCACGTTCACAACAAGTGCTCCCTGCTCCAGTCGGTATTCCACTGAAATGACAAAGCTGGGCTTATCGGATACGCCCCGCCTTCAACACCGTTCTCCTGATTGTCAAAAGCCAGATCGTCCGCCGTGTACCCAGCCGTCTCAAAGGCTCCCAGCATCTTGTTCAGCACAAGCTGCTTCGAGATCTGTCCATCGAGCCGTTCCAGAATATCCGGATTATTCTTGGTTGGATAATAACGGGCAGACGTGTATCTTGCGACGGTAGCGTCCAGCTTGGAAAGAACCTTCTCCTCCAGTCGCTGCTTGCTAATCAGTTTCGGAAGGGCATCAATACCAAGTGATGTATCACCAAGTGTATAGTTGACCCGAATCCCTTGATCGATCTGACCCACTGTGAATTGTTTGTTGCTTATACTCGAACTGAAGTTTGGAAAGTTCTCCAGTGTGCTCATCGAATCTCGGAAAGACACGTTCAACTGGGAGGACAGCACTTCTTTTTCATATGCGGAAGCGAGACTGTCCTCAGCCCGTTCTTTCGGATTGCTGTACCAAACCTCTCCACTTTTCGAGTCACGTACTGCAATTTCCGTTGTCTCCTCGTTATAGTACAGGGCCAATCCCTGATCCTCTGCGACCAGCTGCATACCAGGTACACCCTGCGAAGAGTCGCTAAGGAACTGCAACGGGTCCTCCGTGACGGGCATGGCTGTGGTTGTCGTATCCAGATAAGCTGCGGCTTCTACGGCAGGAATCCCCCTGTTGTTTATATACAGCAGCCCGGCTGCAATCATGATTACAGCTGCACCACCAGCCAGCACCGTATATAATCGTTGCCTTTTGTTCACGGATGCCGCCTCCTTTAGGTCCGAAAAATCAACTCGCGGTATATGTTATAACCGAATTCGTACAGCTGTTGCAGCATGCTGAAGACCAGTGCGCCAAGGAATACAATAATGCCCATCACAATGAGTGTCAGCACCATCGTAATGATCGTTCTAATCACCGTGTACTGGTGCACCGTCATCATGCCAATGAACAGAAGCAGTACAAACCAGAAAAACGCGATGCTATTAAAAAGATAATAAAAAGCAGTCTCCTCCTGTACCATGAAGCGGCTGATCACGATCATTGGGGCATAGATCAGAATAACCGGAATGAGCGAGTAACCTGTCGCCAGAACGATTTCCCTGAACTTGCCTTCTCCTTCCATTAAGGTCGTTACAGCCCAGTTGGCCATGCACCATAGAAAGAATGGCACTGCAACCGTGGCGATCTCGATGATGCTGTTAATCGTACGAGGATCGATGTAATTAACGAGAAATCCTGCGTACTGCTTTTGCAGAATCATCATAACAATGGTAAGCGCCAATGCTGCAAAAGCAACAAGCAGCCGTCCCCGGTTATCCGATTTGAGGTCCCAGAATGCATCAATGGGGTGAAAAATGAGATGCAGTGGAAACTTAATGAAATCCTGCTTCACGATCAACCTGCCTCCTCCGTCTCCATTTAACCGCCACCCGGGTCAGGATCAGAATGACAATCAGCGCTATTACAGCGGTCAGGAATGTACCGAAATGTTCCTTCATCATCTCCCGCCGATGCCGCTTAAACGCGACAGAATAACTCTTGCGATCCATTCCAAGTTCGAAGTAACCTAGCGCTTCCTCGTTTTTCTTCTCCATTAATAAGGACTTGCCGATACCGATATAAGCGATGTCATAGTTGGCATTCAGCTTCAGCACTTCTCTCCATATATTTACGGCCTCCGTGTCCTCGCCCCGATAGTGGAGTGCCACCGCTTCATTCACACGGGCACCAAAACGGGTTGGCTCATAGACAACAAGGTTGTTCTTGCCCCGATCCAGAACCAAGTGGTGCTCACCCGATTGTTCAATAGCGACAGGTGTTTTGAGCGTGCCCACCTGATTTCCTTTGCCACCATATATGTAGAGCAGATGACCTTCATCGTCGTACGTGAACACCCGGTTTTGTGTCGCATCCAATACACTGTACATGCCGTTACCCAGCACTTTCACATCAATCAGTTTGGAGGGACCCGGATTGTTGCGGAACCGGATATCGCCTTTGACATCGTAATAACCAAACCGTTTCAGTACATCTTCGCCGGACGGGTTAAGCCGCTTGATCGGTTCATTTGAGCCGGGATCAATATTCGTCGCATACACGAATCCTTTATGGTCGATATCCGCATTGGAGAACTCCGTTGGAACAAAGAGGACCATCTGTGCGCGCTGGGCTTTGGTTGATAACATGCGCCAGATATATTCGCCGTAGTCCCGCTCCACTTTGTTCGTACCGACATATCCGATAAATTTCCCACTCTCGTCAAACTGCATAATACCTTCGTAGACTCCCTGTGCCACAACATACACTCGGCCTACATGATCAACCGTCAGTTTCAAGGGCTGGAACTGGAATTGGGTCGATAGGATATCCGACTCAGGCTTCGTGATGGTTTGTATCAGCGTCCCCTCTCCATCAAGGACAACCACACGACTGTTTCCTGTATCGGCGACATATATGCGTTCTTCTTCATCTACAAACAATCCACTTGGAAGGTTAAAGGTCTCCTTGCTACCATCCATCATGAATCCATCGATGACGCGCAGCAGCTTAAAGCCTGGGTCCAATACAACAATTCGGCTGTTGCCGCTATCCAAAATGTAGATCAACCCGGAGGGAGAAACGTTCACATCACCGGGGTCTTTGAACTCACTAATGCCGAGGTCACGGCCTGATATCGTACGCTCGGGCAGATAGGCATCTGGTGAAGGTACAGCCTCTTTCCAGTAGTTGTAGTTATAACTCTCATACGGCGCCGGGGAGGCCGCCGCAGGCACGGCATTCACCAGCAGCAGAGATACTGCCGCCAGGAGAACAAGCCATCTTTTCACTGTGCGTGCCATATCGTTCCCCCTTAATCCTTCATGCCCGAACTCGCCATCGTCTCAATGATTCGGCTCTGAGAGAAAATAAATAGCGTGATCGGCACACTCATCAAAATCAGTGCTACCGCAGCACCCGCTCCTGCCCGGGATATTCCGCCCTGAATAATCTGACCTGCTGCATAATGCAGAGTCTTGAGCTGCTCGCTGTAGATGTATCCATTGCCATCACTGCCCCATAACATCTGGAACAGCAGGATGATTAATGTGAGCCACGCGGGCTTCACATTAGGCATAACAATGGACCAAAAGATCCGGTATTCACTGGCACCATCAATCTTGGCTGCTTCCAGCAGTGCATCCGGGATCTGCTCCATGAACTGTTTCATCAGATACAACCCGAGTGAATAGGCAAATGCCGGAATGATAACAGCCCAGTACGTGTCAATCCATCCGAGCCAAGACATGATCATATAGTTCGGAATGGCCGTCACCGCAGGTGTGAACATCAGTGACAGTACGACCACCTGGAACATGAATACTTTGCCCGGAAACTTATGCTTGGCAAGCGGGTACGCCGCTGCGGAAGCTAGCAGCACATGGCCTACGATACCGATGCCTGTTATAAATACCGTGTTGAATATATAACGTGAGAACGGCACCCACGAGTCACTCAGCAGATTCAGCAGATCTGTAAAGTTGCTGAACGTGGGATTTTTGACAAACAAAGTTGGTGGAAAGGTAAAAATCTCATCCAATGGTTTGAATGCATTGTTGATTGCATAGATCAACGGCAGCACCATGAAGGCACCAAATACGAGCAGAAGGGCAAACAGGAGAGGCTTCCCGATAGCGAGCGATTCACCCGCTTTTTGCCTGTCGCAATTGCAGCCATAGCTATTCTCCCACCCTTCGAAGCAGTTTCTGTACCAGCAAGTTGGTGCCCACCATAATCATGAACAGTACGGTGGCAATCGCCGATGCGTAGCCCATCTCAAACCGCGTTGTACCGAAGTCGATCAAGTGGGTGACCACCGTCTCTGCCGCATAATTCACGCTTGGGAACCCGGCCAGTGCGATCGACACATCGGCCACGGCAAACGAGGTTGTGAGCTGAATGACTGCGCCGAACATGAGCTGCGGACGCATCGAAGGCAAGGTAATGTACCATAGCTCCTGCCAGCGATTTTTGATCCCATCCACCGCTCCTGCTTCGTACAATGTCCGGTCCACCGTCTGCAAACCGGCGATAAACGCCAGAAATCCGGTTCCGAGACTCAGCCATAGCTGCACGAGAATGAGGATGGGCATAATGTAAGCTTCTGTCTTCAGCCATTGGATCGGCTCCAGCAGAAAACCCCATTTGATCAACAGCCCATTGGCAATACCATAACGATCTCCCGAAAAAATCATCAGCCAGATAAAATACACATTGCCCGAAATGGAGGGCGCGTAGAAGATCAGCGTCATGAACGCTCTCCATTTCGGTGTTAACTCATTAATGATCCACGCGAAGACAAAGCAAGCAATATAACTGATTGGTCCGGTAATAATGGCAAACAGCAGCGTATTCTTGATTGCAATCAGGAATACATCATCCTCCAGAAACAGGCGGGTGTAGTTCTGCCAGCCAATAAAACGCGGAAATTCCAGCATGTTAAAGTAGGTGAAGCTGAGTATGATCGAGATGACAACCGGAATCACGGTAAACATGAGGAACAGGAGCATATAAGGTGCAAGCAGAACATAGGAATGTTTGCTGGCCTTCATTTCCTGGAGCTTCCAGCTCCACCACGATTTCATGCCCATCCTTGACGCTTTCTCAGGAGGACTGTTTTGTCCGTCTCGGAGTGATATTTGTGGCACGATTAACCCTCCCTCTGCTTACGGAAGACCAAATTCATTACGTTTGACGCGAATCTCGTCCTGAATATATTGGGTATAATCCATGATGGATTCCCTGGCTTCCACTTGGCCAACAACGGTTTTGTAAAATGCATTGAACAGATGGCGGCCTGTAAAATAACCACCGGGTACTTCAGGAATGCCCTTCACGGTTTCGAATTGGGCTTTGAGATTCGCATAATCCTCCGCAGGCCACGGCAGGGAATCCAGCGCCTTGATGTTGGCCGTTGGATAACGGGCAGCCGCACCCATCAGCCCTTCCATCTCCCGTCCGAATTCAGCCTGAATCGGTGTACTGGTCCACCATTTCATGAACTCCCACGCCGCATCCTGATCCTTGGCACCCTCCAGCATCATGACTGCGCTACCTCCACCCGGTACATCCCGATTCAAGGTTCCATCCGCCTGAACGGTTCCTGGTACAGGAACGAATCCCCATAATCCCCGAATCTCCGGTGCAAATACGGACAACTGGTTGTACATGGTGTAATCCGTTAACCCAATGGGCATCTGTCCTGTCCGGAAACGGTTGGCAAAATCATATTCCCGCTCCAGCTTGTAATCGGTATAGAACTCCGTCCACTGCTTGAACGTCTCAATTCCGATCCGGGAATCCAGATCCGACTCCTTGTCATCATTACGATAGAAGGCGCCTCCGTTCTGAAGCAGCATCGTGGCATACTGCGAGTTCGGCGGAATATTAACCCCTGCATATTCGCCTGGGTTACTATCGGCATACCAAATTCCATATGATTTTTGCTCAGAATCGCAAGTAGAGCCTCGACATCTTCCCAGTTCTGAGGCACTTCAAGCCCGAGTTCTTCGAGCACGTCTTTACGATAAAACAGCATGTTAAAGGTTTGTGTTTCCGGCAGGGCATATACGCCTGAATCATAGGCATACGGCACGATTGCACTTTCCCTGAACTCCTGTTCCACGGCGCTATAATCACTGAATTGCGTCAGATCTACAGCCGAGTTCCGCATCGCAAAGTTCACCGGCAGATCATTGCCGATCTGCATCGCTACATCCGGACCTTCACCGGACAAAGTCGCTGGCAGCAAGGTTCCCATATTCACCAGCTTCAGATTCACGTTAATGCCACTGTCTGGTGTGAAGGTCTTGTCAATCATCGCTTTCATCGTATTCGCCTGGTCACGTCCGCTACCAATCCAGACAGTTACCGTGCGCTGATCTTCTGAAGTGGCTACATTGCCGATCTGGTTATAATCAATGAAGAACGAATGATAGAATATCTTGGCTTCATGACCAAGCTTCGCGAGTGGTCCCATGCCTGTTCCGGGAATATCACGGTCGATCGAAGTGACGTACAGTGCATCGATCTCAAGGGGTTGCTCTCGTGCCTGCTGCACCCATGTTCCGAGACCACCCGTGTTGGTTTTATAAGCCGCAAGCCGTCTCGGAATGGTATCCGGCTTGTCGATCATCTCGTCTAGTTGCAACGCCATCGTCTTGATCAGCGCTTCCTGATCGCTGGACTGTCCTGACAGAAGACGAAGCTGTGCGGCCACGTCTTTGAGTCGTTTACTTTCCCCGCTGAACACTTCCAGCAGGTTCGGAATCTGTTTCTCCACCCGGTAATCCCGGAATTCATCAGGCTTCGTACCTGTAATCATCAGAATTCGTCGGTACATGGAGTTCAAGTTGTACAGACTGTCCTCCACATTGCGGATAAGGGGTGCAAAGTCACCGAGGCTGTTCTCCAGCCGTAGCACATGTTTTCCTTTTTCCAAGTGAAACTTGTATGCTTCCTTGCCGCCCATGACGTCAATGCGATAGTCGCTTTGGTAACGGAAAGGTGCTTTCGCCATCTCAGCAAATGGAACTTCACCATCAATGGTCAATTTGCGTGTAGAATAGATGCCTTTGACAAAATTCTGCTGTGCGGTAAAACCGATATGATAAAGTCCGCTCTCCGGTACATCCACTTCCCATTCAATCCATTGCCTTGGCAAACGCCAGTTAAAGCCACCAATCGTATTGATGCGTACCTGGGAAGCGCTATAAGGAGATACAGCAGAACTTGACCTTTCGCTGGTCGGGTATAACGTAGGTGAAGATTTGGCAATTGCGGCTTCTCCTTCAATGCGAATAAGTACATCCTTCGGCTGCCCGGAAGTATCCGACTGTTGTGCCCCCGCAGTCTCTGCGTAAGGAACGGCTGTCTTCTCATTGAAAAGACGAATGGATCGAATCACCATGGGTTCACGCGATGATTTTAGCGTTAGCGTGTGTTCCCCTTTTTCCAAATAAAACTTGAATGGAGCCTGTTCATACCCGTCTGAGTCCTGAAACGTTTCTTCCATCCAGCGAGGTTCCTCCACTTGTCTCGGGCGAAGGTCGTTACCTTGATTGTCCTGCTCCACGACATCTTTCTCATTCGCCCATACCCGGTCAAATTGCAAATAGGCGGCTTCCGCAAAAGGAAGTTCACCGTCGATGTACAATGCACGCTCAATGGCCGAACTCTTGCCTTCAACGGGATAATAGATGGCGGACAGGTTATACAGCCCGGTCTCCGGCACGTTAATGTTCCAATTGACTTGTCCGATCTCTCCGGTATGGAGAGATACCCCTTCCATTCCCTCATAATTAGTCAGTTTGCGGACGTCTTCACCTTCGGCTTTTATGTAATCTCCTGCTTCAATGGTGATGTCCACATTCGGCTGCGAAGCCTGATCCGTTCCGGATCGATACTGTTCGTATCCCTTTTTCTGCCGGGTCTGCTGCAAGACTGCATCCACTTCAATGGCAGGCAGATTGCCAGGTGGAATGTCTGCACTCTTCACATCAGCGCCGGAAGTTACATATAGAATGATGCAGGCTGCCGCCACAATGATTAATGTGGACAATATCCATGTCTTACGTTGTAGAATTCCAGCCATCCTACGAGTCCTCCTCATCAAGGCTGATGCCAGCAATGCCGATTTGGTGGTTCAGGAAAAGGGGCTCCGTGCAACCTTGCCGACACGAGCCCCTGCCTGAATCGTTTGCTGGTGATAAGTGTTGTTATTATTTGCCGAGTTTATCAATGGCAGCTTGTGCCTGTGCTTTGTATTTCTCGGCTGTCGCTGTTACGGAAGCGTTGTTTTTGATGATATCGTTCACATAATCTCCAAATGGGTAACCCGTGTAAGCATCATCCAGCAAGATACGGCCCGTTCCGGCGATGTGCTCGCGAATGATCGCAATATCCTTCTCGTCGGTATAACGACTCTCCAGATAATCTTGACCTGGATACTCTTCAATCTGCGGGATGTCGAAGGTCTCTTCATAGATTTGGTAGACGATCTTTGGATCTTCCACACCTTTTGGAATGAACTTCGCCGATGCCGCGTTGTTTGCATACGTTACCTCTTTGCTACCCTGTGGCCCGTTCGGAATCGGTACAACGCCAACAGCAAAGGTGAGATCGCCCAACTGCCATTCAGCAGCGGTGAACAGAGCTACATCTCCATCTTTGAACGTATTGCTTTCCTCCCAGTTGGTTTTGTCGCCGGTTTTGACCTTCACGACATTTTCCACGTTATACAGGCGTTTGACGAATTCAGCAGCTTCAATCGTTTTCGGATCGGACAATCCTTCTTTGCTATTGGTATCATCCACGATCGTTCCACCATTGGCAGCGGTAAAATGACGAACAACATCAAGCGCCCAGCCAGAAAATCCGTATACGTCAGTTTTGCCGTCGTTATTGGTATCTTTGGTTGCCTGTTTGGCAAGTTCCATGAATTTGTCCCAATCCCATTTGCCTTGGTTATACAGTTCCTGCGGATCAGGCAAAGATAATTTTTGAACAAGTCACGGTTATAGTGAAGTCCCAGACCAATGCTGGTTGGAGATTCGAAGGCGTATTCGTTGCCTGCAATGGCAGGATATTTTGCAATCAGATTAGCCTCTTGGTTGATGTTATTCTCAGGTGTAGTGAATTCGGAGATGGGCAATAGTTGCCCTTTGAGGATGGCAGGTAGTGCGGATTTGTACTCCATCTGAACGATGTCGGCGAACGGTTCGCCAGCCAGTGCAGACGTTGTGAATTTGTTCATGTATTCTTCAAAAGGTACGTTGACAAACTCCAGTTTTACGTTGTATTTCTTCTCGACCTCTGCAATTTTATCAAGTCTGGCCTTATCGGAGGCCGTCTCTCCCGCCGGTTTCAAGTCCCACCAGGCCGCGACCTTGATGACACGTCCACCCAGATCAGGAACATCAACCACAGCTTCTTCCACTGCGCCTTCTTTTTCTGTTTCAGCGACTTCGGTGCTGTTGCCTGAGTTCATTGTTCCCTCTGCATCAGTCCCAGTCTGCGTTGTTCCCCCACCACTGCAAGCGGATACAAAAAGAATCACAGCCAATAACATCAGAGGTAGAACATTCCATCTTCTCATCATGATTTTAACAACCTCCCCGAATGTGTATACCAATCATGGTTCACCCTAAATCGTTAACCCCATTCATTAACCAATCGAAAATAAACAACCACCACCATTTGTTATTTTCTTGTTTGTTTTTGACAAACAAAATTTAACACAGCAAAATGTAAGCGTCAACATTTTTGTTGTTAACATTTTCTAATTATTCTGATAAAATGCTGATAAAACTGTAATATACCCGCATTACAGCTTATTCAACATCCTGAACTCTAAGTACACACTTATTAAAACCATGATTCCAACTTTGTTTATTTTGTTATTTTTATAAAATAACAAAATAATAATTCAGCAGACAAAATTCGTCATTCTATCTGAAAATATGCTTACCGTCACGTTGAACGTTCATCCTAAAATACTGTGCATCACTAACATTTTGAATCTTCTGTCCGTTATTAGATTAAGAGAAATACATCATGTTATACTAGGATCAGTTGGATATCGCTCCAAATAAGGAATACGGCAGAACTACGAGTGTAAGGATGGTATGATGAAGACAAAGGTAACAATTCAGGAGATTGCACATTTTACGGGTTTGTCGAAATTCGCGGTGTCAAGAGCTTTGTCTGGAAAATCAGGAGTTAGCGATCAAACGAGGGATGTCATTCTCAAGGCCGCTGGCAAACTTGGATATTTCAAAGATAACAGCATGTTGTCTGGTGAACTGTATAACAACCATGAACTTCAAGAACCGAAGAACACACGTTCAAGCGGTACCATCTTGATTTTGTTTCCCAATGTTCGGTACCAAAATCAAGATTCCGTATACTGGGGACCCGTCTTTAACGGGATTTCTTCCAAGCTGAACCAAAAAGGGATTAATATTCTGACCTTAACGGAACCCTCAGCAGACCAGCTATTTACCCTGCTCAACCCGGATGCCATTCGAGGAATCATTACCGTTGGCTCTATCTCGACCCCGATTCTGCTTGAAATCAAACGTCTCAGTATTCCGGTTGTGATGGTGGATCATCTGGACCCTGTTTTTCACAGTGACAGCATATTCACCGATAACTTTGCATCCATGCGCGAGATCATGCTCTATTTGCTCCGCAAGGGCTTCAAAACCTTCCAGTTCGTTGGCAATATCGGGGATGCTCATAGCTTCTATGAACGCTGGATTGCTTATACTTCTGTGCTCATGGGCCATGGAATGGAGATACACCAGATTCCCGAGCTGAGTAATCAGGCATTGGATGAGTTCCGCCAGACGTTCACTTCAGTGATCAATGAGGTTAACCTGCCTGAAGTGTTTGTATGTGCGAATGATTTCTATGGGCTATACACCATAGAAGCCCTTGAGAGTATGGGTATTCGTGTACCCGATCAGTGTGTTGTCACGGGATTTGATAATCTATACGACAATATCCCATTACTTGCCACAGTTAACGTGAACAAGGAGTTGCTTGGTGCGCGTGCAGTGGATCAGATGTTATGGCGCATTGCGAATCCAGAGAGCAACGTCGAGAAAAATTAATTCTTGCTGACGTCATTATTCGTGAACAGTTTGGCAGGCATAGTGGATAAAAGCATATATGGAATAAAGCTTATGTCCACACAGAACAGCACGCCAAACACCCCTTTAACCGTATTCGTGCGGCTATAGGGGTATTTGCATTGTTGTATGTTGTGTCATGTTTATTGATTATTACATTAGGACGTAACATCATCCAGTTCTACGTGTCTGTACGCACATCATCCCACTCCTGATCCAGATAACAGATCAACCAGTTCAATGCACGGTGACGTTCATAAGCCACTCCACCATTCAGTCCAGCGGGAGGTGTTTTATCATTCACACGACTATCGACACACACCCAGTTATAACGGTATATTAGATCTGCTTCATCCAGAATCTCGCTCTTGTTACGCAGAGATGCATCGGAGAGAAAGTCGGTAAAACTATCCTTCTGTTGCAAATAACCGACATCCTTCCCTACGTTACATAACTCCGCTGGTGCACCCAATTCCTTCACATAACCAAGCGCCCACAACATTACGTGGTACGCTTCATATCCCCAAGAGAAGGAGATGATCTCCTGCTGCTCTGCTCCGTGCTGGTCGATAAACCTCTTCTCTACGGGTGAGAAAAAGGATTCAGCCTCATACTTGTCGATCACTTCCTGAACCAGTGCTGCGGTATCGTCCGCACTTTCGCCTGCTCCCAGACACTCCCCTTAAGCGCGGCAAGACATAGGGCAACCGCACGGCGCGCAACTTCCTCTTTACTCCGAATCGTGATGTGCTCGTCTCCGGCCCTTGCGGGCAAGTTCGCATTATACGGAATGCCTTGTTCAGTCAACCGTTGCTCTGAACGCGCTTTACGTTGAATGCCAGACTCCGACTGGGGGCTGTCACCGTCAAGGAAACTGGTGTGCGCTGTCACCGTGTAATCCTCTACCTCAGATTCTCCATTCACATCCAGCAACAACTGGCCTTGTGCGTTCAGCAGAGATCCACCTCCCCAGAAGATAACAGCATCCAGAGCATCAGCCAATCGCAATAACTCGCCGAAGAATTCTTCCGATATGTCCTCTTCCGTCTCAATACCAACCACCATGTTCAATGTGGAACATTTGATCAGTACCTTTTCCTGGAGCGAAGCATTGCGCCCCTCAATCTGACTCAAAAATCCAAGCATCCCCTGAATCATTGTCGTAAATTCCTCAGGATGCGTCTGGCTGGTCATGATATTAAAGCCTTTGGTTTTTTTACTGAACCATTTCTTCTGAGTCACTTGAATATGGGTCTTGTCTTCCCGGCGTTCAATCGTACCCTCAGGATAAATGGATTGAATCCATTCAAACAGCTGATCCAGGTCAAACTGAGAGCTATATATCGCACAATTTCTCATGAAGTTCACCCTCTTCTTTCTGACTAATCCTTATACGGATCGAATTCATTACCTCCGGCCATGGTGACACCAACGGGACGCAGTACATGGTTGATTTTCAACGTATTCGCATGTGCGTTCAGTACGTCTTGCAGTTTCTTATACACAAACGGACTTTCGTCTGTGCCCGCTCCCCGCAGCTCGACACCATAGGCACGAATCGCCTCATGCATCTGTGCTTCGCTAATCTCGCCGCCCATGCGTGTGCGCAGCTTGTAATTCATTTTGCCAGCCGCCTGGGTTCGGCTCATCGTGCGCCCTGCCCCATGTACGGTGCTGCGGAATGACTCGGTATTCTCCTCGCTGTGGATTCCCTCCACAATTACCGAGATATCGCCCATACTGCCTCCAACAAAACCGAGTTGCCCGGGTGCCAGTGGCGTTGCACCTTTGCGGACCACAACTACCTCTTCACCCATGTGTTGTTCTTTCCAGGCAAAGTTGTGATGATTATGAACGGCATATTCAGCACTTGCCCCGAGAATTCCGAGTACCTGTTCAATGACATAATCACGTCCTGCATAGGCGTATCTGCCCGCCAAAGTCATTCCATCCCAATACATATCACCCATTTCGCTGTTCAGGTCAAACAACGTAGGCGGTTGATCCATCGATTCGCCCGGCGCTTTGCCACTGAACTGACGCCCTGCGGCAAGGTTAAGGAACCCACTCGCCACTTTGTGACCGAACCCGCGGCTGCCAAAATGAGTTGCGATCCACACCTTTCCCGTTACCTCTTCTACAAAAATATCCACGAAATGATTACCACTGCCTACGGTTCCAAGTTGGTTGCGTGCAAGTGTCTTCAGCTTATGGTTTAATCCCGGTTCAATGGTATCAAACAGCTTCCAGCTCGTGTCGTCGAACAGTTCATGATCCACGGGTGTTGGATTGTTACGACCCACGCCGAAAGAAATGGTCGAATTGATGTCATCCATAATCGTTACAATCTGATCCCGAATATCTTCCCACATCAGATTTGTGCGCACAGCCTTGTTGCCACAGGCAATATCGTATCCGACACCTGACGGACTGATCATATTCCGATAAGCGACAACACCACCGATGGGTTGCGAGTAACCTTTGTGATGGTCGGCCATCAGAGCCACACCCAATACATCTCCATATTGCGAGCAAGTCACCGCCTGACTTACGGCGTTCTCCAGCGGCTCCCCCAGACTTTAATGTTATCTACGATACGCATAATTGTGTTAACCTCCTATGTATTTTTTGAATATTTCATCTTAAATTTCTATCTGTTGCTTTCCTTAGTTTAACAAAGATCAGCGTGGCTCGAAACGTTCTCTTCCTTTAGATCCCCAATTATCTACGCATTAAAAAAAGAGAGCTAGGCTCCCTTTTCTCATGGTTGATTCCTATTCACTTCTTGCTAATCTTAAACTTGAACGCCCAAGTCGCTGTGTTACCAGAATATCGGCCTCTGTTCTCGGCCACCACCACGGAAAGTGTCTTGTTGGTTGATTTGGAGAACGAAGATAGTTTGACGTTGGTGCGTTTACTCCCGTAATCGGGAATCTTGTCCTGTTCTTCGGCAATGGCCTCCAGTTTCAACGTACCTGTGGATTTCAGGTTTAAGGTAACTGACGAACCCTCTTCCAGATCTTTGCCGTTCACACTTGCTCCGATGGCCCACTCATTACCGACAGAGTTATTCTCGACAAGCTCTGCGCTCACCAGCGTCACGGTTACCTTAACCGTTTTGGCGGCAGCATAGGAGGTTGGGGAACATACGGCGAATACCAGGCTCAGAACCATGAAAACATTAGCCCATTTTTTGAACACGAGAGTGCCTCCCTCTTATTCGTTTCTTTTGTTAAGACTCTGCCTTATTCGCCGTGTTCCTTAAGTAATCCTTCCACTTGTGTAAGAAATTTTCACTTGAACTGTCTGTTAAAGATGCTTCCGGTAACCCTGAACCTTCTCATCCTTGAAACCCAACTTCTCATAAAATATATGTGCTTCCTTACGCTGATCGCCAGACACCAGAATCATGTAATCACAACCCAGATCCTTCGCAATTCGCTCAATCTGGAGCATTAACCTCTGCCCAATGCCCTGCCTGCGTACCTGATCCGATACAATCACATTCTCTACAACCATGAACGGTTTGCATGGCCCTACCAGATCCATACACTCAATCCCCATAACGGACCCAACCAGTTTGCCATTGTAGAATGCCCCAAGCACATGATAATGGCCATTCTGCTGTATGTAATGAAACATCTTTTTCATCTGCTGTTCATTGGTAGGCATTCCCATCAACTCATTGTATAGCTGGCTTAGTGCCGATAAATCTTCAAGTTCGATTCCTTTAATGGTAACCATGATAACCCTCCTGATTTTGTCCTATTTCGCTTGCTTCGTCTTAAGTGAGGTCCTTTTTAAAATAATAATGACTGTGTCCAGTCGGTGCATTCTCGATCGTTGTGATCAATTGGTAGCCATGTTTCTTGTAAAATTCCGGTGCTTGATAGGAGAAGGTGTTCAACTTGACAAAATCACAAGATTTCTCTCGTGCAATTCGCTCAACTTCAAGCAACAACTGTGAACCATATCCCCGATGCCGTTGTTCAGAATCCACCCAAAGAATATCAACCTCCAGCCAGTTCCAGCAAAGTGTACTAAGCACACCTGCAACAATCTCGCCCGTCTCATTTTTGATATTAAAATTCAATTCTTCGTAACGATGCCTTAACTCCTCACTCACATGGGTCGCATTGTATGCGACTAATTGCTGGCGAACATACTCTGAATCCTCTGAAGTACTTGGATTAATATTTATTTGGGACATCCTCTTCTCCCCTTATCGTCATTACTCACAGCCTCATTCATTTCTTGCATATTTTAACATAAAGTTATCCCTTACAAAAATAAAAAAACGCACCTTCCATAGAGGAAGGCACGTTGATGTAACTTGCATTAGTTCACATATGCTGTTTTAAAATACGCTACTCTATTTCTCTCAGATCCACGTACATGTGACCTACACCAACTCTGCCCAGAGGGTCCGTAGCCTTCACCTCAATCCGAAGAGGCTCACTACTCGTTCCCAGTGCAGTAACGTATAGTTTCTGTCCAACCATTCTGACATCTGCCAGTTGTGGATCAGGGGAGTCAGCCAGTAGGATGAGGGTAGATCTAGCGTCATCTTCATCCTCAAACATAAAGGCCAGGTCGATCTCAATCTCATCTCCATGAACATAAGCGGTAATACCCGCAGGTGCCTCCACCAGTACAGGGGGAGCATCATCAAAGTCATACATGTCCAAACGTTGCAGCAGCATCTGGTGTAGAGCGAAATCAGGCTCTTCTCTCAGGGGTATGGCATTGTTACTCACATCCAAGTATTGCAGATCAGACAACCCAGCAACTCCAATCGGTAGATGAACAAGCTCATTACCGTACAGATGTAGTTCTTGCAAGGAGTCTATTCCACTCACATCCAATAAAGGAAGTCGATTATTCGCGAGATTCAGATACTCTAGCTGGTCCAGTCCTGTCACATTAATTTGCGTCAGTTCATTACGGGATAAATCAAGCCAATTCAAACGATCGAATCCAGAGGCATCCGCTTGGCTTATGTCGTTTCCGGACAGATCAATTTCGGTTACATTCAATCCTTTGAATATCTCGACTCCTGTCAGATCGGAAATGCCCGCATTTCTCGCATACAATCCTCCATTGGTCTGAATGAGAGCTTCCACCAATTCATCTTTGGTCAGTGGATCATCCACATCCTTTTGCAACCAATAAGCAATCGCTCCAGCCAAATGTGGATCGGGAAATTGGCGACTTATCGTATTGGCCTGTACCTTAACCTTGAGTTGTGCCGTGACACTGGCGCCATGGACATCAACTGCTTTGATCGTCAGTGTTGTTTCTCCAGCAGCCTGTGGAACAAGTCGAATCACTTTTTCTACCACAGTGGAGGAAACAATGGTTTCATCTCCGGCTATGACACTGAATTGCAATTCATCACCATCTGGATCACTAAAATACGTTGAAACGTTCCAATCCAATGCGGCATGATCTAGTGTAAGTTCCTGATCAGGCAAACCACCACTAATAACCAGTGGCGCCCTGTTCCCCGTACCTGGATTGGACGGAGTGGAAGGATTCGTCGGAGTAGTTGGCGTAGATCCACTTCCTCCACCGGTGCTGCCATTTCCATTCCCTGGTGTCACACCGGAATTACCGTTTGCGTTTCCTGTACCGTTCCCTGCGTTATTGCCGCCTGAAGTTGTACCCTGTACCTCAGTTACCTTTCCTGGCTCATTCGGATTAGATTCCGAATTGGTGCCCCCATGACTCGCAGCTTCATCAAGCGCTTGAATGACTTTAGTTGCGCGTAATGCGATCACGGCCATTTCCTGTCTGGAAGTAGAACGCTTCGGCGCAAAGCTTCCATTGTCCCCTTTCAAGATTCCCAACTCAACAGCCTGTTGTACACTTGGCAAAGCCCAGGCACTGATGTCGGAAGTATCCTTAAATGACAACTCTTTGGTCACATTTAACGTTTCATTATATCCTTTAGCTTTCAAAGCCCGGATGATCGTCGTTGCCAGCTCTTCCCTCGTTACCAGACCAGCTGGACGAAACGTTCTATCCGGATAACCATTCATAATTCCAGCCAATTGAAGTGCATGAATGTAGGATCCATTCTCAGCATTACGATCCAGATCCCTGAATAACAGATCTGGAAGCTGGACCGACGACGGCACGTTCATCTCCAATAGTTGAGCCAGCGTGTACGCAAGGTCCCCTCTTGTTAACGTTGCGCTCGGGTTGAAATTCCCTGCTTCGTCCGCCAGAATCATCTGTTGCTCGGCAGCCCTTTCAATCGCTTGTTTGGCCCACGGCGCTGCCTGCTGCAAGTCACGAATGTTTACTGCATCGGACGCTGCATGCACTGTCCCGGGCACAGTAATGACGGATAAAGACAGAAGGGCTGCAAGATAAGGCGAGACCTTAAGGATCTTATTTTTCGTATGAACTTTTCGTTTGGATATTCGTGTTGACATCTTTTAACGCTACCTCCCACATGAACATAAACCCTGGTGTCAGCAAAGACTCGTCAGAGTTATTTAATTATCTTCATTGTAGGAGAGACCTTAGCTTGCAAACAGTCTACAAAAGAGTAGACACTGTTTCACAAAATTATAATAATCCCCGTTGCTCCGCAATTTGAACAGCATGAGTACGACTACTCGCACCCAGCTTCGCGAACACTCGGCGAATGTGTGTATTAACAGTTCCGGGAGAGATACCAAACTCGGCAGCAATCTGTTTGCTGGTCAGGCCCTCAGCGATGTGACCGAATATTTTTTGCTCCATCGGGCTGAGTCCCACTTCCTTTGTATCCAGCTTTGCCTCCCCTGCAGATGAGGGGCCTCTCAATCGTTTGTCTCTTGCAAAAGCAGATAATAACTGCTTCACATAAGCCATTTTCACACCATCATCGTGTATCGCCTTTGTACGACGCATATAGAGATAGTGCTGCAGCAACTGTTTCATCTGTTCACCTTCAGCAACAAATGAACGGATATATCCTTCGGGTCCTCCCAGCACCAGAGCACGGGATAACGCCACAACACTGGCATCTGTGAATCCCTGCTTTTGCAGCATGATTGACTCTAACAGAGCACACTCTACCTGTTCAGCAAGCAAGTCCCGTTCTTCAGCCTGTTTACGGAGTCGTCTCAGTTCCTCTCGTGCATAATCATACTGCTCAAGGATGATCATCGCACGTATGCGAACCATGGAACGGAAGAACTGATCACAACTGAACTCAGCAGCCACATCTCCTTCATTTGCAGGCTTAGCCAGAATGGTGTGGGCCGATTCCACCGGACTTATTTCAATTAAAATTCGGTATTGATGTGTTTCCAGTGCTGGCTGCCAGTACTCCATATCCTTCCCAGATAATATCCCTGAGAACTGTCGAAGCAGTTTCAAGCCTTCTTCAGGTCGACCCAGTGTAAGTTCAAGTCTGGCTTTGAGCACATAAGCTGGAACAAGCAACGCAGCCACCTTGATCTGCAAAGCCACTTCAAGCGCTCGGTCCGCATATCTGACCGCTTCTGCAATTTGATTTTGCTCCATTAAAATCTCACCATATCCAACACCATAGTAGGACGTTACGTAGGCATGTTCAGCATACCAACGTTCCGTAATCGCCCCGAAGCAAGCTTCCCCACGTCTCAAGTAGCCATTAACGCCATGAAAGCTGCGTAGGCGCATGCTCTCTCTCCGATCATAGTCCATATACTGAAAGGCAATATCATCAGGATAACCTTGATCGATGTAGGACACCAAATAATGAGCCAGCCCATCCAAATCTCTGTTCAAATAGGCCATGTATGCTCGCATCACACATATAACTTGCAACAAATACCCGATGATCTCAGGTTCCAGCTGCCCTTGAAGATGGACCCGAATCAGGTGTTCCAGTTCATCCAGCTGTTTTACCATCTGTCCATAAGGCATCTCACGTGCAACAAGGAACAGGTAAGACATATATAATTTTGGACGTGATTTAACGATCTCCAGTGGCAAAACATCAAAATATCGCCGGAGCGTCCACCACTCTCCCATAATAAAATGGGCAAACAGCTCTTCCAGCAGTCTCGCTGCATCCTGCATGTGTTGTCCGAGAATATAATGATCCAGCGCTTCTGCCGGGTATCCTTGTTGCTCATACCACAGTGCAGCAAGAGCATGTAATTCATTTACTTTTTCTGTACCACAACGATCCAGCTCACGCTTTAGAAATGCAGAGAACAAATGATGATAACGATACCAGTGTGCTTCCCGATCAAGTGGAACAAGAAAAAGATGTTCCTTCTCCAATTGCCTTAACAATTGTGGGGCTTCCTGCATATCACTTAATACCTGACATAAACTGCTGTTCATTCTTCTTGTGATCGCTGTTCGGAGCAGAAATTGCTGCATTTCCGGTGACTGACGCTGGAACACCTCTTCAAGCAGGTAATCCGAAATCGTCCTCTCGCCAGTTGGTCCATGATCTTGACGAGACAGAGCTGACGATATCGAATGCATGGGGCTGACCAACGCGTTGCCACCCCATGCGTGAGATAAAGCGAGCAGCTTCAATCCGGCAGCCCACCCCTCCGTCTGCTGTACCCAACCACGCGCATCTCCCCGGCAATATCCAATTGCATGATCTCTTGGCAAAATTCAATGCCCTCTTCTGGCGTAAATGCCAGTTCCTGAAGCGTAAATTGCTTCAATTCACCTCTCAGGCGCAGCTTTTCAAGCTTGAATGGAGGGTATGTTCGACTAGAAAGGACTAGATGAATGGTAAGGGAAGGTTTTCAATAAAGTATTGCATCTGTTCATGAATCTCCCGCTGGGTCACTGCATGATAGTCATCCAGAATGAGCAGCGTATGTTGATTGGTCTGGGCAACACGGTTCAACAATAATATCAATGCTGATCTGGGGTCTATCGGGTACCGTTGCAAAAAATGTGGAAGTACATCTCCGCAGAGTTCCTTACTCACTCGATCCAGTGCATGAATAATGTAGAGCCAAAACTGAAGTGGGTCCTGATCTTTATCATCCAGGCAAACACAGGCTGCATGAACAGCTTCACTTCTCACCCAGCTGCCTAACAGTGTTGATTTCCCTGAACCCGCCGGGGCAGTCAACAAAGTGACTTTGGATTGGAACAATTCTTTGCGTTGCAAACTTAGCCGTGGACGGTCCATTGTATCTGCTGGCAAGGGTGGAAGTTCCAGTTTGGTTGTTAAAATCATAAATTGAAGCCAGTCCCCGTGGAGACCAGCGGTCTGTTCCTGTTGCATGAGATCCTCCCGAATCAGCACCATGGTGCACTTTTTCCGATTCATTATATGTACATTCAGATACTCTAAGTATACAAGGAACCTCGGCTATGCCCCACATATTTTTGAACAGAAACAAACGACAAATAGACCCTGCACGTTGAATGCAGGGTACCATTTGCGTTGTGAAGCCATGATCCAATCGAAGCTTTCTATCTTCCTGTCTGTAGCAACTTATAGTTTACTACAATATAATTCAATCCCGATAACAGCGTAACGCCTGCCGCCAGCCACAATAAAATTACATCAACCCGCACCTCAGTCAGCAAACTAAACGGAACATTGTTCAACAAAATGGCAATGATGGCTGCCACCTGAAGTACCATTTTGATCTTGCCATATCGATCCGCTGCAAGAGCAATGCCCTGCTCTGTGGCTACCATTCGTAAAGCTGTAATCACAATTTCACGTCCTATAATGATTACAGCAATCCATGAACTGATCATATTCTCCTGAACCATCATGATCAGCGCCGCTGCAATCAACAGTTTGTCCGCTAGTGGGTCAAGCAGCTTGCCCAGATTCGTAATTTGATTATATTTTCTTGCCACATATCCATCCAGTTTATCCGTGCCTGCCGCTACTGCAAAAATAAGTAGTGCAGTTATCGTGCTTTGTTGATTCAGAAAAGAAATCATAAACAATGGAATCAAAACGATTCTAGCCAAGGTGATTTGATTTGCCAGATTCATTAGATATCTCCACTCCTCACATCCATGCCACCTAACTGACCTTTTTTCCATTTACGAATTCGGGTCCGAAAAGATTTAAAAGGGGCTACCGAATTAATCTGAATCCACTTCACCATAGCCCACCCAGGCTTCATTCCCGTCCACTGTCTCATCCCTTGTACAAATAATTCTTCTTCGCTCAGCGAGTCAATCCAGTTCTGCCATTGTTGTTCTGTCTCCCGAAACAAAGAGCGCAGCTCCTCCAGCGTATAACTTGAATATTTTTCGTAAAATGATTCATTTAACGATCCCAATTGGTTCCATTTATATCCTGGTGCGGGCATATGACTTTCATGTCCCAACTGTTCATTGCGCTCCCAGTCCATCACCAGGTTCATCCATCCCAGCTGATAGGCGATCATCTGGGCAGGAGTCTTATCCACACCTTCAACCCACTTATCTTTGTCGCTGTTATGGATGTCATTGAATTCACCCTCAAACAATACATAGGTGCGCCGAATCGTCTCACTTAACTCTTTCTTCGATGAATAGAGAACTCCAGGCACGTTACTTCACTCCCCTCGTTTCACCGTTATACATGAATCAGACTCATGGACTCTATCATCATTTCGACTTAATTCCATTATCATCCTTTTTTTCATGAGGCATTATACTTAGAAAAAGTAAAAAGAGCAGTCTGTAATCATTACAGCCGCCCTTTACTCAACCTATTTTGCTATATCAGCATACTCCAGATCCCAATTCTATAAAGCTTCCTTAATCACCCGTTTATAGTACCACACAGACAACAGACCAAAAATCGAATATAACAACGTATACACAATCATAACAATGACCGTAGGTGTCGCCAGCTCCGAACCAAAGAAAAACCAACCTGATTTCACGGCAAAGTAACTATGGCTCAGTCCCACGATGAGTGGAATACCAAAGTTAAACAACTGCTTGATCTGAATTCCACGCAACAGATTGCCTTGAGTAAATCCGAGTTTTCGCAGAATGGTATAATTGCCCTTCTCCTCTTCACTCTCATTCATTTGTTTAAAGTACAGGATGCATCCCGATGTTATTAAGAACGTCAGCCCCAGGAAACCAACAATAAACATAATCAGTCCCATCGTGGTACGCTGGTTATTTCTGAACTCAATCTGGGAGAAGCTTGGGGCTTCCAACTCCTGCTCTTTATATACGGCATATGCCTCTTCAGCCTGCCCCTCGTTCACAATACGGACACCATAGTAGTCAGCCCACTCGGCTTTATGCAGCTTGGGATCGAGATCCTGCCTCAGTTGCTGATATACCGTCTCATCTACAACCGCTACAGGCGTGCCCCCAGTATAGTACGCAGGAAGAACTCCACGTTTGGTTGTTCCGATCAGTTGTTGTGCCAGCGTATGTTTCAACCCGTGCAAGACGATTGGACCTTTCTCCTGAATGGAAATTAACTGCTGAACAGCATTTCCATATCCCATGAAGACCACTTCACCCGCTTGCAAATCAATGTTGTCTACCATGTTGTCACTCACCACACTACTGAACAGGTATTGTTCCGTCATGGACTCATCCATCACTTCTTGAGCATCAATTTCAATGTAAATCGGCTCTCTGTGATTCTCTTCATATGGAATCTGTTTGTTATCCAACTCCGCTACAAAGCGATTTTTTACATCCACCTGAGCAAAAGAAAAATCCTCCGGCAAACTTTCCTTGGCCTGCGCCTCTGCCGAGTAATACGAAATGTAACTGAGTGACAACATGCCAATAGCAAGCGCCGACACGGTTGTAATAATCGTGAGCAGCAATGCATTAGATTTCATGCGAAACATGATTGAAGATAAAGACAACACCTCATGAATGGTAAGGTATCCGTTTTTACTTTTGCGAATCAGATTAAAAATAAAACTTACCGAACCCTTATAGAACAGGTATGTCCCCAGTATGACCGAGAAGAGAATCAGGATCATTGTATACATCAACTGCTGCATATCCATTGCCTCACCGCTGAACAACCGTGCAGACATGAAGTATCCATACACAATCAGAGCAATGCCCAAGACGCCAACAATCATCTGTCCGACAGACATCTTCTGCACCTGCTGCTCCGAAGTGGCCGACACCCGAAAGAGCGAGAGAATGCTCTGTCTCTTGATAAAGGTGTAGTTCATCAGCATGATGAGCAAATACATAATCGTAAAGACAATCACCGTTTGCATCAGTGCCATCGGAGAGAAATACAATCTCGTAATCGCGTCCACACCGAGAATTTTGAACAATATCATCAATACAAGCTTGGACGCAAGAAACCCAATTAACACACCAATGGCCATGGAGCCAAAATAAAGAATACTGTTCTCCGCACTCAAAATACCAAAAATTCTGCCTTTCGTCAGTCCGATCAATTGAAATAATCCAATTTCTTTGCTGCGTCGCTTAATAAAAATTGTATTGGCATATAACAGAAAAATGCCGACAATACCGATTAATAATACCGAAGACGCGCCTATAGCCGCCGCACCTTTCGTTGAAGCAGCCACCTCATCCATGGAAGGATCATACTGTAACGTCACAAAGGAAAAATATAAGGCCACACTGAACACAAGCGCAAATACATAGAGATAATAATTCTTTAGATTTTTCCTGAGATTGCGGAAGATGATATAATTCAAGCTCATTGCTGTACACCACCCAATACGCCTTGGGTTTTGATAATATCGTTGAAGAACGATTGTCGGGACTCGTCTCCTTTATTCAGCTGGGTGTAGATCTGACCGTCTCGAATGAAGATCACTCTGCTGCAATAACTTGCGGCAACCGGATCATGGGTAACCATAATGATGGTCGCCTTTCGTGCGCTGTTCATATCACTTAACTTGCCGAGCAGATCCGAAGCGGACTTGGAATCCAACGCTCCTGTCGGCTCATCCGCAAAAATGATACTTGGATCGTGGACAAATGCTCGTGCTGCCGAAGTCCGCTGCTTCTGCCCCCTGAAATCTCAGATGGATACTTGTCTTTCAATTCGTAGATTCCCAGTTCACGCGCGATCTGTTCAAACTTCCGGTGTGCCTCCTGCTTTGGAATGCTCGTAATCGAGAGCGGTAATAATACATTTTCCTTCACCGTAAGGGTATCCAGCAGATTGTATTCCTGAAAAATAAAGCCCAGATGATGTTTGCGGAACTCAGCCAGCTGTTTCTCCTTCATTCCGGTGAATTCCTTGCCCTCAATATCAATCGTGCCCTGACTCACCCGATCAATGGAGGAAAGTACATTAAGCAGCGTTGTTTTACCCGAACCCGAAGGCCCCATAATACCAACAAACTCTCCCTTACTTACCCCAAGATCAATCCCCTTCAGCACTTCCTGTTTATTCAGTTTATTACCATAGACTTTATGAATTTTTTGGCTTCCAGTATCCACATATCCCACTCACTCCTCTTAGATCTTCTGCAAAATGCTCATGTCTATATCATAGGCGGAATGTGCAGTGTTATCGTGTGATTCACCGAACAAAACCAAAAAGCATGTGACATTGTTGTCACACGCCTGCAAGATGCACCATGTCGTTTTTTCGCGGAAAAGTAAGTGTGACGATTGTGCCCTCGCCAAGAGAAGATTCTACATGAATGTTCATATGAAGCGTCTGGACCACCTGACGAACCAGATACAGCCCCATCCCGGTAGCCGCTCCATCCATTCTGCCTCGGGTAGACGTAAATCCTTTATCAAATATACGCGGCAGATCTTGAGCCTCAATCCCTCGCCCGTAATCCTGAATTATTAGTATGATGTGTCCATCTTGTTCCCGACTTTCAATGAGGATGTCCGATGAATCACTATATTTCACCGCATTGCTCAACAACTGCCGGAGGATGAAGCCTAACCATTTGCTGTCAGTGAGCACGCGCGATACCATTAAAGACACATCAAAGCCAATGCCTTTGGAAATGCACCACGATTTCAGTGCTCGTATCTCGCTATTCAATACCGGTTCAAGTTCCGTCTCTTCGATGAACAGATCATTATGCATGAACGGAATACGCTTCTGATGAAGCTGCTGATCCAGCAACTGATGAATTCGTAACCATTCATATGTCATTTGGCTCTGTAGCTTGTCATCTGGCAAGCGCTCGATCATCAGTTGCAACGCAGTCAGCGGGGTCTTCACCTCATGAATCCAGGACAACATCTCGTCCTTCTCCTGTTCCAGAGCGATAAAATGATGTGACGACTCCTTACGATACCGCTGTGTCTGGGAACTGACGGCCTCATGTACAATCTGCTCATATGGACTTTCGGCGATCTCGAGTTCTCTCAGATCATAGGTATGATCCCAGGTGCTCAATTTTTTATAGAAACGGGTCTCTTTCAGGTATCTCGCCCAGATAAAAACAAGACATACCACCACATTCAGTCCTACGATATACACCACAGATTGGAATGGAATGGACGAGTCCAGGTAGGCCACCAGTAAAATAATAAGTTGCATGCTTACCAGTAGCCATAACCAACTAGCCCTTTCTCGTATGTACTTTCCGATCATGCTTCTGCCTCTTCCGTTGCCATGTACCCCTGCCCTACTTTGGTTTCAATGTACCGCTCCAAGCCGATGGGTTCAAGCTTCTTCCGTAACCGATTAACGTTAACCGTTAGCGTGTTGTCACTCACGAAATGCTCGTGATCCCACAAGCTCCGGATGAGGTCCTCACGGGTAACAATCTGATTTTTGTGCTCGACCAGCACTTTAAGGATGAACATCTCATTTTTGGTTAACAGAACAGATTCATCCCCGCAGGTCAACGTATTTTTCACATATTCAATAGCAGCACCACGCCAGGTTCGAAGTTCAATATGCTCTGTATTATAGTTGTACACCCTCCGCAAAGTCGCTTGAATCTTGGCAATCAATACATCGAAGTGAAAAGGCTTCTGGATAAAATCATCTGCACCCAAATGCATGGACATAACCATATCCGCAGGATGATCCCGTGAGGACAAAAAGATAATCGGCACATTGGAGTGCGAACGAATTATCCGGCACCAATGGAAACCGTCATATTGGGGTAACTGAATATCAATAATGACCAGTTGCGGCTGAATTACGCTGTACTCCTGCAATACCTTGCCAAAGTCTTGCACACCATACACATCATACGACCATTGGGACAAACGTTCCTTGATTTCACTGAATAACGATTCGTCGTCTTCAATGAGCATAATTTTAAACAAGAGACTTCACCACGTTTCTGATCTTCTAAGGTTGAATAAGGTAATTAGACTCCGTTGTTGCAGGATCACCTTTACCGTTACGAATCGTTCTTTCGATCGCTGATTCCAGTGTACAGGGAAGTTGGGCTCATATCAAAAGGTATCCATACTTCGTAAAGAAAACAAGCCGAAATACGTATATCCTATTGGCTCTGAATAGTGTGTATAACATGGCTTGCATCACTGTTTTCGTCCATCCGCTCGATCAACTGCATCGCTACGTCTCGTGGCGATCTTAATTGTCCTGCTTCATATACTTGATTGAACATACCCGCAAGGGCGAACTCCTCTGCACTTTTGCCTCGTGCAACAGCCTGCAATTCCGTATCAACCATCCCCGGATCAAAAGCAATAATCTCAACAGGGTTCTGTTGGCCCGTTTGCTCCAGAGATACGCATTGGGTGAACATGTTCATGCCTGCCTTGGATGTACAGTACACTGCCATTGAAGGCGCGGGATAACTTCCCGAACCCGATGAGAGATTAACAATTTTACGTCTGGCGGACAGGTGATTTGTTTGTTGAATAAAAGATGAACTCAATATCATTGGCGCTGCAAGACTGATGTTAAGACTCTGACTTATCTCTGCCGCACTGCATTGATCGATAGGTCTTAGAGGCTCCAGCATTGCTGCATTATTAATGAGTCCAATGAATTCAGCTTCCTGAGAAGGTATTTGGTCCAATATACGTGTAATCAAATCATCGATCCCATTCAGGTCTGCAAGGTCATACTGAACATGGCGGTAACGCCCGCTCCATTCCTCGCCTGATTCCAACAGATCCGAACCCCGCGTGAAATACCGTAAACGTAGTCTCCCTTAGCCAATAATAACTCTGCAAGTTGTAAACCGATCCCTTTGGATGTGCCTGTAATGATAAAGTGTCTTCTTCCTGTTTCTGTTCCCATTTCGATACCACTCCTCCTCTATTTTCAATCGATCATATCCCCATATAAGCTTATGAATCTTTCTTTCTCCACAACGTGACCCACAGAAAAGGTACACCAAAACACGGTTCATGCTGCTCCATTGCCTTCATTGCACGGAACTCCACACATTCAAAGCCATCTTCCAGCATGTAGCGAAGCTTCTCCTCCGTGAATGCAAGACCACCTCGCATCGACTTCTCTTGATACACCTGCCAATCATTCATAACGATCTCAGGTCCACCAATATCGCCAAAACCAGGAGCAAAACAAGTCATTCCAAAGTATCCTCCAGGCCGGAGTGCATTGTGGACCATCTCTATGTAGGGAATGCGCTGATGAGGTAACAGATGGTGCAGACAACCCGAGTCGTAGACAAGATCATATTCTTGCTCTGGGGCCAGTTCGAACACCGAGCGACATTCAAAATGCACGTCCAGTTGCTCTTCTGCCGCCCTCTCTTTAGCCCAGGCAATCGCTGTCTCCGAAAGATCATAAGCATCCACCTGATAACCTTGGCGGGTTAAATACAACGCATTTCTGCCCGGGCCGCACCCCAGTTCCAGTGCCTTGCCACCGCTCAGCACACCTGCGTTCACATGTGCTACCAGATTCTCATCCGGTTTGTTTGGGAAAAAGGGGATGGGTCTGTTCCGATCCTCATAGAATGGCTCCCAGAATTGCTTGGCAGATCTGAAGTCCGCATCGAGCATATCATATAGATCCTGTACACTTTTAATCGTCTTTTCCACAACCACATTCCTCCTTAAATTCCCATCCGAACCTTCATAACCGACTATTCATTTCTCGTAATTCTCATTATATCAGCCACACTCTATTATAACATTTTTACCCATTAATTCTCTATTTTTCTTATGTTTTTCTACTCCAAAACATAAGCTTTTTCCCAACAAAAAAACGACCGACATGGATGTCGATCGCTTACAATCGTAGCTGTTTTGAGTTGTAATTTACTTCGCCCGCTCCAAGACTGCAAAGTAATTTCCTTCGTTATCAGCAAAGTTGAAAACACGCCCGGTTGGCATCTCGACAATCTCTCCAACCGTTACATGTTTACCAGACAAGTCGGCGTATAACTGATCCAGATTTTCAGTGAAGAACATTAACGAAGGTGTGCCCAGATTGACACCCGCCGACATCCGTTCGACGAACTCTTTATTATGGAGAATAATACTCGTCTGCGAATCTGGAGTAGGCGCGATCTCAATCCATCTCATGCCCTCGTCAAGGTTTACTTCATCCACAATGTGGAATCCTGCAACTTCCGTCCAAAAAGCCAGTGATTCATCTTGATCATTGACATACAACATAATTTGGCCGACTTTGCTAAACATGGATCAATCACTCCTCTGATCATCTAATCTCTCAACATCCTGCTTATCATTCCTCAAATTCCAATAGAGTATAACATGCGGGACAGCTTTTTTATCATCTTTCTTTGCAAGTACATGCAACTTAAACTGAAGTACAATTTTTATGCTTCCACTACAATTAGTTTTTTGAAGTTCCCTTATAATGTTTTAACAAGTGAAAGTCTATGAAACCCCGAGGTATAATAATTCAAATCGACACCTTCCTTTTGAAAATGCATTCGTTCATAAAATACGAGCGCTGCTTCATTTTCTTCATGATCAAGTGTGTAAAGCATGACATCACTACATCCAAATTCAGCTATTTTAATGCATATTTTAGTAATAAGTGCACGTGCTACTCCCTGTCGAAGGTGCGATTTGCATGTAACAACGCCAACGATTTCATATCGATTAACAGTAGCCTGAAAGATATAACCAGCATGACCTATGACAACATCTGCTTCGTCAACCATGACATAATAAGCACTGATACGTTCATCCGTCATTTTTAAAAATGAATCCCAGCGCGCAGGATACTGATCGCGTATAAACGAAGGAAATTGAAAATCATGATCCGTCATCATTTTCAGCACTGCTGGCTGATCAATCGCTTGAAAAAGGCGAATAGTCATCTTTTTATCCCCTACCTCTTAGTGTGCATGTAGACATCTTTTAAGTTACCGGCTTCATAATATGGATACTCTAGTTTTTGCTGAACTTGAAGGACGATCTCCGTAGACGTTAACATTTCGACCAAGTATAGTCCCAGGTCAATAGAAGCCGTAACCCCCGCACCAGTTACCGTATTACCATCACGCACTACACGCGCTGAAATTACTTCTGCACAATAAGGATTCAATAAATCATAAGCAGATGAGTTGGTAGTAGCCCTTTTTCCTTTTAGGAAACCTGCTGCCGCCACCTGTCCTTTCGTTCCCTGAATAATAAATAAAGTGTTTGATCAAAAGATCAAACACTTTGCCCAGGCGTACGGCATATAATATATGTGCTTCCTCGTGGTTCACTCCACGTTTACGCCAGTCACACACAACAGATATTTAACAACTAGTATACATGACATCTTTCATCACTGTATATATATGATGAAAATTATTGCGCGTCTTTTAACTTCTTCGTAAGATAAAGTACAACATCGTCGTCCATAATCGTTTCTTCACCCGGCTGAATGTAATGATCATGTTTGTGTACACCGTGACCGTCTGGTATGTACCCGCGATGGGCATATAGAACTTGCGCTTTGCCATAATCGGAAAACACACCTACACCAATGCCTGCTACATCCGTTCGTTCCAGAATAACTTCCTCTGCTCGGTCCATCAACCGTGAACCAATACCTTGGCGCTGGAACTTCATCAGCACATTAAAATCGTTAATTTCGGGAATGCCTTGTTCCCTGAAAGACGGGTAGCTGGAATACCACAATACATTCACGTATCCGGCAAATTCTCCATTTAACTCGGCTACCAAGGTTACGCGCTCCCCATTCTGTTGTTCAGCCAAGTAACGAAGATACTGCTCAGCGAATCTCCCCAACCCTGCTCCTGAAACGCCTTTGATATGATTACAGGATCGCTCTCATTTAATAGTCTGATATGTACACTCAATGATGAATCCTCCTTAAAAAGATATTTCTCCTTGCTATATTCCCAGTCTCTCCCGAAGCGATGTGATGTGAGCAACATGGTGTTTGCCATGCCAAGCATACATGCCCAGATTATAATCCAGTCTTGTCGTTTCTTCCGATGAGGGATGATAAAATTGTTTGGCATAATCTGCATCTGTCAGCGCGTTTAACAGAAACACCCAACGACGATGGAGGGCATCCAGAATCTGAAGCGAGAATTCAACATCCAAGTCTCTTGAATCACTCAATTCAGCCCAGCGTTCTTCATAATAAGGCCGAATCGTTGGTGTATCCTCTGTCAGGGCCAACTTGAAACGAATCATACTGTTCATATGGCTGTCTGCCATGTGGTGAATGACCTGTTTGAGCATCCATCCACCTTCTCGATAAGGCAGACTTAATTGATCTTCACTCAATCCCTTTACCGCTTCTCGTGCACGTTCAGGCAACTCAGCAATGTCATGAATCCACTTCTCCCGTTGTGCCAAAGTAACTTCACCCGTGTGTACAAATGGTCCTATCGGAAATCTTTCATCCATCCATTATTCCTCCTTGTTTCTATGATTCAAATAACTTTTAACATTATCTAAGGAGCATATTCCATAAGCCAACAGTCTCTCATCTGTCCTTCATGCTGCTCATGTTTCTCCAACAGTTTAATCTTTTGGAAACCACATTTCTCGTAACAGGATATCGCTCGCAAGTTCCAGGATTGAGGGTCCATAACCACTTTACGGGCTTGTTTTTCATTAATCAGATAAGCCAGCATGGATTGCATCAACTGTGTACCAATGCCTTTATTCCAGTAGTCTACCTCACCAATAAACTGATCCGTTCCATAGATGATTTCATCCGTATCTCCATAACCATACTCCGTTCGTTCTTCTTCCTCAAGCTCATAGAACTGAATGTATCCAATCGGATGTCCTCCATACTCAACGATACAACGAGTAGCATCATCTTTCTGATTGTAAAAATGTTCTCTCACTTGCTCCAAATCATGCGGCCGATCACGCCCTTCATAGTATTGAAGAACTTCCGGGTCTGACAGCCACTTCACCAGATGTCGTTCATCTTCTGTGTCCAAGAAACGTACGGTGATTTCATTCGATTCATATACATTCATCATTCTGATTACTCCTTATTGATCTCCAGATTCTCACCCGTAACCCAACTTAGATCCTTCCCTAACAAATGTTCGTTGTGAACATAATACACCATGGGATTCTCAAGCGGCTGAGTCGTTCCATCCAAAGATCTGAGCGTTAACCGCAACTTGTAACTCCCTATCTCATCAGGTATCGCAAATCCTATCAGATTATCAGCTGATTTCATGGTTTTCCCCTGCGCCTTCAGATACTTTTCCAGAATGACTTGATCAAAATAGGAGCTGCCGACAGACGAAGGCATGTACCACGCATCATCTTGTTCTTCAGTAAATGTGACCCCTTCCCATCCTGGGACAACGGGATACACCATATGTTGATCCTTATCTTCTCTTTTTCGCGTTATTTCTAACTCTATCTCAACTGCATCCGTATCAATCTGCCTGATTGTGCCTGCCATCACAACATCCTGTGCACTCACACTTGGAATTACATAGCTGTATATGAGCAGAGTCACCAAGAGAATTATCGCTATTCCCGTAATCCAAAATATTGTACTTTTACGCATCTGTCTGATCCTCCTCTGGTTAATCATACTTCTGGAGTAGCTTCTTCTCTGTTAAAGATTGAGTTAACCTATCCAACTCAGGTGATGCCATCCAATCACTGGAGGTGTTCAATCCATGCTTAATGGTATGTATCGCGCTATGTGCAGACATGTATATATTATGGTGGACTCCAGGTTGGACAATGATGTGCTCTCCTGCACGCATCACTCGAATCGAAAACATCTGATCGTCTCCATAACTGGCATACGCAATCCATCCGGTTTGCACCACATAAAACTCCGTTAGATTGATATGTACATGACTGTTTTGCCATGCTCCGTGGGAAGAGGCAACGGTTCTACAATAATAACTGCCATCTTCTGCTATCATTTTATATTTCTGTTCCCCGTTCGCCATCTGCTCGAAGCTGGTTTTGACACCCGTTTCACCATATTTCTGTTCTGAAAATTCTATGTTCACTCGGCTTCAGCTCCTTATGGCCTGCCAAATATACTTGCATTCTCTTACAGCAATTCTACCATCAACCTGGTTCTCCTTCAGCTTGACTTCCAGCTGTTCCCGGTACTCAGGCTGTGTATAATCCGGGTTACCGGGGATATCGGAGAGAAAGATGGCAAACTCTTTTTCATCCGAGAAAATCATAAGTGCCTCGTTATATTCCTCGATCTTGATCTCCTTAAATGCATTTCTTTCCAAACGCTCACGTACCTTTGTTATATCCGTATGAATACCAATCATAACTCCAGCCTTTTGCAGCAATCTCCCATGTTCAATAATGGAAGTTGGACCTCTGCGATCATAGATCAGACCAAATTGCTTATCTTCAAATGGCATCTTTTCTTTTGTGCTGACGCAGACAAATTCCACATTTGTTATCGTGCTTGAATAAAGACTGTTTTGGGCTATCTTTATCATCTCTTCCGAATTATCAAACCCCATAATGTGATCGGTATATTCCGACATTTTCAACGTAAACTCCCCATGTCCACAGCCTGCATCGAGCACGGATGTATACTGAGGCAGAAGCTTAATCAACCGCTCTTCAAAAATATCTTCAGCAGAGTTACCTTCCAGCGTAAACAAAGCTCTACCCTTGTAGCCCCCATTACGTCGTGCAATCATATCGTACCATTCCATGCTCATAGAGTTCCTCCTGACAAAAAATTCCTTTATTTAAACATTCGACATAGGTAAGTCGATTCTCCTGTTTGGATATGCGATATATCTTTGCTAAAATTTGAAACGCTTCTCTTCCAGTTTCCGTATTAAGGTCGAAGTCGTATTTATCCCCAAATAGTAAACCATCTGATCTGGAGGTTGAGCGCATGTCATTTTTCAAGAAAATGTTAGCCAGTGTAGGTGTTGGAGCAGCCAAAGTAAATACGGAATTGCATACACCAGAGGTCACTCCTGGAGGAATCATCTCGGGGTTGTGTACATTGAAGGTGGAGATGTGGAACAGAATGTAGATCGAATCTATCTTTCAATTAAAACCCATTACATACGGGAGCGCGATGATCGCAAAGTAAAAGAAACAGCCGTTATAGCCAAATATTTGCTCACCGAAGGTTTCACATTACAGCCCGGAGCCAAATTGGAGAAAGACTTCTCATTTGACCTGCCAGAAAATCTGCCGATAACACTGCATCGTGCAGAGGTGTGGGTAGAGACGGGCCTCGATATTTCAAGTGCTGTAGACCCCTCAGACCGGGACAGACTGCATGTTGTTCCTAGTAAAGACATGAACACCGTGCTCGATGCAATTGATATCCTTGGTTTCAAACTGCGTGAAGTAACCAATGACTACGCACCAAAGCTGGGCGGCAATCTGCCATTTGTACAGGAATTTGAATTTGTACCAACAAACAAATTCCGTGGGCATCTGGATGAGTTGGAAGTGCTGTTCTATCCGATGGGCGATTCGCTGGAGCTGCTATTACAGATCGATCGCCGGTCTCGTGGGCTCAGTGGAATATTCTCCGAAGCCATGGGTACGGATGAGAGCTTTGTCCGCCTGCATCTGTATGAAAGACATCTGGCGCGAGGGGCGCATTCTGTCGCTCAAGGACTGGAAGAAATCATTTCCAAACATATCTAATCTATAGTTTGTGTTAACGAATAAAAACCGTCCTCTATCAGACAAATCTGATGAAGGACGGTTTTTCCCTTTTAATATGAGCAATCAAAAAATCTAGGGATAACAGCGATCGGAAAGTTGTTCTGTACTCGGAGTGTCCGTGTAATAATCCATAAGTGAATATATATTAATACACTTCGGTACTTTTCAGACTCAACGTTTCGCATACAAGTTGGGCAAAGGCATCGAAGCTGCCGCAGGATCGCAGGCTTTCCAGCTGTTCCTCCTGCCGAATCAACTCTACAAACAGGTCATAGATACCCATCGCCTGTTCGTAATCCTCTTTGCAGATGGACAACATAAATATAGCATGTACTTCATTCTCCTCATCCCACGGAATCGGCTTCTCGAGCAGACATACCGATACGGTCGTACGGGTTGAACTCAGCTCCATGGGGTGCGGAATCGCCATGCCTCTTCCAAGCGCCGTTGAAGCCATCTTTTCCCGTTCCTGCACACCGGGCCAGAACTGCTCCGTCACGATTCCCTTCTCCAACAGTGCTCCGCTCATCTCAGCCATAAGTGTCATTTTGTCAGGCTGATCAGACCGAAACATGAACAAGTCCGGATCAAAGTAACGCAGCAGCGTCATTTCCTCCTGCTCATCACTAGTTCGCACCAGATGAGTAATCGTTGCCATATCGCGTTCCGATGGAATCGCAGCAATGACAGCCGAAGGTTTGCCTTTGGACTCCCGTAAGCGAATCGTGGAAATGACCAAGTCTTCGGGCACACTCCCCATCTCCTCGTACTCCCGTAGTGAAACTACACGAGAGACCTCCAACTCGGCAAATAAAGAACGCAATCTGGATTCAAGAATACGGGCTGTGCCATATCCTGATCCACAGACCAGCAATACGGATTTCCGTTTGCGATGAGGAATCTGATATTTACGTTCCAATGCTGCCCCAATGTGGAGAGCCAGGTAACCAATCTCGCTGTCATTGATTTCATGAGGTACATATGTCTGTAGCTGTTTCACTGCACTGATCGTAATCTCATAGGCGAGTGGATAATATTTACGTATATGTCCCAGCAGCGGATTCCGCATGTTCATGCCATGTTCCAAGCGAGTAATCATGGGTTTCAGATGGGCATACAGATCATTCGGCAAGCGGTCATCATCCCGCAGATCATAGGTGTAGCGATCATAGATATGTCCTAGCATCTGCTGTACAGCAACATATAACGGGTCACTTTGAAGTCCATTCCAATCGGTAGCGGTCATTTTTTTGCTAATAATATGAAGCAACAGATAATCTCGCTCTCCGACTGGACAATGAATGGAATATAACGACTCCAGATCCTGAATAATCTGCTGCGCAAGTTGCTGATCCTGAGCATTCGCCTCCACTTTCTCGAATTGCTTCAGTTCATGTCCCTGCTTAATACGCAATACCATAACCGCCAGATGCGTAATCAGATCTTTCAGTGCCACATCTGCAATACGAACATCCTGTTGGCCTACATGGCGAATAACGATCTCGCGGATATGCGCGGGTTCAATTGGATACAACAAACGTTCCTGTGCAGCAGTCATTCCTTCGAGACCCAGTTCTTCATCTCGCGCATCGGCGTACTCGGCAAGGCAATAACGGAACCTTTGCTCGTCTCCGACGACCTTCACACCATGTCCTGGCTTGATCTGAAGCTGAAGCTGATAGTTCTCCAGAATCTGACGAATAATCTTCAGGTCATTGTTCATCGTCGCACGGCTTATAAACAGCTGATCAGCGAGGTCTTCCATCTTGATATGACCCGGTTCACCAAGCAGCTTGAACAATTCATAACGGATACGCTCATCCGGTGACCCAGGTACGGGCGCACCTGTTTGCCGATCATCCTGTCGTTCCTCCAACAGCTCATCATACCGCTTTGCATCATGCACACGAATGGAATATCCCCGTCCACGCTTGGACTCCAGGCTCCCGCCATGCCCCTCTAGGATATGATCCAACTTTTTCAGATCATCCCGAATGGTACGCACGGTTACCTCCAGCTTGTCTGCAAGTGCTTGGCTCGTCCAAGCCTGTTCCTGTCCTTCACCATGAATGAGTTGGAACAGCTTTTTCAACCGTTTTGTTGGAAAAATCATACCGATATCCGACCTCCCTTCTGATCAGGATTGTGTCAAACTAAAGCTCACTTTATATCGATACAAGTACAGTCATCAATTTGCAATGTGCAAGCTCCGGCAAACGAACAAACTCTTCTCCATCGGTTAACCTCTGCTGAGGTTCCAGTGGTTGTTCAGCAAGAGATACACGCTCTGCATGTACAGGCTGATTAAAGTGTATGTTCACGTTTGCAGACTGTGCCAAATATGGATTGAAGACACGTACAATGTAACCCTCACTCTGCTCTGCTTTCTTGAAGCTGCTTAACACCACGTTGGAATCGTCGCTGAACGACATCAAGCTGTAGTCGGGTTCCAGCACACGTTCCTCATCTCGGAAAGCAAAGATCAGTCGTCCGTTCAAGAAGTCGCACAGCTGATAACTGCTGATCGGTGTCAAATATTCACGCGCAGCACGAGCTACATTTGCTTCGTCGAATCCAGAAGTCTGGATATGCAGGCCAAAGGTAAAGGAGAGCTCGCCAAGCAATTGCGCGTCCGGTGTTGCTACAATTTTCTCACCGGAAGCCCGGCCAGGACGATACAACAGATTCTCCTTACCCATGAAACCGAAGGTACGGAACAAGGTCAGGGCAATGGTATCCATTTGCTCACCAACAATCTCATACTCACGTACACCTTCCGTCATCACAGCCATACCATGCGAACCGTTGTTCAACCCGGCATAACTCTGCATCGCTTCAATGGTGATTGGTTTCTCCTGCCATTGTTCGCGCTCCCATACCTCCACTTCTGGCAATGAGGTTGGACGAGCAATCACACCGAAAGGCTGATCTGCAATGGATAGGGCGGAAGCAATTCCTGTATCAAAAAGGACACGCAGACGGTGGCTGAACACTTCATTCTGCACCTGAACGTGGAAACGGATCAGATTCTCTCCTTTGCGAAGAGATATCTCCACTTGCATTGGCAATGCTCCCGACGTGATGCCTGCGGCGCGCTCTTCCAGATCGTAGGGCACATCTAACGTGAAACGCAGGGATAGTGTCTGAGATACGGACGTTTGGGTAGTAGTCGCACTCATCTGGCTACCTGCCGAAGAAACAATCAGGTCCCGCTCGGGTGGAGAATAATTGTAGGAATCTCCGTCATCCCCATTATCTTCAAAGACCATTTGATCTGCATACACTCGGCCTGATCGCTTGTCTGTAATTTGCAAGGTGCCATTCGCTTGTAGTGCAATGGTGAAATGTTCATTTTCAATCGTTTCCCCGTTACGCCGCTCCATGACAGGTGCAGTTCCCTGACTGAAATCAAACACAATCTGGGTGTAACCCATTGCCGGGACTTCTTGCAATTCAACCAGCAGCTTCGCGCGATATACGCGTTCCGGCAGATGCACTTTGCGACTTGGATTCAGGTCAATGTGTTGTCCAAGCACATAATCGGTCTGATCTGCTTTTTCTACAATGGTGTAGGCCAGCTCGCGTCCCTTCGTATCCCGAATCACAAAGGATTCTTCAGGAATATAAGCTTCGATCTCGGTAACCCCGCCTCGCACATACGGTAGCGTGTTGAACAGGGTGAACGCAAATGTCTCCTCCTGCTGAATCGTTGATGCAATCATCCGCATATGCAGGTCAAGCAAATTAAGTGCGATATCGTAGGCCTGTTTGTAACGGAACGCAACGTCCTGATTCGTTGTATCGCTGTTACAGCCACCGATGCTGTCATGTGCCGCATTCTCAAACAACAGCTTCCAGATGTCCTCCACAATGCGATGCGGGTAATCATGTCCGAGAGAATGGCTAATCGCAAGTACCGGTTCTAGCGTGTTAGCAATCAGATTCTCAATCCGGTTATTCTGTTGCTTGAGATCCGCACGGGTGGAAAAAATGGACTTGTGAATCCGCATGTGCTTGGCTTCCATCAATTCACCCCGAAGTACAGGCAGATCCTGACTATCCGCTTCGATCTCCGCCAGAAAACGTTCCGGTTCATTCATCACATATTCGCGTTCTGTATCCAGCGCATTGAAGCGTTCAATCAATTCCGGCAGGTTTAACCGGACAGGAGCTTGATCAAACCCATTGGGGAAATAGATATGCCTGGTGGAGGCTTTCCGTTCAAGCGAACCAATCTGTTTCTCCAGATAAGGGATCAGATCTTCTTCATTTTCCGGAATGTTACCGCCGTAGTAATACCCAAATGGCATCTGTACAGCAAATACACGACTGCCATCCGATCCTTCCCACGTAAACTCGGTATGTGGATTCGTATTATCTGATACGCCTCTCCAGAACAGGAAACGTTCAATGCCGAACTCGCGATAGATCTGCGGCATCTGTGCCGATTGTCCAAACGCATCCGGGACATAACCGACCTTCATCGCATGTCCGTACTTTTGTGCTGTTTTCATACCATAATACAGGTTTCGGACCATGGATTCACTGGAAATCACCAATTGATCCGTCTGGGTATACCAGGGTCCCGTCATCAGTCGTTTGGCTGAAACCAGTTGGCGGATCCGTTCCTCATCTTCTGGACACCAGCGGATGTAATCATCCAGCAGCGAGCCCTGTGCATCCAGCAGGTAATAATGAAATCCTTCGATATTCTCCAGTGCATTCAATACTTCCTTGACGTGTTTGACGAGATACACTTTGGAACGGGAGGTCGTAAAATACCATTCCCGGTCCCAGTGTGTATGTGGAATCACATGTACTTTGGTACGATTGCTCTCACTCATATCTCTATATCCCTCCAGATGCTTTTTTTAGTCAAAAACGAGTTCGATTTCTTCCCCGTTTTTCTTCACCGAAGCTTCCTGAGTCTTCGCAGGCTGTTTCTCTTCTTCATCACGGAAGTTCACCAGCATGGTGCCCCCGCCACGATCAATGCGCCGACTATTCCTCCGGCAAGGTACGCGATTGGGGTACCTACTGACACAGCTCCATATAAGCCGCCGATTGGTGGCATGATGATATGTGCTCCCAACAATGCAGTCAGAGCAGCACCCGTTGCACAGGCAAACATGTTGACGAGAATCATCTTTGCAGGATTACGCAGTGTGAACGGAATTGCACCTTCCGTGATACCGATCACACCCATAATCACTGCACCTTTGCCCGCTTCCTGATAGGTTTTGGAAAAACGTTTCTTCATCAGCAATGTTGCTAAGCCATAACCAAGTGGTGGAATGCAGATGGCAATGTTAATGAAAATATTCGGCAGATAGACACCAGACAGGAACAGGGCATTGCCTGCCATCCATGCCGCTTTGTTGACGGGTCCGCCGAGATCAAATCCGATCATCGCTCCCAGAATAATCGCAAGTAGAACGGTATTTGTTCCGCTCTGGCTCATATTTTGAACCCAAGCAATGAGATATTCATTCAGTGCGCCCAGTGGGCCACCCAGAATGACTGCCATCAAAAATCCGGTTAAACCTACGGTAATCAGCGGCAAAATGATTAACGGTACCGAGCCAGCGGCCGGACCTGTAATCTTAACTTTGTTTTTAACCCACAAGGTGATGTATCCGGCAAAAAACCGGAGATCAACGCGCCGAGGAAACCGGCGTTAGTCTGCTGTGCCAGCACCCCACCGATCAGACCTGCGGCCAGCGCAGGTTTGTCGGCAATGGAGTACGCGATGTAACCGGACAGGACAATCGTTAATAGTCCGATGCCGCTCCACCCTACATTTTGCACGAGATATAAAATATGCAAGAATCCGCTTCCATCTTTGTACGGATCAAGATCAGTAATGCCCATCGTTAGTGCGATAATTTTACAGATGGCAACGACCAGGGAACCCGCGATAATGACCGGCAGCAGATAGGAGATACCTGTCATTAGATGTGTTTTTGCTTCACCAAACCATTTTCTCATCGTACTCTCTCCTCATGTGGAAGGTGGGGTTAAGCTTGTGCGTTCACAGCCTCGACGGCTTTGCTTAATACCGCTTCTGCCTGACTTACGGCATGACCAATTTTGACACGTACGACTTTTTTATCGCCAAACCGATCCATGTCCTTCACCGTTTGATCCGCTGCAATCAGGACAAAATTCGCTGCAGCAATATCTTCTTCCGTCAGCTTGTTGACTTGCCCCATGGCTCCCTGCTGTTCCACTTTAATCTCATATCCCAGTTGCTGAGCTGCTTTCTCCAATGCTTTGGCCGCCATCGGAGTATGAGCGAGACCTGCAATACATGACGTTACACCTACGATTTTCATTATGACACCAGTCCTTCCGTATATTGATGAAGCAACGTATATACATCTTCCGGCTGCACCGCTTCTGCGATGGCCTCTTTGAATGAATCTTCCAGCAATAAGGTCGCAAGTGAAGAGATGATTTGCAGATGGGATACGTCTACATGACCTTTAGGCACAAGGATGGCAAAAATATATTTTACCGGCTTGCCGTCATGAGATTCCCAATCTATGGGCTCCCGTAATCGAATGACCATCACTGCCGGACGTGTTACAACTTCACTCTGGGTATGGGGAATCGCAAAGTGATCCTGAAGTCCGGTGGAGTAGACACGTTCGCGTTCCCACAGATCAGCCGCAAGTTGCGCACGGTTTGTAGTGATGCCGTAACGCTCTGCCTCCGCAGATATAAAATTAAATACGTCCTCTTTGCTATGCCATGTCTGATCGAGATAAATCTGATTGGTTGTAATCATGATCTCTGTCTCTCCTCCTCTCTCTATCCAAAACAATAAGCGCTTACAAGATCATTGTAACGGATTCTGCCTGGACCTTGGATCTAGAAAATTTCCCCTTCGAAGCGGAAAAACATTAGCCATAGCAAAAACCCTGAGTCTAATAGACTCAGGGCCGTGTCATTGAGTTTTAATTCATGTGCTGCGAAAGCAGCGTAAGGAACAGGTCCTATATGGACAATACTTCAAGAACGCTGTGTCCAACGCTGCATTCCTGATCGAAGCCCGTAATATGCTGCGGCGAGCAAAACGAATCCGGCAACAGCCATGATCATGGATGTTGTATCCCACCGAACAATAGTTCCAAAAGCAACTTTGGATTGTAATGGGTTACCGTAGGTAGCGGTGTTTGTCAGATCAGGTACGTAATTCATAGTCATGATCATACCTTGGACGACATTCCAAGCTGCAAAACCGATGATGAATAACAGGGTAACCAGAACGGATTCCATTGCTAATCGTTTGTTCATGCTTGTCATTTACCTCCTCAATTATGGTTGTGAAGGATTGCTTTATACGAAGTCTCTTTCCATTTAATTGGACAAGATGTGCTGCATCTCCTGTTTTAGACGATCTTTATTTTCATCCACATACTGATACAGCAAGTCGAAGCTTTCTTCGTTATCCGATTGCATGCTCAAATTCGCGGCTTCCAGTTCAATCTGCTGTAATACCTCATGAATCTGTTCCCCGTGTGTTTGCAGGCTTGTCGTGATGTCGTTCTCGGACAGCCCATTCACATTATCTCGTAATTGCCCGTGCGTTACGCCGCTTTCGGACAACATCTGCTCTATCTTCTTCAAGATCACGGCATCTGCATCATTGCCGATCCGCTCCATAGCTGTTATCGTCTCACCCAGGTACTGCCCGCTGGCATTCTCAAGGAAACCGGTCATCCCGTTCATGGACAGCTCGGTATCGAGATCGGTGATCAGAATGATATCTCGCAATACTTGCGGAAGTTCCTGCCCACTTTCTCGAATTGTCGCAAATTCAGCCCGGTAAAGGTCCATGGCAACACTCCCCACCACTTCTTCACCTGACATCTCTTCAAGCTGATCGAGTGGTAACAACTCCTGCAATTCTTCTTGTAACTTGTTCATCTTTCTCTGCCTCCTGTATCTCTATCTATATATACGCCGACACGTTATTACATCATAGCAGAATACGCTATACAAGTTGAACTTATGGAAGTTTACATGTTCGTACCGAAGTCATTTTACAGGGAATATCGTCAAGTTAACGTGCACTTGACCTCTGGAAAATGTTCCGCTGTTATGATCTTGGCATCACGAGTCTTGGGAGGGGTAATGATGCGCCTAGTCTTGTTCACAGACACCTATCTTCCGGAAACCAATGGTGTTGCTGGCACGCTCCACCGCTTAAGTAACCATCTGAACCGCAGAAGAATTGAACATCTGCTGTTTACTCCGAACTCCGTCATTGAAGGAAGCCATGAGACTCAAGTCCGATCGGTTGCCAACATCCCTTTTTTCTGTATCCCGAATGTCGCATCGCTCTACCCAACAGAGCAGACATGCACAAGCAGCTACAAACCTTTCAACCCGATCTGCTGCACATCGCTACGCCTTTTAATATGGGGCTGCTTGGCCTGAGGTATGCACTCAAACACCATCTTCCGCATGTTGTCTCCTACCATACCCACTTCGATCGTTATCTCGAATACTACCGGTTGAAAAGCATGATTCCGCTCTACTGGAAATATATCCAATGGTTCCACCGCGCCTGTGATGCAACCCTAACTCCATCGCAGGAAACGTTAAACACCCTGCAAACCCAAGGCATTCAGCGTCTGAAACTTTGGTCTCGCGGGATTGATTGTAACCTGTACTCCCTGATAAACGCAGCTCGGATATCCGTGAACGATACCACATCACCGCTCCCCTTATTCTACTCTACGTTGGTCGCATTGCCCCGGAAAAAGACATCGCTACGCTCACAACTACCATGCAGCTGTTGCCCCAGGAAATGCAGTCCCGTGTACACTGGATTATCGTTGGCGACGGCCCATCTCTTCCCAAAATGCGTCTGCAATCCCCACCCAATGTCACCTTTACAGGATATATGCATGGCGAAGAACTTGCTGTTATGTATGCTTCGGCAGATCTGTTTGTGTTTCCTTCCTCTACGGAGACATTTGGCAATGTAGTGCTGGAAGCGATGGCTTCCGGACTTCCTGTGGTGGCGGCCAATGCCGGAGGTGTAAAGGATCTGGTATCCCACCACCGTAATGGTGTATTATTCGAGCCAGGTCAGGCTGATGCACTGATTCGGGAGATATGTCTCTGGGGAAATCACGGGAACCAATTGCGGATGATGGGACTGGAAGGCAGAAAGCTGGCTGAGCAACGGTCGTGGGAGCACATTTTTGACACACTGATCGGGGATTATGAGGAAGCTATAGAACATCGGAACAGAAAAACAAAAGATCGAATTATTACAGCATAGTCTGATGAAATCATCTTCTTCCAATAACCCATAACTACCGCCTCTGCCCTATGCAAAGTTATACCGGTGCGTCCGTTCAGGCTGCCGCAGCATGTGCACGCTGCTACGGTCGGCCTGAAACATGTTTGCAATACGTTTCATAACAAAACCTGCATCTTGGAATGGATTGAGCTATTACACGGTATGTAGACACATAGAGCCGCAGTTATTAGAATTATTTAAAATATTTTAATGATTGTATATAGAAAAAGACATGACCTCATCGAACTGGATCATGTCTTTTATTGCATACGATCTATTGGTTGAATTTACTGTACGGGACTTTGATATCAACAAACCCTTTAGCGTAGGGTGCAACCTCATAAGGATAGAATCGGATGACGATCCCTTTATCATATAAAAAGAATTCAGATGTTTGATCAAGCTCAAAATCATATATATTTTCTTCAAAAATAGAATCTCCTGCATTATACATGGCTAATAGACTGTTTGAAATTGATTTCTCTACCTTCTCCATCTGAGTATCATCTTTAACATACTCACTTAGCTTCAGTTCTTTCCCCGTTCTTAAATCATAGTTATATGATTTTGTCGCATCCATTCCATGTGCTCCGCCAGTGTACACATGATCTTCATATACCACAGATAACTTTTCTTTTGCATTGTATTTTACACTGGCCATGGTAATGTAGAAATAATTTTTGTTTAATTTCTTTTCTTCTTTGTCCAGGCGAGCTGCTTTCACTGCGTGAAGTTTAAATGTCTTGTTCAGCTTATCCGTCACAGATTTATTTCCACCTGTTAGATGTATGTATGGCTGTCCTTTGTAATATTGGACCTTCGTTTTCACTGTAATCGTGATGCCTGCCTCTACATGACTACTCGGAAGAATGATAGCAATCAGTACAGTGATCAGCAGGTAATTTATCCATCTCCATTTTTTTCTTTCCATTCTATAATTCAACATTATTGATAACCCCTTTGGCTCAAATGATATCGTTTCTTGCATTCTGTTCCATATTACCTGTGGAGTACCCTTTAGGTCTGTTCCGCTCTGAACGTTGCCAATCCATATATCTTCTGCTCCCGGATGTTGTAAATAGTGCCTAAGCGTTGCTTTGATCAGAATAGACGAATGTAAGTCCAACACCTCATCCAATGGTATCCAGAATAACTCGCCTTCATCCGAGGGCACAAAATGTCGATGCGTGGTCTCTCCGAAATATACAAACTGCTGCCATATCTCACCACCGTTAACCTCCAACAGAATATATCGAAGCCGAAAGTGTTCGACATCCTCTTGCGTGAACCCGGTCTCTTCTTCAATCTCCCGATAGCTGGCGCTCATGGGTATGTTCAGTTCCCCTTGTTCCAGATGCCCGCCAATGCCACCCCAAAATTCAAAATCAAATAGTCTGCTACCCGCCTTCTTCATCATCAGCATGTCTGAGCCATTGCTCAAAAACGCTGTAGCCATCTGTCTAATCTCCATATGTATGTTCCTCGCTTTCCGGACTGTGATTATAGTAGTCTTTATCTATATAAACTGAACTAAAGAATATTTACACTAGTCACTCCGATGACAGAACAACCTTCCGATCGCTGTTATCCCCAGATTTTTTGATTCCTTTCCTAAGGGGAAAAATCCGGGGATAAAGGCGAACGCTTCGCTTCCTTAGGTTATTTCTGTCTTCTCCGTTTTGTGTAAATGTTATATTCAATTTATATAACCGTCTTCTAAAGCAGTTTCTTCAACTCACTTAGATGTGCAATCGTATGTAAAGGACCCGACGTAATGCTGTCCTGCCACGGCTGGTTGACCTTGATCCAGATGGTGCTCATGCCTACGCTTGCTGCTCCTTCAATATCGTTCACGGGATGATCGCCAATGTAAATGCATTGCTCTGGTCTTAGACCGAAATGATCGAGCGCAAGCTGAAATATCCGTGGATCGGGCTTTTTGACTCCAGCCTCTTCTGAAACAATAATATGGTCGTAATCCTCCCGGATACCGAGTTGATCGATTTTTCCATACTGAATATCGGTCTGCCCATTGGTGATTAACCCGGTTTGGTATTTCCCCGCAGATGCTGAACGACTTCTCGCGCCTGTTCCATCAGAACTGAACTTCGCACATACTCTCTGCCATAGAACTCCATCAGTTCTGCATGTGGCGGATGCTCTGCCCAGGGCAGTTCATGCAACAACTCGTTGAACAGAAAGGGTTTGTCCTTATAACCATCTTCATCGAGTTCAATGATTCTTTTGAGGATATCCTCCGTGGACTCAAGATGGGCAAAATAGGTTTTAATCAAACTCCGAGCGAAGCCGTCAAAGGTCATCGTTCTGTTCAGAATTGTATTGTCCAAATCAAAAATAACGGCTTTAATATGATCCATCTTCCTTCTCCCCCAATTCCAGTACATGTGTTATCTTCTCCATACTCGTCACTTCTCTAAATCCCAAGTCGCGATAAAAAGAGCCGGCAACCGGTTGATCCGTGTACAGAACCAGTCGAGCGTAATGTTTTTCCGCTTTTTGAATAACCGCATCCATCAGCCTGCGCCCAACCCCATGTCTTCGAAATTCTCTCATCACATAAAGTCTGCGAATTCTTCCGGTATCAATCATTTCAGAATAAGGATCTCTGTTCAAACCGCAGATCCCAACCACCTTATTGTGCATTCTGCATTCAAAAAGCGCTTCATCTTCTTGCTCAAATGTATTGATTCCTGTCTCATATTCATGGATTAATCGCTCGATATGTCTGAACCCCTCACTGGAGCTTTCGGCCAGCACCGGCACTAATTCGTCATGATTCCATACCGATATCTCCTGAATCCGCATGGTGTAACCGCCTCCAACATGTTAAATCAATGGTACACATGCAAACCCAACCATACATTGAATGATGGCCGGGTTTATCTTGTACAGCTCATTCTCATTTTTTCTTTTGTGATAGTGATAACCCGTGCACAGACCCTTTTGCTTGGATTTGGCTGAACAGTTATGTCCACCGTTCTTGTCCAGTCTGCCTGGATGAGCATAAGCGGAAGAGGATACACCAACAAGTACAACAAGAGACAGAATTACGATAACAACCTTTTTCATAAGTCACCCTTCGATCAACACCCTATGCTTTAGGGCTTAATACATGCTATATCATTCTACATGAAAATCCACATTTTGGATATCCTTCATCTTTTTAGCCGATCCATTCTCATAAAATCTTATATTGCTTCAATGCATAGGTGACCCCATCTTCACTTGCCCGCAGGGTGACATAATCGGCGCTTTGTTTAATTCGTTCTCCGCCATTTCCCATCCCAATTCCGATTCCCGCATAATCTAGCAGATCCACATCATTCTCCCCATCGCCAAAGGCCATTGTATCCTCTCTGGATATCTTCAGGTAGTCGAGAACTTTCTCTGCGGCTATAGATTTGCTGACTTCGCTCGCTTCCAGCACATTCACTACATACGGATGGAATCTCACGAATCGTAAGAAAGGAAATCTGGACTGGAATTTATCCGTCTCCGCCTCATCCGCATATAAGCAAATACAATATACGTCCTGTTCCAACGTGCTGATTTTCTGCGGAAAATCCATGAGTCCAAGCGTATCTCTTAAGGCCTCAGAAACACGACCATCTGCTGTACACAACCCGTTCGTCTCAAATGACTCTGTAAAATATGAAATACTATGCCCTTGCAACTCGGCAAACTCACTGAATGCTCTAACCATCTGTGCTGAAAGTACAGACTTATGTATCACTTCATCACCTGCTTTGATCAATGCCCCATTAGCCGAAATGATCGTATCGATTCCGAGATTTCTGAATTCTTCGCATAAATTATAGGGCCTTCCTGTGACAAGTACGACTTGAACGCCTTTACGAATCAATTCCCGGATCGACTCTGCTGTACGCGGTGATAAACTCCGATCTATCTCGCTCAGCAATGTACCGTCTACATCAAAGAACACAGCTTTCATCAAAATGACCTTCCTCCTCTAATCTGCTTCCTGGGACTTCAAGTAAAAAGAGCAAGTACAGAATAACCTAATGTGGTCTTCCTGCCTTGCTCTTGCGTTAACGGGTCTGAACATCTTGGGTACGTCCCATGTACCATGATTGAAATGATTCCGCCGTATTCAGGGGAATGTCATGTGCCTGATGATGCAGAACAGGTTTGGCACGGTTTACCGTATGAATGGAAGCCACACCGAACCAACGCTGTAACACATTACGGGTGATCTGCACTTCGATGACTTTCTCACGTTTGGAGATGAAGAGTGTTGAAGTGAGCGCACCGGTTCGAAGTTGAATGAAATTCTGATGCAGAATGTATCGGGTATGGAAAAAGTCCATCACTCTGCATGTTGCAATCCATACGAGGAGAATCGCAGAAATCATCCACCAGGCATGTTTCTGCCCAAACACCAATGGTCTGAAATACCACAATAAACCCGTGATCATGATCCACCCCCAACTTGGTTTGAGCAGGCGCAGCCATAGCGATATTCGTGGAAGTTTTTCCATCTCCTGCGTAACCCGATAGGATGGTAGAATCTCCTCAATCAGGGTATATGCTTGCTTCACAGGCAGGAAAGGATATAGTGAGTTGACCTCCTGCTCGGACTCCCCAGACTACCCGCAGTGGTTAGTTCTACTTCCGCCAGTCCAAGCAGCCTTTTCATCGGTGACTGTGTAATTTTGACGGCCTGGACTCGTTCTTTCAGGATTGAAAATGACGTTTGCTCCATCATGCCCTTCGAGATATAGATCCGCTTGGCATCCGAGGTGATCTGGAAATTGCCATACTTTACGAAGGTTCTGACTATGCCCAGAGCAATAGATATGATCAATAAAACCAAAATCATCAAACTGGCAATCAACCAGGAATCAAGCCAGGTTAATAACAAACTTTCCGTTACTTCTTCATCAGGGAAGAAGTCCTTCACCCAGGAATAGAGCGTAGCCAGGACCGGAATCAGTACGAGAAAGCTGAGCGAGGTAAAGGATGCTTTGAATATGTCCTTGCGGGTGGAATGATAATGAACAATCCGTTCCTGTTTTTCTTTTGCAGGTAGAAACATGGCTTCATCAGTTATAACAGGGGCGGATTGCGTCTCTCCTCTTCCATATCCTGAACTGCATCCAACGTATCACGTTCCTCTGTTGCTCCTACTGTTTCTGCATCTTCTGCCAGATAACCCGCTACAATCTTCTCCAACTGCTCCGCTTCGGAAAGTGAAACAACGTGTAACTGGAAGGTAGCATCTTCTCCCTTGATTCCGGTCTCGAATCGAATCGACGTCACGCGGAACAACCGATGAAACAGCGTCGTATGTCGGTTCACGTTCTGGACCTTGGTATACGGTATCGTTCTTCGAGTACGGTTGAACACACCACTGTAGATGTGAAAGGCCTTATCGTCTGCTGTGTAACGAGAAGTGAACCACTTCCAGATGATCGACACGATGCCGATGGAAATCCCTGCATAAAAGGCGATTCTTCCATAGAAGAGCCATTGGGACTCTGAGCCCTGACGGAAGACAAACAAAAACAGGATGATCGCGAACGAATTCTTCACCAGTTTCCATAGACTCCACAGCATGGTTAATGGATGATGTCGCTTCATATCGATCATTCATCCACCTCATTAATCCGCGCATAGGACGCAATCTGGTGACGGAGTGCAAGTGCAACTTCCTCTGGCAATGCCGGGATTTCATGCGATGAACCCATCGTGCCAACCGATACGGAATAGAGTCCATATTTTCGCATTAAAGGTCCCTGATTTGTTGTAACCGATTGCACTTTCGCCATGGGGATGATCTGATGTACCTTAGTTAGCGCCCCACGCTTCAGCTGCAGGAACTCCTCATTCACATCATAGTACCAATGCTTGTATAACCATGACGGCTGGATGAAAATATCCCACACCGCATATAGCACCGATAAGGCCGTACCGCCCCACAAAATCCAACCAATCCACGTCTTCCATCCATAGATGGAGTCGAGTATTAACAGTACGGCAAGGATCAGGAAACCTATTACATTCCATATGATGGCGCTAATTCTCCACAAGTTTACCGCATGAGGGGACAGCCGTTGCTCGGGTGTATTCCACTGGATAGACATATGTTCACTCCTTTTTTCCTCGGGTACATAAAAACACACATGGTACACTGTACGAACAATCGTTCACGATCGATGCAAAAAGATAAAGAGATGACCCCTATATAATACAGGTCGTCATCTCTTTTGTACGTTTCATTTTAGTATAAAATCTTGTACTTCACACAGCCAAACCATATGATCTGTTCCTTCGCCCCAGTAGTTCTTTGCCACGACATAGGGTTCACCGAATTTGCGTTGCCACTTCTTCTGTGCGATCTGGTAACCACTATCCAGGCAGAATTGCTGAATTCCCAGCCGCTGCAGTTCGGTAACCAGTGCAAGAATGAGCGCCGAGCCAATCCCCTGACCTTGAACCTCGGGCAACACATACAGGCTACCCAGTTCTCCGATATCATTCAGCCGGCCCTCTGTACATTCTCGAATCTCCTTACCACACGGTCCATACGAGATAGTGCCTACAATAACATCTCCCATTTTGGCGACGAGGAAAAATACATTTGCTTCTATGTTGTCCGTTGCTTGCAATGCCTCGTGAATCATCGCTTTTTTGTGTGTTATTTCACCCTGAATATCATCCAGAAGCGAGCCTATTCCCTCCTGATCAAATGCTGCGGGAATGGTTGTCTCGAACACCTGATACGCTCCATCTGCATCTGATTGCGTTAAAGGTTCAATGGTAATTTTGTCATCCACAGGTTCTTCTCCGTTCCATATACCTTCTTAATCAGTACGTCGCTGGATCAGTCTTCTTAGTTGATTCGAATCCTCAAGGGATATGCTATATCCAGTGTTCGTGTCTTCATGGTTGACTAACAGGCCTTGCATCTTGGGATCCATTCCTAATGAAAAATCATACCGTGTTATCGAGCTGTCCGCATTTGTTATGCTCATGTCGTACTGTGTACCATAATCGAGAATGCCGGGCAAACGCTCAGCCTTATGTATGGCCTCCATCATGATCCGTATCTCATCAGATCGATCAAACTCAACATCTTGGCATGGTTCCAAAGTGAGGTCTGGATTACAGGTTAAGGTGATCAACAGAGGAAGTCCCTCTTCCGCGTTCGATTCATTTGGTTTACTGCACCCTGCAATGAACGTGGCAATGACAAAAACGAGCAACACTCCTACATATCTCACCATACTGCGTGCCTCCCTGACTTAGTATTAAATAAACTAGTAATGAGTAGAGAAGTACTAAATACAGTATATAATGAAATGACTCAATTTCACTAACTATCTATATTCATATCAAGTTACGTAACTCCGGGTCCCATGAAGACAACATAGCGATCAGTCGCTCTACGGTCTCTTCCACAAATACCTGAACTCTCTCACCCGTGATGAACTCAGGAGTAATTCCCGGTTCTTCCCCATTAAGAAAAGAAAACGTGTGGTCCCGCCAGCGTACAATCTCATCCGCAGTTAAACGATCCGTCATGTCATAACCCGGTGAACTGTTGAGCACCTGCCATACCTCTTCGCTCCAACTTGAACCTTGATAGAGATTAAAATCGATCTGGTCCGTCTCCTGGTAATATAAACGCGCTAGTTCATCCTTCGATCTGCTACTGCCTGTATATTGATCTACCTTGTTGACCCGTTCGACGAATTCAGGATGCACACTACGAAACCAGTAATAGTCTGTCAGCACATGCATAAAGTATCCTCGCACAAACCACTTCCATCCTTCATCGGTAAGTTGTTGCATATAGCTTGAGTAGATATCCTTCAGTTCACCAACGTAATCTCCATGATCTTTCGGGTTAAAATGGGTGTATTCCTTATCATCTCTAGTTGTACCTTCGCGCATATGTATGGAATCCGGGGCGATATTCCCCAGATAGAATGAACCTCGATCAGCCTGCATTTGCAGCGAGTCTGCAATCAGATTAGCAATATTGAGATGAACCATAGGTAACGGCATAGAGTTGATCTCCTTTTATCCGGGAAGTATTCTACTATACTTAGGAAAAGAAACGATATAACCTACTGGTGCAACGTACAGATCACTGGAATAGTGAGACTTCGATGTTCCACCTTTTTTCACCGTAGATGCGTGATTAACCCTGAATTCTCTCCACTTGCATTTGATCAAACAACTGCTCCAGATCCGTATGGTACTCCGGGTGCTCCTTCACAAGCAGACTAATATATTCCGACCCACACTCATAGAATACTAGACGATTAAACGGAGCTGTATCTCCAAAATGATTACTTTCCTGCCCAAATTTCGCTCGAATCAGATTCTCAATATAACGCGCGTAACCCTCGTTCCATTCTAACCAGCTCCAGTACTCGGCTTGTTCTTCATTTAATGAAGTGAACAACGCTTTTCTAGCTGTGTGTACTTGTGTCAGGTCTTTACTCTTCAAAGCAGATAACAATGAGTTAATCCGTTCCACAACAACTTCATCTTCATACGGAAACTCATAATCCAGTTCCCATGTCACACGCTTCAGTTGGTCCATTTTATGTTTAATCTGAAGACGGTTCACGATCCGCTCATCATATTTCTCATATACATAACAATGAACATATTCGTGGAACAGATAAACTTTCTGCTCCAGATCTTTGAACGCTGTATCCGTTACAATCGCACACATTCGTCCGTCCATATGGTGCACCGGCATAGCGGCAAGGCATTCATCTGGAATATATAAATCGTCCGGAACCGTCTTCACCCACTCATATTGCTGCGTTTTGGACGAATAATCATAGATATATAATAAAGCTTCATAGGCTACAACCACTGGATAATGTTCTGCAAACAAAGGATGTAGGCTAACCAAGTCCTTCTGAAGCTCGTTTAACTCGTTAATTTGCTCTAAAAAAGCATCCATGTCATTAACCCTCTCTTTACTGGATTGATGCGTTAATCATACTAGAATAGGAAAGATAAAACACTGAGAGAAAAATGATAATTCTGTTCGAGTGTGAGGTGGTGAATGTTAGAACCGCTCTCCGCGTTTCTCATACAGGTAGATATCCAGTGCCTGAATACCACGCCGGGCAAGCTTAATAAACAGGATCAGTGCATACACACCCAGTCCGTATAACAGCACATTAATCAACATTAGAAATATCGTAATCATAATTGTTATTCCTCCTATGAAGCTATTAAACTACCACTCCCTATTCTAGCATATTTTTCCTCAGTTAACTTTTATGGTGGATGTAAAAGTCATTCGGTGTACTTATTGATTCAAAACGAAAAAACTTCCACATCCGTAAGTGAACGGTGGAAGATTTATAATCCGGTATACAGTTTCCTAAGTTCGTTCACCACTGACTATATGCCAATGCTGATGCTTCGAGTCTTGATAACTGCCCAAGTTAGTTACAATCTTCGATGAGCCTGTCTGAGCTAACAAGTCAGCAGCTACTTTTTTAATGACCTGCATCATTTCTAAGAGCAGCTCATCATTATTCTCTTCCTCTTCTGAAATGAAGGATTGAATATGAATCTTGGGAATTACAACAATGTGATGCTTGTAGTATGGCCGAGTGTGATGATAAGCCATAACGTTATTTGTTTCCATGACAACTTTGACTTGCGTTTTACCACTCAGCACCTCATCACAATAGAAGTCCTGTGTCATAATATCCCCCTCTTACTATTAAGTTCTAATATATCCTGCCTTCTTCAACATATATTCCGTAAACGGATTGATCTCAGGGATCGGCTGATTCAGATCAAAATATCGGAGTTCCAGACCTTCATCATCCATAATGGTTGGGCTGCCCTTGATGCCTGCAGCTTCATAAACAGCCATGACGTTGTAAACTTCATCACCATGTGGATACTGATAGTACATGTCCTCACCTGAAAAAATGCTAATGAGTTTGAACGATTCCGCTCTCAGTCCGGCCTCTTCATACAATTCCCGCGCAGCTGTTTCCTCCAAAGACTCCCCGGGTTCCATGGATCCCCCAAGTGTCCCCCAATCCAAGCTATCTGTACGTTTTTGTAGCAGCAGGTGACCTTCCTCATTGAACACGAGTACACATGAGCCCGCCATAATTAGAGGACGCGAACCCACCAGTTTTCTTAGCTCCATGATATATCCCATCCATGCTTCTCCCCATCTTCAAAGTGCATACGTGAAAACGCATCCTTATGATTTGGTCAAGATTCCCTGATCCACGGATTTCTGAATAAGCTGCTGCGCATACTCCCACAATGTTTCGGAACCGTTTACAATCTCAAGGTTTCTGTTTAACACCTGTTCACTTGTAATGTAATATTTCTGCCACGTATCTCCCTCATTCTGATGATTGTGGATAAGAGGCTGCAGCCGATCGAGAGATGAGGCAAATTGTGCTTCAGGCGTCTGCTTGGCTTCAAACTCTAACCATAACTGGAGTAATTCTTCAGTCTGTTCCTTGGGCAACATACCAAACAGCCGATGAGCCGCCTGGAGTTCACGATCATATTTATCCGTATTCCCCACCGTATCATAGGCAAAAGTATCTCCCGCATCGATCTCAACCAGATCATGAACGAGAAGCATCTTAATGACTTTAAGAATATCCACATCCTTGTTGGCATGACTCTGTAAAACCAAAGCCATCATCGCCAGATGCCAAGAATGCTCTGCATCATTTTCAAGTCTCTCACCATGTATAATTCTCGTCTTTCGTTCAATCGTTTTGAGTTTATCAATTTCAATGAGAAATTGAATCTGATCCTGTAATGATTCGCTCACAGCACATCCTCCTTCATATCCGATACCCGTCTACGTGGATAGATCATACCAGTAAACTCTATAGTTAAAATCCAGTGACATGCCCACACCCTGTGCCAGACGAATTGAGCCAGCATTATCCGGTGAACAATCCCAATACGGATGTATGCCTACACGACCGCATTCTTCTACAAAAGCTTTTGCCACCATCGCACCATAATTTCTTCTTCTGTAGACTTCAACCGTTTCAATATCAACCGCATGTGTCTGATCTGCGATAAATGCAGAAAGGCAAACACTCGCGATATCATCATTATGCACTGCAATATAGCCAAAGCCATGTTGCAAAAAATCATCTATTGTCGTCCAGAAGTGAGAGATTTTATCCATCAGAAAAGGAGAATTGTTATATCTTTTCTCTCCTAATAGTACTTCATCTATCCTGAGAATTCTGACTTTCTCGTCCTGTGAATCACATATGTCGAGAGGTGCTTGCTGACTTATCAGATTTGGATTCAACTTGAATACATGCTGAATATCACTGGGGATATCTCTTTTCCCGGAGATGTGCCGAAGAACATCTTCCCAGGCTTCGTCCATCACACCAATTTCAACAGCATGAATATGTAAGTTTAATAATTCAGGTTCAATACGTTCCCGCATGTACTCTTTCAATTCATTCAGAAAGGGTTCACTTCGAGAATCTCCGATCAACTGAAAACCAGATTGTCCATGTATCCAAATTAGAGCTGCTGTGATATTCTCTGCATCATCTACATAGATCCGTCCCGGGTTCAAGCCATACGCCACCGCTTTGACTTCAATATTTTGACATGAGTCCGTGAGATGTTTTACTTTATGGAATTCATATTTATTAATCTCGGTAATCATAGGTTCATTCCTCCCGAATTCAAAACAAAGCCCTAAAGCGTGTGTAACCTCTATTAAATCGTATATTCATAGATTCTCGTCTCTTCATCATCAAGCAGATATCCTTTGCCGATATAGGCCCAGTTATGTGGAAGCTTGATTCCGAGCCCCATTGTTTCCAGAAATACTGTACTGCCTCTTGCAGCACGTCCGGCTTCTGCCGAATATCAAAAATTTGCAACATGTTAATCTCCCTTCAATTGGATCTGATTCAACATATATTCAGCATACTCCCGAAGTAAGGCTTCACTCAAATTCACATTCTCCAGATCACCATTGTACTTTGCAAGGCATTGTGAGATGACCTCCTTGTATTTAGAGGGAAGGTTTGTAAGTGCCCATTCTCCTGCTTCTCGCTTGGAGTGAATGACTGAATCTTTCACATACAAAAGAACCCGAGACAGACTCAATACATAGTAGACCGGGTTTTCCACAATTTCTTCAATTGCTGAACTCGCGTCCGATGTGATTGAGGCAATCATATGTTCACGATTTTCCGGTTGGAACAGATCCTTAATAGGTTTACCTTCCAGCACAATACCTCGATCATAGATGACCGCCATATGTGCTACCAGATCCGGATCTTCATATCCGCCACAGAGATATTGCTCATCCGTTCGATATTTCTCCCGGTGATAAGCAGAGTAATGAAATTCGAAAGGAGTAGGGTATGCCATGGCAACAATCGCAGTTTCCAGTACAACACTGAGTTCAAAACCTTTCGTAATGTGCATCTCATCTTCAATATGCATTAGCTTTTGTGCAATCCTTCGATAGGTGTCGGCAGATCGCTTTTCCCGGCTAACGACCAAAATATCGATATCACTCTGATTTGGATGAAAGCATCCCATGGCCATAGAACCGTGTAGATATATCCCCACCAAGGCATCCGTTAATTCTTCTTTCAAAACATGAGTAACGCTATCTAAAACAGTTTTTTCATTCAACAAGAGCAACTCCTTTATGTATAGGATCAGGTGTCCAATTCAACATTCAGTTCACGCACAAAAACAGCTGTCCCCTTCATTCTGACATCCATATCCTCACCATCCCGAATCACACTCACTTGAACCTTTCCATCTCTTCCAATCTCATGTCCTTGCTCTACCAAAAACTTCACCTCATCAATCTCCGGTTTCAAATAGGTTAAATAATAAGCACCCATCACACCGGAGGCTGTTCCAGTCACTGGATCTTCCGTCGTACCTGAGTAAGGTGAAGAGAAATGTCTGGCATGCATCATCGCATCGGAATCACGGGTTTCGAAACAAAAGGGATGTAGGGAAGCTTTCGGATTTTCAAGTAAAATACCAGGGAACAGGGAAGAATCCGGTTTCATTTTCATAAAAGAGTTCAGTTCACGAATCGGGATTAATAACGTCCAGGTTCCTGTACTTCCATAAACGATTGGAGTAGAAAGGTCAACATCATCCAGAGTTAGGTTTATGGCGCTTACCAGCTTCTCGATATCCCCCTGGAACGGTATAAACTGCGGCTGATCCTGTTTCATTTCCATGTAAATGGTGTTGGCAATGCGCTCAAATCGTATGGGTAATGTACCTACATTGGTTTCAATCGTGATTAACTCACTGTCACTCAACATACCACGCGTCTTCAAACCATAGAGTGATGCCATTGTGGCATGACCACACAGATTAATCTCATGGCCCGGGGTAAAATAACGTAATCTGACATCAGCTACTTCAGAGTTCAACACAAATACCGTCTCATTAAAACCAACTTGATAAGCGATCTGCTGCATCGCGATCTCACTCAAATGATCAGCATCAAAAACCACTCCTGCAGGGTTCCCTTGGCCGGGAACTGTGGAGAAAGCGTCATAATGATAGACCGTAATATTACTCATCAACAGACCCACTCTCTCTGTAATCTACGAGACTCACATTTCCATATAACTCTACGCTTTCACCATCAATTACAAGCCCGCCACCATCTTGGCACACATAAACCGCCGTACGATTAACACGGGTATACTCTCTTAATGAATTCAGGGCGTCTTCCGAACCATCCCAGTGCGGTGCAAACTCAAAATCAACGAGCCCCAGTGCTTTCATATCTTTCAGATCTACATTGTTTTCATCTGCATCTTCCCCATACCCAGCTATCTCTATCGTAGGTGTAGTCAGAATACTGCCTGCGCTGACCCCAATCAGAATGCCACCACTCTTCACATAGGAACGCAGCAAACCAAGCACATTTCTCTTCTGTAATAAACTTAGAAAATAAAACGTATTTCCTCCGGATAGATGAATCGCATCACATTCAAAAATAGAGCCAAATGTGCTCTCCTCATACTCCAGATCAAGATCATAATATTGAATGTTATCGATTCCTACTTGATTATAATAACGTCTGGTGTGTTCAAAATATTTCCGCTCCGGATCGGAACACGAAGGAATATATCCGATGGAAGGCTGTTCACTGTTGAATAAGCGTAATATTTTCTGATCCAATTTATCGTTAGATTCGAATACCAAATCACTTAGCAGAACCAACGTAGTCATCTGATTTCCTCCCGTACCTATTAGACTGGCTTAAACTCTCTATCCAAAATCGAGAAAAAGTACTGGTCTGTCCACTGATTGTTCCACCATAGTTCTTCCTGGAAGATGGCCTCGCGTGTCATTCCCACATGCTGCATCAGTGCTGCTGAGCGAACGTTTTGTGAATTGCACATGCCGACGACCTTATGAGCTTGTAACTCTTGAAATGCAAATTGTAACAAAAGTCGGGTAGCTTCACTCCCGTATCCTCTACCTGCATAATCCGAAAGTACAGCGTATCCAAGTTCCCAGCTTTTTCGGTAATCTACATAACTCCACATCTGAACGATACCAATGGGTGTATCTTCCGGATCATCCATGCGGCGTATAACGAAATCATAGGCATACGGTTTCTCATCTGCGACAGCAAAATGACTGCGATATTTCTCACGGACCTTTTCCTCATCCGTTTCAACAGTTTCCTCAAAGCTCCATATGTTTGTATCACATTCAAGTTGACCTATGAAGTCGAGGTCCTGCTCTGTGACTGTTGTTATTTTGACCTTCTCTCCCACGAATTCCATGTGGATTCATCCCCTTTGGATTAGGATCATTGTTTGGGAATCTCCCATTCTGTATTAAGCAATCCTCTACCAATATTCCATTTGGCGAGCAATGCTCTCTGTTTATTTTCCAGATCAAGGTATGGTGCTGCAACACAGGATAACGTGTCAAACATATGGATAAAATGAGGCCCTTCCTTGAAACGTCGAAGCCCGCCATATTCTTCATCATCTGCTGCCCATACAATCTTCTTAATCCCCGACATTAATATGGTGCACGAACACATGGGACAAGGCTCACAGGTAGTATAAAGCGTCAAGTCTTTCTTCTTCGAGAATTTCTTCTTCTCTACATCCAGCAAATGTTTTCCTGCCCGACGAATGGCATCCACCTCAGCATGTGCGGTGGGGTCGCAATCCGAGAAGACTCGGTTCCGGCCTTTACTCACGACAATCCCATCCACATCCACGATTATCGCACCAATCGGATACGTTCCTTCAGTAAATGATTGTTCTGCTTCTTCCAGAGCCAAAGTTAGATACTCATAATCCGATAACTTCATTGAAAATCCCCCTAAGTGCAGTTATAGTCGCTTATAAAGCAGATCCTTGTCTAATGTGTAGTAAAAGAGATTGTCGGGATCTCCTTTAAAAGTTAAAAGTTCTTGATCGTGTACTGCCCTGCTTCACCAAGAAAATCACTTTTGGTTACCCCTTCTTCTCCGAGTACCATCCTGTAGTTCGATATCGTACCATCATGGGAAATGATAAACGTATTGCCGCTCTGTTGCCTGCACCATTCAAGAAGCTGCTCAGCTAATATTTTGAATCGACGTGCATCCATCTGATTAATACTCTCTTCCCAACAATCCAATCCCAACTCAACCATTCTTAAGTCAGTATACTGATGGCTGAGTTCTTCCTTGGAGTAGGTCTGATCGCAGACGAAAGGTACAACTGGACTCTGAGGAAACATTCTTGGGCCAACCAGCGGGCTTAAGAACACAAGATTTTTGTTAGGGATGAGAAGTTGTGCTGTTTCAATAGTACGTTTCGTTGGACTGACCAAAATGACGTCTTCAGGTGCAAAAACCACTTGTTCTCGCAACGCTATGACCTGACTTTTTCCCAATTCAGTGAGGCCAGGATGCAGACAATTTAATTGGTTTGGGTAGTCTTTCAAGTGTTCGCCATGACCATGACGAATAAATGTAATGTCCATAGGCACCTGTCCCTCTATTTCTGAATGAAGTGTTTGATGCCTTTTGCATCAAGGAGATTAGTCAGTTCCTTTTTCAAAAACACAGGATAAACTTCCATCTGCTCCAGTTCGTCCAAGGAAAACCATCGGAAGATTAATTTACCGTTATCCTCTAGACCTTTGAATTCTATTTCACTATAAAGCTTATGGGCTTCCGGCAATGTGATGACATAATAAAAACCAACTTCATGATACTTCAGGCCATCATATTCAAAGAAATCTTCACTAACATATGCGAGCCTGCCCGCTTCTACATGAACACCCAGTTCCTCCATCATCTCTCGCACAATAGCCGCTTCTGTTGTCTCGTTCAATTCTACCCGACCTCCGGGCAGATTCCAGAAATCATCCTGTTCAGTCGTATGCAAAAGAACTCTTCCCGCATCCATCACAATACCTGCCACACGGAAGTTGAATTTGTTGTGATTTTGTTCATACGATATATTATTGTTATCTGCAGTGGTCATCTCGCTGACCATCCATCAGCAAATCCGTCCATGAATCCCATGATGAATGAGGGAATGATGAGTACGAGCAATAAAATTAAACTGGCTATGCCCCATCTAAGAATTACTTTCCGTTTGCTTCGAACACCTATAATAAGTAAGATTGCGGTTGTTGCAATTAAGGCTACTCCATAAAATGTCATAAAACTAACCTCCGGTATGTATTCGTATTTCATTAAGGTTATTACAGAATCTTTTCTAGTTTGTGCCTACAAGCCTCGCGGTCATAATCCGAATTATCCAGCCAGACCTTATCCATCTGAAGTAACCCATAGATTTCGGACTCCAGCTTCTTTCTTTCCAGCAAAACCTGTACCGTACCCTTAACACCCTGATAACCCTGTGCCTGCCCCAAACCCTGGTTCGTATAATAATTAATGAATCCCTCTGACCATTCTTTTGATCTTTCACTAACTGCCTTATCAAAGGTATAGGATATATCTTTCTGGTCGATATAGATGAGAAGCGGATTCAGAGCATGAATGATACGCCCCAGTTCCAATACATACTGCACGTTCTGCTCTTTGGATTGATTGCATTTTACAAGACCCATGGTTAGTGGATTCTGGATAAAACAACATTCAAATATCGTGATGCAGTCATCATTCGTGCTTAACACATTTCGGGCGAAATCTTGCCACTTCTCGGTGATCAGCTTAACATTTTGCTCAAAAGGAATTTCGTAAATATCTCGGCTGAAAATATCCTGTACAATGTGATCGGGAAGCTCTATTCCCCATTGTTCTTTCATCTTACGATAAGGAATCAAGAAACCTTGATCATGGGCAATCGCATTACTTTCCAGAACCTCTCTGTATTTTTCATGCGTTTTCAATAAAGTCTCGAAGTCTCCTGCATAATAAAAAGATACGCCCTCGTAATCAGCAGGGTGATCCAGGTTTCCTTCCTGAAATAGTTGTACCTTCTTGCCTTGTTCTATCAAAATTTCGGAAACCATCTCGGCAATCGTTGACTTGCCTGAACCCGGTAACCCTTCAATCAGTATTAATTGCCTTGTCATCATTACATCATCCTTTATGTTGTGTGATGATATGGATCTTCCATCTATCAGCCACTATGTTATCAATCAATATCTGCAATAACCCATTGCGCAGAATCGCCATCTTCTTTCTTTTTCCAAAACACCATCGTATTGTTATACTCTTCGTTGTTCTCTTTTAACTCATTAACCGTCACCGCTGCCTGATAGAGCTTCCTTTGCTCCTGTATAGTTATATCGCTCATCGAAGTAACCTTGAGAACTTTGTATCTTCCCATACCTGATATAGGAGATTTCGGATCAAAAAGATTCATATATCGCTTTTCATCCTCTTCGTATAAATAACGCATACGGGCATTCATAAGTTTGACGATTTCCAATTTGTCCCCTGTATAGTTTGTTTCATCTAGATACTCTGGTGGGATGTCTTCCTTCTGTTGGGATGTCGATATTTCTTCATCCTGTTGTGCCTCTTTTTCTGTGACACTTTGAGCCGAGGAATCTATTGATTGTTGTGCATCTTCAGTGTTTTCCTGGTTCTGACAGGCCATTAGAAGTAGAAATAATAATGAAACTACAGTTAACTTTTTCATCATCAGCCCTCCATTTAATCATGGATAACACTCCCCTGGTAAAGACCTTAAATGCCTTTTATTTAGAACGAAGACTTCCTATGTTGTAAAATTTTCTCTCAAGGTACATCATAACCCATAATGTGGAATTTGCGAATAAACGAAGTAAACCATCTCTATTTCTAGCACTTTTCACGCAAAAAACACGCTTCTGCACGAGTTACATCATGCAAAGAGCGCGGATATCAGCAGAAATTCCTCCCAAATTTTTTAACTGTCCACAATCATTCTACCTATCTATTAAATAGCATATTCATTATGCCGACCGCTTTAATCTGGATCTCTTTTTCTTCATTATCCGAAAAAAGGTAACTATATGTTGAAATCCCCATATGCTGTATATGTCCACCTGTATAATGAAGCGTCTTTTCCTCACCGTTGATCGTCTGCGTAAACGTCCTGCCTTCATTCATATCATACGAAGAATGGATATCATGTTCACTTGCGAGCCATGCAACAAATTCTTCTTCGTTTGGATTGGCCATTACTAGAATAACGAACAGAACAACAAGCACAACAATGCCCGTTCTTAGTCCTGCTCCCCTCTTGCTACCATGCTGTGTGTACTCACGCCTCAACCCGTTCACCCCGTTTCTTGAACAGAAATCTCTACGTTCTTCGCCAAAACCCAACCACTCAATCCATACGAGGATGAGATCACCATATACTTGTATTTCTCCTCGATCAGCCGGATTTGTAATTCGTCATAGGAATCATAACTGACAGGCCAACCCTGACCCATCCCCGATTCTAACAACTCTCGATTATAAGGGATAAAATGCTCTATATCCCACTCATCCAGATCCAAAATAATGCTGCCATGCAGCGGTGTATCAAACGCATGGGCCATAACACCAGAGAATAAGACATCCATATTTTTCGGCACATCATGACTCGAACGAGTACACATCCTTATCCTTTCGTTCTCTAAATCAACTTCGTAGCTTAATATGATGTTGTCATGCAAACTTGGCATAGTAACTCTCCTTCCAGTGTGCACATATATCAAACACCGTAATATTGTTCATAGTCTGAGACCCATTCCACTTTGGAAAAATCAACAAAATCATACGGCTCGCACTGTTTAAGGTAAAGCAACTCCTCATGTGCCTGCCCCCGTCCATATTTTCTAGATAAAATAAGGTCCGCTCATATCCCGCACCACATAATAACTGCACATCAATATAACTGCCCGTATCCTGATTCTTTCGTTTGGCCCGCCATATTAGCTGGGTGTCCTCTACATTTCCAATACAGAATAACATGATGCACAATAGTTTCAGAACTTCGTTATCTTCTGACTTTCGGTTCTCAATCTCTTGCTTCAATAGTTCTCGGATCGGCTCTCGATGGATGTCATCAGGCTCCAATCCGTATAACTCCAGCAGTTCTTCCTCGTTCATACTTGTTCTCCTTACCTACTTGAGAATGTTATTTAACTCTTCCGCTTTTTTCCTGCTATCCATTCTAGCATAAAAATAAAAAGCGATGATGTGCAGCCAATGTTCTCATACATGATAAAAAGACTACTCACTCATGAGTAGCCCCTATGCATTCATATAACCTTACTCAATCTCCAGATACATCTCCTGATTTTGCAGGATTATCTCATTCATGTGTGCAATAGCTGCTTGTGCCACAGTCTGATATGCAGCATATAATGCCTCTGTTCTCTGGAGCAAGATTGGGTCCTTCTCCAGATCCGTTGCCAACACCTCACGCCACTCTTCACCCACTCTGTTTTTGTCCGTAATGAGACATTCAATCTGGTCCAGTACAGTTACCATCTCATCTATACAAAAAAAGTGCATCCCTTTTAATCCCATGCCAACTCTTGATCTCAATGATGTTATATGCCGAAAACCAATAAAATTCTGCCAGACTCTTCGTATGATTATGATAGGAATAGAACAGAAATAAAGCTTGTTGCCCTTCGTGTAACTTTCGGTATATCTCTGTTTTGGCTGCCATATCTCTGCCCCGTACAGAAACAAGCATCGGTTTAATACACAACCAGCTAAGCTGCTTTGAATGTACATCTTCTGGTCGAAGTTTAGCCTTCATAACATGCTCCTCTCTATTCACCACTTTAAGGATTCTCTGGTGCTTTCACTGCCGGGTCATTCTCTCCGCCCATTCTGCGTCTGGCTGTCTCCATCTTCCCTGTCGAAGGCACATGTTCAGACGCTTTAGCTAATCCGAATGTGGGCATGTTGGCGTATATGGTCTCGAAGGAACCCGATTGAGCCTTGTATGTTTCATGATAAATTCCTACTGTTCCGTCAGTACCAATGGATCTGTTGAATTTTTTCCAAGCTTCCAAGTGTAGTCCGCCCCGTGCGTATTTCTCCAATTCATCGTAAGAACGCCAGTATTGGAGTAGCGTCACCCCACGCCAGCTTATAAAATATTCTGTACTCAGGAATCCGGTCTCCGGATTCATATAGAGTTCTTTAATCATCGGGCCCATGGACTTTAAGACAGGCAACCATTTGTGTATAGCCCACAGACGATTGATCCTCATTCCGATAATAAAAACAACAAATTCTCCCTCAATCTGAGCTGAGTATCTTCCCTTATGTATGTTCGGCACGTCTCTCCTCCTTTATGTGATTCTATTATGCAAGATTAGTTGCTGACCATGGATGCCCATCTTTCGAACACCTCTGTCGAGAAAACCCAATTTCAGATATAACTGCTGTGCCGCAATATTTCTTTCATTTACAGCCAAAATTATCTCATCAATATCCCGATAGCGATGGAGAACGAATTCAGGCAATGCCTTCATTGCTGCCTTTGCATACCCGTTTCCTTGGTGTTCCATTGAAATGGATAGAGCGCGTATCAGTATGGTATGAGATGTATCTTTATTTTCAACGTATTCAGAATTTTTATGTAGTATAAAGAATCCAACAGGTTTCTCTTCATGAAGGATAACCATCGGGTCTTTGTCCGGATTTTGAATCGCTTCATCAATCACATCCGCAGGCATTGCAGTAAACTGAAGCTGACCTCCACTTAGAGCAAAATCATCCAAATTTTGGTCATATCGCTCGTGATAAAGAGCCAACCGAATTGAGTTTTCCATTTCCAGACCCTCTCCTTTCATTACAATCATCTTCTAATGAGTCAGGTGGTAAAGCCACACCCCGATATCCCTACCAAAGGTATATACCAAATTTAGCACAACGATAGATAATAAAAATGCTGCACTCTTGGGATACTTCTTCATTAGATCAGATAGTTCTATTATTGTTTTTTGCATGATAGGATCTCCCTTCACGTAAATCTTTATAAACATCCCATTTCGTATACAATTGTTTTAGAGCCAATCCGTTTGTATGTATAAACTCTTCCATAGCTTCAATGGATAAAATATTTAAATCAACCAAAGGTTCGTTGTCAGGGTTAGTTAAAAACGCCAGTTTCTCTCCCCTATACTGATACACCTCAGATTCCAGCAATCCCCCTAAATTAAATGCTCTCCCCACTTTCAGCTCACTTAACCAATCGTTGGCCCCGTTCCAATTCTGTAGAATCATAAACTCCAGCTTCGTGACATCCTGTGTATACACACTTCTTCCATTGGGATGAACTTCATATGCAGGATAAATATCGAATGTCCACACGCGGTCCGTATAGATATGGGCGATATAACCGCACAGATATTGCATGAATTTGGGATCACTATAAGCTAACTGTTTGTTTAACTCAAAAAAGGCTTCAAGTTCTTCGTCTGTTGCAAATCTCCCTGCCTCTGGCATGAGGTGGGTTTTTGCCTTTTCGGTACGAAGATTGGTTCTTACATGGATGGAATCTGGAGCGAGGCTCCCCAATAATAATTCAGGGGATGGATCTGATATCACTTCCGAAGCAATTGCAAAATGAACCATAGGCCAAGGCAATAAAAAAACTCCCTTCTTTATTAAAAATGATGTTCTATGAACTACAAAGCTAGTGCTCACTCTCTTGTACATGTATCAATTCAATATCCTCACAATAGAATCCTAATATTCCGTCCTCGTAGTCCTCAACGAAATATTTCATCGGATGATATCCGTGATCTTTTAAATCTTTAATATTAAACCCAATTATCTTAACTAAAACACCATCAGGATCATAACGAAAACTTTCAATATTAGTAAATCTAAAAAGTAATTCATATGTAACATTTGAGAATTTCATTAAAAATGTAATATCTGCTATCAAAATATTTTCATAATATTTGTCTTGTTTTATATACAGATTCAACCCAGCAACCCACTCCAAATTTTGAACAGAAAATGCTGGAATAAAAGGTTGAATTAATTCCATGTTTTTCATCAATCTAACCTCTATTCATTTTGAGCTATTCTATTAACGCTGTCACTCGCGTAGCAATTTAGACTCTCCTTGCTTCAAGTCTACAAATATAGGCTTCTGCACATTGTTAATTGTCGAAATATCAATCTCATCCAGACTTTTAAAAACAAGCTGTAATGACTCCTTTTGTTCATCTTCAAATAAAAGAGTTACCTGATCATCACAGAGTTTTCCTTCCAACTCCGCAATAACGTCAAATAAAAACATTACAAATACTACTTCATTTCCATCCGGATACGTATAGTGCATCCTCTCGCCCGTGTATATGGAGGCCAATTCATAAGAACTCACCTCAAGCCCTGTTTCCTCTTTCACTTCTCTAATCATGGTTTCTTCGATTCGTTCACCTGGCTCCATACCTCCACCGGGTAACCCCCAATCTCCATAATCTGATCTCTTTTGCAGCAGAACCCTCCCCATATAATCTCGAATAATAGCTCCACCCGTAACTACAATACGACTAGTCATTACTCTTGCTCCTCTCTAATGGGTTGCTTCTCAGCAGCTTAAGATTTTTATCAGGAAACTTTTCTATTGATTCATATCCCAAAATGCACAATACATTTCCCATTTACCTCAGCATACTTTGCCATGTTTGCAAGCTTGTTTAATTCGTTGATTAATTCAACTTTGTTGTACACGAGTTTTTCGTGACAGCCCTTCCGTTCTTCTCCATCAAAACAGTAACTCCCTGTTAGAACAATCGGATCCGCCGCATGGCTGAATAGATCGATCCAGGCCCGAATGATTTGATGAAACTTCAACAAAACATCCTGTTCTTCAATAACGGTTATTCCATAGTTGTTCAGTCCACTACACCGCATACAGGTAGATGGATTCCATGTATCCAACCAACAAAGGGAATCATAGATGTACGCAATGAATTCGTCTTCCAAGGTCGCATGATTCTCTGTGGTTAATCCACTTCCATGTATTCTCCTTGTGAATCCCATGAGTAGTAGGTATGAATATTCCCGTCTACTTGCGGTTTGTTTTCGATAACAAAATGATGATTCGGCATACCTAAGTACTTCCCCCTTACACGTCACTCCCATAGACTCCTCTTAATTCATCATAACCCATGTATTGGTAAATGGAAATTGAAAAAGATCCTATCTAACTCCCAAATTAGGAGAAGCAAAATAGGACCGTGAAAAAACTTCCTTACATTCATAAAATCCTTCGTCTACTCAGAAACGCTGTTCCTTCTTCTCGATACATCTCTATAAACTCATTGGTCACATGATCATGCCTCAGTATTCCCATATAATCTGTTCCAGGTTTCTTTGGTCTATAATCTGAATCCACCATGTAGATATTGAAGTGCACCTCATCTTCGTCCTCTGATATATCCGTATGATCGAAAAGTGAACTCACTTCATCTTTACCGAGAAACCTAAATGGAGATGCCTGACGCTCTATAATATAAAAAGGATATGTGAGGTTCTCTATCTGAATGAATTTCTGGTATCCCTTAAGCTCTTCAGGTATAAGATCCATGTACTGTCTAGCTACATCTTCTGTCTGAAACACACCCGAAACCCACTTCAAATCCCCCTTGGTTGCTACGATAATGAACAAACTAATCACCTTCTAATTTAAATATTATTTCTCTCTTTCACGCACAAAAGTCTGGGACAAAATCCGGTGGGTGCCAGTGATGTTGTCAATTTCAATGTTATATTCAGACTCAGTATATTCAATCTGATGTTGCTCATAATATTTTTTCCAGAATGAAACTGCGGCTGCATTATTAGCAAGCTGTTCTACTTTGAATGTACCCTCAAATTGAGCAAAAACCAAGTCGACCGCTTGTACTACCAGTCCCTGTCCGCGATACTTTTTGACCAGGAACAGCTCCTGCACGGAATAATCCACGTCTTCCGGCACATATGGAGGTGAGCACACCAGTACGAATCCAATAACCTTCCCTTCATACTGAATCAAAAACGGATGTAATTCATCACGTTCCAGATATAGATAGGTGTTCGTTGGATCATATTTCCCTCCTCAAGCAGATCCTCACCAGAAAATTCGGACAGGTCATATAAATACAAGTTATACAGATTGAGAAACAGTTCCTTCTGTTCTGCCAAAACACTCGTAATTTGTACATTCATCTTCATTGCACATCTCCCTTAGTTAATGAGTTGGTTAGTGATCCATACATAACCTTTCCGATGTCCACAGCGAGCTTGCTGTGCCCTATTCTCAATATATCGTTTCAATCCCAGCAGATATAGGCAAAGTTTGGTTTAAATTATAGAGTAACCTTATCTTTCACAGTGGACATGAACATTTGTACAAAAAGACTCTCTACAGAGTCCGATTACTGGTCTTATCTTTATTTTTCACCAAGTATCCATTAGCACTTAGCTAATAATTTTGAATTATATAGGTTCAACTAAACTTTTTACACAAAAACGGAGAGGACAGAAATAACCTGAAGAAGCGGGAAGTTCGCCTGAAAGCTTTCTGAAAGAAAGCTGCATCGGAAGCATACGCTATCACCGGATTTCCCTTTAAAAAGGGAATCAAAAATATCTGGGGATAACAGCGATCGGAAGGTTATTCTGTCATTGGAGTGCTCAGTGTAAACCTCTTTAGTTGAACTTATATAGATGATCAACCACAGGATATGAGATCACATTTCGATCTCTGTACGTTGAAGTCACCGCTTCATGATGAGTGCTGAGAATTCCGTTTTGCAACATCACCGGCCGGAAACCTCGCTCCATCGCTCCGTTATAGGTGAATAGAACACATTCCTCTGCGGCAAAACCTGCGATAATCACCAATTCAATTCCATGACTCTTCAAAACCTGCTCCAGATCAGTTTGCCAGAAAGCATTGGAAGCTTCTTTGGTAACTGTGATATCCTTCTCATTCACATCTACCTCGGGAATAATACGATATTCTTCCGGTGGTGTCTCCTCCATGCCCTCCACATCCTGCACGTGAACGACCACATGATCATTCGAACGCAGCACGTTAGCTACATGGTTAATGTACTCGCAAGCATGGTCTATCGATCTCTGGTCCATCTTTTTCCGCACAATACTCTCTTGCATATCAATGATTATGAATCCTACTTTCATCCAATCTCTCCTCATAAAATGTAGTATTAATCTTGGTATCACATCTCAACTTAATCTTTAAATAATTCATTCAGCATCCGGTCACGGTTCTCCAGAAAGCTGCGGGTAATCTGGTAGTGATCGGTATCCTCATAGGTTACCTCTTGAATATGGTTATCGTCAAAACTTAAAATCTCCGCCCCCGGATACCCGAGCAGAATAGGTGAGTGCGTCGCAATAATGAATTGTGAAGTGCCCGAAAGATCATGAAGGATACGCAATAAAGAGAGCTGCCTTGCTGGAGATAAAGCGGCTTCGGGCTCATCGAGCAGATAGATGCCTTTGGAACTGAAGCGATTGACGAACAGACTGAGAAAAGACTCCCCATGTGATTGTTCATGTAATGAACGCCCGCCATAATATTGAAGCGATGCCGGCATCTCATCGACATGTGATGCGAATTGATAGAACGATTCAGAGCGCATGAAGAAACCATTCGTTATTTTGGGCAACCAGGCCAGCCTGAGATAATTCCCGAGCGAGGATTCCGAAGCATGTGTCTCATAGGTATTATTCCTGCCACCCCTGCGGTATTGAAGCCACATTGATGTGCGATGCCTTCCAGCAGCGTAGATTTCCTGAACCATTTTCACCTACAAAAAAAGTAACGTTATTCGTGAGCTCCAATCGTTCCAAGGACCGGATCGCGGGGATGTCAAAAGGATATTGGTCCCGATTCTCGATCTTGGCCGACAGGAGTTCCACACTTCGAAGATACATAGGCATACTCCTATTCATGTTAGATTTGGCTCCAACTACGGCAGGTACCTTTTCGTTTACACATTCCCTATATTAAACGACGAACAGTCGGATGACAAAATTATGGTTGACGGGGGCAGATCAGCTTTTATATTATGTAGGAAGAACGTTCTGATGAAAACATAAAATGAATTGGCGTGTTACCACCCCAGAGGGCATGAGCCAAGAAGCGAACATGAGACTATACTCGCTTCTTGGCTCTTTTTGCGTTCCGGAGGAATGAAAGCGTTAACTTTAGAAACGAGGAGGCGGTGAACCGTGAGTAAAGGAATGGTTCTGCAGGTGGAGCGGGTCGTCGGCAGCAATATTGTTCTGGCCCGGTCGCAGCAGAATACCAAGGAGTACGTACTGATTGGCAAAGGTTTGGGATTTGCGTTCAAGGTGGAAAGCACCGTTCAGTCCGATGATCCGCGGATTGAGAAAAGGTTCCGGCTGGAAGACCGGGAGGAATGGGGGCAGGCTCAGGAGCTGATGAAAGACTTGGATCCCAATGTCATCGACATCTCTGACCAAATTATCCGTCTCATCGCTGATCAGTTTCCCGGCAAGCTGAATGACAAGATCTACCTTGCTCTTCCTAGTCATATTCAGTTCACCTTATATCGTATCCGCAACGGGATGGAGATTCTGAATCCTTTTCTTACGGAGACAAAGCTCAGTTTTCCGAAAGAATTCGAAATCGCCTCGGAAGCGGCGGCCATGATCGGAGAGGCCTTTGGCGTAGAGATACCGGAGGATGAGGCCGGGTTCCTGACATACCATGTGTACTCCTCCGTAAATCACGTCCCTGTCGGACAGTTGGTTAAGGTATCCAATGTGATCAGCAAGCTTCTGTCGATTATTGAAGAGGAGGGTGGCGTTCGCTTTGATCAGGGCAGCCTTAGCCAGGCAAGACTCATGATACACCTGCGCTTCTCCATGGAACGCCTGTATCAGCAGCCGATGACGGCCCCCACCTTCGCACAATATGTGAAAAATGAATATACGTCCGAATATCAGCTGGCCAGAAAACTGAGCGCTGTAATGGCCGAGGATTTGGGTACAGAAGTGCCCGAGGAAGAAACGGCTTTTCTCGCAATGCATTTATACCGGCTTTTTCAAACCCATGCCAAAACCAACAACAGAAAGGACAACACACAATGATCTGGAAATGGAAAAACAACAAATCTGCCAAAACATCTGAAACAATATCCGTCGCCTCCCCGCTCACCGGAACCTGCGTCAGTTTGGAAGAAGTGCCTGACGAAGCGTTCGCGCAAGGACTTATGGGACCGGGAGTCGCAATGATTCCCCAGGAAGGCAGGCTGGTCGCCCCAATAGACGGCACTGTGGTGCACCTGATCAAATCGCACCATGCCGTAATGATTGAGCATGCTTCCGGGCTGCAGCTGCTGCTGCATATCGGTATCAATACTGTCAGCCTGCAAGGACAGGGCTTCACACCCCAAGTGCAGACCGGGGATCAGGTCACTATCGGTCAGACTCTGATTGAATTTGACCTGAACGCGATCGCTTCGGCCGGTTATCCGGTCATCACCCCTGTCATCGTTACGACTGCGGCTGAACAGCCATGGGAGTCGCACCCGGAGTATGGCAGCGTAGAAGCAGGCATGGGAACTATCATGAAAGTCCGTTTGTCCAAATAACCTAAATCAAACAGGAAAGGAAGAACAATATGCTGAAATCACTGCAAAAGCTGGGAAAATCCCTGATGCTTCCTGTAGCAACCCTGCCTGCGGCAGGTATTCTTCAAGGCCTCGGTCTTCTTAATTATGAAAAGGACATTCCGCTCGGTCCCGTGATAGGGGATTTCTTAATCAGTATGTAGTTCCATTCCTGAATGAGGGAGCGGGGGCGATCTTCGGCAACCTTGCGCTCATCTTCGCCATTGGGGTGGCAATCGGACTGGCGGGTGATGCGGTCGCCGCGCTTTCCGCCCTGATCGCTTATATGGTGCTGACGCGGATTCTGGGAGCTGTTCCAGGTGTATTCGGCTATATTCCTGACGATGTCAAGCTGGATATGGGCGTATTGGGCGGGATATTTGCCGGACTGCTTGCAGCCTATATGTATAAAAAATACCATAATATCAAGCTTCCTGACTGGCTCGGCTTCTTCTCCGGCAAACGCTTTGTGCCGATGGTCACCGCCGGCTCCATGCTGGTGTTGGCCATCCTGTTCGGCATGGTCTGGAGCCCGATTCAGGATGCCATCGGCGCTTTCGGCGCCTGGATTGTAGGCTTTGGCGGCGTGGGCTCCATGGTGTTTATGATCGCCAACCGCCTACTCATCCCGCTTGGTCTGCATCATGTCCTCAACTCCATCGCCTGGTTCCAGATCGGAGATTATACCAATGCAGCCGGGGAAGTCGTGCACGGCGACCTGACCCGCTTCTTCAACGGAGACCCTACGGCAGGCATGTTCATGTCTGGCTTCTTCCCGATTATGATGTTCGCTCTTCCGGCGGCGGCGCTAGCCTTGATTCATACAGCCCGGCCTGAAAAGCGCAAAATGGTCGCTTCGATCTTTATCGGCGCAGCGGTGGCTTCTTTCTTAACGGGTATTACCGAGCCGCTCGAGTTCTCCTTCATGTTCGCGGCTCCTCTGCTGTATGTGGTGCACGCTATTCTTACCGGTGCAGCGGCCTTGATCATGTACCTGCTGAATGTTAAGCTAGGCTTCGCCTTCTCTGCAGGTCTGATCGATTACCTCGTGAACATGAAGCTGTCGACCAATCCGCTGCTCATGATCCCGGTCGGACTCGCATTTGCAGTCGTCTATTATTTCCTGTTCCGGTTCATGATTGTCAAGTTCAACCTGAAAACGCCGGGGCGCGAGGATGACGCTTATGATGCCGATCCCCCTCTGATACTTCCGCCGTGGCACCGTCTGCCGACACCAAGGCTGGCAAAGTGCTCGCCGAGATCGGGGAACAGATAATATTGAGAGCATTGACGCCTGCATCACTCGCCTCCGGCTAGTTGTCAGGGACGACAAAGCCGTCAACGATCGGGCGCTCAAACAGCTTGGCGCTTCCGGTGTCATGAGGCTCGGTGGTGGAGCTGTGCAGGTCATCTTCGGCACTCAGTCCGAAATCCTGAAGGATGAGATTAAGAAGCTGATGTAACGCTCGTCCTCCTGTGAGTTTAAACGGTTGAGAACAAGGGTATGCTTACCCCTGTTCTCGACCTTTTTGTTAACCAAGAAGCGCAGGATATTCTTTTGAAACGGTTTTGATTAAAAAAGAGAGCAAGCTGTATGCCCACTCTCTCTGTGTTAATAGACAAATCTGCGCTGTGCCCAATAGCTGAACAGGAAGATGGATACCTCAGTCAACAGCTTGGCTGCGAGCAGCGGGATAATCAGTTTTTCATTATAAAAATACAATAAACCATAGTTTAATAACAGCACCAGTAGGACAAGTGAGAAATATTTGGGCAAAGACTGACGAACCTTCGAGGCCTGTCCAGCAGAGAATACGTACTTCCGATTAATCGTATAGTTGAAGATGGAGCTGCACAGTCTCGCTGCAACAACCGACAGAAACAGATTATGCGTGAAATACTGGATCACGAACAGTAATCCAAAATCAATTAGTGCCGATAGCACCGAAGATGTGCTGAACATCAGGATTGGCATATAGATTCGGAACGAATCGGCCAGCGGGCGGAAATGGGAGGACTCATTGTGATCCAGATACACCGTATCGATAAACTCCTCCGTAATCTCATAGCCTTCCTTGTGTGCCGTTAACAGCATGTTCATCTCGTATTCAAACCGATCCCCGGAATCTGGTTCAGCCAGTCCAGCATGGAGTAAGGAAAACCGCGTAGACCCGTCTGCGTGTCATATACTTTGGTACCTGTTGTGAGGGAAAAGACCGCCCGTGTGACGGTGTTGCCAAAACGGCTACGTGCTGGAATTTTACCACTGAAGCGACGGCTGCCGAGTACAATTCCTGGTGTCGTTTGTGCGAGCAATACTTCGAAGATACGCTTAATATCATGTGGCAGATGCTGTCCGTCACTATCTGCGCACACTACACCGCCCTGAGGTCCAAACTCCTTAATATACTCAAAGCCCGTCTTCAACGCCCTGCCCTTACCTAGATTGACGGGATGTGTCAGGACCGTACAGCCATAGGCTTCTGCCGTTTCAAAAATGCCACGGTAACCTGGGCCACTGCCATCATCCACAATCACAATGGATCCAAGCTTAAATGTCTGTAACTGCAGAACGAGATTCAGTAAACGTACATCGGGTTCATATGATGGAATTAATATCGTCATGATCCTTGTCCCTCCGTCAGATATAGAATGTCACTTACGCCACGTTCCTGGTTACGCCCCAGCGGATTATTGACGACTCTGCCCATAAAATACATCGTGGATGAACCACCGCCGTCCAGATTGTAGGCTTCGGTTGCTCCGAGACCTTTCATGACATCGGCCAGTTCTGCCAAGGTCATGCCACGGCTGTCGTCCTGCCGTCCGTCCACCACCACGAAGACGTAATGATTCGGAGCAATCATGCCGATCCCTGTTCTTGGATTCGCATCCTGGATGGAGCGGTTGCCAAAGTTGTTATCGATTTTCACACTGCTAAAATCACTGACAATCTCGCCATCCTGAATCAGAATGGGCCCAAAGGATAACGTATTGGTTGCCCCTTCGGCCAGCAGTTCCGAGGAAGAAATCTCGTTCTCGTTATATGTTTTCATCATACCGTCATTGAACAGGGCAAGTGCATCCCGCGTGGGGCTGTCCCGATACAGTGTTCCATTTCGAATAATGACACCATCATCACGGAATCCGTAATAATCACCGTTAATGGCAAAAATCGCATTATTGGCAGCGGCAATCTCTGACGTATTCTCGGTAATGTTCGTTCCAAAGCTATTGTCCGCCAGCGCGGTTCGCAGGCTGCTTGCATCTGTTAGCTGAACATCAGCGACATAATACGTAATCTGATCTGAGCCAGATCCTGTCTGTACCTTTTCAATATTGACCTTCATATCATCACTCGAATAATTCCAATCATCTGACGTTGCATTCTCAGTTGCGGCGGTCGAAGTGCTGGTGGAATCATTGGTGTTGCCCGTTGCTGCCTTTGCCGTGTTCTCATCCGCTACAACCACCTGCACATGCCGGATCAGGTAACGGTCAGCCAAGCTGTACAGGATTCCACCTACCGCGAGCACGATGACAAGTGTGATGATGAGCCATCTGCGCTTTCTTGGGGAGATCGGTCTTTTATTTGGGTCTTTCCGGGGTTGGTTTCTCATAGATCTTCATCATGTAAAGCTCACCTCTTCATCTAAGTTCTTAAGGCCATATTAGGCCGGGTAGCTTAAATGAATCTGAAACCATATCAAAAAAGGCCATCCGTTTTCCTAGTAAGGAAATCAGATCACCTTGATTTTCAATCTATATAACCCTAAATAAATGTCGCTGTTATCGTGTAACATGTTTTGTTCAGCTTACAGCTCTTCTTAACAACTCTTCCTGTTATGCGTCTGCAAAAAGAGCATCGTACGCGGGACAAGGCCGCTTCTCCAGGAATTCCGTTAACGCCGGGGGCTGCTGAGCGTAGATATCCTTCAACGACGTTCCATTATAGATGTTGCCAATCACGACAGGATGGCATAGCTCACAGATGAGAATATCCCCGTTGCCGTGCAAGTGCAGCTGTTTCGTGCCATCCACACAATTAGAGAAATACATACCAGGTTGTTCACGCAAATTCAACTGTTCAGCGAACCGATCCATACAGGTGAAATAGAGCGTTGTATCTGGCTTTTTATGTTTAATTAATTCCGTCACAGATCGAACAAGGGACTCTTTGGAGACAACCTGACTCCAGTCGGTATGCGGCATCTTAATGCTGTTCTGGATCTCATGGATGCGCACACCCAGATCATACACCTTATCGCTAATGGCCTGCATGTTCGCTTGATTACCTTTAAACAGCAACGTTTCCAACACCGTCTCCAGTCCGGCTTCCGTACACAAACGGATATTCTGCTCCAGTCTCTCATACATGCGAGGATGTACGCGGTAGTACGCAGCATACGACTCCGCATCCGTATAATTGAACGAGATATGAATGTTGGACAAGCCTGCATCTCGCAACACAAGAATCCGTTCTTCGTTCAGCAGACTGGCATTACTATTCAATTGTGTATCAATGCCATGTGCCGCACAGTACGTCACAATCTCCAGGCAATCCTGGTATTTCAGAGTAACTTCTCCCCTGACAATCGCACTCTCTTGAGACGAGGAAGCTCACTAATAATTCGGATGACTTCCTGACTATCGATGCACGCTCCATCATCCCGATTGTAGGCGCAGCAGTAGTCACATTTATAATTGCAGTTCGATGTCACTCCCACTTCAAGCCCTTCTAGCTCATATAAGCCGGGGTCTCCAGTTCGAGTGATTTATATTTGTTTTTGGATATCAATTCGTTGTACCTCCTGGTTCCTTCATTCAATTCATGTTTGGATAACTTGAAGATTATAGCGGAAGGCACCAAGTTCACGATATGACATTATGTACGTTGCTTGCTGAAAAACAAAAAAAAACATTTCCTCAATAATCGGGAATGGGCCAAAGCTTGGTATATGTTTATTGGATTACCAATATAAAATACGATACCTTGACCTTTTGATGCAGCAATTCAAACTCTTTCTTACTTCTGCTTTTATTGTGTACCACTGATAAATTCAGGATTATAGGAAAATCCATGGCTCTCCAGCATGATAAATGACATACGACTTTCAATAACACGTTCTTTATTTAACACGAGTATAGAAATCATCTTTTACGATAGCATACATCTTCAAATCCTGAAGTTCATTTTTCACCCGCATGTACTTCCGTAAAATACCCTCAAATTGCATGCCTGACTTCTCCATAACCTTGGCGGAACCTGTGTTTTTCACCAAACATCTGGCCTGAATTCGCTCGAGCCCCACTTCATCAAATCCAAATTGGATGATTCGTTTCACTACTTCAGTCATGTAGCCTTGATTCCAAAATTGATCAGATAACACATATCCCAGCTCAACTCTCCTGTTATCGCTATCACACCCTAGATAGTTACAACTACCGATCAGCCTCTTGGTGTGTTTATCTTCAATCCCCCATGGGCCTATTAGATCCGTCTCATAGCGACTCATGACAAAATTTAAAAAAGCTTTTGTATCTTCTATGCTCTGATGCGCGTCCCAAGTGGTGAACTCCGATACAGCAGGTACAACGCAATAACTATACATATCATCCAGATCATCATAGGTAAGAGGCCGGAGTAACGTCCGTTCGGTTTCCAACACCGGAAATGGTTCGAAGAAACTTTCAATCGTTTTCATAGATTTATCCTCCCTCAGATTGTTAGGAAAAAGAAACACACAGCAGTTCGGTCACTATTGCCTAACTCATCTTTTCTAAAATTAAGGCCACAATCTGAGTGTCTTCCACTGCCCATCTTGCTTTACATATTGGACTCGTACATGCTTGCGCTCCGAATCTCCCTGCCAAAATTCTACCTCTTGTGCATTCACGGCATATAAACGCCAATGAGGTGTAACAACACTGGGGTCACGTCTTATCTTTTCCTTCTGAGCTTCGATGGAACGATCCAGTACTTCCTCGCTATCCAAAACCTCACTCTGATGTCCTGTCATGGCAACTGCTCTCGCTCCAGCTGAACGTTTGCGGAAATCATCAGCGCCCGCTTCATCTCCACAATCTTCGGCAATTCCCCTTATCCGAATCTGTCTTCCAAGGGAAGGCCAGTAGAAGGTGAGAGCCACATGAGGGTTCTCCTTCAACTGCTGACCTTTTCGGCTCTCCGAACTGGAGGCAAAATAAAACGTTTCGTCAATTACGTTTTTCAAAATCAACACCCGCGCATCAGGATAACCATCTTGATCCACGGTCGAGATCGTCATGGCATGAGGTTCTTTCACTTCGTTCTCAACCGCCACTCTCAACCAATCCAAAAATAGCTTACCTGGCCGCTCCGGCAACTGCCCCATATCCCATGTTGGAAATGGTCCGGATAAAGACTTCAAATGTTGTAACAGTGAAATGGATTGATCACTCATGTCATCGCCTCCGTCTTCTATTTTCTAATCAAGGTGACTTATCCGCTCATGATCTAGCATCTATATAAATTGAACTAAAGAATATTTACACTGCACACTCCGATGACAGAACAACCTTCCGATCGCTGTTATCCCCAGATTTTTTGATTCCTTTTATAAAGGGAAATCCGGGGATAAAGGCGAACGCTCCGCTTCTTCAGGTCCTTTCTGTCCTCTCCGTTTTGTGTAAATGTTCAGTTCAATTTATATAGTAAACAACTAATCAAGATGAATTAACACATTTGCGTTGCTAAGTTTCCAACCATGCCTTCCCTTTTCAACGGTATGTACACTGGTGTTGTCCATGGGATAAAAGCTGGATTTATTACTCCACTCCCTATTTCCAAGCAGATAATACAGGATGTTAATCACTCCACCGTGAGTAATTAACAGAACATTGGACTTGACTGTTTGTTCCTCTATACCTTCGAAAAGTCTCTCGAAAGATGTGCTTATCCGGTTATAAAAATCTCTTGGACTTTCTCCTCCCGGAAAAGGTGAATCCATCTCAAGGGTGTTGAAATAAACTCCCGGGTAATGTTCTTCTGCATCCTTATGGAGCATGCCTGCCATATCTCCGTTATTCATCTCCCGCCAATCTTTCATTAAGCTAGCCTGCATATGTAATTTCTTCTCAATTTCCCGTGTTGTCTGCACTGCACGAGGAAGATCACTGCTAATGATCGTATGTATGTTGTACTCCTCAGCATGATGATGTAAATACTCTCCCAGTCTTCTGGATTGATTGATTCCCTGTTCCGTAAGTCCACGATCGCTCCATCCGCCTCGATACCCTTCCTCATCCATCCCATGCCTTACCAGATAAATTTTCAAGATCTCTCCTCCTTTTCATGAACAATATCCTTTACACTGTATGACTAGCCCGGTATATATAAAATAAACCCGACCTCAGATAGCTTCTATCCAAGATCGGGTATTTCCTGCTTACCATTTATCTTACAAATGTGTTATGAACTCGCTCGGATTTGATAAAATAAGGAATCCAGATGGCACAACTAATAACAGATTTCACAATCTCCTGTATTCCACTTCCATCTTCCAATTCTCGCATCATAGGAATCTGTAGCACGAGTATATAATCAACCATATAGAGCACTAAACTCACACTGTAATAGATGATCATTAACCGGGGCAAGATTGCTTTTTTCTATAAAAAGTCACAACTATATATATCGTGAACAATAAAAAGACCACATTATATATAGCTTCAAAAATAATTAATGGCCCCCACAGAACGTGATAGTATTCGGAGTCCTTGGGAACAAATAAGTCCCACATTTCGGGTGTTAAAGCTGGTAGCGTGTTTTGCATCAACTGTACTGCGAGCAGGATAATGGTAAGAAATAATCCAATCTGGATGAGAATCAGCCAACCACCCAATCCCGATACACCTAGTGGACGGTAGTCTGTTTTTGCTCATGAATATGTGGTTCCACCTTGTAACACTTCCTTATGTAGTTTTGTTTTTCTGAGATGAGTCTTCCTCGTAATATTGCCAATTGAATCTACGGGTGCTTCACTCCGTTACTTCACGTGCGCTGTATGTATTTTCACACTCTTCTTATAGCGACCTCTCCGCCCTCCTCCTATATAGAATTTTACACAACTTCCTTATTGTACTACGCGTGTCAAGGACGCAACATCCATTTCAAAACATCGTACTCATACACTGTGAAAGCAAACAAGGCCTTCGCTATACTTCCGCCATGTTCAGCAAAGTACACGTACGTCATAATCCTATACAGATACAGGTGGTGACTCTGCATTGGACTACAAAGGAGGATATGGATATGCCCAATCCTAAAGTAAAACTTCTGCCTTTTGCCGATATTTCAAATTATGTCGAGGGCTTCGATATCGTTTCCACCCAGTGGGGCGGTGATGGCCTTGTCTATGTGTTGTTGATGAATCAGATCCCGGAAAGAGAGCGAGGTATGTTCGTCCAAAGTAAATTGAAGCAAAGCTATACGTACAAAGTGCTTATTGTGACAGATCAAACTATCGAGGAAGTTGTCATCTGGGGGCAGACGTTTAATTATCATTACGTACAACCATTACATGATCATCTGCTGCTCGTCGGAGCACGATGTGCGAATTACGGAAATGAAAAGTTTGATCTGAATGCCAAAGTGTGTGATCTGGACGGAAATACATTTCGCGAGTTTCTGTTGGGAGACGGTATCCAAAGTGTACAGGTCACAGAGAAGGGAACGATCTGGACCAGTTACTTCGATGAAGGGGTATTTGGTAACTACGGATGGAGCGATCCAATTGGATCAAACGGTCTGTTGGCCTGGGATGAGCACGGTAATAAAGTGTACGAAAACCGCGCAGCTGACATTGCAGATTGTTACGCACTCAATGTGGTGAATGAGAAGCAGGTCTGGTTCTACTTCTATACCGATTTTGAACTCGGTTGTATCTCAGGGGGAACCAGTGAACCCGACGTTACATTCATGAATCCAAACATCTCCGGTTCCTCGGGCTTCAGTACGGATGGTTATCATTTCTTGTTTGATGCGGGGTACGGTAAACATGGGACGTTTGTGCTAAAAAAAATGGAGAAACCCGGTAGATTGAGCAAGGGGCAGAAGATTGATTTGCTAAATGAAGATGATCAGCCCTTCAAGCAGGCACGGCAAGATTTTCGCCAACATCGTCTGCTACTTAGTGAAGGTAACTTGTTGTATCGGGTAACGATGGAGGAGATTACATCCGCTTCTGGTTTGGATTAAATGACAGGATTGAAGAGGGTTATTTCTTAAAAGACAATCCCTCTTCTTCCAATGCGTTCCGCAGTTTAGGCATGGCAGATGGCCCGATTCCATGCAGCATCAGGATTTCTTTCTCCGTGTACTCCGTAAGTTGCATTAGTGTTGTAATCCCTTCATTCTCCAAGGCACGTCTGGCGGGAGCTGACAACAAGGCTAGAAATCCCTCTGTCGGTTTACGTTCAGCTTCGCACGTTGGACAGGTTGGGCAGTCACTTTTTTTATAATACGAATGTCCTTGTTCGCATGTTCTGAGTGTTCCTTTATCGTTTGTCATTTGGGTGTCTCCCCTAATTTAAGTATTCAACCAGATCTTAATATCTGAAATCATATTTTCGTATTGTTTTAAAGCCTCTAAAGTCCAAATGACTTGTGATGTTCCTACTAACTGTTCCTCTACGTCCGTACATTCAATCCACAGTGACCGTTTAAGACTATACTCGAGCCAGTCCAACTTTCCAGCAAAACCATTATCCAGAACCACTTCCCAATTCGCTGTTAGACTACCCACTCTCTTCTCATATCCAGCTATGAAAGCCAAGAACCTCTCCTTGTTTATACTTCCAGCGCTATCTACTGACCAATACACAGCTGTTTCTACCAGATCATGCATCGGATTAATATAACCTGCCGATTCCCAATCTATAATAATAGGTATGCCCTGTCTCCACATCACATTCTTAGGCTCCAGATCTCTGTGACTAATCACTTTATTGAATGCTAGCATTGAAGATGAATTCTTAGCCTTCATGCTCCACTCATACAGCTTATTGATATTAGAATCCAAAATCTCAATCCATTCCGAATTCTCATTTTTTCCTTTGTTCAGATAAAACATCCAATCTATTTTTTAGAATTAGTCGCCTGTGGACTATCCAATTCTAGTTGTCTAAAATCCGTTTTATGGATATCTGCAAGGATCGTTCCCATCAGAGAACTGTTATTGATAGTAACTTCATCTTGTTTCAAACATTGACCCTCAATCCAATCAAATATTAGATAGAATTGATTATCAATGTTATGTATAGAAGCACCCTTTAACCTTTTTGCAGGTTGAGCATGGATATGTTCAGCTGCCACGTCTGCTATTTTTTCTGAATTAATATAATTTTGCACAGCAGCAGGTCGTATCATGATCTGGGGATTCAATGCCTTAACTGCATAATTAGCTTGCGTCGTTTCAATGGCGTACATTCGATGAAGAAGTCCACCTGAAATCGGTTTGGGCGAACTGATCAATTCACCAAGCTGTAATTCATTACACAGTTTCTCAAAATTTAAATTATATTGAGTATCGTTCATATGTTATCCCCTCTCATTTTGGCTATTTGTCTGGAGCAAAGCTTACATTCCGTACTCGGCAAAAACGGCTGCATATTTCTTTTCTAATATCGTCCAGCGCTTTTCGGCTCCGTATTTGGCGTGCAGTTGCTGTAAATAATGCTTGGCTTCTTCCGTATCGCCGGCTTTTAGCAGGAAACGGAAGGTTACTTCGCTTAAATGTAGCGCTGTCTTATCCATATAATAATGGACTATATCTCTGGCCCCTGTTAGCGAGTGTAAGAATGACATACCCTCTTCCAAATGTGACACCAGTTCTTTCGATAAAGCGTCTGGATCGATATCAGGCGTTAAGGTATAGTGGGCCGGAGCGGAAGGGGCTATTTCTCTGATTCGGCAGGTAAAATGAGATGTGAACTCCAATATGTCTCCATTCAATCCAACGGAATGCAACTCCGCAAGTTCGGTGGAATGAACACCACAATTAACATAAAACTGGACTTGTCTACTGGTGTTATACTTTGCTCTTTGAATGTTGAACTTATATGCGAGGTTTCCATCCGCTTTGTAGAAATTCAGATTTTTCTTCGAATAGCCGTGTTTGGCAAATACGGGTTTGACGTCTGTTTTGATGATCTTCTTAAAAAGTTCCTGCATTGATATCACTCCCAAGGCAAAGTTTATTTAATTCGTTGTTACCCTTTTTGTTCAGAATCATGCTTGTTCTATTTTATAAAAATAAGGGCCACACATGGATTCGTGCGTATACACGTACGTCCATGTAAACGCTCGGTCGAAGATATAGATATCCTGCTCCGAATCAAAATCCGCTGCAATGACCCGATTCGCGTTTTCGTATAAAAGCACCCAACCACCACTTTCATACATCACATATACTTCATCTTTCGGCTCGGCATCGAAAGCATCTCGTGCTTCATCATGTGTCAGACATTTCTGTTGTTCATAACTGAACATATGCCACTTGTACTGGCTATAATGGATAGACTCTTTGACCACATCATCGATATTATGGGCAAATACGCTGTCCCATTGCTGTACAATCCCTTCGGATTCCTCATACAGTTCGGATACGACAACCCCTTTATCCTGCAATTTCTTCTTGAACATATATTCCTGATGGATACGCTCAATCCCCCAATATGCTCGGTTCAGTTCCATTTCGGGTAACGCATCCAGCAGCTCGTTAATTTTATCTCGAATCATCATTACCTCCGTAAGTTATCTGGAATTATAATACCTGGTCCTTGCCTGACTGTTTAGCTTCTTCTCGTAGCATATGAGCCAGTTTGTACATTTCTGCAATGTCATGCCTGTTCTGTTCCTGGAATCTTCGTATTGCCTTATCAATCTCTACCACTTCCACCGCAACCACCTGCTCGCCATCTTCCGGATTCAGTGGATCACCGACAAGTTCAACATCTCCATATCCGATGATTCGTACAAAATGGGGATGCGGAATATGCGGCCGATACGGTTCCAACGCACTGGATGTACAGTGGAATTGACCAAAAATCTGATAGGACCGCATTTCTGCCCCAAGTTCCTCCATTAGCTCACGCTTCAGTCCAGCCATATACTGCTCACCGGCTTCGAGCGTCCCTCCAGGCAGCTCCCAGTCTCCATTATCCAGTTGAAAGACGACACATTCATCCCCAACAAATGGAATGATGCTAATATTACTCACCAGCTTTTCATCCACGACGTCGTTTAATCTGAACTCTGCCTCAATAATTCCCCAATGAATCGACGTACTCAGTGCCGGGAATTGCTCTGCATTTAAGCTGCTCATCCACATCTGTTCCTCTCTATGTAAAATTCACTATTCTTCCAATTATAGTCGCAAACAAAGAAAGAAGGCCACCTCCCCACCGGGAATATGTGACCCTCTTCTTACACTCTCCGCCCTTAAGCCTTGGATCAATATTGTCCCCAGACTTACAGACCATGCTCCTTCTAATGCTGTACCAGCTTTCCCTTTTCCAAAAAAGAACCCGGCTGCAGAGCGGCAGAACTCGCTCATCATGCGTAACCATCACTGCACTCTTGCCCTGCTCTTTCACGAGCCGTGCAATCATGCCGACAATATCCAGCCCACGTTCCGCATCCAGACTGGCTGTCGGTTCATCCGCGAGCAGGACAGCCGGATCGTTCATCAAGGCCCGTGCAATGGCGACCCGTTGACGTTCTCCGCCAGACAGCTTCTCCGCATACGCTTTCCGCCGATGGGTCAACCCCACCGTGTTCAACAGCTCATCCACTCGTTTCTCCGACTTGTTTTTATCCGTTCCGGCGAGCTTTGCAACGACCATGAGTTGTTCTTCTACTTTCAGATACGGAATGAGGTTGGCACTTTGAAAGATAAAGCCAAGCTGCTGAAGCCGCATATCGGATATCTCCTGTTTGCCTTTACCCATAATAGAGGCCCCATCCAGTAGAACCTGCCCCTCCGTAGGTTCAAGAAGTGCGCCAGCAATGGACAGGAATGTACTTTTACCCGAGCCGGAAGGCCCCATCACAGCCACAAGTTCCCCTTCAGCAACCTCAAGGTCCAACTTGTCCAGAATCGTCCGTTTATTGCCACCATCTTCAAAGGTCTGTGTAATTCCTTGTAATACCAATCGGTTTCTCATGCTGCAGTCCTCCCAATCGCATCAAGTGCATCAATTTTGGTAACCTTCCACACCGAGAACAATGAACCGGCCACAGACATGAGTATGAATAATACACAGGTCAGTCCGAGGGTGGAAAAACCTAATTGAAATGGCATTGATGCTGGCAAGATGGACTCGAACAGCCGAACCAACAGTACACTAATGACCAGACTACCAACCGACAAGACCAAGACTTGTAAAGAAACGCTACCGGCAAGATAACCATTCCGCGTTCCGATGGCTTTTAAAATGCCGAACTGACTCGTTTTCTGAATCGTGATGACATAGAAGAATACCGCAAGCACAAACGCCGAGATGACATATAAAAACGCAATCATCATGAGCAATGATCCCTGTTCTTCCTTATATCCAGGAATGGCCGATACGGCATCCGACTTTGTGATGACTTCCGTATTAGGCATTGTAGCACTCAGGCGGTCTACCTGATCGCCCCCATCCTTAATCGCAATAGCATTGTATATCGGAGCATTGGCATTGGTGTCTGCTGAACCTTGCGAAGTTCGTGAACTTCCCTGAAGTGCGAGCCACTCCTGTTCATTCAGGAACACCACCGGGGAGTGACTGAAGGACTCATTTTGTACAAATCCACCAACGGTCCACTCCGTTCCCGAAGCTTGATCGACGAGAACAGTGCCAATCGTGACGCCAGATTCAGACAACTTATGATCTACCACAACCTGCCCTTTTGTCTGATCCGTAATCGGAGATCCTTCGGTAACGGTTGGAGCAAGCCAACCTTCCGGGTTAACCATGAACAGCGTGACATCGATCTTTTTTGTTTCGCCCGTTGGACTAACAGTTGTCATTTTCACACCGAGTGGCTCAGCGTTCTCTTGCCCCACTACGGAGCGAGCTTGATTAAGCTGATCCTGATCAACTTGTGACCGGGTAAACCGATGATTCGAATCCTGTTCCAGCACAAAATGGGATGCTGCCATATTTTTGACCGAAGCTGCGTTATCATACGCCAGCCCCTGTGCAAGACCTGTAACAAACAGTACCAGAAATGAAACCAGCACCATGATTGTAGCAATTAAGGCATACCGCCCTTTGGCATACCTCATTTCCCGAATAGCCAAGTACATGTTCTGTGACCTCCTCTTGATAACCCAAGTATAGGAGGTGAAAATGAACGGCAAATGAATAACAGATTACATCTGCGGAAGTGTCACGGTGAAGACCGTACCCTCAGGTGAACTGGAAACCTCGATTGTACCGTCATGAATTCGAATAATTTTCTGCACAATGGCAAGTCCAAGCCCGGTTCGTCCGGAAGAACGTTCCCGCGCACGGTCCACCCGATAGAATCGATCGAACAGGAAAGGCAGATGCTCCGCAGCAATCCCGTCTCCTGTATCCCGAATCTGAATGACACACTGGTTATCCATCTGCTCGGCATGAATCTCAATGCTTCTTCCCTGTGGCAGATGATTCACTGCATTTCCCAGCAGATTCATCCACACCTGCATGAGCAGCACTTCATTGCCGACCAGCTGGATGGATTCGGGCACCGATATCCGAAGCAGCAGTTCTTTTTCTTCGAGTTGCCATTGCAACACCTGAACCGCTTGCCGGAATTGATCTCGCAAAGAGAACTTTACTTTGGACAGATCCTCGTTGCCTTGTTCAAGGGAGGACAGGAGAAGCAGTTGTTTACTGAGCAAAGAGAGATGACGACTCTCCTCCTCAATGATCGATGCATAGTGCTCCCGTTCCTGTTCGGGCAGATCGCGATCCGCCACCAATTGGGCAAAACCCTGAATCGAAGTCAGCGGTGATTGAATCTCATGCGATACGTTGGATACAAACTGCTGCCGCGCCTGATCTACCCTCTCCAATTCACGACTCATGGTCATGAAATGCTGGGCCAACTGTCCAATCTCATCCCGCCTGGCGGTAGGCAATTTCAGATTATATTTTCCTTGTGCAATCCGTTTGGTTGCCTCGGACAGACGTTCAATGGGATTGACCAGATAACGGGTACTAATAAGAAAGATCAGGATACTAATGCCCACCGTCAATGCTCCAATCAGCGCAAAAAGATTCGCAGCTCACCGAATTGCAGAATTACATCCGGGCGCATAAAGAGAGCGTAATTGGTATTGCCCAACTGTAGTTGAACACCCACGGTATTGCTTAATTGATTATCGAAGAAACCTGTGATGAACGGTTTGCTTGGAAACTGGGCGACGCCATGGTACACCTCACCTCGCAGCACCAATTCTACAGCTTGTTTGTCCAGATCTTTCTCTCGAAATTCGCGGCCGTAGAATCGGTCACTTTCCTTTCCATCTGTCACATAGATTTCGTATCCGAGATCGGCGGCATTGTTTAGATACTGCTCCATTGTGTCCGGTTGCTGCTCCACAAATTGTTTCATTTGCGTCGCAATGCCCACCAGCTTCTCATCATTAAAATCCTTAAGCTTTGCATGATAGTAGATATTCGACAAAAGAAAACCGAGCATGCCGCTGACCACAATCACCGCAACTGTAATGAGGAATACCCGGACGTACAAGGTCCTCAAGGTGCTTTCACCTCCATCTTGTATCCAATGCCCCGCACAGTCTGGATGACGAAATCGTCCGTATAATCAGCAAAACGATCACGGAGTCGCTTAATATGTACATCAACGGTACGATCATCTCCTTCGTAATCTGCTCCCCATACGAGCCGAATGAGCTCATCACGCGAGAACAAACGCCCCGGAAACTGGGCAAGCTGTGAGAGTAATTCAAACTCCTTCATAGGCAAAAAGAGAATGGATTGTCCATCCGTAACCTCCACATTGTTACGATCAATGACGATCCGGTTCATACGGATGATATCGCTGGATGTGCGATGGTACCGACGAAATAACGCCTTTACCCGGTATACTAATTCTTCCGGTTCAAATGGCTTGGTCACATATTCATCCGTCCCTTTCAAATAACCGTCTCGCTTGTCGGATAGCTGATCTCGAGCCGTCAGCAACATGATTGGAATGTCGTAATGTTGCCTAATGTAATCACATAACTCCAGTCCGTCCATGCCTGGCATCATGACATCAAGGATCGCCAGATCGATCGGCGTTTCTTGCATTAGTTTGACCGCTTCCAGTCCGTCCTGCGCTTCATGAACCCGATACCCTTCCTTGGTCATGACATGCCGCAGGAGTGCTCGAATATTCGCATCATCGTCTGCCAGCAGCAGATGTTTCATATGGTTGTCCGCCCTTCTATGTAACGAGTACATCTCACTTTGATCCTGCACAGATGGTAGCATAAAAGCAACTTCATTCGCCAGCACACATTCCCGGAAACACCGCGGCCATGTTTATATTTCCATGAATCTGGTTGACACTATTATGAGGCGCAACTATAATAAAACCATAACATATGAACGAACGCTCATATATTCATTTGTTAGTGAGTAACCATTGCTAAAGATTCATTTATAGCCAAGAAATCATATTACATAACGGAGCCTCGCTCCAAAGGAGAGGATTTATATGTCTGGACATCAACACAATCATAGCCACGGGCACGATCATGGACACGACCACGCTCACACCACCAATAACAAAAAAGTGCTGTTATTTTCCTTCATTATTATTACCATCTATATGATCGTTGAAGCCATTGGTGGATTCATCACCAACAGTCTCGCGCTTATCTCGGATGCAGGCCATATGCTGTCCGACTCCATTGCGCTCGGGATCGCCTTGCTGGCGTTCACTTTTGGTGAAAAAGCAGTAAATACCGGCAAAACCTACGGGTACAGAAGATTTGAAATTTTGGCTGCTACGTTAAACGGAATCACGTTAATCGCTATTGCGCTCTACATTTTCTACGAAGCCATTGGTCGATTTATCCACCCGCCAGAAGTGGCAACCGTAGGCATGTTAATCATCAGCGTCATTGGACTGCTCGTGAACATTCTTGTTGCCTGGATCATGATGCGTGGTAGCGATACGGAGAATAACCTGAATATGCGTGGTGCTTATCTCCATGTCATCAGCGACATGCTGGGATCGGTCGGGGCCATTGCGGCGGCACTGCTCATGATGTTCTTTGGCTGGGGTTGGGCCGATCCACTGGCGAGTGTGATTGTCGCAGCACTGGTATTGCGAAGTGGTTTCTTTGTCACCAAATCATCCCTGCATATTTTGATGGAAGGCACTCCAGCCAATGTCGATGTGAATGAACTGGTGCAGACTATCAAACAAGTCGATGGCGTCAAAGGCGTCCACGATGTGCATGTCTGGTCCATTACCAGTAACCTGAATGCGCTGACCGCACATATCGTGGTGGATGGAACGATGGATGTTTATGCATCCGAGATCCTGGTTCAGAAGATTGAACATATGCTGGAGCATAAAGAAATCAAACATGTGACGCTCCAAGTGGAGTCCGAGAAACATCTACACGACACTTCGGTACTCTGTACCGTCAAAGGCGACGCACCAGATGCTCACGCACATCATCACCATTGAGAAGGGTAACAAATATTAGTTGCTTCTAAATGAAAACAGGGCAGATTCTCCGGTGAAGGGAACGCCCTGTTTTTATTTTCCTAAGTTCAGCTTCTTGGTATGAGTAGAAAATAGAATAGCCTTTACCTAACCGTAGCGGGCTCTGGACTACTTGTATCTGGAGAGTAACTTCTCTTTCTTTTGATCGAATTCATATTCTGATATGATATTTTTCTCTTTTAATTCACCCAACTGTAGCAGTTGTTCATGAACATTCACAGGGGTCTTTTTTCTCTTGCTAGATATGATCAAAGCTAGGATTGAGAAAAGCAGACCATACAGTACACCCAGAAGTCCCAAAACTGCCGCTACCTCAGCACCTTCTTGCGAACCATCTAAAAAAACTACTATTAATAAAAAATTGAGTACGAACCAAATAAGGCTGACGATCGATAATACTTTCAATGAATGTTCCTCCTAAAGGTTATGTATATTTCTATTCAAAGTCAGGAAAGGTCTGTCAAAAGACTAAACATCAACCTCGTCCCAGTTTATGATGACGTATCCAAGCTGAAACAACAGGATGACAATATAACTGATGTTGATACCCAAACTGGTCTTAACTTTCTTGATCTGATCCAAGAAATCTTCTTTGCTCATTTTTCCGCGTTCCAGCTTGGACTTCATCTTTTGTTTTTCTTTCCATAACATGTAGAACTCAAGTATAGCAAATATTCCCCATGCCAATGGATATACCAGTAACACTGCATTAGCAACTGACAACAGCATAAGGGAACCTTCATCCAAACCTTTCTCCATTCCTAGCTTAAAGCTTACATTCACACTCAAAGTCAGAATGACTATACCAAAACCTATAAAACTTAAATACGGTGTGAATCTGGAGCTGCGCAATTCTTCCCCTCCTTTCGGATAATAGAACCCTAGCACATATGCCAGGGCTCTTCGTTTCAAGCTCAAATTCTCTTTAAGGGAAACTTTTCCTTATAAACCGCATAACCAATCTAAAAGTCAGTATTTAGTTACTTTTCAACTGTCCATCTATTTCTTCTGTGCCTGTAACAGTTGATCATTAACAAATGCTTTCAAGAAGAAGAGTTCATTCCCATTAGGCTCCCGCAGCTGTTCCTTTTCAAAAGATGTTATCGCCTGCTCCAAGGAAGTAGATGTCACCGCTCTGCTACTGGTTGTAAGCTCTCTCCAGAATACATCCATCTCTTCCTGATCACAGATAGACTCGTGTCCGAGAATGAAATGCTCTGCATCATACATCTGGATATCTTGTATCATGTGGTTAAGCAAGGATTGCTTAAAATGAAACATTTTATGCGTTGTTGTTCCATAAGGACTATCTCCGAGAAAAATAGTCTTCTCATCCGGAATATAAACTATTGTTGAATCATCCGTGTGCGTACTTTGAATCCTCTCCAGCATACACAGCTTGTTCCCCAGATCAATCTGGAGGGAATCTTTAAAGACGATACCGGGCTTATCTAGTAGAAATGATTCTCTCCTCGGGATTTCCGCCTGTATAATTTCCATACAATGCGCGCTGATTATATTGGCATCTACATACTCACGAAGTGACTGATCATCGAAGGAATAAGATCTCCAGTCGTTCAAGCGCTTATTAGTTAAACAATTAACGATGATCGTCGCACCGAATTCATTCATTCCCAAAAAATGATCCCAATGCGCATGCGTAATAACCACATACTGAACGGGCGGCACATCTAAGCATCGAATCTCCTTGATAAAGTCTCTGGCATGTTGAACTGAATTTCCACCATCGATCACCAGGCTATGTTTTTCCCCACACACCAAGCCTAGTACCGGTCTTTCTCTATCATTATCGTTGGACATATAATAAATGGAATCGCTTAATTGATTTAACATGTCAATTCTTCTCCTCTATATGAGTATTTTCATATCATAGGCAGAGAAAACCGCATGTTTATTCAAGCTAATACATGGATTTTTCTCCGTTTATGGATTTACCAATGGAATCACCTCTTTCAATCTGTAATCAATATTTCAACGCTATGTTATGTAATGGCAACCATTATACTCGCTATCAGCATCAACAACGTTACGGGCGCCCAGATTCTTCGTTCCCATACACTTCTCGTAATCAGATTCAAAATCGTCCCAAGTGCTAAATACGCGACGATAAACCAGATCGCTGTCTCTGCAAAAACAGACCATTGAGGCCAAAGCAATCCTGCTTTACTCAGAACAATGATACCCATGAATGCTAAAATTGCAATCTGAACTATGCAAGCAAAACGCATGGAAACGGGGTATTTCCCGGGAAACTTTCCACCCATGGCGTACTCTCCCAGGGCACACCTACCGCTAAAGCAACCTGAAAGAGAATAACGATTAGGATCAATATGGTAAATGCTATTGCTGACGTTAATACGATCATGACCACACTCCTAAATCATAGGTGATTATAATGGTTTATCATAAGTTTCCGTGCTTGATCACAGTTTAACGGTTCGGTATGAGGTACTTCCAAAAAGTACTCCAGTTGCCATTGCTGCGTTTTTAGAGCATGTTTACTTGTTGGCTTGTCCCAAGGCGGATATACACGTATGGCGCGCTTGCCACCTTTGCCTTGATCCGATACGATATCTCGCTGTAACAATACGTGTTTTGGAAATACAAATTGCCCAAAATGGCTACCTGAGCGCGTACTAATGACATAGATATCCGCTGGATCTGATACATCATATGGCTGTGTCGATCCATCCTCACTCCGCTGCCACAGGGTAACAAATTGTCCAATCTTGGTTGGCGTGGTTTTGGCGACACGGAATCGGATGGAGAGAGAATTTAAGGTGAACACATACGCCCCGTATTCAGCATTTTGTGCTTCTTCATGTGGTTGTGAACAAACAAAGCCACACTTGTCATAGATAAGTTCTTTACTGGCAAGTAAGTCGCCATGAAGCATATCGGGGGTTGTCCAAGCATTCGGACGATTCAAACTATTTTTGTTATCCAACTTGTGATATCTCTCCTGTCTTGTACAGTCTGAACTAAGGCATTAGCGATAGCTATAAAAACGCTGCTAGTTCAAAGTTCCTGACATAATCGTTTCCATTCCTGCCATGCCTTCAAATATTCAGGTAGATCATCCGGATGATGCTTGTTACTCAGCCCAATTCGGCAATATAGATGGATCAGCGCTTCCTCGATCAATCTGGTTTTTTCCATTTTCACTTGTTCCAGAAGTTCGAACGTAGCAAATAATGTTTCTCTGTTGATATCATCCGGCGAGGAGCTAAAAGCATACAAGAAATCATAGACGATAGGTCCAACCATTGGAGATGGGTCAATAACGCCGATGAGTTCATTTTGATCATATATAAAATTATGAACTCCCGTATCGCCATGTAAAAGAAACTTCTCTTCTTGCTCATGAAAGAGATGATCCACTTTGGATTGAACCAGATTATAATCATCTGTCGTTAAAATATTTCCGATATTCATCTTTGCTTCATGAATACTAATCTGATTGAATTCTTTCCATGTCCTCTTTGGGAACTCCATTCTGCCCCATGATTTCGTATCTGTAGAACGCACATATGTATTGAATAACTCTTTCACCAGACGAGTTAACCAGTCTCTCTTCTGTCCCCGGTTGAAATGAGTCGTGCCTTCCATATACGTATAAATAAAATAAGTGTTAGCCGGATCAGTGTACAAAACTTCAGGCAATAACGAAGAATTCTTATACGTATCCAAAAACTGCTGGGCGATGTGAATCTGTTCGGGTTCATCCGATTTTAGAATATAGTGTTTATTCAGACTCGTACTCAACCGATACACACGTCCAGTTGTGGTACCTGACAAACTTTGAATTTCAGATATTTCTTCGTTGATCTGATGCATCTTGAATAAGTTATTGATCTCATTAATCGTTGGATTAATTAACATATGGTTCTCCTCATATAACTAGGATCTTGATTCATTTGGTAAACATAAGGTGGGTTTAGATTCCAATTGCACAGTGGGTTATCTTTCAAAATGGGCTCGTTCTTCTTGGTTGGAGCTAAAATTATTTTCCAAATTCCCTTCCATGAATGATCCATTGTACGGCATCCCAAATATCCTCTGCGATATAATCAGGTTCAGTCTCCGTCCATTTGTCTCTGAATTTGGTTAATGAAGATTCCCCCAGCCTGTTCTCACCATGATCTTGGTCGCACCTACGGCATGGGCAGCAAGCATGTCTGTATCTCCTACATCTCCAATAACGATGCATTTGGATAAATCCAGACCGTGTTCCTCTGAGGCCTGTAATAACATTCCGGGTTGTGGCTTTCTGCAACTGCATTCTTGCTCATGCGGACATATATAGGAGTGATCGAATCCGTACTCGCGAAATTGCGCTTCAAAATCCTGAACACTAGCTTCTCCACGTGAGATACGGTATTGATTGGTAAAAGCCAGTACCATAATCCCTTCTCGTTTCAAACGCAAAATGGCTTCTTGAGCATTTGGGTATAATCTGAAATCTCTCGGATGAATAAAATGACCTGTTCCACCGATTGTTCCATCTCTGTCTATAAAAACAGCTTCTACGTTTCCCTGTGGTTTCATCATGGTCTGTTCCCTTCTCAGAAAATTTTAAGTCGTGTCGTTCATCTATACTTTCTCATCGATAATATGCTTGCTACCATCTTGCTGCTTATGGTGTTGCTGTTTTTTTATTTCAGTTTTCAGATAGTGCACTTCTTTAATTAGTACATCCAGCTTTTTCGATGTTTTGGATGAATCTATCGCATAACGTACAATCGCAGCAAAGATAAGAACCGCAATTAAACTTATAAGTGATACTACTAGAGCTCCATAAAACTCCAAAATGGTGTTCAACTCCTTGCTGTCAAAAAAATAAGTTGTAAAACTCTTCTGAAAACCAAAACCATATAATCCCTAATATAACCATTATGGTGCCTAGTACTTTTAATATTATTTCGATATGTTTAGGGATATCACTATTGGGAGGGTTATCTTCAAACTCGTGATTCGGTTTTATTTCTCGATATCTCAATTGAACAAATATTTTGTACAGAAAATCAGGAAAGAAGTAACATGCAATGCCCACGGCAAATACGGGAGTAGATAAATAACCAAACGTACTGGTGGTCCATTCCATCTCTATTTCCTTCATCCTCCTTTTTCCTTACTGAATTCCTGCCGTACCAAGCGTATTTTCGATGGCCTGTTTATAATTTTCCCAACCAAAATAAAACGGGCCTACCTGTAGGTTCTTGTCGTTCAATATGAAATCTCTCCAGATCACAACATCATCTTCCCTATCAATCTTTACAGAAATAAATCCACACTCCTCATCCCCACACCAGGGACACACTAAAATGGGATATCTATAATACATGGATTCATGTGGTTTCTTAAGTAAAAAATAATCAATAAGAAGCCTTTGATATTCATCGCTCCCCCATCCCAGACAAGGTATCAATTCATGTTTCTTCATTCTTTGATAGAGCGATGTACCATCAATAATGATGTCAGCAAATCTTGTATTTTTATTCCCATCCTGTTCAGGATCAAACTCATCGTATCTTGAAGCTAACTTGGTTTCTATCGTGCTAATTTTCACTATATTTCCTCCATATTCTTCCCCTTAGGCTCTCTCATTCTTCCTCTACGAGGATATCAGTACAGCGAACAATCAGCTCAGGCATATTCTCTCCATCAAATAAAACATGAAGTTCATATCCGTTATCTATCCGATACAGCTCTTGATACAGCCAGTAACTGCCTACAATCTCACCCTCTTGCTTGATGATTTCCGGCGCAACGAGCGTGAGTTTATTTATATTGCTGAAGCCTCCACGGGTGTCAAAACGAATGACCACTTCATCCCCTGTCAGCAGTTCCGTCACTGTACAATCATGATATTGAACCCGGCTATGTATTTCATCGGAAATATCCTGTGCGATCATCACTTCTCTAAATTCTTTCGATATGCGTTCCATTTCTCTTCTATTCTCTGCACTCTGTTTATTCAGCTGGAGCATAACTTCTCTCGTGCAATATCCCAGCGTAAAGACACGGATATCCGCAATTTGTTCAACGATTTCCTGTGGCAAATTCTCCGCCTTGTATTGAAAATTCCACTCCATCAATTCTTTGTACTCTTCCTTACATTTCTTCTCATCAAAAGGAGGACGTACATCATATTCTGCAATGAGTTTCTCGATATGCGCTCTTTGTTCCGGCGGCATGTGAAAAACCATTTGATCCTCCTCTGTCACTTCTTCGTCACTGAAAGCTTTGTCTACGCGAGTAAGTACTTGACCATCATGCTCCAGCATGAAACGTGGGTCCAAGTTATATAACTCTCGCTCCTGCTTCACATGTGCTTTTTCCTTTCTTTTATACAGCCTTAAAAATAGATCCTCATCTGACTCGTAAGCTCCGTTATGTACTCTTAAACCAAAATGAAGATGTGTCTGCTGACAAAGCTCATACCATTCTTTCGTTAGATATCTCATGGGCATCTCTCCTGGTAATTTTTAGAAGTCTTTTTTTCATCACTTCGCCTCCAAATCTTTAGCCTTTAACAATTCCTTATACTCAACAGACGCAGGGGGCTACGCCAAGGTTTGAAAAAGTTTGTGTTTTATTTCTTTGTCGTTTCGCGCCGCCCATTCATGCACAGCTTCTACACCTGCGGACTCCTGGCCTCGTCGAAAATAAAAACATAAATCGATAGGCACTAAACGTTTACCGTAGAGTTTGATGCCAATCCGTCTGTAATTCATATAAATACACTCAATCTGAGATGCATCATATCTCTGATGTTTCATAGAAATCACATGATCGCTTTCCAGCGTAATACTGGGTTTAGTGAAAAATAACCGCCAGATCAGGAAAACGATATAAACCAGAATATAGGTCAATAGAGCGATCAGGGAGTACTTCCAAATCCCATTTTTATTGTAAATACCATCCCTTAAAAGTATAGTTTCAATGACCAACATACATAGTAGGCTCAACCATGCTCTTGGATAAATCGTCTTGTATGTGATGAGTCCCACCTCCTAATCATTCTCTTCATGAATCCGAAGCCACTTGGAAGGGGCTTTTTTGGCAAAATGCTTTTCAACAAAATCCAAAATATCATCAATGCCGGGCAATGCCGCGTTTTCTTTGGCTTCGTCAAACGTCATCCATTGGTATTCGGTATGTTCATGATTTAACCGGACAGGCTGGCCTTCATCTACATATCCTACGAATACGGGTGCGGTATAGATATACTCCCCATGGGTGAATAATATTGTTCGAATTGATTGGCATAATACAACCGTACTTCCGTAATACCTGTTTCCTCGTGAACCTCTCTGAGTGCAGCTTCCCATGCCTTCTCGCCCTGCTCTATACCCCCGCCAACATAACACCACTCGTTATGCAACATACGGCCAGCCCGCTTTAACATCAGTACACGGTATTGATCGAGGCTCTTCTTTAACAGAACTACAGCTACGCCTTCACAACGGATGGGAACTGCCTGTTTCACGTGCTCTGCACCATTCAATTTCTCGCCCCTTCTCTTCCGAATCGAAGTCCTCCAACACTTTAAACTTATCCCCGTGGATTTTGTCCAGATGCTCTTCTCCCCAATAACATAGATGATCCAGGGCAGGCTTGAGTCCCCAACCGTAGTCCGTTAACTCATATTCCACTTTGGGAGGTACCTCTGAATATACCTTGCGCTGTATGATCTCATCCTTTTCCAGACCTCTGAGCTGTGTTGTCAGCATCTTCTGCGTAATGTCCGGTATTAATCGTCGAAGCTCTGATGTGCGTTTACGTCCGGTCATCAAGTGATAAATAATCAAAGGCTTCCACTTCCCACCCATCACTTCCAAGGCCGCTTCCACGCCTACTTTATATTTTTTGGAGCACTCGTTTCTCCATGTTCCGTCATTTTTGAACCCTCCATAATCAGGCTGTATCCAAGGTAAAATCATCATCTTCTTGCTGCTCTTTTTCCATTATTTAAACTCCATTTCGAGGCATCCATGTAGGGTACTTCAATGTTCCTATGGCACTTTATTCTTCCTATAGGACATCAAAGTGCGTACTTCCAGATGTTTTCATACCTGTTTATAATAGCATCAGCCACTGATTTATGGCTACAATACTGCAATCCAGAAAGGTAGTGAAAGATAAGATGAACGTACTCGTTGTAGTATCCCACCCCAGAAAAGACTCCTTGACCTTTCAGGTAGCTCAACGTTTTGCACAGGGGCTTACCGAGGCTGGTCACGGTTATGAGATATTGGATTTACATGGAATTGGATTCGACCCGATTCTTCGTGAGATGGATGAACCAGACTATACCCAAGAGAATCAAGTGTTCTCACCTGAGGTTGAAACCGAGATGGCGCGGTTGAAGAAGCACGATGCTGTCGCTTTTGTGTTTCCTCTCTGGTGGTGGCATCTGCCAGCCATGTTGAAAGGCTATGTGGATCGTGTCATGAACAACGGGTTTGCCTACGGCGCGAACAAGCTCCCTCATCAGCAGATATTGTGGATCGCTCTTTCGGGTGTGACGGAAGACCAGGTGCAGAAGCGCAACTATGGTCAATCGATCGACAACCTGCTCAATGTGGGGATTGCCGATTACTGCGGCGTGTCCCAATCGAGGGTTGAGTTTTTATATGAAACGTTGGAATCCAAGCCTGAGCATTATGAGGCACTGCTGAACCATGCACATCACTTGGGACTGAACTATGCCAACGATATTCCGACTTCATGATCGTATGAGAAAAAAGGTATGACCCGAATATGTATTCTGAAGTTTTGTGGTACGTTCAATATCGAATCACAACGCTTGAACACGCAAAAAGGTCGCTCCGAAGAGCGACCTTTTTGCGTGTCTTGCATTATTTTACTGTCGAGAGAAGAAACTTCTCCAGCATGGTGATATCGGTAATGCTATGGTTGCAAGCTGTGTTATCCATGCATACGTACTGGGCAATGGAAGAAAAGTTGTCCGGCGAATGAGCCTTGGTCTTCACGTTGAAGAATCCCAGCTCCTGATGACGATGACAGAACATGCAGTACCCTTTTTGTTCGTGGGTGTAATCCGTCCCTCAATACCGAGGAATCTGCCTTCGTACGGGTACACGATGAACAAACGACTTGTCGCAATGTCAGTCCATCTCAGATAGGTGGTGTGTGCGTAATCGATGGATTCAAGATCAGGCACTTTGAGCTTCTTGGCTTTTGGAAACAGCTTCTGAATCTGCTTCGCTGATACTTGTGGGAACGGAATCAGATATGATTCGAGCTGGTTCAGATGCGTCTGCAATTCATGTGTCGTCTCATACGTGGATAACTGCTCCAGCAGTTGCTTCTGCTCCAGAGTGAGTTCATCGAAGATGCTCACCGCATTGGTGCCGACCGTATAACGGACGGTTTCCAATACTTTGGGATCCACAACTGAGCGTAGCGTTTTCAGCAGGAAATCAGCTTGTTTTTGAATATAATTAAATTGATGATTCTGAATAAATGGTGTTTGCATGGCGTTCAGCCCCTTATTTTTATTGGAAGAACAAATAAGGTGCAAAGCCTGCGGGATGTAACATTATGTTGATATTGATTTCAGGGCAACAATCTCATTTTTGTCGCGCCCTACACAAAGTCCGCCCCTATTCAGGCTTTGCGTAAGGCTTTCTAGCGAACGAGCAATCCGGCATTATCCATATTGCCACGTCATAACCCCCAATACGATAGATATATCGAAATTATAGCAGGGCAGCATAGTGTAGGCAACGGGCTTCGTTCCAATTTCCTCTGTTCAAGAAATATGATTACATCTCAGGCTTTTTTCCCATTTTCCACGAAATGATCTACCGCTGACTGCTCAATGGCCAGTCCTTCTGTGTAACGCTCCATGAACAAGGCAAATCCATTCACATCCGCGCTATTTGGAGAAATCTCTTGTCCTTCTGCATCAATAAACACCTTAGTAGTAAGGTACTCCGCCAAACCCTCGTGTTGCTGCTTATTAACCATGTAGGAAGCCAAAATAGCTATTCCCCATGCGCCACCTTCACCAGCGGTAGACATGACCGACACGGGAATATTCAGTGCGGATGCGCACATTTTTGAGCGACTAGTGGGGTTTTGAACAATCCGCCATGCGCCCAAATGTGCTCAATCGTTACGTGCTCCTTCTGTGTAAGAATATCCAGCCCGAGCCTAAGTGCAGCAAACGCAGCAAACAGATGGACTCTCATAAAGTTTGCCAGATTGAAGCGGCTCTCTGGAGAACGTACGAACAACGGACGACCTTTTGCAATTCCTGTAATGTTCTCGCCCGAATAGTAGCCATAGCTCAGTAAGCCACCGCCATCAGCGTCAGCTTTCAGTGCTTCATTGAACAACACACTGAATAATTGGTTCATATCGGGCTTCTGTCCCATCGCCTCATAAAACTCACGGAACAAGTCGACCCAGGCATTAATATCGCTGGAGCAGTTATTCGCAAGAACCATAGCCACAGGATTGCCATCAGGTGTAGTGACGATATCAATCTCAGGGTATACCCTAGATAGGTTTTTATCTAATACAATCATGGCAAAAATCGATGTACCTACGGAGATGTTACCCGTACGTTTTTGGACACTATTTGTAGCGACCATCCCTGTTCCAGCATCCCCTTCCGGAGGGCACAGTGGTATATTGGATTCCAAGTTACCTGATGGATCTAACAATCGAGCACCAGCTTCACTAAGATATCCGGCATGTTCACCGGCAGTATACACTTTAGGTAAAATATCTTTAAGATTCCACGGGTAGCCTTTGTCGGTAATTAAATCGTCAAACTTTTTCAACATTTCTTCATGATATCCCAGGGTGGATTCATCAATTGGGAACATACCTGAGGCATCCCCTATACCCATAGCTTTACTGCCAGTTAATAGCCGATGTATGTAACCTGATAGTGTCGTAATATAATTGATGTTAGCTACGTGCTCTTCTCCGTTCAAAATCGCTTGATACAAATGTGCGATGCTCCAGCGCTCTGGAATTTTAAACTGAAATTTCTCGGTTAGCTCTGATGCAGCCTTACCCGTTGTGGCATTTCGCCATGTACGAAACGGAACTAATAACTCCCCTGTTTGATCAAGTGCAATGTAACCCTGCATCATAGCAGAGCATCCGATTGAGCCAATTTTTTGTATCGTTACACCATAATTTGTTTCAATCTCTTGCTTTAATTGATAATAGGTTTGCTGCAACCCGTGAATCATATCATTCATATGGTAAGTCCAGTAACCGTCAATCAATTGATTTTCCCACGCATAACTGCTGGAACAGATGGTATTAAAATGGTAATCCATGAGTACAGCTTTGATTCGTGTGGATCCAAATTCAATGCCCAGCGAAGTTTCTCCCCTGACTATTGCTTGTTTCAAGTTTTGATCCATGATCGTATTCATCCTCTCTGAATTTGGAATTCAGGCGATTCAAGAATAAAGTCATCTCACTAGTAGGCCAAGTCATGGTGTGAATTTTACGAACAACGAACAGAATCGCGGGGTGTACGTACAATTACAAGGTTAATACCGCCTGTACTTCGCCACATGCCAATATCTCGCCTGTTTGAATAAAGCCAAGAGAATCATAAATTTTCTTCGCAACTACATTTTCAGGTTTGTAGGTGAGTTCTACAACTTTGGCTTTTCCTCGTGGAAAAGTCCTCGCATACTCGATTGCTTTTACTACCATTTCTTTACCATATCCCTTGCCTTGGTATCGCTGATCAATCATCATCTTGAAGATGCCATAACTGCTATATTCAAAGTTGCCATCCCCGTCATCATAGTACATCGAAATAAAACCCACCATATTATCTTCCTTATAGACTGCAAAAGTAATAATAATCTGCCCCTCATCTGAAGCGACGTACGCTTCAGCAAGTGCATGTTGGTTCGAGGATATGAATCTTTGTTGGTCTGGAGTAACTTTAAGTTCAATACATTCGATAAAATTATCCCAGGTTATTCTTCTAAACTCCATTTGAATTCCCTCCTGACTTTAGATAGAATTGCAAAGACTGTTGATGCTTTTCTTCTCTATCTCACTGCACTTGAAAAACTTGCTTTGAAAATAAGATCATACACATTGGTGTAAGAATCGTAATACTCAAGTGCCTGTTTTCTTTCTTCGTAAAACGACTTCAACCTCTCTTTGTCTCCAGTATCGACATAAGCGATTAACTCTCGACTTGCTTTTTGTATGCTTCTACACTTCGTCTCGCAGATCCAAAATCAAAGGAATTATAGTCTAGCACGGGAGTAAAGTTCTCCGGTCGGATTCCCGCATTTGATTCAGCTTCCGCTATGAACTCGTATAATTTCGAGAAATCTACCGGCTCTTCCAGCAGCACATTGCCCAAAATGTGAACCACTTCCTGATCCATCTTGTTGAATCGCGTTGTAAAGACATGATTAAACACATGCATCTCCATCAAATTTCTGGTGTACAGAAAATAGCTATTAATCAAATGAAGCGTTGAGTTTTTATACTCTACCGAGAATCTCGCACCTCGAAGAATATTAGCCGGGATATATACTCGGCCGTCTATCATTTTTGCTTCGGCTCCTGCCTGTGTTTTGAGTTCCTTTTCATTGAAAATTACGCTGATTTTCTTAGGTGCACTTGAAACGGTGTGAGCCATGGAGCAGCTTAATAACGTTACAGCAAGTGTCAACATCATCATCTTTTTCACTATGTACAACTCCTCGATAGGAATAATCAGGATATACTTGCATTTCATTTTTTCCATCGTACCATTTTATTCAAATAAAGGTAATACACTACATATGCGCAACGTTCTTTTTCCACAAAAAGAAGCCACCTCCTGGCCTTCCCCAGTTCAGTGACTCCATTTTGCAATCCTATTCATTTCCTACATTCAACTACTCCTTCACAGCTCCAACCACAATCCCGGTTACAAAGTACCGTTGCAGGAACGGGTACACAAGCAGGATCGGCAGTGCGCTGATAAAGATCTGCGAAGCCCGAATGGTCCGTTGGGACAGGTTCTTCACCGCTTCTGGATCAAGCTTCGACATATCGGCCTGCACGATGATCGTCTGCATGAATGTCGCGAGTGGCAGCTTCTCCGCATCACGGATGTAGATAATCCCGTCAAAGTACGCGTTCCAATGTCCAACCATCATGAAGAGAGAAACCGTTGCAATAACAGGTACGGAGACAGGCAGGTAGATTTTGATAAACGTCTGCAAGTGCCCTGCGCCATCGATAAATGCAGCTTCCTCCAGATCCTTCGGAACGGTACGGAAGAAATTCAGCAACAGAATGATGTTAAACACCGCAACCAATCCCGGCAGGATCAAGGCCAGCAATGTGTTCATCAGTCCCAGCTTCAGAATCAGGATATACCCTGGAATGAGGCCACCGCTGAACAGCATCGTGATGACAAAATACCACAGATAGATGTTACGTGCGCGGAACACCCGCGTCTCTTTGGAAAGCGCATAAGCTGCAAGCGTATTAACAATTAACGCAAGTCCAGTACCGAGTACCGTCCGCTCCACAGATACCCATAAGGAGGAAAGGAAGTTTGTATTGGCAAATGTCTTCGCATACGCCTCCAGTGTGAATCCAATTGGCCAGAACGTGACGAGACCAGCATTTGCAGGCGCAGATGCGCTAAGTGATACCATGAGCAAGTGATACAAAGGCAGCAAGCAGAGCAGTGAAAGGATGGTCAATAACACATTGTTGAATATGCTGAATATGCGGTAAGGCATCGTTTTATGGTACATTCGTTTGTCATCCTTTCTAGAAAATTCGATATCCGGCGAATCGGTAAGCCAGTCGGTACGAGATCACAATCAGGATCAGGCTGATGACCGATTTGAACAGATTCACAGCGGTAGCGAAACTGAACTGCCCACTAAGCAGACCTTCTCTATACACAAACGTATCGATAATATCACCTTGTTGGTAGATCAACGGACTATACAAGTTAAAGATCTGGTCAAAGTTGGCGTTAAGCACATTACCAAGTGCCAGTGTTGCGATTACAATCCCAATGGGAATCAGTGCCGGGATGGTAATATACATCGTTTGCTTCCAACGTCCTGCTCCATCCACTTCAGCCGCTTCATAAAGTGCCGGGTTAATGCCGGACAGTGCCGCGAGGAAGATGATTGTGTTGAATCCAAACTCTTTCCAGACATCACTCGCAATAATCGTGAATCGGAACCAGCTGCCATCCCCGAGGAAGAAGATCGGCTTGATGCCGAATACCGAAACCAGGAACTGATTGACAATACCCGTCTGGGCCAGAATGTCGATCAGAATACCTGACAACGTAACCCAGGACAGAAAGTGTGGAAGATACACAAGCGTTTGAATCGTTCTTTTCAGCGCCATCTTCCGTACCTCGTTAAGCAATAAGGCAAAGATAAACGGAATGATCAGATTCATGACGATCTTCGTACAGGCAAAAAATAGCGTGTTCCACGTAATTTGCAGGAAATAATCATTTTCCCACATGTACCTAAAGTGCTTCAGTCCTACCCATTCGGAATTGAAAAATCCAAGTGCAGGTTTATAATCTTGAAATGCCATCAAAATCCCGGACATCGGAATGTATGAAAATATAAAGACCATAATGGCCGCCGGCAACACCATGAAGTGCAGAATCCATGGCTGTTTGTAGCGTTTTTTCTCTTTTTATCCAGCTTGTTCCCAACGTTTGCCTGCGGGATCCGCTTACCCTCCAATTTAGCCTCCATAGCGCTTCTCCTGTTCCCAAAAAAGTTTTTGTGTGTGATCGGGTTCTCTGATATAAATAGTATCAAGCCGTTCTGAGGTCTGACTATATAACATTGTTAGGCTTGATAGTGTTTTGTTAGGGATATCATCGGAAGAGGTTGTTTACACACGAATTAGAAGGAGACTTTTCATGCATATATGGAAGCGCTTAATGCCTTTTCAAGGTACTACCAGATCCCGATTCAGTCTTTTTGCCAAAATAAACTTGTTAATTGTGGTCTTGTTCATCCCCATTCTGATCATGTACACCTACTCGAATAACGTCACCTATGATGTCGTCAGCAAAGAACTGCAGATCTCCAACACCAAACAGCTCACGTTTCTGTCCAGTCAGATCGACTCCCGCATCAATCAGATGATGGATTTCAGCCTGATTCTCTCCCGAGATCCCAATGTCAGAGCTTTCAACGGCCTTAACATGTGGGATGATCGATATGACCGGATGCAGACCCGTTATGTGATACAAGAGAAGATGACGCTGCAAACCGGCGTTACGGATATATGGCCCACCCGATATGCGGTGTATTCACAGCAGAATAAGGATGTCATCGCCAACTACAACCAAACGACAGGATATGATGAGGCGTATTTGAAAAAAATATGAGTGGACGATGGACCTATGGGGATCAGGGAGCCGCATCACAGGACGAACTAAATTCCTTCTATTGGTTTTATACCGATTCCTTGGCACAGCCGGGGATGCTCACGGGAAGTAATCTGGTGATTGAAGCCAGCTTCAGTTATGAAAATATTCAAAATATGCTGGATACGTATAAAGCGGGCGGACAAGGCGATCCTTTCTTGTATCACAAAGGAAATTCACCCATTCTCAATCGAAGTGCTGACAAGCAGTTATCCGCAGAACTCATTCAGTATCTGGATACGCATTCCCCAGAAGACACCACACAAGATGTCGTGAAGCTAAACGGGAAGAAATATCTGGTTAGCTCGGTGAAGTCCACTTATCTGGATTGGCACCTGGTGGACGTGATCCCGCTGTATCAGATTTTGAAACCCATCTCGCTGAGTCAGAATCTGTTCTACACCTGTATGATATTGCTGCTGGTGGTGGGTATCTCTGCGTCAATCCTGCTGTACCGGAATGTGCAATATCCGATCAAAAAGCTGATCAAAGGCTTACGCCGCGTCGAGCAAGGGGATTATTCTGTTCGACTGCATAGCAAAAACCAGAATGAGTTCTCATTCCTGTTCCGCCGATTCAACGATATGTCCCATCAGATTCAGGATCTGATCGAGAATGTATTCCATGAGAAAATTAGAGCCAGGAAGCTACGCTGAAGCAATTACAAGCGCAGATCAATCCGCATTTCCTATATAATTGTCTTGGTTATATCATTAACATGGCCCAGATGAAGGACGAGCAAGCCGTGGTCTCCATGGCGCATAACCTAAGTGCGTATTATCGCTACACCACCCGTATGGAACGGGAGACGTCGTCGCTACAAGAAGAGATCAAACTGCTGATCAACTATCTGGATATCCAGAAGCTGCGCAATGGTCGCATTGAGTATCACATTGATATCCCTGAGGATATGCTCTCCCAGTCGGTGCCACGATTAATGCTTCAACCGATGGTCGAGAATTCCGTCATTCACGGTGTGGCGAAGTCCTATTCATCCGGGGAAATTCGAATTACTGGGGAGCGCTTAAATGGTTTTGGCAGAATATACATCGACGACGATGGTCCAGGCTTAAGCCCGGAACAGTACGAAGCACTCAACTTGAAGATGCAGGAACCTTTACAAGAAGAAATGGGCTGCGGCCTTTGGAATACGCATCAACGAATCACGCACCTGTTCGGCAGTCACTCCTACCTCCTCTTCGGCCCATCCCCACTAGGCGGATTCCGAACCGAAATCATCTGGGAGATACCAAAAGAGGACACAGATTCCGATAAAGGAAATACCGATACGAATTGATGCGCTACTAACGATAAGTTGATATTTGATTTTGAACGAACCATTTACACGTGAACATTTATATAAGGCCTTGTTTAAAATAAATGATTAGAATTTACGTGAACTCAAGCGAAGGATTGAAGGGATTCTGGAGAAGCGAAGCGTTCGCCTTTCAAGCACCATTTTAACCATCCAATCTTCCAATTCAGAAAATGGGGCTTGAACAGCGATCGAAAGAACCCTTCAAATCCGTAGCGATTTTGTTCACTTCACGTATCCTTTGATTTTGATTATTGGCCTTATATACCAACCACCAAGGGAGACATTATAATGCACATGATGATCGTTGACGATGAAGCACACTGGGTCGATAACCTGTCCATGACCAAGCCCTGGCACACGCTGGGGATCGAACATGTGCATAAAGCATACTCGGCACACGAAGCACTACAAATGATCGACACCCACCCCATCGATATCGTGATCTCGGACATTCAGATGCCCGAAATGACAGGCATTGAACTGATCGAACGCATCCGCATCCGGGACAAAAAAATAAAATGTATCCTGTTATCCGGGTATTCCGAATTTGATTACGCCAAAAAAGCCATCCAGTTCGAGGCTGTAGACTATCTGCTGAAGCCGCCGACAGATGATGAATTAATGGGTGCTGTTCAGAAGGCCATCGATCAATTGAACAATGAATGGGAACTTGTCAGTTCACTGACACGGACGCAGTTTACATTGCGAGAGAATCTCCCCATTTGCGGGGACGACTGCTTCTGGGGGCTTTGCAGGGACAACGAATCGCGGCTGCGGAATGGGATCGGAAGCTCGCTAATTATGCTCTGCCTTTTCACACCGGGGATGCCGCTTTAATGCTGGTAAGGTTGGAAGAAGAATTCGGACACTATGACAGCAATGATCAGACCCTGATCGAATATGCGATCATCAATATGGCGGAAGAGATTATGGGTGAGTTTATGGAAGTGTGGGGCGTGAAGGAGGAGCACGGATATCTGGTGTTTTTACTTCAGTTGAAAGAACGGAAAGGCGATATTGGCAAAGAAACCATGCTGGAGAAGCTGTCCATTCAGCTTCAATCCAAAGTAAAACAATTTCTGAAAGGCTCCCTCTCCATCGTTATCACCGAGTGGTTCACCTTTCCGGATCAGCTTTACGATCGCTTCCGTCAGGCTTCAGCCTATTTCCGGCAGATCGTTGGAGACGAACGCGAATTTGTCATGCGTGTCAGCGATGTCGAGACACCTGCGGCGCAAGGTCCCTTGGACGTACTGTATACCCCGCCCACCTTTATTAGTTTGCTAGAGAGTGGACAGTGGGATGCCGCCGAAGAGAAAATCCTCGCGGTTTGCGCAGAGCTGGATGAGAAATGGTCGGAATCATGGGAGCACTGCATGGAGGCAGGTTTTCTTATTACGGCTTCGTTCACCAATATTGCCCACCGGAACAAGCTGACTCTGACCACTTTAATGGGCAATGATGTCGAGGATTTGCAAAGTGGGGAAGTTTTCGCTACCATCAGCAAACTGCGGAAATGGTCGCTCAGCGTGCTCGGCAAACTCAAGGAAGGCACATCCAACGAGATCAAGGACATTCGTTCCGAGTATGTGAAGAAGATTCAGGATTTTACAGATAAGAACCTGCATCTGGATGTGTCTTTGCGTGTACTGGCCGACCATGTTAATCTGCACCCGACGCATTTGTCCAAGATCTATAAGATCGAAACCGGCGAAGGCATCAGTGATTATATCTCGCGCCTGCGCATGGATCGGGCCTGCCACAAGCTGGTTACGACCACCAAAAAAGTGTACGAAATCAGCATGGAGATTGGTTATATGGACCCGGCTTATTTTATCAAAGTATTTAAGCGCCAGTTTGGCGTTACGCCGCAGGAATACAGAGACCAGCATAAATAACATCTTAGAGGTTGTTCAAAAAATCCGCTTTTGATTACGAAGGATGCCTCACGGCATCATCAGCATTGAATATGGAATTCAGCCGAAATGTCCGTTGCTCACGTAGTTTTCCTACGCTCCGCTACTCCATTTCTAGCTTTATCCCATCTTCTCGGTACTGAAAACCGAATTTTTTGAACTTCATTTGAACATTCATTGGAACATTCACTAATAGAGTCCTATCGAAACTAACAAACTCATATAGATGCCCTCCCGCCCAAATTGGTACAGTTACATTGTAGAGGTTGTTCAAAAAGTCCGCTTTTGATTACGAAGGATGCCTAGCGGCATCATCAGCATCGAATATGGAATTCAGCCGAAATGTCCGTTGCTCACGTAGCTCTATCTACGCTCCGCTACTCCATTTCTAGCTTCATCCCATCTTCTCGGTACTGAAAACCGGCCTTTTTGAACACGCATTTGTAAAGATCATACACCGTAGGGGGATTGAACAATGATCAAATTCAAAACATGGTGGTCACTGCTCATGGTTATCGCGCTCATCACGATCACTGCGTGCGGCAGTGGCGAGACAGCCAGTGACAATGGTAGCGATAATACGCCGGGAACAGTCGGCTCAGCGGAAGCAGAAGCTGCTTTTGCTAAAGGAAAATATGACCCACCCATCGAGTTCAGTTCGGTATTAATGCCGAAGAAATACGTGCAAGGAGATACCAAAGAAAATAACGTGCACGATCGCTGGATGCTCGAAACGCTGGGTATGAAACATAAAGATACCTGGTATCCGGCCAATGACGATCAATACAGACAAAAGCTGCAACTGGCAATTGCCTCTGGCGAGAAGCTGCCTGATTTTGTAACCGTACCCACCAATGCGGTACTGACCAATCAACTGATCGACTCCGGTCAATTCATCGCCATCGATGAGTTGTTCGACAAGTACGCGAGTCAGACCCTGAAAGATCACGCAGCAGCACATCCTGAACTGTGGTATCCGTTCACCAAGGACGGCAAGAAGTACAACATGCCGATCATGGAGTACACCGATAACGACGATACACTGCTCTGGCTCCGCGAGGACTGGATGGAGAAGCTGAACCTGGAAGCTCCGAAGACCATCGCAGACCTTGAGAACATCATGGACAAATTCAAGAACGAGAACCCGGACGGTCTGTCTCCAGACAAAGTATTCCCGCTGGCGATCTCGCTGAAAAATAACACCAACACCTGGATGGGGCAGCTCGACTGGTTGTTCGGTGCATACGGCACAATCGAGGAGCAATGGAACAAAGACGCAAACGGCAACCTTGAATACGGCTCCGTTAACCCGGGTGCCAAACAAGCCCTTGCCAAGCTGGCTGAATGGATGGATAAAGGTTATATCCACGCTGACTCCGCTCTGTGGGACGAAGGCAAATCCGCTGAAAGCTGGACAGCTGGCAAAGCGGGCATTCTGCCTGGCGCAAACTGGGTACCGGACTGGCCTGCACCTGACCTGCTGAAGAACGTACCTGGCTCAAAGTATAAAGCTTACCCTGTTCCAGCTGGCCCAGACGGCAAGATCGGTACGAAGTGGCAGAACTCTGGTGTCAACGCAAGTATCATGATCAACAAGGATGCCAAGCATCCAGAAGCCATCTTCCTGTACTACAACTACTTGCTCGATAACCTGGCTAACCCGAAAGCGGGCAGTGAGTATGAATACGGCTTCGCCAAAGGTTACGACTGGGATATCATTGACGGACAACCGACCAGTGACAAAGAGAAGATCAAAGACTTCTCCAACGAATTCCCATTCCTGACCGGTCCAGCACGTATCCCAGATCTGTATATGAAAACACTCGTGAAGCTGGCCAACGGCGAGAAGCCTGAAACACCTTACGAGAAACAAATGGCCGAATTCCGCAAACCGGAAAACTGGTATGCAGGTAAAGTGGTTATGTCCCAGATCGACATCCGTAAACAAAACTACTTCACTGGCGCTGCAACACCAACCATGGTATCCAAATGGAACCTGCTCCGCCAGTCCGAGATGGAAACCTTCAACAAAATCATCTACGGCAATCTGCCAATTGATGCCTTTGACCAATTTGTCGCTAACTGGAAATCCAATGGCGGAGATCAGATCACGCAAGAAGTGAATGATTGGTTTAAATCGGTAAGCGCGAAGTAAGAATTGGATTTTGGAAAAGTAGAGCGTAAAAAAACCAGCCGAAGCGTGTAATTTACCGCTTCGGCTGGTTTTTAAGTTAAAATCGGGGTCGCTCCCCTTACTTTTGGTTCGCGTTAGTGGATCAAGCCTTCGTATCAATCTCCTCCGGCATCGACACACCTAACAAGGATACTGTGAGTTGAATGCCGTCCCTCAGTCCTTGCATGTACAACCGCTCATTCTCTATCCCTTTGGTGACAATGTATCGGCTCTCCCACTCAGCATATTCAGGTGTCTGCTCGACATCTTTGCTAGCAAACAAAGCTTCGAACGCTTCGTCTGTTCCCCCACGTAATCGACTCAGTTCAGGATCATGTTCAATTAGAGCAGACACCTCATCCAGCCTTGCTTGAATCGCTCGTTGCATCCACGGTGGAAAATTCATTGCTTCTCCTCCCCTATATGTACCGTACTCATCACCGTACCACTCGACTATGCTTCGCCCTCATTTCACTGTTCGTCCACCCTTCGGCTCTGTTCCTGAACCTCAGGGTTCTCCCACAACGGAATCGCTTGCTTCAAGGATGCCTCACCAAGCTGATTAAGCTTGCGCCGTTCCTCTTCCAATAAGTCAAGCAACCGGCTCATACATCCACCTCTCTGATGGGTCTAAACTGCGCCATGTCTTGTTAATGCTAGACATGAACAGTCATTTTAATGCGATTATCGGTTTATTTCATTTTAATTCGATATCCGCATTAAAACAACCATTATTTCTCATACAATTTGGTTGAAATGAGGGGGTACATAATGAAGCATAGACAAGAACCACCTGGCGATAAAAACATAATCGGTTCCCGAGTCGTAGCTATTCGTAAAAGTAAAGGAATCAAACAACGAGAATTTCTAGCAAGGCTGCAAACCTTGGGTTTGGATATCAGTCAAACCAGTCTTTCACGCCTTGAGGGTCAATATCGTCTTGTTCAAGATTATGAAGTGGTGATGATTGCGAAGGCTTTGGAGGTTTCTGTGGGTTATTTACTTGGTGAAGAAACAAAGTAAGAAAGATTGCTTTAAAACTCCATCATCTTTTACGATAAAATGACATCATTCCCTTCATATGTAATAGCCTTAGAAGGGTAAGTCCGGCAAAGCTTTAGTCAGTTGGGATAATGTTGAGGTACAGAAACTTATAACTCGTAGTTAAATTCTCTATTTTGAGTTGACATCCCAACAGAAGGCTTTTCTTAGCAGTAATCACAAATTAAAGAAGAATACTTAATTTATACATAACATCTTATTGTTTTAGGATTAACGAAGTTTTCAAGACTAGATAGTTTCTCTGCTACATCTATATCGAAAATTGAACAGATTGATCGGTAGTCTCCTTCTATACTATTCGTATATAGCTCAGCGCAGACTTACGTTATAAGTATGATCGATAGGCAGGTCAAAAATGGGTAGAGTTCTAACCGCCGCTAGCTGCTTCTTCCAACAGCATGGAGTTTCCACTTATATATATAGATGAAATCCATCCGAATGATATAAATAAATTTCTAGGAAAACAAGCTCTCTCTGGAGAGTTAGTGAACAAGTGGATTGAACGCACAAAGTTAACAGATGGATATATAGGTCTATTATTATTGAATATTCTAATGGTCATTTACAGTTTCTTCAAAAGCCAAAGAGTATATAACCACAAAGACAGCAGTCCCAGATGAGGAACTGCTGTCTTTCACTCCAATACATCTTCATGAGTGCCCTTCTAAAAGTACAAATCCCATCCCACAATAAAAGTAGCAAATAGGAAAGCCGACACTCCGGTCATGATATATATGACCTTTCGCTTTTTGCTGTAACTTATCTTCCACAGTTTGTAGATTAGCAAGACAAGATATGCTAAAGCTAGAATCACATAAATCAGGTTAAAGATGAGATGAATTCGTAATGAAGAATAGGAGGCGTTTAAACTCAATGCTCGCATGGCTAGTACTGTAGTATTCAGTAGGAATGCCAGACCTGCAATATTAATGGCAACATGATATTTATCAAACCCTGTCCCGGGTCTTTCCCATTTTTTCAATCTGTAAAAACATAATCGGATAAAATAGCCAATCACAGCTCTCAAATTGAATACGATGGCTATTGCAAGAGCTATTAAAGAGGCAATGATCCAGATCATCGTTGAGCTTGATACACGTACATAATCATTGTAAGTAAAGGAGACCTTCTCAACGACACCATCTTTCTCAACAACATTGGTGAAGTTACTAAGATCAAATGTGGAATACTTTTTCAGCAAGAGAATCGAATAGAGCTTCGTAAATCCAGAACCGGAACGTCGTGTAGTGAGATAATATCCATCATTTCCAGAGGTTACAGAGCTAGTGCTGTAATTATCCCCAAACAATTTCTGGACAAGACCGAAACAATATACCTCTTCTTCGAACTGGTTGGTCATCACCACTAACCCAAAATTAGATTTGGGGTCAAAGATCAATTTATTCGAAAACCCCAATGTATTTCCACCGTGTTCCAGTGCAGGTGTCCAGTACTCTATCTCAATGAATCCATGTGCGATTCGAGGGATAGAAGTTCCATCATAATACAGACTGGTTGACAGCATTTCGTTTAAGGTTTCTTTGTCCTTGAATAATAAATTACCACGATTGATTGGCATCAGGGCTGCTAGGAATTTTGCTGCATCTTCTGCGGTGCCCATGGCACCTCCTGCAGGATATATGTTCATGTATACTTTGGTTTTGGGGATGAGTTCGGCATTAGCAGTATAGCCTTGAATCTGATCCCTTCTCAGCACGAGGTCTGGACGATCTTGATGTGACGGATGAATCGTAGTTTCTTTCATATCCAGTGGTTTAAATATATGTTCATTCACGTATTCGTAAAAAGGTTGTCCGCTCTGCACTTCTACGATGTAGGCAGCCATAGCAACACCATAATTTGAATAAGCAAATACACTCCTCGGTTCATAGATCTGTCTTGGCTCAAATTTTTGCAATGTTTCTCCCAGATCCATAACTTGATTCTCGGATAGATACCATAACTCAAGCATCCTATCCTCCCAACCCGCTTGATGATTCATAAGATCTAATAGCGTAATGGGGGCATCATACTCCAGCTTCTTTAGAAACTCTTTCGGTAGATATTCCTGAATATTGGTATGTAGATCAAGCTTTCCCTGCTCGACAAGCTGCATTACACTCGTCCAGACCAACAGTTTAGTGACGGAACCCCATTCAAAAACAGTAGAGCTGTCCGCCTTTCTTTGTTGCTCAATATCTGCATAGCCATAGGCCTTACTAAAAATCGTTTCCCCGTTCTTGATAGCCACAATTGAAACGGCAGCGGTGTTTTTCTCATGCGTGGCCACATAAGAATCGATCGTCTCCTCTAGTGAAGACAACGGAATTCTGGAAGGCGTAGTCTCCACATTCTCTATCTCAGCGTAGACAGGTACCGCGCATGCCATAATGGAAAACACGAGTGACAGAACACAGGCGACCACTTTGTTAACATAGCGATGCCTTCGATCTATTTGCATTAGCTAATCTCCTTTAACATTAAAATTAACTGTGATCTCACTATGTATGTTCATAAGATCACTCATTTCATGGATCTATAAGTTTTATAGAATTCAGATAACGTTCCTTTGTTGAGTAGTGCTTACTAAGATGATTTGTCGTTCTCCGAGTTATCGGTCTTGATTTTGATTTGTTCTTCAGTCAAACCAAACCAAGTCATCTCATATAAACAAAGCGCTACAATTTGTTCATTCGAAAAATTTTCAATTACTTTATGATCTACATAAAAACCTAACCACTCATCCCAGTCATTTGCAGAAATATCCCAGTATCCATTCCATTCAGGCGAATTATTCTTTCCATGTAACCGATATTCAATATATTCTCTATTAGGAGAATCGTCAGAATCAACCGCATCTATATGAATAATCATGTTCTCTAAGTTCGTAGTTAAAGTTTTTGAAAACAATGATTCATAAACGGATAAATACTTTTCATTGGTTTGACTCAGATCGGGATAATATTCCAGCATCTTACTCCAAACTTCTTCAAAACTAACCTTGTTTAAAACCTCTTCAAAGACTATCACGTAATTGAACTCCTATTCTACAGGACATAGTATTTTCTACAACACTCTAAACATACAAATTCCATCCCACAATAATTGAGGAGATTCCAAGATGGAAAGAACGAATGTAAAAGTATATATGTCTAGCAGGTTTTCACCTAACGATTCTGTATTCACTACCCAGCTTATGCTGGGTGGCCGGCAACTGTCGGACCAAGGGCGTATGATTGATGCATGAATATAATGTTAACTAAAGTACTTAGCCTCCTTGAATACCCTTAAAAAGGATCACTTCTGTATTTATTTATGTACCCTTCTAAGGTCTTTCTCGCCTCTTCATATGTTCTAATTACTTCATCTAATTCGTTCTTCAGTTCTCTATGTTCTTCCCAATATTTTTTCCCTACCTTGAGCACCGAACAAAATAAATCCCCCAGGTACAAATCTCCTGATCTTAATGGGTTCTCCACTAATTTCTCCAAGACTAGAGGTAAAAGAAGATTTAGACTCATTTGTTGCCCGATCAAAAGCCTTAAATCCTCATTATTCAATTCACAGAGAGGTTTCTTTCTTAATTCATTTGCTCGGAGAACTAATCGAGAAGCAAAATTCGGTTTATCCCACTTTTCGTTTTCTAGGTCTTCAAGGGTTTTGGTTATATCCACTTGCTGCATAGCTTCCCCTCTTAAATAAGTGATTTCCGGCATTTCACATACGTTGTGTATTCACGAACCCTCACTGGCTTAAGCGCGTAAGCGCGGATCAGACGGACTTAGCCAGTACAGAGTTGTCCGCCTGATTCAGCTTCCCCGAAATCCCTCCTGGCGACCGAGGGAAAATGTCCGATGCGTGAATATGGTGTTATGAGATGGTGATGTCTTCTATAGACTACTTTCAAATATTACGCTAGAATATGGTTTTATTACTTGATCCGAAAAATATTCTTTAAAGAATTCATTGGTTGTTCCAGGAAATTTATAATGTTCTAAAGATTCTTCTAGCCTATACACTGTCCTCTTAATTTCATTAATGGCTAACCATTCAATCCCAACCTGTCCAACATCAGCTTGTAGGCTTCTTAATTCATTATTTAGGAATTGAGTACTGCACTCATAAATAAAATCAATAGAATGAACTTCCTTCATTATGAAGGAGTATTCATGATTGCGCGACATGTATTCTCTTACACAAACTAACCTACTACTCAATATTTCAATACCCAGTTCTTCCATACACTCGCGACTTAAAGCCTGTTCCAATGTTTCGTTCTCTTCTTGAGCTCCTCCAGGCAGTACATAATAAATACCTATATTTGCTCTCCTTTTCTTTATTAATAGAAGATTGTCATTCTTGATAATCAATGCTCTTACTGTATTTCGAATCATCTAGAATAATCTCCTCCATACAATGTCTACATCGCTTTCTCATAACGTTACTGTATCCACGACGTCCCACCGACTTAAGCGACCAACGGGAGCGGCCGCGATGCGGTTAGTCGGTGCGGATGTGTCCGCTGAATCTCCCCTCTGCCAATTGCTTCTCGCGGACCGAGGAGCCACCAGGTCCGAAGCGTGGATATGATGTTAATGCCATCTTAGAATTGCTTCAAAAGTTCTTCTCTTGCTTTGATTAACCACGGATGGACTAATTTCAATTTGTCTCTTTGTTCCCATATGTTATTTAAATAGATTAATATTCCTTCTGTTAATTTGTGTTCATCCACTTTTGTTCGTATGTCCTTCAAATATTGATGGCCTCCTGGAAGTTCCCATGAGATCTTATCAGAAATAAATAAGACTTTATCCAATAAAGAGGAATGTGGCTTCATAGTTGTATGACACTCTATTGCACTTAACATTTCTTGATCATCAATTTTAAATATTTCAATAGCCATTGCTTTTGATAGCTTTTGATGTACGATTCGGGCATAAGTTCTCTCTTCCGGCAAGATTTCTATTGAAAGCACTTCTGCAACATGTAACATTTCTTTGACTGGAATGACATTACTTATGTCATGAAGAAGTCCTACTTGCTCCGCTTTCAATGGATCTGCATTATATAATTGAGCAACTCGTCTTGCTTCAGCTGCGACTTTCAATGTATGTTCCAATGTTTCTTTATCATTATGTATTGTGAAAAACTTCTGGATATCATACTTTAGATCATTCGTTAATTTAAAGTTTGGCACAAACTGTTCAAGTATGGTGTTCATGTTTTTGGGTTCCCCTTTGCATTAATTTGGGCTAACGTTCTTGTGTTCACGAACCCGAGAGGCTTAAGGCGACCAACGGGAGCCGGGTCGAAGACTTAGCCTCGCAGGGTTGTCTGGTTTCATCCACTTCCCCGATTACTCCTCTGCCAGACCGAGGGCGTCAGCCCGATGCGTGAAAACAGTGTTAGATGAGGTTACCTTGAGCTACTCACAAAATCCCTCATGCCCTCTCTTAGCATGCTAACCCCTTCTTCTACACTCTTCATATTCTCATCGTCATTCATATTATTCCTTGCATGTAATAATGCCGGTCTTAATGATTCTACTGAATTTCCAAATTGGTACATCCATTCATATCTAGGAACCATCCATAAATGAAAGTGATGTGTTGTATCTTCATTATAAAAATAATAGACCTTATCAATTCCCAATCGTTTTCTTTGTTCACTTCTGAGCTTATGGATTAACGAAATAAATTCTAATCACTCTTCATCTGTTAATTCATCCATGCAGTAAAAATGCCTCTTTGAAGCTAATATAACTAACCCTTTAATTGGGTAAGCAATATCTTGATGGACATGAAAGTTGCTTGATTCAAAAATTACTCCACCTGTTGAAGAAATCAAACCACTTGTCAATGCGCAGCTTACACATTCAACTTCTACTGATCTTCCATCAGCCAATGTAATTAGTCTTGGCATTATGCACCTCATAGTTTTTGATTTTGATAAGAACTTGCATCGTAATTTCATCTAACGTTATTGTATTCACGACGTCCCACCGACTTAAGCGACCAACGGGAGCGGCCGCGATGCGGTTAGTCGGTGCGGATGTGTCCGGCTGAATCTGCTTCCTCGAAAACTGAAATGCCACTCCGAATCCTCATCTAACTTCGTGCCGGACCAAGGGCGAATGCCAGATGCCATGAATATGTTGTTATAGGATGTCAGCACCTTCTTCGAGATCCTTACAATGTATTTGAATCTAAAGCTTTCAAAATATCCTTCACTAATAATTCTGTTATCATATCACGTGTAGATTCATTAATACTTACTAGCTGTACTTCCTTGTTATATTTGATTTTGTCAATTCCCGGATGACTATCTAGCGGAACTGTCCCTAAAACAATTCGATTATCATAAATGATTTCTTGTACTTTTCTTTGGAAAGATAAGGATAAATTCTGCATGAATCCAATTTCATCAATTACAACAATCTTTTTAAATGTCATGGCCTCTTGTAATACTCTTAAAGCAAATTCTTCGAATTTTTCTATATCGATTCCGTATCTTCCAATTCGAGTTTGACTGGGACTCTCTACATGCGCAATTTCCACACTCTCTCCATCAACGGATACGCATCTGAAACCAATTCGCTCATTAATTGAATTAGTTATTTCCTCAGTGTAAAATCCACCCCAAGTTTCTGATCCAATCTCATTTATAAGTTTTTTTATCAAAGTTGATTTCCCTGCTCTTGGCTTTCCCGTGAGCAAAAATACTCTTTTAGAGCTCTGCTGTTCCCCGTCTATTCTTGACAACAACTTATAGTCAGGTGGATTCAAATTCCACGTCTCATAGGGGACAGAGCGTGGCACACGTAGGGTATCTAAAATGCGAGATTTTAAATGAGGCCGTTTAATGTATTCATCCATTGTAGTTTCATCCAAGTGTAAAAACTTCGCATCTAGTATCTCTTCGGGTTGAATTGTTATTTCACCGCTCACATAGTCCGCATTAAAAACCACAGACAATACGTGAAGTCTTTCATTATAGTAGACGCCGGACACTCCGATGGGGCGGATGACAACTCCGGTTTCTTCAAGGAATTCACGACACACCGCTAGTTCTAATGACTCCCCAGCATCAACAAATCCTCCCGGCAATTCCCAAGTATCAGCTCGTAAATGTGTTCGAACCATCAATACATGCCCCATCTTATTCTGAACAAATGCAGATACAGCAACTAAATGTTTTGACTGTTCTTGCATTGTCAAACACCACCGATCAAGTATTTTGTATTCTGTTCGATATCAAAAAGAAGTTTAACATTTAGGGTTTGCGCTGATTTCACATAACGTTCGCGCATTCCTGACGTTCAAGCGGCTTAAGTGACCGAAGGGAACGGGTCGATAGACTTAGCTGGTTGGATGTGTCGCTAGAATAAACTTCTTCGATATCCCTCTTGGTGACCAAGGAGCGATAGCGACGCAGCAGGAATGTTTTGTTATCGGATGTCAACGTCATCTTCGAATTACTTTCAAAATTATTAATTTGTCTTTGCATATATATAAGTATCTGTTAGTTCTTTGCCATCTACGGAGGTATCCTCGAATCTTAGAGTTCCTTCTAATAAAAAACCTAATCTTTCTGGAATCGCCTTACTCTTATTGTTTAATGTGTCACATCGAATTTCTAATCTCCGAGCCTTTAATTCGTGAAAAGCATACTCACAAATTCCTTGTACTGCTTCGGTCATGTATCCATTTCCACTATAACGCGCATCTATCCAATATCCAATTTCAAACTTAGGAACATCCCAATTGGGATTATGTAGACCTGAAGAACCAATAAATTGATTGGTGTCTTTGTGGAAAATAAGAAGCCTCAGGTCCTCTCGCTTCAAAAATCTCAGGTGAGCTTCTCTCATATTTACTTCAGTGTTTTCTTCTGATTGCTCTTTCGTAGCAAATGGTAACCACTTCTTCAATTCATCAATAGAATTTATTATTGCTTCGTAAACTGCTTTCCCATCTCCTGGCATTGGCATTCTTATTAAGAGTCTATCAGTATTTATTTGACTCGGAAAATCTAATAATATTGGATTCAACAAATACACACTCCTTTAGTTATACTAATATGATTTCTATTCTTCTCATTGATTTCCGATAACATCTAATTTATGTACTTCGTGAATACCACACATCCTGTCCATTAGCTGAACTACGTATATGATAACCCATATTGTGACATTTGCGAAGAAAAATTCCGTAAAAAAAGGGAGGGTAGCATAGTACTCAATCTCCCAAATCCATCCGATCCAGCGGGCTTTGAATACGCTGGATATTTTTCGTACTAACATGCGTATATCGCTGAGTTGTACGTGCACTCGTATGACCAAGTAACTCCTGAATGTAGCGCAGGTCTGTCCCGTTTTCCAGCAAATGAGTGGCAAAGGAATGCCTCAGCGCATGAATACTTACCTTTTTCATAATTCCTGCGCGTTGTCTGGCTTCTTCAAAAACCTTCTACACGCTCCGCTCGGTAAGATGTCGATCAGAAGATTGCCCCGGAAAGAGGCAACGATTGGGTCTATATTCAGCTATGTATTTCTGCACCATATCCCAGGCGAGGCTTGAAAGAAGCGTCCTCCGATCCTTTTGCCCCTCCCTCTCTCACGACGAGTGTTTTCCTTTCAATATCCAGATCGCTGCAACGCAGACGCACAACTTCACCTACACGAAGCCCGGAAGAATAGGTCAGAGACAATAAAGCCTTATGTTTAGGGTTGGTTACGGATTTGAGTAATCGAGTAACTTCCTTTTCGGACAACACTTGTGGAAGCTTGGTCTGCTTCTTGGGAAGAATATACTGTTATGGTGATCGTCTCTTCGGTTGTAGTATCATCGTTCATAGGAAACTCTCCTTTGTTTGAGTCTATGTCTTTCTCCGCAATTTTGAAAAAGAAAAAGGAAGGCCCTTCTTCATCCCAAATAGGGAATCAGACGACCTTCCGATGCTTTCGGAACATTTATGATGTTTAAAAGTAGAGATGAGCACAGCAAGTTTAATAGCACATCGCCACTCCATGTAACTTACCACAGCATACACTACTGATCAATTTGTCCTGATGGATAACAGTAGACGATTGAACCAGCTGGTGTTTTGTTTGGGGAGATCCCTTTGCCCAAACATATACCGATATTCTTCTTCCCAGCTATAGAATGGTTAATTTGAGTAGAAACAACTTCAAATACTTGCTCTTTCCCATCCGTTTTTTTGATGATAATCTGGTCACCGATCATCTCTTTGATTGTTGAAGGAAGTAGTTCATCCAACTCTTCATTGGCCCCCATAACGATGGTTCCGAATTCGGGTGTATCGAAGACTAAGCCAACGCCAAACAGCATTTTAGCTTCCATTCTGTGACCACCTTATCTCTGATCTATGAATAGTTCACCTTTGACATCTCTTACCCTGAGATCGGCATTACGAAGTCTAACCATGGCATCTATCAATAATGCTTAAGTTATCCATTTAGCTTCTGCCCTTCTAAACATATAAATTCCATCCCACAACAAAAGCAGCCAAGATGAACGCCGAGATGCCAGACATGATGTAGATCACCTTTTGCTTTTTGCTGTAACTGCTCTTACGCAGTTTGTACATAAGCAAACCAAGATACACCACTGCTAGAACCACATAAAGTAGATTAAACATTAAATTGATCCGTATCGAAGAATGAGCGGGATAATTTGGAAGTCTCGTGTGTATGATTAAAAGGTTAAGAGGAAGTACCGCACCTGCAACATTAATTGCAAGATGATATTTATTAAAATCTATCCGAGGATTTCCTCGTTTATTTAGTTTGTAAAATAGCATCCGGATAAAATAGACGAGCAAAGCAGTCACACTGAAAAGGATGGCTAGTATGACAGGAATAAAAGATATTACAATCAAGTTCACCTTCAAATTCGATACAGGCAAGTAATCCATGTAAGGAGTGAAGGAAACTTTCTCAACCACGCCATTATGCTCGACCACATTATACAGACTACTTAACTCAGCTTTTGAAAATTTGGTTATATCAAGCTGCCTGAATAAATCAGTAAATCTAGCGGCTGGCCGTCGTGCGGATTGAAAATATCCTTCCCCATCGGAAGTAATTCTATTAGAATTGACGTTATCACCGAAAATTTCTTTAATAAGTCCATAATAATAAATTTCCTCAAAAGACTGGTTTGTCATGACCACCATCCCAAATTTAGATGCGGGATCAAAGACAAGTTTGCTGGAAAACCCTTTCAGATTCCCCTCATGCATCAGTGTAGGTACCCAGTATTCCATCTCAACGAACCCATGCGCAAATCGCGGAGTAGAAGTCCCGTCATAATATAGACTTGTTGACAACATTTCGTTTAACGTATCCCTGTTCTTAAATAATACATTGCTATCATCTACTGGCATCAGCGCTGCAAGGAATTTGCCTAAATCTTCTGCTGTCCCAATCGCTGCCCCTGTAGGATAAAAGGTTACGTATACTCTGTTCTCAGGGATCAGTTTCAAATCTTTCGTATACCCTTCAATCTCATTTCTTCTTTGTACTAGGTCTGGATGATCTTGCCCCGTTGGATGAATTGAGGTGTCGTTCATATGAAGCGGTTCGAAAATATGTTGATTAACATATTCATAAAAAGGTTGTCCACTTATCTTTTCCACGATGTAACCGGCTAGACCAACGCCATAGTTCGAATAACCCACTATGCTATTCGGTTTATAGATCTGTTTCGGCTCATTTTTACGCAACGTTTCTCCTAATTCTAACGTTTCATTCTCGGAGTAATAAAATACCTCGGCCGCTGTTTGATCTTCCCAACCCGCATTGTGATGCATCAGGTTCAATAGTGTAATCGGATCATCGTATTTCAGCTTTTTGAAAAATCCCTCTGGCAGATATTCCTGGATATCCGTCTCCAAATCAAGCTTTCCTTGTTCGACAAGCTGCATCACACTCGTATAGACCAACAGTTTAGAGATGGAAGCCCATTCAAACACCGTAGAGGTATCCGCCTTTCGCTGATTCTCAATATCTGCGTAACCATATGCCTTATTCACAATGGTTTCACCGTCTTTGATAGCCACAACCGAAACGGCAGCGGTATACTTCTCATACGAGGCAACATAAGCATCAATCGTTTCCTCTAACTTGGATAAAGGAATCCTGGATGGTGTAGTCTCAACCTGTTTCTCTTCAGCGTGGGCAGGTACCGCTATTGCCATAATGATAATTATGAATGACAGAACACAAGCGATTACTTTGTTAACCGTGTGATATCCACGATTCATCTGCATTAGCTTCTCTCCTTTTATATTAAATGTTAATTACATCTCTTGTTTTCGAGTATGCGTTTTCAAAAGAGTCCATATGACTCCAAATTATTTTCAAATGCAATTACAATCCATCTAGGAGAGAGGCCGAAGAATCTCACTTTTCCAATTAACGATGTTTATTTCTTTATCTTTCAAGAGGCACCAATCAATGATTTCACCTATCCATTTTGGCGTGATGATCTCATCGCTCCATTTCGGTGTTAGTACTCTTCTGTATCCTATATATTCTGTTGTCCATCCTTCGAATTCTTCTCCGATGATGACTATAAATGGGATCTTGTTCTTAATACTGTGTTGTCCAACTTCATAAGTGACGATTAACTTCTTATCCTCAGAAACGATATGTAATTTGATTATCCCTTCATCGTCAATATCCGGTTCAACATACCAATAAAATAATCGATTGGAGCGAACGATTTTACGTTTATATTTTTTCTTACGCCCATAACGCACCTCGCATATTTCTTTTCCCTTTACTCGCAGTATTGGGCCAGTAATTTAAGACACAGCTAGAGCAGCTTTGGGATCTGTTATTAGAATCATACTAAGATTAAGGAGTAGTACTTTTATAGAAATCAATTACTTTATCAAAGATCTCGCTCTCTCGTTTTTTTATGTCCGGCAATGTCTCGCTATGCTTTACGATATGATGTATATTATCTGCTACAGTCTCTGTTTTATGAATCCCTACATATCCTGGTACCAGTTCATTAAGATAATGGAAGTATCTCATTTGAGGTTCAATCATGCGCAGATGTTTATCAAAATTTCTTCTGGATCTTGTCTGATCCATCTCCTTTCGCTTGCGCAGCTCATCTTCTTCAGCCCAGAATAGTACATAAGCATCCGGTAATGATATTTCATTCTTCAATAACTTCTCTCTAAAAAGTTCGCTGTTTCATCTAGAGATAGGTGCTCATAACCATATATCCAGCTGTACCAAATCTTAAATACATCGCCATCCAAAATCACATACTCATGTTGTTGATTCTTCTCATATGCTATATGCCATCTATCGATTTGTCTCTCCAGCAACCACATCATAAGTTCCTTACCGTCAAGTTGAGGAGATTCGAACAGAAGCCCTGTTTCTGGAACAATAAATGCATCATATTGTGTAGCGAACTGCTGACAAGTGGTACTTTTACCTACAGAACTGGCACCTTCGAGACAAATTATCGTCATTCAATTACCTCCAAATATCACTCACAAAATGATTAATCAGCCTTCACTGGCTCTTAAGCGATCATGTTGAATTTCATATTAGACTATGTATTGTAGATTTCTTTAATCTTTAGCCATGTTTCATACCAAAATGTTTTTCGTTTAAGCGGTTTTAATACCTTAATTTCGACTTCTTTTCGTTTCAAATACACCGTGCCATCCACTTCAATTAGTCTATCGCCAAATGCAAATACCATATCCTTGCAGTCTTTATGATACTGGTTCTCTCTTGTTTCTGACCACTCCGCTTTATCAATAGAATGCCGTTTTCTCATTATTTTAAAATCCTCCTTTAAGGGAACACCACGATTTACAGCATAAAGGAAGCTGACCAACACATTAACAATTTGATTACCGATATTGATGATCCTTAAGGTTCGTTTATTCCTACACAATGTTATCTGATGTCCATTCCTTCGAAGCGTGTTTTAAAAACTTTATTTCTTATTCCAATTTTTCATTATATGGATTTGCATACAAATCAACATCAATTTCAGCATGAATCATATTAACAAATTCAATAAAATCAGAATCGAAATAAAGAGCAGGCGTTTTCCAATCTTCTATTCTTATTACAATGAAAAATTTTGTTCTTAATTGATGTTCAATCCGAATCGAATTGATCTCTTTTACTTTGTTTCTTAACATATCGACTACTTTTATTAATTGGTGATTTATATCTAATGATTCTTCATAATCCGTACCTAATGTCCATGATGTTTCTTTTATTCGATGCTTTTCGTTGATTATATCTCCTTTATAAGCCGTATTCGTAGGTTCAATTTTAAGTATTGAAGTTACATGATTCGGATCGAATTCATCTCCAAATAAACAAAAATAAGCCATCACTTCGGTTTTGTCTTTCAGGAGTTTCACCTCTTTAAAAATGGATGTATGGATTTTTTAGAAATAATAATTAATCAGAAAATATATACCAAGTGAAATCCTCATTTACTCCATAAACTCTTAATATCTTCTACTATAGTTTTTGAAATATGTTTGGATTAATCCTGCGGATACAACCATACTGTTACGATAAGAGTTAAACATATCGTTAATCCTAGAATAACTCGCCCAACAACTCTAAATCTGGTGTATCTAAGCAAATAATAAACTAAACTGGATAAGATCAGAATAATCATACCATTCACCAAAAAGGTCATGGGCAAGCTTATAATCCTGCCTAACCCGGTGTTAGGATATTTTAATAAAAGTAAAATCTCTAATACTACACATGGAACTGACAGTAGAACAATATAAAAAAAATGACTTTTGAATTTCCTCTCCACCACTGAACTCTCCTACTCCAACTCTTTTAATACAATTGCACATAACCTTTGGTGTTTACGAGCCCGAGAACCCTAACTGACCAGTAATTATTCTTTCTTCCATTGATGTGATTCGTGTAGTTTACCAGTTTCACAAAAATACTTTAGCACTTCCAGCATGGGTATTAATTCTATACAAATGTTATCGCAATAATTTCCCAACTGACCACCAATTACTAGAGAAATTTCACTATTTCCCCGCTTATCGTTCATCAGCGTATATATATGTTCATCAATTGTAATAGACACTACAAAATATTCCGGTCCGCCTCCAACTAATGCTGAACCTGTGTCAGATACCTCAAAAAAACTAATGTAAATTTATCTCCATCGAGTTTTCTCAAAAAACGTAAACTGTCTGCCCATGTAGGGTTCATAACTATCTCTTCATTAAATGTGGTCCCATTCCGTTCATCAATGCTAATAGAATTTATCACTTTTTCTTTTTATCCTCCTTCTTTCATCACACATACCCATCTTCAGGCTCATCAACATCAAAACCCAACACTTTTGTCGCTTCCAACTTAAATGTTTCTATCCAAGACATCCATACATCGCTATTAATCTGTGCATAAAATGATAATCCACTAGGCTCAACGGATGCTTCAATGAAGACATCATCCTCTTCAGTTCCAAACCAATATGGAATTCCACTTTTATAACCAATCCACCCTGGCATACTCTCATATACTTTAGAAACTTTATCCCATACCTCAACAGGCAGGTCATATCTTATATTTAGGTTACAATTATGAGAGTTTATGTTGTTCATATCCATTCTCTCCTTCTACCTTAGACGTACCAAAAATATCCTATATATACTTCTCCCACTACTTGATCAAGGATGTGTCTCTTGTTCTTTATATACTATTTTCGTTTATCGTTTACCAAATATCTTCTTCCTTTAAGATTTCTTTGGTGGGCTGGTCTACAGCTAACCAAGTAGAAATATCCCCTTCTATTTTTCTCTTCCACGCTATCAAAAAATGTACTTGGCATATCTCGCGGGAATCCATCTGTATCATAGGTACTTCAACGCCTTGATCAGAATGTAAGATAAAACTATACTTCTCAAAATCAGAGTTTAAAGCAAGAAATTTAGGAATCATATCACCTTGGTTTCTTTTTCGCATTATCAGTGGTTTTTCTTGAGTTCCTATGTGTAGACGGTATTGTTCATTCTCATATTCTACAGCTTCAAGATTTTCTCCCGTGTCAGCTCCGTGATCTTCCCAGCTGTATCCCTCTTTCCACGAAGCAGAAAAGCTACACGTGCTTATCTGATGATATGCATTGGGTTTGATTCTAAATACGGCCCCCAGCATTCGTCTACTTCCTGAGGTGAAGAAAGATTATGGTTCAGATTACAGAGCAATAACTCGCAATCAAACGAGTCGTAGTAATACTGGTATAGTGCGCCGCCATGTTTGAGCTGAGCACAGTGAGTAGGAAGATAACATTCGCTGGAGACAGCAAGAGAAAGTTCAATTGTTCCTAGAGGCGTATATATTGAAGGTTTTATATGATCAGTACCTTGAATTAAGGCTTCTTTTCCACGAAAAAGCTTCATAATGTCCCTCCTTACTCATCTACTTAAGAGTTACTTTCTATTCTTGATAATTAAAAAAATATTTATTATATAAATTTGGCTCCATTTCTTTTATTCTAATTCCATTCTCTCCTGCGTCCTCTATCCCTCTTATGTAGAAAAGACACTTTAAATTTTTATCAAAGACAATACAAGAAAAGTCCCAGTCTTGATACCTATATTGCTCTAATAAATCTTTCTTGGATTTGATATATGGTATAAAACTCATCTTATTTGAGTTATCGATTATTTGTATCACATTATCTAACTTTAATACTTTATTTTTAGATAAGTAGGTATCGAGATCTTCTTCATGGTAAATGTCTAAAAATAAAATAGAATTATCTTCTATTAGTAATCCATCTAGAACCTCGGTGATATTACAATTTAGAATCTTAAAGTATGGAGGCATTTTGATAATTTGTAATGGTTTCATCAGTTCTCCCAAAAAAGTTTTATCGAGAATTTCATAAAGTGTTCTTATATCTACTAACCCTCACTACCTTAAAGAGTGCAGCGACTTGTCGCAATTCAATAAGGTAGTTCAGGGTTACCTGCTACCTCCACTTCTTCGAAACCCTCGGCAGACAAAGAAGTGGAGGCAACGTAGCGTAGATATGTTGTTATTTAGATGTCAATTACCTTCCACAAAACACTTATAGATTGTATTTCGTTTTCATTCTTTCATATAACTTATAATCCGTATTTCGATTTACAATCTCTACAATTAACTCTTTCCATTTGTTCTCAATCCACTTAGGACTTTGTTCTTTCAGAATATCCTCGTTAAATTGACTATCAATATACTCCAAATCTTGTTTAAGCACTCCTATATCCCTAATCAGTTGATTTCTCGATTCTTTTTCTAGCGATATCTTATTCGATAAAATTTCGCCTATGATTTCTACTCTTATATGCGTATACATATCTCTAAACACATTATAGATTAAATAAGTTGATGATAATTGATCTTCCCTGAAGTCGGATTTCAGGAACACGAATGATTCTTCACCAACTTTCAAAGATACTGCCACATTTCCTAATGCATGTATGACTGTTTCCTTGGAAGAGCCGTCCTCTAAGCTTTTTATCACATTATCTAAATTGTAGATGGATTCTTTTATACCCATTTGAGTTCCATGATTTAGTTTAACAGCGTAATCAACTTCTTGATTATCTTTGTACGCTTTGAATTGATAGTTGAAGTACATACTTATCATCAATCCAACCAATAGTATGATTATTGCAATATTTTTTCTCATTGAATCACCTCGTAATCGTATAATTGAATTCATATAACATCTATTTTTTTATTTTTCACATACAACAAATTCCATCTACTAGTGCCTGAACTACGTATATGATAACCCATATTGTTACAATTTAGAAAGTAAATTGGCGAATAAGGGAGATTTATTAGTTTTCTCAAACCCGTATCCATACGGTCCAACGGGCTTGGAGTACGCTGAATATATGCTGGGTTTTATGGGATCCATCTTTACCCAAGCCTGCACTAATGATCAATTTGTCCTGATGAATAACAGTAGACGATTGAACCAGCAGATATTTCGTCAGGGGATATCTCTTTCCCCAAACATATCCCGATATTCTTTTTACCGGCTATAGAATGATTAATTTGAGTAGAAACAACTCCAAATACTTGCTCTTTCCCGTCCGTTTTTTTAATGATAATCTGGTCACCGATCATCTCTTTGATTATTGAAGGAAGTAGTTCATCCAACTCCTCGTTAGCCCCATAACGATAGTTCCAAATTCAGGTGTATCAAAGACCAAACCTACACCAAACAGCATTTTTGCTTCCATTCCCTGACCTCCTTTTCTCTTATTAATATTTAGCTCTCCTTTGGCATCTCGTACCCGAAGATCACATTACGAATCACTCACTTTATCAAGCTTATGAATCCCTCTCAGCACAACAACAAACAGATTTTATCTTTTGCTTACGTACAAGCACTAAATGACAAGGAAGTAGGGGTATCCCAACAAAATGTCTCATAACAACACTTAAAAGCTTTAACTAAACTGCTCAGATACATATCCTAGAATCTTTCACCCCAAAGATCAAAGCCTCCTTGCGAGAAGTACCCGCCGATCATCGAGATGATTTTAAAACAGGAACTCTATGTCAAAAATGCCTTTCAACGCAGTGCATGTGAATACAGTGGGACATATGACAATACCAGACCTTCCGGCAAAATCTAGTTTTCAATTTGCTTAAAGATGGGTTCTCAGCCTATGCCAAACTTCTGATTGAAGGGTATATGCATGTACGATATGCATATTCTGATGAAGGTGGAAATACTAAAGGCATAAACGCAGCTGTGCAGGCTTTGAAGCTTGGCTATTATAATGACTATTCAGGGCCACCTACGTCCTACTACTAAACTCAATCATATGCATTGAAAAGCAATGCTACTAAACGTATTTGGGCGGAAGACCCCTATAATGGTATGGAAAGTACAATCACAGGTTCGGAAAATACTTGTCTTAATACGCTTATCTATATTCAAAAAACTGATCCAAATGTTATACGGGTTACCTAATCTCTATTAATCCTTAAAATTGAAAAAAGATGCACTACCCCTGGTGGTAGTGCATCTTACTATTCTGCAACGAATTGTTTACTGTCTTTATTAAAGGTATATTCTGTGGTTAATGTATCACCCTGTCCTTCTGTATTTTTCGTAGTTACGACCAACTTTTCATTTTTATTAGCGGGAGTACTAACTTTTTCATAATTGATAGTATCCTGAACTTTTTCAGCATTTTTAAAAGTGATTACAAATGCTTCTCCACTTTTTTATCAATACCAAAGGCATAAGAATTATAACCTCTTGAAGATGTGTATTCAGGAGTGAGCAAGAAAACGTCCATTGCTTCAAAACTGATTTTCTCGAAAGAAATAGGTTGATCAGACGGTTGAATAAAAACAATATCCTGTAATTCCTTTAATTCTTTTTCATCCTTATTATGTTTATAAATCACGGAGTAATTACCTTGATAAAAGACGTCACCTTCTATTCCTAGAACACTTGGTGTAGTGATATGTCCAATCGCTTCTTTTCCTTCTGAAACAACATATAACTCACCATTATCTGTATCTATTCGGGCTCGTACGGTCGGTTTTTCTTGATTGGTTTCAATCTTAACTACATTAGCATAAGGGGAATCTGGAATTTGACTTTGAATTTCTTCTTTCTTATTCGTCTCCGTTGATGTATTTCCTATTTTATCAATAGGCTTTTCTGAACTTTCAGAACCACATCCAGATAATAAAATACTTACTGCAACTAAGGAATTTAGGACAACTGAATACTTCTTAAAAATTAAAACCGCTCCCCTTCTAAATATTGGTCTATTTCACAAAGATTATTATACGTGATAGATAACCCATAAAAGTTGATAGCATGTCATTTATTCCTTAAAAATTAGTAACTTATTAATCATACTACCAACATAAAGGGAGTGATTACATTGGTTTGTCAAGAATATTTGTTAAAAAGCATCCAAGCTGTACACAAAGCGGTCATGACGTATTCCAATTGCATTTCTAAAGATGAGGGCAGTGATACTAAACAGCAGGAGCAAGAAACTTTTCAAAAGTTTGGTTTAGAATTATCTACCCAATTAGCTACGCTTCGTAATATGTATATTGAAAAATTTGGTGTTGATCCTATACTGGCAGACCTCAAGAAATACTATTACATTGTAGTTGCCAACAAAACAACGAATAACGCTAGAGGGCGTTCCTGGAATTATGAGGATCGTCCTTTAATGTTATTCGCTTCTAATCACAAACAGCAAAACGCCCAATTTGAACCATAACATCAATGTTCACAAAATCGAGGAGGTAATTTATGATCACTCAACATACATCAAGTCAGCCAATGGTAAGAAACTCACATTCAAACCTTTGTACCAGCTGCTAATATCCAAGTTATTTGGTGCTAACTAATTCTACTAAAGGCAGTCAGTACAACACTGCCTCTTAATACAATATTCAACCATTATCAGCAGCATTGGCTGTATCATATCATTACCTAATTATATAAGGTATCATAGGTAGAAAACGAGTTATGTAGTTCATTCTACTATTAAAATCGTTCCAATAATGCTTAACCTTAATTCATTTAATCAGTAATTTTTTTAAGCTCAAAAATAGTTGCCTCTGATAACAAGATAAGCCTATCGTTATTAACAGCTAAAAAACTTAAACTTACAGGTATGGGCATTTTTGTAGAAGGGTCACTTATATCTATTGCCGTTACTTCATCATTTATATTTAAGTCTGGGATATCTATTTTATAATATCTATAAAAAGAGTCAGAGTTATAGCATGTCGCTGAGATCTCATATAATGGATTTTTTAGTTCATATTGATATTTCTTATACTTTTCAAGTCCTTTTGATGAAAAAAAGTCTTTTTTGATGATAAGTTCATCTCCAATAAATTTTTGCCCTGTTGGATATTCAGAAGCATCATTATATGAATTTGCAAATCCTAAAAGCTTCTCAACTTTCCAAGTTCCATAGAATTTTTTCAGTTTCACTATCCAAATTTATACGGTCTACATTACAATCATCGGATGTGTTTTTTTGAATAATAGCCTCCTTAGTTTCAGGTTTAGGCTCACTAGAAGTATTTGGATTTGATGTCTTTTCAACATTTCCACAAGCCGATGCTAACATCAACATGATCATCATACAAGCCAATATTGTTTTTTTCATATCTCACACTCCTACTATAAAGTTATTTTTCGCATGTTTACTCGCTTGCTAACTGAATTAATCCCCGTATGGATCAAAATCTCCTGTTCCTTCGTTTTTATTCACCAGTGCCTAAAAGCTACTTCCATGCAGGGTGAATAATCCTTCATTGTTGTATAACAAATGGGGCGATACTTTTTCTTTATTTTCCGATGTCTTTATCAGTTTTGCCTCAGTATTTTGTTCCGGTTGAGTTGTTACTTGTTTACTGGGAGGCTCGCTCTAGCAGAAATTATATCAGAGCAATTGAAGCGATGAATGACATAAAATTTACATTATTTATGAATTGGAAGGATGGTGGGGATATAGAATTTTATGGGGCTATAATGGATAAACAAGGCATCGAGAGCCACTACGCGGATCTGATGCTATTCAACCAGTTTCTGTGGCGTAAAGCCAAGGAACTAGAAGTAGATGAGTCGTCTAATCTTAAAAGGATTGATCAGGTGTATGAAATGATTAAAGGCATTAGTAAAATATTTGAGGTTAGAGCTGGACAAAGTTCAGTAGAAACAGAATCTATATATTTTGAAACAGATGATGCTACTTCTTGGAAAGGACGCTAATGCAGTTATTCATTAAATCTTAAAAGAGAGCGGCATGGGGCTGCTCTCTTTTTGTCCGTAAAGATATACAAAAAAGGATCGTCAGCATTTCTGCAATGATCCTATTGTCATTCCGCTAGTTGAAAACAGCATCGGATCACGTTGATGCTTTTTATTGAGCTGTCGTTTCCCGTTATCTTAATCGCTCGCTTTAAAATGATATCCGTCTTTCTGATTTTCAGTATTCAGACTTGTTTACTCTGAATTATTAAAGGAATATGGCCCATTCCAAAGAGTACACATGCACATACAATGTCAAAAATATTCATTATTAAGGAGAGATCTCACTTGTCTAAACATTATCCACGGCGTTCGATGCGTGATTTACAACCACATTTTGCGACCACCAATGAAGTTAAAAATTTTGTTAATCTATGGGGAATATTTACTGTGAATGGTCAACAGATCGTTGCTTTCGTAAAAAGCGTAGATGACACCAATAAATCAATGTTAGTGCTATATCCTAATGGGACACAGTCTTTTATTGATGTTACTCAAATTAGTCAGGCTCAAGGACCTTATCCAAGCATGCCTTCTAGTGGTCATGGTGGTGGTCACGGTGGTGGTCAATGGTGGCCTCAATCTGGTCAAGGCGGCGGTCAGGGTGGTCAATGGTGGCCTCAATCTGGCCAAGGCGGCGGTCAGGGTGGTCAGTGGTGGCCTCCACGTTCTTCCAGTGGATCTCGTAGCCTCAATCAAAAAAAGGAAAAACTAATACCCAACCCTTATTATAGCAGTTGGAACATTCGTGTAGCTTATAAAACATCATTTATTCCTGATGCTGAGGTTGAGGTCTTATTTTTGTAGACCTCTCCTGGCAGCGGAATCTGTTGAAACAGGATCGTAACGGTCGAATTACATAAGCTTTAAAGATCCGTCTGTGAAATTGCAGAGACACCATAGTAGCCTGCCTAGATTAATGAGGCATCATCAGTCTAAGATAGTTTTTCCCGTTCTTTATTGTTTGTAAAGGTATACCTTTACAAACAACAAAAAAATCATAACCCCCTCAAGCCAACAACGCCTGTTCAATCTGATCCACAATGCCATTAATGCCTGTCGGTCCATAACAACCGATCCATGTCGCGGCATCTACGGAGTGTATTTGCTGTCTCTCATCCGTATCGAGCATCCCCCAGACACGTTGCTCGGTCGCGGATATGCCCTCCTGCATGATCTCATTGCTAAGCAAAAAGTAGTGGCTCGCCTGCACAGCCGGTAGTCTGTCAACGGAGATATGATAGGCCGTGTCGGTGGTATCTGCTACAAATAACGGGACAGGCAAACCCAGATCACGGTACAGCACAGCACCTGTACGATGCGAAGCAGAATGTACGCGCACCAGAGAATCCAGTGGACGAATCAGTGCCACACTCTTACCTGCCAGTACTGGAGCAAGTTCTTCAGAAAGCAATGTGGTTCGTCGGTGATAATCAGCAAGTATTCGCTTTGCCTCTGCTCGCTTACCAGTTAATTCACCGAACAGGCTAAGAATGGTCTGCCAGCTCTCATTACGCTTAAACATAAGAACTGGAGCGACCCGGCTTAACCGTTCATAGTACTGATCATGTACCTCGGTGCAAATAATCAGATCCGGGGACAGTCGTTCTACCGCAAGCAGATCAGGGTACTCATACGTTCCGAGTATCTCGGTACCCTGAAGTCCTGCCCTGATATATTGCGGAAAATGGAACGTTCCACTTCCCAATCCCACACTTCCTGCTGGAGATAATCCAAGCGCAAGCAAATGATCTGCATATTGCACATCGAGTACGGCGATACGATGTGGAGAACAAGTGACAGGATATTCACCTCGCATATGGCATATCACTGGACCTTGGTCCGACTCGTACGAAGAAGCCATGCGATTCCGCAGCAAGGATTGAGCATAATTTGCATCTGTTTCCTTAGCTGCATCAAGCCGATAACGCAGCGGAGGAACGCCATAATATTTCTTAAATGCCCTACTGAAATAATACATGTCACGATAGCCCATTTTGTCAGCAATTTCCCCAATGGACGCATCTGTATGATGCAGCATCCGCGATGCATTTTCCATCCGTAGCTGGATGACGTACTCCATTGGTCCAAGCTGCTTCTCTTGTTTGAATCGTCGCTGTAACTGCCTTACGCTGCATCCAGCGAGGGCAGCCAGCTCCTTAAGCTCCAGATTCTGGCGATAATGCGATGATATATATGACACGACTACATCCACCATGTCGGACTCTGCTCCGCCTTGACCACGTTCATACTCCATGATCAGTTCATAGATCATCCCCTGGAGCAACGCATGGGCATGAAACCGTTCCAGTCCTTCGCCACGACGCCATTTGGCAACGATTTTTTCCGCATTCTGGATCCATTCTGCCTGAGTCACAGGGTTCTGAATAAACGAATTTTGCAGCGGATGTTTGCGATACGAGGGCATGGTATGTGAGGCTCCTTCCATGGAAGAAGCCTCGTACATGATTACGATATAATAAAGTTCGTCTGATCTGGCCGTCAGCGTAAAGGATGATCCCTTCACCACATGACAGGCAAAAGAAGCTCCAATGTGGCAACCCTCGCCATCCATTGCAAGCTCCCCTTCCTCCATATGCCAACAGCAGCACATTTGAAGTTAAATCCGTTTCGTGTAAAACGCTGCCTGTCTGCAAAGTACCGCTATACCCGTCAAGCATCTTGATCGTTGTATCACTCCATAGACTTGTCTGTTCTTGCAGCGGCATTTCTCTCATCTCCTGACAATAGCAAAGGTAAAATTCTTGCTGTTGTCATTTTAGTTGAGATTCTTTCTCATTGTCAATTTTCGGACATTTGAGACAATATTCATCTGACATCTGGTAATAGAAACAGCAGGTAATTCGCTCGCTTTTGGCAACATGCACATTGTCCTTACAATCGGTGAAGCGGGTTAACGGATTCTTTCTCTCACCAAACACTTCCCCGGATGCCACCTGCGTCAGATATGAAAAGTCCTCTTGAATGATCTTACTTTCCTGCTCAGTCTCGGCTTCATCAGGAGCGAATAGTCGGCCGATACGTACCATAATGTTCTCCCAGAGAATACTCATCGAAAGAGACGCAATCGCAGCAAGTGTCTTTAACAGCGGTGTAAGCTGTACCGCAAACATCTCCTCGAGCACCTTTTCGCGCCATGCTCCCCTGTCTCCAGTTAGTCCTTCAGCCTGAAGCCCATTCACCGCTAGAAAAGGAAATCGTGTGCCGCCCTCATGATCTGAGAGCGCCGGATGATAGAGAAAGCTGTTCTCCAGCTGAAAGGTTACATGCTGATGATGAAACGTCATCGCGGTCACGAGCGGAGTCGTCCATAGAAAGCCAAGCCGCTTGGCTAACATAGAGGCTGCGACTTTCATGTCAGGCGCATCGATATAGTTCTGAAACCAGCGGATATACTCTCGACACGCCTCTTCGTCATGCAACTCACTCAAAGCAATGGTACGGACACTATGTTCAGGCGGCTCACCAAGCAAAATCGAATGATCCTCTACCGTCTCTTTCCATAAGTCTGTCGAGAGATATGGATTCATATTAGTTCGATCCGAGCAGGGCTTCCGATGCCTGATCTACAATCAGATTAATCGCAAGAGGTCCGTAGTATGCAATCCACAGTGTTGAGTTTACGTCATACGTGCGGTTATTCTTCACAGCATCAAGGGACTTCCACACGGAATTACTCACCATAGCCTCTGCCTCTGCCGCAAACAGCTCATCCGACAGTACAAAATAACGATCTGCCCCAATGTCAGGAACCTTCTCCATCGAGATTTCTACGGAAGTATCATCCTTGATCTCTTTAACGAGTTCAGGCATGTTCAAGCCCAAATCATTATACAAAATGCCACCTGTGCGGTGCTCGATACCATGAACACGAATGCCTTCTTTACGCGGACGAATCAGAGCGACTGTCTCATCTCCCATTTTCTCTGTCAGCTGTGCCTTCAGACCAGTAACTTTCTCCTCATAGGCTGTGCGCACTTTCTCTGCCTCGTCCTGCTTGTCTGTAATCTTAGCAACTGTGGCTAACGTATCACGCCAGTCTTCGTAGAAATCGAGTACCAGGGTAGGTGCAATTTTGCTTACACTCTCATACTGTTTCTCCTGGAAGTCCGTCATGATAATCAGATCCGGGTCCAACGCTACAATCGCTTCCAGATTAGGCTCGTCCCGTGTACCCAGAACCTGTACGTCACTCGGTTGATCGCCTAAGTACTCTGGAAAATCGGTGTTGCCTCCAGCGATAACACTACCTGCTGGCTTCTCGCCAACGGCTAACATTTGATCCAGAAACTTAACATCCAGCACTGCAATTTTCTGTGGTTTTTCGTTTAGAATGATGTCACCCTTCATACCCTTGATCGTTACGGGAAAAGCTCCGTCCATCTGCGTTTCCGCATTCGCAGGTGTCTCCGCTGGCGTTGCCGCAGATTGCTTACCACTATCTGTACCTGTTGCGGCACCGCAAGCCGTCAATACAAGAATAAGGGCCAGCATCAAGCCCATGAATAATCGTGATTTGTGAGCAGCATAGCCCTTGTTACCAGCCGCTTGCCCCTTTGTTCCTTGCTTCATGATGAATCCCCCTTATGTATAATACTGATAATGATTTTCATTATCGAAACATAAAGAGAGTATATACGATCTCCGTATCGTGTTACCATGTACTTTTGCGACATTTCAGCCGGACTAATGCGACATCGTGAGCCTTTTATCCGCCCTTTAATTTCTCAGCGATATACCCTTGCAGTCGGTAGATGTCCGAAAGAAGCTCTTCTTCCTCCGGCGTATTCCCATACTCCCTAACCAGCGCGGTGTGCGGATATGCCACTCATCTGTCAGGTATTGCTGTTCATCCCGATACTCCAAAATATGTCCCAGGAAATATTCCAGTGATCCAAAAGATTGTTTACGACTATCGTTGATGATGGATTGTGTTTTTTCAATGATTGCTTGTAACATGTGTTGGATATGTTCTTCCGGACTCATAGCGTTCTCCCCTTGTCCAGCAAAGTTCTAAAAACAAAAAGAGGAAGGCCCTTCTCTATTCCATAGAGAATCAGACAACCTTCCAATCTTCTTTTCAAAACATGAATCATGTATTAACTCATCTGATGTAGAACTCATCATTTCGAAGCTACTCTGGATATTCCCTTGATGCCTCGATCAATTTATTTTCTTCATCAAAAACGTTCAGCACTCTCTCAATGTCATCCACTTCATAGCTTCTAACAACAATCAGTTGCTGCATATGAAGACCTGGTGGGTCAATGTCCGGTCGAGACAAATTATTTAGCAAACGTTCTGGTGTATATAAGATGCTCCATCGTCTGGAACCATCTGTAAAGACCATCGTGATCTCTATCCAATTCCATTCTTCCGAGTTATCCGACCTAACCTCATCATCAAAGCGCCAGCTTACCAGCCTTGGTCTTGAATTCCTTTCTTTTACGATGTTTTTACCTCTCTTCTGCTTAACTTCTTAAATGCCGAGTATTCCTGATCGGACTTTATATAACTTAATATCTTATCCGCACATGCAGCTGAGCTAAGCTCTTCCGTATTCACTTCCAGGTCATATTCATCATAGGAGTAGATGTAGTCGAACTGGGAATGGGCAAGTCCAATCTCACGATCTCCCCTGCTCTGCTCTCTTCTGGTGAGTTCTTCTTTTGAGCAATGCACCCCTACAAACAATATCGGATAATCCGATAGTAACTCATAAAAATCGTTAAACCACTTGTCATTGCTGATGACTGTATCCACGATGACATTCAAACCCATTTCCGAAAACAGTTTAATGGTTGCACAGTACAACGAATTGATGGGGTCGAACAGGATATCGGTCATCACATGGTGTTCCACTTCTCTTGTTGGTTTCATATCTGGATATGTATTGTCGATAAACTGATCATAATTATGCAGAAATTGATCTACAGATAGATGATGAAACGGAATATCTCCCTGATTTTTCATTTCCATCGCAATGCTCGTCTTCCCCGAACTTGACGTTCCGTTCAAAAATATAATGAGTCCTCGTTCCACATTCATCACCCTTATCTATAAAATTGGAAAACACTGTTATACCGTTTACCACTCTCTCCATTCTTCCGTAATATCTTCATCGTCCTCAATGTCTAATCCAGCCAACCTAGCTGCCTTGTCGATAAAATCGGCCAATTCTTCACGTTCCACCGTTTCAATGAAGTAACCATTGACCTCATTCATTTCATTAAACCTAACCACAACTTCTTCTACGGCTTTCATAATATGCTCAGGATGTTTCGTTTCTTGTAATGCTATTAACTGGTTTAAAAAGTTATCTAAGACTTTGTCAGACATAAGTAATCTCTCTTCTGTAAAAATCTCATCTCCGTGTTTAACCATTCTCTCGTTCCATAGTTTCGTTGGTTTTTCGTGAAATAAGTTTGGCAACGTCATTGGAATCAATCCCTTCCACATTTAACAATATCTATATTTTACCTGTAACCAAAATTATGAACAAGCGTTCACTCCTATTCACTTTCACCCTATTCGCTCCATAGCCTTGTCACGTTCTCTAATTCCATCTCGTCAAATTGTAACCGATAAATGTCCGGTTTCTTGGTTTGATTCATAAAATCCAATCCGTAACTCGAATCAAAGTAATTCATCATCAACGTCATTACATGTCCGTGTGTGCCGATCGCCACTTTTTTACCCTTGTATTCTTCTAAAATCTGTTTCAACACGCCCACTGCTCTATTCTGGCAAACCGTGTTCGATTCGCCTCCTGGCAATGCATAATCCGGGTCATCAAACATCTTCTTCGAAGCAGGCTCGAACTCTTCATCCGCAATCATATCATCTGAAAAATGCCTTTCCCGCAGATCCTCCATGATCTGAATATCTAATTCTAACGCTGCTGCCACACCCTCTAAGGTCAGAATAGCCCTGGCATAAGGACTTGAGACAATGGAATGTATTCCTTCATTCGTTAATATTTCCGTTATTCGTTCTGCATTCATCTTGCCCTCCAGGGTAAGCCCCTCGTTCTTTCCGTTCCGTCCGTATACGGTGACTCCGTATGCCTTACCATATAAACGATGGTCTTCATAGGACCCTCCTTGAGTTCTTCTATCAAAATTTGTGGCCACGCTTTAGGTCTTTCAAAATATTTTGTCCTTCCGTTCCAAAAATCAATTACATGGTGCCATCATATTTAGATACTGAATTAATTCAGGATTAATAATTTGCTAGACATTTTAATTTACAATAATTTTCAGATATGTGTATAGTAGAAATGAAGCAAGATGCTTTTAAAAGAATTTAAATCTAACGGAGAGGATGAGATCATGTCTTTTTTCAAAAAGAAGGTTGTACTATTCTCTTTATTCGTATTGGCTATCTCTGCTGCTGCAATCGCTTACGTAAATGGTCAATCGAAACCGGATGTGCCCATTCATAACGTCGTCAACCTTTCAGCCAACTCTTTAATATTTCATGAAATAGATAAGCTGGATGCGTTCGCTGAACTGATCGTTATTGGTTATGCAACAGAAGATTTCAGAGATCGAGAGCATGTTATTACTGCATTTGATGATGGGACCATGCAATCCTTTCACACCAATACGAACATCAAGATTGATAAGATATTGAAGAAACCCGACGATTTCCCTTCAGATCAAAACGAATTAACGATCATTGAACCCGTCAGCCTGGAAGGAGACGTCAAATATACAGTTGATGACTATGTAGAACTGCAGAAGGGTGATAAAAGTGTGCTTTTCTTAATGAAAAACTCCTTTGGTGATTATGGATTAATCAATGATAACTTAGGCAAATTCAGCCTTGAAGGGATAACTCAATATAGTTTCCCTCAAGCCTCCACTGTAGAAGAGTTATCCGAATACGAAACTTTCCGTGACTCCGTTATGGAGAGATACCATTTGAAATAAGATTTTCATCATACAACGGTGATCTTTGCGGACATAGCTGCCCTCTTTAATCTATTGCACTTCTTTATCAAGACTAACGTCAAAGGATGAAGTTATCGATTTTTGTCTGTAATCATTGGGTGTCACTTTAATCTTCACGTTTAGATGTATAGATTCAGGAAGATTCATTTCAGTTATATTCTCATAACCAATGAAGTAATGATGCTTTTCGTCCAGTTCTATCAAACCTCCACCTGTTGAGCCAGAAGTTGAAATCAAATGTCCGTCACGATAAAGCTCACAAGCAATATTATATTCCTCCAAACTGAACCCTTTCACTTCATATCCAATCTTGATTTGATTTTCCGTGTAATCAGCATTTCGTAAACTGATCGCACCACCATCCACCATTTGGGTTTGAATTGCAATATTTGCTTCGGGCATCTCCGGTTTCTTTAATAGATAGCCTACTTTTAGGTACCATATAACTCCTAATACAACTACAGCAAGTACAATCATAGCAATGATAAACTTCTTTTCTTTTTTAATCATATCCTTACTCCTTACATCTGAACATTCTTGAAGTTTTTTCCAAAAATGTGTTTCAAATAATACATTATCCCTGCGCGATCAACATCTGAAAACTGTCTTGGATCATCGATCATCCATTCCATTAGGGATTATGATCAATTTAATTTCAGGTTTTCCCGCATTATCCTAGAAATACATTGTTAATCCTCTCTCGATCATAATCTAAAATCCAATCATTAAATTCTTTATAAATATCCAATAGCTCTTCCCTTGCTGCTGAAATAACATCGCAACCTCTATCATCATAGATATGAAATATCGTTTTCTTACTTATATTAATGAAATACACCCTATGATAAATCTTTGGCTGAACTCCAACATCATGATTACATATAGCTTTGATTAACTGATTATATTTCAAGTCCTCAACTCTACACTTAGTCCAGTACCTATACATGTTGTTCCTTGGGTCCAGGATGTCATCCGGTTCACAATCCAAACCTGGAAATATCTCAAGGCTCAAGGCTCTAATCGGCCCTTTCTTCTTGATATATTTTCTGTACAGGTTCAATTTTTTCACTTTGTTTTTAGGCTTATCTGCAAAATAAGCTTGAGTTATTAAGACGACTTCATCTTCTTGATCATGAAGAGCCTTAAATAATTCAAGTGATCGATGATAAACTTGTTCCATGTAATACTCCGTATTCATTCCAAACATCAGTGGATTGCCAAGTTCGAATCGTATTGCAACATCCCAATTATAAAAAAGAGGCGGTTTTTCTAATGTCAGGTTTGGAAAATGCTCTGCCAGGTATGTCTTCAGGTCCATTCTGTGGCCTCCAAATTCTCTTTAAAGATGAATGCCTGCTAAAAAATGAGTCCGTCTCTTCAATGGTTTCCCGTTTGACATTCAGATCTTTTAATGTTAATTAGCTTACTCAACTCTCCAACACTTTTTTTGAAAAATTAACCCCAGAACATTCCGTTATGACCTTCGTCCACGATCTTTAGCTGTGTTTCAAAATCTTCATTCGGTTTAATATCATCAATGAAATGCCATCTGCCCTTACTGTCCTGCCAATAGATTTTCCATGCCTGCTCATCTAATCTGAACTGTGCTACCGGCATCTGTACCCATTGCTCGCTTCGAAAGGCTTGTCTTTCTTCAATCAACGTCACATGATTTCCTCTTATTTTATTACTAATCTTCATCTGACTTTTCACGTGCTCGGGTACAGCATTTTCGGTGTAATGGTCTTGATTATATCATGTTGTTCTCTCCGATTTAAATGATGCTTTTAGTGTTGTAAAAGGTGAAACGGAGCGCGGCTTATGCAATGGCAAGCCGCGTCAGGATGAGGTGCTGCGCCCAATGGGGCAGTACCTCATGGGGTTGCACCGCGTGCATTAGTGCGGTGCTCATGCTGCCATCACGAGCACACTTTCATGATGGCAACACTTGGTGCATCACGAGCTGCGTCGTGATGCACGCAAAAAGCGCCGCGACTTCACCGTCATGGCGCTTCCTCCTGCATTAGCCAATCGGCCATGCAGCTTTTGTTACGCTACTGCGTCCCATAGGCGCAGCATAACAGTTTCTTTTGATTTTACAATTTTAATAATGGGGCTATGCTAATTATTTACGACTTAGGGGACAGACCACGAGCTGGATGTTTCTCCTCATCTAAAAGCTGCCTCTCAAGCCAACAGAGCCTGAGCGATCTGATCGATAATGCCATTGATGCCTTCGGGTCCATAACAGCCGATCCATGTCGCGGAATGGTCCGTCCTAACATCCCTGGGGTTCCGCATCGCTGGAGCTTAATTCATATAAATGATGTTCAACCTTTTATACCGCTAAATGTAATGCCGCTAATAAACGTCTTTTGAAGAAAAAAGAACAAAACGATAATAGGTAATGTCATCAAGGTGGATACGGCCATTAATAGACCCCATTCGGATCCCTTTTGACTCTGAAATTGCTGCAATCCGAGCGAAACCGTGTAAGATGGTTCATTGGTTAAATAAAGCAAGGGGCCCATGAAATCAGTCCAGCTCCCCATAAATTGAAACAATGCCACGGCTAAAACGGCGGATTTGGCTAGTGGAAACATGATCTGTAAATATATGCGGAACTCACTAGCGCCGTCTAAGCGGGCCGCTTCGCGCAGGGCATCAGGCAGTCCCATGAAAAACTGCCGCAATAGAAAAATGTAAATGGGCACTCCAAAAAATTGGGGTACAATCAGTGGAAGAGGTGTTCCTACCCAACCTAATTTAGTAAACAACAGGAATAGAGGAATCATCGTCACCTGTCCGGGAATCATCATAACAGCAAGGGTAACAAAGAAAAGTATACCTCTCCCACGGTACTCTAACTTGGCAAAACTATATGCAACCAAGGGACAGGATATGATCACACCAAGCGTACTAACGATAGTTATAATCGCCGTGTTTTTCAGATATGTCCAGAAAGGGATATACTCAACAGCACGGGAATAATTACTCCACAGAATTGGATGCGGAATCCACTCGGGTGGGAATGTAAAGACTTGTGTGAGTGGTTTAAGAGAAGTCGAAAGCAGCCAAATGAACGGAATCATGAAAAATGCAGAAGCAACAATTAGACATACATAGGCTAACGCACGATTGATTCTTTTGATAGCGGTAGGATTCATCCCTTACTTCCTCCTCCTTATTTCCCTTGATAATGAACCCAGCGTTTAGACGTAATAAAAATAATTCCGGTTAATGCCATAACGATAATAAATAAGATCCAGGCCATTGCGGAGGCATAACCCATTTTGAAATACCTGAATCCGTTCTCATATAAATACATGACGTAAAAAGTCATGGAATTTGCAGGAGTTCCTTGCCCTTTGGTCAACGTATAGGGAAGAGTAAACTGTTGGAATGCACCAATCATTCCCATGACAAGGTTGTAGAAAATAACGGGAGTGAGCAAAGGCAGGGTTACCTTTCTCGTTTTCTGAAACCAGTTAGCTCCATCGATTTGCGCCGCTTCATAGTACTCCTCAGGGATGTCTCCTAATCCAGCAAGGTAGATAACGACAGCTTGCCCAATACCCCAAAGCGACATCAGAATGAGAGAGGGCTTGGACCATGACTCACCACCAAGCCAAGGAGGCCCTTCGATACCGATATTCGCTAACATCCCGTTCACCAATCCGAAGTTTGGATGTAACAGCCACATCCACAGAACAGCCAGAGCCACTTGTGGCACGAGAGTAGGTAAGAAAAGATCGTTCTGAATACAGCCATACCCTTGACCTTCATATTCAACATCATAGCGAGTGCCACACCAATAAATATACTTAAGGGAACAAAAAATACGGTAAAATAAAGCGTGTTGTATATGGATTTCCAAAACAGAGGATCATGGAAAAGATCTCTATAATTATTCATTCCGACAAATTCACCAGGCTGCAGAATGCTGTAAGTAGTGAAGCTGAAGTAGATGGACATTAGCATGGGAATTGCATAAAAGCATAGCAGCCCTATAGCCCAAGGTGAAGCAAACAGCCACCCAATCACGTTAGTTCTGTGAAGTGCTCGTTTCCTTGCCGATGGAATTGCTTTTACTTGAACTGGATCGGCCAGTTTCGCCATGTACATTCTCCTTCCAATTGTCATTCATGAATAGGCAAGGAGAGAGTTCGCTCCCTGCCTACCGAGCACCCTATTTGTCGTATTTTTCCAAAGCCTTATTAACAGTCTCTGTTACTCTATCCAGGTTCTCTTTCGGAGTACCGTTACCGCGGGTAGCCTTTTCCGTAGCGGAAGCTAACTCATTCCACAGCAGTTGTCCTTCAGGAATAACCGGGCGGTTATGTGAATTGGGCAAAATATTAATAAATTCCTTCATAATCGGATCGTCCTTGTAACCGTATTGGTCGTTAACCGAATCGATAACGGAAATTTGAGAGTCAGCGTTTAATAACGTTTGCCCCTCTTCTTTCCCTAAGAATTCGAGGAATTCCCAAGCAGAAGCGACGTTCTTGGCGCCTTTAGGGATAATAGCGGACCCGCCTCCCGACCATGTCGTAAAATTAGTACCTGTTGGGGTCGGTATTGGTGCAACACCGTAGTTTAAATCCGGCTTAAATTTTTCGATACCCTTCACCGTGAAGTTTCCACTTATCTTCATGCTGACTTGACCGGAAATGAACGGATCCATTTCCTCCGAGCCAGCTGCGCTTGTGAATCCGGCAATATCCTCGACATTGTATTTTTTGCCAAAGTCGGTCATCCATTGTAATGCTTCAACGACTTTAGGATCATTTGCGGTAATTTTGCCGGTGGCAGCGTCCTGGAATTCTCCTCCAAATGCCCATCCCCAAGTATACAGCCAGCCTTGCGAATACCATGGGATGAACCCGATCCGTTTGAAACGTTTACCTTCCTTGATGGTTAACTTATCGGCGGCCGCTTCAAGCTCGGCGATCGTTTGTGGTGGTTTGTTGGGATCCAGCCCTACTTCTTTGAAATGATCCTTATTGTAAAATAGCAGGCGAGAGTCCGTATCCATCGGCATTGCATAAAGCTTTCCTTGATAACTGGACTCCTCCCATGCAAATGGATAATACATTTCCTTACGAATTCCGGATTCTGCTGCCATCGAGGATAAGTCAGTCAGAGAACCTTGCGCAGCCCAAGTACCGACCTTAAACCGATCGAAAAGTGCAACGTCAGGAGGATTGCCGCCTGCGACTGCAGTCAGCAGCTTCTGATCGGATCCCTCGTTGGATTCTGTATAAACCAAATTCATTTTGATGGTAGGGTTTTTCTCCTCAAATGCCTTCACGACTTTATTCATATTATCTAAATCAATTGAGGTAAGACCATGCCACATCGTAACCGTTGTAATCCCCTCTCCGGCCTGATCGTTTGAGCCTCCCTTCGTTGAGCAAGCGGTTACAAGTAGTAACATAACCAGAAAGTAAACAAGAATTGGAAATGCGAATTTTTTGGATCTCCTCATTCAAAGTCCCCCTTAAGTTAAATTCATTAGTTTAACTTGGATTCCTATAAGATCCACTTCATTTTCCGATAAATCCACATTTTATGTAAGCGCTAACAACATTGGTGACATGAACTATGCAAAACAGAAAATGATGAACAAAGTGAATTTGTTATAAGGAATCCACTAGTTATACTAAGTATGTTAATATGACGTCATGCAGCGTGTCAATTGCAATATTACGACATTGATGTATAGCTACTTCACAGAAGACAGACCGCGTTTAGAAGACGTTTTTCTAGCGAGATCAGGAAGGTCCATGCTTCGAAGTTTATACTTTCTGATATCAAAAAAGGCCGAAAAGCCCCTGGAGACTTCTCGACACATTGAACAATATCCTAGCTTTTGTTGAGCTGTGCTTGTATTAACCCTACCTGTTATTTTTAACGACCATACGATGATCAATAATGTTTAGCTCGGGAACTGCTGTTCCATGCAACTGAGAGATGAGCATATCCACTGCCAATTCACCCATCTGCTTCTCATCCTGCTTAATATGAGTGAAGATGGGTTGACCTAGGTAATCGTTCAGGGAGTCGAAACAAACAATCTCGAATTCCTCCAAAGATTTCCCCATCGAGTTGATGACCTGAGCCAGCATGGTAGCTATTAGAAATTCCGACGCGACAAACGCCTTTACATCAGGGTGTTGTTTCAAAAAATGCTCTACTGTTTCTTTATCACGTTCAATCGCTGTTCCGTTTATGTTTATGGGAAGGGTACCCTTCAAGTTCGTCAATACATAATCTTTGTTCAAGTTCATTCCTTCTTGGGTGAAGGCAAACGTATACCCGAGCAGCCTTTCCTCCAATGTTGAAGTGTTCTCTTCCGGCGGAGATAAAAAGGCAATTTTTTTATGACCTTTGCTGATCAGATGACGTGTAAGATCCATGGCTGCTTTCTGATTGTCTGTGTACACCGAACAAACCGGAATTCCTTTTAGGTATCTATCGACCAAAACAATTGGAAACCGATCCAATACAAGTCGAAGCAGCTCCGAATTATAGTGTTGACCATGAATGGGGGTCACGATTAATCCTTTGATGCCCAAACCAATAAATAAGTCGATCGCGCGTTTTTCCTCATCCCGATCCCCGCAAGTTCGCTTGATAATGAGTTGATAATTATGCTCAGCACTCCGCTTTTCCATCGATCTAAGAAGTTGTAGGCCAAACTCGTCAGAAAAATTCGGTATAATAAACCCGATCAACCGCTTATCATCCTCAGGAACCAAGGTCGTTCTTACCTCTGAATAATGCTTCGGTTCTTGTCCTCCAATTATACCATCGGCCACATATGAACCTTTTCCTTGTATTCGTTTGATAACCCCAGAATCCGCCAATTTCTCCAGAGCCTTTTTAGATGTAATACGACTGACGCCAAATTGTTCAGCCAACTCTTTTTCAGAAGAGACTCGGTCTCCTTCTTTTAAACGACCTTCTTTAATCTCTTGTACAATATAGATATATATCTGCTCGTATAAATGCAATTCCACAAAACCACCCTGACATCATAATATTAATATACTAAGTATATTACACAAGAAGTAATTCGCAAAGTTACTGAGATTACCAACGAACTTCTGTCGCATGGAGTTTTCCAAGTCTACTGTGTCAGACCTCTGCTTACAATTAGACCCCATGGTAGGGGCATGGAATAACAGGCCCTTAGTCGACAGCCGATTCCCGTTTATCTTAGAGTTCTATATTTATTACTTGTGTTACTTGAAGGAACAAACACGCAATCACAATGTTCTCCATCATTACTAATATCTCCAAACAAAATTTTATGTATTTGATCTTTGATAAAATACCCTCTTCTAAAGGCTCCGTAAGGATCCGCAGCTTGATTATGTTGTTAGGCGCAGTACCCTCTTCTTTGAATAGCTTTCAAATCTCTATCCAAAATCTATTTAATATGTTTCCATCTTCTTCCAACTTCCCGCAGCGGCAGGCGAACGTCTTCCGGACGTTCAGCCAGGGTCTTCATATAACCCGCCCACTGATCTTTCTGGAGTGGATCTTCCCACAAGATTTTGCGTGGTTTGTACTTGTGGCCGAGGAAATAGTCCAGCTTCATCAAGCCGAGCACGACATCCATATGCGGCGTTCTGCGCGACTTCAGGAAGCTGTGCAGACGGGTGAACAGATCCTCCAGCTGGTGACCGATCTTCTGCCAGCCCTGACCCTCCCAGTAATCCCCGAACGCCTGGAAGAAGTCAAACGGCGAGTTAAATTCCTGCTCCATCAGATACTTCAGCGTATGGTCTATAGATCAAGTCTAACCGCACAAATCATCCGTAAATTAACCATAGTCCCCCTGTGATAAACTCTCCCTACTTCACCATCTAACAAGTAAAAACACCTCCAAAATTGGGCTCCGTATCTTACGATCGGATTGCACTCTCTCGGAGGTGTTACTATTTATCTCAGACTATAGGGCCCTTCAGTTCATCAAATATACTATTTTTTTGTATACTTGTTATTATAGGCGATGAGATATCCCGTTTTAGAATCTTCTACAGCAATCATATCTGTACTGTTTTCGTTTTTAATTTTAAATAGTTTTGTACCTACTTTGTATGTGTTGGAACTTATAATGTTCTCATCATCATGATCACTCTCATTGGTTGAGGATATCTCTATCTCACCTATTTGTTCATCTAGTTCATCCTCTGTAATGGTGTCATTGCTTGTAATATAGACTTCTTCCTTTAATTTTATCATTTTATCTGAAGCAAAACTTCCAGAGGACGATGAACACCCGAACAAAAGTAAAATCAAAGAAATGACAGGTATAAATAGTAATTTTCTTTTCATATTTCCTCCATAGATAGACGAAGGCCCCTATTTCAACGGGGCCTTGACCTTGAACTTTTATTTACCGAAAGCGGAAGTTGAAACTTCGTCAAGAGTAACTAAACGATTATCGTAAAGATTTTTATACGAGCTATCAGCCACTTTAAACGATTTTTCATCCTGTTTAATAAAGATACTTTCATCCTCGTTAATAGGAATGAATACATTATCATCAATCTTTTTTAGATACAATAATACTTCTGTACCTTCTTGGAGTTCGGTAGAATGCTCATGATAAATAATGGACGTATCCGTCTCTCCGCCAATTTGTCGTAGATTAATTAGATCTCCCTCTGAAACTTCTCCTTTGATGACATTATCTATAGCTACCTCCGATTGGTAAAATGCTTCCTCTGTTTCACCATCATTTTTGATGAGAGGACTAAGTTTGTTTTTAACCATTCCACTCACAATAACATCGGCATCATGTGCACGAGCTTCAAGGGTGCTATAGCCGATAGCCCAGGAATAATGATTTATTTTTAAGTCTTTTTGTGTGGTTTGAACCTTTTCCAAAACATTATCAGGAACATCTAACACAGGTTCATCATTCTGCACGCTAGCAAAGTTATTGTTATAGATAACATTAATGGTATTAATGTCCCATGAAGTTGGCGACTTGTTTGGACGTCCGTCAATTAAAGTTCCAGAAGAATTACGTTCAAATGTATTGGGAGTCATAACGGTAGGGTTACCAAATGGAGCGTGATCCAACCCAAGAGCATGACCAAATTCATGAGTTGCGATGCCCTTTACATGATCTGTAGTGTAATGACTTTGAGCTGTATAGTATGTATTAACCCATGTCTTCATAGTGGAATAATTTCCGGTTATAATACTAGTGGTCCACTGTGCAAATCCGTCCCAAGTAACACCACTGTCAGATTTATTGCCTGCAGTAACTTAGAATTGGTCCCAGCTTTTAGAAAGACATCAGTAGAAAGATTCCACTCATCTCTAGCATGTGTCCATATATTGGTGTAGACATTATTGGTCCCATTGTTTTGATAAGTTATATTTCTGCTTTAGTAACCAGTTACTGGAGTCGCATAAGCTTGTAAGTTACTAAACAACATTCCTGCTAGACCGCACAGTAATAATGCTTTCTTAATATGTTTCATGTAAACACCTCTTAAATAATGGATTTTATTACCATAAGTTAAATATAATGATAGTCATATCGAAATGTCAATGCTCTATGTAAAAAAAGTGTTTTTCCGCTATAAATCCCCACAATTATTATAAAATAAAAACAGCGAGCCCTATCTCGATTTATCGGGGTAGGGGCTCCCTTAATTGTACTAGGGACTTTTTCAGTGCCCTCGTACTTTACAGGGGTCATCCTTTTTAAGTTCCATTGGGTTGCACCGCGTTTGAATAACCGCGGTGCTCATCATTGCAGCAGCATCACGGGTGCGACGCCGTGATGCATGCAAAAAAGCGCCACGACCTCATAGTCGTGGCGCTTCCTCTTGCTGTATGGCAATAATTAGCCCATGCAGCTTATCTCAGGCCGCTGCACCTACATAGCAGCGGCTTCTTCTCCCAGCGGCAGCGTGTAATACTGCGCCTGCTGCCCTTCATGCTGCTGGTACACAACGACCAGCAGCGTCCGACCTTTCGCGGCAAGCGGGCTGGCGCCAGCTAGAACACGCTCAAGCCGGAACGGAAGCACATCCAATACGGTGTGCTTCTGCAGTTCCTTTTCGCCGAGACCAAGGTCGGCGAAAGCACGCGCACCCATGACCGTCTGTGCGATCATGGCCGAGGTCATCGGCAACGCACGCGAAGCGTTGCCGTCTTCCCCGTCCGCCGCTCCATCCGCGGCGGACCCTGTTGCGTCGCCCGAAGTGAGCGACGCTGCACCCCGGCTTCGCTGCCGATTACACCCGCCGCATCTGCGGCAGAGTCTTCCCCGGCAGCAGCCGAACTTGCCGCAGCGGCACTCGGACCTGTGCCGCTGCTTTCCAGCCATGCCGTGCCTGCGGCGCCGGCAACACGTGGCAGGCGAACGTCTTCCGGACGTTCAGCCAACGTTTTCATATAACCCGCCCACTGGTCTTTCTGAAGCGGATCTTCCCACCAGATTTTGCGTGGTTTGTATTTGTGACCGAGGAAATAGTCCAGTTTCATCAAACCGAGTACGATATCCATATGCGGCGTGTTGCGCGACTCCAGGAAGCTGTGCAGACGAGTAAACAGATCCTCCAGTTGGTGACCGATCTTCTGCCACCCCTGACCTTCCCAGTAATCCCCAAACGCCTGGAAGAAGTCAAACGGCGAGTTGAACTCCTGCTCCATCAGATACTTCAGCGTATGGTCCATCCGGTGTGCGTTCCAGTATTTCTCCAGTACATCCTCCAGCCGCTTCAGGCGTACGATGTCACTGAACGGCAGCACATCACTGCCCAGAATCTCATACGGTGCATGATCCATGTACGTATAGTTATACTTCTCTGCATCCAGACGCAGACCTGTACCACGCAGCATTTTGAGGAATCCCAGCTGAAGCTCTTCTGGCCCTAGGGCAAACACATCGTTAAACGTTTTGCGGAACGTATTGTAATCTTCCTCCGGCAGTCCGGCGATGAGATCCAGATGCTGATCGATTTTGCCACTAGCTTTGACCTTGTTGACCGTACGGCTCAGCTTAGTAAAGTTTTGGCGGCGTTTCACCAGTTCATTTGTCGGATCATTCGTGGACTGAACCCCAATCTCGAACCGGAATGTGCCCGGCGGCGCATTCTCTGCCAGATAGTCTAACACTTCAGGGCGCATAATATCAGCCGTAATTTCAAACTGAAACACCGTCCCCTGATGATTCTCGATCAGGAATTTGAACATTTCGAGCGCATAATCCCGCTTGATGTTGAACGTCCGGTCCACAAACTTGATCAGCTTTGCACCCTTCTCGATCAGGTACAGAATGTCCGACTTCGTCCGCTCAATATCGTAATACCGCACGCCGACCTCAATACTGGACAGACAGAACTGACAACTGAATGGACAGCCCCGGCTGGTCTCAAAATAAACAACCCGTTTCCCAAGCTCCGGGATATCCTCTTCAAATCGATGTGGTGACGGCAGATCGTTCAGATCCGCTTTTGGGCGTCCTGGCATGAGAATGACCTCTTCCCCTTTGCGATACGCCAGTCCATAGACAAAGTGGAACTTCTTGCTTCCTTCCAGCTCCATCAAAAGCTGATGCAGCGTCTCTTCCCCTTCACCCATCACGATGAAATCAACATTGGGAATCCGGTTCATCCAATATTCCGTGTCGTAGGAAACTTCCGGCCCGCCCAGCAGAATTTTCACGTTCGGCATAACCTTTTTCAGGTTATCAATGACCTTGATCGTCTCTTCAATGTTCCAGATGTAACACGAGAAACCAATCACATCCGCGCCGCGCTGATACAGATCAGACACAATGTTCATCACCGGGTCCTTGATCGTATACTCCGCCAAGTCAATATCAAAATCCTTCTCACTGTATGCCTTTAGACACCGCAAGGCCAAGGAGGTATGGATGTACTTTGCATTTAATGTAGAAAGAATAACCTTCATGGTTCACAACCTTTGCCTGGACACCCAGACCATATTTTTTGGTAAAGGAAAGCTGCACAGCCATCCTGCCCCGGATGCTGTTCATCTAAACCTCTTTTGAACTAGCCATTTCATCTCTCATGGACATATCCAACTTTTGTCTTTCAAAGAGTGGACACTCTTTTCAAAAAGACATATACACCTCGCCAAACCCAAACCACAACATACAGTAAATAACCCATATAATAAAACTACATGTTGTATACGATAAGGTCAGCCATTTCTAACGCCAATGTCCACCCTTTGAAAGACAATTAGCCATCATTTGTCCACTCTACAGAGATACAACAACCAACTTCAAAGATTCGAAAGTGAAAATTAACAATACATACTCAATTCACACTTACTCATACTCGTAAAACGCATCATCATCCGTATCCACTTCTTCGCCCGATTGCTTCTGGAAAAACTCCAGGAACGGTAGTCCATACTTGCGGTACTTGACCTCGCCGACCCCTTTGATATCCAGCATGTCACGTTCTGTCTGTGGACATACCACACTCATCTCACGCAGGGTCGCATCATTGAAAATAATGTACGATGGCACATGCTCTTTCGCCGCCAGATCACGACGGATCAGACGAAGTTGTTCAAATACCGTCTCATTAACCGCAGATGGCATTGCATCGCGTCCACGACGTCCGCCGTAATTCGTACCCGAAGCCGTCGCCGCTGTCTTGCGGACGACACGTTGCATCACTTCACGCTGGCCTTTGAGCACCTCCACCGCAAGTGGTTGCAAACGTACAACCGGATACTGTCCCTCGGACAACATCAGATATCCTTCGGATACCATCACGTTGATGATCTCCGATATCTCGCGCTCTGTCCGATTGCCCATCACGCCGTAGGTTGGCAGAGAGTTGAAGCCGTAATCAAGCACCTTTTTGGCACGGGAGCCTTTGAGCACCGAAGCGACCAGCGATACACCATACCGTTCACGCATGCGGTGAATACAGCTGAATATTTTCTGGGCATCAATCGTCATGTCTACCAGCTCGCGGTCGTCCGTACAGGAACTGCAAATACCGCAAGGCGTATCGTCATGCACCTCACCAAAATAATCGAGCTGCGCACTGCGCAGACAACGCGTTGTGTAACAGTAATCCACCATCTGTTGCAGCTTCCGGTAATCGTTCTGTTTGCGGTCGCCCTCCATCGGATTCTGCTCAATCAGGAACTTCTGGGTGATAATGTCCTGTGCCCCGAATAACAGAATACACTGGCTTGGCTCTCCATCCCGGCCTGCACGTCCGGCTTCCTGCACATATGCCTCCATATTTTTCGGCATGCTGTTATGAATAACGTAACGCACGTTCGATTTATCAATCCCCATCCCAAACGCATTGGTCGCCACCATCACACGGATATCATCGTACAAAAAAGCTTCCTGGCTCTGGGCCCGTTCATCGTCCGTCATCCCGGCATGGTAGCGTCCTGCGGGCAATCCCGCTTGCAACAAACGCTGATGCAGATCGTCCACGTCCTTACGGGTCGCGGCGTATACAATCCCTGGCTCACTGGCATGCTCGCGCGCATAATTCAGGACAAAGTCCTTCTTGCTCTCGCCGCGCAGCACGCTAAACGCCAGATTATCCCGCCCAAGTCCGGTCACATACGTCTGCGGGTCCTGCAAACGCAGCAGCCGCAGAATATCGCCCATGACCTCGGGCGTCGCTGTTGCCGTGAAGGCCGCAACCACCGGCCGCTCCGGCAAACTGTCCACAAACGGCGCTACCGCCAGGTAGCTTGTCCGAAAATCATGCCCCCACTGTGACACACAGTGGGCCTCATCCACAGCAACGCATGAGATCGGCAAATAGCCCATCTCCTCGCGGAACCAATCCAGCTCCAGTCGCTCAGGCGCGACATAGAGCAACTTCAGCTCACCGCGCTGCGCCGCGCGGATGCGATCATTCACTTCTTTGCCGCTAAGTGTACTATTAATGTACGCGGCAGCAATTCCGGCGGTCGTCAACGCATCGACCTGGTCCTTCATCAATGAGATCAACGGGGAGACAACAAGCGTCAGACCCGAATATAACAGAGCGGGGATCTGATAACAGATCGACTTACCGCCCCCAGTTGGCATAATCCCCAACGTATCTTCACGTTCGAGTAGGCTGGCTACAATCTTTTTCTGTCCCTCGCGGAAGTCGGGGTAGCCATAATATTTTTGCAGGAGACCCTGCGCTTCTTCTAATGTAGGTGTTTGCACACTCATGTAAAGACTCCTTACTTATCACCGGTGTTTCTCCACCAGCTTGGTCCGATCCGATTCTGACATCCGAAAGCGGCTCATATACCGCATCCTTGACAACAAAATGGCGTTCTCATGACTTGTCCGTCAAGCAAACGCCGCTCCCTTTAGTTTAACGGCCCAGCCCCGAATGAGCAACCGCGTTTTACTGTAAAACGTTTGAACCTTCTTCATTAAAATAAAAACAACCGTCCTGCCATAGGTAGGCAAAACGATTGCATTAAACTTTTATTCACAAATCACACTCATATCATGCTAGTGTACCCGTACCCATTCATCTGGTGAACCTACCACACCTTATAACTTCACTTTAATCTTTTAACGACTCTACCTCAGACTCCGGCAAGCCACTGGTCTTTGCAATAACAGAAACTTCGATCCCTAATGAGAGCATGTTTTTCGCAATTTCTATAGCCTTCTTTTGTTCGCCTTTTGCTATGCCCTTTTCCGTAGCCCATTCAATCATGGAAGCTTCGTCATGCAAATACTTCTGCCGTTCTTCATACAAACGACGTGCTTCCCGATCCTGACTCAAGAACTCCAGCGTATCCCTTATTTTCTTAACCCCAGATTCATTCCTGTTGTATCACCGCCTTTTGCATTCATGCGATAATACAATCCTTTCCTCTGCATCAATTGTTCATGCGTTCCATCTTCGGCAATTCGGCCATGCTCCATCACAAGGATACGAGAGCACTGACGAGCAACCTCCATGCGATGTGTGACGAGTAACCCTATTCTGCCTTTCATAAAATTCAGCAAGTGATTCATGACGTTCTGTTCTGTCTGAATATCCAGGGATGACGTTGGTTCGTCCAGAATATACAGATCCGATGACCTCATAAAGAGTCTAGCAAGCGACAGTCGCTGCTGTTGGCCTCCAGATAAATTGGTCCCCTTCTCTTGCAACATTGCTGCGTATTGTCCTTCCTGTGCCTCAATGTATTCATGCAAACCTGCCTGCCCTGCCGCAAGCTTTACCTTGTCCAATGTAACGTCTGAACCCAGACGGATATTGTCTTCAATACTTCCTGTGAAAAAGTTGGTGTCTGCGGCATATACGTCAGTCTGGACTGGTCATCCATCTCTACATACTCTGCAACATGTTTATCACCCAGCAATACGTTTCCGTTTGTTGGCTCGATCAGCCCTGCACACACTTGGCACAGAGTAGATTTGCCAGCACCGCTGGCGCCAACTACCGCAACCAGTTCACCAGGAACCAGATTAAAAGTAATCTGATCCAAAATCGTCCGACCACTGTTTTCATCTATTACCGTAACCTGTTGAAGACGTAGCATAGCAACTTCGTACTCTTTATGTGCCCCTTTTTGTGTATTCCCTTGATCTTGGCCACACATTCCCTGTGCAAGCTCCTCGTGCTTAGTATTGGATGCGTCTGTCTTCTTGTTCTCCGCCAATTTCAACCATGCAGAGATACGTCCAAATGCACCCACGCTGGCTTGCATCTGACTCCACTGGCTGGACAAGCCGAGTACTGGCCACACCACCAATTCAAACAGCAGACTACTTGCAACAACCATACCCGGAGACAAGGTTCCTCTAGCCGCAGACAAAGCAATAAGGAACAACGCTGCCAACTGAGCCAGACCAAACACCGCCATCGCCACGTTATCCGACATACTCAGGGTCATCTGTAACTTAGCCTGAACACGATTCAGTGATTGCTGTTGTGTTCGAAAACGAGCAAGAAACCACGGTGAAGCATTATACATCTGAATCACCGGTATCCCTTCAACATACTGTTGGATCTGTTCTTGGGACTCGCCTTCTCTGGATTCGACCTCATCGGACAGATGTACAATTCGCTGATCATACAGCCTCGCCGTGAACCAGATTGCCCCTGCACTTACCAAGGCGATAACAGCAACCCATGCATCTGCTCTGTACAAATATCCCAGCGATAAAGCAATGATGAATACAACCGTAACCCCTCTGCAATAGCCTCCACAACTTCTGCACCATGCTTGGTGTCCTCCTTGATGCGAAGCATCACATCCCCGGACTTCTGTCTGCGCACCCAGGAATAAGGCATCCGGTTTAAAAGTTTCAACAGATCCATGGACATATCCCGTTGCATCGATTCTTTGAGCCATACCAGCACATAACGATGCATCGCGAGCAATACAATAAATCCTGCCAGAATAGCGATGAAAATCATTGCGGTGGCATTAAGCTGTTCCTGTCCCCCATTATGAATAGCGTCTACGAAGAATCCCTGTACAAAGGCAAGTCCCCAATCAAAGACCGCATCTGCTGCGATAAAAATGAGCAAGATCGCTACAGCTAATCCATAAGGCTTCATCCAGCGATAAATAACGGGCCACACCGTTGCCAATGATACAGCTAGTTTTGGGTCATCTGGAACATCACTTTTGTTCATCTGATGAGGAGCTTCTATTTCAAACTTTTCATTTTCATTATTTTCATTTATCTCATATGCTCCACTTTTCTCATGACTGCTCTTCATTTCAACGTCATCGGCATATGCTGCATCTTCGATCTTGTTACTCATGCTGTTCCTCCACTTCCGTATCCTGCTCCGCAATATAACTTCGATATCCGTTTGGCCGATCCAGCAATTCACGATGAGTCCCCGTATCTTCGACGCGTCCCTTCTGAATATAGATGACCTGATCTGCCCGTTCGATCAGCGATAATCGATGAGTAACGGCAATAACCGTTGTGCCTTTCTCAGCAGTGATTCGGGCAAAAAGATCATTCAATCGTTGCTCATGCCACGGGTCTTGAGATGACGTCGGTTCATCCAACAAGAGAATATCCGGGTTTCTCAGCATCGCTCTGGCTAGACTGATACGCTGAAGCTCACCACCCGACATCGTCCCGCCTTGCGGCTGAAGCTCTGTCCCATAGCCGAGCGATTGACGCATAATCGCGTCATGTGCAAGCGTCATGTGGGCCGCAACCTCTACTTGATCGGCAGATATCCCCTCTTGTCCAAAAACAATATTCTCTTCCACTGTACCTGTGAAAATAAAGGCTTGTTGCGGAACATACACCTGATTGACATGCCCTGTCTGAACTTCGTGCATATCATTCAGTGATTTCTTCTGATCTATGACCTTAATCGAACCAGCAACAGGTGTATCTAATCCGGCTATTAATTTCAATAACGTGGTTTTCCCGCATCCACTTGGCCCCGTGATTACAGTAAGCGTTCCTTTCCTGGCCTCAAAAGAAATATCTGTTAACACTTCTTCTTGCTGCTCCGCATACCTGTAAGACACATGCTGCACGTTGATGCTAGCTGGTTTAGATTGCTTTTCAAGCTGCCCCAAATGCGTATCGGACTGTACATATGTATTTGTACTGGTATTCGCAACCGTGTTCTTTTTCTCCAAATCCAACACCTCAAAGATCCTGGACGCATGAGAAGCCGAACCAATAAAATCATTCCACAGCCCAGATAACGACTCAATCGGACGAGTTAACTGACTGCTTGCTACCAGAAAAGCTGCCAGTCCGCCTACATCCATATGTCCATTCAGGACCTGCATGCCGCCTAGATAGAGAATCAGAATCATGCCACCATACGTGGAGACCCGTCCGGCTGCTTCCGAAAGTCGTTGTAACACAGATACGGACATCGTATGTCTGAACACTTGATCCATTCGATCTTTAAAATGATGGTGTACATAACCCGCGAGTCCGTAACTTCGGATCTCAACTGGGGCTTGGATGATCTCAGTTAGTATCTCATCTCTTGACGCTGCGCTGGCATTCAACTGATCATGCCGTCTTTGCAGACGTTTACCAAGTCCTACCGTTACAAGAGGATAGATCAATGTGAATGCAATGATAGCCAACGACAGCGGCAAGTTCACCCAGCTGAAGTAAGCAAAGGCAAGAATCAGCTGAATAATATTTTTTGCGAGTTCAATGCCATGTTGGTTGATCCCCTTCTGTGCTTCCTTGGCTGAAGTCCAGATCCTGGAGGTTAGGTCACCTGTATGATATTGTGCCAGATCACGTGTCTCTGTGTTGCTAAAGGATGAGAGCAGTAGAGACTGCACAGACAATAATGTCTTTTGCTGGAATAACGTCTCGACCCTCGTCATGAATGCGGTTACAATCAATCGTAATACGACAATGCTAACACCTATGATCAAACCTGAGTAGAGTAACAAAAACTGTGCTTCAGTCGCACCTTTGACCAGTCTTCGGATCGATTCCAAATAACCGACCTCAATCAGGGAGACCATACATGCGGCGAAAAGTAACAGAATGATGAACATACGGTACTTGCCCGTTAGTGTCCATAATCGAGTTAACATGCCTAACGTTGTATAAGTTCTTTTGTCAGCAAACATGGATGGTTTCTCCAATCTTGTCATTAAATTATGTACTTGGTTATGATATCATCGGTGATAAGGAAAAAATGAACATTTATTGCTGTAAGTACTATTAGAAGTAGGGAGATTGATATGCAACACGATCTGCTAGACACACTGGATAAGCTATTCGACTACATAGAAGACCATATTCAAGACAAATTAACGCTGGATCATCTGGCATCTGTGACTCATATATCGAAATTCCACCTGCATCGCATGTTCAAACATGTAAGCGGACAATTGCCTGGAGAATACATTCGTTCACGCAAACTGGCACGCAGCCTGGAACAATTGGTGAACCTGAATTGGAAGATTATCGATATCAGCGGACATTATGGGTTCGAACATGAACAATCCTACATACGTGCTTTCAAACAAACCTTTGGTATCACCCCTGCAATATCGCAAACAGGGAGCTGGAGACCTTGAATTCACAGCCCGCATGACTTCGTCCATGATCACGATGCTTCCGTACGGATATATTTTCACACCAACGTATGTACGAAAACCAGTCATGAAACTCATCGGACAGCGTTCTCATATTCGGTATGCAGATAATGAAGAGCACTATGAAGCCAATTCAGCAGGCAACGACTTTTTCGAAAAACACTTTCATTCGATTCCTAATGTGTTGCAGCCCAACGTGTATATTGGATTTACCAATGAAATTAACGAGGATTACAGTACATATCAGCCGTCTGTAGAAGTGACCTCTCTGGATCATATCCCTGAAGACCTGAATGGAATTGAGGTCCCGGCCAACCAGTATGCCGTATTCAAATTCGTCTGTGATTTCCATCCAAGTCTGATCAATATTGATCATCTGGACAGTGTCTGGACATTTATTGATGAATATTGGCAGAGCCATTCGGGGTACGAGAAGAGTGATCCATACTACTTTGAAAGAATTGATGGCAGTCTGGCTCAGGACCACTACGGAGAAATGGACATTTATATTCCTGCAAAGCAAATTTCACTGTAGGTGGAGGTTAGATGCTTATGGACTCAAATACTCAAGCTAATTCAAGTTCATCTCATACCGATTCTCGCAAACCTTGGATACGCAGACACCCGTTTTTCGCCGCATTTACATTATTGATTCTTGTACTGTTTGTTGCCATATTCCTAAATTTCTGGCTCCGTCCATACTTCTCTACATTTGAACGTTCCGAGCTGGGGGAATTGAGTTATTCCATGCCTTCACGGAATGGTGAGTATACTGCCGAAATTTACGGCGTACCTTACGGTGGTGCGGCAGGCGGCGTTACAATCTGGGTCGATGTTAAGAAGACAAATGGCCCTGAGGACGCCACGGTAAAAACGATCTATCGTGCCGAGCACCACGGAAATAACCATCTCGAATGGGAAAGTGAAAACACACTCCGGATTGAAAACTGGAATGAGTACACGGATGAGACCATTACCCTCAATATCGATGACGAAATATATGATGGATGGGGCTGGGCGTGCAAAAGCATACGAATGAAGGACCAGTCTGTGCGATGCCCGGCACCCGAAAAGTAAAATAACTTAGCAGCTAATATGACGGCCCTGAACACTCAAGGTCTCAACTTGATGCGTAATCTTCACTGCACCGAACATCAGAAGTTTTACGCGGTGTAAGCCTTGTGAAATTTTCGTTAAATGCCTACTTTCATTCCACCATGACAGGAGATAAACCCGGTACGAGAAATTTAAAAAGCCCCACTCACCGATTCTTTCGGTCAAGCGGGGCTGCTCTTGTTCTACATTTTATCGTTTATTACTTATACTTTATTGTCGTCTGATATGCTCGCTCACTCATAACTTCGTATCTATCGTGCTTAAAACATAAGCAGCATTATAATTTATCTATTATATCTATTCTGCTTCTGCTTCTGCTTCTGCTTCTGCTTCTGCTTCTGCTTCTGCTTCTGCTTCTGCTTCTGCTTCTGCTTCTGCTTCTGCTTCTGCTTCTGCTTCTGCTTCTGCTTCTGCTTCTGCTTCTGCTTCTGCTTCTGCTTCTGCTTCTGCTTCTGCTTCTGCTTCTGCTTCTGCTTCTGCTTCTGCTTCTGCTCGCAATTGTGCCTTACACTCTATCTCCACTCAACCCTTATTTTCACTGATCCGTCTTATCGCATCCTACAGCAACGATTAGTTTTTGTTGTCCTTTCACTTCTGCTTCAATCTATCTTCTCTATCTATACTCCCGCTTCAAACTCCTTTGTCCTCATCTGTCCCAGCTCGTCTCCTACTTACGAGGTGATACTTCACCACGTTCTTCCCGCTCCTTCATCTCTTTGCGTACCACCACTTCGAGCTTCTGCCGATTGGCAAGCAACCCGGGATCGTTTGGCAAGTACTCACGGGCTTTGGTGTTATGCATCAATGCCTGCTCCCAGTTCCCCAGATGAGCATAACAAAGTGATAAACGAGCATGTGGTAGCCAAGTGCGACAGGCCACAGGTACCGGGCGCAGTCCCGGATCGCGGCTGCTCACGTCCACCGCCTGCATATACCAGTAGATTGCAGAAACTGGTTCCTGCCGCTCATGGAAACAGGCCGCAATGGCACAGCAGAAGTCGGCATGTGGCAGATCATACTGGAACGACTGTAGCAATGCACCGAGCTTACGGCCCGGCTTGCCCAGTCGTTCATAACATTCCGCCAGCCGCGCGCAGGCAATCAGGCGATCCTCACGGTAACCGCTTGGCTGTTCCAGCAGCTTCGCGTACCCGCGTGCCGCCGCCGCATAACGCTGGCGGTCATAACATTCGCCTGCATAATAAAATAGCAGGCGACCTTGGGCTACGCCCTCTTCGGCGATCCATTTGCGCAGAATGCGCACGTTTCGCGCCGAATGATGTCCCGCTTCGCGGCGGTGCGTGACGGCAATGTCTGCCGTAATGACTTCGCCGCGCGGGAAGCTGAGCTGCTCGTGCAGCCGGCCATGCCAGCGGCACCCGGCATCCCGCTTGACCAGGCGAAGGCGTCGGTCCGTCACAAGCGGACTTCCTTCCGCCCCTCGGCCAGCGTGTAGTTCAAGATCACAGCTTCCGTCTCCCCTCAGACGGAAGCTGCTGCTTCAATACCTCCAGCTTCGCCCGTTCCGCGGGCAGCAACACATCATCTGCATCCAGCCACAGGATATACTCCTGCGTGGCCTTGGCAAATGACTCATTCCGCGCTGCGGCAAAGTCTTCCTTCCATTCATACGTGTAGACCTGGTCGGTATACTGCGCAGCGATGTCCATCGTGCGATCCGATGAACCGGTATCCACAATGACGATCTCGTCCGCGATGCCGGCAACCGAGTCCAGACAGCGCGCCAGCGTGCGTTCCTCGTTCTTCACAATCATGCACAGACTGATGGTGATCACGTTTTGAGCCCCTTCCTGTCGTACGCGTATTGCGAAATGTCATAACGATTTGCTTGCGTTGGTTAAATACTTCGAACAAAGTACTATCGTAAGTTGAACTAAAAGATTTTTACACTGGACACTCCGATGACAGAACAACCTTCCGATCGTGTTATCCCCATTTTTTTGATCCTTCTATAAAGGGTAAATCCGTGGATAAAGGCCAAGCATATGCTTCCGATGCAGCTTTCATTCAGAACGCTTTTAGCTCAGCTTCTTAATTCTTTCGGGCTTCTCCGTTTCGTGTAAATGTTTATTCCAATTTATTTGGTATTTAGTATTGGTCACGGAATTCATTTCATTTCCACCTTGGCTAACGAACTGAGGTGACGCTATATGGTGTATTTCAGCCACTTGGAAAATGTAACGAATCTGAGACCCGCTATTCTCGCATTATAGGCATCCATTCGTCGTTTATTGCAGCTTTCAGATGAAATAACGTCGCTGAGATTCGTTACATTTCCTATCTCTGCAAAATCATCTAAATAAGGCGTGTGAGATTCGTTAGAACATAGGATAGCTCTGTCGTCATACTAAACAACACCGCTACACTTCCCCACTCTCCTGACGGCGAAGCCGTTTCACCTGCTCCACCGCACTGTCCAGGGCCTTCTTGCGCTGTTTCATTACACGGAGATGCTGTTGCTCCACCTCGGCAAAATGCATATGATCCAGCTCCATCCACTTCATCAGTTGATCCAAAGTCGGCGACATATGCAGTTGTGTACTCCGCCGTTTGCGGGCCACGCAACATAGATATTTATGATGAATTTCGAGTTTCAAGACTACAAAATACGGCATCAGGGTCATCGCCAGACTTCCCGCATAGAAGGTCTGCTTGTGGTCATAGAACGGGTGATACCCATACGGCACGGTTACCACCAGCGTCCCATCTTCTTGCAACAGCCGATGAATCTGGATCAATAACGTCTCCGGATGAGCAAAATGCTCCAGCACTTCTCCAAGCAGCACCGTGTCAAAAGTAGTTCTTACTTTCCATTGCGTAATATCCAGCATCCGAAAATCCACATTGTTTCGAACCGGCCGGGATTCTTTGGCAAGCTCGCCTTGGGCATACCGGATACTCTCTTCCTCCAGATCAATGCCAGTGACACGAAATCCTTCACGTGCCAGCAGAATGGACGTAATGCCCTGACTGCACCCGACATCCAGGATGCGTTTGCCTGTTGCCTCACGGCACATCCAGTGGACACGTGTTCTCGTCGCTTCATGAGAATCTTCCGAATTAATCTCGCCGTAATAGCGTTCGCTTACACGATCATGATTTGCCATGGGCATCTCCCTGATCCTCGTCGGGATCGATCGCAGCTTCACGGCGAGTTACGGCGCCCTCGACTGCCACCTTGAATTCCTCTTTTTGCCCGGACCCTTCTACTCGTTCCTGTTGCTCGTAAACTCTCTTCGCCTCATGCCGTACAGGCTGACCCAGCACCACAATATTTCCCCCGTGGCATCCGGCCGTTGCATTGCGTGTATCAAAAATCAGCTTTGCATGATCTGCCATCTCCTGATAATCAAAACCCGAATGATCCGTCGTAATAATCACCAGATCAGCTCCTGTCCACAATTCCGGCACCGCCGGACTAGCGTGAAGCACTGTACCGTCATCCTTGCGGAAGACAGGCACCATTGGATCGGTAAAACCACATCTGCGCCCGCTGCGCTCAGCAGCCGGAAGACGTCCAGCGCAGGCGATTCGCGCAAGTCATCAATGTCTTTTTTGTAAGCCATACCCGCGAGTACAACACGTGCTCCCCGCACAGATACACCCTTCTGCTCCAACAGCTCCGCGGCACGTTTTACCACTCTCTCTGGCATTTGCCGATTGGTTGCATCCGCCAGCTGAATGAATTGCAACTCCGATCCCTGACGATTTGCAGCCCAGGACAGATAGATCGGATCGATTGGAATACAATGTCCGCCGATTCCGGGACCGGGATAGAATGGCATGTAACCAAATGGCTTGGTTGCCGCCGCATTCAGTACTTCCCAGATGTTTACCCCCATCTGTTCACAGGCTGGGGTCAGCTCATTCACAAGGGCAATATTGACACTGCGGAATGTATTTTCGAACAACTTTGCCGTCTCCGCTACCGTTGTTGAACTAACCGGAACAACTTCGTTGAGAAACGAGCCATAGAACTGTTTACCATAATTAAGACAAGCAGGTGTGGAACCGCCAATAATCTTTGGGGTATTTTTCACACCATAATGCACACTGCCCGGATCTACCCGCTCGGGAGAATAACAGACGTAGAACTGTTCTCCAGCTCGCCAGCCGTTTACCGCTTCAATCGGTTGTTTCACGCGTTCCTCCGTTGTGCCCGGATAGGTCGTACTTTCCAGAATAACCAGGCTGCCTTCCTGCAAATACGGAGTCATGCCATCCACCGCCGCCGAGATATACGAGATATCCGGTTGATGCTCGGCAGTCAGTGGGGTAGGCACACAGATTACAATGACATTTGCCTGCGCCACAGCTGCATAATCAGCACTTGCCTTGAATAACCCAGCCTGCATAAGCGATTGCACAACATCATCTTCTATACCGATGACATACGATTCACCGGCACGCAGCTTAGCTACCTTCGAAGTATCAATGTCAATCCCGTGGACTTGATAACCAGCCTGTGCCATCTCTACGGCCATGGGTAAACCAACATAACCGAGACCGATGACAACAGCTTTCAGGGAGCGGTCATTAATATGTTTTATTAGAGTACGTTGCTGTAACTCTTCATTTCCTTCGTTCTGCTCAGGCTGATGATTCTCTTCCATTCCTTCCACCTCCAAACGCTCCGCCTCCTTCGGTGGGCGTGTCTGAGAACTCCGAACGAGTTTTCAGGCACGCCCTAGTCGATATAGCCGCCTGCACGTAAAAACCTGGCAATCGCTGGTTTGTTCATCATGGCACTGTCCGAGCGATACTCGGAGAAGTTCACACGAGGCAGACTGCTGTACTGATCCGTCAGGCTTTTGTCCTTGTGCTCCGGCAGGATCACATAATACTGCGCATCGTATTGGTACGTACGTGGCGCTTCAAAGGGCGAGATTAACACTTCATGCAATTTCTCGCCTGGACGTATTCCCGTCACCTTATAATCGAAGGATGGACGACCTGCCTGTTCCAACATGACGGATGCAAGTTCCGTCATCTTGCAAGCTTTCATTTTCATCACAAAAGTCTCTCCGCCTACGGCCGCCTCAGCCGCTTTAAGCAGTAAATGTATAGCTTCGGTACGCGTCAGGAAAAAACGGGTCATGCCTATATCCGTAATGGTCGGGCTTTTGCCTTCATCGATCTGACGACGGAACAGAGGCACGACACTACCGCTGGTTCCAAGCACATTGCCCCCACGGATACAGACAAACCGAGTACCCTCACTTAGCCAGTTGGCACGGATCATCATTTTTTCACCCAAAGCCTTTGTCATGCCATATACGTTAATCGGATCTACCGCCTTATCGGTGGACACATCGATGACTTTGGGAACCTGCATACGTATCGCTGCCCGAATAATATTCTGAGTACCGATCACATTGGTCTTGAACGCTTCATCAGGTTGGTCCTCGCACACCGGAACATGCTTCAGCGCAGCCAGATGGAAGAGCACATCCACACCTCTGCATGCATCTTCCACTGCCCGATAATCGCGGATATCCCCAATGATGAATCGCAGACGTGGATCATGGTTGAACTCTCGCTGCATCGCAATCTGGGCGTATTCATTACGTGACAGAAGGCGAATCTCAGCCGGGTCCTGCTCCAGCAGTACCTCAGTCAGCTTTTGACCCCAGGATCCAGTTCCTCCGGTGATCAGAATTGTTTGTCCTTGAATCATGGATGAATCCCTCCCTGATCAGATCATGAATTCGCGTAATACCTGTGCCATCTCTTCGCGGCTTAATCGGTCTTTGGGTGGTACCTTTTTGACTGACGTATTGCTCGAATGCACGATGTTGACATAGTTACGCGGCGTCAGCAGCTCATGCGGCAGATCGATGACATTGCCATGCGTACCTCTGCCCGGAAGCTTGACCCGGTATCCTGCTGCGTATTCGGCTGTCTGATATAAGTAGACATAGAATTGCGGAGAACGGTGAAACGCCGGGGCCATCTCGTTATTTACACTGTCCCACAGATAACCATTCTGGTTGATCAGTGCCATCGTCTGCGGCTGTGGTTGAATATCGTAGAGTTGTTGAACAAAGGTTTTATGGTATAGATCATCCGAATCCAGACGGGCAATATAGAGTTGCTCCGCACCTTCGGCAAACGCCAGAATGGCACGCACACTCTCAATGTTGGTTCCAAAACGAATATTGGAAGGAAGCGGCTCCTGATCCGCCAGAATCTCCCGCATTAAGTCCCCCGATTCCTTGGACAACTTCACCACTGTGAGGAAATCCTGATTCGTCTGTGCCTTCAGGCAATGCAATGTGAACGTGCGGAAGATGCCCATCCGACGCTCCAGCCATTCCCGCGTCAATCGCTGCGGGTCCATTCCGTAATTGTTAAAGTTAATCTCAATCACAACTTTCCTGGACATAACACTCCTCCTCATGTACGCTGCATGTTACGTTTGTCGGATACAGACTGTTTTCATAGTTTTGATGCCGTCTTCCTACGAAGACCATCTTCTATCTATCTGATCGTTTACAAGCCACATCTCACTTGTGAATCCAGCACTCTATATCGTATGAAACGTTGATAGAAGCGGTACCGACAGATGTACTAACTTTCATATAAATAGATTGATATACAACCGAAGATGGCGCCCTTCGGGTCGAACGTACATATCGTTACGGTATTCGCAACATAGAATAGAACAGTTCAATTTTCAAAGGAGGCAACCCATCAAATGAATTCGATCTATCTTGAAATGGAAGATGTGCTTGATCAGCTCGAAGCGGCACTTCTGGAACACCGACCGCTGTCTCTTGTACGAGTCGGTGATGGAGAGAATATCGTCATGTCCCAGGAAACCGTGTGGACCACGGAACAGGTCCTTCAGGAGCGTTGGGCCAAGAAGGCCAACTTAGGTCAAAAGGGACTTCGCCTTCCCAACCCGAAACTCCGGGATGAAGTCGCCTCTTCCTTGCAACGTGCCGATATCGTCGGCATTCTTCCTCGCGGTGACAGCACCATTAATGCTCCGGATTATCTCAAAAGACCCCTGACCGACATGGTATTTGCACACTTTGGCATCTCTCCTCCACTGACTTGTCATGCCTGTGTCAATCGGGAACTGGCGCAGAACCCGCGTTTCTGGCAGATGCTTGCAGGCAAGCGTGTGTTACTCGTTACCCGTGAGATTGAGGCACTGCGTGTCATGCTTGAACGTGAGCCGTATAATCTGAACATTGTGACTGCCCTGCCCTTCGACAGCTATGATCAAATGGATGAAACGCTGCACTGGATTCAGACCAATCAACATACCTTCGATGTCGCTCTCTTCTCCTGCGGCGTCAACGCGGTTGTTCTTGCTGAGCGAACAGCCGCACTCGCAGGTAAAGTCGCCATCGACTTTGGCAAAGCCAACAACATCATTCTGAAAGGCCGTGCCAACTGATTTTCAGGCACCTCCAACCTCGAATCAGTGTTTTGCAGCGAAACTTGCATATGGTTGTACGGCAAAAACCCCCGACTTCTTGAGCCGGGGTTTCTTGCTGAGCGCTAGGCGAAACCTATCGCAGTATTGTCTTGCGTTTCTGGGGTATGAAGCGAACTCTGCCGTCAACAGAAGTGATGACGAAGCACTCTGCTTGTTATATTTCGCCTTTCACTACTAACCGGTGGCTGCAATACCGTATAACATCTCCGGCCCGGTTCTTACTGCTGTGGACACCCCCGAGATGAACGAAGTATACACACTTTCCAATGCTGGTGGTGCAGACAGATCCTGAGCTGTGAACGAATGGAATTCGGCACCTCCGTTCTGTCCAATCGTACCTTCAGCACGGTAGATGATATAGAAAGGATCATATAAAAAACCCCGCACAAGCTCCACAACAAAGGTATCTCCCAGTTCTCCCGTAACACCTACTGTCCCGTTCAACGTAATAATGGGATTCACCACACCCTGCGTCTGTAGACCAATGGTGCCGAAGGCTGCCGGGGATTCTGACAGTGACAAACCGGGCTGTCCTACGGTTGCCGAGTTCATCGAAGTTCTCATATCGAGAAACACGCCCATGAGTAACACCTCCAATGCTATGGGATACCCTATCCTATGAATCTCACTACTCTTATGATTGGATGTATAGCAGATTGCATGAACCTATTTTTATTTGTCGACTGTTAATGGTATATTGAACTGCATAACGAAAATGAACGGATCGTATGCACACAAGCGGTACAGGCTGTTCAGAAGGAGATTACTATTCATGAATAAACGCAAACGTCCAACAGGCAAGACATCGGCCTCGGCCAAGGGAAATCTTATGCAGGTTCATCCTCAGCACGTTCCGGCAAGTCCAACTTCTCATCTGCCAAAACATCAGGTGCTTCCGCATCACGCAATACGGAGGAGAATAAGAAGCCAATAGCCGCGAAATCATCGGGTGCACCCAAGAAAGCTGGAGGCAACAAACCCAAAAATGCCAGCGCATCCAAACGACCAGGCAATTCCTATTATCGCAAGCAGGAACCACCACGCCAGTACAAAGTGACCGAACCGGATGAACTGTTGAACTTCCTGTTGCAACATCTGAAATCGGGACGGAATGCAGTAAAATCCATTCTGGGTCGTGGACAGGTATCCGTGGATCAGAAGGTCGTAACCAAGTTTAATGAAGCGCTGACGCCAGGTCAGATTGTCTATATTCGAAAAGAAGGTGCAGTCGCTGCTCCGTCCTTGACGGGTATTAACATTTTGCATGAAGACGATGATATCATTGTGATCCGTAAGGAAGCTGGACTGCTGTCCATTGCCGCTGACAAGACGGATGACCTGACGGCATACCGCCAACTGACAGAGCATGTACGCCGCACTAATCCGCTCAACCGGATCTTTGTTGTCCATCGTCTGGATCGGGATACGTCGGGTGTCATGATGTTTGCCAAAAGTGAAGAGGTACAGCAGAAGCTGCAAAACAACTGGAAGGAAAATGTGCAGGACCGCGTCTACGTTGCCCTTGTTGAAGGTGCAGTAGCCAAAGAAGAAGGTACCATCTCTTCCTGGCTGAAGGAAACCAAAACGCTGAAAATGTACTCCAGCTCTCGTCCGAATGATGGACAACACGCCATTACACATTACAAACGTCTGAAGTCGAACCGTGAGTTCTCCTTGCTGGAAGTGCGTCTGGAGACAGGGCGTAAAAATCAGATTCGTGTGCATATGGAAGATCTCGGACATCCGATTGCCGGTGACAGAAAATATGGTGCACGCACAAGAGACCTTGGCCGTCTCGGACTTCATGCACGTATACTCTCGTTTATTCATCCCACAACGGATGAGCTGATGTCATTTGAAACGGATATTCCGAAGCCATTCCTGTATCCGTTCCGTGCAGATGCTCCACCTTCGAAATAACTGCACCTTGATCATGCCTGAAAGGAGGAACGGACACTGAAAAACCTGTTGATCACCGGTTACCGGGCACATGAATTGCAAATTTTTGGACAGAAACATGAAGGTATTCCTTATATCAAAAAAGCCATCTCCTCCCGCCTCACTCCCCTTGTCGAGGACGGTCTGGAATGGGTGCTGACGCCGGGACAATACGGTGTGGACCTGTGGGCCTGCGAAGTGGTGATTGATCTAAAGAAGACGTATCCGCATCTGAAGCTGTCGATCATTACTGCCTTTCAAAACCCGGAAGAGCAATGGAAAGAAGACAAGCAGGAGTATTACCGTTCCATCCTCTCGGGTGTGGACTATTACGGTGCGATTAGCAATCAACCTTATATCGGGCCGTGGCAGTTCACTGCACGGGATGACCTGTTGCTGCGCAAAAGCGACGGTCTTCTGCTCGTCTATGACGAAGATGCCGGAGAAGGCAGTCCCCGTTTTGTGAAGGAAAAAGCCGTGAAGAAACAGCAGAACGAGGACTATACAATCATCAGTGTCACTTCAGAGGATATTCAATCTGTAGCTGAGGATGAGCGGATGAACGATGTTATAGACTTTGACGATTCTTCATTCTGAAAAAATGTAGATCATCTGAAGTCCATTCATGCATAGCTTTCATCAGAAGGGAATCGTATTTTGAATGACGTACATATGTTTTTTTCGAGGCAGGTTGGGTATAAGTAGTATTATAACTGCGATGATATGTCGTATGGGATAAGGGGAACTGCAACCATGACAATTACGCCAGAGCAGCGCATTCAACTGCATGGATTTAACAACCTGACCAAGTCGCTCAGCTTTAATATGTACGATATTTGTTATACCAAAACCAAAGACGAACGCGAAGCTTACATTGAATATATTGATGAACAGTATAACGCCGCCCGGCTGAGTAAAATTCTGAATAACGTCTCTGACATCATTGGGGCTCATGTCCTGAATGTTGCGCAGCAGGATTACGTGCCTCAAGGTGCGAGTGTGACGATGCTTGTCTCCGAAGGTCCAATCGTGGAGATCCCTGAAGAATCACTTGATGAATCTCCCGGCCCTCTGCCCGATAACGTTGTCATGCAGCTGGATAAAAGCCATATCACTGTGCACACCTACCCTGAATTTCATCCTAGTGAAGGTATCAGTACCTTCCGTGCGGACATTGATGTCTCCACCTGCGGTGAGATCTCACCGCTTAAGGCGCTGAATTATCTGATCCACTCATTTGATACGGACATTATGACGATGGATTACCGTGTGCGTGGTTTTACGCGGGATACAAGCGGACGCAAGCTGTTCATTGACCATGAGATCGGCTCGATTCAGAATTATATTCCGGACGAGATCAAGAGCAGCTTTGACATGATTGACGTGAACGTCTATCAGGAGAATATTTTTCACACCAAGTGTAAACTGAGGGAGTTCGATCTCGACAATTATCTGTTTGGGTACACCAAAGATAAGCTCAGCAAAAAGGAACAACAGGAGATTACAGAATGGCTGAAGCTGGAGATGGACGAGATCTATTACGGCAAAAATATTAATCGACCCTCTTAAAGAGGTTGTTCAACGCTAATCCATAAGGGCAAGGTCTAAGACAAGATTTCATGAAGGTAGGGTTCTTCTTTTCGGGGACCTCCGGCATGTGCTTGTCTTTTTCTTTGTTTTGTTGACAGTGTGCAACTTTATTTCTTATTATAGAAGTAACTGTACAATCTACAGTGAAGGAGACTGAGCCCGTGATCGAAACGAATACGACAAGACGTAACGAATCACTGTTACAAGCACTGACTGCACAACACAATGCCATCACCAATAACATTGCCAATGCAGACACACCCAACTACAAAAAGAAAACGGTAGAATTTCAGGAAGAGTTGCGACGTATCGTTGAAAATGGCAAAACCGATCAGCTCGCCATGAAGCGGACTCATAACAAACACTTTCCTATCAGTGATCCCAATTCTTCCATCGTACAGTACCGAATTGTCGAGAACAACGAAACAACGATGAACAATAACAACAATAACGTTGACATTGACAAGGAAATGGCGGACCTTTCAGAGAACCAGCTCATGTATAACTACATGGTTGATCGGGTCAGTGGACATTACAAAAAAATGAAGAATTTATTGAATGATCTGAAATAATGAATGTACAAGCAGCCCGAAATGGCTGCTTTTTTTATGATCTTTTTCCCTGAGTGTAGCTCGTTTGGTTCCATTTTTCGGTATCCGCTCCTGTTCGTAGTATAATGGGGAGAAACGAATGAATTCATATCGAATAAAAGAGGTGCAACATGGCTCCACGTCATTTAAATGGTTTTCAAGGTTCCAAAGTCAGATTAGCGGCTCCATGCCCGGAAGATTGCATGCGTCTCTCCCGCTTCACAGACGATTATGAATATTTGCGCAACATGGATACCGATATCGCGATCCCGTTAACGCCGGATGAGACAGGGTCCTCCTCCGTCCGCCGCGATAACGGATTTGAATTTGCATTACGTACACTGGAGGGTAACCGATTCATTGGATTCACAGCCCTATACCGAATTGAATGGAACAATCGGTCTGCTCGTTTGGCCATTGGTATCGGCGAAGAAAATGATCGGGGTAAAGGTTACGGCAGTGATGCCCTGGCTCTAATTCTTCGATATGGATTCCACGAATTGAACCTGAACCGGATTGCGCTGGAAGTCATCGAATACAATGAAGCCGCGAGACGTGCGTACCTAAAAGCCGGATTCCGGGAAGAGGGTCGCCAGCGTTCTGCAGTTTTGCGGGATGGCATGCATTATGACCTGATCTCAATGAGTATCCTTGCCGAAGAATGGTCCGCACAGTCTGGGCTTCCTTTGTCATTCCAGTCTACTCGTACTCCTGAATCTGGGGATATGGTAGCGGGTGGTTTTTCACAACGTAATGGGAACGAACAAGCTGCGCTGTCCCTGTCGGAATTAAGCTCAGTTCCAAAAGGTGAATCTGAAATTTCACCTCGCATCGGCGTAGGTGCGGTCATCCTGAATGAACGGGGCGAAGTGCTTCTCGCCTGGCGGAATCGTCAGCCCGAACAGCACACCTGGAGTATTCCCGGCGGGAAAGTAGATCCCTATGAATCACTGGAAACTGCCGTCATCCGTGAAATCAAGGAGGAAGTGAATCTGGATATCACCATTGACAGGCTGCTCTGCACGGCGGAGACGATCCAGCCAGAGCAGAAGGAACATTGGATATCCGTGCTCTATTCCACCAAGGTGATTGGCGGCCATGCTCGTAATCTGGAAGAAGGCGGAGCCATTGGTGAGATCGGTTGGTTTCCGCTCCATGATCTGCCCTCTCCACTCGCCTGCTTTGCCGTGCCTGGACTGGAAGCTGTGAAGAAGCTGTATAACCAGAATTAAGCTTGGAGGTGCTTGCAAGTGTTGGAGATTCCTCTTCCTCAACTCGTCCCCTTCATTCTGCATGAATCGAGTTCCCAATTCGATTGGAAAGGCAGCGGCTCGCTATCACTGAAAACATTCCGTAACGGAAAAACGCTCTATGAAGCGGGGCGCGGTCACTTCGCAGTCAATAATGAGAACTATCTGCTTCTGAATGAGGGCCAGGAATATAGTCTTCACATTGATTCATCTACTCCAGTTGAATCCTTCTGTATCTTCTTCCCTCCTGGTTATGTGGAAGAGATCGGCCGGAATCTAATTACCAGTGATCTTCAGCTACTTGATGAGCCGTATAGCTATTCATCCTCAAACAAGATGGAGTGGGTAGAACGTACATACGCGATGGATAATCGGCTTGGCGCAGCCCTGAATCATTTGCGTAATTTCTACAGTCAAGACACGCTGGATTCCTGGGCAATAGCGGAGCAGCTTCATCAGCTTGCTGTTCACATGCTGGATCTACACAGTAACGTTCAGCAAGAGATCAACGAATTGGATATGATCAGACGTTCAACCAGAGAAGAATTGTATCGAAGAGTGTATATCGGGCATGAGTATATCTACGCCTACTATGATCAGCCGTTAACGGTAGAACAGACAGCATCGGCTGCACAACTATCCGTGAATCATTTTCTACGCAGTTATAAAAAGTTGTTTGGTACTTCACCCCATCGTTATCTGACTGAATGCAGGCTATTGGCTGCAAAGCGGCTTTTGCTAGATTCGGACAGGTCGGTCACCAATATCTGTTATGATGTGGGCTTCGAAAGCCTCGGTTCGTTCAGTTCATTATTCACTAGACGCTTCCATAGCTCTCCTTCCCAGCTGCGGGCAAAAAGGTGATTATGAAGAAGAACCTCTGAAGAGGAACATCTATAATTACATTATCTCATCAGATGGAGGTATTCCTTTATGAATCATGCAGAACAGATTAATCAACTATTTCAGGCTGCACAGGCTGGAGATGTGGCCAACCTGCAATTATTGCTCGCTTCTCACCCGGAACTCACCAATACTGAAAATCAGGATGGGTTAACTCCGCTGGGGTATGCCTCTCATTATGGACAAGCTGGAGTAGTTCGTCTTCTTCTGGAGTATGGAGCCGATGTTAACGCCCTTTCTCATTCCAAGATTTCCTTTATTCCGTCCAATACTGCACTGCATGCCGCACTTGCGGGAGAACGCTCGCCAGAAGTTATCCACCTTTTGCTCGAACATGGGGCATCAACGAGCATTCTGGACAGCGATGGACAAAATGCGCTGCACTCGGCAGCATTTCATACGGATCAGATTGAACTTATCGAGATGTTACTTCAGCATGGAGCTGATCCAAACGCGCTAAACTCAGCGGGCCAGACCGCACTGGAGATTTCACTTGAACGTGGCAACACGTCTACAGCTTCATGTCTGCGAGCAGCCTTGGCAGCACAGTAGCAACAATGATTAGATAACGTGAGCAATACCGTGAATAACCGTCAGGACTCTTTTTGGAGTACAAAGAGAAGGCCTGACGGTTATTTGTTGTCCTCTACGTTCTCGTATACATACGTAGTTCAACTTCTATAGAAATCGCAATACATCATATTTTTTTAGAAAATAAGAACCGTTTGGAGCCTTACGCGGTCTAATACTCAACATATCCATGAAAGGAGGAGCCATGTGACCCCTACCCAGCTCACCATCGCCGCACAAAAGGGGATGCCGAGGCTTTTGCAGCCTTAATGGAATTACATCAGAGCCGACTGTACCGTATCGCCTATGCCTACCTGCACAATGAAGGCGATGCCCTCGAAGCTATTCAGGAATCAACGTTCAGGGCGTTCCGTCAACTCAAAAAATTAAAAGAGCCCTCCTACTTTGGCACTTGGCTCATCCGCATTCTGCTCAACTACTGTGCGGACGAACGCAAACGCAAAAGTCGGTTCAGTCCCGTCACCGAGATTCATGAATCCAGCAGTTGGGATCGTCCTGCGGACCCCGATCTTGCTGCCGCCGTCTCAACTCTTGACCGGGATTGCAAACAGATTATTATCCTGAGTTATTTCGAAGGCTTCTCCTTAACTGAAGTTGCCGATATTCTCGACATCCCGACCGGAACCGTAAAATCCCGATTACATCGGGCGCTCGGACGGCTCCGTGATCAACTTGAAACGAAAGGAGATGTATCCTCATGACGGATGAACAAAACTCGTTCGACGCATTGGAAGAACGGCTGAATGCTCGCAAGACGGAATATGAAACCATGCCTGTACCGGATGCTGCCTATCAGGCTGTTCAGTCCGGAATCCGCCAGGCTGCCCGCAAACGCAAGTCCCGGCTGCGCTGGTACATGAGTTCCATCTCGGTAGCGGCCTTCATCCTGCTGTTTACCGGATGTATCCGTGTCTCTCCCGCTTTTGCGTCCTTCGTGGAGCAATTGCCCGGCATGGAAGGCATTGTGAGTATGATTCGCCAGGACAAAGGATTAATGATGGCCATCGATAAGTCCCTCTTACAGCAGGTCGGTGTCACCGACGAGCATGATGGTGCTTCCTTGACCGTTGAAGGCATTATTACAGACGAGTCACGTATGGTCATTTTTTACACGATGAAGGGCATGAAAGATTCGGAGAAATTCAATTATGACATTGATTTGCTGGATGAGAACGGAAAAGATCTTCCTGTTGCATTTAGTTACGCTTCACCTAAACCGGCTTCAGACAAAAATGTATATGAGGATATGATTGATGTGATCTTCACAGATGGAGCCCTTCCTCCTGAAGAGCTGAGTGTTGTGTTTAAGTCCAGAGATACAGCAAGTGCTGAAGAGTGGAAATTGACATTCCCGGTAGACAAAAATCTTACCAAAGGCATGAAAAAGTCATTCCCGTGAATCAGACATTAACGGTGGATGGGCAGCGTATTGATGTGAAACAGGCTACCCTGTATCCAACCCGTCTTGTGCTTGATGTGAATTTTGATCCTAAAAATACCAAGAAGGTATTTGGCCTCAGTGATCTTCAACTGGTCGACGAGCAAGGTCGCGCGTGGAGAACAGATACCTCAACAGGTGGGGATGAACGTTCCATTTATTTCGAAAGCATGTACTTCTCCATACCGAAAAAGCTGACCTTACAGGGATCTGGCTTCTCGGGATTGGACAAAAAGGATCTGAATCTTTCACTTGATCTGAAGTCACGTCAGATTACAGGTGGTCCTCCTGGATTGAAGATGGTTGGCAGCAAGGTTGAAGGCAACGATTTAATTATTGACTTCTCTGTTGCTGGCAGTATGCAAGGTGGGTTCGTTCTCTCTTTCGAAAATGTTAAAGACAGTGAAGGGAAGTCATATGAGATTCCTGGAACCAGTTGGAGTAGTGGGGAAGGGACGGATGATAGTCATACGATTGTTTCTTCTACTATCGAAAATGGAGCCAAGTTAAAAGGTGAATTGAAGATGAACATATCCACCTATCCGATGAAAATCAAGTCACCATTCTCATTGGAGATTCCTGTGAATCCTTAATCTGAACACAACGTGCTTTCAATAATCGGATTAATCTATATAATGGAAATATTCATGAAGATGAGCAATATTCACAAGAAAGGGTGTTTCCATAATGAATCAACGTTCGATCCGTTATCCGCAGCCACTCGCTCCGGGAAATACCATCGGTGTGGCAGCCCCTCCAGCGGTGTAGGTGAATCCCTGCACCATTATCTTGAGGAGAGCAAACGCAATATGGAGCGCCTGGGTTTTGGCGTGATGGAAAGCCCTCTCTACGTCATAACACCAAATGCGTGAGTGCCTCCAAAGAGGAACGCGCCCAAGAGATGAATGAATTTTTCCGCGATTCAACTATTCAAGCCATTATCCCACCATGGGGCGGGGAGTTTCTGATGGATATCCTGCCCCTGCTGCATTGGGAAGCTTTAAAAACCTTGCCGCCCAAATGGATCATGGGTTATTCGGACATCAGCACCTTTTTATTCGCATACACCTTGATCACCGGAACAGCATCTGCACATGGCACCAATTATATTGATCTAAGATCAAACGCCATTGATCCCGTGACTGCGCGCTGGATTGATGTGTTACAGACCAAAGATGGCGGACAGATCACACAATCGTCTTCCACACATTATCAATCGGCATGGAAACCGGAATCTCCTGGTTTTAACCTGGATACACCTTCGCGCTGGAAACAGCTAGGCCACTCGGAAGATGCAGATACCGCTGTGTCGTTCTCCGGTCGGCTGATCGGTGGCTGTATGGATACGATCACTAGTCTGATTGGTACGCCATACGCACCCGTCCAATCGTATCTGGATCAGTACTGTGCAGACGAAGGAACGATCTGGTATCTGGAGAGCTGTGAGATGAATGCGGGGATATCTACCGTCATCTGTGGCAGATGAGACAGGCCGGCTGGTTTGCAGGTGTGAAAGGCTTCATGTTCGGCCGACCTGCGGGTTATTCCGATACAGCCGATTTCAATTTTACTGATGCCCTATCCTCTGCACTTGGGGATCTGGATGTCCCTGTACTGTACGATGTGGATCTCGGCCATGTTCCGCCCCAGCTCACCTTTGTGAATGGAGCATTGGGCAAAGTCGCTTATGAAAATGGACGCGGGAGCCTTGAGATGGCGTTTGTGTAATCACCTTTTATAGGCAGATGCATACCTTGAAGTAAGAACTTATTTTGAGGAAGGGTTGTGCATCATGTCTGAATCCACATCCACGCCATCCACGCGTGTCGTGTATCAAGCCAATCAACCGATGCTTCAATCCGTGCAAAGTGTGCGGAATATGCTTCATCATACAGCTCGGCAGCATATAGGCAAGAAGGTACAAGTCCAGAATATCGATGGGCAAGTGTGGGAAGGTGTCATCATCAGTGCAGACCGGGGGATTTTGTATCTCCAGGTTACCCCGATGCATGGATATCCTGAACCGCGCGCCTTATTTGGACCAACAATTTTGCCGCTTGTGCTGTATGAATTGTTGGTTATCACACTGTTGATGTAGGGCATTGTACTGCTATATCCGAACCTGTTCCAAGAAGCTTCGCTCCTGAGATCTTCAAAGTCTTGGGAACGAAGCTTTTTTATGGTCTCGGCGATGGTGCGGTATGATTCCTTGCGAGCGTGTGAAATATGATACAATGGTGTCGCACCACCCCATATCTCATATGAAACGGAGCTTGATCCGGTTGGAATACATACATCATGATTCATCACCCGTATCACAAGCCGAGACGGGTATGATTGGCAGCAACCCTACTGAACAATCCCGCGTGATTGCAATCTGTCTGCTCGCAGGCAAAATCATGCTGCAAAGCGGTGGTGAAACCTACCGTGTGGAAGATACGATGAAACGTATGGCGGCTGCGCTGGGTTTACCCCATTCGCACAGTTACGTTGTTCCGACAGGCATCTTTTTCTCTGTTGATGCAACCGAACCTGCCAAGCTGATTCGTATCTCCGAGCGTACGACGGATTTGGACAAGGTGTCCGAGGTGAATGCGGTCTCCCGCCGCATCGGACAAGGTGATCTATCCGCTCAGGAAGCCCATGATCTGTTGGTACAGATCGAAGGCAAGCCCTCCTCCTATTCAACGGCTGTGCAGCTTACGGCCGCGGCGTTATCCAGTGGTTGTTTTACCATTATGTTTGGCGGAGGTTGGAGCGACTTTCTTCCGGCGCTGATCTGTGGGGGCATAGGTTATGCAGCCGTTATTGCCTTTCACCGGTTGGTGCGGGTTAAATTCTTTGCCGAGCTTACGGCATCCTTTGTTATTGGCTTACTTGCTTTTCTCCTGATCTATATGGGAGTGGGTCATGAACGGGACAAAATAATTATTGGTTCGGTTATGCCGCTGGTTCCGGGGCTGCTGATTACCAATGCTGTACGCGACCTGATGGCCGGACATCTCGTATCCGGATTATCCAAGGGAGCCGAGGCATTTCTGACTGCCTTTGCCATAGGTACCGGTATTGCAGTTGTATTTTCACTTTTTATGTAAGACGGAGGAATGCAGGATATGCTCCATTTTATTGAACAAGCCTTAACCAGTTTTGTCGCTTCAGCCGCGTTTGGGATCATCTTCAATGCACCAAGGCGCATGCTGCTCCACGGTGGATTTGTCGGCATGATTGGCTGGATTATCTATATCGTGCTTGAATATGCAGCGGATGCGGTTCCTGCTACACTTGCAGCGACCATAGCCGTAGGTGTCATCAGCCAGGTATTCTCTCGCATGTTTCGCGCACCCGTCATCATCTTTAGCGTCGCAGGCATCATCCCTCTCGTTCCTGGTGGACTGGCGTATAATGCGATGCGAAGTTTTGTGCAAAATGACTACAGTGCCGCTATGGAGATGGCCGCCAAGGCACTCATGTTATCCGGCGCCATTGCCGTAGGCCTTGTGTTATCCGAGGTATTAAACCAGATGATACGCCGAATTCCCGCCTCACTTCGGGCAAAATCATCATCGAAATGATTATTCTTTTCATATATCAGCACACGTAAGGCCCGTTGGCATACAGGATAAAATCTTGTATAACAACGGGCCTTACGTGCCACTATCCTATAGAGCACTATAGTGCAGTGAGACAATCAAAGAAGTCTATTTACTTCACGAACGTATTCTTCACACGGACCGATTTTAGGAAATACGGGATAAAGATACAGCACGTCAGAATGGATCGTACGATCAACTGAAAAGCCGGAGTTGCATCAAGCACATGCTGTTCTCTTGGGATTTCATTGCGCGCAATCAGAATCCACGTCACGATGCTTATGATCACATTCATCAGGTACATCACCATCATCATACGCGGAAACTGTCTCTTCCGTTTATATAAAAGAATGAGATTCACGATAACGATCATCAATAGAATGGTACTGCTTATGAAACCAAACCACAGGAGTGGACGGATCGTCTCCCTGTAAATCTGAGGATCGACACCACGGCCTACTTCCCATCTGGCAGGGTCCATGATAACATTCACCTGCGATACATCCGAGATGAGAAACACCAGCGCAAGCCAAAGACTGATCTGGATTAAAATAAGCCATCCGCCCAATCCGGAGATACCAGGCCGTTCCGGTCTGATCCCGGTTTTGGGTTGCAGCGAGTTCATATCCGTATCTGTATCCGAGTTACTGTATTTATAGTTCATTCCATCCTCCTTTTACACTAGATAAAAAAACATATTATACATTAAAATCTAGATTCTGTGTATTTAAGAGGATAAACGGAGCATCTGGCCTATGATCTCCTCCCTTAGACGTTTATCGCATCGCGCGTTTCATTACCGTTGCAAACAACTCCGCTGCAACACCACTTCCTGACCTCATATAATGTTCTGTATCTGTATGATCAAATCCCATCCAAACCGCCGCAGTCCAATTACTCGTATAGCCCACAAACCACAGATCCCGATTGGCCTCTCTTCCCACACCTTGTATTGCAGCCTGTGTTGTTCCCGTTTTACCCGCTACCTTGTGCTGCCCTAACTGTGCCCGGCTTCCGGTCCCCTGACTGACTACATTTTGCAGCATTCTGGTCATGGCATTCGCCGTGCTAGAGGAGATTACCTGCTTGTTTTCCGACGTATGAGCATATATTGTTCGTCCACGGGAATCTGTAATCTGGCGTATCAGATGGGCTGTATTCAACTTGCCATTATTCGCAAACACGGTATAGGCCTGAGCCATCTTCATTGGTGACACCCCTGATGTACACCTCCCAAGGCAATCGAGAGGTTTAGATCTTCTTTCCTCAGTTCAATGCCGAGTCGTGCCGCAAATTGATGTGCATCGTTTAGCCCTGTCTCATGAAGCAGCCATACGGCTGGTGCATTAATGGACTTTTGCAGGGCTTGGGACATGGATATTGAACCACTGTAACGCCCACCGAGATTGGAAGGTTGATAGCTGCCATATTGCATGCGTTTATCCGGTAGTATGCTCTCTGGCTTGAACTTCCCCGACTCCAACGCAGGGCCATATGCAATAATCGGTTTAAAAGAAGAGCCTGGCTGCCTTGCATCCATAATCGCCCGGTTGATGCCCCCTTTTAAGGGATTACGTCCACCCATCATCGCTTTCACTTCACCGTTGTGCTGATCGATAATAACCATACTTGCCTGGACTAGCTCGTCTTGGCGATCATCGGGGAATCGGGTAGTGTCTGCAAATGTTTCTTCCATCGCCAGTTGTGCCTGCTGGTCTAGCCCGGTTTGAATAACCCAACCTGCCGATTGAATCTCCGCTTCACTTTTACCTGTGAGCCGAGAAGCCTCCTGAATCACAGCATCCACGGCAGACACATATGCGGGCTTGCTCAAGCCCGGTGAAGTTGTTGCATTCAATACGGTTTCAGGCGGCGTGAAATCGACGTCACGGGCTTTGAGCATCTGCTTTCGTGTAATTAGTCCCTGTTCATGCATTAGTCCAAGGATAACGGCACGTCTTTGTTTGGAAAGTTCAGGATGATCTACTGGATTGTATATGGATGGACCTTTGGGCATTCCGGCCAATGTAGCAATCTGCCATAGTTCCAACTGGTGCATATCCTTAATTCCGAAATACCGCCAGGCTGCCGCCTTTACACCATACTGCTGGCGTCCCATGTAGATCTGATTCAGATACATCTCCAGAAGTTCATCCTTGCTATACCTCTTCTCCAGGGCCATCGCAATCGATATCTCATTCACCTTTCGACTCAACGTTTTATCCCCATTCAAATACAGATTTCTTGCCAGTTGCTGTGTAATGGAGCTTCCTCCCTGACTCAGATTCATATGTATAATGTCTTGCACAATGGCCCTGCCGAGTCCGATGAAATCCAGTCCATCATGGTTGTAGAAACGTCGATCTTCTGTAGCCAAAAAAGCCATCTTTAATAAATCCGGCATGGCGTTCAGATCAGCATATTCGGAATACCCTTTGGTCTGCGTATGCAACCTCGAAATTTCGGTCCCCTCTGCATTCGTAATAATGGTTGAGGAGGCCACCTGCATGGCCTCAGGACGATTGCGAAGCAATCCTTCGCCATAAGTAATCAGATAGAGATAGAAAAAGGCCAAGATCAAAACGACAACCACTGCTCCATCAAATACGTGATACATCCGTCGCTTGCCCCTGTGCTTCAACATTCAGGCTCCTTGTGTACCTGTTCCATTGAAACTCCGCGTTCCTGTCCATTCCGTTGTGTAATCTCTAGAGCATGTTGAAGCAGCAATGTCTGTTCATATGCCAACTTGGCCCAATGCTGAACTTCCACCTCATCCTGACAGCGCCCTTCGATGATCTCATCCAGAGAAGATTCAATACCGTAGAGAGTAAGTTTTATCGGCAAGTCAACCTGTGTAGAAGTAGTTTGAGCGTTCTCCTTGTCTTCTTCCACATGTTGCTGAAGTCCGGGTTGCTCATGCTTAATAGAAGCTCCCTGTATCTCTCTTTTCTCCTGTTTCGGTTCTGATCTGCTCCGCCCTTCCTCATGCAGGAGAATAGCAATCCTATTCAGATTGGCAGCAATTTGTCGTAGTTCACCACCACTTAGAACATCAATTCTTCCAGGATTGTGGCCCAATGCAAGTTCGGCTGTTCCACGCGCAAGTTGACTGAGATCTTCCGCAATCTTCTGGGATCGAATCCAGAAAAAGATCGCAAACACGGCTCCACCAATGAAGATGAAGAACGGCTTTGTTCCAATATGGTTGATTCCCCAGTTCATCATACGCGTTATCCATGCTGTATCAGGAAGGACGTGGTGATGCGCAAATCGCAGCACGTGATAAACGACAAAAAGGAGCGCTGCGCTCAGTAACGCGCTTGCTCCTCCAATGTATATGTATCTTAGTCTTACAGTACTGAATCGGGTCTTCATATTCGTATCCTCCTCTATACAACAATAAGTAATAGAGGTAGCATACCGAATATTTCTTAATGAGGAAGTAGTTAACTTCTTACCAAATTCTTAATTATTACTACTCTTCGTAATTACTTGGCGGAGCAGCAGTTACAGGAAATCGGGTAACAAAATCCGTTCTGCCCTTTTCACTGTAGGCAACGATACTTCCTCGATGTAATTCAATCATCGATTTGGCAATCGCCAGGCCTAGACCCGTACCTCCCGTTTCACGGGAACGCGATTTATCCACACGATAGAATCGATCAAACAGATGTGGCAGATCTTGCGCCGGAATCGGTTCACCATAATTACTGATGCGGACTACAGCCTCATCACCTTCAAGGGCCAGCCCAATCTCCATTAGTTTACCTTGCGAACCATACCGAATGGCATTGCTGAACAGATTCTCATACGCTCTTACAAGCTCTCCTGGAGCAGCTTGTATCCATAGTGGCTCTTGCCCGCCGATGATCTTGTAGGTCATGCCAGCATCCTCCAGCATGGGAGTAAACTCTTCAGCCAGCTGCATCAGAAACGAATTCAGGTTCAATGCTTGCAAAGACAACGGAAGACTCCCGCCACTCACACGCGTATATTCGAACAAGTCATCAATCAGCTTACGAAGAGTCAGGGATTTCTCATAGGCGATGCTAACATAATAGCGCATCTCAATCTCATCCTGGTAGCGATCCTTCTCAATGTACTCCAGAAATCCCAGAATAGAAGTGAGTGGTGTTCTCAGATCATGTGATATCCCCGTAATCAGATCGTTTTTGGCAGCAACTGCATTACGCTCTTCCTGAAGCGATAACTGCAATTGTTCAGCCATCTGATTAATGCTTGCAGCAACCACTCCGAATTCATCCGAGGTCTTCACTTCGATGCGATGGGATAACTCTCCTTTGGCAACTTCCTGAATTCCCGCCGTAATTTCATCCAGAACCCGCATCACCTTACGAGAGAACAGGAAAAAAACAGCACAAAACCAAGCACGCCCACCACAATCATCAAAGGCACCGAACCGATATTATTCACCAACCACCTGATCCCTTGGGCCGGAATGGAATAATCCGGATACGCCTGAGCTTCCAGGATGGTCTGCCCCACCTGGCTGCCCCCGTACAAAATAACTGCAGTTAATATGCCGCTCAGCAGAAATGCATAGATAAATTTCCAACGGACTGTATTAATCAACTTTGAATTCATAGTAGGAACTCCCTGAATGTGTTCATGTCACATGACATCCTGTGGATGTACATGTTTATTGCGGTTTGATCATCTTGTAACCAACACCCCATACGGTCTGAATGAACTTGGGATGTTTGCTATCGAGTTCAATCTTCTCACGAATCTTGCGAATATGTACCATGACGGTATTATTCGACTCCATGAATTCTTCCTTCCAGACCTGACGATAGATCTGTTCCATACTGAGTACTGAACCTTGGTGGCGAGCCAGTAATTCAAGAACAGCAAATTCACGCGGAGTCAGACGAACCGGCTGCTCATCAACCCAAACTTCATGTGTATCTGTATTAATGACTAGATCATCAATAACCCACTCGTGCTCTTTGTTCTCCCGACCTTCATTGAAGGTATGATACCTGCGCAGCTGGGATTTGGCCCGTGCGACAAGTTCAAGCGGGTTAAATGGTTTGGTCACATAATCATCAGCACCGATGCTTAGCCCTGTGATTTTATCCATATCCATACTTTTGGCGGACAGCATGATAATCGGCATTTTCTGCTCTTCCCGAATTTTCATACAAGCTTCGATTCCGTCCATATTTGGCATCATAACATCTAGAATAATGAGATCGATCGACTCTTTTTTCAATTGTTCCAGTGCTTCAAGCCCATCATTCGCGGTGAGAATCCGATAACCCTCGTTGCCAAAATAAATTTCCATCAGTTTAATAATCTCCTGCTCATCATCCACAAGCAGAATGGTTGCTGGCTGTGCCACGGCATTATTCCTTTCCCTTCCCCAATTTTTTACCTGTTCAAAGTATACCACCGAGGGACGAAACTGCGAAAATCATCGTGATCTTCACGGACACGTTCGATCTTGGTCATCATCTCATGTGTCTCTTCCGGCTTCACCTGCTGAATCCACACCACAGAAGACACGAGTGCCATAGCCGTATACAGTGAATACAATCTCCAGAATAACTCATTCGGTTCATTACCATCGAAATAGCCCTGAATCTGACCAATGGAATATGGAATACTGATCTCCGAAGCAAACAAACCCAGCTTCAAAAATTCATGAATGGGATCCCCTTGATCATAACGATTAAAATCAATCACTCCTGCGAGCTTATCCTGCTTAACGACAAGATTGCTCGGGTGGAAGTCATCATGCTGAAATCCATCTGGACGATTTTTCATCCAACCGAGATGGTCTGCAATGAACGTTAGAATAGGCTGATCCTCTTTCATCACGATCGGGCACTGTTTATAGCGCTCCACGTAACGTTGATGCTTCGTGCTCTTGCGTATGTACCATGATTCGGTCTGTTCCTCCATCGGCAACTGGTGAATCAGCTGTAGCTGCGCTCCTGCTTCAAAGCCAACCGCCCACTGTTGCTGTTCACTCAGTTGAGGCAGTCTCTCGGAAGCATCTTCGCCTTCAATGTAGCTAAGAATCATATATTCGTTCTTCTCATCCAATCTACCTGTGCCCAACGTTGAAGGACACAGTACACCTAATTGTTGCATGCTCTTCAAACATTGATATTCCCTTTGCTTCATCCATTCCTCAGCAACATCATATACCCTCACCAACACATGGCCTTGGTCAGGGACAAACATTTTGAATTTAGCATCCGCTGAATAACCCTTCATAACGGGTTCAATCCGTGTAGCCTTATCAAGTTCAGGAATCTGTTTTAACCTGTCAATCAACGTATTGTTCATCGATGCATTCCATGTATTATGTCGTTCCATACCAGAATCCTCCGTTATTTCACGTATAACGTGTAGTATCGTCGGTCTACTACCACTTTATCCCATGATGTTTACTATAACATGCTTATATGTATTCTATCTGTTTCTATTTAAAAAGTACTGATTCGGGTTCTTTGCCCGTCAGGGTCAGCATCGTATACAATTGTCCTCTGTGATGATATACATGCCCCATAATCTCAAGTAACCACTCCAGCCGACTATAGGAAGCTCCCCAGTACGAATCCGTCACATGTAATAACTCTTCCGTGTTAAACTGCCTGTACCGTTGGTATAGATACATCTGGTTATCAATTAAAGCCTGCTTGATCTCATCGAGCGAATGCACCTGGTTCTCTGCATAGAATTGAGCCATCTCTTCTTCCGTTGCACCTTCGGAAATATAAACATCCGCTCGGCAGATCACAGACAGATGGGCTAGTAATTCTCCAACAGGCCGTTTACCTTCAATTGGAGTCAAAGCCAAATCTTCTTCCGACAACTGATCACATATATCAATCAACGATGTTACAGCCACGTCAATATGTTTGAACGCAGATTGAATCAACAGATACACTTCCTTTTTATCCCATTATACAGAACATATGATCGGTTATCAACCAAGATATCCCTCCCTAATATATACCCCAAATCTATATAAATTGAACAAAACATTTACACAAAACGTAGAAGACAGAAAGGACCTGAAGAAGCAACGCGTTCGCCTTTATCCCCGGATTTCCCCTTTATAAAAGGAATCAAAAAATCTGGGGATAACAGCGATCGGAAGGTTGTTCTGTCATCGGAGTGTGCAGTGTAAATATTCTTTAGTTCAATTTATATAAACATCTACGAACAAAAAAGTCCTTCCTCCTTCTTATAGACGGGATTCAGGACATTTTGTTGCCTATATGAGTTCAAATCTTTGCTCAACTTGAGTATAACGAACAATACGTATGCTCGAATCGTCCAGCCTCCAAGTCAGACTTGCGAATGAAAAATTGTAATTCCCCGCAATCCCACCATTGGAAACCAATAGCATCATGTGTATCTATCTTTAACAGCAGCAGCGTATCGGATAGTTCCTGCCATGTCCGATCCTCATCACCGCCGTAATGCTTGGTCAGCTTCTTCTCACACTCCTGCTCATTATAATCATACTCTTCTCCCAGTGCGATCTGTAATAAGGCACGATGCTCGGCATCTGGATGCTGCCCGTCAGGATATCCAAACATACCACCCCAATTCAGCATACTCGGATGATTCCAGCTCGACTCGAATTCAAGGTATCGGTCATACAGACTCACTTCCGCTTCGGCCTCATCGCTCTCAAGCTGAGACGGCGAGAGCTCATTCAGCGCGTTGACGTCAATATATGCATATGTAGGAAACTCAAGATTAGGCAGCACAGTCACCGAATGTGCAACAAACGGGGCTCCATCCAGCGCGGTATCTCCCTCAGGCTCTCGCCTTATCAGGTTATGAGAACTCGGCTCAAAAATCACACGATGTTCAATGGGACAAGCAGATTCATCCGTGCCAACGAAAAAGTATAACATGCCACGTTCAGGCAATGTCCCGCGCCCATCATTCGGCGTATACGGCGACAAATCCACCAGGTTCAGTTGGGCCAGGAAAGTCATTGGAATTCCTTCTTGTGTTACGGGCCATTCCATGCGACTCGGCAAATCCGGATGTCCACCCACACGTGAGTTTCCTGTTCTGCGATATTCGTCCAGTGTGGATACATCGAGGCGAATTCCCCAGCGGCTTGAAGACAACAGCAGATCTGCAGCAACTCCCAAACCATACTCCTCAAGTGTTTTACGGGCTTTTCTGGTCAGACGTTCACATTGTTCTGGCTTAATCATATAGATCCTCCCCTTTTGACAATACACCTATGCTGAGACATATTCAGGTTCACACCTGTATATTCTTCCGCCCGGACGTCTTTCCCTGCTTCTATATAAATTGAACTTAAGAATATTTTACACTTACAACTCCGATGACAGAACAACCTTCCGATCGCTGTTATCCCCAGAATTTTTTAGATTCACCTTTGGAAAGGTAAAAATCCGGGGATAAAGGCGAAGTGTATGCTTCCGAAGTAGCTTTCTTGCAGAAAGCTTTTAGCTTCGCTTCTTCAGGTTCTTTCTGTCCTCTACGTTCTCGTGTAAATATGTGTAGTTCAATTTATATAGAAAAGAGACTGACATCCCCTGTCAGTCTACTTCTTTATCCTATATTCCATTTAACGATTTGGATCAGAGGACTTTTCCTGGTAAGCACGCATATGCTCCTCACCGTCCAGGAATTCATGGGCCTGATGGGCTGCCATCACACCATGATAGCTGATATCCAGACCCAGATCTTCCTCTTCTTCTGTCGAACGTACAGGCACAATTTTGCCAATCAACTTTAACCCGATCCAGGTCATGGCGAATCCCCAGATGACCAAGGCTGTAAGGCCAAGTGCTTGAACACCCAGCAACCTCCAGCCGCCACCCATGAATAATCCACCATCCGTGGCAAACAGACCTACAGCAATCGTGCCCCACATCCCTGATGCGGCATGCACCGGGAAAGCACCAACTGGATCATCAATCTGCCGACGGTCCAGCCAGTTAGTGGCAGCCATCATCAATAAACCGGATACTGCCCCAATGAATATCGCTGCTACATCGCCAACAAAAGCACAGCCTGCCGTAATACCGACCAGTCCTGCAAGCGAACCGTTAATGACCGATGGTGCATCTGAACGATTGAAGCGGAATAACGTATACAGTAACGTAACCGCACCACCCGAAGCCGCAGATAACATCGTGACAATCGCAATGTGACCAATTCTTACATCCGTCGCGCTGAGTGTACTCCCAGCATTGAAGCCAAACCAGCCGAACCATAACAGAAATGCACCTACAGAGGCCAGTGGCAGATTGCTCGGAAGTGCGATGGCACTTACGCCAAGCGGCGTGTATTTTCCTTTACGCGGACCAATGATAATCGCAGCAGCGAGTGCAGAGAATCCGCCGAGTGCATGGATGACAGCCGAACCGGCAAAGTCCTGCATCCCCAGCTGACTAAGCCAGCCGCCGCCCCATGCCCAGTGTCCACCAATTGGATAGATGATCGCCGTCATCAATATGATATACAACAGGTAGGCACGGAAGTTGATCCGCTCTGCTACCGCTCCTGAAACGATGGAAATAACGGCAATGGTAAAGGCAGCCTGGAACAACCAGAATGTCTCCAGAGATACCGGTACGTCCAGATGAGACAAATCCCCATTCAGGAAAAATCCCGTTACTCCCGCAAAACCGCCAACGTCCGAACCATACATCAGTCCAAAACCGATGGCATAGAACAGTAACGTTCCAATTGTAATGTCAGCAAATACCTTCATAATAATGTTCACACTATTTTTATAACGCACAAAGCCAGCCTCGAGCAGGGCGAATCCACCCTCCATCAATAAAATCATCGCTGCACTCAGTACGACCCAGACCGTATCAATCCCGGTGCTTAACGTCTCCAAAGTCATGCTTGTACATCCTCCGTTTCACTAAGCTGTCTGAGCTCACGGATTGTATCGGGCGCAAGCTCAATCTCGTCCCGCTCAATGCTGTCCGGATGCTTAATTCGTTCTGCGATCTGATCCAATTCACGTATGCGTCTGCGAATCTGTTCCATCTTGCGAAAACGTTCCTTCACCTGCACCATATACTCCACCGCCTGATGATGGGATGCTGGACGTCCCGCAAACCATTTGCGTACGGGCGACAACGATTGATAAGCGATCTCTTCCGCTCGACGCTTTTGTTCGAACTGTTCGATCTTCTGCTTGAGCGTTTGGATCTCATTTTCTTTTTTGACCTTCAGCCGTTCGATAAGGTACAATAAATCGGACGATGATATTTGCAATGCTGTATGGTGATACACCTCGTCGATTACTAACATATCATGTCAGGACTCCTTACATATCAAGTTACTTGTACCGATTATAGTTTGCCGGGGTCTGCCCGTCAATCTTTTTTGGACTTGAGATGGATTGAAACGAACCGTTCATTAGAGAACGGCTTTTTTTATTGGGCACAAATTACATCTAACAAGGCTAATCTTGCCTATGATTCGCATTCATTCTTTCCATTCTTTATGCTTATAGGATAAGCATCCACATTTGGGGTAATGAACATACACAGACTGCCCGCATCACAGAACCCATATATAAGGAGAGGATTATACGATGTTTACTCGTAATGACGATATACGCAACCAAATCTGGGAAGCCGTCTCGGGACTCGAAGAAGAACAATTGAACCAAAAACCTTCACCCGCGCAATGGAGTATTATGCAAGTACTACGTCATCTGAACCTGATGGAAAATGTAATTGGAAAACAAGCCCGCCTGGCTCTCGAAAAGGAACAGACGGTGTCTGTGGACAAAAAACCATATGAATTATCGTTGGACCGCAGCCGCTCCGTCGAGGCACCACCCCATCTTCAGCCTCCAGCAGCGCCTGAAGCACTTGCAGATGTACGCGGTGATCTGGACGAATCTCACCAAGCGTTAAACAACTTTGCATTGGATCATGATCCTGACCTGCTGCGCAGCAAGTCCTTTCCTCATCCCGTATTTGGTGAGATGGATCTTACCCAATGGATTGACTTTACAAGTTATCATGAGGAACGTCATCTGGGACAGATTCAAGAGATTAAACATCAGCTTGGCGTGTAAGCACAACCTACACTTTCACATAGCGACGAATATAGTTGAACGACAAAAAACCTCCAATCCTATCATTTAGGTTGGAGGTTTTCAATGTTCTTATCTCACGAACAAGAACGACACTTATATTTTTTTGCCCAAAATCGCCAGATCTCTATTCACACCATCCAACACGGCCACTTCGGGATAATAACCCCACTGTTCAAAACCATGCTTGCGCAATAACCCCAGACTCGGTTCGTTATGTCCGAAAACAAATCCGAGAATGGTCGTAATCCCAAGTGCAGGACATGCTGCAAATACCGTTTCGAGCAAACGTCCACCAGCCCCAATTCCACGGCATTGCTGATCCACGTATACACTGACTTCCACCGTTCCATTATACGCAGGACGTCCATAGAATGAACTGAGACTCGCCCAAGCGACCACCTGTCCTGCCTGCTTCATCACCCAAAGCGGACGATGTTCCGGTGTATGTTCCTCAAACCAAGGCAAACGTTGCCCCACCGTCACCGGCTCCAAATCCGCTGTTGCCATACGGCCCTCAATGGTAGAATTATAAATTTCTACAATCCTCGGCAAGTCCTCCAGGCGCGCATATTCAATCTGCACATCTTCCAGTTTCATCGCTATTCCTCCATCATTCCAGATCGTTCTATTATCATAGAGGATATTATAATGGAAAATAGAAGCCTTCGTCATCCCTAACATTCTGACAGAGAATTACTCCATCATTACTCCGCCAGTCCCTGTATTGTGTTCCCACGAGTTAACTGCTGACTCTGGTCTGCCCAACGAATGTTAATTGAGCGAGATGTGAACAGATCCGGGCCATCCGATACCTGGAAATGCAGATGAGCTTCACTGGAGTTACCCGAATTACCAAGCTCACCGATAGGGTCTCCTGCTTGAGCTTATCTCCTTTTTGACCGAAACACTGCCTTCCTTGATGTGTCCCGTGATGCTGTATTCACTGTTGCCATGGTCGATCACCACATAGTTACCCGCCGGCTCTTCTGGATTCATCACACCCGGTACATTGTCCGGTATATCGTTCTTGATATCGACAACGGTTCCATCGGCAGCTGCATAGAGTGGTTCACCAAAAGCATAATAGTTTTCGTTTGCCGTTGCATCACCTTGATAACTGGATTGTTCTTTGGTCCGTACGATATCCAGTGCATAACGCTGCGTTTCGTGCTCATAATGATAGTTTGACAAGGCATCATTGCCTCCCCAGAATACGTACCATTCCCCCTTCATCGGCAATTGAAATTCCGTTTTGGTGAATTTGGCATCCGTGTCCTCATAAGCTTGCAGCGGTTGGATCAAGAGGCCTTCAATTTGATTTTCTTCGGAAAAATAGGCTCGAATCCCTTTGGTCCCAGTCTGATCCTTCCAGGCAACCTCGGTTAATTGATTCATTTTGGCGTCTACCACTTGCTCCCACGATTCAACACCCTCCAGAAAAGGATCAGCGGTCGTTTTGAACTGTTCAAGCGTTAACGTCCCCTTAAACTCAGGAGAGAACTGATTATAGATTGCATCCTTTGAACCGTTCATCAACGTATCTATGAAATTGTCCGGTGTAACCATCGCGCTCACCTCTGAACTTGAGTTCTGCTCCTGATTAGAGTTCTCGCTCGTTTCATTATTGGATGCCTGTTCGGCTGACTGCTGCTCTGCCTGGTCGGAAGTAATGGAATTGCTGTTGCCGCAAGCAGACAATATCACGCAAGCTCCAAGGGTAATCGCAAGCACCTTCCAGCCCTTTCTATGCTGTAATTTTGAATGTGTATGATGTTCTGATTTCAGATGACCTTCTCTGTTCATTCTCAACATCCCTTCTGTTAATCGTTATACTTTCCAGTTAAGTGTACAGAATGAGTCTTATCCTTCGTCTAACCCCATCTTACATGTAGTTAAACTTGCAACACCTTTTGAGGCTGTATAATTAAGATTCCGTTAAGATAGCTCATACGCTATACAGCCTTCTTGGATGGTATGATTAGCAATACACACACCGGAAGGATCAGGAGGTCATTTTTAAACTATGGATAACGTCTCATTACTGCTTGTGGATGATGAACAGGCCATTCTGCATATGCTCAAAACCGTTCTGCTCAAAGAGCAGTTTCTCGATATTGATACCGTTACAACAGGCGAAGCTGCCATTGAGGCATGCAACAACAAGACCTATCATTGCATCGTGCTCGACATCATGCTTCCTGGCAAAAGCGGACTGGAAATCTGTCCTTTTCTACGGCAGGTTACCGATGCGCCTATCCTGTTTCTGACGGCCAAAACAACCGATTATGACAAATTAACCGGATTCGCCGTTGGTGGCGACGATTATGTGGTCAAACCCTTTAATCCTCTGGAAGTCGTTGCTCGAATTAAATCATTGCTTAAGCGTTATTTACCTTCTAAAACCGCAGCGATCTCGGAACCCATCCCATCCAACGTAAATACGTCATCTCCCAGCATGCCGGAAGGCGTGTACGACTTTGGACGATTCCAGGTGCTGGAATGGGCTGGTGAGCTTCGGGTTGAAGGAGAATCCGTATCCTGTCCGGCACTTGTGTTTCAACTACTGCTCTTTTTCTGCAAGCATCCCAATCGAATCTTCACCAAATCAGATCTATATGAACGGGTCTGGGGCTCTGAATCCATTAGTGATGACAATACCGTGATGGTTCATATTCACCGCATTCGGGAGCGCATTGAAGCCGATCCTTCCAATCCGGTGTTTCTCGTCAACGTCCGGGGTCTGGGTTACAAACTGATTCAGCCGGAACATGTGTCACGCCCATGAGTATTCGTCGCAGGTTAATGACCCGGTTTATCGGGATGCTTGCCGGTGCAGTCGTTCTGATCATCCTGCTTGGGTCTGTAGCCACCTACTGGGTTGTGCAAAAGGTAAATGAAGTGAATCTGGTGGATGATTTTGCTGTTAATGGTCTGGACCAATTGATTAATACAGCAGAGATTCAGCCAGATAATACGATCCAATATGACCCCGAATTGCTGAAGCAAGTGGATAAAAATCAAGGCTGGCTCCAGGTTCTGGATGAACAAGGTTACGCCATTGATGAATATCACACACCTGCCGATGTTCCTACTCACTATAAACCGGGGGAATTGATTGCATACTGGGAAATCCAGAAGCCGTTCCCTTATCAGATTGTCATGCTGATCCGGGAGAAAAACGGGAAGGAATTCACCTTGTTATATGGTGAGAGTAACCCGGCTAAGTCCTTAATGAATAAGATTCGTTCAGACCTTGCTTTCACCAACGGGAAGCTTGATCTTCAGCCCGACCAACAGGAGGCCCTCCGTGCCGCCAATGCTTATCTTCAAGTATTGGACGCGTCAGGAAGCGAACTCTCCTCCTATAACAAACCGGCCATGGGCGTACCTAGCGAATACACCATTCAGGAACTCGTTCTGCAAGTTCGCTATCCGAGTCGATCAGGTATGTCTGTTGCCACGTGGTACGACGAACAGAATGAAACTACCTGGCTGATTAGCATACCTGGTGATCCATTGGCGACCGGAAACCAAAACCCCTACAGTTTTATTCTGGAACCGGCATTGGTTGTATTGATTGTGTCCATCATCATTTTGCTCATTTTGCTTGCCTTCTGGTATGCCAACCGATTTGGCTCACCCATGCTGCATATGCTCCAATGGTTACAGCGTCTGGAACGAGGACATTACGAGGAACCTACCGGAGCCTTTGGAGTGCCTCGCAGTCAGCGTCGTAACGGAAAGTGGAAGAGAAAATACAACGTGTATGCTGAAGTGCTTCGCTCCATGCAGGCCCTGTCTCACACTTTGAAGCAAGATGAAGAACTTCGGAAACAGACCGATTCTCTGCGGGAGGAGTGGATTGCTGGCATAACGCATGACCTTAAGACCCCCTCTCCTCCATTCAGGGATATGCTCATATGCTTGAGGCGGATAAATATAGCTGGACCGCGGAGGAAGTCAGGGAATTTGCAGGCATAATGCTCGATAAGTCCATGTATATGGACAGGCTTGTCAACGACCTTGCCATGACCTATCGATTACGCAGTGGAGGATATCAACCTGTGGTGGAAGAGACTGACGTAAATACGTTGCTCCGTGATCTGATCCAGCGCGCTGAACGGAATCCGGCATATGGGGAAGGTCGCATCCTATTTCAACCTTCTGAAGTGCCTGTATATGGACTTGTCCATATTCCGTCGTTTGAACGAATTGTGGATAATCTGACCGCCAATGCCCTTCTTCATAATCCGCCCGAGTCCATCCTGGTTGTCAGTGTGCATTCAGGTAAGCAAGCAGATGAATTCAGCATTCAGTTTGCCGATAATGGAAGAGGCATGGACTCCGAGATGGTATGGAAGTTATTTGAACGATACTATCGCGGTACAGATACAGGTACATCGGATGTTGGATCAGGGCTGGGCATGGCGGTAACCAAAGGTTTGATCGAAGCCATGAATGGTCGTATTGAGGTACAGTCCACCCCTGGTGAAGGAACGATCATTTGCTTAATATGGGATGGGCCGTCCGAAACCAATTAAAATGTTCCGCTTGACCTTTCCATTTTCAGTCTATATAATCGACACTCAATAACACCTGTTCCAATATATTGATATTGAATGCAACACATTTCAGGATAACTTCAATGAGTTTATCTAACATATTTGGCGATGACCAGAGACATGATTTCGTTTGCGTGCTGCCCAGAGAGAGAGGGATTGGTGAAACCTTCTTCAGCGAACGGACCGGAATTACCCTCTGCAGCCGTGACCTCGAACCTCATCATTTCGAACCTCTCTCGGATGTTCGGCTTGTTGCCAGTAGAGTTCACCGCCTGATCCCCGATAACGGATTCCAATGAGGGTTATGATGTTTTCTGTTCCGGCGGCTGGCCGAGAGCAGGGTGCACCATAACCAAAATTAGGGTGGAACCACGAGCCAAGCGCACTCGTCCCTTTTCCGGGACGGGTGTTTTTTGCGCTTTCATTTTAAGAAATGGAGAGTGGTTCACATGAGCAAACAAGAAAAAGTAACTCAGCAAGCAACAATTCAGGTAACGAAATAAACAGCCAAGCAAATGATCTACAACCATCCAGTCAATCCATTGAGGTCCGTCTGCAAGGTGGCGTGGTACGTTCTTACGAAGCAGGCATCACTGTAGGTGCGGTCGCCTCATCTATCAGCACAAGCCTGGGAAAACAGGCCATTGGCGGTATTGTAGATGGTCAAAATGTCGATCTCGATTGGGTGCTCAAGCAAGATTGCGAACTCGTTATTGTTACTTTGGACAGCGCGGAAGGTCTGTATCGTTATCGTCACAGCGCAGCACATGTGCTGGCACAGGCGCTCAAACGCATCTACGGTGCAGAACAAGTGAAACTGGGTATCGGCCCAGTCATTGAAGATGGATTCTATTACGATGTTGATCTGGAGCATGCCTTGTCCATCAGTGATCTGGCTGCCATCGAGCGGGAAATGAACAGAATCATTCAGGAGAATCATAAGATCAGTCGCCGGGTCGTTAGCCGGGAAGAAGCCCTCCGTATCTTCGGAGAGATCCAGGACCCCTACAAGCTTGAACTCATTCAGGATTTGCCAGAGGACGCCGAACTTTCAATCTATGATCAAGGAGAGTTCTTCGATCTGTGTCGCGGTCCCCATCTTCCATCCACTGGTCGAATCAAAGCGTTCAAGCTGTTGAATGTAGCTGGCGCGTACTGGCGGGGAACTCGGATAATAAGATGCTGCAACGCATCTACGGCACTGCTTTCCCGAACAAAGCCCAACTGGATGAACATCTGCACTTGCTCGAAGAAGCGAAGAAACGGGATCATCGTAAACTTGGCAAAGAGCTCGAACTGTTCATGTTCTCCGAAGAAGCTCCTGGCATGCCCTTCTATCTGCCTAAAGGCATGACTGTTCGCACTGAACTGGAGCAATTCTCGCGTGAGCTGCAATTACAGGAAGGTTATCAGGAAGTTCGGACTCCTCTCATGATGAACAACCGGCTGTGGGAGCAATCCGGCCATTGGGAGCATTACAAGGACAACATGTATTTCTCCGAAGTGGACGATGCCACTTTTGCACTGAAACCGATGAACTGTCCTGGGCACATGCTGATCTTCAAAAACACACTCCATTCCTATCGCGAATTACCGATTCGCATGATGGAATTTGGTCAGGTTCACCGTCATGAATTCTCAGGTGCCCTGAACGGCATGATGCGTGTGCGGACATTCTGCCAGGATGATGCTCATCTCTACGTCATGCCAGAGCAGATCGAGGACGAGATTAATCAGGCGATCTCACTGATCGGACGTATGTACGATATCTTTGGGTTCGAATATAAGATCGAATTGTCCACTCGTCCGGAAGATTCCATGGGATCGGAAGAACTGTGGGATCAGGCTGAAAGAGCATTACAAAATGTACTAGATCGGCGCGGCGTGGAGTATCGCATTAACGAAGGAGACGGTGCCTTTTATGGACCGAAAATTGACTTTCATATCCTCGATGCGTTGAAGCGCAGCTGGCAGTGCGGAACAATCCAGCTTGATTTTCAAATGCCGGAGAAGTTCGACCTCACTTACATTGGCGAGGATAGCCTGAAACACCGTCCGGTCGTGATTCACCGTGCCATCTACGGTTCCATTGATCGTTTCATCGGCATCCTGACTGAGCACTATGCGGGAGCGTTCCCACTCTGGCTCGCACCTGTGCAAGTGAAGCTGCTGCCTGTATCAGATCATTACGCAGACTACGCATTCCAAGTACAGAGCCAGCTCCGAGCTGCGGGCATTCGGGTAGAAACAGATCTACGTAGCGAAAAGCTCGGGTACAAAATCCGTGAAGCCCAGATGGAAAAAGTGCCTTATTCGCTCGTACTTGGAGAGAATGAGAAAAATGCCTCATCCGCCTCTGTCCGTGCATACGGTCAGGGAGATCAAGGCATCCAACGTATTGAAGCTGTTATTGAAATGATCCAACAAGCTGTGAATGCAAAAGTGTGATCCACATCCGCATCACAACTTCTCGTCAGGCTTTAGCCCCACCTGTTCTTCGCTCCATATCCAGAAACGCTCAGCTGAAGCATCATCAACGGCATGTTTCTTCAGCTGCTGCTCTTTCTGTTGATAGAAGTAACGCCCGGTGATGCCGACAACTTCAGGGCTTGTGGCCAGATAAACAGCCGTTCCCGCTCCTTCTTCAGGGGACAAAAAGAATGGAAGCTTGCCCACAAACGCCATAATGCGTGTGCCAAATCCAGTATTGCGATCTACGCCAATGCTCGTTCCCACCGCACCAGGGTGTAGACAGTTCACCGTGACAGATGTATCTGACAGTTTGCGGGCCAGCGCACGAGTGAACAACACGTTAGCCAATTTGGATTGGGCGTAGCTTTTAATCGGATTATAACTTTTGTGCAAATGTGGATCTTCAAAGTGGATTTTGCCGGCCTTATATGCACCTGACGAAACGTTCACAACCCGTCCCTGCTTCGCAACTTTCAGAGGTTCTATCAAAAGTAAGGTCAACAGGAAATGCCCCAGATGGTTAATACCGATACTTTGTTCGAACCCGTCTGAGGTTTCCTTCCGCTTGACCATCACCACCCCCGCATTATTAACCAGAACGTCAAGGCGATCATGACGCTCGCGGAATGTGCGGGCAAACTGGCGTATACTTTCGAGTGAGCCCAGGTCACACAGCATCAATTCAATCGCAGAAGAACCGGACTGACGCACAGCTTCCTGAAGAGCCTCCTGTCCGCGCTTCTCACTGCGGCACGCCATGATTACGTGATATCCTTGTCTTGCAAGTTCAATGGTGGTTGCCAACCCCATACCTGAGTTAGCTCCTGTTACAATTGCTGTCTGATTGGACATGAGGTACTTCCCTTCTGAACCTGAGGTTCCGAAATTAGAGGCGCAACGACGGACAATATGAGATAATGATAGGATCACATCTCGGTTTCCATGGGAGGACAAGTATGCTGACCAAAGAAGATTTTAAAAAAGTTAAAAAACAAGCCAAACTTGAAATCGCACTACTCGAACAGGAATATCAGGAAATCTTGCAGAACGTTGATTCTACGCTGTATGAAAAATACGGTATTTTGGACAAAGAAGAAACACGTGAGCTCACCCGAAAACGCAAAAACCGAAGATATGCTTCACTGGTCATCGAACTATGCGCCATTATTGAACAAATGTTACATCAACTGTACAAAGACGTATATCAGAAAAAGTTTAATTCGACCCAGCTGATGAAAACTCCTGCCTACCGTGCACGCTCCAATATGGAGATTATTCAGTCCGAACTCAGTAAAGAGTTCATTGCTCTGGAATCCGAAAAGGAACACTTCGCTGAAGCCCTTAGCCTGGTGTTTCAGACGAGGAACAAACTTGTTCATGATAACTTCTCGTTTGTCTCCATCGTTAAGGACGGCAGTAATGAAGAAGAAACGTTCGAAGCATTACTCCATACGGTAAAAAAATATAGAAAACATTTAAAATACAATCGACCTGAATAACAACAATCATCGCTAAAAAAGAAAAGGAGGTGTACCGGACTACGGTCCGGATAACCATGAGCCATCCAACAACTTCGATTACTGTGCTAAATCTTCAGATTCCCACACCTTCCGGGAACAGCCCCATATTCCCCGTCATGCTTCGTGATGTAGATGGCGTTACCTTGGTGGATACCGGCATGATTGGACAATTTGCCGAACTTCAATCCGCATTGGAACATGAGGGCGTACAGCTCTCGGACGTCAAACGGGTGATTATTACCCATCAGGACATTGATCATATCGGTAACCTGGGCGCTCTGTTGGATGCCATCCCCGATCTGGAAATCTGGGCACATGCCGATGAGATTCCATATCTAACAGGTGAGAAACCTTTGATCAAGTTCGCGCCTGAACGTCGTGCTCTGCTTCCCGCGCCCGTTTTGGCACTGGCAGACCAACTTCTCTTGCAGCTGCCCGAAGTGAACATCAGCAGAACTCTGGCAGACGGAGACCTGTTACCGCTTCAAGGCGGTACACAGGTCATTCATACACCGGGACATACCCCAGGTCATATCTGCCTGTATTTCGGTGAGCAGCAGTTCCTGCTCGCTGCCGATGAACTTCGTGTGGTCGATGATGAACTGGTTGGCCCTGCGCCACCCGCGACACCGGACATGCCTGAAGCGCTGCGAAGCCTGAAGAAACTGACCAACCTTAAGCTTAATAAGGTTCTCTGTTATCACGGTGGAGAGTACACCAATGATCCAGCTCAGCGTATTGCCACACTTGCGGAGAGCGCAGAATAGGTAAAGAACGCGGAGCTGTGAGTATTTTTGGAATGACACAAGCATCCTATTAACGCTGTTTCTCTTCGTGCGGCATTGTGCGGAGTAGCTCATTCAAGATTAGGGCGACACATATATTACAATCAAGGAGCTGTCCCATAAGTCATGAATTTGACGGGGACAGCTCCTTTAATTAATTAACCACGCACTTCTACCACTCTACTACACTGGTGTTGACCGTATGCTAGCTCCTATTGCACACGCTATGCATACAGTATGCACGCAGTATCTTATATTGAACTACGACATGTGCACAGTATCTTTCCCTGCCCGGTTGGCAAATCAATTCACCGGAAAATCCGTAACGTAAGTGCCTACTTCTTCACAGAGTTTCACCTTTAATGAATTAGGCACAGTCTAAACGCTATAGTTGTTTTGTAACGAATCTCAGACACCCTATACGCAGTATTTTGAGTATCAAGTTTTTCTAACGAACTCTAGATACCTTAGTTACTCATTTCATTGGTTTTCCCGCAGGTTTCGAGTGAATTTTGGCGATATAGCGAGGCTGAGGTTCGTTACATTCTACGATCGCCACCAAACCTCTAATTAAGATGCGTCAGGTTCGTTAGAAAAATATTATTTAGAGCGATTTAGATTCAGGGCATTTTAGGGCTTTGGCTCAAGATAAGCGGCAACCGTTCGGTTTAAACTTACTCCATCCACTACCTTACGGGGATACCAATCCGGTTCGACGCTATCCTGCAACACTAATTTTCTCTCCCCTGCCCCCGACTTAGCTCTCCGGAGTAAGGACAATCAGCTTGTCATCTCCATCTCGTGGCGATCCCCGTCCATCCCGATTGTTCGTAAGCACATACAACTTCCCGTCCTCACCAGCACTCACATTGCGGATTCGGCCCCATTCATCTTCGAAGATGGGTTCCACCTTCTCCACCTGTGTGCCATCTTCCGAAAGAGTAACCTTCAGCAACTGCTCTCCACGCAGATTCGCAGCAATCAGTGATCCAGCCCAAGGTCCTTCCTCAACAAAAGCTACACCAGACGGCGCCCATGTATCATTCCCACTATGTGCAAGCGGAGCCTGATATGCGCCATTGTCATCGTTGTCTCCCTCCACCTCAGGCCAGCCATAATTCTCACCAGCTACAATCCGGTTAATCTCATCATGATTACGCTGACCATGCTCAGTGGCATAGAGATAACCGTTGTCCGGGTTCCATGCCAGTCCCTGTGCGTTGCGGTGTCCCATACTGTATACAGGTGAATTCGGCCATGGGTTGTCTGCCGGGATCGATCCGTCGAGACCTATCCGCAATATTTTACCTCCAAGACTATCTTTGTTCTGTGACAGTTCCGGTTCATAACGTTCACCTGTCGTGATATAGAGCAACTTGTCCGGGCCAATCTTGATCCGCCCACCATTATGATTTGTCCCGCCTGGAATGTTACCAAGTAGTTCTTTGTCTATGACCGCTTTGCCATCATTCACCTGGAGGCGTAACACCCGATTGGCAATGTCGTCGCCTTCCAGATAGGAGTGGTATGCATACAGATAACCGTTATCCTCAAAGTCCGGATCAGCTGCAAGACCCAACAGACCTCCCTCACCTTCTTCATTAAATGGGGCTGAGAATTCAATCAGTGGTTCAGGGGCTAGTTTTCCATCCTCAATGACTCGAATCGCACCAGGGCGTTCCGTTACGAACATCCGACCATCAGGCACACTCACAATCTCCCATGGTGCATTCAATCCTTCAACCAGAACGGAAGCCTGATACGGCATAACCGTCTCTCTCTGCGCTCCACTCTCGTCTCCACTTGCACTGGTATTGCCTCCGTTGGCTGTCTGTCCCTGACCGGTTCCCTGTCCCTGAGACGACTGCTCTGTTCCTCCCGTAAAGGGTTCGCCTGAAGAACATGACGCTGTTAACAGTGCCACACTTAATAATGAAGCATACAGCGGAACGTTTACTCGATTATTCATGATTACATCTCCCTTCGCATATCGTTCTTTTGTATAAAATAAATAAGCCAAGATTCAACGTATTGTTAATATATTTTTCTCTATAGTTGTGGTGTTATTATTCATGTGTAAAGCGGTTTCGCCCTGTATTACCCTTCATAACAGCCGCTTAAACCGAGAATTCAAGGGATTCCGAGGATATGAAATCACCCCAGTTTGGAATTCCATCATAATCTTTTATAATAGAAGGATAGTATGAATGGAAAGGTGGACAACTACACTTATGAATCAAAACCCTTTATCTCGTCTTGAAGCCGATCTGTCCGGGCAAGGATTGGACGCCATGCTGATCACAGATCCAAAACATATCTACTATTTAACTGGATTTGCAAGCAATCCGCATGAACGTTTCTCGGTCTGGTTCTTGCACGTGGCGAAGAACCCTTATTGATTGTACCCGCACTGGACGCTGAAGCTGCCGCAGCCGCTTCCTCGGTATCCAACATTGCCACTCACACGGATACGGATAATCCATACGCTTTGTTTGATCGTTATCAGGGGCGCTTGGGCCGGGTAGGTCTCGAAAAAGAATACGTGACGGTCGCACGTTATGAGCAGCTGACTGCCGCTCTGGGTGCTGCCAGCTTTGAAGATGTTGGCCCCTGCTTCGCACATTACGTGAAAAAAACACCAGATGAGGTAGCACGCATTCGCCATGCCATTCACCTGATCGAAGAAACATTGCGTCAAGGCCTCTCTCATGTTCGCACAGGCGTAACCGAGATTGAACTTGTCGCCGAGATGGAGTATCAGATGAAAAAGCTGGGTGCTGATGGCCCTTCCTTTGATACCATGGTGCTCACAGGACCCAAAACAGGTCTGCCACACGGTACACCGGGTGAACGGAAACTGCAACACGGTGACCTGTTGATGTTTGACATGGGTGTGTATGCTGGAGGGTATGCCTCGGATATCACACGCACATTCGCCTTTGGTGACATCTCGCCTGAACTCAAAACCATCTATAACACTGTGCTTGCAGCGAACGAAGCTGCTATCCAAATCGTGAAACCAGGCATTACCTGCGCCGAAGTGGATCGTGCAGCACGCCAGGTCACGGAAGAAGCGGGATACGGCGAACGTTTTATGCACAGGGTAGGCCATGGATTGGGTATTGACGTGCATGAGTATCCTTCTCTCCATGGAGAGAATATGGACATCCTGAATGAAGGTACCGTATTCACGATTGAACCGGGCATCTATACCGCAGCAGGCGGCGTTCGTATCGAGGATGATGTAATTGTGACCGAGACGGGTGTCGAAGTTCTGACAACATATCCAAAAGAGCTGCAAATCCTTACCGACTAATCCAATGGGATCTATGTCAAAAACAGCCCATATACATCAATGCTCAGCCGATATTATGTATCATGAACTAAACTGCACGCAACTGTGCTGAACTGTATCTTCAATAATATAAAGTACACACGCGAACGCAAAAATCCCGCGAATCCATGAATATCATGGGTTGCGGGATTTTAATTAATACAAAGCATATCCTAAATTACTCCGTCTGCATTCTACGTAATCTTATTCCTGCTCACTCATTTACCATTAGTCAAACTCATGCGTGATATCCTGCCAAGACTCTAGCTGTGGCAACTGTTGCTTCCCCAGTAATCCAGAAACCATTGAATAATCCCAGTTGTATCTGTTGTGCTGTAGCTGTAATGCAGGAAACCGTCCTCGCCTTCCTGCAAACGAATCTCCGCCACCATTTGCCCTGGTTCCTCAAGCGCAGCAGCCTGCATATACATACTTCCTCCACCAGCTCCGAAGGTTTAAGTACTACGTATTCATGCAATTCCAGATTGGAGATCAACTCCACCAATAATGAGGCATTAATGTTATCATTCTCGTAGGTTGTGCCATTGCTTTCCAGTGTATAACGCAGTGTAGAGTACATGTGCGATTCCCCTTTGTATGAAATCATCGTTGGCTAATGATACACGCTCATAACGACAGGTCGTTTATATTATAACTTTTTCATAAAAATGTAAAAAGGATTTTTCTTGTTTCGGGTCTTTTCTATGAAAAAACCCTTGCAGAGTCCGAATTACAATGGACTGCGCAGAGGGTAATTTTAAGTGATACTCTTTGAATATTCTCTAAGCTTCATCCTTAAACTTAAAGCTGCGTGCAGCATACAGAAACGGCGTTCCGACTGCAGTTAATACAAATTTGATAATATACGTAGTCAGGAAGATTTCCAGCCAAACATCCCAAGGATAGATGAACGCAAATGCGATCGTGCAGAACACCAGTGTATCCACGAATGAACTGATGATCGAACTACCATTGGTGCGTATCCACAACTGATTGCGCCCTGGGGCCACCTTGCGCAGCCAGGAGTATAATCGAACATCCAGGAACTGACTGATGAAGTACGCCGTCAGACTTCCGAGTGCCAGACGTGGCAGCAGACCGAACAGCTTCGCCATGGATTCCTGTGCAAAGTCCGTTGGTGCCGGGTCAAAGAACAACACCATCTGCATCAGAACCGTCGTCATGATGAGCGTGAAAAATCCGAACCATACGGCTTTGCGTGCCTCACCTGGTCCATATTTCTCATTGAGCAGATCACTGGTCAGATACATGCTGACATACATCGTGTTGCCTAACGTCAGTACGATACCCATGATATCTATCGTTTTGGTCACCTGAATGTTGGCTATAACCGTAGCCACACCAATCCAGGCATAGAGACCTTTTTTACCGAACAAGCGGTAACACAGCAAGAAAAATCCATAAGTTACGAGAACAAAAACTGCTCCCCACCCTAAGTTAAACATAAATACATACACTGCCTTCCTAGTTTTGATTACGCGGGATGGTTACGAACCGCGGTTTGGCTCAGGGCCAAAACATGAATACTCTATCACATTTCTCGTCCCATGAACAGAACTAAATAACTCCAAGTGTGTCTGAGTGAATATGATCCCTTCTATATTTCTCCTCTGTCACTCTCAACCATACGACTGTTTTTGTACTTCCTTGCCTTACACCGTGTATCGAAAAAGAAGACGGCTTCACACACCGTGCACAGCATAGTTTGATTTCCGCAAAAAAAAAAACCGCCCTCCAGATTCCTCCGAAGGACGGCTTTTCTCACTTGATTTGTAGACGGCTCTAGCTATCTTAATGTGAGCTTCTATCTAATCCATTCTGTATTAAGCCTGAGCCGCAGAATCCAGCTCACGGCTCTGATCGTTAAACGTGTCCCGATCGTTTTCCTTCAAAATTCTGCTCGTCACGAGTCCTGATGTCATTGACCCGTTCACGTTAAGCGCTGTACGACCCATGTCGATCAGCGGCTCCACGGAAATGAGCAGTCCAACCAGAGCCACAGGCAGATTCATGGTGGACAATACGATCAGGGAAGCGAAGGTTGCCCCGCCGCCAACGCCAGCCACACCAAACGAACTGATCATGACTACGAGGATCAAAGTCACAATGAAGTCCCAGCTCAGCGGGTCGATGCCGACCGTCGGAGCAATCATCACCGCCAGCATGGCCGGATAGATCCCGGCGCAGCCGTTTTGCCCAATCGTAGCCCCAAAGCTTGCAGACAGGTTCGCAATACCGTCCGATACGCCGAGTTTCTTCGTCTGTGTCTCCACATTCAGCGGGATCGCCGCTGCACTTGAACGGGACGTAAAGGCAAATACCAGTGTTGGCAGCACCTTCTTCAAATACGTAACCGGGTTGAAGCCGGACAGAGAGATAATGATCAGATGAATAATAAACATGATCGCCAGCGCGATATAAGACGCAATCACGAATTTGATGAGCTTTAATATCTCTTCCGCATTCGTTGTCGCCGTTACCTTTGTAATCAGTGCTAAAATCCCGTAAGGCGTAAGCCTCAGCACCAGTGTAACAATTCGCATAACCACCGCATATACCGCATTAACCATACCGCGGAACGTCTCCGCCTGCTGAGGTTTTTTGCGATCCAGTCCAAGTACGGCTACACCGATAAACGCGGAGAAGATAACCACCGCCAGTGTGGATGTACGACGTTCTCCTGTCATATCTGCAAATGGATTCGAAGGAATGAATTCCAGCACTTGCTGCGGGATGGTCTGATCCTTCACATCAACAAGCCGTTCCTCCACCTTCTGAATCTGCGCATTCTCCCGGTCTCCTCCTTGAATCTCAATGGAAGTCAGGTTGAAGCCCAGACTGGTCACAATGCTGACCCCGGCAGCAATGGCTGTGGTGATCAACAGAATGGCAATAATGGAAACACTCATCTTGCCGAGATTTTGCTTGCCCTTCAGATTCATAATGGCCGAGATGATCGACACCATGATCAATGGGATCACGACCATTTGCAACAAACGAACATATCCTGAACCGACCAGATTGAACCAATCGACTGATTTCGTAACTACATCAGAACCTGATGTGTACACCAATTGGAGAATAACCCCGTAAACAACCCCCAGTCCCAGACCCGCAAATACGCGTTTCGTAAAGGAGATATGCTTTTTCTGCATCCAGTAGAGGATGCCAAGTAAGGCAAGCATAACCACTACATTCAATATGACTAGAAAAGTATCCATTTCTTTAAATCCTCCTCAGGCATGTGTGTAACCGGAAAATATCCGGTTTTCTCTTTTATCTTTTGTACTTCCAACAAAGACATTTTACAATATACCATATAACAAACTATTCTGGTAGGTATTAATTGATATTATGTAATATGCATGTAACAGATTCATGTATTTCTGAAAAAAATACACCAAATCGTGAAAATTGTTCTATTCAACCTCCGGTTAATTTTGTAATATAGGTATATCCGCTTATTCCCAAGTTTTCTCAACGTTTAATTTAGGTCTTTCTTCATTGGTAGATAGGTCTTATGATTACGGAAAAGCGACAATGTTAATGAACTTGACGTGAAAGGATGATCATATGTTTCGTAATCGCACCGTCGCCGGTAAAATCAGAGGCACCTTATTCCTCGTTCTGCTGGTTGCTTCCCTGTTGTTCAGTATTAGTTTTTACGCCGTATCGATGAATATTATTCAAAGCTACGTGCTGCCGCAGTTTGACAAAGTCCTAAACACGTCCATTCAGGATATATACAAGAATACTTCAGCATCCAAAATCCTACAGGTACAGAGTGGCGGAGCCGGTTCTGAAGGTGCTGCCATGACCGTGGAATCGTATCTGGCAGATAAAGCAAAAGAACATAATCTGGATGCTGCTTACGTTGTTGCTATTCAAGATGGCTCAGCCAAAGTCGTTGTGGCCAACCCTTCTTCAAACATGAAAGCCCAGGATGAGATTAGTGTAGAACCCGCAATGAATGCAGCTATTGAGAACAAAGAAATGGTAATCAGTGAGGTCTACTCCGATTCCTTTGGTGTACATAAAGCAGCCTTTATCCCCATTGCAGGAAGTAACATGATTATGGCTGTGAGCATGGATGCCCAGTTCATTCAAGACAAGATTACCCAGATTTTCTGGTTATGTCTTGGAATTACAGCATTAGTATTTGTGCTCGGCTGGCTTATCTCCACTAGTATGATCAAAAGAGTTACCAAACCTATCATCAAGCTCGTCCAACATAGCAAACAAATATCCCAGGGTGATCTGACCGCTGAACTAGAGATCAAAGGTAAAGATGAAATTGCCCAGCTTGCCGCAAGCTTCCAGACGATGACGCATAACCTGAAAGAAATGATTAGCCGTGCCTTGTCCACGTCCAATGAAGTTGTATCAGGCTCCAATGACCTGCTTCAGCGGGTTGAATCGATGTCCGGCATGGTTCGAAACTCCAGCCGCTCCGCAGAAGATGCAGAAAAAGGCAGCATCAGCATTGCGTCAAGCGCATCCGAGAACGCCAGAGCTATGGAAGAAATTACGCAAGGTATTATGCATATTGCTTCTTCTTCCGCTGAAGTGTCTGACCAGATTGGTGAAGCAGCCAACGAGGCAGTTAACGGTAACCGACTGGCTCAGAATGCCATTGAGCAGATGGAGCGTGTAGGCCAGACAGCAAGCGAATCGTTGCGTTATGTCGAAACTATGAATGAACGTTCGGTAGCCATCGGCACCATTGTTGCTTCCATTTTTGAAATCACCAAACAGATTAACATGCTGTCACTCAACGCCTCCATTGAAGCAGCACGTGCCGGAGAGCATGGCCGCGGATTCGCTGTTGTTGCTGGAGAAGTTCGCAAACTTGCCGAGCAATCTAAGACAGCCACCGAAGAAATTTCGGATTATCTGGGTACCATTCGTGAAGATGCTGAGCGCTCGGTTGATGCAATGAACCGTGTAACCCAGGAGATTGGTTCAGGCACAACTGTTGTTCAACAAGCAGGCTCAGCCTTCCAGCAACTGAATGAATTGATTCAGAACGTGAATCTGACCATTCAGACCGTCTCTGCTTCTACACAACAAGTATCTGCTGGTGCTGAAGAAGTGAGTGCATCCGTTGAAGAAACGGCACAGATTACGACCAAATCCCGTGAGAGCATGTTACAGATTGCTTCAACAGCAGATCTTCAGCTCAGCGAGATGGATTCACATTCGAATACGGTTCGTCATCTGCATGAACAAGCTGTAGAGCTGCAATCCGCTATGAAAAATTTCAAAATAAACTAACAGGTTAACCATTAACCTATCATTACATGTTTTAAACCTCATTTAATCATAGGATATACAATACCCCCATGCCGCTAACATTCCGTTTCTAGAGAACGGTTTGTCGGACATGGGGGTATTGTTGTTTCACTCGGGTGCCTGAACACCCATAATCTCGTACACGCGCTTCATATCCAATGACGAACGCAACGATTCGGCTACCCGATCAAACTCCATCTCCTTACGTTCATGCGCACTATACGTCTCCTGAAGTGGAGCCAGTCCCTTTCCTTCACGCAAGGCATTCAGCCAAGAACGTCGGAATTGATCACTTTCAAACAAACCATGCAGGTAGGTTCCCCACACGCTGCCATCTACTGAGCCCCAGCCTTCTTGGAAAGGTTGGCCACCTGGATGCGAGATTTCAAACAACGCGGTTACACGTTCAGGCTCGTGGCACTCCGTAACGCCCATATGAATCTCATATCCATTAACAAGTAATGAAGCATCTGTTACATCTTGCTCACCATACAGACGAATCGGGTGATTAGGCTGCACCCGTCCGGAAGCTCTGACGGTCTGCTTTTCCTGAAGAAACGTTGTTGATAGCGGGAGCCAGCCAAGCCCTTTTGCTTCCTGAATCTGATTCGCCTCCACAGCAAAGGGGTCCTTCAGATGACGTCCCAGCATCTGGTATCCGCCACATATTCCTACGAGCTGAACATGCTCACGCTCGGTCTGGCTGGCAATCGCCTGCTCCAGCCCAGACTCACGCAGATATGCTAGGTCACCTATGGTGTCCTTCGTACCCGGTAGAAGAATGGCATCCGGACTGCCCAATTCCTCTGGCGAGGTCACGTAACGCACATTCACATCCGGTTCACGGGAAAGTGCGTCAAAGTCTGTAAAGTTGGAAATTCGCGGATATCGGATCACCGCCAGATCCAGCTCGGTTTTACCGGATTTCCCATGACGCATGGAGTCCAGCACCACTGAATCCTCTGCTTCAATCTGAATATCTCTTATGTAAGGCAATACACCTAATACTGGAATGCCTGTCCGTTCTTCGAGCCAGTCGAGTCCTGGCTGCAACAGGGACAGATCACCCCGGAACTTGTTGATAATGAACCCTTTGACTCGCGCCACCTCATGGGGTTCCAGCAGCTCCAGCGTACCTACGATGGAAGCAAATACCCCGCCCCGATCGATATCAGAGATCAGAATTACCGGCGCATCGGCCCAACCTGCCAGATTCATGTTGACGATATCCCGGTCCTTCAGATTGATTTCGGCCGGACTGCCCGCCCCTTCCATCAGCACAATATCATAGGTATCCCTTAGCCGGTTCAACGCATCCATAACCGTCTGCTTTGCTTCAGGCAGGAACTTCTGCCGATAATCTGATGCACTCATCTGGGCAAAAGGTACACCATGTACGACGATCTGCGAATGCATGTCCCGCACCGGCTTGATCAGGATTGGATTCATATCGGTTGTCGCCTCAATACCGCAGGCCTCGGCCTGTGCTCCTGAGCCCGACCAATCTCCTTGCCATCTTCCGTCACATAGGAATTCAGTGCCATATTCTGTGACTTGAACGGAGCAGGCTTGAAGCCATCCTGCTTAAAAATCCGGCACAATGCCGTTGTGATAACACTTTTGCCCACATCGGAAGCCGTTCCTTGCAGCATCAGTACCGCCGCTGGTTGTGATGGCCTATCTTCCACGCTCTCTCCCCCTGTCTCCGTGTTATACCAGATCACCTTGCTCCCAACCTCATGCATAACACTTTCCATACTGCTTCTTACTTCAAAAGTTACAGCCAGAACAGTCCTTGAAGCACGCTCAGCACGGTCAACAAAGCCGCCTCCAGCAGCTCATTCATGGCACCATACGTATCCCCGGTTAAACCGCCGAGCCGTTCACTGATCCGGGCAGCCACGAATCGGCCGATATAATAACACGCCACAGGCAGTATAATAACTGCCGCCACCGGGTATAGCCACCATGGCAGTGTTCCCAGACCACTCACCATCGCATCTGCAATCCCCATATCCGGCTTGAAAAGCCACACCGCGGCAAACGTAATTGCCCCTGCGATCAAGGTCAGGCCCACAGCTGAGCTGCGTGCACGCTGGACTTCCTTCCGCTCACCCAGACCTTTAAACAATACAGCAAGTCCATCATCTCCCCGTGCATTCCGCCAGGCCGACATCGCATACACCATGAACCAGCGGCTCCAGATCATGGGCAGGATCAGCAGCGCACCGTACACCCAGTGGCCCCGCGCAATAAAATCGGCGATCAGCGCAGCCTTCATCATGAGCAGCAGCACACAGGCAATTACCCCCATGGCCCCGACACGGCTGTCCTTCATAATCTCCAGCATCCGCTCACGGGTACGATAACTGAGCAAGCCATCCGCCGTATCCATCCATCCGTCAAGATGGAGTCCTCCGGTGAGCCATACCCATAACGTCAAGGTCAGGACGGCAGCCGGAAAGGCCGGAAGCACTGCACCGCTTAAGGCTCCCAAGAGCCAGACACACAGACCGATTGCAGCACCGACCAGCGGATAAAAGACTACACTTTCCCGCAGCAGCGGCGGGACAAAATCGATTTGCATTTTGACAGGGAAACGGGACAAAAATTGAAAAGCGGCTGCCGCCGCATGTTTGCGCTGAGGAGCAGGTGTGCCATCCTTCATAAGCGGTACTCCTTGCTTTTTAGTTCAATGGCAATGCCTACGGTCACCAGAAACACTTCACCGCATATTGCCGCAATGCGCTGATTCAGTACACCGGCCAAATCCCGATATTTCCTGCCAAGGGCATATTCCGGTACGATCCCGTCCCCCACTTCATTTGTAACCAGAACAAGCAAACCGGGATAGGTGCGAATCGCTTCAACCAGCGCGTCTAAATGTCCCTGTAACACCTGCTTCTCGTCATGCTCATGCGCTAACAAAACATTTGTCAGCCACAGCGTCAGGCAATCCACCAGAATGGTGGGTGCAGAAGTCCCTGTATGCCCTTCACCCATGCGGCTTATCAAAGCAGGCAGATATATCGGCTCTTCCATCGTGTGCCACAGATACCCTGATGCCTCGCGCTGATGCTGATGCATGGCGATACGCTCACGCATTTCATCATCGTACGCCTGAGCTGTCGCGACATACCAGGCCTCCGAGGAACGCTGCATGCAGAGACGCTCGGCAAAGGAGCTTTTGCCACTGCGTGCGCCGCCTGTCACCAGTACGCTCATCGGGAACTCTCTCCTTGCAGGGATGAATCAACCGACGCAGCGGAGTCCGAAGCATGGCTTGCCCCGTCCGAGACACCCGCGCTTGCAAAGGTTGCCATCTCGTTCAGAATGAGACATGCTGCGTCAATCAGATGAAGACTAAGCACACCGCCTGTGCCTTCACCCAGACGCATGTCCAGATCCAGCATCGATTTCAGGTCCAGTTCACGCAGCAGCGCTCCATGCCCATTTTCATGTGAAGTATGAGAAGCGATCATATAAGCCGTACTCAGAGGTGCAAGTTGTCTTGCAACCAGCGCTGCCGCGGTAGAGATGAACCCGTCTACAACGACCGGACACCGATGAGCAGCTGCTGCGAGGATAACCCCCGTGAGTCCAGCAATCTCCAGTCCACCCACCTTGCACAGAACATCCAGTGCATCATCCGGGTTCGGTGCGTTTACACTAAGCGCCTGGCTGACTACAGCAGCCTTGCGCTGCAAGCCTGCATCATCAATCCCTGTACCTCTCCCCACAGCGGCAGCTGGTGCAACTCCGGTTAACGCGCTCATTACCGCAGCACTTGCAGTTGTGTTGCCAATTCCCATCTCCCCGGTGACAAACAGCTGTGTTCCCTTCGCCACCTCTGCCGATACAACTTCGGCTCCTGCAAGGATAGCCCGAACTGCCTCATCCCGGGTCATCGCTGCCCCTCGGGCCATGTTGGCCGTGCCTTTGCGAATTTTGCGGGAGAGCAGGTCCGGATGTTCAAGATCGGCATTCACCCCGATATCCACACAGATCACATCAGCTCCGGCGTGACGTGCAAGCACATTCACGGCTGCGCCCCCAGCGAGGAAATTCAGGACCATCTGCGGAGTCACTTCAGCAGGAAAGGCACTGATGCCTTCTTCCACTACGCCGTGATCTGCGGCCATGACAATGACCGCCCTGTGATCAAAACGCGGACGTGCATTGCCCGTCATGCCTGCCAGGCGGATCACCAGCTCTTCCAATTTGCCCAGACTTCCCGGCGGCTTCGTCAACGAATCCACATGCGCAGAGGTTTCTGCCGCCACTTCCTGGTCAGGAGCAGTAATCTTACTCGTTAAATGCTCCAACACCTGTTCATTATTCATACAACCAGCACTTCCTTCATCAAAATATGGGTCGCCCCGCTTCATTTAATCGATGTCACGCCGCAGCAGCAGTTGAGGTATAGCATGATCGGGATGGGAGACAATTGCGGGTTTGACGCGAAATATGTCCTGGATATTCTCATCGTTGATCAACGTATGAGGCGTGCCCTTTCCAACCACCATACCCTCACGCAGCGCCAGAATGTGATCGCAAAATAACGCGGCCAGATTCAGATCATGCAGCACAGCCACAATCGTAATGTTAGTCCTCTGTCGCCATGCCGATAACAATTCCATGAATTGCAATTGATATTTAATATCCAGAAACGTGGTCGGCTCGTCCAGCAGAAGTAACCTCGGCTCCTGAGCCATAACTTTGGCTAGTGCGACCCGCTGCCGTTGTCCGCCGCTGAGTGCATCCAGCGGTCTGTCCGCCAGCTCTGTCAATCCCAGATCTTCAAGCACTCTGTCCACCACAAGTGCCCCATCACCCGTTTCCCGCCCCAGCCAGTTCTGGTATGGATATCGCCCCATCTCCACCACGTCTCGTACAGGATAGGAGATGGCTGGCAAGCCATCCTGTTGCAATACAGCGATCATGCGCGACAGGTCCTTACGGCTGTAAGAGCCGATGTCTCGACCATCGATACGGATCTGACCTTCGCTTAACTGTTCCGTTCCGGCAATAAGCTGGATCAGGGTGGACTTGCCGCTGCCGTTTGGTCCGACAACTCCCCACCAGTCACCTTCGCCAACATGCCAGTCTACATTGCGCAGGGCCTGATGATTGCCATATGACTTCCCTGCTCCCTTAATGGAGATAAGTGAAGTCGAGTTGGAACTGGTACTGGAATTCATGGCATCATCCCCTTCTGCAACTTTTTGTTCCGGTGCAGCAGGTAAGCAAAGAACGGCGCACCAACAAAGGCGGTGACAACACCGAGCGGAATTTCAGTTGGCGCCAGCAACGACCTTGCTATGGTATCTGCCCACACCATGAAGATCGCTCCACCAATGGCAGACAAAGGTACCAGCAGTCGGTAATCCGGTCCCACCACCAGCCGCAACATATGCGGGATCACCAATCCAACGAATCCGATGACACCTGATACTGAGACAGCCCCTGCGGTCAGCAGAGTGCCAACTGCCAGCACGGACAGCTTAAGCCGGTCTACTCCGATCCCGATATGTGCTGCTTGACGTTCTCCCAGTGCAAGCACATTCAACGAGCGTGCGCGGCTCCAGAGAAAGACCAGCCCTAACAGAAAATACGGGAAAAGGATGGCCGTATACGACCACCCACGCAGAGCCAGACTTCCCATCGTCCAGTATATAATTTCATTAATCGTCTGTTTCGACATGGTCGACAGGAAGGAAACAACTGCGCCCAGGAAACTTTGCATGACCACACCAGCCAGAATGAGGCTGTGTGTAGGTATTTTACGCCCTTCACGAGCCAGTGCCATAACAAACCATAACGTGATTACACCCGTCAAAAACGCCACCAGTGGCAACGTCCAGATTCCGATCAGTGCATACTGCAATCCGAAGAAAATCAGAAAGGCTGCACCCACCGAAGCACCGGATGATACGCCCAGGGTGAACGGGTCTGCCAGCGGGTTCCGAAGAACCCCTGAATCCCGCACCGGCAATCGCCAACGATGCGCCCACGAGCACGGCAAGCAGTACACGTGGGAATCTGACTTTCCAGATAATCTGTTCGGCTGCCTTATTCCAATCCGGTGTAATCCAATCGCCCACCCAGGGAATTTTGTGAATCAGGATACCTGCAATATCCCGGATCGGCAACGCTACTGAACCAATGCCCGTGCAGATGAGCACGGTGAGCACCAGCAGCACCATGCCCGTCATTCCGAACAGGATCAGCTTTTTACTCATTGGAACAAGTCAGGGTAGATCGCTTTGGCTACTTCTTTCAACCCTTGAGTTACCCGTGGACCCGGACGGCTCAGCAGATTGGCATCCAGGCCAATAACCGCGTCATTTTTCACAGCCGTAATTTGATCCCAGCCGCTGCGCGCCTTGATGATCTGATCCAGTGTTTTGGAGTTTTCATCAATTACATCGTTGGCATACAGGATCACATCCGGGTTGGAGGCAATCACGTTCTCTTCATTAATTTCATACCAGCCCTCTTTGTCCGAAGCAATATTGCTACCACCGGCTACAGTGATGAGTTCATCCATAAATTCGCCTTTACCCACAGTCCAGCCTGGGGAGAATTCAACGTATACTTTTTTCTTCTCTTCCGGTTTAACTGCCTTCACCGCTTCGGTTACATCCGTCACGTCCTGTTTCATCTGGGTGATGATTTCTTGTGCTTTTTCCTGATGATCCGTGATTTTACCGAAGGTTTCGATATTGTTCATTACATCGTCAATGGATTTAGGATCCGTTTTGAAAATGGTAATACCCAGTTCGCGCAGCTTCTTCACCGCATCTTCGCTCATCGAGATACCTGTGAAGACAATGTCGGCTTCAGCAGCAATGATGGACTCTTCATTGGGCTTGGTAATACCGCCCATTTTAGCTTTGGTTGTTGCCGCTTCCGGATAATCGTCATAGTCGGATACACCAACGATTTGATCGTCCAATCCAAGGGCAAACAGGGATTCCGTCTCAGCCGGAGACACGGATACGATTTTGGCTGGTGCCTTTTCAAAGGTGAACGATTCACCCGTTGCATCCGTAACGGTAAGTGGATATTGTGTTTTGAGGTCCGTCTGCGCCTGGCCTTGGGATTGCTCCTGTGCCGGTTGCTGTGAAGTACCTGTACCCTCGTTTGTTGTTGCATTGCCACATCCGGCCAAAGCCAGTGCGAGTGCCGCTGCACTTAGCAGGGACGCTACGTTTTTCCAATTTTTGAAATTCATTCTGTTATTCTCCCCTTCTCTATTTGTACTATTTTCTTGCATCGTGCTCGAACTCTTACTCCCCATGTCTTGGTGTTCCTGTGTAAGGTTTGAACTGCAACATTTACACGCTAACGGAGAGTGCAGAACCAATCTGAAGAAACGAAGTGTTCGCCTTTATCACCGGATTTTCCTTTCAAAAAGGGAATCAAAAAATCTGGGGATAACAGCGATCGGAAGATGGTACTGCAATCGGAGTGACCTCGTGTAAAATTGGTCTCGGTTCATCTTACATGAACAATAAAAAATCCCCAATCCTTAGACAAAGATTAGGGATGACGTCTCGCATATGGCGATCTGTACATGTTCAACCAAGGGTTGTCCATGCGCATAGAATAGCCCGAAACGCTGTCCTTTCCTCGAAGGAACACCGGTTTGTACGTCCAGGGCAGGTAACCTGACTTACAGGAATCATCCTGTTTTACAGTGGCGGGACCGTGCCGGATTTGCACCGGCTTCCCCATTTCACCCTTGTGTGTTTCATGACTCGTAGTAATCTGCCATGAAAACAGCCTTCACACGCGGGACCCTTGGTCGCTGATATGGTAAACCATTGCCGTGTAATTTCTGCATGTTGCATACTCATTCAGGCTTCACAACCTGCAGCGTATCTGTATCCATGCTGAAGTCACACTTCTGTTGTGATTATAGGGTATATTGTACATCCTTACAACCCGATTGGCGGAAAAGTCACTCTGCTGCCAAACCATTGATTCCCCTGTTGTTCAAGCTGAACCTGAATCGCCTGTCCCGGTACGACATGTGTATCCCAGAACCCAAGCCCGGCAATCAGACAGGACAAGGCATACCGGATGACACCACCATGCGTAACCACAACTATGGTTGGCACTTGACCCTCATTAACGTGCGTCGAAGGACGGCCCTCCAACAACATCTGTTGGAGAAAGGAGTCCAACCGTCCGGTAAACTCCTGCCACGATTCCCCTCCGGGCGGAGTGACCTCCTGCGGCGCATCTATCCAGCTTCGGTACACAGGGTTATCCTTGAGCTGATCATACGTCAGCCCTTCCCACTGTCCAAAATCATTCTCGCGCAGACGCGAGTCGAACTTCACCTGTCCGATGGCATCAGGAAGAATCTGTTCCAGCGTCTGCCGGCAGCGAAGCAGATCACTGCAATATACCTCATTCCACGAAACACCGCTCAATTGTTCATGAAGCGGAGCCAGCTCTTCTTTGGCATTTGGCAGCAGACCGATGTCGGTATGCCCCAAGTATCTTTTTCCACATTCCACAGCGTTGTCCCATGACGGACCCACAGAATGTTTCGTTTCAGCGGCTCAGGCTGCTGATTCGTATGTACTTCATTTCCTGCATTTATGACCATAACAGCGTCCCTCCTGCTAGCCACACCCCCAACGTTATGAACACGCATAGTACCACAAAAGCCCCTGCCGACCAGAACATCAGGCGTGACGTTTGCACAATATCCTCGGCTTCCATCGGCCGTGTGGCTTCACCCATGTAGGCACGAAATGAAGCAACGCCGTGATACACGTTATGTCCCCCAAGCCGGATGCCCAGTGCTCCGGCCACCGCAGATTCGGGAAAACCACTATTCGGACTTGGATGCAGTCTTGCATCCCGTGCGACCATGCGTGCTGCTCCTTTGGCGTCCAGCTTCATGACCCAGGCACCAACGATTAACAGAATCGCGGTCAGCCGCGCAGGTATCCAGTTCGCCACATCATCCAGACGGGCCGAGGCCCAGCCAAGATGCAGATACTTGTCATTTTTATATCCGACCATGGAATCCAACGTGTTGACGGCGCGATAAGCCATGGCTAGTGGAGCGCCTCCAATAAGTGCATAGAATAACGGTGATACAATGGCATCCACGATATTTTCGGCAACCGTCTCTACCGTACCCCGTACAACCTCCGGTTCATCCAGATGCCCCGTATCACGTCCAACAATCATGCCCAGTGAACGTCTGGCCGCCGGCCAATCCTGCTGCTTCAGATGACGATACACTTCCATACCTGCATCCTTCAGCCCTTTTGAAGCAATAGTCGTTGCAATGAGCACCACTTCAGCTGCCGCTGCAATGACAGGGTGGATTAGCCCAAGCACATATACGAGTCCCCAGGTGATGGCAAAAGAACCCCCGCAATCAAAATCGGGAACAACAGCCCGGCTCTCTTCAGCCCCGAATCTGTGCGCACACGCGAGCGAATGACACGCTCCAACGCCGAGATGCCTTTTCCCATGCCAATCACTGGGTGGGGAATCCAGCGCGGATCTCCGATACATCGGTCCAACAGGTACGCCAGTATAATAATCCAGGCTCCCGCCATGCCTGTCCAGAACGGCCAAGTCCATAGATGCTCCACGTCAAAAGTCATTTTTGCCTGATCCTCTCTTTCCATAACAGTCCGGCCTGAAGGCTCTCCGTCACCGTGTCGTATACCAATCTGCCAATCGCCGCTCCTGCCGTAGTTGCTGTCCCGGCATAAGTGATCATCGACTGAGGTTCTTCCACTGCCTGACGTACCGCCAACACAATGGCATCGGTTGTGGTGCCGGTGGCGGGCAACCCGTTCTCCGAATCCAGAACACCCGCATCCGCCAGCGCGGCCGCTTTGGCTTCCACTGCCGTCTGAACCGCATTCACCATCGCCCCGGTGGTCATGCGTCCATTCAACCAGAGCATGATGTTAATTGTACCCGGGACATAGGGGTGAATCGTTAGATTCCGTGCTGAAGGAGCAGAGCGCTCCCTGCCGGAAGACATCTTCTTATTTCCCACCGTATCAAATACCGTTCTCTCCGATCCCGCACGTGCTGCATTCGATACACCCGCAGTGGTACAGCACAGAAGACCAAATTCTTCACTTGTATATTCCTGAATGGACGTATGCTCCAGCCTTACGGCTGTCAATAATCCGGCGCATTGATCCCGCGGCTCATGCCATTCATTCAGCGCTTGTTCGATATCACGCGGCGGATCATCACAGCGGTAATGCCTGTCCACATAGATGTTAAATATGCGATCCAGTTCAATCATCCCACCGCCATATACCGCACTCGACAGCGCTTGGGCAGCCCTTGGGCTCTGTGCTTTGATATGTCGTTCATATGCGGATATGTTCAGTCCGGGCCAGGAAGAGGAAGCATATTCATTCTCGCCTGTTTCTCCATTCGCAAAGTAGTTATAAAACGGGAGTGTCACGACCGCCTCCTCCCTGTGCCTGTTCCGAATCTTTCGTCTGCTCCTGCTGACTTGATTCATGAATGGAGGACTGATCGACATTTGGATATCCCTTGGTTTCCAGCACGCCGCCCAGCACTTTGAGTAATGTAGCATTGGCGTCTGCATCCTTGACCGCAAAACGTACATGACCTTCGTCAAGCCCCGGATACATGGCACAGCTGCGAATCAGGATGCCCCTTCGGCCCAGCGCCTCCTGCATTGATGCTGCTGTCCAAGGGGCCGGCACACGTACCAAAATAAAATTCGCCTCTCCCGGTGTCACCGCACATCCGTAAGCCTTCAGTCCTTCGATGAGACGCTCCCGTTCCCGCGTGATCTGTGCTATGGTCTCCTGTTCGTACCGTTCTCCGCTGCGCAGACAGGCTTCCCCTGCCATGAGCGCCAGACCGTTGACACTCCAGGTCACCTGTTTCTTCGTCATCGCCTGAATGTATTCGGCACGGCCCAAAGCATATCCGAGACGCAAGCCCGGAATGGCATAAAACTTTGTCATCGAGCGAATGATGATCACATTTGGATAGTCATTCAGATGTGATGCCAGGGACTGGCGCCGGGCTACCGGAATAAAATCCATAAATGCCTCATCAATAACGATTACAGTTCCCGTTTCTTCCGCTTTGCTGGCAAGCCTTTGCAATACCTCAAGCGGATATTGTACACCGTTTGGATTGTTGGGCTGGCCAAGGAAGAGCAGGTCTACCTTTTCCATGAGCTGCTCGATCTCCTCGGGTTCCGCTCGCCACGCCAGCTCTTCTCTGCCCTCCGTATGCACAACCTCGGCACCGAATTGTCGTGCCAACGCGCGGTACTCCGAGAATCCAGGTTCCACCGTACCCACCTTGCGCGGGGCAAGCCCCAGCAGAATGAGCGCCATACTTTCGGCTGCACCGTTGCCCACAGAAATCTGCTCCTGCATCACACCAAGACGCTCGCTCAGCAGTGCTTTGAATCCCCGATGCCCCGGATCGGGATACCGAATCACCGACTGTAATCCTTGCTGTATAGCCTTCAGCACCCCTCTGGGCGGACCGAGCGGATTAATGTTGGCACTGAAATCCAGAAAATCAGCGGCTTCTCTCCCAAATCGTGACGCAGCCGTCTCCACGTCCCCGCCATGTCCGAACACTTCGATATAACCGGTCATTCTTCCGTCATCCTTTCTGTATGTCCTTTTTATTATGGATGGCACGGGAGGTGTGGGTCAATCCTGTTTTCTTTGTGTCCCAACCATAATTCGTTTACAATAGAAGAGGAATTTCGGTTCCTTTTGATATACAAGGTTCACTACATAAGGGACTAGCAATCCCTCACATACATTAATGGAGGAATGACCATGCTGTTTGTAGACAACCAGGGCATTACAGATCCTTCTGTAAACCTTGCCATTGAGGAGTACATTCTGAAACATCTGCCGATGGAGGATGACAGCTATCTGCTGTTCTACATCAACCGTCCGTCGATTATCATCGGAAAACATCAAAATACGATTGAAGAAATTAATATCGAGTACGTTCAGGATAACGGTGTCCAGGTGGTTCGTCGTCTTTCGGGAGGCGGAGCGGTATATCACGATCTGGGCAACCTGAATTTCAGTTTTATTACAGCGGATGACGGTCAATCCTTCCACAATTTCCGCAAGTTCACCCAGCCTGTGGTTGAAGCTTTGCATGAGCTTGGTGTAAATGCCGAGTTGACCGGGCGTAATGATCTGCAAGTCGGCGAAAAGAAAATTTCGGGCAACGCCCAGTTTTCCACACGTGGGCGCATGTTCAGTCATGGCACATTGATGTTTGATCTGAATTTGGAGCATGTTCAGGCTTCCCTGAACGTCAATCCCGAGAAATTCAAATCCAAGAGCACCAAGTCCGTGCGCAGCCGGGTCGCCAACATACGGGATCTGATTGACACCAACCTGACGATTGAGCAGTTCCGCGATGAGCTGTTACGTCACATTTTCCGGATGGAGCCTAAGGACGTTCCACAGTACACGCTCACTGACAAAGACTGGGACAAAATCAAAGAAATCTCCGCTGAGCGATATAACAACTGGGACTGGAACTATGGCTTGTCTCCGGAAAGCAATGTGAAGCACACTCGCAAATTCCCTGTTGGCATCATCGATCTGCGCATGAACATCAAGGATGGACGCATCGAAGATATCAAAATCTTTGGCGACTTCTTCGGTGTAGGCGATGTGGCGGATATCGAAAATATGCTGCGCGGCAAGCGGTATGAGGAATCCGAGGTGCGTACTGCACTTGAGGGCCTGGATGTAAAACATTACTTCGGCAACCTTGAGCTGGAAGACTTTATCGGCCTTGTTTTCCTGGAAGAATAGGTATATAAGTTCAACCCAAGAATGTTTACACCTGCCACTCCGATGACAGAATAACCTTCCGATCGCTGTTATCCCCAGATTTTTTGATTCCCTTCTTCAAAGGGAAAATCCGGTGATAGCTTATGCTTCCGATGTAGCTTTCTTTCAGAAAGCTTTCAGGCGAACGCTCCGCTTCTTCAGGTTTTTCTGTCCTCTCCGTTCTCGTGTAAAACGTTTAGTTGAACTGATATAGATTAAGTCGGGTATAGATACCAGATAGATACAGATAAAAAAGGAGAGAAACACAGATGACCTACAAATTGATTGCAATCGACATTGATGACACACTGATCAACGACAACAAGGAAGTAACCCCTGCTACACAGACTGCACTGGAACAAGCGGTTGCCCATGGTGTAACTGTAACGCTGGCGACTGGACGTGCTTATGCTTCCGCACAAGCGCTTGCTCGTCAAACCGGACTTAACGTGCCGATTATTACGTATCAAGGCGCATTGGTGAAAAACCTGCTGGACGAAAAAGTCCTCTATGAGCGTTATGTTCCACAGGAAGCTTCCCGCAAATTGTATGATTACTGCCTGGAGAACAATCTCCACCTTCAAACATACATTGACGACAAGCTGTATGCCCGTGAGGAAAACGACAAGCTGCGTGATTATGCCAAATTAAACGGTACCCAATATTATATCGAATCTGATTTCATCAAAGTCATCGAACAAAAAACACCGAAGCTGCTTATTATCGATGAGCCAGACTACTTGGATAAGGTTGCTGTTGACCTGCGTGAATTGCTCGGACCTCAAGTGCATATCACAAAATCCAAACCTTACTTCCTGGAGATCATGCACAATGAAGGAACTAAAGGCCACGCCCTGACCTTCCTGGCTGACCATTTTGGTCACCAGCTCAGCGAGTGTATTGCCATCGGCGACTCCTGGAACGACCATGAGATGCTCGAAGTTGCTGGTCTTGGTGTAGCGATGGGGAATGCCATCCCTGCGCTGAAAGAACTGGCGGACTACATTACGGCAAGTAATAACGAAGACGGCGTAAAAGAGGTTATTGAGAAGTTTGTGCTGAACGCAGAGTAATTAAGATCAACGAACAGCCCAGTCGGCGAATTTCGCCGTGCAGGGCTGTTTTTTTGATTTTAAAAATATGTTCATTATCCTGTTTAAACGATTATATTAGGTATATTTTTCTGTTATTTTTTATGTTTTGAGAGCAACAATACGGTAATCAAGGATAATTGTAGTGAAATCGTAATCGCCATAGATAAAATGACACGATTTGTATCTGGGACATCAGCAAAAAACAAAACAATAAAAAATACAATAAATGAGATTAAAATGCTAGCTATGAAATTTAAAATTATTCGTTTCATGTTTTGCCTACTTTCACGCACCACGATTCATTGTCTCTTACTTGCTCATGGCATGCTGGAAAGACTCCAACAGTTTCTTAATTTGCCCATCAAATTCCAGTTGAAAGGACGGAATGATCTCATCTATTCTTTGCTGGAATAGCTCGGGATCTTGGACACTAAGCTCTGCCCTTAACTCCATTTCTTCTTCGGAACCATTGTCGTTCAGGATCATGTTCAGGATTTCACCTTTAAAGTATTCACTTGGAGGAAGGATTAGAGCATTCATCAGGAACTGAGTAAAAAAGAGATGATTATTATTTTCCTGACTCGCCTTTTTCATCGCCTGCTTAGTAAACAAGTTTATATACTTCTGAGCAAACGCAACCCCTTTCATTCGGGAAGGCCCAACATGTTTGACCCCTTTCCAACGCAGATCAGCCACCGAACTAAGCCACCAGGCCGGTTCAATCGCCTGCTGCATACGAAGCAGCACTTGACGCTCAAACTGCGGCTCAGGATACATTCGCTGCTCATCCAAACATTTCGCTATGGTCTCGGCTTCAATTGCAGCAACCGTCATGCCTTGGCCATGGATCGGATCGAAGCTGCAAAATGCATCGCCAAGGACGAGTAATCCGGAGGGCCAATTCTCCATCAGTTCAAAATGTTGACGGACAGACTCGGAAATACGGTATCCCCGCGGCCCTTGAAAAGGCTCCAACTGGTCTGCCAATGCTACGATTTCATCCGAAGCAAACAGATGTTTGAATTGCTCTTGAAACTCATCCGGATGAGTTGGAGGATATTCATCTCCTCCTGCGTTGAACAGTAATAGTCCAGCGATATCATTCTCAATGCGCCACAACATGCCTGCACGAGTTCCTTGCACAGGATCGGACTCTGTTATCACCGTTCCCCAGTCATTTTGAATAGAGGATGGTATCTTATAATAGCGGGTGCTGTAACCAAGAGACACCTTCAGCACTTCCGGCTCAGGCACGGACAACCCTATCTGTTCAAGCCATCTGATCAATTTGGAAGAACGTCCCGCGGCATCAATAACCATATCTGCTGCAAGCATTGCTTCCCGATTATCCCGACCTCTTTCTTTGGTATACACGCCTGTAATCGAACGCTGATCTTCTGATGCCATTAACCCGGTAACTTCCGTACTCGTTAAGAAGCTTATATGATCTATGTTCTGGACTCGCTGACGCAATACCCATTCCAGCAGGGCTCTGCTGCTCGATGCAATTTTGAATGAGGAAGCAGCATTCGCTTTATTGACTAAAGTACCGTAGCGATTGGCAATCACAATTTTCTCTTCATATGAAGGAATGGCACCAAGCGCGACCAATTCATCATTGTATCCGGGAAAGTAATGTTCCAGAATGAGTCCGCCGCGCGGTAATACACGATGTGGATGAAAGGATTGAGGCACACCCTGCCGATTCGCCGGCTCAGAAGGTAATTCATCTCGCTCAATGATACATACCTCATCATAATAATCAGATAACATCCTTGCAGTGATTAACCCTGCAATACCTGCCCCAATTACCACAGCTTTTTTCATATCGGACATCGCCACTTCATCCTCTCTAATCCATCATATTTTATCTACACTTGTAGCCCTATCAAAAAATTACTTATAATACCAATATACACTTGGAATCTCGCATCAAGTAAGAATCAATATCAGGATACTATATAGCTAAACTACAATAAGGAAATGATGTAGATGAAAATGATTGATAAAAAGGTGGATTTGAGAGTTACCCGAACTCATAAATTGTTAACGATGGCGCTTCTCGATCTGTTATGTGAGAAAGGCCAGCTATTCAGCAACATCACAATTAATGAAATATGTGACAAGGCCATGGTTCACCGAACAACGTTTTACAAACATTTCAAGGATAAATTTGCTCTACTGTCCTCCACCCTAACTTGGGTCCTTCGGGATTATTTACACATGAATGTAGAAGATCGGCTACAGCAGCCTTTGCAAAGCGTATCTAAAATTCTGTTCGGAAATGTACTGGAGACTATCGTGCAGAACCAGCAGAAGGATGAGGGGTTTAACAACTTTTTCATACATTATATCGGAGAGATATTCAGACGAGATTTCCTGGAATTGAAGAGAAGAGGTAAACAATTTTCACTTCCCATAGAACTGGTAGCCGAGTTTCACTCGGGGGTGATTCGTTTACTTGTGACATGGTGGATACAACATTTCGATGAAAATGTTACGGCAGAACAGATGGATGAATATTACTACCTGCTGGTTAACGAGAACATCATGTTGGAATAACAAACAGCTCAACCTAAAATCAAGGGCTGATTTTGAGATTGAGCTGCATACCTTCAAACTTTACCTATTTTAAAACAGTTTCGGAAGCCTGCACTGACACCCTCGAACGCTTTCCTTTCTTCAACCAGCTGCTCACCTTCTCATTCATCGCCAGCAGACCTGAAACGACCAGTACCACGCCGATCCATGTAACCCAGCTGACATGCTCACCATAGACAACAGCACCAAGCCCTACCGCAATGGGTGGTGAAATGTATAACCATGTGGCCGGGAATAACGGATTAGTGCGCGACATAATCCAATAGAACAGACTATGCCCCACCATGGAGCCTATGACAGTCAGATAGATCACCGACGAGACGGCAGGCACCCAGTCCAGAGCAGACATATTCCATGATTCCGTTCCGGCCGAGAGCAGAGTTAAGAGCAATCCCCCATACATCATCTGCACCGCATTAATCGCTACAGGACTAGCCTCCTTGAACTGATGAATGACCTTTTTGGAGTATAATGCACCTGCTGAATAACAGACTTCTCCCACCAGTACCGCGATACAACCCCACATGAACAGGGAACCTGCACCAAGCGATACACCTGGCAGCACAACCAGAACCACACCGGTGAACCCGATCAGGCAGCCTGTAATCATACGGCCAGATGTTTTTTGCCGTAACAACGCCGTCTGCATCAACATAATCATCAGCGGCCCTGTCGCTGACAGAATGGCACCCACACCCGAGCTCACATGCTGTTCAGCCCAATATAATGTGGCAAAGGTGCCAAAGGTCAGACCCGCTCCCGTCAACAACATCTCCTTGCGGAACAGGAGCGACCAGCTCACTTTGCCCTTCATCCACATCCATGCAAACATCAGCGCTCCCGCGATTACAAATCGCAATCCAGCTGACAGAAAAGGCGGCATCCCAGCCTCTACTCCAATTTTAATAGCCAGAAACGTTGTACCGAAAATAAGACACATGACCGTAAATGCAATCCCCACCATGATAACCACTCCTTTATCTGTTCTCCATCATATCTCATGGTCTATAGAACAGAATGAACAAAACAGAACAGTTCTCTCCCATTAGCTGTTACAATAGAGTTCAAAAGGAGTGTGAGCCGGGTGGGCAGAACCATGATGATGACAGATAACAGCCTGAAACTATATGAGCAAGTAATCCATTATCTCGTTGTACGTATAGAAGCGGGAGAGTGGGCCGAACATGAAAAACTGCCATCTGTACGAAGCCTGTCCGAGCTACTCGGCGTACATCGTCTGACTGTTTTCAAAGCCTATCAGGAGTTAAAAGAACGTGGGAATGTTTATGTGAAGGATAAGTCCGGCTATTATGTCAGTCCAGCAACTCCATTCTCAGTAACGGATCAGGCGGATGATCCCGCCGTGTCTGCCTGGCTGCATTGGGACTCCCTCGCACGTGTACAGTCGCTTGAAGCCGAATTCCAGTTTTCCAAATCACTGATTGATCCCGCCCTGCTTCCCAATCGGTATTGGGGAGAACTGATGCGTGATCTGCTGGATCAATATCCACGTCTGCTCGGAACGTACTCCACGATTCAGGGAGATTTGGAATTGCGTAATGCGCTGGCAAGCCATCTTACAACCAAGGAACGCTTCTATCTCTCCGCAGACGAGGTGTTAATTACATCGGGTGCCCAGCAAGCGATCGACGTCATCTCGCGGACGCTGGTTAAGCCCGGAGATCGGGTATTGATGGAACGGCCTACGTATGGACCGGCAATGGAGATTTTCCGCAAACAAGGTGCCCGGCTTGTCTTCACCGACATTCATCCCGAGGGTTATGATCTGGAGCAGATCGAACATCTGATGAAGAGTGAGAAGCCGCGCCTCTTTTATATGACACCGACCTTTCAGAATCCAACCGGCATGAATGTTCCAGTAGAACAGCGCAAGCAGCTACCTGAACTTGCAGAACAGTATGGTTGTTTTCTGCTCGAAGACGATAGCACCTATGATATCTATTTTAAGGAGAAACCTCCTGCACCCATCTTCACCTACGACACCACAGGACACACCCTGTACATTCGCAGTTACAGCAAGTATGTTGCACCCGGGCTGCGGATTGCAGCCATAATATGCCGTCAGAGTTTCATGCCAGGACTACAGGCTGTAAAATCACTGACAGATAACGGATCGCCCCTTCTGAACCAGAAGCTTTTTCTCCGTTATTTTCAGTCAGAACGTATGCATCAGCATCTGTCCAAGCTACGGACCGCCATCCAGCTACGGATGGAAGTGATGGAACAATATCTGCTGGAAACGGACTGGACGTGGACCCTGCCGGAGGGCGGACTCAACTTTTGGGTGGAGCTTCCTGAGGGTGTGGATACCGGAAGACTGCTTCACCGATGCATGGAACAATCCGTCGCCTTTGTACCTGGAACCGTATTTGATTCTTCGGATGATTCAGCCAGTCGCAAGCTGCGCCTTTCGTTCTCTTATGCACATGAGCAGCAGATTCGGGAAGGGATGAGCAGGCTTATTACGCTGGCCAAAGAAATATAAGGTTTGGATTTCCTAGAACAGAAGCCACTCCGAAAACTTTCAAGTGCAATTTGCCGCTGGCCCCGCTACATCAAAAAAGTCGCCTTGTGGCGACTTTACTTTTGGTGTTCTATATTCTCTACCTGCACCCGCTCTGTGCTTAAAGGTCTTTTCTTGCAAACAGGCGGATCGTAATAAGATAAGACACTACAAACAAACCTATTATGCCTACAGAAACCAATGCCATTGTCGTTGTGGTAATCATGCCGTTCTCGTTGGCCATACTCATGAGGTACGCAACGGGTTGCGCCAGTATAATCATGCAGACCATGAATATCGCATTGATGATGCCTGCCCCTTTTTGCTAAGTCCGTAGAATAGAGGCATGTATATGGAGACTAGCACAAGCACCATGCCTACGGAAATGGCAATATCCATAAGTGAATAATTCGGTTTGTTCAGTTCAGGATAATTCAGGTTCACAAGCTCGTGAATTCCGTACGACGCGAGCACCCCGAAAAATGTATAGACTATAGCAGAGAGGTACTTGGCTTTCACAATCTGTTTGCGGCTAACCGGGAGCGTGACCAGGAAATTATGATTATGGTTCTTGATATCAATCATAGTTGCCAGCATGACCGAACCAAAGGCTGTGTAGATGCCTACAAAATACATTGACATTTCACTCTTTGGTATAAATGCAAGACTAAACACCACCAGGTATAACCCAATCGTCCATAGTGAACTTTTCAGTACAATGAAGTCTTTACGAAGTAGGTTAAGCATATTTGCGTCCTCCCTTCGCCGTAAAATAAATGAGGTCTTCCAACGTAGGTCTTTGTAAAAGAGCAAACCTGCCAAATAACTGTTCGGCCTCTGCTTTATGATCCGACAATGCTTCAAAACCAACGGCTGTCTCTCGTATTCCGATGAAATGTTTCCGAATGTCGGAATCAAGCAGACTCGTATCCCCTTTTACAATCGTATACCTTTCCAGCACATCATCTTTGGCTTCATTAAACACCAGTTTTCCTTGATGAATAAACGTAATGTAGTCTGCAATACGTTCCAGATCGGTCGTAATATGTGTCGAGAAAATAATGGACCTTGTTTCGTCCTGTATCATATCTGCAAGAAGATCGAGCAGTTCCCGCCTAAATACAGGGTCAAGCCCGGATGTTGGTTCATCCATAATTAGCAGATCTGCTTCATGCGACAAAGCTACGGCGAGAGAATACTTGATCTTCATGCCTTTGGACAGATCCTGGATTTTCTTTTGGGAGACAGTTCGAACTGATCCAAGTAGTCATTGAACGTTTTATTATCCCATTTGGTGTAAAAAGGAGCGATCATTTGTGTCATCTCCCGGATCGTTAGATGCTCATAATAAAAGCATTCATCGGACACAATGCCAAGGCGCTGCTTGATGTCAACTTCCTGATTGGGCATCTCACTGCCCAATGTCTTGAGGCTCCCCTTATCGGGATGGATCAGACCCGTGATCATTTTGATCAAAGTACTCTTTCCCGCCCCATTCGGACCAATAAGTCCCGTGATATATCCTTTTTTCACATCAAGAGATACATTATCTACTTTAAATAAGGGATACGTTTTGGTTACATTACGTAATTCGATAGCGTTCATTATGCTTATTCCTCCTCAACCAACAATGTAAGATGATGGATTACATCCTGTGAACTCATGCCCAGTTCTCTGCTCTCACGAATCACTTCGAGCATCTTCTCTTCCAATTGTTTCATCCGCCGTTCTCGAATAAAGTCCTGATTGGCTCCGGATACAAAGCTCCCTTTTCCTACAACTGAATCGATCAGTTTCTCCTTCTCCAGCTCTTCATAGACACGTTTAGTTGTAATAACACTGACTTGCAGATCCTTGGCGAGCTGCCGAATGGAGGAGACTATCTCCAGCAACCAATTCTCCGCTCAAGATGCTCTGTCTGATCTGAGTTAAAATCTGCATATAGATCGGATCGCTCGAAGCGTTCGATATTAAAATGTTAATCTTTCCTCACCTCATTGATGTTAAATAGTTTTCAGTAGGTATAGTGTATATATATAATATACACACTATACCTACCGATGGTCAATCCTTATTTCAGATTGTTCTCATTCTGAATCATTCCATAGACGTGGACTGGCTAATCTGGACGACAAAAAAGAGGACGTCAGTTTCCTGTTCGTCCTCTTGATTAATCAAGCCCGAAAGGTCACATGACCTTCCGGGATACTGTTATGAGCTGGATATGACCTTATCCACCAATCCATATTCGACTGCTTCAGCAGCGGACAGGAAATAATCTCGATCCGAGTCCTTCTCAATTCGCTCAATCGACTGCCCTGTATGGTCGGCTAACAGCTTGTTAAGGCGCTGACGATGCTGAATGATGCGGTTAGCATGAATCAACATATCCGACGCCTGCCCCCGCGTACCGCCATGTGGCTGATGGATCATGATCTCACTGTTGGGCAGCGCCATACGTTTGCCTTTGGTTCCACCCACCAGTAATATCGTACCAAAGCTTGCCGCCATACCTGTACAGATCGTGGAGATATCCGGCTTCACAAATTGCATAGTGTCATAGATCGAGAATCCCGCAGTCACCGACCCACCAGGGCTGTTGATGTACATCTGGATATCCTTCTCCGGGTCCTCTGCAGTCAAAAACAATAACTGGGCCACGATGGCATTTGCCATCTGATCCTCAATCTCTCCGGACACCATAATGATCCGGTCTTTGAGCAAACGTGAATAAATATCATAACTCCGCTCTCCGCGAGCAGTTTGTTCCACTACATACGGCACTACATTCATATATGTCGCCTCCTCGGTTTAGGCAACCATGTTGACCGTGTACCCGCCTCCATACGACATCGAGTTCATACCAGAAGTGGGGTACCCGTACATCATTGGCTGCATGGATGGAGACGGCAAAGTCTGCTGCAAAATCGTCCCCGCCACAGCCATCGGATCATCCGAACGATTCAGGCACAGATCAATGATTTGAGCTGTATCTCCATTACGAAATGCCAGCAGATAACTGCGCAGTTCCTCCCGATTGTCCACCACTGTGCCCTCTTAATACTGCAATTCACCGTCTGATTGTTCCAACCTGTGCCTCACCTCGGCTATGGCAGAGCGGGCACGACTTAACGCTGCTTTCACAGCCCCTTCTGTTGTATCCAACATTTCCGCAGTCTCTGCCGCCTTATAACCCATTAATTCACGTAATACATATATCACTCGCTGCCACGGTGGTAGCGCATTTACAAGAAGTTGTACGGCAGACTCCAATTCCTCGAATCGCCTTTCCTCCTCCATCTCGTGCAGGAACGGCTTCAAGCTATCCAGTTTATAGGCTAATCTCTCCCGCTGGCGTAAGATATCAATCCAGCTGTTGCGTGCAATACGAATCAGATAAGCTTCCCAGTTTATATCTTTATTCATCCCGGAAGTTCCAACCACTCTCGACGACAATACTTTGAGACAGGTCTCCTGAACCAAATCCTCCGTCTCTGGAACTGATTTCGTCAGAGATAAACAATACGCATACAACGAACCCATCAGATCGGGTAATACGGCATGAATGCTTTGGTTCAATTGATTTTTTCTGTCGTTGCCATTGAATTCAATATCGAATTTATCTTGTTTACCATCATCATGTGGTCTGTTGATTCTGCAATCCACGGACTTCACAAAGGCCATCTTGGGGCCCCCTTTGCTGGTTCCTGATTGATTTTGACTTACACTATGTAAACGAAGAACCCCTTGTAAAGGATACGCTCTTCTGAATTTATTTTATTACGCTAGTTAAGTTGGGTTACGCATTCGTTTCCAGCTTTAATGTTCCAAGCGGCACCTTCATCCCGGTAAGGGCAATCGTAATACCTTGATCCAGATTATAATTCTGCCTTACATCTACGTCATGAGACATATGTGTAAAATAAGTATGACCCGGCTTCAGTTCCCACAGCAGCTCCTGCGCCTCACGCATATCGTACACGGAACGTGTTGAGAATTCCGCAAGCTCATGCACAAAGCTTGTTCCAAGCACCAGCATATCCAGTCCGTGCAATGGCTCTTTCTCGGCGTCTTTCAGGTCAATAGCATCTGAACAGTACGCCCAGCTATACCCGTCTCGATCCAGTCGATAGGCGTAAGAATACCCGTTATGTCCGTGGCATACTTTCCAGGAATGCACCTTCCAGCCGCCTAGTTCAATACCATCATCCGTTTCCAGAAAGTCCATATGACGCCCCAACCAGGGAAACTGTCCCTGAATGGTGGCAATCACTTCACTCGGTGCATACAAACGCCCTTTTACACCCAACCAGCGGCATGCATCCGCCCATTCCGGCAATCCTCCAATATGGTCAAAATGAGCATGAGTGATGAGCAGCGTATGCACCATACGCAATCCCTGATCCTCCATCTGTGATCTCCAGTCTGGTCCGCAGTCAATCATGAACTGTTCACTCGCACCATCCCCAACACCACCGTCAATCAGAACAGAAGAGCGTTTCCGTTTATTTTCTCCCGTAAGCCTTGCCTCTGTACATACGTCGCAATCACAATACACACGTGGAACGCCCATCGCATCGCCAGTGCCCAGAAATGTTAGCTGATTCAATCCGCATTCCCCCTGAATTAATGATATGTAAATTGTAATCGTCCACCTCTGTTTTTGCAAAAAAGACCATCCCGCTGCAGTTCTCCACTGCAATTCGGGACAGTCCGTGGTCTGACTGTTCACCGTCAGACTTTAATTCCATGCTACGCTCCATTCGGGAGCTTCCGCTCATCCACATCTGGTGCGCCCTCTTATAGCTGGGTCGCCAATATGAAGAGCAGGCCTTACCTTTTTCACAGGCCATGACCGACTGAATCGAGTCACATTAACCCAACGCTAGAATTAAACCAGTGCCCGCAGCTTCAAAGTCAGTTCCTGACCCGCAGGTACATCCTTCGATTCTGTAATGACCCAGTTCGATGCAAGCCGCTTCGCCAGCACCTCTGCCTGCTCCGGTTTCAGCTGTAATCCGGTTACTATACCTTCACCCACCGTGAAATCTTTCTCTGGCTGCACCTTAAAGGCCTTCTCCAACCAGATTCCGAGTCCACCACGCGTGTTAAAGGTAATCCGGTAGCCGTCTTTCACTGCTGCCTCCAGATTTTCACCATGCTCGTCCGCATACGAGAAAAATTCGTTATATCGGTATTCCTCTTCAGACACGGCGTCAAAAGCGGAAACGTCTTTGGCTTGAATGGCTTTTAATATTTCTTCCTCAGGCATCCCCTTACCGCGGGCCTGCTCCAGTCGAATTGCTGTACTTTGGGATAATTTGATCTCTGCATTCATCCAACTCACACCTTCCTGCTAGTACTATGTAACAATCATGATTCAGTATACCTCTATTATAACCTTTTGGCAGTAAAAAACCTCCATCTCTACTTCCATTGAAATGAAGGTTTAGTATCCATATGCTCGGTTACCTGTTCGATTACATCAGCTATGCTCATATTCCCGCAAGCACCTGATACCACACGCCGCGTTTGGAGTACAACGTACTGCGTACCTCATCCCATCCACCCAGATAGTTGATATCAAATAATCCTTCAGGCGTTGGGAATGTGGACTCGGTCTGTGCAAATACATCCGGATCTACTGAACGAAAACCATGCTTGGCAAAAATGCGCTGTGCTTCTGGTGTACGCAGATATGCGACAAAAGCTTCCGCCAATTCACGATTCCCATGTTTATCGGCATATTTATTCACCACAACTGCCGGGTTCTCAATCAGGATCGTATTTTTCGGAATGACGATGTCATAATCTACACCTTTAGCGATCCGGGCAAGCAATTCATTTTCATACGTGACGATTACATCACCGACACCATACTCGAATGCCGCCATCGAAGAACGCCCACTCTTGTCCAATGATTCAACGTTGCGATGTACCTGTTCGAGAAAATCCTTGGCTGCGGCAGGATCTTTCTTCCCCTCTTGTTCCTCCGACAGTTTTAATCCAGCACCGTAAATGGCATTAATGTCCCATTGTGCGCCCCGGATGTCTTTGGATTAGGGTAGAGTACCTTCACTCCCGGCTTGGTCAAATCCTGAAAATCATGAATTCCGAGCGGGTTGCCTGCTCTTGTGCCCAGAACAACAATCGAACGGGTGATCATGCCCTCATTAGGGGTCTGTTTCCAATCGGAGCTAACCAGATCGGCTTTGACCAGCTTCTCGATATCACTCTCCATCGCGAGCAAGGCCACATCAGCCTCGAATCCACCAACGATGGCTCTTGCCTGTGTACCCGAAGCTTCATAGGATTCCTGGAAGTTAATTGTCTGTCCGGTTTTGCCTTCCACTCCTCTTGGAACTTGGGCAGCAATTCGCCTACAGCGTCTTTTGCTACACTATAAGCACCAATCACCAGCGTAGTGGATGAATCGTTACTAGAGGGCTCGTTCTGTTCGCTTGCCCCCTCCTGCTTGCTGCACCCAGCGGTCATGCAGACGAGCAGAAGCATGAGGGCAACATATAAGAGTATGGCTTTCTTCTTCCTCGTCTGCATGGGCAGCCCCTTTCTTCCACTTGATCTAAATCATCACCGGCATCGGATCTTCCTTCAGTCGGTTCTCAACCACCCAACTGTTGGAGTCATTGAACAGATATGCACGGTGTACAAGGACTCGAATTTGTTGACCGATCTCCAAGGTCGTTTTTTCCAGGGAACGATATGTGATTAACTTATGACCCTGTACGTCCACCTCTACCATCCATTCACTGCCCCGGAAATGAAGATGTTTGACTGTACCTTTTTCCGTTGCAGACAACATGGTGAACTCATTTTTCAAGCCGATCTCAATATACTCCGGTCGAATAAGCGCTTTGGTATGTTCACCCTCGACAGCATGTTCGAATCCTTTCAGCTGGGAAGCATCCTCCACAACCGTAGACTCCCCGATAAAGGTAGCGACAAACGGTGTCTGCGGGTTTTTGTAGATATCCCAAGGTGTGCCCTTCTGTTCCAGACGACCTTGACTGATAATCATAATCTCGTCCGCCACTTCAATCGCTTCATCCTGGTCATGCGTTACAAAAATCGAAGTGATTCCTACCCGTTCGATTAGCTCCCGCAACCATGAACGCAGTTCCTGACGGATCTTGGCATCAATGGCCGCGAACGGTTCATCCAGCAATAACAGCTGGGGCTCCGGGGCGAGCGCTCTGGCAAAAGCCACACGCTGACGCTGCCCACCAGACAGCTGATGCGGATAGCGCTGTTCGAAACCTTTTAACCCGGTCAATTCAACCAGTTCCATAACCCGATCACGAATCTGGGCTTTCGGTGTCTTTTTGACCTTAAGTCCAAAAGCAATATTCTCAAATACCGTCATATGTTTGAACAAGGCATAGTTCTGGAATACAAATCCGATGCCCCGCTCCTGTGGAGGCAGATGGTTCACGACTTTTCCGTGAAAGCGAATCTCTCCGGAACCCGGATTCTCCAGACCCGCGAGCATCCGCAGAATGGACGTCTTCCGCCTCCGCTGGGTCCAAGCAGACCGATCAGATGGCCTTTGGCAATATCGAATGAGACATCTTTTACCGCATGAAAATCACCGAAATGTTTGTTCAGATCACGGACTTCTACATGCATATCAATGCACTTCCTTTCGCTTCTTGGCCCATTCCATCATGAGCAGCAGCCCGACGGAGAAGGTGACCAGCACCAATGCCACACCATTTGCGGCAGCTACATTAAAATTCTCAACATCCTGATACACCAGGGTTGTTGCGGTCTGCGTTTTGTTCATAATATTACCGGATACAACCAGCACTGCACCGAATTCCCCAAGCGAGCGTGCAACCGTCAAGACTAGACCATATACTACCGCCCAGCGGATTGAAGGCCATGTCACACTCCAGAACGTTCTCCAGCCGTAAGCGCCAAGTGTAGATGCGGCCTCCTCTTGCTGAGAACCGAGTTCCTGCAGGACAGGCATAACCTCTCTGACCATCAGTGGAAACGTAACAAATAACGTTGCGATCACCATACCTGGGAAGGCATAGACCACATTGAATCCAATCCCTTCAAAAAAGCGCCCATAATGCTGTTAGGTCCCAACATCAACACAATCATCAAGCCGCCAATGACAGGAGATACGGCATAAGGCAGGTCTACAATGCTGTTCAGCAGCCCTTTTATCCGTTCACTCAGCCATCCGGCACGAACCAGATACAGAGCCATCATGATGCCAAACAATGTATTTAACAGGGTGACCACCAGGACAACCAGTCCGGTCATCATCAAAGCGTGTAACGCCTCAGGGCGCATCAGCCCTTTCAGGAATCCGCCTGCCCCGTCTTCAAATGCGCCAATAAAAATACGGCCAAGCGGGATAATCAACAGTACAATAAATACCGCAAACGTCAGTCCGATTAAGAGTCGTCTCATCGTCTTCTCCCCCGCATCTGCACCAGATTGATCAGCCAGAGGATCAGGAAGGAGAGCGTCAGGAGCAACACGGATACAGCAGCGGCTCCCGTTGGATTATCACTTTCAATCTCCCCGTAGATAAATACGGAAGCGGTCAGTGTTCTTCCTGGAATGTTACCAGCCACCAGCACAACAGCCCCGAATTCAGCCAGTCCTCTGGAGAAAGCGAGCATCCCTCCACTGATCATGCCAGGTGCCATGGACGGCAGAATAACCTGCATGAACGTGCGAGTCTTGGATGCCCCCATCGTGTACGAGGCCTCTTCCTCGGAAGGATCGATTTCTTCCAGCAAAGGCTGCACTGCACGGATAACAAACGGAAACGTGACAAAGGTCATCGCGATAACAATGGCGGGCTGATGAAACACAATCTCAAATCCCATGGATTCAGCCAGTTTCCCGATGGCACTGACCGGACCCAAAAGCAGCATAATCATCAAGCCGCCCACCGCTGTTGGCAGTGCAAACGGGAGATCAACCAGACTGTTAAGAAACGATCGGCCCACAAAGCGATACCTTGTCAACACCCAGGCAATCATCGTGCCCAGAACTACATTAATCAGCGTGGCAATCACAGCCAGTCGAATGGTCAGCAGTACGGCTTTCCACGCGATGGGGTCCATAATGCTCTGAACAAAGTTGCTCCATCCTTCGGAGAAGGAATTGACGTACACACCGATGATTGGAAGTACAATAAGTACGATAAAATATAACAATACGGTACTGCGAAATCCCCAAGTCCATCCCTTATGACGAAGAACGGTATTCATTGCTGCGTTCCCTCCCAGCCTCCGGCTTTAGCTCCGGTCGGCAGTCTTCCTGGCTTCAATACAACATTTTTCCTAAGTTGGATGATATTGCTTTAATATTATTCCCATTAGTCTACTTGGTTTTGCTTTTCTGATACTTTACCAGTTTGCAGTGCTAATCGTCAATGCTTTTATTGAATAAAATTGGGGCACATATGAGATCGATTACTAAATATCACTTCAGGTTATTTCTGTCCTCTCCGTTATCATACGAATTGCTATTTTCACCTTGCATATGTGGTTTGTTTGGTATGTAGTGGTTAAGGTACAATCGAGGGTAAGAACAGAGATGATAAGGAGCGATCTAACATGTTATATACGAAGAATATATCCACTTCCACACGAGATGAAATGAAGGATATCACATGGGACGTAAAGCAGGTTGTCCAGAGTAGCGGGGTGCAGAATGGGACGGTGCTCATCTACTGTCCACATACAACGGCAGGTATTGCCATCAACGAAAATGCAGACCCGGATGTAAAACATGATGTCTTGTTACGCTTTGACGAAGTGTACCCTTGGGAGCATCCCGAGTATCGACATGCCGAAGGCAATACAGCCTCTCACCTCAAATCCATTACAACAGGGCCATCACAGACAGTTATTATTCACGAAGGCAGACTGCTGATTGGCCGCTGGCAAGGCATTTACTTTTGCGAATTCGATGGACCACGTGAGCGGGAATATTTTCTCAAAATCATGGAAGGTTAGTTGGGTCCAATAGACCTGCCACCTACTCATTCATTTTTGCAAACACAAACAGGCGGTCCACCCTCATTCCGGGTCGGAGCCGCCTGACTTGGTCTGCTGCGCATATTAACTTTCGCGAGATAACGTTATAAAGAATTAAAGTTATGACAAATCACCGCCCTGAAGTGTAGGGGTGCAACAATAGCGCCATTATTGGACGCCAGGCTGCTGACCCAGATTGCGGCACAGCACTTTGACATGAGACAGCGCAGACGATTCAATCTCCACAAACGTTAAACGGTCCTGAATGTAATAAGAAATGAATCCGTGCATAGCCAAAAATAGCGTACGCGGTACCCTTTGAATATCCTCTTCCGTACAGTTCTCTTCATTCATATACTGCCTTATAATCGATGCAAACAATTCGAAGCAACGTCCCTGTTCGGTACGACAATAAGACAACAGTTCTTCGTCCCTGATCATAAACATGATTTCGTATTGATATGGGTTCTCCAGACCAAAGCGAATAAACTCCATCATAATGTGCTCTACCTTGCTCACATCATCACGAACCGGCCTGACCATAGCTTGCAGCAGCAAATGCCCCAGATGATTAAAATCTTCAACCACGATGGCATAGAACAGCTCTGCCTTTTCCTTAAAGTGATAATACAGCGACCCATGACTATAGCCCAGATGCTGGCCGATGCTTCGCATCGAAATGGCGCGGTATCCTTTGGTAATAAAAAGGTGCCTCGCCGCCTCCAGTATCCGCTCCCTCGACAACTCCTGTTCGACTGCTCTTCTAGCCATATATTTTATTCCCCTTCAATAAAATAAAGCCGCTGTCCCTCCGTGATCCGGGATTGCCCTTGCGTCAAATCCGTGATCCAGGCTATAAATGCCTCGGTTTCACTATCCGGCGGAAGACAAGTCAACGTAACCTTATCGGTGAATCCAGTTTCACCTGTACGGACTTCCCGGCTTCTTAACTCATTTTCCACTTTTCCCAGCCACGTATAATCCAGTTCAACAAACACTTCACGATGCAGCACGTTGGTAATGGCTTCTCCGGCTTCGATGGCTGCTACAGCTCCATCCGTATAAGCACGAATTAACCCACCGGCTCCAAGCATAATTCCCCCGAAGTATCGCGTAACCACAATTGCCACATTTTTTAATTTCTGATTTTTGATCACTTCAAGAATGGGTTTCCCTGCTGTTCCGCTGGGTTCACCGTCATCGGATTGCTTCTGGATCTCGTCTCGCTCCCCAATCATGTATGCAGAGCAGTTGTGAGTCGCATTCCAATGTTTTTTCTTGATCTCATCGATGAAGGCAACAGCCTCTTCCTCTGTCGTGACCGGCATAATATGACCGATAAATCGCGACTTCTTGATTACAATTTCCAGATTGCCCGGTCCTCGAACCGTGCGATAACGTTCAATCATCCTAAATCCAACTTTCTGATCTTTTCCTGAGTCCATTTTACAAGAAAGCAGTTCACCGCGCGAACGCGGACGAACTGCCCTGGTTATCTATATCCGGGAACCCTGCATCTTAAACGAACAGTGATTCCCGGTTAGATTTACATTACCTTATTCAACTATATGAGCAGACCGATGAATTATTCGGAAAGTCTCGCTTCGAGCGCTGCTTTCTCTTCTTCAAAGCCTGGTTTGCCCAGCAATGCGAACATATTTTTCTTGTAAGCTTCCACGCCTGGTTGGTCAAATGGATTGACACCCAGCAGGTAGCCACTGATACCGCATGCTTTTTCAAAGAAGTATACCAGATATCCGAAAGAATATGGAGTCATATCTGGAATGTTCACAATCAGGTTTGGTACTTGACCATCTGTATGTGCAAGCAGTGTTCCTTGGAACGCTTTTTTGTTAACAAAGTCCATGGTTTTTCCTTCAAGGAAGTTCAAACCATCCAGATCGTCCGGATCGGATTTGATTGAGATATGCTCAGCAACTTCAGTAACCTGGATAACAGTTTCGAAGATGTTCCGGCTACCTTCCTGGATGAATTGACCCATGGAGTGCAAGTCTGTAGAGAAATCAACAGATGCAGGATAGATCCCTTTGTAGTCTTTACCTTCACTCTCTCCAAACAGTTGTTTCCACCACTCGGACACGAAGTGCAGTGAAGGCTCATAGTTTACAAGGATCTCAGTGCCTTTGCCTTTGCGATACAATGCGTTACGAACTGCAGCATATTGATATGCTTCATTCTCAGCTACGTTTGGGTTGCTGTATTCTTTGGATGCGTCAGCCGCACCTTGCATCATTTCTTCGATGCTGATACCAGCTGCTGCGATTGGCAGCAAACCTACAGCTGTCAGAACGGAGTAACGTCCACCTACATCATCAGGGATAATGAAAGATTCGTATCCTTCTGCATTTGCGAGTTCTTTCAGTGCACCGCGCGCTTTGTCTGTTGTAGCATAGATGCGTTTGCGAGCTTCTTCTTTACCATATTTCTCTTCCAGTGCTGCACGGAAGATACGGAATGCAATAGCCGGCTCAGTTGTTGTACCGGATTTGGAGATAACGTTGACGGAGAAATCTTTGCCTTCAACCAGGTCCAGCAAATGAGTTACATATGTGGAGCTGATATTGTTTCCTGCAAAATAGATTTCAGGCGTTTTGCGTTTGTCTTTTGGCAGATTGTTATAGAAAGAGTGAGTCAGCATTTCAATCGCTGCACGTGCACCCAGGTATGATCCACCGATACCGATAACGATCAGTACTTCGGAGTCGCTTTGGATTTTGGCAGCCGCTTTTTGAATGCGAGCGAACTCTTCTTTGTCATAAGCCGTTGGCAGGTCAATCCAGCCCAGATAATCGGAGCCTGTTCCTGTTCCGTTGTGAAGCTGCTCGTGAGCCAGACGAATCGGTTCTGCGAAATAATCCACTTCGTGCTGATTTACAAATTGCAATGCCGTGCTATAGTCAAATGTCACTTTTTTTGCCATGATCTCAAAAACCTCCTGATTTCGATTATATTGCGTGTTCAAACTTTGTAATCAAAAGCGGACTTTTTGAACAACCTCTTATATTATGTCCGTATTCCATTCTAAACAACTTGCCTTAAGGATACTTCAAATCCACGGGGCTGACAAGCTTGCAGCTCGAACTTTGTCGTTAGAATTCAAGAAGTAAAAAGGGTAAACCGAATCCGCAGGTTGCGGTTCTGCTTACCCTTCTTATGTTATTCCGCCGGGTACGAGCAGACGTAGTCAGTAACGCTGCGTATCTCCAGTTTAAATTTGGATTCGGCAGGCACGTGGAACGTAGCTTGACCTTGAATCTCTTGCCACTCTTCTTCTCCGGGAAGCAATACTTTCAGATCTCCGGACAGAATCTCCATAATTTCACGAGAATCCGTACCGAACTCATAACTGCCTGGAAGCATGATGCCCAGAGTCACTTTGCTGCCATCCCCCAAAATAACTGTTCTGCTGGTTACTTGACCATCATAATAAATGTTGGCCTCTTTCACTACACTAACTTGATCGAATTGTGACATGCGTACCCGCTCCCCTGAAGTTAATGAAAACAAAAGGCAAAACAGATCAGGGCGATAACGCTTCACCGCCCCTGTTCTGCGGAAATAACTTGCTGCCATGGATCAGGACAGCATGATGCCCTCCCAACCATAGCAGCGTTTATGAAGCTAATTGCGTGTTCAAAAAGTCAGGTTTTCAGTACCGAGAAGATGGGATGAAGCTAGAAATGGAGTAGCGGAGCGTAGGAGAAAACTACGTGAGCAACTACAATGTTTCCGAAGGAAACATACTCCGTAAGCATATTCTTATTCGGCTGAATCCCATATTCGACGCTGATGATGCCGTGAGGCATCCTTCGTAATCAAAAGCAGACTTTTTGAACAACCTCTATTACAGCAATGCTTTTACGCGGCTAACCACGTTATCCACTGTAAAGCCATACTCTTGGATAACACGGTCGCCAGGCGCGGAAGCACCAAATGTGCTGATTCCGAGAATGTCACCTTGATCTCCAACATATTTCTCCCAGCCCATTGGATAAGCCATTTCAATTGCAAGACGAGCTTTAACATCCGGAAGAAGAACGGACTCTTTATAAGCTTTGTCTTGTTTCTCGAACAGATCCCAGCTTGGCATGCTGATTACGCGAACTTGGATGCCTTGTTCTGCAAGTGCTGCTTGAGCTTTAACAGCCAATTGCACTTCAGAACCTGTAGCGATGATTTGTGCTACCGCTTTGCCATCTTTTGCATCAGAGACAACATAAGCACCACGTTTCACGTTCTCACGCGAACCTTCAACGGTACCTTCCAGGATTGGCAGGTTTTGACGAGTGAGTACGAGTGCAACCGGGTTGCTCTTGTTCTCAAGCGCGTAAGCCCAAGCAGCCGAAGTTTCATTACCATCAGCCGGACGAATAACCGTCAGGTTAGGAATGATACGCAGGGATGCCAATTGCTCGATCGGTTCGTGCGTAGGACCGTCTTCACCAACAGCGATACTGTCGTGAGTCAGAACATACGTTACAGGCAATCCCATCAGGGCAGCCAGACGAACAGCCGGACGCAGGTAATCGGTAAATACGAAGAACGTACCTCCGAATACTTTCACACCACTGTGCAGTGCCATACCGTTCATTGCTCCAGCCATACCGAATTCACGGATACCGAAGTAGATGTTACGGCCGGAGTAATCTTCAGGTGTGAAGTTCTCCAGGTTGTTCAAGTGAGTCATTGTGGAGCTTTCCAAGTCAGCAGATCCACCTGTCAGTTGTGGCACGTTGTGTGCCAGACCGTTCAGAGCGTTACCGGATGCTACACGAGTGGAGAGCGCTTTGTCTGTTGCTGCATATTTAGGAAGATCACGGTCCCATCCTTCTGGAAGGTCGCCGTTAATCGCTGTTTCGAATTGAGCTGCAAGCTCAGGATATGCTTTTTTGTACTCGGCAAATTTCTCGTCCCAAGCTTTATTAGCAGAGATACCACGATCTTTCACTTGTGCAAAGTGATCGCGAACTTCAGCTGGTACGTGGAAGTTTTCTTCATAAACCCATTTGTAATACTCTTTAGTCAATTTGGCTTCGTCTGCACCCAGTGGAGATCCGTGAGTACCGCCGTGGCCGCCTTTACCTTGTTTGTTCGGGCTACCGTAACCGATAACCGTTTTAACTTCAATCAGTGTAGGACGCAGTGTATCTGCTTGACCTTCCTGAATTGCTTTTTCGATTGCAGGCAGATCGTTACCATCTTCAACGCGCAGCACTTGCCAGCCATAAGCTTCAAAACGCTTCGCGATGCTTTCGGAAGAAGACAGATCCAATTTACCATCCAACGTGATGTCATTGGAGTCGAACAACATGATCAGTTTGCCCAGGTGCAAACGTCCAGCCAGGGAAGCTGATTCATGAGATACGCCTTCCATCAAGTCACCATCACCACAGATTGCGTAAGTGTAGTGGTCAACTACGTTGAATTTATCTTTATTGTATGTTGCGCCCAGTTGAGCTTCAGCCATCGCCATACCTACAGCCATTGCAATACCTTGACCCAGTGGGCCGGTAGTTGCATCAACACCTGCAGTATGTCCGAATTCCGGGTGACCCGGAGTTTTGCTTCCCCATTGACGGAACTGTTTCAGTTCTTCCATTGGAAGATCATATCCGCTCAGGTGCAGCAAGCTGTACAGCAACATGGAGCCATGTCCTGCAGACAGGACAAAACGGTCCCGGTTAACCCAAGTTGGGTGGTCCGGGTTATGAGTCATCGTTTTTGCAAAAAGTTGGTACCCCATTGGAGCGGAGCCCATAGGCATACCCGGATGTCCGGAATTTGCCTTCTCAATTGCATCAATCGCCAAAGTACGTACGGTAGTAATCGACAGGTTGTCGATTGTAGTGTTCTCGTCCTTTTGAATCGCTTCGTTCTTGTCAGTCATGGTTTGTCCTCCTCATGTCTTTAGATAAGTCGGGTGCGCAAGCGAATCCCTCTCATCATACAAGCAAACCGAATTTCACAATAAGTGAATCCGCTTGAGTGTTTCATTTTGACTTATTCACTTTTGTATTGTATCACTTGGCGTGAAGCTTTTCCATAACCTTCTTTGAGAAGTTCATGAAAAATCGGTTGTTTGTGATGAATAATCCTTGGCCAATCAAGCAAAAATCGTACTTTAAAAGGTACTAAATTCCAAAAGCAGACTTAAGGAGCCTCGCAAATCCATCGCATGAAGTATAACCTTTAACCTGAAAACCATGCATATTTTAGATATTCATCCTCAATTCACATATAATGTTCCTTAATATGGATTTGAAAATCGGGCTGTGGTTTACTTTTCAGATGTCCATGCGTCAATCATAGGAGGTCGCGATCATGCCAGATCCTGCTGCTCACCCATCAACATCGGTAAAACACTCATTACCCTGGTTATCCGGTATTTTAACGGGGATTCTATCCGGAGTTGTCCTGGGATTTTTCCTCAAAATGATTCAGGCCAACACAGGCGAACAAGTATATACCCTGCTGTTGAATATTGATTTTGTGCCTGGTCTTCCACCAACCTTACCCGAATTTATTGAATTTACTTTGCATCTCATCGTATCCGTTATCATCGGCATCTTCTATGTGTGGTGGATACGACATTCAGGCCGCCCAATGATCAAAGGAATTATACTTGGTTCAGTCTCGTCCGTGCTCTATATCCCACTCTCTCAATTGTCATCACGTGTGCCAGACCTGTACGATGTTTTTGCCATCCTCTATTGGATTGCAGGACATCTGCTATTTGGTATTATGCTTGGCTTGTGCGGAAAGTATATCAACACAACAAAAAAGCGACTCCCGTTTCGTAAACGAATTGGGGTCGCTTTTTGGATAATCTATTATGTGGTTCCGAATCAACCTTGCACAGTATTAAAGCGTGAGCTTAAAATACAACGGTTTTATTTTCGTGAACAAGAACGCGGTCTTCAACATGCCATTTCACGGCACGTGCAAGCACAACACGCTCAATGGTACGTCCAATACGCTTCAGCTCGGTTACATCGTCCCCGTGGCTTACACGCTGCACGTCCTGTTCGATAATTGGTCCGCCATCCAGTTCTTCCGTAACATAATGCGCTGTCGCACCGATAATTTTGACACCGCGGTTGTACGCCTGCGCATACGGTTTACCACCAACGAAGGCTGGCAGGAACGAATGGTGAATATTAATGATTCGATTGCGGTAATGCTCAATGAACATCGGAGAGATAATCTGCATGTAACGAGCCAGAATGATCACATCCACATCGTTGCCGATGACGTCCAGTTGACGCTGTTCGGCTTCTTTCTTCGTGTCTGCTGTAACTGGGATATGATGATATGGAATGCCAAATGATTCTACATAGTCCTTCATGTCCAGATGGTTGCTGACCACAAGAGCAATATCAGCATCTAGGTCGCCAGCCTGCCATTGCCACAACAATTCAACCAGACAGTGATCTTCTTTGGATACAAAGATAGCCAATTTCTTCTTGCGGCTAACCGCAGATAGCGTCCATTCCATTTGGAAACGGCTTGCTACTTCTTCAAAATCAGCTTCCAGTTTCGGCAAATTGACCAACAATTGCGGAAGATCAAACTCAATCCGCATAAAGAACATGCCGCCAGCAGGGTCCATTGTATACTGGTCCGACTGAACAATGTTTGCACCATGCTGGTGCAGGAAGTGAGAGACGGCAGCTACAATTCCTGGACCATCCGGACAGGAAATAAGCATGCGCGCACGATCGGCGCGGTTTTTAGAATCAGGGCGTACTTGTTTAGCGTGGATCTCCATCGGGTTATTCTTCCTCCTTCAATTAAGCCATGACCTGCGGGATTAACCCGCAAGCCATGCAATCAAGCGATGATTCAGTTGTTCTTCATTCAAATGCGGGAACAATGCAGCTTCAGTCACCATGTCATAGAGGCGTTCCAGCGGTTCGCGCGGATCTGCCTTTTTGGCTTTGGCATCATTTTTGAGCAACGTCCACACATCCAGAATATACGAACGAGACTCAATCTCTTTACCTTTGAAAAAGTGTTGCAACTGTTCTACTTCTGTCAGGAAATCCTGGCCGAATCGACCGGCAACATCCCCACGAAGCAGGGCAATCTCCACCTCATACATTGGACGCTGGGTCTTGGCCTCTTTACCAATCCAAGGTGTCTCAAGAATAAATGGACGTCCTTGAAGCTTCTCATGGTTGACGATGCGGTTAATCGCCTCAAACCCGATCCAGCCAGAGCCAATTGGTGTATGACGGTCCTTGTGCGCACCCATAGCATTCTTACTATCATTAATATGCATTACAGCAATGCGGTCAAGTCCTACCGTGCGATCGAATTGTTCCAGTACACCGTCAAAATCATTAACGATATCATATCCGGCATCATGAATGTGACATGTATCCATACACACAGTGAGGCGCTCGTTATACGTTACTTTCTCGATGATCTGGGCGATCTCTTCGAAACTACGCCCCATCTCCGTACCTTTGCCAGCCATGGTCTCCAGAGCGATGTTCACATCTGTCTCTTTCACACCCTCCAGCACTTCATTCAAACCTTCTGCGATCCGTCCGATCCCATAGTGGGCATCTTTATCTGTAAAAGCGCCAGGATGTAATACGATGTTCTTCACACCAATGGCATGTGTACGACGAATCTCTTCCTGAAGGAAATCTACAGCGAGTCTATACGTGTTGTCTTTGTATGAGCCAAGATTAATAATGTACGGTGCATGGACAACGATATCTTCCATTCCACCCTCTTGCATGGCAAGTTTGCCTTCTTCAATATACATGGATTCAATTGGCTTGCGACGTGTATTCTGTGGTGCACCCGTATATATCATAAACGAACTGGAACCGTACGAAGACGCTTCTTTCGTTGCACTCAATAATCCCTTGTCCGAAAAGGACACGTGGGAGCCGATTTTCAGCATTATTGATCCCCTTAATCTGAATTATCCCTTATTCTAACGCGATTATCGAAATAAATCTAGAAATGCGCTATAATTCGGGATAGAGGCTATTTTTTACAGCTAATATGTGGAACATGGGTAGGCGGAATCCGTCTTTCCGTGAAAATCAATGAACCGAGGTGACTCCGCAATGATTTTCGACTCCTACGGGATGATACTGACCAGTAGTTCCCCCAGCAATTGGTTTATGAATACAATCGCATTCTGGACTTTTTTATTGCTTGGCAGCATGTGTATCGGTGGATTCTTCATGATGCGCAAGTTTTTGAAAGTGCTACCAAAAGCGGACGGAAAGTCCAAGCTGGATTGGCAGAATTATTGGGTTGAAGCCAGCCGTCACTTGTGGACAGATGAAGCCAAAGCTTTTTTGGATCAACTTGTGGAGCCTGTGCCCGGGCCATTTCGTGACATAGCCAAACATTCCATTGCTGCAGAGATCGGTAAGATTGCAGTTGAAGACAACGCCACGGAAGTATCGAGAGATCATTGTATCAAAGGATACATCATTGCCACACCGAAGCGGGATAATAAGTTTTTGGTAAAGTTTTTGGAGAAAAACAAAATCGATTATTCCCCTTATCAACATTTGATTAAATAAAATAAAAGATGAGTTAAGTGGCATATAAATTGGGTTAATTAGATACAGATATGCTCCGTCAGGTAAGTTGTTCCCAACAGGCATTGCTTACCTTACGGGGCTGTTTGTCGATCCAACGGTATATCAGCGCAGTGAAAATACAGAGAGGATGTTTGATATGAAAATTGCCATTTGTGGAGGTACCGGATTTGTGGGAGGAGCACTTGTAGATTACTGGCTGCAAGCCGGGCACCATGTGAAAGTTATTACACGAAAACTGCCTGACTTGCATAATCCAAGTAAAAATCTTACATATATATCGTGGGAACAAGTCGAAGAACAACCTCACTTGCTGGAAGGTATGGATGCTCTCGTTAACCTTGCCGGAGAAACGCTGAATCAACGTTGGACAACCAAGGCGAAGCTGGAGATTGTTGAATCCAGAGTAACAACCGTAGCGCGGGTAGCCCGATTGGTGGAGTCCCTGGAACAAAAGCCAGAAGTGGTCGTTCAGGCTTCTGCCATGGCCATCTATGGAACCTCCCTAATGAAACCTTTGACGAGAGTAGTCCGCAAAAATCCATGAACTTCCCGTCCCGGGTCTCGGAACAATGGGAAGTTGCTGCAGATGCAATCAAAGATGTAAGACTCGTTAAAATCCGGGTGAGTTTGGTGCTTGGACATAAAAGAGGTGCTTTTCCATTGATGAAACTCCCTTATATGCTGGGTGTTGGTGGCAAGATCGGCAGTGGCAAGCAATGGACTAGCTGGATTCACATTATGGATATCGTAAGACTCATTGATTTTAGCATTCAAAATAAACAAGTGTCAGGTCCAGTCAATGCTTCCTCACCGAACCCTGTCACCAATGATGAATTCGGTCGTACGGTCGGTAAAGTGTATCATCGCCCTCACTGGTTCCCCGTACCCAGCTTCTTAATTAAAACCTTAGTTGGTGAACTATCCGTTGTTCTGCTTCAGGGGCAGAGAGTCATTCCGCAAAAAGCACTCGACCACGGATTCCAATTCACTTTCCCTACCTTAACCCAGGCACTGGAAGATCTGAAGCACCGCGGCTTATCTGACTGATTGAACTATGTCTTCTCCAACCGACCGATAAGTGTAGACTGATTCCGCAAGTGTAAATGTGTCTCCATCCGCCAATGGATATTCCTTATACGGAGCAAGAATATTGCCCTGAAGAATGGTGCCATTGACGGAACCCAGATCCTTAATCACATAGCCCGATTTGTTCCGGCTCAATTCCACATGAGCACGGGACACCCCGGTCGCTGTGTCCACCCACTGAACCATGTCTGCTGATCTTCCGATGACAAAAGATGCTCCTTGCACATCCATCCGTTCATGTTGGTCACCGGTGCCTGATCTTCGTTCAAGATAATAAGACGCCATCACCGGTCCTGCCCCTGTAACATTACCTCCACTCAGATTCTGCAAATTCACGGTTGCTTCCGCAACTGCATCCTGTCGAATTAGCTCTGAAGTTGAAGCTACCGTTTCCACATGGCGCTGAACGAACGGTGGATCAGAGTGTTCAGGTGTCATATGCAGACTTTGATAACGGGAATGCTCGCTACCACCTTCTGAGGTGGATGCAACCGTTTGGTTTATGCGTTCCGCTGACCTTTCAGCTGTATTCCAGCGCCAACTCTCCTGAAATTGTTCCTCTTCCGTTTTCTTGCCTTTCTTCTTACCTAAATTGAATGAAAAAGACCGCTTATTCTCTGAGTCATTATGAGGACTTCCTTGCGCTTCCACGTCCATCCTGCTACACCAAGCAAGCCAAGGCTTAGTACCATGCACAGGATCATCTGCGTCTGTCCCGGTTGCTCCATGTATATAAATCTCCATACCAATGCCATGGCAACCATGCAGCCCAGTATGATATAGGTCACTTTGGAAGATCCGGACTTCTCCTCCGCGTCCATATCAACACGCTCTAGGGAATCATACGGGTTACTTCGTCCCTTATCCATGCTGTTTGAGCTCTCAAATGAAGATAGCTCAGGCGAGCGCCTGCCTGGAAAGGTTCGAGATCTCACCGGAATGTCTTCCACCTCGGATTCACTCGTTTTTTGCGGCTGACGAAAATTTAATTGCGGCTCCACAGCAGCATTATGAACGGGAGCACTGGGTTGATATGGTCGAGAATTACCAGTGGCTTGCCTGCTCTCTCGCTCAGAAATCGACGAATGAAGATCACCTCTTGAATCATTGGGTGTTTCCAAAGTTCTGGATGAGAGAAATGCTGCGACTCCTCCATTCTCTTGCTCGTCAGCATATAACTCCAGCAGAAGCTCTCGCAACTGTCTGATATCCCAACGTTCATTGTCACATAACTGCAGAACACGCTGAATGCCTTCTCCTTGCAGTTCCTGCACCTGGGCCATCAGCCTGATCACAAGCTCACGGAATTGCTGCGGCGTTGGATCAACTTCAACCGTATCCATGATTGGTACATAGACCATTCCAAGCTCACCCTGTTCAAATGAACCGTTGATGAACAAGTACTCTTCCTGGATCAATAATTTACGAGGCTCCAACATATACTGTCGGCATTCCATGAAGGCATCGGCTAGTTGGAACAACAGACCATACAGAACACGCAACTTGATTTTGCTTGACTTTAACATCTGGGATAACATTTTGTACCCTGATATGTCGTACTGCAAAGTTACATTTCGATCGACTTCCCGAATATGAACAGGGAGAAGTCGCGGAATCTGATTGGACGACAACATCCCCATCTGTACCCGGCTTAATTCCTCCATTCGTAACCCGTCCTCTTTCTCCAAAACCATGAACGCTCCGCCGTTACGAATAAAATCTCTCGTTAATCCATACATGCCAATCCTCTCTTTCCGTTGCTATATAGGATCAACTAAAGAAAGTTACACTGGGTACTTCGATGACGGAACAACCTTCCGATCGCTGTTATCCCCAGATTTCTTGATTCCCTTTGTAAAGGGGAAAATCCGGGGATAAAGGCGAAGCATATGCTTCCGATGCAGCTTTCTTTCAGAAAGCTTTTAGCTCCGCTTCTTCAGGTTTTTTCCGTCCTCTCCGTTCTCGTGTAAAAAGTTTAGTTGATATAAGTTGAGTTACAATACACCACACTCTTCCACTCCAATCGCAGTGCTATCTTCGATCACTGTTATCCTAACGTTTTCCAGACTCCTGATATCAAGGGAAAAGTCCCGAGACAAGGACCGTGATAAATCCAGGTAACACCGCCAGCATAAATGGAAACTTCAATGTCTTCTCTTTATTTACCAGCTTGAGCGAACCGAGCATGAAAAAACCTGCAAGACTACTTGCCATGCCTCGAATCCGTTTCGCTGAATCTTTACGGAATAGAAGTATTACTAGACCAATTGCGCCCGCGTACAAAACGGAGTAAATAATGACATGAATGCCAAAAGCAAGCCCCGTCCATGCGCCAATCCCACCAAACAATTTCACATCTCCTGCCCCTACGGCTCCAATCGCATACATCAGAAACAAAATACCAAAACCTGCTGCAAATCCAGCGGCTGAAAACAAGAAACCATCCCAACCGCCCCATATGATATGGGCCAATACGCCTGCAACAGTCACAGGTAAAGTCAATCGATTTGGAATTTTCATGGAACGAATATCTGTAATAAAAGCTGCAATGACGTATATGCCACAGGCAATGTAAAACCACTCCACCTCCATCATCCCCTTCCTTATTTTCTGGAGGCTACCGTAAACGTAGTCTCCGTCTTGGCACCGTCCCCTGTCTCGACAACAAAACTCCATGTTCCTTCTGTTGTCCGAGTACCAACAAACCAGTTCCATTCAATAATTCCATTCTCATCTGCGGTGGCCCAGCCAATGTGCTTCGCAGAACTTTCACCTGACTTGTAAAATATCGTTAAGTTGGCTGTCGCTCCTGGTTCTACCTTCACCTTAATCGTTGCATTATTGCCTATGTAAGCCGGGTCAGGCTTCGACAGTACCGTTGCTGAACCCGCAGTATCCCCGTCTCCTGCGCTGCCATCTGACCCTTCTCCGGTATCTCCAATCCATATCCGTTCTGCCGCAGCAGCCTGAATCCGAAGCGGTTTACTGAGAAAGGGGACTTTTATCGGCAATTCATAACTCAGTTCAAGTCGGAAATAAGGATTTGTTTTGTTTTTAAGATCAGGTATGGAAACACCGTTCACATGCACACGTTCCATATCCAGTAGAGTTGGCTCGATAAATGGTTGCAGCAGCGGTTTGACCATCGGATCAAGCACCGTTTCCAAGACGGATGTCTTGATCTCCTGTAGTGGTTGTTCACCACTGGCCGCCGCTGAACGTACCCAATCACTTAATGGCTCGGGTAGAGAAGAAGCATAACCTTCTGCCCATTCCGTCAGAGACAACTCCGGTATCTTCCAACCCCTCCAGAGCCCTCACCACCTGCAGAATCAGAAGGTGTGAAGGCAAGGGAAACCGGATATATTTTCGTTGATAACTGCTTCACCGCTTCCCCTGCTGTGCTCTGTAACGCTGTGGAGATTAGAGTCATTTGCACAATGAAGATGAGAAACATGATAAAGAACAGAAAAACAGGTAACACCAGTGAAGCTTCCAGAACCATGCTTCCCTGTTCCTTTTTCGGAGAACATATCTGCTTATTCAGAGACTTCAATCGTTGCAATCTGATTATTCTTGTTAAACGAATCTGCAATTGTGCGCTTTCTTTTTCGTAATGTTGCTGCTTATCCATAATCCCTCCACCGAAACGATTCTGATCATTCAATAGGAATAATCCGCCTTCCGCTCAATGAAAAATCGCCCATCTTCAACCTGATCCGCACTACCCATAACTGTACCTATGCTTCTAACCACCCCTGGTAAAAACCACAGCTTGATGCTGCTGCGCATGTTACCCGAAGCATACGTCTGTTTCTCATCTGGATTCACACCAGTATTCAATCGAATTAGCGCCAGCATTCTGGACATTTTGCGTTCATTGTTACTATGCATCAATAGGAACAATCGGAGATGGTCCCTGTACGTCAGTTTGACTTTGATATACTTGGACAATTCCACACTGCCCTCTTTTGCTAGTTTCACCATATCCGCGATGGCGTTTGTAATCCCGTATAAGATTGCCGCCGATAAAACCAGAAGTGGGTTCCCAAGCTTGCTATGCTCAATTAACCCTTCGGCCGTCCGAATAGCCAGCCGCAAACCAAATATCTCCGCATATGCCGCAGCGATGTTACCCGAAGGATTATGAAACCTGTAAACGATATACTCCAGTTCCTGATTCTCCAGTTTGAAGACATCACCAGCATCTCCACCACCTTCAGTCCAGGTAAATAACTGACCAAAATCCATGGAGTTGAAATAGGCTAAAGCATATTCATTCTGAAATAATTCGTCACCAAGACTGTCCAGCAGACCGGACATCCCGCCAAACAAACTGTCCATTCTCTTCATGGCATCGCCACCAGAGTCATAAGGATCTCCAGCAATCTCTGCCTTTTGGCTTCCTCACGACTAGCCTCGTTAAAAGCAATATTAGCGTTGTAATATTCCTCCAACTGTTTGAAAGCGTCCATGGAACCCGAACTTCCATTCTGAATCTGCGACAAGATTCGTTTGACTTCCTTCAATTTCCCTTTGGATTCTTTATCATTCGCTTTGCGTTGGGCATCCGACCCACGACCACTTTCCAGCTGCTGCTTACTTTGGAGGATGAGATTGGCAGGACCGCTACGTACATAGGTGTCCATATATCGTTCCGTAACCTGACTTGCCTGTCTGACCGCTGGTTTAATCGGAACACCGCTCATGGCCGTGACGCTGCGAAGCTGTGTATTCAACTCCATGTTGTCTCTTCTGACGTTAGAGAAGTCCGTATTCTGGGAAACAACCCGTGCCTTCAACTGATCAAATAGGCTATCTGCCCTCACAAGCTCCGAAGCAAGAGAACGTGTACTTTTGGCTTCAGTGCCTGATCCAGTAGATGCAGGACTCGTCCCAGGAAGATTCGAGTTGCCCACATTGTCGTAGCTGGCATTCTGCGAACGGTTCTCCCCTCCGCGATTACACGTTTCATTTCCTCATTGATCTTGCGTGCTTCTTCGATCTTGGACTGTGCTTCCTCCAGCTTTGTTTGATGGGCCTGTAACGCCGGTTGTATGATCATGCTGATGCCTGTCACCACATTACCAACACCCGTCCGATAACGAGCCAGTTCCAATATGTATTGTTGCTCTCTGAATGGCAATCCCTCATCCGCCTGTTTCTTGTTAAGATAATCTGCATAACGTGCTGCTGCCTCGGCAGCTGTCTCTGGTGTTTCTTCCAACATTTCTTCATAGATGGCCTGTGAGGGCGGGTCCATGATTAACTTCGGAAGATTCTTCATCTTCTCCGCGGATTCCGTCTGATTGGCAATGGCTTCATCCAGCAATTCTTCACGTTTGTCATATAACTTCTGTAATTTTTTCAGCAAGTCTACCGTGTGTGCAGCTTCCTTCATCTCGTCTGACATCGGTTTGAACCGATTGATCACTTCAAGGGTAAAATCAACCGGAGCCCGATACTTCATATCCTCCTGAATCTGACGATTAAATATATCGTATCTGCCCAGTTCACGCTCCATGCTCAGTTTAGTGGTATCCCACTGGATATCCAGAATGGGGAATCCATCTTTTACAGAGGAAGGCTTCACGCTATCATTCAGCACTTTAGCCATAATTGCATCCCCACTACTGTCGCCATACCCGAATAAACCATACTCCCGCAGTGAGGTGTCATAGGCTGACATGACGGATCTCATCGCAGCATGAGTCATGCGTTCGGTCTGCACCTTGAATGCCGCTATACGAGCGTAATCAATAAATATTGCGACAAACATATAAACTCCAGCCAATATTAATATCAAAAAAAGGCTTACTGCCCCCGACTCACCGTCTTTTTTCTAAACAGCTCCGCCCTCCTCCTTTTCTCACTTTTTGCTTTTGCCAAAATGCTGCACAACCTGTCCGGCTTCTGCCGCTGTACTGGTCGCCGCGCCGCCCTTGCCTTTAAACTTGGCTGCATAATAACGGACCAGATCTACCGTTCGAATGAATTCAACCGGTTCAACAACTGCGGATGATCCTTGAGTGAGGACACGGTTACCTGAATCGAATAAAAAGAAGGAAGAGGCAAAGAAATTACCTGATCCAGCTTGGTCGTTATTTTCCGCTGAATTAGAGAGTTCTGATACTCAATCGTTCCTTTCATGGCTGAAGGCATATGCTGCACCGCTTGTGCTAATTTCTGTTCCGAGAGACTTCCGCCTTCACCAGCAGGTACAGAAACGCTAACCTGATTGTCCGCTCCCGCCCAGCCAAACAACGCTCCAAGCATACGGTCATCCGTCAGTCTCCAGTACAGATTGTCATGTTCTCCAGCGACAAATTCACCTGTCATCGCCTGCTTGTGGCTGTTGTCCCAGCTATAAGCTGCACGTTCGGAAGCTGCATAGGCATGTTGATTCAGGAATGTTTTTTGATACATATACATGGTAAAAAGAGCAATAACACAAGAATAAACAGCACGACAGGGAAGATCAGGAGGCTTCAACGGTGAAGCTCCCTTCTTCCTTTTTGAACCTGTTATTCGAAGAATTCATTACTTTTATTACTCACATTAGTTAACAGTCTTTCTACCAATTTTTTAATTTGGTCTTTAAAAATCAAAGCAATAATGATAATAACCCCGATAATCAGAATCAGCTCCAACGTGCCGAGTCCATCCTCTTCCTCCCAAAACGCGTTTACCTTGTTTTTCAATACTTCCATCATCCCAATTCCTCCTACATATTCATCATCATAAAAGCAGGTGCCCCGATCATGACCACAATCGTAAAAAAGATCAGTACCATCGGAAACACCAGTTTGGAAGAAGCCTGTTCTCCCTTCGCCCGACTGACAGCCTTGCGTTTCTCCCACAACACATGTGACAGATCCCGCAGCGCCAATACAAAGTCACCTCCCCCACGCCGGAAATTCAGCAGCACTGTTGTCGTAAAAATCGTCACTTCCTGTACACCGCAGCGACGACTGAACTGTTCAAATGATTGTTGAAACGAGTAACCATTATTCCAATCTCCCACCGTCTTTCTGAGTTCGTTGTACAACGGATGATTCCGTTCCCCCTGGCTTGTCACACAGTGAACGATGGCACGTTGCACGGTCTCCCCTGCGCCAACCAGCAGTACAATTCGGTTCAGCAGCTCAGGCAGTTCCATAAGAATATCCTGGTCTCTTCGCTGCACCTTTGTATTGAGGTCTTTGTAGAGCGCAAAAGGCAACGCTGCACCGAGCACGAGCCCACCCGCCATACCTCCGATGCCCATATCTCCAACGAGTGATAACAGGCAGCCCACCAGCAGCATGAGCCATGTGTAGGTCAACATTTCGGCGCAATACAGCATCGTTTTCTCTCCACTGTGCTGTATGCCATACATTTTCTGAATGGCATGTTGCATTCGAAACATGAGCACTGGCAATCTGCGTCCAATCTCAAACTTGTCCAATATAAACAGGAAGGGACCATGCAATTTTTTCAGTCGTAATCCTTCCATATCCAGCTTGCGCAGATGCCGGTAGGTCTGCCCCGGGTTCGATCCAGCACCAGCCATCCCGCTCCGAGCATCCCTGCGACTATAACGGGAAGCAGCATCGTTTCAGCTCCTTATACTTTGATATCCATAATGCGATTAATCCACAGATAACAGCAGGCGAGTACTGCCAATGCACCACTTGAGATGATGTACCCCATCCCGCTATATAATGGCTCCATAAAGTCCTTAGCAGTCAGATTGAGGAATATCAGAAAAATAAATGGAGCGGCAAACATCACCTTTGATTCGAACTTTTTCTGCGATACCGCGACCATAATATCCTGCTGAATGTCCAGCTTCTCACCAATCACCGCAGAGGTACGACGCACAACTTCAACCAGATCCCCGCCAGTTCGTTTGCACGTAATGAACACATCTGCAAAATTCGTAATATCTTCAACCTGTGCCCGATCCGAGAAATCCTGTAGTGCCTCTTCGATTGGTTGTCCATACTCCATCCGTGTCCGCAATATCGTGAACTCACGAATCAGATCGGTATCCGCTTCCGGGTTCAACATCCGCAGATCCTCCACGGATTCCTTGAATCCATTTTCCACCGATTTTCCTGCGGCCAGTGCCGAAGATAATGCATATAATGCTTGCTTAAAATGTAAACTGAGTGTCATTCTTTTTCGTTCCAACAGCACTTTAGTCCAATGTTTTGGTACCCATATGCAACCCGCAGCCAGGATCGCTCCAGCCAACCAGTGATGGTAGAACAGAATTCCAATGCCAAAAAACAGCAGACCACTAATCAGCATACAGACCATTCGTTGTCTCCGGGAAAGCGTATATACGGTGTAATCCGTCAACATCTGTCTGGCTTCACCCAACAGTAATCACCTTCCAATGACTTTAATTCACGTTGTTATCTGATGAATTTGTTTCAATACTATATTGTTCTATGTATCCATCCAGCCATTCCCCAAGCCCCGCCATCTGAATTTTATCCACCTGATTCAACTTTCCAACCTGTACTAACCCGCCAATAATTTTTCCTTCACGCTCTTCTTGTTCCTGGAAACGAAACAGTGGATTCAGCATAACCTCACCGTCCTGCATGCCAATCACTTCACTAATCTCTGTCACCCGCCGTGAACGATCTCGCAGCCGGGATAGATGTACAAAAATATCGATTGCTGAACTAATCTGCTGCCTTACAACCGCAATAGGAAGATCTGCACCGCTAAGTACCATCGTTTCGAGTCTGCTAATCATGTCAGAGATGGTATTCGCATGCCCTGTAGACAAAGATCCATCATGGCCAGTGTTCATGGCCTGTAACATATCCAGCGCTTCTGCGCCCCTGACTTCCCCAATCACAATCCGGTTGGGACGCATCCGTAAGGAAGATTTGATCAGATCCCGAATAGATATCTGTCCCTTGCCTTCGGTGTTTGCATTCCGCGTCTCCAGTGATACCAGATTTGGTACCGTAACAATCTGTAGTTCAGCCGAATCCTCAATCGTTATAATTCGCTCATCGGCAGGGATAAACTGCGATAAGGCGTTCAGAAAGGTCGTTTTTCCCGATCCGGTCCCACCTCCAATGAAGATGTTGTATTTGCTCCGCACCAACTGCTGCAATAATTCTGCCGCTTCTTCATGTAGGGCTCCCTTTTCAATCAGATCGGACATCTTCATCGGTTCACTGGGGAATTTACGAATCGTCATCGTGGGTCCTTTCAAGGCAATAGGAGGCAACACGATATTGACCCGCGAACCATCCTTTAAACGGGCATCTACGATTGGAGAAGACTCATTCACAATCCGGTTTACCCCGGACACAATCATCTGGATGATATCCTCGAGCCGTTCCCTGGACTCGAATTCAAGGGTGATCTGGCTGACTTCACCTTCTTGCTCCACAAAAATCTCCTTGTGACTATTGATCATGATTTCCGTAATATCGGGATGATCCACAAGTGGCTGCAAAATATCCAATCCACGAAAGGAATCAAACAATCGCTGTACCAGCGTGTGACGCTCTCCTGAGGTCAGATCATCCAGCTTCGGGTCAGACAGAACTTTGCGTTCTATCCCCTGCCACAGTTCATCATCTCCTGCTGAAGAGGTTAAATCGAGTCCGGCCCTGACCTCCCTGCGCATCATCTGAAACTGTTCTTCACGATCCAGTATTCTATTGGATGGATCCGTCATAGTGCCCACCGATCCTGCTTCTGAATTCGTCCCGTCTGCTTCAATTCTTCTTCGCCATCTTGTACCAGCATGGCACATAATCTCTTCACTTCACGTTGGAAGATCGGAGAACTAAGCATGACTTCCTCCTGACTGAGTTGCTTCCAAGAAGGGATATAGGGCAACACTGCATCCAGATGCAGATCAGGGCGTGGGAGTGCATTGACGACATTGTCCCGATATTTGTTAACCACAAAGCGTGAACGCTCGAGCATACTTTCGTACAAGTCTGGCTTCGTACGCTCAGCATGCTGTAACCATTGTCCCCAACGATGCATGGCAGATATATCATCCTCAACCAGCCAGACAAAAGCATCTGCTGCATCCAGTACCCCTTCACTGCGCCCATCCCAACCGGAATCCCCATCCAGAATCAACACGTCATATTGTCCACAATCCGTTAAATAACGAAGCAGATTCGACGTATCCTCACGAGTCATTTGCAACAGTTCTTTCCGATTCGATAATGGCCAGAACACATCGGATCTCAGCGCTTCATGCCGGACCACATATCCATCTACGCCCTTCGATTGCGCCTGTAACTGCTTGCCGGATTCCTTTCTGCCCACCTTCAGATCGTATAACAGGCGTGACAATCCCGTCTCCGCATCCGGGTGACGCTGCCCACTTCTAATTAGTCCCTTTTCCAGAAACGGGAGCGTGCTGTCCAGCGTCTCCAGATTAAGATAGAGAACAGCATATCCCGCAAGTCCCAATTGCTTCGCCATATGCAGGGCTACTGCCGTTTTGCCACTTCCACCCGAAGCGGATACTACACCGATGGAGAGAGTCTCTTGCCCCGAATGGTGAACCTTCTTACGGCGTGGCTGTCGGCAAGCATGCATCACAGCATCCAGCAAAGCAGGCAAGGGTTGATATTTCATCAGCCGCTTGGCCTCATCCACCTCTTCCATCCCTTCACTAAGCATTAGCCAAGGTACACCTGATCCTTCTCCCCGTTATTCAGCCAGTCATTCAGAAATTCCGGTTCCGCAATAACCAGATCTGGTAATTCCCGACCTTCTTTCTCATTCATATGATCCCTGAACGAATCCCCTTGGGAGAATGCCGTGAAACGCACATGGAGACCCGACGAATTTCCCTGTACATAATCAAGCCAGGCGCTAATGTAATCTCTATCTTTTGAAACCAGAACTACCTTCAGTACAATCAAATTTTCCTTCCCTCCCTGTCAAAAAGCACAAAAAAAGCACCGTCCAATAACCGCATGAATATGCAGTATATGGACGGTGCTTCCGTCACGTGCTATGAATGTATGGATAATATAGCATACAATTTCTGGGGGAGCAAGGGATTTATTCTAACCCATTTCTCCTTAAGAGTTGTACGGTGAATCGAACTCAATAATGTTACGGTCCGGATCAAGTACAAAAATCTGTGCGAATCCAGCCACACTATCAGGTCTCGCTTCGTACTCAATTCCCTGCTGTTCCAACCAGGCTATAGTCCCTGAATAACTGGTCACCCAGATCGCAAAGTGGCCGTCTGTTGTATCAATTCCAGCCTCGCGTAACGTGTGACCGTCAGGGTGCTGTAACAAATGAAGTTGCTGGCTACCGATGGCATACCATGTACCTGTGGAGCGGAAAGGCGGGCGTTCAATCTCCTGCATTCCCAGTAACCCCGAATAGAATTTCTTCGCGATTTCCAGATCACGTACAGCCAGACTAACATGGTGGATGTGTGCATATTCGATCATCTTTTATATCCCCTCTCTACTTCAATATGACTATACTATAACACCTTCAACCCTGACCATAATCTCCGCTAAACAGAAAAACACCCCTGATTCTAATCTGGTAAACCTCTCGGCTCACACAAATCTAGTTCAGAGGTGCCTGTTTTATTTTGCGCTATCCAATGCTTCTTGTGGAATCTTGATCTCTTCCACTTGATCCTGGTTGGAGAACGTACTGGTCATCTTCATGTCCATCGTCATTTTCTGTCCATTCTGTTCCATCTCCATGACCATGGTTACGTCCGTACTTGCAGGCAAATAGGTTTCTTTGTTGATCATATATTTCATCTTCATGCTGGTGATATTCATCTGATCAAGCATGGCTTGCATCTGGGCATCCGATCCGTTCTGCTCCATTACGGCTTTGGCCAGTTCCTTTACATTATCACCGGATACGTCAGCGTTAATCACATAATTGTCGCCTTCTTCGGTCACTTTAGTATCTTCTTCAATCTTTTTGAATTGCTCCAATTCACCTTCGGGATTCATGCTTGCTTTCATCTGCTCTATCAGTTCCTTGGTTTGAGCTTCAGGAATCGCAACCCATTGATCCCCAACTTGAGAGTAGATTTTATCCGAAGTGATATACTGCTTCACGTTCTGAGCTTCCTGTCCCGACATTTCCATTTTCATCTCTTGATAGATCATCATTGGATCTTTGATAATATCCATCTTGAGCGATGTTTTAACCTGTTGATCCTGCGACTGTTCACCAGCATCCAGTTTCAGATTCTGATCAATGTTTGCTTCAGTTGTGAAGCTTTTCATTTCTTTGGTTGCTGCATTGGTTTTGGTAATCAATTCGTCCAAGGTAGGGATCTTTGTTTCCTGCTCCGCAGGTGTATTACCCTCGTTAGATGTTTCGTTGTTAGTCGCTGGCGGCGTTGCGGTATTATCTGTATCGTTACCGCATGCTGCCAAGCTCACTGCTAATAATGCCCCGATAAATAATGTAGTCCACTTCTTCAAGTTGTTGTCCTCCCAAAATAGATATGATCTGTAGTCATTACCCAATTATTTCGGTTATTAATCACACTCACAAAAATCGATCTTTGATCTCTGGGGTAGGCAACATGCACGCTTCATCCTTGCCAAACCAGCGATAACGGTTGCGAGCAACCAAGTTATAGACTGCATTACGAATAAATTTCGGTACAATAATGAACACATATAACAACGGATAAGGAAACTTCAGACCTTTCGCCAATCGCAGCGCGGCGGTTGAACGTGTATAGTATTTTCCATTTTCGATCAGAACAAAGGTGTCCATACTGTCTGTCGACAGATTGCCCTTCTCCAGCAGTTCCTTGGCTACATCTGATTGGAGCGAAGCAAAATGATATTTCCCTTCCGGGTCACGCTTGATAATCCATTTGGTTAAGCCCTGGCAGAAGTGACAGACACCATCCACCAGTACGATCGGATGTCCCTGATGCACATCTGTTTGATTTGCTGTCATATTGGCTGCCTCCTATTGTTGCGGTTAGAGTAACTTACCCAATCTGGGCCTTCTTGTTGACTAATTCTAAATTTATTTCTAGAGGTAGTTCAAAAAGACTGAAAACCGCTCTTTTTGAACACGCATTTATTGGAAATATAAAGAAAAAGAGCGCAGGCATTGTGCCCGCGCTCGTATCTGTCCGACAATTACTCCGTAACTGCCTTTTCCATCCATTGGTCATCGATCATCTGTTGATGCAGGTCACTTGCCCACTGGTCCATACATTTGCAAATGAAATCTTTGCGACATACTGGACAAGGCGTTTTCTGCAAACGACTGATATTGGTCATCTTCCATTCCGGGGAACGGGAGTAGAATACACGGCATTTTGTACCGTCTACCAAATTCATTTTAAATTCGTACAATCCGTCTTCCTTGTTACCATAAGCTAATTCTAAATCTGCAATACGCGGTCTATAAGACATGGATATCACCTGTTTAATTCAAATTTGGTTCATGCAATGACACTACTCAGTACTAAGTTATATTAAAGAAAATTCAGTTCAATGTCAACTCGCGCATGTCTACCCGCCAAACAGAATATCCAGAATAGTCCCTACCTGCCCCTGTTTTTTCCCTTTCAAGACATCCGGATCAAATACTTCAACATACCCGCAGGAAGCACAAGCCACGAACAGGTAGTGATTATGCTGTATATCAAACATCTTGCTCAGGCCTGCTCCTGACATGGAGACTTCCTTAATGTTACAATCCGTGCCCCTGCATTTCGTACACACAAATCGCCGCTCGATCATCTCTTCAATACTCATCTTCGTTCCCCCTTTATGGAATGTGTAGCATGAAGTGGGAGTGCAATTATGTAAAATAGTACGCGATCTGGCATCTAATCTCCTGCATCATGTCCATATATTATAATCAACACAAAACCCTGCCGATTGCCAGCAGGGCTTTGTAGTCGAACATCAGGTATCTGGGACGATACCCTGCTCTATATGTTCCCTTTACTTGCCGGGAGTCAAATCTTAGACTACGTTTAAAACAACATCAATGTTACCACGTGTCGCTTTGGAATACGGACAGAAATCATGCGCCTTGCGGGCCAATTCCTCTGCTTGACTATGATCTACACCAGGCATGCTAACGTCCAGACGAACAGATAGCTGGAAACCGTCATCCGCAGGGTCTTTACCAATGGATACGTTACTTGTAACGACCACATCCTCCAATTTCACACCTGCTTTGCGTGCTACATTGGCAAGGGCACTTTCATAACATGCTCCATATCCAGCGGCAAAAAGCTGCTCAGGGTTAGTACCTTCACCACCGGATCCACCAAGCTCTTTTGGCATTTTCAGATCATGCTTAAGTACGCCATCCGAAGAAGTCACGGAACCTGTACGTCCACCTTTAACTGTCGCTACTGCTGTATATAAAGCTTCCATTAAGAATCTCTCCCTTATCCATATAGTTTTTACTGCCTTCCTTTCAATTTAAACTTCTGGCTCATTTTGAAACGCAATTTTGTATCTTTATCAGCTTTTACAACTTTATTATTTTCATGCATTTCAATGCGATGGCTGTATTTTCCCTATGTTTGGGTAATATACGAAGGGGCATCTGAAAGCTGCAACCGAAATTTTGTGCTGATACATAAAAGTTGCACTAGACAAAAACAATTGAAGGAGTACAATGTAACAATAAACATAAAAATTTAGATATATCATGAGCGGTTTGTCCCGCATCAATATCTCAAAATCAATAATTCAAAGTCAGGTGAATATCGTATGAGTAAAAAAATCCGTTCAACGCTCCTTCAAAAGAATCATTGTCTACTGCGGGCATGGCCCCTTCCCTTGGAGAAGCACATAGTTCAATGAAAGTTCCGCAGAATGCTGCATGGTGGAAGAAATTCCTCGCCTTTGTAGGCCCAGGATACCTTGTTGCCGTAGGTTACATGGACCCCGGGAACTGGGCAACAGATATCGCAGGTGGCTCACAGTTCGGGTATACCTTGTTATCCGTTATCCTGTTATCGAACCTGATGGCCGTTGTCCTTCAGTCGCTGGCTGGCAAGCTCGGCATCGTCACTGGACGGGATCTGGCTCAAGCCTGTCGTGAACGATTCAGCATGCCTGTTGTCATGATGTTATGGATACTGTGTGAGCTTGCCATTGCAGCTACCGATCTGGCTGAGGTCATTGGTTCTGCCATCGCGTTAAAGCTGCTATTTAACATCCCCATGTTATACGGCGTTATCATCACCGCAGTTGATGTACTCCTGATTCTTGTGCTGCAAAACAAAGGCTTCCGCGCTTTGGAAACTCTCGTCATTGTGCTCATGGCAACCATTGCCCTCTGCTTCGGTATTGACCTGTTTCTGGCGAAACCGGATATGGGCGGTGTGCTCCACGGTTTTGTGCCAAATGTCGAGATTCTGCAAAACCCGGCCATGCTCTATATTGCCATTGGTATTATCGGAGCAACCGTGATGCCGCATAATCTGTATCTGCATTCTTCCATTGTGCAGACCCGTCAGATCGAACAGACACCACAGGGCAAAAAGAAGCCATTCGGTACTCGACCATGGATTCTACAATCGCGCTGACACTGGCCCTGTTCATCAATGCAGCCATCCTGATTGTATCTGCTGCTGTATTCCACAGTGCTGGTATGACACAGGTTGCCGAGATCGCAGATGCGTACCATCTGCTGACACCTCTATTGGGTACTACGGTTGCAAGTATTCTGTTCGGTGTGGCGCTGTTAGCATCAGGTCAGAACTCCACCCTTACAGGTACACTCGCTGGGCAGATCGTTATGGAAGGTTTCCTGAACATTCGAATTCCGGCTTGGCTGCGCAGACTGGTCACACGTCTGATCGCCATCATCCCGGCGGTAATTGTCACAGCCATTGCAGGAGAACATGGCACAGAAGAACTGCTCATTTTGAGCCAGGTCGTGCTGTCTCTTCAATTACCCTTTGCTGTAATTCCCCTGGTGATGTTCACGAGTGATAAAAAAGCATGGGTGCATTCGCCAACAAATTGTGGCTCAAAATCATCTCATGGGTCATTGCCGCGATTATCGTTGTGCTGAATGTATATCTGATCATTCAGACGATTCGGTTATTCTAATCTCGTTCTTATCGACTAAATACTAAAAAGGCTGATCAACTGCGGTATTCTATACCCAAGTTGATCAGCCTTTATTGTTGCAATACAGCAACATGTTTCCTTTTATAATAAAACGCTAAACTCTAATAAACAATTATCTAATCCTGATTGGGCACCAGTAATGGCAGGAGTTCATCCAATGAATTAACAGTCCAATCCGCACGTTCGTCATCCGATCGGTCTGGCTGGAATCTTCCGTAACCCTGCGTAATCCGAATTGTACGCATGCCCAGCTTCCGGGCAGGAATGATATCGTTATCGATCCGATCGCCGATCATGACGGCTTCCTCCGGTTCACAACCGGCCTGCTTCAAGGCCACAGCGTATAACTCAGGGTCTGGCTTGGACACACCTTCTTCAGCCGAACACGCCAGAACATCAACATACTTCCGCAAGCCGTAGCTCTCCAGTCTTTCTTCCGTCCCAGGACTCTGATTGGCAATGATGCCAATGCGATAATGCCGTGACAACTGCTGAAGAACGGAATCCGCTGAAGGAAAAGGACGCTCAAGATCTTTTGAAACTTCAGCTTGTCCTGAATCTGTTTCTGGTGTCCCTCGTCTTCAACGAATGTGCGAATCGCCACTCTCATAGGCCATTGCTCATATTTTCGGTAACAGTTCGCGAACAGTTCGCGTACCGCCTCAATCTTTACCGGATATCCCAAAGCACAGGCTTCACGGACGAACTGTCCGATAATATCATCAACCGGCTCCCATTCATCCACCAGCGTATCTCCAACATCAAAAAACAACCATTTCAATCCACCTACATCCGGCACGCCAATTCCTCCTTGTAAGCCACAGGTGATTCCTGATCCAAATCTAAAAGTTCGTGTTCAAAAAGTCTTGAACTACCTTTAAAACCATAAAAAAGAAGACTCACCATCATGCATGAGTCTCCTCAAATTTCCGTTTATCGATACATTCAATTATAACAGGCACCTTACACCTGAGCAATCACAAGCTATGGCATTACCCATTGAGGAGAAAGCCGACTTCCCCATTGAGCGAATATACAATCCGGTCTGCGCCCATGCCCCGATAGATGCCCTTAGGATGACTCTGCTCTGTAATGACGCACAGGGATTTCGATGTCCATGAACGGCAGATCTGTAAATAACGACAGGTCAGATTCAGGCTGTTCTCGAAAATAAACACGTTGCCTACGCTGCCCTGCGGCAAAAACCATTTTTGAGCTGCAGCCGTATTCATGCGAATGACATGTTCTACTCCGATTCTACGGAGTCTGCGCTCTTCCCCTGCACTGTTGGTTAGAACGGCAAACGGCATTTTTTTGTACATCAGCAATTTGATAAATTTGCGTCCTGCTTCATTTGGAGCAGTCACTAAGATCATCTCAGTATCCATCATTCGTTCCTCCCTTGGCGTGAAAAGACAACAAAAAAGAAGCGTGGGGGACCAAGGCCTCCCGAACGCTTCTTAAAGAACCCATGGCGAAAACGCCATGAACCAGCGTACGGCTTGTTGCCTCTCCCTTTAACGCTTACGAGGTTAGCTGACGGATTCGGGCGCGAGAGTCGCCCTATTTCCGGCTGTCACCGGAAAATTCACCCCATGAATGCCTACTGTCCTGGACAGCGCATTCTGTTGGTTCCCCCGTTTCCCACTCATCAATGAATGGAAACTCAGCGATTAAAACATCGTTCGTATATCTTAAAATAAGATCGAGCGATATTATCGTTTGTTTCGTTTTTCAGGTACAATTTAGTTTAAATTGAAATTACGTTATGAATCATACACCCGCGCCATGGCGGTGTAAAGTCCGCACAGATCACCGAATCGACAGATTTTCGGCAATACTCACATATAATAGCGCTTACAACAAGGTCATACTCTATCCATCTCTTTAAATCTATCTAATTCTCACTCTGACGAAAATTACTACGCATTTCATTCACGCATTCTGCACAACTTGCCTCTTTTGATTCATTTAACACCATGTTAGTTTTGCATTATTTAATTGTAACCAATATAATAAGAGGTATCAGATGATATCATGGAGGCGATTTAGATGACAGTCTACGATTACAAAGTGAATACCCTTCGCGGTCAAGAAGTTGAAATGTCCGACTACCGTGACAAAGTGTTACTGATTGTGAATACGGCAAGCTCATGCGGCCTTACACCTCAATTCAAAGGTCTGCAAGAATTGCAAGACAAGTTCAAGGATGCGCCATTTGAAGTCCTTGGTTTTCCAAGCAACCAGTTTGCCCAGGAAAAAGGATCTTCCGACGATATCGCCGAGTTCTGTCAGATGAATTATGGCGTGAGCTTCCCTATGTTTGAGAAAATTGATGTGAACGGCTCAAGCGCTCACCCTCTCTTCCAGCACCTTAGCACAGAAGCTCCTGGCCTGCTCGGCTCCAAAGCAATCAAATGGAATTTCACCAAATTCCTTGTGGATCAGAACGGACAGGTAATTAAACGTTATGCTCCCAAAACAACACCGGACAAGATTGAAGAAGATATCAAGAACTTGCTGCAAAAATAATACATTGGCCACCCGTAGCCGGAAGGTAGAGCAGCATTGCCCCGGTAATGGATGGCCTTTTTTATCAACTTTGATGTCAAACTGTTCAAAAAGACAAAAAAGAAGCCTTCCATTAATGGAAAGCTTCTTTTAATCGTTCATATGATGCGGTCGAGAGGACTCGAACCTCCACGGGCATACGCCCACTACCCCCTCAAGATAGCGTGTCTGCCATTCCACCACGACCGCATGTCGTAAATAATCAGCAACAGAATTGATTATACCGGGTTCAGAACCAAAAGTAAAGTATTTTTTAATACTTCTTTTTCAGCTAGGCATTTTCATCAAAAATCGCATAATCTCGTCATCTTTACCCATGAACTGCATATCATTAGATTTGATCCCCTCTTTTCCAGCTTGAGCTGATCTTATTGATTCATTTATACATATAGTCCTCCCTAGACTTCGCATATATTTAACTTTAAATGTTATATAAAATAACACATATATTGAGTTTCAGATTTAAATACATTAAATTCAACTGATACTATTGACAAAAAGCGGACATTTATGGGATGATAACTATCATATAATTCGGATTTTTAAACACAAAGTAAACAAAAAGGAATATAAACGTTACTTTAAGTGACATTTAACGAACACAGGAGGCGAATGATTGTGAACCGTGGGAATAAGCTGCTCGATTATGTCAAACTGCTTGATTCCTCTATTCAGGTTGGAGGGTTCACCCATTCCTTCGGCATGGATATCCATATCAGGGAGGGTACCATTCGTAATGCTGAAGATCTCGAATCATTCATGCGTTGTCAGTTGCATCCGAGCATCGTTCGTCTAGAAGGTATGGCCATCAAAGGCATCTATACCGCAGCAGATCACAAGGATACATGGCGGATAGCTCTAATCGACAAGCTCGTCCATGTTCAGCGAACCCCTGGAGATCTCAGAGAACAAGCTGCCGCCATGGGTAAACGATTGATCAGACTTGCACGCGCTCTGCACCCTGGATTGAATTCAGCCAGCTCGAACAGATCTTTGCCAAATACGATTCGGTTGGCTGCCTCTCCACTGTTCACGCCTGGATTAACCACCACCTCGACATCCCGGTCGAGGAGGCGGTCCTTGGTTACCTGCATTCAGCCATGAATGCCTGCATAACCGAAGCCTCCAAAGTCATTCCCCTGAACAACGATACAACCAAGGATCTGATGGTCCGCCTGGCCACAGATCTGGAGAATGAATGGAAGACCGTCAGCGCCTCGGCTGCGGATGGACTGGCACAGCCAACCTCGATGTCCATGAAATCATTTTTCCCCAGTTTCCATATGCTTGGAGCTGGACTTCATGCCTACAGGGCCTAATCCTCTTCCTCCTCATACCTGCTCCCCTTTATTCAGACAAACTAAAAAACACGCGGCAACCTCCTTGCCGACGTGTTTTTTGTCATTTTATTTGTTTTATTTACGTATTTACGCCATTTTTCATCACAAAATACACTTTTTTCCGTCTTTTTTAATTGTTAGATGACGAATTTACGTATATAATGAAACATACAGCTCGCATTTCTATATATTTTACATGAAGAAAGGGCGGCTGAATACTACATTCTAACCAGGGGTGAACCCTTTTGAACAAGAAAAAACCAGTTACACCGTTCGGATGGGCCATCAAACGACGGCTAACCGAACTTCAAGTGGACCAGAAGACCTTTTGTGAACAGCATGGCATCCCACCCTATCGTTTATCCAATCTTATTCACGGCACACGCAAAGCAACCCGATTCAGGCACCTGGTCGCTGATATTTTGGATATTCCAGATGAACTGAGATAAGATTTCTGCCAAAGGAGGGTCCCATCCATGAGACATGTTACATCCGATCTGGAGAGGCTGTCGTTCCAGTCCATACGTCACCAGCTCATCATCGTTGATCACAATTGGATTATCCAAAGTTGTAACCGTGCCTGGCAACAGGGACTCGGTCAATGCTCACCATCCCCGGATACACACAGTAATCATAGACATTACCTGCATCTGACGGAAGCCTGGGCAAAACGAGGCAAGAACGCTAACATGGCACTTGTCGCACAGAATTTGAAAGAACGCGGAATACCCTTTAATCGAAATCATACATATGACATCTGCGTGTATACTGTATACAACGAAAAGAGGTGGTTTCGTGTAGAACTCACCCTCTATCTTATGCAAATTCAATTCAGGATACCGATCTCGCTTTGATTGCACACATGGATATTACCGAACAGAGAAAGACAGAACACCAATTGAAGAAGGCATTGTCTGAAGTGCGCACATTGCGCGGACTGCTGCCTATTTGCGCCGTCTGCAAACAAATCAAGGACGAAGAGGAACACTGGAACTCCGTTGAGAGTTATCTAGAGAAGCATACCCACGCCGAATTTACCCATGACATCTGTCCGGAATGCATCCGGCGGTTATATCCCAAATACTCGAATATCCTGGACAAGCGTTCCTGAAACCTTCCTCCACTCGCCGACTAACTACAACTATACGGAGAGATGATGTTCAAACTGCGACATATCCAGTTCTTGCGGTGTCCCATGCAGGGTTATGGTTCCTTTGTCCATGATATAGATGTAATCTGCGGCACTGCGTACAAAATCGATACTCTGCTCTACCAGCAGAACCGAGAGGTTCCCCTTTGCCTTGAGCTGCAAAATAACCTGCCGAATGTCCTCCACGATAGAAGGCTGGATGCCTTCTGTCGGCTCATCAAGGAGCAACAACCCCGGACGCGAAGCCAATGCCCGGGCGAATGCCAACTGTTGCTGCTGTCCACCACTCAGATCCCCGCCCTGCCGTCCATACATCGTCGCAAGTACTGGAAACATCGCCAGCACATCTTCCGGGAACGTTTTTACTCCCGGCGCACTTGTCTCCAGACCAAGCAATAAGTTTTCTTTCACCGTAAGCTGCGGGAAAATTTCCCGCCCCTGCGGTACATAACCAATCCCCGCCCTTGCACGCTTGGCTGTATCCAACGTGGATAACTCCTGATTTTGCCACTGAATATTGCCCTTGCGTGTTTTGAGCAGCCCCATCAATGTTTTCATCAACGTCGTTTTACCTACACCGTTACGGCCCATCAGACACACCACCTGCCCAGGCTGTACGTCCAGGCTTACACCCCGAAGCACATTGCTTTCCCCGTAGCCGGATTCAATTCGTTGCAGCGACAGCATGGTCATCCCTCCTTTTGCCCAGATACACTTCTGCCACTTTCGGATCCGCCTGCACTTCCGCCATCGTACCTTCCTTCAACAATTTGCCTTCATGCATCACGGTCACCTTGGCTGCAAACTCTCGCACAAACTCCATATCATGCTCCACCACCACAACCGAGCGTTCACGCGCAATTTCTTGCAGAAGTCGTCCGGTCTTGTGTGTCTCTTCATCCGTCATGCCCGCCGCTGGTTCGTCCAGCAACAACACACGAGGCTCCTGCAAGAGCAACATACCGATCTCCAGCCACTGCTTCTCCCCGTGGGATAATGCTCCTGCACGGGCGTTAATGCGGTCTTGCAGAGCAATCTGGAGAGTAACATGCTCCATGGCAGCACTCATTTTTCCATATCGACGAATACCGATGGCCTGTAGAGGAGAACGGCGAGTCTCCGCCGCCAGCGTCAGATTCTCCTGTACCGTCAGACCCGCGAAGATCGATGGCGCCTGGAATTTGCGTCCCACCCCTTTGCGAACAATCTGGTGCTCCTTCAGTCTTGTTAATTCCGTACCATCCGCCATCTTTACCGAGCCGGACATCGGTTTGGTTTTGCCACATATCACATCCAGCATCGTGGTTTTCCCCGCACCATTCGGTCCAATCAGAAAATGCAGGTCATGTTCATGCAGCTTCAGATTCATGCCTTTGACAGCAACGAACCCACCAAAGGCCACCGTAATGCCCTCGGCTACTAACACCGCTGATTCCTCAGTAGACTTTAGGTTTTTCCCGAGTGACTTGGACATGCGCACTCTCTCCTCTCCGCTTCAGCAAACGAACGACATGACGATATACACCTACAATACCGTTTGGCATGAACAAAACTACCGTTACAAAGAGCCCACCAATGACGAACAGCCACCCTTCGGGATAAGCCTCACTTATGCCTGTTTTGGCTGCATTCAGCACCACCGCTCCGATGACCGCTCCAATAAGCGTACCGCGACCACCCAATGCAACCCACAGGACCATCTCAATGGAAGGCACAATCCCCATCATCGATGGCGAGATAATACCCACCTGAAGAACAAACAACATGCCCGCGATGCCTGCAAGCGCACCGGAAAAAGCAAAAGCCAGCGTTTTATATCCTGCCGGATCATATCCGAGGAATCGCACCCGATTCTCTCCATCACGCGCAGCTTCTAGCACTTGACCAAACCGACTGTTCACCATTCGACGACAGAGCACATAAGCGATCACCAGAACAGCAAGCGTTATATAGTAGAGAACAATTGTTGTTCCTGCGGAATGAAGTGTGAAACCAAAGATCGAATTATATCCGGTAATGCCATTTGTCCCACCCGTCCATTCCTGTTTACCAACAAAGAGTGTTACCGTAATAAGAACCAAGGCTTGAGTCAGGATGGTAAAATATACACCGGTGATCCGGTTACGGAACGTAAACCACCCCAGGGCAAAGGCGAGCAATGCCGGAAGGGCTATCCCCAATAACAGCGCCACCGGGAAAGAACGAAACGGCTCCCAGAACCATGGCAGACCACTGAGACCACTCCATCCCATGAAGTCAGGAAGTGTTGCTCCACTGGCCTGAAGCTTCAGATACATCGCCATCGCGTATCCACCCAGACCAAAGAACACCCCATGCCCAAGACTCAACACACCGCCATAACCCCAGATCAGATCGAGACCAATGGCCAGGATCGCCAGCGCCAAAAACTTGGCTAACAGACTCAGACGAAACTCCGTGGAGATTAGTGGAACAAGACACATCATGATGAGTACAACCGCCCAGATAATCCTCATTTTCAGACTGCCAGTCTTGAGTAATGCCGACATGAACTAACCCCTTCTTCACGTTAATCGAGACTCCGTGTGCGAATTGCGACCAAGCCACGTGGTTTCCATTGCAGGAAAGCAACGATACATACAAACACAAGCACCTTGCCAATGGAGGCCGAGGTATAGGTTTCGAACAGCGTGTTGAACATACCAATCCCCAGTGCACCGCACACGGTTCCGACCAATTTCCCTACGCCGCCCAGGACAACCACCATGAAAGCATCCACAATATAATACGTACCAAGTGAAGGACCAATCGGACCAATGAGTGTTAACGCACAACCAGCGATTCCGGCGATTCCGGAACCAATGGCAAAGGTCATGCCATCTACCCGCCGGGTCGAAATTCCCAAACAGCCCGCCATGCTCCGATTCTGCATCACAGCCCTCATTCGTCTTCCGGATGAGGTTCGATAGATATAGAGATACATACACAGCAGCACAACCGCAACCAATGCGATAATGAAAATTCGCTTGTATGGAAATACAATGCCATCCGAGATCGCCAATCCCCCATTGAGCCAGGCCGGACTGGATACTCCTACATTTGGCGCTCCGAATATCGTACGGGCCAGTTGTTGCAGCATCATGCCTACACCCCATGTCGCAAGCAGACTGTCCAGCGGCCTGCCATATAGATGCCTGATCAACACCACTTCAAGCAACCAGCCAATCAGAGCAGCTACAATGAACGCAATCGGTAGAGCCACAACAAAGTAGGCACCAAACCACGCCGCTGGAGCATAGGACATGAACAGATTTTGTGTTACATACGTTGCATATGCACCGATCATGATCAGTTCACCGTGAGCCATATTGATGACATTCATCAGGCCAAACGTTACTGCAAGCCCCAATGCAATCAACAACAGAATTGAACTGATACTCAGACCGTTGAACATCTGCAGGATAAACATATCCATCGCTATCCCCTCCTCCATACCGTGACTCTCGATATTTCAACATGACTTCAATTAGCGGCAACAACATTCCCCACACCACAGTAACGCTTTACCGCGATACGGTGAGAGGATGTGTTGTCACACCCTCGTTTATGTTTTGGCTGCTTTGAAGCGAGTTACCTGTTTTATTGCGAGGTTTCTATGTTATTTAGCGCTGAGGAAGCTCCCCATTCATACGTTTTCAGATAAGGGTCCGGCTTGACAGGCTCACCAGAATTCCACAATTCCTTGAACTGCCCATCTTCCTGCACCTCACCGATCCGTACGGTTTTGTAGATATGCTGATTCTCTCCATCCACGGTTACCTTACCTTCCGGGGCATCAAACTCTAGACCCTTGGCAGCTGCCTTCACCTTCTCTACGTCGGTTGATCCTGCTTTTTCCACCGCCGCCTTCCAGAGATAAACCGCCACATATCCCGCTTCAATCGGATCAGCTGTCACTCGATCAGCACCGTATTTTTCTTTATACTTGGCAACAAATGTTGCATTCTCAGGTGTATCCGTTGTCTGATAATAATTCCACGAGGCCAGATGTCCCTTCAATACATCTGCGCCGATGCCACGGATTTCTTCCTCCGCCACACTCACCGAGAGGGTTGTCATCTGATCCGAGGAGATTCCGGCATCCTTCAATTGTTTGAAGAAGGCCACATTGCTATCTCCGTTCAGCGTATTATATACAATATCCGGCTTCGCAGCTTTGATTTTGCTAATGATGGTACTATAATCGGTATGGCCCAGCGGTGTGTACTCCTCACCCACTACTTCGCCGCCTTCTGCTGCGAGTTGTGCCTTAATGACCTGATTGGCCGTTTTTGGGAATACATAATCTGAACCGAGCAGATAAAACGTCTTGCCCCTGTTCTCCAGTAACCAGGTTACAGATGGAACGATCTGCTGATTGGTTGTTGCTCCTGTATAAAAAATATTTGGCGACGATTCCAATCCCTCATATTGCACCGGGTAAAACAATAAACCTTTGTTCTGTTCAAACACTGGGAGCATAGCCTTCCGACTTGCAGAGGTCCATCCACCAAATACAGCAGCTACCTTATCCTGTTGTAGTAGCTTCCCAGCCTTCTCCGCAAAAGTAGGCCAATCCGAAGCGCCATCCTCAATTACAGGCTCGATCTGTTTACCCAAAACTCCGCCCGCGGCGTTGATCTCTTCAATAGCAAGCATCTCGGCATCTTTAACAGATACCTCACTAATCGCCATCGTTCCGCTGAGAGAGTGAAGAATGCCAACTTTAATCGTATCACCGGAGGCAGCCGGCTCTCCTGTACCACCTGAACCCGAAGCTTCAGGCGGCGCAGTGCCCTCCACACACCCTGTCATCACAATGACCACACCGAGCAAAATACTCCATAACTTGACCGACCTCTTCTTCAATAGCCTACACTCCCTTTTTTAGTCTATTGACGAACATTAAGGTCATTTGCGTCCGAAATGTTCGTTGATCCAAATTATGGAGGGTTACACTCTTCATGTCAATATAGCTTACATAATTTTATTTCATGCCTACTCGTTTCATGCATACTGCTAATATGCCTTGAAGCTTATTGACAAAGGATTCACCCTGTGTGAGTATATTTAACATATAACATGATCCATGAACATATCAGACATTATAAGCGAAAGGTCGGATTGCCTTGCACTGGACTGAGCAGGAAAAGGAAAAACTCCTGATTACCGTGGCCGCTAACCTCGCCCGTGAACGAAGAGCACGCGGACTCAAGTTGAATGTCCCCGAAGCCATCGCCTTGTTGACCTCCGAACTGATGGAACGAGCACGGGATGGAATGAGTGTTGCCGAATTAATGAGATACGGAGGCACCATCCTGACACGTGAAGACTGTATGGATGGTGTTCCCGATATGATTCCTGAAGTACAGGTAGAAGCCACATTTCCTGACGGTACAAAACTGGTTACCGTACATGAACCTATACGCTGAGAAAGGCAGGAGAAACCATGATTCCTGGTGAATACCGTTTGAAGCCAGATGACGACATCATCTGTCATCCGGATCGTTTAACCCTACGACTCATTGTCCTTAACCGCGGCGACCGCCCCGTCCAGGTCGGCTCTCACGTTCACTTCTATGAAGTTAATGCAGCACTGGACTTTGATCGCACCTCAGCTTTTGGACATCGCCTGCATATTCCGGCAGGCACCGCAGTCCGCTTCGAACCCGGTGAAGAGAAACCTGTTGAACTCACGACCTTTGGCGGCAAACGTCAGATTCACGGGTTCAACGGATTAACCGAAGGCTCTGCGGATCAAGCCCTGATCCACAGAAACTGGAGACATTCCTGAAGACGTTCTCCTCCCATACAAGATGGAGGTGAACCTTCATGAAACGAATGAGCCGTGAACAGTACGCGTCGATGTTTGGACCGACAACCGGTGATGCCGTAAGACTTGCGGATACCGAACTATGGGCAGAGATTGAACATGATTATGCCGTATACGGAGATGAGAGCAAATTCGGGGGCGGCAAGGTTATCCGCGACGGGATGGGCCAGTCTACGACTGCTTTGCGAAGTGACGGCACTCCTGATACTGTTATCACCAACGCTATCATTATCGATCATTGGGGCATTGTAAAAGCGGATATCGGCATTCGGGATGGTCACATCTGCGCCATTGGCAAATCCGGTAACCCGGATACAATGGATGGCGTTCATCCCGCTCTGGTCATCGGTGCTTCCACCGAAATCATCGCTGGTGAAGGCATGATTGTAACTGCTGGCGGCATTGATACCCATATTCATTTCATCTGCCCACAGCAGATTCAGACTGCATTATCCTCCGGGGTCACGACCATGATCGGCGGCGGAACAGGACCCGCAACAGGAACCAAAGCCACCACCTGCACACCAGGAGCCTGGCACATCCACCGGATGTTAGAATCGGCAGAGGCTTTTCCCATGAACATCGGTTACCTTGGCAAAGGCAACAGTTCCAGTACCGCACCTTTAATCGAACAGATTGAAGCGGGTGTAATCGGCCTGAAGCTGCATGAAGATTGGGGCACTACCCCGAGCGCTATCGATGCCTGCCTGACTGCCGCCGGGGAACATGATGTTCAAGTCGCTATCCATACCGATACACTGAACGAAACCGGATTTCTCGAAAACACCCTGGCTGCAATCAACGGCCGGACGATCCACACGTACCATACGGAAGGCGCTGGTGGCGGACACGCACCGGATATTATCCGGGCCGCTGGGGAGTCCTACGTTATCCCCTCATCAACCAACCCAACACGACCGTACACACGCAACACTGTAGAAGAGCATCTCGATATGTTGATGGTGTGTCATCACCTCGACCCTTCCATCCCGGAAGATGTCGCTTTTGCGGATTCGCGGATTCGTCCCGAAACCATCGCAGCCGAAGACATTTTGCATGATCTTGGCGTGTTCAGCATCATTAGTTCCGATTCTCAAGCCATGGGCCGAGTGGGCGAAGTCATTATCCGCACCTGGCAGACAGCCGACAAAATGAAAAAACAGCGTGGCAAACTTGAGCTCAACTCGAATTCCCCTCCGATAACGATCGGATCAAGCGATATGTCGCCAAGTACACCATCAATCCAGCTATCGCACACGGAATCGGTCATCTCGTCGGTTCGGTGGAAGTTGGAAAGCTGGCAGATCTAATCATATGGAAACCAGCTTACTTCGGAGTTAAACCCGAGATTGTCATCAAGGGTGGCATGATTACATTTGCCCAGATGGGCGATCCCAATGCGTCCATCCCGACACCTCAGCCCGTATTTGGCAGACCCATGTTCGGAGCTTATGGTAGCGCCATTGCCAGCGGATCGATCACCTTTGTCTCCCAAGCCGCAGCAGAAGCAGGGATCAAAGAGTCATTGGGCCTGAAGAAACGGGTTGAACCCGTCAAGGGCTGTCGCTCGGTCAGTAAAAAAGACATGATTCATAACGACGTCACCCCTGTCATTGAAGTCGATCCCGAAACCTACGAGGTACGCGCCGACGGCGAGCTTCTCACCTGCGAACCCGCAGACGAGTTGCCTATGGCACAGCGGTACTTTATGTTTTGATAGGAATACGGATTAGCTGATAAGGGGGCGCTCATAATGAATAGTGGCACGAAGCTACTCCGTTATGTTCAGCTGCTGGATTCAGCCCTGCCCATCGGTGGTTTCTCCCATTCCTTCGGTTTGGAAGCTTACACGCATGATGGCACCGTGCAAAATACCGCGCAGCTTGAACAGTTTATTCGCAGCCAGCTTCATTCCAGTCTTGTACGACTAGATGGTCTTGCCATCAAAGGCGTCTATCAGGCGATAAAACAGCAAGATGCCGCTCTACTTGCCCTGTATAACAAACGCGTCCACGCCCAGCGCTCCCTCGGGAACTCAGGGAAAGCGGCCACAAAATGGGAAAACGACTGCTCAAGCTGGCCCGTTCACTCTATCCATGGATGGACTTTTCCCTAATTGATGAGGCTATCCGGGAACATGGCGCGTATTGCGGCATCACGACCATTCACGGTTATATCAACTATCAATTGGAGATTGAATTGGATGAAGCCGTTACCGGGCATCTGTATACCTCAGTGAACGCTTATGTGAATAGCGCACTTCGCCTGCTGCCCATCGGACAAACCGAAGCGCAGATGTTGATTCAGAAACTGCTTGATGATATCGAAGCGGAATGGGCTCTCATTCGGGGAAATGACCCCGAAGATATGCACAGCTTCGGAATCGCCCAGGAAATCTACGCCATGCGGCATGAGACCTTACCCGCGCGGCTGTTTATGTCTTAACTACAACTTTTATCTAACTTAGGAGGAATTGTTATGTGTGGAGGAGCTAATCATACGCATCATCCGGAGTGGGAACGTAAGGCATTTGATCGGAGTCGTCCGATGCGAATTGGAATTGGCGGACCGGTAGGTTCAGGTAAAACAGCCCTTGTGGAGAAGCTGTCCAAGGCACTGCGTACACGTTATAGCCTTGCTGTCATCACGAATGACATTTATACCAAGGAAGATGCCGAAATCTTGCTGCGTCAGAATGCACTGGCACCAGAGCGCATTATCGGCGTAGAGACAGGCGGATGCCCGCACACGGCTATTCGTGAGGATGCCTCAATGAATTTCGAAGCTGTTGACGAGTTGATTGAACGCTTCCCGGATCTGCAACTGATCTTCATCGAGAGCGGCGGCGACAATCTCTCTGCTGCATTCAGTCCGGAACTGGCTGATGTGTTCATCTACATTATCGACGTTGCTCAAGGAGAAAAACTTCCTCGCAAAGGCGGTCCCGGCATCACACGTTCAGATCTGCTGTTAATCAACAAAACCGACCTCGCCCCTTACGTTGGAGCAAGCCTGGAAGTTATGAAAAATGATACCGAGCGGGTACGCGAAGGCCGCCCTTATGTCATGTCTAATCTAATGAGCGGTGAAGGTGTATCCGAGATTGTCCACTGGCTCGAACATCAATATATGGATGACGATGCTTCCGCTGCACATCTGCATTCACACAGCCATGAACATGGCACTCACTCGCATTAATTCATCTTCTGTCCCCACGGAGACAGAGCTAAATGGGAAAGAAAGTGCAGGTGCGCCCGTCACACGCCGCAGCGAGCTTCGGGCCACCTTCGCCTTTCAAGGCGACCGAACTGTCATGACCGATCGTTATTACAGCGCACCACTCCGGTTTAGCCGATCCTTTCGACCTCCCGGAGGCGGAACCGAATTATGTGTGTACACGTCCGACGTCTCGCCCGGAGTCCTTAACGGGGATCATTATCATTCCGAGTGGGAATTAGGTGAAGGCACCCATGTCATGCTGAGCAGCACATCTGCTACCAGACTCCATCCCACACCTTCCATTCCTTCATCCGTTAATCATCACTTTCGGTTGGGAAGGGAGCCACGCTGGAATACTTCCCTGAATGCGTCATTCCCTTCAAGGGAAGTTCTTCTTCGCTCGCTGTAACCTTTGAGCTGGAAGAAAGGGCAATCCTGGCCTATGCAGATATCTGGTCTGCCGGACGGATTCATCGGGGAGAAGCTTTTCAATTCGAGCGTTACCGCAGCTTGACGGAGATATGGCAAGGTGAGCAACTGGCTGTCTGGGATCGATTCGGACTCGAACCGGATACCGATGATCCCAAACACTCCGCATCTCTCCTTCACTATACCCATACCGCTGCGTTGTGGATGATCGCACCGGGGCTTGGTACGGCGGAGTTGGAGCAAGTCAGATCCGCGCTGCCACCAGATGGACGAATGCTCGCAGGTGCAAGTTTGCTGGCAACCGGAGGCATCGGCGTTCGACTCCTTGGCATGGCAGCTTGGGAGCTTCAGGAGCAGTGTCTTCAGATCTGGAACACACTCCGCCCCCATCTGCTGGGCAAAGAAACTCTTGTCTTTCGTAAATAAGGGCATGAAGCATGCATGGTTAATACAAAAAAACCTCTGAACTGTCTCCGAGTGTGTTCGGATTAGTCCAGAGGTTTTTGAACATTCAGTCTATGGATGCTGCTCATATCACTTAAGCTTCGTTTTCCTCAGAATCGTTCTCTGATTTGTTCTCAGGTTTATAGCGATAGTCGCCTGCATCCTTGCTTTCCTTGGATTTGCGGTAACGGGTGAACTCAATATATTCGCTGATAAAAGACTGTTCCACAGTCGATAATTCACTTTCTTGGCAATTCAATTGCCGCAAAACGTCAAAAAAATAATCCTCCCGTTTTTCCCGAACCATCGCTTCCTTCGATGGACGTCCAATCATGAGCCAGTCGAGGCTCACATCAAAAAACGAAGCAATCTCAATTAATTTATTCGTACTCGGAATAGACTTGCCACGTTTCCAATCACCCAGATTGCCTGTGCTAATCTTCAGCTGTTGGCAGAAAGCCTTCTTGGTCATTCCTCGTTCGGCAATCAGGTGTTCAATTCGCTCATAGATCGACTGCATACAAGAACCGCCTTCCAACCGTAATAATCAACTCATCTGCTTGAATTATACCACATTATTCCTGAATGCTCAGCCTTTATATGCCTGGAACAGGATGATGCATATCGTATAACACAAAGATAGACTCCCATGAATGATCATAGAAGTCTATCTTTTATTGTTGCTGTGATGCGGTCGAGAGGACTCGAACCTCCACGGGTATACACCCACTACCCCCTCAAGATAGCGTGTCTGCCATTCCACCACGACCGCATATTCAATTGTAAAAATGGTGAGCCATGAAGGGCTCGAACCTTCGACACCCTGATTAAAAGTCAGGTGCTCTACCAACTGAGCTAATGGCTCTTGCTGTAAACTTCACCGGATGTGCCATGCTTCATTCTTGTCTATAAGAGCAATGACTTTGAGGATTACTCATCGAAAATGTAAATCTCATGAGGTGGTGAAGATATGACCCGTAGGGGATTCGAACCCCTGTTACCTCCGTGAAAGGGAGGTGTCTTAACCCCTTGACCAACGGGCCTTAATAACAAGTTTGTCTTTCTTGGCGACAAGAATGAGTATACCACAGGACAATTTGAACTTGCAATACTTTTTTTAAATTTTATTTTTCAAGCGTTTTTGTCTTTGGCACACGGCTCTTCAGATCCCTAATATTAGCCATCTCCCCATTCATGCCAGTGTCATCCCCGTGCAGGAACAATGTTAACTATTCATTAAAACACTTATAAAAACTTACGTTCACTTATAATATTGCAAATCACATTAAGAATACTTATAATTAAAGTATCAGTATAAGTACGGTCATCCATACACTCGGAGGTGACATTTTTGTTTCAAGAAGAACGAATGCAGCTCATTGTTGAACATCTACGCAAACACAATCGCATCTCAGCCGATGATATTGTCGCCTTGTTTGATGTATCACGGGATACTGCACGCAGGGATCTGATTAAGCTCGAGGAACAGGATGCCATTATCCGAACCCGTGGCGGCGCGATTCTCCCCCTCCTCCGCAAGAATTCAGATCCTACAAAGACCGTTTACTCGATGTATCTGAGGAAAAGAGGGCCATCGGCAAACTCGCTGCGGCTATTGTAAGGCAAGGCGAGATCATTATTCTGGACTCTTCCACGACTGTGCAGGCCTGTGCCGAGAACTTAGACGGCAAATCCTGTACCGTCATTACTAATTCGATTCATTCCGCTGATCTTCTCTCCAATCACACTGCTGTCCAGATTCGTTTGCTCGGAGGCAAAGTAGATAAGGAACAACGTTATGTCTACGGTACCTCTGTTATTGAGACCCTCTCCCACTATTATGTAGATAAAGCCTTTATCGGTATTGGCGGTATCACCATGGATGGCTTCAGCGCTTCCGAAGAGGAAGGGAAAATTAAACACCAAATGATGAAAGCTGCCAAGAAGGTTGTTGTTCTTGCAGATCAATCCAAGTTTGATAGACGTTATGGTTATCGTTTTGCCGACTGGTCATTGGTGGATGTATTGATTACGGATCATTGGCCAACCAAAGAATGGCTTGTTTTTCTAGCCGAACAACAGGTTGAGATTCTCATTCCTGAACCAACAGATGATAAGGAGTTGTAAATATATGAAATTATTTGCCACAGATTTAGATGGAACTTTGTTGAATATAGATAGCCAGATTAGCCCGGAGAACGCCGCAGCCATCCAAAAGGCCCAGCAATCCGGTATGAAGGTTACCATTGCTACAGGACGTGTCTATTCCGATGTTGTGACCATCAGCCGCGAAGGCGGGATCAAAACCCCAATTATCGGCTCCAACGGAGCGACAATTCATGATGCAGACGGTGAACGTTTATTCCATCTTCCGCTTGAGCGTGACACAGCAGCTTCCGTCATGCAGTGGCTGGAAGATCATGATGTCTATTATGAGGCTTCAACGCAACAAGGCATCTATGCCCCGCGTAGCAGTCATGAGACCTTGCTCGCCGAGATGGAACGTGTTCTTGGTTCGAACCCTGGTGAGGACATTGCACGCATGATTCGCTCCATCAAGAAACACTATGACAAAAAGACTATCACCACGTAAACAGCCATCTGGAAATTCCGGCAGAAGCCTACGTCTATAATATTATGGCCTTCTCCATGAATCCGGACAAAGTAAAGAGAGGACGAGAATACTTCGCATCCCGATCCGATGTCGCCATGGTTGTATCCTTTGAGCATAACTTCGAAATGCAGCACCCGGACGTATCCAAAGGTAATGCCCTCACCAAACTGGCGGCTCACCTGAACATCTCCATGGAAGATACAGTAGCGATCGGTGATAACTTCAACGATGTCTCCATGTTAAAAATGGCAGGACTCGGCATCGCCATGGGTAATGGCGAACCCGAAATCCAGGCATTAGCCAAAGCGATAACGCTAACCAATGTGGAGCACGGTGTTGCCCATGCCATCGAGTGCCTGCTTGAAGGTAAACCGGTGTCCCGTCCAGAAACGATTGTCGGAGAGGGTCAGTAATTGAACCCATACTGAATTAAGCACTGAACCTGCATGGTCGCCTGTTGAGCCATGCAGGTTCGCTTCATTTAACTCCGCAGATCGAACGTGAGGCACGTCCTGTAACAAAATAATCAGTTGCTCGCCCCGGTATGAACCCGGCAGTTGCAACGTGAACTCAAGCACAGTCTCTTCCACGGAGTCTGTGCTTGTTTGCTGTTCTGTCTTAAATCCGATGACCGAGATCTTCTCCTGCCCCAGCAGTGCCAAAACAGTCTTCAGGGCCTCTCCCTCATTTTGCAGATGGATGGTTAACGTCTCTGTTCGGGCGGATACCAGCCAGCGTGTGGGTCTATGCAGTAACATCTGTGCCACGACAATAAGCAGTGTCACGCCTGCACCCGTCCAATACAGACCTGAACCCACAGCAAGTCCCATGCCTGCCGTAGCCCATATGCCAGCCGCTGTGGTCAATCCCCTGACCGTGTGACGCTGTGTGAAGATCATGCCCGCTCCAATGAACCCCACACCACTAACGACTTGTGCAGCGATCCTTGAAGGATCAAGAGACAGATTGTCCCAGCCAGCCTGATCCTGGAATCCGTATTTGGACACAATCATCATCAGGGCAGCACCGACAGCGACCACAAAATGAGTACGAATTCCCGCCTCTTTCATTCGATTCTTGCGCTCATATCCGATTAGCACACCACATATTCCAGCTATGAGTACACGCATCAAATATTCCACTTCCATGCACATCACCTCTTGCATTATGTATATGCTTACATTAGTCTATCTTTACTATTACCCAATCTTTACATGACTAATAAAGAACTTCCGTCCAGGTCAATTCTCTGCCCGGAAATTTTCCCCTTGTCTCTCTCCCAATCCGTAATAATGTCTGAAATTATATATCAGCGGATGCCATTCCTCTGGATTAATCTTGTTCGGTCCAGATATTAGCCTTGTGTGCGCGTGCACCTTTAACGCTTTCACTTCGACAATCGCCATGAACGGTGTATGTTCGGGAATACGAATGTTTTGTACTGCCGCTTCAATCTGGAGCGGACATTCAACTATTTTATCTGGAGCCACCTGAACCGAGCATTCGGATGTCAGTCCAGCTACAGTGAATTTATCATGACAATATTCATAGCCCATCTGCCGTTTATCCTCAGGAACCGGGGTAACTCCCGTATAACGACCCAATGCCTCAACCTGTCTCCACATGGTCGCATCTGGCAGATTAATCACGCACTCAGGGTGTCGACTCAGATTTTCATAGGCTTTGCCCTGTATACCTAGACCAAGAACCAAACAATCCCCCAGCGCCCAAGATGAGGATAATGGTGACAGGTTGGTTGACCCATCCTCATTTAATGTGCTTAGCAGCAATACAGGCGTACCATAATATAAAATACTGGGATTAATCGTTTCATGTTGAATCACTGCTGGACTCTCGGACAACTGCCCTGTAGCAAAGTCCTGTTTCGTTATCTTTTTCATCCTGTACCTCTCCTGTTCCAATTCCAATGATTTATAAGCTCAATCTGACCCATATGGGACGATACAACTGGATTGTAATACAGTAATAGTTCAGATATGATCGAAGTATGAATGTATATCCGAATATTACTGTTATTGCGTCGTTAATCGCTGATCCAAGCCGCGCTATTTTTCTGTCATCCTTACTGGATGGCCGTGCGTTGCCCGCAGGTGAGCTTGCTCATATGGCAAGTGTCACTCCCCAGACGGCAAGCAGCCATCTAGCTAAACTCGTAGAGGGAGGATTACTTGAAGTTGAACAACAAGGACGCCATCGATACTACCGTCTTGCAAACAAAGAAATTGCTAATCTGATTGAAACGATGGCCAGTATTGCCCCGCCTGTTCAGATCCGCTCTCTCAAACAATCCGATCAGCTTCAACAACTGAGTTATGCACGGACCTGTTATGGTCATCTGGCCGGAAAATTGGGAATCTCGCTCTGTGAAGCCTTAGTACAGAAGGGTTATCTTTCAGAGCCCGAAGAGGCACATAGCAAGGATTATCAAGTTACAGAGAAAGGAATACAGTGGTTCACTACGTTTGGAATTAAACTTCAGATGCAGCCAGGATCACGCCGGGCCATCGCTCGCAAATGTCTGGATTGGAGCGAACGCCGTCATCATCTCTCAGGTATGCTTGGGGAACAACTCAGACATCGATTATCGGAACTGGACTGGATTCGTCAAAAAACAGGAAGTCGCTCTGTCGAAGTGACGGAAGCAGGCAAGAAAGGTTTATACGAGGTGTTGAGCATTTCACTTTAAGCAGAAGCTTATACAAGGGATAAGCAAAGATGAATAAACGTAAAAAATCCCTTCACACTGACCGTTAACCGGTCTAATGTGAAGAGGATTTTTTGGTGAATCAGAACGGAGAGAGAGGGATACTCTCACTTCGTTCGAGACTGCGAAGTATTGCTAACGAAGCTTATGCTCCGACGAACCTTTAGGGTTCTCATCCCTTTGCAGAGAAGTTTAATTCAGAACGGAGAGAGAGGGATTCGAACCCTCGCACCGCTTACGCAGTCTAACCCCTTAGCAGAGGGTCCCCTTATAGCCACTTGGGTATCTCTCCAAGAAATGGCTCCCCGAACAGGGCTCGAACCTGTGACAACTCGATTAACAGTCGAGTGCTCTACCAACTGAGCTATCAGGGAAAATTAACTTGAATAAGATTAATTTATCATGATTAATAATCCAAGTCAACATCCCTACCATCACTTTCTTTAATACATTGAATGATACACACATCAGATATTCTGAAGGCCCAGTTTTCCCGCGCAACGACCACAACGGTAACGCTTCGGATCTATTTTCCGCTTGCGCAAATATTCCGTACCACAGCTCTTGCACACCAGCTTATAACGATATGGCAGCGGCTTTCTGCCTTTACCGTCAGGAAGTGATTGGCAGTAACGCGAGCCGCCGACCTTCTGCAATAAAGCCTTGAATTCCGGATCACGATGCTGATAGCCGCGCCCGCGAATATGCAAATGATAGTGACACAGCTCATGTTTGATAATTTTCTCAACCTCATCTCGCCCGTAGGCTTCGAGTTGATGCGGATTGATCTCAATCCGGTGACTTTTGAGCATATAACGCCCCCGTCGTGGTCAGGCGACTGTTAAACAACGCTTCATGGGTGAACGGCACTCCGAAATGATCCAGTGATACCTGTTCAATCCATTGTTGCAATTCCTCATTTTCCATCGGTACCCTCTCCTTGCACCCCCTCGGAGCATTTGTTTTTCCGGCATAATACTTGAATTTTAACCGTTTCGTAGGCTACACTGTCAAGTAGAATGTATGAGGGGAGATTATTACTCGTTATGCCTACAATGCGCTATGTCATCCTGCATCAGGAACAACAATTGCAGTTCGTGGAAATGCCGGCAGATTACGCCTATCAACTCAGTGCGCTCAACCTGCGCCTGCACAAGGAAATTGATAAACTCACTGCAGCAGATGTCCCTGTCCTGCCTTGGGCGATCGCCGAATGTGACAGCCTCGATCTCCTGAACGAAAATCTTACTATCATCGGCGGCCTTGATTATATCAATGCGCTTGAAGAATCTTTTGCAGCACTACGTGAAAGCCATTATCCTTTGATTTCTCTGCTGACCGAAATCCGGGCTCTTCAGGCCCAATTGGAACAATGGTATGAAGAAGAGATGGAAGCTCTCTAATTCACCTCAGGTATCATTTTATAATGATGAGAACAAAAAGCACATCTCCCTGAATTGGGATTTGTGCTTTTTTTGATGAACAAGATTGATTTGCCGGAGGCCTCCACTTATCCCGCACAGTCCAGGCTATTGCCACATATGCTAACGTACAGATGAATTATGCAAGAGGAGGAGATACCCTTGCCTCAATGGCTTTGCAATCAACTGATGCGTGCATTTCACAAAAAGGATAGCCGGCAAATCAAGTTGCTGAACGAATGCTGGTTCTTTTATCGTAACAAACCAGCAAATGGCACACCACGCAGCGCGGAGAACGAACTTTAAGAGGTTGTTCATAAAAGTCTGCATTGGATTACGAAGGATGCCCTTTTGAACACGTACTTTAAGAAAATGCACATATTGCCCACCGTACTTACTAGAGGAATTAGAACGGACAACGGGACTATTACTGTCGACAACAAACAGCCTTCCTGGTTAGGGAAGGCTGTTCTCCAATCCTACTATTTAAGAAGACTGTTGCGCAGAAGCAGGCTTTTTCATCGTAAGGCCGACACGGCCTTTTTTGGTATCCACATTCATAACCCAGACCGTTACATTATCTCCGACAGATACAACATCCATCGGATGTTTAACATACCCGTTGCTGAGCTGTGAGATATGGACAAGCCCATCACTCTTGATCCCAATATCAACAAAGGCACCAAAATCAATAACATTCCGAACTGTACCTTGCAGCTCCATGCCTTCCACCAGATCCTCAATTTTCAATACATCTGTACGGAAGATTGGCAACGGCATTTCTTCACGCGGGTCACGCCCCGGACGCTGCAAGCTGTCCAGAATGTCACGCAATGTAGGCACACCTACGTCCAGTTTCACGGCCAATTGTTCTGGCTGTTGCTCTGACAGTAATACCGACAGTTCTTTGCTGCCCAGCTTGTCCAGTGCAACCTGAAGCTCCTTGAACAGCTGATCCACTACCTTGTAAGACTCAGGGTGAATAGGTGTACGATCCAGCGGGTTCTCTCCCTCACCAATACGCATAAATCCTACGCACTGCTCATAGGTTTTGGCACCCAGACGTGGCACCTTCTGAAGCTGACGGCGGTTCGTAAACCGGCCATTTTCTTCACGGTACTTCACGATGTTTTTGGCAATCGTAGCGTTAACTCCGGCAACATATGACAGCAACGAAGGTGATGCCGTATTCACGTCCACACCCACATGGTTAACTGCGGATTCCACGACAGCCTTTAGGCTTTCTTCCAGAACCTTCTGGGATACGTCATGCTGATATTGACCCACGCCAATGGCTTTTGGATCAATCTTAACCAACTCCGCAAGCGGGTCTTGTACACGGCGTGCAATGGAAGCTGCACTGCGCTCCGCAACATCCAGATCCGGGAACTCTTCCTGGGCCAGCTTGGACGCAGAATATACACTCGCGCCTGCTTCATTAACAATCAGATACACAAGACTTTCATCACCGTTCTCCTGAATGATCTCGGCAACAAACTGCTCCGTTTCACGTGATCCGGTACCATTACCAATGACGATCAGTCCGATATCATATTGCTTGATCATCCGATGGAATACTTCCGCAGCTTCACGTTTCTTGTTGTGTGGTGGCGTTGGGTAGGTCACAGCCACTTCCAGCAGCTTGCCGGTATCATCTACTACAGCCAGTTTACAGCCGGTACGATAGGCCGGATCGACACCCAACACACGTTTGCCATGAATCGGCGGTTGAAGCAACAGATTACGCAGATTGGCCGAGAATACTGAAATGGCTTGATTTTCACCTTTTTCCGTCAGTTCTCCACGAACTTCACGCTCGATGGAAGGCGCAATAAGCCGCTTGTATGCATCTTCAATCACATCACGCAGGATATCCTGCACGGCAGAAGCACCACGAATGATCTGTCCTTCCATATGACGATGGGCCGGTTCTGCCTGTACATCCAGGCCGACTTTGAGAATACTCTCACGTTCACCGCGATTAATCGCGAGAATACGGTGTGGAGGCATCTTTTTGGCTAATTCGCGGTAATCATAATAATTCTCGTACACGGACTCCTCTTGAGCATCCTTCGCTTCCGAAGTCAGCATGCCGTGATCCAAGGTGTACCGACGAATCCAGGCACGAATGGCAGCATCGTCTGCGATGTTCTCCGCGAGAATGTCTTTGGCTCCCTGAAGCGCAGCCTCCGCATCTTCTACACCCAGTTCAGCATTGATATATTTCGCAGCTTCCTGGAGTGCATCTCCTTGTTTCGGTTGACCCCAGATCCATACAGCAAGGGGCTCAAGACCTTTTTCCTTGGCCACACTAGCACGTGTTTTCCGCTTCTGACGGAACGGACGATACAAGTCTTCCACTTCCTGCAGCTTCACAGCTTGGGTAATGGAGTTCTTCAGTTCTCCGGTCAGCTTGCCCTGTTCCTCTATAATACGGATGACTTCCAATTTGCGATCCTCAAGATTGCGCAGATAAACAATGCGTTCTTCAATCGATCGCAGCTGGTTCTCATCCAGCTCTCCAGTCATTTCTTTACGGTAGCGGGCGATAAATGGAATCGTATTGCCTTCGTCCAGAAGCTCCGACGTTGTGCGGACCTGCTTCAAGGACAGTGACAGTTCCTTGGCTACCTGTTTGATGATTCGTTCATGGCGTTCTGCCTTTATTGTTTCTTCATTGGGTTCCAGAACCGTTTCCTGTTCAGACAAAATAAATCCCTCTTTCCTTCCTGAATCGTTCGTTACAATCATTTCAGGGCAGCTTTGCTGCTGTAATTACAGTATAGTTGAACCATTTGTTTCTTCCACTCTACCCTATATTATCACAGAATCACGTCCAGATTTCCATCAATCCGCAAGCATACAAGTTCTGACAGAACGATGTCATCCTCCAGCCTTCCCCAATACGTCAAAAAAGACCGAAAAACGTCAATACGACGCTCCTCGGTCTTTCCTTATTCAAAACTTTAAATACAATAGCAATCTAATAAGTGAAACTGCTCATTTACACGATAACGGAGAGGACAGAAAAAACCTGAAAAAGCGAAGCTACAAGCTTTCTGCAGAAAGCTACTTCGAAAGCATACACTCGCCTAAAAGCTTTCTGAAAGAAAGCTACATCGGAAGCATACGCTATCTCCGGATTTTCCCTTTGAGAAAAGGGAATCGAAAAATCTGGGGATAACAGCGATTGGAAGGTTGTTCTGTCATCGTAGTATCCGTGTAAATAAAATGTAGTTCACTTATCTAGATGCGTTCGAACCGGAACAGTTCGCTCAGATAGTCTCCGGATGCACTGACTACCGAAATACCGCCATACATCAAGGCATCGCCGGTAAAGGTCTCCGATCCGCCTTTCAGACGGTAATCCGCATTCGGGTCCAATCCTTTCAGCTTCAGGCGCTGAAGTGGCGCATTAGGCTCAGAGAGCACGCGGAAGTAGAATACAACAGCTTCGCTTCCGTCCGGTGCAATAAACATCCACGCTGTCTCATTGCCTTCAAACGGACTGAGCAAGCGACGGAATGTTCCATATTGAACTGTTCCACGGATCTCCTTGTACAGCTCTACCTGTGCTTTCACGATCTCGTTCTCTTCCTCAGTGAATTTCGTCAGGTCCAGCTCGTACCCGAAGTTGCCCGACATCGCAACATGTCCCCGAATCTCAAGCGAAGTGATCCGGTTCACCTGATGATTTGGTACAGCTGAGATATGCGATCCCATGGAACTCACCGGGTACACAAGACTGGTACCGTACTGAATCCGCAGACGGGATATAGCATCCGTGTTATCACTTGTCCACGTCTGTGGCATGTAATACAGCATACCTGGATCGAAGCGGCCACCACCACCTGAACAACTCTCGAACAGAATATTCGGGAACGCCGAAGTGATTCGTTCCATGACGTCATACAATCCCAACATGTAACGATGCGCGGTCTCACGCTGTCTATCTGCCGGAAGCAACGCGGAACCCACTTCCGTCATATTCCGGTTCATATCCCATTTCACATAAGTAATTGGTGCAGAACCAAGTACGTCTGTTAACATGCGCACAATTTCATCACGTACATCCTGACGAGAGAAATCGAGTACCAATTGTTGACGTCCTTCTGTCCGGCGACGATCAGGCACATGCAGACACCAGTCTGGGTGCGCACGGTACAGCTCACTGTCTGGTGAGATCATCTCAGGCTCAAACCACAATCCGAACTGCATGTCCAGACCTGTTACCCGGTTAGCCAGATCATCCAGTCCCTGTGGCAATTTGTTCTTATCTACAATCCAGTCGCCCAGCGAGGAGTTGTCACTGTCCCGGTGTCCAAACCAACCATCATCCAAGACAAACAGCTCAATACCCAGCTTCTGTCCAGCGCGGGCAATCTGTTCAATCTTGTCCGCATTGAAACCAAAGTAAGTCGCTTCCCAGTTATTGACCAATACCGGACGCTCTGCATTGCGGAATTTGCCACGTGCCAGACGCTCCCGATACAATTCGTGGTAGGACTGTGACATGCCGTCCAAACCTGCAGCCGAATACACCATAACTGTCTCAGGTGTCTGGAACGCTTCCTGCGGCTCCAGCTTCCAGCTGAACTCGAACGGGTTGATCCCGAGCGATACACGGGTGGTGTGGAACTGATCCACTTCAGCCTGTGCAGTGAAGCTGCCACTATAAACGAGACTGAATCCGTAGACTTCACCCTGATCTTCGTCCGTACCTGGTGTCATCAGCGCAATAAATGGGTTCTGTTGGTGACTACTTGAACCGCGACGACTCTCAATCCCTTGCAGGCCTGACGCAAGCGGTCTGCGAACGATATCACGTTCCCGTGTCCATGCACCTGACAATTGCAACAATTCATAATCCGCATGCGGGAAATCAACAGAAGAACTGAGCGCACGCACCACATTCACTGAGGTAGCGCTCTCATTAACGATACGCATGGAGCGTGTAATCGCATTAAATGCCGTAAAGGCTGTATAAGAAAGCTCTATTTTGATACCAGCGACGCGGTCTTCCAACTCAATAACCAGTGTCTCTGCTTCGTCATCGGATTCAACATATGTTGCTGGCAATCCAGTAAGCGCTGTCTTTCCTTTGACCAATCGATGGCCTGTATACGTAAACTCCGAAACCGTTGAGCCATTCTCAAGTTCCAATTGGATTGCAGGATTACGGAAATCACTCGTGCCATACACTGGTAATTCTACTGGCAACGTATCGAACGAGATTGTACGATCCTCTGGTACCGGGTTCGGACTGAAAGATGCTCGTTCTGTACGAACATGCAACCAGCTCAGATCGGTGTCACGTAATTTTTTGCCATAATACAAATGCACCAAATATCCTGAAGGCAGTACCTGAAATACGTAACTGGCCTCACGGGTCTGTAAATGAAATTGAAGTTTCTCCTGATTGATGTAAATGCTCATATGTCTCCTCCACCTCTATATATAGGTCTTTCGGGTAAACGGTTTCTCAGGTTTCATTATAGCGAAAAGATCGCCAATGTTCTACGCTTTCATCAAGCTTTAATCAAAAGAGCGCATAACAGCCCGAAGGATGTCATACGCTCTTTTGGTTACAGTCTGAATTCAGTGTGTTCCCTTACAGGAACATCCATTGCCAACGGACGGCAGGGCAGCGTACAAGACGCTGGTTGCTGCCTTAAAAATCGATTAAACCAAGGCTGATCTGTAAGGCTTCGTTGACCAGTTTCATGGTCTCCTCGTCCAGATGGGTAATCTTGTCAGTCAGCCTCTGTTTATCAATCGTCCGTATTTGTTCGAGCAAAATAACCGAGTCCCGGTCAAAGCCGTGTGCCGCCGCATCAATTTCAACATGCGTTGGCAGCTTTGCCTTCTGGATTTGGGCGGTGATAGCCGCCACAATACAAGTTGGACTGAACCGGTTGCCGATATCATTCTGGATCACCAGAACCGGCCTGACTCCACCTTGCTCGGAACCGACAACGGGAGAAAGATCCGCAAAAAACGTCACCACGTTTTACGATCAATGTCTACACCCCGCTAACTAAGCGGTCCAGAGTGCTGTCCGCATCTTCCTCCGCATGAAAGGCTTCGGATGCCATGGTCAGATTAATTTTTGCCATCTCCATGTACCCTCGCTGCATCGTTTCACGGATGTAACGTTTCTTACGCTCCGTTAAATACAGCTTCATAGCCTGCCTAATCAATTCGCTGCGGTTGGAATTCTCCAGCGCTACGATGCCATCCACTTCCTGCAAAAGATAATCAGGTAAACTGATCATGATCCGCTTGGTGTTCTGCAAGTTGGCCACCTTTCTTCCACCCCCACAAACCTTTCGCCATTGTGAACCAGTATTACGTTTTTCCAGAACTTTTATACAAAGGAATATATATGCCCCGAGTATATCAAGTATGCTGTACTCCATTATAAACACGGGGAACAATATTCGTACAGACCAAACATCTCAATTCAGGAATTAAATCCTTACCGTCATACATAATTCGAGATGCTCCGACAGTTTTCCTTCTGTTCTGAAAAAAGTTTATTGGGAATGACGTCCAGTTTACCTGTCAGGATGTCAAAAGTGGATTAATTTTGGCGACTACTGCTCCCCGCGGGTATATACCCGCGGAATGCGGTGCGCCATCATGCAGATCACTTCATAAGCAATCGTACCGAGCTGGGATGCCACCTCGTCTGCGGTTATTACGCCACCAGACTGATGACCGATGAGGACAACCTCTTCGCCGACTTGAATTTCTTCCGCCTCTTCCGCGAAAGATTGTAACGACACCATACACTGATCCATGCAGATCGTACCGACGACAGGGACGCGGCGGCCGCGTACAAGCACTTGTGCTTTACCTGTCAGCATTCTGGAGAATCCGTCTGCATATCCGAGCGGCAGGGTCGCTATTCGTTCGTACCCTTGCGTAAAATAACGGGTTCCGTAACTGATCCCCCAATGGGGTGGCAGTGTTTTGACCAGAACCGCTTTTGTCTTCAGCGTCAATACCGGGGACAGCTTCACCACCTGATGATTCACCTCAGCCGAAGGATACAGTCCGTACAGGCTTATTCCCACACGTACCATGTCATAGGACAATTCCGGTGTATCAATGGCAGCGGCGCTGTTCGCCGTATGTATAATCGGGATGGAACATCCCTGATCCCTGAGCGCATGAACCACGCTTTGGAACCGTCTATACTGCTCCAGTGTATAGGTTTTGTCTTCTTCATCTGCTCTGGCAAAATGGGTAAACATGCCTTCCAGCATCACCTGATTGAGCGAAGCTACTTCCTGAATGAAAGCCAATGCCTCATCGCCAGGCAACAGACCTAATCGGCCCATGCCGCTGTCGATTTTAATATGAACCTTCAGTTTGTTAGCGAATGTGCTCGCATCCAGATGTCGAATGGCGTCAAGCACTTCCCTGCTGAACAGTGTGACGGTCACATCATGTTGCCATGCAACAGCGATCCCTTCAGGCGGCGTATAACCCAGTACCAGAATTGGAATCGTAATCCCATGTTGTCGCAGTTCCAGAGCTTCGTCAAGAAAAGCCACACTTAAGTAATCCACACCCACTCGTTCCAGTTCTCTAGCCGTCTCCACCGCTCCATGTCCATAGGCATTGGCCTTCACACAGGCGAGGAATTTCATGCCCTGAGGCAATGCCTCGCGGAAAGCTTCTACGTTAGTACACAAATGATCCAAATTGATGTCCGCTTGGGTCGGCCGATATTGTCCTTGCACGTTAAGTCACCTTCTCTAATCATCTTAATCCGGCTCACGTCAGACTCCATCGTAATGCTCCAGCATGTGACTGTCAAATGAACCGAAGTTTCGCATTCAAAAACAGATGTAAGGTGCGCCGTTTGAGGAACAAATGCGATCACAGAAGAAGACCAATAAGCGAGATTGGCAGGGCTAAATTCCACTTTTCCACCCCAGCAAAATCTGCTTATATCGATTATTTACCCGGTTCCCTCTGCGTAGAAGCGCATTTTGCATTATTGGGTGTATCGAGTAAGAAAAACGGCGCCAGATGAATACCTGTCTTACATCAAAGCAAAGCACCGGAGAACGGGTCTCCGATGCTTCTTAGCATTCCTTATGTTTATGCTACTATTCGTTCATTTGTTCAAAAATCATTTGCCTGACTCTTCCTGCATCGAAGTTGCAATGCGTACCATTTCGTTCTGAGGCAGGTCTGCACTGGTGATCCGATATTCTATACCATCTGTCATCCATGTCAGTGTCTTCAATGCATCTCCGCTGATCATCCCCAGTGTGAATCCAAGATCCACTACACTGGATGGAGCAAGCGACACAGCTCGATCCTGAGGTCTGGCTTCGAATATGGTGTAATTATATATTCCTTCATAACGAAGCATAACCGAATAGTCTCCCGCCTCTTCCAGAATCTGATCATCCTTGAGCTGCACGCCTTCCGGCGCATAGGTCGGCTGAATTACGCCGAAACTGTCTGAGCCTTCCGGTTCTGCAAGGGTTGGCTCTTCGCCTTCCTGACCTGTTGCAGCACCTTCTGTACCTTGCTGCTCTGTGTCACCACCTACACCTGTCTGTCCATCAGTGACAGCCCCGTCAGGTTCAGGCGCAGTCTGAGGATTGGCAGGTTCTTTACCACCCTCATTACCGGTTTGCTCCACGGGAGTCACACCGGAGTCCGTTCCTGTTTTGCCACCTTCTTCTGTAGCTGCTGACATGTTACGCTGCATGTCAAAGGCATCTTTCTCAAATTCAGTCCCAAATTTGAAGGAGTCAAATTTCACATCGACCACAACATTGGCATTGGAGTCGGATACTTCCACCTGTTTAGGTGCATAATCGCTTTTGTTCAGCCAGATCTTCTGTCTGACGAGTGCATGTGTATTATAATTGGCAGCTACATCAAAAACATAGCTCTCCTTCTCATCCGCAAACTGACGGGTTGTATCTCCCGTAATGCTCCGAATCAATGTTTCATAGAGATATACCTGTCCTTGGTTATCTGGCCAATTGCTCTGAAAACGGAAGCTTTTGTTCTGGCTCGGCGTCAAAACAAATACACCTTCATCGTTACGCAGTACAATCTGTGTTACATCCTTTTTGGCATTCGTTAACGCAATACGATAATAGGAAGGCTTCTGATGCCATACCTCGACCTTGTACTGCTGCGGCGTATCTCCGGTATGCAGCGTCATCACGCCTGCCCCTGGTAACTTTCCATCTCTCCTACGACTTCGTTCAGATCTTTGACCACAGCTGCCGCATCCTTCTTCCCGCAGGCGGCAAGTAAGGCCGATAAGACCAATACCATGGCAAGCATCCATGATATTCGGCGCATGACATCATCCCCTTTAGCACATGTTTTCACTTCAGGATTGTGCTTGCAGCAGAACCCCTACTTGATTAGTACATGTTATGAGGGACTTGTTCGATATATGCGGACTAGTTTGACAAGCAATCGGTGAAGTCCGTTAATACGGCATTGCTACGCAAAATCAGTCTCGGGGAGGATGTTAACTTTATCCAGAAAAGGCATAGTAAATTGTAGGATATTATTCGTTTTGTTGAATATTGGGAGGAAAAGGTATGACGAAAACAAAGCTTCGCACATCACTGGAAGGACTGGATGAATTCATCGACGAGCAGCTTCAATTATGGAATGGTGTCGGCACAGCGGTGGCTGTGATCCATAAGGATGAAGTCGTCTGGCAAAAAGGCTACGGTTATCGTGACCTGGAGTCCAAACTTGAAGTTACCCCTAATACGTTGTTTGCCATCGGTTCAAGTACCAAAGCCTTTACCGCAGCAACCGCTGCTCTGCTTGTGGATCAGGGGATACTCGACTGGGATACCCCTGTGAAGTCTTATATGAAAGATTTTCAGATGTTCGATCCGATCGCAACAGAACGTATAACTATTCGCGACATGCTGTGTCATCGTTCGGGTCTTCCAAGGCATGAGTTGGTATGGTACAACTCCCCACGTACAAGAGAAGAACTTGTTCGTACATTACAGTATCTGGAGCCGAATCAGGATTTCCGAAACAAATGGCAGTATCAGAACCTAATGTACATGACGGCAGGTTATCTGGTTGGACAGCTCAATGAAACTTCGTGGGAGCAGATGGTTCAGAAGACCCTATTTAATCCGCTGGGTATGAACTCAAGTCTGTTCTCTGTTGAAAAAATGCAACTTCAGCCTGACTATGCTTACCCTTATATGGAGAAGGATGGTCAGAATACGAGAATACCTTTTCGAGCCATTGATGCCATAGGACCTGCTGGTTCCATTAACAGCAATCTAGTCGATATGATTGCATGGCTTCAATTCCAATTGCATCAAGGTCAATGGGAAGGAACGTCATTGATATCGAAGGAACAGATGAAGATTATGCATAGTCCTCAGATGCCCAGTGATTCGCCGTTCATAAGCCAAGAACTGCCTGTGAGTACATATGGTCTGGGTTGGATGATTGAGCCTTATCGTGGACATGCCATGATTCATCATGGTGGGGCTATTGATGGCTTTGCATCGCAAGTTGCCTTTTTGCCAGAGGAACAGATTGGAATCGTGGTTCTGAGCAATACCCACGGAAGTATAATTCCGTATACGGTTGCTTTTCATATCATGGACCAACTGCTTGGATTGGAGCCTGTCAATTGGAGTTCCAAATTAAGAAAATTAATGGGGAAAGAATCAGCAGACACGGAGGCTAATCCGGAGAATCCTTTGGAAGTACCTATTCAACCAGACACTGCCGTTGAGGAAAAAATTGAAGAACCTCACATTACACCTTGTGATCGTCCTTACACCGCTTATGCGGGTATTTACACGCATCCTGGTTATGGCGAGATGTCTATTCAGGAGACAACGGACGGGTTGCAGGCAACCTTTAACGCCATTGAAATGCCCATGGAATACACCGGAAAAGATACGTTCTCCGTCGAATTTGTGTTATTCGGTCTGAAGATCACATATACGTTCACCCTGAATGAATCATCAGAAGTTGCACAATCCATCTCCATTCCTTTGTTGCTTGAACCGGGGACAAAGCCTATTGAATTCATTAGGGTTTCGTAAATAATCAGAACCTATATAAATTAAACTAATGAATGTTTACACTGGTCACTCCGATGACAGAACAACCTTCTGATCGCTGTTATCCCCAGATTTCTTTGATTTCTTTTCATAAAGGGAAAATCCGGGGATAAAGGCGAACGCTCTGCTTCTTCAGGTTATTTCTGTCCTCTCCGTTTTGTATAAATGTTTAATTCAATTTATATAGAGAACACTTGCTTCATTTCCGTTGTGGTAGCTAGTCCTACCACAACGGAATATACACTGGGTAACTCGTATCCTCTTCCTCGGCACCAGGGCTTCTCTTCACCCACAATCTGCGCAGATCAGGCAGACCATACCCCGCAAGACGATAATCTCGCAACGAATCATGATGGGCGTGTTCTTCCTTGAAGCTGTATGTGGGCAGAAGCAACGCCTCCTGAATCAGTCGATCTTCTAGCCGAATCAATCTACTCAACCGCTCCGCAGGTTCCTGGATCATGACCACTCGTCCACATTCCTGCTCCAGTTCATGTCTCCAGTAATCATTCATCGCAATCAGGAATAACGTGTTCTGGAAGGTATACATCATCACGAGACTCAGTATGACATGATCATTGAAGACTTCTCCTGTATAGATCAGATCACAATCCCCGAACCCATCTTGATAGACTGCATGGACCGGATCTCCCGGCATAATGTTGATATGTAGGCCAATCTGTTTACATCTCTCTGCAAACCAGACCATATCTGCCTCCATCTTCTCTCCTTCTTCCACCCACAGACTTAAACTTTGCCCTTGGTAAGAGCTACGACGCAATAATGCTGAGGCCCTCGCCAGTAAGGTCACAACGGAAAGTACTGTTTCAGGTGTGACAGAACCATCCGGTTGTTCCGAATGCTGTTTCCATAGCTCCCCTTGATCCGCACCCTCCGTTAGATGTTGCTTCTGTACTCGTCCTCGAATCAAACTATAAGCAGGCTGTGTGTTTGTGCTCCCGAGCGCTTCCGTCAGCTCATAAGCGTTCAATAGCTGTTGAACAGCCCGGCGAAAATTCACATCATGCTGTGGCCCTTCCTTCTGCATATTAAACGTCATATACACTCCGCCCTGCATCTCATGCTGTACAGCACGAGGTTGTACATCCGGAAATAAATCATGTTTGATGATGGACTCCGCTTTTCCCGAGTGGGGGAGCTGCCACACTTCAACGCGATCCACATAAGCCCGCCCTTTGAAATAAGCAAGGAATACCTCAAGCACAAGCAGCTTCGAATCATGACGAGTCAACCGATAAGGTCCTGTGCCAATTGGATGAAGCGGGTTCATCTCCACGTCTCTAGGCAGGATAGATGCACACATACTGCTCATTAGATCCGGGAACATGAAGTTGGGCTTATTCAACACAAAACGTACAGTCAACTGGTCATACGCTTCTATGCTCTCAATGGAACTAAACAGAGGCCTGCACGGGTTACTCTTGTCAGAGATAATGCGATCAAAGGTAAACTTGACGTCCTCGGCATCCAGTATCCTTCCATGGTGAAAAGGTATGCCTTTGTGCAGATAAAAGGTCCATTCCCTTCCATCGGCATGACTCTCCCATGCCATAGCCAGGCTCGGCTCACAGACTTCGCGTTCAGCATTATAACGAACCAAACGATCAAAGACCTCTGCAATAATGAATACTTCTCCCCACATCCCCGTCTGCGTTGGGTCGAGAGTCTTAAAAGGTGTATTCTGCGGAATTCGCAATGTATCCACTCGCCCTCTGTCCCCTTCATTCGAACGCAGACCGAATTGCGTCTGCATTTGCAGCATCAGATGTTCTCGCATTGGTATTGGCAAGGTGGCGGCGAATTCATAGGCATCCTCCATCCTGTTGCTATTCAGTAGATAGTCGAACCGTTCACGCGCCACTTCAAGCAACGGGACGTAAAATACCAGCATCGATTTTTTGCCTCTGCCACGCTGAGGGTTCCATCTGACCCATCCGTTCTCCTTGAATTTGTTCATAATGAGGTTCATGTTGCGCATAGTACAACATAAAAAATCGGCGAGTTCACCTACTGTTGTATGTACTTCTTGTTCATCATGCACATGTGGAAAGTTTAACCGCAGCTGAATGTAATGTTCTGATACGTCCATATATGCCCTACTTTCTTCTCATTCTAAATTTCTATCTTTTAATTTCCTTCCTCATTCTGCTAAAATACGAAATCTTCCTGGTTGCTTCTACAGTTTTTCTTCAGGTTTTCCTCCATTATACTCAGTAACATCAACATGACCAGTGGGAAGGAAGAAAAACGATTTATGAAATACGCCGATCTGCACCCTAACATCAGGATACGTATCATTACTGATTTTTTCACGGATCTGACCCAAAAGTCCATCATTCCATTCATGGCGATCTATCTGAGTATTCAGATTGGCGCAGGTTTGGCAGGGTTATTGCTGACTGTCAATATTGTGGCGTCCATGATTGTGGGATTGTGGGCAGGATATTGGTCTGACCGGATTGGACGGAAGAAATTGATGGTGATCGCACAAAGTCTCCAGGTCATGGCTCTACTCGGCTTGGCCATCGCCAATTCGCCCTGGATGGATTCGATCATTGTCACTTGTCTCATGTTTCTGCTCAGTAGTCTCAGTTCAGGGATCACCGTGCCGATTGCTAATGCCATGATTGTCGACGTGAGCAGTGAACATGAACGTCATTATGTATATGGATTGCAATATTGGACAACAAACGTTGCTGTAACCTTTGGCGCACTGATGGGCGGACTATTTTTCGAATCATTTCGTTTCCTATTGTTCAGTCTGGTATGCCTTGAAAGCCTAGCTACCCTGTTTATTTTGATCTTTATGATTCGTGAAACAATGGATAAACGTGCATTAGGTTATAGCGATGCTCCCATCCAGAGGAACATACTGAAAACGTACTGGTCGGTCTTTCAGGACAAACGTTTCATGATATTTTTCACGGCTACTGTACTTGCAATCTCCCTGGAATTTCAGTTGGATAAATACATCGCTGTTCGTCTAAAAAAGAATTCACCGCTCAACTGTTCGGCTCAGATATCTCAGGTTTGCATATGTTCAGCCTAATCATGGTCATCAACACCGTACTGGTCGCCTTGGTTGCCATTCCATTCTCCAAATGGATAGGTCGCTTCCAGTCCCGATCTATCATGACTGTCGGTATGCTCCTCTATACCGCAGGTTTCACCGTACTTGCTTTCAGCAACTGGGCCTGGTTACTTATCTTCTCCGCTATATTGCTGACCATTGGAGAATTGATGTACGCCCCTGTTCGTCTGGTCATGCTCGCGGGTATGATTCCAGATTCGGAACGTGCTGCCTATATGGCTGCTGACGGGTTGAGTTATAACGTTGCTGCCCTCCTCGGCAGTATTGGGTTAACTATTGGAGCCTTTCTGCCCTCCTATGCGATGGCTGGTCTGTATATCCTGATGGGGCTTGGAGCGCTCATCTTTTTCCGAATGTTACTTCGGAAGGCAGAGGAACAGAATCAACATCTGCCGTGTGCAGATGCATCTTGATTTCACTTTTCTGGCAACTTTTCGGACAACAAAATAATCATCCTAGGGAGCCCAGCAGGCTCTCTTTTTCATGACCAACCTCATCGCATACAGGTAAATTATTATTAACATTTTGTATATTATAGTTTACATTTAGTCATATATCATGTACATTAGGTTCATGGAGGTGAGCAAGTGGAAGAATTACACAATCACGTTCGGGAGTTACGAGCCAGAGACCGGCTATCCCAAGCGGAACTGGCCAAACTCATTGGTGCATCCCGTCAAACCATTGCCCTAATTGAGCGTGGAGATTACTCTCCGTCGGTCGTTCTGGCACTAAAAATAGCACATGTATTTGGTGAACCTGTCGAAAAAATCTTTGAACTGAAAGGTGGAGATTAAAATGAAAAATTCATCATCCTCGTCCATCAAAAAGCGGTTGCGTCTTCCCTTGTATGCAGCAGGTGGCGCTGTAGTTGGTTTTCTGGGAGCTAGCGGAGTCAGTAAACTCCCTTCTGACTTGAACTGGACGCTGTCCGTGTATTATGACTATGATCTTTTATTCGCAATACTGGCGGCTCTTGTGGTAGTTATGACGGTGTGGAACATCTTCAGTCTCTCCCGCACGCCATCTGTCCCTCCCATGGAAGATGATGCTTATGGAGATTCCGATTCACTCATCTCTCCCGCAGAGCGCTCCCTTGGGAAAGCGATGATCCTCAGCGGATTCAGCGTTATTCTTACGTTTACCTGGGCAGCACTCGCCTTGTCCTTATATGCATCCAACCGAACCATGCCGAATTCTCCAGAACTGTTTAACCTCTTGAATCTCGTTGCTTCGTGTATCTCCATTATCATCGTTGTGGTCGTGCAAACTCTGACTGTGAAGCGATACAACCGTTATTATCCTGAACGCACTCTGGATCTGAACTCGCGCAATATGAAGAAGGATCATTTTGAGAAGCTGGATGAAGGCGAGAAATGGCTTGTGTATCGCGCAGCCTATCGTTCTTTTCAGATGATGAATGTACTTCTTGGTGTCGGAATGGTCTCTATGGTTCTATATTCGATGCTCTTTACCTTTGCTCCATTCCCAATTGTAATGCTCTCTGTGATCTGGATTGCCAACATTGGAATCTATTATCGTGAAACCTATCGTGCGAGTAATCAGTAATACATGGGTAAGTAACTATTTTGTAAATATTTTCATAAAGGAGTGTTTGCATGCATTTATCCAAACGAAAGACCCGTTTCAGGTTCACCTCCCTAACAGGCGCTTTTATGGCTGTGGTTCTGTCTCTCAGTCTGTGGGTACCCGCAGTTCAGGCGGAGACCGCGACTCCAGTAGTTGCTGAACAAGGAAAGACGAAAGCGCTGACAACTGAATCGGCTACAGCATTTCTGGATTCATTCTTCGATTCCCCTGAGGCAAAGCCCCATTATGTGGGAGCCTCCGTGGTTATTGTGAAAGATGGCAAAGTACTGGCGGAAAAAGGATATGGCTTCTCCGATGTGGAGAGTAAAACAGCGATCGATCCGAAAAATACGGCCTTCCGTATAGCCTCTGTCTCCAAAACGTTCACGTCAGCAGCTGTTATGCAGCTGGTCGAGCAAGGCAAGGTTGATCTGCAAGCTGATTTTCAGACCTATGTGAAAGGGCTCGAATTTGATAATCCTTTTGACAAACCTGTAACTGTGGAGAACCTGCTCACCCATACGACCGGATTCGAGATCCGTGATCCGCAGCAGGAAGACATCCATACTGATTTTGACAAGTACATAGCGATGGAGGATTACGCACAGCAACATATGCCTCCTGTCGTTCGGGAGCCTGGTAGCGCCTACATGTACGATAACTTCTCGTTTTTGCTACTTGGCATGATTGTTGAAAATGTAAGCGGCGAGCCTTTTGAATCCTACATGCAACAACATATCTTCAAACCGCTAGGAATGGGTAACAGCAGTTTCATGCTGGACAAAAAGTTCCAAAAGCAGCTAGCTACAGGCTATGATGCGGCACACAATCCGCTTGATCTGTACACCATCTCTCCAACACCAATGCCTCAAGGTGGCATGTTGTCTACCGCTGAGGACATCGGGAAGTTCATGATTGCGTTCCTGAATGATGGTGTGAAGGACAATAAGCGAATTTTCAAGGAATCCACGGTGAAAAGCATGGAACAGTACCGGTCTTCCATTCATCCACTGTTACCAAACACCACGTATGGATTCGAAGCTGCATTTCAGCTTCCCGGAGCAGGAAGTAATCCAAGTATCATTACAAAAGGAGGCGACCTGACCGGATTCAGCTCTTATCTCTTCCTTATTCCCGAGCAAAATACAGGCGTTTTCCTGACGTATAATCAAAATGGAGCACTTCGTAATCTGTTCTACCCGGCATTCATTCAAAGTTTCTTCCCGCAATATGCAGAGCCTGTACAGTTCAAGGAATACACGCCGCAATCTGCAGCTGAGCTGCAACGCTTCACCGGATTGTACGCGGATCTACGAATTAGCACGATCGTCAGCTCTTTGAAAAATGCTGGTACAGAGCCTGGACAACTGAGCATTTCGGACGTTTTTCTCGGTCAACGCAACCTGATTCAAGTGGAAGATAATCTCTTCAAAGATGAATTGACCGGTCAATTCACAGCATTCAAAGAATATACAGATGGCACCACATACATGAAGGAACCTTACCTCAACCCTATGGGTTATGAGAAAAAGGACAAAAGCCTATGGGCTTCCGGGATGTTCGTGAGAACAGTCCTTATGCTGAAGCAATCTATGCCATACAATCTCTTGGATATTATGAGAATGATGCTAACAAGTCTTTCCAACCGAAATCAGCTGTGACACGAGCTGAATTTATTGAGAACACGCTTAAACTGAGTGGATTGAAGCCCAGCAAAACAACACCTCCTGCAGGCACCGACTGGGCAGACCATGAAGCAGCCGGATATATTCAACTTGGATATGAAATGGGTATGATTACTGGCAAGGACGAACAGCAGTTTAAGCCGGATCAAGTAATTATCCGACAGGAAGCCATGGTCATGATGTGGAGAATTCTGCAACTGCAATATCCTAGTGAACTGTTCACGGATGTCAAACTTGCGGGACACACGGACCCATGGGCTGTACCAGCCGTTCAGATGATGGCGAAGCTTGGTATCCATGGACCTGAGGTAAAAGTGCTGGAAGATGGATCCATTGATTTACTTTCCCGCAAACCTCTGATTCGTCAGGAAGAGGCTGCGATTATGTATGCGCTGCTTACCCAACCAACAGATCAAATCGTCGCTGAACTGATGGCTGCTCAGCAGCCGCAAGCAGAACCTGCTGAAGAAGCCGAAGCTGCAGAGGAGACATCTGAAACTGCACCGATTCCATCACCAGCGCCGGTCCCTTCTGCGACTTCAGCACAATAAAAATAAAATATCTTCATACCGTTTAGATTTATCATGCTTATGAAGCAAAAAAACAGGCTTGTTCAGAAGGGTAAGATCCTTCTCGAACAAGCCTGTTTCGTTACTTTTCATAACTTATTATAGCGATCTGTTATTGAGTTATATCCGTTTCTATTCAATCAACGAAGATACATGACGATTCCCGTTGCGCTGATCAAACTTGGCTGCAGCGGTCTGAGCATGCTCCGCAAAGTAATCGGCCAGCTTGAGCAGGTCGCCCGGGTCGCCTTCATACGGGAAGGACGCTGGCAGGCGCAATCGGTATTCTGGAGATTCTTCCGCCCAGCGGCGAAGCAACGATGCTGCTCTTGCATAAAACAACATTTTGGCGTAAGGATCTTCATGATCAGCAGCGAACACCAGTGTTTCCTCCAGCACATCAATGCCTTTTGCAGGGTTCGTACGTGTGAGATAATCCATCTGTTCCGCAAAACTCTGCACAAAATCGTTCTGGCCTTTGATCAGGCGATATCCCTTGGTCTGATGTTTATCTGCTTCGGCAGTCCGTCCCAACCGATATAACGGCATCAAAATTTCAGACAAAGTCAGATGCGGAATCTCCGCACAGCTCATACGCCCTTTCAGGATAGGCTGTGCCGCCTCCAACACCTTCTCATCGTCTCCTTTTAACAGGAAATATCGCATAATCTCATCCTGCTCACAGGCTTCGCAGTCACTCATAAAGTCACGATCCATCGTTCTGAATCGATCATAACTGCGTCCCGCTTCCTCCAGCTCCCCAAAATCCATAAAGATCCGGAATCGATAATACCAGTAGGAGCGTTCGCTGTAACCGTACGACTTGAAACGCCGTCCGAAATCCTCCAACAACTCCATGATCTTCTCACGTGATATTTCCGGGAAGTCGGGCATCTTGCCCAATATCCATTTGTACGACCACATTAATGTTTCTTCATCATATTCTTCGGGCTGTTGGTCGAACTTGCCCAGCTGCCAGGAAAAAGCAATCAAAGCTTTCATCGGATATCCACAGAAGGTGGCTACATCCACAATCTCTGAGCGTGCTTCGTACGCTTCCATAACCATACCATTGACATCGGCCACCCGCGCTGCTTCCTCCAGCATACCAAGCTTCGCCGGACCATTGGGCAAACCATAGGCCTCGTCCATCAATTCTTCAAAGTCCATCTCTGTCTTCATCAGGCATCTCCCTTACGATCTGTATTTGCACGCAAACCCCAATCTATAAAACGAACAATGCCCTGATTTAACACTTCAAGCTCCTGTTTGCTCATGGCATAATGCCCCATCATCAGTGCATTGACGTATAACATTTCGATGGCAATCGGCGTCATCTGATCATCCGGTGATGTCAGTACCCGCTGAATGATCGGATTACTCACGTTCAGATACAAGGTTGAATATCCTGCTGAACTCATGCCAGAAGACAATGAACCCAGAACAGACGAGAACAATTCCGTGCTCTCCTCGCTTGCTTTTTCAAGTGCACGAAGTGTTGAGGATTCCTGAGACAGCGTGAACAACACCGGCAGATCCGATGGCTTGAAACCTTTCACCTCAGCCCGACAACGGAAGCGCTGCAAGGCAGAATCAGCGAGTCGCAATGCATCATAATATTGATTACGTTCAGCAGGAGGTACGTCGGTGAAACTCATCGAAACCTGGTCCGGTTGTAGACGCTCCGTCTGTACATTATGCACAGCCATCGGCAATGTCGCCATCAACTCGCCGTCATAGATGTACCCACCGTTAATCACCAGCATCGATTGTGCGGATGCCACATGGTGAATCTGACGGTACTCATCGACAGAAGACGTGAAATACAACTTCTCTCCTTCATCGATTAGCTCACCCAGTTCACGGTGACCCCTAGTGCTCTCAAATGGCAGCCAGCGATGAATCATGGCATAGAATGCCTGATCCTGTACAGCCAGTGCCTTCATGGACAAGGCGTGCAGGCGAATCAGTTTCTGTAGCCGTTCCGTCTGGCTCTCAGCCATGTCGGCCAGTCCCTGGCGAAGTGCGTCTCCAAGTTCGGAGCGAACTTCCTCCAGCTTTTCATTTTCATAAAAATGTTCACGTGATGCCGTCGGTTGAAGCTCATCTGTCCAGATCAGGCATTTCACAAAAAACGCCCACTCTGGCAAAATGTTCTCAGCCTTCTCCGAAATCAGCATTCGCTTCAGGTAAACCCGGTGAGAACGCTTGGCATTCAGATTAACCGCGTGTGGCAGTACAAAAGCAATACCCCCGGTACGGCCTGAAACTGTCGTCAACGGAATGAAGTCCTGGAACTGCTCGCCAAGCAGACGTTCACCAAATGCCAATACCTCTGATCTGCGTGAACGTGCGAGTGCAGGGTCCATCAGCCAGATCGGTGTCTCGCTATTCACTACATGTTGGGCGCCGTCATGATCCAGCGTGACTGGATACGGCAATAACGCTCCGTAATAGAACAGAGCTTCTTTCACATACTCTGGTTCAAAATAGTGCGCCGCGTCCGGTATGCAACGCAGATATACTTTGGTCCCCGGGGACAGCTGTGTGTCCAACTGTCGAATCGTATAGGTACCATCCGGCTTGCCCCGCCACTCCATCGAAGGGCCACCCTTGGCCGATTGCGTCAACATGACGATTTCGTGACTCACCATGAAACAGGATAACAACCCAATCCCGAAACGTCCGATAAACGAAGTCTCTCCATCCAGCAGCGCTTGCTGCCCTCTTCGAGGATTGTCCAATCATCGCCAGGAATTCATGGATATCAGCTTCAGTCAAGCCGATGCCGTTGTCCTCCACCATCATGGTCAATTGTTCACCTGTTCCTGTCAGTTCCACACGAACTTTGCCCTGATACCCTGGCTCGGCCTCCGTTCGTGCAGTAATCGCATCCGTCGCATTCTGCATCAGTTCTCGCAAGAACACTTTCGGACTGCTATATAGATGGTTGGATAAAATCTGGATCATCCCGCTCAGGTTCACTTGAAAACGATATTCATTGGATGCTGTCATGACTCACTCACCTTCCTCTAAGTCCAAACACAATATGTACCCATACGATGTATTCATATGGATGTGTTAGACGAATTCATTATGTAATCGTTAAAAACAGACGTTCCCGTGACAGGCACGCCTAAACATCACGTCAAGCCGCCCCTGGATAACCAAGACCGGCGTTAGATGAATATTACAGGCATTCATGAGACGTATGGCCTTATCTTTCATTACCACATTATGAATGGCAATGAAACGGATGTTCTACCCTAAAATAAGGATACATGTTACACGGCAGAGAAAAAACAAACCTGAGACCCGATTTCAGACAGACTTCAGGGTAAATATGCATCCTACATTCGGGACTATTGAAGGAGGAAAATATCTTTTTTGTCGTCCATTTGAACGATATCAGCCTACCGCACGTATAATCTCCAAACTCAGATCGGACGGTGAATATACATGATCGAAGTACGCAACATATCCAAGCAATTCAAGGTGCATCAAGCACTGCATGATGTCAGTTTCACAGTTAAACAAGGTACTGTCACCGGGTTGATTGGACCCAACGGTTCGGGCAAAACCACACTAATCCGTATCATGAATGGGGTCTTGGGCGCTTCCGGTGGACAGGTGACCATTAACGGATTGGACGCCGCTCGTGAAGCGGAGAAAGTACTGGCCATGTGTGGCACCCTTACCGAGCAAAGTGGATTATATGAAAATATGAGCGGGCGTGACAATCTGACTTTCTTCGCAGATGTTTTTGGCCTGAAGCATGCCAAGAAACGAATCGACGAGCTTGTAACTCTGTTCGAGTTGCAGGATTATCAGCATCGAAAAGTCGGAACCTATAGCACAGGCATGAAGAAACGCCTGGGGCTTGCACGAGTACTCCTGCACCGTCCTTCCATCCTGTTTCTGGATGAGCCCACCAATGGCCTTGATCCGGATGGAATTCAGATGGTGCTGCGCATTATCCGTCAGTTAAATAAGGAAGAAAAGATGACGATTCTGGTCTCATCCCATGTGCTGTCCCAGCTGTCAGCCGTCTGTGATCATTATATTTTCATGGAAAAGGGCACATCGTGGAGGAAGGCACAGAGCAGGAGATTGTTAGCCGGTACCTGTCCACGCCGACGCTCGAAGTAGAAGCCGACATGCCCAATGGATGGCACACGGCAACCAACTTCACGCCTGAAATAATCTCCGCACATCAAGCAGTATTTCAGCTTACATCGCGTGAAGACATTCCATTACTCCTAAGGCAATTAACGGAGCATGGTCAAGTCTATCAGGCCCGCATCACGGGCAGTAATCTGGAAAGTATCTATTTTGCCATAAGGGAGGCACACCACCATGAATAACCGCCAAGCCATACGTGCACTGGTACGTAAAGATATCCGGTCCGTCACAGCCAGCGTTCAGCTCTGGTTGCCCATGTTGATCGTCCCACTGATTATCGGAATCATTATGCCCTCTGCCCTCCTGTGGGCGGCCTCCAGAATGGAACTTCGTTCTCTGGGCAACATCAGCTTTCTACTCGAATCATTGGAAGCGTTAACCCATGGTGGACAGATTCCTCAGCTTGCTTCCATGCCTACAGATAATCATCGTATTGTCTATTACTTGGCCATGTATATGTTCGCTCCCTTGTTTCTCATCATTCCGGTGATGGCCTCCAGTATTCTGACGGCCAATAGTTTCGCTGGTGAGAAGGAACGTAAGACGCTGGAAGGATTGTTGTTCACACCGATCAGTATGAACACTCTTTTTAAAGGCAAAGTGCTAGCGGCCCTGATCCCTTCCCTTCTATTATCCTGGGTTACTTTCCTGATCTACGGAATCATTGCTAATATTCTGATGTACCCCATGTTTGGAACGTTGATGTTTCCCAATCTGAACTGGATAATACTTGTGGTGTGGGTTGTTCCCGCTTGCAGTCTTATGGTCATTTTATTGAACGTCCTGATCTCGGCCAAGGTCCGTGGGTTCCAGGAAGCCTATCAGCTCGGCGGATTAATTGTCCTTCCCCTCATCGCCTTAGTTGCTGGTCAAGCCAGTGGCATGCTGCTCATTGGTCCTTGGATGTTACTCATGATTGGAGCAGTGCTCCTGCTCATAAGTTTGATTCTTCTTCGTCTGGTCACGGCGTGGAATGGTCGTCAGCAACTGGCGGAAAGTCAGATCTGAATGATGTGCGTGTAACGAGGAAATTCAACAGATCACACCGTCGCTCCGCTATACAGATTGAGAAATAAATATACGCGGGTTATGATGTGGAGATATATGCTATCGGATGATTCTAGAGAGGAATGGAACAACTGTATGGAATCCAAACTACTTCAAAAATTAAAATATGCTTCACAATTAACGGCACAGGAGAAGTATATTGTGGACTATATCCTGAACAATCCCGAAGTTGTATTTGATTCTACAGCCCATGAACTGGCTCAGCAGACCTATACAAGCTCATCCACCATTGTTCGTCTATGCAAAAAGCTGGGTACCAAGGGGTACCCAGACTTTCAGCTCAAGCTTGCTCTTGAATATCAACAGATGCCTTCCATGATGCAAACGCAGGATCATGCAATTGCAGAACAAGGGAACGTGCTGGCTGCCATCGACTCGGTTCCTTACCTGTACCAGCAGGCGCTGGAGGATACCCGCCGGATGTTAAGCGCTCCTGTTTTGCTACGAATCGCTAGCTGGGTCAAAGAATCCGTACGTATCGATATCTATGGCAGTGATATGAATTATTATCTGGCTCAACAGGCTTGTGCCAAGTGGAATGAACTCGGTATATCTGCCATTGCTCACAATAGTCCGAATATGCATTATTTGAACACGATGAATCCCAATAGCCTGACGCTGTCTTTTGTTATATCGCACACAGGTGAGAACCAATCCATGATTGAAGCCGCCAAAGTGCTCAGCAACAAACAGATGAAAGTCATCGCGGTCACGGGCAACAACCATTCAACCCTGTCCAGACATTGTGATGAAACGCTGCTGGCTTACGGATACAATGAACAATTAAGGCTATCCAAAATGTCTTCGATGGTCTCGGTACTCTACATTTTCGACATGTTATACATGGGGAGCATTAGCGATACGTATTAACGATTAAAGTTGGTCCGCTGCAAATACAATCCCTGCATTCTTGCGCGCACTCATGAGTACACTCATCACAGACTGGCTGTGTTCGAGTAGTTCGTAACACCGTTTGTAATCCCCATTTGCATGGATGTCCCTGAACGCTTCCCACTCATAGTACAGCCAATTGGATTTGGTCTGCTCATTATACCCCTCAGCAGGCTCATTCCCGATTTGAAGCTTGATCTCCCGGCAACCGTTTGCTCCTCCCACAACCTGAAGATAACCTTTCTCTCCCTGAATGAGCACAAAGTTCATGCTGTTTGTGTCTTTGGCACCTACACATTCCGCAATAAACTCCGGATATTGGAGAACCACTACACCTGACGTATCAATGCCGTTTGCATGCTGATTCGCGGTATACGATACGGTATTTGGACTCCCAAACAGATTCATGACCAGATGAAGATTATAAATATTGATATCCATCAGCGCTCCGCCAGAGAATTGTGGATTAAATACGTTCGGCGTTTCCCCTGCAAGCAGATCATTGTATTTGCGCGAGTATTGACTGTAGTTACACTGGATGAGTTTGATCGGACCAAGCTTTGGTAGCTGCTCCTGTATAACTTTAATATTGGGCAGATAAATGTTGGAGATAGCTTCAAACAGCAACAGATTCTTTTCTTTTGCAAGTGCAATCAGCGTTTCTGCTTCCTGAAGCGTGGACGTGAACGGTTTTTCGCAGACGACATGTTTGCCATGTTGAAGTGCCTGATAGGCCTGTTCGTAGTGCATGCTGTTTGGTGAAGCAATATATACGAGATCTACATTTGTATCTGAAAATAGGGATTCCAGGTCCGTATAGATGGTATCGACCTCATACTTCCCCGCAAGCTCCTGTGCTGTCTCTCTCTTCCGGGAGTACATCGCTGTACAAGTGACATCTTCCAGTTCATTGATCGCAGATAAAATGGCATCCACAATGGACCCTGTACCAATCGTTGCTATATTCAGCATATCGTTTCGCTCCTGTCGTTGGTTGTTTGTCAGTTGGCTCTCTTCGCCACTTCGATTCCGTCATGTAAAATATCCAATACATATAAAACCTCTTCATCCTTGACCGGTTTATCACCGTTATGTCGAATGGCTTGAAGCAGTTGATCATATAAAATGCCATAGTCCGTCGCTTCCGAAGGAACTTTCTCCGTATGTGATGTTCCCTCATCGTCCACATAACTAATCGTACCCCAGTTATCCTCCGGTTCAGCTTGAATGGATACCCGGGTTCGTCCATCTCCATTTTTCGTTTGATGCCCACTGCTATATTTAACAAAGCTCCCTCGATCACCATGGACAATAAATTTTGGATGCTCGATCTTCACAAGCAGACTGCACTTAATCGTGGCCTTCATTCTTCCATATCGAAAATCAATATCGATGTAATCATCGGATTCACCAGGCGCGATCAAACTCCGAACATCATAATCAATTCGGTCAGCTACGCCATATATGGAGATTAACTGATCGATGGTATGCACGGCCAAGCCATGCAACAATCCAAATCCACTTCTGGTGTACTGTGGGTGAAAATAATCATAGTGGGACTGGATTTCAACAATATTCCCCAGTTTGCCGCTCTCAATCACTTTTTTAATGTCAGGAAATCACCATCAAATCTGCGATTTTGATTTGCCATGGCGATGAGATTTTTACGATTGGCTAGTTCAAAGACAGCTTTGGCTTCCACAGAAGTGGAGGCAAAAGGTTTCTCGACCAGCACATGTTTCCCATGTTCCAACGCCTGCTTGGCGTATTCTACATGGCTATCCACATGGGTAGCAACAACAATCAACTCAATCTCATCATCCTGCAATATGTCTTCAAAATTGGTTGAAAAAGCAATCTCGGGATAAAGTAATTCACGCTCTGTATCGCCAACCCGATCTTCCTCGCGACGGTATATCGTCTTCACCTTGATATTTTCCTTTTTGTCCAGATAAGGCAAATGATAATTCACCACTGCATTCCCAAATCCGATGATCGCCACATTCATGAACATGATCGCTCACTCCTCTGCTCTGGTTGAGTGTAATGTTATCACGATCAAGTCAGGCGGAGAAGGCTTTGGGACGGGATTGGCAGCATCATGCGCAATTTGATTTCAGGTTTGAATGACTATGAAATTGAATTTCATCCTCTTCTTTTTTCATGTTTGAGATCTAACATATCTTCCATAGTTTACCGATATAACATAAGGAATTAACGACATACATATAGAAGAACGAAGGGGACGATGAACGAATGAAAACAGGGTATACATACTTACAGCGCACCATCTGTACATTGCTGTTATTTACACTCATTGCAGCAGTGACATTGGGAGGTGGAACCGCAGCCCAGGCAGCTTCACTCAGCCAATCCACAGTGTATTATGAGTCAGATGGCGTCCTGTACAAAGTATCCGCTGATGGCAGCAATACAACAGAAGTATTAATTGATTTCCAAGGGGTGGACTTGCACGCGGCAGGCTCTTATCTCTACTACACGCAGACTGCTTCTTCCACAACATTGCTTCGGGTTTCAAATGACGGGTCCAGCGATGCGGCAGAGACATTTGCTACAGATGTACTCAGCTATTATACGGATAACGGATTCATCTATTATCTGGATGCTACAGGTACCATTTATCGCGCGAATGGCAATAGTAATGCTTCAGCTGTCACCAAAATTGCTGACAAGGCTGATACCGACTTCCCATTCCTCCTGGTAACCAAAGGGCGTGCCTACTATAATGCGTTGGTTAATGGAAACACGTGGATCGTGTCCAAAACGTCCAACGGTTCTGGAGCTGTGCAGCGGATTGCCGCAGGCGCAGTGGAAGGACGTTATTTTACGAACCAAGCCAAAAACGAACTGCAACTGATGGTAAATACAGACCCGTACGAGGATTTCTATTCCACCAATGCTGTTGTCATGTATAAGGTGAATTACAACACTGGTAAAGCGACCGCTGTTAATCCTAAAGCCAAACTGGATGTGAATGCTGTATATTCCGGTGGTTGGGGAAACAATCTTTACGTGTATAACAAAGGAATCGATCTCGACAGCAACAAAGATTACAATTATGGCAAAGGCAAAGCGTTTGCGTTAACAACTTCAGCCAAAACACTTCAACTTCATAACAAAAGCGTTCGGGAAGTAAGTGCTTTAGGTACAGACAAGGTTGTCCTTATTGATGCAGACAAAAAGGCTTATGCCAAAACGGTCTCGGGCAACAAAGTGACCAAATCCGCCAACCTGAATTTGAACAATGTGACGTACGTGGCGAATCAATTGACCAACGGCACACCTACGGCTGCTTACATCTCGGGCAACAACGGTCTCTATTCGGTCAATACAGCTCTCAAGGTAACGAAACTTACCGGGGACGAATGGGATGCATTCCATATCAGAGATGATGTTGCAGGCCTCTTCTACATCAATGCCAAAGATCAATATCGCTTGTATCACGTGCAAACGGGTGGAACAGGGAAAAAGTAATGAGTGACGTTTTTCTTGATAATATTCTATTGGTGACACCGTACTAACATATCCTGTTGATTCAAACATGTAGCCATTCAACGGACTTGTCCATAATAAAAAGGATTACCTGGTAGCCATAACGGCTCTTGGTAGTCCTTTTTTGGTTGTCGAAAACTATTTTTCAAAAACATCTTCCATATGAGAATGATAATTGTTATCATTAAGAAAATAAGACAAAAGGATGGTCCGTATGACTGAACAGTTTCCCTTCATTGCTGAAACCTCATCTCTACCGCTCCTCTCCTCTATGTGCCGTGTGCGTCGTGGGGAGAATTTCCGTGTGCAAGGCAAGACGGTGTCACGGCCCATGCTCTGTCTTATTTTGCAAGGAGACGGTATTCTGGTCCTGAATGATACCGTCTATACGGCGCGAGCGGGCAGCTTGTTTGTACTGAAGCCAGGAACAACCATTGAGGCCGCTGCACGCTCGAATGTGACCGAATGTATATTGCTAAGCATGGATACGGTTCGTTTGCAGCAAGTGCGCGGTGAATGGAAAATGACCTCTTCACCCGCCTTCCCGCTGGATTGGCAGACAGGCAGGTTGCTGATTCGTCATGAGCAGCAGGCTGTATCACGTTTGGAACAACTGTATGAAACCTATCGCGGTCTTCAACCGGATCACTTTATCAGCATACATAGCCAGCTGCATGAACTGTTGCAATTTCTCTCAGAGAACCGGCTGGAAGCCAATCATGAGAAAGTAGACCCTGCCTTGGAACGCAGTATTATGTATATGCGACGTTACATGAGTGAAGGAATCAGTATGGATCAGCTTGCCAAGATTGCTGGACTCACACCCAGCTCTTATTCACGCAGTTTCAAGAAGGCCAAAGGCATGTCACCGACCGATTACTTGAATCGTTTACGTATAGACGAAGCCAAAAAACAGCTGACAGAGGAACCCTGTGTCCTCAAAGACGTCGCGGTATCTGTCGGGTATGGCAATGAGTATTATTTTAGCCGCAAATTCAAACAAACCTTGGGGATTGCTCCCAGCGTATATATGAAAAGAGATCAACTTCGCGTAGCTACAGCATCCATTATGGGATTCCATGAGAACTTGGCCTCGCTTGGACTGCACCCGGTAGCTGTGCTGGAAGGTGAAGGTGTGTTTGACCGAGAATCGGATGAATATGAACAAGAACGCCGACTAACCAGACAATTAGATCAACTTCGGCAGGCGAAGCCAGACTTGATCATCGGTGACTTTTACCACAAGCCCTATTACGATCACCTGAAAAGTATTGCACCCACCATCATCTTGGAGTCCACTGATGACTGGAAAGAGAACCATATGCGCATCGCTGAACTGGTCGGACGTGAGAAACAAGCGTTGCTGAATTTCAAAGAACTTGAGTTTCGCAAGCTTGAAGCAAGCCTGAACCTGCAACCCTATTTCGGACAAAAACGGTTTGCTCTGATGGAGATTACGAGTCAGTTCATCCGCTTACAAGGGACTGGCGAGCATCCATTAAATCACTTGTTGTATGCTGAATTGGGACTCCAGCCTGCTCAGCTTGTATCTCCCGAAAGTTCCAGAAATGAGTATGTTGCGGATAGTATTCCCGTGCTGGACACGGATTACCTGTTGATCCATCGTGCTTCGCTTCAGCCTGCCAGTGAAAAGCTGTTCCGACGCATGAAACAAACGGCATCGTGGAATCGATCCCCTGCTGTATTGTATGGTCACGTTCACGATATCTCGAACTGGCAACGGTTATGCTGGGCCCCGGCTGGCCGGTTGCAGATTCTGAACGAACTGGAACAGATTGCTCAGCAATCTGTAGTCTTTCCTCAGGCAGGTCTGATCGGACATTAGACGGTGAACATAGGTCGATACGATGGGCAAGATTATCTTTTACATCGTGTTCCTTCATTATAATTCAGTAAGTTATTGCACAGGCCAAAGGGCCCTCTCCTATAACGGAAAGGGCCCTTTGCATGTAATTATGAATGTTCCTTAATCTCTTCCTTCGGAACCAGCTTGTATATCTCTTCATCTTCCATGGTATCAATCAAACGATCCAACCATTTGTAATATGCTTCCGCTTGCAAAACTTTGTGTTTGTCTTCCATCAGGATGTGGATAAGTTCAGCATCCGCCTCTTTATCCAGATCTTCGACTAATCGATTCAGTTCTTCAATTGATTTGCGTAGAACCTGAAGGTTACTCTCCACGGCTTTTCTCCACTTAATCGCAAAATAATCCGTAAACGTCTGATGCCAGTCATATTCCACTTCATATAGGTCTTTTCTGGAGCCCTTGCTCCACACTTTATTTACCATTTTCAAATCCAGCAGTGTTCGTACACCTGTACTCATACTCGTTTTGCTCATTTCCATTTCCCGTCCCATATCGTCAAGGGTCATTGGTTTGTCTGCAAAAAATAGCAATCCATATAAGTGTCCCGTAGACAGCGTAACCCCGTAAAGATCCATATTACGTCCAATGGCTTCAATGACGCGCTTACGAATCTTCAGCACGGTTGCCTGCTGTTCCTCTTGTAAATGGTCCAAGCCCATGCTTGCAACCTCCATTCTGAACATTCCACAGTCTTTGGCGAAATAATTGCAACACTTTAAAAGTCCTGCTTACATGGGAAAGCACTCGGCCGGACATCATATATGCCAGAGGGCTTTCATTCACCCAATGTATGAAAATGGGAACTTTACCAGGCTACAATTGCCTATGACTATCTTTTAACCAAAAAATTCAGCTTCAATTCAGCTCATTTTCTATTGTAGAAAAAGCAATATCAAATGTAAAGGAACCTTATTAGGCAGAATAAGGAGAATGACGGAGCATATGGGAGGAAAACTTTGTACAGTTTTTACTGTACAAACATTATGTACTGTTTATTCGGTTGCTATACAGGGTAAGTATTGTTAGAATACAAAACGTTACCCAGAAAGACGGGAAGCGAAGCAACAACTACCGGATTTCGTGGCTGGGCGCATAAGTGTATGGGCTTATGGATGCTGAAAGCCGTTCGAAGTGCACAACACATCAGAAGGGGTGAAAACATGACCATACTTGAAGTGAAAAACGTAAGTAAATTGTTTGGCCCCCAAACCGAGCAAGGTCTGCAATTACTGGAGCAAGGTTGGGGTAAAGAAAAGTTGGCCAAAGAAAAACAGATAACGGTTGGTGTCAACCGGGTCAACATGGACATTAAGGAAGGCGAGATTTTCGTTATTATGGGACTGTCCGGGAGTGGTAAATCCACACTGGTTCGGATGTTCAATCGTCTGATTGAACCAACATCCGGAGAAATTCTGGTCCATGGTAAGGATCTACGCAAGATGAACAAAGAACAATTGCGCGAAGTGCGCCGGAAAACGATCAGCATGGTCTTCCAGAAGTTTGCGTTGTTCCCGCACCGTACCGTTCTTGATAATGTGGAGTATGGATTGGAAATACAAAAAGTAGATAAGGAAGTACGCCGGGAGAAGGCAAAAACTTCACTGGAGCTGGTTGGCCTTAAAGGCTGGGAAGACAAAATGCCAGATGAACTCAGTGGTGGGATGCAGCAACGTGTCGGCTTGGCGCGTGCACTTGCCAATGACCCGGAAGTACTACTGATGGATGAAGCCTTCAGTGCACTTGATCCATTGATTCGCCGTGATATGCAAGATGAGTTGATCGAGCTTCAGGATAAGATGAAAAAGACCATTATTTTCATTACCCATGACTTGGACGAAGCGCTGCGCATCGGCGATCGTATTGCCCTCATGAAAGACGGCGCAGTTGTGCAGATCGGTACACCGGAAGAAATCATGATTCAACCGGCCAACTCATATGTGGCCCGCTTCGTCGAAGACGTGGATCTGTCCAAGGTCCTTACAGCATCTCACGTAATGCGTCGCCCTGAAACAATTACGCTTGATCGTGGTCCTCGTGTTGCCCTCGAATTAATGCGCGAACGTGGTATTTCCAACCTGTTTGTCATTGACCGATCGAAAAAACTGCTTGGTGTCATTACAGCTGAAGATGCAACCCGTGCAATGCGCGAAAACAAAGTATTGAACGACATTCTGATCACGGACGGGCCGACGGTTTCGCCTGAGACCCTGATTCATGAATTGTTTGAAATCGTAAGTTCTGCCCATGTGCCGCTCGCTGTTGTTGGTGAGAATGGCCGTCTGCAAGGTGTTATCGTCCGCGGTGCCCTGCTGGGTGCGCTTAGCGGTGAAGTTGCAGTAAAGGAGGAACTTGTGAATGATTCCCAAAATACCACTCGCATCGTGGATTGAATCCATCGTTGACTGGATGAGCTCCTCGCTCTCCGGATTGTTTAAAGTTATCTCTGTTGTTATTCAGGAAGTGGTCGGATTTTTCTCCGGGCTGTTCATGCTGCCACATCCACTCCTGTTCATTGCGATATTGGGTGTTCTTGCGTTCCTCGTAGGTCGACTCCCACTGACACTGTTTACGGTTATCGGGTTCTTGCTCGTAGATAACTTGGGATACTGGTCCCAATCCATGGACACACTCGGTCTGGTTATCACTTCAGGATTGGTTTCGATCCTGCTTGGTGTGCCTGTCGGAATCTGGCTCGCATACAGTAAAACTGCGGCGCGTATTGTCACACCGTTGCTTGACTTCATGCAGACAATGCCTGCATTTGTCTACTTGCTGCCTGCGGTTACATTCTTTAGCCTTGGTGTCGTTCCAGGTGTTATCGCATCCGTTATATTTGCGATTCCGCCAACGATTCGTCTGACTCACCTGGGTATCAGACAGGTATCTGGCGAATTGGTTGAAGCAGCTGATGCATTCGGCTCAACTTCCATGCAAAAGTTGTTCAAAGTACAACTTCCACTCGCTTTGCCTACCGTGATGTCCGGTATTAACCAGACCATCATGCTGTCACTATCCATGGTTGTTATTGCATCCATGATTGGTGCACAAGGTATTGGTGCGGAAGTCTATCGTGCCGTAACACAGCTGCAAATCGGTAAAGGTTTCGAAGCTGGTCTGGCCGTTGTTGTACTCGCGATTGTTCTGGACCGTTTTACACAAAATGTGTTTATGCCAGGTCGCAAAAAGACCTCACGCATTACAGCCAAGCAAAAAGCATGGATCACTGCTGCGGCAACATTCCTTGTGCTTGTAGCTGGTTTCTCACAATACTTCGTTGGTGGCACAACTTCCGCTGGTGGCAACAATTCAGCAGCCAATGCTGTAGGTCAAGAAGTGAACTATCAGATTATCGGTATCGATCCAGGGGCTGGTATTATGAAGTCCGCTGCAAAAGCGATCGAAGACTATAAACTGACTGACTGGACTCTGATTGAAGGCTCTGGTGCAGCCATGACTGCTACATTGGACAAAGCGATCAAAAATGAAGAACCAATCATTATTACAGGTTGGACTCCGCACTGGATGTTCAACAAATATGATCTGAAATATTTGGAAGACCCAGAGAAATCTTTCGGTGATGCTGAAGAAATTCATACCATCGCCCGTAAAGGTCTGAAAGAAGATCACCCTGTTGCGTTTGAATTCCTGTCCCGTTTCCAATGGACATCGGATGAAATGGGTGAAATGATGACTGCTATCCAGGATGGCACATCCGCAGAAGAAGCAGCTAAAGCTTATGCTGAGAAACATGCCGATCAGATTGCTGAGTGGACCAAAGGTCTGACTCCAGTGAACGGTGATGCATTCAAACTGAGCTATGTGGCTTGGGATTCCGAAATCGCAAGTACGAACTTGCTGAAATATGTGATGGAAAACGAATTGGGTTATAAAGTTAACGCTCTGCAAGTCGAAGCCGGACCCATGTGGACGGGTGTTGCCTCAGGCGACGTAGATGCCTCTCCAGCAGCTTGGCTGCCATTGACACACGCAGACTACTGGGAACGTTACAAAGACCAGGTGGACGATCTGGGTGCCAATATGACAGGTGTACGTACAGGCCTCGTGGTTCCTAAGTACATGACTGAAGTCAATTCGATTGCAGATCTGGAGACAGGTGCCGCTTCTTCCACTCCATCGGCAAGTGCTAATGTGGGCGAAGAGGTTAATCACCAAATCGTTGGTATTGATCCAGGTGCAGGTCTGATGAAGGCCACAGCAAACGCCATTAAGCATTATGATTTGTCTAACTGGAATCTGATTGAAGGTTCTGGAGCAGCAATGACTGCATCATTGGACAAAGCTTATAAAAATGAAGAACCCATCATCGTTACAGGTTGGACTCCGCACTGGATGTTCAATCAGTATGATCTGAAGTATTTGGATGATCCCGACTTAATTTTCGGCGATGCAGAGGAAGTTCACACGGTTGGACGTAAGGGAATCAAGGAAGATCATCCCGTTGCCTACGAGTTCTTCTCTCGTTTTAATTGGACTGCGGATCAGATGAGTGAAATCATGGTAGACATTCAAAAGGGCGTTTCGCCTGAAGAAGCTGCCAAGACTTATGCAGAAAAGCATCCGGACCAAATTGAAGAATGGACCAAGGGGTTAACCCCGGTTAAAGGTGACAATTTACGTCTCGGTTATGTTGCATGGGACTCTGAAATTGCGAGTACCAACCTAATGAAGTACGTGCTTGAGACGGATCTGGGTTACACAGTCAAAGCACTTCAAGTCGAAGCTGGTCCAATGTGGGCAGGCTTGGCGGCAGGTGATATCGATGCTTCTCCAGCCGTATGGCTCCCGCTTACACATGGGGACTACTGGGAGACATATGGAGACAAGATTGAAGATATCGCTGTCAGCATGACAGGAGTTAAACAAGGTCTGGTTGTTCCAACGTATATGGATATCAACTCTGTTGAAGACTTAAAAGATAATTAAACCAGATTGAGATGGATAAACCTGAATTTGGTAAAAAGACCACCGAAATTTTTCGGTGGTCTTTTTGTTTTGGCTACGATTTTTTCAGGCATGCTATTTGATTTGATATTCTATCTTGGTCATACTGCATACTGCTACTTTAAGTATTCACACGCTTTTTCCATTTGACTCTTCTCACATATCCTCTTACTTTGCCTTCGCTCATGAACATCGTATGTAGATGATACTTGGTGAGTTCGGTTATTTCCCAATAACTATCCGATCAGTAACAGTAGTACACCAATGACAATCATAACTACACCGAGAATACCATATACCACTCTTGCGCCCTGCCGTCCAATAGTCTTCACAAAAATTCCTGCTCTGAAACTCTTCATAAACCAGTCCCAATTGTTGATACCACCGAGCAAACTAAAAATTCCTGCCGCTATGGCAAATAGTGCGATTAAAACGGGTTGATCTTGCATTTCGTCAACACTCCTTCAATATAATCCTGTCTACTATACCTTCACTTGGTGAAAATTAACAGGCATTAATTAGTAAAAAAACAGCTTGCAGATGTAAGTCTGCAAGCTGTTCTAAGGAGTTAAACATATTATATTCATTTGCCTTTAGAGACTAAGTTTTACAATACCCGCTGATTTTCGCGAAATCTTTTCTAAGCTATATCTCGTCTGAAATATGAATACATCTTGCAATTATTCGTAAGTTTTGCCGATTGTTAGCGCGCAGGAGGATTTTTACATAAATCGTCATATCGACTTTAGGCCTAACCGTGGTATATAAAATCGAACTACTGACACATGGTAATTAAATATCTTTTACTTCGACATACAATCCCTCACCCTTTTCAGCCGTACTTTTGTTACTTGGCCTGTGATCTGACAAAATCTGTTAACGTTCATCATGTTATCAACGTTGCATCATTTGTTCAAACAGGTTGTACATTAAGAAAAATCCGTCTTAGGTCTCAGAGGATATCATAAAATCACAATAATGCGACGATCATTAATGATCGCCGCATCTGTTTTTAATCCAAAGCTTTACCTACAATTATTTCTTCACCGTGCTGTTATATTGCGCAATCTTGTCTGTAATTTGTTTGGCTGCTGCATCCAGTGCTTCCTGTGGTGTACCTTGTCCATTCAGGACCGTTTCAATCGCTCCTTCGACAAGTTGTCTGGCTTCTGGGAATACACCCATTAATGCCCCGGATGTTGCTGTCGAATCCGCGGAAGCGTGCAATTGATCGACTGCTGTCTGGAATTGCGGGTACTTCGCCATATTATCCTTTAATACTTGCTCATTGTAAGCTGCTGTCGTAATAGGGAAGTATCCTGTCGCAACACTCCAGTTCGCTTGCACCTCTGGTGTAGCCAAATACTTGATGAATTCCCATGCCGCTTGTTGTTGTGCTTCCGATTTGTTGTTCATGATGTACAAGCTTGCTCCGCCAACCACAACGCCGCCTTCTTTGGCATCCGCTGGACGAGGCAGGAAGCCTGTTCCCAGTTCAAACTTGCCACCTGAACCTTCTACGATTTTACGCAGGCCAGCCGTGGAATCCAGGGTCATACCGATTTGCTGAGCGGTAAATGCTGCTGTTGTATCATCTGTGCTACGTCCCAGATTGGAGAGGGTTTTCTCGTCAATCATCTTTTTCCACCACGTTAATGTCTTCACTCCAGCTTCGGAGTTCAGCAGAGATTCTGTAGCTGCTTCAGTTCTTCCGTTTCCATTGTTTACATAATCTGCATTCTGGTTTGCAAAGAACTGTTCCATAAACCAGCCATAGATCGCCATGGATGCTCCTGGCTTACCGTCTTTTGCCAGTGCTTTTGCCGCTTGCTCAAACTCTTCATACGTCTTCGGCGGGTTCTCCGGGTCCAGACCTGCTGCTTTGAACATATCCTTGTTGTAGTACAGGATCGGGTTCGATGTGTTAAACGGCATAGCGTTCAACTTGCCATCGATGGTGTAATACCGGATGATGTTTGGCTCCAGTTGGGACAGGTCGAACTGGTCCTTATCGATGAACTGTTGTACTGGCGTAATCATGCCCGAATCGATCATGAACTTGCTGCCGATCTCGTAAACCTGGATAATGTCAGGACCGCTGTCTGAGCCCATGGATGCTTTGAGTTTGTTCAGACTTTCATCGTACTTCCCTTGATAGATGGGCTTCACCTGAATGTCCGGATGACTTGCGTTAAAGTCAGAAGCGAGTTGATTAATAGCTTTCTCCCCAGCGCCAGACATGGAATGCCACCACGTCAATTGTGTTGTTTCGGCTGCGACTGCTTCTGCTTGAGCTCCACTTGCCGAGCTACTTGTTTCCGCTTTTGTTCCGCAAGCGGAGATAACCAACATGAGTGCAGCCAGCATTAATGCAAATGTTCCTCTTTTTTCAAACGAAATCGCTCTCCTTTTATATGGCTCGCTTCAACATAAGTGGGGCTTTGGGTGCTGCAAGGTGACCGTTCCGGATATGAATCGTTCTTTTGATCGCTGTTACCCCCGGATTTCTTTTCATCCCCTTTCAAAGGGGAAATCCGTGGATAAAGGCGAGCGCTTCGCTTCTTCAGAATCGATTCTTCTCCTTCACTACTTTTGCAGCTCTTCAAGAGACTTATTGAGAATGCGAGCTCATTTTATTCGCTCCTGGTATCCAAACCTTAGACCTTGTACGAAGATACAAGGTTTAATTTAAAACCTCTATTCAAAACCTCTAAATCAAAATCTTTAGATCAAAACCTTCAGAGCTTCCACTTCAATTAAATAGTTTTAAAACTTTCTCACCTTACCCCTTCAGCGCGCCTGCGGCCATTCCGCGGACAAGCTGTTTCAACCCGAAGACCAATAGCAGCAAGGACGGTAGAATCACCATTGCTGTCCCGGCAAATACCAGATTCCACGCGGTGGATTCCTGGAACTCCAGCATCGAGATCCCGATCTGTGCGGTTCTCATTTCCGGTGTATTTGTCACCAGCAGCGGCCAGAGATATGAATTGTACATGCTTAAGAATGAATAGATTGCCAGTGTACCCAGTGCCGGACGGGACAAAGGCAAGACGTGCGATATGAAATAACGAATATGACCACAACCGTCGATCCTCGCCGCCTCGAACAGTTCCTTGGGTAACTGCATGAAGAACTGTCTTAGCAGGAATGTTCCAAACGCCGTTGCCAGAAACGGCACCATCAGCCCCTGGTAACTATCCAGCCAACCCCAGCTGCGAACCGTCAGGTAGTTGGGGATCATCGTCACTTCCCATGGAATCATCATCGTTGCGACAAACATGCTGAAGATGACGTTTTTGCCTTTGAACTGCATTTTTGCAAAAGCATAAGCTGCCATACTCGCTGTAATCAGTTGACCAAGCGTTGTCAGTCCTGCCACAAGAAAGGTATTGCCGATAAATCGGCCGATCGGAACAATATCAAATACTTCGCTAAAGTTGGACAGATCGATGGAATTTGGAATGATATGCGGCGGATAAGCGCTCGCATCTTCCGGCGTCATGACGGCCATGAAAAAGGTGTACATCACCGGATACAGCACAAGTGCTGCACAGATCGTCAGTAATCCATACAACAGCGTTTTGGTCCATGTCGCACTCATTGGTAGTGCACTTTCCTTTCTACCCATTTGAACTGGATCAGGGTCAGCAGCATAATCACCACAAACAGGATCAGTGCCTGTGCACTACCTGTACCAAAGCGGAAATTAACAAAGGCTTCCTGATAGATGGAATAGACAAAAACATTTGTACTGTCCATCGGGCCACCCCGGGTTAAAATGTTGATCTGACCGAACGATTGAAAAGCACCAATGATCGATACGACCGTAACAAAGAACAACGTGGGTGACAGTAGCGGCATCGAAATTTTGCGAAACGTCAGCAATGGTCCTGCACCGTCAATCTTGGCGCTCTCGTAGATCTCATCCGGGATGCCTGCCAAACCACTGGATAGAATAATGTAGTTGAATCCGAGGTTCATCCAGATTGTCATGATGGAGATCGAGATCAATGCCCAATCCGGGCTGGTGAGCCAGGGAATTGGATCGATGCCTACTTTGCCAAGCAGATAATTCAGCATGCCCAGGGTGGGATGGAATAGAAACTTCCAGATGACCGCTGACGAACCAACGGATAACACCACGGGCAGAGAGAACACAAATTGGAACACACGCATTCCCTTGAATCGGTTGTGAGTCAGTGCAGCCAGAATCAGAGCAGCCAGCATACCCGTAGGCACTGTAAACAGGACAAATAGTAAAGTCACTTTCATCCCTTGCATAAACAGTCCCGACTGGAACACAGCCTTGAAGTTATCCAGTCCCACGTAAGCCGCAATCTGCCCCGTCGGATCTGTGGAATGCAGACTGAGGTACACGGACTTAAACATCGGGTAAAACAGAAACACCGCAAACAAAAGCAGCGATGGTGCCAGGAAACCATAGGCCAGCATATTCTCCCGCATTCGCTGCACACGCAGCGAGGCTGTCCGGCGCTCACTCGTACCGGATACGCGCCGTTTGGCGGCAGGCAAGCTGATCCGGTTATCAAGCTCACTCATCGGATTTTCTTCCCCCTTGTTTCACGCATTCAGTGTGTGTGGAATGTTATATCAACTTCAGCACCACGTTATCTAGTGTAAGAGTCGAATGTCACAGCAAAATTCATTCTGAATCAACGTATTGTTAATCATGGACAAGGGACTTTACGCAAATGTGCATCCATTCGAAAGCGGTATCCAGACCGGATCTCATGACAAAAAAACCGCAAGAACTCCCCTTTTTGGAGATATCCCTGCGGTTTGATGTGTAAATGGAATATGAACGTTTGTCTGTTAAAGAACTTGACTCATTTTACAATAATCTGTAAATCTCCCACACGAGGTAAAGCGATTAACCGTTCGAGTTAACGATTAAGATGATATGGCACCGTGGTGACAATCACGTCTTTGTAATTGATCAGATAGGCCCGGATCATGAAGCTGGTCTGGTTGTGCAGTACATTTTGCCACCAGTGCTTGGTGATGAATTGTGGAATCAATACGGTGATGTGATCGGTCTCGGCCGTTTTCCACTCTACGGTATCAATGAATTTCTTCAGCGGCCCCATAATGCTACGGTATCTCGATTTGATCACGACCAGACGAACACCTGGATTCCACTCCTCCCACTTCTGCTCCATCTTGCGTATGGCCTCATCATCGAATCCAATGTACAGCGCGACCACATGATCCGACATCGTCTGGGCGTAACTGATCGTATTCATGACGACCCGGGTAATGCCCGCAACAGGAATGACTATCGTATTGCCTTTTTTGGCTGGCTTATCGACCTGAATATCAATCCGCAGCTCATCGGCAATGTTGCAATAGTGACGGTGAATACGCATGAACACATAAACAACGAGCGGCAAAAAGATAAAGATGACCCATGTCTGTGTGAACTTGGTGAAAATAAAGATCAGTGTAATTGATAACGTAGTCAGCATACCGACGGTATTGACCAGCAACTTCATCTGCCAGCCAGACGGTTTGACTTTGATCCAGCGAATCATCATACCGAGCTGTGACAGGGTAAATGGAATGAACACCCCTACCGCATAGAGCGGAATCAGGCTCTCCGTATTTCCTTTGAACCCGACCACCAGCAGCGCAGACATCACACTGAGGAAAATGATTCCGTTTGAGAAACCAAGGCGGTCTCCTCTGACCATAAATGCATGCGGCATGTATTTATCCTTTGCCATCATGAAGGATAACAGCGGAAAAGCAGAATAAGCTGTGTTGGCTGCAAGGAACAGGATCAGTGCCGTTACACCCTGGATGATAAAATACATCGTGCCCCTGCCAAACGTCGCTTCAGCAATCTGGGAAATGACCGTTGCTTTGGGATCAGGCTTCACCCCATAACCGAAAGCCAGCAACGTGATGCCAATGAACATGGCTCCTAATATACAACCCATAAGCAGTAATGTACCCGCGGCATTTTTCTCGGCAGGCTGCTTGAAGTTCGGGATCGCGTTACTTACCGCTTCCACACCAGTCAAGGCCGAACATCCGGAGCTGAATGCTTTTAATAACAGAAACATACTTACATGGGATAGACTTGTTCCGAATTCAGGTGCAGCTGCTTCCATCCCCCGGCAAGAAATTTGATTCCGCCCGAGATAATCAGAACCGCAATCGAAAAGATAAACAGATAAATGGGGATCGCAAGCACAGACGCTGACTCCGTCACTCCCCGCAAATTCATAATCGTTAGAAAAACAATCATAATCAGAGCAATCACGACACTGTAGTCATGCAGCATTGGAAAAGCCGACGTAATCGCATCCGTCCCTGCGGACGAACTTACCGCAACGGTCAGAATATAATCGACCAGCAGAGATCCTCCGGCAATCAGACTGGATGTTGTACCCAGGTTATCCTTGGCTACGATATAAGCGCCGCCCCCTGTTGGATAAGCAAATATCGTCTGGCGATAGGAAAAAATTAAAATGACGAGTAATCCCAGTACGGCGATGGAAATCGGAACAGAATACCACAGGGCGGCGAATCCGGCCGCAACAAGCACCAGCAAAATCTGTTCCGTACCGTAGGCAACGGACGATAGGGCATCCGAGGACAGGATGGCGAGTGCCTTCCATTTCCCCAATTTTTCTCCATCCAATTCAGCCGATTTCATTGGCTTGCCTATTAAGATTCTCTTCATTTTGCCAAGCATGATCATAACTTCCTTCCATTTCTCATCTGTGAAGCATTGTTATTATGCAAAATCGCAGAGCTATTGACAATACGTCATTTCACCCGAAATTCGCCAGCGCGTGATAATGCATTCTACGATTCAATAATCGATAACAAAGCCATTCTTGTTCAGCAATTTGAACTTTTTTGAACCAAAATGACGATTGTTCGTCAAAAAAGGAAATGGCCTTTGGTTCAATGAACCAAAAGCCACTTCCTTGATCTATGCGTTGACTATTTTAACTGCCCAGAATGCCGGGACGAGGGGTAACACCAAACGCTTGTGCCAGTGTGGTCAGCTGCTCATCCGTAATTCTCTGCCGGATCTCGTGGCCGGCAACCAGCATGTACACTTGGGCTGCCTTCTCAATGGTCTCAATCAGACCAAATGCCTCGTCAATCGTTGTTCCTGTTCCAAAGATGCCATGTTGCGGCCAGATGACCGCGTGGTATTCTTTCATTTTCTCAGCCGTTTCGCGGCCAATCTCATTCGATCCAGGAATCATCCATGGAATAATACCAATCCCATCCGGGAATACAACTACACACTCCGTGCACATCTGCCAGAGGGTCTTGGTGAATTTTGCTTCATCCAATTCGTGGATAAACGTCATAGCCAATACATGAGTGGCATGGTTGTGCATGACCACCCGGTGGTTGGGGTCCAATTTCAGACGTTCGATATGGCTCATGAAATGTGTAGGCAACTCACTTGTTGGATTCGCCCCGGACTTCAATCCCCAGAGCACTTCCAGCTCCTGTCCATCCTGCGATACACGCAGCAACCCTAGATTACTCTCCGGATCAGCGAGTACATTTTTGAAGTATTTGCCCGATGCGGTCACGATAAAATACTTGCCTGCCAGCTCCTGCACCGAAAATGCCGGTTTGATCTTGCGAATCACATGATGGATATCGATATATTGGGTAACTTCCTCTTCCTCCAGCAGATAGCTGACATTACCGCCATTACGCTCATCCCAGCCATTTTTCCACATATGCTGTGTAATCTCAGCCATCTCACGGACAAATGGAATATGGAAACCTGCAGCCTGCGTTGTTTCATTGGTAAGGGTCACGTTCATGATCAATCTCTCCTTATATTGAAAATCATATGGCTTGCCACGTACATAGTAAGTTCTTTATTTCACATTAATTATAACTTTGTTTATCTTTGATAGTCAATAAAAAACACAGAAATATACTTTTACTTATTTTTGTTTAGTTTTGTTTATTTGAAAATCAAACAAAAAAATACCCCACCGGCGCCCGGCGGGGTCAGTCACACATCTATTTAACACGAGAAGGGGTTTACAAGAGTTATCTTACCTCTGCTACCTTAATAGAAGCTGAAAGCGAAATAAAAAAAGCATGAAAACCAGGTTGATATACAGTAGACCACTTTTCTCATATAAATGAATTCACTTCATTAGGATAGCCTATGGCCTGTCCCTATTCGAAGCATATTTACGGTTTTTTCAGCACATATGATGGATGCATTAATCCTGTCGGTTCATACTGTTTGTCACCTGTATACTCAAATCCCAGCTTCATCAAGATGTGACGCGACACTTCATTATCCGGATGATGCCCGGCAAACAGTGCCTTCACATTCATTTTGTCAAAGCCATACGCAATCACTGCACGCGCTGCTTCCTGGGCATACCCTTTACCCCAGTGATCCCGGGTTAGATGGAATCCCAGTTCATACATATCCTTCTCTGAAGAATACGGACGCAGGCCACAGCAACCGACAAACACCTTCGACTCTTTCTCAAAAAGGGGCCAATATTGCACACCCGCTTCCTTCTGCCTTTGAATCTCCTGTGTCAATCGCGCTTCTACTTCATCCTCGCTCAGGAACCCCTTGCTGCTAATCCATTTGGCAACCTCATGATCGCCCCACAATGCAAACGCCAGCGCACGATCTCCTTCGTTCCAAGTCGCACATTCCAACCGTTCAGTTTCAAATAAGATTGTTCTGTTCATCATCGACTAACCTCCTCTATGCCAACACCAGTTCACGTGCAGCTTATACCTTAAATTAATCGAATGACCGCCAAAGTAAACAAACCTGTATAAAGGCGCTGTTAAATTTTAAGGAAAATACGTATTTATTATTTACCAAGAAAAATTTTAAAAGCATTGAATACAGATGTAATCGTAAACCAGCCACTTAATTAATTTAAATCTATGTATATCCATAAAAAAGAAGACCCCCGTCGACAAGATGTCCGACAGAGGTCATTCCATTTCAGTCCACACCAATTACAAATCTGCTACGGCAAATTGAATTGTTCCGGAAGCTGCGCCTCCAAGGTTAGCTAACAAGGCAAAAACCAGAACTCCACCTGCAGAAATGGTAAGGCTGCTGTTTACAGGAATAACGTAAGTGACTACAGGTTCATTAACACGTGTTATTACGAGAGATACTGGAAATGGTCCAAAGTTGTTCACTGTAGCGCTGGCATTGGTGCCTCCAGCCAAGTTTTCGTAGTAAGACTTGCCTACACCGGCTGGAAGATTGTAAAACTGTTGCGGTAAAAGGATGGCCATCGAAATCACCTCCTTTTGCTGTGATACGGTATTCTATGCTTGAAATCTATTAAAGCAACGGTGAATTACCAGCGTCATAATGTCCAATTTTGATAGACTTCATAGATTGATAGACGACTGTACGCAAAAAAAGCCCCACCGGACCATCCGGTGGGGCTAACTAAGCTTACTTTATTATTACAGGTTTAATTACGCATACAGCATGAAAAAGTTCAGTTCATGGCCCTGCTGCTTGAGATAGTTATACAGCTGCGAACGGTGATGGAATACATGCGTTACCGTTTCAATCTGCCATTGAACCTGCAAATGACCATGTTCCATATAAAAAGCTTTCGTTGAACGATTCAAAAAGTCATCTTCGCTCAATCCCGTGATATAGGCTTTGTAGGATTCGAAATTGCTCCATAATGTTGCTTCAAGCTTCTCGATATCCTCAATCCCCGACAGGCTATTCTCTACCAGCCCAACCTCAGCTTCACCTTTTTCCTGCATAATGGCAAGATCGGATGCGGTAATCTGGATAAAATGATGCACTAGCTCCACCAATGAACGCATATTCTCCTGTGGACGATAAGACCAATCCTCCGAACGGATCAAGCGAATTAACGAAGCCCCCGTACGTACGCCTGTTTCCAATTCATTTAACAAGTGATCCCGAATCTGCAATGTTCCATTCATATATGATGTCTCCCTTACCTTTTATTCTCACGATTTAAGTATAACCGACGTTTCTACAGATCTATTGTACAAATCGGACAACATCCTGCCATGCTCTCTGGCTGCCGTCAATGGAGTCTCTCCATAAAACTTGCGAAATTGCCGAATCAGATGGGCTTGGTCAAAAAATCCATGATTCTGGGCAAGCATTGCCCAGTCTGCCGTGTTTCCCTGATGAATATCGCTCAGCACACGATGAAAACGAACCACCTCACTGAATCGTTTGGGGCTGATTCCGACCCATTCCGAGAACTTGCGATGCAACTGCCGTTCACTAATCACTTCACGCATCGCCAGCTCTTGGACAGTCATACGTCCCCCATCTATAAAGATACGGTGCAGCACGTTTTTCATCAAATTGTTCTCAGATGTGCTTGCCTGCACGGGCAACGGACTCAAGTACACATTCATAACCTCTACTCGCTCTGCAAAACTATTCGTTTCGGCCATCCGTTCCTGAAGCTCGTTAAGCTTCTCCGGCCAACATTCCTGAAGGGCAATTCGCTTATCCGTAAACCACTCCAAAGGCATGCCATGGAAGACATGCGCTCCACCCGGGAAGAACCGGACACCAAAGGTGTAGTCTCCAGCAGGGGAACCATCATCGGATGGCTCAGGTACAGCGAATGGCTGTGTATAATTGCCACAGTAAGCATAGGAGTGCTTTGAACAGACCGGGTCGTATGTAATCAGCATGTCCGTGCAACCATCCGGTAATACCCGGGCAGGTACTGTTGTCATCGATCGCTCTGGACCTTCTCTCTTAGCAACATCCGCATGTGTGTTCGGAAGAGATCCTGATTCCCAATAACAGGCCACATAAGCCATCAGACCGGGAGCAGGTACTTTCTCAACATAATAACTGTTAGGGTACGTTCCATTCATCTGAATAGGCTTAAACAACGGGTGCAAACTGTGATCCACAATTCCATCCTCCGGTCACTAGAGTTGGTTACACATTATGTATTTATCTATCATACCATCAACCGAAGAAATGAAGAAAAAAGTGCCCTACCGGAGGACAATCCGATAGGGCCAGTCACACATCTATTTAACACGAGAAGGGGTTTACAAGACTTATCTTACCTTCCCAACCTTAATGGAAACTGAAATTGGGATGAATAACAGATCAAAATTCAAAATGAATAACAGCATTCAGACTTTCAATTCAGTCCGTGCAGTTTGCGAAAACGCTCTGGACTCATGCCTGTATGCCTTTTGAACATCGCACAGAAATAACTGGCATTCTCGTAACCCACCCGATCAGCAACTTCATATATTCGAAGCTCTCTCTCACTGAACATAAGTTGTTTGCTTCGATTGATCCGTTCCTGGTTCACGTAAAATACAGGTCTGGTATGGAGTGCCCTCTGAAACAGCCTGCACAAATATTGGGGAGATACCACAGCCACATCGGCAAGTTCCTTCAGGGAAAGTGAACGATCCAGATGCTCTGCGATATAACGCAGCACTGGCTTCAAACGCTCCAGTTCATCATTATAATTGGCGGATGCGATGAGCAGTGGCTTCAGATCCAGCAGCAGGGCATATAATTGTTTGGAGCATTCCACATCGTAATCTGCGTAATCCGTATCACCGCCATTCTCTCCTCTAACCAGAAGTTGCTCCAGGCCACGCAGCAGCGTTGCTGTCCTGAGTCTGCATACGCGTGAACCGGTTATCCCCGCATAAGATAATAACTGGCTGGCTTCTCTCCCCTGAAACGAGACCCAAGCCAGCTCCCAGCGGTCACTGATGGGCATATATCGATGCGGAACATCGGGATACAGAAAGAAAACGTCACCCGGTCCGACAATATACTCGTCTTCTTGTATAATCAGCCTCCCCTGACCATGAATAATCTGATGGATCTGATAATCCGGGAATCCCTCTGGACGCTCGGTTTCATATTGGTGTTCCCAGTAACCAACCGTGGTCATATAGATCGGCAGGCGAGCAGCTTCTTCTGTTTTACCAAAAAAATCCGGGTATCCATCCAGTACACCACTTTCTTCATCGTTAGTTTCATATTGTGATATATATGGGCAATATTCTTTATTCTCTAAGTCATCATTCAATTCTATAATGACAATATTATAACATTTCAGAAGGAGTTGCTGTTATGCGAAAGAAACTGGTACACACCCCTCCGGCAAATGGATACCCGGAATGGAACAACAATCCCGAGACTTTTCAAGTAGGACGTCTACCTGCACATGCGTCTATGGTAGCGTTTCCATCTGTAGCAGAAGCGTTATCCAATGAATCCAGCGCATCACCATGGTACGAATCACTGAATGGTCAGTGGAAGTTTGCCTTTGCGGAGACACCGGAGCAACGGATTACATTCTTTTATGAGAACAACTATGATGCCAGTGACTGGGACGAGATCGCCGTTCCCTCCAACTGGCAGCTACAAGGTTACGATTATCCCCAATATACGAATATGACCTATCCGTGGGTCGAACGCGAGCCTGAATTGAAGCCACCATTTGCACCAACAAGTTATAATCCGGTGGGTTCGTATATCCGTACGTTTACGGTTCCTGCTGACTGGAAAGAGCGTCCTGTCCTGCTGCACTTTGAGGGCGTTGAATCTGCCTTTTATGTATGGGTGAACGGAGAGCTGGTCGGTTATAGTGAAGACACGTTCACGCCCGCAGAATTCGATATTACTTCGTATCTAACGGAAGGTGAGAACAAGCTGGCTGTGGAGGTATATCGCTGGTGTGATGCGAGTTGGCTGGAGAACCAGGATTTCTGGCGGTTAAGTGGCATCTTCCGTGGTGTATACCTGCATTCCCCTTCCCCGGTTCAGATCGCCGATTTCTTTGTTCGCACTGAACTGGATGATGCGTATCAGGATGCGGAGCTACTGCTGGATTTGAAATTATTTAATCATAATGCCGCGCAGACTACTGCCGGATGGTCCGTTCAGGCACAGCTTTATGACGCACAGCAGCAGACTGTACTGAAGCAGCCACTTACTGCGGCCGTTACTTTCCAGGGTGAGGATGAACTTTCATTCCAGTTGGCAGCAGAGGTTATCAATCCGCTTCTATGGAGTGCCGAGTTCCCTCATCTATATACACTTGTGCTGTCCATTCAGAATGAATCGGGCGAAACACTGGAGGCTGTTCGCAGCCGGATTGGATTCCGCAAGTTTGAACTGAAGGACGGCCTGATGCAAATCAATGGCAAACGCATTGTGTTCAAAGGCGTGAATCGTCATGAATTTTCCCCGGATAAGGGTCGAGCCATTGGGCGGGAAGACATGATCCGTGACATCGAGTTGATGAAGTCCTATAACGTTAACGCGGTGCGCACATCCCATTATCCGAATCAGTCACTCTGGTACGAACTGTGTGATGAATACGGCCTCTATGTCATTGACGAAACGAATCTGGAAACTCACGGCACATGGTATTATGGGCAAAAGGAAATGAATGAAAATAACATTCCCGCAAGCAAGCCGGAATGGCGTAATAATGTAATCGATCGCTGTAACTCGATGTTCCAACGGGACAAAAACCATCCGTCCGTTATTATCTGGTCTCTGGGTAATGAATCCTTCGGCGGCGATAATTTCATCGCCATGTACGATTATCTGAAACAAGTCGATCCAACCCGTCTCGTTCATTATGAAGGGACTTTCCATTATCGTCCTTCCGATTCGGCAAGCGACATTGAATCGACGATGTATATCAGCCCACAAGATGTGGAGCAATACGCGCGCATGAAAGGTCCGAAGAAACCTTATATTATCTGCGAATACAGCCATGCCATGGGTAACTCCTGTGGAGGTCTGCATCTGTATTGGGATTTGTTCGATAAATATGATGTGTTGCAGGGTGCATTCATCTGGGACTGGGTCGATCAGTCCATTCGTACCACTACGGCAGACGGTGTAGAATATTTCGCTTATGGCGGAGATTTCGGTGAATCCCCTCATGATGGCAATTTCTGCGGGAACGGACTCATTCTGGCTGATAAGACGGTTACACCGAAGCTGGAAGAAGTGAAGAAATGTTATCAGAACGTTCGTATGGAAACCATTGATGTCAAAGACGGCCTGCTGCGCCTCAAAAACCAGTTCCTGTTCACGGATCTGAGCGAATATTCGCTCGTATGGACAGTAACACACGATGGTGTATCCGTAGAGAACGGCTCGTTGGATATCGCGGTACCTCCTGGCGAATCGGTTGAAGTTCGAATCCCATACACGCCATCATCCGATCTGTTCAAGGAAGCGGTGCTGACTGTATCTCTGGTTACCAAAGTAGCAACAAAATGGGCAGGAACAGGTCATGAGATTGCCTGGGATCAGTTCGTGGTATCTCCACGATTGCGTCCAGTTCAACCGGTACATCAAGGGCAAGGCAATGCGCTACATGTTCAGAATCTGCAAGATGAACTTAGAGTGGCAACGGATAAAGTAACCTTGAGCTTCAATCCAGCTACTGGCGCTTTAACGTCTTATCAAATCAACAATCAAGAGCAATTGCTCGCACCTGTCCGGCCGAATTTCTGGAGAGCCATGACAGACAATGATATGGGGAACCGCCTGAATGAGCGTTCTGCCTTCTGGAGAGATGCTCACGCTACCAACAGATTAATTCGTTTCGAACACCATGCAGACGAACAAGGCATTCTCGTGACGAGCAATTATACGTGGGATCAACATCCGGGATGTACGCTGTCTATTACGTACCGAATCGATCCGGATGGCGTGCTCGAAATCAGTCAAACCCTTATTCCAGGCGAAGGCCTACCTGATCTACCGGAATTCGGTATGCTTCTGCAACTGAATAACAGCTTGGATACCATCTCTTGGTACGGCAGAGGCCCGCATGACAATTATGCAGACCGTCTAACCAGTGCACGTCTCGGTTATTACACAGGTGCGGTTCGAGATCAATTTGTTCCATATCTGAAACCACAAGAGTGTGGTAACAAAACGGATGTACGCTTCGCTGAAATAACGTCAACGGATGGTCAAAGTGGCCTGCATGTAGAAGCCACCATACCATTTGAAATCAATGCGTTGCCTTGGACACCCGAAGAACTGGAAGCAAACGACCATGTGTACAAATTACCTCAGAGCACACAAACTGTCGCTCGCATCAATTACAAACAAATGGGTGTTGGCGGAGATGACAGCTGGGGTGCACGTACCCACGCTGAATACACCTTGCCAGCCAACCGCGCGTATCACTTCACCTTTACGGTAAGACCTGTATAACATCAAGCAAGCACTGCTGGCAATATGCCGGCAGTGCTTTTTTGTTCATACAATCTAATCTTACATTTTTGAAAGATTCGTGAAAGATAGATACATAGGAGTTACAAACACCATTGATTATACTTTAAACAAACAAGATGCTGACAATGAACACAAAATAAATGGAGGAGTTACAAATGGATTTAATACAAGTTATAGGCAGAATATTGCCTATCTTAGCTATTGCATTGGCCGCAGGAGTTGTTGTAATCGGTATTACTTATTCAGTATATATTGCATATAGGAAAAGAGGGGGTAAAAGAAGCATAACTAACAGGCAATTTATAGCGTCATTTTTGATCTTGGGTTGGTTTGTCATTGTTATGACTTTAACCACATTTAGCAGAGGAGCTAATTATGAGGGTTGGATCAATTTAGAGCTATTCAGTGGCTATATAAATGCATGGAATCAATGGTCGTTGAGCGAATTCCAGCTCATCATTTTTAACATGTTGATGTTCGCACCATTCGGTTTTATACTTCCGCATATCGGAATGAAAACGCGTCACTTTAAGCCCGTGCTACTCATATCGCTGTTGGTTACATTGGGTATCGAAATTTTACAAATGATCACCGGTAGGGGAATATTTGAACTTGATGATATTCTACATAATACACTAGGTAGTATGGCAGGATATTTGTTGATGAGAGCGATCCTCGACAGTGTTGAGCAAAGAAAGATCACCTTAAGATCACTATGGAAGGCACTCTGCATACCACTAGTTTTTACGATGCTTTTTTCCAGTGCTTTTATCATTTATCACAACAAAGAACTTGGTAATCTCTCCATACGTCCAGCTATTTCTCAAAATATGAATCAAGTCGAAGTAACGCTTAACACAAGGTTACCGGATGAGGCCGAGAAAGTATCTCTTTATCGCAGTAGTGAAATTCACAACCTGGAATATGCCAAACGAGTTGCCTCTCTAATGAAGGATTATTTTGAATTACATCAGAAAGGTAGCATATCTATTGATGGATACAACCGAATTTGGAGTTTTCTTGACAATACGGGAACAGAATATACCTTTAATTATGACGTCAGTCGAGGCACATGGTGGCTGGCATCTAATATTGAAGCAAGCACTCCAGTAGAGCCGGAAGATTTAATCAAACAAGGACAAGAGTATGGCAGTTGGTTGATTGAGAATGACTTATTGCCTAAGAAAGCGATATTCAGCACGCAAAATGGAGACACGGTCCGATGGGATATCGAAAAAACAGTTACAGATATCGCGAAGGGTGACCGCGATTATGATACCGGACTAGTTATGATTGTCCCATCAGCAGAACCTATGATTCCTCAGAATTTATTATACTCTATGAATAAAAATATTTATGTGCGAGTGGTTGATATTATCAGTCCGGCTGAGGCATACGAAGAAATTCCCAAGGGAAACTTTTCGATCTATAACAACTTAAAGAAAGGAGACAAACTAAGTGTGAACAAGTATGAACTGACTTACACCTATGATTCAAAAGGTTATTATCAGCCAGTTTATCGATTTGAAGGAGAGATCAATGGAGAGAATTGGGATGCCTTGATCCCAGCAGTAATGAATTGATTTCAGCTTCTGCCTGCCTTGATGTATGAGTTTGAAGTTTTTCATGAGAACATTATAATAAATGAGGTGCTCGAACGATGAAATTATTTTGATTACGAGGTGAGAATTTGCAATATCTGTTTACCGCTCTTTTCATTCTTGGTTTCATTGCTTTCTTGGGATTTCTTGTTCTGATGATCTTATCTATTCGCAAAGGTAATAGGTTGCCGATCAAATACATTATTCTAACAACGGCCTGTTTTGCGATTGCTTCAATTGGGTTGTATGGCATGCTGACTTTATCTTCGAACTCTAATCAGTCTGAAATAGATCAGCCCCCTTCATCCCAAATCGAACTTTCTGGCCTCCATATGACTACCGATGAATTTAAAAACAAGTTTAATGGTGCCGTAGGCAAATACCGACTGAACGGGCTGAGTATTACCCGCTTGGATATACAAGACTCTTCGGAGCAAGGCAGTGGTGCTTTCGAGTATATCTTTAATGACGAGTTGCGTTTGGTTGGTGTAGTGAATGCAGATCGGAGCATTCAGGAAATCAGCTTATACGCGACTGGTGACCCGCGCCAACCCACAGGTGGAATTCTGTTGACCGCGATCGCCACACTCATTCTCACAACCAATAGTGAGTACACGTATAACGATGCACAAGATGTCATCCAGGATATCGGTCTATTAGATCGTGATGTGAATCAGTCTGATTTTGATGGGGCGACGGTTCGAAATGGATTGGAATATCGCTTCAGCATTCAGGATCATGATCACTCGACTTTTGAAATAACTGTTGCGAAGTAAGACTTCGTTGTGAAAAAGGCCGCTCCCTGAAGGAACGGCCTAACGTATGATGTATGTACTATAGAAATGATTAAGCAAATTTACTTGCGATCTCTTCTTTTAGGGATTAAAGAGTCCTAATATTAAAGTAATCACGATACAAAAAAGCGATACAGGGTATAATATCCATTTACTGATCCTGTCTTTGAACGTTATCATTAAACAAATAATGCATATCCACGCAATTAATAGTTGCCACCAAACCACTGATGAACACCTCCCGAATGCGAGAGTTACTCAAACGTTACAATCTCGCTTTGATTGTTCCAACTCATTTTAAAAGTAATTGGGTCTTTCGTATTCTCCGCCTCAGTAACCGTTCCCGACATACTGAACGGTACCCCTTGTTCCTCAAGCGCTTTCCCCTGTTGTTTTATATTATTGCCGGTAAGGTCAAACACAAAATCCTTTATACGCTTTTCATCACCTATATAAGTAATACTATAGATCCCTGTTGATCTCTGAAGAGACACATCCCAGTTATCGCTCTTTCCGTGTAGCCTATCATCCGCACTACAAGCTGAGACAATAGATAAAAGTAATATAGTACAAAGAATCAATGGCAATTTAAATAATTTCATAAAATCCCTCCAATATAATAAAATAACCAAAAATTGAAAAATCAATCTCCATAAACGGCTGATAAATCAATTGGCTAGATTATCAGATCAGAGCTAAGCTACGTTACGTGTGATAATCATGTATAATCTATCTTGTGTATCGATCAATGTCATCGATCGCAGATTGGTGCTCTCTTCTATGATGATCTTCATGCTGACGGACGTCGTTCTTTAACTTTGCTAAGAATCCCCATCCCATAAAGGCAAGTAAAAGCACGGTAATCAGTGCATAAGCAAAGCTATATAGATTCATAAAAAAGTTGATAAAAATTGCAGCAAGCATCAACCCCAGAATCCACAATGTCCACTTTGTACCCTTTCTCAAAACATTTCCTCCTCCTTTAGAGTAAATTCCCAAATCATTTATAAGCATCAGTTCCCCAGAGAAACATCTAATGCGCCAGACATCCCTTGCGCAGAAGAGGTACTCACATAATACCAACCCGTGGACAATGCTTTGTCAATAAAATATGTATGCTCTTCTCCATCTGCTGAGACAATGCCAGACTTTATTGCGGTTCCACTTGTAGATCCTTCATTGATCGTGAACGTGAAATGTTTCGAACCCGTGTTTTTAAAACTCACTTTAACATAACTAAATCCTGCCGGAATATCAAACCGATGTGTATTTGTAGTACCTGCGAAATCTTCATTATTGATTACTGTTAATGTCGTTGCTGGAGTACTTCTAGGTTCATTTTCTTTTACTAATCTCTCTTCAGAATTGGAAGTGAAATTATAAATTAAGATGATAATAACAGCAGACACCAAACCTGCCACTATTATTTTTCTACCAGGTTTCATGATGTATGACCTCCATATCTCATTACTAAAGGAAAAAGGGGAAATCCCCACATTGTGACTTTGATTATAAAATACTCAATAAAATAAAAACCACTCCTTAATAATTACTAAGGAGTGGTTTTTATTTATGATTTGTAACAGTGGCCGCTTCACAAATTCTTGTCACATCGTAACGAGAATCCACTCTGCCAGGCACATGATGCTTTAAAGGTTTTTACACCTTTATTACATCATGCCGCCCATTCCACCCATACCGCCCATGTCAGGCATTCCGCCACCAGCACCTGCTGGTTCTGGTTTGTCAGCGATAACCGCTTCAGTAGTCAAGAACATTGCCGCTACGGAAGCAGCGTTTTGCAATGCATAACGAGTTACTTTTGCAGGGTCAACGATACCTGCTTCGATCATGTTAACCCACTCGCCAGTTGCAGCGTTGAAGCCGATTCCTGTTTGTTCTTTTTTCAGACGTTCCACGATTACGGAACCTTCTTCGCCAGCGTTAGCTGCGATTGTGCGGATTGGTGCTTCCAGAGCACGCAGGACGATGTTTACGCCTGTTTGCTCGTCACCGGACAGAGCTACAGCCGCAACCGCGCTATATACGTTCATGAGCGCTGTACCACCACCGGATACGATACCTTCTTCAACCGCAGCGCGAGTTGCGTTCAGGGCATCTTCGATGCGAAGTTTGCGTTCTTTCAATTCTGTTTCAGTAGCCGCACCAACTTTGATTACTGCTACACCGCCGGACAATTTAGCCAGACGCTCTTGCAGTTTCTCTTTGTCGAACTCGGAAGTTGTTTCTTCCAGTTGTGTACGGATTTGGCTAACACGTGCATCGATATCGGATTTGTTACCAGCACCGTCAACGATGATTGTGTTTTCTTTTGTTACGCGGATTTGACGAGCTGTACCCAGTTGTTCCACAACAGCGGATTTCAGGTCCAGACCCAGTTCTTCCGTGATCAATTGGCCACCAGTGAGGGCAGCGATGTCTTGCAGCATTGCTTTACGACGGTCACCGAATCCTGGAGCTTTAACAGCTACAGCATTGAATGTACCACGCAATTTGTTCACAACCAGCATAGCCAGTGCTTCGCCTTCGATATCTTCAGCGATCAATACCAGCGGTTTGCCTTGTTGAACGATTTTCTCAAGCAATGGCAAGATATCTTGCGTGCTGGAGATTTTTTTGTCTGTGATCAAGATGTACGGATTGTCCAAAACAGCTTCCATTTTGTCCGTATCAGTGATCATGTAAGGAGAGATGTATCCACGGTCGAATTGCATACCTTCAACCACTTCAAGCTCTGTAGCGAATCCTTTGGATTCTTCTACTGTGATCACGCCATCTTTACCTACTTTTTCCATAGCTTCAGCGATCAGTTCGCCTACTTCTTCGTCAGCTGCAGAGATTGCTGCAACTTGTGCGATGGATTGTTTGGAATCGATTGGTTTAGAGATGGATTGCAATTCTGCAACCGCAGCTTTAACCGCTTTGTCGATCCCTTTACGGATACCGATTGGGCTAGCGCCTGCAGTTACGTTTTTCAGACCTTCTGTGATCAGCGCTTGCGCCAATACAGTTGCTGTTGTAGTACCGTCACCGGCAACATCGTTGGTTTTCGTTGCTACTTCTTTAACCAGTTGTGCACCCATGTTCTCGAATGCATCTTCCAGTTCGATTTCTTTAGCAATGGTTACACCATCGTTAGTGATGAGCGGGCTTCCGAATTTTTTCTCCAGAACCACGTTGCGGCCTTTAGGACCGAGTGTTACTTTTACTGCATTAGCCAATGCATCCACACCACGAAGCATGGAGCGACGAGCGTCTTCACTGAATTTAATGTCTTTAGCCATGTTAAGAAAACCTCCCTAGTTTTTGTTGGAAAATGGTCGTGCTATATGGTTCGGTTATCCGATTAAATTTGAATTAGTCGAGAATCGCGTGAATATCGCTTTCTTTCATAATCAAATATTCTTTACCTTCGAATTTGATTTCTGTACCGGCATATTTGGAGAAAATAACGCGATCTCCTTCTTTCACTTCCAGAGCTACACGTACGCCGTCTTTCAATACTCCAGCACCAACTGCAATGATTCTACCCTCTTGCGGTTTTTCTTTGGCGGAGTCCGGGAGTACGATCCCGAAAGAAGTTGTTTGTTCTTGCTCCAGTGGTTCTACCAATACGCGTTCACCTAAAGGTCTGATCATGAAAAATAGCCTCCTTTTGAAATTATATAACGTTACATTGTAGGTTGTAGCCATATGTATTAGCACTCGACAGTGTTCAGTGCTAACAACCAACTTTATGATACTCAACTTGAAGCATGATTTCAAGTCCTTTTGACGAATTCCTGCGAGAATTTACGTTGAATTTACACAAACATAGCCAAATTACACCCGCTGTGCCTGGTTCTATGTTGCAATTCACTAATCTTATTCTACGAAATTGTTTAGCCCTTCTGCAACGTTAGCGGACAGTCCCTTTCCCATTGTATCCATTGTTGAACATAATATGCCTGCTTGTCCTGTCGTGTTGGTCGGCAGTCTACAGAAATAGCCCGGATAAGAACATACCGTCTTTTCCGGGCACATTACAGCTTATCCTCATTCAACCCGCATGTTTCTTATCCTCGGCACGAACATAGCGGGATTCGATCTCTTCATCGGCTGCAAGCTGCTTGCGATATACGATTGCGGATAATAACACACTGATCTCATATAACAGGAGCAAGGGAATCATCACCAGCAGATCGGATATAAAGTCTGGAGGTGTAATAACCACCGCAATGAAGATCAGAACAAAATAAGCAACTCTGCGCATCTTGCGAAGGCGAATTGGATTCAGAATCCGCAGTCCTGTCAGAAACATAATAAGTAAAGGAAGTTCAAATAACAGGGACACAGGCAGCACGATTCCAAACAAGAAGCTGAAGTACTGTTTCATCCCGTAGGTCTCCACAAGCCCCATCTTCTCCGTAATTGCTGTCGTGAAGGCGAGTGCCATCGGAAATATAACATAATACGAAAAAGCCATACCTGTCAGAAATAAAAGAAACACATAGGGCACATACTTCAGCGTTGCTTTTCGCTCGCGCGGTTTTAGCCCCGGACTAACAAACTTCCAGATCTGATACACCGTAAACGGCAGTGTAATAATAAGTGAGAACAACCCTGCAATCTTCATGTAGATGCCAATCCCGTCCCAGAACGAGAAGGCATGTAATACAAAACCTTTTGCCGACTCTGCCTTGGTCAGATATTGGTATACCGGGTCCGCCACAAAAATCCTGCAATCAGTCCCAGCACAAAAATGCTTAGTACATAAATCAGCCGCTTCCGCAGCTCACTCAGATGTTCCGTAATCGACATTTCTTCCATTTGCTGCGTCATGCCTGCCCCCATTATTGCCAGCTTAAAATACAAAACCCTTCCGGCAGGAAGGGATTTCTCTTTCATTGCCGTCAAGATTATTCCGGCAGGCGTTTATCAGCAGGCTTGTCTGCAGGTGTGCTCTCAGCCGCCAGCGGTTTCGCCTTCTCCTGCTCTTTGCGATTGGACGAGTCATCCTCAGAGATAATCTCGCGAGCGCCCTCTTTGAATTCACGGAAGGTACGCCCAACTGCACGTCCCAGTTCCGGAAGTTTGTTGGGTCCAAACAACAACAATGCAATCACGGCCAGCAAAATAAACCCCGTTGGTCCAATGGAACTAAACATTGATATTCCTCCTCGTCTCAAGCTTCGAAGATGTGCATACTCGGCCAGATGTTCATAGATGTCTCTGCTGCGTTTTTAATTTAAGCCCATCATACCATAGATGTAACCACTTACATAACCCGCAAAATTCACAAATAAGAGATGTCACTAGAACAATCTAACAACGGTCATGGCTAATCGGATATCTTGCCCCAGAGTCCATGCTCGATTATTGCTTGAACTGACCCGTAACCATCAGCAGCGCTTCCGGAAGCTGATCCATAATGGCAGCCAGATGTTCATGCACACCCTTTGGTGTACCTGGCAGATTAACAATCAGCGTTCGTCCACGAATGCCACATACCCCACGGAACAGCATTGCAGAACGGTTTTTGCTCATTACACTGTACCGCATGGCCTCTGCCATCCCGGGAACTTCCCGCTCAATTACGCGCCGGGTCGCTTCCGGAGTAATATCACGAATGGCCAGCTCCGTGCCACCGGTAGTCAGCACCAGATCGGCGTGAAAATAATCCGTCATCTCAATCAAAGCCGCAATAATCTCATCGGGTTCATCCGGAACGATACGGTACTCCACGATTTGACCACCCAGCTCTTCTTCCACCAGCTCCCGAATGACTTGTGCACTCGTATCCTCACGTTCCCCGCGGGCTCCTTTGTCACTGGCTGTCAGGATTGCTGTTCTCCACACCATAAAGATCACCCTTCTCCTCTATGAAAATAAATATTGCCTATCGGCTGTAATCACCGTTTTTGCCACCACTCTTGGAATTCAGCATGGTTGGACCGATAATCATATCTTTTTGCATGGCCTTGCACATGTCATAGACCGTCAGTGCTGCAGCTGAGGCAGCCGTGAGCGCCTCCATCTCAACACCCGTTTTGCCTTCAGTTTTGACAGTAACTTCAATGTGTAATTCATCCACTCCGTTATCATGAAAACGAATATCCACACCCGTCAGTGCCAGCGGATGGCACATCGGAATCCAGTCCGACGTTTTCTTCGCGCCTTGAATCCCGGCAATCTGAGCCACAGCCAGAACATCACCTTTACCGATTCGGCCCTCCCGAATCGCTTCCAGTGTATCTGGATTCATCGTCACCTTGGTTACGGCCACAGCCGTACGTACGGTAATTTCCTTACCCGAAATATCAACCATCCGGGCCCGCCCCTGTTCATTAAAATGGGTCAGTTTGCCACCCGAAGCCTGGCCGTTGTTCACTTCTGAACTCAATCACATCACAACCCTTTATTCGATATGTAATATACCTTCGGTTGTTATCAACAGATCAATCCGCAGATCGAGCAGGTCCATTGGGATCTCCTCTTGTAGCTGACCCGGCAATACCATCGCAGCCATCAACGGTTTCTTGCCCGTCATCACACATGTTGCTGCAAGCGTCTCGGCAAAACGATCATAATAACCGCCACCATAACCAATACGCCCTCCATGGAGATCATAACCAAGCCCCGGTACCAATACGAGATCGATATCCTGCCAATCATCAGTTGTCAGGACTTCACAGGAATCCTTAGGTTCGGGTATCCCCCATATGCCTGGCTCCAGATCCTGTTCTCCGGTCACTCGCCGTAGCTCCATTCGGGGTGGATTCGCCAATACTTTTGGTGCAAGCATCACATCTCCATGTTTCCAGCCCTCTTGAAACAGAAAAGCTGTGGACGCTTCGCTTCCATAGGACAAATAACTGAATATGACGAGTGGTCTGTTCACGACCTTACTCTTGGCCTGTCTAAGGCGTTCCAGCTCCCGCTTCACTCCAGCGTTAATCTTAGTCATTGCCTGCTGACGCATGCTTGCATCCATCAGATCACGGCTCTGTCTCAGTCTGGATCGAAGCTGACTTTTCAGTTCCGCATGATCCTGCATATCCTTGAATAACCTCCTGTTGATAGGGAAGGTAGAAAAAAGCTCTCATTAAAAACAATTTATATGTTATGACCAGTTGTCATCTTGTTGAAATGGTTAAAATGATTCATTTTCTGCAAAATCCTCATGTAATAACATGCCTTCGTTCAGTTTATCATTGATTGATCAAAAAGACTACATGCCCCATGCGTTCCCAATCGGTGCAATTGCTCTGTATTTCATGTAAACTGGGATATAGTTGTCATATCAAGAACTGGACCTATGGAGGAACTTAATTTTATGCTGCTGCAAGTATCCGGAATTATCAAACGTTTTGGTGTCGATCCAATCTTGGACGGCGTGAACTTACAAATATTAGAACGCGAGCGCATCGGCCTCGTTGGTGTAAACGGTGCAGGAAAATCCACTTTGCTCAAAATTGTAGCCGGTGAAATGTCCTATGACGGGGGACAGATTTTCAAATCCAAAGAAACAACGCTCGGTTACCTGGCTCAGAACAGCGGGCTGCAGTCCGACCGTACCATCTGGGAAGAAATGATGAACGTCTTCGCTCACCTGACACAGGCTGAAGCAGATTTGCGTCAGATGGAACGCGATATTGCCGACCCTGCCCAGATGGAAGATGAGAAAAAGTACGCGGACCTGCTGGAACGTTATGCGAAACGCTCCGATTGGTTCAAGGACCATGGCGGTTATGAGATGGAAACCCGCATTCGCAGCGTACTGCACGGGATGGGATTCGGCGAATTTTCGCCAGACACCCCTATTGCTACTCTAAGCGGCGGGCAGAAGACACGCCTTGCGCTAGCTCGTATTTTGCTTCAGGCACCCGATCTGCTCATGCTCGACGAGCCTACCAACTATCTCGATATCGCCACCCTTACTTGGTTGGAAGATTATCTGAGAGGTTATTCAGGCGCACTGCTCGTGGTATCCCATGACCGGTACTTCCTTGATCGACTCGTAACAACCATCGTGGAGATCGAACGTCACCGCTCCAAAAAATACACGGGCAATTACAGCCGTTATATGGAACTCAAAGCTGCCGAATATGAAACTCAGATGAAGCAATATGAGAAACAACAGGGTGAAATCTCCAAGATGGAGGATTTTGTCCAGAAAAATATCGTGCGTGCCTCGACGACCAAGCGGGCTCAAAGCCGCCGCAAGGCCTCGACAAAATGGAGCGCCTCGATAAACCGATGGGTGATCTGAAAAAAGCTCATTTTTCCTTCGAAACCGCCGTTATGTCCGGCAAAGAAGTGCTTCGAGTGGATCAGCTGTCTGTCGCTTATGATGAGGCTTCTCCATTGTTCCGCAATGTATCCTTCGATCTGCGGCGCGGGGAAACGGTTGCTCTGATTGGTCCAAACGGTATTGGTAAATCCACCATGCTGAAGTGCCTCACCGGAAGTTTGCGTCCGGTAACCGGGGATATCCAATGGGGAACAAAAGTGCAGATTGGCTATTATGATCAGGAGCAGACTGGGCTCAATCCGTCCAATACGGTTCTGGAAGAACTGTGGAGTGCCTATCCCGGGATGGAAGAAGCACGCATTCGGACCGTACTGGGGAACTTTTTGTTCAGCGGTGACGATGTGCTCAAGAAGATCTCCTCCCTCAGCGGCGGTGAGAAAGCACGTGTCTCTCTCTCCAAGCTGATGCTGAAGGAAGCGAATATGCTCATTCTGGATGAGCCTACGAACCATCTCGACCTGTTTGCCAAAGAAGTGCTGGAAGCGGCGTTAATGGATTATGAAGGCACTCTGCTGTTCATCTCCCATGACCGGTACTTCCTCAACAAAATGGCTGAGCGCATTGTCGAGCTTCATCCAGGCGGCACGGAACACTATCTCGGTAATTATGATGATTATGTGGAGAAGAAACAGGAGCTTGAGGACATCGCACGTGAAGCAGCTGAGGCACGTCAGGCTTCAGCCAAGAACTCGTCCAAATCCGATCTGAACACAGCCACAACCGAAAAATCCGGAGCGGCTTCATTCGAAGCGGAAAAACAGGCGAAACGTGAAGAACGTAACCGGCAACGCAAGCAGGAAGCTCTGGAACAACAGATTGCGGAGTTGGAAACGAAGATTACAGATCTTGAGGCACAGATGGCTCTGCCTGAAATCTATCAGGATTATATGAAGCTGCAAGAACTCCAGCAACAAACGGAGGAACACAAAGCAGAACTCATCAAGGCATACGAGGACTGGGAAGAACTAGCTATGGAATAGTACCAATAGTACAGACTCATAACATGGTTTGATCGCGTCCATACAAGTATAGTTGTACCATCGGCTGATTCCTTATTGGGATCAGCTTTTTGTTTGTTAAGGATGAGTATTGAAGGTATGCACCTTATGTTTTTTATGTTCCATGAGATTGAACTCTAACAAACGGAGGTTGGGAGAGCTGTTTTGGCTTTTGTCAAATTTACTCGAATGAAGAGAAATATTTTTATCCCCCTTCCCCTCACACTTATCCACAAGAAAGCAAGATAGCAAGCACATTAATAAGCTTAATTATACAGCGGTAGAATAGCCTTTTACACACAAAAACCATATTTATCCACTAAGTTATCCACTTTATCCACAACTTTGTGGATAGTAAGGAGTCATTCTATCCCCTAAACCCTTTTCGTTTCGAAAACTATACTGGTTTGACTTTGCGGTAGTTACCCACAAATTACACTGGATATGTGGATAACTATAGTCACACCTTGACAAATGCAATCTCCCGCTACTCAATGTTCCTCCATAATAAGACAAAAGCAGACCTTTGTCGTTCAAGGCCTGCCCGTCATTTATTTACTATATGCCATGCATATTTACATCAAATCGCACTTGCTACTATTGCCGCTGTAGATGCGATCTGGCAAAGATGTTTTACGCATGCGCTTCTTGTTCATGATGTTCGGAAGACTCGGCCTTCAGCCCAGCAGCATTACAAGCCGCTACATACGCAAGACCGGCAGCCATGACGATATCATTATGTGTTGCCGTTCCCCGGAACTCACGCCCTGCACGCTCCACGGTAACTACAGCTTCTGCACTTGCACCTTCTCCCCACTCAAGGCATGCATCTCCATATCAACAAATGCAATATCATCGGAAATGCTCTGACCAATCGCACGAATGGTCGCATCCACGGGTCCACCGCCAACAGCGGAGTAAGATTGTTCTCCAGCGCTTGTGCGAATACGTACGGCGGCCATTCGATCCGTCATGCTGCCCGCCGTCACCTGCAATTCAACCAGTTCATAGTCCTGTGCAGGAATATTCATGGTCTGGCTAACCATCTGTAATAACTGGTCATCACTGACCACTTTTTGCTGGTCTGCGGTTTCTTTGAACACCTCATACAATTGCTCCATCTGTTGCTCATCCGGTTCAAAACCGTATTTGCGAACCCGATCCTTCAGGGCGTGACGACCGGAGTGTTTGCCCAAAATAATCATGCTGCGCGGAATACCCAGCGCTTCCGGGTCCATAATCTCATAGGTATTCCGATTCTTCAGCAGACCATCCTGATGGATGCCTGATTCATGCTGGAACGCATTACGTCCCACCACCGGTTTATTGTATGCAATCGGGAAGTGCATCGCCCGGCTAATCTGACGTGAAGTTTCATATAGCTGATTCAGCTTAATGTTCGTCGTTGCACCAATCGCGTCTCCCCGAGTCTCCAGCGCCATAATCAGCTCTTCCAGTGCACAGTTCCCCGTCCGTTCTCCGATACCATTAATGGTCACTTCAATCTGGGTAGCTCCATTGGCAATCGCAGCCAAACTATTGGCTACGGCCAAGCCCAGATCATTATGACAATGAGCACTATAGCGAACCTGATCGCCGCCTCTTGCACCCTCACGCACCCGGCGGAACATCTCACCATACTCATGTGGCAGAGCATAACCGACCGTATCCGGCAGATTAATAATGCTCGCTCCAGCTTCAATGGCGACTTCAACCATTTCAATCAAATCGTCCATTTTGGTACGGGCAGCGTCCATGGCTGTGAACTCTACGATGTCCGTAAACTGGCGTGCATAAGATACCATCTCACGAGCGGTAGCTACCACTTCACTGCGCGGACGGCGTAGTTGATGCTCAATATGAATATCCGAGGAAGAGATAAACAGGTGAATTCGGCGCCGTGCTGCATCCGCTGTTGCTTGAACTGCAGCATCGATATCACCTTTGACCGCACGCGCGAATCCACAGATCTCCACGTTCTGCAACTGTCTCGAAATCGCCTGAACCGCCGCGAACTCACCTGGACTGGAGATCGGGAATCCAGGCTCAATGACGTCGATACCCAGAGAAGCCAGTTGGTGTGCCAGTTCAATCTTTTGCTCGGGTTGCAGACTTGCTCCTGGTGCCTGTTCTCCATCGCGCAGTGTTGTATCAAAAATCTCAATCATGCGTTTGTTATTAGTTGTTGTCATATCCATTAACCTCCATCAAATTTTTATAAATATTTTCGTTACGATCCATGAGCCACAGATCACCCGCTAATCGCCGTCACTGTTGTTATATATTTTGTTTGTAAACGCGTATGTTGTTTGTAAACGCGTATGTTGTTTGTAGCTTAGTCCTTGGTAATCATTAAAGCCTGTTGAATTTTTAGTGCCTATACTTGATGTTCGATGTTCATTACTCGTTGCAAATACTGCTTACCCTCATAACAGAGTGTACGTCGACTTACACCCTGACCTTCTGACTTTTCAATCTCCATATGGTTCTTCCCATGCCCACCCTGCTGCCGGCAGCAAACACAAATAACCCGCCATCTCATATAAGAGACGGCGGGTTATTATCCCTCCGCGGTACCACTCTTGCTTGATGGGCCAGGCTTGCGCCAGACTCCATCCACCTCGTCGTCTCCGAGATCCAATGGATTGTGCATGTGCACACGACACCACTGGAATTCGGAGAAACACCCTATAACGGGGGTTAACCGTTGCTATGTAACACATGTTATTGTCCATCAGGACAACTGGGCGATTGATATCGTCCCCACGCTTCCACAGCTCCGTTCCCGGGCGAGATTCGAATGATTCCAGCCACTGCGTCGCACCACCCCGCAGCTCTCTGAGCGCTTTATCGTTCTACTGCTCCCGTTCATCACATTTATAATATGACCTACTTCATTCATCCTTATTTTGAAAATCAAAAAAAGCCTGCCACCTCATGCAATAATGCAAGAGACGACAGGCTGTTCACCTTCGCGGTACCACTCTTGTTGACTTCCTTCCTGTTCATTCAAGACAACCCCTGAATGCTTTCGCATATCCGGATCCCTTGAAGCAGCCTGAAAGCCCCCTCAGTTATCGTCAGTTGATCCTTGTAATAACGGTCCTACCGACAACGGCCCATTCACGGAGGCAACCCGTAACCATGTACTTTGGGCCATGATCGGCCTTCGGATTCTCCCGGGGAGTCACCGTGTTCCATCGTTCCGCTTCCAGGTGAGTTTCAGGTTTCCTTCGACTGCGTTGCACCATACCGCAGCTCTCTAAGACCGGGAATGACCTTACTATTCCTGTTCATCGCGTTTATCAGTTCAGGAATCTGAATTCCTGTTTAAATTTGTAACTAAATATACATTCTTTACATCCCTGCTGTCAACTCTTAATCTCAAACTGCCTGACTATACGGATTGAACGGACCATTCCTCCAGGGAAAGTCCTGGATCTGCCTTCGCATCAAATTCAGCAATTTCTCCCCGCTGCCATTTCAGATATGCAGCCGCTCCAATCATGGCCGCGTTATCCGTACAATATTCCATTGGCGGGATTAACAGTTCAAGCCCTTCCTTCGTGCATCGCTCCTGTAATGCCGAGCGTAACCCCCGGTTAGCTGCAACACCACCACATAATAACAGTTGACGTGAACCATACTCACGAACTGCTCTAACGGCTTTCTCAACCAACACTTCAACAACAGCTTCCTGGAAACCACGTGCAACCGCAGACGGCTCCAAGGTTTCTCCGCGCATTTTGGCCTGGTTGAGCGCATTCAGTACAGCAGACTTCAGACCACTGAGACTGAAATCGTACGAACCTGCTTCCAGCCATACCCGTGGTAATGGCACTACGTCCTCCGCTTCAGATGCCATCCGGTCCACATGCGGGCCACCCGGATAAGGACAACCCAATGCACGTGCTACTTTGTCATACGCTTCGCCTACAGCATCATCACGTGTACGACCAATCAGTTTGAACTTACCCTCGGATTCCATATGCACAAGTTCTGTATGTCCACCAGATACGACCAGTGCCATCGCTGGATATTGCAGTTCATGAGTAAGTCGGTTGGCATAGATATGCCCGGCAATATGATGTGTGCCGATGAGCGGTTTGCCCAGTGCCATGGCCAGCGTTTTGGCCGCAACAATACCCACCAGCAGTGCACCGACCAGCCCCGGACCTTGCGTCACGGCAATTGCACTTAGATCACGTGGACGAATGCCGGACTGTTCGATCGCCTGTTCCAGCATCAACGTAATGACTTCAACGTGTTTGCGTGAAGCCACTTCAGGTACAACACCACCAAATGCCTTATGCGTCTCGATCTGACTTGAGATCAGATTGGACAGCACTTCCCGTCCATCTTTGACTACTGCTACCGATGTTTCATCACAGCTTGTCTCCACCGCCAAAATGTAGGATGGTGCAGAATTTATTTTTTCATTGAGTTCGTTCATGAATCCAGTACGCTTCCTTCCTCTTCGCCGCTCCGGCCTGCAGACGGCAAGTTCGCCCACATAATCATCGCATCTTCCCCATTATCGGAGTAATACCCTTTACGAAGACCCGCCGATTCAAACCCTTTTTTCTGATATAAACGCTGTGCAATGCTGTTCGAGACTCTGACCTCCAGCGTCATTCGTTCCATCCCGAGATAAGCCGCTGTGCTCATTAATTCATCCAGTAACTTTTCGCCAAGCTTGCGTCCACGATACGCGCCTCTGACTGCAATATTGGTAATATGGGCTTCATCCATGATTGTCCACATACCTGCATAGCCAATGGCTTTTCCTTCTAATTCCATCACCATATATTTAGCAAAATGATTGTGTGTCAATTCATTTTGAAATGCTTCTTCCGTCCAGGGCAGGGTAAAGGCCTCATGTTCAATCTCCATCACATCGGGAATATCCGCGAGTGTCATGAACCTGAACTGAAGCGTTGCTTCCTGCTTATTATTCGCCACGTTGTCCATCTGCTTTCCCCCTTTAGTGCGTGTTCAAAAAGACCGGTTTTCAGTACCGAGAAGATGGGATGAAGCTAGAAATGGAGTAGCGGAGCGTAGGGAAAACTACGTGAGCAACCAAAATGTTTCCTCAGGAAACATACTTCGTAAGCATCCCGCTTATTTCGGCTGAATTCCATAATCGATGCTGATGATGCCACCAGGCATCCTTCGTAATCAAAAGCGGACTTTTTGAACAACCTCTTTCAGCCTTTGCGCAGCAGATTGGCTTCCGCTTCAGACAGCTGAGTGTAGTTCGGCACCAGCGCATGCACGTCATCACGCTGACCTGCAAGCAGCGCGGCGGCGCCAAGGCGCCCAACCCAGCGGCCTTCCAGCTCATAAGGTACGAGCTGGAGTGCCGTTCCTGCGGGGCAGCGAAGCTCCGCCGCTGCCGCAGCATGAGGGCCCGTCTCGCCGACGATCCAGACGGCTGCGGGCCGCTCTTCCGGCGCCGCCTCCGCCATGCGGGCGGCGAGGGCTTCCAGCCATCCGTCCATCTTGCGGATGGCATCAGGCGCCAGACGCCGGGGCGCATCGCTCCCGGCGGAGGCAAACAGCGCGGTGCACGCTTGACCGCGCCGTGCATCCACAAGCGGAACGATCCAGTGGACAGGGGCAGCACTTGTGCTGCCCTGGTCCGCGGATGGCGTTCCGCCAGCCCCTGCTGCGGCATCCTCTGCCGCAGCTTCCGCCTTGGCGGCGAGGCCGCTGTGCCAGCCGCCCCAGGCGATGGCCTGAAGGCTGGACACCCCGGCTACGGGGATGTCCCACGCCCAGGCCAGTGTCTTCGCCGCGGTCACCGCAATGCGGATGCCCGTGTACGAGCCTGGGCCAACGCCAACGGCAATGCCGTCAAGTTGCCCAGGCTGTGTGTTGCTGGCGGCCAGCAGCTGCTCCATCACCGGTACAACGTGTACCGAATGGTTGCGCTCAGCCCGTTCATTGCGTTCTTGCAGAAGCGCATGATCTTCCATCATCGCAGCTGCCATCACTGCGGTGGATGTATCCAACGCCAAAACCGCTGACGCGGCTCTTTTTGTAAATCTTCCATCATCATTTGACCCCATTCTGTCTGAACTGTCGGCACATGGCTGCATAAGTCTCGCCGTACCCATCCAGTGTAATCGTTCGATCCTCCAGGCCCGTTGTTTCAATCTGCACATGCAAATGCTCTTGCGGCAGCAATTCGGGAATGATACTCGACCACTCCACCAGACTGACTCCGGCTCCATAGAAATATTCATCAAGTCCAAGCTCATCCGCTTCTTCCAGCGATATGCGATATACATCCATGTGATATAAAGGCAGACGCCCTTCGTACTCCTTAATTAGCGTGAATGTGGGACTGCTTACCACATCACGTACACCCAAATGCCAGGCAAATTTCTGTGAAAATGCCGTTTTTCCCGCGCCCAGATCACCATCCAAAGCAACCACCATGCCGGCGTTTGCCTGTCTGGCGAGTGCGGAAGCGAGTGCTTCTGTATCTGCAATGCCATGGGATTGATACACCCACTGCTCGTGCGTCTGATTCAATATTCGCCCCACCTTTGGCGGTCCAGCCGCCTGAGTTCACTTTGAACCTTATTATATCGGTCCCTTTCTTCCCCGCAACATCCAAGGAGGCAAGCGGAAGTATAACATGCATTATTAGACGTGTCTCAAAACTCGCTTCCTTCGAAGTTTCAAACACCTACTGGGAAAAACCAAAAACCGGCACCTCTCGGTACCGGCCGTGTTATGCATATATTTCAGCTTTTATTCATTCTCGAATCCCTCTATAACTATATGCTACTTGTATCTACTCCTCCAAGCGATCCACACGTACCGTCTGGGTATTTCCCGGTCTGCTGCCAACCTGAACGGTCGCCATGCCATTGGCTTCATCCACGTTCTCGATCCAGACCGGATCTCCTTCAAGCGTAACGGCAATGGTATCCTTGGAATCATATATCGCTTTGGCGCGCTTTGCATCCATCATCTTATTCATACTCCCCTTCCGGATCATCATGTGATTCTCGAACCATGCTGTCTGTTGTACTTTCACCAATATAACCGTTATCTTCCGTAACCTGTCCACCGCCTAACCCTTCATTCACCATCCGGTCAATGTCGAGCATGAACGACTCCCGATCAAGGGGCAATTTTTCAGAAGTGACCGCTTCCCAGTTTACAGCTGTAGCAGGTGTATAGAATTCTTCAGCGCTTTCGGCTTCCGCAAGAGGGTACGGAGAAAATGCATGCTTGTGTGCTTCTTCCTCATCACGTCTGTTCTTCAATATTGCACCTCCCGGCATATGTGCTGCGAGAATAACTACTATCCCATGCTCATCTTCCTGTCGGAATCCAAGCATGTTTCTGTTATCATCCCCGAGTCTCGCCGAACCATACGAATTCGTTCGTCCATAAGACGATTATCCCTCGCACCAGATGCCCATACTATTGAATATACATCCGTGTTCAAAAAGTCCGGTTTTCAATACCGAGAAAGCGGAATTTTTGAACAACCTTTGAAAGGAGCCGATCTATGCATACCGTCTGGAAAGGTGCAATCAGTTTTGGCCTTGTGCATGTCCCTGTCAAAATGTTCTCGGCTACCGAAGACAAAGACATCTCCATGCGCTATATCCATAAAGTCTGCGGCAGCCCGCTCGCTTATGTTCGTCAATGTCCATCCTGTGAAGTGGACGTCAAGTGGGAAGAGATTACCAAAGGCTATGAATATGAAAAAGGAAAGTTTGTACTCTTCGAGAAAGATGAATTGGAAGCGTTAAATGATTCCACCAGTAAAACCATTACCATACTGGATTTTGTCGACTTGACTGAGATTGATCCGATCTATTTTCAGAAAACATATTACCTATCGCCCGATCAGGCTGGCGGAAATGCCTACCAGCTCTTGATGAACGCGATGCGGGATACCGGCAAAATTGGCATCGCCAAAATCTCCATTCGCTCGAAGAGCAGTCTGGCTGCCATACGTGTGCTGGAAGATTGCCTCTCCATGGAGACAATTTTCTACCCGGACGAGATTCGTCCTGTCTCCCAGGTGCCCAACTTGCCGGAAGTACAGAACGTGAATGAGAAGGAACTCACGATGGCAAAGCTTCTGATTGACCAATTGTCCACGCCTTTTGAACCCGGTAAATACACCGATGACTACCGCAGCAAACTGCTGGATCTCATTCAGCACAAAGTGGCAGGCGAAGAAATCAAGATTGCTCCAGCCAAACCTGAAGCCAATGTAATGGATTTGATGGCTGCCTTACAGGCTAGTATCGAGGCCGTGAAGCCTATTCCGGCTGACCCTGGGACAACAACGGCCAAGCCTAAGAAACGTGCACCGCGAAAAACGCCAGCTCAAGCGGTTGCCGGAGGAGAATCCGATACACCTGCTACACCAGCCAAAAGAAAAAGGCGACACCCAAACCAAAAGTTTGAATGTCGCTAAGGCAAGACCGATTCCTTTATATACCTCATGTAATGAGGTTTACTCCGATCCGGCTTCACAGTCGGATTTTTTTGTTTTACAGAACTATGGAAACAGTTCTTGTCAGTAAAACTCCAGCTATAATCGTAAAATACGATTGACGAAAGCTGATTTATATTTTATATTAACTTATGAAAAGTAACTTATTTATAAATATACAGTCACGCTGTAATTCTGCTTTAACAGTATGCAATTAAATAATCCGTTTTCAACGCATATACACAATCAAACGAGAACCCATATTATCTATGATCAGGAGGAAACAATCATGAATACAACGTATCAAATCCCTGCCACAACCCATTTGGGTGAAGTGAGTCTGCGAATTATGAACCTAGATCGTTCAATTAAGTTCTATACCGAAGTGGTTGGATTGAAATTACTGGAGCGTAGTGACAAAGTGGCTACGTTGACAGCAGACGGAAAACAGTCCCTGCTGCGATTGGAAGAGCTCACGGATGGAATTACCCTGCCGGAACGCTCACACGCTGGCTTGTATCATTTCGCCATCCTGCTGCCCGACCGCAAGTCCCTGGGTCTTGCTCTTCGTAATCTGGCTGCATCCGGTATCGATATCGGCCAAGGCGATCACTTGGTCAGCGAAGCCTTCTATATCTCCGATCCCGATCAGAACGGGATTGAGATCTATGCTGACCGTGCACGTGATACCTGGAAACGGGATAGCGACAATAACTACGTAATGGCAAGTGATCCGGTTGATGTGGAAAGCCTTTTTGCCATCTCGGAGAATGAACCTTGGCAGGGTCTGCCTGCTGGCACCGTTATTGGTCATGTACATTTCCACGTCCGCAGCCTGGAAGAAGCCCGCAACTATTACGCCGGCATACTCGGTTTTGATATCGTGGGTAACTTTGCGAACATGTCAGCACTATTTGTATCCGCAGGCGGCTATCATCATCATCTGGGACTTAATATCTGGGCAGGAGTGAATGCACCTGTCAATCCAGATAACGCTACAGGAATTGACTACTTCACCATTGTGTACGCCACAAAGGAACAATTGGATCAGGCACTTGAACAATTGCGTCAATCCGGTACAGTCGTTACACAAGTGGAAGGTACCTGGTTTACGGTAGACCCACAAAATATTCGTATCCGTCTGACAACTGCGAACTGATTTTGTTTAGGCGTTACAATATGTTTGCTTAACCTCATTTTATTAAGCCCGGGTAACTGATTTCTCTACATCTCAGAGAGATCGGCTGCACGGGCTTTTTGAATTGGCTTTTATAAAACTGGCACAATTGGTGCATTCTAACCAATACATAGACAAGATACGTTAAGGAGATACCTCATGATCGAAAAGGGACGTTTGACTGTTAGACAGCTCGCTTCACTCATGTTCCTGTGCACAATTGGAGAGCAGATTCTGGTCTTCCTTCCATGATCACATCCTACGCTCATCAGGATGCCTGGTTATCAGCCTTGTTGGGAGTCGCAGGGGCCTTGGCATACTCTTCATTATGCTTGCTGCCTACAAACTGCATCCCCGGTTAAATCTGATTCAAAATGCCCTTCGAACACTGGGACCCTGGATCGGGACCTTGTTTGGCTCTTTTTATCTCTTTTATTTCCTGATCAGTACCTCAACGTTCATTAGGGAGATTGGCGATTTTATGTCTACCCAGATCTTGCCGGAATCTCCATTACTGATTCTGCATATGGTTTTTATGTGTGCGCTTGTCTGGGGGCTTCTATCGGGTCTGGAGAGCATTGGTAAAACTGCTGAGGTCTTTCTTCCGCTGATCGTGTTGTTTCTGCTTATTCTGACGGTATGTCTAATCCCTCATGTACATTTGGCCAACATCCAACCTGTGCTTGCACAAGGATTTCTTAATCCATTCAAAGGTTTTGTTGCTGTACTCACATATCCCTACTGTGAACTATGCATCTTCATGATGCTTTTTCCCTACACAAAAAAAGAGCCCCATCTGGAGAAGGACATCCTGTTAGCAGGGATGATTGGCGGATTGTTACTCACACTGACGCTCAGTATGTGTCTGCTTGTTATGGGACCATGGATGACCCAGCATCACTGGTTCGCTTCATTCATCCTTTCACAGAAGATCAATATCGGAAACTTTATGCAACGCATCGAAGCCTTCATAGCATCGGTCTGGATTATCGCTGTTTTCTTCAAAGCCGCTCTGTTCTTCTATGGTTTTGTCCTGGGCGTCGCTCACCTGTTTCGCTTGTCCAGTCACCGTTCTCTGATCCTGCCAGGTGCCATGCTTATTCTCGCCATGTCTATTCTAATCTCTCCGAACGAGAACTTTTATCTCAAGGTTGTTATTCCCTATTGGATTGATTGGGACCTGACCTGTGGCATAGCACTTCCGTTACTTCTAATTCTGGTGCATCATATGAAGTCCCGCTTCAAAAGATATAGTAAAATTCCGAATTAACCTGCGCTAATTGGTGTACGAGAGAGGAGTTCCCCATGTTCAAACCGTTGATTCCGTTCGAACCTATCTCCAGAGATACTTTGCCCACAGGTCCGCAATGGATTGCCCAGGTCAAGTGGGATGGAGTCCGCATGCTTGCCTATGAGGACGGGCATGAGCTGCGCCTGGTGAATCGCAGATTACATGATCGAACCGCACAGTATCCCGAGCTGGTAACACCACGCAATTTATGTTCAGGAACCTCTTATATCTTGGATGGAGAAGTTATTGCGCTGGACCCAGACACCGGAAAACCTTCGTTTTATCACGTTCTACGGCGGGATCGGATGAGCAGACCCGAAGGTATCGCCCAAGCCATACATCAGATTCCAGTCACATATATGGTATTTGATATCCTGTTTTATGAGGGGAAATGGGTGACGGATCAGCCTTTGGCAGATCGACAGCGCCTGTTGCACCAGGTCCTTAACACCGCTCCCCATGTTCAGGAGGTCACCAATACACTTGATGCCGCTTCCCTACTTACGGTCATGAGACAACATCAGATGGAAGGCATCGTCTGCAAGGATCTCACCAGCAGTTATGGCATACAGGGCAAGGACCAGCGCTGGCAGAAGGTCAAAATCATGCATGATGTATATGCCATGATCGGGGAGTCACGTACCGGAGCGGTATTGTAAATGCCGTCGCGGTTGGTGTATATGATGGGCCTGATTTTGTCTATATTGGTCATGTCGGGACTGGCAAATTGAACTCCAATACGTGGCGGGAACTCACACATCAAGTCGAGCCTCTGATCAGGCAGGACAGACCGTTCCATAATGTACCCGAGCGCAGTGCAGAGACCACCTGGGTAGAACCGCGAATAGGAGTCAAAGTGCAATATATGGAGCTGACTCATCATAATACTCTACGCCATCCCAGTATTCAGACCTTCGCGGATGTAACCCGTGAGGATTGTCTGGCGAACCAGCTTCTTCAATGAGTCAGTCCAAGATTGATTACACGTATAGGAGGTATTCCATATGGCCCCCAAGATCCAGGGAACCATCATAATAGAAGGCATAGAACTGACGGTCACGAACCCAGACAAGCTGTTATGGCCGGATGCAGGTGTCACCAAAGCCATCTATCTGCAAAAGCTGGCCGCTCTGGCTCCTTATCTGCTCACGTATACGAGCAATCGACTTCTCACCACGATAAGATATCCCCACGGCGCCGGAGGAACATTTTTCTATCAAAAGAATGCTCCTGAGCCTGTACCAGATTATGTACACACTGAAGTTCACGACGGCATCCGCTATGTGGTCATGAATGGACTTCCCGAATTGTTATGGCTTGGCAATCTGGCTGCACTTGAATTTCATCCTTCTCTGCATACTGTGGGAAGCCATCTGCCCAGTGAATGGATGATTGATCTGGACCCCTCTCAGGAACATGAACCCCGGATCATGCAAGCTGCACTCATCGTTGGCGAAACCCTGACTTCCCTTGGTCTGAGGTCCATTCCCAAAACTTCGGGCGCAACAGGAGTTCAGATCATCGTTCCCATTGTGCAAGGGGTAACCTTTGATGAATTGAGAGAGGTTGGTTATTTTGTGGGCAAATATGTCACTCAGAAGTACCCGGATCTATTCACACTGGAACGACTTAAAAAGGATCGTGGAGACCGCATTTATTTTGACTATCTCCAACATTATGGAGGTAAAACCCTTGCCGCTCCCTATACACCACGTGCCAAGGCAGGGGCCACTGTCTCCACTCCACTTACTTGGGATGAGGTTAGAAGTAACGTCTCCATCCAGGATTACCATCTGATGAACATTATTGAACGCTTGAACCAAACCGGTGATTTAATCGCAGCTGTTGAACCCCAACCCGTTGAACACATTCTCAAACATTTGAAGAAAAAATAGCCGACTCCCTCATCATAAGGGTGTCGGCTATTATCATTCATGCGTATATCAATCGCTAATGGATACCTTTTTCTTGAAACGTCCGCCCTTCACGTCATGAATGTTACCGATAGCCACAAAGGCTTGCGGGTCCCAATCTTCAACGATAGTCTTCAGCTTCGCTTCTTCCAAACGGGTGATCACCACAAAAATGATCTTTTTCTCGTCCCCGCTGAATCCGCCCTCTCCATCCAGGAAAGTTACACCACGACCAAGACGGTCTGTCAGGGCTGAACCGATATCACGATATTTCTCACTAATGATCCATACCGATTTGGACTGGTCAAGTCCTTCATTCACAATATCAATCATCTTCATCGCAATATAATATGCAATCATGGAATACAGGGCATTCGGCCAGCCGAATACAAATCCTGCACCTGCGAAAATAAACACGTTAATGAACAACACGATCTGTCCTACAGACAAAGGTGACTTCTCACTAAGCAAAATGGCCACAATCTCCGTACCATCCAGTGAACCGCCAGACCGAATGACAAGTCCAACTCCCACACCCAGGATCAATCCGCCAAATACAGCTCCGAGCAAAGGCTCCCCTGGTGTTAATGCAGGAACGTGGTGCAATAATGATGTCCCGATGGACATGACCACAATCCCCAGCAGCGTGGATAACGCAAATGTTTTACCAATCTGCTTGTAACCAAGAATCAGGAAAGGCAAGTTGAGCAAGGTCAGGAATACTCCGAGTGGCAAATTTGTAAGTTCTGACACCATAATTGAAATCCCCGTAATCCCACCATCAATAACACCATTCGGTACGAGAAACACTTCAAGCGATACAGCCATTAGTGCAGCACCGATCAGAATCATCACAATACGTTGCAGCAGCTTTAATGTAAACACCGAGCTTTTGACCCCGCGGTCAGCTTGCTTGGCTGTTAGTTCTTTCACCGTTACATTGGACATGGTATCCCCCCGTTAAATCAGTGTGTGAATCCATTTTATAAATCATTTAAATACTCAGGGTGAATCTACATATGAAGAACAGCAAACTGCGTTCTATATGTACCCTGGCTATACAGCGCAAGCATCTAAAAGCGATATAAAATGGATTCAAAATGTTATTCATCCCGGTTTGCACTTTCAAAAGAGAGCAAAAGGGAGCCTGTTTTCCCGCAGACTCCCTCCTTCGCCAAGACATGATTTATATATCTATTATATCATAAAAGATCAAATTTGCGCAAAATACTTAGCAAAAAGAAGATAAATTCACAAAAAGTGAACTTATCTTCAGAAATCTGCCCTAAATCGGCTAAAGAAGCGGAGAAAGCATCCGAGAAAGCATTTCTGCGCCTTTTTGCCGTCGTGAACGCTTCTGAAATACCTCCCCATCGATCTGACTGCATTCCCCGAGATCACGTTCAAAGTCAGTGATCAAACGACGAATCGGAGAGGATTCGAACAGGACAGCCGTCAACTCAAAATTGCAAAAAAACTGCGCATATCCATATTGGCCGTGCCTACCGTTGCAAGCAACTCATCCACAATCATCACTTTGGCATGTACAAAACCTTTGCGATATTGGAAGAACTCAACACCTGCTCGCAGAAGTTCCTCTACATATGAAAGGGATGCCAAATGAACAAGCTTTGAATCAGATTGATACGGAATGATAATTTTCACATCAACGCCACTGACAGCAGCTGTTTTGAGTGCCTCATACAGGGCAGGATCAGGAATAAAATAAGGTGTGGTAATGTAAATCCGGTCACAGGCTACCGAAATGGCCCCAAAACACATTTCCTGAATGGCATCCCAGTCCTGATCCGGCCCACTAGCCAGAATCTGAATTCGTTCTTCCCCGCTACAGATATGGGGTGGAAACAATTCCGCAAGCTGGGGTTCGGTAATTCGCTCACCGGAAGCCAATTTCCAGTCGTTCAGGAACGTACTTTGCAGGAAATATACCGCATCTCCCTCAATCTGCACATGTGTATCCCGCCAGAAACCCACCTCTGGGTATTGCCCTAGGTAATCATCGCCTACATTAATGCCACCCACGAAGCCAACCTGTCCATCCACAACAACTATTTTACGGTGATTCCGGTAGTTGACTCTTCGGTCAATCGTTGCAATCAGTGGCGGTAGAAAATAATGAAACTCCACACCTGCATCCTGCAGTTTGCGGATAAAACTCCAGCTCATCTTGTGACTGCCTAGACCGTCACAAATAAACCGAACCTTCACGCCCTCCTGGGCCTTGCGAATCATGACATCTTGAAACTTCGTACTGATCACATCATCACGGAAAATGTAAAATTCCACATGCAGATGGTGCTTTGCTTTTTCCATTTCCTCAGCATTGCCGCAAATGCCTCTTCACCATTTGTGAGCACCGTACTGTGGTTACAACCTGTAATCGGGCTCTCTGACAAATGGGATAACAGGTTAAACAATCGATGCTGGTGACTGAAACGATCTCCAGGCATCTGTTTGACATCTCCAATGATGTGGGCTTGTTCCCAGATCGTTTCCTTCATTTCACGGAAGATGCGCGATCCACCCTTGCGGAGTTTTTTCGTTTGTTATAATCCTGCGCCACGAAATAGTACACTACAAAACCGATCAAAGGAACGCAGAACAAAATAAACAGCCAAGCCACAGCTTTAGCCGGATTACGAAATTCCAACAAAAGAATTGTGGCTGCCTGGAAAATAAATACGAGTAATATAATGACCAGCCAGAACATTCGGCTTCCTCCTCAAGTGGCAAGCTTCATGACCTTGCCCTTCTCTCACCTACACAGCTTTGACGATTCTGTATACAGCTAATCATAGATACCCAATGTACCCCCTATTCGTAACGTTTGCTTAGATAAAACTTTACATAAGCAGACGGAATACTTCATTCTGGAAATTCAAATTTCTACTTTGTTCATTGTATATTCTGACTGTGTTACCTTCTACATATCAGTTTAATGATGGAACAGATTCGCATTGTGACGCCAATCTGCTCATTCCACCTTCCAGACTCTTCCTCATTTCTTTGTCTGGAGGTGGTCTTCTTACGTAAAATTAGATATAATAATCGTTAAAAACTTATTACTTAAAGGAGAACAGTAGTGAATGGACAGTGAGAGGTATGCGTTAAATTTAGTATTGGTTGCGATTTTGATAGGACTTTCGGCGTTTTTTGTCGCAGTGGAATTCGCTCTGGTACGGGTTAGACCGAGCCGGATCGACCAAATGATTGCAGAAGGAAACAAGCGTGCGCTGGCTGTTAAACAAGCCGTTGCCAATCTGGACGGATATTTGTCTGCCTGCCAGCTTGGAATCACGATTACATCTCTGGGACTGGGCTGGCTGGGTGAACCAACGGTAGAGAAGATTCTCCACCCTGTGTTCGAAAGCATGCAAATTCCTGAGGCGGTTTCTTCATTCTTATCGTTTGTAATCGCGTTTGCTTCCATCACGTATCTGCATGTTGTGGTTGGTGAACTCGCTCCAAAAACGATTGCAATCCGGAAAGCCGAGACTGTTGCACTGCTGACGTCTACACCTATCATCTGGTTTAACCGAATTATGTATCCTTTTATCTGGCTGTTAAACGGCTCAGCGAACCAACTGGTGAAACTGTTCGGAATCAAACCTGCTTCTGAACATGAAGATGCACACTCCGAAGAAGAGTTGCAGATCATCATTAATGAAAGCTTTGAAAGTGGTAAAATTAACCAAGCTGAATTCGGTTATGTAAGCCGGATCTTTGCTTTTGATGAGATGTTAGCCAAAGAAATTATGGTACCCCGGACCGATATGGTCTGCCTTTATGTGAATAGAACAAACGAGGAAAACCTGGAGATCATTCGTGAAGAACAATATACACGTTTTCCAGTAGTGAATGAGAGTAAAGACGATATCATCGGTATCATTAATACGAAACAATTCTTCCTGGAACTTTACGGAAACGATGAACCTGTTGATCTATCCTCCTGATTCAGCCTGTATCGGCTGTTCACGAAACAACTCCTGTGAAGGACTTGCTCAAGAAAATGCAGAAGGATGGCGTACATATCGCCGTACTTGTCGACGAATATGGAGGAACTTCCGGAATTGTAACCATTGAGGATGTGCTTGAGCAGATTGTTGGTGAGATCCGCGACGAGTTCGACGCAGACGAAGTGGAAGATATTCAAGTCATCAATGAGAACTATGTCATTATGGACGGTAAGGTTTCCTTATCGAAGGTGAACGACATGTTTATGTCCAGCCTGGATGCAGATGAGTGGGACACCATTGGTGGATGGCTTTACAGCCATCGTCCAGAGATGAACGAACAGGAAGAATATGAGTTCGAGAATCTAATCTTTGTTTTGCTGGAAAAAGACAAGAATCGGTTCTACAAAGTGGCCGTTGTTCCCAAGGAACCACTGACCATGTCTGATTATACCGATGAAGACGAGAAAGAGTCCAATTGGTCTAAATAAAGCAAATTTATAAATAAAAAGAGGAACACTTGCCTATATTGGTAAGTGTTCCTCTTTTTATATCTCGCCCCATGTGTCACTTCCCATTGTTATCACTCAACCAAGATTGGAACTCCCGTTTTAGTTTGATTTTAATACCCACTTCGCAATATCATCGATAATGGCTTTGGAGACATTAGATGGCTCAGCGTACTCTTGACCGATTGAAAGTCCATCGTAGCTGGATAAAAGATGATTTACCTTTGGATAGCTATTGTACGTTACATTGGAATGACCTTGCAGAGACGATTTCCAGGTTTGGAATTGATTCATAGACACTTGCACATCGTTTTCGCCTTGTATAACAAGCATAGGTGTATTTTGTGATTTAGCCAGTTCCGCAGGTACATAATCTCTCTGCTCAAACCACCAATAAGCAGGTTGAAGTGGAAACGCCTCAGGAAGATGATCTACAGAATATTTTGGATCTTTGACCATTGCAGCCACATTTTTATAAAAATCAGCTTGCCCTTGAATGACATCTGTGTCTAAACCAAGCTGCTTCATCCGCTCTACCAATTCGTCCTGCTGCTCGGTAAGCACATCCACAAAGCTACTACTTGGTGCAGCAAGTAAAATACTTCCTGCAATATCATGTTGTTTATCCTCAGCAATGATTAACGGCATTGCAAACCCGCCTTGACTATGTCCAGCTACAAAAATCGCTGTAGAATCGATATGTGCATTCTTTTTAAGCAATTCCACTGCATCGTTTACCTGATCTACGCTCTCTTGTTTTAATGTGAATTTAGGCTGAGAAGCGACCTTATAGGTATGCTCATACGTAACCTTATCGTATCTTAATACAGCAACTCCTTGTGAAGCTAAACCTACTGCAAGATCGCGAAACGGCTTTGCACCACCAATGGCAGCATCTTGATTGTTAGGCCCAGATCCGTGTACCAGAACGACAACCGGGAAAGGTCCCTCTCCCTTGGGCAAAGTTAATGTCCCTGGCAAAGCTAAATCACCCTGACCAACCGTAATGTCTTGTTCTGTATAGGCAGATGGGTCGTCGTAGCTTGGTTTTTGATACACATCTGGAGTAGCGGCGGCAATATGCAAATCATCCACAAGTCCGTTTTGATTCATTCTGACCGTAATGTTTAAACGAGTCAGCTCTGTTTTGAACGTATAGGTAACATTGCGATGCACTGTATTATTTTCTACATGCTTAGCTATGGCTTCACTTGTAATTTTGCCATTTTGTCCTTCTAAAGCTCCCCACAGCTGGCTCAACAACGTGGGTGACAACACTCCACTCACAGAGGTATGAACATACTTGGCAGCCTCCTTGCCATCGCCCTCACTAATAAGGGAAATGAATATATCCTCAGGTGCTGCCTTCAGCGTCTCGGTAAGAAATGTCCCATCCATATAGGTAACTCCTTTCGTTAACTGAACAGGATTGTCTAAGGATATGGCTTGCCCATTCACCATCGCCTGTTTCTCTCCTACCTTAACTATAATCGTAAGCTCACTTTTTCGTATTGTGATTTGTCCTGTTTTTTGTTGCCAAGATACCTCTGCCCCATTCTTTTCTGCAATCTCACGAATAGGAACAAGATTTCCACTACCAGCGGATTTTTCAGCAGCTTCTGAGATGGATGTTACTGGAAGGATGAGACCTACGAAAGTAAGAGAAAGTAATAGCTTTTTCCAATTGTTCATTGTAATAACTCCTCCTAATAATTAATTTCATCTATTATATGCATAGCATTATGAGCCTTTATTGGCTTAGGACTATGCTTATAACAACAATAGCAATGATGAATAACAGCAGGACCCAAGATAGTGGACGAGCGAAGTTAATCGTCCAGCCTATTCCATAACGCTTTTCTATGGTTAAAGAAGGATCATTGGCATTGAAGTAAATAAAACCAAGCTTCCAATGATCATCGTCATTCACAGGCTGTTCTTTGGATCGTTCGCGATCTTCCTGATGATTCCGAATTTTCCCGCCGCCTTGTCTGCCTGTGAGAGACAGCCATACAACACCTAACACGATCACCACAGGAGTGATGAAGCTAATAGCTGTTAACAAGACCAGATTAGGGACGAACATATTGATCTGAATGAAGGCAAATAAAATGGTAAGAAGTAAGCCTGTTACAAGCGTAAATAGGGACCATTTACGGCGGAATTGAATATTTTCAGCAGCAAATTGGCCCGGATTAGACGTAGTAAGCTGTTGTTTGCTTGATTTAATACTCCAGTTAACCAACATCATAAGTGCAATGATTCCTAGCTGTACAAGATTAATAGCCAGTACCGAGAGGTAGGTTTTAGGCACACTGGAAGTGACATGACCCTGAAGATCATATTTTATTGGAATGACGTTAGGGAGTGCCTTATAATTCAGGATCGAAATGATCGCAACGGCTGCAATAATAGCAATGTGAATGAGAAACCAATAGTTGGAATAGGTGATTTTATTTTGGCGGAAGGTGGTATCGATTTTAACTCTTTGAGGTGCTTCTACAGTTGTAAGTGATCCTTTTATCTTTTTCATCTTGAAATGAAATAATATGTGTAGTGCTGCCCAGTACACAATAAATATCATTGTGCTAACACCGGTAATCATTGCGGTAGAATCTTCATTAGCAGATCGGAGAAAATACAGACAGACAAGTATAAGCATCCCGTTTCCGATCAGACTTACTGTAGCAAACGTACTTCTTAGCTTACGTAAGATGGGTGTGTAGTAATTATATTGACTTACCGTAACCCCAAAGCTAATGGTTTCCCTTGTCAGGTATGGTGTAAAGGATAGAAGTAAGGCTAATGGAGCAAAGATTAAAATGATAGGTAATATACTAAATAGTTGCATACATAACACACTCCCTTGATTCGTTATTCTCTGTTGTGACCCATCTTCACATCATCATACATTTGGTCTAACACCGCAGATAGTTCCTCTTTGGTCATTCCGCGACAGATCGCTTCGGCAATAATCGGTCTTAATTCGCTTTGCTGCTTTTTCAAAAAATCATCCGTTAAACCAGGCATTCCATCAGGGTTCACTACAACTCCCTTTTGTCTATGAACCAGGATGTATCCATCTTGCTTGAGTAATGTATAAGCCTTGTTGACGGTGTGAAGGTTAACACCGATATCTGCGGCCAAATTCCGAACTGAAGGTAACGCCTCACCTAGCTGTAACTCACCACTAGCAATGCCTTCAATAATTTGATAAACAAGTTGCGAATAGATAGGAAGTTCGGATTGCATATCCAGTTGAATAATCAAGAGTTCACCTTCTTTTTGTTATCTGTTATATATCAAGTATAACAGGTATAACATAAGTGAGCAATATGTATGAGAAAAAAGCCGCATAACAATGGCGAGGGCAAACTTACCTGACCCTTCACCATTGATATGCGGCTTATCCTGTTGAGCTTATCGATGTGATTCAAGAACAAACATTAGTAGTTACACATGACAGCGTTGTATTTCAAATTCCATTTAAGTTTCAGTCTTATCTTCGACAATCCGATAATGGATTTTGCGAACTATAATTTTCAGAATCATATATAGGGGAATCACGATGATCATACCCAAGATATTTCCCAGGTCAGCACCCACGAGCAAAAGGATAACGGTAGTCAGTGGATGAATATCGAGCTGTTTGCCATAGACATAAGGTGAGATCAGGTTATCCTGAATTTGCTGTGCGATTACAATGATGACCAGTGACCAGATCGCCATCGAAGGTGATTCGATAAACGCAACAATGACAACCGGAATAGCTGCCAGCAAAGCACCCACATAAGGGATGAAGTTCAGAATAATCGATACAACAGTCAGCAGCAATGCGTAAGGCAAACCTAAGATGAGAAAACCGATGTACATCAGAATCCCCAGGGCTACATTAACAATAACCCGCCCAACAATATAGTTACTTAGTGCTTCATCGATCTCATGGACGGTTTCTTCCCCATCCTTCCGATAATGTCTTGGCAACAATAAGGTTAGATTCGTTCCAAACTTGCTGCCTTCCTTGAGCATGTAATACAACATGATCGGGAACGTTGCCAGAATAATAACCAGATTGGATACCACGGAGAATAACCCGGAGACATAATTGGTTGCCTGAGTGATCCCTTGGCTCAGAACATCGGATAATCGTGAGAATAGATTGGAATCATCAGGCAGGTATCTGGATACAACATTGCTCTTTTCAAGTGCATTCAACTGATCGCTGAGTGAAGTAACCAACGCTGGAGCATTCTCCACGAAATTCATCAATTGTTCACGCAGGGAAGGCCATACAAGCACACTAAAACCTGCAAGTATTAATGCAATTACGACATAAATAATCAGAACTGACAATGCACGTTTGATCTTATGCCTTTCCATATAATCGACGAGCGGACGCAGCAGATAATAGAAGAAACCGGCAATCAGCAGCGGAATGATGATGATGTGAATCAGTGAGGTCAGGGGCTGAAAATAAAGTTCACTTTTTCCCCAGATACACGATGAGCAGCAGCAGAATAATCGCTGTGCATATGCGGTAGAACTTGTTATTTATCAAGAAACGTGATCCCTCCATGCGCTGCTCTGCCAAAGTGACTGCGGCGTTCATATGTATATCTAGTCATTTACTTATGAGAGCTTTTTTCATAAATCCCCTGAGCGTCTTCCAATCAGCAAGATAGAGATCGAAATGATCCTATTCGTCTATATCTTGTACCCGTGAGCGGTGAAATTCGAATTATGAAAAACGCTACTGATACTAAGTACCCTTAAATGACAGTCATGCCACAGGCGATGTTGAATATACCCTTTTTCTTTCCAAAACAGCATTGGAGCAAAAAGAAGCAGGCGTTAGCCTGCCACATCTCTTTTGCTGAATACAACCCAGGAAATCACCATGAAAATAACGTAATACACCGCCAGAACTGCAATAGAGAATCCCAGTGTCATTCCTGCACTCGGACCACCCATTAGCGCAAAATCCGCCCCGGAGGTCATGTATTTGCTAAGATCCATGTTGTTGAATAGAACATACTTGGCCCATTCATAACGGACCGGATTGAATATGAGTGAGAAGATACTCTGTGAGAACATAATGAACAGGGATAATCCAATCGCAAGTGCACCTGAACGAAATACGGAGGACACCATAAAGGCAATCGCAAGCGTAATGAACAGATCAACGTACAAATATCCCCATAACGTCAGAGCATTCGTAGCCGGACTACTGCTTCCTCCCGGCGCATCATGCGAGAAAAGGATATAAGACGTTAGCATGGCCATCACGATGACCAGCAATGTACTGACAATACTGAAGCCAACTACGGTCAGATATTTGGAAGCAAGAACTTTGCTTCGTGACCATGGACGGATCAGCAATAGCTTAATGGTTCCCCAGGTAAATTCGCCCGCGACCGATTCCGCTGCAATCACGACACAAAAGATCGTGTTCAGGAAAAACGTAATCTGGATGGTCGTTACAGCCGCTTCCCAGTACAAAACTTCATTGGACCCCATTCCTTCTCGCAGTAACACTGGCATTAATAGCGAGATCAGCGCCAGAATCGATAACATGATCCAGGTACGGGGACGACGGAAAATTTTCATATTCTCATTTAATATCAGATTACCAAAACTACCCAATTCCTCCACCCCCAGTGACTTGCAAGAATTGTTCTTCCAGGGTGTGAGTCACGTTACGAATACCGTATACCTGAAACCCTTCGCTAACCAGCTTGGCATTGATATCCGGAATCTGCTCACGAGACACCCGCATCACCAGGACATTGCCCTGTACGACAGCACCCTGAATCAGATCCGCAGCGCGTTCTGCATCATTCACTTCAAAAGCAACTTCAATTAATGCATCCGCACCCGTTTCAGCTCGAAGGTTTCTTACATCGATTAACTTGCCGTTCTGGATAATAGCCACCATATCACACATCAGTTCCATCTCCGACAGCAAATGGCTTGAGACGAAGACCGTAATGCCTTCCTCTTGAGTGAGCTCACGCAAATAGTCTCTCAGTTCCCGTATGCCCTGCGGGTCCAGTCCATTGGTTGGCTCATCCAGTACAAGCAGCTTCGGTTTATGTAATATCGCTTGCGCGACACCCAGACGCTGGCGCATGCCCAGTGAATAGGTTTTGACCTTATCGTGAATACGGGTCGTAAGCCCCACACGTTCAATCGTTTCCGCAATACGTTCCTTCGTAACTCCCGGCGACATGCGGGCAAAGTGAACGAGATTCTGGTACCCGGTCAGAAACTTGTACATTTCCGGATTTTCTACAATAGCTCCTACCTGGGCTACCGCCTTCTCAAATTCATTCTTCACACTGTGTCCTGAGATGAAAATGTCACCTTTACTGATGGACATCAGTCCAACCATCATCCGAATCGTTGTTGTTTTCCCCGCGCCATTAGGTCCTAAAAACCAAAAACCTGCCCCGGAGAAATATCCAGAGTCAGGTCGCTGACCAATGATCGGGAGGATATGATTTTGCTGACGCCCTGAATCCGGACGACCGGCTCCTGCTGCATTCAATCCCCTCCTTCATGGACGAGCACATAACTCATGCCCGTTTCTCATATGAACATAGTGTATCATAATCTTTAGTATATTGTCCCGCAAACTGGGATTTCCCCTGACGTTTCGCTTCAACTACACACGCTTCACAGCATCCAAGCGGCATTTCACTCCGGTAGAATCCGGTGCGAAATACGTGATTGCCTCCATTGCCCTCTTCCTTCATTTCGACAGAGCTTCTAGCGACCGACACAATCATCCCACAACTGACACAGTAAAAGCGGCCCGTTTCGATCAATGATATTCCTTCCCCTCACAAGGAGCTTAGAAGTCCTTGTTATTTGTCGTTAGACGCTGAAAATTGATACATTTTGTATCTATCTCGTAATTTACTTGACACCGGGACTAATGTCAAGGCTTTACAGCCATAAAAACAAGCAAAACACAAAAAAGCTCCAAAAATGCGACAAAAGTCTCGCATTTTTGGAGCCTGATGTTAGGTAAATGATACAATTCGGTTCAATGTATGGGTTAATATCATCATATCGGAGTTCCAGTCTCTTTCACAACGATGCCCACGATGTGATGCCTGATCAATCACTATTCTCGACCTGCGAGGTATCCTCATTTTTCTGATTTGGATAATACCAGAGTAAGGTCCACTCATCGCCATCCTCTACCAGATAACAGGTCTGCACAATATCGAATTGGCCAAAGGTACCTGAGTACTTCTGGGTGACCCGAATTCTGTAGGCTTCAGAAAATGGTTTAACCCCATCGATCACGGTTACATCGAACTCGCGCTCCGGCTTTTCCATCTCCAACTCAAACGTTTCCACGCCAAAGTGCTGCATAAATATATGTGCTCTGTTCTGTACGTAAGCACTCTTGGGAAACCGCTCTTTCATCAGGGGATGAAAGAGTTCCCATGAACTGCCGAAGTCACCCGTCTGCTCATATTTGTAAAACTCTTCGGCAACAGCAGCAGCTTCATCCGATGTATCTGCCTGAAACAAATACGGAATGGTTCTGGCAATCAACCACAGCAATAAAACAATGATCGCGATGAAGCCGATCTTTTTGAGCAAAGCATTCCGGTTCCTTCTTCGCAGCATGTCCAGTCCTCCTTGTCCTACTCCATACTTATGATGGATGGCAGACAAGTAGAAGTTGAACGATACATCTAATTTCCTGGGAAATCACTCACTGTGAATGGAAGTACGCTTTCCCTTTCTAATCCTTCGGATAATGGACTGAAGTCTTGCATATATGGCAATCCCACAGCAGCCGCCGAGCAAGTCTACTCCAACATCACGTATCGAGCTTGTCCGGTCCGGGCTGAACTGCTGAATATACTCATCAATGGAGGCTATAACAAACACCACAGCCAGAGCAGAAACGATACTGGTCATAAGGGATGTTCTTCTGTACCGCAGCCCGCCATACACAAGCATGGCGAGCACAGCGTATACAAATAAGTGTGCACTCTTGCGAAAGACGAACTCTGCAAAATCATACGGCCGCTGCTTCAGCGAATACTCATACTCCCCGTAAGTGAATTGCACATCAGGAAGTGTAAAACCGATGTGCAATTTTTGAGACCATTTATGAAGCCACGGCTGAATGTCTTGCTGTTGAGAGGATTGCGTGGACATGGACCAGATGACCAGAACCCAGATCACAATCAACAGCAGAGCAATGAGAAATCCGTACGTTCTTCGTACATGCTTTTGTCTCGTGCGCCCGGAGCCCTCCTCCATCATTTTAATCTTCACCACTTTCATATCTCACTCGTTATTCTATTGATCCAACATACATGCCTCTGCCATTTGTACCTACATATACCTGACCATAGATTTGACGGTCTGCTGCCATAATTTGCGGTTCATTGCCCAGCCCGATTCCAGTACCTAAAGGACCTATATTGTTCCAGATTGCCCCCATATCATCGGAACGGAAGAATCCATTCACGTTATTTACGGTGCCATATACATAGACAGCTGGAACTAAATTACCTGGCTTCGCTTTACCAAAGGCAAATAATTTGGAATTCTGCACACCCTGGATCTTGGAAAATGTATTTCCCGAGTTCGTTGATGCATATAATCCATCGGTTCCCAGACTCACCCATACATTATTCGCCACGCCAGGTGCAGCCTCGACTTTAATGAAGCTTGTATTGATATCCGTATTAATAGGAAGGCGAACCGCATTCGCTTTGGACCAGTTGGCTCCTGCATCCGTAGACCGATACAGATAACCAGCAGCATACATATAAAATTTATATCCATTGATGCGATCCGCAGCCAATGGATGATTATAGGCAAAGACCATATTCCCCCAATGGCCTGAAATGGGGCACCATTCATATTTTGCCATGTTGCGCCACGATTCGTGCTTCTGACCGGATTACCGGTCTGGGGGTAATAAACAATTACATTTGGATTAATGGCTGAATAGGCCACCCTCCCCAGTGTAGAGCCTGCCGGAACGTTTACCGGGGTTACTGTAACTCCGTTATTGGAAGAGACAAATAAGCGTGTGGTCGTACCATACCAGTCACTGCTTCCCAGAAATATCATGTAATTCGGATTTGCCTCATGATAGTCAATACTCACAATTTCTCGCATACCTGAGAGCGGGATTTTATTAAAAGGAACATCGGTTACATTTTCATGTCTAAATCCGACTTGATCCGTTAAACCACTAAAGAATGAAACACCCTGAGGTGGTGTGGATGCCGTGAGTGCGACGACTTCTTCATGACCATCGGTAATAGCTTCCCAAGTACTCGCAGTACTGCCAGTCAATCCATTGGTACCATTGATATTTTCCGTCTTGTACACGCCAAACCAGTCTGTAGCATATACGGTGCCCGGGTTATGCGGATCAAACTTGATACTGGATGTCGCTGAGAAAAACATGTTGGGTGTCCACCATGACGGTTTGGATACCAACGTTTTGCTCACTGTTGTCCAACTCTGTCCGCCATTAACGGAACGATACAGTGGCAGATTATCTCCGCCTGTTCGAACGGCTGCCAGGATGTGATTATCATTATTGGGATCAATCGTGATTCCATAATAAGATGAGTAACTGGAGCTGGGTGTTATATTCGTCCACTGCACACCATTGAACTTGTAAACGCCTTGATTATCCGTTGTCACATACAACGTCCCGTTCTTCGCCACAGTCATACGTGCAGGATATTCGGGACTTCTCCCGGTAAGTTGCCAAGTGGTCTGCCCATTGCTTCTTGGTGCTTTGCTATACACACCAATGCCGCGAACCCCCGCATACACAACTTGACCTTGCTTCGTCACGGGATTCAATCCATAAGCTACACTTCGAATTCCCTCACCGGACAGCCCACTAGGTACATCCCATACCTTACTCCACGTGGCCGCACCATCACTGGAAGTGTACAATCCATCATATCGTGTACCCACGTGCAGGTAATTGGAGTTCGTGGGATTAACCGCGATGCTCTCTCCCATGGCTCGATGGATATTTCCATTCGATTCATTCCGAAGATTAAGTCCGGTTCGAATCCAGGTTTCTCCCCGATCTGTGGATTTCAGAATATCACTCGGCCCCACGTTACCGTACTTCCCAGCAGCGATATACACGACATTGGGGTTTTGCTGATCCAGCGCAATTCCATCCACGCCGTACAGATTGCTGTCCTCATCTCCAAAATGATCCAGTAGTGGAACCCAATCTCCTGAGGTTACATCCAGGCGGTAAGCTCCTCCAACGTCAGTTCGAGCGTAAACCAGATCAGGCTCAGTCGGATGAATGACCACCCCCGTAACGTACCCCCACCACCAATAGGTATATTCTTCCATTGATAGTTTTGAGCTGATTGAACATAATTTGTACTTGCCGGTATCATGAGCATATACATTAGGAGCACAATCAGGGACAATTTCATTAGCCTGGAGATACGCATCTGGTTCACCGCCCTATCCGATCATTTTGAATGTTCTTCAATCATCTGATGTATCCTGTCTCGTTCCGACTGTTCCACGATATAATAATACACTCCGTCTATTTTCTTGCCCGTGCCTTTAATCTCAACGGATTCAATATGATCCAGTACCGAACGATAATTGGAGAACATCTGCTTCATCTCATCAAAGGTAACGTCGGTTCTGACGTGAGCACTGACTTCGTCCAGCAACGTCTCCAGTTGCAACACGTTGGATACCTGGACCGTATTCTTCAGCACTTGTTTGATGATCTCCCGCTGACGGTCATTCCGCCCGAGATCTCCTTCGGATCATCATAACGCATCCGCGAAAATCCCAAAGCAGCTTCACCATCCAGATGAATATTCCCTTGCTCGAACCGGTAACCCTCATAGTCAAATGCAAACGGGTTATTCACATTCACTCCACCAACCATGTCGATGACTTGTGCAAAGCCCTCCATATTCACTTTCATGTAGTAATGTATGGGAACGTCAAGCAATTGTTCCACCGTTTGCACAGACATGTTAACGCCCCCAAAAGCATAGGCATGGTTGATCTTATCCTCCGTGCCGTGACCAACAATATTCGTTCTGGTATCTCGGGGATGTTAAACATAAGTACGGATTTTTTTGCAGGATTAACACTTAATACAATCATGGTGTCGGAGCGCCCCGATCATTGGAACGTTCATCCACACCCAGAATCAAAGCATTAAAAGGTTCTTCATTCTCCATGTCCACAGGGAAATCTCCCCACCCCGCTGGTCTACAATAGATACCTGCTTGATGGGTTCCCGGGGTTCATACATTTGATCCGCCGCTGATTTAACATGCGAATACAGATACACAGAATATCCAATCATGACAACTGCAACAAGGGAAATGGCACCTAATGTTATTTTGATCCCGCGTCTCATGTTATGGCCTCCGTCAGATGACTGCCGTTTTTCTTCCATCAATATTGGTTAGACCTGGACGACCAACGGAGTAGTATTGGAAGGACGTATCTTTAATCTGATCTTCTCCGTAGATGTTTCTTCCATCAATCAGGATGGGTTGATTCATATGCGCTGCCAAATCAGTCAGATTAACCTCCATGAACTCTTTCCATTCCGTCAGAACACAGAGTGCATCAGCACCTTCCGCCGCTTTCATGGCACGCTCTTCCCATGTAATGGATGGGGAATCCACCTCTTTGCGGAAGTTCTCGGTAGCGATGGGGTCATATGCCCGAATCACTGCTCCCTGCTCAAGCAAACGTTGAATGATCTCAATCGCCGGAGCATCACGAACATCATCGGTATCCGGTTTGAAAGCGAGCCCCCAGATGGCAATCTCCTTCCCTTCGAGTGAGCCTAGTGCATCTTCCAGTTTACGAATGACGTTGAAGCGTTGATCTTTGTTCACTTCCACCACGGACTTCAGCAGTTTGAAGTCATAATCCACATTACCTGCAATTTGAATCAGAGCCTGTGTATCCTTAGGGAAACAGGAACCTCCGTAACCAATGCCTGCCTTGAGAAAGGAGGCACCGATTCGTCTGTCATAGCCCATGCCTTCGGCAACGCGGCTGACATCTGCTCCTACTTTTTCACAGATGTTAGAGATTTCGTTGATAAAGGAGATCTTGGTTGCCAGGAAAGCGTTAGATGCATATTTAATCATTTCGGCCGAGCGAATATCCGTAACAATAATCTGATCGGTTAATGGCTGATGCAACTCTTTCAACGTGGCGACTGCCCGCTCACTATGTGTCCCAATGACTATCCGGTCAGGATAGAGCGTATCCTGTACAGCGGTACCTTCTCGCAGGAACTCCGGTACCGATGCCATGTCGAATGGATGATTCGTCAAACTGCTGATCCATTCCTGAATACGATCGTTGGTTCCGACAGGAACAGTGCTTTTAGTCATTATTATTTTATAATTATCCATATAAGAACCTATTTCTCGCGCGACAAGCTCAATAAAACTCAGATTTGCTTCGCCATTAGGCAGGGATGGCGTACCCACCGCGATAATGATGATATCCGAACGACTGATAGCATCCTGAATGTTGGTGGTGAAGGACAGCCTTCCTGCTTTCATATTGGCATTCATGATATCCTTCAGACCCGGTTCATAGATCGGAACATGACCGTCCGTTAACATATTCACTTTTTCCACATTGTTGTCGACACAGATCACGTTATTTCCCAGTTCCGAAAAACATACGCCCGATACCAAACCCACATACCCTGTGCCAATCACCGTAATATTCATTCCATAATCTCCCCCATGTTCTAATGTGTTGGTTACGCGTGCTTCACATATGTCTGAACAATGTCCTGCCATTCGGTAGACACTCTAACGATATCTTCCTCAATCAGCTGGCTGCCGATCTGTACTTCAATGATCTCCAGTTCCGTAACGGCTCTGACGGAATGAAGCATACTCCGGTCAATGATCACCGTATCTCCTTGCCCGATCATTCGGCTCTGCCCATCCAGAATCAATTCCCCTGTTCCCGATACAACCGTCCATACCTCATTGCGAAGCAAATGGTATTGATAACTCAGGTTTTTCCCGGCACTGATGCAGATTCGTTTGGTGAGAACCTCGCCGCCAGCTTCGTTTCTTGTGTAATCCAGAACCCGGTAGCAACCCCACCTACGCTCCTCATACATGGGGCGTTGATCCTCGTTCTTCAAGATTTCCTTGATCCGTGGGCTGGCTTCTTTGTCACTGACCAGAATGCCATCCGGACTCACGGCGACCACCACATCCGACAACCCCAATATGGCAACCGGAATGTTCAATTCATTGACCAGGTGGGTATTCAGGGAATCTCCCGTAATCCACCCTTTTCCTACAACCGAGCTTCCCATCTCTTCCGTGAGTGTGTTCCACGTGCCTAGATCTTTCCAGAAGCCGTTATACGGAATAGCGATAATCTGATTTGCCTTCTCGACAACCTGGTAATCAAAACTGATCTTGTTCAATCTTCCGTATTGCTTCAGCATTTCGTCATACTGGATCGGCAGTTCCATCTCAATCAGCAGATTGATCAAATAACCCAGCTTAAAAGCAAAAACCCCGCAATTCCATAATGCGGCCTGCTCCATCATAAGGACCGCATCGGATTCGCAGGGTTTCTCCTGGAACTTCGCTACATTCACGTATTCATTGTTATTTTCACTGGAAGAAAGGGATTGCGGAATGATGTATCCGTACTTCTCTGACGGATAGGTCGGCACAACTCCCATTAAGGCCAGATCGGCACCTGACTTATCGAGCATCTCCGGCAAGGTTGCCAGCACTTCGAAGAATTCTTTTTCAACAAAGGGATCTACAGGCAACACTGCAATTGTCTCATTCAAACTCACACTCTCTACGGAATACAGATAGGAAGCTGCGAGTGCAATGGCTGGAAACGTATCTCTGCGCTCAGGCTCCACGACCAGTCTGACATCGTCTCCCAACTGAGAAGTCAGAATCTCGACCTGTGGCAAACTGGTTGCGATAAGCGCCTTTGATGCAAGTCCGGCATGATTCAGCTGTCGCCATACCCGCTGTACCATGGATTCCGGATTCCCCTCAGGCCCATGGAGTACTTTAAGAAATTGCTTGGATCTGGAATCGTTGGATAACGGCCAGAGACGCTTGCCAGAACCGCCGGATAACAGAATACTTCTCATAGCGCTGCACCATCCGACAGCACAACCGTACTCGCTCCCTTGCTGGTCTCGGTTGGCTTGTTATATGTGCTGGTCTGATTGGATTCCAGTCTGCCTGCCGGATTGCTCTTGGTCCAAGCTGCATAATAATTCGAGTTCTTGCCGTATGAATTATCCAGCAGGATGTTCGGTTGATCCAGGAGACAGGCCAGAATATGTCCATGCAGACGGGATGTCGTGATGGTCTGGTATTGATTGAATTCCTTAATGGCCGTATGTACCATCCGATCAGAGTATTTGTACCACAACCAGCGGGCAAAAGAGCTGCCTTTCCCTGACTTTAACCGGGACGTAATCATGCGAATGATCTTCCGGTCTACCCGGTTGTACAATGTCTCCCAGTCTTTAAACGTGGCCTTGGGTCCACTGACGGATTCGTAATGCACCTGATTCTGAGTTTTCTCAATGTCTTTACGGAAGAAATACAACATCTCTGCACTAGGCTTGCTCTTGGACTTAAGAGGCCACAACTGATGCGCCATATCCGGAGAAAGGTACACATTGGTTTGTTGAAATTCTTTACTGGCTATCTCATAAGATAAGGTGTCCCGGACAAAAAAGTGCACATCCTTATGACGATTGAATACTTGGGCTGTCTTCTTCAATTCAATATCACTCTTGTAAAACATCGTCTGTGGCAGAATGACAATCCGGTGATTCGGATGTTGTGCAATCATTCGTTCTCTCAATTTCTGATGGGCAGGGTACAGATCACCAAAGTTACCTCCCCGTGCAACACGATCGTTATACCTTCCGGAACCTTGAGGGACAAAGGGCAATCCAGAATGCTGTATCTGGCACGTACTTGAATATCATTGTCCCGGAAGAAAGCCTCAGTACCTTTCATAATCAACAAGTCGCCACCATTGCTATGCACCGGGTAATCCAAATAATAGATTTCGGTACGCGGTGGAATGACCTTCAAAATCTGACGTAAATGTCCCTTCAACTCTTCCATTGGATGAATATTGTTAGTGCCCAGCATCTCCATCTCCTCCTTGGGTGACTCTTCTTCTTTTTTTGTTTAACCGTTCATAGAGAAACGGTATATCTTCCTTGTCATAGAACATGGCGGCAAACTTCACCTTAAATACAATCTTCATCGCGGCCACAGTAACCACCATTCGCACAATGGACCCGATCAATAAGGCAATCGCAATTCCGTTGAGCCCCCACAGCGGGGTGAATACAAAGAACAAAGCCACCGTCACCGAGAGTGCAATGAGCTGTCTGATCATCACAAGTCCAGGCCGACCAAGTGCATTAAACGCGGATGCCAGAATCCAGGAGCCACCACCAATAATGCATTCCACAGCCAAAATATAAAATGCTACGCTCGCCTCCAAAAATTCGGAGCCAAACAGAAGACCCATCAGGTAGTTCCCCACAAACATGGTGGGTATTACAATGATCATCATGACCATGAGCGAGATGCGGAAGGCTCTGCCAACTGTTCGAATAATCTGCTCTTGGGGCAATCCGGTCACTTTTGGGAAAACAACATTGCTAATCGCCGTCTGAACTGCGTTATAGATTCGGGATAACGCAAATACGACGGAATACAGTCCAAAGTCACGCGGGGTGAGCAAAGCCAAAATAATGATTTTATCAAACTGGGTATACAACGTTCCTAACAATTCAACACCATACACCTTGCTGCCATAACCAAAAGCTTTTTCGCCGAACTCTGGTCCACCCGATCCTTGAACCATCTCAGTCTCAATTCATTACGGTTGGCATAGATAGCCCACGCCACCACGGAGAAGCTGGTTACAAAATAGATCGCAGCCGCGAGCTGAATGCTCAGCATGCCCAGGCCCCATAACACAAAAAGCCCGCCTACATTAAACAGGGGGATCATTAACCGGATACCATTATATACAGCGAATTTCTCCCGACTCTGCGAGAGTGCTGATATGAGATTGATGACAATAAGTACAGGAACAGTAGCAATCGTATACCATCTGGATATCTGCACGACCTCCGGCGGAAAGCTGGAGAGCCAGAAAGGTAATCCAAACCAGGCCACAATACCAATGATGATGCACACCGGAACTTGAAAAGAAAGCTTAACCGAACATACTGTGCACTCTTCTCGGTTGCGCTCTGTTTGATGTTATAAATGATAGAAGTTGGTAGTCCGAATCCGACCAATCCGGTTAAGAGCGCAGGCCAGAATAGAATGGCCGAGAATGCGCCCTTTCCCTCTACCCCGAACATGCGTGACGTCAAAATGGAAGACAACATCGTCAGTGTCATGACCAGCAGATTGGTTCCACTTGTCTGAAATATGGCACTCATTAAGCCGTTTCCTCTGAATACTTTGCGAAGTGCAACTTGCGCCATAGCGATCCTCATCCCTTACTGTTTTGACGAAGCGACCCAACGATCATGCCGTTTCGGTAACATACTTTGGCAAGCTGACGTGTGAACCGATCTGCATTATAAATGTAGATCAGTGAGGTTGTGATCCCCTGTGCAAGCTTGATCCCATGTTTGGCCGTACGCACAACACCACGGTCCTGATCCCGAATGGCATCACTCACACCTTGCCAATAGATTCGGCGCAGAAACCAGTTCTTCGTTGTTCGCTCTTTGGCTACTTTATGTTGTACCGCACCATACGGCGTGTAATATACCTTGAACTTTGTCCGTATTCTTGCAATTAACTCACTCTCTTCACTAGAGAGAAGATTGTTCCCCACTCTTCCAAGGTCTTCACGGAAGGGAGCCAGTTGATCAAAGACGGATAAACGAAAAGCCACATTTGCACCAAATGGAATATAAGGACTTTTCATCTCAGTGACTTCATCTGCAAAATCCAGAATGGTGAACAGCGACCTGTTCTCTGGTGGAATCCACATTGGCTCAGGCACTTCCCAGATCGGGTCAATCTTGCCACCGACACAACCGATATTTTCATTCATCTCAAACACGCTAACGATCTGGCGAATCCAATCCCTGCAAGCAAAGGCATCATCGTCAAGGAACAGGATATACTCGCCGCGCGCCTCGTGAATGGCCCGGTTACGGGCTACAGACAAGCCTTGCTTTTCTTCCAACACATACCGGATCGAATGGTTCTCATGCTGCAAGATGGTTTGGAGCACGATTTCCCGTGTGTTGTCTTTTGAATTGTTATCAATGAGTATGATCTCATAGTCGCTGCTTGCGTAATTCTGTTGTACGGCACTTCGTATAGCCTCTACCGCATCCTGTGCACGGTTATACGTACAGATCGCGACGGTTACTTTCATCATTTCATCCCCATATTTTTCAATTAGGTCCACCCGTTCATCTGCACTAACTGGAGTACAGGGTAAGTGTCCTTTGGGCAATCACTGGCCAATCCAGCCGCTCCAACGCTTTGACAAAACCACTGCCTTCCTGAAACTCCGATTGTTTTAATCGGATCATATTCATCGCTTTAAGCAATCCATCCGGATCAGAAGGTTCGTAGAGGACCGCACAATCTTCGGGCAGGTATTCCTCCAACAAGCCAATCCGTGGTGCCACCACAGGTTTACAGAAGGTCAATGCCAGAATTGCACTGCCTGAAGTAGCAATTTGCTTGTATGGAAGAATGATCGAATCGACTGCATCAAAATAATCCGAATATTCATCATCTTCGATGAAATGAAAATGGGTATGAATATGTCCACTCTTGAGAAATTCATCTCCAAGGTCATAATCCTTTACCTTTTTACCGGCAATCAACAGATGGGCTTGTTCGGAATCCAGATCCTTGAATGCCTCCAGCAAATCATCCACGCCCTTATACGGCGACACCTGACCGAAGAACGCATACACATAACTATCCTCCGGGATGCCAAACCGGGAGCGGATATTCACGCCTTTCCCCTGATACACTCCCTTGTAATGTCCATGCGGAATAACCTCGATCCGGCTGGAATCAATCCCAAACGTCGAACAGATCTCGGAGATCAAGGGTTTACCCATGACAATCAGCTTGGAGCAATTTTGGACCAGTATTTTTCTCATCCAATAATCAAACCGCGTCTTGCCGCTGTTGTGAGGCCAGATGTTATGCACCGTCCAAAACAATTTGGCCCCGCGCAAGCGTGCAAAACAAATCATCAATACATACAGAATGGACTTGATCACTGTTGTCAGCACGGATGAACCTCTGTAATAGAAGCTGGGCCAATGAAAATGCAGCACATCATTTTTTTCAGTTTGATTAGATCTCTTTTGGTAAACTGTTTCACTTCCCATCCCTTGTTCTCAATGGAATCGGATAACAGCTCATTGAATTTATTGTTCTCAATCATCTTGGGCAGCATATACACCGTCGGATTTTCCATCCAGGCACCTCTTACTTTAGTTTCATTCGCACAGGTTCCTCTGCATACGTTCCAACTGCGCGCCTTGCATGAAATCTCATTAGAAATCCTTGCATCATAATTTTGGTATTACGCTTGAGCAGCACCCAATCTTTCCACCAGGGATACAGCGACAGTGCTTTTTTCAAATAAACGTTATTGCGAAGCGTATTTCTCGACCATTCGAGCATTCGATAATGGTGTAATTGACGGCGCTTCTGTTCCTTGGACATGTCATTGTAGTATTTCAAAATAATCTTGCGTTGGCCCTTGTACTTGGCCGTTGTAGAGGTTGAAATTCGTGGACCACTGTGGATGTTGATATCCACCAGCGGTTCTTTCACATTCACGGCGATGTAGCCTCGTTTCAATATGCGTAGATAAAAGTCATAATCCTGAGCGGATGTCAGATTTTCATCGAATCGAACTTCACGGGCCAGTGAGGTAAGTACCATGATTTTGGACGTTTCCCCGATCCAGTTGAATGTAAGCAGATCCTCATACCGAATAACATCGCGAGGTTCCACCGACAATTTCCGTTTGACCACCTGATGCTGCTCATTCGTGTATGCGAGATACTTGCTGCAAAAGGTGAATGATTCCTGTGTACGCTCCAGCACTTCCGCCTGGGTTTTTATTTTGTCAGACATCCATTCATCATCATCATCCAGGAAGGCAATGTACTTGCCATTGGCTTGGGATATCCCTACATTCCGTGCATGGTTGGCTCCTTTGGGATATGGAACCCGGATGTACCGAATCCGTGAATCTTCCCGTGTCCAAGCCTGACAGATTTCTGGCGTCTGATCTTCTGAACCATCATCTACTATGAAAATTTCCAGATACGGATGTGTTTGCTCACGTACACTTCTCAACGCATTTTTCAATAACTCGGCCCGATTATGGGTCGTAATGATGCAAGATACCAAGGGGTTCATTTCATCACCTTTTCCTGTTCACTAGGATACCTTCACTTGAAGTGCATCATATATTCCTGACAATCTGCCTACGAGAAGATTCATATCGAACTTATCCGATATAATCTCTCTGTTATGTGAACCCATTCCCGCTCTAACCTCTTCATCCATGATGAGATATTCCAGCGCTGATGTCAGCCCGTGCACATCTCCCGGCTCGATTAACAGCCCATTATGACCGGATGTAATCACTTCGGGGATGCCTCCGACGGTGGTCGATATAATGGGCAAGCCACAATTCATTGCTTCAAGTATGGCCATAGGTAATCCCTCATGATAAGAAGGCAGGACCAGTAGATCCGCTTCCCGCATCAGCTTTTCCTTTTGCTCTCCGTTAATCCAGCCGAGTACATTGACACGATCCTCTATTCCATACTGCTGCACGATCGCTTTGACTTCTTCGACTTCGCCATCCCCTGCCAGATTAAAGGTGGCTGTAACGCCCAGCGCCTTCAATTGTTGAATGGACTGAAGCAGATCGTAGACTCCTTTTCGCTCACCCAGTCTGCCCATGAAGAGAGCATTAACGGCTGCCTGTTGTTCTCTCACAAACGGTTCTTTGACAAAGACCCCGTTATAAAGAACCTCAATCGCTGTCTCCGGCACAATCGTAGCAAAGTATTCTTTCCACGTCTGGGACAAGACAATCAACTTATCTGCCTGATTCAGAATGTAGTGACAATACTTGCGCTGCAGAGCAAATTGATTGTAGAAATCATCAAAGCTGGCCGCATGAATATGCAGAATAACTGACTTTCCAAACAACTTTCGTGCCGTTAGCAGAAATAGAGACTTCCGATAAAAGCTCCCGTTGTTCGCCATATGAATATGCACGATATCCGGCTTGAACGTGTACAGTTTCATCCAGAATTGAATGAATCCCCGTATAAAAATAAGCAGCCGTGAGAATACGCTGCCCGTGATATATGTCTCGACCCGCTGCATAGCGTACATTTCCGAGATCGAAGAATCCTCAATGTTTTTGATGACACTCACAATTCCGCCCATATCCTTCAAGGATGATCCAACAACCAATACTTTTGGTTTCATGATAGACTCCTTTTTTCATGGTTAATCTTCATACCTCTTACAGACTGTTCACGTAATTTTTAATGGATGAGATCAGATCAGACTGTTTTCTTACATAGGGCTGGAACGTCAGCTCCTCTATGCAAGGAACCAAGTTTTGCAATTCAGCCTGACTCTCCGCGACGGCCACATAGCCGTTATCCTGAAAAACCTTGGAGATCTCAAGCTGATGGTCATCCACATGTTCGCCCCATTCTTTCCGGCGTGGAATGACAATAACCGGCTTGCCACGTTCAAGACAATTTGTAATGGAGCCAACACCCGCATGAGAAATAATGCATCTGCTGCGCTCCACATATTCATCTATCTCTTCCTGCGTGAGGAAAGGAATCACAGTGAAATTTCGCGGCTGATATTCGGTATATCCAGATTGGGCAATAACCTCTTCTTCAATAATTCCTGCCTCAATCGCCTCATCAATAAGCTCAAACATCCGATTGAAGGGAAAACGCTGGGTTCCAACGATAGCAAATATCAAAATAAAGCCCCCTGTATTTCGCATTGGGATAGCTATCCTGCAACGTTTCCCATTGGATGAAGAACTCATCCGAGATTTTGTACATCAATCTCCCGGTTGCGCTGGAGGAATAGATTTTGGCATAACTTTCGATATAAATCAGCTTGGCACCGAAGATTTTACCGATGAGGCAAAAAGGATATGTGGCCCCTGCCCCTGTCGTAATGATTACCTTTGGACGCTCGCGCAGATATAGAAAGAACGACTTGATAATATTAGCCACAAAGATTAGCAAGAACATCGCATTTTTACGCTCTTGCTGCATTAAGAAGTATACTTTACCCTGAGACGAATCTACTTTTCTGCTTTTGTTCTTCTCGGTAATCAGGAAATAATCATGTTCTTCAACCGCAGGAATAATTTTGGTTAATTCATCAAAATGACCGCCTGTAGAACTGATCAAACAGACCTTCATGTTCTAATCTCCTTTGAAAAGGATACGTCCTTGGCTCGCTGTATCTGTATATCCACTTCTGCTTCAGCCCCTGACTTGGAATGAACTCCATTTCCCGTAGCATATAACGCGTTCAGGAAGATACAGAATGGAGCAATCAGATGAACCGTGGACAGGGTATTGTCAAAAAAGGAATAGGTCAGGAAACCGATAATCATTCCGGCAAAATACAACCGGATCATGCCGCTCAACCGGAAGTACACGGCCCGGAACACCAGCAGCAGCGATAGAAACAACAGGATGGCTCCAACTAACCCGCCATCGTAATAAAAACGAATGTATTCATTATGCGGAACGACGAATCCAGAAAAGATACTTCCATCATTCGCTACGAGGGTTGAGCCGAGTCCGCGTCCAAATATCGGATACTCATTTGCTTTGCCAATAAAATAATTCCAGGCTACATCCCTTCCCGACAAGCCTTTGCTCTCTGACCTCATCTCATAATTGTCCCACTGCGCTATCACCATATAGGCCACAGCGACAACAAACAGAATGAGAGGAATAATGGCACTGACTCTGCCTTTGATGAAGGCTTTCAGTTGATCAAAAAGATAGACCAGTATAATCGGAATAAGCGCAATAAGCGGCCCCCTTGTTCCCGTCTGGACCAGAATGACCAGATGTGTCAAGGTAAGCATGTAATACAGAACAACCTGATGGCCTTGCTTGATCTGAATCAGACAGACGCAGATTGAGATAAAACACAACATGGCCAGATGCGCGGCGATGTTAGCTCCCTGTAATCGGGTTACACCCGACATCTCCAGGTTAGTAATGGACAATATGCCGGCGAGTTGCAGAATATAACCACCAGCAAGACTGAATAGTGGCAGCCATGCGAGTACACGTATAATACGTTGACTGATCTCTCTTGAAAAATGGGGCATCAGCAACAAAAAAGGAACAATTACTCCTAGAAAGGCCTTAAATGGATCGAGCGGACTAACCTTGCTGGGCAGATCAGATAGAAAATAACTTTCCACAAATAAAAACCCAATCGCCAGTGCAGGATAGATCAGATCTTTGCGAATACCAAAGCGTAAAAAAGAGAGACCACAAAACCCAGAATCGCCAGCTTGTAGAAGGACAGCGAATCCAGTCCTGCCAGATGTATGCTAAATATCTTATCAATGGACAATGAAAAACTTACAATGAGAATCATAAAAATCCAGCTGGGCTGTTTAATATAAACGCCCAGCAGAATCACAGCTATAAGTGCAACAACCGAAACTAACGGAAGATAGATTGCTGCGAAGACAATTACCAGCGAAAAAGAATGATATTAAACGACTTCATATTCAATGCAGCAAGTATACCGGTCTTTTGCATATCTGCTATGCCACCTTAAAGCCAGAATCGTGTTTCAAAACGCATCCTTCGAACCTATCAGCACCTTGAACGTTCTGAAGATAATTTTGATATCCACCATCATGCTGCGCTCACGGGCATACGTCAGATCCAGCTCCACCATTTCCTCAAAACCAACACTATTTCGACCGCTGACTTGCCATAATCCCGTACATCCCGGGATCATCTGAAGGCGTTGTCTGTCATAGGAAGTGTAGTTCTTCACTTCTCTGGGCAGAGCCGGTCTGGGTCCAACGAGACTCATCTCTCCTCTGAACACGTTCCACAACTGAGGCAGCTCATCCAGACTGGTTTTCCGAATGAACTTGCCAATTCGGGTAATGCGGGGATCATTTTTCATTTTGAACATATTCCCGTTCACTTCATTCTGATCAATCAGTTGTTCCAACAGATCTTCTGCATTCGCAACCATGGATCTGAATTTGTACATATGAAACTCTTTTCCATTCTGTCCGACCCGTACCTGACGAAAAAAACAGACCCCTGCGGGGCCTCGATTTTGATTAATAATCCGATGACCGCAAACAAGGGGCACAAAATGATCAAACCTATGAAAGAACCCAGCAAATCGAGCATTCTTTTCATAAATAGATACACTTTATCCGCATTTTGTCCTGACATCGTTGATGCATTGTACCCCAGACTTGGGTCCATAACAATCTCCGCTTCCTTCGATTGGGGAGATGGACTCATTCAAACTCCCCCGGCTGCATGTTCTACCGACTCTTTTTCCAGAATCTGTTGCAGAGCTTGCAGCATTGGAATTCTAAGTTCCTGTTTTTGCAGAGCGAAATCGATGGTTGTCAAAATGAATCCCAGTTTCTCGCCCACGTCATAACGCACTCCCTCGAAATCGTAAGCATACACTCCTTGTGTCTCATTTAAACGCTGAATCGCATCTGTTAATTGAATCTCTCCCCTTGACCAATCTCTTGTTGCTCCAGATGTTCGAAAATCTCTGGACTCAGTACGTATCTCCCCATAATCGCCAGGTTGGAAGGCGCTGTGCCTTGGGCAGGTTTCTCTACGAACCTGAGAACCTCTGTCAAACGGCCATCCGATTGAAGCGGGTCCACAATGCCGTATCTGTCTGTTTGTTCAGCAAGTACGGTTTGTACGCCAACAATGGAATGTTGAACCTGATCATATTGATCAATCAATTGTTTGGTGCATGGAACTTCCGATACGACGATATCATCTCCGAGCAACACGGCAAAAGGTTCGTCACCGATAAAGTTACGTGCACACCAGACAGCATGACCAAGTCCTTTGGCCTCTTTTTGTCTTATGTAGTGGATATCCACGTTAGAAGATTTGCGGACCTCTTCAAGCAAGCCCAGTTTCCCTTTTTCCAGCAAGTTGTGCTCCAGTTCAAAAGCGTTGTCGAAATGATCTTCAATTGCCCGCTTCCCTTTACCGGTTACGATGATGATGTCTTCGATTCCAGAGGCAATGGCTTCCTCAACGATATACTGTATAGTTGGTTTGTCCACAATAGGGAGCATTTCTTTGGGCATCGCTTTTGTGGCTGGCAAAAATCGTGTACCTAGTCCAGCTGCAGGAATGATTGCTTTTCTCACTTTTTTCATAAATACCACCCTATCCTCTTTTTTTAGTTTGATAAAAGTTGAACCAGGGCATCTAACCCGTCCTCACGTCATACCTTCGACGATTAACGTCTAAGGTTCATTGAACCCACAGCATGACCGAGTGCCTACAGTGATAAAGGTGCAGTAGACATTACCTGTTTACTTGGGAGCATTGGATGGAAGGTTTACTTCTCTCCGTAGCCCACCGGAACTGCAACGTTTTTGATATTGTTCAGAATTGCGCCCAGGATTCGTGCATTCACATGCTCCAGAGCAGCCTTGGTCTTCTTCACTAATTCCTTCTTGACCTTGCCCGAGTTCACGACCAGCAGCACGCCATCACACAGCGAGCTCACAATGAGTGCATCCGTTACCGCGAGCACCGGCGGTGTATCAAACATGATGACATCATATTGATCCTCTAACTTCTCAATCAGCCTTTTCATCCGGTTGGAACCAATCATCTCGGAAGGATTCGGCGGAATTGGGCCAGAAGTGAACAATTGGAGATTATCGATATAGCTCTCTCTAAGCACGTCTTCCACACTGTACTGATTAGACAGCACACTGCTCAGACCGATATGATTCGGTACAGAAAATACCTGATGCAAGGAAGGATTCCGCAGATCTGCATCGATCAGCAGAACTTTCTTGCCTTCCTGGGCATAGGTTACCGCCAGGTTGCTAATGGTCGTTGTTTTGCCTTCGCCGGATTCAGCCGAAGCCACCATGATTTTTTTGATATGACTGTCGATTGAGGAGAACTGAATGTTCGTCCGTAATTTACGGTACCCCTCCGAGATCTGAGATTTGGAGTTAAAATAGGTCACCAGACTGTTATTTTCATTGGTTAGCCGCGACATATTTGCCATCCCCCACTTTCTGTTGAGATACGTAATTTTTCGTATTTTTCAGATCATCTTTTTTCATTTTGGATATCACTGTAAGCACAGGCAGGCCCAGCTCTTTTTCAAGTTCAGTTTCGGATTTGAATGTGTCATCCAGATAATCCATCAGGAATACAAGTGCAATCGCGAGCACAAGACCTGCGAACAGACTGACAATGATGCTTAATGTGGTTTTCATATTGATTGGAGATGCGTTACTATCCACTTTTGCTTCACTGAGGATAGCCACATTATCGATTTTCATGATTAGGGGGATTTGAGATTGGAACACGTTGGAGATGGCATTGACCGTTTTTGCGGCTTTTTCGTAGGTAGTCCCTTGTACAGTTATGCTCATCACTTGGGATTCGCTGGCTGTAGAGACGGAGGTGCTATTCATGAGCTGAGCAGAGGTTAAGCCTAGGTCTGGATACGTGGTAGCGACTTTATCCATAATGGCGGAAGATTTAATAATTTCTCTGTATGAGTTAATGAGTTTGATATTGGTTTGAATCATGCTGAAGTCCATCATCGCCTGGCCTTGAACGTTAGAGGTCTGGTTCACGATCAGTTTGGAACTAGCCTCATAGATGGGCTGGGTGAAGAAAATGCTTTTGACCCCTGCACCCACACCGGCTATCAAAGCAATTGCAACAATCAACCACAGTTTCTTTTGTAAGAGTCGAAAATATCCTTTCAGTTCCACTTTCATTCCTCCTATACGTTGTGATCTATCTATGTAACTACCAGATGGACAGCAGCCATTTGCGAGGTTTCCAGCGTTCTGTGACCAGACACGAATTCGATAGAATGTGCGACGCATTCTCTGCCAGCCTTTTAACGGCTTCAGCTCCAAATCGACGCTCGATGGCCCGCTCTCCTTCACTTATGGCAAATGTCCTTTTGCACGTATCATGTGCATCTGATGAAATGAAATGAAACCCGTTTTCTTTGCAAAAATGAAAACACCACTGCCGAACTTTCCGTCCGAAAAGCCCAGTGAAAGATTGAGCTGTGAGCTGACATAGTCCGCCTTGACTCAAGTAATCAGCCAACAACTTTGGCTTCTTCAAAATGACACGATTGCGTTCCGGATGAGCAATAATAGGGGTAATTCCCGCTATTCGTAATTCATGCAGTATCCTGGGGAACTGTGAGGGAATATGACCAAAGGGCAGTTCCAGCAACATGTAACGACTTCCGGCGAGTGTGCAGCACTTTCCTGCATATAAGTCTCCAATCAGGTTGTCATGCACCCTGATTTCCTGTCCGGGACGGATCTCCAGGCGAATGTTACGTTTGCGAAGTTCTGCATGAAGCAGATTCACGGCCTGATTGACCACCATCGGTTCATTGTTGTATTGCCCGTTCAGGTGATGCGGAGTAGCAATAATGGAGGTAATTCCTGAGGCTGCCGCCTTCTCAGCCATCGCAACGGACTGCTCCATTCGAACAGGACCATCATCTAGGCCGGATAATATGTGGCAGTGCATTTCAACCATATCCAAACTTCCTGAAATAGTATGAGCCCCCTCGCCCCTTTATTCATTGCGCAAATGCTTTTGGTGTTAAAGAACTAATGCATAACGCTATGAAATATAGTAAAATGGCGTTAAGTACATGTTTTGTTCAGAAAATGTTAAGAATCGCTTGGAATTATATGGTGAAATCAATGTAATGATAGGGTTCCTGCAGAGCCTTTTGTTCTGTTGCCTTTTCATACTGAAAACGGGAAACCGCGGGAAACTGAACTTCAGTAAGCATTGTGTTTAACTGTCCAGTTATATATAGTTTCTGTTCGTGCTGAATATGCAAGTTTGAATGATACATTGTGAGCTCTCCGAAGGGCTGTTTCCATTGCAACCTTGCGTGAAGTCGTACACATACATGTTGATCTTCAACATCCAAACCAATGAGCATTTCTGATGATACCGGCAACTTCAGGTCGCTCAGGAAGGTGATTGCTTGAGTGTCCATTCCAAGTAACAGAACAGGGCGTCTTTTGCGGTCTACCATTTTCCCATGAAACTCCTGAATGTACATATGGACATTTAATTTCATATCAGCCCATTCCTGAATTATTGAATACATGGTTTCATTCCTTTAGAATGGATTAGCCTACATGGACTGCCTCTACTTCCTTCTCACAGGTATATGGTCCAGGCAACAAGGAGATACTTAAAATATTCCAAATGATACATTTTGTAACTCCATACGTCCAATTTACGATACAATACGTATCATGTCAAGCGGTATTTGGACATGGTTCTTTTGATTTACGACAATTTGAGATGTCCTTAGACAGACCTATTTACAAATGGAAATGGGTTAAAGGAAACACATGAGGAGTTACTCTTTTGCAGGAAAGCTGCCCTGATCAAACACTTGGCTCAGGATTGTTTCAATATATATTTGATGTCGTTCAGGGGAAATAGCTTATGAGCTACGGAAATCGCATTGCTGAATTACGGGAACAGCGGGGACTTACTCAAGAAGAACTTGCGAGCTCCATTCATATCACCAGAGCTGCTCTCTCCCACTACGAGAAGAACCGTCGTAAACCGGATTTCGAAGTGTTAACGAGACTTGCTGACATCTTTGAGGTGTCTATTGATTATCTTATAGGACGTACAAAGCAAAGCGATGTCGTGATGGATGAAGACGTACGTGAATTCGTTGATACCTTGGAGTTATCGGATAAGGAAGTGTTGGAACGCTTCGATCTGATGATTGATGGGAAGTCCTTAACAGAAGAAGAGGCACGTCGTTTTATTGCGTTTGTCCGAATGGAACGCAGTATGGACTAAACCCGAAAAGAGGACCCAGTTCCCGAGAGATAACCTCTCTGGCTTCTGGGCTTTTTTGTGTCTTAATTCCCTTTCATTCCATGCTTGTCTATTGTGTCAAGGACGCTTGTTGTTGACGGAGGATACGAAATGGGTCCAACGCTCCGGGTCGATTCCGCATTGCAGTAAAACTTTCATGATGTCCATCTGGGTTGCTTCGACTGGTTTACCTGTCGGCCTACGATCGTCCCTGTTTGGATGCTTCATATTCATTCCGCTAACCTCTCTTATCTTTATACTTTCCCTGCCCTCCAAAACTAGCCTTATTATACTTGAGAATGTTCCTCGATGTTGTCGTCTCATGGCGATAACGTTTTTTGAAGGGGTTCTAATTTTGTCGAAAGCAAAATAGGAGCAATATGGTGCCGGAATGGCAACCATATTGCTCCTATTATTCTTAATACAACCTGTTCATGCACTTCCACCTTTGAACAAGGAAGTTTTATTAACCTCCAGCACGTGCAAGTTCACGCATATTCGCTTCAAACGCTGCGAGCAGCGCTGCTTCTCCCGTCAAACCTGTTGCTTGAATCCGTTCGATCTGTTCTGTCATACGTTTGAAGTCCTTCGGAATAACCCGAACGAACTGATTCAGCGCATCTTGCCAGTTATCCAGAACGCGCTGACCGACAGCACTTCCTGTATTGGCAACATGACGTTGAATCATGCCTCGCAGATCTGCACTTTCGGCCACATCTTCGATACGCTCCAAAAGAACCATTTCCAGATTACAACGTTTCAGGAATGTGCCTTCTGGATCATATACATAGGCAATACCTCCGGACATCCCTGCTGCAAAGTTACGACCTGTATCGCCCAGTACAACGACACGTCCACCTGTCATATACTCACAACCATGGTCGCCTACACCTTCAACGACGACTTTGGCGCCCGAGTTACGTACAGCAAATCGCTCACCCGCAATACCACGGATATACGCTTCACCGCTTGTTGCTCCGTAAAGAGCCGTGTTACCGATAATGATGTTATCTTCCGCCTCAAACGTTGCTTTCGGAGAAGGCATCACGATCAGTTTACCTCCGGACAGTCCTTTACCTACGTAGTCATTGGAATCCCCTTCAACGGTCAAGGTCATTCCTTTAGGTACAAAGGCCCCAAAGCTTTGTCCGGCAGAGCCGACAAATTTGAATTTAACCGTATCTTCAGGCAATCCTGCGAGTCCATATTTGCGTGTGATCTCACTACCCAAAATGGTACCTACTGCACGGTTAACATTTGTAATTGGAAGCACCGCTTCAACCGGTTGACCGGATTCAATAGCAGACTGTGCCAGTGGCAGCAATTGTTGCATATCCAGCGTTTCTTCCAATTGGTGATTCTGATGCTGTGTACGGTAACGTGCAGAGCCTTCCGGCATTTCAGGCACGTGCAGCAATACAGACAGATCCACACCTTTTTTCTTCCAGTGATCTACGGCTTCTACCGTTTCGAGGCAATCTGTACGTCCGACCATCTCCTGAATAGTACGGAAACCAAGATCAGCCATGATCTCACGCACATCTTCAGCAACAAATCGCATGAAGTTAACCACATGAGCTGGATCACCCATATAATTTTTACGCAATTCCGGATTCTGTGTCGCTACACCAACCGGACAAGTATCCATTTGACAGACACGCATCATGATACAGCCAAGTGCAACGAGCGGTGCTGTAGAGAAACCATACTCTTCTGCTCCAAGCAAGGCTGCAATCGCTAGGTCACGTCCGTTAAGCATTTTGCCGTCTGTTTCGAGGACGACACGGTCACGCAGATTGTTCAGCATCAACGTTTGATGTGTCTCTGCAAGACCTAGTTCCCAAGGCATACCTGCGTGGCGAATCGAACCTTGCGGTGATGCACCTGTACCACCATCATAACCGCTGACGAGGATGATATCGGCACGGCCTTTGGCTACACCAGCTGCAATGGTACCCACGCCCACTTCCGATACAAGCTTCACGTTAATCTCAGCACGCGGATTGGCATTTTTCAAGTCATAGATCAACTCTGCCAGATCCTCGATCGAGTAGATATCGTGATGCGGTGGTGGTGAGATCAGACCTACACCTGGTGTTGAACCACGGACTTCAGCAACCCAAGGATACACTTTACGTCCTGGCAGTTGTCCGCCTTCACCCGGTTTTGCTCCTGAGCCATTTTAATCTGAATCTCATCGGCATTAACCAAGTAGTTGGATGTAACACCAAAACGTCCGGATGCTACCTGTTTAATCGCACTGCGACGGGAATCCCCGTTGCTATCTTTAATGAAGCGAGCCGGGTCTTCTCCACCTTCACCGGTATTGGATTTACCTCCAACACGGTTCATAGCGATGGCAAGATCTTCATGCGCCTCTTTACTGATCGAACCGAAGGACATTGCACCTGTTTTGAAACGACGCATGATATCTTCTACGGATTCAACTTCTTCGAGTGGAATGGAATCTCCAACTGGTTTCAGTTTCAGCATGGAGCGAATGGTCAACAGTTGATCATTCTCACCTTGTACAAGTTTGGAATATTTTTTATACAGCTTGTAATCCCCAGTGCGTACCGCATGTTGCAGGGTATGAATGGTTTGCGGATTGAACAGATGCTCTTCTCCGTCGTTACGCCATTGATAATCCCCACCGGAATCCAATACTTTATCGTTACCGTCTTTTTCCGTAAAGGCACGGTTATGATGTGTCAACGCTTCGGCTGCCACTTCTTCCAACCCAATTCCACCGATACGGGAAGGTGTCCAAGTAAAGTAACGGTCAACGAAGTCTGATTTCAGACCTACCGCTTCGAATATTTGAGCTCCACGATACGATTGAATCGTAGAAATCCCCATTTTGGACAACACTTTAGTAACGCCTTTGGTAGCTGCTTTAATGTAGTTTTTCACTGCTTTCTCATGCGAGATACCACGCAGCAACCCTTGCTGAATCATGTCATCCAGCGTTTCAAAGGCCAGATAAGGGTTCACCGCACTTACACCGTAACCCAGCAGCAACGCGTAGTGGTGAATATCACGCGGTTCTGCCGATTCGAGCATAATGCTGACTTTTGTTCTGGTTCCCTGGCGAATCAGATGGTGATGCAGACCTGCTACAGCAAGCAATGCAGGAATGGCAGCATTCTCTGCGTCCACACCGCGGTCAGACAGGATCAGAATGTTATGACCTTTGTCGATGACACGATCCGCAGCTTCGAAGAGCAAATCCATCGCTTTGCGAAGTCCTTCTGCTCCTTCCGCAGCGGTGAAGAAGATTGGAATCGTCATGGAGCGGAAGCCTGGGCGACGCACATGGCGAATCTTCGCAAAGTCTTCATTGGACAATACCGGTGTATCCAGACGGATCTGGCGACAACTCTCCGGTTCAGGATTCAGCAAGTTACGCTCAGGACCAATCGTTGTTGCCGTAGACGTTACAATCTCTTCACGGATTGCATCGATTGGCGGGTTGGTTACCTGGGCGAACATCTGTTTAAAGTAGTTGTACAGACGCTGCGGACGATCCGACAGTACAGCCAGCGGTGCATCATAACCCATCGAACCCGTAGCTTCCATACCTGTTGTTGCCATGGGCTCCAGGATTTTACGCAGTTCTTCAAATGTATAACCATATGCCAGCTGAAGCTGGGTCACGTTATCATGTTTTGGATCAGGAAGTTCCGGTGCTTCCGGCAACTCGCTCAGATCCATCAAATGCTCATCAAGCCAATCCTGATACGGATTCTCGGCTGCAATGATTGCTTTTACTTCCTCATCCGCGATGATGCGGCCTTCTTGTGTATCCACAAGCAACATCCGACCTGGACGCAGACGATCTTTGTACAGGATCTCTTCTGGCGCGATATCAAGTACCCCAACTTCGGAGGACAGGATAATACGGTCATCCTTGGTTACATAATAACGAGCTGGACGCAAACCGTTACGGTCAAGTGTTGCACCAATTTGCAAACCATCTGTAAAGGCCATTGCTGCTGGTCCATCCCAAGGCTCCATCATTGTGCTGTGATACTCATAAAATGCCTTTTTGGCAGGATCCATGCCCTCATCCGTGCTCCAAGGTTCAGGAACCATCATCATGGCCACGTGTGGCAGGGAACGTCCACTCAGATACAGGAACTCCAGTGTGTTATCAAACATGGCTGTATCCGAACCGTCCGGATTGATGACCGGTTTTACTTTCGCGATGTCGTCACCGAACAACTCGCTCTCGAACAAGGACTGTCTAGCATGCATCCAGTTCACGTTACCACGCATCGTATTGATCTCACCGTTGTGGATCATGAAGCGATACGGGTGGGCACGTTCCCAGCTTGGGAAGGTGTTTGTACTGAAACGGGAATGCACGAGTGCAATAGCCGATTCAACAAGGTCTTGCTGCAGATCCAGATAGAACTCTCCCACCTGTTCCGTTGTCAGCATGCCTTTATATACAATTTTGCGACAAGACAAGCTTGGAAGGTAGAATGAACCGCCTTCTGCTTCATCTGCCGAATAACGAATAGCCAGCTCAGCACGTCTGCGAATAACATACAGCTTACGCTCGAATCCAAGCTCATCCTTCACATCTGCGGATCTTCCAATGAACACCTGACGTACATAAGGTTTCGCTGCAAGTGCAGAACGGCCAAGCATTTCATCAAAAGTAGGAACATCCCGGAAACCCAGGAACGTCTGTCCTTCTTCTTCAATAATCTTCTTAAGACTCTCTTCATGTGCACTACGAATGGCAGGGTCTTGGGAAAGGAACAACATCCCTACGCCATAGAAACCCTGTTCTGGCAAAGCAAAACCAAGACGTTCCGCTTCCTGTGCAAAATAGCGATGTGGAATCTGAATCAGGATACCTGCTCCGTCACCGGAATTCGGTTCACTTCCCTGTCCTCCACGGTGCTCCATGTTACTGAGCATGGTCAGTGCCTGACTAACGATATCGTGTGAAGGTACTCCTTTGATGTTGGCAACAAAACCCATTCCGCATGCGTCTTTTTCGAACTGCGGGTCATACAGACCCTGTTTTGGAGGTAATCCGATGTGTCTCATGGAACGCAACCTTTCTATAATGAAGTATTTCGGAAAGATCAAGAACATAGGCAACAGGCAACAATGAAACGGGAGGAGCTGGCCTTTCGCTTGCGATAGAGCCTGCTAGATAGAAGAGGTGACAGCATGAGACTGTCAAAAATAATGCCTGCTATTGGGCAGAAGCCATTGAATGAGATGAGCTGATCCGGACGATCCGGCAAACAGCATGTATAAATCAACACGCAGCCGCTGGCACGGCTACTGAAATGGAGCGACGTTTTTTTGATATAGTTCTATTATTTTAACACCGACCTAACATCAGCGCAATTTAAACTTTTTAATACCTCTGATAAGAAATGTTTTGCAGTACAGCTTTACAGTAGTGACGTTTAAATTCATCTCTTTTTCGAATAATTATACACTTTTTATGCCAGAGTACAACTGAATTAAATTGCTGACAGAAGAAAATCGTTCCATGTGCAGCCTACGTTTATCCATAATCCCACCAAATTTTCACTGCTTAAGCCAGCGAAACTTTACTTCTCTATGCATTTGTATACAAAATAGCCTGCAACCCCTTTTGGGGTTGCAGGCTATTTGCACTATTTGACTACTATATTGCATAATTTCACTACAAGAAAATAAAGTTTTTTTTCAAAAATATGACCCTGCTGAAGATCAGGTTCGACTTATGCCGTCACAACTTGACCAGAATCAGCCTGTTCGACTTCTTTTTCGGACGTCTGCCATTCCAGAGGAAGTAAGCAAGCGTCAGCAGAATGGATACACCTGCATAGATGCTAAGAATACCTGCCTGATGCCACATCACATCCAGATTACCACTCGATACAACGGCTTTGAAGCCCATAATGCTGTGTGTCATTGGCAACCAAGGGCTAAATGCCTGAAGCCATGATGGAATCAGTTCTACCGGGAAGGTTCCTGCACTAGCCGCAAGCTGGAAGACCAGAAGCAGAATGACAACATAACGTCCAGGCAGATCCAGCCAGGTTACAAGTGCCTGAACGATCAACATGAAGGTCAGCCCCGTAATAATGGTAAACAGATAGAACAGCCCTACGCTGTGCGTCTCCAGTCCAAGACCATATAACATGAAACTTGCCACAATAACCGATTGGAAAATACTCACGGAGCCAAATACCAGTGTCCGGCTGACAAAACGATTCCAGCCTGTTGCACCAGGTACGGACGTTTCCCGCATTTTCAATACAATCGTGGAAATCAACGATCCCACAAACAGACCGATCGACAGGAAGAACGGTGTCAATCCTGTACCATAATTGCTTACGTTCTCTGCTGTGTTCTCCGAGGAGTTTACAGGTTCAGCGAACATGTTCACTACATCATCCGTTTTCTTAACTTCGGATGTTTTCTGCGCGGCATCATTCAGCTTGGTAGCCAGTTCACTTGAGCCATCTTTTAGCTCGGTAAGACCGTCAGCCAGTTTGCCTGCGCCATCCCCCAGTTGTTTGGAACCATCGGTAAGTGAATTAACACCACCACTGAGTTTGCCTACACCCGTTTGCAAAGCTGTTGTACCTGAGCCCAGCTGCTTGGCACCATTGGCGAGCAATGTACCGCCACTTGCAGCATCACCCAGTTTGCCACTGAACTGCTTCAGACCATCGGAGAGCTTCGCTCCTCCTTGACTAAGCTGTCCGGCTCCTGCCAGCAATTGCTTTTGTCCATCTACCAGCTGGTTTGCACCAGCAAGAAGTTGCTCCTGGCCACCATGAAGCTCGGATGCGCCCGCTGCCAGCTGCTGATTGCCCTGATGCAGCTGATCTGCACCCTGTGCAAGCTTCTGCTCGCTCTCATGCAATTGTGCACTGCCATCGGCAACGGCTTCACTCGCCGCAAGCAGTTTCTGTACATCAGCACTTTCAGCCAATTCCGGGTTCGAGGCAGCAAGCTGCTTCAATCCGGCGGCTACGCTCTGTGCACCATCAGCAACCTTGGAGCTGCCATCTACAGCCGATTGCAGGCCTGTTGCCAGTGTACCGCTGCCCTGAACGGCACTTTGCAGACCATCCGACAGCTTCGCACTGCCCTGTTCTGACGATTTCAGGCCAGCCTGCAACTTACTTGTGCCATCCAGTGAAGACTGGAGTCCCGTTTCCAACTTGGCGCTGCCATCCTTCAACTGATCTGCTCCGCTCTGAAGCTGGCTCGAAGCAGCTGCCTGAAGCTGTTGCAGACCGGATACAAGATTCGATGTTCCACTTTCAAGCTTGGTTGCCCCAGTGTGCAGCGCGTTAACACCATCACTTAATGGAGAAAGTCCTTCCTGAAGTTCAAGCGTTCCGGATGCAAGCTTCGCCAGGTTATCCTTGAGCTTAACAGCACCATCATCCAGTTTGCCTGCGCCGGTATTCAGTTCACCCGCCCCGTCGCCTGCCTCAGCCAAGCCATCCGATACTTCGGAGAACTTGTCGAGCAATGTCTCTGCATAGGATTCCGTTACTTTGGCTGAGACTTTTGCTTTCAGGTCCTTAATAGCGGTCTTACCGATCTGTGCACCGACAAAACTGTAATTGCCATTCGGTTCATAGATCAGATCAGCCGGCTCCGGCTTGTCATCGAGCAACGTTGTTGCTTGGGATGAGAAGTTCTCCGGAATCGTAATTTGCATATAATATTTGTCATTACTCATGCCTTCTTTGGCTTGACTCGCACTGACAAAATCCCATTTGAAATCGGCATTTTTCTTCAGCTCATCCACCAGATCACTACCTACATGGAGGGATTTGCCCTCCAGCTCAGCGCCTTTATCCAAATTGACAACGGCAACCGGCATCTCATCCACATGACCATACGGGTCCCAATAGGCCGCCAGATAGATGCCACTATACAGGATCGGTATAAACATAATTGCAATAACAGGGATCAACACCTTCGGGTTTCTCACGGCCGATCCCACATCCTTGAAAAACACGGATAAAGATTTCATGTCATTTTCTCCCTTAATCTCTCTGCTCCATGAGCAGGAATAACCATAATGAAATACAATGTCGCATTCCAGAAAATATACTGAAACACGAACTGACCACTTTCCTCAAACAGTCACTTTAGGGCAAAAAAACAACCTGTCTTCCGACAAGCCTCCCTGCTTGATACACGTAAAAATCCTTATATTATAGTAGATTAAATTCGGATTACGTTACAGCAGCAATTCCTTCCATTAAGAAAAGGCGAAAGTAAGTCTTAATTTCCTCTTTGCTCAGCGGTTGATGTTGTTTGCTCCAGTCTGAGGTTAATGCAATATACAGGCGAATCATCATAAATGCGACGACTTGCGGATCACAATCTCGAATCTCTCCATTGTCTTTTGCTTTCTCAAGCTCCTTAGCCAGAAAGTCGGAGATTACTTTCTCCACCTTGTCCAAACCTTCCTTGGCCTGCAGCGTTCCAAAGTCCTTCAGCTCCTGAGATAACTTAACAAGCAGATCGTGATCACGACGAAACTCTAACAATGCATCCAGTACTCGAAACAGATTATCGAAAAATGCACTTTCCTGATGTACTTCACGATGCGCGATGTTCTTCATTTCCTGAATCACTTCTACCAGGATCTGATCAAACAATTGTTCCTTATTGGTAAAAAACGTATAGATCGTTCCTTTGCCAACGTTCGCAATCTTGGCGACCTGATCCATCGTCGTTGCTTTGTATCCAAACATGGCAAACGACTGGGCTGCTGCATGAATTACCTGCTGTCTCCTGTCAATCGGAGCCATCTAATCCCTCCTTTAATCGCATTCATTGATCAATCGCTCTACATAAATGACCAAAAATACAATTCGGTCATTCGGTCAAAATATACAATACCACCTTAGAAAACAGATTGCAACCCTAACATTTTAAAAATTGTGTTAATATTTTTTAACCTAAATGCAGTGGAAACTCCTTCTGTCGTCGTCTATAGTGTAAGATGACTCAGATAATACGTATATATAATGAAGTTTAGGTTGTCTCATTGTAAGATATATGGTGTAAATATTCATAGAAGAAACATGATTTTGAGCTTCAATGTATATTCATGTAGTAACGCATTCCCTAGCTAGAATATCTTCATTTTGAATTAAAACTTATGAATAAAGGTGAACTCATGCGAAAACCAAGAGTGCTCTTATTATCGGAAGGTTTCGGTACCGGTCACACTCAGGCCGCTCATGCGCTGGCACATGGCATCAAAAAAGTCAGTCCACATGTTCACAGTCGTGTCATTGAACTAGGCAAATTTTTGAACCCAACGGTAGCTCCACTAATTTTCTCTGCATATCGAAAGACACTATCGGTTCAACCCAAACTGGTCAGCCTGTTGTACCGCACACAGTACAATAAATCATTAAATGGTTTTACCAAGCTGGCGTTGCACCGAATTTTCTATACACAGACGGCACAGGTCGTATCCCAACTAAAACCCGATGCGGTGATCTGTACCCATCCTTTTCCGAATGCTGTCATCTCCCGGCTCAAACGCCAGGGTCTGAATATCCCGCTCTATACGGTTGTGACGGATTATGACGTGCACGGAACATGGATTAATCCGGAAGTGAACAAATATCTGGTCTCTACCCCTCAGGTCAAAGCATTGCTTGAGATCCGGGGTGTCGATCCCTCCCATATTCAGATCACGGGAATCCCTGTGCATCCAGACTTCTGGGAAGCTGGAGATAAGGTGAAGCTACGGGAAGAGATGGGGCTTCAGAACATGCCTACGGCGCTGCTTATGGGTGGCGGATGGGGACTTTCGTTTGATGAGGATCATATGAAAGCTCTCACGTCTTGGGCAGATCGTGTTCAATTGGTCTTCTGTCTAGGAAGCAATGAAAAAATGATTGCAAAAATGAAGGAAATGCCTTGCTTCCAACATCCGAATATTCGTATTTTGGGATATACACGGGAAGTAAGCAAACTGATGGATGTATCCGATGTGCTGATTACGAAGCCAGGTGGCATGACATGCACTGAAGCGCTGGCCAAGGGTCTACCGATGTTGTTCATTCCTCCGATTGCAGGTCAAGAGGAAGAGAACTGTGAATACTTTGTACAAGCCGGATACGGCCAGGTCATTCACTCTGCCGACGTGATCACCAATCGTTTCAGACAACTAGTGGAACAGGCATCTACTCAAACTGAAAGCCCGCTGAACGTAGCACATATTTCAGGTAACCATTCGGCCTATGATCCGAAGTGCTGTGCTCAAGCTGTTCATAATTTATTGTTCCCGACTACGGCCGAAGTCACAACAACCTCCGTGGAGCGCTTCACAGCCGGAATTGCTGCCACGTCCTTGTCAGGTACCAGAATACCATTCTGACGCCTCTATGGGCCTATAGAACAGCTCTCACGAGGTGTTATAGAGGACAAGACAATTGCTCACGATATACAAAGAAGGTTCCCTTCCGAATTTTTGGAAGGGAACCTTCTTTATTTTCACTAATTCCACCGTATGATTTGGCAGAAAAAAGGGTAATTTAGAGTATAACGATATTTTAAATAACGAAATAAAACTACGATCCAGGCTTTTTCAAGGGCCATGTGATACACACACAGTTAACTACCCTGCCTGTTTGCAGAATTTACGGGTCGATTACTTGTAAAAAGTATGATGACCGATCGTTTTTACTTTTTTCTGCGAGCGAGCAACTGTCAGATCGTCGGCAAGCGTCAATGATAAGAAATAATACGTATCATCGGCAACTTCCTTCTTCCCGTTCAACGCAGCATTCACTGCTTTGATGCTGTCCTCGTTGGGAACTACACGTTTCATACGTCCGTTCGCTACAGGACTAAACTGGGATTTCTGATAGATGACCTTGTAAATGGTATCGGGAAAATTGGCTGACCGCAGCCGGTTTAAGACAACATTGGCAACTGCCACTTTGCCTTCGTACGGTTCACCTTCCGCTTCTGCCATGACGATTTTTTGCAGCAGATGCAGTTCTTTATCGGACACACTGTATGACCAGGTTGCGAGTTTCGAGTCTTCCTGGTTCAGAAGTTTGGTCCGTGTAAAGTATAGTTTTTGGGGGAGTTGTTACAGCAGCGACTTCTTTGGCACGTTTCACTTTGGCCAATTTCAGTGCAGCTTCTTTTTTGGCTTTGGCCGCAGCTACCGCTCTAGCTTTGTTCTTGGCCTTGGCTTCTTGCAGTTCCTGCTCTTCTTGAGCAGTCGTAAGCCAGTTCTTCGCTGGCAGAGATTCAGTCCACGCTACGGTTTGGGCAGACAGATTAGAAGACAGACTTGTCCCATCTTCCATCATACGCCTCTCTTCTTGCGTAGATGTTTGGTTATTTTGCACAGAAGCCGCAAGTTCAGTCATCTGTTTACTATCACTAGCTTCGTTCCACTTCCCCGTCGCCTGAACGACATTTACCCCCACTATACATACAAGCAGCACTGATAACATCGGTGCTACCCAACGATTTTTGCTTATAATGTTCATTCGAAGATTCCTCCTGTCGAAACAATTCCCTTAACTAAGTAACCCAAAAAAAGAATTTGAATAACGATGGCTAATATTACATAGGGATAAACGTTATGTCAATGTGATTTTATGGCATAAAAATGATTATCAGGAAAAAGAGAACGTGTCCAGGACCTCATACATTGGCGATTGGCCCAGCCTTGTCACATAAAGTACAATGTCCTCCACCATCCATGAATTAGCACCTGCGGAATGTTCCGGAAGCACTCCAGATACCCCTTTATTTTCATTACCTGGAAGCTGACCCAGATATTTTCTGGCAATGGTAATGTGGGGAGCATAAGGTCTTAATTCAGCTTCATACCCAAGGGGCGAAGTCGCCTGCACAATTTGTTTTTGCAATGAAAACAAGTGCTCTACCTCTCCGCTAACACCTTTCCAAAGCACCTTAGGTGCTTCTTCAAGTCCAAATGTGCCCCAGTCGGAAAGCTGAAGTTCAAACGGCTGAAATCCGCTTGCTGCTGAGCGCAATGCTTTTCGCAGGTGCCCGATGTCACTAACTAACGTATCCCCCAGAAATTGTAAGGTTATATGATAATCTCTATGATCTGTCCATTTACGAAAATCTAGCTTGTTCTGTACAAGCCTTGCATCCATCTGAAGAGACTGCTGAACAGCAACAGGAAGACGAATTGCTACAAACAATCTTTCCCGTCGGGATGAATGATCCTGATGTGATTGGTTATTCATTGCATACACCTCTCTAAAGTTCGCTCTATTATTTCATAACTATACATATCGTTTCAAGTTGGGTAAGTATAGAGTGACACAAATATAACCATTTGCAAATAAGGCTAGATTCCTGCATTTCCCACCTAAATGCACATCCAACACCAAATCTGATACACTTTAATTATCAAACTCATCAAACTATTTATCTCAGGAGGACCACACATTATGGGTAAAATTGTATGTTTTCCATCTCTATCCGAAGAACAGCAACAACGCATTCGGAATGCTGCACCGGGATACACCCTGAAATTCGGAAAAGCCAAGGAATTGGACCCCGCTGAGTTGAAAGAAGCTGAGATTATTCTCGGCTGGTCCCCACTCGTCACAGAACATGCATTGAAACAGGACAGCCTGTTGAAGTGGGTTCAGGTCTGGTCTGCTGGTGTGGACAATCTCCCCTTCGCAGATTTGCAACAAAAGAACGTTCAGATCACCAGTGCAAATGGAGTTCACGCGATTCCAATCACCGAAATTATTCTGGGCATGATGTTGTCCCACAGTCGCTGGCTGAGACAAGCTATGCTGCATCAACAGCAGGCCGAATGGAAAGCTCCTGCCAAACCACTGCCGGAACTGCATGGCAAAACAGCGGTCATCGTTGGTGTAGGTGAGATCGGTACGGAAACAGCCCGTATTCTCAAAGCACTCGGCATGCGCACGATCGGAGTTCGCCGCTCAGGTAAGGATGTCCCCAATGTGGACCAAATGTACGACATGACCGGTTTACATGAAGCCTTGAGCCAGGGCGATTATGTAATTAACATTTTACCGCTAACCGATGAAACCAAACATATATATGATCAAACTGCATTTGAGCAGTTCCGATCCGGTGCCTGCTTCGTCAATGTGGGCCGTGGCCCCAGTGTGAAAACGGAAGCGTTGCTGAATGCACTCCAAAACGGCCAAGTTGCCTTCGCTGCACTGGACGTGTTCGAAGAAGAACCTCTTCCTGCAGACCACCCGCTATGGGGCATGGATAACGTGTTAATTACGCCTCATATCGCAGGAAGTACAGAGCAATACACGGATCGAGCAGTCGATATTTTCGTCAAAAATCTAGAAGCTTACGTCGCTGGCGATACCCTGCCGGTGAACCTTGTGGATTATAGTCATAAATATTAACACAAACACCCGTTCCCATGCAATATTGTGCAAATCAGATCAACGATATCAATTGAACAAAAGAATATTTCTGTCCTCTACGTTCTAGTGTAAACGGTTAGTTCAATGGATATGTAAGTAACAAAAAAATCTACCTCTGGAAATTTCCCTAGAGGTAGATTTTTTTGTTTTACGCTTACATACACAGCCAAATATGACGTATAAACGTGCCTTTATGTACTGTTCGGTACTCTTTTACAGTCCATCCCGCTTCCAACAAGTGCTCTTCTACCCACTCTGTGGAAACAATTACTGCCCGTTTTACCAATATGCGCAAACTCTCCAGCATGGCTCGTTGCTCAGCATCCGGAAGTACAGAGCAGAGATTATAAGGCATGTCCAGAATTGCTGCATCATACAAATCTTGCAGTTCATTCATATCCCCCAGTGTGATTCGATCTGAATCATATCCATAATGCGGCAGATTGATACGTGCACCTCGGACAGCCAGCGGATTGAGATCGTTACCTTTTGCGTCAATTCCCATGGATAAAGCCTCAATCACAACTGTTCCCATACCGCAGCATGGATCAAGCAAGCGATGGTTTTCTACTCTCGGAACAGCAATATTAACCAGCGCTCTCGCAAGCGTGATGCCAAATCCAGTCGAGTAGTTTTGCGGCTTCTGCCTATGAATTTGCCAAGATCGATCAGCTTCTGTCCACTGGCCCAAGATCCATTTTTCTCCTGTTCGGATTAGGCCGAAAGTCACCTTAGGTTGTTTCATCTGTGCCTTGCCCTTAATGCACATGCCGATTTCTTTTTCCAGTTGACGAGACTGTGCATAATCAGGGGTATGATCCCCTTCTTTCAGACAAATCACCTTAAATGTCTCTTCTGGCAACAGCTGAATCTCTTTGGCAAGAGGAAGCAGATCAGTCACGCTGCTCCCTTCGCCGATCACGTCCAGTCTGCCATGGATAAAAGGACTGCGTCCAGGTGGAATACATCGTTCAGACCACACATACGACCCCATATCCATACGGATCTCCAAACTCGGTTCAAGCAGCGTATTCAGTTCCATCATGCATAATTCATGCTCGTTCTCGTGGCAAGCAAAAGTGTAGAGGTGTTTCCCAGAAGTATCGTAAATACCAAGTGTTTCATCAGGCAAAATCCCCCTCTCCTTCCTCCATTAATCATGTTTCTTCTATATAAATAGTAAGCTCATTGAAGACATAACAAATACGACTCATACGTTTGCTTCAGGTAGTCATTGTATACAATGTTAGGCTCCTAGACAACTATCCATTTCCTTACACGTATCTAATTGGAAAGAAAAAATAAGGTGTTCCCATTGTTTAGGAACACCTTATTTTATTTTGAGATTATAACATTGGAATCCTAATCATTCTTGAAAGCAAACGTTATAGGCCAACAGCTCATATATCATACTGATATCTCACCAATTGCCGCCTGCGTGATTCCAGCTTCTTCTATTATAAGAAGAAGGTTATATTTTTAATTTTTCAATGGATGTAAGCAAATCTTCCGATAATTCTTTCAGACTTTGAATGTTGCCGCTAATCGTTTCCATGGAACTTACCTGCTCTTCCGCCGATGCAGAAACTTCTTCCACACTCGCTGCCGATTGTTCCGAAACAGCGGAAATCTGCTGACTGAAATCATTCATTCGTCCGCTTGCTTCCTGCATGCCTGCCAGTCCATCTGTCATCGTGCTGATGACACCAACCATGCCTTCCACCGATTCGTTAATTGTACGGAAGAGTTGACCTGAAGCAAGCACATGTTCCTGACCCAGTTCGGTTTCCTGAACGCCCGTACGTAATTCCGCAACCACCCCTTGTGACTCCTGCTGAATATCCTCGGTAATCGCCGTGATCTCTTCGACCGAAGTCTGCACAGCCTCAGATAACTTCCGCACTTCTGATGCCACTACAGCGAATCCACGTCCACTCTCTCCCGCACGTGCTGCCTCAATAGAGGCATTCAATGCAAGCAGATTGGTTTGGCGTGCAATGTCATGTATGACCTGAACCAGTTTGGAGATATCTTCATTTTTACGATTCAACCGTTCCATCTTGTTCATGGAAGCCGAGACCGAACCGGAAATCTGTTGCATCTGCTGCACCGACTGTTCCATCGCCTTGCGACCATTCAGCCCTTGTTTCAGTACAAGATCCGACATGACGCGCAGCTGGCTGCCTTGTTCCGTATGATTTTGAATGTGATCATTCAACGCTTCAACCGTCCGGGCTGATTCCACGGCTGTCTCTGCCTGGCTCTCTGCGGCCTTGGCTGACTCTTCCATGGTCACAGCAATTTGGCGACTACCAATCTTAACCTCTTCTGAGGATATTGCCAGTTCCCCACTTTGCAGATTGACAGCTTCCGCAATTCGTCTGACGCTCAGAACCATGGAAGTCAGGTTACCTTTCATGTCATTCACCGCTTTGGCCAGAACACCGACTTCATCCTCATGTTTGGTATGTATGTCCTGAACATTCAATTGGCCTTCTGCAATCAGTTTCACCGCACTAATGACACGTAGCAGTGGTTTCACGACCTGTGAACGGATAATCGGAATGCTGATCGCTGTAATGACAATCATGACAAGAACGCCAATAATGATGATTAATCTACCATCCTGCACCGATCTGATTGTTTGGGCCGCCGCAAGATTGGACTGTTCCTGATTATATTCCACGAGATAATCTAGATCGACTTGCATGGTGTCAAAGGAATCAGCACCTTTATCAGATACTTCCTTCGCCAGCTGTGTCTGACCCTCATCACTCAGCTTGATCGATTGCGTATTAATCTTGAGATATGCTTCCCATTTGTTCTTGAACGCAGTCCAGTGTTCGAGCTCATCCGCAGACTTCTCTTGCTGATCATAGATTTTAATCGCCTGTGTCGTTTCACGAATATACTTGGTACGCTCTTCTGACAAAAATGCCTTGTCTGTTTCATCCGCGTCAAAGTGACGATAACTCAGTGACAGGACATGCTCTGTGGTATAATTTAACCGATTAATTTGCTGGATTGATGGCATCCAATTGTTCGTAATTTCGTTAGTATTGGTTTCAATTGAATTCATCCGGGTGACAATCGTGACACTCAAAATAATTAAACAGAGGATTAACAAGTAGAACGCGATGCTGATACGCAGACCGATACTCTTGATCTTGAATCTGCTGAACATATGATTTCCCCCTTGACCTCTTCGGTCATCCCGAATTCAGGTGCTTTTGTCAGTGTTTTCCCCTTCTTTTGACCTCTTGTCAAAAGAACTTATCTATATTATATCGATAGGAAAATAGACGTAAAGTATTATAACATTATTTTGTCATTAAGATGCTTGGTTTTGTAAAAGATTGTTGAATCTTGACAAAGTCCAAACCGAAGAGCTGCAGCATACGGTAAAGTCCCGATCTGCAGCTCTTCGGTTTGTTCGGATTTCAACGGCTAACATCATAAAGTGATCAGCCTAGTTCAGTATTGCTGTCTTATGCTCAGCCAGCAATCGATATGAATCCAACCTGCGCTCATAATCTGGTCCTGCCGTAACCAGAAGCAACCTCTCCGTATCCAGCCTGTTACTCACCTGTTGCAATCGTGCCCATACCTGCTCAGCTGTACCTGCATAGTGCCGCACCGATTCATTATGATCACTAACGGCTGCATCCTTCGTCTTAGAGACCGCGATACCACTTGAATTCGGCTCGGTTGAACGTTCTTTCCCATCCAGCTTGCGCCTCTCCGCCATGTCACGACTCCAGGCCATAGCATCCGTCTCTGACTCGGCACACAATACGCTGACTGCCACCATAACTTCAGGCTCCTTCATCGTTGCACTAGGAATAAATCCTTCTCGGTATCGCCTTACAGCCTCTGTACCATCGGTATCACTCATGAATTGACCAAAGACATATCCCATGCCAAACCGTGCCGCAAATTCTGCACTCTTCACGTTAGTTCCCAACATCCAGAGTGATAACGGAAGCTTGGGAATCGGACGAGCTGTCACGGGATGATCCTCGTACATGTAGCGGTCTTCGAGCAGTTCTGTGAGTGCTGCGAGCGATTCAGGCAGCTTGGACACATGCTGCAAGTAATTGCCACTGAGTGCCATCGTGGCATGAGGTCCACCGCCAGGAGCACGTCCGAGCCCAAGCTCAATGCGCCCCGGATAGAGCGCAGCCAGCAGGCGGAACGACTCCGCAACCTTGAGTGGGCTATAATGCGGCAACAAGACCGCACCAGAGCCAAGTTGGATCGTTGTTGTCCTTGCTCCGATGTGCGATAACAGTACTTCGGGAGAGGCCGATGCCAGTTCAGCCATATCATGATGCTCTGATGTCCAGTATCGGGCGTATCCCAAAGCCTCGGCATGTTGCGCAAGTGTCAGCGATTGTTGAAGTGCCTGTTCCGCTGTGGCATCGTTTAACCTTGGCACAAGGTCAAGTACGCCCAGACTGAACATCTCACTCATTCGCTTAGCCACGCGTCTCATCTCCCTTTATATCGGTTAATTTTAATCCAGATCGTAGATCGAACCCACCTTCAGACCGTAGAGTTCATTATATATTTTCTCGGCAAATGCATCCGTCATTCCTGCGATATAATCGATCACCATGTGTTCCCAAGTCCAGATCGGCTGGGCTTTGGCTTGATCCTTCTCATACCGCTGCAGCCAGTCGGATGGAATAATCGATTTGGACGTTTCCGGATCGAGGAATGCATCCCATAAGCGCTTAATCATCCACTCACTACGCTTCTGTAGCCGCTGTACACGTAGGTCACGGATCATGGTCACCCAGGCAAAACTCTTGAGCACACTCACCGTACGCAACATATCAAGGTCTTCAGCCCCTTCACGGACAAAAGTTACCTTCTTCCAGTCACCGTCGTCAATAACGCCCAGGCTGCCTACAAAAAAGCTCACCCAGTAGGCTTTCACCTCACGACGGGTACGCGAGTAATCATGCTCGCAGAACGGCATCTTCTCATTCCAGATGCGCAGGAACGAAGCGAGGACCTCTTCTACCTTTTGCCCAATCGCTTCTCGGGTCCATCCGTTCCAGAACAGATCCTCCAGCGTTGTAATTTTATCCACAATCAGTCGATTCACATGCGGATCTTGCAGGAAATGCTCATGTACTTCAATTTTACCTGCTTTGATGCCATCCTCGAGGTCATGTGAGGAGTACGCAATATCGTCGCAAAGGTCCATCAGCTGTGCTTCCAGCGTCTTCTTGCCTGCCGGCACGTTCCAGCGATCACGGATCTCCCGAATATATTGCCACTCATGATGATACATGCCTTTTTTGCTCTCTGTCCCAGGGTACGGATATTTGTTTATCCCTAGTAATACCGCATCAGACAGGTTTAGTCCGTCGATATCTTCACGCTTCTCCAAGTGCATAATGAGACGGAAGTTATGCGCATTGCCTTCAAAATGCTCGTATTTCCGTTTTAGCTCGGCACGGACTTCAGACTCCACCTTGGGAACTTTGGCACTGCGGCTTTTTTCATGATTTTCTTAGCCTCGGTGTTAATGAGGTCATCCAGAATACCATCTAATACTTCTTCACCTTTATGTCCAAACGGCGGGTGACCAAAATCATGTGCGATTGCAGCGCACTCCACCACTTCTGAATCAATAATAAGGCCGGGGTTGTCCGCACGGTCCCAGTCTACCTCAGGAAAACGGCGAATCAAACTTCGGGCAGCCTCTCGGGCAATCTGTGCCACCTCCAGGGAATGGGTCAAGCGAGTACGATAATAATCACCCGTTCCTGCGCCAAACACCTGCGATTTGCCCTGTAACCGACGGAAGGTCGGTGAATGAATGAGTCTCGAATAGTCCCGTTCATACGCTGCACGAGATCCATCCAATTTGGTTAATTCAGGATATTGTCTATGTTCTCTCAGATCGTTCCATTGCATGGGGATCACTCCTAGCCGACTGTCTCTATTTTGAGTGATTATACACAACATCTGTGGTTTCGAAAAGTAAAACCTGTCTGCGATTGTCATCTCTTCTTACATCAACTTGTAATAAACAGTCCTATTCTTTTATTATACCCTGCCAGACTATCATTCGTGCATCTAAATCATCATGATTATATATTGAACTCATTATTCACATATGCGCGCTCACATTGCAGAACAACCATAAGTACTCACTGTGCCAACAGGTGGCCGTTCCGGTTACGGATCGTTCTTATGATCGCTGTTGTCTCCAGGTTTTCTGAATTCCCTTTAAAAAGGAAGAAATTCGGGAATAGCGTATGCTTCCGATGCAGCTTTCTTACAGAAAGCTTTCAGGCGAACGCTTCGCTTCTTCAGAATCGATTCCGTCCCCTTCACTACTTTTGCTGTCCTTTAAATACAATAATGGTATTCACCAGTTATCTCGCTAAAATCGAGTGAAGATCAAGTTCAATTTAAAAAATATCATCATTTGCTTCAATGATAGTCTGTCTCCCCCGCGCCCTCCCCGTTGTGGGTAAAAACAAAAAAACCGACAGGACTGAAACGCCCTGTCGGGGTGGAGAAGGTGAGTGCAAGGGTATTTTGTAGTTTCCAGGCTATATAAGCTCTGAGTCTTTCACCCGGAAACTGTATGGAACATTCCATAACTTTGATTAAGTGCACCGTTCTTACATCACTGCGATATCGCAGAAGTTTACACCATCACCTTGCAGATATCGTTGGTGAACTCTACTGGATCTTGAATTGGCAATCCCTCAATCAGCAATGCCTGGTGGTACAGGAGGCTAGTGTAGAGGTTCAGCTTTTCCTGATCCTGCGCGAAAGCGTCTTTCAACGATTTGAAGACATCGTGATTCACGTTGATTTCCAGCACTTTGTCGGCTTGTACGTTTTCGCTGTTCGGCATAGCTTTCAAGATTTTCTCCATTTCAATCGTCAATTCACCTTCAGTGGACAAACATACCGGGTGGCTTCTGAGACGTTTGGAAGCTTTAACGGCTTTGACTTTACCTGCCAATTGAGCTTGCATCGCTTCAAACAGTTCTTTGTTGTCGTTGTCTTGAGCGTCCGTTTCTTCTTTGTCCACGCTATCTTCGATACCCAGGTCACCACTGGAGATGGATTTGAATTCTTTGTCCTTATAGTTCGTGATCATCTTGATTGCGAACTCGTCGATGTCATCAGTAAAGTACAATACTTCGTACCCTTTCTCAAGAACACCCTCGATCTGTGGCAGCTTCTCAATACGGCTAATCGATTCACCAGATGCATAGTAGATGTACTTCTGATCTTCCGGCATTCTGGAGACGTATTCGTCCAGGCTCACGAGTTTGCTCTCTTTGGAAGACGTGAACAACAGAAGATCCTGCAATGTATCCTTATTCACACCATAGTCGCTGTATACACCATATTTCAATTGACGGCCAAACGCTTGGTAGAACTTCTCATAGTTCTCACGCTCGTCCTTCAACAGGCTTTGCAGTTGGCTCTTGATTTTGTTCTTGATGTTTTTCGCGATCAGGCTAAGCTGACGGTCATGTTGCAACATCTCACGGGAGATGTTCAGGGACAGGTCTTCGGAATCCACCATACCTTTTACAAATCCGAAGTAATCTGGCAACAGATCCCCGCATTTATCCATGATCAATACACCGTTGGAGTATAGCTCAAGGCCTTTTTCATACTCTTTCGTGTAGTAGTCAAACGGCGTGTTCTCCGGGATAAACAGGATTGCATTGTATACCACTGCGCCATCTGCGCTGATGTGCAGGTGTTTGAGCGGTTTGTCAAAACCGTAGCGTTTTTCCATATAGAAGTTATTGTAATCTTCTTCGGTCAGTTCGCTTTTATTTTTACGCCAGATCGGCACCATGCTGTTCACGGTTTGTTCTTCTTGGTATTCCTCGAATTCGTTCTCCGTGCCCTCTTTCGGACGTTGACCCGTTACATCCATCTTGATCGGGTAGCGAATGAAGTCGGAGTATTTCTTGATGATGGATCTCAGGCGGTACTCTTCCAAAATTCGTCATACGAATCTTCTTCGGTATTTTCTTTGATCGTCAGGACGATCTCTGTACCTACGAAATCTTTCTCAGCTGGTGTGATCGTGTAACCATCCGCGCCTTCGGACTCCCATTTCCAAGCCTCGTCGCTGCCCAGCGTTTTACTTGTTACGGTCAGCTTGTCCGCCACCATAAATGCCGAGTAGAAACCAACCCCGAATTGTCCAATGATGTTGTGACCGTCTTTTGCTTCATTTTCTTTCTTGAACGCCAGGGAACCACTCTTCGCGATAACCCCCAGGTTGTTCTCCAGCTCTTCCTGCGTCATCCCGATTCCGGTATCCGTCAGTGTGAGTGTGCGGTTTTCTTTGTCGATCGTGAGCTTGATGAAGTAGTCCTCTTTGTTGAAAACGAGCGAATCGTCCGTCAGTGCTCTGTAATAAATTTTATCAATGGCGTCACTGGAGTTGGAGATCAATTCTCTTAAAAGATTTCTCTTTGGGTGTAAATGGAGTTGATCATCATATCCAGCAAACGTTTGGATTCTGCCTGGAATTCTTTTTTAGCCATGAGTGGTTTGACTCCTTTCAAATTTGGATATCGAATGATTTGATTGAAAATAGAAAGTAACTGAGATAATCCTGCGGCCATTAGTAGACTCAAAAACCTTGATCGCTCTAGTCCACAGATATGTGATTTACTCTAATGGCTCATTGTAAAAATAAGTGCACGACATTCTGCAATGTAGCCGTTCCGGTTACGAATCGTTTTTCGGATCGCTGTTATCCCCGTATTTCTTTGATTCCCTTTTTAAAAGGGAGAAATTCGGTGATAAAGGCGAACGCTTCGCTTCCTCCTAATCGATTTCGTCCCCTGCACTACTTTTGCATCTGATCAGCGACTGATTTTTAGGATAGAGATCATCAATGAAGTGATATCTTTTATTAAACGTGGAATGCCGCGTCAGGTCTGTTGTGCCCCTTTGGGCTTCGCATGTCTGACTCAGGTTCAATATCTATTTTCAAAAACAGAATCATTCCATATGTAGGCGTATAGTAAAAATATCATTTGTTAGCACTCTAATGATCGGAGTGCTAAACCCTTCCTTTTATATAACATATGGGAAAATTGGGTGTCAATACGCAGGCGGTTATTTTAACAAAAAGATCGAATAACCCTTCTACTTTTGCACATCACCAATCATTTTAACGTAATCCCGCAGGTAAAACAAAAGCCGACTCGAACCAGAGTTCGAACCGGCATGGTGAAGGATTATAATGTGTCTGTTGATATAGTAGATAGCGTTAAAACATATTTCATCTAATGTACCTTGGAGTATCCTCGACCTTACTGTGTCGAGACTGATGTATGGGTACGTTGGGATATTAGTATGTTGGTACCTTGGTATTGTGGTTGCTTGAATGTCCTGAGCAGTAAGGTAGTCACGCGCTAACGAACTTCAAAGACGTTAATTGGCCTTTTTGGGAGGTTTTCGAAAGCTAACGAATCCTAGACACGCTATTGCTCGCCTTTAGCCAATCTATTGAGCACATTCGAAAGTTTTTCACCTACTAGCGTGTATGAAGTTCGTTAGATTGGGAAATTGTCTGGAAATCGTAAAATAGAACCTCGTAGGTTCGTTAGAGTTGAAGCAGAAGTTAGCGTTACGATTAGAGTTAGACCCTTCTACTTTTTCGCCATTTTCGGATCAAGGGTATCGCGTAGTCCATCGCCCATGAGGTTGAAGCCGAGAACGGTCAACATAATGGAAACGCCGGGGAAAATCAGCGTCCACGGGGCTTTTTGTATAAACTGACGGGAGTCTGACAGCATTTTGCCCCATTCCGGGTCGGGTGGTTGCGCACCCATGCCTAGAAATCCGAGCGCAGCAGCCTCGATGATCGCCGTCCCAATTCCCAATGTACCTTGCACGATCAGAGGAGTAAGGCTGTTGGGCAAGATGTGGCGAAACAAGATTCGCCCGTTGCCCGCTCCAAGTGTCCGCGCCGACGTAATGAATTCCTCCTGTCTCAAGCTGAGTACCCGTGAACGTACCAATCTTCCGTAGGTCGGGATGTTCACGATGGCGATGGCGAGCAGTGCATTTTGCAAAGACGGGCCCAATATCGCCACAATGGCGATGGCCAGCAAAATCCCGGGAAATGCGAGCAAGATATCAAATAAACGCGAGATGAGCATGTCCGCCCATTTTCCATAAAATCCGGCAATCAGCCCTAGCAGCGTACCCGCGATAATGGAACCAATGACGGAGAAGAACCCCACCCACAAGGAAATACGCGCCCCGTGCAGCACTCTGGAAAACACGTCACGCCCCAGATCATCGGTACCAAACCAATGCTCTGCCGAAGGAGCCTGAAGCCGATCCACCAGCACCTGTTCCTTGTAATCGTAAGGTGCGATGTAGGGCGCAAGGAAGGCCAACAGGATAAAAAATACTATAATAATCAGACCAGCAAGCGCAAGCCGATTTTTCCGAAACGTTCTCCACGCTTCCCGCCATGGACCGGATGTGCTCGCCGACGCAGCGTCAATGGATGGTCCGGTATTGGTCGATAATTTGGCCATGCGGCGTCTCCTTTCTTGGATATGAATATAACAAAAGATCAACGAGTTCTATTACACTCAAGCACTACGATTGCAGTATCATCTTCTGATCGCTGTTATCCCCAGATTATATTGATCCACCTATTTAAAGGCGAAAATCCGGTGATAAATGCGCAGCCTATGCTTCCGATGTAGCTTTCTTTAGAAAGCTTTTAGCTTCGCTTCTGCAGATTGGTTCTTTATTGAGTCCCTATTTATAACTAATACGAGGATCAAACACGGCGTAGAGCAAATCTACAATCAGGTTGATCACCACGAAAAAGAACGCCACGATCAGAATCCCACTCTGGATCACCGGATAGTCCCGCGAACTAATCGCTTCATATATATAACGTCCCACGCCAGGCCAAGCAAAGATCGTCTCGGTCAATACCGCACCCCCGAGCAACGATCCGGTCTGGATGCCGATAACGGTAAGCACGGGAATAAACGCATTTTTGAGTGCATGTCCATATACAACAAAAAACGGACCCAGTCCCTTCGCCTTTGCTGTACGAATGTAATCGGAACTCATCACTTCCAGCATGCTGGAACGAGTCATCCTGGCAATAACGGCCATCGGGATCGTACCAAGCGCAATACTCGGGAGTAACAAATGTTTGGTTACGGTCCACAACTGATCCCAGCGTCCGGCAATCATCGTATCCAGCACATACAAGCCCGTAATGGCTTCCACCGGATCACGTGCATTCATTCGTCCAATGGAAGGCAGCCACTGCAACTTGTTCGCAAACAGCCATTGTTCCATCAGACCGAGCCAGAAGATCGGCATCGATACACCCATCAAAGCAATGACCATACAGCAATAATCAAACCAGGAGTTGTGCTTCCATGCACTGACAATACCGGCATTCACCCCAATAATGACAGCAAATAACATACTCGCCATCGTTAATTCAAGGGTTGCTGTCAGATAAGGCACAATTTCCTGGGCAATAGGCACCTTGGTGCGGATAGACGTTCCCAGGTCACCTTTGAGCAAATCGCCCAAGTAGGCGAAATATTGCTGGAACCAGGGTTTATCCAGACCGAGCTGGTCACGAAGGGCCTGCTTGGATTGTTCAGTTGCCTTTTGCCCAAGTATGGTCTCGGCCGGGTCACCCGGAATGGCGTGGATGATGGAAAAGACAATCAGAGTCATGCCCAGCAGTACGGGCAGCAACACAAGCACACGTTTGACAATATAGCTGTTCAATCCTGTTCACCTGCCTTCGACATATCGTGCAAAATAAAAAGCGCCGGCAGACACGCATGCTTTGGATAGTTACGTCCGGATGTGGGTTCTGCCAAGCATTTCGTCTCACCAGCGCTTTAATAGAAAGAATGGTTAATGCGTTAGATGCATATTCAGATACAGATAAAGATTTAGTTTACCTCTACGTTACTCAAAGTAGGCACCGGCATAGGATTCACTGCCCAGCGGGGATGGTACAAAACCTTTCAGGTTTGATTTACCCGCCAGAATTGGCGTGGTGTGCACGAGTGGAATCCACGGTGCGTCTTCCTTGATAATCACCTGAGCTTGTTTGTACAGCTCGGCACGTTTCTCTTGGTCTGTTTCTTTCTGCGCATCGGTCAGCAACACATGCAACTCTTCGTTGACATAGAAGCTGCGGTTATTGCCCGGAATGGCGTCTTTGTCCAGCAAAGTGTACAGGAAGTTATCCGGATCCCCGTTGTCACCTGTCCAGCCGAGCATGTAGATATCATCTTTCTCCCCGGCCTTGGCATCATCCAGATACGTCGCCCATTCCGGGGATTCGATGTTTGTAGTCACACCAATTTTCTCAAAATCAGCCTGGATTGCTTCCGCTACCTTCTTGCCATCAGGCATATACGGGCGGGATACCGGCATTGCATAGAAGGTTACCGGATCAGGCAATCCGTCAGGGAATCCAGCTTCGGCGAGTAGAGCTTTTGCTTTTTCCAGATCATATGGGTAATCCTCAATAGTATCGTTGTATCCCCACAGCGTTGGCGGCATCGGGTTCACGGCAGGCTCAGCTTGTCCAGCAAAGAACGCATCAATGAGGGCCTGCTTGTTCACCGCATGGTTGAGGGCTTGTCTGACTTTGACATTATCAAATGGTTTCTTCTTGAAGTTAAAGCCGATATACGCCACATTGAACGGTGGACGCTCGATCTTCTGCAACTCGCTGTTGCCTTCAAGGATGGACAGATCGTCCGGGTTCAGGTCTTCCATGACATCAATCTCGCCGTTTTGCAGGGCATTGAAACGAGCCGTGTTATCCGGAATCGAACGCACGATCACCTTGTTCAGCTTTGGCAGTCCTTCTTTCCAATAATCCGCGTTTTTCTCCAGGGTGATGGAGTCGTTACGCTTCCACTCTTTGAATACAAATGGGCCGGTGCCCACAGGCTCGCTCTTGAAGTTTTCTTTTTCTCCTGAATCGCCGTTGGGCTGGCAATGCCAAATGGCGTCATCGCAATATTTTGCAGGAAAGGCGCTTGTGGTTGGTTCAATGTGAACTCCACCGTAGTCTCGTCCGTCGCCTTCACTTCCTTGATCACACGTCCGTCCTCTGGACCAAACATGGAATCGTAATAATCGAAGGAATCTCCCTCGAATTTATATTCACTCGCCGGATCGCCCCAGCGGTTGAAGTTGAACACAACAGCCTCGGCATTAAAATCAGTTCCATCATGAAATTTCACACCGGACTTCAGCTTAAACACATACTTGAGCCCATCTGCCGAAATCTCCCAGCTCTCTGCTAGTCCAGGAATGACCTCTGTTCCGCCTTCCTTGTAGTCCAGCAACGAATCAAACACCTGATGTCCAATCTTCAGTGACTCTCCATCGGTCACAATCGCCGGGTCGAGTGCGACGGAATCCCCGCCACGCCCCATAATCATCGTATCTTGCGCTTCCGTCACTTCGGCTGGCGGCTCGCTGCCTTCCGCGGGAGCAGGCGAATTCCCAGCCCCTCATTGCTTGAGCAGCCTGACAACACCAAGACGGTGCTCAAAGCCAGAGTCAAAAAACCGGACATCCATTTCTTTCTCATTCGCATACGTACAACACCCTTCCCTGTCTCATAATGTGTGTGATGCTGGCATGAAAGATCTCCAATGTTGGCAATCGGTTTGGTGCTATGTATCATATAAAAGGCTTTAGATGCCTGTGATACCTGAATTAATGTTCTGGGAAAAGTACGGCATGGATGAAATGTAAACACAGCATGGGACACGTATGGAATACAGGTAAATTTCAGATCGTGCACATGGATTGAGGACGTCGTTTGATTACTTTTATAGAAAATGAAAAAGGTTCAACAACGTATCTTGTGAGATGAATCTATGAAATCGAATGAAATTGTTGCGTTTTATTTGAACTAAGGTCAATAAGTAACAGTGAGTGGGTATGGACTGGTAAGAGCAAGTTTAAGTTGGTAGATTAAAGATACTGATAGGCATATGGATACTACGCTGCTGGCTACGCAATAAAGTCTGTTCCTTGAGCGTATCGTGTTGAGCATGGAGTGTGGAGACCGGATTAGGTATCGTTATCGTTCGTAAGCATTACGGATGAAAAAACTCAACATAGGCTAGGTTGTTTAGATGTGTAAGTTGTTTGTTAGGGTGGTTTTCTCTTGCAGATTGGATGTGTAAAACGTATGAGCAAGTCATCTTGAGATGTTGGATTGTACAACAGGGAGACATTACAATAACTTCATATGTTATGGTTTTGTCATGATGAGGAGGATTGTGTAAATAAACTGTGGTGAAAAACAATTTCGTGTAACTTACTTTACATCACATTAATCAATTAGACAAGAGATTTACAGACATAAGTCTTCAACTTTATTATATGCGTTAATATTACTTACACAAAACACAAAAAAGGAACACGGTTCGACAAAAAGCGTCTCGTATCCCTTCTCCACTCAATCCACATTTATATAAAATCAACATTCTAATTTGCTAAGAATCAGCTCACTTTTTAAACAAACCTCTGCGATGCATCACGGTAATAAAACGGTAAAAATCATAACTTGCCCCATTATCGATACTGAACAATGGATTTTTGGTGTCATATGCCAGTGCTGCATCCACAGCTGCTTTCGCCCATACTGGAACTTCCATTTGCTGACGCGCCTGCAGTTTGTCGACCTGGGATTTGAGTGCATCAAACGCTGCTTTCTCTTCGGCTGTCATCGGTTCGCCCCTTTCGGTGGTTCGGTTGGTGGATTCGGATGACTTGGATTCGTTGGATTGGATGGCTCCGGTGGTTTCGGAGTGGCTGCTGCGTATCTTGCTCTGAGCTCTGCCGCTGTTCCCTCGAATTCATTCATATCCACGTTGCCGCTAATGCCATTCACCTTGCCTGAATCCGTATACTGCCAGAACGTCCAACGCTTCCATGCCGGCTGGTCGTCCGGTACACGAGTGCTGCTGTAACGCGCGATCCACAGATCGTATGAGCTGAGTGATGTGTCAAAATTACCGGCAAATGAATTGCCCGTGTATATGATCGGTTTTACACCTGTCAGACGTTGTAATTCGGTCAAAAAAGCTTTGGCAACTGTATTCATCTGTGCTTTGCTCAGGTTGCCGGGATTGTTCTCGTAGTCCATGACGGGTGGCAGCTGTAGTGCCTTGGCGCCTCCAACTTTGTTAAGTGTATTAGCATAATGCGCCGCTTCTGCCTTGGCACCATCGGTAGATGTCGCGCGGAAGAAGTGATATGTTCCGACCAGCATGCCCGCTGCAAGTGCACCGGTTACATTTTTCTGATAATTCGGATCGGTATATGTCTGTCCCTCAGTTGCCTTGATGAACACAAATGTCATGCCACTCGCCTTCACCTTCGCCCAGTCAATATTGCCCTGGTATCGGGAGACGTCAATGCCCTGTGTGTTGCCCGAACTTCTCGTTTGCATGTTTCTCACACCCTTTATGCGGCAAATTGCCGTTTGTATCAGCATTTTACATCATTCGATTCAAGCGTTCCTCGGTACAAGTATAGACAGACTAAAGCATTCTGATCTATACATTGCTGATTGGATGTCACTCTCTGGATTGATGCAAAATGCTCCTATAGTTAATGCGGTTGGATTAGGGGTTGCTTGTGTGCGTGTCCCTGATGTGTTGGAAATGAACTGAGCCTTGTTCACACGGACACTCCGATGACAGAATAACCTTCCAATCGCTGTTATCCCCGGATTTTTTGATTCTCTTTATAAAGGGAAAAATCCGGGGATAAAGGCGAGATTATGCTTACGAAGTAGCTTTCTTTCAGAAAGCTTTTAGCTTCGCTTTTTCAGGTTTTTTCTGTCCTCTCCGTTATTGTGTGAAAATATTAAGTTCAATCTGTATAGATGTATATAGTTCAAAAAAACTACACTTGCGATGTTCAGCAACGGTATAGTAAAGAAGACACTAAAAATATTTCAAACTATTTAACGTTATCTTGAGTTTCAGAAGGTTCAACATCCTCTTTTTCTGGATTGGAAAAAGAATCTTTGCCTTTCGGGAGAAGTTACCGGGGAGTTCCCCGGTTCCCTCTTTTCCCTTAAGCACTTCAATGGCCTGTCGGATCACTGGCGGAATGGGAGCGCCCAACTTACCCCCGTTTTCGATAATGGACAACAACTCATTTGCGATATAAAAAAGGCGACCGCATCCCTGAACAAATGTCCGTCTCCCAGAACACCGTCCACCAGATGAGCCACCGATACCATTGCGAATATAAATACCTTCCGCGCAATGCCGAACATGCCGACATTACTCTCTAACTTGCCACTCATACCCGCCGCCGCGATTCCAGTTAGGTAATCGAGGATGACGAATACGAGCAATACGCCGAGTACCCCTGACCAACCTCCGAAGAAGTAGGTTACTGAACTGCTCATGAGTGCAATTCCCCATTTCCATAGGGTGTCCCATCGTTCCATGGTTTCACCTCCTTTGTGATTCGTATAATCGTTTTAGAAACAAAATTAAAAAAATTAGTGGATTACTTGTAGTCCTTAATACAAGTTCGTTTATTCCCTGAACAAGGGTCTGTCCATGTTAAATTGTTTTCACTAATCATTAAGATTTAGATTTAGATTTAAATTTCAATTAATAATATCGCCTTCTAAAATAGTAAATGTGAAGCGGTCAATTGCCACATCCATAACCGCCGAACCCGTCATTTCCATCGTGCCGACCGCCGCCGCAGATCCGGAAACGTCTGCGACAGCACGACCAAACACGAATACGGATATTTGGCGGTTAAAGGCCATGCGGTTAAATCCCCTCGATTAAACATGGCATTCCCTCCTTCATTTTTATGCCCTCGACCCATCCGGGAAAATCGATGTGATTTCATTTAGGCAAACATATTAAGTACCGTCTTTTTGGGAGAGGTGCTATAAACTATTTCCAGTGTTTACCGAAATAAAGTGTATACCCCATTTATAAAGGAGACTCACACTTTGAAAAAATCATTATTTAAAACAGTGGCCACTCTCGGTATTGGCATGATGATCGGATCAGCAACCCTTGCTGCAGCCGCCCCTCTACGGTTAATGCCATATTGACCAAATTTTCATTCGTTGTTGATGGCAAGGAACAAAATTTGCAATCTGACACGCTGGTTTATAACGGAAAAACATACTTGCCTATTCGTGAAGTTGCAGAAATGACTGGTTACAAATTAATTTATGACAAAGAGCAAAAGAAAATTGAGTTTGAAACTAAAGGAGAATCGTTTTTGAACAACAATTCCTCCACTCCCCTAGCACTACAAGCCAAACACAAAGCAAGATTTACAATGTAGGCGATGTTGTCAAAACACCTAATTTTGACATTAAAGTTACAGGTGTTAGATATGATAGTAGTTTCAATGACTCACCTGCAGGAGAAGGTGCTACATACGCGATTGTTGAATTCGATGTGTTAGTTAAAAAAGAACCAACAACATTTCCAAAATGGGCTTCCATCCATTTTATTGATATCTATACTTTAGATACTGGAGTCGAGTATATGGGTGGAACAACCGCTTCGGGAAATATTACTGTAAACGAGTGGTCAAGTGTATCTGTTGGTAAGTTAATTAAGCCAGGCGTAAAAGTTTCTGATGTTAAAATTTCTGATCCAATACTTCGCGACAGAAACTACTACACTGTGAAGTTCTAATAATCTCAGCGCCTTTTACTTAGCAAAAAAGTTTGTGCACATAGAAGAACAACACCCCAGCTATAATTGTGGGGTGTTTGTAATTTTTGAGTACTCTTTCTGACCACTACAGAGGGCATAAAAATAGCGTACCATGTAGGCACGCTACCATATAAGTACGCTGGTTATCTCTATGTGATCCCCACGCTATATATCTCTTCATGTTGTGAGTATGCGGTATAAGCTTTCCCGGTTCACAACGTCACACCCTTTCCCGCTTGTTACTATCTCTCTAAGTTACCCGTAAGCTTCCCAGTCAAGAATATCCCCTGCAATTGCACTGCCATTTATGGGCAACAAAAATGCGCTATCAGTCACCGCTGCGTTCTGGCCTGTAGAAACACTGTCTCCCGGAAGTTCGTACACCCTATGAATAAACATTGTGCCGTTGTCTATGTTATTCAAAACAGATAGGTTGTAACTGTCTGCGTTTGCAGATGGAGGGCTTTTTTACTGTCAAAATCATAAAAAACACCTACATTAGTAACGCCGTTCCTTGGCCTAACTGCTATTTTTTTAGGGCGGAAGTTTAATCCTGAAATAAGAATGTATCTGTAAGCAGAAATACCCCCGTTATCCCTTATAAAGTTACGTGACGCTGAGGTGAGTGTATATGAACCGGATTTGTAATTTACCATACCGTTAGTCGGCCCATCCAAATCGTAATTTTCCAAATCATAAAAATCTAAATCCGGCATTTAATCTACCTCCTGATAAACAACGTGCCAAAAACTCCGTTGCTAATGCTGTTATACACATTAAGACTGTCGCCGGGATTCAAAAGAATATTAGCATTCGGAATAATCAATGCGTTTGTTATTTTGATTTCCTTGTCATTCCATAAATGAATCAGCCCGTCGCTTGGCGTACTTATCCTTGCGGTTGTTTTTACGACAGATCCGGTCATATTCCAAGCCCATATACTTTTTATCAAACGTTTTGTATTTTTAGTGGGTATCAATTGATTCGTCCATGACATGTTTGCGTATTGCGCTCTATTCGAAAAAAGTCTCCTTTGCACCAAGGTTTGATCGCTTTGTTCCATTGAAACGGTAATTGAAACCCCTGCCTTATCAGCAATCGCTACTAAAGAATCCCAGGAATCCAAAACCAAATCAGGGGCGCCGATGATGTATGTTTTGCCGGGGTTCATTACCTTAGAGGATATCAAGTAGGCCCCGGTGACTGTTCCGTTAACCCACAAGTGTACGGTTACATTTGTTGTATCGTGGTTAGCTATAACAATTGACTTTATCACAGTCGATTTTCCAGCGCCCGGCGTATGCAAAATTGTCGATGATGTGTTGATATTTCCACGTACTGCTGAAATTGCCGCCATCTATAACGCCCCCATACGTTTGGTTGTGGTGTCATCAATTGCCACGCCGTCCAAGTAGAAGGATTAGCGCTTGCGTTTTGCGTTTTCCTAATATATTTCATCACTTGGGTATCTGTTCCGGTCGTGTAAGAAGTGACTTCCTGGATAATAGAATCTAATGATACAGATCGAACAACCCTTATTTCCCATGCCCTACTCACCAAAGGTGCATTCACTGCATTTTGACAACCATAAACGCCAGTTGCTTTCAAAGTGTTTAGGTCGTAATTAGCGGCAATTAAGGTTGGTTCTCCATTATCCTGTGTAAGCTTGTACTTCTGCCATGTCTTATCATCTGTGTACTTTTGAGCAGCTAATCTTGCATCATTTAACGCCTTTTCAGTTGGTGCAAACTCTTCAGATATTCCGTTTGTTTTGCTTGATAACTGCACTTTACCTTTTTGAGTCAGCGATGCGTCTGGAATGTCCATCTCGTTTACCGATTGGCGAAGTTCCTCAACTTCATCTCGTGTTGCAACACCCTCATCAACCTTCTCCCAGTTCTGATCCAGATACTTATCCAGATCAAAATAGGTCGTCGACGGCGAGGAACGGTCAATCTTATTCAACCCCAAATTTGGTGTTTTTGGTTCATTCATTTAAGCTCCACCTCCTGCAAATTTATCCTGCCGGGTCTGTTCAATCTCATCCAGCGTCATGCTTTCGACCTCCGCAATCGTCAAATACCGCAGACGGTATTCCACGTTCATATGTGCCGGTTTGATATCCTCAATTGCTGCCTTCAGATCATCCAGATTGGGTGGCAAGCCCCATGTGTCGATGAAGCGGATTCGGATCAAGTATTCCTCAGGCGAAACGGATACATCAATCCCGCCGCTTTCGTAGGCCTGCGCCACGTTCTTGAGCATGGAGCCAGAGACTTTGCCGCTACCACGCATTTTAGAAATGATCACGGATCTCCGCTGGTCGTCTGGCTTGGCTTGGTTCGTCGGAATCTGCAAATCCCGCTCATAACGTTCCAATGCCCAGGTCGCAGACTCCGGGTAGAATTGATCCAGCACACTTTCCAAACCCACCGTAATCTTGTCCAGCTCAACACCTTCGGTCTCTGTAAGAAGTTGCATCTCCAGCACATTTTCATACAACGGGGGCAAAAGAGTCATTAATGCCTCTGCTTTACTCATGTCACCTTCACCGTCCCAAGAACGGCTACTGCGCCGGGAGTGATCTCCAGATTGGACATACCACCATTCACCAGCAAATCACTGTAATCGATCACGGGCGGTATATCCAGAATGACATTGGCAATACGTGTCCAACGAACCAAGGGATCGGCAAAAGCCAGTTCTTTCAGATACGCTGTAACTCCCGTTTCAATAAGCGTCTTCACGCCCTCATATGTTGAACCAGAAGCAAGCGTGACCTGTACCTCCACATCGATGGGTACTTCTTCCGCCCCCACCACCGTGACCACGGGTCCAATTGGAGCAGCACCTTCGCCCATTCCATCCTGAGTTGGATCGATATATTCCTGCACCGCCTCAATGACCGCCTCAGCAGGTGTTTGCATTTCATTATTCAGCAATGCTACTTTGACTGTACCTGGACCATCCCACAGTGGAAAAGCCTTTGCTTTGCCAACCCCGGAGTTTTCCCGTGCCCATAGCTCATACTGATATTTGTTGGCACTCGTGACCGGACGGGAAACTTTGTCCTGATAACGATCATACAAGGCCTGATCGGTTTCCTCGTCTTCGCCAGGAACCAACAAATTTGTCAATTCAGCTGTGGTAAGGCCCGCAATATAATCGATGGGCAGCAGTGCCCCCGTATATTCATTTCCTTCCGCTCCCGCGACCTCACATTCCAACACATATTGCCCTGCCGCGATGCGTTCCACAACAACATACACCCGATCCCCGTGGAAAAACGACTATCCAAAGGAACCTCAACAGGCTTACCTTCATTATCCCGAAAACTCCCAACCCAACGTGCCTTCGTGGCCGCTTTCCGACTAATGCCAGACCAAGCCACCGCGCGATCCAGATACTCTCCAGATGCTGTATCCGCAAACTTCAGGTTGGCGTTCACATCCAGCTCGATATACATCTGAGCCATTTCCACAGCCGCAGGCGCAAGCGCATCATAAATAATGCTGCCTTCACGTTTATCCACACCATCTGGTACCCTATCCAGCATTCGGTTTAAAATAACTTCAAACGTCTGCTCTTCATACATCCATGCTCACCTCCGTCTCCTCCCTGAAGCTGCCAAAATCTGTTTCCACGGTAAAAGACACCCGCACTCCATCGGCCTCGTGGACAAAATCGAACTCGGTTACATCCGAAATGCGATCATCTGGAAGCAATGCTTCGCGAATCCAGCGTTCCAGTTCCGATTCAACCATGGATCTCCCGGCCATTCCTTCCCAGGACCATTCCATACCATAATCCGAAGAATAGATTAGATGCTCGTAGCGGCGTGTGGACAACGCTTTATACACCGCCTGTTTTACCGCATCTTTTCCATCCAGTTGCAATCTTCCAATTCGTTGTCCCGAAGCTTGAAATACATAAGTTAGACTCGGAAGCACAGCAGCTTCTTCCTGATCTTCTGCGCTAATCTGCGCACCCTGTGGAATCATGGATTCACCAGCCGATCCAGCACGACAAAGCTGTCTCCACCTTGAACACGCAATAACAAGACATGGTCACCCACGGTCCAAGCTTTGTTCACTACGGATTCCGGCAGTACCAGAAAAGGCTCAGCCAATGCCAGCCGTTGTTCAACGGTGATCTCCAGAGGCTGGGTGTTTGTCACGCTTCCGTACATTACCTGAACGGGAGACTTGGCATCTACAGCGGCCACCGCCGCCTTTTTAATCACGTCCAGCATCATTTATCGTTACACCACCTTCAAATCCAGTGACATCGTGTGCACGCCCCCTGTACCTTATGCGTACATTCGTCTACCAGAAAATATTGATTAATCTTGAGTTCATCGATCTGGATGTTGACAAAACTACCTGCCCTCACCTTGAAATCACCAAGCGCATCTACTTTCAACGTCTGCGTCTCGCGGTTACGGAGGGTCATCAGGGTCTTGAGCATTTCATCAATCTGACCTTCGTTCAGGCCATCATCCGCTTTTTGGTACAAAAAAGCAGCCCCCATTGACGGATGCTGCCTGAATCCTGATGAACAAACGTTTCTCTTTTTCCCGTATCCTTGTTATCCCGATACAGCTTAATCTTGTTATACGTCTGGTCGTCAATCGACCGCGTATAGCTGTAATCGGTGAGCAGACTGTTATCCCCAATAACAAAGCCGTAAGGCATCTCTTCCACATCTCGAAGCACAAGCTTGCCGAAATCATCGTAGAAGATGTAATTTTTTCCGCCATAGATCAGCGTTCGGTCCAATGCCTCACAGATCATGTCAATCAACTTTTTGTTATCAAATAACATGCGTGGAATAACATATTTGGGCTGAATCAGATCATCCGTTTTCAATAGGAAATCCTTTGCAATTCGTTTAATTACATCCGCAGCAGTGGCATTAATGAACTTGTACGTCTGATTCGCAGTCAGATAACGCATCTGGTCGTAGGCTTTGATTTTGACACTTTCGTCCTTACCGCTATCCACCGAGAAGATATATCCGTAAAATATGCCTACCTCGTTGCTGATATATTTCACGACATATCCATTCTCATAGGTGAATTTCTTATTCTGGTACAGACTGCCCTTGATCAACGTGAATTCCAGAGAGGAAGGCTTGCCAATACGGGAGGTTTTGTACGTAATATCGCCAGCAATTTCGCTAATGTCCCAAATGTTGCCCTGTTTGTCATCCAGTAATAACCGTTCCTTCATGTTGGCCAGCTTATCATCCAGCCTGATCTGCTCTTGCATATTCCCTCTCCTTTCACGGAAGCTTGATCACAAGTCCAATCGGCAGCTTCTTCAGTTGTGCATCTTTGATGCTATTCAGTTTCTGCAGCTCTTTCCAGCGAGATCCATCTCCCAGATGGACTTTGGCTACAGACCACAGGGAGTCTCCTGCTTTGAGTGTGACGGTCTTGGGCTGGATTTTTTCATTGGGCCGGGAGGCTTTGGTTTTTGTTTTCGAAGCAGCAGTATCCTTGCTGTCCTTGAGTGGCACTACTTTTTTGGCGGCATAAAAAATGAACTGCTTCAGCTTGATATCATACTGGATATCCCCCACCGTACCCGCTGTCTCCTTCCAGTCGAAGCTCTCAATGGAAACCGCCATATTAATGGTGTACCTTGCACTAGAAAAGAACAGTCTGACGGGTCTACCCGTCTGCATCCAGCGGATGATCTTTTTCACATATTCATAGGGATCACGGTAAAACTGCTTCTGAATTGCCGGATGTCTTGCATCGTAGTTCAGATGATACGGGCTGTAGTCTGCCGGAAAAATCCCGCTGAAACTGACTTCACGCAGCTTCGGCGACTTGATCACGTTAATTTCACCCAAAGCGCTAACGTTAAACGTACTACCGTCTCCCGAATCCGAAAACTCAATGCTCTCTGGTGTGACCGGGAAAAACATGTATTCAGAGCGGTTATTGAAGCTTAGTTGAATATAATATTCCACTTATCCATACACCCCTGGGCACTGGAGACGATCTGACTGTTCAGTCCATCGGTGATTTTGCTGATGATGCTGTCCACATCATGTCCGCTGTTGATATCACCCGTGGTGACCTGAACGGTTGGCGTCAGACTGACAAATCGCTGAATCGCCTGCATCTCTGCAAGCTCACGCATCAGTTTCAGATCCTCGCTCGTCACATCCACTGTGCCATCCACGTCACCGATCTTGTCCACCTGTCCGATATTGTTGATTTTGTTGATGTTACTCATATTGTTGTTTGGAACAATGGCGGGAGCAGGTGCAGTTGGCATCGAAGGCATGGAAGGGGTTTTGGGAGTTGAACCGCCGAAGTTTCCGGGTAATTTATCAGAGCCGTTGGGAAATAGGCCTTTGGTGGTATCCATCAAATCATTCCCCTGGCCAAATCCCTTATCAAATGCATCCTTATAATCCGCAGAAGCATCCATTCTCCACAGGCTAACAACGTCCTTTTGGCTCTCAGGTGCACTCGCTTCAAGATCACTCATTAACCCCTGTATCTTACCGCTCATTGAATGAATGTTAGCATCATCCACTAGTTTAATACCGCCCCAATTGGTCCCGAAAATCTTATTAAGATAGGGTATTAATTTGTTTATACCTCCGATCATCCAGTTGATTTGATCTTTGAAACCACCTGCGAAATCCTCAATTCCCTTTGTAATGTTGAACAGAATTTGGAGTACAATGAGTCCCATATCAACAAATAACTTTTGGAATGCATAGGCTGGATCTCTGAATACATTGATGACAAATTCAGCCCAAGATATGAAATAATTCAGAATGGATGCAAAAATTGATTTCATATACTCGTAAACCATATAAAAATAACCTATAATCGCTCCCACAATATCCCCAGCTGTAACGCCACATAATTGCAAAATGAAGATGAGTCCTGCAATAGCACCAATAACAAGCAAGATAGGCCAGTTAGCTACCAACCATGCCACAGCCAGTGAATAAACCTGAGCAATTACAACTCCGAGCGTAATAATGATATTGGCTAGGAGCACTAGAGCAATGGCTGTTAATATAGGTCCGATGATAGCCCAATTTTCTTGCACGACTGTAGCAAAATTGATGAACCCATCCACGATAAATGCCACCACCTGAGCAATAATTGCGAAGGCCCCACCAATCCATTCGATGAAAGCACTGAACTGACCTGAACTTATTGCTTCGTTTAATCGGTCAAGCACAGGAGACAAAACTTCCAAAGCTCTTGTCCCGATTTCAGATAGTATTCCATTGAACTGATTGACGAGAGCCGTCCATTTTTGCAATGGAGAATCAAGCATCGTATCGAAGGCTTCTTGTGTGTAACCTTGCATTTCAAGAACCGTCTGCAAACCTTGTATAAAACCGTCAAGGTCTTTAGTCTGTATAAATTCACCCAATCCAGCCCCGGTCAATGCACTTTCCGGTATGTTGAATTGACTCGCCAAATCAGTATTTTTTCCATTCATGGCACTAACAATTGCCTTGGATGCATCGGTCAGACTTTTATTATCTGGTGACAACATACTTAATCGTTGAGTCATTTCATTTAACTGATCTACCTGCCCTGTATTCTGTGCCAACGGCACAAACCCTAGAGAAGACTTGAGCGAATTATTGACGTCTTGACCACTCCTGGAGGCTTGATCTCGAAACTTATTATATAATCCTTCCCCGAGAACGGGGTCTTCAGCTGCAACCATATAACGGTACTTGAAGTCTTCTTCCTCAGCAGCCGCTTTTACCACGACACTTCCAGCTGACTTTATCATTTGAAACCACTTGGAGAGCTCGTTCAAGTTATCGCTTAATGACTTGCCAGTATCCTTTGCTTTATCCTCCAACTTTTCCATTAAATTAATCGTTACATTTAGTTGTTGATTTATTTGATTAAAATGGTTGGTTGTGTTCGTCTGGTTGAATTGGTTCAAATTAATCCGGTTAATCTGGTTGAAATTATTAAGGATCTCGGTTGTTCTTACTTGAACCAGATTCAGGTTATTAATCAGGGTATTCATGGACGGAGGATTAATTACATCGATCCTTGTATCGGACATTCATTTCTCCCTCCTTTCCTTTTTATTTCTTCCGGGCGCGGCTCTTGGACCGTTCTTTCTTCTCTTCCTCTACCCGGATGGAGATCATCGCATAGATGGCCGCTCGTTCTCGCATGGAGAAGGCCATTAGCTCATGCGGCAAAATGTTAAGTTCATGGAGAGCGTAATAAGCCAGATTGGCTTCCGAATCGCCCTCTTTAATTAGTTTTTTACGTCATCCACCAGTTCGTTCATGTCCTGATTGAAACCGTTTAGCTTCTGGACCTGTTCGCCCAGCGAAGCAAATTCCCCAGGCAATAGCATTTTCCGCAAAAGCGATTCCGCCCCCATTACGCCATATGAACGCTGGAGTTCTGCGTTTTTCAAATCGGGATAAACTACACTTGCGCTCATCAGGCGAGCCATGTAATCATTCGCATCGATGTCGGGTGTGTAGACACCGTTCTTACCTTTAATTTTGCGAGTAGCTGCCTTGCGGCATTCCTGGTTTTCGTCCTCGGTCATGCTGCGCAGTTTCCAAGCAACCGGCTCGCCTTTCTCATTTTTAAATCGGGGGATACGATAAACTCCTCCGTTGTATCGGTTGCTGCATTTTGGGCAAAAAACATACTCAATCCACTCATGTATTGTTCCTCCTCTAAAGTTAGGTCCCCGCCGCACGAAGCGGCGAAGAGCAGAATTTTGACACGCCAAATAGCCCGTAAAACAGGCAAGTTGAACAGGTTTCTTTTACAAACCCGCTGCTAAGTTATACTCTTTATGAATCTTAAGGAATTATGCTTTCCATGCTATATTACTTCGGCAGATTAAACGATACTGGCATATCAACATCTTCAAAGGTAAAGCTCACTTCTTCCTCCAATGCCTCCGCCTCGGTATCCAGAGATGCCATGATCACACTGTCGAGGTTGACGCCTTTGAGCGTCACGGTCTGTTTGCCAATCGTAGAGGAAGGATCTTCGTTGGTCACTTCAATGTCGAAGTACGTGTCCACACCATTCTGCATGTACTGGAGCATCAGCTCGCGGAAACGGGAAGTGGTATAGAAAATTGTCATGGAACCTGAACCGGACCAACCGGTTGCTTTGTGCTGTACGCCGCGGCGGCCCAAGGTTTTGACCTCTGCTTTTTGTTTCTCCACCGTTGCTTCCAGCGTCTTCACATAGAACATTTCTTCCGTCTGTCCGTTAATCGTTGCGTATGCCCGGCCTTCCTGACCGGAGATCGTGTCACTTGCTTTCAAAAATGCCATCTTAGACCACCTTCACTTTCATATATACTTTTTCAACGGAATCCACAGGTTGGACCTGAATCTCAATCAGAATACTGTCAGTTTCATTGCCCGGAGCAACAGTGATATCTGTTTTGGAATCAAAATTTTGAATAGCCCCAATATCCTGAAGCTGCTTCAGGTAAGTGACACATTGGGAACGGAATAGGCTACGTCCATCTTCGTTGTTGTTTACTTTGCCAATATAGTAGGACTCGAAAATCCGTTTCATATCGTTAGCGATACCATCGAGTACACGCACCACACGGTTTTTGGCAAAATGACGTGCCTTATCCGGTGTGATGGAACGGAATGTATTCACATCCTGCTCTACCACCGCACGGTTGCTGCTCGCCGTAAACACAAACTCGCCATTACGCAATGCCGCTTCTGTCTCGCTATGTGTCAATCTGCCATTCACATCCACGGCGTCGTCATACGCACGGAACGTCAGCGATTCATTCAGGTTAGCTCCTGCGGTTGCACCGGCAGTCCATGCTACGGTTTGTTTCGGCGTAAGAACGGTACCGTCTGCGAGAACAACACCATTTTTGACACTGATAATGCCTTCATGGTCTGCAGCCGGATAATCGGACAGAACCAGTTGCACCTTCTTGCCTTCGATATCACGCAAACGCTTGATGTAAGCTGTGTAGACTGACTTGAGTGTAGCATCATCTGAGATCAGACCAACCGTGTTAAAGTCCAATATTTCAAGCTTGGTCAGGAAATCAGCATGCTCTTGGTTCGTTGCTGTACCATCCAATCCTCCTGTTAGTGGAAGTGACGCTGTAGCTGTGAGTGCACCTTCACCAGTAAATGTGACGTATGCGTTGGATTCCAGAGCTTCGATGGTAGACGCGGTTTGTTTGTCCACTTCTTTACCCGCAAGCAAAGTGGAGACATCCAATTGGTCCGGATCATTAATATTCGCGGAGACTACAACAGCCAGATCATTACCACGTACGCCGCCGTGTTGGGCTGTCACAGTTAGCTTGTCCAAGGTTGTCTTGGCTTTGGTGCCTGCATTGAGTCGATACAGAAGCAATGTTTGCGCACGTTTCAAAGCTTCACGAATCAGCAGTAATTGAGGTGCTGTCCAGTCATAGCCCAATTTGGCTTGTACATCTTCACCTGCTTGTACCGTCAGGATTGAGCCTACTTGCCCCCATGACAATGGAAGTGCCAAAGCCACCGTTCCCCGCTCCCCTACCGTACCCGGCAATGCGCCCTCTGATGCAAAATTCATATATACGCCGGGGCGTACCTTGTTTTGTGTCGTCCATGTTCCTCCAGCCATTATTGTGCCTCCCCATTCATAAATTGTTGGATGTGTTCTTGCGCTTCTTGCAAGGTGTAAGTCTCTTGTTCCAGCAGAACTGCTGCCAAAATATCTTTCTCGATCCGGCTAAGTTGCCGGGATTCGGCGAACTGTTCTTTGCTGTATTTCTGGTTGTTTTTTTGTTGAGTTTCCAGTTTTTTAGGGTCCGGTTCTTTTTTCGTAAACATTGCCAATGCGCCTCCTATTCCTTTCATACTGATCCCCTCATTCGGTTAGTTAAGTTCAACTAAAGAATAGTTACATTTGCCACTCCGATGACAGAACAACCTTCCGATCGCTGTTATCCCCAGATTTTTTGATTCCCTTTTTAAAGAGGAAAATCCGGGGATAAAGGCGCACGCTCCGCTTCTTCAGGTTATTTCTGTCCTCTCCGTTTTCGTGTAAATGTTAGTTCAATTTATATAGTTATTCTTTAGCAGCTTTAAGTGCAGTAGATCGCTGTTCCAGTTGTTGCATGGTAGCGGCGGACTCCGACACTTTGGTGGTTCGCATGGTATAGTACACCAGCATTCGCGGAGTATCATTCTCCGTCTCCCAACGCATCTCCGTTGCGCGATAGGGGTGCCTTCCACGTTGATGGTTTCCAGTGCTTCGAAGAGCTCGTCCGGTAGGTTCGCCGGGATATCGTTTGGATCGAGCCACCGGATTTCAAAGGCGTGAGATTGCACGAAGCGATCGCTTCGTTCCCGGGTAAGTTGAGCGGACAGCAGGCGGTAGGTGATGCCTTTGGTATCTGAGGCGGGGCTGGTGCTACCGGTTGCAGGGGAAATTGGTATGTTGGGAAAATGCTGACTTAGCGTGCTTGCGATGGCTGTGGTTAGTTGGGTTGTGGCCATGTTTCACCTCCTTTGGGGTTGAAAATTTTGACAAAAGGTAGTGGTTCTATATGACACGGACTAGCATCCGATTTTACGTGTTATAAATAAAACGCCGCCGAACTACCTACACCCAAAATCCAATACCTACTGGTCTCCCTTAATTCAATATGAAAAGCCCCTGACCACTCCAGAGGGCATAAAAATAGCGCTCCGATTTCGGAACGCCTGTTACTTCTCAATTAGAAATTCAACTCCACTTTCGGTCAGAATAATGTCAACCTCTTTACGGAGAGAGAGACAGGTACCGCCTTATACTCTGTAGTGCCGAAAATAATACGTTGTGCGAAGAACATAGCTACAGTGGTATCACCTCCTTCCAAGCGAAGGAGTAGCCAGAATAATACATGCTGGATCATTTATATACCTCTATCGCTATTTCAGCGATAACATCATCAGTGAATGCAGCCTTTCAGGAGTGTATTATCCTGCATCAGTGTTTCCACTTGTTTACTCAGTGCCAGACGCGGCTCTTGCGGTGTCTCTGGATCAACTGGGTCTGGATACGTAAAAAGAGGTTCCAACGTATCCAAGTCAATACGAGTAATAACGCCGCCTTCTAAGTAGTCTGATCGATAGGCACCGTATTCAAACTGAACCACATCGTCAGTTTCAGGCACGCGTTCGGATAAGATTTTGTATGATGCAAAATCATGTTCTTTCGTTGTTTCAAATACATGCCCTCTTAATTCGCCTATATTCAGCACAACGTTTCCCGTCTGATTTTCGTAGTAAATCTTAGCTCCAATTTCCACATATACCCCACCTTTCTTATACTCAGAACGCTTCCCATTCAACCTGCGTTAAATTCATATCCATCGCTGGCAGCAGGAAACCTGTATCATTTACATATGCGTTTTGCAACGTGGTTTGGCCTGTCAGCTCATACACTCTATATTGGTCTGTTTGGGCCTGTGTATTGTTAATAGATCCAAAAAGATTGTACCCGTTTGCTCCATTCCTGCTTGTAGTCGAGTATAAAAAGGGTTGCATGGTGTAAAGTGGTATCTTTACGATAATCCTGTTTGGCCTAAAGCTTAAACCACTGACTGTAAAATAGCTTGTTGAATAAGTGCCGCCCCTTTCTAAATTGAATAATATCCTTTGGTTTGAAGCGGTCGATGTTGCCACCCCAGACGCGTACCTCGGGCCAACTGTTTGAACTTTGGACGCTAACGTTGCCCATGAATCGGATGTGGATGCACTTCCACCCTTGGCGTTAATGGCACCCACGATACCATTTTTAGCATCAACGCCAGATTGAAAAAGGTCAGGCGACCATGGCAACCATGTTCCGTTCTCCTTGGTTCTTTGAAAAAAGAAGGTACTCCGTTATTTAACTTCGTTGCTCTTTGTAATACATATCCAATGTCATTCGTATGACATTGGACTTCTATATACCACCAAGTTCCTGCAATCTCACTTTGTGGAGCATTAACTAATCCATGTCCGTTGTATTGTCCGTTTGTAACTAAGTTATTTAAGTCGCCTTCGAAAACAAAATTTTTTCCGTTATCTTGCGTTAGCTTGTGTTTTTGTATTGCATCGAATTCTTGTCTAGATGGAACTTTTACCCAAGCTCCCCAGTAACCATTATAGTAATTCCTTTTATAAACTTTAAGATTATCTGGTTCGAACGTTGTTAACGTTTGTACTACACCTGCATGCCTTCCAATATCTAAGTAAAACGCGTCCGAAACCGGACAGTTAAGCAAAGTTTGAACTGTGACATTTGCAGGGCAGTAGAAGCGTCCTTCTTCAATGTAATTATTTAAATTAGCGGACGCGGGTATGATAACAGATTTTTTAATAAATCCGTTATCTGAATATGTCACCAATGAATTATAATCATCTACGTCAAGCACACGTTCAAACGGCTGCCATGAAGCATTGCTATCCCTTTTATTACGCTTGTACTGCTTATTATTGGCACGATTCGCCGTATCGCTACCCGAATACATCTCTGTGAATGTCTGATACCCCCAGTACCAACTCGTACTGTCTCCACATAGCCAAATGCTTCGGTTGCTCCTACAGTTGTCCTCCATACCCCTCCTTGTCCACCAGTGCCACCACCTACATAGAAAACGGAATATCCCTCTGGATAAGCTGTGATAGCTGTATCAGGAGCTGCAAAGTTGTTGGCTAGTTTAATGACATTTTGCTTACTACTTGCCAGTTCGTGGGCATCTCTAACCTCCTTCTCCGTCGCCACACCTGCATCAATCTTTTCAAAAATCCCGTTAATACTCTCTCGGGTCACATTCTCGTTCCCCAAGGGAAGAGGCAATTTTAGTCGATCTGTTTCTTTTGGCATTACGCCCACACCTCCAGTTCATTCCACGTCAAGGACGCGGCGTCCAGTTCATCCCATGTTTTCTGCTTCTTGTCCAGATCATCCCAGACCAGATAGCGATACTCATATTCCACGGCCATATGGGCCGGTTTCAATTCTTCAATCGCTCGTTTGAGATCATCGATATTGGGCGGGATGCCCATCGTATCCACAAAGCTCACCGTAAAACTCCACGCTTCCGGCTGAAACGATACATCCACCTTGCCCCCGGCATACGCCTCAGCCACGTTCGCCACCAGCCTGCCAGAAAACTTCCCGGCCCCACGCAGTTTCGACTCCACCACGGCACGCCTTTGTTCCACGGGTTTGAGACGATCCGTCTCAATACCCAGCTCCTGCTCCCAGAAGTCCAGCCCCCACGTCGCTGTACGGACAAAAAACTGCTCCAATGTCTCATCCAGCGCCTGATACAGCAGATCCATCTCGGTGCCTTTAGCCTGCATATCGGCTTGCATCACGCGCGAAGTCTCATAATACCTTGGCAAATACGAGAACAACTCCCGCCCTTTCTCACTCGTCAGTCCAACATCTACAGTAGAAGGAGCACTCATGCCCTGTCCCCTCCCTTCCTTGCACATCAACATGGAGCGTCTCGCTTACCAGATCCAATCCGGATCGGCGTACTTCTCCCAATCTCCCTAGGCCTCCGCACTCCAAATTCGCTTCCTCGTCCACCATCCGCCCAACACTACTCATACACTTCCACCGTCCCCAGCACGGCGACCTGACTCGCGGTCATCTCAATATTCTGGTCGCTCACACCGTTCACGGTCAGGTCCGAATAGTCGATAATCGGCGGAATGTCCAGCAGAATCGCGGCAATGCGGGTGTAACGCACAAGTGGATCGGCAAAAGCCAACTGTTTCAGATACGCGGTCACCCCGCGTTCGATTAATGCCCGTACATCAGCGAGTGTCGCATCACTTGCCAGCGTCAGCTTCACCTGAATGTCCATCGGCACTTCCTCGGCTGGCATAACGGACACCACTGGCCCCGCGGGCGCAACACCTTCACCTTGTCCATCCTGCGTTGGGTCAACGTACTTCTGCACGGCCGCCACCAGATCGGTACCCGCCGCACGTTTGTCCGTATCTAGCAGATACAATCCCACCGTGCCCGGCCCCTGCCACAACGGGATCACACGCGTTGCACCCACACCTGGTACCTCACTGGCCCATTGCACATATTGCGACTTGTTGCCGCTTGTCCCTTGGTTGCGGACTTTGGCATAAAAGCGTTCCAGCAATGCCATATCTGCCTCAATATCTGCACCGCCTTTAATCACCTCAACGTTCGTGACAGAAGTCACGCCACTTACAGGTGTAGACAGCACAGTTACGGTGCCCGTAGGTACATTGCTTTCTTTTCCGGCAACAAGCGCTCGCACGCCTACCACCCCGGAGCCCTCAGCATCCAGTTCCACACGGCCCACCGTCTCATATTCGAGCGAAGCCTCAGCAGATACTTCATCCGCGAGCGTAGCTACGACCGTACCCGCAGGCACCACTTTACCCGGAGTACCCATTAACCTCACCGCACCCTGTGCCGCCACCGCAGCCCGCCGCGTAATGCCATGCTCCCCTGCCCGCAGATCCAGCTCTTCCGAACGAAAATTCGGATCACTGCTTGCAGCCGTACTGGCAAACCCCCGCCGCAATAATTCCTGCGCCCACAAAGCTGCCTCAGACAGCATAAACGCAACCGGAGCCTCCGCATCCCACAAGAACGAACCCTCCGACTTATCCAGATCCGCGGGCAGACGATCCAGCATGCGCTGCATAATCTGTTCCTCCGTCTGGTCCTCCAAATAACGCGGAATCTCAGCCATCCCGTCAGATCACCTCACTTTCCAGAATAAACATCTCTTCCTGCACACTCGCCACCCGACATGAAAACATGCACTGTTCCCGATTCCAATCGAACGTGAACTGGTCTACCGAATCCGTGCGTGGATCAGCCAGTAACGTCTCCGTCACCATCCGGGTAATCTCACTTTCCATCACACCCCGACTGTCACCCTGACCCACCAGATCCTCCAGCTCCGAACCGTAGTTCCGGGAGTAAATCACATGTCTGTACCGCGGCGTTTTCACGGCCTTAATACACCACTGCACCCAGGCTTCATGTGCATCCGCCGCGGCTACTTTGCCACTTGGGGTCAGCACAAAATCTCCTGTATCGTAATCAAATCGCCAGCTCCGTCCGAAGCGCACCTCTTCCGAAGCCGCCCCCGACAGATCCTCCTCATCTCCCCAGACCACACCCGTTTCCGGGAACAAACTAGGCATGCGCACTCACCACCTTACACAGCACCACAATGTCGTTACCGCCATTCACGCGCATCGCCAGCACGCGATCTCCCGCTTTTAATCCCTTACTAAGAGACCACACCGCTTCTTCCACTTCCTCTTCTTGCAAAAGAAACCGTCCCGTGCCCGTCGTTCCGCCGTTTGCCACGTCAGATATACCGGAAATCGCGCCAGCAGCCTCGCGCTCCGGTAGTCCAAGCGTGCCCGGCAACTCGGCCACGAGATAATCCTGCACTTCGTGCTTGAAATCATCCAGCTTCACGCCGGACGATGTCATCGTACCCAACACTGCTCCCAGACCGCTCACGGCCTGACGAGAATGTGTACTCATCGCCCCCGCATGACGTCGGCAAAATGCCCATACGGATCATCTTTATTCAAGGTAAACCCTCCTTTTCACCAGCTCAGCCGTCCCCAGTTCCAACGTCATCGTTCCAGGTCCGGCAGACAGATCACGGCTAACCGACATGACGATTAGCTTCAGTCCTTTCAACAACACTGCGTCCCCGGCGCGAATCGTATTGATATCCGGAGCGGAGATTGTAAACGTCTCCTGAATACCTGTCAGCTTGCTTTTTGCCAGCTTCTTCGCGGCGGCGGCTGTTTTCACCTGATCATCCTCGATCAGCTTTTGCAATGTGCCCAGTTCTTCCACACCATTCTGCTCAATCGCGAGCACTTTGGAAGGGACCTCCTTGCCACTCGTAGACTCCGACGCTGCCATGACTTTCACTTTGGTGACCGCTCCTTCGAGCGTACGCATCTGGGTCAGATCAATCAGCTGATCCAGCTCATACACCTTCGCATTACTTCCCACCTGGAAGAGCTGCAAGCCGCCGGGTGTCATCCGTGGATGATACATGTCCCCGCCGGACTTGGCCGTTTCCTTCAGATCGGCAAACATCATCGAGAAAATCGTCTGTGACCGATAGACGGCTTTGCCCAGCTTTGTCTTGGTATCCGGCAGCGTGCCGTATGGAATCTTCCACTCTTTGGCGTAGGTTTTGAGTCGTTGCGTAGCGGTCTGATCCTTCGGCAGCAGGAACTCGTCCTCCGATTTTTCCAGATAGATCATCCGGTCGTACACCGTGATGGACAGTCGCTTGGTGCCGCTGTTTGAGCTTTCCACCTCCCAGATGACCGCAGGATGCAGCAAGTGAACCATTGATTTTTCGCCAAAAGGAACCCCGCTAATCCGCACTACCATGCCCGGTGAGATCGAAGGCAGACCGGAAGACGCATACACCGCCAGCCGGATGTTAGCCTGGTAGGCAATCTGGTCGAGCGAGTCCTTCAGCGTAATCGTCTCAACCAACTTGGTAATATCATATTTATCATCGACAATGACCTTGTAGGTCATGGCATCACCAGCTTTTGCCCCGGCTTGATCCGGTTTGGATCACTGCCAATGATTTTCGTATTGAGCTTGTAAATCTCGTTCCATTTGGAACTATTTCCGAGTTCAAGCTTAGCTATTTTGGACAAAGAATCCGCGGCTTTGACGGTGTACGTCTTGCTACTTTTTTCAAATCGGTACGAGAACCTGACTTGCTCGCGGATGCCGCAGAGCCCACCTTCTCCACCTTGGAATCCCGCCATGTGCGCAAGGTCAGGTCGAAGTAAATATCTCCTGTCTCCCCCACGAAAGCTCGAATTAAGCGAAACAATAAAAACAGGCACGTTCACGCCCGTCTCTGAAATGATGAGGCGCAGCGGCTTTTTGGAGATCAGAAACGTGTTTAGGACATTCATCGCCACACGCGGATCAGGCAAATTTTCTTTGTACATGCAGTAGGACGCATCATACTCTTTTGGAAAAAGAAGAGAAGGTGATCTCCTTCACCTTCTCCCCCTGCGCAAAATCAAACTCGCCATGCTCCAGCATATTAATCGTTTCGTACCCTTTGGACCTGGAAATACTCACCTCTTCCGGGTTCACCGGGAATTGAAATGAAGTGCCACCATCCTTCAGCGTAAATGCCATTTTGTTAGGACCTACTTCATCTATAAGTACAGACATACACGGCCTCCTTTCTGCTTAGGCCATAATCGTTTTTCGGTTTTCCATCGCACGGCGGAACTCGCCCGTAATCCGTTGTCCGACCTGTCTGGAGACAGCATCGTAATCAATCGCATTTTCACGCACAGTCACCTGCACCGCACCTGGTGGAATATTGATCGCAATCTGATTGGTAGTTTCGGTTTTGAAATCCTTCAGGTAGCCGGACAGACTGCTCATCTGGTCTTCAGATATCTGTACCGTCATCGTGGACGATTTCCCATTCGCCTGCGCACCGTTACCAAGCGCCATCGCTTGGTTCTGCATCATGCTTGTTCCCATGAAACCAGCAGATGTAGGTTGACCGACCTTGCTGTTCATATATGCAGTTGGGCCTGTCATGGTCAGTGCCGGTGGCATATAGGCAGGTGCCATCTGCGAAACAGCGGGTACGGAAGGCGGTGAAGCCACCGTTGCGACCGAGACTGTCTTTTCTTCTTTTTTAGAACCAAAACCGAAAAAGCCGGATATGCCATCGGTGATTTTTTTGTTTTCTCAGAGACATAATCAGCTGCACCCGACAATGCATCCCCTACACCCTCGGTAGCACTAGACATAAAGTTTCCAATATCCTTCGCTTTATCTCCAATCCAACCGCCTGCTGCACTTCCGGCCCAACCACCTACTGCACCACCAACCCATGTCCCGATGCCAGGCAAAAGAACGCTACCGATGGCGCTACCAATCGCTGTACCTGCTGTGCCGCCAATCATAGAACCTACAGCTCGGCCACGTTCTTCCGGTGGTGCTGTCGCTACATTTGCCACATCAGCAAGCATGCTGATGGGCCCAAGTAACCTTTTTGCCCCTTTGGCAAAGCCACTACTTAAATTATCCATCAATCCATTACCAGCCAGCATGTCGGTTAAAGATCCCAATCCACCATCCGCAAATCCTAATCTACCGCTTCCTCGTATTCTTCTACCGCCTCCCCTATTACGGTTGCGATCAGCCGGAGGAGTTGGAGTATCAGGTACAGGATTGGGTACTGGTGATGGGCCCCGGTTCGAACGATTACTAGACCTTCTACCGCTACGGTAATTTCGTCTTCCACGATCTGATCCACCACCATCCGCATTCGGTGAACGAACCCTGCGGTTTTTGCCCATCTTTCCACCTGTGCAACAGCAGCATTTGGATGCTGGACTTCTGGTTGGATCTGGTGCAGGACTTTCTTCTTTTTCTTTTTGAACAAATTTATAAATTTACCAACTTTATCAATGATGTTATCAATTGCATCGTTAATATTGTTAATGATTTCAGCTACACCAGAAACTTTTTCCCAAAAGCCTTTTGTTTCTTCTTCCTTCGTAGCATTAGTGATATTTTTATTGTTTTGAATCACGACAGCCATAGTCGGACCCGAAGCTCCTCCTTTACCCATCGCAACTTCGATCTTCTGCCGAACCTCAAGAGATACTGTTCCCGAAGCCGTAACCATCTGGTCCCTGAATCTATTCAGTTTAACCCATGCGCGATCCAGTGCCGGACTCAGCTTATCAATCAACCCAATCGTTGGTGTGATTCGCAGCCTGCTGATTCGCACAGCCATACTATAAATATGCTCTAACCTGCGTCCAGTCGTTCTCAGTTCATTATTCACCTTGATCAGACTCTGATAACGAACTCTACCCAGACGTTCCGTGGAACGCTGAATCTGATCCAGATAACGAAGGGTTGTCCGCATTTCCGCATTGGATTTGGATAAACCTACAATCATTTCTGCCATTTTTTCACCTCCTGCCCTATATTGTTATCGATTCATTTGCGAGGTTATTGCTGCCATCTCTTCTTCCGAGAACGCAATCAACAGCGAGCGCTCCCCGCGTGGCAAAGACCAGAACTCTCCGGGCCGGAGATGATGACGCACCCACATGTGATACAGGAACGTGGTCATCCCGCCGGAGTGAATCAGTTTTTAGGTCTTCAATCTCCACACCAAAGCCGGACAGCTCCAGCACTTTATCACCTACGGCATCCAATTCACCAGCCAGCAACATACGACGTACTGCCTGTTCGCCACCGGACAACTTCATGCGGCCGGTAATGCGTGTGTCACCCCAGCCGGACAATTCAAGGCTGCGGACTTTCAATTTCACCGTTGCTTCGGAAATGAGCAGCGCGTTAAATGTTTCGGTATCCACCTTTTCCTCGGTGCGGCCTTTGGTCGTTTTTCGAATCGTACAGCGTTCGCGAATGTGATCCACTTTGGAAGACGTCAGTCCACGCAAGGTCAACAGCAGATCCAGACGCTGAATGCGCACATTCTCCTCTGGCAAACGTTCTGCAGCTTCAAACAACTGATCCAAAATCTGTTCTTCGGACATATTTTCATTCATACTCATTGGGCGTTATCTCCTTCTTGTTCACTAATGGGTTCATCTATGCCAAATTCCAAGCCTGTAGAGACAACAAAGAGACCGAGATCATCTCGGCCTGCATTGGTGTTCATACTATATGAAGTAACTATGCAATCACGCTTGAGCAAACTAGTCCAATCATGTGCCTATTTCAAAGCTTAGTTCGCCACAATCGGATTCAGCAACTCAAATCCTTCAAATGTAAAGCCCGTTTCCTCCGGTACTTCCTCACCCGCTGTCCAGTTGGCAAGCTGGATTTTGTCCACCATGCAACCTTTCAGCAGAACACTCTCGTGTCCATACGATTCAGGATCGTTCAGTTTCGAAATGATCTCGAATTTGGTGAAGCCGCGCAGGATCATATCGGAAGTGACTTTGTAGCCCGTCATCGTGCCTGTTCCTTTTTTCGCGCCATTTTTGTGTACTTTCCAGTCGTTACCAACCAGATTCAGCTCACGCTTTTCAATCTCCACACTCGCTTCCAACTTGTTAATGTTTGTCTGCCACACACCATCGATATGCAACTGACCATGGGTACCGAGAATTACTCTTGACGCATCCAACATATATTTTCCTCCTTGGGTTCGTTGAACTAATAAATATTACACGGTATAACTCCGCAGTCAGAACAATCTTCCGATCGCTGTTATCCCCAGATTTTTTTGATATTCCTTTTCAAAAAGGGAAAATCCGGTGATAAAGGCGAGCGCTTCGCTTCTTCAGATTTTTTCTGCCCTCTCCGTTATCGTGTAAACCATCAGTTCAACATATAGTAATTATTCTAGAAACCTTATTGCACGTAAAATGTACCAAACAACTGCTCCATTACATCCGTCAGCTTCACATTCCATTGCAGGAATACCTGATCTGCTTCCGGTTTGAGAACTGGTGCCGAACCGTAATACGCCGGGTCAAGAATGACATCATAACCGTCAGCTTCAATAACATTACTCTGTGCGAGCAGCGCCAAATAGGCCTTCATGGCACTAATCAGTGCCTGACGACCCTCTTCGGTATTGTTCACTTTACCGATATACGTATCTTCCGCGGAACGTTGCAGATCCGTGTTAATCGCGTCCAGTACACGAATGGAACGGATTTTTTCCACGCATTATTCTGTCCAGCGGCCGGAGTTACCAGTGTATTTACACCGCGAAGTGCTTTCACCTGACGACCATCATGGAAGAAAATAAATACGCCATTCTGTACCGCCTGCTCCTGCTCTGCACGCGTCCAGCGACGTGTCACATCATCGAACGGAGTAGCTGCATAGGTTGTGGATTGGTTCAGACGTTGTCCGGCGATCAATCCTGCAACATAGGCGGACGTTTCTGCCGAGCTGTAGAATGCATCTCCAAGGCGTACGCCTGTACCGACATTAATCACACCTTCATGGTTGAGCGCAAGCGAACGTGCTGCCGCTTTTTGTGCTGCTGTAGCAGAGGTATCGTCCGCTGCGGAACCGCCAAATACAGCCACCACCGGTTTACCTTCACTACGCACACGTTTCACCCATGCCGCAAAACTCGCAAGCAGAGGTGCATCTGCCGCCTGATCCAAAGCCAAGACGTCGAATTGCTCCCCTTCCAGCGCACCCTGTACTGCAATGTACTCCGCATTGGTCAGGTCATCGTTGCCACTTACGCCGCCTTTGAATGCCGCACCCGCAACGGTAGCAACCACGCCAGTACCATCGCCAATCGCCTGAGCCGTTACCCAGACATTTTGTTCATCCGCGTTAATCTCTTTTGCCAGAGAAGCTGCTGTAATATCCGCTGTCAGGAGCGCATACAACATCCGGTTGCCTTCGAAGAGACGCACTTCATGTTTCGTATTATCAATCACACCTGGCTGGATGGTGACGTAGAATCCATTTGCACGATCTCCCGGATACTTCGAATCCAGTTGCAGCACATTGGCATCACTGCTGTCCTTCAAAGTAAGCGTGGCTGCTTTGGCCGCAGCACTTGCTACCCGATAAGCGAGCAGCTTCTTCGGTCCACCCAACAGGGCAAGCTTCAAGGACGTATAAGCCGTACCGTTGTCCAGCACATTCGCCGCATAAATACGTTCAATCGCTGCTTCGCTCCCTACCTCAACAAAAGTTCCTACCGGTCCCCAGTTGGCCTTAATTGGCACAACGACCGTTCCCCGCGTACCTGCTTGAATGGCCGAAGATGCTGCCGCCTGAAAATTCATATATAATCCCGGAAGGACCGGACGATTCGTTTGCTCCCAAGTTCCACCTGCCATTATCCCTTCACCTTCGCTTTCATAAATTGGTTAATTCGTTCTTGCGTTTCTTCAATGGAAAACGTCTCTTGCGCCGCTTCGTACAGCGCACCGTACAGCACCTCTGCCTTAACGGCAAAGAGGGCTTCTGCATGATTCATCAGTTCTGCCCGTGTATACCGCGGGGCTGTCTGTTTGCTTTTTTCACTGAGCTTGCCATTGCCATCTCACCTCATTTGTTGGACTTCTAATTCGTGAATCGATGATCTTTAAGCTTGATCTATTAATTTTTGATCCTATGAATATGAAGCTATAATATTGAAGCTACATCTATCATTTCAAAGCTATAATCTGGAACCACTCTTAAAAGTGCATGTTCAAAAAGATCCGTTTTCAGTACCGAGAAGATGGGATGAAGTTAGAAATGGAGTAGCAGAGCGTAGGGAAAACTACGTGAGCAACTACATGTTTCCGAAGGAAACAATCATCGTAAGCATATGCTTTTTCGGCTGAATTCCATATTCGATGCTGATGATGCCGTTAGGCATCCTTTGTAATCAAAAGCGGGCTTTTTGAACAACCTCTAATAGAAGGTTCCTCTCGACTAACTTTTACTCCATGCCTTTGCTATGGTGAATCTCACGAATCAAAGGTACATTCGTACCCGGACGACGAATCCGCTGTTGCAACGTCAGGCGAATCTGTCCGTTTAGATAGGCATCTGCCTGTAAATCTGCCGTGACTTCATCCACTGTGATATATCGCGTGTTACCTTCCTGCTCTTCGCCACCCGTTTCATTGACGGCGAGACGAGCTTGGACCGCAAGTTGCTCTACCAACCGAGTAACGGTCTGGCGTGTTAACACCGAATGATCGGTGAGCACATGCCCAATCCACTGTTGTCGAACCTCCAATGCCGAAGTGCCCGCCACAGACGTGCTGCATCCGGCCAATCGCCATAACACAGACGGCATCTCATATCCTCCAGGCCAGACCTCACCATATACCGACCAGTTCGAGCCAAGCTCTTGCTGTGTCCAGTCTTGAAGCGCAGCTAGCCACGCGTCACCTGTTTCAGCGAGAGCAGCTCCCGAGTCTTCGGGAACATACACTCCGAACCGCAGACTGCGCGTAAGCATGCCAGACCCTGCATCCACCCGGTCACTATCTGAAGAACCCAGATAGATACAAGTGAAGGACTCACCTGCTTCATCCACCAGCCTTACTTGATGCAACCCTTCGATTAGAAGGGCTGACCAAGATTCCACTTGTTCAGCGCCACCATCTTCCGGACGAACGTATGGTGAGATTTTGATGATCCGTCGATATCCCGCCCAAGCAGACTTCGGCACTTCTTCGGCAAACGCAACCACTGCGCAGGGCCCGGTTAACACTTCGCCTGACGCAGGTACATCCAACACACGACCATTCCACTCTGGAACAAGTACCGCGAGCTTCTGTTTCAGCGTTCTTTTAATGAGCGTACTCATTTTACTGGTGCTCATGACAGTGCTAATTTCATTTCTCATAGACACATTCATTTCGCCCCCTTTGGCTGCAAGTTTGAGATCTGCCCACACCATGCAGCGTCAATGCAGCAGCAGTAGACTCCCCTTTAAACTCAGAGTCTGTTTTCCGACCGAACCAGTACCGGGACTAATTCACCGCATCAAAAAGACCGGCCACCTGGCCGGTCTGTACATTAGCGTATGTGCTTTCGGTGCGTCCCTTGTTATTGATCCGATAATACAATCTTACACCCTTTTATTCCTAGCGCGGATGGTGTTCCGTACGACTTCGGTGCGATTAAGGGAGTCGTTCGGGTGGAAAAAGACGATTCTGGAATCATCATTTTAAAGAATACCTAAGTAAGCTTTAAGATCAATTAATTGATAAATTTATCCAAATACATTAAAATTTTATTATCAAATTCATTGTCTCTTACGTAAAAGAAGGAGAAATACCTATGAGTAAAACTTTCAAGATCACTTCACTTGTCATCTTATCATTTATACTCGGGATATCCTGCTGGGCTTACATCGGACTGCTTGGTAATCCGCTCAAGAAAAATGATGCTGAACAACAGGTAACCACTTACCTGATTGAACAGAAAGGTTACTCACCCGAACAGCTTATCGAAGTACAAGGTACTTACTCCTCAAAAAGTTCTGAAGCACCTTACGGTGTCTCAGTAACATTCGCGGATGAACTCGAAGCGAAGTATCAATATATCATTTTTAACAACGGCGAGATTAAGCAGTACAGTCATACCAGTGATGATCCCAAACACGAGGAGCCCATGGTGAGATAACCGTTTAGTTCAGCGTAACTTGCGGGTTCAACGTAATCTCAAATGCACGGCCCCAGATGAAATCGGGATTCGCATATTCCAGCAGCGCACTAGCATACGTCGCGTAGGAGAATTCGTCATTACAGATCTGCTTTATCGCCACATTGCCTGTCTGGAACGCTGTTTTATTCGCAAGCGCTGTGGTATAAGTCTGCATCAAATCACGGAGTAATGTTTGCAAATGGGCATAGTCTTCCTCTGAGTTGAACAGCAACATATTTTGATCCGAAAGTGTAGCCACGTTGGTATACAGCGCATGGGCTCGGGAATACGTACGGATGTCCGCAATCGCTACCGCTTTGTAGTAATAATCCTTCAGGAAACGCTTAAACAACAGCGAGCCATGCGCGTTCATTGCATCTCGCAACTTATGCTCATGCTTCTCTGTTGTGATTAATGCGTACCTCGACTGCCCCATGCCTACGGCAATACCGATCTTGTTGCCCGGTGTATTCCAGGCACTGTATCCCAGAACGCGTCCGGTATATGGACTGTTGAGCAATGCTTCGGCAACATCAACATTGGCTGGTCCTTTACCCACAAAATCAATCAACACTGAAGGCAGACCTTGCTCACTATTCAGCGTCAATTGCTCCAACGCAGCCTGCACCTGATCCAGAGCCGTAATGGCAATAATCTCAATGTCGATGCCCGTGTTCTCCCCGGAATTACCCGGGTGACCCTTCGTCATACGATCCAGTTCGGAGGCCATGTCAAACGGGACAACTTGATCGGCTGCTACAGCCACCAGCTGTTCATTTTCCAAGCCAGCACCCACATCCGTCACCACCTCCGGTTCAGGATATGCCGAATCCGCTACAAGCACACCACCTACAATATCCACATGACGAACCACATTCTCGTGTACATCCATGTATTCATACGTGTTGATGATGGAATTGCCATGAGGACCAAAATATTTCACTGCGTAACGTGTCCTCGCCCCACCTCGGAACAACTGGTTAGCCATGCGAGCAACCAAAGCGTGCCCCAGACCATCCGCATCCGGCAAGATGATAGCACGATCCGGATTTTGTCCATTGGTTCCACCCAGCCATTCATTGATCCGCGCTTCTACATATTTGATTTCATTGATCTGAACACCCTGCGTGTTTGCATCGTCGACGCCAACCGCGAGGAAATCGATATAACCTGTGCGAGCCAGCTGATCCAGAATGTACAGATTTGTTTTAAATTTATGTTGTCTTGTGTTGTAATACTGTTCTTTATCAAAATAGGTCGTTGTCCCATATTCCACCCCTTCTGGGGACAGGTTATAACCTTCGATAATATCCTCAAACTCGGTGTATGTCTGACGTGGCTGCTGCATTAACGCACGAGACTCATTATATGCATCGAGCGCCAAGCCATCTGCAAACGAGGTCGTAGCCAAACGCATGATGGTGTCCATTACAAATACGGGTTTGCGTGGATATTTCTGCTTGATCACGCGGATCACATCCAGCAAACGAGTGGTTTCCTCATCGTACTCAGGATAGGTGCCTCCTCCATCTTCGCGGAGCTGACGACTGCCAATCAGACCGCCATAAGCAAGCATATCGGATGAGATAATGAATCCGTCGACTTTGGCAGCATGTTTCAAAATAAAATCATGAATCTTGGAAGGTTTGCCATAAACCGGCGTGGAGGTGCCGAGCAGCCTTGTGCCATCTACGGTTTTCTCCGAGTCCAGACGATTCTTAATATCACTCAGGTTTGGTGTAACGATATGGATACCGGCTGCTTTCCCTTGCACAATCACATCATCCAGATTCGCTGGACGATCATCCAGTGGAACATACAATACTGTTTTCATATCACGTAGCCTCCTGTTATCTATATAAGTTGAACTACAGAATATTTACACTAGCCACTTCGATGACAGAACAACCTTCCGATCGCTGTTATCCCCAGATTTTCTTGATCCACTTATATAAAGGTAGAAATCCGTGGATAAAGGCGCAGTGTATGCTTCCGAAGTAGCTTACTTGCAGAAAGCTTTTAGCTCCGCTTCTTCAGGTTATTTCTGTCCTCTTCGTTCTCGTGTAAATCGTTAGTTCAACTTATATATCTAGTCTTTAATACCCGATCAGGGCAAGGATGCAATCACCGAATTAAAAAACCGGCCCCATGGCCGGTCTGTACGTTAGCGTATGAGCTGTCGGTGTGTCTTCCTTGCGGCTGATCCGATAATACCATTTTACCGCCTTTGCCCACTCGTGCTGATGGTAATCGGGATGAATTACGCATGAATGTGGTCGTCTCTATGGCGGTTAAATGCCGATTTCTCGCGAGAAACTCCTATCGATAACCCAACCAAACCCATCCTGATGATGTTTATATGACATAAGTAGCTTTCAAATCCTACGAACAATAAAGGATGGATATGACCATGAAGAAAAGTTATTTCTTCTATCTTTGGATTGCTGTCACCAGTTATATGGCGGGCCCTGCTATGTATGCGTTGGGAATGTACATCTTATATCAAGAAACAGATGTTATAACAACATCTCTCATTGGATGGACCGCGGCAACATTCTTATCCGTTGGTATCCTGTTTATCCTGATCACAGTCATCATGCTACGAGTGTTCAACATCTATTATTTCTGGCTGCAAACCCTGCTTTTCGAGTTACTTTTCCTTACCCTCGTCTATATGACCACTGTTCTTCTTAGGGCTGGCAACAAGGGACTGCCCAAGCTGTCCTTTCTATTTACACCCGAAGGCATCTCCTTATGGATGTTCTGGGGGAGTATTGCGCTTATGAGTTCCTGGGGAATATGGGCAGCACGTCAGCCCGTACAAAAATCACCATACATGCTGGTGTCCAGAGTCATGCTGATCCTTTTTATCCTTGAAATTTGGCCCCGTTAATAAGGTACAGGTTGCCCACAATTCGGTAAACCCAGAATAATGCCTAGAAGGGTGTCCGTCATGACGGACACCCCTTCTGAAATGTATGTTTTATCTCACGCGATGATATAACGAAAATTCTCCCATGTTTCCGGTACGGGCTCCCCGTTCTTGGCATGATGATAGAAGCTGAACGGGAATTTGAATATATGACCTCCGTTCCAGTCACGGGAACGTCTGTCGGTGAGCCAATATTCCAGCTCATGAGGGAGCGCCACTGATCGTTCCGCTCGTTCCAGTGGCAGCAGGTCTACGGGTGATTGCAATGTCGGCATCGCCTGTTCAATATCCACATCTCGGCTTAAGCGTAGTGCCTTCACCATGGTAAGGAAAGGCGGAATGCCTTTGTGGAATAATGCCGGATAACCCAATTCATATAATATATTAAGCGCATGTCCGTAGGTGAGCATATGACCAATCAGGTCATGATGCGCTTCCGCGTGATATATGGTCTGGAACGCACCAAGCTCATCCAGAATCAGGCGTGACAACTGAACTGGATCTTCAATCTCGGGGAAACCATCGCTTTTTTCTGGCTTCAGACTGCGAATTTCTTTCAGCGTTGTGTTCATCCAGGATCTTCCCGGGATAGTTTGATTGAATGAATCAATCAGTTCAACCAGCCGACCAATATCCTCCGCAGTGCCCCATCCATCCAGTTCGCGAATAGCTTTCAGACTGATTGCCCCGTAGATGGCCTGGTGTCCAACCCAGTGCAGCTCTCCAATCGTTCGATCCAATGCGTCCGTAATACGCGCTTCGGCATCTTCCCTAGGCATCATCTCACCAATCGGAGAGGTCTGACCAGGGCTGATTCCATGCTGGCGAAGCATGGCTTTTGCTTCGGCGGTAACACTGCCGGCGGCAAGGGCAGTGAGACGATTTTCCCGTACCCAAAAATATGCCGCAATTGCACCCGCCCCATAATGGGCGTGCCACAGATCTCCTGTACGTTCCCGACTGGAAACGATAATCGATAGTCCCTCTTCCAACAAACGTCGATCCAAGCTTGCCACCACCCTTCATCATATGTAAGTCCATCAGAGAAACTATATAAGTTGAACTAAGATCTGTCCTCTCCGTTATCGTGTAAATTTAGTTCAACTTATATATCCTAGTTAATAAATAAAGCGTTTACTTCTATAACATGATGGAAATGCTCCACATATGCCCGTTTTGCCCCGGAATGCAAAGTTTAGCCAATTCGAAGCTTGCCCACGCCATGGATGGATACTTCCAGCGGATAGATCTGTGCTTTTTGTTTAGAGAAAAACCACGTCCGATCCTTCTTCACCACAATAAATAAACCATGTACATCTCCTACAGGAGCAAAGGTTTCACTAACCTCACCCCAGCGCGTGAGTCCAATCTGCTGAAGCTCATTCACCGTAGACAGAACATCCTCCGTCACCAGTCCAACTTCACACACCTGTAATATATCTTGAGTCGAGAAGTCATGGTCACTCTCGTTCTGAATACGATGATGAGCAATCAGCTCGATAATATTGCCTGCCGGATCTTCGAAATAGAGAGAATGAGAGTTCCAATTAGCAGAGTACGTCTCATCCCGATTTCCTTCCTGCTTAAAACAACACGTGATGCAGCCCACTGCTTTGCTTCCTTGAACCGATTCGTTGGAATCAACCAGGCAACGTGATAGAAGGGCTCATGATCTGTTTCACACTGTTTGAAAATGATCTTCGTCCTTCCAACCTGCAGGTTGAAGGCCTGATCTGTCGCATTGGACACTTCCATTCCCAACGTATCGCGATAAAAATGCTTGAGGTCCTCCAGCCGTGTTGTATATAACTGTAATTCTTCGATCATCATACGGTCTTCTCCTGCATCTCCTCCCACTGACTCCACGGCACCATGCCTAGCTCAGGCTTCGCTTCATCCGGGAGCATGGCGATGAATTCAAGCGAATGCCCATCCGGATCGGTAAAATACACAGATACCGCAGGCATCCAGCCGAAGACGTACAGTTCACCGATATCATCATCCAGGAAGTTGCTTGTCTTGATTCCTTTGTTCTCCAAGTGAGCCACTGCATGTTTCATATCCTCCAGAGATACATGAAAAGCAAAGTGCTGACGATTCACCTCGGAAGGTTCCTTTTGCCACAATCCCAACATGGCATTGCCTTTTCCACCAATCCAGTAGAAGGAGTTCCCACGTTCTTTCTGACCATAAGCATGGGGTAAACCCAGGACCGTTTCATAGAAATGATGGGATCTCTCCAGATCCGTCACGTTTAGATGTGTTTCAAATATGCCTGTAATCATTATGCTCAACCTCTTTTCCTTTTCCCAATTTCATCTTCGTTTGTCCTCAACTCATGATTGAATTCCGCGCATTCGTTAACGTCAGGGCCAGACTTAAAAACGATCCAATAACCCGCTGCACCCGGTCCTCTATATCCTGACTACCTTCGTACTCTTCGTATCCGTCAAATGTTGCTTCGAATCGTCTACGCTGCGCACCACCAATGGAAATCCACTCCTGGGCATTGATGCCATGCAGATTGCGAACAATCGCTTGTAGTTGTAAAAGCGAACTTACCCCCACCGCTCCACCAGAGGAGCTGATGGACAGGACGGGCTTGCCGCTGAAATGAGCCTGACTCAGGTGATCCAGTGCATTTTTGAGCACACCGCTAATACTGCCGTGATACTCTGGTGTAGACAGGATGATGGCATCTGCCGCGAGCATACGTGTGTTCAGGTCTGCCAGATGTTCATGATCCGCCTGCTTTTCATCTGGCGCGTAGAATGGAAGTGGCTTCTGATACAGATCAAACAGGCTGGCCTGATGTCCCTGACCGCGAATAATCTCCACAGCATACTCTCCCAGACGTGTACTGGTTGCATTGTTCCGATTGCTGCCTGCCAAAATAACAATATTCATTCATGTCACTCTCCTTGGTTTTTTAATAATTTAAACTCTCATGTTTCAACCGATCTGTTATTTCTACTCTTATCTTACCTTTCTTTTGCATCCAAATCGTCAGCAGATAGACTTAACTTGAAATACCAAAAAACTCAACCTTTAGGTTGAGTTTATACGACTTAAGTATGAACATATGTCGGAATTGGTCACACGACCCAGCCATTTCTTACGGCATGAAGAGCCGCTTGTGTCCGATCCGCCAGACCCAGTTTGTCGAGCAGATGACTGACATGTGTTTTGACCGTTTTTTCGGTGATGACCAATTGAACTGCAATTTCCTTGTTGCTCAATCCTTGAGCAATCAGCCCCAATACCTCTTGTTCACGGCGAGTAAGCATATCCGGACCACCAAAGGATGTTTCATTTGATTTTCCAACCTGCTTCAGCTCTTGAATTTGACTGTCTGCTGACTGATCTGTCGGTATATGCTGTGGTTGCTGTTCATTTATAGACCAATCGGATGAAGCCATCACATGCATCAATTGACCTGCTGCGGCGGGATGCAATTCTACCTGACCTGCATGCACATTGCGAATGGCCACAGCCAGATCCTCCGGTTCAATATCCTTGAGTAGATATCCTTTCACCCCTGCGCGCACAGCAGGAACCACATGATCCTGATCCGAAAACGATGTGAGCACAATAATTCGCGTTCCTGGCATTAATGCACGCAGCCGTCTGGCTGTTTCGATTCCGTCCATGACCGGCATATGCAGATCCATTAATACCACGTCAGGTTTTAACAATTCCGCCTGCGCCAGAGCTTCCTGCCCGTTCGATGCTTCACCAACAACTTCCATGTCTTGCTGTGTGGTCAAAAAAACGTGCAGCCCTCGTCTCACCATCGCATGATCATCTGCGAGCAAAATCGTAATCGGCATCTCTTCTTCCCCTGACTTTATACAGATTCGAACGGAAGTGGAATGACTGCCGTTACTGTTGTTCCCTTGCGGGGAGAACTCACTATTTCTAAGCTGCCCCCGAGCGATTGGGCCCGTTCCTTCATAATGGACAGGCCAAGCGAGCTTCCAGACGACACTTTTGGCCTGTTCGCACCACCTTTTCCCTGATCTGTGACGGTGAACACCACTTCATGATCACTTAACTTGAGGGTGACCTCAGCAGAAGAAACATCAGCGTGTTTCCGTACATTATTCAGCGCTTCCTGTCCGATTCGCCACAATGCTTCTTCTATATTACGCGGTAAAGACCGCGTTCCCGTCCGATTCATCACCACTTGAAGCCCCTGGCTGGTGCCGTATTCCTGTAGCGCATGGAGCAGCCCTGCTTCCAGTCCCGCGGGACGGAGCTGCATAATCAATGCGCGCATTTCCTTGAGAGCCTCCTGAGACAAAGCCCGAATATCCTTCATCGCTTCCGCTGCCGGGTGCAGCTGCTCGGAGCCGGATAACATACTTTCCGCGCCTTTAGCCGTTAACGACAGTGAAAATAAAATCTGATTAACCGAATCATGCAGATCGCGAGCCAACCGGTTCCTCTCTTCGAGTCGTGCCAGTTCGCGGCGATTCTCCGCCAGCTTCAGACTCTCCCATGAGGCAGCAATATGTTCAGCCACTGCCTCCAGCACTTCACGGTCCGCCTGCGCAGGACCTGATGTTCCTATTCCGATCACCAGAATCCCCGTTTCCCCTGGCGTATGGTATGGAAGGGGAGCAGCAATTCCCGAGGCAATGGAATTCATAGTCTCGTCAGGCTTGCACAAGGTAAATATCTCAGCGATCTCTGTCCCAGACAAAGATGTTACACGATGACTATTGATTATATGGTTAATGTGGCTCGTCACTTCTGAAGATAACGGAGTACTTGATAACGTTCGAACCTTATCATCTGCATAGGCTGCCTGCAAAACGAACATTCCGTTTTTCTGCTGAATAATTGTAGCAAAAGGCCAATCATAATGCTGCCCAAGCAGCTGTACAACTTTTAAAGAAAAAGTATCAGAATTGCTGCATTCGTTCACTGCAAGACCCAAGGCCGTGCTGAACTCCCCCAGCTTGGCATACAGATCAGCCCGTCGCTGCTCCGCACGATACAATCTCATCCGTTCTATCGCACTACCAATCTGGTATGCCACGCCCTGTAACAGTGCCAGTTCACTGTCGCTGAAATGTTCCTTGGCTGGCGCAGCAACGTTGAGCAGGCCCAGCATCTTCTCACCTGACCTTAACGGGACGGTTGCATGGTGGGTAATATCATGGGTATCTCCCCATTGGAATTCAACAGCATCCTCCAACCGTTTACAGTTAATGATGTTGACCGCATGATTGAGTTGACCATCCTTAAAGCGGTTCACACACCAGCAGGTACCCGTTCGCATGGGCTCCTTATTTTTACGCAGTAATGCCGGGGGCAGATTGTAATCCGAAACACAGGTATAGTCTCCACGTTCATTAATTAGAAACATCCAGCCTGCCGTTAATCCGGTCAACTCCAGTAATTTGCCGACCACGGTATCCAGCATTAAGTTCAGATCATTGGACGTATTGAGCGTTTCCGCGATTGTCTTCAACGTGATCATTTCCTGCATTCCGACTTCTTCCGACATCGCAGACTTCTCTCCTTTGGCTGTGCCAACTGTGGTTTGTTCAACTATTGTAACCAATCCACCCTGGATATTAAAGGATCAACTTCTTCAATCGCTCACTCAGCCCAGCTTCTGTCGCTCTTTGCGGGACACAGACAAAGGCTCCATATTAATCAGACCTCGATCTGACAGAGCCAGCGCCATTTTGTAGAAAGCACGTGTACGAATCTTCGTATACGTATCCTTGCTGACAGGCGGATCAAACACATGGTTATACACTTTATAGTCAAACACATCATCGTCTTTCAGATATCGTTCACAGACGAGTACACGTTCCTTTTCACTCAGCCGGGATACAACAAAATCAATCGTATCGCAGTATGCCTGACGTGCGCGCTGCACGTCCACATTGTAGATCGCCGTTCTCGCCGTGGAATCCCCCGTCACATTGGTTGCACCGTGGAAACGCTCGGCATAACTTGCCGTCACCATAACCTCTCGTTCTTCAAATGCTATGGTTTTATAGATTCGGTATTTTTCCAGTGCAGCTTCAACAGCTGTTTGCGTTTTGCGTCGGTCCAATTCGGGCAGCATCAATTCCATATTTATCTTCCTCCTTTAGTATTCTTCATATCACTCACTCTATCGTTCACGTCATGTTGTTTTGCAATCGTTCTTTGCACGATGGCAAAACGCTCTTATTCATAGAGTTGTCCAGTTTTCCAAAAAAGTAACGACATTTTTTTAATTTCCCCCTGTTGCCTTTTGGAATCACTCCAAACTGCTATAATCCGGGGAATTCAACTTTTCAGAAGGTGATTACAAAACACACGCTCTGCCTCAACTTTACATTTTGTTCGTATAGTGTTCGTATTTCTATTTGAGGATACCACTTTCTGGAGATCGGAGTAAACCTTCATTTTGGTTCGTTTTGACGATAAAATAAAACCTTCGCTCTCATTTCCTATGCCTTTTGGCATAATTGTTTCATATCTCTTTACCTAATGGTATATATACGTTATAGTACTGTTTAATTAATGAACTTCCGTATAAGTCATTTGATTTTTATAAGTTAAGATGTGGATTAGATATGCACGTTAACGGAGAGGACAGAAAGAACCTGAAGAAGCGAAGCGTTCGCCTTTATCACCGAAATTCCACCTATGAAGATATACATTCAGGAAATTCGGGGATAACAGCGATCGGAAGGTTGTTCTGTCATCGGAGTGATCTGTGCAGCACGAGCTCTCTTAATTTATAACTCAAGCACTTGTACGAATCGAAGGAGTTGGCATAATTGTGGAGCACGCTTTTGGTCCTTATATGAAACAACTGCGCGAGCAACAGGGATACAGCATCAATCAGCTCGCCGAAGCAGCCGGAATAAGCAACTCACAGATTTCACGTATTGAGAATGGGGTCCGGGTGTGCCGAAACCAGCGACCATCCGCAAGATTTCAGATGCACTCTCGGTGCCCTATACAGAGATGATGAAGCAAGCCGGTTATATTGAACCAGGGAGTGCTGCTGAACTTCAGGACGTGCCGGAATGGGCTACATACAAAGACCGTCGTGATTTCAAAAAGATGCTGGAGGACGATGATGATCTGATGTTTGACGGCATTCCACTCGATGAAGAGGACAAGAAACGAATCAAGGATGTACTGACAGGTCTGTTCTGGGAAGCCAAACAGATGAACAAACGCAAAAAGACAGACGAATCGGACAATCGCCCATGAGGCATGACCCACTGAATTTAATGAGGCAGCAGGTGAGATCATATGGATGACATCGTAACAAAGCTGATTCGAAAACACCGGACCAACTGCCCGTTCAGCATTGCCCGCGCGGTTGGAATACAGATTCGTTTCACCAATTTGGGGAAGTCCACCAAGGGACTCTACTTTCGCAAGCTCCGGCGCAGGTTTATCGTCATACACAATGATTTGCCGCCGGAATGGCAAAGGTTCGTGTGCGCCCATGAGCTTGGTCATGACCGGCTTCATAAAGGGATTAATCGATTCTTTCTGGAGGAACATTCCTATTTTGCTCCAGGCAAGCTGGAAAGACAGGCCAATCGTTTTGCCATTCAATTGCTAACCTCCGGAGTGATGCCTGAACCGGAAGAATCTTTGGAGAAATTTTGTTTACGTACCGGACTGCCGCGTGAAGCGCAGCATTTTTTACACACTTTAAGAACATACGTTCTTTCCGAAGATTATATTTTCCAACAGCAGATTTACATGTCACTTTCAGGTTACGTATTTTTACGTAATTCGCGAGATTTCCTAATAATAGTCTGTTAAAATACTACGTGAGCTATGTAAACGCTCAAGTAGATTATTATTTTGGGAGGTTTCGGATTCATATGAAAATCTGGAAGAATTACGTTTCACTTCTGCTAACGGTCTGTTTGCTGTTTGGCAGTGTAGGTATTGCCGCAGCTGCAACGGATACCACTCCGGGCACAGGTAAACACATTACCATTCTACATACGAATGATACGCATGCCCGTGCAGTTGAATCTTCACCTGCTATGGGTTTTGCCAAAGTAGCTGGAATCGCTGACAAATATCGTAGCGAAAACCCTAACACACTCTTGCTCGATGCTGGAGATGCTGTGCATGGTACAACATTTGCCACTCTTGTGAATGGTGAGAGCATCGTGAAAGTCATGAATGAAATGGGATACCAAGCCATCGTACCGGGTAACCACGAATTCAACTACGGTTCGGATCGTCTGATCGAACTGGCGGACATGATGAACTTCCCCATGCTGAGTGCCAATGTGAAGAAAAAGACGGAACACGTCTCTTCGATCCTTATCTCATTAAAGAAGTCGATGGCGTGAAGATTGGTATCATCGCTTTGACTACACCGGAAACGTTGTACAAAACGAATCCAAAAACGTAGAAGGTCTTGATATTACAGATCCATCTGCGGAAGCTAAAGTTCTGGTGAACGAAATCCGCAGCAAAGTAGATGTTGTTGTTGTTCTGGGACACCTTGGACAAGATGCGTCCAGTACCGATACTAGCTTTAAAGTTGTTAAAGAAGTTCCTGGCATCGATGTATTCATCGATGGTCACAGCCACACTGTACTGCAAGATGGCCTTGTATCCGATAACGGAACATTGATTGCAAGCGCAGGAGAATATACTAACTACGTCGGTGTCATCGATCTGTGGGTAGACGGTGGTAAAGTAACGAAGAAACAAGCAACATTAATTGATGAAACTGAAGCAAAAGACATCAAACCAAATGAGAAGGTTGCAACTCTCGTAAACTCCATTCAAAAAGAACAAGAACCTATCTTGAAAGAAGAAGTAGCCAATACAGCTATTCTGCTGGATGGTAAACGTGAACAGGTACGTGCAGGAGAAACTAACCTGGGTGACCTGCTTGCAGATGCCATTCGTGATGTCAGCAAAGCCGATATCGCATTGACTAACGGTGGTGGTATCCGTGCTTCCATCGAAAAAGGGATCGTAACCAAAGGTGATATCATCACAGTGCTTCCTTTTGGTAATCAAGTGGTAACCCTTGAAGTGAAAGGGTCCGATATTCTGGCAGCCCTTGAAGTCGGTGTAGCTTCCTACCCTGAACCAAGCGGTGGATTCCCACAAGTATCTGGTATCAAGTTCAAAATTGACACTTCCGCTGCAGAAGGTAGCCGTGTACATTCCGTAACCGTGGGTGATAAAGCCCTTGATCCGGAAGCAACGTATACACTGGCAACCAATGATTTCACAGCTGTTGGTGGTGACGAATACACCATGTTTGCCAAATATCCAACTACGGGTATGTATGGCGCGCTGGACGAAGCATTGATCAATTACATGCAGAAGCTTGGCGCTGTAGACATCAAAACAGATGGTCGGATCAGTGAAGCGAAAAAACCTGCAGTAGAGCCGGAAACTCCGGTAACAGAAACACCAGCTCCAACCAAGCCAAAACCAGAAACACCAAAACCGGAAAAACCGTCTAAACCAACACCAAGTAAACCAGCTCCAGCCAAACTGCATGTTGTGAAATCCGGAGATTCCCTGTATTCTATCTCCAAACAATACGGTACAACTTGGCAGGCATTGCAAAAGCTGAACAATATCAAAAATCCACACTGGATTTATCCAGGTCAACAATTGAAATTGCCTGCAGCTTCTTAAGCTCAGCAAAGCAAAGTGCATATAGGAATGACCGCTTATAGTGCATCAGCATACGGATCTATCTTGTCACAACAAAAAGGGTGTCCCTCAGGCCAGATTACTGGTTAAGGGGACACCCTTTGTATCTCCGTTCTTAAACATCAATCCACATCAGATACTTGAACATTTCCTGTGGACATATCCTGCTGATCCTGACAATCATCTGAGGCAAAAATAAATCCCAGCTTGGCCATAACGGACCAACTTTATCATGTGCCTTCGACACCGAACTATATAAAAACTCTCCGGAATTACCGTATTCATGCGCTTATTGTACATTTAATTTCGACATCTCTGTCTTCTCAACATTGCATACTTGCACATAAATCCACCTGCGTATAATCATCTTCAAATCCTTAATCATAAAATCATTTGTATACTAAATACATATGTCCAAATATAGTTATTTCGTATGATATCACTCATAAAATCCTACCAAATTGCATGCCTATAGCCCTCTTTTTCATGCTCTCATTGGAATTTCAGCAATCAAAATCATCTACCGCATCATATTCGGTACTATTATATGAACTCATATAATTAGAAAATCCCCTGAATTTAGGAAGTGAGTTGTTCCTTCACATAAAGCACAGCCTCCTGTGCGGTCAAAGCGATTCGTTTCGATTCACCTGATGCTGCAAGTGCGTGTGATCCCAGTTCAACCTGTCCTTCTGCTGCTCCTCGGCCAATAACGATCTGCACAGGCAATCCGATCAGCTCTGCATCCTTGAATTTCACACCCGGACGTTCATCCCGGTCATCAACCAATACGGTGAAACCGCCATCGATTAATTGTTGTTCCAGTTCGAGGGTGAGCTGACGCTGCTGCTCATCCTTCCAGCTTACTGTAATCAGATGCACATCATAAGGCGCAACAGCGGCAGGCCATCTTATGCCATCATCTCCTGCATACTGCTCAGCTATTGCGGCCATCAGGCGGGATACGCCAATGCCGTAACATCCCATGACTGGCGCACACTGCCGACCATTACGATCCAGGAATGAAGCGCCCATGGCATCACTATATTTTGTTCCCAGTTTGAAAATGTGTCCAACCTCAATACCTTTGGTAAACACAAGCGGTGATCCACATGTTGGACAAGCATCCCCTTCCGCAGCAAAGCGAATTCGTTCTACTCGCTCCAATGCAAAATCAATGCCTGGGCGTACGCCGGAAACATGCACATCCACTTCATTGGCTCCTGTAATTGCACTCTTCATCACTGCCACGTCAGCGTCCACTACCATCGGCAGATTTAGTCCAATCGGACCCAGGAATCCTACCTTCAGATTTGGATGTGCGGCAATGGCTGCATCGTCTGCAAGGATCAGTTCCTCTGCCCCCAACACCTGCTTTAATGCGATGTCATTCAATTCATGATCTCCACGCACAAGCGCAGCGACGAGCTGACCATCCGCCACATAAAGCAGCGTTTTGATCATATGTTCAGCACCTTTGCCCACAAAGGAACTTAACTCTGCGATCGTACGAACGCCAGGTGTGGAGATGCGTACTACATTTTCCGCTCCTGAATGTTCATCCGTTTGAATGGAGTCTGAACTCGCAAAGTCGGCTGGAACTTCCAAGCTTCCTTCTTTTTCTCAATATATCCAGAAGTCTGATAACCCGCTTTCTCCAGATTCGCAGCATATCCACAATGTTTGCAGGTTACAATTGTGTCCTCACCCACATCAGCAAGAGCCATGAACTCGTGTGTTTCCCCTTGACCGCCAATCGTTCCTGCGTCAGCCTCAACACGGATATAGTCCAGACCACAACGCTCCAGAATGCGACTGTACGCTGTGTTCATCGCCTGATAAGTCCGATCAAGCTCTTCCCAGTCCGAAGCAAAAGAGTACGCATCCTTCATGATGAACTCACGTCCACGCAGCAATCCAAATCGAGGACGGCGTTCATCCCGGAACTTGGTTCCGATCTGGTACAGGGTGAATGGCAGCTTACGATACGAACTCACCTCGTCCCGCGCTAAAGCGGTTACGACTTCCTCATGTGTTGGTCCAAGAGCAAATTCCCGTGCATGACGATCCTTCAGACGCATCAATTCGGGACCATACTGTGTGTATCTTCCGGATTCTTCCCACAACTCCGCAGGCTGCATAATTGGCAGCAACACTTCCTGACATCCCGCACGATCCATCTCTTCACGAACGATTCGTTCAACATTTAACAATATACGCCGTCCAAGGGGCAGGTAACTGTAAATTCCCGCAGCAAGTTGGCGAATCATACCGGAACGCAGTAACCAGCGATGTCCCGCCGCATCTGCCTCCGCTGGCGCTTCACGTAATGTTGGGACAAGCATTTCACTTTGACGCATCATAACACACTCCTAATCTTCCTTTTTGTTATCAAATACGGCGCATAAACAGCAAAAAGACACATCCGTCAAGGGACGAATGTGTCGTGGTACCACCCTTATTTAACTGCAAATTAATCCGTTCGCAACCTATGCGATCTGTAACATGCAGTCCTACGGGGCATAACGGGCCCTGCCGGCGGAGGTTGCAACCCTGTATGGGCATTCTCTTCCGCAGCTCGCGAGGTAGGAATTTATGAAGCAGCTACAGGAACCTTGCACCACACTGTTCCCTCTCTGTTGAAGCTGGCTTGCACAATCATGTCCTCGTTATAACGCTGTTATCATTTTTGACCACATTAGTTCATTTACAAGTAATTGTCAACCAATTAGTCGAATACAACTCCAGAATAATACTCCACTACATCACGAATGAGCATAAACGCATCCCCATTGGTAAGATTGTTCTTGTCAGCAATGCCAGCAAGCGTGTCATCACTTATAAAGTTTTGTGTTTGTAATTGAGCAAGTGCCTGTTCAAGTGAAGTTTCTGTTTCTGAAGATCCCATTGCCAGACATAACATATACGCAGCATGATCCAATGTTAAAGGTAGGGTTACGGCATTCTCCATATTTGCTAGAGCTTGGTCGGCACTGCCTGTGTAGGCTTCTGGAAACATCGCTTGCATTCTTTTCAATTTACTTAAAAATCGTTCTGGATTCATTCCTTTATCCAGTTCCCAACCATCGTTATTATAATTGCCTGAAGTCATATACATACTCGCTGCAGCCAATAATCCCTTGTAATCCTTATGCTCCATGTAATCAGGCTGCTCGAAACGATGTACTTTCAGATCCATACCCTGATTCTCCAGCATCTTACGTAGTTCAGATGCTCGCTCTTCTGAAGTTGAGAGTTCGCGGAAGGACTCCTTATGGATATATGCCAGCTTGACCGCTGCCCCTGCTGCTTCTCCCTCTGCCATTCCCAGTGGGACAACTCTTGCACTACCGTGTGGGATGGTATCATAACTTGCTGCACGTCCAACGACGAGCAAACCATCAACCTTTAGTGGTACGAGCGAGCGAAAGGGTACACCATATTGAATTGGACTTAACATAATTGTGCCGGGATTCCCAACACTTGTGCTCTGAATATCAATATCGTATGAGCCGTATCCGATGGCATCCCAATGATCACGATTTTCCATGACATCAGCTAATGTTAATCGGTACTCGCCATAGATATGACGTGACTCCCTCACATAAAGTTCGTTCGCTGTTCCAGCATATTGTAGCCCTGCAAATTCATCATAATTTTTCTTCAGAAAATCAACAATTAGTGGTGCTTCTTTACGCCCGATTTCCAGACCTTTTTTCACAGATATCGGATCTAACGGATCTACCCCAAAGATTTGCATCGTATTAATCAAGATTGTATCATCATTTTGTCTTCCGATATTCAGACTGCGAATCTTAATATATTGTGGATTGGAGGATTCATATTTTCTAGCATCACCGTACCCCCAAGCACTCATCTTATCAACCCCGGTTCCCTCTCTTTCCCTAAACTTTTGCCATACCTCATCAGTAACACCGCTTAGCTTGAATACAAGCGTAGAGACCATTTTGGATTTACCATCTCCAATATCTTGTCTGCCTATGGAATATGGAACTCCTGCAGCGGCTGCAATATCCGCATCTTGCGTCGCATCAATGATGGAGCGGGTTGAGATCTGAACAGTTGTTCCATCTTCTTTAGTTATACTCATACCCGTTATTGTCGTGTGATCTCCCGTAGATTGTTCAGTAAGTGGAACTAATTCCTTAGCATTCATCAACAGGTCAATATTAGGTTCAGAACGAACCATCCGATAGAAAATGTTAGCCGCTGTATTGGTATCAAATGAACTACCCTCGATCTGGTCAAACCATTCCTGGAAAATGCCTTTGTTCAAAAAGTCAGGCTGCCGTAAACTACTCAATAACTGCGGTTGTTCAGGGGAATAATTTAGATCCAGCGTATTAAGGCCTCCCTCGGTCAACAATCCTCCCAACATGTTGCGATCTCTTGCTTCCACCAGCAATACACGCATCCCATTACGAGCAGCTGATAAGGCAGCGGTAATACCTTCCGGATCCGTTCCAGCTACAATAACGTTATAGGAATCTTTCAGGTTTAGTGTAGATTGCACGTCCTCCAAAGGCTGCCATACATAATTATTATTAAATTTATAATTCTTGTTCCAAATATAGAATGCACCATATGCAGCGCTCATTAAAACAATAAACACACTAGCTGTAATTGCTGTTATTTTCAATTTTCTACTAATCAAAGAAACAAACCTCCATATGTACTTTAAATTCAATAATACTAACTCGTGAAGTAGTTTTCCTATGTTATACCAACAACCGACTAACTTTTTCTCCTTTCCTACATGAGTATGCCATAAATAATAAAAACTCCCCAACACTTCAAACGGTGTTAGGAAGTTTTGATAATAAGACGGAAAGTTCTACTTTGATGTTGCCATAGATACAAACAAAATATAGGAAAGTCCCTAACTTTCCTCATTATAACGACCACTTTTTGTGAAGTAAAGACTTACCAAAACCGGAAATGCATCAGAAAGATCATTAAACACTCAGACTGTCCGTTCATCCTGACTACAATGAATTCTCTAGCGATGGCTGACATGGCAGCACGTTCCCTGTAATATAGAGAAATAGAAATCTATCACAGGTATTAATCGATAAAGGAGCTTGTCCTATGCCATATATCATATATGATCTTGAATTCACGGTAAGCCGCAATACTCGCTATTCTTCTGAAATTATTGATATCGGTGCCGTCAAAGTTACGGAAAGTGCGGATGGATTGGTCGTAACGGATACGTTCCATACGTATGTTCGTCCTTCCAATAAGTCTGTTCTGTCCACTGACACAATTCAATTTACAGGTATCACGCAGAAAGATATTGATGCAGCGCCTCTTTTTCCGGCAGCATTAAACCAATTCATTGCCTGGATGGGAAGTGACCCCTATTACATGTGTTCCTGGGGACCCGATGACCGCAGCAAACTGATCTCTCATTGTCGCACCCATCAACTTGATGTGGCCTGGATCACCAATCATAACGATCTCCAGCAACAATGGTCCCGCACCGTTCGTAAAGAAGGTAAGTTCCGTCAACTCGGACTCGCTCAGGCTCTTGAAATCTGCGGAATTGAATTTGATGGTACACAGCACCGTGCTTTGGATGATGCCATCAATACAGCCAAGGTGTTTATGCATCAATTTGACCGTTTCACTCTGGAAAACAACTGTGCAGCCGATGATGAGGGCATTACTTCCAAGGTTGTCTATTCCAGCTCCACAGAAGATGAAGAAAAAGAATCTCCATTTGGCAATCTGGCAAGCCTTTTCAAAACCAAAGAGTAACCGTCCACAGCACAGTACTTAATCGTGTCTTGGCTTAGGATGGATGGCATTCTAATCTCAACTTTTATTGTACATTTGTTGCCAATAGTTTAGACGTTCTTTCATCTTGATGCGGCAGATCTCAGGTTCGAGAATTTCCGCATCAGGTCCATATTTAGATATCCATACGAGAAATTCGTCAACATCACTTAATATGGCTTCAAATAACAGGCTACCTTCCGGTTCAATGGTTAGGATGGGTCGCATAAAAAATTGCTCCTGCATCACACGCTCCACAGCATGGGGTGCAAATCGAATTTTGAACGCAGTCCACTCCGTACTTCCCTCGTATGCCCAAGGAATGCGGAAGTGCGATTGCATCAGATAATCCTCTTTGCGAAACGTGCGTGGCAATATCCGTATCCTTTGCAGCCGGCTCACCTGAAATATTCGAAGTTTCTCCGACAGGTGACAATACCCTAACAGCTCAAATCTGTATTCACGAGGGATAAGACAGTAAGGATCTATACGTACGATCCCTTTTTTACCTTGAGACAGATACTCCCCTTCAATGGTGTTCTGTGAAATGCCAGCCTGAAGCAGGGTAATCATGGATTGATTCTGCGAATCGTTGTTTTCATTTTGCCATGCGGGCAATCCCGCTTTGAACAATCCACTAATTTGCTCCGACCATTCCACTCGTTCTGTTTTGTTTTTCTGACTCGAAGCAACCACTTTCTCATAAGCGCTCTCAAAAGCAGGTTTCAGCAAAGGACGAATATTCTCCATAACTTCAGCAAGATGCATGAAAGCTTGGGCTTCTTCATCAGACCAATTTAGCGGATACATGGCAAATTGGCTGATAAACATGTACCCTTGTCCGTGTCCCATATTGGCGATCGGGATATGCATTGCACTGAGGGCCTCCATGTCGCGGTATATCGTCCTTTCCGTCGTCTCGCATCGCTGGGCGAGCTCACGTGCCAGTATGCCCGGCTTGGCCTGCACCAGTGTGATAATGCGCATTAATCGGATTAGTCGGTCTGTCATTTTGCCGGACCCTCCACGATGTTGTTTCAATAAATTTGATACAACTCCATCCATTGTTTAATATGATATTGATACATACATTCGACCTTCTCCTAAACTTCACCTTCAAATATGTAGACTCTCTCTATACCGTTACCATCTGAAATCAACCCTATTCCCCTAATATCTTTTTTTCACGATCATGATATCCTGTTGTAAAGGTGATCCCGTAGTGATAACGCAGCTTTTCAACGATCTCGGCTTCCGCGTAATAGTCCAGATCTTGCTTCCGTGCAGCTTCAATTAACAACGCATCAGCATGGCGACGCAACATATTACTTCCTCCTGAACCCGGCCTCTTTCGTAGGCGCGCAGGGCTTGTTTGATCAGGGGCACGGTTTCACTTAATTTGATCGTCTTCTCCACCTTGGGATCTTCCGGCTGGCGCAACATACCCAGATGACTGGTGTACTGAATATACAACTGTTCTCTTCGTAACAATACACGTTGACTTTGCTTCAACTTCCTTGTGCTCCAATAGGCTGAACAAACGGCAGCTTTTCCTGATACACGGGGTCCCATGACGAATTCAAGCAAAATTTGTTTACTTTCTCCCTTGTACATATCCCCAAGCCTCAATAACCAGCCAATATCCGTTTCTTTGGAACGACATCCATAGATGCCTTTTAGCTGCACTCCATATTCCGGTTTGAGCAAAAGTTCCAAATCTCTTGATACAATTTTGGGTGCTATTTTCCTAAGTCTTTTGGCAGGGGCACCGTTACGCCACTCTACCATCATATATACGGGGTCGGCTCCCCCTGTCGGTATGGCCTCTTTATTCCACGAATAAGATACTTCAAAGACTGAGTTCACTGGTAGTCTCTCCCCCGATTTATATGTATTATCTTCTAAGTTATCAGGGTGAATGGACACTATATTGTCACGGAACACATGTTCTCATTAAATTTTTCCAATATATTAGTTTTATATCCCTAAATCCGTCTCAATACGACAATAAACGACGAAAAAGCCTGGCACTAGGCCAAGCTTATCAATCACTTATCTATGACAAGTCCCAAATTAAACAGTAGGATGATCGATTCCCATTTTGTGTAAATATTGTACACCATCTGCTTCGTTTACCGGTGCATAGGTGACACTGTCAATGACCAGCTTACGCCCTACTGGCTCTCCATTCACAGTGATCATGATTGTTTTGGTTGATGTGTTCTGATCTGTTGTGTACATATGTTTCTACTCCTTCATGTTCACGATCTTATATTCAATCGGATATATTGGTATCGTTCATTAAATTGCGCATTTATGAATAGCATGCACCCGGAACTGAAGTAAAAGATCTGTAAAACGGTCCGGTGTGCTTGCCTATCGTTCTATTACCCCACAGATTTGTAAGCTAAACAGCCCTGTTCCTAAATAATTTTAAATATTTCGGGTAATAAAACGATATCATCTTGAACCCATCGTCCCGGTTTTGACGTATAATGTAAGAGCCGTATTTCAACAATAGACGACGAATTCGGCGATTGATCTATCTAACCGAAGAAAGAGGTGTTAACGATGCCAAAATCCATTCAGGGTTATTTCATTCGGGTGTTATTCACCACATGCATTCTATTTACCGTTTCGATCGCTTCAACAGTAAGTGCAGCCAGTGCCAATATTTTTACGGATATATACAGCGGATGGGAGCGAGTCTCCGAACTTCCCGGAGAAGTGAACGCTCTGCAGGAAAGTTATAAGCAAACGATGGAGCAACTAAATCAAACGTCCGCTCAGTTGGGACAAGCCCAGGCCAATGTCGAAGCATTTAAGACCCAGAACGAACAACTGCTGGCTCAGAACCAGAAACTCACTGAAATGGTAAGTAAATTACAGGACGACCAGAATGCCAAAGCAGCTACCACCAAACGAATTCAGACGACGATCATCACTGTCGTTTCTCTCATATTGGGTTACTTTGTTCTGATTCGTGTGATGCGCTGGGGAATGCGTCGCCGTTCGGGCCGAGTATAAAAGAACAGGAGCAACTGCATGAACATACACCTGAACAATGCTGAAGCAGGCGGAGCAGGACAAGTCGTCACATTTTCACTCATTAAAGATGACCGCCTTCATATTTTGCATCCGCAGCAAATTGTGGCCTTCCGCGGTCCAAGTGGGAGTCGCAATGATAAATTCATGAATATCACGGGCATATATCGCAAAAAAAGCTGATTAAATCCGAAATCACCGGACCTTGCCAATTTGTGGCTGCCCTGCCTCCCGGATTCACGATGAAGGAAGTGGAGCTCACGGAGGACAGTGATCTGCTCTATGACTTCCGCCACCTGTTCTTCTACTCTGATGGTGTAACCATGCATACCAAAATTCAGAAAATCAAAAACATGCTGATCACCCGTGATGCAGTGAAAATGAAATTTTCCGGCAAAGGCAAAATCGGATTGCTCACTCAAGGCCAGGTCTGCCAACAGGAACTTCACCCAACAGCGCCGCTTTATGTGGATGCTGGCAGCATTATTGCCTATCCCGAAAATGCACATCTGGAACTCACCGTATATGGTAACAACCTTGCCAGTCAGCATATGAATTATCATTGGAAGATGACAGGACATGGATCTGTACTCTTTCAGGCTGGACGTGAGAATCACCGCTTGGAACAGGATCTTAACGATGAGGGACTGTTCAAACGAATTTTGAAAGAAGTGATTCCTTTTGGCAATGTATTGATCAAATAAACTGATCAAATAAGCTGTTAGTTGATGAAACAGACCGACTAGTTGCCACTATGCTCCAGTGGGGTGGTCACCACGCGGTTTCATGTTATAATGGTTCAGACAATTAAAGAAGAAAATCCATGCCTGTGGCATGGGAGAGGTTCGCGAACTCCTCTATAAGACTTGACCATGTGATGGTCAGTATAAGTCTTGCGTACACGTTGCGGTCACTATGCAATCAGGTACGTAAAACTAAGGACACTTACTCTTACCTGCTTTTTGAAGCGGTTATCGAGAAAGTGTGTTTTTTGATGGATGCCAGTTCATGAACTTCTCTGTTCTTCCGACACTCTATGCCTACGTGCATGGTTTGATCTCAAGAAGATAGAGAGGTTTTTTTATGTTGAACGAAGAAAAAGCAGTCGTTGTATTCAGCGGTGGTCAGGATAGTACCACGTGTCTGTTCTGGGCAAAACAACAGTTTGCCGAAGTCGAGGTTGTTACATTTGATTACGGTCAGCGCCACAAGTTGGAGATTGAATGTGCAGCCGAGATCGCTCGTGATCTGGGGGTACAGCAAACGGTACTCGATATGAGCCTGTTAAATCAGCTTGCCCCCAATGCGCTCACTCGCACGGATGTGGAGATTACGCATGAAGAAGGCGAACTGCCGAGTACATTTGTAGATGGACGAAATCTGCTGTTCCTCAGTTTTGCGGCCATTATGGCCAAGCAAAAGGAGCACGTCACCTGGTTACAGGTGTATGTGAGACGGATTTCAGCGGATACCCGGATTGCCGGGATTCATTTGTGAAATCGATGAATGTGACACTTAATCTGTCGATGGACTACCCATTTGTCATTCATACCCCACTCATGTGGCTGGACAAAGCCCAGACGTGGAAGATGGCCGATGATCTCGGTGCTTTTGATTATGTACGCGAGCGTACCCTGACCTGTTATAACGGCGTGATCGGCGATGGATGCGGAGAATGCCCTGCCTGCAAACTGCGCAAAGCCGGACTGGATCGTTATGTACAGCAACGTGCTGCTGCTGAATCTGCGGGAGTGGATGTACGATGAGAGAGCCGGGAACATTCCGTATTGTAGAGCATCTGCAACGCATCGGAGAAGATATTCTACCCACCCAGCTGCGCTATCACCGCAAACGTGTGCTTGTAAGCAAAGAATTCACCTTTGACGCAGCACATCACCTGCATTGTTATGAAGGCAAGTGCAAGAACCTGCACGGTCATACGTATAAAGTTATTTTTGGCATCAGCGGTTATCCGGGTGAAACCGGGCTGACAGTTGATTTTGGACATATCAAAGATATATGGAAAACTCAGATTGAGGGATATCTGGATCATCAGTACCTCAACGAGACACTTCCTTTAATGAATACAACGGCTGAAAATATGGTCGTTTGGCTGTTCGAACAGATGGAACATGCGCTCCAGACGGAACCCTATGCCGGGCTGACCGATGGTGGGCGGACGGAGTTTGTCCGACTCTTCGAGACACCAACCAGTTACGCGGAAGCGAGACGGGAGTGGATGATTGATGAGTAGTATTGTAGAACAGAGACAGTCGCGCGAACGCAACCAAGAGGCGCGTATCCCTGTGATGGAGATTTTTGGTCCGACGGTTCAAGGCGAAGGCATGGTCATCGGGCAAAAAACGATGTTTGTTCGCACCGCGGGCTGCGATTATCGCTGCTCCTGGTGCGACTCGGCCTTTACCTGGGACGGCAGTGGCAAGGACCAAATTCGAATGATTACGCCAGAGGATGTATGGGAAGAATTGCGCCGCGTTGGCGGCACCCGTTTCTCCCATGTCACCATCTCCGGCGGTAATCCCGCCCTGCTTGCTTCGCTGGGCGGATTGGTTGCCCTGCTGCGGGAGAACGGCATCCGCACCGCGGTGGAGACGCAGGGCTCCCGCTGGCAGCCTTGGCTGGCGGACATTGACGAAGTCACCGTCTCGCCCAAGCCACCCAGCTCCGGCATGGACACCGATTGGGCCGTGCTGGATGATCTAATCGGACGCCTGGCCGCTGGCCCGGTAGAACGAAGTTATAGTCTGAAGATCGTGATCTTTGATGAGACAGACTTGGACTATGCCCGCCGTGTGCATGCACGGTATCCGGGCACGGATTTATTTTTACAAACCGGGAACCCGGATGTGACTTCTGCCGATACGCCAGAGCTGGCGTCCTCACTGCTTGCTCGTTATGAGTGGCTGATCGACCAAGTCAGTGCCTCCGATGACCTGAACAACGTTCGTGTGCTACCACAGCTTCATACGTTGGTATGGGGCAACAAACGCGGCGTCTGATGGGCAGTGTGGGTGGAATGGGCGGCATGATGTAAGATGAGGGCGAAAGGTCCTCAGACAATGAAGAGAATTAAACAGGCAAATGGCCTATTCATATATACCGCGAGGCTTTGGGCTTTGGCGGAAACAAGGAGCGTTTAATAACCGATGAGACAACCTGATGAGATGCAAGATGTGACGTTGCTGGGCAACCAGAACGTTAAATATACGTTTGAATATGATCCGGGCATCCTGGAGAGCTTTGATAACAAACATCCGTACCGCGATTATTTTGTAAAATTCAACTGCCCAGAGTTCACCAGCCTGTGCCCGATTACGGGTCAGCCGGACTTTGCGACGATCTATACCAGTTACATTCCTGATATCAAAATGGTCGAGAGTAAATCACTTAAGCTGTACCTGTTCAGCTTCCGCAACCATGGTGATTTTCACGAGGATTGTGTAAATATCATCATGAACGACCTGATCAAGCTGATGGACCCGCGCTACATTGAAGTATGGGGCAAATTCACACCGCGCGGCGGCATTTCCATTGACCCGTATACGAACTATGGTAAGCCAGGAACGAAGTACGAGCAGATGGCCGAGCACCGCATGATGAATCATGATATGTATCCGGAGACGATTGATAATCGTTAATGGATTCCGAAAATAAAAGCAAAAGCCGAACTCTTCCATCTGAAGAAGTTCGGCTTTTGTTTTTTTACAGTTTATACGATTTTTATACGAAGTTCAGCTTTCTTCTAAATCCTCGATTCAACTGACGTTCAAGTGGCTTGATCGTCCTTTAGTTCTCTGACTTTTTTGACGTAATGTCTCAACATCAAAACACCAATCGATTGAAAAATGATAAAGATGACGATAGCAGCAGATAGAGATTTCGGTGCAACATAGATAGCCTGAAACGTTATGACAGCCATATATAAAATGGTCATTACCAGCTCGCGTTTGGCGGATTCATAAGGTGATAAGGATTTCATATCCATCCCTCCTCTATCCTTTTTACACACAAATATGGATTTTCTTACATTAGATGCTAAAGTAATACGTTTCTTTTGTAAATGTAATGCTATAAATAAACACCTCAGAAATAGAGTTGAATTCATCAACGTTTTCCTTTGTTCCCCTTGTCGGTCCAATCAATCTATCCTATTATGTAACAATATGCTTACACGCATAGAATACAACATCAGGCGCTGATCCCTCGTGACCGCGACCAAAGGAGAATTGTACATGTCTACACAAACCTCATTAACAAAGGACGCCACAGCGCGTTCGAAAAACCCACCCGGATTGGATGCCCAAAGCACCGTATACCGGATACTCATTGCAATCAGTCTGGTTCATCTGTTCAATGATTCAATCCAGTCGGTCATTCCCGCCATTTTTCCGATTCTGAAAGACTCTATGCATCTCACGTATACTCAAATCGGATGGATCTCATTTGCTATCAACTTTACCGCTTCCATTATGCAGCCTGTCGTAGGCTGGTTTGCTGATAAAAAACCGACGCCGTCCATTCTGCCCATTGGCATGGGTTTTACATTTACCGGCATGTTGCTGTTGGCCTTCGCCGACAGTTATATGGCTGTCCTGATTTCCGTTATCTTTGTCGGTCTGGGTTCCGCTGCTTTCCATCCGGAAGGTTCGCGTGTATCACACATGGCTGCCGGTCAACGCCGTGGACTGGCACAGTCCATCTTCCAGGTTGGTGGTAACGCTGGGCAATCCCTTGCCCCATTGCTTACACGCTGGATCTTTATCCCGTTTGGACTGTTCGGTGCCATTGGATTTACAGGCATTGCTGCCATGGGAATTGCAGTTCAGATCTACATCGCCCGTTGGTATGGACGTATGCTGCAATCGGGAGGATATCTGCGTAGACAGGCGGCTGCTCGTCGTGCACCCAATCCTGCTTTGCGCAAGAAGATTACTGCCGCCATTACGATATTAATCTTGCTTGTTTTTGTTCGTTCTTGGTATATCGCTTCCATCGGCAGCTTCTATGCGTTTAATCTGAAAGATACTTTTGGATTGTCAACAGAGGACGCGCAGATCTATATCTTCTTGTTCCTGGCTGCTGGAGCACTTGGTACGTTCTTCGGAGGCCCACTGGCAGATCGATTCGGCAAACGTAACCTGATCTTCCTGTCCATGGCTGGAGCTGCTCCGCTGGCTCTGTTGTTACCCTATGCGAATCTGTTCTGGACAGGTGTACTGCTTACCATTATTGGTTTTATTATGTTATCCAGCTTCTCAGTTACGGTTGTGTACGCACAAATGCTGATTCCAGGCAAAATCGGAACAGTTTCCGGTCTAATTACTGGTCTGGCATTTGGTATGGGAGGCCTGGGCGCACTCGTGCTGGGCAATTGGATTGATGTTTTCGGTGTATCACCCGTAATGCAGATGTGCAGCTTCCTGCCCCTGCTCGGGATCTTCACGTTCTTGCTTCCATCCGATAAATTGCTGAATATCTGGGCCAAAGAAAACGGTAGTGAAGAGTAAAAAATACATCAACAGGTGTCCACTTTTTATTCTATATTAGATCCAATCCTTACGTGGCAGCATCGCCCTTATAAGACGTTATCTTGCGCTAACGAACCTTACAGCACTTATTTGAACGAATACTTCCGGTTTCCCAATCTAAAGAATCTGAGCAACGCTATTCCCGAGAAAAAGGCCGAAAACCTTGGAATGTGCGTGTGAAATGCAGAAATAACGTGTCTGAGATTCTTTAGAAACTGGATTTAGGGAAATTTCTCCTAATAGCGTCTACTGAGTTCGTTAGATTTCACTTTAGTCACCTACATTTTCAGCCTAAATAAACTGTTTGAACCATAACAAAAGGTTCCCGCCAACTCTGTATCCACAGACTGGCAGGAACCCTTTTTATATTTGTTTTTCTCGTATTTAGCTTCAACCGTTTTATTCCACGTCACACATGACAACACTGCTACCCTGAGCTATAATCAGTTCCTTCACATCTTGAAATTCAAGGAATACCGTTGCTGTATTTTCCATCGGATGAATTCCGATTTTCTGACCGACTAGATCCTTGTCAAAAACTACCGTCACGTTTTTCTGTATATTATTGAAAACCCCCATTGGATTTACATGGCCCTTTTCCAATCCGAGGAATTCCAACAAATCCTTTTCACTGGCAAAACTTAATTTGCGGCTAGGTATCTTTTCACTTAAACTTCTCAAATCAACGGACTTCGTCCCAGCAATCGTCACCAGATAATAATTGCGCTTCTTATCATCACGCAGAAACAGATTTTTAACGATACGTTCTGTATGTGGAATCTGATAAGAGAATATTTCCTCCATCGTGTATACTGCGGGATGTTCAATACTTTCGTAAACGATATTATTGCTATCTAAAAGATCATAGAAACCCTGTTTGTTTAACATAACAAATTCATCTCTTTCAATATAAATATTCTTTTATAATACTACTTATTCTGTAACCTTATTTCAAACGCTGAAGGATCAGCCGTTTTTTGTACAGCATTTTACCTGCTTCGGCTACATCTCGAATTGTATTTTTGTTGCTCACCGAACCAAACACCATGCCGGCAATCGGCACGAGTTGGAACAGCTTCTTCCAACCAAAGGATTCACTGTAGGAGTTAAACACTTCCCGCCACCCCTGCATCTGCGATACCACTTCAATTGGCTTGTCCGGATCGTCGTAAGCGGCCAGTTCTTCGATAATCGCTTTCTTGCCTACAATATCGGCAGAAGAGAATTGCAGACATTTGACAATAAATATACGTTCCAGCGGTTCATCGGGATCATAGCCGTAACATAGTGCCATCTCCTGCAGCACCTTCAGAGAAAGCCCCATTACCATCGGAATATCTGCTGCAATGGTTACAATGCCACCAAAACCTGTAGCTGCTCCCTGAGCCGCGGCAAACTTCGTTCGACTCTCGGTAATGTTATCGGCCACCTGATCAAGCACTTGAAGTGGCAGATTCTCTACACTATGAATCTTGGCTGTGCCCTCAGCTTCAGCATCCTGTTCCAGACGATAGGTCGTATCCATCATGGAATAACCGGACCTCTCGGCTTCCTCTTGCAGCAGCTTGGCTACTTTTTTCTTCTGTACGAGGAACTTGCCCCCATTCTGCACATACTGACCCACGTCGTTCAAGGAATCTCCGATCTTCTGTTTCAGCGCTTTAGGCATCACTTTATCCAACATCGCAAAGGGCAAACGCCCGATTTTATCCCAAATAAACAAGTTTTTCTGTTGTTTCTCCCATTTCAAAATCTGTTCAAGTTCCTTGTCCAACGTCTCGCGTGAATCCATATATGATCCTCCTATCCATTATATCTATCACTAGTCATACCTGTTATATACGTGAAAAAATCATTTGAGTTACTACTATTAAATAAGGTATATTTGTGTCTATTTCAAAAACAAATGATTGTACTATTTTCTATTATATGGAATAGGTGTATAATGTTATAACAGGTTAACGAGGTGAATTAAGAGAAGGGATGGTTCATTTTGAAGAAAAAAATTATGGCAGTTGCAATGTGCTCAGGTCTATTATTAAGCAGTATTCCTGCATATGCAGATGGAGATTCCAATCAACCCAACGATCCCAATCTGGTTATTTCAACGAAAGAAGAGATCACGATCCCTGGTAATGTTACTTTCGCTACTGACCAGGTGGTTCAAGCTTCATCTATCACCTATGATCACAAATCGGGAATAGATTGGGATCGAGGCAGCAGACAAGTTTGGGGAAATACTCAAGCCAAACAAGGCTCGGTGAAATTAGACAGTTACTCAAGAGCACGCTTTGAGCGTGCGTGGTTTCAGGGTGGAGGATCTTACGGAGACTCTGGTAGAGTGTGGAGTTCCAAAAAGGAAGATCTTATGCCCGTTCCGATTGGGAATACTATAGCACAACAAACTCTGGTGTCGCTAAAACATATTACGGCATTTAATTAATTCTCGTTTGATTTGAATTTTGCACTCGATACATTACTATATTTGCTATAAAAATAATAATATTAATTCACCTTTTGACCTGTCTTGGAGGATACCCATGAATATTATTCGTCTAACAGCAAGAATTAGAGCTTTCGATATATTTTTGGTAGTTGTTATGAGCCTATTCTGTTTCTCTTGTTTATTTACGATGTTTTATCATCAAAATGTAAATCATATTCAGAAACTCAGTAATAATTTTTATGATGAGGATTCTCTATTTTTCAGAACATCACAGGCTAATTTTGATTTTACATCTTTATATGACAGTCTTCCTCATAACAGTGTGCTGTTCAGTAAATTTTTTGGACGAGGTGAGGATATACGTGGCGTCGTATACAAAGGAAGTTATGCTTCACCTAATATAACAAGTGGAAGATTCTTCGAGGAGACCGACTTTACATCTAATGCGCATCTAGCGGTCATTGGTAAAGATGTGCCTATTCGCAAGACTGTTCATAACAAAAAGATGATTGAATTTAACAATTTGAATTATGAAGTTATCGGGACCATAGGTTACAACCTTCCAACTCGGATGGATCGCACCATTTTACTTAATTTAAACGCGGATAATATCACGTCAAGTGTCGAATATATTGTTAGTAGTTCAAGCGTACAAGATAGTTTTAATTTTATCGGAAATGAGAACATGTTTGGACAAGTCACTCTGTTTGAAAGAGAAAATGTAAATATTTTTCATCTCGTTGATCGAGGAAACAGGCAATTGATCACTTCCATTATTTTTATCTTTATACTGTTAGTTAATAGTCTATCTGTACTTATATTTTGGATTGAAAAGAAAAATAATGAAATGAGAATTAAGTGGAACAATGGATATTCTAAACGGAAAATCATAATAGATAATTGGAAAGATTTCGCCCTTTATTATCTACAGCCTTAGTTTTGGCAATTTGCTCTTCTTGGTTTATAGGTGGTTACTTACAGAGTATCCATGTAAGTGTTCTACATACATTGGTAGGTATGATCATCCTGTTTTGTTCATTTTCATTATCTGTGATTTTTATTTCCTATAGAAAGCTGGCCTAAAGGTGATCTATGATACTCAATTTGCTGATTGAATCATTAAAAGAACGCAGGCGAAGAACGATATGGATCGCATTACAGTGCACCGTATCATACGTTTTAATTATTTTGATATTGAGCTTGAATTCTAATACACAAGAACTTTCAACCAGTGTCCAAAATGCTGCATCCACTTTGTATAAAGTCAATGATCATTATTTTGATGAACAGGAACGGGACTTCCTCGCTCAATCTGATCATTTGCAAACCTTAAATGACCTGTACGAGTGGGAAAAAACAATCCCCTTTTTAAGTATATTGTTGCAAGCAAACAACATCTTTTTTAGATGTTCAAGACTTACCTGCAAAATTCCAGTATGGGTATGATGCTGGACAAGAGACTCCAGATGCCTATGAAAGTATTCAGGTAAATCAAGCGTTTATGGACCACTTTTCTATCCGTACTCATCAGGGCAGTATTTTCCGTGCAGGGGATTACGATATAAACAACACGATCATTCCTATTGTTGCAGGTTACGAATACAAGGATTACCTTCAGCTTGGGCAAATTTTAGATGTGGGCTATATGGGGATAGATTTGAAATGCAAGGTCATTGGCATTCTGGAGAAACACAGTTTTTACAATGATGGATATTCGTTGAAATACCTGGATCGGGTCGTTATGCTCCCTTCTTTTGAAGCAGAGGATATTTATGCTCATGATGGAACGTTTATGTTGAGACTACTTTGGGATAAAACCAGCGGGTATATACATTCTTCCCTCTCAGCAAATTCAATTCAGGAGCTTTTCACGAAAAAAGTTTACAACTTGACATGGAACCTTATGTCGTAGAGGGTGTATCCAATTTTTATTTGACGATGTGGGGCCTTGAGGGAGAGCAACTACAACAGGTATTTATTATATTTGCCTTTGTCATTGGTGTTACGACTCTGTTCAGCTTATCTACCAGTATTGCCGCTAAAATCAGCCTGCGTCAATTTACGTATGGGGTCATGATTGCCAACGGGGTGAGTAGATTGGTCATTAATTTATCCATTCTTCTGGAGATATTTCTCGTAAATACCGTTTCCCTGCTTATGGCCTTTTTATTGTCATATGTAATGATTAAAAGTATAAGTATTCCAACTTTGCTGTTATTCAGTATCATACTTTCGGTTATATCCTTTATTCCTTCATGGATAACAATTAATCATCTACAATTGTCAAAAACAATACGGGGTGGAAACCAATGAGTGTAATTGCCTTAAAAAACGTCAATAAATCTTATGGTACAAGAATGATACTTTCTAATGTCTCCTTTCGTGTAGAGGATGGAGAATTGGTAGGAATCATAGGCAGAAGCGGGTCTGGAAAATCAACGCTATTGAACATTCTAGGTTGTATGGATACAGCTGATGAAGGGGAATATTTCTTTGATAATCAACTAATCAAACCCAAAGATGAAAAGCGAAAAACAAAGTTACGGCGAGATGAAATTGGCTTTATTGTTCAAGATTATGGACTGATTAAAGAAAAAAATATCTTTTATAACATTGCCCTGCCTTTACTAAGTAAGAACACCCCCAAAAAGGAATTGAAACACCGCGTTGAAGCTATTACCAACCAGTTGCACATTTCTGATTTAGTCCATAAATATCCCAATGAGATTTCCGGGGTGAAGCTCAAAGAGTGGCTATTGCAAGAGCACTTATCAGAAAACCCAAAATCATCCTGGCAGATGAGCCTACAGGTGCTCTAGACGAGTCCGCCGAGTCCAACATCTTGAATATCCTTCAATCTCTAAATGTAACAGAAGGTGTTACCATTGTACTCGTGACTCATAATCAGGTGGTATCCGATATTTGTAAGAGATTATATACCATTGTCGATGGGAAAATGGTTGAACTGTAAAATAAGTTTCTTCTCCATAATGAAGACCCGTAAGAAGCGCACTTTGAACAAGTGCTCTCTACGGGTCTTTCTGTGTGTAAATGAGTTATGAAGGCGCACAACCTTGTAATTTAACCTTTCACTTCAACTACTGCGCTGCCATCTGGGACCGGAACACCGAAATCAGGTGTGCCATCTTCACGCCAATGAATTACTTGAGCACGGGCATGGCGGTTCGGATCATACAAGGGATCACCCTCGATGTCTTTGTAATTACGGGCATGATAAATCAGAATATCGGTCTTGCCATCCGGTGACACCGTAAAGCTGTTATGGCCCGGACCGTATTGGCCGTTCGCTTCACAAGTCTGGAACACCGGCTTGGGTGATTTCACCCAACTCGCCGGATCAAGCAGATTGGCATCTTCATCTGCGGTGAGCAAACCCATACAATAATTGTAATCGGTCGCGCTGGCTGAGTATCCAATGAATAACCGTCCATTACGATGCATCACCGCTGCTCCTTCATTAACTTTAAAGCCGATGATTTCCCAATCATACTCCGGTGTAGAGATCATGACCTGTTCGCCGCGTAGCGTCCACGGGTTTTCCATTTCGGAAATGTACAGGTTCGAGTTGCCCACAATATCAGGATCTTTCTGCGCCCAGACCAGATAGCGGATTCCCTTATGTTCAAAGGTCGTTGCATCCAGTGCGAATGATTCCCACCGGGTGTAAATCTGCCCTTTCTCTACCCACTCTCCTTCGAGTGGATTCGCGGAATCGTTCTCTAGAACATACATCCGATGATCGAACAGTCCTTCGTTGGTCTCACTGGTGTGAGCCGCAGCGTAGTGTATGTACCATTTGCCATCGATAAAATGAATCTCCGGTGCCCAGATGTTGGCACTCATTGGCCCTGTGTCACGCTTGGTCCAAGCTGTTACTGGCTTGGCATCTCTTAACTCTTCCAAAGTCTCTGCTCGCCGGATCTCAATCCGATCAAAGGCTGGTACAGAAGCGGAGAAGTAATAGTAACCATCTGTATGACGGTACACCCAAGGATCAGCGCGCTGCTCCAGGATGGGATTAGTAAATTTAATGGAATCAGTCATGGGAATGCTCCCCTTTCAAATGTTGTTTGGCTCGAAGTTTGGAGATGTAACCCAATTGCGCAAAAAACGAAAACCTTTTTGGGGTGGTGCACAGCGGACGTTCGGGGGTGGTAGGGCCTTGGTGCTCTCTTGTCCTCCGATTTCTCTTTCCACCGCTCTTGGCGGTTGAAATCGGATGCCAAACTCGCTCCTGCGGCTCCTTCCTCCCCTCACTGCTTGTGCACCATCGGAGCGGTTGCTCGCTTTTACCGCGCTCGCTGAGTTACAACCTCACTTCGAGCCTTTTTGTTGGCTCGGTCTTATGGGGTCGACCGCTTCGCAGGGTCAACTCTCCCCATGTAATGCAGGGCTGGCGGCAGAGCTATTGGCCGGCTTGTCATGCACAGCGGGCGTTCGGGGTGGCAGGGCCTTGGTGCTCTCTTGTCCTCCGATTTCTTTTGCCCACCGCTCTTGGCGGTTGAAATCGGATGCCAAACTCGCTCCTGCGGCTCCTTCCTCCCCTTACTGCTTGTGCACCCTCGGAGCGGCAGCTCGCTCTCACCGCGCTCGCTGGGTTACAACCTCACTTCGAGCCTTTTTGGTGGCTCGGTCTTATGGGATTGACCGCTTCGCTTGGTCAACTCTCCCCATGTAATGCAGGGCTAGCCGCAGAGCTATTGGCCAGCTTTGCCATGCACAGCAGACGTTCGGTGGCGGTAGGACCTTGGTGCTCTCTTGTCCTCCGATTTCTTTTTATCACCGCTCTCTGCGGTTGAAATCGGATGCCAAACTCGCTCCTGCGGCTCCTTCCTCCCCTCTCTGCTTGTGCACCCTTAGAGCGGTAGCTCACTTTTTTCGCGCTCGTTGGGTTACAGCCTCACTTCGAGCCTTGAATGTAGCTCGGTAAATATAGTGTGGACCGCTTTGCCCTGAGCCGACTCTCCCAACCAAGTGCACGGCTGGCCTATAATCTTGTGGCCAGCTGTGCAACCTCTGGGTCGACCCTTATTCCTCTACAGCGCTGATCTGCTTGCCCCAGACCGCCACACCGCGGTCATTGAGCCCTGTCACCACCAGCGCGGGCTGGCTTCGCTCCCAGTCCCAGGACGGCAGCAGCTTCAGCTCTTCCGTGGAAGCTCCGCCCCATGGGCTTTCTTTCCACTTTAGTGTCAGTGTTTGTTTGCCATCAAATGTCCAGGTTCCTGAACCTTTTTCACTTTGAATTTTACCGTTGCCCGTTAGGGTATAAGGCACGGCTTGAATTTGCCCGTCTACGGACGGATCAAGCGCCATGCCTTCCCACTCCCCGGCTATCATGGACTTCGGAACATCCTGTGCTGTTTCACCAGCGTAACGTTCAGGTGAAACGACAGGCCAACCATCCTTCGTCCATAACATTTTGCGTACATGCAGATATGGCCAGTTTTTATCCGTCTCACCCCGTGCATGATGCACGATGTAATAATCGTCTCCGTCCTTCAACACGGAGTTATGTCCGGGCGCAACCCAGCCCTCGCCTTCTGTGAAGCGATAACCGCCGAGAATTTTGGTGCCGATCTCATATTGCGGCAGATGATCCGTATCCAGCATGTTATTGCCGTTTATGTCCGTGTATGGTCCTGTGATTGAATCAGCCCGCGCAACCCGCACGTTATAATCTTCGAACAAGGAATCATATGAGACGAACAGATAATACTTTTTGAACTCGGGGTTATACACAATGTAAGGACCTTCGACTGCACCTTCTTCGGTAGCACGATCCCGAGCGGCAATGCGTGTACCATAACCCTCGTCCTTAAATTTCCCCGTCTCCGGATCGAGTGGCGCAATATAGATGCCGTCAAAAAATGAACCGTATACCATCCACGAATTGCCCTCGGCATCTACGATGGGATTGGCATCAATGGCATTTAATTTGTCCTGTTCATTCGCAGAGGTTTTCACAACCAGTCCTTCATCTGTCCATGGACCTTCTGGGGATGAGGATGTCTGAAGACCAATAGCCGACTGGGTACTGCCAAAAGAAGAAGCCGAATAATACATCCGATAGGAATCACCAGCCTGAATCACATCCGGTGCCCACAGATTGACCGCACCTGTCCAGTCCAGCGCTTCTTGCGGAATCCCGGGCAGAGCCTGACCTACCCATGTCCAGTGGATCAGATCATCTGATTTGCGTACCATGACGCCGGGTTTTGCTTCTCCTGCTACACGAACGTCTGTGGAATAGACGTAGTATCCCTGATCGGTTTTGATAATAGCTGGATCATGCGCATTGTTTACCGTCCAACGGGATTCATCATCCAGTATGGATGTGTCATACAGCTGAGTATATTGAGGAGCTTCAGGAAAGACGGGACGGGACACCGTTTCTCCTGCTCCTTCTCCGGAACAACCTGTAGCTCCAACAACTAACAATAACAACATGGAAGCAACCACTCCTTTTCCTGAATTCGACCACCGTCGGAATTTCTTCCGCTGGTTCATCCCTTCACTCCTGAAATAGCAACCGACTCAATAATCTGTTTCTGGAAGATCAGGAAGATGATTAATACAGGTAACAGAGCCACTATCGACGCCGCCATAATAAGTGGGTAATCGGTTTGAATTGCATACGTGGCATTAAAATTTGCTATAACGAGCTGTAACGTCTGCTTCTCCGGTGAATTCAGATAGATAATCGGTGCCAGATAATCGTTCCAGATCCCCATGAACCAGAGAATCAACTGTGCAGCAATCGCCGGTTTGATGAGTGGAAACGTAATACTGGAGTACAGCCGGAAGTAGGAACTTCCATCGATTTTGGCCGCCTCAATAATCGCATCAGGTACACTAAGCAGGTATTGGCGCAGGAAGAAGATCATGATTACGTTACCGAACAGGCCAGGAACAATCAGTGGTAACAGCGTATCCACCCAGCCCAGCTTCGCAAACATGATGAATTGCGGGATCATGACTGTTGGATAAGGAATCATCATGGATGCCAGCAACGCGAGAAACAGTTTATTTTTGTGTGGGAATCTTAATTTGGCAAAAGCAAAGGCTGCGATACTGGACGTAAACGTACCCACCACCGTTACACTCACCGCAACGATGAGGCTGTTTTTGATCCCGCTGAGCAGCGGACCTGCTTCCCAGATTTCTTTATACTTTCCAAATTGGAATACTTCAGGTATCCATACAGGCGGAAGCGCGAACACATCTTGCTTCTCCTTCAATGACGTGGACAACATCCAGATCAGTGGTGCAATCATTGCAATTGCCCCAATCGCAAGTACGATAAAAATGATCGAGTTTGTTAATTTCCTCTTTTGACTGTAAGACATCTCCGGTTCACTCCTTTCCTTGACAATCAATCCCCATCATAGGCTGATTTTTCGTTCATTTTGAATTGCACCAGGGTAATGACAAAAATGAAAATACCAAGAATCATGGCCATCGCTGAGGCATAACCCATTTGCAAGTTACTGAAGGCTTTCTGCCAGATGTAGAAAACGATCGATGCCGAAGAATATTCAGGACCACCCGTAGGTGTCATAATGTTCATCTCGGTGAAGATTTGGGAACCACCAATGATATTTGTAACAATGAGGAAAAAGGTAACTGGCTTCACCATAGGCCAGGTGATATTGCGGAAGATCTGGAACCCATTGGCTCCATCCAGTTCAGCCGCTTCGTAGTATGTACGTGATACACTTTGCAGTGCCGCCAAGTACAATAACATCGTGTATCCGAGACCTTTCCACACCGTCATAATAATCAGAGCGGGTTTGACCGTGTCTTTGTTCGCGAGCCAGTTAGGACCTTTAATCCCAAACAGATCAAGGAACTGGTTCACTAGACCATAATCCCCGTTGTACGCCCAGTTCCACATAATGGACACCGCAGCGAGGGAAGAAATGACCGGAATGTAATAGATCACACGGAATGTCGTTGTGCCGGGAATTTTACGATTCAGACCCATGGCCAGCAACAATGCGAGCAACAATCCAATCGGAATACCAAGCATCAGGAAAAATGTATTAAACATCGCTTTGTAGAAGAGGTCATCCGTGAGCAAATCCTTGAAGTTGGCCAAACCGATAAAGTTCATCTGTCCCAGTCCGTCCCAATCCGTAAAGGAACCATAAAGGGAGTAGAGGAACGGGAACATGACAAAGATCAGCAATCCAAGAATCGGAGGTAAAATAAACAGATATCCGTACAGCATCTCTTTGCGATACAAACTCGATTTCGTAATCACGGCGTTCACCCCTGTTTCTAGTATCAGCATGTGGCATTCTTCGATTGAACCTTGCCGATCAACGAATGCCACATGCCCGTATGGAATCCAATAAGTTCCAATACGAATGATGCCAGCAGCATGATTGCAGGCTGCCGGCATCACCCTTTCCTATCTACTATTTCTGAGATTTCTTTTCTTGTTCAACCGCTTTGTCGAGCAGTTTTTGCATTTTCGGTTGTTGCTGCTTCACATAGTCTGCGGCTGTAATCTTGCCATCCAATACCGGCTGGATGTCTGTGAAGAACAGGTCATACCATTCCGCATTGTACGTGTAGTTACCTGGCAGAGCCCGGCCGTAATCCTCAACGATATCAATGAATTCCTGTTTGTTGGCTGGTTTCGTGGATGTATCTTTGGCCCACTCGTCTGCCATATCAAGCAAGTTCGGAATCTGTACCTTGGCATCCACCAGTTGCTGCATGCCTTCCTTCGAAGCTGTAAGGTAGTTCACCAATGCTGCTGCTTCTTCTGGATGTTTCGTTTTCGCAGATACTCCAATTCCCAGAGATCCGATCCACGTTGCCGATTTGCCAGTCGATCCCGCAGGGAAAGGTAGCAAATCATAATCGAAAGGTAATTTCTCAAATGTACTCATATCCCATGGGCCTACAGGGAAGAAAGCCATTTCACCTTTCATCCAGCGTTGATACGTATCCAATGTTTGCGCTTCCTCAATGGAAGGTGTGATTTTGTATTTGTTTTGCATATCTGCGAAGAATTGCAGTGCTTCCGCGAATTTTGGATCATCAATCGTTACCTTAGTTTTGGTCTCATCCAACCAATCCCCACCGTTGCTCCATACAAAGGATTGCAGTGCCCACTGTACGTTGAATCCGGTACCGTACACATCCGGTTTACCGTCCCCATTGGTATCTTTGGTCGCTTGCTGGTTCACCTTGATGAACTCTTCCCATGTGTATGGTTTATCCTTGTCAGGGAGTGGGATGCCCTCTTTTTCAAACAACGTTTTGTTGTAGCCCAGTGCAAATGGCCCCAGATCCTTCGGCATACCGTAGATATCGCCCTGTCCTGCCATTTTTCCATCATAACGATACAGGTCCACGCCGTATTTCCAGATATTATCGAGATCCACATCCGGATTGTTTTCAATATACGAAGTGAGGTTCATCAGCACATTGCTGTTCACATACGCTTTCACGTCACCCGGATTGATATAAAATACGTCAGGCAAGCTGTTGCCTGTAATTGCCGCTCTCAGCTTGGTTGCATATTGATCCGCAGCCGTTACGATAATTTTGACTTTCACACCCGGATGATCTTCTTCGAATTTCTTGACCACCGCTTGGTATGCTTTCTGCTCGTCTGTACCGCCGCGGAACATAAATGTTAACTCCTTGTCCCCACTTGCACCGCTGCTTCCTCCGCATCCCGCAAGTACCAGCGCACTTACCAGCATAAGAAGCATAAATGTGACCCAACTCTTTTTCTTTACCATCTGAACCCCTCCTGATCTGGACTTGTAACCGTATTCAATTGGATGAAATAAGATTTCTGTTGTTAAATTTATCAAATCCAGATCACTTTAGTCAACACTTTTATAAAACATTTTATATTTATTTAAAACAAATCAGTATTTCGGCCAGCCATTCGAGTCCCAAAGCAAGTCATTAATCAGCAATTTCGGATTGCCATTATCCTCTGCATCATAGGCATGTCTTGCGATGACATTACCGTTGTACACGTCCTGACCACCTGGACCTTTCCATTTCACATTGCCTGTATCCAATATCGTTCCGCCACCATTCAGCATATTAACTCCGTTTTTGTCCACATAAGGGCCTGTTATACTGGTCGAACGTCCATAGACCATTTTGTAGGTACTGTTCACCCCTTGGCAGCAAGAATCGATGGAAGCAAACAGGTAATAGTAACCGCCACGATATACAATACTTGGTCCTTCAATAGCCCCTCCGTTATTCGGGCGCGCAGCAATGGAAGTTATACTTCCCGTCGGTTTCATCGTATTTTTGTCCAGCTTGACAATCTTCAGACCGCTCCAGAAAGAACCGAAGGCCAGCCATGGATTGCCTGAAGCATCAATGACCAGATTCGGATCAATGGCATTATAATTATTGGCGGTCGTGGTTTGAAGCACCAATCCTTCGTCCTTCCATTGCCCTGCACCAATACTGTTCGCAGACGCAAGACCAATTGCAGACCGATTGGAGCCAAAGGTGGAGATCGAATAATAGAGCCATACTTTTCCGTTATACTGCTCTACGTCCGGTGCCCATACATCCAATCCGCTTTGTCCCGGAACGGCAGAAGCCCACCAGGATGGCTTACTTAAGAAGATTTGTGGAACACGATACCAGGACGATCCATTATCGGATTTCAATACTTGAATGCCCGGGCCGGTTGAAAAGGTGTACCAGGAACTGCCCTCTTTGATAATCGACGGATCATGAACAGCGGTATCTCCGGTCAGATTCCAGAACGCCGCCAAAGCTTTTGACTGACCTGCCAGCAGTAATACCATCACAAGTAATGCCGGTAACGCCAACCGTTTCCACTTAAACCTCTTCACATTGCTTAACTTTTCCAAACCGAACTCCACCTTTCCTGATCAAATGGTTAATTAGGTTCATGAAGTAATGAATCAATTTAGGTATAATAGGATTATAAAAGCGGTTACATTACATTTCAATGGTATATTTCAAATATATGTGAACTGATTAACACTTATTTTAACCGGAATAGTGAACAAAATATAGATTATATTTTCGTATTTGCGCTATACACAAGGGTTTTGGCTTCTATTTCTCCACCCTTCCCTTCCATGAGGGAATGATTTATAATTATCTGAAATAAAACATATAAATGTGCAAATGTCTGTGTCGAAGACTTTGTTCAGAACGGGGAAAGGAAATCCACCTATGATTTATATTAAAGATCTGATGTCGGGTGTGAATATCTTCAAAGCGCTCAGTTCGGAAATCCGGATTCAGATCATCGAGCTGCTGGCCAAGAACCAAAGCCTTAATCTCAATGATCTCGCAACCAAGCTAGGACTGAGCAATGGTGCCATCACAATGCATATCAAGAAGCTTGAAGAGAGCGGATTGATCGAGATCAACACCGCCGTTGGCAAACATGGAATTCAGAAGATATGTTATCTCAATGAGGAAAAATTGATGGTTGATCTGCGTTCACAGGAGATTAACAATCGTTATGAGGTGGAAATTCAGGTCGGTCATTACAGCGATTATCAGGCTGCACCTACATGTGGTCTCGCTACCCGGGACAGCATTGTTGGAGAGTTCGACGATCCGCGTTACTTTGCTGATCCACTGCGAATTGATGCGGAGATGATCTGGCTGGCTGAAGGTTATCTGGAATATCGGATTCCCAACTATCTCAAGCCTAATCAGTCGTTTAGCGAAATTCAGTTGTCGATGGAACTGGGATCGGAGGCCCCTGGCTTTTGTGACAATTACCCTTCGGATATTTATTTCTACATTAACGGTATTGAGATTGGCTGCTGGACTAGTCCGGGGATTTTGGCAATACACGCGGTACCTTCAACCCGGAATGGTGGCCTCCGCACTTGAATCAGTACGGCATGCTGAAGCTGATCCGGATTACACAGGAAGGCAGCTATATCGACGGATGCCGCATCTCGGACGTGACGTTGGACCAGATTGGGCTGGATTACAAAAGCGATATTCACTTCCGCATTGCGGTTACGGACGAACCTTTGAACAAACGGGGCTTAACGATCTTTGGTAAAAACTTCGGTAACTATGGACAGAATCTGCTCGCTCGGGTTCTCTATAACGTGCAAGAAGAGTAGAGCCGGCTCTGACTATTCACTCGATATTAAGCCTCGACCGATTTGCTAACGTAACTGTTCAACACAACAACAGCAACAACAATGTGTCTTCAAAAGGGTGCTATCCAGCACTCTTTTTCATCTCGCCTAAGAAATTATTCAACCAAGTTGTGAAACAAACATACTGGATGATATGACTTCCTATAGACCCTTTGTGATCCTCCATGTTGTTCACCATGTCGTGATATAATAATGGCCTGTAATGACAAAATGGAATAACGGGCGGGGATACCTTTTGAAATTGGAGCGATTAATCTCAATCATATACAAATTGCTGAACCACGAAGTATTGTCTGCTTCCACCTTGGCGGAAGAGTTTCAGGTGTCCCCAAGAACGATCTATCGGGATATTGATGTAATCTGTGCCGCCGGCTTCCCGGTCGTCTCCCATCAGGGACTCAAAGGCGGCTACGGCATGATGGACGGATACAAGATGGATAAAAGCTTGCTTGGTTCTTATGATGTGGATTCCCTGATAACTGTCCTGAGCAGTCTATCCACAGTATTCGAAGATGCACGTGCACAAGGCACGATTGAACGTCTGCAAACGATTGGACCGGAGCATCAAACCCCAAGTCTATCGGTGGATCTGGAGACACGCCGAACAGAACCTGATGCCCTTCCTCATCTGCGTAAAGGTATTACGGATCATCAGGTTGTCCGTTTTGACTACATCAATACAAAAAATGAACATACACCCCGCCATCTGGAACCGGTAAGACTTCATTTTAAATATCGTAATTGGTATGTTTATGGATTTTGCCAGACACGGCAGGATTATCGCGAGTTCCGACTGTCCCGGATGATGAACGTGCAACTGACATCGGAACACTTCCAACCCCACCTTGAGCTTCCCCAAGAGACGGTTGTGTCAGATCCGTCATGGCAAGATCAGGTAAGTAATGTGGTATTTCGGGTGAACCCGGAAGCGCTCGCGGAAGCCATGGATCATTTTCAACAGGCAGATAAGCAATTTCACGAGGATGGAAGTATGACGATGCGGATCCAGGTTCATCAACCGTTACAAGCCAGATGGCTCTGGTCGTTTCTGCTTAGTTTGGGAAGTGGTGCTGAGGTGCTTGAACCGATTGAATTACGAGGCATCCTGAAAGAACAACTTCAAAATGCACTTAAGCTCTATGAAGAAGTATGACACGCTGTTGTCATACTTCTTTTTTATAATCATCTCAGTAAGTTAACCCAATCTATCGCGAAATTAAAGGAGACGATTATCAATGAATCATCCGGAGCAAATGTATAATTACCACGCATGGGCCACTCAAACCATCCTAGGCAGAATCAAGGAACTGCCCTCTTCCGTACTGAGTCAGGAAGTGAACAGTTCGTTTCCAACCATTGCTCACGCACTCAGCCATATCTACGCCGTAGATAAAATGTGGTACGAGGTATTGAATGGCACCGGTATGCCCGAGGCACTGCAAGCATGTATACCACTAAATAGTGAAATTCACGGTTCTGTGGATGAGTACATCAAACATTTTACCGACCTGTCGGCACAATACAGTGAGTGGTTACGAGGCCAAGCGGATCTGGAGCAAACTATTCTACTCGATAATCCATTTGCCGGCGTTCGCGAAACCAGCTTATCGGAAATCGTATTCCATGCTGTTAACCACGGCACCTATCATCGAGGCAATGTTTCTACCATGCTGCGTCAATTAGGGCATGCCTCCATCATGAATGACTATTCACTCTTTTGGTATCAGGAACCGGCTCAAGTATAGTTGACAATCGGATGGAACATGTACATTGTATCCCCGTGACGTCGAGAAATGAATTGAGAAATTGGTTGCAGACGCATGGAAAAGTCGAGAAATCTTGCTGGGTAATGATAAGCATGAAACCCGTGCCAAATACCCTGCTGTATTTGGACGTGGTTGAGGAGTCGCTGTGTTTTGGCTGGATCGATGGAGTCAAAAAGAAAATATCCGAGACTCAATTAGCACAGAGATTATCTCCTAGGAGTAAACGTAGCTCATGGACTGAATTGAACAAGGAACGTGTCCGTCGACTTGAAAAGTTGGGCTTCATGCATGACGAGGGTAGAGAGGTTCTTCCTGTTATGAAGCCAAATGCTTTCACTATTGATGGTGTGATCGAACAAAGGCTGAAAGAAGACCATCAGGTTTATGCAAATTTCATGGCCTTCCCTACCCTGTATCAAAACGTTCGGATCGATACGATCCAAAGTGTTAAGAATCAGCCAGCATTATTCCAGAGCAGACTGGATAAGTTCATAACCAACACAAAGGAAAATAAAATGTACGGTCAGTGGCATGACAACGGACGGCTATTGGACTATTGAATTTTTCCCGAGACAGCAGACAGGACCTCCATATGAGGAGGCCCTGTTTTGGTGTCTTATATTCGGTCAGATATTAATGAGTCTGCCTGTATGTTTTGGGAGACTTGCCAAAAGCTTTCTTAAACTGACGGGTGAAATAATTACTGTCGTTAAATCCACATTCATACGAAATTTCCGTGATGGACATATTCCCGTTTTTCAACAAATGACACGCCTTCTCCAAACGCAACTTTTGCAGATAAGAGATCGGGGTCATCTGATAATAGGATCGAAAAATCCGATTCAGATGCCTTATTGAGATATTCGACTTCCCCGCAATATCCTCTAGCGACAATGGCTCCAGATAATGATCTTCGATAAATGAAATGGCATTTGCCAGATGCATCAGATTATTACCTTCGATCCCCTTCTCCTGCGTATCATATTGCCTCGACAAATAAACAACCATCTCCGTAAGACGTGAGATCAACATCGTCTGATACCCTTGCTGTTTACTCTGATACTCCTCAATCATGAACGATATCAGCGATTCTACATACTCCAGACTGGAAATGGATAACGCCAATTTACTCGGAAAGGAGTGAATATTACGATAAAACGGTTCCAAAACAAACAGCGCCTGGAAGCCGTTAGATTTTCTCAGATCAGGCCCAGCCGAAGCAAGCATTTCGGGACTGAACATAATGTTACAGATCCTAAAATCATGAGGGTCTTTATACGCATGATGGGTGTCGCCATTAATCACAAATGCGTTCCCTTTTTTAATAAAAAATTCCTCGGTGTTCACCACATGGGTTGCATGACCACTCAGAACAATGACAAGTTCCGTAAAGTCCACATGATTATGAAGTTCCATGTCTTGGTCGTGTCCACCATACTGAATGAAAAATGGAAACTGCTGATCCGAAGTAAACCATCTCAAATATGCATTACTCAAAAGCATTCCCTCCGCAAACCATGTTGGGTTGAATGTCTATATCATGCTATTCGAGGACCGAAAAATCAAGGTTGGAAATGATTAAAGACGATATAATTCCCCTTATAGCAAGGATACATTTCATACGTTCACGTTCAGATCCATATTAAACTCTCGAAATGAATAGGAGCATAATGATGAAATATACCAATCCGGTGATTCCGGGGTTTTATCCAGATCCAAGTATCTGCCGTGTAGATGAAGACTATTATCTGGTAACCAGTACCTTTGAATATTTCCCTGGTGTGCCCATCTTCCACAGCAAAGACCTTGTGAACTGGCGACAGATCGGTCATGTCCTCACAACCACTGAGCAACTCCCTTTAGCGAACGCAGGCAGCTCTGGCGGTATTTTTGCCCCAACACTCCGGTACCATGATGGTTGGTTCTATATGACAACAACCAATGTCAGCGGCGGCGGAAATTTTTATGTACGTAGTGCCCAGCCCGAGGGACCATGGTCTGCTCCGATTTTTGTTGATCAGGGCGGCATTGATCCCTCTTTTCTCTTCGATGAAGATGGACATGTGTATTTTCAAACGGCCTGTAACGGCGATGAAGGTGAGGGCATCTATCAATGCGAGATAGACATCACGACCGGAGCCAGACTAACCGATAGCCGATTGATCTGGACTGGAACCGGAGGAGCAGCCCCGAAGCTCCCCACATGTATAAATTAAACGGCCTCTACTATCTGATGATCGCCGAAGGTGGAACCGAGTATGGTCATATGGAGACCATTGCTCGGAGCACAGAGCCATACGGTCCATTTGATCCGTGTCCTCATAATCCGATTCTGTCCAATCGGAGCATGAAATCCAGCATTCACGCAACCGGTCATGCAGACCTTGTCCAGATCCAGGATGGAAGCTGGTGGGCCGTATCTCTTGGCATTCGTCCAGCAGGTTACCCCATGCGGCACCATCTGGGACGTGAAACGTTCCTGGCACCTGTCACTTGGACGGACACCGGTTGGCCAGTGATCGGTGTGGACGGACATATTGAGCAGGAGATGACTGGGCCTTTGTTGACTGAGCACCCTTGGTCGCCCCAGGCTATTCGGGATGATTTTGACGAACCATCATTAGGCATGAACTGGATCTTCTTACGTAATCCAGTTCCGGGTAGTTGGACGCTCACTGAAAATCCCGGGCAACTCATCCTCCGAGGTCATTCGGTTTCACTCGATGATGGACAAAATCCAGCCTTTGTCGGGCGTCGATTGAGCCATTTCTTATGCAATATGGCAACCGAGCTACGTTATGAGCCAAATGCGAGCGGTGAGGAAGCTGGATTAACCTTATTTATGAATGATAAATATCATTACGATTTGGTTGTAACACGGATCGATGGGCAAAAGAAAATCATACTACGGCGAACCGTCGGCTCTCTGCGAACCGAGCAGGTGTTTGACTGTGACACGGGGCCGGTTGTATTACAAATCAAGGCTGACCGTAATCACTTCACGTTCCTCTACCAGCAAGGTTCATCCGATGCCATCGAAGTGGGTTCAGGGGAAACACATCTGTTATCTACCGAAGTAGCAAGTGGTTTCACAGGTGTGATGATCGCCATGTACGCTTATGCTCCATCGGGGAGTGTACGCCTGCAAGTTACGATTGGTTTGACTATGAACCTCTGGACGAATAATCGTTTTAACTCCTATATTCAGTAATAGAAAAATATAATATATGATAAGCTAAAATTATCCCCTTAAAGTAGATACTCTTTGAAAAGCCTTGTGTGGTAGCATAAGGAAATGAGTGAACTTTGAGGGGATTTTGCTATAGCTATATCTTTATTACGGATTGCACTTGAATTTATAAAAGAACCATTGCTTTATTAGAGAAGTTCTCCTAGTATTTTTAGAAGGAACACCCCAGCAGTTCCCATCTTGGCAATACCTTCACTGCCCATATGAGAGCGCTATCGCTGCAGCACGAAAGAAAAACGGGAGGTTGCAGATATGAAATGGAATCACTTCAAGTCCAAGCTTCTGTTTAAGTACACCCTATCCTATATCTCCATTTTCCTTATCCCTCTTGTTATTTTAACCATCATTATTTATCACAACGCTGTGGACACGCTCCGTTCAGAGATCGAACAGACCAATGTCAATCAGCTCACTCAAGCCAAAACTGTCATTGATGATCGCATGAAGGAACTACAAGACATCGCTTTTCGCATCGCCTACGATGAGCAGTTAACGCGGTATTGGACCCACCATCCGTACTATAGCCGGGAATCAATCGGCGCATTGGTCAAATACAAAGCTACCAGTTCCATTATCGATGAGTTATTCCTGTTCTTCCGCGGAGATGATAACATCTATTCTTCTCAAGGTTCTGAGAACCTGGATGTATTTACTGGCCGCTACAAATTTACTACGTGGAACAAAACAGACATGATCCGGGATTTGAATAACGTACAGTCCCCCACAATACGTCCAGCGGAGCAGGTCGTCCAAGGAACCAGAATACCCAATTCCATGCTAGCCTACCTTGTACCGATTGCACCTAACAATACGCCCGCCCATGGAACCGTCATGTACCTGATTCACGAGTCCAATCTGACGGGCCTAATTGATTCCATCCTCAGCGACTATCACGGGATGACTTATATTTTCGATAATTTCGGGCAAGTACTGGCAGCCAATTACAAGGGAGAAATCATATCCGAACAGGAAGTTAACGCTCTGTTTGCTCTTGAACCCGGAACGCACAGCATCTCCTTAAATCAAGAACCACATTCGGTTGTATCCGTTAAATCGGATGCGGGTTGGACTTATGTGACCGCTATGCCGAGCAACCAATTTTTTAGCCGAATCGTTCATATTCGCACCTTTGTTGTTCTTGTTTTCTCCTTCATGGTGGTGATGGGCACGTTCCTCGCCATTATGTTGGCCCGAAGACATTACCATCCGATTTCAGACTTAATGGAGTTCATTCGGTTGAAAAATGATCCTGATCCATCCTCCACCACCAACGAGCTGGAATGGATTAAGAAAACACTGCATGATTATAGTCAGCGCGTAGATCTTCAGGAGCCCTATGCTCGCAATCATATTTTGCTCATGTTGCTGAAGCACGGTCACACCGGAGATTTCCCCTCTGAGTTTACGGATAAGCTTGGCATACGCTTTAACCGATCCCATTATTTTGTGATGACCATGGGCTGGGAAATGCATGCTTTTCCTATCGGTGATAACCCCGAGCAACCTACTGTCATGCAGCTGATGAACGATGTGGAGCTGCCGGAGTTGTCTGCATATGCTTACGGCGTGGAGCTGCCACAGGCAGACCAATTGGCCCTTATCGTGGGATTCGATGCCGAAATAGAGCATGAAGGTAGACTGAATGCTCGTATGGAGCCTATTGTTGAAAAACTGCAATGGATGGTGACAGAACACACCGGGGTCGCGCCCGCAATTGGGATAGGCAATCGGTACATTTATCCGAAACAGCTGAATCAGTCCTACATTGAGGCCTCGACCGCTCTGGAAGCATCGATGCTGCATGGACAGGGCAGCAGTACATACTTTAACGACCTTTCCGGTTCCGATGTACAGGATTCTTCCTTCTGGGTTCCTAAGGATGTGTTATTAAAGCTGGTTCAGAGCTTAAAACAAGGCAGCTATGATGTGGCGGTTCAGATGGTGTCAACTGCGTTGAATACCCTGAAATCCGAAATGCCGTCTGTACCGCTGCTGCGTTGCATCTGCTTTGATATTCTGAATACAATGCTCAAAACCGCTTCGGAGCTTGGAATTCATCATGTGGTTGATCAACTTCCAAGGATCACTTCCTACGACTCGTTGGAGGATTTGGAGAAAAAACTGACAGGTCTTGCCGCCGAAATCTGCGCCCATGTCGAGGCAAAGAGTGAAACGGAAGAAAGCTCCCTGATGGATGAAATTGTTGCTTATATCGATGCCAATTTCTCTGATTATGATCTCAGTCTGGGTACGATTTCATCGAAATTCACGATCTCTTCATCCTATTTCAGTCGTTCTTTCAAAGAAAAGATCGGCATGAACTTTACCCAATATATCTGGCAGAAACGGATGGATGAGGTCATTCGACTACTGCTGCATACTACCGATCCGTTAAAAGATATCATCACGCGTGTCGGTTACCTGGATACACCAAACTTCATCCGCAAATTCAAAAAAGAGACGGGTTATACCCCAGGGCAATACCGTAAAATGCACCGTCCCAACGGCTCCGTCGATTCCCCTGATGATGATGACGAGGAATGTATTGGATAAAGGGATACATTGTCTCTGTGAATGGTTACATCTCAAAACAGTAAACAATGTATATGAGAGCGAATAACCGTGCCTGATTCATTAGACCAAAATAACGCAAACAAGGGGCCGTCCTATACGCCATGCTCATGACGTATAGGACGGCCCCTTCGTATGTTTTTAGTCCGTAGACATAATCGATCCGTCGGCTTCGACGTGCTTATCCTATTTCCCAGCTGGAAGAACCTTCAGCCCTTGATGTACTGCACCCAGCAAACGGTGAGTTGGATCACAGCCGTACTCCCAGAACATGATCCCGGCCAGACCTTGATCCTTTACGTAATCACATTTGCATTGGATCGATTCTTCATCATCATACGATATTAAGCTGGACCCATTAAACAGAAACGGTGCACAGGCTTCTTCATCCCAATAACGAGTGTAACCATTCTTGTTAATGTACTTCGCTTCCAGCTCGGCAAATGATGGTCCATATCCGCCTGTACTACCGGCCATTTGATGGAGCCCGTAGTTTCGGTCAGGAACCTCAGTCCAGATCCGGGAATAGAACGCAGCTCCGATCACAATTTTCTCCTTCGGAACGCCTGCGCGAATAAACAGGTTCACGGAAGCATCCGTACTGATTCGAAACAGATCTCCGGTTGGCGTGTACAGATTCGTATGATGTCCGGTCAGGACTTGAAAACCGCCACGCATATCATAGGTCATCAACTGCACGTAGTCCAGGTACTGCTGCACCTTAGCCATCTCTGTACCATCAACGTAGTATTGATCAGCCCCTGCCGCAATGGTGAGCAGATAATGACGGCCATCCTCTTCTCCCTTGGCACTCAGTGCCTCCCGCATCGTCTTGAGAAGTAAAGTGAAATTCCGTTTATCATCAGGACTGGATGCGATACCTGCTTCACCATAACAAGGATACTCCCAGTCCAGATCAATCCCGTCAAATGGATATTCCTCCAGCACCCGGACCGCAGATGCAGCCATGCTGTCCCTCCCCGCCTGGGTTGAGGCGGCTTCGGAAAAACCGCCTGCGCTCCATCCGCCTACAGACAACAGCACTGTAAGATTCGGATGCTCCCGCTTGATGTGCTGGATCACATGGCCGTTTTTTAAATGCTCGGTGGTGATTGCATCATTCTTGACATGTCCGAAGGCTACGTTCAGATGTGTTAACTTCAAGAAGTCCTCATGTGTCATGTCGGGGAGAACTGAATCAACAGCATAACCGGCAGCAATATATTTGGTCACTCTCTTCACTCCGATCCGTTCGATGATTGAGATATCGCAGCAGCAATCTGCAAGGCTTCCTTCCCGGTACCAATCTTGTACCCGGAAGCCAAATAACGAACTTGATGCTGAGTATCCAGCACAAACAGATGTGGATAACCCGCTTCATAAGCCGCAAGCTTCGAATTGAAGCCGGACAAGGAAGCATAACTGGAATCTCGTACAAAAACCGTGCGTACAGGCAGTTTTGGATAACCAGCAGGGTCAAAGGCAGCGTTCCATTCCATATCTCCGATCATGAGTACGATGGGTATACCCAGATTATCCAGCGGCTCTGCCAGCTCACACAGCTCACGAATCAGATGTTTCGTCGGTTCCCGCTCCGGTTCAATCCAGGCAGCAATGGCACCCTCCGATCCCAGAAGTTCCTCCAGTTCTACCTCTGTACCATCCAGACGGGTCAGTATACTTCCTGATGCCAGTTTACCCAGTACAGGAATATCAACCTCAGTCTCGCGATAAGACAATACAACATCAGTTGTATCTCCTGCGTTCACGGTTAAGTAAACGAAGCGTACGTGTACCGTTCCATCTTTCAGACGAATGCCTGTCGTTAAGCGATAAGCGCCTGGTTCAACCTCATATGGCTCACTGTAGACATCCGTACTGCCATAAGGATAAATCAGTGTTTTGTAGACGCCATCTTCCAGACGGGCAAACGTAAAGTTCTCGAAATAAGATGCTTCAGGTGTATCCTGCGAAGCTTTTATATCCCTATGAAGTTGGAGCATTCCCCAGCTTGTGCTCTTCTGAGTTTGAGGTAAGGCGAGACTAAACACTGCATCCTCCCAGCCTCTGTCACTTAGATACTGTGGTTTCTGTGCGCTCGGATGTAATCGGGCCGGAATACCCAAACTGCGACATACAGCCACAAACAAAATATCCAGCGACTGAGAGTCTCCCTTCATTAGACTAAACGTCCCTATCGGATTCCCTTTACCTTTTAGATTAGGAAGATCTTCATAGTATTCGTATTCCTGTTCCAGCATTCGGGCAAGCGTCGCAGGATTTTCCCTGAACGTCACTACCTCCTCTGCCGAAAAGGCATTCTGGAATACACCTCGATAAGGGACCAGCATCTCATAGGAGATCCGCGGACACAGGATGTATCTCACAAACGTATCTTCCGCCCATGATCCTTGCTGCGAGAGTGCACCAATCAGATGATCGTCCAGCGTCTGGCGAAGGGTATCAATTAAATCTTTTTCATTCATCGACTCCAGCAACCGGAGCGGCCATTCACCGTATGAATTGGAACGTTCCTCTAGGAAAGATGCAATTTCACGACTGTTCCCCCTTGCCTTCTGGAGAACATCCCACACACGTACCGAGGGCAGTCCAACCTTTTTAGCCAGCGAGACAGCTTCCTCCTCACTCAGGAACGTGTCCTCATACTCGCTCCGGGTCTGCGCTCCTTCCTCCAGCCGACGATTGTGAATCTGGGTCTTCTCTTCCGGTAACACAATCACGGCCTCTCCCTCCCTTTCCGGAGGAGAAACCATATCGAAATCTACAATCCCTGTAGGCTGCTCTGATGAGTTCAGCACAAGCTCTATAACCTTGTTTTCCTGAGCCTTAAATAGGATCTCACTCCACTTGCCGCCGCTGACCGCACGAATCAAAAGGTCGCCACAGCCTGTCTTAAAGGTCGCTTCCCCTTGTGCATCCGTCCTAATCTCGGCAATTGGATAAAATTCAGCCGTATTGTACAGCTCAAAACGGACACTCGCGCCGGGTACGGGCTCTCCCTGTTCATTTTTCACCTTCACATAGATGTTGCGTGTTGGCGCATAGTTCTCAAGCAGATTAATCTCCGTAAATCCCTTTTCGGAGAGCGTAATATCCTCTGGGCCGGGATAGTCGGCATAGATTCTTGTATTAATCAGCATGGCTCTCCGGGCTGGCGGACTGAACCACCCTTGGTTCAGACGGACTTCCGGCTCGCATGCACCGATGTAATACCATTGACCATCTGACCAGGCTTCTACCCAAGCATGGTTACTGTCACAGTGAGCCCAGCGCGGTGTGTAGACCTGACGGGCAGGTATACCGATGCTGCGAAGAGCGGCCACCGCCAGCGTGGATTCTTCGCCGCATCGACCACGAGCATTCCGGATCATCGTCAGCGGGGATATCGTGCGCAGATCGCTGCCAATATAGGTCGCTTTTTCATGACACCAGTAATTCGTCTCCAAAATGGCATCTGCCATGGATAAGTTCGTAGTCCGCTCGGCTAATTCGTCATACAATAAGCTGCGGTAATCTTCAATATTTTCCGTATTTATGCGATAAGGCAGTACAAAATGAAGGAACAAATGATCAGGAACGCGTTCTCCCCAAGGCACACGTTTACGGGTGTCCAATGCCCGGCGCACATGACTCAAGAACAAGCCCCCGTTATAATCAGCCATGTCGTTTACCGGCATATAGGCATAGACATACTTCAACGCCCACGTCTCTTCTTGCGTTAGCTCCTGCTGAAAAATATGAAACAACTCCGATTTGCGGGCCTCTGCAAAACGTACCTTCTCCTGGAACTTCTGCTCGATCCTCTCCAATGACTGTGCATCAAGGGAAAATACCAAGGTTTGGCTGGTCATTGCGTTATCACTCCTTCCACAGCTTTCCGTCTTCCCGAATACAGATCAAGGCCGTTCCGTCCGAAGACGGCGCAGTAATCTGGAACAGGCTGCGAGTCGTTTCAATAACAGGCTCACAGCTCCACGATTCCTCACCCATAAGCAGCTTCACATCTTGGGTAAATTCACCATGCTTTTCATAATAATTACGTTCACGGTAATAAAGCTTGCGAAGCTCCCATTTGATTCGTTCGTCTTCAGGCAATTCAAATGACTGATCCGTTCCGTCATCCGAGAATACAACATAACCCCATAACTCCGGGTAATGCATGTTGATAATGCCCATAGGTGACCACACCCAGTTGTCCTCGGGATAAGGTTTACCCGTCTCTGGATTCAATACCTTGCGGTACTCATCGTCTTGCACTTCCGTCTGCCACTCCACACGCGAGAAGTTGACACGCCAGAACTCACCCGGCGCAGGTGGACGGTTTCCTTCGGCACATTCCTTTAGACTGGCCCAGGGAATCGCGACTTCCACGCACCATTTCCGGTTCTCTGCACCAGGTCTGTTCAGTTCCCCATCGATATATACGGCCGTCTTGAGACCGCTAATATCCCAACCGTTAACCGGAGGCCCACCATCCCGATACGGCTTCACTAATAACAGGTCCCATACCGTATTGAGCGCATTGATCTCGAACTCATAATATTGATGGGAATCCCCGTCGGGATCGATAAAAATCTCGAAGTCATTGTCATAAAAAATAACGGAATCACGTTCAGTCAAGGTAGCCCATATCTGATCTTCAATCAGCTCGGCAGCAAAATAGAAATAGTCGTCATCCCACAGCATTTTTACCCGCGTCTGTTTCTCAGGCTTTGGACGAAGATCACCTTCGATATCAACGAAATCATCTGTCCAATGGGCCGCATCCCAAAATGCCTTATCCACACGGCCATCTAACACCAGTGGTTCCTGCGCACGCTTGCATATATAATGTTTGGGAGCATACTCAATCTTGGGTTCTGGCACTCCACTTCGGTTCATGTCACTCTCTCCAATTCGTAAGGGAGGGCATGCATCTATCGGCACATGCCCTCCCCGTAATGGTTAGTTATGGGTGACAACGGCTCCAGCGCCGCCGTACATTTCCAGCTCCTCATCAAATTCGAGCTTAAGAACGGTCACCTGTTCATGTGTATCCTTCGAGGTCATCTTAATCCACGTTGTTCCCGGGATATTGAACCAAGGCACGCCCCCATGAATCTCATGATTAAGCTCTTTGCCCGAATGCAGCACGGTAATTTTCTTGATCGGATTGCAGAGACCCTTGATGCACACATTCTCTTTTGGATCGTCATACACAAACAGGTAAAGCGTCTTTCGATCCTCGGATACGGTGCTTCCCCCAGATAATAGCGAGGCATAATGCCTTCACCCGTACCGAAGACGGCCTCTTCATGGGTTCGGATCCAAGCTCCCAGTCCAAGCAGAATATCCTCCTGCCTCTGATCGATGGTGCCATCTTCACGCGGACCGATATCCAGCAACATATTACCGCCCATCGAAATGCAGTCGCAGAACATTCGAATGATCTGATTCAGGGATTTATATTTATGATCGGTTGGCACATAACCCCATGATGTGTTGATCGTGGTGCAGAATTCCCAGGGTCCCTCCGGTCTTGTGATCGGAATGCCCTGCTCAGGCGTTTTGTAATCCCCATAACCTTGAAGGCGGGAGTTGATGATGATATCCGGGTTAAAAGATTGCAGATAATGCTTGAACTCCGGCAGATTCCACTGCTCGGCACTCCGTTCCCAGTCCCCATCAAACCACAGCAGATCCACCTTTCCGTAATTTGTTAAAATCTCTCCCAATTGATGGTTATTGAATTGCAGGAACTTCTGCCACTTTGCCTGATCCTGAACGCCGTCCACAGGACTTGAATGCCGGTTGACACTACTGAGATCCTCCGGTACTTTTCCACCTTCATACACGCTAGGATAATCCGGGTGTGACCAGTCAATGAGCGAGAAATACATCCCCAGATGAATGCCCTTTTCCCGAATCGCTTCCGCATATTCCTTCACAATGTCACGATTCGCTGGTGTCTGTTTGACAACATTGAGATCACTATATTGCGTATCCCATAACGCCACGCCATCATGATGCTTCGTTGTCAATACGGCATACCGGGCACCAGACTTCTCAATCAAGTCCGCCCACTTCTCAGCATTAAATTCCGATGCCGTAAAACCATCCAACTGTTTCATATATTCTTCATAGGATATCCTGCCATTATAGAAGGACCAGGATTCCGCAATCCCGTCCACCGCATAGATGCCATAGTGGATGAATATCCCCAGTTTGGCTTCTTCAAACCATTTCTGCATAACGCTCCACACCTCCCCGAGAATTCTTATATTCGAAAAATTTAATGCAGCTAACATTATTGAAGCTAACTGCTGTCTTTTTGCATGGGATGTATCTCGATAGGCTTTATTGCCCCGAATTCCAGCGGTCATATGCCCCCTGATACAGTTCGATGATACGGTCACTGCCCATTTTCTTCATCTGTGCAATGTACTTATCCCAGTTCTCAAGTGGTTCCTGGCCGGTCACAAACTTCGCTTCCATCTGTTTAACGTACGTATCCAGATCAGACAATAGAGCGGTTGCTTCGCTTTGCTCTTCATTCGTCAAATAAACGTTAGGAAATGGTGCTTTTCCGATAGGTACCAACTTCTCTTGATTCTGCTGGTCAATCCACTCATCAAATTCGGTGCGTAGACCCTTAGCTACATCCGGATCATTAATACCCGGTGTCAAAATACCAAAGTTCGGCGTAATTTTACCCCGGTATTCCTCGCGATCACCGCCGCCAGGAACAGGGAGCCACTCTTTAACGTGATTTTCCTTGTCTTTGAATTTCCACAGCACACCTTCCGGACCTTGATTGAACAGTGTCGCACCTTCATCGCTGTATAAGTAATCGATCCATCGCATTGTCGCCTCGGGTGACGGGTTGCTGCTTGTAATAGCAAAGGTACCGCGAGCCGACATGCCCGGATGTTTGCCGTATACCGGAGAGTCTGCCACATCGCTCTTCACGGGTGTCATCAGCGGATGATCCGTGCTAGGTTCACCACCAAGCGTGAAGTATGGATGGTAATCGTTAAACAGTGCAAGTTTGTTGCTTTCACCTTTTGCTTTTTTCTGATCACCTGTTTGAGAGAAGGTCTCATGATCCAGCAAGTCTTCCTTCCACAAGCGGTTCATGAATGTAAGATAACCTTTGTAACCTTCTTCTTGATAAGGATAGTGAACTTTACCGTCCTTATCGGAATAGATGCCTTCGTTGTACATTCCCCAGAAGCCGAAGAAAAACATGCGAAGATCATCCAGTTTCACAGAAGTAAGCGGAATTTCATCTTGCTGGCCATTGCCATTAGGATCTTCTTCTTTTACACGCTTGAGATACGTATACAATTCTTCCGTAGTCTTGGGCTCTTCTACGTTAAGTGCCTTCAAGAATTCCCCGTTGTACCACATTGGGCCTCTATACCATACGGCCGCTTTATCAATGAATGGGAGTGCATACATATGCCCATCAGGTGTTGTAAATGATTTGCGGACATCCGGGTTCTCATCGAGTATCTTTTTGATATTTGGGGCGTAACCTTCGTCAATGTATTTTTCCAACGGGATCAGGATGCCCTGGCTGCCATAAGTCACCTGCTCGGCAGGCTTGAGGTCCGCAGCATAGAACATATCCGGTAAGTCCCCACTCGCGAAAACCAGATTTTTTTCGTTTCAAAGCTATCGATCGGTGAGAGCTGGTATTCCAGCTTGATGCCCGACAGTTTCTCCATTTCTTGCAGCACAGGCATCGTGCTCCAGTCGGCTACGCCCGCATCCTGGGACATAACCTTCAACGTTAGCGTTTTGTCTACAATGGGGAAACCTTCCTTTTTGACCCCCTCTACTTTGGAGGTCGTGCTTCCGTCTTCATTGGTTGAACCACAAGCTGCAAGCAATGTTGCGAATAAGGTGAGACAGAGTGTAATGGATGAAGCCTTGCGAAGCTTTTTCATAACAACAACTCCCCTTGTTTAATGTGGTATATGGATTAAGATCATCCCTTAACGGAACCGATCATAACACCCTGTACAAAGTAACGCTGGAGGAATGGATACACCGCAATGACCGGTAGGGTGGCAACAATAATGACAGCATATTTGACCAGTGCAGCAATCTCCGCTTTGGTATTCATCGCCGTTGCTGAAGACGTATCGATAGCGCCTCCCCCTGTGCCGCCATTTCCTGAAGCACCAGAATCTGGCGCAGAAAGAGCTGCAGTGGGTACTTGGAAGAATCATTCAGATAGATCATGGCACTAAAATAGCTGTTCCAGTGTCCGACTCCATAGAAGAGCGCCATCACTGCAATGATTGGCATGGAAAGCGGGAGCACAATCTTGATGAACAACCGGGTGTTGGTACACCCATCAATATGCGCCGCTTCCTGTAACTCCTTGGGAATGGTTGATTGGAAGAACGTCCGGCATACGATAATATTCCAGATGGATGCAGCCCCGGGCAGAATAAGTGCCCACATGCTGTTCACCATACCAAGATCCTTGACCAGCAGGTAACTTGGGACAAGCCCTCCGCCAAAGAACATCGTTACCATAAACATCGCCATGAAGAATCCACGTCCCACAAAGTCCGAGCGGCTGAGCGCATAGGCTGCCGGTAGTGTAACAATCAGGTTAACGATGGTGCCTACAACGGTATAGATAATCGTATTTTTGTACCCAATCCAGATGTTGGTGTTCTCAAACACCCGGGCGTAACCTTCAAACGTAATCCCTTTTGGAAGCAGCCACATCTCACCGGAGGCTACATATTTGGGATCACTGATTGAAGCACTGATGATGTATAACAGTGGATACAGCACAATGACGAGCGCTACCGTCAGATAGATGTAATTGCACAATAAGAACAATTTATCACTTCTGCTTTCTTTCACAGCGGATGACATGTGTATTCCCTCCTTTTACCACAGGCTGTTTTCACTGGTGCGGCGTGCAATCTGATTTACGGTAATAAGTAGAATCGCATTAACTACGGAGTTGAATAATCCCACCGCCGTAGAGAAACTGTACTGCGCATCGACCAGACCGGACCGATAGACAAATGTTGAGATGACATCAGACGAGCCCATGTTCAGCGGATTTTGAAGCAGCAGGATTTTCTCGAATCCGACGCCCAGAATACTGCCCATATTGAGAATTAACAAGATGGTGATCGTAGGAATAATCGCTGGTATGTTAATATGTAAAATCCGTTTAAACCGGCTCGCACCATCCACCACAGCCGCTTCATGCAGTTGCGGGTCCACACCCGATAGAGCGGCAAGGTATATAATGGTGCCCCAGCCTGCACTTTGCCAGACTCCTGAAAGTACATACACTGTCTTGAACCACGCAGGGTCCGTCAGGAATTGAGGTGACTGAAATCCAAGGGCCTGTACCAAATTGACAATCATGCCTGACGAGGGTGATAAAAAGGTAATGATCATCCCCGACATCACCACGACCGAAATGAAATGTGGTGCATACGTGACGGTCTGCACAGTACGCTTGAAGAAGGAATCCTTCACTTCATTGAACGCTAACGCCAGAATAATCGGCAGTGGAAAACCTATAGCCAGCTCATACAAGCTGATGCTAAGGGTATTCCATAGTAAATCCCAGAAATAATACGAATTGAAGAAACGGATGAAATGATCGAATCCGACCCATGGGCTTCCTGTGACACCAAGCGTTGGGATAAAGTTTTTAAATGCAATTTGTATGCCGTACATCGGACCATAATGGAATATCAGAAAGTATAAAAAGGCTGGCGCAATAAACAGATACAACTCCCAGTTCCGAATCGTCCTTCTCCATAATTTATTTTTCTTACTGCTCGGATTGGTGTATACCGATAAGTTTTGCGATAAGGCGGACTTCCCATCTGGTTGCATCAGTTGTTTCCTCCTTTTTTGGTAACGCTTACATACCGAGTTTATGGTTCATTGCCTAATCCGTAAATATGCCATTTCAATCTTCACTTCTAAAATCACGGAATATACTGTTACAACAGGGGTTTACACTTTTGTTGCCAGCTTGTCATTGTCATTTCGGGGTTGTAAAACATGTAGAATTTGACCTATTTCCCTCCTGTAGTTGTCATTGAGAGTTTCATCACATGAACTTGAAAGATGTCTGATCCAAACTTAGGTTAGAAAACAGACCTTAAAGTCAAAACCCACATATACGCATTGGACACGGTGTTGATGTCTACAAGCATCATACTTTAATGTAATATTATCTGCCATATATCTTTTGCACATTACAAACCTGTAATGGCTTGCCTTTATTCTATATTTCCCCTCCCTCTTTCGTATATATGTTGTTTTTATCTTTGCCTTCAGGATACATAAACGCTTATAAACACTGGAAATATGAAGTCATATATGTAGATTTTGCACAAGGTGTGGAATCTGAAAACAGTAGATATTTCGGAAAAGACCATTTAAAAAAAGCCATTCCGCTAACACGAACTGGCTTTACAACCTAAGCAGATATCCAATTTCATTCATAAAAAATGACATAATTAATCACACTACATGTAATATAAATGATCATATAAACCTATGTACAGTTTCAACTCAAATAAAAAAACCACTCTCCATACATGTATGGAGAGTGGTTTTGAAGATACACATCCGTTTTAACCATGTTCAGTTCATAGGGGTTGCAGTGAATTTACTTACCAGAAGGTTGAGCTTCTGCTGTATACCCTGTTGGAATATCCGTTTCTGCAGTCACATTTGTGATAACCATCGGATACATCATGTCTGGATCAGGTTGAATAATGGAATAGAGCACGATCGCGCGTCCATCCTTCTCCAATTTCACATCATCAATCTTCAATCCATAACCAGGGTGTGGCATTTCAGCAGTGAGTTTAACTTTGGTTGTTTTGTCATCAACCTTCGTTGTTGTCACTTCAGGTACGATCGCTTGTTGGCCTTCACCTGGATTGGTTGGAGCTGGCTCTGCTGAGCCGCCATTGCCGTGTTTATCCACAAATTCGAGTGCATTGAAGATCATGCTTGCAGCCTCCATACGGGTAAGCGACTGATCTGGACGGAAGTTACCGTCCTTATCCAGTTCAATGATGTTCATGTTCAGCAAGTTCTGGACTGCAGATATGGCGTCCTTACCGATTTTATTTTCGTCCTTAACAAGATTATACTTCATAATAACCGGATAATTCCCGGTTGTGTTAATGCCTTCATGCAGCAAAATAACAAATTGCTCACGTGTCATCTTGCCTTGGGGATTCAATTCTACCGGAATGGACAATCCGTTTTGCGTAGCCGCTTGAACAGCGTCAGCATACCATGTGTCTGGACTAATTTTATCTTGAGCGGAAGACGCAGCATATGCATTTTTCAGACCAAATGCATTTACAATAAGTTGAACACCCTGTGGCTCGGACAATGCGAGATCTGGACGGAACAGATCCGCTGTTACTCCGCTAACAATGCCTTTTGATTTCAATGAATCCACAATCGACTTCTGACCTTCATCCTTCACATCTGTGAAAGCAAATACCGATGCACCTCCTGCTGTCAAAGAAACGCAGAGCGCAAGTGTTGCAGCCAAACCTTTTTTATGTTTCATTTCCTGGCACCTCCATATGATTAGTAAAGCCTATTTTTTACCTCTTCATTCCTACAGACGGCATACCCATGAAAAATGTTTCAGTAATTTCGACATCTGGTGAATACAACACGGGAACACTGCATAGAGCTCCTTTCCGACGCCGCTAATCCGATCACCTGCTTTTTGCTAACTGGCTTCGTTGACATCCATTCGGATTAGCGCAAAAATAAGAATAGAGAAATCTATCGGATGACGGATAAACAACGAACTAGATCGCATACAGTAAGAGGGCACGACGCGCTAATAACAGGTGTCGGCCCTTTTCTTGACTCCACCTGCTGAACTGACTTCACCTATAACAAAAGGAGAACAACGCTTATGTCCAAGAAAGGATTACTTCGCGGTTATGTTGTGTCGAACTGGCCTGTTTATCTGGTTGCTGTTCTTCTGATTATTGCCTCCAATGTCGGGCAAGCATCCTTGCCCCGCATACTCGGCAGTTTCACGGATCAGTTGATGCAGAACACGCTTCAGATGCAGACGGTCGTAAGGTACAGCCTGTCCCTTTTGGCTATTGCCATCGGGTATAATCTGCTGTTCGGTACCGGGCAATTCATGATTATGAAGCTCGGTCGACGCTTCGAATTCATGACGCGTGAGCGTATATTCAGTAAGTTTTCCGAACTTAGCGAACATTATTTCTCCAAACAGGGGAACGGAAAGCTGCTCAGTTATGTCATGAATGACGTTACTTCCGTTCGTGAAGCGATCTCCAATGGTGTGACACTCATGACCAATGCCACCTTCCTGCTGTTGTCCTGCATTGTCTTGATGCTGCTTAGCGGGATTCCGTTGACGCTCATTCTAATCAGTGTTGTCCCTTTGCTGGCGATTCCATTTCTGGTCGTGTTTTTGGTCCGCGGATTCGCAAGCGCTCTCGCGACGTGCAGGAAGCTCTTGCTACCATGACGGAATCGGCGGAAGAGCAACTGGGTGGCATTCGCGTAACCAAGACGTTTGCCATCGAAGACAGTGCTCGTGCACGCTTTGGAACTACCGTCGATGCAATCAAGAGCAAGCAGCTTCGACTGGTTCGTCTGTCTTCCTTGTTTCAAGCCTTGCTACCACTGCTGGGAGCCATCTCATTGGTCGTTTCTCTGCTTGTTGGAGGTATTATGACCATGCAGAATTCTATTACACTCGGGAGTTTTGTCGCCTTAACCTTATATCTGCGCATTATCATGGGACCGCTTCAACAGATCGGCAATGTTATTAATACCGTTCAGCGCTCAGGCGCATCACTGGAGCGGGTGAATGACCTGCTCAGCGAAGTAGCGGATGTACGTGAACTTCCTGAAGCCACAGCGCTCCAAACCGTACAAGATATCACCATGGAGAATCTAACCTTCTCCTATCCTGGCAGTTCATCTCCTGCTCTCAAAAACATTCAACTCAATATCCGTGCCGGGCGAACGGTCGGTATTGTAGGCAAGACCGGCTCAGGTAAAAGTACCCTCGTTAAGCTATTGCTGCGTACATATGAACCACCTGAAGGAACAATTCGCATCAATGGTACCGATATTCGTCAGCTGTCGCTGGAAAGTCTAAGGTCGCGCATCGCCTATGTCCCTCAGGATGGATTCCTGTTTAGTACCACCATCCGGGATAACATCGCATTTAGCGACCGGGAAGTATCGCTGGATACAGTGGAACATAGTGCACGGCAAGCCATGATCTATGACAATATTGTCCGTTTTCCCGATCGCTTCGATACACTGCTTGGCGAACGTGGACTCACCTTGTCTGGTGGACAGCGTCAGCGAACCAGCCTTGCAAGAGGACTGATCAAACAAGCACAGTTACTTATTCTGGATGACAGTATGAGCGCGGTTGATGCTGTCACCGAGAGTGGTATTCTGCGTAGTTTGCGCGAAATCGGCAAGGGCAAAACCACATTGATTATCTCTCATCGCATCAGCGCGGTCCGTCATGCGGACGATATTATCGTGCTAGATGAAGGACGAGTCGCTGAACAGGGAACACATGCTCAGCTGATGGTTGCCAAGGGGTTATATGCGGCCACCTACCGTTTGCAGGAGGAGGGATTACATCATGTCTAACGCTAACCCTGAACTTCACCCAGATGCAGAGGCCGATCAGAGTAAACGAACTTCGTTTAAAGCGATGATGGCATACGCCAAACCGCATAAATGGGCTTTTGCCGGTATCTTCTTCTGTTCACTGCTTGGCATATCGGCAGATTTGTTACAACCCTATCTGGTGAAGATCGCCATCGATGATCATCTGGCCGTGGGCCAGACCAGTGTGGGCTTTCTCGTTCAGCTCGCAGCCATCTTTCTTGGGCTGGCTGTCATCAGTTTTATTTTTACCTATATCCAGAATAATCTGTTGCAGCACGTAGGACAGAACATTGTATCCCGGATCAGAAAGGACCTGTTCAAGCATATCTCCAAGATGTCCATGTCCTTCTTTGACCGTTTTCATATCGGCAGTCTGGTTACAAACGTATCCAGTGATACGGAAACCATCAGTAGCTTTTTCACTCAAGTACTGCTCAGTCTGATTCGGGATGGTATGATGCTGGTGCTCATTATCGTCTTTATGTTCCAACTTGATCCTGTGCTGGCGACATACTCCCTGATCGTTCTGCCTGTCATTGCGGTGGTTGCGGTATTATTCCGTAGTCGACTGCGGAAAGCTTATCAAAATGCCCGTACCCGGCTTTCCCGTTTGATCGCATTTACGGCGGAGAACTTGTCCGGCATGTTCCTGATTCAGGCTTTTCACCAGGAGGAAGAACAGAAGAAACGTTTCTCGGAACAGAATGCGCTCCATCTGAAAGCCAACATTGCTCAAGCCCGCTCCAATGTCATATTCAACCGGACGTTTGATATCCTTGGCAATGCGGCACTGGTCATGATGGTCTGGCTTGGAGGTCGCGCCGTTCTTGGTGAATCCCTGCAAGTCGGAGTACTGTATGCGTTTATCAGCTATATTCGCCAATTCTTTCAACCAATTAACCAGATTACGATGCAGTGGAATACATTCCAGTCCACGACCGTATCGATGGATCGCATCTGGAACATTCTGAATACACGGCCTGAAGTTGCTGATCCCAAACCCGGAATGGCCTCCTCGCTTGAACCACAAAATGTGATGGGCCAGATTGATTTTAATGATGTGTCTTTTGGTTATCGGGCAGACCGGCCCTTGATCCAACAGATGAACCTGCACCTCTATCCGGGTGAAATGGTAGGTATCGTAGGAACAACAGGCGCTGGCAAAAGTACACTGATCTCCCTGCTCAATCGCTTCTATGATGTAAACAAGGGCAGTATCGAGATTGATGGTACCGATATTCGGCATCTGCCGCAGGCTAAGCTTCATCGTATCGTGGGTCTGATTCAACAGGAACCCTTCCTGTTCTCCGGTTCCATTATTGATAATGTGAGGATGTTTCGTGAGGATATTACGCGAGAGCAGGCGATTGAGGCCTGCCGGTTTGTCGGGGCACATACGATGATTTCACGTTTACCACAAGGATATGATACGCATCTATCCGAACGCGGAAGCGGACTGTCCGCCGGGGAGCGGCAATTGATTTCATTTGCCCGGATTGTGGTGTTCCAACCCCGAGTGCTCATCCTGGATGAGGCAACCGCCAATCTGGACTCACACACGGAACAGCTTGTGCAGCAGGCGCTGGAATCGGTATCCCAAGGACGCACCACCATTGTCATTGCTCATCGCCTGTCCACAGTGATGCATGCTGATCGAATTCTGGTGATGGAGAATGGTGAGATTGTGGAGGAAGGACCGCACCAGGAACTAATCGCAGCCAAAGGTGTATATGCAGACTTGTACACCCATGCGCGTGATGCAGGTAAAAATTCAGCTATATCAGGGTAATGAACCTGAGTTATAGTAAATACAGAACGTTGAACATGCCGCTCTGCTTATGCAGGCGGCACGTTTGGCATATCGATCAGCATTGTTAATTAGGAGGAACATCTATGCAACAACATGAAATACCCAAGCGTGACCATCAGCAGATTCGTTACCGACGCAGCACAGCTTTGTGGAAAGGAAGTTTATGCTTCCTGTTCCTTCTCTTGTGCGTGAGCTTATTATGGATCATCGTGGACGGACAAGCGGAAAGACTGGAGACCATATACTATTCCATCGCTGCCGTGCTGGGTATGTGGTTGATCGGACCGCTATTCTTCATGTTTGTCTCACGACTAACCAGAACCCCTGCCGTATTGTTATCCTGGGATGAGGATGCGTTGAGCACAGGCAAACGGAAGATTGCTTGGAGCCAAATTCGCAAAGTTGAACTCGCTTCACCTGCCCGCAGCAAGTGGCTCCTGTCTGCTTCTCCCATGTTTGTCCTGTACTTAAAGGACGGCACACGCTCTCATATTCAGACAGATCATCTGCTGAGCAAAAAGAGTTGAACCAGGCGGTGACCTTGCTTCAGGAGACTTTGCAGCAACAGAAGCAGGATTGTTGAGTACCGGGATGGATGAGGGCAAGTTCCCCACATATCACTGTGATTTCTCAACACCTATGGACAGACTGACTCTGTAATTGCCGTAAGGTAGCAATGCTTCAAGCAGTTGGCCAAGCTGCTCTGTGGTGCCAGTCTGCACTCTCATCAGATAACAGCCTTCTCCGCTGACGCGATGGACTTCAAAGATATCCTTACGATCAGCAATGAATGTACGAAAGGGGCATGTCTGTCGCCGGAGTTCAAGAAAACCGTGACAAATGCCTGTAGGCCGAGGCCCAGGCGTTCCGGGTTCCATTTTACCGTATACCCTTCAATCACGCCCAGATCTTGCAGCTTGCGGACTCTTGCACCAACTGCCTGTCCCGTAAGATGAACCTCTTCACCGATCTCTTTGTGAGAACGTTTGGCATCTTGAATCAGAATCTGCAAAATACGTATATCTGTGTCATCTACCATTTCATTCATCTTACTTCAGCAATCCTTTCACGGTGAAATTAGCGTGGCCTAATTCCATTCATCATGTTATGTACGCCGTTAAACGGGTTGTATACCATATAGGGTAATACTATTAAACAACTCGAAGGAGTGCAAATATAATGAAAATTCAATTGATTCGCAATGCTACACTGTGGCTGGAATACGGAAGGCTGAACATTCTCGTTGATCCGATGTTGATGGACGCCGAAGTCATGCCTGCACTCCCGAACACACCCAATGAGTTACGTAATCCAAGAGTGAGCTTGCCCGAAACCGAAACGGATTATCTGAATCCGGATCTGTTGATTGTGACACACACCCATCTGGATCACTGGGATGAAGCAGCGGCGAAACAACTTGGCAAAGACATTCCCTTGATCTGCCAGCCTGGAGACGAGAACGTATTTCTGGAGGCTGGATTCACGAATGTAACAGCTGTAGATGAAAAACATGAGCATCACTCTGTCCGATTCGCCCGTACATCCGGGCATCATGGCACAGGTGAAATCGGCGAACGTATGGGCAAGGTGTCCGGCTTCGTACTTGAAGCAGATGGAGAACCTGTCACCTATATTGCGGGGGATACCATCTGGTGTGAAGAACCGGCTGAGGCCATCCGCCAATATACACCTGAAGTTATTGTCGTGAATGCCGGAGGTGCGCGCTTCGTCGAGGGTGATCCCATTACAATGGACGGGCCAGACGTTGTCGCCGTGAAGCGCCATGCGCCATCTTCTCATGTCATCGCTGTGCACATGGATGCGATTAACCATTGTGTGATGTCTCGCACGGATCTTGCGACTTATCTGGCATCCGAGCAGTTGGATGGACAGGTGCTCATTCCACGTGACGGCGAAAGTTTTGAGTTTTGAAGCGGAAGCTACGCTGAATCAAAGCTGAAGAGAAATAACCTTTTCACACAGGTGGGTGGATTGTAACGAACTCAGCACACGCTATTAGTCTGTTTTTGGATACTCTAATATTCTAACGCATCCTAGACACGTTATTTCCGCTCTGGGCTTGCTTTTCCCGAGATTTATCCATCTTTTTGCCAGGATAACGTGTCTCCGATTCGTTAAATTTCTAATATATCGATAATCGGCACAATAAGGTGTCCTAGGTTCGTTAGCGCGTATGACAGGACTGTGCACTTCATTTTCAACACACCCATTACCTAACTTATATGCTACCTTGTCTGCCACATCATCACTCATGTCCCCCACTCCTTACCTTTTCCTATAAAATATAACGAAAAAAGCTGGATGCGATTAACTCGCACCCAGCTTTTTTTGGCTTCAAGGAACACGCTGATCCTCTGAGCCGCTGAATTCCTTCTCGGGCATCATGCCTGCCATTGCTCTCTCACGTGTCCCATCCCTTTATGCTAATCCCCTACTGAACTTTCAAACGGATTACGTTCCATGATGCTTTCGCCAAGCTCGCCGTAATCAGGGTATCAGATACAACTGCACCCCCGCGATTATGAGGAACAACACGATTCGGTTGTGCTGCCGTATTAGATGCTTTGAGATCATCACTCTCCAGCACGATATGCTCGATCACGGTACACTTCCCGAAGCTGCGCAGATCCACTTCGAGCGGAAGGGATTCTTCCAGATGACGGTTGACTGCGAATACAGTCACTTCACCCTGCTCTTCGTTATGAACCGCAATAGCTTCCAGATAAGGAACATCTGTGATTTGTTTTGTATCGTATTTTGGAGACTGGATCAATGGCACCAATGCTGTTCCACGCCCGAAGAGGGACGTATGCATGAATGGATAGAAGATTGTCTGTCTCCATGAACCACCACCCGTATCTGTCATGATCGGCGCAATTACGTTAACGAGTTGTGCCAGACATGCCATTTTAACCCGATCCGCATGTTTGAGCATACTGATCAACATACATCCAACAAGCAGTGCATCCTCATGATTGTAGATATCCTCAAGCTGTGGCGGAGCAATCTGCCATGGGTCCATCTTCGAATCATTTTCATTGGAGTGATACCATACATTCCACTCATCAAAGGACAGATACATCGTCTTTTTGCTGCGTTTCTTCGCTTTGATATAATCACAAGTTGCCTTCACGGTATCGATAAAACGATCCATTTCAAGCGAGCGTGCCAGGAACGTTGGCGTATCTTGCTCTTGATTGCCGTAGTATTGATGCAAGGACAGATACTCCACGTGATCATACGTATGATCCAGCACCGTTGCTTCCCATTCCGGGAATGATGGCATATTCAGGTTTGAACTTCCACAGGCTACCAGTTCAATCGTTGGGTCCGTCCACTTCATGACTTTTGCCGCTTCAACGGCTGCACGTCCATACTCTTCTGCCGTTTTGTGACCGATTTGCCAAGGGCCATCCATCTCGTTGCCCAGACACCATGTTTTGATCGCATGTGGCTGCTTGTATCCATGCTTGATGCGAAGATCACTATAATACGAACCTTCCGGATGGTTGCTGTACTCTACAATATTTCGTGCTGCATCGGCGCCCCGTGTTCCCAGATTAACGGCCATCATGACTTCAGAATTAGCCTGTTTCGCCCAGTCCACGAATTCGTTGAAGCCAAATTCATTGTTCTCAATCGTTCTCCAGGCCAGTTCCAGTCTGCGTTTGCGTTCTGACACAGGTCCAACCGAATCTTCCCAATTGTAACCGGATACAAAATTACCTCCAGGATAACGTACAATCGGTACATTTAACTCCTTGACCATCTCCAGCACATCCGTGCGGAAACCCTGTTCGTTCGCTGATGGATGCCCCGGCTCGTAAATCCCGCCATAGACGGCACGTCCCAGATGCTCAATAAATGATCCGTACAAGCGCTTATCCACTACACCAATAGTAAAATCTTTATCTACCGTCATTTTTGCTTTTTCCATAATGAATTTCAACTCCTTAAGATTAATATAAAAATTAATTGATATTCTATGGATCAACGTTCATATTTATATTAAAATCGATTATAGCCTTAATTTCAACCTGAATTTTGCAAAATGTTATTCTTTTTACTGAATTTATGTTTAACTTAATTCTATACAGATAAAATGGAGGAACAACTGTGATCAGAGCAAATACCGATGCCGAATGGCTCCCCTATATGAAGCACTTGCCAGTGAAGTCCGTCTACAGATCATCCGCCTTGTTGCAGAGACTCCGATGAATGTGAAGGATCTTGCTGCTTCACTGGGTCTGAGTAGTGCCATCGTGACCATGCATGTCCGCAAACTTCAAGATGTGGGCATTATTCAGTCCAAAATGATACGCAAAGACGGCGGCACACATAAAATGAACAGCCTTGCTGTAGACTGGATTGGCATCTCCATGCCGCAGGAAAGTGGTACAGCCCGCAAGCTGCACGAGGTTTCCGTCCCTGTGGGACACTACACCCACTTTGACGTCTATCCGACATGTGGTCTGGCTACGTCCAATCATGTTATCGGACAGTATGATGACCCTCGTTATTTTCTCGACCCTGAGCGGATGCATGCCCATATTTTATGGTTTGGCCGTGGGTTTGTGGAGTACAAAATTCCAAACTATATCTTATCCGGACAGCAGATCAATGCCATTGAATTGGCCCTCGAGATCGGGTCAGAAGCACCTTCGGTTAATCCGAATTGGCCCTCGGATATTACATTCATGCTGAATGGCATACGATTAGGGAATGGACAAGCCCTGGAGATTCAGGCAACGGACGTGGCATGTTCACCCCGGAATGGTGGAGTGACAGTGTCAATCAGTACGGCATGCTCAAGGTACTGCGAATTACCAATGAGGGTACGTTTATTGATGGACAACATCTATCCGACATTACACTCGCAGATATCCCGGTTGAACGCAACCAGTGGACCCTTCGTCTTTCGGTGGAAGAAGATGCTCAGCATGTAGGCGGGCTTACCTTATATGGTGAGGGATTCGGCAACTACAATCAGGATATCCTGTTCCGACTGTACTATCACGATTGAGTTCTTCAAAATAATAAATAACACAAAAACACCTCCCACTCGCCTGTCAAAGGCAGAATGGAAGGTGTTTTATATGCATATGAACATGTGCGGAATATCCAGTAAGGTTCTTGTTCTAACCTACAGCGCACTGCCACCAAACAGGAAGCGATACTCCCAGTGTTTGCCGGAGATATCACTAGTTGTTACACCACCGCCAGCGTTGGAATAGGTGTGTAATACCTTGCCGTCGCCAAGGTAAATCCCTGTGTGCGTAATGGTTGCGCTAGATTTATTCACGCCCGAATACGATGATGCAGAGCTGCCTTTATACGACATGAAATACATCAGATCTCCGCGTTTCAGGTTTTTCCAGTTCGTCTGAACTGTACCCTTGGCTTTTACATAGGCTCCCTGTTTGCGGGAATCCGCTGGAAGCTTGATGCCAAGTGCATCAATGAAGGCCTGGCGTACAAAGCTGGAACAGTCAAAAGTAGCTGTGCTGTTACGACTGGCTCCGAACTCATAAGGAGTTCCCAAATATTTCATTCCCGCTGCAATCACTTTTTCTACAGATGCATTGCCAGTCACCGATGTACCACTATTCGAACTCGATCCGCTTGTGCCGCCACTAATCGCTTGTGTGTATTTGGATGAAGAAGATATGTAGCCTGTCCGGTTAGCAGAATCCTTAATCTTATACCAATCCGAACCGGATTGCTGAAGCACCGTTACCGTTTCCCCTTTAGCGACCAAGCGAACAATCTTCGCAGAAGAAGAAGGTGTTGTGCGTAGGTTTACGCCCCAAATTACTTTTACTTGTGAATTGTTAACAGCAGCTGCCGATACCTGTGCCGTTAGTGCTCCTGTCGTCAGACTTCCCATCAGCATCGTTGCTGTGACACTTGCCGTAATAATCGTTTTCTTCCAGTTCATGATGTCGAGTTCCCCCTGATGTTACAGAATTTTAACCTGGCTTGGTTCTCCCGGGCTTGCCCCATTGTAAACGGGCTATCCATAACGTTCATCAGTCAAAAGTCCTGTATTGATGCAGGCGAACTTGAGTACTAAGTATCAGGGTTTGTCCATAATCTGCTGGAAAAATTCACTGCTGATCCCTTCTTTTTGAAAGGTTAAATTATTGTAACTATTTGATGTGCTTGATTTTTCCGCGATACAAGAGCTAGGTCGTTTCTCATTCAGGGCATATGCCATATGACCTATATTTTAATGTTTAAAATCGCAAATATGGTAAACATTACTATGATTCATTTGCCGATTACCGTTCCCCGAATTCACATTTTTGCCTCCAGCCTCAATACGGATCGATTTATCAGCAGTGTCCGTTGATTATTTCGTATTCCATTTTTGCTTTTCCATAAAAAGAAAAGCCAGGGATTTCTCCCCGGCTTAACCTATATGATGAGTAACATCACTCTACAATTGGTCGATCAACTCATTTAAGGTTCAATTCCCCATACCTTGGCGCCATCCTGATAAGCTGTCACTTTTGTCCAGGCACTGAAGGCCGTTTGGGTGGAATCAAAGGAATAATCATTGGTTTGATCAAAATTCGTCCAGTTGTTTTTCGAGAAACGTCCCTGGATGATTCCGGTCTCGGCACCAGCGGCCAAACTGCCGGCACCCGATTTGAATTCAATCTCCAGATACGTATCTGCCGTGCCCTTGGCCGGATCTATCGAAACAAAATGCCCTTCCACGTTACCACTGCCAATCTGTGCATAATCACACCAGAAACTCAGATCAGCGGCACTATCCTTCGTGAAATAATACCGGACCTTCACTTTGCTCAAGTCCACCGCAGTTGTACCTGTATTCTTCACATTAAATTGTGGAGTAATCGCATTGACCGAAGTTCCTGAACTACCATTACGGTATTGTACTTCAAGCGTTCCCGTTGTGACTGGAGGTGCTAATGGAGTCAACACCAATACATTTGAATTCGTCTGACCACTCGTATTAATGGCTACGACTCTATAATTATAAGCTGTACCATTCACCGCTGTAGCATCGGTATACGTCAGTGCAGTCAAACCTGTTGCCAGATCAGCATATGCCCCGCTGCCTACCGAACGTTGTACCTTATAACTTGATGCTCCAGTTGATGCAGTCCATGTCAGTACTGCCTGGGCATCGCCAGCCGTTCCAGTAAGGTTGAATACGCCTGGCACAACGGTACCTGCGAGTGGTGTTGCAGATGCCTGTGTCGACGGTGCAGACTCCCCTACGGCATTCACCGCAGTGACCACATAATAATACGTTGTGCCGTTGGTCAAGCCTGTATCCGTGAATGTTGATCCTGTGACCCCTGTTGCTACAGACGTATAAGGACCACCATTCACCTCTGCACGTTTCACGGTATACGAGGCTGCACCAGCGGCTGCGTTCCAATTCAGAACCACTTGCTCACTTCCTCCAGTTGCTGTTACGCCAGCAGGAGCAGCGGGTACTTCCACTTCCGGACTATCGGAATCTCCGAGGAGACGATCATACTCGCCGTACGCTGTAGCCATATCCACTTGTGACCAGAACCGGTGATACGTAAAGGTAGGTGCACCGTTTTCCCACTGCTTCGTGGTCGGATTATACGACGTTTTGTACAGGTTATCCAAGTAAGCCCATGCCGGATCTTGCTTGATGGCCGGACGCAGATCGGAGTATCCAATGTATACGCCATTGCCGCCTTTTGCCGGATCGGAAGGTACACCTGCTGTACCAGGAATCGTGTTGCCTTGACCAAAGGTTCCAGACCAGTTCGCCGGGATATAGATCTCTTTGGCAAAGAAGCGGAAGTAGTCTTTACGCTCTTCTTCCGTAACAATACCCACACCATCATTGTAATCCCAAGCTGTATCCAGCAGAGCCTCGGCCAAATCCTTGGCTTCTTGGCCTTCCGCGTTAAGTGTGCCGTTCTCTGCCTGTGTTCCCGCTGCGAAGAAAGTCAGAGCTTTAACGTAACTTCCCAGAACTCCTGTGTCCTGCACTGGATCTTTGGTCGTTACACGGAAGTTCGGATTTTCCGTAAACGAACTGAATCCGTTCCACTTGTCCGGTTGACCCTGCCATTCCTGACCACCCGGAATCCAGAACTCTCCGGGAGCCGGCGTTGTCGCTACCTGAACATTAGTTCCACCCAAAATGCGCTGTCCAGCCGCATTCAGATAATAGCCTTGCGCATCCGTCACCGGACGCTCACCTACAAATACATAATCCTTACTCCAGTCGATCCACTTCGTGATTACTTTTTGGCCATCTGGAAGTTCTCAGAGGTCAAATCACCGCTCTCCGCAAGAATATAGTACATCTCGGCTACACGCTCCAGCGGCCATGCCTGGAATCCAAACCAGGTGTTGGAATCCGGATCACGATATACAGGTGCCTCCTGATAAGCCATGTCATAGAATGTACTTACGCCTGCCGGATAGGCTTTGTATGAACCATCCAGACTGTTCGTTGCTCCCCGCCGATAGCTCCTTCATGGGATTGTAGCCAAGTGTAGAATTCCAACTGACGTTTCAGCGTAGCATTCCAATCTGCCTTCGCTGTTGCTGATTTCGGAATCAAGCCGCCAGCCGGATCAGACAAAGCATACGCTGCAACCGGGTTTTGATAAGCCTGATGGGTATGGCTCGCTCCAATGCGCCAAGCCCAATCCCCACCTTGACCCAGGCCACCGCCCCAAGACGTATACCAAGCCATGAGATACATGTTGGAATCCTTGCCTGTACCCGGAGTCGGTGTACCGTTCTTTGCACTTCCAATTTTCTGGAAGTATTTATCATACATACCATAGCGTAGATAGTCCCCATCTTCTTCGCTTTATCCAGATATTCCGGATTGTTGTATCCCATCTCCTTTGCCCAATACAGCACCTGTACAGCACGCGCATCGGCATCCGTTGCGTTTGTGTAACGCCATTGTGCTGACGGTACCTGATTTTCCTTTGTGAACAAGCTCATGAAACCTTCGTTTGTCTTACCAAAAGATTTATCATCCTGGGATGGATGCGGAATGGCTTCCCACACAGACTCCTGCTCCCCACGTTGGAACGTATTCACATAGGTAGCCGTATGTGATGGATTCAACAGGTTTCCATATCCATACCAGTCATCCACATCGACCAGCCAGTGCATGAGATAGGTCTGATTGTCACCATAGGTCGCCTTAAGTTCGACATCAATCGGGTCTTTACCCGCTGCATATTGACCATTAAGTTGCGATGGATATTGATCTGGGAAAGGTTTTTCCGCTGCATACGTAGCAGGGCTGTTTGGGTTGTATGAGCTCATCGTAGGCTGCTCTTCCTTGCCGTCACCTTCGTTGACCGGGATAATGTATTTCTCCATACTGTCCCAAGCTGCTTCCAATTGGGACCAATCTCCCGTGTAGTGACCATACATGGTTTCCAACCACAGCCAGTAACTATATGCCTCAGACGTCGTCATATGACCATAATCCGGGGCCTCACTCAGCAGGGTCTCAATGGAATGATACGGTAGACCCTCTGGCGAAAAATATCCGTTCGCCGGATCTTTCAACTGATCATACAATTGCAAAAACCGGGCTTCATTAATGCTGTCTGCCTGAATCTCGATGGCCTGATCTGCGGCATGTGCTGTTTGCGGCCCTGCCCAGAGTCCGGTGTATCCGGTCAACATGACGGTTCCCGCCAGCATCGCTGTTAAACTTTTTTCGCAGCTGATTTCAACATTAATATATACCTCCCTGGAATAGTGGAAATTGAATATAAACGGTCTGACCATGCTGCTCTTCGGCCAATGATCTTGAGCTAGTTACGGCTCCAAGCCCCACACTTTGGTGTTTCCCTGATACCCGGTTACCTTGTTCCATGCGGCAAAAGCCGTCTTGGAAGCATCATAGGAATAATCATTACTTTGATCGAAATTGCTCCAGTTATTTTTGGAAAAGCGTGCTTGAATCACGCCGGTCTCTGCTCCAGCGGCCAAACTGCCTGCTCCCGACTTGAAGCTAATCTCCAGATACGTATCTGCGGTACCCTTCGCCGGATTCACTGCGACAAATGTACCTTCAACATTGGCCGTGCCCATCTCGGCATAATCACACCAGAAAGTCATTTGATCCGCACCATCCTTGGTGAAATAATATCGGATCTTTACGGTACTGAGATCAATCGCTTGTGTTCCGGTATTCTTCACGTTGAACTGCGGAGTCACCGCATTACTTGAATCCCCGGACCCTCCGCTGCGGTACTGCACTTCGAGTGTACCGGTCGTCACCGGAGGTGCAGAAGGTGTCAGTGCCAGGACATTGGACAGTGTCTGTCCGTTCGCATTCACAGCTGTAATCCGGTAATTGTATGTGGTGCCATTCAGCGCTGTTGTATCGGTGTAAGTCAACACGGACAATCCGGTTGCCACATCCGCATATGTCCCACCTGCCACCGAACGTTGTACCTTATAGGTAGTAGCGCCCGAGGCTGCTGTCCAGGTCAGGACCGACTGCGCATTACCAGCTGTCCCACTTAAAGTCAGTGCTCCCGGCACCGTCGAAGCTGCTTGTGGGGTAGCCGACACCTGCACAGAACCCGATGATTCCCCTGCTGAATTCACAGCAGTCACTACATAATAATAAGTCGTCCCGTTGGTCAGCCCCGTGTTTGTGTAGGTCAATCCATTAACCCCTGTCGCAACAGTTTTATATGGTCCTCCACTCACCTCGGAGCGCTTCACCGTATACGATTCAGCCCCGGATACAGCGGCCCAAGTCAGGTTAACCTGACTACTTCCCGCTACAGCCTGCACGCCAGCAGGTGCGCTTGGAACCGTGACTGGTGTAACACCAGGCTCCTGTCCATACACCTTTACCCCTGCATCATAGACTGGAAGGTATATACTCTTCACAGGAGTGCCTGTGGTCAGCGTCTGGAACGAATGATCATTACTTGCATTCCATGCACCCTGTGGGCCTGTAATGCGGAACTGTACTTCTTTACGATAATTTCCTTCCCCACCTGGATAGATCTTGGTATTACCGAAGTTCGCCGTAATGGCATAGATATGCTGGGCTGCATTCACCACAACGGGTTGGGATACCGTCGCCCCCTCTGTATAGGAGGTTGTCACTTGCACGTCCGATACCGTACGTCCGGCAGCATACACTTCACTCAAATCCAGGAAATACTTAAAAGACAGTTGATCTCCCATTCGGGCAGGCCAAGCGGAACGATTATTAAGCTGTGCTCTGATTTCCGTATAATTGGCACCTGATGATTTAATTGCAGCCTCCACAAAGAACTCATCTCCCTTCACCTCAGGTGCAGGGAAGTTCGCAAGGGGCTGATGATTCTGACCAAATAGCAAATTCATCTTTGCCAGTGCGCCGGTAAAACCAGCATTGTAATCGGTTGCGACCTCATTACTCACGTAATCCCCGATATCATCGGTATATCCATCCGATGCATCCGGGCCACCGACCATGGCACCATACAGAATGTGGCGATGGTTAGCCGGTGTATCTTCGTTATTCAGCCATGAACCGTGAGCGGTCCGATGATGCGGATGTTGAGGTGCATTTTGCCCATATCCGACCACATAACTGCTCTGACGTGGATTATCGCCCAGAATATAATTCATCTGTGAGACAGCAAAATCCTGATATCTTGACTTTTTCACAGGATCACTGACCCAGTCGGAGTATACAAAAGAAATAAAGGATGCATTCGCTGCATATCGGAGCGAGCCCCACTGATCCAGCCACGCCAGACCTCCTGGCGTATACTTGACTCGTGTCCCATTGACTCCAACCGTCCAATAATCCAGATTGCGCTCAGTCGACTGAATAAATCTCGTCGCCTCCGGCATGTTCAAACTGGACGTAATACGGGCAAGCAGGATCTGGGCACCATAATGTTTACTGTCCCAACCTTGTGTCCAGGTATACGGCCAATTGGCTGAGCCTCCGCTAGAAGACCACCGGTCCGTAGCTGCAATGGCTTTGGACAAGTAAGCGCTATCATTAGTGGCTAAATAAAGCCACGCTCCGCCCCATGCCAGCTCGTCTTCGTATCCTGTCCACGAATTATAGAACGCTGCAGCATCAGTGATACAATCGGTGTATTCCCCCCGATATGTATCTGCGAAGTTATACAGCTCTTTCGCATGTTGGAGCAGTCTTGCCGAATATGCCGGATCATCATCTGCAAATACAATCGATGACGCTGCCAGTGCTGCAGCCGTTTCTGCCGCCAGATCACTGCCCGGGCATGAAGCATCGATCTTGAACGAAGGACGGTTCATCTGCATGACTTCTGCGGGTCCCCACCAGGCATGGTCGGTATTGCCTGCCCCCACTTGTCCCCATAATTCATTTGGTTTCGTATGCGCTTTCATAAAATAGTCGGTCGCCCATCGGATATTATCCTTGATCTCCTCCAGTTGTCCGGCCTGTTCATATCCGTCGCCGTATTCCACGACAGACCAGGCGAGCATCGTTGCGGAAGCAGCCATCGGAAAACCAAACTTCACATGATCTCCGGCATCATACCATCCTCCGGTCAGATCAACGCCTACATCAGCCCCATCCTGCATGCCCGAATTACCACGCCATTCGACCCGATTACTCGCTGGCAACGGGCCCGAACGCTGTGCCTCATAGAAGTAAATGGCCTTTTGCAGTGCTTCAGCATAGTTCTGATTTCCGACGGCCGCATCCGCCTTAGGAATTCCTGTGCCCATCGATAAACTCCCTGCCAGTAGTCCTGCCGATAACGCGATCATAGCGACTCGTCTCCACCAGCTCCCCTTCATGTTCAACTATTCATCTCCTCTTCATCAATATTCCGTATGCATTACTCTGGACTGCAAGTTTATATCGCTCCTCCCCATGGTGTATTTCAGTGTAAGTTCCACCATTAATTACCATTATAGCCGTTTGTTTCACTAGCTATATAAGCGTTGGTGACTTCTGAAATAACATTGTTGTGACCTGCTCTGCGTCATGCGACAAAAAAGCTGTTTCTCTAACACATATACGCGTTAGAGAAACAGCTTCTCGCCCTTGCTATCATCAACAGTATAAATCGAATGGCATTCTGACCATCCTGTCAGTATGTTTCTGTACACCTTAGGTGTCAGAACATCTCATTGGTTACACTTTGAACTTGTTAATCTGCTCCTGCAGTTCTTCGGCCATTTTGGATAATGAACCTGCGGATGATGCAATCTCTTCCATCGAAGCCAACTGCTGCTGAGTTGCGGCAGATACATTATGAACCCCGCCCGCTGCCTCTCCAGCAATGTTGGAGATTTGACTTACATATCCTACAACCTCAGTTGTACTAGCCGACATTTCTTCTGAACCTGCAGATACTTCCTGGATTTCACCCGCTACTTTGTTGACCGCATCCGAGATCTGCTCGAACGCTTGTCCTGCCGCAGTAACCAGCTCGATTCCTGCTTCTGTCTCACTGCTGTTCACTTTGACTGCCTGAACAGCATGATCCGTATCTTTCTGAATCAATTGAACGAGATCCGTAATTCTTTGCGCAGAAGTAGAAGATTCCTCAGCCAACTTACGCACTTCTCCCGCAACTACGGCGAAACCACGTCCATGCTCTCCTGCTCGTGCGGCTTCAATGGCTGCATTCAGTGCAAGCAGATTGGTCTGCCGGGCAATGTTGTTGATTACCTCGGTAATGGTTCCAATCTCTGCTGAACGTTCCCCAGCCCTGTAACCAATTCAGTAAGCGAAGCAATGGAATTTCGAACAGAACCCATCTGTTCAACCGCTTGCTGAATAATCATATTTCCTTCGGAAGATTGATTCGCCGCATCTACAGCAGATACGGATACACTCTGAGCAAGCTCGGCAATCTGCTCTGATCCGAGAGCCATCTCATTCATCGCCTGTGAAGAACGCTTCACAATATCAACTTGATCAGACGTACCTACAGCCAGTTCTTCGACCGTTTGGGAGATCTGTTCCGAGGCTTGAGTATTTTGCTCTGCACTTGCAAGAAGCTCCTCCGATGAAGCGGCTACCTGTTCGGAAGTCATCGATACCGATTCAATCATGGAGCGCAAATTGCCACTCATGGTATTGAAGGAAGCCGCGAGCGTTCCCAATTCGTCTTTGTTCTTAAGTACAATCGTCTCACCCGTCAGATCACCATTGGCAATAGCCATGGCCGCTTCATTCATTTTTTTGATTGGACGTGAAATGATGCTTGCAATGAAGAAGGCAATAAATACAGCTAGCAAGAATGCAAAAATCGTCACTGCCAAAATCACATTAAATGTATTCTCTGCCATCACAACAGACTCATTCGTTGCTGCATCCGATCCTTCATTGCCTAAAGTGATTAACTTGGCGATAGAGTCGTTTGCTGTGTACCACATTGGATAGGCTTCAGTGTGCAGTCTACTTGCTTCTTCATAGTTATTTGCAATACCGAATTCTATGAATGCAGGCATTTTCTCCACATAAGCATCATAATTCGTACTGAAATCATTGTAGAGCTTCATCGCTTCATCATTGCTCTCAATGTATGTAAGCAACTGTTTACGCTCATCCTCAATCTTCGTGAGGAGCAACTTTAACGCTTCATTCACCTTGACATTTTCTTCTTCGTCTTGTTCAACGATAATTGCCAGCGCCAACCGCTCTACATCCGAAACATCGCCATTCATCAAGCCAAGGAGGCTTACACTCGGCATCCAAGTCTGATCTACATCATTGGCTTTACCTGACATATTATGGATCTGTATTAACGCATAAACGCTTACAACAACCAGCAGAGCCACGACAATTAAAAAACCAGTCAGTAACTTGCCTCGAATCGTTAACTTCAATATCCCCAACTTATTCCCCCGCGTGTCTTCCATGTGTCCCACTCCTCAAAATAATACATATTTATAGTATATCGTCACCTATCGTCATGAATTGTAGATGTTAGAATTCATTTTCTATAAATTTCGCTTAACTTCGAATATAACGCAAAAGAAGTCTCCCATCTTTGGCAGAACCAGAGAAAGAGACTTCTTTATTGAACAAAACTATTACGATTTCGCTCCATATTACGTGCAGAAGCTAACGAAAAACACGTCGGTGTATGTTAATGAAAAAGTCGGGAATCGACTTGGTATAATTGCGGGTTATAATCAGAACCACACTAAGCAGACTTCCGAGAATGAATCCTCCCAGAATATCTCCTGGATAATGCACACCAACATATACACGAGACACCCCTGTCAACACAGCGAGTAACAACATCCATAACCCGAAGCGACGTCCAATGAAGAATGAAGCAGCCGCTAGAGCAAATACAAAGGAAGCATGTTTACTTGGAAAAGAAGGATCAGGTACATGGGCAACCAGTTGATGCACTGGCCCTTCTACAAAAGGCCTTGGATGACCCACTGCTGGTGATATCCCCCATTTGGTTAGAACTAAAGCTACAATGGAAGCTACACAGGCATAAAAAACAATTCGCTGTTTCGATGGATCGCCGAGAAACCATACGATAACGAGCAGTGCGATCATGACCCAAACCGCATACTCGGATGATGTGATCATAAACCAGTCCAGAAACGGTATTTGGTCTGCAAACTGATTAATCCAATTAAATAGTGATTGATTCATAACTGGCTTTTAATACCCCCATTACACAAAACAAAGATTATTTTTTACATAATAAATATACACTAACTATTTGTCAAACAATCCTCACATTGACCGAAGTTACGAAATCAAAGAGGACATTTTGCTTTCTTTTTGTTAAACTAGTTTGGGTTACATATCAGTTCAATCATAGAAAGGTGAAGATTATGCTTAAAAAATGGTTATGGGGTACAGCCCTGACCCTGGCACTTGCGATTACAGGTGTCGTTGTATATTACGGATATTCGATTGTTCATTTTGCCAATAGCATCTCCACGGCTTCCGGGACTTCAAACTCGTCCTCTTCCGGCACAGACAGCGATTCAGACACACCAACGACAACGATTCCCAGATGGGAGGGCCAGGAACGGGTGAACATTTTGCTCCTTGGCGGAGACTCAAGAGGCGACGATGCAGGACGCTCGGACTCGGTCATGGTCGCTTCCATTGATCCGGTCACGAAGAAAGCCCATCTATTCTCCGTACTGCGAGATACCTATGTAGCCATTCCAGGGCATGGCAAAAGCAGACTTAATGCAGCCTTTTCCTACGGGGGTGCGGAGCTGACCAAACAAACCGTCAGTGATCTGCTCGGTATTCCCATTCAGCATTATGTCTACACAGACTTTACAGGTTTCATGGCACTTGTTGATGCGGTAGGCGGCATTGAAATCGACGTAGAGAAAGACATGTATTACACCAGTAAAGCAGATAAACATATGTACGACATTGACTTGAAAAAAGGATTGCAGCATATGGACGGCAAAACCGCCCTGCAATATGTTCGGTTCCGACATGATGCCACCTCGGATTTTACCCGTACCGAACGGCAGCGGATCTTCATGACCGAGCTGGCCAAGAAAATGCAGAGCACCACGTCGCTCTTCAAAATCCCGGATATCCTGGAAGCCATCGCTCCCTATATTGAGACAGACCTCAGTCCAACCCAGATGTTAAAACTCGCATCACTTGGCTTCGATATCCATGTGAACGATATCGATCAGCAGCAGATTCCACCGAACAAACTCCTCACCAATGAACTGGTCGGCTCAGCTCAGGTGCTGGGTGTTGATGTAACCAAACTCCAGTCCTACATTCAGAAACTGTTTGAAGAAGATGCCGCGTCCTCAGAGACTCCATCATCAGAGGAACAGAACTAAAATAAGCATCAGATATATCAACAAAAAAGACGGCCATAGCCGTCTTTTTTAGTACCTATTTTCTCCATTTAATGCAGCCTTAATGTTTAACGGGTACCCTTATATGATGAACTCCGGTTCCTGGAGGAGGATTACAATGTGAAAAAACCGCGAATAGCGGAATGGACCGAACTGCGGGGCATTGCCTTTCTGGCAATCGTCATGCAGCATAGTATCGCTGAGTATATCTATCGCGCTGATATTGAACAACCGGATTCCATTATGCTGACCATGATTTATCATCTGACCCGATTTGGTACGCCAACGTTTGTATTTCTATCGGGTGTAATGTTGTTTTACCATCATCGTAACACCAAACCGGAATATCCTCGCTTCATTCGAAAGCGATTTGGCGATATCTATATGCCGTTTGTCGTATGGACACTGATCTATTGGCTCGCAGTCCGTATTTTCACCCCCGCGTTCTGGCGTGCAGGCATACCCGATTTTTGCAGTCTGATTCGTGAACTGTTTGTCCCGCAGACGGGATATCATCTCTGGTTTGTCATTATGGTGTTTCAGTTCTATATTCTGTTCCCCCTTTTTTGGCGGGAGCGAAAGCCATTCAGAGACGTATCCAGAACACCTCACGTTTCACGCCCATGCAAGTCATTGTGGCACTCATTGTCTTGGCAGCTGCATTCTACGGCCTGCTTATGAAATGGTCCTACTATAATATGGGGAGCTGGACAGAATCCATGTCTGAGCCATGGTCAACGTTGCTGCAATATCGCTCCTATTCATGGGTGATGTACTGGTTCTACTTTTTACTGGGTGCCGTATGTGCCTGGTCAGTGGATAGCTGGAGGAGTTGGACCACCAAGGTGCTGCCATGGACGATCTGTCTGTTTATAGGGATGTATATATGGCTTGGTTACGATGTGCTGCGTGGGTCCGGGGATGTTGTTAATCTGAATATCTCCACCTATCTGAAACCAACCACATTCCTGATCATTATGGCTCAGATGTTTATGATGTATGGTTTCCTTGTACTGATGCGAGGCAAAGATACACGGTTTCAGCGCCTGTTATCCTGGATTGGCCGCTATTCATTTGGTGGATATCTGGTTCATGCACTGGTAATTTACGCTATCGCTTATGTAACCAGACCGCTTCAACTCAGTGGATGGCATCTGCCTGTAACGTTGCTATCGTTCCTTGTAACGGTTGTTATGGCTCTTGCAATCAGTTGGGCGCTGTCCAAGCTTCCTGGCTCACGTTTCACGGTAGGGTTAATGCGCAAACCACGTTCAACCTCCCATTCATCAGCTGCTGTGGACAAAAGAATTACACCTGAGCGAACTCCGTCACCCGGCCACACTCGCAGCCCGGGAACGAGTGAGCCGTTTTGAAATAAAGAAGAGCGTCCCCTTATGGAGACGCTCTTCTTTATTTCACTTCACTCGAAGTTGATCGTCCAGGAACAGGTTCCTGGGGACCCGGGGCTGGATGCACATTGCCCTTCTGATTCACAAATCTCTTCAGATCACCCGTTAATTGTTCCTTCAGCTTGTCCACCAGCTGCGTTTCACTAATGCCTTTTGCCTGAGCAATCTCAGCCAGTGATTTCCCTCCCTGAAGCTGCGCGTGCAGTTGAGCAGGGGTGACTCCAATAAACCGGGCAATTTCGCCTTTATCTACCATGGAACGTTTGCCATAGTGGGCAAATTCACGCCGCAAGTCACGCAGCGGGGTATTAATGACCTTTTTCAACTTGGTATCCATGTCCGCCTTCGTAGCTGCTGCTTGTTCCTTGGTGAGGCACCCCTCATCGACAGCTTGATCCAGACGCTGTGCAAGTGTAGGCTTCAACTTCTGCAATAACTGCTCCTCATTAAGTCCCTTACGCTCTTTCGCAATCTGGGACAACGTCTTGCCAAGTTCCATCTGTTCTTTCAGATCCCGAAGTCCAATCCCAAGCAAGTCTGCCGTCTCACCAATCATAAACAGACCGTGTCCTGCCTGCATGCATGGCTTTGCTGGTTTGCCGGAGGAAGAAACTTTTGACGCATCGTCATGTTCCTCAGCCCGAACGGTTGAATCAGCAAATGCCACATGTCCTGTTGCTGCTGTTATAACTACGGCTGCCAATCCGGCTGCCATCCATGTTTTCCATTTCAAATTCATTTTTCTGCCGCCTTTCCGATGTCGAAATCCTGTGCCTTCCTAGTTTGAGCCTAAAATCCACTTTTTTATGCCATAAAATACAAAAAGTCATCATTTTTCTCACAATTGATCACAAAAAATCCTATTTTTTTCAGTTTATTTCCGCTATACTAAGTGTAACTTCATGATCTAGTCGAACAGTCCTTAATCACCTTATCGCAGGAAGGACGATATGTAACGATGCGGAGAGATTGGTTAGATCCGTTTAGATCCGATCTGGAGGTCGTGTTTGCTTCAGCGGAACAACTCGTACGGGAATATCCCGAACCCTTTTCAGGACATGCATTAGAGCAGATTCGTTCGGTTAATCCGCTGTTACGAGATTCGGGACACAGCTACATCGGGTACATCATTCCACTTTGGATGCAACACTCAGATAAACTACCCCCAGAGAAAGCACACCAATTAAGTACAGCCTGTCTCATTCACATGTTATATTTTCTGAATCAGGACGACGTGATGGATGAACAACCGGAGAATGCCACATTGAAGTTATCCCTGGGTAATCTATATTACATGGATGCTCTTCAATCTTACTCGGTATTATTCAATCCTTCCTCCACGTTCTGGGTCTATTTCAGACAATATGTAGTGGATTGGGCCGTGAGTGTTACGGGTGAGCATTCCATTGATTATTTCCAACAGAATCCCTTGTTGATTGCGCAAAAGGCTGCCCCTCTCCTCATTGGAGCTACTGGTGCACTGCTTCTGCTGAATCAGTCCGACCGGATAATCCCGGTGTGTTCTGCCATCAACATCACACTCATGACACTCCAGATGACCGATGACTTCACAGACACGCAACAAGATGCTGTGCATGGAAACTACAACAGCTACCTCTCCCACATATCCGCAGCACTGAATCACAACTATCCAGTTCATCCTCTAAGCGAACGTATACATGACAATGTATATAATACACAACTCATGAACTCTTACGTAGACATTGCTTATCGCTATAATCGTACACTGACATCGTCTAACTTAGGAATATCGCATCTCGAGGCGTTTAATTCTTATTTATGCAGCACTTTAGTACAAGCTGTTCAGGACATTACACAACGGAAGAAACGGCTCCTCCAAGGCGGGTTTCATCACTGGATTAGCGAGCAACAGTTAGGATTCTGAGCATAAGGACTAAGCTGATTCAGTTTAATTTTAAATATGAAGGGAATGTTGACGATGATGGTATCAGAGAAAACGTTGCATGAGGATATTATTGAAAAGGCTTGGACTGACGAGCACTTCAGACAACAATTGCACTCCAATCCGAAGCAGGCGCTTCGTGAAGCTTTCGGTATCGTAATCCCGGAGCACATTCAGGTGCGTACCGTTGAGGAGCAGCAGAATGACTATGTGCTTGTCATACCTCCCAATCCTTCCAAAGTAAATTATGATGTGAATTGCGGACCTTGGAGAAGTTAAACCGGGTGAGTTATTGGTAATGTAAGAAATTAGGGGTAGGAACAAAAAAGCCGCTGTATCCTTCTGCGAGTTCGTCAATCGACGAACTCGGCAAAAGATACAACCGCTTCTGTTCCTACCCCTTTGGTGCTTGTAAAGCTGATCTGTCCTTGCATCGCTTCAACAATTCGGAATGTCACCATCATGCCCAGGCCTGTGCCTTTGATTTTATTGGAGAAATAAGGCTCGCCCAACCGGGAGAGTGCTTCCTCGTCCATTCCTTCTCCGTTATCCCTGACATGTACCTTAATCATTCCATCCTGCTTGTACGCCCAGATATCAATCTGGCCTTGTCCCTGCAGAGCTTCAATACTGTTCTTGATAATATTGATAAAAGCCTGCTTAAACTTCGAGGAATTGCCTCGAATATATAGATCTGGCGGAATGTCGGTAGTGATTTTACCACCTTCCAGATTAGCCATCGGTACAAGAATGCCTTCAATATGATTGAATTCATCCGAGATATTGAGCGAGATAATATGGTCAAACTCAGGTTTGGCAAAGGTAAGAAAATCCGTTATGATGCCCGAAGCCCGATCAAGTTCTTCCAGTGCAATTCGCACATACCCCTTATTTTTGTTGTCTTCCTGTTCCGTCATAAGTTGCAGGAACCCTCTTGTCACCTGAAGTGGGTTACGTACTTCATGGGCAACGGAAGCAGCCAGTTCGCTAATAATCTCCATCTTTTCGGATCGCTGCAACTCATTGTTGAACAGCTCCAGTTCCTTGGAATACTCTAGAACTTTAGTATGTTTTTCGGCAAAACGACTTCCGAGAATGGCAATCAACGAGATCACAAATGCAACCATGGACCATTTCCACCATAACAGATGATACGTCCCACTCCGCTGATAATACCACAACAGTTCAGCCACACTGATCAAGGCAAATGTACCAAATCCCGTTGCAAGCAGCATAGCTTCCCGATTTCGTTGCAGCGCTTTGGCGATGGTACCAACCAACAGGATTGTCAGCAGAATGACCAACACAATACCAACCACACGCTGTACGAGCAGATTGTAGAGGATCTCCCATTGCCCACCTGAAGTAACATAGATACATAGAGAGAACACAGCGATAACTGAATATATGAATAGTATTTTTCGCAGTTTGGTGAAGATTCCATGCAGTCCTGGCCCGATAATCTGTTCAAAAAAATAACATAACGCTGGCATGCCCAGCAGCATCGCCAGATCAAAGACTACGGAATACAGGTCACCATATACCTGATAGAACGTATACAAAAATTGCGAGTACGTGATGATCATCGTGCCGATGGAACCCATCACGATGCATAGCGAGATCCATAATCCCTTATGGAATTTGCCAAGGAAGAACGTACAACTCAGCATCGTAATCGCTGTGAAAACAAAGGTCGCGCCCAAAATTACATCAATAAGTCCGTTATGAATATATTTCTCCTGTAACGCGGCATAAGGTCCAACCTGAACAGTACCTTGTATCCCCAGACGGCCTTTTTCATTTTGCGACCATACATAGAGCGTATCACCTGAATTTTCGCTGGATAAGGGCAGCAACACAGCATTATTATCATAATTGTAATGGTAGTTCTCGTAGACCTTTCGGTCTTCCAGATAAACAACAATATGATTGCCTTTAATGTTCTCAAATCGAATGGCTGAACTTTCCTCACTCAACACAGGGATGGTCAGGCGAGTCCATAAAGAATTCGATCGATCCGTATTGCTATACTCTAACTTATCGCTGCCCTGCTTTTCCCATATCTCGTCTGCTCCCTTAACCTCACTGATGAACCCTTGATCGTCAACGTTCCCCCATTTTACTTCCCATCCTGTAATGGATACAGGTTGCTGAACCGCTCCTGTAGTTGCAAAGACTATCCCATGTGGCATGCCTAGAATAATCAATACACTCATCCATAAGATGACGATAGCTTTGGGCACATTTTTCATTCACAGCACCTCAAAGTTCTAATTTTCCCTATCTTAAATTCTCTCATTTATCATTCGCCACCGTTTGTCACGTCACCTTCTTGAGATAAAATGAAATTTCACATTTAAGTCGATTTATAGTCTTATTTCCATTTTATTGTTAAAGTTACCCGATTAATCACGCAAGTCTTCGAACTGGTTCACTATCATTTCCCGTTCTTTCTGTTCAACTTGACTGCGAAATTCAAGCCACTGCTCTGTCTCCTCATCATCATAGATGGTCCATATGTCTGAGAAAAGGAAATCCCGTAACTGTACAACTTGCCCGGACCATATACCGCCTACCCAAAATAAACCATCCGGACGACGGATGACGGTACGGGAGAACCCGGGTGTGGACGCCTTTTGTCCGATACGGATGCGTGTGATCATATTGCCCAGTGTGAACCAGTCCACATGAAATTCCTCCCTTACATATTCAAGCTTCATCATAACATAGGCAAAACAGGAAAAGCTGTAAAAACGGTGACTGCGATTCAATCCTTTGTTCCGGGTGTAATGGTTTCTCAAAGCAAACAAACACGCTAAGGAGATGATTACAATGAATGAGCCACATCGTACGGTTGAGGTGGAACATAAGGATGTTCAGCATAAATCGGATTCAAGTATGGTCGCTTCCACATTTATTAAATATGCCGCATATATCATTATCTTTTTCGGATTCTTATACTTCTTGGTTAAATATGTATTCCCCAAATTCTAAGGCATTCATATCGTAGTGAACACCCGGAGATAATAACCTGTGCAAGATTACAACACTAGCGCTTTGGGTAACTACGGGGTAAGAAGCATTTGGGCAACCGACAACGAAAGGAAGTGTTACTCATGTCTGACAAACCAATTAGTAACGAAGAGAGCGACCGCTATTATGACCGTTATCAGAGGTCCCGCGATATTCCGCCAGAGACAGAAGTCCCGGAAGGCGATATGGATACCTTTGATGAAGTTTCCGGCAGACGGATTGTAACGGAAGATTCGGATCTGGCACCCGTAGCCGCAACTGCTGTGGACGAGCCGGAATTGGATTCACGTTTGGCTGAGACACCGCTGGAATCTGTACCGGATGCAGATCTTCTGCAACCGAACAGTCCGGTTGATCCTGCTGCACCCGATCCGGATGCGCTGCATGGTACCGATCTGCTTAATGGTGCTGGTGCGGATGCCAAACCGGAGAACGACATTCCACCACGCCATTAACGGCTGTTATGACATCCTGAATGAGGAGGTGCATACACGATGAAGGAAGATCGCCAAAAGAAGGTGCATGAACCGGTTAATCTCGTGACCGAACGGGATATTGACCCGGACTTCGGACTGTTCACTGAGGACTCCTTCCCCGAAGCACTTGAGGACGAGGACCAACGTGATGCGGTCGAGCATGCCATTCCCAAAGAGAAGGCTTCTCGTAAGCCCTCTTCGGATGACTAACTTATATAGATCCGTAGTAGACTTAAAAAAGATGACGTCTGTAATTTCACAGCGTCATCTTTTTTGTTACCTGTAAGTTCACTTACTCTTAGTGATTCAGCATCATCGCTTAGCGGAAACCTTATCTGCCACGGGCAGTTTGTGATCCAATCCCGACCACTTCGCGACAATCGCAGTGATAATCAGTGCAAGTCCATTAATGATAAAAATCCAGCGTATCGGCAGCCAGCCACCGAGAGCCCCACCAACGATCGGTCCCGCCATCGTCCCGATCTGGGCAGCGGACTGATTCAGACTAAAGGCCCTTCCCTGAAACTTGATGCGGTAGCCTGCACAATCATGGCGTTAATCGCCGGAAATACAGCCGCAAAGAATAAACCATACACAAATCTTAAAATGCCGAATGCGATATAACCTGTTGTAAAGAACTGCAGAAGATTCCCTACAGCCCCACCAACCAGTCCAATGATCAGCACTTTACCGTATCCAATCCTTGAACCAATCTTGCCCCACCGCGGCGCCATAATAACTGTTGCTACCCCCACCGCTGAGAAAATAATACCCGAGCTGAGCGAGGCACGATCCGGCTGAACGCCCATCTCCATCACATAGACCGTCAATAGTGGCTCCAGAATCATGACAGAGAATGTACATATGCCCATCATGCCAAGCACCGTCATAAACAAACGATTTGCTCTCGCTTCACGAATGTCATCCATGACGTGGGAACGAGCTTTGTTCCGGTTGAAGTTCTCTTCTTTTACCCAGAAGGTTGCGATGATTGCTGAGACTAACACAACAATAGCCGAAAACAAAAATGCATTCCGGTTGCCATAATAATGACTCACCACGCCACCAATTAACGGTCCGATAATACCACCAGTGGCTCCTGCAGTGGACATAATACCAAGTGCATAACCAGTCTTCTCTTCAGGTGTATTCGTGCCTACCAGGGCAATCGCTGCTGGAACAAACCCTGCAAGCAGACCCTGAAACAATCGAACAACAATCAGCGAATACGGGTCCTGCACGAAATAATTGATTAAATACAAGACGGCAAGGCTGTATCCCGACCGGATCAGCATCGGCTTGCGTCCGTATTTATCAGCCAGTGATCCCCAGAACGGAGACACGAGTGCACTCGCGAGAAACGTAATGCCAAATGCCAGTCCTGACCATAACTCCAGGTGATCACGAACCCCCAAGTCAGCACTTAGAAACAGGGGCAGAAATGGAATCGAGATCGAATAGGCGGTGCTGCAAAAAAATACACCAATCCACAATATGACCAGATTGCGCTTCCACGAGAAGTTCATATACCCGCACGCCCTTTCCGTTACTGACGCCGGGACTGCCGTGTATTGGAGCGGACGGAACAGACCCGTACGTCCCGATGCGGAAGCATTTTCCTTATTTTACACCCATCATTCCACGAAGGCCATCCCTTGTTCACCACAAACACATGTATTACATTGCCATCCTGTCCACAAAAACGGTATGATAGTTGGGTAAATATCCAAATATGATTTGGAGAAAATATATAATGCAGAGATGCAAGGAGGAACGTTTTCATGTCTTTACGGTGGAAAAAATACAGTGGTCTCGCTGGTAATCGCGATGCTGCTTATCGTCATTAGTGGTTGTGGACGCCCTTCGAGTGGCGCTACAGAAACACCAGCTCCAGTTGAACCAACGGGTCCCAATCCGGTAGCTACCATTGAAATGGCAGATGGACAGAAGATCGTCATTGAGCTATATCCGGAGATTGCGCCCAATACAGTGAACAATTTTATTTCACTAGCGAATCAGGGTTTCTATGATGGCACAATCTTTCACCGTGTTATTCCAGGTTTCATGATTCAGGGCGGAGATCCAGACGGTAATGGTCGAGGTGGCCCAGGGTACGCCATTAAGGGTGAATTTACATCCAACGGTCACAAAAATCACCTGAATCATACCCGCGGAGTCATTTCCATGGCACGCGGAGATAATTTGGATTCGGCTGGTTCTCAGTTCTTCATCATGTTAGCTGACGCGGATCATTTGGATAACGCCTATGCTTCCTTCGGTAAAGTAACGGAAGGCATAGAAACTGTGGATAACATTGCAGCTCAGGAAATAGGTGAAGGTGACAAACCCGTTAAGGATCAAGTTATGAAAAAAGTTACGGTAGACACCCACGGTCTGGAGTATCCAGAACCGGTAAAAATGCCTTAATTAACATCCTTGCCAAACGGATGATAATCCATGGTTATGACTTGTTAATAAACTCTAAACAAACAAAAGCTCTGTCCTGTGCGAATGTCGCAAGGCAGAGCTTTATTTAATGATAGCGGTTACATATATGACTTTATAAAAAATGACCTCTTCCGGCATCATCCTCAATACATCCATCCCATCAAACGTAACCAGCCGATAATCGCAATCCATAACGGGCAGCTAAAGGCAACGCCCCATGCAAGCCCTTTCAGTAAACCACGGTTTACTTCCACGAACAACGACTCCTTTCTCCAGGGAATAGTCGTAGTATCGGTAATAGTATATGATTTTATACCCGATTTCATTCGTCACGCAACCCTCGTTTTCCTGCTTTTGTTCCGCAGTTTCATGGAATGCATTACGGGAACCTGATATACTATGACTACTGTACGACAAATGGAACCTGATTCATGTTTGGAAAGGAGATTTTCCTATGGCAAAATCCAAAAACGCCCCCTGCTCCTAAAGCAACAGTAGCACAGGATAAACCCACAACACTGAAAGATCTACTGAGCAGTGATGTGCTGGAAAAGCTGAAAGCTCAGGCGGATGAGGCAAAGGCTGCCGAGGCGGCACTTAAAGAGCAGGAACATCAGCAGGCAGAAGAAGCTCGCCAAGCGGAGCAGAAGCGCCGGGATAACGACTTCGAATATTTGCTTAATAACAGCGCTATGGACTGGAAGAAACATAAGTAAGCCGGGCATGACCTGAGGGTGTCTCCTACCATTCACATGCCAAAATAATATTACAGCAGACAGATCATGAAGATGATCTGTTCAAAGAACAGGACCGCATCGCGGTCCTGTTCTTTTTGATATATACACATATGATTCACGCGTCTTGAGCCGGGTATGTTAGAAGTAGAGCGTACAACGATAATCTAACTCATGGAGGGATCAGAGATGACAGAACAACGTTTGGAAGGCAAAGTTGCGATTGTAACCGGAGGTGGATCGGGTATTGGTCAGGCTACCGCTATTCGTTTCGCCGAGCATGGAGCCAAAGTGTACATGCTGGATCGCACACCCGAAAATGCGGAGGAAACCAAGCAGACGATTGAAAAGGCTGGCGGAGAAGCGTATGTGATCGAATGTGATATCTCCAAACCGGATAATGTGCAGAAGGCGATCAATCAGGCTGCGGCTGAAGCGGGTAAACTGGATATCATATTTGCGAATGCCGGTATCAACGGAACGATGGCCCCGATCGAAACGATGGAAATCGAGGACTGGGACCAGACGATGGAGATCAATATGCGCGGAACCTTCGCAACCGTCAAATATGCCATCCCCCATCTGAAAGAACATGGTGGCAGCATCATTATCACTAGTTCCATCAACGGTAACCGGGTCTTCTCAGGAATCGGATTCTCTGCATACGCTTCCAGCAAAGCGGGACAAACTGCGTTCACCAAGATGGCTGCACTGGAGCTGGCTCGTTATAAGATCCGTGTTAACGCCGTTTGCCCAGGAGCCATCGATACCAACATTGATGATAACACCTACCCGTCGGATGATCTGAAAGAAGTACAGATTCCTATTGAATTCCCTGAGGGTCATGAACACCCGCTCAAGGGCGAACCTGGAACATCGAAGCAAGTGGCAAACCTCGTTCTGTTCCTCGCTTCCGATGAAGCCTCTCATGTTACAGGTACACGAATCTATGTGGATGGTGCGGAATCTCTCCTCCGTGGATAAACATATAAATATAAGTTGAACCGATTCAGGGACAACGCCCAAATATCCCGCAAGCGATCTGATCTGGTCAGATTACTGCGGGATGTTTTATTTATAAGAAGTTTATAATCTGGCGCAGTTGCAACTACAAGGATTACACTACACCGCAGAGCTTTTACCTTTTTTCACACGATGGTTCAACCGATCTGGGATGGCAAAGAGCAAAATGTACATCAGCGAGAACAAAACTAGCGCAAGTATCTCTTCCCCAAGGATGTACATGGGATACGGACCTAACATATCAAGCACCGAGGGTGTACTCGGCTTGTGTCTCAAAAACATATAATTCGCGTCAAGCATGACATCTACAACGTATACGATTAATGCTACCACATTCACAAATATCATCGAACCTGCTACAGATCTCCAGCTAGGTCGCAGCTGTTCCACCCAGGTCATGTATAGTAGAGCCAGAATGATACAAGCATGAGCAACGAAAAATTGAATGAATCGAAAATGTGCATAACCATAACCCAGATTAGGAGTCAGGATCGCCATAAGGGCTCCAGCAATGCCTGCAAACAGCAGTGCAGAATGTAACAGTCGACTGCGTGTCAGTAGCAACAACGCCGATAATAGCAGAGACAGACTGCATAGTTCGAGTGGCAGTGACGTCTGCAGGCTCCATATCCCTCCGTACACATACCAGAGTTGCAGCACGATTTCGCATGCAAACATGATACAGGCCAGAACAATCCGCACTATGCGGCGTGCCCTCTCTGACCATGATCGAAGATGGTGTCGAAGCAAAAACAGCAGTACAATCAATACTGTAATTACGCTAATTGAAACGATATGTGAAGTGGAGAACAGAATAAACGGCTCTGCGTCATAAGGGTCCAGCCATGGTGGATACGCCATGCATCTCTTCTCTCCTTTGCAAGGATCTTACCAACATTATCTCTCTTTAATGTTAACTTTTTCATTTTGCCATTGAATGAAAATACTGTCCAGTTGGAATTCTAAATAAGCATTGTAATTTAAATATCTTTATGTTAAGATAAATTCAGAACCAAAACAAACGAAAAGTTAGTAACTTTCTTAATCGAAATTATAAAAATACAGCACTCAACAAATGTTCAACTAAACATTTACATGATAACGGAGAGGACAGAAAAAACCTGAAGAAGCAAAGCGTTCGCCTAAAAGCTTTCTGAAAGAAAGCTACATCGGAAGCATATGCTTTCCCCGGATTTCCCCTTTCAAAAAAGGAATCAAAAAATCTGGGGATAACAGCAATCGGAAGGTTGTTCTGTCATCGTAGTATCAGTGTAAATAATCCTTAGTTGAACGTATAACCTAACTAGGAGGAATTATTATGAAAATCAAAGGACTTCACCACGTATCAGCTCTAACAGCACATGCCGATCAGAACTATCGTTTCTACACCAATATCATGGGTCTGCGCCTGATTAAAAAAACGGTCAACCAGGACGATGTATCCGTCTACCATCTCTTCTATGGCGATGAGAAAGGCAATCCGGGTACCGAACTTACCTTCTTCGAGATTCCGATGGCCGGACAGACTCGTGAAGGGGTGAACAGCATATCTGGAACGTCACTGCGCGTTCCAAGTGATGCGGCACTTACTTACTGGCAGCAACGTTTTGACGAATTCGAAGTCCCACATGGAGAGATTGTTGAACGGGGTGGTCGTGCCACGCTCTCGTTCACAGACTTTGAAGGACAACGTCTGATTCTGGTCTCGGATGAAAACAATACAGGTGTCGCTGGTGGTAAACCATGGGATCAGAGCCCTGTGCCTGCCGAGTATGGCATTGTAGGCCTAGGCCCTATCCATCTTACGGTAAAAGATGCTTCCCTTACCGCTCCGGTTCTTACCGAACTTCTCGGTTTCAGAGCTAAAGGAAGCTATCCTGCCTTTACTCCAGGTCAACCTGATGTACTCGTTTTTGAATCCGGCGAAGGTGGCAGCGGCTCCGAGGTTCATGTTGAGGAACGGAATGACCTTGCCCAAGAGCGTCCTGGACGTGGCAGCGTACACCATGTTGCGTTCCGTGTGGATAATGAGGAAGAACTCAAACAATGGGTGGAACGGGTTCATAACTTCCAATTCCCTAACTCAGGGTTTGTAGATCGCTTCTACTTCCGCTCCCTATATTTCCGTGAAGCAAATGGTATTTTGTTCGAACTTGCAACCGATGGTCCGGGATTTGATACAGACGAAGAATTGGAGCATCTGGGTGAATCACTGGCGCTGCCTCCGTTTCTAGAAGGACGCCGCGCTGAGATTGAAGCGAACCTGAAACCACTGGATACCATGATCCGCTAATATTCGTAACAAAACGAAAATAAAAACGATGTTCACCAGGCAACTCTGAATAACGGATACGGTTCAGAAATTGCCTAGTGAATCATCGTTTTTTATGTTTATGTTTGCCTTGCCCCTTCTGTAACGTGGCAAACTTGCAGATTGTGTTTTACTTCGTCAGATACGATGTTGTGAGCGGTACAAACAGAGCCGAACCCGGATCTTCAGATACAATCTCGACATAGACAGCGTCTGTACCTTTAACATCCACATCCAGACTCATCATACCGCTTTCTGGAGTGATATTGAACTTTTTGAGTGTCGCGAGATCCTGATCATAGATATGAATCTCCTGATTTCCTTTCATCGCGGCAAGTTCCAAGTGCAGAGAAGAATACTTTTTACCCGTATTAATCTGGATATCATCCCCCTGTTTCGTAGGATCATTATGCAGATAAACATCCTTGTAATCCTTGCCTTTATATGTGGTATCCTTAGGATCTTTGGTGTGCCAAGCGGTAGATCCCAGTACGGATGTTCCAAGTGCACTCAGCGTTACTTTTCCGTTGGTTACGGGCGCAGATCCATTCGTTCCGCCAATCAGGACGGATGAAGTTGCACTGTCATAAGTGATCTCTGTCCCAAGCAATGATCCCACAGCACGCACAGGCAAATAAGTCGTTCCGTTGTAAGTGATAGGCAACACCGTTTTACCATTGGCATCTTTGGCTGTCACCGTGGCACCATTCATTTTCAGCGTAATCTTGCTGTTTAGATAGGCTTTAATCTGCTCCAACCCTGTTGCTGCGAGTGCACCCGTCCCGATCCCAAGAGTTAATGTGCCTACCATCAAACCCAGTACAACCTTTTTCTTCATCAAAATCCCTCCTGAATGTTAAAATGATTTGTCCTTTATACATTTAAACCACTAAAGTGATAATGTCAATTGTTTCCTACGCTTTTAGTACACATTGCCTATTTCCGAGCAGCACAAAACGAGGCTGTATGTCCCGATTTTTTCAGCCTCGCCCTGTTCCTTACTGCCCGTCAAGGGAGAAAGGTAGATATTATTGTCAGATGTGCACTTAACTCCACACTCAAGAACTTTCAATTCCCGCTGTACTACGATATCAACAGAATGATATCAATCAAAAGATTCATAATATTCTTCTTCATACACTTCCATGCTGTACTTCAAATCTACAGCCTTCCACTCGCCATCTTGATACTCATAAACAAATGTCAGATCACCAGCATATAAAGCTGCACCATAAGATCCTGCTGCTGATACGACAAGCTGACCATCTTCTACACTGTAATAGGTTACTCCACCGAATCCCAACTCTTCGTTATATACGCCGCCACTCGTATCCTCCTCGATCCGTAAAGGTTCTGCTTGAACGCCATCAACGGCGACATCAACATCCACGCGGTCTGATCTAACCGTAACTTTCGACTTCACATGCTGTTTTGCAATCTCATCCAGAGATTGCATCTTCATCTCTTCCAGCGTTACCGGATCAATGATACGTGCTTGTCCCAAATAAATACCTGTTCCATGACCTTCCGTGTACAAAACGATAATTTCTTTCTGGCCGTCTCCATTCAGGTCCAGCTCGTGCACTTCGGGTTTGTAAGACCCGCCTTCTCCCTGCCAATCACTAAATTCTCTTGTCTTGCCGTCCACTTCCAAAATCATTCCGTTGTATATATATCCTGAACCCTCAACTTTCATAGGGTATAATCTGACGTTCTCATTCTCTGGAGCTACCGAAACGTATTCCTCATTCAGAGGAATGGATTCCTGTGTTGTCTTCGCTGTGTCATGCAGTTTATCTATATTGGAAGCCTCGACCTCTGCGGTCTGGCTGGATTGATCATCTATATTAAGCTGTTTTTGCGATTCATTCATGGTTCTGGCAGCCGAAGTTGTACTAATCGTAGCTACCGCCAAAATAATCATCAGCAGGATACCTGTCCAAGTTTTCAATATACTGGGCTCCTTTATCTGTTGTGATAATCCTATTATATCTTCATTTATCGCCTGCAAGTTGCGAATTTGTTAATCTTTCATAAAATAATCTTTACAAATTTCCGTTTTCACGAAAGAACGTTCGGCTTTAACCAGAATAAGCAAATTATCATACCAAAACTGTTCTCCAAAAACAAAAAAATCCCGAACACAGCTTAAGGCTGCATTCGGAATGCTTTGGTTTTGTCCAATAACCGATCGGTTAATTGTCTCAGTTCTTCAGCCGAGGATGAAATCTCCTCCATGATGGCTGTCTCTTCGTGTGCGGCATCCATAATTCGTCTCGCCTCATCCGAGAACGATCCGGCTTTCCCCTGGATCTTCTTCACATGACCGTGCGTTTGTTCCACGCGACCAGTCTGTTCTGCAATCTTGGAACCGATATCATGCGCACCCTTCATAAATACTTCCACCGTGCCTGTCAGTTCATGCAACGTCTGATCCACAGAGACGGTCCGCTCCGATTCATTAACCACGAGACCATGCTGCTCATGAGAGAGTTGGGCTGTCTCCCTGATCCGCTGCTGCACACGACTAATCAGCTCATTAATACGGTGTACCGATTCCTTACTTTCGTCTGCCAGCTTGCGGATCTGCTGCGCCACGACTGCAAAACCAGAACCTTCTTCGCCAGCTCGTGCAGCCTCAATGGAAGCATTCAGGGCAAGTAACCCTGTTTCCTCAGCGATGTTTTTGACAGATTGGGTAATTACCTCGATATCGGAGGCTTCCTTCTCCAGCAACAGCATAATGTCGCGGGAACGATTGTGCGACTCGGCCAGCTCGTCCATCCCTTTCATCAACGATGAGAAAGTCTGTTTTGTATGATCCACCGATCGTTCCATCTGACCGGACATCTCTGTCATGTCCATGGACTGGCTATGCATACGCTGGAAATCGTTCAGCATCTCATCCGCAGTGATCAGAGATTGATGGGAAGTAACCTTCTGCTCTTCTACGCCTACCGCAATATGATCCACCGCATCCGACATCATCTCGATCTGTTCGGCGGCCTGGGTAATCGCTTCACTCAGAGACTGTGCGTTCTGTGAAGTCGTTCTTGTACTGTCTGCAATATCATTTACAATACTTCGAAGGTTAGAAACCATTGCGCGAAAAGCATCATATAATACGGTAAGTTCATCTTGCGTGCGTCGCTGCGGAATTTCGGTTGTCAGATCACCCGCTGAAACCTGTTGCGCAGCCCGGGACAGGTGGACGATTGGACGAGTCAGCCAGCGTGAGGCAAACCATCCCAGAATCCCGTTCCAGCATACTCCCATGATCAGGATAATCGATATGTATACCCAATTCGGAATATCTAACGTAATCCAGTCTTTGACAAAAAATATAAAAAAGCCGCTAGTTCCGTAGGTAATAATCGAAATCAGTACCAGACCTGCGACAGTCTTTGCTCCTAAAGTCCATTTCATGTGCACACCCCGTAGTCCTTTTTTCCTATTTTACCAATCATGTACCAAATTTCATGTGATATACATCACTGAAACCGTTCTATTTCCCCATACTTGCCGTTCATGCATGACTTCTCTACCATAAAGCGCATAATGTATAAGACAAGCTTGGCCGTCCCTCCCTTTCTTAAAAATTGAATAATATTCCATTTAAAATCCCTAATTTTATTTATTATCGGCACAAGAGGCCAAATGATTTAGATTGGCATCCATTTTGCTTAAATGATATACTGAGTGCGCTTCAGCAACGCTGGAGCCGAACTATTTTTATTGATGCCACTGGAGGCGAACGAGATGTCTACTATGTCCACACGGACGGAGAAAGATTTTATCGGTGAAAAAGAAATCCCGGCTTATGCTTATTACGGAATTCAGACGGTACGGGCCGTGGAAAACTTCCCGATTACCGGCGTTCCGGTACACCGGGAGCTGATCACGGCTCTGGCTGCGGTGAAGAAGGCAGCAGCGATTACCAACATGGAGTTGAAGATGCTGCCAAGCAAGATTGGCGATGTGATCGTCATGGCGGCTGAAGAAATGATGAAAGGCCATCATCTGGATCATTTTATTGTAGACTCCATTCAGGGCGGTGCAGGCACCTCCATGAATATGAATATGAATGAAATTTTGGCCAACCGCGGGCTGGAACTGTTAACCAAAAGCAAGGGAGACTACTTCCATTGCAATCCCAATAATCATGTGAACATGTCCCAATCTACTAATGACGTGGTTCCTACAGCACTGCGCATTGCGGCGTACCAACTGTCGGAGACGTTACTCGCTACCATGAGAAGACTACAGGATGCGTTCCGTAAAAGAAGTGGAATTCAACGATGTGGTCAAGGTTGGCCGTACCCATCTTCAGGATGCCGTACCTATTCGCCTTGGACAAGAATTCGGAGCTTATGCCCGTGTAATCGGACGGGATATTGAGCGTCTTGAATTCGCCAATCGCCGCTTGCTTACCATTAACATGGGTGCAACTGCGGTAGGTACAGGACTCAATGCCAAACCCGAATATATCGTCAAGGTTACAGAGCACCTGTCAGCTGTTACCGGACTACCACTACAAACAGCTGAGGATCTCGTGGATGCAACCCAGAACACTGATGCCTATCTGGAACTTTCAGCGGCGCTGAAGGTATGTGCGGTTAGCCTTTCCAAAATCTGTAATGACATTCGCTTGATGGCTTCAGGCCCGCGTGCAGGATTCAATGAATTGCGCCTGCCACCGCGTCAGCCAGGTTCGTCCATTATGCCGGGCAAAGTCAACCCCGTTATGGCGGAAGTCATTAACCAGGTATCCTTCCAAGTGATGGGGAACGACCATACGATCTGTATGGCTTGTGAAGCTGGTCAATTCGAGCTGAATGTCATGGGCCCAGTTATTGCGTTCAACTTGCTGCAATCGCTGAAAATTATGAATAACGGCATCGATGTTTTCACGCGTTATGCAGTTGAAGAGATGGAAGCTAACCGTGAGCGCTGCGAATTAATCATGAACCAAAGTTTCAGTATGGTTACGGCGTTGAACCCGCACTTAGGTTATAATGTGGCAGCTTCCATCGTGAAGGAAGCGCTCAAGACTGGACTTTCCTTGCAAGAGATTATTTTGGAACGCGGATTGCTGACACCGGAAGAACTTGAAGAGATTCTTCATCCGGAACAGATGACTACACCAGGGATTGCCGGAGAACACTTCCTGCGTAATATGGAACGTTTGTAGGTGATCAGGAAAACTGGTGTAGCAACCTAAATACGAATGATTAACAAGAACCCCCGCAGACCGTTTATATACGGTTTGCGGGGGTTCTTGTATACAGAGAAGATAAGACGCCAGCTATTCGATTAAGCCCATCGTTTACGCTCAAGGGAAGGCAGAATCTGAAGTTCCTCCCTGTACTTGGCAACCGTTCTGCGGGAGATAACAATCCCTTCCTCAGCGAGCAGTGTGGCCAAATGACTATCCGAGTATGGACGCTGAGTCTGTTCCATGCGAATGATTTCTTTTAATCTGCGTTTCACCGCTGATGCTGATGTTTTATCCCCTGACGTTGTACTGATTCCGGAGTCAAAAAAAGCCCTGAGTTCATATACACCATGTGGGGTCTCAATGTATTTACCGTTCACCGCACGACTTACCGTTGATTCATGCATGCCAATCTTCTCTGCAATCACAGCCAGATTAAGTGGTTTTAGCGCGGATGGGCCTTTGACCAAAAATTGCTTCTGCTCTTCCATCACTGCCGCCAGCACACGCACTAAAGTCCTGCGCCGCAGGTGTACACTCCGAATGATAGCCCTCGCCTCTGCCACGCGGGTAGACCAGATTGCGTCCGGAGCCTCTTCCCTGATCCAGCGGGAGCACGCTTCATTCATCGATACACGAGGGTTACCTGCTGCTTGCAGGCTAAAATGGGCATCACCGTTACGCAACCCAACAATGGCATCCGGAATAATGTAATGTGGCCGTTCTGTACATCCGATGGATCGGCAGGGCTTAGGGTCGAGACGTGTAATATAGTCGTAGGCAACCTGAGCGTCCCGTGAAGTCATGCCTAATCGACTCCCTGTTCTACCTGGGTGAAAAGGAACCAGTGATTCCAATCCCGCTTCCACCATCCGCTCCGCATTCAGCGCTGCTGATGGATCACGTCTAATCTGGAGCAACAGACATTCTTGCAGATTCCGCGCCCCTATACCAGCAGGGTCCAGCGATTGGAGAAGCTCCAGTCCCGCTGCAATCTTGCTCATCGGAAGCTGAAGAACTGCTTGCACCTCTGCCAGTTCCACCGTCAGATAACCATCATCATTGACGCATCCTGCCAAATACACAGCCATATTTTCCAATTCGTCTGGAAGTGTCATCACTCGAATTTGCGCAATTAGCAATTGTTCCAATGTAGGTTCTGCACCTTTAGCCTGAAGCAACGGATCATAGGAATCATACCTGCGCTGATCTATTCGCCTTGGAATCCGTGCGAAGGGCGCAGCTTGTTCTTCCAGTTCAAGTACTGGATTTTCCTCCGCCGCATCCAGCAAGTAACGGGTCAGATCCTGACCAGACATGGTTAGCAAATGAAAGGATTGTTTCATCTCCGGCGTGATGGACAGCCGAATACGTTGTTCCTGTACCAACTGAACACCTAACATCCGTTTCCTCCTTATGCCTTCGGCAATAAACATCTGTGTTTCTTATCCGAACAAAAGGATTTGCAGGGATAATAGCATACTATTCAAGCGAATGTAAGAAGTTTTTAATCAGATCATGGTTTCTGTCTAGTATTTCTCCGATACCAGCTTCGCCTGTGTAAACAGCAGCAGATAGTCTCTTCCACCTGCCTTGGAATCCGTGCCTGACATGTTAAATCCGCCAAATGGATGTGTGCCTACCAGTGCTCCGGTACATTTCCGGTTGAAATACAGATTACCCGCAAAGTATTCGCGTCTTGCCTGTTCCAGATGTTCACGATTACGTGAGATCACCGCGCCGGTCAGACCATAGTCTGTATTATTGGCGATATCCAAAGCATCCTGGAAAGATTCTGCTTTGATGAACGCAAGCACAGGTCCAAAAATCTCATCTTGAGCAATCCGGGCTTTCGGGTCAACATCGGCAATTATGGTTGGTTCAATGAAATAACCTTCAACGTTCCCTGTACCGCCACCGTGCACAAGACGCCCCTCACCCTTGCCGATTTCAATATATTCCGTGATCTTTGCATATGCCTTGTCATCGATAACCGGCCCAACCTGACTGCCAACTTCAAGTGGACTGCCCATCGTCAGTTTCTGTGTCCGTTCAATCACTTTTTGCAATACTTCATCATATACATCCTTATGAATAATGGCACGGGAACACGCCGAACATTTCTGTCCTGAGAAACCAAATGCCGAAGCGGTAATGGACTCTGCCGCGAGTTCCAGATCACTGTCACTGTCTACAACGATGGAATCCTTGCCGCCCATCTCTGCAATAACCCGTTTGATCCACTTCTGACCTGGAGCTGTTCGTGCTGCACGTTCATTAATTCGCAGTCCTACATCTCTGGAACCGGTGAAACTGATAAATCTGGTGAGCGCATGATCCACGAGATAATCGCCCACTTCACTGCCTGGTCCTGGTAAAAAGTTCACGACGCCATCCGGCAGACCAACTTCTGCGAGCAGCTCCATAAACTTGGCGGCAATCACCGGAGTTGTGCTGGCGGGCTTTAATACCACCGTGTTGCCAGATACCAGTGCAGCAGAGGTCATGCCTGCCATAATCGCCAGCGGGAAGTTCCAAGGGGGAATGACAACGCCCACGCCCAGCGGTATATAACTCAGTTCATTATCTTCTCCTGCAATCCGCACGAGGGGCTGCGGTTCACTCAGTCGCTGCATATCGCGTGCATAGAATTCCATAAAATCTATGGCTTCCGCTGTATCCGCATCAGCTTCAGGCCAAGTCTTGCCGGCTTCATAAACCATCCATGCGGAGAATTCATGCTTGCGACGGCGCATAATGGCAGCTGCTTTGTATAGATAACGAGCCCGTTCATTCGGGTCAGTATGTTTCCATGTGTGGAATGTCTCCGCCGCTGTCTGAATAGCCTTTTCGGCCAATTCCTGATCTGCCTGATGGATCGTTCCGACAACTTGATTCTTGGCTGCGGGGTTCACGGAAGTTAACGTGCGTCTGCTTGTTATTTTTTGCCCACCAATAATGATCGGGTATTCCTGCCCAAGTTCAGCTTCTACCTGACGAAGTGCGTCTTCAAATGCTTCCTGGTTCGCCTGGACTGCAAAAGGTGTGAATGGTTCGTTAACAAAAGGGATATTCATCAATGATTCCTCCTTCAGGATGTGGGATTCGCTGGCTGCTCGCCTGAATTATTTTGCATGTTACTCATCACCAAATATATGTAGCAAAATCCGTGCCAACTCCGGTTGGGATTGAAATATTTTTCTCGTTAAATTCAACTACTGAAAATTTACACGGGCCACTCCGATGACAGAACAACCTTCCGATCGCTGTTATCCCCAGATTTTTCGAATCCTTTTTATAGAGGGAAAATCCGGGGATAAAGGCGAGCGCTCCGCTTCTTCAGGTTCTTTCTGTCCTCTCCGTTTTGTGTAAATGTTTAGTCCAATTTAAATAGATAATTTTCATGAAAAATAGTAGACCATCGCCAAATCTGGCACGTTTCTTGCTTGAATTAAGTTAGCACAATGCTGAAGGAGGAAACGAAAATGAGTGTGGGAACGGAAATATATCGCAAAACCTTATTAACCGTGGCAGGCAACAAAGCTGTAGAGAACCTGTCCATTAGATATGGTAAGAAGCTGGCAGGCAAGTTTATTGCAGGAAACACCTTGGAAGAAGCTCTCGAAGAGATCCGCATACTCAATAATAAAGGCATTATGGCTACGCTCGATCATCTGGGCGAAGGCATCACCCGCCTGAGCGAAGCGGCATTATATAGGGATGAGTATGTACGATTGGTAGAAGGCATTGCACGTGAAAGGGCAGACTCCAACGTCTCGCTGAAACCAACCCAGATGGGCCTCGCACTCGACCCGGAAGAGGGTTATCGAAATATCCGTACCGTTGCCGCACAAGCCAAATTGCATGATCTATTTGTTCGAATTGATATGGAGGATAGTCCATTTACTCAAGCGACGCTGGATATTGTTCGAAGACTGCACTCGGAAGGACTGCATAATACAGGCACAGTATTGCAAGCCTACCTGCATCGCACCGAAGAAGATACACGTGATATGATTCGGGAAGGCATTCGGCTTCGTCTGGTTAAAGGTGCTTACAAAGAACCCGGATCAGTCGCCTATCAGAATGCTTCTGAAGTCATTCATCAATTCAAAACGATGATTCGTAATCACCTCGATCAGGTGTGTACACTGCAGTTGCCTCGCATGATGATCACATCATTAACTGGACGAAACAATACGCCAAGGATCGGGGAATCTCTCCGGATGCCTTTGAATTTCAGATGTTATATGGTCTTCGCATGAGCGAACAGGAACGTCTTGCCAAAGAAGGCTATCGCATTCGTTGTTACGTACCTTATGGCACCATGTGGTATCCGTACTATACCCGCCGTTTGGCTGAAAAACCGGCTAATCTCTGGATGGTCGTTAAGAATATGTTCCGATAGTTATTTTCCAGCTGTATCAATATATAAATAAAAAACAGCAAAAATAAAACCATGCTGCCTCTTTCTTTCTGGGCACATGGTTTTTTCTGTACAAACACTTTACCAGAGCATCCAACTTTCCTTTTCTCCGGTTCTTCTCTTAATGTCTAAAAAATTAGCATCCCCAATTTTAAATGTCTATTTTTTGGACACACCCATTTATTAATCAAAATTACAAGCTCGAAAAGGCTAACTGCTTAACTGTTGAATAAGAATAGAAGCATTAGCATTGGTCTGTGTTCCACCTGCTAGTGTTTGCAGACCAACAGCTGATGCGCTGGAATGATTCCGCAATGTCAGCACATCACCGGGAGCAGCCGTAATAATGACCATGCCTGGATTCGGTTGAGTGCCAGCTCCTGAACCATAGACACTGCCACCTACAGGGGCTCCGTTTTGATAAAGGGTGAATTGGTTTGCCTGCACACCTGCAACGTTGAAAAACACCGCATAGTCCCCGGCATTACCAATAATAATCGCAGCGGTATTGGCCGTGTGAGTAATACCGGTAAGATTTGCGTTGCTGTCGAAGATTACATCCGCTTCAATAGCTACAGTTTGAGCTGATGTATTAAAAATATAAGCGTACGAGGACAACCCTTGCCCTGCTGTACCGGTTGCTCCAGTGACACCTGTCGTTCCGGTTACTCCGGTGACGCCTGTTGTTCCGGTAACCCCAGTGCCTCCTGTTACTCCTGTAACGCCAGTGGCTCCTGTTATTCCGGTGGCCCCTGTGCCTCCTGTTACTCCTGTAACGCCCGTGGCTCCTGTTACTCCAGTAGCTCCGGTGCTTCCCGTTACTCCCGTAACGCCCGTGGCTCCTGTTACTCCAGTAGCTCCGGTGCTTCCCGTTACTCCCGTAACGCCAGTGGCTCCTGTTACTCCGGTAGTCCCTGTGGCTCCTGTCACTCCGGTGGCACCGGTGCTTCCCGTGATGCCCGTGATGCCCGTCGCTCCTGTCACTCCTGTGACGCCCGTGGCCCTGTCACACCCGTTGTGCTCAGCGTTTCTCCCAGCAACTCCTGGGATACCAATCGGTGAGCCGCGACTAATTCGCCTTCGCCATCTTTACCCCATACGGATATTTGTGCTTCTGGAGCAGCCGTGTCTGAGGTTGAAAATACAAACTCAAAAGCATCAAAATTCCCATTATAAACTTTGGTGATGACCTGATTAGGTGATACATTGAGCAGTTCTTCTACATATAATGTTCTGACTCCATTAAGGTAATAGCCCCGAAGAAGCACCGTGAACATTTCTGTCGCATTACGGTTATCGATTTTGACCGTAACGGATTGAGTTGGTCGGATCCCCGCTATCCCTGAAATATTATTCTCAATGGGCCCAGTTGATAGAATGGCCATTTCATTACCCTCCTTTGATTCTTCTTCATGCGGATTGCCTTCATATAGCATTATTCAGAAGTTTCTTAATGGTGTGGACAATTCATGTACTATATGAATAATCACTTCAACTGCCGTGTAGCAGATTGAGAGATAACAGTTTTAATCAAGTAACTCGAATGTCAATTTAAATAACTCAACCCTCACCTAGATTATAGAATGGTCCATACGAATTAGCATTAATTTCTTTTAATAAAAATAAAAGGGAACTCCAGAAATGAAAATCCAACATTTATCTCTTCTGTGCCGACAACATGTATGCTTCATGTCAAAAAATATATACACACCTCATTTGGAAAGTTATAATATGGGTAACCATCATTCTCCAGTCATTTCATAAGCAGATCACTTGTAAGTAACTTGTGTAAAAGAAGTTGTTTCCAAAAGTTATGTTCTAATTGAGGTGATACCGATGAAACATTTACTTCCAGAATTAATGTCTTTATTGCGTACGGATATGGATGTTCTGGATACAGACCTCTCCACACTTACCATTCCGTCATCAACATCGTTGGTAGATGCCTTCTGCTTATTCGACACATCTTCTTATCTATTCATTCAGGATGATGGACCCCTATTGGGATATATCGCCGTATCCGATGTTTTGCATGCCATGATGCATGCGCATCGCCTAATAGAAGCTTATTTTGAGACCACACTGGAGACAGCGGGCTCGGCTCTGACATTAATTAATGAAGACGCCAAGGTGGCCTACTGGACAACTGGCGCGGAGCATGTTTTTCGATCAGCAAAAAAGACATCATCGGACAACCCGCAGCGGACTTTTTCCCTCCAGATCGACTACAGTCTCTCAAGACGTTGTATACCGGCGAAACGGTCTATCGCAAACAGCATCAGCCACGGCCCGACCTGTTCGCCCTGATTAATGCTCGTCCTGTCCAACTGGATGGACATATTGTGGGTGCAGTTGCTGCCGAAGTGGATATAACAACCGAAATCCGATTACATCAGGAACTATTACATATGACCTCCAAAGTCCAGCACCTGGAGAAAGCCGTTGCTCGGCTACGGCCCGAATTAGATCCATTCGCCAGAATCAAGGGTAGCAGCTTGGTCATCAAGCAGTGCATGGAGACCATCCGCAAGATCAGTACCACCTCAGCTACTGTACTTATCCTCGGAGAGAGCGGCACAGGCAAGGAGTTATTCGCCAAAGCCATTCATGATCTTCGTGAATTGCAGACTGCACCATTTATCGCTATTAACTGTGGGGCAATCCCTGCTTCCTTGTTTGAAAGTGAGTTATTCGGTTACGAAAAAGGTGCCTTCTCCGGAGCTGATCCCAAAGGCAAAAAGGGCAAGATTGAGCTTGCCGAAGGGGGACTCTTTTTCTGGATGAGATCGGTGAGATGCCATTGGAATTACAAGTGAAACTGCTTCGGGTGTTGCAGGAGAAGAGTTACTTTCCTGTGGGGGGAACGCGAATGAAACAGGCCGACTGTCGGATTATTGCTGCGACCAATCAGAATCTATTAAGTATGATTGCCCGCAATCAATTCCGGGAAGATCTCTACTATCGGCTGAATGTCATTAACCTTGTCATCCCTCCTTTGCGTATGCGGAAGGAAGATATATATGAATTAACCCAGACGTTCCTTCAAGAATTCTCGTTGCTCTATAACCGTCATATTGAGTTGGTTCCACCTGAAGTGTTCAAGTTGCTGTTCCAATATGATTGGCCAGGCAATGTACGTGAATTACGAAATGTGATCGAACGCCTGACCATTCTGACGACAGATGGTGAGGTGAAGCAGGAATATCTACCTGATACCCTCACTTCCTCACCATGCAAGAACAGTCCGAAGTTCAACTGACATCCGGAATTCATTCACATGCCAACATCGAATATCAGCAACGTCAGGATTCGGCGGGAGCAGAACCAGAACAAGAACCTCGAACGGTTGCAAATGTGGACGAATTAGATACCTCGGATGATTCCGAACTTGTCTCCGGTGTTACCTACCAGCAAAAATTGGACACCTATGAGGCGCAACTTCTAATTCAATATCTGAAAGCAGCAGGTGGCAACAAACGAACACTCGCCAAGCAACTTGGCATCTCCCGGGCAACGCTCTATAATCGCATGAAGAGGCTTGGTCTATGACCAGCCTCTTCTTGTCTTTATTATCAGTATGATGAATGAATAGAATCCTACAAAATCCGCGCCAAGCGAGTCAGCGCTGTTCTGAGATGGCGATAAAATGTCGCCCGACTCATGGAACACGTCTGGGCTGCGGCAGTTGGATTGCCAGCATGCGTCCAGTAGGCCGCGTATAACAGCATCTGATCCTGTGGAGATAGGCCATGCACTCTGCCTTCCAACAGATCCATGACATACAGCTGTAACTGGATTCCATCCTTTACTCCTCTAACCCTGCCAGCATATTCATGCAATTCTCCCGGGGAACGAAGATCCCCCAACATCTTGCGAACATCCTGTTCAGTCCAGATTACACCATCCACTTCCGTTGTTTCCGGCTGTATACGATCCTCTGTTGGTTCCGGAGCAAGAAGAGACATGACCCACTCTCCGAATTGCCCATTACGCAAATCCAAATCAAGTACGTCCGCCTGGTCCTCAAATCTGTCGCAGACACGAGTGCGGGTTCTTCGCATCCGGAATCCAATACTCTGCAAAAATAGTTTCAGGTGAGGGTTCGTTGCAACGAGCATCGCTCGCGCACCATCACCCAGTAGAGACAGCCGGTCCAGTGCCATGTATCCCACCAGTTCTTCTCGTGTATAACCAGGCACATCATCTCTTGCCGCAGCTAGCAAAGCAAAGTGAGTATCACTCTGATCCGGGTCATTTTCAAGTTCCTGTGGTGTGAAGCATTCATGCATCTCATTTGGAAAATATTTTAGTAACAACTCACTACTCTCCCTATGTACAAGGATGGTAATGAACATGGCAATTGTCTCCCCAAGCTTGTCACGCATTAATACAATTCCTTCGGGATAACGGTGTGCCAGTTCATCCAGGAAGGGGCCATAGGATACCGCCTGCCATGGTTCCACGCTGTATTCGCACCATTGCTGTAACAGGCTGTGCAGAACGGGCAGATCCTCGCTTCTCATCGTTTCGAGAGGTGAGAACAAGGAATCACGGGACACATCTGCGTACTTGCGGTATTGAAGCATGGATTCCTGACACAGCAACAGCATCTTCCTAGCGATCTGGCGACGCTCATGCGGCCCCGCCTGTTCATGCAGCGGTTTCAGTAACTTCACGATCTTGATACGCATGGTCTGCAACCGATGAGGCTCACGTTGGCGAAAATCTCGTAGTAGATGTACTCTGGCCATATCATGCAGGGCAAGACCATCCGGGCCGGAACGGATAAACGACATCTGTCTCAGCATGTGGTACTCTTCTTTTGTCACGGTCATATCCAGTACTGATGATAATAATTCCTGATTGGCTGTCTCAAGCAGTGTTAGTACCTCCACCACAGGATGCAGACGGGGTGTCGTAAGTTCCAATAATAATCGAGCACTAATCATATGTGACAGTTCAGCCCATTCGGACTGCGGAAGATTCCTCCTCTGATCCGCAGCTTCTACAGCAAGGGCCAGCCCCAGCGGATGCCCATCGGTCATTCTCGTAATGGTACCTGCCATCCCCTGATTCAGAAAACCTGCCACCGTGATGTATTCCGTAATCTCATCAATTGTGAAATGTTGAAGCCGCATCTGTATAAACCTCTGATGTAATCGGGGATGTGTCCGCCAGGTGGACGCCAGTTCCGGGCGTGATGCAAGAATGACAAGTATCCCTCTTAACGGAAGTTTGGATACAAAGACTTCCATGAACCAGCTTTCTAACAGAGCAAGCTCTTCATAATTATCCACTGCCAGAACCAATCTCTTCTCGATTGATGTGTCTCTCAGCAGACTCAATGGTCGCGGGGATCCTTCACTATCCATTGTTTCCAAGCCTAATGTAGAGGACAAATAATCCATAAAAACGGAAGGAGTCGCCCCACATGATCGACCATCCATCCAGATTGCCGTCGCACCTCGATCCCGAGAGACAGATAACATCTCTGAAAGCAAGGAAGATTTACCAATTCCTCCCATGCCCGTAATTGAAAATATGGTTAATGGGGCTTCCGGATGATTGAACCACCGCTCCAGTGTCGTCAGTTCCTTGGTTCGACCAATGAAACGTTTGCCATCCTCAAGATATTTGTCGTATTGAGCCTCACTACTGTTTCCCATATATGTCCTCCGTACTAGATACTGGTACTTTTAATATACTTTTTTCCTCACAAAATTGAGACTATATTGAGACGCGCAATTGCATGTGAAGTGATAGAATCTTGTTAAAAGCCAATTTATAGTAAATATTCAAAACAGCGGACATAGAAACGTTTAACACGGTATATAGACGCCTCCACGCTTTTTTTAACTTAATGAATCATTCCGCCGATCAAGCACAGCCAACATGCATATGAGCATTTACTGATCTCGAATTCATGCTTCCCTTTCATACCCTACTACCAGCCCGATATTCCAGGAAAGGCGGATTTGTGTGAGAATAAACCTCGATATCTGTAATCTGAGCGGACAACTTGGAATCAATCCCAAACGACTTAATGAATGGCTGCACCAAAGTGGCATTTCAATGGAGGACAATGAAGCAGATCAGGAAGGACGTCCCGATCGGTCGTCACCCCCGTATCGGCTGGCTGCTCCTTCTTCATTATCACTGGCACCTTCCTCCGGTCAAACGAAGCTTTATCGGGGCCGACGCTCCACTTCCACTCTGCAACGCCTGCCTGCTTCATTACGACATACCCGGCGGATTAGTAAAAACTGCTAGACTGTGCTCAAGGTAGTGTAAGATCGATGCACAGTCTGTCTTGCATCCCTTTCACCTCATCAAGAGGATTGCCACTGTCCATTCTCAATCATCGCGTGCGCGAGCAGCGCCATCTCCAGACAGATTCTTCTCCCTTGATCCATGTAACCTGGACCCATCAGTTCTTCCAGCTTCTCCAGTCTGTTGTACAACGTTTGCCGATGAATAAATAACTGGGCGGCCGCATCCCGCTTGGAACCAAAGTTCTGCAGGTAAGCATCCAACGTCTCCACCAATCGCAGGTGATGCGTTTGGTCATGTTCAATCAACATACCCAGGTGATCCTGGACAAAGGGTTGCAGGAAGGATTGGGGTAACGCCTTTAACATTTGATATATACCCATACGTTCGTAAAAGTGAACATGTTCCATCGGATCTACCGATCTCGAAACTTCGATCACCTGATAGGCCTCCTGAAGGCTCTCCGGCAGGCTGGTCAAACGGTTGCGGAACTTGCCAAATCCCACATGAATCATAACCTGCTTCAAGTTACGACTGGCAAACCGTTTCACGTCCTGGGCAATCCCTTCCAGCAATCGCAGCAGTTGATGACGTGCAGCAGCCGATACCGCTTCCTTCGCACAGCACAGATATACCTGATTGTTCTTCAGCATAATCAGGCTAGGCAGATTGTTCTTCTTGAGCAGGGAACGCAGCAGGACAAGAACATCCTGATGATTCGCTTCCATTCGCTCCCGGCCTGTACCCTTCAACCGATGCTCAATCTCTATAACCCCTCCAGCAAACCAATACTGTCCCTTTACCAGCAAACGAAGCCCCATTCGGGTCTGAGCCTGTTCCTCCTGATGGATGTTGCCATTCATCAGATCCTGGATCAGTTCATTCTGATTGCGGACCATCTTCTCCTCAAGAAACTGGGAACGAAGCGTGAGCGCTGCCGCCGCCTTCGCCGTATAATCGAGCAACAGCTTGAGGTACTCTACGGGAGCAGACGGATGGACGATCATGCCTACAGCAGAGAATACCTGCCCGAAACAGACGACCGGATGACACAGCAGAGCCTTCTCTTCGTCCATGTGGAACCATAATTCAGTATCTGAATCATTCAAATCCAGATGTTCTACCTCCTGCTCATACCAGGTATAGATGGCCTGTTCCATCTCCGGAACAAGTTCGGGCACAAAACTGCCTGGCTCCATGGACGAAATGTACACCACCGGTTTGGCAGCGTACTCATACAGCAGGTTCAGCACAGCAGACATATCCGTACTCTGTAATGTTCGTTGCTGAAGTTGACGGGAGTATGCTTCCAGACTTTTCAGCAACTGGTGTTGATGATTAATGAGCAGAGAGTGAATATCCTGTGTAATCTCGACAAATCGGACCGGTTGTTCAAATACGATCAGCGGAAACTGGTGTCTGTCCGCCAGTTCAATCAGTTCTTCCGGGATTCCGTATATGCTGGTACCAAACTCCACACATAGCCCCGCTGCCTCACTGCCGATGAGCTGAAGCAGATACTCTTCGCGCCCTTCTTTCGATTGAAGCCATAGTCCAGTGGATAAAATAAGATCATGGGGGCTTACGAATGGAGATACATTTGTAATCTCCAACACATGAACCCAGCCAACCTGACGGTTCACTCCATCCTTCCCTGCCGCTAGTCGTGCTCGGCCAAATACCGGACGTGCAAGGATATCTTTGATCGTAAACACACGGTCATTTCGCAATGGCGATCCCTCTTCGTGTTATTTTTTCTTACATTATAATCCATGGACAAATGTCCTGAACAGTCTTTTTCGACAATATGTTGAGTTCAATTCCTAAAGATTAGACATCAAGTAAGGTGCAAAACGATTATCCAAGTCATAAACTTGTAGTATAAGCTAACAACCAATAAATGGACGAGGTGCATGGTGATGAGAATCGGAATTCCCAAAGAAATCAAGAACAATGAGAATCGTGTAGCAATGACTCCGGCCGGGGCTGCTGATTTCATCAGAGCCGGTCACCAGGTACTGATTGAACAAGGCGCGGGGATCGGCAGTGGATTCACGGATCATGAATATCAAACTGCGGGCGCCGAGATTCGGATTGATGCCAAGTCAGTGTGGGCCGAGGCCGATATGATCATCAAGGTGAAAGAACCGCTTGCCAGTGAATATGGATATTTTCGTCCGGGACTGATTCTGTTCACATACCTGCACCTCGCAGCGGAACCGGAGCTTGCCAAAGCCCTTATTAAAAGTCGGGTAACGGCTATTGCGTATGAGACGTTGGAGGTCAACAGTGCTCTGCCCCTGCTAACCCCTATGAGTGAAGTTGCAGGCCGCATGGCCTCCCAGATCGGAGCACAGTTACTGGAGAAGACCGAAGGTGGCAAGGGCATTCTGTTGTCCGGTGTACCAGGCGTCAGTCGGGGGAAAGTGGTCATTATCGGTGGCGGAACGGTGGGAACAAATGCAGCCAAAATTGCTATTGGTCTTGGCGCCGATGTGACCATCCTTGATCTGAATTTGAATCGTCTGCGCCAGTTGGATGATATCTTTGGCAATCAGATCCACACACTGGTATCCAGCCCGTCCAACATTGCAGCAGCTGTTGCGGCGGCAGATCTGTTGATCTGTGCGGTGCTGATTCCGGGCGCCAAGGCGCCAACGCTTGTCAGCGAGCAGGTGGTGAAGACGATGGCACCGGGTTCGGTCATTGTGGATGTCGCGATTGATCAGGGCGGGATCGTTGAGACCATTGATCATATCACAACCCACGATGAACCGACCTATGTGAAACATGGCGTCGTGCATTACGCGGTGGCGAACATGCCGGGCGCCGTGCCGCGTACGTCCACGGTGGCGCTGACCAACGCCACCATGCCTTATGCGCTGCAGCTGGCCAACCACGGTGCAGCCGCCGCAATTCGCGGCAGTTCGTCCATTCGCAGCGCGGTTAACGTGCTGAATGGACATATCACGTATGAGGCGGTTGCCCGTGATCTCGGGCATGCCTATGTGCCTGCGGGTCAGGCGCTGGAGAATACCGCCGCTGTCCAGTAATCTTGATATGATCGTTCCACCCGGCGCCTTGTCGCCAGGCCTGTGGAACGCAATAGAAGCGCAAGTCGGGCAGATGATGTTCCCGGCTTGCGCTTCTTGATTTTTCACATATAGGATAGCTTGTTGGTTGGTATAGGGCCTTTTGGTTCCTCCGGTTTTGGTGCTTCAGACTGCTCGCTCACTGCATACTTCGCGGAAATTGCAATCCCGGCAGGACCGGTGCGATGGCATCGCTGTGAAGTAGGTGACGTCCTTGGGACGGTTATAATACTCATCCTCCACACAGGATCGCATCTCCTCAATGTAACGACCCACGTTCTCCTCCACCTTCCGGATATCCTCTTCTGTCGCTGTAAACTCTCGGTGTTTTCCGGTTAACAAGTACTCCACTCGCAGCTCAATCTGCTCCAAAGGAATTCGGTAGTGTTCTCTCACATAGGATGCGTACAGCATTAGCTGATCCGAGAAGTCATCTTCCTTGCCCGTCTTCCAGTCCACAATGACAATATTGCCGTTACTGCGCCGATACAACAAGTCCATCTTCACATAAACGCGCGTATCGTGCAGCATCATGGTATCCCATTTCTCGATCTCCAGAATGTCCGTACTTACCCGGGACAAGTCCTCCCACGTAAGCGTCTGGTACAGGTTACCGACACAGGCCGAAGCCCGTTCCTTAATCGTGGCAATCCGGTCATTCAACGTATCATCCCCGTAATAGATCTCGGACAGCATCGTGCGATTCTTGGGGTTAAGTCGCCACTGATCCGCGTCCATTGATTCCACATACGCCTGATTCAGCAGCTTGCGTATCGTCTGTTCCAGAAAGTGTTCACGCGGTTTGTCTTTGCCCTCTTCCCTGCTGCGTACCGCCGACTCACACATCCGATGCGCGAGGTCCCCGAAGACAAGATACAGATTGCTGAGCTGCTTCAGACGGTACAGACGAACCTGCATCTCATCAGCAGAGTCTGCCTTCCAGCCGTTATGGGCACCGTAATAATGATAATAATATTTGCGCAGGCACTCATCGAACATACTCGCCCGCGACTGCGAATAAGACCACTGCGGGTATTGTGCCATAAGTAATCTGCCTTTCTGTATGCCGGATCTGTATGAGATCCCTTAATGCTCACAGTATAAAGCCCGGGCAACCTTGCCGCAAGCGCGCTTCCGTTATTTTCTTCTGACGCAACCGTTTCCGATTCGATCCGTATCGTTTATATAGTAACATCACCAAAAGATGAAATTGCGGAGCAGAACGCTTAATATACTTTATAGAGGGCAGCGAATCCGGGACCTGGATGCTAGTACGGGTCTAGCCCGGGGCCAGTGCGGGCCCGGCGCTAACGAATCTCACACACCTTATCACATGGATCATGAGGTTTTACGGAATCTAACGAACCCCAGACACGCTAATTAGTCTTATTTCGATTGTAGAACGTGTTTATTGCAAGCAAATGAGCCAATAGCGTGTCTCTGATTCGTTACATTTTCAGATCTGCCGATTTTCGTGAAATAAGACTTACTCCGTTCGTTAGAAAATGATTATATGAAAAAATTGTACAGGCATATCCTAAAAGGAGGCACCACCCATGAATCGACCGGATTGGTTCCAGGCGGAAGAAGCATTACAACAGATCCAAGTCATCGGAAGCGACCGGAATGAGCTCGTGAACATCATCGGCGATGTAGAAGGATTAAAATGCATTGGCACAGGTACAGACGCGGCTGTATTTACGTATGACGGCTTGCCGCAGTATGCCTTCAAGATGTACTCGGATCATGCCTTGGACAAACTCGAAAATGAAAAGCAGGTGTACGAACAGCTCAAAGGCCTGCCATACTTTCCTACCTATTACGGCAGTGGCCGGAACGTGCTCGTGATCAGTTTTGAACCCGGGGATACCTTGCTGGAATGTTTGGAAAAAGGAATCCCTGTCCCCGAGCAGGTGATGCTCGATGTGGACGCAGCGCGAGATGCCGTTCGCAGCCGCGGGCTGAACCCTCGCGACATTCATCTGAAAAATGTAATTCTTCAGAACGGACGCGGGAAAGTGATTGACGTATCCGAGTATATTCAGAACGGCAATGACAATCGCTGGGAGCATCTTGTCTGGGCCTATCACAACATCTATCCACGGATCAAAGGAACGCCCATATCCCCACGCATGCTGCAAACGATCAAATGGGGATACAATCAGTTCGATCATGCCAACGTCAAAATGGACGACCTCGCCAAGAAAGCCAATCGTCTGTTCTCCAGATTTATGAAATGAGCACGTTGTACACATAGATAATTGTCTTAATATTATTGAATCAAAACCACCCGGATTACAGCCTTGAAGAGGCCTTTATCCGGGTTATTCTTTGTATATGTGCGTATGCGTATGATTATTGTTACGGTAATCACTGCTGTGTGTGCTCCACTTCTACTTCTACTTTTACTTCTGCTCACAATTTCGACTGCGAGTTACTTAGGGTTACAACCATCTTTATAGACATTTTATTCGAGACTACTGCAAAACTGGTCGTACTCAACCTTCTTTTCTCCCCGCCCCTGCGAGGGGGTCATGCCCTTGTACTGTTTGTATAACTTCGTAAAATAGTTCGCGTTGTCGCAGCCTACTCTAGCGGCGATCTCCGTAATGGTCAGACTGCTGCCTTGCAATAGTCGTTCTGCCTCACTCATCCTGCACCCGTTCACGTATTCCACGAAGGTACGACCGGTCAGCTTTTTGAACATTTTGCAGAAGTGATACGCATTCAATCCCACATGACTTGCCGCTTCCGTAACAGACATCTTACCTGTGGGGTCCGCTTCAATCTGTGCAATCAACTGTTTGAAACGTTCGCGGTTTGGAAAATACGATCCGACCGTTTTATCCGGTAGCTGCTGCGGCATAAAGGTACGCGCAAGCAGGGTGAACAAGGCATGCAGCTTGGATTTCACCACGAGCTGATAAGCCGGGGGCTGTAACGCCATTTCCTCTACGGCTTCATTCAGCAAAGAATAATAGCCTACGCAGGCTGTGTTTTCCTCTGCCGGTTTGACCGGAAATCTCACTCTTCCTTCCAAATACGGCGCGACATATTGCTCATGCACAGGATCATGAGTGAAATCATGGAACAGTGCACGGTTCACTACAACGGAATCATAATGCACATCCCCCTCATCCAGAGCATATCCAACATGCAATGTGCCTCCCGGAATGATAATGACCTCACCTGCTCGAACCACATAAGGTTTGCTATCAATATGAAAAAGCGCACTTCCCTTGCGCATGATAATCAGTTCGAAATGTTCATGCCAATGCAAATACAGAATGCATTCTTCAGCTTTCATATCTGAACACCGATTTTGGAACAGCTGAAATGGATGTGATTTATGGTCAATTCGGGTATTTTCGTGAAGCGCTTTCAGATCCAGCACGACTTCTTCCCCCTCTTCACAAGATCCGACTAATATTACACAAGATTGTGTAGAGCCATCCCATTAATGCACGGCTATAATGAGTGTGTCACGAAGTACTATAAGCCAATATTGGAGTGAATTACAACCATGAATAAATCATTACGCATCGGTACCCTTGTAGGCGGGCAGGACGCCGTCCGCGTTATCCCGCAGATCATGCAACACGGCTTCGAATCATTTAACCTCACCTTCTGGCAAACGACAGGCGATCTGGATCTAGCCGAGACAGCCAAACGTGTCCGTGAAATCGTGGACGAACAGGGCATTGTTATTTCAGCGGTGAGTGTGTTTGGTAACCCGCTAACTGGAGCCGGAGACAACGCCGATACACTGGCAAGTTGGGAGCGAGTGATCGATAATGCACAGCTCTTCGGTGCAGATATCGTCTCCGGGTTCACTGGAAGATTGACCGATCAACCCATTAACGAGTCCATTCCCCGGTTCAAGGAAGTATTTGGTGAACTGGCACGCCGGGCAGCAGACCAGGGTGTACGGATTGCTTTTGAAAACTGTGATATGGGGGAACCTGGCAGACAGGCGACTGGAACATTGCCCATAATCCGACGGCCTGGGAGATGATGTTCGATGCTGTTCCGGATGAAAATGTAGGCCTGGAGTGGGAGCCTTGCCATCAAATGTCCAGCCTGATTGATCCTATTCCACAGCTACGCAAATGGGCTCATAAAGTCTTCCACGTACATGGCAAAGATGCCACGATTGCCTGGGATATTGTCAAGGAATACGGCGTACACGGTCCACGGGAATTTGTCTGGCACCGCACACCCGGCTTCGGGGATAACAACTGGGCAGACATTATCACCATTCTGCGTCAGAACGGTTATCAGGGCACGATTGATATTGAAGGCTGGCATGATCCCGTATACAAAGCTGAACTCGAAATGACCGGACAGGTACATGCATTACGATATTTGAAACAATGCCGCGGCGGCGATTTTGTGCCCAATCCGGTATAGGAAACCTCATTATTTGAAGACTCCTGGGAAGAAACCCTTTGAGCTGTATAACACAATCCATGCAAAGGAGATGAGAACATGAGTCATCCTTATCGGGTAATTATCGCCGGCTGCGGTGCCATGGCAAACACGTGGGCGGACTACGCCTTGCAAAGGCCGGATACAGAAATCGTAGGGCTGGTTGATCTGTATGAACAGACAGCCATTACTTTTGCTACAAGAAATGGCCTCACCTGCCCTACGTTCATCGATATCCGTGAGGCTATTCAAGCGACTGGTGCAAATATCGTGTTTGATGTCACGATTCCGGCGAGTCATTACGGCATTGCCATGACAGCCTTGAAGGAAGGCTGCCATGTGTTTGGCGAGAAACCCCTCGCAGAGTCCTTCTCCGACTGCACAGATATTGTGCAAACCTCTCGCAGTACAGGACACATTCAAGCCGTGATGCAGAATCGCCGTTTCGATCCGCGTATCCGCGCCTACCAGCACCTCATTTCCGGCGGGGCTATAGGGCAGGTAGGTTACGCAGGGGCCGACTTCTTCCTCGGGCCACACTTCGGCGGATTCCGGGATCTCATGGATAGCCCGCTGCTGCTCGATATGGCGATACATACGTTTGATCAGGCCAGGTATATTCTCGGAGCCAACCCGGTATCGGTGTACTGCCATGAGTTCAATCCTCCAGGTTCCTGGTATCAGGGCAATGCGATGGCGTTATGTATATTTGAGATGTCTGACGGGTCCGTATTCAACTATCGCGGATCCTGGTGCGCAGAAGGTGTACCCACATCATGGGAAGCAAGCTGGCGCGTAATCGGTGAAAAAGGAACCGCCATCTGGGATGGTCATGATGACATCTATGCTGAAGTAGTTGCTGCGCAAAGCCTGGATGCTGACGGCAAACCATCCTTTTTTCAGCCAAGTGAGCGGATTGAAGCGGAACTGCCTGTCATGGACAAAACAGGTCATCACGGCTGTCTCGAAGACATGTTCGCCGCACTGGAATCCGGCCGACTGCCTGAAACCGATTGCAGTGATAACCAGTTCAGCATGGCTATGGTCCTCGCATCCTTGGAAAGCGCACGCACAGGCCAGAAAGTCTTCATCGCTGACCTGCTGAAAAACACATAGCGCAGCACCTGTGTATCTCATCATAAACAAAGCCCAAACTGCAAAGTTCAGCAGTTTGGGCTTTCTTGTTTTTTTTACCTACTCTCCTATTCTAAAAATGATGTCGTTCAAAAACAGTCGCGCTCGATAGTAAAAGTAGTGCAGGGAACGAAATCGATTCTGAAGAAGCAAAGCGTTCGCCTTTATCACCGGATTTCGACTTTACAAAAGGCGATCAAGAAATCCGGGGATAACAGCGATCAAAAGAACGATTCGTAACCGGAACGGCCACTTCACGAGCAGCAAGAACTCTTTTTTATAATGTATCTTTTATAGAATTCCTTTTTTCATTGCCTTATACACCAGTTGCGAGAACAGGCTGTTGGACCAGGCGAACCATGGTCTGGTGAACGTGTTGGGATCATCGGCGTGGAAGCCTTCATGCATATATCCGGTACCCGCATCCGTACTTTCCAGCAATGCAATCATCGCCAGTATTTCCTCGTCATTGTCTGCGGTTAAGCCCTGCATGGATAACGCCATGTGCCAGATGTATCCCGGAGGGGTGTGGGGCTACCTATTCCTTTGGCTACCTTCCCTTCATAATAGAATGGATTTTCCTTACTCAAAATGAATCGCCGTGTGTTCTGATACACCTTGTCTTCAATCGAAGCATACTCCATATACGGAATGGACGTCAGCCCAGGCGTGCCCGCATCATCCATCAGACAAAAGTTACCGTAACCGTCCGTCTCATAGGCATAAATCTGTCCATACTCTGGATGACGATAAGTACCGTACAGGGAGATACCGTGTCGTATTTCTTCTTCCAAACGAGCCATCCGGCTTACCAGTTGTTCATCCCTGAACATCCACTTCGCGATCTCCCCATCTGACGCAAGGTTACCGCAGCAAACATGTTCGCCGGAATATTATAATGAAAATCACAGGCATCATCACTCGGACGAAATCCGGACCAGATCATCCCCGTGTAATTTACGGGCATACCCAATCCTTCATTACGCAGCGTATCATGGGCTGGACAATTGCGCCGCATGAACCGGTAAGATGAACGTTCTGCATGATGCTGTTCTGTCTCCCATAGGTTTACGATATTCTCCATCACTTTCTTGAAGCGCTCGTCAAATATATCCGTCAGTTCCGTCTCCCGCCAATATGTATAAGCCAGCTTCATGGAGAAACAAAGGGAATCCAGCTCAAACTTCCGTTCCCACACCCAAGGTGACATCTCCGTCTCATCATTGGCATCCCAATGCCATCCATTCGCTGTTTCATTGAACGCATTGGCATAGATATCCATATCAGCGTAGAACGTATGACGTTTGATTAGACCTCCAATGATACGCTGCAACTTCTCATCATTCTTCGCAAGTGGAACATAGTGCATGACCTGCTCTACGGAATCCCTTAACCACATGGCGGGAATATCCCCTGTAATTACAAAGGTTGTCCCATCATCGAGCAGCTTTGTGGTCGTTTCCAGCGTATTGGGAAAACAATTGCGAAATTGAGCCAGCAACCTCGGTCGATGTTGCAAACGCTCGTCCGCTTCAGTCAGAATATCCTGCACAGCTTGCGGTAATTCCAGATGCGTCATAGAGATTTTCGGTAATCTGAACTGTTCCATGGATGTTGTCTCCTTCAAATTGGTTTATTTAAGTTCAGCTAATAATTATTTACAACCGCGCTCCGATTGCAGAATAACCTTCCGATCGCCGTTATCCCCAGATTTTTTCGATCCCCTTTCTCAAGGGGAAATCCGGTGATAAAGGCGAAGTTTATGCTTCCGATGCAGCTTTCTTGCAGAAAGCTTTTAGCTTCGCTTCTTCAGATTATTTCTGCCCTCTCCGTTATCTTGTAAATGTTTAGTTGAACATATATAGATTGGTTTAAATTGACCCTAACACTCTTACACTATTGTTATTTTTGTTATGATAAATTATAATAACATTATTATTTGTAAGTGTACTGTGTCAGAAGATGATCGTCAATTCATAAAGGTCATCTCATTGAAAATTCAATTCACTATTTACATCTGAAATTTGCATTCATTCAATCGATACGATCATTGGATTTATGCAAATTGCTCACATACGAAGGAGTAATGATATGTCACGCAAAGTATCCATTCAGACGCTGGCTGACCAGCTCGGATTATCCAAATATGCCGTCTCCCGCGCACTCAGTGGCAAGACAGGTGTCAGTGAAGCGACACGCGCACGGGTACTGGAACTCGCTCGTGCTTTGGGATATCGCCAAAGTACTCCGGGTGCTACCAGCAGTCCTGCTGCTGCAAACCATGTGGATCCGTCCGATCCCCGTTTGTTCTCATATGCATGAATCAGCTCAATCGCGGTGAACCCCACTACTGGCAACGTGTTCTGTCAGGCATGATCTCCGCCTGTAATGAGCGTAGTTGGCATCATGCCATTGTATCTCCCTCACTCGGAGTGACGGACGAGAACACCTCTCCCGAAAAAGCGATTGCTCCTCATTTGGACTGGGAACGTTGTGCCGGGATTATTGTTATGGGTGCTTTTCCTCATACGGTACTGCAAAGACTCTCTCAAACGGGTCGGCCTATTATTCTCGTAGATCATCAGGAACCCCTGCTGAATTGTGATACGATCAGCCACGATAATCTGGAAGCTGGCATCACCGTCGCGAGATATCTACTGTCTATGAATTGCCGTCGGATCGGCCTTATCACTGATGATGGTCGTGCTGCGAGCTTCGCGCAGCGGAAGATCGGGATTGAGTTGGCCTTGAACCATTTCCATGTGGATACCAGTCGTACGACCAGCTTCAGGGAATGGAATATTCCGTATGAGAACGGTGAATGGGTTAACCAGCTGGCTACCACCATTCAAAACATGCCAGATGATGAACGTCCCGATGCCTGGATCGGTGTTAATGATGATATTGCTTTGCAGTGGATGCACAAATTACAGGAGATGGGCATCTCCACGCCTAAAGATTGCCTTGTCATCGGTATCGACAATGTACACTCTGCCGTTACGTCTTCCCCGCCTCTGACCACAGTTAATCTGTGTAAAGAGGAACTCGGACAGCGTGCCGTAGAGGCTTTGCAACGCCGGATCGAACGCCCGGGGACGCCAAAAGAAACGGTTATGTTATCGACTACGTTGATTCCAAGGGAATCGGCATAATTCAGAAAGCATAAACAAGATCTCTTGGATAGAAAAATTTATTGGTTACTTGCTTCCAACCTCAAATTGAACCATACGAAAGAGGCCCCGCATATCATTATGCAGAGCCTTTTTCATATACCTTATATGCTTATCTATACATCCAGAATCCAATCCAAAGATCAGTACTTATGCCATCCATTCAGAGCTTCATTTACTTCATGGCTGTTGATTAAAATAGATGTACTAATCGTTATTTCAGCCATGGTAGACTATTGTACGATGGAAGGTCCACTTCCCAATTCACATCACGATACTCTCTATTGACTACTGTTCTTTTCAAAGTGAATTTTGTACCCTTTTCTTCGTTAAACCCCGAATTTTTAATTGCAGATCATCTTCAACGTATTCACCGTTATTATTAGGTTGATCCGGATAACCGTTCACTTCAACAGGATACTCTTTTCCATCCGAATCTACTGCAACCCAGCGATCACCCATGAAAGCATTTCGGAACGTCCCACTCCCCTTCAGAACTAGTGAATACCCTTCCTTTACATCAATCTTCGGAGGATCATACGATTCCATCAGTGGCTCGTACTCAAAATCATAGAATAATATTTTATCTCCAAGCTGTTCAAATTGTGCAAAAGTATAAAAATTCGTGTCCTTACGCCTCTTATTCAGATCAACTTCCACTGATTTCTCTTCTTTCACCGGCAGGGTGTAACCATCCAGAACAAAGCGAATGTTCTTCGCATCTACCGTTACCAACGCAGGGTCCCATGTCTCTGACAACTTCAACGGCCCACCGTTCTTTAAGTCACTCTGATCTTGGAGCTGGAACTTGGCTTGACGGGCATCTGGTCTTATTCCATTGAAAATTCGATATTCATTTGTTTCAGGAATCTCAAGATGGTAGATGATACTCATATAGCTCGCCCAATTCTCATCAACTTTGGCACGAAGTTCATCATCCAGACTCACATTCAGGTCAAGCCGGGTTCCGTTTGGCGTGCGTACAAGCTGTGTCATATCAAGCTTTAGTCCTTCTGGCGTCGTATATGTGTTATCCATAGAATTTTCAACAGCCAATGATTTGGCTTTGGTCATATCGATCTTGAATTTGAAGCTCCAATCCACCGTAACATCTCTATCTTCGTAGGATTTCTTCTCGTAATCATAATATCTGCCCACATTTAAATTACGCAGTTCACCCCGCACGACCACTTGATCCGGAATTTCATCATGAAACTGGAATAACAATCGTTCAGTTAGAGGGCCCTTTGTTCTTGCATCTCTTGCAAGAGTGGCAACCTGTCGCCCCTCTTCATCAGTAACATGAATTCTCCCCAACTCAGGCAGAAACCGTGATACCCCTAATCCATCAGGTGTTGTTTGTTGCATGGTCATTACCATATGAGATCGGTCTACAAGCACGTCTTCAATTTTAAGCGTGTAGCCTTGGTCATTAATATAGATGTTCGGATTAACCACAAGTCCGAGAGGTTTAAGACGCTTGTAATCATCCGCAAAATAGGAATATTTCAATGCTTCAGGCACAGGTATGTTAGGCAATGGCAGACGATCCACAGCATTTACCAGGGGTTGCGCTGGCTCTGCTGTTCGGTCAAAAGCAAACCAAGCCCCTCCGGCAAGGATCACAACAGCCGCTGCAGCGATTCCAGTCCGGCGCATCCAATGCGCTCTCTTGGATTTTTTCATGAATGGATGCTCGTCTTCTCCACTTTCCATGGACACCCCATCCAGCTTCCGCATGACCTTAAGCGTAAAATCCGCATCCGGCTCCTCACGGTACAGGTGCTCCTCCCACAACCGATCTTCATCCTTTGAAATAGGCTTCATACGTAGCTAAACCTCCTTTGCGTTCCATTTGCTTCCTCAGCGTTTTTTCCCGCGATAAAGGGCGTTACGCACTTTGGTTGAACTCATGCCTGTAATATCTGCAATCTCTTCATAGCTCAACTCGTTTGTGTACTTCAGTAATAACACCAGGCGATACGATTCCGGTAACTGTTCGAGCTGTCGATATATTTCACGCTGCATCTCTTTATGCAGCACACGTTTTTCCGGTGTTTCATTACTGACAGGTTCGATCCCCTTATCGACCGGAGACATGACGGGTTTCTTTTCCCGTATAAAATCCCGCATCCGATTCACCGCAATGGTGTACACCCATGACGAGAAACTGCTTCCTCCCGCCGCGACGGGAGATAACGATAGATGCGAATGAACGTATCCTGAGCGAGATCCTGTGCATCCGGATGACTCGCGCCCATTCCGCGCATGATGCCGTAGACTTTATTTTTATATCGATCCACAAGCACGGAGAATAACTGCTTATCCCCTGCAACAATGCGCTGAATCAGCTCCTCCTCCTCCGGTATCTGTTGAGTCATGTAATCCCCCTTCTCTACAGCTTCCATGCATGGTTCTGTACTATATAGACGGAAGCCGTTCCCGAAACCTCTCACTTTATCCAAAAAAGAATTCGCCCTCATCGGCAAAGCCGACTGGGTGAACTCTGCTTACTTTGCCTCTTAATCTTCCCTGTTCTTCTCCGTAACAAAATCAGCAAGCTGGGAATAGATCGCCACAATCTCATCCATCGACATGCGCACGAGTCCACTGGACGACGGAGCGACGAACTCCTGAATCTCCTTGACGACCGGGTCGTCCTGGAATCCCCATTGCACTTTGGCACGCTTGCTGTACTGGGTGTATACGCCTTTTCCGACAAAACAAGCGATGTCCGGTCGGTATTTCTCCAGCTTTTGCCGTAAAATTTGTCGTCCTTCTGCGTACTCTTTCTTCGTAATATCCTCCATACCTCTGGTGGGACGGGCCACAATATTCGTGAATCCATACCCCAGCTTCAGCAACTCTCCATCCTCCTGTGCATCATATAAACGCGGGGTTAATCCCGACCGTTCAAGGATGCGCCAGAACCGGTTTCCTTTGTAAGCATAATGATGACCCGTCTCTCCAGACGTAATGCTCGGATTGAAACCAATAAACAATATCGATAAACCAACATCCAGATGATCTGGAATCATGACGCAACCCCTCCTGATGTTTTTTAGCCAATTCACACATTCGGTTGTGTATAAAATGATATAATGAGCAAAGCATTTTCGAAATCGGATTGAAATTTTCATGAAAAAGGAAGCTGAACTAATGATTGCAGACATCATGCTTGAAGTCGTCCTGCCCGTCTTTCTCCTGATCGCCGTCGGGTCCTGGATGCAAAAGGTGTTCAAGCTGGACTTGTACACCCTCGCCAAAATCAATTTCTATTGTATTACCCCCGCAGCCGTCTTTATGAGCATGTATCACTCGGATATGTCCGGGGAACTGCTCGGGACTGTGACACTCTTTTACGCATTATATGTATTGATTCTCTATATTGTAGGTTCTGTAGTTGCACGCTCGCTTCGGATGAATAAAGGCATGAAAGCTGCCTTCAACAACAGTATCATGCTGGATAACGCAGGCAACTATGGACTGCCCATCAATGCACTGGTATTCCGCGGCGATCCACTCGCCTCTTCCATTCAGGCGCTGGTCATGTCTTTGCAGGCATTACTGACATTCACCTATGGCGTGTTGTCCATTCAGGGCGCGAAGCTCAAAGGTAATTACCGTGCCGTGATTATTGGATTTCTTAAAATGCCTGTTCCGTATGCGCTCTTGCTGGGGATTCTGTTTCACATGTGGAAGGTTCCCTTGCCTACGTTCCTGTCCATGCCGCTGACCTATGCGCAGCAAAGTATGGTTGCCGTGGCGCTGTTGACACTCGGAGCACAGATTGTAAAATATCCAATCCGGCTGTACCGTCTTGATGTGTATATTAGCACATTTTTGCGTCTCCTGATTGGCCCCGCTATCGGGATTTCAATTGTGCTACTGCTTGGATTGGAAGGTATCGCTGCACAGGCACTCATTATCGCTTCGGGTATGCCGACCGGTGTCAACGCATCCATTCTCGCGGAAGAATACGATAACGAACCCGATTTTGCAGCCCAGACGGTGCTGATCTCAACGTTGCTTAATATCATCACGATTACGGCACTGATCTCTTATGCCAAAACGTTCTAGTTGAGGAATGTCCATAAGTACATTCTCCTTGAAGACCAAACTAAAATTTACAAGTCCACGCCCCCTATAGGAGGTTGTGGGCTTCTTTGTTTATACTCTTCGTCCCATTTGCAGGAACAAAGTCTTACGATAAGCACTTATTTAACCCAACCAAAGGACTGTTTTGCGCGTCAATTCCTTATTATCCGTTGCGAATAAACGTTTCGACCTTTAAAATTAATGGGTAAATATTTCACAGCGTTTCATTTTTGATATATACATAATCTGTAGAAATTCTTAATTTTATCTTCCACGAGGTGAATGTCGTGACCAGGATTATTGTACCGCCTGAGCAGCTTCAGGCAATCTCCAAGCAATTTGCTCAAGCTTCGGAACATAGTCGTAGCATGATTAACAATTTAAGCAGACATATAAGTACATTACAGAGCCAGTGGTCGGGAATCACACAGGAGCGTTTCTTTCAGAACTTTCAGGTGGCACATCGGCAAATGGAAAGATTCTCTAGCTCAGTCTCTGCGATTGGCACGGAACTACATACCATCGCAACTCGTTTCTCACAAGCGGATCAATCTCAGGGGCATGGTGTACAGACCAGTACAAGCCAATCCACTTCTGGGAAAGATGTAAAAACGACGCTATCAGATATATATGATCAAGGAAGTAAGTCCTGGAATATAATTAATGGGATTCATGGGAATGTAGGCCTGATTGGAACAGGACTATATTCTGCTATGGCTACGTCCATGGTACTCTCCAAAACGGTTCATTTCAAAGTAGATCCCCGGAACTCTAGCCGTGCCAAAGTTCATAATGCTCCGTGGGTGAAGGGAAAGGGGAATTCCTTTCTGAGTAACATGGCACGTAAACTGGATAAACAATTCCGCAACCCCGGTCTGGTTATGAAAGGATTAAAGGGCTTTGATCGACTTGCAGGTAAATTAAAAGTAGGTGATATCGGGCTTGGTTTCAACAAAGCCAACAGCTTCGGTCAATGGACCCGCAATGTTATTGCCGGTGTGAATAAAGGACAATACGGTATGAAAATTTCCAAAATCCCTACAATGATAAGCAAAAAACTGTTCCCTATCAACGTAGGACTTAATGTTTGGGATGAAGGGGTTAAAACGGTCTCCAAGTATAAGGAAGGAACATTAACCAAAACGGATCTCGCCGTGTCCACATCGAATATCGTGATCAAGTCTGCCTCTGCAGGAGCCGGGGCTATTGTTGGCGGGACCCTATTATCGTTCGCCGGGCCTGCAGGAACAGCAGTTGGAGCTTATGTAGGCGGAGCTATAGGTAGTTATGCCGGAAAACATATAGCCTCAGCGGCTGAAAAAGGGATTAGATGGGTTAGTAAACTCTTCAAATAATACTTAGGAGGTATCCATGCAGTTCGTTACATACCAACGCAAATATGCAATACGTCATACGCTGATATCTGCTCTTTTTATCATAGCTGGACTTGTCTTGACTGGTGATGTTATCTATGGTGACAATAGCGTTCTGCAAACCTTGTACTTTACTAGTGCGGCATTCTTAAGCTTTTGGTTTGTGGGACGTCTGTTTATCTGGAACATCACGAGAATATTTGGAACAAACATTTTATTTTCCTTCGATCTGTCTGGCATTAAGACAAATGCAGGAAAACAGTTATCTTGGAAGGATATACGTACCATTGATTTCGTAGCACCAGGACTAAACAAATGGATCCAGCCTACTCCATCCTATTACTTATTCAAAATGGTTGATGGAAAAAGCTATAAAATATATACGTATAGTCTTCTGAAACATCAGGAAAGCGACATTCTTAAAGTACTTCGAAAAACTTGGAATGAGCACAAATGACCTTTTAAAAAAAGTAACCTTTATCTAACAATCTACATAGAAAGTAGGCGGTTAAGCTCATGAATAAACCACTTGTTACCTTATCCATTGAAGAATTCGGATTTGCGCTGGCCACACTTGGCGCAGAGGACATTGCAGCCGGTCTCCTAAAACCGATGTATGGCGAGTTATCTGAACAACACTGGGAACTCGTTCTAAGGGCTGCCTCTCACGGTCTTTTATCCAAAGGGCTCATCTTGCATATGGAAGATAGCGAGATAGAGATCGAGCCGGAGTTTTTGAAGATGCTTATGCATTTTGCCCAAAGCCGCAGCATGATTAGAGCGTACTCAGACAGCCTTGAACAAGAAAAGGTATTAACTATTCACAAAAGTACAGATAACAACGATACATACCTCTATCATTTGGCAGTGGATCAACGTGTGCATTTGTTCACCTGGACAGAACCTGAAGAATGGGAAGAGGAACTGTTCCGATTTTACATAGGGCAACACAAACCATTCATTGATCAACCTACTCAGTTCACGATAACGGAGGAACAATGGAATGTCTTGACGAACGAGGAAAACCGTATTTTGTTAGATAGATTCATTGACGATTGGGAGCTACCTCTAGAAACACGCGAGTTATTGAAGGTATGGCATAACTCTTTTGAAGCTTCTGGTCGTAGTGTGGATAACCTCAGTATCATCAATTATGCCGAAGATGTAATTCCTCTGCCTGATCAAGCTCTCCTGCTGCTTCATACCGAACAAGGTATCTGGAGCATGACTAACAGAGATTCCACCAGCGAAAATAATTCTAACATCGAGATTGACCAGCATACCAATTCCTCCTTTCGTAGACAATTGCGAGAATGGATCGATCGCTTCGCGGTTCCTGTCTCCCATACTTAAATGTGCACCACACGCAAAAAAGTCCAAGAGCCACCACCTTTGGTCTCTTGGACTTCTTCCATTATTTAACCCATGAACTCTCAGCTGCCTGCTCAGCTACTTGTCATGCAGCCTGCCATAGGACTATGATTCAAACGTCGTTCGTTCCGGGAACTTGCCGCCTTCCCTGAATAAACATCGTACCAGTCGCTGCGCGGCTCGATTAAAGAAAAACTCGGACTTACCCCATCCACCTGGACAGGTTCCAGTTCCCTCACACTTTCCTTGATCTTATTCATCTCAATGAGCCCCATCTTTCGCTCATTCGGTCCGAAGCGATAAATAACCTTCTCATCGTCCTCCGTCTGTTTCACCAGAAGAATCACAGATGCCATACAGGTTACCCCCTATCGTTACGTTATGAGATTCCATTAATCACTTGCCTACTATAATTATTACCCAGATTCTAGTGGAAGGATATAGGACTTAAGTTAGTTATACCTAAATTAAATATCCTGATATAAAGATTCTCTGGAATGAGTCGTTAGGCTCACAAACACCGTGTTTACACTATCCTAATGGATAGTCACTGTCATGTAAGTGCGTACTGCCCAAGTCGTTATTCTCCGTTTATACTAACCTTATCTTGAATTTCCAAAGGAGAGAAATATATGTCTTCAGCTCAAATCTATAGCCACGGTGTACCCTGGGAAGAAGCATTTAGCGTTGCTCAGGGATACAGCATTAACGGTATGATCTACATTGCAGGACAATTTTCGCATGATATGCAGGGGACGTTTATTGGTGTCGATGATATTGAAGCACAAGTTCGCCAGACACTGGATAACTTGGATCGCGTGCTCGCAGGATTTAACGTGACCAAGTCGAACATTGCTGAACTGGAGATTTTTTGGTTCACCCGCAGGAGCATCTTGAGCCATGTGTTGCCGTGTATAAAGAGTATATTGGTACGCATCGTCCGGCTGTTACGATGGTTGGGACATCTGGACTCGCCTTCCCTCATCAACTGATTGAGATTCGAGCGATTGCACATACGAACTGATCCAGATCATGTCAAAAGTTACAGCACACGCACACAAGCATGATAAGGAACTTGCTTTAACGAAGTTTATACGCCGAATAAGCAGGTTCGGATTTACTCCGAACCTGCTTCATCATTTATTCTTTTTATTTAACAATTTACAAACGCGGGTCTACTCGCTCTGACTCCAGCGAAAGCGTCGCCAGCACGCATTCATGAATTCGTTCCACTGGCTCTCTGCGTATAAAGCGCTCAATTCCCTCCATGCCCAAAGCACTCTCCATTAAAGCGTGACGTTCTTTTTGGACGTTTTACGTTTACGAAGTCGGGACAGATTCTCGGGTGCCAGGTAATCCATACCATAGATGATGTGCAAATATGCACGTCCTCGTACTTTAATCGCAGGCTGGATGATTTTATTTCCGTTCCAAGCGCGGAACGTTTCAGGTTTGATCACAATCCCCTCATGACCTTCCGCCGTAATCTCATCCCACCAACGAATGACATCCGCTTCATCTGCCTCACTTGCGATCATGCGATATTCCGTCTCCATCATCAAGGTCGACATCCGGGCGAACTCACGGTTTTGTTCCATATGCCATTCATGTGTTTGCTCCCAAAATGCTCCCGTGCTATGTGCAAGTGTGTGGAACGGCGCAATCCGAATGTCCCCGATATCATCCACATCCCAGCAGTATTTTTGGAATACATCGCGGAACGTCTCGGCATTAGCGAGTTTACCTGCTGTCTCCTGCAACCACTCATCTACCTTACGACCTGCTGCTTGAGCTTCGCGCAGTTTGTCCAATACCGTAGAGCGATCCATAAGCGAGGCTTCGGCCACATGTGCATATTGCGAAGCAATCAGCTCACGCGCCTTCAGATTCCAAGGTACAATCTCCGCATCGAGCAATACAAATTCGGTCTGATGACGATCAAAATAACCACCTGCGGTCAAATCAGCATGTAACCTTGAGAGCACAGCCTGCTCTATCGAAGGGTCAAAAAAGGATCGGCCCGTCCGGGTCACAATGTTCCCCAACATCGGCCTACCCACTCGCTGCACCGCAGCTTGTTCATCGCGGAAGAGAAGTAAAATGGCTCGGCTGCCCATGTGTTTTTTCTCGGCAACCATACGGGTAACTCCCTGTAAGCGATAATACTGGAACGCATCCTGTGGATGCTCCAGATACCCCTCCACAGAACAGACACCCGGCGGCGGACTCATCGTAGGCGGGATGTAGAGCAGTTCTTCCAGCGGTACAGTATAATGGGAAAACGTATCAATTGCCGTCTTCGCCACCTCACCGTGCACAGACACGTCGAGTTTGGATGCTGTCTGAACCGTGAAACCCTCCTTGAACTTACGTATGTTTGGCGGAGCAAAACGCCGCTGTTCCCAGCGCTTTAATGGACTATCCGGATCTCCAGCATAATCCTGCTTCGCCGGAACACTGACTGCCTCACGTTCTGGCATTCGCCAAGCAGTGAGCATGCCACCAAAAACGACACCTTGATCAATGTTGACCGTATCATTCACAATCGTAGGATATGGACGGGGATCATGTCCCCAGACGATGCATTCACCCGAATTGTGATCCACATACCAATCCTTGCGCACTGGCCGACCCTGCTCATCCGTACCTTCCACATCGCCATACCGGCAGTAATCCTGAATACGTTTGGACTGTTTTCCGATAAAATGATCTCGTATCCCTGCGTGTGCCACAACCACCTGTCTTACCCCATTTCGGGAAAAGACCAGATGAGATGGTGCATCAAGCAAAAAGCTCCTAAGCTCTGCACGTACTCGCTTTGCTGTCTCTTGGCCGTGCTCCTGCTCAAACTGTAGCAGTTCCATCTCCACCCGTTCGTCACCATGACTCAGCGTAACGTCTCGACCATCCAGATAACGTGCGATCTTCCAGCCGTGATTACTGTCAATCATGTAGGCGAGCTCGGCGGTACAATGACGTTGCCAGAACAACAGACATTGTAACGATTCTGGCCCACGGCTCGTTACGTCACCAACGGAGACCAATTTGCGTCCTTCAGGGTGACGATACAGGCCACTTCCGTCCTTGTCCACATATCCGAGGCGCACGATTAATTCCATCATTTCATCATAACAACCGTGAATATCTCCGATGATATCAATACCTGTACCCATGTCAGTCACCAGCGGATTGGATGTGCGGACAAACGTAATCTCATCTGGCCGCTTCAGCACATAACTGGCATCAAAGCCATCCTCACGGATCGAGCGTAATGTGCGCTTGAACTGCTGCACCTGTTGTTTCACCCGTTGACGGCCACGCGGATACTCCCGCTGGGCATCACGTTCCAGTAGTTCTTTTTCCGGAATATCCAACACGACAGCAATCACAGGCACATGAGCCTTTCTCGCCACCTGAATCAGGCGCTCGCGATCCTCGGGATACAGATGTGTCGCATCCACCCAGGTCAGCTTGTTCAGGCGGCAGCGGGTTGCCAGCATCGCCTCCATCGCTTCAAATGCTTTGGCCGATACTTGCTGATACTCCGCATAGATCACATCCGCTTCACTGCGGGGACGGTGTTTCCAATCCACATACTCATCATCTCCAACCAGCATGCGGAATTGATCGGATGAGACGGCTTCCGTGCGGCGAATGACGCTTTCTGCAACAAGACGATCCAGCAACGTACTTTTGCCACTGTTGGACGGGCCTACAAGAACGACAATGCCTGCGTTGGGTAGATGAATCTCACGCTGTCTTTCCTCCGTCCCACTTTCCCTATCCTGCTGCCCTCTGCCTACATCCGAGATTTCGTTCGGTGTTACTATTCTCCTCATGATTGGCTCTCCTTTCTCCGCTCAAAAATGACCAGTTGGGTAGGTTGTCCATAACCTTCTGCATGCTCACCGATACCTTTAATTTCATAGGCATAGTTCCCTTGTTGCGTCCATTCCTCACACCGGGAAACCAGCTCCGCACGGGTCCACTCAAAGCGATGATCATGGTGGCGGAAGCTTTCCTGTTCCATTGCATACACTTCGTTATATTCCTTGTTTGGTGTAGTGACCAGCAGCACTTCTGGCTGATATTCGTTCATGATTGTATCCATAATTCCGTTCAGACGATATTCCTCAATATGCTCAATCACTTCGCACAGAATCATGACGTCCTGGTTTTGCATCTGCTCGTCAAAATAAAACAGTGAACCGATGATTGGCTCCGGCATAGCCACCACTCCTGAACGACCCTCCAACTTAGCAAAGCGCTCCATGGCCCGGAGCCGCGACTGACCGGAAGGTTCAACGGCCAGAATTGCCTCCACACCGGGAATGTACGCCAAACGGGCAGACAGCTTGCCTTCACCCGCTCCCATATCAACAATGCTCCGTTTGACTGGCAACGCTGCAACCACATCTGTAATCGCACGATAACGCAACTCGTTTAACCGCACAGGAGGTTCAGATTGTTCAGATTGCCCGCCATCTCCTCCAGCTGTACCTGTATCTACATCCGCAATCTTTGCATCACCATCTTCTATCTCTGTATCTGCATCTGTACCTTCACCTGGACCTCTAGAATCTGCATTCAGTTGCTTCTCATCGCTATCGGACTCGGACCCCAGGTACTCTTGTTCTCCTTCTTCCTGATGCCCTGCTTTATTCTCCTGAATAATCGCTTCCGAGGTGTGGCCTATTCCTCTCTCCTGTCCAAAGGACACAGTCAAAGCACCCTCTTGACGCTCATACTGCCGAATCAGTTCGGTAAAACGTAGCGTACGCTTCACAATGAGTTCTTTCAGTGGGTGAGCATCCAGCCAGCCTTCACCATACCGTTTGATTTTATCGATCTCATCTTCACTGATGAAATAATGTTTGTAATTATCCAGCACTGGAATCAGTAGAAAAAGCTGACGCAGTGCATGTTGTACCGTATTACGTCCACGCAGGATGATATGGCGAACCGTGCTTTTACTTTTCAGATCAAATGAATACGATAGTTCTCCACGCTCCACCGAAACGGCGTATCCTAATGGCAAGAATAATTCTTCCACAACTCGATCCGGCAGATCGGACGCCACTGGGCCAAATGTCAGTTCCAACTCAAAAGTATGACCTACCCATTGCACATAGTCTTCCTTGGGCTTACCATTCAGGGCCGTCCCTAGCGCCCCACGTATGTAGGAGCAGAACAAACTGCTGGTCACGAACTCACGATCATTGATATATTGCGTTATGTCATATCCATCGGGTGTACCCCTGACCAGATCCACAGGATCAGGCTCGGCATGAATCAGCACTTCCGTTTCGTTCTCTGTAGTTGTGGTGTACACCATTCTTACACGCACGCCTTTGTCTACGCGGTCATATATATTCAGCGGATTCTTCGCTAACAAATGGGATACGACCGCCGCGTCAGCGCCGCTTGCTTTTAAGATCAGATGCATCAGTTCTCCTCCTTAATATATGAAAAATGTTTCACGCACTAGACAGTGTCTTCAAACCTGCTGAAAGCCCAAGCGTTCTTAAACGTCTCGGAGCCAGAGCAGCACAAGTGCATGATGGAGCGCTAACGAATCGCTGGCGTCTTATTTCATAATGAGAAGCACCCCGGAAACCTAACGAACCCCAGTCACGCTATATGGAGCTAAACCGCCTTTTTCTATCCTTTTATCCGACTTTTTCGGAAAATAACGTGTCCCATGTTCCTTACATTTTAAAAAGGCACCCTGGAGGCCACATAGGACGTCCTGTGTTCCTTAGAACATACTCTCCCTAGCAATTGCAACTCGTCACAATCGGCCAGCCGACCTGAACTTTAAAACGTTCGGGACGCGGACATTCATCATCGAATCGCTCGCCTGGGTGAGAAGAAACGCCCTAATTGTTCCCCCACACCTCTTGCAATGCCAAACGGAAAATCCGATCCAATTCTTCAAATTGAATTATTTGCTCATTATCCATCTGTCCGGCCAGTTGTTCAAAATGCTCGATCTTCTCCGCCAAAAAAGTCTGAATTGCGGGCAACTGCGGCTCCAGATCCAGTTCCTCGCCTGCCTTTTTCCGGCGCAGCAATTCATGAATCTCCGTATATAGCGGTGTAGTCGCAGGTACAAGTTCTTGCACCAACTCTTCAAATGCCATCGGTGGCATTGCATCATAACGTTCGATCCAGCCACAAGCGAGTAATGGACGAAGAACATAGAAATACTTTTTAATCTTGACCCGCTCACCTTGTAAATAATCGCGGAAGTTCCCCTTTGCCATATTCAGATAATGATACATGCAGGACTTGGGCGAGAAGGTCAACGGTGAAAGTGCACGGATATGCTGTGCCACGTTATACTGTTCATCATACTGAATGGGGGATTGCAGCCACTCCAAAAGTGGTGGATTGGATTTGCGAAACAGCTTCAACGCCTTGCGCAGATCCCAACCATTAATGTCGAGCTGGTCACTGATTGGGCGTTCGATCACATCCCTTTTATCCTCAATCGACAAGTACCATTCCAGCGGTCTCACATATAGAAAACGCACATCATAATCGCTGTCCTGAGAAGGAAACCCCCACGCCCGGCTGCCTGATTCACAGGCATAGATGATCCGTACCTGCTCGTCCTGTTCAATCTGCTTCAGCTGTTGTCTAATCGTATCTCTCATTTCTTCATGAACGTAGGTCATGGTCAGCCGCCTCCAAATTCCCTCAATTAAATCTCTATCTCTCTAACCCGGTTCGCGAGTGTATCATATCCTGCCACAGTCTCGGCAATATACGTCAATACCGTTTCACTCCAACCGTAGATGTAAAAGGTTTTGCCATCCCGTGGCGGTACCATTGCCTGCCGATAAGGTGCTATATCCACAATAAATGCCTTCAACTCCGGATTCATCATCCGGCGATATCGCTCAAGCTCGGCATATAACGGGCTGCCTTCATTCTGCTGTTCATCGGTGATCATAATGATCTGATCCACTTTTTCTCCGATATCCCGAAGTTCCCGCACTGGTCGACCCGTGTCTGTTCCACCTTGTGCGCGAATACGGTGAGCTTGGGAAAGAATGCTCTCATCCATCTTGGGACGAGCATCCTCAACCATATGATCGAATAACCAGAACAGTGCGTTACCTCGTGTTTGTTTATAAAGCGCCAGTGCCAGCACCGAACCAATCCGCAAATAATTCCCTTGCATGGAACCGGAGCGATCCAGGAAAATAGCCGTTTTTCCCGGCAGTGTTGGCAGGTTGCCAATGGATAGCTCCACCGCTTGCCTCAAAGCATCCCGCAACTCTTCTCTCGCAATCATTTCATACGCACTGGCGAATCGGAAAGGTAAGATTCGCGACTTGCGCAGGGCTTCTGCATCCGTTAGACGGCCCGTTACGTAATCGATATTTTTCGATTTTTCAAAAACACCTGCCCGATCCATTGCATTCAGATGGCGCAGCAACGCAAAGGTCGGCATCTGTGACATTAACGCCTCCCACACCGTACGTGTCGGTTGCATGATCGAGGTGACCACCGAATACGGAAGTTTACCTTTCACGATCAGATGCATCCGACTTGCCGGGTTAGGGTAGCTTTCAGCTTTTCAAGGGCCTGCAACTGCGGAAGTTCCGTAAGATCCACCTCATGCCCGCGCAAATAACGGAATAAGGCTTGCTGCTTCAGATCTATCGGCTTGGGATGTGCTGTAGCGATCATATCGCCCAGACTATATCCACGCCCGCGTCCGTTGTATTTGATCACCCAGTATTCACTGATCCCGTTCAAAAAGAGACTCACCTGACGCTTTACCGCTCGTCCGCCCTGCCCCCGACCCAATCCTCTCAGAATCGTCAGAAAATCAGCCAAATCAGCCGGTGTCTGTACGACCTTGGAGAACACCTTTGCAAACTGATCCGCGTCTACTTTGGACAGCAGTGCCAGCCCGTATAGAGGCTGTAACCTCATCAACCCTTCATTACGAGCATAGACCAGCGCCCGCGCCATAAACCCCGCATCGACCTCAGCCATCTCCTGATGACTGACCATCGCATCGTCCATCAGTTGCTGGGTATCTGCATAGAACGTATTGTTCAATGTATTGGTCATCAACATCTGTATATATTGTTCCTCCACCAATCGCTCATAGGCTCCATAACCCCCATGATTACGTGTCGTTGGCTGAGGTTGATTAAATAATTGTTTCGCTCTGCTCATCACTCATGACCTCCCGGTGTGAGTCTATTTACTGATATTCCTTAATAAAATGATCCGAGGAAAAAGGTGGGAAGGTATATTACCCGCTCTACCGCTGAGCTACACCGCCATGAACGGCGGCGATTGGATTCGAACCAACGACCTGGTCGATTAACAGTCGAAGTAACCCTCCCTGGCGCCTCGGAACCTTGATCCACAGTGCTTGTTGCTGCCCCGCTTCACATCCTCATTATGCCTTACACATCTGCACGCGAACATGGCGAAAGTATGACGACGACTCAATTTCTGAAATGGAGTGAATCTTCATAAGTTTAAAATGAAACCTGCCACTCTTCCTGCTACAATGAAGGGATAACAAGGAGTGAATGTGCATGGCAAGAGAGAGTTTTGACAAAGAAATTCAGTTCTTACGCATGTTATCCCTGACAAGTGGTGCATATACCCGCAAACAGTATGCCGAGCGGCTTGGCATATCCGTACATACCTTTGATAAAACCAATCGCAGGTTAAAAGAAATCATGCAGAGCGTCACTGACCAGCATTCAGGTGCCGAAGCAAGCCTTGAAATGGCTGATCTCGTCCGCTTCCAGTACGGAGAATCCGCGGAACCTATGCTGCTCTTCCTCTTCCGCGCCAAGTCGATGAAAGAGACTGAAGTTCAGCGTCTTTCCGTCCTTTTGCATACCCTACAAGATACAGCACTAACCGCGATGGAACTGCTGGACGCCTGCTGTGCTGATCTGCCGGAAGATCTGGCGTTACCTGACGAGAAAACCATTCGTTCCGATCTAAAATATCTGGAAGAGGTTGGGGTTATTCGAAAAGAGCCGGGTGGCAGACCGTATCGATATGCTTTACAACAAGATGTCCTTACCGAATTAACCGTGGAGGAACAGCTGGAGTTGTATGATTTTGTGGATATGATGGCGAATACCCAAGTTCCTTCCGTACAGGGGTACTTATTGCGGGACAGTTTGAAGAAAGCCATTACGGTAAGTTTTCCGCAAGAAGAAGCTACCGAACCCTATATCTATAAGTATCACTATTATTCTCGTATCCTAGACGAAGCTCATCTCTACACGCTGCTTAGTGCGATTCGTCAGCGCAAACGTGTGCAGTTCCTATACTATTCACCGAAAAAACCATCCAGCTACAGTTCACAGAATACGAATCCACGCTTTGAACGTGAAGCAGGTGGTCGCTCCAACCGGATCGTACCCCTTGAAGTGGTCTATGACCATCAGTATGGTCGTTGGTATGTAATTGGATATCAGGGCCGACGTGGCTTTGTGAAATTCCGCATGGAAGGCATAACACAGTTGGAGGAACAAGATGCAGTAGAAGAGGAATACATGCTTGAACTGAAGCAGCAGTGGACCGACATTAGTCGCTACAGTTGGCTTGTGGATACGGGGAATACCGTGACGGTTCAAGCACGCTTTTTCCACCCTGAGCGTGGTCAGCGCAACTTCATTCTGGATCGGGTTCGTCTGCAAGGTCAATGGGGCAAGATTATACCCGAAACGGATCATACCTTTCTCTACGAAATCCAGGTCAACGGTACCACCGAGATCAAACCGTGGTTACGGAGTTTTGGCTCAAGCTGCGAAATAATCGCACCTCAGAGACTACGCCAGGAGATGATCAAGGAATGGAAGGAGATTGCGGAATATTATGAACCTGTTCGAGAAGATGTTCAACTATCAGATGATGACGCGATTGAATGAAACCGGACTATTCACCTGGACCTCACAGGAACGGGCCTGGCTTCGCATGATGCTGAATCATCCTGCTGCGAGAGAAGCACTGAGCGCTGTAACATTGGATAAAATGTACAACATGCTGAATGGTGAGCAGGACCTGAACCTTCAAGATTACCTGACCGAAAAAGCCAAAAGCGAAGAAAACAGTGTCTCTCACCCACTACTTCGACAGTTAAGGCTAATCATACTGCATCATCAGGGATTTCGAATGACAGGCCGCGTCCGCAATGGACGCACAAGCCATGATGAATTTGGTTTTCCGTATAAACTGGAGTATTCCATGGTCAAAAAAGAATGGTATGTGCTCTGGTACGCCCCTCGCTTCGACAAGCTCATGTCCACCAAGCTGCACAGCATCGTTACCATGGAAGCCCAACCGGTCGAAACGGATACCGCTTCTGGTTACACTGCCCGAATTGCTGCGATAACAGAGAAGCGTAAAACGACCATCACCATCGAGGTACTGCCCGAGTTCAATCAGGAACTGTCCCGAATCCTCTATGCCTTCTCCTGCTTCGAGAAACAGGTCGAGTACCTGGAAGCCGAGCAGACATATCGGATCGAGCTGACCGTTCCGCGCAATGAGATGGATTACGTCTTATCCAAAATGCGTTTTCTCGGCAAACGGGTTCGAATCGCTGACCACACAGTGCTGCGGGAGCGAATGTCCGAAACAGCTGCCAAGGCATTGGCCCGTTATGCGGAAAAAGATCCTGATATGCATCCCGAACGCTCCAATGAAGTTCAGCACCACCAACGCGAGAAGGAACCTCTTGCGAAAGCCGATGGTCATTGATTTGGTCCCATACACGAAAAAAGGTCTGGATAATCTCATCCAAACCTTTTTTGCTATACCTGTTTGTTCGTGAAAATATAATAAAACTAGCAGCGGAAAGCAACTCTACTTGTTCCACTTACGTTGCTCCACCACTGCTGGCAGCCGAGTTCCGTCTTTTGTTAATCGCGTGCACGCCCATGACCACTGCAATTAATTCATACGTGTCCAGTTGTTCCGACTGGTTATCTAATACAAATGCCCCTGAACTAAACCAGCCACTGGTGCGACGGAAACTGGCCACGATGCGGCCACCGCTGCCACTTATATCATATTCCTGCGAAAATGCTGGAGCAGACACATCATACGTACCGCGTGATCCTGCGTCATATTCATACTTTTTACTAAAAAACTGAATCTCGCCCGTAACACACCCAGATGTCTCCCATCTGCTGCAGTGATGTCCCAACGATTCGTTAACATGCGAAATTTGCCGCTGCAGACCAGTCCCGAGTTATCTGATACATCGAGCGAAGAACCAAAGACACTTTTCAAATCCAGATGCCCTGCCTGTTCCTGATTCGGATTCATAATCTCGGTGTAACCCGCGTTAAAAAAGTTATCCCGGAAGTATAGTTCCATAACGCTTCCTCCTTTCGCTTACATATCCTTTTGTTCTCTTTAACCTAATTTCGCTTCGAGCACACAATATATCTATATATACGTATAATTAATGGTAGTGGATTCAAAAAGTGGATTATTACTGAATGTAAAAAAACGAGCAACCCTGGTTGCTCGCATCATGTTCAAGTTATCCTGTCATCAGACTTCAACTTTTTTGTTGTTCAGATAAATGGTAGCCCACACCAAGATGACCGCCACAATGACTTCAAATACAATGCTTCCCCACATGCCGTCCGACCATAATACACCATTGGCTGTGATTGCAATACCTGTACTTTCTTCCGTATACCGGAACATCTCATTTGGACTGAAGCGTCCAGTCGTAATAATATTCTCCAACCAGCCAATCAGATTAACGAGGACAAAGAATGCAACGATTCCGATCCATGGTCCTGTTCTCCAGCGGAAGCTGCCTGCAATCGAGATCGAAAGGAAGATAATGACGGTCATGAATACCATAACCCATGCGCTAAACAGCAACAAACTAATATAATCCGAAACATGCAGACCCGAAAGATCAATATTGCTAGCCATGTTCATTCTGAGCTTCATTGAGATATAGATGTAGGCATGAGTCGTAAAAATAATGACTAACCCCAACCCGCAAAGTAGTCCAAAGATCAAAGGAGACAACACATGTGATAGGCCCGTTACGGGTAACAGACGGCGATTATAAGAGCGGATATTGGACGTGTATGTTTTAATCATTTTCACATAAATAGCCACACCAACTCCAACATAACCCATAATGCCAAGCACAATCCCTGTGACCTCAGACACGAAAAGGAAAGCCCCACTTGAGCGATAATCAAAATAACTAGCCCAGCCAGCAGTGTATTCCAGTTCCTTCTAAAGTCATACTTCAATAATGTCATCATTCCGCATAGACCTCCTTGAACATCTCATCCACACTTTTCCCATATTTCAGACGGAGCGTTTCTACTTCTTCCCGCATCACCAGCTCGCCCTCGCGAATAAAGACAACTTCATCAAAAATCCGTTCGATATCATTCACAAGATGCGTGGAGATGATCAGACTGCTGTCTTCATCATAGAACTTGACGATCGCATCCAGAATCTTGCCTCGCGCAACCGGATCTACTCCCCAATCGGTTCATCCAGCAAATACAGGCGAGCCTTACGGGATAGTGCCAGTGTTAGTTGCAGTCTTTCATTCATCCCTTTTGACAGATGCCGTACCCGGTCACTCTCGACAAGGTTCATAAAATCGAGCATCTCCCGTGCCTTCTCCTCGTCAAAATCAGCATAGAAATCGCGGTAGTACGCAATCGCATCCCGCACTCTCATCCACTTTTCGGTTAATGGACGATCCGGCATAAATGAAACCAGTGACTTAGTCTCCAGCCCCACAGGCTTACCTGTGACTTGAATCGTTCCACTGCTCGGATGCAGCAAACCTGCAACCAGCTTCATGAGCGTACTTTTGCCACTGCCGTTGCTACCCAGCAGACCTACGATTCGCCCTGGAGCAATATCCAAAGTAATATTACTGAGCGCTTTCTTATTGCCATATGTCTTATTGATCTGATTCAGTTCAAGGATGTTACTCATGCGTTGTTCCTCCCTTTCCTTCCGCAACGGCATCGGCTACGATGGATAAGATATCCTGCTCTTCAATCCCCAGTTCCTGCATTCCGGTCAGAAAACGTTCCAGCAACTCACTAGCCATCTCTTTTTTGATCGTCATAATCTTCCGCTCCTCACTGGTCACATATCTGCCCAAGCCCCGTTTGGTTTCGACCACTTCTTCCCGCTCAAGCTCCTGAAATGTCCGTTGTACTGTATTGGGATTGATCTGTAATTCAGCCGCCAGTTCACGAACCGAAGGAATTTTGTCACCTGCCTGAAGTGTCCCGGTTACAATCTGTCTTTTGATATACTGCATGATCTGCAGATAGATTGGTAAATTGTTATCAAATTCTATAGTCACAAAGCTCTCGCTCCTCTCTGTACTGGTGTGTTAGTTACATAGTACACTAGTGAAATAGTGTTGTAAAGCCCATTTGTTATAAATATATAATCGCTCAGTTGATGAGCAAGCTTTGGTTATCCAAATACATACAAAAAAAGAGCAGATCGTGAAGATCTGCTCTGCATAACTTATTAGTCGTATTGTTATCTTATTCATATGCTTGTCCAATAAAAAAAGAGCCAGCTACACGATATCTAAAGGTACCTTACCTTTAGGCGCAGGAAATGCCTCATCCAACCGTGTGAGTTCCTCTGGTGTCAAAACGATATTCACTGCTGCTGCATTGTCTGCCACATGATTCAGCTGTACCGCCTTGGGAATCGCCATCACATCTCCGTCCCTGATCACCCAGGCTAATGCGATCTGCGAAGTTGTAACTCCTCGATCCTGCGCAATCTTCTGAATGACTGGATGCTCCAACAATTCACTGCGAAGTCTGCCCCCTGAGCCAGTGGACAATACGCCATTACAGGAACGCTACGTTCCCGCATCCACGGGAGCAAATCATGTTCAATACCACGCGAAACTGCATGGTAAAGCACCTGATTCACCATGCACTGAGAACCCTCTGGCAAACTCCATAATTCCTGCATATCCCTTGTATCCAAGTTTGAGACACCCCAACGCAGGATTTTACCGGATTGCTTCAATTGTTCCAAGGCCTGGACAGTCTCTTCAAGTGGTACTCCTCCGCGCCAGTGGAGCAGATACAGATCCAGGCGATCTGTTCCTAAGCGCTTGAGACTACGCTCACAGGCTGTAATCATCTGCTTGCGATCTGCATGATGGGGATATACTTTGGATACGAGAAAGACTTCATCACGCAGGCCTGAGATGGCCTTTCCCGTAACGACTTCTGCCCCACCTTCTGCATACATCTCCGCCGTATCAATCACGGTCATTCCCAGTTCAATACCGGAACGTAGTGCCCGTACTTCTTCTTCCTGGCTGGATTGCTTCTCTCCCATGTACCATGTGCCTTGTCCTATCGCGGGCAGGGCAGTTCCATCTGGAAGCATAACCGTGCGTGTCTGATCACCATGCAACATCTATATTCCTCCATTCTGAAGACTCTATGGATATTGACTCTAACGACGATTATACGAATCATAAATCATGTTATCACTCACATGTCTCCAATGGCTCATCATCATGATATACAACTGATCCAGTGGCATTGTGAGGCTACTTTGGGCAACGCTGATGGTCGCATCGACCATATTGCTGTTGACCGTCATCAATTTGCGTTTCATCCCGTTCTGGCGATCCAGAAAGGCTTTCTCGTCCCGCAATTTGACCCCAATCATTTTCTGTCCCATCAATTCATACATAAAAATATTCTCAACGTCTCTCCAGCCCACTGCCCCTCCTGCGGTATAAGAAGATGCATCCACAAACCCATCCTCATCGATCACAAAAGAAGGTTCCTTCTTAATCATCTTTACCAAACTGTAGCAGAAACATAGCCCAAAAAACAAAATGGATAGAAGTCCAATCACACCCGAGAGGATGGAATCATTCGTACTTGAGGAACTATCAAAAATCAAAAAAATCCGGCTGCCACAAAAGTGCTGCCCCTGCCGTAAGCCACGCCATTCGTTTCCGGTTTGGATATTCTACATGCTGTTCATAGGATGTGCTCAACGTGACGTTCCTCCTTCATTACGACTGAATCATACAAGTTCTATATAAACGAATGGTTATGAACCAAATACCTGAATGTAGAACAGGAATTGCATTGTACATTAAACCAAATTCACCAATGTTAAACATTGAATTAAGACCATTTTTCGTCATTTCTGCGCTTATTCAACATTAGGATTCGTCATCCTTCGAGCAAATCCTTTTAACACACCTATATGAATTGAACAAAGAGTGTTTGCACTGACCACTCCGATGACAGAACAACCTTCCGATCGCTGTTATCCCCAGATTTTTCGATTCCACTTTTTCAAAGTGAAAATCCGGGGATAGCCTATGCTTCCGATGCAGCTTTCTTTCAGAAAGCTTTTAGGCGAACGCTCCGCTTCTTCAGGTTATTTCTGTCCTCTACGTTACGTGCAAATATTTAATTCAATTAATATACATTGTTAAATGTCTTACCCTCCTTCATTACACTTATTGTCCTGTCCCTAGCTTTCCGTTAATATAAATGGAAAGGTTAGGAAATTAACCAATTCTAATTCATGGTGGGAGGACAAACAATGATGAGTCAGCGCGGCATAACAGCGGAAGATCTTTATCAGATTACATGGGTTAATGATCCAACTCCGTCCCCTCAAGGCGGACAACTGGTATATGTAAGCCGGAAAACGAATGAAGCACGTGACGGTTATTGTTCTCACCTAAGACTGTTGCATCTGGGGAGTCAGAAGGACAGGCCCTTTACCTCTGGAGAGAAGGATCATTCCCCAGCCTGGTCGCCGGATGGGTCCCAGCTTGCTTTTCAACGAGAGGTTGAGGGGAAATCCCAAGTGTGGATTATCGCAGCTGATGGCGGAGAAGCACAGCAAATCAGTCGCTTGAAACATGGCGTCAGTTCCTTTCTCTGGTCACCAGATGGCCATACCTTACTTGTGAAATCATCCGTGGATATGAGCGGAGAAGAAGAATTACAACCTACAGATTCTAAAGACAATGACCATAAACTGCCGCAAGAACATATCGTGGATCGCCTTCGCATGAAATCAGACGCAGGTGGATTATGGGACGGAAGACGTTCCCATCTCTTCACCATCTCGCTAATCGACGCAGAAGCTATCCCTGTAACTACAGGTCATTATGACGTTGGTGACTATGCCTGGTCACCGGATGGAATATCCATCGCTTGGATTGCGCAGATGCCTGAAGAAGGCGAGGAGCATAATGATTACACCCTGACTAATCATGTGTACTTTGCCAAGGCAGACGGATCGGATGTGCAGCAGTTAACCCCGGAAGGATATACGTTCAGCCGACTGGCCTTTGCACCGGATGGACAATCCATTGCACTGCTCGCCAGTGACCGTTCCTATGGAAATGCCACACTTGTGAAGCTGTACACCCTTAAAGTATCAGGTGGTGAACTCGTATGTCTGAGCACGGATTGGGACGTACAGCTGAATCACAGCATTGTTGGCGACATGCGATCACATCTGACAACCACGGGGCCTGTATTCAGTCGGGATGGTTCATCCATCCTCTGTCTCGCGACCATTCATGGTAGTGTACGCATCGCCAAATTCGCACGAGACGGCAGCAGTGCTGACTATATATTTCCTGACGAACGGGAGATTTATCAGTTTGCAGAGTTGGACAACGGGCGAATCGTTGCTGCTGTAGCCGATACACAAAATCCTGGTGATCTCTATATGTATGAACAACCGGAAGATCCCGGGGTAGAACCGATTCAACTCACCCGCAGCAATCCACAGCTTGAGGATGAGATCCACCTTAGTACACCGGAAACCTTCTGGTTTAATTCCTCAGATGGCCTGCGGCTGCAAGGATGGATCATGAAACCTCGTGGCATGGTCGACGGGGTCAAAATCCCGACCATTCTGGAGATTCATGGCGGCCCGCACATGATGTATGGTTTTACATTTATGCACGAATTCCAGATTCTCGCCGCACAAGGCTACGCTGTTGTGTATATCAATCCACGCGGTGGCCTCGGATACGGGCAGCAGTTTGTAGACGCCTGTCGCGGAGATTATGGCGGTGGAGATTATCGCGATCTTATGGAGAGCGTGGATTATGCCCTATCCCAATATGAGTTTATCGATGAATCCAGATTGGGCGTAACCGGGGGCAGTTATGGTGGCTTCATGACCAACTGGATTGTTGGACACACGGACCGCTTTAAGGCCGCTGTTACCCAGCGTTCCATCTCCAACTGGCTATCGTTCTATGGTGTCAGTGACATTGGCTATTTCTTCACAGAAGATCAAATTGGTGGTAACGCGTGGGATGACACGGAAAAACTGTGGAAACATTCCCCGCTCGCTTATGTCGGCAACGTCAGTACTCCGCTGCTCATTTTGCATGGCGAACAGGATCTGCGGTGTCCGATTGAGCAGGCCGAGCAATTATACATTGCGTTGAAACGACGCAAACAGACCACTCGTCTTGTTCGTTTCCCAGGTGCCAACCACGAGTTGTCCCGTGGAGGTCATCCCCACTTAAGAGTACGTCGTCTGGAGCATATTGCCGGTTGGTTTAACGAGTACTTGTAACGGACTAATATTTAGAATATTAATTCAGAGTATAGAACCAGATAGGGATTCAACTCTAAAAGCCGTCCAATGAAATCTGTAATGATTTCAACGGGCGGCTTTTGCTGTTCACCTTTTATAGAAGGAAAGATTACTCTTCGCCCCACACTACGGTGATTTCATTCAGATCCTTGTTGGTTGCAGACACCGAACCTGTGATGGTTACGGCATATTTGCCATCTTCACGACCCACGATGCTGAAGCCGTCTGCCTGTATATCCTGAGTGTTCTGACTCAAGTTTTTGGTCTGGTAATAGTCTTTGTAGGATGTTCCAACGGTTAGCAACGTTTCTTTGGTTGTGTAGGTGAGAACAACTTTTTGTCACCATCCATTATGTTCTCAATGAGACTTGTTGCCTTCGCATCCTTAGGTAATGGGAAATCTGCTGGCAGATACTTTGACTTCACACCTGCCGCCTGTGAGTTCGTGCCTGTAGATGGTGATGTCGATCCGCTGTTGCCTGTGGATGTTGACCCACCAGAAGAGCTTGAAGAACCGATGCTTACTTTATTGTTTTGGGAATCATACTTCACTTCGGTCTTCAACGCATCGGCAATCGAACGAACGGGGAGATATGTACTGCCTTGATATGTAATTGGCGCAAGCTTTTTGCCCTGGTCACCTGTCGGTGTAAATTTCTGTCCGTTCACTTCGATGGCGAGCCCATGGTTTAGATAAGCTTTGATCGTCTCCAGTTGTGTACCTGCATATACACCTGCCGATCCGGTTAACACCATGCCAAACACACCCGCAGCAATCAACCACTTTTTGCTTTTCATCCCTAAACGCCTCCTGAGTTCAAATGTCAGCCTTATGCATAATACGATTCAAGACGATCGCTCGATGTACGCGAAAGACTCATGTAGTTATGCTCATCATGTATGGGCACGAGCTTATTCGGATAACAGCCCGTTGTTCCACCAAATGTTAGCAATATAATAGCATCTAACAAGAGGTTGTAAACGATAAATGAACAAAACAGGACCAAGGGCGTACAAAAATAGTCTTTGTCGTATACCCGCTGTACTCTCGCTCGTTAAGTTGTTCTTATATGAATAAAGTCCTGAATTCCGGACCATACATATGAAGCAAATCATACACGCACAACAGTTGCGAAATTAACCAATGTATTAGATAATTATTTGTCGATTTGTGGTCGAAGGAACGGAACTCAAGGGGGATTAAATACGATGAATAACAATAACAGTACATTTGACCAGCCTATTAACCGGATCTCTACCGGATCAGAAAAATGGGATGCGCTTGAGGATATCTTCGGCGCTGCTGATGCGCTTCCGATGTGGGTGGCCGATATGGATTTTGCTGCTCCACCATCCGTCATTCAGGCCCTGCAAACACGGATGGAGCACGGGATTTTTGGTTATACAGTACGGACTGAAGCGTATCATGCAGCTGTTGCAGACTGGATGGAACGGCGCCACAACTGGAAAATTAACGATGACTGGATCGTATTCACTCCAGGTATTGTGCCCGCACTCAGCATTGCTGTACAACGATTCACTCAGCCGGGAGATGCAGTGGTCATCCAAACTCCGGTGTATGCGCCCTTCTATGAAGTAGTACGTGGTCAAGGTCGTGAACTGATCACCAATCCTTTAGTAGAGAATAACGGTCATTACACGATGGATCTGGAACAACTGGAATCCAGCTTGCAGACCGGTCGGGTCAAAATGCTGATTCTGTGCAGTCCTCATAATCCGGTTGGACGGGTATGGACTCGTGAGGAGCTTGAAGGACTTACGTCACTGTGTCTGCAATACAACGTACTGATGGTTTCAGATGAAATCCATGCCGATCTTGTTCATCAGCGCGGAACTCATACACCTCTGACCCTGATCTCGGACGCCGTCTCTGATCTAAGTATCATCTGTACAGCTCCAAGCAAAACGTTCAACATTCCTGGCCTCTGCACATCCAACATCATCATCCCCAATGCCAAGTTACGGGAATCGTTCGCGCAGGGTGTAAAAACAATGGGACTTGCCAATATCAGCACACTGGGGGCTGTTGCAACCGAAGCTGCATACAACGGAGCCGAGGAATGGCTGGATGAGTGCATTGCCTATATCCGTGGAAATATGGAATATGTACAGCAATATGTTGCGGAACATATGCCTCAGATTAAAATGCCTCTGCCCGAAGCAACCTATCTGTTATGGATGGATTTCCGGGAGCTGAATATCCCTCATGCACAACTGTGCAACATGCTGCTTCATGAAGCAAGGCTTGCTTTCAATGACGGGAGTTTCTTTGGAACAGAAGGTACAGGGTTCATGCGTATTAATGTAGCCTGTCCACGTTCCACGGTTGAAGAGGCGATGCGCAGGTTATCTGCGTTGCTAAGCAATTTGTCGGGCAAATAAGCTGTCAGTTACATCAATGTACGTTGCGAACAGAACGTGTACGGTTCGTTAAATGGCGAATAATTGTCAAAGGGAAAAGGGTGCCCCATAGTCAAGTCCATGAATCACATTCATGGTCAATGACTTCACAAGGGGCACCCTTTTGTATTCGATCATTTTATTTATTCAAAACATAATTAAAATTACATTGACATCGATATCGGCATCGGTGTAATTCTGTCGCACAATCTGTTCAGCAAATCCCGATCATGGCTTATAATCAATAGCCCCAGATCACGCTGGCGAGCCACTTCCATCACGGTATGCCAGATCTGTGCCTGAGTGATCGCATCTAGCATCGTTGTCATCTCATCTGCGATCACGTAACGTTTCGCTGTACCGAGTGCTCGCGCTACACAGAAACGTTGCAGTTCTCCACCGGATAATTCACCCGGTCTGCGGTCCAGCCAGGTCTGCTGAATACCCAAAGCTTCGAGCAACTGTTCATCCTGCACAGACGCCTCCTGCAATACACGGCGCATTCGCCAGCGTGGATTCACAGCTTTCTCCGGATGCTGGAATACCAGCTGAACCGGACATACTCCTGTACGTGGGAGTGGTTTCCCATCCAGAAGTACTTGTCCTGCCACAGGTTCGGCATATCCTGCAAGGATGCGTCCAAGGCTTGTTTTCCCACAGCCACTTGGTCCCCACAAGCCAACCACTTCTCCCCATTGCACCTGCATATTCATCTGCTGGAACACCCACGACTTTTGATCGTAACGGTAACTCACATCTCGTGCTTCAAGTGACATGGAAACACCTCACTTCTCCGCCTCGTATCTGACGAAGCTCTGGACGTTGGCGGGTACATGCAACGGTTGCCGCGCTACATCGGGGAGCAAATGAACATCCTGCTGCAATCTCTAGACCCGCCAATGGCTGGGAGCCCGGAAGTGGCTGAAATCCATTCTGCGGCAACGCATTCCAGAGCGCTTTTGTATATGGATGACGCAGACGTTCTCCATTCCCTTTAAAATCATCAACCAGCGCCGTCTCTACATTGGCACCCGCGTAAAATACAGCGATGCGATCGGCTGCCGTGAGGGCTGTCGTGATATCATGAGTAATCCATAGAATGCTTACACCTTGATCTGCGAGTACGCGAAATTGTTTCATCGTCTCGGCCAGCACTTCGGGATGAATGCCTGGTGTCGGCTCATCTGCAATGATCAGCTTCGGCTGACCCGAGGTCGCTGTAGCCATCAACACCCGCCTTGCCATACCTCCGGACAACTCAAACGGGTACTTTCCGGCTGTTCCTTGAGGAAGATGATATCGCTCCGTCAGCTCCTGCTCCGTCTTTTTCATATGGGATCGAGTTATGAAGCCGCGCTTCCGTCCCGAATTTCGGGTTACCGGCTGAACTTGCCTTCCCACCTTCATCAAAGGGTCCAAATAACTGACGGATTGTGGAATCAACATCAGCTCTTCACCACGCAGATGAAGCTGCCGCTCTGGGGTCAAAGGCTCGCCGCTATAGCTAATACGCCCCTCCAACCTGGCATTTGCAGGCAGAATGCCCATGATGGCCTGCGCCAGCACACTTTTACCCGATCCACTTGCGCCTACAACAGCCACGATCTCACCCTCGTTTATGGTAAGATCCAGATTCTGAATGACATAAGTCTGTTCGTGCCCAAACCAGCCGCGAGCGCGCCGAAATGACACCGATACTCCCTCAATATCAAGAAGAGCCATATTTACCTCACCTCCCTTGAACTACCTGTCCCCGTCAATGTCCTCAGACTGTTGCCCAATACATCAAACGCACGAACAACCAGCAACAGTGCCAGTCCCGGGAAAAAGGCAAGCCACCACATGCCAGCAGATAAATATCTCATCGACTCTGACAAAATAATTCCAATTGCCGGTTGTTGCGGGGACAACCCCAGCCCCAGAAACGTAATGGCTGCCTCATGCAGAATCGCATGGGGAAAGATTAGCAGTACGCCCACGAACAGTTGCGGGACCAGATGTGGCAGCATATGCTGCACCGCAATTTGTATCCGCGATTGACCTAACTTATGTGAAATCTGAATGAATTCTGCGGATTTCAGTTGTATCATCTCCGCTCTTACAATCCGGGCCAGATTCGGCCAGTGAGTCAGCGCAATCGCTGCCGCCACTCCTGCCAAACCTCCACCAAATACAAAGGCCAGCATAACCAGCGATACCAGATGAGGTACACTCAGGAACAGGTCGATAATCCATGAGATCACCCGGTCAGCAGCCTTGCTTGAAGCGGCAGCCAAACCCAATATCATCGCGATCATTCCACCACCACATGCAGCAAGCAATCCCACTTGAATGCTGGTTGCCAATCCTTTTAACGTGCGCATGAACATATCTCTTCCGAGCCAATCTGTGCCAAATGGATGCGCCCAGGTTGGAGCCAGATTCCGATCCATTAGTGAAGTCAGCGTAGAACCAGCCGGAAGCAGCCTGCCCGTCAACCACACAACGGCAATCCAGATCACCGCAAGGCTTCCCCAGATCACCGCTCTTTGGCGAGGATTGCGGAAATTTTGGTCTCTGGCACCCGCATAACCTTTTCTCGTTTGGCGTGTTGTTCCTGTTCCTTTTCCAATCTCAGCTTTTAGTAACCCCGGATTAATGCTGTACCTTACCTCTTGAGTCGCAGTTTTCACTTTCTGTACTTCGGCTGTTTCTGCCGTCTGCTCGGAGGAGCGTTCTACCGTCTGCTTCATGACATCAGCTCCTCCTTCATCCGCGGGTCAATCATACGATACAGAATGTCGGCAACCATATTACCTGTGAACACAAAAATTGCACTGCACATCACAAGTCCAAGCAGCAGTGGAACATCTCCACGCAACCCAGCCTGAACCGTTGCCTGACCCAGCCCAGGATACGAAAATACCTGTTCTGCAAGCACAGCCCCACCAAACAGTTCACTGAACGAAGCAAACTGTAGCGTTATCGCTGGCAAAACAACATGTCTGAACCCATGTCGACGGAACAGCTGAAATCCACGCTCACCTCGCGCTCTCGCAAACAGAATATAATCTGACTCGAGCACATCCGTGAGCTTCTGCCGGGTATGCAAAGCGATGGAAGCTACCCCAGTCAAACTGAGGGTCAACGCTGGCAGAATCATATGAATAGCCCGATCTCCCCAAGTGACCTGATCAGCCGACATCCCTGCGGGTACCCCAAGACCAACTGGAAGCCATCCGAGCCACACCCCAAATACCATCAGCAGCAACAGCGCAATCCAGAATACCGGCGTAGAGGCCAGTGTATAACAATACCAGCAGATCAGGCGATCCAGCTTCGAATCCCGTCTCATGGCAGCAACTACACCAAGAGTGAACCCAAAGATACCAGATAGTAGCCAGGCTACAGCCATAAGTGCGACAGAATTCATGAATCGTTCCTGAATAATATCCGCTACAGGTTGTCTGTAGATCATCGAAGTTCCCAGATCTCCCTGAATAAGCGCTTGTCCCCAGGTTAGCAATCGTTCCATGGGAGATTCATTCAATCCCCAACGTTCTTCGATTAAACTGCGCTGTTCGGCGCTTACCCTAATCATATCTCCACCAATGTAGGCTTCGATCGGGTCCACAGGAGAGAATTGCATTAATATAAAAGACAACACACTGACTCCAACCAATAGAGATACAAGTCGCAACACTTTAAAACCAACCAATCTGGCCCATTCATTCCTGCCCGTCATCCAATCTCTCCCCAATTCAGGCTAAAGCTACCGCTGTGCTTCTTATTTCGTGCTGTTATCCCAGGACCATTCCTCCAGATTGGATGTCACCGGCCAGCCGTGACCATGGGGGTGGATCTGCTGCTGGCCAATGTTCAGGCCGTTCTTAACCAGATACAGATGATCTATATTTACGAGCCATGCCCATGGCGCATCCCCTGATAACTGAAACCTGTTGTTCCATCCCATTCCGCTTTTTGCCAGAACGGCAATGCCTCTTCTTCACTGGTGGCCTGAAGGGCCTTCTCCATCCAAGAATCCACGACTGGATTACTGTACAGTCCTACATTGTAATATCCGTCTCCCTTGTGAGTACTGCTATAGAGGTTATACGTCTCCAATGGATCATGACTGCCCCAACCAAATAATACGGCATTGGAGTAGGCCATCTTTTTTGTCTCTTCACGGCTTTTGCCTTCAACATTGATCTTAATTCCCGCCTGGGTAACCATATCCGCAGTAGCTAACGCCAGGGATTGTCTTGTTAAATCACCTGCAAAATAAAGCAGACTGAACTCGGCCTTAACGCCGTTTTTCTCAACGATACCGTCCCCATCTGCATCCACCCAGCCACCAGTCGCCAGAATGCGCTTTGCTTCTTCGAGATTGGCATCCGTAAATACAGCTTCTGCATTGCTCCAAGGCAGATCATCACTGACGGAATACGCTGGACGACCGTACCCTTCCAGTACACCCTCTACCAAAGCCTTACGATCAATCACAACATTCACCGCTTGGCGAATCGCCAAATCGGATGTTACATCATTCCCTGCAGGAAGACCATCGCCCGACTTGGCACCAGCAGGCTGCATGGGGAACATGATGCCCCGGTTATCTACGGTTTTTACGGCCTCTAATGTCATGCCATTCACCTGTTGTTTGCTAAACGCTGCCGGGATAGCAGCGATATCCACCGTACCTGCCTGTGCAGCGGCATAAGCCGCATCTTCATCCAGATAAAGGAAGGTGAGTTTGTGGAATGCAGACTCGTTACCGTAATATTCTTCATTGGCTTCCACGATGGCCTGTTGTCCTTTGTCCCACTGAACCAGTTTGTACGGTCCCGAACCGACCGGATGCTCCGCATAATCAGCGCCATAGGCGTGTTCAGGCACAATGCCAAGGGTCGTCAGCAGACTGATGAACGTAGACTGCGGCGACTTCAATGTGAATACGACCGTGCTATCGTCGGGTGCCTGCACATCAGCCATATTCGTCAAATCAATCACGGACCCACTCTGAGCAGCCGTATCAAACGTAAATTTTACATCTTCAGCCGTAAGCGGCTCCCCATCAGAGAATTTTACATCGTTCCGAAGTGTAACCGTCCAGGTCAGCCCATCTTCACTAACGGAGTATGCCGTAGCCAGATCGTTAACCAGTTGTAGATTGGCATCCCGCTTCAGCAAGGTACTCTGAAAAAGTGGTGACCCATATTGCCCCCATCCGGTTGTCGGATCAAACCCGCCTTCCGGCTCGGTGCCAACGGCTAACACCAATTCGTCTTTGGTTGAGGTTGTTCCTGACTGTCCATTCTCTGCTGATGAAACTGTTGGCGCAGCCCCCTGTGCACAACCCGATAAACCAATGGAACATACAAGCAGGATCCCTAATCCTGTTCTAACTTTTCGTTTTCCCCATCTCCATGAAAATCTGCCCATTCTGGTCGTTCCCCTCTAAAGTTGTGCTGCACTCACTTGTTTCGTGTTACTTTTTAGAGAAATTGTAGCACAAAAATCAAAACACATGTCAATAAAGTTAACTTCGAAATCCAATTTTTTTCATATTTCAGAATTAATAATTAAATAGTTATATAACCGAGCAATTGAATCGCCTTATAAAGTTAGGTATTGTAACAAACGACAAAAAACAGACGCATTTGGCTTCTAACCAATGGTCTGTTTTTTCAGGTTCGCTTTATATTTAATTACACTCGTATTTGTCTTACTCCGTAGAGCGATGATGATGGTTGTGACCATGCTGCCCGGTACTTTGATTGTGATCCAGACTTTGATCCGGCTTGCCATCCTGATCATGACTCTGAGCATGAGCCAGTTTGTTGAGTTCATCCACATAAGTCACAGACAATTCTGCATACAATACCCCTTTTTGCACCTGGATCTGTTGATGCAGATGACGCAATCGTCCCAGGTTACCCCGTACGGCAATTACCTCTAGGCATTGGTCATGGTTCAGGTGCACGTGCATATTGGAAATGATGTCATGATGCGCCTCGTGCTGCAGCTCCATCAAACGAATGGGAAGATCACTGATATGGTGATCGTAGACCATCACAATGGTGCCGGCCACATCCTGGTCGGATTGCAGTACGGAAGGTTGAAGTAATGTTTTTCGCACAAGATCACGGAAAGCCTCGGATCGGTTTTTGTATCCCTGTTCCTCAATATACTGGTCAAACTGCTCAATCAGAGGTGTAGGAAACGCCACCCCGAACCGGGTCAAATCTTCTTTATCTGCCATGCTTCTCCTCCTGCGCCCTCATTTGCTTCGAGTGTACCACAGACTTGTCTGCTCATCGACTATACTGTTGCATGAATCGTACTGCCGAATGTATCGCCTGTTGCCCAGCTTCATTCTCCATATCAAATTGATAATCATGTCCCAGCTTCTCTGGCGAGTTCGAGAAAAACAAGGTTTCCACCTCAACATCAAGTCGCTTCAAGACTTGTGCCAGTTCAATCGATTGACTGGTCAACGGGTCATCATTGCCTGAGGTAATAAATGCAGGCGGGTACGCTGCTGTGGCCTGAAGCACGGTCGACATTTCATGCAAACGTGGATAGTCTTCGAATGTTTTGACTCCCGTATATGACCAGAGAAATGTTCGTATGAGTGGAAAGCCTGTATTGGCTACCGTGCTTAGATTGTATGGACCACAGAATAGCAGAACCCCACGCAACTCTTCCGGCTGGGCGGCTGGCGTTATATTCATCAGTTTAGCCAGAGATGGATTGGTCACCACGGCCGCAGTCTGACTTGCAATCTGGGCACCTGCCGAATTGCCTGCAAGAAATATGTTTTCCGGGTCACCCTGATACTCACTGACATGGTTTTTCACGTAAGTCAATGCCTGATTCGTCTGGATCACGGGAATGGGATATTTCGTATCCGGTGCGAGCGCATAATTCATACTGACCACAACGTAACCCTGCTTGGCTAATTGAACGGCATAATCTGCGATATCCTTTTTGTCGCCCAAGACCCATCCACCGCCATGAACCCACAACACAACAGGCAAAGGTTCCGATGTTACGGAAGGATAATAGATATCCAGCGTACTGTCATTACTCCCTTTGTCTGCATAGGGTACATCCGCAACACGAATGATCCCATCCGAGAGCATAGTGTCCTTGCTATTTGTGTCAGGATTAGTAGTTTCAATTAATGACTTTAATAAAAATACCGTTATTTTGGGTGTCCATTGTGTACCAATCCCAATAAAAACTATGATCAAAATTAGTACCATGCTGGGAATCCAGTACCGTTTACGTTTAAACCCTCTTGCCCCCGTACGTTTCGTTTCCAACTTGGACTGCAATAACTTCACCTCGTTCCATCATCATCGAAGCGTCTTTACGTCTAAAGTTGTGTACGTTGCGGAGAGGACCGGGTTTCCTCTTATTTGGGTCTTTTGGCAATTTCCTGTCTGACTTTCACATATGTAGTGGATACTTTTTGCTCCAGTGTATGAATATTTTGTTTCGAGCCTGCCCACTTCTCCGCTGCAGAAGCCAATGTGTTCAATGAGCTGAGTACACGCGACGTTTGGCTTTGCTTTGTACTCTGTTTGAACTGTTGTAGAGCGTTGGAATATCGTTCTTTTGCCAGACTTGCCTGTTTTTTAGCTGTTTGAATCTGTTTCTTCACGGAGTCGGCCCCTGCCAGCATAGCTCGTAAACGTTTTATTTCAGTGCTCTTCCGTTTACGTGCTTCAGCAAGTTCCTTTTTCTTGATCCGGATGTCTTCTCTGGCAAGCTTCACAACGGGCCTCAACGTCTCTGCCTGAGTGCGGATTGCTGCACTCCATTCCTTATTTTTGATAGCTTTGGCTGCATCCAACTGTCTATTGACTGAACTATAGAGGGCGAATAGCGGTTCGTATCGGGCTTGTGTTTGCTTTACCTTTTCAGCTAGAGCTGCGACCTTCGCAGCATCGGTTTGTCTTATTTCTACACGTAATCGCTCCAATTCCGCGGTATTGGCGGCATGAAGTGTCTTTATTTTTGTTCCCAAGCCTGCTCTTGTGTCTTCCAGTTCCCCACCTTCTCGTATGCTTGCTTCAACGTTAACTTGGTTTGTGCATTGGCTTTGTTCAAAATGGAATCCCAAGCTTTCTGCGCTGTTACGCCAAGATCTATGCCCGCTGCCTCGGCTGTTGAAGCAAAATAAATCGTGCCTGCGCTGAAAAAAATCACAAGCCCTATGAGCAGGCGTGATCCGAAAATAAGATGAGCGAACGATGGCAATTGACCACGTTGGACGTTACTTTGTTCCATCATGTGAGTATGGCTAGCTGCTATTGGAGGAGGAAATAGAATGTCACTCGCCTCCATTAAAGCTATATCTTCTGAAGCTATATCTTTGATATGCTGTCGACCCTTCTTTTCTTTTAATAAACCGTGATGTTCTATGAAGTTATGTGAGTTTGTTCGTTCCAATAGGGAAGAACAACACTCCATTGCCTCCTGTTCATTTATCGTTTCCTTCCACGTTTCTGTTTGCATGCGTCTCTACACCCTTTCTTCTAAAATATTTAGCAGAATAGCCAACGAAATCAGCGAACGACAAAAAAGCACCCGCAAGTCAGGCAATTGCCTGCTCTTACGGGTGCTTCCCTCATAAGCCGTTCCATATGAGATTCGATCGAACGAGTCGCTCGAGCCTTTCCTTTTTCTAATATATTCCATTCGCTGTATCTGGTCAAGTAAATCTGGTTTCACTGTCCTAATATCAAACCTTTGATCAACGGGAGAACCCTTCCCGCATTTAATCAACAACGTATACAGCTCAACTTATTGATTGACCAAAATAGCTTTCATTGCCTCGGTCAGATCCTCTTCTTTCAGCATCATGTAGATGTTCTCGCCACGAGTTACATTCAACTTGATCTGGTAGATGGTATCTTTCTCTGTTTTATAACCAGACCGTTGACGTTTGAGCAAATCGCTAATGATTTCTTTGTTTTGGGTTGCGACCTGCTTCTTGATGCTTAGACTCCCATCGATATATTCTGGCTGCGGATTCGCCCACTGAAGAAAACCCGGACTGTTGATCTCCTGCTTCGCAAACTGTGCGGAGATAATCTCGTCTGCTTGGACAAGCAACTGATCGTATAATTTGTTCTCCTTCAGCCAAGCCAATACCCGATCATAGCTAGGTTTGATCTCAAAATTCCACATCTCTTTTGGTTGGAATGGATCTTTTGAAGACGAGTCCTGATTCATCTCCGCGTAAGCAAACGACTGCCACGAAGAGCGCTGTTCTTCATAGGTCTGATCCAAAATGTCCTGTTTCAAGAGTTCCTTGAATTCACGGACTTGCTCCGGATTGCTAATATACACCTTTCGGTATGAACTAATGGCAGAGCGAATGCCAAAACTTAATGCATCCTCTTCCAGCTTATACGTTTCAAAGGCGACTCTTTTGTAATCCTGGGACTGTTTCAGAGCCATTAATTCCTGATGAAATTCGGCTTCTGGAATATAATATTTACGTTTCATCACTTTGCCGTTATCCAGCTTGTAGTTAATAAATACATACTCATCGTTACGCATACCTGGATTGATTGGGTCATTCAGTATAGGAAGATCGGAATCCACAATTTTTTGATGAAGAGCGATAACTGCCCCCATGTATTCCGGATCATTAGAATAGAGGTGAGCATCGTCCTTTTTCTGAGTGACACCGTTACTGTAGGTATAACTCTCCCCACCAAGCTTGATGCTGTTCACCTTGTTCAATTCAGGCACTCGCGCAGCGTATCCATTCCAGTCGGCAATAGGTACGTACAGTACCAATCCAGCGATGATACCATATAGAATCAGCTTGGGCAGCAGCCTGCTGCTCCAGATCAGCCATGTTTTGCGAATAATCATCTCGGCAACGATATAACCTACAATTCCACCAAGAATATATCCGAATATTCCCCATCCAGCTGATCCTCTTGGAGCAATAATCGTGAAGTAAGCTCCGCCAATCAGAACCAACGTAAACATTAAACCAAATCGGAATATAGGTTTTACAAGAGTAAACGTAACTGCTTGCGTAGCAGATTCAACCTGTCTTCTCGCATAGAGCACATAACTCAGAGGAACAAACAGGATTGCGAATATCGAATAGATTATAAGTTCTCCATTAGTGATAGGAGCATAACTGATTGAAGCCATGCGAAGAACAAGTGACATTTCTTCCGCATTACGTCCCAATTCATCGTACGGATATCCAAGCAAATAATGCTGGAGATGAAGTGACATAATGAACCATACGACAACAGGTAACAAGAGGAGCGCGTATACGGTAAGCCCCTGCAACACAGATTGCCCGATGCACATGCCAACCGCCACAGTAAGCATGAACATAAATAGCGAGTAGATGCTCATACTCAAGCCCCACATCCAGATCGTACTGCCATCAAACAGAAAAGCAGGTTGATCCAGTACTGCCCATACCCAGCCGGTAATTGCAGTTGTAATCCAGATTGGAAGCAAAATCATGGCATATCCGGTCAACAAGTTAACCGTTAATAGATGTTTACGACGTAACGGCAAACTATGGAACAGATCAGAAGGTGCACCGGACTGAATATACCGAAACAGAAAGATTCCAGCCGCTACGGGGAGTGTGATGGCGAACAAAATCTGCACTTCACCATTGGCCTGAAACAAACTTGTAATCTGTTGTGGCACGTCCCTGTACTCGGTAGCGATATATAGCGGAAGTGAGAACAACAATGTGATGAGATATAAAATGCCTATCCATCCATGCTGTCTGAAATTTTGGATCAGGATGCCCCGGTTACAGAACAATCGGTTGAATATCATACCCTGCGTCCTCCATTTCATAGATAAAGATTTCTTCGAGCGTCAAAGGCAGTACATCCAGCAGATACGGATCATGTATACGGAATTGATCGGTTACCTGTTGTCGGTTGCCTTTGACAATGTACAGGGATACACTTCCCCGTTTCTCTTCATGCAAGATATCAATCTGCTCATCCATGGCTTTCGCATGGTCCGGGTGGCGGAAAGCAACCTGGATTTTATGCGTATCGGCCTTCAGATCATCAAGATCCTTCTCTACAATAATTCGGCCTTTGTGCATAATCGCCACATGGTCACACAGATCTTCGATCTCACGCAAGTTGTGCGACGAGATGACAATGGTTACTTGACGCTCAGCTGCTTCCTGGAACAGCAGGTTTTTGATCTGCTGGCGCATGACCGGGTCGAGGCCGTCAATCGGCTCATCCATAAGCAGCACTTCAGGCATACAGCTAAGTCCCAGCCATACGGCTGCCTGACGGCGCATACCTTTGGACATGCGATGCAACTTGCGTTTTACATCCAGTTTGAACACGGTAGCCAGTTGCTTGAACCGTTCCTCATTCCAGCGCGGATATACGGAACGATAAAATGCAGCCATCTGAGTTATTGAAGATTGCGGAAAAAGTACGGCGAATCTGCCATGAAAATTGTGCGGCCTTTGAGATCCATATTTTCATAAATCTCAGTACCCTCGATACGAACAGTCCCGCTGTCCTGACGGTAAATGCCAGCCATCATTTTGAGCAGCGAAGTCTTGCCTGCCCCGTTGGAACCGAGCAAACCATAGATCGACCCCTTATGTATGTTCATCGTTACGCCATCCACTGCCTTTTCCTGCTCAAACGCTTTGACGACTTGATTCAGCTCAATCATGAGGCTCCTCCTTCTCTATACGGGCCATCGCTTCCTCAAACAAAAGCGTCATATCCGCTTTGGTCAAACCGGAATACGAAGCTTCTGCAATCAACTTCACCAGAGACTCTCTGATCTCATCTCTCATGGCTTCATTCGGATGTTCCACAGACGATGATACGAAGCTCCTTTTCCCTTCAAAGAATAAATGTAACCTTCACGTTCAAGCTCGCGATACGCTTTCTGAATCGTATTTGGATTTACGGTCAGCTGCGTGGATAACGCACGAACGGAAGGAAGCTGCTCGTCGGGCTTTAGAATACCGTATACGATCATTTCTTTGACTTTGTCCACTAGTTGCTCGTAGATCGCCTTACGGCTGCGTACATCTAATTCGAACATCCCGCACCTCCTTTCTGTAAATGTGTGAAATACCCTATGGGTTTTAAATGACTGTATCTGAGGTGTATGTGCAAATATCTAGGTGTAAAAAGGCGTTACCTAAGCTGTACAACTATAGTACTGTACTATTCAACTCTTAGGTGTATTAACTGTACTACTATTATTAATACAGTTAAATCGAATTGTCAACCGTTGACTTTGACTTCTTGTTTTATTGGGAGTACGTTAATAAAGAGAGGTTATATGGTTCAAATGACATATATAATTTTGGGAAGCAGGTTCATTCCGGTTTAGGACGGTGATCGTATCAGGAGTGGCATTCACATGAAGTGATGCAAAACGGCTATCTGAAGCGATGTCGCTAGATGTGACTAGATGTGGCTACTTGAAGAAGTGATGCGGCTAGCTACCCAAAACCTTTGCTTTACCGCTTTGACAGAATTACATGTAAAGGTTGTTCAGGTCTTTCCCTTCCGTTATGATGGAGATGAAATATTGTTCAATAATCACTGTATCTTTGTTACTTTTGTGCGCGTTTAATCTGATTGGTTGTTCGTTCTGTTATGCGTTATATATGTTGTCTTACGTTATAGATCTATTGTCTGTACAGTAGCTGGCTGTTTAGCAGGTAGCTATATTAGAGTTAGCGAGACTATGTACTTGCTTTAAATTCGGGTTTGCATAAATTGAGCTACTATTCAGTGATCGTGTGTAGACTGGGTCCGTTATTCGTTTGACTTGTTGGTTTAAAAAATCAGAAGGTCGATATATGATTCGCGTTAATTGAGTCGGGGCAGTCTTCAGCCTTTTTAATCGTTTATCTGTTCGTTTGGAGTGCCAACTCGTGCTGTCCGCACTGAGCATACATATTGTAGATATGTCTTTCAAAGGGTGGACACAGACATGAGAAAGCACTCTGGAGTTTGATTTCTACATATAGATAATTTTTAATTTTATATCTGAAAACATCTATATATAGTGTTTCATTTTCCTGGATGGATATAGTATCTTTTTAGAAAAAGTGTCCACTCTTTGAAAGACAAAATGAAGGTAAATGTCCTTTTGTAGTGGACAAATATATGCCCGAATTCCATTTATATAAGCTGAACTATACATTTACACGAAAATATAGAAGTAAGTAATAACCCTAAGAAGTGTAACTAGAAGCTTGCTGTAAGAAAGATACTATGGAGGCATATGTTACACTTCTAATACCTCATAAGGAGAATCCGAGATGAATGAACATAGACAGGATGAAGATCTGAATAATAAACCAAACGCATTATTCGAAAATAGTGGACACCACAGGGATTTAACCGGGGAAATAAACACTTCAGATATAAGTCCGGTACAAGCAAATTCATCACAACGTGTGTTAATTGTAACCGCGGTTGATGCGGAGAAAGATGCGGTCCTCCGCGGCTTGGGAGATACGGCCGCGGAACGATTTGACGTCATTGCTGCGGGCGTTGGCCCAGCCTCGGCCGCAGCAGGAACAGCCGCTACATTGGCATATGCCGTAGCGGCTGCAAGCACAAGGGCTTTGGCGCAAGGTTCTACTGCGCCAAGCCCATCCGATGTGGCACAGGCATCTGCCACATCTTCAAGGCCGGGGCCCTTGCCGGAGCCGGATCTTCACCAGCCTACATGCTGGTGATCAGTGCTGGCATCGGCGGCGGGTTCCCCGGCCGGGCAGACGTCGGCTCCCTCGTGGTAGCCGACGCCATGGTTGCCGCCGATCTGGGCTCGCAGACGCCAGACGGCTTCTTAGTGTGGACGAGCTCGGATTCGGCTCGTCCATTGTGGCGGCGGACGCGGAGCTTGCCGCTCGCTTGCGCCATGAGCTGCAGCGGGCCGGGCTCGCTGTCAGCGGAGGCACTGCGGTCACCGTTTCCACGGCGACCGGAACAGCGGAGACGGCCGCGGAGCTATTGCGCCGCGTGCCGGATGCCGCCGCCGAAGGCATGGAAGGCTTCGGCGTGGCAACAGCTGCCCAGCAGTTCGGCGTGCCAGCACTCGAACTGCGGGCCATATCCAACGCGGTCGGTCCACGCGACCGCGACGCTTGGCGCATCAAGGATGCCCTCGATGCGCTTCAGGCTGCAAGTTCCATTTTACGGGAGGTTATTACATCATGAAAATTGCATTTTCCCCTTGTCCAAATGATACATTTATCTTTCACGCGTGGGTGCACGGGTTGATCCCAGGCGCACCTGAGCTGGATGTCCGTTATGCTGATATTGATATTACCAATGGTCTGGCGGCAAATCCCGATGGACCTGACACACCTGAAGTGATGAAAATATCTTATGCAGCACTGCCATACGTGTTGTCTGACTATGCTCTGCTTCCTGCTGGAGGCGCACTTGGCAGAGGTTGTGGTCCTTTGGTTCTGACCGCAAATGGCACGACCGATCCAGCATATCTGTCTGGACGACGGGTTGCTGTGCCTAGTGAACGCTCGACAGCATATCTATTATTCCGTCTGTGGGCAGCGCAAAATGTTCCCGGCGGTGTAGGCGAGATTGTAGTCATGCCATTCGACCAGATCATGCCTGCTGTGCGAGACGGCAAGATCGATGCCGGACTTGTTATCCATGAAGCACGCTTCACGTACCAGAACTATGATCTCAAACTGATGACGGATCTTGGTAACTGGTGGGAAAGTGATACGGGTCTTCCAATTCCGCTTGGAGCAATCATCGCACGTCGCAACATGGACGCTCATGCCCTCGCCGGATGGGCACGCGCCTCCGTTGAATATGCATGGGCGCACCCGGATGAGTCGAGAACATACGTTATGGAACATGCTCAAGAAATGGACCCTGACGTAGCTGCACAGCATATCGGACTGTACGTTAATGAGTTCAGCGCCAACCTGGGTGATGATGGTTACGGTGCAATCACTGCACTGCTTGGCCGCGCCATGAAAGAAGGACTCGTTCCCGAGTTCGACCTTGATCTGTTGCGAATCTAACTTTACTTTAATTTGAGTTAGCTTCTCTTTGCTCTATATCTAAAGAACACAGCACATCTTATTTAGCCGAATAACGTGGTATGAGAATTCTAAAGAATCTCAGACACCGTATTCGGCTAAAATTCGTTCATATCGTCGACCAACTCGCATAATTCGCACAATAACGCTTCTACGATTCGTTAGAAATTGGTGTGTGCGTTTTTTCAGCGAATAGCGTGTGCTCGGTTCGTTTGAGTCCGTCCCAAAGCGTTCTGAGGAGCAAGCTTCGTAGAAGTCTATTCGGGGTTCATTCGTGGACACAAACTTCTTAGCTAGCCAGGGTGATGGCGGTGTCCTTGCGTCTTGTTTTGTAAGAGCTTGGTTACTTCGGGTTAATAGAGGTTGTATTCAGAAGCTTAGAAGGCTCACGAATCGGAGTCTATCCTTAAACTCCCCGCACCTATTTCGCTAAGTCCCTACTTTCCAGCAAAAGTTATATAAGCCTTACCGGGTTTCGAGTTTGCGGGTTCGGATTTCGGGTTTCGAATTGGCCGTTTGCGGTTTTTGGTTCGTGGTTGCGGTTTTAGAGTCTAGGCGAAATACTTGCATCAAGATACTTACTGCAAACTAGTTGCCTCACTAATCATGTTGGACTACACATGACACACAAAATAGAAAGAGCTGTCCCCTAACGTCAGACTTATGACGATGGGACAGCTCTTTTTTCACTCTATGCTCAACTTCATATCTATCACTCTACTCACCCCAAGATTGAAGCAGACAGAAACCCATGCAACTCCACGCTCTCCACGTCATCTTGAACCCTACTGTACTCCATCATCCCACCCCACAGCTCTCCCTTTCACAACTGCGGTCTACGAATCCGACCATCGCCTACGATTTGCTGCAACCGCAGCCGAACAATCGGAACCATCCCCTACGAATCAGCCACAACCGTGCGGATCATAATCCGTAGCGCATCCAACATCATGGGAATAGGCAGCGAAGGAACGGAAGGCTGCAACACAGCCATCTCTGTGGAGGCGGGAAAATGTACAAATCCGGCACGGATCGGAAGTTGCCCTACTCGAATGTGATCCAGCACCCGGTACATTGTGTTGTTGCAGATATATGTACCTGCTGTATTGGACACGGCAGCGGGAATACCTGCTGCGGACATGTCATTCACCATGGCACGTATGGGCAACGTGGAGAACAAACCGTCCGGGCTGCCATCTGCAATGGGCTCGTCCACAGGACGCTGCCCCTGGTTATCTGCGTAGGAGCCAGGCGGAATATCTTTGACATTCACGGCGATCCGCTCCGGTGTGATGGACGTTCTGCCCTTGGCCAGCCCACAGGCGATGACAACATCTGGCCGATAGGCTTCCATCTCTGCGATCAGCAGGTCTGCACATTCATCGAAGTGCACGGGCAACAGTACTGTTTTTAGCTCAGCACCCTCGATTACTTCGTTCGCAAGAGCCTCCATTAATGCCCCCGTCGGATTCACCGCATCCCCGCCAAAAGGTTCAAACCCGGATATCAGAATCTTCACCATCACACGTCAGCTCCTGTCTGTTACTCCGATTTGTAACGCAATCCCCACTGGCCCCGAATCGTGTCCATCAGCTTCATGATTTCCAGGGATTCGTCCAGTTTAATGGTGTTGCTCTCCGTCCGACCTTCGAGGATACAACGTCCCGCTTCTTCTGCTTCAAAAGCATAACCAATACATGTTCGATCATCCGTGAACTTCTCAGGCTCGTCCTGACCATTCACATGCAGATAGGCTTCTTTGCCCGCCAGGAATAAAGGTAGACGAATCTTGCCTTCCGTACCGTATATGACGGCTTCATTGCTGAGGTTCAGACGAATGGCAGCACTCAGTGATGCAGAACGTCCCTCGGAATAGGACAACAACACGGAAAACTGCTCGTCCACACCCGTTTCACCGATATTGGCCGTACTCCATACATGCTGGGGCTGTTCGCCAAAGATCATCGAAGCAAAAGAAATCGGGTACACTCCTGCATCCAGCAATGCGCCCCCACCCAGATCCGGATTAAGCAACCTTCCTTCCGGCTCCCAGCCAACACGGAATCCAAAGTCTGCCTGGAGCAAACGTACTTCACCGATTCGTCCTTCTGCAATCCATGCTCTGGCTTGAGCGATTGGCGGCAAAAAGCGTGTCCACATCCCTTCCATCAGGAAAAGGTTGCGCTCCCGTGCCGTCTCCACCAGTTGCTCCAACTGACGCGCATTCATCGTAAACGGCTTTTCACAGAGCACCGCTTTACCTGCCTCCAGACAAGCCATTACATTCTCCTTATGCACAGGATGAGGTGTGGCCACATAGATAATATCTACCTCAGGATCCTGAAGCATCTCATCATAAGAACCGTAAGCGCGTGCAAAACCATATTCAGCTGCAAACTTCTCCGCACTTCCCGCTGTCCGTGAACCTACCGCTGCTTTCTCTGCGTTCCCGGCATGCTCCAAATCCTTTGCAAACTGGGATGCAATCCATCCCGTGCCCATAATGCCCCAGCGTACTTTGTCCCGTCCCACTACTTCTGTCATATTAAAGCCTCCCTACTGCAATTTGAGTTGAAAAGGTTCATGATTCAGATCAGGCCAACATGTTATCCCCTTTATTTTACCAAAAAGAAACGCTTACGTCAGAAAACGATTTCGATTATGTGCTTTCAATAGAATTCAAGCTCATCAGGGCCTCGAACATATCTGTGTACATTTCAATTCTCCAGTAGATTTGCTAAGATTATCAGCAGACTAGGGCCAAGAAGTCTTGTCCCTAAACATACTTGTAACTAGCGACAATCTGGTTAAACTATCGATCACATCTGATAACGGGATCATACCCGTGTGCTATTCATAAAACCCTGACTATACTGCAAACGCGCTTTGGACAAGGCAGCCAGTAATCATAACATCATGCAAAACGCATCAATAGTTGTTCAAGAAAGACCTACAGGTCCAAGAAAATATGGTAAGTTCCAGATTCAATCATTATCTAACTGTTCAAAAGAGAGGAGGTCGCATAGCACCATGACTACCATTCCCGGTACCACCCACAGCGGCATGAATCCACACATGTTACATCAGCAGACAAGTCCCAATGCAGAAAAGGAATCCTCAACCCGGGCAGGCCTGGATGCCTTCCTGAATGATACCCTGATTGAACTTCGTCAGGCAGAACATATAATAACCCGTGGGAAATGGCGCTGGTCCACAACTGAGCTAGCTCATCATACCTTCATATACATGCACAAATTCACAGGCCAACTGATCATGAATGAGACCGAATCCCACGTGGTTCGCAAATCAGCTTGTCTGTGCACACCAGGAACTGCAATTGAACTGATCGGAGATGAAGACCATGATATTGAACTGTATATCATTCACTTTGATCTGTATCGGGCTACGGAGAAGACAAAAGCCAGACGAATCTACGAACGTGAGCTCAGTTCACCTGTTACAGGCTGGATTCAGGGCCCATTTTACGGTATACAGCGCATTGCCGCACAGCTTACACAATTAACCAACGAAGGTTTGGAAACAGGCCTGAAGGCACAGCTCCTCCTGACAGAACTGTTACATATACTCTGGCCTCAAGAAGACCAGACTGACGTAGTGGCTGGACAGGATGAACCCGAACAGTGGCTCAGGTCCACCCTGCAATACATGCGCGAAAACTACATGCACGAGATCAAGCTGGAAAAGTTGGCTGAACTGGCTGAAATGCATCCATCCTATTACTCGCAGCTATTCAAGAGCCGCATGCAGAAAAATCCGATTGAATACATCACTCATCTGCGTATGAACCGGGCCAAGGAATTGTTGCTCACTTCCGATCTGCGTATCCGTGATGTGGCTCGTGAAGTGGGTTACCGTGACGAATTCTATTTCAGCCGACGTTTCCGGAACCATGCTGGATATGCCCCCACTTCCTATGCGAAACAGGTCCATCGGAATATCGTGTCGCTCTCCTATCCATACACGGACCACCTGATGACACTTGGCATCACGCCATGTGCAGCTCAGATTCAGGGCCACCTGCCTCATATGCCCAAATCGCTGGCACTGCCCTTCCACGCTTATGAACCGTGGGAACAGGGACGTCAGGCATTCCTGGATGTAAATCCTGAATTGATTCTGACCAAGGACAATGCAGCTGCCAAAGCGATGGAGCATATTGGCGATATCGCCCCCATCATCACGATTCCCTGGAACCAGACAGACGTCTTTGGTCATCTGCATCAGATTGCATCCATTGTGGATCGTACCCAGGCAGCGACAGATTGGCTCGATCGACATGAGCGCAAAGCGGAGCGTGCACGCAAAAAATGAAGGAATTGGTCGGGGAGATTACCGTTGCCGTTGGCACGTTAACGCCTAAAGGTCCACGGATGTACAGCCATCGCAACTTCGGACATGTCTTTTATCGAACCTTGCAATTGGCCGCTCCTCAGCGGATTCAGACCGAACTGGCTGGCAAATCTCCCGGCGTTGGATTCAACTGGCTGCCCTTCACACCAGGGGAATGGGACGGACTGGAGGCAGATGTGCTGGTACTGGCGATTAATTCTATGCATGAAAAGGCAACACTGTTGAAAGAGATGGCTTCGAATCCACTGTGGAACAGCCATCCTGCGGTAAAAAACGGACGTGTACATCTCATCGACTGGAACTCATGGGTCGTATATGCTCCATATTCCATCAACATCCAGCTCGATGAAGCGCTCTCTATGTTGACGAACAAACCTTCACTTTTGTAATCTAAAAAATGTCCATCTTCAGAATCTTAATTTATGCCATGTACGGGCCTGAATTAAGATTCTATAATGATCACTAATTGATAATGATAATCAATAACAATGAAATGCGTTGTTGGTACCAAAGGAGTGACCCGTATTCAACATCCGGGACTGCCACATCGTCCGTCTAATTCAAAAAATCTGCAGTGACCGTTGGGCTGACGTTTTTGTCTGCCATAGCCATACTGCTGCTAAGTATGTTTGTCGCAATCTCTTTAGGTGCCAAAGGGTTAACGCTGGAAACCGTATGGGCTGCCATATTTCAGTACAACCCAGCTTTGACACCACATCAGATTATTCATGAACTGCGGCTGCCTCGTGTCCTTGCCGCGGTTATTATCGGTGCTGCCTTTGCCGTTGCAGGAGCTTTAATGCAAGGTATTACGCGTAATCCGCTGGCAGACACGGGCATTCTGGGCATCAATGCTGGAGCCACTTTTGTCGTAGCACTGAGCTTTGCCTTTTGGCCTGGACTGCCATACGGCTGGATTATGTTTTTATCATTCGTGGGGGCTGTTCTGGGCACACTGCTTATCTTCCTGCTTGGAATGGCAGCACCTGGTGGTCTGAATTCCATCAGACTGACCGTTGCCGGGGCCGTTATTGCAGCCATGTTAACCTCGCTCAGCACAGGAGTTGCCATTTATTTTGACCTGAGTCAGGATCTGGCCTTCTGGTATGCTGGTGGGTTTGGCGGAATTGAATGGCGGCATCTCAAGCTGATTCTTCCCGTGCTGCTCGCCACACTAGTACTGATTATGCCACTCGCCCGGCGTGTATCCCTTATGTCGCTCGGTGAAGAAGTAGCGATTAATCTCGGAATTAACCTGCGTTGGACGAGGTTTCTTGCCCTCGCAGCGGTTGTTGTGCTGGCTGGTGTGTCCGTGTCGGCAGTAGGCTCGATTGGATTTGTCGGCCTCGTCATCCCCCATATCTCACGCAAATTGGTGGGTGTGGATTATCGACTCATCATTCCGATGTCTTCACTGCTGGGAGCGATATTACTGGTGCTCGCCGATCTGGGCTCACGCATCGTGAACCCGCCCGAGGAACTCGCGGTAGGCATTATGGTCGCTTTTGTCGGTGTACCGTTCTTCCTCTATCTGGCCCGTAAAGAAAGGAGGGCCTTGTAGCAATGAATTTTAATACACCCTCACAAGGTAAACGTTCGATAGTTGTCAGTATCACGCTGCTCTGCATCACCATTGCCGTTATTGTGATCAGCCTGAACACGGGGACCATTCGTCTCTCCCCAGTGGCTGTGTTACAGACTTTGTTTGGTAATGGCAGTTCGGATGATCAAATTGTACTGTTTGATTACCGACTTCCTCGCATCCTTGTAACTGTACTGGCCGGAGCAGGACTTGGTATTGCTGGAGCAGCCCTGCAAGGGATTACCCGCAATCCACTGGCGGACCCGGGTATTCTGGGATTACATGCGGGGGCAGCATTTGGACTAATGGTGTTTGTTAGTCTCTCCTTTACAATGGATGGCTCTGTAGCCTTGTTAATTCCGTTGTTTGCTTTTGCAGGCAGTGTTGTCGCCGCCCTGATCATCATGCTGTTATCTTATGATCGCCATAACGGCGTATCACCCATTAAGTTGATTCTGGTGGGAATCGCGGTAGCGGCCGGGTTCCATGCGTTGACACTCTACCTATCCCTGCGTTTGGATGAAGACACCTATTCCTTTGCCGCTCGCTGGTTGGCAGGAAGCGTCTGGGGCCGAGATTGGATTCATGTGCAAGCATTGCTTCCTTGGGTGGTGTTATGTATCTCGTACATTTGGTGTCGATCCAAAACGCTTGATGCCTTCAACCTTGGTGATGCTGCCGCAACCAGTATCGGGACGCCTGTTCGATCCCAGCGTGTTATTTTGCTGCTCTGTGCCGTGGCCTTGTCTGCCGTCAGTGTATCGATGGCTGGTGGGATCGGCTTTATCGGTCTGGCGGCACCACATCTGGCGCGCAGACTTGTCGGTCCGATGCATCGGCATCTGATCCCTGCTGCCGGGCTCATCGGTATGGTTATTCTGGTGACCGCCGATACGATCGGGCGAACGATCTTTCAGCCTAACGCCATTCCGGCAGGCGTGGTGGTTGCTGCGATTGGTGCACCTTACTTTTTGTACCTTTTAGTACGAAGCAAGTGATCTTTTTTTCAAAAACAATAAAGACATCCAAGAGATGTTCAAGGAGAATGTGACTACCCATGTTAAAGAAAAATCTTATGCTTGTCATGAGTATCTGTCTGGTGCTTGTGCTCGCAGCCTGTGGAACGGCCAATAATTCATCATCTGCTTCTGACGGATCGTCCACGGATACTTCAAGCAAAAATCAGGACAACAGTGCAAGTTCAGGAGAGCCACGTATTGCCTCCATGTCGATCCATCTGACCAATGATCTGCTGTCTCTCGGTATTACTCCAGTTGGTTCCGTTATCGGTGGCGAAGCCAAAGGTTTCCTGTCCCATGTTGCTGATCAACTTCAAAATACAACGCCACTTGGTCCGGTTAAAGACCCGGATATGGAAGCTTTGCTTGCCCTGAAACCCGATGTGATCTATCTGGACGAAGAATTCTCCGGTGGTGATATTGCCAAATTCGAAAAAATTGCTCCGGTGCATGTCTTCAATCTGGATGACGGTACATGGCGCGATCATCTGAAAGACATTGGCAAACTCGTGAATCGCGAGAAGGAAGCCGATCAATACATTCAGGACTACGCGACCGAAACGGAAGAAGTGAAATCTCTGATTCAAGACACGATTGGTGATGGAACAGTAATGGCGATCCGTGTTACTGCCAAGGAATTACGTGTGTTCAGTACACGTCGTCCCATGGGTCCCATTTTGTATGAGGATCTTGGTCTGACTCCTGCCAAAGGGATCACAGATATCGATTCGACTAAACCGTATCAAGTCGTCTCCCGTGAAATATTGCCGGACTATGATGCAGATGCAATCTTTGTGGTTGTGAATTCGGATGATGAAGCCCAGACCATGTTCAAGGAGCTGCAAAACAATCCGATCTGGCAAGGTCTGAAAGCAGTCAAAGCCGGTCATGTCTACCCGATTGGTGCACAACCTTGGCTCGATTACTCATCGATCGGTAATAAAATGGCCATGGATGAAGCCAAAGAAATGTTCTCCAAAAATAAAGTGTCCGATACATCTGATACCTATCATCTATAAAAAACAATAAAAAACCTCACTTTGAATTGGAACAGCGTAGGTATGAATCATACTTACGGTATATTCCCTCAAAGCTGAGGTTTTTTGCGTTGGATCTGCCAGCAAGCTGCAGTCCATCCTCTTCCACCAAGTGCGCTCACAGTGTACAGACAATGACCTCAACATCCGTATCGGCAAAAGCTTTCTGGATAATCGGACTGACTTTCTCCCATTTCAGTCTGTCCAACCCGCATCCTATTCGGGGCATCGCCAGTTTCGTAATACCATCCTTCACACACACGTCTCGCATGGATTCTACCGCATTAGTCAACGATTGATACGTCGGCTTATTGGAGAACTTTGCCTTGGTGACCAGATTCAGCGTCCGTCCTACCGGATAACATCGTCCAATCTCAAGTGGCTCTTGTCCCGCCTGTTCTTGAAGATTTTCCAAACCGAATCGTTCGCGAAACTGTACCGCAATGCCCTTGCCCATCCTTGCATCGGCTGATATGCAGTGTGCAAGCGTGTACTCATCCCCCAGTTCAAATAAATCCTGTTCTCTCTCATGAAACTGCATCGCATTCATCTCCTTTTGTCCTGCTTCCTTCTTCAAGCTACATCCTTTGTTCTACTTAATTAGCCCTCTGCCAAAAAACGTTGAAATGCCTTTAATGTTCTCTGACCTGCGGATCGATCATATACCGCAAATACAATTCGTTCAAAGGAGTCCTTAAATCCCTCTCCCACTAACACATCATGAAAATACTTCGCCACCACTGCCGGTTCATTACGAAATACGCCGCAACCGTACGCGCCCAGAACAATCGTACGGTGACCGTTGGAAACAGCCACATCCAGAATATAACGAATACGTTCCTTCATCACGGACTCAATCTGTAGATCATCCGCTTCTCCACGCTCTTTCACCACACCCGCATTCACCGCTGGCGCAGTAATGAATGATGATACATAATATTTGTCCAGCAATCGGTCTTCGTCATCACGGATCACCGGAACATCCGGTGAATAGATCATATAATTCGAATAGAGACCCGATCGCTGTTTGCGATTGTACTCGTACATTTCGTCCATTTGGGCGATGCACGGGTATAGTCCTGTCGCTCGGGCCAGACTCTCTTCCTGTGCCTGACTTCCGCCTAGGAAGCCGCCGCCCGGATTTTTCGCTGATGCAAAGTTTAGACAGACCACATCTTCTCTTCCTTCAGCTACCGTCAAACGTGAAGCAGCTCCAAGTGTAGTCTCGCCAGTAACTTCAATGCGACCCGGTGCAGCCTCAACTTCAGATGCTGGGGCCGTGGGTTGGATTGCAACGTAAGCTTCTGTACGAAGCTTTTCTCTGAGCGCCGACAATTCTGCTGGACGGTATAACGCCGAATTTCGGATGGCTTGCTGCACATCGGCACCTATCTCAACCTTGCGATCATACCCATTTACGTATTGCCCTTCATCCAAAATAGCCAACGTCTGCTGTGCGATATTAGCCCGAATAGTACGTGGATTGGAGCCGGCAATACCACTTGATCTATCGAGTTTACTGTTGTTTTTGTTGTAACGTCCACTGCTGTTCTTGTTATTACTGCTATTGTTTTTATCCTGTTGTTGATCACTCATCTGAATCACATCCTATATCTTCTCTTAGACGGGTCAAAATCTCACCCAGCCAGTTGGTTCCCCGCCATGTTCTTCGATTGCGAATACGCCGGTCTTCCTCCGCCAGTCCCACACCCCAGATGCGATCATCCGGACTTGCTTCCACAAGAGTCGTTCCACGAGTGGCGCGCAGCGCGGTTAGCAGTTCTTCATTTTGTGTAAATTTGGCCCAATTCCCCTCGCAAACTATGCGCTGGCACTCAGCTTCCCATAACGTCCGGTCGAAACCTGCGACCTGTCTGCCCAGCTTTTTTGCACCGAAGCAGAGCTTGCCTTCAGAATCTTGTCTGCGATGGTCTGGTCACCAAACAACAGTGCTTTCTGATGCATCATGTATTGCTCCGCACTCGTGTAGTGAACCCCGTTCACGGTAAAATCCGCCGGGTGCCACTGTGAGAACGGAGATGCAGTCCGCCAGAAAAACGTAAACTTTTCCATCCATATCCCCTCTTTACATGCTCCTCATGTATGCAATCATCCCGTAAACATCTTGAATGACTTCATTCGATTTCAGTGATGCACACCATCTTCTATAAGTTCTGTCTCTCTGGATTCAATCTGTATAAGCGTGATGGTCGATGACCGGCACTGCTCGCATACTCTCCTGTCTCAATGACCCAATCGGCGATTTTGCGCCGGAAAGCGGCAGCCAGCAGTTTTTTGCCACTGATGATCTCATGTACTTTCTGAAGTGCAGTCAGCGTAAACGTCTCCGGCATCAGATTAAATGCAATATCCGTGTACTCGATCTTGGATCGCAGACGCTCAAGCGCATAATGAATGATCTTGGCATGATCAAATGCAATCCCCTGAACCTCCCCCAACGTCAAACGATGGCTCCGTACTTTTCCTTCTATTGTTTCTTTCGTCTCAACAATTGCCGATAACTCTTCTGTTCCATTGGTCAAAATCAACTGCAGCCTGCGTTCTGTCACACGTCCACGCTCATGGATATGGCGTTTCTCTTCCAGAAGTCGCTGTTCCACCCGAAACCAATTGGCCTCACTGGCATCATCGCCAGCCTGAAGCTCCAACTCGCTGCTATCCACCAGCGCCATATAGGAACAGCTGATGACCCGTGTACGCGGATCTCGCTCCACATCTCCCCAGGTGTACAGTTGCTCCAAATAAATATCATCCAGCCCCGTCTCCGTCAACAATTCCCGCCGAGCAGCATCTTCCAATGATTCCTGCATGGAGACAAATCCACCCGGTAACGCCCACTGTCCCAGATAGGGATGGCCACCCCGCCGGATCAGCAGTAACTGGAGTTCGGGTTCCGCGAGCTTGCGATAGTTCTCCTGAGCCTCACTGCGTATCGTAAAGACCAACATGTCCACGGTGACGGAAGGACGTTCGTAATCACCAGCATTATACGTTTCCAGAAACTGTTGTTCACTGATATGTATCTGATCCTGATGCTCCCGGTAATCGGGTGCTTTTCCTCCAAAGGAACCTTCGTAAGTCATAATATACAAACTCCATTCTGTTATTAACAATATGTTATTAACAATTAGATAATATCAATTTATCACATCATTTTATCTTAGGTCAATATTTCCAGTCCAAAATAAATGATCTGTATTCACTTGACGATATGTCAAATCAAACTTAAGATTTAGTTAGTCGACTAACTAAATGTGCGTGTTCAAAAAGTCTGGTATTCAGTAGATGGAATGAAGGTAGAAATGGAGTAGATGATATGAACCCAGTCCAAAACGATCGGTTAATGGGACAGCTATCCGAACTCGTGAAACTAAAACGTTACAAGGTTCATGAGAAACTTGTGAACCACCCCGAGTTATATCCGGGGCAGCCCCTTTGTTGTTCCAGCTTGAACGGGAAGATGGCCAATCCCAGAAAAATCTGGCCGAACAACTTCAGCGCAGTCCCGCTACGGTGACCGTCATGCTTAAGCGCATGGAAACATCCGGTTATGTGAGACGCGAAGCAGACGCGAAGGATCTGCGCAGTCTGCGGGTCTATCTGACGGATCAGGGGCGCTCCGCGTTACAAGAATTGAGAGAAGTGATTCAGGAGTTGGAACAGCAGGCCCAGAAAGATTTTACACCGGAAGAATCCAGGATCATGTCTCTGCTTGCACAGCGTATGCTCCAAAACCTGCGTGAATCCTGAGTTGATGCAGACTGGCAACATCGCACCAATTGATTCACTTACGCAATGAAAACTGAGGTGATTTCCTAATTGTGGACGTTAAAACGATTCTTGACCCCGTATAAGTCGGCGGCGATCATCGCCCCGCTGCTCATGGTACTTGAGGTAACCATGGACCTGCTCCAGCCCAAGCTGATGTCCAGCATCGTGGATGATGGTGTGCTTGCAGGGAATCTGCCCCATATCGTGACTACAGGTCTGATCATGCTACTTGTTGCATTAATCGGCTGGGTTGGCGGCGCAGGGTGTACACTCTATTCAAGCAAAGCTGCCGTGGGATACGGCACAGATCTGCGCCAGGAGCTGTTCGACCATATTCAGACCTTCTCTTTCCGTAATCTGGATACATTTCAGGAAGGATCTCTGATCACTCGTCTGACCAGTGACATTACGCAGATGCAGACCTTTGTACAGATGCTGCTGCGGATGTTTATCCGTTCGCCGATGCTGATCATCGGTAGTATCATCATGGCGTTTACGATCAGTGTGAAGCTGGCACTCATTCTTATTCTGACTGTACCCGTACTGTTTATTATTTTATTTATTCTGATAAAAGCATCCTATCCGCTGTTCGCCAGTGTGCAGAGCAAGCTTGATCAGGTCAACGCTGTGCTTCAGGAGAATCTTGCCGGCATTCGTGTCGTCAAGGCGTTTGCACGTGCACGTCTGGAGAAAAAACGGTTCAAGCAATCCAACGAAGATTACACTACAACCGCCGTCAAAGCCTGGCGTATTGTAACGCTGAATGCACCCGTGCTCAGCCTGATGCTGAACGCTACCATTGTAGCGGTGCTGTGGTTTGGAGGTTTCCAGGTAGTGGGAGGCGATATTGCTGCCGGAGATCTGATTGCTTTTATCAACTATGTCACGGTTGTACTCTCTTCCCTCACGTCGATCGGCATGATGATGATGAGTTTCTCCCGCGCCAAGGTATCTGCCGCACGGATCAACGAGGTGTTACATACACAGCCGGATATTCAAACGGGAACCGGCAACTCCGGGAATGTACAGTCACCCCCGACTACCCGTGATCAATCCCAATACCAAACGTCTTCCCTTTCCTCACGCACAGACGGTCAAGTGGAGTTCAGAGACGTATCTTTCCGTTATGACGGAGACCATGTACTTACCAGCATTAACCTGATAGCTCGTCCAGGTGAGAAAGTGGCCTTGATCGGTTCAACAGGTTCAGGCAAAACCTCGCTGGTGCAGCTGATTTCCCGTCTATACGATGCTTCGCAGGGTGAAGTGCTCGTGAATGGAGTGAACGTTCGCAACTGGGATCTTCAGGATCTTCGCAGCCGTGTATCCATTGTGCTACAGGAATCCATCCTCTTCAGCGGCAGCATCCGGGATAACATTTGCTTCGGCCGGCCCGGTGCAACGGATGCTGAATTGCGTGCTGCGGCACAAGCTGCGGCAGCGGATGATTTTATTATGAAACTGAAAGACGGGTATGACACGGAACTGGGTCAGCGCGGGGTCAATCTGTCCGGTGGGCAGAAACAGCGTATTTCCATTGCACGCGCCCTGCTTATGCGACCGGAAGTGCTGATTCTGGATGATAGCACCAGTGCTGTGGATCTGCGTACGGAAGCGAGTATTCAGAAGGCTTTGCAGACCTTGATGAAAGACAGCACGACCTTTTTGATTGCACAGCGGATCTCTTCCGTGAAGGATGCGGACTGTATATATGTCATTGATGAAGGACAGATCGTTGCCAGGGGCACACATGATGACCTTATGGCTCATTCATCACACTACCAAGCGATCTATTATTCGCAGCAACGGAAGGAGGATGTTCAATTTGGCTAAACCTGCATCTTCCTCCATTCAACAAACCGTCGTGCCTCCGATAGGAAGACCCGGACCAGCGGGCAGAGGACCTGTTCCCAAAGTCAGGGCCAAAAATGCACGCCACGCCCTCATCCGGGTATGGTCATACATGGGACGTCATCGCAAAGGAGTCATTGCTGCATTAGTGCTGACGGCTCTTGGAACACTGCTTAATCTGGCAGGACCTTACCTTCTCGGCCGTGCCGTTAACGAACATATTGTGCCCAAAGTAACAGCGGGTTTGCTGAAGGAATGTCTCCTCTTGCTGAGTGTTTATGTCCTTGGCTCACTGCTGATGTGGGCGCAATCCTATGTCATGATTGGGGTGTCCCAACTGACCGTTAAAGATCTGCGACATGCGTTGTTCTCCCGACTACAAGAGCTGCCTGTCAGCTTTTTTGATAAAAATCAAAGCGGGGATCTGATGAGCCGGGCCACCAATGATATCGATAACGTATCTACAACGCTGAATCAAAGCGTGACCCAATTGATGTCCAGTGCCATCCTGCTCGTTGGCTCCTTGTCGATCATGTTTGCACTGGATGTTCGGCTTACCCTGCTCAGTCTGATAACTGTACCGTTGATCACCATCGCCACTCGCCTGATCGCTTCGAGAACACGTAAACACTTCACCGCCCAGCAGAAGTTACTTGGTGAACTTAATGGATATGCTCAGGAGACCATTGCTGGACAAAAAGTCGTAGCGGCTTATAACCGTCAGGATCAAGCACATCAGCATTTTCAGAACCTGAATGAGAAACTGCGTACATCCAGCACAAAGGCCCAGACCGTTTCGGGTTTGGTTGGACCTACGATGAACGTGATGAACAATATCGGGTTTGCCATACTGGCTTCTGTAGGTGGATGGATGGCTTATCATGATCTGACGTCTATCGGACTGATCGTCAGCTTTCTCGCTTACTCCCGCCAGATTGAGCGGCCGCTCAACGATCTGGCCAATCAGTACAATCTGATTCAGGCTGCAATCGCAGGTGCTGAACGTGTGTTCCACATTATGGATACGCCTGGCGAATACGTGGAGGAACAGAAGAAACAACTGGATCAGATTCAAGGTAAAGTGGTATTTGAAGACGTCTCCTTCGGGTACAGTGCGGAGCGAGACATTTTGAAGAAGGTCAATTTTACTGCAAAACCTGGTGAGATGATTGCACTTGTTGGACCCACCGGCGCAGGCAAAACAACCATTATCAACCTGTTACCCCGTTTCTACGAGATTACAGGCGGACGGATCACCATCGATGGATGTGACATCTCGGAACTGGAGAAGGATCAACTCCGTCGACAACTCGGCATTGTACTTCAGGATGCATACCTGTTCTCGGGTACCATTCGCGAGAATCTCGCCTACGGCAAGCCGGACGCAACGGATGAACAGATCAGACAAGCGGCTGAGCTGGCGAATGCACATTCGTTCATCCGCAAACTGCCACAGGGCTACGATACCCCCATCATTTCCGGGGAAGCAACCTGAGTCAGGGACAACGACAACTGCTGACCATTGCCCGGGCAATTCTGGCTGATCCGGCCATTCTTATTCTGGATGAAGCAACGAGCAGCATTGATACGCGTACAGAGATGAAGATCCAGGAAGCGATGCGCACATTAATGAAAGACCGGACCAGCTTTGTCATCGCCCACAGACTGAGCACGATTCGTGAAGCCGATCAGATTCTCGTCATTGATGATGGACAGATTGCTGAACGGGGAAGCCATGACGAGTTGATGCAGCAACAAGGATTCTACTATCAGTTACATCAGGGACAGCTCAATAAGTCGAACTAAAGCGTGTCTGCAAAGCTACTCCATGCCGAAGCGGACCTTAGCGCTTACGGAGCAAACAAGTGCGCTCTATCCTGAATGTGGGGAGAACATTTCCTTCTTGTGCGAGTAAACAATCAGGACGCCGTAAAAGCGGAGTTTCTCTATTCCAAATGAAAAGCTCTGCTCCGTGCCGAGCGGAATTGGAGGACATCGTCCAGCTCGCGGTTGGAGCAGAGCAAGAGCGTAAGCTAACGAATCTGAGGCGTCTTATTCAAGCTTTTAAAGCTCCCTCAGAAATCTAAAGAACCTGAGAGACGTTATAATCAAACAAACAACCCTTTTCAGCGTTTTTTTCATGAGATTTGGGAAATAACGTGTCTGAAGTTTCTTACAAATTAAAGTGAGGACCTGAAGGCCAAATAAGACGTCCTATGTTCCTTAGATAGTCGACTACCCATTCGCCAGGATCAGCCACGCTTGAACTTCAGACTTTTATACGCTGACCTCCATCATCATATCGCTTACTTGAAATTGCAGACACACTCTTATATAGCAAAAATGATCTGAACCGATGTGGAATCCACACATTAGTTAATCGAAATATAAACGCCGCACGGGGTTCTTCAGGACCCATGCGGCGTTTTTTTGATTTTATTTAATGACTATTTAATTGCTATCTCTGGGTCAGTTATACGATTTACGTCTCCATGGGCAGATGAAGCGTGAAGGTGGAACCAACCCCCATTTCGCTATGGACGGTAATTTTACCATTGTGATCCTGAACGATTTTCTGGCAAAGTGCAAGTCCAAGTCCCGTACCTTCTTCTTTGGTTGTATAAAAGGGATTAAAGATTGTGGATAGCGAGTTTTCCGGAATGCCGCTTCCTGTATCTGTAATTGAAATGAGTACTGCGTCTCCGTCCTGCAACAAATCCATATGAACCTCACCAGGGTCTGTCATTGCTTCAAAAGCGTTACGAATCAGATTGATCAATACCTGCACAATCTTATCCCGATCCATGTTGATCACGACTGGCTCATTAATCATTTCAAGCGTAATTCGATGCCCACGGGATGCCGCATCTGACTCGGTCAAAGACATTACCCGCTCAAGGCAGTGGCCCAATTGTTCCGGCTTCATATGATTGGCATGTGGTTTGGAAAACTGCAAAAATTCAGCCGTCAGATCGGTCACTCTTGTCACCTCACCCATAATCACTTCATACCATGGCGCGATATTAAACGCTTGTCCCCGGGACAGCTGCAGGAATCCCCGGATTGCGGTAAGCGGGTTCCGAATTTCGTGAGCCATACCCGCGGCCAGTTCACCAACGGCCCTTAGTCTTTCGGAACGAAATACTTCTTCTTCATTTTTCAGCCACTTGCTGCGCTGTTGTTGAAGCAGCCTATCCTCGGCTACCGTCATAAAGTGCTGCAACGAATCCGACATCTCCGGGTACAGAGAGATGCTGTAGCTTACCTGGAATCCTTGAAGCTGCACGGATAACAGTGACGACATTCGTTCTTCCACATCCTGTATCTCCGGCAAAACGACGGCAAATCGGTCTCCTGCATACCGGGATATGCCATAGGCTTCGGTGAAATGATTGCTGATCATCTGACCTGTACCTGTGATTACCGTACACCAAGGATCTTCTGAATCTTTTTTAAAGCCGCTAAAGTTATTGACGTTCAAAAGGACAAGCAAAAAAGACCGTTGCTCTTCTACTGTCTTATGTAACACCTCCATGTAACCTTCGTAATTCAACAGTCCGGTAAGCGGATCATGCAAGGTCAGGAACCGATTTTTTCCCGAAGCCTGCGCTTCTCGACCTCACTGTTGATTAAGGTATGATACAAAAAAATGATAACAACCGAGGTTAACAGGTCAAATAACGAAACCAGCAAAGCATATGTATCTACAGGCACATACGAAAGCCGAATCACCGTATATTGCAGCATAAGCAGCAACGAAATCGGCAAGGTCTGCGCCAACCGTGGTTTGTCCTGGATCATTGAAATAATGAGCATATAATACAGCATGTTACACCAGTTGAGTTCACTGAAATAGTGGAATATCCCGAGAAAAATCCACTGAAATTTTCGCAGCACAGGATATCGTCTCTCCCCATAAATACTTGCTACCAATAATGTCGCCGAAAGTGACATTATTGCCATATGAGGGGTAAGCCTGAGAACATAAGAGGACAGAATGACAAGCAGACAACCTAGCGGGAATATCACCATTTTCATCGTGTAACTAAGCAAACAGCCTCGCCCCCTTTGACATAAAACTCACATCAAACAACTTATGTACATGTATTATATCGATTATGATTAGCTGATGTTGTCGATTAGTGGAGGCTCGTCAAATTCGCATGAATGTATAAATTATGAAGGCAATAGGACATATGATGTAATTGTAATCAACAAAAGTGAAACAATTCCTCTTCGCATAGATCATTATTGTGGTACAATACATTAATGGATTAATTTAGGATAAATACTTAGTTATGGAGGATATCACATGACAACACAACGAAAACCACTGGGCTTCGGAACGCTATCTCTGCTTGTACTGACGATGGGCCTTGCCTTTAACTTTCCATGGGGCAAAGCAAATTTTATGATCAGTCATTATCTTCTTAACTTAATAAACATACCGATCTATAGCAACGGAACTCAAGGACTTCACATTCCTTTTGTAGTAGCAGCCCTCTTCTGGATTCCAGCCTTCTTGATTGCCAAAAAATATCGTGCGCATTTTGGTACCAGTGTATCTTATAACGTCGCCGGATTTATGTTGCTCTTATGTATCATTGGACCAGTTATCCCCGTTATCGATTGGATGGTCAATGGTTAAACAATTAAAGCCAGCTCTCTATATCCCGAGTGCTGGCTTCTTTGCTGCTTTTCCATATAAGATGAACAAATTATTTACACGATAACGTAGAGCTCAGAAATAACCTGAAGAAGCGGAGCTAAAAGCTTTCTGAAAGAAAGCTACATCGGAAGCATACACCTCGCCTTTATCCCCGGATTTTCACTTCTTTAGAAGGGAATCAAAAAATCCGGGGATAACAGCGATCGGAAGATGGTACTGCACTCGGAGTACAACGGTGTAACCTTTCACGTTAATCTTATTTCTTTGCCATATACTTACGGATGTCAAAAGCCACAGCAGCAACAATGATCAATCCTTTGATAATCAACTGCCAGTATGGACTTACACCGATAAACGTCAGACCATAGTTAATAACCCCGAAGATCAGCACCCCAGCCATAACACCAGGCACCGTACCAATACCACCCGCCGTTGATACACCACCGACTACACACGCGGCTATGGCATCCAGCTCATACATGTTACCGTAATTGTTCGTCGCTCCACCTGTTCGAGCCGCTTCAAGCACGCCACCCAGACCGTATAACGCACCCGCAATGGCATACAGGGCAACCAGGTTGCGGGCAACATGAATCCCGGATACATGTGCTGCCTGAATGTTGCCACCGATGGCGTACATGTTTTTGCCGAGCCGGGTTTTGTTAAAGATCACCCAGCAGATTAACGCTACCACAATGGCAATCAGGACGATATATGGAATGGAGTAACCGCCGCCCAGATCAATGTATCCAGAACCAATAACGGTGAAATCGGGTCTCAATCCTCCGATGGGCTGTGACTGGTTGGGTTCCGTATCAAAATAAATGGAGTTCAGTCCGTACACAGCAACCATCGTACCCAGCGTTGCGATAAAAGGGGGCACATGTAATTTGGCGACAATCAGTCCATTTACCAATCCCACGAATAGACCCGCGGTAATCCCGACAAGGATCGGCAGACCCACCCATAAGTGGGGCAGATCGGGGAAGAAGCGGTTGGCATACTCATCAATTTGCAGCATCGATGCCGATACAACAGCCGTCAGACCAACCACCCGTCCAGCGGACAGATCAACCCCGCCCGTGACAAGGATAAAGGCTGCACCGAGCGCAATAATAGCCCGTGTGGAGGATTGCTGTAAGATGTCCCGCAGTGTGGAGAAGGCAAGAAAATTCGGATCGGCAATAGCTATACCAATGATGAGCAGAATCAATACGATAAAGATGGCGCGTTGTGTTACATATTGTTTCACTTGATTGATCATCTGTGTGTTCATCTGTTTCCCTCCTGACTAAGCCATCCGCTGCTGCGCGGCCAGCCTCATAATATCCTGCTCTGTTGCCTCGGCTCCGTTCACGATTCCGGTGAGACGCCCTTCGCTCATCACCATAATGCGATCCGACATACCCAGCAGTTCCGGCATCTCCGAGCTAATCATGATAATGCTTTTGCCTTGACGAGCCAGTTCCGTAATAATGGTGTATATCTCGAACTTGGCCCCTACATCGATTCCACGGGTCGGTTCATCCAGCAGCAGAATCTCCGGGTCGGTCAGCAACCAGCGGGCCAGTAGAACTTTCTGTTGATTACCGCCAGATAGGTTGCGAATCAGCGTGTTAACTGAAGGCGTTTTGGTTCTAAACTTCTGCGTCTGTTCCCGTGCCTCTTCCCGGCCCTTCTTCTCGTCCAGCAAACCCACACGATTTCGGTAGCGCCCCAGACTGGCAATGATTGTGTTCTCATACACCGACAACACTGGGAATATCCCTGTAACCCTTCGTTCCTCCGTGAGCAACGCAATATTATGACGCTTCGCTGCTGCGGGGAGTTAATCTTCACCTTGCGCCCATGAATCGAAATCGTACCTGAAGCGAGTCCGCGCAGTCCGAACAAGGACTCAATCAGTTCTGTCCGCTGTGCTCCAACCAAGCCGCCAATGCCGAGCACTTCACCTTTTCGCAGCTCAAAGGATACATCACAAAACGATTTGGACTGGTTTGATGTCAGCCCCTCGGCTTTTAATATCACTTCACCGGGTACGTTCGTCCGTTCCGGGAAACGTTCGTCCAGATCACGACCCACCATGCGCGTAATAATCAGATCTGTCGTTAGATCCGCAGCATCCCAAGTCCCGACAACAAAGCCATCACGCATGATTGTCACTTCATCCGAAATCGTCAGGATCTCCTCCATCTTGTGTGAAATATAGATAATGGATACGCCGCGACTGCGCAGTTCATTAATAATGGCAAAGAGCTGATCCACTTCCTTGCCTGTCAGGGAAGAAGTTGGCTCATCCATGACGATGACTTTGGATTGAAAAGAGACCGCCTTGGCAATCTCCATGGATTGAATTTTGGAGACAGACAGTGTTCCCGCCTGAGCCTTCGGATCAATATCCAGGTTCAAGTCCTTGAAAAGAGATAGCGTATCGGTATACATCCGTTTCTCGTCCACCAGTATTCCCCTCATCGGAAAACGACCCAGCCAGATATTCTCCATCACCGGACGATGCGGGACCGGATTCAGCTCCTGATGAATCATGGATATGCCTTGTAGAAGTGCTGCTTTGGAATTCGGAATATCCACATCCCTTCCTTCGATACGTATCGTTCCTTCATCGGGTCGATACATGCCAAACAGACATTTCATAAGTGTGGATTTGCCCGCTCCATTCTCTCCCATCAAGGCGTGAACCGTCCCCGGCTTCACTTTTAATGTGACCTGACTTAGTGCCTGCACACCCGGAAATGCTTTGGAAATTCCATTCATCTCCAGCAGGTAAGGTGACTCCATCTTGGTTCCTCCCTTCCATATGATCGGCAAAAAGGGACGCTACCCGAATGTCGGACGTCCCTGTCTCGTGCTGTTATTGGGCGTCGGCAATGTTGTCTTTTGTAATCTTTTTGTATGCAATCCAGACGTATTTACCATCTGTAATGTCGTATTTGGTATTTTCCTTCGTTGGTGTCTCACCTTTGGCAAGTACGGAAGCCAGTGCCACCGTGGCTGCACCCTGATTCTTGGCATCATTCAGCACCGTGCCCAGCATCGTGCCATCCTGTAGAGCCTGAATGGCTGGCGCTGTTGCATCTACACCTACAACCGGCATCGATTTGCCATCCTTGAAGTATCCGGCTGCTTTCAATGCCTCAATGGCTCCCAAGGCCATGTCATCATTGTTCGCAAGAACGGCTTCAATCTTGTCGCCATGGGAAGCCAGGAACGCCTGCATTTTCTCCTGACCCTTCACGCGGTCCCACATCGCCGTGTCTTCCGCCAGTGCTTCCACTTCGATACCGGCATCCTGGATCGCCTGAACCGAATATTTGGTCCGAAGCTCTGCATCCTGGTGACCCGGTTCCCCTTTTAGCATGACGTATTGCAGTTTGCCATCGCCGTTTTTGTCCGCTTCCGGATGTGCTTTCCAGTAATCCACAATCAGCTGTCCAGAGATTGTACCGGACTCCTCCGCTTTTGCTCCTACGTAGTAAACCTTATCCCACTTGTTCATATCTTCAGCTACTGGCTCACGGTTGAGGAATACCACTGGAATGTTCGCTGCCTTGGCCTTGTCAATGATGACCCCTGCCGCGGTCCGGTCCACCGGGTTCACGGCCATTGCATTATATTTCTTGGATACAAACAGATCCACTTTCTCGTTCTGGGTTGGCTGTGCATTCTGGCTATCCACGATATCCAGAGTCGCAACGCCTTCCGCTGCTGCGGTCATCGCATTACGTACACCTGTCATGAATGTATCGTCAAATTTGTAGATGGCAACACCAATCTTGGGCGTTTCCGTACCGGCTGCTGTCTGGCCTCCTGTATCTGTACCCGTACTTCCACCTGCACTGTCTCCGCCGCTGCTACACCCTGCCGCCACAACCATACATGCCGTAATCAACAGTGTCATCCATGTTTTCTTCATATCCTAATGACCTCCCCAAGTTCATTCGGCTTCACCGATGTCTTTATTATGAAAGGGTTTACATTAAATTCGAATACAATATCTTCACCTGTTCTATCGAAATCTTCCTCAAGTTAACAAACACCTTCATTTCTTTATTCAGCATTCGTTCCGGCACTCGTTCATTGTACAAAAGGAAACAACAGCTTCTGGTTATCCATCCAGAACATATTGTCTGTACTAACCAGCTTGGTTTCAAGTAACACTCTCGCTTGCACCTGTTGATTGTTCAGCCGCGCAACGGCTTGATTCAATCCCAGATAACCTGCACTGTATCCATTCTGGACGATGAGATGATCAAAGACCCCTTCTTGCAATTGCTCCAGTTGCTGTTGTTCACTGCCAAATCCAACAATCCTTACCTTGTCCGCAGATTTGCGTCTATTCAGTTCATCAGCTGCTCCCAGAGAAGCCGGTTCCTGAAGAGTAATGAAGCCATCCACTTCCTGCTGGTCCAGCAATTGCTTCGCAGTCTGCCAACATCCATCCCGTGTATTACATATCGATTTGGGTTCCACTTGAATATTAGGATACTGTACCAAGGCTTCCATAACTCCCTGCTCTCTCTGAATCAGACCAGAATTAAGAGGATCGGGGCCCAATAAAGCCACATGCCCTTTCCCTTCCAGAAGCTCCGCCATAGCCTGGCCGGCCTGTCTTCCCGCCTCAACATTATCCATGGAGATGACGCTGGTGATGCCTTTCACGGGAAATTCATCGTTAAGCACAATAACAGGAACAATGGTTCCAATGGAATTCGTTGTCTGTGCCTCCTGAATGATATCGCTAAGAGCCTTCTCACTTAGGGGGTCAACCAATAGAGCTGATGCCCCTTGCTTCAGAGCCGATGCGGCGGCCTCCACTTGAGCCTGCTCTCGCGCACTGCGAGACAACCTTTGGCTGTGGATATTTGCCTGTTTGACCTGCATCTGACTTCCAGTAGAGTCCAGAATGGCAGGCGTGTACACATCACCATCGGAAGGGTATGCTTCCACGGTAATCAGTTCCGCTCCGTTCTCTTTGGCAGCCGCTTCGGCGCCGAGCCGGATAGCTTCCGCAAGTTCCCCTGTCCCAGCTGGCGTAATCAGCGCGATACGTGGCGGTACTGCCATAGCATCGGGACTCGATAAGCCACAGGCGCTGCACATGAGTAGACAGCAGCAGCTTGCAGCTGTCAGGGTTACTAACCGACGTTTCCGAATTCCAGGGAAGCTCGCAGCAACCTTTTTCCAAAAAGTACGAATATTCAATCCTTTAACTCTATGGTCATCGTGCCTATTCACTTGGTTGTCTGCCATCAGGCTCGTCCTCCTTCTGCTGCGATTGAATGGGGATCCGAAGCCAGACCGTGGTGCCTTCTTCCAGCTCACTTGCAAATTCAAGTCCGAACCCCTCCCCATAATAGAGCCGGATTCGGTCATGGACGTTGCGTACCGCTACGCCGGAGCCTGCACCGCTTTTGACCACAGGAAGACCACTTAGTAATCCCGACATCTGTTCTTCCGTCATGCCGACCCCATTATCTGTAATGCGAAACACCAGCTTGTTGTCCTCACGATAAACATCGATCTCAATACGTCCTTCGTCCATGTGGTACTCGATGCCATGAACAATGGCGTTCTCAATCAGGGGTTGGAGCACTAGCTTTAATGTCAGGCATTCCAGGAGCGTCTCATCTGCATGGATGGTAAAGTTGAATTTGCGCTTAAACCTCATCTGTTGAATCGTCAAATAATGCTGCGCATGCTCCAGCTCTTCCCTGATCGTGATAATCGTTTTACCTTGACTTAGACTGATGCGGAACAGGCGGGAAAGAGACGTGATCATCGTGATCACTTCCTCATTACGGCTCATACCTACCATGCGAACCACGGAATTCAGCGTATTGTACAAAAAATGCGGATTGATCTGGGTCTGCAAGGCTTCCAGCTCCAGACGCCGCTTCTGTTCCTGTTCGTGGATAATCTCATCCATCAGGGTCCTGATTTTATTAACCATCAGGTTGAAGCGACGAGATAGTCGTTCAACCTCCAGCGGCCCTTCAATAGGCAACTCCACGTTGAAATCCCCGCGCTCTACGGCCTTCATCTTACGTTCCATTCGCCGAATCGGACGAGTCAGACTGGAGGATAAGAACAGCGAGACGAGAATGACCAGCACCAGTACAACGATCAATACACGAATGAGATATCCGTTCACTTCCTGACGAGTCGTCATAATCTCATCTAGATAAGCAACACCGACGATTTTCCACCCGATATTGGCAACGGACTTCACGGTATTCAGCCTTTTCTGTCCATCTGCTTCATCTTCGTAACTGCCGGAAGCGACCAAAGCCTGTTCGATATTCTCGCTTTTGAGTCCCATATACATCAATTGCTGCTGCGGATGGTACACGATATTGCCCGCACTCTCATCGATGATATACACGTATCCTCGTTGCCCCAGACTGACCCGACGGCTCAGTTCATCCATCTGTTTGAAATTGATATCGACCAGCAAAATAACCTGCCGTTCCTGACCATTTTGCCGTATCGTTATGCCTTTGCTCATGGAAACGACCCATTTATATGGGCCTGTGTACATGTTCTGAATATGAGGTAACGAGAAACTCAAGTGATCCGGCACACGAAGCGCAGACTGAAACCACCCTTGCTGTGTCACATGGGCACTCGGTTTTAATTTGGCTGTAGGTCGGTTCTTGAGCAATTTCCCCGTGGAATCAAGCAGAGTAATCGAGATGATATCTTCACGACTGCTGAGCAGTGTGTCGAGCTGTTTGTCCACCAGTTCCCCTTCCCATGTCCCGTCACGCAGCATGTGTTCCTCAATGGCACGGTACAGATGAGACATACTGCGGACGTAATCCTCCAGGTTATAACTGACCTGATCCACAATCTGCCTCGTCGTCAGTTCCGCACTTCGCTCGGCAGCCTGGGTGAACTTGTCATGCAGAAGCATCGCCATGATGGTCAGCACCAGAACAATGAAGACAGAGAAGGACCACGTAATAATAAACCGGATACTGCTGACTCTGGACGAACGCAGACGAGAGCGTAATTGAAGTCCGGTAGACTTCACCCATCTCGAAAAGAACTTCATCGGATCGAACCTTCATTTGCTTTCTGAGAAGCCTGTTTACGATATTCTTTGGGCGAGACACCAATATGTTTTTTGAAACAAAAACTGAAGTAATTGGGTTCAGCAAAGCCAACTTGCTCCGCAATCTCAAACGACTTCAGCTCTGTCGAGCGAAGCAGTTCACGCGCTGCCTCCATTCGGATCTGCATCAGGTACTGCAGGAAGGTAAGTTGCACTTCTTTTTGAAAATGCCGCAAAAATAACCGGAGCTGATATGCAGATGGCCGCACACCTTCTGAATGGACAGGTCCGGATCAGCATAATGCTCTTTGGTGAAGACTAACGCCTGCTCGACAATATCCTTGTATACATGTTGGCGACCGCTGGCAATGCGATGTTGTACGAGTAGACAGACCTCCTGTACCTTCTTCTGTGCCTCAGTAAGACCCGGCAGTCGGAACAAATCCGCATACAACTGGAACCCTGCACCAAAGATGTCTTCCATCTCTTCTCCTGATGCCTGTGCTGCCTTCCATACTGTTGTTAATACTTCAATTAAATAGAGCTGAATATCACTTCGCCCGTGTTCCACTGTAATTTCCCGGAAAATGATCGCAAGTGCTTCCTCCAGCTCCGCCTGCGTACCCGCCTTCAGACATCGTGTCAGCGTCTGCTGCTTCAACTCGTCGAATCGCAGCTTGCCCGCCGTCTGTCGCTCCACGTCCGCAATGTATATGATTGAATCCGTCCCGGGCACAAGCCGATAATCCAATGCCAGCAGGGCATCTTCATAGGCATGATTCACATCCGCGAGTGTATCGACAATCTGACCAGATCCCACCGTAGCCGGGATACGTAAATAGTGGTTGATGCTGCGCATCACATTTTCCAATGCCTTCTGTTGCCGCTTCGCTCCATCTGTACCGCCCGAGCGATCCACATAGAGCAGGACAATCGTCTCCTGATGCATAAAGGCATGACCAGCCCCATGCTCCGCCCAGACTTCTGCGGCAATGTTAAGTGCAGCAAAGCGTTTCAATTCATCATCCTCAGATTGACGCAAGGAACCTCCGGGAACAAATATCTCAGACTGATCCGCTACCTCGGATGTTGTTTTGTTATGTCGCTGTGGGGGATCGCTGAATACTCCTCAGACTTCTCCTTCTGTACATCTCCATCCATGTGCAGTGTCAATACGGACACCCCATAGCGTTCTCCTGTCAGATCCAATCCGCATTGTTTGGCTTTGCTATGAATATATGTCGAGGATTTCTGCCGATGGAGCAAGGTCGCCATCAGATCTGCCTGTAATAAAGGCAAACTGGTATGATAGTGCTCACGCAGCTGCTGTACATCTTCACGCTCGGCCACTTCGGCCGCCATCTGGGCGCGCAATCTTGTGAGCAGTTCGGTGAGATGCCCTGCCGAGAACGGCTTCAGCAGATATTCATCCACACTTAACGAGATGGCTTGCCTCGCATAATCAAATTCGTCATATCCAGTCAAAATGACCACCTTCACAAGTGGATTACGCTTCCTCAATCTTTGTGCGAGTTCCAGACCATTCATGAAGGGCATGCTGATATCGGTCACCACAATATCCGGCTCTACCCTCTCCGCCATCTCCAAGGCTTCCCGCCCATTCTCTGCCAAACCGACAATCCGCAGATCGAGCGCTTCCCAATCGACCTCTACAACAAGTCCTTCACGCACATCTTCTTCATCATCCACCAGCAGTACCCGGTACACGATTGGATTCCTCCCTTTTATGACGAGCCTTATGCCCTAGAAACGAATAATATATGTAGCATTGTGAATCATTTGATTTCTTATTGCTCACCGAATTGAAGCAAAATGCAAAGGGATCATGTAGAGCTGTTCCAAGGTTGCCATCATAATATACAATATTATCAGGGATATGTAATCGCTTTCTTTGTCAGAGGTAAGGCAACCCTGTCGGGCAGTGCCTAAGTGAAATGTGAAGGAAAGTATATGAATGCTAAAGGTAGGTTAAAGTAATACAAACACGGAAAATTTCGAAGTACTTCTAATAAGAGGTGTTTTGATTCTGACTATAATTCAGATTCATCATTCTTGTTCTCTACGATGATTCGAACTTAATGCTTTAACATAAATCATTGTTGTATCTGGGTTGGTGTGTCCCATTATCTCGGCCAAACGGTGCAGTGGCGTATGCTCAGCCATGGCGTAGCCAAAACGATGACGCAGGTCGTGTGAACTCAGTCCTTCCAGCCCTGCTGTTATCATTACTTTTTTAATCAGGTGGCGCAATGCTCTCTCCGTTAAACGATCGTTTGTCTTCTCTGAAGGAAAAAGGTACGCAGGATCGGTAGCAAGATCAGATAAGTACTGATTCAACATGACAACACATTGCATATTCAAAGGAATCTTACGTTGTACGTTGCGTTTATCGGCTCTCACTGTCAGGTGACCGCTTCGTCTACCTAGTTCGATATCATGAGGCTTGAGGTTGCATACCTCCATCGTTCGCAAGCCTGTGTGAAACATAAGGGTCAGGATGGTCTGATCACGAAGGGAATTACCGTTCTCCACTGCCGCGAGGAATGCCTGCTCTTCTTCAAATGTCATTCGGCGTGGACTTACTTTGTCTTCCGGAATGAATTTTAATGGTTTGGAAGGGTCATGACTGAGCCTGGATTCCAATACAGCCCATTTGAAAAAACGCTTCAGCGTAATCAACCTCCGGTTAATGGTGGCTGGCTTCAATAACATAACTTTGTGTGCATCTTCGCGATAGTTGACTAAAGTGGATGTATCTACGTCTTCGATTCGCAATGTCATTTCTTCGCTAAGCATGGTGCTTTCCTTGTACCATTCGATAAAGTGCTTCAGATCACTTGCATATTCCTTCACGGTTTTGGGATGCAATTCTCCTCATTGGCAAGCATATGTATGAATTCCTCTATCGTCGGTTCCCGCTGCACTGAAACCCCTGATGACTGATTCATTAGAAAATACCTCCAAATCTTGACTTATATTAGCGGACATGGTATTATAATATTAATCGATACATTAGCGGACATCAAGTCTGTGGTTTAAATGCACCAGGTGAGTGTCAATTTTTCAATAATACTCGTCATAATGATCGGCTAAAAACTTATTTTTTGGAGGAATCACATGCAAACAGGTACAGTGAAATGGTTCAACGCGGATAAAGGATTCGGCTTTATCGAAACTGAAGAAGGAACAGACGTATTCGTTCATTTCAGTGCAATTCAAGGTGAAGGTTACAAATCTTTGGACGAAGGTCAACGCGTTCAATTTGAAGTAACTCAAGGTAACCGTGGACCACAAGCTGAGAACGTTACTAAACTTTAATTATATGAAAGCTGCCTTATTAATAAGGCAGCTTTTTATTTACACATATGTGTCACAGCAAAGTTTCCACATCCCAAGAATGAAAGCGAGGTATTCCCCATGGATAAAGAACAATTGATCACAGAAGTAGCCAAGGCTGGCGGTTTCTCCAAGAAGAATGCTGAAAAAGCTGTAACCGTTGTATTGGACTCAATACTCGAAGCTCTCAAAGAAGGTAAAGAAGTTCAACTAGTTGGATTTGGTAAATTCGAAGTACAGAAACGTGAGGCAAGAACGGGAAGAAGCCGGAAAACAGGCAAAGAAATTCAATTACCTGCAGGTAAAGTTCCTGTATTCACAGCAGGCTTAAGCATGAAAGAAGCTTTAAATTAAACCACGTAACAACTTATTGAAAAGAGGTTTTTATTCAAACACACAATGATAATATGGATTTAAATGTCGTGTTTACTACCGTTGATGATATCATTAACTTTTATTCAGGCAAACAGACAAACCCGGATCATGCAGAAGCTCATACTCATTTAAAGCCCCCATCAGTACAGTCTGATTGCAACCTACGACCACCCACCCGCTAAATTAACATTTCATCTTGACAACAAGAGGCCCTGATCCGCTCAAAACGGTCCAGGGCCTGATTTGCTTGGAAGCCGGCTCCGTCAGGAACCAGCTTTTTTGTCTTTTATGCACAACCATCCTACTTGCTGTTCAGAAGTTCGCGCAAGATCTGTAGATCATATGTAGAGACAAGACGTTCCAAATGCGTATCCAGCCATTCCTCATCCTGATCCCACCACTTCAATTCCAGCAGCAGTGCAATCGTCTCTTCGTCAAAACGCTTTTTAACAGTCTTGGCTGGATTACCACCAACAATCGTATAGGGTTCAATGTCCTTAACAACGGTTGAATTGGAGGCAACGATTGCCCCGTCTCCAATCGTGATACCAGGCATGATCGTCACATTTTGTCCAAGCCATACATCGTTCCCCAGTACCGTGTCACCCTTATATGGAAGTTGTTCCAGTGTAGGTGTCACACGCTCCCATCCTCCACCAAAAATGTTGAACGGATATGTGGTCATACCCTCCATCCGATGATTCGCGCCATTCATAATGAATGTCACACCTTCCGCAATTGCACAGAAATTGCCAATGACCAGGCGATCACCAATAAAGTCATAATGATGCTGTAGCCGGTCATAGAATTGCTCTGGCGGATTTGTGTTATCGCTATAATACGTATAATCACCAATGTCCACGTTGGAACGCGGCGGCAGGTTTTGAATGTAACATACCGTACGGATATTCTCATTCGGGAAAAGTTTTGTTTTATCAGGGGCCATATCGTAGTCCCTCCTTTTCCCTATTGTAACAGATATTAAATCTTAAACGGACTAAGTGAGGTCTGGAGCTCTGTCGACACATCGGACAAAATAGCCGCAGATGCCTTGATCTGCTCTACCGACTGGAGCTGTTCATGAACAGATCTGGCAGCCTGCTGTGAATTGGTACTGGCCGTCTGCGCATGGCGAGCGATCTCATGCACAGAAGCTACGATCTGTTCAACGCCTGCGGACATCTCTTCACTCGTCGCAGCCATGTCCTCAATCTCTGTAGCAATACGCAGGTTTGTATCCCGGATCAGGCTGAAGTTTTGTTCCGTTTCCCGGGTCAAGCGCAGTCCTTCTTGCACTTCGTCCTTCACTCTCGACATGGCCGATAACGATTGCTGCATATCTTGCTCCATGGCTTCGACGAGTTCTTCAATACGATCTGAAGATTCTCCAGCTTGTTCAGCCAGTTTACGAACCTCGGTAGATACCACGGCAAATCCTCTGCCATGCTCCCTGCTCTTGCCGCTTCAATGGATGCATTGAGGGCGAGCAGATTCGTTTGATTCGCAATCTCATGAATGGTGGTAACCATCTGACTAATCTGTGCCGACTTCCTTCCAGCATACGAATGACTTCATCCGTTGTGGTAACGGAAGATTCAATCGTAGACATCTGCTGAACGGTAAGTTGCACCGCTTCACCTCCGGTTTCTGCCTGTTTACGTGAATACAAAGCAGCGTCCGAGATGCTGGAGGCCTTGTCCGCCATACTTTGTACGCCTATGGCCACTTCTTCCATGGCCTGCAGATTTTCTTCCGTACTAATTGTCTGACTCTCGGCTCCTTGTGCGACTTGTTCAACAGAGGATGCAATCTGCGCGGATTCTTTGGCCGTTTGATCCGCAATCTTCAGTAGCAGCCCGGTCGAATGCTCTGCTTTCTCCGCAGCCTGAAGGCCACCCTGAATGATGACCTGCAGATTACTTCTCATCTCATTGTATCCCGTGCCCAGCATGCCAATCTCGTCTTGGACGTTGTCCACAACTGGCTGTGTGAAATCGCCCGTACCCGCACGCTTAATCGCCACGGATACCCGTTCGATCCTCACTCTCACCCTGCGAACGTACAACAGGATCAGGGTAATTGCGACCAACATTGCAAGCAGGAATACAATCAAGAATGTCTTGAGGAACGAGGAGATAATTACATCAATTAACGATTGAGAAGCGCCAACATAGAAAATTCCGATAATCTCTCCGGATGCGTTCTTGATTGGTTCATAGGCCGTCTGATATTTCTGGCCCACAACTACGGCTTCACCGAAGTATTTTTCCCCTTGCTGCAAAACGGTCTGGGCGACCTCGTCTGATACCTTCGTACCGACAGCACGCTTTCCGTCCACCATGACATTTGTTGCGACACGTTCGTCACCTCGGAAGATCGTCACCGTGTCCCCAGACGCTTGTCCAATCTCATCCACCAGTTCGAAGTTGCCTTCCAGCGCGGTATCTCCCTTGAATAATTGTCCGTCCTTAATGGCCCAATCTCCTGGATGCTTATATGTAATGATATGATTCGCCATCTCCAAATCTCGCTTTGCCTTCTCTGTAGCAAACGTCGTGATCCCCTGCCTCATCTCCAGAATTACACTTACCGCCACGGCTGATGAGAAGACGATAAATATACTGATAACGATCAAACTGATTTTGGTACCGATGCTCATGCTTCGCATGTGTGTGAGCCACCCTTTTCCCTATGTAATTGTGGGGATATTCAAGCCATTTTCGATTCCGTTTCGAATATCACTATAGTCTTATCGGTAGGAGTGTTCGCAATATTTATAATATTTCAGTGACATTTATCACAGTAATCGAAATTAAAAATCAAAGTTTTTCCTCTTTCTCCGTAATTATGTGAGAATGATCTGCTGTCTGGAAATTTAAACAATCTAGAAAGAGAAATTGGATATGTCTAAATTCATATAGAAGGTAGTACTAAAAATATTTCCGCTCATTTATGTTGCCAACCACATATTTAAGTGCCTGGGGGCAAACTGGTATCGTTAACTCAACTGCCTTCTGCCGAAAAAGCAGCGCAGTATGGCGTTACAGCCAAGTTTAATTCCAAATTCCCGACATCAGAGGACCTGTACACGATTGCTCAGCTAATCGCTAACGGTTCCCTCCGTTCAGAGATTGATTCCATCTTCCCTTTAAGTGAAGCGAATCAAGCGCATGCCAAAAGTGAGGCCAGACATGGACGAGGCCGGATTTTGCTGGATGTTCGCTCCGTCTAACCTGAAAAGCAGAACAAAAAGGGATTCGATCTGACCATCGAATCCCTTTTCTCGTTCTCCATACAACAACGTTGATCTGCAGGAGATATTTCTTATTTGGATGTAAGGCTTACTTGTGCAGCGGTTTGATCCCAGTCCACGGTAAGTCCCAGTCCTTCTGAGATGAAGCGTACAGGCACGAGTGTGCGACTGTTTTGAATGATCGCTGGTGCATCAATTTCGAGTGTCTCTCCATTTACGGTTGCCGTGCTGCTTCCGATCTTGAGCACAAGGGTCTGATCATTCAGAACCGCTGTTACCGTCTTCGCCGTTTTGTCCCAAGTCACTTCTGCAGCCATCGCTTCGAGGATTGCGTTCACAGGCACCATCACTCGGCCACTTTGCTGCAGCGGGTCCTGATCCGGGAATGTGATCGATTTACCATCGAGTGTTACGGTAATGGTTTTGTCGTTTGTTCCGGATGAGGTATTCGAACCTGTCTCTTCCGAAGTCTCAGGCAAAGGCGTTACTTCACGTCCGAGTTGCTCTTGCAGATTCACAAGACGGTTTAGTGCAAATGTCGTCAGTGATCCGGCTGCCATGGAGCCCATACCTCCGCCTCCACCGCCGCCAAAGTTACCGCCAGGGCGTGTCTGCGTATTATCTGTACCCGTTGTTGCATCTGCTGTACCGTTTCCAGTTGCGGCACCCGGCTGAGTCCAAGGTGTTGTTCCATCTGGAGGAGTCATTCCTTCAAAACCTTCAGGCGGCGTCATGCCTTCCATACCCTCAGGTGGTGTCATTCCCTCAAATCCTTCTGGTGGTGTACCGCCCATACCACCTGCTGCATCTGCATTTGCAGAATAAGCAATGTTGGATTCAAACTGTTCTGTCGTATAGAATTTCGTTGGATCTGCTTCTACATAAGGACGAATCTCATTGGCAAGGCCAGTAATACGATCCTGAATGCCTTCCATATAGTCCGTCAGTTCATTGACGTAGCTCAAATATTTTTCCTTATACTCCGGTACAGCAAGCAGGTTATTAATCATCGGTACATTTTCCATGCTAATGCCCAGTACGGGCTCGTCCACAGATACGTTTGTTGCGTTGGTGTTGGTCGTGGTTGATCCGGTTGTTGTGCCACGTCCGCCTCCACCCGAGTATCCGTTGAAAGACATGTTAAAGTCCCAAGGAACAACGGTGAACTTGCCAGCGGCATCACTGTAGAGCATGTAGTTGTGTCCTTTGTCGCCGTTATAACTGTCATAGTTGCCAAAAACCATGTTGCCTGCAATATATTGAAGCGCTGAATCCACGTCCAGCACACTTTCAATATCACCTTTTTCACCTTCTGGCATCTCGTTCAGCGTTTGGATGAAGGTTTTGAGTTTAGCTTTGTCCTTATCCGTACCCAAGTCTTTGGTGATTGTACTGTAGTCACTGCCCTCTTCATATTGAAGATAACTCTTCTCATCCGTATCATAGAGGACGCCTTCTTCGTAATCCTCACCGTAGTTGCGCTCCAGATAGCTGTCATCTACTGCTTCAACGCCAGTATAGAAACCCACCAGCTCGCCGTTAACGTACAGATTAACATAGTTTGTCATTGGTACATCCATGCCAATACTCCGCAGTGCTTCATAGTGAAGAACTTCACGCATGTACGACGGATCGGCGTAGTTGTTGTTCAGTAGCATTTTGTCCAGTCCAAGCAGCGTTTGTGTTTTGTCGTATTTATCAAACTTCAGTCTGAAGCTGTAACGGTCAGAATCTTCCATTGAGGCTACGGCTTTCAGGGTCAGATTGCCCTTGGTGGAGAAACCGACGTTGTCCAGCTTGTTGCCGTCTACTTCCACACTAACATTCTTATAATCCTTATCCAGAGGGCTTTCGAGCATGCTCTTCCAGTCTGCATCATCAATCGTTACATTCACATCAATGACGTTATCCGTCTGGAACAACGATTCATAAGCTTGCGTCACGCCTGCACTCGTGGTTGTCGCTGTACTTTCTGCAGCATATGCTGCATTCGGACTTCCGATCAGCCCAAAAGATGACGTTACCATGGTCACGGATAATGCCGTTACTGCAGCTTTTCGAAATAAAATATTCAAGTGATGAATCCTCCTTCTTGGTTTCTGTTAAGCAACTGAGGCTTATGTAACCATGTTAGGGGATGAACCTTTAGTGAATCTTAAACGCGATAAACCATAAAAATAAATAGTATGTATCACTATGAAATTTTCATGGATATACAAGAAATATAATGAAAAAGGCGCAAATATAACCTTGGAACCGGTTCATAAGTCCTATTTTGTTGCAAATATCTAACATTAGTATGCCTTTATAACGATATATCTGAAGAGTAGAACTTACCTGGAGTTCATATACGTGAATAGCAAAACTCATTATGAAAAACTTTTAGAAACAAAAAAGAATTTGATCAGATAGGTTATTTAGGGACGATTTCACATTTTTCAAGTTAACAATTACATAGCGTGTACAACACCAGGATAAGTCCTTCGTCACAATCGTAGAAGGAGTGAACAATCTTGTTAACTAAGCTTCGCTGGAGTACCATGCCTTTCTTCATTAAAAATTTGGTGATCTCGTTTGGTAGCATCACCTTGATTGGTATTATCCTGATTACTGCAGCTTACCAGCTGCAAAAAAACATTCTGGTTGAACAATTGCACGACCAGGCTACCGTCATCACCCAGAAATGGTACGATGATCTCGACACTGCCAAAGTGGCAGAAGCGGCTAAGGAAAAAGCTACTCCGGTCCTGTACAGCTGGAAATGAAAGCTTATCTCGATTCCATCCATGAGTTCTATCCAAACATCGCGCAAGCGTACATTTTTGGTTCAGAACTTGAGCAAGGAAACGGAACGTCCATCATCGCGATTCCAACGAACCTATTGGAACCATTCGAGGAAAGTAATCTGCCCGCAGGTGCCATGTACCCGCTGCCTCAGAATAACGTTGTAGTGCTGGAACAGATGAAAAAGGACGGCAAACCTGCCTTCAGTGATTTCTACACGGATGAATACGGAACTTGGACCACTCTGATCTATCCAATTAATAACGCAGATGGCTCCATGTACGCTGCTCTTTACTTCGATGTCGATGCAAGCGCGGTTCCAAAAGGACTGAACGAACTACTCACGTACGGTTTGATGTTCCTGATCGGTTTCCTGATCCTGTTCATGGTGTTGCAATTCATTTTGCTGAAAAGAACGTTGCTTCCGATCCGCAATCTGATGAAAGGAATCGAAGAAGTCAGCACGGGTAATCTGGACGTAACCATCGATACTGGGCGAGATGATCTGGGTATCATCAACGAGAAGTTCAATGCGATGATCCATCGATTCAATACAACCATCTATAAAGTACAGAATACTTCGCATCACCTCTCGGAATCCTCCAAACAACTACTGGGCATTTCCGAGAAAAATAATGTGAACATTCAATCCATCAGCACCAATATTCGTGAAATATCTACTGGACTGGTGTCACAAGACAAAGCCACTGTGGAGAACGCACGTGCCATGACAGAGATGTCAACGGTAGTGCAGACAATCGCCAGCAGTTCAGCCGATGTAGCGGATGAAGCACTCAGCATGGAGCAGCGCTCCAGCACGGGTAATGTGGTGATGCAACAAGTCATTGAGCAGATGCGCCTGATCTCCGGTGCGGTGCAAAATACGTCAAAATCTATTCAATCGTTGGAAAACAACTCGAACCAGATTAGCAACATTGTTAATCTGATCACGGAGATTGCCGGACAAACCAACTTGCTGGCACTCAACGCTTCAATCGAGGCAGCCCGCGCAGGTGAAGAAGGAAGAGGTTTTGCGGTGGTTGCAGGCGAGGTACGTAACCTGGCAGAGCAATCCCAGGAATCAGCGAAGCAAATTCGACAGTTGATTGAAGAAATTCAGCGGGATATCATGCAGTCTTCCGAGGCGATGCAGTTGGGTTCCATGGAAGTCACCAAAGGCTTGGAAGTTACCCAAGAGACTGGCGTATTCTTCGAGAATATTCTGACTGCTACGAATAAAGTTGCAAACCAGATTCAGGATATCTCCAGTTCTACCGAAGAGATCTCGGCAAGCACACAAGAAATGTCTGCCACGGCCGATGAACTGTCTGCCAATGTCAGCAAGGCAGCAAGCAGCAGTAAACAAATTGAGCAGTCAATCGAAGAGCAGGAAGCCTCCATGGCTGCCATTGTGAGTGCCTCCGACGAACTCTCGGTTGTGTCCGAGCAACTGCAAGAACTGATCTCATTCTTTAAAGTACGAGCAGAATAGAAGTAATACGAAACAGCTAGCAAGAATAAGACACAGTAAAAAACCAAGGCTTATGAGTGACTAACTCGAAGCCTTGGTTTTTTTGTTGTTACCCGGGTAGGTTCTATACCTTCACGATATCATTTAACAGACAGTGGTGTCATCAACTGATTGTTGAACCTCCAATCCACTATAATCCTGCAGCTGCTTTAATTTCTTTTCTCTGAGAAACGATTAAAGATTGTAACTTTTCTGTTCCAAATGCACCTGCTGAGAAAGCATTCGCTTTTGGATAATAAACCATTCGAAAAGATGTTCCATCTTGAAGGTACACACGTAAAAAAATCCCTGTCTCATGCTTGAATTTCTTATATACCTCATCAAAGCCAACATATCGCAATGGCAAAAGCTCGTTCATGAATTCGGATGCGACGTCTTGGGGAAAGTCACCGATTGGACTGCCATCAATGCCGCTTTCAAGGCTGACTTTTTCCACTTTGCCTTCAATGTCCATCAGGTCTCCCATTGTCTTAGCATTGGGATTTTCTTTTGCTTCATAAACCTTATTATTCGCTACCACGCGATAATGCGACTTATAACCTTTTAGTTCATATATAACAGTTCCAATTGGAAGATATGCCGCATCACCATTCTCGGTCACATGATCCGCACACGCATGCTCGTTCAGCATGTAGCTCACTTCCCTACCCTATCCCCTATTTGCTCTGTAGGTACCACTTTGGCCCCTTCGTTGTTTTGAAAATATGTAACATTATGAATCATCAGAAAATCAATCCATTCAATGGTTCCCGGGCATCGCTTCGTTGATTCCTTTGAAACTTCTTCCTTAACCGTTTCCTGGGGTTTGGATGTTATTTCTCCCTTATTCGATGTTCCGCAACCAACAATAATGACTAGAATCAAAAGTATACTCAAACGCGGGCTCCAATATTTAAATGGTTTCATTCTCAATCACCTCAACCTATTAAACGGATTCAACTAAGACATAGTTACGAGTTTTTTTACGATCAGCTATTCTAGTCGGGTATTGGAGCGCCATCACATTCACAGCTGTCTGAGACTGATACTTCTTCCCCTGAATAACATTCTTCATCTCCCATCCGTAATATGACAAAGCTCACATCCTCATTCCCTGTTTAAGTGCTACAGTTGTTAACGACCAACTGACCATAATAGTAAAACGGTCACTAAAAAAATTTACCTTACCCATTATCCTTTCAGCCTACAAGGAGGTGTATATGCGATGAAAACGATAGATCGAAGGCAACAGGTGATGGATTCTGCCGAGAAATCCTTTGCCCTGTTTGGCTACAAGGCCACAACGATGGAGCAGGTGGCGAGACTTGCCAATGTGGGCAAGGGAACGATCTATACTTTTTTCGAAAATAAAGAAGAACTGTTCAGCGAGATTCTGCGCTCAATCATTGCGGATATGAGACAGATTACAGAGCAGACCGTGAAGGAAGAGAATTCCTTTCTGGATAACGTGCATATGAGCATGGATTCTTTGCTGGAGTACCGGCAGGAACATGAGCTGTTGATCAAGCTCTTTCAGGAGGTCAACGAGTTCGGTACACCGCAAGCCAAGGAAGGTTTGCAGAAAGTGGAGACAGCCATTCTTGAATACCTGGAGCGTCAGGTCAGTCGTGCCATGGAGTTGGAGCAGATTCGCAGGGACGATCCCAAGCTGGTTTCTTTTGTCCTGCTGAAGCTGTATGTCACCTTAACCTCGGATTGGAACAAAGCACATCCTACGCTGCATAAGGATCAGATCAAGGATTTTGTGGGCCTCTTTCTCCAGAATGGCTTATCCCCCACCTAGAGAAAGGCATGCCGATAGATTCAACACATAATAGAGATAGAACAAACGGATTAGCGTAAGGATAGGGAGAGAACATGATGAAATCATTCCACGTATTTGGGCAGGATCTGAAGTCCGCCTTCAAGAAACCAAAAGTATTTATTCCAATTCTCGTTGTACTGTTCATTCCGGTGCTGTATAGTGGCCTGTTCCTGAACGCATTCTGGGACCCCTATGGAAAAATGAATGAGTTACCTGTGGCCGTGGTCAACACGGATCAGGGTGCAGTCTACAATGACAAATCACTCGAGGTCGGTCAGAATCTGGTCGATGAATTGAAAAAAGTGACGATTTCGACTGGCAATTCGTGACTCGTGAACAAGCAGAACAAGGTATGCAAGCCAACACGTATTATATGACGATTGTGATTCCGGAGGACTTTTCCACTAAAGCAACAACCCTGATGGATGAGCACCCTGAGCCGGCAGAGCTGATCTATGAGCCCAATGAAGGATACAACTTCCTCGCAGGTCAGATTGGCGGCACGGCGGTCAAACAAATTCGCTCCAAGGTCGCTGCCAAAGTCACAGAATCGTATACCGAAACGCTATTGGATCAGGTCGAAAAAATCTCTGGCGGTTTGGCGGATGCCGGGGATGGCGCAGGTCAGATTCATGATGGTGCGATCACGCTGGATGAGGGTGCTGCTACATTAAAAGAGAACCTCTCTAAACTGGCCGCAGGAACCGATAAGCTGGAAACAGGCGTAGTTCCGTTAAAGGAAGGTACGTCCACTCTCGCCCAAGGCACAGGTGATCTTCATACTGGCGCAAGCGCCCTGTCCAGTGGACTGTCCCAATTGGCAGCAGCAGGCACGAAGCTGAGTGATGGAGCAGCCCAGGCTGAGACAGGTAGCAAACAGCTACAGACTGGGCTTCAGTCTGCTCAGGAAGGCGTAGCTAAGTTGGATGCAGGACTGGCGGCTTCCGAGGAAGGCAGTGCGAAGCTGACGGCTGGGCTGCAAAGTTCTGTTGAGGGTAGCGCCAAAGTTAGCGAGGGTGCCAAAGCAGTTGCACAAGGGCTCGCCCAATTAGCTGAAGCCAGCCCGGAACTGGCCGCAAGTCCTGCTGTGCAGCAGCTACTGGCAGCCAGCCAGGCCGTAGCCGCTGGCAGCGAACAAGTGTATCAGGGTGGACAGCAATTGGTCGCAGGCAGCCAAAACCTGTATGCTGCACAGCAACAACTGCATCAAGGCAGCAGCCAGTTGGTACAAGGTGAACAACAACTGGTACAAGGAGCTACGCAGTTATCCGCCGGACAAGAAAAGCTTGCGACTGGTCTACAACAATTCAATTCCAAATTATCTGAGGCTTCCGCTGGAGGAGCCAAACTTGCGGATGGTTCAGGTCAATTGAATGCTGGTGCAGACAAATTGGTTGTGGGTGTAAGCCAACTTACAGACGGAATCTCAACCTTGGCAGATGGCTCACATAAGCTCGATGACGGCGCCGGTCAGTTAAAAGAAGGTACGCTTAAGCTAACGGACGGCTCTGGCGAACTTGCCACCAAGCTGAATGAAGCGGCTGAGCAGACGGGTAGTGTGAAAAAGACGGATGAATTGGTAACCATGTATGCAGAGCCTGTTCAGGTCGATGAGCATAAATATAACGAGGTTCCTAACTATGGTACAGGATTCTCGCCATACTTCCTGTCACTCGGGCTATTTGTAGGGGCATTGATTGCCACATTGGTAGTGCCAACACGCGGCAGCACAGTTAGTGAGGCAAGTGGCTGGAATCGTTTTGTGAGTAAAACGCTGTCCTTCACGCTCATGAGTGCTGTACAGTCCCTGCTTGCTTCATGGCTGGTCTTGTACGGTTTAGGTCTGAATGTTCAGAGCGTTCCATTGTTCCTCTTGTTCAGCTTTGTTACCAGTCTAAGCTTCATGTACATCATTCAGGCACTGGTGACATGGCTGGAGAATCCGGGTCGTTTCATTGCTATTCTGATGCTGATCTTCCAACTTACGACCAGCGCGGGCACCTTCCCGCTCGAACTGATTCCCAATTGGCTGAAAGTATTCAACCCTTGGCTACCTATGACCTATTCGGTAACAGGTTATAAAGCAGTCATCTCAAGTGGACAGTTCGGCGTGGCTTGGGATCAGATCGGGATTCTGTGCATCTTTGCTGTGATTGGGCTTGGAGGAACCTTAACGTATTTCATGGTGCATCGCACCCGTGAGGTTGAGGACGTTAGCGGTGAGGTCGTACTTCACCTATAAAAGTAAAATAAAAAGCAAAGGCGTGTACCTAAGCTCCACCCTCTTCTGGACAACAAGGGGTGTCGGCTAAGGTACGCCTTCGCTTTTTTAGTTTTAACTACAATCTAAGTTTGCTAACTTCATATTTCTAGTATGTAGAGTAAATTTCAGAACTTGAGATAGCGAAACTAAACAATAGCACGAGCAAAATAAGTAATACATACATCGCTGTACCGATGATTCCACAAACAAGTCCAGCAATGGCTAATCCTCTGCCTTGCTCCATGCGAACTCTGATCTCTTTGAAGGCCAAAGATGCAAATATAATCGCGACGATGCCGATTACAATACCCACGTAAGGAATCGTGATGGACAGAATCCCCAAAACTAGTGATACAATCGATTTACTATTGGTCTTTGGTACTACATAAGGCGGTGGTGGCAATGTGTCATTAAAATAACGATCCACATCATTTTCGCGATGTTCCAAGGTAAATCCTCCTGTTCTTTAAGTATGTTCATTATAATTGATTAATAGGAAAAATAATATCCATATTGTGTTAATAATGAATTACCATTAGATTTATTTTATTTCCATCATCCCCGGACACGCATATATAAATCCATAAGCTTATAGATTGTACTTCAAGGATATGAATTTAAGAACCGTTTATCCGTGTGAAGATATAAATCAAGAATACCTCTAACATATAGATATTATTATAGTCGTAATACTTTTCTGAGTATCTTTGGGGGATCACTACGATGAAAATCGATAAAGTAATGAACATACTTATGATTGTGATGCTTCTACTTATTGCTTTTTATCAAAATAATGTAGCGGTATTATGTTTTAGTATTGTTTTGTTTGGAATCATGAGTTACACCACTTATCGAATTCGAACACGTTGGAATGTAGTAACTTATATCGTGTTGACCCTGGTATTGATGATCTGGAACATATACCTGTGGACATAAGCTATTACTTTCAAAAAAAGAACGCAATCCCTTATTACTCATAGGATTGCGTTCTTTTGACATTTCTTAGATTTGGAATGCCTTCTATCCTTCCACTTCCACCCGCTGCAAAAACGTCCGAGTACGTGCAAGCTTTGGATTGCCGAAGATCTGTTCTGGCGGCCCCGCCTCTGCGATCTCACCGTTATCCATGAAAAATACACGATCCGCAACGTCACGGGCGAAGCCCATCTCATGCGTGACAATCATCATCGTCATGTTTTCCTGTGCAAGTTGTTTGATGACACGCAGCACTTCCCCAGTCAGCTCTGGATCGAGCGCCGACGTCGGCTCATCGAACAGGAGAATGTCCGGCTGCATCATCAGTGCACGAGCGATGGCAACACGCTGTTTCTGTCCACCGGACAGATTGGCTGGATAGGCATCGGCCTTGTCCGACAGACCTACTTTGCCGAGTAATTCCAGACTGCGCTTCCGGATGATTGCCAAGCTTTCTTTTTCAACGTCTTTGGTGCCAGTTCCAGATTAGCCTGTACGGTCAGATGCGGGAACAAGTTGAAATGTTGGAATACCATACCCATACGATCCGTCATCTTGCGAATATCCGCGGCACCCGCGTAACGGCCATTATCAACCAACGTCTGATCCTGAATGCGAATCGTTCCACCAGAAATGTCCTCCAGATGAATCAGACTGCGCAGCATCGTACTTTTCCCCGAACCCGAAGGCCCGATCACGGCAATTACTTCGCCTGGTTCCACGTTGAAGGATACCTGCTTCAGCACATCAAGTGTACCGAATGATTTTCTCAACTGATTTACTTCTATTATATGTGTCATATGCAGACAGTCCTTTGATTGATCAGATTTAATTTATTCAAATGAAAATCGCTTCTCAAGTGCCTTGAACAGCACGGTGAGTACAAGTGTCATGAGCAGATACATAACCGCCGCCACGAAGAAAGGGATCAGCTGTATGTCGCGATTTACCGCCGCTTGGGCGTAATACAACAGCTCGGGTACAGCCACGGCATAGAGCAGTGCCGTATCCTTGATGAGCGTAATGGACTCATTGGCCGTTGCGGGCAATACTACACGAATCATCTGAGGAATAATGACTTTAGTCATCGTTTGCCACTTTGTTAAACCAAGTACCTTCGCTGCCTCATGTTGCCCTTTATCAATGGAAAGCAGTCCGCCCCTGAAGATTTCAGCGAAGTACGCCGCATAGTTTAGGATGAACGCAATCCCCGCTGCAACAAAACGATCAAACACCAGATACTCTCCAATCACCGGAAGCAACGGTAAACCGAAGCAGAAGAATAGAATTTGGAGCAGTAGCGGTGTTCCTCGCATCACATATACATACGTATGGGCAATCCATGCCAGTGGTTTAATTTGGCTTCTCATCGCAAGTGTGACCGCAAATCCAAGCGGTACGGATAACACGATCGCCAGCAAGAACATGAAAATGGTGGTCTGTGCACCCTCTAACATCGGTTTTAAAATGGTCGATAGATAATCCCAACTCATTATTTTGTCTCCTCTAATCTGTTAACCCCGCATTCCTCTGGGGCATGAATCACTCCAGCGTGGAATACGGGGTCCGTTTTGTTTCTAACTATATATCAGGTGTATAACCTGCCTATTTCAGAACCTTATCTTCACCCAACCATTGAGTGGAGATTTTAGCCGCTGTTCCGTCTGCATTCAAATCATCCAGCGCTTTTTGCAGCTGATTCAGAAGCTCTTCATTGCCTTTTTTGATACCAATGCCATATTGTTCCGGTGCAAGAGATTCATCCATCAGTTTGAATGTTCCCTCTTCTTTGGACATGTAGTATCTCGCTACCACTTCATCAATGATGACCGCATCCAGACGTTTTGTCTTCAGATCCGTCAGTGCAAGCACGTTATCCTTAAATTCGGAAGCTTTGACTTTATCCTTAAGCGGACTTGCTGCTAATGCATCTGCCGCGGAGGACAGCGCCTGCAATCCCACATTTTTGCCATCGAGTTCATCCAGCTTTGTAATTGGTGAGTCTGCCAAGGTAATAGCAACTTGACTGTTTTCCAGATACGGCTTCGTGAAGAGCACTTTCTCTTTGCGCTCATCTGTAATGGTGTACCCGTTCCAGATCATGTCGATCCGGCCACTGTTCAGCTCTGACTCTTTGGAAGACCAGTCGATTGGCTGGAATGTGATTTCTTTACCCATTTTCTCCGCTGCAGCTCTTGCGTAATCAATATCAAAACCAACAATTTCGTTCTGCTCGTCCCGGAAACCCATTGGAGCAAACTTATCATCAATTCCTACAACAATCGTGTTATCGTCTTTGCTTGCGGAACCGGAACAACCAGCCACAATCAATACACATATACTAATGAATAATAGTAGAATCGCTTTTTTCTCATCTCTCGAACCCCTCCATGTCTATAACCAAAACCCAAACGCTTTAGTTCGTTACCACGTTATCAGAGATTTATAATAACATAGCATGGGAGAAGAGTCGAGTCTCTTGCCTATTTCCTTCTATTTCATGCAGCTTAATTGTCAACAATCTGTGAAAAAACCTCTTTCACTTGTGCCGGTTCTACCAGCTTCTCGCATATTGGAAATCCCAATTATGTAGCCCCTTCAACTCCGTACCCACTCATTGATTAGCAACATTTCTCTCTCGCTTTTCGTCTGGAAAATATTAGGGAGGTGGATGAAATAAAATTCTTCAATACTACAAGAACATTGACCACATTGGTATTTTTTTCAACTTTGCTTATATTATCCGGCTGTAATTCTACTCCAAGTCATAGTACAAAGGAAGTCGAAATGGGATCAAAACAGGTTCATGAACCGGAGCCCAACTTACCTCTGAAACTGCCTACGCCAACTATTCAGAGCGAAAGCGGCATCTCTATTCCTGCTATACAGGGCAGTTATTGCTGGGGAGGCACCTGCGCTGATTACGCTAGTCTAAATTTTGAAGACAACACTCCGGTCCAAGTTCTTGCCGGTGAGGATTTATCCATAGACATGGGTATAGATATCCCCCGGATGAGATAAGTATTTCTGAATATGTGGACAACCGCAATGTATACGTTACTTCTACGGATGGGACCTTCCAACTTCCCAAGGAACCAGGGACACATTATTATGGAGCATTTGTCCGCTGGTCTTCCCCTCAAGATTCACAGATCAGCCTGGGAGATACGTCTTTTACGTTTGTGGTTCGTGTCGTTGAGAAAAAATAGAATCAAACAGAGCCCCTCCAATACTGGAGAGGGCCCCGTCTACTCTTTATATTTCTTATTCATTTTTCTTGATTTTCATATTCCGTTTATATTTCGTTGTTGTACATCCTGCCTTTATTTATTGCTGCACTTTCTCGCGATCTTTTCCTTTATCGGATTCACCCGCGTTTTTGTTGGCAGCATCGCGATCCTGCTGCATCTCTTCCACCGTTTTCACCTTAAGACGCGCGGCGCCCTCATATTCCTTCGTTGGAATCAAGTTACCTGCAGCAAGTCTTGCTTCTGCGGCGGCAATCGCATCTCCATACTGCGGCAACCACTGGGCCTGTGCAACCAGCATCTCGTCGACCATCTGCCAGATTTCTTTTGGATTACATACGGCACCCACGAGCGGGTCCATCATAAACGCCTGACGAAGTAACTTATCGTCTCCGTTCACCGCTGCTTCAACCGCGAGCCGTTGCACGGAAATGCTCACATTACATACCGCAGCCGGTCCAAGTGGCAGATCCCCTACATGCGGCATGGAGATGCCGTTGCGATCCACATATCCCGGTGCTTCTATGATTGCATCATCCGGCAGGTTCGAGATTACTCCATTATTAACGGTATTGAAATGTCCGCGATAGACACGTCCCGTCTCCAGCCCTTCAATAATGTACGAGCCGTGCTCCTCGCCCCGTTTTTCCGAAATGAATTGCATCGGTTCATCCTTCATCCAGTTTGGAAAATCAGTCTCAAACCAGTTGCGCCCCTCGGTACACACCCGCAAATATCCACCCGTCTCTCCGTTGATCCAGTTGCCCAGGTCGATCCATTCGTTGATCTCTTCTGGACGTTTGCGGTACCACGGCACATATTCACTCAGGTGACCATTCGATTCCGTACTGTAATACCCAAAGCGGCGTAGCATATCAATCCGCACTTTCTCGGTGCGGCTGTACTCCGGATGTTTCTCGAAGGCTTCGAGCAGATCTCCTGTAAGGTCTTTACCTTCATGAGACGCTTGAATATACCAGGTCTGATGGTTGATGCCGGCACAGACAATATCCACTTCACTCTTTTTCAATCCAAAAGCTTCCGCAATCTGATGATGACCATGCTGTACGCCATGACACAGTCCGATCGTCCGCACACCGCCGTACTTGTTGCAAGCCCATGTGAGCATCGCCATCGGATTGGAATAGTTCAAGAGCAGCACGTCCGGTGCGCTCTGTTCACGAATATCTTTACAGATGTCCAGCATCTCGGCAATTCCGCGTTGTCCATACATAATCCCGCCTGCACACAGCGTATCGCCGACACATTGATCAACCCCATATTTCAGTGGAATATCCACATCGGTTGCAAATGCTTCCAGTCCCCCGACACGAATCGTACACAGTACATACTTCGCATCTTTTAAAGCTTCTTTCCGATCCGTTGTAGGCTGAATCTGAATATTCAATCCATTCTCACGGATATCCCGCTGACACAGCTCAGTCACCATGTCCAGATTGTGCTGGTTAATATCGCAGAACGCAATTTCAATGTTGTTAAACTCTGGTACCGTCAGCAAATCCCTTAACAATCCCCGTGTAAATCCGATACTTCCTGCCCCGATAAACGCCACTTTAAACGACATGCCTATGTCCTCCCTAAATCCGAATCTTTCGCTTCGGTTAATGACTCTCTTCATGAAATCATTGTACCAACGGCAAAAGGGGAAGCGTTATCAAAATCATGACCTGTTCAAGATCTTGTTGTCAAAAATCCTAACTTTTACGCGCCGGTTACACTAATCGATATGTATTCGAAAATAACTGCAATTGGCCTATTCATCCGACGGGTACTGGCTAACATGTCGTTCCATCGAGGAGCGAAATTCAACTGGCGTACGGCCTGTATATTTCTTGAATAACATATGAAAATACTGACGACTGCCTGCTCCGACATAGTCGGAGATCTCCGAAATCGGAATATTCGTCTGCTGAAGCAGCATCTTGGCCTTCTCCATTCGAAGCATCGTCAGGTAATCGGTAGGTGTCCGCTGCGTGTGCTGACGAAAAATGCGATGTAAATAGCCCGGATGCAGATTGACGGCTGCCGCGATATCCTTCATCTGAATGTTGCGATCCATATTGTGATGCATGAATTCAATAGTTCGTTTGACATACAGCTCCGCCTGATCTGGCGCACTCCGGCTCATCTCTCCGCGCAGACGTGCAACACGGACAAGCAATTGGATGAACAATGTACGCACCAGCATACCCTGTTCCAGGGACGAGAGATTCCGGGCTTCGCGATGATGCGACCTTTCCTCTGACGGAATAATCCTCATCGGCGCAGTTGATCTTCCTTGCTCCAGCAGACCGCGCTGATCGAGTTCGAGCACCAGACTCTTCATAATGTGATACACCTCTTCCGGATCTGGCAGTACCAGATATGGCGAAGCATTAGTTAGTAAAGTATGGACTTCTTCCTCTTCCTGCGCGAGCTGACGGATAGATAACTGTCCAGGAGGCGAGTCTGAGAATCCAAACTCCACATTGAGCATCCGGCAAGGGACACCATCTTCCACCAGCAATCGGTGCGGGACACCTGCGTCGAGCATAATAAACTGTCCTTTTTCAAAATAGTCTGCTCTGAGCTCCCATCCGGCATCTGCACATCCACCCGGCACATTCCCGAAATGATATACATGATCTCTGTGGAATCATGATGGTGATAGGACATACGATAGTTGTCCCACTGCTTGTAATAATACGCGTAGAAACGTGGCCCGCAGTCCTCTGTTCGCAATGCCTCCTGATACAGGCTTCCTGTCCAGCGCTTCGTGATGCTCATGTCCATACCTCCAGTCCTCAACAAACGATCCTCACTTTTCTCCATTGTAGCAATTCTATAGGTTGAAAATAAACTGTCTTAGTTAAACGCCTCATTGCGTTATTTTATTAGATAAATATATAATTAGCATGTTATCTAATTATTGTATGTGACTGTCTATACTTAAGGAGGATTCTAATCATGAGTACCACCTTTCATTTGGTGAGACATGGTCTCAAAGAACGACGAATCGGAGATGTCTCCCTCACTTCCAAAGGGTTTTACAAGCCGAAGCCACAGCACTTCATTTTGCCAGAGCTACCTATCTTGTTACTAAAATCCTGACCAGCCCACTTCGACGAGCCCGAGAAACCGCAAGTATGATTGCCCGCCACACCCCTTCCTGTATAACCGAAGATCCTCGCCTGCGCGAACGTGCCAATTGGGGCGATTGCCCGGATCAGTCATTCGAAGAATTCATTGCGATGTGGGATCGATGTACGTCTGACCCAGATTACATCCCACCCGTGGGAGACTCGGCCAAACAGGCTGGTGAACGTCTGGCCTCCTCCTAACCGAATTAGCTAATGAAGAGCCAGAGAACAGTAACATTATTGTGGTTGCACATGGTGGACTCATTACTGATTTTCTGGTGCAAACCTTTACCGAGCGCGAGCTTAACGTCTGGCATTCCGATTTTATTGCTATGCAGAACCAATTGATCCCCGAGTGCTCCATCACCACATTGATCCATGATGAAGGTAACTACACAATTAAAGCGTTCGCTTCTACCGAGCATCTATATAAGTTGAAATAAAGATTATTAACACTGACACTACGATGACAGAACAACCTTCCAATCGCTGTTATCCCCAGATTTATTGATTCCCTTTCTAAAGGGAAAATCCGGGGATAGCTTATGCTTCCGATGCAGCTTTCTTTCAGAAAGCATTTAGGCGAACGCTTCGCTTTTTCAGGTTTTTTCTGTCCTCTCTGTTATCGTGTAAATGATTAGTTCAACTTATTTAGACTTAACTTATGTAAAAGAATGATGTAACACGGATGGCTGGGAAAACGCCAAGCTTTATCCGCAGATCCTTATGTGAAAAAAGCTCTGAAACTCCATGTGCGAGACACATTGGAATTTCAGAGCTTCCAAGCTTCGATAAAAATACTTAAAGCGGATGACGTTGCGTTACGTTACAGTCTGATCATGAACACATGTTATGTTGTTATTGCTAGCTATTATTACTCAAGCCTGTTTACTTTCCGCCCTTACCTGGCGTGTAGAACTTAGCCAGCGTTACTTTTGACCACTCAATATCCGATGCCATGTAAAAGGACGGATAGGAAGGCTGGTTATATCCACTGTTCTGTCCGGCAATGCCGACACGATACATCGCATCATGCATCAAGGTGTACAACTTGCGGTCCGTTTTCTCGGTACTGAGATAGATACGAATCGCTGAGCTGTCCGTGGTTCTCACCAGCATCTCTTCCCGCCAATCCCCGAAGATATCAGCCACGAGAGAAGGCGTACCTTTGGTGTGATTGTTGGTCAATGTGCCTGTTGCCGTCAGCAACGTGCCACGATTCCAGTCTTTGATGGTTGGTGTAACATCAATCGCACCATCAACGATCTGTGTCGTCATATCGGCAGCCCAACGTATATTCATATTGGTTCCCGGTGCTTGATCACTGATTTTCTCACCCTTAGCTGTCCACAAACCTACAGCCCATGTCTCCAGTCCACGACGAGTCGGATCAACATCCCCACCATGCCGCGACCGGTATCTTTCCCTGTGTACCCACCGTAGATTACTTCTCCGGTCTTCGCATCACGCAGGGAATAACCGTATGGCGCCCACGGACCACCCTCGTGAACCATGAAAATCTCTAGTCCCGGACGATCTGGGTCGATGTCTGCCACATGAAGAGCATCCCCATGACCCAGACGGGCAATGGTTCCCGGTGCAGCACTTTCGGCAGGCATCAGGTCTGTGGAGCTGTACAACACACTTCCATCATGATCAATCGTAGCGGAGCCATAGATGATCTCCTGTTTGCCGTCTCCATCCACATCCGCCACACTGAAATAGTGCGCACCCTGAGTTGTAATGGAGCCATACTGCGGATCTGTGCCATCCACCCCATGTGGCCCATCATTAAACGGGTTCTTCATCGGTGTCCAGCCGCTGTCCACTTTCCATTCCTTTTTCAGCTTCTTGCCGTCCCAATTGTAGGCAACCATCGTTGAACGTGTATAATATCCGCGTGCAAAGATTGCAGATGGTTTCTTGCCATCCAAATACGCCACGCCTGCCAGGAAACGGTCCACACGATTGCCCGGTTCGATCCGTGCCATGGCATAATCGCCCCACATCAGGCCGTCATCATGACGCTCGGGTTCATATGGAATCGTCTCCAGCTCTTTACCTGATTTGCCTTCAAATACCGTAACATACTCCGGCCCATCCACGATAAAACCTTCAAACTTGCGCAACTCATTGCGGTTGCTGCGTTCTACCGCATATACATCAATGAAGTAGTCGGCCAGGCTCTCGGCATCCTGCTGAGATAATGGGTAGTTATATTTTTTCTCCATTCCAAAAGCCTCTTCCAATGTTGCAGGCCAGTTCCCCTTCACAACCTCGTCGTGTTTATGCCAGTTCCTGAACATATCCACCACGTGATCGTAGTAACCATCCGCACTTAAACGATAATCATCTTCGTTCGAGTACCCTGCCTTGCGATCCTGCTTAGGAAGCGTGATGTATTTCTCGGAGGTCACTTTTCCTTTTTTGTTATATTTGATAATCTTCGTGCCCGGAGCGGTCTTGAACATCATCTCGGCTTTACCATCCCCGTCAAAATCATAAACGAGCATCTGTGTATAGTGAGCACCTGCACGAATGTTGACCCCAAGATCAATTCGGTACAGCAATTGTCCGTCTATGGTGTAAGCATCAATGTAGGTTTTACCGGTGTATCCTTTCTGCGATACGTCCTTGGCATTGGAAGGGTCCCATTTGACGAAAAATTCATATTGGCCATCCCCGTCCACATCACCCACACTCATGTCATTGGCAGAATACGTATAAGCTTCTCCGGCAGGCGTCACACCATCGGCGGGTTTTTGCAGTGGAATGTCCACATACCCGTTCGCCCAAGGTTTGACGGATGCACTGCGTTTGCTCTCCTTGCCCTTCTTGTTCACCGCTGCCACTTCATAACGGGAAGACGATTTACCCGCGGAATCTACATAGTTGGTGCTGTCGGTGACCGTAGCGATCTTTTTGCCATCACGATAGACGTTAAAGTCCGTACCTGTCAGCCCTTTGTCGCTATACCCTGTGGCCTCGTCACCAAGCAATCTCCAACTGAGAAAAACACCTTCAGATGTCGATGCAGCCACCAGACCGCGATCCAGATATTCCAGTTGAATCTCTTTCATGTGACTGCCCCCTTATTTGATTGCAGGCCAGCCTCCGTCGCCATATTACCGTTGGAAGCTTCCGCTCCCGTAACGCCAGCTGTTCCTCCAATGAGCAAAGCTACGCTAAGTGCCGAAGAGAGCACCTTGGCTGCAAGTGGCATACGAGCCTTCCTGCGACCGGATTGCTGACCTGACACCGATCCCTTATGTACCGGCGCTGTTGTTTCTGAGTTCATCCACCTTCACGCTCCTTGAGACAGAATGGGTAACGCTTGTACACATCGATGATGATTAGACGTTCGATAATTCATAGAGGCCTTCTTCGAAAGAAGATTTCAACACGTAATGATTACGCTTACAAAATTAAAAAAGAGAAATCAGCTTGCCCGACTACCAGAGTGCGGTCCCCCTTCCATTCTCTTTCCAATCCGAGCGAGGTGATCCCGCCCATCGGGTTCTATTATAGACATCCTGCCTGCCAGACCCTAGGCAAATATCCGTCCAAAACGATCAATAATCAGTGTTTTTAGGAGTCATTTGGGAATAAGCACTTGCAGCTGTGAGGGATATCCGTTCCGGTTACGAATCGTTCTTATGATCGCTGTTATCCCCGGATTTTCTTCCATCCCCTTTCCAAGGGAAAAATCCGGGTATAAAGGCGAGATGATGCTTACGAAGTAGCTTTCTTGCAGAAAGCTTTCAGCTTCGCTTCTTCAGAATCGATTTCGTCCCCTCCACTACGTTCCTCAGTTGATCAAGTACTTCATTTCAAGATGACTCTTGTAATGAATAGCAAAAAACCGCAATCCTCTAATATACTGAGGATTGCGGTTACGACAATTACGAGTAAATTTTAAGGCTCAATGCCCCATACCAGGTTTCCACCTTGGTAGAGCGTTACCTTATTCCAATCCTTGTAGGATGTTTTCGTTGGATCGAAAGAGTAGTCATTCGTCTCGTCAAAGTTGGACCAGTCTGTTTTGTACATGCGAAGCTGGATGTCTCCAGTCTGTCCACCAGCCTGAATGCTGCCAGCGCCAGATGTGAAGCTCAACTCCACATACGAGTCTGTGAAGGTACGCTGGATATTGGCTCCGCCAACTTGAGCATAATCGATGGCAGAATCCATCGCAGCCGAGCCTTCTTTGGAGAAGTAGTACCGGATCTTCAGATCACTCAGATTCACAGCAGTACTACCCAGATTTTTGATGTTGAAATACGGTTTGATCTGGCTATCTTGAGCATTGGTATCTCCAGCACGATATTGCACGACAAGATCACTCGTTGGTACAACGACACTTTGAGGTGTCGCGGAAGCTACAGCGGAATTGACACTTTGCCCTGCTGTATTCACTGCACTTACCACATAATGATACGTTGTGCCGTTCGTGAGGGCAGTGTTGGTGTAGGACGTACCGCTCACATTCGCCGCGATCGTTGTGAACGGACCTGTTGCACTCAGTGCGCGTTTCACATTATAACTTGTTGCACCTGTAGAAGCAGTCCACGTCAGGCTCACCTGTGCATTGCCTGCGGTTGCTGTGAGAGCAGTCGGTGCAGCTGGCGCCGTTACCCCTGCAACCGGTGTAGCTGTAGCTGTGACAGAGTTAACACTTTCACCTGCTGCATTGGTTGCCGTTACCACATAATAATAGGTTGTACCGTTGATCAGGCCGGTGTTGCTGTAAGATGTTCCACTTACATTGGCTGCAATCGTTGTGAATGGACCTGATGCACTCAGTGCCCGCTTCACACTATAACTTGTGGCCCCTGTAGAAGCAGCCCACGTCAGGGAGACTTGAGCGTTACCGGCAGTAGCCGTCAATGCTGCTGGTGCTGCCGGAGCTGTTGTTCCGCCCGGAGGATTGCCTCCACCGTTACTTGCAGGAAGTACAGGGAATGCGTTTTTCACCAGTGCCACGAATTGATCATGGAACCAGTGACCCGATACTGGGGCATTAGGCAATGCACCTGTTAATACACCATCACGAGTTGTGAAGGTTGGATCACACATCCGGTCGAAACCTTTACCTTCGTTATTCGGAATTTCGGAGCTGGAGCCATCGGATTCACCCGGAGGTTTCACCCATACATAAGCATCCAGATGCGCTGGTCCTGGTGCAGCCTTAGGTGCTTCACCAATACCTGCGCCACTGGCATTACACCAGTTCCCCCGATGCTCCCGGCGGTCTACACGTCCGGAATTCACATAATCGTTGATGTTGCTGCCCGTAGCAGATGCTGGACGGTCTACCCCGCCCCACCCATTCCGGCTAGTATCAATCAGGAAACCTGTGCTGCTTGGCCATCCAGCTTGTACGAAATCGGCATACAGCGCAGCAGTGAAATCGGTTTCGTCAAAATAAGGATTCCACTCATAAAACTTGGCCGATTTAATCGGTTGTCCACCGATATTAAGATCAGGGTTAGACAGATTCGGTTCCCCCAGCGGTGTAGTGTTCGCTGTATTTGTAATGAAACCATCTGCACTGCTCAGACCCGCGGCTGTCCCTTGCACAACACTTGTATACAGCGCGACTGCTGCAGAACGGTTGTTATCCCATCCAAGCCAGCCAGAGTGGCCGATATCCAAATAGTTGTACACATTCGGAATGGCGTGCAGCTTGTCCAATGCATACTTCACACCCGCCTCATAGATACCTGTTGAGCTGGCTTGACCACAAGCTGGTGTACTCAGGTTGGTCACAAGATTAGGCAGACTGTCCGGTTCAATGACGGCAATAATACGAATATCCTGATACTTCGGATCTGCGAAGATATCTGCAATGACATCAATATAATCCGTTTTATATGTCTGCAGTGCCGCCTGTGTTAGTGGAAGTTCACCATTCGATGCGAGTGCATGACAATCCCGTCCGGGCAAGTTATAGATAACAAATGAAGCGGTGATCGGTGTACCCGGTTTCTTTTGAGCAAGTGCAGCGTCCAGATGTTCCTCGATGCTCTTGCGTCCGGCATTGTTCACCCCGCCATTAATCGCAGCAATCCGGTCAACCCATACTGCGGTTGGATACGATTTGACCGTCTCCATCTTGGCCTTCAACGATGCATCGTTGGTCAGTGCAATGGACGTATCTACGAGAGCCGAATAGTCCTGGTTCAAATAAGCCGTTGCCCCTACAAATGGATTATCCACATGTGCTTCAGCCGCCTGAGTCAAGCCTGGAGACAATCCAGGAAAATCCCCGCAGCGAGCAGCGTTGCAGCCAGCATTTGTTTTACACCTTTGCGCAGGATCTTTTTACCTCTCGATTTGGTTTTCAATTTAGTCTTCATAGTTCCACCTTTCCTTTAGTTAGATTGGGTTGTACTCATGTCTGATCCTCTGTGTCATTATGATGCTTAGCACGAAGAGAACGTTCGGATGAGTTGGTTGTATCACCTCCAAAAAGAAATGGTTGTATAACTGGAATCTTGAGCAAACAAATGGTGTGTGAGGGCGAATCATGTGAATGAGTATAATATGGTGGGTGTGGTTGAACGTGTGTTAGACATGAAGAAGTGTGAACAATGACTTACGAGATGTCTGATTTCCAAATTCGGTAAGCGCTTTCTTCAAACAGTTAAAAAAAAGGTCTTCGCCTATCCATCTACAAACATGATGTTCGGTGTCACCTCCTTATGTTCTGATTATACGACATGTAAATATTACTGTAAATTGAATTATATAAATTTAATTATATTTTTTCCATAATCGAGGCAGGAATCTGGACATCCCTTGCTCCAAACGACACACGAGGTTCATCCTGGCAATCTGCCACAATGAACCTCGTGTTTTTCAATGCCGAATGAACCCGCTCGTCTAGATAGTCATTACATATAATGCCTTGTTCTTATATTCCTACATCTAAGGCAAAACGACAATGTCTCCCGGTTTTAAGCCACTAACCACTTCCGTCTTGTCCCCCGATTCCATTCCAGCCTGGATGGTCAGCGGCTCTGTCTGTCCATTGCCTTTGTCTAACAGTACGTAAGGCTCGGTCTGATCCCGCATGATCGCGAGGCTGGACACTACCGTCACTTTATCCTTCCGCATTGTCTCGATATCGCCTTCCAGACTCACGCCTCCATACATTCTGGTGTCCGGCTTCAGATCAATGACCACGTCAAACTGTGAAGCTTGCTTGAGGTCCATATCGGTACTCTTGCGGGCGAATTTGGATACCTTACTCACCTTCCCGGTGAATTGCAGGTCTTTCTGCGCTGTCATTCGCACCTTAACTGGCATGCCCACCTTGAGTCTGAACATTTCTTCCTCACCAACAATCGTCATAAATTTCAGTTTGCTGATGTTTGTAATGGACCCGATCAGCTGTCCTTCCGTCACCGCACTTGTCTTGCTATCCTCTTCATTCATCTGAAATATACCGGTAGCAGAAGCATATACAACAGACTTACTTATTACTGCCTGCTTTTTCTGTATCTCCTTCTCCTTGAGGACCAGTGCTTTTTGATTCAACTCATTTGTCAGGCGTTTGCCTTCCCGGTCTGCAAATGCCTTCTTGCGCTCCTCTTCCGTCACGCCAAGCGCCTCGCTCATATTCGCCTGATCCAGGCTAACCTGATTCATCTTATTTTCCAGCTGGGCTTTCTCCAGATCACTCTGCAACTGTTCTACTTCTGTTTGTAACGTGGAAGTATCGAGGGTAAACAGGATATCGCCTTTGCTCACCTGCTCACCACTTTTCACATGCCACTGCTTGATGTTGGAAGCATACGGAGCAAAAATATCCGTCTGATCGGTGTATACGGATTTCCCCTTCACCTGTATCGTTTGCGTCATCGTTTCCTGTGTCACATCAAAGGTAATCGGGGGCGGAATTTCTATAGGCGCCTCCGGTTTTGGCTTGTACTTTTCATACAGCCAGTATCCTGCACCTGCCAAAAGTACAACGGTGATGATGATTTTAATCCATTTCTTCATGTGCCCAATTTCCCTTTCGCTGATAAAATTACATTGATTTGATCACAGTTAATGCATTGGTCCGAGATGCGCTGATTGCCGGATATATACCCGATACAATGCCAACCAGAACAGCAAAAACGATGCCAAGTGGCAGAGCCGACTGCTGAATAACGACGGTCATCGGACCATTCATCTGATCTGCCATCTGACTCGCCAGCAGACTGTTCACCCCGTCGAGGGCAGCAAAGGCGATCCCCACACCAGCTATGCCGCCCATTAATCCAAGCATCGCTGCTTCTGTAATAAACATCTGACGGATCTGCCACAGATTTGCGCCCAGCACCTTCATCACACCAATCTGTTTACGACGCTGATGCGTGGACATAATCATCGCTACAATAATGGATAATGAGGCCAACAGCATGATAAAACCACCGATCCCCAATGCCGCTTTTTGGTACATCGCCAATTGACCTGCCATCGCTTCCTCTTGGAACAGATTACTCTGTGTGTTTAACGTCAGCTTTTTAATCTGTTCTTCCACCTGGGATACATAACGTTTGTCCTCAACCTTGACCAGAGCCGAGTTAAGATGTTTGGCCGCACTGCTGTCGGCCTGCTGTAATCCAAGCTCATCCTGCAATGCACGAGCTGTATCGAGCGGCAGAAATACCTTTTTATCATTTTGAGCACTCATCTCATCCATGTTGGAAGGCTTCGTCAACTCTCCAGACACGCGTATAGAGCCACTCATTTTGGTTTTGCTCGCATTTGCATAATCTTCATATCGGAACTGAACCAGCTGCTGAACCAGCTGATCCTGCTTGGCGGACATTTCCGTAAACTGTTCCAAAAGCTCGTTGTTATATGGATCAGCATTCAACTGCTCAAATAACTTCTGAGTTACTTTGGGGTCCACGAGTCCAAATGCAGCCCCATAACTGGTTGCCGCCATACGACCATCCTCTGCCCCACGTCCCTCAGCATACTTGTATCCAAACCCGCCCAGGGTCTCCAGCTGGGTACCAATGACCTCAACATACGTGCTACGACCATCCGGAAGCACCATTTCCAGCGAATCCAGCTTTAACATGGGAGCCACGGCAACAACATGGGGTAGTCTTTGGATAATCTGAATCTTTTCCAACGTCAATGCTCCCCGTTCAAACTTCGATGTCTGACCATTCCCCTTGCCGTTCCCAGTACGTATGCCTTCATTGGGTGTAATCGTGATTTCATCCATCTTGTAATTGTCGTTCAATGTTTTCTCGCTATAGGTCTGTACGGACTGCCCCACGCTAAGTGCAATGATCATGGCGGCAGAGCCGATGGACAGCCCCATCATGCACAGCAGTGTGACCATTTTTCTGCGAATGATCTGTCCCCAGGCCATACGTGCTACATCCAGTATTCTCACATTTCCTCTCCTTTTGCCTCAAACATCCCTTACAGCTTCTTCGACCAATATTCCATGTTGTAGTGTAAGCACAACTTGCATCTGCTCCGCGACCTCTGCTTCATGTGTCACAATGACAAAGGTTGTATTCATATCCCGGTTAAGCTGCTGCAAAATCGCAATAATCTCTTCCTCCGTCTCGGTATCCAGATTCCCGGTAGGCTCATCTGCAAAGATCACCGAGGGTTCGGTAATGAGCGAGCGTGCAATACTGACACGTTGTTGTTGACCGCCCGACAACTGGGACGGGAACAAGCTTGCTTTTTCACCCAGTCCAACCTGTTCCAACAGCTTCAATGCTTTTGCTTTGCGTTTCGAAGGGCTTATCCCCATAAACACCAAGGGTAACTCTACATTTTCCCGGATCGTAAGATTGGACAGCAGCTCATAGGATTGAAAAATAAACCCGATATGACTACGCCTGAACTCAGCCAGGCGATTTTCACTGAAACGTACAATATCTTGTCCCGCAATTAGAATCTTGCCCTGATCCGGTTTCATCAGCCCCGCCATCAGATTCAGCAGTGTGGATTTGCCCGAACCAGAACTGCCCAGCAGGGCTACCATCTTGCCTTCTCCAATCGTCAGGTTGATATCCTGAAGCACCGGCACGGTTCCCCATTGCGGAACGAGTGGGATAATTGTTCAACTTGAAGCATTACTACATGTCTTCCTTTCTACTTGCTAAATATGTACAGAGGTTGTTCAAAAAGATTCGCGTAGCACATTTCTATTTAATTATAGGGTGGAGATGTATCCGGGCTGACCGGAGTTGTATCCAACTTGTAACATGTCATAACAAAAAGACCTTGTCCACAGAGCAGATATCGCCAGCTCCATCAGACCAAGGTCTTATATTCGTATGCCTTCCGCAGCTTACCAGGCTCTGAAACTAAAGCGGTACATCTCACTTTTATCCATCGTGCTGCCCACTGCAAATAGCTCATCGTCTTTCCATTTCAGATTGATGAAGTTATCAATATTGCGGTAGATCACCGTATCCGACGAAAGCTTGCTGTCATTCAGGTAGGCAATATGCAACTCATTCTTCAGATTCTGATTATCCATTGGATGAAAGTAAGCGATTCGCGATTCATCTGCATCCAGTTCGAAGTTCCAGATGGAACCTTGTAATACCAGATCATACTGCTCCTGCGCTGCTCGATACCGATACAGCCCCTGTACCTTATTCATCGTTCCCTGGATGAGCATATCACCATTTTTCAACAACTTGAATTGTTGAATGTCTTCCATTGCAGCATACGCCTTCACTTCATGCTCGTCCTCAAGCGATACACGATAGATGGCATAATTGTCTTTCAGCATCACCAGCATATAAAACTGCTTCAGATCTTCACTGACCTGCAATACATCCATCACGATAAACGTATCACTCGAACCCTTCCCTTGTCTTGGTCCTGTGAACATGCCCATTAGCTCATCATACGTGTAGATGACTTGATTCGTCCCCTTGCTCAGATCAACTTGTTTAAATGAAAGATCATCCTGACCGATGTAGGATTCGTTCCCTGTAAACACTCTATAATACGAGTTGTCGTTCGGAAGCTTGCGACGTTCCCCGCTCTCAATCACATACTCATATGTCGTCTTCTGCGCCTGCCCCGCCCGGTACTGGGAGTAGATGATTTTCTTGTGATCCGGGCTAATCGCAACGCCATAATCCGTATTACTCGCAATACTCTTCACTTCATTATCATCCAGATGCAGGAGAGACAGCTGAAGCCCGGAATAGGAGGATTCCAGTTGATTTAATATAATCGTGTTCCGATCTACCACTTCAAAATCAAAGATTGCAAAGTCATTCGGAATCTTGGTAGCTGACTCGATCTGAATCGTACTACTCGGTGGTGGTGCCAGACGGCTATTGAATTGCTCACTTGGCAAAATTACGGTTCGTGGCTTGAGATTTCCGATACTGAACAGGCTGCCAATCCCGAATATTCCCCGACAAATGCGATCAACAGCCCTGACAGCATCAATCTGTCGCGGTTTTTACGCCAAAATCCGGGATGTCTCATGCGTTCATTTCCCCGGAAGACTGATATTTACTTGTGTCCCTTGCCGCATGATGCTCTTCATCTCCACTGTTCCTCCATGACGCTCAACGATGTTCTTCACAATAGACAGACCCAGCCCCGCACTGCCTTTCTCGGCCCTGTTGATTCCTTTATCCTGGTAAAAGGGTTCAAATACATGCTGGAGCGCTTCAGCACCGATTCCTTCTCCTGATCACGGATCACAATAGCAATGGAATCACCTAACCGGAAGGATTGCACTTCGATGATGGAGTTCACATCACTGTACTTGACCGAGTTATCCAGAACGTTGAGGAAGACCTCCTTCAGCTTATCACGATCCCCCTGTAGATACTGATGTTCCTCCAGCTCATAGTGAATGCCTATATTGTACTTACTGGCCTTAATCGACATATCCTCGCAAGCTTCACGGATAATATCGGATACATCGATACGTTCGAATCGGTACGCCTGAATGACCGCAGACGAGACCGAAACCTCCAGAATATCCGCAACCATCGTGTTGAGACGCTGGCTTTCTTTGATAATATAATTCATGCCTTTGTCAAAAAAGTCCTGATCGGTAAATCCGTTATCCCGCAAAATCTGGGCGTACCCCAGAATCGTCGTTAGTGGTGTCTTCAATTCATGTGTCACATTGTCAAAAAAACTTTGCTTCTCGCCTGTACTTGCTTCACTTCGTCCCGCTCTCGCTCAATCACATCAATCTGCTCCCGAACCCGATCAATCATGACGGTGAAGCTTGAAGCCAATTCACCAATTTCATCTTTGGTTGTAATCTGAATGTCCGCATTCAGACTTCCTGGGCCACTTCCGCAGAACGTTTTGTCAGTACACGGATAGGTTGTGTAATTTTCCGGGAAATAAAGATGGATGCGATAAATACAAATACGAAAATAACCGCTGCAAAAAACTTGATCGTATTTTGAAAACGAAGGTTGCGTTTGAACAATTCCGTGTAATCCTTCTTCATCTGTACAATTCCAATCAATTGTTGATCCATCTGGAGCGGGAAGGACAGACTGGCTGTGACCCGGCCCTTATCCACAACTGTGGTGTAAGCAATCCGGGAATGTATGGCTTCCTCCACATCAGGATGGTCAGACCGCTTAGCAACGTTAACCTCGCTGCCAACAGATCCGTATGGCGAAGCATCGGGGCCATATACTACAATCTCCCCACCAACGGCTGATCCAATCTGCTCCGCGAGCTCGCGACTCCCTGCTTCGAGCGAGTCTCTGCTCATGCGTTTGTTATGTATCAGGAAGTACTGATTCAGCGCGATGTCCAGATTTCTTTTGGATTGCACCATATCCTCATGCACTTCCCGGTACATATTCTCCTGAGCTACCTTATTGGACAGAATCAACAGGACGGAGAATCCGATAAATACAATGACCGAGAATAGCACCACCATTTTGAACTGGATCGTCCACTTCATGTCTGTACCTGAATATTCAGCTTGTACCCCACTCCGAATACCGTTTCAATCATCGAAATGCCTTGCACACCACTATCCAGTTTCTTGCGAATCCTTTGCACATGAATGTCCACCGTTCGGGTATCCCCTGCAAAATCAAATCCCCATACCTTATCCAGCAGTTCAGAACGTGTATGAACCTTACGATGATGGGTCACGAGAAATAACAAAAGATCATATTCTTTATTCGTGAGTCCTGCCCGTTCCCCGTCTTTCCACACTTCCCGTTCATCCTTGCGGATCTCAATATGCTTGCCTAGCCTTACCACCTCATAGGACTGATTCTCCAGTGTCTCGCTGATCAGATCAATCCGGCGAAAAATCGCCCGAATGCGCGCAACCACCTCACGGATATCAAAAGGCTTCGTGATATAATCATCCGCCCCAAGCTCCATGCCAAGTACCTTGTCCAGCATGTCCGACTTTGCAGTGATCATGATGACAGGTATCTTGGAGTTCACAGATAGTTGCCTGCACACATCAAAACCGCTCATATCTGGCAGCATCAGATCCAGCAGGATCAGATCCGGCTTCGAATCCCGAAGCAGATCCAGACCCTCTTTTCCCGTAGCTGCTTCCTTGATCTCAAATCCTTCCTTACGTAACGAATAGGACAGTATATCGCGAATGGACTCCTCGTCCTCAATAATTAAAATCTCTTTTTGTCTCATGATACCTTCGTAATCTCCCTGCTCTATGAATTTCCTTCATCTGCCTATATTTTGTATCCCAAGCCGTATGCTTGAATAGAGGGAAGCACGAAATGTTACAACTCCGATACAACTCTGAACCTTTTGGAAACAACATCCCGATATACTTGGATCATAAGAGACTCATACCAGACCGGACCCAAGCCTGATCTGTATCCAAGGGGGATTCACATCATATGAACAGCACACTAATTAATGATGCTTATGTCAACTATAAATCAGAAATCACAAGGTATCTATCCCATATCGTCAAACAACCGCAAGACGCAGAAGATCTGGCACAGGATTGTTTCATTCGACTAATGAACGTTACCGTGGATATCCCTGAAGACCGCATTCTCTATTATCTCAAACGCATTGCCCGTAACCTGGCGATGGACAGCTTCCGCAGGCGAACCCGTACACTCAGACGAGACAGCCGTCTGGAGGTACCTACCCATCACGTCGATACACCCCACCTTGAAATTAGCGAAGGTGTTCATGATCTTGTCTCCCATATTAACAACACCGAACATCGTAAAATATTAGAACTTCGCCTCATCCACGGATACTCCATTAAGGAAACGGCAGAGCTGGTGAATCGCAGTGAAGGCATGATTAAATCCTCTGTATTCCATGCCGTCAATCGAATTCGAGCCAAAGTCATCTCATAGAGATGGCTTTTTCTTTACGAAAAATCATTAGTGACGGCGGATGGAAGTGTTAAGACAGGATCGAATTACCTATGGATATGTCAAAAGACCCAATTTTACAAATATCGAGTTAATTTTTACAAATTGTTATGACTATGTGAGATTTTCATGTGGTAGAATATGGACGAACTCATGAATCAACTAATATTTGGGAGGGATTTGGTTGGGTAAATTAACAGGTATGCGAGGAGTATTTCTAAAATCACTCCTGGCATTGTCCATGGCTTTGCCGCTTCAGATCGGATTATGGAACGGAGATGCATCGGTTCATGCGGAAGGGCCGACAGACCCGGCACCGTTCATCCAGGCAAAGGTTGTGAACCAAAATGCAGGTAAAAAAGTATTGTTCGACAACTCTCACGGCCAAACGGCTGGAGCTGCAGACTGGGTCATTGATGGAGGTTTCTCCGACTTCGGGAATGCACTCGCGAATGATGGTTATTATGTCAAAGAACTTCGCAAGACAACTCCATTTACCTATGATGATCTGAAAGAGTATAACGTATTCGTTATTGCAGAGCCTCAAATTCCTTTCAAAACATCCGAACAAGCAGCACTCAAACAATATGTTGAAACGGGTGGCAGCATCTTTTTTGTTGGAGATCACTATAATGCCGACCGTAACAAAAACCGCTGGGATGGCTCTGAAGTCATCAACGGTTACCGTCGGGGAGCTTTTGAAGATCCAACCAAAGGTATGAGCACCGATGAGCGTAACTCGGATGCCATGCAAAATGTAACTAGCACGGACTGGTTGTCCGATAACTTCGGCGTACGTTTCCGCTATAACGCACTTGGCGATATCAACGCCAATATCGTTGTACCGGCAGATCAAGCCTTTGGCATCACAGAAGGGGTATCGGCTGTAGCCATGCACGCCGGTTCAACACTCGCAATTACCGATCCGGAAAAGGCAAAAGGTATTGTGTACCTGCCAAAAACCAACGCAAAATGGAATAACGCGGTGGACCAAGGTGTCTACAACGGTGGCGGGATTGAAGAAGGTCCTTACGTGGCTGTATCCAAGCTGGGCGCAGGTAAAGCTGCCTTCATCGGTGACTCCTCTCCAGTAGAAGATGCATCACCAAAATACTTGCGTGAAGAGACAGGCACACGCAAAACAACTTATGACGGTTTCAAAGAAGCCGATGATGCCGTGTTGCTCGTGAACACCGTAAACTGGCTCGCTACACAAGAGAACTACACAAGCCTAACTGAAGTGAACGGACTTGAACTGGACACAGCTACAGCGCTGCTGCCATTTGAAGAGCCAGCTGCTTCCACAGAACCACAGGCTGAACCTTGGGCCGCACCTGCTGCCGGATATAAGTGGTACGATCGTTCCACGTTTAAGGCTGGTTCTTATGGCGGACCTGCATCCAGCGCAAACGCTGCTTACAGCTTCGTGAAGCAGGATACACTTCCAAATGCAGAAGACTTCCAGATTCGTGTAGTTGTGGAGAATATGGCTCCAAACACAACCGTATCCGGTTATAGTGCCGGTATCTATCTGACTGGCGGAACACAGGTCGCCATGATCCAGAATGAAAGTGGTACATGGCCAACTTCGTACGGCTATAGCTCCACATTCAGTGTAACCTCGGACAGCCAAGGTCGCGGGATCAAAGACCTGAACGTCCGTATTAAACCGGGTACAACTGGTGCTGCCAGCTTGCGTCTGCGTCTGAATGGCAGCAACCTGATCACCAATGCCGTGACTGTTGGCAATGTGCCAGCAGAACAGCTTCCAGAAGAAGAAGGACCGATTCCAGCAGCTATCACTGTTGCTGAAGCACGCACCAAAGCGGTTGGCACTACCGTAACTATCGAAGGTGTTGTGACGACAGAACCTGGTGCATTTGGTGGACAAGCCTTCTATCTTCAAGATGAAACTGCTGGAATCTACGTATTCCAGCATACTAGCGGCTTCCATGCTGGTGACAAGGTGAAAGTAACGGCAGCAACAACCATCTATAACAGCGAGTTCGAGCTTACGGATATCGTTGCGATTGAGAAAACAGGTACGGCTGCCGTACCTGCTCCAATCGAAGTTACAGCAATTACAGATGCGAACCAGGGTCAACTGGTTCAACTGAAAGATGTAACGATCGAGAATATCATCAGTGCTACACCAGTTGGATCTTTTGAATTTGACGCGGTAGCAGCAGATGGCACAAGCACACATATCCGTGTAGACACCCGTACAGGTGTGACGGAGACTGCCTTCCTTATGCTGCTGGTGACAAAATCGATATCACAGGCGTTTCCGCTATTTTCAAAGACGTATATCAATTGAAACCTAGAAGCTTGAATGATTTTGTACCTGCTGAAGATCAAGGTGGAGGCGAACTGCCTTCCACTCCAGCTGCGGGAGCACCGGGTAAACCGGTGCTTTCCTCTGATAGTGGATATACAACCGGCCTGTTCGAAGGTTCGTATAACGTAAGCATGAACCTCTGGTGGGGCGAAAATGGTTCCGAGTACAAGCTGTATGAGAATGGCGTTCTTGTGGATACGCAGAAGTTAACTGCAACTACACCATCCGCCCAATTTGCCAAAACGGCAATTACAGGCAAGGCTAACGGAACATACACGTATGTAGCCGAGCTGACCAACGACAAAGGCACTACACGCAGTGACGAGCTGACAGTTCAAGTAACGAACGCTGCTCCCGGGAAAGCGAACTTGTCCCAAAACAACTGGGATGGTGACGGCAACTACAACGTATCCATGAACCTCTGGTGGGGTACAAACGCTACTGAATACCGTCTCTATGAAAATGATGTTCTAATTGATACACAAACATTGAAAGCTGCTACACCAGCTTCTCAAAGTGCTACAACGGAATTGTCCGGTCGTGCTAACGGAACGTATACGTACCGTGCTGAGCTGATCAACGCCGCAGGCGTAACCAGCACCGAGTCAATTACGGTTCAAGTAACCAAAGCGTTGCCTTTGGCTAGCTAAGTCTCAGTTAAAGAAGCCTAACGTTTAACCAAGCAACTAAAAAACCGAAACCAACATTGCCTGATTCACAGGGCAACCTGGTTTCGGTTTTTTAGGTTCATTTCAAACGTTCCGGCTCATATCCATTTCTAACAAATAGAATGCTGTTCCATACAGCACAATAAGCGGCCACGGCGATGACACTAATGAAAAAAATCAAGTTCATCTGTGTAAACGTATAACTGCTTCCTGTGAAAATAATCAGGATTGCACTAAGCCCAATATTTTCTCTGTTATGTTTTTTAAACTTCTGAAAGATCATTCTGTACAGCAATATCAATACCATAAACCCAATCCATATAAAATAAAATGTTTCCATAGGTCACCTTCCTTTTAAAAACTCACTTCTTGTATGGATATCTAAGAGTAGTATTAATTAATATCCTTAATTCCCTTTATATAGAAACCTATTAATCTTACATGTATTTGGAAAATAGTTCAATCATCTTTAAACATATTCTTAGAAACCTCTTATTCCTCAAAAGTTAGCTGAGCAACAAGAACGCACCGTTGTTTATTCGCAGACACGAAAAAAGACTATCCCTGCCAATATTCTGGCACCGAATAGCCCTCTCTTCTTTCTCTATCATCAAAGCTTAATTTATCATCTAATATATTCGTAGCTCCACATTAACTCTACACCAACTTCTTACGGATATACCCCGAGATCAGGTCGATAATCGTGATCATCACGATTATACCCAGCAGAATTATACCTACTCGCGGCCAGTTCCGTGTGCTAAGTGCAAAGATCAGCGGGGTACCAATCCCCCTGCTCCAATTACACCCAGTATGGTCGCGGAACGTACATTAATCTCGAACCGATATAACGTATAGTTCAGGAATCCAGGCATAACCTGCGGCAGGATGGCAAACCACAACTGCTGCATACGATTGGCTCCGGAGGCAAGCAGCGCCTCAGATGGACCATAGTCGATATTCTCAACTTCATCTGCGTATAATTTACCCAACATGCCGATGGAGTGTAACCCAAGGGCGAGTACCCCTGCAAACGATCCGGGACCTACTGCCTTGATGAACAACAAGGCCATGATAATCTCAGGGAACGTGCGGATAAAGCTGAGTACCATTTTGCCTGCACCCGAGATGGAACGATGCCCACTCATGTTACGGGCAGACCAGAATGCAAACGGAATACAGAGCACAGCCGAGATCACGGTACCCAGCACGGAAATCGCCAGCGTATCCAACAGTCCGCGCAGCAAGTCTTCTCCCTCAGGCAGATATACAAAATCCCAATCCGGCGAGAAAATTCCGGCTACAATGGCTTTCATAATCTGAGCAGCGGTTTCCTTGAACCCAGTAAACGGTACACCGGCAAGCGCCCAGACATACACAAGGATTAACAGTAACACAATGACCCAGCGTAGCGGGTTCTTCCGTGGTTTAGGCCGGATGCGGCTTGTTTCATTTTTCATCATAGCAATTTCTCCCGCAGCTTAGTACTTACATAATCAATGACCAGAACAATGACAAGGGTAAACAGAATGATTACGCTGGTCTTGTCATACTCCAGGAATCCAAGTGTTGCCTCATAGTAGAGTCCAATTCCTCCGGCTCCCACCAGTCCCAGAATGGCAGCGGCACGTATATTAATTTCGAAGGCATACAGCACATAGGATGTGAACTGGGCAGCCAGTTGCGGCACTACGCCATATACAATGAGCTGAATCCGGTTCATACCAACAGCCGTCATCGCTTCCAGCGGCCCCTGATCAATGGTTTCCAGCGTCTCATAGGTCAACTTCGCAATCAGACCTATCGAGAACACAGCCAGTGCCAAGATTCCGGGGATGGGCCCCAAACCAAATACAGCAACGAACAAAGCAGCAAGCAGCAGATCTGGCACGGTTCGAATCAGGTTCAGCAGAAAACGTGCCGGATAGTAAATCCAGCGACTTGGCATCAGGTTACCAGCACAGATGATCGAGACTGGTATCGCAATAATCGCACCAATGGTTGTCCCAATCAGGGCCATTCGGATCGTTTCCAGCATGCCTTGCACGATATTATCAAAGTAACTCCAACGGGGTGGGAACATTTCTTTTAGCAGATCCAACATGTTGGGAAAACCTTCAAACAACTCTGTAAAGCTGGCATCCGTCTGTTTGGCACTGGCCCACAGAAGGAGCAGAATGATCACTAAAGTGAGCAGATGTTTCGTACGCCCAGGCGGTTTTGGGCGATTCACAACCTGAGCTGGGCTGGAACCAGGCTCCTTCCCTACTTGGCCTGAATTCTGAAGTGGAACGTTGGACTGCCCCTTCATACCACAACTTCTCCTGGCTCGTGCACAGCCTGCTTGTCCAGCAATTCGTCAGCCAGAATTGGTCTGCCGTATATTTCTGCAAAGCGCTCATCCGTTGCCTCTTCCACCGGACCGTCGAAGACCACCTCACCTGCTCGCAGTCCAACGATACGGGTCGCATACTCTCTCGCCAGATCAATAAAGTGAAGGTTGACGATGGTCGTAATCCCAAGGTCTTGATTGATGCGTTTCAGGTCATCCATAACCTGCTTTGTTGTAAGCGGGTCAAGTGAAGCAACCGGTTCGTCGGCCAGTATGATTTTTGCTTCCTGTGCCAGTACACGGGCAATAGCCACACGCTGTTGTTGTCCACCAGACAACTGATCTGCACGGGAATAAGCTTTCTCCGAAATATTCACACGATCCAGCGCAGTGAATGCCAGTTCAATATCCTCTTTTGGAAAACGACCCAGAATGGTACGCATGGTGGAATGGTATCCAACCCGTCCAGCGAGTACATTACGTAGTACACTGGACCGTTTCACCAGATTGAAACTCTGGAAGATCATGCCGATGTCACGTCTGATCATGCGCAGCCGTTTGCCTTGTGCCTTCGTGATGGAACTTCCGTTAATCAGAATCTCGCCCTCACTAATGTCGTGCAGTCGGTTAATGGAGCGTAAGAGCGTTGATTTACCCGCACCGGACAGACCCACTACAGCAATGAATTCACCCTGCTCAAATTTCAGATTAATATTATCCAGGCCCTTGGTGCCGTTAGCGTAAGTTTTGGTAACGTTATGAAGCTCAATCATGACAATATCCTTCTTTCATTCATAATGATCAACCATACATGAGTCTTTGCTATAATGGCACAAGCCAGCGCAGCGTAGATCACGCTGAACTGGCCTGTCCATTGCTACGATTAAGCTGTTCCCATCCAAGAAAGTTACTACAAAGTGAACAGATCCCGAACTACTTTTGGATCAAAATTATTCACCTTTCACTTTTTCGCCGTACTGACGAACGATCTCAAACTTGCTATCATCGGACTCTACATAACCTTCATGCGTATAGATTTCTTTGATGATCTGGTGACCTTCAGTATCTTTACCGATATCGATGAAGGCTTGTTTGATCTTCGCAGTCCAATCTGCATTCATGTCTGTACGAACGGCAATGGTATCGTTAGGAATAGGCTCAGTGAACGCCAGTACACGTGTATCTTCAAATACAGTCGGATAGTCTTTAGCTACCGTGTTACGGGCATCTTGGAAAATAGCTGCTGCATCAACGTCACCGTTCAATACAGCGATAACACCTTGGTCATGACCTTTCAACGTTACAGGTGTTACATCTTTTAATGGATCAATGCCTCTGTCCAGCAACAGACCGGCTGGCCATACATAACCTGCGGAAGACGTTACGTTTTGGTAAGCGACTTTTTTACCTTTAAGGTCCTCGATGGATTGAATCGGCGAATCTTTTTTCACAATGAACATGGATTTATATGAATCTGCCAGTTGCTCTGTAGGAGCTCCAGTCTCATCATTTACACCAAAACGTTGTGCTTGCAGAATAACTTGTGCAGCGCCTTTTTCTTTAGCCAGTACATAAGCTGTCGGAGGCAAGAAACCTACGTCTACTTTGTTGGAAGCCATTGCTTCAATAATTGTGTTGTAGTCGGTGGATACGCTGACTTTTACCGGAATGCCCAGTTTGTCACCAAGCAGCTTCTCCAGCGGTTTCGCTTTAGCTTCAAGCGTATCTGCATTCTGGGAAGGAACAAATTGAACCGTCAATTCAGTTGGCACATAACCTTCGACAGCTTTCTCTGTCTCTGCCGCAGACGTACCGGATGCATTCGAACTCGCATTATCCCCGTTAGCCGAACCTGTTGTACTACTGCTAGACCCACAAGCACTCAGAAACAGAACCAAAATCAACAATGGTAAAAATAAAGCAGACTTCTTCAAACGAACACCCTCCAAAGAGTTTCTATTTTTCAGTACTTATCTACTATAGTTGCCAAATATTAGCGCGATGTGAAACGGAATTTGGAGTTTTGTAAAGTTTCCTGTCAGGCTGTCAGCAGGTCTTGTATCTGTTAGAATAGGCTCATTATGGTTGAAGATATAGGAAGAACATTGGAGATAACGGCATATACTTTGGTTCTTCAGCCTATTCTGTCTTCTCCGTTTTATGGTAATTCCATATATCTGAACTTATATATTAGAGGAGATTGTAAAATGACATCCACAAACCATACGGCAAGCTTCGACATTCTGTTCACCAGTGATCTGCACGGGGCCATCCGTCCCATTCATTACAATACCAATGCATACCGCCCAGCCGGACTTGCCCTGTTAGCTTCCCTGATTCGTAAGGAACGTGAACGTTCACCTGAGCTCATGCTGGTGGATAACGGAGATCTGCTGCAAGGATCACCCTTGGCCTCCTATGCAGCTTCACAGGTTTCCAAAAACGAAGTGCATCCATTCATAACAGTATTGAATGAACTCGGTTATGATGCTGCGGTGATGGGCAATCACGAGTTTAACTATGGTCAGAATCTGTTGCACGGAGCGGTTGACGCTTCCAATTTCCCTGGCTGTCTGCCAATATTGTAAAAGATGAGCAACCAGACGTACCTGCCTTCGGTCCTCCGTATCTAATCAAAACATTGTCCACGGGTGTCAAAATTGCCCTGTTGGGCGCAACTACGCACTACATCCCAAACTGGGAGCATCCGAAAAATATTGAGGGGTTACAGTTCCTTGATGCCTTGGAGACGATTCGTGCATGGGTTAGCTATATCCATGAGCATGAACAACCAGATGTAATGGTTGTCAGTTATCACGGCGGATTTGAGAGTGATCTGGAGACAGGCGAGCCAACCGAACGGTTAACTGGAGAAAACCAAGGCTATTCCATCTGCCGGGACATCGAAGGGATCGATGTGTTGCTTACCGGACATCAGCATCGTCAGCTTACCGCTAATATTCATGGTGTAACCGTCATTCAGCCGGGATTCAGTGGAAATGGTGCGGGGCATGTATCCGTTCAGTTGGAACAATCATCGGGCGGGAAATGGCAGATTACAGATAAGAAGGCTCGGTTGTTACTTCTGGATGAACATAATGAAGTTGAGCCTGATGCGACGGTCTTGAAACTTACGGATGAGCTGGAAACTGAGGCACAAGCATGGCTTGATCAGCCCATTGGCGAGGTGGCTGGGGATTTATCCATCACCAATGCTACGGCTCTGCGACTCAAGGCACATCCATTCATTGCTTTTGTACATCAAGTGCAGATGGAAGCGACTGGAGCGCAGCTCTCCAATACCGCCATGCTGAGTGAAGAAGCTCGTGGATTCGGGAGTCACATCACCGTTCGGGACGTGTTATCCAACTTCATCTACCCTAATACTCTGACGGTGCTGGAGTTGAGTGGTCAGGATATCCGGGAGGCACTGGAACAAACGGCTCGTTACTTTGAAGTGAATGCTTCTGGCGAGGTGGCAGTCAATCCGGCTTATATGGAACCCAAACCTCAGCATTATAATTACGATATGTGGGCTGGCATGGAGTACGAACTGGATATTTCCCAACCTGTCGGCAGTCGAGTTGTGAAGTTGGAACGTGAAGGCAAGCCAATGGACATGAATGGCACATACTCTGTGGTGATGAACAGCTACCGCGCTGCTGGCGGCGGGGATTATGCAATGTATCCGGGCAAAAAGGTACTGCACGAAGGTGCCACGGACATGGCCGCACTGGTGGAAGATTACATCCGCAGACATCAACCGTTAACGGTGGAGCAGGCGGATAACTGGAAAGTTATTGGAAGTTAAATGAGAAAGAGCAGGTCCTGTGATCAGGATCTGCTCTTTTGTTTTCAACCTACTGCTTACTTGTTCTTATTGAATTTTCCTGTCCTGTCCCGTTATCCGATATATTGAAGGATTAACTGATATAACGCTATTGAAAATCCTAAGATACTCGCTTTCATTTTAGATGGATGATTTCTTTCGCTGCGAATCAAATATAAGAAAACCACAATAAACCCTGCGGGGATCCATAGCTCAAAGACACCTTTTGTTGTACTTTGAGAATAAATTGGAGTAATGAACGTACTAATCAAAAAGTAAAAGAAAACCGTAAAACGTCTTGTTTCTAATTGCTTGCTCCACCTTACTAGAATGAAAATAATAATGATTGCGATAATCGTAATGTGTAAAGGGGAAAAAGAAGAGCAGCATTCCCAAATTTGAATTCCATTCCACATTGCCCTCCTCTCTTTTAATGCATCACATGACTGACTACAGGCATACATGTAAAAATTCATTCTCATGCTTCAAAACCGCTGGCAACCTTCCAAAAACGGACCTATTCCAATATATCCTTATTTTAACATACAATCACAGTTCCATTTCCCACGTTTATTCAATAAAATATGCAAAAAGAGCAGAATTGAGGAGCATCGTGCCCTCATCCCTGCTCATTTTACATACCTACAAGCTTTCTAATACATGTCACATATTATCCAAAATGACTATTGCGCCTTTTTACGCAACTGACTGTAATACAGCTCACTGTAGAAACCGCCTTGTTCCAGCAGCGCATCATGCGAGCCTTGCTCTAGTAGATGCCCATCTTTCAGCACCAGAATTCGGTCGGCCTGGCGGATCGTGTTCAGCCTGTGGGCAATGACAAAGCTGGTACGGCCTTGCATCAGGCGTTGCAGCCCTTCCTGAATTTTGATCTCCGTGACGGTATCAATACTGCTGGTTGCCTCGTCCAGTACGAGTATCGATGGATCTGCCAGAATTGCCCGGGCAATGGCGAGTAATTGCTTCTGCCCCTGACTAATGCCGCTCCCATCGGCCTGGAGCACTTTGTCGTATCCATCCTTCATTCTCACAATGAAGGAATGGGCATTAGCCAGCCGGGAGGCTGCTTCCACCTCTTCATCCGTTGCGTCCAGACGGCCAAATCGAATATTTTCCCGAATCGTACCCTGAAACAGAAATGAATCTTGTAGTACAAATGCCATATGTGACCGCAGATTCTCACGCCGAATGGTGGTCATATCGCGACCATCTACCGTTAATGTGCCACCTGTCGGATCATAGAAACGGGATAATAGCTGAATTAATGTTGTTTTCCCCGCTCCGGTCGGACCCACAAGGGCAATCATCTCACCCGGTTTGGCTTCAAAGCTGATGTCATGCAAAATATTACGTCCTTCATCGTATCCAAAGGATACTTTGTCGAAACGAACGGCTCCCTCCACCTTGTCCAGAGATACCGCTGCCCCTTCATCCTTCGCTTCCTCATCTTCGTCCAGCACCTCGAATACGCGCTCAGCCCCCGCAATTGCGGACAATAACGTATTCCACTGATTCGCCAGATCATTGAGCGGACGGGTGAATTGACGAGCATATTCTACAAAAATAATAATCACCCCGACTGTAACCGAACCCTGAATCGCCAGAATACCACCGATGCCTGCAACAATCGCAAAGCTCAGGTTGTTCAAACCATTCATCAGTTTCGGAATAAATCCGGAGATCGTCTGTGCCCAGAAACCGGAAATCCGGATACGGGTATTCCGTTCCTCAAAACCGCGAATCACCCGCTCCTCTTGGGAGAATGCCTTAATGATCCGCTGACCGGATAATGTCTCTTCGATGTAACCGTTAAGTTCACCGAGATTACGCTGCCGCTCCTTGAAGAGTGGTCCCGTTCTGCGCGTAATCCAGCGCATACCAATGGCCATCAAAGGCACAACGATAAAAGTAAGCAGGGTCAGTAGCGGACTAAGCCAGAGCATAACCCCAAACGTTCCGAGCAGTGTTAATACACTTGAGAAAATCTGGATGGCCGAGCTGTTCAACGTACCGCTGACATTCTCAATATCATTGGTCACCCGACTCATAATCTCACCCTGCTGGCGTTTACCGAAGAATGGAATCGGCAGCTTGTGCAGATGGGAGAACAGATCATACCGCATGCGGAACACGGTCTCCTGTGCAATTTCGATCATCCATATATTTTGTAACCAGGATGTAAGAGAAAACAAGACATACACTGCGGTTAATCCAATCAGAAACTGAGTCCAGCTTGAGTCGGCTTCCCCGCGATGAAATCATCCACGGCCACCCCTACCATGTAAGGGCCAAGCAAAGCGAGTGCGGAGCTGGCAAACACCATCAACAGTACCATGGACAGCTTGACTTTACGTCGTGCCAGATAGGTCCAGATACGACCTAGCGTACCTGACCAGTTCTTCGCCCGTGCCTTGGGTTTGCGACCACCGCCTGACCGTAACGTCTCAGGATCAATCGGTGGCGGCGGCTGACGGAAAGGCTCAATGAATGCTTTGAACATGCTGTGCACCCTCCCCGTATTGTGATTCATGAATTCGACGATACAGCTCTGACGATTCCATCAGGTCTTCATGTTTTCCCTGTCCAATGAGTTGTCCATCATCAAGCAGCAGAATCAGGTCCGCCGAAGTGGTTGAACTGATCTTCTGGGTGATGATAAACGTGGTACACGACAATTCTTCCAGCGCATCCAGCAGTCTGCCTTCTGTAGCTACATCCAGCGCACTCGTGCTATCGTCCAGAATCAGAATTCTTGGTCTACGTACCAGTGCTCGTGCAATGGAAAGTCGCTGCTTCTGTCCACCGGAGAGATTCACTCCCCGTTGACCCAGCAATGTATCATAACCGTTTGGTAAATTCTCAATCGTTTCATGGATCTGCGCGCGCTTCGCGGCTTCCACGATCTCCTCCAAGGTAGCATCTTCCTGGCCCCAGGCAATATTCTCCCGAATGGAACCCGTAAACAGGACAACCTCCTGAGGCACATAACCAATCGCACCACGCAGCATGGACAGATCCAGCTCTGATGCATCGGCACCATCAATCTGTACCTTTCCTTGATCCTCTGTATATAACCGCGGAATGAGCTGTACGAGCGAAGATTTGCCTGATCCAGTTGCTCCCATAATGGCAATGCGCTCCCCGCTTTTGCCGTGAATGTGATGTTATCCAGTACTGTAATTTCACTATTCGGATAACTGAAGCCTACACTGCGGAATTCAATCGCTCCCTGCACAGCGCGCTGTTTCTTCGCTGGATATACAGATTGCGGAAAATGCGAAGAATTCACAGATCCAGCAGATGGTACAGACGCTGATACTGCCTTATTCTGTTCAGTCTCCGATGTATCCTCCGTATTAAACACTTCATTCAGCCGTTGCGCCGTTGCGCTTGCTCTCGAGAAGGTTACCAGAATCCATGACAACGCAGACATGGCACCAATTGTGCGAAGCAGGTAGTTAATGACGGCGACCACTTCACCCACGGTTGCATTACCGGAGGCAATGTCGACTCGTCCAAACCATAACACGGCGATGATACAAACGTTCATCATCAGCAGCATGAACGGCATCGTAGTCTCCGTCAGGCGTAGCGCGGAGATTGTGCCTTTCATCAGCTTGCCGCTGAATCCGGCAAAGCGTTCGATCTCATGGCCCATCCGTACGAAAACACGGATCAGCCGAATGCCTGTCAGATTCTCCTGGATGACTCCATTGACGGCATCCAGTCTGCGCTGCACATTGCGGAACAGCAGCGCTGCCTTTTTGATCATCCACACTACAACAATGAGCAATACAGGCACCATGACAACCAACAGCAGACCCAACCTCGGGTTCACGATCACTGCCATAATCATGCTACCAATCACCACCAGGGGCACACGTGTCATGAATCGCAAACTCATGAAGACGGTGTCCTGAACCTGGGTCACGTCCCCCGTTAATCGGGTAATCAGGGACGATGTCGCGAACCGGTTAAAGACAGCATAAGAGAACGTTTGCACTTTCTCATACAACTTCTCCCGCAGATCGTATCCGAACCCCAAGCTCGCATGGGATGCAAAGAACGAACTCGCAATTCCGGCAGCAAAAGCCACAACAGCACTGCCGACCAGCACGCCACCCCATAACCAGACGACAGACAAGTCTCCCTGTTGAATGCCGTTATCAATGATCTTGGAGATCAGATAAGGCTGAGCCAGCTCCACCGCAAGCTCAATTAACATCATGACCAGGGCTGCAATCGCGGCAACTCGGTACTCCTTCAAGTAGTACAACAGCTTGATCATAAGCATTCCTCCGGCTCGGAGCACCCTAAACCGATAACACGTTCCAGCTCAGAGCCTCCATTAGACATGTTGTTTTCTCCACAGCGTCCAATATGTAATCATTTCTATGTACACATATGGTTATTATAGCGTATTTTACAATGCCGCTTCTATTCTTATTACCCTACTTTTCCCAATACAATAAACTTCTCATCATTTTGGCAGTAAAAAAGGAAGGTCTCCTTCCCCACGCTAGTTAAGTGCTTACAGCTGACGTAGTTTTTCACTTAGATGCTCCCGACGTTTCACCACATATTCGCGAATTCTTTCCGGTTCACCTGCAAATACATCCATGGGCCATTTCATGTAAGGATCTTTGTTGACATCTTCACGAATCTCATTGTGCAATCGATGGACTAGAGGCATAATTCGCTTCTCTGTAAAAGCATTCATCAGATGCTGGCGCATCAGCTTCTTATATTGTTGACGGAAACTGCGAAATGCCAGCAATCGTCCGGTAAGTCTGTTATACCCCTGAATACGAACAAGATTGGGGTCAACTCGTGTTCCATAACAGTTCCTCCCCAAGTACCCTCATAATCCCAAGGCAGGATCCCGTATTTCCCACTTTTGATTTTCTCATACCATGTGTAATTCTGATGAAATCCATCGAAGTTCCCTGTGAGCACAGCTCCACTTAACCAGCGTAAATAATTGTCCGTATCCACCCTCGACTGTAAAAAACGAAACAATTCCAGCTTGGACTTTGTGTTCAACTGCTGAATAAAATTACGCAGTCTTGTGCGGTCCACATCTTTGCCCCGAATTAAGCTGTACCCGGATAATAGATCGGTACTTGTTGAAGAGGTATCCGAATTTATCGTAAAACCAGCATGATCATTCACTGCATAGAAGATACTGCGCACAGGGATTTTCCTTTGGCGAAAAAGAAGGATTTCACCCCTTCAATCCGCAGGTATACCCCAAAAGCTGCCCGTTCAGATAGAGTACGCAGTGTTGTGTAGACGGTGCGGGTACACGAATCGACTCAAAAAACCGAAAAGAAAGTGCATTGCGCAGCAACGAAGGATCATCATACTCCGCATTAAAATGATACGTCCGGCTGGCTGTACGAATCTCAAATGATTTTTTGGGATAACCGCGTGTATGTCCTCCCCGGTATCGAAGCCGGATCGGAAACGGCTTGCCGTCCATCTGCATCGTGCTGTTTACAAACGTCTCTGACCATATATTGGACGTTAACTGTTGATATTCGGTTGGAGACAAGCTGATATGGTAGACAGGTAGAGCCATTTCCATCCGCCTTTCGAATACCTGTAAGATTCGCCCGTAGGCTCTTACACCATCCTATGCAGATGCACAGAAAGTCGTACGGGCGAATGCACACTCCTGATACTTATCACATCCGAATTCACTTGTCATAATGCGGAAAAACCGAGTTATTAATCTATAAATATACATAAATTCTAATAGATTATAGCCAAAATAATATAAATATAGTTAACTGGCTAGTCCCTCCAAGAGGCATGTCACATATGCTTAAACTACAGACAGACACGAATGACGAATGGAAGGGATCACAATCACATCCACCATTTTTGTCCATCTGAACTTATATCATGGAAGGGGTCAAACACAATGTCTATGAATGGTCAAGGAATGAGAGGTTTGTTGGGAAGAGAGATTAAGATTAACCGGGGAGGACCTGATTCAGTACAAGGTACACTTACGGACGTACGCTGGGACTATATGGCAATGAATTGCAAAGAAGGGATTGTCTATGTTAATGAATCACATGTCAAAAGTATAACAGATACAGGTCGTTCCGGTGGTAACCGAAATGCAGCCATGGGGAACCCAATTCCTTCCAATACGTTTCTGGGCGTAATGCAAGCACTCCGCTTCCGCCGTGTTCAGATTAACCGGGGAGGACCTGAAAAAGTCGAAGGCATCCTGGCCGATGCCAACCAGAACCAATTGATCATGGCTTTGAAAAATCAGGAGATTGTTCGTATTCCGATGCAACATGTGAAATCTGTATCCCTCGTACGTGGTGGTGGGAACAACAACAACAACAATAACAATAACAGTAGTAATACAAGTCAAGGGAACCAAGCAGCCCAAGGTAATCAGGCGGCTCAAGGCAACCAGTCGCGTGGCAACCGTTCTCAAGGGAACCAAGCAGCTCAAGGGAACCAATCCCAGGGTAATAAGTCCGGCGGCAACAAGTCACGGAACAACCAAGGCAATCGTTCTCAGGGGCAACGAGTTCAAGGCAACCAATCCCAAGGAAATAAATCTGGTGGTAACAAGTCGCGAGGCAATCAAGGCAACCAGTCCCGTGGCAACAAATCCGGCGGTAAAAAGAAGTAACTGAAATAAACTGAAAACTAAGTTATTTACCAGCTTAAAGGGGGAATTATCATGTTGATCTTCGTCGCATTAGTCTTGATTGGTGTGCCTTTTTACTGGATCGTTGCACCGGGAAGGCCCACTCCATCCCATGAACATCTGCTTCAGGCTTCGTCAGGACTTCTCCCCTGGGAGGTGAATCACAGTAAATGCCTGACTACCAGTTGTGGTTAACCTTCGGGGTCTTTATCATCACTGTCATTTTCCTGATGTGGCGTCCTGGCGGATTGAATGAATCTATACCCACCTCGCTTGGCGCCCTTCTTCTTATTTTAACTGGAGTGAGCAGCTATGCTCACATTGTTGGAATCTTCGGGATCGTATCTGGTGCAGCCGTAACAATTCTCTCTACCATTGTCATGTCGATTATTCTAGATAGCATCGGTTTTTTCGCTGGATCGCTTTGAATATGATTGAGAAAGCGAGAGGTTCCGGCTTTCGATTGTTCTGGCTAATTCTATTACTTTGTTTTCTCATGACCATCTTCTTCAATAATGATGGCAGTATTCTGATCACAACTCCGATTATTATTCGAATCTGTTCTATACTTCGTCTGAAAATGCATCAACAGTTGCCCTACCTGATCTCCGGTGCCCTCATCGCTACGGCTTCCAGTGCGCCAATTGGACTTAGTAATCTGGCTAACCTGATTGCTTTGCAAATGGTTGGCTTAAATCTGAATACTTATACTCAGATGATGTTTGTGCCATCCATGCTTGCGATTATGGTGATGACCGTACTGCTATTCTATTATTTTCGCAGAAGTATTCCCAAAGTTATTCATCATTTCCCTGTATCCCTGCAGCCTTCATCAGGTTCAGGATATCATCCGCTACAGACAACTGAATCCGAGAATAAAGTAGACTGGTGGTTGTTCCGTGTCTGTATTGGTATCGTTGTCTTTATCCGTGCAGGATATTTTCTAGCTGAGCAAGTCGGTATACGCATGGAGGTAGTTGCAATCACTGGTGTTATTCTCATGCTCGCTGTGCGTTGGTATCGCACCCGGACTGGACTCAAAGATGTGATAACACAAACGCCTTGGCACATTCTACTCTTTGCCTTCAGCATTTATGTTATTGTAGATAGTCTTCACCGCGCAGGTATGACCGCATCGATCATTCAGTGGATGAAACCGATAATAGAAGGAGGAAATGCCAGCATCATTGCTGTGTCGGGGTTAATGCTCACTCTGCTTTCCAATCTATTCAACAATTTGCCCTCCGTCATGATTGGGACCTTTGCTGTTACAGATCTTCCACTAAGTGAATCTCAAATGCATCTTGCATATCTTGCGAACATTCTGGGAAGTGATATCGGAGCCTTGCTGACGCCTATTGGCACCTTGGCAACGTTAATTTGGATGTATATATTAAAGACCCATCATATTCGAATCTCTTGGAAACAGTATATGAAAGTTACCTTTATTGTGATACCAATCAGTCTAATTGTTAGCCTAATTTCACTCTATATTTGGACATCTATTCTCTATTGAGAGGAGGAATACTGTGGAACTTCTTACGCATTGGCTGGGTAAATCCGTCGAATTGGAGCTGTCTGGCTGTAAACTACCGATCCAGGGTGAGATCATTGATGTAGGCCAGGATCTGATTGTAGTCTACGGAAACCAGCGATTTGTTTATATTCCACTTCATCATGTTCAATCCATGCATGTCGGCACAGCAGATGATTCAAGCATGATTGTGCCAACACCTGACCCCGAGATGGATCACACCAACATCTCTTACCGCAAAATACTGATGAACGCCCGTGGACGATTTAGTGAAATCTCCATCGGAGGCAAAACATTGCATGGTTATATTACCAATATTATGAATGACTACTTTATGTTCTACTCTCCGTTATATCATTCTATCTATGTTTCCATTAATCATCTGAAATATATTATTCCTTCTCCTACTAACAGCACACCCTACTCCCTTAGTAAACAACATTTCCCTATGCAACCCTCATCCATGTCACTCTCCCGTACACTTGATCAGCAACTTCATAAAATGATAGGTGAACTTGTTGTACTCAACCTCGGTTGCAAGCCTTACCGAGCAGGGTTATTAAAGAATGCAGACAGCCACTTGCTCGCCTTGGTAGAAGCAGATGGGACTTCTTTAATTATGCATACCGATCATATCCAAACCATTCATCTCCCTTGAGTATCCGAAGAACACAAAGGTTCATCTGCCTATGGCAGATGAACCTTTTTTCAACTTTACATCCTACCATCTTCTACGTCCACGCTCACTCCGGTAGCCATCATTCAATTCGCCCAGGCGATCGTAAGTCTCTTTATATACCCGAATCACGGCCTGAACTTTGATAAAATCGGCATCCTGAGGTCCAAGTCCCTCCATAAACATTCTCTGAATGATCTGTTGGAAAAACTGCACTCTGGACTCAATCTGTTCTTGCTCAAGCTGTAATATGTCTTCGAAGCTATGGTTTCCTATGTAATCCATCAACTCATCATCATGGCTGGAATAATCTGCATTTCTTCGATCCGCTACCCATTCATCTGGACCGTCGGACTGGAGATTAATACTGGTGCGCAATTGAGATAAGATGATTTTCTCTTTGGCCAACATGACATGAAAATCTTTGTTACGGAGCAGCTCAGACACAATCAGACTGCACATTTCACGATTTTGGATCAGTATGCCGTCAAATGGATGCAGCGTCCACTCCCCGTTTGCATAATACAGGTTAAAGTTAAAGAACTCACTGCCATATTTGTATTGAATATTAATCTTGGTCTCATCAATAATCTCGAATGAAAAGTCCAGCATGTTCAGCAAGCTCCTTTGCACATCCCCAGATTTTAACTTCACTCTATCCAATGAAACAAAGAGACGCACTCGGCGTCCCTCGTAGAAAATAAATACATGTAGCGATCTCGAAACGATATGCAGCTAGTTCTACCCTAATCCAGAAAAGATCCTAATGCGCTGGAATCCGGTTTGTTTTTCTCCGGAATGGCAGCAGTCTTCGGCCCTTCCAGACCCAATCGATCACTCATCTTGGCGTTAAGAGTTGTCATCTTGTTGGTATAGTCATTACAGCTCTCGATGATGCGGCGATTGGACTGCTCGGACAGATCCAGCGCAGACATCAGATCACCCATCGCCTGATTGACCGCTTCAAGGGACATGGCCGGTTTGGACAACAGCTCATTTGTTTTCTCTGTTGTTGTCTTCAGCAACCTGGCGTTCTCCTTGAATTGATCTTCAATCGTCTTATTCGTAGCTTCCACAGCAGAAATGACCTTCTCCTGATCATTAAGAGCCATCGCAATCATGGCCGAAACGGTGATCAGATTCGCTGTTTTATCAATGGCATTATTCACTGAATCAATCAGCTTGTCATTGTTATCATTAATGATGTCGGTAGCTGCGATCGCCTGATTGTACAGCATGATCATCTCTGTCATGGATTGGGTACGTGTTACCACTTTGCGCAACCCACGCTCCAGATGTGCTTTACGATTCTCGTTCTCAGGCTTGGCGATCTCGGTTTCGAACAATGCTTTCAATTGATTACCAAAAGAGATTTTGGTCTGCAGATTGTAGATCTCCTGAATGGAAGAACGTTTCAATTGACGCATGTTCACGATGCTTTCTTCCAGGTTGTCCTTGCCGTCCCGCAACCCGTTAATGATGGCATCAATGTTCGTGCGAACGGATTGATAACGGTATACATAGTTTTTCAGCGGGCTTTTACGTAACAACTTCCCGACAAAACTCACATTTTTACTCTGCTGCAAACTCTCACATTCATCACGGAGCTTCAGGATCATGTTGGATACCTCTGCCCGATTCCCGGACATCAGTTCATTGACTGGACGATCAAGCAGCTTGAGAGTCTGTCCTGCTCTCTCTTGTGTTTTCACGCCCAACTTGCCGATATCATCCATTAAGGTATCCAGGTGAGCCGGATCACTTTGGGACACTTTCTGAATAAGCTGCGTTGCTTCCTGGTTAATCCGTTGCTCATCTTCCTGCTTCAACTGAGCCCATTCCGTTGCCATGCCAATCCCTCCTATAATTCAGAGCTGTTATACCGTTGATGTATTAGTTCCGCTTTGTTCTGAAGCTCCATTAAGTCTTTATGTTCAATCGTTGATACAATATCCGATATCTTGGAATCTACGTCTCGAAGACCATTCAGCAGCATACGCCGATTATTGCGTTTGGCTTCTCCACTTAAACGCAGAAATGGATTAATAAAACCGTTCAGGTCTTTCAAAATCAGTCTGCGCACCGTATGGTTAATATCCCCGTTGTTTAACTCCTGAAGGGAAGGAATCACACGCTGAAGACGGGCAAACAACGCCAATGATTTCTCCACGATCTCATTATCCAGCTCGTTCTTCTGACCTTCAGAGATGATCATATCCTCCAGAACCTCCAGGTATTCAATCACTGGATCAAATACAGGATCTGGTTCGGTGCGGGAAGGCTTCGCTTGTTCTGAACTCGCATGTTGTGCGGGAGTGGAGCTCGAATGGGGCTGAGCCAGAGAAGCTTCTCTTGCCCCTGTTGGCACTGCGCTTGGCGCTTGTCCACCATTCAAGCGGGATGGTTCATTTCCGATATCTGTAATGGGTACAGGGGCTGATGACGAACCCTCGACCTGTGTGCGTGGCGTGGATCGTGAAGGAATCAGTCCCCCGACCACAGTTGCCAGTGCCGGAATTGCCCACGTGATGACATCCGGTAGAAAAGGACTCGAGATTGCCGCGAGACCATAACCGACCAATGCGCCTATACCTATCTTCGTTTTCCGTAACATTACTTGTCCTCCTGCCTTAACAACACATACAGTGCATATTCAAAAAGTCTGGTTTTCAGTACCGAGAAGATGGAATGAAGATAGAAATGGAGTAGCGGAGCGTAGGAAAACTACGTGAGCAACCACAATGTTTCCATAGGAAACATACTTCGTAAGCCTCCCGCTTATTTCGGCTGAATTTCATATTCGTAATCAAAAGTGGACTTTTTGAATAACCTCTCATCCGTATTGTAAAAAAACCATCCAGAAGGTGTCAATGTTGAGGAAAATTCTCAGCTAGACGTGGTGTACTCCGCTTACCTTCTGAACGTCGATTATAAATGGCTGTTCGATATGACTTCCCAGTATGCCAAATTTCGGATGAAGTGGTCCAATATCATGGCCAAGTGCCGACTTGACCGCCAGATAAGGGAAGTTCACACCGGACAGACAAGACATGTGCAACCCACCCGACATACGCGGATTGATCTCCAGCAGCTTCGGTGTATCCTTGCGATATTTCATCTGAATATTAAAATTATAAGGAATCCGATATACCTCTGCCACATTGCGGGCAATCGCCAGCAATTCCTCGTTTTCTTCGAGCAAGCGCAAACGTCCTCTTTCTTTTCTACGCGGAATAGCCGTTAATAGTTTCCCATTGCGGTCCGAAAGACAATCAATGCTGTATTCATATCCTTCCAGTACCTCCATCACCATGACGTTGGGAAAGGACGGAGCAGAAGAGAACGCACGCAGGGCATCTTCATACGAAATGGAGTTAAGCGCGTATCCGAACAACTCCTGCAACGGATCACGCTCATTGTTGATCACCCGGAATCCCATGCCGCCCTCACCATTACATGGTTTGAAGCATACATCATGTCCACGTGCACGCAGCGCCTCATAGGCATGCTGAAATTGGGCAGCATTACTGACCGTGAAATAATCCGGAATCTCCATAATGCCTTTCTCACGCACCGATTCATAGAACCGGTCTTTCTCCATCAATTGTTCCAGCAATTCCGTGTCCGAGCATACGATAACCCGTGTACCGATCTCTTCGAACAGGGAGATATGTCTGCTGATGTCCAGCATGTTCCAGCGTGGAATAAACACATCAATCTGATGACGACGGCAAAAGTCGAGGCAAAAATCAACATATTCCCGGCCCGTTACACGCGGTTCAACTTCCGCAACATCACAGCCCTGTAATGCCATGTGTCCCGGATCAGGATGAGTACCGTAGATCTCAAATTCCATGCCGTCCTCATTGTCCCGAATCGCATTCATATAATGATACGTTACAGAGAACCAACGGTTGAAGTAAATCTTCATTTTTTTCATTTATACGGTCTCCCTTATCTCGGCATGGTCTATCTGGGTCTGTTGATCGTTATGAATACGGTGGACGTAATCGAGAATCTCATCTGCTGCAAAAGCACCGAATTGTTTCGTAAATTGATACGGTACTTGCTCAGGTACACGCTGTCTCTCCACATGTAACTCTCCGTGGGACGGAGCAATAGCATGCTGCGCAAAGTCCAGCAAACAGCGATCCAGCAAGGAATCGCCCGAAGCAATTACAGGCACATCGCCAATGCGTTGCCTAATGTGCTCCACTGCAGCTCGTTTGTTCACGGCCGAAGGCACCAGATAGAGCTTCCGACCCTGAATCGAACTCTCCCATCCAAGCGTCTCTAACACCCGAATCTTTTCCGCAATACGCTCCATTGGGAGCTTGTCACGTTCGATCAGCAATGCAAAGAACAGCTCATCACACAATCGCTGGTTAATCACCCATTCTGGACTCAGCACATCGTCAAATAAATCCAGGATCTCTTCAGGAGTAGCTGCCTGCTGACGAAGCAAAGAACGAATATGCAGATTCCATTCATCGTCTACCTGACCATCAACAATAATGTTGCCACCATTACTCGTCACTGCATATTTCGGAATACATTCGGTCTGAAAAATATGAATGCGCCGGTACTGCTCCACAGTACGTGTCGTCACAGGCATAAATACAATGTCTTGTGGCAAAGACTGCAACCGCTCCAGTGCATATGCTGACATAAAAGCGGACAACTTGCCGTTAATCCACTCTGCGGGAACAAGTCCCGGTGTATCTTCGGGAATACGGAGCGCACGACGGGAGTACACCAACGTCTGGTCCAGATCACTTGCGTAGATCATCATTCTCCTCCACCTCCCAGGGATTGAATAATGCCGCAACAGGAATAGGTTAGTCCGGGATATACCTCAACCGGCACATTTCTGTCTCTGGCGAGCATCATGATATGTTGCAAATCCGGATTATCCAGACGGTCCACAAGAATCTTCCAGGGGACCCGACGCAATAACACCCGGGTTGTTTCTCCGATTCCAGGTTTGATCAGATTGATGTTCGCAATGCCAAAGGATTGCTGGATGGACTCGATATCCTGCCAGCCTTTCCAGGTTATTTCCGAAGTATCGGTAGCATTGTCGTCCGAGCGAATCTCCACTTGGTCCATCATTTGCGGAAAATGCTGAGCAATGGTATCCACGTATTCAGTCGACACATCCGCAGAGGACCATTCACGATACCATTTGGCCCCGTGAAAATCTGCCGGCCCAATCAGATCATCGCGAAGTACTGTGCGACTCACCAGTCCAGAGACAGTGGAATTCAGACAAGCGCTAGGAATGAGATAATCTTCCCTCGTCCCAAAGGTGCCTGAGCATTGCCCCGGATCGGCCAACACGGCAAGATCATCATCGAGGCTTACACCATAAGTCCGCTCCATTTGGTCACAGGACTCTTTCAGCACTTTGCGAATAGCCCCTTTGCCTGTCCAACCGTCTACAAATTGAATGGCTGTTTCCAGACCATGCTGCTGTAAAATATATAAAATTGCGTTCTCGTCCATACCCTTGCCACGAATAATCGAAATGCTATAATGCGGAATCGTTACCTTGTATTTCAATTCAATATAACGCTTGATCAGGATGCCCACAGGTGTTCCGGCTCGAGCCAGAGATACCAGCACAAGATTCAGTCCCCTGCGCTCTACAATCTTCTCAGCCACAATGGCGGTATGACGCGCGATTCTTGCAGCGGATTGTTCCAGCGTCTGATGGAAAAGCTCGATGTATTCTGCTGTAGGCTGATATTCCACGGGCAACATCTCCGAATAATGAACCCCGGATTGGATTGCTTGCTCCCGTTCACTCGTTCCCTTTTCCAGATCCACATGGCTGATATCCTTCAGTAGGAAAACAACGTCCGATGCAGCATAACTGCCCATCGGTTCGGGAGATTGAATCTCACGTTGTCTGATTAGCTCCAGTGTAGTTAAGTTCATTGCTCGTTGTCCCCTGTCTTCTCTGGCAAGCCGCAATACACAATATGAATGTGTCCGCATCCCAACTGCTCCAGTACCTTCACCATCGGTTCCATTCGTTCTTCGGACATCTGTCTCTCCAGCAGAACAAAAATCTCATCATATTGTCCCGGCGCAATGTTATAAATAAAGTTACGAACGGATGCGTCTTCCGGTGAGGCATATCCGGCACCACTAACAACAGCATATCCTGGAGCCGGATGTGTATGGATTGGACTGCGGGTAGTCGATTGATACAACACGCCTTCTCCCATCTCGGCAGCAACACGCATTGGAATGTACATGAACTCCCTGTTCCCATCACCAACGTCCGTTCTCCCTTACGCTGCGACCGAAGTCGTTCTGCGATCCGGCTAATCTCCTGACGTAATACGCCATTATGTCGGGATTGCATACCAAACCTGCCCGTATGCTGGACATAGCTGGCTGTGCTACGTTTACCTTCACCATCCTCCGAAGTGGCATGAAGCTGATGGAAGACATCTGCAACGATAGAAGTCTGAAGCGTTACGGCAGGATGGGATAGCTGCTCATCTTGCTGTGTTGCTTCCAACTGTGGAGTACCCACTACTTCAATACGGCCCTTCAACAGGCTTAACGGTGTAATGGTAATTCCCAGTTCAGCTTCCAGCTCGGCAAATCGATTCTCGTCCGCTTCCGTACGCCAGTCCAACAGTGAAGCAATCACATATTGCTTCCGTGGATATCTGGCCTGAATATCCCGAATGATATTCAACGTGGTTTTACCGGTCGTAATCTCGTCATCCACCAGAACAATCGGGCCCTCTCCTGCAAAGGCTTCATGATCCAGCGCATAACAACGATGAGCCATCGCGTGGGAATGTTCTTCTTCAAATTGAATATCTGGATGCATCGCTGGAACATATTCGCGAGTAGTGTGAATATAGGAAGCTTGATCAGCAAACATCTCATACATGCTGTGGCCCAGCGCTGTAGCGGTCTCGGCAAAACCAACAAAACGAATTATTTCCGGCAAACTCAAGCTTTCTTGCAACAGCATGTTGTACACTTGCCGGGCTTGCTTGGGATCAATCAATCCTTCGACCATTTCCCGTTTCCACTCGGTGATCTGAACTTTCGTCTCTTCCGTCTTTTCAGTCAGGTGCTCATATAACAGAACAGCCAATGCCGCACCGCTCAGAAGCGAGGTATACGGGTTAACCGGGATATGTTTGCCCAGCAGTCTGCTTACAAATAAAAAAGAACGTTTCTTATTGATTCGTGCGGCCATGGAAAATAGAGATTCTAGTGGAAGTTGCAGCGGGTTATGTGTAACCTGAACGTTCAGACTGAATTGATCAAGAATTGGGAACGTAGTTATGTTGTTGCTCATGCTTGGGCAAGAGCCCGACAAAATGCTGCTGTTCATGTAACACCCCATATATTTGTGATCGGATTAGAATTCGATTCGCCCAGCTCAAGTGTGGTTTAATCTCATTCATTTTGTTATAGTAATTACTTTTGAACACACCCAGGCTACCGTCATTACGGGCGATGATGTCTTGTGCATCGGAATATTCCTCATGTGTAACAACGTACATCGCTTGTACGGGCTTAATATGAGAAGGATGAATGATCGTTTTGCCTACAATTCCATTTTCCTTGTCCATCATGACTTCACGCATCAATCCATCCATTGTGTTCGTAATATATTTCATTCTCAGATGCAGCCCTGATTTGCCCAGGGTTTCTTCGAATGGAGTCTGTCGTAATTGAGGTTTGAACACGCGCTCCCGCTGACTGAAATATTCCCAGACAGGACCTGAGATCACATACGGCTTGTCCATTCGTCCAAACAGATTGATAATATCGGAGATGCAGTCACGGATCGTGGCGATATCGTATATGGTCAATTCCGGGCTTCGGCGTAGTCCAAAAAGGCTGGAGAAATCGGTCGCGCCAATGCGTACATTGAGTACATATTCAACATTTTCATCGAGGATGTTTCGAAGACCCAGTAAGGTCTCCCAACGTGTCTCCCGATATATAATTGAAGCCGTTTCCAATATAGGCATTCCATAGAGAACGGGATAATGATCCGGTTTCCGTTGATTATACTTGCGGATCTGGTCAAAATAAGCTCTTCCATTGTCCACGCAAAACTTGGGCAATGCCACGCCTGTCAGCATGGACACCAGTTCTCCCAACGTATCAATGAGACGTTCCAACTGTTGTGGTGAACGTACACGAGCAAACAGAAGAGGCATTTGATCCTGACTCAGCATGCCTGTCTCCATATAAGTCATCAGTTGAGTTAGATGCTGTACCAGACACTGCTCGGCAAACTCTACTTGGTCGTCACCCACAGCGTCCTCCAGATCAATAATAATGGTCGTCAGACCTTCATGTTTACCATTCATAATGTCGTCCGCGATATGTGTGCGCGTCGCGGGCATATATAAAGCAGCCCCAACAGCATATGCCAGTAGATCTTTGGATGTCCGGTGATTGAACGAGACGGGTGAAGAGAAAAATAAAGTATCTTCTTCTTCCAGACTCAAAAAGTTAAAATATTTCAGGATTGTCTCCTCCTCGCACCTTTGGCAATAGCCAATCTGCAATAGTTGATTCCAGCTGTCGGGGCATAAAAACCAATCCCTCCTTAGTCTGGAGGGATTGATGGTCTATTATCGAGGATAACGTTGGTCAACAGTATCCTTGCAATGGTGCTGACCGATACAGCGTTTATATATTGAATAAATACAAATGATTACTTTCTTCCCGCAACCCACTGCATTCCCCAATCATGAGCCTCGTCCAACGCCTGATGCCCATTATAGAACTGCACGATTCGTTCAATACTGAATGTCTCATTGTTCACATTGCGTAACATCGCGATACCACACATGCCAAGCGGGCTCCCATATTCATTCATTCGGACAATGATATCCGGGCCGTCCTTCTGCTGGATGGTTACCACACCGTCTACTTGAGACCAGTTGGCCACACCACCATAAATATAGGTGAATACCAAAATGCGCTCAATTTCCGAGATACGGGCACCATTAATCCGCAGATTCTCTCCCGTCTTAACCGATCCCGTCCGGTCATCCCCATCCAGTGCAATATAAGGGAAACGGTTCAGTGAGCCAAACGTTTGTCCCAAGGCCTGAATCACATCTCGTGTACCATCCTTCATCTCGAACAGGCAGCCCAAGTCCAGATCCACACTCTTGCTGCGACCAAATAACCCTTTGCTACCCTGTTGATTCCAGTTGAGGTTAATCAGGATTTCACCAAGTCCCCCGCATTTTTCTTGAGGTTAATGGTGTCCCCTTCTTCTTCAATTCAATTTTGCTGAAATTGATCGAATTAACAGGAGCAGGCGTCGGTTCTGGTGCGGGCACCGGGGTGGTGGAGTCGGTGCAGCTGTCGGGGGAACGGTTGAAGTCGTTGGTGCAGGGTCCGATCCACCATCCACATCCACACCAAAGTTAGCGCAGAGTGCATTCAAACCACCTGCAAAACCCGACCCTATTGCATTGAACTTCCATTCTCCGTTATGGCGATACAATTCACCGATGACAATCGCGGTCTCCACTGTAAAACCGCTTCCCAGATCATATCTCATCACTTCCTGACCTGTAGCTGCATTGGCAAACCGTAGAAAACCATGCTGAACCTGTCCAAAATGATGGCGTCGTGCTTCACCGTCATGAATCGTCAGGCTGAATGCGATTTTCTCAATTCGGGCAGGGATTTTGCCAAGATCAATGGCGAATTGTTTCTTCTCGCCACCAATCTGTCCACCATCCATGTACGTGATGAACGAGGTAGAGGGCTGATTATAAAAGATAAAATCCTCATCTCCAGCCACTTTATTGTCTGAACCCAGAAGGAATGCTGATGTGTCCAGCTCTACACCCGAGGCTGCCTCCCAACCAATGCCTACCGTTAGACGGGACAAGCCCGGATTGGTTTTGGTCAGATCACTCTTCTGGCCTTTCACGACAGTAATCGCCATAGCAGAATCACCTTTCTATGCCAAGTTATGTTATTGTGCATCCAGTCCGTAATTTTTGCATAAAGCAGATAGTCCACCTGTGAAGCCGCTGCCGACCGCCTGGAATTTCCAGTCCGCACCTGCACGGTAAAACTCACAGAACACCACAGCTGTTTCTGTAGAGTAGTCCTCTCCGAGGTCGAACCGAAGCACTTCCCGATCACTTGCAGCATCTACAACACGAACAAAAGCATTGGAGACTTGTCCAAAATTCTGCCCTCGTCCATCTCCATCGTAGATCGTTACCGTAATTCCGATCCGGTGAATGTGCGCAGGGATTTTGCTAAAATCAACGACAACTTGCTCATCATCGCCGTCACCCTCACCCGTACGATTATCACCGGTATGTGTCACTGAACCCGCACCGCCGCTTGGATTGTTGTAAAAAACAAAGTCATCCGTACCTTTGGCTTTTCCATCTTCGTACAACAAAAAAGCCGAAGCGTCCAGGTCAAAATCGACTCCACCACTATATTTGTTTGTGTCCCAACCTAAACCAACTACCACACGGGTAAGGCCCGGATTCGTCTTAGTCAGGTCAATACGTTGTCCTTTGGCAAGACTGATCGTCATTTGTTTTTCCACCTTTCCAAAATATGTGATTAAATGAAAAGGAGAACCGTCCAGGAGACGGTTCTTCCCATCCTGTAAGTCGTTCTGTACGTCCTATTGCAAACCGTAATCGCGTGTCAATCCAACCAATCCATCCTGGTAACCACTACCAATGGCACTGAACTTCCACTCACCGTTATGACGATACAATTCACCAACAACTACACCCGTTTCAATGGAGAAGTCTTCTCCCAGGTCGAAACGAATCAGTTCTTCGTTGTTTGCTTCATTGACGATTCGCACATAAGCACGGGAGACTTGTCCGAAGTTCTGGCTACGTTCTGTAGCTTCGTAGATCGTAATAGAGAATGCAATTTTCTCTACATTTGCGGGTACGTTAGGCAGGTCGATATTGATCTGCTCATCATCACCATCGCCATCTCCTGTACGGTTGTCACCGGTGTGAACAACAGAACCATTTTCATTTTGTGGATTGTTGAAGAAGATGAAGTTTTTCTCGCCTTCTACTTTACCGTTTGCATTGGCACAGAATACCGATACATCCAGGTCAAAATCTTTTCCGCCATCATACTTATTGGTATCCCAGCCCAAACCTACTGTGATTTTTGTCAAACCTGGGTTCGTTTTAGTCAGATCGATTTTTTGACCTTTAGAAAGATTAATTGCCATCGTATGATCATCCTCGCTTATTTAAGTGTATTGTATTATCGTGACATATGAATATCAGGATTATTGTCGATTTAGGTTAAATCTTGTACTTAGGAGTACCTGCGAGCGAGTTCATTGATATGTACCGCATGGGAACCCTCTCCAATTGCCGAGAATTTCCATTCGCCTCCATGACGATACAATTCACCACAGATCAACGCTGTTGAACCTGTGTAGTTATCGGATAGATTGAACTTCACGAGCTCACTGGAATTTTTACCATCCAGAATACGAATATAAGCCTTCTCAATCATGCCAAAATCTTGCTTGCGATTGACACAATCGTAGATATTAACAACGATTAATACTTTATGAACATCAGCAGGAATACGGGACAGATCCATTTTGATCTGTTCGTCGTCACCGTCTCCCTGTCCTGTTAGATTGTCACCTGAATGGATAACCGAACGACATGCACTTTGCTTGTTGTGGAAGCAAACCAGGTTGGAGTCCTTGACCAACTTGCCTTCCTCATTCAACATGATCGCCGATGCATCACAATCGATATCCGCTTGTTTTTTTCTTCCAAAGAAACCTTTGGCAGTTACCGGGTCCCAACCGAGACCAGCAATCACCTCAGTAAGTCCTGCATTGCCTTTGGTTAAATCAATTTTCTGTCCTTTGACCAAATTAATGCTTGCCACTGATTTTCACCTCCTTCATATGTAAATAGCTACTTAGAGATTGAATTCACTCGGGTTCAGTCCAAGTACGATGCATATCTCGGCAACAACTCTTTTCTCCTGATCATCAAAGTTACCGTCAGCTGAACCAATCGCACTGCATACGCCCACAATAACGCGTCCTACATCCGGCTTGGCTTTGAATTTCCCAATGGCTTTCAGCGCTTCCTGCTTCCCGATCTCTGGAGAGAACTCAAAGTTCGCGACATAATGATTAAAGCGTGTAATCACTTCAGCCATATCGAATACTTTCAATTCCTGACTCAGGTTGATATAACCAGCCATCTTGTTCTTTTCCGCTTCGTCAATGGAACCATCTGCAAAAGCAACCAGTGCACATCCTGCAACCACGGCATCCATAAAATCTTTATTTTTAAACTTTTTGACTTGCTCTTCAAGTCCTTGTTTTGTTGAATTTAACCAGCTTTTAAATGAACTCATACTCAACCTCCAATAGTTTCAACCTGGTGTTACGTACATTATTTTCAAGATTTTTCAGTAACTTTCATGTCTACATCATGTTGAATATAAGTTAAATTATTCCTTAACTATACTCTGAAATACGGCAATATTCTACATTAAAAAACAATTAATACCTTATGATACGCATCGTTCTGGATATAGTTTCAAGCAAGATGCGAGAACTTTCTATTCACTTCATTTTTCAGGCAAATATTCCCCTATTTGAAGTCCAAACATAAAAAGGCTCTGATCAGGGGATCAGAGCGCTTATTTCTTCCAACACCAAAATTATAAATTTTATAAATGATATGAATCCTTTAATTCACTCTGCTTTTTCAAAATCAGCCTGTTGTTGTTCATAGATTTCATAAAAATCGTCCCAGACTAGTACATTATCCTTTTCCTTGCTCCACCAGTCTTTGTACCATGCTTCAATCTCCGGGCCACCGCCTTGTTCCCACTTCTGCTGTGCTTCCGTTGCTGCCTGTTCGACCGTATATTTGCTTCCGCCAATGATGGAACGGGTAAAAATATCGTTGATCGCTGTTGTCACATTGGTCAACTTCACCTGAAGCTCCTTGGGTAGCTGCGGCATATGTTCTGAATGAGTAACACCCTCTCCTACCGGAAGATCCGTCATGTATACCTCACGCGCTTCCTTGAATAGTCGAAGTCCTTCCTTCTGCGACGGGATCTCTTCGCTGAACAGCATTTCTGTATACCCGCATTTGCCTTCCTCCAGACGGCTGTACAACATGGCGTAATCGCCTGCCCAGCTGATCTCCTGCTTGTATTTCTCCTGATCAGAGATGCGCGGACAGCCTTGATCGTTCAGCGTGTAATGCGTGTTTTCAAATCCATTTTTGAAGGTTCGCCCTGACTCTGTTTTGGTAAGAAAATCGATATATTGCATAACTGCTTCCGGATTTTTGGCTCGCGCATTCACAGCTGCAGTCATCTGAACGGGGTTATTCCACACCATCGTGTGCTGTCCTACGGACGTGGTTGGCAGAGCGATGACCTTTAATTTGGCCTCAGGAACATTCTGCATCAGTGTATCCAGTTCCTTCGCTGCAAACCCGGTATAATCCGAAGTCATGGCCGCGTACATACCGATTTTGCCATTCAGGAAATCCTGCTTCGCCTTGGCCCCGTCCTTGTCGGTCAATAAGTCCTTATCGACCACACCTGCTTCATATAATGCACGTTTGAATGCCGTGGCTTCTTTCATGTTGTTGGGACCAACCACCATCTCTCCGTCCTCCACATTCACCCAGTTGGCGTTGTACATATAGCGGAACAGCCCCGCTGTATCGCCGAACTGAAATCCACCGATGCCATATGTATCATTAGCTCCGTTTCCATCGGGATCATTCTCCGTGAAGGCCTTGGCTACCGCCAACATCTCTTCCTCATTGGTCGGTACCTCCAGATTCAACTTTTCCAGCCAATCTTCCCGTATGAAAAAGCTCGTTAGTGGAAACACCTCGTTCATACGTCCCACTTCATAGAGCTTACCATCGCTTTTGATACCGGCCTTCTTGAGCTGGGGATATTTCTCCATCAAGGCTTTGTATTCCACACTCGAGTTCTCGATCAACTCATCCAACGGCATCAGCTGTTTTTGATTAAACAGTGTGTTGCGGATGGGCGTACCGAATTCAAAAATGATATCCGGTGCACTGCCAGAAGCGAATAATACGTTAAGTTTCGACTGGGATTCCCAGCGGGGAACTGCTGTATATTTTACATTAGCCGGGCCATTCTCGTTAATCCACTTGGACCACATATTATCTTCGATCGTACCCATGCCGCTTGGGACCGCGCCCCGATCATAGATCGTTGACGTGATGTTCCCCCTGTTGCCTTCGCCTTCCGCCTGTTCGCTACCGTTACCTCCTGTACATCCCGCCAGCAAACCACCGATCAAGCCCAGAACGAGACCCGACTTCATCCATGCCTTCATCGTTAACGCCATAGATAAGACCCTCTTTCTCTCCTGTAATATGAACCCATGCGGGTTAACCCACAGCCTGCTTTAACCTTTAATTGATCCAAGCATGACCCCTTTAACGAAGTACTTCTGCAAGAACGGATACACTGCCAAAATGGGTATGACCATCACAATGACAGCTGCTGCCCGGATGCCTTCCGGGGTCAGATTCGATATCATCGTTGGATCGGTAAAATCCTGTACATTCAGATTGGACATAATCATATTTTGGACGAGCACAGTCATGTTGTATTTGGACGTATCATTGATATAAATCATCACACTCATGAACGAATTCCAGTAACCCACGCCGTAAAAGAGAGCAATAGTCGCCAGCAAAGGTTTGGATAATGGCAACACGATTCGGAACAAAAGCCCCAGTTCACCACAACCATCGATGCGCGCAGCCTCGTCCACTTCCCCGGCAGATTTTCAAAATAAGATCGCATAATCAGCATGTTGTAAGTGCTCACCAGGCCCGGTAGCCAAAGGGCGCCGTAACTGTTCACAAGACCGAGATTTTGCACGACCAAATAAGTCGGGATGAGTCCACCGTTAAAAATCATCGTGAACACCATCGCCATCGTAAAGAAGCGCCGGTGATAAAAATGTCTACGTGACAGCGGATATGCCGCCATAATCGTCACCGCCATGCTGAGCCCTGTACCGATCAATGTGATCTCCACACTGTTCCAGAATGCATTCAGAATCGGCGTTCCCGTAATTAGGCTGTGATAGGAGAACCATGTGAAATCGACGGGCCATAACCCCACTTGACCTGAAACAACCGCTCTCGCATCACTAAATGACAAGGCAACAATGTTCAGTAAGGGCAGGATACAGCTGACGGCAACCAATGACAACAATACATAATTGATTAGATAAAAGACTTTTTCTCCTTTGGTTTTTCTCATGCTGTTCTCCTCCCTACCACAAACCTTCGTTAAATCGACGCGCGATATAATTTGCACTAAAAATGAGGATAAATGCAACCAGTGATTCGAACAATCCCATCGCTGTTGTCAGGCTGAACTGTGCTCCCTGAAGACCGGTGCGGTAGATATAGGTACTGATTACATCCGCTATCTCATTGACATTGGAATTCTGAAGCATATACACCTGGTCGAATCCGACCTCCATCACCCGCCCCATCGAAAGAATCAGCAGGAGAATAATGGTGGAGCGTATACCCGGAAGGGTGACATGCCAGATCTGGCGCATTTTACTGGCCCCATCCATCTGTGCAGCCTCGTATTGGCTCGGATCAATGGTCGTTAGTGCCGCGAGAAAAATGATGGCATTGAAGCCCATGTCCTTCCAGATCCCTGAGCCAACAAATACCGCTACCCACGAACCCTTGTTGTACATGAACGGATAAGGTGCTCCCGTCCAGGCCTCGACCCAGCGGTTGACGATCCCATTTTCCAAAGAGAAAACCGTCATGATCATCATCGCAATGATGACCCAGGAAAAGAAGTGTGGCATATAGACCACTGTCTGCACCGTTCGCTTAAAGGCCATGTTTCGCACTTCATTCAGCATAATGGCCAGAATGATCGGAATGGGAAACCCGATAATGATGCTTAACAGACTGAGGAACAAGGTGTTACGAATAATCTCCACCGTGCGCGGATCACTGAACAGCGTCTGAAAATGCTGAAAGCCCACCCATGGACTGTTCCACAGCCCATCATAGAAGTTGTAGTCCTTGAAGGCCATGACCAGCCCTCCGATGGGTGCATAACGAAAGGTAAGGTAGAACATAATCACCGGAACAAACATCAAGATTAACGGAATATTCATCTTGAATCGTCGAAGCCGCTGCTGCCGAATCCGATGCTTCATTTCACTGTCCGGCGGTTGTAATCCAGACGGCGGACCTGCGGTCAGTTCCCCTTCACATCCATCACTCCTCTCTGCTGTTGATGTACCATAGTTGTATTTTAGATAAAAATGTAAGCGTAAACATTTGTTATTTAACGATCCTTTTATAATTTTCTACGCAAAAATAACCCCACATGGTGGGGTTGACCTTGAAACGAACAGATATTAAGAGAAGGCTTCTCTTTAATTGTGACCCTGCAGCAGTTCAAGAGGGATTGCTACCGGGCACTTCACTTGGCTACTTGCTTGCGATATTCGCGGGGCGATACCCCCGTCATCTGTTTGAATACGGTTGTAAAATAACTGGAGTTATCGAACCCGGTCAGTTCCGCGATATCTGCCATACTCTGCCGAGTGCTATGCAGCAGCAGCTTCGCCTTATCAATTCGGCGCTTGCTGACATATTGGCTAAAGCCTTGTCCTGTCTCTTTTTTGAACAAATGGCTCAAGTAGTTGGGTGTCACATGAACATGGGCAGCCACGGCCTGCAAAGTGCATGTGCTGGAATAGTTCATTTCAATATACTGTATAACTCGTGTAACGACATGATCCTGCTGTTCCTGAGTTAGCCGCATCAGCATATCCACCCACTCTTCGCTCTTGCATCTGGCCCAAGCGATGACTTCAGGTATGGTATGAATCCAGAGCAGTGGATCTGGGGCAGTTGAGTCCATACCACCGGATTCCTGAGGCTGAAGCTGTTGTACCAGTAAGTCCATCATGACCTTCATAAGCATATGAATCTCCGCTTTGCCTTGTGACAAGCTCATCCCGGACGCTTCTTCTAGCAACATCTCGATCCGATTCATTATCGCTCCGAATTGATGGTGGAGCAGCAACGAAGTCAGTTCCTCTCGCAGTCTCTCGGTACGGTCCACCTGGCTGTATTGTTCCCTGATCCGAATGTCGGACTGTTTTCGGCGATATCGTTCATGTGCCTTTTGTAACACCTGACATGCTTCATCAAGCGAGAACGGCTTTAACAAAAATTCAATTGCCCCATACCGGATGGCACGCTGTGCATATTCGAACTCACGATATCCTGTCAAAATGATAATCATAATGTCCAGTCCACTCTCGTGTATGCGTTCGGCCATATCTAGACCATCCATCACAGGCATGTTGATGTCCGTAATGATCAGATCAGGTGTGCAGCTGTGTACAGCCTGTATCGCTTCTTCTCCATCGGCCGCTTCCCCAACGACCTCCCACCCGAGGGGTTATTACGAACCAGATGAATCAGACCCTGACGAAATAATGCTTCATCATCCACTACGAGCATACGTCCATTCAACAGAACCTACTCCTCTCAGTCACCTGAATTTCCCGGCATGAGTCCTCACCGATCTGATAAGGCAAACGAAGACGTACTAGCGTTCCCTCTCCCACAGTCGACTCGATCTGTACACCGTAGGGTTCACCGTGTATCAACTCAATTCTTCGAAGTACACTCCGCATGCCAATGTGCTGACGTTCCTCATCTGCATGTGCCACTGGCGTCATAATGCGTTCAATGACCGATGCATGCATGCCGCAGCCGTTATCTGAAATTTCAATGATGAGCAGATCCGGCTCTCCTTCATGCCCGTTTTGCCGCGAGCCACGAATCTCCAGATGGCGGTTGTTCCTTTTGTCCGAGAAGGCATGAACAAAAACATTCTCCACGATGGGCTGAAGCAACAGTCGGATCACCTGACAGCGAAGCAATTCAGCAGAAATGGCAATTTCAATCGACAAAGCTTCCTGATACCGGGCCTGCTGAATCTGCAGGTAATGATCAATTTGCTTCATCTCATCCTGCACGGTCGTCAGTTGCTGCACGGGTTCCAGCGTATACTGCAGCATCTCGGACAAGGCAGTGACCAGGCGAGCCGATTTCTCATCACCAAGCATATAGAACTTCCAGAAAAACATGCTCAAGGTGTTATACAGAAAATGGGGATTCAGCTGGGCCTGAATAGCTTTGAGTTCAGCTTCTTTTTCACTGAGTTCCCGCTCGTACACTTCATGTATAAGCGTATCAATCCGGGAAGCCATTGCATTGAATCGTTCACCGATGAAACCGAGCTCATCCCGTGTCTCGATCCGTACCCGTGTATCGAACTGTCCATCACGCACTCTTTTCATCGCGTTGACTAGACTCGCAAGTGGACGCAACAGTCTGCCGCTAATTACCGTAATGATGAACCAGGAGCATAATATGCTGGCTACCGCAGAGAACACAGCAACTTTTACAATGATCTTTCCCTTGTTCTGAATCTGAGCGAGTGAGACCTTGCTGACCAGGGTGAAGCCCGCTTTGTCTGACGTTTGCTTCGTATACAATTGGGTTGTTCCCTGCTCGTCCCTGATCTCAGTCGCCCCTAGGCTTAGCTCGGTAAGTGGTGGTGGATCCGCATCCTGATTATGAAATGCATAAAGAAGCTCACCATCTGCGTCAAACAAGTAGACAGCAACTTCCTCGTTCAGTCGCAGATCTTTGAGATACGATTCGAACAACGAGGTGTTAAACAGTATTAGCATTACGCCATAGGTCTCCAGATCAACAGACCGCATTAATCGTCCCGCCAGAATCCAATTGGATTGTTCCTCCTGCAAGAAGGCATCCGGCCCCAAACGATTCCAACCATATTCGCCGCCCGTTCCTTCCAGTCTATGAACCATCTCTGCCAGATAGGAAGGATCCATCTGTTGAAATGAGCCAGCAAAGGCGCCGAGATTAAATATGTTTTCCTTCAGGTCATATATGCGGAGCCCCATGATCTCCGGTGCATCCAGCCTTACCTGATACAACTGATCATCCAGTTCATCTTCTAGCTTCATCTGATCATAGGACGAGATGCCGGAGGTCTGTGCTTTGATGGCATTTTTTACGGAGGGATTCAGTGTGATATAATCGGTGACTTTATACATGTCGTGTACCCTGGAATCCAGACGTGCAAGAATCTGCTCTGCGGTAAGACTATACTGGCGACTGACCTCTTCATTGAACAGGTCGATATGAATGCGATAGGTGATCAATCCTGTGATTCCGGAGATTAAGACCGTTGCGGTAGATAAAAACAAGATTAGCTTCGTTTTGAATTTAAAGCGTTTACAAAAGTTCATCCACCACATCTTTCACACACCTCACCTATATTCCGTACATGTCTTACACCTAAAAACATATCATACACCTATTGGAAAAAACCAGAAAAACCCTGACCCCGCTTCAATCGGTAGTCAGAGTTTGAAGGCATGTGATCCAGACATGTTACCGGGATGATCCAGATTAACTCTGAATCACGGCATTTTTATTCCCCGTAAATCTCTTTGATCCGTTCTTCCTCATTCGTAGACAACAGAACATTAAGCAACCCCATGGCATTATTGGCATCGGTTCTCGTCGTCTTATACATCTCGGCAAACGCCGCTTCATCCTGCTCCGGGTCCATCGCAGCAAGCTTGCCCCACGACGTGCGGGCCTTGTCGTATAGCGTACTCAACGTGATGTCACGCGGATGTTGTGCAACAGGTGCCATGGATTCAAATTTCGCTGTCACCCTGAAGAAATCCTTGGAATCCTGGAACGATGTACTGCTATAATCCTTATTTTTCATCGCATCTTCGGTGATCAGCAGACCTTCACGGGCGATAAACAGTGTTTTCACCATGGCACGCTCCAGATTGGTTGCTTCTTCCCAAGTTATATAAGATTCATCTGGTGCTTGTACGGTCGTAAAAAAGGAAAAGCATCATCAATTAACCGCTGCGAATCGGAATGAATTGGAACCTCTGCATTCATGTCCACAACGGCATCGCTATAATTGGCTACATTAATATTTTTGGAACCCGCCTCACTGACCCGACGCACTGGATGATCCGTAAGCGGGATACGGATATAACCGAGCTTATCGGCATACTGCTGCTTCAACTCTTCCAATGTGGAGTCCTTTCCAATCTTGCCGTCGTCGGCTGAAGAAGATTCTTCTGTAGTTGAACCTGTCTCCTCACTCCCATTCGAACCGGTTGCTGCGGTTTCCGTTACGGTCGCATTTGAGCTACTTGTCTCTGACGAAGCAACTTCTGTACCGGAAGCAGACTCCGGCGATGACGTCTCTTTCGCTCCGCCACCACAAGCTGTCAGAATCGCTGCCAAACCGAGCATAACTGTGAACGTCTTTATCGTATAATTCCATTTCATCGTATAATCTTCCCCTATCGTATGTATATTCCTGAGAACCATTAACCTCTGCTCCAAGACTTGAACACTTACTTACAAAAATATCCTTTCATATAACATGCTTGATTCACACAATTGGACATGGTCTACATTCTATCATAAGTTAAACATCGGTTGTATACGACGATATACCTGTGTCTAAAGCCTTTTACTACTCGCACATTAACTACCACCGCAACACAAAAACACTGCCGCCCGTATGGACAACAGTGTTCGTGAAGCGTAATTATTTGATACCTTTAGCCTTCTCCATATGCTCTGACCGAATCTGAGGATCGGTGGAATTGACCGATGATAACAGAGCGTAGATCGCCTGGATATCCTTCTCTTGAAATACGGTTTCGGGAACCTCAGTCTCAAGTCGTTCCGTCTTGCGCTGAATCGTTTCCACCAATTCATGATCGTAGATGATCAGTTCATCCGAATTCACATACCTCACAGCAGGATCAACACTGATGCGGCAACGGTTGGTAAAGGTCACCATGGAGACGAGGCGTACTCTTTTGTAGTCTCCGAGGTGTGCATGGATAGCTTCCACATGGGCACGATGCTGCATGAGTGGATTGTACATTTTGACCCGACTGCTGCTGACCGACCAATTAGCCTCTCTTCGTCCGCCGCGAATCTCACCTGTCGTCAGATTTCGGGTTTCGATCACAAAGATTGCCCGAGGGCCGATCACGACATGATCAATCTGCGAATAACCGGAGCGTGACTTTGGATTGGTAACGAGCAGGTCGTTCAGCACTTTATATTGACTTGGAAGACCAATCAGCTGATCTGCTGTACTAGGCTCCTCCGGCTGACGTGTCCAATCCCCTTCCGCTTTTTTCTTGCGCTTACTACGGACCATACGCGGGGGAATGGCTGTCGTCGATGGTAACGCTGAAGCGGAGGCTGTAATCTGGTTCGCAAGCTCTGGTTGTGTCTTGAACAGAGACAGGATTTTCTTGAACATGGGCAAGCTCCGTTCTATTATAGTGTGGGTTACGGGTGACCATTACAGGAGGAATAACATCCTTTGACACATTCATTATGTAAACTTCTATTACTTATGTCGGATAAAGCGGGGTAAAAATAAAGGGAAAACGATCAAAATCTCTCTAAAACGCAAAGTACATATGAACATTTAACCAATTCCGTGACTTTAGACGCATAAACAAACCGCAAAATTGAAAAAAGCAGCGCAACCCTTTCCTGAATAGAAAAAGAATACGCTGCTGTTCTCTTGGATGTTAAGCCTGAAGATAATAGGTGTAGAGCACCTGTGTACCCTTCTCTTCCAGACCATTATTCGCTATTTCCTGATACAGAGATTCGGCCAGAGCCAACCCAGGTGTTTTCATGCCCATCGCTTTTGCAGACTCCAGTGCAATTCCCATGTCTTTGATAAAATGTTTCACATAGAATCCAGGCTCATAATCGCCTGCGATCATGCGCGGACCGAGATTGCTGAGTGACCAGCTTCCGGCTGCACCGGTAGCAATGCTCTTCAGCACGGTCTCCGCGTCCAGACCAGACGTCTTGGCATAGGCTAGTGCTTCGCATACGCCCATCATGCCAGAGGCAATGGCAATTTGGTTGCACATTTTGGTATGCTGTCCGGCTCCCGCCTTGCCTTGCAGCACAATGTTGCTGCCCATCTGCTCAAACAGCGGACGCACGGCTTCAAAGGCCTCCGAACTACCACCAACCATAATGGACAGCTTCGCGTTCTGCGCTCCGATATCACCGCCCGACACAGGTGCGTCCAGTGCATGCAGTCCTTTGGCTTCCGCAGCTTCAAAGATTCGTGCAGCCAGTAACGGACTGGATGTTGTCATATCAATCAGATATGAACCCGGTTTCGCATTGGCTACAAGCCCATCCTCACCGAGATAAATCTCCTCCACATCCTTCGGATACCCCACCATCGTGATGATGACATCACACGCGGCAGCCAGTTTGCCTGGAGTGTCATGCCATACGGCACCCTCTTTAACCAACGCTTCCGCTTTGGCAGCAGTTCGCGTGTACACATGCAGCGGATACCCTGCTCTCTGGATGTGCCCAGCCATGCTTTTACCCATCACGCCTGTACCAATAAAGCCAACCTTAGTCTCTCCAGGTACCTTAGTCGTTATTGTCATCGTAGGTTTCCTCCCTATTTCTCTAAGTTTTGTGGGGTGCTTGTTCTGAGATCGATAGCTATATCTGTATGTTAAAGCTTTCGTACCCCGCCGTCTATCTTTTGTCTCCAAATCTAGCGAACCGACATGCGGTATTGGTTCGGGGACATATGAACGAAACGTTGAAACGCACGGTTCAAATTACGTTCAGAATAGCCTACCTTTTCAGCAATTTCTGTAATGGTACAATCGGTGTCCTTTAGCAGTTGCTTTGCTTTTTGCACTTTCATATTCATCAGATATTCGATAAAGGATACTCCCATCTCCTTCTTGAAAAGCCTGCTCAGATAGGAGGGGCTGACGTTCACGAGTTCCGCACAATCCGAGAGGGATTGGACACCTTCAGGTTGAAAGTTAAGGTGCTCGCATACACGCTGCACAATATGACGGGATGAATGTGTACGGAGGTCTTGACTGATCTCTATGCATAGTGGAAACAACACACCAATAAACCAATCATGCATCTCTCGTGACGTCTGATTTTCCTGCAACTGATCGAACAAGTTGCCACCAAGACGTTCAAGCATGCCTGGCCCTTTGGTTTCCATATATTGAATAATGGCCGACAACAGCATGTGGTAGCCCTGGATCATGATTGTATACGATTCGGAACCACGGACCCTTTTGGAAAACCTGTGAAGTACATCTTCAGCTTCGGAAAGGGTGCCATTCCATAATGACTCCATCATCTCCGTCTCCATCTCTCGTGGATACATAAACACCGGATTTCGCTCGATCGCTACAATATCTTCGTAAAACAGGACATTCTCCGCATCGTCAAACAATCGGTATTGCAGCGCAAGCTGTGCTTCCCTGAACGACTCTGCTACAGTTTCAAGTTGAACTGAACGGCCCACACCAACCGTAGCAGAGAAGGAGAGGTACTGATTCAGAGCATCATGAATATCCTCTGCATAGCGACATACCCTCTGCCTTATATCAACAGAAGACATCTCTGCATCAAAGTGTAATATCGCTACCGAGTCACTATCATTTTTATCCACCACGTATCCTTTAAGATCATCATTCTGACTGAGCAGTTCATCCATTACATTTTTCAAAGCGAAAACAATGACAGGACCTTCACTTGGTAAAAAACGTTTCTTCTTCACCAGATTCTCTACTTTCACCACCAGCACAATGTACTGTCCTTCGGTTGAAACATCATGTCTGGCGCATTCCTCAGCAAACGGAGTGCCTCTCCATGAACCGCTGAATTGCAAGAGCTTCTGAAAGAAACGATCACGCAAATCAGGTTGTATGCCCTCAATATAACGATTAAGCTTCTCCGTCTGGTCGTTGAGATAACTAAGTGAAGACCTGATATATTCAATTTCGTTCCCTTGGGGAGTTGACTCCTGCCCATTTCTGCGCAGATGTTCTCCGTAACGCAGCAACTGTTGAATTGGATTATAGGCCAGCCGTGAGCTGAACCAGGTAAGCAGTAATCCAACGAACACAAAGATCGACACACAGATCAGGATTAATACGCGAATCCAGTTCAACTGGGCAATCATCTCCCGCTCCGGCAACTGGGACACATAGGTTCTTCCCATTGATGCCCCCACATAAGCCACAAGTTCGTTACCCTGCTCTCCCTTTAGTACGTCATGCCCTGACCTTTCCCTCCTCCAGATACGCAATCTGCTGTAATATGGCATCATCAGACGCCGCTGTACCAATCGCCTGGGGTCCGTCTGTATGCAAAATAATTCGTTGATCTGAATTCAAGATCGCCAGGGACTGATCTTCCAGACTAACGGAATAACTTCGTAGCAGACTTCGCAATGCCTGTTCTTTCATCTGCAGAATGATCACCCCACTGGGTGGCCCCTGACCCATGATCGGCAGTTGTCTGACATAGGAGATATAACCCGCCTCTCCGGACCCTGGCAGATACATCCATCCTGCCCCTTGGCTTCCTTCAAGCGCGACCTTCATATCCTGCTTCTCTCGGTAATCTACCAACGGGACCAATCCATAATAATGGGATAAAACCATATCCGTTTTGCCGTCAAAATAGATCATTTCTTCAATAAGATTATTGGTGTTTTTGTGAAGTTGAAACAACTCCAGCAGATCCAGATGCAGAAAGTAATCGCTCTCATAATTGGCATTCCCCAGTGCATTACGCATCAAGGGACCACTGGCGAGCTGCATCGATTCATGCTCAATATTGGACAGAATGTTCTCGACCCGGTCTTTGAGCAAATTAAGAGAGGCCATGTTGTTATCCTGAAACTGACCGGTCAACTTGATCATAGAAAAATGATAATAAGCACTTCCGGCAAGCACCACCGGAATGACCACCGACATGCAGCCCAGCCAGATCAGCCTTTTCAAATACCCATTCGTTGCGAACCAGCGATCCAATATGGATTGGACGGTATGCATGATACGTCTCATGGATTCACCCCCGTGTGCTGCCTTATGCTCATTACCCTCAACTATTAGGGTTCATTATATCAAGAGCGGTATGCGGATACACTCCCAAACATCAAGTCGGGGAACGTTTATTTTCAATTCACCTTCAACCCATTGCGTTTTCAGAAGATTTTCGGTAATTAAGGCTTCCGCTTCTCCTGCAGGACTCCCTCACCAGAGCCCACCGTAATCTCAATATCGTGGAGCGGAAGGACGGAAGACAATGGTCTGCGTCCTGCTCCGTTGACCAGATGAATAAGCAGCTCGTCGTCTTTGCGAAAAACCGTTAATTGTAGTCCCGGAATTGCTGTCACAGATACCGTTGCCTTTCCATCCAGCAGAAGGTCTACGGCGTTAGCAAAGAGTCTGAAATGTTCCTCCAGCTTAAATTCCTGGATTAGACTGCTAAGCGAAAAAGGTAAATAACACGCCTTCCCCCTCCAAGTGTACGAAGCAGTGCCAGCGGCAGATCCGTCTGCTTCACAGCCAGTGAAGCACGTTCAGGAGGTGCGCCGACACTTTCCAAAGGAGAAAATGGAGGCACCAATGTTGCCAATACCTGTACGTCTGTATCGATCGGTTGGCAGTACATTACCTTGCCGCGATGGGGGATAAGTTCGGTCTCTTCCAATTCACGCTGCAATGGGTTCGTGCCCTTAGGTGTGTCTATGCCTACAAGTGCCGAAGATTCGAAGCGCAAATAAGAAGCGAATAAATACTCACTCTCCTGCATTTCCCCGGTAATACCGAACAGATCAGCCATAAGGGACTTGCTCTGCTTTTCTTCCACGGGCAACTGCCCTTCTGCAAACACACTGCCTCCTTGACTCACATATTCATGTAACGTTTTTGCAAAATTAGGCGGATACGTGCATCCTTCAGGCAAAAGAATGACCTGGTACCGCTGCAGATCCACGCTTGCCAACTGTTCCGGCAGAATCACATCAAACGGAATTTGCTTATGAATCAGCGCTTCAGCCAGACCTTCTGCAGAACGGTCTGCATTCCACAGTAATGCTACCTGACATACCGGCCGTGCACCGTCCATATATGAAGCAAGTTTTGCCGCATCCGTGTTGACTTCCCTCACCGTACGCAAGATTCGCTTATCCGTAATTGTATCCGGAATTCCGGTCAGGGAGTGCCAGAGTTGGCCTCCATTGGCCGGGATCTGCGAGAGCCAGAACCGGTACTCGGCTGGTGGAAGCCCCGTGTGGCGCCAGTCCATCCCCGGACAGGAATGAATGATGCCGAAGGGATCTGGACGTCCAGGAACGGAGCGCCCCACTTTGATACTAAGCGCCGGCTGCCAAAATTCCGGTATACGTGTATGTCCCAGTGACAGGACATCCTGTGGCTCCGTGCAGAGCATATCCGTAATGGAAACCCTCTTCTCCAGATGATCCCGGTGCAGATTATAGTACAGAATCATTGGTACTTCAGGTCGGACAGTCTTAATCTCCTGATACATCCGTCCCAGATTATCATCGAAGCAACGTGCAGCAAAATCGGGCTCGAGCTCGGCAGACGTTCCAGGCAGATCCGCACCATATAGACCTCTATATTTCTCCTGACATTTGGAGCATTGGCAGAAGACATATCCGGGGGCGTTAAAGAAAACACCGTCGATCTCATAACGTTCCAGCGCCTCCCGAATGACTGGAACAGCCAATTCCTCGTTCCGATAACCCCCGTTAATGCAGGTCGACATGAGAAGCGGCCAATGACCCGGGCGTGTAGCCCCAATAATATCCGGTTGCCCTCCTTCCTTACGTGCAAACCATTGGGGCCGCTGCAGATAGACGGAGTCCTCTGCCTTGCTGAAATCAAAGCGGGCGATAAATCGAATTCCCCGCTGATGACAACTGTCGATCAACTCCCCAGCAGATCACTGTCTCGGGACAAATAGCCATTATGCACATGAAAATTCACTTGGGATGAATACCAGGCATAGATCCCACCGGTATTGAACACCATCGCATTGGCGCCCATCTCCATGATCTGATCCGCAAGCTTTTCGGGATTAATCTTTGCCGTATCCTTGACCTGCATATTGGGCTGGATGATGCTTAGCGGCTGCTGCCACCATGGACGATGTTCCTGCTCGGTTATTGGGCTCTTCATCGTTTCTCCTCTATTCCGTTATTGTAGGTTGATTGAATTGATCGTACGCTTTGGCCATTTCCTGGTACGCCTGCTTGATGTCAGGCTGATTATTCAATTTATCTACATAGGCTCTGAGTTGTTCCACACTGGTTTGACCGACAATCGTCCGGGTTAGCATGGAACTGTATTCGTCTGCGTATTTAGGCCACGTTTCTCTCCATGCTTCTGAAGTGATGACTCGATAGAAATCAATCTTGCCTATCTCATCAAAGTTCTCGACTTCCTTGATTTTGGCATCATTATAAGCCTTGTCACCAGAAGCACTGATCACCTTGCCCCATTTGGCGTAAGCGAGCACTCCCGCCCCTTTGCTGGTCGTATTCACTTCCTTAACTCCCTGTTCCGTCAGAACCTTCTGACCGTCCTGTTCCGTATAATGAACACCTTCAATTCCATAGTAAGAGAAATCTGTCATCTCCTGAGAAGCCGTCATGTCAAAATACTTCAGAAGCTGCTTCACCTTTTCTTCCGGCACCTTTTTCGAAATATAAAATCCACCAGCTACGCCGGTTTCCAGCCCGACTGCCGCATCTCCATGAGGACCTGTCAGGGACAGATTCAGAATCTTCGCATCCGGTTGGCCGGATTTCTTCATGGCCTGCTCCCATTCGTGATCCCACCAGATTGGACGTCCATAGGAAGCGGCCCGATTGGTCTTGAAGAGTTCCTCAGCCTGGCTTTCTTTCATGACGGCATACTCTTTCGATAACAATCCATCCGCATACAATTCACGGAACCACTCAATCATCTCGATATACTGAGATGTTAAGCCGGGGCTCATCAACCCGCCGTCATTATCGTAGGTGGGATTATAAGCTCCGAATCCCGCCTGGAACATTGCTGGTGGATTGTTGATGAACAATAAGCCGACGGTATCCTTATTCCCGTTGCCATCCATGTCACTATCTACAATCTTTTTCAAGACTTCCCTATACTCTTCGAATGTCTTGGGAATCGGCAGGTTCAGCTTCTTCAGCCAGTCCTCCCGAATCTTCAGCCCTCCATCAATACGAGAGCGGGAACGCGGCACCGCATAGATTCCTCCATCGACTGTCAGATACTTCAGGGCATCGGGTGCAAGATTCTCCTTCAGATTCGGATATTCGCTGAGATCTCCAAGGAACGGCGTCAAATCCCAGAACGCACCATTTTGAATGGCAGTAATCAGAGTTGGACGAATCTGATTCTGGTAGGCTACCACTTCGGGCAGGTCACCCGACGCGAGCAGCAGATCCAGCTTCGTATCCAGATCTCCAGAGGGTACCCATTCGATATCCAACTTGGCATTCGTTCGTTTCTCCCATTCGGTCCAGTATTCATTGTCCATATCAGGAATCTCATTGTATAAGCCTGCAAACATCTTGATATTCAGCGTCTCATCTCCCCCAGATTCCCCTATACCTGGATTAGTGGCTTCTCCCGATCCACTGCACCCGGCAAGCATGGAAACGGTCAAAAGAATGCAGAGCCAAGTCGTCCATCGTTTATTGAGCGTTTGCATTGTTATTTCCTCCCCTAAAACCTTTTAGTAAGCGTTTGCATATTTATTGATAAACATTTTGTTTATTCACTTTGTAACCGTCACCCTTTGACCGAACCAATCATGACCCCTTTGGCAAAGTGCTTCTGTAAAAATGGATATACGATCAGGATCGGTACCATCGCCAGTACAATGGAAGCCATTCGAATCGTCTCCTGCGGCACAACACTTTCGTCACTGGCTCCCGCCTGAGCCACGGCGACCGAATTCGAATCGATTACAAGAGTTTTGATGAGTAACTGAAGCGTCCATTTGCTAGAATCGGATAGATAGATGAGTGCATTGAAATAGGCGTTCCAGTGTCCCACTGCGAAGAACAGCGTAAACGTCGCGATGGCTGGCATCGATAACGGGATTATGATGCGGATGAAGGCCGTCAGGTCACTGCATCCGTCAATCTGTGCCGCATCCTCCAATTCGGAGGGCAGCGATTCGAGAAAGCTTTTAATCACAATCAGGCTCCATGCATTCGTCAGTCCAGGCAGAATCATGGACCAATATGAGTTCAACAGCCCCAATTCCTTAACAAGCAAGTAGTTGGGAATAATGCCGGCACTGAACACCAAGGTGAAAATGACCAGCCCCATGATCCACTTATGACCGGGCAACGACTTCTTCGTTAAACCATAGGCCATCGTGAAGGATACGATAATATTCAGTATGGTGCCAACCACCGTAATAAACAATGTGCTTTTGAAAGCGTTCAGGAAGCTATTCGTTGATAAAATGTAACGATACGACTCCAGCGACCATTTTTCCGGAAAAAGATAAAACTTCAGCGGCACATACACTTTCGGATCGGTAAACGATACGCTGAACACGTACAGAAACGGGAAAATGCAGGCTAGCGAGATCAAGGCAACCAGGCTGTAATTGATCCAGTCAAAGAGTGTCAGACCTTTTTTCTGCACAACAAAGCTCATTTCTTATCCTCCTGTCCAAAAAGAACAACGACCCTCCGGGTTAATAGATTCCCTCGTGTCCAAGTCTTTTCACAATTTTGTTGGCAGCCACAATCAGGAACAATCCGACCAGACCTTTGAACAGTCCTACGGTAACTCCGATGCTGATCTTGCCATGCAAAATGCCGTACGTGTAGGAATACGTATCGAATACCTCCCCTACCGAGCGCACCAAGGGGTTCATCATCAGCAGGATCTGTTCAAAACCGGTATCCGCCATGCTCCCAAGGCGTAGAATGAGCAAAATGATAATTGTTGGCCGAATGGCTGGCAAGGTAATATGCCAGATCTGCCGGAAACGTCCGGCCCCATCCACAACCGCTGCTTCGTAACGCTGAGGATCGACCCCCGCCATCGCAGCAAGGAAAATGATTGTCCCCCAACCGGCTTCCTTCCACATGCTTTGGGCGGTAAGTAAACCCCAAAAATAATTCGGTTCGGATAAAAACGAAATCGTGTCTTTCCCACTCTGCGCAATCAGTTTGTTCACAATGCCAACGTCGGTGGAGAGCAGGAAAAACGTCATGCTTGCAACAACAACCCATGACAGAAAATGCGGTAAATATACAATGGATTGATTGATGCGTTTGAACGTCTCATGCCGGATTTCATTCAGCATCAGTGCCATCAGGATCGGCAGTGGGAAATGGAACACCAGCGCGATCAGATTGATGGCGAGTGTATTGCGCAGCATGATATAGAAGTTGGAACTGCCAAACAGTTCATTGAAATGCTTAAATCCCACCCATTCACTGCTCGTAAATCCAAGGAATGGATTGTAATCCTGAAAGGCGAGAAGCAGTCCCCAGAGGGGAACAACTTTGAATAATAAGAAGTACAACAGCCCCGGCAAAATGAGTAAATAAATCATCCGGTGTTTGTACATGCGCGATAGCAGACTGCCGGATTCCAACTTGCCACTTGAGCGGCTTATTGTCTTTAACTGGGTGTTCATCGGCTACATCACCTCTCTCTTCGAGGCATGATCCATGCCAATTACAATGGCCTCATACCGTGCCAACATAGGGAGGCTAATCCTTGTTACACTTGCCTCTCTCTTGATGGGAACAGCTTTGGACGAACACAGGGAGTACGCATGTATGGATGTGCCGATGTTGTTAAGTTCAATTGCAAGGTCATATAACGGTAACGCTTCCATATATGTCGTGCCATTGAAACCGGACAAGTTCAATAGCTGAACCAACAGGTTGCCATCTTCCATTTGGTTCAGGAACAGCTCTACACTGGCTGGAAGGTCTGTTCTCAATGAGCGTTCTCCAATGAACCGATCGAGTATATCCTTCACTGCATGTTTGTGATCTTCGAAACCGTGTTTGTAATACAACGCACCTGGATTCCAACCGTAATAGATGCCTGCCCCACGATCAACATATTGGGTGATCCCCAATCCGTAACTCTCTCCCATCTGATGACCATAGGCCCGCTCCGGTGGACCAAAAGAGGCTGGTTCGATAAAAGGCATATATCGCTCCGTATGCGATGGATTGAACTGCATCCGCGAAAAACCGCCGCTGACCGTAATCCAATCCCGATCCTTCAGACTGGGAAAGAGATCGTTGTCACCTACATGCAAGTAGGCGGCAGGCAGCATATCTACATCCCCTGAGTGGACAACCCCAAACCATTCCTGCAAACATTCCGCATCATTCTTGAAGGCATTGCCTGTAGCAAGCAGCGCTACTCCTGACTTTGCACTTCTTTTAATGCTTCTAATGTTAGTTGTTCAGGACGTTGCATCCCGGGCAAGATGACTACTTTCACTGCGGCGAGTTTATGCGCCATGGCTGCAATCCGTTCTTCCACGATGACATCAAACAGTATGTGGGCTTCTTTTAACATTTTGAACAATCCTAGATATTCCCTTCCCGCCCCAGCCGCGGACGGTTTGATCAAAATCACTTCTGCCATGGAAGCAAGATGCCCATAGATATGTTCATGGTCTGCATGATAGCGGAAGATACGCTGTGCCACGGGAAAGTTCCTTCGATCCGGATATCCCTCAAATGCCCCAATGACACAGAAGTCCAGCCCTGATCCGTTCGCGATATTCTGAAGTAACCGCACTTCAGTCTCATACGGAGAAACACCTGTGAACCGGTAGGTCAGGTCGATGGCATTGATGCTGCAATTGCTGATCAGCTTGTTATCCCAACTCTGTACGACAGAAGCTACATTTTCAGAAGCAGAGTACTGCCATAAAGGTAAGGCACGGGTAAGTGATGTGTTGGATTCCTTGCGAATGATATCGACCTGGTGAGGATGGTAGGTGCTGATTGCCACATGAGGCCAGCGGGATTTAACCAAGTCATGAATTTTGCTCAGAATCTCTCTGGAAGTGACCTCCTGAAACTGAAGATACGCTGCATGCAGCTCATGCTCAGGGCCTGTATAGTCCAGTAGCTCACTCCCGCAGATCTCTTTGAAACGACGCTGACAATTGTCACAGTAACAAGGACCATAATAGTTACCACTGTAATCCCAGTGCTGATAACCAAACATATTGAAGAAAATGCCGTCCACCGGATACTTCTCCAAGACTTCCGTGATGGTTTCGAGCGATTTTTCCTGCTGATACGCACTGTTCAGACACGTATGCACAATGCCATAATAATTCACTTCTTGTCCTTCACGATCACGATAAAACCATTCCGGATGTGCTTCAAAAAGCGATTCATGGGCTTTGCTGAAATCAAAACGGGCGACAAACTTCATATCCAGCTCATGCGCCTTAGTGACGGCTTCCTGTAGCACATCCGCATGAAGATAAGGTGTGACGTATTGGTGCTCCAATGTGGAAGGATAGAAGGCAAAGATGCCTCCCGCATTCATCATCAACACATTGGCTTGAAACTCCTGAAGTTCTTTCATCAACAGGTCCACATTCATCCCCGCATCGATCTCACGGAGATTGTTCTGAATCAGGCGAAGCTGGTTCGAAGACCACCAGTTCATTCGCATCGTCCTCCTCTTGTCTGCGATGTACTTTAACCGTATACCTTGGATGACAGGCACAGTAGGGACATTTTTTGCAGAAATCGGTTAGGAAATATATGTCTGTTCTACAGAGCCAATGAACAGTATGAAGACATACACGCCAGATATGGCAGACAATAATTGTCCGTTTGCTACTTTGTTGAGTTTTTTGATTCAAAAAAACTGAAAAAGGAATCAACTTCCTGTATGCTGTACAACCTAACGGAAACTTCCTTCATTGGAAAGGAGGATTCCCATGAGTCGTGAAAAAGGTCAAATTACCATTTGGTTGTCCTTTTCCATCATTTTATTAAGTGCCGGACTAGTCTGCCATGTCTTGTCCATTCCAGCAATTCTCGAAGCGGGCGGCAGAGATGGATGGTTGTCTGTTGTAGCCGCCGCTCCATTGTTCATGTTGTTCCTATGTATGATGTATATCATCATTCGGCGAGTACGTGGACAACGATTAACAGATTGGATTACGCGAGAATTCGGGGCGGTCCCTTCCTGGATCTTCCGGATCTCCGCTTCCATTCTACTGTTCACGCTTGGCACGCATACGCTGTATGAGACAACCAACTGGACCGTATCCACGTATCTTCAATTCACACCTCCTTATGTTCTGGCAGGTGGCGGAGCACTGGTTGCTGCGTGGGCAGCGGCTAAAGGCATACGCTCCATTGCGATGACTTCCAGTCTGCTGCTGCCCTTTGTCATTTTGCTTGGTTATTTTGTAATGTCCGCCAATATGAAATACAAAGACTACAGTCTATTGTTCCCGATTATGGAGAACGGCATGGGTCCCGTGTGGCGGGGCATGATCTACTCTCTTGCCGGGCTTATGGAAATTTGGATTCTTATGTTATTCCAACATGAAGTCAAAGGCAAAATTCGTTGGTGGCATGTTCTGATCCTTGGCGTGTTTATGCTCAGTATGGCGATCGGTCCCACGATCGGAGCCATCGTGGAATTTGGTCCCGAAGAAGCAGCCAAACAACGAAACAGTCCCTATGAGCAATGGAAACTTGTGAATATAGGTAAACTGTTGCAACACGTTGATTTTCTGTCCATCTATCAGTGGCTTAGTGGTTCCTTTGCAAGGGTGGCCATATCCATGTATCTCATCGTGGATCTGCTGAATTTCCGCAGACCGAAGAAACGATATATCGCCATCCTTACCATTACCGTCATCATGAGCTTCATGGCGATGCAATGGTGGCGCATTGATTACGTCGACTATTACGTGGATCATATTCAGTTCCCGGTCATGCTCGCTTATGTATCCATCGTTACCGTAATATTGACCATTGCCGCATTAATCCATAAAAAGGACAAGGAGGCTCCCGATCATGCCGATCTCAACCCAGCCCAAGAATAATCCTGACGTTGAACCGTTCCGAATGAACGAGCATAACCTGAATACCTTTTTTGCCGGATCTGACGATGTCATCATCAATAGTCATATGATCGGAGAACCTCCGATGCAACTCCTTATGACCTATTGCAGCGGTATGGTAGATAGTGAAGCGATCTACGATATTATTCTCCCGGAACTCAAACGAACATATGAAAATACACACTTTATCCGTACATCCGACATTGAAAAGTGCATCAGCCTGGATTGGACCCGAATGGATCTGCAAGATCCGGCATTTGGAACTGAACTGATGTCTCTCCGTGTTTTTGAAGGCCATATGTTGATCTGTATTCCTTCCCTGCAAACCATGTGGAGTATTGATATATCTAACATCCCTACTCGAACACCGGAGGAATCAACCACCGAAGTTTCGATTCGTGGGGCAAGAGATGGGTTCATCGAACCACTTGCCGTCAATGTTGCCTTGATACGCACCCGTCTGCGTACGAACCAACTGGCCTGTAATATCGAACTGATCGGTACACGTTCTGCAACCAAGGTGGCATTGATGTATATCAAGAATATCGCCAATCCGGAGCTGATCGAAGACGTTCAGGATCGGTTGCGTAAGATTGAGACGGAACGCATCTTGACCGCCAATGAACTGGAAGAATTGCTGTCTCCTTCGAAGATTACTTTGTTTCCCGTCACCCATTATACGGGCAGGCCTGACTTTGCTGCAGAATGTCTCCTGAACGGACGTTTTATCCTCATTGTAGACGGCAATCCCAGCGCCATTATTGGGCCAGTCAATCTGTTTCTTTTGCTCAAATCACCGGAGGATGCCAGCTTTCCCTTCTTGCCTGTGAACGTAGGACGGATGCTGCGCTTTCTTGGCCTGATGATCACCGTATTCCTGCCTGGCTTTTATATTGCGCTGACATCCTTTCATATGGATCAGATCCCTTTCCTCTAGTCGCGACGATATCGGTTGGACGCATGGGACTTCCAATGGAATCGGGAGTGGAGATGTTTCTCATTATGCTGCTAATGGAGCTGTTCCGAGAGGCGGGGGTACGTTTACCAAGTGCCATCGGCCAGACATTAACGGTCGTTGGAGGTCTGATTATCGGAGATTCCGCCATTCGAGCCGGCATGGTCTCTCCCCTCATGATTGTCATTATCGCAGTTACCGTCGTAGCTGGAGCAACCATTGTGAATCAGGTCATGACCAGTTCTGTGCTGATCCTGCGGTTCCTTTGTTTTGTCTTGGGGGCATCCCTCGGCATCTATGGGTTCATCCTGTCGTTGATTCTGTTCCTCATCTACCTGACTGATCTCAAATCATTTGGCATTCCCTATCTCACGCCGTTAACACCGCTTCATTTCAAACAAGCGATAGCTTCATTATTCAAACTGCCAAAGGGGTTAGGTAAACGAAGACCCGTCTATCTTGAGACTCAAGAACCGCGTAAGAAAGGAAACGGACGATGAAACACTTGTTACAGCGATGTTTGCTGGGTCTGTTAAGCCTATCGATGTGCGTGATGACAAGCGGATGCTGGAGTGCCTTTGAGATTCAACAGGTAGACTACGCCAAAGCCTTTGGGATTGATTATAAGGACGGCATGTATCACCTGTATGTACAAACGCTGGATTTTGCCAGTGTCGCCAAAAGTGAAAGTTCAACCAAAAGTGCAGATACACCGCCTGTTTGGGTCGGACATGCCGAAGGGAAAACCATGAGTCTAGCGCTCAACGAACTGTTTCTTACGGCTCAATTACACATGGCCTGGGGGCATGTTACAGCCATCGTTATGGCCGAAGGTGTACTCACCAGCAAACACATCAAAGAAGTGTTCGACATGCTGGGACGTTTTCCAGAATCCCGTTATACAACCTGGGTGTATGGAACACGAGAGCCACTGGAGAAAATTCTGAGTGCAACGTCCATGTATAATATGTCGCCACTGGACAGCATTCTTCACAACCCGCTCCCGACGTACATGGAAGAATCGTTGTATCCGCCTGTGCTTAGCTTTAAACTCATTGCAACACATAATGATCCGGCTACCACGACGTATCTACCGAGTCTTGCATTGAACAATACCCAGTGGGCTGAGAATGAGAAGAAACATGATTTGTTTCTGGTGGAAGGGGCCTTTTTCGAGAAGACTGGCTATGACTTTGAATACTTTCCACGCAGTCAGCTTCCCGGTTATCACTGGCTAATCAAGGACATGCGGCGGGCCCCCTACTAGTTCAAAAGGATGGAACAATCTACGGGGCGCTCAGTGTAGGCTTGCCAAAGATCAAAATCAAACCTGTCATTCAGGGTGAAGAGGTCAAGTTCAACATTGACGCCCACTACCTAACTGCCCTGTACGAATACCTGGTGCCCACTTCTTATGAAGAGATGATCCAGATCAGTGAAGTGAAGTTGCGGGAGCAGATCATGCAGACCTATCGTCACGGCCTTGAGCGTGGTGTGGATATTTACGGTCTTCAGGAGAAGCTGTATCGCAAAAATCCGAAACTCTGGCGTAAGTTATCAAACAATGGGAGTAAGATGATGCTTACGGAAGACTCGATTCAAGATCTGAAAATCCACCTCACCATCCCGTATACAGGGAAATATAAACGGAAAGTGTAGGAAACGCGTAAAACACCCCTTGTCCGTCTGGAGCCGGATAAGGGGTGTTTGTGTAGATGGATGTAGTTCGTTTGCAGTTCGGATCATGCGGATCTGCGATTGCGAAGTTTCCATTCCATCAGCCAGCCTATCAATATGGAGAAAGATAGGCCGAACAGCAGGATCGGCACGTTGTAAAACAGTGTGTTCGTGTATTGGTTCAGCCAGCCAAAACGGTACACTGCCGAATTCGGATCATTCGTAAATCCATTGAGTTGCATTCGTAAGTCATCGATAATACGTAACTCCAGAAAGACTGACAACACACACAGTAGGAGAGCAATCAAGGGTACACAGACATGCACCTTTCCTCCCCAGCGCTGACGCTGATCATATAACCACCATTTGGACAAAGTTGTCTTCCAAATACATAGAATCGGGAAGGTCAGAAGAGATGGAGCTAACACTAGAAGTCCCAGGTTACCGTTACCAGACACTCCTCTACCAGGCTCATGTTGGAAGGTTAATCCACGAACAGCGCCGATCATGAGTACATTCCAGATGAGGAAGATGAAGTACGGCTTGTTGATTCTTTTTAAGCGACTCATATTTGCTTCCCCTAATCCTTGTACGTTTGCCTATTCTAAATTGACTTTCACTTCTTATAATAATGCATTACCCGCAACCGAGTAGTCAGAATTAAAGTCTGGGGAATGAGCACAAAGACAATATACATAAGTACAATTAACCATAGATGTGCTGCAAAATTCTCCGCACCAAACGATGGTTTCGGACGCTCAATCCAATACCACCAACACGGGATGGCAATAAACCATGTCAATCCTGTCGAAACGAACATGTCTTTTACATCGCTCCATAGAAAGCAGAACACCGCGACGAACAAAATAGGCCCCGCCCAAGAATCCAATATCGGTCCCCAACTCTGGAAGACAAAGATAATGGCAGGATACAGAAGATTGATGGTCCAGCGCCATATGTTATTAGTATAAAGATTCATAATGCTTCTCACCTCATTACATAACGTTGCAATTGTAACTTCACTTATTGGGGTCATTTGCTACATTACTATCACTTTGATTATCCGTAGCCAAAAGTATGTAAGCTCCATTTTTATGGGAAAGAAATGAAAAGATGAAGCATGATTTTGGATATTATAGCTCATACTACCTTCAGGAAATTATTGAAGGAGTGACAGCATGAGGTTAAAAAGTATCATCGCCGTTGGAGCCGTGTTAACCTGCTCATCTCTGTTATGGGGCTGTGGTAATGGCACTGCGAATAATGCATCCCAGCAACAGAATGACACCGTTCGATCGGAGAGTTGGAGTGATCCCAAACGACTGGAAGCTTCTCATCTTGAGGCGCTTGAGCGTATGGAGAAAGATCATATCCACCGGATGGTTTCGCTTAGTGCAAGTACAGATGGAGACAAAGTAATGACCACCCTTGAACGGTCGAGCCAAAAGCTGGAGGAAATGCGACCACTCGCCGAAATGCTCCAGCATGAAGGACATCCAGCATTATTACAGCGAATTCAGGACATGTCCGGTGATATCCAAGGTTCCAAATCCGTCATTGCTGAGATGAAAAATCTGCCTCAGGACGGCAAAATTAAGATCCAATCCGAGAATTCCGATTCCTTGCATCATATCAGCAGCTTCCGCGATTACCACCAGTATATTCAAGAGAAAATTCAAACATTGAACAGGAATACTACTGATATACACTAATCAGTTATAGTACTGCTTACCCAAGGGAGTAAATAGTTAGGTGGGAGGATTACTTCCTATCTGACTATTTACTTGTGAGCAGATATAGACAATTACAATTACTGTATCCTGCTGCAACCTTCCATGAATCGTACGTATCTTCTGTTCCTGTTGCACGAGTCCTTGCTGCAATTGCTCGCATTGTTGAAACAGCTCTTCGTAAATCCGACAAGGATCGGAATATTCTGTCTATGTCCACTTCCCTCCTGCTAATCTACATATAAATAATATTAATGTTGATACTGATCAGCATTACAAAATCTTCTCTCCTTCGTAAAAATTAAAATAAGGCAATTCCGAAATTTCCTTATATCTTATTATCAGTTATATAGGTATCCATAAAAACTCTTCTCTGTTTACTGATCTAAAAAGTTAAAGTATATTATAATGTGCTAAGTTAACATATATAGGAGGTTTAAGATTATTTTTAAAAATATTCAATCTGTATCTTTTATACTTTTAATCTTATCCCTTATATTGGGAGGTTGTAACTCTATAACGAATCAAGACAAGATTATTGAAGAAGCCACTCAAGTGGGTCATCAATACTTCATTAATCACTATAATACTGAAGTGGAATTCATTGATCATAAATTTATGCCGAAAGATCTCAGCCACAATATTAGTTTGAGTGGACATGTTAAAAATAATAAGGAAACCGAAATCACTATCATAATTGATTATGATACATTTGAAGTTCAAACAGCTGTTGTACCGAAAGAGTTACTCGACAAGAAAATCAAATAAGTTCCAACAAGGAGTGGTAGATGTGCTCAATAAAAAATATCGCACACTTCTAACGCTATTAATAATGATTGGTTTAAGTATCACTGTATTTTGTGCTTGTATGTCCAACGAGCAAAAAGAATTTGTACAAAAAGCCAGATCGCAAGCCTAGCTTATTTTAAAGAAACCTATGGAATTGATGTTGAGTTTACAGGCCACAAGTTCATTCCGTCTGACTTGTCTCATACGGTGTCACTGACAGGGTACGTAAAAGGAAATAAAACCCAATAAATATTCTCAATGGTGGATTATGATACTTATGAAGTCAAAACAGGCTCAGTGCCCGAAGACATCAAACCTCTTAAGTAGATGTGTGAGCGTAAGAAGAATTCCTCATTATTCCACCCACAACGATACCCAGATGAACATGCTAAACAGCAAGACTGGTGCCAGTGCGCCTGTGGCTAATATGATCCAAAGTGTCGCGGGCTTGATCCTTTGGCAGTATGTATCGATCTTGCGCATCAGATCTTTACGCCACTTGGCGAACCTGAGCCGTCTGATCATCCGACTCAGAACTATTTGACGCTGCTCGCCCTCTTCGAATTCATCGATCGCACGCTGCAACTCCTCGTATAATTGAGCCTCTTCCTGCCCAACCACTGTAGGTGTAGTCATCTGATCCTTCCTCCCTGAGCACATTATTGAGATACAGCCTCTCACCTATTCGAACCATCATTAGTACGCCTGTATTCTAGGTTACTACCTTCCTCACTAAACCACTACTTAAATAACACATTACAGACCTTCAAAGTTTGAAGTTTTTTCAAAAAATGGACAACCCAAAAGCCCGGGCATAGCCCGGACTTCGTAGAGTCATGTTAGAACTATTTAACTGAGTGTTATTTAGCCAGCGTTAGCAATCAATGCATTCAGACATACTGCACCCTGCGCACGCACATTAACAACAATGATTGGCGTTTCCAGCATGTCATGCATCCAAGACATATACTCTTCTACTTTTTCGTTCGGAAGGATCGTCAGAATAACCCCTGCAAATCCACCACCATGAATCCGACAAGCGCCGTCACCCAGGTTTTGCAGATAATTCTCCGTCACAGCCAGCGCAATGCCAATCTCTTGCTCCTTCACAGCACCACTCTGATATACATTCTGCAGCCACTTCCATGACGAATTACCGGACGCCGTAATCAATTTCAGGAAATCAGCAAAACGTCCATCCCGCAACGCCTGAACTTGACCATCGACACGATTGTTTTCTTCCAGGAAATGAAGCGCACGCAGCACGGCACGATCGCCAGCCGCTTCACGAACCTTCTTGAGGTTGGCATAGATGGCGTCTGCTGTAATTTCTCGAACATACTCACTGCCCAGTGCCTGAGCAACCGCTCTCATCTCATACGGCACAGCAGCGTAATCTTCCGTCAGATCAGCGTGGTTCCCACCAGTATTTACAATGACCAATGAGTAGCCGTTCTGTTGGAAATCCCACTGAACAGGTTCAATGACAGGCTGTGCGGGATTTTCAAAATCAATGGCAATCAGTCCGCCGTACGCACAAGCCATCTGATCCAGCAGACCGGAAGGTTTGTTCCAATAGTGGTTCTCCGCATACTGACCGATTTTCGCCATTGTCACAACATCCAGTGCACCGTCATTATAGAAATGATTCAAAATCGTACAGATCAGCATCTCAAATGACGCCGAGGAACTCACCCCAGATGCCGAGAACACGTTACTTGAGAGATACGCCTGGAAACCACCAACCTTATATCCGAATTCTCCAAATCCCGCAGCCATACCACGAATCAATGCTGTTGTGCCATCGTCTTCCGTATTTGGCGTGAGGTCCGTGAGATCGATTACATATTTCTTGTCATAGCCTTCTGAGTAAAACGTAATAACCGACTCCGTAGTTGGTGCTGCCACTGCAATCGTATCCAGCGTAATGCTGCCCGCCAGCACTTTACCATGGTTATGATCCGTGTGATTGCCGCCAATCTCGCTGCGTCCTGACGCGCTGAACAACTTGCTTCCTTCTTGTGCGCCAAAGTACTTTTCGAACGTTACGTTCAGCTTTGTGTAACGTGCGGTCTGTTCCTCTACTTGTGATTGTCCATACATTTGGGCAAGCAGCGCTTGTCCCTCCGTGGATTGGATCAGATTCAATGGTTGTGTCGTCATTAATAATCCTCCTATGGATATGCAGCTTTTTATTTTTTGACTGTTGATGAACGTGGTTGTCGCGTCTGTTTCATACCTTATTCCTCTCCCATTATCTCAGCTTCGTAGCGGAAAAGGTAGGGTAGAATTGAAAGTTTGTAAGCGTTTTGTGAAGTTATTTAATGTAAAAATAGGATTGAAAACCATTTTGTAATAACTTAAATTTGGTATAAGTGAAAACACATTATTTTCCAACCTCGAAGTTGCTATGCTTAACATCTTATTGGTGGAGGGAACGATGAAAATCAAGTCAAACTATACCAAGTTATTCGTTGCATTTTCGCTTACATTTTTGGGTGATGGACTTACACTGGCTGCGGTTCCTTGGCTCATATCAACCCTTACAAGCGATACGCTGTATGCCTCTGTCACCATGACGGCACTTCGTTTACCCTGGCTACTATTCAGTCTTCCTGTAGGTGTCCTCATCGACCGTTACTCACGCAAACATATGCTGATTGGCGCAGGTTTTACCCGAATGCTCCTTCTGCTTGGACTGACGTTATGCATCTGGGGAGGATGGGTGAGCATTCCGATTCTGGCTCTGTTCATGTTTGGTATTGGCCTGAGCCGAGTTGTATTCGACAGCACGGTGCAGACGGTCATCCCTCAACTGGTAGATGAGAGTAAATTGGAAAAAGCGAATGGGCAGTTCACCGCCGGACAGTTAATCACAAGTGATATTCTGGGCGTTGCCCTGGGAGGGTTCATTATCACCCTGCATATTGTTTTTCCTTTTGCCATAGACGCCGTAACGGCTGTAGTTGCTCTGCTTTTTTAATCAGTTTGAAGGGAAACTTCTACCCAGGGGATACGGAAACAACCAAGAAGGAAGTTCGCCCGATGAAAAATTGGAAACGTGAGATGTGGTCCGGTATTCGATATGTCTATCATGATCGTTTTCTCCGTGGATTAGCCATTCTGTCTGTCACCATTACGCTTATGTATTCCATCATTCTGGCTACTCAGATCTTCTTTGTACGAGATGTGCTTCAGTTGGATGCCTTTGCATTCGGTATCCTTATCTCCATCGCAACGATCGGCAGCATTGTAGGGAGCCAGGCTGTTGCTTATATGCGTAAAAGATGGAGTACAAAACAATTGATTATCTCCTCCATTTTGTGCATGGGAATCATCTACGGTGTGGTGGGGTTAACCACGAATGCATATATGGTAGGTGGACTGTACTTCTGTGCTGCATTTTTCATTATTGTCTACAATGTTACCCGTTCCTCCATCCTACAACGTTCCGTTCCTAATGAGATGCTCGGCCGGGTCGGAAGTGTGTTTCGCTTTTTGTCCTTTGGAATTAGTGCCATCGGTACGCTTCTCGGCGGGTTATTGGTGCGGGTTAGTGAAACGACTTTTGATCGCGTATTCTCGCTGCAACTCCCTTATCTCTTGTTAAGCCTGATCTATATCCTCTCTGCTCTGATATTCGCAATGAAGATGCAGAATCATTCAGAGAGCCAGCAGCGTCACATCAACGCTTGACTGTAACGTTAGGTCATACTTGATAATGATCTCAAGCTTACATGAAGGAGAGATTAAGGATGAAAATTACCGCGTTACGTTCAGATCAAATCTATGAGGAGATCATCCAGGCTGCAGCCGATGAGAAATTGGAGTTATACCGCGAGCGAATGATGAGTCCATTCATGAACAAATGGAACATCCAACAGATCCCGTTTCGCTCTCAAGAGCCTCACGGCTTCGATGTGATTATGATGAATAACTTTATGAATATCGCTCCAGCAGATATTACACCTGAGATTAACGAATCGTTAGCAGCGATTTCGTCCGAAGCATTTTGGAAACAGTGTCATGAAGCTGTTCGTACGAGTCTATCGACCTTTACAGATCACGGGATTAAGTTATCGGTCTCCGAATATCTATACACGATTTTATTAGGCGATAAGAACAGCCCTTCACTCACCATGAACGAAGGCATCAGCGGAGATGGTGGAATCCCCGGTTATATTATTGCGAACCTGATTCCGAGTAGATATACTCTACCTCGTATGCAATCCGTGTTGGCCCATGAATGCAATCATAACGTGAGGTATCAATATATCCAGTGGAATCCACAGATTACGCTTGGCGAGATGGTTGTTAGCGAGGGGCTGGCCGAGAGCTTTGCCACATCCCTGTATGGAGAAGAATTGTTAGGCCCCTGGGTAGCCAAAACGGATATGGAAACATTGAATAAAGTTATCAAACCAAAGATGAAAGACCAGCTGCATGTCACCGGTTTTGACCAGATTAATCCGTATCTATACGGCGATGAACTTGCCACGCTGCAAAATTTCACTCCCGTAGGTATGCCCTATGCGGCTGGCTATGCCTGCGGTTATCACTTAATTCAATATTATCTGAACAAAACAGGTACACCGATCACCGAAGCAACCATCACTCCGGCAAGTGTCATCCTTGCGGAAACAAAGGACTTTTGGAATGAAGACACCCTATTTCACCGTTAAAGATATCATTCAGATTACAGGCATCACCAAACGCGCATTACATTATTATGATAAAACGGATCTATTAAAACCGAGCAAAGTCGAGGACAATGGCTATCGGTATTACGATCAAGAGGCACTCGGGATTCTGCAAATGATTCTCTTGTTCAAAGAAATGAATTTCTCATTAAAAGACATTGCCGCCATGATGCAACTTTCCAAAGACGAACAGAAAGATATCCTAAGAGAGCATCGCAGTACACTCGTTCAACGCAAACAAAAGCTCGAAACCATCATCGACCAGTTGGACGAGTATGTGGATGATACAGATATCTCTCATCTTCATCTGTTTGACGACTCTTCCATTCTGTCCATTCAAGAACAATATGAATCTGAGGCGAAGTTCATCTACGGAGATACCGTGAAATATCAGGAATTCGAAGCTAATGTGAACCAACTGTCTGCGGAAGAGCAAGAACAAGCTTACCAGCAGTTCTCGGTCAACATGGAGCAGGTATTTCGGGAGTTGGCGAAACATCAGAATCTGTCTCCTGCTTCTGGTGAGGTGCAAGCGTTAGTGCGTGAATGGAAGAATTGTCTGGAACAGTTTATGGTCTGTGATGATGAGATTTTGAGGTGTATCGCTGAAGCCTATACGACGGATCGCCGCTATGCGGGTTATTTTGATCAGTTTGGCGATGAGGACTTTTTGAGGTTTTTGTATCAAGCGATTATGGTTTATGTGGAGGGTAAGGTGGTATCAGGTGTGAAAGATATTAGATAACCTCCGAAAGAACGCACAGAAAAAACACGGAACAATGGTACTATCAATTAAACGCCCATTATGTAAATGATCTATCTAATAAACCCATGGCTAGAGCACCTTAGCCATGGGTTAGTGATGGATATTTTAATTTTTAGAAATGTTTTTATCTGAACTCACCAGTTAAATCAACTCCGTCAAATGTAGCCTTTGGATAATAATAAACAAACATCGGTAGGCCTGTGAATGAATCAGACTTATTTAAGGTAAGGAAATCCACTTTGCCAGACGATGTCTGGCTTACTGTATTGTTATAGATTTTACCTATTGCTCCAGTTTCAAAATTTACAATACCCACACAATCAATTTTAACTTCTGCTCGGATGTTTCTTTTTATGCCAGCTGTGTCCCATGCGTCCATATAGAAATTCCAACTATTTTTACCGAATCCGTTATCGTATTCTACATAACCAGTTAAAGCTAATGTTTTATTGTTACCTGTGAAAAATTTCTTTGAGACCGAAAAGACTGATACGTCCCCTTTATTTTGAATATATGTTATATTATTGTTTAAAGCTGAGTTTTCTTTTAAATATTTTGTATCTTCGTCAGAAAATGGTTCGTTCACTTCATACTTATCTAGTATATTTTGTATTTTTAAGGTTGTATCTTCCTCACCTGTACTGGCGTGGGCTGAATTAGTAAAAAGAACGGAAATGGATATTGAAACCAAGAATAATGTCAATAACATACTGATCTTCTTCACTTTTAATACCTCCTAAAAATTATTATGAAAGGGGTTTCGACAATGCACATTGTGTGGAATAATATACTTATTCTCGTTGTTAGCCTTCTTATCTTAGCTGGACTAGTTTCTGGCACAATCTACTTTTTTATAAAAAATAGGTCTAAATAGTTCACCTCCTTATGACGACACCACTTCCATATATTATATATTATTCAATAAATTATAATAAAACCCTCTTTTAATATTAATAATATCTAATCTTTTTTAAGTTGATATATTTGTTGTTCGATCTCTCTGCAATTATTAGACAGTTCCCCTATTCGAATAAAATAAGTGAACTACAAAAAGTTAATTTCAAGTAAGCAAAAAGCGTACCGCTATTCCACTGGTACGCTTTTTTGCTTTTTCTTCTTGGTAAATTTTTATTTGCCAAGTAAAATTTCAGATTGACTGACTGTATAAGAGCTTCTTCTCTACTTACCTGTCCCCGCTCAAAATACGCATGCAAACGATACTGACAAATCTCCTTTGTCCAACGATACAGTAGCGCCTTTTCCTCCGTATCCTGCACTTTTACATTCAGCGAGAACATGCCATCCTCGAAACGGGTCATACTACCCTTCGCCCCGCTCCACATAGACATTGGCATGTCGATTATCAGTTTTTCAATCCGTGTGGCCGTCTTCTCATTCCATTCCCAGAGCGCAAGCTTGTCCTTATCCGAAAAGTCTTTCCGTTTCCGGTATTCCTTCTCCGTCAGGTACGTATGGAAAAAACTCGCCATCTCCCCCGGCGTGATCGGGTCCATCCAGTGCGCTTCGCCTCGCTCCAGCATGTACAGCAGCACGATCATTTTGTAGCTTTTGTTCATGAGTGTCTTCTCCACATCACGCAGCCACGCCTCATGCCGGACGTACACCTCTCCCTCAGCCGGGGACAGCAGCTCCGCCCAATAGAGAAATCCAACATAGGAGCCAAATTCGTTCCGGTACCCGATACTCTTCGAACGTCCCATCAGATGCAGCTCCAGATATGTAGGAATACGCCCCAGCTCTCGTTTCACATCCAGAAAATCGTGATGCAGCTTCTCACGGCGCGGCAGCCGTTTGCGGCTTAGCTCCTGAAGCAGATTCACCACTCGGGTCTCCAGATGAATCCCGCAGTTGTCTGGAACTTCCGGCACAGCCGAGTCTCGGTCTTTCGCGGTTCCCTTCAGCTCCCCGCGCACATCCAGCAGACTCAGCTTCACATCCGCATTCCGGTAATTCCCGATCAGGTCGATGATGACACAATGCGATTTGCCCTCCGCCAGCCGCAGACCGCGCCCTACCTGCTGGGTGAACACCGTAAGTGACTCCGTTGGACGCACAAAGAGAAGCGTGTCCACGCGCGGTATATCCGTTCCTTCATTGAACAGATCCACCGTCAACACAACCTCCAGTTCACCCGCATCAAGTTGGCGAATGGCTTCCTCCCGCGACATCTCCGATGTGCGCGAATGCAGACTGAGCACCTTCACGCCCTGACTGCGAAAATAGGTAGCTAAATAATCCGCCTGCCGGATCGACGAGCAAAAGCCAATCGTTCTCGTCTGCTTGTGCCGCCGCCAGGCTTCATAAATGGTCTCCACATGCTCCTCTTGCAACTGAACAGCCATGAGTTGTTCTTCATCATACTTCGTGCCGATCCAGCGAATCTGCGAATAATCCGTTTCGTCGAATACCCCATAATATTGAAATGGCGCCAGCCACTCTCGCCGGATCGCTTCGATAAAATGCATCTGGTACGCCACATTCCCATCACAGAGCGCATATACATCCTTGCCATCCAGTCGATCCGGAGTAGCTGTGATGCCCAGCAAGAACTTCGGTTGAAAATGCTCAATCACCGACATATACGTCTTCGCCGCTGCATGATGGAACTCATCCACCACAATCAGATCAAAGGCATCCACCGCAAATGCATCCCGGTGCTTTTGCATACTCAGCGTAAAGATCGAAGCATACACACAATCCGCCGCTCCATCTTTATGCTGTCCGTTATAGATCCCATGACTGCGCTCCGGCATGATCCGCTGAAAAGACTTCTTCGCTTGGAACAAAATCTCTTCCCGATGAGCCACAAACAGCACTCTCTTGAACTGCTGGGCGAAGAAACCCGCCAGATACGTTTTTCCAAGCCCGGTCGCCATGACGACCATCGCTTTGTCGTACTGCTCCTCCATCGTGCCATGGAGTGCTTCAAGCGCATCCAACTGTGCCAAACGCGGCTGGATCAGGGCAAGCGACAGCTCGGCGGTTTCTTCTTCTTTGTCCTCAGGTAGACCTGTGCCAAACTCCGCTTCTTCCATCTCCGTGATGCGCTGGATCATCTCCGGATTCTTCTGGTGATACTTTCGGTACTCTTCCTCATACAGTTCAATCGAATCCGGGTTCACCGGCAATGTTGTCTCGTGGTAGAAACTCTGCATGAACTTGTCCAAAGCTGACTGAAACGTATACGGCTCCGCCTCCGCATTCATCGCCAGATTCCATTCATACCCCGTCTTCAGAGCCGTGAACGAAAAGTTAGACGAACCGACGATCAGCAGTCCTTCTCCGTTGTCATGATCGAACAGATACGCTTTCGGGTGAAAAGAAGTGCCCATACTTCGCCACAAACGTGTCTCAATTCGTGGATCAACCTCACACAGTGCCCGTAAGCCCTCCGGCTGTGTGATATACAGATAGTCTCCCGCAAGCATCCGTACTTCTGCACCACGCTCCGCCGCCCGCTTTAAGTGCGGGGCAAGCAGTTTCACCCCGGACTGCATAATAAAGGACGTCATAATATAAATCCCGGATGCATGCTGCATCCGGGCAATCAGTTCGTCTGCCAAGTTATCTGTAATCAGTTTAACGTTAAGCTTCGTCGACATCGATCAGATACACCCGTTCCTGGAATCCACCACGCTCCTCGGCTTTGTCCGCCCGAAGCTTATCCAGCTGGGCCACATTCGCACCATGCACCTCCGCCAGCGCCCGGATGACCTCCAGCATATCGGCTAGTTCTTCCAAAGCTTCCTGATCACTCGCTGCACTCATGTATTCTTCAGACTCTTCACTCAGCTTCGTTCTTAATTCTTGCTTATATTCCTCCCGGTCAAGAATACGCGTCCGGCATTCCTTACCACTGGATGTGATAATATGCGGGATCTTGTCCCGCACCAATTTGTTGTATGTAGGCATGTGGTATAACATCCTTTCTGCTTTGGAGGTTTTCCAGCTTTGCGCCAGAATCTCCTTTTTGCCATTATACCATTTGCCATGAAGAGCGATGGGTTGATTTTGTAAAGTAGTTGGGATGGAATGATGAGATAAAAACAACCCATGACTACTCGTATTCGAGTTGAAATGGGCTTTCGGTAATTCGTAATGTCTAATTGTTCGGCAGCTAGTTCTGGTGCAGAGGTTTCTAAGCCAACAGTTTTGAGACAATCACATTCGTATCCATCATTTCTATATCAATCTCGACCAAGCAAGTGTCATCATCCATAGCTGGTTCATACCCGATTCTAACTTTCTTAATTGCATACTTCTTCTTAATATCAAGAATATACTCAATTAACTTCTGAGCTTTTAACATTGCCTCTGAAGTTTCTCCTGTGAATAACTCCCCTTCAGGAAAATTCATAACGATATCTCCAGATTCTTCATCGAATGAAAATACAATCATCATATCGTTAAAGGTATGACCCAGGTTAAGCTGAGACAATAATACATTTCCCGTTCCCTTAGGAGAAAGAATCTCTTCAAGGCTCTCTATTTGCTGAAATTCAATATTGTTTTCACTACGGTTATCATAAAAGTGAGAACTTTTGATCTGATCCAACTGAATGTTCAAGTCATTCTTAATGAATTGATCCAATTTATTTTTATCAAAATCAATCAAAATAATTTCTAAACTTTCCACAGTACAACCCCTCTTACATCAGGTAATTCTTCATATCACATTAATTTGGTATTGTAGGCGAATGTAGTTGCTTATGTTCCAAGCCAAACCATTGCTCAATATGGTTACATAACAATGGGATGTCTTGAATCGCTTGCTCACAGATTTCTTTATATGAATCTTGAAGCACTTCCTCAAGTTCCAAATTCACTTGATATGCCTCAGTTTGTTTAGCATGGTGCACATTCGCTGGCTCAATGACATAATTTTGATTTTTGGTTAAAGGACTTACATAGATCGTCCACTCAAGGTTTCCCTTAAAGTGCTGAATACAATGCTTTAATTCCTCGTAAAGCTGATCAGCGTTATGGAATCTAAAATAAAAACCCGCAGGTTTCTCATATATCCGATTCGGATTATACATCTCTGTTCTATTCCATTCATACGAACCTAATTTGGCCAAGGTATACGCCATAAGTTCCGGCATAAGCACCTCTTCTTTACTTTTCATGTAAATACTTTTTGACACTTTATCCACCTCATTTGAGAGTACGTTTACTTACTACAATATCACCATTGTTCTGTCTACTCACTGTATCCATGTATTCCTTTACAGGAACGGGATCACTAGTCAGACGAGGATCATATATATATTTGCCATCAGAATATACAGTATGGTAAACGTATGATTTCATCTCCCCATACTCTTTAACTTGGATATCCTTTAATTCTGTCCTCGATTTAATCGTGAAAATCTCGCCTCTCCCACCTGCCGCATGAGCTAAATCATCTGCAATTTCCGAACAATCGTACGCTAGCTCTTTTTTGTAAAATTTCGACTTCGATTCCATCGTATTTAGAACTGCCGAATTCCCTATTACAGTAGTCGATTCCTTGGTTAATTTAGTTCCATGTTCAGGCGTGGGACTTTTATTAGAAGAAGTCCTCTCTCTCACACCATCTAACCTAGATTTTGATAGAACTGATCCATCTTTCGGAACCTTATAACCCCTATTATACGTTCCTGTAAAAGCCAACACGAGCTTAGCAGTCTGTAAACCTCCAATAGAAACTGCTGCTTGCCATGCAGGTATGGATTCTCCAGTTACGGGATGATGACCTTCCTTAAATGCACTGATCTGTTCATCATATATATCCCCCACTAGACACCGGTTGCTTAGGCCCAGCCCTCATTTCCTCATAGGTACCACCCTGTTCCCAATACTTAACAAACTCCTTTTGCCCTGGCATCCCATCCTCTGCTTCACTGGCAGGCATGTTAACTCCAAACAAAGGGTTATATACCATTCGTCGTTGTTCTTCTGTGTTACTTATATTATGGTTCATCATTGTATGGACAGCAATCTGTCCAGCAACGGCTCCCAAGCTCACCTGTTCCTGATCTGCTTGTTCGAATCTCTCAGCAATCGCGAACAGATCTTGGGATGACTTAACCATACTTTCCAGTGCTCGATCAAGTACTGAACGTAACTGCTGAAAATCATAGAAAAATCGTTCTTGTGTTGCTCCCGCCCACTGAGACTGGATGAATCCGATCCGTGCGGTCAGGTCATTACGTATACCCTCCAACTGCTGCCTACCCTGCTCGATCTGTCTGGATACATACAACAGTTGCTCTGGTGTCACTTTAATTGTACTCATATCATTCTCCGCGTTTGAAATAGGATTTTACCATGTTAGCAGAAGCTTGATGTATATACATCCTTCTAACATCCTGATTTTTCCTTTCTCACCATAACAATATTTCCAACAACGTACTTCATAGGTCCTAATTCAAAGGAAATCTTCTTAATCTCTTGATTTAATAGAAAATAATTAACAAACACACCAACGGGCACGCCGTTAACAATGCCGCTGTAAAACTGATCTGTGCCGCGACTCGTCCTCCGGTAAACTCTTGCCGTGAAAAGAACATCCAGATCGAGAGGTACGTAGCGCCTAGTGGGAATGAAATTATCCCTCTAAACGTACTCGGTTCCATGTATCCAGTCATCATGCTTTTACCAATTAGGATTAATGTAACCAATTCCAATATAGATAATATAAAAAACGCGATAGCAATCACTCTTTTCAAAATGTACACCTACTTTCCAGACGCAAAGCAAAGAGCATCCTTTGTATTCTCTGCATCATATATCCTTTATTTGGATGATGTCATCTTGTAAGCGTAACATAGATAAATCAAACATTTAACCCAAATGATCAATTAAAAAACATCTTACTCTGATGAATCCTTCATCAAACGTGCAGATAGATCATCCAATATCTCTTCCGTTCGTTGAATAATACTTTCGATGTTGTTTAGTTTTAGTGGTTGATCGTGGGGACAATCCTCCAAAGATGACATATGTTGCATCGTGCCGATGAACAATGCAATATCCAATCCGAGTTCAGTGTCCGTATGCACTAAAGGCAAGATTTCATTCATGGTGAGTTCTTTGGGGGATGAACTGAATGATACTTATGGATATAAAGCGCCTTAATCATGGAAGCTAGAGCCCAATCACATAGAATTAGGCAGGCTTTAAACTGATTGTGATTACACATGATGGCGGCAAGTTTGAGATGATACTTAGCATGTTGGTGGTAGGCCATTATTGTGGTACGTAGCATGTGGTAAGCAGGAGTATGTTTGGAACTAGGTTGTGTGGAGATATCATGGTCTTGCAAACGTGGGGTAAAATCTACTTGGTGATTACAATGTGCTACGGTTATGGACCAATTTCTTGCCATTGTCATCCCTCCAAAGAGTTAATACCAGTATTATACAATAAAATGATACATATAGTAATCAATTAGATTATTTGTATTCTTCGTTTGGTGTTTACCTTGAGGAAACTTGTCTACACTTTTGAACATAGAGAGGTGAATACCATGAACGAGGACAGAGAAGTTCTGAAGCTGGTCGGAGCCAGAATTCGCGCACTACGCAAAGAAAGAGGGTATTCACAGGAATCCCTCGGAGAAAAAGGTGGATTTCATTTTTCATACATAGGACAGATCGAACGTGGAGAAAAGAATGTTTCTTTGGTAAACCTCGCAAAGATCGCTGAATCTTTGGATGTTAATTTGATTCAATTATTTGCTTATATAGAAGAAGAGTTTGAAGTAACTGAAGATGAGAAACAAATCAAAGAAATTGTACAACTGCTAAGAGATTCTTCTCCTGATAATATTCGAGTAGCCAAAAATGTTATTAAAGGAATATTGATGTGAAAACACGAATCCTATCCGTCCATTTATGGACGGATAGGGTTTCTCTCTACTTTGCACAGTCCATGGTACACATCATTTTGAATTTGCTCTGCTACATAAATAATTCATCAATTCTTGATCCCGACAGTAAACATAACAACCTTTCATACCCCGAGACATCAAAATTTTATAAATATTTTTGATAAGTTTTGTTAGTTCCTCATTCTTAAATTTAAGCCCTCGTTTTCCCATTCTATCTTTGTACTCATCATAATCTGAATAAAGTTCCATTTTCTCCGAATCGAATTTAAGATCATTCCCTATAATTACGCCTACATAATCAAATTCAAGACCTTGAGATGTATGAACGCACCCGATCTGATCTATACCACTCTCATGAATAGCCCAGGTGCTTGATATAGAACGTGCATTCCAAGGCATAGCAAAACGATGTTCTTCAATAGTGACATCCGGAATTTCCCCATTGCGATTACCTTCTTTATCAGCTGTCCAATTCCAAGCAAATCCTGCTAACATCCTCGCCTTATATCCCTGATCGTTTTTACTTTTGATTAGATCGTATACTTCGTTAGGCGTATCTACTAATTTGAATTCAAAAGAATCTTGATCCCAACCATCGAAATTAGCGGTGGGACGAATCTGTAAAGCATCATCAACCCAATTCAAAAATCCTTCTGCTCCAGAACAACGGAACTGTGCTGCTAGTGAATATTCATGCACTTCCGAATCATATAGGGCAGCTAAACGTTTAATCTCGTCTATAGAACCTATATCTTCAGGACGAATACGTTGAAAGTCATCTATGAAAAACACATTCACTTTAGATGCTTTTATGATATCCTCGATCTGATTCTCCCCAAGATATTGATATGCTCCTTTACCTTTTAAACGATGCGCCTCATCCACAACAAGTACGTCGTACATATCAGCTGGCTCTTTGTAAAACTGACTTGATCCCGTAAATAACATCTTTGTCCTAGTTTTGTTTCTAGCTTGTCGCTGAGTCAAGGTCTCTACCATAACCGTCCGGAATGAAGCATTCGGGGCAATGAATTTAACATTCAACTTATTTTTAAGTAATCCACCAAGGGCATTCATAGATATCACTGATTTACCTGTTCCAGGCCCACCTTGCACAATGATTGTGCGTTTTACATCTGTTTGCTTGGCAAGGCTCATAATGGCCTCGTATGCAACCTTCTGCTCATCAAGTAAAACAAAATCAGAGTTCCCTTGAAATAATCCATCGATATGATCGATTAGCTTCTTGGAAGGACGAATCTTACCGTTCTCAATTAAATAAAGTAAATTAACTCCATTTCCTTCACCTACATGCCTTTTCAGAAAATCTTGAAGTTTAGATGCATCATCAGCTAGAAACAAAGGAGCTTCACGGATGATATCCTGATATTGATTATATTGGAGAGGGTCAGGCTGAACTTTTCTGTAATTATGTAGATATGCACATGAGTATCCGTTAATATCTTTAGAGTATACAGCCTCATTCATATCACTCAAATATTGTTTGTATGACCAAGCTTGATACGAAGGATGCGGTGTCTCTCTTGTCCTACCTCCTATAAAAGCTCTTACTACATCTTCCCGATCCATAGCCTCTACTGAATCCCATTGTTTTAACTCAACGATCACAAAATTATCATTCTTTTGTTCATCCTGACCTGCAATGATAAAATCTATTCGTTTACTTGTAGAAGGAATGTTGTACTCAATTAATATCCCGCAGTCATCTGCTACCTTAGAGTTGCGAATTATTTTCTCCATAAACTGCATAGAGTTGTTCCAAGCTCGTACTTCTCCTTGATTGGGTCTTTTCCCCATACCTTTAATAAATGCTTCTTCAATCTGAACTGTAATTTGATTGTTATCAACTGATTCCCGGAAAGCTAATGCGTTACTGCTGTAGATAATCATGATGCACCGCCTGTTATATAATAAATTGTATTCCTTCTTACTTAATCAATCACCAATCTGATTCTGAGATTATATATGCTTCCTCCGAACCCGATCAACTAAATATTTTTTTGTGAATAAGTTTAGTTTTTGCTGCATCATATATTTCTCATGAGTTGACAATCTATTCTTATGGTAGGTCAACGAATAGATTATACCTCTAAAAATCATATCAATAGATGATCCTAATAACTTATTCTCTTCTACTAGGTCACTTTTTAATTTTTTTATATCCCGTATTAAAATCTCTTTCTCATATTCTCCTAGCACTCCAAGCTTACTTGAAATATAATGTAGAGCACTTTCATCTAAATCGGTTCTCTCTATCACAAGAATTAAGCAATCATATAAATTTAATAAATCTTGTTTTGGATATACATCAAGCTGATATGTGGTAAAAAAGTCTGCAACTCACCCACAATAAATTCAAAATCATTTGTTTGTTTAATATTAGGTTGATACAACGAGTATTCATTAATTCTGAAATTTTCATAAAACTTTTCGTAGTCTATTTTTCTGCGAAGTACCTTTGTCCTCGGCTTAGCATAGTAATATATAACATACGGTATAAATATTTCTGTTAACCAGTGTAATGTGAATTCTGGTGACCAATAAATGTTCTGCGAGAAATTTGATAATCTTTTATCCAGAAAAAATTCATCTGTCCAAATCAATTTCACACTCCTAATGGAGCTAACTATAAATTCTTCTTGTTCAACTTCAGCATAAATAAATAATCGAAACTCTCTTTCCTTCTTGTCATATACTTTTAGCATTGAACCTGTAGCATCAAATAAATGCCACTTTGTATCGCCTTTACCATAATCAAAATGTCTTATAAATTTTTTTATTAGAAACCAAAGATCCATATTAATTTCTATCATTTTTAATCGATTTTTCCCATTCCGGCTTTCGAAAACGTCCTTTCTGAAAAAATTATATATATATGTAGACTCTTTAATGTAGTAGTCATAAAAATCATCTATAATTTCAGTTAACTGTTCCACTTCATTTTTTTCTAGAGGTAGTCTAACATTAGCTAAATCCACATAGTAAATATCCGGATTTATTTTTTCTTGGTGTAAGATAAAACTTCTCAAGTCATACTTAAGATTAGTTTTTACTCCCTCAAACAAGTCCCTCATGATTTGCTTATGATTTAGAGTAATCATGCAATCTCTTAAACGTAAGTTACTAAATGTTATCAAACAGTTTCCTTCTTTATTTGGATATCTCGGCAAATTCCCCACTAATTTAACATTACTCATACTTCTCACAAAAGTATACTGTGTTGAATTATCAATAATTTCTCGTTTTTCTTTGTATGGTTCTTCATTTGCTAACTGATTATACAACTCTTCTAACTTCTCTTTGTTATCATATTCACTCAAAAACGCTAGTAATTTGGATTTCTTCTTATCGTCATTATAATCCTTTTTGAAATTTTCCATTTTATTTTTAATACTTTGAATCTTTGATAAACTCTTGTCTAGTATCAACTTTTTTAAATAATCTATATTGTACAAATCATCATTTTTGCTAAGATTCTCATGAGGAGAACAAGGCACCAAATTATACAAAGCATTAGCATCAAATAACTCGGGTAAACCTAGCTCTTTAGTAATTCTAGATATTTCACCTTTATCGGTAATTGATTCAGGTATTATATGGTCGACATGCATATCTTTAAATCTTATTGGTACTCTCTCGTAAAAACATCTACCTTCATACACATGATATAATGCGGCACGAAGAAAGAAATCTTGCTTATTATAAGTTTTAAACATTCTATAACCCCTCTCTAATATTTCTCATACAATACACTTATTCGCCACCGCCACCATCTTCGCAGGCATCTCTTCCCTTAACCGCCACACGAAGCTCATCGGTTTGTTCCCTTCATGACTCACATAATCCGCTTCGCCCAGAAAGACAAATGGAGACGTATAGCCATGCTCTTCCTTATACTCCCGCACGAACAGCACGATTCGGTTGCCCGTCTCCCGATGATGAATGTACCTCTGCGCAGTAGCCGTATGCTCTGACACTCGGCTCTGTGTCTGCCAGTGGAATAGACGCTCGTTGATCGCATAGTCCTCGTACAGCGTAGATGGTGAGAAATCTTTATCCGATTTGTTCAATGTAATGAAGAAGATATCCGTCTGTTCATCGGCAAAATACTTCACACCTTCGCGGAAGGCGGGTGATTGCTGGGCATTCCAATAACCAAAGGCGGCAAGCACTTGGTCTATGGAGTACATACAGTGGATATCCAGTGGACAAGTGTACGGGAACGAATTACTTTTATCCACAAATCGCAGATGAGCCCAATTATATTTGAAAATATCCACAAGCTCTGCTCGGAATGCCTCACAAGACAACACACGCTGCACACCCTCTTCGATGCTGCTCAGTCCTAGTTTCTCAGGCGCAGCCCGATGGAAGGTGTAATAGAACATAATCAACATGCGCTGTTCATCGGCGGTAGTCGGTTCTTGGCCTTTTTCAATAAAGTCGATCAGGAACGTCAGCCAGCTTCGGGAGTTAATCGTCAGCACAGACGGTAGTCGGCGGATATACTCCTCGTGTTCATCTTCGATGGGTGCTGTTAATCCGGCTTCGGCCAACATACCGCGGAAATACCTTTTGCCCATACGTCCACCATACAATTCATATAGTGTCATCCCGTGATGTTCCACAAAATGAGCCAAGGTCAGTGGCAGTCCGGTGTCTTGCTGGAACGTTTGAAGTTTCTGGATCAACGCTCTGCGATTACGACTCATTTGCTTTAAGTTGCGCATAATGTATTCTTTCGCTTGCTTTTCCAAATGAATGAACGTGCCGCGTGGCAGGTTCGAAAAGCCGTTCTCCACGTAGTATGAGATGGAATGTTTCGTAGCCCCGATCAGGGCGCGGAATTTATCTTGGAACCTGTACTCCTTATGCGCTTGTCCGATGAAGTCGAGCACGGTCAGGCACTCTTTGCCCTCCGCCATCCGTAGTCCACGCCCCAACTGTTGCAAGAATACTGTCAGACTATCGGTAGGACGCAGGAACAGGATGGTGTTCACCTCAGGGATATCCACGCCCTCATTGTACAGATCTACGACAAAGATCATGCGCAGTTCCCCGTTCACCAGCTGTCCTTTCGCAGAATGACGTTCCTGTTCGCTCGACCCACCATGCAGGGCCATGGATGGAATGCCGGCTTCGTTAAATATTTTTGCCATATACATCGCATGATCCACCCCTACGCAGAACCCAAGCCCCTTCACATCGTCCAGATCGCTTACGTATTTGTTCAGACTTTGGATGATCTGGTTGGCACGGATTTTGTTATGCGTGTAGAGCTTTTCCAGTTCGTTCAGATCGTAGCCTTTGCGCGACCACTTTACCTGGGATAGATCGACGGTATCGGTGACGCCAAAATATTGAAAAGGACTCAGTAACTTCCGGTCAATTGCATCGGTTAGACGGATCTCGGCGGCAATCGTATGATCGAAGTAGGCTGTAATGTCTTTGCCATCCATCCGTTCCGGGGTCGCTGTGAGTCCCAGCAAGATCTTCGGTTCGTAGTGGGACAACAGCTTCTGGTACGAAGGAGCAGCGGCATGGTGGAATTCATCCACAATGATGTAATCGTAATAGTCTGGGCTGGTGATCTCCGTCAGCTTCATGGAGTTAAGACTCTGAATGCTGACAAACAAGTGATCCAGCGCCTCCGCTCGGTAATTCCCGACATGCAACTCACCAAAGTTCATATCCTTCAGGATATACCGGAACGTGTCCCGGCTTTGCTTCAAGATTTCTTCCCGATGTGCGACAAAAGAAGTTTAGCTCCCGCTTGGCTTGCACGGAATCGCTTGTAGTCGAAGGCTGAAATGACCGTTTTGCCAACGCCTGTGGCGGCAACGATCAGATTGCGGGTTCGTCCGTACAGCGTACGCTCGGCGTCCAGCTGTTCCAGCACTTCCTTTTGATAATCGTAAGGCTGGATGTCGAGGTGAAAGTGGTTGGACTGATCTTTTTTGCGATTCAGAGCCGCCTTCAACTGTGCCTCATGGCCTGCATCCTCAGCCATATACCGCGTAAATTCACGGTCATTCCAGTAACTCTCGAAGGTCGCTTCAATCTTGCGCAGCACATCGAGTGAATCCTTCTCCGTCACCTTGAGGTTCCACTCCATACCACTGGTCAGCGCTGGGTTGGATAGGTTAGAGGAGCCGACATAGGCTGTGGTGAATCCAGTATCACGGTGGAAAATGTACGTTTTGGCGTGCAGCCGAGTCACTTTGGTATCATACGAAATCTGGATTTCCGTGTTGGGCAGTTTGCTAAGTTCAGTGATGGCCTTCAGGTCGGTTGCTTCCATGTATGTAGTTGTGATGATCCGCAGCTTCCTCCACTAGCCGTGAACTGTTGAAGCTGTTCCAGCAGCAGGCGAAGCCCGCTGAATTTGATAAATGACACCAACCAGTCGATCCGGTCGGCGGTCACAATCTCCTTTTGCAACTCCAATAACATACTCGGCTCGGACTTGGCACCTGTGAACAAAGAGCTTTGGGAGATCGGCGTATCTGGACGAACGATTTTGGTATCCCTGACCGCACGAATGCTGTTCAACTTGGAATACACATGGGTCAGTACCTCCCCTGCTCGTCCAGTTGCAATTCGTTGTATTCATCTTCCCCAAGCGTGCCTTTCAGCGTAGCAATAATCTCATTACACGTTCGGATCTGCGCCAGCACTGCTGTCTTATCTTCTGTCTGTTCCCGTACAATCTTGAGCGCTCGCCGGGTCACCGCCGCCAAATACGTGGACAGCAGCTTGCGCGCTTCCTCTGCATCCAACTTCTCGGTCCCAATGTTATACACATCCGGGTCCAGCGCCGAAATCTCCTGTCTGGTGATGGTGTTGATAAGCTGTTCATATATACCTTGTTTCATGAATGTACCTCGTGTGGGTGTAGGATGGTTGTGGATATGTATGTGATATCATTAAATGCTTGGTATTGGTTATATGGTCTCTACTTTATTATCGTCCAGCATGGAAAAAAATTCATTAGTTGTTTTTATATAAAAAAGAGCACTCTCTATTACCTATGAACGGTAGGAGTACTCACTTTGGTGCAACGCATATCTAGCATCAATTGACTCTTCTTCATCGTTCGTACCTTGGATTCAAAGCCTCTCTCCAAACGTCATCATCAACGAAATTTACATTATTCTCTTGAAAATAATTTCGGGTCTCTTGCTCCAGATCATTCAATATTTGGGGCCATTCCTTTTCGTTTGTTTCCTTGGATTCAAAGTCCCCAACTATGTTGAGCCATCGCTCATTTAACTGCTGATACTCCTCAATTCTAGCCTTAAGTTCAGCTGTTACAGGATAACTGGTTATATCCAGCCTCACGAATGTCATTCCCATACGGTGAAGGGTAAGTGGCATTATGTCGTCTGGACCTAAGCCATCTGTGAATAATGCTGCAGGTTTGACCAACCAATTGGCTTCTTGACTGAAACTTAGATTCATCAAGTTATACTTATTGATTATCTGTATCATATCTGTAAAGTTATAATAAAGCTGGCTGGCTTGTTCTCCATCCTCAACCATCTCGTTTGTTATTTTGTCATTCTCCAGTATTCGGTTAAATAAACTATCATTATTGATAATCGCACTCTTCAGATCAACGAGTTCTTGGCGGACATTCATCGTTAGATACTGTTCATACATTCTTTTCTCTTTATAAAAGCTATAGGTTAGAATAAGTAAGATCACAAAGGCAATACAACATCCGATCATTATAAGTCGTTTTTTTAGTATCATGGAAAGCTGTTCTCCTAATTTTTTTATAGTAAGAAGCACCTCTACGTTTGTGTGTAGAAGTGCATTTAAGTAGTATCCTTTTTAAATTTTAATGCACTAGAGTAATCCTCCACCCTCGTATTTACACAACCTTTTCGCTACACCACTTTGGGTTATACGGCCTTTGACTTAATTTCAAGATATCGTCAGCTGTGTAATACCACTCAGCATCATCAAACCATAAGTAATCTTCCCTGTTATGTTGAAAATACTCTACTACAAACCTATAAATAAATTCATATTCATGATTAATATTTACAATATCCACTGCCCAAAAGTAATCTGTTGAATGGGTGAGCCACGTAAAACTATCATATGAATCTTCGACAACTTTATTCACGTTAAAAGTGAAGTATCTAATCGTTTCTTCATCATCAGTATTTGAAAGGGTCTCCTCATTTACTTCAGATAGTGTGCCTTCTGCAGATTGAAAGTTGTTATCTGGATCAAGATCAACTGATAAATGAAAACAATACATATTCGCTCTCTGTGCTGCATGCTTAAAGTTCTCAAGAGTCTGCTCCGGAGAATAATTTGTGATTTTTTTCAAAATGATTACTGAACTCATTTACTGATAACCTCCTTCAATTCCTCTAACGAGCTAATTAATTTTATATTCTGATCTTTTAATTTTTCAACTAAATCAGACTGAGTTTTATTTTTCACAGTTACATCTTCAATGTAATAAATAACTTCTCGATTGTCATAGTTAAAATAATTTTTATTTGATGGATTGATCAACTTATCCAGTTGCTTTTCATCTAAGGCACTTAAAGACTTCTTGACTTCAATAATATGCGATTCTGTCAGAATATCGATATCGCCTGCTTTTAATTTATTTTGCAATTTCAACTCTATACCTGTACCTTCTAATCTACCAGTCTCTCTTATTGTCTCTGCCACTCGCCCCTCTAAAATATCACCAGGTTTTGAGCTTCTTAAATTTTTTCGATAATTGCATCTATATCCTTAGGACCTTGATTAGTCCAAGATATTTCATTCCCGTATAAATTTGTGTATGTGGTTTTAGTGCCTTCCGTTCTTAGCCTTCCATCATGGTTCAGACTATTTCCCTCACTCTTCTCCTTTTTACCTTCCACAGCTCCACCCGATTCATGGTGATCCTTCGAGTGCAAGGCTTTGCCAAAGAGAAAATAGGAGAAAGCCTGGCCTAACATGGCACCTTTATAATAACCCGACTTATCCTCATCGATCTGCTTCTTCTGCTCTTCTACAAATTGCTCTATATCAGATCTTGCCGTTCCCGTGCCCCAGGCCGCATCCCATGCGAATCCAATGCCACGTCCAACGTCAACTACCTTACCCATAGTCATGGCATAGGCCAGATTGGTTATTGTACTAAACGGATTATAAATGAACGCTTCTGCCATCTCACCAAGTCCTGTAACGGTGTCACCAATTGCTTTATCGACCAGTCCGGTGCCGAAGCTTGGCTTGAGTTCTTCTGGAATGTACAGTGCAACCTCGCCGGAGCCGTCCGTTGTTCTAAAGTTCTTTGCGATAAACGTAAACTCTTTCTGGATTTCGTCCAACAGCCCGAGTGTTGTCGGGAATACTTCTTTCACCTGCATAAAATCCCAGAAGAAACGCTCTCCTGTCACACCCGACCAATCGGATTGCAACATATAGATGGATTTCTCCAGTTCCCTGACCATTCGCTCCAGTTCCTGTTTCTTCTGCTGAACCAATCGAGCTTTTTCGTCCAACAGATCGGGATGTACCTCGATTCTCTGCATTTCCTTATCACCCGCCAACCTGACCGTAGTTTATGTACCTAAATTTTAACAAGTGAGAAGGAGGTTTGGAATCAAACGGAAGGATCATTTCCTCAGAGGTTATCCGGTAGTTGGGCAACATCCTTGGATAACTATTTTTGCACATTAATGCATGGATGAATACCGTTGAGTCGACTGGGTATCTTGTACAAAAGAACGACTTCTATCACAGATAGAAGTCGCACAAGATAACGATACAGTAGGATTAAATCTTCTTAAGACACTACAAATTGTACAACAATTGGAGTTCCATCATTTAATGCATCTCCACCGGGAATTGTAATTGTAGTCGTCGTAGCCGAGGATGTATCTGCTGTTTGCATAAGGCCATTAATATAAAGATTGTAGTAGTTGTAGGTGCCTGGAAATGCGGTTGCAGCTACACCAGCGTCGTTTGTAAAGGCTGTCGCAGCAATGGCAAACGTTGCCCCAGTGCCGGTCCCATCACCAATGGTTGCAGCAAATCTTAAACTGTTCTGAAATGGTGTCACAAGTGGCATGTTTCTCACCTCCTACCTAACATAGTATATGTGGTAGGTTTGGGAGTAGTGAAGGCAAAGGAACCAGCAACTAAAACCAATTTTAACCATTTATTATATTGGCTGTTATTATAATTATCTCGATAGTAATAGGTGTCCCTGCAAAGATAACACCGTTTTGTGACGAAAAAAACAACCTCTCAGCACTTACATCGTATGAGTTTCCTTGTTGGACGATCCCGTTGATATATAGATTGTTAAAACTGTTAAGTCCAATTCCCGCAAATTCGGTTATGCTGCCGCCATCGTCATTTGTGAATGCTGTGGCAGGAATTGTAACTGAGGCCGACAAATCCAGATCGGTGTCCGGAAAATAGAAGTAGCGGTTTGCCGTAGGAATGATTTCAATTCCGGGTACGGTGCCCGGTGGACCTTGCTCACCTGGGGGACCCGTTGGTCCTTGGACTCCGGGAGTTCCCGGTTGACCTGGCTCTCCCTGAGGACCAGCGGGACCCTGCGCTCCGGGAAGCCCCGGTTGTCCCGGCTCACCCTGAGGGCCTGCGGGACCCTGTGCTCCGGGAAGCCCCGGTTGTCCCGGCTCACCCTGAGGGCCTGCGGGACCCTGTGCTCCGGGAAGCCCCGGTTGACCCGGCTCACCCTGAGGGCCAACTGGACCTTGCGCTCCGGGAACTCCCGGTTGACCGGGCTCACCCTGAGAACCAGCGGGGCCTTGCGCTCCGGGAAGCCCTTGTTGACCCAGCCCGCCGTGAGGGCCAACAAGACCCTGCGCTCCAGGAGTTCCCGGTTGACCCGGCTCACCGTGAGATCCCGCGGGGCCTTGGGCACCTGCCACACCTTGCGTTCCAGGGAGACTCACAGTCTCCAATTCATGTTGTCTCAACGGAGCGAGCAGGGGGCCGGGCTCATAACATACCGGGTTGCTGCCTCCCCTCTCGGTAATGCAATGACTTTTTTGTCACGGACCATTTTCTGTGATCTTAATGGACGCTTCAGTGAGCAGCGCTTTCTCCGATAAGATCTACGGATAATATGGCATTTCTTTCGTTTTCCCAAGTGTTTTTTTCTGCATTTCGACGTAGAACGACTGGGCCTTAATTTGTTGAGGGTGGCTGTCCTCTTGTTCAGATATTTCAAAATGGTCATCTCCTTAGGCCGAGGCACACAGTATATATGCCCTATACTATGTCCTTAGCACATTCGGAGAGTGTGCGAATAACTATGAGGGAAGCCCAATAAAAAAGACAAGAGTTCTGTTATAGTTGTCCTTTGTCTTGCCAGCATGGCTTCATTGTCTCCCCAGTAGGACCTCACAGATCATATTTTATGTTTAACTCAGCCGATCCATCGGGATCAAACTTCTTTTAGTAGACTCTTACCTCTTCTTAAAATGCTGAACGATCTCTTCCGGTTTCTGCGTCTCCAATGTGATCTGGCCTTTCTCGAACAGGATCATGTACGGATAGGATTTCAGACCAAAAATCTTCTCATAATTAAACTTGTTTTCATCACGGACATTATAAAAGGTTACGTTAGTTATTGGGCCCTCTGCCCTCAAATTCTCATTAATCACTTCATTTAATTGCGCCTGTAATTCAACAATAAATGGCCGCTCCGAAGGTCGGTCGGTGAATACAATCAGTGATGCATCATTTCTTTGATTTTGCGTTAGATAATCAATGGCTTTCTCTCTATTGTTCTGATTACATCCTGTCACTAAAAGTATCAAAATACATAACACCCAAAGCCTCTTCATTTATATCACCACCCAAAATATGATATAATTGGTTATTAATCACTAAATTTACTTCATTAAAAAATCTTTTCGCTGAAAGGAAGATACACATTGAACAAAAGGAATATTATCATCTTTATCATGATTACTCTTATCATATTGATACTTCAACTTGTGCTTTATTTTTCTGTAACTAATAAAGAAGAATCCGCACTTCCCGATTCAAACATCCCATTTCAAACCAAAACAGTAGATGAGCTTACCATCACACTGCGTAATGCAACCTATACAGAGACAACATTACTACATCACGACTATAACGAATGAGGTTCGTACTCTTCCGGAGTAGTTGGGTCTCACTTTTGAGATTAAAGCCCGTTCAGATTTGGCAAGACAACACGATATCATCATCTCATTTGAACTGAACCTAAAGAGAGTTCATTCATGACTTTCATGAGTTACTCTTGTTAGTTATTTACACTATTACTCTACTCTCAAAGCCAAGTTCCTTGGCACATAAATACTCCTGTTCATAACTTCCCTCTACCTTCTTCTCATTAGATGTCGATCCAACTGAGCTCTAAAGTATAATAAATGACATACTACTATATACACCTCTCGTTTTACAGGAGCAAATGATCCAATTCGAAGGAGGTTTATCCATGCAATTAGAACGACTTGATCACCTCGTGTTAACCGTAAAGAATCTGGAAGCAACCATTTCATTCTATACCAACATATTAGGCATGAAGGTAGTTGAATTCGGTCAAGGCCGAAAAGCATTACAGTTTGGACAACAGAAGATCAATTTGCATGAACAGGGAAAAGAATTTGAACCGAAAGCTCACACCCTACACCGGGTTCGGCAGATCTTTGTTTTCTGGTCAGCACACCGTTGGAAGAAGTGATTCTCCATCTCACGCAACATCATACGAAGATCGAAGAAGGTCCGGTGGAACGCACGGGAGCACTGGGTCCCATTCGTTCGGTGTATGTACGTGATCCTGACGGAAACCTGATTGAATTGTCCAATGCTTTGTACGGATAACCCCACTACTCCCCACCTTTTAAAAGCACCAAAAACCTGCACAGCCTCGGCTTCGCAGGTTTTTTGGATCTATTAAATTCATTAAGAGTTTGCATGTGGATACATCTCATTTAAAGCTTAGGCATCCAAAAAGGGTTCTCTTCCTTCTCACACCCGGTTAACACGTAAAAAATATGTCCCTGCTCACTCTTCATTGCCCCGATCCCTTTGCAGGTGTCGGTCTTCATTCCCTCTTTGGAGCCATAGGCATCCCTTGAGTTATCGTAAGTCGATTGAATAGCTGTACCATCATAGATCAATTCCTGGATAATGGGCCCACCTTCAATGGTATACATCGTCACACGAACCTGATCCTGCTGTTTTTTCTCCACATTTTTCATAAATGTGTTCCACTTATCCCCGTTCCGCATCCCTCCATGAAGCACAACCACATCCCCGCTTTGCTCCGCTTGCTCTGGATTATGGGGCTCAATAATTTCTGGGAATGATTTCGTCATTACTGGAAAATCCACTTTTAGATCATTTGCCTCACATGCTGTTAACACTATTAAAACTAACAAAACCGTAAGCAGCACTCTCTTCATCTAATCACCTCATCTTTATGACGCTAAAGACTACGTGCAGGTTACCTAATTTCTGTTAGGAAGACTGCAATAATACCTAACCCTCTTCAATATAAAGGAAATTTTATCACTTGTATGTAACTTCATCCCTTCATAGAGCGTTTAGAAAGAAATGCAACATTCATGCCCAACTCATCAGAAAAAGAGGCGATATCATGCAATCGGTAAACTCATCCGATCACATAGCAAAAGAAAAACGTTCCACTTCACGCTTGAATAATCGATCCAAGGGTAACGTTAAAAAGACCCGTCGATTCACCATTGCAATAGCTACAACATTAGTTGCGTCAAGCCTGCTAATGGAGCTAGCTGCTGTGCCAACGACTCATGCAGCCACTAACATGTCCCCCTCCACTAGTAACACCTCTGTTCAACCGACTTCATCAAGCAGTGTAGAGAAGAAACTTTACTATACCGCTGTACAGGGTGCTTATTATTACACAGTCGCATTGAGAAGTGACGGTTCTGTATGGGCCTGGGGCCGTAATCTCTGGGGAGAACTTGGTGTGAGCGACAACGTTCGATATCGTCATACATTTAGTCCGATTCGTATTCCCAAACTATCCAATGTAACAGTTATTTCATCCTCCGGTGGTGGGAACAACGCAGCCATTCAAGCTGATGGAACCATCTGGGAGTGGGGTAACGGCAACATGCCACGTCATGTGCCTAATATTACCTCTGCCACGAATGTTAGCATAGGGGCTTTCTCAACCATCGCCCTTCTCCAGGATGGAACCGTTCGGTCTTGGCAAAACCCGCCTCAAGCCGTAGCCCTGGAACAGACACGTAAGCTACATACGATCAGTGGGTTAAAAGATATCATTCAAGTTGAATCCGCTGGCCTGCACGGCTATGCTCTGAAAAAAGATGGCTCCGTATGGACATGGAACGAGCCAAACGAACCCGGTAAAGCTCCTTCCAAACCAACCAAATTAAAAGATTTGTACAACATATCTTCGATCACCGGTGCAGATGCATCTCTACTTGCATTGGATAAGAAGGGAAAGGCTTGGCAGCTAGACCTGGGGGCAAAGTCACCCCTTTCATCACGAGCTCAAAGTGAAGAAGATGGATGCCAATTCAAGTTATACGTTATTACTGACTACTTCTGGTGAGGTGTATAGCTATGGGAGGACAGTGACCGGAAAAGAAGGAAAGTAAACCATCTGTCCAGCATTACCGATGTTTCAGCGGGATATCACCATAGTCTTGCATTATCCTCCGAAGGGACTGTCTGGGGCTGGGGAAGTGATAAATATCAGGAAGCGGGAGGACCTGCAACATCTTCTGGAGGCATGGTCTACAAACCGGTTCAGGCCAAGCTCGGCACAGATGTTTATCTGAACGGTGAGCTGTTCCAGTCGATGTATCCCGCGGTGGAAACGCCCAAAACCGTACAATTACCAATCAAAGCAATCGCCGCAGTACTCGGAGCAAAATTTGAGGTTCATAAGGCGGAAGGTAGCCTTAGTTACTATACGTTAAAATATAACAATCGAACAATTACGATCTACCCTAACGAAGCACATTATCAAAAAACTTCCATGGATGAGTCTGGAGAGCAACTCATAGAGCTATCTGAACCCATCAATAACTACTCAGGAGCAACCACTGTACCTTTTGAAGTATTGCGTAGTTTGGGTTTGAACGTGTCCTGGGATCCAGAGAAAGCCAGGCTATCCATTGATGATGTGGACAAGTAAAAGTCAGGGCTCTAAACGAACGCTTTTACAACATCTGAATCCCCTTAACATATAAAAAATCCTCTTCAAGTAAACGGCTTGTTCGTAACGAACATCGTTTATTTGAAGAGGATTAATCTGTTTAACAACACACCGCTCAACGGAGCGATGGAGGATATTATTTTATTCCAAGTATGGTCTTATTTCTCGAATCGGAACCAACCGAAGTCAAACTGACTGCCTGGCAGGAAGATAAAGCTTACTTTCTGCTCACCTGTCACCTGCTCAAGCTCAAACACCCGCTCCTCATATCCACCCGACTGTGTGAACTCAACCAACTGGTTGCTCTGTCCGTCCGCACCTGCGAAGCGAATATGAATCGTATTTTTATCAATCGGCGAATGACCGTAGATCACGAGCTTCGACGTGCCTTCTGCTGTAAAGTCCATGTTTTCAAACTCCAGCGACACGTTGTTCCCGATACCTTCTACTCGATCAGCTTCAATTTTGAACGTATCTCCATAGAGATGGTCACAGGATGCAGCTGCATTCTGTTCAAAGGCACGACTTTGGCGCTCGAATGAGAAGCCTTTAATATGAATCTTCTGCTTCAGTACAAAACAGATCGATGTAATTCCGCTAAGACGTTTGGATAATTGGTATGTCTCTTCTTGGTACACATTCCAAATGGACTCTTTGTCATACACCACATCTGCGATCATCGTACTTCCTTCTTCATCCGGCATACCTTCCCATATCTGAATGAAGTAATCCTCAGTGGACAACGTAAAGATCGGAATGGTAATCGTATCGGAGCCGTACGGTCCGAAGTCAATATTACGGAAGCCTACGTGCGTTTCCCCGTCGCGACTTGTCGCTACCCCACGCTCATTACCGTTACCAACCTCACCTTTGGTGTAATCGTACAGTCCGCCCGTGATGAAGCCGTATGGATCTTTGTAAGCTGTGCCGAGACCGTCCGCCTTGAACTCCAGCTGGGAGATAAGTTTGGTTTTATCCGTACCATTAGTACTGGTTGCGCGAAGTCGGAACTCCCCGTCACCTATAGCCGATACCTTTACCGCATGTTGGTGCTCAACATTATCGCCCGCTTCCGCTTGAACAGCTTCCACTTTGGCAATGTTGGACTCAATCCCCGCATCATTTACAACAGCCCACTCGATGTCCCGGTAGGAGGTGTTCTCCGGATACAGCTTGGCGGTTACGACCAGCTTCGGGTTGGACGGATCGAGTAACTGTCCTGCTTTACTGATGATCTCAATTTTCCGCAAAGGAATCTCCTGAGCGTTCCCCGTCAGCACCGGACGTTGTTCATTGTTCATGAAGACAGTTTGCACTTGCTTCTCATCAACCAGTTCCGCATCCACAATACGCGATTCAAACTCAGCTAGAGCCCCTTCCAACCCTTCAGAAGAAACTTCAATCCGTACTGTTCCAGGTTCATTTGTTGCTCCGATAATCGCCATCAGTTTGCCGCTGAACAGTCTTCTACTCAATCCTTTGTATGGATCATAGTCGGTGCTGTCCCCGTTATCCAGACCCAGCAATCTTCCTGCACCCGTCACCTGAACTTGTACGCGGTTGTTTGCATTGTGAACTGGATTACCCGCTTCATCTTCAACATCAATTTCTACAAAAATGAGGTCTGTACCATTCGCTTGTAGATGCTCCCGATCCGCTTGCAGACGGATTTTCTTCGCATCCGTATAGGATCTTTGCACATCGGTTGCAATGATCTGACCGTTCTCATCGTAAGCGATCGCTTTCAGCTCGCCCTCTTCATAAGGCACTTTCCACCAGCCCGACAACTGTGTTCCATTGGCATGATCGATATCGTACGTGCCAATGGTTTTACCGTTGAGTTGCAGTTCAATCTTCGGCGCGTTGCTGCACACGCGTACATCAATAATCTGACCCGGACTGAAATCCCAATAAGGGAACAGGTGAACCATCGGACTTTTCTTATAATCCGTCCAAGCCGCTTGGTAGATGTAATAAGAGTCTTTTGGGAACGTTGCTGTATCCAGCTGTCCAAAATACGAATTCTTCGTATGATACGGTGTCGGCTCTCCGATATAATCGAATCCGGTCCACAGGAACTGACCCAGCGAATACGGTGTATCCCGCTCTGCCAGAATGCAGTATTCTGCCGACTTCGCGCCCCAACTGGTCGTACTGTTACCCAAAGCCGAGCACTGCTCATCATCATCTGCCAGAATCGGCTGTTCGAATGGGAAATGATATATCCCACGACTCTGCACCACCGAAGACGTCTCACTACCATAGATAATCCAGTCAGGATGCTCTTCATGATGTTTGTCGTAATATTTTTCCGCGTAGTTGTACCCTGCCAGCTTCACGATATCTGCACATTTTTGTGCATTTTCCCAAGGCATGTAGTTCGAACCAATTGTCACGCCAGCATTACCTTTTGGATCAAATTCCAGCACATAATCCATCAGCATCCGAGTTACTTCCTGTCCACGCTCATCCGCATGGGTATCATAGATTTCGTTCCCAATACTCCACATGATCAGACTGGCATGGTTACGGTCGCGTTTCACCCAACTCTTCACATCCGTATGCACCCACTCTGGGAAAAATCTCGCATAATCGTATGGCGTTTTGGCACGTTCCCACATATCAAAAGCTTCAGACACAATCAGCATACCCATCTCATCCGCAAGTTCCATGAACTCTTTAGCAGGCATATTATGCGCGGTGCGGATGGCGTTAACACCCATTTCTTTGAGCAAAACGAATCTTCTACGCAATGCCGTCAGGTTAAACGCAGCTCCCAGTGCCCCGAGATCATGGTGTTCACACACGCCGTTCAGCTTCATCTTAACTCCGTTCAGGTGGAACCCTTCATTGGCATCCAGCTTGATATCCCGGAATCCAATACGCTGTGATACCGATTCAACTGTCCGTTCTTCCTGATCATCCGAGGTCAATCGCAGCTCCGTCACCAGTTCATACAGATGCGGTGCATCCGGGCTCCACAAGTTTGGACTCTCCACAATGATCTGTTGGCTATCTGCCGATACCACCATATTCTCACCCACCGAAGCCGTAACATTCGCTTGGCTGGATGCCACCATCTGACCTTCATACCGGATCGTATGCACCAGCTCTGCTTGCTGATTCTGTTCCAGGTTCAGCTCCGTATCCACTTCCACCTGCCAGCCATTCGGCTGCTGATTAATGGATACATAGATTCCATCCGTAACAATATGGTTGCGGTCTCTCGTCTTCAGCCACACATGGCGATAGATTCCGGCCCCGGAATACCATCTGCTGTTCGGGCTCTGATGCACCACTTTGACAACAATCTCATTGTCGCCTTCCACCAGTGCATTCGTGATCTCATGTTCAAAAGCAGAATAGCCATACTTCCACTCCCCAACAAGCTGCCCGTTCACATACACCGAAGAGTCCATGTATACGCCATCAAAACAAAGCAAAAGCTGCTGCTCCTCATCCTTCGTATAATGGAACGTCTTACGGTACCATCCAATGCTGTTCTCATACAGTTCAAGCGTATTATATATCAGCCAATCATGGGGAAGTTCCACAGGTTCATATACCAGACCCGCAGGTTCCGTAACATCCAGCTTACTTTTCGCAAATTGCCATCCATCATTAAAAAGCCTCTTCTGATTCATGGTAGATTCTCACTTTCTTGAAGTAAATTATGATTGCGGTTACAACAATAGATGTCGCTTTTTCCGAAAACCTTTTCGGTAATACACAAGTATGACTATAACACATAACCCGATTATACCATCAGTCTCTTTCCTATACCTCCATTTCATAAGATTTTTTAGCCATAATGATGAACGTTTTATTCCCTCCAAGCATTTTAACTTTCGATGACAACAAACCAAAAGGCAACCCGTCAAACGGGTCACCTTCTCTATTCTATAAAGGCCAATATATCTTCTTTAGGGGCATTAATGATTTAGCCTCTGAATCAAATGCATCATAATGCTGATTAATCAGCTCTACCAGAAGATCTGCATCTACCAAAGAAACTGGAATGTTAGAACGTTCTGCTTCATACTTAGCCTCTCTGGTGAATCCCCCAGTTGAAACATAAACCCCTTGATCACCGGGTCTTAACCCTCCGATAAAACTTCGAATTTCATTGGATCCCATCGCGTTTTTCCTATGTTTAACTTCCACCATAATTCTAGGCTGTTGCAGCCCCAAACCATCTGGTGATGCAATAATATCTCTTCCACGATCAGGTCCTTTTACAGATATTCTTGTTTTGTATCCCATGCCTCTTAAGACACCAGCTACGAGACTCTGCATTTCTTCCCAATCTAAATGATTGAATTTGTCCTTTATAAATTCATGTGCTCTTTCAATTACATCTTCCTTGATTGTATCTAGTTCTGCCTGTTCTTTCTCAGTTTCTTCCGGTTGTGATTCAAAAGACTCGGCACTTTTGGTTTTCAAAAAATGGATCAGTTCCTTCACTGTTTCATTTTGCAATGCAAAGAGAGTCATTATCGAACCTAGAGAATTACGAGTGTTCGCTGTTAAAACATCCCGATTAACTAGCCCGTTCCACAACACCTTTCTATAGTGATTTTTGTCCGAAACAACCCCTTCACCAAATTTATAGTCTGAAGTAATTTCCCCAATTAGATACTCGCGTGTTTGAGGATTATATGTAACAACCAAATCTCCTACTTTCATTTCATTAGCAAATCTGATTAACTGACCCGCTGTTATATTTACTTTGCCATCCTTATAGTCGGGATACTCGTCACGAAGTCGCTTCTTCACATCATCGATATGTCTCACTTGTGCCAATGAACCTACTTCATTCCAACCAATGGCTATCATCTGTGTTTCTTTGAACTCTTCAAAGAGATATGCATTCTCCCCGGCTCTAATAAACCAATTATTTTTACTCATAAGTTCCTCCATAACTTGCTTATTTCTAACTTAATTAGAAGTTTCGGCATGGAAATGACATTCCCTGCATGAAGACTGTATATAGTTCAGTAATTTATTACACTTCGAACTGCAAGATTATTGTTAAGCAAATCTAAAAGATGACTTGAATTACCTCAAGTCACCTCTTCTTTGAATATGTTTTATACATCTTTAAATCTCTATCCCTTGTAAAAAGGGTTCCACCCTATGCCTTTGCCCGATGGCATCGCACCAGGCACCCCATCCGCTTCAAGCAGCGGACGGACAACTAACTTCACGGGCCACTCCCTGCTCTCGAATATCGCATGAGCGAGCGCGGCCCGGTCGGATTCAGGAAGCTGCACATGTTGCAGCGCTTCCTTCCATGCCTGCTCGGTGATCTTCCATAACTTCGTTTCCGGGATGTGATACACCTCGCTCAGTGCCTCCATGATCGCAGCCAGATTCACCTGCGTCCCCAAAGACTGCACATAGAAAATCAACTTCTGGATCGTCTCGTTATACAGGCTGTTCGAGTAGCCTGGACGAATATGATAGGCAGGGTCTGCAATGCCATGCTTGTCCAGATAAGGCTGATGCAAACGCACGGAATCATGATCGCGGAACAATAGACCTTTTACCTGATTATCCCGTAACACTAGACAGCAGTTCTGACCATGAATCTCAGGTACAACGCCCACCTTGAACAGACGCATCACGATATCATAAAACGTTGTTGCTATGCTGCTATAGAACTCGAGAACATCCGTGCTGCTCAGGTTTTCCCCCAGAATTACCGTTAATAGATGATGCCCTTCCAGATTCACACCCAGTGCGGCCATTGGGATTACTTTGTAATCTTCACCCAATAACTCAGAGGGATACACACGAATCTGTGCAGCCAGATGCCGGGGATGATCATCGAACAGTCCCATGGATTCTGGCATGAAGCCCCACCAGTTCTGCTCTTCACACATATACACCTTGTCCTTCAACGTCTCGTCACAAGCAACGGCCTGCCTTAACATGCGTTCTCCAGCAAGACCATTCAGAAGTTTGACTACCGGAAGATAACGAGCAGCCCCCAGAGACAGCACACTAACCGGTAGCTTGAGCATTAAAGTGGATTCAGTGGACGGAGCCATCGAGCGCAGAGAGGATGTGGCCTGTACATCGCCCACTCCTACCTCCAATACGACAATGCTGCCTTCTTCAATCTCTCTCGTGAAGCGGGGCAGAATTACATGCTCCAATTGCCACGGGTGGACAGGCATCGGCAGGTATTCGTGCAACGTAATTCCTTTCCGGGCAAACTCGGCTTCCACCTCTCCGCGCTGAACATCGTCTAACACATTCAAAATGGACAATCCATCTTCACACCCTTGCTGCACGGCATCCAGCCGTATAGCCACCCAGCGCAGCGAAATCGCCTTCCCGAATTCTGCTGCATACCGTGTGACATCTTCTGCGTTGAATCCCACTTTGGCTTTGGATGATGGGTGAAATGGACGATCCCGCAATGCAGCAACACGTTCGCCTTTGATAAACCATTCATAAGCAGATGCCGGAACGTTGGCGGACAGATACTGGACTTGTTCCCAGGCCAAAGCAAACTGCTCCACAGCAATATCCAGACTAGTCAGGAATTCCGCCACTCCGGGCTGCGCATAGGCCTCATCCGACAAAGCCCTCTGTAACACCGCACGTCCAACCTCTGCCGGAGAATCAAGGAGAACCCAGCTCCCATCTACCTTCTCCTCGTAGATCGGTGAACCCTGAACCCACTGAGTCCCCTGTCTTACTCCTGTCTCAACCAGACACAGTACACCTTGCATATGCAATCTGACATGAGAAGAACCATTCTGTATGTGCTCTTCGCTGTCATATCCCTTGTACAATCGACGGAACGGTGCAGGTGCTTCGGCAAAATCAATGAATGGGTTATCCTCAAGTGGAAGCAATTGCTCCGACAAAAATGAATTCATCAGATCCGCCATAATCCGGCGTTCAGCGGCTTGCAGACTGGAACGCTTCATCAGTGTTGACATGATTATTATCCTCCGTTAGATAATGGAATGCCGGGTGCGGATGCCCCAGGAAATCATGATGCGAGATGGTCCAACAATAAGCTCCAGACTTTTCAAATACAACAATGTCTCCTACCCGTAGCAGTGCTACCTCCGCATCGGAATGCATGCGATCCTTAGGTGTGCATAGCTCACCTACCACATGAACTCGACGATCTCTTACCTCTGGCCGGGCAAACGAATGCTTCCAACGATCCGTTGCCATGATCTGAAATGGGTGGTTATGTCCCCATGAAGCAGGCAGACGATTGTGATGCGTACCTCCCTTAACACGGCAAAATGCTGATCATGAGAAGTTTTGATATCCGTAACCTCTGCCGCGTAATACCCATGGTCTGCCACCAGAAGACGGCCCGATTCAAAATACAGCTGACCTCCGCGTGAAGCAAGGCGTTGTCTGGCTTCACTTTGTTCAAGTAAGGAAGTAAACAACGGCCAGTCGAATCCGGGACTGCCATCATACGTGACACCGAATCCGCCTCCTGCATTCACCACTTCCACAGGAAGATCATACTGCTGCTGCCACTGCTCCACCTTTTGCAAATACAGCTCAATCATCTCGGCGTGCAGCCTGGCGTCCATATTGTTAGACAAAGAGTGAAAATGGAATCCGCTTAACCGAACCACACCCGCGCCTTCCACACGAATGAGTTCAATGGCTTCTTCCACTGCCTCTTCATCGATCCCAAAAGGACTCGGCCCACCGCCCATAACAATCTTCGTCCGGGGTAACGTACTGCCTCGCAGATTGATTCGAAGAAGAATGCGAACCTCCTGCGCTAGCTCCTGTTGTTTGTGTTTCGGCTCATATCCCGGTTTTGCTCCCATTCTTGCTTCTGCCTGCTCCCCTGCTCCTGCTCCATCGCTCTCTCTTTCGCAATCGCAATGATCCGCCGCAGCTCCAGCAGACTCTCCACATGGATGTAGCTCACGCCATGCTCGATCGCCAGCCTCAGTTCGCTCTCCTTTTTACCCGGACCTCCAAACAGAATCGGAACCTCACGGCTTACAGCTCTAACCTTGAGCAACTCTCCAATTGAAGCCACTTCAAAGCCCTTCACAACTGGAAGCAATGCCTCAATGATCCGCGGATCTGGATTTGCCTTAATAGCGTAGAACAACTGTGTGTTGCCGGGCATGCTGCCCAGCATCTGACGTACCTGTTCCTGAATGCCAGCCAGATCATAGACATACGCACATACCGGGTCTTCATTCCTCCGTTGAAGTTCATCGATCACCTGCCATACAATAGGTTTCATATCTGCCCACCCGCATTCCTGTAGTCATTCCGTTTTTGGGCATACGCCCGAAATGCCGTATTCCGATCATCACCCAGCACGTAAATATGTACTCCCCGCTCAGCCCAGAGCGACATGTCTTCCACGCCTCTGATGACCGTTGCATAAGGTACTTCGCACTGTTGCGCAGTAGCGTGCAATTCATCCAGCGCACGTCTCACATCCGGGTGCTCTGTCTGCCATGGCACACCGAGAGATTGCGACAGATCAGCCGCACCTTCCAATACAAAACTCACCTGAGGGTGAGACAGAATCTGTGCACTTTGCCGCACGCCCTCCACACTTTCGATCATGGGTACAACCATCACTTGTTCGTTCGCTTCCCCAATGTATTCAGTGAGCGGATATTTCCCAAATACACCGGGACGACCGCTATTCAAGCTACGCATGCCAACCGGATGATAGTAGGCGTGGCGAACCGCTTCCTCCACCTGCTCCAGTTGCTCGACATGCGGAATGACGATGCCTTGGGCGCCACAGTCCAGCACTTTCAGAATCTCCGCTCGTTCCACTTTCGAGATACGTACCAATGGGGTTAGGCCGACCAGTTCCGCCGCACGGACCAACTCTTCCACCGATTCCATCGATGTTGCGGCATGTTCCAGATCAATAATGACAAAGTCATATTCTGCATGTCCGATCATCTCAATGATCACCGGATGTGGTATGGATACAAAAAGGCCATAGACAGGCTGTTTGCGTGCAATTTTTTCCTTCAGCGTGTTGATTCTCATTCGACGATTCCCTTTAATTCGGGTGTTCCCTTGATTCAAGTGCATCCTTCGATACCTTGAGCGGATTACTCGCCTTGCGGAAATACAACTCCCCATCCCCATACAGGCGGCGCTTGGTCATCTCTTCGATCAGTGCATCTTCGGCAAAAAGGTCAAATGCAACAAACCGCTCTGCGTATTCCGGGTGCTGCTTCTGATAATCTACAATTACACCTGCGCACAGCTGCCAGAACGCTTCCTCCGACAACCCAAACTTCTCAAGCGCCAACGCAATATCCGTCATACAGATAAAAAAGAACGCATCATACGTATAGTCCCGGACTTCCGACACATCTCCCGCATAGATGAAGGAGTACCGATTGAACTTGCGATGGGTTTCAGGTTCCGGGTTCAGCTTCGGTGCCCGTTCTGGATGTAACAGTTGATCCGGTACATAGCGAACACCATCATGCAGATCCTTGATAATGATTCGTTTCGGCAGATTGTCTTCCAGTACCAAAATGATATTCTGAGCATGAGATTCCAGCGCAATCCCTTGTGCATAGAGCAGATGAATAATCGGCAGTGTAACCGTGCGAACTAGGGCCTCGCTCCACTTTTCCACACCATGTTGTTCTACAGCATCCTGGATAAATGGAACACCATCCGGTTGTACCAACATCAGTGCATTCAGCGGCCACGCCGTCTCACCTTGCTTCAGGTGAACCGATACATTCTCTCGCCAGATCGCACCGAGTGTGCCGTAGGCCCGTCCATATTGAGTTGCAGGTAACTGCTCATAACGGAACGACAGTCCCATGATTTCTTTTAAAATGCCAAACTGCGCCTGCTGCAACAGCTCATCTTCACGAACAAGTTCATTCAGCCAATCGCTGATCAATGGCGCGTTCTGGGTCGTATGCTGTGCCAGAATACGGGTGCTCGACGTATTGGTAATGCTGAGGGCCAGCTTGATGTAAGGGGCTTCCGGGTTCACTCTGTTCGACAGCGAACGGATCGACTGCTGCGCACGATAAGGCGAAGACGATGGACCGAGATATACGATGTCCCCATCCATCAGTTGACGGGCATATACCGATTCCAACTGGTGCTCCCACTGCCATGGATGAACCGGAATGAACACATATCGATCACCTGCCTCAGAACCTATTTCTCCAACCTTGCCTATTTCACTTCCAGGGCCGCAGACTGCTTCGCTGTCCTTTCCATGAGCTGTTTCATGAATGGTCTTCCCAACACTTCCACGAATGGTCCCACGAACTTCTGTATCGATTGGATACCCGTCTGCACCCGCCTGTGATTTCTCATTCATATCCCCTCGACCTTGTTGTTGCAGGATCTGATGAAATCGCTGTGCGTCCTCTACGGTCAGATGTTGCCCCACCAGTTCTTCAGAGCTATATCCCGCGGATACAGCGGTCTGAGCAAATTCTTTTTTCACAGCAACCCAGACTAAAGCAACTTCCGTGTTAAACTCAGGGCCATAAGCGAGATTGTCTTTCAAAGAAAATCCTAGTCTCGACTTGTAGCTCGGGTGGTACAGATGACCGTCGGTCATGTGACTTTCAAGCGCATCATAATGCCGATCTTCACTCGGAATGTTCAAGGGCAATATAGCCCGGCACTGGCTGTCCTTTGCCATCGTTTCGAGCAGTTCCTGGATAAAAGCCGTCACATTTGCACCCTTCAATGCGTTCAGCACGATTTCCTCCAAAAACAGATCCAGATCGGTGCATGATACGCCCTCTCTTTGAATCGAACCCTTCTTCACCTTCACCCGGCCAAATGAAAACTTCCGCTCCGCTTCACACGTGTACGCCACAGAATCGCCGGAAGGTGTAAGGCCGCTGGTTCGCCATGCGCTTCCACTCACATGACTGTCCAGAATGCCTTCGAACCACATTGCCTCCAACGTCTGCCGCATGATCCGTTCCTGTACACCCACGTAGACTGCTTCTGTCTTGCCGCCTGCTTCAGCCCTGTATCCCACGACTCCCACGAACTTCACTCCCTATTCGTTTCATTACATTGCTCACCGGCACGTAGGCCGGGGTCTGGCTGATACCCCTTAGACAACTCACCAAGTTTTGTTTGGCCAGAAATGCATCAGTTGTCAGCAGATGTTGCACATATGCATTGCCCGTTCGTTCCAGTTCCTCCACAAGTACCTCACGTACCTGCTTCCAGAAATGCTCCTCCGGGATGTTCACATCTCGCGCAAGGGCATGAATCAGAGACCCGAGATGATTGACGATAAAGTAGTACGATGTCCGCGCCCAGGCTTTCTCTCGCGAATAAAATAATAAATCGGACGCAGCACGATCCTGCTCACTTATAAGTTCCTCATCCACACTGACCCCTTCCAGATCGCGGACGATAACCTCCACAGGCATCCCATCCTTTAAGGTCACAAGGGTATTCTGCAAATGGGCTTCAAAGTGAATGCCTTTCTCTCCCGCCGCTCGTACAATCGGCAGCAGAGAACATTGCAGATATCGATCCAGCCAGCGCTCAGCTATGTAACGTCCACCACCCAGCATCGTCATCAGTCTCGACCGCATCCCGGGAAGTGGTGACTCAACCAGACTGGATATGACATACGTATTCTCAACATCAAACTCAATGGGCCGATAAGCTATCGTAAACAGACTGGTTAACTCTTCATCTTCAAAAGCACAAGTGGCTACGCCTGTCTCATACGCAATATGCGTGTTCGGTTCAGCACCGAAGCAGTCATGCTGCCTGACGTACTTGGAGGCATCCAGTGTTCTGCGCATCTGCTCAGCACTGTTGGTGCGAATCATGTTGGTAATCTGCATGTTCAGTGACAGCTTGATATTGCAGTTCCATGCCGGAACATAGACCGTACGTACCGAAGAAGTTGGATAGACGGTTGGCCCCGCACTGCCAAGCAGAATTAATTTTTCATCTCGAATATAGTGCTGTATCTCGGTCAACCGTGATATGTATGCGTATTGCCATGGATGGACTGGCAACAGCCCATACGTTTCACTCTTTTCTTTTAAAATAGGCTCCATATGGCTCCGCAGGAGGTCATGCAAATCCATTGCCGCCTCGTCATCCACCCATTCCTGCACATAGACATCCTGCCTCACGGCGATATAACAGAGTTGAAACGATGTGCGCAGCTCCGGACTGTATTTCTGTACATCCTGCTCGCTGAAGCCTTTGGTATTCTTCGGAAACGGATGGAACGGATGACCAACCAACAATGACTGTTCCGATGTACAGTAGTCGTGGATGTCGAGACCGGCTGCTTGTTCGATATACAATGTAAGGTTGCCCACACTGTTATCTACCTTTTGTGCAAAATCTCTGGCATACGCCGCCTCGACACGATTCGTATTCTCACCCAATGGATATACATTCTCCAGCTCAAGTGAACTCTTCATTTCCATCACACTTTTCATCATTCCATGTTGATCCGAACTCGCTCCCTGTTCCCTATCTCCAATTAGCTCAGATGTGATCCAGCGAACCAGGTCGCGATAATGCACTGCTTCCCCGCCAGATTCCATGCTGAGGTATTCATGCTCCCCTATGGCCGAGTAATAGGATAGTTGTCCTGTCACTGTCACCTCGCTGGCTTGAAAAGCAACAGTGTACGTCCGCGTACTCGGATTAATTCGAATATCATTTTCCTTCTCTAACGCAAGTTCACGGATGTAACAGTTCAGCAGCAGTTTGCACGAATGTTCATGGGCCTGCTGCTCAGCCTCAGACCGGAGCTTGTTTTCCATCTCGAACAATGATGCCAACCTTCTTTCGGGTTATAAGTAAGACCAGGGGAAGTGTAAGCAGTATGGCGCAGCCAAGGCCAATACAGATCTCTTTGAGCGCTCCCCATTTTGCCATCTCCATGGACGTTCCTGCCCCGGCAAGCCATTGCCAACGCATATCGTAATACAGGGTCATACCCATCACCGCAAACGAAGAAGCCAGACGCTCAATCGTGGTTGATAACACCGACCCTTCGTGCATGTCTTCGTCCGGTAATGCTTGCAGACCAATAGCAGAGATACTCATGCCTGACAGACCAACGCCAATTCCGCGGCACGCCATGAGCATCCCGATGATCCAGATCGATGCTCCCATGGGCAGAAACGCAAACGATAAGATCGATATCGACACCAGCAGCGTGCCCCATGCGATAAAATGCATGGACCGACCGCGATCCAGCAAGCTGCCGCCAATCCACATGAATAGACTTGTACAGATCGATAAGGGAATGAACAGTGCACCTGACAGGGCCGGCGATAGGTGGAAAACGTCTTGGAACAATAACGGCAATGCAAAGATCACCCCAAACATGACACAATCCTGAATAGTCGAGATCAATACCGTCAGCGGAAAGACGGCATTACGCCGCAACAACTGGTACCGGATCAGCGGTTCCTTGCGACCGTTCTCGGTCTGGACAAAACGAATGAGCAACACCACACCGAGCGCAATCAGCATCCATGGTACCCATACTGCCACGACAGGACTTGCGTACAACTGTACCCCCAGACTAAGGGCACCTACCGAGCAGATCAGCAGCATAACACTGGATGGATGCCATTTTTTCCTGCGGGCAGGGATATAGGTCTGAATAACTCGACCGCAGCCGATCAACGAGAACACAGCCAGTGGCACATTGAGCCAGAACAACATTTCAAGCCGTCCATACTGAATGATGAAACCACCCAGCGTTGGACCGGCAGCCGGAGCCAGCATAAGCAGCAAGCCCCACGCTCCGGTAATTCGTCCCCTTACCTCCGGTCCGTAGACGTCAAACAGCAACACAAGCGATAGCGGAATCATCAGCCCCGCGGCAACCCCATGCATGAAACGGACCATCAGGAGTACTTCGATAGAGTGATAAAACAACGCACCTGCCACCGAGAACAGTCCATAGATGGTGATGCCCAACATATACGTCTGCTTACGCCCCAGTCGGTCCACAATCAGGGAAGCCAGCGGCATTGTTAACGTCATGGCGAGCATGTACAGCGCGATAATCCATCCGCCTGCTGTGGTAGAGATCTGATAGTATTGCACAAAATAAGGCAGCAGCAGGTTAAATGCACTGTTGGTCAGTACCAGCGAAAAGGCACCGATCAGAATCGCGAGTAATACTGCATGCCTTTTCATCAGGGATAGCTTCAACATGCAGCCATTGCTAAAGCAATCGCTTCAGCTACCGATTTCTCAAAGATCGCAAGGATTGCACTCGTTTCTTGCTCCGTAATATTCAGCGGCGGCAGAAAACGAACAACCGCTGAATGACGCCCGCCCAGTTCCACAATTAATCCATTCTTGAAACATTCACGCTGAATAGACTCAGCCAGCGAACCATTAGGCAGATAATGTCCCAGACGATCCTTGCGTCCCATTGGATCAACCACCTCAACACCAATCATCAGTCCTCTGCCTCGCACGTCACCAATCTCTGCATACTGCTCTTTCAATGCATTCAGTTGATTCATGAACTGCTCACTGCGCAGATGTACGTTGTGTAGAACATCCTGTTCCCGAATATAACGAAGTGTCGCAAGTCCCGCTGCCATGGCCAGCTGATTGCCACGGAACGTACCTGTGTGTGCACCAGGTTGCCACTGGTCCAGCTCTTCCCGGTAGATGACAACAGACATGGGCAGACTTCCGCCAACTGCTTTGGAGCAGATGATTACATCGGGTACAATTCCGGCATGTTCAAACGAAAACATTCGTCCTGTCCGTCCAATGCCTGTCTGCACTTCGTCGATAATAAGCGGAATGCTTCGCTCTGCCGTAATTCGGCGCAGCTCCCTCAGCCATTCGATATCTGCCGGAATCGCTCCGCCCTCTCCCTGTACCGTCTCCACAATGACCCCACATGGTGCGGCAATACCACTCTCGCAATCATCGAGCAAGTTCTCGATATACTGTGCGCTTAATCGGGCCGTCATGCCTTCACCAACACCAAATGGGCAGCGGTACTCATAAGGAAACGGCAGGAAATGCACATCCGGCAGCAGGCTTTGCAGATGTTGTTTCTTACTCAGGTTGCCACTCATCGACATGGTTGCTTGGGTTGAACCGTGATAACCTCCCTGAAAGGCAAGAATCGATTTGCCACCCGTTGCATGTTTGACCAGCTTAATGGCTGCTTCTACTGCATCCGCACCCGTTGGACCACAGAACTGGATTTTGGCTTTGTCTCGCATCTCTGCTGGAAGAATGGAGAACAGTTCCTGCATATATGAAAGCTTCAACGGCGTTGCCAAATCCAGTGTATGAAGGGGTATCTGCTGATCCAGGACATCGCGAATGGCGTTGACCACCGTGTCATGGTTATGCCCCAGCGCCAAGGTTCCTGCACCCGCCAGACAGTCGTAAAATACACGGCCTTCCGTATCAGTAATCTTCACCCCATGTGCCTTGCTAATGACAAGCGGGAAATGTCTGGGGTACGATCTTGCATTGGATTCCTTCTCATTTTGCATCTTCAGATATTCCGTCTGCACTTCTACTGACATAGCCCTCTAACGCTCCTTATAATCGATTCAGGCTGAACCTGCTGCCTGTGATTCTTGTTCTTCATTTTGCATATGACATTGTACTGGTTCAAAATATTGATAAGGTCCGAACTATAAATGATGGTATCCGTCATCTGTTATCCGTTATATATGTCATCTATACGTTGTTATACGTTATTTATCTTATATCCAAGTTGCTCCTGACACAGGTATTCCAGGTATAACCGAACCACATCACGAGTTGTTCCACCATGGGGAAAGACGTGGTGTGTCATATCTGGCAAGGCGTTCACTTCCAGAATGCCCCCTTGTTCTCTGGAGATTGGCGTGCGGATATCACGACAACGAACATCGACCCCTGCTACATCAATCTGAAGAGTTTTGGCCGCTTGAATGATCATTCGCGCATTATCGGGATGAATGATTTCGGTACAATCCTTGTAGAATTCACTGATTTTTCCGGCGGCTGAGTTACGGAGATCATATAACTCGATTTCTTTTCCGGCGGCAGGAACTTTATCCAGAGTTGTCCCTTGTGCACGCAATACCTCCAGCAGTCGTTCCGTTTCTGCATTAACCTCGGGAAACGCTTCATACTCGCCAATGGGTGTCATCTCGATTCGTTCCTGATTCAACTGTTCAATTAACGCCCGAACGGTTGAAGTTCCGTCTCCCTCGACATAGACAGGCCGATACTCATTCACAGCCGCCACTTCACCGTTAATGATCAGCACTCTGTAATCGATCCCGGTCACATATTGCTGTAACATGATGCTGCTGCCATGGACACTCGCATGATGAATGGCTACCTCCAGTTCATCTGGGGTACGCACATCTAGCGTCACACCCATGCTGCTGCTCGCATCCAGCGGTTTCACTACAATAGAGCCGTATCTATTCAGAAAAGCTACTGCTTCGCTTCCCATTCCTAGGATCACGATAAATGATGGTACAGGCATTCCCTGTTCATGCAGCAACATATTACATGCCTGCTTGTTCTTCGCGAGCAGTCCAGCGATTAACGGCAGACGATGAGATCTGGTTTTGTTAATGATGATCTCTTGGTCCCCTACAGACAGCTTCAGAAAATCTTCGCATCCCTCAAGAAGTGGCTCACAGGTGATGCCCATTTCTCTCGCTTTGCTTATAATGAGTCGGTTTTGCAGATTATGAATCCCTTTCGGAAACACTGAAAATCCTCCTCGATCGAATGAAGGTACTCGCTCCTATATAAGTTGAATTAAAGATTATTTACGCTGACACTACAATGACAGAACAACCTTCCAATCGCTGTTATCCCCAGATTTTTTGATTCCCTTTTCTCAAGGGAAAAATCCGGGGATAAAGGCGAACGCTTCGCTTTTTCAGGTTTTTCCTGTCCTCTCCGTTGCATGTAAATGATTAATTCAACTTATATTGCTCATACGTTCATCATTTTTTTGTAATTATATATTGATAATGATTATCAATATCATATAAAATCTATTTTATGGCAATTCGAGTTATATTGTCAATAATAAACTTTTAAGGAAAAATAAGTTCTTATTTAGTGTGGGTTTGAGTCGATTCAGGTATGATTTTATCGAATAATAGGCACAACAAACTGGGCAAGCCTGGGACATGGTTTTACCAACGGCTTGCCTAATTTGTCATCTGCATGATCATACAATGGAGTCGATGTGGAGTTTTGAATAACTATTGAACGAATCAAAAGCGGACTTTTTGATCCTCAAGCCAGTTGTGTATAACGCTGTTCTCCATTCAGCTTCCTTCCTCGTCCATGCGGGATACAGGTTGGTGTGCCGAACAGTGGATCGATTGCAATCTCACACTCCATCTGGAAGACTTTACGGACCATGTCCTGTGTAACAATATCTTCCGGTTTACCTTCTGCGTAGATGGACTTGTTGTGAACAGCCACAATGTGATGCGCATAACGACATGCCAGATTCAGATCATGAAGTACCATAACAATCGTGCGTCCTTCTCGTTCATTCAACTCAAACAACAGATCGAGGATATCAATCTGATGTGTCATATCCAGATAGGTTGTAGGTTCATCCAATAGCAAGGTTTCAGTACCCTGCGCAAGTGTCATCGCAATCCAGGCACGCTGACGCTGTCCACCGGACAATGCATCCACAGGTCGATCCGCGAGTTCTGTCAGATGTGTGGACTCCAGTGCCAGCTTGACCATACGCTCATCCTCACGAGACCATTGCTTCAGCCATGTTTGATGTGGATAACGTCCTTGCTTAACCAGTTGGTTCACCGTCAAGCCTTCCGGAGCGGTCGGGCCCTGCGGCAGGATGGACATGCGTCTTGAAATTTCCTTGGTTGGCAGCTTTGCAATCTCTTCGCCATCCAGCAGCACCGAACCGGAGCTGGATTTCAGCAACCGGGCCATCGTACGCAGCAGCGTAGATTTGCCACAGCCGTTGCTGCCAATCAGGACAGTAATCTGTCCCTTGGGAATGGTCAGGTTCAAATTTTCAATAATGGAATCTGCTCCATAGGAGATCGTAAGCTCCTTGGCTTCCAGAATACTCACAGCTCTCTCCTCCTCAAAACTGATTTCGATTCTTGAACAACAAATACAGGAAAAATGGTGCGCCTACGCCTGCGGTGAATACCCCTGCGGGAACATCAAGTGGTAGAAAGGCTGTGCGGGCAATCAGATCTGCCGCAAATACAAGCAGAGCACCAACCAGTCCAGATACAATCAGCATACTGCCAAACATCCGGCCGACCAGCTTCCGGGCAATATGTGGAGCGATCAGACCAACAAAACCAATGGTTCCGGCTACCGCAACGGCGATTCCCGCCAGCAGTACACTGCATAACAACAACGCTGAACGATGCCGCTGGACCGTTACCCCTAACCCTGTGGCCAGATCATCCCCGAACTCCTGTGCATTCAGGCTACGGGCGAACCAGATCGCCAGAGGAACAACAATAATGATAACCGGGAGAATGGTTCGAACATCGGTCCACGATGCTCCGTACACACTTCCAGTCAGCCAGATATAGGCTTGACCTGCCGTGTAGAACGGACTCAGGATCAACATAAAGGTTGTTCCAGCTCCGGTAATGGCTGACACTCCAATTCCGATCAGCACCAGACGGATCGGACTGACTCCTTTTTCCAAGCAAGCACGTAGATGATTAATGCCGTCACAATTGCGCCAGCGATGGCGAACAGTGGTAACAACTTGATGCTCACCGCTCCGCCCAGCAATGTAACAAAACCTACAGCCGCAACAGCTGCACCACCAGTAATTCCGATGACATCCGGTGAGGCCAGCGGATTACGGATAATACCTTGCAGAAGTGCGCCAGACATACCGAGGGCTGCTCCTACAAGCAGAGATAATAACACCCGTGGCAGTCTTAAGGTCAGCACGACGAAGTCATGCTCCCCTTCATTCAGACCAAATATCGTTCGAAGCACATCCAGCGGAGAGATAAAGTCACTGCCCACACTTGTACCAACAACCCCTGCCACCAGGAACAGGAGGATACATATGCCGATGACAACCAGTGATTTTTGTTCCATTTGTACTGAGACGGTGTCTTTTTTGTTGCGGAAAGTCAACATCTTCCTCATATCTTCGTCACCCCCTTGCGTGCAATGTACACGAAGAAGGGTCCGCCAATCAGTGCAGTCATGACACCAAGTGGAACTTCCTGCGGCATGATCACCAACCTTGCAACCACATCCGCGGACAGCAGCAGAATCGCTCCCCTACAATAGAGTAAGGAACGAGCCAGCGGTAATCATTGCCCACCAGTGCACGCATGATATGCGGGACAACCAGACCGACGAGACCGATCGAACCGGCTACGGCAACTGAACCACCCGCCAGCAAAACCGTAACCACTCCCATGAGCACCTTGACCAGAAGTACATTCTGTCCCATCCCTTTGGCGATATCATCACCCGTCAAGAGCAGATTGATGGCTCTGCCCATGAACAGAGCGACAATAGCTGCGGCTGTCATGTATGGCAGAACAGGATATAACATTTCCAACGTCCGACCACTTACTGAACCGGCAAGCCAGAACAGTACATCCTGCAATCCGGTTCCATCCAGCACCAGAATGGCCTGTGTGAACGAGGCAAATAACGCTGAGATAGCCGTACCCGCCAGTACAATTTTGATCGGTGTCAGACCATCACGACCGAGGGAACCCAGTGCATAGACAATCGCCGCGGCAACCGCAGCTCCGGCAAAACCAAACCACATCATGGTGGTGAGCGAAGATACGGACAATACCACAATGGCAATGACAATAAAAAAGATTGCACCTGTATTGATCCCGAACACACTTGGTGATGCCAGCGGGTTACGTGTCAATGCCTGCATCAGTCCACCCGCCACGGCCAAACTTGCTCCTACAACAGCAGCAATAACTGTACGTGGCAACCGTTCCGTCAGCAGAACCACATGTTCCACAGAACTCTCGTCATAGAATTGCAGTGCTTCCCATGCCATCTGAAACGTGATCTGCGTACGTCCCAGAATCATACTGGCCAGGCAAGCAAGTAGAAGTAATATGAATAAACCAACCAGTCCATAGATCTTGGCGCTTGCCTTTGTAAAAAGGGGAAACATACTCTCACTCTTTCATCTGTAAAATGACAAAAGACCTGCCTGCCCATACACTTCGTTAACGAATGTCCTGGTGCATGGCAGGTCCTGCTCCTGTTAGTTAGTTCAGGTTGAACTGCTTATATAGATCGTCCAGCATCATGTTGGCCGATGTGTATCCACCTGCCATGTTCCAGGCCACTTCATCGACCTGAACCAGTTGGTTGTTCTTAACAGCATCAAGGTTTTTCCACAGTGGACTGCTGGTCCAATCATCATAATTTTTCTGAATGGCATCTGTTTCTGTGCCTGAATTGAAGTTGAAGATCATGTCTGCATTTATATCCGGAATGTTCTCTTTGGAAGTCAATTCAACTCCCCATGTGTCTGCGTCATGTCCGGCAGGTCTGGTGAACCCAAGTTCATTCAGAATCTTACCTGCATATCCCATGTAGAAAATACGAACTTGATCGGCTCTAAAGTTCGTGATGGTTGCTTCAATTGGTAGACGATTCCCCATTTTCTCTTTGAAATCAGCTACACGGCCATCCCAATCAGACAACAGTTTATCCGATTGCTCAACCATATTCATCGCTTCTCCAACAGTTTTCACCGTTTCTTTCCAGTCAAACAGCGTCTCCGTCACTACCGTTGGTGCGATCTGGGACAATTGCTCATAGATCTCTTCATGTCTGATCTTCGTAGCAATAATCAAGTCGGGTTTCAACTTGTTGATCTCTTCCAGATTGGGCTGCGATTCCTGTCCTACTTGTGGAACTCCGTCCAGATCTGCTCTCAGATATTCATAGACTGGCTGCTGAACCCAGGATTCCACCACGCCTGTCGGTTTCACGCCAAGTGCAACAACGACATCATTCGCACCCTGGAACAGTGTCACGATCTTTTGCGGGGTTCCCTTGATTGTGGTTTCGCCCATGGCATGTTTGATCACTCGGGTCTGATCTTCAGTCGAACTGGCAGTTGTATCACTTTCATTATTGCTCTCATTGCTGCTTGCAGCTTGGCTGGATGTATTCGTTGTCTCAACACTTCCACCCGAAGCACAGCCAGCAAGTAGTGAAATCATCAGAATAAGTGCTGCATAAATGTATAGCTTTTTCTTTACTTTATACATGAAATCCGTCTCCCTTTTTTATCTAAATGATATTGAATCTCATTATCAATTGTATTGTAATGGAGATGAAATCATTATACAAGCATTTTATTTGGAAAAACTTCTCACTCCCTATCGAACTCTGTAACTTCATAAAACAACATTAAATAAAGATATATTAACTAAACCAATACAATATATATCGATACAATACGCCTCCACATAAACCATATATGTAATTTTTTTCTTACCTGCTAAATATACAGATCTCTCTTCTTACTTTTAGCTTCATCTAATACATGTCCTTTTTGCTCGTGAATCATTATTCATTCATATGCGTTTGACTGATGAATTTACTGTAAAACAATTCCTGTAATTTCTTGTCGTACTATGTTAGATTATCCATTGGAATATAATCACATCTATAGATAGGGGATATTAACACGTGAAGAAATCATGGGTACTATCAATCATTATGAGTTTTGTCTTGCTTGGCGGGGTATTTGCACCTGCAGGGTCCTACGTCTCTGCTGCGGATGACTCAACCACTACATATTCGGAAGACGAATACTATGAAGAAGTTGACACGTCAGAACAAGAACCGATCCCTACAGTCGAAGAAGAAGATTTCCTCAACTACCTTGATCAGTTGGATATGGCATCGGTATATGAGGAGAAAGCCTTCAATGCTTTGGGAGGTGGATTTTACATTACATCATCCAATCGCAAGTCCGTTTTCTTGAAACTGACCAACACAGCGATTCCTAACTACACCAAATATGTTTCCAAGCTGAAGCTGATTAAACCGCAAAATACAGAATTGCAAAAAATCCATGCTAACCTGATTAAAGGTAGCTATACACAGCTGGAAGGATTCCAACTCGCTAAAAAAGCGGTCTCCAAAACAACGGTAAACAGTGCTGTCCTGAAACAAGCCAATGCCAAAATTGATGCGGGAAGAAAAATATCGAGAAGTTTCACAAAGATTTCTCTGCATATGCCAATAAACTTGGATTTGATTTATAAAAAACAGTAATTGCAGATATGCGTCCTACATTTCGAATAAAACAATTTGAAATTTAAGGAAAAAAAGTGTTTTCTTTTGCTGAGTTAGTTCGTATAATAGCACTATAATCAAAAGGCTATGCTGCCGAAAGGTACAACCTCGTGAACAATTGAGGTTGTGCCTTTTTTGCGTTTAATGGCCACTTTTATCTGAATTTCATCATCTGACGAGGAGTGATTTACATGATTCTTGAAGCCGTTTACCATCGCCCCAAACTCAATTGGTCTTATGCTTATGACCGCTCGACCATGCATTTGCGACTTCGTTCAAAACGCGGTGATTTGGATGCAGTGATCGCTATTACCGGGGACAAATATGCTTGGGATCGGACGATTACACACATTCCCATGCACATCTTTGCCCGGGATGAAATGTTCGATTATTGGGAAGCCGAGACTTCACCTCCCTATCGCAGATTACGGTATGGCTTCCAACTGATTCAGGGAGAGGAATCGGTCTGGATGACAGAGCGCGGATTCGAGCAGGCGCTGCCTGATCATCCACTTGAATTCTTTGATTTTCCATTTATGAATCCGGTCGACATTTTTGAGCCGCCTGCCTGGGTTAAGAACGCTGTGTTTTATCAGATTTTCCCTGAACGTTATGCCAATGGCGATCCATCCATCAGTCCCAACAATGCTGAACCCTGGGGAGGGGAACCCACACCGGTGAACTTCTTTGGTGGCGACCTCCAAGGTGTGCTGGATCATCTGGATCATATAAGTCAGCTTGGTATCAATGCCATTTACTTTTGTCCGCTGTTCGAGGCCACTACGAATCACAAATACAATACAGGCGATTACATGAAGGTTGATCCTCACTTTGGAACCAATGAACAGTTCAAGGCCTTCGTGGATGCCTGTCATCAGCGCGGCATTCGTGTCGTTCTGGATGCGGTGTTCAACCATTCCGGCAGAGAGTTCCCTCCTTTTGTCGATGTCATGAAGAATGGAGCTGCCTCTCCCTACGCTGATTGGTTCTATATCAAGGACTGGCCGCCGCGTGTGGAGGATGGCATACCGACTTATGACACCTTTGCCTTTGAACCGCTCATGCCGAAACTGAACACGGAACACCCTGAAGTGAAGGCATACCTGCTAGAGGTAGGTCGTTTCTGGATAGAGGAGATGGACATTGACGGCTGGAGGCTCGATGTAGCTAACGAGGTAGATCATCAGTTCTGGCGCGAATTCCGTCAGACGGTAAAAGCCATCAAGCCTGACGCCTATTTGCTTGGTGAGATCTGGCATGATTCGCTCATGTGGCTTCAGGGAGACCAGTTCGATGCCGTGATGAATTATCCGTTTACCAACTCGGTATTGGACTATACGGTGCACGGTAAGCTCGACGGACTCGGATTTGCCAATGAGATCGGAAAACTGCTCGCAGCCTATTCACAGCCTGTAACGGAAGCGGCCTTCAATCTGCTCGGAAGTCATGATACCCCCAGACTGCTGACCTTATGTGATGGAGACGAGCGCAAGATGAAACTTGCCGTTACGTTGTTGCTTACGTATCCAGGTGTGCCCTGTATCTATTATGGAGACGAAGTGGGACTTGATGGAGGATATGATCCGGGTTGCCGCAAGTGTATGGAGTGGGATGAGACCAAGCAGAATCGCGAGCTTCTGGAATTCTTCACCCGAACGATTGCCCTTCGCAAACAGCACCCTGCCCTGCGCAGCACAGAACTGAAGATTGTATATGCAAAAGCCGGAGACCCTTGTCTTGCCATCGAACGATTGGATTCGCATACGGGTGAGCGTATGCTTCTTGTTCTTAATGCTGGTGATGAGCCGTGTACCCTCGAACTCCCCTTGGGAGATCGTAACATCTGGCGAAATCTGTTCACATCAAACACCGTGGAAGCTCAGCAAAATAAACTGACCCTCGATCTGGAAGCATACGGATTCTCCTTACTGCAAATGGAGATCAAACAACCAGCGAAAGCCTGATATGATTACGGCTAACAAGGGAAAATAACTTCAAAGAGGCTGTCCTCCAAGTCATATTGACGACCAAGGACAGCCTCTTCTGTATCTTATACGTCTTGTGCATCTCATACGTCATACCCTAACGAACCCAGCACACGTTATTTGCTTTATTATACGCGGGCTAAATGTCTAACGAATCAGAGAGACCTTATTTCGTCCAATAAGTCCATTTTCGAGAGCAGAAGCCGTGTTTTCGACGCAATAACGTTGCTGAGATTCGTTAGGTTTTACTTTTCTTGATTATCCTCTCAATAGGATGTTTGAGGTTCGTTAGCGATACCGATTCAAGCAAGGTGAGACTTTTCGAGGCAGCGCCTTTCCTGTTCCCTTTTGCGTTTCCAGATAGGTTAAAATCCACTACTCTCCCGCCTGATACTCATTGGTAGCAGCGACCTATTTCCCAGCTGAGGCGAAGGATATCGAAGTCATCGGTTTTCGTATTTTCTTCATTCTTGAACTTACGAGAGCTTCCTGTGTAATTACGATTTTCTGCGGAATCTTGTATGAAGGCAGCTTGTCCTGACAATATTCCCAGATGGACCGCCGCAGATCGGTGAGAGTACACTCCGCAGCCAGCCGGACAGTCACCTTCACCCTCTGACCCGTGATACCACTCTGTTCTCCCGAAACTACGGCCGCTTCAATACATTCCATCTCTTCCAGAACACCCTCGACCTCGGCAGGATACACTTTTCGTCCCCCTACATTAATGATCTCGGAACGGCGGCCCAGAATACGAATGTACCCCTGCTCCAGCACAGCTTCATCGCCAGTTCGCAGCCACCCATCCTCTGTAAAAGGTGATGGTGCATTCAAATATCCGATCATCGCTGTTGCTGTATGAATCTGCAATTCTCCTTCCACCACCCGATACTTGACCTCTTCATCTTGAATGGAGAACAGCAGAGAACCTGGCTCTTTGGAGCGGGTTGGCAGAATGCCAAGTTCAGACATGCCATAGGCTTGTATCGTCCTTAGTTGTGGAAATCTCCGGTTCCAGGCTGCCAGTACGGATTCAGGCATCACTTCCGATCCGTATGACACAACTTCGAGACTCGACAGATCATACCCCTCATCATTTCTGCCCAGCAGCAACAGATTCATGAATGTTGGAGAGACCGGAAGAGCCTGCACACGAAACTTCTCAATCGTTCGGCACACTTCTTCGGGAGATCGATCCGCAATGATACAAAGACAGCCCCCACTGGACAGGGATTGCAGCATTGTATTCACACCGCCGATATGATCAAACATCATAAATGGAATCGTTCGCAAGGGCCGAACCTGCCGCCGAAAACGATGTAACAGCCGATCTGCACGATGCACAGTCGCTTTACTCACTCCGGTTGATCCGGATGAAAGAGTACTAGGCCCCCTACGCCCTCCTGTGCCAGCGAGGATAACAACACGGGAACCTCTCCAGATAATTCACATGTTTGCCGAATGCACAACTTGCCTTCTTCAACGCCCAAACGCCATTTCACCTGTGCCAGTTCGATGTATTCCTGTCGTTTGGCTTCGACCAGGTACCGATCCATGGGAAGCACGATACACCCTTGTCCGAGCAAAGCAACCAATGCTGCCGCCGCATATGGGGAATAGTCTTCCTCCAGCGTTACAAGTTGACCAGTCAGCCCTTCTGCTGTAATCCACTCACTCATGATGTCAACCTGTTCCAGCAGCCAACTGTAGCTGTACTCCCGATCCTTCCAGATCAGTGCAGGTTGCTGTCCCTGTTCCGCGAATCGTTCAAGCAAGAATTGGTTCAACATCTTGCATCCTCCTCACCGGCAGGCGCCCATTGCTGTGCGAGATAATCAACAAGTGAACCCACGGTCTGATACGGGCTTTCCGGCATAGAAGCAGCAGCCATCTCCGCCAGTGCGGCTCCCATCCCCGTCCCCCATCGATCTTCGATTCCCTGCTCTACCACTGCAAGCAAGGACACGAGTTCCAGCGAATCCAGTTGCCCATTTCGTCCATATAGCGGAGCGTTACCACCCTCACCAAGCGGAATCGATGTATTATGGTATGCATTTAACTCCCGGCAACTATCCAGCACGATACGGAGCAAATCCTCCCTGTGTTCTTGTCCAATCATCGACACAGTCTGACGTGGGAAGCAATCTGCCTGAGATATGGACTGCCGAAGTGATTCATACCAGTGCCATTCATCCGTGACCAACATTTTAATGACACCTGTTAGCTGTACTTTCCAGTGCTCACGCTGCTTTATCCGACTGACCTGAAGCATATTGTAGGCCTTCTCCCAACGTACAATAATGTCGCTGAATTCTCTCCCATATTGATCAAGTGGAGAACCGAGCCATAAGGCAGATTCCTGAAGAAGATCTCGAAGAAAATACCGGCTCCATCGCATATCAAACAGCAGACTGGATATCAGCATTTCATTGGCCTGCTCCCCTTCATTCGCCACATGCAGTGCATGTAACAATTGCAGCGATACCGCATGTCCAAAATGATAATTCCGCTCTCCTTGTGTAATCGTCCGGCCTGTCAGAAACTCTTCAATCTGCGTTGTTAACGCCTGAGTCAACATGTCTCGGTACCCGGCAGAGTCAAGCTTTACAGTCGCCCGAATGTCCATGGTTCCATACATTCGGAGTTCTTCTTTGCGCTTGGCCTGAGCAAGCTCGGGTATGCTTTGGTTCCCTTTCCAGAAATCATGAAAGGCTGCTTGAGTAACCCTTCCCTTATACTTGGAGGGCACGGGATCGTAGACGTGAACATGCTCATCTTCCAAGCCATATACGGCAATCCAATGATCTACCAGATGCAGTCGGGAGCCTTGCTTCACGTGTTTGCGAATGTACTCGGGATTCTGATAATCCTCACAGTAAGGCAGATGATAACTGGTTCCTGTAGCCAAAAAAGCCCACCTTCGCCGATATGCTGCCTGATCTCCGCCTCGCCTTCCTCGAAGCTGTCCAGCTGCCGCTGACCATACATCTCCCAGATCGGCTCTACATAATCCAGTTTGTGAAAATAAGGCTTCACCAGTCCGTTATCCCCGCACGAAGGAAGACTGTACAACCGACTTGCCGCCAGCAGTGCAAGACTTGTGATGGATCCTTGTCTATGGAGCACTTCATGAATCAGAGGAAAATTGCAGGGATAATAATAGGGAATGTCCAGCACTGGAGCGAATGAAGGAATGATCATTTTGGGCCTCCTGTTCCCGTTTTGGCTGACGTACTGCCCCAGGATTGGATTAGGTAATGCACAGACATATCATCTGTCGCTCGAAATACCCGATTGGCAATAGGTTTGCCATCCACTTCGGTCTCGAAACGACGGAAACCGCGAGTAAATCGGAAGGAAAAACCACTATCACGCGGGACTCGGTAACAACCTTCATATCGACCTTTACCGGAACGGACAAGCTTCATGCCCATGCCACCATATATTGTTTCCTCCGAGTCTTCGTCGGGAGCTACCTCTGCACGAATGCAGACCTCCACATGAGTGGACAATTCAGGAACAACCGTGTAGATGCGTGTAGCAGACAGTTCCCCCATATTCAGCGTGATAGATGCACATCCAATACCAACAGGCACCAACTCTCCACTCGCATGAACCTGAAGTACATTCGGGTCACTCGAAGTATAATTCCCATGAAGCAGACTCTGAACCAACCCAGTCTCGTAGTGCATTTGTGCATTGATACAAACGGTCATTCCACCCTCTAGTCCGATGACATCCCTTCCAAGCAGTTCGAGCGAGGAGGGCCTACCCACGTGGCCGAACATGTACAGTAACGGGAGGTGAACGCGTGCTCCCCAGTCACCCTCCTGATGACAGGCACCCTGCTGTTCCAGAAATGCCAATTCCTCACCCGATCCTACTCCGCGTTCAAGTAATTGATGAGCTACCCTTCTGACCTGGGAAGGCAGAAACAGACCTTCCGTATCTCCAATATCCATCCACATTCGAACGTCGGGTACCTCTTCTGGCAAGCGATACATGTTCTCTTCCAACAGTCCACTTTCCGATGTTTCGTCCAGCTGCACATCCACATAGAATGGCGACATCATGATCAGTTTTCCGAAAACATCCGGATTTCGCATCCCCATGTGCAATGTACAAAGTGCCGCGGCAGATGAACCCAACAGCCCGGTATTCTCCTTGTTCGGCAACGTCCGGTATCGATGATCAATGATCGGCTTGAGTTCATGAATGATGAAATGCTCATAGGCGATACCTGAGCAACCCACACTCACAGCCTCTCTCGGGAGCGATGAAGTGATAGAATTCGTTGTGCATGACTGGACGGACATGCGTAATGCCGACAATAATCAGGGATTCAATCTGCCCGGAGGAAATAAGAGCGTCTGCTGCCTGGTCCATATTCCATGTTTCATTGCCTGGCCCTGATGGACCAAAAGCCCGCTGCCCTGCATGAACGTACAGAACTGGGTAATGCCGGGCTGTCTGCTCATGGTAACCAGGCGGGAGGTACACATAAATGTTGCGGATATTGCCCAGCCGCGATGCCTGAATGCCTTCCAAACATTCAATGACAGAATGGGTACTCAACGATCATCAACCGCCTCTCTTCTCCCGATTCGACTGCATAATACAAACAAATAACCCCGCCTCAGAAGAGACGGGGTTGTCCCAGAACACACGTAAGTGTTCCGGGATACATAGCCCTTATATTGTGAATCTGCGAATAGTTTAAATCCCCGGACATGCTTTTGTAAACATAAAAATAGAAAATAAATGCTCCCAAAAAAGTTATTGACATAAGATCCAATATTTCTTACGATAACGTTGTGATCATAACTCGAGGGCCATGCTTTTAAACCTGAGCGGTTTAGGACAACCCCGGTAACTCCCGAAGGAGATGCCGGGGTTGTTAGCGTGTCAAAAGGAGGGAAGTCTTCAATCCACTGCGTAACACTCCGTTGTATTGAAAGCGCTATTATTCAAGAGCCAGGTTGGTTGTTAATCTAAACTACTACATTCACGAGAAGGGTGGATTACTATGTTTCAAATGGCCAAACGCGTACTCCTCAGCACAACACTGACACTCAGTTTGCTTGCAGGGGGCGCACTTCCCTATCTGCCTGCTTCAGCGATCTATGCCGATGCGGATACCGCGGTTACCAACAAGCAGAACTTTAGTACAGACGTCATCTATCAGATCTTTACAGATCGCTTCCTGGACGGCAATCCTTCCAACAATCCTACCGGAGCTGCCTACGATGCCACTTGTAGTAACCTGAAGTTGTATTGCGGAGGCGACTGGCAGGGTTTGATCAACAAAATCAACGATAACTATTTTAGCGATCTGGGCGTTACGGCACTGTGGATCTCCCAACCGGTCGAAAATATCTTCGCCACAATCAACTACGGCGGCGTGATCAACACAGCGTATCATGGCTACTGGGCACGTGATTTCAAGAAGACCAATCCGTATTTCGGAACGATGGCTGATTTTCAAAATCTGATTACAACCGCTCATGCCAAAGGCATCAAGATCGTAATTGACTTTGCACCAAACCACACATCTCCTGCCATGGAGACCGATACGTCTTTTGCTGAGAATGGCAAGTTGTACGATAATGGTAATCTTGTTGGCGGATACACCAATGATACAAATGGATATTTCCATCACAACGGCGGCTCCGATTTTTCCTCCCTGGAGAATGGTATCTACAAAAACCTCTATGACCTCGCTGACCTGAATCACAATAACAGTACCATTGATCAATATTTCAAAGATGCAATCAAGCTATGGCTTGATATGGGCGTGGATGGTATTCGCGTTGATGCGGTGAAACATATGCCTCTCGGCTGGCAAAAGAGCTGGATGTCCTCCATCTATGCACATAAACCTGTATTCACCTTTGGTGAATGGTTCCTCGGATCTGCTGCATCTGATGCGGATAACACGGAATTTGCCAACGAATCCGGGATGAGCCTGCTTGATTTCCGCTTTAACTCTGCTGTGCGCGATGTCTTCCGGGATAACACATCCAACATGTATGCTCTGGATTCGATGATTACAGGCACAGCGGCAGATTACAATCAGGTGAATGACCAAGTCACGTTCATCGACAACCATGATATGGATCGATTCAAAACAAGTGCCGTCAACAATCGTCGTCTGGAACAGGCGCTGGCCTTCACGCTGACTTCGCGCGGCGTACCTGCTATCTATTATGGTACCGAGCAGTATCTGACAGGTAACGGGGACCCTGATAACCGGGCCAAAATGCCTTCCTTCTCCAAAACAACGACGGCCTTCAATGTGATCAGCAAGCTGGCCCCTCTTCGCAAATCCAATCCGGCGATTGCGTACGGCTCCACTCAACAACGCTGGATCAATAATGATGTGTATATCTATGAGCGCAAATTCGGCAAAAGTGTAGCTGTTGTTGCGGTGAACCGTAATCTCTCCACACCAGCAAGCATTGCAAATCTAAGCACTTCACTGCCAACTGGCAACTACACCGATGTACTGGGCGGCGCACTGAACGGTAATAACATCACTTCCACCAATGGCAACGTCTCTTCCTTCACACTGGCAGCCGGAGCAACCGCGGTATGGCAATATACAACAAGCGAGACAACACCAACGATCGGACATGTAGGTCCGGTGATGGGCAAACCGGGTAATGTCGTTACCATTAGTGGACGTGGATTTGGCTCCACCAAAGGTACCGTATACTTCGGTACAACAGCCGTTACTGGTGCTGCGATCACATCCTGGGAAGATACACAGATCAAAGTGACGATCCCAGCAGTTGCAGCAGGCAATTATCCTGTAAAAGTAGCTGCGAATGGCGTCAACAGCAATGCGTATAACAACTTCACCATCCTTACGGGTGATCAGGTCACTGTACGATTCGTCATTAACAATGCTTCCACCACACTGGGTCAGAACATCTATCTGACAGGTAATGTGGCAGAACTCGGCAACTGGAGTACGGGCACAACAGCTATTGGCCCTGCTTTCAATCAAGTTATCCATGCCTACCCAACTTGGTACTATGATGTGAGCGTGCCAGCCGGGAAACAACTGGAGTTCAAATTCTTCAAGAAAAATGGTGCAACCATTACGTGGGAAGGTGGTTCCAACCACACGTTCACCACACCAACCAGCGGTACTGCGACTGTAAATGTAAACTGGCAATAAAATTTTCAGTCCACAAGCTAACCCGGAGTTACGCTAACGCAGCGTATGCTCCGGGTTTTGCTATTGGATTATGCTTTATAAATTGAACAAATGACTCTACACTTGACCACTACACGGTCAGATCCATCTCCCATCGCTATTACCCCCAGTTGTTTTAATTCCCTTCTATATAGGGATAATCTGGAGCTAGCGTATGCTTCCAATGTAGCTTTCTTTTAGAAATCTTTTAGGCGAACGCTTCGCTTTTCCGGATTGCATCTGACTACTCCGTTATCGTGTAAATGTTTATTATTCAACTGACATAGATTGGATCTATATCTCACAATTCTAATGATAGGTTCGGATCGACTTCAGTGTTGTAGCGGCCAGAATACCTGTTGCCAGCAGCAATATGCCCACACCTTGCAGAACAGAAGCTGCCCCCACTGATCTGCCAATACGGAGACAACCGTCAATCCCAGAATAGGCGCTGTACTGGTGATTGTTCCAACCACACCATAGACCCTTCCTTGCAGCTCGTCCGGAACGGCTGTCCTCAGCATAATCTGAGTGAGCATCGTACAGCAGGCAAACATCGCACCTCCGCCCACGATTAACGGCAGTGCCATGATTGGCGAGGATACGTTCGATAAAATATATATCGGTCCCAACACAATCAGACCGATAAATACCCATCTCCCTCTTCGCTTCAATCGTTTTCCCGAAGCAATCAGCATTGCAGAGCCAATCATATATCCAAGTGGAATACAGGTTTCAATTAATCCAAACTGTACCGGATTCGCCTCCCATACCTTGACCGCCATCACTTGGACCAGCATCATGGCTGACATGAAAAACAAAATCAGCACCGGATTGAGCAATACGATGGATCGAATCAGACGATTCCGATAGATGTAGCCAAACGAACTGCGCCATTCCTGAGCAAACGTGGTCTGCTGATTAATGGATCGCTGTACCTCAGGAAAGCGGCCTGCCACCAGCACACAGACTGCGGACAACAGGAAAGTTGCCCCTGTAATTAATATGGCGACGAATCCGCCAAATGCAGCAACAGCAACGCCCGCTGCGGCTAGTCCGCTGATTCGGGCAAGATTATCCACCATATGAATGGTTCCGGTTGCTTGTTGAATATGCTCCCTGCCTACCATACTTGCTACAGAGGCGTGGAATGCAGGTGCCTGAAACAAACTTGAAAACATGGACAGTGAGAGCAACAACAGCACCACCGGGAACGGCGCATGCCAACCGAATAAGCTAATCGAAATCAGCACAGCCATCACACCGCGAAATACATCAGACGCCAACATCAGCTTCCTGCGATCCAATCGATCTGCGACCGTACCTGCCACCGATCCAAATAAAAAACTGACGGCCATATTGCAGATCTGTACGGCCGCCATGCTCTTCGCACTGCCTGTGGTCTGTAACACCCACAGACTGATCGCAATCCCATTGAAGCAATCCCCGAAGACCGAGATGCCGTAGCCGTACAAAACCCTTCGAAAGGTAACATTACGCCAAAGTGTTGGCGGAGCTTTAGTATTATACAATGCAGCTTGTCCATCTTGGTATCCCATAATCTCGGGCTCACTGGACGGGTTCATGCCCATACATCACGTTCCTCCCTAATCATGATTCGAGCCCATACAGAACCAGGCACTTCCGCAGCATTGCCAGTCGATAAAGACATGACAATACGGAAGTGCCTGAGTTAAGTGAGTGTTACGCTATCGAGACTAATCATGCCGTCGTTAGCTTAGCTGATGATATTGTCTCTAGACCTATAATGTTTCTTGCTGAGTCTGCGTTTACCCTTTCGAAGCTCCTGCCGTCAGCCCTTGAACAAGGAATCGTTGCAGGAAAACAAACAGCAGGGTAATTGGGATAGCAATCAGTACCGCCCCCGCAGCAAACATCGTAAAGTTACTGTCCTGATACCGGTTGACCAGATCCCACATGCCCACCGCAAGCGTCCAGTTCTCTTTCGTCCGCAGCACCAGCCGGGCGAAGATAAAATCCATCCACGCACCGGTGAAACTGGTTAGTGCCACATAAGTCAACATCGGCTTGGATAAAGGCAGGATGATGCTGGTGAATACCCGCAGGTGACTCGCACCATCCATGCGGGCCGCTTCATCCAGACTGCGGGGAATCGTATCAAAGAAACCTTTGACGATAAATCCACCCAGTACCGCCCCTGAAGAATAAACCAGAATAAGCGCAGCGTGGGTGTCGAGCAATTTAATTTGCAGCAAAATGATATAGATTGCAATCATGCTCATAAAGCTTGGGAACATGCCGAGGATCAGCATGGTGGAGAGAATCGTTTTACGTCCACGGAAGCGGAAGCGGGACAAGGCATACATCCCAAGTGTCACCATCAATGTGGAGAAGATCATCGTGAAAAAGGCAATTTTCAGCGTATTCATATACCATCTGCCGTACATAAAGGACGGGTTATTGAACAGCTCACCGTAATGGGTCAGCGTGAAAGCTTCCGGCCACAACCGTTCACTGAACAATGCCGCGCCGGGTCTCAAGGAAGAGAGAAAGATCCAGAGTACGGGGTAGATGGAGACAACGGCGATGATCAACAACAGCACATAACTCAGGGCCAAACGCAGCGGATTATTACGTGTCTTCATTGAATCATGTCCTCCTCCTTGAATGATTTGGATCGGCGGAAGTTCCAGATAGAGAATGAAGCGATTATAAGGAAGATGATAATCCCTACCGCTGAAGCCATATTGAACTTGTTATTGTCGAGTGTGAGCTTGTAGAGCCAGGTCACCAGCAGGTCCGTTGCCCCTGCGTACTGGTAGTCTCCCCGCAGTGGATTTCCGTTGGTCAGCAGGAAGATGACATTGAAGTTGTTGAAGTTTCCGGCGAACTGCATGATGAGTACCGGAGTTGTGGCAAAAAGAATGAACGGCATCGTAATGATCCTGAACTTCTGAAACGCAGATGCTCCGTCCACTTCGGCAGCCTCATAGAGGTCACGAGGGATGGCTGTCAATACACCCAGAATCAGCACCATACTGACCGGAATACCGATCCACATGTTGACAACAATGACGGTAACCTTAGCCCAGAACGGATCTGTCAGCCAGGGTAATCCCTCCAGCCCAAATGCTCTCATGTACGTATTGATCGGACCAAACTGACCATTGAACAGATTACGCATGAGCAGCAAGGAGATGATCTGCGGGATGGCATAAGGCAGAATAAAAATCGTCCGCCACAGCTTCTTGAAGCGTATGCCCCGCTGTTCAATCAACAGTGCCACAAGCACGCCACCAAAATAGGTGGTGACTGTAGCCAGGATGGCCCAGATGACCGTCCAGGTTAGAACGCCGTAGAATGTCTGGCTCCAGGATTTCAGCTGGATCAAATCGCTGAACGTCTTGAAGCCTACCCAGTCCACGAGTTTGGCTGGCGGAATATGATCCGGGGCCGAATAGTTGGTAAACGCAATCGTGATTGTAAACAGGATGGGCATAACGGTGAAGAAGAGTATCCCCAGTGCCGGAATGGACAGAAACAGATACGGAAAGTTTTTGTCCATCATGTTCCGAAGCGAAGCCACTGCGCCCAGGGTCTGCTTGCCTTCCTCCCTCGCAAGTCCCGTGACGTACGCATCCCGAATATTCAGGATGTAGATCAGAATAAACACAAGAAACACCAGTAGTACGATAATGCCATCAAGCAGCAAAAGATGGAATGGTCTCCCCTTTGAAGTACAGTGGACCCATTCACTTTGACAAAACGCTGTGTATTTTCCCCAGTGTCCATATGCCCCATACGGCCTGTGACAGGCGAGGAAGCAGGTACGCAAGCCCTGCTCCCTCCAGTAACAGTAGACAAATTCCCTTAATCCACTGTCGATTGTACAGCTGTCCAAGACCTTGCAGTATGATGGAACATATAGCCGCTGTCATCCGGTGCTGCCTTTCCCTGTTCGGTCCAACGGGCACCGGGACATGCTGCTGTTGCATTCGCTCTCTCCTCCCCGCCTATTGCTAACCTGCATACATTGAACAAAAGTGTACTTACACTGACCACTCCGATGACAGAATAAGCTTCCGATCGCTGATAAAGGCGAGCCTATGCTTCCGAAGTAGCTTTCTTTCAGAAAGCTTTTAGTTTCACTTCTTCAGCTTCCTTCTGTCCTCTCCGTTTTTGTGTAAATATGAAGTTCAATTTATGCAGTTCTTATGCATATCTTCGCATTCGTCGTTCGTCCTCATTGGACGGTAGCAAGGCTTTCCTGGATCTGTTTCACAGCATTGTCCAGTGATGCCTTCACGTCCTTATCGGTATCCCATATATCCGTAATGGCCGACGTGATTGGTCCCCATACGCTGTCCATGGCAGGAAGCGAAGGCATTGGTGTTGAGTTATTGAACTGTTCCAGGAATGCCTTATTGATTGGGTCCTCTTGCAACTTCGGATCAGCAGCTACATTTTTGTTCGCAGGAAGTGTACCGTTCAGGTCAAAGTTCTCCATCTGAGCTTCTTCATTGGAAAGGAACGCTGCCAAGAGCTTCGACGCATTCGGGTATTGTGTAAATGCATTCACATAATAGGCTTTAACACCTGAGAAGGAGGTCATCGGGTTGCCATCGATTGCCGGAAGCGGAGCAACGCCAAAATCAATACCTGCATTGCGATAATCGGCAATGGTCCATGGACCGTTAATGTCCATAGCCAGCTTACCGCTGGAGAATAATCCTTTTTTGATATCATAGTTCACGTCACCCATCTTAAGCGGCAGTACTTCCGACTTCAGCGTCTGCAAGAACTGTCCACCCTTCTGGGCTCCTTCGTTATTCAGACCGAGATCCGTGCTATCCATCCCGTTGTCCCCGAAAATATAACCGCCCTGTGAAGCCAGGAATGCATAGTTATAGTAAAATTGCTGCAATTCCCACATCAGCGCATACTGATTGGACTTCACATTATTGAACGTCTTGGCAAAACTGATAATCTCATCGAAGTTTTTCGGAGCTTCTGGATACAATGTTTTGTTGTAAAAAAGAGCGTAGGTCTCCACGCTGTACGGATAGCCGTACAGGATATCCTTGAACGTCACTGCCTTCAGCGCGTTGTCGCTGGTGTTCTCTACGGTCTCTGCTTCGAATATGTCATTGGGCAGAATAAGTCCCGCTTCTGAAGCGCTACCAATCTTATCATGCGGGAAAACAACCACATCTGCCGCCAGACCCGCTGGGCCATCCGTCGTCAGCTTGGTTACCTGATCGGTTGGAGGTAATTCCTCCATTTTGACCGTTACCCCATATTTTTCTTCGAATTTTTTGACCCTTTGCTCAATAAAGCTGCTTTGATTTTTATCCTCCCAGATCACCAGGGTCGCCCCTTCTTCCGGTTGAAGGTTCTCGGATGTCAGCTCTACAACTTCCTCCGGATTCTCACCTGCCGTAGTTGGAGATGGACTTCCGCCTCCAGCCCCGCACGCAGCCAGTGTAAAAGCCATCATGACGGACAATGTTGCCCCTTGCCATTTTCTCATGTAAAATGTCCCCTTCCCTCTGCTTGGTCCAACAAAGTTCGCGCTTTTCACCCTTTTGTCTGCGTATGTTGTCAGGTTTTGCATCCCATATTCCCATTTGTACAAACGTTTGCTCAAATGGAAGACAAGATGACCTCTCCGTTCAATATTTAGGGGTAAAAAAGTCAAGAAGTATGTAAATCCAACGATGTAAGCGCTACAATAACAATCACATCATACAATAATGTACTTTCTTTGCACAAACGTTTGCACAAGCCATATTCGCTCAATTTTAACCATTTCCTCTCATCTACCTACAGTAATTTCCTGTTTCCTTGTTCTGACTCTTTCTTCCTTAAATTTACTTCACGTGTATCCCTTACTCGACAGTTAGCAATTGATTTCTCGTATCCTTTGGATTACCATAGGAGAATATTTATACGATTGTTCAGAAGGGATTTTTTACATGATTACGATCAAGGATATTGCCAAATTGGCGGGTGTTTCCCCTTCTACAGTGTCACGGGTGATTTCCAACCATCCCAGAATCAGCACCAAGACATCTCTCAAAGTGAAGCAAATCATGAAAGAATTGAACTACCATCCCAACATCATCGCGAAGAGCCTGGTTTCCAAAACAACACATACCCTTGGGATTATGCTTCCGCGTCCTGCAGAAGAGTTGTTTCAGAATTACTTTTTCGGGGAACTGCTGCGAGGTATTATTACACATGCCACCCGTATGAATTATGAATTGCTGCTAACAACTGAAACATCATCAGACAATGAACTGCATGCGATATCCCGCCTTGTGCATGGCCGTAGAGTGGATGGCATTCTGCTGCTTGGGTCCAAACGAGACGATCCCATCATTTCATTTTTGGAAGCGGAAAAGTTTCCTTTTGTGTTAATCGGTCGCAGTGAAGCTCATCCAGATGCCCCCATGGTGGATAACGATAATGTGCAGACCGCTTATGATGCTACTCATCATCTAATCGCTCAGGGACATACGCGAATCGGATTTGTCAGCGGTCCTCCGGACATTACGTTATCGCATGATCGTATGTTAGGATACCAAAAAGCGCTTGCCCAAGCCGGGCTGGATGCGGATAGTGATTGGATTGTGGAAGGCGAATTTCTGCAGGAAAGTGGATTCAGAGCGATGTCGCTGTTCATGTCCTTGCCGGACAGACCCACCGCAATTGTTGTCATCGATGACAATGTGGCCTTTGGGGTATTGAGAGCTCTTGCCGAGCTTCATTATCTGGTACCTGAAGATATCAGTGTGGTCAGTTTTAACAATATTGCATTATCGGAACTGGCTTCTCCACCCCTAAGCTCTATCGACATCGGGACTTATCAGCTTGGTTATACAGCCGTTCAGGTATTGTTAAAAATTCTTAGTGGGGAACCACAGCTTCATAATCCGGTCATTATCCCCCATCGTCTAATCGTGCGTGAATCCTCACTCTTTTCCAAGCCAAAGCCACCCTCAGATTGATTCATTTCGGGTATTCGTGTAGTAATGCAAACGTTTGTCCTATCCGGAATATGATGCTGATATCCACCGTACGTAAGGTGCATAGGTGCAAAAAAGAAGCCGCATATACTGATGCGGCTTCCTTAATTCACACAATATTTCCGTACTCCATGCTCGACTGCACATGAGTGGATTAGTAAGAGCTCCAGCCAGCATCTGCTGTAACGACAGTTCCGTTCACGAAGCTGGACTCGTCAGATCCGAGGAACAGGGCCACTTTGGCGATCTCTTCGCTCGTCCCGATGCGTGGGTTGATTGCCATCCCAAGCTGCTGCCGCCCTGCACCGAAATGGCTAATACCTGCCATGGATGTGCTGATGTTGGTTGCCACAGCTCCTGGAGCAATCGCGTTACAGCGGATGCCTTGCTCAGCATACATGTACCCTGTATTTTTAGTGAAGCCTACGACCGCATGTTTGGAAGCTGTATAGGCTGCGCCTGCACGTCCGCCGTGCAATCCACCTGCTGAAGCAATGTTCACGATAACACCTTTTTGTTTTTCCAGGAAGATCGGCAATACTTTACGCGTTGTCCGCATCACACTGGTTGTGTTCACAGCGAACAATCTCTCCCACTTCTCATCCGTTATATCTGCTGCCGGCTCCATGCCATCCATAATTCCCGCATTGTTAATCAGAATATCTACTGTACCATATGTGCTCACCGTTGTATCGATCAGATTTTGCACATCATCTTCCTTGGCTACATTGGCCAGAACGACAATCGCTTCTCCACCCTGTGCCTTAATATCATTCACTACCGCTTGTGCGGATTCTTCGTTAATATCCGATACCACGACTTTCGCGCCTTCTTGGGCGTACAACGTGGCAATTGCTTTCCCCATACCTGAACCAGCACCTGTAACAACTGCAACTTTATCTTGAAGTTTCATTCTTTGTATCCTCCTTCATGTATTCGTTTACACTAAGTTAACAAACAAATGTTCATTAACTCCTATCCTTAGTATAATAAGTCATAGCGTTTCACTTCAATCAGTAAAAGCTTGTCCAGTTGTACGTTAAACAACACTTATAAGCCCGAATGTACTTTAATTAATAAAGTGAACTCGCGAGGAGGAAAATAGATGTCTGAAACTATGAATTCGATGGACCGAAGAATTAAAAAATCAAAAGCTGCACTGAAGGATGCACTCATCCATTTGATGCAAAGACATCCCTTTAAAGAAATATCGATTACGGATATTGTGCAGCGAGCCGACTTGAATCGGGGAACTTTCTACAGGCATTACCAGTACAAAGAAGACCTGTTCAACGAAATCATCGATGATGTGATTCAGGATCTGGTAACTTCTTTTCGTAAACCTTATCAGGATGAGGAAAAGTTCGAAGTCAATCTGATGCCCTCTTCGGCGATCACTATATTTGAGCATGTACACCAGCACGCACAATTCTACACACTGGTTGTGAAATCTGAGGCTTCATCCAACTTCCAGCACATGATCTGTGATGTTCTTCAGGATCTGGCCTTACAGGATCTGAACCACATCTTCCTCCGCACATCAACCATGAAATATTGGCAAGCTACCAATCTCATGCGATATTTGGCATGATCATGGAGTGGATCAGACAAGATTTCAAGCACAGCCCCACCTACATGGCCGAGGAATTGTTCAAGATCATTCATTACAAGCCTGACAACACTTTAAAGCGTCCCCCTGTATAAAAGTCTCCTTCTTAGCCTTTGATCCATATTGTCAAAATAAAAAGAACGGTTGAATCGGCAGGTTACCCTGCATTCAACCGTAAGTTCGCGGATGTATCTTCCATATACGTATTTCTCATATCCTAGTGAGTAAATTCAGCAAAGAAGTTGGTGCTCCTCAGGCTCTGGTCCGTTTAGAATTTGTAAATATAGCAAAATACTAATATGTATCTCTTGTAAAGTTGGTATATAAAAATCCTAGTCTCCCGTCTACCAAGTGATTACTTTGCCACTAATCCATCCGTACTTCCCACTACTTGTCCATACTTCGTACCACGTACGACCATCCGATGGATCATAAACGGAACCGCCCCAGTGTTCCAATTGATCTCCTTTGTCCACAACGGCAACAGCAGATCCGTTGATTGAAGGTATATCTCGCATATTGGCATGGGCCACCGATACGGTCACGAACTGCGCTTTAGATGTGGAATACGCATTTCCTTCGTAATAACGACCATCCGATTGCTTCACCACTTTACTGCTCACCCATCCGATGCTTCCATCCGAAATACTTACCTGATACCAGGTACGACCATCCGAGGGGTCAAAATTTTTGCGGTGCAAATATACAGCTTCATCGTCTTGGTATAGGATACCTACTGATCTTGCATTGATACTAGGTGCAACGCGCAGATTTATTTCTGAAGACGTTGGCTTCAGATAATCAATACTTTGTTCTGCTGACGTCTCAGCCACAGCGTAGCTAGCTTCTTCCTTAGGCTTCTCTACTGCTATTCCCTGAGCCGTATCTTCTTGAACCTTGTTAACTTCCGTTTGAGCTTCACTCTTCGAGTCAACCGCTAGCTCTACCTGCTCTCCGCCTTGAACTACATCTGACTGTACAACTGGTTTGGTTGTCTCCTGTAATTCTTGGCTCTTCCCTTCTTCCTTAATGGTAATCTCAATCCCGCCACAACCGCTCAATACAACAGACGCCCCCAGCAGTATGGCAAAAACCTTCTGACCCTTCATTGTATCCCTCTATTTCCTGTATATAGTTAGTCCAACTCCCCGACTACAAACCTCTTTAATTTTAATTCAATTGGCTATAATTGTATATGGAGATTCCATCAATGGTTGGATTAAAACACTAAGCAGCTCCCCATCAGCAAAAGGTAGATCGGAATGATTCTGTTCGTCGAATTTTCAGTACCCGGGAGCAATGCCATGAATTAAGCAAAGCTTATATCAAAAAAGACTCCGTGGGAGTCTTTTCCGACAGATTATGTCCTTGGGCTTAATCTGCTCATTACAACCCCAGCTTCTGCCCCTTCTCCAAGCGTTGAATCTGCTGCTCTCCGGTATCCGCAAGTTCACGGAACTGGTTAATCGTCTCGCGCATTCTTGGCAGAGCTTCCTGTTTATAAAGACTAATTGAATCGAGTGCTGACAACACATCGGTAAACGCCTGTTTCATCGTATCCACGGAGATGCTGGCTTCATATGCCTGCTTCTGGATGGCAATGCCCTGATCCTTGAGCATCTTGGATGTTCCGGCGATCAGATCGTTGGTTGTCTGGTTCAGCAATTCAATTTTCTGCAATACAATCTTCTGGTTATACAAAGCACTCGCTACAGTAACGGCAATTTTCAATGCCGAGATCGTTACATTCTTCGCACGGTCTACGCCTCGGATCAGTTCCTTGTTGTTGCGAATCACCACTTCAATCGCCATGATGCCCTGCTGATTCACCACTAACATCTGCTGTAGATCCATCACCCGCTGACGAAGCGGGAATAATACTTCTTCCGTAATAAAGCGGACTTTCTCGGGGTCCTCATTGCGAACCTTGGCCGCTTCAATCTGCGCGTCGATGGACTCATCCATGAGCACACCAAGCTGAATTTCCTTTTGCAGTCGCTTGGTGAGTTCTCGCAAGTTCTGTTGTTCAATCTCCAGCGTTGTATTATCGTTACGAAGGGTGGATCTGCCTTTATCCAAAGAGGTTACGATGTCAGCAATGACTGCGTCAGCCTTCTGGTATTTCAGGAAATAGGCGCGAAGCGGATTGAACAATTTCCCAAGGAAGCCGGTCTTCGCAAAGTCGACCACGCTTGGGTCGAGATCCTTCAATTGCATATGCAGCTCGGTCAAGCCTTTGGCGACCTGACCGCCCTCGTCTCCCGTCTTGGACAGATGTCCAACGGAGACTTGAAGCAAGGCGTTTTTCTCAGAAGAGGATCTCATCGTGTTCATGCCAAAGCCGTCTATGGATTGCAAAATCTCTTTGCGCTTCTCCAAGGATTCGAGATCCAGTGTCATGATCATCTCTACGTTGGCATTTGCCACTTGTTGAAGCTCCGCGACCTCTGCGGGCACGGGTTTTACCTCTTCTTCGATCACCTTCTGAATTTCCTTCTGGCTCGGTATTTCCATTGAAAATGACATCTACAGTTCCCCTTTAGATTACATCTGTACGTTAAACAGGTTACCAATCTTGTACACGACATCGTCGGTATCGGCATTGATGCTTGCTGCTTCGTTAATACTGGAGATGCTCTCCAAAGCTTTGATGTCCGCGTTGTATCCAATCGTATAGATTGGTACTTTGTACGTTTCGACCAGATCCCGGATATCCTTCAGGGTATGACCTTCGTTGGTCTCGCCATCACTTAGCACAAAGATCAGCGGCTTCACGTTCGGATTAGCAGCCATATAATCTTCCAGCATCTTCATTGCCACCACGATTCCATCAAAGGTCGCCGTACCGCCGCCAGCTTGCAGACTATCCACTGTTCCAACAAACATGGACTGCTGGTTCGTATCATACTTGGCAATCGGCAGATTCACGGTTACGCCACTGGAGTAAGAAACTAATCCAATACTGTTCTCGGTGCCCAGGTACTTCTGACCTTTGCGCAAAGACTCCTTCAGTCGGTTAAGCGGTTCGCCGTCCATGCTTCCGGACACGTCCGTCACGAACACGGCAGCAATAGGTTTACTGCCATTCTTCTTCTCTTTCCATACTTTCTGTGCAGACAACAACGTGCCGCCATCCACAGTAGCCAGCTCGGATTTGTAATCCTGTAACCCATTGAAACCGAACTCCTCCGCCGATTGTTGGTACTTCGCCTGGGTTACGAATTCCGCAAACTTCTGGATAATCTCTTGTTTGTTCTGCGGCAATTGTCCCAATGCATACAGCGGGCTGTCATGTCTCACGCCAAATGGTGTAAAGACGTAACCACTCTTCAGATCGGCGGTATTCACATACGTCTGGTATTCGAGTACAAAGGCATCCAGTCTGCCGGACTTGGCAGCTTCCCGCATCTGAATGGTTGTCGACGCTGTAAACGGTACATTCGTCTGGAATTTTTCGAACCCTTCAATGGCCTTCTCGCCGAGTGGATTGGCACTGTCATACGTATTCAGTGCAGTCACCAGGAAATTCAGTCCTGTGGAGCTGGCAAATGGATCGGTATATCCCATCGCGAGTTCATTGTTCGCAATGGCTTCTGTCACGGTTTTTACATTAACGGAGCCATACGTATCAACCAGTGCATCATATTTGGCTTTGGAGATGACAATACCAGGAACATTCCCGACCAGTCGCTCGGATACCATCTCTGTCTTCACTCCACTGGCCTCAACCATCTCGCCCCATAGTTCATTGGAAGGTGTGAATGCATCCGGCATATACTTACCAGACTTGATATAATCGGTGGCCGTACCGGAGGCAATGTTGCGGATTTTGACCGATACTTGTTTCCCACCAACGGTGATATTTGCTTTGTTGAACTCCTCGCCCACTTCGGTTAACCAGCCGTCTACCCCGCTGCCTGACTTCTCTGTGGAAGAGAAGATTTCGACGTAATCATTCGTTGTATTCTCTACGGCAATCGCAAATTTGGAGATATCCGGCAGTGATTCTGCCACATCGACCGGGTCGAGATCAATCTGTCCTTTGACCGGTTCCGCCGTCGCTGGCGCAATGTCCGCGTACAGTTTCCCCAGTTCCTTACCTGCATTCTCTGTGCTCACCTGTGTGGTTGACTTGCCAAAATTCGACGTCAGTGTAATCCCTGCATAGACCAGACCAAATACGAGTACCAGCATTACAATCGATATGAAAAAACTTACCTTTCTTCGCCATACGAGCAACCCCTCACTGTCTGTATAATTTGGTGTGCTTGATTAACTGATCAATCTCCTGCATACAAGGCATCTGTTCAATATCTCCCGCCTCAAAGCTGTCGAGGCGTGAAATCTCCAGTAACAACTGATCCAGCTTGAGCAGAATTTCCTCATTGGTGTGTAGTGCATTCTTCACATAAGACAGATAATCGTTGTATACCTTGGTTTTTTCCTGAAAAAGCTTCTGGGGAATGCTTTCGGATTTGGATTTCATCATGTTGGCATAGTCAGCTTCATCAAATACATTCAACCGGTTCAGCACACTGCGGATGTTCAGGTACAACAGCTTCTCCACTTCCATTGTGACCGAAGCAAATTTCTTGTAGCTCAGTTCCCCGGGATCAAATCGTTGATGGAGCACATTCAGGAGTGTTTCTTTCTTCTTTTTCATTCGGCTAAGTTGGGACAGCCCTAGCGTAATATCTTCTTCGAGGACTTTGATGCGTCTATAAAAAGATAAGGCTTCCACATAATCTTCATGTGTTTCGATATGCTTCACGGGCAGGACTACCGGTTGCCTGAACAGCAGGGTATAACTCCCATATAGGAGTGCCATTGCACTGCCGAACAACAGGGTAACGGATAACGCAGTTGTGAATGCACCCTCCCGAAATTCAGTCCGATAAAGCCGGGTGAGAATGCCAGAACATTCACTGCCACAATACCGATAATCAATCCCAACAATTTTATGTACTTGATCATGTTTAATCATCCGACCTCCTTTCATGTTATATATTGGTGCTTCATGTCGTAATTTTCCTGTTCAACTTATTCTTATTGTACATGATGTTAACGCTCTCAGGTGGATATGATTGGATATTTGGATACTCATAATATACGTGGTTTGGGCTTATCCCATTTCATATTTTCAGGGACAACGTGGAACTTGGCAGGAAATTTTGTGGTCAATCCATAAAAAGTGAGTTTTACTAGACAGCAGATTGTGGAGAAGAAATGTTATCAGGTAATACGTGGAAAATAGCTATGCGTGTCATTTTTTATATAAGACTTGTCTGAAAAAGCAGCAAAGCAAAAAGGACAAATCGGAGATCATCCGGTTTCGTCCCTTATGCGTTCGTTCATTATTTTTCGTGTTCATATTGAAATTTTGATGCCGTTTTCTACAGCTAACGAACTGAGGTGACGCTATTTGGCGCATTTCAGCTCATCTGAAAATGTAACGAACCTGAGACACGTTATATTCGCGTTTTAGGTGCGTAGAAGTTGTATATCACCTATTTCGAATAAAATAGCGTCACTGAGATTCGTTACATTTCCCACCACATCAATTCCCGATATAAGGTGTGTGTGGTTCGTTAGATGTGTTTTGCGCCTTTTCACACCATGCCTCTTATTACGAAAAGATGGATTCCGGTTTGCTTCGCGTGGTGCGTACCTCTACAACTTTTCCGGCACAACCATTGTCGCCCTTCGCCTGGAACATTACCGTAACGCTGTCTTTGCCTGATGTAACCGCCTCAGGAATATCATAGGTCACATAGAACACTTCGCCGATTTTGTTCATATGAATTCGCTGCTCTCCGATGACGGTACCATCCACAGAGATGATGAATTGTCTGTCATATAACGTACCTTCCCGTTCAAACGGGGAATGATCTCCGCCCCAATAGGCCACACATAGATAATTGGTTGTCTCGCGATCTACCGCCAATTGGTAACTGAAGTAAGCCCCACTGACGCCAAAAGCCTCTCGCCACATATGCAACTTCTTACGGCCATCTGTGGTTGAACCGTTGTGATGCTCCCCACGGCAGTTGCTATCCAGTTGATGTCCAATCTCATCCTGCTGACCATCAGCCTGAACCCTGTCGATCGTGATATCGTTCAACTCTTTCTCCAGCGCATCCCCTTCATCGTTAAACGGCCAGTACACGGTATAAAATTCGTGATGCACATCATAGAACGGAATGAGCTTCACGGCTTCGCCTGTGGAAGTGACATCCTTGCTAAGTTCAAATGTTAACGTGTCTGCATTTACAACCTTGATCCACTCTCGGACATCCTCCTGCTCCGTCCAGATCACAGGTACAGGTGCAGTCTTGGGATTCAGCGCTGTTTCGTCCACAATCGTGTCCTCTGGAAGACCATCGCTTCCCAGTGAGCCGGCGAGTACAATCGGGCCGTATAGGAATGCCACTTTGTGGGCGTCATCCCGGGAGGTGTACTGGCGGAGTGACATCGGCAGTGTGATTGTGATGACATCGCCCGCTGTCCATGTGCGATCGATGGAAAGATAGCCGGGTTCCATCCGTGTATACGGATGTTCCGTATCCCCATTGACGGTTGCCGTCATTGGCTGTTGCAGCCACGAGGGCACACGTAATCTTAGATGGGCCGAGGCGTTGCCTCCGGTGATCGTCAGGGTCACCTTTTCCGAATAAGGAAAGTCGGTTTCAAGCTTTAGGGATAATCCCTGTGAAGTCCAGTCCAAGTGGGAAGCGATATACAGGTTGACGTACAGGTCCTGTTCATCCTCAAAATAGATCGCCTCGGCATATTTGCCCGGGTTCTCCATGCCTGATCCTGTGCAGCACCACCAAGCGGTATCGTGAGTACCATAGATTTTGTAGTGGCCTTGCAGCGTTGATGCAAAATACGTTTTGTTCCCTGTATCGGGGTCCTGCGTGCCAAGGATGTGATTGTAGATGGCGTTTTCATAATAGTCCATGTAGGCACTATCGTGATTCCAGGCGAAGAGTTGCTTGGTAAGGTGCAACATGTTGTGAGTACAGCAGCTCTCTCCTGTTTTGATGCCAAGACTCTCCATGCCCTTTGCTTCGTAATGCTCCGAGATGCTCGTCGCACCAAATACGTAGGAACGATGATGAATGGTGGTGTCCCAGAAAAATTCTGCCGCTGTCCTATAACTCTCATGAGTATGATCCTGGTTGTAGATTTCGGCTGCACCGATCACTTTGGGAATCTGCGTATTGGCGTGTTTGCCTTGAAGATCGTCCTGCTTGTGCTCCAAGGGTCTCAGGATCAATTGATGGGTGAACTTGTTAGCGATCTCAAGATATAAGGCTTTGCCCGTGATCCCGTACAAGTGTGCAAATACTTCATTCATGCCCCCGTGTTCACTTTGAAGCATCGTCTGCATCTGTTCTTCTGTCATCGGGAGCAAACCTTCTACCGCCCAATCTGCAAATCGAATAACTACATCAAGTGCCTGTCTATTGCCAGTGAGTTTATACGCATCAATCAGGCCACGATAGATTTTGTGTACACTGTACCAGGGAACCCAGTATTCACCGATATTGAATCCACCAATATTCTCTGCTCGAAAAGCCATGTGGAAAGGTTCTTCGGACAAACCACCGATATACCCGCTCCCCGTGGTCTGCTGGATTCTCGCCAGTTCGGTAACCGCATAATCCAGTCTTTCTTTTAACGTGATATTCCCGGTTGCCTGATACGTCACAGCCAGGGCAGACAGATAATGTCCAAGGGAATGTCCGCTGATGGTACGTGCCTCCCAACCCGCGTAGCGCTCTTTCGGGCAGGTAAACCATGAGCTTCGAAGCATGGAGCCAGGAATCGATCAATATCCAGCGATAACAGGTAACGCTCCCCACCTCTTGTGATGTTTGGAACACACCATTTAACAGATCTACATGTTCCGGTCCCAGAAATCCTTTTTTCGTTTCAATCATTACACTCACTCCTTCTCGGGATGTAATAGATATCCATTCATTCTTGAGGGGTAAAATCCGTTTTATTAGCTACAAGACTAATACTCATCAATCCACTTTAGAGCTTGAATATCCTCATATTATCAAATAAGATACAATTACATCAGACTCATAATCCAAGAAAAGGTGGATAAATCCGTCCTATGCAAAAGCCACTGGAACACTACCTGTGCGGCAAGTTCATATCCGAAGGCAACTGGAGCCACATGAGACGCAGCATGCCTGTGCATGAGATCATTTTGATGCTGGAAGGTGAGATGTACATCGCGGAAGAAGAGGAACAATATGTAGTTCGTGCCAACGATCTGTTGTTTCTGCGCGCTGGTCGCACCCATTACGGCTACCAGATCAGCGACACACCCGTCAGTTTCTACTGGGTTCACTATGATGCCATGTCGGCAGAATTCAACCAGTTTAGGACACATGCCACTATCCAGGTACCTTCCATGGCCAATCAGTTATTCAAGCAATTGCTGCATGTGTCATCCTTCTCACCCGAGGAAGCCAACGCTGCTTTGTTATTGTTGTTCAGAGAACTGGAGCGGAATATAGAGGCGGATTATCGCCCGCACAATGCAATTGTGGACCATATCTGCAAGTGGGTCGATATTCATCTGCATACAAACATCACGGTGAGTCAGATTGCAGAAAATTTTAATTTTAACAAAGACTATATCTCCAAAATGGTGAAACGCGAGAAAGGTACTGGACTCAAAACCTATATCCTCACAGAACGTATTCGCCGGGCAAAACAATTGCTGCTCAACACCAATGCCAGTGTAAAAGAAATTGCCGGACAGTGCGGCTTCTCCGACTACAAGCTGTTTCTGCGCATGTTCAAGCAATACGAAGGCAATACGCCAACCGAATATCGCAATCATCTGTATTCCACACAGCTCAATCGCTGATATGCTTTGATCAATAGAAATGACTGAGTTACCTATAGAAAATTTGAATGAATCGGATTGAATCCGTTATGGTAAAATGCAAGAAAACTATATTCCATACTTAACCCATAAGAGAAGGGGAATTATAAGATGACAACGGCTGCCGTTACGATTCATCCTGCCACAGAAGCAGACCATCCAGAGATTGTAGATATCCTTGTTGCAAGTTATGCCGAGTATCGGGAGACTTTTGAACAAAATGAACGATGGGAAGCCTACCTGAAAGACATTCGAGAGTCTGTGGTTAATCCGTACCTGACACAATTATGGATCGCAAAGATTGATGATCAGATTGTCGGTACAGTCCAATTATTCGAAACAGCGCGCAAGGCTTATCCAAACTTTGAATTGCCAATCGATTATCCGTTTATTCGGCTGTTGGGTGTTGATCCAAAATGGAGAGGTCACGGGATTGCCAGAGTATTGCTCCAGCAATGCGTAGATTCTGCCAAAGAAATGGGCAAAAATACGGTGTACTTATATACGGGCGGTCAGATGGTCAATGCCATCCGTTTATATGAGCGTTTTGGATTTACAGAGGATGAGGAATTCAGCTCCGAGAGTGGCGGGGGCAAGGCGATCTGTTACCGCTATGATTCCTAGTGTTGGGTAACAGCAACACGGGATCAGCGAACAGAGAATGAAATGTAAAAAAGACCGATCATCTTCATGAACGGTCTTTTTTACGTTTATAGATGATCAATTAGCATTTGAAATGATACATCGCTATTGATTTTTTTAGCCGCCAATCTCCACCAAAATCTTCGCATGGCTCTTGTCGCTCATTAACAGCTCAAGCCCTTCCTGAACGATGTCGTCCAGTTTAATTTTCTTGGTGATGACTTGTTTCACATCGAGCGACCCTTCAGCAATCAATGAAATCACTTCAGGGAAAATGTGGCGATATGCCAGCGTTGCCGTTAGATTTGCTTCTTTGACCAGAAGATCGAAGAAGTTCACTTGAAGCGGATTCGGAATGGCTGCGATGACAACAACTTCTCCACCTTTTTTGACAACCGCAATGGCGCTATCCATCGTTGGTTGCACACCCGCTGCTTCATAAGCCACATCAATGCCACCCGATTGTTGCAAGATCACCTCTGTTGCATTGACTTTGGCACTGTTCACCGGAATGGCTCCCAGCTTGACTGCCAAGTCCAAACGTTCCTCAAATACATCAACTGCATAGATTTCAGAGGCTCCTGCTGCTTTAGCAGACAGGATCGTCAATAAACCAATTGGACCAGCTCCATATACGGCTACCTTATTTCCCACTTTCAGCTTGCTATGACGAACGGCGTGAAAGGCTACTGCCGTAGGCTCAACGAGTGCGCCTTCTTCGAAAGTGACGTTATCCGGTATGGGATGAACCATGTATGCTTCAACAACAACATACTCCGCAAAACCACCATCACCATTCAATCCAACAAATCCAAATTGAGTACATTGGTTGTAACGCCCCTGGATACAGTACTCACATTTTCCACAATGGTACAACGGCTCTACCACGACTCGATCCCCTACGCTGATACCGCTTACATTACTCCCCAATTCACTCACGGTTCCTGCAAATTCATGACCCAATGTCAACGGTGCTTTCTGTCCTGAGAGCGGATGATTCTCGCCTTCTTGAATCCCCACACCATGATGATAAGCATGCAAGTCACTGCCGCAGATCCCCGCATATTCCACTTTAATTTTGACCTGACCCGCTTGAGCAACCGGAACCTCCCGCTCTTCCACACGCACGTCTTTATGGGCATACCATACTGCTGCTTTCATGAAGTTCATCCCCTTTATATGTTTGTCTATATAAGTTGAACTAGACATGTTACACCTAATTAAGCTGGTTGCAGTACCATCTTTCGATCGCTCTTATCCCCAGATTTTCTTCATTTCCTTGATCCAAGGGAAAAATCCGGTGATAAAGGCGCACGCTCTGCTTCTTCAGATTGGTTCTGCACTCTGCGTTTCTGGTGTAAAAGAAAGGTTCTACTTATATAGTAAAAAACTATAACGCTTGTCTATATATTATATCGCTGTTCATGTATTATTCATATTTATAGATACTAATGTTAACATTAGTTGTATTAATGCTAAACGGAGATGAAATCATGAATCTGGAACAGCTCGAATATGTCGTTGAAATTGCGAAGACGCAATCATTCTCCGCCGCCTCGGAGCATCTACATGTCACTCAATCGGCGATCAGCCAATCGGTTCATCGTCTGGAGAAAGAATTGGGTATCATCCTGTTCGAACGCTCGCGGCAGGGTACTCATCCCACTCCCGAAGGCAAACAATTCATTGCCAAGGCACTGGACATTTTACAGCGGATTGATGAATTGAAATCCCTGAACGCAGAAGCCTCCTCTCTTAGCGGAGAGCTTCATGTGGCTACTTTTCCAAGTGTCATGCCCTATCTTGTCCAGTCTGCTGCGGATATGAAGCGTGAGCACCCGCAACTTAACATCTCCATTGAAGAGAAAGGGTCCATGGAAATTATCGAGGATATTCGCAATAACAAAACCCATCTGGGCTTTATCGCGATCTATGCCAAACAATTGCGGGAATTCGATGGACTTCACTTCAGTCCCATGTACTCGGGTAAGCTGGTAGTTGGTACGCATCACCTGTCTGAACTTGCCAAGCACAGCCGTGTATCACCTGATCAATTAAAAGAACACAAGCTGGCACTCTATCGAGATGGTTTCATCGAAGACTTCATCAAGGAATTCACCTATGATCATGGACCTCTGTCCATTCTATTTAAAACAAATAATTCAGAAGCCATCAACATGGTGTTAAGAAACGATATTGCCGCCACGATTGGTCACGACTTTTCCTTTCACCAAAACCTCTTATGGAAAGAAGGTCTGGTGAAGATGGTGGAGATCGCTGGAATCGATCAACCCAAAATGCAAATTGGCTTCGTACAGACGGAGTCCAAGGAGGCCGCCGTAGCCGCAGAACGATTCGCCCAACGCTTCAGACAGGCGATAGAGCTGGATCATTTAAAAGTTTAAATCTAAAAAGTGCTCCACCCTTTGAAGGAAGTTTGGGATGAACACCAACTTCTCCAAGAGCGGAACACTTTTCTAACTACTTTTGCGTTACTATTACTACACCTTACTCAAACTATACTTTAACTTTACGTACGGCTTCACTCATCTCGTTCGTCTGCTGCTCCAGCATTGTGGAGGTCTGCGCCACCCTGTTGAACATGGCCGATTGTTCACGCATCAAGCGATAGATTTCATCCGAATGATCCGACACACCAGCTGATATCTGCGAGATCGTATTGACGGAGGCTGCAGCCTCTTCCGATCCTGCCGAGATTTCCTCTGCCGCAGCGGAGACTTCCTGAATGCGGCTGGTCACCAGTTGGAATGCATCAACTACATGAGCGAAAGCTTGCTCCGCTTCTGCGGTAATCGTAACACCTTGTCCAATCTCGGTTGCAGTAACCCCCATCTGTGAGCCAATCTGCTGTGATTCTTGTTGAATACGAAGCAACAAGTCGGAGATCCGTTCCATGGATGTGCTTGAGGCCTCAGCAAGCTTCCGAACTTCATCCGCCACAACCGCAAAACCTTTGCCGTGTTCTCCTGCATGTGCTGCCTCTATGGATGCATTAAGCGCAAGCAGCTTCGTCTGACTCGCAAAATCACGAACCGTGTGCAGGGCACCACCAATTTCCTGGGAGTAATTGTTCAGCACCTGGACCATCGCTACAACTTCACTTGAGACATTTGAGATGCTCTCCATCTGTGTTTTCATCAGTGTCATGCTCTGTTTACCGGACTCCGCCGTAGAAAGCGCACTTGTTGCCGCATCCGATACAACCATCGAGGATTCGGAAATATCCGTTATGCCTTTTGCAATCTCTTCCATCGCATGCGCGCTATCGCTTGCACCCTGCTTCTGCGTATGTGCACCCTGCCTAATCTGTTCGACAGATTGATCAACCGTCTTGCCCATCTCAAGCATCTCTTCGGTACTGCGATTAAATTCCTTCGTTGATTCCGATAAAATATCTGTGGTTACTGCTACGCCTTCAACCATGTTACTCACAATCTTATTCAAGTTACCGGACATATGTATCATCGCTTGATATGTGGTTCCAATCTCATCTTCACTCCGCAAACGATATGACGTCAAAATTTGATTCGCTTCTGCAAGCTCACCCTGTGCCATTTTTTCCACACTCGCCTTCAGCGGTTGAAGTGGTCGCAGTCCTCTTACGATAAACCACATGACAACAGCAATGCCTATAAGTGTAATTAGTAGCAATAAGGCATAGAAGGGAATACTCGATTTCATAATATCCGATTCAATGCTTCCGATGACCGATACCGCCGTATCGATACCAATTACACCTGTTACAGCGCCATTACTATCCAGCATGGGAGCGTAAGAGGAAATATAGTCGCCGTACTCCTCATTGTTAATAATCGAAGAACTGGCTGTTTGCCCCTGCAGCAGCTTCTGCACAGCCTCTTGAGGGACATCCGTTACTTCATTAATAGGCGAGGCTTTATCTGTATCCTTCATGCCGTCCACCATAATAAGTGGCGTACCTTTGTCATCTATTTTGACGAAATACACATACATTGCACCAATGCTTACGCGAAAGTCATCCAATTCATCACGAATCTTCACGAATTCGTCATTCTCCTTGGGGTCCTTGGCAAACTCGGCATAAGATGCTGTATCCAGCTGATTCACATAACTCTGAGCAATCTGGATGTTGTAACTCGAAATGGCCTTCTGCGCAGCTAGTTTCATATTGGCCACCTGTAACAGCATGCTTCCAACGGCTATAATCATAATGACCAGTGTGACTACTGCAACAATGCGCACCACCAAACGTTTTCTAAAAAAACCAATCATCCGCTCCTCTTCCTCTCCCGTGAACCCAAGCCTTTTTGACTAGGCGCTACCCAAAAACGCATGCTTGAAGCACTATGTATGGGAAAATAGTAAACGAATATGTCGAATTAGGCAAGAAAATATTGGGTTAATATAAAAACGCTATCATGGCCGTGGTAGCTTTGTTCATTGGATCAGTATTAGGAGTTTTGTGTATACACTATTGAGTTAATAGGGATCTCGGATTGTCTTATTGATTTACCAACGCATATTCCAATGCTTTTTTTATTCATTAACGAACTTGAGATTTGTATTGAAACCACTTCTATTGAAAATTCTTTATTGTCAGGTGTTCGTACAAATATATAATTATTGATTCGCTTTTTAATTTGATCATGGCTCAGATTATCAAGATCAGGATTAATTCCCACTAAAATAGTGCCATGTTCTGACGATTCAAAAATATCTCCAACATTCATTAATTTATACATAATTACAATCCCTTCTCCTTCTATCTATGTTGAATATAAAGTTCGTTTTTTACATCCTTTACACGGAGATCTGCATTTTTCAATCTCGTAATCGCATCTCTGAGTAGTGTTATTCTCTCTACAGAAGTTAACTCTGGGGCAAATCTCGCTGCTCTTATACTGGCTTGTGCTTCGTCCAACGCAAAATTTCGCGCATACGTTGCATCATCAAGATTATATAATTCGAAAGCTCTTCCGCTTTTATACGCTTCATAATGTCCAATAATCTCATGAGCTATAGTAGCTCTACCCGAAACACGTGTATTCGCACTTAATGTGCCTATTCCAAGAGACTCTGCTGGTAAAACATCTGTATTGATATACAGTCTGTCATACATCATACCGGTATTCCAATGTTCTCGAAATACTATATTCTCTTCCGGAAAACCTAATCTTACAGAGTAACTAACCAATTCAGTTTTCTGAGCATCTGTTAGTTCTATTTCATTTCTTAAACCATCAGATGAAATTTGTCGATAATCCCCTGTCCCAACCTCTTTTTCCTTCTCCAGATATTCGGAAAACTTAGAAGATTCTCTCGCCTTTTTACTCTCAGCAATGTTATCCAGAACTCGAAGGCGTTGATCTTGAAGTCCATTAAAGCCACCTGTTAACTGCCCTGTACCAGGCGGACGATTGAATGAATTAATCTTCGCACCGCCTCCTGACGAAGTCAGAAGATTATGCGGCTTGATCATCGTGGAAGCATAACCCCTCCAACCATTAGACCTCCCAACCCAATCATATTCGCCCAGTGTTCACTGGACCAGGCATTGGTCGGAAAGGTGGCTTCCCGTATCGTTCCATGGATACCAAACGTGAGCCAGTTGGCAGCATCATTCGGAGAGTTGAATGCTTTATCCGCCCTGTCTACATACCCCTGAACAAGACCACTTGGAATACCAAATGTCCAATAATCCAGAAATCCACCTACACTATCATAACGCTTTTGATATCGATCATCCGCAGATTGCATAAAGGCTTGTCCCAATTCGACTAAACTGTCAGCAGACTTCTGAAAAGCATTACGTGTATCGGCTAATGGTGCCCTGCATTCATCCGGCGGTGGTGGTACGCAATTCACATCATAGGATTGTACAGCTTCCTGATCAGCAAGTCTGAATTTTTCCGCATGCCCTTCGAGCTCCTTGGCGATGGATAAGGATAGTGAAACAAAGTCATCCATCACCCGCTGCGCAACCATAAAATCAACATAAAACCTTTCCTTCGTGCTACCATCCCACTGCCTTTCGATTTCGAATAAATGTTGTTTCAAGATGTTATTCATCTGAAAAACCTGATTCTGAGCTGCTGCAAATTGTTTCGAAACAGATATCAACTGTTCAGGTGTTACTTTTATTGTTGTCATGTGAGACCTCGTTCTAAATATATTTCGTTGTTATACGAATATTTGTTGTTTAGAATGCTATAAGTTTTATATGTACAGATGGGCTTTTATTATAAAGTGAACACAGATCATTTCGTAGAGACTGTCGGTTTATTTATCTAGTTCGTATTACCCCTAATTTGTCCCAGATATAACAAAAACAGATTTTCCAGTTCCGAAATAAGATCGTTCCTTTAGTGCATACAAAACACCCCGGCGCAAGCGCCGAGATGTCATGTTGTTCTACATTTGCATACTACCCACCCATACTAAACTGTTCGTCCATTCGTCCTCCTGAATCGAATCAGGGACCAGATAATCAGCAACGCAAGCACGGCAAGACAGATGCTAATGCTGAACCGATTGCCTTCATCAAACACAAACATCACCGCAATTACACTGAGACATAGTACCACGACTCCGGTTATATAAGGGAATCCCCAAACTTTGAAGGTCGGTTGAACCGGATATCTCTTCCGCAATTTCAACTGTGATGAGGCAATACAGATCCACACAAGGATTACGACAAACCCCGGAACGGCGAGCAATACACGGAACAGTTGATCCTGCGCGAACAGGCCAAGCATGGAACCTCCGAGCAATACAACCGCGCATACCAGCAAGGTATTAACCGGGCTACCGCTGCGATTTGTCTTTGACAATGCCTTCGGAGCTTCCCCGCCCACTGCCATGGAGTGCATCATCCGGGATGCACCATAGATCCCTGAATTCGCAGCAGACAGAACTGCCGTCACCAAAATAAAGTTCATTATGTGTGCTGCTCCCGGCAGTCCCGTGGAGGCAAGCACTTGTACAAACGGACTGCTTTCCGGCCCAATCTCATTCCACGGGATAAGACCACAGATGATGAGAATCGGCAAGGTGAAGAACAGAATAATTCTGAGCATAAAATTGCCCACGATTTTGGGCATCACTTTTTCTGCATTTTCCGTCTCGGTCAGGGTCAGACCAATCAGCTCCGATCCCCCATAAGAGAACATGACCACAAGCAATGCCGAGAAGATCGATGACCATCCGTTCGGGAAGAACCCGCCTGCTTGCGTATAATTTTGCAGATATGGCGTGTTATCACTTGGGATAATGCCAAAGATCAATCCTGCACCCAGGAAGATAAAAATAATGATCATGGCAATTTTGATCCCGGCTAGCCAAAACTCAAATTCCCCGAACACACCCACACTGAGCAGGTTAACAAGTATAATGAACGCCGCACAAGCCAGACTCAGCGTCCACAGCGGTACTTCTGTGAACCAATACTGCAAAAAGCTCCCGGCAGCAATCACCTCAATGACACACACCGATAACCATAGAAAGCAGTACATCCATCCCATAACAAAGGATACTCTGCTACCGAATGCTTCTTGCACGAAGTCTTTCATATTTTTGTTCTTGTACACCGTAGCCATCTCCGCCATCGCGGCCATAACAACCAGCAGCAATAATCCGGCAAAAATGTACGTGACAATAACGCCCGGACCAGCGAGTCCAATCGTCTCTGCACTGCCTTTGAAAATTCCTGTTCCAATTACACCACCCATAGCCATAAAACTGATGTGTCTTGGTTTAAGCTTCTTCTGTAGTGTTCCTTCTGTCTGAGCCAATTCAAGTCCTCCTGATGTAAAAAACGTCTGTAATGCTGTCTTGTTTCATAGACATAATGTCCAGTATACCCTATTGTCCATCAATCAGCCCAGAAGTTCCTTATGGCCAATTCATCCCAAACATATATGGACATAACCTATGTTTTATACCCCACAATCGCATGAAGCAATCTGTGTACAATCCAGCTGAGCAAACTGTACACTGCCCCATAGATGAACCAAGCGCCTATGTTACTACCCATTGTTGAAAGATCACTCGCGATATACAACAAAGGCAGCATAAAAGAAATAATCAGCGCTCCCCAGAGTCTAAACCATTTGGCAAAATAACTGCATACTCCAAGCACCACAGCAATTATTGGACATAACACCAAGACAGCAAACAGCGGATTCATATGATCGAACCACCAATATATCATGCACGACTCCCTCCACATTCTTCGTCACAAGGCCACGTTGCTTTAATGCTGTATTATTGAGCTTATTCTACTCTTTTTCCAACTTTTAATATGTACGATATGTTGCAAAATAAAAAAACCAGCATCCTGTATAAAACAGAAATCTGGTTTCTCATGTAGATCACTTTAGATTTTTTCGTCATAAACGTGCTGTTCGGGTCCAATATATAATCTGCGAATGGTTCGCAATATTCGAATCCGAAATCTTCGTACAGCTTCCGTGCCGGGATAAATGAATCCATTGAGCCCGTTTCCAGACTGATTCGCTTATAACCACGATCTACTGCAACGTCCATAATATGAGCCAAAATTTTTCTCGCTACGCCTTTTCTCAGATGAGCCGAAGCGGTACGCATCGATTTCAACTCTGCATGCTCTGGATCAAGTTCTTTGATGGCCCCGCAGCCGAGCAAGTCGTCTCCTTCCCAAGCACACCAGAATGTAATTTCGGGCTTCTTGAGTCCATCCAGATTCAACGCATGAATACTCTCTGGAGGCGAATCGGCTGCCATCCCTTGCAAGTGCTCTGCAATTAAAGCCTTAACTTGTCCTCCACTCAAATCATCCACTTTAATCTCCAAAACGTATCACTCCTGCCAACATTTTCAGTGTATCTGTCACTGAATATATATCAATTATTTTATCTTACTACCGTGTCAGGTTTTTTAACAAGAGGTTACTTATATCCACTGAAATACGTTATTGTAGTTCACCTATAATTTCCAGTATGATGAGGCTATCAGATGCCAAAGGGGCGAGGTCTATTGCGAAATATACATAGAGATAAACGTGGAACTAAGGTGAAGCAAGCTTAACTTAATTTAAAGGAGACCCCTATGACACTAACTACGGACAACCTGTTTTATAGCAAACGATTAAAGATGACGCCCCCACGTCCTGAAGACGTGGAGACCATGCTGCAATGGAACGAAGACCCGGAGTACCTTCGGAATGTGGATACTGATCTGGCCATTCCCTATTCAGAGAAACAGTTGGAAGATGAGGGCGAAACGAAGAACAAGGAAGTGTACTTCAGACTGCGCACGCATGAAGAGGATATGCTGATTGGTTTTGTCGTCATTCATGGCATTGAATGGAACAACCGCTGCGGACAGCTTGCCATTGGCATCGGACTTGCCAAACATCGCAACAAGGGATATGGCACGGAAGCGTTGAATCTTATTTTACGATATGCATTCCATGAGATGAATCTGGACAGGGTTGGCCTTGATGTCATCGCCTACAATGCCAAAGCAATCCGTTCCTATGAGAAGGTTGGTTTTCAGTTGGAAGGTCGGGCACGTTCAGCTGTATATCGTGATGGTAAGCGTTATGACCGCTTGATGATGGGAATCCTAAGACCAGAATGGGAAACACACAATCAGATCCATACGGAGGGTGAACAAGTATGACCAAGAATGCAGAAGTTACTGCGTTTATTGAACAGATTCAGATCCCCTGGCAAGTACAAGTCGCTGAACAATTACGCCAGTTGGTGCATGATACCATCCCTGATGTACAAGAACGCGTGCAATACAAGAAACCTCATTTTTGAAAAACGGAAAGTATGCTGCGGTCATCTCGCCATCCAAACAGGCCGTGTCTTTCACCATCTTCCATGCAACCGGACTTGATCTACCCGATGTGATCTTCGAAGGCCCGGAAGAACGCAAAACGATCAAGCTCAAGGAAAAAGATATACCCGATTATGAATGGCTGGCGGGATTGCTGAAACAGGCATCTGCGGAATTGTAGACGGATGTTTTGAAGAGGCGTATACGCCGCAGTAGTAACTTAGGTGGTAATGTGAGGAACGTATGGTGCGGGCCGTAATGTGCGGGTGGTGTGTATGGGGATTACAGACAAAACCTCCGATTTGCTTCATAAAAACCTACCAATAGAAGCAATAACGTGGCTACGATTCGTTAGAATACTACACTGCTGCATATTCGCCCAATAAGACGTGCCAGGTTCGTTAGACTATGTAAGAACGACAAACTGCCTCTGCACGTAGAAAAAACAACCCATTGTCTCTCTGGTGACTAAATAACATAACCTGATAACTGTAGCAGAAGTCCCCATCCATCCTGCGCAGGGCAAAGGGGCATCCCATGAAGTTCCAAGAACTTACGGGATGCCCCTTTGTTATAGTCTGTCTACTACTGTCATTCCAACCTGAACAGCCCCGAAATATTACAAACAAGATGATTGCTTATCATAGCTTATACTCGCTTCCACCATCAAGATTGCTGATACGATACGGCGGTCATCTGACACGGCTCACATATGAACATGTAATACATACCCTCACCATATTCCTCTACCTCACCCCAATCCATTTGTGCGACAGCCTTCATTCTCGTGGAACAGCGTGGACATGGTGGATACTCCGCATCCTGAACCCAACCCGGATGGCCTCCAATCTGAGATAGCGATGGCTCCATCGCCCACTCACTGGCATGGAATGCATGACGCGATGCATTCGCAATCCGAAACTGCCGGCCAACATCCGGTACAAATTTACCATAGTCGTCCAGGTCAATCTCGTCCATTCCCGCAGGCATGACATTATGTGAACTCCATAACGGTTCCCCTGCTGCGTCCAGCTCCATGTAAACCACACCGTAACTGCTGCATATCACGCAAGTCTGTAACTGAAGTCGCTGGGCATACCAAGACACGTCCTTCAGAGCGGGATGTTTAACATCCAGACTAATTAAGGTGGTTAACGCATTGCCACACCATGGACAGCAATTGGTGCTTGAGGTCAGCATCGAGAGTGATCCTCCGGTTGACTCCACGTTAGCCTCTTCATTCTCTTTTACTTTATAGAGTGAATAACTTGGGGTGGTGAATAATTCTCTGCGCTGCCCGTCTTTTGTAAGCTCCCAACCAGCTTCAGTGGTGTAGTGCTCTGGCGCCATGTACAATTCACTCGCCCAAGATGGCGGAGACTGTCTCCATTGTCGGAACTGCTGCACGACAACATCATCCCCGATATGGGCCAGCATGAGCAATATGTGATTTCGATTTTCATCATCGGTGTTCACCTGTTGCAACAGACGATCACGAACCTCACCCGAGGCACTTTTATACAAAATGGCAGGATAATAGATCTCCTGTTCCAGCAGCTCAGGAATTTCGGCAGTCAACGATATATCATGGTAGCAGACCAGATATACCAGAATGTCTTTGCCCGTATCTTCATCACCTGTACGAATCCGTTGCATCGCGTAATCCTTCATCTGATCTTGTTGCTCTACAGACAAAGATAGATATACCTGTTCCTCGGATTGTTCATAGGGTGTATAACGAATTAGTGGATCGTGAACCTGAGGTTTGTGCATGATTTTCAAAATTTGACCGGGTCTGTGATACCTGCATACAAGTTCACGTCACGTCGATTCGCTTCAATGTATCTCTGGCGCTCCTCGCGTTCCATCTCCTGCTTGCAAGGCATGCAATACCCACCTGTCCTGGCAGCCGTTGCTGGCAAGATGGTATTTGCACATCCCTCCCGTATACACGGAATTCGTTCTGTCATATTCCAACCTCCTTCAACAATTGGCAATGGAAAACACGCCACAATGTGACGTGTTTGTCCCTTACTCATATTACAATACTGCCTGTCTCGTAAAGGAAGATGCGAATCAGTGATGTCCCAGCTGGTCCTTGGTGAATTCGTAAAAGGCAAGCGCATCTTCACTGCTGGCAAAGCCTGCCTGAGCCATCTTTTCACTGCCGCCACCTTTGCCATTGTAGGCTCCAAGATTGCCTTTGAAGAAAGGTCCACAAGCCCATTCGGGCGGTTGTCCGTTCTGTGCCAGAACAACTTTGGCCTCTGAGATACTGGCAAAGAGTACAAGCCCCTCATGGTCTGCCGTTAGCTTGGTAGCCAGGCTCTGCATATCCTTGAGCGATTTGTTTTCAAAGACCTGAGCAATCACCAGCCCCTGCCGAGCGGCCAGAAGTTCCTCCGCATAATAGGCATCGTTCGTTGTTTTCACTGCATTCAGCTCCGTTTGCAGCTGTTTTTGCTCCAGTTCCATTTTCTCAATGCGCTCCAATAATTCGTCCTTGCCGGTCTTTAATTTAACCATGATGCTGTTGAGCACGTTTTGTGTGGATGTGAATTCATTTAGGGCCCTTGTTCCACATTTGAAATAAATGCGGGTGCCGCCCTTCACTTTTTCGGTTTTCAACAGTTTGATGATGCCGATCTCACCTGTCGCGGACACATGGGTTCCGCCGCATGCGTTATACTCCACACCCTCGATCTCGACGATGCGGATATCTTCCGTTACCGTAGGTTGCTTCACCAGTGGCAATTGTGCAGCCTCTTCTGCTGTAACCCAGGAAGTGTTGATGCGAGCGTTACGATAGATCTGACGATTCACTTCTTGTTCAATGGCAGTCAATTGATTCGCGCCCAGTTCAGGCGCAGCCACATCAATCGTGTCATACTCCGTTCCAAGATGGAAACTGAGCGTCATCGCTTCTGTCAGCTTCAAAGTGATTGCCGATAACAAATGCTGACCCGTATGCTGCTGCATATGATCGAATCTTCGCTCCCAATCCAGCTCACAATGTACCTCGTTCTGTTCAGGGGCGCGTTCCACCTTATGCCATACTTCACCATCTTCGATGTTCACATCCAGAACAGTGATGCCGCCAATTTGTCCCAGATCACAAGGTTGTCCGCCCCCATGCGGGTAAAAAGCAGTCTCCGCCAGCGTGACATATACGCCGTCTTCCTTGTCCACTTTGCCTGTAATCGTTGTATGCCACTCTCTTGTATAAGCAGAGTCATAATAGATTTTTTGCGTCATTGAATCATCCCGATCCCTTCTCGTTCAAATGGTTTTTACCGATCTGCACCTAACCTCCAGATTACACTATCTGGAACTGCGAATCAATTTAAGGCACACGAGATCGCATCTCCATATCAAAAAGACCGCCCTGTAAGCCATGCTCCAGAGCGGTCTTCTTACCTATACCTTATATTACCCATTTCACTTTTAATGCATATCACATTTAAATGCTGACAGGCTCGACTTTACTTCATCGACTCGGACAACTCTGTGAAAATAACACCCAGCGCATACGCGCCAGCATCCGGGTAGCCCAGACTACGATCGCCGACAGTACCTGCTCGGCCCATACGTGCCACGATGTCTTCGGTTTTCTTCGCACCTTCAACGGCTGCTGCTGCACCTTTGGCAAATGCTGTTTTGAAGTCATCGCCAGACTCCGCACTTTGTGTCCAGGAATCGGCACACGGCAGGAGCGCATCAATCAAGGTTTTATCACCTACAACGGCACCACGTCCGAAGGAACGCTCTCCAGTAGACTGAATCCCTTGTACAGCTGCATGCATCATCTCAGCAAATTCAGCAACGTTTAATTGCTGTTTATCCCCTACTGCTTTGCCAGCCGCACGGAATGCCGAACCCCAGATCGGGCCGGATGCGCCGCCACAATATTCCATGATGACCAAGGAACATGCATCGAGGAATGATCCGATGTCTTTTTTATCTTCGTTAATGATGTGATTCCATTCGCGTTTTAACTGGCGAAAGCCTTTTGCCACACTCATACCGAAATCGCCATCACCGGCATGGGAATCCAGTTCACAGAACGGTACCTCGTTCTTGATGATGATCTCACCCATTTTATCGATCAGATAGACGACATTGTCCAGTGAAAATTGATTGCCTTTGATTACCGCAGCTGATGCATCCGTCTCCACTTCGTAAGATACGGGAGCGTCTTCACCCACAACAGCTTCCAGCGCTTCGGAATACGCCACTTGTGCTGCTGGAGGGCCAGATACTTTAAATGCAGGTGTATCACTTTCCTTGAACAACAGCGTTTTTAGTTCATCATCCAGTTTCAGGATCGTAACCGATGCACCCGCCATATCGATACTTGTCATGTAGTTGCCTACAAACGTAGTAGCGACCTTCAGACCTGCATGTCCAGCAAGCTCACGCTGAACGGAATTGTTGAGCAGGTACAGTTCTTGCAGTGGTGTTGCACCAAAACCATTCACGAGCACCGCAATCTCAGCGGATGCATCATTGTCCAGCTTCATATCTTCGAGCAACGCATCGATCATACGTCCTGCCAATTCATCAGCCGATACGATTTTCTCCCGGCGAATTCCTGGCTCACCATGAATCCCTACGCCGAATTCCATTTCATCTTCAGCAATTTCGAATGTAGGCGTGCCTTTGGCTGGCACGGTACAGGATGTGAATCCAAAACCAATACTGCGTACGTTCTGAGCTGCTTTCTCGGCAACGGATTTCACATCTGCCAGACTGCGGCCTTCTTCCGCTGCTGCTCCGGCAATCTTGTGAACCAGTACAGTTCCGGCAACGCCGCGACGTCCAACGGTATACAAGCTGTCTTGTACAGCAATGTCATCCTCTACGCGCACATATTGTACGTCGATGCCATCCTCTTCTGCCAGATGCGCTGCGTTCTTGAAGTTCATCATGTCGCCGCTGTAGTTCTTGATGATCAAGAGTGTTCCCTTGTTGCTGGCTGTTGCTTTAATCGCTTGATACACCTGGATTTGGGAAGGAGATGCGAATACATCTCCACATACCGCTGCATCCAGCATGCCTTTACCGACATAACCAGCGTGAGCCGGTTCATGTCCACTGCCTCCGCCACTGATCAGGCTGACTTTATCGGCCTGAATCTCTCGGCGTTTGATGACTTTATATTTTTTCAGAAATTCCAGCTCCGGGTGTGCAAGGGCAATACCGTTGCACATTTCCATAACAACATGTTCAGCCTGGTTAATAATTTTCTTCATTATTTAACCTCCCGGCGAGCTGCTTTGTACTCACGACCCATGCGGTCAGCGGCTGCAATGGCAGCGGCCACTTCAGGAACGGTGATTGGGAACGGCATCGCATGAATGGATTCTTCCGGAATACAAGCGATCTCGGCAACTTTCAGCAACTCTTCCTGACTAATGGTGTCTACACCGATGTCCGCCAAGCTGATTGGCAGTCCCACTTCAAGACAGAAGTCCATGACTTCATGCAGCTCTTCCGTTGGTGCATTTTCAAGAACGAGTTGTGCAATCGTACCGAAGGATACTTTTTCACCGTGGAAGAAATGATGTGTGCCTTCCAGAACAGTCAAACCGTTGTGGATCGCATGTGCTGCGGCCAGACCGCCACTTTCGAATCCAAGACCTGACAACAGAATGTTGGTCTCAACGATGTTTTCCAGCGCTTGTGTCACAACGTTGCTGTCGCTCGCTACTTTTGCTTTTGCACCGTCAGTCAGCAGCATTTCATAACACAGTTTTGCCAGTGCAAGTGCCGCATTGGTACCTACTGCAGATGGTGTGTATCCTTCGCGGGAACCCATTGGCAGACTTGCGTTTACACGGGAATAGGATTTCGCTGTTGCTCTTGCTTCGAAGTATGTAGAGAGCGCATCTCCCATACCGGATACGAGGAAACGTGTTGGTGCATTGGCAATTACGGTTGTATCAACGAGAACCACACTTGGGCTTTGTTTGAAGTAAGCATAGTCATCAAAAGAACCATCCGGTGTATACAATACAGCGGAGTGACTTGTCGGTGCGTCTGTTGCCGCAATCGTTGGGCAGATGATCAGTGCTTCGCCTTCTGCTACACATTTAGCTGCATCAATGGCTTTACCGCCACCAAGACCGATGGTAGAGTCACATCCTTTTTCCTTCGCGATTGCTTGCAGACGAGCAACTTCCTCACGGGAACATTCACCTTTAAAACCGCTTTCAACAAACGTAATATTGAATTTCTCCGCTGTTGCATCAAGCTTTGCTTTGACACGTTGTACATCATCCGGATGCGCAATTAACAAAGCAGATTCTCCGAAGGATTTAACAAAGTACCCCAGGTTCAACAATTCGTCTTCGCCTTGTACATATTTGGTTGGGCTGATAAATGCTTTTCTCATAATAATATATGCCTCCTAATGATATGAATGGGTGTAGTGATTACATCAAATTTTAATTTCTTACAATTGACCTTAATATAACGCATGAGCAGCAAGTTTACAGTGGACTTTGATAACAAATTATTATAATTTACAATCGTAATTTTTTGCTTTTTGGCACAATCATGGTATCTTATTGTCATGAGATGGTTGAATTTTGACCTCCCATTATACATTACCCGTCATCATTACATCTTAATATGTACAACTTGCTAACTTTTAACGGCCTAAATTATGATTCAGGTTAGCCTATGGAGGTTGCACCAATGATTAAAGAATATCTGCATATCAACAAAATTCTCGACCTTAATAAATGGAAGCGTCTACAAGATTCTCTCGCAACAGTAACCAAACTGGCGATCCTCACCGTTGATTATAAAGGCATTCCCGTAACCAGTCACAGCAGCTGTCAGGCCTTCTGCCAGAATGTGCGTAAAGACCCTGAGCTTCTCCCCTATTGTCAAAAATGTGATTCACGGGGTGGTCTGGAAGCGGTTCGGTTGAATGAGCCTTATGTGTATTTATGCCATTTCAATATTATTGATATCGCGATTCCGATCACGATTGATGGCAAATATATCGGCGCTGTCATGGCAGGACAAGTGAAACTCGCCGATCCGGAAAAGGGTAGCGATTTGGAGCAAATTGTCACGTCCAAAAACGTACCCATGCATGCAGCCAAGCTGGAGGAATTAAAAGATGATTACGCCCAGCTGCCTGTGATGACTTATGAAGAGATTGTGAAAATCTCCAACATGTTATCCCTGCTCTGCAACTACATTGTGGAAGAAGCCCTTAACAAAAATCTGTTAGTTGAAATGTTCGAGAAAGCTTCAGGCAATCAGGAGTCTCTAAACCTCTCCACCATTCTGCCCGGGTACTCCATTCGCAATATCGAGTCAATCAAAAAAGAGATGACCAATGCCATTGCGGATGCTTATCTGAAGAACAGCCCAAGTGATGCGGAAAGCTCCAGCCCGGTGCTCCAGCCTGCTTTTGAGTACATTCACAGTCACAAAAGTGAACAAGTTTCACTCAAACAAATGGCTGATCTATGCCACCTGAGTCCGAGTTATTTTAGCAGGCTGTTTGCCAAGGAAACGGGTGAGAACTTCACAACCTACCTGGCAAAACTCAAGATTAAATGGGCCAAGCAATTGCTGGAAGTCACCGACATGCCTGTCTCACAGATCAGTGATGAGCTGGGATTTAATGAATCGGGATATTTTATCAAAATATTCAAAAAGTTTGAGGAGATCACACCAGCACTCTATCGCAAATACATCCAGGAGAAAATGTAGATTCACTGATACTTTTTTCGTATCAAAGACGAGGTTAAAAGATATTTCACCTATTAATCTGCCATTGTTACAATGGAGTCCAGATGACTTAGGGAGGCGACATGAATGGAATATCGCAAATTAGGAAACAGTGGATTAACCGTCAGTGAGATTTCACTCGGTAACTGGATTACGCATGGAGCGCAAGTCGAGGATGGAATAGCAGAAGCTTGTGTGCGAACCGCATTGGATGCAGGTATTACCACATTTGATACGGCAGACGTGTACTCGAATACCAAGGCAGAAACTGTCTTGGGACAGGCTCTCAAAGATATACGAAGAGAGAGTATTGAACTGTGCACCAAAGTCTGTCACCCTACTGGCTCAGGTCATAATGACCGCGGACTTTCACGTAAACACATCATGGAAGCCTGCAATGGTTCATTACGGCGGTTACAGACTGATTATATCGATGTTTATTACGCTCACCGTTATGATTACAACACTCCGCTGGAAGAGACGTTTCTGGCGTTTGCCGATCTGGTCCGTCAGGGCAAAGTTCATTACATTGGCGTCAGCGAATGGAACGCAGATCAGATTGCAAGAGGAGCCGCTTTGGCGCGGGAACTTCATGTCCCCTTCATTGCAAGTCAGCCCCAGTATTCAATGTTATGGCGTGTGATTGAACAAGAAGTCGTACCTGCAAGCGACCAAGCAGGACTTGGGCAGATTACATGGTCTCCTCTGGCTCAGGGTATACTATCAGGCAAGTATGCGCCTAACGAAGCATTGCCCACCGGATCACGTGCAGCTGCTGAGGCAGGAGCACCCTTTTTCAATAAACTGGCTGGTCAGTGGTTACGTGAAGATGTTCTTACCGCTGTGCAACAACTTGTTCCACTCGCTAAAGAGATTGGTCTAACTCTCCCCCAACTCGCTGTGGCGTGGGTTCTACAACATTCCTATGTCAGTTCCGTTATTATCGGTGCATCCCGACCAGAGCAGGTACTTGAAAATGTAAAAGCCTCCGGTGTGAAACTGGACTCTGCCATCATGACTCGTATCGACGAAATATTGAATCCATGGATTGAGCGTGATCCAGCCAAGACGGGATAGTTTCTTTTTACTACTCAGACCATACTAAGTTGAACTAATCATTTACACGATAACGGAGAGGACAGAAAAAACCTGAAAAAGCGGAGCTAAAAGCTTTCTGCAAGAAAGCTACTTCGAAAGCATACACCTCGCCTTTATCACCAGATTTTCCCCTTGAGAAAAGGGATCGAAAAAATCTGGGGATAACAGCGATTGGAAGGTTGTTCTGTCATCGCAGTGTAAGTGTAAATAACCTTTAGTGCAACTCATATTCCCCCTCAACAATGCTTATAAAGCGGGAAACCACTTCCTGATTCATATCCGTCCGCCATGCCGTATACAACGGTACGGAGGGCGGATTTTCTTCTAATGGAAGAAAGACTACACCCTTCCGCTGGAACACATCCACCGATGACGGAACAATGGAAATGCCCATGCCAGCCGCAACGAGATTCACAATCGTATACATTTGGATCGCTTCCTGTGTAATTCGAGGATCTACGCCATGCTCCCTGCAATAATCCAGAACGAGACGATGGAACGGAGAACCCAGATGCCGTGGGAATAAAATGAAATCTTCATCCGCCAGTTCTCGAATTGAAACTTGAGTCTGAGAAGCCAACGGGTGATGATCTGGCAACACGGCAATCAACGTTTCCATCTGGCAGGGGCGGAACGAGACATGGCGGGTATCTTCCTGATATCGCAAAAATCCAATATGGATCTGTCCGTCTTCCAGTGCCTGCAATTGTTGGGATGAAGTCATCTCACGCAGCGTCAATTCAATCTGCGGATACGCAGCACGAAATTTCCTAAGGACATCCACCATAATGCTCCCCGAAGCCGAATCCACGAAAGCTACGGATATATGCCCGATGATGCCCTGATCTGCCTTTTGCGTAAGCTGAATGGATCGTTCGAGCTGGGCCATGATCAGTCTGGCCTGTTCCAGAAATACGGCACCTGCCGGGGTGAGACGAACCATTTTCCTCGTACGTTCCAATAACTTTACGCCAAGCTCTTCCTCCAGATTCTGAATCTGCTGGCTCAGCGGTGGTTGCGTCATATTTAATTTTTCCGCTGCACGGTGGAAATGAAGTTCTTCTGCCACGGTGATAAAGTATCTTAACTTTCGAATATCCATAAGTCTGTTGCGCTTCCTTCCGTCTACCCTGTTAATTCATCTGTTCCTGAACCCAGATTGCCGACTCAGCCAGCATCGTCATCAATTCATTAAAGTCCACAGCAATTTCCCGCAGAGGAGTTTCCCCTGCATCGTGTATCAACATCAGCACCTTGCCGGAGGTCTGATCCAGTATAGCCATACTTCCTTCACCAAATCCACCAATCGGGAAAGGTTGAAGGTCAGCTGGCAACTCATATTCTTCCTCATATTCATGGTACACTTCCAGAAATTCAGGATAAGCCCAGCTCAGTTCTTTCACCGAATACAAGGCAGGATCGCCGAAATTACATGCACCGAATTCAAGCAAAAGTGCACGATACGCTCCGGGCAGTCTCACATTATGCTTTTGCTCAAAATCCTCAATGCTCTGTTGCGTCTCAGGAGTACATCCTTCTCCCATTGTTGTATCGTAGGCTTTCACCAAAAGATCACGAATCGGTTCCAATTCTATCGACGTCACTTGAACTCCCCCTTAAGATACTTTTCCCCACTGATCAGCCGTTTTGAATTCAATATTCCTGCTTAAAGCGCAACACATTACCCAAAAAAGAGTCGAACACTAAAATCAACTTCTTATCTCACTTGTTTACGCAACGCTTGATCCAGCCATTCCAGTGCTGCACGCAGTTTATCCTGGGGAATTTTCTCATAACGATCACCCGTAGACAATTCAAAGGCACAGCTGTTCCCACTCGTTTTGTTCAGATATGAAGTCATTCCTATGCCATACTGCTGAGCCATTTGCACAAGAATGGGTTCAACTTCGGCAGCAGCGAGCTCAAAGTGTACATGGAACATATTCGATACCGGTACCTCGGGCAACGTTTGTATCCCGTGACACGCATTCAATAGGGAGGCGAGTTCTTGAGCCTGCTCGTAATACAGCTCCATTTTGCCAATCCGTTCATTGAAATAATACTGGGAACTCAGAATATACGGATACAGACCGATCAGATCACCGCCGTGCCGCCGTTTCCATACTTTCGATTCCTGCATCACATCGGGATCTCCCGCCAATATGGCTCCCGCAATGCCTCCAATTCCTTTGTAAAAGGAAACATACACCGTATCAAACAGACTGCAAATCTCCGCAGGCGTTTTCTGATAATAGGGAGTGATCTCAAACAGGCGTGCCCCGTCCAGATGCAGCTTAATCCCGCGTTCACGGCAATAGGCCGAGATCGCTTCCAGTTCTTCATATGCTGGCAATTGCCCACCAATCTCGCGTTGCGGCAGTTCCAACAGCAGGCAGGCAATGTCCTGGTCAAGCGCTTGTACATCTTCCAAACGAATCAAACGATCCTTGTCCGCCAGCAAAATCGATTCAATCTGGTGCAACTCTTTCAATCCGTCTTCCTCATGGATTTCCAGATGACACAGAGGGTGGTAAGCTACTCGCTTTATCCCTTTGCGGTCACACCAGATCCGTAATGCAATCTGCTGCGCCATCGTTCCACTTGGGAAAAACACCGCCGATTCCTTGCCGAGAACGTCAGCCATCTGTTGCTGAAATTCTTCAATGAGGGGGCCGTTGCCGTAGTGGTCACTAAACAACTCCCCATCGATCTGCTCCAGTACGTTCTGAAGCACCTTCACTTGGCGACTGCCGTGACCGCCTACAATAAAGTCTGCCTGATTAAATGCATCAGCCAACGTTAACTGAGTTTCTTTCAAGATCACTCACTCCTTTATAGTGCATGTTCATAAACGGAATTTTGAACAACCTCTTATAGTTCTGGTTCTGTAATAATCTCAACCAAAGCGTTGAGCGCACTAGATATATGTTCACCACGGGAATACACAAATCCTACTTCCAACCGACAATAAGGATCAGGCAAAGATAACACTGCAATCTCACCTCTTGATTCTGCTTTGGTAACCGAAGAACGTGGCAGCAATGATACACCGAGCCCGGCAGATACACCATTCAGAATCGTGTCCAGTGTTCCATATTCCATGATGTTAAGCGTGTGAATACCCTGATCTTTCAAAAAGATTCCGCCTGAGTGCGATGTGTGCATCCGATCTCAAAAAACAACATCGGCTTGGACAATAACGTGTACATCTCATGTACTCCAGGTTCAGCGATCAACACCAATTCTTCGTCATACATCTTCATATATTTCAGCTCAGGATGATCAATCGGGCCATATATTAAGGCTCCATGCAATTCATGTTGGATGACCTTCTGGTTCAGTTCATGGGTCCCACCCGTGACAAGCGAATGTTGTACTTCTGGGTAGCATGAAGTATATTCAGCCAAGAGCGGCGTCAGAAAAGTGGAAGCTGCTGTCTCTATGGCACCTAGACGAAGCATGCCAGCTGGTGGGTTACCCACTTGTGTGGCATGCTCTGCTTCATATAATAATTCCAATATTCTATCCGCATACCCAAGCAGGTTCTCGCCTGCTGGTGTAAGCGACATCCCCCGATTGGAACGATGAAATAGCGGTACTTGCAGTTGAGTCTCCAACTGTTTAATCCGTGTTGTTACATTGGACTGCACATAATTAAGTAAGAGTGCAGCTTTACTGATACTACCTTCGCGGGCAACCGCCTGAAATATTTTCAAATCACCTGCATCCATACCTTGATCACCTGCTCGTCGTTATATCGGCATTCTGCATCATCCGATTCATGCAAAGTGCTTATCTATTATTTTCAATGATACTGACAATCATTTTTGTTCATTTTACGTGAATCTGCTCCGTCTGTACAATGAGGCTCAGTAGTGAAATCTGGCTACACAGACAGGAGGAATATTGAACATGAGAGCTATTATCCATTCGGGCCAAAGCGGCCTTGCAGGTCTTCAATATAAAGAGTCAAAATCTCGGGCACCAAAAGCCGGGGAAGTGCAGATTCAATTAAAATCCGCTGGAATCAACCATCGGGATCTATTCACCATGGCAGAACGCGAAACCCAGGACACCCCACTCATTCCCGGTTCCGATGGAGCAGGTATTATCGTAGCGATTGGCGAAGGCGTAAGAGGGTTCGCGCTAGGTGATGAAGTCATTATCCATCCTACACTCGGTTGGGAATATTCATCTGAAGTGCCGACCGTACCCGATATTGTTGGTGGCCCTACGGATGGAACGCTCGCGCAATATATAACGTTGCCTGCTGCAAATGCCCTGCCTAAGCCAGCCCACCTATCCTGGGAGGAAGCAGGCGTGCTGTCCCTTTCAGCGCTGACGGCCTATCGCGCCTTATTCACTCGCGGCGTATTAAAGCAAGGTGAACATGTGCTCATTCCCGGTATAGGCGGTGGTGTAGCGACCTATGCCCTGCTCATGGCGGTAGCGGCTGGTGCCACGGTGAGCGTCACCTCCAGAAGTGAAGCCAAAAGAAATGAGGCACTGCGTTTGGGCGCTGCCCATGCACTGGATAGTCATGCCGATTGGCGTTTGCAGAACGATCTGGAACCTGTAGATATCATCTTGGATAGCATCGGACAAGCCATGTTCCCAAAATATTTTGATATAATCAGACCAGGTGGACGTATTGTGATGTATGGTGCAAGCTCGGGGATGATCTGACCGTACCAATTCGTTCTATCTTCTTCCCGCAGATCAGTCTGATCGGCACCTCTATGGGCAGCCGTGAGGAGTTTGTCCAGATGCTGCAATATGTAGAGCAACATGACATACATCCTGTAATCGATGGCGTATATCCATTGCAAGACGTAGCAAAAGCATTCGAACGTATGGAAAAAGGCGAGCAATTTGGTAATCTGGCTATCCTTATGGAGTGATTTCTATTTTGAGATGGACCTTCATGAATTGTTGAAAATTGATTTACGATAATGGGGTGAATCCATCTGACCCGTCTCGCTAAACGTATACTAATTGTTCTTATTGCTACTATCATTGTGGCCCAAATTCCTATGTTAAAAGAGACCTTAGCCCGAGGAGTTACTACGTTATATGTGAAGATAAAGTATCCCGAACATTCCTTTCAATTTAAAGACTTCATCTACGAGTCTCATTTCGGGAACTATTTCATTTCTTAAACTGATCAAGACGAACAGCTCATTAGTCTGATGCTTGAGCCCAAATTTTTTCCGGTGCTCATCACGTATGATCCATTGAATCAGCCCATGAAAGACTAGTTGGTTCACACTATGAATCATTCAGGAGGTATCGATATGGACAATAGATTACATTTGGTAGAATTGGTTCGCAAACTGATGGACTCTGAAGGAACGGAAGCCGAGTTGGATGACATGTTGACGGAGCTACAGCAGCAGGTTCCACATGCGGAAATCAGCAATTTGATTTTCTGGGATGATCGAGACCTGACGCCTGAACAGATTGTGGAAGAAGCCTTGGCTGCCCGTCCAATCATTCTTCCGCCCAAGCCATAATATAACTCTGGAGGTGAACGGTAGGATATGTCTGACATGTCTGATTTAAATCATAGTAACAACAATGAACACCCTGATTTTAACGAAATTAGCGGAGAAGAAAAACTACAAGCACTTCGTGATCTGATCGAACTAACCGATGATCACCTGACTCAGCAAGTTCTCGCTATTGGCATGGATACACATGAAGAGGATCTCATCCGTATCGAAGCATGGCGAGCTTTAGGGATGGCAGGCTCCTCTGCTCTTCTGGGTGAAATCCTTCATGCTGCCGCGCAACTTGTTCGTGACTCAGAAGAAGATGAGGATGTACAGAATTACGTCTTGCAAACTCTCGCTCTATTGCCCATTACAGAAGCCGAGATTCAATTGGCTCAGGAAGTTCTGGAGGGAAATGCCTACATATTAGTCAGAGGAGCGGCCTTTGCTATTCTTGTTGCACATCAACAAGTTAATGGTGCAACATCCGCGTTAGAATCGCTTCAATCCGATCCTGATTTTGGCTCTTCTGCAATGCGGGTACTGCATTCGAATCAAGGAAGTTATAATCAATAAACCAAGTCCCCCTCCCCAATTTCCATAATTTCGTTATAATGGTAAGCAAGACACCATGCTATTGGAGGAGAATTATGGAAACGGAAGCTTTACGCAACGTCGAACAACTAGCTTTGAAGAAACACAAGATTTACAAACAAAGTCTAATCAGGTACCTTGCACGCTCCATGCTGGCCAGTATGTTTATCGGATTCGGCGTCATCGTGGCGTTTAAGACAGGTAACTTCTTTTATATGGAGCAGTCCCCGTTTACCTATCCGATGGCAGCAATTACGTTTGGAGCGGCCATCATTCTGATCGCCTATGGCGGGGGTGACCTGTTCACGGGCAATACGTTTTATTACACGTATGCGGCGCTGCGCAAGAAATTGCGCTGGTTCGAAGTGATCAAGCTGTGGATAGCGAGTTATAGCGGTAACCTGATGGGCGCAGCTGTGTTTGCCCTGTTAATCTACCTGACGGGATTGTTCGATTCGTCTCAGGTGAATGGTTTTCTGTTAAGCGTGGTGGAGCACAAGATGGAAGTTCCGACGATGCAGCTCTTTTTCCGGGGAATCCTGTGTAACTGGCTTGTATGTATGGCGTTCTTTGTGCCGATGTTCATGAAGGAGAATGGAGCCAAAATGTTTGCCATGATGCTCTTTGTATTCTGCTTCTTCATCTCGGGATACGAGCACAGCATCGCCAATATGTGTACGTTCGCGATTGCACTTGTGCTGAACCACCCGGGGACGATCTCATTTGAAGGTGTGCTTCACAACCTGGTTCCCGTGACCTTGGGTAATCTGGTTGGTGGTGTGCTGCTGATGGGCTTTATGTATTATGCGGTGAACAAACCGTTTCTGGATGAAGAGACCCATTAATCTCTGGCAAAAAAAGAGTCCCTTCCAGCCCGGTCCATTGACCGTGGCGAATCGGTAAGCAAAACTATAAACACCCCGGCAACCTTCCCATCTCAGGGAGAAGGTTGCCGGGGTGTTCTCTATGGGCAGGCTCACGGATAAGCTGCCTGCCCTCCACACGCATAGCCATGTGATACACAACCACATGGCTCCAGGGGTGGGTCGGCAAGCAGGCAGCAATCAGGTACCCCTGTGTTGCCCGCTTGCCAACCCCATCCGTGGCTTAGAAGTAATCCCGCCACGGAGTATATTCAATATCGTTGTCGCCACGCGTGACCACGATCATATTTTCCATTTTGCCCGTTTCCTTATTGGTACGGTAGATCATCGTACGTGTCTCGCCTTCCTCCGGCACGGAGAACAGGAATTTGTCCGCGACGAAGGATGAACCTAGTCCTGTCGCATGTTCCGTGAAGGCAGAGCCCGTCTTGCTTGTGAGCAGCAGACCAATGCCGTAGGCTGTAGCCGTTTGTGCTGCTTTGCCAAAGAGATGCTCGCCTTGACTAGTCGTGTGCGTTTGCTCCGAATACCTATACTTTTCCGTATCTTTGCTATAGTCCACCACATTGCCCTGTTTATCCAGACTGATGGTAGTCGTTTCGCCCTTGTCGCTTTTCACCTGATACGTACCTACGATGGAATCCTCGGTAATTTTCACCGTTTTGCCCGTATTGGGGTCAGTCTGATAGATTACATCTTCATACTGAAGTCGAATGATGTTCATGCTGGCCTGAATCTGCTGTGCCAGTTCTTCGTCACCCATCTCTTTGGCTTTCTTCAGCATTTCCTCATAGTTCTGGTATTTCTCGGCATCCTTCTCAGCCCATTCATCCATGTTCTTTGGTGGACCTGGCGTTTTGTCCAGATCATCGCCTTTATTTTTGCCCATGGTTGATAGCGCCCGCGCTGCGGTCAGCGCCGTCATGATTGCCTGGCTCACCGCCTCTTCATCTGTCGTGCGGAAACGCTCGGCAATCTTCTTAAGCTCCGACTGAATGGACAGAACCAGCTCCAGAACAGATTTCATCGTGCCTTGAGCGGTTGAATAATCGCTATAGAAGCGTTCCCGTTCCATGCCATCCCAGTTGCTGCGCATGACACTCATCTTGCCGTCCAATGTGGACATGAAGCCCGATAATTGCTGATGTGCCTGAGCGAATTGCCCACTGACCGTCTCCAGTTGTTCCGGTGTCACCTTGATCTGTGTCATCCTGCACACTCCTCATCCTGGTCATTTATATCACGTGGTCTATCCATTACGACAATCTCTCGGCCTGTTCCTGTTTGATCTCCAGATGCAACAGCGGGAACGGATTACCGGAACTATCCATTTCGGAACGACCCATCTGTACAAATCCCATCTTTTGATAGAATCGGGCTGCTCCAGTATTCTGCTCATTAACATCCACCTTGAGGTGACGGCCTTTGATTTTGAAGGCATGGTCTATTAGAAGACGTCCCAGACCCTGTCCGTGTTGGCTCGGATCCACAAATAACATCTCGATAAAGTTATCATCCACACCAATAAAACCCACCGGTTGTTGCTCTGTATTCAGCGCTTCCCAAACCTCGACTTGTCTTTGTTGCAACACATCGCTCACCACTTTTTTGTAGAACTGAATATGATGCTCTTCCAAAAACGTATGGGTTGCCCGCACAGCTCTCTCCCAGATTCCAACCAACTTGTCATGATCCTGTTCCCGATATGCAACGACTAACATGTCCAACGTATTCTCCTTTTCTATTAAAAGTAAAAAGGTTATGTAAAAGCCCGATCCTGGGATCGGACTTGTTTAATACATCAAATTTGAAATAACTCTACGTTTATTTTACCATGTCCATCATTCAATCTGTACCCATAATTTCCAATCTTGAGTCAACGTTCTACCTCCGTTTTTGGCTTCCAACGGAAGGTTGCTGCCGATTGGGATGGCAGTATATATCGAAATAAATCTCCATCTATGACTACATCAAAGGAAACTTCTGCCTCGCCCGTGTTAGCCGCAACTAGCACCATCGTTCCATCCGGATTGCGGAAGGTTACGTTCTCGATCTTGCCCTGTTCTTGCGTGGAAACAACTCTCACAGCTCCCGGACGTACATAACGGCTGATGTGGCCTAACGCATAATACTCGACATTTCTAGTGATTTCATCACTGTCCGGGTCAATTGTCACAACCCCACGACAGTTCTCACAGCCACCATTCGTAGGTCCACCTTGCGGATCGAGTACGATGTTCCAGAGCAGAACATTTTTCGCCCAGTTGCGAGGTGCACCAATGATGAGATTGGACATCTGCCAGCTCAGATTCTCGCCAAAATCAGGACTCCACTCCCCACCACTACATTCGGTAAAATAGATATTTTTGTCCGGGAAGCGCTCATGCACTTCCGACATGGCCGATGGATCACCTGCATAACAGTGGAAAGCAGATCCATCGATGTAGACAGCAGCCTGCTCATCACCGAGCACCTTGCTGGTATATTCAACCGCCTGATCCCAGTTATGATCATACGCGATGATTCGCGTATCCAGTCCCGCATCCTGTAGCGCAGGGCCTAGATAATCCCGTATGAACATCGCTTGTTCTTCAGCTCCCATACTCATACTCGGATATTTGTCCGAGGTGAACTCCGGTTCATTTTGCAACGTGATCCCGTAGATGGGAATGCCCTTTGTCTGATAAGCTTTGATATATTTCACAAAATATCTTGCGTACGCTTCGTACACCTGAGGATCGTTGTAATCCAGATACCAACCGTTCGTGGTCTTCTCCCCATACTTCATCCAGGCCGGAGCCGTCCACGGTGTGCCCAGTACGTTAAGATCCGGTTTCAGCTCAGTCACACTCTTCAGCATATTCACAACTTCCTGATCTTTATCGATCGAAAAGTGTTCCATGTCATAATCCGTGCCGGACTCGATATCATCATAGGTATAACTTGAAGCCGCGCCTGATTCATCTACCGAATAATCGGAGGCACCAATCGTGTGACGCACCATATCCATATTCAAGCCTTTCGTCGTAAACAGTTCCTTCAGCAGTTGCTCTTGCTGCTCCTCTGGAAGCTGATTAATCAGATGCGCAGATGAACCCGTCATCGCTGCACCGAAACCATCCATGGTCTGGTAGTTCTTGTCCGGGTCAATCTGTATGCTAAACTCCGACGGGGAAGTATCAGACTCCTGCGTTGTAGAATCTGAAGAGCTTGTGTCTGCATCATGTTGATCTGTAATTGGAATGGGTTTCTGTGGTGTAAGCAGATTTTGCTGATCTCCCGTGGTTAACCAGACTTCGGCCGTTCTCTGTTTGTCCATAACCGGTGGCGGAGCGGGTTGTTCACTTCGGTTGAAGATAAGCCAGCTTCCTATACCGACACAACAAACAGCTGCGATCAATAGGATTATCCATCGTTTGGGATACTCTCCCCAGCCTATGTTCATCACGCTTCACTCTCCTTCCATTGTGGAAAAAGCCGCGGCCACTAGGCCACGACTCATTTTCCTAATCTATATGAAGTAGAACAAACTGCATTTAACGGAATAACTTCACTGGGAGAACAACCTTCCAATCTCCCTGATTGCAATTTTATTTACCGGACTTGCTTCCGATATTCACACTGCCTGTCAGACGGATATCATCCGATGCACTGCCAACATACAATTGGACTTTACCCTTAGGCATTACCCATTCATGCGATGTTTCATCCCAATAGGACAATGCGCTGCGATCCAGTTGAATGTTGACCCGTTGCTGCTTGCCTGCTTTCAGATCTACCTTCGCCCAACCAGCAAGCTGCTTCTCTGGAGTTTCAACTTTAGTTGGCAGATTGCCAACATAGACCTGTACAACTTCCGCACCGGCAACTTTACCGGTGTTACGTAAGTTCAGGGATACTTCTACGGTTGCTTTGTCGCCTTTGCCTGTGTTTTTCACATGCAGATTACGATAATTAAAATCGGTATAAGACAGTCCGTGTCCAAAGGCAAACGCCGGTGTCATGCCTTCTTTGTCATATCCTTTATACCCTACAAAGATACCTTCGGAGTAGTTGCCCACCCCATTCACACCCGGGAATTGTTCCGCAGTGGATACCGGAGTTTGGGAATCATCTGATGGGAACGTCACCGGCAACTTACCGGATGGATTCACATCGCCGAACAGAACACGTGCCACTGCATTACCTTGTTCCTGACCTGCATACCAAGCCTGAACGATGGATGGCACTTCTTTTTGCCAGGAATCCATTTCAACAGCGCGACCACTCATTTGCACCACGATCGTTTTTGGATTGGCTGCCGCTACCTTGCGGATCAGCTGCTCCTGGTTATTCGGCAGTTCCAGGTCGGAACGGTCTACGTAACCTTCACTGTCATACGTGCGAGTTACCACAACGGCAACATCGGATTTTTTCGCCAACTCAACTGCTTTTTGCATCTTGGCATCAACAGCATCTTCTGGAGCTTCCCAGCCGAAACGAACCTGAGCTCCCATATCATGACTGGTTTGTACCGGGAAATCTGTACGATATTCAATCCGAATGTTGTGAGACTCGCCTTCTTTAAGCGTGATTTCTTTCTTTGTAGTGCTCAGTGTCGCACCTTGATTGTCTACCAGCAGCTGATCATCCACGTATAGTTTTGCAGAACCCAGACTGGTCAGAGACAGTTTGTAATCACCTGTTTTCGGTGCCGTAATGGAACCTGTCCAACGAGCGGACATTTTGCTATTAAACTTCGTTGGCGTCACCGGAAGTTTAGACGACTGTGCATTGAAGCCTTCATAGTTGTAAAATCCAAGATTCATGTTCACCTGATTATCCGTGCGGACCAGTTCAGGATTGCCCTCCATGTCCTTGTTCGTCCAATATTCGGCATGCAGTCCGTTTTTCGCATTGTCTGAACCACTTTCGTTAACACCCGCTGGAGACAAGAGCGTGGATGGTACCGCGGACGGTCCGTTAAACGCATCTCCTGCCGAGATTGGATCGGTTCCGGCTGCATATTGCACATCTACACCGTTTCCTGCACGGTTACGAATCCCTTCAAGCGGGCTCACCGTATACTTCGGATTAACGAGACTGCTACCTCCACCAGCAGCAGATGCGTTATCTGCATCCGGTCCGATGACAGCGATGGATTTCACGTTTTTCTTGGACAGCGGCAGTACATTATCGTTGTTTTGCAAAAGAACCATGCTCTCTTCTGCAATTTCACGTGCCTGTTTGCCGTCTTTCTTGGCATTGATTTGTGTATTCGTTACAGGGTTATCGAACAGCCCTTTATCGAACATTTGAAGCAAAATGCGTCTAACCTTCTCATCAATGGTTTGCTCGCTGACTTCGCCATTGTTCACGGCTTCCAGCAATTTGTCTCCCCATTTGCCATACGGCTCTCCAGGTGTCTCCAGATCCAGACCCGCATTGGCGGATTTGGCTGTGCTGAAGTTTGCACCGTAGTCACTCATAACAAACCCTTCGAAGCCAAACTGATCCCGAAGGACATCGGTCAGCATCTCCTTGTTCTCACAAGCGTATGTACCGTTCACCTGGTTAAATGAACACATTGCAGAACCAAGATCCGCTTTTTCAACCATCGCCTGGAACGGACGTGCATAGACTTCCTGAATGGCACGTTCGCTGGCTGTTGCATTGGTGGTAAAACGCTCTGTCTCCTGGTTGTTCAGGATGTAGTGCTTCGCTGTAGCGATAACCGGATTGCTTTGAATCCCGTTCACATACGCTGCACCCATGCCGGAAGCCAGCAATGGATCTTCCCCGAGCGATTCAAAGTTCCGGGAACCCCATGGTGTACGTGCAATATCAAGCCCAGGACCAAGCACTACATTATGTGTTGTATCATGTGCTTCCTGACCGATCAGATCGCCATATTTCTTGGCCAGATTGGTATCCCAGGAAGCGGCAAGCGCGATGGGTGCAGGCAGTGCCGTGGACTTTTTGTCCTGCACATCCGGGTTAGCCACACGTACCCCTGCAGGTCCGTCTGCCATCTGTAATGCCGGAATGCCGAGGCGCTCCAATCCATCATTATAGAAACCATAATAGTTATTTACTTTACCGGTTACGAATCCAACTTTCTCCTCCAGCGTCATCTCCTTGAGCAGCAGCTCGGTGCGTTCCTCCGCAGACAAGGATTTGTTCATCCAAGGACGATTGGCCCCAGATTCCGCCTCCGCGGCGAAGGCGTGCAGCGGCATAGCCGCAACCGCCACGATGATTAATAACATAAACCATCGTTTGAGGAAAATCAGATTGAGTCTTCTGTTCATGTTGTAAGTTCTCCTTCTCTCTTGATCATTTTTCTTGTGCACATATTGAATACATGTATACAAGGGAATGCAAACTGGCTTGATCCCAGTCTTTCAAGCATTCAGGTTGTCCTGCACATGGCTTCTGAAACTGCAGCCTGCAAGCAAGTCAGCAGATTTCGCTTCCTAACGATAGCCGACATGATCATGAATTACATCCCCTTAAATTTGGTAAATGACCGATTAGAACAAGCCTAGTTCTTTGGAATCACCATATTAACAATTCAGATAACAAAACAAGAAAACGAATTATTTACATTTCCGTAACTACTTTCGAACAAATTCTTTACTTTTAAAAACAGTCGGTTCGACCCACTCCCGATCAACCAATTAATGCAATTAATTATCAGATTAAGGAATATGTCGACACACTCTGGGTCCTAAGTCTATTTGAAAACGGAACCAATCCGGTCCATTGAAATATCCAAAAATATAAAAGCAACTGAGGTCCCTTTTAACAGGTTCTTCAGCTGCCTTTATGTTGGAATTGCTCCATATTGTCCACTTTCCGTCCATGATTCTTGTTCTACACTCGTTATATTGAGATTCGAAGTTACATTAAAATCGGAGTAGCAAATAAAAAACCGCCCCAAGAGGGGCGGCTCACTTCTGTTCAATCACTTCTAGTTCTGTAATTGTGCAAGAATCTGCGGGTCCTTGATCTTTTTATCTTCGGCGAGCAACATCACCTTGGACAAAATCTCAGCTGTTCTCGGATCTTCATCCAGGAATGGCAGGAAGATTCGACCCCGATGCTGACTGTGCACCGGAACAATATGAAGTGCACCTGTAGCTTGTTTGAACACATTACCACTCCCCAGATGAACAGCATACTCACCCAATTCACCATCAATTCGTGCGTAATTCCCGTCCAAACGTACATTGTCGATCTTCAGCAGACGCAACGACTCGTTCACAATGACGTGACGCATCTCGATTGTTGTCAGGCTGGCTTCCGGATCTACGCCTCCCACATGTGCAACGCTGACCACCAGATCGATATCACGCATAACTTCCGAGAAGAACGTCAGCGGCACATCTTGCAGCGCTACAGGTTTGTAGCTCTTACGATCGTAGAACTGCACCGTCTCCAAGGTAGGTGCCTCCGTATCTGCTGGTGAGAACCAATCTGCCATGGCATAGAGATTCGCAATCAGATTGTGCTCGTAACTTACCTTCTGCAGACCTTCCTCATAACTGACAGTCCATTGGCGTCCTTTAAGCAGAGCTACTGCTTTTTTCGGTTGAATCTGATATCCGGCGTATCGACGAGACACCGTACCATTAGCCAATTCGTCCTCGTTAGGAAGATACAGCTCACGGAATACCTGCTTGAAGGGCTGACGCTCCTGACGGGTGAACAGATCCCGCTGGAATTCACTCCAGCTTCCGCTCTGATACAGATGAAGCGGATGAGCAATCAACAGTTGATCCTGTTCCGATAGTGCATGGTTCGTACCCTCCGGCCCAGGAGCAACCAAACCATTGGATGATACATCGAATCGTCCCGTCTTGTCACCTGACTGGAATATAAGCGTTCTTACCAGCGGATGTATAACCGGATTTTGCATCAGACTGGTAATTTCCTCACGTGTAAAGGATGTTCCAGCAATCATCGAACGTTCCAGCTCCTGCCGTGCCCGGCGATACTGATCCACCAGATCCGATTTGAGCTCTTTCAGTTCAGCGATATATCCATCTTTTTTGAACCGGGCAGGTACAGATTTGAGTGTCTTGCCTTTGCTAACGATAACCATTTCGGGTTGGCCTTCCTCATCAATGACCAATTGTGCTGTCGTGTCAGCATCTAATGCATGAGGTTCAAAGAAGGATTTCATCTCATCCAACTTACGTGCTTCCATGTCCCACATCAGCCGCGTAACATCAGCATAACCTGCATTACGAGCGAGATTGCCCAGTGCAATCTGTGATGCTACACCTTCACTGGCACGGCGTTGTGCACCGAATTGTTTGCTCTGCAACAGAAACTTCTGAATGAAGTCGTATCGCTCACGCAGATCCTGTTCCCGATTAGCCGCGAATGGGATCAGGCTGTAGGTTAACAAATGATCCTTGTTTCGCTTGTCTGACACGGAATCACGCATATCGTCCAATCGAAGCTTGCCCAGTGCAGCATCTGCGAACAATTGGGATCTGCGGTGGTTAGCTCCCCGGAAATGTACTTGGCGCAATCGTATAACAGATTGAACCGTTCCTCCCCGACAGCAGCATAGGCTTCTTCAAACCAAGCGATATCAAACGCACCTTCATTAAAGTCCTGTGGTGAGATTGGAGAATAGTGGGCCACGATGGTTTCTTTCTCCGCAGTAAAGCGTTCATTGATATGGGCATGGAAGTACCATGCCGCACTGCGGAGACCTTCCCATCCCAGATGTTTTGCAACAATCTCCATCCACTGCGGGGCGTACATAGCCGCTTCCAGCAATTTTTCTCATTCACCGGATACTTCTGGAGTAATTCTCCAAGACGCTTCTCATCTTCTCCATCCCGTGGATGACAATTCTGAATTAGATAGCTAAACGTCTCTTTACGTGTTGTGTTGTCCCCATAACTGTAGATATATCCACGGACAAATGTATCCTGATCCATCGCCGAGACCAGATGTACCCAGTGTTCCATGCCTTCAATTCGTTCCAGTTTCATGGCAAGTGTACTTACTTCTGTAGAGAGTTCTCCCGGGTCAGCTCGATCTCCAGAATCCGATTAACGACCGTATCCCGTAAATGAATCAGCTTGGGATCACTTGCGATCACTTCTGTACGAGTGGATGTTAAGTCCCGAATAAACATCAGACGATTCCCACCGACCAGAACCTGTCGGTATATCTCCTGTTCATCAATCAAGTTCAACTGGTACGCACGCAGAAAATCTTCAAGTGACAGTAAAGACAGCGGATGACTACTCTCTACAAGACTGGTGAACTGGTAAGCTGTCTGGAAGAAACGTTTGAAGCTGTTATCGTCATGGATTTTGCCACGAACCACATAATTCCAAGGTCCAGTCAGAATATGAAGCATGCCTGACTCTTTCTCGAGTCGATCAGCAGGCATACTCGCGATGATGGAGGCCCAGGTTTTCTCAGCTATTTCAAACGTGTCGATCGGATCGCTATCCAGAAATGCCGCCGATATCAGTGCCACTACCTGATCCTTATACGTTAACGAATCCAGCATCTGCTGTAGCTTTTCGATGTCATCCAGAGGATAGATCTGGTCGGCAAACGACTTGCGCCAGCCTTCCAATAACGGAATCTTTTGCAGTTCTTCATAGTCATACTGATCATGGAAGTAACTGTAATGGTCACTCAATTTGCCATTGAAATCCCGGAGCTGTATAACCATGTATAGCTGCATCAGTTCCACACTGCTAAACCCAGCATGTTGAATAAAGTTTTCCCATATGTCATGTAGCGGGAACTGTTCCATCTGCTTCATTTCATTCCGCTCTCCATACGGAACCTTGGAGCGAAGACTCGCTCCGACTAACAACGTGTCTTTGTAGCCAGCATAGTACTCCACTTCATACTCATGATCCCTGTGTTCATGCACTAATTCATCGAGCCCCTGCAGGAATGGTCTGGTCTTATCCAGAGAAAGTGTAAAGATATCCTTCGGACTGTGGCCTTTGAGGTCACGCTTCTCTTCCAGCAATGGCTCACGTCGCTTCGGATCGAATAAATTAAACCCATTAGCGGCCGTATAGCGACTCCCCTGATCCGTCAGCTTGTCGAGCAACTTCTGTTCCTTCGCGGTTGGCGTCTCAATCAGCTGTGCCAATGGCTGCAATTGCTCCTGCTGATCTGCCCGATCCGGATCTGCCGCAATCTCGGTCAACAATTCGAGCGCGCCTAGACGCTGCAACTCACTCTTGGCCTGCAAAAGTCGCTTCAGTGAAACCGTCAATTGATCCACGGGTTGTAGTAACAATACATGGATGACCTTCTGACGAAGTGAGCCTGTCTTGAGCTTCATCAGCGCCTCCATCTGTTTCATCTCTTCAACCGTCAACGTGAGCTGCTTCGCCTTGGAGAGCGCACTTTCCCGATTACTGATGCTTTTATCAGACAAACTCTCAAACACAAACTGTCTTTGCACCTCATTATCGGGATGCTGAACAAACTGGGACAACAGTTCCCCGCGCAGTTCTGGGCTCAAACTGTCCTTGATTGCGATGACTTCGCCGATCCATTCCGGGTCCATATCATAAGCGGCCAGATATAACATTTTCTTCACTACATCATCTGTATCAATCCGGTAGTGAACATACTCAAGTACACCCGATGGTCCACCTGATCCGCCTTTTGGAATGACAGCCAACATCTGTTTGAATTGATCAAAGTCCTGACGTCTCAATGCCTTATCTTCAAGCGCAGGCAATGGCCACACGTAGACACTACGCTGATTCTCTCCATTCTCGAAACTCCAGTTGTACATATACATGGCATCATAGTTGGTCACAATCCAGTGCATCAACTCGGTATCCTGCGCCTCCAGATAACGACGTGCAATGTGCAAACGAAGCTCTCTGTTCTGGCTGTTAGCCAGTACGTATTGGGCAACAATCTTCTGATATAATTGGCCTTGATCCATAATCTCGATGATCTTGCTCGTCAGTTCATTCTCTTCAATGACCGCTGTCGCCCACAGGCTGATAAAGAGCTTGTTGGCGTTCGCTTCCTGCTGCCAGGATTCGCGCACTTCTGGTTGCACAAGCGCCTCATACGCCTGTTCAATTAGCTGTGCAGCAACACGCTGATTGGCTGCTTCTATGCCAATTCCCGTCCATACGGCGAGTGCTCTTACCACCGAACTGAAACGGATCAGGTTGTTGTCGATGATGATTTTTAATATGTAAATATAGGCTTCCAGTGTTCCTTCATCCATCCGCTCCACAATGCTTTGGCGCAGCCCTTCCTGCAACCTTGCTGCAACGAGCAACTCACCCACCATCTGATAGGCATCTGCCTGATCGCTCATGAATATGCCTTTGATCATTTCATGGGTTAACAGCGCCGTCTGATTGTCACCATAGATAATATCGTGCAATGCCTGCTTCATATCTCCGCCCTGATGATCCAGTTCATATGCGATACAATCCGCCAGAACCCAACGGATCTCATGCAGATAATCCAGCTTGTACTCACGAAGTGACACATATTCACTCAGGGAGAAATTCTTCATCTCCATTCGGAACAATCCCATCAGTTTGCGGATGACCTGTGCTACATGCTGCTCCGGATCGGATGTGCGAAAAGGTCGGCGTTCATAGTTGTTACTATATGGGAAACGAGTCGCACGCTCAGCGATATAACGGAATCGTGCAACCAATGACTCGCTCGCCAGATGCTGGAGCCCATCCAATAGTGGCTGGAATAATGGTTGCTGCGTTTCTGCAGCCAGCCTTCCAAGCAATTTTTCTGTATTCAAAAACATCTTTTCATCTCCACGCAAATACGTAGACCCGGCGATCTCCACAACATAGTTTGCCAGCTCAAGCTGTACCCCTGTTAACGACTTGGCTCTATCCTGCAATTCATCCATATACACCTGTACTTGTTCTTCCTGATTCATCCTGTTCTCCTCCTTCATCGTTCTCTACCACAGACGTCCGGCAAGCATTGTAAAACGAACAAACACCACGTTGTCGCCGTCCTGTATAACCACGGAATTGTCCAGTTCCTGCAATTCTTCATCGTTGAGAAACACTTTGTACAACCCATCCTCATAGGCGGTTATAGCTGTCTCCATCGCACTATCCAGATCAGGAGCGCCCTCATTGTATACTGCGCCAAACCCGACTTTCCCCGTCGCTCCCTGCGTCTCAATCTCATCCGGCATGAGGAAGGCGAGTAATTCTGCCTGTTGCTTCTTGTCCTGAAGGACTTTCACTTGCAGAGCCACCATGTTCTCAATGAGCTGCCTCAGCGTATGGGTTGTTTCCGGAAGTTCGGCAGCTTGTTTGGCAAGTGCCGGCTTGCGCTTACCCAGACTTTTTACCGTTATCCATATGTTCACCGTGTTCCCTCCTATGTCCTGCCCTATTTGAAGAAGCTTCCATAAGCCCCGATATCTATACCATGATGCGTAATAACCTAAACTCGAAACTGTTGTCGGCCTCAAAATATAATCAAAAATACGTACATATGTACCCCTAATAAACATCATAACTAAAATTCAATCCATATTCATGAGCCAATCCTCATGTTTACGTGGAACCACGGAACTATGGCCTACTTGCGTACATATACGCAAAAAAAGCTGCACAGTCTCATATAAATATGGACTGCGCAGCCGCTAAGCTACCATTAGAACAGTTTATGTCGCCTGAGAACCTTTATAAACTGAAACCTGCATGAATCATCTCGCCAGACGCAACGGTCGAATGGTTACAGCTGCTGTCTTGAACCCAGGCATCCGGCAGAACGGATCTAACTCTGGTCTGGTGGCCCGATTCACATTCTGAATGCCGCCCCAATGCATCGGCACGAACAAGGTATCCTCCCGAATCGAATCCTTGATGCGCGAACGAACCGTGAAGCTTCCGTACGTCGATTGAATCTCTACCCACTCTCCATCGTGAATACGATAACGGGCAGCGGTAGCCGGGTGAAGTTCAACAAAGTTCTCCAATTCACGAGCTGCCAGTGCCGGACTGCGATGTGTCTGCACCCTGTAAGATAATGAGGCAGCACACGCCCATTGGTGAGAATTAAGGGGAACTCCGAAGATATATCATTCCAGCCCGGGCTGGATTCAAATGTGAATGCCGCTTTGCCATCCGGGTGAGCAAATCGTTCACCGAACAGCAGTCCTTCTCCCTGATCCTTCAGGGCAGAACACGGCCAGTATACCCCTTTCTCGTTACGCAAACGCTCATAGGTAATGCCATAGTAATCAGCCACTCCGCCACGACTCGCCACCCGAAGCTCATTAAAGATATCCTCAGCAGTTTCATATTCAAAATAAGAAGCTTTACCCAATTGTGCGGCAATCCGGCATAATATATCCCAATCATCAAGCGTTTCTCCCGGCGCAGGCTGCCCCTTTTCACGGAGCAGAACACGCCCCTCCAGATTGGTCAATGTACCTTCATTCTCCATATAAGATGTAACCGGCAGAACCAGATCAGCCATGCGTGCTGTCTCAGACAGAAACATGTCTGCCACGATCAGAAAGTCCAGCTTGCGCAGACCTTCTTCCACCAAACGCACATTGGGATTGGATACGACCGGGTTGGAGCCCATTACAAGCAGCGCCCGAATCTCCTGATCATGGACCTTCTCCATCATCTCGTAGGCGGATACCCCTTTGCCTGGCAAACTTGCAGGGTCCACACCCCAGACGGATGCCACATAGGCACGATCGGCTTCATTTTCAATGGATCGATAGCCCGGCAGCTGGTCAGCCTTCTGTCCATGCTCCCGTCCGCCTTGCCCGTTTCCTTGACCTGTGATGGCACCATATCCGCATCCTTCTCGGCCGATTTTGCCAGTCGCGAGCACCAAGTTCAGAAAGTGCCTGACGGCCATATGCCCATCCGTCTGCTGCTCCACACCACGTGCTGTCATGATCATGCCTGTTTCTGCCTCACCGTAAGCCATCGCCGCCTGGCGAATCAGCGCCAGATCAACCCCGCACGCTTGTGCCGCCTGTTCGAGTTGCAGATCAGCCAACCCTTGTATCAATTGCTCGTAACCATGCGTTCGTTCGCCTATAAAATGAGGGTCAACCAATCCGGCATCCATAATCACCTTCAACATGCTATCCGCCAACAAGGCATCCTTGCCAGGCTTCACCTGCAAGTGAAGATCGGCAATGGCTGCGGTTGCCGTCTTACGTGGATCAATAACGATAATGAAGGCTCCATTCTCCTTCGCTTGATTGAAGTATGGCAGAAGGGTAGGTTGGCATTCTGCAATATTGGTACCTGCGAGTACTATACAACCTGCATTGGGAATATCGGACAGTCGGAACGTCAATCCACGGTCCATCCCAAACACTTTACTGCCAGCTGAAGCCGCAGCTGACATGCAGAACCGTCCATTATAGTCGATATATTTTGTCCCCAATGCAACTCTGGCAAACTTGCCGAGCAGATAGGCTGTTTCATTTGTCAGAGATCCGCCTCCGTATACTCCGACCGTATCTGCTCCGTATGAATCTTTCAAGTCCTGAACCCGCTCTGCGATGGTCTGAATGGCCTCCTCCCAGGAACAGGGTTCAAGCTCGCCATTACGACGAATGAGCGGATGCATTAATCGTTGACCACTGAGCGCATGTTGATGCGCATTCATGCCCTTCACACATAACCTGCCCTGAGAGGCTTCATTCGGGACACCCTGAACCCTATACTCACCACGACGCTGGCCTGCAACAGGTGCAGCCAGTTCTTCAACAGTCATCTTGCATTGCACACTGCAATACGGACACTGGGTTTCCTTTACATAGAGCTTGGAGGCTGTTGGTTCTGAACTCACGGATAATCCCATCTTTCCATCCCCGCCTTTCATCTATATATCAGCTTGAAGTGTAGCTGCAAGTTCCTTCTGTAACTGGTCATCCAGCAGCGTTTCCCGAATCGTCATGAACCCCAATCGTTCCGTCCATGCCCATAACGGCTCATCATACCAGGCGGTTTGGCGATACCACTGAAGGCAGGCTGATGCGAGTGCTGCCGCTTGTATCTCTGTTTCAGCCACCCCGAGCAAGCCACCTTGCTTGACCGGATGTTCTGCGTGACCGCCTGCGTATATCTCCCATCCAGCCGGTGAAGCCAGCAAGCCGATATCCTGCACTAGTGCGCTCACCAATGACCCGGGTCCTGGTGCGACTCCCATATTCACCGGCGACGGCATCGCTGCGTCGATCCAACGCGCACGAAGCTGTGCAGCCAAGCCACCCGCATCCCTTGCATAAGATAACTGTGGAATATGATCATCCCAGCGTACCTGAATCTCTGAGTGAGCCTCGATCTCTCGAACAATCATCGTTCCACCGGATACCTGTAAGTAATAATGAATTACGGGGCGACATACCGAGCAACCAAGCTCCGAACCCCAACCCAGCTTCTGCAAGATCAAAGATATGTCTGGTAGCCCTGTCTCCAGAACATCGATGTCAGCCAGGATTTCCTTCAGCTCTGCGTGCCCAAGATCCGTACAACTGCATACAGGCATTGGAGCAGGTTTATCCGGTGTGGCAACCACGCCAGTACCCCCGTTATTTTTCAGGTTATGCGTATGTTTCAATAGAGCAGCCACCATCGGGCGACAGCCACCGCATGAACCTGACGCCTTGGTCTGCTCCTTCACCTGATCTGCCGTTTCCAGACCCTGTTCCTGAATGGCCTTCATTATCGCAGCCTTGGTCACATTGTTGCAGGCACAGACAGTCTCCTGAGCCGATAATGCCGCAGCAGCCATCTCAGCAGGGTCTGGTGCGCCTTCACGCGGAGCCAATTCCGCCACATCTGCACCTCGTTGCACAAGTCCAAGCAATGCCGTTCCTTCGGTTGTATCTCCAAATAAAATGGCTCCACGCACTTTGCCAGCCTGCATCAGCACTTTTTTGTATGTGCCTTGAATGCCATCCAGATGTTGAATTGCGGTCTGCATGCCTTTCCCACTGATCTCGCCGGCCGAGAAAACATCAACCCCCGATACCTTCAACTGTGAGTAGGGAATAGATCCTTTGTATTCAGGCGTTTCCTGTCCACAGAGCGTACGTGCGAGCACCTTCCCCTGTTCGTATAAGGGAGCCACCAGACCATAACTGATTCCCCGATGTTCGGCACATTCCCCAACTGCGTATATATCCGGTACGCTGGTGCGCATATAGTCATCTACCATAATTGCCCGATTCGTGGCGATTCCACTTCGTCTGGCGAGGTCCACATTTGGCCGAATTCCTACAGCGACAATGACAACCTGAGCTTCAAGCTTGGAACCATCTGTGAACAGCAGCCCCTGTGCCTGCGATCGTCCGGTAATTTTCTGCGTATTTTTGGACAAAAGAAAGGACATGCCCTGGTCTTCAAGCTCCTCCTGAAGCATCGCGGCCGCTTTCTGATCCAATTGTCGGTTCATAATGTAAGGTGCATTATGGACCACCACAGCTTCCATACCCAGATGCAGCAACCCGCGTGCAGCCTCCAGTCCAAGCAATCCACCACCAATAACGGCGGCCTTTCGATATTCTCTGGAATAGTCAGACATGCGCGTACAATCATCAATGGTCCGGAAGGACATGACCCGCTCTTTATCCATTCCCGGAATCGGTGGGATAAACGGTGAAGACCCTGTCGCCAGAATCAGGACATCATATGTTTCTCTTAGGCCGGATTCAGTCTCTATATATTTTCCTCGGGTATCAATTCGGTGCACCGTTTCACCTGCGCATAGCCGGATTTGATGCTCGGCATACCAAGTCCAATCATTGATAATGATATCCTGTAACGAATGCTCACCCTGCAACACTTTCGATAACATGATCCGATTGTAGTTGGGACGGGGTTCATTGCCGTAGATGACAATCTCATACGTATCAGGCTCCAGTGCGATAATCTCTTCGACACACTTCACTCCAGCCATGCCATTCCCGATAATCACCAGTTTCCTTCTGCTCATGGGCTGCCCCTATCTCTCACCTGAAAATAAACAGAAAAATCCCTTCTCCACAATTCGGAAAAGGGCACCGTTGCCTCCGGAATCCACACGCCTTTGTGTGGATTCATATTAGATTCAGATTAAGGGAATCCCAATCTAATGTCAACTAAATTAACATTAAAAGTGCGAATAACGATTAAAAAACGAATTATTTAAAATTACATGTAATTTTTGTTGACATATATATTTTCTCTTGATTATAATTTGAATCAAAATCACAGTGCTGTGATCAACTCAGATGCGGGAACACAATGACGTGTACCGCCTGTCGGCAACGGGGCCGCAAATCGTTCTTAACTGGACGAATTGCGGCCTTTTTCTGCCTTAACACGCACATAGACAAATCACGAAGATCTCAATTGGATGAGGAGCGATGATGGATGATGGAGAGCAAAAGTTTTTGGAAAAGCGGGCATAAGCCCACCCTCTTCGGGGCGTTTATGTATTTTGACATCAGTTTTATGATATGGGGGATGCTTGGTCCGCTCGCAGTTGTCATAGCGTTGGATTATCCGATGACTCCGCTGGAAAAGGCCAATCTGGTCGCATTGCCTATTCTCGGCGGCTCCATCCTGCGCCTTGTGCTTGGCTTCATGTCTGATTATATTGGTCCGAAACTGACCGCACAGATCGGGATGCTCGTCACCTTAGTTCCTTTATTACTCGGCTGGTTATGGGTCGACTCTTTAAGCCAACTGTACGTGGTGGCACTCTTGCTTGGTGTCGCAGGCGCTTCCTTTGCTGCTGCGCTACCTCTGGCAGGCCAATGGTATGGCAAGGAGCATCAGGGTCTGGCCATGGGTATTGCCGGGGCGGGTAACAGTGGAACCGTACTCGCGACATTGTTTGCCAATCGCTTGGCTACGCATTTTGGCAGCTGGGAAGTTGTGTTCGGACTTGCTATTATACCAATCGCTATTGTATTCATCCTCTTTTCTATCTTTGCCAAGAATAGCCCTAACCGGCCTGAACCCAAGAAATTATCCCAATACGGAAGTCTGCTTAAACAAAAAGATGCTTGGGTATTCTGTGCCTTCTATTGTGTAACTTTTGGTGGTTTCGTTGGATTATGTAACTATCTCACCATCTTCTTCAACACCCAGTATGGGCTCTCTCCTGTTCGTGCCGCAGACATTACCACCTTCTGTGTAATCGCAGGCAGTTTCTTCCGGCCTGTCGGGGGTTACCTGGCGGACAAAATTGGCGGAACCCGCATGCTGACTTTCCTGTACACAGGAGCCTGCATCATGTTGATCGGAGTATCCTTCATGCCACCACTTCCTGTGGTAGTAGTCATGTTGTTCCTCGGTATGATGTGTCTGGGAGCCGGAAATGGCTCCGTGTTCCAACTGGTTCCCCAACGTTTTGGCAATGAGATTGGCCTGATGACAGGTATTGTGGGTGCCGCTGGCGGATTGGGCGGGTATGCACTGCCGCTGATTCTCGGTCAACTGTATAGCAGCTATCAATCTTATACACCAGGTTTTGTCATTCTTAGCCTGATTGCAGCAGCTTCCCTGTTCCTGGTTCTCTTCATGCAATCCCGCTGGCGTGTAAGCTGGCTGAGCCGAGGTAACAAAGGCATGGCGGAATCAACATCCCTCTCTTCCTGAGGCGTACAACCACTTGGCCGCTAACCAAGGTACAGTGTTTACGAGTGATCCATAAGTAAGCAAAGAAACAGCGCAGCCCCATCAGGCAGCGCTGTTTCTTTGGTTACGGCTTTCTTTCTGCTTAAAGCTGCTTTTTCTTTTTGGCTTAAGAAGAATATTTTTGAAGAACAATAACCGCATTATGACCGCCAAAACCAAAGGAATTAGACATCCCAATCCGCAACTCTGCTTTTCTTGCCTCATTTGGTACATAATCCAGATCACATTCGGGGTCCTTCTGCTCCTGGTTTATGGTTGGAGGAATGATGCCATGCCGCAGACTTTGGATAAGTGAGATCGCCTCCGCACCACCAGCTGCACCAAGCATATGTCCCGTCATGGACTTATTCGCTGTGACCGGAATATCATAGGCACCTGTCCCAAAAAGTTGCTTAATCGCTCTCGTCTCAGAGAGGTCACCCGCCTCCGTACTGGTGGCATGAGCGTTAATCACATCAATGTCTTCAGGCTCAATCTGTGCTTCTTTCAGTGCTGCTTTCATCGCCAGATATGCCCCCGTCCTTCCGGGTGGGTAGCTACCATATGATACGCATCTGAACTGGCACCATATCCAATCACTTCGGCAAGAATATTCGCCCCTCTTGCTAGAGCATGAGACAGTGATTCCACAACCAGAATTCCAGCACCCTCCGCCATGACAAAACCGTCTCTTCCCGCATCAAATGGACGGCTGGCTGCTTGGAACGCTTCATTTCGTGTAGACAACGCTGTCGCATTACCGAAGCTTGCCAGCGACACTTCGGTTACAGCCGCTTCTGTTCCGCCAGCAATAATGACATCGGCTCCGCCATGACGAATTAACCGGAAAGCCTCTCCAATGGCGGTATTTCCAATGGAACAAGCTGTTACTGGTGATAATGTCGGTCCCCAGCAACCAAACCTCATACTGACCATAGCCGCAGCCATATTGGATATCATCATAGGTACCAGTGTTGGGCTGACTCGCGCAGGTCCCCGATCTGACAGGACCTTGCCTTGTTCCATCAATGTCTGGATTCCGCCTATGCCTGAACCAATATATACACCTACCCGTTCACGGTCCAGTTCATCCATCACAAGACCCGATTGCGATACGGCCTGATCCGCAGCAGCAACAGCAAATTGAACGAATCGATCCATACGCCTTGCTTCCTTGCGTCCAAAACGCTCTTCACCATCAAAGTCACGGACCACACCAGCGATTTTCGTTTTGTACGAAGCTGTATCAAAATGTTCTATATGCGATATCCCTGATCTACCCTCAATCAATCCGTTCCAGAATGTATCTACATCATTTCCCAGAGGAGAGATAACTCCCATTCCTGTAATCACGACTCGTTCCATGTCCATCCTCCTTCAGCCCTGTTGTCTACCTTACTCTTACGCTCTGCCACTAATAGTGCACTTTTGAATATCCTATTACAAGTTGTCAATTATAATAGTATAATGACTACCATGATAACGAGGATTGAAGGTGATGGATTGAACTACGATGTCAGGTTACAGGCATTGTCCACTTTTCTGAAAACACAGCGTTCCAAAATTTCTCCCGAATCGGTCGGTTTACCCACTGGAAGTCGGAGAAGAACGCCTGGGCTGAGGAGAGAAGAGGTTTCCCAACTGGCAGGAGTGAGTACAACATGGTATACCTGGCTTGAACAAGGTCGGGATATTCAGGTATCCCATTCTGTGTTGGATAACATTGCTTCAGCACTGAGGCTTACTGCAGATGAACGAAAGTATCTGTTTTCGCTCGCCATGGAGCATCATACAGAGCTGCCCACACTGGAAGAAGAACCGGTTCAACTTCACCCTTCCTTGCAGAAAATTTTGCAAGAACTTCATCACTGCCCTACCGTGATCTCGGATCGGCGTTGTTACATTGTCGGCTGGAATGATGCAGCCCGGCATGTTTTTATGGATTTTGAACAGATTGCCCCCGAACAGCGGAATATGATCAGTCTGTTATTTGATCGAAAGGAGTTTCGCAGGCTCGCAGTGAACTGGGAGGATTTTGTTAGCGGATTTCTGGCGATTTTTCGTGCTTACTATGGCCAGTATGTTGATGATGAATGGTATAATTTATTTCTGGATGACATGATGAACAGACATCCCGATTTTCATACCCTTTGGAAACAAAGCAGTGTCAGCAGTGCCCCGGACGTATTAATCGAATTCAGGCATTCCAAAGCAGGCAAAATGTTGTTTGATCTGACTTCGTTGCAGGTTCAGGGCAGTTCCGATCTGCGTTGCAGTGTCTACACTCCTGCGCCAGAGAGCGCTACCGAGCGCAAACTGATGCGCCTGATCGAGCGTGAAGCTGATCCACATCTTGGCAAGCATTAAATCGGAGTCTCTCACCTTCTTGGAGTCATGTTAGTGTCTTGACATCTTCATGTTGCATGTTTTAAATATCAGGTATATTAAGTAATTCATGGATCTTAGTCCTTCTACAAGAAGGGGGTTCAGAAAGGAATATCATGACGAAAGTGCTTATCATAGAGGACGACAACATGTTAGGCGATACATTATCCTTGTATTTGCAAGGTGAAGGGTATGATGTTATTCGTGTCGATAACGCAAGAGATGGTCTTCTACAGCTTCAAGCGCGGCCTGATATCCTGCTTCTTGACTTGATGCTCCCTGATTCGGGTAATAAGAATCCTTGTTCTCTCATGCGCCAACATACGGCAATCCCCATTATTGTCATCTCTTCATTAACCGAGGTTTCTGAGCGGATTCGATCATTAACAGATGGGGCTGATGACTATGTATGTAAGCCTTTCAGCATGCAGGAGCTGAAGGCACGTATTGAGGCCGTATTGCGCCGCTACTCTATATTGAACAGCTCTGTTGTCACTGAACAGGAATCCGGAATATCTCTCGATCTGGCCCGAAGAACTGTTCTGTTGAATAACCAGCGCGTAGAGATGACGTTTTCCGAATTTGAGATCATGAAGCTGTTTATTCTCAATCCTGGCAAGGTCTACAGTCGGTATGCCCTGATTGAAGCCATTCGTGGTATTGATGCGTACATTAATGATCGCACCATCGATGTGCACATTACCAAGCTTCGCAAAAAAATTGAGGACAATCCAAAAACCCCCAATACATTCAAACCATCTGGGGGTCGGATATAAGTTCACACCTTAAAACCACACAGCTTCATTCGATCACCATGGCAGGGACTCGGTAATTTTATCAATTTCCTGTTGTACCTTCTCCAATGCCGAACGCAGATCCTCTTCTTTGAATAACGGACGGGACAAGAGCGATTCCAATTGGAGAACCGCACACATCAGGTCCACTGCATGCAGATTCGCAGCTACGCCTCGAAGAGAATGAACACTACGAATGACATCAGCAATCTGCTGTTGCTGAAGCTGAATCGCCAGTTTTTGCTGAAACGAGCCATACTCCATTCTGAATTTCGTGAGTGCATATTGCAGAATATGCGGCTTGCCGTCCATCTGTCTGATCGCCTTATCTGCATCAATTCCATTGATCTCCCTTATGCCTTTTAGATCAATCCATATTTCCAAAATGTCTGCGAGCTGTTGTTCATGTATAGGCTTAGTCAGGATGGCATTCATGCCTGCTTCAAGATATAATTCATGTTCGCTTTTTAAACCATTCGCTGTAAGCGCAATAATAGGTGTACGATCATATTTCCTCATCTTGCGAATGTGTCGCGCTGCATCAATTCCGTTCATAGCTGGCATATAGAGATCCATCAGAATCAGTTCCCATGTTTGTTCATCCAATTTCTTCAAAACCTCCGTGCCACTGTCTGCCAGCGTCACCTTGAATCCGGTATGTTCCAGCATGGCCCGAATGACCAGTTGATTGATTTCATGATCTTCAGCGATCAGAATGTGCCCTTTGGATTTAAGCAAATAAGATTCATCACCTTCTATCATCCGCTTTTTCTCCAATGGCCCTTCACCCTGAAGTGCAAGTAACACTTCGAACAATCCCAGACGTGTAATCGGTTTGATCATCATGAGATCCGGGCGAAAGGATCTCTCTTCACTCCACAGGGCATTTTCACTAAAGGCATGGGTATAACCCACCATTTGAAATTTGGTTCGGTTCAATCGCTTCATGAAACTTTCCCATAACGATCCGTTGACGGTGTCCTCTGCATCCATATCCATCATCATCAACATGGAACTTGCCCCATCTACATGAGAGACACACCAATCACTTTCCATCATATGGTTCAACGAAGGATACAGCTTCGGCTTCATTCCGAATGAGTAGAGTATCTGCTTCAGATTTGCGCCCATCCGTTCATCTTCTTCAACGATAACCACCTCATCCGCACAATATAGAAGAGGGTATGTTTGCAGGAAGGAACTTTCTTCTTCCGAATCTGCAAGTTCAAATATCAAGTCGAATGAGAACAGACTGTACTCTCCCAGCACACTATCCACCCGCAAGTTCCCTCCCAAGGAGGTCACCAGAAGATAACAGATGACCAACCCAAGACCAGAACCACCATATGTTCGATACGTTGAAGGTTCCGCTTGAGTAAACGGGACAAAAAGCCGTTCCAATTGTTCAGGTGACATTCCGATTCCCGTATCCTCTACTTCAAAACGGATCTGAACTCGCTCCGCCTCCAATGAAAGCACCTCTGCCTGCAACGTTACATATCCATGCTCCGTAAATTTAATCGCATTACTGAGCAGATTCAATAACACCTGTTCAAGCCGGAACGGATCACCAATCACCGTTAACGGCAGATCGGGATCGGTTGTAAAGATCACTTCGATATCTTTGTGCCCGATGGCTACACCGATCTGATCTGCCACACGTTTGATCACATCCTCTGGTGAAAAAGAGACCTTCTCCAAAATCAGCTTGCCTGCCTCAATTTTCGAAAAATCAAGAATATCATTTACGAGGGCAAGCAAGGTTTGGGAAGACGCGTTGATTTTACTCAAATAATCCTTTTGTTGTGGAGATAGATCTGTTCGTTGAAGCAACAACGAAAAGCTGATAATGCCGCTCAGGGGGTACGAATCTCGTGGCTCATGAATGCGAGAAACTCACTCTTCGCCTGGCTTGCTTTGTCGGCCTTAACACGTCTATAGTGATCCGAAATGTCTCGAATGACTGCCTTAATTTTCTCACTCGAGTTTAATACTTTAACAGGGTATAGGTGAACCCGAACATGCTGCTCATGACCTTCTCCAACAATGAAACTCAGTTCCGTATCCTGTGCTATATTGTGATGTAAGGCTTTTTGGAAAACGAACAACCAGTTCTCCAGCTGCTCAATGAACAACAATTCTTCAAGCTGACGCCCAATCACTTCCTGCCTGCCGAGACCGAGAACATCCAGAAATTTCTGATTAACCGACACAATACTTCTATTGTTATCCAAACCGACAAACCAGTCTGCCGACACTCGCTCAAGTGTTCGATATCGCTCTTCACTTTCTTGAATCATTCGTTTAACTGCTCTGTGTTCCGTAATATCAAGTCCATATCCCACGACATATTTCACCACACCCTCTTCTCGCAGAGGGCGAACGTTCACCAGAGAATAGTAACCTTCATGCTCAATCTCGTAAAAAAGATTCCCCTTCCCATGCCCGGTTAAACTGCTTTCGCAGAAATTCTACCTTTTCCTGAGGTAAAATATCCAATGTGCCCAGTTTGTAATCTCGCTTCAGACTACTCATATCCAAGCCCAGTTGGGAGAGCATCTCTCCTTCAAGCACAAGATACTCGAATTTTCCGTTCTGTTTTCGGATTTTAAAAGTAAAACCCGGCTGCATACGAAGCATCTCCAGCATTTCCTGATCCCTCTGAATGACCAATCTCCTATATCGATGATTTTGGTTCAGGTAATACAGGAATAATATAACGGACAGCAGGCAGATACATTGAAAAAGGAGAATCTGCCCCATCATTAGCAGAGAAGGGGAATGTGTCTTTAGTACAGAAAGTTCATACACAGTAATCACCAGCAACGCTCCGGACAACCACTTCTGCATAAATCCCCTGATATACTTAAAGATCAGACATATGGCTACAACAAATAACAACTCTGTCAACGCATACTGCCAGTTCTCCAACAAGGGATTACGCCCCATATTAATCCGAAACATCCACATGAATGCAAAAGTAACGAAAGCAGATCCACTCCCACCAAAATAAGCAGCAAGCAGATACACACTGGCCCGGAAATTCAACAATGTACCATCCTCAAGCACAATAGAGAAATAATAGAGCGCCGTGCCCAACATGCTCAGCGTAATACCAATAATGATCCGAGTCGTGATGGATGTTGAACGGGTAGCATTTGTATGGTTCAGATAGTGATGAATTAGGAAAACAAAGATCAAAATTAGCGTGAAATTTAATACAAGATCGCGTAGCAAATGGTCACCGTCCACATTACGACTTCAGGATTTCATGCATTCAATGAATGTTGTCAGATTCATGGTCGCAGTTCCCCAGTACACAAATCATAGTATGCCGGACTCCCTTATTCAATTGACGATATTGACCATTTTTTTGAAAATAATTACTACTTTCAGCTAACATACCCTTATCACCAAACAACGATTTTTTTTCATGAAAATTCATCATTAAATATGCTGATATAAAAAAGAGAATCATCCAAATGAACCGATGTAATCGTAACTTGGGCTTCCCACACTTCCTGATCGGCCTTCATCAGTTTGGCTACGCCGGACCAGGTCTGATTTCCTCTCCAGTGGGTATCCATTAGCAATCGGGCAGGCTGACCTATGGTGCTCTCCCGTGAGAATCCTGTTTTGGTTACATAAACGGAATTCACATCCAGAATCACACCCTCCTCATCTGTAATCATGACCGCATCCGTTAGCAGTAAGAAGGCTTTGAGTTCCAGTTGCATGGTTGTCCACTCCCTCTAATGAAACATGATATGATGCTGTCGCTGTGTGATACTCTCTTCTACGATCCCGTTTAATACTTAAACTGTCTAATCAGGCGCTGCAGCTCTTCAGCCAGGGTAGACAAGCCACGAGCCGATGAAGAAATCTGCTCCATCGCTGCCAGTTGTTCCTCTGAGGAAGCGGCCACTTCTTCGGAAGTTGCGGCGTTGCCTGACGCAATGCCTGCCAACTCATTGGATACAGCAGATACTTCCTGTACACCTGCTGTGATCTCTTGCGACGTGGCAGCAATTTCTTCAATCTGAGGTGTCGTTTCCCGCATGCTATCCAGAATACGTTCAAACTTCCGAATCGCTTCTGTGGAGATGTCCATGCCCTCTCCAACCTCTGAAGTCACCTTCTCCATCATGCGAACGGAAGCAGCCATATCTTCCTGAACCGCCGTAGTCAGCACGGTGATTTCATTGACGGACTGCCCGGATTGCTCTGCCAACTTGCGAACCTCTGCTGCTACAACGGCGAATCCATTGCCATGTGTACCTGCACGTGCAGCTTCAATGGATGCGTTCAGCGCGAGCAGGTTTGTCTGTTTGGCTATATTTCCGATTAACTCCGTGATCGCTGAAATTTGGTGTGATCGTTCATATAACGCCTGAATCAATTGGTTTGTCTGTTCTACCGTCTCTTGAATCGATTGCATCTGACTCACCGTCTGCTTGACGGTGTTGCCACCTTCTTCTGCTTGTACGGTTGTATGTTTCGCCAAATCAGCGACATGTATGGAACGTTCGGCGATTCTTGTAATCCCAATCGTAATTTCATTCATGGCCTGATGGTTATGTTCAATACCTTCGGTCTGTTTCTCCGCTCCACTCGCAATTTCCTGAATGGCTCGCGCTACCTGCTCACTGGCTGCACTGGTTGATTCCGCACTCTGAGTCATTTCATCCGATGAGATGACTACCTGACTGGCGCTGTTCTCCACATTTTGAATCAGCACACGCAGATTGTGCTGCATTTTGCCAAAGGCATCACTCAGTTCACCAATCTCATCATGGCTTGTACTTGTTATGGTCTGGGTTAGATCCCCTTCACTCACCTGAATCGCCTGATCCTTCAACTGACGAATCGGTTTAACAATCGATCGCATCACCAGCCAGATGATCAAAATTCCGATGACAAGACAGGAAACGATCACCATAATTGTTCGATTCAGAATAGGCGCAGCCGCATCCTCTACTTCAGAAGAGAACATGGTACCTGCAACCTTCCATCCCGTGGATGCATTCGTGGCGTAATACATGACCTTATCAACCTGATCAAAGGTATAGTTGAAGTTACCGGATTCATTCGTATACACTTGTGTCCAAAAATCTTCTGTTGCATCTGTTCCAGGTTGCATCGTCGGATGATAGATATACTTTTCGCTGGCATCCAGCAGAATCAGATGTCCCTTTTCTCCTACTTTAATTCCGCTAACCAATTGACTAATGTCCGCCAGATTGAGATCCAATTGGACCACACCAGATTGGTCTTCCAGTGCCTTGGCGATGGTGATGGTGATCTCGTTTGTCTCGGCAGAAATATAAGGGTCTGTAACAATGACCTGCTCTGGATTTCCCATTGCTTCGGTATACCATGGTCTTACTCGGGGATCGTAATCCTTGGGCATCTCTGCATCAGAGGACATCAGATACACACCGGCTTCTGTGCCCACACCTATGGTGATGATATCTGTGTTCTGTGCAGCGTACCCCTTCAATTCGTTCACAACCCGAACCTCAGCATCTTCTTGTCGTAATTCCTCTGCAAGTGTATTCGCATAGTATTCAATATGATTCCGTTTGGCATGGATCGAAAGATCTATCGTTGCACTGGCAAGGTTCACGTTTTCCATCGCACTATGTAAAATTTGCTTCTCCACTTCATCTTTTGCACTGTTATACGACAAAACTCCAATACTTAACGAAGGAATGGCCAGGAAAGCAATAAAGGACACCACCAACTTCGTCTTAAAGTTATTATGCATCTTGTTGAACCAATTCGATTTGCTATTTTTTTGGGACAAATTTCTCTACCTCTTCCAGATTAATTTTAGTTTTACTTGATCTAGTTCTTGTAAAGCTCTCATAGATTGTAAACCATCTTTCTAAAAACTAGGTCTCCATTCTTGTAAAAACACTTTTTACACTAAAAAACTCGAACAAATCTCTTAATTTATAATCCTAAAGAACTATTTTCAAACAAATTATACGAAAAAACTATTAAATAAAGTGTTCCGGGGATATGACCAAATTGTTAACTTTCTAAATACTTATTAATAAGCAGAGGATGACAAAAAAAGATCCAAGCGTTATCGCTCAGATCTAAAGGTTATTTACATTGGACCAACGTATTCTCTATTTAAATGCCGGGATCGCAATATCTGCGTATTTCTCTTCGAAGAAAGCTTTGACCTCTGGACCCGCCATACGTTTAGCCAGCTTCTGGATCGCTTCGGAATCCTTATTATCCTCACGAGCAACCAGGGTAATCGCAAAATGGGAATCATCCTTCTCGGTTAACAATGCATCCTTTTTCGGTGTAAGACCGAGCGGACTGGCATATGCAGGTGTCATGGCTACCAGATCAGCATCATCCATCATGCGAGCCAGCATTAACAAGTCCACTTCCTCAAACTTGAAGTTCTTTGTATTCTCGGTGATGTCTGCCTGTGTGGCGTTAAAACCTACGCCCTCTTTCAGCTTAATCAACCCGTTCTGCTCCAGCATCACAAGAGAGCGACCAATGTTGGAAGGATCGTTTGCAATTGCAATTGTTGCACCTTCTGGCAATTCCTCAATCGTTTTGTACTTTTTGGAGTAGCCCCCATAGATGGCATTATAGATAGGCTGCACGGCCACTAGGTTCGCATTGTTCGCTTCATTATACTGAGTCATGTAAGGCACGTGTTGGAAGAAGTTTGCATCCACTTCCTTATTCGCGAGTGCCGTATTTGGTTGAACGTTATCTGACAACACAACAACTTCCAGGTTGACGCCATCTTCCTTCAAAAGTGGTTTAACAATATCCAGCACATCTGTCATCGGCGGAATCAACGTGGCCACTTTCAGCGTAACTTCTTGTGCAGCTTGTGTGTCTTCCTTCGTTCCTTCAGCCGCAGGTGTTTCTTCTTTTGCCACAAGCAGCTACAACCAGCATTACTGCAAGCAACATAAGCATCATTTTTGCTTTCATTTCATGTCTACCCCTCATCGTATAATCTGTATTGGTTATTCGTGATAATGCGCGGTCCAACCGTTCAGGATCTGCGATCCAGCCAGTGGGACAGTCTGCTGCCTGTGAATTGGATCATCTGTACCAGGATAATCATAATGATGATCGTAAATACCATAATCTCCGTTTCGAAGCGCTGATAACCGTAGCGAATGGCAAAATCGCCAACCCCTCCGCCACCTACAATGCCCATCACCGTCGAGTAAGAGATGAAGCTAATCGTAGCTGTCGTGAGTCCCAGTACAAGGCCAGATCGTGCCTCCACGTACAAGAATTTCACCACAAGTTGCATCGTTGATGCCCCCATGGAAGCAGCAGCTTCAACCACTCCCTCGGTACATCCAGCAACGCTTGTTCCACCAGTCTGGCGTAGTAGGCAATCGCAATGACCGAGAGTGGCACGGTTGCCGCCAGCGTACCTATGGACGTTCCCACGACAATCCGTGTGAATGGAATCATGAATACAACCAGCAGTAAGAACGGAAACGAACGAACGATGTTGACGACACTGCCGAGTACAAAGGACAGCGTTTGATTCTGATACCGTTGTCCTCTTCGGAATAAGTACAGCAGTGTACCCAGAGGTAACCCGATCAGAACAGCTGCCGCAATGGAGATGCCCACCATGACAAAAGTCTCTCCGATCGCCTGCCATATCTCATGCTGATACTTCAGCACAGACTCAGGTAACTTCATGACTTGTCCTCCTGTTCTGCCTGACGGAACAAAGACGAACCTGTCATCCCGTATTCGTCACCCGCAAGCAAGGAGGTCAGCAGATCAGGCTGTGGAGCGGGGATACTGCTCACTTCCGCTTTAGACAACGTACGAACGAGTCGCCCATCCTTCATGACGGATATCCTGTGACATAGTCTGCGAGCCACTTCCATCTCATGCGTCACTACAACAATGGTCACACCCAGCGTTTCATTGACATGACGCAGCACATCCAGGATACCGTTTGTGGTCTGTGGATCAAGCGAAGAGGTCGGTTCATCACAGAGCAGCACATCCGGACGACTGGCGAGCGCCCGTGCAATCGCCACACGCTGCTTCTGTCCTCCGCTAAGTTGAGCAGGATATTGATCTGCCTTGTCTTCCAGTCCAACAAACCGCAGTACCTCAAGTCCACGTTTAACTCGCTGTGCACGAGATATACCCGCCAGTTCCAGCGGCATGCAGACATTGCCACTCACCGTTCGATTACTGACCAGATTGAAGTGTTGAAAGATCATGCCAATGGATCTTCGTGCCTGACGCAGACTCTGTTCATTCATCTGGGTCAGGTGCTGCCCATTCACAACAACCTCACCATCATCCGGCTTTTCCAATCCGTTGAGCATTCGCAGAAGCGTGGATTTACCTGCACCACTCGATCCGATGATGCCATGTATTTCTCCTTGTCCCACTTCGAGGGACACCGAGCTTAATGCTTCGAATCCCTGATCTGCACGGGAACCGCGCTCGTTATAACGTTTGCTTACACCATATAATGAGATCATGGAGAGTCCTCCCGTGAATGATCATGCATGGTTCTTCAAGAACACATGAAGAAAGCCCGCACAGCCGATAACCGGAGCGCGAGCAATCCTGTTCATTTATAATAAATCAACATCCCTGATGAGACAAGCTTTTAAGGTGAGATTGCCTCCTACAGGCGGCTGGCTTCATATACACGAAAACGTCCGTTGGACGAACCCACGTAAACTTCATTGCCGATCCGGTTGATCGTTCCATTCTTCGCATCCCGGTCGCGATGCTCCGGGTTTCCCATCACAACATCATGTACACGACCTAACAGTGCTCCATTTTTTTTGTTCATTACGAGCAAATTCTCGTCCATGGGCAACAGCAACTGATCATCAATGACCAGATAACTTCCCTGATTCGTCGGATGCCTTAGTGTTGCAATCGTATCTTTGGCATTCCAGCGCGTCTCCCCGTATCATAATCCAAAGCCGCGGGGTAACCATTTTTAATCACATACAACTGATCATCTTCCACCAGTCCTCGTTCAATCTTGCCCTTGAGCGTCCAGCGTGTTTTGCCTGTCTTGGCATCATACAGGGTAGTTGTAAAATCTTCATATTCTCCGTAATGATTTCCGTTTTTGTTCTCACGGATCAACAGCATGCCATCATTCAGCTCCTCAAATCTCTGTCCTACCCGAGCAGGGAATTGGGCAAGCTTTTTCCCCGTGTTCAGATCAAGCAGAAACCACTGATTATCTAGTGATAGCCATCTTTCAGCATTCGTGGTTGCAAAGGGATCAAGACGTTCAATTCCACCAGTATATGGATCATTCCAAAATTGTTCTATGGTGGATCGTTTGCCCTTTAAGCTCCATACGGTTCGCCCTGATTGCGGATCGACTGCAACCAGCTTATTCTTTTCCCAATACAACACATAGGGGTCATCTGCACTCTTGTTCAATAATTCATAACCCGTAGCCAGTTTTCGCGTCCACAATGTTTTTCCGTTTGCACTGTCCAGAACCGTTAACCAACTGTTGCTTGAGCTCTCAACAACCGGGTTATCCACAACCACAACGTTCTTCGCAGCGGTGATGCCATTTAGTCTAAAATTTTGCTTAGGAGTGTACGTCCACATGACCTTTCCGTTCTTCAAGTTCAGATGACGAATACGATCCACGTATTTTTTCTTATCAGGGTCATAATCGGTGTAGATTGTAACGTATTTGCGCTCTGCATCCACCTCTGCCTGCTGTCTTCCAAAACCCCCGTTGATCTCCCATAATTGCTGGCCGGAATGTCGGTCAAGGGCATATATGGAACCTTCGTAGTAATCCCCGCTAAATCCACCGTCATCCCCTTTCATCAGGAGCACATCATCCGTGGCTACTTGTAAAAAAGTGTAGTTAATATCCCCCTGGTTGGTCCATACCGGTTTCCAAGGGATTGTCGTTGGCAGTGTTGTGCCATAGATTTTTGTTGTGAACCCATATTCATCCGGCCGACTGATGTTCCAATCGGAAACAACAGCATTTCGATTATCCTGTGCTAAATTCCAGCGTGTTCTGACCAGTCTGCCATTCTTGTTGAATGTGACCAGAAATTGCGCATCTTCCCGCTCATATCTCCAGGTCTGTCCAATACTCATTGAATAACCCGTGAAATTTAGATTGCTTGAACTCTCTTTCCAATCCGGCTCGCCTAACCACCCAGCCACTTGTTTGGAGGTGGTTGCCTTGTTCAGCTTAGTATCTGTCAGATGGCGTATAACCGAAGTTGGCAGCGATGCATCCTGTTGGAACCAACCATCCGCCACATTCATCCGCTGTTCTATAGCCTGTGCCTTGATCCAGAAGAGTCCTGGCCGATACGTGGAGGATTCTTTATTCCAGACTCGTGGGGCAATGGAGACCCCATACCATCCTTTCCACCTTGCAACAATAACAGCCTTATCCGTTAGCGCTTTCTCACTAGACCAGGTTGTAGAACTATCTGGAGCCAGATACAGCTTACTGCCTGATTGGAGCGTGAAGCTTTGGGGAGCCGTTTCCGTCATGCTTCTGCTCTCCTTCAGGGCATACCAACTTGGCAGCCAGAAGTCTCCATGATCGGTTGACTTAAGCTGCACCCACTCGCCTCGAACCGAGGCCAACGTATACTTTTCGTTTTTTGTTGTATAGTATTCAATCCCCAGCTGGTCAGCAGCCACACTGCCGTCCCTTCTGTTTTTGAACAAAGGTATGTCATTCATGAGTGTAACGGTATCTCCTTGTTTGTAGGCCAACTGTGTTGATGAGGCTTGGGAACTTGCACCCAAGGCTTGTGGCGTTGTAGCCAAAGCTTGTCCTCCAAAGGCGACCATTTTGGAATCCAGCAGCATCCATCCCGTCAACAGCATAGCTGATAATCCAGTCATGGTAATCCATTTGTACCCCGTTCTCTGCCAGTCAGGACTCGTCTTCACTCTCGTTCATCCCCATCCATTAGAAGTTATTTCCATATAGACGCCGTAAACAGGAAAAAGTTACCGGTTACCTCAATATATTTCTCTCTATCTCCCCGTATTACCTTACATCCACCATCGTAGCATGATAAGGAAAGGTAACCCCGATGTAATAAGCAGCTGTTAAGGTGAGGATATAATAAAGTACAAACCACAGATCAGCTCGCGAATAGCCAATCTGAATGTAATACGTGCGGCTCGCGCCATCTATGAACCCTTTCGCTTCCATCGCTACCGCCATTCGCTGTGCACGGCGAATGCTCTGTGCCAGCAGCGGAATAGCGTAACGCTTGAGTGTACCATATACGTTCCAGCGAGAGCCACGTTGCCGTGTTCCACGTATACGAATAGCGTAACGGAGCGTCTGGAATTCATCCAGCAAAATCGGGATCATGCGCATCGCGGCCAGAAAGCTATAGGCATATTTTGCAGGAAGCTTCCATTGCTGCATCAGGGAATAAAACAGCCGTACCGGCTTCGTCGTAAGACCAAAGAGTAACCCAGCCGCTGCCATAGTCAGCGAGCGAAAACCCAAGTGTAGACCGCGATAAAAGCTCTCTTCGGTTATGTGGATCAGTCCCCACTTATACCAAGTGGTCTCGCCCTTACCAAACATCATCATACCTGTAGACGTGGAGATAAACACCAGAATGAATGGTGATGCGTACAGTATCAATCTGTACCACGGGTGACCTGTCCAGCACAGTAATAGCATCATCGCCAACGCAACGTTGGCCATTACATTCAGATTGTGAATGAGGATAACGATGACAAACATCATCGTCAGAATGATCATCTTTAATCCCGGATTGACGTTATGAAGCCAGGTTTCACGGTGAGGAAACAACAGTTGCATCAGATAACCTCCCCTCATCTACCGTCCAGATTCGGGTGCAATATCTTTTGACAATTTCACGATCATGGGTAACCATAACAATAGCTGTTCCCTCTCTCCGCAATTGCTCAAGCTGTGCTAGCATGGCAAACGTATTGCGGGCATCCTGTCCAAAAGTAGGTTCATCCAACAGCAGTATTCGCTGCTCTCTCACCAGTGCAGAGGCAACGCTCAAGCGTCGTTTCTGCCCCATCGATAATTGGTAGGGATGGCGCTCGGAGAGGTCGATTAGTCCAAATTGATTCAACATATGGTCAGTCCTGACAAGTCTTTCTTCCGTTGTAAGCCTGCCCCCCAGCAATGAGAATTCCACTTCTTCCGCGACGGTGTTAGTCACAAATTGAAACTCCGGGTTCTGAAATACAAACGCAATTTGATCTGCAAGCTGCTCCGTTTTGCCAGAAGGCTGACCGTCCACCTCATAATGACCTGTTGTTTTCAGGATATTCATCAGAGATAACAACAATGAACTCTTGCCAGCTCCATTGGCTCCGACAATACCAATCCAATCCCCATGCCATACCTTGGCCTGTTCCACCTGAATGAAGGGTGTTTTCCCACGCCATCCGGTGAACTGCTGCAAGTCCAGTGCAGGCTGATAGGCTAGCGATCCAGGCGATAAGGATGATACATGAGATATGGGGGATATACCCGGTGTAACGGATAAGCCAGACGATTGCTGTGCTTCCAAGTTTGAGATGCCGTGATCCACACACACTTGAAGCTCTCCAAAAGCAATTCCCTCTTCTTCCTTAGCTGCCTGCTCTTGCTCCTCCCATATGCCTGGATACCAGATTCCATAAGCCTTCAGCTTGCCTCGTTCATCCGTGAATACCTGCTGCGCTGGCCCATCCGCCACAATCTTTCCTTCAGGTGACAACACAATGATGCGGTCGACCATATCCACAATCTCGTTTATTTTGTGTTCAACAATGATGATTGTTTTGTCACTGGCGATCCGTTTAACGGTATCCCACACCTGGGAAGTGCCCTCATCATCCAGCAGTGCAGTGGGTTCATCCAAAAACAATACCTCCGGGTCCATGGCAAGCATCGAAGCAATCGCAAGACGCTGCTTCATCCCCTGAGACATGGACTGGATCAATACACGATTCTGTTCAAAGGATAACCCCACTTGTTTCAGATAATATTCAATCAGAGCCGGCATCTTTTCACGTGGAATATTTCGGTTTTCCAGAACAAATGCGATCTCTTCATCCGTAAAGGACATACAGAACTGGGTATCCGGATCTTGAAAGACCACTCCTGCTTTAGCGGGAACTTGGATATCATCACATTTCATTGGAATCTCAACCGAACGTGGTATCAGACCGCTCAGAATTTGCAATAACGTTGATTTACCGGAGCCACTCGGGCCAAGCAACAGCACTTTCTCTCCTTGACGCACAGAAAGAGACAAGCCTTGAAATACCAAGGCTTTCTCTCCCGGGAACTTGCATCTTAGATTTGTCACACTTACCGCTTGCGAATTCCCTCTCCGCTCATCTAATCCAACGCCTCATAATCCTGTTTGGATACCGGTCTGAGTGAGCGTGTCACACCGGTCAGTTCCAATGCTTTGGCGAGATAATAAGCAAACACTCCGGCAATCAAGATGCTTCCAATGAAGCGGAATCCGATAAATAACGTATAATTCCAGGCCGAGAGTGAATCAATATACCCGTATTGATAATCCAGCAAAAGCGAAGCCGCTGCGGCTCCTATGGCTGCAAGACAGGTGACAAACAGATTGGTTTTTCGATACAAAAATGCTGCGAAGAATATCTCGGCTCCCAATCCTTGCAACAGACCGTATACAAGTGTGGACATGCCCCACTCACTGCCCAGAAAAGCACTTACCGTTGAAGCCGCAACCTCGGCGAGAATCGCCACGCCCGGTTTACGAATGATAACAAAAGCAAACGTGCCCGCCATAAACCACATGCCGTAGATCATCTGCTCCGCATGAACGCCAAATGGTTTCATCAAGTCATATGTAGGTCCCCATATCTTGTAAATCACCCCAAATACCACTGCGATCACGATGGTTACCAGAATATCCGTTAGTTTCAATCGCTTGTTGCCTGCTGTTGTTGCCATGTTCTCTACGTCCTTCCTTTGTTCCCTGTGGGGGTTGTAAAAGTGTGTGTTCAAAAAGACTGGTTTTCAGTACCAAGAAGATGGGATAAATTCCATATTCGATGCTGATGATGCCGTCAGGCACCCTTCGTAGTCAAAAGCAGACTTTTTGAACAACCTCTAAAAATAAACGAAAAAGCCTCCCCGGTTCCGGGCAGGCCTTACGTACAGTGTACAATCCTCACAATGATGTAATGGATGGATGTCGAAAATAAATACGGAATATCAACCAGCACCCCTCCGCCCTGGCAGATACATCACCACAGTTCAAAGAGGTCTGTTGTTCATCCACGTTCATTCCCACAATTCACCCTTACATATCGCAAATCCATGTTCTCTACGCTGGCATTACCCAGATCAGATGTACGGTCAGCGGCACAAGGCCACTCTCTCAGCCCAACTTCATTGAGCTCCCGGTTCACTTATTTCATTGCTTCTAATGTACATCAGATGGGTATTTGTGGCAATCCCTAGAAAAAGCTTTATTTGGGGTAACAGGGAAAAGGACATCGGATGGTTCACTTTCCATAATATGAAACATTTAGGTTATGTAGTCCGTCTTAAACATTAGAAGGGAGATTGATAGTGATGAAAGATTACAACTCTGTTTGGCAGCTTAAAACATGGAAAATGGTCCTTGCCGCTTCGATACTCACCGCAGGCACGGCACCTGCCTTACTCTCATCCACTGTGGCGGAAGCCGCAGCAACCAAACCTAAACCGACAGCTTATATTAACAATGTTCAAGCTCAATATGATGTTGTCATACGGCAGGGTATTACGTACGTGGCATTGACGGAGCTTCAATTCCTCGGCAACTATACGTTTGGTTACAATAACAAAACAAAAGAGATCAGCATTAACACAGGCAGCGATAAGTATGTCCTTACACCTAACAGCAAAACAATGAAGAAAAACGGTCAGAATGCGACATTATCCTCCGCGCCGATTTTGGTGAATGGTAAAGCGATGCTTCCGCTCCGTGCCATCGGTGAAGCTTTTGGTGCCAAGGTGCAGTGGAACCAGAAGGCCAAGGAAGCCTACATTTACACTACCGATGCTACGATTGTAAAAGAATATAACAGTTCCGATCTGACTGTGGCGCGTGAAGCCGCACTGCATCTGCCCCGCTTTTCTGAACTGGGACAAGCACGTCTGGACATTCGCAACCCTTTGGGTCCGGTGGATTCATCCATTGAATACATTTTTGAACAAGACAAAAAAGATCGTTTCTTCGTTGTTGAGGATAACGATCTGATCAGTTATTATATCCTTAAAAATGGAAGTGCCTTGCTACAGTGGCAGGCCAACATCAGCAAAAGTGCCGGAACCATCGGTGACCTGTTCTTTATTAAAACCAAAGCCGTTGCTGAAGCAGGGACTCGTCCTTCCGTAGCAGGTCAAACACTCGTATCATTCAAGTACTCTCGCATGCTTGAAGAAACCTTTTACGAAATCATGAACAAATTGGGCTCTATTGATACCGGTTCTGTTGTCCCCGAGAAAGGCAAAGTCATCGTTGAAGTTCCGGGAGAGAAATAATTTGAGCATCCTCTATAAAACATCACTCAGCAAAACTATACTATGACATCTGCATTACAAAGAGCGCACTCAAAGTCATTGTGGCAATGACCTTGGGACGCTCTTTTTGGCGTTATATTTTAACTTCGAGTTACAAGCAAAGCTTAAACTTTTACCAACTCCAGGGATCCAATCTCCTGTCTAATATTGCGTGTTCCCAGACTGGCTCGTTTTTCCTGAAGCAAACCCCTTGAACAACGTTGGTACTTTGGAATAACGGGTATTCGTAATTTTGCCTTGTGATGTACTGCTGTCTGTACGCATAATCGAATCTTTCACATTGGAAATGTTGGAGTTATCCAGCGTCATGTTAACTGCAAAGGAAGTTCCACCATTTTGGCGAACCAGTTTGCCAATATCATCCGCACGGAAGTTTTTGATGTTAATTGTTCCAGCTGCATTCATCTGGAACACTTTATCATAGGCCTTGTACGCTGCCCCACCGGTAATGTTAACCGTTCCGGCGGACTTCAATGTCAGAGCATCCTCGCCCACGTCCTCCCAGACTACATTCGAAATATTACAGCTACCATAACAGTGAACACCATCGGCAGCAGGTGATCCAATATTTACATTTTTGAGTGTGGCCCCTGCCTCCAGGCGGAAGACTGGTTTCTGACCCTCAGCTTGAGATCCGTCGCCCAGTGTGGAAGGATTGGCTACAAATGTTTTACCTTGGCCGTCATAGGTCGTGCCCTTTGGAACCACAATGGTTGAATTTACAACGGTAGGTGCAGCCGCAGCCGGAACGGCACCAAATATAGAAGCAACCAAACCAGCGGACAGCAACAACGTCAATATTTTTTTCATAACTTAATTCCTCCCTTATTCTCTCGTTTTTTGGTAGTGTACAAGTCTGGGCTTGTACTGGAAGTTCGCCAGAGGTGCACCTCTGCCCAACTCACAACCTAATCCTACCAAATAAGGAAGGTAACTAGAATAATCATTAGATCAGATATATCATGACATCGCACAATCCCTGTCATATCGGCATTTTTTGCATACCAGGTCCCTCAAGCAATATGCTGATATCAACCTCAGGTATGCTCATTTGTAACGTTTGTATCCCTAACTTTAATCCCCGATAACAAAGAAAGACCACTACATTTATCTCCAAATGTGTGATCTTGAATGTCTTCTGGCTTGCTGATATAAGATATCAGGCTCCGAATCTCTGACGATAACCGCACTTTCGACACAACTCTTCCACAGCTTCCCGCCTGGAGAAGCCATATACCAGATTGTTCGCTCGCTCACCCTCAATAATCTCCGAGAATGACTTCTCGTGCACATTACCCAGGTTAATTACACCCTCGCCATCGAGACAGCATGGAACCACCGTTCCATCCACAAGCACAGCTGCCTGACCACGCAATGCATGGCAGAAGCCTTTGCCGTCATCTTCAGGTGCATCCAGACTTGGCCACTGGAACTCATGGTCCTGATTCAGGTATACATTCGGGGCAATTTTGACCCCGCTGCCTGGAACTACTTTTTCCTCAATGCGGAAGTCCAGATTGAACTCACGTTCCAATACTTCAAGGGTCTCCCGATTTCGATTCATCTGAGCATTTGTGAAGTTATCCTGCGTCAGATTCCACAGTCGGAATGAAATGATGACATTGTGCTTAACGGCCTCGTGTACAAAGGACAAAATATGACGCAGGTATCCGTCACGGTCGGTTGAACCTTCATGCCCATCGAAGCTGTGCAGGGAGAAATTCATCTGTCGCAGCGCCGGTTTGCCAAGCAATTTATGCTGAGTCTTGGGCAGCAGTGTACCATTCGTTGTAATGTTCACCTTGAGTCCCTTCTCATGTGCGGAATCGAGTAACAGATCTATTTTGGGATGCAACAAGGGTTCGCCTTTGACATGTAGATAAATATGATTGGTGTGTGGTTTAACTTGTTCCAGTATATTGTTGAAGACTTCAGGGTCAATGAATCCTTTGGCACGCTGTGTCTGCGGACAGAAGCTGCAAGCCAGATTGCAGATACTCGTGATCTCAATATATACTTTTTTGAACGTTTTCAACTCGGGTCCCCATTCTGCCTAGGAGGGAGAACAATCCCACCTGCATTTTGTGATCCGGCCAATACGGGCCATCCTTATTATATCGGGTTCCTGAGCCGAGGTAAATTGTTCAGTTATCATGCTGCCTCTTTACAGTTCATGTTCAAGTGATATATGCTGAACACACAACTGCATATCTTGAACTTTTGCACTAGGGGAGCCTTGCGGCTGAGACGAATATGACTTATTCGGACCCTTTGAACCTGATCTGGATCATACCAGCGGAGGGAAGTGGAGCGGCCTTTTAGTAAGCGGAATTTTCTCAATGTATGTGAAGATAAATTGCGAATTTAACTTACAGACCCACTCATTTCTCCGGAAATGGGTGGGTCTTTTTATGTAGATTTATAAGTTTTCAGCGAAGCTGAATCAATCGATATCGTAAAAACCACTTCAGCTAAACGCGGTCTGTCTTCTCGAAAAGTACGTCGATAGACGTTTTTCTTATGTTACTTCTGCAAAGCACAAGATGCCGTTGTTATTCCAGCAGTCTGATATCAAGGGGTGAGGATCAGATGACCAACCATGTAACCATTCACAACATAAGCTTCGCTTTTCCGGAAAAAATGGATTCCCCGTACTCTCCAATGTGTCGCTTCAGGTTCAACAAGGGGAATTTGTCTCGCTCATCGGCTCAAGCGGATCAGGTAAAAGCACGCTTTTCAAGCTGCTCGCAGGCTTGCATGAGCCTACCGTCGGCACCATCGATATTGCTGATGTACCGCAAGGACAACGGCTCGGACGAGTCGCCTATATGCCGCAGAAAGACCTGCTGTTATCCTGGCGTACCGTCATGGAGAACTGCATGCTGCCTGCCGAGCTGGCACCAGGCCGACAGGACAAGGACAAACTACGAGCCGATATCATCGCAGGATTGGCAAGGTTCGGCTTGTCCGGTTATGAGCAGGCCTATCCAGATGAGTTATCCGGCGGCATGCGGCAGCGGGTGGCATTGCTGCGTACCTTGCTTACAGGCGGGCAGCTCATGTTGCTGGATGAACCCTTCGGTGCACTCGACGCCTTAACCAAACGACAAATGCATCGCTGGTTATTGGAGCTGTGGGAGGGCTTTGGCCAAACCGTGCTGTTCATTACACATGACATCGAAGAAGCCCTGCTGTTAAGTGACCGTATCATTCTGTTAACTCCAGGGGGCAAGGCCAGCAGTTGCGGGAGATGACGGTTCCCTTACCACGCCCAAGGCATTCGGACATGATCTACGAACTGGCTCTCGTGCAGATGAGGCAACAACTGGAGGAACAATTGCATGCAAATTGATAGAGCTGAGGTTAGCGTTTGGACGTGGTGTTCAAAGTGGCTCTCGAGGTCGTTTTCCCAATATGGTTTGTTTATTATGCTCATGTTCTTATCACTGGCGATCTGGGAAGTGATTGTGCGTATGGAATGGGTGCCCTCCTTCATCATTCCTGCACCCACGGCCATCATAGGCTCACTGGTCGAGCATCGTCATCTGCTGTTGACCATCCATCTGCCTGCAACCTTTATGGAGGTTGCCGTAGGTTTTGGATTATCCATAGTGACCGGAATTACGCTAGCGACAGGCATGCATATGAACCGATCGATTGAAAAGGCCTTGTATCCCTTCATCGTGATCAGTCAGACCATACCGCTGATTGCCCTGTCCCCCGTATTTATCCTGTGGTTTGGTTACACGTTGTGGAGCAAAGTCGCGGTGGTATTCTTAATCGCATTCTTCCCCATTGTGGTCAGTACCTACGATGGACTCCGCCAAGGCGATCCAGAGCAGCGTGAACTGCTGCTCACCATGGGCGCCAGCAAGTGGGATATTTTTTGCAAACTCCAGGTTCCGCTGGCACTTCCCTCTTTTTTCTCGGGGTTAAAGATGTCTGTGGTGTACTGCGTGGTTGGGGCAACGATTGGCGAATGGCTCGGTGGCAGCAAAGGTCTCGGATACTTCAGCCGCCGCATGTCCAGCAACATGAACACGGATGCGATGTTTGCTGCTATTGTGCTGTTATCCTTACTTGGGATCGTTTTGTTTGTACTGATTGCCTGGCTGGAGAAACGGTTTAGCATACGGCGTCATCGTCATGGAGGCAAAAGAAAAGTTGGATAATACTTAGACAGAAATTAGAGGTAAATACAGGAGTTACAATCTTCAAAACATACCTTATGCACAATTTCAGCAGCATCTTCAATCAGTTCATTGTCACATTGTCCGTTAACATGCTGCTGTCCATTTTCTACAAACCAAAACGATGAAATGAGGAACTTCATTTATGAATAACAAAGGTATATACTCCCTGCTTCCCATCATGCTCATTAGCCTTTTGCTGATCGTTAGCGGATGCAGCACCACGAATACTAGCAAAAACACGCCAACAACAGACTCTGCAACCAATGCACAACAGACAGACATGTCTGCAACCGAGCCAACATCAGACGCCAAAGATAAACTGTCCATCATGCTCGACTGGTACCCGAATGCAGTACACTCCTTCATCTACGTTGCTCAGGAAAAAGGATACTTTGCAGATCAAGGTCTCGATGTCGAAATTCAGATGCCTGCGGATACCAATGATTCACTCAAACTTGTTGCTGCTGGAAAAATTGATTTGGCTCTGAGCTACCAGCCCCAAATTTTGCTCGCTCGTGGTGAGAACATTCCTGTACGTTCCATTGCTGCTGTTGTTCGCCATCCGCTTGTGCATCTGTTGACCGAAGCAAATGGCAACGTGAGCTCACCCAAAGGTCTTGAAGGGAAAACTGTCGGTTATTCTTCGATTCCGCTGTATGAAGCGATGGTTCGTACGATGATTAGCAAGGATGGCGGCAACCCCGACAACATGAATTTGGTCGACGTTGGGTTCGATCTGATTCCTTCGCTGGCTTCCGGACAGGCGGATGCAATTATGGGTGGTTTTATTAACCATGAGCAACTGATTCTGGAGAAAGAAGGACATGCCATGAAATCCATTAACCCCGTCGATTATGGTGTGCCTGATTATTATGAATTGGTCCTGACTGCGAGTGAAGCTGGCATTGAAGCGAAAAAAGACCAACTTACCCGGTTCGTCAAAGCGGTCCAGGAAGGACAGAAATATGTAACGGAGCATCCAGAAGAAGCCTTGAATATTCTGCTCGCTCATGAGAATGAAACGTCTCCGCTTGACCCGGAGATTGAAACCAAAAGCCTGGATATTTTACTGCCACTTATGAATGAAGATGGTCAGATGTTTGGTCGGCAGGAAATGGCGTCCTGGGAGAATGTACGCGCATGGCTCGTTGAACAGGATTTGATTCCTGAATCGGTGAAAGCCGAGGATGCTTTTATTAATCTGCAAGGAGAGTAAGTAAAAGAGAGCAAAGTGAATGAAGGAAAAGTGAATGAACGCAAGGGGATTGAAAGCAAAGTTAGCAAAAACGTAGGATCTGATGCATGAAGGTTTGTGAAATGGAATTGGCCTAAGCAAGCATCCGAGGATCAGAATTTATAACAATCCTAAGTGGCTTGATGTGCACCTGGGCAGCTTGATATGCGTTTTGGTGGCTTGATATGCGTTTGGGTAGCTTGTTGATATGTATTTGGTAATGTAAATTTGCGCCTATCTTCAAGCCTACCATGAGCTGAATCGCGCCCTAATATGCCCAGAGTAGAACATGGAGCGAGCGCTAACGAATCTGAGGCGCCCTATTCAAGGATTTGGAGCGGTTGAAGAAATCTAAGGAACCTGAGACATGTTATATCGGAAAAAATAGCAATTTATAGTGTTTCGGTCAGGGAATTTGGGAAATAACGTGTCCTGTGTTCCTTACATTTCATAAGGAGGATCTGACAGCCATATAAGACGTCCTGTGTTCTTTAGAAACATCGTGTGACCTTCGCGCCCCGATCAGTCGGGTATCGACATCCTGGGCTTTAGGACTCTCTTTGAACGCTAACGTCCATCACCGTATCGCTTGCCTGAGTTTGGAGACATACCATGGCTCCACTTTCTTTATTCTGTCTTTTATACTGTTTCGTTTTTTACTGTTTCGTATTTGTACTGTTGCTTTTCGCGAATTTACATTTTATACGGATCCACCTTTTAGCTGTTTCAATCAAGGCTGGATATAGATCAAAATGATTCAATTTGTCTCCATTTACAAAAATCCATTTTTAGGGAGTTATGAAATTGTTTTAGATTTTACGTTTCTGCTTTTCACGTATTAATGCATCTGGCTGTAGTTATACTTGCGCCCCTACTCAACAAGGAGACTCATATCCTATTATTCTGCTGAGTGACTCCAGATATCGGACTTCCGCCGATGGGGTTACTTCAAAACAAGGAGGAAATTATATGTCTTATCTGGAACGTGTTCGTACGCAAAATCCGCTGGTACACAATATCACCAACCTTGTCGTGGCTCCCTTCACAGCCAATGGCCTGCTTGCACTAGGTGCGTCCCCTTTTATGGCCTATGCTCATGAAGAGGTCGCTGATGTCGCCAAGATGTCAGGTGCTGTGGTACTCAACATCGGTACACTCGATGACAAAGTCGTTCAGGCGATCCGTCTGGCAGGCCAATCGGCTAATGCGCATCACGTGCCTGTGGTGCTTGATCCCGTCGGCGCAGGCGCAACCACTTATCGCACGGAAACCGTGCAGATGCTCGTTCGTGAACTTCGTCTCACAGTACTGCGCGGCAATGTGGCGGAGGTCGCTAATGTCATCGGTGAGAGTTGGAGTATTAAAGGCGTGGACGCAGGATCAGGTGAAGGTGATCGGATCGGCATTGCCGAGCGGGCAGCGCATAAGCTTGGCTGTGTCGTGGTCATTACCGGGAAAGAAGATATCATTACTGATGGACAATCCACATTCCTCACGAGTAATGGACATGCCCTGCTCACTCAGGTCACGGGTGCAGGTTGTCTGCTAAGTTCGGTGATTGGTGCTTTTACAGCCATAGCGGAATCAGGAGCCGATCTTCTAGGCAGTGTTGTTGAAGCGCTTGCGTTTTATGGTATAGCAGCTGAACTGGCGGCAGAGCGGACAGCTCATCAGGGGCCGGGCAGCTTTCAGATTGAATTGTTGAACCAACTGGCACAAGTAACACCAGACCTCTTGGCAGAACGCGCACACATCCGTCAGATCCGTGGAGGTGCACTATGAGCATTGCTCAAGCGCTAACCATTGCAGGTTCTGATAACGGGGGCGGCGCAGGAATTCAGGCCGATCTGAAAACGTTCCAGGAGCTTGGCGTATACGGCATGACCGTTATTACCGCTATTGCTGCCCAAAATACAACAGGTGTGCAGGGCGTTTTTCCCATCCCTTACGATGGCATTGCCCAGCAATTGGACTCGACCGGCGAAGACTTTCAACCAACCGCAACGAAGACCGGCATGTTATATAGTGCCGAGATTATTCGTCTAGTGGCTGAGAAATGGCAGCATTACCGTTGGTCAAATCTGGTCATCGATCCTGTGATGGTCGCCAAAGGTGGCGCCCCCTTCTCCAGCAGGAAGCTGTACAGGCGTTGGTTACGGAGCTGTTGCCCCATGCCCTGATCACAACACCTAATATTCCGGAAGCGGAATTGCTTACCGAGATGTCTATCACGAATCTGAATCAGCGGGAAGAAGCCGCAAGACAGATTGTACAGATGGGCTCAACGTATGCTTTGGTCAAAGGTGGTCATGATGAAGGAAGTGGCATGATCGTGGATGTGCTCTACGATGGGCAGTCTTTTCATTATCTGGAGAATGTTCGTGTGGTAACACGTCATACACACGGAACAGGGTGTACATACTCTGCTGCCATCACCGCAGAGTTAGCCAAGGGTTCACCTGTTCTGGCTGCCGTTACGACCGCGCGAGCATTCATTCAGGCAGCCATCGAAGATGAGCTGGGGATTGGGGCCGGACATGGGCCGACAAATCATTTTGCGTATCAGCGCAGACAGCGGGGTGAGCAGTGATGCGCCCTTGGGATGCAGAAGCGGTACAACGCGCGATGCAGGTGTATTTGGTGTTGGGCAGCGTTAATACAACGCAAGACCCTGTGGAAGTGCTGCGCCAGGCCATTGCTGGCGGCATTACGCTGTTCCAGTTCCGTGAAAAGGGAACTGGCGCCCTGGCTCACGAAGCTCGCATAACGCTAGCGATGCGGCTTCGCGAGGTGTGCAGCCAGCACGGGGTCCCGTTCATCGTGAACGATGATGTGGAGCTGGCTGTAGCGGTGGAGGCCGACGGCGTGCATGTCGGCCAAGATGATGCGGACGCGGCGCTAGTACGCGCCCGCATTGGAGATGGGCGGATGCTTGGCGTATCCGCCCACTCTGTGGAAGAGGCGCGCCGTGCCGTGCAGGCGGGCGCCGACTATCTTGGCGTCGGGCCCATGTACCCGACGCGCTCCAAAGCGGATGCCCACGCTGTGCTGGGCCCCGCAGGGTGGCGGAACTGCGCGCCGCAGGCATCGCAGTTCCGATTGTGGGTATCGGCGGCATTACGCCCGATACCACGGCCGCCGTGATGGCGGCTGGAGCCGACGGCGTAGCCGTCATCTCCGCCATCGCGGGCGCGGCCGATGTGCGCGCAGCGGCTGCGCAGTTCGCTGCCGCAGTGCGTGGGATGCAGGCGTAGCCCTGCTCTCCCTGCCCCGTGGGCTGCACCGAATACATGGTGCAGCACACAACCGCTCGCTCTCCTTTCCATAACAGAGGAGGCGCGCACAATCCCCTGCGGCGCGGCAGTCTATGTCTTCGACTTAGAAGCGCGTCCGCTCCCCTACAGTGACTGAATGATACAATAATTTAGTCATATCCAGTCACATCTATTCACCAATCCATGATCAAGATGCAGCTTCCATGCTCGCATCTTGTTTTTTCATTTTCAACGGTTGACTCTCACGTAACGTGACACTATACAATCGGTGTTGTAAGGAGGTTTAACACATGGCCATGAAGGTAAAAGAAGTTGCCGAACTTGCCTCGATCAGTGTGCGCACACTGCATCATTATGATGAGATCGGACTATTAACCCCGGACGAAGTGACTTCTGCCGGGTATCGATTATATTCAGATGCCAACCTGGAACGGTTGCAGCAGATATTGTTTTTCAAAGAACTCGACTTCTCTCTGAAGGAGATCAAAAACATTATAACCAACCCCTCCTTCAATCCGGAAGAAGCACTTAAAATGCATCGACTTATACTACTGGAGAAGCGCCAACGCTTGGACCAGATGATTGCTACCATTGATAGAACGGTTTTACACGTGAGAGGAGAAATTAAAATGACAGCCAAAGAACAATTCGAAGGGTTTGATTTTAGCCAGAATCCGTATGAACAAGAAGCGCGGGAACGTTGGGGAGACCATGCCGTCGATCTCGCAAATCAGAAGCTGCACAGTAAATCAACCACAGATCAGAAGGCTCTATCCGATCAAATGAACGAAATCTACAAACATCTGGCTTCACTTCGTCACACAGAACCAGCATCTGCCGAGGCACAGGCCGGTATTCAAGAATGGTACACCTGTCTAAACCAAATGGGAAGCTACTCACCTGAGGCCTTTAGAGGACTTGGTCAGATGTACGTAGACGATGAACGCTTCACGCGTAATATTGATCAGTTTGGCGATGGTTTGGCAGTATTTATGAGAGATGCTATGGCTGTATTTGCTGACCAAAACAAATAATATAGCCCTGTCTTCAACCACATACAGTATTATTTAACTCTCATTGCCGTAAGATATGCGCTTTAAACGATAATCTGGAACTTAGAGCTCTGTCCTCTAGTGGTAAAAGTAATCTCTCATCATCAGCTTTATAGCTGTAAATGGCCATTCGGATATTTGAACCTACCTCCTGGGGTGACCATATCATTCTTGTAATTAACCTTATGAACATGCTGGATATTTACTAGGGTTACCTAAGTATACAATTTAAATCGATCCGAGTTATTACATCAGTTATGAGCAATATCCCACCTCCTACCTGGTGGATACACAAAAGGGACGTACACCCTCAGGCGTATCGTCCCTTTTATGTATCCAAGTAACTCAGCCGCAATGTGAACATGCCTAACTGCTGCTCACTCTGAGTCCTTTAAAAATATCTTTTAAAGCAGATGCTCTTTACTACGTTTTTCTTCTGCTCCCAGTCCTTCGATATAACCTTTTCACAAGTGCTTAGGATGATGAGCATGAAGTTTCTTCTGTCAAACGTTCTTCATTTTGCTGCCAAGCGTCTACCGTCTATCCGATTAAGCTCTTGGCGCGTGATCCGATGAAGATGCATCCGTAGCTAGACTGGTTCTCGCCATCCGGCCAGGAATCTGCCATGCAGACACAATCGCAAGCACAATGAATAACAAATCAATCGGTTGACTGAAATAGTCCTGGAAGGTTTCTACAAACGCACTGATCATCTCGCTATCAAACACAAGTTCCATCACGCTTACATCACCAAACAGTTCCGAAGTAAAATAAACCACCGTCAGATATTTCCCCAACAAAATGCCGACGAGCGCAAACAGTACAGCAATAATCTTATGTACCGTCGCAATTCGTTTATTGGAGAACAACACAACTGCGTAGCCCGTGAGCGCTCCAATCAAAATCGCAATTAATCCCACCTCATACTCGGTCATTGCAGCAATAGCTGCCCATACGATGCCTCCCAGAATGGCTGCAATTAAGCCACCAATGATGGGCATACCGATTTTAACTCCTTGTTTCTCTTCCACGTTGTCTTTCCTCCTGAGTCATGCATATGCTTCTTTTCCAGAATTCACCTTTCCTATGAAACCACAAAAAGACCTATTATTCAACATTTTTCTACTTTTGGTGAGCAAATATATTTATATAACATAAAAGATATATTAAGCATCCATTTCCTTATTCGCTCGAATATCATTTTAGTTCTGTCCACAAACAACTCATAATCATTCCCTTGGGATATAAAAAAACATCCCTCCAACAGCATAATAGCCGTAGAAGGGATGTTGTCTATATCTGTATCATAGATATAACCAACGTAACCCAGAAAACTACATCGGAAAGCTCGCTCTATCTTACCTTTGTACTTCCTTGGAAGGCTGAATGACAGCTGCAATCTGTGCCAAAATGGCATCCACCGATGCCGGATCATGCACATCATACTCATCAATGTTCAGACGCAGCACAGGGCAAGCCGTAAACTGATCAATCCACACGGAATAGCGCTCGTGCATATGCTCCCAGTACGAACGATCCGTCTGAATCTCCATCTCGCGTCCGCGTTCCGTAATTCGGTTTAAAATCGAAGGCAGACTGCCTTCCAAATAAATTAGCACGTCTGGATGTGGGAAATACGGTGTCATTACCATCGCTTCAAACAAACTGCTGTATGTCTCAAAATCTGTAGCAGACATGGTTCCTTGATCTGCATGCATTTGTGCAAAAATGCCCGTATCTTCATAGATGGAACGATCCTGTACGAATCCCCCACCCAGTTCAAAAATCTTTTTCTGTTCCTTGAAGCGCTCTGCCAGGAAATAAATCTGCAGATGGAAGCTCCAACGCTCGAAGTCATGATAGAACTTCTCCAAATATGGATTATGATCAACTTGTTCCAGAGAAGTCTTGAAATTCAAACGCTGTGCAAGCGCAGCCGTTAACGTGGATTTACCCACTCCAACCGTACCTGCTACCGTAATTAATGCATTCGTTGGAATGCCATAGTTATTCATATGATATACTCCTTTACGTGATTAACAATTTGCCTGAAGTGTTCAGGATGTTCCACAAAGTCGAGTTGCTCTGCATTGACCTTAATGATTACTGGCGGATTTGAGCTATTTGCCAGATAGTCCATGCCTGTTTTGTAATCAGCAATGAGTTGTTCCATATATGCCGGGTCCATATCCTGCTCAAATGAGCGTCCACGCTTGTTAATGCGGTACATCAACGTATCGAGTTCAGCTTCAATATAGAGCACCAGATTGGGCTTTGGCAGATCATCTGTTAACAGATGATAGATTTGACGATATTTATCCCGCTTCGTTCCCTTTAAGGTACGATCGGCAAAAATCATATTTTTATAAATATGGTAGTCCGAAATGACTGGGGTATTCTGCTCTACATAATGAGCACCCGTGTCTTCCAATTGTTTAAACCGATTACACAGGAAGAACATTTCCAATTGGAAACTCCACTCGTCGATATCCTGATAAAAGGAAGCCAGAAATGGATTCTCTTCTACGATTTCTTTAACTAACGGAAGATTCAATTCATGGGAAAGCATCGTTGCCAGCGTTGTTTTCCCCGCTCCGATCGGACCTTCCACGGCAATAAACGGGGCTGATTTCATCGTGTTCACTGTTCCTCCTCGTACTTATGCGTGTTTCCGTTTTCTATATAGACCTCACCTATTGTATCACAGCTTTAAGGATTGGAACGCCAGTATTTTATGTATATAACAAGTCAAATCGGAACTTATGAATTACAATAAAATAAAAAAACACACTCGATATCATCAAGTGTGTCTTCTATTGCTTGGCGGCGTCCTACTCTCCCAGGACCCTGCGGTCCAAGTACCATCGGCGCTAGAGGGCTTAACGGTCGTGTTCGGGATGGGTACGTGTGGAACCCCTCCGCCATCGCCACCAAACGCGTAGCTTACATTTCAGAGTGTTGTTCTCTGAAAACTAGATTCGAAACGAAACATGCGATTTAGAACTTGCTATTGGATAAGCCCTCGACCGATTAGTACTGGTCAGCTCCATGCATTGCTGCACTTCCACCCCCAGCCTATCTACCTCGTCGTCTTCAAGGGGTCTTACATACTGGGAAATCTCATCTTGAGGGGGCTTCACGCTTAGATGCTTTCAGCGTTTATCCCGTCCGTACATAGCTACCCAGCGGTGCTCCTGGCGGAACAACTGGTACACCAGCGGTACGTCCATCCCGGTCCTCTCGTACTAAGGACAGCTCCTCTCAAATTTCCTACGCCCACGACAGATAGGGACCGAACTGTCTCACGACGTTCTGAACCCAGCTCGCGTACCGCTTTAATGGGCGAACAGCCCAACCCTTGGGACCTACTTCAGCCCCAGGATGCGATGAGCCGACATCGAGGTGCCAAACCTCCCCGTCGATGTGGACTCTTGGGGGAGATAAGCCTGTTATCCCCAGGGTAGCTTTTATCCGTTGAGCGATGGCCCTTCCATGCGGTACCACCGGATCACTAAGCCCGACTTTCGTCCCTGCTCGACTTGTAGGTCTCGCAGTCAAGCTCCCTTATGCCTTTGCACTCTTCGAATGATTTCCAACCATTCTGAGGGAACCTTTGGGCGCCTCCGTTACTCTTTAGGAGGCGACCGCCCCAGTCAAACTGCCCACCTGACACTGTCCCCGCACCGGATTACGGTACCAGGTTAGAACCTAGATACGATCAGGGTGGTATCCCAACGTTGCCTCCATGGAAGCTTGCGCTCCCACTTCAAAGGCTCCCACCTATCCTGTACAGATCGTACCCAAATTCAATATCAAGCTGCAGTAAAGCTCCATGGGGTCTTTCCGTCTTGTCGCGGGTAACCTGCATCTTCACAGGTATTAAAATTTCACCGGATCTCTCGTTGAGACAGCGCCCAAGTCGTTACGCCATTCGTGCGGGTCAGAATTTACCTGACAAGGAATTTCGCTACCTTAGGACCGTTATAGTTACGGCCGCCGTTTACTGGGGCTTCGGTTCACAGCTTCGGGATTGCTCCCTAACCACTCCCCTTAACCTTCCAGCACCGGGCAGGCGTCAGCCCGTATACTTCGCCTTACGGCTTCGCACAGACCTGTGTTTTTGCTAAACAGTCGCTTGGGCCTTTTCACTGCGGCCCCCTCGTGCTATTCACACTACCGGGGCACCCCTTCTCCCGAAGTTACGGGGTCATTTTGCCGAGTTCCTTAACGAGAGTTCTTCCGCGCGCCTTAGAATACTCTTCTCGCCTACCTGTGTCGGTTTGCGGTACGGGCACCTTCACCTGGCTAGAGGCTTTTCTTGGCAGTGTGAGATCATGACCTTCGCTACTACAATTTTCGCTCCCCATCACAGCTCAGCCTTACAATGTGCGGATTTGCCTACACATCAGCCTTACTGCTTAGACGGACATCCATCAGTCCGCGTCACTACCCTACTGCGTCCCCCATTGCTCATAACGGCTTACGGTGGTACAGGAATTTCGACCTGTTGTCCTTCGACTACGCCTTTCGGCCTCGCCTTAGGTCCCGACTTACCCTGAGCGGACGAGCCTTCCTCAGGAACCCTTAGGCTTTCGGCGGATCAGATTCTCACTGATCTTTTCGTTACTCATACCGGCATTCTCACTTGTATAATGTCCAGCGCTCCTTACGGTACACCTTCAACCCTTATACAACGCTCCCCTACCCCTGATGCAAAGCATCAAGCCATAGCTTCGGTGGTGTGTTTAGCCCCGTTACATTTTCGGCGCAGAGTCACTCGACCAGTGAGCTATTACGCACTCTTTCAATGGTGGCTGCTTCTAAGCCAACATCCTGGTTGTCTGTGCAACTCCACATCCTTTCCCACTTAACACACACTTGGGGACCTTAGCTGATGGTCTGGGCTGTTTCCCTTTTGACAATGGATCTTAGCACTCACTGTCTGACTCCCGGAAGTAAGTCTATGGCATTCGGAGTTTGACTGAGCTTGGTAACCCTTGCGGGCCCCGCACCCAATCAGTGCTCTACCTCCACGACTCTGTTTTCCGAGGCTAGCCCTAAAGCTATTTCGGGGAGAACCAGCTATCTCCGAGTTCGATTGGAATTTCTCCGCTACCCCCACCTCATCCCCGCATTTTTCAACATGCGTGGGTTCGGGCCTCCAGTGCGTGTTACCGCACCTTCACCCTGGACAGGGGTAGATCACCCGGTTTCGGGTCTACGTCCACGTACTATGTCGCCCTATTCAGACTCGCTTTCGCTGCGGCTCCGGCTCTTCACCTTAACCTTGCACGGGAACGTAACTCGCCGGTTCATTCTACAAAAGGCACGCCATCACCCCTAAAACGGGCTCTGACTTTTTGTAAGCACACGGTTTCAGGTTCTATTTCACTCCCCTTCCGGGGTGCTTTTCACCTTTCCCTCACGGTACTGCTTCACTATCGGTCGCTAGGAAGTATTTAGCCTTGGCAGATGGTCCTGCCGGATTCATACGGGGTTTCACGTGCCCCGCACTACTCGGGATCCGTCTCGGAGGGAACAGACTTTCAACTACAGGGCTTTTACCTTCTTTGGCGGGCCTTTCCAGACCTCTTCGCTTAACCGGTTCCTTTGTAACTCCATGTGAGACGTCCCACAACCCCAAAGAGCAAGCTCTCTGGTTTGGGCTTCTCCGCGTTCGCTCGCCGCTACTGACGGAATCACTATTGTTTTCTCTTCCTCAGGGTACTTAGATGTTTCAGTTCCCCTGGTATGCCTCTACACAACCTATGTATTCAGTTGTGAGTAACTGGAAATTACCCCAGCTGGGTTTCCCCATTCGGACACCCCGGATCAAAGCTTGCTTACAGCTCCCCGAGGCAGTTTCGTTGTTCGCCACGTCCTTCATCGGCTCCTAGCGCCTAGGCATCCTCCGTGTGCTCTTAGTAGCTTAACCTCGTGCTCCGGTTTCGACTGCTCGCTTCCCTTGTTTTGCTTGCGCAAAGCCAAAAGTCGCTCCCACTCGATACCATCGTACGTGCAATCTACCTTATAAAAACACTTCACTTGTTTACACAAGATCAGCTTAAAGGAATGTTCTAATTCGCGTTTGTTTCGTTTCGATATCTAGTTTTCAAAGAACAAGCTCCATGCAAAAGCAAGCTGTTTGAGAGTTTGAGCTCTCAAAACTGAGCAACGAGTGAGTGTTTTGCAGCTGAGCTGCATATTTGAATGTTTCCGTTGCAGGAAACGATTCTCCATAGAAAGGAGGTGATCCAGCCGCACCTTCCGATACGGCTACCTTGTTACGACTTCACCCCAATCATCTATCCCACCTTCGGCGGCTGGCTCCTTGCGGTTACCCCACCGACTTCGGGTGTTATAAACTCTCGTGGTGTGACGGGCGGTGTGTACAAGACCCGGGAACGTATTCACCGCGGCATGCTGATCCGCGATTACTAGCAATTCCGACTTCATGCAGGCGAGTTGCAGCCTGCAATCCGAACTGAGACCGGCTTTGTTGGGATTGGCTCCATCTCGCGATTTCGCAGCCCGTTGTACCGGCCATTGTAGTACGTGTGTAGCCCAGGTCATAAGGGGCATGATGATTTGACGTCATCCCCACCTTCCTCCGGTTTGTCACCGGCAGTCTATCTAGAGTGCCCACCCGAAGTGCTGGCAACTAAATATAAGGGTTGCGCTCGTTGCGGGACTTAACCCAACATCTCACGACACGAGCTGACGACAACCATGCACCACCTGTCTCCTCTGTCCCGAAGGAAAGGTACATCTCTGTACCGGTCAGAGGGATGTCAAGACCTGGTAAGGTTCTTCGCGTTGCTTCGAATTAAACCACATACTCCACTGCTTGTGCGGGTCCCCGTCAATTCCTTTGAGTTTCAGTCTTGCGACCGTACTCCCCAGGCGGAGTGCTTAATGTGTTAACTTCGGCACCAAGGGTATCGAAACCCCTAACACCTAGCACTCATCGTTTACGGCGTGGACTACCAGGGTATCTAATCCTGTTTGCTCCCCACGCTTTCGCGCCTCAGCGTCAGTTACAGCCCAGAGAGTCGCCTTCGCCACTGGTGTTCCTCCACATATCTACGCATTTCACCGCTACACGTGGAATTCCACTCTCCTCTTCTGCACTCAAGTCACCCAGTTTCCAGTGCGATCCGGGGTTGAGCCCCGGGATTAAACACCAGACTTAAATGACCGCCTGCGCGCGCTTTACGCCCAATAATTCCGGACAACGCTTGCCCCCTACGTATTACCGCGGCTGCTGGCACGTAGTTAGCCGGGGCTTTCTTCTCAGGTACCGTCACCTTGAGAGCAGTTACTCTCCCAAGCGTTCTTCCCTGGCAACAGAGCTTTACGATCCGAAAACCTTCATCACTCACGCGGCATTGCTCCGTCAGGCTTTCGCCCATTGCGGAAGATTCCCTACTGCTGCCTCCCGTAGGAGTCTGGGCCGTGTCTCAGTCCCAGTGTGGCCGATCACCCTCTCAGGTCGGCTACGCATCGTCGCCTTGGTGAGCCGTTACCCCACCAACTAGCTAATGCGCCGCAGGCCCATCCCCAAGTGACAGATTGCTCCGTCTTTCCAGTTTCCTTCAGGCGAAGAAAACAATTATTCGGTATTAGCTACCGTTTCCGGTAGTTGTCCCAAACTTGAGGGCAGGTTGCCTACGTGTTACTCACCCGTCCGCCGCTAACCATCAGAGAAGCAAGCTTCTCTTCAAGTCCGCTCGACTTGCATGTATTAGGCATGCCGCCAGCGTTCGTCCTGAGCCAGGATCAAACTCTCCAATAAAGTATTGAAAAGAGCGATAAGCTCATTTTGAATCTGACGAGATTAAAAATCTCATTTGTGCTCCAGTCGATTCAAGCCAAGGCTTGTTTCAAACTTTCGCGTTCATTCTGCAAGCAGAATGTTTACTCACTCGTTGTTCAGTTTTCAAAGATCAAACTTATTTCGTTACCGAATGTCGTTCTCTTCAGCAACTCTTATATAATATCATGTCCGAACCAACTTTGCAAGCTCTTTTTTCAAGTTTCTTTCGAAGCTTATTTACTTTGCTTGCCGCACCGTGTAAACCGTGTTTTCTTGGCCGGACTAATAATATATCACGTATAGATATTAATTACAATACTTAATTTAATAAAATTCATTTACTACAAATCAACTACCTTTACTGTGTAGCTCTCCTCTATCCCAGTGTAAAGTTTTTATAGCTTAAACTACACTCTTTCTATTCATACATCGCCATACATGTCTAATTGATTTTAAACTTATTAGCCTACATCTCCTCTCATATAATTCAGCTTCATTAATATGCTCAATTTAGGTTGTCCTTTTATCAACGTCTTTCAAGATTACCGGGGTGCTCTGTAAGTTACCACGAGTATAAGTAGAACTACTATAGAAGATAAACAAAAAAGTGATGCACGCATATCGCTATACGTGAACCACTTTCTTGGGTGTTATTACATTATATATAGAAGGAAACTCTTAATGTTGTGCCTGTGCTGATGCTGGAGGCGTCATCGTCATTTGTCCATTACCTGCTTTTTGCATGCCAACTCGCAGCAACGTAATTCCCCACGTAATAATCGAGATCAACAGAAGATGAACCATGTATCCCCCCACTGCTTCTCCACTATAGATCAAACGCATAAATCCCTGTACCCCATTGGAAGCGGGCAGAAAGTTTCCGATATAACGGTAGAATGGCGCCAGCATCTCGGCTGGAATGATATTTCCTGCAGTCATCAACTGGAGTGGAACCATCGCTACATTAAATAGAGGGCCTGCATTGCCAAACAGGGCAAAACTCATTTGTGTAAAACAGATACAAGCCAGACTCACCAGCACATGATACAGATATAAAGCGCCGAAAGAGCTCGCAACATCCGTAAACTGAAGAGCTAATGTATCCACAATTAGGGGAACGATCACAGCTATACACAATAACAGCAATTGCCGTCCCCAGAAGATTTCCCATTTGGAATGGGTACGCTTCATAATATTCGACGTAATATTGAACTGAATATTCATGGTCATCGAAGCAATGTAGGTGATAAAACCCAGAATCATGGGCAGCATCGATGTTGCAAAATCACTCACGCTGTTCGTTTTATTAATTTCAGCCTTCACAGGCCCTTCATTCATCTTCGCCATCGCTTGTCCAATAGCTGTACTCAGTTCATCGCTGTTTGTACTATCGTCATTGAGTGTCACTTGAACCTTGGATTCCAGAATCCCTTGGCCCATTTGTTCGGTCATTCCAGTCGCCGCGTGTTCCACAATCGATTTGGCTACATCAGCATTTCCCTGATTGATATAAAAGGACAAGCTCGCCTCTGTACCTCCTTCAATCTGGTCAGTGAATCCTTCCGGAATTACAATAACCATCGCATAGTTACCTGCATTCATCTGTTGCTCAGCTTCCTCGGCAGAACCCAGTACATTGACATGGAAAGGCGCGAGCGTTTCAATCTGCTTCTGCACCTCTGTTCCCTGTGTCCCGTCTTCGTTCACCAGAGCAACTTGAAGTTGATCCACTCTCTCCGTGGCTTGATGATAACCCGTCATCCAGATCACAACAAATAGCAGCGGAACAATCAATGCAAAAACCAACCCTATTTTTGTCTGTGGCACTTTAAGAAAATCTTTGAAGCTTTTCATTCGTTCACGACTCCCGTTAGTTAAAATTAAAATAATTGCACTACACATATATGCACGTGCACATATTTGCCCAAAAAAATTTATTTCATCTTTTCGTAGATGCGATTCATCACATTCATGAATGCTTCAAGCTCTTCAGGGGAACATTCGGCGAGTGCCTCTTGCTCTTGCTGTTTTGCCTTTGGTGTCAGAACGTTATTCATTTCCAGTCCTTCCGCCGTCAAACAAAGTAAAACCGCTCTGCGGTCCTGTGGATCTTCTTCTCTTGTCACCAGACCTTTGCGAATCAACTTGTCTATAATTTTGCCTACCGTTGTCTGGTCCCGCACTGTTAATTCAGCCAGTTTTTTCTGTGATATATGGCTTCCAGCCTTGCTCAATTCATTCAAGACTGCAAATTGTTCCGGCGTAATATCCTGTTCGCTCAGATTTCTGGTTGTTGTTTTTTTGTATGCCAGATACGTCCGTGACAGAATCAGTCCAAGTGGATTTTCATCCATATTAACAGGCATGCTGGTGCTCCTTTCTCTATATAGTAGCACTACCATCTAATTTGCGTAAGCTCTATATTATTACCATATCTACAATACTGTCAATTTAATTTTTTATCTTTTCAAGCAAAAAGAGACCCACCCGTTAGTCAGGCAGCTCTCTCCTCTGGCATCGTCAAGCCATACTTACTCGGGCTTGCCACTTGAAGTTTCGGTATCGTCCTTCTTCTTTGTGCCTTTACTTTTATAAGGCTTCGGGGCACTTTTCGCCCGGTTAGCAGCGGCTTGCCAACGGTTCCAGCCTTTTTTACCCGTACCACGGCCGGTGCCGCCTTTTCCTTTTGCATTGCTCATGTTATCACTCCAATAATCCTGTATATGCTTAAAAATGACCGTCCTCGGTAACTTATCATGCAACCCAGCCCATCTAATTCACTTCCAGCATTTCTTATTATACCAAAAATCCACGTCTTTACGTCCATTTCCATAAATCATTGTATTGTTATTCTGTTATGAAAGCGGTATAGTGGACATAATTGAAAGAGGAAGCTGCGTCTTCTTCGGGATTGTTACTGGTAAGCAGGCGATACCCAAACCAAGGCTGTCTATTTAAGCCTTAGTTTGGGTTTTTTGTTATTATTACGACCAATTGAGGTGAAACACATATATGATCATCCGTCAGATTTTTAACAACAATGTCATCCGGGCTGAGAACCAGGTTGGTCACGAATTTGTTGTCATTGGCAACGGTCTTGGCTTCAAAAAGAAAAATGGACAGCCCGTGGATGAGGATAAAATCGAAAAAACCTTTGTGCTGAAATCGGATAAAATACCGCAAAAACTCATTGATCTGATTGGGGAAACGTCGGTTGAATATTTGAAGTTAGCGGACGAAATTGTAGGCCATGCCAAACAGGAAATGGGCGATATTTTTAGTGATAATATCTATATTTCATTGATCGATCATATTCAGTTTGCCATTACCCGGTACCGTAAATCCGTCGGGCTGAAAAATTCCCTTTTGTGGCAGATCAAGAAGTTTTACAAAAAGGAATTTGGGATTGGCATGAACGCTGTGGAGCTGATCCAGGAACAATTCGGCATCCAGATGGATGAACATGAGGCCAGCTTTATTGCGATGCATTTTGTTAACGCTCGTCAAGATGCTCAAGGCATGAAACAAACCGTTGAAATCACTGAAGTAATTGATGATATCTTCAACATTGTGACCAACCATTACCACATCGCCCTGGATGAAAATTCATTTAACTATTCCCGGTTTATTACCCATCTGCAATACTTTGTGCAGAGAATGTTGAGTAATGAACAGGAGCAATTTGCTTCAGGAGATAACTTTCTGTATGAGCAGGTGAAGGACAAATATAGCAAGGCTTTTGAGTGCACACAACGGATCAATCAGTACCTTGAAGACAAGTTTGAAAGTGCCATGTCCATTGATGAAAAGGTGTATTTGACAATCCATATTCAACGTGTCACTTCCCGTAACGATTTGCTTGACGTGGAATAAAAAAGCTTGCAAACGATTTCGGCGTCAGATATAGTAGGTCTCACAACTTAACGACAAGGATTGTTACTGCTCAAGCAGGCGATACCTAAATGATTGGCAACAGGTCATCTTTCCGGATGATCATAGCCATTCGTTTAGGTATTTTTTTGTTTTCAGGCAATCTTAACAACAAAGGAGAATGAACATGGATCATAAAAAAATGGGGGATGACATCGTTCGTCTCGTCGGCGGAGAAGCCAATATCAATGGTCTTGTCCACTGTGCGACCCGGCTGAGATTCGACCTGAAAGATTCGAAAAAGGCCGAACGCGAAACGCTTGAAAAACACGATGGTATTATTACCGTTGTCGAAAGCGGCGGCCAGTTCCAGGTGGTCATCGGTAGTAACGTGGCTCATGTATATGCGGAGATCATGAAAAACCGGGATTTCGGAGGAGATTCCTCCTCATCGGCTGAGTCCACAGGAGAAAAAACCTCGCTATTATCCAAAGTTTTTGAAATTATATCGGGAAGTTTCTCGCCGTTAATCCCGGCTATGGCAGGATCAGGTATGCTAAAAGCTTTGCTGACTGTCTTGACGATGCTTGGGTGGATGTCTGATACAAGTGACACATACTTGATTTTGTCCGCTGCCGGCAACGCTGTATTTTATTTCTTGCCCATTTTCCTCGGCATCACACTGGGTATGAAGCTGAAAGCCAATCCTTATGTAGCTGGTGTAATTGGTGCCGCTCTGATGGAGCCGAACTTCACCGGACTGATGGATAAAGGCTCAGATGTATCGTTCCTGGGCATACCGGTTGTCATGATGAATTATTCAGCCAGCGTATTCCCAATCTTCATATCAATTAGCATCTACGCTGTTCTGGATAAGTTACTTAAGAAAATCATTTTGAAAGACCTGCAATTGTTCCTTGTACCGATGATTGCTTTGATGATTATGGTTCCTCTATCCGCTATGGCCTTCGGACCGTTCGGTACTACGGTAGGTGACTGGATCTCCTCCGGCGTAACTTGGCTCATTGGCGTCAGCGGTATATTATCAGGGGTTGTACTGGGTGGATTCATGACCTTCATGGTTGTATTCGGACTCCACTGGGGCTTTACTCCAATCACGATTCAGAATATCGGGGTTGGCGGCGACCCGATCGAAGCCATGGCTGCTGCAGCCGTATTTGCACAAATCGGTGTAGCGTTCGGTATTTTCCTGAAAGCCAAAAAGAACAAAACCCTGCGAACCCTTGCTGGCTCGACCAGCCTTACCGGTTTACTTGCAGGTGTCACTGAACCAATCGTATACGGCCTGATCCTGCGTTATAAACGTGTGATTCCTATCGTGGTCATCGCGGGTGCGATCGGCGGTGCCATTAATGGTCACTTTGGTGTTAAAATGACTGCTTATGTGTTCCACAATATATTTGCCATTCCTGTCTATACACCAACGGTTGTTTACGTGATTGCGATCGCGTGCTCCTTTGCTGTAGCAGCCGTATTAACCGTGATGTTTGGTTATGAAAGCAAAACCAAAGACACAGATTCCGTTAAAAACGAATCCGTCTCCAACACATCGACTGAAAGTACACCAGCAGAACTTCCTGTTGTATCTGAGACCAAAACAACTGAAATCAAAAAGGAACAAATATATAGCCCACTTACAGGTAAAGCCGTAGCACTGAGTACCATTAACGACCCAGCTTTTTCGACTGGTGCTATGGGCAAAGGATTGGCGATTGTCCCTGAGATTGGTGAAGTTGTCGCTCCGGTGGATGGTGTTATCACTTCCTCTTCCCGACTGGACATGCCATCGGGTTAACAACAAACGCAGGAACAGAAATTCTGATTCATGTTGGCATCAACACAGTAGCGCTGAAGGGAAAACATTTCTCTCCTGTCGTTCAGGAAGGAGATATCGTCAGACAGGGCGATCTGTTGATCCAGTTCGACATCGATAAGATCAAGGAAGCAGGATACGAAACCGTAACACCTGTCATTGTGACCCTAACGCAGCAAGAAGTAGATGTGTTCGAAACAACTCAGGAACAGGTACAGAAAAATGATGTCCTGCTGACTCTCGTTGTCTGACCCAACTTATATATTATGAATTCAACTTAGGAGGAACTAACCATGAAACATACTCAACTGAAACCATTTCCTAAAGATTTCTTCTGGGGAGGTTCAACCTCTGCCTATCAGATCGAGGGAGCCTGGAATGAAGATGGCAAAGGTCCTTCTGTCATCGACATGGGCAATCATGTGGAAGGCGTAACCGACTTCAAGGTAACCAGTGATCACTATCATATGTACAAAGAAGATGTGGCGTTGCTCGCCGAAATGGGCTTTAAAGCCTACCGCTTCTCCATCGCATGGACACGCATCTATCCGCAAGGAGCGGGTGAAGTGAATCCGAAGGGTCTCGCCTTTTACGATTCCCTCATTAATGAATTAATTAAATACGGTATTGAGCCTATTGTAACCATGTACCACTTCGATCTTCCTTATGCACTTGAAGAAAAAGGTGGCTGGTCCAACCGTGCAACGATTGATGCTTTTGAACAATATGCCAAGACTCTTTATGAGAACTACGGAGATCGGGTCAAATATTGGTTGACCATCAACGAACAAAATATGCTAATCCTGCATCCTGGCTCTCTGGGCACACTGGATACAACGCTAGTTGATCCGCAAAAACACTGTATCAGCAAAATCACCACATGCTGGTTGCTCAAGCTAAAGCTATGGTCCTGTGTCATGAAATGCTACCTGAAGCCAAGATTGGCCCAGCTCCTAATATCGGTGTAATTTACCCGGCGAGCTCCAAACCTGAAGACACACTCGCGGCTGATAACTATGCTGCCATTCGTAACTGGCTCTATCTCGATATGGCCGTATACGGACGTTATAATCATATTGCCTGGAGTTATCTCGAAGAGAAAGGATATACGCCTGTCATTGAAGACGGAGATATGGACATCCTGGCTCAAGGAAACCCTGACTTTATTGCGTTTAACTACTACACTTCCCAGACGGTTGGTGAAAGTCTGAACGATGGTAATGACTTCTCCCATACAGGAGACCAGCATGAAATCGTAGGTGAACCGGGCGCATATAGAGGATCTGTGAATCCCAATCTGCAAAAAACGGAGTTTGGCTGGGAAATTGATCCCGTGGGCTTCCGCTCTACCCTGCGCCAAATCTACTCCCGTTATCACCTGCCATTGATTGTTACGGAAAATGGTCTGGGTGCCTTTGATAAACTGGAGGAAGGCGACGTGGTTAACGATCCATATCGTATTGAATTCTTCAATAAACATATCGAACAGATTCAACTGGCGATCACGGACGGCGTGGATGTATTTGGCTTCTGCCCTTGGTCTGCGATCGATCTGGTTAGCACACATCAAGGATCAAGCAAACGTTATGGCTTCATCTATGTGGATCGTGAGGAATTCGATATTAAGGAATTGAGACGTATCCGCAAACAGAGTTTCCACTGGTATCAAAAACTGATTGAAACGAATGGAGAAATTCGTTAATACCGTACTATTAAAAAGTCGACTGCACATGTTTCATGTGCAGTCGACTTTTTGGTGTTGATGCATTGATATGGATGCTTTCTTTTCCAATTATAAAATTACATTTCAGCCTTCGGTTGTTTTACCGCTTTGGCCCCTCTGAGTACTCGCAGGGATAACAGGAAACAGATCGCCAGAACGGCAGCTGCCGAAACATAAGGATAGTTAATATTCACATCGAACAGTGCTCCAGCTACGATTGGACCTGCGATATTCCCCAAACTGGTATACGCCGAGTTCAGTCCGGCCACAAAGCCCTGTTGTTCTTGTGCCAGTTTGGACATCTGTGTACTGATCGCCGGACGTAAAATATCCATACCCAGAAAGACGATAAACGTTACGACGAGAATCATCCAGTACGTACTTACAAACAAGGTCAACAATACAAATACGGCTACAAATAACAGACAGACCGAAATGACCATCTTTTCACCAAACCGGTTGAGCAACCAACCGATCAGAGATACTTGTACAACTGCACCCGCGATGGAACCAAAAGTAATAATGAATGCAATGTCTTTGGTCGTGAAGCCAAATTTGTGATCCACAAATAGTGAAAATACCGTCTCATAGTTCGCCAGACCAAATGCCATAACAAACACGATAATCAAGCTGAAAAAGTACGGTTCACGATATGAATTGAGCAATTGGGATACCATACCCGGAGCTTTGACCTTCTCTGCGCCAGCTACAGGTTTAGTTTGCTCTCCTGTGCTTCGCGTGGATTCAGGCAAAATAATCAATGTGATAATTGATGCCAGCAACCCGGCAACCCCTGCGGCGTAGAACGGAATTCGAATGCCAAAGTCTGCGATGTATCCACCAATTCCCGGGCCGATGATAAATCCGGTTGTAATCGCTGCATTAATCAATCCCATACCTTTGCCGCGTTCTTCCTCTGTTGTAATATCTGCGGTGTAAGCCATAACCGCCGGGAAGATCATCGCCGCACCAATACCACCAAGCATGCGGGCAGCGAAGAGCAAGACTGGTGCATTGACGGCACCAAACATAAACTCCGATACGGCAAAGATCAGCATACCGCCAACGATAATTTTTTTACGTCCCCACGTATCCGACCATCGACCCGCAAGCGGGGAGAACAGAAACTGAGTGAAGGAAAATGCCGCTACCAGCAATCCAACCGTGAATCCGGTGATCTGCAGGAGATCCATATACGCAGGCATGATCGGCACAACCAGACCAATACCCGTAAAAACAAGAAAAATATTAAACATTAACAGCAGCAATGCGCCCCTGTTCCGTGTTAGTAATGCCATGATTCCATCCTCCGTAGTTGTCAAAATGTTGCTTAAGCTTTATCTTTTGCAATCCCATGTAAGAATACACTGGCGGCCTGGCGGTATAACGCAAGAGCCTGATCAGGCTCCATCCCCCGTGACATCTGGCTAAGACCAATAATGGTACTTTCTAATATGAGCGCGAGATGATCTACATTGTCTGCTTTGAACTCACCGCTCTCAATGCCTTGCTCTATCATTTGTTTATTAAATTGAATATGCCGCTCAAACATTAAGGAGATCCGCTCCTCAATATCATTTTCTTTCTTTTCCCCTGTGAAGAACTCATCAGCTGCCTTCGTCAGCGGGTGATTCATGTCATCCATGACGAGTTGTTCAGCTAGTCCGTAAATCTTCTCCGTGGAGGTGCGATACAGATGTTCTTTGGCCGCCCAGCTCTCTTCCCACTCCCGGTCCCACTCATCAATTAGATAGAGGAACAGACCTTCCTTACTTTTAAAATGGTAATATATATTGCCTTTGCTGCTGCCCGTCGCAGCTACAATATCCTCAATGGACGTTGCTTTATAACCTTTTTGTACAAAAAGGGCTTTGGAAGCATCCGCAAGTTTCTTCTTGGTCTGCTCGGTTTGAAGTTGCTTTTTATTCATATTCATTCCATTTCACTCCGTCCCATACATACTGAACATTCGTTCTGTATTTTAACAGATACATCGAATATAAGCAATCAAAAAGGAGACTTGGCACATAGGCCAACTCTCCTCCACAATCATTTCACTTTTTTACCTTTACCATGCAATATTTTCATTTGACCATTCTCATAACCCAACTGATACTCGACCCGATATTGCGATAGTATATATTCCCCATCCTTGCGTTCATTTGCTGTAATCATTGCCTTCACTTCCATCTCGTCATCGCCTTTATTGACTGAGGACACCTCACTGATGGTCACTTCACTTGTATTCAGATATCCTTCTCTGAACTTGGCATATGTTGTAGCACTCTGCCACTCGCTTCCGAGCAGTGCATAAGCAGTGACATAATCACTCAGATTAAGGCTTGTATAAAAGTCCGTTACAATTCCTTCTGCTTGCAATGTCTTAGTGGCTGAACCCAAGTGAGTATCTCCAACCGTCCGTACCAACGTTGTGCCAGAAGGATTTTTGGACCACGCCTGCACCTGCTTGAGCACACTAGTCATAGGGATACTGAATCCTATTCCCCCTCCTGTTCCACGACCGCCGAATTAATACCGATCACTTCACCAGTCTCCGCACTAATGAGTGGTCCACCACTGTTGCCATGTGTTATTGGTGCAGAAATCTGATAGAGGTTACTATAGATGTAAGGCGCTATTTCAAAGCTACGCCCCAATCCACTGATGATTCCGGTTGTTACGGTGTTCTCTAGCCCAAGTGGACTACCCAATGCCAGAATCTCGTCTCCGGTCTCAGCTTTGGATTTGGCGATGATTAACGGCTTAATTTTTTCAAATCAGGAACCCTGACTACAGCTACGTCTGTTTCATCCCCAATACCAATAACCGTCCCCTTGTATTCCTCATGGTTCAAGGTCCGAATAGTTACTTCATTCGCCCCCTCCACCACATGCGCATTGGTCACGACATCTCCCTGATCATTGTAGAGAAAACCGGAGCCCAATCCGCTGCTACTCTCGATCGTTACCACTTTCTTCTGGCTTTCTTCTATAATCTGTTTGCGTGTCTTCTTCACAGGTTGCTTGGAGGCAGTCGTCGCTGCCGCATTTTCCGTTTCCTTCGCGGCAACAACTGCCAGTCTGGGCCCATCCTGCAACTGATCTGCTGAATGTTGGTGTATCCAGAACACGCCTCCTGCTCCAGCAGCAATGATAATAGCACTGGATATGATCGTACTCCATGTTCGTTTGGCCATTCCAACCTGTCCCCCTATTCGAGATACCACGTTGCATTCACAACAGAGATTTCCGCTTCCTCGTACACACCATAATAATAGGTTTCAAAGAACCCTTCTTCACCTACATCCAGCCAGCTTGGATACACATCTGCATAAGTTTGGCCCAGGTATACACCGTCTATATCATAAATATCAATCAAAACTGTAACGGAAGAGATCGGACGAGTTGCATTATTGATCAATGAACCGCTAATATAAAGATCCCCGTACATATCAAGCGTCGCATCAACGTTCACGACACTTACTGCCGACGTTCGATTCTTCAGATCTTCTTCTGCAGCCTGTTGCTCCGCCAGTTGAATGCGATCCGCTTCCGCTTTTTCAAATGCCTTTTTTCACTGAGCACCCGTTCACGATACGAAGTCAGTTTTTCATTTTCCGGAGCATAGGACAATCCCTGGTCGACCGTTTGTAAAGCAGTTGTGAAATTCTTTTGCTTTACTTGCTGTTCCGCCTCTTTATAACTTATGCTTGCGAGCTTGTCGACAATTTGCTTCTCTACCGTCTCAGCTTCCTTGCCTTTCAAGTTTGATACGGTATCCAGCTTCTCAGCTAGTGCCTCAATTGTTGTCAAACTGTCGATTTCCTTTTTCACCTTCAATACGGCCAGCGTTACCTTTCTGTTGTTGAATGCGGCAAGCACTTTGGCGAAAACGGGCTCTTTTCGCTCTTTCAATGCTTTCGCTACTGCCTGAATGGATTTGTCTCCTGCGGACAGCTTTCCTGTCTTCAGACTTGTGGATGCCTCATCCAACTGATTCATCAAGTTGAACGCCATCGTTGTAATTTGCCGATCCTGTATAAGTGCATCATAGTTCGGTCGTTTCATTAGAGCGCTGTCTAGCAGCTGAAGAGCCTCTTTATATTTCCCCTCTAGTGCAGCTTGTTCCGCCTGTTGATGCAGAGTTTTCACCTCCGCATTAATACTCATCTCCTGCTTGTAGTAGAACGTTAGTAAAGCCCCCATCACGGCTGCAAGTAGCAGTGGAATGATCCAACTAAATGCGCGGCCTTGACTGGTGTTGCTCTGTCTGGGTGCAGGCTGTTGCTGCCGGGATAATAATTCGGCTGTTTCTTCTGTTCTTTTTCCAAACCCACGGCTGTTTCCGCCCAGATCTGTTCCTCTGTGGAGCTTGCATCTTTCAGTTTTGTGTTACACTTTCTGCACGTACTATCCCCAGGACTACTTTTGGTCCCACATATGTGACAATACATCCTAATCCCTCCATCAAAAAGAAACGTATGTATACTTACCTTCTAACTTTTTAGTACATCAGCTTTAGGCATCTTTCGATACTTAGTGTCAACAGGAATCGACACTTATCATATAGCAAAAAGGTAAAATACACCATATGTAAACCGGATAAATTCTGTGCGTGTTTCCATAAACGAAAAAGGAGATACCGACACGCGGTATCTCCTCCTGTTCAGCCCTGCTGTCCTGCGCGCACCCGGATGTTGCCCAGTTCGTTGGCATTGATCGCAAATGCATTACCGCCCTGTCCAACCGAAGCTTTGGCTGACTGTCGTGCCTGGAATTTCAAACGGCTTTTGTCCACGTCCACCCGGTTAACCTGTTTTGCTTTCTTTCTGCGTGTACTCATTATTCATCCCCTCCCTACTTCTCTTCTTTGCTGCCAGACTAACGTCTGCGAGAAGAACGGCGACCTTTCTGTTTCATGATCTGCACGTTGACTGCATTACTTGCAAGTACATTCCCTGAATCGGCATAACCCTTCGCGGTTTGGTGAATCTGGATTACGATATATTGCTTTTTTCCAATACGATAGCGATAACTTTTCACGTTTGAACGAGTCATGGTCATCTCCCTGTGATCGTTTTTAACAAGCTCGGGTTATCCTATTCATGTCCATGTACATGGGGATGTGTGAATGCATACTTCCAATAATAAATGGATGCAAAAAAACCTTCCTATAAACTATAGGAAGGCTCTACTTATTTTCATTTTGTCACTCCGAAGGAAAAGCGCTTAGATCCATATAGGAGACTTCCCACAGATGATCATCCAGATCCTGAAAACTCCATCCGTACATGAATCCGTGATCTTGTGGTTCGTTGGATGGCTTCGCTCCTGCATCAAGGGCAGCTTGTACAATCACATCTACCTGCTCACGGCTATCTACAGACAGGGCAACGATGACTTCGGTTGTATCGGCAGCATTGGAGATTTTTTCGAGATGAAGGATTGGAAACGTTCCTCCACCAGAAGCATGGCGTAAATATTTTCCCCGATGATCATACAAGTAGCAGACTCGTCCGTAAAATTGGCGTCAAACTCAAACCCCACCTTGGTAAAAAACTCAACGGATTTCTTCAAATCTTGAACAGGTAAATTGACAAAAATCTGCTTAGCACGAATAGCCACCATCGATCACCTCGAACTCATAGAATAGATTCCACCTCAAAATAACACCTCGCGTATACGCTGTCAATTGAATACAATTAGTGATATTCCAACTTGTGATTACTGCTCGGAATTAAATGATTCCATATTGAATAAAATGAAACAAAAAGGCCCGGTCACATGTGAGAACCATAACATGGTGACCGGGTTATTTATTATGCTTGCGAGGCTATATATTAAATCAGAGTTACTGCGAAATCTCCAACTTTTCCAGAAAGGGCTTTAATTTATCCACAACATAGTGGCTTCCGCCCCGGCCGTTCACCTCTTCAATTACAGCGGATAACAGGAAGGTCGGAGAGTCGGTATCAAATACTACGAAAAATCCGTTTTCCTGCCCCTTCTCTCCCTTCTTCGCTTTCAGTTCCGCTGTTCCTGTCTTGCCCGCGAGTCCCCCAGGAATTGAGTTCAAGGAGTGGGCGGTACCTCCCTGCCGGGAAACAACTTCTCCCAATGCATCCTTAACCGTATTTGCGGCTTCCGGAGTAATGATTACCTCAGGCTCAGTGCTTTCTTTTCCCTCGATCAGAACAGGTTTCACCAGTTTCCCTCATTAATAAAAGGTGTAAATGACGATGCCAGATGAATCGGGGACATCAACATCTCCCCTTGCCCGTAGGACGTATCAGCGAGTAGTACCTCAGACGACAGATCCAGATGTGCTTCATTGGCATATTGGCTTGGCTTCAGATACAGTTCATCCAGTCCAAAGTTATCGCCAAAACCAAACTTCTGGATCCCATCAATAAACTTGGCGCTGCCCATCTCGATCGCTTCCATGGCAAAGTAAATATTGTCCGAGTACACCAGAGCATCGACCATGTTAACCGGGGATAAACTCTTCACACGCTTAACATAGTAACCGCCCCAACTATCATTTTTGCGCCATTGCAAGCCAGAGATATCATGTGTTTTGTCCGCTGTGGTCACCTTCTCCATCAGTCCCGCTGCGGCTGTAATCGCTTTGAAGGTTGATCCTGGTGCATACCGGGTAGTGACTCTGTTGATAAAAGGAAGCTTCTCATTCGCCGAATAAGCATCCCACTCTGCCTGAGTAAGCCCTGTAACCATCTTGTTCGGGTTATAGGAAGGCGCACTAACCAACGCCAGCAGGTTGCCGTCCGTCGGATTCATCAGAACCATCGCACCTGCGTCTCCTCCGCTGGATAATGTCTGATACAGTTTCTTTTGCTGTTTGGAGCTAATCGTCAGCTGAACATTCTGTCCATCTACAGCATCCTTACGAATAAGCTCAGAACGGGAGTTACCGGATTCATCGGTGATTTCGATCAGACCACCACGTTCACCACGCAGCTGTTTCTCCATGGACTGCTCCAAACCCGCTTTACCGATCCAATCCTCGGCACGATAATACCCTTCCGTATCCTTATCCAGATCTTCCTTGGTGGCTTTGCGCACGTAACCAATCAGGTGCGCAGCCGCCTCGCCGAGTGGATAATAACGGATTTCCTTGCTTTGCATCGTAACCCCGCTTAAAGATTCTGGCACGTCAAACTCCTCCGTTGAACCAATCGGGACAAAATACTCCGGCTTCACCCATGTCTGAGCAAGCGCCTTATGAATGGCATCTTCCGAAACCTGATAATGGCTCGCGATTCGGGTAATCATCTGGTCCGGGTTATCACCAAGTTTCTCCGGTACAATGCCCCATTCATTCATCGTTCCCTTGGTAGCGAGTGGCAAACCATCACGATCTACAATGTCTCCACGATCCGGGAACAGTGTCCTCACTCGTACCTTACTACCCTTAACCATGTCATTCAGGATCAGTGACGGCTGCCAGTTAATTTGCCAGTTTTTGCTGCCGTCCTCAAGCTCCTGCCGGACCAGTTTCAATGTATGCGTCTCACTGACTTCTCCCAAAAAAGTTGTCAGTTGCAGATTATAATCGACCTCATACGTTTCCTTGTTTTGTTTCTCTGTATCGGTCTTACTGCCATCGGAAGCCGTTTCGGCAACATCCATAGGCTTAACCTCCGCTTTGACGGTGGATACTTCCATACCCGAATAGATCGCATTGTATTTCTCAACAAATTGTTCCTTGTTCATGCCCGACTCTTGCAGCGAAGCAGGTGTCATCAAGGTGTACAACTGGTCAAATTCTTTTTTTGCAGATGCTCTATGTACTGATTCACGGTAGTCTGGGGTTTGGCCTCTGCTTCTTTGTTATTCTGCATGTATAGATACATTCCGATTCCACCTGCAAACAAGATGGGCAGCAGTCCGTACATTAATTTACGTTTGGATTTCATGGTTACATCACCTCTAATATACACTATAGATTTCCAGAGTCATTTAAACAATGAAACAAATCTGACGAATTTATCATTAAAAATAGCCGAAAGCTCACATAATATGTTTAAATAAGAAGAGTGAGATTACATACTAAAGCTTTTTTGCTATGCAAAAGGCTGAAAAGGAGCCCGATGATGGAAATCAGCTATTTTTTACTCCCCAAAGCCGAAGTGGCCTATATCAAGTCTACCGCTTCCATGAAAGATGCTATTGAGCAATTGGAATCGCAACACTACACCGCCATTCCCGTGATTGACCAGGATGGAAAATATGTTGCTACCCTGTCCGAAGGCGATTTGTTATGGAAAATGCGAAATACACCCGGATTGACTTTTGATACGATGGATCAGGTTCAAGTCCATGAGATTAACAATCGGGTATATAATGAATGTGTATTCATTGAGGCTGAAATGGAGGATATGCTGACACTTGCAGCAGACCAAAATTTTGTGCCTGTGGTGGATGTCGATCGTGTCTTCCTCGGTATTATCCGTCGTAAGGATATTATTGAATACTATACGCGTAACATTTCGGATTAGATGAAGTGGAACATCCTGTAATAAGTAATAAACGAATATTCAACTCGAAAGGGTACTCCTGTGGTCATGTTTGGCCAAACCGGGGTACCCTTTTTGTTTCATGGTATGGTCGGAATCACTCTAGGTACGCTTGGCGCGCTCTTCCTTATAATAGTTCAACACGTCCCTTGGGCTTCCCTGGAATGCCCGCTCTTTGCCGAACTCATACGCCTGATGCAAATACGAATACGCCTCGTCATGCTGCTCAAGTCTCATGCAGATCATGCCGAGATCGATCAACGGACTCGTACTTCTATCCGAACTCCGCGTACTTAACGATATCCCAGCCCACGGCTTCGCCAGTTCATACTGCTTCAGATCGATATGTGCATTCGCATGACAGGATGCGATCCAGCTTGCAATCTCCCATTCCATCTTAGGCTCGGGCAACATGCCCCATGCCTGATCATAATAGATAAGTGCTTGTTCATGTTGTTGCGTCTCATCCAGCACATTACCGGCTTCTACCGTTTCTACAATTTGTCGCTCCAGTTCGGCATGTTCCGGTGTCAGATCTTTCATTGCACCGTCTCCTCCTCCAGGACGAAATACCACTCCAGAAAAGCATTGAAATCAGCCCACTGCGGCTCACTCTCACCATTAAGAAACCGTTCAATCGATTCGCCCAGTTCCACCAGCACCACTTCTCCCGTCTGACGGTTGTAGAAAAATCCACCTTCACCTTCAAAACTGTCCAGTGGAATATACGCCTCGGGAAGTCCCAGTGTAAGCTGTGCTACATTCATGTCTTCCATATATACGGTGTTCTCCATAAACCAGCAGATCTGATACAACTCCTGATGCCTGCTGTAAAAAGTCGGTCCATCCTCTGCATGTAAATAAAATTGTGCGAAATCCGACTGAAGATCAATCTCAAGCTTCCGTAATGCTTCTTCGTATGCTGCTGGAACATCTTCATGCCACCAGCCTTGCTCCTGGCAATGATCAATTACTTTATTGGATAACATCGTAGACCTCCTAATTCAATTTTGCTCACACAGATTTTACAGGTATCCAGACTTGGGGAGGTGTGCCGTGACCTCTATACACTTCAAGTTCCGGAATCCCTGCATGCTTATATGAAGTGGAAGGAAACCACTCTGTCATAATATGGTGCCACAACCGTTGTATCGCCTCCGGCTTTAATTCATCCGCTTCAAATACAACCCAATGGGACGCGGGAAGTTCGATGGACACCAAACCTTCAGGCACTTCACCAGAGTGAGAGGTAGCAATCCAGTACTCCATTTGATTGTCCTGCAGCTCTCTCTGATCTACACAGATGCCCACCAGACCGGGAGTAGCTCCGTTATTGAACCCGTTTAAACGTTCCTCAATTCCGTCTGCCAAAGCATCCTGCCACATCTTAGGAATTTCTCTTAAATTCTCACCATCCACACAAGAGAACGTTCGTTTGATTCCCACAAAGGTAAGGGACTGCTGTTCGATCACCTTATCATTCACATTCATTAGATGGACTCCTCTCGAGAGCGATATGGGGCACGGTTCTCCATGACCCATTCATGAAAACATTGTTCCATACATAATATATACCTCCGATATGTCCTACAGATACTGTATCAAAAGAGTAAGTAGATTGGAAATAGTGCCAGTACTCCTGCAAATAAAAAAGTCCGCAGTGACTGCGAACCTTATTTCTAAAAAGGAATTACTCATGGCTTCACTCAAGAAAACACTTCCCGGCCGTGGAATATACGATATGTGGCAAGTATAGTCGAAACAGTTATGAAAGCCATCACAACTATATATAACGTTAAATAAGACATATTCAGTCCGAATAAGGAATAGTTTATTGGTGTTTGATAAAGCCCTGTTACCCGTATCATGGTACTTATCGAAAATTTCTCGACCCATTTTATTGACCCCGAATTCAAATTTAATACGTCAAAGGCCAAGTATGGCAGACCTACTATCAAAGTATTCGTAATTATAGCTATAAAGGATGTAGAACTGAGGACCGATACCAGTAAAACAATAGATGCAAAGACCAAGCTACCTGCTATATGAGTAAACAATTGAACTAAATAATATTGAAAAGCAGTAAAAGTATACGGTGAGAACTCATAATCAAAGCTGTAAACATACATGCCCACGCTCTGTATGGAAGTATTCGCCCCAGCCAGATTACCAAACCTTAACCAATATAAAACCAAGTTTACCCCAGTAAATAAAACGACACACATCACAACGTACAATATGGAAGCAATGCATTTTGCTGATACGAGCTTGCTTTTGCCTCTTTTGCTGCTACGCAGTAGTGATGCTGTACCTAGTACATATTCTTCGGTAAATACTGGAGCCAACCCTAGCAGAATCATAATCATCATAAAAACTACACCGAATTGATCAATGTATTCCAGAAGGTAGCCCCAAGGTTTATTATAATAAATCTCGGATACATTCACTGTTCGCTCCAAAATGTTGCCACGATCATCATATCGTGTGCTGTTCTTCATCGTTTCTGGAGAAAAAAACACAATATCGTAAAATGCACCATACTGGTATCTACCTTTGGTACTATCCCAAATGGAATCATATTGATTATGTGCGATTTTTACCTTCTCTGTTGTAATAGGACCTTCATAAGGTTTGTAAAAAGCGGAACCATCCATTATCCCAGGATGCCTCCAAAAAGAGTATACGACTAGAAAAACAATTAACATAGACATTGCTATACCAATACTTTTACGCGTTATAATTTTATAAAACTCGAATTGAGTTAAACGAATCAAGACTTCGTCTCCTCTCCAAAATAGTGCATATACACATCTTCAAGCCGAGGTGATTCTGGTACGGCTTGCGGAACAGGCTGTTCTTTGGCCAGAATTCGGGCTACGATTCCATCTGACTCATAAGATAAACCACTTACTTTGAAATGAGAGGTAAGATCAGCAAGTTGCTGCGAATTCAATTTCGCTTTCCATACGGTATTTTTCATCCGGTTCATAATCTCTTCCGGAGTATTATGGGCGATGAGCTGCCCTTCATTCATCAGAATCATCTCCTTACATGAAAACTCCAAATCAGAAATGATATGCGTAGATAACATTACAATACGATCTCTTCCCAGCTCGCCGATAATGTTACGAAATCGAATGCGCTCTTTGGGATCCAATCCAGCTGTAGGTTCGTCAAGAATCAAAATTTGTGGATCATTCAGCAAAGCTTGGGCAATTCCCAATCGCTGCTTCATTCCTTCGGAGAATGTGCGGATTTTATGTTGTGCTTGATTTTCAAGGCCCACCATCACTAACGTTTCCTGCACACGTGCTGAAGCTTGATTAATACCGATCCCTTTCAAAGAGCACATATACATGAGAAACTTATAAGCACTGAATCGGTTATAAAATCCAAATCGTTGCGGCATGTAGCCTAACAAACTTCGATAACGGTCTCCCATGTTTTGGATAGACCGCCCGTTCAACAAAATTTGTCCAGACGTGGGCTTGGAAATGTCTACAATCATGCGAAGCAATGTTGTCTTCCCTGCTCCATTCGGCCCAAGGAGACCGTAAACACCACCACTGGATAGTTCCAGTGAGACTTCTTTACCGCCAACTTGTTCCTGTATTTCTTGGATACGTTATCCATGGTCAGTATCAAAGGAGTAACCTCTTTCTGTCTGTAATGTATATTTTCTTGCCATCTCATAGATCTGACTGATTAATAGTAGGACTCCGCATAGAGCCATCGCTATAAGTACTGTGGGCTGGATCGTTTGAAGTAGAGTCTTCAATTCGGGATTACTTAGTACAAGCCAAACCAGTGCGAACCACACAATTAAAAAGATACTGACGGCTGTCCCACCTCTGATACGCATCGCGAGCCATAGACTTGTACCTGCTGCGATCATAAGCTGTGTGTACGAAAGGCTGATAGCACTCCATGATATGGAAATACCTGTTTCGCTTGATATAAGTAAATTAAGCAAAAAAACAAACGCCATGTTCCCAATAAGCACTACGATTAGACGGGTAAGCATCAGTTGCTGTGCTGTAATTTTGCAGGTCAGTTCGATTTCCATTAATCCTTGATCTCGACCTTTGAAAACTTCTAGCAAACCAAGTACAAATGGAACAGGAACTATAAAGAGCACACTCATGTACGGGTCTGTCGTACTGTGGGTACCTAGCCAATAGCCGAACAACAAGAGCATTGAACAGACTAACCAGTAAGATTTGTGGAAGACAGCAACCTCACCATAAACTAACTGGAACAATTCCTTAACTGAATTCCCAGATGATTTTTGTTTCAGGTGAGCATTCATGTGTTCTGGCATATATGTATCCAGTATTCTAATTGTCTTGTCAATCTCCATCTCGGATGGAAATTCAACCGGATACTCATCCAGATATGAAGCAATTTCGTTGTACTCTTCTATTTCCAACTCTGCTACAGGATTCGATTCATCTCCGTTTCCTCTGCTTTTCATCCCGTTCACCTCCCACAATAATCTCCTTTAATTTCGTTATCCCCAATCGAATGCGTGACTTTACGGTCGATTCGTTGGTTCCCGTAAGTTCAGCAACTTCCTGATCTTCAATCCATTGTAATAGTTTAGAATGACTGCATCTCGCTGGTGATCAGGCAAACTTAATACTGCCCGCATGACTTGCTCGTTCTGAAATCGCTTATGAAAAATATTCCAAACATTCTGTTGTTCACTGGCAGGGAACGCATCCTCAGTTAATTCACTCTCTCTTTGTTGCTGCTTGAACTCCCGCCCACGATAATAATCTCTACAATGGTTCACTGCAATCTTCAGTAGCCAGTGACTGAATTGTCCTGTGTTCTGATACTTGTTCAGGGAATTCATCATTTTTACAAATACCTCTTGAGTGAGATCATAAGCAGTATGGTACTCTCCAGTTTTTCGGTAAACATAAGCAAATATCGACTTATAATGCCGTTTCACCAGTACTTCCATGGCAGCTCGGCTACCTTCACGAATTTCTTGAATAAGCTCTTCATCATTCAACGCTCCCTCACCCCCTCTACAAACAATTAACGAAATTTGGATTGTAAAAGATCAAAAATATAGAGTATATTTTTCTGAATATAACAAAATCTCAAATAAAGAAGTATTAATATACTGACTCTGATCTAAATTTTCTCAGGAGTGTGAACTACTGGCTCGATCTTTCATTTCCTTATTCTGTTGCAACTTTATTCTTATTCGTTCGTCTAACTACTGATCAACAACTAAGGAGATGACTATGCGAATAACTTGCAGCGCCGGTTTCCCAGGAAGCATGATTGGATCGATTGATCTTCAGCCATCGAAGTATTACACCCCACCTTCCAGTAACAACCAGATTACAAATCATGTTGATCCCGAACTCGTTACCATTCCCTATGTGGAGGATCCAGAATTCGGATCACACTTTGACGCCATGAAGGTCATGAACGGAACTTATAAAGATGAAATGCATGTGAGCTATGATGTAGAGTTTACGATTGATGTAGATAAAAAAGGTTATATTACGCAATTTGAACATACGTTCCAGCTGGAACGTTATCTGGATCTGGTTCGCACACAGTCCTACAAAGTAATCAAGACAAACTGGCGCGGACAAACATTTCACGTGATGACATACAGTTACCTGGAGGAAGTCATTCATCCGAAGAATGTTCTTTTTAGATGTAACCTCGCAGAAGATGTGTTTGTGGTAGCTGAACTTGTCTCCAATCGCTCAGATGAAAGTGCAACTGAGCACGGTATCAGGGATCTGCATTTCCGTGCATTAATCTCGGCCCGAGATGATCTGTACCCATTAGATTATATGTGTGAGCCTGATTTCGACCTGAGTCTCGACTAAAAAGTAGATACATATGTAGAAAGAGCATAAGCTGTCCCGAATCAGCGGGGTGGCCTGTGCTCTTTTTTAACAAATGAACCACCAACTCCCTAATTTAAACGCCCTCCTTCACACACTCCACCTTATGCTCCCCATGCCTGCCTCTAAGCAAAGTCAGCTGTAATGTCGATGAATATACCATAATGCTGTACATGCATATGTTCTTCGTACGTTCAGAATTGAGAGGGGTTGGAAACATGATTTATCCGAAACATAAAATGCATTCGCTGTTCGCTCTGCCCTTGGCAGGCCTGCTGTTTCTGTTATGGGGTGCTCAAGCGGCACATGCGGAACAGGTCGACAGTTTGTTGCCTGAGCGAAGTCAGCAGGAGATTGTTCAAAAGTGGAATCAGTGGATGAATGGCAATGATACATCTCCCCTGTATATAGAGACACCTTCGACAAGTGCTCCCTACTCTGCTGGTGTGGTAAGTGATGCCTATCTGGAACAAGGGCTGAACGCAGCCAACTTTTATCGTTTTATCACAGGGCTACAAGGCGATCTTGTCCTTGATCCGGCATTAAATCGTCAAGCCCAGCATGGGGCTGTTGTGGTCTCCACGGGTGGATACCTGTCCCATTATCCAGAGCAGCCAGGAGATATGCCAAAGGATTTCTTTGACACCGGTTCAAAGTCTGCCAGCAGCTCCAATCTGTACCTTACCAGTAGTGCCAAGGATAACGTCCTGACAAAAAGCATTCAGGCCTACATGAATGATTCAGACGCCTCCAATATTGATCGACTCGGTCATCGGCGCTGGATTTTGAGTCCACAACTGCAACGAATCGGATTTGGACTCGCCACTCGTAGTGGAGCAGGCAAGACATATGATCAGTACTATAGTGCCATGCAGGTATTTGATAAAAGCAGAACTGGGGGAACTTCGTTCAACTACAGCCTGTTCCCGAATCAGGGAGCTTTTCCAATCGAAGCCTTTGGCAGTACACAGGCCTGGTCTGTTCAACTGAATACAAATGTATTCGCGAAACCATCACTATCTGAGGTACAGGTCGAGATGACTCGGACTTCCGATCAACGTACGTGGACCTTTAATGCCAAGAATCAGAACAGTGGCTTTCCAACCGGTTATTACAACGTGGACCCTGCGGATAAACAATGGTTTAATCAAGCCTATTTCAATGTAGAGACAGGTGGATATGGATATGGCTACGCCATCATCTTCCGTCCCGACGATGTGCAATTGTTAAAGAACGGCGATACGTTCAACATTCGAATTACAGGTCTGCAAAAGAAAAACGGTACAGCAGCGGAAATCTCATACTCCACACGTTTCTTCCATGTTGACGGTGTTCAAGATACAACACTTACCCGTATAACGCCAGGACAACGGGACCTCAACGTTCGAGCAGGAGAACAGATTGATCTGCCCTCGATCACTGCCGTGAATGATAACGGAACATCCTATGTTCCACAGTCTAACGTTTCCTTCACCACAACGTCAGATCGCATTGCCATCAAGGATGGGAAAATCATTGGACTTCAGGCTGGTAAAGCCGAAATTCGGATTCGTTTTGAAGGGAAAGAAGCGGTTGTCTCAGTTACGGTAACGGGAATTCCCCAATTAACTGATGTCCGTACACATTGGGCGAAAGATGCCATTCAATGGGCCGTTCAACAGGAGATGGTCAGTGGATACGAGGATGGAACGTTCAAACCCAACAATCAGGTGAGTGAAGCCGAATTCCTCTCCATGTTGTTTAAGCTGTATGCGAATTCCCATGTCATTCAGAGCATCGATGCTGCACAGGGACAAGCTATCAAAGGAAACATCTGGAGTGATCGTTATTATACCTATGCTTCCGCGTTGAATCTAAATCTGGATGCCAGCAAACAGAATCCGAAGCTGCGCAATCATGCCTTGAACCGAACAGAAGTAGCCGTAATCGTGGCGGGGCTTGGCGGTAAAAATTATACCCAGGATGACGATGCCATCCGGTATCTGCTGAACATGGGATACTCTTCAGGAAAAACAGCAGCTACGGTGCAAGGTTATGCGGGACAAGAATCCTTGACCCGGGCAGAGGCCGTTGTATTTCTCCAGAACCTGAAGGAAAAAGGCTTCGAACTATGGAGCAGACCTAAGAATGCCACTGAAGCTACCGAGAATGAAAAGAACGGCGGATTACCGGATCAGACCATGAAAGCTGTATATTCTGCCGATCACACGCTGGTCCTTCAAGGTACGTTCCCGGCGTATGCCAACCAGACGATGCCGATCAAAATCCATGGTCCTTCGCCTGCTGTAGAGTATATCCAAACGCAGCAGGTTACAACAGATGCCTATGGCAATTTCAAATTAACGGTAAGTAACCTTGATGCAAAGGAACTTAACCTCTATGTGGACGTGCGCGAAGATTATGCCTACTGGATCAGTGTAGAGGCGGGGCGAACTGCGATAAGTGATTATACCGAGTAACATGTAAAAACCAGCTTAGGAATTCTACATTGAATTCCCAGCTGGTTTGTTTGTTATGAGGACTGATTTTGATATGAGACATGACATACGTTCAATGTTCAGTGTTCAATGTGTTGGTGGATATAACTTTTTACGTGTAGACTTTATATCGGATGACCAAATTGCCCTGCTTGTTCTGTCATCTTCCGACTCAATCTTGCTCTTAATCCATTCATCCAGTCCGGCTCATGCGAAAACTGCTCTGCAGCAGACCGAAGCACACGCACATATCCATATAGATTGGCAAAACGGCGACAAGCGGGGAACATACTCTCCAGATCATAACATTCTCCCGCCTTGGACCAATACCCGTTCAGGAACAATTGCTTCTTCTGCTCCCATTGTTCAGGCTCGATCTCCTCACGTAAACTATCCAGACTCTGTTCCACGTCCATCGCGTACCAGTGATACATCGAGTCATCAAAATCAATGGCATAACAAGACTGGCTACCTTCATCATAGAAGACATTATCCAGTTCAAAATCGTAGTGGATGAGTCCGAAATTTTGCTTGTTCACAGACCAGGCTGCAAAATATGTTCGGAGAAACTCCACCTCATTCAGAGCAGACGTCTCACCAGGAAAACCCTTCAGGATCTCCTGCATCCAATTCAAAACGTCTGTATAGGTCCAACGTTTCTCCTTCTGCTCAGGCATGAATGTGCGCGATAGATGATGCAGCTCACCCAATGCCTGACCATAGCTGTACAGGATGGAGTCATTCAAATCAATACTTCCTAACTGCGATCCGGGTACTCGCTTGAATACGGAAGCAAAGTACGTTCCCCATGGCGTGTGAGCCTCTACGAGTTCTGCCCCTGAATGGGCAGGTACAGGCTCCATGGCTCCATACTGATTCGTTCGAAGATAACGGAGGAACTCCAGTTCAGCGCTGAGGTTGCTTCGATTTTTTCCTCTACCGGGGCAAATCGAAGCAATCGCACTTCCCCTGATCTCTGAACGGATACACGGCATTGGAGGATATACGATAATACTGAAACATGTCCAGCGATTCAGGATCATAACTCCAATTCTTTAAAATCATCTCGGCAAGATCATTATGTTGAAATAAATATTTTAATGTTAACATGGGCATTTCTCCTTTTTGATCATTTCATGTGGATTGCTCGTAGCCATCGAGTGCCTATTTTGGCGCGCAAAAAGCCGCAGGCTATGCCTGCGGCTTTTAAAAATTCTGAGTGTATGAGAAATTTGCACAAGCAAATAAACCTCGCATACGCCAGAAAAAATGAGCAGTTATATCCCTATATATCAGCAGATCTCAGATCGACTGGGAAACCGGATGTGTCCCACACTGCATCTGAATTATCTGCCGGAATTATTCAGTTTATGCTTACCTTCATTGTAGTGATAGAACATACCATCTTAGACCGTCGTTTCATGACGCTCACTCCCTTCAAAAAACCAGTTGTTACCATAATAGCCGATAAGCCAAATGTAAGCAATTACAAAATGACGATAATTCCATCATTTTTTACTGGACAACCATCACCCGTTCCACCGTCTCGGTGTTGTCCTTATACCACACCATCACGATGTTTTCTTTTTGAAGATCAGACACTTGAATGGACGAATTCGCACGTGGGCTGGAATTGCCCGAGCGCGGCGTCCCCATGCCTTCCGTGATAGCAACATCATCACTTATATTTAATTTCATCTCCATTCCGGTATCCTTCCATTCCATGCTTGGGGATGAGGTGTCCTGCACCTCAAGTAACGCTAACGTGACTGTGTTTCCATTCACAGAAATGACTCTACCTATCATGTCGGCATTCATCATCCCCTGCGTCATGTCTGGACTGCCTGTACGGTCATTCATACCCGTGCCACCCCTTCCACCTCTAGGCGTTCCTCCATTCATGCCCAGGCCACCGCCATTCGGCATGCCGAATCCATTCATGCCTTGCACAGAACCGGTGTTGGTAATATTCTGGGCGGTTATAACATCGCAGGCCGTCAGCATAACCAAACATCCCATCAGCAGGAGTGACGTAACCGATGTGAAATATTTATTTTTTCGCATATGCTCACCTTTTTCTCAGGGAATATTGCTCCAAGGTACCTTTACGATGGAATATGAAGTCATACGTATCTTTGAACCCCATATAGGACAGAACAACCAACAGCGGATATACAGGATAGATGTATCTGGACTTAATCTCCCACAGAATATAAAACCCGATGAATCCGAGAATAACCAGGATCAATGAAACTTCGTCATACCGTTTACGACGAATACCACCGACCAACCGGATGAGAATAAAACAGTACATCAAGAAATTCATCACATATACGATCCAGAGTAACCCCGTCCGATAAGCCGAATCCCCTTGCAACAGTTCTGTTATCACATTCGTGTAACTATAGGAGCCTGCGATTCCACCTCCCCTTCCTCTTCCGGCACCGATGGAACTTTCATTGCCGATTCCGTAGCGGTCCATCTGGTATGTCCCTTCGGTCCAGGTCCATATGATCTTTTTGTAATACATCTGCACCAAGTCACTCGCACTTGCTTCAGACAGCTTGTTGCCAATCTCTTGTTTGAATAAATCTGCGCTCTCAGCCTTATTGTAGTTGGCCTGCCTCTGATAGATCTGATAACTCTCCATATTGTCCCAGAAGCCAAAACGCTCCAGATTAATCCCCATGTTCAGCCACATATAGACCGGTGCAGAATTCTCTCCAACAGGTTCGCTCACTACCCCAGAGGATTGAAGAACCGCATTCTGAGTCCAGGTTGGTACATTAAACAACATAGCCAGCACACCGATGGAAATGACAACTTTCTTCGCTCCGATGCTCCGCATATTCAGCAGGATAGTTATGATGGCAGCTATTAGCACGATCACGCCAATGCTTCGGAAGTAATTACCCATCGCAAGAAAAACGGCGGCAATGACGATTGTTTTCCAAGACTTTTCACGTACAAAACGAATAACAAAGTATAAACAAGATGTCAGAAATGCTGTAGCAATCACATCGTTATAGATCAGGTTGTTAAGGAATAAGGAAGGCAGGTACGTTGCTGCAAAGATCAACACACCGTAATCACGTTCCGTGGATCTGTCATTCACTTGTTTATAGATAAGATAAATCATGAACGTTGTTAACGTTGAAAACAAAATATTAAATAGTTTGATGACCAGATAGTTATCCGGGAACAGGTACAGCAACGTCTTCAAGTACAACACGATCGAGTAGTTAAACGGGAACATGTGCAGATAACCACCCGTTTCAAACGAGGAGTAGTCTTGGTCATACAGCATGTTCATGGCCAGTGAAAGAACGGTCTGCGAATCATCGGTAGGCACTCTCGGAAATACGAAAATGATGATGATCTGAATGACCAGAGAACATAACAGCACAATCGGAATAACAACCTTCGGGCTGTATTTGTTCAGTTTCAGACACAGAGCATATAACCCGACACCTGAACCAAGAAGCAAAAGAATGACCGGAAGAAAAACACTCCACTGCTGCATGCCCAAAATGGGATTGTCCCCATACAAGGCGTAGTTGTACTGTGCCCGAACCAACAAGGACGAAGCAATAAATACCGCCACAAACACGAGCAAAATGAGATAAAACGACTTATGCAGCATCTTAGACATGCGAAAACTCCTTTTCGATTACAGGATTCCGTGAGTATTATAATGGCTCTGGCTGAAAAAACGCTGAATTCGAACAAACAATGGCATTCATAAAACTAACGAATTATACCTTTAATGTCGATAATATACATCGAATACATAATATTATTTTTTTACTAGAAGGAGATTAGAACATGTTTATTCAAAAAGGGACATCCGCTCGTTACTCTCTTCCTCTGGCAGGTCTGTTATTCATGCTGCTGGGGACCCAGCAGATCGCTGCTGCCCCTGTCGACAGTCTGCTGCCTGAGCGAAGTGAGCAAGAAATCAGTCAGAAATGGACGCAATGGATGAGTGGTAAGAACCAAACTGCCACATTCACAGAGAATCCCTCGACCAAGGCACCTTACGTCGCTGGTGTAGTAAGTGATTCCACATTAGAGCAGGCTCTAGGTGCAGCCAACTTCTATCGTTATCTTTCCGGTTTGGAGGAGATCTCGTTCTGGACTCTGCGCTTAATCGTCAAGCCCAACATGGAGCAGTTGTTGTCTCTACCGGAGAATTGACTCACTTCCCGGCTCGTCCGGCAGATATGCCGAAAGACTTTTTGATCTGGGAGCCAAGTCGACTTCTAGCTCCAACCTGTACGCTTCCTATGGTGCTCAAGGAAACCTTGCAGTCAAAAGCGTAGAAGCTTATATGGATGATTCGGATGCCAGTAACATTGCTGCACTCGGCCATCGTCGCTGGATTTTGAGTCCACAACTGAAGAAAGTCGGTTTCGGGATTGCATCCCGGGACAACAAAAACTATGCGAGCCACTTCAGCACCATGCAAGTGATGGATACGAGCCGGTCTGGAAAACTCAATTACAATTACAACTTGTATCCGAATAAAGGGGCATTCCCGATTGAAGCATTCAATGTGTCACAAGCCTGGTCTGCACAGTTGAATCCGGACATCTTTGCGAAGCCTTCCAACTCCGAAGTACAGGTGGAGATCGTCCGTTCATCCGATCAGAAAACTTGGGTACTGGGAGCAAAAACACCGGTTAGCAGTGATCCTGCAAAAGCCTTTTTCAATGTAAATACCGATGGTTATGGATATAACTACGCTGTCATTTTCCGCCCGGATAACTTAAAATCCCTGAAGGCAGGTGACACGTTCAACGTTCGCATTACCGGTTTGAAAAAGAAAGACGGGTCCAAAGCAGAAATTTCATATCAGACACGTTTCTTCTCGGTTAGCAATCCTTCACAAGAACCTGTAACCGATCCACAGAATCCTGGGACAGAACCACAAGACCCTGGAACAGAGCCGCAAGAACCGGATACCGGGAACGAGGATTACCTGGATAATCATCTGATGCAGTTCGAATATACAGCGGATCGTACGCTGAAAGTACGGGGAACACTCACGGCTTATGCAGGCAAAACATTCTCATTCCAGATCCACGGTCCTTCACCTGACGAAAAACATATTCGCACTGAAACGGTGAAGCTGGATGCTAATGGTCGGTTCAGTCTGACTGTCCCTAATCTGGGTGTTTCCGACCTGACCATATACTTGCAAGTGGACCCAAGCTTTATGTATCTGATTCCTACAGCAAGTAATTCAGACGTTACGTATTCCTTTGAATAGAAGCGAAGCAAGAGCATAGGAATAAACTAAAGTAAAATGAAGTACGACCAGAGTAAAACCTAGAATCTAAAAACAAAAACAGTCGGAATGCATAGGCATCCGACTGTTTTTTATAGTTTATGATACGAGCTTTTGTGATAGGAGCTTTAATTACTTCGGTGCTCCTTTTTGCGTTTCTTTTCCAACGCGATCTCCACATTTTCTTTCACACGATACTCCACAATCCGGCGGATCAGATCCACGGGCAATGGCTGATCCAGCGGAAACTGGACAGACCCCTTTCCCCTTTATACTTGGAGAGTTCCTCCTGGAAAGCTTGAATTCCCCTGGGAGCAGGGTAAAACCCAATATGATGCTGGTATGCGGCAAAATGAACCAAATTCCCATGCTGTGCATACGTAGGCATCTTGTAACTGATCTTCTCTTCGGCGTTCGGAGCCGCTTCACGAATAATCTGTCTTATTGCCTGTAATCTCACCTGTACATCAGGTGCAAATTCCGAGATATATTCATCTACCAGCACCGAATAATGGTTACTCTCAGCCATCTTGGACTCCTTCCACCACGGATACATCAATGGATTCGTGGTACGGGCATATTTGCTTATATTGTACTTCAAATGGACAAGCGGAACAGCTATTTTCCTGCAACTTGGAATGTTAAATTTGATTTTTAAGTGAACTAAGCCTTATAATACGTTTAAACAATTAAACATTATAACGGAGTGAGCCATGAACGAGTCGATGGGTAACCAAAAAGTTACTGATATTTTCGAGAATCTAAGTCCTTATCTTCAAGGTTTGGGAGATCCCGTTCGCCAGCGAATCATATCGCTGCTCATTGATCAAGAGAGCATGAACGTATCACAGATTGCAGAGCATGTCCCCATGTCACGCCCTACGGTCTCTCATCACTTGAAAATATTGCGTCAATCCGGGCTGTTATCGGTTCAGAAAAAAGGTACGGAGATGTATTACAAGCTGGAGTTCAACGATGCGATCGAATTACTCAAACAGCTCGTTCATCTCGTGGAAGTGGAATGTCAGAGCTAGCGCATACCGCGCTGGTGTACTGCATTCCTTTTCTTCACTCTTATATGTTTAATAGTTTAAACATATAAGTACATAAACATATCAACGGAGGTTTATCGAATGAATAGAAAAAGAGTTCTTATCGCTGGAGGTTATGGTGCTGTAGGTGCACAGCTTGCCCGCATTTTGCATGACAGGCATCCTGATCTGGAATTGGTACTGGGAGGCCGTTCTGCGGGTAAAGCAGCACCTTTTCCATCCAATCGTGTCCAAACGGTTGTTGTTGATACCAATGCAGACGATCCACTGATTCACGCAGGAGAGAATATATCGTTAATCATTAATGCAGTGAACGATCTGGATGATCGGCTACTGGTATCGGCAGTGCGGAGAAAAATTCCACTTATCGATGTAACACGCTGGACTGAGGTGTTCAATCAAGCGATCCGTTCAGTAGCGCAGGAGGAACTTCATGCCCCTGTAGTGCTATCCTCTGGATGGATGGCAGGAACAGCTTCTTTATTTGCCATGATACTTTCTAAATCGCTGCAACATGTCGAAGTAAACATTCATGCCTTGTACTCGCTGCGAGATAAAGCCGGGCCTGACTCAGCTGCCTTTATGGATCGGATGAGTATTCCTTTTCAGGTAACCGAATCCAACACGAACCGGCTTGTCTATCCCATGACAGATCCGATTAAAGTACATTTCCCGAACGGGTATACGACCCCATGTTACAGACTGGACACACCCGATCACGTCACTTTGCCTCATACGAGTCATATTGATTCCGCCAGTTTCCGTATTTCATTCGATAGTAAAGTATCTACCTATGCACTCGCCGGATTGGTCAAAACCGGAGTATGGAGGATGATCAGTGGTGAACGTTTCCAGCCATTCCGGCGGAAATTGCTCTATAATCCGGGAACCGGGAGTGCACATCATCTCGTCATTCAATTGAAAGGGCTGGATGCCAAAGGGAACAAGGTTGAACGAACGATAACAGTCTCTGACCCACTCGGTCAAACTCATATGACTGCACTCGGCGCTGCGGTGCAAGCCGAGAAGATACTCTTGATGACAACGGACAAGCCTATGGCTCCAGGCATCTATTATCCTGAGCATCTGTTCGATGACCGAATGGACATGGATGCGGTTATTCATTTTTTCACACAATACGGCGTTCAATTATCTTATTCCTAATATCCAGACACAACAAAAATCCGCGAAGCCGCTCACTGCAACAGTAAGACCTTTGCGGATTATACGAATAATAGTGGAGAAATGTATCGTATCAAGTACAAGCTTGAGTCTGAAATTATAGTGTCATGGCTCGACCATTGCGCATCAGGTAATCTTCTTTTGTTTTGTAATCCGGCATGATGCTGCCGATCCGTCGCCAGAAGGAACGATCATGATTCATGTGGTGAATATGGCAAAGTTCATGGATGATGACATAATCTATCACTTCCAGTGGCGCCATCGCCAGGCGATAATTGAACGTCAGCTTTTTGTCCCAGCTACAACTGCCCCACTTGGTGGGAGAATCTACGATCTCTACTGACTTCGGCTTCACCTTCAACTCTTGCTGGTAGCGACCGATGCGCTCCCCAATCATGCGTTTACACTCTGCAAAATAAAACTTCTTCAGATTCGCTCGCAGCTCCTCTTCTGTAAGCCCCTCTACAGGAATTAATTCATGCAGTGCATGTTCCTTGCCAAAAAGCAGGAACTTCCCTTGCCCTCATCTTCATATTCCTTGGCTTGAGGACCGTCGAGCGCTTGCTGCATCAGAGCGGATTTCTTCAAGATCACATCCCCATGCTGCTCCACAAGTTGCCGGATCATGTCTTCACTGGTACCATTCGGTGCCTTGATCGTTACCATGTAAGGCAAGTCCATCGTGATGGAAACTTTCTTGCGTTTGCCGTATTCGATATGACAGTTAATGCTGTGATTATTTAATTCTATAGTTAACATAATGCTCTCCGCTTCTGAAGTTATTCTTTCAACCAAATCAAATTGTATACCATCTCCGGCTATAATGCATACTGTTCGGCGATATATCTGTTTTTGTTGTATTTTTATACATTATTATGTATTATTATTTAATTACAAAATCGGAGGTTGGATATGACTCATACAATAGATACAGAACACAAAACCATTGAAGAACTATCGCTTAATCACTGGCAGCCCTTGTCCACCTTACTGTATGACGGCTGGGTACTGCGTTTTGCCAAAGGATATACCAAACGTGCCAACTCCGTTCAACCTATCCACTACTCCACTCTGGATGTGCATGAAAAGATTGAGGAATGTGAGCGTATCTATGCTTCCAATCAGTTAAGTACCATATTCAAAATCACGCCGTTTGTTCAGCCGGATCATCTCGACCAGCTTTTGCAAGACAAAGGGTATGGCGTTGTTGATCTGACCCGTATCCAAACTCGGAGTCTGGAAGAGATCAAAGAGCCTGTGCACCAAGCTGTACAGATCGACGAACAGTTGACCACAGCTTGGCTGGATCACTTTTGCCGATTGAACAAGGTGAATGATCTGCAAAGGGCAACGACGGAACAAATGTTACATAACATCCGTACACAGGTAGGTTTCATCTCGCTGTTAATTGACGGGCAAGTCGTCGCTTGTGGGTTCGGTGTAATCGAGCGTGGCTATATTGGATTGTATGACATCATTACAGACGCTAACTTCCGGAATCAGGGACTTGCTGAACAGATGATCCTGCACCTCCTGCATTGGGCAAAAAAACAGGGCGCCACGGCCAGTTATCTACAAGTGGTTGCAAATAATGCACCTGCATTAAAGCTCTATGCCAAGCTGGGTTATTCGGAGATTTATAGCTATTGGTACAGAGTCAAAGAATGGAGCGAGTCCTGATCAAGTTGAAATTAAAAACTGCCCTCCTCCTAATTAAGGAAAGGCAGTTTTTAATTCGGTTTCTGTACTGTACAAAACTCTTCACAACGTTTAGTAGTACTCCGTACTCTTTTCTACAAAGGCAGCTTCACCAGCACCTCATATTTCACGCCAACTTGGATATTCTTGATGATGTCGCCTTCGATCCCTTCACCGTCAACGTACACTTCAATCTGCTGGACAGTTGCATCCTTCTTCATGTTCACGTTCAGCTCAGCCCCGCGGAACAACCGTGTAACCGATGCCTCGTTCCAATCTTCTGGTAACTGCGGACGCACTTGAAGCCCTTGTGCATGACCTTGCAGTCCAAACAATCCGTCGATCAGACAACGATACACCCAAGGCACCGTGCCGGTGTTGAACAGATGACTGGAGCGACCCGCTGTACGTGGGAATTGACGATAGGCTCCGCGATAATAATTCGGGATAAATACAGGGAGTTGACCCCGTTGGAGAATATCCTCGCCATCAGGGCCAGGAATCATTTTACGCAGCAGACGAAACGCCTTCTCCTTCTCTCCCACCAGGTACAACGCATAAATATAGAAAGCTGCCGCGTGATTGTACACTGCACCATTCTCCGCACTTCCCGGATGTTTTTGCGTGACACGACCTACATCCTCCCGCATGGCGGTGAAAGACGGCGCGAGCTTCTCGACACCATATGGCGTCTCCAATTGCTCCTCTACCGCACGGATTAACTTCTCCTGTTTCTCCTGATCCGCAGCACCGCTCATAAGTGCCCAGCTCTGAGGATTAATATAGATGCGTCCTTCCACGTCTTTGCTTACACCAAACACTACGTTATCATCCGTAATGCCTCGGGCGTACCAGTCCCCATCCCACAGGTACTCATTCGCTGTCGCATTGGTCTGATTGGCTTCCTGACGGAATTCCTTCGCAACCTCGGCATGCCCTGCCTGTTCAGCAAGATCTGCCCACACATTAAATGCATATGCCGTCGCAATGGTCAGCCAGCCGGATACGCCTTTGCCTTTGTATCCCACCATATTCATCGGATCACACCAGTCACCCTGATTGATATAGTTCAACCCACGCGCATCCCGCTCATGGATCAACCAGCGCATCGCAAGATTCATATGTTCCAATACCGAAACCTTCTGTTCACTGTCTGTAAAAGGAACCTGTTCCTCCAAAATGCTATAGTCATTCGTTTCATCCAAATAGGTCTTCATACAGACTGGGAGCCAGATACAATGATCGGTATGAGGAACCTGGTTAATATATTTCAGTTCTGCGTCCGGGTGCAAAATAATGCCGTCTGGCATCGCGCCGCTTATATGCTGTTGAGACAAAGCAGTCAAGAACGCAGCCCGCGCAATCTGTGGCTGAATGTAACTCATGCCCATGTTGTCCTGCAAATAATTCCGCGTCTGCGGATCGGTTGTCAGACGATTGGTTTTGCCATGATAGTACATCTGGCGAGGTAGCCAGTGATTCACGACATTATCTAGCCAGCTGTCCGGTGTCTCAATCTGAATGTTTCCATGCCCTTCCGCAATATAATCAGCATACTCCTGCTCGGCTGCGGTGAAACCATCCTGTCCTGCCTCATTCTGCTTCACAAAATAATGCTGACGGATGCCCTCAATCTCTGTCTCATCATGAGCCGGGCCAAAGATGAATCGATATGCCTGCTCAGCACCAGCTTCCAGCTCTACTCTGTATTGCAATACAGCCACTGGTGTCTCATAACGAGCATCTCCACCAGCAAGTATCTCCGAATGAAGAGCGGAAGGATTATGAAGTCCGCCTTCGCCTTCAAAGCTCTCATGATTCACTTCCCATGCAGTCGGTTGGTGATCTGCAAGCAGATAGGTTTTGTCGCTGTAGTTTTTGATTTTGCTATAATCCTGATATTTCTGATACGGCGTAACCGCCGAGCAGACAATGCCCTGCAAATCTTCCACATATGAACCGGACTGGTTCATCCATGACATATAACCAACCGTAAAATACGGGTAGATACTAAGCTTGCGTTTTCTCGAAGACAGATTGGTTACCTTCACACGCCACAGCTCCATGACATCTTCCTTCGGCAAACGCAGGGACATTTCAATGCAAATGTCGTCCTGAATCACTTTCCAGTGAATATCGTGTTTGCCTACCGCGAACGTATAATTTTCCGCCTGCTTGCGAACCGGTTCATAGGGGGCAGAGAAGATTTCGCCGCTTATTTCATCTTTAATGTAGACAAACCGTCCCGGATGATGGGCATAGTATGGCTGCTCCGGTTGCATAAATGTCTTCGCTTCCAGGTTGGGCGCGTACGAGTATTTGGCAGGTTCGGGCTGCATGAATTGGGCCACAGCATAACCCCGGCAATTCACATGAATCATCATCTTTTCATTCCAAAGGAATCCGGATGCCTTCGGTAAGCTTGTAGGGCTTGTTAGTTCAACATATTGATTATCTTCCGTTGCTTTAATCATCACTGGACCTCACTTTCAGATAATGGAGTCAAAAGACAGAAAACGTTTTAGGTAACTTGTATACAACTTTGTTCATTATAACACGGTAACGCTTACAAAGAACTGAAAACTAAAAAAGAGCTGAGAAACTCAGCCCCGATTACGTTCCAATTGTCTCTCGATGCCCAACCTGTCGATCTGTATCCAATACTCTGCAATTTGTTCGTTTTCCACTCGGTATACCGCACTGGCAATTTCAATCACCGGGAGGTTCGTTGGGCTGTATCCGTCCACTTCGTCAATATGGGTACCCGTTTGTCTCCAGCGCACATAAACTTTATCACCTTGCGTCAGCAACTCCAGAATTTCGAGTGAAAATTCCCCGTATGCTTCAATCATCTCTCGCACATGATCCGCATAATCAGAAGGTGTTCGGGTGACCGTGACCTCATCTTCAGATATCACTTGATGGGCCAGTACTTGTTCTGCCATCACGTTGCTTGCATAATCAGGATTCCGACCTGATCGGACTTCTTCAAAAAAGGTTCTGACAATCTGTTCCGCTGTCATACGGCACCCCATTCTATTCAAATTATTCTGTTATATATTTAAATATGTAGTAACTCTTGTATTTTAACATGGTCCCCTCGCTACGGAATTACAACTGTTCTATTGTTCTACAGGATTTATATCCTATCCTCTCACCTTGACAATGCGTCAATATGACCATAAACTAGCAAAGGATATCAGGAAATTAATAGGAGGTTTAGATGTTAAGAGGTTCACATATGGGTTTTAACCATATCTGATAATCTTTCGGTGTGTAGCAACGTAGCTATTAGAGCAACTCAGAAAAACAAGAAAGCGGTGTATCATGAAACGTCTATTTTTCATTATGTTTGCGCTCACCCTGTTACTGGCTGGATGCCAGAGTAATGAACAGGAAAGCAGTCCGTCCGAGAATAATCCTACCGAAGTAGTAGAAGGTTCTACCATTTTAAGTTTGAAGCAAAAATACGGCTCCGAATCGGAACAAGCAATTATGCCGATGTACAACGTAGCTCAAGATGAAGAATTTACGTTCAAGTTTAAAGCAGATTTACGGAAGAATAACCTGTCAGCTATTGACATTATAAGTGTACATACCGATATTAAAGCACTCAAAGCAAGCGATGTACATGCCCTTCGCGATACCAATGGCAACAACGTTTCCATTAGGCCTCTTGGGTGGGGCGTTTTAACCTCAGATTCCATGAAGAACAAGGATCACGGCTCTTGGGGCGGTGCCCCCATTTATTACATTCGTCTGAATTATGATCCGGATGCGGAAAATCTAACACTGCTCGATCAACCCATCATTATTCCGTTTACAGTGAAATCGGAGTTGCCTGTGCCCAACCTAAGATACGAGATTGATAAAGACAGACGGTTATCGTTGGTCTGGGACAAGGTTGAGGGTGCCACCGAATATAAAATTTATGAACGTTCTGACCTAACCAAATTCGATACAAATGTACCTCTAACTGGCGCAGAAGACGCTTTCAGTAATAGTCTGCCTTTAGATATTGCGGTAACGACAGAGACGTCTTTCAATGATTTTATGAAAGACGGAAGAGGCGGGCTGGGCACTTATAGTGAACTGATAACTACTCATCAGAACCATGGTTTACGAGGAGAATATTACGTCACTGCAATCGGTGGAGGCAAAGAATCCAATTTCAGTAGAGGTGTCCCTACAGCTCCGCTTGCTTCCCAATTACCAACAGCTTTGAAAGAACAATTGTATATGGAGAAATTAAAGAATATAGATGTTCTTCCTCAGAAAACAACAGTTGAGTACAATGACGGATCTCTAGCCCGTGAAACCATTGTTTATGATACCAAAAGCGTAGAGATTTCAGAGTTCAATGAAACAAATATTCCTTTTCACATTAAAGGAACAGCTCTGAAAAGTTACGTACGTGTAGAAAATGTGACCCAAGCAGACCTGGACAGACTTGCTCAGCAAACCGTAGCCGAGTCCAGCAACGGACTGGTGGAACCAAAGAATAACACACCTTACGTCCCTGCACCTGATGTGCCAACGATCATCAACAATCATGATGAACCTGAGTCTGCAACGGAAACAGAAGAAGCACCGGCTTCGGAAACTCCAACTACAGAGTCCACAACCGATACTGAGACTTCAGAGAATGCAGCTGAACCGGTATCCACCGAGGCTTCTAATGATACTTCTGATAATTCTTCAGATATGGCTTCTGAAGAAACTTCCACCGAAACACCTGCTCCAGCTCCCGAAGCTGAAGAAAACAATCTGGTAGATGAGCAGAAATCGAATACACAGCAAAATGTAGAACAAGGTAATCAGGAAACCGTGCCTCAGCCTGCTACAGGCGATGCAATGATCAATGCAGATTCCGCATTGGAAGAAGTTTTAGCCAAAAACATGATTGCGGCACAAGATAAAATTTCGTTAAAAGCTTTCCCCGAAGCTCAAAATTTCACGACACTCTCGGATGTTGTTCTGAAAGTGATGTACCAGAATCCCTTGATTCTTGGTGTGGAAGGTTTTGAATACAACTATGGTACGCTTACCCTTTCGATTCATTATAATGAATCGGCTAGTGGTATCCAGAAGAAGCAAGATGAGATTATTGCCAAAGCAAACGAAGTTGTGGCTTCCATTATCAAGGATGGCATGAACGAAGACGAGAAACGAAAAGCCATCTACGATTATCTGAACGATAACGCGAAGTATGATGATGCAGCGCTGGAAAATGCGGAGCAAAACAACTTCAAAAATGTCGATCCGCAGTTCAATGACTCGTTTACCACATACGGTATTCTGGTCAAAGGTGTTGGGGTATGTGCCAGCTATGCCTCCGTCTACAAATTGCTCTCCGATCTCTCGGGACTGGAAAGCATCGTTGTAACGGGCGCTTCCAGCGGTGTACCACATGCATGGAACAAGGTCAAAATCGGGAACGAATGGTTCCATGTGGATGCCACCAACAACCTGACAAACTCCGGCATCCCCTACTTCTTGTACAATGCCAACGATGAGACTGCTGCAAGTCAGAAAACAATAGCAGATAAGGATTACTGGCTTGATTCCGAGCTCGCGATGTTTAATGGCGAGAGCGATGCCAATGATTATTATGTGCAGAATGATCTCGAAGTCGCATCCCTTAATGAGTACAAAACAAAGGCGGAGAGTGAACTTAAAAAAGGAGAGAACCGGGTCATTCTCCGTTTTGCCTCCCCTGTTGACTCTGATGAGCTGATGACAGCTGCTGGCGAAGCCCTCGCTGCAGTGGATGAAGCCCTTCTGAATACGGCACAATTGGCTACGCTGGGCAGTTATGCCATCCTGGACCCGAAACCAGATCAGAAGTAAATCCATAGTCACAAAATAATAAAGAACTCCATTTACCTTTATCGGGAATGGAGTTCTTTGTTTAACTGGCCTATAATCGCTGGTCATGATCCACAGGCTTTTTATATTCAACGTTTACGGACTAACCGTACCGCCATTTGCATTCAGTGTCTCGCCGCTCACATAGCTGGATTCCTGGCTTGCCAGGAACACAAATGCCGGAGCCATCTCGGCAGGTTGTCCTGCCCGACCAAGCGGTGTGTTGGAGCCAAACTCGGCCAGCTTCTCGACAGGTTGTCCACCCACGACCTGAAGCGGAGTCCATACCGGTCCTGGTGCAACCACATTGACACGAATCCCTTTGCTACCCACCTGTTGGGCCAGCGCTTTGCTGAACGTGTTAATCGCTGCCTTCGTTGTTGCATAATCCAGAAGGATTGGCGAAGGTTTGTATGCCTGAATCGATGATGTGTTAATAATGGAGCTGCCCGGTTTCATGTGTTTCACAGCTGCTTTGCAGAGCCAGAACATGGAATAGACATTTGTTTTGAACGTTGCATCGAATTGCTCGGTAGTCAGATCCGCAATCTGCTCTACAAACTGCTGTTTACCTGCCACGTTAGCAAGGATATCAATCCCGCCAAGCTCTTTTACCGCAGATTCAATGAGTTCTTCACAGTATTTCTCATCCTTCAGGTCACCTGGCATCGTAATTGCTTTGCGCCCAGCTTCCTCAATCAGCTTCACAACTTCCTGCGCATCTGCTTCCTCTTCCGGCAGATATGCCAGAACGACATCTGCACCTTCACGGGCAAACGCAATCGCTGCCGCCCGGCCAATTCCGCTGTCGGCCCCGGTAACAACTGCTTTGCGTCCAGTTAAACGTCCGCTACCTTTATAACTTTTCTCACCCGCATCGGGAACAGGGGTCATCTCACGCTGGAGCCCCGGCTCATCCTGTTGCTGTTTCCACTCCGGTGTAGCCTTCGGATATTGTGTCGTTGGGTCTTGCATGGTGTGCTGGTCTTGATTAGCCATGTTCAATTCCTCCTTGGTTATTTACACGATATCCATCGTATAAACGTATTTTTTTATTTGTTGTGAATTTAATTTGCGTAAAAGTTGCACTCTTTCCTTTGTAACCGAGTTGGGCGTTATTTAAACTAAGCTAACCGGATTCCCAGACAACTGTCACATATTGAATCTCCCCTAACTGGAGATTGTATAATGAATCATGAGGTGATCTCGTTGAATGCAAACAAAGAACCCTATTCCATCGGTGAAGCAGCCAAACTGATCGGCTCCACGGTGAAAACGATCCGTTATTACGATGAGATTGAACTGTTACAGCCCTCCAGTCATACGGAAGGTGGGCATCGACTCTATACAACGCAAGACCTGTGGCAACTCGAACTCATTACAACACTACGTTATTTGAATTTCAGCATACCGGATATTCGAAAACTCATGTCGGGTGAACTGGCGGTAGCACAGGCGCTGGATCTGCAGATTGAAGCGTTGGAAACCCAGATCGGCACGATGAATTCCATGCTCTCTGTTTTGCAGCAAGCGAGGCAGCATGAAGAAGAAACTTCACTGCGCTCGGAACAGTCTCTCACGTATATCTCCAATCTGGTAGAATCGCTATCGGCCAATGCAAGCAGGCGAAAACAATTTGTTGCTGCCAAGATGGATGAATCCCATCTGCTGGACAGCATTCCGCAGGATTGGAGAGTGTCGTTTCTGCACTTTTTCGATAAATACATGATGAAAGATACCAAACTGACGGCTCAGCAAACACTGGCCTGGAAGGAAATTCAGGAACTGATCAATGATCCGGCCTATTGGGCTGATCTGGCTAGGTTGGAGGTTCCCTTCTTCATTATGGCGAATCAGCCACAAGTCGAAGCGGATGTCTGGGTGAAAAAAATGGAGGCTATTCGCATTCGCACTACTGAAGCTCTGGACAAGCGTTGGGCAATCGATAGCCCTGCTGTACAAAGCATGGTGTGGGACTTTGTGTTGATGTATGCAAGTGTCGAGCATGCCGAAACACCTGAAGTATTTTTTCGCAATCAGGCCCGATATATGCTGGACTCCGTGACTGAACGTATTCTGCGTTTTAACAAGCTATGCAAGGTGATGAATCCCGAATGGAGCCAGATTGTAGATGGCATTAACCTGCTGCAGGAGGGCATGCGGTTACGTTTAAAACAAATGGAAGAAGACTGAACTTCAGTCTCCTTCCATTTTTATGTTCAGCCTTTTTTCAACGAGTAGGACTCATGTTCTCCCACTTCCTTGTCCATATGGAGCGGTTGCCCTTTCAAGTAGTGGTTGAAGAAATCAATCGTTGTATCGTTGACCAACTGTTGCGTCCCCGCGCATCTACACCCTGCATCCATTCGAGCAGTGGAGAGATCAGGTAGAGGTCGGAGAAACTCAGATGTTTGGTGTTGGTCAGCTCCATCCAGAAGTTCCCTCCTGCGGTTACCGGCTCATACCGAGCGTACACTTCCTCGTAATATTTCTCGGCTTCCGGACGGGTCGTGCCCATCGCAGCAATTTCCTCGTCACTCATCACACTTGTACCTGCAACGGTTGAGTCTGCACTCATCATCAGGAACGGCTTGCCCACGCCTTCCGCAGGGATACGTTTCTCGCCAAACAATACACCGTCCATATTCATGCCTGCTTTCACACGCGGATCATCCATTAACATCTGTACTGTCGTTGCTCCGCCAAATGAATGCCCAAACATGCCGATGTTGTCCAGATCCATATGTCCTGTAAAGCGTCCGCTCGGATCTCCCGTTCCCAACTTCTCTACCTCATCCAGTACAAACTGTGCATCCTTCACCCATGTCTCATTCAACTTGTCCATGTAACTGAATTGCAGCTGCTCAAAGCCTTCTTTCCCTTCCGATTCAAACTGCGCCACACGTCCATCCGGGAATACAGACACCAGACTGCTATACGTGTGATTAATGCCCACCACAATGTAACCTTGACTGACCAGCTGCTCGACCTGGAACGTATTCTGATTTTCATAGCCATGCAGACCATGAGAGAAGAGAACAACCGGATACTTGGCTTCGGCATCTGATAATTGAGCTTCCTGAATCGCATGTGTTTTGACCTGAATCAGACTGGAAAATAAAAGCTTTGGCAGTTTCAGCACTTCATTGAAGGCTGTCCCGTAGATCTCCGGCTTATTAACATAAGGGGCTGTTGCTCCCTCTGCTTCTGGATTTGTTGGATACCAGATCTGTACCATCAGCTCCCGTTTATCTCCGGCGTCACTCGTCAGCAACTCCTCCCGGCTGTTATCTATCCAATCGTAGGATACCGTTCCAATTCCATAAGGACCTGCTGGCTTGGCAAACGAAAACACCGGGAACAGCAGCGGCAAACCAATGCTCACAATAGCGTATACCAACACCAGAAGAGACGTTACGATGATTCGAACACGTCCGAATTTCCCCGCCACAGGTGATTTCGAAGCAGATGCCCCGGAACCTTTGCTGTTCAGCGAGGTTACACCTGACTGTTGCTGGCGTCTTGCCTTTGTAAATAACACAACCAGTGGAACCAACGTGAGCAGATACGCCGGAATCATCGGCCAACGAAGTCCTTCGACCACACCATGGATAATCAGCAGCACACCCGATATGGCAAATCCGCCCCATACCATTTTCCGAAAATGTTGACTCTGTCTCCCAATCCCGATTACCCCCACTAATATAAGCAGGTTGAAAATAAGATAAATCCATTCTACTGTCCTCATAAGATGTATGCCCCCTTGTCTGCCTCCAATCTTAAAACCTCCAGTTACAGGAGATTCAAGCATGAATTTTGCGAATAAAAAAATGCACTCCCTGAATGTAGCTGAATCACCCGCAGGTTCTTCAATCGTTTCAAGGAATGCATGTATGATATTACGATATAAGTTGATTTTTGAATATTAGACTAGCGATCTTCGCCGCCATTTATCCGTTGTCTTTTTCCGATGCCAAATGCAAAATATCCAGCCACCACGATGGCCATGAACGTAGCTCCAACAATCAGTGGTAAGCGCGTATCCGGGTTAAACGCCATACCGATAATGACGAGGATCAGATACACAATAATAATGTAATTGCTGATCGGGAACCATTTGGACTTGAAGTTATGATCCGCCATCTCGTTGCCCCAACGCTTTCTGAATCGAAACTGGCTGAACGCCAGCGCGAACCATGGAACCATACCCGGAAGAACACTTGCACTGTAGATGTACAGGAACAATTTGGAGTCCGGCATCAGGTAGTTCAGCACAACCCCAATCAGCAGCAAGGAGATTGTGATGACGATACTATTGCGGGGAACCCCGCCTTTGGACAGCTTTTTGAAAAAGGCAGGTGCCTGCCCATTCTCAGCCAGCGTGTATAACATCCGTCCTGCACTGTAGATCCCGCTGTTGCATCCCGACATGGCTGCCGTCAGCACCACAAAGTTGATGATTCCCGCAGCAGCAACAATGCCGACCTTGGCAAAGGTGAGCACAAACGGGCTGCCCGTCTCGCCTACCTCGTTCCAAGGGTACAGGGTTACAATTACGAATATGGCACCAACATAGAAAATAAGAATACGCCACACGATATTTTTGATCGCTTTACGCAAGGTGTACTTCGGATTCTCCGCTTCGCCTGCTGTAATACCGACCATCTCCACCCCTTGATACGCAGCCGTTACGATACACAGTGCAAATAGGAAACCTTTGATCCCTCCAGGGAAGAATCCGCCATGGCTAAACAGATTCGACAGCCCGATTGGCTGTCCTCCGTTCCCCAGCCGAAGAAGATCAGACCTGTTCCGATCACAATCATGGCTACAATAGCAGTCACCTTGATCATCGCAAACCAGAATTCAAACTCCCCATAGAACTTCACCGCCGCCAGATTTGCCGCCGCAATGATCAGCACCCCAGCAAGTGCAGGCAGCCACTGCGGAATATCCGGGAACCAATACCCGACATAGATGCCAATCGCCGTAACTTCCGCCATACCAACCGTAACCCACAGGAACCAATAACTCCAGGCGGTCAGGAATCCGGCAAGCGGACTAATATATTTGTGAGCAAATGTAGCAAACGAACCTGTGACCGGCTCCTGAATCAACATTTCACCCATAATACGCATGACAAAAAAGATAACGATACCGGCCAGTAAATAGGCCAGCAGCACGGATGGTCCTGCCCATTTGATCGTACTCGCCGATCCCATGAACAAACCAACGCCGATTGTACCTCCGAGTGCAATCAGCTCTACATGGCGGGGCTTTAGCCCTCTAGATAGTTGCTTTGATTCCAAACGATTCTCCCCTTTTCTTGTGTACAGCTTCCTGATGTAATTTTAATTTTTACATTCACATTAACGCAATGCAGAATTACTTCACCAAATTGTACGAGATGTGCCGCAGAAATACAACAAGGAATGTGAGGAAACGGATTCACTACACATATAGGTATAGGATAACCGCTTAATGAATATGGCAGACAGTTCAATAAACAATTCACTGCAGCGTTGTATAAACAAAGTGACAGAGACTTTCTAATACATGACTCGACAGGGAGGTTGCTGGAACCCCCAAAGGACAACTCACGTATTGTATATGTGGGTCGCAATACCGTAAGTGACTTGTTCGCTATTGACCTGCTTGTATAAAATTGAAAAATGGGAGACTTTCCATGCCTGACTTTTTACTGGTTTTATTTTTGTTTAACCTGTCTCTCTTTCTGCTTCACGAAATGGATGCCATCAGGCGGTCCGAGTGGAAATTGTTTATAGTGTTAAAAGATATGGAAGATGATAAAGCGTATAGGTATTTCACTTGGATTCACCTGCCAATGTATACCATCATCCTCTCTCTTCTTTTTAGCTCGTATCAGACCATTACATTTTGGGTGCTGGATATCTTTTTCATCATACATACCGTATTACACTTCTTTTTCGAAAAACATCCTCGAAATGAATTTAAAAACGGGTTCTCCAGATCATTGATCTACCCTATGGGAATAATCGCTTTAATTCATTTGATATTCCTAATTATCTAATCTCTTTACAACGACCGAATGAAGGAAGCTGGAAGGGTATTGTTGAATAACAGTGAATATGGAGGTGTGCCTATGCAACAACATCATGCAGAACGAGTTGAATTATTTGTTTCCAATACCCAGATCATCAAGAAGTCGTTCAAATGGCAACATGCGATGATGCACCGTCTGGCTGCCCTGCTCTATGCAGCGGAGAATAAAACAGCGGATGGGGAAGCCATTCGTCAAAGCCAAGAGTTGATTAAGCAAAACACAAAACTCTTCTCTGCATTCAGAGGTAATTCGGCCATTAGCATTGCTGCCATGCTCTCCTTAAAACGGATGAAGAGACGAAGCTGGCAGACACCCTGCATGTCTATGACTTGATGAAAGAGATCAAATTCCGCAACTCCGATTATCTGGTTATTGCCGCCTATCAGATCGCTACTCAGACATCACCTGACCAGTTTCAACCTACGGTGGAGCGGGCCAAATTATTTTATGACGGCATGAAAGCAGAGCATCGTTTCCTCACTGGACAGGATGACTACATTTTTGCTGCCATGTTAGCCCTTTCCGATCTCAACGTGGATACTGGTGTGGCACGTATGGAACAACTCTATAGGGAATTAAAACCAGAGTTCTCTTCCAGAAACAGTGTGCAGGCGTTAACACAGGTACTGGTTCTTGGAGAGGATACCCCGGATGCATGTACTCGTGTGATTGCCTTAAATGAAGCTTTTCGTAAAAGGGATCTCCGAATGGATAAAACGTATACATTACCCTCTCTCGGAATACTTTCTCTACTGCCTTCGGACAGAGACTCATTAGTGGATGAAGTCGCGGAAACAAATGACTGGTTACGGACTCAAAAAGGCTTCGGTGCCTGGTCGATCGATAAACAGGAGTTGCTCCTGTTCTCATCCGCGTTGATAGCCATTCAACATGTGGAGAATCTGCGAAACGGTGTGCTTACGACAACGATCTCAACCAGTATTACGAATATTATCATCGCCCAGCAGGCCGCCATGGCAGCAGCTGCCGCAGCATCGGCTGCAGCCGCTTCTTCATCATCATCGAACTAACAAGTAACAAGTGACCATGTTACCTTCAATATGAGTTGAAAAAGACCCTCCCGAGTTCAAGTTCACTCGGAAGGGTCTTAAAACATTCAAACCTACACCTAAAATAATGTTCATCATTCGCTACGATACAATCCCCGTATTCCGGAACTCTTCCACGAAACTATCCAGCCAATCCGAACCATAGTCCAGCCCACCCGTATCACTCTCAATAAAAGCAACATCCAGACCCATCACCCAGAATCGGCGAGCGATAATAAAGAGATCAACCGCCTGCTCATCTTCGGCAGAGAAGCTTCTGACTGAACGATAACCTGCGATGAGCGCTTTCCATAATACTGCCTTTTGATCTTCAGACTGTCTCTTTCTCACCTTCACTTGGGCCAGATCGTAAGCACGCCAGCTTTTGGCTGCCCACTCGAAGTCATAGTGGATGAACTGATGCTCCTGTTGAAACGCATTGTTATTCCCATGCATATCGCCATGGCACAGACCAAAGTCCAGATCTTGTCTGGAAGCGGCAACGATGCGTTCTTTCAACGTTGTGGCAAACGTATGGAGAAATGCTGCTGCTTCATTGTTCTCACCGATGTATTGGATGATTCGCTTAAGGGGTTCATCGATAAGAAATTTCAAATCAAGCTCATATCGTGGTAGCTCCACGTTCACCTGATCCATCGCCTTATGCAATTCAGCGGCAGATTGACCAAAGGCGTAACAAGACTCCTCATCCTCCAGGTTGTTCTCCGTACCCTCAATATACCGAAACATCACAGCAACCCGCTTGCCTTCCGCAGCCTCCAACACCGTATATCCCGTGTGATCTTTCTTCTCGATGTATTCTCCAATGTCGGTGTGTTCCGCAGAACCTAGAATATTCTTCAGTTGAGACAATAACGATAGTTCGTAGTGAACATCTTCCTCCGAAATTTCAGTGCGGTAGATACGGAGAATATACATGCCACTGGATGTGCGAACCCGGTAGGTATCATTCAATCCCCTAAGCCAAAACAAACATTCTTCCCATGTTCCAATGTCATACTCATCCCTCAATGCAGACTCGAGGTATCTGGGGTTAAGCACTGAACGTAAAGCAGTCGGTTGAATGGACATATGGTTGCTCCTTCACTATGAAATGATATTTACTTCAAATTAACACCGAAACCGAGCTGACCATAGTCATTATGGTACCCTGCAGCCCACAACTTGCCACCCGATACCCAGTACATGTTCTGATAACTTGTTTCAACGAGCGTTACGTTCTTGTAAGAGTCTTGGGCTTCCTTCGTACTCGCAAATTTGACTGTCCAAGCACCATATCCCATGAATAACATTTCATTTTGGTTAGTGACTACCAATGCTCCATCATCCGCAGCGGAAATGGTTTTGTACACCAAATCTTCTCGTGGGTAGGTCATTTCTTCACCACTAAGTCGGATAGGTCCCCTGTTAATCATGAGTGGTTTATATAACTTCTGGGTAACATTGAAGCCCAATTGTCGTGAAGAATTACTGCCCCATGCCCACAAGTTCCCCTTTTTATCAAGTGCAATCAGGTACGGAGCGTTAGCTCCAGCTGAAGAGATTTGTTTAATATCTTTAAATCCCTGCATTTGTGTAGCTATAGTTTCTTTGTCCTTCATATTGGTGTTCCAGTACCAGACCGTACCATCCTTCTTAACGGCGTATGCACGATCAAGATCACCAATGGTAACGTCCACTACATCTCGAATAGCGATTTTCCGATGATGATTCTTCAAAAGTTTCATACCTGTACCGCCAGCTCCTCCAAGCTGGTACACATTCCCCGAATTCGTTAATAAGACGACACCCTTGCCATAGACACTTAAATCCTTTATCGCCTCAGGGATGAGTGTGATTTTTGGGGTGTTCCCGTTCTCGTTTTGACGCCTAAATAGTTCAAGTCTCCCCAACCATACAATTCGCCTTGCTTGGTTAAATACAGTGAAAATCGTTCCCCTGCGCCTACTTTCTTTACATTGGAGAGCTTATTTATTTTTGTCACAGGCAGTACCGGATAAGAGTTATCTTTAATTTCGTTATGTAGATTATCTCCCCAGCCATACAGGGTACCATCAGCTGCCAAAGCAATAACATGTGTATTACTTGCTGCTACGGATACAGGTTTTACGATTTGTTTAATCTGCTTTGCTGTAGTTACTTTGGGTGCTGATGTACCTACACCATACTGTGTATAATCTATCTCTTTCTTAACCGGAGGAGTGTAACCGTCTTTATACTTGTCATACGGGCCTTCTTTGATAATATCTGGATCTTCATATAAGGCACTCGTATCCAGATTCGGCATGGGCAAAGGATATTGTGGTGAAACACTTGACTCTTTTCCTCTCTCATCATAAAAAGAGATTGTAATTTGATTACGCTGTACCAACGCAGGATCTATAGGTGAGGTAGTCACACTAAAATATCCATTTTTATTCGCCATGACCTTCTCTTCGAATAAGGTGAAATTTTCAGATTGGCCAGTTAGCACATTCTTAACATAACCGCCGGTGCTAATACGCAACCGAACATATTCATTTGCAGAGCCGAATGCTACACCCTCAATAAAAATACTACCGTCCTCATTCGGTATGTACCTTTCATCTACGATAGGTCCTTCATCAGCATACGTAGGTTCAATGAATACTAGGGAGGTCATCACCAACGCAATTGTCAGGCAAACGGTAAACCATTTTCGGTAGAACACATTATTCCCTTCCTTCTCTATTAATATGTTCTTAATATATCGTATATAGGAATTTATTGGAATGTTTTCTAAACCGTCTATGATTTAATCTTATGAAAAATGAAAAAAGACGTGAGCGCACACTGCTCCCACGTCTGAAACTCGCCTGATGGATGGATACTTTTTTCAAAGCGTCTATCTTACGGGCTATATTTATAATCAAAGTTCATTTTAACACGATCTCTTTTGTTGATTATATAAGGCTGTTTGCATTGGCCCGCTTTCCAGATTTAAGCAGGTTATTACGCGCTGGATCGCCGCCAGTGCTCGACAATGCAGCACATTCACGAAAGGCAAAATGTTTGCACCCCTGCATTTCTGAACATCCAGATGCTGCAATGCATAATTGATAGCTTCACCCGTGTGCTCAAACATATGATCCGAACCAATCCGTTCAATCAAACCTGTTCTCTTCAGCATTTCCAACGGTTGCGCCTGAATGCCTGAAAGTAAAACTCTGCCCCGGATCTCTCCATATGTTTGACAACACGGGCCAGATTGGATTCACCTGTTGTATCCATAAAAGGCACCTTGCCCATGCGCAACAGCAGAGTGCCTGGTCGCCGATGAATCGAATCCATGACCGACTTCTCGAACATATCCGCTGCGCCGAAAAAAGTGGCCCTTCAATTGTATACAAGCTTATTTGCGGACAGTCATGTCCTTCCCGAACCATGTGGGCCATGACTTTCTCATGTTTATGCTCGGGATCGGGCAGTACTTTGGCAACCTTTAACATCTCACTCATGCGTTTAACAAATAAAAGAACAGCCAGAATCAACCCAACCTCTACAGCCGTTGTTAAACTTGTAAATACGGTCAGCAAAAAGGTAATCAGCAGAACGAGTGAATCGCTCGTTTTGGTTTTCATGACATGCATGAAGGATCTCCGTTCACTCATATTCCAGGCAACCAGCATGAGAACGGGAGCCATACTGGCAAGAGGAATGTGAGATGCATATGGCGCAAAGAGAACAAGTACCAGCAAAACCACTACACCGTGAATCACGCCAGACCATGGCGATACTGCGCCGGATTTGATATTTGTTGCTGTACGTGCAATCGCTCCTGTTGCAGGAATACCACCAAATAACGGCGTCACCATATTAGCAATCCCCTGCCCAATCAACTCTCGATTGCTGTTATGCCGACTTCCGGTCATGCCATCGGCAACAACTGCGGATAACAGCGATTCAATTCCACCCAGCATGGCGATGACAAAAGCGGGTTGCAGCAAGTTCATGATTCGCTCCCAAGTGATCTCAGGCACATGAAACTGAGGCAAAGAGTTAGGTATCGCGCCAAAGGACGAACCGATCGTAGCCACCTGCCCTTCAAAAAGAACGCCGCGACTACCGTCGAAAGAACCAGCCCCACCAGTGATGCAGGCACCTTTGGTGCAAACTTGGGCACAAGCAGAAGAACAGCCAGACAGATTCCAGCTGTAAGCACACTGTATATATTAATCGTTGAGATATGCATCCCGATTTCTTTCATATTGGACCAGAAATCCTCGTGTTTCTCGATGCCCCGAAGTCCCAGGAAGTTCGTAATTTGTCCGCTAAAAATAATGACGGCGATCCCTGCCGTAAAACCGATAGTCACCGGCCTTGGAATAAACTTGATTAACGCCCCAAGCTTGAATACGCCCATAAGTACAAGCATCAAGCCGGCCATCATTCCGGCAATCAGCAGATTCTCATATCCATACTGCATCACAATGGCAAAGAGGATTGGAATGAATGCCCCCGTTGGCCCGCCAATCTGGAACTTGGACCCACCCAGCAAGGAAATGAGAATCCCTGCGATTACTGTGGTATACAATCCATACTCCGGTTTGACCCCGGAAGCGATGGCAAAGGCCATACCGAGTGGAATCGCAATGATACCTACAATCAGTCCCGATAACAGATCCTTGCGAAAAGCGGCAGCATTATACCCTGCATATCTCCCCATCCATTTCATGTACAAAAACCTTCTTTTCTTCATATATTTGAATATTTGAATATATTCAAAAGACTACTCCCCTGCATACGTCCTGTCAATCGGATTACGCACAATTCCAACGGGAACTAACACAAAAAAACAAGAACCTCCGGTGATTACATCCCGTTGCTCTTGTTTATTGTGTCAGGACTCTTTACGAATATCTTCCAGCATGGAAATGGCATCAACCAGATGATTGTCAAAAATCTGTTTGGTGACTGCCAGCAGGTCCTTAATCAGCGGATCACGCAGCGAATAAGTGACGGTTGTCCCTTCTTTGATTCCGTGGACAACGTTTTTGCTGCGCAATACAGCCAGTTGCTGTGAAACGGCAGAGCCTTCCGATCCCAGAATGCTTTGCAGTTCATTCACATTCTTGGCTCCTTCACTCAGCAGCTCCAGAATCTGAATTCGCATCGGGTGTGCCAACGCTTTGAAAAAATCCGCTTTAAACTGTTGTATGCTCTGATTCATACGCTATGCCCCTTCAATCGAACTTTTGAAGATGCAAATATCATAACATAGAACGGGTACCATGCTTTACTCTAACCGTAAACGGTTTGACGGAAAAATTAAGATTGACCTTGAAGTACACTTCAACCTTTATACTTTACTTATAGTCTCCACAGATCTTATATCTGATCTCCATCAGGAAGGGTGTTTCCTTAATGAACATGTATATCCATAACCATAAACGCTCGTTGACGAGCTTTCTATTCGAGAAATATATCGGAACGTTAGATACCAAGAAGTTTTTTCAACACGCGAGCTTACCCGCAAACACCTGGATCATATGGGCTTGGAAAACATTAAACCTTATACCTTGGGTAAAACCAAACTGTCATCTTCGATCAAAGAGCGCTCCCATGAAGACATGCAGGTATTCATATTAAACGATCAGCATTCCCGTGAACAGAGGGCCATTCTCTACATTCATGGCGGGGCGCACACACACCAGCCGCTGTCTTTACACTGGAAATTCATGGACCGCATAGCTCAGGCTCTGAATGCCAAAGTTGTTGCTCCCATCTATCCAAAGGTTCCGCATTTTAATTATCAACACACGTATCCGAAACTGCTCAATCTATACCGGGATCTGCTTGCCTCCGTGGACGACCCGGCACAACTGACCATTATAGGCGATTCCGCAGGCGGGAATATATCCCTTGCCTTGGCTCATTATCTGAAGATGCATGATCTCCCGCAGCCCAAAGATATCATCTTGTTATCACCTTGTGTGGATATGGTGCTGGACAATCCAGTCATATTTGATTACGAGACCCGCGACCCTATGCTCGCTGTCGAAGGGTATGATGTCATCCGGCGGATCTGGGCAGCTGATAAACCGTTGAACGATCCGTTAATCAGTCCAATCTACGGAAATTTCGCCGGTCTGGGCAAAATCAGCATCTTTATCGGGACCCACGAGGGTTTGTTTCCTGATAATATGAAGCTCGACAAACTGCTGACGGATCAAAGAGTCGATCATCAAACGTACGTTTACCCCAAAATGAACCATGTCTTTGTCCTCTATCCGATTCCGGAAGCCAGGGATGCTCAGCGTAAAATGGTTAACATCATAAAAAGCTCAGCACATGAAACTCGACAATAGACTGTAACGCCTCCCCATAGCCCTTTGGTAAAAAGAACGAAAAAAGCTCAATCCCTGGACTAGAGCCACCGGATTGAGCTTTCTTGCTGTTATTCTGGCATCTAAATATTATTTATATGAACCATATTCAAACCAGTCAAAGTCCGCTACCTGATTGGAAGTAGTACCATTGCTGCTGCTAAACATTCCGATACAACAACCTACAAAGCCGCCGGCTACTTCGGTGCTCAGGCTGCTTGTATCCACCTGTTCCGCCACCAGATGATACTGACTTCCATCCGTGCTGTAATAGAAGTTTAGTTGCTGACCTGTCGCAGCCAGTTTGATATACACTCGCGATACTTCATCATCCAGCGCGATTTGCGCAATGTGGGTATCCTGACCATCTATAACGGTCACCACACGCAGCACTTGCTGGTTCTCGGTCAGAGCACGCTCAATCCGTATGTGATACTGATCGTTCTGAATGACGACAAGACCAGCAGTTTCGTTTGCATTCCCGGGCACAAATTCCATCGCTGTAGCTGCGACATAATCCATATGCCTTTGACGCAGACAAACAAAGCTGGAATTTTCTTTTTCCTTCAATGTTTGCGGTTTCAACTTCAGCCGCAAGTATCCTTTTCGTTCGGTTAATGAATAGAGATCCTCCTGAGGATTGCGCAGGAACATCCATTGCAAGCCCAGTTTATCACTGTCAAAATGGTCAAAACGCAGTTGCGGCTCTACCGGAACAGGCTTCAAATCCAACGTGCCCTGCTCCTCCAGGATTCCGCGGCCCTCATTGACAACAGGCCATCCGTCCTCCCAAACGACAGAAGCAAGGAACGTCTCCCGCCCCAGATTACTAAAGCTCCTCCATATGGACGCGAAGCCAGCATGACCATGAACCATTGACCGTTCTCAGCCTGCACCAAGTCGGCATGTCCTACATTAACAACAGGGTAACGTTTACCCAAATGGCGATGTGTAATGATTGGATTATTCGGATTCCCGACGTATCCTTCGGTCAAACTTTTGCTACGAGCAATGGTCACGGCATGGTTTGGTCCTGTGCCTCCCTCTGCAATCAATAAATAGTAATATTCATCGATCTTATACAGATGCGGGCCTTCCGGCCAGATGACATCCACCATCGCCCCGCGCCACAGAACGTAACTGTCTCCCACCAGCTTCATACTGCCCAGATCCAACTCCCGCAGCCACACTTCCCAGTTCCCATTATAACGAACTCCCTCGGAGCAAGGACGTGTACCAAGGTAATACGCTTTGCCGTCATCAAAGAAAATCGTAGGGTCTATGCCTTCTGCACCTTCAATAAAATAAGGATCAGACCATGGCCCAGCCGGGTCGGTAGCGGTTACAACAAAATTACCGCCATGCGATACATTGGTTGTAATCATATAGAAAGTGCCTTCATGATACCGAAGCGTTGGAGCGAATATCCCCTGTGAATGGCCTGCTCCCTGAAGATTTAATTGCGAAGGGCGGTCTAGCACATTTCCAATCTGTTTCCAATTTACAAGATCACGGCTCTGAAAGATTGGAACGCCAGGAAAATAAGCAAATGTTGATGTCACCAGATAAAAATCTTCACCCACCCGGCATACGGATGGATCTGGATAAAACCCGGGCATAATCGGATTGTTAAACGTGCATGGTTCGCTTTGATTTGCATTTTTCATTCTTTTACCCCTCCAATGGTTAGTCCAGTCACAAAGTATTTTTGCAAGAACGGATACAGTAAAACGATCGGCATTGCCGTCACAACCGTGATCGCTGCACGAATGGATACAGGCGTCACCATGTTGGTTACATTTTTGAATGAATCCACGTTGACGGTTCCCCCTGTGAGGTCGCAGAGGATAACAATTTCATCAACTCATACTGCAAGGTAGTCAAATTCCGATTTCCCGCCGTGTACAACATGGAGTCAAACCAGGAGTTCCACTGACCTACAGCAATAAACAGTGCAACCGTAGCCAGAACCGGCTTGGATAAGGGAAGCACGATACGCATGAAAATCCGAAAATCTCCGGCTCCATCCATCTTCGCGGATTCAATCAATCCCTCCGACAGTCCCTGAATGTAGGTACGAATGACGATCATGTTGAACACCCCGATCAACCCGGGAATAATGTATACCCAGAAGCTGTTCAGCAGCCCCACTTGTTTGATCAGCATGTATCCCGGAATTAAGCCGCCGCTGAAATACATCGTCATGACAAACAGCGTCGTGACCAATTTGTTGAACATATACTCCTTGCGGCTCAGCACATAGGCCAGCATGGCTGTACAGAACAGCTGTACAACCGTTCCCACTACAGTTCTGGCAACCGAAATAAATGCGGCTTGTGTCAGATTCGGATTCTGGAATACGGAGACGTAATTTTGCAGTGTCCATTCCCTCGGCCAGAGATAGATCCCCCGCGGATCGTATCCAGCCCGTTATTGAAAGATACGGCAATAGTGTTTAAAAAAGGATATAACGTAACCACCATGACAAACAACATAAATATGCCATTGGTGATGGAAAAAATAGAATCTCCCAAGTTTTGTTTTCTACTAAATCGCTTCACAGCTCTCCCCCTTATCATATCAATCGCTCTTCACCAAGAGACTTGGCAATCCCGTTGGCGATAAATATGAGCACCAGACTGACCACACTTTTGAAAATGCCTGCTGCGGTGGCAAGTGAGTAGTTACCAAGATTAATCCCGTATTTCAAAACAAAAATGTCGATTGTCTCGGATACATCCTGCACAAGTCCGTTCCCCAGCAAGTATTGAATCTCAAAACCTGCGTTCAGTACGTTACCAACGTTGATGATGAGCAGGATAATGATCGTTGGTTTGATGCTTGGAAGCGTGACATTGAACATTTTGCGAAACCGCCCGGCTCCGTCGATGGAAGCTGCCTCGTACAAGCTCGGATTAATCGACGCCATGGCCGCCAGATAAATAATCGTGCCCCAGCCAATTTCCTTCCACATGCTGGACAGACCCACAATCCCCCAGAAGTATTTGGGTTCAGCAAAAAAATTGATCGGTGCATCAATCAGGCCCAATTTCGTCAGCAGTACATTCACAATTCCTGTTTCCGTTGATAATACATTCGCAACAATACCTGTTACGATGATCCACGACAGGAAATGTGGAAGGTAGGAAACCGTCTGTACCACACGTTTGAACAATACCATTCGCAGTTCATTTAATAACAGCGCCAGACCAATCGAGCCGACAAATCCCAGAAACAGACTGATCAGGCTCATCGCCAGCGTATTGCGAATGACACGTAAAAATGTAGGGTCCGTGAATAACGTTCGAAAATGATCCAGCCCCACCCAGTCCTGCTCCGTAAAACCAATGCCAGGTCTATAATTCTGAAACGCCATCAACCAGCCCCATAATGGTCCATACGCAAAAATAGCGATAAACGCAATAAACGGAAATGACATCCACATTAATTGTCGCTGACTTTTCATTCTGGACAGGTTGTACCCGATCCAGCTTGTTCCCGCTGGGATATGGCTGGTTTTTAACGAAGGCTGCAACTCCTTTTTGGCCATGTTTTTCTCTCCTTGCTTACGAGTTATCTATATCACCCAGTCTGGGTGAATCGATTCCATTCCTATCCAATCTCCAAATCTAGCGTGTAAGAAAGGCTACGGGGTTCCCCATAGCCATTCTGTGTGACAGGACTTTACCCCCACAGTTCCATACGTCTGCGGACTTCTTCCGTCAGCGCATCTTCATACGCTTTAATATCTGCACTTTCCTTGAGTGTGGCTTGATACTCTTCCCAGGCTTTATCAAATTCGGCTGGTGAAGTCATAATCACTTTTGGCAGCCATTTTCGTTTTACATCGTCCATCTTCTGTCTGGCGATGGTCTCCGGTTTATTTGGTTCGAAATTATAGGTATAGATTGGGAACCACGGTTCATTTTCCTCCGCAGGCTCAAGGAAGTCAGTAAACTTCGTATATCCATAAGCCTTCAGCACTTTTTTGTCGATGTCATTTAATGTGGCAAGATACTCCTCCGGCTGCTCCTTAGGGTCAAGAGCATTCTTCCCGTCAGCGGTCATGCCCTCATGATGCGGGAAATAGACCAATGGGCTTCCCGTGTTCGCCAGTACCCAGTCCGGATCTTTGGAATTCGCACGTTGCTCCTCATTTCTGGAGAACACGCCTTTGTCATCGACTTGATAATCCACGCCTTCCTGTCCCCAGGTTCTCAATACCTCCATCTCAGGGTCCAGCAAATCATTAATATATTGAAGTGCTCCCTCGATATCCTCGCAGCTCTTTGTAATGGCCAAGCCGCCATTCACGTTAAGGATTGGATTGTTCTGATAACGCCCTTTAACATCCTCGGAAAGTGTAATGGACAACGGTACATAGGTTTTGTCATACAATTTTTGCTTCACGAGTGATGCCTCGGCGTCAAGGAACTGCCATCCTTGATCCACCATACCCAGCACACGTCCGGTAGAAATTTTGGATATATATTGATCATAGTTTGCTGTAAAGGTTTCGTTATCGACCAGGCCTTGATGATATACCTCATTGATCTTCTTGAAATATGCTTTCGCTTCAGGAATGGTATTGTAGTTTTTGGCCGTCAGCGTTTCTTTATCAACGATGGCTGCGCCTTCGTTCGGATAACCAGCCATGAAGAGCGGAGGGTTCTCCAGTGCGAAATAACGCCAGTCATAGGAGATAATTTCAAATCCAATTGTTGGCTGACCATCAACGGTCGGGTGAGCTGCTTTGTACCGTTCAATCAAGTCAAAGTATTGGTCAAGTGTTTTGATTGTCGGATAATTATCCCACTCCAGTACGGCCTTCTGAATCCAGAATGCTTCTCCGTCATGGGATACTTTCATCGATTTCTCTTGTATATTGCCGAATTGAGGAATGAAGTAGATATGTCCATCCGTCGTATTTTTCATCTTCTTCCAGTCTTCGCCCAGGTAATTTTTGATGTTTGGATATTTATCGATGTAATCCTCAAGTGGTACTAACGCTCCTGCTGCTACCAGTTGCTGAGTACCATCACTCCCATCGATAAAATCGGGATATTCGCCGCCTGCAATGAGTACACCAATCCGCTCTTTGGCTGTTTGGCCCGTAAGCCAGTCCATCGTGACTCTGACGCCTGTTTTCTCCTCAATAGCCTTTAACACCCGATTATCGTCAGGCGCAATTTTTCCCGGTACGGCAAAAAATGCGGAAAATTGTTTCAATTCCCTTCCATCTGCTGTCTTTTCCCCTTTCGAGGACGATCCCGGTGTACATCCAGCGAGTGCGATGACCAGTATTAAAGCGAGCAGAGCACTATACTTGATTCTTTTTCTAACATCCTTTTTCATCATGACCCCTCCATCGATTATATTGACAGAAGCTTTTTGGAAAGCGCTTTCCAAAGGCTGACTTAAAATTATCATGCTTCCATGCCCCTCTCAACGGGATAAACTATAGATGGAATCCCACTAATTCCAGCATCTGCGAAAAAATATCCCGCCGCTCCGTCAAGGAGTGCAGGATGTTAATCAAGAGAGTACGCAGCATGGGCACTTTTACGATATTGTGCAGGAGTCTCCCCATGAGTTTCTCGAACCGGCTAATAAAGTAATCGGAATCCCGATATCCCACCATTGTTGCGATTTCGTATACTCTTTGATCTGTTCTGCGCAACAGCCGGGCGGCTTCCTCAATACGCAATTGATTCAAATAATCACTGAAGCTGATTGAGAAATGCTTTTTGAAAATCTGACCCAGATATGCACTATTCATGTAAAACTGCTCCCCGAGCAATTTCAGGCTGATATTTTCTCTGTAATGCTCGTGAATGAAAGCCTCAATTTTGGCTAATACGCCCATTGCATTCGACTTTTGCTGCTCCTTCAGTTTCTCTGCGCACATGAGCGAAAATTCGCATAAATGTTCAATGTTTTCCTCCATGGATAACATCGCGTAGTTCACCTTCAGAAAAGTCGATTCCATCAGCGTGGAATCTGGAGTAACCGTATCGTTATTCACGAGATCCAGCAATGTGTATGCCAAATAATGCAAGTGGATGCGGACAATACCAGGCTCGATTCGCTCATCCAGAAAAAATTGAAAAATCGCCGTTGCATGACTGTATAACTCATCCGTCTGCTGTTCCTCAATAGACTTAACTAGCCCATCAAACAATTGTTTTTCGAACTGTCCCGGCCGATTAACAAATAAAGTCGTATCCATAAGTTCGAAGTAATAGATGGACCTGCAAGTGGTGAAGAAACGTAAGCTTTTCATTATGCCGCAGGATTGATAAGACTCTTGCAGCGCCTCCAACTCATGTACTTCCTTCCCGACATAACAAGCAATAGCCGCCTCTTGACCATGGCTCAGATCGGCATGTAACCGGGTCAAATATTGCTCCAAGGTCACTGCCTCACGGCTCACCATCAGGTCTGTAACAATGAGCAGAACCGCATTTTTATCGCCTGTAAATGGCTTCAAAATTTGTCCCGGAAAGGGCTTGCCCACCCATGCCTCAACCCGAGCACACCAATCCGTTCCCTGTTCTGGACCAGCTTCCGCCTCAATCAGGATGCAACGCAGTATGCCGGCATCTTGATAGTGGGGCTGCAGACTCGTAACAGCATCCTCCTCAGCCACCCCAAGCAAGATTGACTGCATATGCTGAGCCATAATAATCCGATCTTTTTTTGCTGATATCGCTTCTCTTCCGTCCGCGCATTAAATGCGACCCTGAACTCCTCAAGCACCTGAACCAGTTCGGTCTTCACAATAGGCTTGAGAATATAGTCATCTACCTGGTATTTAATTGCCTGCTTGGCATATCCGAACTCATAGAATCCACTTAGAAGAATCAGCTTGATGTCACCGCTATATTGCTCGTACAAGGTTTGGGCAAGCTGCATTCCGTCCATTTCCGGCATCTTGATGTCGGAAATAACCAGATCAGGCTGTACAGCGCGTATGCACTCCAATGCCTGTATGCCATTGGAAGCCTGACCGCAAATCTGAAATCCGTAAGACTCCCAATCAATTAACAAGAGAAGTCCTTGGCGAATAAATGGCTCATCGTCCACAATCAGCACGTTGATCATATCCTCGCTCCTTATTCTTGAGATGCCTGCATAAGAGGAATTCGAATACCAATCGTTGTTCCCTTCCCTTCTCACTGAATATGTGCACCTGAACGAAATCATCAAAATACATCCGCAACCGAATATATGCATTCATCATGCCAATGCTACTAAGCTCGCTCATCCGATCCATACTCGGGTCTAGCATCATTTTGCGGAGCGAGGCGAGCTTGTCCTGCTCCATACCAACTCCGGTGTCTTGAATGGAAATGTACAGCTCCTTGCTTCGAATTTCAAATAATACCTCCACGACCCCATCATTCGACGTCCCCTCAATGCCATGGATGCAAGCATTCTCCACAAAGGTGAGAACGGTTAGCTTGGGTATCATCATCGCAGCAATGGATTCGTCTGTCATCCTGATTGCGAATTGCAGCTTTTCGCCAAAGCGATACCGCTGGATACTCAGATAACTCTCCACAAAATTGATCTCTTCTGCGATTGTAATCAGATCATCGCCCCAATTGATCGTCTGACGCAGCAGCAGCGCCAGTCTATGAATGACATCGGAGGTCTCATGCTCGTGCTTGATCAAACTCCGCATACGGATCGTTTCAAGTGTGTTGAACATGAAATGGGGATTCACCTGACTCTGAAGGGCTTTCAACTCCGCCTGCTTCTTAGAGAGTTCAAGGGCTTGCCGCTCCACCTGACCCTTAAACACAATCTCAATCAGATTCTTGATCTTGATGACCATCATATTATAACTATGGGTCAGGCTGCCTATCTCGTCCTTGCCCACAGATCCCGATATGACCTCAAATTTCTCATGCTTCACTTGATCAAGGTGCTTTGCTATCCGATCAACTCTGATGACCAATGATCTGGATATCAACCAGATTAGCAGTGTCGGAACCAACAGATTAAGAATTATTAGTAAAGTTAAATTAAGCTTGGAATTAACAATCTCCGACAGAACGTCCAATTTCTCCGTGCTGACGACAATCTGCCAATCCTCGGATACGACGGGAATCGATTGCATGGATTGAACAGGGTCAATTGGACTGTCGGCAATCAGATGAAATGGCTGGCGCGTCTGATTCATTTTTGAATCGTTCGAGAAAATGACCCTGCCATCCGAAACGACATACACCTTCCCATTTGCTCCCTCATTTTTAAGTGATTTGTTGATGAAAGCGTAGTCCAGATCAACCTTTAACACCTTTTCCACCTGCTGCTCCCCAAAGTAATCCAGCTTACGAATAATGCTTACTTTGCGTCCTCCCTGACTTTGCGACATCTCCGCCTGTTGTTTGTCAAAATACGAATAGATCATGATATGGTCGCTTGTGTTCATCAGCGCTTGATACCAATCACTTTTCTTCACCTCATCATCCAGCTTAATGAAGTTTCCTCCATTGACGAAGGTATCATTGCCAACATAAAACGTAATTTGATTCACCTGCTGGTAGCTGTAGTAGTACCTGACCAGATTGTTGTTGCTAAGCATATCATAGTAGGCAGAGTAATAGTCTTCCTGATCGCGATACTTGAACTCCATGAACCGGTTCAGCGTTCCATCGGTATAGAGAAAATTGGACACATACAAGCTATTGTCTATACTGTTCCGCAGGTTGAACTTGATCCTTTGCTGCATTTCATTGAATCGGCTATGCTCCTTCTCTTCAATGTTACCTTTGATGCTTAGGTAAAACACGGTATTTGTGACCAGGACCGGGACCAGCACACAAAAAATGAACAATATGTACAACTTGGTTTTGAGACTCCAATCATCCAGAAACTGAATGCGCTTACAGTAAGTCTTGCGGCTCATGTCTTATCGTTGTCTCCTCTAACAATTACATAACATCAACGTTATTACTCAAAGTCATCATGGATGAACTGATTCCCCTGTTGAAAAGCATTATTGTTCCCATGCATATCGCCATGGCACAGCCCCTCCAGATATTTAGGGTTGAGCACTGAACGTACCCCTTCATCATATCCACCTATAACATAGTATATTTTAAATTTATTTTCCAGAATATATATTTAATGAAGTGAAATACTTCATCGGAACTCATGAAGGTTTATTTCCCTACAATATGAAGCCGACAAACTGCTTACCGACTAGGGCATTGACCATAATACCTATGTTTACCCCAAAAAATCCTATAATCCACTTGTAAATTATATTATTCCGGGTATAATACTTGGTATATAGAAAAGTGAAGCCGACTGGAGTGAATAACGCCATGAGTTCTTGGACACAAGCTTGGGTTAACGATTATTTGGATTTATATAATTATGCCCGTACCATAGGAGACTCGGAATGGGCTGAAGATATTCTCGAAAAGCTTCAAGAGCAGAAGGATGAATTGCTACAGAAAGAACGAAAGGTTGTTATGCTGCGTGAATTGCTTGCCAACTATGACCGGATTAACAACCAGCTATTGGAAATATTTAATAAACTGCGGGTCGCTTCCGAAGGTTCTCAGACCGATTCCCTACAGGAGCAATGGTTCAAATTAAAGCTTATGCGTATCGATGTGTCGAGGAAAATTCTTCAATATAAATAAAGAAAAAAGCCGGTCTGCAGTTCGTCTGCTTAACCCGCCTTGATTAAGGCTTACTACGCTTTTGATGTGATGCGTACAGTCAACTGTTCCGCGCATTATGTAAAGCCCGCCAGCTTTACATTAAATAAATTATCGATAATTACATGGATGCTTTCTTCATGTTGCTCATCATGCCCATCATTGTAGTCATCATTTCGTCACATTCTTGCATACAGGACATCATTTTATTCATATCCATGCCTTCCATCATGCTTTTGTCTTCCATGCATTCCATCATCATCTTCATGGATTTCATCTTGCACATCATTTCTTCCATACACATGTTCATCATCATGTTCATCATCATCATATTTTCCATCATCCATACCTCCTATTAAAATGTAGTAGACTTCCTTTTTTAGCATAAACGATAGCCTACATAAAAGCAATCTCTTTCCTCTTGCATTTCCATAAAATTTCTTGTATAATACGCATTTAACTTATCAATCCAGTCGGGAATACAGCCTTTAAACAGATACTGAATACAACAAAAGCTCAAGCATTGGCTGATTGCCGCAGCTTGAGCTTTTTCGTTATGAAATAGAACCTATATCTGCTTCTTACACCGATTTGTTTAAACCAATTTTGGTGATCACCGTATCATACGGATCTAATTCTACGGTTTGTTTTCCATGCTCCGTATCAATCGTCGTGGACTGAACCTGATCGCTGTTATTGATCACTACCAATATGTTGCTCTCAGGGTAGTAGGCACATTCGGTATACAAGTTATCCGTGATATATTTCGCGTTACCCACTTCATTGCCCGCAAAACGAATCAGATTTTGCAGTAATCTTGTATTTTCCCAGTTAAATTCGAATGAAGACAGATAGATTCCTTGGCCTTTTCCGAAGGCATGTGTAGACAACGTGATGTTGCCATCTGTCTCGTGCAATACCTTAGCAGTCCCATCCGTTAGATAAATGTCACCTTTACCTTTTGACGTGATATTTGCAGTTTCCGGCACCAAACCATGCTCATCGTAAGCCTCATACGACCATTTTCCATGAACAACTCTTGCACCTGTATCTTCATCTACCCCAAGCACATGCGCCATTCTGAAAAAGCTGTCGTACCCTTCAGCCGCTGAAGGCTGATTGATACCCATAAATGTTCCGCCTTCGTACACCCATTGGGTCAGGATGTCTACACATTGGTGGTCATTCCAGTGCGCTCCACCACTCCAGGCAGAGCCAGCGGAACCGGCATTAATGACAACATTCACATCCTTCAATATACCCTGACGAATATCCTCAAAATCAATGAATTTGACCTCGATCGGCAACCCGGATAAGGCCTCATTCACATGAATCAGATCATGCATATATGTTTCATGAAAATGACCGGACAAGGTCCACGATCTTAACTTGCCCCAGCTATGCAGAACGGCTACCTTTGTCTTGATCTGATATGGTTTTCCTTCTTGATGCAGCTCTTTCATTTCCCTGAATTCCTGGGCAATCTTCTCGATATAATCCACAAAGTCCGGGTAAGGCTCAACCAGATGCAAGTATCCACCCAGTCCTATCCGGTCAATCGACTCACGCAGCAGCGCACGCCGGATATTAATCCAATATTTCTTTGCATCCAGGGTAGGGTCTCCGCCCTCCTTGAAGGTAGGTAGTCCGCCTAAACCAACGGGGAACAAATATGGATGCAAGCGAATCTCATGGGTATCAACCTTAACGCCCGAGCACATTCTTGCCTCATAACCAGAGAACACACATTTTATCATGCCGTCGAATCCAAATTCCTCAAAGCGATCATTGTAAGGCTCCATGCCCACCCAGCTGTCATCATAGAAGACATACGCCAGCTTGTTATGTTTGTGGACAATATCAATTAATTTCTTACCGAATTCAATTACAAAATCATTGATAAATGCCATCCAGTCCAGTTTGCGCTGATCCGCAGGCATATGAGTGACCTGATATTTACCGCCATTTACAAAGTCCTCGGCTGAGAGTGAATACCCAAATTTTTGAGCAAACAGATCCAGCGCTCTCGAACTTACTGTGAAATCGTATGAACCCCAATCCGAGAACAGATGGCGATTCCGCTCATCGCTGCCCCAGATCCAGGCGAAGTTATAAAATAGGGACGTAAAACGTACAACCGTTGTTTCCGGGTGGTCTTGGCACCACTTTTCCATCCAATCCAGCAAATAGGTTTGTGTGTCGGTATAGATCGGGTCAATCTGCATCAGATGCTCTTTGTCCCAGTTATTCGTCGTATGGTTGTACATGGAAATCTCTTCCCATATCCGATAAACCATGAAACTCACCGTGTATTTATGCCAAGGAGCAACGCCGGTAATGACAACATTGCCAGATTCCCTTTCATAATTCCACTGTCCTCTAGGTACCTCTTCCCCAGTCGTTCGGTCATACACCTGCCAATATTTAAACGCTTCTTTGGAATCATTCACCCTGAATTGTTCAGCGAAGAAGTCCTCCATCAGATAGATGGAGACATAATCTTGGACAGCGACCTTGGGATTGGTAATGAGAAAACATTGCTGCAGTTTATCCAGATTACGGGATGCCCACTCATTATGATCCCGAATAATGCAAATGGTTGAATAGATGCCATATCCGGCATTGATAATCTCATCGGACAACTTTGTACCGTCACTGTCACGGATCACATCGGCACCCCAGCGATCGGCAAGTTCCAGCGTCAGTGCTTCATAACCGGATTCTCCCGGTAGTGTAAAGGAGCCTTTGGTTAATTTGGACAATTGGGTTCCCTCCTATCTCAACATATCGGACAGAAAAGCGAGTGCCAGGCCCTGACCCCAGCCCTGAATCCAGTCTTTTGGAATATTGCGATAACCATCCCGATCTTTCATCACCGCCGTACCGCCAGAGACACCAAGCACGCGTCCATCTTCGCTAATATTGTTCAGGATGCCCTCCAGTGCCTTTTGCACGTATTTGGTATGCAGTGGATTGCCGTTATTGATCATGGCTGCGGCAATACCCGCGGAAGCCGACACCTCTTCATATGATTCTTCGTCATCCAAAACCGTACGCCACAAGCCATTCTCGGTCTGCACCAGCTTGAGAGCCGCCAACTGATCGCGAAGTGCACATTCTACATCCATACATTGCGGATACAGATACCAGTCTTTCAATTGCGGTTTCACTTGAGACATCGTATAGGCTCCCCAAGCGTTCGCTCTTCCCCAGTAAAATCCGGACATATGGTCCTTGTTGATATTGTTATAACCGTGATACCACAGACTGCTGCTCGGATCTTGAAGGTATTTGATATGCCAGTAGTACTGATTCAGCGCATCCTGAATCATGGCTTCATCTTTTAATTTACTACCTACACGGAGCAGGAAAAATGCCGCCATAAACAAGGTATCCGCCCAAGCCTGTTCTGGAAAGTCATTGGAAACGGATACCGTATGCTGAAGCACATTTTCTCCAAAGCGAAGCGCATGATTCTGGAGATAATCGACCTTGCTGAGGACAATATCCCAATATTTCTGATCTCCGGTTTCTTCATATAAAGTGATGAGTACATGACCCATGGCACATGTATTTACCGTCCAACTTGGCAGGCCCAGCTCGATATATTCGTCTGCCCATTTCACCAGCCTGTCCAGAATCTCTTGGTTACCTGTCGTTTGATAGGCTCTGGATACACCGTAATAAGCCACTCCACCGGGCCAATCCCATGTCAGATCCATATCCAGTGTTTTCTTGGTAACGCTGTCGATTACGTGTAGAATCTGTTCCCTGTCATATTTCACTTGAAGCATTGTTATTCCCCTCTCCCTGCGCACACGCCCCCAAGTGCGCCCTGAGAGGTGTCCGTCCATTTTTGTAAACGCTTTACTTATTCCATTGTACGCAGTAAAATAGTCTCAATCTAAGCATATTCGCAACAAAACTGTGCAATTTCAATCATTTATACATAGGAGTCCTCGAAAATGCCCAAACCGAAGAAACCGGTCATTGAATATCGTCACTACAGCCTGCCCATTGATTTCCCTGTCCTGTTACTCAGTGGAGACCGCTGGAGAATATCCGATATCAAGAGTGAGCATCTTCATTTCCATAACCACATGGAGATTGGCATCTGTTATTCCGATGGAGGCATCATGGAGATAAAGGGAGAATCTGTGCCTTTTCGGGCAGGCGACATCACCTTCATTCCCCGATACCTTCCGCATACCACATACAGCTCACCTAATAACGCCAGCCTGTGGGCTTATATCTTTTTTCACCGGAAGAACTCTTCCATCATTCGCTCAAAACACCCCAAAGTCACATTGAACCGAATCTATGGGCGATTCAGGGAGCCAATTGTATTCTGAATAAGGAACAGTATCCTAAAATTCACATGCTCGCAACATCAGTGGTAGAAGAGATCAAGCAGCAGTCTCCCTATTATCGGGAGAGCGCGTACGGCTTGTTGATGTCTCTATATATCGAACTGCTTCGAATTCATGCGAGCAGCGAGCGCTTGTCATCTCAGGATCAGGAACGGGAACGAGACCTCCAAGGGGACTTGGTCATCTCACCCGTGCTGGAGTTTATCACCCAAAATTACATGATGCCCGTAACCATCGATTATCTCGCTGATCTGTGTCATCTGAGTACAACGCATTTTCGCCGCAAGTTCCATGAAATTATGGGAACCACACCACTCGATTTTCTGAATAGTACCCGGGTCGAAGAGGCATGCAAGCGATTGAAAAGCACGGAGGCCTCCATCCTGTCCATCTCCGAGCAAGTTGGCTTCCGATCCATCTCCAGCTTTAACCGCTGCTTTGCCAAACTGATGGGCGAATCACCTAAAGCCTGGCGCAAAGGGGCTCATACCGAAGCACAGTCTGCAAAAGCGTCGATATTGGAATTCACGGGTTGGGTGTGAATTCAAGTACAACATATTGAAATAACCTTTCTCATAAAAAAGGTACAAAAAAGCCCAAAAGTCGTGATGACTTTCGGGCTTTTTCCTCACAATAAACAAATAATAAACAGAAAAAAATGTCGAAATTTGATTGCGCCCCCTAGAGATATTCGCTACAATGCCGATAGAATACAAGAGATTTTGTCCGAATCTACCAAAGGTTTTGAACAAACTCTAAAGGAGCAGCATTTCGTGTTATTAAAAATTTCAGGCGTTGTCCTGACTGTTGTACTCGCTATTACCGTACTGCTCCTGTCAACGATCAGAGAACCCCAATCTGCGGCTCTTCATGCCCGTCAAGGTGTTATGGACCTATCGGACTGGAACCCAGAACAGGACAAGCGGATCAAGCTAGACGGGGAGTGGGAATTTTACTGGGAGCGATTGCTTCCTGACGAATCTGCAACTCCGAATCAGGCTGGTCCAACGAAAGCACCCGATACCTATGCAACCGTTCCCGGCTCCTGGAATCGACTTAAAGTGGATGGCGAACGACTGCCAACCCACGGCTTCGCCACGTATCGACTGGTGCTGCGTAATGCACCTGTTGAAGGAACACTGGCGATCAAAAAAATGAACATTCGTTTTGCCAGCGAAATCTACATCAATGGCAACAAGCTGCTGGAAGACGGGCATGCCGTGGCAAAATCCGCAGGTTACCGACCAGGAAACTCCCCCAGATTGGCTTTTTCCCCTATCATGGCGGTGACATTGAGATTTTGATCCGGGTGGCTAATTACGATTACACGGACTCTGGCATTCCAGGTCCACTCTTTTTGGCGAACAAGCAGCCATGCTGAAAAAACATCAATTCAACACAGCTATCGAATTTGGCACGCTTGCTGTACTGGGTACCATTTCGATCATATTCCTCATCAGTTACCTAGGGTCTGCACTCTACCGAAACAGGGACGATTCCCTGCTGCTGATTGGTCTAATCTGTCTGTTATATGCACTCTATAACGGCATGATCAGCGAACGTGTGTTATCCATGGCGGGCACGGAAATCTCCTTTAGCACGCTCTATAAATTAAAAGATTTCTGCTCTGTGGCATGTCTGGGTCTGTTAACCTTTTACTTCTACCGATTCAAAACAGGCATCCTGTCCAGTATGCTCACAGCGGTGATCCTCATCATCTTCGGAGCATACTTATGCATGGTCGCGCTCCTGCCTATTTCCATCTATGGGCTGGCTGCACCTTACGTCGTCGTTATGTACACGTTGCTGCTATTGTGGTTGCTGTATCAATGCGCATCACAGTTTCTGACCAGTGAGAAGGGCGAACGGCTGTCTACTTTTCTGTGGTACGCAGCTCTCTTAAGCATCATGCTGTACTGTCTGGACATTAATCTCTTCTCGATCTCGCTCAAGGAAAACATGAATATCGGGCAGGCTTCCATTGTCCTGTTCAGCATCCTGATGCTGTTTCTGGCGGTGCTTCGGTTCTTCGAGGCCTATCGTACGGTTCGCACCCTCAAAGATCAGTTGCTCTTACTCGACAAAGTGAAGGATGACTTCCTGTCCAATACTTCGCATGAGCTCAAAACACCGCTGAACGCGATTGTCAACATCAGTGAAAGCCTGCTTAAAGGCGCAGAGGGTCCCCTTACCGATGAGCAAGCGCACAATCTGGCGATCGTGACGGGAAGTGGAAGACGATTAACCTATCTAGTCGATGAATTGCTGGATTATTCGAAAATGAAACATGGCGACATCCCGCTCCACCGGTCTTCGACCGATCTGTACTCGTTTGTAGAATCGGTCATGCGTATGCACTCCTTCCTGCTTGGCACGAAAAAGGTGGAGCTTATCAACCGCATCCCGGCGCATTTCCCACCGATCTATGCAGACGGCAACCGACTAATTCAGATTTTGCATAATCTGATTGGCAATGCAGTTAAGTTCACGGAACGTGGCACGGTAAGCATCAAAGCTACAGTTGTGCAAGGCAAAGCGGAAATGCGCATTGTGGATACTGGTCGTGGCATCGGCAAGGACAAGCTGGAGCACATCTTCCTGCCATTCGAGCAGGAAGCAGATACCGGTCCAGCCGTTGCTGGAGGCACCGGTCTTGGACTAAGCATTACGCGCAAGTTGGTCGAACTGCACGGAGGAACCATTCATGCGGAATCAGCACCCGGCATGGGTGCTACGTTCATCCTGACCTTTCCGCTGGCAGAGAAAAAGGAGAGAAACGTTCCAACGTTATGCCGCTTACCATCGCTCCTACAGGTCCTGGTAATCGGCTACTCCGGTTCGAAGAACCAACAATTGTAGAAGGGAATAAAGACGAATGGATCATCGTTGTGGATGACGACTCGGCTAATTTGCAAACAATAGTAAATCTCTTGAAGCTGGAAGGATACAGTTACGCGGTCACTTCACGCTCACCTTCGGTACTGGAGCTACTCGACCAGCTTCCCGCCGTGCATCTTGTCATTGCTGATATCATGATGCCCGACATGTCGGGTTACGAATTGCTGGAACGGATCAGGGAGCGCTTCTCTCCTTCCGAGTTGCCTGTACTCATGCTGACAGCGAGTAATAAAGCTAATCAATTGAAGTTGGCCTTGGAGAAAGGCGCCAATGATTTTGTATCCAAGCCGTTCGAATCGGAGGAACTGCTGGCACGGATCGGCGGTTTGACTCGGATGAAAACATCCGTCCAAGCTGCGCGAGATGCGGAAATATCTTTTTTGCGGTCACAGATGAACCCACACTTTCTGTATAACGCTCTGAACGCCATTGCCGAATTGTGCATGGATGCGCCGAATCGGGCAGAACAATTGATTTTGCAATTATCGAGTTATTTAAGACGCAGTGTGCACTTCAAACATCTGGACTCAAAAACCAGCCTGATGAACGAACTGGAGATGATCGAGGCATACGTAGCGATTGAGCAAGCCCGCTTTGGGTCAAGGTTGGAGGTCATTATCGATGTGGATGCGGATGTGAACCGGAACATGGACATTCCGCCCCTCACGTTGCAGCCTCTGATCGAAAACGCGATCCGGCACGGCCTGATGTCCAGCATTCGCGGTGGTCGCGTCATGTTGTCTATCCGCAATCTGAATGATACGGAAACACGTTTCACCATTGAGGACAACGGAATCGGCATAACCAAGCAACGGATGGACGAAATTCGGCAATCCACGGACGGCAGTAACGGCGTTGGACTATGGAATATCTCCAGCCGGTTGAATCTGCTGTATGGCAGACACCTTCAGATAGAAAGTCTGGACGGCGAGGGAACGCGGATTACATTTGATCTTCCAAATCAACGTCAAAGCATAGATGGGAATGGGGGTTATGAAACATGATGAAAGTCATCATCGTGGATGATGAGGATTTGTCGCTGAAGCGACTGAATCGCATTTTGACAGAAAGTGGAGAAGTTGAGGTGTCTCGCGCATTTCACGACCCGGAGGAAGCCTGTGAATATGCAGCAGAGAATAGCTTCGATGCGGCATTTCTGGACATTACGATGCCTCGCATCTCGGGTATGCAACTCATTGGTGAATTGCGTAAACATCATCCTTCACTTCCAATCGTGCTGGTGACTGGATATGAGGAATATGCCGTGCAGGCCTTCGACAAAGAGGTGATCGATTACGTCATCAAGCCTGTCACGGCAGAGCGACTGAACCGCAGCATCAAGCGGTTGCAGGAAAAGCTTCACGAGTCCATGCCAACACCTGAACCAGCGGTGCCGGAACCCAAACTGAACGTTCGTCTGTTCGGTGAATTCACCGTGTTTGGTGGAGCCGGAGCAGACAGTCCCATCAAGCTTAGAACGCCCAAGACGGAAGAATTGCTGGCATTCTTGCTGTATACCAAATCGACCACCCGCGATGCCTTGGCCGATACGTTGTGGAAAGACCTCAGTCCGCAGAAAGCCTGGACCAACATCAACTCCACACTGTACTACGTGCGACGTGCCATCGGTGATAACAGTGACATGCCGATCATTCTCAAGGACAGAAACGGTATCCGTATCGACCGGGAAGCCATTAACTGTGATCTGTACGAGTTCGAGGCTTTGTTCCGGCAGATGCGTCAGGCATCGGCACATCGCCCCGAGCTCTTTGAGCGGATGGACACGTTGTATACGGGTGAACTCCTGAGAGGAAGGCATTATGAGTGGGCTTTCGCGTGGTCCAGACAGCTGGAGCTGGATTTCATCATGACGATGGAAACCGCGGCGCACTATCACGCGAAGGCAGGCGAGCCGTTACGGGCGTTGTATTATTTTGAACGTATCCTCCAGATTGATTCGATTCGGGAAGATATTCATCGCGAGATCATCCTCTTGTATCTGTCGCTTGGACGAAGAACCGAAGCGCAGCGCCAGTATCTGGTACTGGAGGAATTGCTCCAAGAGGAGCTTGGCTCCAGTCCGGCAGCGGATATCAAACAATTGTTGCGTCAATCATGAAATATCAAGAAAGCCCAAGCTTTGGCATAATGCCTAGGCTTGGGCTTTTTTCAACATATATGGACGTTCATTCGTCATGGTCTGATGATTTTACATCATCATGGTCTACAATCAATCCTCATTTATAAGTTTTTCGGTATTGAGCGTAAACCCTTCAATCACGACATCTTCATCCACTTCAATCATGATGCAACGTCTGCCTTGATAGTTCACCTGTTTTACATATCGCAGGTCTTGTGGGCTAACCGAAATCGTAGCAACCTTGGTTTCGATTTTAATAGACTTGGACGTGAATTTCGGCATAACACTGGTTGCCTTCATCTCATAGTTCTTGTTATCAACGATCGTTTCGAAGGCACGTTCTACTTTCTCCGTTGTCAGATCCTCTATACCGCTTGCGGTCAGTACACGTTCCAGATCTTTATAATCCAGCTTCGGAGGTTCTTCCTCATGGGACTCTTCGTTAATCTCGATGACTCGGTTGATCTCCTCATATACATGTGCAATAGTGGCTGAGTCAAGCTGTTCACCGGCCACTTCCTTGACGATATCTTCGAAGATCGCCCGTTCTTCCAGTGCGGTTACGGATCTTTCTCCATTCAATACATTTTCAACAAAATGCGGGTTCGGGAAATTCGATTTCCCTGTACAATATAGAACACGATTCACATCGGAGTAGTTGTCCGTTACGCTAGGGTACAGGAATCCTTGCTCTGGTGTGCTTAATTTGATAATCGGATCGACAATAATGTTGTATTTGAATTCTCTCTCCACGTAATCAAACAAGAGTGTCTTCCGCTGTTTCTCCGTGGAATTTACGCTGCACAGAATGAACGGATGGGCGAACACCTCATTCTTCTCACTCTCTTCCGTGGCTTCGTTTCTAGCCTTGGTTGGCAGATAATACTGTCCACGCACGAACGTAGCTACCATATCCCGCTCAAACTTTGTATCTACCAGCATTCGATCCACGAGCAGCAGCATCAGATCCTGCCATTCATCCGGATCACCTGTTACCAGCGCCTGGTGAAGCAGTACCTGAGCCGGGTCCTCCGCCGCTTCCTGGAACTTCAATTCAAACAACTTCTGATCCAAATCACCTGTCAGCAATTTTTGAAATTGCCCATGTACAGCTCCTGCTTCTCTCTGTCCACCAGTTCGAACGGGTGACGCTCCCAGTGATAGACCTCATTGGTTTCCTTCGTAATATACACGTTGAGAATATCGTAAATATTCAGTAGATCGTGATCGAGTTTAAACTGCTTGCGTATATGCGCGACTTCTTTTTTATTCATATTGGATTTGGCAACTCCTTAGATATGTTTCTGGCTTTATTAGTATAAAGGATCGACAGAAAATTTGTTGACTAACTTGTAGCTTGACGGTTACTAGATTTCAGTTACCCAAGTACGTGATACTCACAACAACACAAAAAGGAGACACTCTCTACGTCCATACGAGCACCTCCTGCATGTGTTACATCTCCTGATGTTCTAGTCTATTACAGTGATTCCCATTAACACCTTACATATTTACGCTTGAACCCCGTCCGACCTTTTTCCACTGCCTTTTGGATATTTTCGGAGGCATTCAGCAATTTGCTTTTGGGCTTGTCCTTGTTCACTTCGACAGGTCCCACAGCCTCGGCTGTCTCCACTGCCTGATCGTGCAACGGTTGATAGGATGTCGCGACCGTATACAGGAAGTTGTTCATCGAATATTTCGTTCGTTCCGGAGATTCGTGAATCGTCTTTTTCACCTGTTCCAGCATCTCCATCAGTTTATTCTCCGAAAACTCAGCATCCTTTCGACTGCCGAGCAACCAACAGTAACAGCTCCATCCCGCTGACATTCTCAGTTCATCCCCACTAGCAATCCACGCATCGGAAACCTCTTGCGCAATGTCTGTCTCGGCTAACGTCACAGCAACGATAAAGTCAGAGATCATGTAAAAATAAGCAGCGTCAATCCAACGGTCAAAATCAGCTTCCGTCATCGCTTGAGGATCGGCAATCACGCCCGCAAAGTACATCGCATCATAATTCCCCGTTGCATATAGTTGCTCTGCCAAAGGTTGATCCTTGTTGATCCGCTTCGCCATTGGTTTCATCGCCCCGGTTGCCACGCCAAATAACGGTTCATGCGCACCATTGGAGATATAGATTTTTTCGTTCGTTCTTTGCCCAACGCTTCAAGCTCCTGCATCACTTCATCTAGATTCATTTGGCAACACTCCCAATCCTATAAATTATATATCTGATCATATCAAACAGACACTTATGTTTAACGAAAAACCGATGGACAATCGCACATTATCCAATTCGAACCATTCTGCCATATGCATAATCATTCCGACGAGATTATTTCCTTTCGTATGGGGACTCCTCACTGGAGTATTTTTCCTAATAATACTGAAGACTATTCAAATTTCCCTATGGCTCTGACAACCTGTTCGAGCATTATCACCGATCATAACATCTATACCCTTGTTTCGCACAGATCCCTGAAAAGATAGATATAACTTCTTCGCTGACTGACATTTTTCCTTTCTTATGCTTCTACCGACAACTTCTGAATACCTGCCGAGAGCCTGATTGGAAGAGCTAATTCCCCCAGCACAAGCAGAGCAACATATGTCCATGTCCAAGCAACGTTAAGCTATGGCAGGAAACGTCGCTCATCGTTTATGTTCAGTTTAGTGTTGTTAACAAAACCGAGATGAGGAAGGATGCGAGAGCATGAGCAACAATCAAGTGTTAGGCTTTGCCCCTGCACTGGGCTGGAATTCGTGGAATACCTTTACGTGGGATATTAACGAACAATTAATTCGGGATGTCGCTGATGTGTTTGTATCAGAAGGTTATCTGGCCGCAGGTTACGAGTATATTGTCATTGATGATTGCTGGAGCCTGAAGGAACGTGATGCAAACGGCAACCTGGTGGCTGACCCGGAGAAATTCCCGAGTGGAATGAAAGCGCTCTCTGACTATATCCATAGCAAAGGACTAAAGTTCGGCATGTATTCATGCGTAGGTACGCATACATGTGCCGGGTATCCAGGCAGCTTCGAGCATGAATTCCAGGATGCTGCCCTTTTTGCCGAATGGGGCGTTGATTATTTGAAGTATGATTACTGCTTCAAGCCGCGTCATATCTCAGGAGAGCTACTGTACAAACGGATGAGCCTTGCGCTCAAAAACTGCGGACGCGATATCCTGTTCTCCGCCTGCAACTGGGGGCCGACGATGTATACGATTGGATTCGGGAATCGGGTGCTCATATGTACCGCTCTACCGGTGATATCCGTGACAATTGGGATTCAGTGAAGGAACTTGCCTTGTCTCAATTGGGGAAACAAAGATACACCGGCTCTTTCTGTCATAACGACATGGATATGCTAATCGTTGGTATGTACGGTGGAAGCAACAATGATTATATTGGCAGCATCGGCGGATGCAACGACATCGAATATAAAACCCACTTCTCACTCTGGTCCATGATGGGTTCCCCATTAATGATCGGATGTGACGTGCGCAAGGCTAACCAGATCACAAAAGATATTCTCCTGAATCCTGACCTGCTTGCCATCAATCAGGATGTAGAAGCGCGCGGAGCTTACCGCATTAAACCAGAGCCGCAATGGTTTCACACAGACGATGTATTTATGCTGGTGAAGGTACTCACAGATGGTGATCTAGCTATTGGTTTCTTCAACCTGAGTGACAGCCAGCGGGAATTGTCTTTGCAATTTTGGGATATGGGTCTGCCTTACGCTGCCGGTTATGCGCTGTCCCTGTATGACTGCTGGGAACATCAAGAGCTTGGCGTGTTCCGCGAACGCTTCGCTCCCGTTGTCGCAGCACATGATTGTTTAATTGTGCGTGCCAAACTGGTGAAATAAATGGCTCAACATCGCCTGTGCACCTCCTGTCAGGTTCCGCTCTCTTCAGATGATGTGGGCATCTACCTCAAATTGATCTCGCGCTCTGCCCAGCAATTTCTGTGCATCGATTGTATAGGAGTTAAGCTGAACTGTGGACGCGAGCCTATTGAGAAGCTGATCCGTTATTTTCGAGAGTCCGGGAACTGCGCCCTGTTCCGTTAACGTTATGCCTTCGTCCGATGCAGCATCATATAAGATGTTGGCGTGTGTGAAGTTACTTTCTTGAATACTTTGGAAAAATATAACGGATCATTGTAGCCGACAGAATAGGCTACCGATTGAATCGGTAGACCCGACGTCTTCAGCAGTTCACAGGCGCGCCCGATTCGGCAGGATGTAATATACTCCAAAACAGACTTGCCGGTTGTTGCCTTAAACAGACGAAACAAATAACTGCGCTCCAGATTAACTGCCTTTACGATCTCCGTGACGGTCAATGTCGGCTTCCAGTAGTTCTGCTCGATGTACTTTCTCGCCAGCCAGACATAATCCTTGGCGTCCACCTGCGGCTCGCTCGGATAATGTTCCATATAGTAGGAAAGCAGCAGACGCAAACGGGCATCCGCCCGCAGTAATTCATAGGATGATGCACCCGCGTTCCAGGCAAGATGGAAAAAGGCTGCAGTGTCTCCGGCGAGACCGACACCACGGGTTGTACCTCTGAAAGCTGCGTGAGCCCCAGCAACCGCCCGGCGTCCTCACCGCTAAACTCCACCCAGACGTACTCCCATGGATCTTGCGGGTCTGGATAATAGTAAATCTCTTTTTGCGGAAATATGATAAAGCTTTCCCCGGTAACGAGCCGAAAAACGCGGCCGCCCGTCTCCAGCGTCCCTTGACCACGGATAATATAGTGCAGCGCATAAACGTCACGCACGCCTGGCCCCCATTGGTGAGCGTTGGCCGGCTTGTGACCACCGCTGATAAAATACAAATTACTGGCTCTACTGCTCTCATGCCAAATCGGATTCAACCTAGATTCCCCCTTTCTAATGCCACGTTGATCAGATGTTCGGTAACGCTTACAAGCTAAATCCAGAGAGGAGAATGTTGTATGCTTAGATTGGTTACGGTAGAACATGGACAAGTGCAAGGACTGCCCGCGGCGGACCCGCGAATTACCAGCTTTAAGGGAGTTCCTTTTGCCGCACCTCCTGTAGGTGAGAACCGCTGGCGCGCTCCGCAGCCGCAGTCGAGCTGGGAAGGTGTACTGCAAGCTTTTGATTTTGCCCCCATCTCCATGCAAGCCCCAACAGTCATCGATGATAACAATATCTATACCCGCGAATGGGCCGTTGATCCTGACCTGCCTATGAACGAGGATTGTCTGTATCTGAATGTCTGGACACCAGCCAAACGCACGGACGAGAAGCTGCCTGTTTTTGTCTGGTATTTTGGCGGGGCCTGCAAGTCGGCCATACGGCCGAAATGGAATTTGATGGCGAGCGAATCGCTCGTAGAGGTATCATCGTTGTGACGATTAATTATCGGCTGAATGCCTTCGGTTTCCTGTGCCATCCTGAGATTAGTGCCGAATCCCCCCATGCACCCGCCAACTTTGGTCATCTTGATCAGCAAGCAGGTACCCAGTGGGTCAAACGCAACATTGCCGCCTTTGGCGGTGATCCAGACCAGATCACCATCGGCGGACAGTCGGCAGGCGGAGGAAGTGTACTCAGCCAGATGACCTCTCCGCAAAATAAAGGCTTGTTCCAGCGAGCCGTCATCATGAGTGGTATAGCTACCGAGTTGTACCCGAAGGTCCGCGTGCCTTCTGTCCGTTCCACACTGCGAGATGCAGAGCAAGCAGGGTTGAATTTTTCAGCTTCCTGGGCGTATCTTCCCTGGCTGAGGCGAGACAACTGGATGCTGAATATCTCCGTGACAAAGCACTCGAATACAAAAGCTTCTGGGGAACTGTCATCGACGAACAATTCTGCGCAGGCGATCCGTTTACTCGTTTTGTTCAGCAGGAGCGCGAAGCGATACCCGTAATGCTGGGGCATACGTCTTCCGAATTTTGGACCCGTCCCGCCGCAGCCAATCTGGAAGAACTGAAGCAGATGGCTGTGGAGTTGTTTGGCGAGAATGCTCCTGCCTTTTTGCAGCTATGTGAGGCAGATACCGGCCAAATCGAACATGCTCTGCAACAAGCATCGGTCCGCATGATCCAACATGCCATTCTGCTCGCCATCCGCGCGAACAGCGGTCATCCGTCTGAAACGCCTCTCTACTATTATAACTTCGATGCCGAGATTCCGGGCTGGGACCAGCCAGGCACTTTTCACTCCGTCGATCTGTGGTTTTTCTTCGAAACACTCGCCAAATGCTGGCGGCCTTTCACAGGTAAGCATTATGATCTGGCCCGCCAGATGTGTAATTATCTATCCAACTTTATTGCTACAGGTGACCCAAACGGCTCGGACTCCACTGGCAAGCCGATGCCTCATTGGACTCCTTGTACTACGGAACAGCCGTATCTCATGGAATTTGGCGATCAGGCTCAATTACAGAAGGCTGAGCCAGGACCAATGCTCGCGTTTCTAATTGAACAATATTTCAAGAAACAGAATGCACCTGTTGTTTAAAACATGAGGCTTGCCCTCTCACGATATATGTAAGAGCCATGCTGTCGCATGGCTCTTTTTGTATAGTGTGAATGGTAGAGCGATGTTCTTTCGCCTATGTCTATTTAGCAAGTTACCCCACTACAGAAGCCTAAGGTAACAAAATTAGACAGCCAGAGGGATCCCACGGAAGACAATCAGCATCATTTCAAGAGATCCGTTAAATATGAGTCTGTGTTGGTTTATTAAAGATGACAGGTAGCATAATCTGTAGTGAAAAGATATCCTTTTCCTGCGACACCGTCAACGTCCCGTTGTGTTGCTGAATCATTTTCTGACAACTAACGAGCCCAATTTCGTTGCTATCTTTCTTTTTGCCAACACGTTTAATCTTATTCTCCACCCCAAGAATGACCCATTGTTGCCTCAAAGAAATCTGGATGTGAACGGGATGCCCTGGATCGGCGTATTTTCGAATATTTGAAAATATATTATCCATTACGCGACGCATGGCGACCAGATTGATTTCCAGCAAAAACTCCTCATGATGTGCATCTGTCTGAACCTGCACATCTATATCGTCCAAAACCACTAATTGCTCATCTATGAGTTGATCGATAAGTGCTCTGCCCTCATACATTTCAAATTCTACTTCCTCTTCTTCAGCGGCGGAGGATACCGTAAAATATTCGAATAGTTTGTCTGACAGCACTTTGATCTGATAGGCCTTCTCCCGGCTATTATGAATATACTGCAATAGATCCTCATGTGTCTTATATTTGTTGAGCTCTATGATATCCATATATCCTAATAGAATCGTGAGTGGTGTTCGCAAATCATGGGAAATCGCCGTGATCAATTCACGGTTGGCCATCCTGACCCTCTCCTCGCTGCCCAGCCGCTCCACAAATGATTTCCTCATCTCATCAATACTCTGGGCCAGAGATGACAGTTCATCCTTTCCCGATATCGTAATTGAATAATCCAAATTTCCACCTTCGAGTATTTTGATCTCTTGTTCAAGCACCCCAATATAAGATGTTTTCTTATTAATCATCAGTAGAAAGGAAACAATGAACACAATGGCCGCTATGAAAACACCAATAATCAGAATGAGGTTGTAGTATTGATACTCATAAAAGCTAACCAAGTATATCTGGGCATCCTGATCCGCAAAATGGATGGTGGTGATGGGTATTTTTGATGGCACGAATTGAGTTAACAACTCTTCATTAATGGCAGGATCAATCTCCGTGTTGGAGGAAAATATCAATTTGTCTTTTGCAAAAATATACAGATTTAAGTAGCGCTCATGTCTTATCCAAGCAGACAATTGCTCATGATCACGGGTTGACACGTTCTGGTTATCCACAAATGCTTCGAATCGATCAAGCGCATCTTGCTGCCTGTTCTCTACAAAAGTGGATTTGCTTAAATAACTATCCAATACAGTCTCGCCAACAACTTGTAAAATAACGAGTGCACTTATGGAAATGACCAAAGAAATGACAACCGCCAGAACCAGTTTAATCTTCAGCTTTTTTCCGATTAATAATCTATTCAATTTTGTACCCCTTCCCCAAACAGTCTTCACATATTTAGGGTTCTGCGGGTCATCCTCCAGTTTGCCTCTCAAATTACGAATATGAACCATCACCGTGTTATTACACGTATAAAAGTAGGGTTGCCCCCAAACACTCTCATATATATTTTCTGCCGAGAATACCTTTCGTCGCTTCTTAGCCAATAGCAGCAATATCTGGTATTCAATTTCAGTTAGAGCAATCTCCTTCTCTCCAACAAACACGGCTTTTGAATCCTGATGGACGGTAAGATCCTTAACGATAATCTGGTCCTGTTCTTCGGTCTTCTCCTTGCCCCGATATACATAATACCGTCGTAGTAAAGCCTTCACCCGCGAAACGAGTTCTGTATAGGAAAAGGGTTTGGACAAAAAGTCATCACTGCCTGAGGAAAAGGCCAATTGTTTGTCAGAATCCTGCGTTTTCGCCGTGAGAAACAGGATCGGTGCACTTGTTTTTTCACGAATCTCCAGACACGCCTTCAGCCCCGATTTATTGGGCATCATCATATCCAAAATAATGAGATCCGTCTCTTCGTTCACTTTATCAATCGCATCTTGGCCATCTATCGCTTCAATCACTTCATAATTTTCACTCTCTAACAGAATCCTTACAATTTCACGAATCTCACTGTTATCATCAGCAATTAGAATTTTCTTGCTCATCTGATCCCTCCGTCTAATTTCAGTATAATATGCGCTATTAGCGACTACCAGCAAATACAATCGACTTAAGAATTCTTCAGAAGTTATGTAGGTATCTCTTAATAATTTCGTCTTATACTGTAAATATGTAGAAGTTATTACACAAAGGGGTCGTCAGGAATGCCACAAACTTCGAAAAAAGTAATGATTAACATATTGTTGGGTCTGTTCATCATGTTGTCCATTGGTCTACTGGTGTATTATTCTCCTGCCATTATTAAAATCATGTCTTCCATGGACAATTTCAGAGCGTATATTCATTCAACAGGCCATTGGGGTCCGGTCATGTTTATTTTATTCCAGATTCTTCAGATCGTGGTTGCACCTATTCCAGGAGAAGTGGTACAGGTCGCAGGCGGTTATATCTATGGGGTTACACTTGGGTCCTTGTATACTACAATAGGCTTGATTATAGGCTCAGCGATCGCCTTTTATTTCACCCGTTATATCGGTCGCGCCTATATTTCACGACTAATGCAAAAGAAAAATAATAAGTGGATGTCGTTAATTCATGATGAGAAGAAGTTCTCCGCTTTTTTATTTATCTTTTTCGTGATTCCCGGCTTGCCCAAAGACATGCTTGTATTTGTCGCCGCACTTACATCGATTAGTTCGTTTAGGTTCTTCACGATCCTTATCGTCGGTCGTCTGCCGTGGATCATCGCATCTACCGTTATAGGGTCCACGATTCATATGCAACAATACACGATCGCCATTATTATTTCTGTTATCGCTGTGATCGGGTTTGTACTCGGTTATATCTATAGGGAGAAATTGGTGGGATTGTTCTCCCGGTCAGACAGTACCAAAGCCAAACCCAAGGCTATACCGAGTTATAGTAAGAATAGGGAGTCTCGTAAAATAAAAAGAGATACAACATGAACAAAACCAATCTATTGATATGAAAACCGGAGGTATATCATCTTATGCAAATACTTAAAACCAATCGATTAATCCTGCGAAATTTCACCGTAACGGACGCAGCCGGACTGTTGGAATACACAGCAAATCCCAGAGTGAATTGTTTTATGGATCAACAAATTTCAACATTGGAAGATGCGGCGGCAGAGGTCGCAAAAAGAAGCACTGACGATTCCCACATCGCGGTTTGCCTAAAAGACAGTAACGAGCTGATCGGTGAGCTGTTTGGTATGAGGGAAGATCGGGATTCCGATACGGATAAAGATTCGAATTCAGATACGTATAGTATAGGTTGGAATTTTAATGGCAGATTTGAAGGGAAAGGGTACGCCAGTGAGAGCGCCAATGCTTTCATCGAAAATCTCTTTATGGAACAGGGAATAAGAAGACTGTACGCCTATGTCGAGGATGATAACTTCCGTTCTCAGAAACTGTGTGAGAAGCTGGGCATGCGCCGGGAAGGTCTTTTTTGGAGTTCATTTCTTTTGTCAAAAATGAGGACGGCACACCGAAATACGAGAATACGTATCAATATGCTTTGTTGAAAAAGGAATGGCTGGCACATCGTGAATCGAAGTAATAAAGAAAGACATGCCTGCCTCATCATTAGTTTAAAAAAGTTATAGAAATGAGCACGTACCCATGTGTACGTTCCACAACAAATACGGCGGCTTTTCCCTGGATAGATTCCAGAGGAAAAGTCGCCGTTTCATTATCGCACAGAACACTATTGATCGAGCAATGTGTTTATAAGGTCACAATATATTCAGCTTGAATTCTAGACGGTGCTGCCCCAATATTGCTTTGCAATCTTCTGCCCTTGATCAATCTTCGCCCATTGCTGAGCTTCGCTTAATTCGTTACCGCCATCACAAGATGCAAATCCGCATTGGTGAGACAACAGCAGCCGATCCTTATCAATGATTTTGGAAGCTTCGTCCAGCAAACGGACAACACGTGCTTCATCATCGAGTGTACTCGTTTTGGATGACAACAGACCCAGTACAATTTCCGTTTCAGGTCTGTCCTTGAACACTTCCAGAGCTTCAATTGAACCCGCACGATCATCATCCCACTCCAGGAAGAAACGGTCATATTTCAATTGCTTCAGGAACAGATTCGCAATTTTGGCATACGATCCACCACCCATGTTGCGGGAATCATAATTGCCGCGGCAGTTATGTGTCCACATTTTCAAGCCAAGGCTATGACCAAAGTCAATCACGGTATTATTAATATCAATGAATTCGGTAGCGAGACCCTTTACTTCATCTTGATTAATATGTTCCCCTGTAAAAGGAGAGTTCGGGTTGTCGTCTGCAAACAGTTCCCACAAGCAATCATCGAATTGCAGAATTTTACCGCCCACTGCAGCGAATTCCTCCACGAATTCCTTATACGCGATCACAAGACCCTCTTTGAGCTCCTGTATGTTTTGATATACAGCATCCGTTCCACCAATGTTATCCGACCAGGAAAGCTCACCGAAAATATGTGAAGGCGATGGTACACAAAGCTTCGTTTGTTGCTCGCCAGCCGTGTCTTGCAGTTGTTGGAACAGTTGAATGAAATGATGGTTCTTTCCACTCAATTTATCAGTGATGCGCAGTCCGATATCTTTGCGTGTTTCATACTTCGAAGTTCCATCCACATCTCTGAAAAAATAGCCATGATCCGCGATGTAACGCTTCACTCCGCCAAATCCCCATACAAAGTCCAAATGCCACATCGATTTCGAAAATTCGCCATCGGTAACCACGGACAAGTTATGTTCGATTTCCTTAGCCACAACTTGTTTAATTGCCTCCGTCTCACACTTCTCATATCCTTCGTAGTTTTCATAGAATGGATATTGGATATCATCGTTATGTTCAATTTGCGTTTTATATTTCAGCAGCTCATCCGGCCGCAATAAACTTCCTACGATCTGGAACTTATCAGTCATGTAAAAACCCCTCGTTGTATAAAATGATCATATCACGCCGAGAGCAGTTAGAAGGGATACTTAAAAACCATAACTGGTTATAGTTAAAAGCTATATCAAAAGTTAATCCATTTCACAACGTACGACGACGCAGTTCATAAAAATATTGTACCGCTGGATGCTTTAATTTGACCTGCTCCGACATGTTCAGAATTCGCTTTTTGCCAACTCGTCTGTCCATTAAAGCCAGAATATTAAACAAAATATCCTTGCTATCCAGATTATCCTCTATAGAAGTTGATAAATACGTCGTGGCTGCAACGGTAAAATTCGATTTACTAAGTGCGGTCTGAGCCAACAAAAGCTCCTTGGCATGTACGGAGATTTTTCTGCTTCTTGCCATGACTTGAAGACGATCCTCGGGAATGGGTCCTTTGGAATCTTTTCGAATAACTTCAATCTCTTCATCGCTCACAGGAATCATGATCTCCGGATCGCTCTTGATCTCCTGCTCTGTCTGATACCATCGGATTGGGGTTGTTGTATCACTCATGTTGAGTACATTCTTTTTATCTACAGTAATATAACAATTGCCTGATTTATCAGGTGAATAGCGATAGCTGGTGGCACGGTACTCCACCCTTCCAACTAACGCAGGACTAAGAAAACTCTCCAGTTGTTGCTTCAATTTACTCCAGGACATAAATCCTCCTATTATCAAAAGCCTACCGCATGAATTGCGGCGATCATTTCAAATATTTTTCAATCCGTCTCCAGTATCAACATTCATTTAAATTATAACATAGCAAACCAAATTGATGATGGAAGAAACCCAGTTATTGGTTTTGAATTCCCCTATGTGATAAAATTGCAGAAAATTATCTACTTACTATTAAATCATCATAGCCTACCATTGGAACTTACGTTGTTATTCACAAAGGAGAGGAAGAGTGTAATGGCTACGAAGAAAGCAACCTTACCTGCTCATATGGAAAAACTCGTTAAAGATAATGATATCGCAACCGTAAAAGAAGTCTTTGAGCAATGCGAATGGGATGCCCGCGGGGGCTACAGCAAAGGTACGGCCCTCAGCTTTCGGCATATTTCGGATGAATTGGTCCGCTGGCTGTTAGAGCAAGGGGCAGATATTAATGCACGTGACAAATATCAACGCACGCCTTTACATGCCCATGCCTCACACTGGTCAGGAAATGTACCCCTGTTCCTTGAATTAGGTGCGGATCTGGACGCTGTGGATTACCAAAATGAAACACCGTTACATGCAGCGGTCAGTGGGTATCGAACCAAAGTGGTTCAAGAGTTGGTAAACCAGGGCGCTACGATTAACGTAGAAAATAAACAGGGTAATACGCCATTAGCTAAGGGGTTAGTCAATTGTAGGAATAGCGATATAGTTAATCTGGCAGAGATTGCCGCAATTCTTCTGGATGCCGGAGCATCGGTCACCCCGGATATGAAAGAATCGGTGAAGCGGATCGGTAAGGATTTTGAATTCGTCCGTGAGAAGTTCAATAAGGACAAGGTCGATGGAGTTTCAGACGCGCTGATTAAACTGTACCAGTTATTTGATGTCGAGCCGGTAGCGAATCGGATCATGCACGATGGAACTGCACCCATTCAGGTAAAGGCAACCACCTGGCCCAAGCAGCACCAAGAGCTGTGGGAATATCTCATCCCGGCTCAGGGCCACGCTCAAACGGTGCAGGAGAGGTCATTCGCATCACAGGACGTGTGTCCCATGAAGTATTGGATAATGGCGGAGGAAACTGGGATGCGGAGTATCGCAAAATGCTGGATGCGCTAATTCGTTATCTGGGCACTGGAGCGCCACTCGCCCCCGCACTTCTCCAAGAGGCAGCAGATTTGGCCAGAAAGCTTCATAATGGATACGATTTTGATGCGCCTGCCAGATTATCCGAGTTGGCGGTATTATGGGTGCTTGCCAATCCTCAGCCGGTCACTATAGAGAAGCCAGAGTATACGCGTTAAACAGCAAAGCAAAAAAGAAGCGGAAGAGTTACCGCTTCTTTTTTCTATTTAATCTACCTGGATCATACTCCGTATCCATGATTACGTCTTACTCTACTCCACCTGTTCATTACTTTCAAACTCAATGAGCAATTCGCGTACTTTAGAAGTGGTTTTGGCGTTCATCAAGCTGTTTCTGAGCTCACTAGCACCGCGGAAGCCTCGAACATAGATTTTGAAAAAACGGGCCAGCGGGCTGAACGAACGCGGTTCAAGCTCAGAATATTGATCATGGAGATCCAAATGCAGCCGTAGCAGATCAAGCAATTCCTTACTGCTGTGTTCCTTCGGCTCCTTCTCAAAAGCAAACGGATTCTGGAAGATACCGCGTCCAATCATAATACCATCCACACTATATTGCTCCGCGAGTCTCAGGCCTGTCTCCCGGTCAGGAATATCCCCATTAATCGTCAGAAGAGTATTAGGCGCTATCTCGTCACGCAGTTTCTTAATCTCCGGAATAAGTTCCCAGTGAGCGTCTACTTTGCTCATTTCCTCTCTCGTACGCAGGTGAATAGACAGATTCACGATGTCCTGTTGCAAAATATGAGTCAACCAGTCGCGCCATTCATCGACCTCAGTAAATCCGAGACGCGTTTTCACACTGACCGGCAGCCCTCCGGCTTTCGCCGCCTGAATAATCTCCGCCGCAAGGGCTGGGCGGCAGATCAAGCCACTTCCTTTTCCATTCTCCGCAACATTCGCTACAGGACAGCCCATATTGATATCGATGCCTTTAAAACCTTCCTTTGCCATACCGATACTCATCTCACGAAAAAATTCCGGTTTATCTCCCCAGATATGAGCCACAATCGGCTGTTCATCCGCTGTAAACGTCAACCGTCCACGCACACTATGGTGCCCCTCCGGGTGACAATAACTCTCTGTGTTCGCAAACTCCGTAAAAAACACATCCGGTCTGCCCGCTTCACTTACGACATGCCGAAACACAACATCGGTCACATCTTCCATAGGTGCCAGTATAAAAAATGGTCGTGGCAATTCACGCCAAAAGTTTTCCTTTGTCATCTCAAAAGCTCCTCTATACATTCCAGGACAGTCTTTGTCCTCATTAATAATAATAAAACGTAACTCTTTGCATCTGCTTGCCTATCATTTACATGATCATTCGCAGTTTCGTTGCGATTCACATTATGGTGTCCTAGCTTCTTCTTCACTTATACCATGCAAATGTAACTTTGTTCAAACAGCAGTATCTGTTATAACTTCCATTAGATCTTCAGATTAATGAAAGTTCGATGATCTTAAAATTGCCCTTTCCCGATTTTATCACGTCTTTATTAGATTTTCAGCCCGATTGCTCTTGCCGAACTGGAAAAGCTCCTCTAAAATGAAGCTCGACAGGCTTTTAACCTGCAAATCGAGATTTTAAGGAGGCCTGAATTATATATGGAAATTTCACTGGATATGATCAAAGACAAAGTCGAATGCTTGCAGGCTTATGACTTCCGTGAACTGGAACGAGCGATCGAAGAACGAATCGGAATGAACAAAGCATTAATGTTACGCGTGAAGCAAGTTCAACATCAAGTAACGTTTGACCCTTTTCGCAACAAGATGTTATATAGTGCAATCGTGCATTTTAATGTAGATTGATGGACCAAGATTTGAATAGTGAAAAACAGTTCACTGACGCAATTGCATTTAAGCATATCCTATAAAGCATGCAAAAAAGAAGACGCGAATTCGCTCGCGTCTCTTTCCGTATCATACTCCACTTTCTCTTGTTACAAATCTTGCTTAAACAACAACTTATAAGCAGAATTGTCACCTGTAATCATATTTTACATAGTTAAATGCAGGATCGTACCACTATACAAACAGTCACTTTTGAGGATTAAGGGGAGAATACCATGCAAGAATTAATATTTATGAAGAATTATAAAAACAATGAAGTACTGCGCAAAAGTTTTTTCGAGCTTGCTGTCAACACGTTTGAGATCAATTTTGAAGATTGGTATCAACAAGGATACTGGGGCGAGCGTTACATCCCTTATTCATATGTCGATGGAGACCAGGTTATTGCCAACGTTTCTGTTAACATCCTTGAGCTCATCATTCACGGTGAGAAGAAAAAAGCGATTCAAATCGGCACGGTGATGACACATCCTGATTATCGGGGGAAAGGACTCTCTACACGTTTAATGAACAAAGTTTTAGCGGAATACGAGAACAAGTACGATTACATGTACCTTTTTGCCAATGAATCAGTCCTTGATTTTTACCCCAAGTTTGGGTTTAAACCTGTGGAAGAACATCTTTTTTCAATGAATTATACGGCAAAGAAATCACCTGAGCCTGCGAACATCCGAAAACTAAATGTAACTAACGCGGAGGATTTACGTCTTATCCATAGATTTGCATCCGAAAGATTACCTGTTTCGCAGCATTTTGCTACCGATCATGCTCAAGGAATACTCATGTTTTATTGCCTGAATGTCTTTAGTGATGATATTTATTACTTGGAAAACGAAAACGTCATTGTTATTTATCAGAAAGAAGACAATCATATTGAGCTCTTCGACGTTGTTAGCTTAAACGAAATGAATATGAAAGATATCTTGGATAAGATTGCAGATGAAGATACAGAGAAAGTAACCTTTCATTTCACGCCAGATGCAACAGATGATATCGTTCTAAAAAGTACAATCAGCAATGACGGCTTATTTGTAAGAACCCATGGTGAACATCTCTACCCTGTGCAAGTTAAACATCCAATAACATCTATTGCTTGATGATTTATTTAACAATTCCTACCACCTGCCATACTTAAAAAGATCAAAAAGGAGCAGGATTTTCCTGCTCCTTCGTTATGTGAAACTCCTTACTCTCATCAAACGTAAATTTACAAGGTATAATGAAATCAGATGACCGTTCAGCATGATCTTATGACCATCATAATGAAGGAGGGGACATTCGTGGCGTTTATCCCGCTAAACTGCCCCAATTGCAACGGAAGAATTGAATACAAGAAGGATGAGGTTTTAAAGTGTCCCTATTGTGAAACAGAGCTTTTATTGAAGCAAAATCATGTCTATTACGTAGACCAGACCATTAATCATTACCACGGAACGCCCCTAAAGCACCGCTGAAGCAGACTGCCTCCGTAAAGGTAATGCTGATACTGATGTTAGTCCTGGCTGGCGCCATCGGTACATATTTTTATTATAGCAACAGCTCCACCTATCCAAAAACAGAAGCCAATTTGCCTGTGCGAAAGATGCCTGAAAGCGAGGTTTTGCTCTCATTTTTGCGAGATATCTTTGATAAAGGGTCCGCCTTGCCAACAGAGGAGGAATTGGCTCGTATTCGCTATTTAACCGTAGAGCATTCGGAGAATGATCAATGGAAGTTTACATATAGCCTCTCCGATCCCTTCAGCGATGAACAGGCCGAGAAGATCACTTATATTACTCAGGACAAGAAACTGAATAGCCAACGGATTGATCAGCGAGATTTTGAAGCTTTTAAGGGACTGACCGCATTGGACCTGACAAATACCTATGAAATATCCCAGACGGACCAAACCACTTTGGCCCATATGCCCGGATTAAAAAGTTATGGAGGCGCTTTTAACGAATCCTTTAGTACATTTTCGGGCTACTTTGGCGACAAGTCTAAAATCACGGAGCTTACCACTCAGCTTCGCAGCAATCAGGAATTGGCCCTGCTGCTGGAATTTCCTAATCTGAGTTCTTTATCCATTACCTATGTGGATGAGTCCGTAACGGATTTTTATCTATTGAATAAACTGCCGCTCAAGTCCCTGTCGCTCACCTTTGTCGATGAACTCGGATGGTTATCGTCCATGACCGGGCTGTCATCCTTGTCCATACATTACAGCGAAGCCACAGACCTGCAGCCGCTGTACGCCCTGACCCAGCTTCAGGAGCTTCAGTTGTCCTATTTATCGAATGTAAAGTCCATCGACTTTGTGCAAAATATGCCTGCTCTACAAACGCTAGATATCGAAAATGTGAACTTTTCCAATCTGGAGCGCTTGGCTGGTAAAAACTCCATTACTACACTACGCCTGGCTTCTCTAAGTCAGCTTGGTTCGGTAAAAGCCATAAACAGTCTGCCCTCTCTGCGGGAATTAACGTTGTCCGGCTACTACGAGAATGCAGAAGCGCTGACACTGCCTAAAGTAGAGCGAGTGGAAATTCCAAGCTCCTTTCTCCCCGGGCTAAAGGCCCCGACTACAACCAGTCTGTCGCTCCGTGGCGGAAGTGGGGAATTGAACTTGGCTGCGCTGGGGAAATTCCCGAAACTGGAGCAACTCTCGCTCTGGGAGATCGATGAACTAACCCGTCTTGCCGCCCTGGACGGCTTGTCCCGCCTAGAGACCTTAAACATTTACGACTCATCACTGTACAAGGAGAGCGATGCTTTATTTCGTTTAAATCAGGTGAAATCTCTGATGTGCTCCGAGTGTAGGCTGAACTTTGAGCAAAAATCGGCCGCAGATAAAGGCGTGCTTGAACATTTGACCTTAGAGCAGCCATATTTCAGCATAAACAATACCTCTGTTACTGAAGTTGACCAAATGATGCCTTACTTTGCCAACATGTCCGCTCTACGTTCCTTCACTCTGCAAGACAGCAATTTGGCTTCTCTCGAATTTATGAGTAACTGGCAGGCCATAGAAGAGCTTCATCTCGAGAACAATGCCATTTCCAATATCGAGACCCTAAGCCAGCTACCTAATCTGCAAAAGGTATATCTATCCGGAAATTCCGTACAAAACAAATCCGTGCTTGGTACGGGTGTGCATGTGTATTAATTATCGCCTGGGATGTTGGGGAGTTTTAGACTACTGTAGTTAATGGATGGTATTGAAACAAAGACAAAAAGGGCTCCCCTTATGCAGTTCTTCCTGCATGGGGAACCCTTTTGGTGCTTTAAATCAAGTCCGAAGCCTTCAATATTCTTTGGACGATAGCTGCAACCTCAGCACGGGTGATGTTGGCTTTCGAAGCCAGTTCATGTGCTCCTCTGCCGCTGATCACACCTGCCTCAATACTTGCAGCAACAGCGGAATGATACCAAGCGGGAGCATCCACATCTGCAAAAGGCGCCTTTCCATCAACTGGCTTCAGTCCCAAACCTTTCATCATAATCGCTGCGAATTCAGCACGTGTCATATCCGTATTTGGATTGTATAGATCGTTACCAATGCCATTCACAATGAGGCGAGAGCCCATATCATTGACAGCATCCTTAGCCCAATGATTTTCTACATCTTTTAACATCAACGGGTGCCATACCACTGAATACAGACTGTTCGTTAAGATGTTAGACGAAACAAACAAGCGGCTGCCTGATCGGCAACCGCTTTTATCGGACATGCTTATTATATGTCGTAGTTATTCGAAGGACTGTGATCGATAACGGATTGCACGACTCGTTTAACCACGGATTTCGTGGCATCCTGGGTGGACATTCCGCCGATCTCGTCCGCGTTAACTTCGATAAATCCTTTACCCCCGATGATCTCTCGAGCTGTCTCAAGTTCGCCCGCACTGATAGAATCATGGGATACCAGTGAGATCAGGCCGGCGTCGTTCAACACCTTTGCCATCTCCGCCGTACCGCGAAGCGTTTCTCCACTGATGCTCTCAAGCAGCATCGTATGGTAACCGGATGACATTAGTCGCTTCTCCACTTCCTTGGCGAGAGCTACCGTATCCGAGCCAGCAAACCAGAGCGTAAGCGGAGATTGTCCTTTCTGCTGGGCGCGAACATCTCTCGTGATCCCCGTATCCAGCGTGGCAAATCGGCTTTCTCCCTTCAGAGCTTGATCGATGACTCCGCAAGCAGACGTCATGTTAGTGACACGATCAATGAGGATAAAACCTCCGATGCTCTTATTGTGCTCAAAGGAATCGAAGACGATCTGATCCGACAGCGTGAATTCACACTTGGCCAATTCGTTCTTAACAATTTGATCGGCCGGAACGGTATGGCCCGTGTTAATGTCAATTTTATGGGTAATCGCCGTTACAGTGCCTGGAAGAGTCTTCGTTCCGACTTTTACCCAATAATGCTTGCCCGGAGTCAGGACGGAATCGTCCATCCACAGGATCGTAGAAGCGAAGCTGTCAGCTTCTTGGACTTGATTGTCTATCGTGAGCACGCAGCCCCGCGAGACATCAACTTCGCGGTCCAGTTGTATCGTAACCGGTTGGCCAGCATAAGCCGAATCCTGAGCTTGGTCCGTCACCAAAATCCGCTTAACCTTGGCTTTCTCCCGACTTGGCAGAGTCATGAGTTCGTCTCCGACCGAAATCTTTCCAGCCTCGATCTGGCCCTGGAACCCACGGAACGTATGGTCCGGTCTGCTTACACGCTGAACCGGCATCATGAAAGGCTTCGTATCATCGGTAGTATGAACATCTATACTTTCCAAATACGGCAATAATGCTAACCCCTCGTACCAGGGAGCATTCGGCGACTGGGTTGTAATGTTGTCCCCTTCCGTAGCGGACACGGGAATGACCTGGATGCTCTTGATTTGGAATTCGGCCGTCGTTTGGATGAACTCTTCCTTGATTGCCTCGAACGTCCTCTGATCGAAGCCGACCAGATCCATCTTGTTCACAGCCAATACGAGATGCTTGATACCCATCAGGGCGCAGATCCGAGCATGGCGTTTGGTCTGGGTAATGATGCCTTTGGTAGCGTCCACCAGAATGATGGCTAGATCGGCAAAGGAAGCGCCTACAGCCATGTTGCGCGTATACTCTTCGTGTCCCGGTGTGTCCGCCACGATGAAGGAACGATGAGACGTCGTAAAATAACGATATGCCACATCAATGGTAATCCCTTGTTCGCGTTCGGCCAGCAAACCATCGAGGAGCAGCGAGTAGTCGATTTTGCCGCCTCGGCTTCCCAATCGACTATCGAGCTCAAGCGCGCGTTCTTGATCGGCAAACAGCAGCTTGGCCTCATAGAGCATATGTCCGATCAGCGTGGACTTGCCATCATCCACACTTCCGCAGGTAATGAATTTAAGTAGACTCTTCATGTTAGAAATAGCCCTCCCGTTTGCGTCGTTCCATGCTTCCCGCCGCTTCTTGATCGATAACCCGACTGGTCCGTTCGGAAGATAACGCACCCAATGTCTCCTCAATGATCTCATCCAGCGTAACGGCATCGGACTCGACTCCGCCCGTCAGCGGGTAACAACCCAACGTACGGAAGCGAATCTTCTTCATCTCTACCTTCTCGCCAGGCTCAAGCTTTATCCGCTCGTCATCCACCATGATGATATGCCCGTCACGATTAACGATCGGTCTTACGTCCGCGGAGTAAAGCGGAACGATATCGATGTTCTCCCGACGAATGTATTGCCAGATATCCTTCTCAGTCCAGTTGGACAGCGGAAAGACTCGAATGCTCTCTCCCTTGTTGATTCGCGTGTTGAACAGCTTCCACATCTCCGGACGTTGGTTCTTCGGGTCCCACGAGTGATTCTTGTTCCGGAACGAGAAAATCCGCTCCTTCGCACGCGACTTCTCCTCATCACGTCTTCCGCCACCGAACGCAACCGTGAATCCGTATTTATCCAATCCCTGCTTCAGGGCTGTGGTTTTCATAATGTCGGTATATGCGGAACCATGGTCGAAGGGGTTAATTCCTTGTTGAATAGCCTCTTCATTAGAGTGCACGATCATTTCGATACCAAATTCCTTCGCCTTTCGGTCGCGGAACTCAATCATTTCCTTGAATTTCCAGGTTGTATCGATATGCATGAATGGGAACGGCGGCTTCTCGGGGTAGAAAGCCTTTAGGGCCAAGTGCAGCATGACCGAGCTGTCCTTGCCGATGGAATACAACATGACCGGTTTCTCGCACTCCGCTGCTACTTCTCTGATAATGTATATCGCTTCAGCCTCAAGTTGATCCAGATGTGTTAATTCTTGCATGGCAAGGCGGCCTCCTTTTAATCCTCACTAAAACCATCGTATTTATAAACTTATCCTATCAGATTCCATCTTTATTGCAAAGTGGAAAAAAGTAAAATTTATGATGTCTATGTATTGGATCGACAATATTCAGCATTGCTAGTCCAGTACCATAACCTAATCGTTACATTTAATCAGTTCCATATGAACTTGCTATTAGTAGTTCCAATCGCATATTAACGGCTTTATTAGATTACAGAAATGCGCATGATTTAGCTAAATATTGTTAGCTTCGTTCTCTGCCAAATGCTTGAATATAGATTCCTTTAAATAAAATCGTAGTCAGCACTGCTGTGACAGACGCTTTAGCATCCAATCCTTTATAGGAATAATACAAATGCTTGTACGCCAAAACTGAATTTCCCCTAGACGTTTACTTGCTTTATCCTCTATTTTTTCTATCGCATCTAACTACTATTAAACCTAACATGAGACTTCACGAAGTGAAGGCTCGGGTGGGCATCAGAGAGTATCGGCAGCTATAGCACACTTACCTAGATGTACATACAGAAAGGAATATGAAATTTGAAAATCACAAAGGACAAGCTGAGAATCGTTGCAACCTTAACCTCAGAGGAAATAGAACGTATTAAGATACGGTTTCCTAGTAAACGCCGTAACCCCTACTTCAAGCATTGTTATTTTCAGCGCAAGCCCCATTTCTTCGCGGTGTGGTTACTCCTTATAAAGCCGTTTGTTTATCGTTACTTCAATGCTATGCTTTCCTTCAATCCTGCTAACCCACCGCTCGAAGCAATGGAGATATTTAATATGATTGAGCCTGAGCGTTGGAAAGTTAGCAGACTATATATTGCGTTAGATTTCCTTACAGCTTACGAGGATTGTTTCTTATTACCGCCGCCGACTAACCTCAAAATCAGCAGGTATGAAACAACCTTATATTATGGGGCGGCAAAATCAGCGTTAACGGTCTGTCAGTACAATAAACAGAAGCAACTAAAGGAATTATTATCATCTCCCTTACTCTCAATGGTCTCCATATAAAGGAAAAGGTGCGATAGGATTTTATTCTTCTCCTACTATAATAAAAAAAGACATTCGCCCTTTGCTAAAGGTGAATGCCCTTTGATACTTATAATGCTGTCTATGTAGTTAGTTCGTAGCGGCTTTAACCGTTGACTTCTTTTTCTTAACTACTTCTCTATACCCCCCATAACTCATAAGGGTAAAGATAATTCCTACCACGGCAAAGAAAATATGACCAGAATCAAGACCAAACCCTGAAATGAAAGCAATCAAGGTTGAACAGATTAGGAACACCATCGCTGTTCTAGGCATTGTAAATGCAAAGGGGAAAGCTAAAGTTTGAAAGACCAATATTATCTTAGCAATAACATTAAGGACTTCACCATCATAAGAAACTACGTTCGCTGTTAGTGCCATAAACCACATAAAAACAAGATATAATGCAAGTAATAACCCTGTTGCTATTCTCATTTAACAAATCCCTTCCTTAAAGTTACAATTAAGATAATAATACCAAAACAATTATAACATATATAATAACATTTGAAATTATTTTTGATTGCAACGCTCGATAGATACTTTCGCGCTAATCCTTCTTTTAGCTCCTGTTGAATTATCCTGTTCCTCTAGATTTGTAAAGTAATATTCGCTAGTATCTCGCTTTCTCCATTGTTGTATTTCATTTCCCCTTCTATCGAGATACTCTCTAAAGCACTATAAAATTCGACATCTTGTTTAACTTCACACTCCCCATTTAGTAAAGATGTTTTTCTCACCTATTATTGTGGCAGTTAATAACTCCAAATTATAGCAAATGAAATGTTATTTACATCTTAATCTAACTAGTACTCAATACTAAATTTCTGCTTAAAAAAACTTAACTAACCAAACCAAAAATAGAGGGGCTCTCGCCCCTCTTATTATTTCCGCCAAATACATCTCAACTCTTAGTCTTTTCTCACCAACTTCGCCACCGACTCCACATGCACCGTGTGCGGGAACATATCCACCGGCGTTACCTCAACCGTCCGATATCCGCCATCCTCCAGCACACGTAAATCACGTGCCAGCGTACTCGGATTACAGCTCACATACACCACTCGCTCCGGCTTCATCTCCAGGATCGTTTCCAGCAAACGTGGATCGCAGCCCTTCCGCGGTGGATCAACTACGATCACATCAGCTTCGATGCCTTGTTCTTTCCAGCGTGGAATAACGTCCTCGGATGCACCGACTTCAAACTTCACGTTCTTCATGTCGTTCAAGAGCGCATTGCTACGAGCATCTTCGATGGCTTCAGGCACAATCTCTACCCCGTACACCTGATCCGCATGTTGCGCGAGGAAAAGAGAAATCGTACCGATGCCGCAATAGGCATCAATTACCGTCTCTTTGCCGCTCAGTCCAGCGTACTCTACCGTTTTGCCATACAGTACTTCCGTTTGCACCGGATTCACCTGATAGAACGAACGCGCAGAGATCGCAAACTGCACATCACCGATATAATCATAAATTACATCACGGCCCCACAGGACGCGGGTCTCATCGCCAAAGATGACGTTGGTCTGTTTCTTGTTCACGTTCTGGCAGATGCTCGCTACATGCGGAATTGATTCACGGATACTGCCAATCCATTCGTCTTTGTACGGAATGTCTCGTCCATTGGTGACCAGAACAAGCATCATCTCGCCTGTACGGAACGCCTTCTTCACGACCACATGGCGCAACAAACCACGGCCTGTCTCTTCGTTATATGCGCTGATTCCAAAATGACTGCCGATTTCCTTAACCTTTGCAACCACTTCGTCATTGTGCTCATGCTGAATGAGGCAGCTCTCCATATCGATGATCCGATGGCTTCCTTTAGCGTAAAAACCACCTACCAGGCCACCCTCGGCAACTCCAATCGGCACCTGTGCCTTATTCCGATAGCGCCATGGCTCGTCCATACCCATCGTAGGCAGTACACGAATGCCCTGCTCCGTATCTTCTTCGTTCATGACACCTTCAAGGCGAAGGCGAATACGATTGCTGCCGATCATTTGTACTTCAGAAGTAGCCAGTTCAATTGTCTGATTCGCATCACCAACTGAAGCGTCATCCTGCACGCGCTGTTCGGCGCCCTCTTTATCATCCTGCGTATTGGATGCCGGCGTTTCCGCATCCTCCACCATCACATTCAACTTGCCAATCCGTTGCAAATTATCTACCACCAACTGGCGTTTCCACGCAAGCTGTCCGGCATAGCTCATATGCTGGATCTGGCAGCCGCCGCACTGATCGTAGATCGGGCAAGGCGCGGACACTCGATCCGGGCTTGCTTTCACGATTTCCAGCAGTTTGGCGTAGCCATACTGCTTCTTGGTTTTCATCACGCGCACACGCACGGTTTCACCTGGAAGCGCACCCTGCACAAAGAGCGTGTATCCATTCGCACGACCTACACCCTCACCGTCATGGTTCATGCCAATGATGTCGATGACGGTCTCTTCATTTTTGCTAACGGGCAGTCCTTCGACTGGTGCAGATTCACGCGCTCTCCCTTTTGAACGAACGGCAGAAAGAGATGCGCCTTGTGGCCGCACCTCTTTTCCCTGCTGACGTGTAGATGGACGAGATGATTGACTTGGCTGACGGGACGCTGAAGCGTTCCCTTGCCCCTGAGAGGCAGCCGAATTCCGGCGGTTTTTTCCACGACCGCTGCGGTTCGTATTAGACAACGTACATTCACTTCTTTCTTCTTATATAGTACCCGCCTGTGCAGGCGAGGGAGAAATCTCTATTTTTCATTTTGTTCCCGATTCTAACGAACCTGGCACACCTTATTCACATCAAAAATAACGTTCCGAATTTCTAATGAACTTCAGAAACGTTATATCAAGTTCGGATAGTGTTTTCCGATCTTTTCCGGTCATTTTCTCCAAAATAACGACGCTGAAATTCGTTAGATTCGCAGCTTCGGCGATTTCGCCACATTAAGGCTTTCTGAGTTTGTTAAGCTCAACGCATAGTGACCACATGAGATTATACGCGATCCCACCGTACACAGCAACTGGAAAATATACTTCCATCACGCCTTACGGCAGAGCTGAATCCAACTCTCCTCATCACTTGTGCGATTGCTATACAACCACTTCTCATGCATCACTGCTTTCCCCAAGCGACCACATTCTGCGCCAAGTGCCAAGTTTAACGATACAACATCAGATGATGACGCAAGTTCGTAAACGTAGCTGGCAGCGTGCCGCCCAACTCTCCATCAAGGTTCAGTTGGACATACCCCGGTGACGTAACTTCCATATGACTCGTCTGGAAATGAACCACTTTCTTGTCGTTCAGATGTTCCCCACGCAGCGCAAGCGTTACGAGGCGGATCATATCAGCCAAATTACATTTCCTCACGCAAATGACATCGAACAGACCATCATCAATGGTTGCACCCGGAGCCAATTTCTCAAATCCCCCGACCGAATTGGTATTGGCGATGAGGAATAACATGAATTCATCATGAATCTCTTCCTGACCGTCGGCGCGAATAATCAGCTCCTGAGGAGACAGACTCGCCATTTTCTCAATACCCTTCATATAATAGGCCAGTTGCCCAATCATCGTTTTCAGACGACTCGGTACTTCATAGGTCAGTTCAGTCAATGAGCCACCACCAGCGATGTTGATAAAATACTTATCATTTGCTTTGCCCAGATCGAGCGGACGAAGCTGCTGGTTAATGACCAGATCCACGTAATCTTCCCACTGTCTCGGAATGCCGAGTGCACGCGCAAAATCATTCGTTGTTCCCAAAGGAAACACACCCAGCGGAGGACGGTTCTCCCGCTCGGCCATACCATTGATAACTTCGTACAACGTGCCATCGCCGCCAGCTGCAATAATCATGTCATACCCGCGCTCAATCGCAAGTTCAGCTTCCCGGGTTGCGTCACCTTCACCCGTTGTTGCGTGACATGAAGCTTCAATACCACCTTGATCCAAACGCTGCAAAATATCAGCCAGACGTTTCTTCATTTCTTCCCGGCCTGAGGTCGGATTATATATTAAGCGAGCTTTTTTCATCTCATACGCCACCTATTCCACATTATCCATGAGTCTATACGACCTCATATTCTTACGTTGCATCAGTCCACAAAAGGGCATATTTTTTACACAATAATGAACTTCGGTTAATGTTGCTCTAATCTTTCGTCTTACCTATATCTATGCATCAGGAATTCCGTCTCATTCCAAAGCCTTTAACTCCTATCATATCATCAAATGTAAAGATGTCCTAGCCTGTAATCTATAAGTATATTTTTTCATATATGTATCCACTAATCCATCCATTACCCAATAAACCTCCTGCACCGATCCTGAATCTTTCCCACTACCTTTTATGTAAAATAGTCTCATTAATCAACCATTCTGCCCGCTTGGACAGGAATTAGTCTTCGATTTCGATGATCTTCATATGATTATGACATAGATATGCTACAAATTTACAAATCTTAAGATAAAAAGATAAATAATATAAATCTTTTTCCAATATAGTTTTAGTGCACCCTCTACTTAGCACCACATCATACCCTTGAAGGAGAAGTGTAAATGAAAAAATCGCGTTAATGCTCATGGTTTCGCTTATGGCCTGTATTCCTTGGTTTACCACTGTTGAAGCGGCAGAAATTAATCATGATCAGGTTGTCGGATTCCAGGAAGTCACACCAGTCACAGTGACACAACAAGCGGCCAAGCGTTTTCAGCCATTTCTAAAAGTCTATCATGGATGCGTGCCTTTTCCCGCAGTGGATCAACAGGGCAATACCAGCGCTGGCTTGAATACGTCCGGGTCATCGAATGGAAACTGTAGCTCAAGTACAGGCCAGATCTACTCCCGCTCCGCCTGGCACAATGGGGTGTGGGCAATCATGTATTCGTGGTATTTCCCAAAAGACTCCCCTTCCTCTGGACTCGGCCATCGTCATGATTGGGAAGGTATCGTCGTGTGGGTAGACAATCCGGCAGCTGCCAATTCCAAAATCCTCTCTATCGCCTATTCTGGTCACGGCCAGTTCACCAACGTCACACCGAGCAATACCAATACACAAGGTAACCATCCGTCGATTTCCTATAATAGTACCTGGCCGCTGAACCATGAGCTTGGCGTTACCAGCGCTGTTGGGGGAACACAACCTTTAATCGGATGGGACGACCTGACTGCTGCGGCACGAAATGCGCTCAATACCACGGACTTTGGCAGTGCCAACGTGCCTTTCAACGATAACAATTTCACCAACAATTTAAATAAAGCCTGGTTCAGATAAGAAAAAAGAAAATCCCCTTCAAGTGGCATCTCACTTGAGGGGGATTTTTGTTATGAAGTTATCGTAGTATCCCGGATACTTATATCACTTCTTCAGCCAACCTCAAAATCCGATTTTTCTGCCTGCACGCAGCTGTTTGTACCAGAAATAGACGGTGCAGCCTACACAATAACCCAGCAGCGCCGCGCTTGCAGCCGCGAGAAGCATGACGGAGAATACATAACCTGCGGCTACCCAACCAAGCGAGAACGAGGTGAGTGCCAGAGACAGGAAGAGCACGGCCAGAATATTGTTGAATCGCTGTAGCTCCACCGCCTGCGTCTCTGTCCCTTTACCAGTCAACACAGCTTTCCCAATCTGCACAAACAGATTAAGCTTGCCACTGGAAGCCAGACCAACCACCTGAATGCTCCACAGCGCTCCCAGAACTACAATTGGATTGAACACAAACGAGAGTAAAACAAACAATACAATACCGACCTGATTTGCTTTCACATAGCGCATGGGCACTTCTCGCATCTGTATATCTCCTTATCCCCATTTTATTAGTTGGTTTTATTGTAGTCGGTATTGGGTCAATGAGCAAGAGTTCACTTCATTATAGGATAGTAAAATCTCTTTTCAGCACGTCCCAATGGGGAGTCGGGATGCCTGTTGTCTTTTTCCAATCGGTAAATGCATTATTCAACGCTTCAATCTCTCCAAAAGAACCCGCGACCAGCTTATGAACCGGAAGCATGCTATAGATCTTCAACAGAAGGTACAACATCCGTTGATGCTTGCGAATCATTTTAGCCTGAATCTCCGGTATAATCGTTATGCCCATAGCCTCAAGCACGCTGAAGCCCTCATCCATCGCCCCAATCATATGTTGGATTTGCTTTCTGTTCCCGTCCAACTTGATCAACTCACGCTCCTCATTAAAGCTCACCGCATTAAGCATCAGAATGGGGATGATATGGCTTTTCAGCCAGGCATCAATATCACTTAGAACATTCAACTTGTATTTTACATGTTGGAAAGCTTGATCCAGCAAAGGTTTAAAGCCTATATCACCGTCCAGACTGCCAATCACCATTTGTCCGCTGCCTCCACCGATCGATAACATGCGGTCCTTTTCACGCCTACCTCCACTCACCTGAAATCCAAACGCGACCTGTTTATCCACCTTGCTGTTTTCCTCCAAAAAGTTCTGCATGCTTCGTGCATCTGCATTGTTTCCCACAATCACAATATTGCTACTCTGATTCTCTGCCAGAATAGGTAACACAGAAGGAAAATCGTTATATTTCATGACAACAAAAATCAGATCATATTGGTCATCCACTTCCAACGTTCTGGCTACCCGAACCTGATCAACTGTCGTTTTGAATTGAAACATATGCCGGATGACGATTCCATCCTTCTCCAGCTCCTCTGCCCGCTTCCCTCTAGCCAGCATGGTGACTTCATTGCCGCCGCGTACCAGAATGTGCGCCAGTTGACTGCCCAAAACACCTGCCCCATACACTAATATCTTCATTGTTTATCCCTCTATTTCATATTTTATCAATATTCGTTGCTTTATGAACATTTGTTGATAAAATAAGAGTAACAAAGCACCTACTGTGCTTCAATCGTTAAAATATCCGTTTTTGTTGAATAATCAACGAATGATTCCTTATTGTTGAAAACCATCATAGGAGGGGCCATGGACAGACGAGTACTCAAGACACGAAAGGCGATAATCGAAGCTTTTGTGGGGTTACTGGAGGAACAGGATTTTGAGCAAATTACGATAAACGATATTGCTGATCGGGCTAATGTAAACCGAGGAACAATCTATTTGCATTATGCTGACAAGTTCGATCTGTTGGATCAATGCATTGAAACCTATTTGCAGCAGTTGTTGGATGCCTGTATGATGGAAAGCCCTACTCCAACATCCGTTACCGCAAAGGATGCGCTGCTCAGAACTTTCCGTTATCTGGAACAGCATGCCACGACCTATACCACACTTCTAACCAAAAAAGGTATTCCGGCATTCCGTAGTAAGTTGATGGGATTGTTGGTCCAAGGAGTGGAGGAACAGATGGATGCCTGTGGCATTCAGGAGGGTATGAAAAAAGAGATCACCATACAGTTTCTTGCTTCCGCTGCTGTGGGCCTCCTGGAGTGGTGGATTATGAATTCCATGCCTTATCCGGCCGAGGAAATCGTTGACCAATTAATAAGTTTACTGGAGCTACATCTGCAATTGCACGCACCCATTAATGGATAAACTAATCCTCGCTCAAGTGATCTACAACAAACAAAAACCACGTCCTTCGACGTGGTTTGATTGTTTATGAAGCTATGGAGTTCAAATCAATTGGTGCGACATTACTGCGAGCGATGTGATCACACACCTATGCCAAAGCGATCATTTCAAGAAGAAGCTTTAACCTCATTACATCTCTCCAGCAAAATCTGGATCTGGCGCTCCAGCCACTGCACAAGCAATGGATGTGGCAACAGTGTCTCACCGCTGTACACATAGTTCAGTTCCTGTAGCCGATCCGGAATAACGTTCCTCGTGAAATAACCGGCACTCAAAAACAGCGGCGCCACAATGACTCGGTTCCCCCGCTCTTCGCTCCAGTACTTCACTTTGTTGTACACACTCTCCGGATTCAGCAATGCATAATCCGTATGGGCTACACCACTAACTTCCTGCACACGCTCTGCAAGGAAGAAATTCCGGCTTCCCAACGCTCGCGAAAACCATCATGAATACTCCCATGGCCTACCAGCAAAATCGTTTCCTTCTCCGGTTGCTGCGACAATAATCGGACTTTGTCCCACACCATCACGGCAATATCCGGATCGTTATCCACTGGATAACCAAAGTGAACCCGAGCCTTCACATCGAACGATTCCAGATCCGTTTCGCGATCAGGTGTTTCCTTTGCACCAATGGCATATTCAATTTCATCCACATGTGTACTCCCGGACGAAACAAATAGAGGTACGACCAGAATATCGGTTACGCCTTGTGCTTCCAGTCGGTCGATACCGTCCTGGATCAGGCGTCCTTCCACAAGTTCAAGAAAACCGGCTTCAACCGGTAATGGAACAGGCAGATTCAACCGGGAGATCGCGTCATCGACGGATTCCACCCAGGTCTGCTCCTGTGAACCGTGACTGATGATGAGTACACCCGGCTTCTTCATGTTAGCGTCCCAGGCGTTCCAGCGTCATTTTATAACCATCATTGCCGTAATTCAGGCAGCGCTTCACACGTGAAATTGTAGCTGTACTCGCACCTGTCTCTGCTTCAATCTGGTTATACGTATTGCCTTTACCCAACATACGAGCCACTTCCAGCCGCTGGGACATGGATTGGATCTCGTTAACTGTGCAGAGGTCATCAAAGAAAACATAACACTCTTCAATATCTTTTAGCGTCAAAATAGCCTCGAATAGTTGTTCAATGCTTTTATCATTTAGCTTTTTCAGCTGCATTTCATCATCATCCCCTAGCGGTTACTGTGTACCTACATTGTACTCACCCTGAGTTGGTATTTCAAGCGTTACCGATTTCACGCACTACAGAATAAAAATACATGTTACCGCTTACAAAAGGTACTATTGTCCTCCCTCGCGTACATCGGGCGAATTTAACGCGCTATTTCCCAGTTTTCACCTGTATATATCCGATTACTTATGTAGGATTTCAATCCTCCTAAATGTTACAATTTTGTGTCTAAACTTCATTTTACTCTTCGTGAACCTGCCATCATAGATGCGCCCAAATCCGCAAATATCCCGTTTTCCGGGATACCCGCCTACGCCGTCTCTCCGCGAATGACATACAGTATAACAAAAGGGAGTTCCACAAGGGTCTATGATGTACATCTGTCATGCAACTCATGGAACGCAATTCCGAAATCCAATAGAAGGAACGTGATCGTTCATGCCACAGCATTATTATCACCGCCAGCCAGCACCAGGGCAGCGTCCGTCTTCTCATGCTCATCGGCAGGCACATACTTCTGCCTATATGCCGCCCGGTGTGGTTCCGCGGTCTTTAAATGAAACTCAGATTCAACCGATGTATCCTGGCGTAGAACCCCATTACCCGGGCTTCGGTGAAGTCGAAGCTTCTGCAGTCGTACCCTATGGGCAAGGTGTGGCTGGCGGGAACTTTTATGGAGGTGGAGCTCAGGTGGTTCCCCTGCTCCGGTACAGGCGCCTGCTGCTACAGGCAGTTCCGGGTTTTCGTTAGCCAACATCGGTGAGTTAAAAGGAATGATTGACCGCTTCGGCGGTATTGACGGGATTATGAGTGGAATAGGCAAAATGCAGAAGGTCGTTGGTGGTATCCAGCAGATGGCTCCGATGATGAAACTCGTTATGGGCATTCTGCCTTTTGGAAAAGGAAAATCGAATAACAGCGCAGCTGATGCAGACTATGAAGAATATACGCCGCCCCGGAAACGTAAAAGCAAACGTCGGAACAAAACAACGAATGCTACACGTCGCCGCAATACAACTCCAGTCCGCCGCAAATCCAATACCACCAAGCGCCGTCCCAAAAGTCGCAAAGGTTAAATTCATCCAGGCACCCCCTTACAGAAGGTGGGTGCCTTAACACCGTTCATTAATATATCAAAAATTTCAGGAACTTATGTTCTTATTTCTGCAATTTGAGGTATACTTGATAATAACTAAAGGAGGCGGACCATGGAACTTATCAAAGACAAATACACTCCCGCATTAATCGATCGGACCGGCGAACAGTTGCGTCAATTCTACCCTAAGCTGGATACACAGCAATTTCATGAATTGGTTTTTGCTGAAGGCTGGGAACAGTTGGAATTCAAAGCGCGCATTCGCCGAATCACACTGGCCCTGACTGCAGTACTGCCCGACAATTATGAGGAAGCATTACATATTATTGAACAAGCCGCTCCGAATATGAGAGGCGTTGAATATCTGTTTGTACCGGATTTTATCGAAGTGAACGGACTTGACCCAGAGGATTACGAGTTATCCATGAAGTATCTGACCCTCTTCACACCTTATTCCAGCTCCGAGTTCGCGGTACGCCCGTTTATTAAACATTATCCAATCCAAACGATGAAACATATGATGGCGTGGGCAGAGAGCAACAACGAGCATATCCGCAGACTTGCCAGTGAAGGCAGCCGGCCACGTTTGCCATGGGGTGCCAAACTCCAGAACTTTATCATTGATCCAACACCTGTACTTCCGATTCTGCATGCATTGAAACAGGACGAGTCCCTCTATGTTCGCAAAAGTGTCGCCAATCATCTGAATGACATCTCCAAGGACCACCCTGAACTGGTTATGGATCTGGCCACGACCTGGTACGGACAACATGTACACACCGACTGGATTGTCCGGCATGCCAGCAGATCATTACTGAAGAAAGGACATAGCAAAGCACTAAGTCTTTTTGGTTATAACGAGCAGGATTCGATTCACATTGAGCAGCTTCAGCTTGTCCAGGATACGATTAGCATTGGCGAGGATCTTCATTTCTCGTTTGATGTCGTTAATGAGAGCGGTGAGTCACAGATGCTGCGAATTGAATATGAGATGGGTTATATGAAAGCAAACGGCAAGCAGGCTCCCAAACGATTCAAATGCTCTGATAAAATGTACCCGACAGGAAGAACCAAGGTAGCCACCAAACAATCTTTCAAAGTCATCACAACGAGAAAATATTATGCCGGTCTGCATACGCTAACAATTGTTGTGAATGGTAAAGCGGCAGCAACGACTTCTTTTGTCCTTGAAATGGAGTAACAGGAAGACATCGTAAGTTATACACAGCTTATTGCTGCGGAATAATTATTCACATGTGGATACATTTATTTTCAAAACTTCTATAGAAGAATCAGAAAGGCCACCTGGCAAGCATCATCTCCCGACAGTTAATCCTGCTCGAGATCCTTGTCCAGTGGCCTTTTTATATGTAACAAACGTTGCTTCAGCTATGCAATCTTCTTCTGATGATCTGCTCGCAATAGCTTGCGCTTATCACCGAAAGGGTGGAACTGTATACGGAGCAGTAAGGTATAACATTTCTACTTAAACCATCCCCGCTTCACAAACCAAGCCACCATACTCCCGCCAAGCACAAACATTAACAGAAGCACCGCACCATACCCAAACTTCCATTGAAGCTCAGGCATATAGGCAAAGTTCATGCCATATATACCCGCAATCAGTGTGAGCGGCATAAATACGGTCGTAATCACCGTGAGTGTCTTCATGATCTGATTCATCCGGTTCGAGTTCAGGGAAATATAACTGTCGCGCAGGTCAGCGGTCATCTCCCGATCGGCTTCGATCATGTCTGTCAGCTTCAATAAATGGTCATAGATATCGGTAAAATAAGCCGTATGTTCACCTGTTCGCTGCACATGCTGGGAGTTCACCACCCGATAGAGCAGATCCCGCATCGGTACTACGGTTCTTCTAAGCTTCAGCAATCGAGTCCGCAGATCAAACACCTGGTTCATCAAGTCTTCAACCGACTCTTGTCCACCCCGGTTCTCCAGTTCAGCCAGTTCATCCTCAATCGCAAATAAAGACGGAAAATAATGATCCACCAACTTGTCCATCACCGTATAGGCTGCTGCCACCGGACCTCGCGCCCAGATGGTTCGTTCATGTGCATGGTGCAACAAGCGTTCCCACGCTTCATCCACTTCCTCCAATACGCCATGATGAAAAGACACTAGGAAGTTAGATCCGAGAAACAAGTCAACCTCCTCGGCTTCCAGTGTGGACGGGTTCAGTGCATGCAGCACAAGAAACTGCAGATTATCATAATAATCGAGCTTGGGCCGCTGCAACACATGCAGACAGTCCTCTATGGCTAATGGATGAAAATGAAAATATGTATCCAGCAAACAGCTTTCCTCTTCCGTTGGCTGGTTAAAATCGGCCCATACCCAGGCGTAATCGTTCAGATCCAGCTGTGTAAGTGGTACGTTAACGGAGACTTGATGTTCTCGTGTAATGGCGAGTGTACGAATCATAAATCAGATCACATCCTTGTCCTGTATCTATACGTTATTGTACACAGGTACCTTCAAACTCGACAACAAAAAAGCCAACCCTGTTGGCTTCTCTCATTTCCCTATCCACAGTTCCCTGTATCCACAGGAATATCTTCTTTTGGTTTATCATTCCACGGATGGCTATCCACATATCCAGCCTGTCCACACGTTCATGCACAGGCGTCTCTTGATTTTGGTTGTATAATTATCCACATATCCCGATATTCACACAGTTATGAACAGATTGTCTGGTAACCCCGAATTCGTTCGGGATAACTTCTCTTTTAGAAAATAATCCAGTAGAGCAATCCTGCCAGTCCCGCAGTAATCGGAATCGTAATGAACCACGTAATAATGATACGTCCAGCTAGTCCCCATTTCACAGCAGAGAAACGTTTCGCGGAACCTACACCCAGAATAGCTGATGTGATCGCGTGCGTCGTACTAACTGGAAGGTGAAGCAACGTTGCTGTGAAAATAACGGAAGCAGCTGACAGATCGGCGGCGAATCCGTTGATCGGTTCAATTTTAAAGATTTTGGTACCCATCGTTTTGATGATTTTCCAACCACCAATGGATGTACCCAGAGCCATCGCGGTTGCTGCTGAGATTTTAACCCACAGCGGCACTTCCAGATGATCTTGTACACCTGCTGCAACCAAAGCAAACGTAATTATACCCATCGCTTTCTGTGCATCATTCGTACCATGTGTGAATGCTTGCAGTGCAGCCGTGAAAATCTGTACCGTACGGAAACCTTTATTCACGTTATGCGGACTGCGTTTGGCGAAAATATATTTGAGAATCGTCATGACCACATAACCGATGGCAAACGCGATCAGAGGTGATAATAGCAAACCTCCGACGATATCAATGAATCCGCTCCATTTCACTTTATCAGATCCTGCGCCAACAAGCACGGCACCTGCAAGGGCTCCGATAAGTGCATGTGATGAGGAAGACGGAATACCAAACCACCATGTAACCAGGTTCCAGATAATCGCTGCGATCAAGGTGACTATGACGACCTCGATCCCGTTATCCAGCGTGGTGGGGTCGGTCACACTCCCCCAATCGTCTTCGCAACGCCTGTAAACATCATCGCACCGACAAAGTTCATCACCGCTGCAAGAAGGATCGCACGACGTGGCGTCAGTGCCCGTGTTGATACCGAAGTGGCAATGGCATTCGCCGTGTCGTGAAAACCGTTGATGAAGTCAAACGCCAGTGCAAGGAAGACGACTATACCTAATACCCAAATCGTTGTTTCCATTATTCTCTGGCTCCTTAAGAATTACGCATAATGATGGATTCGAGCACATTCGCCACGTCTTCACAAGCATCCGTTGTTGTCTCAAGACGTTCGTAAATTTCCTTACGCTTGATCAGTTCAATCGGATCAGACACGGTAGCGAAGAGATGTTTGATACACATGCGCAGCACTTCGTCGCCCTGGTTTTCCAGATCATTCAAACGAATGGTGTATTCACGGATGGCCAGCAATTTTTTCTGTGACAGCAGATGGATTGCCTTCTGAATTTCGTAAGCCGATTGGCGCAAAATTTCAGAGAACTGAACGATAAATTCGTCCGGATCCGTCAGTTGGTACATATAGAAACGGGAAGCCGTTGCTTCAAGTCCGTCCAATACGTCATCAAGTGTTGTTGTCAGCTCCATAATATCATCGCGTTCGATCGGCGTGATAAATGTTTTGTTGAGTTCTGTAATGATCGTATGCACGTAATCATCACATTTCGACTCGTACTTCTTCATTTCATTGGCAAAAAGAGTCACATCCTGAAGGTTGGAAACATGCTGGGAGAAATAATCTGCCGCTTGAACAACCGTATCTGCCATATTCTCCAGTGTCTCAAAAAATATATCCTTCTTCTTCTTAAGCTTCATAGCTCTATCCCCTTTACGAGAAAAATTGCCGATAACCGATGAAACATGAAATGACAACCTTTGATATCTTATCATATTTGTTTCATGGTTTGTACAAAAGGTGTGATCCTTTTTTATATTCTTATCACATTAATCTGAAATGAATCTTAATTATTTGGAATAATGGTAAATTCAAGTCAAGATTTTACACTGCGTTTACAATTCGACATCAAATTTCAAAATCGACACGATTCTACTTTTCACGCCAAGGTACAATATCATGCCTTTTCGACGAAAAAATGGATACATGTTTCATCGTTTTCTTTCATTACATCCTTTTATTGCTGCACAGCCAGCTTCACATGACTAGAAAATTCCGGTTGATTGGGAACAATGCTGATAAAGGTTTTACCAGGCACAAGAGCAACTTCACTGCCACCCTGAACAAACCGTATAATATCCCCCTGCTTCTTCACCCACTGCCCACGAATCATCTTGCCCTTCTGAAACAACATGGCTTCCCCGCCCTGTTCCAAATTAACGGACAACCGACCTACACTATCGAGCACCTTGTGATCTGCACCTGCCACAATGATGTTCGCTGCGCCAAGTTGAGTTCCATTATCCAGATCCTGATCTGCCTTGCCATTCACCATTCTCATATATCGTCCGCTAACTTCATCATAATCATACGTCACCCGGTAACTATCCAATAAATAATGGATATCGAATTGCTTCACTGCCTCTCCTGCGGATGTCGCACCTTCTTCGTTATAGATGTATACGGGAGACTTGAAATCATGGCTATAACCCTTGATATCTGACCCTTCTCTCAGCTTGTCCGCTGAAGTATACAGATTATGTGGGGCTTTACGGTCCGAGGAACGCCAGAAGTAAGGTCCACCATTCGAGATTTCATCCATATGCTGTTTCTGCTGCCTTTGCAAAATGGAATACGCCTCCGGACTGCCTCCGGCATGAACAAGTACCCCATCATAACTCTCGCCGAGCTCAATCAGATATGGACGTATACTGCGAACAGGTCCAACCGTCTCAGCACCGCCTTCACTCTGGAAGATGGCTATGAAACGGGTAATACCTCCCTCAGCGAGAACTTCAAGAATGATATCGGCTGAACTTAGACCCGATTGGGGCCGAGCTGCAGGTGCATTATTAATCATTACGGCGAGTGGTCGTCGCGTAATTGCTTCATCTACAGGCAGACCCGTCAGAGGTGCTGTATAGAGAGACGTGTTGGACTCCTCCACGTTCTGTTCTTCTTGTACAGGTGCAGGTGTCGGTTCTGGCTGAAGTGGCATCTGCGCCACTTCCTGGTTTTGGCAGGCAACAAGACTTAATGAGAGAATAAACAGAGATGCAGCCGATGCTGCTTTGTTCCATTTAAAAAGCTTCAATATAGGACCTCCTGAACGATATGGCCTGGTTCTAAGTTGTGATATATGTCTCATGTAGGCAACCATTTCACGTATTTCTTTCCATTTAATCACACCCCATCCGATTTGTCTGCGCCCAGAAGGCCTTGATACAGCGTGAAATTTACATTTGAAACAGCGAATCGCGAGAAAAATATGTCCTAAATGTGAACTTCTCAAACCTTACTTAAAATTTGAACTAGATTGTGATTTTAATCACAAACAAAACAACTTTTGAACTATACAATAAAGACATCAAAGGTGATCACTTAGAAAAAACAAAAACAACACACACTAAATTCCATGAAGGAGTGGTTCATATGTTCAGCTTCAACCAATGGCTTAGAGAAAACAAAGTAGCAATGTGGATTTTGACAGTACTTCGGGTGTATATCGGTTATGATTGGATGACTCACGGATGGAGCAAATTGACTGGCGGATTCGAAGCCGGCGGGTTCCTTGCAGGGGCATTGGAAAAAACAACAGGTGATCATCCAGCAGTTCAAGCATGGTGGGGAACGTTCCTTGAGAAATTCGCAGTACCAAACGCAGGACTGTTCGACTTCGTTATCCCATTGGGTGAATTCCTTGTAGGTTTGGGTCTCATCCTCGGCTGCTTCACTACACTGGCAGCACTGATGGCTATGGTCATGAACTTCGCGTTCCTCTTCTCGGGAACAGTAAGCACAAATGCTCAACTGGTTGTAATGGAAATCTTCCTTGTCGTTGCTGGTGCAAATGCAGGTAAAATCGGTCTGGATCACTGGGTACTGCCTTACCTTCGCGGATTGTTCACTCGTAACAACAAAGGCAATCAGCCTAAAGACACACCAACGATTAGCCCAACTCACAAAACAGCTTAAGCAATCATTCATAGAATTCTCGGCCCTGCTCCCAATCCCCCTGGAGAGCAGGGCTTTTTACTTTTCAAAAATGGCCTGGATGCTCTGCCTGACTTGCTCAGCCACAGAAAATCGTATTATGATGAAATAAAGTTGAACTTCAAAGGAGTACACGATATGCCGACCCAGCGACGTCTTGAGACCGATGCGGACTTCCAGGAAGCCATGAATATGAAGTATAAGGTTCGAGTTTTTAAAGATAATCACCAGATTGACTCGGGTGGCATCATTATCCGTTTTGACAGCAACACCGTAGTGGTACAATCCAGTGTCAGTGAGCTCGCTTATCATTCGCGTACATACTGTGAATTGTTCGAAATCCGCAAATAAAGATCTATTGCATGAATAAGTCCTCGTATTGAAAAAAGGTTACTGTATCCCACCAAGGGTGTACAGGAACCTTCTTTTGTTTATATATTGTAATTGTATGCATTAATACACGTTATCCGTACGAAACTGGCTTCAAACACCATAATCAGGCTGTTGTCTGTTCCAAGTTACACGCCGTCTCCAAACTGCCAGCAGTTCAAACTGAGCGTTCCATAAGGATAAGACTGGAATAGACGCTTCGCTGATCGGGACATATCCGCTGTACCCATGGCGTAGAACAAAGGTGCAAGGTGTTCTGTGCCATACGACGGAACTGCCGTGCGTGCGTGAGGGGCTTTTTTCTCATATTGAAACAGCTCTCTCGTGTTCCACTGCTCCAAGCGCTCCCCGATCCAGTTATCAAATTCCACCGCCCACTCTTGCGGTTCATCCGTATTGCCAAGCAATCGTAAATTGTGAACCGTTCCACCACTGCCAATGATCAGCACATCATCATGACGCAGCTGTTCCAGCATTCGGCCAATATCATACTGTTCCTGCGGCGTACGCAGCGAGTCTACAGATACAGCAATCACAGGAATGTTAGCCTCTGGATACATATGGAGTAACGGTACCCATACGCCATGATCCAGCCCTCTGCCTCGAATCGGCTGATGTGCCAGATTGCTGCGGGTGAACAACGCACATATCTCGTTCGCTAAATCTGGCTGCCCAGATGCAGGGTATTCCATCGTATACATCGTAGAAGGAAATCCGTAAAAATCATGCAAGGTCTGATGTGTATCATCCATCGTCACGGACGGTTCAGGACAATCCCAATGCGCCGTAAATACAACAATGGCTTTCGGAGCCGGCAGCCTGTCTCCAAGCTGGTTCAAGAAGTGAGTGTAGTCATTGCTCTCCACCGCCAGAGCGGGAGAACCATGCGCAATGAAAAGTGCGGGTAATGTCATTGCTGCCAACCTCCAGACACGGATAGAATGCTTACTCCTCTATTTTACCCTTAAGAAGGCGCTTTTCCAAGCTGACATCCCCAAACAGTTGTAATCCTGCCACTTATATCATCCAGTGCTGCCAATCCTGCTCGATCTTCTGACGTTCGCCCAGCCACTCTCTCGTACGCGTAATGAGCTGTTCCCGCTCTTTACCTGAAGAGAAGGTGTGATCGCCCTGGAAGATGATCTCCTTGTCGCAACGACCTTCCTGACGCATCCAGAATACCTTTTGATACAGAAAGGCGTAGTCTACAGGGATAATCTCATCTGATGTACCATGCACGACGAGAACATCACCACTAAATTTGACTGCTTCCTGGAATGGTTGTTGTTCAGCAAGAGACTCGAAGAAGGTTGGTGTGAATTTGTATCCGAGATAATCAGCCGCACCCAGTTTCACGCCTTCATCGTATACTTCCCGTCCCGTAATCTTCACGATATCATTGAATGGATAACCTACGGAGGACCACATAACCAGGTTTTTAACACGTTTGTCGCGCACAGCAGTTAGTAACGCAACGGCCCCACCCAGACTATGACCAATTAGCGTAACACGCGTAGGATCTACATCACTGCAATTCACCGCGTAGTCCAGCACCGAACGGGTCTGCAGCACCATGGACTCCAGTCCCTCCGCTCCGTACTCCCCGCTGCTCTCTCCGCAACCGATATAATCGAAACGCAGGACCAGATAACCGTCTTCAGCCAGCTCCCGTGCAGTCTTTACAAACAAACGATCCACGCCGATCCGACTACCAACGAAGCCGTGGCAGATAACTGCCAGAGGTACTCGCTGCTGACTCTTCTCCTCCTTGATATCTTTCACAACCGGATAATGAATCGTGGCTGTTAATTCTTCCTGTCCATGACGGATACTGATCTGACGTTCCATACCGATTTCCCCTTTCCACGCTTAGCCTGTTGAGTTCCATTTATTAAATATATATAATCCGATAAGTTTAGTGTGTATTAAGATGTTATTCATATATTATCATCCCGTAACCTTCAAGTCAACGTAAGTAAGAACCCTTTCTACGTCGACTGCTATTCTACATTTTATCGGTTAATAAGCACAAAAAAATGAGCCACGCTGATGACAGCTGGCCCGGATATCATTTGGAATTCAAACCAAGTGTTGCAGGATCGTTATTCGTAGCTTCTACGGAACATCTCGTGGGTCTCCACCCGTCCATTCCACTCATGCTCATGACCCGAATCACTATTGTCCCAGAAACTTCTTCCCCTCAAATTGCCATCTGTCAGTTCTTCTGCATACTCCGTGTCCTCCAGATTCTCCTCAAAGGATACAACCTCGTCTACGACTCCACGGGAGTTGCTGTTCAGTAGCAGCTTCCGCGTCAAATCTGTTTGTTTATCCATAACAAGCACACTCCAATCTTGGATTTCTGTTGGAAATGCTACTATTGTGATGGAATCGGCTGCTCTTTATGCATACTTCACACAATCGTTAGATCTGGGAGGCGTGAGGGATTTTTTTCACATGAACGGGGGAAAATAAACGAACAATCATTGGCAGCATATGCCTCGGAGTCCTTCTACCGAAAGGAATGAATTCATGGAACATCTACTGGAATGGATTCAACATCACGGTAAACTGGTGCTGTTATGCACCTGTGTCATACTAGCCTGTGTATGGATATGGGTCCACCATGAGCAGCTTTTTTATAAGGAATGACTTTGCGAAACGAGAGCCCTTCCCGTATACTAAAATACCGTCAGGGTCTTCAGTCAATTGGAAGATCAGAACGTGTGTAGACAGGGGGAGCAATCATTGGGGATTTCCTATAAGAAGCTTAAAGAAATACAGAATCGGCAAATAACTGAGATGAGTCGAATGACACCTGAACATGTGAAACTGTATGACGAGATCAGCACAATTGCGCGTCATGCGCCAGCGGACGAGAGAACACAGGAAGAGTGGATACTCTCCGCAGGAAAAGCAATCGTACAGGCTCAGCGGGATAATAAACCCGCTCGCGAGTTATACGGACCTGATCTGGAACAAGACATCCATGCACAGCTCGGGATAACAAATACAGCACCGGAGAAGACGGCTGCCGTTGAGGTGGGTAAATCCAGCCCAACCCGTGGTAATAGTCCATCAGATCCATCGAAAAAGAAAGCCAACGCTGGAGAACCACAGTCAACGGAGAATCCAGAGCCTGTGAAACGGACTCCAAAGTGGTATGCCATGATCGCTTGGGCGGCTTTGTCTTTTGTCATGTTAATTCAAGGATGTGTGGGATTGTTCGTGGGTTGGACTGGCGGAGATACGGAGCCGTTCCAACACATCAGTCTGTTCTCTCTGATCGTTGCGGCAGTTGGCGGTATTGCATTGGTGGAGATGCTTCGCCGTCTTGCTGAGCGACCGGACGATGAAGGAGCGGACAAGAACACCGTACCTAAGGTTAACCTTAAGGGAATCATCATCTACATCGTCATCGTGGTCCTTGTGCTCTTTGTAGGGTATCCACTGCGTGATAAACTTCCGGTATTTGCACTGGCTCCGTGGGTGAGTGCGGTGATCGGAGTTGTGGGGCTTGCAACGTTAAGGCCTTTATTTGGACAAAAGAAAACAGCATAACACGTTATATAATCGATTAAGGGACTTCACGAACTCGTGAGGTCTTTTTCCATTGGGAGCTGGTTCCGATGTTTGATTCCTTTGCCCGGTGTCTCTCCAAACTCCCGCTTGAACATCCGGATAAAATAGTTCACTTCCATGCCTACCGTCTCTGCCGCCTCTCGTACACTTGCTCGTGGGTGCTTGTCCAGCCATTCCGAAGCCTTCTGCAAACGCAATCGCTGCATATATTGATGTCCTGTCACGTCATAATGCTGGTGAAATAATCGGTTGAGATGCTGCACCGAATAACCAACTGCGTCAGCGATGTGCTTCAATAACAGGTCATCCTGGTAGTGCGTATGAATCAATGCTACTGCTCGGACGAGTGCATCCTTGCTCGGATCGGGCTCCCGATTAGAGTGTTTTACAGTGCCATCCTGTGCCCTAGATGATACAATACCTCCTATGCCGACATCAGATGGTATTTTCGATTGTGCTATATCCAAAATGAGCTGGTAGATCAGGGTTGATGTGTTCCACATCTCCGTTGCTCCTTGATCCAGCGCGTGCCAGAGATTGGTCATGCGTGACCAGATGACTTCAAAACCGGAGATATGGCACGGTTCGTTCTGAAGCAAACCCGTGGATTGTAATACCGATCCAGCCGATGCACCGCCAATGCCGATATAACCCAGTTCCCCTTTGGATTTGGAATGAGGCACATACTCATGCGCAACCTCGGGTTCCACGATGAATAACTGCCCTGCTCCTATCGTCCATGTCCCTTTTCCCGTTATCTTGAACTGCCCTTCACCACCGCGTGACAAAAACAACTGATACACCGGAAATCCATCCGGTCTATGCAGAACTTTCTCTTCCTGCGTGCCCACACAATACAGGTACAGCGGCAACCGGGAATCCGGCAGGCCCGTCAAACGAAATGCAAGCATTCCATCATTCCTTTCGGCTCATAGGCTTTTACATAAGGTGAACTAAAGAAATTTACACTGGCCACTCCGTTTCATGTAAATGTAAGTTCAATCTATATACCCAGCTTCCCTTTATTATCCAATAATTGGTTCAAATGCAACATTGGTCTAAGGGACCGTTCTGGCGACAAATTTTTTATCAAGTGAATTGCCGCGAGGATGTTAAGCGGTGTCTACGTGGGAATATTAAAAACTCCCTTTCCGGTTGGAAAGGGAGTTAATGGCTTTAAATTCCTAAAAATTAATTACCCAGTATGCGTTTCAACCGCATTTGTCTATCTGGATTCATGAACCTGGCGTAGAGGGGTCTGCAGCAGATGATTGAGTGCCATTACCACCTGAAGTTCCCGCGCCCGTATTGTCAGTTCACTGACCATTTCCAGAAGAAGCTGGCGGAATATCAAATGTTCTTTCTGCACTGACAGATGTATATTTCGTCGGCTCACTCACCACTGAGACTACCAAAACTTTGTATTTACCCTCTCCAAAAGCCATATTATTTGAATCATTGGCGGAATTTCCAATATCCACTATTGCTGTTCCTGAAGAAGTACCACCCGTATCAACAGTTTGTAAAGCTTTCCCAGCAGTTCCTGAATTGCTTCCTTCTTTAACAATGTACACATCGTAACGAGTAATCCCTAATTCATTTGGCTTATCGAAACTTACATTGATTAAATTATCAGTTACTTTTGCTTCTAAAGCAGTTACCGTTTGCACTGGTGTTACTGTCTGTTTCTTCGCATTAATAGTGAATGTAGATGAAGCCAAACTTGATTCACGATTATTGTCGTTTGATTCAGATAAAATATACACCGTGTATGATTTGCCTGCTTCAATTTTTTGACCATTGATATCAGACAGTACACCCGGAAGTATGGCATTTCCACCAGATGTTTCCACGTATTTTATTGTAGTGGAATTGTTTTCTTTCGCTATATTCTTCGCTACATTGAGCCCAAATGCGCTTCCTGTCGGAGCAACCATAACAACATAACGTCCAATGCCTGCTTTGGAAGCTGGTTCCGTATATCTCAAAGTCACATCCGTTACATCACCAGCTGCTTGCTCTTCTTTCTTAACTTCAACGTTAGTAATTGTAACTACTCCTACTGCACTAGTTACGGACAATTTAACATCTGCATAGGCCGTTGACAGCACATTGGATGAATTACCTGTATTACTTACCGCAAGTACAAATATGCGATAGTTCTCATCATTGCGAATAGTTGTACTATCTGTTGCCTTGGTATCGTCTAAAGTCACCGTGTAATCTCCGCTTCCTCCAGCTTTATTTACCACCTTAAAGTTGGAGTTCCGATTAGCTTCCGACAAATCAAATCCACTCAAGTTGGAAGTTTTGACTACAAATACACGGTAATGGTACACGTTCGTCTCATTCGACGATCGATTAAATGTCACACGCAAATCACGTCCATCTCCGTTATCCGCGATGTCCTTCGCAGTCACACTGGTCGGAGCGGTAACAGCCGTGTTTGCAGTCAGTGTGATCTGAGAAGAATATGAAGACAACGCATTTTGACTTGAGTTTCCGCTATTGCTTACTGACATAACGAATACACGATAGGAAACGTTATTAGAAATAAGGGAACCGCTTGTGTCGTATGCACTATTCGAAAGAGTTACTGACAAGTTACCACCCGTTTTGTTCACCTGCGTATAGTAGTTCGACGCATTAGCTGCACTTAGTGTGAAGTTGCCCGCATTACCGGAGCGAACAACGTATACTCGATATCCAGAGATTCTGGACTCATCCGCAGCTTTGTTGAACGAAACCCGCAGATCGCGCCCATCACCGTTGTCACCAATATCCGCAACAGCCAGGTTGCTGATGACTCCAGCGTTACCGGTCGTTGTCAGTCTCAGCACAGTGGAGGAAGCTGACAGTGCATTGGTGTATCCATTTTGCTGATTGCCCACCGCCATCACAAAGACGCGATAATCTTGCAGATTCGTTACGTTATAGCCACTTGTGTCCTTCATGGATGAAGGTAATGTCGTTGTAATGTTGTTGCCTGTTTTATTCACCGTATAGTACAGACTGGAGGACAGGTTACTCGCCGTTGTCAGATTAAAGCTGCTGGCAACCGAGTTACGCACCACAAAGACGCGATAATTCGCCACCTTGGACTCATCTGATGAACGGTTGAAACTCACCTGAATGTCACGACCATCTCCATAATCCGAGTTATCCTTCACCTGCGTAATTACTGGAGACGTTGCTGTGTTCACGGACAACGTAAGTGAAGATGATGCTGCGGACAGCTTGCTGTCTGTTGTTGTATTAGTGCTTACCGACAAGATGTAGACCACATACGCTGTGCCACTTTTGATCAATTCGCCGGACGTATCCCGTGTTGAAGAAGTCAGCTGGCTTTTCACTGCGGTACTATTTCCTTTGTATATGATCGTGGAGTTAGCACTGGATACTTTGTTCGCCGCAGCCAGATTGAACGCAGAAGAGTCCTTTGCTTTAACAACAAAAGCACGATAATACGTAATGTTGGATGTTGTGCTCGGCTGCGTGAAGTTAATCTCCAGATCGCGGCCATCTCCATAGTCACTAATATCTGCAGCACGCAGACTTGTAACCGCCTGTACTGTGGATTTCACATTATTGAGCTTCAATGCTTGGGAAGACCAGTTCAATGCATTTTTATAATTATTGCTGCTGTTACCAACAGTCAGTACATACAGACGATACGTTTCATTACTATTGAGCAAATCCCCGTTCACGTCACGCGTCTGTGCATTAAGAGTCAGTTTCGGGTTGCTGCCATTCGGTGTAACAGATGTATAGTTCGCAGAAGGTACGGCAGTTGCTGAGGACTCCGTGAAGCTATTCACATCGCGAGTTTTTACCAGCATAATCCGGTAAGCAGATACCGCCTTCTCTGAAGTTGGACGTGTAAAGCTCACGGTCAGGTCACGACCATCTCCGTTGCTTCCGGATACCGAACCATAGATGTTCCATGCAGCATATTGTGTCTCATCCACTGGAGGTGTTACCGTTGTCTTGATATCTACACGTTGATTGCGCGAGTTCCAGAATACTTTCTCTCCAAAAGCTTCACTGACAAAACGAATGGGAACCATTGTGTTGCCCTTAATCGTGTTCGCAGGTACATCCAACGATATCGCTTCCCCGTTGATGTATGCCGTTTTGGAACCAAGTGTCAATTTAACTTCCTGATCGTCGCGAGTTGCAACAATCGTTTTGGTTCTGTTCGTGTACTGTACCTTCGCATCCAATCCTTCAAAAATCGACCGTAGCGGAACCAGTACGCGTCCACCTTTCATGACAGGTGCCTGAGCAGATGATAACTCTGCATCATTAATATATATGCTGATTCTCGCAGCTGCATCCATAACCGATGTTGGAAGTGCGGACATCAGCATGGCCGATACAGCCAGCGCTGACATTACCTTCTTCACTTGTTTTCCTCCCGCTTTCCTCATATCCCATATCCCCATTCTCACATTTAGTTAACATCGAAATAGATTCGCTGTTCTTTTCATTAATTCCTGTATTTTCCTATGCACAACTAAGACGTTCCGATCGGCTCAAAAGTTTCCAGTTGTACAAAAAATATTTTCGCAGAAATCTTCCTCTATCTTCCACCCTCCAAAAGTTAAAAATAACAGAAGAATTTGTCACCATTCCGCAACCACATCCTGCACCAATTGGGTTAATGTATAGTGACTAGTGAACAACACCTATCAATTTCATAACTACGGGAGGTTCATATCTATGCCATCATCGTTCCAATCTGCCAAACGTAAAGGCATGCGCACCTTCATTACAGCCACCGCTATCCTCATGCTGCTCCAAACGGCTGTCGCTCCATTATCCGGAGTCGCTGCTGCCGCATCTTCCAGTACAGATACCAAAGTCACGACTGCCAGTTCAACAACGATATATAAAACATTTCAGTCCATGCTCTACAAAAAGAACGGCTTGCCTGCCGCCGATACTTATCTCGAATCTCATATCAAAAAAGTAACAAAGCATCAAGCCACCATGATGGTGCTTCAATTGGAGAATGCTCGCCTGAAGGCGCTAAGCGCCATGACAGACCGCCTGCTTGTTCCTAATGTTCAGGACAAGATGATCAAGGCATACAAGTTGAATGATAGCTTCACCAAACTTATGGAGCGTACCCAGGACTCCGATCTGCGTGCACTGTTAAAAGAAGCTCGTGACAGCGGCTATCGCCTCGTCATGCTCGAAGGCTCCCTATATCCCATAATGAATTATGCGGCATTCGTGAAATATACCTCTGTCATTAAAGAGGATATCTCAAGCTACATCCATATCATGACAAAGGAAACGAAAAACTTGCCTGCGGATGACGGTGCTCTGGTCATTGGCTATCAGGAAATTCTCCTTCGAGCACTCAGCCAGGAAAGATTCCTGGAGCTGCATCCAACATCAAATCGGGCCAAGCAGGTGCATAACCTGTTAAACAGTTATACCCTGTATACCTTTTATGGGCTGAACAATACACCGCTGTTTGATTATGACACGAACAAAATGGTTGCGAACGCCCAAAGAGGCTACAACGGCGTCTTGCAGCGTCTTGCATCCGTCGATAGTGAATTCCTCACCAAGCTGGATGCCTTTATGGACGTGGTTAAGGAATCGAAGTATGAAAAAACGGCTGCTGTCGAGAAATGGCTGGAGCAGAATGTGCCGGTCAGCGACTATGCGAATTATTAAATTAATCTGTCCCCAAGGTTAACATCCGTTTCAAATTCAGGCTGAATTCCAACATATCACCATGCCAAAAACCGCCACAGGATACGCTCCTGTGGCGGTTTCTATCTTGGTTCTATAGTCAAAACTGACTAAACCGTCAGCGCTCTGTACTATTGAATCGGTTTGACCATATGATTATACTCATGTCCTGCGATGACAATCACATCGTCTTTGACATATCCCTGCCGTTCGTACAGCATCTGTGCACGGCCGTTGTCCTGTTCTACAATCAAGGATACCTGCGAGTGACCCAGATCTCTGCCTTGCTCCTCAAACGCAGCCATCAGTGCGCGGCCGATGCCCTGCCCCTGATATGCTTCACTTACCGAGAGAGTATCCAGATAATACTCGCCCGGACGGGTTTCTTTGACCAATGCATACTTCTCTTCCTGGCTTCGTCCAGGGCGATCCAGAATCGGCTGGTCCAGACGATCTGCTTCGCCGCCATCATAGGCCACCAGAATCCCCGCAATCAGCCCATCCTGCTCCATCACTGTCACATGACGATAGCTAATCCGGTTGTCTTCCTGCACATAAAACGCCTGCAAAATCTGCATCGCCTTCTCATGATCCGCCTCACCCGCTAGCGCATATGCAATGTCTCCGATCGCCTGATACAGCAAAGGAATGACCTGATCTGCATCTTCTATGCGCGCAGGTCTGATCAGAGGAGATTTTTCTTGGTGATCTGATTGCATACTGGAATGTTTCATCAGATTAACATGTTGAACAGATTTAGATTTTTGTTCAGTTCGGTATAGGCGATACCTTTGCGGTTCATACGTTCAATGAGTGGTTGGTAATCTTCCTTGTACATCAGTTCGATGCCCACCAAGGCAGGACCATTTTCCTTATCATGCTTTTTCGTATATTCAAATCGGGTGATATCATCATTCTTCCCTAGAACTTCCTCCAGGAATTCACGTAAAGCTCCTGCACGCTGCGGGAAATTAACCATGAAATAATACTTCAGACCTTCATAGATGAGGGAACGTTCCTTGATCTCCTGCATCCGATCAATATCATTGTTCCCGCCACTAATGACGCAAACCACTGTCTTGCCCACAATTTGCTCACGATACTGCTCCAGCGCCGCAACAGCCAAGGAACCGGCAGGCTCAACCACGATCGCATTTTCATTATAGAGCTCCAGAATAGTTGTGCAGGCTTTGCCTTCTGGCACTTTCACAATGTCATCAAGTATACTATTGCAGATATCAAAGGTGAGATCACCAACGCGTTTCACCGCTGCGCCATCCACAAATTTATCAATATCATCCAACGTCACAACCTGTTTGCGGAACATCGCCTCACTCATGGAAGCTGCCCCAAGTGGCTCAACTCCAATGATGCGTGTCTCTGGACTCACGGTCTTCATGTAGGTTCCCACGCCGGCTGCCAACCCTCCGCCACCAATCGTCACGAATACATAGTCGGCATTCTCATCGAGACTTTCCATAATTTCCATCGCTACCGTACCATTACCTGCAATAATCTTCGGTTGATCAAAAGGATGGATGAACGTCATGCCCTGTTCGTCACATGCACGCATTGCTTCTGCATAAGCATCATCATACGTATCTCCGATCAGCACCACTTCAACGTTGCTGCCGCCAAAGCGTCTCACTTGCTTCACCTTCTGGTTGGGTGTTGTACTCGGCATGAAGATTTTGCCGTTAATTCCGAGCGCATTACAGCTAAAAGCAACACCCTGAGCATGGTTACCTGCACTCGCACAGACAATTCCTTTCTCCATCTCAGCTGGTGTCAGACTGCGAATCATATTATAGGCGCCTCGGATTTTGAACGAACGCACCACTTGAAGGTCTTCCCTTTTCAGATACACATTACAGTTATATTTGGCCGACAATACAGCGTCCCGCTGTAACGGCGTTCTTACAATGACCTCACGCAGCACATGATGTGCGCGCACGATATCTTCCATGCCAACACTGGCACGACCGGGACTTGTGGTTCCCGTTGGTTCTTGTTCAACTGGTTTCATGTTGTCTCCACACTCCGCTTTTATGGTCTAGCAATGTCGCGCACTGCTTTTCTTTGTATTGTATCACTTTTGATCTGTTCTTGCGCCTGAGCTCACATCATTTATCATTCGTAAAATCTCATCAATAATGACCTGAGGGTCTGTATACATAACCATATGTCCCGATTGATCGGCCCCAATCCATCTCGCATTGGATAGCTGGCTCACCGTCTGGCGATGCGCCGTGATGAGGGCAGGTCTGATTTTCCCTCTCCCTTGCCCGGGTTCGTACCCGAGATCACGCTAACTTCCAGATTACCCAGAGCCGGAGGATGTTCCAGCAGTGCTGCCATGTCATCCAGAAATGTTTTACCTTCCGCAAGCATCGTGCTGGCTGCCCGTACAGTGAAATCCTCCTTGAGGTGATCCGCCGCCACATCAGCAGGCTGAATGCTTCCAGCTTTGCTGCCAAGCAACTTATATAAGCCAGTCCGCGCCATGATTGGAATAATGAAACCATTGATGGCAAAGCTCTTTTAGTAAGCTTGGAAAAATACATTTCGCAATGCTCGTCTGATGGATCTACCAGGATAATGCCACGTAATCGAGATAGATGTGCAGCTGCCGCAGCCCGTACAATCGGACCTCCCCAGCTATGTCCAACCAGAATGAATGGGCCCTGGCCCAGAGCGGTCAGCAGTTCTCCAAGATCCCCTGCAATGCGTTCAAGGCTGCGGGGAGCCGAGTCGACATCACTTCGTCCTGCCCCTGCCCTGTCATACACGACAGCACGTGCATGCTCAACAATGGCTGGTGCAACCAGTCCCCAGTTCGATCTGGAGGCGCCCATACCGGACTCAAATACAACCGTCAGCTCTCCTGTTCCCCTGGACATATAATGTAGTTTGCGACCATCGCGGGTCTGAACAAACGCACTTGAACCAAATGTATGTGAGCTAGGGTTAGGATTCATATTCCCCTCCTGATTACAAGCATAGTCATCTTTCACCGAATCTAATTGAAAATGATTATCAATTACTTCATTATAGAATAATCCATGCTTTACGACAACCATGTTGCTTCAGCAAGTTAGAGCAGTCCTGTCACCTCTGTCACGTTACTAGGATCATCCCCCATCCCACCGTTCCTTTCACCCCTTTTTCCTTATGCAAAAGAAAACCCGATCCATAATCGGATCGGGTAACTGTACCAGCCAATATGCGGCTGGCTATCACATACACCTTCTTGTTGCTTCGTGCGCAGTTCCTGCACGATCGCATAATCGTAATCGCTTAATCCAAGGATGGGCTCCTACTCGGTTTAAGGCCGCAGCCCCTTATCCCCGAATACCATGATCCTTGTTGTTCAACTGCTCCAGAAGTTCATTCATCGCTTCTTCCGTCATGGCCCCACCGCTAAACGCAACAAGTGCACGCAGCGGCATATATTTCATCATCGCATCCATCATATCTGCATGATCCCCGGCATCATCACCGCCGAACCCACTGGCTTCCTGGAATTGTTGCAAAGCCTGGTCCAGCAGCTTTTTATGGGCCGGATCACGCTGGATATCCCCCAATGTACTATTACGCGTATAGGTTGGAAGGAATGTCGCTGTAGACTCTACGTTCACACGTGTGTGCACATGAATATCCCTTGAGGAACTGCCTACCTGAATATCGAACTCTCCGGTCTCCACATGCCAGTCTTTCATATTTACGTTGTAATAGGCGAATGAACGCTTGTTTAGTGTAAAGCTCACTACTTTTGATTCTCCAGGTTCAAGAGCCACCTTGGCAAAAGCTTTCAATTCTCTCACCGGACGAATAACTGTGCTCTCTACATCGCTGACATACAGCTGTATAATCTCCTTACCCGCTCTGTCTCCGGTATTGGTGACCCTAACTTGCACGTTCACCTCATCCTGATCTGTCAGTTCTGTGCGATCTACCTTCAGATCAGCATATTCAAATGTCGTATAACTCAGTCCATAGCCAAACGGGAACAGTGGCTCCAGCTCTTTTTTGTCATAATAGCGGTAACCAACAAAGATGCCTTCACGGTAATCGACATGATCCCCTTCACCCGGGAAATTCAGATAAGATGGATTATGACTGAGTTTGGCAGGGAATGTCTCTGCCAGTTTACCGGACGGATTCACCTCTCCGTACAACAGATCAGCTATCGCTCCACCAACAGCCTGTCCACCAAGATAAGCTTCGAGCACGGCTTGCACCTGCGGTAGCCAAGGCATCTCTACTGGAGATCCGTTGCTCAGCACAACGACGACACGTGATTGAACCTTCGCAATCTCTTCGATCAGCCGAATATGATTGTCAGGCAGACGCAGATGGGCACGATCATACCCTTCGGATTCATAACGATCTGGCAATCCAACAAACACAACAGCGGTATCCGCCGACTGCGCTGCCTGAACAGCCTCATGCATTAATGTCTCATCCACATCATCCGCTTCAATCCGATAACCTGGGGCATACGAGAAGGTTACACCTTCGCCAGCCACCTGGGTCATCTCTTCCACAATATCATCCACTTTGGTCGGATTAATATGGGAACTGCCGCCGCCCTGGAAGCGAGGTTTGCGAGCAAATGCCCCGATTAACGCCACTTCGCCTTCACGTCCCAGCGGCAGGATACCTTCTTCATTTTTCAGCAAAACCATACTCTCGGCTGCCACCTTGCGCGCAAGTTGGTGATGCTCATCCTTGTTATATGTAGCCCCGTCTTGCTTTTGATCAACAGCATTGAAGATCAGCGTAAGCAGACGCTCCACCGCCCGATCCAGCTTGTCCAGCGACAATTGTCCGCTCTCTACGGCATCAATCACTTTACGCTCACCAATTCCACCGCTTGTTGGCATCTCCAATTCCAATCCCGCTGCAAGGGCGTCTGCACGTTCATTGACCGCACCCCAGTCTGATACCACAAGGCCTTCGTGACCCCATTCGTCCTTCAGAATATCCGTAAGCAACCATTCATTCTCACCTGCATACGTACCGTTCACCTTGTTGTAGGAACACATTACTGTCCATGGTTGTCCATCCTTCACTGCACCTTCGAAGCTCGCCAGATAGATCTCACGCAGTGTCCGTTCATCTACTACCGCATCAATCGACATGCGCCGTTCTTCCTGATTATTGACTGCAAAGTGTTTGAGAGATGTACCCACACCCTGGCTCTGCACACCCTGAATATGACCGGTAGCCATCTGCGTAGATAACAACGGATCTTCGGAAAAGTATTCAAAGTTACGTCCGCCCAATGGGGAACGTTTAATATTTACACCCGGACCAAGCAGTACCGCTACATCCTCGGCCTGACATTCCTCACCCAAGGCTACCCCGACCTGACGCGCCAGCTCCTTGTCCCATGAACTAGCCAGTCCTGCCGCAGACGGGAAACAGGTTGCAGGTACGCTCGACGTAAGTCCTAGATGATCTGCACTCCCATCCTGCTTCCGCAGCCCATGAGGTCCGTCCGTCACCATGATGGACGGAATGCCAAGACGCTCCACCCCTTTCAGATGCCAAAAGTCCAGTCCCGAGCACATACCCGCTTTTTCTTCCAGTGTCATCCGCTGTACCAGTTCCTTGATGTTACGTTCCACATTAACCCCTCCAGTTCATGATGTTGATACATAGCTATATCACTAAGCATACAAGGTTATCTACCACACATTCAAATGTTTACCCGGTTAGTAACGGTTACATAACACCAGTCCATCATTTCCTCTTTCTGACGATGACTAAATAAAAAGAAAAAACAGCCCGATCTTCACGATCAGGCTGTCTCTATACGTTTCATAACCGTCTATCCACCCAATTTACGCCTGAGTCTTAAACCAAGCTGCCGCGGCTTCTGCTTCGGTACGAGTCAATTGATGACCCTGACGCTCCCAATGTGTGTTTAAATCGGCACCTGCACCGCTCAGCAACGAAGCAAGTTCCTCCGTTTCACGTCTGGGTACAATCGGATCATTCTCGCCCGCACCAATGAACACAGGCAGACCTTTCAGATCCGGCAGTTCGAGTCCGCGCAGCGGTACCATCGGGTGATGCAGAATTGCACCTTTGAATACATCTGCTTGATGGAAGATCAAGCTTGCCGCAATGTTGGCACCGTTAGAGTAACCCAGTGCATACACGTTGGACCGATCAAAACCGTATTCCACCGCAGCTGCATCGACAAAAGATCCCAGCTCAGCCGTACGAGCAATCAAATCTTCTTCGTCAAAAATGCCTTCGGCCAGACGGCGGAAGAAACGGGGCATCCCGTTCTCCGATACATTACCCCGCACCCCAAGTATGCCAGCTCCTGGCGCGATCATCTCCGCCAGACCGATCAGATCATTCTCGGTTCCGCCTGTGCCATGAAGCAACAGGATTGTTGGAGCATCCGGCTGAGCACCTGCTTTATAGATATGTTTCATTGTATTGGTTGTGGTCATGATTTGGACTCTCCTTTCCATTCACGTACTTCAATTCGTGGCAACAATTGTTCAATCTGCTCACGCTGTGGTTCATACCATTCAGGCAACATCAGTTTCTCACCCATGCTCTCTGCTGGTTCATCCCGTGCAAATCCCGGAGGATCCGTAGCCAGTTCGAACAATATACCTCCCGGCTCCCGGAAATACACAGCGTTGAAGTATTGACGGTCAATGACTGGCGTTGGATGATACCCGGATTGTTCAAGATCCTGCTGAATTTGTTCATGCTCCACGTAATCTTTGGCACGCCATGCAATGTGGTGAACCGTTCCAGCTCCACCAATCCCGCGCTGGATACCTGTTGACTGAATATCGATGATCTGACCAATATCGCCGCTTGCCTGAAGACGAAGGAGTCCGTTCTCTTCACCGACTTGCTCCAGACCCAGTTTGCTCACCAAGACGTCCATGGTTTTCTCAGGAACGTGGCTGAACAATACGGCTCCACCAAATCCTTTGATGGCATGCTCCGGTGTCACACCGTTGAAACTCCAGTTGCTTGGCTGACCGCCTTCACGCTCAACCAGTTCAAGCAACAGACCGCCTTTGTCGAAGAAACGAATGTACTGCTCACCGAATCTGGTTTTATTTTCATATGGAATATCGAAGGAAGCAAGACGTTCTTTCCAGAAAGGCAGGCTTCCTACAGGAACCGCATATACGGTAACTCCAGTCTGACCGGAACCAATGACACCTCTTCTTGAATTTTGCTGTGGGAAAAAGGTAATGATTGTGCCCGGTGCACCCTGCTCATTCCCGTAATACAAGTGATACACGTCTGGTGCATCAAAGTTAATTGTTTTTTTCACCAGTCTGAGCGCCAACACACCTGCATAAAAATCAACGTTTTTCTGCGCATCGTCAACAAAAGCTGTAATATGATGAATTCCTGAAGTTCTGAACATAATCTCCACTCCCTTGGTTTTAGTTGTATCATAGGTTATTTTTGCTTCTTTTATTTATTGCTTTTCGTTATTTATCTTTAAATTAAGATTCTTTAAATTTATATTAATCCATTGGACCACAATATGCAAGCTTTTATTTTAAAATTAAGATTTAATACAAAAAGCAGGCCCCGATCACTCCGGGAACCTGCTTAGCGTTATAACGATTGATTAGGTTGTTTCGTATTCCTGTATTACGTTTGTATCACTGCTTCTTAAACCAGTTTCATTCTTTTTGGTGGATTCACCAAATCTTTATGCTCGTATTCATCCTTGATATCTCCGACAATCTCTTCAAGGATATCCTCCATCGTAACCATACCTACCGTAGCACCTGTCTCATTTTTCACGGTTGCAATGTGTACACGGCTTTGCTGCATCTGGATCAGCACATCCTTGATTGGAGAACGCTCGGAGAAACTCGGCGTATTATGGACAAATGTCTCCATATTAAAGTCTCTGCCCGCAGCGACACTCGTCAACATTTCTTTTGTGTTAATAAAGCCCACAAAGTGCGCCTGATCCCCATTCGCAATAACAGGGTATCTGGTGTATTCGTGTCGATTCAGCGTTTCAATGATCTGATCAAGCGGCATTTCCTTATTCAACGTAACAATTTTATCTCGTGGAATCATGATCTCCTGAAGCAAACGCTCATCAAAAGCAAAAATGTTTTTGAGATAGTCCAGCTCCGTCTGGTTGATCTCGCCACTCTCGTAGCTCTGTGCCATAATCAGCTTCAGCTCTTCTTCGGAGTGAACGGTATCATGCCCGGCAGGTTTTACACCAAAGATACCAAGCAACAGACGAGCAGCTCCATTCAGCGCATAGATGAACGGATTCATGATTTTACCGAACCAGTACAGTGGTGGTGCCAACAACAGCGTCATTCTCTCTGCAAACTGAATCGCCAGCGTTTTCGGTGCCAATTCACCAATAACCACGTGCAGGAAGGTAATGATCGCCAGAGCAATACCATAGGAAAGCACGGTAGACAATGCCGCCGGCACTTCCATGCGCTCAAAGAGCGGATGAAGCATTTTCTCAACGGTAGGTTCACCCAAGGCTCCCAATACCAGCGCCGTGATGGTAATCCCCAATTGACATGCTGACAGATAATAATCCAGGTTGTGCGCCACTTTTTTGGCCAGTACTGCCTTTTTGTTACCTTCCGAGATCAATTGATCGATTCGGGACATCCGTACTTTAAGAATTGCAAATTCGGCTCCAACGAAAAAGGCTGTCAGACCTATAAATACGGCTACTAAAAATAAATTCAAGGCTATTATTCCGTCCAATGATTTCCCTCAACCTGAGGGATTCACCTCCATTAAAATTTAAAATAAGGTTGCACGAGTGACGTTCCGGTGACGGCTCGTTCTTCCGATCGCCATTGCCTCCAAATTTCCCTGATTGTTGTTTTCAAAGGTATAGAATTGGTTTGCAAACGCGAACGCTACGCTTCTTTAGAATCGATTCCGTCCCCTACACTGTTACGTTGCCAAAACATTTAAATTCTGAGGGCCGTCGACCCTAGATTACAGTTATGATCGAACCAACATTACGCCAGATCGCTAGCAGCTTCCTCAACCTGCGCGCCGTTTACCCGCTCCAGAAGAACTTGCTTGATGTGATAATTTTCGGTATCAACAACGGTCCAGACATAATCGCCGTGTTCTACTGTGTCGCCTTTTTCCACACCTACACCCTTCTGGTACTGAATCCATCCGGCTACGGTATCCATCTCTTCATTTCCTTCAAAGCTAAGCCCGAACTGCCGCTCCACTTCATCCAAAAGTACCCGACCATTAATGAGATATTGATTCTCTCCGGTCTCCTGGATATCAGCCACCTCATCGGCATCGAATTCATCACGAATCTCACCGACCAGCTCCTCCAGAATATCCTCCATCGTAATAATTCCCGAAGTACCGCCGTATTCATCCACAACCACGGCCATGTGTACACGTTCCTGCTGCATTTTAATCATCGCATCCTGGATACGTGTAACTTCGAAACAAATGGGATCTCACGAACGAACTCGCTTAGTTGATATGATCTTGCGGCTACCATGTCAGGCAAAATCTTCTTCACATTCACAACACCGATAATGCGGTCCTTGTCCCCATCCTCGATGACAGGGTAACGTGAATAGTTATGTTCATCCAATATAGGAATAATATCGTCATAGGTCATATCCTGATCTAATGTCACCAGTTCCGTACGTGGTACCATGATGTCTTTGGCATCACGTTCGTCGAACACAAATACATTTTCCAGATATGAAAGCTTGGTCTTGTTGTTCTCGTCACCTTCATAACTCTGGTTCATGATGATCTTGATCTCGTCCTCCGAGTAGGCTTGATCATGTTTGGCAGGCTTCACACCGAATCCTCGCAGAAGAACACGAGAGGTTCCATTAAGCGCCCAGATGAACGGATACATGATTTTACCGAACCAGTATAGTGATGGGGCAAGCATTAATGTCAGTTTTTCTGAAAATTGAATCGCCAGCGTTTTCGGTGCCATCTCACCAACAACCACATGCAAAAACGTGACGAGGATAAAGGCAATCGCATAGGAAGCAATTGATGAGATCGAAGCAGGTACATCTAAATAATTGAATACCGGGTATAACAATCTCTCAACCGTCGGTTTGCCGAGCGCTCCCAGTCCTAGAGCAGTGACCGTAATACCGAGCTGACAGGCTGACAGATAATAATCCAAGTCCGAGACAACTTTTTTGGCAAGTACTGCCTTTTTATTGCCTTCGGCAACCAGTTGATCTACTCTTGATGTACGAATTTTGACTACAGCGAACTCCGATGCTACGAAAAATGCAGTCAATGCAATCAAGATAATAAGTAAAGCGATATTCAATATGGTAATTATGTCCAATGATTTCCCCGGTTCTCAGGGATTCACCTCCAGAGATAGTTACAGCGTGATCCGTTAACTAGGTTAACCATTCATGCGCTGTTTGTCGTTCATCATGGCGTATGCCTTATATGAAATCGAATAATGATCATATTTGTATATGTCGTACGTGTTTGACCTTGTAAAATACAAAACAGGAATTCAAGATGAAGTCAATGACTTGCAGAAACTTCTTCATTCAAATCGGGTTACCCCTCATGCTGTCAATTGTTCCTCGCTTAACTCCACCTAGATTCGCCATTTGGACAATTTACAATATCGCCTACCCAATAGATATCCACCTCCCCTCGTACTCATTCCTGTTTCCGAAAAGTATACCATGTTTCCCGCTCAACCATCCAGTTGCACGTTATGGTTTGCCACAAGCTTACAGTATAATGTTCACAAATTAGTCTCTATGTATGTTACGTACTTTATATAATATGATTGATATTATCTCATAATGTGAACATGTTCACATGTTTAGTATAGTCCAATTTATAAAAATACTACCCTGTACTTTAGGGCATTAAACAACATGCCTAAACACCCAGATTATATCCTGTTTCGTATCTTTCCCATGTCTTTCCCGTATGGACAAGTTCGGCCGTTTGCACAAGGTACATCTATATACGCAGCAAAGAGCCCGCAGGATGCAAATACCTTTCCGGTACACATCTATACGGGCTCTTGTATTCATTCTATACCAGTGCTTTAGCAGCGATATCCGTCCGCTGATGTTTGCCATCAAATCGGATACGCTCCGCCTCTGCATAGGCTTTGTTTCTAGCTTCGGCAATATCTGCACCAAGGCCAACTACGCCCAGGATTCGTCCGCCGTTCGTGACCCAGTCTCCTGCTTCATTACGAGCTGTACCTGCGTGGAATACCACGGCATCGTCCACTTGATCCAGTCCTTCGATGACTACTCCTTTGGCATAAGGACCCGGATAACCTCCTGAAGCAAGCACCACACATACTGCGGCTTCATCGCTCCATTCAATCTCAATGTCAGCCAGTTTGCCATGAACGGTTGCCCAGAAGATATCGAACAAGTCACTTTTCAGACGTGGCAAAACAACCTGTGTTTCGGGATCACCAAAACGTGCGTTAAACTCAATCGTTTTGGGTTTGCCATCCGGCGATATCATCAGACCGGCAAACAATACACCTTGGAATGGACGTCCCTCAGACACCATCGCTTTAGCCGTTGGTTTAATGATCGTCTCCACGGCTTCCTCAATAATAGAAGCAGGGATATGTGGCAATGGTGAATATGTACCCATACCGCCTGTGTTTGGCCCCTGGTCATTATCGAATACAGGTTTGTGATCCTGTGCTGCGGCCATCGGACGAACCGTCTCCCCATCGACAAAAGCCAGAATGGACATTTCCTGCCCTGCGAGGAATTCCTCGATGATCACTTTGGCTCCTGCATCACCAAATACCTTCTCCACCATGATGCTGCGAAGTGCCCGATCAGCCTCTTCACGCGAATAAGCTACCGTCACACCTTTGCCCGCTGCCAGTCCATCTGCCTTGATGACAACCGGAATTGCTTGCTCATTCAGATACGTTTGAGCCTGTTCGTAGTTGTCGAATTTTTCATAGGCTGCGGTTGGAATGTTATATTTGTGCAGCAGGTCCTTCATGAACGTTTTACTTCCTTCGATCTCTGCTGCATTACGACGGGGTCCGAATACCGGAATACCTGTCGAATCAAATGCATCCACGATCCCATCCGCCAGCGGATCATCCGGACCAATAACCACCAATCCCACTTTAAGCTCTACAGCAAGAGCCGTTAGTTTATCGAATTCATTTACCGCAATGGCATGACACTCAGCGAGCTGAGCAATACCTGCATTTCCCGGTGCGCAGTGAATCTTGTCTACCTTTGGACTCTTTGCCAGCGCCCAGATGATTGCATGTTCCCGGCCACCGCCGCCTACTACCAGAATATCCATTCGTTCTGTTCTCCCTCCGTGCATAACTGGATTTGTTACGCTATCGCGTGTTGAAAAACCTAAAAAGAGGGGGTGTACCATAAGTCATAAGTATGACTGGCGACACCCTTATTAAACCTTTTTCATTCTAGTGTTTGAAGTGACGAACGCCTGTGAAGACCATGGCAATTCCGTATTCATTGGCTACTTTGATGGATTCTTCATCTTTGATCGAACCACCAGGTTGAATTACCGCTGTAATTCCGGCTTTTGCTGCCAGTTCCAGCGTATCACCCATTGGGAAGAACGCATCGGATGCCAGAATAGCACCTTTTGCTTGCTCGCCCGCTTGCTCAATCGCAATTTTGGCTGCACCCACACGATTCATTTGTCCAGCGCCCACACCTACCGTCATGTCATTCGCTGCAAGTACAATCGCGTTGGATTTCACGTGTTTAACTACTTTCCAGCCAAACAACAGCTGTTTCAGTTCTTCTTCCGAAGGCGCACGATCCGTTACCACGTTCAGCTCGCTCGCTTCGATGGAGTGTACATCGGACTGTTGCACGATCATACCACCGTCAATAGACGTTACCACGAATTGGCTTTCCCGTTTACGAGCAGCATTCAGTTCACCCGTTTTGAGCAAACGAATGTTTTTCTTCTTCGTCAGGATATCGAGTGCCTCTTGTGTAAAGTCAGGGGCAAGTATGATTTCCAGGAAAATCTCGCTCAATTTGCCTGCTGTATCGCTGTCGATAATGCGGTTCGCTGCCACAATGCCACCAAAGATAGACGTTGGATCTGCAGCATATGCCTTGCTGTAAGCTTCATAGATACTTGCACCAATACCTACGCCGCATGGGTTCATATGTTTAACCGCAACAACCGCCGGTTCTTCAAATTCTTTGACAATCTGCAATGCTGCGTTCGCATCGTTGATGTTATTGTAAGACAACTCTTTGCCATGCAATTGCTCGGCTGTTGTCAACGTATCTTGTGCAGCCAGCGGTTTGCGGTAGAATGCCGCCTGCTGGTGTGGATTTTCGCCGTAACGCAAATCCTGGAGTTTTTCGTAAGTAACCGTCAGACGCTCTGGCAACGGATCGCCGTTCAGGTTAGAGAGATAGTCAGAAATAACTGCATCGTAAGCCGCTGTATGGCGGAACACTTTTGCCGCAAGCCGTTTGCGTGTTTCGAGGGTGGTATCTCCATTGCTGCGAACTTCTTCAAGCACCTTACCATAATCCGCTGTGTCAACAACAACACTGACAAAGGCATGGTTTTTGGCTGCAGAACGAAGCATCGTTGGACCACCGATATCGATGTTCTCGATCGCGTCTTCGTACGTCACATCCGGTTTGGCGATAGTATCTTGGAAGGGGTAGAGGTTTACGACAACGAGGTCAATATAACCCAATCCGTTCTCTTCCATCTGGCGCTTATGCTCTTCGCTGTCACGAACAGCCAGCAACCCACCATGAACTGCTGGATGCAATGTTTTAACACGTCCGTCCATGATTTCCGGGAACCCGGTCACATCCGAAATTCCGATGACAGGTACGCCTTCCTTCGACAACAGGCTGCTTGTACCTCCTGTCGAAATAATCTCCACACCCATTTGCGACAGCTCGCGGCAAAAGTCCACGATGCCTGTTTTATCCCATACGCTGACCAGCGCTCTTTTGATACTCACAATATGCTCCTCCTTTAATGTCCCATGGCTTCGCGTTTCCTGACGAAACACAGCCGATTTATTTCCCGAGAAATATCACAAAATGCGTACCAATATTCGACTTCTGTTATATAAGTGGAACTAAGATGTTTACACGGGACACTCCGATGACAGAACAACCTTCTAATCGCTGTTATCCCCAGATTTTTTGATTCCCTTTTCTTAAAGGGAAAATCCGGTGATAAAGGCGACCGCTTTGCTTTTTCAGGTTTTTTCTGTCCTCTCCGTTAATGTGCAAAAAAATTTCAACTTATATCAAACCGGTTTGTTAACAGTAACGTGACGTCCGTCTAATTGAACCAGACCTTGAGCGAACCAGGATACCACTTCAGGGTAAAGTTGCTGTTCGGCTGCATGGATGGAGCGGCTGATTGACTCAGGCGTATCCTCTGGCAAAATGGGAACCGGATGCTGGGCAATAATAGGCCCTGTATCCATGCCACCGTCCACAAAGTGCACCGTCACGCCTGTAACTTTCACGCCATATTCGAGAGCCTGTCCAATCGCATCCTTGCCTGCAAATGCTGGTAGCAAGGACGGATGAATATTAATCAACCGCCCTGCGTAACGATCCACCACAACCGAAGTCAACAATCTCATATATCCCGCAAGAACAACCAAGTCGATTTTTTTGGATTCAAGCACTTCCACGATCTCTGCCTCATAGGCTTCACGGGAAGCATAATTTTTGGAGTAAACAGATGACAATCCACGCCTGCATCCTGTGCCCGCTGCACAACGCGTGCAGCCGATTTATCACACACGAGCAGATCTACAGATGCATCCAACCCACCGTTCCGTACTGCATCGACCAATGACTGAAAGTTGGTCCCTTCACCCGAGGCAAATACAGCTATGCGGTAGTTCGCCATTAAACATCCGCTCCCGTGAAGGTTACTCGCGCATCTCCTTCAGTAACACGGCCAATGATGTACGCTTCTTCACCAGATGCTTTCAGTTGTTCCAGCGCTTCCGTTGCATCTGCTTCATTAACCACCAGTACAAGCCCAACACCCATGTTGAATGTGGTGAACATGTCACGGTTCGAGACAGCACCTTTTTCCTGTAACAGGTTGAAGATCGGCAGGATCGGCCAAGAGCCGTAGTCAATATCCACATTCACGTTGCTCGGCAACATACGTGGGATATTCTCGATGAAGCCACCACCTGTAATGTGTGCCATGCCTTTTACTTTTACCTTTTCCAGCAGGGACAACAGAGGTTTAACGTAGATCTTCGTAGGTTCCAGCAGGGAATCACCCAGCTTACCGCCCAGTTCCGCTACTTCATCATGCAGATCAAGTCCCGCATCTTCCAACAAAAGTCTGCGTACCAGCGAGAATCCGTTACTATGCACACCGCTGGAGGCCAGTCCAATCACTGTGTCGCCAGGGGCGATGGTTGTACCGTTGATGATCTTAGCTTTGTCTACGATACCCACCGTGAATCCGGCAATATCGTATTCGCCTTCACTGTACATGCCCGGCATCTCCGCCGTCTCGCCACCGATCAGCGCACAACCAGATTGATAACAGCCTTCAGCGATACCCGCAACAATAGCTTCGATCTTCTCAGGAATAACTTTGTCACATGCCAGATAGTCAAGGAAGAAGAGTGGTTCTGCACCCTGTACCACAATGTCGTTCACACACATCGCTACCGCGTCGATTCCGATGGTATCGTGACGGTCCATGGCAAATGCAATTTTCAGCTTGGTGCCTACGCCATCCGTACCGGATACAAGCACAGGCTCATCGTATTTATCTTTGTTCAAACCGAACAGGGCACCGAATCCACCCAGATCTGTCATCACTTCCGGACGGAAGGTACGCTTCACGTGTTTTTTCATCCGTTCAACCGCTTCATTACCTGCCGCGATATCGACGCCGGCCTTTTTATATGCTTCTGACAAGTGGAATCAGCTCCTTTTTTCGCCCCACCTAAATCCTCCCGCCCGGGAGGACCCCATAGGACCTTGGCAGGCCCTCTGGACACCCGCCAAAAAAGCGGTGCAGAGGTGGCTGGTGTGATCTTGCTATGGTTGATTCGTGCGTGATCCCGCGGGATTGTTCGCCGATTCCGTTGGCTGCAAGCCATCGGTCGGCGAACCCCGCTCAGCTACGCTGCGGGGCAAGCCCGCTGGGCAGCTCCTTCGCTTGGGTGCCCTGGCCCTGTTGCTCCGCAAAGCGGGGCTTAAGGGCGCGGGCTGCGTCCGGGGGCAGCTGCTTCGCTTGGCTGCCCTGACCCTGTTGCTCCGCAAGGCGGGGCTTGAGGGCGCGGGCTATGCCTGGGGCGGCGAGATACGTTTGTCTCGCCACATAACAGCTAGCAACTGCAGCCGAATTTTTCTTCCCCGCCAAAGTCGAGGCGGGTTGGGTAATCATTATCAAAACATGCGAGGCAAAGCCCGCCTTTGGGATCATCCTGATTATCTCCCTGAATCGATGCTATCAGTCCATCCGGACTGAGGAACGACAGGGAATCCGCATTAATCTCACGGCAAATTTCTTCCACCGACAGTTGTGAGGCGATCAATTCACGGCTGTCCGGTGTATCGATGCCATAGAAACATGGGTTTTTGAAAGGTGGTGATGTAATGCGTACATGGACTTCGGTAGCTCCTGCATCACGCAGCATGTTAACGATCCGACGGGAGGTTGTTCCCCGTACAATGGAGTCGTCAATCATAACCACACGTTTTCCTTCCACAACGCGACGCACAGCGCTCAGCTTCATCTTCACGCCCTGCTCCCGCAATTCCTGGCTTGGCTGGATAAACGTACGTCCAGTGTATTTATTTTTGATCATACCCATCTCATACGGAATGCCTGTCTGTTCAGCGTATCCAATCGCCGCCGAGATGCTGGAATCTGGTACCCCCGTAACCAAGTCAGCATCCACAAACGACTCAATCGCCATCCGGCTTCCCATCCGTTTACGGGCAGCATGCTGATTCGCACCATTCATATCACTATCCGGACGAGCAAAATAAATATATTCCATCGCACATAATGCCTTGCGGTGTTTGTGATGATCAAAACGATCCTCGTGCAGACCATCTGCATCCAGCACAAGCAATTCACCCGGTTCAATGTCACGGATTAACTCCGCGCCGATTGTTTCCAGTGCACACGTCTCGGATGCAAACAGATACGCATCTCCCAGCTTACCCATCGTCAGCGGACGAAGTCCGTGCGGATCGGAAGCCACGAGCAGCTTGTCATTGGTCATGATCAGAAATGCATAACCGCCCACAATGCGCTGGAATGCCTCTTTTGCCGCTTCCACAAGCCCTTTGGAGGATCGTGCAATCAGATGCGCAATGACCTCGGTATCACTCGTTGTTTGGAAAATGGAACCGCTCTGCTCCAGCTCACGCCGGATCGTTGGTGCATTCACGATGTTTCCGTTGGTCGCTACTGCCAAATCGCCATCACGGTATTTAAATACCAGTGGCTGTGCGTTCGTCAGTTTACTGTCACCACTTGTTGAATACCGGACATGTCCAATGGAAATATCCCCGGTTAACGTCTGCATCAGGTCTTTGGTGAACACTTCTTTCACCAGACCCATGCCGCGATGATAGTTAAACTGGCTGCCATCACTCACACACATGCCTGCACTTTCTTCGCCCCGATGTTGCAACGCATGCAGTCCATAATAGGAGAGCGAAGCCGCGTCAGGGTGTCTGAACACCCCGAACACACCGCATTCTTCCTTCAATTTGTCGAGTCCTTCCTTGCCGGACCCTTCATTATAATAATCGCCTGTCCACAACGGTCCTGTCGTCAGTTCATGAGACATGGAATCGCATCCTCCCAGACCTGAGCCAAACCTCCTACAGGTTCGCTCACGGCTGATGTTCCGTTCAATTCAATCGTCAGGTTACTTCCTTCTACACGTCCAATCACAGCTACAGGTACACCGCGCTCACGTACAAATGCTTCAAGTTTACCCGCTTGCTCTGGCGTAGCCGACAACAAGATACGGGATTGACTCTCACTGAACAGGGCGTGATCTGCACGCAGTGCAGTCTCCACATTCACCTGTGCTCCTACGTTACCGCTGATACAAGACTCTGCGAGCGCAACAGCCAAGCCGCCTTCAGACAAGTCATGTGCAGAGCGAACGAGACCGGATTGAATAGCTCCCAGCACCGTGCTGAGCAACGCTTTTTCCGTTTGCAAATTCAGTTCTGGCGGACGACCTTCCGTCTGACCATGAACCGCATATTGCAGCTCGCTGCCACCCAGTTCAGCTTTTGTTTCACCGAGGAGGATGATAACATCACCTTCGGATTTGAATGCTTGTGTCGTGATATGATCCGTATCATGAACGAGACCTACCATACCGACAACTGGCGTTGGATAGATGGAGCCTTTGGCGTTTTCATTATACAGACTTACGTTACCACCGATGACCGGCGTATCCAGCACACGGCAAGCTTCTGCCATACCGTCTACCGCTTTCTCCATTTGCCAGAAAATATCCGGCTTCTCCGGGTTACCGAAGTTCAGGTTGTCCGTGATCGCCAGCGGCTCAGCACCAGAACATACAATGTTACGCGCTGCTTCACTTACGGCAATCCGTCCACCAACTTCAGGATCAAGGTACACATAACGTCCATTACAGTCCGTTGTCATCGCGAGACCTTTGCGTGTGCCACGAATCGTAACTACAGCTGCATCCGAACCAGGACGAACGGCAGTGCTTGTACGCACCATGTAATCGTATTGATCATACACCCATTTTTTACTCGCTACGGTTGGTGAAGCCAGCACTTGTTTCAGCGCTCCGCCGAGATCCGACACTTCGTCGTAACGAAGCGTGTCGATGGAAGCACTTTGCTCGTAGTATGCAGGTACAGAAGAAGGTTTGTCATAGACTGGACATTCGTCAACCAGTGCCGTTACTGGCATATCTCCAACCACTTCGCCGTGGTGAATCAATTTCAGACGACCATCATCCGTTACTTTACCAACTTTGGCACAGATTACGCCCCAACGTTCAAAGATTTCCATCGCCTGTGCCTCATCCTTCGGCTCAACGACGAACAACATGCGTTCTTGGGACTCAGACAACATCATCTCGTAAGGCGTCATGCCTTCTTCACGTTGTGGTACCTGATCCAGATACAATTCCAGACCGTTACCCGCTTTACTTGCCATCTCTGCACTCGAACATGTCAGACCCGCAGCACCCATATCTTGAATTCCGAGCACGATGCCCGTGTCGATCAATTCCAGACAAGATTCCATTACCAGTTTCTCCATAAACGGGTCACCGACCTGAACCGCTGTCCGTTGGGACTCGGATTCTTCCGTCAGTTCAACCGATGCAAAGGTTGCTCCATGAATACCATCTCGGCCTGTTGGTGGCCCTACATAATAAACCGGGTTCCCTACACCTTTAGCTACGCCGCGCTGAATTTTGTCATGATCAATCAGACCCACACACATCGCGTTAACCAGCGGATTGCCTTCATAGCTCTCATCAAACATCACTTCGCCTGCAACGGTAGGAATACCGATACAGTTACCGTATCCAGCAATACCCGCTACAACATGTTCGAACAAATATTTAACGCGATCGCTCTCCAGCTTGCCAAAACGAAGGGAGTTCAGTAATGCAACCGGTCTTGCGCCCATGGAGAAAATATCACGGATAATGCCGCCCACACCTGTTGCCGCACCTTGATAAGGCTCAACCGCGGAAGGATGGTTATGGCTTTCAATTTTGAATACAACAGCCTGGTTATCACCGATATCCACGATACCAGCACCTTCACCTGGTCCCATCAGGACACGTGGTCCAGTGGTTGGGAAACGGCGCAGCAATGGCTTGGAGTTTTTATAAGCACAGTGCTCGGACCACATTACACTGAACACACCAATTTCTGTGTAGTTTGGCTTGCGCCCCATGAACTCACAGATCAGCTCATACTCGCTGTCAGATACGCCCATTTGTGCGTAAAGTTTATGTTCTGCGACCTGTTCTGCTGTTGGTTCCTTAGCGGATAGCTGCTGCGTCATGCCGATCCCTCCATGCTTTCAAAATAGATGTAAACATACGTTTGCCGTCTTCCGAACCAAACAGTGAATCCACTGCACGCTCTGGGTGCGGCATCATGCCGACCACGTTTCCAGCCTCGTTACAGACTCCTGCAATATCACCCAGGGAACCGTTCGGGTTGGTACCATACGTAAATACGATCTGGTTGTTCGCTTGCAGACTCGCTAGCGTCTCTTCGTCGCAATAATAGTTGCCTTCACCGTGAGCAATCGGGATGATAATCTCTTCGCCCGGTGCATAGTCACGTGTAAATGGTGTATCTGCATTCGCCACTTTCAATACCGTATCGTGACAACGGAATTTCAGGGAAGTGTTGCGGATCAACGCGCCTGGAAGCAATCCTGCTTCCGTCAGGATCTGGAATCCGTTGCAAATACCCAAAATATATTTACCTTGTTCAGCAGCTTTCGCTACCTCGTTCATTACCGGTGCAAAGCGGGAAATCGCTCCACAGCGCAAGTAGTCACCATAAGAGAAACCACCTGGAACTAAAATACAATCATAAGCCGAAAGATCTGTAGCCGTGTGCCATACATAATCAACCTCTTGTCCAATCGCATCTTCCACTGCCTTGTAACAGTCGATGTCGCAGTTGGAGCCAGGGAACACAAGAACTGCAAATTTCATGAGATTAACCCTCCAATTCGTAGCGGTAATCTTCAACAACGGTGTTGGCCAGCAGCTTTTCACACATGACTTTCAATCGTTTCTCCGCTTCCGCACGATCTGTTGTATCCAGGTTCAGTTCCATGACTTTACCGATCCGTACACTTTCCACTTCGTTAAATCCCATTGAATGCAGGGCTCCTTGAACAGCTACCCCTTGCGGGTCGAGTACGCTTTGCTTAATAGTGACATATACGGTTGCTTTGATCATGATCCTTATGTTCCTCCTCAGTAATGAACGGGATAAATGCTTTACGCTGTTAAAAAAGTTACTTTTGGTGCTCCGGGGCGGATTGTTCTTCCGGTCGCTTGTTGTCCCCAGGTTTTTGATTGTTTTGAACCGCTATGCGGTCAAAACCCGGGGACAAAGGCGAACGCTATCGCTCCTTTAAGAACAATTCCGCCCCTCCGCTAGTCCATGCGGCGTTTTTTAAAGGCCTAAACCTTTTACGTTGCACGGTGGGTAATGGTCTAGCCTGACCATTACGTGAAACTAGTGAATGGTCTTTAAGTTACTTTAGTAACCTTATTATTTTTATATTTGTAGACTTCCTGTATGTGAAGAGAAGTCTTGGTCTTCAATTGCCTCACCCACCAGTTTGAACACTGGCGGAAGGAAAGATTTGAGCTGGAGAAGCGGAGCGTTCGCCTTTGCAACCGGAATGTTTCCTTTTGAAAAAGGATTCCACTCAAAACATTCCGGGGGCAACAGCGATCGTAAGCCAAACTTTCCTGTAGCCCGCTCAAACGTTAAACGTTATTATCTCGTTAAACGGTTATAAATATCGACGTATCTTGCGGTTGTTGCTTCAACTACCGCTTGTGGGAGTGGATCAGGTTTGCTGTTCTTGTCCCAATCGGTTCCAGCGAGATAGGTGCGCACTGGCTCTTTATCCATGCTGTCGATCTCGATGTCTAGTTCATAATTCTCTTTGGCCCAGAAACGTGAAGCATCTGGAGTGAAGATTTCGTCAATCAGGATGACCTTGCCATCCACGATGCCGAACTCGAATTTGCAGTCTGCCAGAATGATGCCACGTTGATCACAGTAATCACGGGCGAATTCGTACAGGCGTAAGCTTTTTCTTGAAGCTCCACTGCAAGTGCGTCTCCTACCAGTTCTTTCATGCGATCCATTGGGATGTCTTCATCATGACCAACATCGTTTTTGGCTGCCGGGGTGAAAATGGGAACTTCGAGCTTGGCGTTTTTGCGAAGTCCGTCAGGCAGTTTAATGCCATTCACTTCACCACTCGTCTCGTATTGTCTCCATCCCCCACCAGTGATGTATCCACGTACGACACATTCAATATCAATGCGTTCTGCTTTGCGGGTTACCATGATGCGGTCTTTGAGCAATTCAGGGTCGGTGATCAGGTCACCCAGTTGATTCACATCGGTATGAACCACGTGATTGTCCATCATGCTACCTGTCAGTTCAAACCAGAAGCTGCTGAGTTTGTTCAGTACGTTTCCTTTCTCGGGAACTGCCGGGTCCAGCACATAATCAAATGCCGAGATTCGGTCGGTAACCACGATTAGAAAATGTTCACCCAGATCGTACAATTCACGTACTTTTCCTTTATATAACAGAGGTGCTTTAACGAGATCTGCCGCAGTGGACAGTGCCATGGGCTCACCTTCTTTCAGGAGATGTAAGGCTAAGATCAGAATCCTGATGGTGCGGACTCCACTCCGATGACAGAACAATCTTCCGATCGCTGTTATCCCCAGATTTTTTGATTCCACTTTTTCAAGTGAAAATCCGGGGATAAAGGCGCACGCTTCGCTTCTTCAGCTTATTTCTGTCCTCTGCGTTCCCTGCAAAACCATCATTCTGCGCTATAGCCTTATGGGAGTTATATATTAATCGTTCAAGCCGAGCTTTTTGAAGATGGTGTCTACGTGCTTCAGATGCCATGACGGGTTGAATGCATCTGCGATTTCCTCTTCGTTCAGTACTTCCGTGATTTCCGGTGTGGATTTCACGATATCCTGGAACTGACGTTGTTCTTCCCATGCTTGCATCGCACGTGGTTGAACCGTATCGTATGCTTGCTCGCGGCTGAAACCTTTGTCGATCAGCTTTGTCATGATGCGACCGGAGAATGGTACCCCGTAGGTACGCTCCATGTTGCGTTTCATGTTTTCAGGGAATACCGTCAGGTTCTTCACGATGTTGCCAAAACGGTTCAGCATGTAGTTCAGCAGCATCGTTGCATCTGGCAGAATGATACGTTCTACAGAAGAGTGCGAGATGTCGCGTTCATGCCAGAGCGTTACGTTCTCGTATGCCGATACCATATGTCCGCGAATAACGCGGGACAGACCGGAGATGTTTTCACTACCAATTGGATTACGCTTGTGCGGCATTGCTGAAGATCCTTTTTGACCTTTAGCAAAAGCTTCTTCCACTTCACGGAACTCACTCTTCTGTAGTGCACGTACCTCTGTAGCGAACTTGTCCAGGGATGTTGCGATTAACGCCAGTGTAGCCATATATTCCGCGTGACGGTCACGTTGCAATGTTTGAGTCGAGATTGGCGCAGGTTTCGTGCCCAACTTCTCGCATACAAACTCTTCAACAAACGGATCGATGTTCGCGTACGTTCCTACTGCGCCTGAGATTTTTCCGTATTGTACATTGTCTGCTGCATGACGGAAACGCTCCAGGTTCCGTTTCATCTCTTCATGCCACAATGCCATCTTCAGTCCAAATGTCGTTGGCTCTGCATGCACGCCGTGCGTACGTCCCATCATTGGTGTGTGCTGATAAGCCAGTGCTTTTTCACGAAGAATTTCGATGAAATTCACAATATCCTTTTCCAGAATCTCATTCGCTTGACGCAGTACATAACCCAGAGCCGTATCCACGACATCTGTGGAAGTCAGTCCGTAGTGCACCCATTTCCGCTCCGCACCCAGACTTTCAGATACTGTACGTGTAAATGCGATAACGTCATGACGCGTTTCCTTTTCAATCTCATAGATGCGGTCGATGTCAAAAGATGCGTTCTGACGAAGCAATGCTGCTTCTTCCTTAGGGATAACACCCAGTTCAGCCCACGCCTCACATGCACAAATTTCAACTTCCAGCCACGATTGGAATTTGTTCTCTTCGGTCCAGATGGCTCTCATTTCGGGTCTGCTATAACGTTCAATCATGAATTTGTATTCCTCCAGAGGTTAGTTTGTTCAATCCATTGCAATCCTTCTTCAACATCCTGACAGAGCAGATTCACATGCCCCATCTTACGTCCTGTTTTCGCTTCGGTTTTACCATATATGTGAAGCTTGGGAATCACACCGAGCTCTATCGCTTCTGCATCAGGTTGCCCTGTTCTGGCGATAATGCCTTCCAGATGTTCTCCAAGCACATTGACCATAACAACCGGACTCAATAACGAAGTGTCCCCAAGTGGTAATCCGCAGATCGCACGGATATGTTGTTCGAACTGGGAAGTCGCACAAGCTTCCATCGTATAGTGACCGGAATTATGTGGTCTTGGCGCCAGTTCGTTGACGTACAGTCTTCCATCCGCCGCTACAAACAGTTCCACAGCAAGTAATCCAACAGCCTTCATTGATTCTGCCACCGCTGCTGCCAGCTTTTGCGCTTCAATCTGGATGTCTGCGGCAACTCTAGCCGGTACAATTGAAGCATGCAAAATGTTATTTACATGAATGTTCTCCGCTGGCGGGAACGTTTTGATCTCCCCATTTGTACTACGCGCTACAACGACCGATATCTCGCATGCAAACTTGATGAATTGTTCCAGCACCAGTTCCGCACCTGTAGCTGCAAGCTCTTCATATGCGGCAACCGCCTCACTCGCTTCCCGAATTACACGCTGGCCTTTGCCATCGTAGCCTCCAGTCACCGTCTTCAGTACACATGGCACTCCAAGTTCGCTTACAGCAGCAAGCATCGTATCCGCACTCGTGATCTCACGATAAGGCGCAACTCTTACTCCAGCAGCTTCAATTGCTCGTTTTTCACGCAACCGATGTTGTGTGGTGTACAGTAACGCACTTCCTTGCGGAACGTAAGACTCACGCTCGAGCAGCCCAGCGACTTCTGCATCTACATTTTCGAACTCATACGTAATGACATCGCATTGCCGAGCCAGTTCAAGTGCAGCTTTGGCATCGTCATAACCAGCTTCAATCTGACGAGCAACTTGACCACAAGGTGCATCCGCAGCGGGATCAAGAGTAACGAATCGATACCCCATTGCCGTTCCTGCGAGCGTCATCATACGTCCGAGCTGTCCGCCTCCAAGAATGCCGATGGTTGTTTTCCCGGGCAGCAGGACATTTTTCAACTCACCTGCTATACCGGATTGGTTCCCTGTACTACTCATAGTTCTTCACTGCTTTCGAGTACTTCTTGTTTGATGCGCTCTCGGCGAGCTTCAGAGCGACGTTGGACATCCGGGTCAAAAGCACCGATCATTTGAGCTGCCAGCAATCCTGCATTGGTTGCCCCTGCCTTGCCAATCGCCACAGTTGCGACGGGAATACCACCAGGCATCTGAACAATGGACAACAAGGAATCGAGACCGTTCAATGCTTTGGATTGAACGGGAACGCCAATGACTGGAAGCATCGTTTTGGCGGCAACCATACCGGGTAGATGTGCTGCCCCGCCTGCCCCTGCAATGATCACCTTGAATCCTCGATCAATTGCTTGCTCTGCGTATTCAAACATCAAATCCGGTGTACGATGGGCGGAGACCACCTTTTTCTCATAACCAATCTCCAGCTCGTCTAGCACCTCGCACGCATGTTTCATCGTTTCCCAATCCGACTTGCTGCCCATAATTACAGCGACTTGCAGTGACATGAATACATCCAACTCCCGTCTGAGCTTTTTGATTACATCTGGTATTAATGAATTCATTTTACGTGTGAAATGAAAAAATCCGCTACCCGCGAAAACATCACATTTTCTCCGGACACCGGACTCCAAGAAATACGTATCCCTCATTTGGGCATGCCAAAAGGGGCTTGCTGTCCGCATCTGGTTGCATGCGACTCTCAGCCGTATCTCCTCGTAGTCCGGAAATTTACGGTTCCCGGGTAGATACTTCCGGGCCCTATTCCCGGCGTTATACGAGCAAATATCTATCAAACTATTTTCGTTCATTTTGGTAATCTCTTATTACACATTTCGTTCCTACTCGACCTTATTCTTACCTGATCGACACATCTAACATTCTAACAATCCCCTACAGCTAATGTCAACTTAAAGACGAACATTTAACATATTGACAAATATAATGTTCGGGAATTGCTTCATTAAATTCGGTTAGCCATCCATTTCATCCCATAAAAGAAAGCCGGCTCCTCTTCAATCTCTCGAAGACAACCGGCTTCCTGCTTTTCAGTGCGTACACACTTTATCCATTATTTTACGATCAGTACTGGAACCTGAGCATGCTGCACCACATTGTGACTGACACTACCCAGGACAAATTCCCGAATTCCACCGAGTCCGCGGCTACCAATAATAATGATATCAGAATCATTTTCTTTGGCAAAATCTAGCAATACTTCCGCTGCCGCTCCTTGAATCAGATCCACATTGGCCGTTACACCCGCAGCCTGAATTCGTTCTTTCGCTTCATCTGTCGTCTGTACCGCCAGATTGTAGTAGTCATTATTAAGTGAAGGTGGCAGTGGGGCCAACCCTCCCCGATGAATACACGCGGGAAATCAAAAGCATGAATGACATCCAGTACTGCATTTGGGGACACTTTAGCTAGCTCAATCGCACGATCAAGTGCTTTATTTGAAGCTTTGGAACCATCATAAGCCACTAATATTTTGGAAAATAACATGTGAATCCCGTCCCTTCCTTTATATGTAGAGCACGCGAAGCAAGCTTCGGTCTGACATGTAATTAACTAACAGAACCATATAACTCCTTAAACGTTCCGCAGCCACAATGAACCATTTATACGAATGAATTTACATATGAAACCCTACTATGAACGATTACGCATGTGTTCCATGTATTCATTGAATAAAGTAACCATAGATTACCGCATTCAGGAACAACAACAACGGAATACCAATGGTGAAGCTGGGATGTTTGGTCTTATGCCTTTTCCGATACATCGCGATCCAGACTCCCAAAGCACCGCCAATAAACGCAAGCAAGAATAACGTCCGTTCGGGTGTACGGTCACGACGCTGTTGTGCACGCCTCTTATCATCCGACATCACCAGATAACCAACTACATTAATAAATAAAAACCACAATATAAGTCCGGTTTGCATATAATTCTAGCGATCCCCCTGTCCCGGGACATCTCCCTGTCTCCATTATAGTCCTCATTAGAGACATGTTCAACGCACCGGGTAGGGAACCGGAAATTGGTGCATAAACGCTACCTCACTCTGACTTAGGACTCCTGTTTTGGAATTCCGTTCAGGCTTGGTGCTCTTTTGGCTGCTTTGTCCGGGCGCACAGCGATACTCTCTTCCCGAATACTGTCTTTGTTTTGCTGGTTATGGATTTTCTCTGGTTTGTTATGCGGCATATAGGTATCACCTCCTTGGCTTACGTTGCCTGAAAACGGAGGATCTTATACGACTTCACATAGATGAGTAGAGAAAAGTTATAATCAGTCCCTTTGGAGTAAATGAGTACATCATTCGCATAGCTCGTACCGCACGAAGTATTACCTCAACTACCCTCAAGTGTGTTACTCTCCCTTTTTCTCCATAGCCGCCTTCAGCAGTTCACCCAGATTGGAACCGATGGACTCCTGCTTAGCATACTGTTTCACCAGCTTTTGCTGATCGCGTTTGTTCACATGCTGTTTGTCCTTATCCAATGTTTCTGTAATACCACAAGGAAGACATTGTACATATAACCCCGCCTTACCTTCTTTGATTTCCATCTTTTTGTGGCACTGGGCACAACGTCGGTTGGACAGTCTCTTCTCTGCCGAACGACGATATCCACAGTCCTCGGTAGGACATACAAGGAATTTACCGCGCTTGCCCTTCTTCTCCAGTAATCGTGCGTTACAGTCCGGGCAATGGCTATTGGACACATTATGTGGCTTGTACTCTGCTTTGCTGCCTTTGACCGTAGACACCAGCTCTTTGGCCATTGAACGAATACCATCCAGGAACGGTCCCGGTTTCCCTTGCCCACGGGCAATTCGCTCCAACTCAGCCTCCCAGCGAGCAGTCAGATCCGGTGTACGAAGCTGCGGGGCAGCCAGTTCAATCAACTGTTTCCCTTTGCCGGTTGGATGCATGCTGTTGCCTTGACGATCTATTGTGTCGGAACTGACCAGCTTCTCGATAATATCCGCCCGTGTAGCCGGAGTGCCAAGACCATGCTTTTCCATCTGGGAAAGCAAAGCGGCTTCGGTATACCGTTTGGGAGGCATCGTCCGTCCACTTTTAATATGGCAACGCTGAACCGTCACGGACTGTCCTTGCTGCACATCTGGCAAAAGCGCACGCTCATGGTCTGCTGCATCATCCACACGGTCATCGTCATCATCGCTGTAATCGCCGCCGTATACTTCACGCCATCCACTATCTTTTACTGTTGTACCTTTGACATGGAAGGAATCGTCCCCACTTGAACCGTGATCGCAACCGAATCGTACTTCGCTGCCGGATAAAATAGGCTGATAAAACGACGTACGATCAGATCGTACAATTTGCGTTCCTCCGGGTTCAATTGATTCAGAAGCACCGTTTGCTCCGTAGGGATAATTGCATGGTGATCAGTCACCTTGCTATCATCCACAATACGTTTGGTGATATTCAGATTTTTGCGCAGCAAAGGACGTGCCAAAGACGCATAAGGTCCAATGGCTACACTGTCCAGACGTTCTTTCAATGTAGCTGTCATATCGGAAGTCAGGTATCGGCTGTCCGTACGTGGGTACGTTACAAGTTTGTGCTGTTCATACAGACGTTGCAGGACATTTGATGTTTGCTTTGCAGAGAAACCATATTTCCGGTTGGCATCCCGTTGCAGTTCCGTCAGGTCATATGCCAGTGGATGTGGCTCCACCTTCTCGCTTTTCTTCACTTGGGCAATCGTGCCCTTGCGTCCATCTACCCGTTTCTTTAATTCCTGAGTTTCTTGAGGGTTGAAGATTCGCGAATCTCCTCCAGCCGCTCGCCACACAGCCTGAAAACCACCCAAATCTGCCGTTAACGTCTCATACTCCTGTGAGCGGAAACCGTTAATTTCATTTTCCCTGTCCATAATCATGCCTAATGTCGGGGTTTGTACACGTCCAGCTGATAACTGCGCATTGAAACGAACGGTTAGTGCACGGGTCACGTTAAGTCCAATCATCCAGTCCGCTTCCGCACGGCAACGTGCAGATTCATAAAGACGGTCGAACTGACTGCCTGGCTTCAGCGAAGCAAATCCGTCTTTGATCGCCTTATCTGTTTGGGATGAGATCCACAGGCGTTTAAAAGGTTTTTTCCACCCCGCCATCTGCATGATCCAACGGGCCAGCAATTCTCCCTCACGTGCTGCATCCGTAGCAATGACAAGCTCACCCACATCCTGACGCTTCATCAACTGCTGCACGGCTTTATATTGATGGTTGGTCTCTTTAAGTACCTTCAGTTTCGTACGCTCTGGCAGAATGGGCAGGTCCTCCAGATTCCATGTTGCATACTTCTTGTCGTAATCCTCCGGTTCAGCTAATCCAACCAGATGTCCAAGCGCCCAGGTAACGATATATTTCGGGCCTTCCATATAACTTTTATGTTTATCACGCGCACCCATGACTCTGGCTATTTCGCGTGCCACAGACGGTTTTTCTGCGAGTACCAATGTCTTCACTTCATATCTCTTCCTCTCTGGTAGAACGTTATGTCTCTTTCATTCCTATCTTTTCATTATATCATTTCACACTAAAGGTATGCTCTGTCATCTCTACTTCCTAATCTACTCGCATCCTGTAACCTCATGTTTAATCAACATATCGAATTCATGTTATATTTCTTCACATCAAAATATGTAATAGTTTTTCTGAGTACATGTAAACAGAAGCATGAATAAGTATTAACACTGTACAGTATTGATGTATACGTTTTTTGGATAAATATAAGCATTGTAAGATTACCTGACATAACTATACAATGTGTCAAAAGCATAGAAACAGAATCGCTGCTAACACACATCAATGAGACACAGGAAGGGAGCGTGGATGCATGACTTATCATGGATCTGTATTGAAAAAAGTGGGGCTTTGTTACTGGCAGGAGCTGTTGTTGCCACAACATGGGGAGGAACGGTGCCTTCGGCATCAGCCGCAACGGCAGCGCCTACGAGTAAAACAACAGTAGCAGCTGTATCCAAAGGAAAAGCGCCAGCTACTCCGGCAGCATTTGTTCAGGCCATGGAAGAAGCGGCTACACTTGCAGGTGTGCCTTTCACCATGGACAAGCTCTCCGGCACAACCGTACAACGTAAAGATGCTGCGGTCGCCTTGCAACAATGGCTCAAGCTGGATTCGACTACCGAATCATTCAAGGATGTCCCGGATGAAGCCACTTTCGCAGGTGCTGTTGGTGCATTGAACACTGCGGGATTGATGAAAGGCTATACGGAATCACTCTTCCTTCCAAACGCTGTACTTACCGAGAATGACCTCTCCATACTGAAAGACCGCATTTATAACTACATAAAACCGTTTGTCCTGGAGGAAGCAACCATTATGGATCTTCAGGCCGCAATGACGCAAGGAAAACTGACATCAAAAGAACTGGTTCAGAAATATCTGGACCGCATTGAAAAATACGATGATCAAGGTGTAAGCATCAACGCGGTATTAACCCTGAACCCGGATGCGCTCCAAATTGCGGAGCAATTGGATGAAGAACGTGCAGCTCAAGGTGCTCGTGGACCTCTGCATGGCGTTCCGATTCTGGTGAAAGACAATTTCGATACCAACGACATGCCAACAACTGCGGGCTGTATCTGTCTGAAAGATTCCATTCCTGCTCACGATGCTGAACAAGTGAAGAAACTCAAAGCAGCTGGTGCCATTATTTTGGGCAAAACAAACCTTCATGAATTCGCATTTGGCATCACGACATCCAGCTCATTGGGCGGACAAACATTGAACCCATACGCTCTGGACCACTATCCAGGTGGCTCAAGCGGCGGAACAGGTGCTGCCATTGCATCTAACTTTGCCGCAGCCGGCATGGGTACAGACACTGGCGGTTCGATCCGAATCCCTTCCAGCTTCAACAGCCTTGTGGGTATCCGCCCAACCATCGGACTGTCCAGCCGTGAAGGCATTATCCCATTGGCTTTGACACAGGATGTCGGTGGACCTATGGCTCGTACCGTAAGTGATGCCGCAATCATGCTGGATGCTACAGCCGGCTATGACAAAAAAGATGTCGCTACAGCTTACGCGGTTGGAAAAATTCCTTCAAGCTACACTGATTTCTTGGATGTAAACGGGTTGAAAGGTGCACGCATCGGTGTGGCCACAGAACTCATTCCAAGTACCAAAGCTGAAGAAAAAGCCGTTGCTGACGTAATCAACACAGCTGTGGAAGAACTGAAGTCACTTGGCGCTACCGCAGTTCCAATTTCTATCCCGAACTTGGCTGAGATCAACAAATACCCAAGCCTTAGTGGATATGAATTCAAGTTTCAGCTGAATGACTATCTGGATTCATTGGGTGCAGATGCTCCATATCACAGTCTGTCCGAGATCATTGCTTCCGGAGAGTTTGATAAGTCACAAGAACAATCCATGAAGACTCGGGATGCACGCCAAACCCTCGAGACTACGGAATATAAGGACATCGTCCTGAAACGTACCCAAGTTACACGTGAGTCCTTGCTGAAAGTTATGGCAGATAATAATCTGGATGCCATCATCTATCCAACGTCCACACAAGCCGCTGGTGTTATTGGCGAAGGACAAAACTCCGGTGGTAACAACCGATTGAGTCCTTTCTCCGGCTTCCCGGCGATCACGGTCCCTGCTGGTTTCACAACAGAAGGTCTGCCAGTAGGTATGGAGTTCCTGGGTCGTGCTTTTGATGAAGGAACCTTGATCAAGCTGGCTTACAGCTACGAACAAGGTACACATCACCGCCAAGCTCCTAAGCTTACGCCGTAAAATGTTTATGGGATTAAGCATTTCCTGTTAACACATAGAAATAAGATGCAATCATATCATTTTATTAAAACAAGTTAAATCACTAAAGAGACCACCCTCTTCATGACTGCATGAAGTTTGGGTGGTCTCTTATATTTTCTCTATTTATTTTTGTGTAGCATCCAATCGTATGTTATCCATTACTGCACCTTGTCCGGCACGCCCCATTTCAGCACTAGACCTGCGTACGTCAGACCACCGCCAAAACCAAAGAGCGCTACGCGCTGTCCTTCTTTCAATTTCCCTTCATCCACTGCAAGCTGTAAAGCAAGCGGAATGGAAGCAGCAGATGTGTTCCCACGATATTCGACACTGGTTAAAGTACGTTCCAAAGGAACCGGACCACGTTCGCAAACAGCCTCAATCATTCTCATGTTGGCACTATGCGGGACAAACCAGTCAATCTCTTCAGGTCTTAATTCAGCTTTGGCTATAAGCTTACCTAATTGTTCTGGAATTGTCCGTACAGCCCACTTATAAATCTCTCTGCCATTCTGAACAAGGCACCCATCACCCTGTAAAGGCACACCATTCATCTCCGAAGACAGACCACTCTTATAGAGATGTACACCGCCTTCTCCATGCGTACCTGATATGGCTGCCATAAAGTCACCTTCAGCACCCGATGATTTCTCCACCAAGAAGGCCCCCGCTCCATCACCAAACAGTACACAAGTCGTGCGATCTGTGTAATCCGTAATTTTGGATAATGTCTCTGCTCCAATAACCAGTACTTTGTGGTACATTCCACTGGTCACCAGACTGTCGGCAAGCTGTAGCCCGTAAGTAAAACCAGCGCATGCAGCGTTTAGATCAAGCACACCCGTGTGTGGAATCTTAAGATTAGCCTGTACTCTGGATGCGGTACTTGGGAAAGCATATTCCGGTGTGCTGGTAGCCACAAGAATCATATCCACATCTTCTACACTTACATCATAACGACGTATCATATCTTCTACAGCCTTCGTGGCCAGGTCAGATACAAATTGATCTTCAGCTGCAATTCGCCGTTCTCTCATGCCTGTACGTTGCACAATCCATTCGTCACTTGTCTCGACTAATTTCTCCAGATCAGCATTCGTTAATATTCGATCCGGTACATACGTCCCCATTGCCGTGATGGTTGCCTTTGATTGATGCTTCATACCGGTAGTCACCTCACTTGTTTTTTTACCATTATAGCACTAAGTCTTAGTACTTGGTACTAATTTTTTTGTGATTTTCACTCAATATATCCGAAGTCAGTATTACTTTTATCCATGTGAAGAGATGTTTCTGAACCATTACCCTATTTACGAGCCTTCTATAGACACTTTATCCTTATATAAGGATACATCAGTCGAATTAATAATTTAGGTTAAGGTACACCTCAATATACGGGGAATTGACATATCTGCTAGCTACGTTTGAAGAAACGGATACAACATCATATAAAAAACAGGCTGTCGCTATATCGACAACCTGTTCCATAATTATAATAGCGGGGTTATGAACTTCACTTCCGGGAACCGACTATCGGGTCCGTTCATTAAGTTTCCGCCCTTTTCTTCTTTCAGATACATATCAAAGAAATCCAGCATATAGGAATTAATAATGAAATTCGCTCTATCGGGCGCAATCTTCCCTGTAATACCCAGAATTTTGAAAATTGGAGAAATGAACTGCACGTCTGTAAAATTTAAATGCTCCGCATTATCGATATATAGAACTTGTCCCCCTGCGGCAACTGTTTTACGCATCCGATCAAGCTCCAACTTTTTGTCTTTCCTTTCTTGATCCACCCACTCTCTTGTATTACCCATACGTTCAAGTTCAGCATCCGTGTAGACTCGGTGATCGATCAACATTTTTAATTTTTCGTATACACTTTCCGAGTTCATGAACAAAATCGGCTTCCACAAGCCCTCTTTGTCATGCAGACCATAAAGTCCTCCATCAAGGTCTATCCCAGCTGTTATTCGTGGATCGTAAGAAGCATCATAGGCCGTCGCTCCTCCAATGGAATGACCGAACACTCCGATATGCCCCAGATCCACCCTCCCTTTTAGCTGACTTGGAATTTTCCCCGATTGGATCAGTTCGAATTGGTCCAGCGCAAACACCACATCATCGGTTAACACTTTTCCCAACTCGTCACGTTGTTCTCTTTCTGTTCTATAATCATGTTCGGGTGAAAACAAATCGCTGGTTGTATTGGTCGTGATTTGACCATCCGGAAACTCGGTTGCAAATGTATTATAGGTGTGGTCGATCACTGCCACGATATATCCATGACTCGCCAGATTTTCGGCTTGTGACGTGTGAAGAAACCTGGAGGAACCAAAGCCGGGATTTGCAAGAATCAATGGGTACGAGGCCTGAGCCGATGAGACTTCAGTCGCCAAGTAAGCATGACTGGATACATACTTCAGGTGTTGAACCGTAAACCCGGGAAGGCCATAACTCACCGCCATATAAGATAAGATTCGGGGAGTAGGGATAAACGGAGTATACTTCCCAGTACCAGCTTCAGCCGGATACCATACCTGAACCATTAATTCTCTCTTGCCTGTCTCTGATTTCCCGAATGTCTCCTCCCGGTTTGGATCGACGAAATGAAAGACTTGCGTGCCTGCTTTTAACTTGCCAGTTGGTGCTGGAAGGTCAAAAACCGGAAACACATAGTGGAAACAGACTGTGGCAATCAGCCCAATTGCAATAAAAAGGGGAGCAAGCACTCTAGGAATTCGGGAGACTGGCCGCACGCCTTTCTGCGTTCGAACAACTTTTATAAGAGAAAACATAAACATCAGGGTCGCAAATCCGTATAAAAATACAAGCTGAATCCTGTATCCTTCAACAAGCAAATGTATCACTAAAAAATGAATCCGACTCCGCTTGTCAGGAGCAAAGCTGTTCTTCGTATACGTTGATTGGGAATGAACAAAAATGCCAATAAACAAACACTTGAGAAGAATAATAAAATTTCAATAAACCTCACGCCAACTCCCCTGAAAATCAACCCCATCGATGGATAGGGTTAGTATACAGGAGCCACTAGATTGATTGTATTGATCTAACTTACAATTGCCTTACAACTGTGTAAGTTAAGTGAGAGGGCAATAATAAGAAAAAGCCCAACAAATGTGAGCTGTTCCTCTTTCATAAATCAAATTAGATAAAAAAAGACACACTCGATATCATCAAGTGTGTCTTCCTTGTTGCTTGGCGGCGTCCTACTCTCCCAGGACCCTACGGTCCAAGTACCATCGGCGCTAGAGGGCTTAACGGTCGTGTTCGGGATGGGTACGTGTGGAACCCCTCCGCCATCGCCACCAAACGCATAGCTTAGCTTACATTTCAGAGATCGTTCTCTGAAAACTAGATTCGAAACGAAACACGCGATTTAGAACTTGCTATTGGATAAGCCCTCGACCGATTAGTACTGGTCAGCTCCATGCATTGCTGCACTTCCACCCCCAGCCTATCTACCTCGTCGTCTTCAAGGGGTCTTACATACTGGGAAATCTCATCTTGAGGGGGCTTCACGCTTAGATGCTTTCAGCGTTTATCCCGTCCGTACATAGCTACCCAGCGGTGCTCCTGGCGGAACAACTGGTACACCAGCGGTACGTCCATCCCGGTCCTCTCGTACTAAGGACAGCTCCTCTCAAATTTCCTACGCCCACGACAGATAGGGACCGAACTGTCTCACGACGTTCTGAACCCAGCTCGCGTACCGCTTTAATGGGCGAACAGCCCAACCCTTGGGACCTACTTCAGCCCCAGGATGCGATGAGCCGACATCGAGGTGCCAAACCTCCCCGTCGATGTGGACTCTTGGGGGAGATAAGCCTGTTATCCCCAGGGTAGCTTTTATCCGTTGAGCGATGGCCCTTCCATGCGGTACCACCGGATCACTAAGCCCGACTTTCGTCCCTGCTCGACTTGTAGGTCTCGCAGTCAAGCTCCCTTATGCCTTTGCACTCTTCGAATGATTTCCAACCATTCTGAGGGAACCTTTGGGCGCCTCCGTTACTCTTTAGGAGGCGACCGCCCCAGTCAAACTGCCCACCTGACACTGTCCCCGCACCGGATTACGGTACCAGGTTAGAACCTAGATACGATCAGGGTGGTATCCCAACGTTGCCTCCATGGAAGCTTGCGCTCCCACTTCAAAGGCTCCCACCTATCCTGTACAGATCGTACCCAAATTCAATATCAAGCTGCAGTAAAGCTCCATGGGGTCTTTCCGTCTTGTCGCGGGTAACCTGCATCTTCACAGGTATTAAAATTTCACCGGATCTCTCGTTGAGACAGCGCCCAAGTCGTTACGCCATTCGTGCGGGTCAGAATTTACCTGACAAGGAATTTCGCTACCTTAGGACCGTTATAGTTACGGCCGCCGTTTACTGGGGCTTCGGTTCACAGCTTCGGGATTGCTCCCTAACCACTCCCCTTAACCTTCCAGCACCGGGCAGGCGTCAGCCCGTATACTTCGCCTTACGGCTTCGCACAGACCTGTGTTTTTGCTAAACAGTCGCTTGGGCCTTTTCACTGCGGCCCCCTCGTGCTATTCACACTACCGGGGCACCCCTTCTCCCGAAGTTACGGGGTCATTTTGCCGAGTTCCTTAACGAGAGTTCTTCCGCGCGCCTTAGAATACTCTTCTCGCCTACCTGTGTCGGTTTGCGGTACGGGCACCTTCACCTGGCTAGAGGCTTTTCTTGGCAGTGTGAGATCATGACCTTCGCTACTATAATTTTCGCTCCCCATCACAGCTCAGCCTTACAATGTGCGGATTTGCCTACACATCAGCCTCACTGCTTAGACGGACATCCATCAGTCCGCGTCACTACCCTACTGCGTCCCCCATTGCTCATAACGGCTTACGGTGGTACAGGAATTTCGACCTGTTGTCCTTCGACTACGCCTTTCGGCCTCGCCTTAGGTCCCGACTTACCCTGAGCGGACGAGCCTTCCTCAGGAACCCTTAGGCTTTCGGCGGATCAGATTCTCACTGATCTTTTCGTTACTCATACCGGCATTCTCACTTGTATAATGTCCAGCGCTCCTTACGGTACACCTTCAACCCTTATACAACGCTCCCCTACCCCTGATGCAAAGCATCAAGCCATAGCTTCGGTGGTGTGTTTAGCCCCGTTACATTTTCGGCGCAGAGTCACTCGACCAGTGAGCTATTACGCACTCTTTCAATGGTGGCTGCTTCTAAGCCAACATCCTGGTTGTCTGTGCAACTCCACATCCTTTCCCACTTAACACACACTTGGGGACCTTAGCTGATGGTCTGGGCTGTTTCCCTTTTGACAATGGATCTTAGCACTCACTGTCTGACTCCCGGAAGTAAGTCTATGGCATTCGGAGTTTGACTGAGCTTGGTAACCCTTGCGGGCCCCGCACCCAATCAGTGCTCTACCTCCACGACTCTGTTTTCCGAGGCTAGCCCTAAAGCTATTTCGGGGAGAACCAGCTATCTCCGAGTTCGATTGGAATTTCTCCGCTACCCCCACCTCATCCCCGCATTTTTCAACATGCGTGGGTTCGGGCCTCCAGTGCGTGTTACCGCACCTTCACCCTGGACAGGGGTAGATCACCCGGTTTCGGGTCTACGTCCACGTACTATGTCGCCCTATTCAGACTCGCTTTCGCTGCGGCTCCGGCTCTTCACCTTAACCTTGCACGGGAACGTAACTCGCCGGTTCATTCTACAAAAGGCACGCCATCACCCCTAAAACGGGCTCTGACTTTTTGTAAGCACACGGTTTCAGGTTCTATTTCACTCCCCTTCCGGGGTGCTTTTCACCTTTCCCTCACGGTACTGCTTCACTATCGGTCGCTAGGAAGTATTTAGCCTTGGCAGATGGTCCTGCCGGATTCATACGGGGTTTCACGTGCCCCGCACTACTCGGGATCCGTCTCGGAGGGAACAGACTTTCAACTACAGGGCTTTTACCTTCTTTGGCGGGCCTTTCCAGACCTCTTCGCTTAACCGGTTCCTTTGTAACTCCATGTGAGACGTCCCACAACCCCAAAGAGCAAGCTCTCTGGTTTGGGCTTCTCCGCGTTCGCTCGCCGCTACTGACGGAATCACTATTGTTTTCTCTTCCTCAGGGTACTTAGATGTTTCAGTTCCCCTGGTATGCCTCTACACAACCTATGTATTCAGTTGTGAGTAACTGGAAATTACCCCAGCTGGGTTTCCCCATTCGGACACCCCGGATCAAAGCTTGCTTACAGCTCCCCGAGGCAGTTTCGTTGTTCGCCACGTCCTTCATCGGCTCCTAGCGCCTAGGCATCCTCCGTGTGCTCTTAGTAGCTTAACCTCGTGCTCCGGTTTCGACTGCTCGCTTCCCTTGTTTTGCTTGCGCAAAGCCAAAAGTCGCTCCCATTCGATACCATCGTACGTGCAATCTACCGTTTTTATTGAAACTTGTTTAACACAAGTTCAGCTAAAAAGGAATGTTCTAATTCGCGTTTGTTTCGTTTCGATATCTAGTTTTCAAAGAACAAGCTCCATGCAAAAGCAAGCTGTTTGAGAGTTTGAGCTCTCAAAACTGAGCAACGAGTGAGTAGTTTTGCAGCTGAGCTGCATATTTGAATGTTTCCGTTGCAGGAAACGATTCTCCATAGAAAGGAGGTGATCCAGCCGCACCTTCCGATACGGCTACCTTGTTACGACTTCACCCCAATCATCTATCCCACCTTCGGCGGCTGGCTCCTTGCGGTTACCCCACCGACTTCGGGTGTTATAAACTCTCGTGGTGTGACGGGCGGTGTGTACAAGACCCGGGAACGTATTCACCGCGGCATGCTGATCCGCGATTACTAGCAATTCCGACTTCATGCAGGCGAGTTGCAGCCTGCAATCCGAACTGAGACCGGCTTTGTTGGGATTGGCTCCATCTCGCGATTTCGCAGCCCGTTGTACCGGCCATTGTAGTACGTGTGTAGCCCAGGTCATAAGGGGCATGATGATTTGACGTCATCCCCACCTTCCTCCGGTTTGTCACCGGCAGTCTATCTAGAGTGCCCACCCGAAGTGCTGGCAACTAAATATAAGGGTTGCGCTCGTTGCGGGACTTAACCCAACATCTCACGACACGAGCTGACGACAACCATGCACCACCTGTCTCCTCTGTCCCGAAGGAAAGGTACATCTCTGTACCGGTCAGAGGGATGTCAAGACCTGGTAAGGTTCTTCGCGTTGCTTCGAATTAAACCACATACTCCACTGCTTGTGCGGGTCCCCGTCAATTCCTTTGAGTTTCAGTCTTGCGACCGTACTCCCCAGGCGGAGTGCTTAATGTGTTAACTTCGGCACCAAGGGTATCGAAACCCCTAACACCTAGCACTCATCGTTTACGGCGTGGACTACCAGGGTATCTAATCCTGTTTGCTCCCCACGCTTTCGCGCCTCAGCGTCAGTTACAGCCCAGAGAGTCGCCTTCGCCACTGGTGTTCCTCCACATATCTACGCATTTCACCGCTACACGTGGAATTCCACTCTCCTCTTCTGCACTCAAGTCACCCAGTTTCCAGTGCGATCCGGGGTTGAGCCCCGGGATTAAACACCAGACTTAAATGACCGCCTGCGCGCGCTTTACGCCCAATAATTCCGGACAACGCTTGCCCCCTACGTATTACCGCGGCTGCTGGCACGTAGTTAGCCGGGGCTTTCTTCTCAGGTACCGTCACCTTGAGAGCAGTTACTCTCCCAAGCGTTCTTCCCTGGCAACAGAGCTTTACGATCCGAAAACCTTCATCACTCACGCGGCATTGCTCCGTCAGGCTTTCGCCCATTGCGGAAGATTCCCTACTGCTGCCTCCCGTAGGAGTCTGGGCCGTGTCTCAGTCCCAGTGTGGCCGATCACCCTCTCAGGTCGGCTACGCATCGTCGCCTTGGTGAGCCGTTACCCCACCAACTAGCTAATGCGCCGCAGGCCCATCCCCAAGTGACAGATTGCTCCGTCTTTCCAGTTCTCTTCAGGCGAAGAAAACAATTATTCGGTATTAGCTACCGTTTCCGGTAGTTGTCCCAAACTTGAGGGCAGGTTGCCTACGTGTTACTCACCCGTCCGCCGCTAAGTCTCAAGGAAGCAAGCTTCCTATCAACTCCGCTCGACTTGCATGTATTAGGCATGCCGCCAGCGTTCGTCCTGAGCCAGGATCAAACTCTCCAATAAAGTATTGAAAAGAGCGATAAGCTCATTTTGAATCTGACGAGATTAAAAATCTCAATTGTGCTCCAGTCGATCCAAGCCAAGGCTTGTTTCAAACTTTCGCGTTCATTCTGCAAGCAGAATGTTTACTCACTCGTTGTTCAGTTTTCAAAGATCAAACTTGTTTTGTTACCGAATGTCGTTCTCTTCAGCAACTCTTATATAATATCATGTCCGAACCAACTTTGCAAGCTCTTTTTTCAAGTTTCTTTCGAAGCTTATTTCATTTGCTTGCCGCACCGTGTATCTTGTGTTTTTTTGGCCGGAAATAGAATATACCATGTACAGTTATAGAACGCAAGTCTTTTTTCGGTAAACATTAAATTCTTATAAAATGAGTACCCTGTAGACCCTTTAACAAGTATCTCCTTATAGCCGGCTAAATGATACATCTGCGCACTAACTTTAATGATCGGAGTAATGAACTCACAAACGCAATAAGTTTTTTTATATGATCCTTAATCCAATTATAGAGAAACTCATCTTGTATACAGTACAGACTCATCACGTTATAGAAACTTATTAACCGATGACTTCATTGGATAAACAACCAACAGATCATAGAACATTATACTCATTCCTTCTATATAGAAGGAAAACATTTTTGAAATTCATTTTGCTCAAGAAAAGAATACAAAAAAAAGCGAAAGCTCCGGGTTTGAATCCCGTGGCTTCCGCTCTTTCATATATAAGGTTACATACTTAACGCAGTATTGTTCATCACAACTATTGTACGCTTACTCCCCGCCAATAAATACGTATCGGCAGACTACAATGATCGCCAAGATCCACATGAGCCAGTGAATTTTCACTTTACGCTCTGTAACCAAGTTACTGAACACCGCCAGAATCACATAGGAAACGATACCTGCGGAGATCCCGTTTGCGATTCCACCTGTGAAAGGCATCAATACAATGGTAAGGAACGCAGGGAAAGCTTGCAGGAAATCATCCCACTCAATGCTGCGCACTTGACTCATCATAAGCACACCCACGATGATCAATGCCGGAGCCGTCGCAGCGGATGGAACAACAAGCGCAAGCGGTGCGATAAACAGGGCCAAAATGAACAACAAACCTGTCGTTACCGAAGTCAGTCCTGTACGTCCACCCGCCTCAACGCCTGAAGCACTTTCAACGTATGCCGTAATGGTACTAGTACCCAGTGCAGCACCTGCGCTGACACCAACTGCATCGACGAGCATCGCTTTACCAATCGTTTTCTCGCCTTTTTTCTTATCCTTCATAATCCCCATACGTGTTGCAGTACCTACCATCGTACCAAACGTGTCGAACAATTCAACGAAGGTAAAGATGAAGATGATCTCGAACAATCCCAGACTGATGGCACCTTTCAAATCCAGTTGTCCAACTGCCAGATCACTGAAATTAGGCAACCAGCTTGCGCCTGAAAGACCACTCAGATTCGTAACTCCCATTGGAATACCAATAAGCGTTGTTGCTATGATCCCGATCAGCAGAGCGCCTTTGACGCGCATAACCATCAGTATAGCAATAAGGAGCAAACCAATCAGAGCCAGCAATGCATCGTGATGTGTTACAAAGTTGCCCAATGACAGGTTAAAACTGCTACCTGGAATCGGCTGACTCAGATCTGCGTCTGGTGCAACATTTACTGTTACAGCCACGAGATTAGCAAGTTTGAAACCGATAATGGTAATAAAGAGACCGATACCCACCGTAATGGCCATTTTGATCGACTGCGGAACTGCAACAAGCAGCATTTGCCGAATCTTTGTGACGGTCAAAATAATGAACACGATACCGGAAAGGAACACTGCTCCGAGAGCAGCCTGCCATGTAATCGCCCCATTTGAACTTAGAACGACAGTCATGAAGTACGCATTCAATCCCATACCTGGTGCAAGCGCGATCGGAATATTCACGAACAATCCCATAATAATAGTCATTAATCCGGCGCCGACGGCTGTTGCAAAAAATACTGCATTATCCGACATACCCGCTCCGGCTTGACCCAAGAACAACGTATTTACAAAAAGAATGTAAGCCATTGTCATAAAGGTAGTAAGACCCGCAACAATCTCCGTTCTAACGTTTGTTCCGTTTTCTTTTAATTTAAAGAAACGATCCATAATTACTAACTCCCCTTAGAGATGTTGAAGCCATATTGAAAAACGACAAATGACCCTGATGAAGATTCTTCACCCAGGGTTCAGCTGACAAGGAGTGGCATGATGCCTTTACTAAGAACAAAAAAATTCTAATGTGCGTGATGTCCCCGCAATCATGTAGAATTCATGTGCTTAGCCTTCTCCTCTTCGTAGCCAGATCATTAGGGTGATCTCGTAGAGACTCCCGGGCCAATCCCCAGGATTATACGAATAAGTATGCGCTATTTGTTTGTTTCCCATCACTATTTTAGGAGGGCAGTATGTTTTTGTCAATGAGAAAAACGAATATTAATATCACCCTTTTATAATATCGTTCGTATTATTTAACAGATTGAACCAGTTCAGCGGTTTACAACCCAATTGAATACGCTTTTTTCGATGAGATCTCAATGGAATATGTCCATTCTTTCAGGCTGAAAGTTCCGCGGGAAACATAAAAAGCTAGCCTGATCAAAGAGCAGAAGCGCTCTAATCAGGCTAGCTTATGTTTCTCATGCGTTTTAGCAATCAGGTGAATGATGATCTAGGAATAACGATGTCTCGTATTCCGAAGACTTATACTCATTAGGTATATGGAGCAATTTGCGACATGTTCCGGAGCTACTTTTTACCGGATCAGTCCTATGTTAATTATATCTCTGTCTGCGGAGTATCCTGTATATCTTGTTGTTCCTGATTTGTGTTTGTTGTTGTGTCAGAGGATAACTCCTGGTTTCTGGTCTGATCGGAAGAAGCATCCGCTGCCTCTAAGTTCACAAATGGAAAGTCCCCCGAACCGGAAGCCAGGTCTTGCATACCTGAACCGCATCCTGCCAGCATCACCATCAGAAACGCACTTCCAATGCCCATCTTCCATTTGCTCATATAGTCGGTTTTACGCATACATTCAATTCTCCTTTCAGTAGCCATATAGCTCTTAGTATGTACTTATTGTACAGGCCGGACCTGAAAGGATCATGAAGTCAACTTTAAAATGGGATTAATTTTGAGAGTGTACTATTTGTAAAAAAGTACCCAAATGAAAATTTTATCACAATATTCACTTTATAAAAAAATGCCCTTTTATTTGCGAAATACCGCAGATAAAAGAGCATTTTTTATAATCTATCGTTAAGAGTCTATACCCTATTCCCACTCGATCGTTGCAGGTGGTTTGGATGTTACGTCATAGACGATACGGTTTACGTTATCAACTTCGTTAACAATCCGTACGGAGATTTTCTCCAGCACATCCCAAGGGATACGTGCCCAGTCCGCAGTCATACCGTCGATGGATGTTACAGCACGGATACCTACAGTGTAGGAATACGTACGCGCATCACCCATAACGCCGACACTCTTCATGTTAGGCAGGGCTGTGAAGTACTGCCAGATTTCACGGTCGAGACCGGCTTTGGCAATCTCTTCACGCAGGATGTAGTCTGAATCACGAACAATTTTAAGTTTCTCTTCAGTAACCTCACCAAGAACACGGATCGCAAGACCCGGACCAGGGAACGGCTGACGATGAACAATTTCGTCCGGCAGGCCACACTCGGTACCCACTTTACGTACTTCATCCTTGAACAGCGTGCTCAGCGGTTCGATCAGTTTGAAGTTCATGTCTTCAGGCAGACCGCCCACGTTGTGGTGAGATTTGATGGTCTGTGCAGTCGCTGTACCACTTTCCACGATGTCCGTGTACAGTGTACCTTGCGCCAGGAATGCAAAATCATCGAACTGCTTGGACTCTTCGTCAAATACGTAAATAAACTCGTTACCGATGATTTTACGTTTTTGTTCTGGATCATCCACGCCAGCCAGTTTGGACATAAAGCGCTCCTGTGCATCAATTTTGACCACTTTCATGTCGAATTTGCCGACAAATGTCTCCATTACACTTTCAGCTTCGCCTTTGCGCAGTAGACCGTGGTCGATAAACATACAAGTCAGTTGATCACCAATGGCTTTGTGAAGCAATGCAGCTACAACGGAAGAATCTACACCGCCGCTAAGCGCACATAGTACTTTACTGTCGCCAACTTTTTCACGAATGTCTTTGATGGTATCATCGATGAATGTCTCCATCGTCCAGTTGCCTTCGCATCCACAGATTTCGAACAGGAAGTTACGAATCATGTCGTTACCGCGAACAGAGTGACGTACCTCCGGATGGAACTGAACAGCATACAATTTGCGCTCATCGTTACTCATGGCAGCGATTGGCGCACTTTCCGTGCCTGCATCCAGTTTGAATCCTGGAGGAAGTGTAACCACGTGGTCACCGTGACTCATCCATACCGTATGTTCGCCTTCAATGCCTTTTGCCAGTGTAGATCCAGCAGCAAACTCAAGGTCTGCTTTACCGTACTCTCGCTTCTCGGAACGTTCTACTTTACCTTCGAGCTGTTGGGCCATAAGCTGCATTCCGTAGCAGATACCGAAGATTGGCAAGCCCAGGTCATAAACACCTGGGTCCACGTGTGGAGCATTCTCAGCGTATACGCTGGACGGCCCACCTGAAAATACGATTCCTTTTGGTGCCATTTCTGCGATCTTCTCCGCCGGTGTGTTATACGGCAAAAGCTCGCTGTATACGCCAAGATCCCGGATTCTTCTGGCGATTAACTGGTTGTATTGGCCCCCAAAGTCAAGGACAACCACAATCTCATTCTGCTTATTCATAACCGTGCCTCCCTCAATTCAATGAAACTAATTATACGCAACGACAAAACATACCGTCAAGGAAAGGCGAAACTCCTTTTTCGACATATCAAAACAGGATTACCAATTGCCTCTAAATATGAAATTTCGAATAGAAAAGCTTGGCAGCAAGATGCTGGTTCAAGTGTATGATCGTGGAAAGACGCCTCGTTCGCAGCACAGCGCGAAAGGCGTCTTATGTATGGCATGCAGCGATAAACCAAATGCTGCACAGTAAACATAGAATAGATGTGCCCGTGGTGATCATCATCCGTCAACAACCTGCCAAACTGTCTCGGGGAGAGTATCGCGAGAGTTAAATCACGGCAGGTTGTGTGGCGTCCTTGTTGTAACATACTTGTGTTACAACGTCTGCAACCGCCGGGCCAAACGAAGTGCCCGGCGCAGGAAGTCCAGACTGTCCGCGCGCAGCGGACGATCTGGCCCGTACAGCAGCCGTTCCCAGTCGGCTGCAAACCGCGCGATGTCCGCGCCGTCCGCGCCTGCGGCCAAGCCGGTGACGCTGCATATTCACGCAGCGTCATACCCGGCGGCCGCGGGCCGTACCGGCGCGCGAGCGCGGCCCAGACCGGAGCGGCGGCACCCAGCAGCCGCTCGCGGTCTGGAAAGCTGCTGCGTGGCCACGCCAGCAGCAGCCTGATCCGCAGCGCGGGGCGTAGCCGCCGCATGCGGACCAGAGCAGCGGCGCCCAGAAGGGCCGCTGCCACAAGGGCTGCCGCGAGCCATGGCTCCGCGGCAATGGCCGTGCGCGGGCGAGCAGCCATGCGCCCGCGTTAGCCAATCCGCCGCTCATATTCGGCGGATTCTCCGCAACAGGCTGCGGCCCGGCGAGCGCTGAGACATCTTCGCCCGCGCCTTGCGCCATGGTGAAGCCTGGCGTGGCCTCAAACGGCATCCAGCCTGCACCCGGAAAATACACCTCTACCCAGGAATGTGCATCTCCCTGTGAAATCACATACTGACTGGGCACATCCGGGTCAGCCATTCCAGACCCAAAACCTTTAACCCAGCGTGCGGGGATGCCTTCCGAACGAAGTAACACAATCATAGCTGTGGAGAAATGATTGCAATACCCCTGCCGGGTGACGAATAGAAAATCGTCCACAAAATCTGTTCCTCGCGGTGGCATACGTGTATCCAACGTATACTCGGCATGAGCAGCCAGATAAGTCTTTACGGCTTGCACAGCGTCATAACGGGTCTCACTGCCTTGAATGATTTCCTTGGCAAGCGTCTGCACTCGACCAGGGAGTGATGCAGGCAATTGCAGATAGGTCCTCCGAATGGCTGCCGGATCTTTCCCTTTATTCGTTTCCTCAAGCAGACGTAACTGTTCAGCTGTTGCGACAGGAACCATGACGTCTGCCGAATAATTTTTAACTATCTTATCGTCCCCTGAGCTCGCGAGCCACAATGTTGCCGAATCGCGATTAGACAGCAAAGAAAACATGTTTTCCTGATTATCCTTGTTCTTATCCTGGAACGATACGTTGACCGGTATGCCCCCGGTAAAGAGTGGATTTGGTCCTTTCCACTCTCGCTGCATCGTAACGGTTTGGCGAATGCGACTCCAATAGGTTGGATTCTCCCAACCATCAGCACGCAGCATTCCGGATGGACTTGCCGTTTCGAAGCTTTGACCCGGGTCACTCCAAGTACTACCGTTATAATATGAACGGGTCTCCCTCGCCAATACGTCACTTTTGGACTCTTCGCTATAAAAAAGATGGAATTCCCCTGCACCAACGGTGCTCCCATAGGCGCGTCCGCTGTGCTATATCCCGTGACTGCCGTTGCAGCAGGGATACTACTGTGCTGTGTATAACCTGCCCATCGAGCTATGCGTTCACCCATCTGTTCCAGAGATATGCGTTCCGGTTGAGGGATGGAAGCAAACTGGCCAGGTAACGCGGAGAGAAGCACCATACCTGCCGAAACAACGATAGTTACGGCACTCCAACGGCCATAGGGGCTGCCGCGATAACTCGGAGTCGTGACTCCTCCATTAAGACGTAGTAGCTGAAGCAGAGCCTGAATAAGAAAAGTCCATAGGACAGACCGTATTACGGAAGCATACACATCCAGCCCCGCAAAGGATTCGAGCAGAAGCAAATAGAGCAGCGTTGCACTGCCAAACAGCATAACGCTTCGACGTAACAATACGAGGGAATGCACAGAAGCCATGAGCATGCTCCAGCCGCACATCATGAACAAACCTCTCGTTTCTGTACTAATCGAGTGAAATCGCCAGTTATTTATAAAAGTGTCCATATCCGCTGAAAATATTCCCGGATAAGCGACCGCCCAACGGACAGGTTCACTTCCTCCGTACATCAGACATAGCGCAGCCAGTGCAATGAATAATCGGATTAGTACTCCGGTGATCCATCCTGTACGAATTAACCCCGCGAGCAACAATGCTCCCGTTAATCCCGCCATTACGGACAAGAACCGTTCACTGCCCTGCTGATCTGATGATGTAACCGGATATATCCACTCCAGAGACAGTATAAGTAAAATGGCCGAAATAAAAATTTTGTACAGGACAGGTACGATAACATATCCCTCATCCTTTATGTCTGTCACAGAATTCTGGTTCACAGCTTTATACACAGAATGGGCCGATTCTATTCTCATACGGGCCGTTGACTCTAAGTCGGCCACAGTGGAATTGGGTTGCTGGTTACCATTACGCTCCCACATCCGTTACCTCCACCTTTCCCAATGAAGATAACGCAACGTCTGTAACCGAATGGATCGGCACCCCGCTGTGACGAAGCCGCTCCAAACTTAAGCTGTCATATCTCAATCCATTCATCCATCTATCCGTTGATCCTAATTGGTCCTGGTTTGCTTCAGTCAATTGCACCTCTACACGATAACCCGACCCGATTGCAGTTAAGATCCATTCGGCCAGAACCTGATCCATCTTACCTGTGAGAACCACAATTCGCGACCCACTCGTCAGTCCATCCAGCATCTCCGTTCGGAGTGAAACAGAGCCTGATTGTGCTTTGGATATTCGTGCCCCCGCTAACTTGTCCAGTCCATGATTCTCATCATCTGCATGGAACGGCCCATGTTGCCATTGATCTTGTGCATCATAGCTCTTATCGCCGCCTTCCATCCACAGATGATAAGGAATGTCATCCCGCTCAGCGGTATGAATCCAGCGGGCAGCTGCACGGACCACTTGTTCAAAAGCAGGTGCATCCATGTTCTCCCGCTGAATTACGTCATAACCCGACGCGCCTTCATACACAAGGATGCCGAGCGAGGCAAGATCCGTGGTATCAGGCAGAAAGGTCTGAAGTTTACCCGTTTTGGCTGTACTTTTCCAATGAACTCGTCCCAGTGGGTCACCCTGTTGATATTCACGGAACTCAGGGCTACGGTTTCCCTGGCTATTTCTTCGCTCCGACAGAGTCCCTTCGATCATCGCTGCGAATTCTACCGAATCAGCCTTCCCCAAGCCGTTGCTTGAGGAACAACAATCAGGGGTGTACCTCCTTCGGTCTCTGCGGAGAGGGTATTCCAGCCAAACATATCCCCCCAGTACAATCTGCCCGTATCCCATCTGTAGACTCCTCTGCGTAACCCAGAACATTCATATTGATAGGAAAATTGTCGCCGTGTTCCCGGGAAAATCAATTTGCGATGAACACCTGCAGGTGTGTTCTCACACAGAACGATCCATAACAATGGAATACGGCAATTGAATTCCAGTTCCACCAGAACCCGTACCTGCTCGCCCGCCTCAATCCGGTTCGTGTGTATTTTCCGACGGATGTGAATACGCCGTGGTCTGAACCAATGGAGAAGCAGGCCTCCTGTGAACATCAAGAAAGCTATAACGGAAAGAAACAACGCCGCTTTGCCCCCATGCCACTGATACAAGGAAGCAAAAGCCACCACCAAGACAGCACTCACAATCCGTTGTCCCAGCGCAGTCATTGCCTCCGTCCCCTTCCCTGTGATGCCATCTGTACAGGTACCGGGACCGATGATAAGGCTTCTTCAATGACTTGAACTTGCCCCCAAACCTCCGCTCTGTTCTGGGCCTTCAATTGAATACGGTGGGAAAGGACAGGCACAGCCACCTCTTTCACATCATCCGGAATGACATAACTGCGTCCTTGAAGATAGGCAAATGACTGTGCCGCAGCCATCCAGGCCAGTGTTCCACGCGGACTGATGCCCAATCTGACCGCCGGAAGGCTGCGAGAGGCTACAGCAACAGCCACCAGATACTGTTTGACGACCGGATCAACATGTACTTGTTTGACTTCACGCTGCATGGCTACGACTTCTTCAGCAAGCAGGACAGGGCGAAGTTCATCAAGCGCTTCTCTACCTTGCATGCGGGTTAACAATTCCAATTCCTGTTCCGGATCGGGATACCCCAGTCCAATTCTCATCATAAATCGATCCAGCTGCGCTTCAGGCAGACGGTACGTACCCTCGAACTGTAACGGATTCTGTGTCGCCAGCAGAAAGAACGGGCGTGGCAAGGCATAGGTTGTGCCATCAACCGTAATACGTCGTTCCTCCATTGCCTCCAGCAGGGCAGACTGAGTGCGTGGTGAAGCGCGATTTATTTCATCAGCCAGGACAATGTTGGACATGACAGGTCCGGGCCGAAACTTGAATTCAGCTGTATGTGGATGATAGATTGAAGTGCCCGTAACATCTGCCGGCATGACATCGGACGTGAATTGAATCCGGCCCATGGAGCAGTCCAGTGCAGAAGCAACGGCACGAACCAGCATCGTTTTCCCGGTACCTGGCACATCTTCCAGAAGTACATGACCTCCACTGAGCATGGCAGTGAGGACATAACGAATCTCTGTTTTTTTGCCAATAATCACACTCTCAACACGCTTCATGACCCTGTTTAACAATTCAACAGCATGTTCATGTTCCATTCGAATATAAGACATTTCTTCTGATCTCCTTCCGTTCATCAGCATTCCTGAACCATAGTAATCTATGATTCAGTGTTGCCCGGAAGTAGAGAGAATAGTCCTGCAAGAATGACTTTCTTCAGATCATTTTATACTTAAATATACTGTTCATTGCCGAAATGGATCTGGAAGTGCCCGCCTTTACCGTCCACTCTGCTTCATTACTGGTTAAGGAATTCACCCTCAACCCCATCTGCTCCAGTAACTCACGTAACGGAACCCAGATGGTTCCACCCTTACTCTGTACTGCCCCCGTTTCAATTGCCCCTGTTGTTGTCAGTGTTCCGCTCACACTGTCTGCATGAATCGTTCTTTCCTTCCATACTGCTATGGCTGTCCTTGTTTCAGAGTCCCAGCGAGTGCTGCCCCCGAATTTTTTCATGAAAGTACGCAAAGGCACCATGATTCGCTGCCCCTCCATGCGGAACTCGCCCGGTTGCAAGGTAGCCGCGGCTAATCCCACCTCTACCTTCAGCTTCTTGGTTGCGAGCCACAACGTCGCATTTGCTTCTACATGCTCTGCGATCCAGGCCTTTCCCGGCGCCTTGCGGGCCTTATACTTACCATCTGGATGTACACGGAATTGAACTGGTTGATCCGTACTTTTTATGGTGTCAAAACGATATCCATGATCACGATAATATTTGATAATACCCGGAAGTGCTTTTACCGTTTCAGCATGTGCACCACCGTCATGCATCAGGACAATGACCGAACGTGCTCCCGCAGGTACTTTGGTCGAATTGCTGAGGATCTCTTTGGCCGGAACACCTTTACGCTTGGAATCGCCACTATCGACGTTCCAGTCCATGACGGTGTATCCACCCAAATGCAGCAAATCAAAATAACTCTGGTCAAAATGCCCGTAGGTACCGCCTGGTGCTCGCACCAGATTTGGACGGAAACCGGTTATCCGCTCCAGCACTTCCTCTGTCTGCTTGATCTGTTTCCAGAACACTTTAAAATCACTGTACAGCTGTTCGTATTGATGATTGAACGTATGATTGCCCAAAGCATGTCCATCTTCCACAAGCCCCCGGATTAACTCGGGATACCGCTCTGCCTGCTCACCCAGCACAAAAAATGTAGCCAAAACCTTCTCCTTGCGCAAAATATCCAATACTTCACGGGTATGGTTACCCGGTCCATCGTCAAAACTCAGATAGACTACCTTGTCTTGAGTATTCTTATCTCCCGGGATCGGATCACCTGAGCCGGAAGCAGAAGATGCATAAGCCGTGCCCGCATATACAGCGAATGCACATAGCAATATCGCAATTCGCACGAGAATGACATACCATTGTCCAGATAAAAACGTATATATGGTTGTTGCAGAGTTTCCCCTATTTCCTTGATTCTGAATTCCGGTCTCTGTACCATTTACGAATCGACCTCCACCGTCTCTAGTAATTTGCTGATAGACTTCAGCAGATTTGTTAGAATTATATGGAGGCTACATTGAAAAAAGACGTGATTTTGTTTAATATTTTTTCACAATTTGCTATCTAGCCTGATTGATTCTTCGCTTCAGATTAGGTAGCATAATGGACAGGCAGAACACATTAAAACACCTTGGAGAGTATTCATGCTCCCACCCCGTATTCAGGAGAGTGAAATCTATTGGAATTGCTTGAAAAGATCCAACATCTGTTTGGGTCCTACGGATACAGCGTATTGTTTTTTGGCTTGTTGCTTGAATTCATCGCACTTCCCTTTCCTGGTGAAACAACGATGGCTTACGCAGGGTTTCTCTCCTACAAGGGGCATCTCGACTTCGGAATCCTCACCATACTGGCTTTTCTGGGAACAACGATTGGCATGACAATCACTTATTTTATTGGAGCCAAAGCAGGACTGCCCTTTATAACACGATACGGAAAATGGTTTCTGCTGAAGCAGGACAAGCTCGATAAAACGCAAAAGTGGTTCGCCAAGTATGGTAATGCCTTAATCTTCATCGGTTATTTCATTCCGGGTGTAAGGCATTTCACCGGATATTTTGCGGGCATAGCCGCTGTTCCCTTTCGCAAATTCGCTCTCTACGCCTATTCAGGCGCACTGTTCTGGGTTGTACTGTTTCTGGGCATTGGCAAAATATTTGGTCCTCAGTGGAACGCCGTATTCCATCTGGCTCATCAATATGCAGCATATATCGTGGGAGGAATCGGCCTATTGCTCATCGTAGCCGTGCTCTATCGTTACCGCAAAGCATGGGCAGCAAGATCCACCGTATCCAAGCCAGCCCCTGTTCGACAAAGACAAAAGTAAATGCGGACAAAAGTCCATCTATAATAAGCAGGCAAGGAGTTGCGAATAATCGCGGCTCCTTTTTTTGTGATAATCCGAATTCATCCAGGTCATACTAACTTGAAAATATAGGGTGTATAGGGAGGTGAAAGCATGAGTGAATCGTCGCTGGAACGCCAAGATCAGAGGCAAATCTCTCCGGATCTAAGCGAAAATATGGAATACTGCAAGCAAGTGATGGGGAACAGCAACGACTTGATGATGCGCCCTCTCCAGTGTTTACATAAATGGCCTGCAGTCATGTTGTACATTGATGGATTAGTGGATGTGCAGATTCTGAATCACTCCATCATGGAATCATTATTGCAAAAGCGTGATCTCCCTGAATTCTCTGCAGACGATGAACATCTCAGCTACCTCCAGAATGATATCCTGATCGCCAGTGATGTATTGCTGGTCGATGATATGGATGAAGTAATGAATGCACTTCTTTCGGGATCAGCTATCTTACTGCTTGAAGGATCTGAACGAGGAATGAAGATTGGTGCAGCAGGCTGGGAAGATCGATCCGTTGGAGAACCTGTCTCCCAAACCGTCGTTCGGGGACCTATGGAAGGCTTCAACGAAAACCTGCGTACCAACACATCATTGATCCGCAAACGAATCCGTAATCCTCATCTTTGGATCGAAGAAAGAGAAATAGGTCGGGTTACCAAAACCCGAGTTGCTGTGCTCTATCTGGAACATATCGTGGATCAGGAGACTGTAAAAGAACTGCGTCGAAGACTCGATGAGATCGATATCGACAGTATCCTTGAGAGTGGATATATCGAGGAACTTGTACAAGACGAAACCAGAACGTTATTCCCCACGGTTTACAATAGTGAACGTCCAGATACGGTTTGTGCTGCTTTGCTTGAGGGCAGAGTAGCCATCATCGTGGACGGTACGCCTTTTGTGCTGCTGGTTCCAGCTTTGTTCGTGCATTTCTTCCAATCGCCGGAGGATTACTATCAACGGGCCGATATCAGCACATTGATTCGCTTGATTCGTTATCTGTCCTTTTTTATCGCTTTACTAGCTCCATCCTTCTATATTGCCATTACCACCTTTCACCAGGAAATGTTGCCCACCAATATGCTCATTAGTCTGGCAGCTCAACGTGAAGGCGTTCCTTTTCCCGCATTCATTGAAGCCATACTGATGGAACTGACCTATGAAATTTTGCGAGAAGCAGGTATACGTATTCCGAAAACGGTCGGTCAGGCCGTTTCCATTGTCGGAACACTGGTGATTGGCCAAGCAGCCGTAGATGCAGGAGTTGTCTCCGCCGCAATGGTTATTATCGTTTCCATAACGGCCATATCCAGTTATGTCATTCCAGAGAATGGACTTTCTATCTCTGTCCGAATTTTGCGATTTGTATTGATGATACTCGCGGCAGCTTTTGGTTTCTACGGTATTCTAATTGTTCTGCTCATTACGGTTACACACCTGTGCAGCTTGCGTTCTTTTGGCGTACCGTATATGTCCCCTTTGCACCTCTAATTCAGAAAGATCTGAAAGATACGCTGTTTCGTGTACCCTGGTCCCATATGAAAACACGTCCATTCTCTACGGGTACCCCGAACAAAATCCGACAAGCCAGCAAAAAAATGAAGCGTTAATTCGGTAAGGAGAACAACGTATGAACAAGTGCTTCCGATTAATTGTATGCATTGTATTCCTGCTCCCTCTCCTTACCGGATGCTGGGATCGCCAGGAATTGAATGAACTTGGCATTATGCTGGGTCTTGGTGTAGACAAGGATGGCGATTTGATTAAAGTGAGTGCTCAGGTCGTCGTGCCGAATGAAGTATCCTCCAAATCAGGGGAGGGAATGGTACACCTGTCACGCTGTACGAAGCGTCCGCGTCCACGCTGTTTGAAGCAATTCAAAAGCTGACCGAGACAAGCCCACGCCGCATATTCATGGCACATATCCGTGTACTGGTGTTCGGAGAAGAATATGCACGCAAAGAGGGCATCTACGATGTTATGGAAGCGTTAATGCGAGAACCTACTGTCCGTCCCGATTATTACGTCATGGTTGCACGAAATACAACGGCTTCCAAAGTACTGAACGTGCTTACCCCACTTGAGAATATCCCTGCGGAGAAGATGTTTAATTCTCTGGACGTATCTGCCAAAACCTGGTCTCCCACTACTACGGTAACTGGTGATCAGTTAATGGAATACATGCTAACTCCCGGAATACAGCCTGTCATCACCGGAGTAGAGGTTGTTGGCAGTTCAGCGATAAGCGGAAGCAAAGATAATATAGCGACAATCAAATCTCCGGCCAATCTGAATTCTACGGGATTAAGCATCTTCAAAAAGGACAAACTGATCGGCTGGTTAACGGAAGATGAATCGAAAGGATACAACTACATCCGTGACAATGTGGTGTCTACTATCAGTCACCTGCCTTGCCGAAAGGGAGGAAAAGTGACTTTCAAAGCTCTCCGCACCAAGACCCAACGAAAAGCAAAGGTCATTAACGACCAGCCTGTGATTCACATCAAACTCAAAAATGTGTCTTCCATTGGTGCAGTAGAGTGCGGAATCAGAATTGGTTCGATGAAAACGCTCAAAGAGTTGGAAAAGGACAGTGAGGAGCGACTGATAGAACTGATGGAAAAATCGGTGAATTCAGTGCGGCGAAAGTTCCATATTGACATTTTTGGATTCGGTCAGGAAGTGTATCATGCCGATCCTAAATTTTTCAAAAGATTGAAAAGGATTGGGATCAATATTTTGAGAATCTGGATGTTAAGTATGAAGCCAATGTACAGATCAAACGTGTGGGTACACTGGATGATTCATTCAAGGAGGATTTGAAGGAGTGAGACCGGATGTTGATTACAATTACTGTCATTGTCATAGGGGGCCTCGTAGGCTTGGTTGATCTTCCAGGTCTCATCCGCCGCAAGGAATGGAGGGAAACAGCTGTGTGCAGCGGAATGCTCGTCATAGCCACAGGGTTCAGTGTGATTGCAGCCAACCTGTGGGATTTCCCCAGTCCGCTCTATATCATCATGTGGATCTATGAACCTGTTAATCAATTCTTGGCACATCTGACAGGAACCTAGAAAAAGGAGAGGACCATTATGCTGGAACAGGGGCGCCTTGGAACAAGACAATTGACCACTCTCATCTTTATGATGGTGGTCGGGGATATGATGCTGATCTACCCCTCGGTCATCACGTCCTATGCCAAACAAGACTCCTGGATTTGTGCTTTTATAGGCGTTCCTCTGGGGATGGCACTGATGGCCATGATCCTGAAGCTATGTAGCATGCACCCAGAAAAAATCTGGTGCAGATGGCACGAAGCATTCTAGGGTTCTGGCCAGGTACTTTCTTTTCCTGCCTCTACCTGTTCTTTTTCATTATTGGTGCTTCCACGCATACGAGAGAAGTCGGCGATTTCATGACCACTCAAATCTTCCCGTACACTCCCATTCGCATCATGATTCTGATGTTCGTCATCGTGATCGCCTGGGGAGTGTCTCACGGATTAGAGACGATGGGGCGAAGTAGTGAACTACTGATGCCCGTCGTTATTGTGTTTATTGTCGTCCTTGCAGTCTGCCTGCTTCCTCAGATTGATACTAGAAATTTGAAGCCAGTAAGTGATACGAGTGTTGTCTCTATCTCGCAAGGCATTCTGGTAAGCATTATATATCCGATCGGTGAAGTCGTTCCCATCATGATGATACTGCCCTATGTTGCCAAGCAGGCTCATCGAACACGGGACGTAATTATTGCAGCTGGTTTAGGCAGCTTGGTATTGGCAACGCTCGTTACCATATCGCTGCTGGTCTTGGGTGCCTTTCTTACGCAACATAACATATATGCTTCTTTTGTTTTGTCCCAGAAAATCAGTATTGGGAGCTTTTTGAACGTATTGAAGCCATTATGGCTTCTTCCTGGCTGATCTCGACGTACTTCAAAGCGATGATATACTTATACGCTTTTATTGTTGGTTGTGCAGAACTGTTCAAGCTTAAGCAGTATCAGATACTGGTACTCCCTGCGTCCATACTTGTGTTCGGATTAGCCAATTTGATCTCACCCAGCATTACTTTTATCGTGATCACCATTGTTCCATATTGGGTAGACTGGGATACCACACTGGGGATCATTCTGCCCGGCTGTCTTCTGCTGATACAATTGCTCAAGTCTTACAGAAAATCATCGGTTACTCCAAACAATGCCTCACAGGAATGAGTGCTTTTTTTGGGGAAGGAGCCTGGTGTGGATGGAAAAATGGTTCATTCATGAATATCATCCATGCCTAATATAGAGAAGGAGAACGGTGTCTATGTTAATTAAGGAGAAAATCACCATTAGGCAATTTACAGTCCTTACCTTTCTCGTCATGATTGGGGACATGATTCTACTCTATCCCTCCGTGGTTACTGCTTCCGGTAAACAGGATGCATGGATCTGTTCTCTTATCGGTCAACCGATCGGCATACTTATCATGTGGGTGCTATACAAACTTCATCAGACGCATCCTGATCTTTCCCTTATTGAAATCTGCCAAAAAATACTTGGCCGGTGGGCAGGATCTGTTTTGGCAGCTGCATATCTATTTTATTTCGCCATAGGCGCTGTCATATGTATCCGTGAAGTCGGTGACTTTATGACCACACAGATCTACCTTCAGACCCCCATCCGGGTCATCCTAATTATCCTTATGTGCGCTCTGGTCTGGGGGCTTATGCATGGCTTGCATACAATAGGAGCAAGCAGTGAAATGCTGACTCCAATCGTTGTTGCATTTATGATTCTATTATTTCTGGGGCTGATGCCCAAAGTAGACAGTTCAAATCTACAGCCTTACTTGAACATCCCTTGGCTTCATCTGATGCAGTCTGTCATTAGAGGGGCTTTCACTTCCTTTGGTGAACTAATCGTGATCACCATGGTTCTTCCTTATGTGATGTCCGGGCCTCACATCAAACGGGACATGTTACTCGCTACTTTATGTGGAGGGCTGTTGCTAACCACACTGTTGCTCATTTCACTGATGATATTTGGCCCCTTTCTGACCCAGCATGACATCTACATCTCCTATACCCTGTCCCAGAAAATTAATATCGGCAACTTTTTCGAGCGAATTGAGGCGTTCATGGCGACCGCTTGGTTAATTGCTACCTATTTTAAAAGCCTGCTGTACATGTTCTCCTTTGTCGTTGGAACAGCTCAGCTATTTCGATTAAAGACATATAAACCTCTCATCCTGCCATCAGCCATGTTATTATTCGCTTTAGCTGTACTGATTTCTCCCAATGTCATTTTCTACACCAATACGATTATGCCCGCTTGGGTGGATTGGGATATCACGGTAAGCTTTATTATTCCGCTATTCCTACTGCTCGTGCATCGGCTTCGTTCTGGCAAGAGCAAGAATAATTCAACCAATCATAAGCGCTTGCCAACCTAGAAAGGCTGTGTTCACGGAAATTCCGCGAAGCACAGCCTTTAATGATGAAACGGTTAAGAAGCATTTATTCACATGTCTAAATCATTAATTACAATGTCTTCAAAGCCTCAAGCGCAGCCTCGATATGTCCTTTGACCCGAACTTTGGACCAGTCCTTGATCAATTTCCCTCTTCATCAATCAGAAAAGTGGAGCGAACCATACCCATGTACTCCTTGCCATACATTTTCTTCAGCTGCCATACCCCGTATTGCTCGGCTACGACATGCTCTTCATCCGATAACAATGTGAACGGCAGACCATACTTGGCAATAAACTTGTCATGTTGTTTCATCGGATCGGTGCTGATTCCGAGAATGACTGTGTTCAGCCCTTCAAATTCAGCATGTCGATCCCGGAAATCACAAGCCTGTTGCGTACAGGACGAAGTCATATCCTTGGGGTAAAAATAAAGCAGTACCCGCTGTCCGCGGTAATCCGAAAGCTTTACCGATTCTCCCGTACTGGACGGAAGTTCAAAATCCGGTGCCAATTCGCCTACATTTAACGTCATGTCAGTTCCTCCCTAATCTCCCCCATGAATTGCTATAGGGCGTTATTATGAACCTGCTCCGCGATACCGCTTCACACCATAATTCCAAAGAAGCAAGCCCATGGAACCAAACACCAGTCCCATCACAGGTGTGAGGAGCGCCATACGATGCATCTCGGACCTTTCCAGGAACAATGCTGCGGGATAGATCCCCACGAAGGCAAACGGAATGATCCAGGTTAACAGCACCTGAATGGCACGGTTATAGATCGTTACCGGGTAGCGTCCATATCCTTGAATGTTATACATCAACGGCAGGATACCTGTTGGCGCGTCCGAATAAAAGGATAGTGAAGTCAATGTGGTATAGATGCCTGCATAGATCATGACTGAGCTGAGTGCCAATATAATTAAGGCAGGGATATGCCACCACTCCAGCATCAGACCCATCTCTGCTCCGCTGAAGATCATGATGATCAAGCCGATAAACGAGCCCACGAGTGCAGGCGGGTCCACATTTTCAAGCAATATCTGGAACAGGTTATGTGCAGGGCGTGTCAGGATCCGATCCATCTCACCTTTGACGATGTACCGCTCGCTGAATCCCCACAGATTGATAAAACAACTGAAGATGCCATAGGGCACCATAAAATATCCATAAACAAAGAGCACTTCACTCTCACTCCAACCGCCCAGGTTATCCGTGTGGCGGAAGACCACAAAGATAAAGATCAGGTTGGTTGCCTGGAACAGCAGATCCGATAGGATCTCCACCCAGAAATCAGCACGGTACGTGAGTCGTGTTTTCATGTAATTCTTCAAATATTCCCAGATCAGACCCATATAGTACATATCTGTTATCCCCCTTGCACGAACAGACGCTTGCGCGCCTTACGCCAGATCAATACCATCGGAAGCAGCAGTACGGCAAACCAGAACACCTGAATACCGAGTACACTCCAGATGGCGGTACCTTCCACTCTTCCAGTGAACACGGAACCGGGCAGATACGTAATGGCCTGAAAAGGCAATACTTTCATCACCGCAGACATCCAGCCTGGATACAGGCTGATCGGGATGATTAGACCAGAGAACAAATCAACCACGACGCGTTTCATACGCATCATGCCTTCATTGTTTTCCACAAAGAATGCTGCAAGTCCGGTTATCACATTAATCTGGGAATTAATGAGGAAACTGAAGAACAGCATGACGAGAAAGCCAATCCACGCCGATGGCGCCGTAGGCAATTCAACCGGGAACAGCAGAATAGCGATGAGCATTCCCGGAATCATGAGCAGCAGGAAGCGGAAAATGCCTTCGCCAAGCCCTTGCATCATTTTGACCATAACGTAATTGATCGGCCTGATGAATTGAATCGCAATGGAGCCATCCCGTATATCTGCGGCAATCTCCCGGTCCAGGTTGTTAAAGTAAAAAGCACGTGCCATCCAGGATACAGCGATGTAAGTGGTCATCTGCGCTGCCGTGAAACCGCCGAGTTCACCACTGCTACCGTAAATGGCTTGCCAGGTAAAGTAATACACGCCGATATTCAGCGTATATATCAAAATGCCGGAGTAATAATTCACCCGGTATGCCAGCATCGTTAGAAAACGGATGCGCATAAAATCAATAAATGCACTATTCATCTCAGGATACACCCACCGCTTCTTTCCTGCTCCCACAATCTCGGGACGCTCGGCGGAACCGGATTGGTAAATACTGCGCACAATCTCATCCGTGTTGATCTCGATAATCTGAATATCGGTAATATCAGCCTGTCCAACGACACGTCCGAGTACATCCGAAACATTCAGTTCCAGCGGAATCCATACAGATGCGGATAATTCATTCTCTACTGTCCAACGCACAGGCAACGCAGCAGTCCATTCCTGCATCTGACTGATGTTGTGAGCTGAGCCAAACTTGAAGCGGATCTCCCGCTCCTTGCCCCACTGGGACTTCAGATGATCCAGACCACCATCATAGATGATGTTGCCCGCATCAAGCATGATCACCCGGGAACACAGGGCCTCAATGTCCTGCAAATCGTGGGTTGTGAGCAGGATGGTCGTTCCATGCTCCTTGTTCATATCTTTCAAGAAATCCCGAATTTCCGACTTCACCACAATATCCAAACCAATAGTTGGCTCATCCAGGAAAACAATACTCGGATTATGCAACAAGGCTGCCACTAACTCGCAGCGCATACGCTGACCAAGACTGAGCTTCCGCACCGGACGGCTTAACAGGTCCTGAAGCTGCAATCGCTCAACCAGTTCATCCAGCCTTTTACGGAAATCGACCTCTCCGACACGATATACTTTACGCAATAAATGGAAGGATTCGATAACGCCAATATCCCACCACAATTGACTGCGCTGACCAAAAACAACACCAATATTCTGTACAAACTTCTCCCGTTCCTGATACGGAACATATCCACCAACCGATATTTGCCCTGAAGTAGGCACCAAAATGCCGGTCAACATCTTGATCGTTGTTGATTTACCGGCACCGTTCTCCCCAATATATCCGCAAATTTCGCCCTGCGGAATCTGAAATGAAATATCATTTACAGCCAATACCTCCTGGTATTGACGTGCAAACAGGTCTTGGAATGCGCCCTTCAGCCCACCTCGGCTTTTCTGGACGCTAAACGACTTGCGCAAATCTTTGACATCAATCGCCAGCATGATTATACCTCACTTGGATTTTGTTGAAATTGCTTGTAGCCCAAAAAGAAATTATAATGGTATCAGTCAAAATTCAGCAAGCTTTAAAATAGTCTGGAGCCGCGTCCTGCCCTTATGTTGGGAAAAGACGTGTACGGAAAGCTTCGACTAGATCTTACTTGAATACTCGAACTCGTTTTTTTATTTCATCTCAAATACAAAGGAGAGCTAGCATGACCAGAAAGACGAAGAGAACCATATGGATTTCTCTTGCCGCCTTCGTGTTAATTATCGGAGGAGCAGCGGCATATTATTTCGGTTCTATTCTCAATCAGTTGGACGGTTTGGCAAAAGACGGCGACGAATCACCATTCGCAGGTATCGAGAATGTGGAGAAAGTAAATACTCCTGACCCTCCAAAATGGGAAGGCACAGAAACGGTAAATATTCTCGTTATGGGTGTCGATGCGCGCGGATTGAAAAAAGGTGAAGTTCCCCGCTCCGACAGCATGATGGTTGTATCGCTCGACCCACTTACCAAAAAAATCAATCTGTTCTCCATTCTGCGCGACACTTACGTCAATATTGACGGATATGGCAAAGAACGGATCAACACTGCCATCACCCATGGTCCTAATGCAGCGATGCAAGCTGCCGGCGACCTGCTCGGCATTCCTGTACAATATTATGTGTATACGGATTTCCAGGGATTCATCAAATTGGTGGATGCCGTTGGCGGTGTTGATTTTGATGTGGAGAAAGACATGCACTATACAAGTAAAGCAGACAATAACGAATACGATATTGATCTCAAAAAGGATATCAGCATCTGGATGGCGAAACAGCCCTCATGTACGTTCGTTTCCGCCATGATGCGATGTCGGATTTCGCTCGTTCCGAGCGTCAGCGTGAATTGCTAAAAGCTGTAACGGCAAAAATGCAGTCAACAACAACCATTGCCAAGCTGCCTTCCATTCTGGAACAGGTTAATCCTTATGTGGATACGAATCTGACACTCTCCGATATGTGGAAACTGGGTGGCCTCGGTTACCAGAGCAGCATGAATGGCAGTGAGCAGATCCCGCCAATGAACCTGCTGAAAGAAGAACGTACAGCAGGCGGTGCGCAAGTATTGACGGTTACCAATGAAGAGAAATTGAAGCAGCATATTCAGGATATTATTCACCCGCCTGCTACAACGGATGATAGTACAACCAGCACCGAAGATAAAACAGCCAGTGGTGACGATCAAAAGTCAGAGCAACCGGCTCAGTAATCTAAACATGCAGAGGGCAGCCATTACGCTGCCCTCTCGTTGTGCCCGGCTATACTATTATGAGAAAATCATCATATCTTTCTGTAGCTTGTACCTTTATCATATTTTGCATTACGAAAGGAAGTTATCTTATGAATACATCACGTTCCCGTTCCCAACTTCTATACGCAGAAGCACTTGAACATATTGTAGGAGGTGTTAACAGCCCATCACGCTCGTTCAAAGCCGTTGGTGGCGGTGCACCTGTATTTATGAAAAAAGCCCAAGGCGCCCACTTCTGGGATGTCGATGACAACCGTTATATTGACTATCTGGCCGCTTACGGTCCAATTGTTACAGGACATGCCCACCCTCATATTACGCAGGCCATTACGGAAGCTGCAGCAAATGGTGTGCTGTACGGTACCCCGACTGAACTTGAGATCAAGCTCGCCAAAATGCTGAAGGAAGCCATTCCTTCCATGGATAAAGTTCGTTTTGTAAACTCCGGTACGGAGGCGGTCATGACTACGATTCGGGTCGCTCGTGCCTACACAAAACGTAACAAGATCGTAAAATTCGCCGGATGTTACCATGGTCACTCCGATCTGGTGCTTGTAGCTGCCGGTTCAGGCCCGTCCACGCTCGGAATTCCTGACAGTGCGGGAGTTCCAGCCAGTATTGCACAAGAAGTCATTACTGTGCCCTACAATGATCTGGAAGCCCTGAAGGATGCTTTGGAGCGCTGGGGTGATGATGTTGCCGCAGTCATGGTTGAACCGATCGTTGGGAACTTCGGTATGGTTATGCCGGAGCCTGGCTTCCTGGAAGGTCTCTGTGCCATGACACGGGCCAACGGCTCACTGGTTATCTATGACGAGGTTATTACGGCTTTCCGTTTCCATTACGGTTCTACACAGACGTATGCCGGACTCGATAATCATGCGGAGATTGAACCCGATCTGACGGCTCTTGGTAAAATTATTGGTGGCGGCCTGCCAATCGGTGCTTACGGCGGACGCAAACATGTTATGGAGCAGGTTGCTCCACTCGGCCCTGCTTATCAAGCAGGAACGATGGCTGGTAACCCTGCATCCATCTCGGCTGGTATCGCATGTCTGGAGGTCCTGCAAGGCGCAGGTGTATACGAAGAGATGGAACGCCTTGCTATCGACCTGACAGCAGGTCTGCAAGCTTCTGCTGACCGTCATGGGATTGCACTGACGATCAACCGGATTCGTGGTGCATTCTCCACCCATTTCTGTGACCATCCGGTTACGAACTACGATCATGCTCAAGACACGGATGGAGAGCTGTTCGCTTCCTTCTTCCGTCACATGCTGAACCGTGGCATTAACTTGGCTCCATCCAAATATGAGGCTTGGTTCCTAACCACGGCTCATACAGACGAGGATGTTCAGGCTACATTGGAAGCCGCAGAAGCTTCCTTCAAGGCGATGGCTCAGGAATAAAACGGATTATTTCCATCTACAATATAGCGTACAAGCTGTATGGTCGGTGGAAAACAATTCATGGAAAAGGCGTCCAACAAGTGATCAACTTGTGTGGACGCCTTTTGTTATATACGGACAACACTCCGATTCTTCACGTTATTTCTGCCTGATCTGAAGTTTCAAAATTTCCTCCCGGATCTTCTGTATCCCTTCCTCGATTCGCTGCTTCGGCACATTGGAGATGTTCAAGCGCAGCATCTGATCCTGATGCGCCTGATATGTTCCCTCCGGATAATACCGTTCTGTCGTATCAACGATGACTCCGTGCTTTTGAAGCCGGGACAGCAGAACACGAAGCGGCATATCACCCGCCAAAGGCAATACGGTATGCTCCCCACCTGTTCGAGGAGCGTCCATAAACGGAGCAAAGTCTGGATATGTGTCCAGTTGCTCATGCACCGTGTGCATCCGGGCAGCATAGCGGTTACGAATCACTTTCCTGTGATGAGCAAACATTCCGCTGTGGACATAGATCTCCAGCGCAGCTTGAGACAGAACGGAAGTGTCGATATCGAGCATTTTTTTGTAAGCCCCAAAAGATTGAATTAGTGGTGAGGGCAGAACAGCTACACCAATGCGCAGACCTGGAAACAAAATTTTGGAGTAACTCTTCAGATAGATGACCCGGCCTTCGGTATCATAGGACCATAACGGGTCCTGTTTCGTATTGTCCTCCAGATCAGCCAGATAATCGTCCTCCACCAGATAGACATCGTACCGCTGTGCAAGCCGGATCAGTTTCTTTTTCTCAGCAACAGTCAACGATGTGCCAATCGGATTGTGAAAGCGCGGCATGACATAGAAAAACTTGATATCTTCCTCAGCGAACTGACGTTCAAGCGATGCCCAGTCCAGCCCATCCAGGGCACGTCTCACACCGGCAATCGGCACATTTAATCCACTCAGTAGCGAGGGCATATTGTGATAGGTCGGTAGTTCAAGCAGTACTTTTCTCTTTCCATTAGGAAAAGGCATCAATGCAAGTACAGCCAGTGCCTGTTGCACACCTGATGTGATAAAGAACTGCTCCGTTCTCGCAAACACCTGATAATCCGCAAACTGCTTCTGCAACAGCATGATAAGCGAAGGTAATCCCTGATCCGTGCCATACATAAATAACTCTGCCTGTTTCTTCTCCATCGCCTGATCCACACAATGACGAAAGTCTGCATAAGGGAACACCCTTGGATCGGGAGCAGCTGAAGCAAAGTCCAACGCTCCCTGCCAGTCCATGTCCTGAGCACCTGTCCCGTTCTGTACGGCATAATAGCCAGATTGAGGTATGGCGTACACCAAATGCCGTTGCTCCAGCCACTCATATGCACGAATCGCTGTACTTATACTGCATTGATATTGTTCTGCTACAACTCGAACGGCTGGAAGACGGATGCCCTTATCTGCCCACTGGCGACGATCCTGCTGCTGCATCTGTTCCTGAATCCATTGCTTTAATGCTTCGGCAATCACTTCGTATTTTTTCACTGCACCCATCCCTCTCCCACAATTGTACCGATACAGTTAAACCTTTTATCTATTGTAGCACGATGCACCCGGCAGTATATTGAATAAGTCCAGCACATGCCTCAAACCTGACATAATTCAGGATAATGAAAGATAAAGCACTATGACTACTGTATTGGAGGAGCATTTATGAACACAACACACACTCGGGGATACGCTTATATCGCAGCTGTATTGTACGCAGCTATTATCGGTCTATCTTTTTTATTTGTTAAAATGACCGTCACTGTTGCACATCCAATTGATGTCCTTGCCCACCGATTCGCCCTGTCGCTGATCGTTGTTAGCATTCCTGTCATTTTTGGCTGGATCAAAATCCGACTGAGCCTTCGTGATCTGTGGCGAATCATTCCACTGGGGCTGTTATCTCCCGTCTTATTTTTTGCCTTTCAAGCCTTTGGGCTTGTATCTTCCAACTCATCGGAAGCCGGTATTATTCAGGCCATGGCCCCTGTATTCACACTCGTTCTCGCTTCAGTCTTCCTGAAGGAACGCACATCCACGATGCAGAAGCTGTTCCTGCTTCTGTCTGTTGCTGGAGTGGTCTTTATTTTCATAATGCAAGGAAGCGGCATGTCTATAGGTAACCTGAAGGGCATTGCATTATTGCTGTTATCCACGGTCTGTTTTGCAGGGTATGGTGTGCTTGCAAGACCATTAACCCAGAAGTACAAACCAATGGAATTAACATGGGTCACACTGATGGTTGGCTGTATTGTATTCAACGCCGCTTCCCTGATCCGACATGCGTCCAGCGGTTCCATGATGGACTACATCAAACCGCTTGGAGATACATCCTATCTGGGTGCGCTCGCTTATCTGGCGATCCTCTCCACCATGATCTCTACCCTGCTTGCGAGCTATGCCCTGACCCATCTGGAGGCTTCGCAAATGAGTGTATTCAGCAATCTGTCCACGCTCATCTCCATCGTAGGAGGTGCATGGATACTGCATGAACCAGTGGGTAGCTACCACTATATTGGTGCATTGTTGATTATTGCTGGTGTGCTTGGCACCAATATGAGCGGTCGCAAACATAGGCTGGTCACCGGGATCAAGTCAGATTCCCCATATTGAGACAGCGATGAAGTTGGTTCGCCGGTTCAACGAGTTATACGCTGCCATCCTCCCCGAACCCCGCATTTTGACTGGAGAGCGGCCCGGGAAACGATGTTAGAGGTAAGAGAAGCCATGGGTATTCGTTATTTTGACTGACAGTATGAAGCGCTCCAATCCCGTTAACACTGCTGAGGACAGTCTATCGGGAAAAGGAGACCCCTCAGCATGAAACGAACACAACCTTCTTTTTTACAAGCTATGATGTTGATCATGTTGTCCGTTGGCTTGATCAGCCATGTTCTGATTATTCCTGCCCTTTTGGCTGCGGCCAAAAGGGATTCTTGGATTTCCGTCCTGCTATCAGCCGGACCATTTCTGATATTTGCGCTAATGCTCGCTTATGTCTCTCGTTTCCTCCAGCATCAAACCCTGCATGAATGGTTAACATCCCGTCTCGGCAAGCCCATTGGCATGTTATTTCGAGTTGGGAACAGTCTCTTTTTTCTGAGCGTAATCTATTTCACCCTGCACGATACCACGACTTGGGCCAAAACAAATTACCTGACAGAAACGCCAATTCTGGTAACCAGTATTGCCCTCATGTCTCTCTGTGCCTATGGGGCATATAAAGGCATCCGCTCACTGGCATTTACGGCAGGATTGATCCTTCCACTGGTGGTACTGCTGGGCTTCTATGTTGCAATTGTGAACACTCAATACAAGGATTACAGTCGTCTCCTGCCTGTGTTAGAACATGGCTGGCATCCGGTGCTGAATGGCATGATTTACAGTCTTGCAGGCATGTTTGAACTGCTGTTCATCTGGTATATCCAGCCTCATCTCACTAAACGTATACGTGTATGGCAGTATCTGATGCTCGCAATCATTCTTGTGGGACTAACAGTCGGCCCACTCATCGGGGCGATTGTGGAATTCGATCCTTTTGAGGCTGCCAAAATGCGATATCCCGCCTTTGAAGAATGGCGAATTGCCTCCTTGGGCAAGTACATCGCCCAGACCGACTTCTTTTCCATCTACCAGTGGCTCGCAGGCTCGTTCACCCGGATTAGTCTCGCCATGTATATTGTAGTAGAAATATGGAATATTAAGAGCTCTACCAGAAGGCTTATCAGTTGTATCTCGTTAGGTGTCTTCTTTATTCTAACCATGTTGTATCCTCTGGATGATATGACCTTCGAAAAGCTTCTGGTCGAATACATATTTCCGTTCAATCTCGTGTATCTGAGCGGACTTGCGATTATCGCGACGACGGTTGCCTTTATCCATTCACGCCATCAGAGGAGGAAACATCATGGAGCATCAAGCGATTGACACCACGTCCCATGAAACACTGCTTGCCTCTTTGAAAGAGCAGTTCAATCCATGTGCAGATGTCGTTATTCAGACCTTTCCTGTTAAAGACGAATCTGATCAGCCCGTAATTCTGCTTTATTGCGACGGTCTCGTCGACGGTAAACAAATTAACCAATTTATTATTCCCCGTCTGGAACAGCACTCCCTGATCATAGAGGAATCACATCCTAAAGAACTGGGATTAACATTGAATCCGTTGGATGACCTCACAGATACTAACAAGCTTAATATGTTGATATTTAGTGGACAACTACTGATCATTTTTGGTAATGGTGTGCAGTCCTGCAGTGTGGATATTGCTGATATCCCGGGACGCAGTCCAGAAGAATCGGCTATTGAGACATCAGTCAAAGGCCCGCGCGATGGATTCACCGAAGAACTCACTACCAACGTGGCCCTTATTCGCAAACGAATGAAAACATCTTCGATGTGTTATGAGAAATATGTCAAAGGCGGTCGTACCCAAACTGCCATTGGACTTCTATATGTAAAAGATATTATTAATCCAGACATTCTGAAAGAAGCACAACACAATCTGGATCAGATTGAGATTGACGGCATTCTGGGTACCTCAATCATGGAGCGAGCTGTCATGGGAGGGATTCGGAGTATTTTTCCACTCACAGATAATACTGAACGTCCTGATTTTGTCGTCGATTCCCTGTTAAATGGACGTTTTGCCGTTCTCATTGAAGGTTCTCCTGTGGCGGTCATCGCACCAACTACACTTTTCAATCAGTTGAAGTCCCCGGAAGACAAAAGCACACCTTTTTTCATAGTTACCTTCGAACGGATTTTGCGTATTTCCGGTCTGCTGATTGCCTGTTTCTTCCCAGCCTTCTACATCGGCCTGACCAGTTTCAATGTGGAACAGATTCCGCTACCTCTCTTGGCTACAATTGCTGGTACCAGAATGGGCCTGCCCATGCCGGTGACGCTGGAAGCCTTTTTAATGATTTTTATGTTCGAGCTATTTAACGAAGCCGGTCGGCGGTTACCACGTGCGTTAGGGCAGACGGTCAGCGTGGTCGGCGGACTTATCATCGGGGATGCAGCCATTCGTGCCGGGATTACATCGCCCACCATCATAGTTACGGTAGCGATCTCAGTCATCTCCAGCTATATTCTCGTGAATACCGTGCTCAGCGGGGTTACTGCACAAATTCGTATCGGAATGCTCATTATTTCTTCGATCCTTGGATTATTTGGATTTATGATCGGACTGTTCGCTCTGTTGGTACACCTCGTATCGTTGGAGTGTTATGGCGTATCCTATCTGTCACCCGTATCTCCCTATATTCCTGGAGACTTCACTCAGGCCGTATCCATGCCCCCTTCGATGAAAAGAACCAAGCGCCCAGAAGCACTTCACACCCAAGATTCCACTCGCCGGAGAAAACGGTCATGATCAGATGGACGTCCATGAGTGGCCTAATTGCGGGTTGCTTGATCCTGCTAACGGGATGCTGGGATTCCAAAGAGGTGCAAAGTATTAACTTCATCACAGCCATTGGAATAGACTATGTGGACAACCAATATATTGCGTATGCCCAGTTGATTGACTTCTCCAGTATTGCAAAACAGGAAACGCCAACTTCCCGGGAAACAAGGGATATCTGGATCGGACGGGGCGAGGGTACAACGCTCAGCATGGCTATTAATGATCTGTATGAAACGTCACAGCAGCAAACGCTCTGGACTCATGTTAAAGCCATTGTTTTATCGAAAAATGCTCTGGAAGGGAAGCTGGAGGATATATTTAATACGTTGCTGCATTCAGGTCAACTGAGATATACACCCTGGATTTACGCGACAGAGCAGAACATTCCGGATGTGCTCTCCCCATCTGCGCTGCTGAACCAATCTGCCCAGACGATTGAGTTATTCGAGCCCATGAGGCTATACAAACAGCATTCCGGTTTCGAACCTATCCGGCTCCATCAGCTTCTCGATGGACTACGGGAGCCGGCTTCCGTCGTTCTTTTACCCTCGGTATCAACGAGAAACGAGACCTGGTTCAACGGCGATAAAACACCCCCTTGTTAGAATGGATGGGTTTTATGTCATTTCCAATGGCAAAAGTCAGGGTAGAGTTGCAGGAGCAGACACAGATGGTACAAGATACGTAAAATATGAGCGTGTTCATCAATATCCATTGTACGTGTATGGAAATGGTGGGAAGACTCCTGATCTAACCCTGATGCTTCGTCATCCCAAGACTAGAATCAAGGCAAGGAAACAAGGAGACGGCGTCACATTCGATCTGGTTACCTCGGTCAAAAGCTCCATCACCGAAGATCATGGGGCTCCTCGGTCTCCACATGCCATGGAACAGGAAGCGGAGAAACAAATCGAATCCCAAATCCGAGATACGTTCGAAAAAACCAAGTCACGCAAGATTGATTCCTATGGTCTTGTGGAACACTTATATCGCCACAACCTTCCCTTATGGAAACAGGAAGTGTACAACCGGGCGGATCCACTCAAACGTTTTAAGCTTGGAAAAGTGGAGGTTCACGTCGATATCCTAAATGCGAGTACGTATAAATACAGCGAATAAATGAAGAAATAGAAGCCCCTTACCTGCATTGAATGCAAAGTTACGGGGCTTCTTACCATCTCCAGCTATGCTGTCGATTGGGGAAGTTATCCTAATGGATACGCCATGACACTCATCAAAGCCAATTCAGGCTGGGTCGTGTCCAAACGGCTGTACTGGACGATAACCGGGATGTTGCTCGAAACCGTAATCGCATAAGGCACGCCCGGTGGAATAGACTGCTCCCCGGATCGTAGCGATGCAGTGCGAATATGCTTTGTCCTTCTCGCTGGCACTTCAGCGACCATACCTTCGAGTGGTTCTCTGTCTTCAAAGTAAATCGTGATGTGCAGCTCCGCATCCGTGGCACTGGTGTTCAGTACACAGATGCTCTCATGACTCTCCAATGTGCCCCGGCTCTCCGGGGAATGTAACCATCTGGAATGACCCAGTAGGTGTGACCTGTAGCTGCTGAAACATTCTTACGGGCAGATGTGCCTGATTCTGTCTGGTCAGGTGTCATTGAAATACATCCTCCTTTTTTGCGATTGCAATTTAGGTTAAAAATCCGTGGGCTCGCGCGGCAGTCGCTTCGGCGGGCGGATCGGGCTGTGGGCCGCTGTTGGCTCGGGATTTCTATTCATTTCCCCTCAGCAGGGAAATCCCGCTCCAAAGGCGGACGCTTCGCTCCCTCTACCCGATTCCGCCCTCCTCCGCTGCTACGCTCGCCTGTTTTTTAAAAGATTATTGCCTTCGCTATTCGCTGGGCAACTTTTGCTGGCTCGTTACTTTGTTTAACTCGCTACAGCTTTTAAACCCTGAATAGCTCGCAGGGCAGTCGCTTCGGCGGGCGGATCGGGCTGTGGGCCGCTGTTGGCTCGGGATTTCTATTCATTTCCCCTCAGCAGGGGAAATCCCGCTCCAAAGGCGGACGCTTCGCTCCCTCTACCCGATTCCGCCCTCCTCCGCTGCTACGCTCGCCTGTTTTTTAAAAGTTTATTGCCTTCGTTCTTTCGCTGGGCAACTTTTGCTGGCTCGTTACTTCGTTTAACTTGCTACAGCTTTTAAACCCTGAATAGCTGCGGGGCAGTCGCTTCGGTGGGCAGATCGGGCTGCGGGCCGCTGTTGGCTCGGGATTTCTATTCAATTCCCCCTCAGCAGGGGAAATCCCGCTCCAAAGGCGGACGCTTCGCTCCCTATACCCGATTCCGCCCTCCTCCGCTGCTACGCTCGCCTGTTTTTTAAAAGATTATTGCCTTCGCTCTTTCGCTGGGCAACTTTTGCTGGCTCGTTATTTAATTAACTCGCTTAATTATTAAGGGCATGAACCTACCGCAGATACATCTGCAGCGGTTGCAATTGCAACTCGCGGATGGCTTCTGCCACCTGCTGGGCAAGGCGGCGGGCGCCGCGTTCCTGAAAATGCGTGTTATCCTCCACGCCTGAGGGGAAGTTCACATACTCGCCTGGCAGCACCCACATAAAGTCGTCCTTGGTGCCTTCTACGCCTGCCTGCTCAAACAGAAGACGGCTGCGCTCAGCCAGATCGATCAGCGGAACATCTTCCTCTTCCGCCAACTCACGCACGGCGATGATATAATCGCCATGCGTATCGGTCAATGTGCCATCGTCCGCAAAATAGCGACGATGCACCGGGGTGATGAGTACCGGACGAGCCTTGGCTTCGCGTGCAGCGTCGATATACTTTTTCAAATATTCCTTATATGTTGTGAATGGGTCGGTCCCACGTTCAGGGTCCGGCTTCTCATCGTTATGTCCAAATTGAATAAACAGAAAATCTTCAGGCTTGATTCGCTCCAGAATGGCGCTGAGTCTGCCTTCATTAATAAAACTGCGGGAACTTCGGCCTGACTTGGCGTGATTATCCACTGCCACATCATGTTTGAACTGTGCTGGAAATAATTGACCCCAACCACAATACGGATATCCACTTTCCGGCTGATCCGTTACGGTAGAATCCCCAGCAAGAAATACAGTCATGGTCTGATTCGCAAGAGTAATCTCCAAAGCATTAATTCTCGGTGCAGGACCGGAGAATGACAGACGAAGTCTGCCGCCGCGAACAACAACAGAGAATCTAACCTCTGCGTATTGTCCGGGAAGTGTGCGAATGGTTGGCAGTACAAGTCTACCCTCACCAGCTTTCACGCGGGTCACTGTCTCAGCCAATTCATCACCTGCAACGAGTAATACTTGGTAGGTTCCGTCGGGAACATCCACGATGAACGATGCTTTGAGCGGAATACAGAAGCCTGAACGCAATCGGGCAGACATGGTTGTCTGCCCCTGATTGATATGATGTTGTTTCGTGGGATCCGACACATCGTCATCACGAATGCGTTGTTTCTCATACACCAGAGATCCTGCCTCGAATCCGTATCCTCCGCGTTCCTCATATGCGGTTGTTGCAGTTACTTTCAGATAATCCCCTGTCTCATCTACTCTTCCCGAGTCCGGTCCAAAGTTAAACTTCCAGCTGGTCACGGACACTGCCTGGCCCTCTGCCGCTGCCTCCATGGCAACGGCCTGACTACCCTGAGCTTTATTCAAAAGCGATAACCTCCTTGGTTAACTTTCGTAAACGTTCATTCGGGCGAAGATACGAAGATACAGTAATCTGGCTTATCCTTTCAATCCGCTGGTGCTCATCCCTTGAACAATTTGTTTCTGGAAGATGAAGAACACAGCTACAACCGGAACCAGACTGACGATGGACATGGCAAACATTGCGCCCCAGTTGGAAGCAGATTCACTATCGAGGAACATTTTCAGTGCCATCGACACGGTGTATTTATCAGGCGAGTTCAGGTACAATACCGGACCGAGCAGATCCTCCCATCTCCAGTAGAAGGAGAAGATGGCTGCAGTCGCCAGAGAAGACTTGATCAGCGGCATAATAATCTGGATATACAATCTAAACTTGTTACATCCATCGATGGTTGCAGCCTCATCCAGTTCCTTCGGAATCGTTCGAATGAACTGTACCATCAGGAAGATGAAGAATGGCATTCCGAAGAATGTAGGTACAACGATTGGCAAGATAGTATTCAGCCAGCCGAGCTTCGTGAAAATGATGTACTGAGGAACCAATACCACGTCATGTGGCAACATCAGTGTTAACATCATCAAGGAGAACCAGAACGTGCGTCCCTTGAAATTCAGTCTGGCAAAACCAAAAGCGATCAGCGATGACGATATTACGGCACCGATCGTGGAAATAACCACGATTACAAGTGAGTTGGTGATGTAATCCATAAACGGTCTTCCAGCTGTGCCTTTCCAGCCATCCACATAGTTGCTCCAGATCCACTCCGCAGGAAACAGGGTATCCGCAGTGACGAATATCGTACGGCTTTCCTTGAATGAACTGAATAGCATCCATAGGACGGGATAGAGCATCAGGAGGGCAAGAGCTGCAACGAACAGGTGATAAACGGGCCATTTTACATTTCTCCAAACCATCGTTACTTCCCTCCTTCAGATTCGTAGAACACCCAATACTTGGATGTCAGGAAGACAGCTACCGTGAGTATACCAATCATGATGAGCATGACCCAAGCCATTGCCGAAGCATAACCCATGTTGTTAAACATAAACGCCTGACGGAACAGATACAGGGAATACAACATCGTACCGTCCATTGGACCACCTTCGCCTTTGGAGATAATATAGGCAGGTACAAACGTCATGAATGCTCCAATCGTCTGCATAATCATATTGAACAGGACGATCGGGCTAAGCAGTGGCAAGGTGATGCTGAAAAATTTCCGTATAGGATTCGCCCCATCCACACCTGCTGCCTCGTACATCTCAGTAGGGATATTTTTGAGACCAGCCAGGAAGATCAGCATGGACGAACCAAACTGCCACACAGACAGTGAGATGAGCATAACCAGAGACGCATTTGGGTCACCAAACCAGCTTATAGGCCCGATCCCAATTGCCGTTAGAGCACTGTTGATAACACCCTCATTACTGAAGAGGTTACGCCACATAATGGATACGGCCACACTACCACCGATAATGGATGGCAGGTAATACAGCGTCCGGTACGTTCCAATCATACGAGAGCCAGTGTTTAGGACCATCGCTACGAAGAGGGCAAAGATCAACCTTAACGGTACCCCAATGAATACATACAGAAACGTCACTTTGACCGAGTTCCAATATTTCGGGTCATCAAAAAACATTTTGGTGTAGTTATCAAGCCCAATCCACCGCGGAGAAGTGAACAAGTTATAACTCGTGAACGACATATATAAGGACACAAACATGGGGATGAGTGTGAAGCCCAGGAATCCAATAATAAACGGGCTTATGAACGCATATCCAGTTAAGTTTCTACGTAACGACGAATACTGCCTCAATGGAACGAACCTCCTTCATGGATCAGCTTGCTCCCTCATCCTGGCTTCGGTCATCTGGACGGGGAAAGGCCCTCGCATTTGCGAGTAGCCGCATTCCCGACCATCCCTGAAGTGGGACGAGCAAGCCATCATTCAACTGTTATTTATTGTTCGCAAGTACAGATTCGGCGTTCTTGCGGAATGTTTCTGCTGCCTGTTCAGGTGTAATTTTGCCAAAGTTCAACTCTTCAACCACATCTGCCAGAGCAGAGATTACTTCAGGTGAACCAACCGGTGGCGGAGAACTCATCGGTGAAGCTTTTGGCTCCATGGCTGCTACGAATTCAAAGACTTGTTTCGTTGCGTCACTCAGCTCAGGTGCGATAGCTTCTTTGATTGCTCCTGAGATTGGCACACCACGCTCACCTTTGATCAGTTTGTTGGCTTCCACGTCATTCACCCAGAAATCAATGAATTTAGCCGCTTCTTCCTTCACTTTGGAGTTGGACGTTACACCCCAATACATACTTGGTTGCATATATAGCCCTTTTTCCATATCCGGTCCTGGCATTGGAGCGATTTCGAGTGGACGGTTCGCTACCTGTTGCAAGGCTACGAACTGGTTGGACCATTGCCATACGCCGATTCCTTTTTCCTTCACGAGATCTGATTCCTCAATAATGCCTTTGGTTTGGTTGGCTACATCCGGCGTAGGTGCTGCACCTTGCTCGATCATGCGGCGCATAAGTCCGAAGAACTCCACAAACAATTGGTCATCATCATAACCAAGGCCAGTTCCTTCTGCATTGTAAAGCGAATGTCCTTTGGTACGCAGGAAGTAATGGAAGAAGATATCAGGAGCTACCCCTCCATCCAAATACAGGCCTTTCTCTGCGGCTTGTTTACCCAGTGCTTCGTATGATTCCCATGTCATATTTTCAGGCATAGCTTCCGCTCCCGCTTTTTTAAGCAAAGCAGGGTCATATTGGAAGCCCAGAACGTTAACACCGGCAGGTACACCGTATTGTTTACCGTTAATTACACCTGTGCTAATAACGTTCTCGGACACATCGTCCACTTTGATCTGATTGCCCAGATAAGGCGCTAGATCCTCAAGCTGACCATTCTGTGCATATTGGCTGATGTAGGAAATATCCATCTGAACGATGTCAGGCAACTGATTTGCAGCTGCTTGTGGCGCGAGCTTTTTCCAGTAGTCATCAAATGAAGCATATTCCACGTCGATTTTGACACTCGGGTTTTTCGATTTGTACAGGTCGATGACCTTCTGTGTATATTCATGCCGTGCATCCGAACCCCACCAAGCGATCCGCAGGGTAACCGATCCATCCGATGATCCCTGTTCGCTACCTCCACCTGAACTACACGCCGCTGTAAAAACGAGCAATGCAGCCATCATCAGGAATATTGCCTTTTTCACCATGCCAATCTCCCCTTTTATGTTGATATGGTTGTGTGAACGAGTTATCCTTTTATTTCTGATAACGCTTTCACAAACTTGTTAATGTCATTTTCGCAAATGTACGACCAGAGTTGAATACACAAAACCGTCTTGTTGGTTCAAAAACAGAGGAGGACAACAGCCTCCTCTCGGCGCTGTTCGTCCTCCCCAGACATGAATTACACGATTGGTAGTCCATTGTTATATGCCGATCCTGCGGAATTCCGTAGGTGTCATACCGGTCCACTTTTTGAACACCTGACTGAAATATTGTGAATTCCCGCCGAATCCGAACAATTCAGCAAGCTCGAACACTTTCACATCCCCGCCTCTGCGAATATGGTCACATGCGCGTTCAATGCGCAGACGATTTACGTAGTTGGAGAAATTCTCGCCTGTGACTTTTTTGAAAATCTTGCCCAGATAATCCGGATTCATATACAACATCTGATGGGCGACTCCATTGAGCGAGAGATCTGCCTCTCCATAATGACGATCCACGATATCCATCATCTTCTCCACGGCAGAAGACTGTCGACTGATATGGTTTTTGTAATAACCGGAAGTTAATCGGGCTGCACTGCTTGCAACAAAAGACTTCAAACCAGATAACGTATCGATATGCGGCAGTTCTGCCATACGCTGGGTGAATTCCGTTGCCTCCTCAGGTGGACAGACATGAACCATCGCCGAGTACAGCTGCACTACGTAAGAACGAGTCACTTCAATTTCCAGCTGCTGACGCGATAATAGATCAAACAGACGATCCACCTCTACCGCTGTTTCCTCGGTATTGCCCGATTTGATCAACTGACACAGTTGCTCCGCATCCTGTTCTACATGTACGCCGTCGCATTCTCCGGCCAGTACCAGATCATTCTTCGTAATCAGCTTGCCTTCACCGATGAAAAAACGATGGTTCAGATACTGCAACGCCTCACGAAACAACCGCCGGGACTGAATCATTCGATCTGCTTCACTCAGCGCAGCGGTCACTTCCAATTTATATAGTCTGGTGAATGCAGCACGAACCTCTTCAATACTTTCTTTCAGTCCGGCCGAATCGGCTGAATCCGCAAGCAGGATGAGGAGTTTGCCTTCAATGGTTGTGCTTAACAGGACATGTGGGAGCAGATCACTGGCTATGTTTTTGATCGCAAATAAGTGACTGTAATCATGTTCATCTACAATTCGGAACAGCAGTAACCGAACTGTGTTCTCTTCAAGCTCCAGATCAAACAGCTCCTGATAATACTCCAGATCAACCGGCCCATAGGTGCGGTTGGTCATGAACTCCAGCAGAAATTGCTCCTTCACATGTGGAAGGACACGCTGCAATCGCTGTTTCATCTCACCGGCAACATGCTCCCTCACCTGAGCATCCTGATGTTCCTGCAACAGTTCAGTTAATGCATCATGGATCTGATTCTCGTTGCAGGGTTTGAGCAAATAATGCTTCACGCCATATTGCATCGCTCTGCGAGCATATTCGAACTCCTTGTAGCCGGATAACATAATGAAACGTACTCCCGGGTATGCTTCAGATGCCTTCTCTATGAGTCCGAGACCATCCAGACCTGGCATGGAAATATCCGTAATAATAATATCGGGTCTCGACTGCCCAATTTTGTCCAATGCTTCGATCCCGTTCCTCGCCGTACCCACTAATTCCGTACCTGCCGCGGCCCAATCGACCACTTGGGAAATCCCTCCAGAATGACACGTTCATCATCTACGAGCATCACTTTGTACATCGTCATCGTCCTCTCTGATCCAAGGTATGCTGATCGATACTACAGTTCCTGATCCGGGCTTGCTGCTCATCACCATTCCACCTTCATCGCCGAAGGTCAGTCTGATTCGTTCCTGGATGTTAGATAACCCAATGCCCTGTCCTCTTGTCTGAATACGTCCTTCGTGTAGTTCTTCCAGGAATTCCGGTGTCATCCCCGGACCGTCGTCCTCGACTTCAATAATCACCTTATCTCCATCTGCTCTCGCCCGGATACGAATCCGGCAAGGGTCAATGCTTGGTTCGAGTGCATAATGTATCGCGTTCTCCACCAAAGGCTGTAATGTTAACTTCGGTATCCGCGCCGTTCCTACCTCCGGTGCAATTTCCATGTCGAAATCCAGTCTTTCCTCAAAACGCGTGCGCTGAATCGTCACGTAACTACGGACAATGTCCAGCTCTCTTTCCAGCGTAATCCACTTCTCGGACATATTCACAGAGCTGCGCAGCAAAATCCGAGAGCCTCAACCATTTCCGAGATCTGTCGTTGCTTCTGTACTTTAGCCAGCCAGTTAATCGATTCCAGCGTGTTGTATAGAAAATGTGGATTAATCTGCGCCTGAAGCGCTTTCAACTCAGTCTCACGAATCACCAGTTGCTTGGCATAATTCTCATCAATCAGTTCACGTATCCGTTGAAGCATCATCTTGAATGTGCGATGCAGCAGCCCAACCTCATTCTGTGGAGATATCGGAACATTGCCGAGGGCAGCCTCCTCCAGCTTATCCAGATCTCCTTTTTCGATATTACGCATCTTTTTGATCAACTGCGCAATCGGATGGGTAATACTACGAGAGAATCTCGCTCCAATAATAAGCGCCGCCAGAAAAATCATGATGAAGATCACCGTGACCAACTGTTTGACAAACTGGATCTGTTTAAACATCTGGTCAAACGGGGTTGTGTACAAATAGGTCCAATCCGTATAGGAAGAATGGGCACGAGCTACAAAGTGTCTCCCCTGCTCCAACATGGCAATTCCATAGGGCTGGGTGCGCTTCAGTTCAGACTCAATCTCGGCTTCACTGACCGACGATTCTGTTGGATAGATCACTTCTTTTCCATCGGTTATGAGTAGTTGGGAGTCCTCAGCCGGTTCCTGCATCTGATCCTGTACAATTCGGTCCAGCCGTACGCGGATGATCAGTGTGCCGAGGTCTTCCAAAGTAAATGCTCCGCCAATAAAAGATTTCACCTGTCGGACCGACAAGAGTCGGGACTGTTTGTCTCCACTGGTATGCCAGGCATTGGAGCCCGAATATTGCTGTCCCAGTGCAACCAGTTCCTTTTGCTTCGCCTCTGAAATCCCCTCCCGATTGCCTGCGGCCATAACGTTATTATCATTATCGATAAATAGCATGGAATAGACGTATTTTTCTGAACCCGCGTAAGCGACTAACCTGTTGGTAATCTTTTTACGCAATCCATTTTTCTCGTAACCCGTTTCCACCTTTTTCAGTTGGAGCAGATATTGCTGAAGCGGCTCGTCCGACATCACCTTGAAGGAGAGATTGGAAATTTCACGCAGTTGATTCTCAATGCCTACTGAAGACATATTGAGGACTTGCGAGGATTTCTCATAAATCTGTCGGTCATAGATACTGAATACATAGCGGAGTACGGACGCATAAAACGTAAAGCTGATTAACATTAAAAGTCCGATGAGAAGAATCGTTTTGTGATGAATCGGTAGTGTTGTGAAAGCGTTCTTAATTTTACTCATCCTAAGCGCTCCTTTGCCTTGCGAAGGGTGCTGTCGTGTTATGGGTTAGTGGGTTTATTGTAAGTTATTTTCATATTTACACATCCATTGGTCATCTGACAAGATATATTTATGCAACATTTTAAGTCACTAAAGAAGGTATACATGTGTAAATGTATCTTGGGAAAGCAAAAAGCAGCCTACTCATTCAAAGAGCAGACTGCTTTTTGCTTTCTCAATTAAACCTGGGTTTTATTTTTTCACAAGTAATCATTAACCTGTATAATCATTAATTGATTAGTTGAGCAAAGCGCATAAGTCTCATTAACATCACCGTACTCTGTGCTCGCGTTGCATTCTCCTGAGGCGCGAAGGTTCCCCGTTCATTCCCTTAACGATCCCTGTCTCTACCAGTCGAGCTACGGCGTCAGAAGACCAGTTCGAGATATTTGATGCATCTGTAAATGAAGGAGTGGTACCTGTCAGTTGGTCATTAGGAATCTTCATCAAATTCAATGCCCTATCCAGCATCGTAGCCATCTGTTCCCGAGTAATCTGACCATCCGGGTGGAATGACCCATCTGCGAAACCATTAACCAACCCCTTACTTCCTGCCGTTATGAGTGCATTGGCATACCATTGTTCCGAATCCACATCATTAAAAGCGGAAGGCAATTCGGTTTTTACGCTACCTCCGGATAATCCCATGGCACGTACAAGCATGGCTGTGAATTCAGCACGAGTAATCGGTTGTTCAGGTGCAAAGCTTCCATCAGGCCGCCCATCAACAATCAGCTTGTTGGCCATCTGCTGAATGTCTTCGCCAGCCCAGTGCTGCTGCACATCGTTGAATACCTTATTCATACTAATAATCGTATACTCACCGCCCTGAGTAGACAATATCTCAGCTTGTGTGGCGGTAAAAACAGCAGGTACGAAATGAAGTTGCCCATTCGCATCAATTCTAACGACTGTGATCTGGTCTGGATTAAACCCAGCAGGGATCACGATAGACTTATGCAAGTAATCGTTCGAACCATCCTCTGTATCTTGCCCATTGATATCAACAGACAACGTAACTGGTTGTTTCAATACGACTCGTGCATCCATCGTTTGAGCCACACGTTCTACACGTGCCTGCGCCTCTTTGGAGCCTTCCACGATGGAAATGGTCAACGCAGAGTCTGACTGCCGATCAGCCAGACTATTTAATGGAATAGATACACTATTACCATTCACTGTTATCTGGAGTTTAGCATTGGCATCAGCTTTAACCTTTACCTGTAACGGCTGCATGGGAATCTCCAGCTTGACCGCTGTCCCTAACCCGTCGATGACTATCTTTGCTTCCGAAGCGTTAGTATTCATCACATTCGTTAATCCTTGAGCCGTTAAGATCAACCGAACGACAGGCTGACCATTAGCTAACGTTTCATCTACTCTGCGTGTGGATACTGCCTGACCGTTAATTAGCACGGTGGATTGACTCTGTTCCCCATTGGAAGGGACAACCACCGGTACAGAAGGTGCTGATGGAACAGAAGGTGAAGGTGTCGATGGAGTCGGTGGCTGTGGCGTAATTTTGACTGTCCAGTGTGCGTACAGCGTTACATCCCCCTCGACCACATCACTTGCAAAGTTCCACTGGGTTGCTGGATCTGTTGCATCCGTGTACCAGCCTGCAAAGGTGTAGCCCGCTCGCGTTGGGGCTGGGTTTGGCTCACTCGCTTTCGCTCCGTACGCCACTGTCTCTGTGGTCGCGGTTCCCGCTCCGCTGTAATTCGCGTCATACGTCACGGTGTAATTGTTCACCGTCCAATGTGCGTACAACGTCACATTGCCCGCCACCGTATTACTGGAAAAGTTCCACTGGGTTGCTGGATCTGTTGCATCCGTGTACCAGCCTGCAAAGGTGTAGCCCGCTCGCGTTGGGGCCGGGTTCGGCTCACTCGCTTTCGCTCCGTAAGCCACCGTCTCTGTGGTCGCGGTTCCCGCTCCGCTGTAATTCGCATCATACGTCACGGTGTAATTGTTCACCGTCCAATGTGCGTACAGCGTCATATTTCCCGTTACCGTATTACTCGAAAAGTTCCACTGGGTTGCTGGATCTGTCGCATCCGTGTACCACCCTGCAAAGGTATAGCCTTCTCGTGTTGGGGCTGGGTTTGGCTCACTCGCTTTCGCTCCGTAAGCCACCGTCTCTGTGGTCGCGGTTCCCGCTCCGCTGTAATTCGCATCATACGTCACGGTGTAATTGTTCACCGTCCAATGTGCGTACAGCGTCATATTTCCTGTTACCGTATTACTCGAAAAGTTCCACGGGGTTGCCGGATCGGTCGGATCTGTGTACCACCCTGCAAAGGTATAGCTTTCTCGCGTTGGGGCTGGGTTCGGCTCACTCGCTTTCGCTCCGTAAGCCACTGTCTCTGTGGTCGCGGTTCCCGCTCCGCTGTAATTCGCATCATACGTTACGGTGTAATTGTTCACCGTCCAGTGTGCAAACAACGCCATATTTCGCGCCACCGTATTACTCCCAAAGTTCCATTTGGTGGTTGGATCTGTCTGATCTGTGTACCATCCTGCAAAGGTATGACCTGCTCGCGTTGGGCTTGGGTTCGGTTCTTGAGCGAGTCCACCATCCCTCACGATATTTTTCGAAAAAACGTTACCCTGTCCATCCATAAAATTGACCCTGTATGCCACCTCAATAGTAACCGGCTTGGATGTATTCATTTTGAACTCACTGCCCAATTTTGGGATATAATCTGCTGTAAATGTATGCACACCGAGTCCCAGAGTAGAAGAGTCTAATGAATACTCCGCTTTGCCGTCAGCAAGTTCTACCTGTGTCAACGTTGAGCCGCTTGATTTAAACACGATATCCCCGTCCAAATCCTCTATGGGACTCCTCATGTTTACAATCAAGTTAACCGTTTCATTCATCCCAACCTTACTATCAGTAACGCTGAGATCCACTCCGGGGTATAGGTAATTTCTTTTAGCTGGTCAAAAGTCACTTGTACGATTTGGTTACCTTGCCCTTTTAAGGTAACTCGCTCACTACTGCCATCCACTGTGATTTCTTTAATATAGCGAGCGCCTGAGAAGATTTTATGATTAATCAAGGCACCTTTTTGGTTATACACTGCAACATAAAATACAAAGTTATTATCTTTATCGCTGTATATCCAATAAGTGAGGTCGCCCCATTTAATTACTGGACAACTTGGTGAACTTGCTTCGGTAGTAGGATCTGAACAAACGACCTTCGCTACATCAGGTTTTACCAGTTGGTTGCCTTCTGTTTCTGGACGCATTTCAACTGAAGGTACACCTTCAAACACCATTTGTCCCGCCGCATGTATGGGCAGAACTGGCCAAGTAAAACACAGTAGAATGAATGCCATCATGCTTAGCATCAATTTCTTAATAACGCGCATGTTTCTCCTCTTCTCTCGTAAATTTTTCATGTAACCCCATCAAATATGTCTAAACTATGATTTTTACACAATAATAAGGCTTTTCCTCCTCTTATACTAGCTACATTATAGGATCGCTCTGAACAACTTCTGAACAAAAAGGACAACCCGTTGAGTCAGCCAGTGAAACATCCGATATCCTTTTTGCCCTCTCATCTTCACGGGCCATTTTACTCGATAATTTTCAGAAAGATGCAAAAAAGACAACCTGCTTTATAAAAAAGCAGATTGTCCTTCATTCCATTCATATTCGTATATTACGGATTAACAAAAACAGTTTTCAGCTTCGCTACATATTGCACATCAAAGCCAAGACCTTCAGCTACCATGGCAAGTGGTACATATGTTTTGGACTCCTTGCCTACCTTATTCAGGAATGCAGGTGTATCCACAGTAACCGATGCTCCATTTACCTTCACAGCATTGGCACCAATCTTCACAGCAACCTTTCGGTCTCCATATGTAATGGTTGCGGTTGAAGTCTTGTTATCCCACACTGTAGTAGCACCGACCGCATTCACGATGTCTTGAATCGCCACAAAGTTTTTGCCGTTACGGATAATCGGTTTGTACGGAGTATTTAATGTTTTGCCACTCACGATAATATTCATTGGTTCACCTGTGGCAGGTGCAGTCAACTTGGTGTAATCTCCCCAGATCGTTTTGGCAAATACTTCGGCAATGGCCGCATATCCAAACTGATTCGGGTGGAAATCACGATCTTTGATCATATGAGTCATGGTGCCTTCACCGCCAACAAACTCCTTGGCCACGTGTGCGACTTTGACATCGGTACCCTGAGCAGTGAATTGTGCTGCAATGCCATCAATAGTCTGTGTGAAGCCTTGGGATGCCTCCATCAGTTTGGAATAGAGTGCCTTGCCTGCTACTTCTGGCATCGGTTGATACTGGTCGGCGATGACAATTTTAGCTGTCGGGTTAATTTCATGGATATCATTAATCGCTGCACTAACATTGGCTGTATATGTTGCGAGTAATTCTTTTACCTTCGCTTGCAGTTCCTGATCACTCAGTTTGTCTGCTGTACCGAGAAGCTCAGATACATCATTTCCCCCAATGGTAATTGCAACCAGATTGGCCTGTGCTACACTCTCACGGATTGCAGCAGTATTGGCTCCGATCTGTCCCGCTCTTGGATCAGGAAGACTTGGTTGAATGGCTTCAGAAGTCAGTGTTATGCCATCCTTAATTGCAGTAGTGAAGTTTTTCAGTCCACTGGTTTTCAATCCGGCAATCCCGTAGTTGTCCACCTGTGTACGTCCATGCAGCAAACCCTGCTCATGGAGACGTTCTACATAACCATAAGGCAATTCTTTTGTGTTGGGCTCATAACCTACCGTTATGGAATCTCCCAATGTGACGATGCGGAACTCCTTGGTTACGGCTACTGCATCTTTCTTCGCAGTCAGCGAAGCCTCGTTAGTACCTGCTGGCAATACACCGGTTTTGGTGTCAGCCGCGTGTGCAGGCAATGCAGATGATGTAAAGAGCAGCATTCCTGCCAACATGCTTACCGTTAAACCAGCAGCTGTATTTTCCCATATACGTTTACGCTTCATTCAGGATAACACTCCTTCTCGCGAATCTATAATTACACTAATATATAGTACATCGGTCATTCCAATGATATAAGTCGTGTTACTCTATTCTATCATTTTAAAGTAGGCGTTGTCCTCTCTGCTGAGAGCACACATGAAATAACAGACTCCCTGATGGGGAGCCTGTTATTCGTGAAGCACAGCTATAACGTTCAGTAGTTAAGATTGCGGCTTATTCGAGTCCTCAGAATTCGAATGACCCTTGTCGCTCGTCGTTTTGTTCCCGGTAGCTCGCTCCAGATACCGATCATAACGATCATCCACTTCGCGTGCCATCTTCCGGTACTTTAACGTTTCCTCGACAATTGGATCACGTTCCGTCTGGATTCGCACTTCATACTTGGGAGGAATCAGCTGGCGTTCACGCTGATCGGTGTCGCCGGACTCTTCCATGTCCCCTTCCGTCAGCATATCACTGAGCCGTCGTTCCAGTTCTTTGGATTCATCCATTGTTTTCGCTCCTTTAATTAAAGTCATACATGCGTTAATTATTACTATTGTACTTTCACTTCGTGTACAGAACCATCTTCCGATCGCTGTTATCCCCAGATTTCTTTGATTCCCTTTTCCAAGGTAGAAATCCGGTGATAAAGGCGAGCGCTCCGCTTCTTCAGATGCTTTCTGTCCCCTCCGTTAATGTACAATTAAAAGTAATTAAAGCATCGATGAGTTGAATAGACTCACTCCAGACCAGTAGCTTTCGCTTCCTTCAGCACATCCGTCAGTGCATCATGGATTTTGCCATTGCTGGCCACGACATGATTCACAGACAGTTGATAAGGCGTTCCAATGGTATCGGTCACCTTGCCGCCGGATTCTTCAACCAGCAGCGCACCTGCGGCAATATCCCAAGGTTTCAATCCAACTTCGGTGTAGGCGCTGAGACGTCCTGCGGCAACATACGCCAGATGAAGGGCGGCAGATCCGCCTGCACGCAAGTTACGAACTTGCGGAGCAAGCGCCTGCACAGCGGCCATATTCAGTGGCAACGCAAAGGTTGTGTCTGCCGGGAATCCAACCGCAATCAGGCTCTGAGCCAGTTTTTGTTCACCAGATACAAGCATCCGGTTTCCGTGAACATATGCTCCTTTCCCTTTTTCCGCAACAAACATTTCATCACGGGAAGGGTCGTAGATCACGCCGACAATGACTTCACCATTGTGAGCCAATGCAATGGACACCGAATAAAACGGGAATCCGTGTACAAAATTCGTCGTTCCGTCCACAGGATCAACAATCCACAGGAACTCTTCTTCCTCGGCCTCTTTCAGTGCTTTTGCCGAAGCTTCCGGTCCCGGTTCGACGCCTTCTTCACCCAGAATGGCATGGTGGGGAAAATGCGTGAGAATCAGGCGGCGGATCATCTGCTCCGCTCCTTTATCCACTTCGGTCACCAGATCTTGGGGTGAATATTTGGTGCCAAGTTCAGCTACCGTCCCAAGACGGCTTTTGATCCATTCGCCAGCTTTGGAAGCTGCATTAATGGCAACGGCAGTATAGCTTTTGCTTGTCACGACATAAGGTGTCTTTTCCTTCTCATTCAAAGCGTTCACTCTACTTTCTATATCAATCTACGAAAAGTTGAAATACTTGTTAAAAGTATACGCCCCACAGGTCGTAAAGTTTCTCGTTGCCCAGGCCCCTTTTGGCACTACGGATGAATGATGACGGTAGACTCGTCCACCCACTCCACACCCTCTTCGTGATAGAATGCCAGCTTCTGCATCAGTTGCACAAGAGCCTCATCCTTGCGTTTAGCCTCAATCATCACGTCAAGCCTCGGGGTATCTGCCGCGATATGACGCAAGAAGTCGAGCACAGGCTCTACCTCCACACCATCGGCATGACCTCGCAGATCCTTCTCACTCTTTGGACTGGAGACATGGATTTTGGGTGGCAATGGCTGATCAGCCGGTGAATCTGCCTGCGCGAGCGGTGAATCCCAGGTTTTCAGGATATCAGGCCACAGATCCCATGGCTGTTCTCCTTCGTTGTTCACCCACTGGTGATGAATATCCAGCACCATGGGCAATCCCAAGCGCTGGCACACGGCTAGTGTCTCAGGCGCATTGAACGTTTTGTCATCATTTTCGAGTGTCAGCCGCTCCTGAATGTCCCGATCCAGCTTCAAAAAGTTTTCTTCAAAACGAAGCGCCGCCGAAGGCTTGTCCCCGTATGCACCACCAATATGTATATTGTTCTTGGCAGTGGCATTCAGTCCCATGGCATCCAGCATCCGAACATGATGACGAAGGTCGCGAATCGAGTTGTGCAGAACTTGCTCGCGTGGGGTACTAAGTACGGTAAAATGATCCGGATGAAAGGACACACGCATATGATTTTCCTTCACAAAATCACCAATGGCCGCAAAGTCCTGCTTCAGTGCCGGGAACGGGTCCCAGTCTTTCAGGTCCTCGTGTGTTGCCAGTGGAATCAATTTGGAAGAGAAGCGATATACATGAATATGGCTACCCTTGTTGTGCCTGAGCAAACGTAATGTATTGTGCAGGTTCTCGGCTGCAATCCGTTCAAGCTTGCGGATCGCTGCTTCCCTGTCATCGATTTTGTTAAAACTCGACATGGTCATGGTCCGGGAAGGCGAGGCGTTCTCTATAAGCACGGACATAGCCACGTAACCAAAGCGTACGAGCATGAATCTCTTCCTCTCTATTAGGGCGGAGAACCCGCACGGCATATTCAGCCGTCAGGATGTACCGTCACTGTATATAACCAAGTTTTACCCTAAAAGAGTGACCATAATCGTATTCTGGCAAATCAGTCCTTCCGACCCGCACTTACAGTCAACAACTACTCCTGTGCTTGCTCCCCAAAGAACATCTCATCCGCAAGGGCAGTCTGAATGCGTGATTCTTCCTCAGTCAACTTGCGGATGAGTTGCATCTCCACCTCAGTTACCTCTTGCCCCTGGAAGTTGATCTCTGCAATGGAAACCACGATCTTGACGATGGCCACAGCCACGTTATCCGGTGTGTATGCAATCACTTTCTGGCCGGTAGGAAATACCCGGAAGCCCTGTTTGACCATTTTGCCGCGTCCGTATTCAAGCAGTTCGAACAGCTCCTGCTCATTCTTGAACTTGCATACGGAATTGAATTCAGTCTGAAATCCCATGCATATCCCTCCTGATCTTGTGGTCGCAGGCTACGCCTGTACGCCGTTCTCGTAATTCAGTGCCTGCTTGCGGTTGTAACGCTCCAGTGCCAGCTCAATCATGCGATCCAGCAGTTCGGCATACGATACACCTGTCTCACGCCAAAGAAGTGGATACATGCTGTATGGTGTGAAACCAGGCATGGTGTTAACTTCATTAATAAGCAATGCGCCGTCATTTTTCCGAATGAAGAAGTCGGCACGTGAAATACCGTTACCTTCAATCGCACGGAACGCCTGCAAAGCTGCCTCGCGAATGCGATCTGCGGCCTCTGGGTCCAGTGGAGCTGGAATCAGCATCTGTGATTGACCATCAATATACTTGGCTGCATAGTCATAATACTCACCGGAGGATACGATCTCACCTGGAACGGAAGCCATGGGCTCGTCATTGCCGAGGACGCTGACCTCAACTTCGCGGGCTTCAACAAACTCCTCAATGACAACCTTCGTATCATAACGAAGTGCGAACTCAACAGCTGTCTTCAGCTCATCGCGGTTACGCGCTTTGGAGATGCCCACACTGGAGCCCAGATTCGCCGGTTTGATAAAACAAGGATACCCCAGCTGATCTTCGACCTGTACGATCATTTCGTGCTCTGTCTGCTTCCATTGTGTCGCGTTAAAATACGTAAAGGCACATTGGTCAATGCCGGCCTGTGCAAACAGCTTTTTCATGACCACTTTGTCCATGCCGCCAGCCGAAGCCAGTACACCTGCACCTACATATGGCATATCCGCCATCTCGAACATGCCCTGAATGGTGCCATCCTCTCCAAACGTACCGTGCAGCAGAGGGAACATCACGTCCAGCGCTTCTGCTCCGCCATACAAACGGCCAAACAGGGCGTTCAGCGCATCCTGCGTTCCACCCGCCGATTGCTCCAGCTTCAGATCTTCAATCTGCGCGAACGGCGCATGCATGACAGGTCCTTTTTCCACGTCCCCTGCTTGGAGATATAAAAAGGAACCAGTTCATACTTTTCATAATCAAATGCGTTTGTTACAGCAAACGCCGTTTGCAGCGACACCTCATGCTCGCCTGATTTTCCGCCGTACACGACGCCTACTTTTAATTTATCCATACTCATGTGTACCCTCCGATTATCTGTGCCTGATGCTGTCATGTTTGCATGCTCAACACCCTTGTTATTCTGCTTGCGTTATCTGATCTTATTTTACACGGAACTGAATGTCTGCGTCACCGCATCCCGAAAATCTTTCGTCATCAAAACTCATCTGCAATATGAAAAAGCCGGTATACCGTCCGCTCCGTCCAAGCGTAAGAATCCCGGTAATCCCAAAATCGGTGACGGCTGCTAACCGTATGTGCGTTAACAAGCGGCATGCCGCCCGCATCAAACGCGGTCACAACGGTGCTGTGCTGAAATCGTCCATCTCCATCCCAATCGTAGAGAATAACATCGCCGAGCATCAGCTGCTCAGGACGCTCCACTTCTGTCGCGGTCAGACCCCAGCTGCTGCCTGACAAATAACGCTCCAGACTGTTGGAAACTGCCCAACTGTAACTCCACATTTCGGAGCCGTTCACATACCCTTTATACCACCAGCCGGCTTCTCTCCTACCAGTATAGTGGATGGGTGCGCCCCCTGCAAAGAGACATTGGGACACGTAATTGGTACAATCCACATCAAATTCCTCAAATGCCGGATTCCCCGCATTCCACCACCGATCTGCATAGGCAACTGCCAGATCTCTGCGATATGACTGTTGCCGTGAACTTCTTCCTTGACCCAGCACTTCCCGATTCAGCAACGGCCGATTCATCGCCTGTACAAAATCAGCTTGTTGAAACGGACGTCCTTCCCCAGCAGGGCGACGCTCCGGCACTTCTCGCTCGACCCGTCCAATGATCCATCCACCACTCTGCCGCAGAAAGGTTAACCGCTCCCGCTCAATCCGGTCCTCCCGGTGAGTGATCCCGCTCTTCTCGTAGAACAGTCTGCTGTACAATTGTACATCCACCACCGCTTCTTCCTGGCCATCCATAAGCGTGCGCACAAGCTTGGCGCTGGTCTCGCTGCGAAGAGGCACGGCGCGCCGCTTACGATACCATTCGTCCAGCCTTGCCATACGCTCTCCCCGTTCCACCACGAAGTCAGGATCGGTAACGATCCGTTCGCTGGTCTGTGGACGGTAGTCGATCTCACAGCGATTGTACTGGTTCACGTAAGTATATAAGGCACTCTTCCATTCCCGTTCCAAGCCTATGTCCCCCTTTGGCATGAGTTCTGTCTGGAATATTTCATTGCGTATATAAACTCCTACTATTCATATGAAAGGGTCTTCGGTTGTATGTACACGGCTCAGGAGGAGATCCGAAATTCGGCAAATACAGGTACACAAGATATCTTATTCCTGCTCGCTTCACGAAAACGCCTTCATCGGTCCAAAAGCTTGCTTGATCAGGCAAAAAGACCTTTACGTACGGAGGTGAAAACGGTATACTTAAAACTAAAGTTATGATTATGAAATTACGTTTCATCTGATGAAACTGACGAACAAGAACACGGAACGATGAAGGCCTGTTCTTCACCTAAATGAACGTTTTCTTCATCTCACCGACACATCCCAAGGAGGTACATGTATGTCAGCAAAGAATCATTTCTCCGCCGCTCGCAGTCTTGAGGTTGGAGGCAAGTCTTACCGCTACTACAGTCTCGATGCTCTTCAGGAAAACGGCCACGGCGATCTCTCCAGGCTTCCTTTCTCCATTAAAGTGTTGCTTGAAGCAGCAATTCGTCAATTCGACGGACGTGCCATCACCGAAGAACATGTAAAACAACTGACCGGCTGGGCAGATGGCCGTGACAATAACAAGGAAATTCCATTCATCCCTGCACGTATCGTTCTGCAGGATTTCACCGGTGTACCGGTTGTCGTTGACCTCGCTGCAATGCGTGATACTGTGAAAAAAGCAGGTGGCGATCCAAAACAGATCAACCCGCTCGTACCGGTCGATCTCGTTATCGACCACTCCGTTATGGTTGATGCTTTTGGTACCAACGATGCACTTGATTACAATATCAAAGTTGAGTTCGAGCGTAATGAAGAGCGTTACCGCTTCTTGCGTTGGGCGCAAACGGCATTCAACAACTTCCGTGCAGTTCCACCATCCACAGGGATCGTTCACCAGGTTAACCTGGAGTATCTGGCTTCCGTGGCAGCAACAAAAACTGTTGACGGCGAGACCGTTGTATTCCCGGATTCCCTCGTAGGTACAGACTCCCACACCACCATGATCAACGGACTTGGCGTTGTTGGTTGGGGTGTTGGTGGAATCGAGGCCGAAGCAGGTATGCTGGGCCAACCGCTTTATTTTGTTACACCGGACGTTATCGGTTTCAAACTGACAGGCAGCCTGAGTGAAGGCGCAACAGCAACGGATCTGGCACTGACCGTTACCCAATTGCTTCGTAAAAAAGGCGTTGTTGGTAAATTCGTAGAGTTCTACGGACCAGGTCTTGCCAACATCGGTCTGGCTGACCGTGCAACAGTAGCCAACATGGCACCAGAATATGGCGCTACCATCGGTTTCTTCCTGTTGATAGTGAAACGTTGAACTATCTGCGTAACACTGGCCGTCCTGACGAGCAAGTAGAGTTGGTTGAAGCTTATTACAAAGCTCAAGGCATGTTCCGTACTTCCAGCACCGTTGACCCTGAATTCACAGATGTGATTGAACTGGATCTCGGCTCTGTTGTACCAAGTCTTGCCGGACCAAAACGTCCACAGGATCGCATCGAGCTGACACAAATGAAAGAAAGCTTCAACAGCATCATTCGCACACCTGTAGATAAAGGCGGCTACGGTCTGAGCGATGAGAAAATCGAACAATCCGTACCTGTGAAACACCCGAACGGTTCCACCAGTGAACTGAAAGCAGGCGCTGTTGTGATCGCGGCGATCACAAGTTGTACGAATACTTCGAATCCAAGTGTTATGGTTGGAGCGGGACTACTGGCGAAAAAAGCAGTTGAACGCGGTCTGACCAAACCAGGATATGTGAAAAGCAGTCTGACACCAGGTTCCCTTGTTGTTACCGAGTACCTGGAAAAAGCAGGTCTGATCACGTATCTCGACCAACTCGGATTCAACGTTGCCGGCTACGGTTGTGCAACATGCATCGGTAACTCCGGCCCACTGCCGGACGAAGTGAGCGAAGCTATTGCTGAGAACGATATGACCGTAGCGGCTGTATTGTCCGGTAACCGTAACTTCGAAGGCCGTGTACACGCACAGGTTAAAGCCAACTACCTGGCATCGCCACCACTCGTTGTGGCATATGCACTTGCAGGTACTGTGAATATTGACTTTGAAACCGATCCAATCGGTTATGATACGAACAATGAGCCTGTATTCCTGAAAGACCTCTGGCCTAGCTCCGAGGAAATCAAGGATACCATCGCTAGTTCCCTGAACGCTCAGATGTTCCGCAACAAGTATGAGAACGTATTTACAGCCAACGAGCGTTGGAATGCGATCTCTGTACCGGAAGGCGAATTGTACGAGTGGGACCCGAACTCCACGTACATTCAGAATCCTCCGTTCTTCCAGGAGCTTGGCGACAAGTTGAACGATATCGCAGATATCCGTTCTGCACGCGTTATGGCATTGCTTGCGGATTCCGTAACAACGGATCACATCTCGCCAGCAGGTAATATTGCACCATCCAGCCCGGCTGGACTGTACTTGAAAGAGCATGGCGTAGAGCGCAAAGACTTCAACTCCTACGGTTCACGTCGTGGTAACCATGAAGTCATGATGCGTGGTACGTTTGCCAACATTCGTATTCGTAACCAGGTAGCTCCGGGTACTGAGGGCGGTATCACGAAGTACCTGCCAACGGACGAAGAAATGTCCATCTACGATGCTTCCATGAAGTATCAGGATGAAGGACAGAACCTGATCGTTATCGCTGGTAAAGAGTATGGTACAGGAAGCTCCCGTGACTGGGCGGCAAAAGGAACATTCTTGCTCGGCGTCAAAGCCGTTATCGCAGAAAGCTTCGAGCGTATCCACCGCAGTAACCTGGTGGGCATGGGCGTAATGCCACTGCAATTCCAGGAAGGTCATGGCTGGTCCAGCCTTGGTCTGAACGGACGTGAAACGTATGACATTACTGGCCTCAGCAATGACGTGAAGCCAGGACAAGAGTTGAAAGTTACCGTAACTCGTGAAGACGGTACACAGTTCGACTTCCTGTTATCGCTCGTCTGGACAGCATGGTTGACGTGGATTACTACCATAACGGCGGTATCCTGCAAACTGTATTGCGTCAAATGATGAAAAAAGCTTAATGATATAAATCATTAATGTGATGAAGTTATACCAAAAAGCTCCCCATCACGTGCGATCTGCACGTGGTGGGGAGCTTTTTTGGCTTTGCTTTTATAATCGGTATACTTTTAAAAATCAATTTTCAAGGCCAACTGCCTTCTAATGCCCAATGTGATGTGAGGCTTGATCTAACAGTTGAATCGTGCCCATGATCAGAAACAAACACGACAGAGCAATTAACGAGCCTCCGACCCATCTAGACATGATCACTCGCTCCGTAATCTGTTTTTCCGAAGCATCCGTTACCTTGTGTGGATACACGAGAAACATTAGCCCTGCGCTAATGAGCAGTACAGCCATTATAATCAAGTTCTTCTCCTCCTTACACGTGACTTTCCTTAGAATTTAACTTTTTCGTCGTCACGCGTGATTCTCCTCCCACCAACACCTTTTTCAGACCCATAGCCATGGTATAAATGATATATCCAATCAAGCCGCCGAGTGTATTAAGCATCAGATCATCCACATCAAATATGCCCATGCCAGTCACTAACTGTGTCACTTCATAACCCAGACTGAGCAGCAGTGACAGCAGGAGCACCTTTATTCCAGAGAATAACTTGTTGCCCGTCAACACAGGAATGAAGATGCCCAGCGGGATAAAGGCCAGTATATTACCTGCCAGATGGATTGCGGTACCCGGACGATGTAACGACAGACTGTTCCAGTCTCGTGAGATTTCCTGAAATGGTGTCAGGTTGACGGTTCGCGTATGGACCAGATCCGGTTGTTGTAAGAACGCCATCAGTCGATCCTTCACGATGCCAAAATCGACCGGGCTTCCTTTGAACAGGATCAGCTTAGTCAGCAGATATAAATAGATAATGAAAACGGCAATCCAAAGGATGTAATGTTTGCTTTTCTTCTGGTTGTTGTGCTTCATGTTGTTTCGCCTCCCTTGTGTTGCCCTGTTATTTCTTCACGGTGACAATGACGCCATCCTTGTTATCACCCGATATTTCAGTTTGGCCTTGCTCAGGTATGTAAACAGTTGTGTCTCGGGTGGCTCGATAATAGCGGATATGATACTCCTCACCCTCTACTTCCACAGTAATGTTCTCTTTCTCCTTAAGCATATCGAGATACTCTTCAAGTACCAGATTATTCTTATACATGACAGCACTGTGCGGCAGCCCTACATATCGAAAGTGCCATGGTTCATACTGAATACCGGTGATGCGCACTTTATCCTTTGGGTAACGTAAAATAAATCCGTATTTCCATGCATTCTTCTCCAGCCATGCACCCTCTGGTGCTTCATTCATGGCACCCAGGCTGGAGCCAATATCCAGGGATAACCCGAGATTGTGCTCACTGTGACCCGCAGGAAGTGCATAGTCTGAACCCTTTTCCCGATATAACTCGTCCTGCTTCGTAAAATCCCTGTACCCGCTGCTGACGAGAAAATATCTGACTCCCTCTTCGCCTGCTGCTTCCACCATCCTCTGAAATTCCTGCGCTACCTGTCGTGATAACATGATTTTCTGATCCAGTATTCCATATCCACGAAGCAGATCATCCTCATGTGCCACATATACAATATCGGATTTAACTCCTTCCGGGTGAACGGGGTATTGCTTATCAACTAGTAACAAGTTGCCCTTATGTACCTGATCCTGAATGTTTCCGGTGACGGATACGGTATAACCTGCGGGATTTTCACGCGTATTCTGGATCTCGATGGGCAATTCATCCTTCTGCTGAATCCATCCCGGTGATTGCGTAACGATATATCCGATCAAAATGATACATATCAAAAAGCCCCACTTTTTCATGCTTGTTCCTCCTTTTACCTCATACATCAAGGATAGACAACACAAGTTAAAGAAAAAGCAGGGCAATTTTAAAGTTTTTCTTAAATTTGACGTCAACCTTATTGGAATACGGGCAAACGAACTTCGAATAACGTCCGTACCACGTCGCTCTGGGCCGAGATCGTACCATCATGCTGCTCCACAATATTGCGAGCGATAAACAGTCCGAGGCCTGTCCCACCCTCCTGAGGTGTCCTGGCACGATCTCCGGTGTAATACATATCGAAGATATGTGGCAACTCCTCCGGACGGATATGTCCACCATAGTTAATCACCTGAATGATGACCTGTTCTGCATCCCGATATCCATTAATATCTACGTACATGCCATCCTTGCCATGCCGTGCAGCGTTAATCAGCAGATTCTCGAACACACGAGCCAGCAGCTCGCCATCACCGGAGACCGTAAGATCAGTGTCTATTTTTAGTCGGACGACTAGTTGGTTCTTTTCAAATACAGGATAGAGCTCTTCGTTCATCTGTTTTAGCAGTTCGCTAAGATCCAGCTGTGTCTTGTTTATAGGCAACATGCCATAGTTCATACGAGTAATTTCGAACAAATCATCAATCAGCTTCTCCAGACGCTGTGATTTGGTGAATGCAATCGACGTAAAGTGCCGCACCTGCTCCTCCGTCAACTGATCATCCTTCATGAGCAGATCTAAATATCCAAGCACAGACGTCAGCGGTGTTCGCAGATCATGCGCCAGATTGACGACAAGCTGGTCCTTACTATTTTCAGCAAAATCCCCTCGTTCTACCGCTTCCTTTAACTTCTCACTTGCCAGGTTCACATCCTCCGCAATCGTACCTAACTCGTCCTTCGAGGAGATCTGCACACGATGCTGAAAGTCTCCGTTGGCCAAATGTCTGATCCCTGTAGAAATGTCCTTGAAATACGTCGCGTAGGGCTTGGTAAACCAGAAGAAAAATAGAATGGCCAGTGGGATAAATAAGATCATGAAGAAATAGATATCTCCGATACTTTTCATAAAATGACGATATTCAGCGAGCTGATCTTCTGCACGGACACCCGAATAATAAGCTTGTAAAAGCTTGTAAATCCCATAGGTAATTGCGCCAGAGGCAAGCATGCTTAACCCTAACAACATAATCATGGTTGTACGAAAACTTCTTCGTTTAGTCATTAAACGTGTACCCCACACCCCAGATCGTTTTGATAAACTTGTTCTTGTTCACATCTTCCCCAGCTTTTTGCGCAGGGTCCGAATGTGGACCATCACGGTATTCCCACTCTCGTAATAGGCTTCTCCCCAGACCTGTTCAAAAATATTTTCTGCACTGAACACCTGCTTGGGGTGGCTCGCGAGCAGATACAGAATATCGAATTCCTTCGGTGTTAGTTCTACTGATTTGCCGTAGAGTGTAACGCGATGTTGATCTGGCGTGATGATGAGCCCGCCCTTCTCCAGAATGGACCTCTGAACAGGCGCAGACTGGCTGAATTGCAGCGAACGACGCAACTGGGAGTTAACCCGGGCAACAAGCTCCATCGGATTGAACGGTTTGGTCATATAATCGTCCGCGCCCATCACGAGTCCCGTAATTTTGTCCATATCTGACGTTTTGGCACTCAGGAAAATGATCGGTAAATGATGCTGCTCCCGAATTTTACGAGTCACCTCATATCCATCCATGCCAGGCATCATTATGTCCAGAATCGCCAAATCTATCGCTTGGGTCTGAACAGCTTGAACCGCCGCCTTCCCGTCAAAGGCCTTGATGGTGTGATATCCTTCTTTTTGTAAATGTAAAGCAACCAGATCAGCGATCTCAACTTCATCGTCTGCGATCAGAATCGTAATTCGCTTCATTGCTTATTCCACTCCTATGTGTGATGCTGGGCATTATAACATATTTGAATCCACCAGATAAACCAATGAAAGGAATCCATACATATGAAACTGGAGCGTTTATTAGCCATCGTGGTGCTGTTAATCAATCGTGGACGGGTACAAGCCAAAGACTTGGCAGATATGTTCGAAGTATCGATCCGGACCATCTATCGGGATATCGATACATTGGGTCAAGCAGGCATTCCTGTGGTGACGTATCAGGGGGCAAGCGGCGGGATTGGTCTGGCAGAGGGTTACCGTCTGGATCGAAACGTATTAACAGACAAGGACCTCGCTTCCATCGTCACTGCACTGCGCAGTGTATCCACTTCCCATGCCAATGCGGCGCGTGAGCTTCTGGTCGAAAAACTCAGCAGTATCGTACCTGAATCCAAAAATGACGATTTTCAGGCCAATACCAATCGATTCATCGTGGATTATTCAACCTGGACGCATCCCGAAGCGCTGAAAATCAAGCTTGAACTTATCGAACAGGGTATGGATCAATTACGCCCCGTAACCTTTACCTACTGCAGTGCGGAAGGTATCCAGACTCACCGCACTGCCGATCCTCATACCATCGTACTTAAGAAACATTCCTGGTACCTGTATGCTTTTTGCCACGAGCGGAATCAATTTCGCATGTTCAAGCTTGTGCGCATGCAAGATGTCACACTTGCTAATGAGCACTTCGAGCGTAAAGTCATTAACCCCCAGGACAGACCCTGGCAGCAGGAATGGACCCGCCCGGACAATCAAGCTAGGTTAACCTTGAAATTCCATCCTCGCGTCCGTCATATTGCGGAAGAATGGTTCGGGATCGAGAACGTCATTCCTGATGGGAATGGGTATTACATAAGCCAGGTTGCTTTTCCCGAAGATGCCTGGTTATACGGATTCATTCTTGGCTTCGGCGCGGACGTTGAGGTACTTGAGCCTCAGCATGTTCGAGATGAGATCTGTCGTATCGCTGGGCAAATTGTACAAAATTATACACCCCCAACTCAAACCTGACAGACTGCTGTCCAGTTCCTCCCCGTATACTTCAGATATATTCAATCTGTACATATACAAGGAGGAACTGATCATGAACGTCACTGTATGTCAAAGCTGCGGCATGCCGCTCACAACCCCTGCCCAATTCGGAACGGAAGCAGATGGAAGCACAACCCGTGAGTACTGTATCTATTGTTACAAAGAGGGCAAGTTTGAGCAGCCCGGTATGTCACTTGAAGGCATGACGGAGATGTGCACTGCCATTCTGAAGGACGAAGGCATGGATGAGGAATCCGCTCGTTCGATGCTGCGTAACCAGCTTCCTTTTTGAAACGTTGGCGCACAAATACAACGGATCAACATACAGAATCTCTCGCTGAAAACCCTACTGCTTCCGCTAATCTTGGTCAGGTAACAACAGATCATTCGTTCTCTGCCCAGCCCGTTCGTTATGTCACGCTCCCCGGCAAACGTCTTGCCGGCGTATCCGCCCGCACAACCAATGCCATTGAGATCAGTGGCAAAGGCTGTATTCAGGGACTCTGGAACAATTATTTTTCCTCAGAGCACCTTCCTGCACCTGAAGCCGTCCGCTATGGCTGTTACACGGATTACACCGATGGCATAACCGATGAATACACCATACTGGTAGGGCATGAGGTCAGTCCGAACGAATCATTGCCTGAAGGATTGGACGACATTTTACTCCCTCCTGCAACTTACGCCGTATTCACTTCCAGAAAAGGACCGATGGCAGAGGTTGTTGGCGAAGCTTGGGGAGCCGTGTGGGCATGGGAGAAGCAAAGTGATCGTACGTTCACCGGGGATTTTGAGTTGTATGATGAACGCAGCCTGAATCCCGAAAGTGTACAAGTGGATATATACATCGCTGTTCACCAAAGTAGATAAAACCAACACGATACCACCTCAGACCGGATCAAAGTTTCCTCGCATCCTTCTTCATATCACGCAAGCTGCCGAGTACACTCGGCAGTTTTTTTGTTATATCCGGAACTACATTACCACCTAAACAACCCGACCATGGTACCAAGTTAGTTAGCATGCTTCGCATCATTTAACCAGACAATATGCCTCATAAGCGGGTACCATTGACTTCCTTAAAATTGGGACTATTCACATAACAACCGATTCGATCCTCCCATATTAAACCTTTCAAATCAGGTCCTTTACTCCTGAATTTCCCTAAAAACGTTTACATCTCCTTAAAACCGGGTAAAATCACTACAATCCAATTGGAATTACGTCTTAAAATCTTCTATTTCGTCTAACAAGTCACATTTACCTATATGCGCACCTGGCATGGTAACCAGTCGAAATACATAATTCAAAAAATGCATCAAAGGAGGAACCAAGATGATCCGCATGCCTATTCAGCAAATGATCCCGTACCATCACCAATATCCGCGCAACACGGCGACCACTGCTCCTAAAAAGGAGAATGAGAACACTCAAGGTCTATCCTTTCATGAAATTTTACAGCAAAAAATGGCGAAGAAAACTGCTTCTCCTTCCCTTAGATAAAATGAAAGCCGGACGATTGCCTGTCCGGTTATGAACCGTCTTTCCGCAGCTTGGTGGAAGGGCGGTTATTGGCGTTGAGCCTTAAATGACTGTACAGTTCTCAGGCATGTTTCCTATAATGATTTAAATATCTAAGAGATCCATGACATATACGAACTGTAAAAGGGGACTTAGCACATGATCACCATTGGTTGTTTTCACGCTCATTATTCCAACATCGCCTTAATTGAAGAGACGCTTGCTCCTTATGAAGTTGAATTGGTCCATTACATCGATCCAGGTCTGGATCGTCTTAAACATGACGCTGACTTTTCCGATGTCGTCATTCGCGAGAAGGTAGCCCAGACGCTCCAATGGATCGCTGAGTGTCATGCCGATGCCATTCTGGTCACGTGTACCCTGTTTGCGACAGTACTGGAGCAGGAAGCCACACAGGTCCCTGTGCCGGTGATCGGCATAGATGATCCGTTATTGCAGGAGATGCGGCGAATACCGGGAGATTACATAATAGCATTCACCAACCCGGCAACCATTGAAGGAACGATGGCACGGGTGAATCAGGCATTACAGCAAGAGGATGAGAATGGGCAACTACACGTTGCCAAGACATCTCAGACGGAAGCGGTGTGCATCCCGGGGACATTTGAGTTGATTATGCGTGGAGATCAGCAAGGGTATCTCGAAGCGGTACGTGAAGGATTACAGCAGATTTCTGAGCAGTATCCGGGTAAAACGGTAGTGGCAGCCCAACTATCTATGGCTCCCGCTGCTGCACAGGTTACAGTAGATCGAAGTATTCCGATCCATAGCCCGCTGGCATTGCTTGCGGCGTATTTGGAGAATAATTTGGGCGTGGCTCGATAGTAGTAGCGGGTTTGGAGTGAAGTAACAAGTACTATCTGAAACTATGCAACTATGAACTCACTTACTTAGTAGCACCAAAAATTAACGAGGTGAACTAATATGCGTTTACTCTATATTGTTTTACTGTTTATAGTAGGTTTTTCCTGCTCCGCATTTCTATACGGAGGAGCACCAAAACTCAGTGACGCTCTTTTATTCGTTATCGCAGGAATTCTGTATAAAATATGGACCACACATAGTCACAAAGCTAATTCTGATAAAGGCTGAGTACGGTTAAGAATACATACATGACATAACACTAAAAAAAGCCGTTCTTCTCTGCAATGACAGAGAGAAACGGCTTTATCTCTATTTCAGACTGCCCAGCTTGCGCTGTACCGGCGCTTAGGACCGTGTCCGATATTCCTCGGCCTTTTCCTGCATGCCCGCTGCTACAGCCTCATTCTCGGACAATCCTTTATCCGCGGCAAAGGCACGAATGTCCTGCGTGATGCGCATGCTACAGAACTTCGGTCCGCACATGGAGCAGAAATGAGCTTCTTTGGCTCCTTCTGCTGGCAGCGTCTCATCATGGTAGGACAGCGCACGTTCAGGGTCCAGTGACAGGTTAAACTGGTCACGCCAGCGGAACTCGAAGCGTGCCTTGGACAATGCATCATCCCGGCGTTGAGCACGTGGATGGCCTTTTGCCAGATCGGCGGCGTGGGCTGCAATCTTGTAGGCGATGACCCCTTCCCGCACATCATCCTTGTTGGGCAGGCCCAAATGTTCTTTTGGTGTAACATAACAGAGCATGGACGTGCCGAACCAGCCAATCATGGCCGCACCAATGGCGGATGTGATGTGGTCGTATCCCGGAGCAATGTCGGTCGTCAGCGGCCCCAGCGTATAGAACGGTGCCTCTTTACATATCTCCATCTGCAAGTCCACATTCTCTTTGATCTTATGCATCGGCACGTGACCCGGCCCTTCGATCATCACCTGCACATCATGCTTCCATGCGATCTGCGTCAGTTCCCCGAGCGTAGCCAGTTCCGCCATCTGAGCTTCGTCATTGGCATCGTAGATACTGCCTGGACGAAGTCCATCTCCCAACGAAAACGCCACATCATACCTTTTCATAATCTCGCAGATTTCTTCAAAATGGGTGTACAAAAATTCTCCTGATGATGCGCAAGGCACCATGCTGCCATAATGGACCCACCGCGAGACACAATGCCTGTCATCCGCTTGGCGGTCATGGGGATATAACGCAGCAGTACACCTGCGTGGATCGTAAAGTAGTCCACTCCCTGCTCTGCCTGCTCAATGAGCGTATCACGGTACAACTCCCAGGTCAGCGCTTCCGCTTCGCCATTCACCTTCTCCAGCGCCTGATACAGCGGCACCGTACCAATCGGCACAGGTGAATTGCGGATAATCCACTCCCGGGTGGTATGAATGTTTTTGCCTGTGGACAGATCCATCACCGTATCCGATCCCCAACGTACCGCCCAGGTCATCTTCTCCACCTCTTCCTCGATGGAGGAAGATACGGCAGAGTTACCTATGTTGGCATTGATCTTCACGTGAAAATGACGACCGATCAACATCGGTTCACTCTCCGGGTGATTGATGTTGGATGGCAGAATCGCACGTCCACTCGCCAGCTCCTGCCTTACAAATTCCGGTTCTACGCCCTCACGAATGGCGGCAAACTCCATCTCTGCCGTAATGACTCCCTGCCTCGCATAATGCATCTGAGTCACACAGCGTCCTGTCTGTGCTCGCAGCGGTTTGCCACGCAATCCAGGGTACTCTTCGGCGCCGGCTCTCTTCCTCCGGGCTTCAGTCCGTTATCCTCCGGTTTAACCGTACGGCCCTGATAAGCTTCGACATCACCACGCTCTGTGATCCAACGGGTGCGCAAGGCTGGCAGACCTGCACGGATATCGGCATGAAATACGGGATCGGTCATCGGGCCGCTCGTATCGTAGACACGCAGCGGTTCGTTATGCTCCACCCCTTGGGGAGTATTCGTGTCATGAAGGGCTATCTCACGCTCCGGTACAGCAATGTCCGGCCGTGAGCCCTGAATGTAGACTTTGCGGCTACCGGGAAAGGGCTGAACCCGTCCGGCCGCGCTTTTTCCTTTTCCACCTGCTGACCGTTATGTTCCTGCTCCATCGCTTGTTGTCCCGTTTGATTTCCTGTACTCATGTTCGCTTGTCTCCTCCTCAGTGTTCGTCGCTTGTTTGGTTGGTATCGTCATTAGCTTACTTACGTACCTGTCCCAAATCATGCGCAATGCAGAGAAGAAAGAGCGATCCTACGCCAGACCAGGGGAGACACTTTTCATGTACAGTTAACAACAGACGGAGGCTGCCACAGATCATGAATCTATGGTGACTTCTCTCTCATCATACAAGCCCACTTTCGCAGGTTATTGAAAAAAGAAGTCAATGGAGTACGCGCTATATCGCCCGTTCACTGTATATAAAAAAGCCGGTCCCCGAAGGAACCGACTTTTATGTCCATCACCAATAATGCACCTTCAATCAGCTCCTTAACGGAGACTACAAGGGTCACATCATGAGGTGGTTGAGGTCATATCGCCGATTACTTCCCTACGCTGGTATGATCCAGATCAGGTGCAAAGGGTCCGGAATCTCATGCGACTCCGTCTCAGTCCGGACAATTCGGACTCCCCAGTAACGTTAGTAAGTTGCGGCTTACATAAGCCGCCGTTCATATTCAATGAAACTGGCCCCGTAGGGCCGTCCATTACAGAGTAGCGCAACCGGAACATAAAAACAACCTTTATATTCCAAATGATACAAACTCCATTGGAGAAAAAACTTACATAAACATCAGGATAACATGAGCCCCATCTGCGTAGCAGCATCCTTCAACACCGGTGCATACTCATGCAATGTCTCCTGCGAAAGTCGACTGACAGGCCCTGAGACCGAGAGCGCAGCTGCAATATTGCCTCTGCGATCCATAATCGGTACAGATACCGCGGCAGCTCCCGGCTCACGTTCCTCATAACTCGTCGCATATCCGTTATCCCGGATATCTCCCATTTGCGCCAAATACACCGCGGGATCAATAAACACCGGCCATTCCGGGCCGTTCATCAGTTCTTCACGATCCTCGTCCGTGGCAAACGCCATCAAAACTTTGCTGGAAGCGCCCACAGACAGCGGGAGTCTAACACCAACGGGGGCGACTCGGCGAATCGCCTGATCACTTTGCACAGCCTGAATCCGTATCCGTTCACTCCCATCACGCAGGTACAGACTAACGGTCTCCCCAATCGATCTCTCAGTCGCTCCATCGCAGGCAACAGCAGAATAGCAGGATCGTCACTGCGGGACATATGAGCTGACAGCTCCCAGATTCGGATGCCAAGTCGGTACTTCTCTGTTGCTGCATCACGGATCACGAACCCTCGATCCTCCAGCGTAGCCATCAAACGGTGCACTGTACTTTTGTGCAAGCCGATCTGGCTGGCAATTTCGGTGAGTCCCAGATCACTGCGTGTGGTAAAACATAATAATATATCCAGCGCCCGTTCCACAGCTCGGACGGTTAACTTGCGATCTTCCATGGCATAATGCCCTCCTCATGTTTCATCACATGAAACTTGGTTACATAAATTATATGAGAAACGGTCTCATCTGTAAACCAAAAAGAGCCAAAATCGAAATAGGCCAACCTGTAAATTTTTCCTTTTTATAAGACTTAATCCCCTGTAATTTACACACTAAGGTAATGTTACCCATATATCTTAAGAACTATATAACAATTGCGTAACAAATGCCCTCAATCAATTGACTTTGACTATACTGGAACATACGATAAAGATATATTACATTAAGATATCGCTCTGAAGCAGGCTCTGAAATCGACGCAATTCTCTTTTCATGTCGTTGTTATCTTCAACTGAACTTCAAAGGAGGGGCATTCATGTATCCAACATCCCAGAGCGAAGCCCCGCTGCAAACAAAAGTGTCCGATCTGCCCTCTTCCCTATCACCGAGGCTGATTCGGTTCAAACATATTATCGTAGCGTTGCTGCTCTCCGTTGTATTTTTTCTACTGTTTTGTTTTATCGCACTGCATGGTTATATCGCATGGGTATTATCCAATCCAACGGTAGCGCCTGTCTTCTCCAATCCGATGCAAGCCAAGAACATGAAGTATGAAGACATCACGTTCCCGGCAGCAGATGGCAGCCGCACGATGCAGGGATGGTATATACCTGCTGATAATGCTGCAAGCAAAACGATTATTTTCAGTCACGGCTATGGTGCCAATCGTGAAGAAACATGGGTACCTATGTATGACCTGGCACACTATGCCCATCAACTTGGGTTCAACGTGGTCATGTTCGATTATGGCTTCGCCTCACAGGTGAACAAAGCTGTAGCCACAGGTGGCAAAGCTGAGTCACAGCAATTGCTCGGTGCGATCCAGTTCGCCAAGCAACGTGGTGCGCAGGAACTGGTTGTCTGGGGCTTCTCGATGGGTGCCGGTACAGCGCTTCAGACTGGGCTGATTACACAGGAAGTGGATGCAATGATTCTGGACAGTACGTTCCTGCTTGAGCCGGATACGCTGTACCACAACATTCATAACCAGATCGATCTCCCGCGTCAGCCTACACTCGAGATCATGAATCTGTTGTTCCCTATTCTGAATGGTACCGGATTGCAACAGATCCCCTATCAGGAAGTGAAAAAGGAAGATTATCCGTTCCCGATTTTCTTTATCCATGGTACGGAAGACGAGAAAGCGCCTTACCCGATTGCAGAGCAGCTCGCCGCCAACCAGACCAATCCGTACTCGGATGTATGGATTGTCCAGGATGCGCACCATGAGTTGATCTTCCGGGAGCATCCAAAGGAATATCTGCGCCGTGTCTCAACGTTCCTGAGTCATGTAACGAAGACAAGCAGTGACGATGTGCAGAACACGAATAATGGAGAATAATTAAATTTCAATCATCGAATTTTCCGTTGATTTTTGAGCCCCTCAGGGGCTCTTTTTTGCACTCATAGGACAACAGGCTCGCGGAATATACTCTTGGGACGCATAAATAGACAGTCTGCATGTAATGAATTCTGAAGGAGGTTCAATATAGATGAATTGGTATGGATATGGTCACCTGCTGCCTCTGCGGACATTGGAGGAAATCCGTTTCTGGAAAGAGCAGGAGAAAGAACATACACTCGTCTTTCGTGCCCTGGTTCCTGATCTGGAGCCCCCATACGTCAAGCTACTGGAGGAATGGGAGGTTACCTTTGCAAACAGCGAGCGACTAGCCAATCAGCTTTTAAAACAACTATTGCCCGCAACCCATCCGCCTGCTCCCTACATCGTTCGTTGTATCGATCAACTTGTGTTGGCAGCTCGGCAGCAATCGAGAGAGTTCATCAAACAGCTGTATGTTCTTCTGGAACAAAGTGCTGCTGTGCAAGCTGTTCCGCTTGCCAAAGTACTTATTCTACATTTTATCCGCGAATCGGAGTATTTTCTGGGCGTATTGGATACGCTTAGCCAACCTGGTATCTTGCGTGAAACGGATTCGGAGCCGTCACTTTTTCTGGAAAATGCGCTGCATACGTCAGGGTCAGGAAACATCCAACGCCAAGCTTCAGAAGCTCCAACTTCTCCAGAGGGAAATGTAAATGCACCTGCCGCTTCAGCTCAGATCCAATCTGCAACCGTTCAACCGCCTTCTACCGGAACAACACAAGCCACACCCAGCTCTACAGCACCTCCTGTAAAAGAAAAGCCGGTTCCCATCGGAGGACACACACTGCCGCCTCTCCCCTATGCGTACAATGCGCTGGAGCCACATATTGATGAGCTGACGATGCGTATCCATCATGACAAACACCATCAATCTTATGTGGACGGACTAAATGTAGCAGAGAAAAAGCTGGCGGAATCGCGAAAAAAGAACAACTTTGAACTCATCAAACATTGGGAACGCGAACTCGCCTTTAACGGGGCAGGCCACTACCTGCATACGATCTTCTGGACCATTATGAATCCTGCTGGAGGCGGTAAACCTTCCGGTATGCTCGCAGAACAGATCAAACGGGATTTCGGAAGTTATGAGGCGTTTAAAAATCAATTCACAGAAGCTGCGAACAAAGTGGAAGGCAGTGGTTGGGCGATGCTTGTCTGGAGCCCGAGAGCACACCGTTTGGAGATTTTGCAGGCGGAAAAACACCAGAACCTGTCCCAGTCCGATATCGTACCGCTCCTGCCGTTGGATGTGTGGGAACATGCCTACTATCTGAAACATCAGAATGAACGCAAAAAGTATATCGAGGATTGGTGGAATGTCGTCTACTGGCCGGCTGTAGCTGAACGGTACGAAACAGCACGCAAGTTGTTGTGGCCGCCTTATTAAGCTTGAGCTTAGATGGATTAGAGAAAAAGAGATATCTCCAGCCGAATGACTGAAAGATATCTCTTATGGTGTAGACAAAAAAGCAAGCCTCTTTTAAAAGAGACTTGCTTATATTTTGAGAGACTTCCTATTTCAAAATGCTCACTTAAGAAGCGCAACCCTCGCACGCTACATAGTTGTCGCCAATCTGTTTGCTAATTGCGATCAGATCGCCCAACTTGATATCAGCCTCATCTGTAAACTCCAGATCTGCAATACGAGCAACGATCAGTGCAGCAGCCTCTTCCTTGCTTGTTGCCATTTGGCTGAACTCAGACTTTTCGCCTGTAGATACAACCTCATATAAGTACGTATATCTCAACGTTTCCATCCTAACACTCTCCTTCCGAAATCACATCATATCATCTCTATTACCCAATTCCAAGTCCGATTATCAAGAACTCAATCATAGCGCAGCTTCATCTGCTCAGCTGTAAGACGTACTTCTTCAGAGCCAACGCTAAGCACCCTGCTGGCTTCCGCCTGCGGATAGCGATCACGCAGAGTTCGAACCAAAGCCGCAGTATATGCCGCAGCAGAAGGTACACCTGCCAATTCTTTCAGACTTGCCATCGTGCCAGGCTGAACATCAGGATATCCTTCACTCGCCCCGCCTGCTGCATGCTGATAAAATTGACGCACGTCCGCTGCCAGTTGATCTCCCTGACCTTCCACGATGATAAAAGCAGTAATAATATACGCCTTAGCCTGCCTGCGCTGGGCAATCCCACAGAATTTCAGCCCACCTACACTGACATCATAGTCTCCCGGGCAAAAAGCACCCTGAACCTCACCAGTTTGCGCCTGATTCGACCACGGCGTTAGCGACTCGGCAATAATCGAAGCCATCTCCCGGAAATCATCATGAATATTGATGGCATGTCCGGGATTAGGCAGAATCAGTGACACATTAACTACCCCTGGATTCAAGGGCACTGCCGCTCCACCGGAAGGCCGAACACAGACCGCTGTCCCTTGGCTTCTTATCCGTTCCATCGCTTCTACAGCCTGTGGCAACCTGCGGTCACGCAAACCCGCTACAAAGGCATCTGGGTGTCTCCATATATGTGCAACAGGCAGATGCCCTGCCCCAACCCGCCTGCACATGACTTCTTCCCAAGCAAAAGCTTCGAGTACACTACTACCTTGTCGCATGAGTGGTGTCTCCCAGATTTGTAGACGCAATGTAGCCTGTTTATCTGCCTGTAGTCCCTTTTCCGGCTGAACCGGTTGATCTGAATGGGAAGGTACACTCATCGTTCCATTACCTCCGGCTTAACGAATTCATATGTATCCAGTATATAGGAATGACAACGCATATATAAATAAGCCGGTTCCCAAGGAACACGGCTTATTTATATCACATCCTATGGCTTAGAAACTGCTACTTCCAAAACCAAAGGAACTTACTCATCAGGTATGTCCAGCGAGTGGACATACCTGATCTTAATCTTTCACCAAAGACAAGAATTCTGCACGTTGTGCCGGATTCTCACGGAAAGAACCACGTACAGCAGACGTCACCGTCTTGCTTCCCGGTTTCTTCACGCCGCGGGAACACATGCACAAGTGCTCGCCTTCCACAACGACCATAACTCCATGAGGCTCAACGGCCTCTGTCAGAATGTCAGCGATCTGTGAAGTAATACGTTCCTGAACTTGCAGGCGACGTGTTACCGCTTCGACCAGACGAGCCATTTTGCTCAGACCAACGATCTTGCCGCTTGGTACATACCCAATGTGCACCTTGCCAAAAAACGGCGCCATATGGTGCTCACATTGACTGTAGTAGACAATATCCTTGACGATAACCAGTTCTTCGTGATTCTCGTCAAACGTGACACCGAGCACATCGCGCGGATCTACTTCATATCCACCAAAAATCTCTTCATACATCCGGGTCACACGTGCGGGCGTTTCAAGCAGCCCTTCACGTGTACTATCTTCTCCGATCAATTTCAGGATCTGCTCTACATGATACTCGATCTTCTCCCGATTGTCGGATACTTTTGAATTCAAATAATCTTTAACGCCAGCCACTGCCAAACGCCTCCTTTCGAACCACAATAAGGTAAGCAGTTATTCACTTCACTGCTATTATTTTCGGCGGCCCGAACTTTTACGCGCAGGATGCTGTTGCGGCTGAGGCATTTTCGCTCCTGGCTGCTGATTCTTCATCATCTGCTGGGCACGCTGCATTTGCTTGCCATTCAGGTTGTAGCCCATTTGCTTCGCCATTTTCTGAAGCATGTCCGGATTGCTTTGCATTTTCTCAAGTTGTTTACGCAAGTAGAACACCCCGATGAAAAATCCCCGACCAGACCAACAATCAATGTGATAATCGGTATAACAATATCCATCTCTTAGACACCTCTGTATGCATTCTAAAAAGCCTGATAATCCGTGTCACTTCATGATGTTCAACACACATGTTGCAAACCTGACACAGACCGGATTTCCTGAAAGTATCATAGCATTTCCGCACGCCTTGAGCAAACGGATTTTCCAGTTGAACCGCACACAAGCTACGTCATGACAGCTTCAATGAAAACGGTTGTATGCTGAGCCAGATCGATTTCAACCACATCCAGAGAATAACGCGTACTTCCGCGCGCCACCCTGATTACAGGTCTGCCGGGCAATCCCCGATGTTGACGCACAATGACTCCAGTCTCTTTGGTGGACAGTCGTACCGCTGTACCATTGGGATACACGGATACACTCTTGTTGAACTCAATCAGAATGTCCCGATCCAGCTTTGTACCAGACAACGCCATCATCTCTTCACAGGCCTCATGTGGCATCAAACTGTCCTTGGATAAACCATTAATGAGATTATCATAGATATTAGCCACACTAACGATTCTCGCAAACAGATGAATGTCACTCCCCTTGATCCCTCTCGGCATGCCTGTACCATCTACATGCTCATGATGTTGCAGGGCTGTATGGGCGACCAACAGACTGAACTCCCGTTTGTTCTTAATCACTTCGAATCCACGCCATGTATGGTGCAGCGAAGAATTGGCAGCAGAGCCACTGCCCGGAGGTTCCCCCACTTTGCCTATATCATGCAATAATGCCCCCACAGCAAGGTCCTTCAGTTGATTATAATTGAGTCCCATATTCAGTCCGATGACCGAAGACAACAAACATACATTCATCGCATGAACATATTGTGCATTGTCTTTGGTACGAATATCGGTGAGCTGCACTAACAGTTCACGCCCGTTCAGTACATCATTCAGCAACTTCTCTATACTGAGGGCAACCTTTCTCGGACTCCAGTCTTTCCCCGAGCGAATGGATTCGAGTGTGACACTCATTTCGTTAATTATTGCCCGTTTCGTGGTTTCATCCAGAATGTCCTCTGGTTCCACATCTTTATACGCTTCATCCTGGATGTATAACATGGTCACGCCAATACGCTTCAACGTATTGACCATGTATACGGTGAGCTGGACTCCGGCAGACAGCAGTACCGTTCCGTTACTGGAATATACCGTCTTGCCCAGAAGCTCCCCGCTTCCACGCTCTCCACGTTTACATATTTCATGAACGTCCCCCGCTCTTACGTTACGATCGCTGCTCCAATGCGAGCAATTGCTCCTTGGTTTGCAGACCGCCTACATAACCCACCAGGGTACCGTCTCTACCGCTGATACGGTGACAGGGAATAATAATCGGAATCGGATTTTTGCTAATGGCGTCCAGAACTGCACGAACAGCCTTGGGTCTGCCGATGATTTCCGCAACCTGTTGGTGTGATGAGGCCTCTCCATAAGATATATCGGACAGAACTTGCCATACTTGTAGCTGGAATGGTGTTCCAAGCCGATCAAGCTGCAAGTCGAACGTTTTCTCTCCCCTGCAAAATACTGCTTTAACTGCTTAGCAGCTTCGCTAAGCTTCTCTTCATTCTTCTCATATCGATACTCGCCAATCCAGGTGCGGGCCCATTGTTGCAGATGAGCTTCGCGTACGTGAAAGGCGCCAAAATCAATGTGACACAGTCCTTCATCCGTCGCGCATAACGTAAGAGTACCAATCGGTGTCAGTATCTCATCGTAGTAAACGGGCTTGCCATGAAGACCCGTAACGGCTGAAGGTTTCCACGCTGCGGCTTCCGGTTTGGCAGGCTGTGCAGACTGCTCACTACCCGGTTCAATCCCAGCTTCCATTTTCAAATCTTGTTGTAACGCACGCAAGGCATTGTTCTCGTTGTTCTGTTCCTCTTGCTGCTTCTCACTCACTTGCCCAGCCTGTGGCTGTTTGGGTAAGGTCTCGGACGAACTCAGTCGCTCCTCGGCCTTCTGCAGCATGCTTAGTACGTTCCCATCTTGTTCGTTAGCGGCAGCTTCCCCAATTGCTCTCATGGCGTCTTCTCCTCCAATTCTGCTTAACGCCCAAGCTGCGGTTCCCCGCAACTCGGGGCGCGGATCACGTTTTAGTACTTCTGTAAGTTTGGGTACAGCACTTTTGTCTTTGAAATTGCCCAGGGCAATAACGGCGTTGCGTTGAATCGGCTTCTTGCCCCGCCAAGCGGCGGAACTCTGACCGAAACGTTCCTTGAATTCCCGGTTACCGATGTCCAGCAGCGGCAGCAGGAGTGGCTTCACAATCTCCGGATCGGGGTGAAACTCGGGATGGTGATCCCAATTCTTGCCCCGATTCTTTGGACAGACAATCTGACATGTGTCACAACCGTACAGACGGTTGCCTATTTTCAGCATAAATTCTTCATCCACGAACCCTTTTGTCTGGGTTACAAAAGAAATACAACGCTGTGAATTCAACTGCCCCGGGCCCACCAATGCTCCTGTAGGACAGGCATCAATACATTTTGTACATTCACCGCAGTCTTCGGTCACAGGTGTGTCTGGTTGAAAAGGAATATTCGTTACCAGTTCTCCGAGAAAAATCCATGAACCGAATTTGGGTGATATAATGGCACAGTTTTTGGCGCTAAAACCAATCCCCGCACGCTGGGACACCGCACGATCCACCAATGCTCCGGTGTCTACCATACTTTCGATCATGGCCTCAGGTACACGTTCACGTATAAAGTTTACCAGCTTGTCCATCGCTGCACGCAGGACCTGATGATAATCCTGGCCCCAAGCCGAACGGGCAAAAATGCCTCGATACGCACCAGGCTCCGATTTCGGCGGATTCACCATTTTGGATGGGTATGCCACGGCTATTGCGATCAGTGAAGCGGGCTCGCCATCTTTTAAGGCGGGGTGCACCCTTTTTTCAATATCCGGCTCTTCAAATCCTGAAGCATACCCCTTATCCCGCGACTGCTCCAGCAGCGACTTCAGGGAAACAAAGGGATCAGCCGAAGCAAATCCGATATCATCAATGCCCAGTCCGGGGCCAGCTGCCTTGATCTCCTGTTTTAACTTCTCCCATACGGAGGCATCCTGTGCTGCCCCGGTCTGTACGCTCGTCATTTCTCTTCCCTCTCTTCTTCCGACACTTATTCCGTAAATAGTGAACGCCCGCCTCACGGTAAGAGGACAGGCGTTAATTTCTATATATGCCTTGCATACTTGATTTCAGACGGAACGAGTCTATATGGTTTAACGCAAAATGCAGTCTGAAGTTGTTGTCCTGTCAGCATTTTACAATTTCTTCAATTCAGAAAACGGCCAGAAAATAAATTCAGCCTTGCCTACAATCTGGTCGGATGTAATACTGCCAAACACTCGGCTATCCTTACTTTTTCCTTCATGACGATTATCCCCCATCACGAAGAAATGATCCGGCTCCAATGTGATTGGGCCAAAATCAGGGTCCTGCACTTCAATATCAGTGTACGTTTCCGCTTGTTGCTCGCCGTTCACATATAGATGGTGATCCCTGACCTCAATTGTATCTCCCGGAAGTCCAACGATCCGTTTCACCAGAAAATCCTTCTTCTCTACACCTTCACTTGGATCACGAAGTACAATCACATCTGATCGGGAAGGAGTACCCAGATGGTATACGATTTTGTTGACGAAAAGGCGATCTCGCTCAACCAGTGTCGGCTGCATGGACTGTCCCTTGACCATTGACAGATTAAACACAAACAGGTTCAGCAGCATCATGATTACAAAAGCAACAACAATCGTTTTGACCCAGTCCCACAGCTCGACAACCCAGGATTTCCCCGGTTGTTCAGGCTTTGACGGTTCATTACGTTGCTCGGAAGTCACATGTTCCATTGAATGATTATTGGAATTCAAAGGGACACCTCATTTATTAAATAGTTGAATTAAACTTGTAACATGGTGACCATACTCCCTTTCAGTCTACTTCATTTGGGAGAGTGAAACAATTGGTTATGAGCACCAATACCTTCGTTATCGTGAATACAGCCGGGATAGTCGCGTTAATTTAAATAGAATTCGGAGACTCCGAAGCATGTTCATAAAATGAGGGAACCAGAGGAATATGACGTGAAGAACACTCATATAAATAGAAAGGCACATCCCTCACGTTCTTACACGTTAAAGAGATATGCCTAATATGAAATGAAAATCTTTTTTATTTCTTTTTAAACCTGCAAACTAAGCTTTGGACAAAATACTAAGAGTCTGGAAAGCGCTCATAATCTGATTGGCACCGTAACCCATTGCTTCATATAGAGGCATGGCTACTTTGTTGTGCTCATCACCCGCCACCCATACCTGGCTGACTTTACGCTGCTGGAACCGCTGTTCCATAGCCTCGACAAGTGTTTTGCCGACTCCACGGCGACGATAGTCTGGATGTACCGCAATACGGTAGATACAACCCTGGTTGTGATCAATCGTACCGATCAAAGCGCCTACGAGGTCTCCTCTTCTTCCGCAACCATGATCAGGTCAGAATCCCATGACAATTGACGGGCAAACGGGCCCATCGTGTTCTCATAACACTCTTCCGATAGTGCAACCTGGAGAAGCTCCGTCATCTGGCTTGCATCACTCAACTGAAAGGAACGAACGTGCATGTCTTAAATCTCCCTTTTCGTTAGCTTAGATGAGGTTTTTTACAAAAGGGAATCCCTTTTTACCAAAAACCCAATGTTCATATAATGACAAAAAACGAGAAAATACCGCTTCTTCGTCAATTAAACCATACTTTTCTCCATAAAACACGCATTTTCTTTTGAAAGCGCTTAATTGTAACCGTTTACATACGAATATTAAACTTTTCATCCATTTAAACGCCTGAAAACACATAAATAGTTGCATAATGGGTAAAATATGTTTGTTATCTCTGGCCCATCATTAGATCAACGCTTCGGGGGACTTAATAAACAAAAATGTTGCTTAATTAGCTCGAATGCGGTTTAATATTAGTGGCAAGGGTATTATTACATATGTACCTGTTCTCAAAAAAACTAAAATCTCAGGAGGTATTTCATTATGACTTTTCAATTACCAGCACTTCCTTACGCTAACGACGCACTGGAACCACATATCGATGCAAAAACGATGGAAATCCACCACGATCGCCATCACAATACTTATGTAACTAACTTGAACGCAGCTCTGGAAAGCGCTCCTGAACTGCAAGAAAAAAGCTTGGAAGATCTGATTGCTAACCTTGACAGCGTACCTGAAGGCATCCGCACAGCGGTTCGCAACAATGGTGGTGGACATGCTAACCACAGCTTGTTCTGGGAAATCATTGGACCTAACGGCGGCGGCGCTCCTACAGGTGATATCGCAGCAGCTATCGATAGCGAACTGGGTGGTTTTGATAAATTCAAAGAAGATTTCGCTAAAGCAGCTACAACTCGTTTCGGTTCCGGCTGGGCTTGGCTCGTAGTTGGCAAAGATGGCAAGTTGTCCATCACTAGCACACCTAACCAAGACAGCCCTCTCTTCGAAGGTCTGACTCCGGTTCTGGGTCTGGATGTATGGGAGCACGCTTACTACCTGAACTACCAAAACAAACGTCCTGACTACATCGCCGCTTTCTGGAATGTAATCAACTGGGATGAAGTGAACAAACGTTACGCTTCTGCAAAATAAGACTGTTAGTATGCAACAGTTAACATAAAGAGAGCCTGATTCGGTCGTTGTGACCGTGATCAGGCTCTCTTTTGCTATCGCTATAGTTATAGTTAATGGGTGTTTTGTTTCTAACGAACCCAGGACACGCTATTGCTCCATATTTCATCGTATCGCGAACCTAACGAATCTCAGAGTAGCTATTTCCCCAAATACGAGCTTTAATGCGCACTTTTGGGTTGATTTGGCTATGATAACGTCACTCAGGTTCGTTAGAATTTATAATTGTGGTATATCCACATGATAGGACCTCTGGAGTTCCTTAGCTCCACCATTTAATTATTCACTTGATCATACGCACCAGCAAAATAACTGCTGATCAGCTTCAGAAATATGTTGGGGAATGCCATCTTGTCCATATCTTCCGGACCGATCCAGCGGTAGGTCAAGCCATCACCTTTACCTGTCAGTGTCAGCGTGCTCAGCGCAGGATCACTAACGTCAGATGACATCAACATCTCTCCATCGTTAAGCGATGTTGAGATGTTCTGCGCACTAGGCGTGCCCGGCTCCGATGAATGCGTTGTGTCTGACTCAGGTGACACAGCTGATGATGAGGCTGTGCCCTCCCTTGTTGCCGCCTGTGCATCGTAGGCGGCTCTGGCTTCCGCTGCGATCAGCGGAAGCTCACTGCTCTGGTCCTGCTCGGTACACTTGTACACCTGCAGGCTCCAGACAATGTGGCTGAACACATGCTCCGCATGGGTAGCCAGCCCTTCCGGGCGGGCAGCGAAGCCTTCCGCCCATAGACTGCCGGCCAGCAATGCCATGGCCGGCTCATCCGCCAGCGGCGCTGCCTTCTTGCTCGCTGCGGCGGGCGCCGCGAGCACATGCGGCAGCTCCCACATGCGGGCCAATAGGCCCGTGTCTGGGCGCTGGCGCACTAGCACTGGCCGCGATGAGCACCGCGGCCCTCCACAATCGCGACCAGCCGCTGCTCAGGGCGCGGCGGCTTCGCCTTGGTCTTAACCGGCAGCGTAAGCTCTCTTCCGGCGATACGGCCGGAACATTGCTCCATGACCGGGCAAGTCAGGCAGTGCGGCGCTTTGGGTGTACACACCAGCGCACCAAGCTCCATCAGCGCCTGATTGAAATCACGCGCCCGCCCTTCCGGAATGAGCTCTCCTGCGAGCTCTTCCATTAACACCCGGGTGCTGCCCTTCATAATGTCCTCATCGATGAGGAAGTATCGGGACAGTACCCGCATGACATTGCCATCTACCGCAGGCTGCGGCTGGTTGAAGGCAATGCTGAGAATGGCCCCGGCAGTATACGGGCCCACCCCTTTTAATGCAAAGACAGCCTGTTTCTCCTGAGGCATCTCTCCTCCGTGCAGCTCCATGACTTGTCTCGCGGCAGCCTGAAGATTACGTGCACGGGAGTAATACCCGAGTCCCTCCCAATTTTTCAACACATCCTCTTCGGGTGCTTCCGCCAACGCCTGCACGGTCGGGAAATTCCCGATAAAACGATTGAAATACGGAATTACCGTATCGACCCGAGTCTGCTGAAGCATAATCTCCGATACCCATGTGAAATACGGATTGTTGTGGCGACGCCACGGCAAATCCCGTCGGTTGACCATATACCAGTCCAGCAAATTCACGCTGAAATGTTGTTTCTGTTCCTGTAAACCCATAGTTCCGTCCTCTCCTATTGCCAAGCTAGCTACTTTTCCATCTGTTCTACGATCGCAAAGGCCGCTGCCAATTCCGTCTGATGCGTAATGCTCAAATGAATATCATATTGCTTATCGTATGGCAGCTGCAGACGTTCCCAGGCTTGACTGGACAGCGAGGCCACTGGACGTCCTGTCCCATCAGGCAACACCTCAATGTCAGTAAAACCCATGACACCACCAATACCGCAGCCAAATGCCTTAGACACCGCTTCTTTCGCTGCAAATCGACCGGATACAAACTCCGTCATCCGCTTCCCACGACGAACCGCGATCTCCCACTCTGCTGGCGTTAAAATTCGTTTCAGAAATGCTTCCGCATGGCGACCGGACAGCAGCTTCCGCATACGTCCAATCTCCAGCACATCATTACCAATGCCATATATCATCAACGCTTCACCCGCTTAATCTTTTATACTGTAAGAGGTTGTTCAAAAGTTCCATCTTCTTGGTACTGAAAACCACTCTTTTTGAACATGCATTGTAAAAGATCTCCATTCAATCACATGATCCGTAACTCTCCGAACACGTATTCTATTGTAGCAGGAGGGGCGATCAGAAGCGAGTACCTATCCGCATTCCCATATATGCTAAAATATGAATCAGGAATCGTCTGAAATTCTTAGGAGGTCTGAATAATGCCCATAACTTTTGAATTGCCCACTGACGTAGATGCGATCATTCGCGGAGACTTTTCCCTGCACAACAATCCGCTCAAGGCGTCATCATTCTGGCTCACGGATACAAAGGCTTCAAAGACTGGGGCATGTTCCCCTACGCAGCTTCACAGCTAAGCCAGACACATCATGTGCTGACCTTTAATTTCTCTCACAACGGTATCGGCGAATATCTGGAGCAATTCTCTGAACTTGAAAAGTTCGCAGTGAATACCTACAGCCGGGAGCTTGCCGATCTGGCCCTGGTACTGGAACATGTGGCTACACAACCTGAACTCACTCGACTTCCTGTATACCTGGTTGGCCACAGCCGCGGTGCGGGCGTAAGTCTCGTCTATGCACTGGATCATCCCGAGCAGGTGGCAGGTGTCATCTCCTGGAATGGCGTAACCAATCTGGATCTCTTCACAACAGAGCAAAAGAAGAAATGCGTACGCATGGCCGCAGCCATGTCGTTAACGGACGAACAGGCCAGCAGATGCCACTGGACGTGGCTATTCTGGAAGACCTGGACAAGCATAGCGAACGTTACGCTATCATTGATCGCTTGGCTTCTTCACCTGTGCGAGTCGCACTCATTCAGGGAACAGAAGATCCCCAACGTCTGCGTGACGGTTCTGCCGCACTTGTGCAAGCACGCCCTGATATCCCATGGCACCAGATACCCGAAGGGAACCACACCTTTAATACGGTACATCCATTTAAAGAAACCACTCCGCAACTGGAGCAAGCCATCACCCAAACCCTACAACAGATCAAAGACTGGAATAGGTAACTCATCTTTAATATAGTAGTCACCTGGATTTTTGCGATTTCTCGTTCCACATAACAAAAAGAGTCACTGCGTGAGCAGTGACTCTTTTTGCATTCCCTATATAACGATCATGCTCATCCATCCGTATTAGATACCAGGAATGGCATTGCGTTTGTGATGTGTGCGCGTATAGAACGCTTCGAGGCGCTCTTGTGCAGCCGGATCGATCTGTTTGCCTTCGAGATAGTCGCTGTTCGCTTCATACGAAATTCCCAGCTCATCTTCGTCCGTCTGACCTTCCCACAGTCCTGCCGATGGTGCTTTGTCCAAAATAGCCTGTGGCACGTTCAGATATGCTGCCAGCTGGCGTACCTGACGTTTGTTCAGGGTGCTCAGTGGTGTAATATCCACAGCACCGTCGCCCCATTTGGTATAGAAGCCCGTGATGGCTTCGGACGCATGATCCGTACCTACAACGAGCAGGTTTTCTTCAAACGAAAGCGCATATTGCATAACCATACGAGTTCTCGCCTTAACATTACCTTTGCCTTGGTGAGTCATATGGCGTGGGCTGCCCAAAGATTTGAAACCTTGCTCCACTTCCAGCGCAATCTCGTTAACTGCATCTTCGATATTGGTTTCCACGACATGCTTCAGATCGTATGCTTTGGCTACCGCGTAGCTGTGATCGATATCGGATTGTTCACCATAAGGTTGGAACACACCAAGCGTTTTGTACTCTTGGTTGTTCTCTTGCGTGAGCTCGTCCGTCGCTTTTTGCAAAGCGCCGTAGCCACCGCACTGTCAATACCGCCACTGATCGCAATCAGCAAACCCTTGGCACCCGCATTTTTCACATACGTCTTCAGAAAATCAACACGCTTGCGTACTTCCTCTTCCTCATTAATGCTTGGTTTAACCTTCAATTCAGCGATGATCTGTTGTTGCAAACTCATCGTTCACACACCCCGTTTCTAAATGAATGAAATTTGATGTCCAGCTTGAAAGGTCCGAATGGTTCAATAACCTTATCTATCCAAAATGAAACGCCCCGGCATCGGTGATCCGAAGGGCGGGGCGTTCTATGGAGCGAATTAACGGCAGTAACGGTCAAATGCACTTTTGAGATCAGCCGCAATATCCTCTGCAGAACGGTCTTCCACTTGATGACGCTCGATAAAGTGAACGAGTTCTCCGTCTTTCATCAGAGCGATGGACGGTGAAGATGGAGGATACGGTGCAAAGAATTCACGTGCTTTTGCAGTTGCTTCTTTGTCCTGACCAGCAAATACAGTGTACAGGTGATCCGGTGTAATATCGTGCTGAAGTGCTTGGGACACACCTGGGCGACATTGACCTGCGGCACATCCGCAGACAGAGTTAATGACAACCAGCGCTGTTCCTTTTGCATCCGGCAGACTTGCTTCCACTTCTTCAGGAGTACGCAACTCCTGGATTCCTAGACGAGTTAACTCATCCCGCATGGGTTGAACCATATCTTTCATGTATTGATCAAATGACATCGACATTCGGTTTCACTCCTTATAAATGGTTGTTCTATGATCTCGATAGAATTAAAGGCGAATAACTCTCCAAAACAACGTTACATTCATATCGAACATTATGGATGTAATGATGTGCTATTCCTATTATACATCCATAAGCAATGAAAGCAAGATTCAGAAACCGCCTGCGGAAAGGCCTCTTCCATAATATTATGTCTCAATGTCTGGCAAAATATGCTGAATGACTAACGTTCAAATGCCACTTTGAAGGTCGTGCCCTGGCCTTCCTCCGATTCCACAGTAATGGTTCCATTATGTCGTTCCACAATACTTAGGCACATGGACAATCCAAGTCCGGTTCCTTTGGCTTTTGTCGTATAGAAAGGTTCAAACAGCTTTTCCTTCTTCACTCTGGGTAGACCAGGTCCTGTGTCACGTACACACAGTTCCACTTTATCATCCACTATCCGTGTCTCCAGCGTAAGCACGCCCTTCTCATTCATGGCTTCCATCCCGTTACGGGCCAGGTTCAACACCACCTGTTTGATTTCCTTAGAATTGAGATGCAGCTTCGGCACATTATGGGCCAACATGAGTTCAATACTCTGACCACGCAGGTTCGCATCCGCCCATAACAATGGACTCAGTTCATGTATGATATCGTGCAACTGGGATTCTTCTTTCTCGGCAATACGATTCTGAGCCAAAGACAAGAAATCATTAATGATACTGTTGGCCCGGTCCAGCTCTTCCAGAACGATCCGGTAATAGTGATCGAGGGAGTCAGGACTCTTTTCCTGCATAAGTTGAAGAAAACCCCGCACAACCGCCATTGGATTACGCACCTCATGCGTAATGCTTGCAGCCATCTGCCCCACCAGACTGAGACGATCCACATTATCCAGTTCACTTCGCAACATCTCAAGCTCCGTGATATCCTGAATGATCAGCATGGCTCCTGTAACTTCTCTCGCAGACTCTGTTGAAAAGGCATAGATCGGTACGGTTCGGGACTGAAATACGTATGCACCGTAACGAACGGTCAACCCACTAATCTCACCATGAACGATGGCTCTGCGAATGCTTTTATCCATCTTATCAGCCTGACCTTGTTCAACAAATTGACTGGCAGGCTGTCCAATGAGATCAGGCGTGGAGGTACAAGGTAGCTGCTCCCTTGCGGTTTGCTCCATCATCTCATTGACAAACATGACTGTGCCTTGTTTATCTACGGTAGCAATGGAGAGAGGCACTGCATTCAGAATCTGATGAAGTTTCTCCGTTTCGGCTATGTATCGGTGGTGGACTTCCGAGAGATGCTGCTCCAGCCCGCGATAGTGCTTCATCCGTTCCAGCCATAGCAGACTCAGACTGCCCGCAACAATGGCTCCAGCGGTATATCCAAGTGCTGTAAGTATCATGTAGGTCGCAGAGTATGTGGATTCATTCTGGAGGATGCGATCCATAACAGACTCGTTACAATCAGTTCCATTGTAATCAGGATGATGAGGATCGCCATTTTGCGTGAAGGTGTATTATGCTTGAATCGTTTGGCAGACAACCATACAATAGGATAGAGAAGAATGCCCGTATGAAGGAGAAATCCGTACAGATCATAGGAATGCGCAAAAAGAAAATAGAAGAGAATATGTAGAATGGACAGCGTTGCGCCTATAGCGGACTTACAATACAAAATAACAAGTATCACAGGTACGATGCTTAATGAGATGGGCACAGCCACCGGGCTTGCATCGAGCGCAAACAGCAGACACAATAACATGCTAGCGACACTTGTCACAGCAAAACTGGTATGAACGATTCCGGCATGTTCCATTCTGGCAATAGCCCGCTTGGAAAGTACCAGACGGAATAAGGGAATCAGATATACCGCCGACCCTGCCAGCAGTACTTGTAAAAGCATGTCCTTTAACGCAACCACAATGCCATCTCCTCCTCTGCCTGCACATTCCCTCATGTATTTCTGATTAAAACATAGGCGACAGTATATTACAATATATCCCTTAAGACTGCACAATAGAACTGCTCATAACTCCATTATATTTCAGAAAAAGCCAGGAGTAGACACATTTTTACGTAAAACAGACAAAATCAATGAAAAAAGAGGGTAATAACATATGTATGATGTCATTGTAATTGGTGGTGGATCTGCGGGCCTGATGGCTTGCGTTGCTGCTGCCGAGCATGGAGCCTCCGTGCTTCTGCTGGATAAAGGAGATCAACTGGGTCGTAAACTCGGCATCTCTGGCGGAGGTCGCTGCAATGTAACCAATGCCAAGGAAACGGATGAACTCATCCGACATATTCCGGGTAATGGACGCTTTTTATATAGTTCGTTTCAAAATCTGGACAACCAGGGAATCATGCGTTTCTTCGAGAATCTCGGAATTGCCCTGAAAGAAGAAGACAACGGCAGAATGTTCCCTGTAACCGATAAAGCAAAAACCGTTGTGGATGCGCTGGTAGGCAAAATTGTCTCCCTCGGCGTTGAGATTCGTACCAAAGAACCGGTTAAGGAACTCATTCAGAACGGTCAGCACGTACAGGGTGTTAAATTGCTCTCAGGTAAAACGATCCTTGGACGCTCTGTCATTATCGCTACTGGTGGCAAATCCGTACCCCAAACCGGATCAACCGGAGATGGTTACCCCTGGGCTGAGGCTGCGGGGCACACGATTACGGAGTTATATCCAACCGAAGTGCCTATTGTGTCTGGGGAGAGTTGGATTCAATCCAAAGAACTGCAAGGTTTGTCTTTGAGGGATATCGGCTTATCTGTATTGGACGCCAAAGGAAAAACCGTCATCTCCCATCGGGGGATATGATCTTCACGCATTTTGGAGTGTCTGGACCGGTTGCACTGCGTTGTAGCCAATTTATCCGCAAGGTTCAGATGAAGTCTGGAAACCCACAGGTCATCATGAGCATTGATCTGTTACCGGAGCTGTCCCCAGGTGCATTGGAAGCACAGGTTCAGCAGGTATTGGAACAAGAGTCCCGCAAGGCTGTCAAAAACATACTGAAAACATGGGTTCCAGAGCGCATGATTCCATTAATGATGAAACGGGCAGAGATCAGCGATGACCTCACGTTCCACCATTTTCCTAAAGGTATGTTAAGCAACTTGTGCGGGCTAATGAAAGCTTTTACCTTCCGTGCAGACGGAACGAGATCGCTCAAAGAAGCCTTTGTCACTGGGGGAGGAATCCACTTAAAGGAGATATACCCAAAAACGATGGAATCCAAGCTGCTGCCTGGACTATTCTTTTGCGGTGAAGTTCTGGATATTCACGGCTACACCGGAGGGTATAATATCACCGCTGCATTCTCAACGGGATATACGGCTGGCATGCATGCAGCTGAATATAAACACGCTAAACTATAAATAGAGGTTGTTCAAAAAGTCCGCTTTTGATTACGAATCATGCCTAATGGCATCATCAGCATCGAATATGAAATTCAGCCGAAATAGGTTGATGCCTACGAAGTATGTTTCCTTCAGAAACATTGTAGTTGCTCACGTAGTTTTCCCTACACTCCGCTACTCCATTTCTAGCTTCATTCCATCTTCTCGGTACTGAAAACCGAACTTTTTGAACTCTCAATACTAGGTATTACACACTTTAAGCGCATGATGAATTGCTTCAGATGTCAAAAACCCCGAGATCCACTATCTGTGGAGTATCGGGGTTTTTGGGCATTATGCCATTTTAGAAAGACGGAACGAACCACTCTTAACTTGTGATCTTTTCCCTTCTATGCTTTGACACTGCCTGAGAATCCATCAGCCGAATCATCGTATGTCGGGTCATCGCTATAGTTATGTCTGCCTTGCTCCGTCTGGCTTCCCTGGTTTCCACTCGCATAGCCCTCATTCCAGTCCTCATTCACGAGATGAGCCGGAATCGATATATTCTGAAACTGATCCAGTTCTTCCGTTTGCGCGGCAAATACGGCACTTCCTCCATGAGATTGTACAATCTCTACGGCAGACTGAGGATCTTGGCGATCTGTGGGGATGTACAATTCCAGCGGGCCGGACTGATACGGCTTATATCCCAATTCCTCCAAGGTTGCCCTGGCAGCATTCAACGCTGAACCGTCTGAGAAGTGCACCTGTAGTTCGCTATTATCCATCATCATCTCTTCCTCCTTGCTATAGCTAATCTCTCATCATCCATAGATGAGATTCTTTCTTCTATAGCATGGGCAGATATAGCGCACGATATGCTCTGACTTAGAAAGGAATTCCTTTAGGCCCGGGTCAGCCGAACCCATCCGGCAATAGATAAGACGCAGAGTCCGAAGGCCACCGCACCTGCGGCTGTCAGAATACCGACGATCCAGCCGAGCCAGGCCAATCCCAGCGTGAATCCCATAAGAATGCCAATCGGGACAAACAACATCCGAACCATCATTGAACCTGCAAGATGCAGCGCCTCCGAGTCATACGTTATAAGCTGAACATAGTCGGACGTGGCAAAAACATCCCAGGAACGATAAAACATCACCGTCAACATGATGATTAATAACGCACACACAATGACATTGACCGGAAAAGGTGGTAATGCAACTGCTGCGATGGATAGTCCTCCAAGCTGCAGATACAATTTCATCGTGGCCGAGTTCCGGAAAAATGCCTTGAATGCAATCTCCGCTGTCCGATTCGCGATGGAACGATTGCGTAACAGTTTACGCGGTTTGCGGAAGATGATGGACCGTGTTCGTGGGGCTTTCGGCTTGCTCACCGCCCGACTTAACATTAGAGCTGTAAGCTGTAGCCTGCTCCGCAGATCCTCCCGCACATCCCCTTCAAACGTTCCCTTCATCAACAGCCTCATCTGTCCAACTGTAATCAGAAGAAGCATGATAATTACGATTCCAAATATGATTTTCCACGTCTGTCCATACATCCATGATGTCGCATGAATGGTCATATAACCTATGCCAATGACGAGAGGGATCATCTGAATCCAGCGTCGCCATCCTGTATGTCGAACCTTCGTCATATGTAGTGTTATGGCTTGAAATGACGCTACTGCACCAAACCAGACAGCCATAAGTGCAATCTGGAGATTCGACATCTCATAGACACGGGACCACAGGGGAGCAGTCAGCGCTGTAATCAACAACATTTTGCCAAGATGTTGCAGACAGGACCGGTAGAGCCCTTGCCTCATTAACGTGCGCATCCACAACGGCCTTGACTTCAGAAACAATACATCCGCTTCCTCCACAAATATCAACACACCACCGGTAAGCATAACGACGTCGATCAACCCGGTCAGTACGGGTAGTGGTAATCCTGTCGCCCATGCAGGCAGCGGTTTGGTCCACAGACTCGTGTACCACCCAATCAGATAGAGTAGGCCCGGAACAAGCAGATATACCCACACCGTCCAATCCACGACGAGTCTGAGATTTTTCATCTGTTCCCTGAAATGCTCTTTGCGTCTTCGCCTGTATAAACGAAGTGGTGTATAACGCTGGGAAGTTTCCATTCTCTCTCACCCTCTCTCTATCTATGACGTCAGTACATCGAAACAGTCAAACAAAGAGGCTTCCGGCAATCCTGCCGCTTCACGGATCTCATCCAATGTTCCCTCGGCAGCAGATCTGCCCGAAGCAATCAGAATAAACCGGTCGCAGATTCGTTCAGCGGTATCCAGCACATGCGTAGACATGAGCACACCCGCACCACGGCGACGTTCATCATCTAGTAATTTTAGAAAATCCTTGGTTGCACGAGGGTCCAGTCCAATGAACGGCTCGTCCACAATATAGATATCCGGTGAAGACAGAAATCCGATCATCAGCATCATTTTCTGCCGCATGCCCTTCGAAAAACTGGCTGGAAGATCATTCCGAACATGGTCCATACCGAAACGAACCAACAGCTCCTCCGCTCTGGCAACAAAACCTTCTTCCTCCATTTCATACGCCGCTGCAGCCAGATCAAGATGTTCCCATAGCGTCATATATTCATAAAAAACCGGTTGCTCCGGGATATAGGCATAACGACCATCTCCTCCAATCGTCACTTCATAGTTCGCATGTTCCAGCAGACCAAGAAGTGTTTTGATTGTGGTACTTTTGCCCGCACCATTTGGTCCGATAATACCCACCAGTTCTCCTCGCGCCACATTCATTCGAATATTGCGTATGGTCGATTTTCCCGGCTCGTATCCTGCCTCTGTAATATGTACGTCCAATATGGACTCCTGTACTTCCGTACTGTTATATTCCGTTCCCATATCATTCACTCCCTGTTCTGATCAGGCGTTTATTTCATTCTTTATGTTTTATTGTAATCGAGTTGCGGGTTGTATGTTTGATCATTTTGAGCATTTTGAAGTACAAACCATGTTATAATGTTATTACATACTAACATTATTACATACAAATGTATTACTTTCATAAGTTAGATCATACTATAGGAGGAATATATCATGAATGGTGGGGCTCAGATGAAAGAGGAGCATTCCAAAAGAAAAATTCTTTCTCGCAAAATAGGCAAGATGGGAAACAGCTTGGGCATTAGCTTGCCTAAGGTTTTGATTGATAAGCTCCATGTTTCTCAGGGCGATGAGATTGAATTTATTGAAAACAGTCAGGGAGAAATTGTACTAAAAAAGGTTAAACAAATGAAAATACCCGAACATGTAAGACCCGAAGTACTGGAAGCTTTCTTCGACGTTTTCGAAGAAGATGAGGATATCCTAAATGATTTAAGGGATCGTTAAGATGACCATATTCCTTTCCATTGAAGAAGTAGTAGCCGCTCACCATTTTATGATGAAGAAGATGAATGATACAGCACAAGCTGGGGTTAAGGATTCTGCTTTGTTGGATTCTGCGATAAATAGACCTCTCCAAAGTTTGTTTGGAGAGGATGCCTACCCTTCCATATTTGATAAAGCTACTGCCTTATTAGAGTCATTGGTTAAAAACCACTGTTTCTATAACGGAAATAAACGTACAGCTTATCTTGTAACCAAGTCCTTTCTGCGAGTGAATGGCTACCATTTGCAGATGGAACGTAAATATGCCGTAGAATTTATGGTCAACATTGCCGAAGGCGAGTATACATTTGAAAAGATAGTACACTTATTAGAAGAACATTCAGAAGAACGCTAACTCATATGTCTTATAAATGCAAAAAAGAAGCAGGGGTTCCGGAGCCCCTGCTTCTTCATATTACAGTGAAAATCTCATATTACCGATTTGTCTCCACCACAGATGTAGTTTCACTCTCTGCATCCGCATCCACGTTCAGACCCAGATCCAGTGCGCCGCGGCTTTCGCTCGCGTAGTTGCTGTTTACGTTACGCTCGGTGTCTTTCACGCTGTTGCTGCGTTCAGATTGAGCCGTCGTTGCACTCTCTCCTTCTGCCTTAGCGTTCAGACCCAGATCCAGCGCTCCACGGCTTTCGCTCGCATAGCTGCTGTTCACGTTACGCTCGCTGTCTTTCACGCTGTTGTTGCGTTCGGATTGAGCCATTGTTGCACTCTCTCCTTCTGCTTTCGCGTTCAGACCCAGATCCAAGGCTCCGCGGCTTTCGCTTGCATAGCTGCTGTTCACGTTACGCTCACTGTCTTTCACGCTGTTGTTGCGTTCGGATTGAGCCATTGTTGCACTCTCTCCTTCTGCTTTCGCGTTCAGACCCAGATCCAGTGCTCCGCGGCTTTCGCTCGCATAGCTGCTGCTGTCGGTACGCTCACGGTCATTCACGCTGTTATTGCGCTCGGATTGAGCCATCGTTACACTCTCTCCTTCGGCTTTTGCGTTCAGACCCAGATCCAGTGCGCCGCGGCTTTCGCTCGCGTAGTTGCTGTTTACGTTACGCTCGCTGTCTTTCACGCTGTTGTTGCGTTCAGATTGAGTCCATGTCGCACTCTCTCCTTCCGCATTCACGTTCAGACCCAGATCCAGTGCGCCACGGCTTTCGCTTGCAGTGCTACTGTTTACGTTACGCTCACGGTCATTCACGCTATTGTTGCGTTCAGATTGAGTCCATGTCGCACTCTCACTTTCGGCATTCACGTTCAGACCCAGATCTAGCGCTCCACGACTTTCGCTCGTAGTGCTACTGTTTACGTTCCGATCATCGCCGCCTCGTGAATAGTCGCTCATCGTTGTACCTTCTCCCGACACATTGGCATTCAGGCCAAGGCCCAGCTTGCCAGAACTGCTACGTTCAGCTGTGTGGTCGGAAGAACGATCATTGTATCGGTTTGTGCTCTCTGAGGATAAGCCGGCATTAAGGCCAAGATCCAGATTCAATGCTCCGCTTGCACTGGATGAACCTCCGTAGCTACCAAGGTTTCCGTAACCCGTGTCACGGTGTCCAGACAGAAGAGATCCCAGTTCCAGGCGCAAACCTGCATTTAGATCCAGATTTCCACTGCTGTTATTGCTATAGCTATCTGCGTAAGTTGCCTGCGAAGCTCCCAGCAATCCAGCCACCAACGTACCCGACAATACCGACAATTTTACCCAACGATTCACTTTTTTCATGATTATATACACTCCTTCTCAATTTTGGTTGAATTAACGCCATTGTTATTGAGAGAAAGAGGTATATTGCGGCGGCCGCCCAGGCGGTGCCTGTGACCATTGACTGAATCCATCGAGCCGTTCCATTCGGAAAGCAAAATCGTAATCTGGCGTAACCAGACCCGTTGTTGCTCCCGGAAGTGCAGCGGCTGGAGCGGTTGCTCCACCTCCAGTTACACCGGACGAACCGGAGCTTGTCCCGGCGGAAGCATTAGCTGCTCCGGGAGAAGTTGCTGCAACAGACCAACTGGTTGGTCGTTCTGTGCGAGGCTGCAATGGAGATGCTGCATCAGCATCATCTTGTTTCAGATTGGCTTCCTGGTTACTCTGCACTTGTTCAGTGACAGCTGGTTTAGCAGATGACTGATCTACGAGGAATAACTCGTTATCGGGCAAACCTGCATTAACATCGGAATCCTGCGTCAGATCGGTCCCTTCCACAGGCAATACCTGCGGGATAACAGGTTGTTCTGGACGTACTTCTGGTTCCAGGGTAACCTCCACCACTTTGCCCGTAGCCTGTACCGCGTCCTGTCCTTCCTCATTTTTCTGTGGTGAAACAGGATCTGCGAGTGCACTCGTATTGGAAGTTTTAACATTCGGTGTTTTGACGACCGCCGGTTGTTCCGGAGTGACTACAGGCCGTTCTGGCTTCACACTTGGAATCTCCACCTTTTCCTGATCAGGACTGAGTTCAGCGGATACGTCTACAACTGGAACTTCTGCGTTCACAGATGGCAGCTGGACATTTCCCTTACTCAGATCCACACGGGATGAGGAGATGTTGACCGAAGTAACTTCAGGTACATCCACCTTCACGGAAGGCAATTCAACCTTGCCCTGCCGAAGGTCTGTTTTCACAGCAGACGTCTCTGCCTTGATGACCTCGGGTACCTCTGCGGTAACGCCAGGCAAGGAAGCTGTCCCTTCGTTGAGATTCACCTGACTGCTTGATACATCGGCTTTGATCACCGGTGTATCCGCCTGTACAGACGGCAGTTCGACGGTTCCCTTCTTCGCATCAATCCCAATCTCTGATGTTCCGGCCGATCCAAGCGGTGTATCTACTTTCAGCTCAGATACACTCAGCTTACCTGTGGATTCGTTCGCTTTGATCGACGGAACTTCAACATCCAGTAGTGGTGTGGATACCGATACCGACGGAGTCAGATTCAACCCGCCATCCGAATCACGTGAAAACAAATTTAGTGACAATCCGCTGGACGGTTTTTCAGAAGATGCCTGAGCATCATCGGCGTATACATGTGACGATCCAACTCCCAGAAGCAAAGTCCCGGCAAGTATAGCCAGTGGTATGCTTCCAAGACGCACAATCGATTTTGGTAACTTTACATTCAAGTTGCTTCACCCCTTTCCGCTAATGCGTTGGTGGGACAAGGCATATGAGTTTTCCCCTAGGAATAATTAGAATACAGGGATTTCTGCCTGTTCCTCATTAAACGTGAAGGCGTTTACTCAAACGCTTTTTAATCATAAACTTAAAATTTGACGTAAATTCAAACCTTCATTTCAACTGTTCTAACCTGAGCAGATTCGGCCTGTTTTCAGTCGCCTGCAACCATGGTCTTGGCTGCAATGGAGCCATTCAGATCGGCTTTTTCCCCGCTACGTTTCATCAAATAAATCAACCCAAGCAGGGTCAGCAAAATGCCTGAACAGACAAAAGCCGGCACTACACCAAATGAGGTGACCATGAATCCGCCTACCACCGGGCCCATAATATTACTGGCTGTCATCACGCTGCCTACCGTTCCAAATACCCTGCCTGTCATCGCCTCAGGTGTCTGTTCCTGCAACAGGATTTGAAAGGGCACAATCGCAAACCCAATTCCGACACCTGCCAAGGCAAAGAGGGATACTAACAACAGATTGGCACCTAACCCGGCGTGCGGCCAAATCCCAACAATAACTCCGGCTCCGCCGATAACCAGACCCATGAGTATGGTACCCAGACCCATTTTCAAAACATGCCCTGCATGCTTCCACTTCCGCACACTCATCGCTGCAATTAATGTGCCTACGCCACTTGCTGCCACGCACCATCCCAGCAGATCACTTGAAATTCCGGGAAGCTGTCTGAATAACACCACAGTCTGTGAATCGGCAAATTGCAGAAAAAGTATGGCTGAAGCAAGCAAAATCAGAGACGTTCCTACATAAGGGAGAGATGCGAGCATGCGGATACCCTCCTGTGTTTCTTTCCAAAAAGAGTCTTTTGAGCGGTTCCGAACACCCCCAGCTGTCTCTTCCTCTACTTCTGTTACGTTATGAATTGCAGATTGGATCACCCGAGTTCCAGGAATCCACAATAAAATGATGCCGGAAATCAGAAAAGACGCTGAATCGAGAACAAAACACCAGGTGATGCCAAAAGCGGCTACCAGCAGTCCACCAAGCGCTGGACCGATAATTTTGGACATCTGTTCGATCACCGAGCTGATGGATACTGCTTGCGCAAGCTGTTCGCGAGGTACAATTTCCTTCAGCTTTCCGTTTTTGGCCGGAGAGAAGATTACATCGAACAGGGATTTGAGGACAAGCAGTATGTAAACGTGCCAGATCTGGTCAGCAAAAATTAACGCACCCACAATGATGATCCGTGCACCATCAGCTACAATCATCAGCCATTTTCGGTTCAGGCGATCTGCAAGCGTGCCTGCGAATGGCCCTGTCAACAGAATAGGCAGTGCTGCGGAAAGTGTGACAAATGTAATCTCCCATGGCGTTGCATTCCAGCGGATACCCACGAGGGTCAGGATTGCTAGCAGATGCAGCCAATCACCCAGATTGGAAATGGCCTGTGCCACCATCAATGTTACAAAAGATCGGTTATTTTTCAGCGGTCGTTGTCCTGCAAACGTTAAATCACTTGTCATCCTTCTTCTCCTCCATTACCTTCCGAATTCATAATATGAACTCATTATAAGAGATTAGGGCTTGACTCAACCTACTGCCAGAGGCGGAGAAGAAGCGACATCTGAAGGATGATTTTTTTAGCATGATGAATGATCAAATTTTAAATGCTAAAAATGCAAATCTTGTGACATATCGCATGTTTTTCGTAGAAATAGAAGTTTACAATTAAACCATGGCGACAACCTGAATCGTCAAACATAACTAACCAACTCATATAAGTTGAAATACTCTTTTACATGAACAGCATAACGGAGAGGACAGAAATAACCTGAAAAAGCGAAGCGTTCACCTAAAAGCTTTCTGAAAGAAAGCTCCATCGGAAGCATACGCTATCACCGGATTTTACCTTTGAAGAATATTTCAAAAAATCTGGGGATAACAGTGATTGGAAGGTTGTTCTGTCCTCGTAGTGGTAGGTTGTAACTTTATCATTTCAACTTATAAAACTAATCTGAAAAGGCGGGATCAGCATGCTGGAATTACAAGAAATCGGAACCGAACGTTCACTTCATCTGTACCGCACCTTGGCCCAGACATTCAAGAGCGTGAATGAACACGCTGTATCCGGAAGCAAAGTGCATGGCTTCAACCCCACCGCATACGGGGTGCTCGAAGTGTTATATATGAAAGGAGCTCAGCCGATTCAACAGGTTGGCGCACAACTTCTGCTGCAAAGTGGTAATGTGACCTATGTGATCGATAAGCTCGAGCAAAAGGATTGTTACACCGCAAACATTGTCCGCAGGACAGACGTATCATCTTTGTGGAACTGACCGAAGAAGGACAGCGCACCATGGATGACATCTATCCAGGCTATGCGTTGAAGATTGATCGGGCTGTAAGTGGACTAAGTGAGGAAGACAAGGAATTGCTGTCCGAACTTTTGGGAAGGCTTGCACATTCTGCAGACCGTTTATCCGCGAGTAGCTAGAGCGTATCTTCAAACCTGCCGAAAGCCGGAGCGTAACATAATGTACTGGAGCAGATATGGAGCGGGAGCGCTAACGCTAACGAACCTGTGACGTCTTATTCAGGGGTTTGAAGCGCTCGCAGCATTTTAAGGAATCTGACACACGCTATCTTTGAATAAACAGCCGTTTACAACGTGTTTTTCAGGTGATTTTGGGGAATAACGTGTCTCATGTTCCTTACAATTTAAAAGAGGAGCAGATGGCCAAATGAGGCGTCCTCCGTTCCTTAGAAATTCGTCTGGACGATTCACCAGGATCAGTCAGCCTGTACTTCAAAATGCTTTAGACCCGGACATCCCCCAACGTATCACTTGCCTGAGTTTGAAGATAAACTCTAGTTCATTGCACATTTGCCAAGAAAAATAACCGGATTTGCCTGACATCGGCGAATCCGGTTTTTCGTATATATCTTCTTTTTACTTTGAACCTTGTGGCTGTGGTGGAGCATCTGCATCTTCGGGTACAATTAAACGTTTGCGTAGAGCAAGCGTCGTTACCCACGAGACTAGTGCAATGACAAACATAATGACAAACAAGGAATGCAAGCTTCCTTCCAGCACGTTACGTAGCAGCGCCCATTTATCATCTGATAGGGCAGCATCCGTATGTGGTGCGAGCAATTCGTTCAGATCACTCTCCGATATTCCCGCCTCCGCCAGATTCTGCTCACTCGATAACGTGGAGATCCGATAGTTCAACCAAGTGCCAAAAGCCGCTGCACCAATCGTCTGTCCCAACGTACGCATGAACGTGTGCAGTGCGGTTGAGGAGCCACGCTCCTTATACCCTACAGAAGACTGCGCAATAATGGTGAAGATCGTAAACGCAAATCCGAAGCCGAGACCATAAATAAAGGTCAATATAAATAGCACAGCCTGCGGGGATGTCCCGCCCACCAGAAAGAGTCCACCCGATCCGATCGCAATTCCGGTTAATCCAATCAATGCAGTCAACCGTGATCCAATTTTCATCAACAGGCGGCCTGCCAACACACTACCAATGAGCCAACCCACCGACATCGGCGCGAGCAGCAACCCGGATTCCGTAGCATTACCTCCCCGAACACCCTGCACCCAAAGCGGCAAATAACTGGTCAGGCCGATCATCAAAGTACTGGTCAGGAGTCCAGCGATATTCGCCACACGGATATCACGAATTCGGAACAAATGTAATGGAACCATAGGGGCCTGGGCTCTTTTTTCCACCACAAAAAATAAAATAATAAACAGAGCGGCGACCACACTCAGCACAACAATTAACGGAGAACTCCAGGCATAATACTGCCCACCCGCCGACAGGACGAACAACAACGCGGTAATACCCACCGTGAAGGTCAGTGCACCGACATAATCAATTTTGGCCGTACGTGGAGAGATATCTTCCTTCAGATAACGAAATACAAACCACATCGCAAGCAGACCAAACGGCACATTAAAACCAAAGATCCACTGCCAGCCCAGATTATCTACAAAATAACCTCCAAGCAGTGGTCCTGCCAGAGAGGAAATGCCCCACATGGAGCTGATCCAGCCCTGAATTTTGCCACGTTCTTCAATGGCGTAGATGTCCCCGATAATCGTAAATGTAACAGGAACTACCGCACCAGCACCGATCCCTTGAATGGCACGAAAAATAATTAATTGCTCCATGTTCTGCGACAGACAGCACAAGAGTGAACCCAGTAAAAATAAGGCACAGCCAATCAGAAATACAGGCTTTCGTCCATACAAGTCACTGATTTTGCCGAAAATGGGCGTACTCACAGCCATCGTCAACAGGTATGCGGTGAAAATCCAGCTCAGCAGCTGTACACTCCCAGCTCACTTACAATGGTCGGTCCTGCTGGACCAATTACGGTGCCTTCAATCGCTGACAGAAATGTCGCGAGCAACAGCCCGGTTAAGATGAAACTGCGCTTCAAACCTCCAGTTGCATTCACACAAACCCTTCTCTCTTTGTTTCTCTATATAATTGGTACGTTAATTTACACTTCTACTACGAACCAGAACAAGCTTCCGATCGCTGTTATCCCCAGATTTTTACTTCTCCTCTCTAAAGGAGAAATCCGGTGATAGCGTATGCTTCCGATGTAGCTTTCTTTCAGAAAGCTTTAAAGGCGATCGCTTCGCTTCTCCAGCTTTGTTCTGTTTCTTCGTTTACGTGTAAATTCAAAAGCAATTATATATTGTCTCTTTATTTACCTTTCTTGCGAAGGAACTCATCATACAACATGGAATACATCACCATATCCTTGTATCCGGTGGACGTATGTTGTACTTGTCGCAGCAGCCCTTCTCGTGTGAAGCCACGGTTTGTCAGGAACTCGCCGGAAGCCAGATTGCGTGGGTCAACCAGCGCTTCAATTCGATTAAGACCCATGGTCTCATACCCAAAGGGCAGCAATGCCGAGAAAGCCTCCGTCATATAACCGTGGCGCCAATAATCACGTCCCAGCTCATAACCGATCTCACCCCGGAATGCGCCTTCAAGCTGCCATGTATTGAAGCCACAGCTGCCGATGAGCTTGCCTGTTTCTTTGAGTTCGATCCCCCATCGGATCGCATCCTCTTCCCCTGCCATTTGGTTGAGCAGTCCAATCATGTCTGCCGCTTCGCTTGTCCCAATCATGGGTGCAAGATTCATGTAACGGGTCACCTCGCGATCTGACCAGCATGCGAACATCTGGGCCGCATCCCGGCGACGCATTTTACGCAGACGAAGCCGCGCAGTCTCCATTTCGGGAATTCTTCCTTTGCATTTATACATATAAAGACACTCCGATCCGATCTATCTCCGCAGACCATAATATTCACTAGTCATCTAATCATAACCTGCGCTGAATGGCAACTGTTCAGTCATGGACACACGTCAAAAAACCGGGCCAATGTCGCTCCCGGTCTTGTTGTACGTATGGATCCATTCAAGTTTGAGTGAATTATGGAATCATGGCTTGTCCAAATGAATTTTAAGCTTTGGACGTTTTCTTGCCCTTCCCCAGTAATTCATCGCTAACCCGGCCAAACACAGCCGTGATTTCCTTGAATTCTTCGATGCCAGTCCCGGTTAGGCTCCATTGGTCCCCGTGGGCGGTCAGGAAATTCTCCTGTGTCAGGTGTTCAAGCTCCTGCTTGATCTCCCGCTCTCCAACGCGATATCCCCGTTCTTCCAATAGGGGCAGTGCCTCGCTAACGTTCAAATCCTGATTTTGCGCGAAATATAGTAGATGAATCCGTACAAAAAGATTCTGTACCTCTGCATGCATAAGCCAAGCTCCTTCCCGGGTTATAGCCCTCCGTGGTTGCTAAGTAATTACCCCGCGCAAGAAGCTGAGAAACAGGAGGATTCTTCAGGTATTCCCTTCCCTTTCCGAAATCCTCCGCTTGACTAACCGCATCCTCTGCACTATCTTGAAAATAAGTACCATTTTGCTCGGGAGGGTGATTTACCATGTTTCAAGCTGTTTCCTATGAAGGAACACGAAGTGAGCAGCACACCGCCGTCCTGGGACAGTTAAGTGCTCTGATCCGCGATGAACCTAGTGCGATTGCCAATCTGGCGAACGCTGCTGCGCTGCTCAATGTATTTATGACCGACACCAATTGGGTAGGCTTCTATCTGTATGATGGAAAAGAACTGGTCCTCGGGCCATTCCAAGGACTGCCTGCCTGTATCCGAATTCCATTGGGACGTGGTGTATGCGGCACATCTGCTGCGGAAAAACGTACCCTGGTCGTTGATGATGTTCATGCCTTCCCAGGCCACATTGCCTGTGATGCAGCATCAAACAGTGAGATTGTCGTACCTATTATCAAAAACGGCGAACTGTACGGGGTGCTGGATATCGACAGCCCGATCAAAAACCGTTTTGACGACGAAGACCGCGTCTTCCTGGAGAAAGCCGTAAGCCTGCTCACAGAGCAGTTGGAGGCAACCATCCCCTTTAGGAAATGATGAATAAGGTGATCGGAGTCTCATCACACACGATGATGAAGAACCCGTAATAACAAAGAGCGCAGTCCTCTCAAAGGTCTGCGCTCTTTGTTATCCATTATGATTTACACCCATGTTCTTGCTCGCCCATGTTACTTTATGCATCTAGGATAAATCATGTTCCGCTTTAATCATCATCCCATCCCGCAGGAATTCAGCCAGCCTCGGGTGGTAACCATCGTACATCTGACGGAAATTTTTATGCTCTACATACAGATTGGCCAAATCCCGATAGATCTCAGCGGTGGGTGTATAATAACCTTTGATCCATTCAAGATGCCTGCCAATAATCCGTTGTACTTTTGCACTACCGGGTTCCAATCCATCCTCAATGGCCTGTTGTAAGTCGAGATGGACCTGATCAATTTTCGCCTGGGAATCCAGATAGTCTTCTTTTGACTTCAACTCCTGATTTTCAGGCAATGTGGATGAATTGGAAGATTGGATGTCGGACCTCTGAACACCCTCTGTCTGCACATGGTTCATATCTTTATTGATTACAGGGTCAAAACCCGATTCATTCAGCAACTGGTGACGCCCCTTATTTACAAAACCGTTATACAGTTCATGTTCATCAAGTTCCTGTTCACCTTGCAAATGAGAGATCGTTTTGTCCAGTGTCTGAATCAATCCATGCAGACGGAGTGCCTTCTCCAGAATATCAATGCGATGCTGCTTCATGATGCGTATGACATCCTGAGGATTATCCCGGAGCATCGGGGCAATCTCATTCTCCTTCATACCTACTTCCTTACAGAAAAGAATTTGCTGGAGTCTCAGCAATTCCTGCTTTTCATAATAGATGTCCTCATCTACATCCCCAAAGGCCGGATTCAGAAGACCTGTCTCTGCATACTGGCTCAGTTCGTTCAGACTTACGCCTGACATTCCCGATACGTCAACCATGGAATACGCCATTTGAATACACCTCCTGCCTGTCCTGCAACTCCAGAGTTCAGGCTTAATTCATACTGCATTGTATTTGAATAATGAGAGAATATAAGACTTTCGGCAATGCTGTACCGCTTCATTCCGCTCGTGCTATGGATGGGTACATCATGCTTCGGTGATATGAGCGGCGTTTGGTCAGTTATGTTGCGGTATGTTAACTATGTTATACCCGTCTCATCAGATGTGAACCCGCAGTCAGCGAAGAATCCATATGTATTTTTGAAACTTTTTCCATGATCTTCATATAAAAAAACCTGTGCCATTATTCTGGCACAGGAGTGTGTGGTTATGTTTTCATTGGCATACGGTATATTGAGTAAAAGAATGGAAGAGAATCACCCTTTGTTAAACATAACAAACTTCAATTCCGTCATTTCCTCTACAGCATATTTTACACCTTCACGCCCAATCCCACTTTGTTTCACCCCACCATAGGGCATGTGATCCACTCGGAACGTCGGAATATCATTAATCATAACTCCACCTGCTTCGATCTGATCGACAGCACGGAGGGCGGTATGAATATCATTTGTAAATACGCCTGCCTGAAGCCCGTATATCGAGTCGTTAACATGTTCAATACCCTCTTCAACGGAATCTACCGTATTGATCACAACGATGGGTGCAAACACTTCCTGACAGGATACCTTGGCATCACGCGGAACGTTAATCAGTACCGTTGGACGCAGAACGCCTCCTTCAGCTTGACCGCCTGCTGCCACTTCAGCCCCTGCCTGTTTAGCTTCTTCAATCCAGTCGAGTGTACGCTGTACATCCTTGGAGGTAATCAGCGCAGAGACCACCGTATCCGGGCTCAGCGGGTCTCCGACCACCACTTGTTTGGCCGCTTCAGCAAAACGCCGGATGAATTCTTCCGAGATGTCACGATGCACGTAGATTCGCTGAAGTGAGATACATACCTGTCCCTGATACGTGAAAGCACCAGTCACACATCGAGGAACCACTTTGTCCAGATCTGCGTCCTTATCCACAATCACCGCCGCATTCGACCCAAGCTCCAGTGTCACTCGTTTGAGTCCTGCTTTGCTACGAATGCTCGTGCCTACCGCTGGACTGCCTGTAAACGTAATGTGAGCAACATGGGGGTGCTCCACAAGCACATCACCAATGGTTTTGCCATCACCGCTCACCACATTCAGTGCACCATCCGGCAGTCCGGCTTCCTGCAGCAAATTAGCGATGTAATAGGAAGACAGCGGCGTCTGCTCCGCAGGTTTGAGTACGATCGTATTGCCTGCTGCGAGCGCTGGACCTACCTTGTGAGCTACCAGGTTCATTGGAAAATTAAACGGCGTGATGGCTCCAATAACGCCTAGAGGTTGCCGCATCGTATAGCCGATACGCCCTTCTCCACCTTTGGCTGCATCCATCGGAACCGTCTCTCCGGTCAGCCGCTTGGCTTCCTCAGCGGCAAAACGATACGTTTCCACCGTCCGGTCAACCTCGGCCAGTGCTGCCGTAATTGGCTTCGCCGCTTCAAGCGCTATGATTCGCGCTGCTTCTTCTTTGCGTTCTTCAAGCATGGAGGACAACTTGTACAGAATATCTGCACGCTGATGTGCAGGCATCTGGCGCATTGCCTTCCCGGCTTGAACCGCAGCTACAACAGCAGCCTCCGCTTCCTCGGCTGAAGCCGAAGAGACTTCTGCCAGCGTTTCCCCGGAGTATGGTGCTTGAAGTTCTTTATAATCTACGGATTCGGTCAGTTTGCCACCGATAAACAGATGTTGTTTTTTCATATGCTGCATCCTCCATCCTTTTAGAACCTATTGAACTAAAGAATGTTACACTGCCACTTCGATGACAGAACAACAACCATACAATCGCTGTCTCATGTAAAAGTTCAGTTCAACAATTTATATAATCTATTTATACACTATTTCCGTGCCATCAACCCACTACGGTATTCGGTAATCATAGCTTGTAACGTACCTGATGAGCCATTGTGGCGATCTTGAGCTATTGCATTATAAAGGATTTCACAACCTATTTAACCGTCAGGACGGGGCAATCTGCATGTTTTAACACACCATGGCTGACACTGCCCACGATCATCTCTGCGAGCATGCCTTTTCCACCTGTTCCCATCACGATCATTCGACAATCTCGTTCTCGCGCTACACGGCAGATCTCATTAACGGGATCACCCGCAATCAGCAGTGTCTCATATGCTACGTCTCGTCCGGACAACTGTCTGGTCACCGGTTCTATAATATGCTGCCCTTCTTCGGCAATCCGAGCTTCCAGATCAACACCCAATGCAGGTTCATTAATGGAGATGGCAGGATTAACATGCACAATCAACAGACTTGCAGGTTGTTTCATATCTTCAGCCAGGATCAGAGCTTGTTCCAAAGCCTTATGCGCATGTTCCGAACCATCAACAGCAACCAATATATGTTTCAGCATTGCAATCCCTCCTGTGAATTAATGAGATGTAATAGCGGAATCGATATCCCGCAGATGATGACGGCGTACCAGCAGTACCACGACACCAATCAGAACCATTAATGCGCCAAAATAAAACGGCGTTTCCGGGAGGAACCACTCGGACAATTTACCTGCAAGCCATGGAGCAAGTGCACCACCCAGGAAACGAACGAAGCTGTATGCAGCAGAAGCAACAGAACGCTCCACAGGTGCAGCTTCCATAACAGCCGTTGTAATCAACGTGTTGTTAATTCCAAGGAAAATCCCGGCTACAATGACTGCAACAATAACGGTAGTTGGTGAACCCATCACCGTACCTACTGCCATAACAACCAGATCAATCGCGAACAATGTAAGCATGACACTCATTGACGGAACCGATCCGAATCGGCGTTGTAATCTTGGTGCAACAAATACCGACGTAATCGCCAGCATCAAGCCCCAGCCAAAGAATACGTAACCCAGGCCGTGCTCATCCAGATTCATGACATATGGTGAATAAGCCATCAAGGTAAAGAATCCAAAGTTATACAGGAAGGCGGTAATCGCCAATGTTTTCAGTGAAGGATAACTTAATGCTTTGAATGGATCGGACAAAGAACTTCGTGTTTTCGGTTTAGCCATTTTGGGCAGCATAAATGTAATGCTTATAAAGGCAATCGCCATCAGAACAGCCACCCCATAGAACGGACCGCGCCAAGAGATGGAACCCAGCTCACCACCAAGCAGCGGTCCAACCGCAATCCCGAGACCAAGCGCTGCTTCGTACAAAATAATCGCTTTGGCTGTCCCCGATGTGGACAGTCCAACAATGGCAGATAACGCCGTTGCGATGAACAAGGCATTCCCCAGTCCCCAACCGCCACGGTAACCAACCAGTGCACCTACCGTGTCTGAGGTACCACCGAGGAAGGAGAAGATAATAATTAGCAATATACCGCTGAGCAACGTCCACTTCACACCAATCCGGCTGGATACGACACCTGTAATCAGCATCGCTACCCCGGTTACAGCGTTATAACTGGTAAATAGCAGTGACACCTGGCTTTTCGAAGCATGCAGCTGATCTGCAATCGCGGGCAGGATCGGGTCAACCAGACCCAGACCCATAAAGGATATGATACATGCAAAGGCGACCGCCCATACCGCTCTGGGTTGAGACAGTAAGCCCCCACGTGATGACGGCAATTCGTCCGGTAATGATGGCTCTCTTTTCATACGTAATTCCTCCTGTGAATAATTTATGTGGTGAAACTTTTTATTTGAAAACGACCGTGAAAATAATGAAAACAATCTATACATTTTCAGAATTAGAGGTAACAAAACGGCACAAATGACACCGAAACATCCGGTGTTTGTACAGGATCGCCACAGGTACTATGGTGCTCACTCCGTGTAGCGATTATGTGTATACAGTTTTGTTTATTAAACATTAGATGTTAATTCGGTTAGCCGTCTTCATCATTCTGCGGATCATGTGCCTGTAACTTCTGAATACCGCTCCGAACGCGTTCACGCAGCTCTTCCAGTTCAGTCTTTACGGCATGTATGCTCTGAAGTTTCTGCTCTATCAGTTGCAACTGACCATCCAGCGTTGTTTCCATCGTGGTGAGCTTCTCAATCCGTTCTCTCACTTCGGTCGTCTGCTGGTAGTCAAAACGTTGTTCGTTCAAGGCATCTGCTGTTGCCACATAGGTATGTAACTCCTGAAGGGAAAATCCAAGTACCTCTTTGGCGCGAACCACCTTCTTCAGATAATCGATATCCTCTCGAGTGTACAATCGCGTCCCGCCATCTGTCCGCTGAGGTGAAGGCATGACACCAATCTCTTCATAATACCGAATGGTCCGCTTGGTCAAACCACATTCCTTGGCTACGTCGTCGATTTTATATAAACTCATTTCCCTCACCTCTTCCATATGTCTGTAATGTTATGTACATAATTATATATAATTTTAACGTTAACGTCAACGTTAGATTTCAAACATAAATCCTTAGCGAGTTCAACATCGCCTTCCATTCTCTATCTTCAACAAAAAAGACCCGCTTCACACGCGAGTCTTCCTCTGTAAACTATTCATTCACTTTACCTTAAACGTTCTGCTCATTCTGTTGCTGTTGCTGTTGAGCACGTTGCATTTGCTTCAACCGGCCTTCAACTCTGGTAAATAGTCTGATCGTATAAAATCCTGTAGCAACCAGACTCAGCACCAAAGCTCGTACATCTGTAAGCCAGAAACCGATAATGCCGAATATCGTGATAATTACACCAAATTGCATCATCAGATTGGCACTATAACTTTGCGCTTCGTCCCACAACTCGGGATTACTCATTGCACGCGGGGTCCGATATCCATATATTCCGTTAATCATTTTCGGTGGTTTTTTAAACACCATTAACCCCAGAATGAAATAACACACTCCGATAATTATCCCTACTACTGCTCCTGTCAAAACGTTCTCCCCTTCACTGTTGTCTTCCATAGACCTGCTTACACTGACACTCCGGTGACAGAATAACCTGCTGATGCAGCTTCGCTTCTTCAGGTTATTTCTGTCCTCTCCGTTCTCGTGTAAATGTCTAGTTAGACTTATCTACATAAAAATATAAAAACGGCTCTACGTATATACGAAGAGCCGCCTGGATCGTTTCGTAAACTTAGATATTCTTCACTCGGAGTACACGCATGGCGTTCAGAACAGCCAGCACCGTGACACCGACATCCGAGAATACCGCTTCCCACATGGTAGCTATGCCGAACACACCGAGTAGCAAGAAGACTGCTTTAACCCCCAGAGCAAACGCGATATTTTGCCACACAATCATTCGTGTACGCTTAGCAATGCGGATTGCACTCGCTAGTTTCGACGGTTCATCGGTCATAATGACCACATCAGCCGCTTCAATCGCGGCATCCGAGCCGAGCCCACCCATGGCCACGCCCACATCGGCGCGCGCCAGGACAGGTGTATCGTTGATGCCATCACCGACAAACACCATTTTTTCCTTCGGAGGTTTGGCAGCTTCCAGTTGCTCCAGTCGTTCGACTTTATCCTGTGGCAGCAATTCAGCATAGACCTCATCCACACCCAGCTCACGTCCTACCGCTTCACCCACGGCTTTCGCATCTCCTGTCAGCATGACCGTTTTGCGGATGCCGAGCTTCTTCAGCGCCTGAATCGCAGCAGCTGCATCGTCCTTCACTTCATCGGCGATGATCAGATGACCAACATACGTGCCAGCTTCAGCCACGTGGACTATCGTTCCGGCCGTCTCCGGTGTGGTATAGGATATACCTGCCTGCTTCATTAATTTGGCGTTGCCTGCCAGCACTTCCCGACCATCCACGCTCACCTTGATCCCGTGTCCGGCAACTTCATCATAACCTTCCACACCTTGCGTGGGAATCGCTTTGGCCCAAGCTGCGCGAATGGATTCGGCAATCGGATGATTGGAATTCGCTTCGGCAATGGCTGCCAGCTTCATCAATTCCTCTTCCGTGCGTCCGCCTACGGGACGAATGGCTGTTACTTTGAATACACCTTTGGTTAGTGTACCCGTTTTATCAAAAACAACAACTTTCACATCGTTCAACGCTTCAAGGTAGTTACTGCCTTTGACGAGAATCCCGTTACGTGAAGCCGCTCCGATACCACCAAAGAATCCAAGTGGAATAGAGACCACCAGCGCACAAGGACATGAGATAACCAGGAAGACCAATGCACGATAGATCCAATCGGCAAATGTTGCACCACTAAGTATCAACGGCGGAACAAATGCAATCACGGCTGCAAGGATAACAACAACCGGTGTGTAATAACGGGCAAATTTACTAATAAAATGCTCTGTTTTCGCTTTCCGACTGCTCGCGTTCTGTACCAGGTCCAAAATTTTGGATACCGTTGATTCACCAAACGTTTTGGTCACTTCAATCGTCAACATACCATTTTTGTTCACAAATCCACTCAGTACGTCACTTCCGGACTCCAGCTCACGAGGTACGGATTCACCTGTCAGAGCAGAAGTGTCCACCATGGAACGCCCAGCTCTAACGATACCATCCAGCGGTACTCGCTCTCCTGCTTTCACGACAATACGATCACCAATCCGTACGTCTTCCGGAGATACACGACGGGTCTCGTCACCCGAACCTGTCAGGATATTCGCGTAGTCTGGGCGAATGTCCATCAGTGACTGAATCGACTTGCGTGACCGATTAACCGCCATGCCCTGAAACAGCTCCCCGAGCTGATAAAAGAGCATGACGGCTACCCCTTCCGGATACTCTCCAATAGCAAAGGCACCCAAGGTAGCGACGGACATCAGGAAGTATTCATCGAACACCTGACCGCGGATGATGTTTTTGGACGCCTGGAGCACGATGTCTCCCCGGCAATCAGATAAGCGAGCGCATATAGAGTAAACTGTGCCCAGCCCTCCAGCGGCGACCAGATTGCAGTTGCGAGCAACACAGAACCTGCAGCAAGACGAGCAAGCAACACTTTTGTCTGTCCTGCACCATGTTCATGCGAGTGGCCTGCATGGGCATCATCATGGGTATGGCTGTGATCATGTCCAGCATGACTTCCGTGCTCATGCACATGACCATGTGCGTGGCCCTGCGAATGTCCATGATCATGAGTATGCGAGTGTTTGCCATGTGAATGTGAATGGTCATGACTGTGGTTATTTGCACTACCTGCACTCCCTGTATGGGTGTGCACATGACCGTTCACCTGTTTTCCTTTTTCCGAAATGCGAATATGAGGCTCCAGCCGAAGCACTTTGCGCTTTGCTTCTTCCACTACCTGTTCATCCATATCAGAAGTGGTGTGCAGCGATAATGTTTTGGTAACAAAATTGACAGAGCATTCGTTAATGCCCTTAATTTTTTTGACCCCATTCTCGATCTTCAATGCGCAGTTCGCACAATCCAGTCCATCAAGCAGCAGTTCCCTTTTCACCTGTTCCTGTCCGGTTCCCATGTGAATTCTCCCCTTTGCAGTACAAAAACGATGTTATATTTCAATTGCATTCAATATATGAGCACTCATTCATATGTTTGGTTACCCCTATTATATGCACGCCTAAACATGAGTGTCAACAATCGTTGTTGATTTTTCATACAGATTATGCTAATAGTAATCATTTCGCTTTAGGCGGGTTTTGGATATAATAGAGCTATAGTTAAACTTTTGCATAAATCAGAACCAGTGAATTCCAATCAACAATGTACTTACACATGGTTAAATCGAATTATGCAAAATGTTGAGTTAACATAGGCGGTGATAGGAAATGGAACAACCGGTTAAAGCACCAAGCGAATGTGATGCAGCCTGCTCAGGTACTGAAGCCGACGTGCAGACGATTCGCACTTCACTCATAGATCGGGAGACGTCTTCCGAGATGGCAGATTGGTTCAAGGCATTCAGCGACCCCACACGTCTACGTATTATTGATGCACTGTTACAGAAGGAATTATGTGTTCATGACCTGACGGTTCTGCTCGACATGGGGCAGTCGGCCATTTCACATCAGCTGCGTTCTCTCCGCAACATGCGGATCGTCAAGCGGCGCAAGGAAGGCAAGACGGTGTACTACTCTCTGGATGATACTCATATTGAGCAGATTTTCCTGCAAACGCTCCAACATATTAAACACAGCTAGGCAGCAGCCAAGCTTGTTCATGAAGAAGAACCCCGCCTCTCGGCTATTTGCCGATGGACGGGGGTTCTTCTTGGTAAGGGTACCGTTTTGTACAAAAAATAAAAAGTGACTAAATCTTCTGATTAACTATCCATTGGAACTTGCCACTTTGGTTATAAAAGATTGTTCTTGTTTGGATCGTACAGGCCGGATCTGTCCTTGAACCAGTTGAAGATATGCGATACACATACTTTCAGCACCGCGTATCCTGGAACAGCGAGCAGAATGCCCACGACTCCAAACAGATTACCCGAAGTCAAAATGACAAAGATAATCGTGATGGGATGAATCTTCAGCGTTTTGCCCATGATCTGTGGTGAGATGAATTTACCTTCGATTAACTGTACGATCGTCCATACGGCGACCATCTTCAGCAGCATCACCGGCGAAGTGACAAGTGCCACGATTAATGCTGGTGTAATCGCAATTGCAGGTCCCAGATACGGAACAACACTTGTGAACGATGCAATAATTGCAAGAATCAATGCATAATCCAGACCAATGACCATATAACCGATGTAGAGCAGAATACCGATGCAGAAGCTGACGATAATCTGTCCACGAATGAATGAACTGATCTGGTGATTGATGTCTTCCAGTACATGCATTGCACCCGTACGACTCTTGATTGGCAGGAAAGACAGAATCTTCGCTGGTAGCTTTTTGCCGTCTTTCAGCAGATAGAACAGAATGAACGGAACCGTTACGATGGACAGCACGGTCTCCGTGAAAGCTCCGAGGAATCCGCCCAATTTGGTCCAGGTCGAGTTCAGAATTTCAGTAGCCTTTTGGGAGATTGTTCCCCACCAGTCCTGCGAATTCAGATTCACCGTTTCCTGGAACTGACCGAACAATTTACTGCCCGTAAGCTCCTCAAACTGCTGTTTTACCGTCTCACTGTACGTTGGGAAATTTTCAATCAGCCCCACAATCTGGTTACGCACAACCGGAATGACCGCCAATACTACGACTGTCAGAATGCCTCCAATCGCAAGATACAGGATCAGAATGGACCAGCCACGCTTGATTTTCCACCTTTCCATCACATCCACAATCGGATTCAGCAGATAATAGAGTATTCCTGACAGAATAATAGGAAGTACAATGGTTTTGATGAGTACTGCTAGCGGATGAAGAACAAAGGATACTTTGGTCAGAACCATCACGTTCAGTCCCACCAACAGCAGAATTAGCAGAAATAGCACAAACTTGTTGTTAAGAAAAAATCGCTTGAACCGCTCCGGCCAAACGCGGGGTTGCTCAGGTTGCTCCATAGGCGTGTCGTCCTCTCTTATGACCCTTAATCAAAACTTAACTATTAAGCTAGATAAATGCCCTACACACGAATAAAAAAGTACCTTGTACAAGCCAACATATGTATAACACTCTGGATTTATACGTATGGTGCTGATTAACCGTTTCAAATTAAACCGGTAAAGTCATTTTACCCCAAAATGAGTCTTCTGCCCCACACGAAACATTTGCAAATTCTCCCTATTCAAAAACGGCTCGCCTCACTGGGAGACGAACCGTAAATTTATAGCTATACCCTACCATTAAGCCAGCTTTTACGCTAAAAAATGAAGATTAAGCTTTTCCCGCCAATTGTGCGATTAACTCATAGGAATGCAGACGTGCCTTATGATCATAGATCATCGACGTAATGATCAGCTCATCTGCCTGCGTCTGCCGAATGAAGGATTCCAACTGTCCACGTACGGTTTCTGGCGAACCATTAACAGCTGCCTTCAGCGTCTGCTCAACACCAGCTTTCTCACGATCCGTCCATTTGCCTTCCATCTCTGTCGGAGGCTGTACCAATCCCGTTGTGCCGCGAATAATGTTCAGGAACTGCTGTTGCATCGTTGTACCCAGCCATGCTGCTTCCTCGTCTGTATCCGCAACAACAGCGTTGACACCAACAATCACATGTGGCTCCTTCAAGCTATCAGATGGTTGGAAATTGTTTCGATACGTCTCCAGTGCAATACGGGTGTAATCGGGCGAGAAGTGGCTGGCAAAAGCAAACGGCAATCCCAGCTGACCTGCCAGACGTGCACTGAAATCACTGGACCCCAAGAGATAAATTGGAATATTCAATCCTTCTCCAGGAACTGCGCGAACAGGTGCATGATAAGATGTCGCCGAAGCATCAAAGTATGCTCTAAGTTCTGCCAAAAGCTCAGGGAAATCTTCCCCACTGTTCAGATCTTTGCGTAGTGCAAGCGATGTACGGCGGTCACTCCCTGGTGCGCGACCCAGTCCCAGGTCAATTCTGCCAGGATACAAGGATTCCAGTGTGCCGAACTGCTCAGCGATGACAAGCGGTGCATGGTTAGGCAGCATGATGCCTCCTGAACCCAGACGAATCGTTTTGGTTCCACCAGCCAGATATCCAATAACGACCGAAGTTGCGGAAGAAGCAATACCCGGCATGTTGTGATGTTCAGCTACCCAGTAACGGTGATATCCCCAACGCTCAGCATGCTGTGCCAGATCCAGGCTGTTGCGCAAAGCATCAGCAGGTGTTGCACCCACAACGACGGGAGCCAGATCCAGGATGGAAAGCTTAACATCATTAATATGTTCTTTATGGAATGAAGCTGTATTTTCTGTAGTCATTATCGTTTAATCTCCTCGATGATTATATTTTTGTATATCCAGATATATAGATTAATTAAATCACAACTGGATAGGGTGATGTGATGATAAACTAGCCGTTTACATCCGGACGGAATCCCTGCCTACATGTGCATCCTAGCTTCCGTTCCGGCATCCGGCTTATAACTCGTTCTGCACGTATTCAGCAAACTGACGGATTGTCTCCTCGTTGCGCCGATAATACGTCCATTGTCCTCTTCGCTCGGAGAGCAGCAACCCTGCCTTGAGCATGGTCAGCAGATAACTGGAGATAACCGACTGAGCCAGTCCAGCCTTCACTTGAATCGTGCCAACACAGATTCCGTTCTTGCCACCATCCGGATGCTGAGATAGTTCCAGCGGTGGAAAGTGTTGCTCCGGGTTTTTGAGCCACAACAAGATTTGTCTACGTGTCTCGTTCGATAACGCTTTGAATATAAGTATAGGTTCCATGGGTACGATTATACCCCCTTTCATCCATTTTGCAAACACATGAACAAACAAACCGACTCATGATCGAGTCGGTCTGGTATCATATGGAATCCCTATAGGGAACCAACATCTATATTAGAATTTGGTTGTAACTGTTTGTTTAACCTGATCCAACATGGCTTGATATGCAGGTGCATCCAGGTATCCAATACTTCCAAAGAGCAGATGATCTACGGCTTCAATGCCTACAAAATCGAAGATACCTACGTCTGAAGTTAATTTCAGTCCAGCAGTCATGCCAATTTGATCATAAATTTCACTTGGTGTACCATGTGTGTTGATGATGAGGCCTTTTTGCCTGTCAGCAATTTCTCGATACCCGCTTCACCTGCTGCATACGCAAAACCATAGGCGAATACACGGTCAACATATCCTTTGATAATGGCAGGAAGACCTGTCCACCAGATCGGATAGATGAATGTAATGGCTTCTGCATCTGTAACAAACTGTTGCTCTGCAGCGATATCCTGTGGTGTCTGTCCTGCACGCATGGAAGCTGTGTCAGCTTCAGTCAGTACGGGTTGGAATCCAAGCTTGTACAAGTCACGAACGACTACTTCATGGCCTTGAGCTTCGAGAGCTTCTACAGCAGTATTGAGGATTGCGTTATTCAAGCTGTCTGTGTGCGGGTGAGCATATACGATAAGATGTTTCATAGTGTGAATCCCTCCAGGTTTGGTTTGAGTTAGGTTGCGAAAATGGGTTACATTGATACGTTCCCACATACATAGATATCTATGTATATGGGTAAAAAAATATTTTGGCTCCTCTGCCTCCACCCCAGTCAAATCTGGAAGGGTTGCAGACAGAAGAGTTCATTCATTATAACTTTCGGACAATAATGGACAGCAAGCTCTCCAATTGCTCCGACTGTTCATCGGACAGGCCACTATAGATGATGTCATTAATCTGCTCTGATACCTGATGGAAGATCGGTTCGAGTCGCTTCCCCTGTTCGGTTAGGCGAATCATCGTCACTCGGCTATCTTCGGCACTCTTGCTACGTTCAACATAGCCAAGCTTCTCAAGCTTGTTGACAAGTACCGTTACCGTTGGTTGCGTGCGTTGAACACGTTCAGCCAACATCTTGATCGACAGCGTCTCTTCCCGGTACAAGAACATCAATACATCTCCATGAGAAGGAACAATCCCTGTTACCTCATGCTGTTCCAATTCGTGTACAATCCGTTTGTTGACATGGTCCCTGATTCTTGCAATCAGTGCAATTGCGTTGTATTTAGGCATGACCTCATTATACATAGACATCTATGTATTTTCAAGTTCTTTTTTATAAAAAGAAAAACAGCCCTCTCCACCCTTCTAGCATGTGGAAAATATCGGGCTGTTTCGAGTATGCTTTGATCCTGATCTATAATGTTAGATCTTAGCTAATTGTTTTTGAATTCAAGTTGAATCCATGCTGAATTCAGTTAATCCATTGAGTGATTTTCTCAACGGATTGTCGGGACTTCTCACGCGCGGGCTCCTCTGCCCGATAACCGAAGGCTGCCATCATAGAGACGCCCCATGCGCCATTTTCCAGCAAGCCCTCTTCTTCCATAATACGGTGGACGTCCTCACGGCTGAAACCTTCGATTGGACAAGAATCAATCTCGATTTGAGCTGCCGCCGTCATCATGTTGCCGAGTGCAATATACGTCTGTTTGGATGCCCAGTCGAATAATGATCGTGGATTATCCAGAATTTTCTGGTTATTTTGGAACTTTCCATAAGCCTCACTTGTTAGTTCAAATACGTTATTTGGCATTCCCTTTGTTTCCTTCAACATGTACTCCGCATAAGGAGAATTATAACTGGCATCTGATCGGGCCAAAATAACAACAAAATGGCTTGCTGTTGCCAATTGTTTTTGAGCGCCGGAAGAGACTTCGGACAGACGCTTACGCAGGTTTGGATTTTGTACAATCAGAAACTTCCACGGTTCAAGACCAATGGAACTTGGAGATAATCTGCCTGTTTCCAATATAAATTGGAAATCCTCATCCGAGATTTTGCGGGTATCATCAAATATCTTTGTTGCATGCCGGAAATGATAAGCTTTTAAGATGTCTTCCTTTGTCTTTGACTTTGCTGTAACTTCCATGAAACTCCACGTCCTTTTTATATATTTTTTATGTTGAATCGTCAGTCTCTAGTTTTTGATTTACTTAAGTAAGTATTAGTTTAGAATCTATATCCGAAAATGAAAAGTACGCACATTATTGTTTCTCAGTTTCTAAAAGTAAGTATTGTATCCTAACAAGGAAAATAGCCGCTGCAGGACATAAATCTTCTCCTAGACGGCATAATCTCACACATGAAGTTTACAATTGATTCATCCATTCATTTTCAGAAATGACGGTATATCCTTCTTGTCTCAGCAATGCTGAGGTGACACCTTCTCCAGTGACCTTGTGATTGGCAAAATTCCCATCATAGATCATCTGTGTACCACAGGACGGACTAAACTCCTTCAGTACCACACACGATACATTCAATTTTTTGGCCCATTCGAGCGTCTGATAGGCTCCCTTGATATACAGCTCTGTGACGTCCTTGCCGCTTTTCTCGATCACTTTTGCAGTGCCTGCCAGTACGTCCTTGCCCGTGCCACCGATAATTTCAGCCGGTTCCCGTGGAGTGGAGAATCCGCCAAGCAGCTCCGGACATACCATCTTAGCCTGCTCCTGCTCCACCAGCTCCTGAATCTTCTCATCCAGGCTCGCTGTTCCATTGTAACGGCAAGCTACCCCTGCCAGACATGAACTCACCAAATATTTCATCGTTATCTCCTTATACCCATTCCATCTATGAAGTAAATTGTAACACGTAAGATCAAGCCCTATAACTCGCCTCTGGTGATCATCTTGATCCGTCCATCTTCCCTGTATTCAACCTGAAAAACATCGGTGCTCGACTCCAGTTCAAATGTGACGACTCCCAATTGCTCAACATTTCTGTGTAGTTTATAGGCGTCAAAATCAATGTTAAATATCTTCTTAACTATTGGCCCCACTTTTTCTCTAAGAAGAGACTCATCAATATTATATAATTTTTCATGATAAGCCTCCATCTCTTCGATGTTGCCTATTTCTTGTTGCTCATAATAATTAGCATCCCCTACGGTATAGCCCAAGCCCTCTTTTCCTTCGGTCATCTGCACAAAGTAGTTATCTTTAAAGGAAAAAAAGACTGTATCCTTGCCAAGTTCATCATCTTTACTTCGGCTTACTCTTACCAGATCAAGATTGGCTTTACCAGACAGAGCCTCAATCGCGTTTCTGGCATCCGTCAGCGCTGCTTGGGATACTTGATCAGGTCTAAGGTCGCCTGTGATCGAGACAGCCTTGTCCTGTTGCCATACAATCTCCCCATAACCATCGCCAGTCTCATTTTCTAACCATAATGTCGTATGTGATATCGGCTCCATTTCCCCTTGCTTCATACTTACAAAACGTTGTACTGATGCAGGTTTAAGCGTTGGAGTGCTGCCTATACTTTGCAAAAGCGATGGAACTTGACGCAAATAACGGTGTTCCAGTTCGCTTGGCTGCATCTCACGTCTCATCTGTACTTCACGCAGATTTCCTGTTGTCGCATCGAGCCATATCTGCGCATACTCCTTCTCGCTTTCGCTACCAGCCTCTATATATATTCTGCCGGACACAGGCAAGTCTCCCACTTTCGTAATCTTCAGCTGTTTACCCAGATCATCTCGCATCGTAGTCGCAACATTTCTTTTCATTTTGTCGGTTAGCAGATTCGTGTTCAAACCATCAGATAACTGTAACGCTGCTGTCGGATAGACCTGCTCGATCACGGGTTTTACCAGCTGTCCATCATCCCAGATCCATAGGAACAATCCAGCAGCAATAACCAACGAACCCATGCCGGCAACAAGAGGCCCTCTTTTACGGCGGCGCTTGTGTGACACGTTGCCTACTTGCGGTCTAAACGGTCTGGATGACCTGGAACTGTCCTCTGGCCTATCTCCCTTGCTCCCCTCTTCCGACTTCTTCATCCACTCCACCTGTTGAAGCACCTTTCGCTTGTGATCCTCTGTAAAAGGAGACGACGCAAACGGTCCCTTCTGGATTTCCTTTTCCCATTGCTCATCCTTGTGTCTCATTTGCTTCGCTCCTCCCATTGTTTCCGTACCTTATCCTTACCTCGGGATAGTCTCGACTTTACTGTGCCTGAGCTGATTTTCAACATCTCAGCAATCTCACTCGTCGTAAGCTCATACTTCAGATTTAGCAAAAGAATCTCCCGGAACTTCTTCGGCAACGCCAGAACAATATCCCAGATTTCATGGATATGCTCCTTACGCATCACTTCCATCTCCGCCGAAGGATGTGAAGTTTTCTCATGGATCATTACTCGTTGTCCTGAATACTCCCGCTCTGTCTCTATAGAAAGTGTCTCTCCCCACAGACTGCTACGAAAAAATCTGGATTTCCGATATGTAAAAGTGGTGTTCCTAGTAATCGTCAACAGCCATGTTTTCAGTGAGCAATCTCCACGATAATGAGCAATCCCTGAGTACGCCCGAATAAATACCTCCTGTGACAATTCATCAGCCTGTTCGGCACTTTTGGTCAGAAAATAAGCGTAATTCCATACGTCATTTCCGTAGTCATTCATCATACTGCTAAGTGTGTAATTGTCTATGGTCTGAGCCTGTGCCAGTAATTGATCATCCAACTGTTGTTCACCTCACTTAATATGACTGAGTCTAATGTGATTTGGTTCCCTGTTTTGGACATTACTTCTTATTATTGTAGCAAAATAAAAAAACAGCATGTTCAACATCGCTGAACACACTGATCCCTTCAAGTTTGCTTAGTTAGAAATCTCTATCAGAAAGCTTTTAAGCGAACGCTCCACTCCTCAGTTTCTTTCTGCCCTCTAGTCTAACGTATCATTTTCATCGTTATACTTTCACCGCAGCAATCATCAGAAACATCGGTCTCCGATTCTCGTCTCGCATGCCAGGAACCTGTTCAATCATCTCCGGTGATGGTTTGGACTCAGCCACCTTTTGAATGGCAAACCCTGCCTTAATGAGTTCATTCATATGTGTTGCGAGTGTACGATGATATTTAACCACATCCTGATTCAGAAAGTTCGCCACACGCTTCCCTTCATCGTGGTAATCATCCACGGGCCAGTGCAGGATCTCACCTTCGGGTCCATAATGCCAATCCTGCGCAGCGCGAGCGGTGAAGATGGGATGTTCGGAGGATAGTACAAATGTGCCCCTTCAACAAGACAATCGTTGATCTTAGCGTACACCGTGTCTAACCGTTCAATATAATGCAAGGCAAGTGAACTAATGACAACATCAAATTGTCCAGCTGCAAAATCAATATCTTCAATCGCCAGCTGCTTGTACTGGATCTGCGGGTCGTCCGTCATTTCACGAGCACGCTGGAGCATATTTTCAGACAGATCTACACCAATAACTGAACTCGCTTGTTGTTCGCGCGCATACCGGCAGTGCCAACCAAAACCACATCCCAAATCCAGCACACGCTTGTCTTTCAAATCAGGCAAAAGAGTCTGTAGTTCATGCCACTCCCCCGCTGCATCTAGCCCTTGAATGGAACGTGCCATCTTACTATAGTTATCAAAAAACTCAACTTCATCGTATTTATTTTGTTTCATTAAGCGATTCCTCCCGCCTTATAAATATCCACCTACTCTACCACATAAACGATATTTAAACGCAAAAGTTGCCAAGAGAATTCAAGCCGTGTTATTATACAGAACGAACGTTCAGTATTATTTAATACAGAATGAACATTCAGTTTACTAACGGAGGTTAATATGAATACGAAATGGACGCATCCACTGGAAGGGCAATCTGTAGGTAAAGCTTTTATAAGCTACCTCGTGCCTTCTGTATTGGGGATGCTGGTAGTTGCTTTTAATTTTATTATCGACGGCATTATGGTTGGACACAAACTGGGCTCTACCGCGATGGCCGGGATCGGCATTGCCTCTCCTGTCTACACGCTTTTTGTTGCCATGTCACTGTGGATTGGTATGGGCGGGGCAACCTTGTACTCCAACGCGATGGGTAGAAAAGATATCACATCAGCCAAACAAATTTTCACCAAATCTATTATGCTCATTATGTTAGTTACGATAGCCATTGGATATACTGCATTTACGTTCAAAGACAAGCTGGTATACTCCCTCGGTGCTAACGCCGAGACCTTCCCGTTTGCTTCGGACTATATGAATATCATGTTATTGTTCGGGTTTGTTTTCACCATTGAGAATGCACTCTCTGTCTTTGTACGAAACGATGGGAACCCCAACACGTCCATGTACGCTCAAATTACGTTTGCTGTAGCCAATATCATCATCAATTATATAATATTGTATGTACTCGAATGGGGTGTACGCGGTGTGGCCCTCGGTACAATTGTATCGGCGTCTCTTGCGCTACTTGTCCTGTTCACTCATTTTTTCAAAAACAAATAATCTCACGTTCACCCGGTTCAAATGGAACAACAAACTGCTGGCTTCCTTCTACTCATTGGTTTCCCCAGCTTTCTGGCTGAACTTGGCATGTCGGTCTTCTCTGTCTCCCATAACATCTCGATGGACCGCATTGCGGGCACGGATGGTGTAGCATCCTTTACCGTGTTGAACTATATTCATGGTGTTGTATTGTTGGCTTTCCTGGGTCTGGCATCCGCTGCCCAACCTCTGATTAGCTATTATCACGGTGCCAATCAGATTAAACGGGTACAACAAACGATACGTTTAGCCACTAAAACAGCTCTCGCATGCGGTCTGTTGTTACTGGTTGTTGTTCAGATCGGTGCACCTTATTTCGTGCAAATCTTTGGAAACTTCAGTAGTGGGGTAACGGATAATGCCGTTTACGGATTACGTATATTTACATTTGCCTATGTGTTTATGGGTGTTAACTTTGTCATGAGCACCTATTTCCAATCTGTTGGTAATGCCAAAATGGCCATCTGGATTACAGCTGCGCGTGAAATGATCATCATGATAGCGTTGATTGCAGTCCTGCCTTCATTCTTTGGTGTCACGGGTGTGTGGCTTGCCGTACCGTTATCTGAAATGCTCGTTCTTGCAACCATAGCGGTGTATTATAGAAAACGATCCCTTACGGATCGAATAAACGCGTTGCGTCCTGAGTAACGGTAGTAACCAGATAATTACGGCAACAGATAGCAGATAAATGGAACGTAGATAGAATGTAGGTAGACCTCATAAATAATCTAATAAACAAATTAATAAAGCCCTGCACGATCAATATAGATCGGTCAGGGCTTTTGGTATATTAAAATTAGATGTCATTAGATGCGTATATCAAATCGGCCATTACTATCTGTTGTTGCGTTTGCAATCTCCTTAGGGGTAGCTACGCCCTTTCCATTGGATGGAGGTTGGGCAGGTGGTGCCTCCTTCGTACCAGTTGTACCGGATCCTTGAGAGCTTTGCTGTGCAATCTGTGCCTCAATCTGCTTGATCTGCTGCTCAAGCTGTTTGGTCTTTGTCTCCTTCGTCTTCTCATCGTCCTTGCTAGACTGCACTTTCTCCAGTTGTGCTTCGAGCTTCGTCTTTTGTTTCTCCAAGCTACTTGAATTGTCGGAGCTCGAAGATGTAGATATGTATGATGTAGTGGAGCTGGCTGTAGAAGATATATTCATTATGGTTCTCCTCCTCTTTACTTGGCTTCACTATACCCTATTCCATTGAAACGTACGTTAAATTCAACTGAAAGGTTGCTGAAGGAGCTAAGAAACAGAAGTTGATCATATTTATTGGAAGTATGTATATCAGCATTAATCCGTAGTCCAATTATTAATACTGAGAGTCTTCATATAAATGATTATATTGATGCTGTCTTATCTATATAGTTAGTTTGTTTCTCGGCAGAAAAATAGCAACAAAAAAAGACACACTCGATATGATCAAGTGTGTCTTCCTTGTTGCTTGGCGGCGTCCTACTCTCCCAGGACCCTGCGGTCCAAGTACCATCGGCGCTAGAGGGCTTAACGGTCGTGTTCGGGATGGGTACGTGTGGAACCCCTCCGCCATCGCCACCAAACGCGTAGCTTACATTTCAGAGATCGTTCTCTGAAAACTAGATTCGAAACGAAACACGCGAATTATCACTTGCTATTGGATAAGCCCTCGACCGATTAGTACTGGTCAGCTCCATGCATTGCTGCACTTCCACCCCCAGCCTATCTACCTCGTCGTCTTCAAGGGGTCTTACATACTGGGAAATCTCATCTTGAGGGGGCTTCACGCTTAGATGCTTTCAGCGTTTATCCCGTCCGTACATAGCTACCCAGCGGTGCTCCTGGCGGAACAACTGGTACACCAGCGGTACGTCCATCCCGGTCCTCTCGTACTAAGGACAGCTCCTCTCAAATTTCCTACGCCCACGACAGATAGGGACCGAACTGTCTCACGACGTTCTGAACCCAGCTCGCGTACCGCTTTAATGGGCGAACAGCCCAACCCTTGGGACCTACTTCAGCCCCAGGATGCGATGAGCCGACATCGAGGTGCCAAACCTCCCCGTCGATGTGGACTCTTGGGGAGATAAGCCTGTTATCCCCAGGGTAGCTTTTATCCGTTGAGCGATGGCCCTTCCATGCGGTACCACCGGATCACTAAGCCCGACTTTCGTCCCTGCTCGACTTGTAGGTCTCGCAGTCAAGCTCCCTTATGCCTTTGCACTCTTCGAATGATTTCCAACCATTCTGAGGGAACCTTTGGGCGCCTCCGTTACTCTTTAGGAGGCGACCGCCCCAGTCAAACTGCCCACCTGACACTGTCCCCGCACCGGATTACGGTACCAGGTTAGAACCTAGATACGATCAGGGTGGTATCCCAACGTTGCCTCCACGCAAGCTGGCGCTCACGTTTCAAAGGCTCCCACCTATCCTGTACAGATCGTACCCAAATTCAATATCAAGCTGCAGTAAAGCTCCATGGGGTCTTTCCGTCTTGTCGCGGGTAACCTGCATCTTCACAGGTATTAAAATTTCACCGGATCTCTCGTTGAGACAGCGCCCAAGTCGTTACGCCATTCGTGCGGGTCAGAATTTACCTGACAAGGAATTTCGCTACCTTAGGACCGTTATAGTTACGGCCGCCGTTTACTGGGGCTTCGGTTCACAGCTTCGGGATTACTCCCTAACCACTCCCCTTAACCTTCCAGCACCGGGCAGGCGTCAGCCCGTATACTTCGCCTTACGGCTTCGCACAGACCTGTGTTTTTGCTAAACAGTCGCTTGGGCCTTTTCACTGCGGCCCCCTCGTGCTATTCACACTACCGGGGCACCCCTTCTCCCGAAGTTACGGGGTCATTTTGCCGAGTTCCTTAACGAGAGTTCTTCCGCGCGCCTTAGAATACTCTTCTCGCCTACCTGTGTCGGTTTGCGGTACGGGCACCATCACCTGGCTAGAGGCTTTTCTTGGCAGTGTGAGATCATGACCTTCGCTACTATAATTTTCGCTCCCCATCACAGCTCAGCCTTACAATGTGCGGATTTGCCTACACATCAGCCTTACTGCTTAGACGGACATCCATCAGTCCGCGTCACTACCCTACTGCGTCCCCCATTGCTCATAACGGCTTACGGTGGTACAGGAATTTCGACCTGTTGTCCTTCGACTACGCCTTTCGGCCTCGCCTTAGGTCCCGACTTACCCTGAGCGGACGAGCCTTCCTCAGGAACCCTTAGGCTTTCGGCGGATCAGATTCTCACTGATCTTTTCGTTACTCATACCGGCATTCTCACTTGTATAATGTCCAGCGCTCCTTACGGTACACCTTCAACCCTTATACAACGCTCCCCTACCCCTGATGCAAGCATCAAGCCATAGCTTCGGTGGTGTGTTTAGCCCCGTTACATTTTCGGCGCAGAGTCACTCGACCAGTGAGCTATTACGCACTCTTTCAATGGTGGCTGCTTCTAAGCCAACATCCTGGTTGTCTGTGCAACTCCACATCCTTTCCCACTTAACACACACTTGGGGACCTTAGCTGATGGTCTGGGCTGTTTCCCTTTTGACAATGGATCTTAGCACTCACTGTCTGACTCCCGGAAGTAAGTCTATGGCATTCGGAGTTTGACTGAGCTTGGTAACCCTTGCGGGCCCCGCACCCAATCAGTGCTCTACCTCCACGACTCTGTTTTCCGAGGCTAGCCCTAAAGCTATTTCGGGGAGAACCAGCTATCTCCGAGTTCGATTGGAATTTCTCCGCTACCCCCACCTCATCCCCGCATTTTTCAACATGCGTGGGTTCGGGCCTCCAGTGCGTGTTACCGCACCTTCACCCTGGACAGGGGTAGATCACCCGGTTTCGGGTCTACGTCCACGTACTATGTCGCCCTATTCAGACTCGCTTTCGCTGCGGCTCCGGCTCTTCACCTTAACCTTGCACGGGAACGTAACTCGCCGGTTCATTCTACAAAAGGCACGCCATCACCCCTAAAACGGGCTCTGACTTTTTGTAAGCACACGGTTTCAGGTTCTATTTCACTCCCCTTCCGGGGTGCTTTTCACCTTTCCCTCACGGTACTGCTTCACTATCGGTCGCTAGGAAGTATTTAGCCTTGGCAGATGGTCCTGCCGGATTCATACGGGGTTTCACGTGCCCCGCACTACTCGGGATCCGTCTCGGAGGGAACAGGCTTTCAACTACAGGGCTTTTACCTTCTTTGGCGGGCCTTTCCAGACCTCTTCGCTTAACCGGTTCCTTTGTAACTCCATGTGAGACGTCCCACAACCCCAAAGAGCAAGCTCTTTGGTTTGGGCTTCTCCGCGTTCGCTCGCCGCTACTGACGGAATCACTATTGTTTTCTCTTCCTCAGGGTACTTAGATGTTTCAGTTCCCCTGGTATGCCTCTACACAACCTATGTATTCAGTTGTGAGTAACTGGAAATTACCCCAGCTGGGTTTCCCCATTCGGACACCCCGGATCAAAGCTTGCTTACAGCTCCCCGAGGCAGTTTCGTTGTTCGCCACGTCCTTCATCGGCTCCTAGCGCCTAGGCATCCTCCGTGTGCTCTTAGTAGCTTAACCTCGTGCTCCGGTTTCGACTGCTCGCTTCCCTTGTTTTGCTTGCGCAAAGCCAAAAGTCGCTCCCATTCGATACCATCGTACGTGCAATCTACCGTTTTTATTGAAACTTGTTTAACACAAGTTCAGCTAAAAAGGAATGTTCTAATTCGCGTTTGTTTCGTTTCGATATCTAGTTTTCAAAGAACAAGCTCCATGCAAAAGCAAGCTGTTTGAGAGTTTGAGCTCTCAAAACTGAGCAACGAGTGAGTATTTTGTAGCTTAGCTACATATTTGAATGTTTCCGTTGCAGGAAACGATTCTCCATAGAAAGGAGGTGATCCAGCCGCACCTTCCGATACGGCTACCTTGTTACGACTTCACCCCAATCATCTATCCCACCTTCGGCGGCTGGCTCCTTGCGGTTACCCCACCGACTTCGGGTGTTATAAACTCTCGTGGTGTGACGGGCGGTGTGTACAAGACCCGGGAACGTATTCACCGCGGCATGCTGATCCGCGATTACTAGCAATTCCGACTTCATGCAGGCGAGTTGCAGCCTGCAATCCGAACTGAGACCGGCTTTGTTGGGATTGGCTCCATCTCGCGATTTCGCAGCCCGTTGTACCGGCCATTGTAGTACGTGTGTAGCCCAGGTCATAAGGGGCATGATGATTTGACGTCATCCCCACCTTCCTCCGGTTTGTCACCGGCAGTCTATCTAGAGTGCCCACCCGAAGTGCTGGCAACTAAATATAAGGGTTGCGCTCGTTGCGGGACTTAACCCAACATCTCACGACACGAGCTGACGACAACCATGCACCACCTGTCTCCTCTGTCCCGAAGGAAAGGTACATCTCTGTACCGGTCAGAGGGATGTCAAGACCTGGTAAGGTTCTTCGCGTTGCTTCGAATTAAACCACATACTCCACTGCTTGTGCGGGTCCCCGTCAATTCCTTTGAGTTTCAGTCTTGCGACCGTACTCCCCAGGCGGAGTGCTTAATGTGTTAACTTCGGCACCAAGGGTATCGAAACCCCTAACACCTAGCACTCATCGTTTACGGCGTGGACTACCAGGGTATCTAATCCTGTTTGCTCCCCACGCTTTCGCGCCTCAGCGTCAGTTACAGCCCAGAGAGTCGCCTTCGCCACTGGTGTTCCTCCACATATCTACGCATTTCACCGCTACACGTGGAATTCCACTCTCCTCTTCTGCACTCAAGTCACCCAGTTTCCAGTGCGATCCGGGGTTGAGCCCCGGGATTAAACACCAGACTTAAATGACCGCCTGCGCGCGCTTTACGCCCAATAATTCCGGACAACGCTTGCCCCCTACGTATTACCGCGGCTGCTGGCACGTAGTTAGCCGGGGCTTTCTTCTCAGGTACCGTCACCTTGAGAGCAGTTACTCTCCCAAGCGTTCTTCCCTGGCAACAGAGCTTTACGATCCGAAAACCTTCATCACTCACGCGGCATTGCTCCGTCAGGCTTTCGCCCATTGCGGAAGATTCCCTACTGCTGCCTCCCGTAGGAGTCTGGGCCGTGTCTCAGTCCCAGTGTGGCCGATCACCCTCTCAGGTCGGCTACGCATCGTCGCCTTGGTGAGCCGTTACCCCACCAACTAGCTAATGCGCCGCAGGCCCATCCCCAAGTGACAGATTGCTCCGTCTTTCCAGTTTCCTTCAGGCGAAGAAAACAACTATTCGGTATTAGCTACCGTTTCCGGTAGTTGTCCCAAACTTGAGGGCAGGTTGCCTACGTGTTACTCACCCGTCCGCCGCTAAGTATCAAGGAAGCAAGCTTCCTATCAACTCCGCTCGACTTGCATGTATTAGGCATGCCGCCAGCGTTCGTCCTGAGCCAGGATCAAACTCTCCAATAAAGTATTGAAAAGAGCGATAAGCTCATTTTGAATCTGACGAGATTAAAAATCTCATTTGTGCTCCAGCCGATCCAAGCCAAGGCTTGTTTCCAACTTTTGCGTTCATTCTGCAAGCAGAATGTTTACTCACTCGTTGTTCAGTTTTCAAAGATCAAACTTGTTTCGTTACCGAATTCCGTTCTCTTCAGCAACTCTTATATAATATCATGTCCGAACCAACTTTGCAAGCTCTTTTTTAAGTTTCTTTCGAAGCTTATTTCATTCGCTTGCCGCACCGTGTATCCCGTGTTTTTTTGGCCGGAAATAGAATATACCATGCAGCACTCGCACTTGTAAAGAGTTAATTTCAAAACATATTAAATCCACAATCTAATCCATATTAAGGACCTTGAATCTACGATGAAACCCTAGGTTCGATTGTATTATCCTACAGCTTGATCTTCTTTATTTAATCTGTCTTTCTTCTATATATAAGAAGGTAACCCTCTCAACTCTCATATTCGAGAAACGAAAGGGTTACCTTCTATAGTAATCTATATTTATTTACGTTCTACTTTATATCCTTTATCCTCAAGCAGTTTCACGATGCCGTGATCGCCCAAGTAGTGCGCCGCACCAACAACAATGAAATACTCCTCGCCTTTGCCGTTTTTCAAGTAACCATCGATTTTGTCCGCCATACCAATGTTACGATCAACCAGCATTGCTTTGTTATATTCATCGTTAGTGGAGAAGCTGTTTGTCAGTTCAAGCAGTTGCTCGTCATTACCCGTTTTCCACATCTCAGCCATTTCTTTCACACTGTTATCCAACACGTCGAAGTTTTCAATTGTCGCTTTCAGTGTTTCCTCTTGTGTTTCTTTGGAAAAGTCGTTAAACATGCCAAGTTGAGATTGATAACTCTCCAACTCAATAACTGGAAGTTTGCGCTCGATCGCTTTCTGGATGAAATACAGATCCACTCCTGCTGACGCTTCGTATCCTGCTGTGGTGGACTTCAAACTTGCAAGTGTGCTCTCTACTACCCAAGGCTTAAATGCATCCAAAGCGTTAGACTCCAGACCATTTTTCTTCAATACATCGCCCAGCTTAGTATACGTTTCACTGGAGATGTGATCTTTCAGTGTTGTACCATCCTGATACGAACCCAGACTTAGAACCAGCTTTTGCTGCTCTTCATCAGCAGCTTTGCTAATATCAATCTCTACCCCGAGATAGTCGGCTTCCGCAAAGGCTTCTTCAAACTCCGGACGCAATGGATAGAAGCTCTCATCCGCAATATGCATTGACCCTACCAGATAGACCGTATTGCCATTGCTTTCAACTTCCCACATGAAGCCGCGTCCACCGGTTTGAGCAGTTTCCGTTGCTCCACCTTTGGATACCAACAACACGGTGCGCGTTGCAGCATCCCAGCGTACTTCATAACCCGCAGCATCACCGACGATGCGGATTGGCGCATACGTTACACCGTTGATACGTGTAAGCTTGCTTTTGAGTGTAATCGTTTTGCCATTTACCACAGCCGTGATCGTATCATCTGTCGCAGTTGTTAACTTCACATCCATAGCATCCAGCGTAGTCCGCAGTGGAACCAATGTTGTACCTTTATCCAGGATTGGTACTCCTGTAGCATATTTCACAGCTTGGTCATTAACCTTGACGGAAGTTCCTTGTGGAGCAGCCATAGCTGGTACTGCAGATGCGAGCAAACCTACCGAGATGGTAAGAGATAAGAGCATGCGTTTCCAATTTTTCATATTATGTAATCTCCTTTATTGAATATAGTTGCCAATCCAATTTTTAATAGAATAGACACACTTAGATACTACGGATCAAAGTGGGAATTGGTGCCACTCCACAAACGGAGCAGCACTTATCCAATCCCTCCCCTTCAAACACTCAATTTAGATCTTATATGCCTTCATGGCTTTAAACAATTCCTTGAAAGTTGGACGTTTACCGTACATCAACACACCTGTGCGATAGATTTTCGCTGCAAGCCATCCGAAGATGATAATGGATACAATGAGAATCGCTAAGGACGTTAGAATCTCCCAAGTTGGCGCAACTCCTGCGCCAATTCGTACCAGAATCGCGGTCGGCGACGTGAATGGAATGAAGCTTGCGATTTTCAACAACAGAATGTTCGGCGTAGAAATACTGAAGATCGCAATATAGAATGAAACAAGCGACAACATTGTAATCGGCAGAACAGCCTGACCGAGTTCCTCAGTACGGCTTACCATTGAACCAATGGCAGCGAACAACACGGCATACAGGAAGTAACCCAGAATGTAGAATATAAGTCCGTACACAATAACTGCACTATTCACATCACTCAGACTCATATTGAAGTCACCTAATACTGCACGGTTATGCGGCAGCAAGATATTTCCGGCAACCACCGCTCCGAAGATCCCGATTTGCAGCATCCCCACCATGAAAATACCGATGATTTTACCAAACATCTGACTGAGCGGTGATACACTCGTAATCAAAATCTCCATAATACGTGAGCTCTTCTCAGCTGTAATCTCGGAGGCAATCATGTTACCTGTCATCATCGTTGAGGTAAACAGCAGGATGATCAGCAAGTACACCACAATATAGTTAATCGGGCTCATTGCACCTTCAGACTCAGTACCTGCTCCGCTCTCATCTGTACTCAAACTTTGCTCGGTGAGCTTCACAGGTGTTGTAATCAGTTCCTTCTGCTCCGCTGTGAGTACATCCTTCACAACCACATCCAGCTTCACACTCTGTAATGCCGCTTCAATGGATGCAATGATCTGAGGTGATACGTCTTCTGCTGAATATAGAATGGGCTGCGGGAACTCTTGCCCGGAAACAGCTTCAAACTTCAGATAACCATCGGTAAGCCCTGCTTCCACATCCGCCGCAAGGGCCGCCTCATCTTTGTCTCCGCTGGCAATGAATCGATAGGCCTGATCCCCTTGAGCCGCAGAGAAGCTCTCCAGTTTCTCGGAAACTTCAGGCTGCCCTGTACTCAGAAGACCAATATTTACAGGATTACTGCTTGAAGCTCCACCAATGGAACCTCCATTAAATAAGGTAATGAAATACGGGACATTGAGTCCGATTGAAATTAAAAGTGCAAGTACAATGGTCGTTACCATGAATGATTTCGTTTTAACTTTGTTTTTAAATGTAAAACCCGTAATCGTTCCCATTTTATTCATTCGACTCACCTACCTCACGAATAAAGATTTGGTTAAGCGTTGGTTCCTTCAGTTCAAAGTGTTCCACTGTCGTCTGAGTCATGGCTGTTCTCAGAATCTCTTGAGCCGCTTCCACCTGACTAATATGTATCAGGTACCCGCGCTCATTCCGCTCGACTTTCGTCACACCAGACAACTGTTCGAGTCCTTCCACACTACCAATCGTACCCAGCAATACCTGTTCACGCGGATACCGGCTCTTGATCTCCTTGATCTCTCCTTGTACCACAGTGTTGGAACGATGCAGAATGGTGATCTGACGACACAACTCTTCAACGTGCTCCATACGGTGTGTTGAGAACAGAATGGCCGTGCCTTCGTCACGCAATTCTTTGACGGTGGACTTGAGCAATTCCACGTTCACAGGATCCAACCCACTGAACGCTTCATCCAGGATGAGAATCTGCGGTCTATGCACTACAGCCGCGATGAAGCCCATTTTCTGCTGATTACCTTTGGATAACTCCTCGATCTTTTTATCGTAATACTCAGGTACCTCAAACCGATTCAGCCAGTACTTGAGGCTCTGATCTGCGTCCTTACCATTCATGCCACGAAGTCGTGCCAGGTAATTAATCTGTTCGCTGACTTTCACCTTCGGGTACAATCCGCGCTCTTCCGGAAGATAACCCATAATCTGTTGCAGCTCCGTATTATAGGGCTTGCCGTTGTAAAGGATATTCCCTCCGTCAGGGTGAATCAGTCCAAGCACCATGCGCATTGTTGTTGTTTTACCCGCACCATTGGCTCCGAGCAGTCCGTAAATCTCCCCTCTTTTACATTGAGCGTGACTCCATTAACGGCTGTTTTGTCTGCATATTGCTTGACGACTTGCTTCAATTCCAATCGGTTCATCATTTATCGTCTCCCTTCGGTTATTTCCACTGTACGGGTGCATACCCGGCAATCCAGAATGCCAGCACTTCATCCAATTCCAAGTTACGGATTTTCAATACCCGGTTATTGGACAGCTCCAGCCTCTCCTGCGCCTCGCTGACCCGGGTTGTAATTACGCGAACCAGACCTCCCTCTTCCAAAGAAGATTCCACAACACCAGGAATACTTTCTGGCCTTAAATCTCCTTCATACCAGACTTCTTTCCACTGATCGAGTACCATATCTTTCTCGGCCATCCCCAGCGACTGACCACGGTGCATCAATACGATGTAATCCGCAAGCCTTTTGACTTCGTCCGCAATATGTGTGGCAATCAGAATCGTGGTGTCTCCCCCGCCATGAAGGTACGGAACTGCTCAACCATCACTTTCCAGGCAAAGGGGTCCAGTCCTGATGAAGGCTCATCCAAAAGCAATAGTCTTGGGCGAGCTGCAATTGCAGCTGCAATCTCAAATTTTCGCCGTTCTCCCTTGGACATCTTGTTCAGCTTCACATCAACAGGTACTTCCATATCATGAATCAGTTGGTCGAACAACTTCATATCCCAACGTGGGTACCAGTACGCCCGGAAATGGGCTGCTTCCTGTGCTGTTATCCGGTTCTCTTCTGAACCAGCGTTATCTGCCACAAAACCAATCTGTTGTCTCAGTTCAATGGGAAGTGGCCCATCATGTTCCTGACCAAACCATATAATCTGCCCAGCATCTGGCAGCACCACTTGCTGCAGCATGTTAAGAAGGGTGCTTTTGCCTGAACCGTTGTGACCGAGAATAGCCACTATATACCCTTCCGGGATGGTCAGATCAATTGGGCCAATAACTCTGCGTTTTCGCATTTTGGATACGCCGTTCAACTGGATTGCTATCGGTTCCACGTATGAATCACTCCCTTACTTCGCGTAAATAGCCTTCAGGACTTCCCGGAACAGGCTCTCCATCTCTTCTTCCGTACAGCCTACCGATTTCCCGGACTGCACCGCTGCTTGCATCGCTTCCTGTGCGGCCTTTAATCTATAATTCTCTCTGTCGCCGGCTTCTACCTGGGCCACAAATGTACCTGTCCCCTGCTTCGTACGAAGCAAGCTTTCATTCTCCAGATCCTGATAGACCCGTCTAACCGTAATAACACTGCAATTCAGTGCTCCGGCGAACTCACGAATGGACGGCAAATGTGTTCCCTCCCCAACTGACCCGTAATAATTAACGATCTTAACTGATTTTCAATTTGGTGGTATAAAGGTTCAGCGCTATTTTCATTAATTTGAATGGGTATTTTCACATCTTGCACCTCGCCCTCCGGTACACTCCAGTCTGTTACCTGACCGTGCCGGTTTCATCCTGTATTCGTACATAAGCTCAATTCTCATTTTAATTCAAATCCCGTTGAACCAGCTTCTTCAGCGTCAAGCGACTAAACAGCCATAGTCCCGCTACGCCAGCCACCAGAGCAATCCACATGATCGGGGAAAGTAGCCCCCATGATTTACTTTCATCCAGTACAAGCCGTAATCCGTAACTGCCTGACATTCGAATCAGTAAGGACATGCCAATGGCGATTGGTACAAAAAGCGTACTGAGAAGCAAATATTTCTTGCCACTGTTCAGAAACTCTCCGTAAATATACAATCCTGTTACCACAAGTCCATAACCTGTACATGTAAGGCTAAAGGCCAGATATTGATCCCATCGGAATCCTTCGGAATGAAGGTTAACCACATATAACGATCCGTAGAAAAAGATACCGTTGTAAGCAAACGCCATTAGAGACTGCTGTAACCTGGACCACATCACCGCTTGTTCAGGGATAGGAATTCTGCGATAGTAGGCCAGCATCTGCGTATAGGAATCCTCATGTATGTAACGGAAGGAGCGCCTGCAGAACATAAACCCTTGAAATGGCAACATAAGTAAAAAGAAGGCATCCACCACCGGATTAATGAAATCTGTCTGTTGTTGTCCTACTAACATCACACCGCTCATGCTGCCAGTGTATATCATGAATATTGCAGACCATAGCCATTGGAGCTTATCCTTACTCATCTGGCTGCGGGTCAGCCACCACGCCTGCTTCCATTCGTTCATATGCCTGCCTGCCTTTCACCTGTCATTCACTCACTCATCTTGCTTACTGTATTCACTGTGTTTACTGTATATATCAATATACACAGTATACAGACCGAATTCTCATCCCGTCAACCCTTAAATTTCCTGAATCAGGAAGACGGGATGGGACACAGTACGAATTTACGTTAAAATAAATTAAAGTCACGATTCAAAGAAAGGAAGGTTACAGCTATGGATTGGCTGGTAGAGATCGGATTTGTCCTCCTTTTCCTCATTGTCGTTATCTGGTTGGTCCTCCGGGATGAGCCTCATCGTAATTCTGCCAAAAAAGGGAGACACCGCATCCGTCGTAACAACGGTTATACCGACTCTGCTTCGGGATATCCGGTCATTACAGGAGATGACTCCTACGATCGACATTCCAGACACACACCGGATCACAAACATCATGAGTCGGATTCTTCATCAGATACACATTCTCATCACAACAGCGATAGTGGTAGCAGCAGCGACAGTGGTGGGGATAGTGGCGGCGGCGACAGTGGGGGCGGCGGGGAATAGGGGAATATACGAAATTCCCCAAGCACAAAGAAGGGCTGTACCCGTTATTGTGTACACACACAATAACGGATACAGCCCTTTGCCGTTCTCTAGCACCTGTTTACAGAAGAGGTCTTACGATTAAACGAGGTTGTATCCACTAGGCAGACTGCGATCCCTGCGGATTGCGCGAATCTGAGCCAGCGTTAACCGTTGATTGGTGGAGATCAGGGATTCCACATCATTGCCACGGATCAGATCATCCAAATCTCTCAAGTTGGTGTTGCCACGGAAGACACGGAATCCACCTTGAAAGTTAGGACGCGTAAACACAACCAGCGTTGCATTCGAACTTGTTGAGAAAAAGCGTAGGCTCTCCACCCCATCCAAAATATTGTCCAGGTTGCGGAGCCCCGTATTGCCACGATAAATGCGGCTTCTCCCTCTGTAGTTCTCTTCAGAATACACCGTGAGACGTGGATACGTTTGACTGACATTGACTGTTTTTTTCATTTACTTTCCCCCTCTCAAACTCATTCTATGAATGAATGAGAGAGGGAGCGTGGACGAATCGTCTACTAGATTCGTCTATTTTCATAGTTTCAGAAGGTCATAGTGACACACGCCCAAGTAGCCGGAGGTTATATCTATACTTTTATACGCCGAGAATAACTTCCCATACGGGACGTGTATGACCACCAGGATATAAGAGATATAGAAGAACATACACGACAACACCTGTCAGCGCTGATCCGAACCAGATCATGGACGTGAATTTGCCCCAGCGGCGATGTGTTCCGAACTTCTTTTTGAACCCCAGGACCAGTGTGGAGATGCCGAATATCGCTGCCACGGTAGCGAGGATAATATGAAAGATCAGAAATATCCGATAAAAGATCTCCAGATCCGGGTCCCCGCCCCAAGCCGTATTACCCACGAACACCGTTCGCGACATATAGATCACAAAGAAAATTAGAGCTGCAATCGCACCTGCTACCATGGCGGACTGATGAGCCTCACGTTTACCCCGAATAATCAGTACCCATCCAATCCCCACCAGTACTGCACTAATCACAATGAAAGAAGTACTGATCGTGGGTAGCCAAAAATACATATCCATCGTGTGTTCCCCTCTTGTCAGAACATTGACTTAATTATTTGGCAGCCGGATTGAGCGGCCCCCTGCGCCCCCTGCAGGATACGAATCATCATCATCTTCCTGCTTCTCTTTCCGATACCATTGGAAAAAGACATAAGCCAGCATGGAGGCAAAGATTCCTTCCTGAATAAACTTCATTACAATGCCACCAACCTGCTGATCTTCCTTCGCGGAAGACAGGAAGTTGAAGAACGCAGGCCCACCGAATGAGCGAAGTAACGCCGTAGAATCTCCAGACACACAATACCGCATGGCTTCAGCCCATACTGCCGGGTTGCTGTACGTCTGATACAACGGCTCGGACGCAAAAATAATCAATCCACACGCAGGCGTGAGCAGTACCATATTCAGAAAAATAAAACCAATCTTGGATAACCCCGACGCTTGTCTACCCTCTGGCAACGGATTCAGCAATGTCCACCACATGAGCATCGAGGTGATGAACAGTGCAATATAATACAACCGGTGAACGGTAAAATTCAGCATGACATAATCATGTACAATCGGTAGGTGATACAGCGAGAAAAGCCCGTTAAAGATCACAGCCGCAACGATCGGATGAGCCAGGAACGATAGCTGGCGCGTTGGCAACCAGCGTACGATTCTGCGCCATACCCAGATCGGCAAACCTTTCATCATCAGCGGCGGCGCTACCAGATAGGATAACGCCATACTCACCATGTGGAAGCTAAACATTACGTGGCCAAGCAGATTAAATGGGCCAGCTTGAGCCAGATACAGGACAAACAGTCCTGTAATAAACATGATTTTCTGTGCAGCAGTCGCAGGTTCTGCATCCTTTATTTGCTCGCTTAACGGTCCCACAAGCACCAAATAAGCCGCAGCAATGATCAGAAATAAAGCCAATATAAGCGGACTCCATAAGTCGTTGAAGCTAAAATATTGCAACCCGAGCATACGGGAAACCTCCCCGTGACCTGATTTGGTTGTTGCCTTCATTACTTTGTGAAGATTCATTCGCCAAAAAGGGAAAAGACGGCGGCAATGCGCCGCCGCCATCTCTTTTACCACCAAACCCAATAGAGTGCCATAATGATGCACGTAAAGGCTACGAAAAAACCAAAGGCCATGAATAGAATCGGCATCAAGTGCCCTTTGTCCTTCAAATGCATCCAATAACCCAATTGAACGAATACTTGAAGAATAGCCATGACGAGCAAAATAATAATGATAAAGGTTGTGTTGACCCCTCCGGCAGAAGCAGCCGCAAACGCAATCAGCGTGAGAATAATGGAGAAGATAAACACCACGACGTGTTTCTGTGGCCCTTCCGTCCGGTGACGGTGTTTCACAGGCTGTTGATCTGTCTTATCCTGTGCCGACATGTGCTACCCCACCTTTCCGAGCAGGTACACGACCGTAAAGATGAACACCCAGACCACGTCAATAAAGTGCCAGTACATTGCGGAGACGTATACTTTAGGTGCGGTTACGACCGTCAATCCTTTTTTGAACAGCTGACCGATAATGATTCCGATCCACACAATACCAAAAGCAACGTGGGCTCCGTGGAACCCGACCAGTGTATAGAATGCTGAACTGAATGCACTCGTGGTCATGCCAAACTCTTTATGTTTCACATACTCGTAGAACTCGTAAATTTCCAGTGCGAGAAATCCCATACCCAGTACTACCGTGATGCCAAGCCACAACGCCAGTGCATCTCGCTTGCCCTTATGCATGGCCTGAATCGCAAATACACTCGTCAAACTACTGACCAGGAGAATGAACGTTGCAGCGGCCACGAGTGGCAGGTGGAACAGTTCATTCGCCGTAGGTCCATCATTGGTTTGGCCACGAAGAGCCAGGAAGGTAGCAAAGAGTGTACCGAACAGTACCGTCTCGCCGCCAAGGAACAACCAGAAGGCGATAAGCTTGTTACGGCCTTCCAGCGTTGCTTTCTCCGGTTCATGCGGCAATTTGTCGTTCACCGGTTCGGCATGTGAGGTTGTCATGTTCTAGCCCCCTTCTCATCCTGATCCTCCGGTTCAATATGCCAGCCATGATCATCATAAAGTGAACGAAGTGCCATTGCGCCAAATGTGATTACGAGACCAATAATAACTACAATATAATTGTTGAAAATGACATTCATAAATGCATTACCAAATTCATCCTTGCTGAACATCAAGCCAAGTCCGGCGATAAAGATACCTACTGACATTACAAACGGCAACGGCGTTGCTGAAGGCATATGAATCGAACCTACAGGTTCTGCCGGTGTCATCTCCGTATGTCCTGCCATTTTTTCCTTCCAGTATGCATCAATTCCGCGTACCAGCGGCGTCTGCTTGAAATTATATTCCGGCGGCGGAGATGGAATAGACCATTCCAGTGTACGGCCGTCTTCCCACGGATCGTTTGGCGCGCCAGCCGGTTTTCTCATTGTGATTACGATGTTCACGAGGAACATGATAACCCCAACACCCATTAGAAACGCACCGACGGAGCTGACCAGATTGAGCAGGTCAAAGTCCTGATTCGGCAAGTATGTAACGATCCGGCGCTGCATCCCCATCAGACCGAGGAAATGCTGTACAAAGAACGTTAATTGGAAACCGATCATAAATGTCCAGAATGTCCATTTGCCCAGTGTTTCACTCAGAATACGTCCGAACATCTTCGGCCACCAGTAATGCAGTCCCGAGAACAATCCAAGTACGAGCCCCCTACAATAACGTAGTGGAAGTGGGCTACAACAAAGTACGTATCATGGAACTGGAAGTCTGCCGGAGCAGATGCCAGCATGACGCCTGTAACACCACCCATTACGAAGGTTGGAACGAATCCAACAGCAAACAGATTTGCCGCTGTAAAGCGGATCTGTCCACCCCACATCGTAAAGAGCCAGTTAAAGATTTTGATCCCGGTAGGTACGGCAATCAACATCGTGGAGATGGAGAAAAGCGCGTTGGCTACATTACCCAGACCTGTTGTAAACATGTGATGCGCCCATACCATGAAGCCCAGGAAGGCAATCAGGATGGTGGCAAATACCATGGAGCTGTATCCAAACAACCGTTTACGCGAGAAGGTCGGAATAACCTCCGAGATAATCCCAAATGCGGGCAAAATCAGAATGTATACTTCCGGGTGCCCGAAGATCCAGAAGATGTGCTGCCAGAGTACGGGGTTACCGCCACCTGCGACATCGAAGAAATTCGCTCCCAGTATACGGTCAAACGTCAAAAGTACAAGCCCTACCGTGATGGCAGGAAAAGCAAAAAGGATAATGGCAGATGTAATAAATGTCGTCCATGTAAACATCGGCATCCGCATGTAGGACATGCCTGGAGCACGCATTGTAATAATCGTTGCGAGAAAGTTAATGCCCCCGATGAGCGTTCCCAGACCCGCGATCTGAAGGCCGATGGTGTAGAAATCCACACCGTGCGTTCCACTGTACTCACTGCCCGAAAGCGGCGTATATGAGGTCCAGCCCGCATCCGGTGCTCCGCCCATAACCCAGCTCAGGTTCAGCAACAATCCACCAAACAGGAATGTCCAGAAACCCAGCGCGTTAAGAAACGGGAAAGCAACGTCCCGTGCCCCGATCTGCAAAGGTACGACAGCATTCATAATGGCAAAAATAAGTGGCATGACACCAAGGAAAATCATCGTTGTTCCATGCATTGTAATCAATTCGTTGAAGACCTGTGCCGATACAAAATCATTCATAGGCTTCATCAGTTGAATCCGAATCAAAATGGCTTCAATGCCGCCGATTCCAAAGAAAAATCCACCCGCAACCAAATAGAGAATGGCGATTTTTTTGTGATCGACGGTGGTGATCCAATCCATCAAGCCCCTGTACCTCTTGACGCTATGCGCATGAGCCAAGGTTGTGTACCCCCTTCTTCGTCCTTGCTGTTCTATTCATAGTCCAATTTGTAGTTGGCCAGATATTCGGCAATTCCGTCGATTTCTTCATCCGTCAACCCAAGATCTTTGGGATTCGGCATGGTATTGCCCGGCTTCACGGATTGTGGATCATGGAGCCATTCTTTCATGTTATCCAGTACCGGACTACCTTCTTCCTGTCCCTCGCGAGAATTCAGCAAAATGCCTGCGACAGATTCCTTGCCGCCGATTCCCGTCAGGTTAGGTGCAACCGGTCCACCTTGATCACCAACAGCGTGGCAAGAAAGGCAGTTTGTTTTGAACTTTTCGGCCAATTGAGTGTCTTCAGGAAGGACTGCGGGTGCTTTCATCTGGTTCACCCATCTGTCAAACGATTCCTGACTCACTGCTTTTACCTTAAACTCCATGAAAGCATGCGATCTGCCACATAATTCGGCACATTTACCGCGGTAAACGCCTTCATTCGGTGCAGAGAAACTGAACTTGTTAAGTGTTCCATCCGGGTTTGTGTCCATTTTGCCCGCAAGTGACGGCACCCAGAAGGAGTGAAGCACGTCAGCGGTTTTTAATTCGAATGCGATTTTTGTTCCGGTCGGGATGATGAGATCTTGAGCGGTGGTTACGTCATATTGAGGATAAGTGAATTCCCACCAGTACTGATGTGAGGTGACTTGGACCTTAAGTGCGTTTTTGTCATTGGACAGATCTTCGCCTTGGGCAAAAATCGTTTGGACCGTCGGTACTGCCAGAACAATAACCAGCAATAACGGAATGGCTGTCCAGATTACTTCCAGCTTGAAATTACCTTCAACCTGTTCGGGCATCTCAGTCTGCCCGGCTCGTCTACGAAACCGGATCAGAACATAGGCCGCTATGGCAAATACAATGATGAGCACCACGATCATAATCGCGATGGATAACTTCATCAGATCATATTGGCCTTGCGCTACAGGACCCTGAGGTTTCATTACCGACAAGTCTTCCCGCCCGCATGCGGATAGCAGCAAAGAGAACACCGCCAGCAAGGGGAGAATTCGCTTTGCAACCTGCCACTGTTTCATCATTGATCTACCCCACTTTTTTACGTTTTCGTAGATTACCGTTGTCGTTCGGTAGAAAGGCAACAAAAGGTACGTTTCAGCACGATACGCATAATCCTCTTCATCATACAGAACGCTTACAAAAATAACGCTTCCAGTACTCCCGTGATTTCCTGCTCAGGGCATGTCTGCGCATTCTTCCAATTCATTCTATATGCTTCAATCACTTATTAAATATAAGTTGAGGGTATGATTTTGTCAATCTTTGGACACATGTTCACAAATTGTTCACTTTATGTAAAAAACCGCTCTACAACTTGATTTGCAAACGATTTCAGTTAAAAGTATTACACTCTACTTTTGAAAATTTTTGCCAAATTTCGGTGATAAAACTCGATTTATTGGTGATTTTTCTCACATTGAAAACATGTGCTATTATGCAAAAGAAAGATCAGAATTTATGGAAAACCTCTTCCATATCCATTCAGAAGACATGCCTATCGCTCCATACCGCTATCTTCAAGCTCAAAACAGCATGGAGCATTTCGGAGAAAGTTCAACTCAAGTCCTCTTCTTCACTGACTTCATCTCACGTGCCATCGGTCAGAATCAAGGGCCATTCCCAGTAATCGCAACCGTATGCTCATACTGGACCCCCAGCTGCCATCTACCGTCCTTACCGTCCATCCATCTTCATCCCACACAACGGCCCCGGAACTGCCCTTTGTAAAGATTGGTTCAATCGTAATAACCATGCCCTCGGTGAGCATCGTGCCCGTTCTGCGTTTGCCATAAGGCAGAACATTTGGGGGTTCATGAATATATTGACCAATCCCATGACCAATGAGAGGCTTCACAATTCCGTACCGATACAATCTGGCTGTTCGTTCAATGGCACTTCCAATATCTCCGAGTGTATTCCCTGGAACTGCCTGGGCAATCGCCCGCTCAAGTGCCTTCTCCGTGCGTCTCATCAGCTTGCGAATGGATCTGCTTGTTTCACCAATTCCATATGTCCAGGCCGAGTCAGCAAGCCAGCCGTCTTTGTTCACCACCATATCGATGGTCACTACATCCCCGCTCGCCAGCTCCTCTTCCCCGGAAATCCGTGGCAGACCACTTCATTAACAGAGGCACACGTCGCGTACGGATATCCTTTGTACCCTTTTGCTCCGGTGTGGCTCCTCGTGCTGCCAGAAACTCTTCCACCCGCTCATTAATCTCTGCTGTCGTGATACCGGGGATCATCCACTGCTCAATATGCTGGTGACAACTTCGCAAAATCCGTCCAGCTTCCCGCATGTAGCCAATCTCTTCTTTGGTTTTCAAAATAGGGTCCACATGCATTCATCCTTCCTGCTGTAGGTGTACTCCCATATATATGCAGCAGGAACGCAAAAAACCGCCTGCCGGAGCTTATCGCCCGGGAGACGGTTCTATTCATTATCGGAACAGTATAATCAGAGTTGTGTGTTGTTTCAGGACACGGAAGAATCCATCTTGACAAGCTCATGCTCAACCACAGAAGTCAATTCTTCCTCGTATCCACCCGTAATCCGGTATTTTCTCACGTACTCCTTCACGAATTTTTTGGATCTTTAGGACGGAAAATCCGAGTCATTTCCCTCAAACTTTCTTTGACCTCATTGTGACCTTTCGTTGCCATTGTAATTCCCTCCCAAAACGTTGAAAGTGAATGCTCCGTTTAGAGAATGCCGAATAAGTCTTAAATGCCATCCATGAAGTTGTGTGCGCGGCTTAAAGCAAGCTTTAGGTCGGGAACCTCGCTAGAAAGCAAGTACCTGACACTATAAATACCCGATATGATTCGGAATGAATCATAATCTTATTGTAGCATATTCGGAAGTATCTTACGACTTGACGATTTCCTCTAATAAATATAACGGTTTTCATGCCCAAAAAGTTTAATTCCGAATCATATGTTATGAATGCCACCATTCTATACGGAATTAATATATCCAGCATAACACTGAACTATTCGGGGGATATTATCACGGACAACCCATACAGTTAAATTACTGGTATCCAAAGGAGGCGTCGTCTCATGGACCGCAAAGAACAAGATATGCTGCCCCTTTCGCATGAAAAGGTGGAAGTAGACGGAGTTTACATCAATGAAGCCGGACGTGAGGAACATCTCCACCGGGGGCAACATTTCCCGGCCGATCCCGTTCTTGGCAAGTCGGAATGGAAACTGACCGAATATGCATATGATAATCACCACGAAGGACGAACCGATGAGCGGTTGGTTCCCAAAGAAAACGACACCGATAAAATTGGCAAGATTACAAACCCTCGCAGACAGATCGAGGGCGGATAACGATTTCGTTCGTGTAACGTATTATTCGTAAACGACAATAGGGGCAGAGCAAGCTGTACAATGGCTTGCTCTGCTCCTGTTTGCTTTTCCTATGTGTTGCATCCCCATCCGTTCACAGGCAAATAAATTCATCGGTTCAGTTCTGTCCATCTCTCTCATAACCTAGTTAAAAAGGTCAAAGGAGGCTGGACCGGATGTCCCCCATGAAATCGTCTAGCGGTCTGGATGAAAATATTGCCGGTATGCTTTGTTATCTGTTTACCTTTGTAGGTGGGATTGTCTTCCTCGCTGTGGAGAAGCGGAGCCGGTTTGTGCTATTCCATGCGCTGCAATCTGTAACGGTCTTTGGCATCATTATGGTCGGGCATGTATTATCGGCTTTCCTTCCGTTGTTTGGACCACTGGTGGCATCGCTGTTATCCCTGCTTGGTGTAGTGGTCTGGCTTATTATGGTCGTTACCAGCCTGCAGGGGAAATGGTTGAAGCTGCCGTGGGTTGGCGATTTTGCAGAGAAACAGATGCGTCATCTGTAATTTGAGGAAGACATGATTCAAAGAAAAGACGATCCATCCCCTTTCAAACGGGGTTTGGATCGTCTTTTGATTATATGTCCCACTTCAACGGATCTTCGGTGTTTCACATATAAAGAGGGCTTGTTCATGCGCTTGAACATTCATAGCATAAACGATGTATGTCATAAACCATTCATGCTGTATATCTTCATGATTAATCTGATTCATTATTCATCTTGTGAATCGTCTATCTATAACAGTTAACATAACAATCCTGCTGGATAATAATCCTGGCCTAATTCGGCTAATTAAGCTGACTTGCCCGTCTCTCCAAGGATGGCATCTGCCTGTTGTTCAGCCATTTTGGTGGCTGTTTCCTTGGTACCCAGACCATTAAACAGCAGGTTCATGAAGATCGCTGTGAAGCTGCCTGCAATGATACCATTACCGAGCATAATCTGAGCCCAGGCCGGTGCACCTGCGAACAACTCAGGTACAACGGTAACCCCAAGCCCCATACCTACAGAACAAGCGATGACAAACAGATTCTCATGTCGGTTCAGATCGACCTGACTGCCGATAATCCGAATGCCTGATGATACCACCATGCCGAACAAGGCCACCATCGCTCCGCCAAGTACTGCCCCTGGAACGAGCTGTGCAAGGGCTGCAATTTTTGGTACAAATCCAATGACCACAAGGATTCCACCAGCCACCACAATGACATCACGTGTCTTCACACGTGTCATCTGTACCAGTCCTACATTTTGCGAATACGTTGTATACGGGAACGAGTTGAAAATACCACCTAATACAATGGCTAGACCCTCCGCGCGATAACCACGGGCAAGATCCTTGGAAGACAGGTCCTTGTCCAGTATTTTGCCCAGAGCCATAAATACACCTGTGGACTCGGCCACGCTGACAATCGCCACCAGAATCATCGTCAGGATCGGTACAATCTCAAATGTCGGTCTGCCAAAGTAAAACGGCTGAACAACGTGGAACCAACTTGCATCACGAATAGGAGCAAAATTAACCTCACCCATGAACCCTGCTGCCACCGTACCTACCAGCAGACCAATCAGTACCGAGATGGAACGGATAAATCCAGTTGTGAAACGAGTCATCAGAATGATAAACAGAAGCACGCCGAAACCGAGTAACAAGTTCACTCCGCTGCCAAAATCTTCTGACCCCTGACCGCCGCCCAGATCGTGGAAAGCAACCGGAATCAAGGTCAAACCGATGATCGTAACCACCGAACCCGTAACCACGGGTGGAAAGAGCCGAATAAGCTTCCCAAAGATTCCGGAGAAGATCAATACGAACAGCCCTGAGGCAATAATTGCTCCGTAAATGGCAGATACCCCACTGTTCATCCCGATTAGGATCATCGGAGACACGGCCTGGAATGCACAACCGAGCATGACAGGCAGCCCTACGCCGAAATATTTATTTCCCCATACCTGAAGCAGTGTAGCCACACCACATGCGAGCAAGTCAATGGCAATGAGATAGGTTAGTTGTTCCTGTGTAAAGCCCAATGCGTTACTGACGATCAATGGGACAACGACGGCTCCTGCATACATAGCAAGCACATGCTGTAGTCCGAGGGAGAACGTTTTGATTGGATGCCGATGCCGTTGAAAAATACGTTCGCGTGCCATATTAGTTCGTGCCCTCCTCGTCCGCAAATGTAACCTGTCCATCCGACAGTGCCCCGATGCGAACCAGCGATTCCACACGGTATCCTGCTTCTTTCAGCAAGCGACCTCCCGGCTGGAATGCTTTTTCAATAACAATACCGATACCCACCACTTCTGCTCCAACTTGCTCCACAATGCGAGCCAGACCAAATGCTGCTTCACCATTCGCCAGAAAATCATCAATGATCAGCACGCGATCACCAGGCTTCATGAATTTCTTGGCAACGGTGATTTCATTGGTCTCCTGCTTCGTGAAGGAGTAGACCTTCTCCACCAGAATGTCTTCCGTCAGTGTGAGCGACTTCTGCTTCCGTGCAAAGATCAGCGGTACGTTCAGCTCCAAAGCGGTCATGATGCCTGGTGCAATCCCTGACGACTCAATTGTCAGCACACGTGTGATATTCTCACCTTCAAAGCGGCGAATGAATTCCTTGCCCACTTCCTTCATCAGAACCGGGTCCATCTGGTGGTTCAGGAATGAATCAACTTTGAGTACTTGCTCGGACAGGACGATGCCTTCCTGTCTTACCTTGTCTTTTAACAATTGCATTGTAATTCTTCCCCCTGAATGCCCTCCGCACAGAAGCTCACACGCTCTTCCAATCGCATGGTAAAAAAGCAAAAAGCCCGCCTTTTCACACGCTGCGGAATAACCGGAGACGGGAAAGACGGACTTGTACGTATATGGACAAGCCGTATGGATGCTGCAAGTGTACTGGATGGACAGAATGACAGGATATAACTCCTGACGTGAGAAACTCCAAACAGTGTGATCAGAAACAGATAGAAATTACTTGAACCTGCTCTTCAGTCAAACTGCCTGAGAATAATCTCATGCCAACCATACAAAACATTGCAACATCTTTCCCGTAGTCCGATCATTCCGGTGATCGGGTAGAGACATGCAGGCCTATTCCTGCACATATACGAGTAACGGCATATTTAATTTTTTGGCTCCATGATTCGTTACAATGTATGATCGCGAACCTGAATGTAAAAGGTTAAACATAACTGACAATGTTAGAAGTATACCGAATCGGCGGCGTGAAATAAAGAAGTATTTTCATGGAAGTTGCGGAAACTTGTCTTAATTTGCAAACAGGGGGTGATTGGAATCTATTTTTTATGTACAATATGAGAACGGAAGCGCGGATCTGAACGGAGAATGGATGGAAACGCGACCTATATTTTGAATTGAATGATCAAAGGAGATATGCAAACATGAAAGGCGTACTTAAAGAATTCAAGGAATTTGCCGTCCGCGGCAACGTCATCGATCTGGCGGTCGGTGTCATTATTGGGGCTGCTTTTGGTAAAATCGTCACGTCCCTTGTGAATGATATCATTATGCCTCCAGTTGGAAAACTGCTTGGAGGGGTTGATTTCAGCCAGAAGATTTTCAATCTGGATTGGGATATGAAAACCGCCAGCGGGCAGGAAATCAAGACATTAGCACAAGCCAACGAAGCTGGCGCAACCGTAATTGCTTACGGGCAGTTCATCAACGTCATGATTGATTTTATTATCGTTGCGTTCTGTATCTTCATGCTTGTGAAGGGCATCAACTATATCAAAAGCAAAGAACACAAAAAGCCCGAGCCGCAAAAAACGACCAAGGCTTGCAAGTATTGCCTATCGGAAATTCCAGCCGCGGCTACCCGCTGCTCACACTGTACTTCAGAGCTCGAAGCTGAAGGCACCGGCGCTCTAGCATAATCACAATGAACGTTTAAAGACGCACCGAGTTGAATTACGGATATAAATCCTGATGCGGGGGACAACCTCTTACTTGCTAGGGTGTATGTATGAAAAGCCATATGGGCTTCATTAACAATGGTTGCGTAGCTTAAAGGTTTGATGGTTCCACCGTAAAGGTGGGGCCTTTTTTGTGCCTAACATACATGTGTTACACGTGCTCCCCGTGAATGTCATTTGCAGCCATGCTCATGAACTAGAACCGGCGTGGCAGCAAATGCTCCAGGATCGACTTCAGATCCTTATCTTCCTTGTAAACTTCTTCCCCGGTATCCAGTTCTGTCACGCGAATATATTCAAAGTTTGCCGAAGCATCCACTGGCTTGAACAACAATTGGGCCTCATCTTCCAAACGTACATTAAATCCCATATCCTTAAACATGCTGCTTAACTGACTGTTAGCCGGTTCCTGACCTTGCCCTACAAATATAAGTCCTCTAAGACTTTTACGTTCCTGAGGTTGCGGATAAATCACCTGAAAGTGTACAATGCATTCCATACGGTCGTTCCCCTTTCGTTTAAAACATACTTTGTGAAATTTTGAACTTTAAAATCTGCTATATAAGGAGATACGTTTCATGACACCAGAACGTTTCGACATTTATGACGATAAGCAAAATTGGATCGGCACTTCACTACGCAGCGAGGTCCATGCCAAAGGATATTGGCACCGTTCATTCCACTGCTGGATTGTGCGTGACAAAGGCGAGCAACGACGGGTTCTTTTTCAGCGGCGGCGTGATATTAAGGATACCTTCCCCGGATGTTACGACATTACAGCAGCAGGCCATCTTACCGCAGGTGAACAACTGCAAGACGCCAGTCGTGAGCTGGAGGAAGAACTGGGTGTGAATACTCCATTCGAGGCATTAACCTATCTACTCACGGCTACACAGCAGCTCCAAGGAGAGGTCCGTGGTGTCCCATTCATAGATCGGGAATTCAGCGCCGTCTATGGACTATGTCTGAACCAGCCGCTCGAAGCCTACGTTCTGCAGCCCAGCGAGGTGGATAGCCTGTATGAAGTGCCGCTGGATGATCTACTCGCTTTGTTTCGTAATGAGATAGACGTCATTCAAGCTACTGGAGTTCAGACCCACCCGTTAAGCGATCAGGCAGCTTATAAACCTGAGCGTGTCGTTCGCGAGATTCGGGCAACGGAATTTGTACCCCATGGTACAGCTTATTATATCGATGTGCTGGAAGCTCTGTATCACGTGCCCAAAGAGTGATCATGTACGATCCAGTTCAACCCGATCCAGTTCAATCGAATGTTCATAGCTTCATTTTCTCAAAAATAGCATAACTTCATACCTTTACTATCGACTTGACTGGAAACAGATGCTGTGACGAACATCACTGTCATATCTCAAACCAGCACAAACAGGCGTCTGCCTCCGGGCAGCGCCTGCTTTATGTACACACGTATTCGTTTCATCAAGATATACCTTTGTGCTGGCATGTTCACTCCATCAGAGATAAATTAGTCGCCGATCTGTCTAGCTCTGGTCACCTTCTCCTGAAGGAGAAGACCAATAACGCGCAGAGAGTTCTTCGTACCGGTGCCCATAGCGGGACTCCAGTTCCTCCCCATATCCTGTTCCAGTTCGTACAACACCAGCTCTTGAGCAAAATGATTCAGCAGCAGTCCAGTCATCACCGGATGCTCCGTCACCACTGCCTGTGTGGCGCATGATTCACCGCGCATGCCTAACATGCACCAGCGGCGATCCACCACCAGGGAAAATTTCCGACCATTACCTGTGCCATACAAAGGTAGTCCCGGCCAAGGGACAGGCTGATCAAGCATACCTTCGCCACCATCACACGACCATAACAGCCGCACACCCCGAGCTTCAGCCTGCTGTAAGTCATTACGTAGCAACTCTGCCTCTTCACGCCAAACGTCTACAACAATCTCATGCTGAGCCTCGGCCAATTCACGGCTCAGATTCTCAAACACATTTTTGTCCCCTTCGACGTTATAGAAGACCGGCTTCTCCGGTTCACTCTTGGGCATGCTGCTCTGGACATAATCCAGCGAGGTACGCATTTGATCGGAGATCATACGTGTCATCTCCTCTGGCTTCAGCACACTATACTTCGCCGGCTCCCCGGACTACACCGCAAGAACCCACGCTGTTCCAGCCGTTGCAGGGTCGCATATACATTGGAACGGGACACGCCCAGCCGCTTCGCAACCTCATATCCTGAGGCTGATCCCTGACGGGCGAGTTCCACCATAATTTTAGATTCCATCTCGGTAAACCCGAGATGACGCAAATGATGCAGCAGTTGGTCCATATTCCCGTCCCCCCATGCTGTCAGCAACCCGCACTGCCTCACAATGATGCAGCAGTGCTTCTACTGCATCAGATCTGTTCGGCACCACAACGCGGGCACCACTTCGAACCTTTGGGCAGCTCGGCTGCACAAATCTGACAATTCACCATTTCACGTGATACTTCGGTCTGTACGTCCACCGTGTTCACGATCGGGTTGTTTTCTTTCCAGTAGCGGATGCGTTCGTCCAGTTCCTGCTGACGCTCACGTTCCCGTTGCATCTCTTCATCTCTGCGACGTTCCCACTCCGCATCGAACGCTTCCTTTTCTTCCTGGGTAAATTCCGTACTGTTATATTCCGATTCTGTCTCCAGATCCGCTATGGACGGAATGACTGTGTGATACGGCTCATCTTCCTCCAGTTCCAATTCAGGTGGCGCATCGTAGAAGTCCGGCTCTGGAGTTTGGGTCTGAGCTACAGCTGCCTCCTGTCTCGCGGCTGTGGTGGCTCCTGCGACTCCTACTGCTCCTACTTTGGGCGCTGCTGTCTTGAGTTCACCCAACTTGCGTCCGCATTTAGGACAGAAGTTGGCATCCAGGGAAGCGACGTGTCCACATTCGCACAACCGTTCGTTCTTAAGCTGAGCAATCTTGTTGCGCAGACCATCGATCTCGTCCTGCAATTCGTCGCAGAGCTGCGACAGATCCACCATTTCTTTTTCTGCACGCGTCATATCCTGTGCCCGATAACCCTCATAGAAGATGCGACCCATATCTGTAAAATGGACTTCCTGTTCCTGTTGCAAGCCCACAATCTGGTTGTTCAGTTTCCCAATCTCAACGGCGTGTTGGGCACGCTCTGTTGCTTTGTTCGCTCCGTCTTTGATGCGCTGAAGCAGTTTCATGACCATTCCTCCTCTGTCCCGTCAAAACCAATATTATCATTTCTATTTAGTAGTAAATTAGCATATTACATCCTTCATGCAAAATGCTCAGGCATATAACTTATACGATATCATGCCAAAAAGTTGCGTAATCTCGTGCAGGTGCCCGTTTTATACCGATACTGGATGAAATCGGGGGCTTTCGTCAAGACCATATGTTCGGGTATAATGAAGCTTTGACCATACTTAACCGCCTGATTAGGCGACTAACTCTATCATACCAATTTACAATGTGATTGTGAAAAGGGCAAATGGTTTACTTTTAGCCGGGATAGTCCTATCCCTGAATGCATACAGAGGTGGATGAAACATGTTAAGTCCGAACTCAACGTTCTACCCCGTCCGCTCGGGGTTACCCCGGCGGCGTCCCTGCCCCAGTCCCCGTCTGCTCCGCTGGAGACCAGTCGGCAACTCGTGGGTAATGAGCAACAGGATGCCTTTTATTTTCGTTCTCTTGAAGAGGCAGGTATCAAGTTAAACGCACCACAAATCTCGGCAGTCCGTCACGGAAGAGGACCGATTCTGACGCTCGCCGGAGCCGGTTGTGGCAAAACAACTGTGCTGGCTGCAAGAGCTGGCTACCTTATAGAAGTCAGCGGCGTACATGCTGGCAGTATCCTACTGGTGACGTTCACGAACAAGGCCGCAACTGAGATGAAAGACCGGATCGCGGCTTTGCCAGGTATACGCCCGGCAGCCGCGAGAGCCGTACAGGCTCGTACCTTTCACTCTTTTGCCCTGACATTATTGCGTCATTACGGTGTGCAGGAAGAGATCTTTGGCGAGTCGCGGGCTCAGCATACGGTTCTGAAGATGCTTCTTCGCCAAAATGGCATGAGTGAAGCCTTCCAGCCTGAAAGTCTGCTGGCCATGCTGTCCGCATGGAAGATGCAAGGATCGGAAACAACCGACCTGCCTGAAAAATCGCAGGAAGAACGCGATGCCAAGCGTGTTCTGCTAGGTTACGAAGCCTGGAAACAGGATCGGGGCAAAATGGATTTTGATGATATTTTACTGCGGGCAGCCGCCCTGCTTCGTGACCCTGCTGTTCTGGGGCCGCTTCAGAAGCGTTTTCAGTACATTATGGTCGATGAGTTTCAGGATACCAACCACCTACAGTATGAAATTGTGCAAAAACTGGCTTCCGCTCACCGCAACCTGATGGTTGTGGGAGACGATGACCAGACGATCTATACCTTTAATGGCGCACGCCAGGAATCGATTTTGGAATTCGATAAAGTATACCCCGGTGCACGCATTGTGACGCTGGATATCAATTATCGTAGTGATGCACGCATTCTGGGACTCGGAAGTGAACTGGTCGCCCGCAATAAACGCAGACGTGACAAACGGCTGCGTGCCGCCGGAAACCGCGGCGATGCGCCCCGTTTCGCCACACCATCCAATGCGGAGGAAGAAGCGGCATGGGTCGTAAACCAGCTGTGCCAACAGGTTGAAGAAGGACAACATACCTATCGTGATATTGCGATTCTTCACCGGACAGCAAGCAGTAGCCGGGCTGTATTTGAGCAACTTGTTTTGAAAGATGTACCTTTTGTACAGCATGGTGCTTCCCCGGTGTTCTATGACCAGTCTCTCATCAGACCCCTGATGGATCATCTGCGTCTGTCCCTTGATCCACGTGCCATGGATGCTCTCCCCAGTGCATTGGGACCGCTCTATGTATCACGGGATGCTGGCCTGGAGTGGATTCAGCGCTGTGAACAACAACAGGCGAAGAAATATCCGCTTATTCATTTGGTGAAATGGGACAAGCTGAAACCGTTCCAGCAGGAACAGGTCAAAGAACGCATCAAGCTGATCAAATCACTGCACAAACTAAAACCCATCATCGCCATTCAGGAGATGCGCAGGCAGTTCTACGACAAGTATATGGAAAGTGGTGATCCCAGCATCTTCACCCATTATAAGGAAACGATGCTGGAAACCCTGGATGAATTTGAAGCTGCCGTCAAAAATTCGAAACCGTGGAAGAGTTCATCCAATTCGCGGATGAGCTCTCCCGCAGACACCGGGAGATGGAATCTCTGCGCCGCGCACAGGACAGTGACGCAGTGCAACTGATGACCATTCATCGGGCCAAAGGACTGGAGTTCCCTTGTGTCTACTGGATTGGAGCCAGTGAAGGCATTGTGCCTCACAGTACAGCACTGCGCCAGGATATCCCTGAGGATCAGAAAGCTGCGCTTGCTGTGCAGCAGACAGACGCGGAGCTGGACATGGCACTGGAGGAAGAACGCAGGCTCGCTTACGTTGCCATCACACGGGCCAAGCAGTACTTGTATGTCACCTCACCGGCGAGCCATCATGGAAAGCCAGCGGATGTGTCCCGCTTCCTGCTTGAAGCCTTCGGCATGGAAGTTCCGGACAAACGTAAACCTCGTGAGGAGAGCCGGACGAGCGGCCAGACTTCATATGGGAAAGGTAATGGACAGTATACTCGCTCGTCCGGCTCGGGTGCCCGTTCCGAAGGTCGGGATGTGGCACAGCGCCGAGCCATCAGTCACAGTGACCGTCGTGACTTCGAGGTCCACAACGAACGTGATGAGGATCGCCTCGGTGAACGGCGTGGCAGTGGTGAAATTCGCAATCATAAGGCATTCAGCACCACAGGCATAAGTCCGACAGCTGCGAGTTCCTCCAGTTCTAAGTCGCACACTTCAGGTTCAGGAAATGCTGCGCGTACGGAGACCGTTGCGGTCTGGAAGTGCAGTTCATCCACCTGTAAAGCGTGGCTAAGACAGAAGCCAGCTGTGCCTTCAAAAGCAACCAAGAAGGCATCATCAGGCCCTCCCGCCTGTCCCCTGTGTTCAGGATCGATGGAGGCCGGTACCCGCCAGGTGCCCGTAACGGGGAGATTTGGGAAATAAACGAAACGGGATACCGTTATAGCTCGTTTCAGGGCGCTTTTTGCTGTTTATTAACAGTAGAAGCGTCTTTTTTCCATTTCAGAATGGGGGTTGGATTATGCAGGACGACAAACAACATCTGTATGTATCGGTAACTCATAACCTGATTGAACGAACAAAGAACGAATCTACACCCTTTGAAGTGTTGGTGGATGACGGGCAGTTGGGCCGATTGAAAGATCTGATGAAGGTGCTGGAGGATGACGATGCATATACTTTGCAACGGGCTCCCGTACCCTACAAGTCGGCAGACCACGATGAGGCAACAGAGCAATTTTCGGATGGCATGACCTTGCTGTATACCTTTCTGTATGACCATGGTACGCCGGATACCCGGCAGGCAATTGAGAGCATGAACGTGCTTCCAAGGCTGCAGGATACGGATTATGATGACCCTGGATACGAGAATTCACCACTGAATAAATGACCTGATGCCAAAAAGCATGCGTAACCGCAGATCACGCGGAAGACGCATGCTTTTTAAATATGATGAAGGACAACTGCCATGTGTAAAATGATCTCAATCCAGACGAATTTCCTGCCCTTTCTCAGCGGATTCGTAGATTCCGCACAACATGCGCGTGGAAGCCACACCATCCGCAATTGGGCTGATCGGCTCTGTACCGTTCAGACAACAATCCACAAAGTGGTCAATCTGGTTCTGGAATGCACTATGAATATGGAGACCCGTATTGTCCGTCTGGGGTTCAATATTCAGGATGGTATTATTTTTCTCCGTGACGATCAGTGTCTCCGGCTCCAATTCGAACCCACCACGCTCGCCGTATAATTTCACCGAAGATTCATCTCCGCGTGCATGCAGGGTAAAGCTCACATCCACCGCCAGCGAAGCCCCGTTTTCAAACCGAATAAGTGCATTCGCCATATCTTCCACGTCATTCACAGCTGCGCTGTAGTCGGCTGCTTTGTAAAAAGAAAGATGTTCGATATGGGCACGATTGCCCAACTTCCGATACGTATTACCACTGACCGAAACAGGTTTCGGCCTGCCCATGAGGTACCAACATTGGTCGATAATATGTACGCCGAGATCAATCAGGGGACCGCCGCCGGAACGGCTTTTGTCAGCAAACCAACCGCCTGGATTGCCATGACGCCGCAGAATGGAAGCTTTGGCATAATACAGTTCACCAAACTCCCCGGCATCAATGAATCTGCGCATCATCTGCATATTGTTATCATATCGACGCACAAATCCAACGATAAAGGTACGTCCACTCTTCTTAACCGCTTCTTCAATCCGTAGCGCATCTTCCACATTGGTTGCGACCGGTTTCTCAAGCAATACATGCTTGCCTGCCTCCAGTGCAGCAATGGCAAATTCCGCATGTGTATTATTCCAGGTACAGATACTGACAGCATCCACATGCGGGTCCTCCAGCATCTCCCGATAATCAGTGTATACGGATTGAGCATCATACTTCTGCGCAGCAGCTTTAGCCCGCTCTTCGTTCAGATCACAGATGGCATAGATGACGGCATCCTCGTTTTTGGCATAACACCTCATATGAAGATCCGAAATTGATCCTGTACCGATCATTCCGATGTGTAACATTTGTTTCGTGCTCATCATCGTCCTCCCTTCCTTTTCCACAACTTCCACAACATCATTATCGTCTAGTCTGCCCGCAGCATGCCTTCGTAAATACCCGGCGTTGAATTTTCAATCTTCACGGCACCCAGCGTCCGGGCATAGAAATCCACAGGTCCCGCTGATCCGATAATCGCATACCCGTAACCGTCCGCCTTCATCGCATGCATACAGGCCAGTAACAGGGCTGTGCCTACACCTTTGCCCCGTGCATCCTGGCTCACACCTGTCGGTCCGAAGAAGTTGCGACACGTCGCTTCGTAACAGGCAAATCCAATCATTTTCCCATGTTCAACCGCAATATAACAGGACACCGGCTGACGCGCAAAAGCGACCTCACATTCATCCACCCAAGCCTGACTAAAATGTGACCTCACCCAATCCAGTACAAGCTGTTTCTCTGGGGCAATGGCTCTTCGAATCACAATGGAGGATTCCTCCAACGCTCTCAGCCCACTCTCTTGCTCTGGTAAACGATAGAGCGCTACCAACATATCACTCATCTAATCCGTTCCTCCTCGTACTTGAATGTGAAATAGGACAAAGGTTTGGCCACTTACCTGAAATTAACCTGATCCTGCTGCGGATAACCTGCAATACAAGCGATATTCCTAATTTAAAATAATCTACCGCTTACATTCATTGCATTTCAACTGCAACACTTAGACGATTTGTCCCGTCTATTAACTTGAAGCGCGGCCCTAAGGAAGATTTTACCGCGTCAGTACACAGATTAGAAGGGATGAATATTGATGAACAACAACATGAAAAAAGTAAGTGCACTGATGGCCCTATCCATGGCATTGGGTGGTGGAGCCGCTTATGCAGCAACACTGGACAACACACAACCAGTCCATCAAACATCCGTTTCAGCAGATAGTAACGCAGTGAGTGTAGTAAACGTATCCGTGAATGGTGCAACCATTTCTGATGGTTATTGGAACAAAGATGGCAAAGTAGCCATGATCCCGCTGCGTGATCTTACCGACGCACTGGGTATTGAACTGGAATGGAATAAAGAAACTAAAACTGCAGAGCTGACTCGTGGTGCTCTCTGGACACAGGTAATCACAGGCAAGGATCAATATTCCGTAAATAAAATGCTGCTCACGCTGGGTACAGCGCCCGAAATCACAGGCGGCAAATTGTATGTACCGGTTTCTTTTGCAGAAAAAGCACTGCATGGACAAGTGAACACAACAGGAAATCAGGTGACGATCACCAGTGAAGAGGACGTGAAGACGGTTACTGAACGTGGTGTAATTACCAGAATCTCGAACCAAGATAAATATAAGTCCATCCAGATTGGCGGTGCAGGTACGGATGGTATTGTGCTCAATCTGAGCGATGAGACAAAATTCATCTCAGTTGAAGGGAAAGAGATTGCACTGACTGATCTGGCCATTGGCATGAACGTGGAAGCTGAACATTCCCTGATCACCACCCGCAGTCTGCCACCACAAACGCCGACTTACAAAGTCACTGTACTGGATGACGCTGCGGAATCACAATTGAAAGACGTTCTGGGGACAGCGGGTACGATTGAAAATGTAACAACAGCTGAAGGCAGCATCTCACAGATTGAGATTACAGGTACACGCTTAACAGAAACAGCTCCTGACCATGTCGTGCTGAACATTGCTAAAGACACGATGATCGTGAACCACGAAGGTGAAACAGTGAAAGCCGAAGAACTGACCAAAGGCGCTAAAGTCATTGGGTTCTACAGCCCTGTGTTGACACGCAGCCTGCCTCCGATCGGAACAGCTTGGAAAGTGGTTGTTGAAACACCTGCAACAGAGCTGGAAGCGAAATAATACGATTAGAAAAACGTCTGAAACAACACATGTTATATGTTGTTTCAGACGACCGTGTGCATCGCTTAACGCGGGGTCATGAGCGTGGAGCATCATAATGACCAGCCATCCGCATGTAGCTCCTGGCGCGCGGTGTAATGAGTTCTGTGCATCAAGAGCTCGGCCGTGCGGCCAGGCGGCGAAGTAAATTCAAAATAACCTTATCCGCTTGTCTTCTGACAAGCACGGGTAAGGTTATTTTTTTGGTTTGTTGGTTTTTAGTTTTTAGTTTTTAGTTTTTTAGTTTTTTAGAGCGTGTCTACAAACTGCTTCAAACCGAAGCGTACCTGAAACTTGTCAAGAGCAGACACGTGCGATGTGCGATGCATACGAAATACGTTGCATACTGAATGTAAGAGCAAGCGGAGTTAACGCTAACGAATCTGAGTCGTCTTATTCAAGGATTTGAAGCACCCGCAGAAATCCAAGGAATCTCAGGCACGCTATGTTTGAATAAATAGCTGTTTACAGCATTTTTATCAGAGGAATTCGGGAAATAACGTGTCTGATGTTCCTTACATTTTAGAAAGAGGACCTGATGGCCAAATAAGACGTCCTGTGTTCCTTAGATATCTTCCGGATAACGGTCAGAATCAATCGGCTTGGACTTCATCTTCAACAATCGCTTCCACTTCAATCTCAACCATCAACAAGGGATCAATGAGTGCACTAACTTCAACCATGGTGGCCACAGGCTGGATCTGTCCAAAAAATTCACCGTGCGCCTTGCCAACTTCCTCCCATCTGGAGATATCGGTCACAAACATCCGGGTTCTCACCACATGCGACATGTCAGCCCCCAGTTCTTTCAGTGCATTCTCGATCGTCTGCAAAACGAACCTTGTCTGTGCATACGGATCACCCGCCCCAACAACTACACCATCTTGCATCGCGGTTGTACCCGCCACTTCAATTCGGTTCCCTACACGGATGGCACGGCAATATCCCACCAATGGTTCCCATGGGGAGCCCGTAAATACCTGCTGTCAGCTCATTCTCTCGTCCCTCGCTTTGGTTGTATTTGTCTCTTCGGATTAAACATGAATTATATCAGTCTATCATCATCCAAAACAATGGAATGAGGTCTAATTCTATCTTAACTCCATTAACATTTTTGCACAGAAAAAATCCCCTGAATGACTACCCATTGGTTAGATCAAGGACGGTTCATTCGGGGATTTATGAGAATTAGTATTAGTATCTTTTCTTTAAGGATGAGACATCCAAATTACAACTTGATATTAGCCTCATCGAAGTATTCTTCCAGAGTTAACCCACTCTTCGCCACATCCGGTGCCAAATCTGTACCGATGTACCGGATATGCCAAGGCTCATAGACGTAACCTGTGGTATCTTCTTCACCTTGCAGATAACGGATGACATATCCGTATTCTGCAGCGTGTTCAGCCAACCACTGGCCTTCCTTCGATGTGCCAAATACCTCTTCCAACACATTGCCCACACTCGGGCTGGATACATCAATGGCAAGACCCGTCTGATGTTCGCTTCGGCCCGGCACAGAGCTCACGCGATCCGTGTATTCTTGACCTTTGGTTTTGACATTATTGTTATAGATGGATACCTGACGCTGATATGAACGATAACCGGACACCGCACGAAGCTCAATGCCATCCGCTTTTGCACCTGCAAACAACTTCTCCAGTGCCTCCGCAGCTTCCTTGCGCATATGCCGCTTCTCGTGAGGTTCGTCGAAGGAGAACGGTACATTCGGCTCTACCAGATCGTCCGGCTCGTACCCGTCAGGCAGACTCCGTTGCTTGTTCACAATGACAGTCATAGACTCCGCATTGGTTACCACGGATTGTGCATCAATTGTCGTTTGCAGTGCGCTGATACTGCGTTTCTCCAGCAATGGATCTTCCGCTGTCGCGCCATTCCCATTGTCCGAAGAGCCCTGCCCTTCGCCCGCTGAAGCATTCCCAGACTCGCTATCCGTGCCTTCACCGCTGTTGCCAGAAGATGATGTGTCATCCCCGCCAGCATTGTCGCCATCCGTTCCTTTATCCTCCGTAAAATGAACCGTTGTGCCGTCCGTCTCCTGTTGTGTGTTACCTGTTCCATTCGGATTCTGGCTCTCCTCTGTGCCTGAACCGTTCTGGCACGCGGCAAGCAATGCTCCGCATATCATCAATGAGGACAGCATAACCACCATGCGGCGCTGTCTTCCTGTAGTTGATTTCATGTAAAAACTCCTATCGCAATAATATAAATGTTATATAGTTCTCTACGTGCAGTGTTCCCTGCGACAGTATACCTTAATTGGGAGCGAAGCTCCACCGGTAAAGACCTCCTTTAGAAGAGATCCGAATGAACATATACGGGCTGTACAGCCTGTATGATCGTTTTTGGACTTTTAGAGCAACATCCCCGTGCTGTACACAATAAAGTGAAATGGGAATATGCCTTCATATATCCATTATGCAAAAAAATGATACTACCGAGATGCACTTTACTAATGAGCATTGTTGGATAAAGACAAAATTCATCTTGTACCGGGAAATGAATTAAATCGAATAATGCAACATGTGCAATAAAAACAAGCAGGGGTGATCTGAGATCTCCCCGCTCTGATGGGTGCATCATTTGGTTGCCGGGCTGTCCGTCTTCTTCTGGACAGCCTGCCACATCCGCGCGGCTACACGCTCGCGGATCAAATCCAGCCCTGCGGTGGCCGGTACGCCCGGCAGCAGCGCCGTCAGCTCCGGCAAAGCCGGCGGCTTGCCCGGCTGCGTGAGGCGCACCTCAACGGCACCAAAGCCCGGCCCCGGCTGGTGCATGGCGCCGTCCGCGGCCGCCTCGGCGATCCACTCGCCGACGGCCGCGCCGCCTTCGCCGCCCCGCACTTGCGGGCGGCCAGCCGTTCCGCTGCGCGGCCGGTACCGCTGGGATCATGGGCGAGTTCCTCCGCCCATGCCCCCAGCACGCCGGCGAGCAGCGCTTCGCGCGGCAGGCCGGCGTGCGCCAGCTGCAACAGCGGCTCGGCCGCGAGGCGCGCGGCTACGGCGCGCTCAGCGGCCGCGGCATGCGCGCAGCCAGTGCGGCCGCAGGTGCACGCCACGGCCGCGCTGGCCGTTGCTGCGCCTGGCGAGCCATCGGGCGCTTGCGCAGCCGGCAGCAGCCCGGCAAGTTCCTCGGGCGCCGGGCCGCCGCGCAGCAGGGCGTACAGCGTCAGCGGGCGTTTGCGCAGCTGAGCCAGTACAGCCTCGCGCTGGGCTTCGCTCAGTCGCGCCGGCGTTCCCGTGACCGTGAACATGCCTGCGGCCGATCCGGTCTTGCCCTCAGCAGCGGAAGCGGAAACGGAAACTTCCTGGTCCGCTTCCGCTGCTGTATTGACTTCTGCTGTCCATCCACCGGGGGACATATGCAGCTCGATCTTCCATTTTTCGCTCACAATAATCCCCTTTCTCAACATCTATATTCCTCTGAAAGTTCAAGGTCACAGCCACGTCTCACCCTGAAGAGAGATCAGACCACGCAGCTCATCATCCGACATCTCGGTCAGCCAATTCTCACCCGAACCAACGACCTGCTCGGACAGTGCCTTCTTGCTTTCGATCAGCTCATCAATCCGTTCTTCCAGTGTTCCCTGACAGATCAACTTATGCACCTGCACGTTGCGATTCTGTCCAATTCGGAATACACGGTCCGTCGCCTGATTCTCAACCGCAGGATTCCACCACCGATCATAGTGAACGACATGACTCGCCCGTGTCAGATTCAGACCCACACCTCCGGCACGAAGAGATAGAACAAACATGGACGGCCCCTCTCCTTTTGGAAAGTCTCCACCATATCATCTCTTTGCGCCTTCGACACACCACCATGCAGGAAATAAGGTTCTTCCTCATATCGCTGTTTCAACCTCGATACCAGCAGATCTCCCATAGCGACATACTGCGTGAAGATCAGGGCCGATTCCCCGTTATCACGGATGGCGTCCAGCAGCTCAAGCAATCGTTCCATCTTACCGGATGCCTCTGCCTTACCGTGGTCTTTCCGATTACTGTCCGCCAGCACCGGATGATCACAGATCTGCTTGAGCTTGGTCAGGGAGGACAGAACAATCCCCTTCCGGGCAATGCCATTTCTGCCGTCCAGACCACCCATCAGATCATCCACCACACGCTGGTACAACACCGTCTGCTCCGGCGTCAGGGAACAATAGGATTTCAGTTCAAGCTTCTCTGGCAGATCCTTGCGAATATCCGGATCACTTTTCAGCCTGCGCAGCATGAATGGAGATACCAGTCGATGAAGCTCACGCAAGGATGCTGCATTTTCTTCGGATGGACCCAGTCCCGTATACCGCTGGCGGAACGATGAAGCTGTGCCCAGGTACCCCGGATTGAGAAACTGGAAAATCGACCAAAGTTCGCTCAGCCGGTTCTCTACAGGCGTTCCCGTCATCGCAATACGATGAAGTGTAGACAAGCGCATGACGCTTTGCGCTTGTTTGGTACGGTAATTCTTAATATATTGTGCCTCATCCAGCACAATGGTGGACCAGTGCAATGAAGCCAGATCCGGGCCATCTCTGCCTGCCAGATGATAGGTCGTCAGTACAATGTCATGCGTCTGCGCTTCTGCCTGAAAATCATTCCCGTGCAACCGTTGTCCGCCATGATGAATATATAGCGACAGATCCGGGGCAAACCGCTTCAGCTCTCGCTGCCAGTTTCCAAGCAGCGAGGTAGGACACACAATAAGTGCAGGCAGATGAACAGGCTGTTCATTCGTGTGCTGATCCGCCGGGAAAGAATCATCTGATCCATTCAGCAGCTCATTCTCGCGGGCTTCCTCTTCAGCCGCCTGGCGTTCCTCGTGTTTGCGGTCCAGCAGACAGGTAATTACCTGAATCGTCTTCCCAAGTCCCATATCGTCCGCGAGACATACGCCAAAGCCCAACTCGCGCATGGCGGATAACCATTGGTATCCTCGTTCCTGATAAGGTCTTAGTTCACCATGCAATTCTGCCGGAACCTGACGAGGCTCAATGCTGCGAAGCACCTGTCCATCGAGCAGGAAAGCAAGCATCCCATCAGATTCGGCACCAAAGACGGAAAGACCCTTCCATGCGGAATCCTCCCCTTCATCCGCTGCCAGATGCAGCCATTCGGAGAGAGGCATGTATTGTTCTTCTTCTTTTTCATATAACGCAGGACTTGGCGAATCTCTTTTGTATCCACTTCAATCCATTCACCACGGAACATGACATACGGAACTGTGGATTCAGCCAATGCTGCCAGTTCCTCCGCCGTGACCGGTTTACCATCCAGCATAGGCTCCGCTTTGAAAGCAACCAATTGTTCCATGCCCAGTGCCGATGTGGCTCCAGGCAACCGTTCTGTTCCCCTATTCAACATCTGCAGACGCAGTCCCGCACGACGTTTCCCGGCACGACTCCACCTTGAAGGCATGAGAACGGTTATCCCAGCCTTCTGCAAACGTGGAACCGCATGCGTGAGAAATTCGAAGAAACCCTGCTGCTCCAGCTTAATTTCCTCTGGGCGAGCGGTAAGCAGCGCCGTCTCCAATTCAGGTGCCAGTTCTACTGCTTGCCCGAGTGCCATCAATAATTGCTCTGCCGCCGAGGTATATAACACCTTACCTCGGTCCAGATCTCGCTCCGGATGTGCCCAGATGGTCCGTGCAGGCAACCTCAGGCTTGGTTCCTGCTCACTGTCCACCCAAAAGCTTATTCCCCATATCGTTTCATGTTCGCCCAGTGGAGGCTCCAAGCGGAGCACCAGCTTCAATTGGCCTTCAGCAGGCGCCATCTCTTCTGCTCCCACGATTGGCATTGACGTTCCACCAACTTCTTGCAGCGTATGAATAAACGCTGTCATATCGTCCGTCGGCCCTTGCACCGTCACAGGACGGAACATCGAGATCAGACTGTTCCACCAGAGTTCGGCTACTGGCGAAGATCCGCGTCGATATGGGGTGCGATAACGGGACAGTTCACTGTCCATGCCCTCCAGTTCACTTGTCACTACAGCATGAATCATGCCACTCATGAATGAAAATAATACCGCAGCCCCTGCTTCTTCACGCGTTTCCGGTTCCAATGAAGCATAAGCTCCAGGAGCAGCCAATCCAATTGGAGGCATCGCTTCTGCAAGATCGCGGAAGCGTTCGATGTCCTCCTCCTGCTGCAAGCGTGGCCGCCATACACCTGTTAATGTCTCTTGCCCGGTCCGTCGCCGTGCTCCGGTCTTTGCTGCGAATTCAGCCGATGGAGCAATTGCTCCCCGCAACAGCAGCTCCTGTGTGAACTGCGCTGCTTTGATCCAGTAACGCATCTCTTCTCCAACCTGAATTCCGGCTGCATTTAACAAACGGTCATCCCATTGCAGCAGCAACCTGAAGGCATCCTTAGGCGAGACTGCCAATCCTTCCAATGTGCGCCCCAGCAGCTGACGCCGCTTCGTGTTCTTGGCTTCAGCCGTGTTCCTCAGCGGATTCGGCCAGCGCAGCTCCGCAAGACGCAGAGCGGCAGGCTGAAACAGACGACCCCCGTCGCCAAAATTCAACCTTCTTACCACGTGGCTCCATGCATCCACACGCGGTTCCGATGTTTCACCGGAAAAACAAAAAATACGTCACCAAGCCATACTCCATACAGCGATTGCATCATTAAAGTCTCCCGTCATCCCTTCGCATTGTTACTCTCCATCATATACGAAAATGACCGGATTTAAAAACATTTGCCCACAAAAAGTGGTTATTTCGATGGTTAGGGCGTGTCTGAAAACGCCCTAGCGGCACAAAAAATGTCCCTTCTCCCGAAAAGCGGATGAGGAACATTTGGGTAAACCGAAGGATTGTACTGAATATTGAAAGAATTACGGACCGTTATACTACTATGATCTGATCAAGCTGCCCAGTAATACATCCAGGTTCAAAATGCCTGCACGGTGATCTGCACAGAACCCGATTTTGTCAAAAACGCCAAGCATGAAACGGCGGTGTTCCTCAGCTGGTTCCTCGAAACGATCGTAACTTACGACAGAATCGACCATATCTACGATCAACGGCACGAATCCACCTTTGTAAGGCACCACAATAATACGTGTAGAAGAAGTATCCTCCTGGTCCGGCATGCCTAACAATACACGAAGACTCACAACCGAAACGACCTTACCATACAACGAAGCAAAACCTCGGATCTCCGGGCTTCCAAATGGGACTGTTGTTACCTGCACCATTCTGATGATCTCATGAACTTCATCAATTCGTAGTGCAAAGATCTGGTCTCCTACCGAAAAATTAATATATTGCATTCCCTCGTCCATAGTTATCCCCATATCCTCTCATTCCGTATAATCAGATCATTATAAAATATAAAAACAAAACCATAAGAAGAGCACTTTATTTTGGCTAAGTGACCTGCTTGTGGTTCGCATTCACCAAGTCACCACAGGTACTTTCGTCCCATTAGATGTTACTTTGGTGTATCGGTTATTTTTGATCAAATGTTTAGGCTTCAGAGCAATTTTGCCAACTTCAACAGACGTTGCATTACGGTTGCTGTCTCCGCTCTGCTCATTTGCCCTATTATGGAGGGTGGTGGAAGTCAGTCGTTTTAGTATTGAGCGTAAGTAACCTGACATTGGATTGAAAAATTATATTCAAAAAAAGACCAAAGATCAGCTTTATGCCGATTTTTGGTCTTTTTTATCCCCATATATTATGGATCTGTTTCTATGTTTTCAAATACTTGGAACAAAAAAGCGATATTCCTGTGGATAACTTGTTTTATTACTCCAAAACAACTGTTTTATCGGATGAAAACACGAGTTATACCTGATTTGTGGATAAGTTGTGCACATATTGCACACATGTTGTGGATATCTTTAGCGTTTCATGTGGATATTCATTAATTTAATGTGGACATGTTGTGTATTTGTTTGTAAATCTGACGTAAAATCTGAATTTTCGCTTCAGTTATCCATTACTGTGGACACGTTGTGGACATGCCCAATTTCCTTCGCTGTAGTTATTCGACCAATTCACCCTGACGCATGATCAGCCTGTCATCGATGTACACGTCCGGCTTTTGTACAACTGCATCAATATGAACACCCGCGGCAATCGTTCCACCAAATGTGTTATTGCTGCCAAAGGCCACATGAATTGTGCCGTACACCTTCTCATCTTCCAGCACCACACCCGTGATTCGTGCCTTATTATTGGTACCGATCCCAAATTCGCCGAGAAAACGACCATCGCCCTCACCAAGCGTTTCCAGTAACTGAGCCCCATCTGGTCCTTCAGCTGACACCAACCGTCCTTCACTAACGGTTAATAACATCGGTTCACGAAGTGCCCCAATTCCAGCAACGGAACCATCTACAACAATACTGCCCTCGCCCTTGCCCTCAACGGGAGCAATATAGGCTTCCCCTGACGGCAAGTTGCCCGATTCACCAGGGTTCAAATACATACCTGTGCTTGGTACACCGTTACGATCTTCAATGGAAAAGGAAAGACTATGGCCCTGCTTCTCTATTCGCACATGGCGACCTGCGGTTAATAGAGCCGTTACCTTCTCGGTCAACGCCTTTACTTGCGAATATTCAGCTGTAATGGCTCCGTTCACAAACATATCCTCTGTAATGCCAGGCATTGTTGCCACTCGGGTCCCTGAAGCAGCGGCTTTTTTGCGTGCCTGGGTATGTGTTAATGAATATCGCGTTACACACACGGCTACATCTGCTCGAATCATGGCCTCTGCAATTGGCGCAGGTGGCTCTTCGCCGGATCTGCTGCGTTCCTCCATGATTAACAGGACTGATTCTGCACCAAGTGCTTTGCCTGCCTCATAGATGGATTCAGCCAGATCCCGTTTCATATCGTCTGCGACAACTACCAGATTCTCTCCGCTGCGCAGTCCGAGACATTCCGTTAGCACATTTTTACTGATTTCCACACGTTGCTTGCTCATACATTCATCTCTCCTGTCTTTGGTTCAGCTCTCAAGAGTCGACTTGACCCTTTCGACAATTGGCACGGGATTCCTGCATGTCCAAACCTGAACTCACCTCAAGGTATCGGCCCATTCGGCGAGGATTGCAGCTGTTTCCTTATACTGAGTCGTCGGAAAGTAATGTCCATAGGGTACATCTATTCGTTTGACCTGTGAGTTCATATCCTGGGGATAGTGATATTCCCGATCTTGATTGGCCCATACAACTAATGCATTCTTGGCATAATGCTGACTTTCCATTTTCGCCCACAACGTTGATCTGGCGCCTTTCCTCTGACCCGAGTGGATCCACCGCAACAATTCCGCATTCGCTCCCGCAATTCGAGGGGATTGGAGACTGGAACGTATTCTCTTGCCCATGGTATGGGCCATAACACTGCTGTCGCCTACACCGCTATGTGAACTGAACATTTGATTCCAACTTTTCTCCGATCTGCCACGCAGCAGGGAGCGCATTACCCCTCTCGGCAAACGGGAAATCCATCTCAGCACATTCGGATTCGAATTGTTGGCAACTGGCTGAAGCAACCCCAGCCGAATGTCTGTCCGCCCGCTACGCATCTGTGCCGCAGCTGCAATAGCAGCCCCTATCGAATGCCCCACCAACTTCACCGGACCTTTAAACTCACCGAGCACCTGAAGCAACGCTTCCACCTGACCTTCAAACGCTTCATCTCCCTGATGCACCGGGGAGCGTCCGAATCCAGCGAGATCGATTAACCATACCGGGTTCCCGGTCCGGTCCCTAAGCTGTTTTCCTAACGGTAACATCTCATCTGCAGATTGAAGCAAACCATGCACAATAATCCAAGGCTCTCCCTCACCCTCCCAACCAAGGATAGCCATATTTCCGCTCCGCGACCGAATATAATCTGTCGGAAAACCCTCAGGTAACGGCGTGTACCGAAAACGATAGTCCAGATCGGCTGTAACCAGCGGAAGCTGTTCCCGGATATCTGGCCACGATTGCCCCATACGTGTAAACAGAGCCTCCGTCTCTTCAACCGGGAATGACCTCTTGGTAATAAAAGCAACCGACTCCGCTGGAACACCACTGATGCGTGAACCACCTGATTTCATGATCCATTGAATCCATGGTAGTGGCACAGCCCCTTTGGGCTTGGGTACGTCCAATTGCTGCGCCAAGAGTTGCAGCAGTTCCTTCATATTGGGACTGTCTTCCTTCCGCGCCAACAGTGGATAAGTTCCTCCAACTGGAGCAGCTTCCCTGGATAGAAAAACAAGCGTCTGTGCAACAATGTCATTCTCCACAAGCGGTAACCAATAGGATGAACCTCCCGGCACTACCGGCATAAGTCCTTTCTGAATCGCCTGAATGAGCAGGCCAATCCCACCCGTTTGCTCGGTTTCACCGGTGGGACGTGGTCCAACCACTGTGCTCGGATTTACAACGGATAAGGGATAGTGATGCTGTTCTGCATGCTCGCGAATAAGCAGATCGGCATGAAACTTCATCTCTTCATATGCACTTTCATTGTTATCCACATGCTCAACCTGTAGATAATTCCCCTGTTCATTTCGCTCTCCATAAGGACTCATATAACCAACAACGTGGATAAAGTGTCTCAATCCATGAGTACGGTGGATTTCCTGTGCAAGCTGCGACACTTCTCTGGCCCCGTTCATAAATATCTGCTCGGCTACTGTTCGTCCCAAAGTGACGTCCATCGTTCCACCCGCATGAATGATTACATTCGCTTCAACAACATGCTCCCGGTCCACTGCGGTAAGTCCAAGACCCGACATGGACAAATCACCTGTAATAAAGGTAATTCGTTCGAAATCCTTCACTCCATAAGCCTTCAGCACAGTTCTCGCTCGCTGTTCCGAACGAACCAGCAAGAGCAATTGTGCGTCTCCCTGTGTGAGTTGTTTGACCGTTTCTTTGCCGATAAAACCTGTGCTTCCTGTCATAAAAATGGTCGTACTTGCAATATCAGACTTGTTTATTACCTGATTCATGTTTGTTGAATTTGCTGCTCTGTTTACTTCATTGGATACACGGTTAGTATGTACAATCATTCTGTTACGGCTCCTTTTAGTACTATATAGTACTAGTTATATTCAAAAAAGAGCTTCGATTAACGAAGCATCTGACAAAACGTACGTGCCGATTGTTCTATAATCCCAACATCACGGGCAGTTCCCGCTAGGATTAGTGAACCTTCCAGTGCGGCAATAAACAACAACGCAGCCGGTCCCGGTTCGATTTCTTTGCGAAATTCACCGCGATCCAAACCTTGCTGAAACAACTTCTCCACCATCGGTCTAAGCTCACGAAAAATCTCGATATGCTTTCCTTCACTTGGGGTGCACTGTCTGGTGTCTGCATATATAACGTAACAAAAGGACAGCTCCCTTCGTAATTTCGGCCCTCAATACCTGCCGAAAGCAATGCCATAAATGAGTAGATACGCTCCTCCACTCCTCGCTCACGCTGACTGAGCAGCAGATACAGCTCCGACTCATACTGGGCAATCCAGTATTGTACCACGGCCTGGAGCAGTTCCTCCTTGTTTTTAAAATGATAATAAATATTTGACTTGGATACCCCACTCACTCGCACGACTTCATCCATGCTGACGTAGCTGTACCCTGACGCAGAAATAATTGTGCCGCCACTTCAACCGCCTTGGTCCGGTTCACCGGATTGGTACTTTTGGATTTGGCGGGTCCCGTATTCATTTTTGGATTTGTCATATTTAGAACTATACAGTACTAGTCAGTTGAAAACAAGTATTTCTGTTAACAAAAGATCCTCTTTCGCTCAAGCCACTCCTTACTTGTCCACATTTAGAGTGTTATACACACAGGATATCCACATATAGTATTAACTCTGTGTTAAATACGTCATTAGATCGTTAAACTGCTTTGGGGTTATCCACATTTCAGGGATATTCCCATCTATCATTTTTCCAGCGAGTACTTTTTGACTCCTTGGAAAAACAAAAACAGGCCAACCAGAATAAGATTTCTGGTTGGCCCGTTTCAATTAACTTATACATCCGAGAGACTAACTTTTCTATCCAAAAATTTCTGAACAGTTTTTGGTAACCTGTGGATACCGTCCATGATCCGGATTATTTTTTCAGACTATCCCAGTTCTGTTGCAATGCGTCGAGCAATCCGGCTTTATCCGATTTGCCTGCAACGTAAGCCTGAATCGTGCTGCCATACTCTTGTGGAACCCCTTCAGGGAAACGGTTGAAGTTCCAGCTGAGTGTTTTATTTTCCTGGCTATACTTCATGATCTCTGTGGCGAGGTCACCCAGATCCTCTTCGGATGCCGTGATGGAACTGAACGCCGGAATGAATTTGAATTCTTTTGTCATGTATTGTTTCCCAATATCCGAAGTTACCAGCCATTCCAAAAACTCTTTTGCTTCCGGTTTCACTTGAGAGTTCTTGTTCACAACCCAGTAGTTCGGCACACCGACAAACAATTTGTCATTTGGTTCATTGTTAATTGGCATTGGCAGGATACCCAGATTCAGATCCGGATCGATTCCATCGATCTGTACTTGAGTCCAGTTCCCTTGCTGCATCATCGCCGCTTCTCCACTCGCAAACAACGTAACTTGCGTATTGTAGTCGGTTGTCAGCGGGTTTTTGTTGCTGTATTTCAGCGTTAAGTCGAGCAAGTTGATCCAGTCGGCGAACACTTGGTTGCCAGGAATCTTCTCCGTACTTTCGTTGAGTCCCTGGATGAATTTCACCGGATCTGCCTGATTTGCAAATGCCACGTTTACGTTATGATTGCCCAGCACCCACCACTCCTGATATCCGTTCGAAAAAGGCGTAATGCCTGCAGCTTGAAGTTTCTGTGCCGCTTGATCCAATTGTTCCAGTGTCGTTGGAATTTCGGTAATACCAGCTTTTTGGAAGAGGTCTTTGTTATAAATGAAACCATAACCCTCTAGCGCCAGCGGCTGTCCATAGAGCTTGCCGTCTTTGGTCATTGGCTCTTTGGCTACTTCGAGTGCATCCTTGGCCCATGATTCTCCAGACAGATCTTCCAGATATTCAAGCCATGTATCCAGCTCACGATAACCACCTACGTTGAAAATGTCAGGTTGTTCGCCAGCGGCAAACTTGGCTTTTAATGCAGCACCGTAGTCACTGCCGCCGCCTACAGTTTGAATGTCCAGTTTGACGCCTGGATGGGAGGATTCATATTCCGCTTTGAGACGATTGAGCGCTTCCGCAATTTCGACTTTGAATTGGAAGATTTTAATGGTTTTATCTCCAGCAGCAGCCTCGCCGCCACCTTGAGTATCCGTGTTGACCGGACTACCACTCTTGTCTCCATTGCCACAACCCGCGAGCATTACCGAAAAAGCAATCAGCATAAGCAACGTCAACTTCGTCATTCTTTTCATACATACACTCTCCCTATAGTAGTTTCAGTATAACAGTTCCACTAATGCATATTTACTCTGGCACTCCGATGACAGAATAACCTTCCCTTGAAACGTGTTTTCAATCTAACGAACCTAGCGCACGTTATTCGCACCTATTTGCACAGATCTTCAGCCTAACGAATCACAGAGACGCTATTTCGTTGTTTTGGTCGAATTTCAAGGCTCTGACGCCTTTTTGTACCCGAATAATAACGTTGCTGAGATTCGTTACAATTTGTATTCCTTGATTATCCACCTATTAAGATGTGGTGGATTCGTTAGCGCTTTGAACAGGGAGCATACCATCACTCTGTAGAAGAAGTTCCTGGCTATACAAGCTTCTTTCTTGGTCTTTTCTCTTCCCTAGGAGTCATGCCCAAGCCATGTGGGCATGACCCCCTTGCACACTTCCATGCGAGGTGAGAGCAAAGGGATCAAGGATGCGTTGCAGGAGCGGAGCGTTCGCCTTTGATACTCGGTGGCTTCCTTGCCCTAATACATTCAGGCCACCGAGGAGCAACAGCGACCGAAAGCGCAACTTGAGCCCGGTAGCGACCTGCACTCACACTCCCCGCTTGATCCCGCCAGCGACCCGCACTCGCACTCACCCTTTAACTGATCCAGCGGTAATCCCCTGAATGATATACTTCTGCATCAGCAGGAAGAAGATAATGATCGGCATGATACCGAGCACAAGTGCCGGCAAGGCCAGATCCCATTGCTTCGTATATTGACCGAAGAGTGCAAAGGTCGCAATCGGGATTGTACGCAGGTTGGAGCTTTGCAGGATCAGGGATGGGAGCAGATAATCATTCCAGATCCAGAGTGTGTTCAAAATGATGACGGTTACATACATCGGTTTCATGAGTGGAAATACGATCCGGAAGAACACCCCGTAGGCAGAGCTTCCATCCACCCGAGCCGCTTCCTCAATCTCCAGCGGGACGGATTTTACAAACCCGTGGAACAGGAAGACAGACATCGGTGCCCCGAAACCGAGATAACAGATAATGAGGCCGCCAAGGCTGTCGATCAATCCCAGATTACTGGTTACAGTAACGAGTGGAATCATGATAGACTGGAACGGAATCACCATAGCGGCAATGAACATGCCGAACAAAATCCGGTTGAACCGGGTATCACTGCGGACCATTCGATACGCGGCCATGGAACTGATCAGCACAAGCAACAGATTGCTGACTACCGTAACGATAAGCGAGTTCATCAGCGCCGACGGGAAGTTAATTTTCTCCCAAGCGTTCGCATAGTTGCCCCACTGAAATACTTCCGGCCATGCAGCCGAATTGGTAAGTAGATCACCGAATGTTTTGACCGAATTCACAAACAGGAAGTAAAACGGAACCAGGAATAAAAGTCCAAGGAGTACCATGACAATCTCGGTTACAATGGTACTGAAGCGGTAATTTTTCGTCGTCTCCATTAGGCTTCTACCTCCTTGCTCTTCGTCAGACGTACCTGAATCATGGTGATGATGGCAACGATTACGAAGAACACGAGCGCCTTGGCGGTTCCGATGCCATATCTGTTATTCACAAAGGCTTCATTGTAAATATTGAGTGCAACCGACTCTGTTGATCCGAATGGTCCACCTTTGGTCAGTGACAGATTGAGATCGAACATTTTGAACGACCAAGAGATCGCCAAGAACAGACAGATCGTTACACCCGGCATAATGAGCGGAAGAATGATGCTCCGCAGTACCTGCCAGCGACTTGCGCCATCAATCTCGGCAGCTTCCAGCAGATCAGGGGATACATTCGTCAGAGATGAGATGTAGATGACCATCAGATATCCTGCGGTCTGCCATACAAACACAATCACGATTCCCCAGAAGGCGGTCGGTTCATCTCCCAGCCAAGGAAGGTTGAAGAAGGACCATCCTGTTACATCGCCTACTGCTGAAAACCCTTTCACAAATATGAACTGCCAGATAAAGCCGAGCAACAACCCACCGATCACGTTCGGCATAAAAAAGATCGTACGCAGAATGTTTCTCGTCTTGAGCGGTTTGGTCAGGAAATACGCCAGGAAAAAGCCAATCACATTGGTCAGTACCACACCAACCACGGTGAAGCGCACCGTAAACCAAAACGCCGTTTGGAACTTGGGATCATTCGCAAAAACATGCACGAAGTTGTCAAACCCTACCCAATTAATGTTCTCGGATACCCCGTTCCAATCCGTGAAGGAATACACCATGCCAAGCAGGAAAGGGACCACGATGATGAGAATAAAAAACACGATGGAGGGACCCACGAACACAAGCTGCTGTAACAGCTGTGAAGATTTGCGATGCTTCATATCGTTCTCCCCTTCTATAGATGGATGAAATTGGTCTCTTTTTCTATTAAACCCCATTATCGCCGAGGGAAACACCGACCCTTGTGAACAGTTGGGGGTAAAATATTGTCCTCTCTTAACCTGCAACCAGAAGGGGTGTTCCGATGTCCAAATACTACAGTATACGCACCAAATTGATTGCCTTTATGCTCATTGCTACCACCCTTCCGCTGCTCGCATCGATCAGCATGACGTTTATCCAGACCAAAACGGCCCTACGGGAACAGGCCGTGGAAGAGAACAAACGCCTGATCTATCAAGCTTCCACCAATCTCAATAACTATGTGGATAACGTGGCCAGAGCGTCGCTCGCTGTGTATAACGACCCGAACTTTTTGCGTAACTTGGCAAAAATTCCTGGGGATTATCGTGCGGTTGCCGAGGTGTACACCACTTTGCAGACCATCCGCGCGGCTGTGCCGGATGTATTCCAGCTGTATTTGCACTCTTTTGCCGCCAATCAATCCACCTTGATTACAAATCCCTTTCCGAAGCGGGAGGAACGCAAACAGGCCTATTCCGGCTCGCTCCATGGAAAAACAGGCGGTGATAGCCCGGATATCTGGGTGGAATCGGCCCATATGAGTCACACTTACGGATTCAAGGCAGCCTCCCCGATGACCCTGAAAGAACGGTCATTACCCTGCATCGGGTGATCAAGGATATTCCGTCCACCGAGCGCCTGGGTGTACTCGCCATTGATCTGAATATGAATACCATTGCAGCAATCTGTGGCAGGCTGTATGATCCGGCTAAGGAACAGATCTATGTTGTGGATGGTCAGAATCAGATCATTTACCAAGGACGTTCCGAGGTCAATCATACGGATGCACTACGAGAGGAAACGGCTAGTGAACTGAATATCGCGCGATCTAGCGCAGGTACAGCCCAGAATGTCGCAGGACATTTTGAACAGGATCGTTCCATGTATGTATACCAGCAACTTGGCAGCACGTACGCTGACTGGACCATCGTCAAACAGATTCCGAATGAGACGTTATATGCCAGAGCCACCACACTTACGCGGAATAACGCGATGATTGCCATCGCAGCACTTGTATTAGTCATTATTGCAACCTTGTTTATCTCCATCCGAATCACCGGTCCGCTCAAGCAACTCATGCGGTATATGAACCAGATTCAAGCCGGGCGTCTGCATGTGGATATCCATCTATCCAGTCGCGATGAATTCGGGGTGCTCGCTCGTCATTTCCGGGATATGATGGATACGGTAAATAATCTTATTTTGCGGGAATATCGACTCGAAATCGCCAATAAGACAAATCAGCTCAAAGCGTTGCAAGCGCAGATTCATCCGCATTTTCTATATAACACACTGCAATCGATCGGTACACTTGCCCTTCAACAGCAGGGACAACGGGCGTATATACTACTCTCTAGCCTGTCCAAAATGCTGCGCTACAGCATGCGGGATCAGACCTGCGTGACCTTACGCGAAGAGGCCGAGCATGCCCGATTATATCTGGAACTGCAGCAGGAGCGGTTTGGTGACCGCCTTGAGGTGGATTTGGATTTTGCCGAAGATACCCTGTCTGTCGAAATGCCAAGAATGACGTTACAACCTTTAATTGAGAACTATTTCAAACATGGAGCAGATATTCAGCCAGGCAAAGGTCACATATCCCTATCCAGCCGCCGGATCAACGATCATTGGATTGAAATAGAACTGAATAATAACGGCCCCTCCATACCTGAAGATAAATTACTGGAGATCCGCGGATGGCTGCATCAAAGTCATACAACAACCGGGTTATCCACACAAGAATCCGACGAGTCTGAATCCATCGGTCTACGAAATGTAATACGCCGACTTCAATTGAACTCACATCCCGGTCACTCAGCCAGGCTTGAGATCAGTAATCGGGAACCCAATGGTGTGAAGATCACGGTTAAACTATACGCGGGAGAGTGAACAACATGAAGGCACTGCTTGTAGATGATGAAAAACATGTCCGAGATGCCATAAGGTTGCTTGGTCATTGGGAAGAGTTTGGCATTGATACATTACTTGAAGCAGCAGACGGGGATGAAGCCATCGCCGCCATCACGGTACATCAACCTCAAATCATACTCAGTGACATGCGTATGCCAGGCAAGGACGGTATGGCATTGCTTGAATGGATATCGACTCATGCCCCACACAGCAAGGTGCTGGTTATCAGCGGATATGATGATTTTGAACTCGTGAGGCATGCAATCAGGCATGGTGGCATGGACTACCTCCTGAAACCTGTGGAAGCAGATGAGCTGAATGCATCTCTATTAAAGGCCGTTACAGCTTGGGAAGAGGAAGACGCCATTCGGATACAATCCACCAGGCAATCCATTGTCGTTAATCGAATGCGCCCCCACTACCAGGATCGTCTGCTCACCGAACTTGCCGTCGGCAGAGGCAGCAGCCCATCACACATGCAGCGATTGCAGGATGAGTTAAATCTCCCTGTCTAATCCCTGTCTGTAGTGTCGCTGTCACCAGCCTGTCCCATCTGGATGCAGATTGTCTGGCAAAATACCGCAGTCAACCAGATCTGCTTGTGTTCTCGGTGCTCAATATCTGTGCCGAGATGTTATCCACACCAGACGAAGGCGTAATGTTTCGTCAGTTGGATCAACCGGACGAGATTGTTCTGCTACATTGGGGTTCATCCACTTCATTGGAACATATTCTGGACAAGGTCAATCATGGATTGGAGCAGACGATTCAGCGCAGGCTTCATTTTGGCATCTCCACCTGTGAGTCCTACCCTGGCGGAATCTCAGCGGCCTATCTGGAAGCAAGTTCAAGGTTGTGGCGACGTAATGCTGTGCAGATTAAACAGCGAATCCATGCCTCAGTGGAATCATCAAATGGGAATAAAATCAGGCGTTTAACCGCCCATGAAGAACCCTGCGTATGGCAGCCATGAGCTGCCGGGCTTCCAGTGTATCTGCTGCGGTCGCCGAGTGGCTTGACCCGATTACTGATCTTGAAGTTGTCAGTGCTGAGCAGATTCAGCAATGGATCGACGAGCTGGAATGGATGCTGAGCCGCTGGCTTGATGATACGGCAGGTTCGTCATTCAAAGAGGAAGAAGTAACGGAGGAACAGTCTATTCCCTTTGCCGAGTTACCTTTGGACGCTGAAGGACTGTTATCCTTCCCCTGCTTCGTTCATTATTGGAACAACGACTGCTTGCCGCAGGAAAGGCGCTCACCGCTCATCACCACGCCAATCCCGATCCCATGAGTGAGATTGCACGTTATATGGACGCCCATTATCAGGAGGACCTGTCCTTGCAGCAGATTGCCGCGCGTTTCTACCTGAGCCGGGAGTATATTTCCCGTAAATTCAAACAGCAATTTGGCCTGAACTGGTCGGAATATCTGGGCAAACTGCGGATCAACAACGCCAAGCTGTTATTGCAAAACCCTTCCCTGCGAGTTGCCAAAATCTCGGAGATGGTTGGATTCCAGGACGAAAAGTATTTCAGCAAAGTGTTCAAAAAATGGAGGGCATCACGCCAGCGGAATATCGTAAAACATTATTGGAGGCTGGAACGTAACGAGTATTTGATCCGAATTAAAAAGAGTACTCCCGGCATGGCCAATCGGAAGTACTCTTTTTATTACTTTTACAGAAATAGCCTATATCATGGCGATTTGTTGAATCTTAATTTTCTAAGATAGGATACGATCCGAGATATTGTCCCGATTAAAATCACAGCCATAAATCCATAAGCCATATTATTTCCTGTCTTATGAGCCACTACGGGGAAATAGATGAGGCTGAACAGTAATAGGACAATATCCAGGTAGAACATAATCTTCCGATAAATAGGGATTCTCACCTCCCTTTTATTTACCAAAAATGGTTTTATTAATTATATTAAATCATAACATAGATACGTCCTAGTCCGCTCACCGATCCCGCAAAATCACCGCAGGTACAAGTCGAATGTAGATTAGCTCCCCTGCAAGCTCCACTATCGTCTGTGTAACGATGACTGCCGCAGCTATAGTTGCCCATTCTGGTGGGAGTGCCAGTGCTAGCGGCAGAACAACCAGCGAATTCCGTGTGGCTGAACTGAAGATCAACGCCCGCCCGGCACCTGGATTCAATCCAAACCAAGTAGCAATGAGTCGAGATATCCAAGGCATAAGGATTAGAAAAGCAACATAGATCGGAATCACGTTCACGATAATCGCCATATCATTGTAAACTTTGCCAATCTGGGAAGCGACAACCACGATCAGTGCAAGTGCCATCATCGGAACCGGGAGCCATGCCGTCGCATTCATGACCCGTTCGCCGCTCGCTTTACCTCTGGAGAGAACTTGTGTAACAACAGCGAGCAGCAGTGGAATAACGATCAGGAACAGAAAAGCCTCTACAAACGGCCCTACCTGCATGACCTGCGCCACCTCAGCCCCCATCAATACCCATAAATAAAACGGCAACAGGATCATTTGTATAACAAATAAAAGGGTGTTGCGGCGAGCATCAGTTTCTCATTGCCCCTGCCGGACTGTGTGAACACAATGACGTAATCAATACAGGGCGTTAACAGTACCAGATAGACTCCGATCAGAACGCCTGGTGATTGCGGAAAGACCAGTGTAAGCAACCAAACAACTACAGGTACAACGATAAAATTAGCCACCAGTAGCGCCCCCATAAATCGAAGATTCGACCAGGACTCTTTTAACTGTAAAAAGGGAATCTGTACGAACATGCTATATAACAGCATGGCCAGTATCGGAGACACGGTGTAGCCCAAAATATCCCCCCATGCCGGATTACTCAGCCCTATCGCTGCTCCTACGAACAGTGCAACTACATAGAACCAAGTCTGCTGTTTCTCCATCGTTTCTCTTGTGAGCATTCTCTGCCTCCTCTTCCAGTGGGACATCGTGGGCATGGACATATTTCTGTTTGGTTTCGCGTACATTGGGACAGAGTACTGTTCCAACGTAGCGGCAGAGCACAAAATCTGCAAGATCAACTTGTGAATTTTTTGCGGCTGTTATTAGAATGTGCAAGAACTGGGTATATTCATTGTAGACTGACCCGTGGTTCATTCATTCGTTAAACCAAGGAGGAAACACAATGTCACGTAACAATCCGTACAAGTGGTTAAACGCCATTGGTTTTATCGCTGTAATTATCGTGAACTACCTCTCCAACGCTCTGCCGATCGGGGGCAAGACCAACAAAGAAGTATCGGATATGTATCCTGTGCTACTCACACCTTCCGGCTATGCCTTCTCTATATGGGGTTTGATTTACTTGCTGTTAGCAGGGTTCGTGATCTATCAGTTCGTGCCCGCTTCCTGGAAAAGGGATTCGATTACCCGTCTCGGGTATTGGTTTCTGGCAAGCTGTGCCTTCAATGTAGCCTGGATTTTTGCTTTTCAAAACTTGCAGACCGGTCTCGCTTTACTGATCATTGTACTGCTTCTGTTGTCTCTGATCATGCTGTATGTAAAAACACGTACCATTACTGTTCCGACCACTGCTGAGATCTGGCTTGTAAAGCTGCCATTCAGCATCTATCTCGGATGGATTAGCGTGGCAACCATTGTCAATGCAGCGGTGCTGTTATATAAAATAGGCTGGGATGGTTTTGGTATCAGCGAACCAACCTGGACGATCATTATGCTGATTGTCGGTATGGTGCTAGCTGTTCTCGTTAGCTTCCGTTATCGGGACAGTGTGTACCCACTTGTATTCACATGGGCGTATATCGCTATTGCACTTAAACAAAAGGATGTCACTTCCGTATATTATACGGCAATCATCATTGCGATCGTACTGGCCATCTACGCGGTATGGCTGTTCTTCGCCCGTAATCAGGATCGCGATTGAGTTTTCCCCTTCTATATAGCGCTTAAATATAACGCAAAAATGCAAAAAGCCGATTCTGGTCATTTGACCTGAAATCGGCTTTTTATGTATATCGGCGCGAGTGTAGGTTGTCCTATTTCAGGGCAATAACTTCAATCTCCACCAGTGCATCTTTTGGCAAACGAGCAACTTCCACTGCACTGCGTGCAGGATACGGCTGTTCGAAGAACGTGCTATACACTTCATTCACAGGAACGAAGTCGTTCATGTCTTTCAGGAACACCGTCGTTTTCACGATTTTATCCATACTTGTGCCTGCTGCTTCAAGGATAGCCTTTACATTGCTCAAGGACAGACGTGTCTGCTCCTGTACATCTGCGCCGAACTCTCCCGTTTGAGGATTCAGGCCAAGTTGCCCGGAAGTGTAGATGAAATCGCCTGCATCAACGGCTTGACTGTATGGACCAATGGCGCCTGGCGCCTGATCGGTAGAGATTGGTTTTTTCATGGACGAGTTCTCCTTCATGTTCGTTATCCTGCTGCCGCATGGAGTCAGGGTTCGAACTTATTTTTGTTGCCTATTATACCACGATCTACCTCAAGCGAGAAACGCTCCTCACCAGCCACATGAAGTAAACAGCTCGTTCAAAGGTTTCTTAGCCCCCGTCCACACCAAGGACATGAATTACATCATTCGGATACACATGGTTTCCCTTGGCTTGCACCATCGCAATATTGGTCATGGCCTGTGCAATGGTTGCGGCGTGGACCGCCCGGTATTTGTCCGCTCTACCTTTCATCCAGCGATCCAGAAACTTCATGGCATAGGTAGCCATCTGCTCACCAAACCGCTTCTCGTTTCGATCTCCCAGGATTAAGGACGGGCGGAAGATATGCAATGACTGAAAACCGATATTGGACAATGCATCCTCCATTTCCCCTTCGTCCGACTGTAAAAGACCCGGGAATCTGCACTCGCTCCCATGGAGGAGATCACCATCATCTGTGATACACCCTGTTGCTTCGCAATAGTAGCTGCACGAACCGGGTAATGATAATCCACCTGACGAAAATTGTCCTGACTGCCTGCTTTTTTGATCGTTGTACCCAAACAACAATACAAGTCATCGATTCCATCGAATAAGTGGTCTTGGCTCTCCAGCTGTTCCCAGTCCACCACATGCTGTTCCAGTTTGGGATGTTGCAGCTCAAGCGGACGTCTAACCAGAACCCGAACCAGGCTGTATGCCGAGTGCTCCAGCAGATTATGAACCAGTAATTCGCCTACAAGCCCCGTGGCTCCAATCACCATGGCTTTCCGTTCGAGACGATTCAAATACATCCCTCCACTTCGCCATCTTTATATTAAGTTATGCGATATCATTACTATTTTAACAGTACACGACGTCCAAGGGTAAATGTCAGAATCAACATCACGACACCAACCCCCACCTGAAATCCATAGGCTGAGATCCAGGCCAGCGCATCCGACCAAGTCTCCATCTTTTCATACAACCAACCGCCCAACAGCGGCCCAAGAAATGAAGTTACTCCGGTCAGAGCCGAATACACCGCGACAAACATCGGTCTTTCACTTTTGGGTGTGTCTCCGATGGTAAAGTTAAATGCCAGCTGATTGAATCCACCTACACCAATCCCAAGGAAGATATGCGATAGAAATAGCGCGATCAATACAGGCATGAACGACATTAAACCCCACGACAGACAGGAGAGTGCAATGACTGGCAATGTCCAGAAAAGGAGGGTTTTGTTGCTGAATCTGGCATTCAGATTGCCCCAGACATAGAAACCGGCCATCATAACCAGCGTCTGGACTACCGTGATCAGGGATACCGTCTGATAATTAATATTCAATAGATCCAACATAACATAGGAATAGAGCGGAACAATCAAGGTCTGGATCAATAACCAGACAGCCAGGAACAGCGTTGCTTTCAGGAAAGAACGATCCTGGAACGGCTTGATGAACATGCGCCAGAAAACCTTTTCGGTAGAACGTTCAAAGGGAACGTCCGGATAGAAAAAATAGATGACTGTATTGGCAATGGCACAGATCCACACCGGAATAAACAGGATCAGAAAGCCCATTTCTCCGGGGTAACGGTCCAAAACAATACCGCCTGCGAATAAGCATACGCTTCCAAGAGCATTCAGAATCGTATTTCGAATTCCAAAATAACGCCCTCTCACCTTGGCAGGTACGATATCGCCAATCAGTGAAGTCCAGATCATACCGCCGATGGTATTTGATATAAAAGCAACCGTATACACGCCAATATATACACTTACCCACCACTCTTTGGGGAATATAAACGGAATCAGTCCCGTTGCACTCCACAAAATACGATGTGTGCCCACGAACAGCAGCAGCATGCGTTTACGGCTGCGAATACGCTGCATCCAGTAAGCTGCTCCGATCTGGGCAATGTTCACAAATGTTGTAATCGCGAGCACAAAGCCGATATGTCTCGACCCGGCCCCAAGGTACAGCAGAAATCCGGTTAAAAACGGGCCGCCCAGCAAGGTCTGTAAAATAATTGCCGGTACACCCTCCCATGTTGCAATCGATAAATTCGTGCGTTGTGTCGAACCCTTGCGCCGTGGTTTGCTTGCTAACGGGGAGGGTTAACGTTGACCGTCTTCTGTATGGGGATACACTCCTTAGACCGGGTCTCAAAAGCCGGTCGATGCTAGTTGTCATCCCAAATTCTACTCACGGCGCGAAGGTTGTCAACTCATTTTTTCACGGTCCAACGGAAGATAGAGATGGAAGGTGCTTCCTTTACCTTCAGTGCTCTCCAGTTCAATCGATCCCCCAGTAATCTCGCTAAATCCCGACTGATCGACAGGCCTAGTCCGGTACCGCCAAATTTTCGACTAATCGACCCGTCAGCCTGCTGAAATGCTTCAAATATGGAATGATGCTTGTCCTCAGCAATGCCAATGCCTGTGTCCTGAACAGAGAAAATAAGCCATCGATTCTGAATACCTGCATTCTTAATCTGCTTGGTGCTTACGGTCAGTGTGACCTTCCCCGGTGCGTGAACTTGACGGCATTGGACATCAGATTCCGCAAAATCTGTTGAACCCGCTGGGGATCAGACCAGAGCGTCTCGGGCAGTCCCTGTTTTTTGTCCAGAACCAACTGAATACCTTTTTTCTCGGCAACGAGCTGAAAGTGGCTCATGGCATCTTCTGTAAGTTGTGCGACACTGATATCCTCCAGTACAATATCCAGCCGCCCCGCTTCTACTTTGGAGAGATCCAGAATATCGTTAATGAGCGTGAGCAGTTCCTGCCCGGAGTGGTCGATCATATTGGCAAAACGTACAATATCCTCCTGATCCATCGTGTCCGCATTCTCGCTGATCATCTGGGCAAAGTTAATGACACTGTTCAGTGGTGTACGCAGTTCATGGGACATATTGGCGAGAAATTCGGATTTGTACTGTGAGGCAATCATCAATTGTTTCGCTCGATCCTCCAGTACAATCTGGGCTTTCTGTAACTCTTCCTTTTGCACAGATAAAAGCCGGTTTGTACTCTGGATCAGCAAAATTCGATTCTGTTCATTCTGAAAATCACGTAAAATAAATGCAAAAATAAGGCTCAGCAAAATGCCTGTAGGGAGTGTATAAGGCATAATATGTGAAAAGAAGTATGTAGCCGGGATTACACCAACGATAGCAATGTTTACACTATTGACCACATTGACGATAACTGTAACAAGGATTCCTTTAATAATCAGCCTGTAGTTGCTGCGTCTCATCCATATATTCAGACCTGCACATATCACGCCCAAAATAGACATGTTAAGTACTGCCGCCAATGTAGCATCCGTGATGCCAAAAGTCAGCCGCGACAGCCCAATTCCAATACCCACGATGATTACGCTATAGGGTTGTCTATACGTTAGAACGGCAACAATTAAAGGAACATATCGAAGGTCAAAGACCACTTCATCGGTGAGTTGAAACCCAAAAACCGTACTGATCCAACCTGCAAAAATAAGGACAAGCACGGAACTGATCTGCTTCACTCGGGAAGAAGTACGTATTACGACATATTTATAGAACACACTAGCAAGATATGCAATGGTAATAAGCATCCCCATATTCAATACGAACATTTTTGAAAATTGCATTCACTCACTCCTGTTGTACCGACTTTACTGGCCAAATTGCCTTCGTCCGTATCTGTCTCTATCATATCATGCCCATTGAAACTTCCGCATTCCTTCTTCGTCAAAAAAATACACAAAAATACACAAATCAGGATTCAATTTGTGCGCTGGTCGTAGTAGAATATATTGTTGTTTAAATTTAAACTACTATATAGATTGAACTAAAGAATAATTACACTTGCTACTCCGATGACAGAACAACATTCTGATCGCTGTTATCCCCAGATTTTTCGATTCCCTTTTCTGAAAGGGAAAATCCGTGGATAAAGGCGAAGCGTATGCTTCCGATGCAGCTTTCTTTCAGAAAGCTTTTAGCTCCGCTTCTTCAGGTTATTTCTGTCCTCTCCGTTCTCGTGTAAATGAAAGTATAGTGCAACTTATATAGTTATTTGCTGGGGTCATGTTCGTCGGAACATGAATGAAAGGAGAAAGATGTTGTGCAATTGTTAAAAAGCAAATCCTATTGGCTGTCATTGAGTTTAATGCTGTCTTTGGCCGTCATGGGGCTGTTCTATGATATTCTTAATAGTCCAGAACGCGGGTTCGTAGTACTTGATTCGCCGCTCGACCGGATCATTCCCTACGTACCTGCCATGTCCATTCCATATTTGGGCTGGTACCCGTTTGTATTCGGTGTGCTCGCTTACCTGTGTGCCAAGGATCGACTGACGTACTACCGCGTCTTGTTATCCATGAATATCTGTGTCTGGATCTGTTATCTGATCTACTTCAACTTTCAGACCATGGTACCGCGCCCGGAACTGACGGGTACAGGTCTGGGAGCATCTGTTCTTGGATGGCTCTACAGCCAGGATCGTCCTTATAATTGTTTCCCAAGTATTCATTCTCTTCACTCTTATCTGGTTATGCGCGCTGTTCTCTCGGTTCCAAGCATCCGCAAACCCATCAAGATTTTGGTGGCCGCCGGGGCAGCAACTATTATCGTATCCACGCTATTGATCAAACAACATGTGATCTATGATGCCTTGGGTGCAGTCATACTCGGCGAATGTGTTCTCACCATCATAACAGGCCTCGCTCTACACCGGAGACGCAGAAAAGAATCGAAGTGGACAGAGGGGATCAACTGATCCCTCACTTCGATGGTTTCTGAAGATGATGTTGTCGTCTCCATTCATCAATAAACAAACCTGCAAAATAGGGGTCCCATTGGGTCCCTTTTCCTTCTTCCAAAATCGTTAGCGCTTTCTCGTGACTCATCCCATTCCGATATGGTCGATCTGACGTCATGGCATCAAAGGCATCCGCTACTGCAATGATGCGGCCAAAAAGGGGAATATCATCACCAGCCATCCCATCCGGGTATCCTTTGCCATCATATCTCTCATGGTGAGATCGTACACCTGGCAGAAAGTCGGCCATGGCATCAATAGGCTCTATCTGTAACAAAATACTCTCCCTGCACGGGATGTGTGCGAATAATGGCGAATTCCTCATCGCTTAGTTTTCCATCTTTCAACAGTACCTCATCAGGTATGCCGATTTTCCCGATATCATGAAGCAGGGCTGATTTGTACAATAAATCCGCCTGTTCCTCATTCATTCCGCTCAGCTTGCCAATCATCAGCGAATACTCTGCCACACGCATGGAATGTCCTGCCGTGTACTTATCTCGGGCGTCTAAAGCAGCAGCCAGTGTAGAAAAATAACTTTGCAACAGCTGTCGATTGCGTTCCTGTCTCATCTCCAGCCGATTAATCATCATATTAAAACCGGAGATCAGTGCCGAAAACTCATCCGCATATAGATCCGGAGCTCGTCTGCCAAGATCTCCCCCTGAATTCGGTTCATCTCATGCGTCAGTTCAGCAACTGGATCACGAACATCACGAATCAACAGCCAGCTTCCCACCAGCGCAAACCCCGCGCCCAGAACAACGATGAGAATTCCCCACAGTATGTACTCTTTCGCAAATTCACTGTCCATATACTGAAGTCGGATATATGTAGCCAGGAAAAATAGAAATAGAGGAAATAAGCCAATCAGTGCCGTACTTAGCTGAAATTTACGCTGGATCGATACGAGAATGCGTCCTCCCAGTGAAGGTTCCATCCCGTATTGGACTTTGCCTCGATGACGAATCTCAAGTAACAGGGTCTAATCGCCCGCACCGTTAGGTAATACTCTATCAGCGCATGCATGATGGCAATCAGAAAGGCACACGCAGCGGCCACGACAATATACAAGTAAGGGAATTCAAGCCACCCTGTGGATATCATCCATATTGTTAATCCGGCTGCCGGAAGTGAAAAACCAAGCATGTGCGGACCCATGATCCGATATATGGTCTGTCCCGGGAAACGATGAATTTTCTCATACATGTGGTTTAATTCGTCTCTCTCATGATGCTCGGAAGTGAAAAATTGTCTTATGGGGCCAAGCTGCACCCACAGCGTAATTAATTCTGCAACCAGCATGAACAAGAGTGAAATCAGTACAATGAAGATGAGTCGAACAAATTGAATATTGGGTATTTGCAGAGTAGATACCATAACTACTGTACCGACAACAAAAACAGCTGCCAGTGAACCGATCAGATAATTGCGTATCAGGCGAAAGATAAATGAACGGTATGCTTCCAACTGAACCCCTCACTCTCTATGTGCAACCAGTTCTCCCTTGAGACACAGGGAGATTAAGGGTATTGCCTTCTATTTGTTTATCGGTTGCTCCGACTAAAAAAATTAATAAAATCCAATGGGTGGGCACCAGAACTGGAAAACACAAAAAGGCTGCTCCACGACGGAGCAGCCTTTGCTGATATATCCTATATTTATCCTTTAATCTTGGCAGCCAGAATCATTGTACCGCGCGGCTCATCTCCCATTGCATCCGGTTCAAGCGTGATGGCAACCGTATCATAGTCGTTGGCCGAATCCAATGTGTAATATACCGCTCCCGTTCCGTCACGACTAAGGAAAGTACCCGCATTCTGAGGGGTATCTCCTTTGATCAACCAGACCTGAAAAGCCTCGTTGCCTTCCAGGTTCGGCAGGTTCTCAGCCTGCACAACCAGGTGAGTGCCTTTGCTGTCAATAACGATGGTTGCGAGACCCTGAGCTACAATGTCCTGCGTTGCAGGATTCAGCTTCACTGCCTCGCCAGTCTGCATGCCCTGTGCAGGTTCCAGAGCTGATGCCAGCTGCTCTTGCAGCTGTGCATTCTGTGCCTGTGCCTGCACCAGTTGCTCTTGCGTAGCCGACGAGCCCGCCGCTTGCTGCGTCAGCGAGTCGATCTTGCTCTGCAGCTGCGCCGTGTACACGCCCAGCAACAGTGCCGCGGCCGCAAGGCCGGCACTGGCTATGCGCCAGGCGCTGCTGCGCGCACGCGCGCGCGCTTGTGGCTGCCATGGCTGTGCCTGGGCAGCCTCTTCCACCCGGGCCGTAGGCACCGCCGTTGCCGGCGGCAAGCCTGGCCCGGGCTGCGCCGCACGTTCGTGCTGCGGCGCAAGATCCTCCTGAAGCACCACGGGTGCTTCAGGCTCCGCAGGAGCAGCCGCTGGCTTCGCCTCGGCGCTCTCCTGCGCATGTCCGAGCACGTTGCCCAGCACACGTGCTCGCATGCCTTGCGGCGGTGCTACAGGTTCCGCCGCAAGTGGCAGGAAGCCAGTCACTTCCTGCAATTCCCTTACCTCCTGGCGGCAAGGTTCGCAAGTTGCCATATGCGCTTCAAACGCCGCCACTTCCTCTGCTTCCAGTCCGCCCAGCACATACATCGGTGCCAGATCAGACCACTCCTCATGTCGTTCTATCATGGATGTATGCCCTCCTTCCCGCGTCCGGATGCAATTCAGCATCGGCCAGCAACTTTTGGAGCTGTCGCATGGCAAGCCTGACACGGCTCTTTACTGTACCCAGCGGAATCCCGAATCGGCTGGATACTTCCTGCTGGGTTAATCCCGCATAATATATCGATTCAATAACTTGTTGCTGATCACCGTTCAATTGGGACAACGCCTCTTTAATCCGGGTACCTTCCCATTTACGCTGCACTTCTTCTTCCGTGTTTGTATCTTCATCGGCATAGGCCGCCAGTGTCTCGTGTTCAACTGAAGTAGCCGCTGCCCCTTTTGATCTCCGCCTCAGCATGTCCACTGCAATGTTACGCGTAATCGCAAACATCCATGTGGTCAGCTTCCCCTGTGAGGCATCGTAACGTTCAGCATTATTCCAGACCCGCATAAAAAGTTCCTGAACGGTCTCTTCTGCCGTCATGGGATCACCAACGATCCGGTAAGCAAAAGAATACACCGCTCGCTCATAACGGTCATATAAAAGCTCCAGTGCGGAGGCATCACGTTCCGCGATCTGCCGCATTAACCTGCTGTCCTCCATCGATTCAGTCATGCGAGGGCCCCTTTCTGTTTCTTCCCTCTTATTATAACCTACGCAGAATCTTTTGAAGAGGATTACCCCTATGAAGAAATAGTTTGAAAAATTTTCTGTATCTTTTCAAAACAATCTTTCACTTTCTAACCTAAAAACAGTCCGAAAACATAGTTGCTCTGGTCGCGCTTTCCTTTTTATTGCAGAAAATTACAACCTGTGGTATACTATAAAAGTTGTATTAAACAACCTCATATGATTTCTGTCTTCTTTAAACCCCGGAATATTTTCTTCATGCTGCGACCGCAGCGAATTTTAAGCACAACTAACCTATGAAGATTGAAGAACCTGAATCACAATAACCCGGTAGTACAGAGTTTCACAAGATGTTCCCATTCACACTGGCGCGGTCATCGGAGCCGCAAGGACAAAAGAGAGGTAGGGCTTTTGTTGTTTTGGATATCACTTATTCTTGAGAAGATTGAAAACATACACAAAGCACCCGGAATTGGGTTCCGGGTGTTTATCCATGTCTACATATTCAATTTAGCAACATCTACAGACAATCGCCCCCACCATTGAGAAAAGTCTTCCTTTCACTTATCAGACTAACCAGATATATTCGGCTCTGCTTTTAAAACTTTTCCATTCTCCCACTGACTGCACTCCTGGATACTTCCTTCCTTACTTACTTCCTTACTTCCTTACTTCTCCATTTATGCAAATAAACTCGGCTTCTAAAGCAAATGTTTACGCTCACCAGACGCTAACGAATCCTGCACACCTTATATTGAGGATTTCTGTGCTATGTAAAATCTAACGAATCTCAGCCACGTTAATCCATGTCACTTCATGAATATAGGCTCCAAACATGGCCAGATTGAGGAAATAAGGTGTCTGCGATTCGTTAGACTTGTGAAATGGAAAAAATGCATGGAATAGAGGCTGTGGAGTTCGTTAAAGAAAGTACTCCCAACGCTCCTTCACTTAATTTTAATAAAAAGGGACACCGCAGGATGAAATCCTACGCTGTCCCGCTCTGAATCATAGGTACGTTATGCCCCAACATGGAGCTCAAACTCGGAGTTTATTTAGAGCACCTATCGTAACGATCCACGATCAGCAAAGTCTCCTTGCACCCACAAATTCTTAGATAAACATCGTTTTGGAGATAATGACCAGCAAGATGAACAGTACGAGGATCGTACCCATCGAACCCCAGCTTCCGCCGCCATGACCATAGGATACTCCACAACCCTGTTGATAACCGTGCATCATTGGAGCCTGATTGGCATGGTGTCCGTATCCATAGCCATATCCCATTGGCATTGTTCCACAACCATATCCATACCCATGCATTTCATGACCTGTGTATTGGTATCCTTGCATATGCTCATAACCTCCCATATGTCCGTATACGTGTCCCTGTCCGTTCGGTGAATTCGGTTTTACTTCGCTCATTGTTCATTCCTCCTTAACATTTGCCTACACCCCTAAGCTATGTATTCAGCCTACCTCTGGACCGGGCTATCGCCCTCATTTTGACAAAATGGGCGTTTAGCCATTAGGTACCTTCCCCATTTTCCAAGCATACGCCGTCATTCCATTACTTGAATTCCACCAATTCTACCTTTCAACCACACGCTATCTTATCTTCCTGGCTCTCCCCCATGCTTGTCCTCCAGAAAAAACCCCACCGGTTGCCCGGCAGAGCTCGTCATATTATACCCAGAATGATTTAGTGATGATTACGAGAAGAATGAACAGAACCAGGATTGCTCCAGTCGATGTCCAGCCGCCGTATCCTACGCCTTCAACTACGTTGCTCATGCAGAACCCTCCTTTACAAATATATTAGGGTCCAAGCGGTTTATTAGATCAAGAATGCTTTAGAGATGATGACCAACAAGATAAAGAGAACCAAGATCGCGCCAGTCGATGTCCATGCGCCGCCGTATCCACCTACTACTCCACTCATGTAAACCCCTCCTTTGATTTGAGGTACAGTTCACTATATGCACCAATCACACATGGGACCGGGCTCAGGTCGAAAATGGGCTGTTTTTTTCCACCGACGATTCGTTAATTGCACCTACATAAAGGGTCAGTTCTTAAGTCTGAAAGTTATGTTCAAATACATTTAAGTCATACTTAAATCTCACGGTTATATCCATCAAATGTATGTACTATCGTTCAAAATGGATACCAATACGGTATATTATTAGCTTCTAACTTGTTAAATACAGATAAATTACCTTTTTAGTAATTATGAATACTGAAATCTTTATTTATGTTATTATTTTACTAATAAAGTAGAAAGGAGTTTCTATGCTCACGACCTAAACTAGATTATCCAAAACGAAATGATGACCTTAGAAAAAATCCCAACCGATGGGAAGCACATTAGGAGAAATTAGACATAATGAAGAAACTTATTACGATTTTGGCATTAGCCACATTGCTTAGTGCTTGTGGTAATTCAGAAACAAACACAACAACCAATAGCCAAACGACCGAAGCATCCAAGGCAACTGAAACTGTCTCAACAGAAGCAAAAGCTACGAAATACACTACATATAATGGAGAAGGATTTTCTTTTGCATATCCTGAATCCTGGAAAAGCGTAGATACAAGTCAAATGAATGTTCCATCCATTAAAGCTGCTTTTTCAGACCAATCTTCATCAGCCACATTTGCAGATAATATGAATCTGACGATTGAGGCCAGCTCAACCGGTTCAATCAATCCTGAAGAATACGCCAATAATATAGTGGATTATTACACACAAAACGGTTCAAGCATCGGCATTTCCGATTATAAAAAAACCAGCTACACAAACAAGCCTTATAAAGAATATAGCGCGGGTGTCTTGGAAGGAGCCTATAAACACACCTCGGGTACAGATGTTGTCCTTGTCCAATATCTGATTCCGACCAATACAGAACTCTATACCATGACGTTAACCTACGCCAAGGATACTTATAATCAGGATGAGATCAAAAATATCTTGGATTCCCTAAGCATTACTGTTCCTCTGGAGCAAACTGCAACGACTGGAAATACATCTGCCACAGCATCAGCTGCGGATTTCTTTAATGAGTTAACTCCCTACATTACAGAAGACACAGCCTTTATGGAGCAGGCATCTTATGATTTCTTTGGTAAACATAACGATGTATTCCCGGCCATTACGGCAGAACTAAGCAAAAAGGTACAGGGGCTCGTTGACTCCAATGTAACGACCCGTCATCTGAATAAAAATGTAGCCAACTATTACAATACTTTCGTACAAGTTAACGGGGAAGTCATTTCCGTTGAAGAAGATAGCTCTCTCGGAGCAACTTTCTCTATCGTTCATGTCATGGATGAGAACGGAAACGATATTATAGCGTTATATCCTGCAACGACCGGAGATTTGCTTGATGGTGATTATGCCACTGTTATCGGTGCTCCAATTACCAACTTCTCTTTTGAAAATGTTGGCGGTGGTTACACCAACGCCACGTTAATTGGAGCCTCATTGGTAGTTGCAGATTAATTAAAATGTTAAATGAGTATACAAAAAGGCCAGCTCTTTAAAAGACTGGTCTTTTTGACATTCGCTTTAGGGATATAAAGTATTTACATTAGGAACTAATTGGGTCTTGCCTGCTGTGACGACAGTTTATCCTGAACCGATTGTAACTTCTGTATACTTGAGGCATCCGGTTTATCACGACGGTCGTCAATTTTGACGGATGTGGAAACACGCTGAGCTCCTGACAAAAACGGTGCTTCATGCAGAGCCGCAATTGCTGTAAAGATCTCGTTGAGGGGTCCCTCAATAATGGTGCTCATGGAAGTTAGCTGATATGTAATGCCCCGTTGATGTTCCAATACCTTTTGCATGTCCGCCACATAACTGCTTAGACTGGTTGTACCCGTTCCGATTGGAATTACAGTCACTTCTGCTATTGCCATTTTGCTCCGCCTCCTCTGGGCCCCGTGAACAACCGCTGCCGCTGATTTTAGTCGATTTTTGACTACTTTTATTCTACCAGTTGAATGCGTTACAATTCAAACTGACGTGAAGACGTCATTCAAATTGTTCAAAAATTTTTTTGATAAATCTTCAAATCTTCCAGTCCTTTTCCTTTGCGGATTCCTGGCTTAAATGGTATACTCGGAATTACGTTTTACTGGTTCTGCCCACTTTACAAACACAATATGTTGGGTTACAGTATGTTGACAGCTACAAAATGTAGTAACACTAGATTTCTCCGCTTCTAATAGTCACCTTCTGCAATCTCGCGAAAAACAGGATGAAATCACCTCCAAAGGCACGTCCCTGTAGGTGTAAATCGCTTTCTCGAAACAGAGTTGACACGGAGGTTAACGGGGCTGTTTGGACTGCATCCGGTATCCTCAAACTACAGGCACATCTGCATATAGACAAAAGCTTACATAAGCACTCTTTTCTGTCGATATCCTGAACCTCTAAGACAGTAAGGAAGCCAGAGCATCCATGGGCATTTTCAGCCGCGAGGCGGGAGAATGCTTTTTATATGAGCATGTTCTGCATTGTGCTGCTTTGTGCACCTCAAGTTGAGCGATTTAAGACATGAACTTGTCACCGCCGTTTCAGTCCGCAAAACGTAACCTATTTCTTTTTCTCACCGTAAGAAGACACTCAATTCTTTATATAAAGAATTTCTCCAATTTATCTCTTAAACATGCGAAAGCGAGGAATATTCATGCCACAAGTTGTGACCAAGCCGAACAACCGCCAGCTTGCCTTTGATGATATGCGCATCTCGGTATATGCCGACCGTATTCTGGAAGGACTGGACATGCTCGACAAGGAACGTCTGGTACGCGGGGTAAACAGCAAGCTCCGTCGTGATGAAGTTACCGGAGACGAAATCAGCAACGCTTTTATGATGAGCGCACTGGAACTGGTAACCAAAGAGGAGCCTAACTGGAAATTTGCAGCGGCACGCTCCTGCTCACTTCCCTGTACAAAAAAGCGGCTACCAACCGCAGATACAAGTCTTATCCGGACGAGCCTTATGGCGCATTCCACCCTCTTCTTGTAGATCTCGTGAAAAAAGGCATCTACCGTGAAGAATTGCTGGAATGTTACACCAAAGAACAGATCGACGAACTTGCTGAATGCATTGACTACCGCAACGATCTGCTCTTCGATTACATCGGCTTGCTCACACTGGCAGAACGTTACCTCGCTCACGATTTTGACGGAAAAGTGATGGAGTTGCCTCAAGAGCGTTACATGGTTATCGCGATGTACCTGATGCATCAGGAGCCTGCTGAGAAACGTATGGATCTCGTTAAGGAAGCTTACTGGGCGATGAGCAACATGTATATGACAGCAGCTACACCTACGATGTCCAATGCCGGTAAAAAAGTAGCTGGACAGCTCTCAAGCTGCTTCATTGATACCGTAGACGACTCACTTGAAGGTATCTTCGATTCCAATACAGATGTAGCACGTCTGAGCAAAATGGGCGGCGGCATCGGCGTGTACCTCGGTAAAGTAAGAGCACGTGGATCGGATATCCGTGGGCACAAAAACACAAGTTCTGGTGTAATTCCTTGGATTCGCCAACTGAACAATACAGCGGTCAGCGTAGACCAGCTTGGTACACGTAAAGGTGCCATTGCCGTATATCTGGATGTCTTCCACAAAGACATTCTGGCGTTCCTCGATCTGAAGCTGAACAACGGTGACGAGCGGATGCGTGCACATGACGTATTCCACGGGATCTGTCTGCCTGACTTGTTCATGGAGCGCGTATCTAGCCGCGGCGAATGGAGCTTGTTCTGCCCGCACGAAACAAAGAAAGTGATGGGTTGGAAAGACGAGAACGGTCGTCCACTCGGACTGGAAGATTTCTACGATGAGTCATTTGGTGCAGGTGCGTTCCGTGAGAAATACGAAGAAGCAGTTAACCACCCGCTGTTGTCCCGTATCACCGTTCAGGCGATTGATATTATGAAACGTGTGATGAAATCCCAGCTCGAAACAGGTACACCGTACATGTTCTACCGGGATACCGTTAACCGTGCGAACCCGAACCGCGCACATGGTATGGTCTACTCTTCCAACCTTTGTACCGAGATCATGCAGAACCAATCTGCCACTGTGGTAGAAAAGGAAGAACTCGTAACCAAAGATGGACAAACTCGCATCGTGATTTCCAAAGTGCCTGGCGACTTTGTTGTCTGCAACCTGAACTCCATTCACTTGGCACGTGCCGTGCCTCACAATGTATTGGAGCGTCTGGTACCGATTCAGGTACGTATGCTGGACAACGTTATCGACATTAACAACATCGAAGTGCTGCAAGCCCAATACACCAACAGCCAATATCGCGCAGTCGGTCTGGGAACATTCGGACTTCACCATTTGCTTGCCCTCGAAGGCATTCGCTGGGAATCTGATGAAGCGGTAACGTATAACGATAATCTGTACGAAAAAATTAACTACCTGCTTGTGAAAGCCAGCATGGAGCTGTCCAAAGAAAAAGGACATTATCCGAAATTCAAAGGTTCCGATTGGGAAAGTGGTCACTACTTCGACCAACGCGAGTACACGTCAGGTGAGCGCGTAGGCGAGTTCGTAACAACCGAACAGTGGAAAGAACTGCAAACCCAAGTACAGCAAAACGGTGTTCGTAATGCTTGGATGTTCGCCATTGCACCAAACGGTTCCACGTCCATCATTGCCGGCTCTACGGCCAGCATTGACCCGCTCTATGAGCTGTTGTCTTATGAAGAGAAAACAACATACAAGATTGCCAATCCGGCACCTGATCTGTCCGAAAAAACGATCTGGTATTACAAAACGGCATTCATGGTCGATCAACATGCTTCCATCAATATGGCTGCTGCGCGTCAGCGCCACGTCGATCAGGGACAGAGCTTCAACCTGTATGTTCGTCCGGATATCAAAGCAACGGAATTCCTGGAACTGCACTTGCACGCTTGGAGAGCCGGCATGAAATCGACGTATTACGTTCGTAGCCGGGCATTAACCATTGAAGAATGCGATTCTTGCGCAAGCTAAGTTTTATCCATGATAGAGAAGATTGACTAGATTCACGATGACCACCAGGGCATCCTGTTTTGATTGCAAAATGGCGTTGCCCTGGTTCTTTTTTGCCTAAAACACGATCACAGCATCGCAAGATGTTGATATAGATGCCACATTATACAACCCTAATATATAAAAGAATTAATGATTACACGATAACGAAGAGGACAAAACAAAGCTGAAGAAGCGGAGCTAAAAGCTTTCTGTAAAAAAGCTACTTCGGAAGCATACACTTCGCCTTAATCACCGAATTTTTCCCTTTAAAAGAGGGAATCAAAAAAATCAGGGGATAACAGCGATCGTAAGGTTGTTCTGTCATCGTAGTTATACAGTGTAAATTCATTCAAGGAGTGAACGGACTATGCAAGTACAGAAAATTTTCAACACCGAAGCCCCTAACCAATCAACCCGTATTATTGAAGGTGAATGCTCCGGTATCCTGAACTGGAACGACATTCGCATGCCTCATATGTACAAATTGTACAAAGTACTGCTGCTCAACCACTGGATCGCAGACGAGATTCCAATGTCCAAAGATGCTTCCCAATTTGCTCAGCTGGACGAGGAAGAGCAACGCACATTCAAAATCAACATCTCCCTGCTCGCGGTACTTGATTCCATGCAGACGATGTTTGTGGGTGACGTAAAACGTTACTTTACCGATTCTTCACTCGAGGCGATCTCGGCCATTATCGGACAACAGGAAGTCGTTCATAACCAATCGTACTCCTACGTCCTCTCTTCCATCGTATCTGATCGGGAGCAAAAGGAAATTTTCGAATATTGGAAACATGATCCAGTCCTGCTTGACCGCAACCGTTTCATCGCTGATATCTATCAGAACTTCCGGGACGAGCCGTCTCCACAGACGTTCTTCCAGGCTATGGTAGCCGATCTGGTACTCGAAGGTATCTTCTTCTATAGTACGTTTGCCTTCTTCTACAACCTGGCCCGTGACCAGAAAATGATGGCAACGAGCCAGATGATCTCGTATATCCAGCGCGATGAAAACCAACACTGTTACTTCTTCGCTGAAGTGTACAAACAGTTGCTGGTAGACTTCCCTGAACTGAATACACCTGAGAACATGGACTATGTATACCAAACCATCCATCGTGCTGTTGAGCTTGAAACCAACTGGGCACACTACACGCTCAGCAACGTACGTGGTATTGACCTGAACGAGTTGGAAGATTACATCAAGTACATCGCCAACAAACGTCTGCGTCTGATGGGTATGGAAAAAGCATATGAAGGTGTAGATGTAAACTGCATGCCTTGGATCAAACCATTCTCCGATGAAGCATTGAATGCAACCAAAACCGACTTCTTCGAAGCTAAATCCCGTAACTACGGTAAAGTTGGCGACGATAACGGATTTGACGATTTGTAATAAAGATTCCCCATATCGAATTAAACTGAAAATTATTTACACTGATACTACGATGACAGAACAACTTTCCAATCGCTGTTATCCCCAGATTTTTTGATTCCCTTTCTCAAGGGAAAATCCGGTGATAAAGGCGAACGCTTCGCTTTTTCAAGTTCTTTCTGTCCTCTCCGTTGTTGTGTAAATGATTAGTTCAATTCATATCGTTTTAATCACATACACTATAAATAAAAACAACACTCCCTGAACTGTGGCTACTACGCCTAAGTTCAGGGAGTGTTGTTTAATTCGTATGTACAATCTCATATCAGTATTGAACTATTATAATTTAATAGAGATATTTCTTTTCAAGATAATATCTGAAAAATCATTCTCAATAAAACGAAAATTACTTTTCGGTATTTTTAAAGCCAAGACGCTGCCTCCCCAAATGGTGTTTCCAAACTTGTGCATCGGTTTCTTCTTCAGGTGTTAAGTTCAATTTAGTTCCGAGTGTCCGTTCGAATTCCCCTTTGTATTTATCTTCATATAAGGCAATTTGCCCCGTGTGGTAATCCAGGTCACTGACTTCTATTGTGGATTGGTGTTCTGCCTCTTCTTTTTCCACATAGTCACAATGTCTTTAATCGTCGTTCTCTTACCTGATCCATACACATATGTAGTATCGTCTGAGATGAGATTATGTTTGTTGGACCCGGCTCTTTGAATCCCCATAAAACGGCCTTGATCAATCCAGTTGAAAATCGTCGTAATACTCACTCCAAAAACACAGATAATTCTTTAGGAGTATAAGAACGTACAACCTCAGTAGAAGGAACACCACTGTCTGTAATTCCTGTCGGTACATCCACTGCTTGACTTAACGCGTGTTTGAGAAGAGTAACATACTTTTCTCTAAAAATATCAGCATCTTCAAAGATAGATTCATCCAGGCTACGAACAAATTCAGCATTATTTTTGACTGCAAGTGCCAGCACTTTGAACAGTAAAATACTATTATCCGAATTACTCAAGCTCTGAACTAACTCAGAAGCAATCTCATCCGTGTTCTGACTAAATATATTCTTCTCAACTCTTGTGATTCCCATATCCATCTCACCTCACACTCCTAGTATAGGATAGTAAAGTTTAACTTTCAACATAATACTTAAATAAAGTTAAACATAACTTAAACTATATAGATTAAACTTAAAGTATACTTAAACAGTATGCTACGAAGAGCTTGATTTATACATTCTCCAACCAACACACACTTATTATATAATGAAAGAGATTCATACCCCTCTACGGAAGTGAGGCCTATTCATGGAAAGAGAACTGCTGGAACAAATCAACTTGTGGCATGAGCAGGACCAATTCAATCTGATTATTAAACGTATTGAACGTATCCCCGTCTCAGAGCGGGATTATGATCTGATTGGTCAACTCGCCAGAGCCTATAATAATGACGCACGTTACCGCGAAGCTATTCAACATTTGTTGTCTGTAGAGGAGCAAGGGTAAACGACCCGCTCTGGCAATATCGCTTGGGTTACGCATACTGTTACATCGCAAGTTATGAACAGGCACTACTGGCTTTTGAGAGAGCTGACGAACTTCTGCCCCATGATGAATCTACCCTTGAATTCCTTCGCCAGATTCGTCCCCAAGCGGAGAAGATGCGGCTGGATCGTCAACGCCATGAGGAGAATATCGCAGCTTTAGAGCAGAGCGGTACACAGAATCATCTAAGAGCCGCTTCAGGGACCTATGATCCGGCAACGTTCTGGGTACAGAGCGATTATGCACTGGACAACCATGTATCAAAACCTTTTGACGAAGAAGAAATTGTATCTATTGAGCAAGAACTAGGTTACAAGCTGCCCGCATCCTATATTCAACTAATGAATACGCAGAACGGCGGTATCCCTGCACTCACTGTATTTCCCACCAAAGAAGCAACTTCCTGGGCTGAGGATCACATAGCCATTTCAAGCATTATGGGAATCGGACACGATAAAATATACGCACTCGCTGGTGAGATGGGAAGTCGGTTCATGATCGAAGATTGGGGATACCCCGATCTGGGTATTGTGATCTGTGATTGTCCATCCGCTGGTCATGATGTCGTTATGCTGGATTATCGCTTCTGTGGTCCTGAAGGCGAACCCTGTGTAGTCCATGTGGATCAGGAAAATGATTATGAGATTACATATCTTGCGCCGAATTTTGAAGCTTTCATCCGTGGATTGGTCGATGAGGATACGTATGACCTGTCTGACGAAGAGAATGAGGACTAAAATCCAGGAGGGTCCGGCCATATGACAACCCGTATATATTTTGGTTCCAATCAACTTGGCGAAGTGGCCGCAGTTTCATTGCAGGATGCGCTGAATGAGCTTGACCTGGGAACCCTTGAAGATTATCGACGAACGGATAAAGGTGTTATGGGTCAGACACTGCTCATTCGCTCTTCCCGTGGAGAGTATATTCTGAAAGGCAATCCTTTATATGCAGGACAGTTACAGGAAGAAAAGTTCTTTGTAGAACAACTGGCGAAACATACGTCCATTCCTGTCCCTGATCCATATCTATTACATGAAGATACCCATCTGCTAGGCTGGAGTTATGCCATAATGCCACGCCTGCCCGGAAATCACCTGTATGATCCAGCATTCCAGGCTTCACTGTCACAGCAAGATCAGGAAGAGATCGCCTGTATGTTTGCCCATACTTTGGCAGAACTGCACCGCTGGAAGGTTCCTGATGCAGGGGAATATGATCCTGTAGCGCAGCAGATTGTTTCCTTTGCAGGCGATTATCTGGACTGGTTGTACGGAACCATTCGTCACTGGTTACATGATGCTGAACAGTACTCGGTAATTACGGATGAAGATGTTCAGTGGGTGGACGAGCAATTCCAGAATGCTGAACCGGCATTTCGTTCCAAAGCTGTTCCGGGTTTTGTCATGGGAGACTTCAAAGTCGAGAATGTTCTGATTCAAAATCTGGACGACCGTACTTCAGGGTGGCAAATTAGTGGTCTGTTCGATTTTACAACTGCCTATTTCGGAGACGGCACAGCTGACCTAACCAAAATATCCACCAGGTATGTTCGTGAGGGTCAACCAGAACTGGCCGCACAGTTCCTTCGCTGCTACCGGGATCTGGTCTGTGCAGCAGATGAGGAGAAATGCCAACACTTCCGCACACGTCTCAGCATGCATCTGCTCTATCAACGTATCTTGTGGTGGGGGAAGCCAAAGCGACAGGACAAGTGACGTGGGCAGCCGACCTGCCTTTTGCACAGTGGGCGCAGCAGTCCATTAATTCGATTGTCACATTGCTAGATTAGTAGAATGTATCATTCCATATATGTCGCCCAACATCCTGGCGCACGCATAAAACCGCCAAAGATCATCCTTGATCTTTGGCGGTTTTCCTCATCTCACTATATTTAAGTCAACGATGGAATCTCTCAACTAAGCTTGTGCGACGGGTGACTCCTGATGTTTCTGCAAAAACTCCAGCATCCGGCGGTACACGAGAATCTCGTTTGTTTTTCTGGAGAAGCCATGACCCTCATCATCCAGAACGATGTATTCCACATCAACTCCCTTGGACTGGAGCGCAGCCACAATCTGATCAGATTCGGCCTTCACGACCCTTGGATCATTGGCACCCTGAATGACCAGCATGGGGTTAACCATCTGATCAAGATACGTAATGGGTGAATCCTTCGTTAAACGTTCGCGGTCACGGACCGGGTCACCCAGCCAGTTATCCATCATCGGCTTCCAGTCTTCCGGTACGGATTCCAGGAATGTGAACAGGTTACTTGGCCCAAAAATATCGACCGCAGCCCGGAACAGCTCCGGATGGCGACCTGCCAATAACAGGGTCATATATCCCCGTAACTTCCACCTACCACAAACAACCGCTCTGGCGATGTAATTCCCTGATCAAACAACCAGTTGATCCCGGAAACACAGTCCAGCCTTGGACCCTCACCCCAATCACGCTCAACCATCTTGACGAATTCCGCACCATATCCGGTACTGCCCCGGAAATTCGGTGCAAAGACATGATAGCCCTGAGCGAGCATCATCTGGAACATGGGCCGAAAAACTTCGCTTCGGATGCTTGCGGCCCACCATGAGGCCAAAATACGGTGTAGCCATTGGCCTGCTCTGGCTTTGCTTTGAACAAGAGAGCTTCGATCTCCAGTCCGTCGTAGGAGTTATACCGAATAACGTCAGGGTACACGAGATCACTTGGGTCCAGTCCGGTTACCCGATTGGCAGTCAGCGGCTCCCAGGACTCAGAACCTGCGATTTTGCGATAAATGTTATGCGGTTGGATCGCTCCACGTCCGAGGATATATACATTGCCAGCCTTCGTAACGTTCACCTGTTCTATCGTATCCAGCGGCATATCTATGCGCCGAGGCTCATCGGCATTTTTACCCAATACGTACATACGATTCTCCGGCCCTGTAAGTGTCCAGAAATATAAGGTCTCGGAAGCCTGATGCCAGCGGATAAACTCCACATCTTCCCCTTCGATTCTGCACAATATACGGAATTCGCGGGTATCGATACGGTACTCAGCCACATAGGCGTATGCGGAGTCATCATTGGTAATGAACAGAAGACGATTGTCATCTGCAAAAATCAGATCAGATACCTGACTATGACGTTCTGAAGCTGGCAGAATCTCCATTTCTTCATTATTACGATACAGATGCGCCGTCTGATACGTATTGGAGTACATCTTTAAAATAACAAAACTTTTCTCGTCAGGGCTTACAGCAAACAGGCTGCTCGTAACCTCTTCTCCACTGTATAGCAGTTCATCTTCCCCTGTCTCCAGATCGATGCGGCGTGAATTCAGATAATTTGGATTACCCGCGCTGGTGACATAATAGAGACGCTGTCCATCCTCGGACAACTCAGAGAAATAACAGCGATCATTTGGTTCTGCCGAAACCACAGGCAGTGGAACGCCACCCTCGGGTGGAAGTGCATACAGATGATAGTTCTCATCTCCATCTCGATCAAATGCGGTAAGAAGATGACGTCCTTGCGGGTCTGCTTTGATAAATTGACTGCTCTGATTCAAGTACGTTAAAGGATACGGGTATCCTCCAGGCAAATCCATCGCCCAAATATTCGGCTGACCGTTCAGATTGCTGTCCATGAACAAACGTTTCTCGTCTGCCGATACGGCAAAATGCGAAATACGGTACGTCTGAAAATATTGCTCAACATCCGGTTTAGGGAACTGAATCATGACAAACCTCCTTGGAATGGAACCAACGAATTTAACATTGGTAAATTAAGGTACCATTTGTCCATATTATAGGTAATGCCAATGTTTAGACAATAGATATGTGAGTTATAATTCCAGATTTTCTCGATTTGTACATGAAACTCACGTATAAAAGGTCATATGAGCTTTGTCTTCGCGATAATAATCCAGCCTTTGCTTCATCGTACCTGTATGCAGTTCGAACAGATGACCATCCGGATCGGTAAAATATACAGATAATGCATCCCGCGGATCTCTTGGCCTTCCGGGAAGAATGTCAGCCCCCGCTGCTCGCAGCTGCTGCACAGACGCATCGAACTCCTCTTCTGTAACGGTAAATGCAATATGGGTATAGGTTCGTTCCGTATAGTTGCGAATAACATCCTCCTGATTCAGGGCAATCCACAGACCGGCAAGCTCAAAATAAGCCAGTTTGCGTCCTTTCACCTGAATTCGGGCACCGAGAGCCTGCTCATAAAAGGTAATGGCCCGCTCCAGATTGGATACGGAAAAGCACAAATGATTAATTCCTTGAATATTCATGTGGCTCCTGACACCTCCATCAATTTAAGGATCTATCCTTATTATGGTATATTCTGTGCAAAAAACAACCGCTCTGCTGCTTCCTCCCGCACCTTCTTCTGGGCGAATGCATAGGTTATCCGTATCAATGAACGTTCGAGGAGGATGTAAAGCGAATGAATCCTGTCTATCCTTTTTATGGTGAGAAAACGGTATGCAAGGAGCAAAAGCTGGCATTTCCACCCCAGCATCAGGACCAGCAACCTGGTCTGGAAACCCTGATGGTGCCTGAACCGATCAGTGAAGATCCTGCCTATATTGGCAGCTGCAAACTCCAAGGTAAAGTTGCCATTATTACGGGTGGGGACAGTGGAATCGGCCGGGCGGCCGCCATCGCTTTTGCCAAGGAAGGTGCGGATATCGTCATTGCTTATCTATATGAACGGACAGATGCCGAAAGGACTCGTGAACGGATCGAAGAGCTGGGACAGCGCTGTCTCTTAATCGAGATTGATCTCCGCTTAAAGAAAAACTGTGAAGCCGTCATTCGCACAACCATGGAAACCTACGGGAAGATCGATATTCTGGTCAACAATCATGGCGTACAGTATGTGCAGCCAAGCATCGTTGATATTACAGAAGAACAGCTGTATCACACCTTTCAGACCAATGTGTTCGCTTATTTCTTTCTGATTCAGGCCGCTCTCCCCATCTGTGCAGAGGTGCCTCCATTATCAATACGGCTTCCATTACAGCATATAAAGGCAATACCCAACTGATCGACTACTCTTCTACCAAAGGAGCCGTCGTATCGCTGACTCGTGTACTCGCCCAATCACTCGCTGCACAGGGAATCCGTGTGAATTCCGTCGCCCCGGGCCCCATCTGGACACCGCTCATCCCTGCCAGTTTCTCCGCTGAGGATGTACAGGTATTTGGAACAGATACACCCATGGGTCGAGCTGGTCAGCCTTACGAACTGGCGGCAGCCTACGTTTATCTCGCTTCCCGCGATTCATCCTACGTCACAGGTGAATGCATTCATGTAAATGGCGGCGATATGGTAACGACTTAGGCTGATGTCAGGTTGGATTTGGCAGGTGTGGCAGGATATCGGTTGTCCAGTTGCGAAGAGGGTTAGGAGTATGATCCGGTTATGCCGGAGCCTGACATCTAGCGACAAGGAGCTGAACAACCTGATGAACTTCGACCCACTCTACCAACCGTACCCCTCTTACCGCGTGCCTGTGTATGCCAAGCAAGGCATGGTCGCCACGTCTCAGCCACTGGCTGCACAAGCCGGTCTGGATGTTTTGAAAAAGGCGGCAACGCCATTGATGCCGCCATTGCAACTGCGGCAGCACTCACCGTGCTGGAGCCTACGTCTAATGGCATTGGAGGCGATGCTTTTGCCCTCGTCTGGACCGAGGGCAAACTGCATGGCCTTAATGCCAGCGGCCCTGCGCCTCAGGGCATATCCATTGAGGCGCTTCAAGCGGCAGGCTATACGGAGATGCCGAGGCTTGGGGTTGTTCCGGTGACGGTGCCTGGCGCACCGGCGGGTTGGGCTGAGCTGAGCCGCCGTTTTGGGCGGCTCACGCTGGCGGAAGCGCTGGAACCGGCCATCCGCTACGCGGAGGAAGGTTACCCGCTTGCGCCTGGGCTGGCCCGCCACTGGGCAAGGGCAGCCGAGATCTATGCACGCCAGGGTGATGCGGAAGCAGGGCGTGCGTGGTTTGAGACATTTGCTCCAGGCGGGCGTGTTCCCGCAGCTGGAGAGTTGTGGCGCTCGCCGGATCATGCGGCGACTTTGCGCCAGATTGGCGAGAGCGAAGCGCGAGACTTTTACGAAGGAGAACTGGCAGAGCGCATTCATTCCTTTATGGCAGAACACGGTGGTTATCTGACCAAAGATGATCTGGCGGCATTCCAGCCCGAGTGGGTTGATCCCATCTCCGTCTCCTATCGCGGATACGATGTGTGGGAGATTCCGCCGAATGGACAAGGACTGATTGCTCTGGCGGCGCTTAATCTGCTGAAAGGTTACGCATTCGACGAGAAAGAATCCGTTCTGGCGTATCATCAGCAGCTCGAAGCCATGAAACTGGCATTTGCCGACGGGGAAAAATATATTACCGAAGAGCGCAAAATGGGCGTGACGGTGGAAGAATTGCTATCCGAGGCATACGCAGAAGAACGGCGCAAACTCATTGGTGATACCGCACGTGCACCTGAGGCAGGTGATCCACGAGCAAGTGGAACGGTCTATCTGGCTACGGCGGACGGTGAAGGTAACATGGTTTCCTTTATCCAAAGCAATTACATGGGCTTCGGGTCTGGATTAGTTGTTCCAGGGACAGGCATTGCATTGCAGAATCGTGGACACAACTTCTCACTGGACCCGAATCATGCAAATGCCCTGGAGCCGGGCAAACGGACGTATCACACGATCATTCCGGGGTTCCTCACCCGCGGCAGCGAAGCGGTTGGGCCATTCGGTGTCATGGGTGGTTTCATGCAGCCGCAAGGTCATGTACAGGTGGTCATGAATACGATCGATTATCACCTGAACCCACAGGCCGCCTTGGATTCTCCACGCTGGCAGTGGACGAAGGGCAAAACAATTCTCGTGGAACCGGGGTTTCCACAGCACATTGCACAGGCACTCGCCCGCAAAGGACATGATATTCAAGTGGCACTCGATCCATCCCAGTTTGGACGTGGTCAGATCATCTGGCGCAACCCGGACAATGGCGTATTATGCGGGGTACGGAAACTCGAGCCGACGGCTCGATTGCGGCTTGGTAAAACTCGCTTCATTTTTATAATAGGATGATCACCTTATCATCCGTATAGGGTGCTATTCTATGGCACAAGAGAGATGATTCATGTCACCTCTCTTGTGCCTTTTTGGGACTTTTAACGTCAGTAAACAACTTACTGTAGATATTTATGTACCCTTTTAACCAGAGAAATGTAAAAATAATGTGTAATTCATGAAAAATATTTATTTTTTCGTAATTTTTCACTACATACCATAATTCACAGTGCCTTTCTTACCGATATAGATAAAGGGAAATCCTCACCATACGTGTCATCATGTACACGTCATTCCCTGGAGCTACGGAACCATGCAAAACAGAAAAATGCGACTACAGAAATGAGGGTAACACACATGAAAACAAACAAGAACAGACGCGCAGGTCTAGGTCTCACCCTAATGATGATCCTGACGGTACTGATCCTGGGGGCATGTTCAGCCAATAATACAACAACGGCAACAGACACAAGAACAAAGGTTGGGATCGTGCTTACGGAAGTGGGTCTGGGTGACCGTTCTTTTAATGATGCTGCTTTTGATGGGCTGGTTCAAGCCAGAAATGAGAAAAGCATTGTCTTTGACTATCGTGAACCGGGCGACAATTTAACTGCCGAAGCTGCATTTGAGGAGTTTTCAGAAGCCAAATTCGATCTGATTATCGGCCTAAGTGATACAGTTCAAGCGGATATGGAGAAAGTTGCAGCCAAATATCCTGACCAACAGTTCCTCATGATTGACAGTCAGTCCGAACTGCCTAACATCGCCTCCATTTCATTCCGGGCCGAAGAAGGGAGTTATCTGGCAGGTGTTATTGCCGCTATGGCTTCAAAGGAAGATCATGTCGGCTTCCTTGGTGGAATGGAGATACCGGTCCTTCGTAATTTCGAGCAGGGTTTTAAGCAAGGTGTTCTGGCTGTCAAGCCGGATGCAACCGTTGATGCCGTCTACGCAGGGGACTTCGGTAATGCCGAGCTCGGTGAACAACTGGCTGCACAGATGATTCAGGAAAAGGGCGCTGACGTGATCTATGTGGCTGCCGGTCTCACAGGTGTGGGCGCACTGACGGAGATTCAGAAATTAGGGAAATACGCCATCGGTGTAGATACCGATCAATTCTTTTGGCGGAAAAAGCCATTCTTACGTCCATGCTGAAAAATGTGGATGTCTCTATCTATAATGCCGTTAACACGTTTGTCCAAAACAATCATACCTTCCCTCAAAAGGAAATCGTGGAGGGGCTGGCGGAGAACGCCGTGGGTCTGACTGCTCTACATAATATCACGCTCAGTGATGAACAACAGCAAACCTTCGAAGATCTGAAGGCAAAGATCTCTTCCGGTCAAATCAAAATTAAGCTTGATCAATAACCCATCGGATACAAGGAGGTACGCACATGAAACTACAGGGAAAACTGATACTTAATGCTCTAATTTCACTACTTTTAAGCCTTCTGCTGGTCGCTTATATCATCATGCAACTGCTCGGTATGAATGCCAAAAATCAAAATCTGGTACCAGCCATGCTCAAGGTTAGTGAACTGAATGCCAATCAGATTCAGACCCAGCAGGCATTGGATGTCTATTCGTTCTCCATGACAGCAGGAAATCAGGACGCAGTACTCCGTTTGCTGGATGAAGGCCAAACGATGATTCAGGAGCTCACGGACGGATTGCTTGAAACCGATCAGCAGTTACAACTAATACAGTCCATCGAGACAAAATTACAAGCTCTCAACCAGGGAGCCACTGAAGCGATGAGTGCAATGAACAGTGCGGAAGCAAAACGTTACAGCACTCGGGTTCGGGGCATACAGAATGATATCTATTCGTTAGATGAGATGACTCGGGATCGTTATGATCAATACACCGTCGATTTGGAACATGACATTCAGCAAACATGGCAAGCCGCTCTGGTAGGAGCCATCGTATTGCTCGTCGCCGTAATGCTGTTTAATATGTATACTTCACGCCAAATCGCCCGGCGTATTCGTACGCTCAAAGACGCCGCGGGACAAATTGCGGACGGTGACCTTAGCGGACAATTACCGGAAGCTCGGGGCAAAGATGAACTCGATGACCTGAGTCGCTCCTTCGGTATCATGACCCATAATATCCGCGGCATTATTCAATCCATCGGTGCAGCTGGTCATCGTGTTGATCTGATGGCGCAAGATATTGACCGCGGCAATGATACAGCCCAAGCAATTGTGCAGCAAGTATCACGCACCACGGAAGAACTCTCGATTGGCAGTCAAAAGATTGCCGAGGATCTAAGTGAGACGGTGATGGTTGTGGACAAAATGCAGTCTACTTTCAATAGCAATCTGGAGGCCACTTCCCAATCGGTGATCGATGGTCGTGAAGTATTAACTACCGTTGAGGAAGGTAATAAGGCTGTAGCAGAGCAACTCCGCCTGGCCGAAGTGAATCGCATGGCGATGTCCGAGGTGGAAGAAACGGTGCGGGAACTGGAAGAAAGCGCGGTTCGAATCACTACGATGACGGCATATGTATCGGAGATTGCCAAACAAACGACCATGCTCTCGTTAAATGCCTCTATTGAAGCTGCTCGCGCTGGAGAAGCCGGACGTGGCTTCGCTGTTGTTGCGGGCGAGGTGAACAAACTCGCCGAACAATCTGCGCAATCGGTGAAACATATCTACGCGGCTGTGGGCGAGATCACGGCTTCCATGGACAAGGTGAAGAACTCGGTAGCACAGAGCATGCAGTTATTCGGTGAACAGGAACAAGCTACCAGCCAGACTCGTGAATCCTTCTCTGCCATTCGTGAAAGTGTGGAGCGTATTAGTACGGGTATCCACCAGCTTGCTGAGGACATGCAACACTCCAATGAACTCAGTACACAGGTGCAACAGGCCATCGAAAATATCAGTGCTATCACCGAGCAGTCGGCTGCCAGCAGTGAAGAGATTACCGCCTCCACGTCGGAACAACAACGTTCCTTCGCTGATGCAAGTATCAAAGTGAAGTCATTGCGTGATATCAGTGCGGAGATGCATCAGGAACTGCTGCGATTCCGGCTATAAGCAGGATGCCGGGAGAATTCGGGACGGACGTAGGCCGGATGTAGTTTAGATGCAGATTAGATGCAGGTTAGATGCAAATTTCAGGCAGATTATAGGCAGGTTAGATCCGAGCCAGGATCAGGCAGCGTGAGCATACAAACAAACAAATAAAGGGGAGCCTCCGTCATGAATCATGACAGGGCTCCCCTTTTCAGTAACTGATCGTTGTCGTTTCATCTAAAAAATTAATTCGTTTCAAAGATATGAAAGTATATAAATTGAACTAAACATATACAAAAAACGGAGAGGACAGAAAAAACCTGAAGAAGCGGAGCTACAAGCTTTCTGAAAGAAAGCTGCTTCGAAGCATACGCTATCCCCGGATTTCCTAATTTATAAAAGAAAAAACTGGGGATCACAGCGATCGGAAGGTTGTTCTGTCAACAGAGTGTCTAGTGTAAATATTCTTTTAGTTCAACTTATATAGATACAAGGCATCAGCGTTTCAGATCCAAAGTTTAACGAACCGTGCAAACCTTATTGGGCCATTAATTGCAGATTATTAAATCTAACAAATCTCAGGCACTCTATTCCCTAATTTAGCCTGGTTTTTCAGTGTTTTCTCTGAAATACGCAGAAATAACGTGGATGAGATTCGTTAGCTTTTGACCCTCGATGTAAACCGCGGTATAAGGTGAATCAGGTTCGTTAGGGCATTGGGCATTAGGCATTGAGTACTGATCATTGAATAATGGACAATGATCAACGTGCACTCATCTACTTTTGATGCGCTGGTGCGCTGGTTCTTTGGTTCGTTGGATCACTTGAATATTGAAAATGAATCGTCATAGGCGTAGCTCAAAACCGTGAGCTTCTCCCACTGCCCCATCCTCACAGTGCGTCGATGATGTCTCCGGCCAGCAGGGACGACGGGTCACCGCGCAGCAGGGCTGCTCGTTCGGCGGCCTGTCCGTGGAGATATACGCCGAACGTGGCGGCTTGCTCCGCGCTGAGCCCTTGGGCAAGCAGACCGGCGATGATGCCGGTCAATACGTCTCCGGCACCGCCAGTCGCCATGCCGGCGTGCCCGGTGGTGTTGATGTACGCCTCGCCGGATGGCGTTGCGATGACCGTTCGTGCTCCTTTGAGCACAAGGGTCACGCCCTGCTCGCGGGCGTATTTTGCAGCGTGTCCAATGCGGTCACGCTGCACCTCTTGGGTCGACATGCCCAGCAGTCGACCCATTTCGCCAGGGTGCGGCGTCAGGATTGTCGCCGCACTTCGCTGGCCCCAGTCGCGAGGCCCATGTGGGCCAGCGTCTGCCAGCATGTTGAGGGCGTCCGCGTCGATGACGAGCGGACGATCCGTTTGTTGCCACAGACAGCGCAGCCAGTCTGTGTCGCCTTTGAAGCGGCCGAGGCCCGGGCCGGTCGCGAGCACGTCGCGGCTCTCCGCGAGACGCAGCACGACGCCCGCGGAAGCCGCGTTCCATTCGCCGCTGTCGCCATCGGCGGCGGCAGCGAGCATGAGTTCGGGCACGGTGCCGATGACATGCGGCAGCAGTGCCGCGGGCAGCGCCCATGTGGCAAGCCCGCAACCTGCGCGCAGCGCGGCTTTGGCCGAGCAGGCCAGCGCCGCTCATCGGCAGACTTCCTGCGGCCAGCAGTACGTGGCCGTAGGTGCCCTTGTGACCGTCCGGTGCCCGGCGGCGGCCTGTATCCACGCGCAGCGCACCGCGCAGCACCTCGTCCGTCAGCAGACGGACCGAGGGGCCATGCTCTGGCGCAAGCCGCGCGGGAATACCGATGGCGCGCACCACAATGCGCCCGCGGCAGAAGCGCCCGGGTACTGCACCAGCCCGCGCTTAAGCAGCGCGAGACATACGGTCACCCGGGCTTGAATGCAGGGCTTGTGCACCTCTCCGGTGTCGGCGTCCAGCCCGCTTGGCACATCGGCAGACACGACCGGCTTGCCGCTGTCGTTCGCCGCCTCAATCAGCGCCGCGTAAGCCCCCGCGGCGCTCCCCGCGACCCGGTGCCCAGCAGCGCATCCACGATGCCTGTGCACCGGCTGAAGTCCACGGCTTCGCGCCCGTGGACAAGAGCAGGGATGCCAAGCTGAGCAGCGGCATCCCGTTGCACTGCAGCTTCGCCACGCAGTGCCTCAGGGCATCGGCGTAGACCAATGTCACGCCAAGCCCTGCTTCAACCAAATGGCGCGCGGCCACCAGCCCATCGCCGCCATTATTGCCCTTGCCGATCAGCATGTACCATTGCTGATCTCCCGGGCGCTCCATCACCAGCGCCGGATCGGCGATGATGTCGCCACCATAACCTTGCCGATCACCGGGCCCGGTGTGTGTCCGCCTCACACCTGTCTTGCTGCTATGGCCAAGCTGCCCTGAATCCACAAGCCGGCCTTCTGCCTGCCCTTCCCGGCACAGCTTGATGACTTCCTCGGCTATGGCACGGCCTGCATTCTCCATTAGACTAGCTGCCGGAATACCGAGCTGATGAATGGTATGCTCGTCCACAGCTCTCATTTGTTCAGCGGTTACGATAAACAACGTTCATCCCTCCCCGTGACAAGCTCATCTCTTACCTAAAAGCAACAACTTCGCACCTAAACGCTGTGTTCTGTAAGTGTATCACTATATTCCCTTACCTCATCCAGTTACCACAATCCAATCGATACATCATCGGAAACTCTATCGATTCCGTGTACGAGACCTTCAGATTAAATTATCCATTCCAAAGCCTGTCTACGCTTAGTAACCTACTGTAAATCGTGCCTGAATAAACTGCGGATCGTCCAGTTCGTCCACCAAAGCCGCTGCAAAATCGCCAACGGAAATGGAGCTTTCCCCGATATCATCTGTAATCACACGGGTCATACCAACTCGGAACTGGCCAGTCCGACGTCCTGTTGTGATTGTTGCAGCAGGGCTCATGTAGGTCCAGTGAATACCTGACGCTTCAATCAGGTCATATGCTTCTGCATGGGCTTTCGCAAGTGGCTTAACTTCTTCCGGGAATCCCGGCGTATCCATCAGCATCTCTCCGGAATCGGTCAGCAAACTTCCCGCTCCACCAACTACAACCAGACGTCCTGCTTTTGCCCGGCGCACACCCTCGATTAACGAACGTGTCACTTCCAGCATCTCTTCTTCTCCACCAAACTTCGGTCCATATGCACTCACAACCGCTTCCTGACCCGCTGCAAAATCTGCCACCTGATCCGGGTTAAGCAGATCTCCCTGTTGTACACGCAAACGCTCATGCACCATCTCAATTTTGGACGGGTCACGCACCACCGCTGTCACTTCATGCCCACGATCCATCAGCTCCCACAGTATTGTCTTACCAATCGCTCCGGTTGCTCCAAAAATGGCTACTTTCATATAAATTCCCTCTTTTCTGTAGATATCTTCTCATCAACTTACCGTTATTTTAATACTTAATCCTATTGTTATATACCTTAAACGGCTCACGCCATCTTAAACCGGATGAGACATCTTGTAAACGTTAATGTTCATCCGCTTAACCTCTCAAACTATGCACCAGACCACGAACAATACTTCCCCAACTGCTTTCCTTTCCATATCATTACCTTAAACATCGCCAAAAAAGCCGTATTTGCGGCTTCAACATCACGTATTTTTCTACGTGGATACTCTACTATAGGTTAGAAAATCAACAGCCTTCTGCGCCCAGATTCGCTCCGAATAAGCTTCATGCGCCATATCCTCGATATGAAGCTCAATCCTGCCTACAGCACCAGACATTTGCTTGTTTTTCACGATGTCCAGATATAACCTCTCCGTCTGTTCTACGGGACACAGTTGATCAGCCTGACCGTGAATGAGTTGAATATTCACCTCACTGAGTCCGGATATATAAGCCGTTGGGCTTCTATCCCGCAGGGCAGAATGATCATGCAAAAGCTCACCGATTTCAGTTTCCAAGAATGATCTCAGCTTCGCTCCTCCGCCTGCGTACAGTCCTTCCAGATCCGTAAACGGTGCACAGGCAACCACAGTACTCCATAACGCCGGACCTTTACCTGCTACCAGCAATGCCAGATAAGCCCCATAGCTTACTCCATAGAGAGATACGTGTGAATAGGAAGATAACATCTGCTTCCGCATGAACTGGATGACATCTGCATCCACGCCGCCCCAATCGTTCTGAATGCGCATCCTGTAATCCGTGCCGAACCCTGAACTACCGGGATAGTTCAGCCCGATAACCCGCACTCCTGCCTGATATAATCCGCTAATGACCGGACTAAAGCTGTCAAACAGGCAATTATGAGGTCCGCCATGAAGATAGATGACCACGTGTTCTGCGCCCTCCGGGTGTATGTCCATGTACGGAATCATCTCATGTCCATAACGAACCCATCCATAGATTACATCGGGTTCCTCGTCAGGATGCTTGCCAATTCTCTCATCTCGCTCAACCGGGAAACGGGTAATCGTACGCGTTTGTTCCGAAAACCGGTATATCCCCGGCACCGGAGGACTTACGATAGATTCATATTTTCCAATCAAGCCCTGCCTGTCCCTGCTGAGCACAGCCTGTGTCAAGATTCCCGGATAATCATACAGCTCATACCTCTTCTCTCTGTCCAATGTATATTGAACATATTGCCACCTGCCGCAGGTTATCCCTTCGCAGAGGACTAGCTGTTGATGTAGATCGAGTTGCATTCTAATCATTTCAGAGAAGGGTTGGCTATCCGTTGAACATTCATGCACCCGATCCTCTCCCTGCCTGATCCATCCCGGCTGGAAGCCATCTTCCACAGGAATAGAAACGGCTATCAGATCCCCCTGCTTATCCATCACAGGGTAGGCATACTCCGTGTAGGGTATTTCGGATGAAGGAAGGATATCTTTGGAATATGAGTACACTCTTCCGAATCCACCAACGTTTACACCAACCTCTCGTGTTGATGCAGACCAGAATACAAATTGCGGGTTGTCCAGATCAGGAGTAACCCATCGCGCCTCATCCTTCTCGGGATCGTAAAGACCTATACGGACAGCTCCTGAACGTCTAATGGAAAATAGCAGAATTAACTGCCCCTCTTGCCAAGCGGCCTGCATCACAGGAAATGGAAACTTCACAAATAGGCTCTGAACCAGAATTGCTTGCTTCTCATTCTCGTATATATGAAGCCATTTCCCCGACTTGTCCTGTGTGATCACCAGAACACGGTTCCTGCCCATAAACTGAATATGATGCGTGTGCTGATCTGACTCTGTCCCATGTTCAGAAAGGCTCTGACGGCTATCCATGCGGCCTGTATCATCAAGACTGCACCATTCGCATGTATTGTCATCATAGCCTAAGAGCATACTCGTTCGTTCCTTGTTCACACTCATTCGTGTCAGGAATGGATAGCCCAACCGGATTTCCTCCTCTCATTCCAGCACTTTAACTGCTCCCATCCCTCCAATTGCGATTCCAGTTTATCAATATACTGGTCCTGCGTGTATGCATCTAGGGGAGTAACGGTCCCCAGTCTGCCTAATGTTTCCCGAATCAATCTGATCTGTGGCAGACTGGCAACCGGCAGCCCCATCATCAATAGACGGTACACTCGGGATGCCCGTTCCTCTAACCCTTGAGTAATCAGCGCACCAGCGATTTCCACCGCACGGCCAAGCAGTTTGGAATGGATAGTGTTTGTCTTCATACGTAACAACTGAATCAACAGTTCATATTCCTGCTCCTGCTCACCCAGCTGTTGATGTAATACCATTTTTAATTGCAGTACATGCCCCAGCCAATCTACATACGCATCAACACATAACTTCTCCGCAGCCAGCAACGTCTTACCTGCCTCTGCATAGAGACCCGCCCGGAGCTGCAAGCCCGCAATGTTTAGTAACGTCTGAATCTGAAAAACTCGCTTATCGGGTCCATCAGAAAGCTGGCGTATACGCTGGCCAGCCTGTTGCTCCAGCATAATTGCGCGTTCTACATTGCCCTCCTGCATCTCAATTAATGCCTCACCATTATCAAGCGCAGCCCATTTCCCAGTACGATACGTTTCAGTTAGTTCTTCATGGGCAATGATTTCCCGAGCTTTCGAATAACAGTGTCGTGCTTCGGTATACTGCTTCCCGTTTTTGGTCAACAGCTGACCCAACTCAAACCAGAGTACTGCCTGCTGTGTCGCCGACAACCGTTGAAATAAAGAATTATGGTCGAAAAAATGAAAACAGGACCTGTAGCGGGCCGGATCAGCCGATTTGGACAACAAAACCCAGGCCAGCCTATTGTAGAGCGCCAACGCTGCCTCTTTTTCCTTTCCATTATCCTTGCTTACCATTTGTAGCTGTTCTTCCAACAAACGTCGGGTCTGATCGGGCGTATCCCTGACAATAGATACCGGAAGTTTGGGTATATCCTCAGGAATATTCGCCATGGTTGGATATCGATGAAAAAAGCACTACACTTACTCCCCTTAGTTTCTGTCGATACAGGATATAGTGGATGGCTCCCAGATCCGCAGGGTGAAGGTAGGAAGATACTTCAACCAGAACCCATTTCCTATTACCAGGCGTCCACCCTGATCTTTGGAATCTCAATAACGCATTTTTACATGCCACAAGATCATCTATTGGCTGAAATGGATTTAGTTGATAGATCAGCGGGAGAGTAGCATACGGATCACCAACCGCAATTTGTATAACCTTATCCTGCCAATGCGTTCTCAGTTTGTGAATTTCATGCTTCACCACATCTGATGTCCCTTCAACAACAAACAATCCAGGTTCATGACTCACACGAAACCATTTACTTCTCAGATCATGATAATCCGTACTTTCCAGTGAGACAGGCATCATGAAAGTTCACTCTCTTTCGTGATTCGGCATACGTGTATAAGTTCAGGCACCTGTTGTAAATTCAGCGCCGTCATCAATTGATAACTGCCCCGGTTGTTTGCATCAAGTGAAGCTTTAATTCGCTGATCCGGATCTGAACTGCACCGATGGAGACCATATGCAGCAAGCCATCGGGCCCATCCTTGACGTTTCGCTTCTGGTATTGTGAATATATGAGCAAGGAGTACACTCCCAAACTCATCGCTTAACAGGCAGCCCCCAATCTTACTTCCTCCAGTTCCACAAGCCCGGAACCTTTCAGCAACTTGCCATATACCCCTTGATAAATATCTCCGATAGCTTGACGAGCAGCTTCCCAACCTGGACAGGTAGGATCACTGGCCTGGAGCAAGTGTGCAAGGGAATCCGCCTGCCCCTCCGCAGACATCCAAACCGCGTCTTCATTAGGCATAGCCGGCACGGGAACGTCTTTCAACTTGCTGAAAAATCGATACCGATGGGCAAGAACATCCGCCCGGTATCCAAGCTTCTCCCACGGAAATGAGGCAGGAGCAGTTGCATATAGAGAGGACCATGTGATTTTATCCAAAACGGATGACATCCGATCTCCCCAATAAGGATTGGAATGTGCTTCACTCCATAAATCCAATGTGTACTGCCCCTCACCCTGATCAATCATCATGAACGAAGATAGGGTATCCTCATTTCCAGGTTCAACTGCATAATAGCGATCACCCGTCTTCCCCGATTCTTGCTGGCATTGCGGCAAGATGTCAGATATGGATGTTAGCATCATACGCTTTCCCCTCCCTCTTATAGTCGAAACCTGAATAAACCAGTGGTTCGGATGCAACAGACGGATAAAACCGGCGTAGCAGGAATGTATAGATCCCCATATAACCGGTCATATAATCCGGGAGAAGGACTCCATGTCCTCCAGAGGCCACATCCATATGTCTTCCTGTGGATCACTTCGCAATACATACAAGCTCTGTGTATACTCAGCTAGTTTGGTTTCATATCTGCCTGGGAACTTGCGGTTAGCCAAGAGCAGAAAATCTCCATTGCCTGCAATTCCGTGACACTGCCCAAAAGAAGCAAATACCGTTGCCTGTGCCACTGCATCCGCTGCTTGAAGTCCAAGTCTGGTACAGAGGGGATCTTGCAAAATATCAGCCGCTGCCATCAAAAATCGCCCAATACCCGCCGATCCATTACACCAATGTACCCAGAGTGTATCCGGTTTTTCGGGGGATGCAGGCCACAGACTCACGCCATTCTGTCCTCCATGACTCGTACGATCAAGTGTATCTACAATTCGCTTCACAGCAGAATAGTACGCTTCCTTTCCTGTACGCTCCGCCAAGGCAAGCAGATAATATCCGATACCTGCGATGCCATGAGAAAATCCAAGGGAATAATGGCCTTTTTTGTCCGATTTATCTTTCACTTTCCACAAACTCAATGATTCATCTGTCTGCTCTTCTTGTTCCAAAATATAAACACCCAGTGCCTCTGCTCTTGCCAGAAGTTCAGGACGGCCACCAATACGGTATATCTCAAGCAGCATCAATCCCAACCCCGCTGCTCCATGACTAATATTGGTCTGTACCGGCTCATGCCGGGTGATTTCCAATGCCAGATCCTCTGCACGTCGAAGCAACGATGGATCATTTATTCGTTCAGCCGTCTCTGCCATTGCCCAGGGAACAGCGCCATATCCAAAGTATAATGCTACAGGTGTCTCATCTGGAACGTAAGGGTAATTCGTCAAAATCCATTCCAATACTTCACGTGCATATTGATGGTATTGTCTGTTTTGTGTAATCTGACCAAGCTGATTAAAACCAAAGATCATCCCTGTCCAGCCAAAGTTGAAATTCGCCGGATGAAACATCTTGCTCATGCTGTTTTCCGGGAACAGTTGCAAGGGGCTATTAAAATCAAGAGAAGTATACAATGTGTTTACCATACGCTCGGCCTGACGGAGTACTTCTTCTGGCTCCATATTGCATTCATTTTTCTCTATTACATCCATGCTTCCTCCTGAATTGACCTCTTGCTGCTCCAGCAATGCAACCAGTATTTCACGAATTTCTGATAACTCCACATATCCGCCAGACATGATCTCGATGCCCAGACTTCCCAAGCCACGAAGCTGTGTAATACTCTGATGATTCAGATAAGCCTGTGCAGCTTCCAGATGGGATTGCCGATATTTCAGATAGGGGTCGATGGATGAAGCCATGTAATAGAAGACACCTCCCAGTGCATACAGATCATCCGCATAACTGGATCGCCTGCTGTGCTCACGTCCCCGTGGTACATAGCCCGGAGTATGACCAGTCAATGGATCAGCCTGACTCTCATCACTTCTGACATAAGCCAGTTCAAGATCAATCAGGCGTACACTTCCGTCCGTCAGTACAACAATATTGTTGGGCGTCAGATCATTGATCACAATTCCTTTATCGTGACATTGCTGCACCATATTGAGAATATTTATACCCATCCGATGCATATCCGCCCGGTTGTAATCTGCGGCTACATGTCTGCGATGGATATATTCACGCAAGCTGATGCTTTCAAAATACTCCAGGATCAGATAGCGGTTATTTTCAGTACTAAACAGATCAAGCGGCCTTGGGGTAACCCCGTATCCTTCATCAGATCAAGCACGCGATATTCATTGTCCAAATAGTTATGAGCAGAGCGACCACCACCGTCTACACGCATGCGGTAAACCGCTTCTTTCATGACAGCCTGTTCATAGGATGTACCAGAGATGAGAAATACTCCTCCCTTGCCGGACTTCTTGAGAACACGTCTCACACGAATATTTCGTATACCAAACTCATTGTTATTGGAATCGGAGTGACGAGAAGCAGCCTGGTTCTTCTCCATAGCTTGAATCCGCAGTAACTCCTCAGGTTCATTCACCCACTCCGGTTTATACCTGCCAGGTGTTCTTCGATCCTCCTCCAGCATGCCTTCTGGATTCTGGATGGCATACACTTTTGCACCCGAGTACCGGTCATGGTAGAAACGATCAGTGAATGCACCATAACGATAAAATACACACTGGCTACCTAGGTATGCCCGATCTGTCGGAATAGCCGGTCCTTTCAGATCGCTTGTACATGAATGCATTAGCTCAAGTAACTTCAAGAATTGCTCTTCGTCTCGTGCATAGATGGTGACACACTTCCCAGTCTGAGGGAGAGGTATGGAACCGTTAGATGTTTCAATCAGTTTCAGACCGCTGCTCACTACTTTCCATTGCACATCATTTTCTGTGAGAACAGGTGCAATGCGTCGCAGCAATTCAGCTCCTTCCACAGGGATAACAGACAGATGAATTTTCCAGCCCTGTGCGGGAAGCCTTAATTCTTCCGGTCTAAAACAAATCCAATGGCCGTCATTCGACCATTGGATGGATTGGGGAAGTTCCCGGATTATATGTTCCAAAGCGTTCTCAAAGGCGTCCTTCTTGGGGGTTACGCTTGCGAATTTCAATGAGAATCACTCCTTTTTGAATAAAGTAAGAGGGGAGGTACAATTATTTTAGTAATGCGCGAAAATCAAAGACTTATCTTTCAAATGATTCAGTGAATAGAGCGTGTAAAGAAGTTCCTAGCTCTCAACAACAATTGTTTGTGAGCTAGTCCAGCTGCACACTGTACACAAGCTTGTTTCCTCAAACATGTTGTTATCCTCTTCAACCTCTAGTGCCATCAAATCCTGTACAGATAAAATTTCCTTGTTTTCCATGATATATTACCTCCCATTTGTCTCCCCCTCTTATAAACCAAATTCTACATAAAATTTGATATTCCTTCTTTTTAATTGAATTATTTTACATAAATTATTCACTCAATCCATTTATTTCGCCTGATCATGTCAAATTACTTGTTTCCTCAGACTAAAAAGAGGTGCAATATGACATCAGATTCCAGACTACATCGAGGTCGTTTGTTGCCGGGTACGCTGGGTACGCTTGCTACGTTCTTCACGGAAAGGTCGGACAAATAGGCTTGCCATGCCCATACAAATAACAAATGTACCAATCCCCATGTACACCCATGAAGGGTTGTACGTTTCAATGAACCACCCTCCCAGCAACAGCCCAAGCGGATTACTAATGCCACTCATCAAAACACCCATACTGTTCATGACACGTCCTCTCTTTTCTTCCGGGGTGGATAAAAGAATGGAAGTAACCAATGGTACATTCACAAGAGCTAGTCCCATCATCAACAAAAATGAACATGCAATCGCGATATACAGGTTAGGAAACATCGGCATGAACAGCAGACTTGTACCTGAGATGAGATAACTGATCAAAAACCAGTGAGCGAGCGAGAGTCGTTTGGCATATTTACCACTGAGCAGAGAACCTGCAATACTGCCAGCGGCAAAGGCTGACTGAAGCAGACCGTAGCCTTGTGGTCCGGCTTGCAGCACCATATTGGCAAAAATCGGCGTGAAAATGTGCAGTGGCGCCCCCGCAAAATTGATAATAGCTCCAAAGATAATGCAACAGGCCAAAATTTTACGGGAAAACAGGAATGTAATTCCCTGCATGCTATCTTTAACAAAACCAGAGACTCCTTTTTGTTTCACTACTTTGGTTACAGGGATGCGGATAAAGAAAATGGATATGGCGGATAGCAGAAATGTAACGGCATAGATGAACAGGATGGACTGAACGGAGATGAGCGCGATCAATATTCCCCCAAGGCGTATCCAAGCAATTCAATCGTTTTGGAGGAAGAGTTCAGTAGTGCATTGGCTGGAGCTAATTGTTTTGTAGGTTCTGGCAAAATAGCGGGGATGACTGTCTGGGTTGCCGGATTGAACAAAAAACCAAGGATTGCAATGAGCAGATTGGCTGCGTAAATATGCCACGGAAGCATGGATCCTGTCATGAACAAAAGTGCCAATATGCAGGCTATGCCTGCACGCAATATATCTGTCCAGATCAAAAGTTGCTTTTTGGGCAGGCGATCACTGATCGTAGCCAGGGAATGCCCAAAAATGCATAGATCAAGTACGGCAGCATCGGAATCAGTGCGGCAGCGAGTGCCGACTCTGTTAATTGGAGGATATACCACATCGTCGCCATAGAAAATAAAATCTGACCTGCGCCAGAAACCAATCTACCAACAAGAAGCACAACAAAAGAAGGAAGGCGCAAAACCGCTCGATAGCTGTCGCCGCGAATTTCATTTTTCATCTTTTTCACGCACCTCTCCCTCGTACGTAACAGATTCATCATCACTAATACGATGCAGACGCGTAACCAAACTTGAATCTCGAATGGTCTGTTGTATCTTGGCTTTTACCCGTTCCAGTTCAGCCGTATACTCGCGTATCTCGTTCAATAAGGTCTGATGGGTTCGTATGCCTTCCCTAATTAACATTGCAGTCGCATCAGAACGGTTTTTCGCTAATTCAAGAAATACAAGCTGATCTATGATATCAATCTCTTCCTGACTTAATCGAACGGAAACAACTCCCTTGGCTCCCGAAAGATTTTTGTTCGCCTGCTCCACAGATCGTTTCACCATCTGGTTAAACTGAGCTTTCTGGTCATTGTACATATTTAATTCCTCCATTCTTCACGAGTGCACGCGTATATCGTAATTCGTAAATCGTAAATTGGTTTTAAATTACATTATACCTGTAAATAATTGGTTGTAAAGCAAAAAACCTTTGGATTTATCCAAAGGTTCGCCGAATATGTTATTTAACTAGTTCACTAGTCTCCCTGCCTCCACCACATACCCTCCGATTTTGGGCTGGTGTATTCAAATCCAAATTGAGCATACAGCCGATCAGCCGGAACATCCGCCAGCAGACTGACCAAACCACGGGCTGGAACTGCTTTACGCAGATAATTCATAATCTCGCTCATGATCAGTTTACCATACCCCATTCCCTGAACATCCGGGTGTACAGCAATATCGACGACCTGAAAGAAACAACCTCCATCTCCAATCACTCGCCCCATGCCTATCAGCATATCCTCTTCACGCAGACATACGGCAAACAGGCTATTCGGTAATCCAATCTCCGCCCCTTCCCTGCTCATTGCACTAAGGCCGGCAATCTGCCGCAAGGCAAGATACTCCACTGCTGCGGGTGGTGTGTGTTCAATATTCACATGATCCATGAATTGTGCCCCTTTCTGCTTGAATTCATCTACTTCCTGTGTAATAGTGAGAGAAAGCTTACGTGAAGCGTGTTTCATGATACATGAAGTTGGTGCAAAGGAGGAACAAGAGTGTTTCAACGTTGGATTGAAGATCTAACATCGCGCCCAGGCACTGTGGCTGTGCTGTTTGGAGTCATGGCTTTGCTTCTGGGGATATACATATGGTCTGCCACTGAAGTTCGCCGCAGCCACGAAAGGCGAATGCAAAGGATACGAGATACATTATACATAAGTACAGCCCTCTTGGGACAACTTACCATCCAGGAAAATCGGAATTATGAACGGTCGGAACACGAACATAATGATCTGATAACAGCAATGTTAGCCTGCAAAGCTGCATCTTACCTATCCCCTCAGCTACAGGACCAGATCCGTGACTGTATTAAGGATCATGATCCTGCCAGATTTGGACTGATGCACAGAGCACTGGAACGGGAATGCACCGTATTATCGGATGAACTCAGCCGGGATACTCATGCAGATCATTGGGGCACTGCGCTCTGGACCATCCTTCGGCCCGTAGCCGAACCAACCGCACTGGCGGCCACAGGGTTTCTCGTAACAGATATGTTATTTCGTCAGCGAATGTTGGACGTGCCTGTAGACTCATGGGTGAGCATCTTGCCATGGATTCGCGCGGTTTCCCTAATGATCACCATAATATATGGTTATCTGCTCTGGGCCAGCCCACGCCGGGATAGGCCACGTACAGTAACCAAATTGCTCTCCTTGCTGATCGCGCTATGCTCCTTGCTCCATCTGATTGGACCTGTTGCTGCTCCCTATGCTCTGGGATTACAGCTGATTATATTTACTTCGGGTTTCGGGTTGACTGGGACACGCTCTCGCAGTGACCGCCCCTACGCAGGACATACGGATCTGGAACCAACGAAGCAAGTCTCTGCGGAGATGGAAGGAAATACACGTCGTACATCTGGTACCAACACCGACGAATAACCTACGCATCCAGCCGCTTCTGTATGATTAAACTTAGATACCCACCTCGATGATACGAGACTCGTTCCTCTCTCGACTGGATTTCCACCGATCAGGTCGTGTCTCCTTACTCGGCATGCTATACGATGATGAATGTCAGTGTCCCAAAATTATCGAGCTCTCGTCTGGCTAATCCTATTGAGTAGCCAGACGATTTTCTAAGGAACTCAGGACGTCTTATATTACCTCTACAGCCTCTTTCAAAATTGTAAAGAACCTCAGCACGTTATTTCCCAAAATCGCTCGATAAAAACGCTCTAAAACGCCATACATTTCGATATAACGTGTCTCAGATTCCTTAGATTTCTGCGGGTGCTTCAAACCCTTGGATAAGACGCCTCAGATTCGTTAGCGCTCAATCGCTGCTCATGCTCTGTTCCAAGCGCGACTGAGCGGGACAACCCCGTGTCCCTCTCGTACGAAGCGAAATTTCATTGTTAGAGGAAAATAGTAAAGCCGCGCGGCATCCTGATCGCTAGATCGTATATTCAGTATGCAGCATGCTTCCCTACTCTGGACCTGTTCAGGGCGCCTCGGCTTTTAAGTAGATTTTGAAAGAACGCTCTAAATTCTTCAAGTCTGTACGCAAAAAGGGCTGAAACTACATTGTAGCTTCAGCTCTTTTCTATATTACTAATTTTGTCTTGCGAAGAATGATCGGAAGGTTATTCTGTCATCGAAGTGGCATGTGTAACATCTATTAGTTCACTTTGTATCATGCATAATTACTTCACTTATTTGGCTACAACATGTGCAATGACACGACCATTTTCGTACGTGACAGTCACGTTATAACCATCTGCCGTTACACTGTCGAATTCACCTGTAATTCCATTAGCCGTGATTAACGTAATATCTTTGGAACCTTCAATCTTATAGTTCGACAAGTCCAGATTCAGGTTTCCTCCATCAATATAGAGCTTTCTGCCAACATTCAGTTGACTGTTGCCATCAGCGACAACCAATTCCAGCGTCCCCTTATCCATGGTGAAGTTTCTATTCAAGGTTAATGCTCCATCGACATTTACAACAACTGTTCCATTTTCTACATACAGATCACCTGTACCAAAAGCAGCTGCAGATTCGGCTACCAGCGTTCCTGCTTGCAGCAATGTTCCGCCAGTGTAGCTATTTTTCCCTGTCAATGTAAGGGTTCCTGTTCCTTTTTTCGTGAGCATTCCACTACCGGTGATATCATTTCTCCACCAGTCTTGTGCATTGAAGCGCCCTTTGGAAGCGTCCATATCCACAGTTACATTGTTCAAGAATGCACCGTATCCATCCGCAGCCGTGACCAGATCAATTCTACCCCAGCCCTTGGATTCATCCAGTACAGGATATCCAGAGTCAATGGATGTTGTATACAATACTTGTCTGCGTTGCTCATCTGTTAAATACGGTTGACGTGTTTCCAACAGGGCTTCTGCTCCTTGCGGGACAACTGGAGCCAAACCTTTGGTTCCTGTTTGTGGCAGACCGTAAGTCATCTTTTCTCTATAGAAGGCTTTATTGGCATCATGATCTTCCCATTTGTGTTCATCGTAAGCACTCTTGAACGTGTAATCCTCTGTTACGGTATGTGCATACTCATACAGACTCATATTTTTTCCTTGGCTGCAGCTCCAAATACTTCTCCTGCATTCTCATAACCTTTCTCTAACACATCTTTATTCTCAGCCTGATTAAGTGCATATGCAGCCATGGCTGTGGATTGTATTCTTCCTCCTATAACATCAAGCGGTGAGTGCATCCCCGTTACGATTCGATTCTCGCCCAACTGAGCTGCTCTCGTTAACAATTCAGTGAATCGTTCTGGTGTAGCGTATGCCAAAGGAAATACGGATAAGTAAGCTGCACTGGTATGTCCGCTCGGAAATCCACCATCTTTTCCTCTTCCATCCTCAGCGATTCGTTTGACATAAGTTAACGCAGGAATAAGCTTAACGTTGGTTTCGTATTGCTGGTAATGTTTTTCTCCTGTTGATTTGGTGCCGCCTGAAGCCAAAGGTACTTCTTTTTCTCACCTTCGCCCAAGGTTTCCCATACAGGCAGTCCCTTGCTGTCAACAACTTCTTTCACTTCTCCATTGGAATTCATTCTCCACGGTCTAGGGGAAGAGTAGAAATATTTAGAGGGATTAGATGAGGCAGGAATTTTGAATCGAACCAGATCAACTAAATGGACCAAGTCTGAAAGTTCCGTCTTTGCTTCCCAATCTCCAATGCCTTGGCTTTCATCTTCCACTGTTTCCTCGGTCAAGACCACATTCATCTCGTCCACCGTTCGTTCGACGTTTGTCTTTGGCTTGATGATATCTACATACGTGTTAGCCAACGGACCAAAGCCCTCCATCACGCTATAGATCTTATCTCTTTGGTCATCATAATAAGCTGCCAATGTCTCTTCAGCCGTGCGATTTTGCGTGACCTTTTCTACATATTTGATATTGGCTTCCCAAGTCGCTTTGTTTCGGATCTCTTCATTTGCATATGTTTTCTGATCAGCGACAGCTACGGTTGGATCGTTTTTAAAGCCGTCATAATATGGGGACGGTCCATCTCCATACTTTGCATTTTTTCCGTCAGCTCCAATTTTAGTTGCCGCTGTTCCATCTCTCCAATCCGCTTGGTTCATGGACCATACTTGATCAAAACCGTCCAAAATATCAATAAACGGATTGGTTTCCGCAATATTTTTCAAGGTGTCGTCTCCGGCATTGGCTCCGTGCTTCACGGCGGACAACCGAGCTTCATCTGCTGGAGGATTAACATTCAATACGGTTGCCGTTCCTTTTGGCTTAGCTGGTTTGACAGCTGTAGTAGCATCTGTTTCCACCGCCTTAACGAGCGCAGACACTGCTTCGGCACGAGTAATGGAATTAAGCGGTTTGAAGCTTCCGTCTGCATAACCAGAGATAATTTTCGCTGCTGCCGCTCCACCTACAGCTCCCTTGCTCCACGCCGCAATAGACGATGAATCGCTAAATACATTTGCTGCTGTTTCATTTAACTCCAGATTCAAAATGCCAGCGATCACTTTAGCTGCTTCTTGACGGGTGATCGGATCTTGCGGCTTCATTGTGCCATCGGTGTATCCATCTATATATCCATTCGCATTTGCAATAGAAATGGCTTCGTAATACCATGCACTCTCAGACACATCGTTAAAGGTAATTTTAGCTTGTCCGGAATATCCAAAAGCACCGTTTACCAAATTCATAAATTCTGCTCTGGTAATATACGTGTTCGGTTTAAATGAACGATCCAGGTAACCTCGAATTAATCCTTCATCCCCCCATGCTTGAATATTCGCTTCCGCCCAGTGTCCCTTAATATCAGAGAACTGAATCTTCTGATCGGCTGCAAAACTCTTCTCTGCAAATGTCGGACCTACCATAGACAACATTAGAAGTAATGCCAGTGACTTTTTAAGTGGTTTTCTCATGGCTTGCAAATACACGCTCCTGTTATGGTAAATTATTTTTTGCTTCTGCATCTGCAAATGAGTAAGAAAGACTCTATACAGATGTCTGATCTGCCGTTACTGTAGCATTAGGGAGCGTTTCGCATCTATAGAACAAATTCCGTTTTATATCAAAATCGTACGTTCCGGAGCTTATATGTCAAGAAAAATGGAGCTAGATACTACATTTATCAATTAAAATACCTACTTTTGTAAACGCTTTATTAACTGAAAGTAAATTATGGAGTGGGAGTTTGTTAAATTTCGATCAACATGATTTCTAGTCCTCGGCCTGCTATATAATGATGAAGTTGTTTAGAAAAGAGACATGAAGGGGGAAAAAGAATGCATAAGCCATTTCAAACTGTAAGATCCAAGATGGTTCTTTCCTACCTTGCTGTCGTTCTTGTCATTGCGCTTCTTTTCGGCTCCATTCTATACCTCTTCTTCTCCCATCAATACAGCAAAGAGATTCGAATCAATAATCAGCTGTCACTGAAAAGCACTGTCAATACTATTGAGAGCTCCGTTATCCAGAAGGTGAATCAGGTCTATCTGTCCCTGGCACTCGGTAACGCCGCTAGTATCGATCTAGATAGCTTAAAAGGAAACCATAGCAAAATCCTGGACATCGAACAGTCCCTCAAAAATATGGTGCAAAATTATTCCGATCTCATTGAAGCTATTCATGTGTACGATACGAAGAACCACTTCATCGTCTCATCTGTATATGGGCTAGTGCTCTATGAGGACACGCCTTCGAGTGTGGATCATACGACGGATTGGATTGCTGCGATGAAAGAGACTCCAGAAAGCTCCTTATGGATGAAGACTCGCATGGTGCCTCAGGATGTCTATATCGAATCACGGGAACAAGGCAAGATGAGTCCTCTAATTTCCTATGTCCATAGTTACCCGTTTCAATCGTCTGGACAAGACAGTAAGGCCATGATTGCGATTGATATCAAAGAATCAGCGATCAGTCAGATCATTAAAAATATGCTCCCTGCTGACTATTCAAATACATTAATCATCGATCAGGACGGAACCGTCATATCTGCCGCGGACAAAACGTTGATAGGTAGCTCCACGGAGGAGAATCTGACGCAGTCGCTGCTCACCTTTCATACTTCAGATGAGAGCTTCACACCTGTATTTAACTATGACTCTCATGTCGTTACCCAAGATCAATTTAAAGGAAATGCATGGAGAATCTACACAACCACACCTAATGAAAGCTTCTATTATAAATTGGATAGCTTGAAGGAGATTTCGGTTCTTCTCGGTTTATTGGCTGTTGCGGTTGGAATAGCGATGTCGTCCATCTTTACCAGGGCCAACTATAGTCCTCTTAAACGAATCATGAATAACATCAAGAGCCGGATGGATAGCCCAACCAGCTTAAAGCAGGACGAATATCGGTTCATCGATACAACGTTTAACAGTCTGTCCAATAAAGTTGATAGTCTTGAAGAAACTTTACAGGGCAATCACAGAATGATTAAGCATAGTATCATGCTCAATATGTTAAATAATCGATTTACACCCGAGGAACTTACGGAACAGCTCCAGTCTATTCACATTTCAATGGACTACTCTCGCTTCCGTTGCATCGTCATTGACCCTGTCAATGAGAAGTGGAAGGATCTGCAGCCACGACAGTTGCAGCATACGTTGTATACGATGATCCAGCAACTGGAGATCGCAGAAATGGATGGAACTCAACTGCTGGCAGAGGAATTGCAGGATCACAAAATAGCAGTAATCATCTGTACCAACCAACCCGAAGAACCGCTCTCTGATCACATTGTAGACTTTATTCACGCTGAAGCGAGCAGCAGATTTGGTCTGGAATTTGTACTATCGTTAGGCGGATGGGTAGAGCACTTCACGAAGATTCACACAAGCTATCATCAGGCGAATACCCTGATTCGATACAGCTACTTCTTTCCCGAGCAGTCTGCCATTCAGGATCTTAATCTTCTGAACAGGGAAGCCAGCAGTTTGGAGATCCCGGAGTCATACCTCGTAAACTTTGAAAAGAAATTGCAGACTCGGGATGTGCAAGGTACGGTTCAGGCCATTCAGGAATTGGTCGCGGCACTAAAGGAAGACTCCTATTCAGCCGAATACAGTCGGATCATCTTATTAAAAACGGTATCTATTTACGCTGAGTGTATTAATCAGGTGCGCCTGCAACCCACCGAGGCGAGTTCATTGAATATGTACAAGCAATTTTCATTGTTCTACAATATCAACCGATACTCGGAATGGATGATTCATCTCGTGACCGAATTTGTGATGCAGATGGAGAAGCGAAGCGAGGTACGAAGTGTGGATACCATCTCGGCTGTCAAAGCCTATATTCACGAGCACTTATCAGGCGATCTCACGCTGGATCATGTCTCAGAGCAAGTATTCATCAGCCCTAAATATCTGAGTAAACTTTTCAAGGAAGAGACCGGGATTGTTTATTCCGAATATGTTACGAATCAGAGAATGGAACGCGCACGGGAACTGATGACACAACGCGAAATTACGGTTGAGCAGGTCGCAAGTACGGTTGGTTACCGTACCCCTGCTTATTTCATTAAAAAGTTCAAAGAAATTCACGGCTGTACGCCAAAAAACTTCATGCGCAGTCTAATGGAGCAGGGATCTATATAGGGTCAATTAGGAATATTTACACGGACACTCCGATGACAGAACAACCTTCCGATCGCTGTTATTCCCAGATTTTTTCGATCCCTTTTCTAAAAGGGAAAATCCGGGAATAGCGTATGCTTTCGAAGTAGTTTTCTTACAGAAAACTTGTAGCTTCGCTTCTTCAGGTTCTCTCTGTCCTCTCCGTTTTTGTGTAAATGTTAAATTGAACCTATATAGAATTTAAAATTAGTAAAGGAGCTGCTATGAACCTTAACCTTTCAAGAAAGTTATGTCTATATTCCGCAATGCTCCTCCTTCTCGTATTTACAAGTGGGTGTACCTTTTTAGGAAGAGAAACAGCACAAGTGCAACAGCAGGGCCATTTGGCAAGCGCTGAGAAGGAGACAGCACCGCAGTATACGATATCCTGGACCATGCATCAAAATATCCCTGTTCCTGAGGACGCGGAAATGATTGCATATATTGAGGATAGGTTTGATGTCGATCTGAAGGTGTGGAATCTTGAGAACAAGCGGTACGAGGAACTGCTTGATCTGAAGCTTGCTCAAGGGAAAATACCCGATCTGTTCCGGATCAGACAACCGCATGATCTGCTTAAGTATCAAATGCAAGGGGTCTTAGGGGAAATCTCCCGGAAGTCCTTGAACAATATGCGCCAAATATCGTACAGCGAATTCGCGATTATGATTCACGTTACCTAGAGTATGGAAAAATAAACGGCTCCTTATATGGAATTCCGGCCATTAATCAGACCAACATCTATCGAACCCCTGTTGTATACCGAGAGGACTGGCTTAAGCAGCTTGGTCTGGAGGTGCCAAAGACATTAGATGAATTTGAAACGGTTATGTATGCTTTTGCCAAAGATGATCCAGACGGAAATGGTAAACAAGATACGTATGGCCTATCTAGAGAGGGCTTAAATGTCGTGTTTGGTGCCTTTGGACAGTCCGTTTTCACCGAGCAACTGTATTTTAATGAAAAAAACAACCAACTTGTGATCGGTGCTTTGGAGCCTGAGATGAAAAAAGCATTGGCTTATATGCAAAAGTGGTATCGGGACGGGATTATCGACCCTGAGTTCATAACCGGCGAAAATAAAGGCGGTTATAAACATCTATCCCATGCTTTTATTAATGGAAAAATAGGGATGACCTCAATGGGCAACTACTATCATTGGAATCAAGAGGGAGATTACAGTGTCCTGAATGAAAATGGCCAAGAAACTCCCGTGGGAGCCTCGTTCAATGTGAATGAGCTGCTACAGAAGAACGCAACTGCAGAGGTTGTATTTGGTTCTCCCGTTATTGGTCCAGATGGACGTAGCGGTTCAAAAGGGAACAATCTGCTGATGAATTTTATTGCTATAGGTGCTGAGGCTGCAAAGGAGCCGGGAAAACTGGAGAAAATTCTGGAGATCCTCGATTATGTAAGTGCCAACCCCGATCCAGTGGAGCAGATCAAAATGGAGTATGGCCTTTCAGGAAAACACTGGAATTGGAGCGCCGATGCTTCAAGCTCGTTCTACTTACTTTATCCATACAACCGAATGGAGAATTATACGAATATGATCGGCTCAAGTATTGGCATGACGGTTCCAGGTGTACCCTCGGACAAACGTGAACAGTGGGCTGCATCTGCAGGGTTGACGGAGAATGGTATCTATAATCGCCTGGAGGTTGCAACCCCTGCCCTGATTCAATATTCATCTGAGCTGATTCGCATGAGAGACAGAGCGTATATCTCCATCATCACAGGCGATCAGCCGGTGGGGTATTTCGATACTTTTGTGAAAGAATTTAAGGATGCAGGTGGGCAACAGGTGCTGCTTGAAGCAAATCATTGGTATAAGGAGCATAAGGAAACAAGTCGTGCGCAATAGGTAGGACAGTGTAAAACATACATTTCCCATGAATTTCTGGATTATACATGTGTATTCCTATACACCAATCCTTCCCTGACACAACAGAACTCTCTATCCCTTTGCACTCGCATTTGATCCGCGCAGTGAACGGGCTGAACTGCTTCGTGCCGTGCTTCCGGATTTGGAGGCGCTGCCTGAGGGCGTGTTCTCAAAACGCTTGCGTTCGGTCCTCTCCATCTGCACAATCTGACCTTCGTGCACCACGATGTGCAAAGAACCAAACTCCATGTCATTCAGCTGTCCGGCAATTCGGTCCAACCATACCTCATCCACTTTTAACGGCTTAGCCATAGAGCCGCCTCCTCTTCTCGGGCTACTGCCCGCCATATTCCTAAGTACGCTGTCATCCAACGGATTTATAATTCATTCTTATCCAACCCATATACTTGGTTTATACATTAGCAGGGCTTCCAGTAGCTGTCAATCTGTAATTTCTTCTTCTCATCATCACTTTTCTGAAACGGCTTTGTGTCCAAGCCAGCTCTTGAGCAGCAACGTGGCGAGAGCCAGAATCAGGAGCAGGGAAGCTACGGCAAACGAAGCTGAGAATTGATACTCGTTATACAAAATCTCCACATGTAGCGGCAGCGTATTGGTCTCTCCGCGGATATGTCCGGACACCACAGATACCGCTCCGAACTCACCCATAGCACGGGCATTACACAGAATAATGCCGTACAGCAGCCCCCATTTGATGTTGGGCAAGGTTACACTCCAGAAGATTCGCCACCCGGAAGCACCCAGCGTAACCGCGGCTTCCTCTTCCCGGGTTCCCTGGTCCTCCATTAGTGGAATTAACTCCCTGGCTACAAAGGGGAAGGTAATAAACAGTGTTGCAATGACAATACCTGGCAGCGCAAAAATGATTTTGATATCATGCTCGGACAGCCACGGCCCAAACCACCCATTCGAACCAAAGACCAGTACAAAAATCAACCCGCCAACCACAGGCGAGATCGAAAAGGGAAGATCAATTAGGGTGATCATGAGTCCCTTGCCCTTGAACTGGAACTTGGTAATGACCCATGCAGCAGCCACACCAAATATCGTATTCAGCGGCACTGTAATCGCCGCAACCAATAACGTGAGTTTCAGTGCAGACATGGCATCCGGCTCGGTAAGAGCCGCGATGTACACACCCCAGCCCTGCTTCAACGCCTCCATGAGCACAATGGCCAGTGGCAAAATAAGCAGCCATATGAGTACCAGGCTTGCCAGTCCAATCAATAACCATTTGACCCATGGAGCTTCCGTTGTTGCACGGTTCGTTCCGCGGCCAGCTCGTACGGGTGGAACAGGGCTCAGTGGGACAGAACCCGCCATATGCTGCACCTCCTTTGGTTTGGGTGAGTGACTTCTTCTAATATCCTTATTGCATCATGTTTCATTCTCATGCCCTGCCCGCCTTCCGGCTCCAACGTTGCAAGGAATTAATAATCAGCAGCAGGATGAAAGAAACCAGTAGCAACAGCAGAGCTACAGCTGTAGCGCCTGCATAATCGAACTGCTCCAGCTTGGCCATGATCAGCAAGGGGGCAATTTCCGTTTTCATCGGCATATTACCTGAGATAAATACAACGGAGCCATATTCACCAATGCCCCGGGCAAAAGCCAGAGCAAACCCGGTCAGCAGTGGCGGAATCAGATCCGGCAGCAGAATGGTACGGAATATCCGCCATCTTCCTGCTCCCAGTGTGGCAGCCGCCTCTTCCACCTCAGCCTCCAGCTCCTCCAACACCGGTTGCACCGTCCGAACTACAAACGGAATTCCGATAAACATCAGCGCCAGTGTAATCCCGGCCTGTGAATAGGCCAGTTTAATGCCCAAAGGCTCTACAAACTGCCCAATCCAGCCATTGCCGGCATAGATCGCCGTAAGGGCAACCCCTGCTACCGCTGTTGGCAAGGCAAAAGGCAGATCAATGACCGCATCAAACAGCCTTTTGCCAGGAAACTCATACCGAACAAGCACCCATGCCAGGAGTAACCCCAGCACGAGATCAATCAGGGCCGCTGCACCTGCGGTCAGAAAGCTGACCTGGAAGGAGGCCAGCACCCTGGGATTGGTCGCAACCTCAATCATGGTTGCCCACGTCAGCCCTGTTGAGTTAAACAACAGCGCAGCCAGTGGAATAAGTACAACCAGGCTCAGGTAGAACACACTGTAACCCATCGTTAATCCAAATCCCGGCAATGTGCGTCTCCGCGCCACCATCACCTTGCTCATGCACGTTCATCCTCTCTGCCTTCAGCCGGTAAGGCTGGTTGGCCGCTTACAGCGCGATTGATCGGGTGGTCATTGAACAGAGCAACCTTAGCTGCCTGGAACATAAATCTGGTCGAAGATACCACCGTCATTGAAATGTTTGGCCTGAGTATCCCGCCATGTGCCGAACACATCTTTCAACGTGAACAGTTCAAGCGCCGGGAACTGATCCTTGAATTTTTCCTCCACGCTGTCCAGCGTTGGGCGGTAATAATTTTCAGCCGCAATCGTCTGTCCCTCTTCACTGTACAAATATTTCAGATAGGCATCCGCCACGTCGCGGCTTCCTTTTTGTCTGCATTTTTGTCCACAATTGCAACGGGTGGTTCAGCCAAGATACTAACCGAAGGCACGACAATATCGAATTTGTCCGGACCCAACTCTTTTACCGATAGGAAAGCTTCATTTTCCCAAGCAAGAAGCACATCCCCAATGCCACGTTCAACAAACGTTGTCGTAGACCCGCGAGCACCCGAATCCAGCACAGGCGCATGTTTGAACAATTCACCAACAAATTCCTTCGCTTTCTCTTCATCATTGTTATTATGCTTAAGGGCATATCCCCATGCCGCCAGATAGTTCCAGCGCGCCCCGCCGGACGTTTTGGGATTCGGTGTGATGACTTGCGTATCCCCTTTGATCAGATCATCCCAGTCCTTGATGCCTTTTGGATTACCCTTACGCACAAGGAATACAATCGTAGAGGTATACGGAGCGCTGTTATGCTCGTATTTATCCTGCCAACCTTCGTTAATCAGACCTTTATCTTCAATCGCATCAATATCGTATCCCAATGCCAGCGTCACCACGTCTGCATCCAGTCCGTCAATAACAGAACGACTCTGTTTGCCCGATCCCCCATGGGATTGCTTGATGGTCACTTCCTGGCCTTTCTCTTTCAACCAATGCGCCGCAAACGCTTTGTTATATTGTTCATAGAGTTCCCGCGTTGGATCATAGGAAACATTCAGCAGTTCGATGGCCTTGGGCCCTTCTGTGCCGCCTTCCGCTCCCCCGATGTTCCTGCCGCACTGGACCCGCCGCTATCCGATCCGCATGCTGCCAGAACTCCTGTTAATACCAGTGCCAGACCAACCAAAATACCCTTATGAATTCTCTTTTTCATGAATAATACTCCCCCGATATAGATCTGCATGACTACCTCAGGCCGGCTGAACAGGATCGAACGCCCCGTAAAAAACAAGAAGACGGAGGAACCCCCGCGCACTTCTCCCCATAAAGTCATGCCGGCCCTAGGCCGTGTATGCTTTCATCCGGAAAGGATGCGCTGCGGTGTTCCTCCGTCTATACGGTGAGAACGTTATTCTGTTCAGGTTGCATGGTTGCATCTGTCTGTAAAATGACCGTTTTCACAATGAAAACAGATTCATTTTTATTATTCCTACCTGTTTAGTAAGTTATATACGTATAATAAAGGCAGTCTATATACCTGTCAAACGTTTTTTCCGATTTTTACCGTATTTCTGGGCTATTGGCAAAAAAGAGGAACAACGAACCATCGTCCGTTGTTCCCTTCAGCAAATCCTTTGCTTCGCTGGCTATTGTAAACATACACAGAATTGGACGGTCACATCTTGTCCATTCCTCATCTGCCCGCATACCGGATATTGGGTACCGGTGGTGTGTTCATGCCTTCCCCCAGATAAAAGCCGGTGTGTGGCGGTTGATTGTAGGCTACATTTTGCCAAGCGACGCCAAGACGGTACACCGGATCATGCATCAGCGTATAGATGCGTTTGTCCGTAACTGCTGTTGTGGTATAGATCCGCAGCGCTGAGCTGTCATTGGTCCGCCATACCACTTCCTCTCTCCAGTCCCCGAACAGGTCGGCCTGCAGATTCGGCGTAGACTTGGTTCCGTTGTTCGAAGAAACGCCGGATGCGGTGAGCAGGTTCATCGTTGTGCTGTTGGCATAATTCCACTTGTCGATTCGGTTGCTGTCCAGCAGTTCGCGGAGCAGATCACCATCCCACCAGATTCCAAAATTCGTGGAGGAAGGCAGGGTTGTCCCGAGTTTTTGCCCTTTGGCTGTGTACAGACTGCCGTCTGCCCATACTTCGGCACCTTTATATCTCGGATCGATATCTGCCGCCATGCCGCGTCCAATATCCTTTGTTGTTTTGACTCCCAGATTAACTGGCCTGTACCTGCATCACGGAATTCCACTCCGGCATTGGACGGTGTCTCATGGACCTGAAATACCTCAAGTCCAGGGCGGTCCGGGTCCAGATCACTCAGATGCATAGCGTCGCCATGATGAAGTCCTGTCGTGTACAATCCTTTGCCGTTATCGTCCACCGCCATGGCACCATAAACGATCTCGTCTTTCCCATCTCCATCCACGTCCGCCACACTTAGATTATGATTGCCCTGCCCGGCATAACCCGAGTTACCTGAGGTATTGGAATCAAACGTCCATTGTTTGGTTAGCTGTCCATTCCGCCAGTTATAAGCCACCAGCACTGTGCGCGTATAATACCCACGCGCCATGACCAGACTTGGGCGCTCTCCATCCAGATAAGCAATGGCAGCAAGGAATCGGTCCACCCGGTTGCCGTAGTTATCTCCCCAGTCGGACACATTGCCGCGCGCCGGTTCGTAGTTCACCGTGGAGAGTGCTTTGCCGGTCTGCCCATTGAAAACCGTCAGGAATTCGGGGCCAGATAATACATAACCGCTGGAATTGCGGTAATCCTTGCTGGCATCACCGATGACCACGCCGGTGCCATCCTTGGTGCCATCGGCTGTTTTCATCGCAACCTCGGCTTTACCGTCACCGTCGAGATCATACACCATGAACTGGGTGTAGTGAGCGCCGGCACGGATATTTTTGCCCAGACTAATTCGCCAGAGGCGTGTTCCATTTAATTTGTAGGCATCGATAAACACTTCCCCGGTATAACCACTCTGGGAGTTATCCTTGGAGTTGGAAGGGTCCCACTTCACGATCAATTCATACTCACCATCACCATCCAGGTCACCTGCACTGGCATCGTTGGCACTGTAAGTGTAGGCTACTCCATCAGGCGTTGTCCCACCTGCGGGTACACTAAGCGGTACGGACAGATAATTGTTGCCCCATACGCTCGCTGCTGCTGAAGCAGCCTGCTCCGTTCCACTCACTACAGCGCGAACCGTGTATTTGGAACTGCTTGTCCCGCTTGCATCCTGAAGGTTGGTGCTGTTTGTTATGGGCGTAGCGTTCACCTTGGTTCCATCCCGATAGACATTAAACGATACATTCGATCCTTCCGTTCCCAGAAGCCGCCAGCTGACAAACACACCTGTCCCGGTCTTCACAGCCACCACACCACGATCCAGATATTCCATCTGTCTTGCACCTGCTGCATGTGTTACCGGCGTGTTGCCCAATCCAAGCGAAGTAACCAGTAGCGCGGAACTCAGCAGAGATACTCCCGCTGTACGTAATGTGCGCTTCCACAATGATGATCGATTCCCCATAAACAATTGCCTCCCCAATTGTATTGGTAAGCCCGATGCCCTTGTAGCGCCATCTTTTTATGTAAGCGCTTTAATACATTTATTTTAAATTAAACATATAATTCCATCTATAGGTCTAATTTAGTAATTGGATGGTTGGCATATGAAAAACGCCAAAGGATTTCTCCTTCGGCTAGCCGTTGCCCGTTCTTCGAATTGCTTCAGTCGACTGGAATCGCAATCAACTGACTCACGGATATGGGACGATTCCCATGTTAGCCTAAAAAAGCTGTAAAACCATGTGTTTCTCCATGATTTCACAGCTTATAGACCACTTTTCAGATGTAATATTCCACTTTCACTTCACCGTATTACATCTTATACTACAGGCGCAATACATACCGGACGAGGCAGTTCCAGCTTGAACCCGTTATGCGTCAGACGTCCGTCTTCTTCGCTGATCTGGAAACCTACGAGGTTATTGCTGTCCTGATTCGCCACGACCAGAAGCCCGCCTGGCAAAATATTAAAGTTACGTGGTGTCTGCCCAATCGTGGATGTCCACTCTACGGCTTCCAACTCGCCGCTCTCCTGATCAATATGATAGAGTACGATGCTGTCATCTCCCCGATTGGATGCATACAGGAAACGTCCACATGGAGATACACGAATATCTGCAGCCGTACCCTCTCCTTTATGCCCTTCTGGAAGTGTGGAAATGTGCTGCACCGTAGTGAACTCCCCTCTGCGCTCATCGTACAGGAATGCCGTGACCGTGTTGTCCAATTCGTTGATCACATAAGCCCACTTCGAGTTGGGATGGAACACAAGATGTCTTGGCCCTGCGCCCGGTGGCTGATCCATCTCACGATGGGTAACCAGACGTCCCTCTTCCAACCGATACACAATGATCTGATCCAGACCGAGGTCACATACGACAGCATACTGCCCGGAAGGATCTGGTTGAATGGAGTGTGCATGCGGCCCTTCCTGGCGTTCTTCGTTGATTCCACTTCCCGTGTGCTCCACCCATGCACTCATCTCACCAAGCGTCCCCTGATCGCCAACAGGAAATACATTGACACTGCCGCTGCTATAGTTGGATGAGAACACCCACTGACCATCCGTGGAGACAGACACATAACATGGAGAAGCCCCTCTGGTCTGTTTTCGATCCATCAAGTGCAGCTCCCTCGTTGCCGCATCTCTGCGATAAACCAACACCTCTCCCTCGTCCGTCTCACTCGCCACATACAGACAGTTTCCATCCGGGCATAGTGCCAGATAAGACGGATTATCCACGCCATCCATGTGATTGACGATTCGCATCTCTCCTGTATCCGCATTCAACGCACATAGGAATATTCCTGGTTCATCCGCTGACGCATACGTACCTGTATAGAAAAGTGTTTCCTGAGTTGTGACTGGTTCCATATCTAATCTCTCCCTTATCCTGTATATTCACTGTTCTGATTCTTCCCACTGATATGTACTTACCCAATTCACAGGCAACTGCTTCACTTCCTGTAACGTGGCTTTCTAAATCGATAACAACCCCGGTGAGCGCTCTCATATCCGTCATTGACTCCCTTATCCCCTCTCACCATAATACAAAGTATGAGACCTAACAACAGACCACCCCTACAGCGTAAATCTGACGGATTTCGTATGCAAAAACTCATTGTGCTTCCAGACTCACTGCTGCAAGAAACCGCAGCTTATCCAGTCACGTCCGGACTATATGTTACCGATATCGGTTATTTTCACGAAGCGGAGCATCATTACCGAGACCGTCCCGGTGGTTGTGAGTCACACATTCTGATGTACTGTGCCCAAGGTACAGGCTGGTATACGATGGATGGCAGCAAGACATATGATGTCCGCCCGGGAAACCTTGTCATATTGCCTGCACATGTTCCTCATGTGTATGGTGCCAACACAGCTGAACCATGGAGCATCTTCTGGATTCATCTGCGCGGGGAACACGTTTTATCCTACATAGAACCATTGTTAACTCATCATATTACTACCATGCCACCGGCCAAGGCTCAAAAATGGCTTGAGCTTTTTCATGAATGTTACGGCGCGCTAGAGACAGGTTACTCCATGCAGACGATGACGTATGCCTCCCAGATTATCGGTTATATGCTTGGTATGCTCGCTTATGGACCGGAGACGACAGGAACAGATGGTGGGATCGTGAGCAGCAAACGTGCGGCTGAACAATCCGTTCAATATATGCTGGAGCACCTGGAGAATGGAATCACCCTCAAGGAACTGGCGTCTCACGCGCGACTGTCTGTCCCTCATTACTCTCAGTTATTCAAGCAAGCTACGGGGCATTCGCCCATCGATTATTTCCTACGGCTTAAGATTCAGCATTCCTGCCGCTATCTGGATTTTACCGATTGGACCGTGAAGCAGATCAGTTCCGAGCTTGGATTCAAAGACCCGTACTACTTCTCCCGTCTGTTCAGCAAAATGATGGGACGTTCACCCACAGATTATCGAAATAAATCCAAAGGTTAGAGGCAGTGCCTTCACTTAGCCCTTTCTAAATGATTATGAATTCAGTTGGAAAATTGCAGCAACCTTTTGAACAGAAGGGTCGTCTATAGGGGCAAATAACTTTTATATAAAGGGATCTTCCCTGGAAAAGTGAGGCGAACCTATCATGAAAAAAATATACTAGCTACATTAACTGCGGGAGCTCTGCTCACGCTGTCTCTAAGTGCAGGCCCGATCAACGCTGCGCAGGCCCAATTCACGGATATTCAAGGTATCGCAGGAGCAGACAAAATCGAATCTCTCCATCAGGATGGATTCATCAAAGGTGTGAGTGACAGCTTGTTCAAACCTGAACTGGAGTTAAATACCGCTCAGGGTATTCAACTGATTGCGGACGGACTGAATCTGAATCTGGACACGATCCGTTTTATCAAACAGCCGCTACCAAGTGACCACTTCTCTCATGTAAAAGATGGCGTTTGGTACAGTGATGCATTTATCCGCGCACAATATAATGGCATTCAGATGTCACAGGATATCGATCCGTCCAAACCGCTTACTCGTGAACAATTCACACTGTTCCTGATGCAAGGCATCGAGGCCAAAGGCGGTCTGCCGATGATTAATATCAAACCTGTGGACATTACCGACGAACAGGAACTTACGCCAGAGTATCAAGGTGCCATTCAGCGTTCACTCGTTCTCAAAATCAATGAACTGGATGCCGACGGAAACTTCAATCCCAAACAAACGATTACTCGCGCTGAAGCAGCAGTGATGATGTTTAACGCAATCGAGTACATGGAATCGTTCCATGCACCACAAATCCCGGAAACACCTGAGAAGTAATCATTTCATGGTAGGAGCTAAGAACTCACTTGAGTGGTGAATCCGCTCGATTGGAGTCACCGTTAGTGGACTTTTCCATACAACCTCAATATGCCAAACAGCCGCACCTTCCCTCAACAGGAAAGTGCGGCTGTTTGTATTATACTTATATCACTGATGCAAAATCATCAGATTTAACTTTCTAACTTAGAAAGAACCTTTAACAACAACCTCAGACAACGGTAAACGTCCTGACGGGCGAGCTGGCTGTGCAGCTTTACCTACAGTAATCAACAACGTAGGCACAAATCGTGCAGGAATGTTGAATGTTTCGATCAGTTTTTGTGGATTATATCCACCGATTGGACATGTATCGTAACCCAGGGAGCGTGCAGCAAGCATAATATTTTGGGAAGCAAAAGATGCATTGCGGATCGCTTCATCGCGAGCGATCTGCGGGCTTTGGTAAGCACCGTTGATCTGTCCAACCAATGCGTCACGAACCTCAGCAGTCAGTGCGCCTGCTTCAACAGCTTGATCGTAGATTACGGTGTTACGGTTTGCTTCCAAATCTCCAAGAACAGCAATCGTAACTGAACTTTCCACGATCTGACTTTGACCGTAAGCAACTGGCAGCAATTTCGCTTTGTCTGCTTCGGATTCAATCACGAGGAATCTCCAGTGTTGCAGGTTCCATGAAGATGGTGCTTCCGCAGCTGCTGTCAGAATCGCATTGAGATCAGCTTCAGGCAATTCAAATCCTTTTTCGTACTTTTTGACAGCATGGCGTTCGCTAATAACGCGAAGTGTTTCATTTTTTCAATGCCTGACATGTGTTCCACTCCCCAGAATCTAATTTGTTTATACTTCTTTTACTTTCGCAAGGTGATCTTGAAGTATACTCTACCAAGGATTTGCCTTCCGAAAATAACATCAGCGCAGACGATCTCTCCCCATCTGTGTTCACGTTATGCCCGGAATCGCCTGAGAACATCAATGGATCTTTCACCGGAGCACACGCCAATGCCATAACTTGTCCAACCATGCCTGACTAAACCAAGGCCATGTCATGAAGGACCATTCGTTGTGGACTCCGTCAGGACTTCTCCTTTGCAGGCAATCCATTTAGCGACAAGGTTATCGCTTCCCCATGACCTATGCGCTCTTTCACATCTTGAATGGATATACGGTCAAAATAAGCGCTGAGCGCCTCTTCGCCTCCGTTATATATGTTCCCCATCACATCTTGCATATTGGAAGATACCACGCACGATGAACCGGACTCCCCTGAGCACCAGTTGGGACCGAGTGAACCACCAGCTACCAGTCTGTACAATTCTCCCAGCTTGATCTCTTCACTTGGACGGCTAAGCAAGTACCCACCATGAGCACCTTCCTTGGTCGTCAGGTAACCATGCTTGCGCAGAACACTAAGTACCTTACGGACTCTGGCCGGGTGTGTACCCACACTCTGGGACAAATCTTCACTATTGGCCATACACTCATCTCTCATCGACAGAAAAACAAGACAATGCACCGCTATGGTAAATTCGCTGTTCATAACTTACTCCTTCCCGGCTTACAACACCGATGAACTCCAACTCAAGGTAAGTATAACTGTCATTATATGAATAACAGTTATGTTTGTCAACTTTCACCCAGCATGGAGATCAAACGTAATTTTTCCTGTTATACCAATACTTACAGCTCATCAACACAATTAAGCTAGGATTAACATCCCGTCTTCCATTTAATCCAAAAAGAACAAAAAAGTGAGCCTTTCGCTACGCGAAGGGCTCCAATAAGATAGACATATGAAAGGGCTTACGTGATTATTATAATCGGTAATCTTCAATTTGAAAACGCTTTTTTGTAAAGTGCATCATTATTTTAAATTTTTTTATTTGAATAAAATGAACGACATGTATTGCTAAAACTAATGACATTAGTTATTATACTAATACCATTAGTTTTAAGGAGGGTTCAACGATGCGCATTACCCGAGAATATGATGTCGTTCAAGTTACGTTTTTTCCAAGACTCTTCCCTGTGAACGTATACCTGGTCGAAGAGGAAGATGGATTAACCCTGATTGATGCCGGAATACCGTTCAGTTTTAAGGGGATTTTGGCAACTGCCCAGTCCCTTGGAAAGCCCATTACCAAGATCATTCTGACTCACGCGCATAGCGACCATATTGGTGCATTGGATCGTCTCAAAGAGGCACTGCCCCAAGCCGAGGTTTTCATCTCCAGACGGGATGCCCGGCTATTGGCGGGTGATACTTCCCTTCTTCCCGGTGAGCCACAAACTCCGGTACGCGGCGGGGTGCCTAAGCCCAAAGCGGTGCGCACCCAGCCAAACCACTTGCTGGATGACGGTGATCATATTGGGTCACTGGTCGCCATTGCCTCACCAGGCCATACGCCGGGGCATATGGCCTTCATGAATACGCGCAGCCGCGTGCTCATCGCTGGCGACGCGTACCAGCTGCAAGGCGGCCTTGCCGTATCCGGCCGCGTGCGCCCGCTCTTCCCGTTCCCCGCGCTGGCGACGTGGAACCGCGAAGCGGCTCTGGCCAGCGCGAAGCGTCTGGCGGAGCTGGAACCGTCCGTGCTGGCTGTAGGCCACGGACGGATGCTGCGCCAGCCCGCGGCCGCCATGCGCGCGGCAACCGCTGATGCACAGCAGCGGTTTGATCTTGCCGGGGGCAACTATGAGCCCCCGGCAAGGGCTGGATCGCGGCGCTCTGCTCAGTGCCGCGGCCCAGCTTGCTGACAGCGACGGCTTTCAGGCGCTGACACTCGCCGCGTTGGCACAGCGGCTGGATGTGCGCTCGCCGTCGCTCTACAACCACATCAGCGGACTTCCCGGGCTTCGCCAGGAAATGGCGCTGATGTCCGTACAACAGCTCAGCCGCGCATTAACCGAGGCTATCGCTGACCGCACAGGCGACGATGCCATCCAGGCCATCGCTGCGGCATACATTGGCTTCGTCCGCGAGCACCCCGGGCTGTACGAAGCCTCATTTCATGCCCCGGACCGCGAGGAGCCACAGCTCGCCGCGGCCAGCACAGCCACGCTGGAGTTGCTGCTGCACAGCTTGCAGCCCTACCCGCTCACCGAAGCGGAAGCATTGCACGCCGTTCGTGGTTTACGCAGCCTCTGCCATGGATTTGCCTCCATTGAGGCACAGGGCGGCTTCGGCATGAACTTTGATCCGGACGAAAGTCTGCGTCTGACCGTATCCGCCTTCCTGCACGGACTCCGGCATCTTCACGAAAACTAGTACGCACGGGTTGTATCATGAAAAAGGACTGCAGATCCTCTGCAGTCCTTTTTACGTTGCTGTTCCACCTTCTTGCCAAAATCTAACGAACCCAGGACACGCTATAACGCCAATTAGAGTGGATAGAAAAATCTAACGAACTCCACACATCCTATTTCGCAGAAAACTGGCAGTAGGACAGGCAAAATGAGCATATTCCGTCATTTAACGTGTCTGTGATTCGTTAGATCTACCAACGTAGCAAATTAGGCCGAATAAGACGTGCTAAGTTCGTTAGAGTCTGCTACATATGTTACTTCAGTTCATGATGCCATAGCGGCATCGCATTACACATTGCAATTCAATTTCCGCCTGATACATATCGTGCTCCGCTCAAAACTCCTGCCCCTCACATCTACGCGCTTCTCTAATATGTACATCTCCCGGTCCTCACTCCAGAAGAACGGCCTTTCACTACCTGCTCTCCATCCGAACGTTTTTCTTTACAACCACCCTATGGCCATTGCTGCCGTCCATCCTGCACTTCATTCAAAATATGCTTCATCACTGGCACGTACACCTTCCAGTAGAACATGTCAGGGATATCTTTCTGATCTGGCGTAAGCTTGGACCGGACGACCTCCCATCCCCGGATTCGGCGCCAGAAGGAATAATGCTTCATCTCACCAAATGACCCTGCCATGTAATACGATCGATTATAGTCATCGTAGCGGACAAGTGCAGCAAACTCCGCGGGTATTCCTGCATTCCCCAGTTTCTGCTCGCCTGCCTTCGTCAAATCCGTCTTATACCAGGCCAGTATGGAATTCTTCTGTTGCGGCACAATGATATCGAACCAGCCATTGTAATGTATATCCTGGGTTATACCGCTCCAATCGCTGCCTTCCGGTGTAAATGCAATCTGTATATTGCCTGTCTTCACATCCGGACCTTTCTCCAGTACCATGACCTGTCCATCCATATGTATCAGCAGCATACCCGCTCCGGAATATGACCATTTCTTCTTCTCCCGCTGCTCATAATTCGCCCGAACCCACCGGGGGACTTCTTCTATACTTTGCAGATTAGATACCGTTTTCCCTTGCCATCCACTGCTGTTCACTCCCAAACTGGGATACAGTTGCTCCCTGGTCATCTTCGAAGCCGTATTTGCCAAGGCACTGTATTCGGCGACAATCGTTACCCCTTTATACGCAGCCTCGCGGATCTTCTGCACATCATATATCGTTAATCCTTCATAGATTCCGCCTTGTTTCCCTGCACTCTTCTGTGCAGACAGACTACTGCGATTCGCCGTCAAATAGATCAGATCCGTGTCTGTCACCTCATCAGGCAGCATTTGTTTCATTCGTGGAAGCCCGTCCTGAAGATCATAGCCGTAATAATCCTCTTCATACGAGTAGTATTCCCCTGTGTGCTGTACAATCTTCTGTTGATTCAAAAGCCAGACCAATCCCTTGTGCCCCTGATAGGACAAGTCCGGTCTGCTCTTGTCAATAATCATAATGTTCAGTGGAACAGGGGCCTGAGATTGCCACATAATCCAGGGGACAACCAGCACCACCGATACCACTGTAAAACAAGCCAGCGTCCACATCGTGGCTGGCCTGTAACTTTTTTCATAAAGCGTATTCCTCCTTGCTCTGTTCCAAGGTATTGTCAGGATCGGTCGTTAGATTACCCTAATCCATGTCTGCTGTCCTTTTCCTCTGCCTTCCGCAATCCCATAGCCTGCAAAATGCCAAACATACGGAATATATTGTTCAGCGGTCTGAACCAGAACGTCTCCGAACAAGCATACAATAACAGACGCGTCACTGCTCTGGACGTGTACGCTTTGCGTGAACACCATACTTCGAACATTACCATACCAGCGGACAACAGTGAACCATAGAGCGTGAGCAGCAAAGCGAGAATGATGCATAGGTTGATATCCACCAACTGTAGCCCTATGCCTGCAATGAACAGCAAAATCGCTCCCAGTTCCATCACAGGCCCCAACAATTCGATCAGAATAAAATAAGGGATGGATACCATCCCCATCCAGCCATAGGCCGGATTAAAGATCATGCTCCGCTGAGTCCATAGACTGCTTGCAAGCTGCATGTGCCAACCGATACGCTGTCTGCACAGCTGACGCCATGTACCGGGTACTTCTACCCTGCAGATCGGATCGGGAATATATATAATACGGCCATGTTCCCGGATCTGCTTCATATGTTTCTGTAACCGCATCACCAGTTCCATGTGAGCGACCTGGTCGTCGCGCTTGTAACCCCCAACTTCCAACACCCGGTTCTTTTTGAATACACCGAATACTTGGGCCGTAAATAAAAGCACATTAATGTTGTAACGAACAAGTCCCCCACCACTAATCAAAAAGCACGCACGTATTCAATGGTCTGCATTACATACAACGTACTGCCCGTAAGTCTTGTGCTGTTATCCGTTAAATCTGTATGATCCGTATTTCTGGGGGCCATGAGATCTAATCGTCCACTACAAGCAACGACCTCTTCTCCTGGGAGAGCATCCATAACGGGTTTCATAATCTTCACCAATGCATCCCGTTCCAGAACTGTCCAGGGTCCAACAGAGGCGATATAAGGATATTGCGAGATATTCAGGCCTGCATTCAGGGAGTCCATTCGTCCTCCATATTCCTTGTCGATCACAATCAGACGATGATGCAACCTGGATTGGTAGACACATTTAACCTGAGCCGTCTCCTGGCCGAGTCCCGAATAATGAACTTTACTCCGAATGGGCATTAGATCATAGGTTTCTATTAACCGTGGCATTGTTCGATCCTCTGATCCATCATTAATGATAATAACCTCATAGCGTGCATACTGAATATCCAGCAGACAATTAATTCGCTGTATGATCGTATTCTCACTATTACGCATCGGGACAAGCAGGGATACCGCAGGAGCCAGTTCTTCATCCAACATCACATGATATTGCAGCGGGTCCAGATCCCTCTGGCGAATCAATGTGCGAGCGGCAGCAACTACCAGAACACTGCACATCACAATCGCTAACACCAGATAGATAAATACCCCCTCGTAACATGCCAAAACAAAACTCTGCAACATCTCAATCCATCTTTCGTCCATACTGCATCCTTTCCAGCGTTTCCTCCGCTATCTGCCTTGCATATTTATCCGGATGGTTTACAGCCGTTTCCCGGAGTTCTTCAAGTCCCTGCTCGTACCGGGCAAGAGAATTCGCCGCTTCCTGTCGGATCTGAAAAGAAGGATCACCCATCATTATCTTCAGTCTAGGAATAAAAGCATCCGCATGAACAGTACCCATAAGCCGGGTCACTGTTAGTCTTTCCGAGCGTTGCCTTTCCTCACCAGATTCGTTCCATACCAGCAATAGCCCCTTCAGCAACTCTTCACGCCCTCTGCCCACTTGAGCCAATGCCTGATAAGCGAGGGTACGCAGCAGCGCATCCTCTCCAAGAATGAGCTTCTCCAGTAGAACAACAGCACCCTCCGTCTGGTCATCCCGAATACGAATGGCATGGACGATATTACACTGGACCTGATAAGGTACATCCTTGAAATGATCCTTCAGACGAGTCCAGGATGAATCGGTAAGCAACAGCAGAATCTGCAGATACTGCGAATCGGACCATACATATTGCTCACGCAACAATTCCTTCACGATTCTGAAATAACCGGTTCGGGCATATATGCGCAAAATGATGAAGCGTTCAAGCGGCGTACAGGAAGTAACCCGCAGCATATCCTCTAACCTGGGCAGAAGCTCTATCATATGAAACTGTTCAATATATAACAACGTGTTAACCCGTTCACTCCACTTTCCCGTCTTCAGAACCGACCGGTATGAACTTCCAAAGACTTGCCAGGATAACAGACGAATTCGCAGAGTCTCGTGCTCTACCGGACCTTGAGCAAGCCGTTGCAATAACAGCTGCTGCAAAACGCTCTGTTGATCTCCACTCATATTCAATAAGTCTACTTTTACTTCTCCTTGGCCCAAATACCGCTGTAACACCGAATCTTCGGAAAGTAATTCCTGCATCAGTGCTGTCTTAACCTTTTCCCTGCGCCTACTGCTATATTTCATCCATAAGATGTAACCGTAGATAACCAGCAAAAAAGCTAGTACACTTGCACACACAAGGCTGACCACATGTACTAACCAATCTGTATTACCCATAAGCCACCCTCTATGATGTGAGCCGATAAGCTTGATATACATCCATTGTTGTCCAATCATTGCATGATTTCCCCTTAATCGAATAAACGGCCTTACAACGGGCACAATAATACAAAATTTTCAAATACACCCTGTGAATACATATCGGGTATATGATACACTAAGCTTTCTATCGGCTTTCTGCGTTTGTGATATAATAGGAACTGAAAATTCCGGCAATTCGTACTGGGTTCCGGATCTCCGGATAACATATTATTCCAGAAAGAGGGAGTTCTACGTGGCTCAAATTAGTCCGTACTACCTGCAAATCGGAGCAACCGTGGGCATGCTTGTCATGGCACTGCTTGCCATCTTCATCCGCATGAAAGCCAGTCACAGACCGGTGACTATTCGTAAAATCCTTATTCCTCCGCTCGGCATGAGCACAGGATTTCTCATGTTTGTTGTACCTGAGACTCATGTTCCTCTACTCTGGGCATTCATTGCGTTTCTGGTGGGCTGGTTCCTCTTTTCCTATCCCCTCATTCGCAGTACACGGTTTGAACGAGTAGGTGAGGAAATTTTTGCCACACGTTCTCGCAGCTTTGCTTTTATCTTGCTTGGATTGTTGGCCGTACGCCTGATCCTGCATGAAGTCATCCAGCGATATGTAAGTATTCCGCAAACGGGCGGATTGTTTTTCCTGCTGGCTTTTGGCATGATTGTACGCTGGCGTGTATATATGTACAAACACTACAAAGAAGTGCTGGTCGCCGAACACTAGTCACCCTACATAGACCAAGCACAGATTTACAGATAAAAAGACACGTTCTGCTGCACCCTCGGTGTGCAGAACGTGTCTTTTCGTTTTCAACCTAATTTGTACATGTAAACCATTCAATATCTATTCAGGATCTGCAACCTTAACCAGCTGCTTGCCCAGATTATCTCCCGAGAAGAGGCCCATGAATGCTTCCGGCGTCTGTTCGAAGCCGTCCACAATGTTTTCTTCATACTGGATATGACCTTCCTGGATCCATTTCGCCAACTTGGCGCGGCCTTCTTTGAAGGATTTCGTATAGTCACCCAGCAGGAAACCTTTCATTAATGCTGTATTTGTTAACAGCAACGTCTGTGGACGCATGCCTATATCCGGTTTCTCCAGATTATAGGATGAGATCTGACCGCATAACGGAATACGTGCATTCCGATTGATGTGGCGCAAGACTGCATCCGAGATGTCACCGCCCACATTGTCAAAGTAGACATCTACACCATCCGGGCAAGCCCGTTCAATGGCCGCTGACATATCCTGCTCCTTCTTGTAGTTCAACACCACGTCGAAGCCCAGCTTTTCTTTCAAATAAGCGCATTTCTCATCAGAGCCTGCAATACCAACCACGCGTGCTCCCACAATTTTACCAATCTGACCTGCAATCATGCCTACCGCTCCGGCTGCTCCCGATACAACGACCGTTTCGCCGTCCTTCGGTTTGCCGATGTCCTCCATACCAAAATAAGCCGTCAGACCCGTCAGGCCTAGCGCACCCAGGTAAGCGGTGATTGGTGCTTCTTCCGTATCGATCAGCGACAGATCCCCCGTATTCACTGCGGCATATTGCTGCCAGCCCCACATACCGGATACGAGATCTCCTTTGCGCAGATTGGGTTCCGAAGATTCTACAACCTGCCCAATGGCTCCACCCATGATCACTTCATTTAACGCGTACGGTGCAGCATAGGACTTTGTATCTTTCATGCGGCCCCGCATGTACGGATCGACCGACAAATATAATGTACGTACCAGAACTTGCCCAGCTTCCGGTTCAGGAAGAGGTGCATCAATGAAGTTGAAATTCTCTTTGGAAGGGGCACCTTCGGGACGAGACGCAAGTACGATCTGTTTATTTAAAGACACCAAAATTACCTCCTTGTTGCCAAGTGGACGCAAGGTTAACCCTTGTCAGCTGAGATCACTTACCACTGGCTCTGTGTTATCACTTCTTAATAGTTTAAACCGAAACAGGCGGATCACAAACGTGGGCCGCCTTGAAATATGCAAATATCGTCACATTGTAGCTGCTTTTGGCTATTATTGTGCTGTCAAAATCACTGGACCATCCGCCGTAATCGCAATCGTATGTTCATACTGGGCAGACAGACTTCCATCCATAGTACGAGCAGTCCATCCATCTGAATCCAGCTTACTTCGGAACGTACCAATATTCAGCATTGGTTCGATCGTAATAACCATGCCTTCCTTGAGACGCGGACCCCGATGAGGCGGACCGTAGTGAGGGACTTGTGGTTCCTCATGCATCTTCTCACCAATGCCGTGTCCAATAAACTCACGCACAACCGATAGGCCTTCACCTTCTGCATAGACTTGAATCGCATTGGAGATATCTCCGATCCGGTTGCCCACCACGGCAAGTTCAATGCCTTTGTACAGAGAGTTTTTGGTTACATCCAGCAGATGTTGTGCTTCCGGAGTCACTTCACCTACAGCATATGACCAAGCCGAATCCGCCAGCCAGCCATTTAGATTAACCACCATGTCGATTGTAACGATATCGCCGTCTTTCAGTGCATATTTTCCCGGAAACCCGTGACAGATCACATCATTAACCGACGCACATGTCGCATATTGGTATCCGTTATATCCCTTTTGTTCCGGCGTAGCGCCATTTTTCTTCATAAAAGCTTCTGCAAACTGGTCGATCTCCTGTGTCGTAATGCCTGGACGAATCATCTTTGCAATTTCTCTATGGCATGCGGCGAGAATTTCTCCGGCTTTTTTCATATATTCAATCTGTTCTTTGGTCTTCAATGTAATCATAATAACTACTCCTGTCCGTTAAAATCTAATCCTGTCCTCTATTGTAACGCTAAACACTCAAAATAAAAAATTCCGTGCAATCAGCAACATCCTATTATACGCCAAGCTCCTATCCAATGAATACAATTATCCATGAAAAAATCGAAACCCCTTCTGATCTAGCCACGTATATGCTTAAAACAGTTGAAGTCGAAAGGGTGAAAGCTCATGTTCAAAAAGATTATCGGCAAACTTATCGATTCCAAATCTTCATCTCACCGCAAACGTTACAGCTCCTCGGACAGGCGCTCCTATAAACGTCACAGCAGTTCTTCAGGCAAGCGTTCCTACAAGCGCTATTCTTCTTCAGATGTGAAATACCGGGACAGCCGCAGTGGCTCCGGGTATTACAAAAGCAGAAAATACAGCTCCAGCTAAGCTGCTCTCACGACTGCTTTTAAAGAGCAATGATCGTGCCAGCTTATTAGACGCTACAATAAATGAATATGTAATAAAGGGGTGTTCGCTAGCCGTACTTACGGCCAGCAGAACACCCCTTTATTTGTTTCTATATAGCAAAAAGGAAAAAGACCCCTATAGATATCATACGAAGAGGTCACGGATAACAAATATAGGTCCACCTACAGAGCTTATTTCATTGTAATTTCAGCAACACATTCGCAATCTCCGCCTGTAACTCTGTCGCCCCACCCTCATAACCTGGACGGAGTCCAAGGAGTCGCTCCAGCATCTGGTGCAATTCCGGCGTAAGCTTAAGTTCCTCCTGCCAGCTGGCGGGTTCACGGCCCTTCTCTGGCTCATAAGCCGAATACAGCATGAAGAGAAGAAAGTGGCCGATATCCTGCAAATCATGATCCGGTGTAGCCCGCTCATCTTCAGGCTCAGGGACTTCACGCATACGTCGCTTCAGCTCCGGCAACAACGGCTCCCCCAAGCGTCTCGCCAGGCCAAAGTCAATTAGATGTACCGCCCCTTCACGTAAAATAACATTGGGAATCCGCACATCTCCATGAATATATCCCTGCTCATGCACATGAGCCACCGGAACCAGCAGTTGTCCTGCCAATTCCAGACATTCCCGCTCCGTATATCGAAGACCTTGCTCAAATATGCAATCTTCCAGCGTCTGTCCACGAATATACTCGGTAACGATATAACTTCGTCTCCCGGATGTGAACACATCCAATAGATCAGGGATCGCCGGATGATGCAGACGCCTCATCACGTCCGCCTCCCGCTCCAACAGGTGCGCAGAGAGTCTGCCCTTGCTAGGTTTGGACTCCTTCAACGCCACTTCCCTGCCATTCTGGTCATCTGTACACAGGTATGTCAGCCCATAGCTCCCCATACCCAGCAATTCCTTTATTGTATAACGCTCAGCAATGGTCGTGCCTTCCCGCCGAGGACGATCCGTCCATAGTCCGAGCAATCTTTGCCAACTTCGTCGCAGCTCCACAGATCCTCCCACGCCAGCTTCCTGATCCACTCAGTCTTTATCTATACTGAGCAGTCCGCTGCCAGTCTTCATGTTGTATGGAGCTTATTATATCAGGCCCATAATGCAAAATCACGATGAGCAAGAGCCTGTCATTCAAGCTTCCTTATGCTTCTTGGGTAGGAACCCGAACAACATACGCAGGGATACTCCTTTTGGTTTGCGTTTTCTTCCCTGGAAGCTGCGCAAGTTGGTCACGAGTTCGCGATCTCGCTCTTCCTCCAGCTTCTCGTTCATCCACAGGCGCTGTTTCTCCATCTGTTCCTGGAGCGCCATATGTGTCTCCGCCAGATGCTGAAGGGTCAGCTCCAGTTCATCGACCCGCTGTTGCAGCAACTGTACCCGATCATCCTGCTGTTGTTCTACAGCACCATAAGTCACCTCACTTACCAGTTGCCCCAGACCTTCATAGGATCTCAGATTACCCATTATTTCAGGTTCTTCAGGGAATACGGATGACATTGATGTTGCTGCACATTCCGTCTCTGACAGACCTTCAATCCCCATCACCGGTACATCTACTTCTACTGCAGCTACAGGTACTTCTGGAGCCAATACAGTCACCACAGCATCAGCCAGGGGCAGATTATGCTCTCGGAGTTCAGTCATCAGGCGTTCAATGCACTCGATGTCGTCGGACTTGAATAGTCTGGATTTGTTGGCGGACCGTTCGAACCGGTATCCCTGTTCTTCCAGTGCCGCCGCATATTTACGAAGAGTACTGGCACCTATGCCCAGGCTCTTGGCCGTTTCCGTCGTTGCTCCTGCTTCTTCAATCATCATTAATTCCCTCCCGGAATGAAGTCTTTTGGGAACCAATTTCATAATACCTTTAGTGAGTTATGAAATTGATTCTTGGATAAAAACATTATGGCTTCAGCGTTCCTTTTTTGGAACCGTCATCGGATCGGGGCAACCTGTCTCATGGATCAAGTATGGCTTATCTTTTGCTTGTCCGTATGTATTCGTCAGCTTCTCGGCAGATCCCTTTGGCGGTTTTGTTCTGTTTCTGCGGATTCCTAAGAAGTTTTGTCAGGTATATGATCCGCACAAATAACCCCCATTCCGACAATGAGCATGAATGCTGTCATGTCGAATGACACAGTTGCAAACGCCGTCAAATCATATGATTAGGAATTATTCATGTCAATTTTGTTAACTCCGTTACTCCAATACGCTCCCGCGATAGCGGATATCATTGCTGCACAGCTTTTCCATGTGTTATCTTATGTAACGTAGAAGTACATTCCAGCATAAAATAAAGGACTATACTTAACATAGGACGCATTAGTAACGGATAAATATCAATCTAAATGGGGGCTGAACGGCAGTGTTAGGCAAATCAGGCAAAGTAGCGGTGATCGGGGCGGGTCTTGTCGGTTCGAGTTGTGCGTATTCCATGATTAATCAATCGATATGCAGGGAAATTATGATGGTGGACCGGACGTATGACCGTGCTGTAGCACAGGCATTGGATTTTTCCCATTGTATGGACTTCACACATAACCGCACCAAGGTATATGCAGGCACGTACGCGGATTGTGGCAATATGGATGTTATTGTCTTAACTGCCGGAGCGAATCCCAAGCCAGGACAGACACGGCTGGATATTCTGGAGGAAGCGGAATCGATTGCTAAAGACATCGTGGTCCCGATCATGAAAAGTGGATTTAACGGGATTTTTGTCGTCGCTGCCAATCCGGTTGACATAGTAACTTATATGGTATGGAAATTATCTGGTCTGCCGCGTGAGCATGTCATCGGCACAGGAACGTCCATTGACTCTTCAAGGCTTAAAACGCTGCTGTCTGAAGTCTTCTCCATCGATCCACGCAGTGTGCACGGTTATGCCCTCGGGGAGCATGGAGAATCCCAGTTCGTAGCCTGGTCTCATGTGACCATCGGTGGCAAACCGATTATGCACATCATGGATCAGCACAAGGAGCGCTTCAAACATCTGGATCTGGACGATATTGCACGCAAAACGAAGGATGCCGGTTGGGAAATCTTTACCCGTAAAGGTTCTACCCAATTCGGAATCGGCAATGCCCTCGCGCACATCACTCGTTCCATCCTCAATGACGAACACAAGATCATCGCCGTATCGGCTATTCTGGACGGAGAGTACGAGCAACACAACGTCTGCGTCGGTGTTCCTGCAATCATCGGTGGCAATGGCATTCAGGAGATTATCGAATTGAATCTGGATGCAACGGAACGTGAGAAATTCAACAATTCCTGTGAAATCCTATCTGGTAACATCAATCGTCTGACACTGGTATAAGCCATTTGTATACTACTCCACTTTTGTATGCTTCGGCTCAACTTCAAAAGCCTGCCAACGCAAACACGCCAATAACACTCCATCAGTGGAGGATTATTGGCGTGTTTACGTTTATTATTTTTCACAGCCAGATGAATCAATTTCATAATACCTTCAGCTGCTTCAATCAAGGCTAGATATAGATAAAAACGGTTCATTTTGTCTATATTTAGTTACAGAAATCTATTTTAGTGAGTTATGAAATTGATTTGAGTAGTTGTTCAATTTGGCGCAAGTTGAGGTTCGTCCCTTGGCCCCCATTGCTGTAACACCCGCTTCAACTCACTCAGCATAACCGGTTTGCTAATGAAGTCACGCATACCAATCTCCAGACAAGCTTCCTTATCTTCGCGTTTGGCATTGCCTGTAACTGCGATGATTGGAGGTATGCGATCCTGTGGAATTAGGCGGTGTAACAGGTCTGTCGCCTTCAGTCCATCCATCACAGGCATATGAATATCCATCAGGACAATATCATAAGCATTCTGAGAGATGGCATCAATTGCCTCCACGCCATTAGTACACACATCTGCCTGGTATCCGAGCTTCTCCAGATATTCTCGCAAAATCTTCCGGTTCACCGGATGATCCTCCGCCACCAGAATACGCATGGCGACCTTATCACTCTGACGTGTACGATCATGATGGAATTGACTTGCTGTCTGTTCTGCTGAAGCATCTACACTCGCCGCAGGAACAGCAAACCGGAAGGTTGAGCCCTCCCCTTCTATACTCTCGACACTGATGCTGCCTCCCATGATCTCCACGAGTCGCTTGGAGATGACCAGTCCCAGTCCGGTACCACCATACTTCCGGTTAATCACCGGGTGTAGTTGAGAGAAGGACTGAAACAACTGATCCAGCTTGTCAGCCGGGATGCCAATTCCCGTATCTTGCACCGCAAAATCAAGAACGCTGTCTTCAGGCTTTCTGCCCTTGATAATATCCACGTTAACATCAATGCTTCCCTGATCTGTGAACTTGAGCGCATTGCCAACCAAGTTCACCAGAATCTGCCGGATACGTATAGCGTCACCGACCATGAACTCAGGGATGCTTGGATTGAGGCGATATCTGATCTCCAGATGTTTCTCATCTGCACGCGGTTTAAACAGCTCGGCAACCTGTTCCAGCATCTTGCGTAATGCAAATGGTTCATAAGCCAGTGCCATTTTTCCGGATTCCAGCTTACTGAAGTCCAAAATATCATTAAGGATGTTCAGCAGAGCATCGCCGCTGTCTCGAATAATCTCGGCATATTCACGCTGTTCTTCCGATAAATCGGTACCGATCAACAATTCTGTCATCCCCACGATCCCGTTCATCGGTGTCCGGATCTCATGGCTAACCATCGACAGAAATTCTGACTTGGCCTGAGCTGCCAGCTCAGCTGTTTCTTTGGCACGTACAATTTCACGTTCGCCAGTCACATCATTAAACACAACCACAGCACCCTGAATCTGTCCCTGTTCAATAATCGGCGTCACCTGATACTGCACCAGAAAGCTGCTGCCATCTTTACGCCAGAACACATCTTCCTTGATCGAACGTCTCTGTCCATCCAACACGGTCATGTGGATCGGGCACTCTTCTTGTGGCAAATGACTTCCGTCTGCACGGGTGTGATGGATGATTGGATGTGAGTTTTTGCCAATGAATTCTTTCGCCTCATAACCGAACATCGAAGCTGCTGCAGGGTTCATAAACATGGTGATTCCATCCGCATCCAAACCAAATATTCCTTCCGTAACCGTGTTGAGAATCAGCTCATGTTGCTTGCTAAGCTCCTGAATCCGTTCCGTATATTCCTTGCGCTCGGTAATATCGGACACGATCCCATAGACGCCTACCATTTCCTTATCCACAATAATGGGCACATTCGTAACAGATACTTCAATCTTTCGACCACTTGAATTGACGATTCGTGTCTCATAATATTGCGGTTCGCCTTGCTTCACCATTTCAAAATAATGTTTGCCGTATTGCACTTCGCATTTATCCAGATTGGATAAAAAGATTGGCCAATAAGCTTATTACGCGGAATATCCAGCATTTGCACCAGTTTGCTGTTCACTGCGCTGTATTTACCTTCCAGATTCAATGAATACACAGCTGCCGGGTTATGTTCGAACAACGATCTGTATCGCTGACGGCTTTCCCGAAGACGTCTGTCCGCATCCTTATGCTGGGTAATATCCCTGCTGATGCTTACAATCTGGACACTCTTGCCACGCTCTCCAGCCACAGGTTTCGCCAATGTCTCCATCCAGATATAGTGTCCCTTCTTGTGCAACACACGCATCTTGCAGCCATTGCCGATCTTGGAAAGATCCATAGGGTCCGGATAGTCTCCCGGATAACAATAATCCTTGAAGGACTTGCCCGTGACTTCCTCCGGCTTATAACCGAGCAAGGCGTACACGGAAGGGGAGACATATAACAACTCTCCATCCGCAGAACAAGTCGTAATCAGATCTTGCGCATGGTCAGCCAGCACCTGATATTTCTCCTGTGCCTCCTTAAGCTCACGTTGCACTTCCAGGATATCGGTAACATCTTTGGCAATACCATAGATTCCTACAACTTCGTTTCCCTCCGTTATAGGCACATACGTGATCTCTGCCTGTTTCAGGGAACCATCTTTATGATAAAAAGTAATGGAATTACTGACTGAACGTCCAGCCAGCACTTCTTTAATATATTCTTTCCGTGAATTTTCACTGTCTGGAGGACAGATCTCACTCTGATTCATACGAATCAAGTCATCCAGTGTATACCCTGATATCCGCTCTACCGAGGGATTAGCATCAATATAGTTTCCTTGGATGTCCATCACATAAATGGCATCCGGATGGTTAAAAAACAGTGATTGGTAAGAACTTCCCTCAGAAATAATGCGCTTCAGGGTTTCCGTTTTATTAATATCCAAGGCTTACCCCTCTTTTCTCAGCCAATATCTTCATCTAACAACAGGGATGGATTATCCCTTACAGAAATGGGCCTACCCTCGAATAACCACGTAAGCCAGCCTAGAAACAGCTTTTTTATTTTACCAGATTCTCGTCTCATTTTGCTTACAATCTATGATCCAATTCACATGATGTGTGATGTAATACTTGGAAATTTTGATTTTACGCAGGAGACGTCTTCAAGGAAAGACAAGTTATACAAGAATCAATGTAAGCCTCTAACAAGCTTGAAGTTCAATTCCAAGTCAGCTGATTCTGGCGAATGGCTAAACGATTTTCTAAAGAACTCAGGACATCTTATTTGGTGTCCATGTGGCCTTTTAAATTTTAAAGAACATCAGACACGTTAATCCCCATAATCTCCTGTCATAAACGCTGCAAACGGTCGTTTCATTGGATATAACATGTCTCAGGTTTCTTAGATTTCTGAGATCACTTCAAATCCTTGAATAAGACTCCTTAGATTCGTTAGGGAGTTGAGAGGATAAACCTGCCCCCGCCTAAAGCAAAATCTTCTCAAGGAAAGAGATCATCTGCTCTTGCGATGCCTGGATATAAAATCAACGATACAATTTGTATCAAAAAGGCTATAATCGTTAAAAAAACGATTTTCAACTACGGAGAGGACGGATGAATCATGCTGCCCAACAGAGTTAAAATTGCTTACGGTAAACTAAGAGGCTTGGCCATCTTTGGTAAAATCCAGCCCTCTATGGGCCTGCTGCCACGAATCAGGGGTAAGGTTTATCTGAATAGATTGGGTGACTTGCAGGTGGGAAAACGGCTTAACATTATAGGCAAACCATGGGGAACCCAGTTAACCGTAGTCAAAGGCGCGCGATTAACGATTGGCGATGACGTCATGATTAATGCAGGAGTCGGGATTGCCGCTAACGTTGAAGTGACCATCGGCAATAACGTCATGATTGGTCCTCGAACTAGCATATTCGACAGTGCCTATCACCGGATTGACTCTCTGGATGACGGGAGCCAGACTGCCAAGCGGATTGTGATTCAAGATAATGCCTGGATTGGTACAGGCGCGCTTATTTTGCCCGGAGTGACCATTGGCAGAAATGCAGTTGTGGCAGCAGGAAGCACGGTGACCAAAGATGTACCCGAAAATACACTTGTAGCCGGGGCACCAGCCAAAATCATTCGGGAGTTGACCATTCATGATGGGTGGGTCAGACATTAGAAAAAATCCTCCTGAAGCATACATACAATAGAGCTTTGCATGTTTTGCTTAAAGAGGATTTTGATCTACGATAACCAAATGTGTAACGGATTATTCATATTTCTTTTTTCGCAAAATACATCATGCCGATTCCAATAAAAATAACAGCACTGCCTCCAACAACCGCCAGCATCGTCATCAGTGGCACGTTGTAGGCTCCGAAACCTGCGCCGTCCACGGGTGTCATCAGAATCATCGGTTGTGCCCATGGATAATACGGCCCATATGTCGCCGAGTTTACAATGAGAATATTCGGTATGGTCAGTGCAAAATTCAGTGCGAGCGGTGCGGCAAAGCTGCTCCACGCCAATGAAACGAACATCTGCAGGGCAGCCAAGGGTACACAAGCTAGCAACCCAAGCAGCAGTTTGCTCGCCAAGAATCCCCAAGGTACAGGTATCGTAATGCCGTGAATCATGCCTGCCAGCAGAATGGACATCAGCAATAATACTTGTGTACCCGCCAGAAGCATGAGCACAATCGTCAGTTTACCTGCATATACGCCTGAACGTGTGAGCGGTAAAACCAGCATCTGCTTCCACCCTCCACCTGCATGTTCAAAACGGCAGACAAAGGACGTAAACACGCCAGTCAGCATCGGTAATAATAACAATCCGTGCAGGAAAACCATCGTGTTCATCAATACCTGCCAATTTCCCGATGGAGTAGACAACAGTCCGATGAGCAGCGCAATGAGTGGACTCAGCAGAATCAGAAGCCATATGGGGGACTTGCCCATTTTCAATCGTTCAGCGGACAAAATTCGGAAGTAAGTTGTCGCAAAGCTCATGTCAGGCCACATCCTTCCGGCTAAAGTGCACCATACCCAGCAACAGAATCAATAACCCTAGACCTGCCCCCATGCCTGCATACAGATATGGATTGGGTCCATTCCAGGCCATCTGTGCCCAAGCGAGTGGAAAGTTCGGTGAGATACTGAGTGCGAACATGCCCGTTATCGCGAGAACGATGCCCAGGGTGACGGGAAGTGCCTGATTCTTGTTAACCATCGTGAGCCACAACTCCAGTGACAACACGGGAAGTGCACCAGCCAAAGGCAATAGCCCCAGCTTGATCGCATGTGTCCAAGGTATTTCGCTGGCATGGAATCCGAGGATCAGACCCAGACCCACAATTCCTGCGGTTAACAGCAGGCAGGAGATCACCAGCAGCACACAAGCAAGCAGGAACTTGGCTAAATACACGGCTGGTCTGGGAATCGGCATCGCGAGCAGCTGTTTCCATGATCCCTGTTCATGCTCAACATTAGCGATCATGGAGCTAAGAATGGTTGCTCCCAGCATCAGAGACAAGGGCACAAAGACCACCACATTGCCCAGCAATCCGCCCCACAGGTTATCTGCATACTGCTCTTTCAGATAGTCCAGCCGTAAGCCAAAATTAAGCGCCTGCATCGCTGTTAATCCAAGAGGGGCCAGAAAGACAAGAAACCAGATCCCTTTCCCCCGAATCTTGAGCCAGTCTGATGATAATGCACGCCCGGTCATATGGAAGCCCCCTCGCCAATGACCCGCATGAACAGATCTTCCAGCGACTGACGCTGTTCCTCTACACGATACACATCATGATCCTGCTCAATTAATCGGCGCACAAGCAGTGCCACTGAACTGTTATCCATATAAGGGAACGTTAACGCAGAACCTTGTTGCTGACCAAATTGTCCCTGTTCTCTCGCCAGCTTCATAGCCTCTTCCGGCTCGGAAACCGTTAACCGGATAGAGCTACCCGTCTGACTATGCAGACTTGCGATGGTATCCTGAAGCACCATCTTGCCTTCACGGATAATACCAACGCGACTTGCCATCTGTTCGACTTCACTCAGCAAGTGGCTGGAAACCAGAACGGTAATGCCATGTTCCAGAGGCATGCGTTTGATCAGTTCCCGAATCTCCTGAATACCGGCAGGATCAAGACCATTCGTTGGTTCGTCCAGAATCAGCAATTCCGGTTCACCCAGCAAAGCGCTGGCAATACCCAGACGTTGCTTCATCCCAAGGGAATATCCCTTCACTGAACGTTTGGCATCCTTGGTCAGATCTACAATGGACAGCACTTCAGCAATTCTTGATTTTGGTACATTGATGATGCGGCGCAAAGTTTCCAGATTCTCTACTGCGTTCAGATGTCCGTAATAGGACGGGTATTCGACCAAGGAACCCACACGCCGCAAAATATCCATGCGATCCTTGCGGATATCCTTGTCGAAGATACGGATCACACCTTTGGTTGGTTTAATCAAGCCGAGAAGCATGCGAATCGTTGTTGTTTTGCCGGCACCGTTGGGACCGAGGAAGCCGTAGATATCTCCCTTTTTAATATGCAGATCAAGTTCACGGACCGCTGCACGGTCCCGGTATGTTTTCCATAAATTCGCCGTTTGAATAATATTTTCACTCACTGTATGATCACCTCGGAACTATCGTAACCTTCCAAGGTTAAAGCCAAGGTAGTCTCCAGTTTAAGTTTAGTTTAAAAAAGTTATTTCAGCGGTTTGTTGCTTCCCTTACCACTGTAGATATATGTCTGGACACCCGTATCGGAACTGTCTACCCGCTTGCGCAGACCCATCTCACGAATCAACAGGTCTACAATGGATAAGCCTAGACCTGTGCCTTTTGTGTCGGAATTCGGTTGCATTCCCGGACCCCGATCCTGAATAACGACGGCCGTCTCACCCTGAATCTCCTGAGTTGATATACCAATATATTTCCCGCTGGCGGCATGACGGATCACGTTTTGGAACAAATTATCAAGAATACGGCGCATGCCCTGTTCATCCATATGCCAGATCAACGGTTCCTCTGGCAGGTCAATATCAATCTCAAATTGCTCTTTCTCCCAGACCGGGTACCAGGCGGCCGCCGTTTCCCTGACGATCCGCAGTATATCTTTCTCTTCCAGCTTCAGTGTATACTTCCCACTCGTGAGCAAATTGTAGGATAACATGTTGTCAATGAGCCCCCAAGGTCCTCCATCTTTGCTTCCATGCGATGTAATGAACGGTCACCTTGCTCGCTCAGCTCTTCCTTGTGCAAAGCATGCATATGTCCACGAATCACCGTTAGCGGGGTACGCAGATCATGGGAAAGCCCCGCAATGAGACGTTTGCGCAATTGTTCTTCCTCGCGTTCACGGTGGCGGCTGTCGGACAGTTGATGCACCATCTGATTGAAGGATTCTTCCAGTTGACCAATCTCGTCTGACCGGCGGATATCTACCGGAAGCGGGAGGCCTTCCTTGCCGGTGGTCATCATGGCCGTCTGCAAACGAATAAGTCGTTTGCGAATGCGTGCGAAGAAGAGAATCGACATAATGATGAAGATCAGAAAGATGAGGGTCATTACGATACCAAGATACAAGAGTTCCATCGGCCAGTTACTCTGATTCATTTGCAGAAGTGACCGCGGCACTTCAATGATCATGAATCCCTGTCCTTTGTCCTGCTCAGCTCCGCCAATATATGCAACTACGGTCAGTGGATCGCGAAAGGAGGCTTCTTTCATGAATTGCACCGTATTGTTTACATTCCATAAGGATGGAATATGAGTCTCTGTCGTTTGCCCGGAATCCAGTGACCATCTCAATGTCGTGTCTGTTCTGCCATCCGGCGACGTGGATTTCAGAAGCGTTACATCTTCACCACCGAGAATAAAGAGGGTCTCACCGCTCACATTCACACGATACATGGAAGATTTGGGATACGAGCCATGTAATTGCTCCAACCGGGCCTTAATCTCTTCATCCGAAGCACCATCCAGGTTCTTCGCTTCACGTGACCAGAGGTTACTGATCCGGGTAACATCACCGTAAGGCGCGTCGCGGTTCGTATTCGTGTTATTCACTACGACAATATATATAACGGATATGATCGGAAGGACAACGGGCACAAATAATACAGCCGCCAAGATCAGTAGGATGTATCTGGACATCAAGGACCGCCCAAAGCGAAGCTTGCGCCGCCCGGATTGCTTTTGATCCATACTTCGTTCTCCCTTCATGATCTTCCGTTCTCTGAACCACCGAATCATGGCTTCTTCACACGATATCCCACACCACGGACCGTCTGAATAACTACAGGATTGGCCGGATCAAGCTCCAGCTTTTCGCGTAGATGCCGAATATGTACCATTAAAGTCTTGTCCCCATCCAGATAGGGCTCGTTCCAGACGGCTTCATAGATCTGCTCTTTGGTTCGAATCATGCCCATATGTCGTAGCAGGTAGGCGAAGATGTGGAACTGTTTTCCCGATAAAATAATCTCATCTCCCGTCTCCTCATTGACGATCCGGTTGTCCTTCTCATAGATGGAGAGATGATCCAGCTTCAGGGCAGCATCCGTGGATACCGCCGTTCCTGCCTTACGCAGTTGTACTTCAATCCGGGCAGCCAGTTCATCGGGGTGAAATGGTTTGGTCACATAGTCATCGGCAAAATCAAGACCGTGCAACTTGTCGTCAATGGACGTTCTGGCCGAGAGCATGACAATGGGCACGGCGGGATGTTCTTTTTCAGTCGCTGTCCCACCGTAAATCCATCCAGCCCAGGCAGCATGACATCCAGAATAATGAGTGAGCAACCGACAGCAGCCTCCGCTGCACCTTCACCACTGCCGAGCCATACCACCTCATAACCGCGCTCCTCCAGATCGGCTCTGACCCAAGTCGCAATTTCCGTATCATCTTCAATATATAACAGTTTGGTTTTCATCCGAATATTCGTTTCCTTTCTGCCCCCATTGGGTTAATGATATATCTGAGCATCATCATGGTAAAAGATGTCTATAACATATGGATTCATGTCTTGTTGAAACAATGTTAAAGTCCTTTACGTTACCACACATTCTAATTATAGCGTATTCATTAACGTGGGGAATGTCATATTAATCAAGTCTACCAAGTACATACTATATCCACACCTGACGGGAGGAAATTCATTATGCTGCTGGAAGCCATCTATCATCAACCGAAACGAAACTGGGCCTATGCCTATGACCAAGATACAATCCATCTGCGTTTGCGTGCCAAAAAGAATGATCTGACCGAGGTACATGCCCTGACCGGGGATAAATATGCGTGGGATGCAACCAAAGCGCTGGTTCCCCTAACCAAGTTCACCTCTGACTCCATGTTCGATTACTACGAGGGTGAAGTGAAACCTCCCTACCACCGACTCAAATACTCTTTTCTGCTCAAAAGCGGCGAAGAACAGATCTGGATGACCGAGACGGACTTCCAGGAAGAAGAGCCGGACGATCCGGGTCGTATGTTCCAGTTCCCTTATATTCATGCCGGAGCTGTATTCACACCCCTGCATGGGTTAAGGATGCGGTGTTCTATCAGATTTTTCCCGAACGATTCGCCAACGGCAACCCGGATATTAGTCCGGAAAAGGTAGAGCCGTGGGGTGGCGAGCCAACACCTTTCAATTTCTTCGGCGGTGACCTTCAGGGCGTGATCGACCATCTGGATTACATCAGCGATCTTGGCATTAATGCGATCTACTTCACACCCATCTTCGAAGCCACCACCAATCACAAATACGATACTGAGGACTACCTGCGGGTAGACCGGCACTTTGGTGACGAAGATACCGTGAAACGACTGGTCGAGCTATGCCATGCACGTGGAATTCGTGTACTTCTGGATGCTGTGTTTAACCATTCCGGGAAGACATTTGCGCCGTTTGTGGATGTGCAGAAGAACGGAGAACAATCCAAATATAAGGACTGGTTCCATGTACATGAATACCCGCTGGACGTGAAGGACGGCATTCCTACGTATGAGACCTTCGGATTCGAAGCGCATATGCCAAAGCTGAATACGGAGAATGCCGAGGTTAAGGCCTATCTGCTGGAGGTTGCCGAGTACTGGATCAAGGAAGTGGGTGCGGACGGATGGCGGCTGGATGTGGCAGACGAAGTGGATGATGCATTCTGGCGTGATTTCCGCCGTGTAGTCAAAGCGGCTAATCCGGATGCCTATATTCTGGGCGAAGTATGGAATGAGTCCTCTGCCTGGCTGCAAGGCGACCAGTTCGATGCGTCCATGAACTATCCGTTTACCGATGCCGTAAATGCTTTCTTTGTGAAAAATACAATGCACGCAGAACAGTTCGCGAACTCCATCGGACGACAGTTATCCCGTTATCCGCTTCAGGCCAGCGAAGTGGCGTTCAACTTGCTGGACAGCCACGATACCCCACGGCTGCTCACGTTGTGTGAAGGCGACCAACGCAAGATGAAGCTGGCTGCGTTATTCCAGTTCAGTTACATGGGTGCTCCGTGCATCTATTACGGAGACGAGATTGGCATGGACGGCGAACATGATCCGGGCTGCCGTAAATGCATGGAATGGGACGAAGCGAAGCAGGACCGGGAGCTGCTCGACTTTTATCAGAAACTAATCTCCCTGCGTCATGCTCATCCTGCCCTGCGTGCAGAAGGCACCGTTCGTTTCCTGCAGGCTCGTCCCGATGGCAGCCAACTGGTATTTGAGCGGCAAAATGAGGAGGAACGCATTCTGGTTCTGTTCAATCGATCAGAAGAGACGGCTATTGTCGAGCTGGAGGCCGGTGACGAAGAATGGACCGAGTTATTCGGCGGAAACCATCGTACCGCCAAGGAAGATGGCGTACTCGCCATTGAACTGCCTGCGTATGGATATGCCGTACTGAGTACGGCTGTGAGCCAGAACTAGAGTCATAATACACATTCATCTGATATAAGTATCCTAACTTCGCTTCATCTGGCAGCATAAAACAAGCGTCCTGCATAACCCGGATTCGGGTTCGCGGACGCTTGTTTTTGTATTTTTGTATTCGCCGTTATACATAATAATGTCACTGATTTATATATCGGTGGTCCCGGTTCAGCTTAAACCTGAGTATCCTTGTCCACTTGAGCATTGTCCACCCCACTTGTAGTTGTGTCAGAATCCGCTGGCTTCGACTCCTGCTCAGGCTCGGCACGCTTTGCCTTTGGTTTAGCCAGCTTTTGCATCATTTTGCGGCCGGTTGGTGTCTGGGCCAGTCCGCCCTGGGCTGTCTCCCGATGGCGGCTCGGCATCGCACTGCCTACTTCCAGCATGACGTCGATGACTTCGTCTGACGGAATGGCACTACGCACTCCGGCCAGGGCCATGTCAGCCGCAGCCAGCGCCGTAACCGCACCCAGTCCATTACGGACGATGCACGGGATTTCAACAAGGCCTGCGACCGGATCGCAGATAAGGCCCAGTGTATTTTTTAACGCCAAACCAACGGCATGAACGACCTGTTCCGGTGTACCTCCACGCAGTTCAACCATGGCACCCGCAGCCATGCCGATCGCGGAACCCACTTCCGCCTGACAGCCACCCTCGGCCCCGGAGATAAATGAATTGTTGGCAATAACATAACCAATCGCTCCCGCACAGAACAACCCGTTCACCAAATGTTCGTCCGTCCAGCCAAAACGCTCCTGTGAGCTAATAAAAACACCGGGGATGATGCCGCAGGAACCGGCTGTTGGTGTTGCCACGATCCGACCCATGGAGGCATTCACTTCAGATACACACAGGGCATACGCCATGGCAAGTGCGGAAGCATCTCCTGAGCAAGTCTCACCCTTGCGAATGTACTCGGCCATTTTTTTACCGTCTCCACCCGTTAACCCACTGCGTGATGTCGTATCTTCCGTTAACCCTTTGCGTACCGCTTCCTTCATCACCTGATAATATTCAGACATCTGTTTCACAACATCCGCTTCCGGTGTATTGGTCTCCTGAACCTGCTCCTCGATCATCAGCTGAGCAATGGTTTTGGATTCTGCTGTACAGATCGTATTCAGTTCGTGCAAATGTTTAAACCGCATCCGAATCAACTCCTCTCTTCAAATCGATAACACGAATGTCCAGCACATGGTCCAGCTCCCTTAGACGCCTGAGCATATCGGGATTAGGCACACCATCCATTTCCATCGCGGTAAGCGCTTCGCCATCACGGGCTTTCCGGTCCACCTGCATATACCCGATGTTAACCCCGGATGAACTGATCGTGGACGTTACAGATGCAAGCACCCCTGCTTTGTCCACATGTCGCAGAACAAGTGTTGGAAACTCACCACTAATCTGAACACGAAAATCATTCATCGCATGCACCGATACACTGCCACCACCAATGGATGCACCGATTAAGGAGCAGGCACGTTCTCCATGCCATAACTCAATTTTGACCGTATTTGGATGAGGAGCAGGCAGGCCACTTGTATAAAACTCAACCTCCATGCCTGCTTCCTCTGCGTATTGCTCTGCATCCGGGATACGTGGATCGTCTGTGACATAGTCCAAAAGACCGCCGATCAGTGCCAGATCTGTTCCGTGCCCCTGATACGTGTCAGCGAATGAACCATATAACGTCAGCCGGGCACGTTCTGGCGTACATCCAAGCCACTGACGAGCAATTCTCCCTAACCTTGCCGCTCCAGCTGTATGTGAACTTGAAGGCCCTGTCATGGACGGACCAATAATTGAGAAAACATCTTTAAATCGCACTTTATAACCCTCCAATTGTATTCGTCATTTCCATCCAGAATCTAATCCATATTGTTCCTTATTTACTGAATGATGACATCAAAAAAGGACAGAAGAAGGCCTCAGGCCCTCTCTCTGTCCTCGATACCTGAGAGTTTCACGATCAGCAGTGTCTCACGACAAGGTGCATTGCCTGCGATTACAGACAAGTTCACCGGTCCCACTGATCATATACCCCTTGGGTGGCGCAGTTCGCGCACTCTCCAGAGTTGCGTCCAACGATGGTACATTTACCTGAGAGATTAACCACTGCGCCGGGTGCGCAGCAGCTTGCTCCTTCGGTGCCTGAATACTAGCCATTGTGCTCGGCTAACCCAGGTCTCTCCCGCTCGTTATCATCCGCTATATGGAACCATTCTGAGCTTATGTCAGAACAGTCATGGAAGTCATTAATTTCTTCTTCATTAAGATTAATCGACCGGAAGATCAGTGTCAACAAACTTAACGATTTCTTTGGGTGTATTTCCTTCATTTCCTATTGAAGCGATGATAACCAGAATATTTTGTCAGCTTTCATTACATTAATACGTTAAAAAGATCTTTTAAACAGCTCATTTCGTTCTACTTCAATCAATGATGTGCTTACTATTATTTATGATATTGTCCATGAAACCGTTCGGGTATTCAGGCAACCATAATCTTTGATCCACACTGCTCACTAACCCATCCGAGTCTGCACATCTGGATTATAAATCACAGTTCATAAAATATGCTCTCGTTCTGTACATAAGGTCTGCAATACTTGCTGCATAGCTTCGGCATGCGATCTTTCATCCATTCGTGCCTCGACTCATTCGCCATCTGAAAGGCATAATAACCCAGTGTAAAAATCAACATGAATCCTTCCATTAATCGGATATCACGATCCGTCAGTGGTGCGATCTGTTTGGTATAACCGGATAAGAATATATCTCGTTCCTCCCGGTTGAACATAAGTGCTGCTCCTCCAGCATCAAAAAGATAGTACCCATACCCGTATAGACAAAAATCAATCATAGATATGCCCTGATCCGTTATCAGCAGATTGTTGCGAGTAATATCCCCATGAATGATCCCCCATGTTCCTGCGTGCTGCGGGTATGTTTCTAACTGTTCATTAATGTTCTCAAACGTCTCACGAAGCAGGTCGAAGTCTTCCGTTGTAAAAATCCCCAGTCGGACGCCTTCCTCTAGCTGCCCTAGCATGACCAAGTTCTCATGGATGTTGCCATATGCCGGCCGCACCTTTGTTCGATCTGTCTGATTCTGCTCACGCCCATATTGATGAAGCATCTGCAGTTGTGCCCCAAGATCATAGATCTGCTCTGTTGTCAGGCGTTCTCCCTGCTGGATGTCCCTTCCCTCAATCCACTCCAGTACTGTACAGCAGATTTCTTTACCCGCTTCACTTTTCCATACCGTGACCCAGTCTCCCGATACATTCCGTACCGGATGCTGCACGCGCAATTCCGTCGTTGCATTTAACTCATGAAGCAGGTTCATCTCTGCCTTCAGCGCAGGAAGCGTATGCTGAATGCCTGTCATACTTGTATATGCGGCTTGATGGATACGTAACAGATACTTCTTCCCGCTTGCTTCATCGACGACATGATATGTCAGATTCTCATTGTGGCGAATATATGAAACGACAGGTTTCTCAATAGTGTAGTTCTGTATAATCTGAGCTGCCATATGGTCGTAAGACATCTGATTCGTAGTGATTATCAACATCTCCTTCGAAGTCATGTAAACGTTCTCTTCACACTAAATATCGTAGCATAATGTTTATCCCGCATACAGAAAATCCCACTAAAATTATAAATTAAAAAAGCACAACCCCCGAACAACCGTCCAGGCATTGTGCTTTCTTTTGTCTCTATTATTTCTTAATCTCTCTGTCTATTGCTCTATGTTACACTCCATGATCCAATTAACCGAAACGACCCATAATGTATTCTTGCGTCAGACGATTGTCCGGGTTCGTGAAAATATGCTCTGTATCCCCGTGCTCAACCATGCTTCCCAGATAGAAATAAGCTGTATAATCCGAGATGCGCGCCGCCTGCTGCATGTTATGGGTAACAATAACAATCCGCAGCTCCTTCTTGAGCTCGGTAATCAACTCTTCAACTTTACCCGTAGATACCGGGTCAAGTGCAGATGCAGGCTCGTCGAGCAGCAGAATCTGCGGATCAACAGACAGGGCGCGGGCGATACACAGACGCTGCTGTTGTCCACCCGAGAGAGACAGAGCTGACTCGTTCAGCCTGTCTTTCACTTCGTCCCAGAGCGCAGCACGACGCAAGCTTTTTTCCACAATTTCATCCAGTGCCTTCTTACTCTTCGTACCGCGGTAGCGGGGCCAAACGCGATATTGTTGTAGATGGACTTATGAAAAGGATTCGGCTTCTGCCACACCATGCCAATCTTCTGGCGAAGCTTGATTACATCGGTTCCAGGCTCATTCAGATCGTTACCGTCCATCCAGATATGTCCCTCTGTACGGGAACCGGCAATCTCGTCGTTCATCCGGTTCAGCGACCGGAGGAACGTGGATTTACCACACCCAGACGGCCCAATAAGAGCCGTTACGCTTGCTTCAGGAAACGTCAGGCTAATCTGCTTGACTGCCTGGAAATGTCCATAATATATGCTTAACTGTTCCGTACCAAAAGGTATGGCCATGTTGGTTCCTCCTTATTTCGAAGCTGTCATGCGGCGGAATACAACCCGACCGATCCAGCGTGCACTTAGATTGAACGCCAGCACGAGAATGACAAGCACGGCGGACGCCCCTGCTGCCACTTCTTTGGAATCTGGCCCAATACCTTCACTATTCACTTTCCAGATATGGACAGCAAGTGTCTCTGCCGGACGGAAAGGATTAAGCGGTGATCTTGGACTCGTCGGATTCCAATCTGTAAAGTCCAATGGTGGACTACTCATACCTGCGGTGAACATCAGCGCTGCTGCTTCACCGAAGATCCGGCCGGAAGCCAGGATCGTACCCGTAATCAAACTCGGCAATGCCACAGGTAGCAGAATCGAAGTAATAATCTTCCACTTGGACAGTCCAAGCGCCAGACCTGCTTCCTTCTGTTCCTTCGGAACGGCCCGGAAGGCCTGTTCCGTTGTCCGTACCATCAGTGGCAAGTTAAAGATCGCCAGAGCCAAGGCACCTGAGATCAGGGAGAAACCAAGACCAAATGTATTTACAAGCAATAAGAGACCAAACAAACCGATAACGATGGATGGGAATGATGACAATACTTCAACGACCAGACGAATGAAGCTGGTAATCTTGCCTGGTTTGGCGTACTCCGCCATGTAAATTCCGCCGCCCCATCCGAGTGGAATGGTAACAATCAAGGTCAGGACAAGCAAGAATACGGAGTTGAAGAGCTGTGGACCAATCCCGCCGCCACCCTTAAGCAACTGTGGTGCGCTTGTCAGGAAGTTCCAGCTAATATGCCCAATGCCTCTATACATGATAAAGCCAAGCAGACCGAGCAATAGAATAACAATGAACAGGGCCAGTACAACGATAACGGATGTTGCAATTTTATCTACCGTCTTTGCCTTCATTTTCATACCCGGTTTCTCCTTTCAAGCAGGCGAACCAGAATGACGAAGACAAATGTCATCACCAACAGGACAAGCGCCATACTCCACAGTGCATTGTTATGAACAGAACCCATCGTGGTGTTACCCATGCTGAGTGTAATTACACTTGTTAATGTTGAAGCGGATTCGAGCAAGGATGTTGGAACATGCGGTGCATTACCGATAACCATCTGCACAGCAAGAGCCTCACCAAAAGCACGGGCCATCCCCAATACGACACCTGTCAACAAAGCTGGCAAAGTCGTTGGAATAATGACACGGTAGATGGTTTGCCAGCGAGTGGCACCCAGTGCGTAGGAGGATTCTCGCAATCCTTTTGGCAACGCGGACAAGGCATCTGCCATAATACTTGTCACCGTAGGAAGTATCATTACCGCGAGAACAAGACATCCGGCTGCAATCCCGACGCCTGTTCCACCGAAGATACTGCGCAACAAAGGTACGATGACACTCAGACCGATAAATCCGTACACAACGGATGGAATTCCGGACAAGAGCTCAATCGCAGGCTGCAAGATTTTTTCCCTTTACCCGGTACAATCTCTGTCATGAAGAGTGCTGCACACAGGCCAAGCGGACTTGCGATCAATGCTGCAAGCAAGGTTGTAATGAAAGAACCTGTGATGAACGGCAATGCCCCGTAGAACGCAGGCTCTCCAGTTGGATTCCACGTTTTCCCACCAAGAAATTCACTTATGCTTATTCCATTTTGGAAAAATGTCGATAGTCCCTTGGACGCTACAAAATAAACAATGGAAAACATGACAACGATCAGGAAAACGACACAAATCGACGTATAGATCCGTCCCGTCCACTCTTCCCAATAATGTTTCTCTTTTAAGGGCCGGCGCGGTTTCAACTTGTTATTCATTACCGTTCCCCTTCGGTCTGTTCCATAACAACCATCCTTCTATAGTAGAATTAATGCAAAATATGGGATTATTTTAGAGCAAACCGCGTAAAGAGGCGGGACCTAAGTCCGCCTCTTTCGCTGTATGCGCAAGTTCAAAGATTACTCAACCACATTACCTGCTGCATCGCGTTTTACTTTCATACCTGACATTGGAATGTATCCAAGTTCTGTCACGTCGTTTTGTTGAATTTCGTCACTCAAGATGTAGTCCAAGAATGCTTTTGTTGCTGCATCAGGCTCACCTTTTGTGTACATGTGCTCGTAAGCCCATACTGGATAAGTTCCTGCTTCTACGTTCTCAACTGTTGCTTCTACACCTTCGTATTTCAACACTTGCAAGCTGTCATCCAAGTAAGACAAGGCAAGGTAACCAATAGCACCTGGCGTTTCAGCTACCAGTTTTTTTACGTTACCAGAAGAATCTTCTTGAATCGAACCTTGGATATCATCCATTTTTGCACCCAATGCATACTTCTCGAAAGTTGCACGAGTACCTGAACTACTTGGACGGTTTACAATAACGATTGCTTGATCCGCACCACCAACGTCTTTCCAGTTCGTTACTTTACCGGAGAAGATGTCGATCAGTTGTTGCTTCGTCAAATCTTCTACCCCTGCATCTTTGTTGCTAACTGGCGCCATAGCTACTACTGCTACTTGATGGTCAACCAATTCTTTTACTTTGGCTTCGTCCTCCAGTTTCTCTTCTGCAAATACATCAGAGTTACCGATTGTAGCTTGTCCGTCAGATACTTGTGTCAAACCAGTACCACTACCGCCACCTTGAACTTGAACCGTTACGTTCTTATATTCATCAACTGCCATAAATTTCTGTCCAGCTTGTTCTACCAGAGGTAGCAATGCTGTCGATCCGACTGCCAGAATGTTACCGCTAAGCTCAGTAGCAGCTTCTCCTGATCCATTGCTTGCGGCACCCTCTGTACCAGCGTCATTTTTCGATCCGCATGCTGCGAGAACCAGTACGAACGTTAAGGTCATCAAAATAAACGGCAACTTTTTAAACATGTTTTGTTTTCCTCCCCAATGTAGTGATGGCGTTTTGTGAATTTGTTTGTTCACCATCAACTCTTTACTCATTGTAGTTTAGGTATGTCATCTTAAAATCAGTGTTTTGTAAACGCAATGTTAAAAATATCGGCTGTATATTGAAATATCTGGGATTTAATCAAGCCCTGAAGAGGTCGCTTCGGGAACGGACGTTGTTTCAATCGCTGTTATCCCCGGATTTATATGATTTACTTTTTCCAAGGAATACATCCGGGGATAAAGGCGAACGCTTCGCTTTTCCACAATCGTTCCGTTCCCTTCGCTGTGTCAGCGCTCGTTGGATCTCAGGCATTTCAATCTCCTTCCTGGGAGATGGCAAAAAGAAGGCCAGCCCTATAAAAGGCTGGCCTTGTGTAAATTCTTTGTTGATTCTTTAATAGAGAAAGAAAATCTGTTTCTTCTATAGAAGGTACAAAAGCAGAAAAAAACTGCCTCGCTGCCAGTGCTTAGCACCAGCTGTGAGAGCAGCCTTTTACATTACAATAGACTATCTTATTAATGCTTAATGTAAATCTAATTTTACTAACCCAGAATCCATAACCACAATGCCAACCCGGCTAGGGTAATTAACAATGTCGGAATGGTCAGGATGATGCCTGCCTTGAAATAATACCCCCATGTAATCTTCACACCTTTGCGGGATAACACATGCAGCCACAGCAATGTGGCAAGAGATCCAATCGGGGTCATTTTGGGACCCAGGTCGGAACCAATGACATTGGCATAGATCAATGCTTCCTGAATAATACCTTCGGTATGCGCGCCCTGGATGGCTAGCAGGTTAATCAACACGGTCGGCAGGTTGTTCATCACCGATGATAATACAGCAGCGATGATGCCCATCCCGAGCGAAGCAGCCAGCAGACCATGCTCTGCTATGGCATCCAGCCAGCGGCTCAGATGATCCGTTAACCCTGCATTACGCAGTCCATATACGACGATATACATGCCCACCGAGAACACCACAATCGACCAAGGTGCTTCCTTGATTACCCGTTTCAGATCAACAGCCTCGCTCTTGCGTGCCAATAAAGCGAACAGCAGCGCAACGGAGCCAACGATAACCGACACGGGAATCGGCAGAAACTCACTGGATGCATAGGCCACGAGTAACAGCCCAAGCATGAACCAAGCGATTCGAAACATCCGCGGATCACGTATTGCTTCCTTCGGATCACGCGCTGCAAAAATATCATAGCGAAGAGGTATGCTTTTGCGATAGAACAAAAACAACATCCCCGTACTCGCTACGATTGAGAACAGATTGGGCACAACCATGCGTACCGCATACTCCACAAATGTAATGCCAAAGAAATCGGCCGATACAATGTTAACCAGATTGCTGACGACCAGCGGTAATGATGTGGTATCCGCGATAAACCCGCTCGCCATCACAAAAGCCAGCACCATACGCTCATCAAACTTCAATGCACGCACCATTGCCAGCACAATTGGCGTCAGAATTAGCGCGGCACCGTCATTTGCGAACAAGGCAGACACCGCCGCTCCCAACAGAATGGAGTAGAAGAATAGTCTGCGACCGTCTCCTCCAGCCAGCCTTGCCATATGAAGGGCAGCCCATTCGAAGAAACCCGTCTCATCGAGAATGAGAGAAATCATAATAATGCCGACAAAGGCCAGCGTTGCATTCCATACAATGGATGCCACATCCGAGGCATCGTTCAAGCTGACGACTCCGCACAACAGGGCAAGTAATGCCCCACCTGAGGCTGTCCAACCGATGCCCAACCCACGAGGTTGCCAGATTACCAAGGTGATTGTCACTACAAAAATCAGTATTGCTACGTATACCATAAAGCCTCCTGCTGTACCCTGTATCAATATATTATTCGTTAATTCAATCTTATATTGTTAGATTACACCGCTATATGCGCGGAATAACCAGACGATATATTTATACAGGGCTACAGGAACATTGTCTATCTTTATTTTCTTCTATTATAAAATGTGTGGTAAATTGTGGTGTTAAAATACTAGGATTTACTCTTTGCCCTTATCTTTCGGTGTATCCTCTACCATCTTGAACATGCCAAGCAGTCCTTGTAATTGTTCCGCCATGCTATTCAGATGTGCCGAGGATGATGCAATCTCTTCTACCGATGCCAGTTGTTCTTGCGAAGATGCAGACACGGATTCTGTATTTGCAGCCGATTCCTGGGTCACATTCGAAATATCACTCATCGCCTTGGCAACGTGGGATGCACCACTCTCCAGTTGCTTCGTTGTTGCGGACAAGTCATCCAATGTATGAACAGCATCTTCCACCGCCTCCCGAATCTGAGCAAAGGATTGTCCTGACGTATTCACGGCCTGAATTCCTTCTCCTACCCGAGTCTGAGCCGCATTCATGGCGATTAGAGCGGCATCCATGTCCTGACGGATATTATGAACCACCTCACCAATCTGCGCTGCCGAACTTCCGGATTCCTCTGCCAGTTTGCGTACCTCACCGGCTACAACTGCAAACCCACGACCCGCATCCCCGCTCTTGCTGCCTCAATAGAAGCATTTAATGCGAGCAAGTTCGTTTGTTTGGAGATGGATGCAATGACATCAACCATGCTACCAATCTCAACGGAACGGGCATTCAGAGATTGAACCACCGTTCCCAGCTGCTCCACCGTTTCCTGAATACTGTTCATCTGCTCCACAGCCTGTCCTGCTGCCTCATTCCCAGAAGAAGCCGCTCCGGACGTATGCCGCATATTGGCCGTAATCGATTGCACACGCTCCGACATCATTCGAACATCTTCTGCCATTCGGCTCATCTGTCCCGATCCGTCTTTCACGCTGTTTACCTGCTGCTCTGCACCTTCAGCCAGTTCCTGAATGGCCTGTGTTGAATGTTCAATCGCTTTGGTGGTTTGTTCTGCACTGGCAGACAACTCTTGAGAAGAAGCAGATACCTGCTCTGTCGTTTCCTGTACGCCCAGAATCATCATCCGCAGGTTATCGACCATTCGTTCAAAATACTTCGCAAGTTCTCCGACTTCATCTTTACGTCCTGTTTCCATTTTCACGGTCAAGTCACCTTTACTTACAGCTCTGGCTGATTCCTGCAGTCGTTTAATTGGACGCAGCATGGAGCGTGTAAACCAGATAATAAAGAGGAGTGTAAGGAACGTAGCCGCCAGAATAACAATAAATGTGACCATGCGGATATCCTTACTTGCATTAGTTATTTCACTCTTGAACATCGTGCCGGCAATTTTCCAGCCTGTTGCTTCATTTGTTGAAAAAATCATCATCTTCGGTTGATCGTTGAACACATAATCGAATTGACCTTCTGGACCTTCATACATCTCATCCAGCAAGCCACTCGTTTCCGGCGTACCTGCATCTGCTACAGGGGATACGACATAGTTTTTGTTTGCATCCATAATAATAACGTAGCCTTCTTTACCTACCTTAATGGATGCCTGCTCTTGCAGGTCTGTCAGGTCCAGAGATAAACCGATAACACCGGATTGATCCTTTAATGTTTTGGAGATAAATACAACTGCAACACCATCGGTATTAACAGACACAGCTGATACAACAGCTGTACCTGGCTTGTCCATCGCTAGTTTGTACCACTCCCGCTCCCTAGGATCATATGCATCTCCCCGTGTGCTGCTCGCTGTTGGTTTACCTCGAACCATGACTCCATCTGTTGTTCCTACAAAAATATTCATGGCATCGGGATGCAAGCCCAGGTATTGCTCCAGCTTCACCTGAAGCTCAGGACTATCGTTCTCCCCTTTGATCAGGCTCGGATCAAGGGCATCCGCGAAATAGTTAATGTCATGAATCTTGTAATTCACTTGGCTTTCTACAATGGTATTGGCAGTGCTCACACTTTGCATGGCACTATCCACTAATTGTTCTTGTATGCCATCTTCAGCCATCGTTAGTGTGATCAAGCCGATTGCCAAACTTGGCAGGAGTAGAACGGCCAGGAAGGAGACCAATAGTTTGTTCCTTATATTCCAGACAAAACCTTTCTTTTTCTTCTTTTTATTTTGATTATGTTTTGGTTTGGCAGGTTTCGCTGCTTTCATTGGTTTATTATCCTGAGTTTCACTCATGTCTTTCTCCCCCTCAAAATGTAAAAATGCCCTCTTTCTTTGTATGTATGGATCAATCTAAAAGGCTTATCTTATATATCGGCTAAATGAGGGTTTTTATTTGAGAGAAAAATGTGCAGGCACGCCAAACAAGCCACCTCTGATCAGAAGCGACTTGTACAAGGTACAGGTTACTAATTATTCCATGAATTAGATGAAGTATTGGAGTACGGGCCGCCTGGCGGTTGTGCCGAGGGTTTACCAAAATAGTAGCCCTGGGCAAGCTCAATACCTATGGAACGACAGAATTCAAACTCTTCCATCCGTTCGATCCCCTCGGCAAGGACTTGCCCTCCAAATCGACTCGACATCTCAACAATATGAAGAATTTGCTGTTGTTTGGTCGAATCCTGATCACAACGGTCAATAAGACTTCGATCTATTTTGACAAAATCCGGTTCTAACCGATTCATCAACTCTATTGTCGAATATCCGGCACCCACATCATCCAGTGCAACCGACATTCCACGGGAACGATATACCTCAAATATTTGCTGTAAGATGGGCATATGCTGAATCTGCTCTGTTTCCACGACTTCAAACACAAAATCTTTAGGGTCCAGCGAAAGGCGTTCAATCGCTTCAAACGTATGTGTCAGACAATATTCGGGATTATATATGGAGGAAGGCAGGAAATTTACGAAGCGTTTGACACCATGCGGCAGAAAAAGGGCACTGGTCTCAATAGCAGTAATACGCGCCAATCGATCCAGAAAAGAATGTAGTCCGGTCTCACGCGCAACTTCAAATAATTCATAGGAACTGAAGGATTTTCCATTCTCAGCAGGACGAAGCAAAAACTCATATCCGATAATCTGCTCCGATGCATCAACGATGGGTTGCATATGACTGCTGAATTGATGCTCCAGAATAATGGAAACAAGCTCCGCATGTTTGAAACGGGACTCCTGCATGGTTAGACTAATCCAGCTTTCTTCATTAGCCTGTTCGTATATAGGCATAATCTGAACAGTTAGGGAATCACGTAATGTCGGATCAATTTCGCCGATCTTTTCAATTAAGCTCTGAACCGTCTCCAGATTTGAAAAATGCATCCACATCATGTCATCCGACGTCTCGATAAGTCTTCCCGGCGTTTGTAGCGCTTCCAGCAAAGCGGGGAAATGGGACGCAAGTACAAGGTACCTTGGCCCTCTATAGGATAGATTGGACTGCAGCCACTGCAATTCATGTAGGACCCCCTTGCCAATTTAGATTCCATGTCCATTAATGTTCACTTGTATATACCCAAAGTTTGTAAATATTATATCATGGGTCTTAAAATTAATCTCTACTGTTTTAATGACTTCCTGTATGACGGTTCTTGGAACAAATATATTCAAATTTGCAGAAAAAAGACCGACAGTCTGATGACTGTCGGTCTCCTCACCACTTATTAAACTTTAAGAAGCGGGAATCACGATTTTCTGTCCAACTTTCAGGTTATGCACATTTGAGATTTTGTTAGCTGTCGCAAGTTTGCGCCAGTCCACACCATATTTCAAACCAATGCGGTACAGGTTATCCCCTTTTTTCACGACATATACAACCTTGTTGTTGGTTGCCGGTTTCTCAGGTTGTGGCTTAGGCGTCGGTGTTGGCGTTGGTTTAGGCGTTGGAGCTGGCTCCGTACCTGTTTCAGGTGTTGTCGTTGCTTCACCTGTCAGTTTCAAGCCATACTCTGCAAAACCTTCATTGTTTGTACCGATGAATGACATCGCCGGGTTCGCTTCAACCAGACCTTTCGCATCCGGGGAAGAAGCAAACACAACTTCAAGATCATTCAGTGCTGCTGCGGTTACACCCGCAGATGGTTTGATTGGTGCCAGGGACCAGTTGCCGTCCGCTGCCGGATTAATCGTTTTATTCTCACGGATGTAGTCGATGATCACTTGACGGTTCTCATCCGGTGCAGCCAGAACGATCCGTTTGCCGTCCGGGTTAGCCAGTTTGGATGAAGAAGCACGGTAGTTATTTGTCGCTACAATGAATTTTTGAGCTGGGTCAACCGGTTTTCCGTTAAAGCTCAGGTCCTTGATCCGGCTTGCGGATGCATTAACGATCGTAGCTTTGCTATCGTATTTGGCTGGTTGCGTCACATCAATCTGATACGTTACACCATCAATAACATCGAAGTTATACGTTGGGAAGTCATTGTTGATCAGTTGTTGTTGTCCACCTTTAGCCGGGTCGATCTGGTTGAACTGGCCTGCAGACCATTCCAGCCATTCTTTCAGTTCTGCGCCGTTAACCATTACAGCATGTACCGTATTTGGATATACGTACAGGTCAGCAACGTTTTTGATCGCAATGGTGCCTTTAGGGATATTCGTGTAATACGAAGCGCCTGAACGTCCACCGGCTTTGAATGGTGCACCTGCTGACAATACAGGGATTTTCTCATATTCCGTACCTTGCATATGTTTTTCGACATACCATTTCTGTGCATTCGTTACGATCTGAATGGATGGATCATCCTGAACCAGAGCGAAGAAGCTGTTAATAGGTGCAGTCGTTTCGCCCACCGGACCACGAACATACTCCAATGTACCTTCATGCTCTTCATGAACCGCATCAATGATGTCCTGATCAGCCTCTACTAATGGTTTTTTGTTGGCTGTGTCATAGATTGGGCGTGCTTCCGTTTTGGAATCGACCACTTTCCATTTGCCATCCACTTGTTCTAGATCCAGATCAATAATCCCCAGGTGATCACCCCAGAACCCTGGCTCAACCGCAGGAACGCCATTAATGGTGCCCTTCTCCAGGTCTACCCCTTTTTGCCGGCAAAATCAGCACTTGGGAACACTTTGTGGGCATGTCCAAATAGAATGGCATTAATGCCTTCAACTTGGCTCAGATACAGTACGGAGTTCTCCATCAGATCCGTTTGAGGAATTTCCTCAAATCCGGAGTGAGGAATAGCTACAATAATGTCGGCACCTTCAGCCTTCATTTTTGGAATGAATTTTTCGCGGTAGCAATAATATCCTTGGCGATTACTTTACCTTCAAGGTTAGCGCTATCCCACTGCATAATTTGAGGCGGCACAAATCCGATCACACCCACTTTGATCGTATGTTCTTTGCCAGTCTCATCCGTTACTTTTTTATCCAAAATCTCATACGGCGTGAAGTAATTCTTGTCATTTGTCTCATCATCATCACCATCGTCTACATAGACATTGGCATTAATGTAAGGGAAGTTTGCTCCCTCCAGCGTCATGTCCAAGAAATCCAGACCATAGTTGAATTCATGGTTACCGATGTTACCTGCATCATAATCGAGCAGATTCATCGCTTTATATACAGGGTGAGTCTCACCCTTTTTCAGTGGATCAATTTTCGCAGAGTAGTCTCCCAGCGGATTCCCCTGAATCAGATCCCCGTTATCAAACAGCAGGCTGTTCTTCGCCTCGTCACGGGCTTTCTTAATCAGTGTAGCTGTTTTGGCAAGTCCATACTGGTCTGTCTCTTTGTCGGAATAGTAGTCATAGTTAACCAGATTGGTATGAATGTCTGTGGTTTCCATGATCCGCAGTTTAACTTTGGCAGCATCCGCAGCCGATACAGGTACCGGAAACACCGCAAGCACGTTTAATGCAACCAAAGCGGCAGTCAGGCTTGATAATACTTTTTTACTCGTTTTCAAAATAACCCCTCCCGGTTATGTACATTGAATCATGCATTAATGGGCAAACGAAGAGCGCAGAAAAAAGATAGATTTCATGGGTTGTGCGTACTGACGCTCTGATGACATGCATCGGAATTTCAGGTAAGTTTATCTCACATGAACATCTATTTATGTCTGTGCTTGTCGTTTACATTCCAAATCATAACGCAATGTTCAGCCATTGAAAAGCATTATTTTTTACATTACACGCACATACCTAGGCGAGTTTACATTATCATGCGTTATTTCGACAATTTTTTCAACATTTTAGTAGGTATATAGTGCTTATTATCTTTAAAATACGTATATTACATGTGTCTTACATGTATATCCAATTCAGCTTTATTCATCCATGCCAAAAACCGTGAAACCTTAATGGCTTTCACGGTTGGATTAAACTCTGCGCGTATTTTCGCATAAGGACGCTACTTTGCAGAGGTTATGTTCATATTCGGATTATTGTTCCCACACATGATGCTCATGATCTTTCCCTGTGTATTCAATACGAGTCGGGGTGATGTCCAGAATGACATAGTTCGGATCATTAGGTCCATCGAACCACGCCTTCAGTTCATCGTTCCACACTTGCTCACGCAAACCTTCGTTCTTTGTCACTTCACAGGTTCCTTCAATCTCAACTACTTCCTTGGAACCACCAGCCTCGTAACCAAGTAGCAGGCTAACATTCGGATTATTCTCCAGTTCCTCTACTTTGTGTGTACGGCGGTTCGTTGCCAGATGAATGTTCAGTCCATCGTTGAAAAGCGCCATATAGCGAGATTTCGGTTTACCATTCTCCACAGTGGAGAAGCTGCAAAAAGGGTTGTTTTCCAATGCTTTTACAATGTTTTGTTCCAATTCAGTCTGGTTCATGGGAAGTGCTCCTTTCGGTTTTGGAGGTATATTGGAAGGACTCTTGTAGGCGGCCGTTTCGGGTACGGATCGTTCTTTGGATCGCTGTTATCTCTCAATGATCCTGATCTCTTCCTCATATGCATTGGATTAAAACCGATTCACACTGGCACTACGATGACAGAACAACCTTCCAATCGCTGTTATCCCCAGATTTTTTGATTCCCTTTTTCTAAAGGGAAAATCCGGTGATAAAGGCGAGCGCTTCGCTTTTTCAGGTTTCTTCTGTCCTCTCCGTTATCGTGTGAATGCTTAATTCCAAAGGATATATGATTGAAAATCCAAGATACATGCGAACACTTCGCTTCCTCAGAATCGATTCCGTCCCCTCCACTACGTCTACCGTTCTCCCAATTAAGGTTGATTAATAAAAGTACAAAGAGAAGTGTAATTGTTACTATCTCTTTTTGTTTAATGACAGTTCATTAATCGCTTATAACTAGAGACAGCTTAATGCAACTCTGTAATAAGCCTGTACTTATAGTGTACCCACCTCACCTATGGTGAATCCCTTAAACCTGTACGCAAACGTGACAAAATCGGCAAAGCTGATTATTAAAATGTTTACATAAAGGGATTATCCCGTATTGTTCCTAGGATCTTTTTAATTCAGATCTCCAAGATAGATTGATGAAGAATCCGATTTAAGCAGCAATTCGCCAATTGTTTTTGGATATAAACGAATTTGGGACAGCTCTTCAAGTGCAATCCATTCCACAGCGACTTGGTGGTCGTCTGGATTGGAGCCTTCAAAAACGGTTGCCTCCGGATCTATCAGGCTGCACGCAAAATAAAATTCAACCTGGTGGATGTCTGCATCCCACTCGGCGAATTCATGATTTTTTCCGATATACTCCCGGATATGTAACAGCTCTCCCACGTTCACGGCCTGACCAATCTCCTCCAGACATTCGCGCGCGACCGCATCCTTGAGTTCTTCACCTTTCTCCTGTCCTCCACCTGGGAACACATAAGCAGTACCATATTGATCTTCCAGCCGGATGACCAGCAATTGTCCATTCTGCACAATGACAGCTTTCGCCGAGTTGCGTATGGGTTTCATTCTGTTCATTCACTCCTTGTCATTCCAAAATTTCAAAGTTCAATCCGAACAATCTGATACTACTAATGTTCTACTGAACAGGCGTATCATTCTGTTGTATGCACGGATAACTTAATGCCTTCCGATTCCAGCACACGACGAACCTCTTGAGCAAATGCCAGAGCATTCGCTCCGTCACCGTGGATACAGACAGTCTCTGCCTTAATGGGAACCAACGTACCATCCGTGGATACAACCACGCCGTCTTTCACCATCTGGAGTACTTGAGCAATCGCTTGTCCCGACTCTTCAATGACAGCTCCTGCTTGGCTTCGAGAGGTTAGCTTACCATCCGCCCCATAGGTTCGATCTGCAAACACCTCGCTCACACTGCGCATACCGATGCGATCCGCAGCGTGAATCAACTCACTGCCCGCCAGACCATACAAATACAGGTCAGGCTTTACTTGATAGATCGCCTCGGCGATGGCTTCAGCAAGCTTCGCATCTTCTGCGGCCATATTGTATAAAGCACCGTGCGGTTTTACGTGATGCATTCGCCCTCCGCTTGCACGGACAAAGGCATCCAGCGCACCGATCTGATATACCACCATGTCATATGCTTCCCGTGGGGTAATGTCCATACGTCTTCTGCCAAACCCTTGCAAATCCGGCAACCCGGGGTGGGCTCCAACCGCAACCTGATGCTCCAATGCCCTCTCCACCGTCAGCCGCATTGTAGCCGGGTCTCCTGCATGAAACCCGCAGGCAATATTGGCTGATGTAATCAAGGGTAGAATGGCTTCGTCCGACAGAGTGCGATATATACCATAACTTTCGCCCAGATCACAATTGATATCCAAGGTTTTCGAGGTATTCATTGAGTGCCCTCCATTCCAGCCATTCTTCTGCGTATCAGCTTATCCATGAGCTGCATATTGATTTCCTGTTCCATATACAACTGTCCGGCTTGATCATGCGTAATCTGTTTAAAAGAAATTTGGGTTCCTGGCCTAGCCTGAGCCAGGATAGGTATATCCACCCGAGCTACCTGTGCAATGACAGGATAACCTCCAATCGTCTGATGGTCCGCCATCAAGATGATGGGCTGGCCATCAGGTGGCACCTGCACTGTGCCATAGGTAACGGCTTCTGACAGCCGATCCAGGGCCTGATCCAGCTCCAGTCTGGAGCCTTGCAAGCGATAGCCCATCCGATCGGATTGTGAAGTGATCACGTATTTTTCGGCATAGAATTGTCCCAGACTTTCTTGGCTGAACAGCGAACTATCCTTGCTCTCCATCACACGAATAACAGGTTGCCCATAATAGTCAGGTCTTTCCCGTTCAGATAAAAGCCACGCAGGCGCCAATATTCGGTGGTCCCGCTCACTCTCCTTTACCTGCTGCTCCATACGCTGCATCCAACCTTGCGCTTCACCAGAAGGTTCACCTATGGATAACAGATCCCCCACGCGTAAGGCTCGCCCATCCATACCGCCAAGACCTGTCTTGAGGTCTGTGCTTCGACTGCCCATCACTTCAGGCACAGCTATTCCACCCGCAATCGCCAGATAACTGCGCAAGCCATGACGACATGGGCCAAACTTCAGTACACTTCCAGCCCGCACCAGCACAGGACGCCACAAAGGTACAGGCAGATGATCCACCGTTGCCGTCAGATCGGCCCCACATAATGAGATAAGCTGGCTCTCCTGAAATCGAAGCTCTGGCCCCGTCATCGTCATCTCAAGCACTGCCGCATGTCGGGAGTTGGCCACAAGCATATTGGCTGCTCTGGCTGCAAAGGTGTCCATGACCCCGCCAGGATGAATACCATACCGGCGATAGCCGGTTCTGCCTTCATCCTGAACGGTAGATATCAGACCAGGGCGAATCACTTCGATACTCATCGTTCGCCCTCCTTCCGCTTCAACGCCAGATAGTCCTGCATCGTAATCTGTTCAAATCGAACCCGATCACCTGCTGCCAGCAAACTCGGTACGTTCTCATCCGGCCGAAACAACCGGAGTGGCGTTTGTCCAATACATTGCCATCCTCCGGGTGTGTCCACTGGATAGATTCCCGTCTGTTTGCCACCAATACCTACTGTGCCCGCCTCAACCCGAAGCCTTGGCGTTGCCCGTCTGGGCGTAGCAATCTGTTCAGACAACCCGCCGAGATAAGGAAAACCCGGTGCAAATCCAATCATATGTACGAGATAATTCCCGGATGTATGAATCGCAATAACGTCTTCTGGGGTCAGTCCATGTTCACTGGCAACGTAGTCCAGATCAGGCCCCCACTCGCCACCATAACATACGGGAATCGTGACCGTTCTGGGTTTGTCTTGGACGGATTCCTTCATTTGATTCAACTGCTGAAGCAGAATACGGCATAACTCGGGGTACGGGGAGATGAACGGATCATAAAATACTGTAACGGACGTATATGAAGGCACCCATTCGATCATGGCTGACAGAGTGCATTTTTCCAGCAAAGCACATACAGACATCACTCTGCGTTGCACCGCGTCAGACAATTGATCTCCGCACTGAATGATAACTGCTGTCTCACCCAGCGGAGATAAGATCTCTTCCGTCCATGCATACGTCAATTTGGTCATGCGCCATCTCCCCTTTTGTCCACACGTTTAGCGTATCGTTATTTATCTCTCTCCAATGCCTGCAATACCAGTGAACGAACCAACGAAAAAGGCTCGTCTTCTTCTGTACGTATCGCGAGATACAGTGTCTGCAAAAACAGACGCACATTCAGGCTCCTATGACTGTTTTCCAGAAGTGATCTGTTCACCGCCTGATCTCCTTGATGAAGGGAATCGATCCATACGGTAATATCCTTTTGCTCCAACAGATTGCGACGCAGAATGGTAATTACAGCATGTGCTATTCGCTGATCTTCATCATGGATGTAAACCACACTTGATTCCGTTATTTTTACAGCGAGTGCATGCAGAAGTTCCAGCAGATCCGCTCGCTCCAGATATGGCGATTGTGCCAAGTCTTCAACCGCATCCGCCGCGTGTGCAGGGGCATGCGCCCAGCCCTTATTATCGGCGTAGCCGCGAACATCTTTTTCACGTTCCAGATATGTAGTCAACCGATGATGAATTCCTGCGATATCCTCTTTGTCCAGGAAAGGTCGCTGACGATCCACATTCAGAATTGGAGGCAGTAACAATACGGAGAACGTCCGCGTAAACACACTATCCGCTCCCTGCTCTCCGATCCCATAGAACAGGTGCTGATCGTCCAGCGCCAACTGTAACACATGCCTTAGCTGATCTTCCGAAAATACACCCTGTCCAATCCATGTTGCAAACGTAACATAGATCAATTCATCCCGCAGGACAGGGTCAGTACTACCAAGATGCTGCATCATATGCAGTGCCAATTCGTAAGGCTGTTCTTCATGATCAATGGAATGATTAGACGACTGAATATGCTGTAATTTTTGTTTTAACGTCAGAGCATCCATCTATTAAGACTCCTGGGCGAATTCAAATGCACACTGCAATTGTACAGTTCGCATTGCCACGTATCATCTTTCTTGGCAATCCGGGTAATGGATGTGTTGGACAGCTTCACGCTGACATCAAGCTCAGGCACCAGACCTCGCAGTGTATTCCGCAGAACGGCTCCGTGACTGACAACGATCACTCTTCCATCGGGGTGCTGCTGTACAATATCTTCAAGCACCGCACTGCCTCGAACAGTCCCTGCATCTGCAAGCTCACGTCCCAGATCCAGAGTACTCCAGTCCACTCCCCACTTGGCTAACCGTTCCTCTTCCGTCGTTCCTTCGACCTGTCCTCCGCCCATCTCGCGAAGTCTAGGGTCCAGATGAATCTCTTGAATACCCAAGCGATCACCAATGATGCGAGCCGTCTCACTTGCACGCTCCAAGTCACTTGCATAGATGGCATCCCAGGATTCTTCGGCTAGTCTCGCAGCAAGTAAAACGGCCTGTTCCCTGCCATCCTGATCCAGCGGGTTATCCGTCTGCCCCTGCGAACGTTTTTCCTTATTCCACGCTGTGCTTCCATGGCGAATCAATGCAATTTGAGTCATTGTTGTTCCTCACCTTTTTCTATATGAAGTTCATCTTCTGTAAAATGTTTGCGTGCCTTCGGCTTGGCAAATTTGCCGCCATTATATTGAGAAGACCCGTTTCTCGGAATGGAGAGACTGTCCCAAGCTGTTTCTTTAAGCATTTTCGCGGCAAATACAATCTGCCCGACATGATACGGATAATGCGCCAATTGCCGAATAATTGCCTCCATGACGGTATGACCTTCATTTCGAATGTATATGATATGAGACAATTGTTCCGGGGTAAACGAACGAATGGCTTCGAGTAGGCATGTCCAGCCTTCTTCCCATTTAGCGAGCAACTCTTCCCGGGATGTAAGTTCATTCACGAATTCTGCATCTCGCTCACGCCACGGTTTCTCACCATCTGTTGTCAGTACATCCGTCCAACGGGACAGCATATTGCCCCATAAATGTTTTACGATTACCGCAATGCTGTTCGCGTCTTCATTCCAGGATTGAAACAATTGCTCGGACTCCAGTTGTGCCATGGCTTTTTCCCCGAGCTGCTTGTAATACAGGAATTGTTTCTCGGCTGTCTCCAGAAAAACCTGATTCATATCCATCCGTTAACCACCCTTCGGAAAAGTATGTTGTCCCCTGATCACGTCCAAACAGAAGCATCACATGTTATTTTTATTCAGGAAATGAGAATGTGCCGTCTGCATTCGGTTCAAATGGAATGACTTTGCGAACCGCATCCAGATTGAGCTCTCCATAGATATGTGGATATAGTTCATTCAATTCGTAGAGATCCTCATACACCAACTCTGGCTTTAACGCCTTCTCATCAATACTAAGTAATAATAGATCCGTGCGGCCTGCATAATATTGCCCGGCTACCCATGGGATCTGTTCCTTGGTGGAACAATGAATGAATCCGTCCGTCTCCAGGCTATCTGGTGCATACTCACTCCCCTTTGACACTTGCTCCCACAACGAACGGGAAATAATACTATAGATCATGGTTCCGCCTCCTTCAATTTCTGCGATGTACCCTATGTGTCATTGGAAGTATTATAGATCATCCCGGATACGGGAGTACACTTTTTGATCCGTAAATACACCTTTGATCTTCAACTGTTTGCGTAACAAACCTTCGTACGACATGCCCAGCTTCTCCATTACGCGTGCAGAGCCTATGTTGCCTGCATTACATTTCCCCCAACCGATTGCAGTCCAGTTCCCGAAAGCAATAATCCACGATAGGTTGCATCGCTTCTGCTGCAAGCCCCTTACCCCATTGACTGCTGGCTATCGCGTATCCCAGTTCAGCACTCTGCATGGGTTCGTTGAGATGAAAGACGCCACCCCTCCCGATCAAGGTCCCTGTTTCCTTCAGGACAAAAGCCCAGATATGTACCGTTTTCCGTTCATAATTATCCAGTACCCGCTGAATATATTGAATTGAATCCTCCACCGTCTCATGACAGTTCCACAAGCTTTGCTGACTCACTCGCGGATCAGAGGCAAATGCATAATATTCATCGAGATCATCCATGGCAAGGCGTCTCAGCTTTAACCGCTGTGTTTCGAATTCCGGCGATTCGGCAAAAAGTTTTTCTACATTCATTCAGCACACCTCCATGATTCACTTGATTTCATGATCCAGCCATCTTATTTCTCAGGAAATAACGATCTATCATAACCATGCACAGAATACCGACCGAATATCGAATCAGATCGATTAACAGAAAACCATGTCCCAGAATAAGAGCACCTAATACGGTTGAGCGTATCTCAATTAGCCAAGCCGTCTGAATCAACTGCGAGAACTCAATCATCCAGCTGAATACGCAGCTCAAACACATCGCCCATACCAAGCTGCGATGAGGCCACACCATGCGTACTCCGAAATAAATCATGCCCGCCCATAATGCATCCCCGAAATGTTCATGTACCCAACCCGGCATTCGTTCACCAAAGTGTCTGGATGCGAGTCCTGCCGCCATGGTCATCATGACTGCGAAGAAATAGATCAGCCTGTCTCTGATAAGTACGCTTTTCAATCAATCACACGCCTTCATCAAGCACTTGTAAAATAAATTGCGTTTTGGCAGCGGTATACGATTCCCTATCTTCCTTGTTCTCATCAGCAAGCTTCGTCTTCAGGACGGCGTAAGCTTCCACCAGATCTGGGCGTTTTCTCAGCACATCCCGAAACTGAATTTGACGATCCCAGCGTTCTTCTCCCGGGCGCATTAGATGAAGGTGTACAGCTCTCTTTCCATCCTTAACCCTGACGCAGAATCGTCTGTACTCCCGTCCATCCAGTTCAGGCGGAACGTAATTCCAGCCCGCCGGATTCAGCTGATCGGCAATTATATCCATGTCGTCCCATGACTGTACCTCTGCCATCAGATCAATAATGGGTTTGGCGGGTAACCCTGGAATGGACGTGCTTCCGATATGTTCGAATTGATGGATATTAAACTGCTGTAGAAGACGTTTGAGTTGCCGGATTTCTTCCTGAGCCTGTGCGTCCCAGTTGGGGTTGGCCGGAGCAATCTCTACCGACTCTGTCGCCCAGGCAGGCCAGTTCTCTGGTTGCATTGGATCTTTCATTCAGGCACCTCCTCTTCACCATGACATTTTAAATGGTAACCTTCTCTGTATTTTCCATAGGTGCGTTGCTTCATGCGCTCAATCGTAGTACTCCGTTGAAATGTAAGTGTGGAACTTAGGGATAAAAGAAGATATTTCAGGTAAGCCAGATCACTAGAGTTAGAGTCTGAGCTTATAATCGAAGCTTTCATATTCATCCCATCCAATCCAGTTATATTGTTGTTCTAGCAGAAGACATTCCAGATACATATTTCTATATATCCAAAAAGGAGCGTATGTCTACGCCCCTAGTTGTCTGTTACATTGATGATATTGATGATTTTAACGTGTCATGTACTGATTTTATCTTTGAATTGATGCAAAGCACTTCATTATATGAAGATTTATTTTACCGTAACAGGGATCGTCACTTTTTTGTTGCCCCACTTGGCCGTTATGGACGTTTTACCTTTGCCTACAGCCACAATCTTGCCATTTGTTACTGTCGCTACGCCCGGCTTTGTGCTGCTCCATACCGCACTATTGGTCACAACAGTGGTCTTGCCCGTATCATACTGGGCCATCACACTCAGCGTTGTACTTCCCTGCGGAGACAAGACCAGTTTTTTCTGGCCAGTAATCAGCTTTTTGAGTAAAGGTACAACGGTAACCTCTGCCTTTATTGTCTGATTTTGATAAGTTCCTGTCAAGGTGGCTTGTCCTTCTGTCAGCGTCTTGACTGCTCCATTTTTCACGATAGCTACATTTGTATTGGAAGAGGTCCATATCACTTGTTTCGAAAGGTTAATCGTTTTGCCGTTTGCGTAGGTGCCGATCACCTTCAACGCTTTGGACTTCTTGATGTTCAGCTGCATTGAGGCAGGTGTAACCTCGACTTTGGTAATCTCATCCGTCACAGCAACAGGGACTTTCACGATCGTTGTTCCGTATTTACCCTGCAGCAATACTCTGCCGGGTGTAACGCCTTTGATTTTACCGTTTTCCAGCACAGCCGAAGAAGTGGATACGGACCACACAATCTCGGACGTCACATCTTCTTCCTTGCCGTTCGCCCGTACAATGCTTACTTTGGGAAGTGTACTTTCACTGCCTTTAACGAAACTGTAGGATTTCGGTGAAGCTTTGATGCTTTTGATTTTCTCCTGCACCTGGACAACCAACTGGGCTTTAGCCCCGTCTACCTCTGCAAAAATGGTTGCTTCGCCTGCGGCTACAGCCTTGACTTTGCCTTTCACCATCGTCGCAACCGCTGCATTACTGGTGGACCAAGTCACGCCCTCGGTAACATCCTGCTTGTTATCAAAACCTTCTACCGTTGCCATCACCTGAAGCGCAGCTGTTTCGAAACACTCATCTTCTGCGGGCTGCTATTGGTTATTTCAATCGACTTCACGTCACCAGTAGCCGCCAAGGCCAACGAAGGGACCAGTATTGTTAATGTCATAATTAGAGCAAGTGTGCCTCGAAGCGCCAGTTTGATTCTACTCATTTCTATCTCCATCTCCCATAATCCAATATTTTACTTCTATTATATTATATCGGATACGAATTGCATAAAGTTGAATTTCGTAAGTGGGAGTCTTGGAACAATTCATGATTTTCATTGTATAATATGGGAAGGCCGCGTAATACTGTTTTAATAAACCTAAAAGATGGGGGTGGGGTATGTATGATCGAAAAGAATTTGCTTGATATGGTTTCACCTAAAAATAACCGTAAACGTATGAAAGCTATAGTCACTTCGACATCCACCAAGATTCGTCCTGAAGACGAAATGGTTCTATTGATGAAAACAGCCCGCAATCGTTTCAAAAAAGCCCTTGAATCTGGACAAATTGAAATCATTAACGAGCGTGAATGGAAGCTGCGTTAAAGAATATAGGTGAACCATGGAACGTATTCAAACACCAGAAATGCAGGAAAGAATTAAATGGGCTAAACAAAAATTGAAGGAACTTGCAGCTGATGTGACCAAAAGTGATTTAAAAGAGTTCTATGTGATGGGTATTATTACTCCTATTCTTGATGATTTAGATGCAGATCCAGCCATTATTGTTGGAGGACATGCTGTTGAACTATACACTTCTGGAAGTTACAAGACAGCTGATGTTGATCTGGTCATGATCAGAGATGATTTGGCCCGAAGTTTATTTGATCATCTGGGTTTCGTTCACGAAGGAAGACATTATTATGTCTCCGAAATGGACATCCCTATCGAAATACCTTCTGATACACTGGAAGGTTCAAAAGACAAGATTATCAAATTATTAACACCTGAAGGCTACTGTTACGTAATTGGAATAGACGACCTTATTTTGGATCGATTGAGAGCCTCCGAGTACTGGACAGATGCCCGAAGCTTGGAGTGGGCACGTTACCTGATTTACAGTCAATTTGATACGATTGATTTAACATACATGAGAAAAGTTGCAGCCGAAGAAGATCCCAAATTGGCAGCTCGACTTGAACAAGAGTACCAGTGGGTAACAGATCATATGTTTAATTAGAAGGAACCCCTGTCAAGGGGTTCCTTTGCTGATTCTTCACTTCCTAGAGCGTTACCTAACCTCTCTACTTCACTTCATCCTGCTCTGGCAAAATCAAGCTCTCGGCCCCGCCCATGTAGGGCCGCAGGGCTGGCGGAATGTGAATGCTTCCATCCTCCTGCTGATGATTCTCAAGCAACGGAATCAGGATACGCGGCGATGCCACCGCCGTATTATTGAGCGTGTGACAGTAGGCCAACTTGCCTTCGGCATCGAGGCAACGAATATTTGAACGGCGAGCCTGGAAATCATGCAGATTCGACGACGAATGCGTTTCTCCATATGCACCGCGGCTTGGCATCCAGGTCTCGATGTCATACTGTTTGTACGTTTTCTGCGACATATCCCCGGTACATACAGCGACAACACGATACGGCAGTTCCAATAATTGCAGCAATTTTTCAGCGTGTCCTGTAATCTCTTGCAACATGCGCTCCGATTCTTCCGCATCAGGGGCACAGAGAATCACCTGCTCAACTTTGGCAAATTGGTGCACACGATACAATCCGCGTACATCCCGTCCGCCGGAGCCAACTTCACTGCGGAAACACGTCGATACCGCAGCCAGCTTCACCGGATCCTTAACATCGACAATCTCATCCGCATAATACGACACCAGCGGCACTTCAGAAGTTCCCACCAGCCACTTGTTCTCCCCTTCGAGTTCATAGACCTGATCTCGACCGGTTGGGAAGAATCCGGTGTTCACCAGCGCATCCTCCCTGACCATCAGCGGTACCTCCATCGGTGTAAACCCGTGCTTTAGCAGCAGATCAAGCGCAAGTTGCTGTACTGCCCGATGCAATAACAGGCCCGCACCTTTCAATACATAGCTTCGCGTACCGCCAATCTTAACTCCACGAGGAATATCGATCAGATCATGCAACTCCCCAAGCTCCACGTGATCTTTGGTGTTATACTCGAACGTTGGCACCTCTCCCACACGTCGCAGCTCCACATTATCCGCATCCGACGTGCCTTTCGGGGTATCCGGGGATACGATATTGGGTACCAGCCATTGCAGCTTGGTTACTTCCTCCTGCACAGGGGCAAGCTTCGCTTCCACGTATTCCAACTGTTCATTGATCTGTTTCACCTGGGCCCGCAAACACTCTGCCTGTTCCCGATTCCCAGCTTGCATGAGTCTGCCAATGTCTGCAGATAACGTATTGCGCAATCTGCGACCTTCTTCCATTTCCTGCAAAAGTGTTCTACGTTCTTCATCACGCTCTAACAATGTGCGAATGTTGATCTTGATTTTTTCCCGTCTGCTGCTGCCTGAACCTCTTCTGCATGTGCCCGAATCCATTTCATTTCTAACATGGTCACCGTCTCCTTTGGCTGTAAAAATACAAAGAGCGCCCTCATCCCTTGGGACGAGGAGCGCTCTGCTCGCGGTGCCACCCAACTTGCTGAATCAGGATATCCTGCTTCCAGCCTCTTGGTCCGCGATAACGGGCGGTTCCGGTTAACTTGGGAAATATCGCTCCCCTGGCGAAAACGCCTCCGAGTTGGATTCTCTTCAACGGCATGGTCCGATCTGTAATTGTTGTGTCTCAGTATATATGAACGCCGGACCAAATTGCAACCTTTTGTATCGATCAGGAATTCATGGCACAACTTAACACGTCCTGTTATGATAGACTTTGTCTTCAAGATTGCGCTTTATTGTGATCGTCAATTATGTATATAAGTAGAAGGAGTTCTTTATGAAAAAATTACTTTGGATCGGATGTCTTTCCTATTTCCTGATTGGACTTGCCCACGTTGTGCTCGGTTCCATTCTGCCGGTTGCACTTGAACATTACGGCAAAGATTATAGTCAGGGCGGGACGCTGATCTTCGCTCAATTTGCCGGATTCCTCGGTGGTGTATTGTTATCTCCATGGCTGAACAGACGCTTTGGTAAACGTGGGGGCCTGTTAATCGCCACAGCTTTACTCTGTATTGCCGAATTATCCTACATGCTGTTGCCACCATGGGGCTGGATGTTCGTCATCGCACCCGCTGCCGGCTTTGGATTCGGAATGGTTGAAGCTGTTATTGGCACCATTATCATCGCTGCAATTAAAGACAATACAGCCGTTGCCATGAGTCGACTGGAAGTGTTATTTGGGATCGGAGCGATGGTCATGCCGCTCATTGCCAGCGGTCTGATTGCTGCCGGATACTGGCGCCTTTCTTTTCTCGTTGTTGCGATCTGCGCCGCGCTGACCTTTGTTTTCTGGGCAAAAGGATCATTCGGTGAACTCGATAAGTTTCTGGAGCGACGTAGTTCTAATAACGGTTCAGTACATGCCCACACTGCTGGGACATCGGGTGAGATGCATCCCGCATCTGCAAGTACATCCAGTCCAACCTATCGTGGCCGTAACAGAACTCTTCTGGTATTATTCGTCCTCTTCTTCTTCCTATATGTTGGCACAGAGATGAGTCTTGCGAACTTCATGCCAGCGATTCTGATTGAGAAAATGAACATGAAGGAAGCCGGAGCAGCGCTTAGTGTCACCTGTTTCTGGATTGCCATGTCCGTGGGACGACTCTTCGCCGGGTATATCGCAGAGAAATTCCAATACCGCGTCTATGTCCTGTACAGTTGTCTTGCATCTGTTCTTTTGTTAATGGTATTTCCATTTACAAACCAAATCTGGTCTGCATTTCTCATCATCTTGCTGCTTGGACTTGCGATGTCAGGTATTTTTTCCATTGCCCTTGTCTTCGCCAGTAAACTGCTGCCCGGAACAGAAGAATCCACACCCAGCATTTTGATTGCCTCAGGTGGAGTTGGCGGTGCCATTCTGCCTTTGACTACGGGATGGAGTCTTGATCATCTGGCAGTTAATCAGTCTGCATGGATGCTTGCGATCTTTGCAGTTGGCCTGCTTGTCATTAGCGTGATCACGTATCAATGGCAGAACAAACATGTGGTCGATCCAGCGACTTAACAGTTATGTGTCGTTGCAGTCCTGAGAATTAGAATTACCTATTATTGAGATTGAAATGTCTACTGTCATGACCTGACGGTGGACATTTTTTTGTAGCGTTACTCTGTTGTAACGAACCTAGCACACGCTATTTCCTCCATTTCTGCATGTTTGAAATCTAACGAATCCTAGAGACGTTATTATAGATAATTATCTCAAATTCAAGGTCTCGTTGGAGGTTTTTTGCATAATAACGCCGCTGAGATTCGTTAGATTTTTTATTCCCTAAAAACTGGACTAATAAGGTGTACTCGATTCGTTAGCGCTGTAATCATCGTGGCAAGTGCCCTATTTTTGCCTCTCTCTCACCTTTCATTAAAGGTGAGAATAATATCTATTCTTTTGCACAAGATTGCCCAGGAAATACTTATGGCCAACCGAATCACACACTTTTGTTAACGACAGGCATTACGGGCCCGTTATCCTTGATGAATTTACCGAATACATATCGTACGAGTGGTCCCAAAATGATCAATTGATATGGAAGCGCCAGGCTGAAGTTACGAGCGATTGTATGGAGATACGTACGGAGTACGGATGACCCACTTAATTGATCAGCGAGATATGCCGAGATCATTCCATACAAAGACATGATCAGAACCATACCAATCACCATAAAAAATGACATAGCCAGCACACCTAGAATCTTATTGGACTTGTCGAAGGGCATAGAAAATGCAATCTTTCTCGCCACAGGGCCAACAATGAAAGACTCCACCAGAAACGCGATGACAAAACATAATATGAATTGAAGCAGTATCTCAAGCGGGGACATTTTGCCGAGTAACCCACTGTGCCATAGATTGAAGAACATCATGACCAAGACCATTCCTGTACACATCATTAATCCGAAAATAATTTGTTCCTTCTTGCTTGTTGGCAATTCTCTCATCCTCTCTGTTTACCTTCGTAATTATAGAGATGAGGAAACCCTCCACATAAGTGAACATTCTGTGTCCAAATTAAAATTTATGAACGTAGCTATATCTATTAGCTGGTCATGTGCGGGATTAATTCAATAAGGAATATTGTTCTTTTCTTTCCTACAACATAAATTTCCAGAGAAAAGACAGTTTGGATAAAGCTGTGATTGCCATTCGTTTGAAAACAGAGCCTTTCTGATTCGTAGATTCTGCTGTATCCTCACCTTTATTCACACGCGTACTATGTGCACGTTTGATATCCATAGCCTCTGTTAGTTGGTTGGCGAATGCAGAACCAGAAATGACCACAGCAGATTCGGTATTTAGAAAGACGGATCTGGGATCAAGGTTATACGAACCAACCATGCTGAGGTAATCATCCATGACAAATGATTTGCCGTGTATGGAATAAGGGCCTTGGTATTCATAGATGGCCAGACTGGTGTCAAGTAACCGTTTCTTAGAGCTTAAGTATCCCGCGAAAGCCAAAGGGTTAGGGGTCTGCTGGATTGAATTGGTTAGCATGATCCATTCTGTTTCTGGATTCATCGACAGATGTACGGCTTTCATCATTTTCTTGGTAGGAATGGCATATGGCGTCTGAAAGTACACTTTCGACTTTGCTTGATTGGCGAAATGAACAAATGCTCTCCACATGATCGGGTCTTTATACAGCCTTTTAATTGGATTGTGAATGAAAGCGACGTGGTCGGAATGAAGAGTTTCTTTAGCCCATTCCTTCGGCAACACTTTAACAAAAGGATCGCTCTGAGTCCGAGCTTTTCTATATAACTGAGCCAGCCGAGCCAGCTCTTTTAACCCCTTTGCATGATGCTGACGTTTGGCATGTTTTTCTGGTTTGGTGAATGGATGGTTCCATAACCGATCTATATATTTTTTCATTTCAACAACCGTGCTGTTTATATTATGATTTGGATTGTAAACAAGGACATCCCGATCGAATACATAGTCTTTTGGGGGTTGCAATGACATGTATTTATCACCAATATTTTGGCCGCCAATGATGCCATATGTGTTGTCGACAAGAAGGATCTTGTCATGCAGACGGTTATGCCATGTCCATGGCATAAATATGTGGAGTGGTTCATAATACCTTAACTCCACATTGGGGTGAGCTGCAACGGCATCTGGAATATCACGCAATTCTCCACGCATGCTGTGAAAAATCCCGTCTAAAATGATTCGAACATGAACACCCCGATCAGCTGCATCGAATAAAGCAGCAAAAATGAGTTGAGATGTTTTTCCTTTTTGGATAGAGTAATAAGCCACGTCGATGCTTGTTTTCGCCTCTCGAATGGTCTGGATTCTCACCTGACCGGATTGAAAGCCGTCCTCTAAGAGCAATACGCGATCTGTTGTACTTCCCTCTGTTACCGATTTTTGCAAATCCGTATTTTCAATAGTAGATGGAGACGGAACCAAAAATAAAAGGTAAGCTGTGAAAAAAACGTAGATACAATAGGACAGAATAATTGCGAATATGATTTTAAGGATCATTCAGTACGCCCCCATTTTTATGTAAAAAGTAATTATTTGTATAGCAGTACTATCTCCTTTTGTATCTAAATTATGTTGTTTGAATGAATCAAGCGACCCCGGTCAAGGTCAAACGATCAAAAGCTGATCACTGAAATAGGGAAAGCAGCACTTAGGCTATGACCCAAAATCCGATGCTTTTGCACTCAGTCAGATTTCCTTATATGATTCGCCACGATAATTATTGAAAATAACACATCCAAACAGGCCATTATACATATGTATAACGGTCTCTTTGATAAGCCCGTACGTGTACCCATCCAGTTCCTGACTGGACACGTTCCACCGGCTGGCCTATAATTACACCTAGTAATGCCCTTAACTTCATAGTTTCCCAGGGAGTCGGAATTGGCCGGCTGAGAGTGTATCCCACCAAGATACTAACCCTTAGACCTGATCTGGATCATGCCAGCGTAGGAATCGGAGTATATCGAAATGGCACAGCCCTATGGCTGAACGCCACCTCTCTAACGCCTGCACGCGTCCCGGATTACGGGACGCTTTTTTAATGTTCTTTTATATAGCCAGAGAGCTAAAAAAGTGACGTTATCCAGATCTCAACTGGTATAAATCTGTCGATTTATGCAAGATGATTGGATATGAAGCCAAGGAGTACCCCGTGCCAATCGGCCGGACATACCGAAGGAGAGAACCACAGATGAAATGGCGTAAAACGATGGGATTGATGCTCTTATGCGTGCTTATGGTGACTGTAGCCGCATGTGGCGGCAAAGAAGCTGCCCCGGCAGAACAGAAAAGCAACACAAATGCGGAAAGCAGTAACGAAGGTGACACTGCCGCCCTGAAAGATATTAAAGTGGTGCTCGACTGGACACCAAATACGAATCATACCGGCCTGTATGCGGCTGTAGATCAAGGTTTTTACAAGGCCGAAGGCTTGAACGTGGAGATTGTACAACCAGGTGCTGGTGGCGCAGATACGATGGTTGCCTCCAATGAAGTACCGTTTGGCGTAAGTTATCAGGAGAGTGTAACTCAAGCCCGCACACAGGGTGTTCCTCTCGTCTCCATCGCAGCAGTTATTCAGCATAATACATCCGGGTTCGCTGCTCCGGCGGATCGGAATATCAAATCACCGAAGGATTTTGAAGGTAAAACCTATGGCGGTTGGGGTTCCCCAGTCGAAGAAGCCGTGATGCAATCCATTATGGAAGGCGACGGAGCCGATGTATCCAAAGTGAAAAACATTAATATGGGTGACGCTGACTTTTTCACCGCAGTGAAACGGGACATTGATTTCGCGTGGATTTTCTACGCCTGGACAGGTATTGAAGCCGAACTGCGCGGGGAACCAATCGACATGTTATATGTGAAGGATTATTCAGATGCACTGGATTATTACACGCCTGTCCTCGTTACAAACGAGCAGATGATCCAAAACGACCCTGAGTTGGTGAAAGCATTCCTGAAAGCCACTTCAGAAGGGTATCAATATGCGATTGATCATCCAGAAGACGCAGCGAACATTCTGATCAAGGCCGTACCGGATCTAGATAAAGACTTGGTACTGGCAAGCCAGAAATGGCTTAGTCCAAAGTACACGGATGACGCCCCGCGCTGGGGTGAGCAAAAGCAGGAAGTGTGGCAGAACTACACCGACTGGATGTTTAGCAAAAAACTGCTGGATGAACAGATCGATGTGAGCAAAGCATATACGAACGATTTTTTACCCCAATAAAATTTGCTTAAGTTTAACTTTTTACACAAGAACGAAGAGTGCAGAACCCATCTGTAGAAGCGAAGCGCTCACCTAAAAGCTTTCTGAAAGAAAGCTGCATCGGAAGCATACGCTATCCCCGGATTTCCTCCATTGAAATTCATTAAAGAAATCCGGGGATAACAGTGATCGTAAGAGGGTACTGCAATCGGAGTGATAAGTGTAAACCTGGTTCAATTCATGCAATTTATCACGAAAGGAAAAGTGATCTCTCATGGCAAGCACATTACTTAGCATTCAGGTTATTCCCAAAACGCCAAATGGCGAGAATTCTTACCCTTATGTAGATCGCGCCATTGAAGTTATTCAGCAATCCGGCCTGAAATATCAGGTGAACGCGCTCGACACCACGATGGAGGGGAACTGGAGGAACTGCTGGAGGTTGTCCGTAAAATGCACGAGGTACTCGTGGAGGCTGGTAGCCCAAGCATCATCTCCCAGATCAAAATCGCCCATAGCCCTACCGGCTTCAGCATGGACACCCTGACGGAGAAGTATCGCTAATGCCTGCCTATTTCAAAAGTGTATGGCCGCCCATTGTGGCGGTTATTCTCTTTATAGCGATATGGCAGGGAGCCGTCTCCCTCTTCCATATTGAGAAATGGATGCTGCCTGCACCGTCCGACATCGCCCGCGAAGCGGCAACCCAGGCCGAACGGCTTGGCATGCACGCTTCCGCAACCATTCAGTTAACACTGATTGGATTCGCGGCTGGCACAGCGGTCGGATTACTGATAGCGATGGTGCTGCATTTGGTCCCTTTTCTCAAGTCGGCCCTGTACCCTTTACTTATTCTTAGTCAAAATATCCCGACCATCGCGCTCGCGCCACTCCTGTTAATCTGGTTCGGATTCGGGCTGTTGCCCAAGCTGATTACGATCATCCTCGTCTGCTTCTTCCCTGTTGCAGTGGCGGCGATGGATGGCTTGACCCGTACTGACGCGGCGATGATGAACTATATGCGCATGGCTGGTGCGAAACGTCATCAGATTTTCTGGAAGCTGGAGCTTCCCCATGCGCTGCCATCCGTGTTCTCCGGTGTCAAAATCGCCGCTACCTATAGCGTGATGGGTGCCATCATTGCCGAATGGATTGGTGCAGACAAGGGTATTGGTTATTATATGATGCTGCAAAAGTCGGCTTATCGCACCGATCGTTTATTCGTGGCAATCATGATTATTGTCGCTCTCAGCTTACTGCTCTTCCTGCTCATTGCACTACTGGAGAAGCTGCTCGTGCGCTGGCGGCCACAGAAGCGGTAGTAAAGATGTAATCTGTATATTAGGAAGTGATGACCATATGAATCGGCAACAGGACAAACAAGTCCAGCCTGGACGAGGAGCAAGTGTAATGGAGCCAAAGTACGATGAAAAACTCCACCCAGCTACGCCTGATCGACCTGCCACTCCTGCTCCGGTTCCACCTGCACTGGACGTTGTTGATGTTCATGCATCATTCCGTGAACGGCGGAGCAGGTTACCGGTTCTGAACGGCCTGTCACTGACCGTGAAGCAAGGCGAGTTTGTTGCTATCGTTGGACCTTCTGGCTGTGGCAAAAGCACCCTGTTCCATATCATCGGTGGTCTGCTGAAGCCACAGGAAGGCCAAGTGCTTATGAACGGTCAGAATGTAACGGGACAGCGTGGCAAGATTAGTTATATGCCGCAACAACCCGCTCTTTTCCCTTGGCGTACCATTGAAGACAATGTACTGCTTGCTGGTGAAGTAGCTTCAAGTGCCCCCTCGGACCGAAGCACTTGCGGAAGCTCGTAAGTGGTTAAGCAGCGTGGGTCTTGCCGGGTTTGAGCAGGCCTATCCTCATATGCTGTCGGGCGGAATGCAGCAGCGTGCTGCTTTTCTGCGCGCCCTGCTCAGTCCGCAGGAGCTGATGCTACTGGACGAACCCTTCAGCGCACTGGATGCACTGACACGTAGCGACATGCAGCGCTGGCTGCTCGATATCTGGGAACAGAACCGCCGCTCGGTGCTGTTCATCACCCATAATATCGAAGAAGCATTACTGCTAGCGGATCGGGTCTATGTTTTATCCAACCGACCTGCAACAGTGTTGCACGAGGTACATGTTCCTTTTGATCGCCCAAGACGAGAAGAAATTACGGAGGAATCCGCTTTTCTGGAGCGTAAACGGCAGATTGCTCAGTGGATGAGAGAAGAACAGCAGAAAGCCCGCCTATAATAATAGCGCGGGTTTTTAAAGTTATTATTTTCCTTTATTGGGTGATCCACCATAAGAAATTCTGCGTAACATAGTTAGAATATAAATGACCACAAGGAGGAATTCCCGCGTGCATTCTCAAGCTTTTGCACCATTAATTGATGCTCATATTCACTTCGATCAGTATACCCCTGACGAACAACGCGAGATGCTGCTATCTTTCCCGTCTCAACAAGTCGAGGCAGTCATCGCCGTGTCCATGAATCTCGCTTCTGCCCAGGCCAACCTGGAGCTTGCAAAGCAACATCCACGCAACATCTATCCGGCCTTCGGTTTCCATCCGGAACAGGAACTACCGTCCGTTGCAGAAATGGACCTGTTCTTCCAATGGATCGAGAAGCATATGGGACAAGCCACAGCCATAGGAGAAGTCGGCCTTCCCTATTACAATCGTCAGGAAGCGGAGCAGGCAGGGCAGCACTTCGATCAGAGCGGGTATATCAAGCTGCTTGAACGTTTCATCCAACTTGCCAAAAAGCACAACAAACCACTTGTCCTTCATGCGGTATACGATGATGCCGATATCGTCTGTGATCTGCTGGAGCAATATCAGTTCCGACGTGCTCATTTCCACTGGTTCAAAGGTTCTCGCCAAACCGTAAGGCGCATGGCGGACAACGGTTATTTCATTTCCTTCACGCCGGATATTCTGTATGAAGAAGAGATTCGCGAACTCGCCCGGCAATATCCATCGGAACAAGTGATGGCCGAGACCGACGGACCTTGGCCCTTCGAAGGACCATTTCAGGGACGAATGACACACCCTGCCATGACCAGACAGGTCATCCAGGCATGGAGTGAGATCACTGGCATGGGAACCGAGCGGGCAGCCCGTCTCTTTTATCAGAACACAAAGCGTTTCTATGGCTTAACTTGATTACCAGCTGGTAGCAGCAAGCACTCTCGCTTGCCCTGCCAACACAGCACTTTACAACAAAGCACAAAGAAGCCAGTCGGTTTCGATCCGACTGACTTCTAATTTACTATATATATCAGTTGAACTGAATTTTTACACAGGAACGTAGAGGACAGAAATAACCTGAGGAAGCAGGGCATTCGCCTAAAAGCTTTCTGAAAGAAAGCTACATCGGAAGCATACGCTATAACCAGATTTTCACCTTCACAAAAATTGGATCAAAAAATCTGGGGATAACAGCGATCGGAAGGTTGTTCTGTCATCGGAGTGGCAAGTGTAACTACCTTCAGTTCAACTTAACGCTTCAAAAATCCTTTGCCTTCCAGGAACGGTCTCACTTGCAACCTTGTCGGCTCAGTCAGACGCTTCGCCATCAGTTCGGACCATGGAGTTGTTCTTTCACCGTTAGTCCGTTCTTTCATGTAGGCCGTCGTTGTCTCATCATACTGCTCAACACCCTTGATGCTCTGCTCGGCATTATAGCGATTATGATGCAGAACTGCATTCAGTGGCAGACGTGGACGAATCCCCGTTTCCTGATCTGCAACACCAATACACATGCCATACACCGGATATACCCCTTCCGGCAATCCCAACAACTCGGCTACTTCCTCAATCCGGGTCCGAAGCCCGCCGATATATACGATTCCAAAACCAAGCGACTCTGCTGCAAGAGCAGCATTCTGGGAAGCCAATGCAGCATCAATCGTGGCTACCATGAAATTCTCGGTTGAATCGGCGTACGATTCCTTTTCAGGAAGATGACGTTTCGCAGCATCACTCAGTCGATACAGATCAGCACACCATACGAGAAACACCGGGCATTCATTGACGTAGGCCTGATTGCCTGCCAATTCAGCCAGCTTGGCTTTTTGCTCTAAGTCAGTCACAGCAATTACAGTATATGCTTGCACACTACTTGAAGAGGAAGCCATCTGCCCAGCCGCTACGATGGCTGCAAGCTGCTCTTCACTTACCGGGTCTGGCTTGAATTTGCGTACAGAACGGTGTTTCATCATCAACTCAATGGTTTCATTCATGGTGGTTCACTCCCAATCCTCGAAGTACGAACTCAATCGTCTGCTCAGCGAGCTCGTCTGTATTCATATCCTGATAATCAAAGCCAAATCGTGAATTCTTGGCCCGTTTGTGCGCCAAAGCCACGCCCATAACCTGAAGCATCGCATAAGATACGGACTCGACCTGGAACAATCCCTGATCCTTACCCTCTTGCAGCAGTTCCCTCACTCGGGTCCATACAGGGTCTAGAAAACGAAATACGGTAGCTGTACGATGTGTACGAAGTGTAATTTCAAGCTGCACAATATCGCTCATCTCCCGATCCGTCATCGTGAACTTCACAACTTCACCAATAATTCGGCGGATACCTTCCACAGGCGAGGACATCGACTCTTCCGCCAGCGAGTTCATCATATGCCCAGGGAAAAAATGCTCAAATAATGCTTCGAACACCTTTTCTTTGCCGCCAAAATGATAAGACACCAACGACACATTGGCACCTGCCTCATCACATATTTGACGAACACTCGTCCCGTCATACCCTTGCTGTGCAAAAAGCTTTTTGGCTGCAAGCAATATCCTCGTTTTGATATCCAACTCCGGTTCCGTCATTCCGTCCCGCTCCCTCTTGTCCGTTCATCTTATTCGCTCCAGCTCAAGGACTGCAGCCAGCGATTCATCTGTCTATTATATTACACCAAGCACCCCGATGAAAATCATCGGGGTGCTTGTCCTATCCTATGATGCAGTGGTATGCATCTGCTGTATTAGTTGTTTGCTTGAGCAGGGCTTGGAGCCATAGCTGGCATGCGTTGTTTTTTCAACAACGTCACGACCAGTGACAACGCAACGGCAACCAACAATACAATCACGATAGAGCCCGCAGCAGACTGAACTCCTGGGCCTCCCAACTGCACGCTCAGAATACCCTGAACGGCGTATGTTGCAGGCAGGTACTGCCCAATGCCGCTATAGAAACTGTTCAGCAATTCACGCGGTACCATTGCGCCGGAAGATACCAGTTGCAAGGACAGTGAGATGATGTTGAACAGACTTCCTGCTGGTCCGAAGCAGATCAGGAAAAACTGGGAGAAGAACATGAACGTGCACAGGAAGAGCGCCTGGAACAACCAGAATGCAACGAATCCTTGTGCAATCTGTCCTCCCAGTGCCACGATCAGCGATGATCCCAGCAAGGAAACGACCAATGCAGAACCCACGTTAATGACTACTCTCGCGCCAAACAAAGTCAATCGGGAATAGGTAGATGACAGCATACCCATGGCTGTCTGGAGGTTCATCCCCATGATCATGGCACCTACATAGGAAGCCAGTACCATCATCATTGGCACCATCTGATTATTCATCCCGTTAACCGGGTTGATGGACGTTGTCGTTCCTTCCACTCGGGTAGTCAGGTTTGTAGCGGCTTCAGCAGCCTGTTCGGCAGGCGCGCCTGAAGCGGTCAACACTGTCTGTACCCCTTGTGCTGTAGCTTGTTTGTTAATTGTGTTTGTCACACTTTGTGATACACCTTGCATCATGCTTTTGATCGTAACCGGGTTCGCTTCATTAATGGTGTATTTAATCTCGGCGGTTGAGCCAGCCGTCTGAAGCAATTCGTTAAATCCAGCCGGGATATCGAGCACCATGTGTACTTGGTGATGATTCAGCTGGTCCAACGCTTCAGCCGCACTCAGATTAGATACGGTGTGGAAAGGCAGTGTTCCTGCAAGGGAATCTGCAATTCCTTTGGACATTTCGCCGTCCTCATTCACAATCGCAACCGTCAATTCCTTCGTGCGGTCGTTTACTCCCGAATATGCGGTCATCCAGATCACGCTAAAGATCACTTGGAACATAAGTGCTGTTACGATCCCTACAATCACTGGCGGTTTTTTAAACAATGTACGTAAAGCCTGTAACATAAAAGGTGTCCTCCATTACTCAAATAGTTCTAATTTGATTTAAACAGTTGTTTGAATCAAACGATCGTTTAAATTTTATGTGAATATGTCCATATTGTCAACTCATTTTTGAAAAATTCAGAAAACGTAAGCTTTATTCATGAATACAATCGATCCATTTTCACAAAAGAGCATTACACTGCCCTTTTCCCGAAGAAAAGCACATATAGACTAGCAATTCAGGATGTAACTTTCTGATGACTAGACTGTATTTTTCTCAACAAAAAAACACGGTCCGCCGCAGCGAACCGCGTATTTATTCATCCTCACTTCATTGACAATGAGGCGTTGAATATATCTCCAAACAAAGGTCAGTTATTCACTTCTCTTTAGCTTCATGCGTTGCAGACGCAGCGAATTCAGTACAACCGACACGGAGCTGAACGCCATCGCCGCCCCTGCCAGCCATGGAGCCAAGAAGCCAACTGCCGCAATGGGAATACCAATAACGTTGTATCCGAGTGCCCAGAACAGGTTTTGTTTGATGTTACCCATCGTGCGCCGGCTCATCTCAATCGCATCTGCAATGCTGTTCAGATCACCACGCATCAACGTAATATCCGCCGCTTCCATCGCTACATCCGTTCCTGTTCCGATGGCCATCCCAATATCAGCAGTAGCAAGTGCCGGAGCATCATTAATGCCGTCACCTACCATCGCAACTTTCAGGCCACTCTCCTGAAGTTTCTTCACTTCCGCTGCTTTGCCTTCCGGCAGAACCTCAGCCAGAACTTTACCGATCCCTGCTTGTTCTGCTACAGCGCGAGCTGTTCGCTCATTGTCTCCCGTGATCATGATAACATCGATCCCCATCGCCTGAAGACGACCTATGGCTTCTCGAGAGGTATCCTTGATGGTATCAGCCACAGCCACGATACCTGCCCACTGACCATCCACCGCAACCAACATCGCTGTACGTCCCTGCTCTTCTAGTCTGTTCATTTGCTGAACAGTTTCCTCTGAGACATTCACCTGTTCATCCGCAAGCAACCGCCGTGTGCCGACCAGAATTTCCTGTCCTTTTAATGAAGCTCGCACGCCGTATCCCGGTATGTTCTCAAACTTCTCTGTTGGGGTTAACTCCAGACCCTTGGCACGTATACCCGCAACAATCGCCTCTGCCAGCGGATGCTCGGAACTCTGTTCGGCCGCTCCCACTCGCTCAAGCAGATCGGATTCCGTCCAATTCGGAGCCGTAACAACATCAGTAAGGACGGGTTTACCTTGGGTTACTGTACCTGTTTTGTCGAGCACCACGGTCTGAATCTGTTGTGCCGACTCCAGATGTTCGCCGCCCTTGAACAGAATGCCATATTCAGCCGCACGTCCTGATCCAGCCATGACAGAGGTCGGTGTTGCCAGCCCCAGTGCACATGGACAGGCAATGACAAGCACGGCAATCGCTTTTTCAAGGGAACCAGCGAAGTCACCTGGACTTGCAAACAGATACCAGATCAAGAATGTCAGCGCGGCAATACCCACGACAATCGGAACAAATATACCCGATATGACATCTGCAATCCGCTGGATCGGTGCTTTGGAGCCCTGAGCTTGCTCGACTACTTTAATAATCTGGGACAAAGCCGTGTCCGATCCCACTCGGGTCGCACGAAGTCGTAATACCCCATTTTTGTTCAGCGTAGCACCTGTAACGGCATCTCCCGGTTTTTTATCCACGGGAAGGCTCTCTCCACTAAGCATGGATTCATCTACTGAGGATTGGCCTTCTTCAACAATACCATCCACCGGGATGCTATCACCCGGCTTCACCAGAACCAAGTCACCCACCGCAACATAAGCGGCAGGAACCATAACTTCCTGTCCGTCACGGATGACACGGGCTTCACGTGGAGCCAGTTCGATCAGGCTTTTGATCGCCTGTGAAGAGCGACCTTTCGCCACAGCTTCGAACCATTTTCCCAGTAAAATTAACGTAATTAGAATTGCACTTGTCTCATAATAGAGTTCTACCGAAGGCATGGCGGCTGTGCTCGTTCCCATTGCGCCGTGATCCATCGTCGTCGTAGAAGGTAAGTACCCACTGGATAACGTCAGATACAGACTGTAGAAAAACGCTGCGCTGGTACCCAGTGCCACGAGAACGTCCATATTGGCACTGCCGTTACGTAAGGCTTTGTATGCCCCCACATAGAATTGCCATCCAATCACGAACTGTACTGGCGTTGCCAGAATCAGCTGGAACCAAGGGTTCATGAACAGATCTGGGACATAGATTCCGGATGTGAACGAGAAATGCCCCACCATTGCCCACAGCAAAGGAATCGATAACAACGCAGAGATCATCCATTTCCACTTTTGCGTTGCAGCTCACGTTCACGAACCGATGTGGTCTCTTCTTGCGTCAATTGTAGTTCAGCACCGTAGCCCATCTGCTTGATCTTGGCGGTAATATCCGAAGGTTTCAATGCACCAGCGGCATATTCTATATGCCCTGTTTCCAGCGCCAGATTAACATTCGCCTGAGATACCCCCGGTAGTCGGGAAAGACCTTTTTCAATCCGGGCAGAACAGGCGGCACACGTCATACCGGTGATGTTCAAATCAACTGATTCGGACACCGTACCGTAGCCAAGAGCCTCTACTTTATCCCGCAACGCATTCACGTTGGTTGTCTTCGGATCATAAGATACGGTTGCCTGTTCAATCGCAAGGTTCACATTGGCCTCATGTACCCCTTCCATGCGGGTCAATCCCTTCTCCACTCGTGTCGAACACGCAGCACAGGTCATCCCCGTGATGTGAAGTGTTGCCTTCAGTCCTGGTGCTTCTGCCATAGGTGGCATTGGTGTGGGTTCGGATGATCTATCCATTGGTTTATTCGTTGAGTTATCCATCATGTCAGCTCCTTTCATGTCGATTCAATTTATTGTATGTCGCACCCACTATACCCCCAAGGGGTATATATCAGACAGAAAATTAGGCTTAAACCTGACTCTTGGAAAAAGGTACTCTGACCTCTTTTTCGCCCATGAGCATGTTCGGTTTAAGCCTGTGATCCCGTTAGACTACATCGTATCCCTGATCTTCAATCGCAGCTTTGATCTGATCCACGTTCACCGTCTGCTCATCATATTCCACCGCTACTGTTCCCGCTGCCAGATCAACCTTACCACTCGCACCGGTATTCTTCACAGCTTCTTCAACCGACTTCACACAGTGATTGCAAGACATTCCCGTAACGTTCAACGTAACATTAGACATTGTAAATTCCTCCTTGGGGTATATTAAATGATAAATTAAATAGGTGAATTGATTCAGCTTACTTCATTAACTTCCGCATCGTAACCAGCAGTTCATCCACAACCTCATGTTCACCAGCCTGAATACGCTCAACGATACAGCTCTTCATATGGCCTTCAAGCAAAAGTTTGCCTACTGAATTAAGAGCAGACTGAGCCGCCGCAATCTGCGTCAGCACATCATCACAATACGTATCCTTCTCGATCAATCCTTTGATCCCGCGAATCTGACCTTCCACACGGTTCAAACGAGAAACCAGGTTACTCTTCATCTCCTGCGAATGGTGACTCTTGCGCACATGCTTCCCATCACTGCCCTCGGCATGACAGGATACCGCTTCTTCTTGAACTGTAGTCAAAGCTTCCGTTGAATCGGACTTGGAGGATTGCAAAGGTTCCTCGGGATGGCTCTGATGATCCATCATGAACACCCCTTTTCTTTCGTTCTTTTCTAAGAGTAACATACCCCATGGGGGTATTCAAGAGTATTCTGATATTTTATTAAAAATGGATGAATCCCTACCTAATTAAATAGAGCATGAGATAGTTCAGCTGCCTCGAATGACATCTCTATCTGAAGAGTAATGATCTGACTACGGACACTCATTTTCCGATTAAACTCATCATTAATATCTGAAACAGACTGGGACTGTTCCACCCATTTCAACCACTCAGGGACTTCCCACATACTTCGAGCTGCAATGGCGACACAGTAGCCGTACCTTGCAAGTCTTTCATCGCCCATCCACCCCGCTGTCCGAAGTCCATACATGTAGCGATCGAACATTTCCTCTTTAGCTGTAAATATGTCCTCTGCTGCAATATGACCCAAACTTGCATTAACTCCAAATAGCTTTCCTAATTCTTCACCAACACCAGAAATACTCATGAATTGCCAATCAATAAGAGTAAGTACGCTATCGTCCAGACGTTCTGTTGGCATAAATATATTGCCTTGCCCCAAATCCTGATGTGACAATACTCGTGGTAATTGGTCCAGTGTATTTATAACCTTGTCCAACTGCTCGCTATATTGGTTGAACCACTGCCAGATTGAATGGGCTTGCTTTTGGATTACAGGAGCATACTGACGACATCCCCTAACCCAAGATTTGAGCCAACTCAGGCAGATCCATTCTTGTTGAGGTAATGGGGCTCCCGTCAGATAGGCTCCGTGAAACTCACCAAGGCGTTCCGCAATCCATCCCCAATCATCCAGGGGCCAGACATGATCACACTTCGAATGACGAGACACATCTTCCATCCACAACCCAATAGTGTGGTCCAATCTGTACTGTACAGAGAAACAACGCGGAGCTATGATACGTCCCGGCAAATGATCCAGTATTCCTGATGAGAATATCTCAGCTTCTCTTTTCCAATAGTTATGGTATGTAACATCTTCCTTCTCTGCTGAGTCCGGTTTGATACATTTCAAGATAAGTGACCATGATAGTAATGCTCCAGCTGCAGTAGCTGTTCCACGAATTCGATAAATACCTGATGTGGTGAAATTAAGACGTCCCGGATTGATGGGTTCAACTTCCCAAGATTGTATTACTGCGTCAGGCTCTTCCAACAGTTTCTGCACACTGCGAACAAGATATTCCACATCCTCAGAAGATTGCAAAATGTTATTCTCGCTAAGTTGTTCTTTTTCATTAATACTTCCCATATCCTTCGTTCCCCTCCTCCATGCCGATGTTCCTTTCACTCCACTGGTTGTGTCTTACAAGGTATACTCCATCCTGCTACTGCGTACGACCAGACCCATCTGTTCATAGAAAGCCTGTGCCCCAGAATTAAAAGTCGACACGGATAATTCCACGCTGTCTGCCTGAAGCTCTCTCCCTAGCTCGATGAATGCTTGTAGTAACTGTTTGCCTGTTCCTTGGCCCCGATGCTTGGTATCCACTACAAGTTCATGGATGTACAGCAACTTGCGATCCACCATCAACGAGTTATCTTGAATAACACTTAACTGCGCACTCCCGTAACCCAGAATCAAACCCGTTTCCGAAGACTCGGCAACATACAGGTAACGCTTATCCGTTTCCAGCAGTTCGGTAAACTCCTTTTCCTCCATTCTGGTCTCTAACGCTCTGTATAGATCGGGCCGCCCCTCGACATGCATCTGGTGCAACTCATCCATCAATAATGACACGCCAGAGTAGTCCCTCATTTCTGCCTTTCTGATGTTAATCGTACCTGTACTCATCCCCATCACTCTTTCATCTACTGAATTTTACATTATTATACAACCAAAAAGCAGATACCATAAGGGTACCTGCTTCGCTAAATTTATTTTCATTCCACAAAGCGAATGTGATGCTCATGTTGCTTATTTTTTCGAAGAAGTATTTCCTTCATTAAAAGCAACAGGTGATGGCTTCGCGGCCCATTCATCCGCCTGCGGCTCAATGTCCACTCCGCTCAAAATCTTCTTTTTCTCCATCAAGGAATCCCCGTCTTCATCCAGCTTGTTGCGAATTTCCGCCTCGTCCTGAGGTTGATTGTTCTGTGTCATCATAGAGTCCTCCCTTTTTCGTATTCATGGTTGATGTTCCTTTATATAACGTGCCCACTTTCTGCATTATCATTCTCTTTGAGGATCAGGCCGTCCCCAAGTTATGTGTTACTTGAATTAATGATACAATATGAACATTACTTTTTAAGGAGATTTTATTTCATGGCTACAGATAAAAGAGTTTTTACACTTAGGTTGCGAGAAAAGAATTTTGAGAAAATTAAAGTTATTGCGGACAAAAACAAACGATCTATTGCAATGCAGATTGAGTATCTTATTGAACAACATATTGATGAATTTGAGAAAGAACAAGGTGTTATTTACCCAGATAAACATAATGACGTATAGATTTTGCGCCCTTAATACATGCGCATTATCCATACGTCATTTTTCATGATATATCCTGTTCCCCGTTAATCGAAATCAACCTGTTTATCCAAAATGATTTCCTCTACTTTGTATTCCATCTCTGGTATTGAAGGAATCAAGGAGAATCGAACGTTTTCCAGAGAAGAAGGAAGAGCAGGAACCACTCGGAAACTAATTTGAGTCTCCCCACCTCCTCCACGACTGCCATGTCTCATGGTGATATGTCTCTGTTCGCTGAATATTTCCAGAGCCAAATGTGGAACCATTTGTATACGCTCAGCTTCATTCCCCTTATATTGAATCTCCACATATACGAGGCTTTCGCCTTCATATTGCATCGAATGCGTGATCATATACTCACACGAATCTTTAATCATTTTCTTCATAATCGGCACCACACTTGTCAATTGAAGAGGTTCACTTGGAAAGTAGTGTCTTTGCGGCATCGGTTGCACGCTACGGAGAACATATCGGATATCTTCCTCCTTCATATCCAGTAAGCTCACCCATTCATCGATGGTATTTTGAGGAGGTTGGTATTGGACTGCTCCGGTTATGTCCTTTCTGGCTGCAACCAGTTTCAAAAGTTGCTCATCAATCCGCTGTACCTCATCGCTGTATTCATTAGGAATTTCACGTAATTCACTCCAGCCCATATTTAATCACTCTCCTAATTTAATAACATGCCATGAAATACAATTCGCTACTGTACCTGCATCCCCTCTTCTTTTTCAGTTTATTTAAAAAGGCGCCACTTAACTATAGACGGAAAACTTAAAAGGAAAGGACGCCCCTTGGGTCATATTCATGACCTTACGGGACGCCCTTTTTATATTATCCACCTCAAATGGACATCATCTACTGGTTTGCTTGTAACACTGAGCAAAAATGCATACTTGTTTTAACCAACCTAAGCCTGATCCTGACGAGCAAGCGCGACTAGCGCATGTAGCGCTGCATTAATCTCGCGCTCCACCGCTTGTCCAACCGCATCCGTATGCGGATCATACTCGGCAGCCAGATCACTGTCCGCGAATCCATCGATCGCGACAATCGCTCCGGCGCGAGCGCCACGCAAGGTGCTGACGATGTAGAGCGCCGCGATTTCCATCTCAGCCGCAAGTGCTCCAGCCTGCTTGTACTTGCGGTGTGGAATCTCTTCCACGCCTGCAAAGAACGCATCCAGCGTTACGGTGATACCAACGCCCACTTTGCCTGCAAATGTTGCAGCATCCGCGCTTTCTTTCTCACGAGCAGCTTCGATCAACGCTTGTGTCACCCCAATGTCCGCTACCGCTGGGAAACCATCCGGCACCAGTTGGTGAGTCAATCCGTCCGTACGAACAGCGGCTGTACTCACAATCACACTGCCTGCTGGATAGTCCGCTGTATACGATCCCGCTGTACCAACACGAATCAGAGTTGTTACACCCGCGCGAATCAATTCCTCGAAGCAGACAGCTGCTCCAGGTGAACCTACACCATGGCTGACCACAGCGATCTGTACCCCTTCATACAATCCAACAAATGTACGATACTCTCGACTGAACGCCAGTTCTCTCGCCTGCTCCAGCTTGCGGGAAATCTTCTCCGCACGTGCCGGATCACCACAGACGATGGCATATGCCGGCATGTCTTCCGAATGAATCTGCAAAATAGGCATCAACATATTAATCAAACTCCTTCTTCGTCCACTCGTCTTCCGGAATCGGCAGATCTTCACCCGAGAAGCGTTGTTCCTTGAACGGATCGGCAAAATGGTGGAAACCATTCACTTCCCAGAAGCCGTTACGGTCTTCTGTCATAAACTCCAGCCCACGTATCCACTTCGCACTCTTCCAGAAGTAGAGTTGTGGCACGACCATACGCAATGGAAAACCATGCTTCGGCGTTAGTGGCTCGCCGTTACATTTGAATGCAAGCAGTACGTCATCATGCATCAATTCTTCAAGCGGTACATTTGTCTCATAATCATGATCCGCATGGATCATGACGTATTTTGCTTCCGGTTTAACACCCAGAAGTTTCACAAAATCGGAGAAGCGAATGCCTTCCCACGGCGTATCGAATTTCGACCAGCGTGTGACACAGTGAATATCACTCACCGTGTTCACCTGAGGCATCGCCTGTAACTCAGCTAGGGAGAACACCTTCTCCTCTTCCACTTCGCCGAATACCTTCAGGTCCCATGTGGACAGGTCATATTCCGGCACTTCCCCTTCATGCAGAATCGGGAATTTCTCCGTCAGCATCTGTCCTGGCGGCAGCCGATCTCCATAATCATTGCCCGCTTTGGGTGCCGGGGCTTTTCCTTTTTTCAAACGTTCAGCCTTGTTATGCAAGTGGAATTCCTCCTTCTTTTGCTGCCTCTTCATCGGCATTCAGGAATTAACGCGAGCTTCCGCCCGCTTTTAGTGCATCCTGTGCATAGGTACGGTCTTTGAAAAAGAACATTGCGACCAGCGTCACAATATACGGCAACATCAATGTGAAATGAGTTGGCAAGGAGAAGCCTTGCAGACGAATACTCAATGCTTCCATGAAGCCGAACAGCACACTGGAGCCCATGACGCCAAGCGGATTCGCTTGCCCCAGCATCGTTGCCACCAGCGCGATAAAGCCACGACCAGCAGTCATGCCTTCGGTAAACATCGTTACCTGACCAAGCGACAACTGTGCTCCAGCCAGAGCACACAACACACCGCACATCAGAACGGCACCATACTGGATACCGCGAACCTTGATTCCAATGCTCTGTGCTGCAATCGGGTTCTCACCGACGGAGCGCAGGCGGAAGCCGGATACACTTTTGAACAGATAAAATTGCAATGCAATCACGAGCACAATGCCGAGGTAAACCAGGGGACTATGTCCCGATATTACATCGCCGACCCACGGGATGTCCTTAATCAGCGGAATATCCCACTTGGGAAGTCCCACCATGTCTTTGTCGTAGTATGCACCTTTTACATCAAAAATCGCACGCAGTGCAAAGGTCGTCACCCCCGCAGCCAGGAAGTTTAGCGAGATCCCGACCACGATGGCGTTGGCCTTGAGATTAATACTTATAAAGGCAAAGAGCGCCGAGAACAACATCACAATAATAATGGAAAAGAGTACAGCAAGCAGCACATTGCCAAACAGATAATTGCCGACAATGGCGGAGAATGCACCGATCAGAACCAGTCCTTCAAGACCCACGTTAAACAGACCGACACGAGAACATAAAGCCCCACCGAGCGCTGCAAGCAGGATTGGAGTCATAATCCGCAAGGTTGAGCCAAACATGGCTGCATCAAACAGTTGTTGCATTGGACTTTTTCTCCTTTCTCCGCTTCAGGAATGAATAACCGATCTGAGCTGATACAAATAACGTCAATACAGCCTGGATGACACTGCCAACTTCCAGCGGCACATCCGTATTCCGTTCCATCCCCATGGCACCTGTCTGTAACGCAGCCAGCAAAATAGCTGCCACAGCTGTACCGAGTGGATGCGAGCGGGCAAGTAGCGTTGCCATAATGCCGCTCCATGCGTAACTCGCCGATGACAATGAGCCATCAAGGAAACGGTACTGTGTACCGAGCACTTCCCCGCACCCGCGAGTCCAGCAAGTCCACCACTAATGACCATGGACAACATCATCATGCGAATGCGGCGAACACCACCGTAGGTTGCAAAGGATGGGTTGCTGCCGAGCATGCGGATCTCGTAACCAGTCACCGTTTTATGTGTGAACCAGTAGATCAGAATAGCCGCTACAATGGCAATGATGAACCCGGCATGCAGCCCCATGCCCTGGAACAACTTCGGCAACCAGATACTCTGATCAATCATGGGTGTCTGAGCCATCGCTGCAGATCCAGTCCGATCCTTGAATGGATAGGAGACCATGTATCCACCAAAATAAATGGCAATATAGTTAAGTAGTAAGGTTGTAATCAACAGATTCATGCCAAACCGAGCATCCAGCCAACCTGCAAACAGGGACCAGATTCCTCCGGCAACAATACCAGCCACAATCGCAGCAATACACACGAACCAGCCTGGCCCTGGCAGATAGAGCGCCGTGAGCGCGGCACTGAGCCCGCCAAGAATCATCTGGCCTTCGGCTCCCATATTGAAAAATCCGGCACGGAATGCCAATGCTACGCCAAGCCCCGCCAAGATGATTGGTGTGGAACGAGCCAACGTATTGGTGAAGAAGTAGAAGTTGCCGAAGGCTCCTTTCCACATCTCCGCATACGTATCTACCACATTACCGCCAACGATCAGAATCGCTACAGCCCCTGCAATCAGACCGATGAATACGGCAAGCAGCGGCTGTACGAGTCCGCGAAGTGTTTCTTTTACCCGATTCATATCCGCTCTTTCCCTCCTGCCATTAACAAGCTGATCTGTTCCTCAGTCGCTTCTTCTGCTCTCAGTTCTCCGGCAATTTCGCCTTCATACATGACAATAATGCGATCAGATAATTGCAAAATCTCCGACAACTCCGATGAAATGAGCAGAATGCCAGCGCCCTCACTGCGTTTGCGCAGCAATTCGGCATGAATCGTCTCCATAGCACCGATATCCACACCACGTGTTGGTTCGGCTGCAATTAGAAACGGTGTATCCTGTGCAAATTCACGGGCAGCAATCAACTTCTGCAAGTTTCCTCCGGACAGAAACTGTGCCTTGGTCTCCGCAGAACCCGTCTTGATGCTGAACTGTTTGATCCAACTCTCTACCATCGTTTTTGCTGCTTTAGCTTTGATAATGCCCCGTGACTGCAAACGATGATGATGTCCCATCAGCCCGTTCTCGCGAACACTCGCATCCTTGGCCGCTCCCCACATGTAGCGATCTTCCGGAATATGAGCAAGTCCATGCTCCCTTATGCGCCGTACAGGCCAGTTGGTTGTATCCTGCCCGGAGAGCACAACGCGACCACTATCCGCCTTACGTAGTCCGGCAATGACCTGAATCAGTTCCGACTGGCCGTTACCCGAGATACCCGCTATACCAACGACCTCACCTTTTCGAACCTCCATATGGATCTCCTTGAGCGCCGAACGATCCTTCGCTCCGGACAGATTAACCCCTTCCACTTGAAGCACGGCTTCGGCTGGAACCGATGGCTGCTTGTCCATACGCACAAGTTCACGACCAACCATCAGACGGGACAATTCCTCCACATGTGTATCCTTCGCTTCCAACGTACCTGTCACCTGACCATCCCGAAGCACCGTGATCCGGTCTGCTACATCCATGACTTCTTGCAGCTTGTGCGTGATCAGTACAAAGGTTTTGCCCAGCTTGGCGAGAGATTTCATATTCGCCAGCAGTTCCTTCACTTCAAGCGGTGTCAGTACCGCCGAAGGTTCATCCAATATAATGATGTCTGCGCCCTGATGCAGCACCTTGAGAATTTCAACACGCTGCTGCATGCCAAGCGGGCACTCGGATACTTTTTCCACGGGTCAACCGGCATGCCATATTGTCTGCCCAGCTCATTTACCTGAGCCGCTGCTTTTTTGCGGTCAAATGCGCCTGCCTTAGCCGGTTCACGTCCGATCACGATGTTCTCCGCCACCGTAAAGGAAGGGAACAGCATGAAATGCTGATGCACCATACCGATGCCACTTGCCATCGCCTGAGACGGCGTGGCAAAGCTCACCTCACGTCCACGGACTTTGATTGTGCCCGACGTAGGCTGTTCCATACCATACAACATACGCATCAAGGTTGTTTTACCGGCCCCGTTCTCACCTACAAGGGCATGAATCTCTCCCTCACGCAAATTAAAACGGATGTCACGGTTAGCGGTGAAGCCGCCGTATTTCTTCGTAATGTGCTCCATCTCCAACAGCATATCTCGCGTTCGCTCCCCTCAGTTCAACTTAAAAAGGTTACACTCGCCACTACGATGACAGAACAACCTTCCGATCGCCGTTATCCCCAGATTTTTTGATTCCCTTTTGACACGGGAAAATCCGGGGATAAATGCGAGGTGTATGCTTCGGAAGCAGCTTTCTTTCAGAAAGCTTTTAGCGTTGCTTCTTCAGGTTATTTCTGTCCTCTTCGTTATCGTGTAAACGATAAGTTGAACATATACTGGTCATTTAATAGCAGCAAAACCGGCTGCCTGATCGGGCAGCCGGCTGATCAATTCCATCACTCATTCATTGAAAAGAACATTCAAAACTATTGTTGCAATGGATCTTTGACTACAATTTTGCCGGATACGATATCATCCTTGATTGCTTTAACCTTGTCGATCACTTCTTGTCCAACAAAAGCATTCAGCGGAGATTCGCTATCACGTGTAACGTACGTCAGGCCTACACCGTCTTCTTTCAAACCATAGTTTACTGCACCTGCTTTGAAGTTGCCTTCTACAAAATCTTTCACAGTCTCATAAGCAACGGTATCCGTTGATTTCAATTGAGACAATACGATATGTTCCGGGTCTTCAACAGTACGGTCCGTATCCTGACCGGAAGTGTAGAAGCCTTTTTCTTTGGCTGCTTCGAACACGCCGAGATCGCCTACAGCGGATGCGCCAGCGATGAAGTCAGCGCCTTTGCCGAATTGTACCAGCGCCAATTCTTTTGCTTTGGCCGGGTCATTAAATCCACCTACATAGTTCACGAGGAATTCTGCATCTGGATTCACGGATTCCAATCCCGCTTTGAAACCTTCCGTATATTTCTTAATCAATGGTACATCCATTGCTGCAATCATGCCGACTTTGTCTGTTTTGGTGGACAATCCAGCAGCTGCACCGAGCAGGTACGCCCCTTCATATTCACGGAAACCAACGCTACGAACGTTAGGCAGATCAACGGTTGTATCTACAATCGCAAAGGACTTGTCCGGATTCTCTGCTGCGACTTTCTTCAATGCATCTTCCGCCTGGAAAGTGGCTGTAATAATCAGATCATAATTCTCGGCAACCGCAGCACGCAGATTTTGTTCAAATGCTGCCGGATCTGTCGATTCAATCGTCTTGGTGTCTACTTTGAATTCTTCGCCTGCTTTTTTGAAACCTTCATCCATCTGTACAAAGAAAGGGTTAACCCCTATTTTTTCGGGAAGTACAAGGGCCATCCGAAGAGATTTCTCCGAATCACTGCCTTGGGCGGATTGTTCGTCTTTGGAAGCCGAATTTCCACAAGCTGCCAACAAAATAGCCAACATGATGATCGATAAGACGAACGATAAACCTCTTTTCATTTTGAAAATACCCTTTTCAACATTCTTTTTTCTTATCCTAGCGGATACTGTCGATCCTTGTCAATAAATCTTTGAGCGTATACACTCAAATAGAATATAATTGACAATTCGCTTTCTACCAAGCATTGGAAACCGTTCTTATCAAGCTTTTTTCTTTGACATCCAGCGCGTCTCCGTGCTAAAGTCAATCCAATTATTCTATTCTGATAGGAATTGTCAGAATTATAACCCAAAGCTGATTATTTTCCAACCCATTTTAAGGAGGCTATTCATTTGAAAAAATCACCCAGATCACGTTGGCGGCCCTACTCGCCGCTCCGGTAACACTAGGCAGTCTTAGCTTGCCCGCTTCCGCTTCTGCAGCATCTGCAACTCCGGCTAAACCCACCACCTCACAAAGTGTCAAAGGACCGGTAGCTCAGGCGCCAGTTGCTTACACGGAAAGCGCAGCGGATTTTGCTCAATTCTTGCAAGCGAAATACAAAATTCAATTGCCGCAACAGATTACCAAAGGTGATTTCATTCAAGCCATTGCAGCCATCACGGAAGCAACTCAAGCAAGTGACAGTGCAGCCAAAGCTCCTGTCTTTACCGATCTGGCCTCTGGTGATTCTTCCTATGATGCTGCCGTATCCTTATTCAATAGTGGGGTTCTTACAGGCACAGAAGTACGTGCCAAGGATCAACTGAGCACTTATACTGCCGTCTTCATCGCGGTGAAAGCAGCCGGATTCAAGGAACTCGCTTATACATATCCCACAGAGAAAACAGCCAAAGCGCTTGCCAAAGCTGGCATTAACCCGAACCGTGTTCAGGGACAAGCCGCACAGGAACTGGCTGCGGCTATTGATACAGGCCTCATTCCCGAAAGCCTGTACCCCGCTCTCCTTAAGGGTGGCGTAGCAAGTAAAGATTTCGCTAATACTTTGCTTGGACGCGTACTGGTCAGTCAAGGGAAATACAAACATGAGATTGGGCGTTCCGGCGATGCGGACATCTATTCCAAATTGTATGCTGCATATCGCACAGCGGATCTGATCGAATCACCTGAGCTGAGAAAAATTGTGGATCAGGCCCTGCGAGATGATCTCGTAACAGGTTACAATCTGAAGGATAGCCGCTTTGATTCCAACTTTATCGATGAACTGACACTTACCTACGGCCACGATAATATTCAACATGCTGTACAGTTGGTTGGTTTGCTGCGTAGCGAAGGTATTGATGCTGATGTACAATTCCAGCCGAAGACATCTGCCTTCATTTATTTGAAGGAATGGGGCGAGCCGAAGGAAACACCAGACTATAAAGTGACACAGATCGAGAACGGCAACTATATTGCTTCTGCGAAGGAATATGATATTCAGTTCGAGTTCAACAATGTGGCAGACAAAGTTCGCTTCAATGACATTGTGCTGAAATATGCTAAAAAGAACAGTGACAGTACCTCTCCACTGATTCTCAGCTCCTGGTGGCAACCGTTGTATTATTCACCAACCGCATTGGCGAACTATCCGGTCATTTCCAATAATAAGATCGCGCTTGGCAATTACTATGCTCAGTCCTTCTCTCTGAAAGAGAATGCCAAAGCCATTCGGGAAGGTTTCCTGAAGCTGGCCCCCGATGCAGACATTACGACGTATGACTTCTGGGTGGACCAGCCTTTCTTCAACTATCTGAACGGTGGTTCCGAATAAGATAAGTTCCATCTCCAACCGAATTAAAGGTCGTATTTTGCCATTATAAACCTCCGTCTTTACCGAATTTTACAGGGATTTCGACCCCTAGATTCGTAAAGGCGGTTTTTTGTTCAGCATTTTGCAAATTTCTTCTAAAAAATCATTTTTCTCATGCAGGAATTACCAATATAAGGTCGAATCCTTTATGTACACAAACACGCAATCACATTGCATATCTCCGCACGAACAGGAGTTAATCATGGTATATGACGGTATTCTTCTCGGCTTGATCGTTGGATTTTTTCGGGGCGGGTTGCGGCATGGGATCAACCAGTTTGCAGCACTCAAGTTACGAAGCGGCTGGATTTTCCCTGTATTGCTGTTAATCCAGTTCTTCATTTTCTATCTGCAGGAACGATTCGAATGGGTGGCATCCATTAATGGTTATCTCTTTGCTGCTGTCTACATTACAGGCCTCGCATTTTTGTGGCTCAACAGGCACCACACCGGTTTCATGCTCATCTGGATTGGTGTGTTTCTCAATTTTGCCGTTATGGCTGTAAATGGTGGGCGCATGCCAGTTTCTGTAGAAGCTTCTGCTGTACTGGGACCCTACTATGTAGACATGCTCCGGGAAGGCGGCGCCGTATCAAAGCATTTTATGATGGATGCATCTACAAATCTGCCTTTTCTCGGTGATATCATCCCACTCTCCAGCCCTTATCCACGGACTCAAGTCATCAGCATCGGTGATGTGGTTATGAACGTAGGCATCTTCCTTTTTATCCAGTACATGATGGTGAATCGGGACAAAAAGGCTGTGCAACCTGCTAAAACTCATCAGGCTTAATGAGAATCAGGTAGACTCCAAGGAAGGGAGGTCTTCTCCATGAAAAAATTTGAAGGTGTGAAATATTCCCGCATTGTCATCAACGCAATTATCGTGGCTTCTGTCGTTGTAGCATTAACTTCGGGATACAAGCTGGGCGGCTAGTATCCATACCGCCAAACAAGACAAACAGGCTGCCAGCGGCCTGTTTTTTCTTTCTGGATTTTTGCCAGGCAACTTGGTATGTTATACATCTATATAGTATACACCGATACAAGAACACCAATTATATACACATCAAGAGTAGACTAAACCCAAGCAGGAGATTTTTTATGAACTTTATTCGTAACCTTATCCATAAGGCAGATCGAAGCAGTCTGTATGTTATTTTGCTTAGTTGTACCGGGATCGGTGTTTTTCTGTACATGAACAAGTGGTCTTACCTTCATCTAACCACGGCGGATTGGGTCATGGTCTATACCATGCTGGGTGCGGCGTTAATTCTGGATTATTTCACGTTCCAGATTCCACCCAAAGGCAATCAGCAATCCATGGATTCATCGGTATACCTTGCCTGTATATTCATGTTTGGCGGAGCTTTCAGTTTATCTGTACTGCTTCCTGTCTCCATCATCCTGTTAATCAAAGAGCGCAAGCTCACCTGGTGGAAACACATTGTCAATTTCAGCATCTACAGTCTCATGATTACAGGAGCAGCTGCCGTTTTTGAGTGGACTGGCGGGCAATCGGGAACTCTGGATGGCTATAATCTGATTCCTTATTTTGCAGCACTGGCAGCCTATTTCATCATCAACACGATCACACTTGGCTTATTCTTTCATTTCTCAACAAAGGATGCATTACAGCAGATGAAGCGGGCATTCGTTACCGAATCCCTGCTGGTTTATTTATGTACGCTGATTCTGGCACTTGTCCTGACGATTCTGGTTGTACACAATGGCGTGCTCGGTCTGTTGTTGTATCTGAGTCTCAGTATTCTGCTCTCCCATGCATTCAAGCAGTTGTTTGTCATGTATCAGACCATTGAGGAGAAAGCTAACACGGATCAACGCACAGGTCTGTTCAACCATAGTTATTTTGAAAGTATGTTGGAAAATGAACTGACTACCGCTCGTACGCAGGGAACGCCGCTCTGTCTGGGGCTTATTGATATCGATGATTTCAAAAAGTATAACGATCGGTTTGGCCACCTTCAAGGTGACAGTCTGCTAGCCCTGCTGGGGATTTTCTGATGCGAAAGACAGAAGGCACACCTGTTACCGCCTTTCGTTATGGAGGGAAGAGTTTACTTTGCTCATGCCAGGCATGGAGTTGGACGAATCCTACAGGTTCATGAACAAACTGCGTAAACAACTGAACGACACGCCGTTTGAAGGCGTTGAAGTGTTTCCACACGGTTGTCTCTCCTTCTCTGCTGGCGTCGCGCCCTATCAGGTGGATATGTATAACAAATCCCAGCTGGTGGATCAGGCGGATAAAGCACTGTATTATGCGAAGAAACAAGGCAAGAACAACGTGCACCGCCACGGCAGCAATGATGGCATGGAACATGAGATTGATCTGGTACAGGACGTTCGTGACATCGAGCAGCAGCTCAATCTGTTCAGATACAAGGATATGGATACGTTTAAACATTCCAAAAGGGTCTACAAATATGCACTGGATATCAGTGAATTGCTCGCACTGGACAATGCGGAAAAACGTCGTTTCGTGCTGGGAGCACTGATTCATGACATCGGCAAACTGGAGATTCCTTGGTCCATTCTGAACAAAAAGGACAAGCTCACCGCAGAAGAATGGGAAACGATCAAAGGACATGTCACCTGGGGCAAAAAAATGGTGATCACGAACGATCGCTTCGCCGATCTGATTCCGTATATTGAACTTCACCACGAGCGTTATGATGGCAAAGGCTATCCTTACGGCCTGAAGGGTAACGAGATTCCCCGGCTCTGCCGGATGCTGACCGTGATTGACTCCTTTGATGCCATGACGACAGAGCGGCCGTATCAGGAAACCAAGAACGTGGAAGAAGCGATTCGGGAGCTACGCTCATGTTCGGGTTCACAGTTCGATCCGGAGCTAGCCGAGTTGTTCATTCAATATATTGAGAAAAGAACCGCTCAGCAACAGTTGCAGTAAAATAAATGGAGCTTCTTCTATCCCCCTGAAAAGTCAAAGCGCTATCCCCGGTCTGATCGGAGATAGCGCCATTTTCATTTTCATGGAATGAATCGTACACCAGACAACTTCATTCTCGTGCAGATTCTACATTAAGATTTGGTATTCAGCTCATGTGAGGTCTGATGCAGCTCTTTAATCATCTGCTGCAAAAACATGTTGTCTTGGCGACTGATACCGTGCTGATTGTCTTGAACAAGCATCTGATGAATGTTCTTTTTGAGCAATTCACTGCGACGTTCCAATACTTCTTGACTCATGTTGTTGCGTCACTCCTTAACATGTTTTGTAATGAATTCACGTTCTATATTAAGTATAGAGGACCTTCTCCGATAGGGAAAACGGACTCAGCCTTCCTCAGCTGGTCACACCAACCCTCACCTAGCGTGACAACATTTCACCCCTTATCGTTCTTAGATATCCTTCTAAATACTCCCTGATCCTCCCCAGCATTCCCCAAAGACACAGACTAGGGTCTTGGACAACCTTGCGTTATAATGGTCCCATCCCTGTATAAATAAAGTACCTAATTAAGCTAATCCTAGATCAAAGGAGTTCTGCATTCATGTCCTATAAACAAATCAAATGGATGATTCTGCTGATCCCCACATTCACGGTTGGCATTTGGGAATACATTCGCCATCAGTTTCTGATGCCATACCTATCGATGGATGCAGGAAACTGGTTAACACCCCTTATCGTTTACCTCGTCAGCGTGACACTGCTCAGCCGATTGTTCCACATGCTCGAAGGTGCCAGGGCTGCTCTGGAGCAGGAACGTGCGGCGAAAGCAGCGCTGGAAGCTCGTGACCAATTGGCACGGGAACTTCACGACGGCATATCTCAGTCTCTTTTCCTGCTGTCAGTGAAGACCGATAAAGCAGGCCGTAGTCTGGCAGGGAGCGGACATGAGCATGAGATCCAGGAGATTCAAAAAACCGTGCATGAAGTCAATACATATGTAAGGCAAGCTATTGCCCAGTTGCGTTTTGTTCCCTCCTCTACGGTGGCACCCGAGATTATTTCACTGCATGCGCAGGTCGAAGTGCTCGTCAAGGAAACGGTACCTGGTGCACAGATTCATTGGGACCTCAGGGGTGTAACGTTCTCTGCCAAGGAACAAGTGGAACTGCTCGCCTGTATCCGGGAGGGACTACTGAATGTACGCAAACATGCGCAGGCTACCCGCGTTCAGGTTCATGCGGAAGGTAACCCAATTGCTTGGTTCATTTATATTCAGGATAATGGGAATGGACTAAGTGGAGATCCTATTCATCTGAAGGATCGGTACGGACTGCGAATTACAAAGGAGCGTGCTGCCGAGATGGGATGGTCTTTTACCCTCGATTCAAGACCGGGGCATACACGAATGACGATAGGAAAGGAGCATGCTTAATATGGAACATGTACGTGTACTGGTGGTTGATGATCATGCGCATGCGCGTGAAGCGATCTGTAGCATTTTATCCGAGGACAGCCTGTTTGAAGTGATTGGTACAGCTTCGAATGGACAGGAAGCGCTGGAGCTAACCGGACAATGGATGCCCGACCTAATCCTGATGGACGTGCAGATGCCGGACATGGATGGGTTGGAAGCCACCCGTCAGATCAAGCTGCGATTCCCTTATGTTATTGTTGTTATGGTCACGGTATCGGATGATGTGACCTTTCTGTTCGAAGCATTGAAACAAGGCGCTCAAGGCTATTTGCTCAAAAATCTAACGCCTTCCACCTGGCTTGAATACCTGCGCGCCATCGTCAGTGACGATGCACCGCTCAGTAAGGAACTGGCCTACCGGATTTTGCAGGAGTTTCCCGCACCACGCAGTGAAGATGTGCAAGATAACCCGCTAACAGCGCGGGAACTTGAGATTCTGCAATGGGTATCCGCGGGATATACCAATCGAGAGATCGCCGATCAACTCGGTATTTCAGACCAGACGGTGAAGAATCATCTCAAAAACATTTTGCAGAAGCTCCAGCTTGAAAACCGGGTACAACTCACCCGCTATGCGCTAGAGAGCGGGCTTGCAGGACGTAAACTTCGCAAATAAACATTGTTGCTTCGGATTCACAGACGCCTCAGACATAGGTGAGAAATGACATAGCATTCATGCTTTTGTCACAATTATGTAGACCAAATCGTTTTTTTATAGCCCAATGTAGTCATACGCAGTCATTTTGGACAAAGTTATAATGGGTTAGATTGTGTTTAAATGACCATGAATGACTACAAATCTATAACCTGAGGGTGATGATTTTTTGATTTTTACACGCTTTACCCTGAATTGGGGCAAACGGCACTGGGCATTGGTCACCTGTCTGTTGCTCGTGTGCTGCCTTGTTATGCCACAGTGGGCATCTGCCCATGCTTATATTGTTAAGGCTTCGCCAGGAGAAAATGAGATCCTCGTAGCTGCTCCCGAGCGGCTGACGCTGGAGTTCAACGAATCCTTGCAGACGGCCTTTTATGATATCAAAATTACCGGTCCTGACGGTACTCAGGCAGACGATGGAAAAGTTCAAATTGATGTGGATCGCCCTCATATTCTGGAGACTGGCCTGCGGGCTGGACTCGGGAACGGGACTTATGCCGTTAACTGGAAAGCTGTGTCTGCCGATGGGCACCCAATTCAAGGGGCATATGTTTTTCATATCGGTGAACCTTCCGGATCGCCTGCTGGGCTAAGTGATCTAACATCCGGTTCCGGTTCAACAGGCGGGCCGCTGAAATGGATCGTATCCCTGACAGACTGGATTCAGTATCTCGGGCTGTCTGTTATTCTGGGGACACTGGCATTCTTGCTGCTACGAATTGCACCGACATCCATGACAAGAGAACCTATGGACGTTCCGGGCAGCTACAGATTGTTATGGATCAGCTATGCTGCTGCTTCCTTTGCCGCTCTGGTCAGCCTGCCACTGAATACGTTATATGAATCTGGTGTGGCTCTGAGCGAACTAAGCTGGGCACTTATTGGAAGTGCGCTCAAACTAACGTCTTTTGGCCAGATCTGGATGTTACAGATACTCCTTGTAATGCTGCTGGCCGTCACGATTCTCTCCGGATATGATCGCGATCGATCCATCCGTGCTCGCATCTGGTCTTCTTACGGGTCACTCGTGCTTGTGCTTGGATGGCTGTTCACGCATGCCATGACGGGACATCCGGCTGCGGCCGATCAACGTGCGCTGGCGATTGCCATGGATTTCATACATCTAATTGGTGCTGCTTTCTGGATTGGTGCACTAACCGCCATGGCGATATGTCTGCCTCCACTGGCGGATAAGCTGCCATCGAAGGTGCGGGGAGAGGTCTACTGGGTTGCTATTCGCAGGTTTACCGCCTGGGGGATTGCCGCCGTAGCCGCTCTGGTTGCTACAGGAATATACAGCAGTCTGATTATTCTACCAGCACCTCTGCTGACTTCCTTGTTCACTACAGCTTATGGCCTTGTCCTGATCGGCAAGATCGTCCTGCTTATTGTGATGGTTCTCTTTGCATGGCGTCATGCCAGATTAGCAAGAGCAGCAACGGGGAGCAGATTATCCGGCAGCCTGAAAGCCGAGCTTGCTACTGGTGCTGTGATTCTCGCTCTTGCTGCCGTACTGACACACCTGTCTCCAGGACAACCGGCTGCGGTCGGACCGTATCAAGAGACAAAGACTACAGAAGATGGCTCGGCGATCACACTTCAGGTGAGTCCCAATGTGACGGGAGAGAACCAATTTGAAGTCGATGTGAAACGTGCAGATGGCAGTATCGTTAATGATCTGGAACAGATCACACTGTCACTCACACATCTGGACATGGATATGGGGATCTATGAGATTACCATTCCGAAAAACGACACTGGTGTGTACAAGGCTGAAGATTACATCTCCATGCCTGGACGTTGGAATATCAAGGTACATCTTCTGACCAAAACGCTGGATGCACTGGATGCCGAATTTGAGATCGACACCGCCAAGCCATAGTTACACAACGTTTATATTGAAAAGTGACCCAATCTAAAATTAGTGTTTCTACAAACTGCAAATGTAGTGAAGGGAACGAAATTGATTCTGGAGAAGCGAAGCTAAAAGCTTTCTGATCTACACGAGAACGGAGAGGGCAGAAATAGCGTGAAGAAGCGAAGCGTTCGCCTTTATCCCCGGATTTTACCTTTTAAGAAAAGGGAATCAAAAAATCTGGGGATAACAGCGATCGGAAGGTTATTCTGTCATCGAAGTAGCAAGTGTAACCTGCTTTTAATCACTCGAAAGACCATTCGTAACCGAAACGTGCCTTTGCAGAACGTAGACACTCATTTAAGAAAATGGGCCGCATCATATATGATAAGAACTGAGAGGGGTTATTTATTTTGAAGAAAACATCATGGATTTCCAAACTAACATCCACTATCGCAACAGGTACCGCAGCATTCATGTTATTCGCCGGATTCGCGAGCGCTCACGTTACCGTTAGCCCATCCGTTGCACAGACAAGCGCATGGCAGACGTACACGATTAAGATTCCATCCGAGAAAGAACTGCCTACAACCAAGATCACCATGAAAGTTCCGGAAGGTGTTGCATTCAAGCAATATCAACCACTGGCAGGCTGGAAAATCACTACAGAGAAAAACGATTCCAATGAAGTAACATCGATTACGTGGGAAATTGACGGCGATAATGAAGGCATTCTGGCAGGACAATTCCAGCAGTTCAACTTCGTTGCACAGAACCCTAAGGCGGAAGCTGAAGTAGCTTGGGATGCCTTCCAATACTACAGTGATGGCAGCATCGTAGAATGGACAGGCCAACCAAGTGACGCCAATCCGCACAGTATCACGACGATTAGTGAAGATCCGGCTGCTGCTGGTAATGCTGCGGCAGGTGGAGGTCATGCCAATGAAGGGCATGATAGTGCAGGTACAGAAGCAGGCACTGGTGATAACGCGGCTAACGACGATAGCAAAGCAAACGATGACACCACGCTGGGCGATGCACTCAATGACACCGTTACAGGTGAGCCAAACAACACGGATACAGACCCGGGTACACTGAAACTTCAACAAGCAACATTGATCGTATCCATTCTGGCTCTGATTCTGTCCTTCCTGGGGATCGCGTTGGCTACACGTCGCAAAAAACGTTAAGAACTAACTTACATTTTTACGAAAACCTGAGACAAGTTGAGATTAGAAAAAGCCTATGGTGTCGGGATCAAACCCGATATGCCATAGGCTTTTTTAGCTATCATCATCTTGATTGGCTATCCATGTTCTTTACAATCGTGGTTTAGGCACTAATCATGCCGCTCCACGGTCACATTAATATCCACGCTGATTACCATCCGCAATATGGCATCAGCCTTACCACTCTTTAGCGTTCCTGATCCGTCTGGATCATGATCTCGATATATTGCAGCAAGCTTTTCTTCTGCATTTCGATGGATTGAATACGTTTGGACAGGCCCGCAAAAACTCTTCAATCTGCTGCCTTGTATAGTCAGCAGACTGCCCTTTCCAATCGTTCAGGCGACTGTATAGCGCCCTCGCTTCCTGTTCATCGGCTTGCAGACGGGCAAGCAGCTGTGTCAGTTCTTTTTCCGCAATTCGAAGATCATTCAATTCCACCAGCAATTGTCCACCCACTTGCGTTCCCTCCCCATGTACGTGATATCGACATTACCAACCTGGTTCCTAATTAAAATGAACCGGACTCTCGTCCGCCTGCCGGAAGGCATCTGCTTTCTCATCAATAAAGTTCAGGAACTGGCTGGTATGTTTCATATGCCATGTGCTAAGTTCTTGAATCGACGCGTCCAGTTGGGTGACAATTGGCTCCAGCCTGCGACTACGGCTTGTATGCAGGTATTGAGCCATGCGGCTCCTTACCTGATTCAGCTCCGCATTGCATTGCTGTGCATTTTGCTTCCACCGGGAAGCGACGCTTTTCAGTTCTTCGGGCGTTACCTGAATCAAACCGGAAGCGCCTCCCACTGCAGCCATACCGCCGCCAGACTTGGAACGTAACGGACCGAAGTTCTTGCTGAACGGTCCCATGTGATCCATAAGGCGCGGTGAATAGCGGATTCTCTCTCCGGTGATCGGATCATACAGGTCATTGGATATGTAACCATTTTTGAAATCATATTGATCCAGACTGTGATAGTTTTCCCCGCCAAATGAGTTCTTGGCCTTATCGATAATGCCCACTCCATCATTGGCATCCTCATAATTGGAATTAATGTAGAAGGTCGATCCTACATGCCGGTCATATCCTCCCAATGTTCCGCTGGCTACCAGATCACTGGGATTGGCATAGTTCACAACCTGCCCGTCAAACTCACCCGATTCAGCCCGGCGCCGCATTTCTGGAGTCAAATTCCCCATTACCGATGGTGCACTGAACGTCACGGCTGGAATTCCTGTATAAGCAGACGCATATTGTGCATTTCCCCGCCCAAGGAATGTCCGGTCATCGAGAAATTCAGGTCCTTATGCTTGTTCTGCATGTGATTTGCGTAGTCTTCGGATTGATACATCTGATTGGCCCAGCCTGTAGGGGAAACGGTCTTTTCAATATCCTTTACGCGATCACCCGTCCAGTTCTCCACGTCTCTTACCCTGTCACCAGCCCAATTCTCCACTTTGGATATGCCTGTGAAGTCCTTGACGCCTTGGACCCCTTTGTCGAGCCAATCCGGCGTAAGATTATTAACAAAATTCCCAGCCTCCTGCTGACCCTTACGAATCAACTCTCCGCCCCCAATACGGCCATCCATGACAAAGTCAGGTACAGACCGATCCAAGGACGCACTTCCTTCTGTACCACGATAAGCAATGACCGCTTCCTTGGTCTCGGGATTATAAAAGGTTACGGCATCAAAACCGGAAAGTTTGTTGCTTTCCGTCCCCTCAAGGACCTCCCATCCGGGGAGTTCCGTTAATTTGTCTCCAGCCTTTTGATCCTGGTAGGCTAGATCAGACATCGTTTTATACGTTTCATCATCAATATTGGACCCGTTACTCAATAACTACACCTCCCTTTATTTGGCGTATGGATCGTGTCCCTTGGCCATCATCACTTTCTCAATCTCAGGGCTAATGACCAGGTTCTTGGTTACCTTCTTTTTGTAGTCGTACGAAATGCCAAAGCTCTGATCTTCATGATCTTTCACATGGCCTTTCAGACCAATCTGGGACACTGCCATTTCCGGCAACAACTCTTTGCTTGTAATCACAACATCCAGTTCAAACTTCTGCTTGAAGTGCTGAATTACGGTTGCTTCAGCTTCTTGGTATAAAGCTTCCTTCTCACTTGCATTCATGTTCTGACAACCTCCCAGAAATATAGTAAACACTATCATTAGTGTGAATAAACCCTTCAACCATCCTGCACGTTTAATACGAATCCCCCTCTTGGTAGAATCGAGGCATTCACTATATGTGAAGTACACCCTATTCATCTGTTACCTGCATCATAGTACAAAATCAACATGAGCCATATCGGCTAACAGGATCGTTTTCATGTAACTTTCTTCCTATATGATTCAAATAGGACACTTTGGTGTACATTACCCACTTTCCTAATTCTTGCATCAGTTTAGCTTCTCGGCTTTCCATATATAAAAAAAGCATCCTTTTCAACACATATTGTGTAGAAAAGAAAGCCTTTGTCTTCCGCGAACATCATCCTCACTAGCCTCATCCATACTGTCTGGCCCCGGTTTCGTCCAGTTGTTCACACACGAGATCATTGTAGGATTTACACCGCCCAATCAATTCATCATGTGTTCCAGCATCAACGAGTTCACCTTGGTCCAGCACATATATGGTGTCCGCGCTTCGGATCGTACTTAGCCTGTGGGCAATGATAATCTGGGTACATTTCAACATGTTCAGATTATGGGCAATGGTCGCCTCTGTAACGGTATCCAAAGCACTGGTTGCCTCATCCAACAGAAGAACTTTGGGTCTGCTCACCAATGCTCGTGCGAGAGCTACCCGTTGCTTCTGCCCTCCAGACAGGTTCGATCCCGCCTCAGAGATCAGTGTATTATACTTCATTGGCATCTTCTCAATATCGGCATGAATATCAGCCAGCTTCGCTGCGATCATCACATCCTCCAGGGTTGAATCCGCTGCGTGCAGCCTAATGTTGTCATGAACAGTATTGTTAAAAACAAAGTTATCCTGAAGCACGATACTGATCTGGCTGCGAATATCCTGCTGTTCCAGTTCTTCTACATTCATCCCGTCAAAATAGATATTGCCCTGGGTCGGCGTGTACAGCCCTACCAGCAATTTTGCCAAGGTGCTCTTTCCTGATCCTGATTTGCCAACCAGAGCGATCCTTTGCCCCGCTTTGATTGCAATATTGATATTTTTAAGCACATCTTCACCATAGTCCGTATACCTGAAGCTGATCTGATCAATTGTAATATCCCCATTTAGCTTCACGCCATGAAGGGGTGGCGTTGATTTTTTCTTGAATTTATTACTTTCCTCGGCTTGAATGACATCATAGATTCGATCCAGTAGCGCATCCGCCATCACGAACTCATTGAGCATCAAAGCAAGCGAGTTCAACGGCCCCAGAAACAGCGCGGCAAGAGACTGGAATGAAACGAGCATACCGAGGGTCATATTCCCCTGCATAATCTGATATAATCCCACCAGTAGAATGAGCATCGGAGTCATAAAGTTCAGCGTATTGGTCACGGTATTCACTCTCGTCTGAAAAATCGCTTTTTCCTTGACTGTTGCGAGTTGACGCTTGAACAACGCTCTCCATTTCTCCGCGGTACGCTCTTCAATCCCTAGTGATTTGATGGTCGAGATGCCTTCCAACACTTCCGTCATGAATGATCCAGCCAGACTTTGGGCGACAATCTGAGTTTGTGTCAGCTTCTTGAATCTGCTGCGTGTGTATACAAAAACAAGAATTTGTATCAGCCCTACACCAAGCAGTGTGAAAGCGATCAAACGGGACTGGATTATAATATATGTGAATGTAACAACAATTAAAAATAGATTGATCAGCGTAGAGATCATCTTCTGGGACAAAATTTCCCGAATGGTTGTGTTGCTATTAATTCGCAGCATCAGATCCCCACGTGAACGAATTTCAAAATATTGATAAGGCAGTCTGAGCATATGTGAGACAAAGTTTGTCGTCAGTTGGGAATCCAGCAATTCCTGAAGCCGTACAATGCACATATCCTTCATATAACTGAAGCCGATCTGAAACAGGGTTAACAGCACAATGCTGGTGATTAGGACAGGAAATAACGAGTAACCCTCACCGCTAGTAGCCGCATCAATTGAAACTTGCATCAGGAACGGAAAGGCCACCGAAACCAACTGCAACCCCAGAGCAAGTAGAATGGTCCAAACAAAATATTTTTTGTTACTGCGAATCAAATCCTTGAAGTACGCCACTTTACTAATCTTTTTCTCGGACAAAGGTACAAAGCCATCATCCGGATATACGAGCAAAAAAATACCTGAATATTTCTCCGCAAACTCCTGCGTACTGATAACCAGCCTGCCCAAAGCCGGATCGACAATAATGAACTGACCACCCGTCTTGATCCGCTCAAGCACGACAAAATGGCTGTCTTCCCAGAAACAAATGATTGGCAGAAAGTCATTGTTGAGTGATTCAACAGGCGCTTTTTTAGCTATCCCTTTCAAATGATAGGTCTGGGCAACCTCTTTCATTTTGAGCATGGAACTGCCATCCCGACCGTTCCCCAGCATTGCAAAACGTTCCTTCAGATCCGTGAAATCCGCTTCGTAGCCGTGATATGCGAGTAACATATGTAGGCAACTAGGGCCACAATCATATTGATTCATTTGCAGTTTGACAGGGACTTTGCGTTGTCTCTTTCCGCGCAGACGGAATACAGGCCGTTCAGGCATAATGCTGCCCCATATGGGGTGACTGTTCCATTGTGTCCATCTGCTGCTGAGCGGATGCCGTTTCCATAGCGTATGTCTGCGCCATATCCCTTATTTCCTTGCCTTTTGGTCCCTCCATCATGAGTACCGAAGGCAGGTCACGATTGTAAAGTCGGAGCAATTGATATCCAATGCCGGCAAGCCCTAGCATCAGTCCTGGGATTTGCTGACGACCCGGAATGCCGCATCTCCAATGATGGTTATCATGTCTCACCTGTGTCACAATGTAATTTGCTATCTGAACTGAGTACTCCTTCAACTCTTCATCCTGCAAATATTCGGCTGCGAGTAGGAACAACTCCAGATTGCCCATATCCCCATGGCAGAGCGAATAGCTAACTTCTGTGAACCCTTCTTCCATCGTCTTGGCTAACGCTCTGCGAATATCCTTCTCAACTGTATCCATAGCTCCTAATGACCTCAATTGCTGCGCTAACCCTATACGGGCGATCCCTAGACCAGGTGCGCCATTACACCAGTACATGACATAATGTTCTTCCGGCATGCTGCCATCGGTGAACCGCAGATCTTTCCAATTGTTCACTTCAGGACTGTAGAGGGCTTCCTCATACTTCAGTCCTTCCATACAGGTTTCAAGATAGGCTTTGTTGCCTGTAGCACTGTATAGACGGGCCAAACTCAGACAGATGCCTGCGTTCCCGTGTGCAATGCCGCTAAGTGGCGTTTTATTAATCGCTGACGTCACCCAAGCCATACCTTGATCCATCGGCTGCGCAAGCTTCAGCAAACGATCTCCGCATCGCACAGCCACGTCCAACGCTTTTTGCGATTGAAAGTTCATATACATGTCCACACAAGCCATCAATGTACCTGCACAACCTGAGATCACATCCAATTGCTGATCATTATCGACCATATCGTCCAGGATATCGAGCAATTCCAGCGTATCCGGGTTAATCCCCGGTTCAGAACATACGTTGGCTTTATGAACCAGTAAATAGAGAAGTGATCCATAGCCAGTGAACAATGAGATGTTTTTATCGATTTTTTTGCGGATCATCTCCCAGGCTGTCTGAATACACAGATGAACCATCTGCATATATTTGTGGTCACCTGTCTCCTGACTCAGATACAGATAGAAATAGGCAATGCCCGTTACCCCGTTATATAACCCCAATTCCGAAGATTTGTAGATTAACTTCTCGTCTGCATCCATACCCATGCTGATCCATGACACCGAAAGACCTTCATCTCCCATAATGGCAATATCCTTTATGTAATCCCCGATCCTTACGGCTTCATGCAAATATTCTTCCTTTGTCATGGGTATTCGAAGTTCATTCAACTGTGCCGGTTGCACACTTGCGGTACTCTTCTCCATAGCGAATGAACGTTCCAGCACATACTTGGTCTGAAGTGTCCTTTCGGTAAATTCCCACTGCATGTCCATGTCTTTTGGGTTCATTGCCCGCACTTTATCCGCAGTCTGCGTTAAAATATCAGAGGAAAATACGCCGGCAATGGCTTGGTTGTCGTGGTGGTGAAACAACATGTCCTGGCCGATACAGGTCTGGAACATAGGTACGTCTCCGTGCAATAGATCGTAGCATTCATATTTCACGAGCTTTTCACGCATACGATCCTGTCGTACAATCATCCACATCATGTCGAACAACAAGCTCTTATCCAGCCCGTTTCTGAGATATTTGGGATGGGAGCTGGCTTCAATCAGCGTAAAATATGTAACAGTCGGACGAACGATCGTTCGTACAGCACAACCATAAAAATAATTGCAAACGATGGAGATAAACGACTCCTTTTGCTCCATGATGGCGTTGTATATACGATAGAAACCCTTCTTCAAACTTTGGATATATCGTTCAGGTTTGATGGGGGTCTGTTCATATGAAGGCAAATGACTGAACCGACTCACACTTACTTTGCTTCTTTGTATTCTCATGGTATCTGTATTCTTATCGTGAATCTCATACGTGTTGAGTACCTGATCTACGTCCCCCGCAAGCCCGCTTAGATCACTGTGATACAAGGCATTGGAGTCCAGCGTGGGCAGCATGCTCGTTTTTAACACGGAGTCATTCAATATCGAAAGGGTCTTCTCCAGCGCCGTATAGTATTCCTTGTCCTCCACATATTTGAAGGGCTGATTGTGCAGCAGTGATTCCAGATCGACAAAGAATGGATGCTCACCTTGGGCAACGATGTTCTCCATATGCATGTCCGTTGCGTTAACGGCATATAGAATAGCGAGATACTGCCCCTGCCGTTCAAAAAAACGTTCCGCTGCCTCCAGACTGGTGACTTCCTCATAGGGTATAAATTGCTGCCAGCCATATTCGGAGCGATCCAGCGATTTGGCAATACGGAACGGCAACCCCGTTTGCTGATCGTTAAACCATTGCAACAGTCTGGCAAAAGCGGTGTCGATGGCCATGTTCCTTGGTTTGTACATGACATTGCCCTCCCGCAAACGCTAACCGCAATACACTGGCTCCACCATTATGTGAATCCCCGAGAAATACGATATCCTCCAGCTTATCCAGCTCGAAACCAAAAAAGACTCCAGTTCACGACGATCTCTCGTCAGGCGCTCCAGAACACGCATCATATTAAGACTGATCCGAAGAGTGTGCTCAACAAGTCCTCGGGCAAGAACAGGATATTCCAGCAGTAAGGCGAGAATCTGTTCTCTGGACTGGATGTTCTGGCTCACAAAGTACTGATACCGCTGCCGGGAATCCTCACCTCTCAATTCATCTTGTAATCTCGCTTTGTTTAACTCATAGATTAGTGTCTTGGCAGACATGTGGAAAACTTTATCCGAGACCGTCTTCAGAACAAGCCCTGTAACACGCCGTTTGTCCAACCAGTCATATCCTTCATTCAGGCCATCGGTCATGATCTGAATGGATCGTTGCAGAAAGGGTTTGGAAAACTCAAAGAACGGAATTTCATCCGTATCGCCCTCAATAAAGTATTCGATCTCCAGATGCTCATTCTCAAGAAATGTTCTGCGGAGTTCCTGATGCCAAGTCATTTCAGCAAAGTCGTACATAAAACCTGCATCATTAAACATTGCCTGCACCGTATCCACATTCATGGATTCAGCCTGGAAGCGATTCGACAATTGCTCCTGGTCCTGAAAAAACTTGTCAAGCCATTGCTGCATTCTTCCTGAATCCGTTTGCTCTACAGGCTTGTCCACATTCGGAACGTTGGGAACTTGTGCAGTATATCGCTGCACAAACTGTTTGTATTTCTCTGTTAAGTAGAGTGCATCACTCCAGCGGGAGTCATGTAATCGCTCCTGTATGCTCATCATTTCATTCCCCTTCTATTGGATGGTTTGGTGTCCAAAATCTCACATAAAAAAATCAAGCACATAACTGAAATCAGCTATGTGCTTGAAGATGAGAGTAAAATTTAACAACAAGTAAGCCAGGAAGAAGGTGAAACCGAATTATAATGACATTCATGACTTACCGTACAAAATACACCGCCACTAGCTTGAGCATCAATTACAGATACCGCCCCTGTAATGACCATAAGCTCGTCATCACTGATGTCCTCGATTGCTCGCAATGCTTCGAGATTGAATTGTTTCATTGAAAAAACCTCCATTCGAATTTTTTTATATGTATAGCTTATAAAAAGCTAAACACCAATGTTGAACTCAACTGCAGGATATTGTAAAATATTTAAATTATGTAATTATTTTCTATATATTCATTCTAGCATAATTTGCTAGTTTTTGTAAATCCATTTTCGGGATTTTACCACCATTTGACAAAATAAATCGCTTTTACTAGAATCACAACAAAATTGTGTTATTTCGTTGTTAAATGCACAAAATTTTAAACACCTGTCCAAGACAGGTGTTTTTCTAAGTAGCAGGCAACTGCAAAGCAGCTCTAAGCCCTTCCCCACTATCACTCTCAAGAATAAGCTTTCCCCGATGAGCCTGCGCAATCCTTGATACCATTGGAAGCCCTAAGCCATGTCCCTGACGGGAAGGCCGTACGCGCCCTGCCGCATAGGGGAGAACCACCACATCGTCCAGATACTCTTTTGGAATTCCTTTTCCATCATCTGACACCACAAATTCACAACATACATCCTCTGCTGCACGCATCGTTTCCAACACAATTGCACACCCTCCGGGTTATGCGTGATACTGTTTTGTACCAAATTCGTTACTGCACGATACAATAATCGTTCATCCCCCATAACATGAAGACTCTCGTCCTGAACATGAAGCGAGATTGGATAACGCTCATCCAGTCCATTATTCAAAAATCCGACACAGCCTGCCTTGCTAGTACCGAGAGTCGAATCGACTTCAACTGTAGAGGCTGCATCTCATACTCCAGCATGGATACCAGGTTTAGATCGCTGACCAGTGACCGCAGGCGTTCACCCTGGCGACGAATAATGGAGGCCTGCTGTTTGTGCTCGGCTGACAAATCCGATTGCTCCTCCAACTCACTCGCGTAGCCCAGAATCATGGACAAAGGTGTCCGTATATCATGAGAAATGCCTGCGATCCAGTTGGATCGCGCTTCATCTCTCGCTTTTAGAGCATCATCCTTGTCCTGAAGCATACGGGATGTTGAATTGATGCTTTGTGACAGGTCATTAAATATACCTTTGGTTTCGACGTGAACAGGCTCTTCCTTTGCCAATGCGTGAATGCCATGGATTAACGGTCGAATACTACGGATCACCCGCGTTCCAATGAGTATGGATACTAGTAGAGCAAGAGCCACATTACACACCAACAATAGTATGATCCGAATAGGCAATGACTTGAGCCACTCTGCCAGAAAGTCGAACTGGTATTTTCCGTACGTATTCTTAGGGTAGCCTACGACCAATAATCCATCTTCACGTTCCCATACGTACACCGGGTATTCCTTAAGATAGTATCGCGAGAACTTCGCAACATCCGTCACGTCATAAGAGCGCGGGACTTCAGCCGGAAGCCGTTCGCTCCACTGTACCTTGCCCTGGGGATCGAGCAGCATCGCCCAAGCCTGATATGTATCCAGCAGTTGCATTCCATCGCTGTTTAGCGCATAGGCCCCCTGCTCGCCCTTACTCAGACCACTGGCCATCTGTTTCACAACCGCACCGGGGAAGGACCCTCATGAATTTCCTTGAAGATCAGCGAACCTAGCAGAATTAGATTGAACAATAACAGCACCACAGATACCAGAATGGTAGATCCTACAAACTTTCTTAGAATTCGAACAACGCCATCCATCACCTAGACTCCTGAGCCATCAGTTTGTAACCAAGGCCCCGAACGGTTAGCAAAAATACCGGTTTGGATGGGTCTTCCTCAATCTTCTCCCGGATTCGCCGAACATGCACCATCAGTGTATTTTCATAACCATAACTCTCGTCTCCCCATACGGCTTGACACAGGGCATCGCTGGTTACAATCCGGCCTTGATTCTCATACAACTTGATCAGTATGGCGTGCTCCTTAGCTGTCAATGGAAGCTCCCTGTCTGTCCCCTGCACAACAGCACTCTCCAGATCAATGGTTTGTTCACCTAAACGGAATACAGGCAATCTCTCCACCGTATTGGAGGCATATACCCGCTTCAGAATAGCCATCAGCCTGAGAATCAACTCTCTTGGCAGAAAGGGCTTGACCATATAATCATCCGCTCCCAGCCCCAGACCGAGCAATCGATCCTCATCTTCACCACGTGCCGACAGAAACAGAACAGGCATGTCCGAGAATGACCGGATCGAAGAGAGCAGAGAGAACCCATCCCCATCTGGAAGCATCACGTCCAGGATTGCTGCATCCGGCTTTTCAAGCCTGCATACTGCCAACGCATTCACGAAGTTATCGGCCGTATAGACCCGAAAAAACCTTCTTTACGTAAAAAACGTTCAATCATTTCCCGTATCTCAGGTTCATCATCTACGATCAATATTTTCTTATTCTTCAATAATTCCATTGATATCACCCTTTTTATTATACATCACAAAGGCATTCATCCGATATTTTCCATTTCCATTTAAGGTAATTGTAAGGTTATCTTCAGCCACGAGCAAGAAGCCTGATCTATATTTAGAGCAACTGAGATATTAGTGAAATGGAGTTGAGATCAATGATAAATTCTTCCCCCATCGTGGAAACGCATAACCTGTCCAAATCTTATGGCGGTACTAACCGCGTACACCAGGTTAATCTGGCAGTTGAGACGGGACAGATTTTTGGCTTCCTGGGTCCAAACGGAGCAGGCAAAACAACCACATTAAAAATGCTGTTGGGTTTGATCAAACCCACCGAAGGCACTGTGAAGGTGTTCGGCAAAGATCTGAATAAACATCGCCCTTCCATTCTGAATCAGACAGGTTCACTGATCGAATCCCCATCTTATTACGGCCACTTGACTGGACTTGAGAATATGAAAGTCATGCAGCGACTGCGGAACGTACCGAACAAAAATATTGATGAAGCTCTCAAAATTGTCCGGCTCGAAAATCAAAAACATAAGCAGGCCGATCAGTATTCCCTAGGGATGAAGCAACGACTCGGTATTGCCATGGCCCTGCTTGCCTTCCCAAGACTGCTTATTCTGGATGAGCCTACAAACGGACTTGATCCGGCCGGAATCGGTGAGATCCGGGAATTAATCAAGTCCCTTCCGGGTCAATATGGCATAACAGTCCTGTTATCCAGCCACCTGTTGTCCGAGATTGAACAGATTGCTACCTCGGTCGGGATTATCAGTGATGGCAAGCTGCTGTTTCAGGGAACCATGCAGAGCCTTCAAGCCAATAACAAGACCACCATTCGTTTTCAGACAACAGACACGACAAGGGCAGAGAAAATCCTTTTGACTCAAGGCTACATGCCCACAGTTCATGGAAAACAGTTGGTGTTCAACTATCTTCGTGACGAGGAAGTCTCTCAGATGAACAAGGTGCTGGTAGAACACGATATCCCCGTGATCCGGATCGAGGAACACAAGAAAAGTCTGGAAGACATATTCTTGGATTTGACCGGAAAGGAGCGGAGCCTGTAATGAAAGCTCTATCCCTGGAGTATTATAAAATCCGCCGCAAAAGGATCTGGGTCATGCTATCCCTTTTTCTGGCCGCAGAAATGATCTGGGCCTCCATGTCTATGAGCATCTCCATCTCCCGAAGTGCAGCCAATGCGAGTTGGGAAGCCTTGATCTTCAGCATCGCTTCCATGAACGGACTGTTCCTGCCCATTATATCGGCTATCGTTGTGTCCCGCATCTGTGACATGGAGCATAAGGGGAACACATGGAAGATGCTGATGACGACCAACATCGGACGTAATCATGTCTACACAGCCAAGTACATATGTGCGAACAGCCTGATTCTGTATGGTATTCTTGCGCAAGCTGTGTTCATTGTCGGTTTCGGTCTATCCAAAAACATTTCCGGCCCGCTACCATTCTCTCTGCTGGTGCAGTTCGTTATAGGCACACTGCTAACTACACTCGCGATAACCGCTCTTCAGCAATGGCTGTCTCTTACGGTACGCAATCAGGCTTTTGCGTTATGTCTGGGTATGCTGGGCGGATTCATTGGAACAACATCGGGGTTGTTTCCAGCAGGTGTACGTCACCTTTTCATCTGGTCTTACTACATGGATCTGAATCCAGTCACTTACATTTACAGCGCAACTTCGGGTACCTATGTATCGGGTATGCTGCCTGTCGGTCTTTTCTTAGCCGCCTTGTTGATGGCTGCCATCTTCTATTTTGCAGGGAATATTCATGCTTCAAGAAAAGAGATTTGAGGAGGGAAACACATGCTGAGGAGCATTTCCGCCGAATGGCTTAAACTTCGGCATTCCCGGATCAGTCTGGTATTGGCCATTCTGCCTATTATCAGCCTGCTTATCGGATGCTTTAACTTTTATTTCAATCAAGCGGCTTTACAAAACGGGTGGTACAGCCTGTGGACACAGGTCAGTTTATTTTACGGGGAATTCTTTCTACCTATCCTGATCGCTATCTGTTGTGCCTTTGTATGCCGCCTGGAACACAGCAATCGCAACTGGAACATGATTCTGGCTTCTCCCGTTTCGGTCACCAGCCTGTTTGTTGCCAAGTTGGTCATTGTCGGCATATTGATCTTCTCAGCCCAAACCTTCTTCATGCTCATGTACTGGGCAGCAGGCCAACTGTTCGTCATTCCAGGTCCGTTCCCGATGGAGACCGTCGTATGGAGCCTGCGAGGATGGTTTGCTTCTATCTCTATTGCTGCACTGCAACTAGGGTTGTCGATCCGGATAAGAAGCTTTGCCACGCCAATTGGCATCAGCCTTTGTGCAGTCTTTCTGGGACTAGGCATGTATGTGCTGAAAATCGGCATGTTATTCCCCTACTCCTTGTTAACTATAGGCATGGGCGTTCTGAGTCAAAAGGGACTGACATCCTCAGAGAATATCGTCTTTCTGTTCATGAACAGTCTCTTTATCCTTCTGTTTGCTACCTGGTCGATCCGCCGCCTGAAATATAAAGACATCGCATCGTCCTAAATTTACCGAGATCAAAGGAGGACAAGAACATGAAAAAAGCATTCACCATTCTCGCATTGGTACTTGTTATTCTAACTTGCCTGTGGCTCTTCTTCATGGACCCTGCTAAATTGACTCCCGATAACCCTGCCGGCAAAACAACCTACTATACCATTGTGAATCAGACTACAGTCAACAAGGATGACAATGGCAGATATGCTTATGAACTGATCGGCTATACAGACGAAGGAAAATCCAAAACACTCAGCTTCTCTACCAGTAAGCTACTCAAAAATGGGGCCTATCTGAAACTATATGTATCCACGCTGCGTGGTGTTACACACTGGGAAGAGGTCACAGCGGACGATCTGCCAGGGCAAGCCAAGCAGTTAACCTCTAAATAGAAAAAAGATGCGTCTCTATATCTCCATTGATATTTGCATAACAAAAAGAGCCTTGCCCATTACTTCAAGGGTGGCTCTTTTAGGTTATGCCAATGCCATCTGCAGCGCAGTCAGCGCAATCCCGATAACAAATCCGGTAACCGCTCCGTTGATCCGAATCCATTGCAGATCCTGTCCAACCTTATCCTCAATCATCGAAACCAAAGTGGCATTGTCCATTTTGTCCACATTTTCGCGTACCAGTTTACCGATTTTGGAATGGTTTTTCTCCAGCAGTGTTGTGACGCCATTTACGATCTTGGCATTCATGCCTGTCATCAACTCTTCATCTGTCCGCAGATCAACCAATACCCGCTCAATGGCAGGCAGTGCATACGTATCTACATACTGTCCATCTTCCATCGCGGCGAGCGCCTTGTCTCTCAGTTCGGTGAGTTTGTTCAGCACCGTTTCCTCTGCGTTCCAGCCTTTCAGCATATTGTTCTTCCAGCTGTTGATTCCATCTTGCATAGCCTCGCTCATCGCCAGCCGCACCGTCTGGGTACGTACCATATCAAGCACCTTGTACCTTAGAGCACTGCCCTCACGTTTCATATCCTCTACCCGATCGAAGAGATATCCTTGTAAAATGCCACCCAGACGCTCCTCGTTCATATAACCAAGGAATGCATTCATCGCAAACTGCATCAATCCGTTCATCTGAATGCCACTGATGGCTTTCATGCCGCTTTCACCTAAAAACATAATCGTCTCGGGCTTAACCAGCCACTCCTCGGCTTGCTTCAGTCCGTAGTCCAGCGCTTTGGCGTCGTAACCTCGCTCTGTCATCTGGTGGGCAGCTCGTTCCAGAATCGGACCCAGATCATAGGCGCCCGCTTGTGACTTGATCTCACGTGCTACGAGCGGAGCAATCTGCTCTAACGGCAGACCAGCCAGAATTCGTTTGCAGAGCGTATCAATCATGATCTTGATCCCGTCACTGTGAAGCTCACGTGTCAACGTATCGAGCACCGTCTCTGCTGCTTTGAAGTCTGCAATTTTCTCGGCAATGCTGTCTTTGTTGAGTAAGTTATTCTCTACTGCGGAGACCAGACCTTCCGTCATTTTATCGCGATTTTTCGGCAGCAATGCCGTATGAGGAATTGGAATGCCGAGCGGGTGACGGAATAGTGCGGTAACTGCGAACCAGTCCGCAAGTCCACCCACGAGTCCCGCTTCAAATGATCCTACCAGCAACTTGCCCACAGGAACGCCCTGGAACGGCAAGGATGCAGCAAATCCCGCTCCCATTACTACGAGAGACCAGGCAGCTGCTTTTTTGGTTTGTTTAGGTTTAGCCATTGTATTCTTGCTCCTTTATCGTTAATCGTACGGTCTGGACTGTACCCGATCCCGCACTTCTTCGTTTCTTATGTAAACTCTCCACTAGCGAAGTCTTAACTTCCATATTTCGTATACTTCATCTTATCACCCACAAGCGTCAAAACCAAACCTCTGGTTGAAGAAAAAGGATAATAGCAGCGTCTATTCCGCAAGATGGGTCGTGCTTTTTTAATATAAGGAAATTTTTAGTATAATCATTCAAGACAGCCCTTCGATATCGATTGGCTGCTGAACAGCAGGGTAATTACATAGTGGAACAATGAATCAATAAGAGGAGGAATTTCGGACCATGAAACACGTGCAGGACACAACCACGCTCTATAACGGAGTCAAAATGCCATGGCTGGGTTTTGGGGTATTCAAAGTTAAAGACGGAGACGAAGTCGTTCATGCTGTCAAAACAGCCATTCAAGCCGGTTATCGCAGCATCGACACTGCCAAAGCGTATAACAACGAAACAGGTGTCGCTCAGGGTATTCGTGAATCTGGAGTAGCTCGTGAGGATCTGTTCATTACCACTAAAGTATGGAATAGCGATCAGGGATATGAATCCACGCTAGCTGCCTTTGAAGCCAGTATGGAACGACTCGAACTGGAGTATCTGGATCTCTATCTCATCCACTGGCCGGTTAAGGGCAAGTACAAAGATACATGGCGAGCGCTGGAGAAACTCCATAAAGAAGGACGAATCCGGGCGATCGGTGTGAGCAACTTCCAGATTCACCATCTGGAAGACTTGATGATCGATGCCACGATCAAACCAGCAGTTAATCAGGTGGAACTTCACCCACTACTGATTCAGTCAGAGCTTCGTGAGTACTGCAACAAACATCAGATTCAGATCGAAGCCTGGTCTCCACTCGGACAAGGTCATCTGATGGATCATCCGTTGCTGAAGGATATTGCCGCCAAATACAGCAAGTCCCCCGCACAAGTGATTCTGCGCTGGGATCTGCAGAACGGCATCGTGACCATACCGAAATCCGTCACGCCTGAGCGTATTCGCGCGAATGCCGATCTCTTCGATTTTGAGTTAACTTCGGAAGAATTAGAGCAGATTAACGGCCTGAACGAGAACAAACGCTTTGGTTCTGATCCAGACAACTTTAACTTCTAATATAAGCAGATTAATTCGATTACACCCGCCTTCGATCTTAGAAGAGCGGGTGTTTTGGTATGTGATGTTATAGGCCAACTATTCGTTGTTAAGAATGGAGGCGAGGCTCGTTATCCTATTCAGGGCCGAAAGAAAAAGTTTTTTTGACCGTTTAGAACTATTTCGTCTCCTCATCAGTCTAACGAGTGTCAAGCGAACTCAAGCACTTATATAGAATCCAGGCCTGGAACGAGCGGTGACTTGAATATTTAGGTTTATCAGGGGGATCAGGAGTGGTTAGACTGAACCATAGAAAAACAAAAGAAGAACAGTTCAGCGAAAAAATAACAGTGATTCAAAATAAATTATATCGACTGGCATACTGCTATGTTAAAAATGAACAAGAAGCGCTGGATATCGTATCCGAAGCGGTCTATAAAGGGTACGTCGCTTATGGAAAGATGGAGTCCATGACTTATTTTGATTCCTGGATGTCACGAATTGTGATTAACACAGCGATAGATCATATACGACGCAACCAGCGAGTGACCTATATGGAGGATCATGTGCAGGAGTTTGTGGCTCCAGAGCGAGGGGCATCCGTGGAAGAGAAAATGGATCTGTATGATGCACTGGATCGGCTTATCCCCGAGGAAAGAGCCTATATTATATTAAAATTCTTTGGGAATCTGCCTTTTCGAGAGATGGCTGAAGTGCTCTCCCTGTCGGAGAATACCGTTAAGTCAAAATTCTATCGGATTATCAACAAATTAAAAATGGATTTAATCGAAGGAGAGGTTGGAGATCTATGACAGGTAAAGAACGTTATGAAAACATTGAAATTCCAGCTCAACTTACAGATGTTATTCGTCAAGCCCAGCAAAAGGCTGCCGCTCGCAAAAGCTCCTCCCGTATCATTCGCTCTGCTTCCATTCTGGCAGCATGTGCCGCTTTTCTGTTCGTAGTCAACATTCCTACTGTCGCAAACGCCATGGTCAAAATACCTGTGGTCGGAACGATTGTTCAGGTACTTCAATTCGGCGATGGCGGCAAGATTACCGATGGAGTAACTGTGGGATCGGAAGCAACCGAAAATACGCTTAAAATCAATTTTAGCACCGACGAGCAAGATCAGACTAATGATGCACCCCATTATAATGTAGTACACAAAGAAGCACCGAATCGTATCCTCTTTACTTTTAGCGGTGCACGTTACATGGATATAGAGAAAGTCAAAGCCGACTTCATGACCCAGCCTTTAGTGAAAGATGTTTATGGTTCCATGATTTTAGACGACTCTTCCGTCGGATTCGTAGTTGTTTTAAAAGAAGGGGTACAGTATGCCGTAACGGAATTCAAGAACCCTGGATACCTGGAAGTGAAACTGACTTCCGACGGCAAACCGGTCACACCTCGGAAGGTATACTCTCTCCGCACAGAATCAATGCCTTTTGGAGAATCGATGGGTATAATTGAAGAATCCTATCCGGATGAGGACATCTCTTTCCTCAAAACGTCCACTGGTGAGTTTACAGCAGTTATTGGAGAATATCTTACCGCTGAAGAAGCTGAACAGAAGCTCAAAGAACTCGCTCAGCAACCGGATTATCATGAGGAGTTTTATGTGGACAGCTGGATGAGTAACGAGAATCCGAAGTGATTAGTCATTGCCAAAAGTGATGCTTATTCAAAAGGGAATGATCTATCCCTGAACTAGGCATAGACCTCAGCATACTTAATACGCTCAATCCAAAAAATCCCGATTCGGATGCCCTGAGCATCTCGGATCGGGATTTTTACATATCAAAACCTATTCGCTTTTGGATACAAGCTTGAAATCATCAAAGTGGAAACCTGGCGCTACTACGCAAGTTACCAGTACAGGCTCATCGCCCAACGGGCGCGCTGTCTGCCATACGCCGGCAGGAACGAGCACCTGGGGTGATTGCCCCGCAGCAATATCCATCCCCAGAACAAGAACTTCCTCGTTCTCCGGGTTCTCCCCATTGCCACCCAGCTTCAGTTCAACTGGACTGCCGCTGTGCCACAGCCAAAGTTCATCGGACAGAACCGTATGCCACTCGGAGATTTCATGTGCGTGCAGCAGGAAATACGTGGAACTTGCCGAGAATCGTGGGCCGGAGTATGTATCCGGCAGAACGGACTGTGGAATCTGATAAGATGCCTTCCATTCTTCCTTATACCAACCGCCTTCAACGTGAGGTTGCATATTGAGCGCAGCAACCAATGGCGATAATTCATGTGTCGTCATAACCTGTTTCCTTCCTTCCAAATCATATTGGAGACACTCCTTAACCAGAGTTTCGCCTCTCTCCCCCTACTCTAAAACATCATTCAAGTTTTGTCACCTTGACAGCACATATGGATCATGCCAGATTCGTTCTCTCGGTATTTAACGATAGGATTAAAGAAATATTTCATTTCCAATGATAGCGTTTACAAAAAGATGGATTTTCCGTTATGATATGGATATCGTTGTTAATCCGTGAAGCAGAGGGAGCTGTACCATGAGTCTCATAGAGGATCGGATTGGACCCAAATATCGAATCGGTGAACATTCATTTACCATTGAACATATGCGAAGACATGATGGGAACGGTATGCCACAACCTCACGCTCATCCATTCTACGAACTGTATTACTTACTTGAAGGCGAACGAGTGTATTCCATGAATGGTCAGATTCTGTCCGCCCGCAAGGGTGATTTCATTCTGATTAATCCACACGATGTACATACCACCTCCAAAGGAAGCATTCCCGGCTTCGAACGAATTCTAATCGGTTTTTCGCCTGCTTTTGCAACGGGGATGGAACTTGGCATATGTGGTCTGCTGCCTTTTAATTGTTCAAGACTCCTTCGCTTGCCTGAAGCGGAACAGCCCGAGATGGAGCGTATATTGTGGCAGATGTTGCAAGAATGCAAAGAGCGACGCCCTCATTATGAGATCGCCGTAAGAAGTCTGCTTGCCCAACTTTTGATCCGTATTCATCGGGTAGAGGAGAACATCCGGCAGTCATGCCCAGGTCCCTTGCATCCAATGCAGGACAAAATCAGTGAAATCGTCACTTATGTGAATAAAAACTATACCGAACCACTTACGCTGGAGGGTGCAGCCAATCGTTTTTATATCAGTCCATCTTATCTGAGCCGAATGTTCAGCCGGTTTACCGGGTTTCGATTTAGCGAATATTTGCGAGTTGTTCGTGTCCGGGAAGCACAACGAAGATTGCTGTCCACACAAGAGCGTGTCCAGATGATCGCAGAGAAGGTAGGATTTGAGCATACGGCTCATTTTAACAAAACATTCAAACAGGTTACCGGTACAACACCGCTGCGCTATCGCAAGGAACACCGGTAGATCATCAGATCACTTCATATAAAAGCCGAGTGGGTAGCCTCGCTCCAGAGATTACGTACTCCTTATATCAAAAGGCATCGCGATTACTGGATCTATGGCTGCACCACTACGGCTGAATTGGACCAACTTGTATTTAACCCTACTACATACTTTTTATCTGCGAATGATCACACCACTTCGTACCTCGGGACCCACAGAGATCTGACGACCGTCTGTGTCAGCATCGACTTCACGACATACAATACCTGCGGACTCGTGTCCGGTCACCATCAGAAGTCGCCCATCTGCACCCTTGCCCTGAATGCTCTCTAACTCTGCCCCTTTGCACTGGTGCAAATGAACCAGCGGACCTTCAGTGATCTGCGCCTGCAATTCAGCGATATGCAGATGTTTCGCATGAGCACATTGGATACCACTGCGAGCTTGCACGTTGTAACGCTGGATGATCACCCCATCCAAAGGCTGTTCCGGCAATCCACTCACAAGCAACGCAGTGTCGGCACCGGCACAGACCACATCCGATATTCGAATATCCCGGAACACTGGCGTCTCTTCGCTAATCTCCTGAGATAGATCACTGCCCCGGGCAGACCCTTCCTGATTTGCATAGAAAAAGGAAAACGAGATCGCTTCCATAATGATATCTTTCATATATATGCGTTCAATTTGAATGTCCTCAACCACTCCGCCGCGCCCACGTGCGCTTTTGAAGCGAATTCCTATGTCCGTACCGATAAACGTACAGTCCGACACACGCACATGCCGCACACCACCGGACATTTCACTGCCAATTACAAACCCGCCATGACCGTGATACACCGTGCAATCCCGAATGGTGATGCACTCCGATGGAAGACCCAGTTCACGGCCTTCGGCATCCTTGCCTGATTTCAGACAGATCGCATCATCACCGACATCGAATACACTCTTCTCGACCACTACATGACGACAGGATTCAATGTCCAGCCCATCTCCATTCTGAGAAAACCACGGATTTCGCACACTCACGTTACGAATGGTGACATGCTCAGATGCCCAGGGTGCAGATTCCATGCAGGCGAGTTCTGGAACGTTGGACCGTCCAGCAATACCCGTTTGCATCTGCGCAAGCTGACCATGTTGGGACGCAAAAAGTCTCTGACTTCTTCATAGGCAGAGACATCACGTACCTGCTCCTGATGCAACCGATTCGCGATAGTACCGCCCTCAAGTGCAGCTGTGGTAGGCCACCAGATTTCTTCATCTCCACCGGATTGCTCTACAACACCACCAGAAGCGACTAATCGGTTCCATTGTGAAGTGGTCATTTTGGAGCGTTTTACCGGACGCCATGCCTCACCGCCCCCATCCCATATCCCCTCACCAGTAATCGCAATATCCTCCAGTTGATCACCATCGATCGGGGATTGGCAACGTACCACCTGCCAGCCTTCGAAGCTTGATGCAATTAATGGGTATTGATCAAAATCTCGGCTAAACGTAACCAGTGCCCCTGCTTCCACATGTAGTTCGATACGGCTGCGCATTACAATCGGACCTGTGAGCCATACCCCGGCAGGAATTACGATTCTTCCACCTCCTGCTTCAGCACATGAAGAGATGGCAAGTCGGAACATCTCCGTATTATCTGTTACGCCGTCTCCAACAGCTCCATAGTCTGTAAGCTGAAAATCCTGAGCAGGAATGACAGGCAAATCGGCTTCATAAGCTCGAACATCGGACTGGGCACTTGCTCCTGTCGATATTGGGGAGTGATATGTATTCATCGTGCAGAATCATCCTCTCTACATGTAATGGAATGGTTATGGGATCAATACATCGCTTTTACTTTCCTTACTTACGTTCAAACGGACGCTCTCTCACTCCATCATATCAATGGCATGACGTGTAGGGTTGAGCTTTCTTGCCATGTACACGTGGAACTTGATGCTATTTGTTTTGTTAATCAGAGTCATAAATCAAACATCACTTTCAGTATACTCTATACAACTATTCCAAAGGTTGGTAAACGACTAGGAGAATGGATTCATTTTTCTGTCAGGATTCGTCACAAGACATTTAATAACATGACAGATATATAACATATTTACTGGCTATAGCCCTAGAAAACCCATTACTTATGTCATGTTTTATCACAAACCAATTGCCATAAGCAGGATGACTATGTATGATTAAATAACTAGTTTCAATTTATTCCTTATTATTCCTTTTACACACAGACGTTGCAGAAAGGATGGGGTGTACTCTTGATTGAATTTAGGGGTGTCCAGAAACATTTCGGTCATTTTCATGTCCTCAAGGATATCCATCTTCACATTGAAGAAGGAGAGGTCGTCGTCATTATCGGACCTTCCGGCTCCGGCAAAAGCACGTTACTCCGCTGTATTAACCGCCTGGAGACCATTACCGAAGGTGAACTTGTCGTCAGTGGGATTCCTCTACATCAGAAAAAGGTGGACATTAACCTCTTCCGCCGTGACATCGGCATGGTATTTCAACACTTCAATCTTTATCCTCACAAAAAAGTCATCGATAACATTACCCTTGCACCCATGAAGGTGCGCAAACAACCCAAAGAACAAGCAGCCGCAACAGCAATGAAGTATCTGACCCGAGTGGGCATTGCCGACAAAGCAGACAGTTATCCCTCCCAGTTGTCCGGTGGACAGCAACAACGGGTAGCCATCGCCAGAGGACTCGCCATGGAGCCCAAAATCATGCTTTTTGACGAACCTACCTCTGCTCTCGATCCCGAGATGATCGGGGAAGTCCTCGATGTTATGCGTTCCCTTGCCCATAATGGCATGACTATGGTCGTTGTTACCCATGAGATGGGATTCGCCCGCGAAGTTGCGGACCGGGTCATCTTCATGGACGAAGGCCGAATTGTAGAAGAGGCCAACGCTGCCGAATTTTTTGACAACCCCAGAGAAGAACGAGCACAGCAATTCCTGAGCCGTCTGATTCATCATTGAGAATAATCCACTATTCCATTTTGAAAGGGGTCTTTATTCATGAAGAAATTATTGAAATGGCCATCATTTATGCTTGTCCTCATTCTCTCCCTTGTATTGTCAGGTTGTAGTACAGGTACAGATACACCTTCAGCGAGCGGTGGTGGCGATGCCGAGGCAAAAGGCACGATTGAGCGGATTAAGGAACGCGGTAAGCTCATCGCCGGTGTGAAATACGATACGAAGCTGTTTGGCTTGAAAGATCCCGCAAGTGGCAACGTTGAAGGATTCGATATTGATATCGCCAAGGCACTCGCCAAACAGATCCTTGGAGATGAGACAAAGGTTGAACTGAAAGAGGTCACTTCCAAGACACGTATTCCCATGCTGCAAAATGGAGACATCGACATCATCATCGCCACAATGACAATTACGGATGAGCGTAAGGAACAGGTAGATTTCAGTGATGTTTATTTTGAAGCAGGCCAATCCCTGCTGGTGAAAAACGACAGTGCAATTACCGGCCTGGAAAGCCTCAGCGGGGTGAAAGTACTCGCGGTGAAAGGCTCCACATCCGCTCAGAATATTCGCGAGAAAGCCCCGGATGCTGAGGTGCTTGAATTCGATAACTATCAGGATGCATTCACTGCTCTCAAAGCAGGTAAAGGCGAAGCGCTGACCACAGATAACATCATCCTCATCGGCATGCAACAGACGGATAACAGCTTCCAATTGGTTGGTGGCAATTTCACAAGCGAACCTTATGGTATGGCCATTCGCAAAGGCGACACTGCCTTCGTGGAGGAAGTCAACACGCTGCTCAAAAGCATGAAAGACAGCGGGGAATATGACACTTTACATGAGAAATGGCTGGGCTCCAAGCCCGAGTAACCCGAATTAAGATAGGTAAGCGGCGAATTCGTCTGCTGGATGCGAAGCATGAGCAGACGTAATCGCCGTTTCTACATCTGGAGAACGGAGGCTTCGCCTATATGGGCACATTGGATTTCAGCGTACTAATGCGACACTCGGATCGTTTTCTGGAAGGGTTCCTGAATACGATTCAAGTGAGCATTATGGCTCTCATTGGCAGCTTTATCCTTGGCGCAATCCTGGCTATCTTTCGGATATCCCCTGTGAAACCGCTGAACTGGATTGGCACGGCTTTTGTGGAATTTATCCGAAACATCCCATTGCTGTTGGTTGTGTTTTCTTCTATCTTGGACTGCCTGCACTAGGCATCTCGCTGGATGGGTTTGTCTCCGGTACTCTGGGTCTGACCATCTACACCGCCGCTTTCATTGCCGAAGCGATCCGAGCGGGCATTCAGACAGTGCCGCGTGGACAACTGGAAGCAGCAAGGTCTTCCGGCTTGTCCTATGTACAGGCCATGAACCTGATCATTCTGCCCCAGGCCATCAAGATTGTACTGCCGTCCATCGGCAACCAGTTCATCAATTTGGTCAAAAACTCATCCATTCTTGCCGTTGTCGCCGGCATGGATCTTATGTATTTTGCCGACTTGGTTAACTCGGATACGTTCCAGCCGCTAAGTGTGTACACCATTGTTGCGCTGTTCTATCTGGTAATGACACTACCACTTAGCTTCCTGGTGCATTATATGGAGCGCAGGTTTGGACAGAGCGATGCAGAGGCGCGCAACACCAAAGGCAAACCGAAAAAGAACAAACCGGCAGGTCAGGTTACCATGTAACAGATCGACTTGTACCTGGCGTAGATTTTTAGGGAGATATATTGGCTTGTCCATGTGGTTTAAATGAGTACTGGATCGTCTGTGTTTTGCTGGCATTGGTGATCATGTCACAGTGCATATTGTAATTCACTGCTACAGTGCTTAAGTTGCTTTATACACAGTCCATGCCCCATCTATTGATCTTCAATATTCCATTCCTGCATACAGAAGGAGGCTAATAAAATATGGACTTTAGCGGGGCCTATGCGTGGCCCAACCTTCGTTTCCTGCTTCATGGATTCCTGATTACCCTGCAGGTAGCAGGGCTATCCATTATATTCAGCTTTGTGCTTGGCACTGTGCTGGGTACGATCCGGTTTACCCGTATCCCTGTTCTGTCACAGATCGTCGCAGTGATCGTGGATACGATCCGGAATCTGCCGCTGTTGCTCATCATTTTCTTCATTCACATGGTACTTCCACAGCTCGGGATTAAAATGTCCGTCTTCTGGTCCACAGTTGTTGGACTGAGTCTGTTTGAAGGCGCGATGATCGCCGAGATCGTCCGTAGCGGTCTGAAGTCCGTTGAGCGCGGTCAGGTGGAAGCTGCCCGCTCCTCGGGCCTCAGCTACATGCAGACACTCGGTGGCATCATCATGCCACAGGCGCTACGTCGCATGTCCCCACCGATGGTCAGCCAGTTCATCTCACTCCTGAAGGATACTTCACTGGCGATCATCATCTCTCTGCCGGAGCTGATGCACAACGTGCAGATCCTTGGCGGTCAAAGTTTCGATTACATTATCCCGGCCCTGCTGCTCGCAGCCGTATTGTATTTTGTCATCAACTACGCGCTGTCCATTGTCGCAAGGCGACTTGAGGCACGGATGAATTGATAATCGGAGAGAATAAGGCATGAAAGAATACGACACATAAAGGAACATGAACGAACCGAGACCCCGTGATTGATCAGATATGATTAGGCATGGAGGAAAGAACCTAATAGATGAAAAGAATGAGAGCGCCCCAAAGACTCTAAACCCACCTAGCAGTGGAATTGGATTCTTTGGGGCTAAAATTTTGCTCATCAATTCACAAGCTTCCCACCAATTTCTAACGAACTGAGGGAAGCCTATTTAGCTATTTTTGGGATAGTTTCTAATCTAACGAATCGTAGACGCTCTATTCTTCCGATTCCCCCACTTTTACCCCCTATTTCAGAGTTTTGAGTAAAATAACTTCACTGAGATTCGTTACATTTTTCATTTCAGCTTATAGCCCCACATTAGTCGTCTCAGGTTCGTTAAAACTTAAGCCACCGCGAATTAAATAAACACCCACTCCCACTATTAATGATTCGCCCGATTCGCCCATTTTAGCCCAGACTCAGCTCATCCGCTAGATCGCCGCTCCGTTGTGACGTAATTTCGCCTGTAACAGCTCGATCGGCAGTTTCACCGGGTCCAGCTTCATCTTCACTGTTAGTGCAGCCGCTGTCCCCGCGGCCTCCCCGGTAGCCATGCAGCTTGGAGTCAGCCTTGTCGTTGCATGCGCCTCATGTGTGGTAGAGATGCAGCGTCCTGCCGCCAGCAGATTGCGGATATTGCTAGAGATCAGACAGCGATACGGAATATCATACGCCCCATCCCCCTCTATAAAGGCAGCCACAACACCTTGACCCGAAGGGTCATGGATATCAATCGGATAACCACTTCTGGCAATCACATCGTCAAATTTCCGTCCTGCAACCACGTCCGCCTGAGTTAAGGCATAATGCCCAATGATTCGTCTGGATTCACGGATACCAATCTGCGGCGCTACTGCCGAGATCGAAGCCCGTTCAAATCCAGGCACATCACGCTGCAAAAACTCAGCGATCATCAGCACCTGCTTCCGGCCTTCCTGTTCCGCAGAGGTCAGATCCTCGGCATCCGTCGCATCGAGCCCCTGCACTCGGGTACAATTAATCAGCACTTCATCTTCTGCCGGTCCGGTAAAAAACAATACCTGGTCGCGATTAATCGGCACACCTGCTTTTTCCACTGGGAGTAGAAACCACTCACCCCGGTTAACGGAATGCTGTCCAGTTCAGCAAAGGGGTTTTCACATAGAAATCCTCCGGGTGCTCCAGCATGTATTGTTTCACTCGTCCAAGATCGACACCACGCATGCGGAATTTCATGGTCATCGGCTGTGACTGATGGTCGCCGTCTCGTCCCTTTGCCACAGAAGCACCCGCAAGATAAGCCAGATCCGCATCGCCGCTTGCATCCACAAATACATTCGCCTGGAACTCCTTTCTTCCAGACTTGTTGGTCACTCGCACGGCTTCCACCCGATTATCTACAACGACCACCTCGTCCACAAAGCTGTGCAACAGAAGCCGGACACCAGCCTCCTGCAACATCTCTGCTGCAACCACCTGAAAGATGGCTGGATGGTACGGCGTGACACTGTGTACAAATCCAACCGTATCACGCAAATGCCCCGGAGAGCCGCCACGTGCCTGCAAACGATTCACGATCTCCTGCGCAATGCCTTTAATGACCTGCTCCCCACGCTCCGTATGGAAAGTCATCCAGGGATAAACCATAGCGGCAGTTGACATCCCGCCCACGAATCCATATCGTTCCACCAGCACTGTTCGTATACCCTGCCTTCCAGCCGCAATGGCTGCCGCTATACCCGCAGGGCCCCCTCCCACAATAACGACATCTGCTTCTTCCTTTTTCATACTCTTCTGTTCACGCAAATGTTGCCCCTCCTTCCGTTCTATTGCACGTATTGCACGGTTTACTCTTTCAGTCCCGTCATGGCAACTCCCTCAATGAAGCGCCGTTGTGCCAGGAAAAAGACAATTAACAGTGGCAAGGTTGCCATGACGGTGGCGCTCATCAGATATTGCCAGGCTGTACCCACTTCATCTGTAAACAAAGACAAACCCAATGGCAGCGTCATTAGATCACGCGAGTTAATGAAGATTAACGGATCAAAAAACTCATTCCAGATCGTCACAAACGTAAAGATCGTCAGCGTAGCCATACCCGGCTTGGCAATGGGCAGCATAATTCGCGCATATATCCGGAATCGGTTACAACCGTCGATCATCGCCGCTTCTTCCAGTTCCGTTGGCACCGTAATGAAGAACTGCCGCATCACAAAGATGCCAAACACACCACCCGCGCCAAAGATCGGCAATAATATCAGCGGAAGATGGGTATCAATCCACCCCAGCTGCCGCATGAACAGAAACATCGGTATCGCCGTCACCTCATGGGGAATCATCATCGCACTCAGCAGGATGAGAAATACCACATTACGTCCTTTAAACGGAATTTTGGCGAATGCGTAACCGGCGAGGAAGCAAAAAATACTGTTCCTAGCACAACCAACGCAGAAATGTAGATACTGTTCCAATAAAAACGGTGAAACGGAATCAATCGAAAGACATCGATATAGTTCTGAAATCGGAAAGTATCCGGTATCCACTGCGGTGGATAGGTGAATATGCTCTGGGGTTCCTTGAATGATGTCGATATCATCCAGATAAATGGCACAATCATAATGAGGAAATCAGAGTCAGCAACAAATACGTCCCCAGGGTACTTCCTATCTTCCGCCCCGAAGGACTAGGCATCGCCTTCATTGAATACCCACCTCTTTCGGAGCTGCCATTGCAGCAGCGTCAGAATTAGCACGATAAAGAACAGCACATATGCGAGAGCAGAAGCATAGCCAAACTGAAATAATTTGAATGCTTTTTCCCAGATATAATAAACCAATACCTTCGTGCTGTTGCTCGGCCCGCCTTGGGTCATCACATAGATCTGCCCAAATACTTTGAGTGAACCAATCACGGTCATGACCACTGTCAAAAACACGGTTGGCGTGATCATAGGCAGCGTGACGTGAAAGAAGGTTCCCCTTTTGCCCGCCCCGTCCAATGTTGCTGCTTCGTACAGTGAACGCGGTACCTGCTGAATGGCTGCAATGAACAGCACCATATTCAGACCTACATTTTTCAGCACACTTGTCACAATCACCGCCGGCATTGCCAAATCTTCATTGTATAGCCAGGCCGGACCCTTGATGCCCGCCATCAACAGAAGCTGATTAATCAATCCTGACTCTGTTGCATACATCAGCTTCCACACGATGGCCCACACGATCAACGAGGTCATGACCGGAACAAAGATTGCTGTCCGGAAAATTCCGATGCCCCGCAGATTTCTAGATAGCAGCAACGCGAGCAGCAGGGCGAGCACAATATTAAGCGGTACCAGCCCCACTGTGAAATAAACCGTATTGGCGAGCACTTTCCAGAACATGGCGTCTGTCATAATATTCCGGTAATTATCCATTCCAATAAAATGATGATCCCCCAGCAGCGGCCAATCGGTCAGGCTCATGTATAACGCGAGACCCATGGGAAATAACAGCAGCAGGGTAAACCCAAGCACCATTGGCGATACAAACAGCCAACCCGCGATCTGGGCCTCTCTGGCGAGCGGCCCCCTCTTTTGCGCTTGCGTGAATGGGTCACAATCAGCCCTCCTTTATTAGACTTTTCCTCTGAAGCTGGGGTTGTTCTGGCATCGGAGTGGCAAGTGTAAATATTCTTTAGTTCAACTTATATAGTCTGGACGGTTCAGACAGTCCACCGCATTGCGGAACTCATTCACAGCCCTTCGCAGCTGTTCCTCCGTGTTGCCAGTCACGACCGCTCCAAGCATAATCGCCTTTACCCCGGTATCGCGCAGCACCCGAACATCCTCCGGCACCAGCTTTCGCTGGGAAGGAACCAATACCGGTACCTGGGCTTGCAAGACCAGACGGCGATACTTAAGCACATCCGCGAAGCTGAGCGGTGTACCGTATTCTTTTCCAGGTACAATGGATGCCTCCAGAGCGGTGAAGCCGAAGTGAGCTGCCGATGTTACGAGGGAAGCATCATATTCCTCATTGATCGCAAACGTTGGGTCCAGCCCCAAGTCATTGAGCATGAAGGAAGGCAAGTGATGTGCATAGATGGAATAGAAATCAAAGCCCAGCCCGGAAAGCCCCTCCACATCCTCTCGCCTTGCTCCATCAATACTGCCAGAAGGTACGACCCCAAGTGGACCACCAAACTCACTTCGGATCGCCCGAAACACCTCGGCATACATGTCTAATGGACCAAAATGATTCCCGCTGGCGCGATGACCGACATTATAATGCACCTTCAGTGCATCAGCGCCCTCTTCCATGGCTGCCCGAGCCAAACCAATATCATTCTCAGGCAGACTGACCACCAGCGACAGCGGTTTCCGTTCAAGTAATTCTTTGAATTTGCCCATCGTTCTCACCTCCGGTTTCGATCGAATGATTTAGGGTTGCAACACACTTTGGATCTCTTCCTGCATTTGTTTCAGGTTATCCTCAGCTGTCGCTGTTTTTGCAAATAGTCGGTCAAATCCCTGCAATACCGCATTGTCGATATCCTGCCAACGGATATGACCGGGAATTAATCGCGCTTTTGGCATTTCATCAATAACGGCCTGCACGATATGCTCTTTGCTCGGATTATTCGGCTGAAGAATGAATGCATCTGAGTTCAGAACAGAGGTACGCGGAGGCACAAAGTAGGTGGCTGTCGCCTGAATCCCCTGCTCACTGGCAAAATACTTCAACAGTTTCTTCGTTTCCTCTGGATGTTTGCTGTCGTTGAACATGGCATATCCGGCCTGCCCTAGCATCGGCACACTGCCTTGAGAACCGGAGGGCATAGGAGCGATGCTCCATTCAAAATCCGTAATTTCTCTTGCTTTGGAAACATAGCTGTAATTATCAAAGAACATGCCCACATTACCCGCATCGAAGCTGACCTGTTCCCCGCCTTTGGGTGTGATTCATCGGTGAACATCATGCGTTCCAGCAATTCAAAGGTCTGTACGCCATAGGCATCGTTCCAAGTGAACGTTGTCATGCCTTCGTCGAATGGACCGCTTCCATTGGACCAGGAGTAGGAGGAAAGCACCGCCCAGGTCTTCCAGTCGCGAAAAAGTTGGCACCATAGACTCGGTTGGTCGCATCCTTACTGGTAATGGCTTTGGCGGACTCTTCGAACTGTTCCCATGTCCATTGTCCTTGGGTGGCAAGTGTGTTTGGATCAGTCAGACCGGCCTTGTCGAACAGCGTTTTATTGTAAAACATGACTACCGGAGGTGTAGAAAAAGGTAGCCCCAGCAGTTGGTCGCCATCACGGAACAAATCCAATGTACTTGGAATATAATCATCCAGCTTAAACTGTGCATCATCCTTGAACTCGGATACATCGGCCAGAATGTGATTGGACTTGAATTGTGGTACCATTCGCTCCGATACCCAGGCGAGATCGGGAAGGAGCCTCCGGCGGCAAGCACCGAAATTTTTTGCTGGTATTCTGCGAAAGGTACGGATTCCATCGTTACTTTGATGCCTGGATTTTCCTTTGTGAAGTCATCGATCAACTTGTTGTACACATCCATATGCGCCTGATTGCCCCACATCATGAACTTCAGCTCGACCTCACCATTCTCCCCGCCTGCACTCCCAGATTCACTGCCGGAATTGGAGCTTGCGCACGCGATTGAAGCCATCATCATGAGTACAAACACCAGTATCAGTCCTGCTTTTTTCATGGAAATCCCCCTTATGGACGTCGTGGTATACATGTGCAACCAAAGTATAACGAAAGCATCGTTCCCTCATAAATCACGTCAACTACAGAAATGGTATGGTTTTTCAAGAGATACTGAATCGGTCTCGATATTCTCCTGCGGTCCATCCCACCTGCTGCTTGAACACCAGCATGAAGTGTTTGGGGCTCTGATGCCCGGATAACCGTGCCACATCATAGATTTTAAGACCCGTGTTGATCAGCAACCACTTGGCCCGCTCCATACGTGCCTCAGTGATGTATTCGGAATAATTGATGCCTATTTCGTTCTTGAACAGCTGGCTTAAATAAGTAGGGTTCAAGTTAACGAGATCTGCTATCGTCTGAAGTCGCAGATCTCCATCGGGGTGTTGCTTGATGTGCTCCTTCACATCTCGGATAATCTTCCGCGTATCTCCACCAGCGTGTTCTGCTTTGCCAGATGGCTCAGGGGTAGAAAGGGTTGAAATACCGTATCTGCGATCCAGCAGCAATTGAATCTTTTGTATGCATAATGCCAGTTCATAACGATCGATTGGCTTCAACAGGTAGTTCAACACCCCGAACTCCATCGCTCTGCGTGCATATTCAAACTCGCCGTAGCCGCTAATGATGAGCATTAACAATTCAGGGTACATGTCTCTGGCTTTGCTTACCAAAGTTAATCCGTCCATTTCACGCATGCGGATATCCGTGATTAACACATCCGGCACCTCACATCTCAGAAAATCCAATGCCTCGGTACCGCTCGACGCTTCGCCCGTTACCTGAAACTGAGAAGACGCTTGTACGATCAGCTCCCTTAGTCCCTGACGGATGACCATCTCATCCTCTACAAGCAATACTTTATACATGCGCTTTAATCCCCTTTCGGTAGAAGATGAATGGATATCGTGACCACCAGGCCCTGCCCTGGACTTCCATCAATACTTAGGCTGCCGCCTTCTCCATACATGAGGCGAAGCCTCTGGGCGATATTGTTAAGCCCCAGACTGTCCCCGGCATGGCAACGTAATGCCTGACTGGAAGGCTGTTTCGATATGGATTCGTTTAACTCGTCAATCTTTGCCTGAGTCATACCCTTACCGTTGTCTCGTACGCTAATCAGCAGCTCCTGGTCGAATTTCAAGGCAGATACCCAGATTACTCCTCCATTTTCCTGCCCTTCAATGCCATGGTAGACTGCATTCTCCACCAGCGGTTGCAGTACCAGCTTGGGAATCAAATACTCGGTTATCCCTTCTTCGATGTCATAGATAATCTCCAACTTACCGTCGTAACGTACCTGCTGAATGCGTACATAGGATTGTACAAAAGCCAGTTCTTCCCCAAGTGGAACCATCCGGTCCACCTTATCAATCGTATAACGCAGCAGCTTGCCAAGCGCTGTCACCATGTCCGACACCTCTGCGTGCTTCTGGCGAATGGCCATCATGTTAATGGACTCCAGCGTGTTGTATATAAAATGGGGGTTCATCTGGCTTTGCAACGCTGACAACTCTGCCTCCCGCTCTTGAATGCCCAGCAGAAATACCTCATTGAACAGCCGATGAATCTCTTCCATCATTCGGTTAAAGCCCCGGCTTATCTGTCCGAATTCATCACTGCTGAAGTGTGCTACCCGCTGGCTAAAATCTCCCTGCTCCACCCGAATCATGTGGTGCTTCAGTCGAATCAGCGGCTGGGTGATGCGATAGGATAACAGAACCGCCAGAATTGCTATGGCGGCCATACACAATACTGCGAACCATATTGTGAAGGTGAGCATCTCACCTGACTCCTTTTGAATCACGGCAATAGGTGTAAGACTGATCACCGAAAGCCCGGAATAGCTGGAATGGTGTTGTACGTAGAGATAGGACTGCCCATCCAGAACAACTTTTTGGTTTCCTGCATAGCTTTGAAGCTGTCCATGCATTAACAACTGGTCGTATGCAGACATTCCTCCGGTTGAGGTCCGCTCGAACAGAAGACGCTGTTTGCTGTCTACAATCATCAGACTTGCATCTTGCTCATAATTCAGATTGGATAACAGTTGACCGAAGGCCTCCAGACGGATATCAATCAGAATGTAGCCCAATCGCTGGAGCGTACCCGGATCTCGAAGCACTCTGCCCACCGATATATACGATTCTTGCTGACCGCCCGTGTAATAGCTGGGTTGATGTGGAGGAAGCAGGCGCCATGTCCCTTCCGAGTCTTCAAGCTCTGCAAACCAATCATCCTGCCTGCTGTCCCATACCGGCTTGACCGCCAGTGAATCGAGATTGGAGAACAAAATGCCGCTGTTGCTGATCAGATGAATTCCACGAATCTCGGGCCGGTCATAAGCTTGACCCGATGTGTAAAGCTTCATTTTCAGATAATCCTCAGACCTCGCCCATGTACCCGAACCCATTGAAGCGTTGTATTTGCCCAGAATGCCAAGCACCATCTGATCGTAAAGCGGCAAGAGCGACAACCGCTCAAAGTCCTTCAGCAGCCGATTCAGATTAGCGTTAATCTGGCGAACCATATCAATGGTGAACTGCTCGGTCTTGCGATCCATCGTCTGCGAGAAATGCTTGTAGTTCATCACTCCCTGCAAACTTAGCGGCAGCAACGTAAGCGCCAGGAACAACAGGAGCAACTTGGTGCGCAGGTTTACGTTTTTTCCGAAAAAATGCGTACCTTGTCCATCATTTCCGTTCATCCCTCCCTCTCCCGATCATTGTATGAGCCCCCTTCACAGATCAATCTGGATATAACTGGGGTCATCATATCCAGTTTTAATGATCATTCGCTATCCTGCCAACCCTGGAATTGGTACGGAATTTCAAGTTATCCGCATTAGTTTCAGATGAACGCAAAAAAGCCGACTGTATCGCTACAGTCGACTACGCTATTTCTATAGAACACTAATTAGACCAAAAAACCGACTGCATTATGCAATCGGTTGTCTGTTCCTAAGATGGCTTTTATATTTGAATCGATTATATTCATTAATAAGCTCGTCCAGTACCATGGACTGTCGGAGGACTTGGTTGTCCTGCATGCCATGATTCTCCGCCAAACGACTCAACTCTTGCCTGTTCCGTTCGATTTTATCTGTGATCTGTACCGGTTCACTCACAGCATGCACCCCTCTTTGTATAACATTTTAGGATACATTGCCAAAAAATTCATATTATATTCCTTTGCAGAATAAAATGCTTGTTTGCAAAGATATTCTTTCATAAATCATGCTTGTTGCATTAACCCTTTAAAAGTCACTATAACTACAATATGTAGATATGTATTTCTTCATTCGCCTACATATCGAGTTTGCGAGGGATCGGTTGCTTGACGATCTTTATTTCATATTTTCTGTAGAGATAATCATTACCGTGCAACAGAAATTATACTTGACTGTTCACCTAATAATTGAAAATCAATATATTCTCTCAACTCGTATATGATAGTATATCTGTCTTTTTTCATTGAAGGTTCACGAATCACAATAAAAGAATCCTTCATGAGTCTTAAGGACGGAACCTGGATTACTGGAGCATGCAGAACTCTTACACTCCATTTCTTCAACTTAACCTTATACAACCATTCGGGGCCATTAAAGATAATCACCCAGTCTGAAGGCAACGAAGCAATGTGGTCTTCAATCTTAATAAGGTCTGCTGTATTTAGGAATAGTAAACAATTTAATTTTTGATCAAACACGCTGTTCTCTACTTGCTCAAAACTCTTTTTAAAAAAGAATACTTTTTGTGTCTACTGATCAAAATCATATAATAATTGATCGCGCACAATAAAATCACTATAAGAAAAATCAACACTGTACTACCCCTCCTTTCTAACTTCTTGAAATTGACGTATGTTTTCTAACACTAATGTTATCAACAGAACAATGGCAAAAACTAGACAAGAACGGAACCAATCAACCACATAAACTTTGTGAATAAAAGAACTTAAAGTAACAATCAAGATAAAAATTATATTCCTCTGTATTGGAAAACTACTGAGTAGATGATTCTTTCCATAACAGGAACATTCCTTTGAAAAGCCATCTTTTCTGATAGTCAATATGGTAAGAACAATTAAAAAAGAAATCCCAAGGCACTCTTTAAAAACTTCTATTTTAATTGGTAATAAAAAGAGAATAGAGAGTGCGAACTCCGCACTCAAAATCAGAATGGGTAATAGTCGAAAATTGCTTAATTTCAATATCTTGTAGCCGCGTACTTCATATTTAAAATTCCCGAAAGATATGACCTTGGCTACAAAAGAGGAAAAGAAAATAAAAGAAAGTATGACATCTAGGATAAATCTAAACATTGTAAGATTCCCCTTCTTAACAAGAAATATCAACGAGATCGATATTAATGGGGTAACTTGATTTCAGTTCACCATCCACAATACATTCAATAAAAATATTATCATCTTTCTCCATTAAAATTTTAAAATCAAAATATTGGTCTACACCTGGAACCATGTTTCGTTCCCTATAATTCCTGTGTATATGCATATTGGTTCCTAAAATCTCGTGAGCGGAATTGATAATTCTTAGCTCGGTCTGCACAGTATTCAACTCAGGGAGACCTGCGATCTTTATGAGGCATGAGAATTTGATGATAAATGGATAAGTAGGAACCTCAATCCTGTTTATAATCCCCCCAGAACAAATTTATTATTATTTATATGTATCTTGTCACAAATAAGCATATTAACCCACAAATTAATTCCTCCTAGCAAAAAAGAGGGTGAATGTATATCCCCCTCTTTTAAAAATCTCAGATTAATTGCAGCAGCCCGCTTTAATAGTGCAAATTGATTCTGTAGTTGTACCATTGCTTTGTTTACAGAATTGTTTCTTGTCTGCATACAATGTTTTGGTATAAATGGTAGAACCAGATTGACAACTTCCTGTAGTACAATAGGTTTGCAGATCAACCAGACCCGCAGCCGTTCCGCTAGAACATCCACATGCCATTGTTTTTCACCTCCTTTCATGAGACACATATATTACTTCTAGGTTATGGATCTATAAATCCGAAGAACATCTTCAGTGTTGTAGACTACAGTAGAAGAGTGAATCGTTCTGTTAGCATCGGCGATCATCATGTAAGGCTGCATTGTAACATCAAAGTGTTTATGCATTTCCAACTTCTCCATCTCTACTACTGGGAAGGTCCACTGAAAATAATCAACCATTTCCTTGTGATCTTCTTGTGAACCCGAAGAGATTAAAACGATATCGATAGCAGGATATTTTTCTTTAATTTCGTTGAGGCAAGGAATCAGATCTATACAGTAAACACAATGAAGGGTTATAAAAAAATATGCAGTTAACTTTTGTGGAGCAATTTTAAACTCTGATCCATCCCAATTAAAAAAAATTTCATCCTGCAAATGATCCCTAAGTTTTTTATGAGTATCAGACCGCATAATTTGGTTGCACCTCATCTTCATACCATTCTTTTTGTGTTTTCCACATCATGTAATATGATTTCTTCAGCAGCATTAACTCCTCATGAGTTCCGAACTCGGTGACTTTTCCCTTCTCCATAAGCACAATTTTGTCGGCGTGTTTGGCTATCCCCACTCTGTGAGATATAATAATGGAGGTAGTTGATTTACAAAGTTCTAAAATATCTTTGAATATTAAATATTCTGTCATTGGGTCCAATGATGCTGTTGGTTCATCAAAAATAATGAGATCGGCATTTTCTTTTGCATAAAACCTAGATAGGGCTACTCGTTGCCACTGACCACCTGATAGATTAATTGCATCTGAATCCATGTAACCTAGTTTAGTATCCAGCCCGTTTGTGAATTTGTCGTAAATACCTAATCTCTTAAAAATTGCTATCATCTTTTGGTCGTTATTATTCATATTTTGAATATCACCCATTCCAGCGTTTTCTCTTAATGTCATGTGATATTTCATAAAATCCTGAAATACAACAACCGTGCGTTGCCTGTAATCATCCATATCCAATTCACTAATTGGAATACCATCGTAGAAAACTTGTTGCCGATTAGCTTCATATAATCCCAACAGCAGTTTAATAAATGTTGACTTACCAGAACCGTTCTCTCCAAGAATGGCTATTGTTTCGCCTCTTTTTATCTCAATACTAAGATTATCTACTGCATTCATGGTGCTATTTGGATAACAAAATGAGATATTCCTTACAGATATGCTGTCCTGAAAAACAAAGGGCTTACCTTCATTATTCTCATCAGAAATTAGTTCTGCTTTGGCTTGTTCCTTACCCACCTCTTCTGCACGATTCATATAACGATAATTCTCGATCAAACGAGAAGCATCTTGCATTAACAGGGAGATATTCATGATCGTAACGGACACTGCCATCGTTACGGCTACGTAGTCACCAATAGTCATTGTACTGTTTCTAATTTGTGAGGCGACCATAAACATAATCAATGCTGTGCAAGCCACAGTAACCATCTCGCTGCGTAGATTTGTAGTAACATTTAACTTTTCTAGCGATACCTTTTGTTTATCTATATACTCCTTTTCTTCTTTCCACTTCGTTTTCAAAAAGGAGTAACTATTATATGCAGAGATTTCTTTCTGGGCTTCTGCACCCGTAATCAAATTAAAATAATATTGATACTTTACTGAACCAGACTCTATTTTTTCGTTTAATGTAGTTCTTTTATTCACACTTTTGTAGTAAAGCAACCCTTTAATTACACCAACACTTACCGCGATTACAGCAAATATAGTTAACGTAGATCCAAGAAAGTGCAAGCCTAGCACTAAGGTAATAATTCTTAGCAAGAGTTGGTTGCAAAGAAGGAACATTTCATATGTTCTGCCTGATGCAAATCTTAGAAAAGAAAAATTTGCATTAAATGCTGGGTTTTCCTTGCTGGTTAAGTCCATTTTAGATATTTTATGAATTAACGTCTCATCAGTATGATTACTGTATTCTATCTGTAGCTTACTATTTCTAGAAGAGGATATTGCTTGTAAATATAGATTTAATAACTGTATCCCCAACAGAATGAGAATGTTAACAACGAAATAAGAGTTATTTTTTTCAAATATTTGATCCACTACTTGTTTTGAAATCAATATGCTTAAATATGATTCGAAAGCTCCATATAAAATAATGGCTATAATTATTATGGAAGAAACGGGATCAAAACGAATCAGCTTCATGAAGGCCTTAAGTGTTACAATTGTAATTCCCCAAAATGATTTCATAATTTATTGTTGGTTGATACCCGCATGAGCGGTGACAAGAGATTTCCAATATGCTCTTCGTGATTGCAGACACCGGCAGTGACAACCTGTCCAACCTTATTTACTACGAGTTGAAAGGGAGCAACTTTCACAAAGAGTTCTTTTTCTATTTTGGCTAAATCACAGTAGTAATATCGAACCTTTTTTTCATTAAAATATTCTTCGTCTGCCCGTGTTGGACCCTCATAAAAAATTGCATAGTCAAAATCAGGATAATTCTCTATCGTTTTTTTTATAGGGTTAATATCACAAGCTTCGCAGCCACCACTTAAAAAAAGAGAGCACTACCCTGACGGGATTTATAAATCCAAGACAAGTCCACTGGAACTTCATTCTGAAAAAGCTGAATTTGCTTAGGGACGTAATCTCCAACTTCATAAGAGGTAGTTGAACTTTTCAGGAACCTTCTGTGATCACTCATTCTTTAACCTCTCCTCACGATAAATACTACTCCCCTGAGTAACGATTTCTTCATAAACCTGATCTGCACTTTTTGCATCAGCCACACCGGATTCTAAAACTGATTTCAGCATTTCGCTAAATTTCCCTTGGAATTCCTGGGAGAGGTCATCGTAATAGCCTCTTCTTGTATCAACTCTTTTATTGATTAAATTGCTGATATCAATCCCGCCATAACTTCCTATCCTAGATTTCAGGGTTGATGTGTTCCCTATGAAATCTTGCGATTGAAGATGCTCCACAGAATCCTCACTCATTAAGTAACTGATAATCTTCCATACATCTTCTTTGTTTGCTGATTCTTTGTTTATGGAAAGCACCTGATTAAATTGCAAACCTGAGCTCATATCAGCATTCAGCGGATCACTCGGATAACTTATAAGCCCCCATGAAAAATCACCTTTTTGTTGTAGTTTTGAAATAGTACTGATATTGGAAGATAACATAGCTGATTCACCTTCTAAAAATTTTTCTCCAGTACTCTCAATTAAACTCCCTTGCTTCATCAAATTAATCACTAGCTCAATCATCGGTAGCCAATCCTTCTTAGTAAAGATAAGTTCTTTTTTTGATCGTCCAGTAACCGAATTTTATTCGTTCCGATAATTGTCATAATCATATGTTGAGGAGCGGCCTCTCCGCCTTCAAATCCGAATCTGTCATCATCTGCAAATCGGTTGGAAAGGGACAAAAGCTCTTCCCAACTCATTTGGTCTGTTGGATAGTCTATTTGTACAGAATCAAATAAATCCTTGTTGTAAAAAATACCTGAAACGACAACTTGAGGAGAAAGACCCATAAGATCTCCTGATTCGTTAGAGAATACCTCCTTCATTTGATCGTAATAATCATCAATTTTTATATTTTTGGAATCTTGCACATAAGGACTCATGCTCTCTATACGATCCGAATCACGTAAATCTCGGAACGTTGGCAGATAAGAAATAATAAGGTCGGGATGACTATTTTCAAAAAAGCTTTCGTCTTCATATAAGTTATCATTGTTAGATGAAACAACGTTAAAGGTTAAACCCGGAAACTTACTCATGATATGATTTCCGTAGTATTGATAAAATGTCTCCTCGCTCTGAGGAGTAAGGACAGTGAGTTCCTTATTCATTACGGGTTCACTTTTTTATCGACAGACTCACCAAGTAAATCACAACCCGTCAGTATGCTGAGCATTAGTCCCATCCATAACACAGCAAATATATTACTTTTGTTCTGTTGTATATAGTACATGTCTTAATTCCTCCTGCATTTTATCAATAATCGCATTCAGAGAATCTGGGTTTACAATTGCACTTTGTATGCCATCGTTCATAACCTGATCTGTCTTTTGCTTTAATTCCCTATTTAAAGATACTCTTTCCATAAGTATATTGACTGCTGGATTCAACACATAAAAGACATCTTGATCTGTTTCTGGCTTCAGTTTTCTTATAGGAGTGGTGAATTTATCAATGCTTGAATTAAAGCGCATTTCTGCAGTTCTTTTATTGTTCAGTTGCTTCCAAACTTCAGAAGATGTAGCATAGTCTTGAGAGTTGGTGCTTATTCCGCTCATGATTGGATATGTTATGGTGGTACTGACATCTGAATTCTCCGTACCCACGGGTTCGGTTACAACACCCCAATTCAACTCCGGATTCATACTCTGGATTTGCTTCATAAAATAAGGCGTTTCTAAAATCATCGCGACTTTCCCTTGACTGAATAAATCAATTGGGATACCTCCGTTGTCATCCATTCCCCCGCTTGAATATGCAGCGACTACATCAGCAATCAAGCCTTTCCAAGAATCCGTTCCAAAATGGACTTCTTGCCGTGAAGCATCATACCACCTACGTTTATCTGCCTTGCCCATTTCGATTAAAAGATCAGCATAATCATAATAGGGAGTATAAAGACCTTTGAGGTCAGAGTTACCAGAGAAACGCTGGGCCAATAACAACAACTCACGCCAGGTCATTCTGTCTGACGGTTCAGCTATCCCATTTTTTTCAAATAAATCCTTGTTATAAAATAAAGCCTGTGCCGTCATGGATTGAGGAAAAGCATATATTTTCCCGCCTCCGATTTCGTTAAGTAGTGCGAGTAAATTGTCATCTATTCCTGCAGTGAATTCTTCCTCTGTAAGAAAGACGTTGAGTTCCTTCAACAAATTCTCATTTTGTAACTCTGGAAAAGCCTCGGACGGAAAAAACAAAATATCTGGATTCTCCGTTTTAATAATGTCTATGTATTTTTTGATATCCCAATCACGGTCTCCAGCGGGAACATATTTCATAGCATCCCAAATTCCTTCTCCCATGGTACTCTTGTATTCTATTACTTCGATGTTGGTATTGCTAAATTGCTCTTCAATTACACTCCCATAGTCTCGTTTAAAATCAACATAAGAACTATACATAATTTTAATCGTTTTATTTTCTGTTATTTCCTTGTTGCTACAAGATGTTGTTATAAGAACAATTGCTATTAGCAAAATAATTTTTTTCATTAAATCTATCCTCCTACTGTTTCTCAGGAAATACCAAAAAAAATGATCTATTCCCAACCCTAGACATATGTTTTTTTCAATAATAATGGTTGATAAAACAGAAAATACATATTTTATTTAATAATTTCAAAAATAACTGTTTATAGAAATATACTCCTTTTTGCGCAATTTCGAAAAATCAATTTTTCGGAAAACTAATTTAAGTTTTTGAATTGATTCTCTATATATAGCAAAACACAATTGGTTGTTGTTACCCAAAAATAGACATAAGGATTTTATTGTAATATGTGTTTGTATTTTTTTCTTATTTCTGCAGAAGCAAACGTTCTGTACTCACCAAACAAACTCACACATTTAATTAAAACCGAGTCATTATTGATAAATTTCGAGATTTCTATACTTCTTATTAATGAAATCATACCCGAATTATAATTGCTCCTACTTAAATGATATACGGCCAGTTCATAGAAAAAACCAACCAGAATAGTACCCCAACTTAGTTTAGAATAATTACGATTCGAATCTATATTAAGAGATTCGAATCGATCCTTATATTTCCTAAGCACAAAATTAATATCAAATTTGAATCGGTTTGCAGCCTGAAATATATTAAATAAGGCAATTACAAGTTCTTCCTCATCACCTTCAACATACTCTATGTAATTCTGCAGACCTTTGTTTTGCCCCATCTTTAACTTGAATAAATACGTATTTAATTCACTCCATTTTTTAAATTTATCTATAAATAAGATATCTTCCTCTGTTGGATAAGGCACCGCCAATTGATAATAATTACGTGTACACTGCAAAGCTTCTTTATATTTTCCAATTCTAGAATAACATGAAGCTCTCATAAGCAATGAATATCCTATATATACAAATATAGGATATTTGCAAATTCTTTTACCATCAACTTCACCTTGATTTTTATAGCTTTTTATTACTTTAGATAATTTCTCCAATTTCAGAGTTAACGGGTACAACCTATCAAAATCATGCAAAGCCGAATATAACTCCCCTAAATCTTTGAGTGCATCAAGCTTATACTCTTCCTCCAATCGATCAACAAAGGGTTCAAATCGAGCAGCAGCACGCTCAGAGGCTTTCTGATCACTGCAGCAGCTGAGCAAAAACATACGATACTGACATAAAGCCAAGCGTTCAGAGTGCTGATATTTCTCACCATCTGCAACATATCCGTATAAAACGAAAGCCGCTGACCTCATGTCTTTGTTATACATATTTTCAGCTACTTTAAACAATTTAGAAGTATATGTACGATCTTCAGTCACTTCTATAACTACTTTCTTTATACAATCAAGTTTATTTAGTTCCGCACAACGATAAAGGAAGGGTTCCAAACGCCTCCAATCTGGTGCTGTTTTCACTAGAAACTCTACAGCATACATTTCATAAAAATATCCCTTTTCGAGCCCCATACCAGCAGTAATCTGATCCAATTGATTCATTGCAATAGGTCTGGTTCCATTAATAATGGCACTTATCGTGCCAACATTAACACTGCAAACATTAGCGAACTGCTGAAGCTTATAACTCTGTTGTTCTATGTAATCTTCTATATGTGAGCTTATCGTAGGTGTAAGGATCACTTCTTTCACCCCCATATTTATATATATGTATCTTCTAATTCAATAAATGTAATTTTAATCCTCTATTTAACAATCGTCAAACATTAAATACAAAAAAATGTTCTATTTCCAGATGAGGAAATAGAACATTGGATAATAACAAATATATGTCGAAGTTCGTTTATTCATATAAAATCTTTTAATATCCACCCGTACCGTGACTAAAAAAGAATTTAATATAGATTCCACACCGCTATTAATCCCAGAGAACAACAGACATGAACTACAAAGCATTACTACTAACATTGCTTTTTTAGCATATCGACCATAGACCTCCTTGATAATACTTTTGTACTTTAACATTACTGATTCGGTCGCTTGCGCTCTGTACTCTTCAAATAAACCCACACAATATATTATTGTAGAATCATCTTTGATTTTATGAGCAGATTTTAAACAAGTTAATAGACTTCTAAATCCTTCTTCATATCGTTCCTTAGACAACTGATAAAAAGCTAATTCCGCCCAAAATTTAGTGTACCTATCATCCTTAATTTGAGTAATATAGCTACTTTCGTCATAATGATCCTCAAATAACATATTAATATATAGATTGAATCTTCTAAGAGCGTGGTCTACATTCAGATTGTATAAATTGGCAGCTTCCATAATCTTAACTAACCCAAGTAAGGTTTCATTATCGTTATCTTCAATAAAATCTAAATAAGTATTTAGTGCGTCGTAATCACCCATCATCAATTTATAGAGATAGGTATTAACTTCAGCCCAACCTTGAAACCGCTTAATAAATATAAGATCCTCTGAAGTAGGTTTTTCAATTTCAAAATTCGTATATTGAGCGGTCTGATCCAAGGCCTTTTGGTAATCCCTACGCTCACCCCACACATTAGACATCAATAAATAAGCATAAGATTTATAGGTGAATAAAGGATGTTTGGAAGTCCTCTGTTGATCCAAACCCCTTTTCTTTTTTTGTATTGTTCTAAAAATTCTACTCGTTGTTCCAGTTCACCGGCTAATTGAAATACCTTATCCCAATGGCACAACCCACTATATGTATTAGCCAATTCCCTTATCGCATCCAGCTGCCTCTCCTCTTCCAGTCGATTAATATAAGGCTCGAAGTGCACGGCGGCACGGAGGTTATCATGTTGATTCTGACCAAGCGAGAGGGTGAAGATGCGATACTGGCACAAAGCCAGACGTTCCGAGTGTTGATATTTCTCACACTCCGCCACACATTCGTACAACATCCGTGCAGCCTTCGTCTGTCCACGTTCAAGCATGCCTTCCGCCATCTCAAACAACTCCGAGATATACGAGCGATCATCCGTCACTTCCTGGATAACCTTATGAATACATTCCAGCTTGTCCAATTCAGCACAGCGTTGCAGGAATGGTTCCAGTCTCCTCCAATGAGGTGCCGATTCCACGAAACATTCAGCCCCATAAATCTCGTAGAAATACCCCTCTTCCAGCTTCATGCCTTGGGTAATCAGATCCAGTTGCGCCATAGCGATGGGCCGAGTCCCCTTAATAATTGCACTAAGCGTTCCAGCGTTAACTCCCGATATATCGGCAAAATACTGCAGGGTGTACCCCTGTTTCCTGATGTAGTCCTCAATATATGAGCGTATCGTAGTTGTAGGTTCCATGTATCCCACCTCCACAATGAAAATCCATAATTTTGAATTTATATGATAAGCACAATTTTAATCCTAAATTTTACAGCGGTCAATAAAAATCGTGGCAATTCCCTTCACATTTATGCAAGGAGGCCTCGCTGTTCCTGCTTATAGAAAAAATCCATTAGAAGAATCCGTGAGAACGTGATACATTTAATCCAACTTACATATCCTAGTATTTCAATAGGATTATACGACACAGAAGTTATCAATTCAGTTCGAGGAGAAGGTCAGATGAAATTTGCCTTGTTTAGTCTCATGATGAATCTGCCTAATGCCGTAACCGGGGAAGCTCTGACAACTCAGCAGAAATTCCACAATATATTAGAGCAAGCAAAGCTGGCTGAACGACTGGGTTTCGATGCCTATGGGATCGGTGAACGACATGGTGCTCCTTTTCTATCTTCCTCGCCACCTGTCGTATTAACCGCAATAGCCGCAGCAACCACACGCATTCGGTTACTAACCACCGTCACTGTTCTTAGTATACTTGATCCAGTCCGGGTTGCCGAGGATTATGCCACGTTGGATCAATTATCGGGCGGCCGGCTGGAGATGATCATCGGGAAAGGCAATGACCCTCGGCACTATCCGCTGTTTGGCATAAGCGAAGAGGAACAATGGGATTCACTCGATGAACGCTATCATCTGCTAAGACGGCTGTGGTCTGAAGAGAATGTAACCTGGCAGGGAACGTATCGCCCTCCGCTTGAGGGAGTGACCACGTGGCCCAGGCCGCTTCAGCAGTCCATCCCAATCTGGCATGGTAGCGCGTCCAGCACAGTCTCGACCGAACTCGCAGCCAAATATGGCGAGCCGCTCTTCACGTCGAACTCTTTTCACCCTCAGGCCAAATACAAAGCGTTAATTGATCATTATCGGGAACGCCTCGATTATTATGGTCATGATCCGCAGCAAGCAGTGATTGGCTCTGGTGCCGGCAGTCTCTATCTTGCGGATACGGGTGAAGAAGCCATTCGTCGTTATAAGCCATATTATGAAGCGTTCCATGCCACTGCCGCCGCACAGCATAATCAGTCTCCCTTCACCGATCTGGAGGATAACATTGCACGAGGCCCTGCGTTAATCGGCAGTCCGGAGCAGATCATTGAGAAAATTCTGGACTATCATGCCGCTTACGGACATCAGGTGCTGAGTATCAGCGTAGATGGACTGACGCATAGCGAGCAGTTGGAGCAAGTGGAGCGTTTTGCCAAGGAAGTTGCCCCTGTATTACGCCGCGAACTGCCCAGTTCGGTATGGAATGAACCCCGGTGTTAACCCAGCACTCATCATTCCTTTCCTCTAATGCTACAGATTCATGGCCCACAGCCATCTCACCTATATTCCAGGTCTAACAATCTCCCACGTACAATATACACGTGCTCCTTCCAGGGTGATTCCTACGAATCGCCCTCTTCCCTCTTCCTCCCACTTGTATCGCCGCTCTCTCTGTACCTATTTGGCCTGAATGCCTTCAAACAAGGAACGGAGCAACACATCTACAAACGTATCATCCATCGCTTCCCCGTCACTAACATACGATAGAACACCGGCCCATAGATCAGATCAATGTATAATCCAATGTCCATCCCACTCTTCAATTCGCCGCGTCCCACGCCCTTCTCCAGAATTCCCCGAGCTTCACGCCGACGTGGTTGGATATATCTTGTGCGGTATTCTTCGGCAAGCCCTTCATCCGACTGCCCTTCCCCAATAATCTGCGTAATCACTTTTCCTTCCCGACTGGTCAAAAAACGAACCAGATTACTCGCATGTATACGTATATCCTCCAATACCGAGCCTGTATCCGGCACTGGCAATCTTGCCGTTGCCGCAGACATATATCCGTCCATGATAACGGCCCCTTTGTTCGGCCACCATTTGTAGATGGTCGCTTTGCTCACCTGTGCACGTTCAGCAATCTTCTCGATTGTAACCGCCCCGAATCCGTGCTCCAACAACAACTCATACGATGCTGTAAGAATGGCATTCTGGGTTTCCATGTTACGTGGACGTCCTCTTTTGGCAGTCATCTTGAGCCCTCCTGGATGTATAAAGTATATTTAATCATCAGTAATATTCATAAAAACGATACGTTCATTATACTAAAATGCGATGAGTACACACAATTCCATCCTCCGCTCACCTTTTCATCCTCATTAACTTTCTCATTAAAATATGTAGAGCCTATTTACAATACTATACGTTTAGTTTATTATATATTTGTAATTAGTGAACACAACGTTTAGTAATTGACGATTTTAATATTAACTGTTTATTGCGAATACAAATGTAGAATTGTGGAGGATGATTATCATGGATATGAGACAACAAGTGAAGAAGGCACCAGTGCCCACATGGATTATTTTTTTGTTGGCATCCGCTTGTGGATTGATCGTGGCAAACCTGTATTATGCTCAGACCGTTATCGGACCGATCAGCATAACCACGGGTCTTTCTTCTGCCGCTGCCGGATTGATCGTAACGTTGACTCAGATTGGTTATGTTATTGGTTTGTTATTCATCGTGCCGCTCAGTGACATTACCGAGAATCGGCGTCTGGTCGTGCTTTTCCTCATCGCACTGGTCGTTGCCCTGATTGCTGCGGCTTTCTCGCCCACGGCTGTTATATTTCTGACTGCCTCTCTATTCATTGGCATAGGTTCTGTTGTCGCTCAGATTCTGGTGCCCTATGCGACGTATCTTACATCCGAGGAACAACGCGGACGGGTTGTTGGCAATGTCATGAGTGGTCTGTTACTGGGCATCATGCTGGCTCGTCCTGTCGCAAGCTTTATCACCAGTCTCTTCGGATGGCAGACAGTTTTTGTATTCTCCGCCATTGTCATAACACTTCTCATGCTGCTCCTATCACGTGCTCTTCCTGCTCGCCAACCTGAACCCACCTTGAAATACGGTCAATTAATCGTGTCCTTGGGCACACTGTTCAGAACGATGCCGCTGCTGCGCCGCCGGGCGTTTTATCAGGCCAGTCTGTTTGGTGCTTTCAGCTTGTTCTGGACCACGGTTCCGCTCAGACTGGCTAACGATTTTGGCATGTCACAGCAAGGCATTGCCTGGTTCGCTCTGGCTGGTGTCGGAGGTGCTATTGCCGCTCCCATTGCCGGGAGACTGGCCGATCGCGGACTAACGCGTATTCTGACGGGTGCTGCCATGGTGATCGCTGCTGCTTCATTCGGTCTTGCTTATGTGTTCCAGAGCCACTCCACGTTTGCATTGATCCTGCTTGTTATCGTGGCAATCACACTGGATATGGCTGTCTCAGGAAATCTGGTGCTGGGTCAACGCATCATCTACTCCTTAGGAAGTGAAGCGAGAGGGCGTGTGAATGGCATATTCATGTCGATCTTTTTGTCGGCGGTGCGATTGGTTCATCTCTTGGAAGCTGGTCTTATGCTCACGGAGGCTGGAGTCTCACAACGCTGATTGGCCTGATCATGCCGCTGCTCGCTTTGGTGTATTACTTTACGGAAAAGAAAGCGGTAGTTGTCAGCAATGAATAGAATGAATATATCGCTGAATCCGAATAACGGAATAAGGGCAGAGCTAATCTTGAAGATTAGCTCTGCCCTTATTGTTGTAATACTCACTTGGCTCCCTGTGACAGGAAGGTATCACTGTTATTAAGATGGATTCATCTACGTATTAGGCTTTACTGTGAAGGGTAACTTGGTACCCGTCTGGGTCGGCAAATGTAAAGGTTCGTCCGAATGGTCCATCTATTGGTGCAGATGTAATCTTTACGCCTGCCGCAACAAGCTTGTCGTGGATTTCTTGCGTATCAGGAGCATGAAGCCACAGAGCGACACCAAGTCCTGGCTGAGCACCTGAACCGAGTTCTGTTCCTGGCAATAGGTCACGTAGAGCAAATGCAATCGGCTTGGTGTCAAAGACCACCGCATGAGGTGGTCCCGCCTGTGAGCGTACCAGGCCAAGATAGTTTTGATAAAATTCGGCAGAGCCTTCAAGATTGCTCACTTGAAGTGAAATGAAATCCGGTCCGATTACTGACATAATGTAATGATCTCCTTTATATATGGGGTTGGTTGTTTAGGTTATCTTGATCATACAAGACCGCTCTTGCCAACAGTATGTCAGTAGTGTTTTTACCTTTTTTCGATTTCTTCTCTTACTCGGTTTTTTCTTTTACACCAACACGGGCAGATGCGTAGTCGCATCATACTCCACCCACTGCTCACCAGCATGCAATTTACGCACCAGATCTGGATTGGCGATAAACGGTCTGCCGAACGCAGCCAGATCTATGCTTCCTTACCAATCGCGTGCTCTGCGGTTTGAACATCCAAATCCCCCACACCAATGATAATTCCATCCCACTGACTTCGAATCCGCTCGTGAAAGGTCTGCTCTCCTTCCCATGCTTTCACATAATGGTCTGTTGAGGGATGCAAGATCGTAATTCCCGTCTCACGGAACAAGTTCAGATATGCATCGATCATTCCAGCTTTGTCTGCCCAAGCATAGGATGCATCATCATCCTTTTTCTCCGAAAATCGTACCGATATGCGATCCACAGGGATCTCTTTTTTTACAGCCACAATAATATCCCGCAGGAACCGCAATCTGCCCTCAGTGTCTCCTCCATATTCATCTGTTCTGTTGTTGGTCTTCTCATTAATAAACTGGTCGATCAGATACCCATGCGCAGCATGCAGCTCGATCCCGTCGAACCCTGCCAGAACCGCATTGCGGGCCGCCGTCTGAAAATGCTGAATCGTATCCGCTATATCCTGTGTACTCATCGCTTGGGGCACCTGATACGGCTTATGCAGCTTATGCACTCTTCCCTCTGCCGCAAGGCTGGAAGGTGCCACTGGAGTGGTTCCGATCAGATCGGAATGGGACAACCTGCCGACATGCCACAGTTGAGCAATAATGGTGCCGCCATGTCTGTGAACAGCATCCGTTACCCTTTTCCAAGAAGTCGTCTGTTCATCTGTATATAAACCGGGGATACCGTAAGTGCCTTTGCCTGCCAGATTCGGGTTAATACCCTCGGTAATGATCAGTCCCACGCCATCTCGGGCACGCTGCTCATAATACGCCACCATCTCATCCGTCACGGTCCCCTCCCGATCATCAGCAAATCCCCGGGTCAACGGAGCCATCACCATTCGGTTCCTTAATTGCCACTGATGAATCGTTACCGGGCTTAATAGTGTTGAACGTGTATTCATGTTATCCATGTCATATCCCTACTCTCTTTGTCATTAGGGATATTGTACGGTGGCTCTGATATATCGTAAAATGATTGAAATATATAGTTGTATCTCTCAGAGAGATACCTGACATCAACATCTGCGGAAGCAATGTAAGTTAATCCACGTTCAGGAGGATACAGCATGGAACTTTCCGATATCGATATTGTTCTCGCGGTGGCACGTTCAGGGAAAATCTCACAGGCTGCCAAAGAACTGAATTACGCGCAATCCAATGTCACTACGCGCATCAAAAAACTGGAGCAGGAATATCGAATCCAGTTGTTCAACCGTTTTCCCAAAGGTGTTGTACTGACCTCCAAAGGAGAACAGTTCGTCCAGTACGCCACACGCATTCACAACCTTTTGCACGATCTGAAGCAGGATATGACCGATCCCGGTGAACCTTCAGGCACGCTGAAAATCGGCATTGTAGAAACGGCGGCATCCAGCCGCTTTATGGAAATTCTGAATGAATATCAAATAACCTACCCGAAGGTGTCCATTTCACTCGTCAACTCCACTTCACCCAAAGTACTGCGCAAGAAAATACAGGACTATGAGATTGATGGTGCTTTTATCAGCGGGGCTTGTGTGAAAGAAGGTTTGAAGGTGGAATACGAGATGCAGGACACCGTTCATATCATCTCCAAGAAGACAGACATACCACCCGAAAGCCTGTGCCAAGTATCGTGGGTTGTTTTCCCCGAGGGCTGCCCGTACCGTGAAATGACCGAAGAATTTTTGCAGGAAGAGGGGTTGTCCGCACGTAATATCATCGAAGTGAGTACGATGGAAAACCTGCTCAGCTGTGTGGAGTCTGGAATTGCTTTTACCATTATGCCGTGCAACGTTATTCACAAGAAACCGGATGATTTCTCCGTATTTGATCTGGCAGATCGCTTTACTCATACCACGACAACCTTTGTCCGCGGTGAGGATCGGTATGTCAGCAGTGCGCTGGATCAGTTCATGAAGCTGCTGAACCAGAAGTGCATTACGTTTTGATATAGATAACTTAGTCCCCCACTTTCAACCGCTGAACTTATTGATCACTAAATGGACTAGAGCACATTGATCGAGACCATAAAAAAGAAGGCACAAGGTACTCATTAAGAGTACTTTGTGCCTTCTTACCCTTTATAGCTATTCAATTAACCCTTACTCCACCTTGAATCGCGCAGCCGATTCGGCCAGCTTTTGCGTCAATTGATCGATCGTATCGACCATGTTTGCCAACTGCTGTACTGTCGAAGACTGCTCCATCATGGTTGCTGTTACCTCTTCAACCGAAGCAGATACCTGCTCTCCTGACGCCGACAAACTATGGGCTGACTCCAGTACAACATCCTTGTTCTGCAACATCTCTTGCATCTGTCCTGCCATTGTAGCGATCTGTTGATTAATGACCGATACCTTCTCCAAAATCACATCAAACGCCTGACGAGTCTGCAAGACAAGCTCATCCTGTCTGGACGAGATGGTGTGAATCTCTGCAACACTTTGGTTGTTCTCGGCGACATCGGCCAGATTCTGCTCGATAATGCTGGAGATTTCCTTGGACTGGCGGGAACTCTGCTCTGCCAGATTGCGAATCTCCTCGGCCACAACCGCAAATCCTCTGCCATGCTCCCCGCCCGTGATGCTTCAATTGAAGCATTCAATGCAAGCAGATTGGTCTGCTTCGCAATCTGGCTGATGGCTTCCGTGATTTGACTAATACTGCCCGAACTCGTTTGAAGTTTGACGGTAATCTCAGAGATTTTCTCCACTTCCCGTTCGTTCACTTCATTAATACGCATCAGTTCATTCACGACTTCATTCCCATTGTGGAATACCGTTTCGATCTCATCCGCTCTTGCCTTCACATCCTGTGCACTACTGTTCATGGCAGCCACTTTATCGCCAAAGGTGTTGAATTTACTTGCAATCTGCTCGGTATCTTCCGATTGAGCCTCCATCGCTTTTGCAATCCCCATGGACGTCGCCGAGGTCTCATCAATGGATCTTGCCGTCTGTCTGGATGTCTCCTCCAATTCCTGAGTACTGGCTTGAAGGACATGGATTGAATTATTCATATCGGTAATGAGGTTCCTGTTCTGCTCCACCATACCATTAAAGCTCTCCGCCAGATCCTTGAATTCACTGTTATATCTGCCATTGGCCTTAACGGTCAGATTGCCTTGAGCAAGTTGTTGGAACAGCCCGATCAGACGAATGATAGGTCTTGTAATACTACGAGAAATCAGCAATCCCACACCGATAGCCAGAGCAACTCCGATCAAGGTCACGATAAGCATTTGACGTTGGATATCCTCTATTGGGCGCTTGATATCATCATAATCGTCAATAATCACCACGGAGAGATCTGCACCAGGAATCTGATTAATACGATAGTAGATGTCATCTCGATCCATTGAAGTGATTTTCACTTTGTCGGTAGCTCTGGCCTCCATAAGTTCCATGGCTTCCTTGTCCTCTTCCAGCGTTTGTCCCACAATGGAAGGGTCCAGTGAATCATACATGATGATGCCGCTCCGGCTCAGCACTTCAACTCTGCCTTGGGCATTGATTTTAATGTCTCCCAGTTGCCCCAGGAAAAAGCTGCTGTCCACCGACATAGCAAGCACACCCAGGATATTCCCCTGTTCATCGATGATAGGCTCCGAGAATACAATAATGAGCTTCTTGCCAGTCTTAGAGACGACCGCGTCACTGATGAAGGATTTCCCTGTATAGACTCCTGGAAATATTCCCGATCTCCCCGTGACTGCCCAATGACTTCTGGCATGGTTCCCGCCACCATGGTTCCTTCCTTATCAAACACGAACAGATCTGGCTTGCTTCCTTCCGTTTCCGATATACTGTCGGTCAAGATCGTATTGGCCTTATTGAAATACGGGTTCTCATCCGAGAAAAATTCTTCATCCGTCATGTCAGTTGTATTACGCAGCTCCAAGAGTTCCTTGAAGGTATTATGTACGGATATCGCATGACTCAATTGTTGCTGAAGTTGCATCGCTGTCCAAAGCCCTTCCCCAAGGCGGTCAGCCATCACATTAATCTCATCCTTGCTTTTCCTGACCACAACATCAGATGAAATCATATAACTTGTGGTCGTTGCACCAAGCAGAACCAAAACAACCAATACACTGATCATGAAAGGCAGTTTGATTTTAAGCGACATATTTTTGATCCTATGCCCTAACCCTTTTCTTTTCCCCATTTCCCACTTCTCCCCACTTCCCTGAACCATATGCATCTGAACGATGTACATACATTATCGGAAAAATCCATAGTATAATTGATCATTTAGGGAGATATTGCCACTGTTTTCTTTTTTCTGATAGCAACATAAAAAAATGGCCTGTCAGATCGACTATCCATCTTTGGAATGGATGTTGCCGTTACCTAACAGACCGTTTTAAATTTGGTAATGATTCAATTACGTTTACTTACGCAATCTCCGAGAACTTAGCGCGTGGTGGCCATTCTGCAGGAATGTACTGCGCGTATTCTTCATCTGTTCAATCCGTCGTTCAGCCAGACGATCTGCGGCAACATAGGTTGCGATGCCTTCGGTACGTGAGCTTTCGAATATTTTCTCCAGATTGGAATAGATCTCTCCGATCTTGCTCCATGCTCGATCCGCATTATAACCGTTTAGCTCATCCGCAATGTTAATTACACCACCTGCATTGATAACATAGTCAGGCGCGTAAACGATGCCCATATCATACAGCTGATCCCCATGACGGGTCTCCAGCAGCTGATTATTGGCACAGCCCGCTACAACCTTCGCCTTAAGTGTCTTGAGCGTATCGTCATTAATCGTACCGCCCAGTGCACATGGTGCATAGATATCACACTCCACACTAGTAATGTCTGCGGGATCAACAGCTGTCGCGCCGAAGCGATCCACAGCCTGTTTCACCGAGTCCTTATGGATATCCGTAACGATCAGATGTGCACCTTCCTCATATAGATATTTGCACAGATGCATCGCCACATTGCCGACACCTTGGACCGCTATCGTTTTACCCTCCAGCAGGTCGGTACCAAATGCTTCTTTGGCTGCTGCCTTGATCCCCGATATACACCCCAAGCCGTTGCAGGTGATGGGTTACCGGATGAACCATAGCTCGGTGAGATGCCTGTCACATAGTCCGTTTCCTGATAGATCAGGTTCATGTCCTCTTCCGTTGTTCCCACATCTTCGGCCGTGATATAACGTCCGTTCAACCCTTGAATATATCGTCCAAACGCTCGAAACATGGCTTCGTTTTTGTCGCGCCTTGGATCTCCGATAATAACGGTTTTGCCGCCGCCCAGATTCAGTCCGGATACCGCATTCTTATATGTCATACCACGGGCAAGGCGCAGGGCATCTTCAATGGCGGCTTCTTCTGAAGCGTAAGTCCACATCCGTGTGCCTCCCAGCGCAGGGCCGAGTGTTGTGTCGTGTATGGCGATAATTGCTTTTAACCCTGAATTTCGATCCTGGCACAGAACCAGTTCCTCATAATCGTGATGCTCCATTGCTTCAAACCAACTCATGTGCTAACCGTCTCCTCCAACCATTTTTGCGATCTAATCGCATTGTTCTCTATTCATTGACCATCCTCTATTGTACCCATGAATACCCAGTTTGTGCAAAATCACATCGCAATGTCAGAGAAACATCGATCGATGTTTCTCATATGGCGAGAGCAAAGCTGTCGAATTTCAGATTATAATTCTATCGTCTATCAATAGAAAAACCTCTCCCTTACAGGAGAAAGGTACACTTCCCTCAACAGCCTCATCTTAATCGCCCCAAGTAGGCCACTTGATCGTTCACATTTAAGGGAGCGTCTCAACCACATTGATTGGATGCAAATCGCCATCTACAGCGAATGAGGCCTGCCCCGTCTCTTCGGAGACAACCAGCACAACCGCATCCGTCAATTCACTGAGTCCCAGTGCTGCCCGATGACGAGTCCCTATTTTTCGTTCATGCACTTCCGCTTGCGACAACGGCAGCACATTACCAGCGGATACAATCTGATTGCCACGAATCAACACAGCCCCGTCATGAAGTGGCGCACCGGGAATAAACAGCGATTCCAGCAACGCATGTGTCACTCTTGCATCCACAGTCACGCCTGAGTGAATGATCGACTCCAACGGAATCTCCCGTTCAATCACAATCAACGCACCATATCTCCGGTCAGATAGATGCTGTACGCTCGATGTTAATTCGGCAAACTTCTCGGTAAAGGGTGACAGATAACAATCCAGATAAAACGAAGAGGCGAGCACCTCAATCTGCTTGATCTCCGCTCGAATCTCTGCAAATTGCCCTAGCAGACAGACACTGTCATTTTCAAAACGGGATAACGTCATGTTCATTCGATCCGCTACACGATGGAGGTCTGCCTTGAGCTTCTGCCTCATCGAGGAACTGTCACAGTCTGCTTGCTGAGTCATCATTCGCCGCCTCCTCTGGTTGGCTTGGGCTTCACGCCACATCATTAGTACCCATACCTTCCCCTCTGGAGCAGATATTTATGCAATGGCAGGGCGGTATGAACTAATCATGTTCATGAATGTAACTGATATAACAAGCAGAAAAAGAGCCTGCCCGCGAAACGAACTTTCCACGGGCAGGCCCTATTCTCGCATTGATTTTGATGTCTACTTCACTTATTGCGCTTTTCCGTATGAACCTGCCTTAAATGTAGTCGGATCATACCATTTGTACCCTGCCGCGGGTGCAGCCCATGGCTCAAGTTGCGGCTCGGTTGATGCAGCCGGAGCTTCGATAGGAAGCAGGCTTGTTGCCGTATCCATGTCAGTCCTGGCACTTGTGCCAGACTGGTGTAGCTCTCTTTGACCGCAAGCCATTTCACGGTATTCACAAGGAACGTTGCATCATCCACTTCTTTGAATCCATCATAGGTCTTTTGGTAGCACCGGTCTCTTCACGCAAATATTTCGGAGTAGCGTCTTCCACAGGTGAAGAGTCACCGATAAATGCGGCTTTGCCCGCACCAACCTTTGCAATGGCTGCATAGGCTCCTTCAGCTCGTCCACCACCGTTATATACGCCCTGATCCACGGCATTGCCCCACTTGGACACACCACTTGGTACATACACCAAGCCTTTGGCTTTGTTCGGGTCTATAATCGCAATGGTCGATCCCGCATGCATGGCTACAGAATTAACACCAGCCGTAATGCCGAAGGATTGTGCAGATGGAACGATATCCGATGCATTTACATCTCCAAGGGCATTGTAGCGGAAACGGACACCAAAGTTCGTCGCGAGCCAGTCTGAACTAGTCACACTCTGCATCGCTGGTGATTCGGCTTCAGCCGAAGACATGCCTTTGGCCGGATTCAGGAAGGCACCGCGGCGATAACCGTTGAATACTTCGGAAGAATCCCAGCGGTTTTTGTTACGGTCTGCATTATAGTGGTCGGAGATGAAGAACACACTTCCTCCGTTCTGCACGTACTGTACCAGCGCAGCCTGCTCTGTTGCTTTGAACGGCACGTTGGCTTCGCCAATGACAAAGACGTCGTAATCTTTCAATTTATTATAGGTGATGGCTTGCTCACCGAATGTATACGGGATGCTGCGTTCCAGCTGATCCACGGCAAAGCCTGCGTTTCGCAAACCATTGGCAAAATCCGAAAATGCCCCGTCAATAATCCAGTCGGCAGCACCTGCTGTCTGGGCGTGGGTATTATCAAACAAAACTTTTTTGCCGGTACCGTCCGGTAATGTTGTACCAGGGTTCGGTTCAGGATCAGGGTTAGTTGTTCCGGAGGAAAATGTGATAGACGTTGGGTTTTTGACTCCTGCATAGCTGTTGTAGGCACCGAGGGTTCCGGTTACGATGATTTTTTTGCCTACAAGACTGGGGTTGGACGCCAATCCATATTGCGAACGGAAAGATGAGGGAATCTGTACATCCAATAATCTGGCGTTAGTTCGCTCTGACGCTGAATCTGCAATCAGAACATTAAAATCATTGGCATACGGAGATGTAAACTTCGCGGTAAGCGACCCGGTAGCATGTCCAACAATGATTCCTTCAACCGTTGCTGTTCCTCCACCGCTCTGGGCAGCGATGGCCTGAGATACCGTAAGTGGTGCTGCAGCTTGTACCGGACTTTGCGAACCCGGCCCCAGCAGTGCGGTTGCCATCATGATAAAGACCAGGAATCCCCCGATCCAGTGCTGCCATAACGCCTTCTTCATATTCCCTTTCTCCTCCTCCAAATTACCTGATAATGGGTTATCCTCCTTTAATTTAATTGTTCATATGCTGAATTCCTCTTTCTTTTTGTAAAGTTTATGAAAAAGTTTAGAAGTTGAGTCTATTGGCCCATACTGATGATCATTAGAATTCCATTTACCGAAGGAGTAAAACGATGATGAAGTTGGTATTTTTGTTGCTCTTGTTGATTGTTCCGCTGATTATGGTTTATGTTGCTCTTCGTTCCCGAATGGTTAGACGATTGTTTCATATTCTTGCGCTGCTCTGCTTCTATAGTGCGGCAACAGTCATCGCAGGTGATGTGTATGCGACGAATGCTCATATGACCACATTCACCACCGAGATTCACCATTTCCTGCTGAATGGCTGGTTCTTGTATCCGTCTGCATATCTCGGTGTATACATTCCCTATGTGCTGTGGATGAGCCTATTTTCAGAAAAAGTTAAATTCGTTGCGGACTTGGGATTGCATTTTGCCAGCGTTCATTGCATAATGAATATATAAACGTGATAATGATTATCATTCTTGAACTTGTCTCTTTGTAACTTTCTACTGCATATGATTTTACGATTTTATAGATAAAGGGGAACGAACATCGAATGAATACAACTCTGCAAAAGGCTGATCTGCAGCTTGACGATTATTTGGATCTTCTGAACCTGGCAACCAACCTGGGTGATACGAGATGGCAAAAGGAAATTATCCGTAAGCTGGCTTATACTTATCCCGCAGTTCAATGTAAACAACCACAATAGCATTCCACATACATCATAGATCTACATTATGGCTCATGACCGATTCATTCGTTGAATCTGTTATGGGCTATTTTTGTTGTACAATGTAATTGAACTAAACATTTACACGAGAAACGGAGAGGACAGAAATAACCTGAAGAAGCGGAGCTAAAAGCTTTCTGAAAGAAAGCTGCTTCGAAGCATACATCTCGCCTTTATCCCCGGATTTTCCCTTTGAAAAAGGGTATCCAAAAAATCTGGGGATAACAGCGATCGGAAGGTTGTTCTGTCATCGGAGTGGCAAGTGTACTATTCTTAAGTTCAATTTATATAGGAGGGGAACAACGATGCAACTGGAGACCGAACGACTCATCATCAGGGATATTCTGGAGACGGACTGGGAGAGTATACATAACTACACATCCATGACAGAAGTTACTCAGCACACGGCATGGGGACCAAATACCGAAGAGGATACTCGAGCATACGTGCAGTTTGTGTTGGACATGCAGCAAACACAACCACGAGAGGGCTTTGAACTGGCCATATGCTTGAAAAAGGAGGGCATACTGATCGGTGGTGTTGGCCTTCACATCGAAAACACGAACGCTGAGATCGGTTATGTGCTCAATCCCGTTTATCAGGGAAAAGGGTATGCTGCCGAAGCAGCCCGAGCCATGCTTGGCTTTGGCTTTAATACACTTGGTGTACACCGAATTTATGCGAAATGCCGCCCGAACAACAAGGCTTCAGAGAACGTTATGCAGAAGATTGGTATGCAGCGTGAAGGTCTGATGCGAGAGCATTGGTTTTACAAAGGGGAATATCATGATTCGTATCTATATTCGATTCTTGCAAAGGAATATGCACATGAACAATTTCACGGAAACTCAAAAAGCTGACTCCCATATATGGGATGCCAGCTTTTCTTTTCTTTTTCTCCGTAACGACCCCAATCGCCAATGGAGGTGAAGCCTCTGAACAAACTAATTTACAGTCGGCACAGCTCTACCGGGCAGCTTGGGAATGTCGGACATCCACACATACAACGCAAGGCTGCCAGATCCCGAATCATCAGTTTGCCGTCCATCATATCCAGCGTACCTTGTTCTTTCCATGCCCCCAGCATCCGCGTTACGCTCTCCCGGGTAGCTCCAATCATCTCGGCAAGATCGGTATGGTTCAGCTTCATGTCCAGCACAATACCATCGGGTGTAACCCTGCCATACGAATTGCTGGCACGGATAAGTGTCGAAGCGAGGGCACCCGCCTTGCCATAGAGCAGCAAATCACGGAATCTCGACTGGGTGATCCGCTGCGACAGCGCCATCCATTGCAAGAATTTCAAGGCAAGGTCGCCATGTTTGCTGAGTATACTTTCCAGATCGCTAAGCGAGATAATGGCCAGTTCCCCTTTTTCCGCCATCTCTGCACTGTAGCTATGATTCAATCCGCCGATGCCGCCGAATTCACCGATGAGATCGCCGCTTTGTTGAATGGATAAAATAATTTCCTTGCCATCCTCCGTCGACTTGGTCATTTTCACTCGTCCCGAACGAATGTAGTACAGATATCCGGCTTCATCGCCTTCGAGAAAGAGACTATATCCCGACTTCACCCGTTTGGGTTGCATTTTTGCTTCAATCAGGTCCCATTGCTCAGATGTAACGAACGAAAGGATTCCGCCTGTTTCCCGTGTCATTTTGCCCGCCTCCGCTTGTTTCTGCTCTGCTCTTTGGGTTGTTCTTTCTACAAATACTGTACCCATAACCTTCGTCCCCCTCGGTGTTTCCTTATGTATCCATCATACCGCGAAAGTAGCGCGAGGGTTATCGGGGATTACCTGATCCTTGACGAGAAACTCCCTGAATTTGCTGTGAGAAAAGTCACATTTCACCGATATGTCTCATCCTTCGCATTTCTTCAATCCCTTGGTGCACCTGACTCAGGAGTCCTCCACTGCCCAAGTTCAGTAAATTACGGAACGGAAATAGGGGTTTTCCCTGAATTACAATGTACGAGAAAGGGTCTACAATAGAACTAACATCGTAATACCCTTACTTTAAGATGATCCTAAAAGGTTAATGATAATAATTACACGTTACGTACGTTATAATTTCGAAAAAGGAAGTGTCCTCTCATGCATGATGAACTGCCATCTGGCATTCAGGAGATGATCGACGGCCTGCGCCTGAACACATCCAGCGACTTCTGTGGACTTGCCTGTCTGAACGGGACGATGCTACGCTGGAAGCATACCTCTGGGGCTAGTAATGAACGGGTGAGACGCATGGAAATGCGCCCCGGACAAGATCTGGTGGGCACAGCCCTTCGGACTGGACGCACAGCCCGATCTGATGCACAATCCACCGGGGAGCATACACCCGGTCGTTGCCCGTTAATGCTTGCTGAGCGGTTGGTAAGTGCCATAGCGGTACCTGTGTTTCAGGAAAGTAGCGTGCCTGGCGCCGTGCTGCTCGTTGGCAGCAGACTGCCTTGCACCTTCTCACCGGACATGGTCCGGCAGACGGAGCAAGTCGCTCTACATCTTCAGCCGTACGTATATGGATAACGACATCTGTCTTTAATATGGAAGAAGTCTTGTTATTTCCTTAGGGAGTATCAAGGCTTTTTTATTATAGTTATTCACAGCGGAGCAAGCCTTAGTCTGTTCACCTGTCTTCGCTCATCTGTATACATCGACGTCACTCACACAGATTGATATAATCGAGTCCATACATTCATATATTCATAGATAGTATATACAGCTAAGGAGGCTACAGATATGTTTGTACTGACAAATGCCAGTGTTATTCCATGGGAATCCACACAGCACAACAGTGCCATTTCCATAAAAACGCCTTCGTTGGTTACCTGCACAGCGACGGTGAACTATAGATATGGTAAAGAACACGGTGTTCTACATAAAGGGCAGTTACTTTTTCTACATTCCCAGTGCTCCCTGGAGCTTATACATATCCCGCCTTCTGTCTTCACCTTGTATCATATCGGTTTTCAGAATTACGCATTAACGGAAGAGAGTCCTGACAAGCGTGTTTATCAGCTTACATCAGTGAACTTGCCCTCACATGGTTCGAAGACCGGAGCAAGTCCACAGGTTCTGCGAATGCTCGCAATCATCCAGGAGCTTTCCGAAACGAGGACAGGAAGTGCCCAGACCGAAGAAGCCAGATCCCATTATCTGCTGAGTGAATTGCTTGAATTATTCAAGCTGGCGATTAAACCTTCTACAGAGATGGTAGACAGTATAATTCGTGAAGCACTTCGCTATATTAACCATCACTATGACAGCCATCTCACCCGTGAAGAACTCGCCAGATTAACCGGGTTTAATGCGAGCTACTTCTCCAGGTTCTTTCAAAAACAGGTTGGACGCAGCTTCCAGGCTCACTTGACCCGAGTTCGTATGGACAAGACGAAGCAATATCTGTTGTCTACGCAGGCCACCTTGAATGAAATTGCTCTGCTTGTGGGGTACTCCGATGGTTTATACCTAAGTCGAAAATTTAAGCAGTTTACTGGGATTAGCCCAAGTGAATACCGACTACAGCCCCGCGCAAGACGAATTGCTACCGTACAGTACACAGGAGATCTGTTAGCCTTAGGCGTTCAACCCATTGCCGCCTCATTCCTTCCCTGGGCGATGTCACCGCTGATCCAAGACGAGTTGCATGATGTGCTGGATTTGGATGAACATGGTGTGGAAGAAGTCCTCCGAACTGAACCACCTGATCTGATCATTGCGCCAGATTATCTATACTATTTGCCCCATAAGCTCGAACAACTGGAACAGATTGCTCCGGTTATGGTCCTGCCATGGGACCAGTTAAATCGACTGGAGACTGTTCAACTCATCGGACGAATTATAGGTCGAGAGCAGGCTGCCGAAGACTGGATAGAGCATTACACCACACTGGTCAGCAGTGAAGCTGAACGACTTGGGGCTGCAATCGAGCCTGATGAAACCGTTGGGTTATATGAACTCTGGGAAGACGGTACGATCTGTATCTGGAATGTAACGGCCAGAGCAGCATACAACGTATATTACGGACTCAATCTTACACCTGCCCCCAATATCCTGCGTGACGTTCTGGAATCCCACAATCATCAGTTTATCCAGGAAGATCAATTGACGGATTATGCGGCAAACCATATGTTTCTCGTGCTTCCCTCACATGAAGGCGGTCTGTATCATGATGCACAAGTCAAACTCAGGGAACGACCATACTGGAACAAGATTATGAATAACGGAAATAGCCGGATATATCCGCTCAAGCTGGAACAATTCTGGTGTAATGATGCGCTGGCTCTGGAAAAGCAGCTTCAGCTTATGGTAGATATCCTGATTCGGGAGAATGGTGAAAAGAACAGGTAACCATTGTCCATGCTCAAGAGGTCACATTTTGAGATGGACGATACTTGTATCCAAAAGCTACGATACTAAGGAGGTCTTATTGAGAAAGATAATCATTATTGATTGGGGAGAAGCAGAATGACAGGGGTTAAATCAAAATGGTGGACTGGGCTTATGTTCCTGGTACTGGTGATTGGAATTATTGGCTGCTCAAGCCAAGCGGATGAAACAAGAGAAAATAAACCTTCCTCACCTGTTACTACAGAAGAACAAACGGCAGACAGCACCGCAGAAACGCAGATCATATCCACCGTTAATGGAGATGTTGAAATACCCACGAACCCGCAGCGGATTGTGACGCAGGGTTACCTCGCTGATTTTCTCGCACTTGGGGTCAAGCCAGTAGGCGCACCGGATTATGAGCTGGAAAGCCCTTATGTGCTTGATCTGATTGAAGGCGTAGCAGACATTGGTCGTATCGACGGCGGTTCAGTCGAAAAAATTCTTTCGCTTGAGCCCGACCTGATCGTCACTGTAGGTGGGGATGAGAAGCTGAATGAGCAATATCGCAAAATCGCACCAACCCTCATCATCCCTTATGGTACATACGACAATGTGCATGAGGAAATCACTGCCTTTGGGGAAATCCTAAACAAACAAAAGGAAGCTGCAGAATGGTTGTCCCAATTCGAAGTAAAAGTGAAGTCAGCCAAGGACTCCATTCAAGGGCTGGTCAAGGAAGGTACGACCTTCTCCAACTTCAGTCTCTTTGGTAAGGATTGGTACATCAACGGAGATGGTGTCAACCGCGGTGGACAAGCCATCTACCAACAGCTCGGACTGAAAGCACCAGACATTGTGCAAAAGGAACTGATTGATCAGGATAAAGATACTGTAACTGTATCCGAGGAGAAACTGGCGGATTATGCAGGTGATTATATTTTCCTCGATTTATCCAATGGAGGTTCGCTGGATGAAAGTTCACCAGTCTGGTCATCCTTGGACGCTGTGAAGAACAATCGAGTGTTTAAGCTGGATGGGGAACGGTTCTGGCCTTATGATCCTCTTGCCGTAGAGGCACAGGTCCAGGAGATTGCCAATATGATTCAGGAACGTTTCGGCCAAACAGAACATTAAGGTTCAATGTTTCTATCCCACAAGCTGAGAGAGAAAGAAGCTATTCGGAGATTAAAGCTCTGAATGGCTTCTTTTTTGTTATGATATAGATAGAACTAAGGAAGCGGACAGGGGGAAATCATGTGATTCAACTATTAGTTGTAGACGACCATGTTGTCGTGCGTTCCGGGCTGATCGCCTTACTTGAAGGAAAGAATGATATACATATCGTTGGAGATGCCGCAGATGGCGATGAAGCCATTGCCAAGGCACAAGAGTTGAAGCCAGATGTGGTCTTGATGGATTTCAGCATGCCGCCAGGCAAAGACGGTCTGACCGCTACCGCTGAATTGAAGAAATTGATGCCAGATGTCTCCATTTTGATACTGACCATGCATGACGATGAAGAATATCTGTTCCGTGCCATCCATGCAGGTGCATCCGGATATATCCTCAAAAGTGCGCCGCATGAAGAATTGCTTGCCGCAATTCGTTCCGTAGCAGAGGGTAGTGCCTATCTGTACCCAAGTGCGACCAAGCGGCTGATGAGTGAATATCTGGACAAAGCCAAACAGGAAAACGCCGGACCGTATGACACGTTATCCGAGCGGGAGAAAGAGATTTTGTCCTGGATTGCCAAAGGTTATGCCAACAAGGAAATTGCCGAACATCTGATCATCAGTGTCAAAACGGTCGAATCCCACAAAAGCAATCTGATGGAGAAACTTGGCCTGCGTACACGCCCGGAACTGGTGAAGTTCGCCATGAAAAAGGGGTTGCTGAACTTTGAGTAGTGCACGCAAGAACAGACTAAGTGGACTCGCAGACCAGCCCGTACGCCTCTTGCTGAACGAAATCGATAATCACATTACGGATAATGAATTTCGCAGCAGGTTGAAAGGTTCCCTGCATCAATTGAGTGATTTGAAATTTGCTCTGGATGAGTCCTCCATTGTTGCTCTCACAGACCGCAAAGGGAAAATCCAATATGTGAATGATAAATTCTGTGAAATCTCGCAGTATGAGCGCGAGGAACTGATCGGTAAGGATCATCGAATCATTAATTCCGGATACCATGGCAAAAGCTTTATGAAAAACCTGTGGGAGACGATATCCTCAGGTAAGGTATGGAACGGGGAAATTCGCAATCGTGCCAGAGATGGCAGTCATTATTGGGTCAACACCACCATCGTGCCTTTCCTTGATAACGACGGCGAGCCATATCAATACCTGGCTGTACGTAGTGAGGTCACCAAGCTGAAATCCGTTGAAGCCGAATTGCAGAAGATGATGTCCCAGGTCATGAATATTCAGGAAGAGGAACGACGCCGGATCTCGCGTGAACTGCATGACGGGATTGGACAGAGTCTCTTCTCTCTGGTGATTCAGATGGACCGACTGCTGGCAGACCAGCCTCAACCCGGGGTTGAAGCACTTCGTAAGCAGGTCACGGGTATTATGGAAGATGTACGCGGTATGGCATGGGAGCTGAGACCGTCCGTTCTGGATGACCTGGGTGTTGTTCCGGCGATTCGTACGTATATCGAGAATTACACCCGTCACTACGGAATCGAAGTTGATCTGGAATGTAATTTGCGCAAACGTCTGGAGATGAACCGGGAGATAGCCATCTACCGGATTATTCAGGAAGCCTTAACCAATGTCGCGAAGTATGCCGATGTTGCCGAGGCACGTGTTACTATAGAAGACGCTGAGGACATGACGATGGTTATTATTGAAGACCAGGGTGCCGGATTCAGCGAAGCAACTGCCGGCAATGGCGTTGGATTGTTCAGTATGGAAGAGCGTGCCCGTGGTGCAGGAGGAACGTTGAGAGTTTCTTCCGAGCCTGGCGAAGGGACTACCGTTACCCTTTTACTGCCCAAGACAGCCCGAGCATAACCGGACATGCTTCGTATCACACTTAGCGCTTCACTCCAGCTTATCTATTATTTAACGGCTGCTCGCTATTGGACTGTGCGAGTGGTCTTTTTATTTCCGATTGGTCGAAATGACAAAATGAAGGCTCAAAATCGGTTAAATTCAATAATCATGATAAATAGATTGACTCCTGTTACGATTCGTCATTAAACTATGAATGCCACATACACATTGTATGTTTAGTAAAATTCCATTGTTCATTTCATATAGCGAAAGAAAAGGATGGTCAACATGTCAGAGAAACGCTCCTCCAAAGGAGGAGAAATTCCACAAATGTACAATCTCGACGAGATGGATCGCAAAATCATCGCCGCGCTTCACAAGAACAGCCGGATATCCTACACGGACCTGGGTACACAGATTGGATTGTCGCGTGTAGCTGTTCAGGCGCGCATTAATGCGTTATCCGAAAAAGGAATCATCGAACGTTTCACCGTGGTGATCAACCCTGGCAAGGTTGGGCTTCAGGTCTCGGCCTTTTTTAATGTCGATGTCGAACCGCCCTTCCTGGATGAAGTCGCTGAGAAACTGGACGAAGAGCCCGCCGTCACCAGCCTTTATCATATGACAGGTCCGAGTACCCTGCACATGCACGGTATTTTTGCGGATATGGAAGAGATGGAGCAGTTCTTGCTGGAGAAGCTCTATAAGATGCCGGGTATCGTCAAAGTGGAATCACAGCTATTGTTGAAACGTTATAAAAGCCGGATGGGCATGAGACTCTAGGAGGAAATCAGCATGGGTTGGAAAGATTACAACGGTCTCGTCATCGGAATGGTGCGGACCGGAATTCTCGGATATGGCGGTGGCCCTTCGGTTATTCCGTTAATCCGTTATGAAGCCGTTACGCGTTATAAATGGGTCAGTGATGAGGAGTTCGGCGAGATTTTGGCTATCGCCAACGCCTTGCCGGGTCCCATCGCAACCAAGATGGCCGCATATCTCGGTTATAAAACCAAAGGTGTGCTGGGCGCGATTGTGTCCGTACTCGCTCATATTTTGCCAACAAGTATTGCCATTATTGCTCTGCTCGGTTCCATGTACGCGCTACGCGAGTCGAAAGTGGTAGCAGGCATGGTAGCCGCCGTGCGGCCGGTCATTTTTGTCATGCTGGGCATGATGGCTTATGAATTTGCCATGAAAGCCTGGAAGGGACTCGGTAAAGTTTTTGCCGCCTTATTCGGCGTAATTGCCTTTGTACTATTGCAGCTGCTGGATATCCATCCGGGGATTGTCATCGCAGTTTTCCTTGGATATGGTGTCTTCCATCTGGATCTGGTTCAGCGCTTCAAGTCCAAAGGCAAGTCCGATAAGGGGTGTCCTAAGGATGCTCCAGACATGGTGGGAATTATTTTGGGGATTTTTCGTAGCAAACATCTTGGGATATGGGGGCGGTCCGGCTTCCATTCCGCTTATGCAGGAAGAGATTGTGAACCATTACCAATGGATGACTACAGAGCAATTCGGGGATGTACTGGCGATTGGTAACGCCCTTCCCGGCCCGATTGCAACCAAAATTGCTGCATTTGTCGGGTACCACGTAGCAGGCTGGTTTGGGGCATTTATTGCAAGTTTTGCTACAATCGTGCCTTCCGCAACCGCACTAATTATATTACTTCGTCTGTTGAACAAACATCGCACGTCACCAAAAGTCAAAGGCATGACCCTACTCGTGCAGCCTGTCATCGCTGTACTCATGATTCTGCTTACATGGGAATTCGGGCAGCTATCCACTGATTCCATCGGCATCTGGCAGACGTTGATCATTGCAGGTATCTCGCTCTGGGTCATGACCAAGACCAAGCTACATCCAGCCATTCTAATCGTTATCGCTTTTGCCTATGGTGCACTGGTACTGTCTCACACGATGTAGTTTTAGAAACTACAAGTTACGCCACAGAATCTCTTGGATATACATCTGTAATAGGGTGGTGTATGCAGGGGTTCTGGACGTTGGCGAATGGCTAGACTATTTTCATTTTCTAAGGAACTGAGGACGTCTTATTCGGTCTTAAGGTCCTCAGTTTATATTGTAAGGAACATCAGACACGTTATTTACCAAAATCACCTGACACAAGTACTATAAAAGACTGTAATTTCCGATATAACGTGTCTCCAATTCATTAGATTTCTGCAAACGCTCCAGACCCCTGAATAAGACGTTTCAGATTCGTTAGCGCTTGAAGACATGCTCTAGTTTATAGACCAAAAACGGTGATACCAGCTATTAGCTGGCATCACCGTTTTTCTTTGCGCGTTTTACACTCACAGTTGAAAAATATCGTTTACTTTGCTTCAACCACTACCGTTACTTTGGTTTTCACACCTGCAAATGTCACCGTAATTGTTGCTTTACCTTTGCCGTTCGCCTGAATGATTCCATCTTTCACCGATGCTGTTGCAATACGGGAAGATTTCCAGAGAGCCGGTTTGGATACATTAGCTTCACTGCCATCAGCATACGTTGCAGTAGCCGCTACAGTTACCTTTTCACCAGGTTTCATGGTCAACGTTACTTTATCCGTCTGCAAATATTTCAGTGTATCCACATCTACAGCAATCGTGACAGACTTGCTGCCGTATTTGGCTGTGATTTTGGCTTTACCTGAACCTGTCGCTTTGACTTTACCTTTGGTCACTTGAGCTACTTTGTAGCTGTTCGTTTTCCATTCAGCTTTGTCCGTAACATCACGCTCGCTACCGTCGCTCAAGAAGGCAGTTACCGTCAGATCAGCTGTATCGCCTGATTTCAGGGAAAGAACCGGCTCGGAAGCTTCAATACGTGTGATGACATCCACTTCAACTTGGATCGTCACTTTTTTGGAACCGTATTCTGCTGTGATGTTGGCTTTACCACTGCTGTTACCTGTGATCACGCCTTTTTTCACATCCGCTACACGTGCATTGCTGGATTTCCAGGTTGCTTCGGATGTAACATCCAACGTGTTGCCGTCCTCATCCGTACCTGTTAGAAGGATCGTCTGAGTTTCTTTGGCAGACAGAACAACGAAGTTCACATCTGCTTCCAGTCCACTAGCCATACCTACTTCAACAGGCAGAGTCAGTGTTTTGCCTTCAATCTTCGCGGTAATGGTTACTTTACCTGTAGCAACACCTGTGATAACCCCTTTGCTATCTACCTCAGCGATTTTGTCGCTGCTGCTGCTCCAAGTTGCATCTTCAGATACATCTTTGGATGTTTCACCATACAACGCCAGTACTTTGGCAGAAGTCGTTCCACCAACGGCTACCGATGCTTTTTCTTGTCCATCTCATACTTGTCTGCTACGTCTACATTCACTGTAAACTTAACTGTTTTACCGCCATAAGCTACAGTGATCGTAGCCGTACCGGATTTGTATGCAATCAGATCGCCGTTTGATACATATACAACGTCTGGATTGCTTGAAGTCCATGTTGCTTTGGAAGTTACATTTTCTGTACTGGCATCAATATATTCGGCATTGGCTACCAATGTCTTAGACTTGTTATCACCGGTAACACTCATGGCGAGCTTGTCATTCACATCTTTGATATCCAGATATCTTGCCGTATCTACATCCACAGCAATTTCTACTGTTTTGCCACTATAGGTTGCTTTGATCGTTGTTGAACCTGCGCTAATGGCTGTAATCTGCCCCTTGAATACCGTTGCAACTTTCTCGTTGCTGGATGTCCATGTTGCCTGATCGGTTACATTCACATCGCTGCTGTTTGGATAAGAAGCCGTTACAACGACATTAGCCGTTTTGGTTGTCTCGCTCAAACGGAAGAAAATACTTTGTTTCTCCACACTCAGTTTGCTGGTCAGATCTACATCCACGTCAACGGATACGGATTTCGTACCGTATTTAGCTGTGATCTTGGCAGAACCTGCCGAGTATCCTGTAATTTCGCCTTTAAGAACGTCTGCAACTTTCTCGTTGCTGGATGTCCACTCCGCCAGATCGGTTACATCTTTGGTTGTGCCATCTGGATACGTAGCCGTCACTTTCACACTTTCACTTTTGTTTAACAACAGGTTAACCTGCTGTTTATCTACATCTACACGTTTAACCACTTCAACGTTAACATCCACCGTCACGCTCTGGCTGCCAACTTTCGCAGTAATAACTGCCGTACCTGCGCTTTGTCCAGTTACTTTACCATTCACAACGGTAGCAACCTTCTCATCACTGGTAGACCATTCAGCGGTACTTGCTGCTGCATTATTTGTTTCATTGTCACTATACGTTGCTGTCAAAATAATTTCTTTTGTATCTCCCGTGCGCAAATCCAGACTTTGCACGTTTTTCGAAAGGGCTTTGACCTTCTTCGTTACTTTTACTTGAACGGTTTGACTTTGACCCTGGTAAGCTGCGGTAATCGTCGCTGTACCTTCCTTTTTGGCTGTAATTGCGCCATTATATACAGTTGCTATCGAAGTATCACTGGTACTCCAGGATGAACTGATCGTTACGTTTGCCGATGTATTATCAGAATATACACCTGTCACTGTAACGGAACTGGAATCACCAACTTCGAGCGACATTTCATTCTTGGAAACCACAATTTTGGACAGTTCTTTGTCTGCCGCAGCGGCCAAGCCTACGTTGGAAATACTCAGCATCAACACCAGCATCATCACCATGTACTTGGTCAATCTTGGCTTTAACATCATTTCCCCCGATTATCATCATTTTTTTCCTTATGTTTTATGTCGGCAAGTCCTTTCCAGATGTTTAGACTTTCAGGAAATTTTCAGGGAATTCTATGGAAATTAATTTATCTTCTATTCCTGTTTCAACCGATCATACCTGCAAATATTGCGCATACCTATGTATATTGACTGTCTTGAACTTCTTTTAACAGGATTGGAGGAAACATAATGCGTCAGCCTTTTGATTACATCGGGTATTGGGAGGAAACATATCGTTCGGGTGAAACTTCTGGGAGGGGTTCATACGGGGTTTTGGCTGAATTTAAGGCCGAGGTCGTGAATGGACTGATTCAACGTGAAGGTATTCATCGTGTCATTGAGTTTGGATGTGGGGATGGCAACCAGTTGCAATACATGAATTATGAGGACTACCTGGGCGTGGATGTAGCGGCTTCTTCAGTAAAGCGTTGTGCTTCCCAATTTGCCAAGGATTCTTCCAAGAGCTTCATGCTGTATACACCAGGCCTATGGATTAACCGAGGTTTCCTGCAAGCCGATCTGACGGTCTGTCTGGATGTGTTATATCACATCACGGATGAAACAGATTTTCGCAATACCCTCTATGATATTCTGCACTCCTCAACAGCATGGGTGGTGCTTTACACCCGTTTGAAAGAAAACGGCAATCCGGGGATTGATACAATCCAGGACCGTAATCTGTTCGAATATCTCTTCGACTACCCTGATTTCAAAGTTCATGAGATTATTCCGCAGCGTTATCCAGATCAATCTTCTGCCGACTTTGTCATCCTGAGACGTACGCCTTCGAAGTGAAAATCGATTCTTTCAGTAGAGCATAGCTATGGCTGCACCCAACTGGACCCATAAGATTGAGATAACCATATGCCAGATATTCTTTTGTCTTCCTTCGAATATGTACACCATCCGCCTGTCCGCTCACCTTGATTTGTCTATTCAAAGCTCAAGCTTAGGTATACTCCGTCTCCAATAGAAGGGATATCGTTCCTGATACTGGAGACAGCCTTATGCGGACAGGTGATGATGGTTTGCTAATGATGCTACTGACAATTAAATACTGAATATATAACTGATTATTGGTTGAATCCAATGAAATAACTCGAAGGCTCATAACACGAATACGACCCTACTGATCAGTTCTCACCTTCAGTTCCTCTTGTGCATAGTTCTCAATTCTTTTTTAAAATAACCCCGCATGTCCACGCAGCTTCGCCAGCGCTTCCATATAGAAATAATCGCCGTATATAATCGGCACATTCAACCCTCGCCCTTCCGGGTAATGCACCGTTCCCTGCATGATCAGACCTTCTTCCGCTGCCGAGTCGCCGGAGCTATAGTGCTCATGCAACCCACGGACGATACGTTCTCCCGCGGCAGCATAGGTTTCCCCGCGTGGCGATAGCTTCGCCAGCTCAAGCAACCCGCTCGCTGCAATCGCCGCAGCGGACGAGTCCCACGCCACCTGATGCTCCGCAGGTGCGCGGAAATCCCACACCGGCACGATCTCTTCGCCAAGCATGGCGAGGAAGAAATCGGCCGCACGCTCCGCTGTCTCCAGATATCGGGCTTCGCCCGTATACCGGAAAGACAGCGCAAACCCATGCAACGCCCAGGCGGTGCCCCGCGCCCAAGCGGAACCTGGAGCATGGCCCTGTCCGCCATGCTCTCGCAACTTCTGCCCCGTGTGTGGATCAAACTCCACCACGTGGCAGATGGACCCGTCAGCGCGGATGAATTCGCGCGCCACGGTGTCCGCATGTGCTTCCGCCAGCCAGCGGAAGCGAGGGTCGCCGCTCTGCTCGGATGCCCAGTAGAGCAGCGGCAGGTTCATCATGCTGTCAATGATGGCTACGCCGCGCGTATCCATTGCTGACGAGCTGAAGTTCCAGGCGCGGATGAACTCACCGCGCACGTGGAAGCGGGCAGCGAGCAGGTTGGCGGCAAGCATGCCGCGCCGCCGTCCATCCATGCTGCCCGTCTGGCGGTAGTTGGCTACGCCACTAAGCAGCCAGATGAACCCCAGATCGTGATCGACCGATTCGGGATCACGCAGACAACCCTCCAGTTGCCGCTCACAGCTTTCGGCAATGCGATGTAACGGAGCGACCGCTTCACTTTCCGGCGTATCCCCATAGACTAGCCATAACAATCCAGGCCAGAAACCTGCTGTCCACCATTCCGGATCATTCCGGTCATACGTCCCCTGCGGAGCAATGTGTGGAAAAGTATCCTTGATCCGCTTTGCATTCCGAATTGTCTTGGCAGCTCCCTGTTGCCACGCTTCCTCGAGCCATTTTACCGACGTTGATGTGTTCATGAACATATCCCTCCTCGATTCAATACCGGACACCGTTCTTGATGCTCCAGCTCATCCTCAACTTATCTATAGCGTCGTACGCCGTAACTACTATATCTATCCGTTAAATATCACTAATCATCCACGAATAACACTTTTAACTATGATTCGAGATGTTTCGAGATCTAATGATCCTCGACCTGAACACCTTCATGTGCAACCTCGCCCAATCGGATCGTAAATGACAGACTACGTGCTCCGTTCACTTCAATCCGCGCTTCCTTCAGCAACCCATTACGTGAAGCCACAGCCTGTTCCTCCAGATGAATAATGGCTTCCTGATCCAGCGCTGTAGATTCTACATATGCTCCTCGATACTCCGTTCGTACGCTATGATCCGCATGGGTAATTACCGCCTGTTCACGACCATCATGGAACATCAATGGAATGAGTGCACCCGCCGCCGCAATCTCACCTTCGAATTCATACGTTATAGTCAGCACATCCGCCTGTTGCACATAATGGGTACGCAATGTTTCAATTCCGGGTAATGGACCGACCCATGTCACGGCAAAAGCATTCTCCAAGGCATTTACGCCATCTTCTGACGCTCTTTCCGCCAGGTGCTGTTCCACTTGATTCCGGGTATCATGGTCCACCTTCTCATACACTATTGACCCTCCTCCCTGAGCAGGGTCTAATCCAATGTCACGATCATATGCACCACCGGATGAAATCCCCTCTGCAAGACTGTGCCATACCCCATCTGGTGACTTCCAGGCAGGACAGTAGCTGAGCGGACGGACCGCCCCTTCTGCAAATTCCGTAAATCCGGCCTGCACATGGCTGGCAGCGGACGGACCAATCAGACCAGGTAACCCCATCTGCTGAATCCGTACCAAACCAGGAATCGTATACGGATCATTCATCGCCGTGTGTAATACCAGTTGCTGACCAGGTATGGAAGCAATCACAGTTTCGAACCACCCATCCGTCTGCAAAACCCTACTGCCCACCTCGGAAGGAAGGTACACTTCGCCCACATCATCTCCCGGATCACTGAGACAAGCGTGGGCCAGCGCTGCTGCCGTCCACAGGTTGTAACAGGTGTGGTTGGTATAGATTTCATACCCGTGCCGATCTTCTGGCGAGTATTCATTGCGCACGATTTTCAAACGTCCATCATCCATCTTCCAGCGCTCAACAGCAGCAAAACACCGATTGGCCGCACGTGCAAAAGCACCCGCCATCACCGGATCTCCCGCCTCCAGAGCCTGCGTTGCATGTGTGGAGCATACATAAGCTGCGGCAGCTTCATTCCACTGATGCTGGGAGCTGCGACCACGCGGTGGAATCTCACCTAGCGGTGAGAGCGTCAGTAGCGAGCTGAAGGCACCATGGCGCAGCTGTTCACGTAACGTATCGGCAGTGGTTCCATCGTAACCAGCTTCAAGCATCAACCCAAGGTGATAACGGGTGGCAATATCATAGGAAAATGGACAATTCGGTCGATCCAGCGGTCCATCCTGATATAATCCAAGTGCCGTAAATCGAGGTACATGATAGGCTTCCAGATAACGATCCATCCACCTTGTATCCTCACTCGCCAGCTGTTCACGCCACCGCAGGTATTCGCCAGAGATCATAATCGCGTTCCAGTTGATCATGCGATTGGGATTGTTCATCTTGCTCATCGTAAATACATAATCTTGTTCAGGATCGATTGTCTTGAGCGCCTCAGCCCAGATCTGTGCTTGTTCAGGCAGATGTGACTTCAACAACATATAAGCTCTCATCATAAGTATCGGAAAAAAATCAGGGTGATTGTCAGGTGTGCTACCTTTGACCACGGCATCAATGCTCTGTGACAGGGCTACCGCTGCGGAATCCAGCAGATCTGTACGTCCCGCATCAACCAGAACTGCCGCAGCCATCGCATAGGCCGGTGTAGAATAATATCTCTCCACACCCGAGAACGGGTCGATAATTGCACCCTGGCTGTCCTGATATGGCGTGTAAGCGCGAACAACACTCTCAACAAGTGCCAACTTGCGCTCCCTATTCCAGCCGTCTGCCGGAGGAGGGCCCGCTTGCTCTGCCAATGAACGGTAACGTTCGAGTTCGTCTTTCCATGGATATGTGGACGCAGATGTATATTTACTCACGTATGCTCACCTCGGTTTCTCCCATTTTTCGGTTCAATGCTGAAGTGTACCTCACATACCGTTTCAATCAGATCAGAACTTTCTATCCGAACATCAGTCTCATTAATCACACCTGTCCATGATAGTGACGTTCGATAGAATTTGACTGGTACATTATCATGATCAACTGTGTCTATTGCCTCCGTAAGGACTTGCCACTGGTTCGCATCATACGTCATATGGACCGTTCCATGTACACCTTGCCAGCGAAGATTACCGCTCTTCACCACTTCAGGCTGTACTCTACTCATCCATCGTTCAACAACACTTGAAAACTCTGCATGTGAATCTGAATTATCCACCGAAGATGATCGATCAGCCGAAGACACCATCCTGTTCTTCCATTGAAAACGGTCAATGAGACGCAATTCCGCTCCATTCCTGCTACCCCCAGAAGCCATCTTCCAATGAAATTGGCGCGTATAACGAGCCAGTGAAACAGCTCCAGAATATGCGGATGTCAGATCCAATGTTGTATTCAGCTCACCGCCATCCTCTGCCAGCTTTGCCTCTAACACATGGGCTTGCGCTTGCCGACCGGAGCTTTGCTCTTGGCCTTCAATGAGCGGAACGTTATGCCCGGATGATGAGATGTGGAACAGTTGCTCTCTGCCTGGCGCAAAATACGCTTGGGTATACAAGCCTGCTCCTGGATCACACAGAATATTCTCACCACCACAATGGATAATGAACTGCCCCAGATCATTATGGTTGTGAGGTTCATCGTTATGCCCACCTTTAATGGAAATAGCCACATGAAGGGGTGTGCTGTTTGTACGTTTTGTATCTGGAGAATCAAGCGAGCCTTTTGCAATCATCCAGCCCAGATTTTGAAAAATAAATCCCCGTTCAGCCTGCGCAGAGGCACCTTCATCACCGTATACTGCCGGATCGCTCCACATCACGTTACGCAATAGATGAGCCCAGCGATGACAGGGATCATAAGTAAGCAGTGGAATATGAAGCGGCAAATCCACCTGCAACCCAACTCGGGATGCGAGCAGGGAAAGCAATCCGGAAGGGATCTCTTCCTGTTCGGAACTGTCCGAATAATTCACATATGTGCCGCCCGACAGATGAACTCGCAGCGGGAAGGCTGCGATAGCTGTTATTTTGGAACCCGTCAGCAGATCTAGTTCGCCCTCACTGTACTCACGAAGCATCTCGGCATAATAGGTGAAATAACCGAATCCATATACCCAATATCCAATGCCTTCGGCACAGCCGCCATCCTCGCCATATCCGCTCAAGAATGCGTTCATACAGCTGACCGTATGGGAGATCGATTCCTGTAGTGTGAACTCATCCTCGAGCAGCAACAATGCAGCCATGCCACAGCAGCCACCACAGACCGCCGACCAGTTGTGATCCGCTGTCTGCCAGTGGAACTTCCGTTGCTCCCGGTAAAGCGGGGTGAAAATTCGCCTCTCTGCTTCAGACCTTACCCGCTCTATGACAAGGCGATCCAGCCGCTCGGTGTGAATGTTCACAATCTCGGCCAGCATATGTACCGTCTCTGCGGCGAACAGATCGATGTTTCCATCCACCTGGTTGATCTCGCCCGTACCCAAATGCGCGGGCAAACACCACGTATACTCACCACACACGTCCCACAACATTTCTTCCAGCGCTTGCAGTGCATCCGGCCTAGCCGTGTCCAAGGCGAGCATCGCCACAGTAGCAAGTCTGCCTCTTCGATCGAAATAAGTCTGCTCATATGCTTTGCGCTCACCCGTATCGCTGAACTGTCGATATAAACGGAACGACAAGGAAGGCATCGGTTCTTTCAAGGCACGTTCACCGTAAGCCTTCAAGTCTGTGTATAACGTAGCCAATTCAGGCCGGGATAACTTCTCTAAGAGTCTGTCGGCACTTAAGGATCTCAATGCTCTGCTCTCAGTTCCTCGTTGGTTTATATTTTCATTTTCGACTTCGTGAATGGAATCTTCCACTGGATTCACCACTCTTCGTTAATGGATTGTCATATCAACATTATAATGTAATCGATTTCATTTTACCGGATATGATAGCACTTTTGAAGAATTATCCATTAGAACCCTTTCCACGATGTTACGTCCTTCTCCTTCCCAACACAAAAAAACGAAGAACCTTCGTCAGGTTCTCCGTTACATTCTGCCTGTCACCACAGGCTTTTTATGGGTATCTGATATTCTTAACTATCTTATATCCTCAACTAATCCGGAATACCTTTAATGCTGCTGCCTATATCGTAACTGTCCGCTGTTGTTGTTACACAATTGCAAGCGGAGAATTCTGTACAACAGACAACCATTGGCGTGCAATCAGCTCATGACCTGCTGCGGTTGGATGTACGCCATCCCACAACCAGTAGGCTGCATCCGCCTGCTTCAGAGCATCATTAAACGTCTGCTGCAATGGCACCCACACCGCGCCGAATTCTTCAGCAAGACCTTGAGCCAGTTTCTGATATTGACCGATATACTCTTCCCAGGCTTCCCATTTCTCCACGGTCGCTCCGGTTCTCAGAATAAACGGCTCCATCAAAATCATCCCCGTATCCGGCATCACTTCCCGTGTTTCTTCGAGCAAATGGCGATACGCCCGTCCGAAACGATCCGTTACCCCGCTAGGTTCACCATTCATCGTGCGCCAGGCATCGTTAACCCCAATCAGGATGCTGATCAGGTCCGGTTTTAGACTAATTGTATCCTCATTCCAGCGTGCGTACAGATCGGATGCCCGATCCCCGCTGATGCCCCTGTTATAGAACGTTTTATGCTTGCCCGCCAGTTCCATACCCAGTTTGCTGGAGATCAGATACGCATATCCGTGTCCGAGAAAATGATTCGGATCATCATTGCGTGATCTTCCCCATCTGTAATCGAGTCTCCTTGAAACAATATAACGGATGGACTTGTACTCATGATTGAAATCGTTCCTTCCTCTTGTGCAAAATGGAAACACTGAACACCTCAGTCTCCATTTTATCCCCTTCGGCTAAAATAGAAAATAGCGTTTTCATCACTATATAAGTTGAACTACATATATTTACACTGACACTACGATGACAGAACAACCTTCCAATCGCTGTTATCGTATAAATGATTAATTCATCTTATATAGATGCCCATCTATGAATCCTTTGGTTCTTTCTCCACATGGCCTCCGCCCTGATAGGCTGTCTCATCCTGTTTGTCGGGTACGCCTCTAAGCTTTGCCTCTTCCCACAACTCGGCTGCATCATCCTGTGGATGGTATCCAATCTTCTGCGCCAGATAGCCAATATCATAGTAATTATCTGTATTCGCTGAAGTCCCGTACAGATTCAGATACTTCATATCCGAATCCGCTTCAATACAGCACTCAGCGAGCTGGACCATGTCTCTTGGTGAGATCCAGATATGAGCCGAGCGCTCCGAGTGCGGGTATGTATCACCTGAGAAGTTTCCAATCCGAATGTTGAATGAGGACAGGTCATATTTGTCAACGTAATAACGTCCCAGCAGTTCAATATAACATTTGCTAAGTCCATAGAAGCTGTCCGGTCGGTAAGGGTCATCCACTTCAATATCTTCACCTGTAGGATAGAAGCCTGTCGCATGGTTGGAACTTGCAAAGATCACCCGCTGAACACCATTCAACCGTGCTGCTTCATACACATGGTAGGCTCCAGTTACATTGATCGGCAGAACTTTGCCCAGAAAATCTTCCTCATCCTTGGCCCATGCAATGTGCAGAACGGTGTGAACCCCTGCATTAGTTCCTTCAGGCGTTCCCCATCGGTCACATCCATGGCTACAATGCCAGCTTCCTCGTCTTCACGCAAATCAGCTGCAACGATGTCATACGCACCCTTGGCTCTCAGCCCCTCCAGCAGACTGCGACCAATCACTCCGGCAGCTCCCGTAATTAACAGCTTGCGCTTAAGTTCACTCATGAATCCAGCTCCCTTCGCTCAGATAGGCTATCTGTCCTCTATAGAACAGTATTAACCGATCAGGCAAAGGAATTACCGGATATTACAATACAACCTATATAAGTTGAACTAGCCATTTACACGAGAACGTAGAGGACAGAAAGAACCTGAAGAAGCGAAGCTACAAGCTTTCTGCAAGAAAGCTACTTCGAAAGCATAAACCTCGACTAAAAGCTTTCTGAAAGAAAGCTTCATCGGAAGCATACGCTTATCACAAGATTTTCACCTTTATAAAAGTGAATTAAAAAATCTGGGGATAACAGTGATCGGAAGGTTGTTCTTTCATCGAAGTGGTTAGTGTAAATATTCTTTAGTTCAACTATCCGATCCAATATCGCAGTATCATCATAGCCACAATACCGACCAATACGGTTCCAAGCAGACTGCGTGTCCAGATAGCGACTGCAATCGTAGGCAGGGATGCCCACAGAGCTGCATTGTGCATAATCGGCACCAACTGGTTGTCCGACATGAACAGTTCCTGACCAATCAGCGCTGCCATGACCGCTACGGGTACATATTCCAGCCAGCGTAACAACCACATTGGAATCTGTATCTTGCTGAACAGCATCAGTGGCAGTACACGCGGGATAAATGTTAACAGCGCCGATCCCATAATAATCCAGAATACATCCCATCTTACTTCCATCGTTCCATGAACACTCCCATCGTTGCCGCAATGACCGCAGCTACAATGACACTCATGCTGCCAAGTGAAGCCATGCTGGCGAAGATTACACAGACCACGGCGATAATAGCCACATTAATGTGTATTTTTTTGTTTTTACGATGCACCAACTGCAGTACAACCAGTCCGATAAACATCGCTGGCAGGGCATAATCCAGACCCAGCCGTTCCGGGTTGGTAATCCAGCGTCCAAAGTATGCTCCCGCCATATTAGCCACGAACCAGTTCAGGTATGCGGTAATATTTAGACCGTGCATCCAGCGTTCACTGAGCCTTTCTCTGCCAATCGCACGTGTCATTGCCACGCCGAAAGACTCATCGGTAAGCAATGAACCAATCCACATATTTTTAAGCGGGGTCAGATGCCGAAAATACGGCGATACAGCTGCACTGAGCAGCAAATGGCGAAGATTCACAAAAAATATGGTGAACATGATGGCTACTGCTGACCCATTCGATGCGAGCATGCCTGCTGCAATGAACTGAGCCGATCCTGCATATAAAATCAGGCTGAGCAGTGCTGTTTCCGCCAGACTCAGACCTGCGGTCATTTCAATGACACCCGCCGCAAACCCAATACTCAAATAACCAAGCAGGGTTGGGATACAATCTTTGACCCCCTGCATGAATGTAGCCTGATCCTGGACCTCTTCCATGTTCTCCTGTCCAGATATCTGTAGTGTACTTTGGTCCAACTTCCGTACAACCCCTCTCCAATTTCTGTCCCTATAAACCGATATATATGGATGTAGATCCATCCAGATCCATTCTTCATGAAAACAACTTCTTTGTGTATTCAACATGACCAGGTACATGCCTTATGGATTTCACATTTTGCAAAATTCACTTCACATTAATTCAGAAATATACCACAAGATTTGCACTAAGGGAGAGACAGATTACTTTTTATAGAACAGATGTAATCCTAAATACCTACAAAATCAAAAAAATATTTTCGCAAAACGCATAAATAATGTTGAATAAACTCGAATTTTGTCATACGATAGCACCAGAAACTTCTGGAAATGTTGGAAACTTTACCAGATTGGATATATCCACCAGGGAAATGGTTGGATGACACAGAGGGGAATGTGTATGAAGAAGATTCGTAAACAAGGGGCTAAAAGAACGCTGCAGATGAGAGAGAAATTGATTTTGTCATTTGCCATCGTACTACTCATTCCCACAATCAGTCTGGGCATTATCTCGTTTCAAACAGCCGATGCCAAGGTTGAAGAGAAAATGTATGAAAACGCAATTAGCAATGTTACTGTGCTCAACCAGACCATTGACCAGATCATTGGTGCAACACGCAAAAATGTTGATTTCCTGGCAAGTCAGCTGGATGCAGGCAATGTCGGACCCAATCAGGGTGACGAGACAGATACCACCCGTACCTTGCTCGACGCGTATAAGGAAACCCATGATGACGTGGAACTTGCCTCCATCGGTACCGATCAAGGCGTGTATATTAACTCCCCTGTAACTGCGGTGAACAAAGAAGGATATGACCCGCGCGAACGCCCGTGGTATCAGGCTGCTACGCAGAATAAAGATGTCCCTACCGTAATCACCCCCTACTTATCAAGCAATACCGGCAATGTTGTTGCTTCGGTAGCTCAGACCTCAGCGGATGGCCATGGTGTCGTCTCTGTCAGCCTGTCGCTTGAAGCCCTCTCGAAGACGGTTAATTCCACCAAGATTGGCGAGAAGGGTTATATCTATATCATTGATAATGCCAATAAAATCATTGTACATCCTACTGAAAAACCGGGGACCGAAGGAACCATGGCACCCTATAAAGATATTTTTGCACAGAAAAACGGAAGTCTGACCTATACACTAAATGGAAACCAGGAACACGCCTTTTTTCCACCAATGAAACGACAGGCTGGACCGTGGTTGGTGTCATCGACAGTGGGGAAGTGACGGCATCTGTCCGTCCGATCCTATACACCACACTTATTGTTATAGCGATTGCAATTGCGGTAAGCTCCATCATTATTTTCTGGATTGTGCAATCAATCACCAAACCACTGAATCGCTTGGTGAAGGCATCTGACGAAATTAGTAATGGTAATCTGACCATCGAGGTTGCTGTATTAGGACAGGATGAATTCGGCAAGCTGAGCACCAGCTTCAATAAAATGAGTGAATCCCTGCGAACCGTTATTCAGGACGTGCGACACACGGCTGACGAGTTAACCGCCTCTTCCACACAATTGGCAGTCAACTCATCGGAGACAACCAAAGCAACAGAGCAAGTCGCCCTGATCACGGAAGAATCCGCAGCCGGACTTGAGAAACAAGCAAGCAGCCTGAAACATACAGCGCTGCAGATGAATGAGCTTGCTGGAGGTGTGGGACAGGTAACGAACAGCACACAGCAAGTATCCGAAGCTGCCATGCAAGCAAGTGAGCTCGCGGATAAAGGGAATGCCACAATGCAGACGGCCGTATCGGAGATGAGTTCTGTCAGTCGCTTTGTGCAAGGTATGGCAGATACTGCTGGACGACTTGAACAGCATTCCACATCCATTGGTGAGATGGTATCTGTCATTACAGATATCGCTGCACAGACCAATTTGCTTGCTCTCAATGCTTCTATAGAAGCAGCACGTGCAGGAGAGCATGGACGTGGCTTCTCCGTAGTTGCCAGCGAAGTCCGCAAGCTCGCGGAACAATCCAGCCTGTCCGGCCAGAAGATTGTAGAGATGGTCGGAGCGATTCAACAGGAGATTTCAATGGCCAACCACAGTGTACAGATCGGGCAACAGGATGTAAGCAACGGCATTCGTGCCGTTCAGTTTGCAGATGAAGCTTTTGCCCAGATTAGTGAGGCCGTCGGGGTCGTTAATCATCAGCTTGAGAACATTGCAGCCGCCTCACAACAGATGTCTGCAAGTACAGCCGAAGTGGTGCAATCCATTGATCAGATCCACGCCATATCGGAAACCAATGCCGATGGAACGGAGAACATCTCTGCTGCTACGGAGGAGCAAGTGGCTTCCATGCAGGAGATATCATCCTCTGCTGATTCCCTTGCCCATCTGGCTCACAAGCTGCAGAAGCTGGTGGAACAATTCAAGCTGTAATCGTTGAACTAAAGATTGTTTACACTAACACTACGATGACAGAATAACCTTCCAATCGCTGCTTTCGTACAGAAGATTAGTCCAACTTATTTAATAAATAGTCTGTAACATCAAAATCCCCTTTGCCATCACGTTGGCAGAGGGGATTTTGGTAATGATAGGACGTGAAATATGGCTGGATCGAAGGCGAAGGACGCTTCTTCTTCCTGATGAGCATCATCGATGTGTTCACCAACGTGTTTCAACTTGAGATCAATACTTCGCTAAAATATTGCATTTTGCGGACGAGGTTAAGCGTGTAATATTCTTGCCCTCGGTTCCTTTGTTTTCTGCATACTTTGTGCATGTCTTGTTTTCTGTCAGTTCTTCACTTTAATAGACCGCCCGATGAATTAATTATAAGCAGCCTCCCACTTGAACTGTATCCCCAATTGTTATTGATGTCTAACCTATGTACAACAATTTATTGGGTACGTTACCGATAGAAGTCCACCATATCTCCAAACAGCCGTTTAATAAATTCGAGCTCGCTTTCGTTATATCTTTCCAAAAATTCGTACATTCTTTGCTTTTCCTTCGTATGAAGCTCATCATGAGCAGCAAATAGCTTTTTGCCGATAGGCGTTAGCCGAAAATACACTTCCTTTTTGTTGTCGTTGAACTGGGATTTTCGCACCCAACCTGCCTTTAGTAATTTATTTGCGATCTTGGAGGTATTTCCTTTACTTAAATTGATTCTCTCCGCGATGGAAGTGAGATTGATCGGCTCCTGCTCTCCGATGCATGCAATGGTGTGCAGTTCCGTCATATTCAAGCTGAATTCTGATTCAATATGCTTCCGGATATCCTCCAGGTATGAGGCAGTTATTCGGGTTTCATATTGCTCTTTTTGCTCAAGAAACTGAACGAAAAATTCATGAATGGCCGTTTTGTTTTTACTGGCAGTATCCATCATTATGCTGGCTCCTCGACTTATTTGTTTTATTATATCATAGATTGTTCTCTGAGAAACATATGGGCATACCCATATTGGGATTGGGGTTGACATGGTAAATAGAAACTAAGTAAAATTATATTGTTTCGTATGAAACTAAAATTATATATAATTTTCATCACACTTGTTTTAACAGGCAATAAAAAAAGTTCTAACGAAACAATAATTGATGAAGGAGGTTTGACGGAAATACTTGTCCACTTTTCAAGAGGAAATTTATAAAATATGGAAATGGAGCATACCTGCCTATGGAAGTCGTAAATCCGAAGACCTTGACGGATAAGGTTACATCTGTAATTTCTCATGTCGTGGTGACTACTGCCTCCAAATTGGCTTTCATCTCAGGTCAGGTTTCTGTAGATGAAACAGGATTATTGGTCGGTTCAGGGGACTATTACGCGCAAGCGATTCAAGTGTTCACCAACCTTAAGTATGCATTGGAAGCCGTGCGAGCGGATCCCTTGTACATTGTAAAAATGAATATTTTTGTTGTAAACCACAACCCGGAATTGATTTCGATTATTTTTGAGGCAGGATTTCATGTGTTTGGCCCTAACTGGCCGAAGACAGCAAGTACGTATATAGGCGTTCAAGCACTAGCCGATCCTGAATGGCTTATCGAAATAGACGCTATCGTGATTTTCCCATAATGTATAAGAAAAGAGGGTTTTGATATGAAATATGAAGTCATCCTGATTGGTGGCGGACCTGTCGGCATGATGCTGGCTGGGGAATTGGCATTAGCCGGTGTAAAGGTCTGCGTCATTGAGCGATTAAAAGAGACAACCCCTTATTCACGCGCGCTTACCGTACATCCTCGAACTCTTGAAATATTAGATATGCGTGGAGTGAAATCACAATTAATCAGTCAAGGCCGCTTACTTTCGAGAGGACATTTCGCCGGATTAGAAGCTCCTTTGGATTTCACCGTTTTGGATTCCTCTTCCAATCACACTCTATTTTTACCGCAGAGTGAGACGGAGAAGGTGCTGGAGGAATGGGCGCTTAGCCTTGGTGCAGAGGTCTGGAGAGAGGTTGAGGCTCTATCTGTACACCAGGATGAGGATGGGGTTGACGTTAAGATCGCAGGACCTCATGGAGAAACAACGTTAAGATCAGCTTATGTGGTAGGTACAGACGGAGCCAGAAGTTTGGTTCGCAAGCATGCAAATATATCATTTGAAGGTACAGATGCGACCTTCACGGCAATTCTGGGGATGCCATTCTATCTGATTTGGCTCCTATGAGTGTCATATCCCGGATTACAGAAAAAGGATTGGTCAGCATCATGCCGATCAATGATCATATGTATCGGGTCTTGATGATCGATATGGAGAGAAGTAACATCTCTAAGGATGAGCCCGTTACATTGGAAGAGTTTCGTTCATCGCTCATCCGTACGACCGGAAGCGACCTGGGATTGAACGATGTGAAATGGATGTCCCGTTTCGGAAATGCGACGCGGCAAGCGGGACGATATCGGAATGGTCGATTGTTCTTGGCGGGAGATTCGGCGCACATTCATTTTCCCGCTGGTGGACAGGGAATGAACGTTGGCTTACAAGAAGCGATGAACTTAGGCTGGAAGCTTGCAGGAGCAATCAAAGGCTGGGCTCCGGACTGGCTATTGAACAGTTATCATGCCGAACGCTTTCCATGGAATACGGCCTTGCTCCGGAATACCGAGGTCCAAACCTTGCTTCTGGACGTGACTCCCCTATCACTGAACTTCGAAGCATGTTAGCTAAACTGATTCAAATACCGGAGGCAAATTATCAAATCGCCGCACAAGTTTCCGCAATGGATGTACATTATGCTCCAGACGCCGAAGCGCCTCCCCATCCTTTAAATGGGAAACGTTTTAAGGATCTAAGCTTAAAGCTGAAAGACGGGCAATTGATCAACGCCTATCCGTTACTACACAAAGGTACTTTTCTTCTGCTGCATTTCCATTCTAATGAACAGAATAGCGATCAATGGGAATCGTATAACAACCTTCAAGTTGTACATGCCTCTTTGGCTGAGGCTGACGCGGATTGGAACGACGTCCACACGGCGCTTATTCGGCCGGATGGGCATATTGCCTGGGCGATTCCTCTATCCGATCCAAATCCAATGCAAACCATAAATGAAGGAATCACTCGCTGGTGCGGAGACATTACCGTGTAGTCATTCGTTCGAGGTGCACAACTGACTTCCCATAGGGTGAACTTGTATTTGGGGCGTCTGAATGAACTATCACGGTATGCTGCACTTAAAAAACGCAATGCAATGTTCTCCATGAGTATGAAAATACCGCCTGAGCGTTATTCAACAACGCTCAGGCGGTATTTTCATTTCTGAGAAAGAAGGTACTTTACGCTCCATTTCGTTCCGCAGCTGCAGATCGGCGACGCAGGGACAATGAAATAATAGCCGGGATCAGTCCAATGGCAACCAAAGCTCCACCAAGCAAACCAACGGATGCTAGCGAGATGCTTTCTACAACAATACCTCCGAGTACAGCCTCTACAGCTGCCCAACTGCACAATAGAATTATTCGAACTCATGATGATCCCTGAAGCCTGAGAAAATTAAGCAATTCTATGCATTCGCTTGAATAAGAGGGTTTGGTCCGGAATAACGGAGTTAAACCGATTGCTTTTTATCTCCGTGGTACCCTTGATCTCCATAGGGCTCTAACTGTTCAAACCAGCGATTCAGACATTTGGCGAGTGCATCTTTGGAATCGTAATACGGGTTATCGTCTTGTTTCAATGTCTCCAGCACCTCGATCACAAACGCAGTCTCTCCATATTCATTCCATTCAGCCTGCAATCTTCGATTCAGATGGCTACCCATCTGTAACATAAACCGTTGTCCGTTAATGGTTTTCAGGTTCAGTGTGCTGTCGATATAAACTTTACCGTTACGTTCATTCCGAATCTGGTAGACGCCCGCTTCCGTTTTAACTTCTTTGGCCTGTTCCTGCAATTCTTTGCGACGATTCATCTTCTCCTGCTCCCCCTTTTCTTTGCGCTCCTGTTTTCCAACTTTGGCGCTCTGTTGATCTGTGTGGCTTCCCAGCCAATACTGACTGCCGTCTGGCTCACGTTCCAGCAAACCATAGTCGATGAGATACCTCCGTATTTCCACGTAATCATCATTAACTTCCTTCAACAGCTCATTGACCTGTTTCTCGGAATATTTGCGCTCTGTCTCGAATCGTTTGGCAATTTCGGTGAGCACGATATATTTATGCTTTTGCTGCATATGAAACGTCGTCAGCGGACCTCCGTTACCCTCTGGAAAATACTTGTTTAGCACCTTTTCCCGATCCTGTTCTGTAATATCAAATGAGTTCGGATGGATCGTATGTCCATGTCTTGTCACCGGTGACACCCATTCGGCTGGAGCCTGGGTATCCTTGCTTTTGAGCAGTTCCATTAATGCCAAGAATATCTTGGCCTGTCGTTCCTTCTCCTTTAATACAAACCGATGATTACGGATCGTGGAGGCACTCCCGATACCAAGGGCCTTCTGTACTTCAGCATCCTTCTTTCCTTCATAAAACTGGGCCAGCAATCCACGCTGGACATCAGACAATCCGGTTACGCTTTTATCCAGCTCCAGCAAATACTCAAATACCGATCCATGAACCTTCTCAATATGCACTCGCATATAACGGGCTGCCTCATAGAGCACTCCTTCTTCAGGGTAGATAATCCCCGCTTCCGTCCTGTAACCGCAGCAGACACATATATAGGCGAGACCCTCCTCCATATAACCACGCTTGATCTCTTCCAATGAAGCTGTTTGCAACCAGGATTCCGATGATTTCATGTAAAAGCTCCTTTTTATCATTGTATGGTCATCCAACTGTATACTAATTAATTATTTTATAATTTTGTTTGTTTATATATAGACATAATATAATTTTGTTTATTATATGTCAATATAACGGAAAAGGATGCTGTGTTTGAAGACATAATGGATACCCCTTGTTCAACAGAAAAAAGACCGCAAGGTCGCAACCCTGCAGTCTCATATCAATCCCTGTTACAACTTAAACCGTTCAATCATGCTTTGCAGATCTTCAGCCATACGTGACAACGCTGCCGAAGAAGCTGCAACCTCTTCCATTGTAGCCAACTGCTCTTGAGCCGCCGCTGATCCATCTTCCGTTCCAGAGGCAATTCTGTCCGACAGAACCATGGTATCACTTACTGCCTTGTTGACATGACTCATGCCACCATCAATTTGACGGGAAGCCGCAGATACTTCTCCAGCTTGTGCAGCCACCAACTGAACCGCAGTACGGATGTTATGGAACGCTTCGCCCGCTTCTGTAACCATCTGCGAACTCTTCACCATACCTTCTCCCGTACGGGCAAAAGTCGATTGCACCGCATTGGTTTTCTCCTGCATCTCATGCATAAGCTCATTAATCCGCTCGGCTGAAGCGCCTGAACTGTGAGCCAGTGTCTTCACTTCGTTGGCTACAACCGCGAATCCACGCCCTTGTTCGCCAGCTCTTGAAGCTTCAATGGACGCATTCAAAGCAAGAATGTTGGTCTGCTTGGCAATGGCTGTAATCTCGGCCACAATCACAAGAATCTCTTCATTTTTGGCGCGCAGATCCTCAATGACCACAGACATGGCTTTGCTCTCGTCATTCACTTGCTGAATATGGGTAACCGCTTCTTCCACTGTAACCATACCCGCTTCCGACTTGGTGGAAGCATCCAGAGCGATACGAGCGGTGTCTTCAGCACTTGATGAGATCTCTTTGACTCCAATGGACATTTCGCCCACGAGTTGACCTGTAGCAGCAAGACTATTGTTCTGCAAAGTCGTTCCTGCAGCTGCATCCTGCATCAGTTCGGCCACCTGTTCTGTGGCTTTGGATGTCTGCTCAGAACTTGCCATCAGCTCTTCAGAAGATGCGGCCAGCTGGCTGGACGTATCATGTACCTCTCCAAGAACATTGCGCAGTGATGTCGTCATCGTATCGAAGCTTTCCCCAAGTTGTCCGAACTCATCCCGGCGCTGCAAACCTACCCGAACGGTGAGATCTCCTGCGCTTACTTTGGATGCTGCCTGAGTTAGTTGCAGCAATGGCCGGTGTATGCTGCGGATAATGAAAATAAGCAGTATCAACCCGACAACCAATGCAGATGCCACAATTGTAATTGAACGGATCAAAATAGGCCTTACGGCTTCACTTGCTTCAGAAGGAACCATCTCACCAACAATTTTCCAACCTGTCACCGGATTCGTGAAATACACAGCTTCCACTTCGTGACCATCATATGTATACTTCACCGTTCCGCTTTCCTTCGTATACATCTCATTAATGTAGCTTTCATCCGACTGTGTACCGGATTCAATATTGTAGTGGAACAGGAATTTACCCCCGTTATCCAGCATGTACAGTTTTCCTTCTTTACCAATACGTATCTGATCAACGGATTCTTTCAGATGATTGAGACTGACATTGGCTCCGAATACCCTTTGCCGTCAGCCAGCTTGACCGCTGCGGTCACAACCCATTCGCCCGTCGAAGCCGACTGGAACGTATCCGAGATTACCGGTTCATCCTGGGACATACCCATCGTATACCATGAACGTTCTCGAGGATCATAATTCTGTTCCTCGGATTCAGGGGACTTCATCCAGCTACCATCTTCGGCACCTGCGGTAAGTACACCAAGTTCCTTATGATTCTGAGACATCCGATCCATCTGCCTTTGCAGTGCAGGGGATTTATTAATAATATCGTTTGAAGTAATACCCGCAGCCATCTGCGCTGCGTTATCCTTCTCCATATCCAGCATTTGATTTATCTGCAGACTAAGCATTTCTGTTTTGGCCTGTGCGGAACGAATAATCTCCATTTTAACCTGGTCAGCAGCTTTTTGATAAGACAACCATCCCACGGTAATGCTCGGTACTATCAGGAACAGGAGCAATGCAGCAATCAGGCGTTTTTTTACGGTTAAAGTAAACCAATTTCGAATCCTTTTCTTCATTTTAACTATCCCCCATCATAATCTTCACCCATCCTTTTATCGGACAATCGCTGTAAAAATATTATGTATAGATACTAAATTAGTACAAATTTAATTTAAATGATCTGATCAGATGATATGGATTATATCCGCTTAATCATTTTGACCCTCTACGCGAGATCGTTTACAATGCTCATAAGCTGGCTATTCATGAAACGATTGGAAGGAGAGGATTCAAATCTTACGCAAGTTAAATGAAAGACAACGTATTTCCACGGTATATTCATCCATGTTCCGCATTCTGTTAGCGCTCATCCTGTGCGCAGGCCCGATTCTGGGACAAGCTGGTATTACGGCATCCGCAGCGCAGGCGACGCAAGCAGTTCACATTGAAGTGAATGGTGAGCAACAATCCTGGAAGAACGCACCACTTATATTCAAAGGCTCAACGTTTGTCCCACTGCGGGATGTGGTCACATCGGTTAAAGGCACGTTGAAATGGGATAATCGCACCAAGACGGCTACCATTACCGTTGGCAGAGACAAGCTGATCCATCAGGCTGGTAGTAATTCCATTAAGGTAAACAAGGTCGATCTGGCTACAGGTGTGAATTCACGTACCGTTAACGGTACGTTGATGGTACCTGTCCGGGCTATGGCTAATGCAATCAAGGCAGACATCAAGGTCCAACGCACAGCCACGGGGCAGATGAGTGTAAATATGGTCACTGATCAAGTCAGCCTACTGAACAGCGAGGTTGCCAGCGTTGATACGTATCTGCGCGAGATCAACTATCCAGGTATGGCTCTGATCGCGCGTGATGGTGAAGTTCTGCTAAGACAAGGCTACGGACTTGCCGATGAACAGACGCTGAATCGCCCGGATCAGAAGACCCGAATCGCATCGCTGAGCAAATCCTTCACGGCCGCGTCCATTCTGAGTCTGGTTGAGGATGGTAAGATTAATGTGCAAGATCCAATCTCCAAGTATATCTCTGGTATACCAAAGGGAGATCAGATCACGCTGCATATGCTGTTATCCCAGACTTCAGGTCTGCCATCCGCATTTGTTCGGGGTGAAGGAACTTCTATGGAAGAGACTGTAGAAGAGATTCGTCACAAAACGCTGAAATTCGAACCGGGGAGTGCCTATCTGTACAGCAACAGCGGTTATGTTTTGCTCGCATACGTCGTTGAACAGGTATCTGGCATGAGTTATGCCGACTACGTGCAACAGACGATACTGAAACCACTTGGTATGAAAAATTCGGGAGAGGCCTCCCGTAAAGTGCATACGATTAGTGGTTTTGTTCAAGAAAATAACGCATGGGTAACTGCGCCTTACTATGTGTCTCAATCCGGTTCAGGAACCATCTATTCCACGGTGGACGATATGCTGAAATGGGATCGTGCGCTCTATACAGACAAGATTCTAAGCCAGGATACGATTGAACAGATGTATGAGCCTTATTCTGATAAAAACTATGGCTACGCCTGGATTCTCAAAGAGAACGGCACCAACCGTACCGTCTTCCACAACGGTAGTGGTGGCGGGTTTGCTACAGCCTTTTCACGTAATCTGTCCGATGATATCACGATTATCCTGCTCGGCAACCATGCAGGTATGGACATGACTTCACTTGTGGATGAAGTTGAGGCCAAAACAGCAGCAGCACTGCAATTGCAATAATCCATAATCAATCGTTTATACAGAGCAAAGAGACGGTCCTTTAAAGGATCGTCTCTTTGCTCTGTATATGTTTTCATTTTAACGACTCACACTTCCGTATAAGCTCAGCCCACAATCCAGCTCTTCTTCATCCTGCAAAAGGCAGATTAACTCATATTCTTATCACTGCCTAGGAGACATCCGCTCTTTCATCATCTGTCTGCTTTAATGTTACAGGAAGTTTCCCCGCAAAAGGAATGCGCCCCATCAGCGCCTGAGCGACGCTATCCATGGCAAGTGGCCGGCTCTCGTAAGCCGCTACATAGACCTGGGCATCCGGAAGCGCCAGCAGATCATAGGGGCTTCGCAATGCCACAACAGCCAGTGGTTTACCCAATTGCTGTATCCAACCAATCAGCCTGCACTGTGGATCGCCGGAGGGGCTTCCCGCATTGTAGGTTCCCACCACAATCTGCCGAATGTCATCTGCTTCCGCTGCCTGAAGCAGACGGGCGGAACGAATGGCGACTTCCTCGGGTGTGACCGTCAGATCGACAATATCCAGACCATAAATGGATAAGGCTGAGCCCAAGGTAAACGTCTGAGTCAACTGTTCGTCGGCAATTGTCGTCACGGACGTGGCAACCGTTATGACCAGCGTGCGTTCCGGCTTCAAAGGCAGCATATTCAGCTGATCGCGCACCAGTGTGACACTATTCTCGCTAATACGGCGGGCAACCTCTTGGTGTAAAGAACTGTTGCGCTCCGACCAATTGGATAGAGCAGGAGCGTTTGATGCCTTTGGCAATGATGCATTCGATACTACAATATTCACTTCATCATCACCTGCACCGCCCATTCCACTCTCCAGCAAACCACGCTTCGCCTTGTACATCAACAAGCGATTCACCGACTCATCAATACGTCTCTCGCTAATCCGCCCGCTCCTCACAGCTGCTAACAACGCTTCAAATGCCTCTGCCTGAAGCTTAGCCGTATGGCTAATTAACACCAGATCTGCCCCGGCCTCTACCGCCATTACGGCTGCATCGACAGTGCCATAGTTCACGGCAATAGCATCCATCTCCATGCAATCTGTCACGATCATGCCCTCATAACCCAGTTCCTGGCGAAGCAGACCACTTAATACGGTTTGTGATAGCGTTACGGGCAGACGCTCTGGTTCCAGTGCAGGGAAATAAATATGCGCCGACATCATGGCATCGACACCTTCGGCGATAGCCGCTCGGAATGGAATCAACTCCAGGCGCTCTACCCGTTCACGATTATGAGTGATGATCGGGAGGTCCAGATGGGAATCGGTATCCGTATCCCCATGCCCCGGGAAATGCTTGGCTGTCGCTGCAATCCCAGCGTCCTGTATTCCCGCAATGGTTCTGGCCCCATATTCTGCAACCGATTGTGGAGATTCCCCGAATGATCGCACACCGATGACCGGATTGGCCGCGTTATTGTTTACATCCAATACCGGAGCAAAGTTCATGTTAATGCCCATGGACTTCAGCTCCAACCCACTGATATATGCCGCCTGATACGCATCGTCAATGGAACCGGCAGCGGCAATGGCCATTGGTCCAGGCATCAAGGTTATCCCTTCGGTAATTCGAGCAACCATGCCGCCCTCCTGATCAATGGATATCCAGAGCGGCACATTACCGCTGCTTTTGGCAATCTGTTGTAGCCCTAACGATAACCGCTCTACCTGCTCTGGCGACTCAACGTTGCGCGCAAAATAGATTACGCCACCGATGGGATACTTTCGGAGAAAGGGTTCCACATCGCCAGCAGCTTCGGTTCCATGAAAGCCACAAAGCAGCATTTGCCCGACTTTCTCACGCAAAGTCATCTGTTTCAGCTTCGACTGGTATAACTCTTTTGGCCCACTCATTTCATGCCTCCCTCCGCTAACAAACATCCGTTCATTCATATAACAAAAACGGCTTTCGCCGCTCCTTCCATTCCGCTGCCTGTACATTCCACGCTTCGATTAAACGAACGAAGCCCGCCCGGTCATGGATCGTTTCCCTGACTTCCTTCCCCCTGCCAGCAGGTCGATAAAGTACCTTGAACCCGGCTCTGGTGGCTCCAGCCAGCAGAATTGCTCCGGATAGAGTGACACCAGTTCATGCAAAAGCACTAACCCTGTCTCTACCGCCCGAAATTTCCTGCTGTCCGTTACAAAAATCCTTACGCCACCACACAGCTCACCTGCATGTTTGGAGAATGTTGGCGACATGTACACTGGATGCACATGCACACCTTCCAGCTTGTATTCCCGAAATCGTTCCGCCAAACGTTCACCCTCAACCCAAGGTGCCCCTATCCACTCGAATGGGCGAGTCGTGCCCCTTCCCTCCGATACATTAGTGCCTTCGAACAGGCACGTACCCGCATATACCCGCACACTATCCAGCGTGGGCATATTGGGAGAGGGTAACATCCAGGGAAGCCCACAATCCGCAAACTCCATGGAGCGCGGCCATCCTTCCATGGCAACCACGTCCAATTCGCAAGGTACATCCATCTCGCTGTTGACCATCAGGGCGAGTTCACCTACCGTCAATCCGGTACGTACAGGTACACGCCAAGCGCCAACGAGTGATTCATACCCCGCGTTCAGCACACCGCCTTCCACAACGTTTCCACCCAGCGGATTGGGACGGTCCAGAATCAGCATACGTTTGCCTGCTCCAGCACAGGCATCCATCATATGGAACAAGGTTGAGGCATATGTGTAATAACGGATGCCCACATCCTGAATGTCAAACAGGACCGTATCGACTCCAGCCAGCATTGCAGGCGTAGGTTTCTTGTAATCTCCATACAGGCTGAACACCGGAATGTCCAGAAGTGGATGAAGCATGTCTCCGAATCTGACACCCGCCTGAAGCTCTCCATACAGTCCGTGCTCACAGGCATAGAGCACTGTAAGCTCGGCATTAGCCAGTCCGGCGCACACATCTATTGTCGATACAAAATCCGCTGTAATACCAGTCGGGTTTGTAATTAGACCGATTCGATTACCCGTTATCCATGGATGCGATAACCCTCTGGACAGAAGATCAACTCCCGTTTTTACAGCCGGGATCTGCTCGGTCTCATTCAACTGACCCATCACACATTCCCCTGGCTTATCCAGCCTGTTTGCTGGTGATCATTACCGCCTGTTACGACAGGCTCTTCTTCAGGCTCCAGCACATTAAGAGCAACCTTATGCTGATAGATGGCAAACATACCTCCAAACAGCGCTCCGAAACCAACGACAGTCAGCATCAGCAGCGCAGTCAGGCACATGGCCTGAAAACAAGCGCCCATCGTGTACCCCGGGTGACGGAAGAACAGCTTTACACTTTCCCCCATCGCTTGAACGATGCCCATGTTTTTTGTAAAACAAGCTGCCAGGTATAGAACTGTGACATCAGCGCCATGAGAACAAAGAACGTCTGGAATACACCCACTGCTGTACCTGTAATTCCACCCTGTCCACCGTAATACCACCAGGTTGACCATAGAATGAAGCCAAGCACCGCGAAAAGCACACCCAACGATCCTCCCGGGATTATTCCCTTCAATGTTCCGACACAGATATCCTTAAGTCCATTGCGCCGTTCCTTACGTTCCAATCTGTGATGCACGGCATAACAAACACCGAACAGGATGGGCATATATATCAAGGCCAGAAGCAGCACCGCGATCGGCAACGGAGCAAACATCAGAATGGGAACCAATACGATGGAGCTAACGACACTGTACAAGGCCACCGGAATAATATCCCGATAGATTTCTGCGCCCGACTTGATCAACACTTCACTCAACTTACGCATCTTCACCCTCCCCTTTCTCACCGTTCCTTCTTCACCAGGCCTCGTCTTTTACTCCCGTCCAATCGCAAGCTCCGTTTCTGGATCGAAAAAGTGTGCCTTACGTAAGTCCAGCACAAACTTTTTATCCATTCCTACATAAGCATGTGTTTCCGGGTGAACCTTAGCCGTAACAGTACGGGCACCGGAATGGAAATACACCAAATTCTCGGAGCCCAGATGCTCTACAACCTGAACTCGCGCCTGCAGCATATGGTCTGTCGGGATGTTCGGAGCGACATCATCACCAAAAATATGTTCTGGACGCAGACCCATAATCACCGGCTTGCCTTGATGACTCTGAAGACGAGCAAGTACATCTGCTGGCAAGGTGAATGATGCTCCCTCGATGACAACCTGCGTGCCTTCAATCCGTGCATCAATGAAGTTCATCGCCGGGGAACCAATAAATCCGGCAACAAACATATTTCGCGGACTCGCATACAGCTCTTTTGGTGAAGCCACCTGCTGGATATCTCCATGATTCATGACCACGATACGTTCCCCAAGTGTCATGGCTTCTACCTGGTCATGCGTCACGTACACAATCGTGGCACCGAGACGTTTATGCAGCTCTCCCAACTCCACCCGCATCTGCACCCGCAACTTGGCATCCAGATTGGACAGTGGTTCGTCGAATAAAAACACCTGCGGATCGCGGACGATCGCCCGGCCCACCGCAACACGCTGGCGCTGACCACCAGACAGCTCGCGTGGTTTGCGCTCCAGCATCGCTTCCAGTCCAAGAATGGAGGCCGCATTCTGCACCTGTTCATCAATATAGGACTTTGGCTTTTTCAGATTTTTCAGGCCAAAGGAAAGATTCTCACGGATGGTCATATGCGGATAAAGTGCATAATCCTGAAACACCATCGCGATATCCCGATCCTTCGGATGCAGATCGTTAACAAGCCGGTCACCGATCACAATATCACCGCTCGTTTGTTTTTCAAGTCCGGCAATCATCCGCAGTGACGTTGTCTTGCCACAGCCCGAAGGACCCACAAACACTACGAATTCCTTATCTTCTATAACAAAGTCCGAGCCGGCCACAGCCGTGAACGTTCCTTTATGATCGTCTTTGAATTCTTTGCGCACTTGGCGAAACTCCACGCGTGCCATAGGTAGATCCCCCTTTACGTTATCGCTTGTCCTGAACTAACAGTTAACCTTTTACTGCACCGATCGTAATGCCCTGCAGGAAGTAACGCTGCAGTGAGAAGAACAGAATGATCATGGGCAGTGCACCAATCGTTGCCCCTGCCATCATTGCGCCGAAGTCCGTTGATTCGGCAAATACAAACGAGGCCAACCCCACCTGAATGGTACGCATCTCGTTGGAATTGGTAATGAGGAACGGCCAGAAGAATTCGTTCCACGAAGCCACAAACGTGAATATCGCCAGCACCGCGATTCCCGGCTTTGCCATCGGCAGAATGACTTTCCAGAAGATACCGAACTCACTGCATGCATCGATACGTGCCGCATGGATCAGCGATGTGGGCAGCGTAGACATAAACTGTTTCATCAAGAATATGTTCCCTACGCTAACGGCAGCAGGCAGAATAATGGCCGTATACGTATCCCCCAGGTCAAACACGTTGACCATCAGAATGTACAAAGGAATCAGCGTCACCTGTGCCGGGATCATCATTGTCCCAAGCAACGTCCAGAATACCGCCTGACTACCCGGAAACTTCAGTTTGGCGAACGCATATCCCGCCAGGGAGGCGAAGAATACATTTGTAACGGTCAGAATGATCGAGATGAGCAGCGAGTTGTATAACCAGCGCCAGGCATCGGTTTTGGCAAAAAAGCGCTCATATGGTGATAACGACAGCTGCTCTGGAATCATCTGTGGTTTAAACGAAGCCGACATCGCGCTATCCTGCACCGAACCAACGAGCATCCAATACATCGGAATGACCGTCACCAGTGCCCAGACCACCAGCAGAATGGATGCAACAACGAGCAGGATCTTTTTCTGTGTTGATTTCATGGATTTCATTCACCCCCGGATGCTTAATGCAATGTGCTCTAATAGCACGTGTTTTGAACTACCTCTAATACTCAATATCGCTGGAGAAATATTTGAACTGAATGACGGAGATGACAATGATGATAATCGCCAGTACGAACGACTGAGCCGAAGCCAATCCGAACTCATAGAACTTGAATGCCGTCTCGTAGATCAAGTAAGCGATTGTAGTTGTCGCAAAGTTCGGTCCACCCTGTGTCATCAGATATACCGAGATAAACACCTGGAAGGATGTAATGACACCCGTGACGAGCAGATACAGCGTAGTTGGTTTGAGCAGCGGCCATGTAATCTTGCTGAACTGGGTCCAGCCGCTGGCATGATCAATATCCGCCGCTTCATACAGCGATTTCGGAATACCACCCATGGCTGCCAGATACAGAATAATGCCCGCTCCGTGTGATCCAAGCCAGTTCATCAGAATGAGTGAAAAGAGTGCCGTTCCCGATTGGCCCAGCCAGATTACCGGGTCAAGACCGAACAGGCCGAGGAAGCGGTTCAGCAGCCCTGAATCCGTCGGGTCAAAGATTGCCAGCCATACAATGGAGATGGTTACCCCGGAGGCTACCGCAGGCAGATACATGGTAGCTTTGAAAAAAGTCTGCCATTTAGTTTTCATTTGATAGATGAAATAAGACAGTACAAATGTAATGAGAATATTGACCGGGACTGTGCCTACGGTGAAGATCACTGTATTTTTAATCGACTTCCAGAACGTCTCATCCTTCACTAAACGCTCGTAGTTATCCAATCCAACCCACGTTGAGTTCATAATGTTGTATTTCTGGAAGCTCATCACAAGAGCCGTCAGAACAGGATACAGTGTGAAAATGAGAAACAGCAGGACAGGCGCCAAAATAAACAAATACGCCCACCCGTAGTCTCGCCAAAACCGGGCAACCCGGGAAGTCCGAGGCACGGACGGTTTTGGCGCAAGGGCGGTCTGCATGGCGAATCCTCCTCTCCTAATCAGTGTGGTTTTACGTTATGTTTGATTGTCTGAGTTACTGTCCAAACATCTGCTGGCCTTTGCTCTTGAAGTCTTCTGCGATCTGCTCTGGTGATTTTTCTCCCGAGAACAGCGCCTGGATGTTTGGCTTCACAACCTGTTCCTTGAATTGTTTTTGCTGGGATGCTTTGTCGATATCCAGTTCCAGTACAACCGGCATCGCAATATTCTCTGCCATGACTTTTGCAGCAGCCAGATTATCCGGTTGACCAAGTTCTTTTCCTTTAAACAGTTCCACTTGGGACTGTCTTACGAATGGAAGTGCCAGTTCATTGGCCGAGTTCCCTGCTTTGGCACCACTAAGCGCCTCCATCACAAGGAACGTATTTTTGGCATGCTGTTCGCCTTTGTCCTTCTTCTGTTTGAAGGCTACATACCCTTCGCCGCCCATCGTTGTGGCCGCAGGTTGATCATCATTATGTGGTACAGGCAACAGGACAAAATCAATCTTCTCTCCTTGCACCTTGCCATCATCGATGTCCTTGTTGCGGTTCTGAATCATCACATCATAATAAGGAATCGCTTTGGAGATAATCGCCGTTTCCCCCGCGTAGAACATATCCGTCCGTTTCGCTGGAGCGAGAGCCGCCGTTTCCTTCGGCATATACCCTTGATCCATCAGGTTTTTGATAAAAGAGAGTATCCAGAATGCGACCATCATTCCATTGGAACGTGCCGTCTTTATCAAGAACATCGATCATCCCGTTGTTACGAGACAGCATTTCAATGAAGTCAAGCGAGGTTCCGTCGGTAACCAGTGCATATTGCTTGGCCCCGCCATCCAACGTTTTGGTCAGCTTGGCAGCAGCATCGTTGAATTCGGACCAGGTCCAGCCATTTTGCTGAATGGACTTCCAATCAATGCCCGCTTCCTCCAGAATACGTTTGTTACCACCCCAAGCCCATTGGAATTGATACAACGGCAGTCCGTACTGTTTCCCCTGAATCTGGCCTAAATCCAGCGTACCTGGCAGGTAGTCGTCCTTGATCTCAGGTGTCAGGTAGCTGTCCAGCTCAAGTGCCAATCCCGTATTCACATATGAGCCGTCTACGCTATGAAAATAAAGATCCGGCGGGTTACCTGCGTTCAGAGCGACATCGAATTTTTGGGCCCTTCCGCCCAGGAGAGCATTTCCGTCTTCACGGTAATGTTCGGGTGTTCTTTATTGAAATCAGAGATTAGATCCTTCAGTTCATCTTCATATGTGCCATGTACAGGATAGGTCCATACCGTTACCGTATCATCGGCATTCGGGTCATCCGAAGCAGCACCTCCGCTATTCCCACAAGCTGTAACCCAGACCATCATCAACAACATTGCCCATACCAGACCCTTCTTTTTCATCCCTTCATCTCCTTAGCATGTCATCATCCGATTCTTTCATTGCCTAACCATGCTACCCCTTTGTGATCGTTCGGCCTTCAAACGCCATCCACCTATACACGCGGCAGTAAGGAAAAGCACCTCCCCTGTAGATTGGGCCTGCCAGTCGCAGGCTAAATCTCTTAAATGCAATATTAACGTCAACTTAATTGACATTAACAGTATTGATTCCTTCCAAAATTGTAGATTGAATTCATTATATGAGTTGTAAAATAAAAATTCAACATTATTTTTTATTATAAAATTTAATTTTACTTTTTCTTTTCATCCAACTATACTATGTAAAAAGAAAACCAAAGCAAGCGAGGTGAGCCACTTTGCGAGTGTATGTAGGCGTAGATGGAGGCGGTACCAATACTGATGCAGCAATCATTTCTGAATCTGGTGAAATTCTCGCCCGACTCAGCGGCGGTCCCACGAATCCTCACAGCGTATCAACTGAACAGGCCATTTCCGAACTGCAACGAGTGCTGGAACAGCTATTTAATCTAATAAGTGATTTATCGACAAATTGTGAGGGTATATGCCTTGGTATGTCAGGTGTAGATACGATCCAAGAGCGGCAACTTATAGCCAAAGCAGTAAATAACTATATGAAGAGTCGTAATCGACAGGCATCAGAAGGTTGTCCAGTCTGGGTTGTATCCGAAGGAGAGATTGCTCTGATGGCCTCTCTCGGACATACGCACGGTGTATTATGCATCTCTGGAACAGGGTCCATCGTGTACGGATTTACGCGGGAAGGCGAGCGATACCGTGCAGGAGGCTGGGGTCACCTGCTCGGAGATGAGGGGAGCGGCTATCGTATTGGGCAGCGTGCACTCCAAGTGGTTATGCAGAGTTATGACGGTGTTCTTCCTCCAACCCGTTTAACCCCGCTTCTTCTAAAGAAACTGAACCTTCGGGATATATCGGAGCTAAAGACACGGGTGTATCAGACGGATTGGGGCAAAACCGAGACCGCATCCATCGCCCGCTTAGCTATAGAAGCAGCTGAACTCGGAGATGAGGCCGCCCGGGCACTGATCATCGACGAAGCCTCCCAATTGGCGGATACCGCCAAGGCGCTGATTGCCCGTCATCGGGAATTTGCATCCACTCAGGTTGTCCTGTCCGGATCACTTTTTCGATACGCTGCACTTTTCCGAAATACATTTATTCAGAAGTTATCGGGATATTATGGAGAGTTGGACTTTGTATATCGTGAAGATGCCCCCGCTCCAGCGGTTGGCGCAGCACAACTGGCAAGAAAACGCTGTTCCCTGAATGAATCATTTTAAAAGAGAGAAGGAGGCCATACAGATGAATCACATGCTGAATTCACTAATAACAGAACAACCCAATCCACTAACGGATCATATAGATGAATTGCCTTCGGCAGAAATTATGGAGCTAATTAATAAGGAAGATCAACGGATTGCGGAGCTCATTCAGCCCCTAATTCCGGTCATTGCTCAGGCTGCGGATCGGATCTTGAAGGCGTTTCAGTCTGGCGGCAGGCTTTTTTATGTAGGCGCAGGTACCAGTGGACGATTAGGAATACTTGACGCTTCGGAATGCCCGCCTACCTACGGAACCCCGCCCTCCATGGTGCAGGGTATTATTGCAGGGGATTCCGGGCAGTGAAGGACCCGGTTGAAGGTGCTGAAGATAATGAGGAGTTGGGAGCTGCGGACCTTGATGAACATGGCTTAGACAAAAACGATGTCGTGGTTGGCATTGCAGCCAGTGGACGAACGCCGTATGTGCTGGGTGCGATGAGACACGCCAAGGAGATCGGGGCTACGGTGATCAGCCTGAGTAATAATGCAGGCACGCCGATGACCCTGTTGGCTGATGTGAGCATTGAGGCTGTTGTCGGCCCAGAGGTTGTCATGGGTTCAACACGTATGAAGGCAGGCAGCGCCCAGAAAATGATTCTGAACATGCTCACCACTACCGCCATGATTCGTCTGGGCAAGGTTTACCGTAATTTCATGGTTGATCTGAACCCTTCGAACGAGAAGCTTGTCCATCGGGCCAAACGCATGATCCATCTGGCAACCGGAGCGAATGAAGCCGATATTGAAGAGGCTTTTACCGGTGCAGACGGTCATGTAAAAACGGCAATCGTCATGCTCATGGCAGGCGTGGACGCAACAGAAGCCCAGCACAGGCTTGATCTGGCTGACGGATTTGTCCGCAGCGCCATTGCGGGGCCTTCCTGAGCCGTACAGTGGGATATTTCTAGAGGTTGAAAGAGAGGAGCCCGATATTAGTCTGGGCTCTTTTTTTGATTTTTTTATACTAAAAGCGGATATAATCGTCAAAAAATCCCCTCCTGCATAATCAGAAAGGGATTCATATGGTTCTACTTCACTTGTGCTCCAGAATAGCCTGTCGACTCTTCTCCAAATACTCCACCGACTGGTTGTAATCCCGACTGGCAATCGCTAGATACAAAATATCGATCACGTTCAGCTGTGCAATCCGTGACGAAGTTGCTCCGCTCCGAATATCACTTTCGGTGGAAGTAATCATCAGGGGTACATCCGCCATACTACTGAGTGTATTGCTGCCCCACTTGGTAATGCTGATTGTCGCTGCACCGCCATCATGAGCATGCTTGAGACAGGAGATTACGTTCGACGTCTCCCCTGAATACGAGATACATACAACCGCATCATCCTCACGAAGCGTCGTTGCGGACGAAATCTGCATATGCGGATCGGCGAACGAAAAGCTTGTGCGATTGATTCGCATGAACTTGTAATGTGCATCCAGCGCAATCAGGTTGGAGGCCCCTACTCCATAGAAAAAGATCCGGTTCGCCTGATGAAGCACGTCCACAGCTTTTTCCACCAGACGTGGGTCCAGAATATAAACCGTATCCTTCACCGACTGAATATTGTTTGCGGACACATGCTGAATAATGCTCTCCATGGAGTCCTGGGGACGAATCTCCGTATATTGATATGGCTCACTCGTCTGCAAATCTCCGGCAATCTTCAGCTTCAGCTCCTGAAAACCCGTTACACCCAGTGATTTGCAGAGACGGATAATGGCAGCTGGGCTGCCTCCACTCCGTTCAGACAACTGGGCCACCGAGGATTGAACAGTTTCTTGCGGGTGATCGAGAATATAAGCTCCGATCTTCCGTTCGGACGGAGTCAAGTCATCCATTAATGCGCGTAAACGCACAAGTCCACCTTTCATGCCTTCCATTCGCTCCTCCTTTCCGTACTGCATTCATGTACAAGCATTTTATCTTATAATTCCACTCGCGTCTAATCGAATTCCTCGCCCTTCCATAACTGAACTCCAATTAAAGTCAGGCCTCACTAGAGTGTGAGATTGCCTGAGATTACGGCGTGTTTCGCGCCGGTTACGGCCGGGAGTGTATTGGTTCTGCCCATAAGTGCCTCATGGCCAAGTAGAGCAAATCCAATGGCTTCCCGAGCATCATCAGGTACGCCATAATCTGCTGTTCGTTCCAAACGGATATCCTTCGGTAGTCTCTGACGGATCATCTCCATTAACGTGGCATTGGAAGTGCCACCACCGCACGCGAGCATGGCCGATATTTGCACCTTGGGCAGAATAAAATCCTTCACTGCACGCACGATGGTTTCCGCGGTCAGACAGGTGGCAGTAGCCAGCGTATCTTCAAGGGATAAGGAACGCGCTGCGGCCATCTCCATCAGTCTCACTGCATACGCGGCTCCATATACTTCTCGCCCGGTACTTTTCGGCGGAATTCTTTTGAAATACTCATCCTCCAAACACAGTTCTACCAGACGCTGATCGACCTTTCCCTGTGCGGCAATGCTTCCACTCGGATCATAATGCTGCCGCCCATCCGTTGCCTGCCGCACAATGGCGTCCATCACCATATTGCCCGGTCCCGTATCAAATGCCGAAATACCTTCGGTAGATGACTCAGAGGAAGCACCGTCACATTGCCAATGCCACCGATATTCTGCACCAGCCGTCCTTCCGTCGGGCTACGGAACATCAGAGCATCCGCATAAGGCGTAAGCGGGGCACCTTCCCCACCAGCGGCCATATCCCTTGCACGCAGGTTACCAATCACTGGCAGTCCTGTCCGTTCTCGAACGACAGCACATTCACCGATCTGCAATGTCGATACCACATCAATACTGGCTCCCGTTGGCCCTGGAAATGCAGAGGCTACAGGAGCATGCCATACCGTCTGTCCATGCATGCTAATCACATCCACCTGCTGCGTTGAGATACCGGCAGACCGCATCAGTTCCGTAACGCTATGCGCATACCACTCCGATACACCAAAATGCGCGGCTGTCAGCTCGTCGACACGCGCCGTCCCCGGTGAACATAACCGGATCAGTACGTCTCTCAATCCATTCGAATACGGCACACAGACGAAATCAACCAGCTCGATCTGCTGTATTGCCCTGCTCATATCGGTTTGAATACGCACCAGTGCCGCATCTGTTCCATCAAGTGACGTTCCTGACATTAGTCCGATGACCAGATGCTCCTGCTTCAAACGATACTTCTCCCACATCGGATAGCTGCCTGTATCCATCCACTTCCAACCTCCTGCAAGACCCGATGAACACGTCATCCTGCCATAATTTCACCCAGTATATGATATTAAATTTTACAAGTCAAACATTATATGAAATTTAATTACATTATTGAAAATAAAAGAGAGATATTCATCCCATTTACGATCACACATCACGTTTTCCTCCATCAATTGATAATTAGATATCAGAAGAGAAACATTTTTACATTTTTACCGTTTATAATATGTAGGTATATTTTGGTAGTCATATATAGATCTAATACTAGTCGAGGTGCATAATGAAGAAAACCATTTTACTATTGTTTCTGAGCCTGTTCTTACTCTTTTTGCTCCCTAATCAGGGAAATGCCGCTGCAAGCACGTCAAAAATCTTTATGGATGGAGAGGAATTAGTCCTCCCAAGTGATGTACAGGTGACGATTATCAATAAAAACGTGATGATCCCGATTCGTGTCGTTGCCGAAAATTTGAAATTCAAAGTCGATTGGAACCAACAAGCACGCACTGTAAAAATTCAGCAAGATCAACAGACGATTTCCCTAACCGTGGATCAAAAGCAAGCCATGGTTGCTGACAAACAAGTCACTTTGAACACAGCACCGCAAATTTTGAACAAAACGCTGGTGGTGCCCATTCGATTTGTCAGTGAACAAATGGGGCTTAAGGTAAGATGGAACAATCAAGACAAGATCGTATACTTAACAAACACCAGTAAGGGACCTGCTATCGACCCAGGCAACAGTTCTGGAAAAGGGGATTCAACGTCTACCGCTAAGGTTACCGATATCCAATTTGCCAACAATCAGCTCGTTTTATCCACGGATGGGGCCGTTCAGCCGGTAGTAACGACCCTCAAGTACCCTGATCGTTTGGTTGTGGACTTGCCTGGAGCAACCTTTGGTGATATCTCCCAACCGCTGGATCAAGGACTCAATGGCAAGTTGGATGTGAGCGGTTATCCCAATGTGACAGAAGTGAGATATTCGCTGTTCAAACGAGATCCGGCGCAAGTTCGCATTGTCGTAGAATTGAATAATGTGAAGGATGTCCAGTACAGCCAGAACATCATTGCCGATAAACTGATTATTGATCTGAATGTTGCGGGAGACAATGTCACACCTGCTCCAGTCACTCCAGTAGGCGATTCAGGACGCAAGGTCGTGGTCATCGATCCAGGACACGGTGGCAGTGACCCGGGGACGATCAGCATCACGAACAAACCCGAAAAAGAATACAACCTGGCATTGGCTCACAAAGTACAAGCCCTGTTGCTCAATGAACCTAATATCGAATTGGTGATGACTCGTGAAGGTGATACCTATCCGACCCGTCCTGAGCGTGTTCAGCTCGCCAATCAATTAAATGCAGATGTATTTGTATCTATCCATGGCAATAGTGTGAAGTCCGCCCCCAAGCCACAGGTACAGAGACATATTATTATCAACGCAGTAACAGCAAGGAATTAGCTACTATCATTCATCAACGTTTGGTGAAAGCCATGGGTCTCAGAGATCGTGGTGTGAAAAATGGCAACTTGGAAGTAATCCGAGACACGACCATGCCTGCAGTGCTTTTGGAAGTGGGATTCTTGAGTAATGTACTCGATGAAGAACTGATGTCGTCCGAAGTTGTTCAGATGAAAGCCGCTCAAGCGATAGCCGATGGAATCAAGGAGTATTTGGGCCTATAAATCATCAAATAAATCAGATGAAGGAAGTGATTCTTTGAATAAGAAGTTAGGTTGTGCACTTATATTATCATGCTTGATCCTTATCGGAGTTGGATGTGCCCAGAAGCCAGTGAGCCAATCCGGTTCAAATGAACCTGCTGTTCAGGGAGGACAGGTGCAGGCACCAAACCCATCCGAAACGGAGGTGGATCTGGGCACAATGAATACACAAGTCGTCGATGTATATTTGGCAGACTCTCAGGTACTTGAGCTTGAGAAAACAGAGCAGGAAATTGAATACAAGGATGATTCCGAAAAATATGAAAAAACATTTGCAGCGTTGCAAACGAACACCGATTCGGAGCTTGTTTCCCTCTGGGAGCAGGTGGAATTGCTCTCTATCCAATATGTTGAGGGTACAGTGACTTTGGATGTTCATATCCCCGCTGAAGCCAATCTCGGTACCAGTGGAGAATTGCTCGCATTGGAAGCTTTAACTACAACGATGTTTCAATTTGATGAAGTGAACAGCCTGGATATACTGGTGGATGGTGAAGCCGTTGATAGTTTGATGGGCCATGCCGAACTGGAACACCCTATTCATCGCGAACCCTAAAGATCACACAACAATGGAAAAAGAACGTCCCAGGGACGTTCCAATCTGGCGCATCAATTCGATTCATGCACAATTCACACATATAGCTCGTCACCAGCAGACAGTGAATGTATAACTGTTCCCGGTGACGGGCTATTTCTGAGCAAACCTTCTTTTAAACGGTCCGTCTCTGCCCGGTCAGTATGCACAAGGACCGTATGCCTTGCTGGAACCTGATGCAGCATCCTTTCAACATCCTTCCAGCCCTGATGCACTTTATAACGTATTTTCCGCACCACACACACTCCATACTTGTCAGGAACCCGTAGCAGCTTATCAGCAAATGTACCATGAGCAACATGCCCGGTGAGCAGAATCAGATTCTCCTCCCTATCCGATAATTGACTATAATACCAACGGGCAAGCGAGGACTGCATCATGCCGTCCGGAATGAACCATAGCGAAGCAGCATGATGTTCCAACAGTTGTTCCCGCTCTTGGGTGGTCGTAGGCAGATCCCATCCTCGTCCAGTCAGAAAGCCATCAATTTTGTCTTTCAACGAACTTCCGATGACATGCTCTCCCTTCTCCCTCAACCAATACGGAACATGCATAAGCTGCTTCATGCCGTCTACCAGCCCGTGTTCTACTACGATTGGGATAGCCGGGAATTGTTGCTGTGCCCACAGTATGATCTCCTGTCCACGACCTACGACAGGCATGGGTAAGAGCACCTTTCCGCCTTGAGCAATCGTCTGGCGAATGGCTCGTTCAAGCTGTTCCAGTTTGTCGGCCTGTGTATCCTCGTCCGTACCGTAGGCAGCATCAACGATCGCCAGATCCACTAGCCCGACGGAAGATATTGCTGCTCTATCTGCTCCGCTTGCTACGTTTGCTCTGCCTGCTCCATCTGCTCCGTTCGATGTGAAATTTCCCTGCTTCATGGGTATCTCCATGGATACAAGTGTTCTTGACGATGCCTTTGATGCAACAGATGTCTGATCTTGTGACGTTATGAATTCTCCAGTCTTTTTCCCACTATTTATGGCGATTAGTTCCTCCGTACCCCACCGTTCGCTGCTCGGAGCATCGAACACAGGATTCTCACGAAGCATGTTTGTCTGCCAGAATGCCTCCGCTGGACAATCCTCCTGTAAAAGCATCGACTCGGACGTGTAGTCCCCGGAGTAGAAAATCCGCTTACCTTCCATTTCAACCCCAAACCACACCGATCCGGCCAGATGTCCACTCCGGCCCCATATCACTTTTACTTCGGGAAAAGGTTCAAACCAGGTTTGGGATACGACCTCATCTTCCAGATACCGATAACGAATAGCCTGCTCATCTACTTCATCATAAGGAAGTTCTTCGCCTATACGCTCTACAAACCTACGCCAGTTGGCAAAATACGTACGCAGCTGCGCCTCGTCTCTCTCGTCGTCCACACTTCACCCTGGTAGCCCATCTTATACAGCAAAGGGATGGCGACCGAATGATCCTCATGGGCGTGGGACAAGAGGACCGCGTCCAGTTGTGGGACAATCTCCGGATCAATCAGCGGATACTGGCCTGTGCCTTCTTTTTCACACCACAATCCAGCAAAAGGCGAAACCCGCTCCCGCTCAGGAGATAGGCGGAACGCCCATGTTCCCCTGCACCGCCCCATACGTTCAGTTTGATCATGATGCATTCCACTTTCTCTTTGAATTCAACAGTTCGATTCCCAGCAGCATCAGCACCGTCATGCCTACAGTTACAACGGCCATCGCCATTCCGAGGGATACCTGACCTTGTTCGAACTGGGCAAAAATATACGTAGCCGACGTCTGCATCGACGGCGGAAGAATCAACAACGAACCTACCAGCTCCCGGGTAGCAATCGTAAAGGTCATCATCCAGCCGGCCAGCATGCCGGGCAGGATTAGCGGGATCAGGATTCGCCGCAGAATATACAGCGGTTTCCCGCCAAACACTTGCCCAGCCTGGAACAACGTTCCGTCAATCTGGGTAAAGCTCGATTTTACATACTGCACGGTGTAAGGCAAGAAGAGAACAACGTACGTGAGCACAACCATGCCGTAGGTGTTATACAACGTGACTGGCATCCAGGGTGAGTTCCAGAAGAGAATCAGACCCACGACCATCACGATGCCCGGCACCGTATTAGGCAACAGACTGAACAAGTCAATCACACGCTGCATGAATGAAGATGATCTGCCAATCGCGAGAGCAAAACCCGTACCGATAATAACAGCAACGGTTGAAGCCGCGAGGGATAATCCCAGACTGTTCCCGATGGCCTTCATACTCACCGATCCCCAAGATAACAGCTCCTTGTAATGATCCAAGGTGAGATTATCAAGAGCAATTCCCGATCCCCGTAACTTCATGGTCGAAGCGGCGATGATGGAGAAATACGGAATACCTACCGACAGGATCAATAGGATTGCAAGATACGCCCCACATAACCATCCAGCCCCGCCACGAAGAGAATATCGCTTCGAACGTTGTCCTTTGCCACCAACCAGACGATACGTGAACTTCCGGCTCATGGCAGACTGCATATACCACATCACCAGACAGACGGACAGCAGCACCGATGCCAGCGAAGTCGCCTTGCCGAAGTCAATCGGCCAACTGGAGATGTACTTATGAATTTCGGAGGTCATAACATAGTAGCCAATCTTGCGCCCGAAGGTTGCCGGTGTTCCGAATTCCGCAATCGTTTTGACAAAGACCAGCATGATCCCCATGCCGTAAGACGACAACAATAAGGGTAAAATAATACGTCTGAAACGGTAACCTGCACGTGCACCGTGCACAGCTCCCGCTTCTTCCAGATTGCCACCGATGCGGATCAACGCATCTCGAAGCAGCAGATACAGGAACGGGAACAGGTGCAAGCTCATGATGAGCACCATGCCCCAGAAGCTGAAGAACAGCTCACTCCAGCCCGCAGATGAGGGCACCCATTGCTGGAGATATCCCCCTTTTTGCATAAACAAAATCCAGCCCATCGATCCGATATACGGCGGGGTCATGAACGGAATCATCAGGATTACATCGACCCAGCGATGCTCACCCATCCGAGTCTTCGCCATCATCCAGGCCAGCGGCAGCGCCAGCAGCGTGGTTACCGCTACAACGCAGATGCCAAGCCAGACGGAATTCAGCAATACACCCGATAGATGATGACCTGTAATCGTGCGAATCGGAGCCATCCAGTCCCATTGTCCTTCCGGATACACACTTTGCCAGAAGATCATCAAGAGCGGCACACCAATGCTTATGGTCAGCAGAAAGAGGGCCAGAATCACGCCCACTCTCCGAAAAATTCGGTTGTTGTCCAATACAACAGGTTTCACTACGTTCACCTCACATGACTTTCCACAGACAGCAGGTATTCCTTTTGCCTAGTTGTCTCTATCCTATTATTTAAAAGTCTCGGAAAAACGCGCCGCTGTCTCTTCGCCATGTTCGCTCATCCAGTTCCAGTCCACTTTAAGCTGTGGAATATCCTTCACATTGGCACGGTTAGTCGCTTCAATGTCTTCGCGGCCCGGAATCAGATAGGCATCTGCAACGAGCTTCTGAGCTTCATCGGACAACAGGTAGTCAATGAACGCTTTGGCATTCTCTACATTTGGACTGGATTTCAGAATCGCTGCCGGTCTTGGGCTGATTACCGTGCCTTCCTCAGGGTATACGATATCCAGTGGTTCACCTTTTGCTTTAGAGGAATACGCCATGTAGTCCACACCTGCTGCTACGATGCTTTTGGCACCCGTAATGACCGGATCCAATGCTTCCTGATTGGCGCCTGCCATCGCTACACCATTGGCTTTATAGGCACTCAGCAGATCCCATCCTTTTTCACCATTTGCACTCAGGTATCCTGTGATGAAGTCGAGTGCTGAACCTGATAATGTTGGGTCGGGAATGTTCACTGCATCTTTCCACGCAGGCGTAGCCAGCTCTGCCCAACTTGTTGGTGGTGTAGATACTAGTTTGGTGTTATACACAATACCCAGTGCGGAAGCACTGCTGCTAAAATAATTACCTTCTGCATCCGACCAATCCTTGTTCAGCTTGTCTGCATTGGCTGCTTCGGGGTAAGGCATAGTCAGTCCATCCGCTTTCAAAGCCTGTGCTGAAGGTAAAGAGGCCAGGATTACAACGTCTGCCACCGGATTGGATTTCTCAGCTTCCATACGAGCCAGAATTTTGCCTGTCGTTCCCTGGAACATCTCAACTTCGATCCCCGTTTTGTCCGTAAATCCACTCACGATGTTATCCGCCAGCTTCTGTGGGCCAGCACTGTACAAGACCAACTTGCCACCAGCCGGTTTCGTTGTTTCCGCCGCTGCTGCTGTGTTTCCCTCACCCGCGGGTTGTGCCGCATTGCCTGTGGTTGTGTTCCCTGTACTACATCCGAACAAACTGATACTCATTACCGCTGTTAATAACAGCATTGCGCTCTTTTTCCGTGTCTTCATACCCAACATATTCGTCCATCTCCCCTGGTTTCTTATAAAAAAATGTGTACTTCTGCTTCCAACTGCGTGCTTGTTCAACAATTTAATATGCCACTGCGATCGCTTCGTTCTGCTTCATACTCGGGTGGTCATAACCGTCCATTCGGCATATCCGCTCAGGGGTTACATAGAGCTGCACCCGCTCCCCTACGCGCACTCTTTGGTTCATATAGGCTGTCCATACGCCCAGCCCTTCCATCTGCACTCGTACTTCATAGCGCTCACCTACATAGCTGACACTAAGTACCGTCCCCGGATAACACAGATCATCATGGCCTGTTTTGTTCCAAGTGACATGCTCTGGTCGCACCATCGATTGATTAGGCGTGAGCCAGTTGGACTTTCCGATAAACGAAGCGACATATGGATCACTCGGCGCCGAATATATCGTTTCCGGACTTCCTTTTGCAATATCCGACCCTTCTGCATCACCACAATCTCATCCGACATCGACATCGCTTCAATCTGATCATGTGTGACGTACAGCGCAGTCAGCCCCATGTCCCGAACCAGCGACATCATCTCAATCCGCATCTCTTCCCGGAGTACAGCATCCAGTGCACTCAGTGGCTCATCAAACAGGATCACACCAGGTCTGACCGCTACGGCTCTGGCAAAAGCAACCCGTTGCTGCTGTCCACCAGATAGCTGATGAGGATATCGATCTTCCATGCCTTGCAGGCGAACCATACCAAGTGCTTCATTCACCTTTTGCCGGAGATCAGATTTCTGTTTTCCGGCCTTCAGGCCAAACGCTACATTTTCGTATACGGTCATATGCGGCCATAATGCAAAATCCTGAAACACCATGCCCAGATTACGCTTGTGTGTTGGTATATCAATCCGCTTCGCCGCAGAGTAGATACACTGACCATCTGCACAAATCTCCCCGCGTCCGGCTGTTCCAGCCCGGCCAACATGCGGAGCAGTGTTGTTTTGCCACAGCCCGATGGGCCGAGCAGGGTCGTGAACTTTCCATGTTCAAGCGTTAGATCTGTCGGCAGCAGTGCGGGTGTTTGATTAAATGATTTTTGAATTCCTGTCATCTCTAATTTCATAAGCATCCCTGCCTGTCTTCTGTTACTTGATCTCTTGCACTGTTCTCAGTCTAACGTCCGCTTTCGCGAGTTGTATGTCTTGTATGTAAAATTGGAATTAACTTTTTAGATGAATTCTGTTGATGTTCATAGATTAAATCTATAGTAGGTGAATTAAATTAATTTTCATTTTGTCGCTCCGATTACAGCACCATCTTCCGATCGCTGTTATCCCCAGATTTCTTATATTCCCTTTATGAAGGAGAAATCCGGGGATAAAGGCGAAGCATATGCTTCGAAGCAGCTTTCTTCCAGAAAGCTTTTGGCTCCGCTTCTTCAGATTGGTTCTGTACTCTCCGTCTTTATGAAAAACATTAGATCATCTTATATATTGGGGCTAGTAGAAGTGAGAGGAGTGTTGGAACATTGAATCTGATCAAATTGCAAATTGTTGAGCTGATCGACAAGCATCATCACATGACAAGCGTGGCCGAGTTACTGGGGATCAAGCAACCTACCGTTACATTTCATATGAAGTCATTGGAGGAAGAGATGGGTGTGCGATTATTTGAATCGCGCAGTGGAAAGACCTTTCTAACCGAGGCTGGACAAGCTCTGCTCCATTATTCCGTCAAAATCAATGCTCTGACCCAAGAGGCACGACGGGTCGTAAAAGAATATGACAGTCTCTATCGGGGCACCCTGCACATTGGAGCAAGCTATGTACCGGCTACATATTTGCTGCCCACCATACTCAATACCTTTTCGCAGGAATTCCCGGGCATTCGTATCGTCTTATCCGTCAAACCATCACCTGTTATTCGCGAAATGTTAATTAGGCATCAGATTGATCTGGGGTGATCTCTTCCGAGCCATTTGTTGGACCCGCCCTGCAAGCTGAGACGCTGTGTGAAGATGACTTAGTATTGATCTGTTCTCCACAACATGGGTTGGCCCAGAAGGATGCATTAACACCTGATCATATCGCACAGATTCCTTTTGCTTTACATGGCAATGAATCCAGTACTCGTCGGTTAACCAATCAATGGCTTGCGCAACATGACATTCGTTTGCGGAGTACGGTGGAGATGGATTCCCTGGAAGCGATCAAACAGCTCGTGTTAATCGGGGGGCATGTCTCATTCATGTCTCGGATGGCGGTACAGTGGGAGGAACAGCACGGGCTCATTCAAGTTCTTCCCATTCCCGGAGAGCAGGCACCACGCCATATATACACCGTACATAACAAGGACCGCCACCCTTCAGTTCAGGTAAACCGCTTCAAAGAAGTGCTGCGAGAGGTGAGTCACGGCTTCCCCATTTTCCATGGCTGATTGCCTTGATCCGCTATAAACTATCGTTTGCCATTCATCAAATCTATGCAGGGTTAACGCAATGTGCGCTTCCCTTTAATCGCTTTCAGATACTCGGGCGATAAAGTGGGATCTGTACGTTAATCCAGATTAGGAGAGTGATTGGTTTTGAAAAAGTGGAAAAAGGTAACCGCCTCATTCATGCTGAGCATCGTAACATTGGGAAGTGGACTGACGTTTCTGGGAGCACCCCAGGCTTCAGCTGCTGCCAATGCCGTTCCTGCTTATGAAGTGAAGTTTCTGGCCAAGCCGGAACTTGTATTGAATACAGATGGGACACCACGCAGTGAAGTGATTCAGACACTCGGCCTGAGTTCCACGGCAAGAAACATTAACGTAGAGTACTTCGACACCAATGCTCTCGGATTGGATCAACAAGGATGGAACGTTCGTTTTCGCAAAAAGGATGACAAGAATAACTACGAATTGACTTATAAAAAACGCTACCCTGTAATCAATGGCGACATCAACGCAGCGCTGACTCTGGCTAATCAAGAGGGTTTCGATAAATCGGATGATAACTACGAGGCTGAAATCGATTGGGGATATGGCAAACAGACGCTGAGCTTCTCCAACACCAAAAAAGTCGATACCAAAGCAACAGGTGTTCAACTTCCTTCAGAGCAAGAAGCCTTAAACATGTTGCTGGACAAGCTTCCGGGCAAATTGAAAAACTGGACTGCCTCCAACTGGGGTAAACAGCAGCTTACACAATCCCGTGCATATGGTCCAATCACATTCCAACGTTATGAAGGTACATGGAATGGTCAAGAGCTTACACTCGAAGTATGGCCGATCCGTGACGCAGCAGGTACAGGTATTGAGAATATCGTAGAGGTTTCTTTCAAAACCGATGATGCTGTAGCCGTATCCGGACTGCGTACCCAACTGCTGCAATTGCTGGAGAACAACAACTGGCTGATTCCTGCAGATGGCTTGAAAACACAAACGATTCTGGAAAGATACTAATCGCTAGCTCTAACAAAAAAGACAAGTTCCTCTTCCTGCGGACATCGTAGGAGAGGGCTTGTCTTTTTTGCGTAGTGAATTAAATGATCTGTTATTTAAGTAATTCTACGATTAACATCGGTTGAGATTTTACTGGTTATTCCCTCAACAGTTTGGATGATGGGAAATATGTATTGGCTATTTTACAACTCGGTAACCTATATCAATTCAATTTATAGTAGAGAATTACGTGGTTCAATGATCAGAATTCGCTATATCATCTCATATTATCATATGGACTTCTTATTTGTATGACAATATGCGATAATTGATAATGATTCTCAAATACATCATATGTAATGTTACTACTGCAAGTTAAGGAGGGATTCTGGTGACTTTGCAAGTCTTTCCACTGATATCTAACGGTGACCATACCCGTGACCTATATGCAAGATTCAAGACATCCGAAGTTCTCAATCAAGCGTCTTTTCTTCCCCATTCGTATTAGCGGACTCACATCTTCTGCTCATCTGTACTGGTGGTGAGGCCGATATCCGTATTGGGCACAGGCTGAATCATGCCACACTCGGCAAAATGTATCTGATCCTGCCAGGAACAGCGATAGAATATACACCGGATGAGGTTCATCCTTTACAGGGCATCGCAATATATTTTGATATGTTGAAGCCTCTCTCCGAAATCAATAAAGCTACTTCCGGCTCTACTGTAATGGAGATTTACCAAAAGGGTTACTTCGTTCGTCTTATGCCGATGAATTACCGCATGAACTTTTTCAGGAATGTACCAGAATTGCCTCACAGCTCCATGAATGCATCTCTGTACCTCAAGAAAATCGTCCATTTCGTATTCAGACTTTGATGCATGAATTGTTGACCCATGTGTATGCTCCTCCCAAAGAAAGTACAGTAGGAGATTCCGAACACACCTCTGCTTTGGATCAAACGCTTGAACTTATTGAGCTTGGATATGCTGAGCATCTTTCTCGTGAAGTTCTTGCCGGTGTGGCAGGTATGAGTGTATGGCACTATTCGCGGGTATTCAAAAACCGTACTGGCATCAGTCCCATGGAGTACGTGAATAACATCCGCATGGACAGGGCCAAAGAGATGCTGCTCGTCCCCGGCCAAACCATCAAACATATCGCCTCACAGGTTGGTTTTCAGGACGAGTTTTACTTTAGTCGCAAATTCAAAAAATATGTTGGCGTGTCTCCCTCTACCTATCAACGGCAGAAACGCAGTAAAATTGCTGCTCTCTCCTTCGGAACCACTGGCCATCTGCTAGCATTACAGATCATCCCCCATGCGGCATTGATCGATAACCGACGGGATCAACACAGGAATCTGTTTTTCTCCAATATCCCTTATCATCTGGGACGTAGCAAACGCATGAATCCTCATATCTGGCAAACCAACGTTGAGTTGTTGATACAAGCGCGCCCGGATCTCATAATCTGTAATGAGTACGAAGCCCATACGTTAAAAAGAACGCTGCAGCGAATTGCTCCTACCATCGTTATCCCATGGAAAGGATTGAGCTGGCGGGAACACTTCGTACAAGTTGCCTCCATTGTGGGACAGCAACAGAATGCTCAGCAGTGGTTGGAGCAGTATGATGACAAGGTAATCCATGCTAAAGAGCAGCTTACTTATTTCATCGGAAAGGATACGGTCTCCATCATTCATATCATGATGGGTCATCTGTTAATCTACGGGCGACGCAATGGGGGCGCTGTTCTATATAACGACCTGGGCGTGTCCCCTTCACACGATCTGCTTCCAGGGCAAGTCTATCGTGCATTGGATGAACAGGAGTTGCCTCAAATGGTTGGAGATCGCATGTTACTGATTGTGGACCAGGACTCAGAATCCCAGCAACGTTGGCATAAACTACAACATACTCAGCTATGGCAACAATTGATGCCCGTGCAGAACCAGCATGTATATCTGCTAGATGAAATGCCTTGGTTGGATTATTCACCATATGCCCATGATCAAATTATTGATGAAACCCTGAAACTTTTTGGTGGTACTCAGCACATTAATCCATGACCGGATAGCACAGAAGGCTATGTCTCCCCCAACATGAGACCGCTACAATATAAAGTGTACTGAGAATCAATATCATTAGAAACACAGGGGGATTATGATGTACAAACAGCATTATGTCAAAATAACGGGGATCCTGTTCATACTCGCCATGTTACTTGTTGCGTGTGGACAGACACCTGCAAGCACTTCGCAGCCATCTGCAGATGGCGTAAAATCAGCTGCGGGGACAGATGGGGACTCATCCACTGAATCAACTACTAAAACCGTGGAGAGCGCCAGTGGCAGCAAAGAAATCCCAGCACATCCCGAACGGATTGTGTCCATTAATATGGAGGACATTCTCCTCTCCTTGGAGGTACCACTGGTACTTGCTACACCTATTGGCCGGCAAGATTACCTCAATGAGCAACTTGAAGCCCAAGGCGTGGCTGTCGAACCCATTAATGAAAGTGTCAATTTTGAAGCTGTAGTCAGCGCAAATCCGGACCTTATTATTGCCAATGCCAGTTTGGATGCCAAAATTCTTGAACAACTCGAGAAAATCGCGCCTACGATCACTTATGATCGCCGTAATTGGCAGGAATCTATCGTACAGGTAGCTACTGCATTGGATATTGAAGAGCGGGCTGAACAGCTTTTACAAAAAAATAAAGATCAGGTAACTGAAGCTCAGAAACTCGCAGCCGATATCACCAAGACCAAACCAACAGCTGCATTCCTGCGCCTGGAAGAGAAAGATATGCGTTTGTTCTTCTCGTCCATTCCATCTACGCCATTCCCAGCTTCTAGTTATGTAGGAGCGGGCTATGAAATTGGATTCACTCCCGATGCTCTCGTTACCAAACTCGAGGCTGAGAATCCAGATCGGATGAATGCCAGTATCTCGGTTGAGCTTTTGCCTGAAATCAAAGCAGACTATCTGTTCATTGTGTCCATTAGCTCAGATGGGTCAGCTGAAGCGTTGCAAAAAACAAAAGATGAACTCAACGAAATCCAGCAACTCCAAGTATGGAAAAGCCTACCCGCTGTTCAAAATGGTCATGTCTATGTCCTCAATGCTAAGAAATGGCTTATTGACGGCCCCATTGCCGAATCGCTCAAACGTAATGAAATGCTCGAAGTTCTTGGACTACCTGCTTCACAATAGTAAACATACCTCTGTTTCATCCACAACAAACAAAAGGAGATTCACCGGATTTTCGGTGGATCTCCTTTATATTTAATATTCCAAATGGTCTCATCCAGCAGTTCTTCATTCCAGTAATTCTTCATTCACATCAGGCTTTTAATATATTTTAAAGTTTTGGGCTGTTTCGATCCCAAGCGCACTCTGGATAAACGTATTAGCCACCTTCTCTACAGGTACAGGATTAAATCCAATAAAGAAATCCTTATATTTTTCCGCCGACTCTACAAACAGATTAGGACTAACCGAATTCAAACGAATGCCTCGTGGCAACTCAAACGCTGCCGCTTTGGCAAACGAATCAATGGCCCCATTGACCATAGCACTTGATGCGCCTTTCTCAATAGGGTGGTCTTGTATGATGCCACTGACCAACGTGAAACTCCCTTGTCATTAATATAGTGCTGACCAATCAACACGATATTTACCTGTCCTAGCAGTTTACCCTGCACACTAATCATATTGTTCTCAGGTGTAAGTTCTTCGAGTTTCGCATAATGGGTCTGACCTGCCGCCACAATGACGTAATCAATATTTCTCACCGTTTCAAAGAGGGTAGTAATACTCTCTGTCGAAGTCATATCTACCTGAACATCCCCGGATTGTCTACCTGCTGTAATAACCTCAACGGAATAATCTCTCAGTTTCGCAACAACAGCTTTACCTAGCGTTCCGTTTCCACCAATGACCAGTGCTCTTTTCATTACTGTTTGTCCTCCTTTATAAATAAACACGGTAAATCAGATACGAATTGTTCTATTTATTAAAACAAAGATTCTATCCTTAATCAAATGACAATTGACTCTATTTTAAAAGGAATCCACTTATTCTTTTTAACGCAAAAAAAGCCCTTGCTATAAGCAAAGGCTTTTCTGTATGTTACTCGGAAGCGGGTGATGGGAATCGAACCCACGCTATTAGCTTGGAAGGCTAAAGTTCTACCATTGAACTACACCCGCAAAATAAAAAAATCGGGATGACACGATTTGAACATGCGACCCCTGGTCCCAAACCAGGTGCTCTACCAAGCTGAGCTACATCCCGATACTTATGAGAATAATGGCGCGCCCTGAGAGATTCGAACTCCCGGCCTTTTGATTCGTAGTCAAACGCTCTATCCAGCTGAGCTAAGGGCGCAAATATTGGAGCGGAAGACGGGAATCGAACCCGCGACCCTCGCCTTGGCAAGGCGATGCTCTACCGCTGAGCCACTTCCGCAAAACATATGGTGCGGTCGAGAGGACTCGAACCTCCACGGGGGTTAGCCCACACGGACCTGAACCGTGCGCGTCTGCCAATTCCGCCACGACCGCAAAATATAATGGTGAGTCATGAAGGGCTCGAACCTTCGACACCCTGATTAAAAGTCAGGTGCTCTACCAACTGAGCTAATGACTCATAAATGAAATGGCTGGGGATATAGGATTTGAACCTATGCATGACGGAGTCAAAGTCCGTTGCCTTACCGCTTGGCTAATCCCCATTAAAAAATCATGGGGCGATCGAGGGAATTGAACCCCGAATGCCGGATCCACAAACCGGTGCGTTAACCACTTCGCCACGATCGCCATAGAGTAAGCCATTCATCCACTAAGAGTATCTTAGTATTAGCAACTGCATCTATAATATACATTCTATCACAAATTCAGATGTAAATACTAAAAATGGTGCCGGCGAGAGGACTTGAACCCCCAACCTACTGATTACAAGTCAGTTGCTCTACCAGTTGAGCTACACCGGCACGGTGTATATTTAATTAAAAATGGCGGAACCGACGGGATTCGAACCCGCGATCTCCTGCGTGACAGGCAGGCATGTTAGGCCAACTACACCACGGTTCCAGATCACTTTCTCAGGGAAAGTATAATTGCGGGGGCAGGATTTGAACCTGCGGCCTTCGGGTTATGAGCCCGACGAGCTACCGGGCTGCTCCACCCCGCGTCGTTATAAAGTTATATGGTGGAGGCTGAGGGGATCGAACCCCCGACCCTCTGCTTGTAAGGCAGATGCTCTCCCAGCTGAGCTAAGCCTCCATAATATGACCCGTAGGGGATACTCTCACTTCGTTCGAGACTGCGAAGCTGTTGCTAACGAAGTACATCCTCCGACGAACCTTTGGGATTCTCATCCCTTGTTGAAGCAATAGGTATTGCTATGACCCGTAGGGGATTCGAACCCCTGTTACCTCCGTGAAAGGGAGGTGTCTTAACCCCTTGACCAACGGGCCTTGCTAAAAAAATATCTGGCGGAGAGAGAGGGATTCGAACCCTCGAGACGCTTGTGACGCCTACACGATTTCCAATCGTGCTCCTTCGGCCAGCTCGGACACCTCTCCATATGGCTCCCCGAACAGGGCTCGAACCTGTGACAACTCGATTAACAGTCGAGTGCTCTACCAACTGAGCTATCAGGGAATGGTGGAGCCAAGCGGGATCGAACCGCTGACCTCCTGCTTGCAAGGCAGGCGCTCTCCCAGCTGAGCTATGGCCCCATACTCTGTGTATTTCTTTGTTGTGGTCTTGCTATGGGCCCTGGTGGACTCGAACCACCGGCCTCACCCTTATCAGAGGTGCGCTCTAACCAACTGAGCTAAGGGCCCTTATATATCCCTTATTCCTTGGCAAGGGGGCAAAAAAAATACCCCAAAGGGAAATCGCTTGGCGGCGTCCTACTCTCCCAGGACCCTGCGGTCCAAGTACCATCGGCGCTAGAGGGCTTAACGGTCGTGTTCGGGATGGGTACGTGTGGAACCCTCCGCCATCGCCACCAAACGCGTAGCTTACATTTCAGAGATCGTTCTCTGAAAACTAGATTCGAAACGAAACATTCGATTTAGAACTTGCTAATTGGATAAGCCCTCGACCGATTAGTACTGGTCAGCTCCATGCATTGCTGCACTTCCACCCCCAGCCTATCTACCTCGTCGTCTTCAAGGGGTCTTACATACTGGGAAATCTCATCTTGAGGGGGCTTCACGCTTAGATGCTTTCAGCGTTTATCCCGTCCGTACATAGCTACCCAGCGGTGCTCCTGGCGGAACAACTGGTACACCAGCGGTACGTCCATCCCGGTCCTCTCGTACTAAGGACAGCTCCTCTCAAATTTCCTACGCCCACGACAGATAGGGACCGAACTGTCTCACGACGTTCTGAACCCAGCTCGCGTACCGCTTTAATGGGCGAACAGCCCAACCCTTGGGACCTACTTCAGCCCCAGGATGCGATGAGCCGACATCGAGGTGCCAAACCTCCCCGTCGATGTGGACTCTTGGGGGAGATAAGCCTGTTATCCCCAGGGTAGCTTTTATCCGTTGAGCGATGGCCCTTCCATGCGGTACCACCGGATCACTAAGCCCGACTTTCGTCCCTGCTCGACTTGTAGGTCTCGCAGTCAAGCTCCCTTATGCCTTTGCACTCTTCGAATGATTTCCAACCATTCTGAGGGAACCTTTGGGCGCCTCCGTTACTCTTTAGGAGGCGACCGCCCCAGTCAAACTGCCCACCTGACACTGTCCCCGCACCGGATTACGGTACCAGGTTAGAACCTAGATACGATCAGGGTGGTATCCCAACGTTGCCTCCACAGAAGCTTGCGCTCCTGCTTCAAAGGCTCCCACCTATCCTGTACAGATCGTACCCAAATTCAATATCAAGCTGCAGTAAAGCTCCATGGGGTCTTTCCGTCTTGTCGCGGGTAACCTGCATCTTCACAGGTATTAAAATTTCACCGGATCTCTCGTTGAGACAGCGCCCAAGTCGTTACGCCATTCGTGCGGGTCAGAATTTACCTGACAAGGAATTTCGCTACCTTAGGACCGTTATAGTTACGGCCGCCGTTTACTGGGGCTTCGGTTCACAGCTTCGGGATTGCTCCCTAACCACTCCCCTTAACCTTCCAGCACCGGGCAGGCGTCAGCCCGTATACTTCGCCTTACGGCTTCGCACAGACCTGTGTTTTTGCTAAACAGTCGCTTGGGCCTTTTCACTGCGGCCCCCTCGTGCTATTCACACTACCGGGGCACCCCTTCTCCCGAAGTTACGGGGTCATTTTGCCGAGTTCCTTAACGAGAGTTCTTCCGCGCGCCTTAGAATACTCTTCTCGCCTACCTGTGTCGGTTTGCGGTACGGGCACCTTCACCTGGCTAGAGGCTTTTCTTGGCAGTGTGAGATCATGACCTTCGCTACTACAATTTTCGCTCCCCATCACAGCTCAGCCTTACAATGTGCGGATTTGCCTACACATCAGCCTTACTGCTTAGACGGACATCCATCAGTCCGCGTCACTACCCTACTGCGTCCCCCATTGCTCATAACGGCTTACGGTGGTACAGGAATTTCGACCTGTTGTCCTTCGACTACGCCTTTCGGCCTCGCCTTAGGTCCCGACTTACCCTGAGCGGACGAGCCTTCCTCAGGAACCCTTAGGCTTTCGGCGGATCAGATTCTCACTGATCTTTTCGTTACTCATACCGGCATTCTCACTTGTATAATGTCCAGCGCTCCTTACGGTACACCTTCAACCCTTATACAACGCTCCCCTACCCCTGATGCAAAGCATCAAGCCATAGCTTCGGTGGTGTGTTTAGCCCCGTTACATTTTCGGCGCAGAGTCACTCGACCAGTGAGCTATTACGCACTCTTTCAATGGTGGCTGCTTCTAAGCCAACATCCTGGTTGTCTGTGCAACTCCACATCCTTTCCCACTTAACACACACTTGGGGACCTTAGCTGATGGTCTGGGCTGTTTCCCTTTTGACAATGGATCTTAGCACTCACTGTCTGACTCCCGGAAGTAAGTCTATGGCATTCGGAGTTTGACTGAGCTTGGTAACCCTTGCGGGCCCCGCACCCAATCAGTGCTCTACCTCCACGACTCTGTTTTCCGAGGCTAGCCCTAAAGCTATTTCGGGGAGAACCAGCTATCTCCGAGTTCGATTGGAATTTCTCCGCTACCCCCACCTCATCCCCGCATTTTTCAACATGCGTGGGTTCGGGCCTCCAGTGCGTGTTACCGCACCTTCACCCTGGACAGGGGTAGATCACCCGGTTTCGGGTCTACGTCCACGTACTATGTCGCCCTATTCAGACTCGCTTTCGCTGCGGCTCCGGCTCTTCACCTTAACCTTGCACGGGAACGTAACTCGCCGGTTCATTCTACAAAAGGCACGCCATCACCCCTAAAACGGGCTCTGACTTTTTGTAAGCACACGGTTTCAGGTTCTATTTCACTCCCCTTCCGGGGTGCTTTTCACCTTTCCCTCACGGTACTGCTTCACTATCGGTCGCTAGGAAGTATTTAGCCTTGGCAGATGGTCCTGCCGGATTCATACGGGGTTTCACGTGCCCCGCACTACTCGGGATCCGTCTCGGAGGGAACAGACTTTCAACTACAGGGCTTTTACCTTCTTTGGCGGGCCTTTCCAGACCTCTTCGCTTAACCGGTTCCTTTGTAACTCCATGTGAGACGTCCCACAACCCCAAAGAGCAAGCTCTCTGGTTTGGGCTTCTCCGCGTTCGCTCGCCGCTACTGACGGAATCACTATTGTTTTCTCTTCCTCAGGGTACTTAGATGTTTCAGTTCCCCTGGTATGCCTCTACACAACCTATGTATTCAGTTGTGAGTAACTGGAAATTACCCCAGCTGGGTTTCCCCATTCGGACACCCCCGGATCAAAGCTTGCTTACAGCTCCCCGAGGCAGTTTCGTTGTTCGCCACGTCCTTCATCGGCTCCTAGCGCCTAGGCATCCTCCGTGTGCTCTTAGTAGCTTAACCATATCGCTCGTGTTCGAGCTGTCACTCCGCTTGGTTTGCTTGCGCAAATCCAAAAGTCGTTCCATTTCGATCACTCGCTCATGCAATCTACCTTATAAACACTTCACTTGTTTACACAAGATCAGCTTAAAGGAATGTTCTAATTCGCGTTTGTTTCGTTTCGATATCTAGTTTTCAAAGAACAAACTCCATGCAAAAGCAAGCTGTTTTGAGAGTTTGAGCTCTCAAAACTGAGCAACGAGTGAGTAACTAGCCGACCTGGCTAGATTTTGTATTTGAATGTTTCCGTTGCAGGAAACGATTCTCCATAGAAAGGAGGTGATCCAGCCGCACCTTCCGATACGGCTACCTTGTTACGACTTCACCCCAATCATCTATCCCACCTTCGGCGGCTGGCTCCTTGCGGTTACCCCACCGACTTCGGGTGTTATAAACTCTCGTGGTGTGACGGGCGGTGTGTACAAGACCCGGGAACGTATTCACCGCGGCATGCTGATCCGCGATTACTAGCAATTCCGACTTCATGCAGGCGAGTTGCAGCCTGCAATCCGAACTGAGACCGGCTTTGTTGGGATTGGCTCCATCTCGCGATTTCGCAGCCCGTTGTACCGGCCATTGTAGTACGTGTGTAGCCCAGGTCATAAGGGGCATGATGATTTGACGTCATCCCCACCTTCCTCCGGTTTGTCACCGGCAGTCTATCTAGAGTGCCCATCCGAAATGCTGGCAACTAAATATAAGGGTTGCGCTCGTTGCGGGACTTAACCCAACATCTCACGACACGAGCTGACGACAACCATGCACCACCTGTCTCCTCTGTCCCGAAGGAAAGGTACATCTCTGTACCGGTCAGAGGGATGTCAAGACCTGGTAAGGTTCTTCGCGTTGCTTCGAATTAAACCACATACTCCACTGCTTGTGCGGGTCCCCGTCAATTCCTTTGAGTTTCAGTCTTGCGACCGTACTCCCCAGGCGGAGTGCTTAATGTGTTAACTTCGGCACCAAGGGTATCGAAACCCCTAACACCTAGCACTCATCGTTTACGGCGTGGACTACCAGGGTATCTAATCCTGTTTGCTCCCCACGCTTTCGCGCCTCAGCGTCAGTTACAGCCCAGAGAGTCGCCTTCGCCACTGGTGTTCCTCCACATATCTACGCATTTCACCGCTACACGTGGAATTCCACTCTCCTCTTCTGCACTCAAGTCACCCAGTTTCCAGTGCGATCCGGGGTTGAGCCCCGGGATTAAACACCAGACTTAAATGACCGCCTGCGCGCGCTTTACGCCCAATAATTCCGGACAACGCTTGCCCCCTACGTATTACCGCGGCTGCTGGCACGTAGTTAGCCGGGGCTTTCTTCTCAGGTACCGTCACCTTGAGAGCAGTTACTCTCCCAAGCGTTCTTCCCTGGCAACAGAGCTTTACGATCCGAAAACCTTCATCACTCACGCGGCATTGCTCCGTCAGGCTTTCGCCCATTGCGGAAGATTCCCTACTGCTGCCTCCCGTAGGAGTCTGGGCCGTGTCTCAGTCCCAGTGTGGCCGATCACCCTCTCAGGTCGGCTACGCATCGTCGCCTTGGTGAGCCGTTACCCCACCAACTAGCTAATGCGCCGCAGGCCCATCCCCAAGTGACAGATTGCTCCGTCTTTCCAGTCTCCTTCAGGCGAAGAAAACAACTATTCGGTATTAGCTACCGTTTCCGGTAGTTGTCCCAAACTTGAGGGCAGGTTGCCTACGTGTTACTCACCCGTCCGCCGCTAACTATCAGAGAAGCAAGCTTCTCATCAAGTCCGCTCGACTTGCATGTATTAGGCATGCCGCCAGCGTTCGTCCTGAGCCAGGATCAAACTCTCCAATAAAGTATTGAAAAGAGCGATAAGCTCATTTTGAATCTGACGAGATTAAAAATCTCATTTGTGCTCCAGCCGATCCAAGCCAAGGCTTGTTTCCAACTTTCGCGTTCATTCTGCAAGCAGAATGTTTACTCACTCGTTGTTCAGTTTTCAAAGATCAAACTTGTTCCGTTACCGAATGTCGTTCTCTTCAGCAACTCTTATATAATATCATGTCCGAACCAACTTTGCAAGCTCTTTTTTAAGTTTCTTTCGAAGCTTATTTCATTTGCTTGCCGCACCGTGTAAACCGTGTTTTCTTGGCCGGAATTAGAATATATCATGTACAGATTTCAATTGCAAGTCTTTTTTCAAAAATGATAATCAACCCACATCATCAGCACAATATGTAATCTGACGCTCCTGTACTTTAGAAATAACTCTCCGCATCCTCATTACGACGCTTCTAATATACTTATCCATTAAACATAACCAGGGAAGCCACTTCCACTGCGATTGCAGTGAACAATTGATTGTGACTAGCCCTGGTTTTCGAAGATCTCAGTTTTCTTTCCTTCTATAATAGATAAGAAATTATATTCCTTAGGCAAAGCTTGCACACTCCGCATCACTTCTCAGTGCTTACAATATGCGCTTACCAAGTAACGAAGCGATCAGTTCCACACCAAGCCTTGCCGTATGTCTATTGTGGTCAAACAACGGATTCACCTCAACCAGTTCCATCGACGTAACTTGATTTGTGGAAGCAAGTATCTCCAATGCATAATGTGCCTCTCGATAATTCAAACCACCCGGTACTGGGGTGCCCACACCGGAGCTTCCCGCGGATCCAGACAATCCATGTCAAAGCTGACATGAATACCATCTGTCCCTTTTCCCGCAGTAGCTACTGCTTGCTCAATAACTTGCTGTATTCCCATACGGTCAATATCATGCATCGTAAATGCTCGGATTCCCAGTCCCTTAATCTGCTCTTTCTCATACTCATCCAAATCACGCAGACCAATATAGACCAAGTTGGACGGATCAATAAACGCGCCTGCTCCAGCAATGTGTGACAGATTGAATGCAGTATGCCCCAAGGATGCAGCCACGCTCATCCCATGCATATTACCGGACAAGCTACGTTCTTCCGTATTCAAGTCTGCATGCGCATCAAACCAGATCACACCCAAATTCGAATAATGCGCTGTTAGCCCGGCAAAAGTACCAATCGCTACACTATGATCTCCCCAAGCACAAGTGGAAAAGCCCCTCCTCTACTGCGCCTGATACTTCACTACACACCTTCTGACTGACCTGACGTACCTCATTTAAATGTTTTACACGATTTCGCTCAATAGGGGCAGCCGGTTCAGAAGGACAATCTACCCGCAATTCTTTGGAAAGTACTAGCCCAAGACTCGCAATCTCCCGCTTCAGTCCAGCTGTAATCAATTCATCAGGCCCCAACTCTGCTCCACCTCTTGCTCCACCGAGTCCAAAAGGAACCTTAATGATAGCAATATTACGTCGCACAGATGTTTGACTTGTATCAATAGAAGTATCTTTTATTCCACCATGGACATCATCATCATTTTTCATGTAGGTCAGCTCCCTCATTGTTGATCAATACCTGCTCAATTCTCTCCAGTGCCCAGTCAATCTCGGACTCTTTAATCGTCAGTGGTGGAGCAAATCGAATGGTTGTCTCATGGGTTTCTTTACATAGCAAACCAGCAGACATCAATCGCTCACAATAGGGACGTGCTGATTCATGCAGCTCAACACCAATAAATAACCCTCTACCCCGAATATCCCGTATGGCTGAACTGCGAATATCTCGAAGTCTTTTCATAAAATAGTTCCCCAGACGCTCCGATCGCTCGGCAAGCTTCTCATCTTCAAGAACTTTCAGAGCTGCTATAGCCACGGCGCAGGCGAGTGGGTTACCCCCAAACGTAGAACCATGAGACCCCGGCTCAAACAAATCAAGTATCTCCGCATCAGCAGCAATAGCCGAGATGGGCATGACCCCTCCCCCAGCGCTTTACCCATAATCCAGATATCTGGTTCAACCCCTTCCCAGTCGGAGGCAAAACGGCGACCCGTTCTTCCAAATCCGGTCTGGATCTCATCAGCTACAGTCAACACCTGCTGGCTCTTACACAGAGCAAAGGCTTCAGCCAAATATCCATCAGGCGGGATAACAATTCCAGCTTCGCCCTGAATAGGCTCTACAAGAAAACCAGCCGTATTTGGCGTAATGGCCTTTTTCAGCGCTTCTATATCTCCATAGGGAATAATCCGGAATCCAGGTGTGAACGGTCCAAAATCTTTTTTATACTCCGCTGAAGAGGAAAAGGAAGTAACCGTCAGAGTTCTTCCATGAAAGTTACCAGAACATACGATAATTTCGGCTTGATTCTCCGGTACACCTTTGCAACGATAAGCCCATCTACGTACTGCCTTTACCGCAGTCTCCACCGCTTCAGCTCCTGTATTCATGGCAAGAATCTTGGATTTGCCCGTGAATTGTGAGAGTTTCTGATAAAAAGAGAAGCGGAGCTGCTGTGGAATGCCCGTGATGTCAGCGTAACCTGATCTGCCTGATCCTTGAGCGCCTGTATGATCACAGGATGTCTATGACCATGATTCAATGCAGAGTATGCACTTAACATATCCATATAACGGCGGCCTTCAGGGTCTTGCACCCATACCCCTTCCGCCTGTTCAATAACAATAGGGAGCGGATGATAATTAGGTGCAGCATAACGCTCCGACCAATCAATTAACATTTTGGAATCTGACATACACACCCAACACCTTTCCAAAATATTGTATACAAAATACAATAACAATGTATGCGATACCATCGCCATTTACGACTACATCCCGCCATTTCCACTCCAGCCTACTCCAAACCTTTCTCGAATCGAATCCTTTATCAATAGTTATCGGGAAGTAGACAGTTTCCGTTCCAGCCAAGAGAGTAAATTAGCCAGTGTAAATGTGATTATAAAATAGAGGCCGGCGGCAACAAGCAGCGGAGCAAGCGGCTGGAACGTAACACCCTGAATTGTTCTGGCCGTGTATATAATCTCGGCTATGCCGATCATGGAGACAAGAGAAGAATCTTTAATGATAATAATGAATTCATTCCCGATGGCTGGAAGCATGTTACGAAAAGCCTGCGGCAGTATAATATAGCGAAGTGTCATACCATGTGTCATACCAAGGAGCGCGAAGCCTCTGTCTGTCCTTTATCAATCGCTTGAATCCCGGCCCTGAACACCTCCGCCATATAAGCCGAGCTATTCATCGTCAGAGCTACCACCCCCGACATAAATGCCGGCAAGTTCACACCTACAACCGTCAGACCATAATGAATAATAAGAATCTGTACCAGCATCGGTGTTCCTCGAATGAGTTCAATATACGCCGAAGCCACAAATTTAATTGGCCATATTCGGGATATTCGCATTAATGCCATGATCACACCAAGTAACGTACCAAACAATACACCGAAGAAGGAAAGTTCCAGCGTGACCCACGCACTTCGTGCATAATCCTGCCAATGTTCTAATAGAAAGGAAAAATCTAAATTCACGGCATATCCCTCACTCGTCCGGTTTATTCGCCGAGCATCTCATTCGCTTCAACGACGAACCGTTCAATATCTCCGTTCGTTTTGAGCTTTTCCAATGTAGTGTTGATCTGATCCAGCAGCTTCTGATTACCTTTCTTCACCGCGATGGCCGAACCACCCTCATCTTCAGCCTGTTCAATCTCTACATTCGCAACAACAAGCCCCTCTTGGTTCTTCACATACTGTTCAGCCACCGGCTTCTCCAGAATGAGTGCGTCTACACGCCCCGTCTGCAATTCCAGAATCAGCTCAGGTATTTTGGCCAGAGAAGTGAGCTTTGCTCCCTCTATTTCCTGAGCAATCCCTTCCTGGATGGAACTCTTTTGTACGCCAACCTGCTTGCCTGATAGATCATCTATGGACTTTAATGCCGTATCTTCCCCTTCTCTAACAAGTACAGCCTGCTCTGCATAATAGTAGATATGCGTAAAATCAACGTTCTTCTTTCGTTCCTCGGTAGGGGTTAAGCCTGATATTACAAAATCAACCTTATCTGTACCGAGGGCCATAAGAAGGCCATCAAAGTCCATGTCCTCAATCTTCAGCTCGGCTCCCAGATCAGCCGCAATTGCTTTCGCAATCTCGATGTCAAAACCTACAATGGTATCTTTACCATCGATTTTCTTATGAAATTCATAGGGTGCATAGTCCGCACTGGTTCCAAGTACAATTACTTCCTTTTCCGCAGAGCTACTGCCCGAAGACGAAGTAGCGTCTGATCCGGTCTCTGTCGTTTTTTCCTGCCCACATGCGGACATGAATACAACCACTAACAACAGCATCATTGGCAACAGTACTTTTTTCACACATCATACCCCTATTCTTTTTTGAATGAGTAGCACAATAATTTGTATACAATATACATAAGACAATATATGGACTTATATGTAAGTAATACTAACAAACATTCTGGTTTATCACAATCATTATTTAAACATTTATACGCTTTAATTCCATAAAATGTGCTATATATAACACAGCATTTACATCGGCTGAAACATGAAGTTTGCTTGCCCAACTCCCCCTCGGTGTTAAGATGATAAAAACTTGAAACTCCTGAACGGCGCGTACAGTACGGCCTTAAACCCATCTATTTATTCACTATACATAGAAAGGAGGATTCGGTATGGAGGTACCCAAATACCGATCCTTGAAAGACCACGTATACGATTACATTGCCCAGAAGATTCAGGACGGGACGTTACTTCCCAACCAGAAGATCAACGAGGCCGAAATATGCAAAAAGCTGGACATCAGTCGCACGCCTACTCGGGAGGCCCTTTTCCAGCTGGCTTCAGACAATCTGCTGCAATACATCCCACGCAGGGGATTTATAGTCACTCCTTTTGATGCAGGCAAAAAACTGGAGTTCTCCCAAGCGATCGGTGTGCTGGAGGCACTTGCTGCTACACTTGCAGCAGACCATCTCAGACCATCTGAACTTTTGGAGATGGAAACTCTCGTTGTTCGAATGGACGAAGATATTAGCCAGCTTGATCTTGCTGCCTACAACAAGAACCAATATCAGTTCCATAATCTGTACATTCAGCGATGTGGTAACGCCACAGTCATTGAGATGTTAAACACATTGAAGAACAGTTTCATCCGGCAGTCGTATGTTAGTGATAATAAACCAAAGCTATCTGAGGTACTGCTCGAAGTTAATGAAGAGCACCGGCAAATTTTAAGTGCTTTTCGAGCCAAAGATAAGAACCAACTGGAAGCCCTGCTCAAACACCACTGGCGGATTATCGACAACGATATGCTGTAGTACCTTCTGTCGAAACAAAACAAGGACAACCCACACTAATGTGTGAGTTGTCTTTTCCTATTTTTCTTTTTTGACCTCCAACGGTGCCCTTGCTTCAAAAACAGCATACCCCAACTTTTTGCCGTATTTCGCGAGCAACCGATCATTGGTTTGACTCATTCGCTGCATACGTTCATCCTCAAACCAATTCATATCGATCTCGCGATGCGGATCATGATCAACGCCCCATTTTCCCATGGATCGCGAATGTTCCTTGACCTCTACCTTGGTGAAACCACACTGCTTGAGGCGTTTTCTCCATGCTGTGGCCGTTACCAGAGTTCGTATACCGTAAAATTGCTTTAACCTGCGACACATCAATTCGGTCTTTTGGCCTGATAGAACCATCTCCCGATCCACCAAAAGTCCAGCGGGCTTCAACACTCTTCTATACTCAGTTAGTGCACTCCGCCATGGAGTAAAGATCGTAACCGACTCCACGAATACCATATCAAAATGATTTTCCGGGAAAGGCAACGATGCTACATCAGCCTGAACAAATCGAACATCCACCCGTTCTCGTCTTGCTCGCCGAACGGCCTTATCCAGCATCTGGCGATTAAGATCAATGGCCGTTACTTGATAACCCCTTTTAGCCAGGTAACACGCAGTCCTCCCAGTGCCACACCCTATCTCAAGGATATGACTATCCACAGGCAGAGATAAACTCTCCAGCAACTTCAGCGTTGCCAAAAATCCTCCGGGATGGGCACTCCCTCCCCTAACCGAGCCAGCATGTCATGATAATCCACGCGACATCCCCTCCTCACTCCTCCCAGTGTATGGAATAAACTCAAAAACGGCTCCTCCCTATTCGATTTCCCGGGTACTCGTCCATACCAATTGGTCTTCTTTTTACTATGATATACAAACCGTTGAATTCAAGCGGCAACCGCATCTAATGAGGAGGATTTGCATGTACAGAATTAATCGGGTATGTGAAGAAACGGTTTCTCCGCACGTTGGACGTTCCGTTTGTCTCGTTATGAAAGACGGTAAGCATATGTATGGTACACTTAGTCAATGTCGTGATGGCAAAGTTTATTTGAACGGGTGTTTCGAGGGACCACGGTTGTGTTCAGTCAAGTCCAAACAGCAGCTGGTAAACAGCGGCAAGAAAAAGCTGTTGCATCAAAGAAAGTTAAATCTTCAGCCTACGGTCGATATGGATATGGAGGATACGGTGGGGGTTACGGTTATGGAGCAGGAATTGATCTGGCTCTGGTAGCAACTCTGTTTTTGCTGCCATTCCTGTTCATTTAAAACTCAAATCTGATAGCGGTATAATTGTAGTCATAACAAAGACCCTTTTGGCTTATAGCGAAAAGGGTCTTTGTCTTTTTCATATGATTTCCTTCAATTACAGTATACTTTCTGTAAAAAAGATACAAAAAAAGGCATTCGCTAAAACGAATGCCGGGAACTTCATATTTAATACCCTTACCTTCGCACAGGGTGTCTGTTTGATCTTAAAAAAAACACCTCGTTAGAGGCGGGTAAGCTATGTTAAATCCGATTTCCTTTAGGCATCGTTTTCAGATTACTATTCGAATTCTCAAGCAATGGTAGCATCCTAGTCGTGCTGACCATCTCAGAAGCACATATCGGACAAGTAGGTACGTTATCAAACGCAAAATTGTCCCGCATCCATCCTTTGCACGTATCACTCGTACATTCCCAGATTGCCGCATCAGCTTGTGGAATCTCTTCCAACGGTTTTTTGCGATTATACATGACTTCTACCCCTTTGTTATGGAAAAACATCTAACCGACGTTATTTCACAGAAGCCTACACTTAGCGGAAGTTTCACGTCCCACCGAACTTCTGCCTCGACAACTAATGGGTCGACTTTTATATAACTGATCAAAAAGAAGCTGCCTTTACCATTATAACATGTTAAAGGCAGCTATGCTTTAATTACAGTTTTACAACTTCTTCTGCTTGAGGACCACGGTTTCCTTGTACAATTTTAAATTGCACGCGTTGACCTTCGTCCAGCGTTTTGAAGCCTTCGCCTGTAATAGCGCTGAAGTGTACGAATACATCTTCTCCGCCTTCAACTTCGATGAAACCGAAGCCTTTATCAGCGTTGAACCATTTTACTGTTCCGTTTTGCATGTGAATTACACCTCCAAATAAAGATTAACATGTTCCTTTGTTCTTTGCAGCAAGCAAATAAAAATTCACACATTGAAAAAGGTACCAGTCATAAACCTATAAGTGATCGCCCTTTACAATATATGAATTAGGTTTTCCACTCTCTACAACTTGTTTTTATTATAACTCCAATTCAGCCAAAAAGCAAATCTTTGTATTTTCTTTTCAAACAGCTTTGGAAATACATGTTATTAACACGCGTGGGGCCAGGGTTTATCACACTTATGTGCCTGGTCGCTTGTGTACGGTCTTATGAAAGGATATGCAGATCTAATCCATCTTATACATTTTTTATATAATATTCTGACATGCATATCCAACACAACCAATGAATCATCTTACTCCAGTTTAACACACTATGTCCATGCCCACATAAATGCATCCCGATCCCAGGCGATCTGCCCACGATGAAGCTTTCGGAAAGCTTTCTTCACTTCTTTGGACAATGACGTATTGCCGTTCTCGTTCACAAAAACAAACTCTTCCCCAAAATGGATCTTCACATATTCTATGGCAGCTTCCTGATGAAGTGTTCCTGTGAATTTAATCTCCTGTACCATCCATTCTGCTACACCTTGTGCTGTCTTCTCCACTATATCACCTACTGTCTAAACTTAATGTACGGATAGGCAGACCTCGTATCATGAACATATCTGTCTTCCCGCCAGACTGAAGTATACCATGATCCAACTGCTGACGGGAAACTGTATGATAACTACTTTTAAGCAATACCCGCAATACCCTTAATGAACAACCGTATTCGCTTGCTCACTCCCTTTGGATGGAATAGACGAATTTGTTCGAATGCTCCACACTAACCATGCACAGTAAGCAATCAGTACTGCCAGTATAAACAGATCGTAAGGAAGTGTACCTGTGTCCTCCAGGTCATTCCCTAGAAATTGAATCAGATTATGTATGAAATGAAACAATATAAGCGGTATGATATTTCCGTTCTTCAGCATCAATAACGCCAGTACAGCTCCCAGGAGCAGCGCATAGATCAATTGCATGATCGTATCCGTCATATCCTGACCAGACAATGCGTTCAACAGATGTGTAATCGAAAACAATATGCTTGAGGTCACAACTGCGGCCACTGCACTTTTTTGAAGCAAGGTCTTGAAAATAAGCCCACGATAGATCGTTTCCTCAACAAAAGCTACGAGCAAGGTAAAAAAGATGAAAAAGGCTAGCCGTGACAAGCTCAGCTCCTCAAATCCTTTCAGGGCAAGTGTACCCAGTACAAGGAGTAGTGGAATATAATACTTTGCGTGGCCAGCTGGGATACTTCGTAAAGATCGGAATCCAGTCTCTCCCCATTTGCGCCTTAACGTCAGATAGGTCATCAGAACAATTGCGATGGGTATAAAGGAAATGAGTACAGGGGAAGTGTAGTCCAGTTGTTTTATCGTTGCAATGGCCCCTGCTGCAAATACGGCTAACAGGAGAAGCAGCTCAATAATTACAACGGTGAGCACAGGTTTGCGCTCGGAAAAGGAATGTTTTGGCTTGGATTGCGGATTAATCATACATTTCCCTACCTCGTTTCATTTACTTTTTTTCGTTGTCATATGAATTTATATGCCAATATAGTTGTATCACATCATCCGTATATTGAATATCCCTATTATGGATAAAACTATAAAAGTAACAAAAAAGAGACTTATCTTTACTTCTTTTCCCCTAAAATCAGGTATGGCTTATACCTTTATCTGTCCATTATAGTATTACAAGAGTTCAATGCTGCAGGGGTGTCGCGACTTTTCAACGTCATATATCTATGAAGTACCCATTAACGATAGCTTCACAATGCATAATGAAATCAGGGGGATACTATGAAAGCATTCTTTCAGCGCTGGGGGCATTTACTGGCTATTCTGTGCATACCGCTCCAAGGCTCCATTTACGTATTTCTAGGCAGCAACACCGGAAGTGATGTATTTTACAATTATGCTTGGATTGACACGCAGATTCCTTTTCTCAAAGAATTTATTTATCCGTACATTAGCTGGATGCCCATTCTGTATCTTGGATTTCTCTATTTGGGTCTGACGAACAAGTCGCTATTCTGGCGTACGTTGATTACCTATAATGTTGGTGTCATGGCTGCCAATGTCTGTTTTGCGGTGTTCCCTACCCATGTCCCGCGCCCGGAGGTCGGTGGAACCGATCTGAGCAGCGTGTTAGTACAGTTTATCTATACAAATGATGCGCCATTCAACTGTTTCCCAAGTGTTCACGTCCTGACCAGCTATTTGCTGTTTATTGTGATTAACAGACACTTGAACTTTAAGCCTTTGGCACGGATTTCTTGGTCTGTATGGCTGTGGTTGATTATTGCTTCGACGGTGTTTGTAAAACAGCATTCCTTGCTGGACATCGCCGGCGGCATTTTGTTTGCTGAGGCCGCGTATTGGACTGTACATGTCTTTGCTCTTCGTCTTGGGCAGGCACGAAAAAAAGCAAGCAGCCACTCACAGCTTCTAATCCAAGCAGTCATGTATAAAGACATTTATATATGTAACAGGTGGGATGATGATCCTGTTATACAGCAAAAGAGGGCATAGGCCCTCTTTTTTTGTACTCATTTAATTAAACCTACTTATATAGAAGAACTTTATTTGGGTTGGACTACGCGTTTCATGCTATAGGTGGCCGTTCATGAAGGAGGTCAGACGGTGGACTTCCGGTTATACGTTTGAATATGCGGTAAAAATAAGACAGATCCCGGTAGCCGAGAAATTCGGCAATTTCCTGGATGGAGAGTTGTGACTCAGTGAGCAAATATATGGCTCGTTTCATCCGTTGATCATGGACATATTGACTGATGGTCTGATTTGTCATGCTTTTGAATAATGCAGCAGCATAATTGGGAGTTTTATTGATCTCATCCCCGAGTTCTTCCTTCGTTACTTTCTCCCGATAATGCCGCTCAATATACCGCTTCATCCGTTCAACATGATTATGCCTCTCCGGCGGGATAACTCCACGATCAAGCTCCCTGTTCATATAAATCAACACTTCCATCAATAAGGCTTGGCTCATCATGACATAATAAGACGGACGCTCCTGCCATTGTTGATAAATAGCGCTCATGCGTTGATGGATCAGCTCGTAACATCCAGGTTTATGCCGCAAAGCCTCATACCGTTCCAGTGCAGGCAGAGTTTCCGTATGGTCGCGTTGCAGTTGAATTACAATCTGTGTGTGCGTTACTGTAGGAATACTCTTGCCGTAATATGGGGTACCACCTGGAATGAGGAGCAATTCACCCTTTTCCATGATCTGTTTATCACCGTTCACCCAATATACACATTTTCCATAAGTAACCAAGCTAAGCCGCCAAGTTTCTTGAGATTGTACAGCTTTTTCGTACCAACCGACACCATTAATATGTCGTACTTCAAGTGGAGTGACCATAACACACCTCATTATCGGACTATACTCTAATCATTGTACTATAGTTCATACCCTGATTCGACAGAAAACGCTACAATACACATATAAGCTTAAATATGAGGAGGAAATTAGCATGTTAAAAACAAAAATTATTTGTACCATGGGACCTGCTTGTGACTCAATCGAATTGTTAAAAGTAATGATTCAGGAAGGTATGACCGTTGCCCGTCTGAACATGGCTCATGGCGAACTGGAAGATCACGTGACACGGATTAACAATATCCGTAAAGCAGCTTCCGAACTGAACACCTATGTACCGATCATGATGGACATCAAAGGGCCGGAAGTACGTATCGGTAAACTGAAAGAAGCATCCTGCCATCTGCAAGCCGGTAAAGAGCTGATCCTGACTACCGAAGAAATTCTTGGTGACGCTGAGCGTATCTCGGTAAACTATCCAGAACTGAACCTCGTTGTGAAACCTGGCGATCGTATCCTCATCGATGATGGCCTTGTGGATCTGACTGTACTGTCTGTGGAAGGATCCGATATCCATTGTAAAATCATCAGTGGCGGCATTCTGAAACCACGCAAAGGGGTTAACTTGCCAGGAATCAAAACGACATTGCCAGGTGTAACCGAGCGTGACGTTATGCACATCGGATTTGGGATCGAAAACGATATCGAAATTATCGCAGCATCCTTTGTTCGTAAAGGCGATGACATCCGTGAAATCCGCAGCATTTTGAAAGAACGCGGTGTAGACCACGTACAGATCATCTCCAAAATTGAAAACCAGGAAGGTATGACGAACCTGGACGATATTATTGAAGCATCTGACGGTATCATGGTAGCTCGTGGAGATCTCGGGGTTGAAGTACCCATCGAAGACGTGCCGATGATGCAAAAAGAAATGATCGATAAATGTAACCGCGCTGGTAAACCGGTTATCGTAGCTACACACATGCTGGAGTCCATGCAAGTGAACCCACGCCCTACTCGTTCCGAAGTTAGTGACGTGGCAAACGCTGTACTTCAAGGTGCTGACGTTGTGATGTTGTCCGGTGAATCAGCTGCTGGTAAATATCCGGTACAATCCGTGCGTACGATGGCTGCTGTTGCTCGCCGTGCTGAAACAATGATCGATTACAAAGAGCAATTCGCACAAAAATCGGCTCAACAAATCGCTGATATTACTGAAGTTATCAGTCAGGGCGCTGTAAGTTCTTCCCTCGTACTGAATGCAAAAGCAATCATCACTTCGACTGAGAGTGGATTCACAGCACGCATGATCTCCAAATATCGTCCAAAAGCGCCAATCATCGCAGTTACACAACATGAAGAAGTATTGGCGAAAATCTGCCTGCTCTCCGGTGTCATTCCGGTTATGGGCGACAAAGTAACCACTACGGATGAAATGTTCGAGTCTGCTACGCGTAACGCAATCAAAACAGGTTACATTGAAAAAGGTGACATCATTGTATTGTCCGCTGGTGTTCCAATCGGTCAATCCGGTAATACAAACCTGATCAAAGTTCAACAAGTTTAATTCAATAGCTGTAACTGAAGCTATACATCTTAGTTATATATCGAAATACAAAAATCCACCGAGAGCAGAAATGCATCCCGGTGGATTTTTTGTTGATGCTGTGTGCCAATGATCGTGATGTTACAACAATCGGCTTCGAAATTATAGATTCCGCGAGTAATCAACCAGATCCTGTGACATGGTGTTGATCTCATCCATTGAAGCATTCACCTGCTGTGTCAGGGCAGCCTGATTTTGCGTTAACGTGGACATATTACCGATATGTTCAAGAATCTGATCAATCAGTGTTTTCATCTTCTGCATGCTATCTTCGATATTTACTGTGGCCTCCGAACTGTGATCAGCCAGTTTCCGCACTTCACCTGCAACGACGCCAAATCCCAGTCCCAGCTCCCCGCTCGTGCAGCTTCAATTGCTGCATTCAACCCCAGCAGATTGGTCTGACTGGCAATCTCTCGAATAAACACGGTAATATTCTTCGTATCATCTGCACTGCTTTTCACTTGAATAGCTGCATCGGCAGATAACTCCTGAGCAGTAACCAGATCCTGTGCCTGATCAGTAATTGAGTTGATTCCACGTACCATCTCGCCAATGGACTCCGACAATTGTTTTGTTTTCAGATTCATGGCTTCCACGATCTGTTCCTTATTCTTCTCATGGGTGACATCCCGAATGGTTCCAGCTACACGGAGCGGTACTCCATCCTGATCCCTAATGGTCTCCCCACCCGCGTGATACCAACGGTACTCCCCATCTTTGCGCTGCAAACGATAATCCAGATCGTACGGTGTACGACCACTGTAATCGTTCATATGTCTGGCAAATTCGTTGATCGTCCGATCATGGTCTTCCGGATGAAGTCGGCTGCTCCAGCTGCTGAACACATTCGGGAAATCCTGCTCGTCTTTAAACCCTAATTCTCTACGGAACTGGGGTGACCACCAAAATTCGTTATTTGGATTAACCACATCTCCAGCCACAACGGTCATATCCCACGGTGCCTCCACCAAGGCGCGGTTAACCAGATCATATCGGGTGACGAGTGCTTCCAGCTCATCAGACTTGCTCTTCTCCTCATGAATATCAAACATGATGCCCAAAAGTTTGACCGGAACTCCAGCCTGATTTCGGATGACTTGTCCAAGGCATCGGAACCAGCGAATCTCTCCACTTTTTGTAATCATACGGCTGATGACGTTATAGGCAGTTGTTGCTCTTGTGTCATTCACATGTTTCATAATCTCCTGCACCAGTTGGGGTCTATCATCCGGATATATCGATTTGGCCCAGCTTGCAAATGAATCGGGATACTCCTTGGCATTATGGAATCCTAACATTTGGCGGAATTCATTCGAAAATGAAACGATATTATTGTTATCCAGTGGATCACCAGCAACAATTTCAGATTCCCATAATCCCACATTCATTGCCTGATTCAGCATTCTAAGGCGCATTTCCACGGCTTCGTTTTGTGCTTTCATCATATGTACTGCTTTTTTGATATTACTAGCTATTTCATCGGTATCCTGAAACTCAATGCCATCTTCGATCCATGCGTCATAGTCGCCCTTTTCTGTATTTGCTACCAGTTTACGACTATACTCCAGTAAATTCTGATGCGCATCTGTACGAAGGTGTTTGGTCGATTCAGTACGTTTACGAAACATGCTCATTTCTCCTCTTAGCTCATATGATATATATTTCGACATTATCAGACATTAAATGTAGAGCAATGGTTTTAATTTTGCATAAAAACAAGAACCAGCGCTGAATCAGCACTGGTTCTTATATTAAATGCCTTTATTTTTTATGAAAATAAATCTAAATGACTGCCTCTTACCAGCTACCATCCAAAATTCAGTGTTTTCCCCGTCTCCACCCAAGTTTTGATGCTGCTTAGAATCATCCACCAGCTACTCTGTGCATTCGCAATGGAAGGATGGTTATCTGTAAATTGATCATTAATCAGTGTCAGCTTCGTACACTCCCCCACAGTCTCCAACTGGAAGACCACTCTGGATTGAAGCTCGGCATGATTGGCATGGTATGACGGTCCGGGATGCTCCTGGTAACTAAGTCTGGACAACGGTTCAAATTCCAATATATCTCCATACACATGGACAGTCTCTGCACCATCATTGCCCGGCCCTACATAAGCAAACGGCTGACCTGGTTGGAAATTGGTACGAAGTTCGCTGCCGAAAAAGCTGTTCCGTGTGCCGTCTGGTGATATTAAAGCATTCCACACCTCTTCCAGTCCTGCGTTGATATAGAATTCATATTTCAGTTCCATGGACTCACTCCCTTTATGTAATGGATAGCGATCTGCCAACCTCGCACTCCTATCCTAACGTTATACCCCAAAGGCCGTATTGTAAAAACGCGACATCAGGTAAAATATAAGCTCTTTATATTTTCGGGAATGTTATACCATGATCCAAACGGGTTGCGCCCATATAGTGCTTTCCTAGAAGATCAGATATACTAAACTGGAATGAAATAACAGGACTGTTCAAGGTGATAGGACGAAATTTGAAAGGAATTGAGATATGAGCCAATCAACGAATATTATGGGCATCCCTTTTCCCAATGTAACGATGAATCAAACTGTTGCAATCCTTGGTGAAGTCGTAGGTCAGGAAAGCAATGAACTATTCCATGTCATCACAGGTAACCCCGAGATTGTTATGTCCTGTCAAAAGAATGCCTCTCTTCGCAAAGTCGTCGATCAAGCCGGGTTGGTCACGGCTGACGGTGCCGGCATTGTGATGGTATCCCGTTTTCGGGGCGGACAATTAACTGAACGGGTAACGGGTTGTGATCTGCTGTTTCGTTTATTAGAGGAAGGCGATCAAAAACACTGGTCATTCTACATGCTGGGAGCAGAGGAAAGCGTAAGTGAACAGGCCGTGAAAGTTATTGCGCAACGTTATCCGGGAGTTGTTGTAAAAGGCAGACACCATGGTTATTTCCAGGTAGATGAGGAACAACAGATTGTGGAAGAGATTTGTACTGCTCAACCAGACTTTCTTATCGTGGCTCTTGGCGCACCCCATGCGGAACACTGGATTAACAAGTATCGCCACCAGTTGAACGCTCGTGTAGCCATAGGTGTTGGAGGCAGTCTCGATATCGTGGCAGGCAAAACCAAACGTGCCCCTGCGATATGGCAGAAACTTAATCTGGAATGGCTCTATCGCCTCTTCAGTCAACCTTCGAGATGGCGCAGGCAACTCATTTTACCCCGTTTTGCTGTGCGGGCATTGTTGTTCAGAGAACCTAAATAATGTGAGATGAGCAGGAGGGATGACTCGAATGAAACAGGTAGAACAAGGAGACAGACCAAGTATGGGCCTGCTGGATCTGAATAAAGGTGATCATAAATATCAACTGACACGCCATGCTCCTTCCGAAGCACTTCGCCCTTTTGTTAAACATTACTGGATCGTATCGTGGGATCTGACTGGACTTGAACCGTATCCCCAACATGTCGTGCCTAACCCCTGTGTCAATCTGGTTGTGGAACGGAATAATACGTTTTTCTTCGGACCATCGGGACGTAAATTCTCCTATCTTGTGAGCGGGAAAGGTCGTGTATTTGGCGTGAAGTTCAAACCAGGAGGTTTTTATCCCTTCCTGAGGGTTCCTGTCTCTTCATTGTACGGACAGCCGATGAATGTATCCAATATTCTTGACGTCACAGCGGAATCCTTGGAAGACCGGCTTCTTGGGACGGGGGATGATGCGGATAAAACCAGTTACATCGACCAGCTATTATGTGCGCACCTTCCTGCTGAAGATGATCAAGCGAGAATGATTAACGATATTGTGCAACAGATTGAACAGAACCGGGAGATGCTGAGAGTAGATGATCTATCTTCCTATTGGAATATGCATACCCGAAAGCTTCAGCGCCTGTTCAATCAGTATGTGGGCATCGGACCCAAAACGGTAATTAAGTTGTATCGTCTGCAAAATGCTGCAGAATGGATGGACCGCGGTCTTCACTGTGACCTGATTAAGCTATCTCAGGACCTTGGATATCATGATCAATCCCATTTCATCCGAGATTTCAAGTCCATTATTGGCAGTACACCAGAGGAGTACTTACACTCTAAACATCCGAATGGTGAGCGCCGAGGCTTGATCAATTAGAAACCTGTCCTGAAAATCAGGACAGGCGAATGACTTCTATGGTATCCCCGTATGGATTACACCCTCCCGTTCAACCGAGCATACAATCCCACGTTTTTTGCGAGCCGCAGGCACGAATTTTTTACGCAAACCGTCCTGTTCGTAGAATTGTTCAATCATTTTTCCCGGATGTACACAGGGAAGGTTCTCCCCTTCGCATATTAACCCTGTCCCGTTCGGAAATAGGAGCCGCGTTCCAGCAGGCAGTTCCGTCAATCGATCAATGCCACGGACCAGTATATTGGCACCAAGCCACTCTGGACGCACTTCAGGAATGTTCATTTTCTCAGCAATAAGAGCACATTCTTCCTCGGAAACAATACTGATCTGGCGGCGATTCGCAATCGGTGTACCACGCTTGTAGATTTTCTGACGCGAGTCCGCCGGACGAAGCAGACCATAATGACGGTCACCTGGAATTCCTGCAAGCTCAATGTCGATAAAAGGTACAACTCGGGTCACAAATGTGGATGAATCATCAGCCAACAAGACGAATTGAACCGTTCCCATAGTAATCTCCTCCTTTCCTGAGCAATATCACTTCTTTATTGTTCATTATTACCCAATGAATGGATTGTCGACAATCGGCGTATGCTTACCTTTGTAACCATTTTTTAATTTCAACATCATAACGCACTTGGAAAATGATAAATAATTTAGATAACACAAAATTAAATTGCTACAAATTAATTTTACTCTTTCCGTTCTTGTTGCAAACATTTATACTAGGATGGACAAGTAAATAAATTACATATCAGAAAGCAAGGTGTTTCCTTTGATTAGTATCATTTTTGTAGCTCTTGTAGCTGTCGAACACTTCTATATCATGGTGATGGAGATGTTTATGTGGACTCGTCCACGCACAATGAAAACCTTTAATCTCACGCCGGAATTCGCCAAATCCACCAAATCTCTCGCGGCCAATCAAGGTCTTTACAATGGATTTCTTGCGGCAGGTCTGATCTGGGGACTCGTATATCCGGATGCTGCCGTTGGACAGCATATTCAGATTTTCTTCCTGGCGTGTGTGATTATCGCGGCTCTCTATGGAGGAGCGACTTCTTCACGGTCGATCATTATCAAACAAGGATTGCCTGCGATCATTGCATTGTTGCTGGTCCTGTTCCTCTAATTTCCTGTCGATAGGTGTATTGCTGCGATTCATGTTTAACTCCTTTATGGTAAGGTAGTGAATAGATAGCAGTGTACAATGACCAGAATCAATCTGGGATCGGGAGGAGAACATGTCATGGGATTGTTTGACAAACTTCGGCGGCGCAAAAAGGAGAAGGTACCTGCAGGTGGTGCTGTCGAATCGACGAATTACAGTGAAACCATCGTGGGTTTTGTCCTGCTGGAGCGTGACGATTGTGATTTTGACCTCTTCATCAGGAACATGAAGAACGAATGGGATATCGAGATTGAAGAACGCCCGGAGGAGGGCAATCTCTTTTTCGAAGCGAATGGGATGCAGGTGGTATGTGCTCACATTGCGGCGCCTGTACCCGACCGTGAAGTTGAGGAGAATGCCAAGTTAAACATCCTTTGGCGAGAAGCGGAGCAAGTTACCTCACGGCACCAGTCTCAGATTATTGTCTCTGTTCTGAACGCAACAAATGCTATTGAGGGACATGTTCTGTTCACTCAAACAGCGAGTGCCTTATTACAGTTGGATCACGCGCTGGCCATATACATGGCCCCACTTGTTGTTGAAGCCAGTCAATATGTCGAAACCAGCCGTGGGATCAAACATGATGAGTTGCCAGTCTCACTCTGGATTTTCATCGGATTATTCCAAAATGCCGAAGGCGCTTCAGCTTACACTTACGGATTACGTAACTTTGGTAAAGAAGAGATGGAGATTATGCAATCGTCGGAGTCCTTAAGCGATGTATTTGAGATGATGTTCATGACCACAACGTATGTGGTTGAGAACGACGTCACACTGCATGACGGGGAAACACTAGGCTTCTCGGCAGAACAAAAGCTGAGCATTTCCCTTTCCAAAGGTGTAGCAACGGAAGGTAACAGTTTGAAGATTGGATTCTAACTTACGTAGTTATCTTAACTTTATCGTGTCACAGTTGTAGAAGCCGTCCGGAGTTCATACTCTGGGCGGCTTTTTAGCCATTCAATTTACTCCCAATGACGATATGATAACAATCCCTGAATTTAACTTCACTAGGAATAAGTAGTTCATAAGAACCACTTAATTATGAATTTAGTTTTCATTCTCGTTATAAAAAGGTATAATTAATAGGCTTATAGTCTCATATATTACATATTATTTTATTATTAAGGAGTTGCCTACATGTCTGTTAGACGTTTGGATTCAACTAAACCTATTATTGAAATTATCTGGGAAGGTATTGTTTCTCCTGAACATGTCGAACAAGCGAATACAGAAATCCAGAGAATAGCGGAACAATTGGGAAATTCGTTTGATGTGCTCGTGGACATGAGAAATATGAAGGCATTCCCCCAGGATACAAAAGAAAAATTGTGGAGCATCAGAAATTACTGACACAGTGGGGTATGAAGCGAGCCAGTGTAGCCGTAGGTGGTGCGATCGCCAAAATGCAATTGAATCGGATTTCCAAAGAATCGGCGCACCAGACTGAATTCCAATGGGAAACGTATGACGAGGCTTTGGCATTTTTGTTGAAATAATATTGAAGTGATACGGCGTAAGTATACAGCGAGCTATCGATGCTGTTCCTGGCAAAAAGAAAGAGGCGTTCCCCATGTAAACTGTACCCCATGGAGTAGGCACTTTAAAAAAGTCTCTCTATGGGGTATTTTTGTTGTATACCATGAACGAGACAAGGACGGAGAACGATTAATGAGTAAAAAAACATTTACAACCCGCGAAGTAGAGCAACTTGCTACAAATCACTATGTGAAGTCTGTTTCGACCAAGGGAATCACTTATACGGACGAGTTCAAACAACTCTTTATTACATTAAATCAGCAAGGAAGGATGCCTAGAGAGATCTTTGAGACTTGTGGATTTGACGTTCAGATCATTGGGATGACTCGGGTCAAAGCCGCAGCTGACCGATGGAGAGCCAGTTACAACGAGCAAGGGGCTCTAGGCTTACAAGATACACGAGGCAAACATTCAGGAGAGTCTCTAAAACGAGAGTTAACCTTGGCAGAAAAGAACGCGAAACTCGAAGCACAGATTCACCTGCTCCAAGCAGAGAATGAACTCTTAAAAAAGATTCGCCTGGTCGAACGGGGTGGAGCCACGAGTAAAACTAACGCCTGGTCTTCGATACAGGTTAATCCGAACCGTGATTGAGAAATACCATCTTCAGCGAATGGTAAGTGTTCTGTGTGAGACTGCCGGGGTCTCCAAAAGCGGATATTACCGATACTGGAGCACTTCAGCCATTCACAGCCGCACGAAGAAGGAACAGGTTGATGAGGAAATAGGTGTGTACATCCGTCGAGCCTTCCAATTTAAGAAACGTAACAAGGGCGCTCGCTCCATTAAGATGACGCTGCAAGGACAATTTCAGATCATGTGGAATCTCAAGCGCATCCGAAGAATCATGAAAAAATACGATATTGTATACCCTCATCGACGAGCTAATCCCTACAAACGAATGATGAAGGCAACCCATGAGCATCGAACCATGCCTAACCTGTTACAACGCAACTTCAAACAAGGCATCCCGGGCAAAGTACTTCTAACAGATATTACATACTTAAGTTACGGCCAAGGGAAGCGCGCCTATCTGTCCACCATCAAGGATAGTTCCACCAATGAAATTTTGGCTTATCATGTGTCGGAGCGAATGACGATGGATCTGGCGACAAACACGTTGCTCCACTTACAGAAAAACCGCAAATTCAAGAAGAGTCATGATGCTTTCATTCATTCCGATCAAGGTACGCACTACACTCATCCGGATTTTCAGAAGAAAGTGAAACGGATGGGGCTTGGGCAATCCATGTCCAGACGAGGAAATTGTTGGGATAACGCACCGCAGGAGTCGTTTTTTGGTCATTTTAAGGACGAAACTTCCTTAAAGAGCTATGCCACGTTAGACGAAGTCAAACGAGAAGTTAAAGCCTATATGACCTACTACAATCACTTTAGATACCAGTGGAACCTAAAAGGATGACCCCTGTACAATACAGAGATCATCTTCTTGAAGCCGTATAGTTTTTTAGAAATGTCCTTTACATAGGGTACAGTTTAATGAGGAAGCGCCTTTTTCTTTTGCAGTTTCACGTGGCTTACTCCGTTTTGCCAGTGATACGACCGCTTCGCTTATTATTTAAGATTCAAGTTTACTTACACGCACCATCGTTACCGATGTACCATTTAGGCACTCCTCCACAAATCCTAACCGCCTATATAAGCGAATGGCTTGGTTATCCGGGTCAACACTGAGCGAGACTGCTTCAATTCCCCGTCGTTCAACCTCATCTAATGCGGTCTGAAGTAGTAAGGTACCTGCTCCTTTTCCACGTGCATCTTCCGTTACAGCCATCCCCATCTCTGGCGTAGCTGCATTCACATAACCGTATCCCGCATTCTGATCCGTATAGAATCTTAATGTTATTGAACCTAATCTCTTGCCTTGCTGGTCAACTGCAACATACCCAAAATCCCCTTCTCTTCCCCATTCTTCAACGTATTTGGACAGTCCGGGAGTATGAATACTTTCGATTGGAAGAGGTGCATCACCTTCTCTTCTATGCAGGGATGCGTATAACATCTCCCATAGAAAGGGGATATCCTGTTCTTCAATAGGGCGTACAAGGTAGTCAGTCTTGGTCATGTTTTCTCCTCCTTCAGCTTTTCAAAAGGCGGTCCATCTCATTCAGATTAAACTCATTGGTAATCTCGTAGTCCTCAAGTTGGTCTCTCGTTTTCGCCTCGCTGTAGATGGAGATGGACTTTTCATTATAAAACGTCAGTCCGAATCCATCGGTAAAGCGGCCTTCTTTATTTATGGTAAGTCGCCACTCATAGTACTGCGGATTCCTTTCGGAAACGTCGAATTCCCGTACTCTTTTAAGTTCAACATCCTTTAATAGCTTCAGCATGTCTCTAATCTCTTTGGGATCTGTAATCGTTATTTCATCATCTTCATTATACGGTTCATTGTCGGAAATTTTCCTAATCGTCAGTCGATCCAATGTATCCAGCATCGTCATATGATCTGTGACCTCTGCTCGAAACGTCGTATGTTTGCTGGGGATATACATAGCATATTGACCAGAGGTATACATACGCACTGCAATAGCTACAACAACAATAATCGTGACGATACCCATAATCATCTTGATTCGTCTACTCATCCCAATCCCCTCTCTATACCTACACAAAACATATAAATTGGTAATTATTGATATATTCCAGTATAACATCTCACTCCTTTTGTTCCAATGTCATTTCCTATCCCTGGTCCCTCAATTACGATGACGTTTTGGGCTACACTAAAAATTAAAGATTTAAATGAACAAGCCGCGTTCTCCCATAGAGTGAACGCGGCTTGTTTGTTAACTTTGTTATATTGTTTTATTACCTAATCAGAACCATGTATGATGATAACCCTTATCCCACCAAGCCATGAATATGACACACGTAGACTTGGCCTCACGTCTGTTCAGCGTACGCCGAAAACTATTTGTTCTCAGCCCAATACACGGCCTGCTGATTCTCGGATAACCAGCTCAGGCTTCAGCACAATCTTCTGTGGCTCTTTTTGTTCATCCTTTAACTCTTCAATCAACAGATCTACAGCGCGATGTCCCAGTTCTTCAATTGGCTGGGCAACGGTCGTAAGTGGCGGACTCGTTACCGAAGCCAGAATCGTATTATCAAACCCGATAATCGACACATCCTCTGGCACGCGTAGCCCCAGCTCTTTGGCTGCCTGAAGTGCACCAATGGCCTGAATGTCATTACAGCAGAATAAGCCTGTGGGATGATCGTTCTCACCGAGCAGCAGTAACGCCTCTTTTTTGGCCGAGCTCAGGTCAGCTGCGGATTCTCGGATCTGAGTCGGTTCCAGTGTATGACCTGCCTTAATCAGGGTTTCACGGAATCCGCGTACACGTTCCTGACTGCTGCTGACTTTGGACGGTTCCGACAATACCGCTACACGGGTGTGCCCAAGTTCAAGCAGATGCTCCGCTGCGAGTGCTCCGCCGAGTATGTCGTCAATAGTGACCGTATGTACCGACAGCGATGGCATATGACGAGCAATCAGAGCAACAGGTATCGACTGTTGCAAGAGGGGTGACAAAATTTCGGCATTATCGATCCCGGTTCCGATCATCATGCCATCGACCCTTTTTGCTGAAGCAGATTTAGATAACGCTCTACCCGCTCGTCCTTATTATCCGTACTGCAGATGACCACGCTGTAACCCAATTGACGACTTCGATCCTCGACCGCTCTCGCCAGTTCTGCGAAATACGGGTTCGAGATGTCCGGTACGAGCAGCCCCAATGTATACGTCTGCTTACCTGTAAGTGCAGCTGCGATCGCGCTGGGTTGATAGTGAAGGCGTTCCATGATCTCCATAATCTCGGCGCGCCGCTTCTCACTGATCTTGCCTTTGCCATTAATGACCTGCGAGACGGTTGCAATGGATACACCCGCCTCGCGTGCTATATCGTATATGGTTGCTTTCATTGTTTTTCCCCATTTGTGCTATATATAATATACATAGATAATTGTTCTCTTCTTCTCATTATGGGGGAAGTCTGCATACGCAACTTGAAGCGAGCAAAATGTGCGTAGCATGAACTGTTTTACTTTTTCATCAACCACTCATGGTCAGGGTCGTTATGGAATTTCCAGGTCCGGGTTGGTCCAGCCATCACGTTCAGATAGTAGACCTCATACCCCGGAGGAGCACCTACCGGGTGATATCCGTCCGGAACAAGCACCACTTCTCCGTTCTTCACTGCTAGCGTCTCATCCACAGAGCGATCATCCGTGTATATGCGCTGAATGGCAAACCCCTGCTCAGGCTGCACACGGAAATAATACGTTTCTTCCAGCAAAGATTCGTCAGGGAGTGCGTCCCGATCATGCTTATGTGGCGGGTAACTGGACCAATGCCCATCTGGTGTGAATACCTCAACAACAAGCAAACTGTCTGCTTCCTTCTGTTCCGGCAAAATGTTGTGAATCTGGCGTTCCAGATTGCCATACCCTCTTGACTCTACCCCTACATCTTCGGGTGCAATGAGACGAGCCGGGTACGTGCCTTTACCGGGTGCAACACATATAGCGATTTCCAGTTCGGTACGTGCTGTGATCTGTACTTGATCGGAAGTTGAGACGTAGACTGAATACGGCGGAATTTTCTCGAAAACACTCATTCTTTTTCCGATATTATCCCATGTGTGCTCCCGGGTACTTACATTGGCGAAACCACTGAGAAGCACCACACAGAGTTCCTGATCACCGCTCTCACGGGTTAGCGTCTCCCCTTCTGCCAACTTCGCTACCTGAAAGCCAACATATTCCCAACCCGCCGACTCCGGTGTTACGTTTATAAGTGTACCGTCTCCTCCGGGTTGACCACGGGTTTCACAATACGTTCTGACATCTTGTCATCCACTCCTTTCTGTAATCGTCCACAACAACCTGATACTTATAAAAGCAAAAACCTGGACTATTCATGCCCTCTATTAGAAAAAGTGGCTTTAATCATCCACTATGGCGTTGCCGTTTGCGATTCCAGTGATACCCCAGGGACTTCACTCAGCTTCACAGGTCTTCCCCGCTCCATGGACATTTTTGCTGCCAGCGCAATTCGTTCTGCCTGTACTGCATCGTGGCCATCTACGATAACTGGTGTATCATGGAGGATTGCATCGATAAAGAGAGCTGTCTCCTGTACATACGCTTCATTGTAGCGTTCCAGGAAAAAGTGTAACGGTTTGTCGCGCATGAGCCCGGCCGCTGTACTGATCTCAGCCGTATTCGGATGATCATTCGCCGCTGCGGCGCTGCCCATTGAGCCAAATACTTCAACACGCTGGTCATACCCGTATACAGCCTGACGGCTGTTATCAATAACCCCAATCGCTCCATTGGCAAAAGTCATCGTTACAATCGCTGTATCCACGTCACCATGTTCCGCAAAACCGGATTGATCAGCACATTGCCCTGAGCGTACACTTCTTCAACTTCACTCCCGGACAGATAACGGGCCATGTCAAAATCGTGGATCATCATGTCCATGAAGATCCCCCCAGATACCCGGATATACTCCGCAGGCGGTGGACTCGGGTCGCGAGACGTAATTTTGATAATATGCGGATCACCAATCGTACCATCCTGCACATGTGCACGTATCCGTCTGAAGTTGTGATCAAAGCGACGGTTAAATCCAATTTGCAGCTTCACACCAGCCTTCTGAACCGCTGATACAGCTGCTTGGGTCTGTGATAGATCCATGCTAACCGGCTTCTCGCAGAAGATGTGTTTGCCCGCCTGAGCGGCCTGTTCAATCAGCGGCACATGTGTATCAGTTGAAGAACAGATCAGCACCGCGTCTACATTAGGCATCGAGATCAACTCGCTGCTGTCCGTCGTTACAACAGGGATGCCACGACTGGAGGCCCAAGCCTCCAATTCAGGACCTGCAAACAAGTCACTGATTCCCACAATCTCGGCATGCGGGTTGCGCAGGAGATTGTCTGCATGAATTTTACCGATCCGTCCAGCACCGATGATGCCAATTCTCACTTTGTCCTTGCCCATTCCGTTATCCTCCCTATGTGCGTCCATATGGGCTAGGCGTTCCCTTAGCCCGAGTGATACTCCGGTTGTTACCAGCGCGCCGTTACCATCTTTTTGCGAGTGTAGAATTCAACACCATCCGTACCATTGGCATGCAGATCACCGTAGAAGGATTTCTTCCACCCGGAAAACGGGAAAAATGCCATTGGCGCAGGTACGCCCAGGTTAATACCCAACATGCCCGCATCAATCGTCTCCCGGAATTGACGCATACTCGCTCCGCTGCGGGTGAACAGACACGCCCCGTTGGCAAAATCAGAACGGTTTGCCAGCTCAACGGCTTCCTCCAGCGTAGACACTCTTGCCACCGAGAGTACTGGAGCAAAGATCTCATCCTGCCAGATTTTCATATTGCTATCAACTTGGTCAAATACCGTTGGCCCTACAAAATAACCGGATTCACCTGTCGCCTGATCCTTACGTCCATCCCGAATCAATGCCGCGCCTTCCTGCTCTCCGGCTTCAATGTAACTGAGTGTACGCTCTTTATGTGGTCCACGGATGACAGGACCGAGGAACACGCCCTCATCCATGCCGTTACCAATGGTAATGCGGTCTGCCGCTTCCACCAGCTTTTGTACCAGTTCGTCAGCCACATCGCCCACAGCCACAACAACCGCACATGCCATGCAACGCTCCCCTGCTGAACCAAAAGCTGCACTGGTAATCTCTTTCACGGTTAGATCGAGATCTGCGTCCGGCATAACGATGGAGTGGTTTTTGGCACCAGCCAGTGCCTGTACCCGTTTGCCATGCTTGGATGCAGTGGTGTAGACGTATTCAGCTACAGGTTGTGATCCGACAAAGGAGATCGCTTGAACATCCTTATGTTCCAGCAAACCGTTCACGACATCATGCGCACCATGAACAATGTTGAGCACTCCGTCCGGAAGCCCTGCTTCCTTGAACAGCTCTGCCAGGCGGCCTGCCAGTAGCGGTGTACGCTCGGACGGCTTCAGAACAAAGGTGTTACCGCACGCAATAGCCAGTGGGAACATCCAGCACGGTACCATCATCGGGAAGTTGAATGGGGTAATTCCCCCAATAACACCGATCGGGTAGCGGTACATGCCCGACTCCAGTCCTGTCGCGATATCAGGCAGTTGTTTGCCCATCATCAGATTCGGAGCACCAGCCGCGAACTCGACGCATTCAATGCCACGCAATACCTCGCCATACGCTTCGGCATAACTTTTACCGTTCTCCAGCGTCACCAGGCGAGCGAGCTCTTCCCAATGCTCTACCAGCAGCTGCTGGTAGCGGAACAGAATACGTGCACGGCGTGGAACCGGTGTGCTGCTCCAGGATTTGAACGCTTCTCGTGCTGTCTGAACCGCCAGATCCACGTCCGCTTGTTCGGACAGTGGCACATGTGCAATAACCTCTTCTGTAGCCGGATTCACAACAGGCTCCGTACGAGTTGACACTGGGGTTACCCAGGTACCTCCGATCCAGTTTTGTACCATTGTCGCTGTTGCAGACGCTTCAGAAATTCCTTTTCCCATAGCCCTGTCTCCCTTCACTTATGTGTAATCGCTTATGTTCAACATGTTCATTGTTATAGATCTGTATGAGTACGTTGTTCAAAGTATTGCAACGTGCTTCAAGACACGGTAATCTCGCCCCGATTGCAACGTTCGATGTAATCATTCACCTGTTCCACCGTTGGCATTGCATCCGAACAGCTGTGGCTTGAAATAACGATACTTGCTGCGCCACTGCCATATGCCATACTGCGCTCAATTGTCCAGCCCTGCATCAATCCATACAGGAACCCAGCTGCGTAAGAGTCGCCTGCACCGAACGTTTTGACCACTTTTGCCGGATAGCTGTCCGCACGGTGGGAAAGCCCTTCGCGTGTATAAGCAATGGACCCTTCCTTGCCGTGTTTGATTACTACAATATTTGCTGAGAAATCAAACCATTTCTGTGCAGTTACCTGATCGCTATGATCCGGATTGTGGTCGAATGTCTCCATCATGTCGAACTCTTCACGTGTGCCCAGGATGATATCGCATTTCTCGGCTGCGAGGTTATAATAGACCGCTGTCTCTTCGTCCGATGTCCAAGTGTATGGGCGATAGTCCAGATCAAACACAATAACTGTGCCATGTTTTTTCGCATACGTTAGTGCCTGTAATACGGCTTCACGGGATGGGCTCTGCGCGAGGGCTGTGCCTGAGATTAGCAGCACTTTGGAGTCAGCAATCAACTGCTCTTGTACCTCTTGCGCCTGTAGTAACAGATCCGCTACGTTGTCTCGGTACATCAGGATACTGCAATCCGTTGGGCTTTTGATTTCGGTAAAAGCAAGCCCTGTCACCGCTCCGGTGTCATCTGTAACTACATTTGATGTGTCGATGCCGTTCTTCTCCAAATAACTCTGGATGAATCTGCCCATCTGGTCGCCCGCGATTTTGCCGATGAAAGCTGTCTCCATACCCAGTCTGGACATGCCAATCGTAATATTGGCCGGAGAGCCGCCAACATACTTCGTGAATGTCATCGTCTCTTCCATCGGGCGATTGATCTCATTGGCGTTCAAATCGATGCACAAGCGGCCAATCGCGGTGAAATCCTTCTTCCTGGATACGGGAAAGGATACGTAAGTCATTGCATGTGAGCCCCTTTCTGTGGTGGGATTTTACATGTTGTATATGGATATCTAGACTAGTTACTCATTCCATCGTAAGGACTCGTAAACGTCTAGAGTAAGTCAGTTTTATTTTCCAATCGTAACGTTATACTCTTGCTGGCCTTCTTCCTTTTTCACTTCATGGGTGTGGCCTCTGACCGCTGCAATACTGAACGATTCAGCTGTGTTGGTATAACGATTCCATATAGTTCAAAGATCGCTTGGCATACTCATAAGGGTTATGAATCGCAGGGTCCTGCTCTCCTTCAAGCATCGCCCAGCCATCGTACCCTCGTGTGATCAGTTCTTGCAGAATTGGTGCAAAATCAATGCATCCATCTCCTGGTACAGTGAACACGCCTCTACGAATACATCCGACAAAATCAGACTGCTCCGCGCGTGCTTCATCTAGCACATGAGGGCGAATGTCTTTCAGATGGATATAGGCGATCCGATCATAATGTTTGCGCAGCAGTTCAAGTGGATCGGCTCCGCCATAATAGGCATGACCAGTATCATAGAGCAGGTACACGAGAGAAGGGTCTGTCAGCTCCATCAATCGATCAATCTCATCCGGTTGCTCTACCACTGTGCCTCCATGATGATGGTACGTAAGCTTCAACCCGTGTTCACGGGCAATAGCTCCTGCTTCGTTCAATCCTTCAGCGAGGATATGCCATTCAGATTCGCTGAGTCTGAGCACTTCTTTTTCATTCGGAGTTCGTCTTGGATCAAAATGAAGTGACCCGCCTACTTCGGCCGTACTGATCACCTTACTGCCCATGGATTGCAAAAATTCCGCATGTCTGCGATAACTGTCCAGCTCTGACTGACGATACGCCGGATCAGAGAAAAGTACTGATTTCCACTGAGAGACCAGCTTGATATTCCTTTTACTCAATTCCTCACGCAAAATAGTAGGATCGGTTGGATATTTGCGTCCCATCTCTGTGCCTGTCAGCCCAAGACGCTGAATGTCATCCAGAATCTGTGCACACGTTGTCGCATCACCATGCTCCTTCACATCTTCACCGACCCAATTGATCGGATGAATCCCAAGCTGGAATGGCAGCTTGCTCATTGCTCCACGTCTCCTTTGTCGTTCAACATTGTGGTTCACTATATTTACACTGCACACTCCGATGACAGAACAACCTTCCGATACAGCTTTCTTTCAGAAAGCTTTTAGCTCCGCTTCCTCAGGCTCCTTTTTTAGAAGGAATACTGTGTTAAATCGGATTAAACAAGTCTTGCTTTTGCACGGTTGGCTTGCATGGTGTGATGGGCATGAACTACCTTTTCCTCGGCAGATACTTCTGGCACACCTACATTCCACCACGACTCGTATCCACCTGCGTTAGTTCCAGGCACGACCGGAATCTCAATCAATGTACTCACCGTTTCATTCTTCGCATCTCGGAGTGCCTGTTCCAGCTGTTCTGCCGTCTCCGCTCTATAAGATTTGGCTCCCATGCTTCGGGCGTGTGCAGCAAAGTCCATTGGCATGTAATCCCCGGTCAGTCGTCCACTCTCGGATTCCCGATAACGGAACTCATTGCCGAACCCGTCACTACCATGTTCCCGCTGCAAATTATGAATACACTGGAATCCATTGTTGTTGAATAATAGAACGGTCATCTTCTTCTGTTCCTGCAAACTGGTCACAAACTCCGAATGCAGCATCAGATAACTGCCATCACCGACCATGGCGTACACTTCACGATCCGGCTCCGCAAGTGCTGCTCCGAACGCTCCACTTACCTCGTACCCCATACAGGAGAATCCATACTCCATGTGGTATGTCTTTGGTTCAGACGCACGCCACAGACGATGTAGATCACCCGGCAGACTGCCTGCCGCACACACTATGACGGAAGATGGATCAATGGTCCGGTTAACGATGCCAACTGCTGTAGTCTGTGCCAGCCCTGCTTCATGCTGTGCTCCATACAGCCGATCCACTTCTGCATTCCATTCAGCGCGGAGATCAGCGATTTCAGATGCACCATATGCACTTCGATATTCTCTTTCTTGCAATTCCTTTTGCAATGCCTGCAACCCTTCGCCGGCATCTGCCAGAATGGCTTCCCCGCCTAACTTGGCGGCATCCATGCTGTTCAAGTTGATGTTAATGAACGAAGCTTCCGGATGTTGAAAAGCAGAGCGGGACGCCGTCGTAAAATCGGAGAAACGAGTACCGACGCCGATAACCACATCCGCTTCTCTCGCCAGCCTGTTGGCTGCTAGAGAACCTGTAACCCCGATGGCCCCCACATTCAGTGGGTGGTCCCAAGAAACTGCGCTCTTGCCCGCCTGCGTCTCGGCGATCGGAATACCAAATGCCTCGGCGAACTCCACGAGTTGGGCGGACGCCTCAGAGTACAACACACCGCCGCCTGCAACGAGCAGCGGCTTGCTACCACGAGCAATCTGCTCCGTGGCCCGTTCAATGGCTGCCTGTACCGGGGGCGACGGTCCAGATAATGTACTTTGCGGGCAAAGAACGATTCAGGATAATCGTACGCCTCTGCCTGCACATCCTGCGGTAGCGCGAGCGTAACAGCTCCCGTCTCTGCCGGGTCGGTAAGCACACGCATGGCCTGTGTAGCAGCAATCATCAACTGTTCAGGACGAACGATACGATCCCAGTATTTACTGACGGCTTTGAATGGATCAGTGGCTGAGATTGTATAATCACTGCTCACTTCCAACTGCTGCAGTACCGGGTCCGGTTCCCGTGTAGCAAAGTTATCTCCTGGAAGCAATAAAACCGGAATCCGGTTCACCGTTGCAGTAGCCGCTGCTGTAATCATATTCAAAGCACCAGGTCCAATGGATGTAGTGCATGCATAGATCTGTCTACGGTTCTTCTGCTTGGCATAGGCCGCTGCCGTATGCACCATACCTTGTTCGTTCTTCCCTTGCATATACGTTAGGCTTCCCGGACTGCGCTCCAGCGCTTCTCCAATGCCTGTTACGTTGCCATGTCCAAAAATACCGATGATTCCCTTCACAAACTTGGTTTCCACCCCGTCAACCGAGATATATTGCTGATCCAGGTATCGAAGCAGTGCCTGAGCCATCGTTAGTCGAATTGTTTTCATGAGTTTGATCGCCGTCCTTTCCTTTACGGGTTAAGCGCTTAATCTACGTTAAGTTTAAGCGCCTTACCCCTAAAGGTTAAGCGCTTAATTGATATGGTATTACAGGTTAATGATTTACGCAAGCTATTTTTGTAAGCGTTTTTATGAAATGTGATGAAGAAGCGTGTATCCAGGCCTTATAAGATGCGTTAGACCTGTTTCACTTGAACAGCGTCCACAATTATCAAGGACAAATTTAAAGGTGGGGAAATTTATGCAAACGTGGGATACATTCTGATACATGATAAAGAGCCATATACTCTCTGAGAGCACCACGCACTAAATTGCTAATAAACCTGTGAACGCAAAAAAAGAAAGAGACGGTTAGTACCATCTCTTTCTTTTAAATATTTAAGCGGGTGATGGGAATCGAACCCACGCTATTAGCTTGGAAGGCTAAAGTTCTACCATTGAACTACACCCGCATAACAACAATCGGGATGACACGATTTGAACATGCGACCCCTGGTCCCAAACCAGGTGCTCTACCAAGCTGAGCTACATCCCGTTATCTATACCGGCGAGAGGACTCGAACCTCCACGGTTTCCCACTCGATTTTGAGTCGAGCGCGTCTGCCATTCCGCCACGCCGGCAAAATATGAAGTTATAATGGCGCGCCCTGAGAGATTCGAACTCCCGGCCTTTTGATTCGTAGTCAAACGCTCTATCCAGCTGAGCTAAGGGCGCAAAATATTGGAGCGGAAGACGGGAATCGAACCCGCGACCCTCGCCTTGGCAAGGCGATGCTCTACCGCTGAGCCACTTCCGCAAATAAGGGATGCGCGTGGAGGGACTTGAACCCCCACGTCAAAGACGCTAGATCCTAAGTCTAGTGCGTCTGCCAATTCCGCCACACGCGCATATAATGGTGAGTCATGAAGGGCTCGAACCTTCGACACCCTGATTAAAAGTCAGGTGCTCTACCAACTGAGCTAATGACTCATAGAAAACTGGTGGAGGATGATGGATTCGAACCACCGAACCCGTACGGGAGCAGATTTACAGTCTGATGCGTTTGGCCACTTCGCTAATCCTCCAGGATTACATGGTGCCGGCGAGAGGACTTGAACCCCCAACCTACTGATTACAAGTCAGTTGCTCTACCAGTTGAGCTACACCGGCGTATTACATGGTGTTATAAATGGTGGCTCGGGACGGAATCGAACCGCCGACACGAGGATTTTCAGTCCTCTGCTCTACCGACTGAGCTACCGAGCCTTACTAAAATAAAAAATGGCGGAACCGACGGGATTCGAACCCGCGATCTCCTGCGTGACAGGCAGGCATGTTAGGCCAACTACACCACGGTTCCAGATCACTTTCTCAAGGAAAGTATAATTGCGGGGGCAGGATTTGAACCTGCGGCCTTCGGGTTATGAGCCCGACGAGCTACCGGGCTGCTCCACCCCGCGTCGTTATAAAGTTATATGGTGGAGGCTGAGGGGATCGAACCCCCGACCCTCTGCTTGTAAGGCAGATGCTCTCCCAGCTGAGCTAAGCCTCCATTTTATGACCCGTAGGGGATACTCTCACTTCGTTCGAGACTGCGAAGCTGTTGCTAACGAAGTACATCCTCCGACGAACCTTTGGGATTCTCATCCCTTGTTGAAGCAATAGGTATTGCTATGACCCGTAGGGGATTCGAACCCCTGTTACCTCCGTGAAAGGGAGGTGTCTTAACCCCTTGACCAACGGGCCTTACTGGCTCCCCGAACAGGGCTCGAACCTGTGACAACTCGATTAACAGTCGAGTGCTCTACCAACTGAGCTATCAGGGAATGGTGGAGCCAAGCGGGATCGAACCGCTGACCTCCTGCTTGCAAGGCAGGCGCTCTCCCAGCTGAGCTATGGCCCCATACTCTGGTGTATTTCTTTGTTGTGGTCTTGCTATGGGCCCTGGTGGACTCGAACCACCGGCCTCACCCTTATCAGAGGTGCGCTCTAACCAACTGAGCTAAGGGCCCTTATCAATTTTCGAAAAAATACCCCAATGGGGTTTCGCTTGGCGGCGTCCTACTCTCCCAGGACCCTGCGGTCCAAGTACCATCGGCGCTAGAGGGCTTAACGGTCGTGTTCGGGATGGGTACGTGTGGAACCCCTCCGCCATCGCCACCAAACGCATAGCTTACATTTCAGAGTGTTGTTCTCTGAAAACTAGATTCGAAACGAAACATGCGAATTATCACTTGCTATTGGATAAGCCCTCGACCGATTAGTACTGGTCAGCTCCATGCATTGCTGCACTTCCACCCCCAGCCTATCTACCTCGTCGTCTTCAAGGGGTCTTACATACTGGGAAATCTCATCTTGAGGGGGCTTCACGCTTAGATGCTTTCAGCGTTTATCCCGTCCGTACATAGCTACCCAGCGGTGCTCCTGGCGGAACAACTGGTACACCAGCGGTACGTCCATCCCGGTCCTCTCGTACTAAGGACAGCTCCTCTCAAATTTCCTACGCCCACGACAGATAGGGACCGAACTGTCTCACGACGTTCTGAACCCAGCTCGCGTACCGCTTTAATGGGCGAACAGCCCAACCCTTGGGACCTACTTCAGCCCCAGGATGCGATGAGCCGACATCGAGGTGCCAAACCTCCCCGTCGATGTGGACTCTTGGGGGAGATAAGCCTGTTATCCCCAGGGTAGCTTTTATCCGTTGAGCGATGGCCCTTCCATGCGGTACCACCGGATCACTAAGCCCGACTTTCGTCCCTGCTCGACTTGTAGGTCTCGCAGTCAAGCTCCCTTATGCCTTTGCACTCTTCGAATGATTTCCAACCATTCTGAGGGAACCTTTGGGCGCCTCCGTTACTCTTTAGGAGGCGACCGCCCCAGTCAAACTGCCCACCTGACACTGTCCCCGCACCGGATTACGGTACCAGGTTAGAACCTAGATACGATCAGGGTGGTATCCCAACGTTGCCTCCACAGAAGCTTGCGCTCCTGCTTCAAAGGCTCCCACCTATCCTGTACAGATCGTACCCAAATTCAATATCAAGCTGCAGTAAAGCTCCATGGGGTCTTTCCGTCTTGTCGCGGGTAACCTGCATCTTCACAGGTATTAAAATTTCACCGGATCTCTCGTTGAGACAGCGCCCAAGTCGTTACGCCATTCGTGCGGGTCAGAATTTACCTGACAAGGAATTTCGCTACCTTAGGACCGTTATAGTTACGGCCGCCGTTTACTGGGGCTTCGGTTCACAGCTTCGGGATTGCTCCCTAACCACTCCCCTTAACCTTCCAGCACCGGGCAGGCGTCAGCCCGTATACTTCGCCTTACGGCTTCGCACAGACCTGTGTTTTTGCTAAACAGTCGCTTGGGCCTTTTCACTGCGGCCCCCTCGTGCTATTCACACTACCGGGGCACCCCTTCTCCCGAAGTTACGGGGTCATTTTGCCGAGTTCCTTAACGAGAGTTCTTCCGCGCGCCTTAGAATACTCTTCTCGCCTACCTGTGTCGGTTTGCGGTACGGGCACCTTCACCTGGCTAGAGGCTTTTCTTGGCAGTGTGAGATCATGACCTTCGCTACTACAATTTTCGCTCCCCATCACAGCTCAGCCTTACAATGTGCGGATTTGCCTACACATCAGCCTTACTGCTTAGACGGACATCCATCAGTCCGCGTCACTACCCTACTGCGTCCCCCCATTGCTCATAACGGCTTACGGTGGTACAGGAATTTCGACCTGTTGTCCTTCGACTACGCCTTTCGGCCTCGCCTTAGGTCCCGACTTACCCTGAGCGGACGAGCCTTCCTCAGGAACCCTTAGGCTTTCGGCGGATCAGATTCTCACTGATCTTTTCGTTACTCATACCGGCATTCTCACTTGTATAATGTCCAGCGCTCCTTACGGTACACCTTCAACCCTTATACAACGCTCCCCTACCCCTGATGCAAAGCATCAAGCCATAGCTTCGGTGGTGTGTTTAGCCCCGTTACATTTTCGGCGCAGAGTCACTCGACCAGTGAGCTATTACGCACTCTTTCAATGGTGGCTGCTTCTAAGCCAACATCCTGGTTGTCTGTGCAACTCCACATCCTTTCCCACTTAACACACACTTGGGGACCTTAGCTGATGGTCTGGGCTGTTTCCCTTTTGACAATGGATCTTAGCACTCACTGTCTGACTCCCGGAAGTAAGTCTATGGCATTCGGAGTTTGACTGAGCTTGGTAACCCTTGCGGGCCCCGCACCCAATCAGTGCTCTACCTCCACGACTCTGTTTTCCGAGGCTAGCCCTAAAGCTATTTCGGGGAGAACCAGCTATCTCCGAGTTCGATTGGAATTTCTCCGCTACCCCCACCTCATCCCCGCATTTTTCAACATGCGTGGGTTCGGGCCTCCAGTGCGTGTTACCGCACCTTCACCCTGGACAGGGGTAGATCACCCGGTTTCGGGTCTACGTCCACGTACTCATTCGCCCTATTCAGACTCGCTTTCGCTGCGGCTCCGGCTCTTCACCTTAACCTTGCACGGGAACGTAACTCGCCGGTTCATTCTACAAAAGGCACGCCATCACCCCTAAAACGGGCTCTGACTTTTTGTAAGCACACGGTTTCAGGTTCTATTTCACTCCCCTTCCGGGGTGCTTTTCACCTTTCCCTCACGGTACTGCTTCACTATCGGTCGCTAGGAAGTATTTAGCCTTGGCAGATGGTCCTGCCGGATTCATACGGGGTTTCACGTGCCCCGCACTACTCGGGATCCGTCTCGGAGGGAACAGACTTTCAATTACAGGGCTTTTACCTTCTTTGGCGGGCCTTTCCAGACCTCTTCGCTTAACCGGTTCCTTTGTAACTCCATGTGAGACGTCCCACAACCCCAAAGAGCAAGCTCTCTGGTTTGGGCTTCTCCGCGTTCGCTCGCCGCTACTGACGGAATCACTATTGTTTTCTCTTCCTCAGGGTACTTAGATGTTTCAGTTCCCCTGGTATGCCTCTACACAACCTATGTATTCAGTTGTGAGTAACTGGAAATTACCCCAGCTGGGTTTCCCCATTCGGACACCCCCGGATCAAAGCTTGCTTACAGCTCCCCGAGGCAGTTTCGTTGTTCGCCACGTCCTTCATCGGCTCCTAGCGCCTAGGCATCCTCCGTGTGCTCTTAGTAGCTTAACCTCGTGCTCCGGTTTCGACTGCTCGCTTCCCTTGTTTTGCTTGCGCAAAGCCAAAAGTCGCTCCCATTCGATACCATCGTACGTGCAATCTACCTTATAAAAACACTTCACTTGTTTACACAAGATCAGCTTAAAGGAATGTTCTAATTCGCGTTTGTTTCGTTTCGATATCTAGTTTTCAAAGAACAAGCTCCATGCAAAAGCAAGCTGTTTGAGAGTTTGAGCTCTCAAAACTGAGCAACGAGTGAGTAGTTTGTGCAGCTAAGCTGCTTATTTGAATGTTTCCGTTGCAGGAAACGATTCTCCATAGAAAGGAGGTGATCCAGCCGCACCTTCCGATACGGCTACCTTGTTACGACTTCACCCCAATCATCTATCCCACCTTCGGCGGCTGGCTCCTTGCGGTTACCCCACCGACTTCGGGTGTTATAAACTCTCGTGGTGTGACGGGCGGTGTGTACAAGACCCGGGAACGTATTCACCGCGGCATGCTGATCCGCGATTACTAGCAATTCCGACTTCATGCAGGCGAGTTGCAGCCTGCAATCCGAACTGAGACCGGCTTTGTTGGGATTGGCTCCATCTCGCGATTTCGCAGCCCGTTGTACCGGCCATTGTAGTACGTGTGTAGCCCAGGTCATAAGGGGCATGATGATTTGACGTCATCCCCACCTTCCTCCGGTTTGTCACCGGCAGTCTATCTAGAGTGCCCACCCGAAGTGCTGGCAACTAAATATAAGGGTTGCGCTCGTTGCGGGACTTAACCCAACATCTCACGACACGAGCTGACGACAACCATGCACCACCTGTCTTGAATGTTCCGAAGAAAAGGTACATCTCTGTACCGGTCATTCAGATGTCAAGACCTGGTAAGGTTCTTCGCGTTGCTTCGAATTAAACCACATACTCCACTGCTTGTGCGGGTCCCCGTCAATTCCTTTGAGTTTCAGTCTTGCGACCGTACTCCCCAGGCGGAGTGCTTAATGTGTTAACTTCGGCACCAAGGGTATCGAAACCCCTAACACCTAGCACTCATCGTTTACGGCGTGGACTACCAGGGTATCTAATCCTGTTTGCTCCCCACGCTTTCGCGCCTCAGCGTCAGTTACAGCCCAGAGAGTCGCCTTCGCCACTGGTGTTCCTCCACATATCTACGCATTTCACCGCTACACGTGGAATTCCACTCTCCTCTTCTGCACTCAAGTCACCCAGTTTCCAGTGCGATCCGGGGTTGAGCCCCGGGATTAAACACCAGACTTAAATGACCGCCTGCGCGCGCTTTACGCCCAATAATTCCGGACAACGCTTGCCCCCTACGTATTACCGCGGCTGCTGGCACGTAGTTAGCCGGGGCTTTCTTCTCAGGTACCGTCACCTTGAGAGCAGTTACTCTCCCAAGCGTTCTTCCCTGGCAACAGAGCTTTACGATCCGAAAACCTTCATCACTCACGCGGCATTGCTCCGTCAGGCTTTCGCCCATTGCGGAAGATTCCCTACTGCTGCCTCCCGTAGGAGTCTGGGCCGTGTCTCAGTCCCAGTGTGGCCGATCACCCTCTCAGGTCGGCTACGCATCGTCGCCTTGGTGAGCCGTTACCCCACCAACTAGCTAATGCGCCGCAGGCCCATCCCCAAGTGACAGATTGCTCCGTCTTTCCAGTTTCCTTCAGGCGAAGGAAACAACTATTCGGTATTAGCTACCGTTTCCGGTAGTTGTCCCAAACTTGAGGGCAGGTTGCCTACGTGTTACTCACCCGTCCGCCGCTAACCATCAGAGAAGCAAGCTTCTCTTCAAGTCCGCTCGACTTGCATGTATTAGGCATGCCGCCAGCGTTCGTCCTGAGCCAGGATCAAACTCTCCAATAAAGTATTGAAAAGAGCGATAAGCTCATTTTGAATCTGACGAGATTAAAAATCTCATTTGTGCTCCAGCCGATCCAAGCCAAGGCTCGTCTCTAACTTTCGCGTTCATTCTGCAAGCAGAATGTTTACTCACTCGTTGTTCAGTTTTCAAAGATCAAACTTGTTTTGTTACCGAGCGTTGTTCTCCTCAGCAACTTTTATATCATAACACTTCCGATCCAACTTAGCAAGCTCTTTTTTAAGTTTCTTTCGAAGCTTATTTGTTTTGCCTGCGGCACTTTGTTTCTCGTGTTTTTTTGGCCGGAAATAGAATATATCATATACACAATACAATTGCTACTTGTAAAATATCCCATCTGAAAACTGATTATATATTTGATTCAATCTCTTCATAATCTCTTTTTCCAATGGCAATATCCTCTTACTATATCCTATATACACTCACCGGTCTAATCTATCTCAATATAGGTTGTGAACAGACCCATTCAACATCATTACATTCGTTCTATAAAATAAGAAACATAATACCTCTACTCAATAACGCTGCTATCTATTCTGTCGGTATCAAATCTAATAAATGAACTCCATAGCCTGTGGGCTTTATATAGATTGTGCTTTTCACTTTTTATACTATTAGTCTCTGAACCTGCCCATCACTATCGTGTCGTGATACTGTCCATCCGCGTGTCGCCGATCCTTTTTCAAAATGCCTTCGATCCCAAAGCCGCACTTTTGATATAGCTCGATTGCCTTATCGTTGGATGCCAGCACGTTCAACGTCATCTTCTCTACACCAGTCTGGTCTGCCCATTCTATCGACTTCTCCAGCAAGTTCTTGCCAATTCCATGTCCCCAGAACTGTCTGGTTACACACACGCCGAACTCAACCTTATGACAAAAGCGCTTCAACTCTCTGCCTTCACATCGGGAGTACCCCACAATCTCTCCCGCCACTACAGCAACAAGGAACAGATTCCGTGATTTCTCAGTGTCCGAATGGATGATCCGCCTAAACCCGGCTGCGTCGATATACGCCTCGCCCTCTTCACGATCCATGTTCTCGGTTTCCCCGTCCATTTGTACACGAATTGAAGACAGGGCCTCAGCATTTTTTCCTCTGCCGATCTAATGGAGTAAGATAAGCCTTTAATGTTATATTCCTGCTGATTGATAATCAAAAGAACCATTCCGCCTCTTCCACTTTATTTAGAACCCTGTACCTGTATGACTCTACCCCACCTCAGACGGACTCTTGCCCGTAAGCATTTTGAACACCTGGCTAAAATACGTTGCATTACGGAACCCCGTCATCTCGCTCACCTCATATACCATGTAATGTCCCGACTGCAACAGTTCCAACGCCCTCTGAATCCGGTACCCGTTCAAATAACTCACGAAATTCTCACCGGTCACCCTTTTGAACAGTTGACTCAAATACTTCGGATGTACAAATAATCCCTTGGCTATCGCTTCAAAACTAATCTCTTCGGCGTAATGAAGCTCCACATACTGTTTCACCTGCTCGATAAGTTTATTGCTTTTCTTCTCGCCCATCTCCTTGCGGATCTGTTCCAGCCAGTTGCAGATAATACGATCCATCCAGCTTACCAGATCATGCAAAGCATATTTCGATTGAATTTCACGCAAAAAATCACTCATTGCCAGCGGCGGCGTTAACATAGGATGAAGTCGGTTCCAGCTATGCATCAACGTGTCGAACAGACTGACGGCCACAACCTGTACATCCTGTATCCCAACACATTTCCCCTCTTTCAGCAAAAGGCAAATATGATGCCATACCTCTTCCGCCAGGTCAGGTCGAATATCCGCCCAAGCCTCGTTCCATTGACGAAGCAATAATGAATAATCGGTCACACTTGGTTCTGTTTCCTCTGATGTTTCATAGTGGTAGATACGACTCCCACCTTGAAACTCTGCTTTTTCCACCGCTTCCCTGCTCTCGAGATAGGAATCTATCACCTCACAGGGTTGACTCTTGGATCTCCCGATTCCGGCACTCACTTCAATTTTCAGATACGTAAAGATCTGATCGATCATCCGCTCCACAAGTGGCAGACATTCCTCCAGATGATCTTTATCTCCTAATAGAAGCAACACAAATACCTGATCCGAATAATCAACGATCTCTACCTGACCATTCATGTGCGCCGCTTGCTCCTTCACCGTCTCCTGAATAATATCGGCCGCCCCATAGCGGAGAAGCTGCCAATCCCGTTCTTTCATCCGTGTCAAAAATACGGGGCGATTCAGTTGCAGACTGATGGCGCGTGTCTGTGAGGACATATGAATGCCTATATAGTCCATGCGTTCTTTAGGCAGTTCCTCTGCCCGATATCGCGTAGTCAGCAATTCGTGAAGGAATTGTTTGCGCAAATAAGGAAGCACCCGTCCAACCTCCTGCTTGTACGTCCGCTCCAGCCGCTCATGCCGCTCCCGCACATCTTGTTCCAGTAGCACCTCCCGCAGCACAGACTCAATCTCCTCAACCTCTGCCGGCTTCAGCAAAAAGTGATTCACCCCCAGCGCATGGCTGCCCGGGCGTTCTCGAATTCGTCATATCCACTAAGAATGATGATCGGCAGGTGGGGATGGTCACGTCGCAACGTCTGTGTGATCTCAAGCCCGGTCATCCCCGGTAGATAGACGTCAGTCATAACGACATCTGGATGCATGCTGTGAAACAGCTCCAGTGCATCCAAGCCATTGGAAGCAGTGCCTGCAATGCTGAGGCCCAGAGAAGGCCAATCGATATGATCTGTTAATGCCTTTACAATATGAGGATCGTCATCAACAAGCATAATGGTCTTCATCATTTTTCACCGTCCAGCCATAGATTTAATTGCTCGTCGGTCTCAATACGCGGCAGCGTAATGGTCACTTCCACGCCACCTGACTCTCTATCGCCCAGTTGAACGCCATACCTCTTCCCGCAATATAACTGAATGCGCTGATGTACATTCCGTACACCGATGCCACACGTCTCTTCGAGTTTCCACCCCTCCGGCAAACCCCGCCCATTATCCGTGATACGAATGACGATATCCTCATGCGGGCCAACCTCTTCGTGCATATGCACCTGAATTCGAAGTGTACCTTCTTCAGGGTGCCCGTGCATAACTGCATTTTCGATAAAGGGCTGCAAAATGATTTTGGGAATATAACAACCGCGAATACGCGGATCGATCTGCTCCTGATATTGAATGGAGAACGGCAGCCGCTCTGCCTGTATGTTCACGTAGCAACGGGCATGCTCCAACTCATCTCGAACCCGAATAAACAATCTCCCTCCACTCAGTCCGATCCGTAACAGCTTACTGAGCTGCACAATCATGCGACTGATATCCTTGGCTTCGTAATCGAGTGCACGCCAGTGGATCATGTCGAGGGTGTTGTATAGAAAATGGGGTTTGATCTGGGCCTCAAGCAAGCCCGTCTGGGCTTCACGCTTGGCCCGGCTCTCCTCCTTCACCTGTTCCATCAGCGTTGTGAGCTGTGAAGCCATGTGATTAAAGCCATAAGCCAAGTGAGCATATTCCTCCGTAAACGAAAGTTGCACCCGGGTATCGAAGTCCCCTTTCTCCAGTTGTCTCATTCGCTTGATCAATTGTCGCAGTGGGCGGATGATCTGCCTTACAAACAGGTACGCAAGCACAGCTGAGCATAATAGTCCCAGCACCGCGATGCCGAGGATCTGCCAGCCCGCTTGTCTGAGCGGAGATAACAGTGTATATACCGGAATAGTCTGAACGAGGCGCCACTGAAGCATGGCTGGCCTGGAGTACAGCACCAATTGAGCACCTCCAGGTTGGCCGGAAACCACTTCGTATCCGTCTTCACCAGGTTGGACATGTTCCTGAATCCATGCGCTATCTATAATAGAAGAAGATGAACTTACAGCTTCACCTGTTTCCTGTACTGTACTCGCTTCATTTCTTCTATCCGCTCGTCCATTCTGCCCTGCTGGATCAACTCTCCCCATCTGCATTACGACATTACCAGCCGTATCGACCAACAGCACTTTTCCATCAAGCACCATGGGTACATCGGCAAACCTGCGTACGATGTCCGCTCTGCTCAGTCGAATGAGCACATAGGCAACCGTTCCGCCACAACTATCAAAAATCCGCTGAGCGTATCCGACCAGGGATTGGCCCGATTCGTTCTCACGCAACGGAACCCAAGCTGCATCAGCCTTTTCCAGCGTAGCAAACCAAGAGTCGTGTGTGATGGTATCCACCGGAAATATGCGATCAGCCATAGTGACTGTCACTTCATTAAAAACATCCGTATACAGTTCAATGGAGGTGATGCCTTCACTCACAACCATGGTATGATCCAGGATTCGAGAGACCTCTCTCCGCTGGTGAATCTGTGCAAGCCTGCCCGTATCGGCCTTTTCGAGCAGATTGGACAGTTCCCGATTGCTTGCCAAACCGTAGGCGGTTCCTGTTACCCCTGTGATGAAATCAAATCCCCGACGTGTACTTTCGTTCAGAAGAGCCAGACGTGCTTTGCTAATCTCGGCAAATGTGACCGCAGAGAAAGACTGATATGCCAGCCAGACAACAACCGAGACAAGCAACAGGTTAAACGCAATAAAGCAAGTCACCATCAACGTGGAGAGCTTGCTTTGTTGCAGCTTTTGATTAATGAATGAAGACCATCTTCCTTTCCCCATGGAAAAATCAACTCGTTTCGTCTTGGAATTACCCTTTGAGCCCAGAGGTCGCGATTCCTTCCACGAAGTACTTTTGACACACGATAAATACGATAAAACATGGCACCAGCGATAACACCGACATGGCAAACATCGGACCCCAATCAGATTGAGAACTGGAATCAAGGAACAAACGCAGACCCAGCGGCACGGTGTATTTGCTCACGTCACTCAAGTAGATCAACTGACTGAAGAAGTCATCCCATGTCCACAAGAACGTAAAGATCATCGTGGTCACCAATGCTGGGAAAGCCAGTGGGATGATGATTTTGGTGTATATTTTCACAGGACCGCATCCATCAATAGTTGCCGCCTCATCCAGCTCTTTGGGCAATCCCCGGAAGAACTGTACCATGAGGAAAATGAAGAAGGCGTCGGTCGCCAACCATTTTGGCACGACAAGTGGCAGATACGTATTCACCCACTCCAGGTGGTTAAAAAGGATATACTGCGGGATCAGCGTCACATGATGGGGCAGCATGATCGTCATGAGCATCAGGCCAAAGCAGATGGCTTTGAAACGAAAATTCAGTCGGGCGAAGGCATATGCCGCCATTGAGCAGGAAATGACATTGCCCAGCACGGCACCAAGCGACAGGATGACAGAGTTGGTCAGGAAGCGGGAGAACGGATTGCCCTGAATACCCGACCAGCCATTCATATAATTTTGCCAATTCCATTCTTGTGGCCAAAACCAGGTCTCCGTAAAGATCATATGTCCCGGTTTGAATGAACTGCCCAGCATCCAGAGGATCGGGTAGAGCATGACAAAGGCAATGCCTGAGATTAACACATGTTTGCTGACGACCCATGCTGTAGAGTTCCGTTGTCCAATCATGATTTCCCACCATCCTCATAGTGCACCCACAGCTTGCTACTGCGGAATACGAGCAATGTAAATACGCCAATCAGGATAACCAGCACCCAGGCCATCGCGGAAGCATAACCCATCTGAAAGAATGAGAATCCTTTTTTGTACAGATACAGAGAGTACATTAAGGTTGAGTTCACTGGTCCTCCGCTACCATTACTGATAACAAAAGCCTGTGTGAATGATTGAAAAGACGTAATCAGTTGCATGACGAGATTGAAGAAGATAACGGGTGACAGAATCGGCAACGTTATATAGAAGAATCTCCGCAGAGGACCTGCACCATCTACCGCTGAGGCTTCATCATATTCAGGTGGAATCTGCTTCAAACCTGCCAGGAAAATAATCATGGATGATCCAAACTGCCATACGGATAACAGGACGATGGAGTACAGGGCATACTTCGGATTAGCCACCCAATCGGGCGCCTTAATGCCCACCATGGCAAGCACACTATTGAGTAGCCCGTCCCCACCCAGCATTTTACGCCACAACATTGCAATCGCCACGCTACCTCCAAGCAATGTTGGGATGTAATACACTGTCCGATAAATACCTAATCCTCGAATCCCTTTGTTGAGCAACATGGCTACCAGCAACGCAAAGATCAACTTGACCGGTACCGATACAGCGACATACGTGAAGGTGACTTTGAGCGACTGGGTAAACAGTTTATCGGATGTAAACATTGTGGTGTAGTTATCCAGACCGACCCAGGAAGGGGCGGCCAGGATACTGTAATCGGTGAATGAGATGTATAACGATACCAACATCGGACCCAAGGTGAGAAATAACAATCCGACAAGCCATGGGGCGAGGAACAGAAGCGCGGCTCCATTATGCGCATATCTCCGTTTGACCCGCCGGGTAGCTATACGCTCGATTCGGGCTTGACTGACTTGTGATGTGTTCATCTTCGCAACCTCCCCGCAGAATTAGAAGTCTGAGACAGTTTCAATCGTTATTGACTCGATCCAAGCGTAGCCTTAGCTCCTTCAATAAACTGAGCAATGACATCTGGCGTATTGCCTTGACCGAAGGCGATCTGCTCGCTTGCGCTCTTGAAACTTGTGTCCACTTCAGCAAATCCTTGGGGGTATGGCGGGTCAATCTCGCTGGAGTTCTTCGATACAGTATCGATAAATTGGAAAATGGTTTGCTCCGCTTCTGGCAGCGTAGGCTGCATCTGTTCACGAATGCTTGAGTTAACCGGCACACCACGTTCAGAACCAAGAATAGCGGTTGCTTCTGGATCATTGACCATGAAATCAATGAACATGGCAACTTCCTTTGGATGTTTGGTTTTGCCATAACCGGAGAGGAACTGGCCTGGTTTCAGATATTCACCGATTTGCTTTTCACCTACACCATGCGGAAGCACTTGTATGCCAAGCTTATGATCCTGGTTTTTGTTCACCTGCTGGAATGTCAGCAATTGATTGGACCAGGCAAAATCCATGGCAGCTGTACCCAGCGAGATTGGGCGTGTCTCCAGCGCATTGGTTGTGGATGCCGTTATCTCCGCTGTGGTCACTCCACCATTCTCGCGTAGTGCGCCCCACATATCGAACCATTGCTGAAGCTCCTCGCTGGTCGCGGTCATTGTACCACCATCGAACAACCCTTTCCCGGATTGGCGAATAAACACTTCAAACATGTTCGTTGTACCGGAAATGTCTGCCGATCCATAGAACCCCTCACCTTTGGCTGCGGCAATCTTGGTTGCAATATCTCCAAAGTCCTTCCATGTCCAGCTCTCTTGCGGTTCTTCAATACCTAATTCCTGAAATACGGTGGCGTCATATATGACACCAGGTGCGTTTACTCCGAGGGTAATGGCATATAATTTATCGTCAATCGAACCGGCTGTAATCATGCTCTGATCATGATCCTCTGTCCGCAGCTCTTTGCTCTCTGCAAACGGGGTCAGGTCAAGCAAGGCGCCACGCCGGGCAAAGTCAGTCAGAAATGCGTAATCCATCTGGATGATATCTGGTGCGTTCGAACCGGCTACCTGTGTAGTCAATTTGTCAAAATAACCATCCCAACCGGAGTATTCAGGTTTAATGGTGATTCCCGGATGTTTCTCTTCAAATAATTGAATGACTTTGGTCGTCAGATCATGTCTGGTCTGTGATCCCCACCAGGTCATACGCAGTTCAATCTTGCCTGAAGAGTCTCCTTCACTTTCACTTGCTTCACCAGAAGAAGCCGGCTTATCAGAGGCACCTCCCGAACAGGCTGTAGCGAACAATAACAGGGACAGGCAGAACAGGGTTACCCACTTTTTGGTGATCATCATAAATGAATTTCCTCCCTTTTTACTTCTATGGAATCGCTTACAAAACCTATTGTATCGGTCCATTGCTGTACATGACATAAACAAAAGTAAGCTTTCCTGTCAAAAAAGTAAGGAGTTGAAGGAATCAAAAACCACCGGGAATACCATTCCCGGCGGTGATGTTCCCGTCTCAGATATGATTACGGGTATACAACCGTATTACGTGAAGCAGAAGACAACTTGTTGTATTGGAACGATAGTCTGAAAATCAGACCACGGGTATCTCTTTTACATCAATCAGACTCATTGGAAGAGCGTGGCGATGAGCTGTTACCACCCACCACCTTTGTATTCCGTATAGATATGGTCTGTCAGGAGTGTGAGACGGCAGGTGAAGACACCCTGTGCTCAGCCAGATGTTCCTTCATTTTGGCTACCTCAGTTCCTGCCAGCATCATAATGCCTATTCCGTGATTGTCATTGGTGACGGTACGCAAGTCCTGATCATAATACTCTGCCGTAAACGCATATCGTGATCCACTGCACACGCCATGGACATTCCCTTGACGATCAATCGCTTTGCAGATGAGTCCCTTCCAAGCCCGCTCGGCAGCCGTGACATAAACTTCAGGGTCTTTGAACCAGCCAAAGCGTACACCTCTCGCAAAACCATAGGCAAACATCGCCGTGCAGGAGGCTTCTTCATACGTCTGCGGAACATTCAAGACCTGATGCCACAACCCACTTTCCCCTTGAAGCGCTGCGTACCCTTCACACAGCTCGTTGAAGAAATTAATTAGAGCCGGGCGCTCGGGATGCTCTGCCGGCAAAGCTTCCAGTACCTCCGTCAAGGAAAACAGTGTCCAGCCATTCCCCCGTCCCCATGGAATCTGCGTTGCCTGTCCGTATTTGAAATCATACACATGGGACATGATCTTGAACTCAGGCATAAACAGATACTTCCGATACAGTGAAAATTGTCTGGCGGCTTCATCCAATGCGGCTGAGTTGCCTGTCACCCGTGCATAACGAACGAGAAACGGCGTGCTCATATAGAGGTCATCTGCCCACATGGTATTCTCGGCATACTCCCCTACACATGTGCGATAAAATGCCCCATCCTCCTGCCGTTCCAGACGGGAAAGCATGAAATCTGCAATCCGTTCAGCAATCGGAAGAAACGTTGGTTCATGACACTCTGAATACGCTTCCAGCATGGCTGAACCAAAAGAACCGCAGTTATCCAACATTTTCAGCATGACCAATTGTTGATTGACTGCAGGGAAACCGTACTGCTCCCGATCCCATAATGAGTACTCATACATCTGGGTACATGCCTGCACATGCTCAGCCGCATAACGTGTAATGTCCGGTCTCTGCAAATAACGCCCAGTCCGTAATAGACCATATACAGTGACACCTAATGGATAATCCCAGCGACCATAATTGGTCACACTGCCGACTGTCCATTTGTTGCTTAACATGGCATTTTCATAATAAGGTCTGATCCAAGCATCCGGGCGATCTAAGCGCCAATACGTCTGTTCTAACCCCGTTTGGTACACTCGGTCTGTTCGGGTCAGATCCTGCAAATCCGGTTCAACCTCCGATTCAAAAGGTCCGACATATAACCAAGACTCTCCGGAAGCACCGTGTACACGCTGAGGAAGCTCCAGTGAAAGTGGCTTACCCGAAACGGTTGCGTTCAAATTAAAATACCAAGGTCCCTCGGTAGCGTTGCATTCACTTCGGATAAGCAGGTCGCTCCGTCCAAAAGAGGCTGGTACATCCACCTCGAACGGTCCTGCCTCTTTCACTTGCGCCACAGGCTTGCCGCTAATCCAAATACTTAGAGAACCGGAGGATTGACCTGACAATCGTACCTGACTTCCGGTTGAATCGTTATTGTTCAGATGGGTCCAAGCATAAGCATGTTTTCCAGGAAGATTTCCGTATATTCGTTCGAAAGCTGGCTTGGTTTTATCTTCATCAGACCAGCCTGTCTCAGGCAGCCAGTTCAAGCTGTAGTCTGATTCTTTTCCAAGCAGGTCTAGTTGCTTACTCGCGACTGGGTTCGGTTGGGAGAATACCCACCCCGCTTGCCCCTGTCTCTCCTGAAATGGAGCAAATACATTCAAAATTCGCACTTTACCTTCATCTGATCCGAACTGGCAGCCAAATCCGGCAGGAGTATTTTTCATTTCCAGCCAAATGGTGTTCCAACCGGGCTTGATGTCAATGCTGAGCTTCACCGTTGCATCAGGACTAATCTCATCCATTACGGTAGACCGATAGACCAACTGCTCATTGAAATAGAAACGAACAGGGCCATAACAACGGACCAGCACATCCAGGTTTCGGTCCTCGTCACCCCAAACCAGTGCAGCTGCGTAGGATATATGGTCTTTAGGTGCATCAGGAAAGCGTTTACCTAAATTCAGATCATAAAGCCCTTTTTCATTTTGCAAAATACCAGACTTCTGGAATACCCGATATACAAAATCAGCCTGCGCATTGGCTCCAATATACCTCTCGGCCAGTACCTTCAACACCTGATCCTGATCTTCTCCAAATCGGTAATACATGCTCTGCGGTTCACTGAAATAGGTCGTCATCGATGGCACACATCCTTCTCCCGTTGAAATAAAGTCTTATATCATTGCATTCATACCATCCACACTGGAGCACCAAACTAATATGCAGTAATAAAGTATAGCGCTTAACCTAGGTGGGTAATCCCCTTACCGGGAAGTAGGTATGTCCCTTGGTTATCTTCTGAATAGCCGAATAATAATCCCAGTATAACTGACATGTTCGGTGGTGGCTACAGATTTTTGATTACGCTTACAATTATATTGGATTTAGTCGCCTTTTCTCTCTAGGTTAACTTAAATTTGAACAATGGTTTAAAAACGAGAAAACGTTACCGATATAAATACTAGATTGAAAAATTCCACTTTTTGTATCGGGAAGGAAAGATGCACATTGAATACTCTTGAATCTCTGGTAAATGCTATGCCTTTTGTTAGCCAAATGTTCCGTGACGACATATCCATATCCATTAATGATCATGAGAAAGTATTGTATTTTTCCGAAGCAAAAAGTCTGGAGATTGGCGTGAAGGTTGGAGATGAGCTGCATGACGATTATAAAAATTTCAAAATGCTCACCAACAAGGATACGCGTACCGTGGCACGTATGCCTGGTGATCTGCAAGGCAGACCCTTCGACTCCATCCTTATTCCCATTAAGGAAAACGATCAGGTCGTGGGTATATTGGGTGTGAACTACGCACTGGACAGTCACATGACACTGGAAACGCTGATCCGTGAAAATGAAACGACCATTAATGCGCTCGTCGGCGGCATTCAGCAGATTGCGGCACATTCCGAAGAACTCTCCGCGACATCGGAAGAGATTCTACGCAACTCCAAAAAGCTTCAGAGAACTCCGTCAGTGTGTCTAAAGTAGCAAACGTCATTCGTGAAGTATCGGAACAAACCAATCTGCTTGGACTCAACGCCATGATCGAGGCAGCTCGTGTGGGCGATCAGGGAGCCGGCTTCGGTGTAGTTGCCAGTGAAGTACGCAAGCTGTCGGATCACACGAAACAAGCAGCAGCTGATATCGAAACATCCCTCGGTAGTGTACAAGATTCCATGAAACATATGGAGCAGGAGATCGGTCAGATTACAACTGCAACAGTGGATCAGGCCAAACTTGTTACCGAGTTCATGGAAAGTATCGAACAGCTTAGTGAGACAAGCGCGAATCTGAAAAAGTTTGTACATCAGATGCTGGCGCTCGAATAATAATACAGTTCCACAACAGAAAGAACAAACGATATGAAATGTACATAGAAAATGATTTAGAATGTGAAAAGCCTCCGGCGACTTCCCTTTGCAGGAAGTCAGCGGAGGCTTTGTTTCGTATTTGCGGTGATATCACCTTTATGGTTTATGGTCAAATGGCTGTTATATCTCTACAGCTACGCCAAAATGGTCAGACACGACCGGTCCGTTTTTACCGTTCAAGACCACGGTAGAAGATTTAGCCTGAATCGGACGATTGGAGAAAATATAGTCGATCCGCAGATCGCGTTTGTTATCTGCCCAGCCGGCAATGGCCTTCACCACGGTTGCTCCTTCATCCTTTTGCAATGCTGTGGTGTACAGGTCATTCCATCCTTTGCTCATCATATAATCGTAACCTTCATCACGCACTTCCGCGACATTATTAAAATCACCCATTATATATAACGGCTGATCCATGTAGGGGCAAGCTTGCTCTCCGTCAACTCCCACTGTCCCTTAAAGGTTCCTGCGCATCATCCCACCAGTTATAATGTCCGTTCACAAACCAGGTTGCTTCACCTTGGACGACCGTCTGGATTCCCACAATCTTGCGTGTACGGTAATTGTTATAATCCCGCATGTGGGACACGTATTCCCCAAAAGCCTGTGTAATCGGCGTCCGGCTAAGGATCGCCAGTCCTTCATCGTATTTTTGGAACCCGACATGCGCGGGAATCCACGTCCAGTGATATTGCTCTGTCAGCTGCTGAAGCAGAACGTAGGCATAGTTGTCTTTTTTAATCACAGCATCGGATTCAGTAGCATAATACATCTTCAGTTCTTCTTCAGAAAGCGCCGCTTCCTGCATGGATTGGTTGACCTCCTGCATGGAGATCACATCAAATTGATGTGTATTAATAAAATCAGCCAGTTGACTGATCTTGTTCAGTTGATCCTCTTCCGCCCAAGCGTGTGTGTTTAACGTAAGTATTTTCATATGCTCTCTCCTGTTGTGTGTAATATGGCCGTTTCCCCGGCCTGCATCGTTCCTGATAGGAATACATACCATAAGCATACACAATATGGTGCATTCCTGCATGTCGGCCTCCAGCAGAACCGACGTGTTCATCCTGATTCCAGTTGGTCTAAAATAACTTCAAATTCTTCATAACCCATGCACGGATTGGCTCATAACTGATATGATGGATACAACAAATTTACAACATCACGTCATAGACGTGGTGATTACTGAACCTATGTTTACCCCAGGAGATGGAATGATGAACATACCCAATAACATGAGGATGGATGATGCGCAGTGGCAACAATTAATTCGGGAAGTTGCAGAGCATTTTAACAACCTGACGATCATGCGCGGATTCCAATATTATAAACAAAAACGTGTCGGACCATTAACCTATTCAGAACAACAAGGGATTTCGGCCGTTGTACAAGGATCGGAAGAGTACGAAGTAACATTGAGCATGCAATCCCTTACTACAAGTCATTGTACCTGCCCGGTGAGTTCCGTATGCAAACATATGACGGCTGTCTTGATGAGTTATGCCGAGCAACTGGAGCGACCTGTGCATGCGATTGTGAATGCGCACTCCAGTACTGCGCTCAAACAAACGACCAAACCTGTCGGGGCCATGTCCGCAGGACTATCCAGCTATACAGATGCCGATGAACAACAGGATATGGACTTTCCCGACAACCAATACAGCCAGATCAAAGAGCGTGCAACAGAGCTTGCCGATCTCGAAATCTCGGAATGGCATGAGTTATTCCACTCCTGTCTGAGACGGCTGGGTACCGGCACAGCAAGCACATCCTACGTACAGGAAGCAACGGACGAGCTGTATGCCATTAAGCCAAGGCTGAACGCTGCGATGGACCAGCTTTTTGAACTACATGTGCAGCTACACCTCATCCGATTCTGCGTGCCTCCGGCTCGTAACTCCATCACGCATACCCCCGTATACTTGAGCTACCCTGCCCAGCTCGCGGTGGATGCACTTCTGAAAGACATTGAGCGGATCTTTAACCATCCACTAGACCTGTCAGGTCTAAAGGGAAACAAGCTTGAACAACTTTGGAACAGACTGTCTGAAACCTCAGCTTATTTACGTAAACAGATGATGCCTGAGACAGCCAGCATGATGTTCTTCACTCCGATCTATCGACAACTGTGGTTGAACTGGATTGTGCCTGAACTTCAGGGGTCGCGGGACATGTTAGTGTCGGAACAGGCCATCTTAGATGATATAGAGCGCAATATAACCGCCTCTTCGCCACCTTCCCAGTCAGGTGGAAGTGTCTTGAGTAGTGCTCAGAGTAATGGAAGTAGTAGTGAAAGATCAAGCAAAGCAGTGACACTGCCTTTACCACTCGTACTCGCGCAGAGCGGGATGCACTTCCATCTGGGGCAGGATGATCAGGCATGGCAGCGACTCATCCATGGAAGCTCGGCCTACGGTTTCCCGCCAGAACAACTGTTGCATTTTCTCCATGTACTCGCAGATTCGGCTGAATGGAAGCGGCTTGGGGATTGGTTGGTACAACTTGGCCCCCTTCTGGCGAATCGGCGTAACACCCCTTTGAATGATTACATGCATCTATGGGATACGGCCATTCAACATCTGCCCGATGCAGAGAACCGCATGTGGGACACGCTTGTCAGTATGCTTCCCCACTCCCGTCCCGCCTACGAGGATGCCATGCATTCGCGTGGACAGTGGCGCAGATGGATTGATTTTCAGCTGAGTACGGGAACGGAACCTCTCGAATTCCGCGTAGCCATGCTGCAACCAATTGAAAAAGATGCACCTGAACTGCTGCTCCCCTTCTATCACCAGGCGGTGGAGCGTTATATCGGACACAAGAACAGGGATGGATACAAAGCGGCGGTGAAGCTGCTGAAACGTCTGTCCAAAATCTATAAAAAGTTGAAGCAAGAAGAGCACTGGGAGCAATTCATCACCACACTCGCCGTTCGTAACAGTCGGCTGCGCGCCCTGCAGGAAGAGCTTCGGAAAGGTAAACTGATCTCATGAGCTTAATTCATCCTTACACTGAAACGATTGAGGTTCACGTCGCTTTAACCGGATATGGCGATGCTTTGTTTTACGGAGCACTCAACACACACCACTTTGTATCGGGACAGTCGCTTAAGCAGCGATTGTTCGCCTGGCATGTGCCTTCCTTCTACGGTACCGAACTGGAAGTTCGGCAGATCGAAGAGATTGAGCTGGTTGTTCTGCCTGCGGAAGAAGTGATTCCCTTCTTTGCCGAGATGCATACCCTACTTCATATTGAATGGAAGTGGGACGAGCAAGCGGAACATCTGATTCGACTGGCTCCAGCACTCGCAGCCTCCATTGAGAAGCGCAAATACGTACCCAGCTTTGAGGCCTATCGCGCAGGACAACTTCAATGGACCTGGGACTCGGACAGTTTGAAAAAGCAGGATCGGGCATCGCTTACTAAAGCGATTCAACAGACGGACGAGAGCTATGCCGAGGGACTTGGGGCGGCCTACTCCGCCTTTGTATTCCAGCGCTGGTACAGTTCGGAGGAAGCTGCGACCGATCTGCGGCGTGAATTCCCGCAGTTGTTCCCAGAGCGCGGCACTCTACCCAAGACAGCTGGAATGGACGCTCAGTCCTGGCTCGTATCCATTGGCTGGAAAGCGGATGCTGCACCATTCAGACCCATGCTGCAATTGCAGGAGCCGGACGAGGATGAGCCATCTTGGCGGCTGCGATTAGTGTTGCAGAACAAGCTGGATGCCGCCGTATTGGTGCCCGTCATGCTGGATTCACGGGGCCGGCTTGAAGGGGAATGGCCGGAGGTATGGACACCATTCATTCTGGATCGCTCCGCCGGATGGCTGGATCAGCTGCGTGCACATCTGCCGCGTCTCGGAAGCTCCATTAGCGGCAGGCGGGATGTGCTGAGTGACCCTTTGGAAGATCAGGAAGCCTGGCAGTTCCTTACGCAGGATAGCGGGCGGTTGCTCGCAGCGGGCTGGCAAGTTCTGCTGCCTGGTTGGTGGGAAGCAGCCCGTAAGAAGAAACCAAAGCTGCGTGCTAAGGTGCAGCCGGAGGAAGGCAGTGAGCGGGGACAGTCGTTCTTCGGACTGGACTCAATTATTCATTTTGACTGGCGAATTGCGATTGGTGACACGGATCTCAGCGAAGATGAATTCGCTGATCTTGTTGCCCGTAATGAACGATTGGTTCGCTTCCGTGGAGAATGGGTTCCTCTCGACCCCGACCTGCTGGAACAGATACGTCGTGCCATGGGCGGTGTAGATCGGGAACAGGGACTCTCATTTCAGGATATTCTGCACCTGCATCTGCTGCATAATGAGCAACGGGAATACCGCAACCAGAAATGGAAGGAAGGACAACAAGCCGAAGAGGAAGAGCAACCACAGGCTAATGAGAACATTCGGCTGGAAGTTGAACTTAACGAACACCTCAACCGGGTCATTGCACAACTGGGGGCGGACAAGGCGGTGCGCCTTCCCTGCCCATTCCTACAGGGCTTCATGCCGAGCTGCGATCGTATCAGAAGGAAGGTTTTGCATGGCTTGGTTTCCTGCGCAGATTTGGCCTTGGGGCATGTCTTGCCGATGATATGGGTCTCGGGAAAACCATTCAGTTCATCACGTATCTGTTACACATCAAGGATCATGAACCACGTAAGCCGGGACAAGCCCCGGTACTTCTGATCTGCCCAACTTCCGTACTGGGCAACTGGCAAAAGGAAATTAGCCGCTTCGCACCCTCCATTAATGTCAGTCTGCATTATGGCGCACGCCGATTAAGTGGAGAAGAATTCCGGGAGCAGACCGAGCAGGTGGATATTATTATCACGTCCTTTGCTACGGCTACACTGGATCAGGAGATGTTACAAACCTATACCTGGGCATGCATCTGTCTCGATGAAGCGCAGAATATCAAAAACGCCCAGACCAAACAGTCGCTGGCTGTCCGCAGTTTCCCGGCGAAACACCGCATTGCCATGACAGGTACGCCGATCGAGAATCGGTTGTCCGAGCTGTGGTCGATCTATGACTTTATCAATCCAGGATATCTGGGCAACGCCCGGGCATTCCAGACTCGCTTCATCAGTGCCATTGAAAAAGATAAAGATGAACAGCGCATGCAGGATCTGCAACAGCTCGTGAAGCCGTTCATGCTGCGCCGAAAGAAAAAGATCCGAATATCCAGCTTGATCTGCCGGACAAAAACGAGATGAAGACTTATATTCACCTTACGGGCGAACAAAGTGCATTGTATGACCAGTCCGTGGAGGCCCTGATGGATAAAATGAAAGAACTGGAAGGTATTAAGCGCAAAGGCGCAATTCTGTCGGCTCTAACTCAGCTTAAGCAATTGTGTGACCACCCTCTGCTGTTAACGAAAGAAGCTTTGCCGGAGGAACTTCCCGAAGACGGTGCACTGACATCTGCTTATGACGTGTACAGCCCGCAGGATATGGCGATGCTGATCAGCCGCTCCGCAAAGCTGGAACGACTGATGGAGCTTGTCCGGGAATTACGAGACGAGGGCGAGCGATGCCTGATTTTCACCCAATATATCGGTATGGGACAGATGCTGCAACAGGTACTGCGTCAGGAGTTGCAAGAGCCTGTGCTTTACCTGCACGGGGGCACATCCAAGACAGCAAGGGATCGTATGATTGAGGAATTCCAATCCCGTACATTGCCTGAGGATAAGCAACCATCGGTCTTTATTCTGTCCATTAAGGCTGGCGGTGTCGGGTTGAATCTGACCGCAGCCAATCATGTCTTCCATTTTGACCGCTGGTGGAACCCGGCTGTTGAGAATCAAGCCACCGACCGGGCTTATCGGATGGGTCAGACCAAGGATGTTCAGGTGCATAAGTTCATCTCTCTTGGCACATTGGAGGAGCGGATCGACGAGATGTTGGAGAGCAAACAGCAGCTCAGCGATAACATCATCACAAGCTCCGAGAACTGGATTACCGAATTGTCGACGGATGAGCTGAAAGACCTGTTCACTCGGCGTCGTGACTGGTCGGGCTAACTTGATAGAAGATTTACAGTACAGGCCAAAAATCAGATTTCAGAGAAATCAAATAAATAAGAAACACAAAAAGAGCGAAGTTTCGGAATTAAAATTCCGGCTTCGCTCTTTTTGTATTGTTGCAGTTAATCATCCGTTCTTAACGCATGTTACCGATGATGGATGATCTTGAATCCTGCATTTTTTTGATAAAGTTCGTCATAACATCAAACGCTTCATTGCGCTTGTTGGACATGGATTGCAGACGAAGCATGTCCATCTGTTGGGAGTTGCTCGCTGCATCAATTTGGCCTTTAAGCTTTTGAACAGCTGCTTCATCCCCATTTTGCTGGGCTATCTGCAATTGAGCGTTCAAATCCGCGATCTGTTGATTACGGTTCTGCACCTCCTGGATTTGCGTTTGCAATTGTGCATCCAGTAATTTGGTACGTTCTTGTTGGACCATCATCAAAGCTGTTTCGATATCCATACTGCTAAAGTTGATAGGTGTTACGCCAGAGATGTTGGAGACGGAAACTGTGCTCGCTGAAGCTGAAGAGACGATAGATACTGCAGCGACAGCAGCAACTACGGATGAAGCGAAAAATTTACCTGAACGTTTCATGACTGTTCCTCCGAGTCCATATGTAATATGTACCAGTTTTTTGTTGGTATCTTCCGTCATTCTAAATCAAAAGTACTAGTTGTTCAATCAAATTAACTTCAAATTTGAATTAATTTCGAGATCCCTTACACACGCCTACCTCCGCTTACAATATGAGTAAAATAAACAGGGCATTATAAGTAAAAGTGCATTCTTACGGGCATATTTACTACGACTAGATTGTTCTTTACTCCTACGCTTGAAAGTCACATTGGAGATCGATGATACGTTCATGATTTTACTTTGAAAAATGGTTATGTTATATTTAATAATATATTTTACACAATTTAATTTTGTATTATTTAATATAAATTGATGTTATATATTTTACGGGAGGTTTTTTATATGAAAAAGATACTGCTTGTTCTAACAAATGTAGATCAATACGCAACGAAGGATGAGCCTACTGGCTTGTGGCTGAGCGAAGCGACTCACTTTATTGAAGAGTTTGACCATAATGACAATGTTCAAATCGATCTGGTTAGCCCTAAAGGTGGGAACGTACCTCTTGATCCGAAAAGTCTGGGCGACTCGCTCGATGAGAGCACCAAAGCCTATTTCGAGAATGAAACGTTCATGAACCAATTGAAAAATACGTTGAAACCTAGCGAAGTGAATGCACGTGACTACGATGCAATCTACTTCACAGGCGGTCACGGTACAATGTGGGATTTCCCGGACAATGCCGAACTTCAAGAGCTTTCTCGTGAAATCTATGAAAAAGGCGGCGTTGTATCCGGCGTGTGCCACGGGGTTACAGCCCTGTTGAATGTGAAGCTGTCCAATGGCCTGCTTTTGATCAACGACAAAACCGTTTCCGGCTTCACGAATGAAGAAGAAGCATTGGCTCAACAAACCGAGTATGTTCCTTTCCTGTTGGAAGATGCTTTGAGAGAACGCGCTGCACAATACGATAAAGCTGATGCCTTCAGCTCTTATGTCACAACAGATGGCCGCGTGGTTACAGGACAGAATCCGCAATCCAGCAAAGCTGTAGCTGAAAGTGTTAAACAACTGCTGGGTCTATAAAATAAACCGATCGATCCCTCTCCTCCCCCAGGAGATCATATAGATGTACAAATCAAACAGCACGTGATCCGTCATAACCTGACAGAACACGTGCTGTTTTTTTCTAGTGATTTATTGATGCAGAAGCTTCCGTCACTGTTGTTCCAGCCAAACGCTTCACGATATAAGGTACGGTAACCGACGTCAGGATCACAGCAAAGGCAATCTGAGCGATAGCTGTGTCCACATATGGCGCATACGCCGGATTGAACCCGGCAGCCATCGAAGGCACCACCATGGATAATCCAGCTACCGAACATGTCGCAGCCGCTGCGTAACCGGGCCGCCTTAGCATCGCGCGATCGATTCCAATGAGCGGTAGCATGCAGATCAGCAAAAATAATACCGTGACCAACAAGCCGGACAGACTGGACTGAAATGCAATACGCAGATCAATATTGGACCCAAAGCTGGTACCCAGGAAAGGCAGCAGAATCAGTGTTCCCGGAGCGAACATCTTCTGGATGTTGCTATCCAGGTTACCAAGCAGTATCCCGATCAAGAAAGGTACTAGCGTAGCAAGTACACTGAGATAATCAATACCAACACCACTCGCCGAATTTAATATCATAACCGGAATAACCGGTACGGCGATCAGATTCAGAATGCCAAACGCAGCACGATCCACATCATCTCCGTACGTGTTCATCAAGGCCAGATATAATCCCGGATTACAACTGGTCAGAACGGCGATGAAAGCTACCGCAGAAACTCCTCCGACCCCACTTATGCCAAAAAAGTGTACAAACGCCCAGCCGAACAGGCAGCTGATGAAGATACGGGAGATACAGAGCACCCCTGCTCTCTTCAAGGTCACCAGAAGCTGTGACAAGTTGAGTTGTGTTCCTGATATCAGTAAAATCATGCCGATCAGCACCATGGTACCTTTCGATGTGAACAGTGCTGTCGTTGGATCTCCGATCTGAAAAAACGATGGAAACACGGTGTTGATGACAGCGGCGAGTAACATGGGAACAATCAGCAAGCCGCCGGGTATTTTTTTGACACGACTCAGTATGTTCATGGTGCGTTACAGTTCTGCTCCGTTGGTACGGATCACATTCTGATACCAGAAGAACGAATCCTTACGGTACCTTTTCAGCGTACCATTGCCATAGTCATCCTGATCGACGTAGATAAATCCGTACCGTTTGCTCATTTCGGAAGTACCTGAACTGATCATGTCGATTGGCCCCCACATCGTGTATCCCAACACTTCGACCCCATCTGCAATGGCGAGTCCCATCTGTTCGATATGTTTGCTCAGGAAATCAATCCGGTATGGATCGTTGATCGTTCCGTCCTCATTCAGCTTATCGTAGAAACCTGAGCTGTTTTCCAGAATGAAGACTGGTTTCTGATACCGATCATAGACGAGATTAAGCGTATAACGCAGGCCAATCGGATCAATCTGCCACCCCACTCGTTTGCAGGCAGATGCGGGTTTTTATATACACTGTGTACATTACCTGCCGTTAGTTCGAGCTGCTCCGTATCACTGCTGGAAATCATGGAGTTGTAATACGACATCCCCACAAAGTCAGCCGTATGTGCGCGAATGCTATCCAGATCGCCGTCCTCGATGTTCAAATGGATCTCCTTGTTTTTGAAATACGTTTTACTATAGTAAGGGTACTCGCCTTTATTGAGCACATCGAGATAAAATTGATTTTTCATCTGATCATCCTGCTGCATCTGAAGCGCGTCCTCCGGCTTGCAAGTGTAAGGATACGTTGTAAAATATGCCACCATGCTTCCGATCTGATTGTTTGGATCAATCTCATGGGCCATCTTGGTTGCTCTGGACGCAGCTACAAATTGATGATGCAGCCCTTGGAACAACATTTCCTCATAATTCGGAGCATCATAATCAATGATTCCCAGCGTTTTGGCCGATGCTTTCACGCTCATGTTGATCTCATTAAAGGTCACCCAATATTTCACTTTACCCTTGTAGCGATTAAACAGCACTTCACAATAGTTCACATACAGATCGATCAATTTGCGGTTATACCATCCTCCGAACTTGTCCATCAGTACAATTGGTGTATCAAAGTGACTGATGGTGATCAGGGGCTCCATGCCCTGTTTTAAACATTCATCAATAACCTGATCATAGAACTCTAGTGCCTTTTCGTTCGGAGCGGCATCGTCGCCACCTGGAAATACTCTGGCCCATGAAATGGAATAACGGAATACTTTGAAGCCCATCTCGGCAAACAAGGCGATATCCTCACGGAAGTTATGATAAAAATCGATCCCCGGCGCTTCGGATATCTCACGGTATCCGGGTCATTCCTGGCCTCTTCAATCATCTCCCAATTCACTCTGATCTGCTTGGTCACTTTGCGATCGTTCTTCTCGTTAAATTTCATCACTTCCGGAATGGTCAGGCTCTTGCCGTCCACATTATAAGCTCCTTCTGCCTGACAGGCAGACAGTGCACCGCCCCACAAAAAATCTTTTGGAAAATTGGAATTTGTCATTTTAGTTCCTCCTGTTATTAAGTCTTATTAAGACCATCTAGCTTGTAACTTGTAGCTTAATGAAAAGATGAGCAGTTCTTACGGAATCAGCTTGATCAAAGGTTCACTCTCCCGGATCGGGCCACTGGTCGCTGTAGTCAACACGTCTCCGTACTGTTGCATGTTGGTAACGACAATGGACGTAATGGTGTTGTAGCCCGCTGAAGTAATGCCCTCCGGATCAAAATCCACCAATAAATCCCCGGCCTTGATTGTCTGTCCCTGCTCGATATGGGCGTTAAAATATTTGCCTTTCAAACTGACGGTATCCACACCGATATGAATCAGGATCTCGACACCATTCGCAGCTTTCAATCCGATAGCATGTTTGGTGCGATAGAGCGCCTCGACTACTCCGTCAAAAGGAGCATACACTTTGCCCTCTGTCGGAACGATTGCAATGCCTTTACCCATCAACTCTTGGGCAAATGCCTGATCTTCTACCTCAGAGATGGGTTTGATCTCCCCTGTCATTGGACTAACGATAAGCATGTCAGAAGATGTGGATGTCTGTGATGGCACTGACTCCGGAGTAGTGTCCGTTGCAACTGCCGCCTGATTGCTATTTACTTTATTCGTAGCTTGCTGCTTCGATTTATTTCCATCTGTATCTTCCTTGATGCCAGCCAACAGCGTGAACACAAACCCGAGTACAACTGCGGCAATACAACCAATAACAACATACATGTAACGATCAGATGTATACGTGCCAATTGCCAATACACCTGGAAGTGAAATTGCATTCGCTGTTGTATGCACCAAGCTGTAGAATCCACCGACTAATCCACCTGCCAGGCAACCTGCGAAAAACGGACGTTTGTATTTTAGCGTTACACCATAGATCGCCGGCTCGGTAATCCCGAACAACGCGGTGAATCCACTCGAAGCAGCCGCTGATTTCATCGTTTTACTCTTCGTTAGGACAAACACACCGAAGGCTGCTCCAGCCTGTGCCAAATTTGCTGCCAGTGCTGTTGGTAACAGCACGGTTGCACCCAATGTAGCCACTTGTTGAACCTGAATTGGCATGATGGCATAGTGCATACCAAACATGACCATGATCGGTTTGAAAAATCCAAGAATCGCACCAGCAAGAACACCTGCGGTTGAGAACAATGAGTTGATACCATTGGTCAACCAGTCACCGATATATGATCCTACTGGGCCAAGCACGATTAGTTCCACTGGAATCATAATAAACAAAACAATCATTGGGGTAAGCAGGACCTGCAGAAACTTGGGAATCACTCGATTGACGATCGGATACACATAACTCATAATCCATACCGCCAAAATGATTGGAATGACGGAAGAGGAATATTTCATCAACAGAATCGGCATGCCGAGAAAATCAATACTGTTTACACCCGTCTCAGCAATCTGAGCCGCAGCGTTCAAAATGGTTGGATGCATTAGTCCCGCAGCAAGAGCTACCGCCAAATAGGGATTGGTTTTGAAACGATTTGCAGCACTAACAGCCAGGAAGAACGGCATAAAGTAGAAAATGCAGTCCCCGATCATGTTAATGATCGTCAGGAAACCGGAGCCTTCCAGGTAACCCATGGCAGTTATAACGGTAGCCAAACACTTGATCATCCCGCAACCAACAAGTGCTGGCAGAACAGGTGTGAATATACCTGCGATGGTTTCAAGCACTACATTGACGGGGTTACGTCTCTTTTTCGGTCCACTGTCTGTAGACTCCGTAAGCTCGCCAATCTTGTCAGAAGTTAAATTCTTCACTTCACTGTATACCGCGTCTACTTTGGCACCGATAACAACCTGAACCTGTCCACCGGAATTTTGTGCCTTGAGCACGCCTTCGAGCTGATCCAACGCCTTGAGGTCTGCTTTGTTATCATCCTTTAATACGAATCTCAAACGGGTTGCACAGTGTGTCAGACCCGATATATTTTGCTCGCCGCCAACGAGATCAAGTACGTTTTTAGCCAAATCTTTGTTGTTCATGACCCTTCTCCTCTACATGAATAAATTGGATATATAAAAAATGACCAAGCCGGGGAATCGTCATTCCCTACGCTTGGTCATGCCTGATCGAATCAGTAACAGTCCAATATGGATTATTCGGTTAGTTCCTTCACTAGTTCATTCCGTTGGTTCATTCGAAATCAATCGTTGGATATGCAGAATCAAGTATAATTTTTCATCATCGGAACAGGTCCAGCCATAATTATTTTTCAGGAAATCAGCAATCTTCTCCACACAAGCGAGTTCTTTCGGAAACTTCTCCTTCACCATCAGGAACAGAGATTCATTCTCGTCTTTGAGCGATTTACCGCTCATCTGCCTCAGAATGAAATATCGGATATGTGTGGCAAATCGCATAAAGTGAATGGAGTCTTCTTGAAAATCAATTTTGAGCGCATATTTAATCACAGACAGGATCTCGCCCGTAACTGTGGTTACCTTGGTGGTATCCGTCATCTCTCCAGAGCCGACCTGTGCATTGACAAAGTGTAAAGCAATCAGTGTTGTTTCGGCTGTCGGCAGAGCGATATTCGTTTTTTCTAGAATCAGCTTCAGCGCAGCCTCTCCCACCCGGGTCTCGTCCGGATAGAGTGTCCGCACTTCCCATTCCAGTGGATTTTTGATATGGATGCCTTCTTTGGTTCGGGTTAATGCAAAACTGATATGGTCAGATAGGGTGAGAAGCAGATTCGGGTTAAATGTTTTATTCAAGATCTGACTGCCCAGCTTGATAACTTCCTCCGCGAGATAAATATCCTCAATCGGAATACTGTTCAGCAGATCATACATCCGGATGTTTTTTGGTGCTACGAATATTTTCTCCACCAAGTCCGTCTCCGTCAGCTCATAGGGCGTTTTCAGAAATCCTACACCCTTGCCTACGACAAAAACCTCTTCGTTATGTTCATTAATAGCGATAGCCACGTTATTGTTTACTTTCTTGATAACCTTCAATGTTCTCACCCCCAACCAAAAATAAAAAAAGACCGAAAGCGATTACAGTAAAGCAATCGAATTCGGTCATGCCTGGTTTCCCCAGTAACAGTCCGTGTTATGAATATAAGTTTATTATAGTGCTGTTTTTGAAAAAGTCAATCATCCAATCTTAGGGAAAAATCAGCCACTCTTATCATTGAAGGGAACGTAGAGACCCGATACGTCATATATAACAACGCCCTTTTTAAAACTATAAAAAGAAAATGTGACCATATGCCCTACTCGCCAGTCTAATTCATATAAAAACCAGCCAAGTGCTGACTTCATCCCTCCAATACGAAAGGAGCTGTTATCCATGGGTTCAACCGATCTCGTTAACCAGGCCATCCAAGGAGATCGTGAAGCTTTTATCCGGCTTATTCGAGACATTGAAAACTCTTTGTACAATACGGCAAAATCCATGCTGCGAAAAGAGGAGGACGTGGCCGATGCCATTCAGGAGACAATCCTGAACGCATACAAATCGGTGCATACACTCCGGGAACCCCGGTATTTCAAAACCTGGCTATTTCGCATCCTCATCAATGAATGCAACACGATGCTGTCCCGCCGCTCTCTCTCCACCGCTTATGCGGAAGTACCTTCAGAAAAGCGGGAGCATTCCAGTCCCTACGATGAGGTCGATATGCGAGAAGCGGTAGACCGTCTGGAGGATTCGAAACGAATTGTTGTCGTTTTGCATTATTTTGAAGACCTGTCTCTCCGTCAAGTCGCCGATGCCCTCAATATTTCCGAAAGTGCAGTGAAAATGAGACTTACTCGGGCAAGGCAGGAGTTATATCAGAAATTCAAAAATTTTCGGGAGGTAAACTTACATGTCAAACCCGTTTAATATCGATCAGGAATTAAAGAACCAAGCGAAGGAGCGTCCTCTGATGTCTGAACTCGTTCGTAACCGGATTGATGCCACACTGGATTCTCTGCCAGCGTCACCCAACACATTGAAAACCGAACAGACTTTGCACTCCAGTCGCCGGAACAAGCGATGGCACAAGGCTGCAGCTGCGACGATCGCAGCCGGAGTATTAGGCGTGACCGTATTTGCATCCGGCTTTGTATCACCGGCCATGGCTGCCTCCTTGCGCAATATCCCACTCGTGGGCAGCCTCTTCAGCTCAATAGAAGCCGATATGGGTCTGCGAGCGGCAGGCAACGAAGGTTTGACCACCCCTGTTAACAGCAAGGTTGCTTACCAGGATGTGAAGCTGGAAGTGCTTGAAGCGGTATATGATGGTACCCGTGCTGCGTTTCTGGTTCATTTCACTGCGCCTAATCTGAATCAAGGTGAGTATGACAATGGCAAGGACATCGTGAAACTGAGCAGCGGTATTGAGAATGTCTTTTTCAAAGTCGACGGGTCCCTTCCGAATAGCGGACTGTTCTACAGTTCGGTAGGAGAAACGCAGCCAAATACACTGCTCTTTGAGCAGGTCATTTCCTCCGATCAGGAATCGGCACATTGGCCGGATCAGTTCGACGCCAAAGTTCAATTGACGTTGCAGGGGATTGATCATGAGTTCGAGCTGACGGTTCCATTTGCCAAATCAACAGAAAACATTCATCAGGTTCTGCCTAACACAGCCATGACCAACGATCTGTATACGGCCGCTGTTACGGAAGCCGAGGTTACCCTGTCACCACCCGCTTAACTACCGTTATCGGTTTGAATGATAAGAGTACTCTTACGACAAAAGAGGAGGAACAGCTGCGTCACATCGGATTTGCCGTCTATGATGATCAGGGGCGACAGCTAACTGCTCTCAGCGGCGAAGGCATATACGAGGGTAACCAACTGAAATCGGAACGCATATATGCCACAACTGCCAAGGATGTAAAATATCTGATAGTGAAACCTTTCGAGATCAAGGATGATTTTACGGAAGAGGTTAAAGACACACAATTCATCAAGGGAATGGAAATGAAGATTCAGCTTTAATAGCACGATCTCATTTCCTGTGAAGGAGCCATTCCATGTTCATCCAATATTCAATCTCATCTCCCATCGTACTTGGCCCATTATTCGTTCTGGTCCTGCTCGCCCTGATGCTCCACGCCAGGGTGAGTAAAACCAGGTACACGATCAGACAGTATGTGTCGATGCTCGCATTTGCCATATATATGTTGGGTGTTATGCATTTTGTATTCTTCCCTATCGACGTGAACATCGGAATCTATGCCAATCAGACTCCATGGTATCAAAGCATTCAATGGATTCCGCTCCTGACCGCGGATGCACCTAGCTTTCTCCTAAACATCGTGCTGTTTATGCCACTGGGGTTCATGCTTCCTTTAATAAAGCCTTGGATTCATTCGAAGCAAACAGCAGCATTAGCGGGATTGGCTGTAAGTATCCTCATTGAAATAACACAGTTGCTGCTCCGAGTAACCTTGGGCAACGGTCGCAGTACTGATCTGAACGATATAATAGCCAATACAACGGGAAGTGTACTTGGTTTTGTCATCCTAAATCTGTTCACAAAAGGTTCCATCGGACAGCGCCTCATGACGCTGCGGGAGTCACCACGGGGAGTATCATCCAAAGATATACAGTAAAATGAATATTAGCATGCATAACGCCCCTTGAAGGCAAAACATGGTCCATACACCAAGATGAAAAAAGTCGTGTGCTATGGTACAATGAAAGAATTGTGTATTCAGAGACAGACATGTGGATAAAGGCCATGAACGAAGGATTTCTGATGGACTTTTATCCATTCATCATGCTGCCATTTTAGGGAGGCTTATGGAACAACCATGCTCATTATTGGTATCGCCGGAGGAACCGGCTCCGGTAAAACGACGGTAGCTCGCTCCGTCATAGACCGTCTGGGATCAGCTAAAGTTACTTTTATCTCCCAAGACAATTATTACAAAGACCAGTCGCAGCTCACACCTGAGCAACGCCGACTCACCAATTACGATCACCCGTTTGCATTCGATAATGATCTGTTGATTGAGCATCTCACCCTGTTGAAAAAAGGCCAAGCGGCGTATGCTCCCGTATATGACTTCACCATAGATAACCGTGCTGCCAATGAGACGGTTGAACTGGCACCGAACCATATTGTCATTGTAGAAGGATTGCATGTGCTGATTGATGAACATCTTCGCAGTTTGATGGACATCAAAGTATTTGTTGATACTGATTCTGATGTTCGGATTCTACGGAGAGTCCTGCGGGATATTGAAGAGCGCGGACGCACGATCCAATCCGTATACAAACAATATCTCGAAACGGTAAAACCAATGCACGATGCTTTTATCGAGCCATCCAAAAAGTATGCTGATATCATTATTCCAGAAGGCGGACATAATGAAGTAGGTATTCAGATGTTATCCATCCTCACCGAGAAATACCTCACAGGGGAAAATTGGAACGGCGCTTAGTTTGTTTCAAAGCAACACAACAGAAATCCAGGTTACGATACAGCGTAATCTGGATTTTTTGTTGATTTTTCATTTATAATAGTCCCCAATAGTTGAAAGGAGATCTACCCCTATGGCTACTTTTGAAGAGTTCATGCAGCATGACATCCGGGTTGGTACCGTGGTGGAAGCCGAACCCTTCCCCAAGGCTCGCATACCCGCTATTAAAATGACGATCGACTTCGGACCACTTGGTCTTAAGCGCTCTAGTGCTCAGATTACTCAGCGATACACGCCTGACATGATCATTGGCAAACAGGTCGTTGCGGTAGTTAATTTTCCACCCCGGCGGATTGCCGGTTTTGTCTCTGAAGTACTTGTGCTGGGCGGCGTGCCTGGTGAAGGCGATGTTGTCTTGCTCTCACCGGATAGCCCATTACCTAATGGAACACCGATAGCCTGACTTTATTTGGAGTAAGAAGAATATGTGCTTTTCAAATGTTTGGAAATCGAGTATTCTTGATTTATTGATTATTGATGGAACTACATATGTTGGAGACCTTAAAGCATAAGGCTATGAATCTGCGGATTCGTGGCCTTTTTTGTTTTTTTCGAGGGCCTGAAAAGTACATATCAAGGAGTGAAATTCACAATTGAGAGGAGTAAAATTCATAGAAAAATGATGATTTCCATGATGTTCTTCGTCCACAGCTCCGCTGAAAACTTATAAATTCTATCAAAAAAGGCGTCCCTCTCCGGGTTACTGGATGAGGACGCCTTAAATAAACAGATTTCCAGAAAAAATCATGCTCTCTAGACACCTTCCTATCTCCCGTAGGGTACTACTGTGTTTGTTAAACCTGGCAGGTCTCCTGGCTCCAGAATCATCGTCACTTGCAGCTCCTTCCCGGCTTAAAGCAGTGGATTATCGCTACCTGACTCCTCTGTTACAGTGGCGGGACCGCGCCGGTATCACACCGGACTTCCCTATTAAGCTTCCACCCTGACGGGCAAAGCACCAAGTTCCACATATTCAATTACACTACTGTATCAGAATAGCGGGACGACGATAATGATCAAAACTATTCTTTCAAATTTGAAACACTGAAATACGTCTAATCTCGATTTCTCGAACCCTTCGGAGACACACCCGTCACTCGCTTGAACATCTTGGAAAACAGTAATGGGTCTGTATAGCCAACCGAATGTGCCACTTCACTTACCGACAGCCCTGGATTCTGAAGAAGTTCGGCAGCCCGATTCATACGGTACTCCAGGAAAAAGGACTGTAGCGACATGCCATATCGCTCTTTGAACAATCCCGATAGATACGTGCGATCCAGCCCCACAGCTTGGGCAATATCCAGAATGGAAGTTCGCTGGCTGTACCTGTTCTCCATAAACTGCACCGCCTGCCGGATGTACGTCTCTTTGTTCGAAAGGAGTTGCCCTATTTCTTCCTTCACAGGCGAAGAAGAGATTAATTCTGCCACCAAGCGATACAAGAGACTCTGATTCATCACATCGCCTCCTGGACGCGTAGAAGCCTGGACCAACTCCGTATACAACTGTTCCATCGTATTTGTATCCTGGGCATCATATATCGGACGCTCCGGGCTTAATTGGGCACGTTGCATGAATGCTTTGGCTTGTACGCCTTTAAAACCAAACCACGAATACGTCCAGGGCTCCTGCGGATCTGCCTCATAATGAATAAGTGTGTCCGGGAGAATGACAAAACCCTGTCCCTCGCTAAGTTTGTATTCCTGATCCCCCATGTACACGGTGCCCCGTCCTTCATGGATGTAGTGCACAATGTAAGAATCACGTACACCCGGTCCCCAATAATGCGCAGGGTCACATGCCTCCCACCCAAAAACAACAACATCAGCTCCATCTGTGTCCAGCCTGCGGGAACCACATTCATCTCAATGCGACTCATTTTTCGCCCTCCATCCTGACTTCGTTCCGCTTACCTCTTCATTTAGTCCATTTATATTATAACAGCTAAAGTGCTTCCATATTAGTTGAAAGCGGGAACAAAAATGGGATTATGACATGTTTGAAAGGGGTTGAGCCATAGTTATATGTGCCGAATCGGCCTATAGTTGGGGTACAACATTTTTCAGGGAGGCTGAACTTAAGATGAACAAAATTACTTTTCTCGGTGCAGGCAGCACCGTCTTTGTTAAAAATGTATTGGGTGATGTCATGATGACCGAAGCACTGCAGGATTTTGAACTGGCATTGTTTGATATCGATGCTGAACGTTTGAGCGATTCAGAGCGTTTGCTGACCAGTCTGGCCCGTTCACTCGGAAGTCGTTGCGTCGTGAACGTATATCATGACCGCAAAGAAGCGCTGCGCGGGGCCAAATATGTCATCAACGCCATCCAGGTCGGTGGATATGATCCATGTACCATTACGGACTTCGAAATTCCGAAGAAATACGGATTGCGTCAAACAATTGCAGATACACTCGGTATCGGCGGAATTTTCCGTAATCTGCGTACGATTCCGGTTATGCTGGATTTCGCCCGAGATATGCAGGAAGTATGTCCGGATGCGTGGTTCCTGAACTACACCAACCCGATGGCTGTGCTTACCAACGTCATGAACGTACATGGTGGGATCAAAACCGTAGGATTGTGTCATAGTGTACAGGTATGTGTACCGCATCTGTTTGATGCACTGGGGATCGATCAGACAGGTGTTGTGGCGAAGATTGCAGGGATCAACCACATGGCGTGGCTACTCGAAGTTACCAAAGACGGGCAGGATCTGTACCCCGAGATTAAACGTTTGGCGAAGGAAAAACAGAAAGAACAGCATGACGACATGGTTCGTTTTGAGCTGATGCAGCGTTTTGGCTATTATGTAACGGAATCCTCCGAACACAATGCCGAGTACCACCCTTACTTCATCAAGCGGAATTACCCGGAGCTGATTGAACGCTTCAACATTCCACTGGATGAGTATCCACGCCGCTGTGTGAACCAGATTGAGGGCTGGAAAGAAATGCGTACCAAGCTGTTTGCCAGCGAAAATATTGAACATACCCGCAGCCGTGAATACGCATCGCATATTATCGAAGCGATGGAGACGAATAACCCGTACAAGATTGGCGGCAACGTCATGAACAACGGACTGATTACGAACCTGCCGCGTGAAGCATGTGTCGAGGTCCCTTGTTTGGTGGATGGATCAGGAATCAGCCCTACGTATATTGGGAATCTGCCTCCACAACTCGCGGCATTGAACCGGACAAACATCAACACGCAACTGCTGACGATTGAAGCAGCAATCACTGGCAAAAAAGAACATATCTATCATGCTGCCATGCTTGATCCACACACGGCTGCCGAACTGTCTATTGATGACATCGTAGCGATGTGTGATGAGTTGATTGAGGCTCACGGTGACTGGTTGCCAAAATACACGTCATAATATAAAAGCACCGTTTCCTTTGCAGCTAAAGGGGACGGTGTTTTGTTCGTTTGATAGCGCTCACCCGCTGAATGGTGCGTCACATCACAATTAAGAAATGTCTCGCTCTCTTAAACGTTATTCGGCAGGGAGCAAAAAGCGATAACCAATGCCAGGCTCCGTCTGAATATATCGCGGATTCGTTGGATCTTCATTTAATTTTTTACGCAGATGTCCCACATATACCCGAAGATAATGGCTGTCGGACTCATGATGATGCCCTCCCCATACTTGCTGCAAAAGCTGGCGCTGAGTGATGATTTTCCCCGCATTGGAGGCAAGCACCTTCAGCATCTCATATTCCGTTGGGGTTAATTTGACCAAAGCCCCTCCAGTTCGACCTGCCTTTGGGCCAGATCAATCGTGAGTGATCCGAAGCGCAGTATCGGCTCATCCGTCGTTTTGGCTACATGACGCAGCGCCACCCGAATACGGGCGACCAACTCACCCATTCCGAATGGTTTGGTCACATAATCATCTGCACCTCCATCCAACGCGGCAATTTTGTCTCCTCCTGATCCTTCGCTGTCAGCACTATAATCGGCACTTGCGACCATTCGCGAATCCGGCGAAGGACCTCCATGCCAGACATGCCCGGCAAACCAAGATCGAGGATGATCAGATCCGGATGTACAATACTGGCCTGAATAACGCCCTCTTCGCCATCTCCACACTCGTGAAGTTCGAATTGGTGTGCCTGAAGGGTGACCTTGAGCAATTTGCGAATCTGCGGCTCATCATCGATCACCAGTATGCGAGCCCCTAGTGTTGCGTTCATGTTATTCTTCAACCTTTCCTTGTTCTGAATAGGAAAACGGCGATCCGTGAGCCTCCATGGGGATATCTATACGCATTCTCGTTCCCCGCCCGGATTCGGCTCTGCCACAATGGTACCTCCGTGGACTTCCACAACGCCTTTGCAGATTGCCAGACCAAGTCCCGTTCCTGTGACATGTTGAGTCGACTCTGAGCGATAGAACTTATCAAATATACGCAATCTTTCCGCTTCCGGTATACCTATGCCTTGATCAGCTACCCAGATCGTCAATTGATCTGTACTCTTATCGCTTGCCACGGTGATGACAATCTGGCTCTCATCAGGCGAATATTTGATGGCGTTGCTGACGATATTGACCAGTACCTGCTCCAGCAATACTTCATCTCCGTAAATGAAGGCCGGATCATCAGGCAGTTCAACTTGAATGTTACGATGCGGACTGAATTCCCGAACCTGTGTCAGTACAACGCTGATCATGTCCCCCACGTCACACCATTTCCGATTCAGCTGCAACATGCCGCTCTCCAGCCGAACCATACCCAACAGATTCGTGACGAGACGATTCATGCGCAAGGCCCCATCCCGAATGTTGCCTGTTAATTCTCTCCGATCCTCTGGTGTAAAAAGAGTATCATTCTCCAACAATCCCGTAGCCGAGCCGATAATGGCGGTTAGGGGCGTACGCAATTCATGAGAGACAGAGTCCAGCAACGCTGTGCGTATGCGCTCTGATTCGGCTGTGATCTGCGCCAATCGGGCCTCTTCTGCCAGCTTCACTCGGGCAATGGCACCTGCGGCCAGCCCACCGCATGCCTCCAACAGCCGAAGCTGTTCTTGCTGCTCATGAACCTCGCAAGCGTCCATGCTCACGGCGAGCACGCCATGAACCTGCTCCTCTGTGCGTAGCGGCACGTAAAGTCCGGAAGATTCACGTAAAGCGGATGATCCCTTACCTGCGATCTGTCCGTGATGATACACCCATTTGGCAATGGCAATCTCCGACTCTCCATCTCCCCAGCCATCCTTTTCCCCTTCTAATGCGGATGCAGAAGAGCTTGTAACCAGCAGATCCCCCTGCCCATCCGGAAGATACACAGCTGCTGGCTTGCCCAAGGTGAGCGAAACCTGGGTTGCAATGTTAACCAGCAACGTATTCAGATCCGTAATGGCTGTCATCTGACGACTCAATGCGTACAGGGAGTTAGTCGTGGCCTCACGTGCTTTTACCATCTCCAGTTGTTGTCGCAATCGACCTGCAAGACTCGCTGTCAGGATCGCCACCGCAAGATACACGACAAAGGAAATGAGATACCTCAAGTCTTCAACCGTAAAGCTCAAATACGGCGGTACAAAAAAGAAGTCAAACATAATGACGCTAAAACTGGCGGCATATACAGCTGGCCCCATTCCCCAATACACGGCACTCACCAGTACGGGAAACAGGTATACAAGCGCTACGTTAACCAGATCACCACTCATGCCGATGGCATGAAGCAGCAAAGTTAGCAGCGTCACCCCAAGGGTCACCCATACATATGCCGGAATCCGTTTCCCATGGGATGGCAGTGTTTCTTTTTTATTCGTTCAGACAATATCCATTCACATCCCGCTCAGTTCATAATCGTAATCTGCAACGATTAATACATCCAGATGCCGCGACAAGCGTACAAGTCGGTTGACCACCGAACCTGAGCCGCGGTAGCCATTCAGCCACCACACCCGTCTTGCCTGCCCGACTACCAACTGGGTTGCTCTCGCCTCCGATGCCTTTCTTGCCAAAATCTCAGGTACATCGCGCAGCCTTGGACTGTGATGAATATGAAATTGACCACCAAGCCGAATCGTCAGCTGCTCCAACGCTTCCAGATGGCACTTCACTTCGTCACTCATGGACTCACCGATGTGGATATGGTGTACATGCCAGATGGCTTTTAGACGATAAGCCATACGGAATCCACGCCGGATCAGCCGCTCGGCATGACGATCACTGCTTACACATACAAAGACCGCTTCCTGTCTGCGCCAAGGTCCTCGAAGTGCAATTTTGGCCTGCTGTGCTTCAAGCCGTTCATCGACATCGTCCGCCAGCTCGCGCAGGGCAAGTTCTCGCAAGGCAATCAGATTGCCAATTTTGAAGAAATTCGCAAGGGCTTGCTCGACCTTGGCAGTTGCATAGATTTTACCCTCCCTCATGCGCTGCCGCAAGGCTTGGGGTGCCACATCAATCAGCTGCACCTCATCCGCCATCTGAATGATCCGATCCGGTACGGTCTCGCGGACACGAACACCGGTAATATGTTCAACGGCATCATTCAGACTTTCGAGATGCTGTACGTTCATTGTGGTAATCACCGAGATGCCTGCATTCAGCAGGAGCAGGACATCTTCATAACGCTTTTGCCGGACACTCCCGGGTACATTCGTATGCGCCAGTTCATCCACAAGCACCACTTCTGGGCAAAGATGCAGAATGGCCTCCGTGTCCATCTCTTCCAGACGAGTTCCTGATAATCGCGCTTCGCGCGAGGGATCACAGACAGGTGACCCATCTGCTCCACGGTTTCTGCCCGCCCATGTGTCTCCAGCAAGCCGATTTGCACATCGATGCCCTTACGGAGCAAATCATTGCCTTCTCGCAGCATCATGTAGGTTTTGCCTACACCTGGTGCGGCTCCGATATATATTTTGAATGTGCCGCGCTGAATCTGGCCAATCTGTTCCTTCATTTCCTGCTCGCTTAGTCTGCGGTATGTCAGTGACTCCACCTCGTTTACCTTGGCCGGAACTACACGTTCACCCTCCCTGGCCGCTCGATCAGCAACCAGAAAGAGATCCACACCACGTAATTTGCGTAGCAGCGAGTTAACAACGGACCCTTGCCACAATTCCTGCCAGCGCGTACGCCGGGAGTGCCCCATCACAATCCGGGTAATCTGGTGCTCCATGGCATAACGCGCCAGTGTAGACGGGATGTTGCGACGGTGTAATATAGACAGCTCCTCCATATGGCCACCAAACTTCTCCACCAGTTTGATCATATTCCGCCGAAATACGGTTGCCTCCTTGGTTAATGGCTGCTTCATATTCCGAAAAACCACAGCGCACAGATCACCATTCAACCGTTTGGCAATCTGTTGTCCACGCCGGATATAGATGGAGCCGTTCCAATGATATTGCGTGGACACCAGAATCCGTTCCATGATGCCTGTTGTGACGGTAATTCCCATCTCCTCCCGATGCTCGCGCAGGGATTCATTCACCCCTTCTGCCACCAATCTCAGTGCCAGTTCGCGCAGAATACCCAGATTACCTTGACGAAATACAGCTTCTCCCTCATGCCCCTTCAGATGACCTTCTGCCAGACGGCTCAGTATGGTTTCCGGCGTGACGTCAATCAGCTTGACTTCATCCGCAAGTTCCAGTGTATCCGCAGGTACCGTATGTTCTACTGTGATACCGGTGAGCTGCCGGGCCAGCTCGGTATACCCTTCAAGCTCATACACATTCACCGTTGTCATGACACTGATGTTGTTTCGGAGCAAAAACTGAATGTCCTCCAGTCGGGTAGCATACCGAGCACCTTCTCTGTTACGATGTGCCAAACCATCCACTAGCACAACCTCCGGATTACGCGCCAATAGTGCATCCAGGTTCAGATCCTTCAACTCTACATCATCACTCTGGCGTAACCAGTGAATGCTTGGAATTCGTTCGAGTGCGCCAAGCTGTTCCACCGTTTCCGGTCTGCGCATTGTGGAGACAGCGCAGATGACCACATCAATGCCCTGCTCACGCAACGTATTCCCTTCTCGTAACATGTGATACGTTTTGCCCGATCCGCTGACTGGGCCGATATAAATTTTGAGGGTTCCCTGCTGCAGCTTCGTAATCATCTTCAGCATCTCTTCCGGTGACTTGCGCTTAAAGTTGTCTTCCATCCGTCCTCTCCCCTTTCTTGTTTACTATGAAGATAAAAATGGAGAAAGCCCCTCCCGATATATCGTGAGCAGGCTAATATGTTCGTTCGTTACTTCAGTTCTGCTGTCAGCGCCAGATTCAGAGCCGTTACATTCACACGAGGTTCCCCGAATATACCCATCTGACGACCTTCCGTCTGCTCTTTTACAAGTTGCACAAGCTGCTGTTCACTAAGCCCTGTAGCTTTGCTAATGCGCGGGATCTGTGCCTCAGCGGCTTCGGGAGAGAGATCTGGGTCAAGTCCAGAGCCTGAACCCGTCACGAGATCAGCAGGGATCTGCTTCAATCCCGGGTTTTCCTGCTGGAGCTGAGCCATCTTTTCCTTCATCTCGCTGATATACTCCTCCGAAGCTACGGCGCGATTTGAACCGGCTGAAGCCGTTGGATCATAATCGGCATTTGATGCCCGGGGCTGGAACAGCCCCGGCGATTGGGTTTCCTGCGCCAGCAGGGACGAGCCGATGATTTTCTCATCATGCGTAATCAGACTGCCATTCGCTTGCGCAGGAAAGAGAAGTTGGGCTACGCCAGTCGTTACAAGCGGGTAAATTAAGCCGCATATCAGCATCAGCACGACGGATAACCGCACGGCGGGCAAGAACATGTTCATACAGATCACTTCCTGAATTCATTAGGATAAAAGGACAATATTGATAACGTTGTTAGCTCGTTAAAGAATCCCCGACAAAACCATGTCAATCAGCTTAATTCCGATAAAAGGTACAATCACACCACCTACGCCATAGATGAATACATTGCGGCCAAGCAGCCTTTCGGCTGACATCGCCCGGTACTTGACCCCTTTCATCGCGATTGGAATGAGCAGCGGAATAATAATGGCGTTGAAAAGCAGCGCCGACAGGATCGCAGACTGCGGTGAAGCCAGATTCATAATATTCAGAGCCTGAAGCTGCGGCATCGCGAGAATGAACATGGCTGGAATGATGGCAAAATATTTCGCGATATCATTGGATATCGAAAAGGTGGTAAGTGCGCCGCGTGTAATCAGCAGCTGCTTGCCAATGGAGACCACCGACAATAACTTGGTCGGGTCAGAGTCCAAATCAATCATGTTGGCCGCTTCCTTGGCCGCCATGGTGCCCGAATTCATCGCCAGGCCCACATCGGCCTGCGCCAGAGCAGGAGCATCGTTGGTACCGTCGCCCGTCATGGCGACGAGTTTGCCCTCCTGCTGCTCTTTTTTGATCGCCGCAATCTTGTCCTCGGGCTTTGCTTCAGCAATAAAATCATCCACGCCCGCTTCCAGCGCTATAGTTGCTGCCGTCAGCGGATTGTCGCCTGTACACATTATGGTCTTGATGCCCATAGCGCGCATCTCGGCGAACTTCTCTTTTAGCCCTGGCTTCACAGTGTCTTTCAGATAAATCACACCGTAGATTCGCTCATCGATAGCTACAGCAAGCGGCGTACCCCCAGCCTTTGCAATTCGGTTTGCAATCTCATCCAGATCACCAGGTATACGGCCTCCTGCGGAAGCAATATATCTTTTGATCGCATCCACCGCACCTTTGCGGATCTTCATTCCGCTGCTCAGATTGAGACCGGACATCCGTGTCTCTGCCGTGAATTCCACATTTTCCGCATTTGCATACTCCGTCTCAGCCCAGCTCTGGCCTTGTTTGCCTGCCAGTTCCACAACAGAACGTCCTTCCGGGGTCTCATCTCGCACAGAAGCCTGTAAAGCAGCTTGCGTCATTTCTGACGAAGTAATGCCCTGAACGGGAATAAACTCAGATGCCATGCGATTTCCGTATGTGATCGTCCCAGTTTTGTCCAGAATCAATGTATCAATATCCCCGGCCGCTTCCACCGCTTTACCTGACATGGCGAGCACATTGAACTGCGTAACCCGGTCCATCCCGGCAATACCAATAGCGGACAGCAATCCACCAATTGTGGTGGGGATCAAGCAGACGAGAAGTGCGATCAATGTCGCCAGATCTAGTCGAATACCCAGGTAATTTGCCATTGGAACCATCGTGAGTATGACAATCAGAAAGATCAGAGTTAATACGGCGAGCAGGGTTGTCAGCGCGATTTCATTAGGTGTTTTTTGGCGCTGTGCACCCTCAACCAGAGAGATCATCCGGTCAAGAAATGACTCACCCGGATCGGTCTGAACACGCATGACGATGTAATCGGACACGACACGTGTCCCCCGGTAACGGAAGAGAAATCGCCTCCTGCTTCCTTGATGACCGGGGCGGATTCTCCTGTAATGGCCGATTCATCAATGGAGGCCAAGCCTTCCACAATCTCACCGTCCGTCGGGATCAGTTCACCGACTTCCACACGGACCATATCGCCTTTTTCAACTGGGTCGAAGACACTTGCCGGATTGTTCCATCCTTCTGCACCAGATTGGCCATGGTGTCCGACTTCGTCTTGCGTAACGTATCCGCCTGGGCCTTGCCTCTCCCTTCTGCAAGTGCCTCCGCGAAGTTAGCGAACAGCAGCGTGAACAGCAAAATGAAAAATACGGCAATGTTGTACCCGCGCCCAGCTTCCGATGCGGTGAAAAGATCTGGATTGATGCTCAATAAGAGCGTAATGAATGTGCCAATCTCAACAATAAACATAACCGGATTTTTGATCATGACCACCGGATTTAGCTTCTTGAACGCATCCAGCGAAGCCTGAAGTATCATATCCTTGCTTAAAGACCGTTTTGATCCGGGATCACGTTGAATATTACCTCGGTTGTTATCCGGCTCATTGCCCTTCGTACTAAACATTTCTGTATCCATATGTTGCATCGTCTGCTCCTTCTTTCGTTCGACTGCATTCATCATGCACCGCCACCTCCGTACGTTACGTCCTTATACCAATTCCTCTGTTGCTCCCCTGTCATTTCCCTCATTGAATCATTGCCAAGTGTTCTGCGATCGGTCCAAGGGCAAGCGACGGGAAGAATGTGAGTGCGCCGACAACAACGATCATCATGACCAGAATCCCAGCAAAGAGAGGTGTGTGTGTCCGCAAGGTGCCCGTGGTTACCGGTACAACCCGTTTCGTAGCGAGTGAACCCGCAATAGCCAGCATGGCGATCATCGAAACGTACCTTCCCAGCAGCATAACGATACCAATCGCGATGTTGTAAAAGTCTGTATTGGCATTCAGTCCGGCAAAGGCCGATCCATTATTGGCTGCACCCGAGGCAAAAGCATAGAGAACTTCGGTCAGGCCATGCATGCCCCGTTCGAGATGGACGCAATAGCTTCGGGACGCATAAGCGCGATTGCCGTTGGCGCCAGAATAATCAAAGGATGAATGAGCAAGGCGATGGATGCGAGCTTCACTTCTTTGCCCTCAATTTTTTTGCCCAGGAACTCAGGTGTTCGTCCCACCATCAATCCACAGATAAACACAGCCAGAATCACATACAACAGTCCGTTGATCAGTCCTACCCCTTTGCCACCAAACACGTTATTAAGCATCATCTGAGCCAGTGATACCATGCCTCCAAGTGGAGTAAGCGACTCATGCATATTGTTGACAGAACCTGTAGTGGCCGCTGTCGTGACTGCCGTGAATAAAGCCGATTCGGGTATGCCAAACCTGACCTCTTTCCTCCATATTGCCCTGCAGACCTGCTGCATCCAACGCGGGTACACCGCGATATTCGGAGACAAATACGGTGGTCAACATCACAAGGAAAAGAAAACTCATCGCTGCGAACAATGCCCAACCCTGCTTCCGGTTATTGACCATCAAGCCGAAGGCGTATACCAGTGCAGTCGGTAACAGCATCATACAGACGATATGCACCAGATTGCTCAGGGCCGTCGGATTCTCAAATGGATGTGCAGCATTGGTTCCAAACCAGCCACCACCGTTGGTGCCAATGTGTTTGATCGATTCCAGTGAGGCGACCAGTCCACGTGAGATGGTCTGCTGCGCACCTTCCAGCGTGGTTGCGTTCACCGCTCCCGCGAGCGTCTGGGGCACACCCTGGAACACGAGGAACAGGGCCACGATGAAACTCAGCGGTAAAAAATTCTCGTAATCGACCGTACAAGGTCGACGTAAAAGTTCCCCAGTTCATCCCGGCGGCCTACCAGCCCGCGAATAAACGCAATGGCCACTGCAAATCCCGTCGCTGCCGACGTAAACATCGGGAACGTCACTGCCAGCATCTGTGACAGGTACGACAGGGCGTTCTCGCCCGTATACGACTGCCAGTTCGTGTTGGTCATGAACGAAACCGCCGTATTAAATGCCTGCGCCGCTGGCATATTGCCGATGCCATCCGGATTGAGCGGTAAATATTTTTGCAGTCGCAGCACCAGAAACATCAATACCAACATTACAAAGTTGGAGAGGAGAACGGCCGTGAGGTACTTTTTCCACCCCATGGATTCGTTCTCACGTACGCCCATCACTCGATAGAGCAGTCGCTCCGGTCCACCAAAAACCCGATCCAGCCCCGTTCGCTGTCCATCGAACACGTTCACTATATATTTTCCTACCGGTTTCACCAGCAATAGGATGATCAGTAGCGTCACCGCTACTTGCACTACACCGATACCCATATCCGCATTTCCTCCCTATTCGACATTCCCTTGTTCAACATTACGTACATCGTCAGCATCAGAATTTTTCTGGCTTCACCAGCACATAACCGAGATAAATCACCAGTGCGAGTACAATCATGCCGATGACAATCATTCCGCTCCCCTCTCTACCCTCAAGCCTTTTCGCAGAATTTCACAAATCCCCAAAACACCGCAAACAACAGCACAACCAATCCAATCATCGTGGCATCATTCACCATGCGCCCTTCCTCCTCTCTCTACCGTTCTCTGCACCTGCTACATGTAAAATCGTAATATGAAACGCTGTAAAAAAGGGGTAAAGAAATGCCTCCACAGGTGTAAAAAAGCGTAAAAAAGACCCAATCTCCTCAGCTCTGGGCTGAAAAGAACGGGTCTATAAGGTGTACTATTTATCCAAATGGATTCTGTGCCCACTGCAATAATCTTTTCTTCGTGATTTTGCCATGGGAGGTATGTTTGACAACTTGCCCCTGATCGAGCAGAAGCACCTGTGGTGACTCATGATGAACCTCTGTCTCTTCCGCAATGTAGCGGGACAACGAGCGATTTTCAATCACTTTGACGATGCGGTAGTCCATAGGTTGTTTGGGATCCGATGCATTGGTGCCTACAAACGCCATAAACTCTCTGTACGCTCTCGCACTGGTCGGACAAGTTGTGCTGTGTTTCAGGATAAGCACCGGATGATCCTGCGAGCGATGAAGCGCTTCTTCCCAGTCATCTGGTTTATGCAATTCACGGACATGTTCGCTGAGCATATGTTCCGAGTCTGACCCTGCACGTTTGCTAACCACCGAACCAATCACAATGCCAAGCGCCAAACCAAAAGCAATGCCGAGTCCAAGTTGTTGTGTAGCCGTACCAATGCTGACTCCCATGGCAACACCTATAGCAAGCCATACGGCTTGATGATTTACTTTTTTATCCATACGAATCTTCCCTTCCTGATATATGTATATCAAGGCTATATAAATTGAACTAACCATTTAAACGATAACGGAGAGGACAGAAAAAACCTGAGAAAGCGAAGCGTTCGCGTATATCACCGGATTTTTCTTTAGAAAAAGGGAATCGAAAAATCTTGGGATAACAGCGGTTGGAAGGTTGTTCTGTCATCGTAGTGTCTGTGTAAATAATCTCTAGTTCAAAATTATAGAGTAACAACTTCTACCCTTATATTCTGATCAAATTATAGCACAGGCCTCTGTGAGCAGGCTTTGAGAATCTTCATCTCCGAATACAGATTTTAGCGTTTGGATTTATGCAAAATGCTCATTTGTGATACACTGGTTGTAATTTGGAAACGATGAACATGAAGAATGGATTGGAAGGGCGGAAATTCCATATGACATACGCGTTTATGATTGAACCGCAGGATTTTATTGCGCTGGATAACGAAGATGAACTGATTGAGAAATGTCAGGAGTGGGGCTTGCTTTCGGGTAAAGCAACCAAACTCAAAACGTTCTATTATAAAGGAAACGGATTAAACATGCCGTGCACCATCATTGGATATGTGGATCACATGGCAGCCGTTATTCAACTGGATAATGGACAAAAGCATTGTATTCACCCGTCGTATCTGAAAGAAATGCAAGCGTCCAGCTACAATGCCAGAAGTATAAGCACAGCCGGATCAGATCAAAGCACAGAATCGACAACTTCGGATACAGTCGCACCAGTCGCTGCTGATGTTACGCCAACTCCCGGTGCCCTGGTTAACCCGGATGAAATTCCGGCGGATCAGGATGATTCGTACGACACGGACACAGATGAATTCTCCTCTGGGTTGAAGGGTGATCCGGATGGGCTGGTAGAAGAGTATGTTGGACCTCAAACCGGGGCAGCCAGTGAAGCCAAACCTAAAGCCAAAACAGCAAGCAAAGCCAAGACCGTTAAGATTGATCTGCCCGAAGGTAAAGTGAAGATGAGTGCCGTTGTCAAAGAGTTCACCACTGTACCAAATCACTTCTCGGACAATGACGATGAGGTCATTATCTATGAAGCAGTTACCATTACAGAGCCAGACGTCATCGATGTTGGGGAAGCCTGGTCGAGCCACAGTGCCACCGTTAAGAAACAAGAACTGGAAGTGGGAGATGTCATTACGTTTGAAGCAAAAATTATCAAGAAGAAGCTGACACGTAACCCGGTTCCTTATAAAATCAACAACCCTTCCAAGATTCAAAAGGAAGGCTAATCAAGGAAAATTAATCACGAGTCATTACAAAAAAGCAAAAAAACCTCCACAACTGCTCAAAGCAGACCGCGGAGGTTTTTTCCATTTGAAGGTTATATTAACGCACAGTACGCTCTTAAGCTTGTCCTGGCGTAGCGCTAATTTGAAACTGTACACCAAATTTATCGACAACCGAGCCGTAGGCTGGACTCCAGAACGTTTCTTGTATCGGCATTTTCACTTCGCCGCCATCTTGCAGTTGGTTGAAAATTGCTTTGGCCTCATCCGCCGTATCCGTATTCACCGTAACCGTAACATGATTACCTACAGTGTACGGCATGCCTGGAAATGTATCGGACAACATTAATACCGAGCTGCCAATCTGCAAAGAAGCATGCATTATACGGTCTTTCGCTTCTGGCGGGATAGGGTGATTCGGGTCAGATGGACCGTCGCCAAATGTTTGAAGCGCGAGCACTTCGGCTCCAAATGCCTTTTGATAGAATTCTACCGCTTCACGTCCATTACCGTCTGTTACCAGATACACATTCAAGCTGATCGACATGCGTTCTTCATCTCCTTGGGCTCTTGTAATTACACGATTCACGCCACTTGCGACATGAGTATATATGAACAGGTTGTCCTTTGACAAGCGTATATTTCTCCACTTATCTCTGCGGACCTTTACACGATTAGGGTTACCAACATATTCTTAATCCATCCCTCTCCCACTACTTCTTGCGCCTGCGTATATAGTAGAGAACCGTGATCAGAACACCCGGAACCAGTGCTGCAAAACTGGCATAGATCAGACACCATTTCAACAAAGTAAATATCGGGGTGAGTTCAGCAAACACAGGCGTACGTTCAGGATAACGATACATGATCAGGGACGCACCTATATTTTCAAGCATGTCCATAACCCAACCTAAGACCGGAATCAGACTCACCCAGCGCCAGCGACTCTTTACCGGAAGCGAGCGATAGAGTACGGATAACAGAACAACCAATAGCAACAGATAGGCCAAGGGCCATATGAGGTCAAATGTGAATCGTGCCTGAATATAGGCGCTCCGCCCTGCTTCACCATACTGCTCAGCCATCTGATAAAGATCATTTGCAGTGTACAGAAAAGAGGAATCCGGGGACTGCCCACCACCTGTGGCCTCCTCCGACTTTGCCGCCTGCCAGGGCAGAATGAATGCAATAAAACAAGCAAATACAACAACCGCAGCTGCAACCCATTTCCAATTCACCCGCTGATAGAACCAATTTGACACTTTTTTCAGCACGTTCTGTCCCCTTTCCGATAAAAAAGACCACTCTCCCGAATCCTGTCGGTAAAATGGTTGTGTTCAATCCTATGAAGTTATCGAGCTTGAACGATGTTATCTATTTCACTTTTCAATAAGAGGTATCGGTGAACACTTCTCATGATCGGGACCTTCGTTAGTTTGTTCTTGTCCACGTACAGTTTCATCTGGTCTTTGGTCAAACCAAGCAAACTTCCAGCTTCCGATACCGTCAACACTACCTCTGGGTTCGTAGCATTAAACGTCTTCTTTACTTTCTGATTCCAGTCCTCGAATACCTGCATAGATCAGTGACATCTCCTATCCATAGCCAGTTATTATCAGGCTGAATATATCCAGTATACCACACTTGTGCTACTCGTAACTTAATCCTTGCGCAGAACCATATTCTGATAGGCATATTTCCTGCTTGACCCTGACGTTAACTCGAGGGTTTATACTGGCTTCAGGAGGGGATTAGCATGAGTATGTCACCTGAACATGTAACCAAGAAACGACGTAGCAGTGGAATAGCTATTATTGGAATGAGTTGGTTAACGATGACATTGGGTCTGTTTTTTGCTACACTCGCAGGGAAGTTTGTCAGCACTATTGGTGCTGCTGATTGGATGGTTCATCTCACCCAAGCTGTTGTCATTATTAGTATCGTCTTGCCCGTACTATTCGTCATTCGAAGACACTTCCATATGAAGTCCGTTCTTCTTCCTCTGACAGGAAAAAGCATAATTCACTTGCTCTCTGGCGCATTATTTGCCACTTCTCTGGCCTTCATCGGGTTAGCGATAGCCAGTATGAACAACTGGATTACGATTACGGAGTGGCACTTCTCAGCCGAGTTTTTCCTTGCTGTCGTACTTAATAGTTGTATTGCTTTCTTGTATGAAGCTTTGCCAGAGGAACTATCCATGCGAGGCATGGTCTATGATGGATTACGCTTCAGACTGCGACTTCCTGTGTTTTTCGCTTATTTAACTCAAATCATACTCTTTCTGCTGGTTCCGATGAGTGTCAGCCTATTACAAGAACTCGTCGGTATGGATGCCGGAAACCGGATAACCTTGGATTATATGATCCTGCTCTTGACCTATGGTATTACGTTACAGCTTCTGCGCAGTTTGAGCGGATCTTTATGGGCCTCCATCGGATTTCATATCGCTTACCTGGAAGTAGCCAGATTCGTTGTTATGCCAGGTGATAGACCGGCATTGTTAAACTATACCGCGCAAGATAACGGGTCAGCCGAAATATTTATTTTGTATATGATGATAATCTTTGTTGGTGCGATCATTCTGGCGGTGCTCAATGCATGGCGCTGGTGGAGAATACATAAATCATGAGGGAGGGATCTGCCTGTTGTATACCGTTGGACAACTATCCAAACATACCGGAGTATCCATCCGAACACTGCATTATTATGAGAAGCTGGGTTTACTGCGACCGGCCCGTAATGAGAACAATCAGTATCGCTTATATGGTGAAAAGGATATTTTACGGCTTCAGCAGATTACCATTCTGAAGAAAATGCATTTTAAATTGAATGAGATTGGAGAATTCCTCGATCAGGATGCTGCTCGTTCCGAACCAGAGAGCACCCTCACTTTATGGAATAATACGTTGGAACAACAACTGGCCGTTGTCAAGGAACAGCAGGAGAGATTAAGCAAGGTCGAGCATCTTCTTTTTCAACCCTATATGCCATCAGAGCCTCCGGTACAATCAGTCTGGATGAGATGTTGGGTTTCATCCGTGAACTGGATCAACCTCCGGGCAGGTTCCGTCAAGATGTTTTTACACCTGAAGAAATGGAATCGTTACCTCTGAATAATCAGAACAATTCATTATCCATGGAATGGGCTGATATTCTTAAAGCTATTCATACATGCAAGATGGAACCTCCGGATTCCGAAGCCTCACGGTTACTGGCCATCCGAATCTCTGATTATGCTGAAAGGACTTTTCAAGGGAATGCAGAATTGGCAGAAAAATATTGGGATTATATCACCCCAGAGGATGATCAGTCAGCTCGTGTATATGGTATGACAACGGATACCATGCGTTACATCGAAATGATCTTGGATCGATGGGCAGTCCAGAATCCTGATGATCAACAATAAGAGCCACTTCGAAAAGTGGCCCTTGATCCATTCCCTCTTTATGCTTCGTTATGCTTCGTTACGCCTCTTCCCAGAAGCGGCGCAGGTTGTCCATGGCGATCTTGGATGCGGATTTGCATTCCTCCATGCCTTCGAACTCCACCGTAATGTTGCCATCATAGCCGGAGTCTTTGATCAACTTTACAATTTTGCGGATCGGAATATCCCCTTGCCCAACGATGGCTCCACGCAGGAAGTTGCCGTAGGCCGTCGTAAACCATTCACCCTCACCCGGATGCTCATCATAAGGACGGAAGTAGAAATCTTTGAAGTGGACCAGAGAAGCGTACGGCAGATTTTTCATAACGCCGATGATCGGGTTCTCATCCACGCACATGAAGTTGCCAATATCGAGTGTTGTTCTGAAGTTCGGACGATCCACAGCATGCAGTACACGCTGCACCCGGTCACTCGCCTGCACACTGAAGCCGTGATTCTCAATCGTTGTGGTGATACCAAACTGCGCAGCATAGTCCGCAATGATCTGGCTTCCCCTCACCATCAGAGGCAGATGTTCCTCGAACCAAGCAATGGTCATCTTCTCCTTTGGCAGGGTAAACGCCGTGACGTCATGACGCATATGTTTTACACCCATCCGGTGTACGACATCCACATGTCTTTTGACCCGAGCCATCTCTTCTTCAAACGCCTCTTCCGTCTCCTGCACGAAATTGGCTGGCATCGAGTAGTTGGACAGTTCAATGCCCGCAGACGCTGCCCGTTCCCGAATCGCATCCGCCAGATCATGATTATCCTCCACGGTATAACCGTAAGGTACCATCTCCATATGCTCGCCGCCGTTCGCCGCAATCCAGTCGATCACATCCAGCACCGTCATCTCACCGGAATTCAAATCGTTCAACAAACTATACGTGCTCAGGCCCACTTTCATCTGCTCAGCTCCCTATCGATATTGTTGAATAAATTGAACCGCCTTGCGAATGTCCTGCTCCGGCTGATGACCAACCTCGCGTTCAATCGTCAGATAACCGGTGTAGCCAATCTCCTGAAGCGCTGCAAAGTATCCGTCAAAATCAACGCCACCTTCGCCCAGTGGCACCTCACGGAAGAACGTTCCGGACGAGACCATCTCGGCAATCTTTTCGTGATCCATAGGGGCATAACCGACCGCTCCGTATACGTCTCGTGGGTCAACTTCCTTCAGTCGCACACCATCCTTCACATGGGTATGTACGATGTAATCCTTGAGCAGATGAACGCCCCGCGCCGGATCATCTCCGGTCACCATCACCATGTTCGCCGGGTCAAAATTCACCGATACTCCGTTGGTGGACAACGTATCCAAGAATCCTTTCAAGTCAGCAGCCGTTTCCGGTCCTGTCTCAATGGCAAAGTATGCGCCAACGCTTTTGGCGTATTGGCCCAGTTCCTCACAAGCAGCATGCAGCGTAGCATAAACTTCCGATGAAGGATCATGTGGAACAATACCGATATGTGTTGTGACAATGTTGGTGCCCAGATCGAGGGCCAGATCCACGATCCGCTTCGACTTTTCTACTTTCCACGGATTATCTTCCTTGACCTGAAACCCGTGTCCGCCCAAATCGCCAACCAGGGCTGAAATGTCGAGACCCAACGAATTGATGTAACTCTTCAGCTCTTTGCGCGCCGCAGGCGACAAATTTTCAGGGTCCATCTCTCCCTTGACGGCATAGATTTGCACACCTTCTGCACCTACGTCTTTGGCCTTGTTCAACCCTTCCCGTACACCTACGCCAAAGCTATCCACGATGACACCGATCTTATTCGTTAATTTCATGTCATACCTCCTGAAGATTACGTATTTGGATTCATTGGAACAAGTTTCACCGACTTAATTTCATAGGGTTTAAATGTCAGCTCGAATGTGCCGTTTGGACAAGCCAACGGATGGATCTCATCCTCCAGCAGATTAATGATGGACGCCTTAATTTCCTTTTCAGCCCACTCAACTTGTACTGTTTCCCGACCTCCTGATGATTCGTAGAAACGCAGCACCGTTCCCGAGCCGTCTTCTGCGGGCTTGATTGCATCCAGAATGACATGCTCACTGCGAAACTCCATCCAAGCGTGTTCAGATGGCAAGTGACCGGAAGACTGACTCGCTGCAACAACCTCTACCGGATGATTCAGCTCCATCGCCCGGCGAACGACGGCAGCTTGTCGCCAATCGCCCTGGTGGGGCAGGATCGAATACGTGAATTCATGATGGCCTTGATCGGCATGTTCATCCGGCCATTTCGGGGCACGAAGCAGGGACAGGCGGATCGTCCGATCCTTGATGTCGTATCCGTACTTGCAATCATTCAGTAAACTCACACCGCTGTTGCCCTCCGAGATATCCGCCCAGCGATGTCCACAGACCTCAAACTGCGCCTGCTCCCAACTGGTGTTGTTATGGGTTGGACGCTCCAACGCTCCAAACGGGATTTCATAGGCTGCTTTGGCTGCCACCAGATCCACCGGAAATGCTACCTTGAGCAGCTTATGACTTTCATTCCACTTCACTTTTGTATGGAAATCAACACGCCGCTGGTAACGATGCAAAATGATATCCTGGCTGATCTCGGATTGATTCAGCTTCCAGACCAAACGCAGTACATCTCGCGTAGCCCCGTGCTGTACAATCTCTCTGGAGATCAACTGCACCGCACCTGCGCGCTGGGATTCAAACCGCGGATCGATATCCCAAGCATCCCAGTACGTCGGTTTGTCATGGAAAAACTGCCACTCATTCGCCCGATCACCGGGCTTCAGCCAGTCGCGTCTTGCCGTTTTGTCATACCACCTCGTGATCTCTCCCAAGTCATTGAACTCAAGAGTGTAAAATTCGGTTTCCCATGTGGAAGGGAAAGATTCTTCTTCCCTTACTGGAAGGATAACATCCGATGCCTCGCGCAGCCATATGGTTGTATACCCAAAAGCAGGAATCGATGGAACATACACGAGCAGCGTGTACTTGTCTTCCTTTTGCTCAAGATCACAGGCCAGACGGTTCCCTTGACGATCGAATGCAGCCACCCCGGCGAGGTGGGCATCGCCTGTAATGGTGATATTCTCTCCGCGTTCCCAGCCAAGGCTGTTGAATATAATGTAGGGAAGACCATCCACCTCATCTGTTGTAATGTTCTCCGCAAGGGTATCCAGCGTTTCCCGCAGTGCGGATGTACCTAATGCAAATACCTTCGTGTATTCCTCGGTGGACGTTACGTAAACTTCTGGAATCGACGTTCCCGGAATAATGTCATGGAATTGGTTGAGCATGATCAGCTTCCAGCCTTCATCCAGATCATTCTTCGTGTGTGCGGCGCAAGCTCCGGCAAATTGCCCCCAGATCTCCGCTTCCCGGTACAATACCTCTGCCTTACGGTTGCTACGTTTGTTCCTTGCATGGGTCGTATAGGTTCCTCGATGGAGCTCCAGGTACAAGTCCCCGTGCCACTTTGGCAACGTCGGATTATTTAATGATATGTCTTCAAAAAAGCCCCTGCTGTGCTGAATTTGCTGATTGGCTGTCCCACCATCAAGTGGGATCGCTCTGCAAACTCCACCATCTCATTCGTCACACCGCCACCGCCATCACCATGTCCGTAGAGCAACATCTGCTCAGGATGCACATCCCTCTGTTTATACGATTGCCAGTGTTCATCCACATCTTTGGGCCGCGTATGCTCATTCACTCCATGGTTCAGATACGCCAGCACCGAAGTACCATCTATGCCTACCCAATTGAAGAGGTCATACGGAAACGCATTGGTGTCATTCCAATTCAGCTTGGTGGTCATAAAATAAGGAATATCCGCAAGCTTCAGCATCTGCGGTAAGGAAGCGCAGTAGCCAAAGGTGTCGGGCAACCACTCGATGTTGGAGCGTTTGCCAAACTCCGCCTGGTAGAAGTTCTGTCCATACAGAATTTGCCGAACCAACGACTCACCACTCGGAATATTCAGATCCGGCTCCACCCACATGCCTCCGACCAGCTCCCAGCGTCCTTCAGCAATGCGTGCTTTTACTCGCTCGTACAGCTCCGGGTAATGATCCTTCACGAAGGCATACAACTGCGGCTGGCTCTGGGAATACACAAAATCCGGGTATGTGTCCATCAACGTACACATGGTCGAAAACGTGCGACTGGACTTGCGAACCGTCTCACGTACAGGCCACAGCCAGGCAATATCAATATGGGATTGTCCAACCAGATGCATGAAGCCACTTCGATATTCCTCCGGGTCTTCCTGCTGTACCGACTGTGCTAATGCATATTCGAAGTTCTGTATCCAAGCTGCATCACTCCAGCGGTCCGGGTCATTGTACATGTTATCCATCACCTGATGAACAGCCTGAACAAGTGCCATCCGCTTGGGCTCCTTCTCGTTATATGCCCTGAGCGACTCGGCGAGTACCGTCACGCTGTACATCAGGCTCTGTAACGGCTGATTGATATGAACCAATGCTGCCCGGATACCCTGAATAGGCGGCTGAATAACAGCTTGTCGGTTGAGTGGATCATGCGGCTCTGGAATTGGATCGTATAGTTCAATCTCCAACTGCGGCGTATTTCCTACCCGACTTCGAGGAAGGGGTACGAACCCATGATTCCGGTCCAGTCCGTGATAAGGCATGCCATTCACCTTCAGCAGCCCTTCTCCTCCAGTCTCAAAGATCAGCCCAACAGCCTGATCTTGCCATTCACTTGGAATGTCCACACATTTGCTCAGAAAATACGTCGTTCCGTGTACGCTGTTCAGCGGATTCAAGCTTTGCATTGCCTTGTCTGCCTGCTCGTACTCGTATTCCCCTGGTCGAATGTATCTGGCCTTCTGCATCTCCCACGCCGTAAGCTCGATCGTATCCAGCCACTGCGATCGGTTCATATCTTCAATGAATCGCTGAATTCGAATCATACCTCTACCCCCACCTTCTGGATATGCAGACTACAAGCGGTCCAGTCAGCCGAATTGCGGCCAACCATGAGCCTGAATTCACCCGGTTCCACGACAGACTGGAGACGAGAGTCGATGAGTGCGAGGTGTTCTTTTTGCACAGGGAACGTAACGGTATGAGTCTGTCCTGGCTCCAGATGGATTTTACGAAAACCCTTAAGTGACATTTCAGCCCGCGTAACCGAAGCCGACACATCCGCGATGTACAACTGCACAACCTCACTTCCCGCAACCGCTCCGGTATTTGTGACTTCAACCATCACCTGTGCCTCATCTTCTGGCCCAATCACATCCGGTATAACCCTTACGTTCTCGTATTTGAATTCGGTATAACTCAGTCCATATCCGAACGGATACTGCGGCGCAAGATCCATCTCCAGGTACCGCTTGCCACGAGTGCGTTTGGCATGATAATAGACCGGAAGTTGCCCAACATGCTTGGGAATGGAGACGGTAAGACGGCCAGATGGATTCACATCACCGAACAGAATATCCGCAATCGCGTTACCACCTTCCTGCCCGGGGTACCACGCTTCCACAATCGCATGGACATGCTCATCAATCCAAGGTTCAGCAATGGGGCGGCCGTTGATATAGACCACGATAACGGGTTTTCCCAGCTTATGTACCTCCTGCACCAGCTCCAATTGAACACCCATGAGATTCAGGGACGCCCGGTCAATGCCCTCGCCACACTCCATGTCGTTCCATGGATCATCCGTTACCACAGACGCTCCTGTCCGCAAGTCTATGGTACCTTCACCAAAATCGCGGGCGCTGGACCCACCCATCACCATCACGATGACATCGGCCTGTTCGGCACAGGCGAGCGCTTGTGCAAAGCCCTCTTTGGAATCGCCTTTAATCCGACAACCCGGTGCGTACAACACCTGACCCGAATCCGCGCCAAGCTTGCGCGTAATGCCATCCAGTACGGTGACGATCTGCTCTCTCGGCTGTGGCGAGGTATAGTCCCCAAGCTGGTTATAGATATGATTTGCGTTTGGACCAATGACAGCCAGCTTCGTACCTGTTTTGCTGAGTGGGAGGGTAGCCCCTTCATTTTTCAGTAAAATAATTCCCTCTTGTGCGACTTCCCTTGCCAGCTGAATATGGTCTTCACATCCGATGACTTGTTCGGCAAACTCTGGATCTACGAAAGGCTGTTCAAATAGCCCAAGTCTGAATTTCATCTCCAGCACCCGCCACACAGCCAAGTCCAGATCCTTCTCTACGATTAATCCCTGCTCAAGCGCCTGACCAAGATGTTTGCGGTACATGTACCCGGACATTTCCATGTCTACACCTGCCTGAAGGGACTGTGCTACGGCCTGCTCCCCGTTCTCAGCGGTGTTATGTCCATGGACCAGCATCTGAATGGCGCCAAAATCAGTAATCACGAATCCATCAAACCCCCACTGCTCGCGCAGAAGGTCATTCAACAGATACGTACTGGACGTACAAGGTACACCATCAATCTCGTTATAAGCAGTCATGACGGAGCAAGCTCCGGCTTCCACTGCTTTTTTGAACGGCAACAGATCTATTTCATGCAATTCACGTAAGCCCATATGCACAGGTGCTGCATTACGCCCACCCTCTGAACTGCCATATGCCGCAAAATGCTTAAGTGTCGCCACAATCGTCCGGTTGGAATCGAGACACTCACCCTGTAGTCCCTTCATGGCTTCCACTGCAAATTCACCGATTAGGTATGGATCTTCGGCAAAACATTCCTCGGTCCGTCCCCATCTCGGGTCACGTACGACATCCAGCACCGGGGAATACGTTGCCGCTCCCCCTGACTCCGGGTCTCCACAGCGATGGCTTCACACATCTTGCGGTATAACTCCATATTCCACGTGCTGCCCACGGTTAACGGTACCGGAAATACTGTCGCCCCAATCGCCATATGCCCGTGGGAACATTCTTCTCCGAACAAGATGGGAATGCCTAGACGAGAATGCTCCATGGCATACTGCTGAATGACATTTGTGGCAACGGCTCCCTGCCGTGGAGTAAGCCCCGTTTCCAGCGTCACTTCAGTCCATGGATCGGCCCGAAGCACACCATACAGAGAACCGACACCACCCTGTTCCATGTCCGCTTTGAACTCTTCCGTCACCTGTACTGTACCATCAGCTGCTTTATCATACGTCTTCCAGCCCATCGGCTGGATGAGTTGCCCAATCTTCTCTGCCGTTGTCATCCGTCCGATCAGATCCTGAACCCGTTCCTGAATGGGAAGCGAAGCATCTTTATAATCCATATGCACATTCTCCTTATGCGTTCGGAATTAGTTAGGCGGGTGCACTTACATCACATGGCTTTGCGGTAGTCACTTGGTGCCACACCCACCACGTTCTTGAAAGCCCGGTTGAAGGAATTATAGTTCGTATATCCCACTTCTTCACTGATCTCCTGAATAGCCTTATCGGTCTCCTGCATGAGCAGCTTGGCTTTTTCGATGCGATGACTAATGAGCAGATCCACAAACTTCTCCCCAATCTCATCCTTGAAAAGCTTGCTCAGATACTTCGGATTAATATCGAATAGATCACTAAGGTAGTTCAGCGACAGATCAGGATTGTTGTAATGCTCTTCGATGTATTTGCGAATCTCCAGAATATGTGATCTGTGTTTTCGGGAACAATGCAGCGTCTGCATCTGCAGCGCCAATTCTCTGAACCCTTCCCAGCACAGCTCACGCAGGTCATCTAACGTCTCCCAGCCCTCAAGCCTTGGGAGAAGCGGGGTGAATATAACGGCCCACGAATCCTGATACTCCCGTGGAAGTTCGGCAAATTCCCGATTGTAATGTTGAAATAACAATTGGATCGTATTCATAATCTCCTGACGGGACAGGACGGACTCACTGATTTGTTCAAACAGTCTTTCAAAATGCTTTTCCCACACATCGTCCGATAAACGCATCGCCTGTACCAGCAGGGAGATGGTCTTCAGGAACTCATACACATCATTGGTCGAATTCGGCACATCGCTACACGGAATGATACGATTTATCCCCAGTACAGCCTTGTACTCCAGCGCGTGCACAGCTTCTTTCAATGAAGCTTTCAGCCCCCGAATATCGACAGCAACCCGACCAACACCAATGGTCACGGTGAAGTTCAGATACTGATCGATTCTGTCCAGATAACCAGCAAGCAATCGATGCTCAGTCTCCTCGGCCTGTTCCATGTCCGGAATCCAGAGGATGGCGTACAGACGCTGATCGGAGATCCATTCAGCCCATACTTCCGTTCCTTCATGACGTGCACTCTCCTGCAGAATACTGGATAACACAAATTTCAGGAGGGATTGGTCCTGATCATGATACTCCGTCACAAATGCATCATACCGATCCATTTCAACTACCATGACGGCCCAACGATGCTCCAGCTCAGGCAGTTTGAACTTCTTCATCTCCGCTGTCAGCTCCGTGCTCGTAAAGTCTCGTGTGCCCTCCAGCAACTCCTGGAAGAACATTTTTTTCTGCAAAATCAGATTCTCTTCATGCTCCTCCTGATATTGTCTCGTCTGATCAATCATGCGTTCCAGCGTTGTATGGATGAATCGGAACTCATTCTCCTTGCCATAGTTCAGTCCGGATTGCTTCTGCGAAGAGACGGTCTGAATTAACGTGACAATCTGCTGAATCGGCTTGTAGTTTCTGCGGGTCACATAGATCACCCACACCACGCCAATCAACACAACCACTACAGCAAAGGCAAACCAGATATTATAAAATTGCAGAGCCCATTTGACGATTTTTCCATTATTGAGACCTGTCTGCACCTTCCAACCGCTATAACTCGACGTAAATTCGGAGAAAACTTCTCCCGACGTGGTTTTAGTAGAAGCTGCAACCCCTCCTTGCATGCTGCTATCCCACAGATTGCCACCCGAACGGTTGAAGATGTTCACAAACGTAAATTCCGGATCATACATCTGCATAATGGATTTTCTCAGGGTACTTAGGTCCACGTTTGTCACCACAAGTCCTTTGCCGTTTCCTACACTTCGCACAATCGTAATCACCTGCTCAGTCGCTTGCGAAGGAAAAGCTCGGAACGCTCGTGCCCCTGCCCACTTCTGTTCATCCCTTGACCGGCTATCTGCAATAAAGTCTGCATCCGGGAACTCTTCAATCGGAACTGCCTTCCCGTTACTGAAGACCGTGCCATCACCATAACGAACGAGATAAATTGAATCGATCAGCGGATACTCTATTTTCAATTCATCAACCACCTGGACCGCCTGAATGCCGGCATACACATCATCGCTGCCAGATACCGAGAAATAATTCTTCAAGTTAGGGTTGGTCAAAATCTCACGCAGTACCTTGAAGTCGATGGAACGCAGGGAGTTGTCCAGATATTGCGTAACCTGTGAGGCCAAAAATTCATTGGCCTTGAGCGCTTCTCTACGGTTCTGTTCATTGAATACTTGAAAGAAAATAAAGAATAGAATGGTCGTCACAATAAAGAAAACAGGCAGATACGATAACAGCAAACGCCTAAACCAATTGTTGTTCATCTCCGAAGATCCCCCACCATTACTGTTCATGCTGAATGACGACAAACATCTGTGCTGATCGCTAATTTTCCATAAATATTCAGTACATTATATCGGATGACGTGGGGTTGTCATAGGAGAAGACCGTCCCGGTCACGGGTGACAGACGGGACAGCCTCTATATTGAATCCTTCAATTATTGATTCTTCTCAATGGCACGCTGGTAGATCTCAAGGTAATTACTCAGTCCGAGACCATCGAAGCCTTTGACATACGAATCCCATTCCTTATCAATGCTCTTGCTGCCAATAATGAACTGTGCCATATTTGTCTGCACATAATCCTTGATGGCCGTAGTCAGTTGTGCAGCTGATTCCGTATCCTCTGGACGAATAAATACGTTCGCAGGGTATACTTCTTTGGGTGCATAAGGTTCATACACATTGGTAGCTTGAGCCAGACGTGTACCATAACCCTCTGCTTCTAGAGGATTCTGTCCTTCCGCAAACAGATTACGGAACGTGTTGGATAAGTCATGCGCTCCGATCTGTGACCAGCTCTCGTTCACAACAACGTTCGGATCACGCTCAGGCAGGTTGTAGTAGCTGTATTTGGCCGGCTCGCCATTGATGTTTTTCTCATCGGCATCTGCCTTCTTCCAGCCTTTGCCTTCAGTTGGACCATACTCCGCGTACAGCGCACCTTCTTCACTGAACATGTAGTCTACAATTTTGATAGCGGCAATCTGCTGTGCTTCTGTCGCTTTGTTGGTGATGGCAAACTCAAACTCACCTACGCTCTGCGTGGCGCCTGTCGTCTGCACTCCATCGGGTCCTTTCAATGGAGGAACGATCTCCCAGTGCTGGTGACGGGTGATGTCTTTGTCATAGGTATTCACGAGATAACTGACCAGCGCCGTCGTAATGGAACCGACCACTTCATCGCCTTCCTTGTTCCCCAGCTGTCCAATCGCCTGATCGTTTTGCGTGAAGGAAGCCGGATCAATCAGGCCATCTGCATACAGCTTGTTCATGTACTCCAGCCCTTTCTTCCAGCCTTCCTGATTGGCGGCAAAACTCACCTTGCCATCGTTCACGATCAGGTATTTGTCGTTATCATTGTATATAAAGCTATTCATCAGGTAGGCATCAATGTTGCCATTCCATACATACTTGTTCGGTGCGCCCGTGAGTGGAATCTCGTCCGCTTTCCCGTTACCATTCGGATCTTGTGTCTTAAACGCCTTTAGAACGGTATACAGTTCATCAGTTGTGGTTGGCATTTTCAGACCCAGATTATCGAGCCACTCCGTGTTGATCCAGTATTTCTGTGCATACGTGCAGTGGTAACATTCATTGAAGATTGGCAAAGCATAGATGTTGCCATCCGGTGCCGTGATGGCTTCTTTGAAGTATGGCTTCTCTTCCATAATCTTGGTCAGGTTCGGACCATACTCCTTAATCAGATCCTGTAGCGGAAGGAACACGCCCTGTTTTCCATAGGTTTGAAGATCTGAGGTGGTGAACTTGCCGTGAAGAAACACTTCCGGATAATCACCACTGGCTAGCAGCAATTGTCTGCGATCCTGCAAAGCGTCCGTTGGGGCCAGATCCCATTTTAGGGTAACGTCGAACTTGTCTTCGATAAATTGGGTAAATTCATTCTCTTCCATGGACGCTTTGCCTTGCGGAGCAAAGAGGGTCATGGTTACAGGACCGCCGCTCTCCCCGCTACCGTCGCTACTTCCACCCGATTCCTCGGATGAACTGCATGCGGACAACAAAGCCATCGAAGCAAAGACCAGAAACAACATCGAAATCCAAGATTTTCTCAATCTGACTCCTCCTTTTTGTTTATAACGGCAAATTATTGACTTGTACTGCACGTATATAAAATCGACCCCGGAAGCCGGCGTGTTCCTTCCACCTCCTTTCAAGAGGCAACCGGGCTTAATTCACAAGGATTAACCTTTGAGGGAACCCACCATGACCCCTTTAACAAAATGCTTCTGTACAAATGGATACATGATCAGAATTGGAATACTCGCGACAACGATCAGTGCATATTTCAACACCTGCTCGAACCCTTGGTCCCGCATCTGTTGGCTGGTATTGGCAAGCATCGCCGGATCAGCCGCGTTCAGGATGAGCAGATTGCGAAGCACGTATTGCAGAGGGAACAACTTCTCGGAACGCAGGTAGATCAGTGCATCAAAGTACGCATTCCAGTGACCTACGGCATACATGAGTGTCATGACCGCCAGAATGGGCTTTGATAAGGGAAGAACCACGCTGATCAGATACCGGATATCCCGGCAACCATCCATTTCTGCGGCCTCTCCAAGCTCTTCCGGGATGGAAGATTGGAAGAACGTCCTTGCCACGATGACCTGGAACACCGCGAGCGCCCCGGGCAACCACATTGCCCAACGTGTATCCAGCAGGTGTAAGTCCTTCATCAGGAGGTAGGTGGGAATCAGACCACCATCAAAGAACATCGTGATCATCATGAAAATAATGATGGCCCCTCGTCCATAAAACGATTTTCGTGACAAAGGATACGCCAGCATGACGGTCAGCACCACGTTAATGAACGTACCCACCACGGTGTAGATGATCGTGTTATAGAAACCGAGCATAAGCTGTTGGCTTTTGAAAATGGAGATGTACGCCTTAATGTTAAAGTCTACCGGGAACAGCCACACCTGGCCGGATGTCACGGCTCGTGAAGAGCTGAACGAAGAACTGATGATATACAAGAGCGGGTAAAACACCGTTAGCAGTATGGCGAACAGAAAGATGTAGTTAAGTGTCATGAAAATGCGGTCACCGAGCGGGTCCTTGATCCGGTTACGATTAATCAGGTTGAACATGGATAAGCTCCTCCTTTACCACAAGCTGTTCTGGGATACTTTGCGAGATATGCCGTTGACGATAACCAGCAGGATCAGGTTGATAATGGAGTTGAAGAACCCTACTGCCGAGGAGAAGCTGAAATTCGCTCCGATCAGACCCACCTTGTACACATACGTGGAGATGACCTCCGAAGCGCTTGTGTTGAGTGGATTCTGCATCAGGTATATTTTCTCGAAGCCCACGCCCATAATGCTGCCCAGACTCAGAATCAGCATGATAACGGTGACTGGAACGAGCGATGGCAGGTCGATGTGCCATATTTTCCGAAGCCTTGATGCGCCGTCCATCTTTGCTGCTTCATAGAGAGATGGATCAACACCAGCAAGAGCTGCGATATATATTATTGATGAATATCCCATGCCCTGCCACACACCTGACCAGACATAGATCGATTTGAAGTATTCCGGGATGCCCATGAAATTGGTCATCGGGAAGCCGAGCAGTGTGAACAGCTTGTCTACCACGCCCACATGTGGGGAGAGCATCAGAATGATAATGGATACCATGACAACGGTGGAGATAAAATGCGGAGCGTAGGTAACCATCTGTACGGTCTTCTTGAAGTAACCCGTTCGAATCTCATTCAGCGCCAGGGCCAGCAGGATCGGAATAGGGAAACCGGCAATTAAGGAATAGAAGCTAATGCCTATCGTGTTTTTGATTAACAGCCAGAAGTTTGGAGATTGGAAGAAGGCCTCAAAGTGTTTGAATCCGACCCACGGGCTTCCCCAGATTCCTTTGACCACACTGAAGTCCTTGAAGGCGATCTGGACACCCACCATAGGGATGTACTTGAAGATCAACAGATACAACACCGGGGGCAGCACGAGCAGGTAGAGCTCCCAGTGTTTCTTGAGGCTTTTGATGAATGGATGCTGCCGCTTGGGCTCCACATGTTTCCTCTGCTGGAGTTCCATCTTGGCGGGTATGCTTTCCGTAGCTCGACTCATTTGCGTCACTCCTTCTACACCTCAAGTGTAATAATACATTACATTTACATCCCTTAAACATCCTTTTTCTGTTCCTAGTTCCTTGTTCAACAAAGATGATGTAAACATTCATATCAGGTAGCGCTTTCTTGATTTGATAGTACATCGCACGGTAAACTTTTATCAATTTGCAATTTTCTCCGACTTCTCTTTATTCCACAAACCCTTGTATGACAAGCAATTGCGAGCCATTTCTATTGGGAATTGTGTCCCTTATGTATGAATAAAAAAATCCCGGAGGTGGTTATATCTCCCCGGAATTGACATGGCATTCTATGCGCTTGTGACCAGCCTGAACGTATGTGTGATCGGCGCTTCAATGGTTGTAGCGGATTGTGGCAGTTCCACGAGAAGTCCGACTTCCGTATGCTGATACGAAAGTACGTCATCGCTACCGATGAGTTCGATCCGCTCTACCTTTTCCAGATAAGGAATGACCAACTGTGGTTGTACGGTCTCATTCTCATTTCGGTATATACGGAAGGCATATACGGTGTTGATCTCTTCTTTCTGTGTGAAAGCCCAATCTTTCGTAAAATATGGCCCGCAGATCCGGGTTCCATAGACGCCTTCTCCATGAGTACCTAACCATTCACCGAGGCCCTTGATGCCTCGAATTGCCCCTTTGGCAGACGCCCATCGGGTTGCGGTCCTACATTCAGCGCCAGGTTACCACCCTTGGACACGACTTCGAGCAGAATATGTGCCAGCTGTCTTCCCGTTTTATACTGATCATCGAAACCAAAAGCAAAGGAGTTGCCCACGGTAATACAGCTTTCCCATGGAATGTTCATCGGATGTTCCGGTATGGTCTGCTCGGGGGTAACGATATTCTCATACGGTCCACCGACGGTGCGATCTGCAGACAGGAGCCAAGGTTGTGTGGTCTGACGCGCCCGTTCCACGACTTCTCCCAGCCTGATATCCTGACCATGGCGACCTTCGCGCACCCATCCAGCATCCAGCCACAGACATTCGATTCGCCCGTAATTCGTCAGCAGTTCCATGATCTGCTCATGCGTGAACTCCACGAATTTCTCCCACAGCCACGGATATTTATGGGGATCATACGAAGGCCCGCGCCACATATGACGTCCACGCTCCATGCCCGGTGCCCAGTAATACGGAGTATGCCAGTCCGCTTTGGAGAAATACGCTGAGATGCCGAGTCCTTTGGCCCGAAAAGCGTCAAATAGTGATCGACAGATGTCCGCATACTTATGGGTATGAAAAGGCGTGTCCTTACCCGTAATCCGGTAATCCGTCGTCTTGGTATCCCACATGCAGAAACCGTCATGGTGTTTGGTGGTGAACAGGAAGTATTTGAACCCGTTATCTGCCGCCATCTGTGCCCATTCCTCGGGCTGGAAGCGAATCGGATTGAAAGTTTTGTTCAGATCAAAATATTCCCGCTTGAAATCTTCCATGTCATCCGTCCAGTCGATGTCATCGCGCGACCAATCGCCATCTTCGTCGCTCAGCGCCCAGGACTCCACGAGGCCAAGCTGGGAATACGGCCCCCAGTGCATCATCAGCCCCAGCTTCTGGTCTTTGAACCACTCCAACCGCTCATTCAGCAGCGGGTCCTCCGGTTTGATCCACTCTTCCTCTTTGCTAAAATTGTGCACGCCGGCTTCGACAATCTGCTCTTCCTGCTCCAGTACGGTTTCTTTGGTTTCGCTCATCCTGTTTCATCTCCCTATGGATTAGATGTCATACGCTGAACACATTGCTTTACACTCGGCCACTGCGCGGTCAGAATAATCTTCCGATCGCTGTTATCCCCAGATTTTTTGATTATTTCCCTAAAGGGAAAATCCGGGGATAAAGGCGAGCGCTTTGCTTCTTCAGATTTCTCTGCCCTCTCCGTTATCGTGTAACGTTTAGTTCAACTAAGAAGGACATAGTAAGCCCTGTCACTGTTAGCGTGGTAGGATCTTCCGAAGCTTTAGCTTCGCTGCTTCGGATTGATTTTGCACCCTCCGTTTTGGCGTGAACGGTAGGTTTAACTATTAAGGGGCGTAGTAACTTTGTATTTTGAGTGCGGTGCCATCTTCAATTAATATGAATCCCTTATTTCCCTCGTTTCTATAGGGAAATCCAGCTGCTGATCCTGGCGAATGGGTAAAGTTTTTTAAGGAACTCAGGGCGTCTTATTTAGCCTTTTGGTCCTCTTTTTAAATTGTAAGGAACATCAGACACGCTATTTCCCGAAATTAGGTGGTAAAAACGCTGTAAACTGCTGTTTATTCTCATGTAACGTGTCTCAGGTTTCTTAGATTTCTACTGGTGCTTCAGAGCCTTAAATAAGACGCCTCAGATTCGTTAGTTCGCTCCCTACTCTGCTCCAACCGCGGGCCAAGAAGACGACCCCAAATCCCGCCCGGAGTGGAGCTTTTCATTGAAAAGGAGCGAATTGCTCATAACGTTCAATGCCACGGGAGTAGTAAATTATCAACTTGGAGCATCTCCGTATTGCAAAGCCCCTTTACAGCGTGATTTCGCGACCCTGACGGGCTGATTCGTAGATGGCACAGAGCATTTTCATCACTTCGACGCCGTCCTCGACGGGACTAAGTGTTTCTTTGCGGCCCTGTGTACTATCGATAAAATGGTTGATTTCATTGCGGAATGAACCCATAAAGTCGAATGATTTGAAATCTACCTGTGGGGTCATGTTCAAAATGGTGTTGAATTTCTCGCCGATGATCGAAATTTCCGGCTCCAGCTCGGCACCGCCTTTGTCGCCATATAGTTTGACCGAAGTCTCATCCGCTTTGGCATGGAGCGTGAAACTGACATCCACGAGCAGGCTCGCGCCGTTCTCGAAACGAATCAGGGCATTTGCCATATCCTCTACGGTGTTTTGCTCCGCGTCATAGTCCGCTGCTTTGTAGAACGACAGATTGTTAATGTTCGAGCGGTTCCCCAATCGGTTGGATACGTTAGCGGAGACGGATTTCACCTTCGGTCTGCCCATCAGATACCAGCAAATGTCGATCACATGCACCCCGATATCAATCAGCGGGCCGCCGCCGGAACGTTTGATATCCGAGAACCAGCCACCCGGATTGCCCAGACGACGCAGACTGGAGGCTTTGGCATAATAGATCTCGCCCAGCTCACCCTCGTCGATGAACTTCTTCAGAATTTGTGCATTGTCGCTATAGCGGCGAACAAAACCAACTTGTAGCAACTTTCCGCTGCGATGGACCGCTTTTTCTACTTCGAGGGCATCCTCCACCGTTTGGCAGAGTGGTTTCTCACACAGCACGTTTTTGCCCGCGTCCAGGGCAGCAATACTAATCTCCGCATGGGAGTCGTTCCATGTGCAGATGCTGACGGAATGAATCTCGGGCAGTGCGAGCAATTCTTTGTAATCGGTAAACACATGAGGTGCATTATATTGCTTCGCAACTTCTGCGGCACGTTCTGCATTCAGGTCGCAGATGGCGTATATTTCAACGTCAGGGTTACTGGCATAGGCTTGCAAATGGCAATCGGATATTGATCCGGCACCGATGACGGCGACTTTCAATTTGGACATAGTGCTGATTCCTCCATAAATAAAATAATTGACGTCCAGCGGTAGACGTTCCGGTTGCGAATCGTTCTTCCAATCGCTCTTATCCCCAGATTTCTTTAATCCCCTTATTGCAAAGGGGAAATCCGGTGATAAAGGCGAACACTTCGTTTCTTCAGAATCGATTTCGCCCCCTCCACTACTTTTCCTGACTGAACTAACTTTCTGTTTGAACCATACGTAACAAGTCATATTTCATTTAAAACAAGTACGCAGCCCTATGCCTCTTCCCATAGGCGGCGGACGTTATCCATGGCAATGCGTGAGGCGGTTTTACAATCTTCCATGCCTTCAAATTCTACCGAGATATATCCGTCATACCCGGATTGTTTCAACACACGGAACACCTCAGGCATGTCGATATCGCCATGGCCCACGATGGAACCCCGCAGGTAATTGCCATGCGAGGTTTGGAACCAGCCTTCACCGGGATTTCGGTACGAAGGTCTCCAGTAGAAGTCTTTGGCGTGCACAATCGACGCGTACGGAATATTATTTTTTACGGCACTCACCGGATCTTCATCCACGCAGAGGAAATTGCCCACATCCAGTGTGGTCTTGAAATTGCTCCGCGCTGTTTCGTGTAACAAACGCTGAATTCGCTCACTCGACTGCACATAGTACCCATGGTTCTCGACGCTTGTTGTGATTCCAAAACCTGCTGCATAATCGGCTATCCGCTGACAGGCTTTCACCAGTTCCGGTAGGTCGATCTCGAACTGTGCTACGGTTCCTTCTGGTGCAGGGCGAAAAGCCACGTCATGACGCATCAACTTCACGCCGAGCGCTGCAGCCACATCCACATGTCGCATCACATTCTGGATCTCTTGCTCCAACGCTTCGGCGTCCTCCTGCACAGCAAAGTTAGCACCGATGGCATAATTGGAAATATCGATTCCTACCTCTTTTGCCACAGCTTTAATCTCATCAATCAACTCCGGATTATCGATCAGACTGAATCCCATCGGGACAATCTCCACATGTTCCCCGCCCTGATCGGCAATCCAGCGAATGGCATCGGGCACGGTTAATTCTTTACGATCCAATGCTTGTTGCAGACTGTAAGTGCTGAGTCCAACTTTCATTTTCCCTCATCCTCTCCTGTAGGACGTGTCTCAAAACTCACTGAAGTGCATCTTTTACCGCCTTTTCGCCCCCTGCTGCGTCACTTTCCCTTGACGTGCCCCGGCACGCCTGCGGAAAATCTCCTTGCTTGGAACGAAAATTCGGGAAAATCTGCGTCCTTCGGAGTTTTCAGACACGCCCTAGTCGATGTCCATACCCAACGTATACCTTTTTCTGGCGGACACGACAATTATCAATAATCGTTTGGCTCTACTATTTTCCTTTTCCTAGCCCAAATCCGGTGTATCCACAAACGTTACGGCCAGTTCAGCCGTCTGATGAAGCTCGAATACCATGATTTCATTCTCACCTTCACGAAGAAGCGGGGCAGGCACATACAACGTTTTTTGCGGTCCTTTATTCCAGTAGCGTCCCAGATTGAATCCGTTTACAAATACAACTCCCTTGGTCCAGTTATCCAGTCGCAGAAAAGTATCTCTTACATCCGTGATCTGAAGATTTCCCCTATAAAAGGCTGGTCCCTGTACTTCATTAATTGTTTCGTTAATTGCTTCGCTAATCACATCGCTGAATTGTAACCCGGACAGATCAGTTAATGGCAGACAATGAATCGTCCAATCATATAAAAATTGAAAGCCATGTCGCACCCCTCCGTAATCCCCTTCGGATCTTTCAGGTACGGGCCATAGTTGATTCGCCCCATATTTTCAACAAGGATCAATAGTTCTGCGCCCTCTGGCGGCACTGCAAAGGAAACCGATAATTCCGTATTCCCTCGTTCGAGCACGCCCTGAAATTGCCCATCCACAAACACAAGCGCACGGTCACAAACCTCCTGAACCACCAGTTCCTGTCGCTCCCTTGGCCCGGAAATTCGGGTTTGATAACAAATAAATCCATAATCTTGACCCAGCTTCTCCATCGGTTCTGGATTCGTACGCTGCACCGGGGCTGATATCCGGTCCAACTGCGCCAGTAATGGCGCCTGCTGGTTCAACTCCACTCGCCCATAGGCGATAGTCCCCTTCGATTTTGGCAACACAAGCTCACCCAGATCTTCATCGCTATACCGAGAAATAAGGTCCCTCACCGCATGGAACTTCGCTGTCGGCTCCCGGATTCGCTGAGCAGTGAATCGTAGTCGTAACTTGTAATTGTGGGTTCGTATTGATCCTTCTGCTGACAGTTCGCCCCATTGTAAAATCCAAAATTTGTTCCACCGTGGAACATATAAAAGTTAACCGAAGCTCCTGCTCGAAGCATCTCCTCAAACACAACAGCCACATCTGCGGCTTCTCGGGTATGATGCGACTCACCCCAGTGGTCGAACCAGCCGTTCCAATACTCCATGCACATCAAAGGTTCGCCCGCCTGATATTCACGCAGTTTGGCAAACGCTCCCTCCGTCCCTGATCCAAAATTGACTGTAGCCAGATGCCCCTGCACTGATCCCGCTTGCAGCATGTGGTCTGTCGGTCCATCCGAGGTAAATAACAACACATCCATACCGCGCTCCACCATGCCATCCCGTAAATATTGCAGGTAACTCGCGTCGTTCCCGAAGCTGCCGTACTCATTTTCAATCTGCATCGCGATGATCGGTCCGCCTTGGGTACTAAGAAGAGGTTTCAATCTGGGCAAAAGCACATCATAATAACGATCCACATTCGCCAGAAATTTTGCATCATTACACCGTAGACGAATATCATCATCAGCGAGCAGCCAGGAAGGTAGCCCACCAAACTCCCACTCGGCACATATATAAGGACTTGGACGAACAATCACATGCAGACCAACATCTCCCGCAATGCGAATAAAACGTTCGAGATCAGCCATGCCCTCAAAACGATATTGCCCCGGCTTCGGCTCATGGACATTCCACGGCACATATGTTTCCACTGTATTGAAACCGCAGGCTTTCAGCTTGAGTAGCCGGTCCTCCCAATATTCGGGGACCACTCTGAAATAATGGATGGCACCCGACAAAATCCGAATGGGCTCGCCATCATACATGAATTGTGAACCTTTATACGTTAGCAACGCCATTTGGCCCCCTCCCCGCTCGCTCAGATATATGCCTAACCCGGACAACGTAGGATACCATCTGGATTCATGAATGGTTAATCGCATCTTTCTCGATGTGACCTGTGGGAAACAGCAAATTCGCTTATACCCCACCACCGTCCCCTTGTAAAACTCTTCCCAACCACCATCTGCTCTCTGCGACTCCAGTGTAAAACGCTCAATCCGTTGGCCTGTCTGGATATGTTCCATCAGCACCACCCGGTCAAACGATCGTTCTTCCTGCAAATCCAGCTCGATCCAAGCCTGCTCCGTTCCTTCGTGAGGACACCAATACGTTTCCCGGCGTTCCGTCAGCACTTCCGATACGGCATGTTGTTCATCCATCGTCTCCGATGCTTTTACCAGCGCCTGCAAGGCGAAATTTTCCTGAAAAATGGTGCGCAGCGAATCTCCCAATTCCTGTAGTCGCTCAACATCCGTTTCGTGAATGAGACCACGCGTATCAGGTGGCAGATTGAGTAAAAAGGTGGCATTGCCCCCACTGCGCCGTAATAGACGGCGAGCAGTTCTTCCAGTGTTTTGACCTGATCATCTTCACTGGCATGATAGAACCATCCCGGGCGAATTGAGGTATTCACCTCGGCAGGGTACCAGATCAGTTGGTCACCTTGGGAACGAATGACCTCTCGGCTTCCCAAATCACTGTCCTGCGTATTGATCCTTGTGGCAAACTCACCATCATCCACCTGTTGCGATTGCTCCTGAATCTTCTCATTATCCTGCATATGCGCTGGCACAACGCTCCATTCCGAATCACGCGTGTGTCCCGCTTCATTGCCACACCAACGTACATCCGGGCCACATACCGAGATGACAGCTTCGGGCTGAAGTTCACGAATAAGCGCATAATAGGTGTCCCAGTCATAGACCTGTCTTTTGCCATTCGGACCCTCACCACATGCACCATCGAACCATACACAGAAGATGTCGCCATAATTCGTGAGTAGCTCGCGCAACTGATGGAGGAAAAACTCGTTATACCTCTCGGAATCTCCATAAGTGGCTTCATGCCGATCCCAAGGAGACAGGTACACGCCAAACTTCAATCCACCCTCACGGCAGGCATCGGCGACTTCCCGAACCAAATCCCCGTACCGTTCCTCCACGGACTAGCCGCGACCGTATGCGCTGTAAACTGACTTGGCCACAAACAAAATCCATCATGATGCTTACATGTCAAAATCAGCCCCTTCATCCCCGCAGCCTTGCACGCCTGCACCCATTGCGCTGCGCTCAGTTCAGAAGGATTGAAAATCGACGGGTCTTCCTCCCCAGTGCCCCATTCCTGATCCGTAAATGTATTTACCGTAAAATGAATAAACGCGTAGAACTCCATCTCCTGCCATCTCAGTTGGCGTTCGGATGGGCTGACCTGTGCTGCGGACTTAATCCATTCGGCTGGTTGCAGTTCATAATTCATGGCGTATCACTCCTTTTATTTAGCGCATCCCTATATCATTGGACCACCCTTGCTTGGACCGCTACTCAGTACACTACTGTCCATGAATGGCTGTGATGCAAGCAATAACTGCTGCTTGGCTCGAGCGATAAGCTGCGAATCTGCGGGATGGTCGAAGCTTCCTTCACGGCGTACGCCTGATCCCATATGTATCTCTGTGATACCCGTCTGACTCACTAGCGTTTGAATTCCCTCTATGGTGACCCCCGACCCTGCCATGACAGCGATGTTCAAGGTTTGCCCCAGGTCCTGGAGCTGTTTCAGTTCCAGTATGGCTTCAGGCGCTGTCTGTTTCCCTCCCGATGTAAGCACACGCTCCACGTTTCCCAATGTGTTAATGGCCTTGAGCGCCTCAGTCAGGCTTGTGCTCACATCAATTGCCCGATGAAACGTAACGCCCAAACCCTGTGCTTCGGCCATACATGATTGCAAGGATATGAGGTCGACTTCACCAGCTCCTGTAAGAGCGCCGATCACGATGCCAGCGGCTCCAAGTTCCCTCGCCACGCGTACATCCCTGGTCATACCGTGGATGTCATCTGCGCTATAGCGGAACGAGCGGCTATGTGGACGGATCATGACATACACTGGGATGGAGACTTGAGACAGCACTTGCTTCATGACACCATAACTGGGGGTAAGCCCTCCTTCAGACATCGCAGACACCAGTTCAATCCGATCAGCCCCTCCCTCCTCAGCTGCCTTGGCATCTTCCACATCCACAGCAATGACTTCCAATACAGGCTGTCTCTTCATAAGGATCACTCCCTTCACTTCATCGTAGATTATTCCAGAACCGTTAACCCTTATCGATAGACATCACTCGAACTGCACATAGCCTGATCCATGACATAAAGGACCGACTGAACGCTTCATCAGCGCTCCTGCGGTCCTTCTTCATCATTATGGGCGACGGTCAGCTTCTCGGAACGCAATCCGAATAGGCTGACCTTCCTGAAAGATATATTGTTTGTAGGCAATGATCTTCATGATTGGATTCTCCTTTGAGGACCGAATGGGGAGGCTGGCAAAAGAGAGCGCAACCGATTTCATCACTTCATCTAATGAATCTTGTTATTTTTGTTATTTATAATGTTATTATTTATTAGCAATAGTCTAAAACGTTAGGATCAGAACGTCAATACAAAAAAGACACCCGGAGGGTGTCTTCGTGTCTTGGATAACCTTCTGGTTATCCGAGCTTTTTCTATTTTTTACGCCGAGCCTTCGTCATTCGATTAAACATAATCAGAGCAGCAATAATCATGGCTATCATGGCAATATTACTCGCCACTTCTTGTGATAATCCGAAAAGCACTCCCAGGTTAGTCACCAGGCCTCTCACAATCAGCGCCACCACAACCAGCAGGATTGGACTCAAAAAATTATAATTTCTCATTCCTCGCAACACCCCTGACCCCATTGTTCAGAACTACGAATCTCATAACACTATCATAACAGTAGCTATTCTGTGTTACAACAAAGGACACCCGCGTACAGTGTCCTTTGTGATATACCAACGTATTCTGCTTTGGAACAGAACAACCTTTCGATTGCTCTTATCACCTGATATTTCCGATTATCTTCTACACCTGTTTGAATTCGATCCAGTCAATCTCGAGGCCTGGTTTGGTGAAGTCCAGTTTCAATTCATACAGTCCTGCTTCAAGATCTACTTTGACAAGTTTCTGTCTGATCCATTTGCCTTCCGTACCATTCGTTTGAATGGTGGTTACCAACTGGTCATTCAGGAGCAGGTTACATGCACTTTGAGCGAGTTCCGGCTCAGGGGACATGATCTGTACGATAATCCGGTAATGGCCTGCCTCATCCACTTTCATGTAGACGGGTTCAGCTACCGCAGGTTTCACCTGTGCGTTTTCAACCAGCGCCTGAGCTTGTGCAGCAGATATAGATGCATTCGCTTGGAACGAAGCAACGTTCTCCACAATTTCGTGTTTTCGACCGGACACCGGTGCATTCATGATGAACTTGCAGATATTAATCGCTGAGCGTTGCAGCTCTCCGCGAGTCAATGTTCCATTTTCCAAGGATTCAATCGTGTTGTCGTCCCAGCCATTGATCTCTGCGCCGTAGTTCGGTACAACCATGTAGAGATCATTCTGCGCACGAATCATCCAGTTCGTGTATTTGCGATCAGCTTCTCCACCTTCGGTCACATCGTTCATAATCGCCCACCAGTCGGTCATTACGATTCCTTCGAAATTCCATTCGCCGCGCAGAATTGTGGTGTTCAGGTCGTAGTTGGATGCCGCCCAGTGTCCGTTAACCGGGTTGTAGGAAGTCATGATGGAGTTCGCTCCGCCTTCTTTTACAGCGATTTCGAACCCTTTCAGGTAAATTTCACGCAGTGCACGTTCGGAGACAACAGCATCTACTTTACTGCGGTGTTTCTCCTGGTTGTTGCAGGCAAAGTGTTTCAGTGTGGCATTGGAACCACCCTTCATAATACCTTTCGTACACGCTGCGGCAAATACGCCCGAGATCAGTGGATCTTCGGAGAAATACTCAAAGTTCCGGCCATTGAGCGGGCTCCGGCGGATATTAAGTCCAGGTCCGAGCAGGGTATCCACCTGATTTCTCAGCAATTCCTGTCCTTCCATCACATACAACTCTTCAACGAGATCCTTGTTCCATGTCGCCGCAAGCAACGTACCAATGGATACCTGTGTTGCCTTCTCGCCACTATCCATACGAATACCGGACGGGCCATCTGCCGTACATGCTACCGGAATACCGTAGTTAAACAGGCTGTCGCTGACACCACCAAATGCAGATGCCGTCCCCGAAGTAACGAGCGGACTACTCATACCTTCGCCACGGACAATCGCCGCCAGATCCTGATCACTCAGTTGAGCGATGAAGGTTTCCAGACTCACTTTGCCAGCCTTAACATCACTCAGCTTGTGGCCCTGGTTGCCCGTCTGCTCCAGCGTTTGCGGGAGATTCTGCTCAATCCGGTTCGACATGGAAATCTTACGTTTCGGTACTTCTGCATAAGTCAGTTCATAAGATCCATCTTCCTTGCGCGAACCTGGTTTCATCCGTGTAAAATCTTCAGTTGGGGCCATCGCTTCTTGCAGTTGCTCCACCAATTGAAGAGATTCAATACTATAGCCATCCTGGCCATCAATGCTGATATGCTGCACTTGTTTCACACTGGTTCCTACGTGCAGTCGGTATGTGCCTTCTTCCAGAACGTACGCGGAAGCATAACCTGTAACACCCGCATCATCGTAAGAGGCCATCGCATGGATCGGGAAACTGATCGTCAGAAGTTCTGACTCGCCCGGCTGCAACAATCCTGTTTTTCCAAAAGCCACCAAAGCCTTCACCGGTTGTCCCAGTTTGCCTTGTGGTGCTTCATAGTAGACCTGCACAACCTCTTTGCCCGCATATGTTGTACCTGAGTTGGTCACATTTACACGAACTTCAATGTAGGTATCACCGTCTTTGGACACGGATTTTGCTTCTTCATGCTGGGTCAAAAACGTCGTATAAGACAGGCCGTAACCGAATTCAAACTGAACGCGCTCAGGTCGAAACGTTTCGAAATATCGATAACCTACATAGATATCTTCCTGATACAGGTTCTTGAACTCATTGCCATAGTTGCTTGTCGAAGGGTAATCTTCAATGGAATATGCAATCGTATCTGTCAGTTTACCGCTTGGTGTAACGTCCCCCACCAGCACATCGGCAATCGCGTTGCCACCCTCCATACCGCCATGCCAGGAGTAAATTACACCTTGGATTGGATGTAGATACGTTTCGTTTAACCAGCTCATATCGATGATATTCGAGACATTCAACACAACGATTGTGTGTTCAAACTGCGAAGTAACTTGCTTCAACATCGCTTTCTCATCTTCTGTCAGTTGGTAACTTCCTGGCGCATCCGCATTATCCTGATCTTCTCCAGCTGTACGTCCAATTACAATAATGGCTTTGCTAGACTTGCTTCTGGCTTGTGCAACCAGTTCATCCGTCAAAGGCATCTCTTTCTGATTCCATGGCTCGGCCGCCCATACTTTTCCGCCATCATCAAATGGATTTTCCTCGATCCACTTCTCATAGACAGCTGCCAGTTCTTCATTCACTGTAATATTCTTTTTGCTGCGCAGACCATCCAACAGATTTGTTGTATAGGCCACATGAACGCTACCGCCTGAACCCGTGCCGCTGCGATAATAATTGACTTGAATCCGACCAAAAACTGAAACGTTTTCGTTTTCACGAAGTGGAAGCACTTGGCCTTCATTTCTGAGTAAAACGGCTCCTTCTGCGGCAACCGTACGACTAAACTCTGCAAACCCTTCCAATGGAACTCCGATTTGATGTGTGCTCAATGATTTCCTCCTGATTGTCATCCCCATACCTACGAATCGCTATATATAAAATGAACTATATAAATTGAACTAAAGAATATTTACACTGGACACTCCGATGACAGAATAACCTTCCGATCGCTGTTATCCCCAGATTTTATGAATCCCCTTATATGGGGAAAATCCGGGGATAGCGTATGCTTCGATGCAGCTTTCTTTCAGAAAGCTTTTAGGCGAACACTTTCGCTTCTTCAGGTTTTTCTGTCCTCTCCGTTTCGTGTAAATGTTTAGTTCAATTTATATAACAAAACGTACACTCATTTTATAAAAAGATATTCTATGATCTGGTAGATTCACTTGTACCTAGTCTCATATTAACAGATTCTATAGAAGAAATTAAATTAGATTTGTGCTTTATTTATTTAATTAAAACATGTCTAGGATTAGCAGCATAATAAAAAGCCACGGACACCTGTTGTCCGTGACTTTTCTTGATTTTATATTACTCATATTAAGTCGTAAGTTTCGCATACACCAGGAAGAATAACATGTCTTCGCCCATGATGACATAACCCGGAACCTGGTAGACCAGATCCACAAGGACAAATGCCACAAGCAACCCTACCATGACCGCCAGATGACGCGGGCCCAGCCGCAGATGTGCGTGTCTGTAACGATGAAACACAAGGGAAGTTGACAAGAAATACAACAGCGTTGATCCAAATACAAACCCTAGCATGAACACATAGTTTAACTGATTCTGATATAACAGCTGAATTGAAGCAGCGATCATACTCATGGAGATGTAGATGAACAGATGACCGTATATGATCGCTTGCCCGGCAGTCTGGATCTCTTTGCTGACCTTTTTCTCCACGTTGTCAAAGTACTGCCACCACATCGCAATGACAAAGATGGACGTAAAGGCGGCAAACAAAATCGATTTCATATCCCAATGATCGGCTTGCAACACAGCGATAATGCTCACCACCGATTCACCCAGCAGGATGAGTGTAAATAACGCGAAACGTTCCAACAAGTGATGGGTCTGAACTGGCACTTTCACCAAGTTTTTGCGTCCGATCAGCGGAAGCACAATATCCACTGCAATCCCCACATACAAAATCAAGTAGCGCAGCCAGGAATCGAAGAATAATGAACCCGATGAGATCAATATACCAATGAGGAAACATGTACCCAAGTAACGAGCGGCTTGCTGCTGATGCTCGCCTTTTGACTTGTGAGCTGTCAGATACTGAATCGCCGTAAATGCCCTTGAGCCGATATATCCAATGAAGAAGGACAGGTAGTATTGGTCAAAATGGGTAGAGAGGCTCGCCGTCATGACCATAACGGACAGAAGCTGAAGGATGAGGAATATTCGATGGATCAGGATATCTTGACCATAGCGGTTAATAAACAAGGTCTGACCGACCCATGCCCACCAAACAGGGATAAAAATAAGCACAAACTTCATTAAATATTCAAACGTAATTACTCCATGTTCGGCATGTAACAAGACATGACCCGCTTTGGAGACCGCTGCTACGAAGAGCAGATCGTAAAACAGCTCCAGCCAGGTAACCTTTTTCTCCATCATCCTTCAATGCTCCTTTAGGTTTTAATTCACACATACACTCCGATGACAGAATAACCCTCCAAGCGCTGTTATCCCCAGATTTTTTGATTCCCTTTTCCTAAGGGAAAATCCGGGGATAGCATATGCTTCCGATGTAGCTTTCTTTCAGAAAGCTTTTAGGCGAACGCTTCGCTTTTTCAGGCTTTTTCTGTCCTCTCCGTTATTGTGTAAATGGATAGTTCAACCTATATAGTAATAGAACTCTTATTAATTCGCAGCTGTAGCAGGTACGAGCGTTCTTACCACAATTGGTTGCAGATTGTCCTCAATTTGAGGGCGGTATTTCTCAAACCACTCTGGCAGCATCAATTTTTGTCCAAGAGAATCAGCAGGTTCATCTTTGGCAAAGCCCGGAGGATCTGTAGCAATTTCAAACAGAATGCCGCCAGCTTCTCTGAAGTAGATTGCGTTAAAGTACTGACGATCCCGCACTGGAGTCGGTTGGTACCCGTAATCACGTACAGCTTCGCTCCACTGTGCATGCTCCTCATCATCTTTGGCACGCCATGCAATATGGTGCACGGTTCCTGCGCCGCCCATCCCCAGAGCCATGCGGGTCACTGGAATATCTACGACATTACCGATATCCCCGCTGGACCGGAAACGAGCATACTCTTCATTTTCACTCACTCTGACAAATCCCATGATTTTCTCAAGAGCATCCATCGTTCTTTGTGGGTTAACACTGAACAGGACAGCACCACCAAAGCCTTTGATTGCTTTATCTGTTGGAATTCCTTCGTGCGCCCAAGTGCTGGTTGCTCCCTCTTCCCGTTCAACAAGCTCAAGCCGCAGGCCTTCGCCATCTTCGAATTGAAGCAGGTCTTCATTGAAGCGACTTGTTTTGGTTACCTCAATGTTATACTGTTCCAGCCGATTCTGCCAGAAGCCAATCGACCCAGGAGGAATGACATAGGAAGTGATGCCGACCTGACCCCCGCCAATTTTGCCCCGTGGTGATCCAGCCGATGGGAAGAAGGTAATAATGGTACCTGGGCTTCCGTGTTCATCGCCAAAATACAGATGATATACATCAGGTGCATCGAAATTGATTGTTTTTTTCACCAGACGAAGTCCCAGAACTCCGGCATAAAAATCAACGTTGGCCTGTGGATCTCCTGCGAAAGCTGTAATATGGTGAATACCTGCTGTTTGAATAGTCATGATTAATTCCTCCTTGGTTTGGTAAGCATGTTTTAAATTTAGTAGGTGTTAAAGATAGTTGAGATAGTTGATTTATAGTAATTTGTATTATCTTTAAATTAAGATATATGATCTAGCGAATTGTATTCTAGTTGTTATTTTGATTGGCCTGTTCTTGTTTCAATTTATCAGGAGTCACGTCATCGCCGTTTGGATCATAGATGGTTGCATTCAGCAGAATGTCGTTGACCGAACCGCGAAAAGTTTGCAGATATTCCTGGCGAAGACGAACCTGTTCATCTTTCTCCATCTCCGTCAATCCGCCCTCTTTGGCTTTTCTTGAAAGTTCATTTATTCTGGTCAATGTTGGGATAATCATCTTGATCTCTCCTTGTGTAATGGATTAAAGATATTTGTTTGGTTGTTATTTATGTTTAAATTAAATATCTTAAGTTAAAGATATATGATTTATGATCGGTTGTCAACTCTTTTATAAAAATTAAATGACTGCACCCGTTCCTCTGCTCTACTCCATGTTGCTTTAAGTATGACTCCAAACAAAAAGGGCTAGCTCCGCAGTAATTTCACTTACTACGAACCTAGCCCTTCATGTATTTAATTCATTAGCCCAGCTTTTGACCACAGTTCGGACAGAAGTTGGCACCTTCATTTTTGGCTCCACAGTTTGGGCAGAAGTTTGGCTTCTTGTTGCCTTCTGTAGATGAAGATGTATTCGAATCACCGTTGCTATTTCCCGCTGGTTTCTGGTCGTTATTTTGATTCTGAGATGAATTGGAATTATTGTTCTGGTTTTGGCCTTGGTTCTGGTTCATGTTTTTCATCATTTCATTGGCCATGTTCATACCCATCATCATGCCCGCCATATCCGAAGCTGCGCCGCCGCCCTGTACTTTACCGGATGAGATGCCGTCTGTCATGCTGACCTGTTGATACTTTTGCAGATTACCAATCATCTCATGCGAAGCGGTCTTTGTAATCATATCCTGAATCTCTTTTGGATAGTTGAAGCTCATCACTTGGAAACCAGTAATCCCAATGCCGATGTCCATCATCTGCATATCCAGATCTTCCTGAATCCCCTTGGCAATATCCGATGCATTGGCCTGCAGGTTGAACATATCCTTCCCTTCACGGCTAATCCACTTCATTAGAAGCTGATCCAGCACTGAAGTGATTCGGATTTTGACATCCTCGACCAGATAACTCTGTTTGATGCCTGCAATCTTATCAATCAGGGTCACATAGTCACTTACTTTGAAATTAAATGTTCCGTTGGCCCGAATCGGCATCCCGCCCGGGAGTTGTGGTGTTGGAATCAACACCGGACTTTGTGTGCCCCAGCGCACGGTGAACTCTTTGGTATTTACAAACAAGACTTCGACCCGCATGCCGCTGTTAAATCCGAATTTGAACCCTTTTAAGGTAGAAAGAAACGGAATGATCTCGGAATCGATATTAAATGATCCTTCGTCCTCGAAAATCCCTTCCACTTTACCGTTATTCAGGAAAATGGCGTCCTGACCCGAACGGATAATGAGTTTACTCCCCTTCTTAATCTCCCGGTTGCTCCACTTCCAAAATATCATGTCATCTCTGAACTCTTCCCATTCCACCACATTCGAAAATTGATTTCTGAAAAATCCCATACTCGTTCCCATCCCTTCTAATTAAAAAATCCGCATACTCCGTAGTGACTAGAACGAACCTCTACTTCCACTGTGTGAATGACCGCCTCGGGAGGTACCCCCGCCTCCTCCTCCGCCACCGTTGTTATTGTTCTTCTCGATTTTGCGCTTGGTTACGGTCGTACGGATATAACGATCCTGACGATCAATTACACTGGAATTGCTTGAATCCTCATAAGTCGCACGATTGACCGTGACACGCCCCCGGAACGATAGGTCATCATACCAACAACAATACCGCCAAGAACTACAGATACTCCCAACTGAAACCAGCCGTTGAACAAAATGTTGTTCGGATTCACACCGGGTTCATACCCCATATATTTGTAAGAGAGCTCAATGTATTTCTCAAATGCGAGTTTATAATCCCCACTGGACAATTCAGAGGTAATTCGGTTACGGATAGAATCTAGTCGCTGATCACTCAAATATTCTTTTGCCTTATAAAATCCAGCCAGATACACTTCGCGATTATTCATATCCATCGTTAATATGACAGCATTGCCAAATTTTTTGTCGTACCCTAGCTCCTGCTTATCATAAAAATCTTCAGTTAAGAGTATAACATCCTGATTCTCAACATTATTTGTTGTCAAAATAACAAAGTCCGTCTGCCGTTCAGCGCCATACTGATTCGCAAGTAGATTCAGTTCACTGATCTCCTGCTCACTCAGCAGGTTGGCCTCATCGTAGATGAGATTTTTGCTCTCCGCTGCGGATGCCGATGACATGGGAATCAACGGAGCGACAAGGGTTATCATAAGTAAAATGAGCGTAGCCATCACGGCCAGAGGGGTTCTTTTTCTCATAAGAATCCACCTCCCATCATCCAGGAAACCAGCTTCAGTGACAACAACGACACCGCAGATACCCCTGCGAACCATCCAGCTACTTTGGCTTTGCTGATCGGCGGTTTACCGACCACTTTACCTGTCTGACCATTCATGGCAAAGGTATACTGTGCCCGATTGTAGTCATAGTTGACCATCCACACCGGGAGCAGCACATAGTCTGCATTTTTGAGCGTGGTATCAATCTGTTTGTCCGTGTAGCTCACGCTGCTATAACCGGATACGGTTGAAGCAATATAAGAATCAATGCAAGATCTCGTTTTATCCTTGGCCCGTGGAAAAAGTTCCTCGTCTGTATAACTGTATTTTTCCGCAATGTACCCCGCCAGATACGGGGTTTTGAACAATTTCAGCTGATTATATGGAAAAGGCTCAAGCTTATCCATCAGTTCATCCTTCATTTTCTCCGATGCATCGATGGGCAGGTTCACGTAATTCAGCCGAATCCTGCGGTATATATCAAAATGCTGTGTTTCGGTGTAATGGTAGTCGCCCTGGGTGTAGGATCTGACCTTGGTGCCACGACCATGCACTTCGATTTTGTTATGTAACTCGTACAACCAGAACGGCACGTACATGCCGGTAATGCTCTGAATCCGATCGGCGGACATGAAGCCACTTGGCGTTAACAGGCCGTTTTTGCACCACTTTTTGAAAGCCTGCTTGGCTTGATCCTTGTTGATCGAAAAGGGAATCACCATCGCAGGGGCCAGATTGCCCGTCAGCCGATCACTGAGTACAACCGCTGCACCGCAGAAACTACATGTCGTCGCACTGGTCTCCGGTTCTGTCACAATGTCAGCTCCGCAGCTGTTACAGTGGTATTCTTTGACCTCATTTTCGGTGAATACTTGTCTCTTCAAGGGATCGGGGATCTGCTCTATGTTGTCCTGGCGGCCGCAGCTGGGACAGGATAGTGCACCTGACACACTGTCAAAGATCATACCACTGCCGCAGTTTGGACATTTATATTCAATAACCGGCATCTGCTCACCTCAATGTCAACGAAATGGTGTAACGTATTATTTATTCTTCAGCTTTTCCTGAATCGCTGCGAGTTCTTCCTCTGCACTTGGCGACGCATTCTCATTATTACCCGCATCTGCGTTCATGTCCCTCTCCAACTGGGCTATTAATTCGTCCAAATCATCTTCCTGTGCCCCAGCACGAAGTTCTGCCAAAGCCTCTGCTTCGTTCAGCGCCTGATTCGCCTTGTCTTCCATGGCCTTCAATGCAGCATCAGCTCTGCCCGCAGATGCGTTCCGTTCATTGGCCTGTTGCTGTGCCTTCGCATCTGCCATACGACCTTTCAGTTCTGCATGCCGAGCTTCCAATTGCCCCAGATCTGCAACCAGTTTATCGTTCATATGCTTCATCATCTTGGCTTTAGCAGAAGCACGTTCATATGCAGCCTGTAATTCGTTCAATTTGTCAGCCAGCTTCACTTTCTTCTCCAGAAAACCACGTGCCTTGTCTTCATCTCCCGACTCCGCTGATTTCTCCGCATACCGCTGTAACTTCTTGACATCGGCGCTACACTCATCCAATGCTCGCTTCGCCCGGCTCTCATCCGACAATACCGCCGTCGTCTCCGCTTTTACCTGACCCAGATCACTACTCAGGCTGCGCATATACTCATTCACGCTCTTCTCCGGGTCTTCCGCCCGAGACAGCATATGGTTCACATTCGCCTTCATCACGTCTCTAAACCTCGATAAGATTCCCATTACTTGTTCCTCCTCCGAAAAGTTCATATGTATACTATAATACATGAATACGCCCACATACGTTTCACATTTCACGATGGCAAGTGGAGTCTCTCCTTTCCAAAGTAAGTTAATGTTGGAGTAATAAAAGAAAAGACGAACACCTATAGTGTCGCCTTATAATCCAAAAATCCTCTCCTAATTCTCAGTATCTTTCTTCCTAGTTCACAGTCCTTTAATGAACAGCACACTTTCCTCTGCAATCCGATCTGGATCCGTATTATGTATGTAATGACCGCCATCTAAAATCTGATATTGTCCCATCTTCACAGACTCGATATAAGTTATTAGGTACGTTTTCCAATTCTCAACGGGTAACTCTTCTCCATTAGATATGAAAAAATACATCGGCACATCCGGAATTCCCTGTGTAGCAACTTTTGCTGCATTCTGTTTAATCATGTTGACTTCATCATTCATATTCGATGTCTGCGTATTCTTGTAGAATAACGCCCGGTAAAGTTCCTCTTCCTGAGGAGACAGGTGATTCTCCTTAATCGCAGCGGATGAATCCACAATCCCGGGGAAAAAGCGTGTAATCCCCATTCGTGCTCCCAAAGCTGTCAGACTCATCAGGCCTCCCGAGGGCAAAGGATATGCTTCATATACCTCTGGAATAGCAGGGTCCAATCCAATAATCGCCTTAACTTCGGTTGGATACCGTTGTGCCCAATATATTGCTTCGATGCCTGACATGGAATGCGGAAACAACACATACGGTGGATTCTGGCCAGCTAAAGTCAGCGCTGTTCTGGTTTCTTCCAATATCGTATCGATATCGCGGGATACCTCGGCCGTTTCACTGAAGCCATACCCTGCCTTCTCAACTACAGCAATTTTGTATTGTTCAGACAATCTGGAGTAAAGTGCCTTGAAATCCAATACAGGAGCGGATGTGCCCCCACCTGACAGAAAGACCAGTGTCTGTGACCCAGAACCTTCTGTATAGATATGCATTTGGTGATTATTCACGTTAACCATTGCACCTGTCGGCGACAGAATACTCAACTCACTCTTGAGCTTAATCGTATGATTCGTGAAACTAATTACAATGAACAATAGCATGACACCCAATATTGCCAAGGCACCATACCCCAATCTCTTCAACACAATTCTCATTGGTTCCCCTCCAACATGATGTACACTCTTATTTATTTTATCATGTACATTGGAAGTTATATGAGATTTAATCCTTTTCTCATCGCGCTCTAATAAATCCCTACCTAATCTATGGCTCAACCGGAAGGCTCTCCACCGCTGTAAAAAACACATCCAATAGTTCAACGTTATACGTTTTATGGACGTATTCGGTTATTAACGCCACATCCTCTTCCCTTTGATACTCCAGACATGGACGGCCCTCACTCCACAGCACCCTGCACGGGAACTTCCCGACAACATCCTTAATGATGTGATCCGGCTCAGCTACTTTATGAATGTCTCCCATATGAAATCTCCTCATTTCTCTATACTTATCGTGTGCAATTATGCATTAATTTTGAAATACGTAACGATTCGATTCAGTGTACTTCATCACATTCCACTCGGGAGAGTTATGAAGGCATATCACACAGGCTTTTTGCAGACACAACCGTGTTGGTTCCCCCATAGGTGCCATTCCTTCGCAAGTTGGCTATAATAAGGGGATCAAAGTTTTCTATAAAGGCAGGAAAAATATGCGTACACGAGTTCACTTTATTGCTCCCTACGAATCGATGATTCCTATCATACAAGAGTGCATTCCTCGTTTTCCCCAGTTAGCCATTCAGACGGACGTGGGCGATTTGGCGAACGGTGTGGAATTAGCAACTCTAGCAGAGAAAAACGGTGCAGAGATTATCATCAGCCGCGGTGGAACCGCCCAATTGATTAAAAAAGCAGTGACTATTCCCGTCATTGATGTGCAGTTATCGGGCTATGATATGATTCGTTCACTTACCCTGGCAAGCCAGTTTAACGGCCAAACAGCCATTGTTGGCTTCTCCAACATCACCTCTGGTGCACAATCGATTATTGATCTGATGGATCTGCCCCTCAAGGTCTATACCATACATAGCTCGGAAGATGTGGCACGATTGCTCCTGGAGTTGAAGGCTTCCGGGTACCGACAGATTGTTGGAGATGTGATCACCGTCAACACCGCGAAGACCTATGGTCTGGAGGGATTATTAATCCAATCTGGCCAGGAATCCATCCTTAGAGCGATGGAGGATGCACAGCTGGTCTACCGTTATTTGAGCAAAAATCATGCGATATCGATCATCCTGAATGACCTGGTTACACGGGAACATCCCAATTTACTTATTTTAAATGAACGGAATGAAGTTGTATTCGAGAACCTGACTGATTTTGAGAAAAATCCGCTGACCGATAATCACATATATCTGACAAATACCAGTCTGGAATTCCATCAATCCCACATCCAAAATGTGTTCATGGTGGACGATTACCAGCTCACGGTTAACGCCTATGAAACGACCCTGGACAATAAGAACTACAAGGTATATATGCTGGAAAAAGGACAACCCTATGCCTTTGCACAATTCGGCATAACAACGTTTACGGACGCATCGATGGAGCCTATCGTTGCCGAATCCCCTGCCATGCAGGCGGTATTACAGAACATTCGAGCACTTTACGAGAATCATGAACCGATCTATCTGCTAGGTGAAGCGGATTCCGGTAAATCTTTTCTGGTCAAACATATTCATCAGATGTACTCCGGTGGTGGACTGTTATTACAGATGGATCTCACGCAAGTTCCGCCCGGTCATTTGCACAAGATACCACTCGCCAAGGTTAGAAATGTAGAGATTAACCACATGGAAACACGTATGGAAGATCCGGAGTTGCTCGCCTTTATCCAGAGTTGCCTTCAAAATCAGATTGGGGTGTTTATACTCGGGGAACAGATATTGAACCCGCAGTGGTCACTCGATCTGGAGCTTAATACAATCATGATGCCAAATCTTGCGGATAGACCAGAGGATCTGGCTCCATTGATGCAGCATTTCCTTACAGGTTACTACCACAAATACGGAACTACTGCGGTCAGAATAAAAGAAGATGCTCTACAGCTGATCCAAGATCAGATCACACATATGAATGTCAACCAGCTGAAACATCTGATCAAGCAGGCTGCACTCAATGAACAGGAGTATGTAATAACCACCGCTACCTTATCCCGCTTGCTGGATCAGCAACCTTCTTCAAGCCCAATGAAGTTGAACGGTACGCTGAAGGAGATTGAGAAGGAAGTTATTCTGTTTGTGCTTCAGGAGGAAAATAACAATCAATCGAAGGCCGCAGAGCGTCTGGGGATTAACCGGGCCACATTATGGCGTAAACTTAAAGATTAACTTTAAGTTTGCGTCTTTTTTATTGCTTTTATGTGTTGCATTTTTAAACAGTTAACCAAGTATTTAAAATTTACAATAATTTATTGTTGCTATATTAAACGATATGGGATAATATAATCCCTGCAAGCGCTTCATAAAAACGATTACTTCATAAGGAGCTACTACTATGAACATTAAAGCAACTTTAGATCGCATCCCTGGCGGTATGATGGTCGTTCCCCTGTTACTTGGTGCAACCATCAATACATTCTTCCCAAATGCCCTGCGCATTGGCGGATTCACGGAAGCCCTTTTTGTCAACAGTGCCAGTACTTTGATTGCCCTGTTCCTGTTTATTGCGGGTACACAGATTACGTTTAAAACAGCAGGTTCCTCTGTCGGCAAAGGTTTGACCTTGCTTACGTTCAAATGGGTGATTGGTGCAGCCCTTGGTTTTATCGCTATTTTGTTCGCGGATTCAAACGGGTTATTTCTCGGTCTTGCCCCGCTTGCCATTATTGCTGCAATGACTAACTCCAACGGAGGTTTGTACATTGCTCTCGCCGGCCAATACGGGAAAGAAGACGACAAAGCAGCCTACCCTTTCCTGGCACTCAGTGATGGTCCTTTCCTGACCATGGTAGCGCTCTCCGTCTTTGGTGCGATGGGTTTTGCGAACGGTATGTTTTCCCCTATGGCCTTTGTCGCAGTATTGCTTCCGCTCATCGTTGGTGTCATTATTGGTAATCTGGACCGCAATCTGGCGGAATGGCTGCATAAAGGCAGCGACAAACTTGTTCCGTTCTTTGCATTTGCTCTGGGTATGAACATTAGCTTCTCCTCCATCATTCAAGGTGGTCTTAGCGGAATTTTACTGGGTGTGTTAACCGTGTTATTAACGGGCGGAATCGGTTTCCTGCTCTTTAAAGCCATCGGCTGGAACCCCATCGTGGGTGCTTCCGAAGGATCAACTGCCGGGAATGCCGTAGGTACACCTGCTGCCATCGTGGCTGCTAATGCTTCATTTGGCCCGATTGCCGAGATTGCTACGGTGCAAATTGCAGCGAGCGTTGTAACAACAGCCATCCTGTTGCCGATCTTCATCGGGTTCCTCTCCAAACGACTGGAGAAATCAGGTGGAGTCGAGAAATACAATCAACGACCAACCACATAAATGGGTATCACATGATTTAATTTGCTTAAGCTGTGCTTAATGGATGATCTGAACGGACTTTTTATTAAATTGTGCTTACAAGGAGGGATGACTGCATGAAATTAGCCATTATTGCAGATGATTTGACCGGTGCCAATGACAGCGGGGTGCAGCTTGCCCGTCATGGCTTGAAGACCAGTGTTCTTTTTAATATGGATGAAGGCCCTCTTACACGTTACGATGCCGTCGTCTTTGATACAGATAGTCGTTCCATATCCCCGCAGGAAGCGTATGACCGTGTATATCGGGCTGCTGAATTGCTGACGAACAACGGATTTAAGACGATTTTCAAAAAAATGGACTCCACCATGCGCGGTAATATCGGCATCGAGATTGATGCTGTATATGATGTCGTAAAGCCGGACTTTATGATGATTGCCCCGGGTTATCCAAAAAATAACCGGACGATATTGGAAGGAATTCATTACCTGAACGGCGTTCCGCTGGCAGATACTGAAATTGCCCATGATCCGAAGACACCTGTAACGATTTCCTACCTTCCCGACTTGTTGAAACAACAGACCAAGTATGAAGTTGGCGAGATCACCGTCGCCGATCTGGAAGCCGGACAGAATCATATTCGCACCAAGCTAGAACAGTTGAAAACAAATAACATCCCTTATGTAATGGTGGACTCCACCGAAGAAAGACATCTGGAACTGATTCTGCAGATGACTCGCGAGTTGGAGTATACCTTTACTTGGGCAGGTTCGGCGGGTATTGCCAATTACCTCCCCGCACATTACGAGTTGGAATCCAGGGCTGCGTCACTTGATATCCCGGAGAATTCCGGTCCAATCCTAACAGTGGTAGGCAGCGTGAACAAAAACTCACGTGAGCAGCTGCATCGCTTGATGCGCAACTCCCGCGTAGCTTCAGTCTCCTTCCATTCTTTCAAAGCGGTATCCGCAACCGCAGACCGCGCGGAAGAGATGGAACGTGTCTATAAGGAGGTCCGAGACAAAGCGCTGGAAGGACAAGATGTTGTTCTCTACTCCACCGCTGAACAGGTGGATATCGAACTCGCACGGGCAACGGGCGAAGTTCGTGGTCTCAATCACACGGAAGTCAGCAACGAGATTGTACTTGCGATGGGTGAGATCTGTGCCAGACTGCTGGAAGAGGGACTTTTCAAAGGGGTATCCATGACCGGCGGTGATACAGCTAAACAAATCTGTCTGAAATGGAATATTAGCGGCTTCGAGTTGCTGGATGAGCTTGAAATCGGCGTGCCGATCTCCAAGTTTATCGGGATTGATGATCTGCATGTGATTACCAAAGCAGGCGGATTCGGCAAACCGGATGTCTTTATTCATGCGATTCAAAAATTAAAAGGGGGTATTCTCGTATGAAACCTACAGTTGGAATTACAATGGGCGACGCAGCAGGTATTGGACCGGAGATTATTATGAAAGCACTGGGTCATCAAGAGATGTACGATCAGTGCAATCCACTCGTTATCGGTGATGCAAAGATTCTGGAGCGTGTATTGCCAGTCATCGGCTCAATTCTGAACGTCAACGCGATTCAAGAGCCTTCCGAAGCCAAGTATGAATTCGGTACTGTGGATGTGATTGATCTGAACCTCGTTCCTGCGGATCTGGAATACGGTAAAGTATCTGCCGTGGCTGGGGATGCAGCATTCCAGTTTCTCGCCAAAGCCATTGATCTTGCCAAAAAACAGCAGATTCACTCCATCTGCACCGCGCCTTTGAACAAAGAAGCTCTGCATCAGGGCGGGCACCTATATCCGGGGCACACCGAGATTCTGGCAGACCTGACGGATACACAAGACTTCTCGATGATGCTGACCACGCCGAATCTGCGCGTTATTCACCTGACAACACACATGGGTCTGATCGATGCCATTGCGAGTATTAACCCGGAAAGAACCTACACCGTCGTGAAGCTTGCTCATGATACGTTGAAAAAAGCAGGCTTTGAGAATCCGCGCGTTGCCGTATGCGGAATCAATCCTCATGCCGGAGAGAACGGCTTGTTCGGTAATGGTGAAGAAGAAGAGAAACTTCAGCCCGGCATCGAACGTGCACAGCAGGAAGGCATTAACGTTGTTGGTCCACTCCCGGCGGACACACTCTTCTTCCGCGCTGGTCGCGGTGACTTCGATATCGTTGTTGCCTGCTACCACGACCAAGGCCATGCACCGATCAAGGTAATGGGTATCGAGGAAGGCGTGAACATCACCGTTGGTCTGAAAGGTGGCATCATCCGTACGTCTGTCGACCACGGTACAGCCTTTGATATTGCCGGAAAAAATATCGCCGATGATAAAAGTATGCTGGCTGCCATCCGCTCTGCCATTGAGCTGGCGCCAAAGGATCAAGTTTAAGAGTAGCCGTTATACGGGGCACAAGAGTAGTTCTGGTTGTGCCACCATCACTAGGTAGACGTAATCTATATAATAGAAGGAAAAAGGCAATCCCTTTGTAACTTAGAGGGTTTGCCTTTTTGTATATCTCCATATATCTGTGGCTGTTGCCATTCATGCAGCACCGCTCCACTGACATCCCCAGATCATCTCTGTCTTCTGTCAGCGCTCAGGCCTACCCAAAGATATCACTTCACGTTCGCACTGTGAATGTCTGCTACGGCGATATGCACTTGGTGACATTCCGTTCTGTTTGTTGAAGATGCGATTGAACTGGGAAAAGCTTGTGAACCCACACTGTGCAGCAATATCTGTGATTTTCTCACTCGAATTCAGCAGCAATTGCTGGGCATTCCGAATACGGGTCATCTGCACATACTCCGTGAAGGTGAAGCCTGTAACCTTATTGAATTGGCGAGACAAGTGATGGGCACTTACATAAAAACGCTTGGATACCTCGTCCAAAGATAAATCCTGCTGATAATGGCTGTGAATATAAGAGGCAATGGCATACATGCGCCTGGACATCGTTGATCCGGTCTCTTCACGCACATACCCGTTCTCTGGTGAGTAACGATGAAGAGCACAGAGAAACTCCACGAACTTGCTATGAATCATTACCGATTGAAGTGCAGAAGGCTGCTGCGATATAGCAAAAATATCATTGATCGGCGCGAGGACTTCCTTTCGTCTTTCTTCTGTAAATCGGAATATCGGGATGGGTTCATCAAAAATCGAAAATAGCTCATTGTAATCGCTCTCAAGACCAGGTGTATTGCGTGGTATGGCAAAGGTGATCATCAATCGTTTCGGTGGGGCGCCCTTCGGATATTGCGTCTTGTGTAGTAAGGAAGGCCGCAACAGAACGATATCATAAGGTTGAATCTCGTACAAACTGCCTTCAATGATGTGGGCAGCCGTGCGATCCAGAAGAATACAGATTTCATAGAAATCATGGAAATGCTGAAACTCCATATTTAGATCATGAGAACGCTCGTCATAATCCAGATGATAAAAGAGCGAATCTCCAGGCTGGTTCACATGGACCGCATATCCCTGCTCGTATGCCAAAACCGATTGTGTCATGAACATGCCCCCATCCTGGTTCTAATGAGTTTATTTTAGCATGAAATGCAATAAAAAGACGTTGTTTTCAGCATACAATACGTAGTTTCGGCCATTTCTCTTTTGTTATGATAAAGTTGATATGTTAGCGCTTGCAGTATTCTCGCTCCAACAACGACCACAGCCTGTACTTACTACAAACCAAGGTGGGAAACCAACATGAAAATGAATTCCTTGTATACTCGAATCCATACCATTGTTAAACACTTGGAACGTGCACGACTAACCTCAAAGACATATATCCCTGAGCTTTATCATAAAGAAAGTGGTTACCACTCCTGGGAACTGGTGCATGAGGACCCTTCCTCCTGGAACGTATTCCGTAAAGGTGATGGCTGGGGCGGCAAAGACGTACACAGTTGCTTCAAAACCCGCATTCAAATCCCGGATCATCTGGAAGGAAAAAGGTCGTTTGTGCCATCGTCACTGGCGCTGATGACATCTGGAATTACGATAATCCGCAATTTCTGGCATTCCTCAATGGGGAATTGATCTGCGGTCTGGATGTGAACCATACGGAGATCGACCTGACACCCGCTGCGGCAAAAGGTGATGAATTCGAACTGGCATTATATGCATATTGCAGTACTTCTGCCGCGGATGTTTTTCTGAATGTATATATTGCCGAGCATCATCAGCAAGTCTCCGATTTATATTACGATCTCAAGGCTGCGCTGGATGCTGCGGATCTGCTGCGTGAGGATGATCTGGAGCGGCTGAAGTTGGTCGAACATCTGAATAAAGCCGTGAATCTGCTGGATTTGCGTCAGGAGAACAGCGCAGAATTCCATGCGTCGGTACTGGAAGCACGCCGATATCTGCAAGATCATGTCTATGGTGATATCCGCCCTGCTGATGATCACATCCCTACCGTGCACTGTATCGGACACACGCATATCGATGTGGCATGGCTGTGGACATTGGATCAGACTCGGGAGAAGGTCATTCGCAGCTTTGCGAGTGTACTCTACTTGATGGACAAGTTCCCAGAGTATACCTTCATGTCCTCTCAGCCCCAGCTGTATGCATACCTGAAAGCAGACTACCCATCCCTATATGAGAAAATCAAGGAAAAGGTGGCCGAAGGCCGCTGGGAAGCGGAAGGTTCGATGTGGCTGGAGGCCGATTGTAACCTGATTTCGGGTGAGTCCATGATCCGTCAGATTATCTACGGCAAACGTTTCTTCAAGGAAGAGTTCGGTGTGGAGAACCGTGTGCTCTGGTTGCCGGATGTATTTGGTTATAGTGCAGCGATGCCGCAGATTATGCGCAAGAGCGGCATTGATTATTTTATGACAACCAAAATTGCCTGGAATGATACAAACCAGATTCCGAACGATACGATGTACTGGAGAGGAATCGACGGATCAGAGGTCCTGACCCATTTCATCACAGCCACAGACTATGACAAACATCCCGATTTTAGGCAGCGCCGATTTGAAACGACCTATAATGGACGGTTTAATGCTTCGCAAGTAAAAGGTACGTGGCAGCGATACCAGAACAAAAACATCAATGCAGATGTCCTGCAATGTTTCGGATTCGGGGATGGCGGCGGCGGACCAACCGAGGAGATGCTGGAGCATGGCAGACGACTTGATGTCGGATTGCCGGGTGTACCTGCGGTGAAACGTACCTTTGTACGCGAGTTTTTCGAGAAGCTGGAGCAAAATCTGGCGGATGTTCCTTCCGTTCCCCGCTGGTCAGGTGAGCTGTATCTGGAGTATCACCGGGGTACCTACACTTCCATGGCGCGTAACAAACGGTACAACCGTCATAGCGAATTTGCGCTGGCTGATGCCGAGCTGTATGCCATGATTCATCGTCAGGCGAATGCACAGGCGGCCTACCCAACCGATGCACTGGAGCATGCATGGAAGCTGACGATGCTGAACCAGTTCCATGATATTCTCCCGGGCAGCTCCATTGAGCAGGTATATGTGGATTCCCAGGAGCAATATGAAGAAGTCCTGCGTGTCACGGATGAGCTGAAAGACAGCGCGCTGAACGGCATTGCAAGCCGAATTACATCTGATGGCGAAGCCATTGTGGTATTTAACACCACCGGATTTGTACGGACGGATGTGGTTGAACTGCCTGCTTTTGCAAGAAAAGTAACCGTCTACGATGGAGATCGCCCTGTACCAAGCCAGCGGACTCCCGAAGGCGGACTTGTATTCCTTGCAGAGAACGTGCCTGCATCCGGGTATAAATCTTTCCGAATCACACCGGATCTCACAGACGAGCTTGTCGCGGGAGTTTCGGTTGCACAGTGGGAAGCTGATCGGCGCCATATCCATACACCTTGGTACGATATTCACCTGAATGAAAGTGCCGAGTTCGCATCCGTATGGGACAAGCTGGAGGGTCGTGAGCTGCTTCAGTCTGGCAAGCGTGGTAACGTGCTGCAAGTGTTCGAGGATCGACCTGCGGAATACGAGGCATGGAACATTGACGATTATTATGAACAGCATATGTGGGAGATTAATGATCTGCAGTCATTGGAGTGGGTTGAAAGCGGGCCGGTACGTTCCGTGCTTCAAGTGAAGCGACAGTTCCTGGACTCGATCATTGAGCAGACAATCATCTTCTACGCGCATACGCGCCGGATTGATTTCCGTACGTTTGTGGACTGGAAGCAGGAGCATTTGCTGCTGAAAGCCGCTTTCCCGCTTGATATTTGGAGTGAGAAAGCAGTCTACGAAATCCAGTACGGCAACGTTGAGCGTGCTACCCACCGTAATACGAGCTGGGATCAAGCCCGGTTTGAAGTATGCGGGCAGAAGTGGGCCGATCTGGCGGAGAACGGGTACGGTGCTGCTCTGCTGAACGACTGCAAATACGGATATGATATTCATAACTCGGTGATGCGACTATCACTGATCAAGAGCGCAACGTACCCGAATGAAAATGCCGACAAAGAGCAGCACGTATTCACCTACGCCCTCTATCCGCATCAGGGCGACTTCCGTGAAGGACGTGTCATCCAAGCCGCTTATGATCTCAACCGTCCTCTGGTTGCTCGTGAGATTGCATCGCAAACCGGCACGTTGCCTGGGTTGTGGTCACTCGCATCAGTCGATCAGGATAATGTCGTGCTGGAGGTTATTAAAAAAGCCGAGAACAACGATGATATGATCATCCGTCTCTATGAAGCACACGGCCGTCGCAGCCGTGCTTCCCTGCAATTGCCTGAAGGAGCAGGTGCTACGGCGTACGCTTGTGATTTGCTCGAGAATAACGAAGCGGAATGCGCCGTGGAAAATGGTCGGATTTCTTTTGATATCAAACCTTATGAGATTCTGACCTTCCGTATCCCTGCGGAACAGTAAACAGAAATTACGCAACATGAAAAACTGCAACATTGCTTAATATGCTTCAACAACAAAGGGCTGCCTCCTGTCATATCTGACATGAGAGCAGCCCTTCATTTGTCGTTCTTTAAAATTCTTCGTACTCGCTTGGGTCCTGATCCCACAAACGTCCATCCGGACGATTAAATGCAGAGATGACCTGCATCTCTTCTGTGCTCAACTCAAAATCGAATATATCGATATTTTCCTGCTGATGCTGCAAGGAGCCGGCTTTCGGAATGGGAATGGAACCCAGCTGAACATGCCAGCGCAGAATGATCTGGGTTGGCGTTTTGCCATGCGTTTCCGCAATCCGAAGAATGTTCTCATCCTTCAGAATATCCTGTACGGCATCATTGCCACGTCCAATCGGACTCCAGGATTCGTTCACGATGCCATGCTTCGTATCCTGTTCCCGCTGATCGGCTTGGTCAAAGAACGGATGCAGCTCAATCTGATTCAGACTCGGCGCTATCCCCGTTTCCTTGATCAGGCGTTCATTGTGCTCAGGCAGGAAGTTGCTCACTCCAATGGATCGGATATATCCACGCTTTTTGGCTTCGATTAGCGCTTGCCATGCCTCGACATACATGTCCTTCTTCGGATTGGGCCAGTGAATCAGATACAGGTCGTAATAATCCAGATCCGCTCTATACAGGGATTCCTGGATCGCCACAAGTGCTTTATCATGAGCATGATAACGCCCCGGCAGCTTAGAGGAAATGAGCAGATCTTCTCTGGCGATGGAGCTTTGCTTGATTGCTCTGCCCACGGTTGCCTCATTCTCATAGTTATACGCCGTATCAATTAATCGATAACCCGCATCCATTGCGGACGCGATCGATTTAACGCCTTCTTCACCTTTTAAACTATAGGTACCAAATCCAATTGCCGGTACTTTCAAGCCATCGTTCAATGTGTATCCAGGGATTGTATGATTCATGTGGGAACTCTCCTTTGTGAAAGGTCTGCTTCCTATTTTAATGCGACAAAATGACATGTGCTCTCGGTTATCTCTAACCTTTCCTCAAGCGCTTGAATCAATTGTACACCATCATCGAGAATCCCTTCGACCTCTCGCTCTGTTCACACGGTAAGTCAACCTCTCTAATAAGAGGAAAGTCGCCTCTTCATTCAAGGGAAGAGATAGTCGTGGCTGATAAAGGTCGATTGCCCAAAAATTCTTTGATGGCAGCAGCCGCCCGCTTATACCCGCCAGCATCACGCAGTGTGTTCCCAATCACTCCTGCATGTTCCCTGTAGGAATCATTGCTGAGCACCTCTAACACCGCGGTTCTCAGTATGTCAGGCGTCAGGTTATTTTTATCCAAGATTACTCCCGCGCCCAACTCCTGTATCCGGCCTGCTACACGAGGCTGATCCGAGGTTAACGGGAGCATGATCAACGGTACATTGTAATACAAAGCCTCACTTGCACTGTTCATGCCTGCATGTGTCAGGAAAGCATCTACACACTGCAACACTTCCAGTTGGGGGACATAGGGCCTGATGATAAAATTATCAGGAATGAGCTCAGCAATGGGCTCCAAATCGGTATTCTTCCCAGAAGACAAAATAAACTGCACAGGCAAATCACGAAAGGCCGTAAAGCAAAGCTTATAAAACTCGAGATCTTTATTTAAAATGGTTCCCATCGAAATATAAACGACCTGCTTATAAAGAGCATGCAGAGATTCATTTGCAAAAGCTGGCGCATCCTTACGAGGAATAATGGACGGGCCAGTGAACACAAAGCTGTCGTCCAGCTTGTCCCCCATGGGTTGAAAATAGCGGCTTGTATAGACAATCTTCAGTTGTCCTGGATGCCCTGAAAGTTCCGCCAGAGAAGGCGCAGCCACATTGAACCGGGAAGCTAATTGTTGAGACATTTCCATAATGCCGTTATATAGCTCCTGGACCTCCTCATTGTCATCCTTCAGATTATGACTACCTGACCCGAGAGGCTCTACAAAAACAAAGGTACTGGTCGAGCAGATCGTGGGTATCCCCAGCTTTTCGCCCAAAATTTGTCCGCCCCAGCCGATTAAGGAGTCAAAAATAATATAATCGTAGGTTTCATTTTCGATCAGATTCAGAACATCCGGAATAAACCGTTGAATTATTTTTTTCAAAATCATATATAAGAATTGGTACGGATGCTTGATTTCAAATGGCTTCATATTGGGGTTGTTGAGCAGGGTTGCCTCGTTGAAGGAGTAAGCTTTAAATTGAGCACCTAACGCTTCAATCTTCGTCCGGTATTTTTCAGTACAACAATAGACGACCTCATCTCCGCTCTCTATCAACTCCTTGATTAACCCGAGCGACGGATTGATATGCCCTTCTGCAGGCATCATCACAACTAACACACGTGCCACGAAGCTCACCTCCATCAAATTTTCCAATAATCAAAGCGGTACATTGTATATCCATATGATTGAGAAGATAAAGAAAAAATAGAATATGGAAATCAAACCCATATAAACATACTATAAATAATTTCCATTTTTGTAAATAGTAAATATGTCACTTTTTAAATAAAAAAAGCACCTTTACGGTGCTTCGGATCTCAATATCCGCTCGAATATTGTTTGTTTTCTTTCAGTTGCACAATGTCATGTCCGGTTGGATTCTGGAAGGCCCGCAGTCCAAATGTTGGCGCCACCGCGAAGATATGGTCAAAGATATCCGCCTGAACGTTCTCGTATACCCCCCAGTTGATATCATTGCTGAATGCATAGATTTCCAGAGGCAGCCCGCGATCTTCCGGTGCTAATTGGCGCACAATCATCGTCATATCTTTATTGATTTTTGGATGATTCCTCAAATATTGATGGATATACTCCCGGAATACACCGACGTTTGTCAGTTGTCTGCCGTTCACGTTGCTTTCGGTATTCACCTCGTGCTCCATGTTGTATGCTTGAATTTCCCTTAATTTTGCCGTGACATAATCAGTCAGGTAGTGGATTTTCTCAAATTCAGCCACCATCTCTTCCGTACAAAAACGGATACTGCTGATATCAATATAGATACTCCGCTTAATCCTTCTGCCGCCGGATACCTGCATGCCTCTCCAGTTACGGAACGAGTCCGAAATGAGGGCGTAGCTTGGAATCATCGTAATGGTTTTATCAAAATTCATAACTTTTACCGTATTCAAAGTAATGTCGATGACGTCACCGTCCGCATTATACTTTGGCATCTCGATCCAGTCACCGACACGCACCATATCGTTCGACGATAGCTGTACACCGGCCACGAGGCCCAGAATCGAGTCTTTGAATACGAGCATTAATACCGCCGATAACGCCCCAAGTCCACTGAGGATAATAAGAGGATTCTGTCCAATCAGGCTGGAGATGACGATAATACCCCCGATAATAAACAGGACAATCTTGGCTACCTGAATGTAACTCTTGATTGGGCGAATCTTCGATACCTCATAGGTACGATAGATATCATCGAAGACATTCAGCAGAGCATTCAGAACCGTAATCATGATGACAATCATGTACGTCATAGCTGATTTTTCAATCAAAGCCTGATAGGGCGAGAAAATATAAGCAGAATAATAGATAATAATGGCCGGTACGAGATGTGACAGCTTCTGAAATAAATTTTTCTGCACCACGATGTGGCCCCACTTGAAACGATTGTTACTCACGATACGATGCACCGTCTTCAGTACCACTCGCTTGGCAATAACATTCGCCATTACCGAGATTAGCGCGATAAAAATAATCATAATCACATTCGAAAGGTATCCAATGGAGGGTTCACTCATGCCGAGTTCTTCTAGTTGATTTCTGATAAAGTCCATTGTTTCCTCCTGACATCGTCTAGTTTAGCCTATTATTATAAAGTAGATTAGGATGGTAAGCAAAATACGCAGTAGAACTCTTAGTTTTCTCGATCCCCGTCATAGATAGAAAACTTACTCAAAATCGATCATATCGCTTACTAAATATATGATTTTCTCTTCTGTAATATTTCCTTTTACCAAATTCGATATTTGCAGGATGACTAGGATAATGTTCTCGTAATATTATGCTTGGGAGGATATCTGCTTACTGAGCCACTACACTTCTCCCAAACGAAAAAGGACCTTGTCATTCCACAGAATGATAGGCCCGTTCTATTTAATCTCGTTTGATTTTATTGCTTGCATTACTATCCATAACTGCAGCATTATTTACCTTAGCGGATTATTACAGCGATGTGTCCTTGATTATAGTTAACCAAGGGATCCCTAGTATATTTGAATAGTCTTTAGAAAGGACATAAATACCTTGTTATAATAACAGCCTACCTCAGCTATAGCAAAGGGGAATCGTTTATTTTAATTGAATATATAATTAAGACTCATTGTAATTGTACTCCTTTCTAGCTAAAACTTATCCTCTTTATTTCATTACTCAAATTCATCTACTGGGGCCTGTCCTAAGTATTAAAATACGTGTCAGTAAAATTGAAAACAAAAAAGCCGCTACGCGGCGACTTTGTATGAATATAGTAATAAAGTTTGTCTCATGTAGGATCCTTTTTCGCTAGATCAATTATCTTTTCAGTTGAATTTATTGTTTTAACGGTTGTATGATGTCTTTCCATTTTACCTATTAAGTGAGAAGGAAATCGGCAACAGAGATTGTCGGGGAATGGCAATCTTCAAGTTGATTCCCGCGATTTCACCTCATCAAAATATAGGAAAAAGGATGATATAAATGGCTGATGCAAAGTACAGACAAACGACATGGAATGGAATTACGGTGGATTACATTGAAGCGGACATGTCTACGATTCAAATTGAGGATTTGGGCGGTAAAAACCTGACCGCTTCCACTAAGTATGGCATTAATGGCACTTTCTTTGATGACAGTACTGGTTATGTCCACGGCATTGCAGTTTCTAAAGGAGGTAGCCCGGTAAGGAACTATGCTTCTACAAATGCATCGTATAAACGGGGCACGCTGGTTTGTGCGAGGCCAAATGCCGGTACTTCCCGAGTAGCAAATGTATTCGTGATTAACAAATTATCTGACATGTCCACCCCTGCTAGTTGGATTGAATGGGCTATTGGAGGCATTAGTCTCAAACTTCAAGAAACTGTTTCAAGCGAAACTGCATTCAATAACCTGGTAAAAGATGAAAAAGGCGGGGTTGATTTCGGCAACAACAAACGTGCTGCCATCGGATATAAAGGTGGTAAAATTGTTTTGGCTGTAATGAGTAAGGCTAATGATTGTACGCCATTAGAAGCAAGAGGTATCATGAAGTCTCTCGGGTGTACAGATGCTATTATGCTGGATGGCAGTACGGCGGCACAAATTCGTGCTAAAAAACCAGATGGTACAAACTACACTTCTGGTGGACCTCGTCTTGTGTACAGTATCATCACTGTCAACGGGGCAACTTGGTCTTAATCACTTCGGTTTTTCAAAGGGAAATCGCTTTATGATTTCCTTTTTCCTATTCCTTTTGAATAATAAATTGTAACTTTTTCCATCAATGTAGCGTCTTTATCTATATAAATTACTTAAAGGCGGGATATCATGCTAAAATCATTTGCGTTAACAGCGCTGTTAACTTCATTTATTCTTCTTACGGCCTGTGTTGATACAAACTCACCAACCGAAGAACCAACGAATACAACTCAGAATTCATTACCTGATACTTCTAAAACTCCTGAGGCTGAAACGGAGTCTTCAGCAAATTTTAAACCAGCTATTGATATTGATTTTAAAGAGGCTGAATCCTCCTGACGGAAGACCAATCCCCTCTTCTCGATGTACTTAAATTGAACTTAAAAGGACTTGTTGAGCATGACCACAATTTGTACCGATCCGGATTTGTCACCGAAAAATTGGCTGATGCTTTGGATGGGTATTATAGTGAAGAATTCCAATATCATTTTTCAACAATTGAAAGCATTGAAAAAAGTGAATCAATCAAAAACCAAGTGCATGTTACAGTCCTTGGGGAACGTTTAGAATCGAATACAGAAACGATTGAAGAAGTTAAAATGATGTACGCAATCCGGATGAATAATGAAGGTATGTGGTCCATCTACACCATTGATTAATCATATTTGCGGATTTCCGCTAAATCGCTACATTTGAACATGTGGTGATTAATGCTATTCCCATGAGGCAAACTTAAAAGGAGCCAACGTTAGAGGAGGCCACTGAAGAACTTGGCTTTTCAAGTAGTGGATAACATTTAGCCAAAAAAGAAGACATTCACACCCAAGTATTGGGATGAATGTCTTCTTTTTTGGCATTATTCGCTGCGTTCTCTGTTCTCCTTACTCTGCTAACTTCAATATTCGTTTTAAATTTACAGCAAATATGGTCATTGCACCTTGTAATTGCATGCCAAGCAAACCCGAGGATGTGGCTGTATCATACCCGTGTCCATGCTTAAGTTCACTGTTCTTCGCTTCAATTTTGTAACGCTCTTTGGATTTCTTTTTGAAATATTCTGTCTCTTGAAATGCCATTTGTTCGGAGTGTTCTTCGGATTTAATCGAAACGGAATACGTCTTGCTTTTGGCACCTTCTTTGTAGCAACCTTCCTTTAGTGGACAACGCTTGCATCGCTCTACATCAAAATAATAGGTGTCTGTTTGGTTTGCGCTCACACCTTTCTTGCCTTGCCGTGCCTTACGGAGGGCCGTATGCCCAGCTGGACACACGTACAACCTTGCGTCCTTATTAAACAGGAACCCCTCTTCCTTCTTACGTTTGCCTTGCGTAATGAGTGGATTGAGTTTCGCTATAAGCTCAATATCATTTTTATTAGCATATACAATATTATCCTTTTCGGAATAAGCTGCGTCTCCAATGACGGTCTTCACCTGCATGCCAGCTGCTTTGCTTTTTTGGATTAATTCCTGCAGTTGTTTACCATCATTTTTCTCTCCTGTTGTAATGACGGCCGCTGTAATAATCCGTTCCTCGGTCATCGCCAGATGTGTATTCCTACTAATCAAAGTGGATCTATAGTTTACTGAACTAGCGAATGTAATTTGATTATCACTCTCGATAAACAGCTCTGGAAACTTCGAGCTTACTGAAATATGAAGAATGTGACTTTCATTAAACTGTCTCCAGTCTGAATTTGGTCTGCTCTTGCCTTCGACAGAAAATAAGCTGCCATGTTGGCAGCTTATTTAATGAGCAAGGGTATTGTAGCTATTAGGTTGTTTTCACCCGAATCATGTTATAGACATAACGGTTACTGTCAACTGGATTACTTTTCGGATTACCAATTTGCATTTGGGTTGATCCCGATCCGTCCAACATAATCGAGTTTACAGCATTCAAACCGAGATCATCCATGATATCCCGCATGAATGGTACGCTCCCCTGACCTGCGATTAGGTATGCATCGTTGTTTTTCCAAGCCAAGATAGTTCTTGGAATTGACAGATAATATCCAAGCTCTCCTTTGATTGAGGACCCTCCCCAACTCTCGAGATTGTAATCATTACCTCCAATCACCATCTCTACTACTGATTTCGGATAGTATTGATAAACCTCATTTACGTTTTTAACATACAGATGTGTGGCTTTAAGTGAGCCATTCATATCTCGATAAAACACAGCTGACTTTCTGGAGATTTCGTTACCATTTACCCCTGTATTAGACAAATAGTTCTTTTTAAGAGTTCTACCTTCATAGGTAACAGTCTGGTTTTCTTCACCACTGACGTAAATAATCGAGGAGCCTCCCGTTGGTGGGACGCTATAACCTTGGGTTGCTTCGAAAAATCCGCCATTAATGCCCACATATGTGGTCTTATTCAATGGCCGAAGAACCGTTTCCGATTTAATGTTGCTTAACGGAGTTTTAATGATGTGTTGTGTCACAATCGCAGCAGGAATGTGTTTCCAAGAATAGTATTCATAGTTTGCCATTTTGTTTCTCTCCTCATTTTTTAATTTTACCCTTGCATATATAGGGTGAAAATTAAGAGAGAGTTACAACCACATTATTATTAAAAAGTTTGGTATCTATCATCAGTCTTTCGCCATACTTGTTCTTGACCAGGTGAAGTCGATCAAAGCAAAGATTAGGGCGATCACTATATAGAAATAATCATATTTCTCAATAGGAGTAGGTGTAATCATACAAATCACGCCTGTAACCAAGTAAACCAGAGCGCGAATCATTATGTTCACTTCATAATACTTAAGAATTAAAAATGGTACTGCAAAAGCTAAAATAAGAATTGGATACAACATAAACAAAGAACCTAGTAAAAATACAATCATCGATTCTCCTAATGATAGAGCTAACGGAAGCTCAGCTCCTTGCTTATCATCCATGTAGAATATAATCAACATTGCAATAATTGAAAGGAATAATAAGCTTACGAATGAGATCAGTAGACGCTGAAAAGTTTTTTTAGTAATAATATATCTCACCTCTCCCATAAAATGTAATACAATTGTTATTGTATCATTTTTCAACCGAAAAAAACTATTTAATCTCTGATTTTCGCTTTAAATTTCCTATTTGGCAAAGATATTGATTTTGAGGAATATTTAATCCGATGAATTAAAATTATGCACTGAAAAACATTCTCTCAGGGATATCATTCTAAAATTCCAGCAAAGATTCTGAATAGATATTAAGTTTATCGTCAAGACCAATCTTTCAGATCGGATGAAAACAGCGTGACATGAGTCTCTCCCTTACTTACTCGGCCACGATCCGCGGTACGTGCCAAGGGGGCTCATACTTCCGGAGACAGACAAATAGGGACGACTATCGCCGTCCTAACGTTTTACTATTTCTTTATGAAACTTCTCGGATTAACTCTTTATCATTGTTCTTAACATTACCTACTGAAGAGTCAACCTTGTATGCACGCATTTCTTCGGATGCAAACGGTCTAAGAAGTCCTAAAACGCTTTTTTTGTCCGTTTCCCTATTTAACCCACTCTGCTTCATCTTGCGGTCTAATAATGGCCGGCATACGGTTGTGGATTTCAGCCATAAGAATATTAGGCTCGGTGGTGATAATACACGTTGATAATTTGTTTCCGTCCGGATCCAACCAAGTGTCATACAGACCGGCAAGGGAGAATATGGAGCCATCTCTCATTAAGATTCGTATTGGCTGCTTTCCGGAGTCATCCTTTTTCCACTCATAAAAACCTGAACAGGGAATGATGCACCTCTTGGTACTGACCAGCCGCCTAAATGCAGGTTTCTCGGTTAGCGTTTCAGCTCGTGCATTTATCATCTTAGATCCGATTTTGTCATCTTTAGCCCATGATGGTACCAAGCCCCACCGGAGTGAACCTAAGCGATTACCATTACTGGTTGCAATGATTGACGCGATAAACTGCATAGGGGCAACATTATAATTTGGACGATAATCAAAGCCTTTAACGTCTGAAGCCAAGTATCGTTCCATTATGCTTTCAATGGGATCTATAATTGTAAATCTGCCGCACATACGAATACACCTCACTATAGAATTCGTTATAGGTACAGGTGGGAATTTGTTAGTCTCACAGGCTCCGCACCTCGTTATGCTACAGTTAAATCAACTAGTTCCTCTATTATTGGTGATCTGAGTTTACCATCTTGGGTAAAGCACTGAAATCGAACTTTGCAACTTAAAACTGGTTCAAGATAAATCCAATTCTTATTCTCATTTCTTACAAAGTTTCTTTGATACATGATGAAACTTAGATAGTATATCTCTATGTGGTGGAAATTCAAGTACCCCCACGTATTTACCATTCAATTGTAGTCCCCAGCCAAATGCTCCTTTTCGAGTTGCTGAGACCTGGCAAGTTACATATTGATATGCCTTTATTTTTGTAATTACATTCTTGGGTCTTGAATTTAAAAAATATGGCGCATCACTGTTGTACTGAACTATGCCCTCTAAGCCTTGTTGTTTTACTCCTAAGAAGAGCTGGAGACCATCATCATACAAAGGTGTTATGGATATTGTCTCAGATGGGGTTAACAACGTCTGAAGAAGTTCACGCCTCTTATCAAATGTCATCGTTGTTACCGACTGGCCATCGACCCACAAGACGTCCCATATCGGAAAATGAGCTTTTAAGGTTTTACAGATTGATTTGACGGCGGTAGACTTTTTCGTGTGAAAACGGGTCATTGCATCGTCCCACCAGATCTTCGGTGGCTGATCTTTTGGTTGAGTAACATCAAAAGCGATGCATTCTCCATCCAGGATGGCCGTTTTAACTGATAACTTTTTCTTGAAGCTCCGGAAAGCGTTCAGTTACTTCAGTTCCATGTCTTGTATATGCACGTACCCTACCATTATCGTAGTGAATTAATATTCTAAATCCGTCCCACTTAATGCTGGACTTCCAATCTTTTTAATCTCACCAGGTACTAATGGCTGTAATAACATTGGTTTTAACAGGCCCACCAGATCGTTTAGGGCGTGGCCACAACTTAAAACATGATACCTCCCAGCGACATCCTGAACCCAATTACCAAACTGAACCCCTCTAACACCAAAGATATCGATTAGGTCATCCGGTTTATTAACTCCAGATGCTTCATTGGATTTTCGGACTACCTCTTCAGGAACGAGCCGTTCCCACTTTTCTTTATTCTCTTTAATGGTTGTCTTTTTCACTCTACTTGTGTTCAGCCAATTCCAGTCCTTACCCTGTTCAGAATAAAATGCTTTCTGAATCAAGTTGTACAAGCCAGGACGGCCGCGCCGAGTACTATAGAACAGTGATTGAAATCGATCTCCCAATGCGAGCCAAAATTGAGAACGAACCAATTCAGGTTGCTCATCAATTCTATGGGAATAGGTTGAAAGTCGAGCTTGATACAAAGCTTCTTTAAGCATCTGAAAAGCTTTCTTCATGCGATCCTCATCCTTGGCTCCGGACAAGATGGACTGTAGTGCTCTTATGCCCTTAATATAGTCCGCCCGCTTTTGTGGTGTATCCTCCGGATGCTGGCACACTCGTGCCCATATCAATTTAATCGCGAAGGCTGCTTCAGAAGTAAATCCATCAGCCTGTAGACTTCTTAGATCAAAATCCTTTAGTAATTCATTCTTGCAGACCATTTGGTATGCCACCGAAGGATTCTCTTCAATCTTGGACCAATCAACTCTGGATTGTTGACTCAAGTGTTTTTTTGCACCAAGTAATTCTTCCCCGACATCATAAACATAGGAATTCTTCGAGTTCCTATGAGCCCAACCCTTTGTTTCTGCAGGTACTAGAGCATTTGCAGATAAGACTGCATTTTGATTTGGAAAATAGTCGAAAAGTGAAAGCTGATTCATATTTATTACCTCCATACTCTCCCGCGGTAGGCGGGAGGTTTTTTCTCCGCCAGCCGGCTGGGATTGCATGTGGTTCTTACTAGTTTACAAATAAAACCTAATTTCTTTTGATTGTGATTGCATGTTGCAAAGACAATCCTCCTGTTTTTGGACGCAAAAAGGAGACTTAAATACACGTGTGTTCCGTGTTAAGTCTCCTAATACAAGCCCTTAATTTATAGGCTAATAACTTAGCATACTCCCTCTTTGTCTCATTTAATGTGACAAAGAAAATTAATGAATCTTTTAATAGATTTAGTATACATTAGGATAAGTCAGTTGTAAATTTATAGAAAGAAACTTTAGGTGATTATGTATCAGTCATTGAATGATTCAATTATAGATAACGTTAATTAGGATGTAGGTATAACGTAGTTTCGTAGAGGGACTTAAAAAGGCAGTCGAGAAATTGTCGACTGCCAGAACTAAAGTTAATTAAGGTATATAATTATAAAGGTGACCCCAACCGCTACTCAAAGTCTCAACTATTAGTCTATACTGCTTACCCCTTCTAGATAATAGTGTGTTTTAACTTTAGGGTTTGAAGGAGTTGCAACTAGTGTATACATACTTACCCAAGTGCCTGATTTAATTTCCTGTAGTGTTACATTCACCCTATAGTTCCCGCTATGGAGAACAGCTTCCAGTTCCCCGTATTGATGTTGTCCCATAATTGGACTACTCTCTTTCGTACCACCTGTAACAACAGTCCCTGTTTGGTCATTCGCAGCAAACACCTGACTTGAAAATGCCCCCATCAGAACCAATACCAATAGAAAAGAAAACCAACTCTTTTTCATCATCATTAAAGATCTCCTCCTTATTAGTATGTAAAAATTAATTCTATCTTCAATAATATAATTACATTAAATTACTTATTTTCATACGATATACATCACTTTAGATCAAGTATATTACATGTTTTGTTAAATATTGAGCACAGATTGTGCTGAGTTATTTTGAATGTAACTATTCACAATAATACTTTTATCCTTTTAGGATCAGTAGTTTAGTTTTTTACATAAAGCGCTTAGGCCATTGTATGGACAATTTTTAAATTAGGGTTGTATAACGACACTTTACTTTTCCTACATAGTGAAGAGGAAATAAACCACTTCAAATAAATGATTAGCAGAGAGGATACATTCTTTTATGACACTTAATGGTTACAGGTTTTCGTTGACCCCGGACATGGCTGAAAAGACCCAGGGGCTGTAGGTGGCGGGTACACAGAGGCAGCAATCGTACTCGATATCGGTAAATTTCTAAAGACCGAACTGGAGAAACTCGGCGCTACGGTCCAGATGAGTCGCTCCACTGATACCTATCCAGAAAACCCGGATCGCGCTGTGGGGTCCAACAATTTCGGGGCCGACATTTATGTAAGTCTCCACATTAATGCCGGTGGGGGTACAGGTATCGAAACATGGACCCACGATAATGCAAGCAGCTACACCACTTCATTGGCTAACGCCGTCAACAATGCACTGGTTGCCGCACTGGGCAAGACCAATCGTGGGGTGAAGAAAGCACCGAGCCAACGTGGCGGATCCAATATTCATGTTATCGATCCTAAGAACACCCGAGCATGGGCTATTCTACCTAAAATGCTGTTTATTGATACAGCATCGGATCGCAATATGTTGGTTGCCAATAAACAAACGTGTGCCCGCGTAATTGCGAACGGCATTAACAGCTTTGCCATGACCCTCCCTCCTATTTAATTCATAACACAAAAAGATTAAGAACCTAATCGTTCTTAATCTTTTTGTGTCGTGTCTAGATTTTTCAACTTAAGGCTGCACAGCTTTCCTTTATTTCTTCTATATATACGTTTCCGCATCCATGCTGATGTACTGTCTCCTTCAAAACCATTTGTCGCTGGATATATGCTGGCCGCTTGGTTCTAGGCATTTTACACGCTATAACTACCTCAAAACTATTTTATAGCATTAAGAATACTACAAAAATTCTCTTGTTTCTCTTGTACAGTTTACAGATCGAACTATTTAGGTCCCTTCATACCCTTGATTGGGATGTTATTATCTTGAAGCAATTAAAACGGTTGCCAACCATACTAAAGGTCCGCACAAACTCAAATTTAAATCCCTTCTCACCAGATCCATCTCATTTCTTTATACCGCAAGTTGGAACTACTGTGCTGGTTGTTTGAATAAATTCAGCCATCAAGTAGGTCGGCTTCTTCTTTAATTTCTGTTATATCTTTACACTCAATTCCTCATTTCACTTGTGCTTCTTACCAAGGTGATGGCATACACTAAAAATACTTTACGAAAGAATATCAATTAGGTTGTATATCTTCTTAGATAATTTCCTACATAGTGAAGAGTGAATAACTCTTCTCACAGAATGATTAACTTCTACTCATAGCTGCACTAGTGAGGGATACACTAGACAGTTTTATCCCATGAAGTTAAACAATTGTGGAAAACATCTATATAAAGGGGATATCTCTATGTCATGTAATCAAATTCCGAAAACCAAAGTCTCATTTGTTGTTCCAGAGTCTGCACCAAACCAACTGGTAGGAACTAAAGCGAAAACAGATACTCGGTTTGTTATTTCGGATAACCATGAAACCATCAATGCAAATACGCCATTTAAGGATGGATACTGTACGTTATGGCATGATACTGCTTCCGGCAAAACCTCTGTAAAATACCGCATGTTTGTATGGCACCTTAATAATAGAGGCTCCAGCATGAAGTATGGGATCACAATCGGTAACAATAATGCTTCCGCATACTCCATTCATAACGTAAAAAGTACCATTGCGCCGATTACTTCGTTCGTTGAACAGGGTAGATGTACTGCAGCTGCTTTGGTGGGTGACACCATGGATGCAATCACGCCAACCGATACCTCTGTACCAGCGGGTAAACTGGGGGTTATTAAAGAGTGGATCGTGCCTAATAACCAGTTGATTGGTGGCCTCATCGAATTTACGGTCACCAATACGACGTCTACTGCTATGTCATATCGATTGCGTTCGGTTGCTGCAACAAGTACCACAGCAGATCTGAGACTGAACCAAACCCCGATTATTTCCTACTTCACAGGTGGTAATGATTCAGTCCATCCTCGTGGTTCCTGGGATTTCGCTGAAATTGCAAGTAGTGTAAGCTACACTGCAGGTAGTGGATGGAGATACTACAATATGAGTAATGGACAGAGCGATAACTTGATGACCCAAGCGGCTTCGTACGACAGTACGAACGCAGCAGCCAGTAACAAAGGTCATTATGGTGTGAAATATACGCTCACTGTCAATCTTTCAAATCCAACAACCGCCGAAAAAACAATTAGCATCTACATGGGATCTCGCGTAAAACCTTACGGTGGAGCCGTGAAATGGAGCGGAGACAATGTAACATACAAAGTACCCAATCTAGCTAGTCCTCCGGATAAAGTCGCGGGTAAAATTCAATATCAGGAAGGTGTCCTTATTGCTGAGGTCAAATTATCGGCAGGGCAAAGTCTTACTCGGACCATTACTGCAGCATCAGCAGGAGGATTATCAACCCCAGCTTTGATTGCGTTCCAAACCAAATAGGAACTCTGGAACTCTAGAAAAGAAGCCGAAACGACTCATAATTAGTCGCCTCGGCTTCTTTTGCCTTCACTATTTAGATGTTCCTAGCGTGTATCCAGGAAATACGCGTTGAACATCCACTGCAGTTGATTTTACAACTTCGCGTTTGCTGACTACGTATTCCATTTTTCCTCCAGTAGAAATGGTCGTTCCATTATCGACGGTTGGAGCCAACGTTACGGTCAGATCCCAATGACTTACTTTAAGTTCATCTCCCCCGTTTGGATGCCTACTCTGACCAAATACTCTGGTCTTTGGCCATTTAGATTTTTTTAAGGGTTTTCATATCCAGAATTTTAGTAGACAACATGGTTGGTCCCATAGAAGAATGTTCTTGTTTCAAGCGATCCAAATCTAGTGTGGTTGTTGATTTCTTTAAGAGATCTTCATCTCCAATATCAACTCCAGTAAGGAAAACCTGTACCGTGTTATTTATACTTGCTAATTGATAAGGTCCAACATCTTTCATGTTCTCATCCCACACATTTTCGTAAGGGATACCGGTTGTATTGATGGAAACGGTCTGTGTTTTATTGTTCCAAGAGACAGATGCACCTAAGGCTTTGGAGACAAAACTAATGGGTACCATGACACGGTTTTTGTCCATTTTTGGAGCCACATCAGTTTGTAAGTTGCTTCCATTGACGTTCAATTTGATCACACCGGCTGAATACGCTGATCCGAGTACTCCTGACATAATTGTAACTGTAGTTAAGATTGAGAAAATAATCTTTTTTTCATATGCTTGAAATCCCTCCCATTTATCAATATAAACGATTTATACCCAAATAAGTTACAAAAAAATCAAAATTATTTTGTACATTAGAAAGAGGTGAGGTGAATACCCGGATTTTATCATACTTTCCAATACAATTATTGAGGTCCGTGTATCCGCCATCCTACTGCTTCTGGATCTTTACCACCACTCAATCTGACTTTTAAAATAATTTCTGCTATGGAAACTAAGGACTACGCGTAATATTGATCCTTATCTTCCTCAGACGTTGAAGTATCACAACAAAACAATTCCATACTTTTCAAGAACGCAGAATCTACCTCAGAAGTTGCTTTCTTAACGAAATAAGTTTGGAAGAACTTGAATTTAGAGGATACAACCAAAAAGATAAAAATCACTTTATGCTAGCGTTAGCTAAAGTTATCACCACTAAAGGTTCTGAAGGTAACATTGAGTTAAACTTCGACTTTGTTCGCTCAGATAATGATGGTTGGCTCTTTAATGGTTTTACAACAAATTAAATCACATAACTAAGAAGAAGATCATAAACGGAAACTCTCGTTTATGATCTTCTTCTTTTATTAAATATTCATTTTTTTGAGTATCCGAAGAATTTGTCTCAAATTCTCTCACCACCGATAGATCATTTTTAGATAGTTTATTTAAAGTTTTATCTACCAGTAAAATTGACTTATTAAGTTGTATTAATCTTTTATCTAAATCATCTAATCTTTGATTAAAATTCCCAAGGACACTTCTTAGTAGAATAATAGCAATTAAACTTGGAAATCCAACCGTCCCAATCAAAGCACCTAAATTCTCAAGAGAAATTGTTTCCACAAGATCTTCCCTCCTCTCCTAATCACAAATAAGCTACCTTTCATTTTTAATAAACTCAAGGAACTCAGTAATAATTTCTGAAGCAGCATCTTCTGGTGGTAGATAAATATATCGACTTAATTTTTGTATATCAGGATTAAATAAATTCAATAATTCCAAAATCGCTGCGGGCTCGTTGTTTTTTGCAGCAGTCAACAATTCTATGAACTGATTTTCTGAGATAATAGGTTCAACATTTTTCTCTTCCATTTATTCACCGCCTGCTGACTAATGTTTAGTTTAAGAGCAACTTCAGATTCTGTGTAACCCTCTAAATAAATCTTACTTAGTACATCATTCCCTATATCTGGTAGAGAGCTAATGAGTTGTTCTGCCATAATTTTGTTTTCAGAGAATGACGTAAAATCCCCCTTTATTGACTCATCTTCAAAAATTGGTAACTCACGATATTTTATTTTTTGCTCTATACTGCACTCTCCAACCAATTCGATAAATCTCTTTCCTATATCGCTCGTATACTGTTTGCTGATTTTCCAACTCGAAAACCACTCCTTTCTAAATATACTTTCTACATATGTAGGGAAAACAAAGAAATATTTTACAACCTAAACAGGAACATTTGTTCTATTTTATTATAACATTTTTATCGTTTTTTGGCTTCTATTTATAATCAAGCTATTTAAATCTAGCTCTGTATTTTAAACTGATCCGTTTCTTCGAAATTGAACAGAAATGAAGGTAAGTATCAATAAGAACCGAAAGCCTAGGATTGCTCCTGCGCGCTATTATCCATGCAATCGGTTGGTTGAATATACCCTTAAAATTTGTGAAATTTAGTTATAAATAACTCACCATCAGGCGCCAACCTATTTATATGGAGATTGGGTTCGGCCATATAGAAAAAAGAGCCTTACCGCGTCAACGGTAACGACTCTTAGGACCCAAAAGGCTGTGGACTGCCACGGCGTGCATGAACTGAATAATGCTATTCAAGCGAAACCTACCGTCATATGAAGCCTTGCTTCGGTACGTTCTTACTTTCCCGCTGCCTTTGCACATAAAACAAACACCATTCTGAATATGCTTATAGCGAGTTTTTCCGGTACCATTGCATCGGAGCAACGCTTCATTTGTTTGGATGAGGTTTGTTTTAATAGCTTGGTTTTATGAGAAGAAGAGTTGGACCAGAAAGAAGGTCTCTTTTTTCTATAAGTCTTGGGTACAGGCTTCATCTCCTGTGCAGCTTTCTGTTGCTCCAGCGCCTCCAACTATCATAGTGTTCTCATGAACCGTCACAGGTACTTCTTGTCCGGATTCTTGTAAAACAAAAATCCTGTCGGATCCAGCCGTAGCAACGACTCTACCCTTGGCAAGTTCAACCCCGTTTAATCCAGAAATGGCCACAATCAATTGTCCTTTATATTCAGCTACATTTTTCATCTGTAACCCTCCAATAATGATTTTTATATGTTCACCAGATTGAGCGTCTAGACTGCTTGGCCTAAATGCATTTTTAAGATCTGTAAATCCAGACACTGCTGATCTGTTAGAATCGGCTGGCGGCTGTGCATGGCTTGAACATTACTACATACCTGCACCGGGTGGGGGTACCCGAAAGCCTGCTCTCCGTTCACCCATTTTTCAACGCACAACAAGATATTTTGGCCAATATCTCCAGGCAATGCCGCTACATAAGTTAGGATATTGCCATGTTGTGCGTCAGATAGTTCGGTTGTCATTACAGATTCCTCCTCGCAACTTTTGTTTAAATAACTATCCAACCAGTTCGAATCCTATTTGATCGTCTGGCTGCTCTTTCCCCGTTAAGTTATATGTAATTTCATCGATCCATACGGCGTATTGTTGATGTTTAATTGTTTTCCGGATATCCAGGTTTTTGACTTCAAATAGATAGTAATCCTGAATGGGATACACGGTAAAACCGAGTTGCTTATCAACAGTTTTAGTCCATATGTTTGATGTTTTTTCTGTATAACCTAAAACGGTGCGTATCTTATCCCTATCAAAGGCTACTTGCAGCCAATTTACATATGTTTTGAAATGACCATTCATTGCGAAAAAACATTCTGACAGCGCGCGGGTTAGTGCCGTCTTATCTGTATTGCCAGAAGGATGGGAAAACCGTATCCAAAAATAGGACCTTTCCTGATCGCTCATCCGAACGCGATGTTCAATTTCCAACGTATGTTCGTTAATCTTCCTAACCCAGTTATTCTGTCCTTTTGGGCGGAAGGTGAGCTGCTCAATGATAGGTTTAACTGCATCAATCCTGGCATCCACATGCCATTTGAAGGCGATGTAACGAATATTCATGTGGCTCACGCTCCAATCCGAAAGCCTTGACCGATGGTAGTGCCAACGGGGAGTATTCCGCGATAGCTTCGGCCGGCAGCGAATAAAACCATATCCTCACGATGAAAGCCACGGTCCTGTAACTGTTCGTTGATCAATGAAGACCAAATGAACAATTCCGCGGTTGATAGCTCCATCACGTTGACTGGTACAAGCGGAACAACATCAATATCAACAAGTCCATCTCCAGTTAAGGCATAAACGATATAACCAATTGGAATCCATATCTATAGAACCTCCCTGTTTGACTTTTTAAGCGGAAATGAGATAGTCGCCGATTCGTTGCAGCACGTTATGTTTGTTAAGAGCTCTAGGAGCTCTTCTTCAAAGTGAGCGGCAACAGACTCTTCAACTTTATTTGCTTTTCCACGTCCACCCACAAGCACAATCAATTCAGGACCACCTGTGGCTACATCAAAGTCAATACAGATCTCTTCGCCAGCAACATCAACAATGGCTAACCCGCCAAAAATAAAGCTTTGGCAAAGGCGAATCGAAACTTTTTTGATCATATCTATTTCCTCCCTGTTTTTAGGAACAAAAAAGGGATGCTGCATATAGCAGCATCCCTATTTCATCCTATAAAAATTGACTAATTACAAAGTGGCGCTTTTGGGAAAGAAATCCTGCATAGAGAAGTTCTTTTCCAAATCCATTAATGAGACGGTGACGTTGCCAACAATCTTGTGTGAAGCCAGCAATCGTGCATAGCCTGCCATTAACGCGCCATCCGCGAGGTGAATTTCTTCCTCGCATCCACATTTCTGTACGGGGATATCCGTAACAATCAAAGTCCCCCGTCAAAACGCCGTCAGCTATTTCCAACAACTCACTCACCGTCACCAAACGGTACCCTTCCGCGACCAGCTCATCCACCAGCACACGAACTGCCTCCACCGTCTGGGAACGATCCCCGTACCCGTCATGGAATATGAGCACGCTGCCAGGTTTCACCGCAGACCGGGTATGCTCCAGAATGTGTTCAACACCGGGATTGTCCCAATCCTTCGCATCACCGTTCACCGCACCAATCGTACGATATCCACGCTCCGCTGCCAGAGACAGTATATCATCGTTTACGCCAAAATACGGCGGTCGGAAGCTGCGGGCAGGTTGCCCCGTAACTTCTTGAACAAGACGTTCTGCGCGTTGCAGCTCCTCCCCGGCTTCCTCCAGCGTCAGCTTGGTCAGGTCCGGATGCGTGTACGTATGGTTGGCGATCTCATGCCCTTCACGGTGCACCTCCGCCGCAATCTCCGGGTGAGTCTCCATCTCTTGGCCAATCATGAAAAACGTTGCCTGCCCACCCGCACGGCGGAATATCTCAAGCACTTGAGGTGTGTACACCGGATGCGGCCCATCATCAAACGTGAACGCCACAACCTTTTCCCGAACAGACTCCTGCACTACCATCTCGATATTGACCATACTATAATGACCCCTCTCTGCAACTGACTGGCTACATCACCCTTATTATTCCATGTCCATAGGCCGCGGTCCAGTCCAGAGATCACACCTTGCGAAATCCCGAATCAAGAAGATATCTACCAGAAAGAGAGCACAGCGAGCAAGCAGCAATCCCTTCTACCGCCACGCCCTCCAGTCCAGCCTCCAGCTAACCTTTGATCGCACCTGCGATCATGCTCTTCTGCACCTGTTTGTTCAACAGCAGATAGATGACTACCGTTGGCACCGTCGTAATCATCAGTCCCGCACCAATGATGCCCCATTGCGTAATGTACGTTCCCACCATCGACATCATGCCCACCGTCAATGTCTGGTAAGCCGTGTTATTGATAAACGTGACCGCAAACATCAGCTCGTTCCAGCAAGACAGAAATGTGAAGATCGCTACAGTTGATATGGCCGGACGCACAAGCGGCAGGATAATGGAGAAAAACGTCCGGTATATGCCGCAGCCGTCGATAACCGCCGACTCCTCCATCTCTCTCGGGATACCTTTGAAAAAGCTGCCTAGAATGAATACCGCCATCGGAATGCCAAATGCCACATAGGGAATGATCAGAGACCAGTAGCTGTTGAGCAGGCTCAGATTTTTCAAAATAATAAACAATGGCAGCAGCGCCGCATGAATCGGCACCATCATGCCCAGCAAAATAAGTGTCATCGTGAACCCGCTGAGCTTCCAGTTCATTCTCGTGATTGCGTATCCCGTCATGGAGGACAAGATCAGTACCAAGACAATGGAGGCCGCAGTAACCAACACACTATTCATAAAATAGGTCAGCACATGGCCGTCGGACATTGCTTTGGTGTAGTTGCTCCACAAAAACGCTTTGGGTAACCCGGCCACATCACCGCTGAAGATTTCACTGTTATCCTTCAGGGAAAACAGCGCCAGCCAGATGAGCGGGTAGATCTGCACAATCGCAACGAGGATCAGAAACGCTTGCAGGAACACTTTCCCGATCGGTCCGGAGATGGACCTCGGCTTGGGCTTTTTGCAACATGACTTCTACGGTACTCATGCCTTATGCCTCCCTCTACTCCGTTTTGAACAATGAATTAATGAGGATCGTACACACCAGACACTCCACAATGATAAAGACCGAGATCGCACTGCCATATCCGTACCGGAACGTATCAAAAATGGTAGCGTACATCAGTGTGCTCGGCACTTCAGTTGTATAAAATGGTCCGCCTCCCGTCAGCACATAGATCAGGTCAAACACCTTGAACGCACCGATGACGGAAAAAACGAGGCTTACCTTCAGAATCGGCTTCATTAGCGGGATCATAATGGACCACGCCGTGCGAATACGGGAAGCACCATCCATTCGAGCAGCTTCGAGCACATCCTGAGACACGGACTTTGCTCCTGCATACATCAGCAGCATGTGATACCCCACGTACTGCCACAAGGTCGGAATAAACGATGCCGCCAAGGCGGTGTCCTTCTGCCCCAGCCAGTCCTGTGCCAGGCTGGATAAGCCGATACTTTGCAGCAGCACGTTCAGCAGGCCATAATCGGCATTGTAGATTTTTGACCACAACTGGGCAATAACCACCGTTGAGATCAACACCGGGATAAAATACACGGTCCGGTAGAACCCTTCCCCCTTGACGTTGGACGCAAGAATAAGCGCAAGCACCAGCGAGATCGGCAGTTGAATGAACACCGAAGCTCCCGCGAATAACAGGGAGTTCTTGATCGAATTCAGCACACGGGTATCCTTAAACATCTCTACATAGTTGTCCAGACCGATAAATGTACCCCTGCCCACGCCGTTCCAGTCCAGCAGACTGTAATAACTGGATACAAAGATCGGAATAAGCACAATGCCGCAGAACAGAAGCAGTGTGGGCAGTACAAAGACGGCTATTGTGCCTTTATTGGAAAATACTGAGTTCATTGTTGTTCTCCTCTCAAAGGCGTGACCGGGATATGCCGGACCACGCCTTGTTTGGGTTCATCTTCATGGTTAGAAGCGGTAGCATTGCAAGCTCACAAGGTCTATGCGTAAGATATTCACAGGTAATTTGAAAAGCTTGTAGTGTAAGGGCCTAGGGCCTGTAAGCATTTGAGCTTGTAAGCTGCACGCACGTATACCTGCCTACCTGTTTTCTATAAGCTTAGCTCTGTTGGTTTGAGCTGTGCCATCTGTTTGCAGAACTCTTCCGGTGTTACATCGCCGGCAAGCAGCTGGGCAATCAGGTTTTTGTGCGCTTCGGCAGACTCCGCAGGCAGAATGTTATCCCACCACGCGATGAATGAGGTCGCCGTTTTCATAATATCTGCCGCAGACAGATCAAGAGAGGACAGGCTGGATGTGTCGAGTGCATCGGTTTTCCAGCTTGGCAGACCCGCTCCAGCCAGGAAACCTTGCGTACCAAGCTGCTCACTCAGATACATGAGGAATTCCACGGCTTCCTTCGGATGTTTGGTATTCTGGTTGATGTAGAAACCATCGACGGCACCGCCGAAGATTTCGGTATTTGTGCCTTTGCCATCCTCAAACACCGGGAACGGAATCACTTTCACTTTTCCTTTGACTGCGGAGGACGGGTCCTCAATTCCTGCATTCACCCAGTTGGCCTGGAACATCATCGCCCCGTTGCCTGCATTAAATGCCCCAAGCATCTCGTCATAGCTCATGCTGAACATGCTGCTGTTGAACGCTCCTGCTTGCGCAAGCTGTTGCATTTTGGTCGCGGCGGCAACAAAATCGGGCGAATCCCACTTCGACGGATCTTTAAAGGCTTCCATCACCGCAGCATTGCCTGCCTGACGCATCGCAATAATGTCGTACCAGTACATGCCCGGCCAGCGGTCCTTTTCCCCAATCACTGCCGGGGTGATTCCTGCCGCTTTCAGCTTGGAGACTGCATCCAACAGTTCGTCATAGGTGGTCGGAATCTCGGCACCCGCCTGCTCAAACAGTTCTGTATTCACGTAAAGATTGGCGATATGGGTATACACGGGCAATGTGTAGATTTTGCCGTCCATATTGATGGCCTCCGCCATACCCGGACCCATTCGTTCTTTGATATCGTCCGTCAGGTAACTTGAGATTTCCAGCACATTGCCGGATTTGATGTACGGCTGCATGAAGCTGCCACCACCCATGCCATAGAACAGGTCTGGCGCTTCACCAGCTGCAATCGATGTTTTGACTTTGGTTTTGTACTGTTCTCCTGTCGTGCCCGTACGTTCAACCTGAATGTCCGGATGCTCGCTGTTCCATTTCTCAACAATCTCGGGCAGTAACTTGGCCGAAGGATCGGTATTGCCGACCGATTGATCCCACAGCGTCAGCTTGATCTTGCCGTTACTTTCCCCTGTGCTCCGCCGGACGAACCGGATGAACATGCCGCCAGACTGCCTACAATGCCCAGAGTCAGAATTAGACTTGCTGATTTTTTTAATAGCGCTTTCATCTCTATGGACCTCCCTATGCGTTTTAGTTGGTTCTAGCCCATATTTTAGGCAAACTGTGCGTTGTTCTCCATTTAGAAAACAGGCATCGATTTGTAATATTCGAACATATGTGGAACTGGAAGTGGAAGTGCGTTTACGCTCAAACCATCTCTGCACTCCCCCACACTCCCCATTTTTGCATTCTCGTTTTTCAGGTTTTTACATTCCGATACTCATTCATGGATCGGCCAATATGTTTTTGAACAAGACGCTGAAATAGTGTGGGTCCGGGATGCCTACCTGCTCCCCAATCTCATACCCTTTCATATCCGTCTGTTTCAGCAGCATTTCAGCCTTCTTTATGCGGAGTTGAGTCAGATATTCCACAAATGTCTGCCCGGTTTCTTTTTCATCAGCCGCCCCAGATGGCCTGAACTTACGTAAAAAGCAGCCGCGGTGCTGGAAAGCCCCACTTCCGCATTGCCCATGTTCTCTTCAAGATAAGCGATCACCCGGTCGATCAGATTGCCTTCCTTGGCCTGTCGCTTGGCTTGTATGACATCCGATACGGTGCGGACATGCTGCTCCAGCATACTTTTTAGTTCGGGCAGATGATCTGCTGTAAAAATGGCCGCAACGGCCTCTTTGTTCAATGCGTGCTCTCCCTCAATCTGCTGCTCTATGGCAGCACGCTGGCACTCCGTAACCACATCCATGGCTGCCATCCGAAACTGTGAAACGTCCGAAAACGGCACAGACAGCATACGCTCCAGCAACAATTCGGCTTCTTCCCCGCACCAACACTGACGTAAAATTGCAGTTGTTGGAGCAGCTGAGCATCCGAGTGGTAGGGCTTTTTCCCGCCTTCGATGACCAGATCCTCGAAGCAAATGACCTGATTTTTTCCCACAAATGCCTGATAATCGAGTGCACGACACGCCTCCCGATATCCCACACAGGCCCTTCCCCATGCTGATTGCCATTGCCCAATCCCTACTGTCACATCAACTTCACACCCTTCGAGCTTAAGCGTATGTTGAAGTTCTTCCTGAAGCTGCTGTACCTGATTGGCAAATTCCGTATCCGCACCAAGCGAGAGTACAACTATCTGGTTATGCGGGTCCATGACGATAATGGTTTGCGAATCCTGGGGATAAAATGCCTGCACCTGCTTCATGCCTACCATTCGCAGCAGAATATGTATTTCCTCAGCGGGTTGTCGATGGGCTTCTGTCTGATGCTGGCTTAATTGGGGCTGACCGTGTTGATGTTGTTGTTGCTGAGGCCCTCGTTGTACTTGGTATGTTTGGTTTGTTTGGTGATATGGTTCGGATAGATGTGAATATACCTCTGGTGCAGCTATCTTCGCTTGCGGTACAGCAACCTCCACCTCCATGACTGCAATGCGCAACCCTGGTTTACCTGAAGAGATGGGAATGCCGAAGAATCGCGCCTTCTCTTGTAGTTCATCCTCAGGTATCACATCACTTAACCATTGATTCACAAATCGCTCCCTGAGATAAGGCAAGCTCTGCTTCATTTCCTCCCGCAGCTTCATCAGCTCATACTCGCGCCCGATCTCCTGCTCGATTGCCGCTCGCAGCTTCGCCGTAACCTGTAATAACTCAGAAGCACGAATGGGTTTCAAAATAAAATCGGAGATGCCCAGCTTCACACTCTGACGAGCATATTCAAATTCATCATGTCCCGTCACAACCACGATTTTTATGTTCGGGTAACGCTCCATGAGGATGCCACTCAGTTCAATGCCGTCCATCTTTGGCATGTATATGTCCGTGAACACGATGTCCGGACGCAACAGCTCAACCTGATCCAAAGCCTCTTCAGCATCGGAGGCCTCGCCAATGATGGTCATGCCTTGCTGCTCCCAATCGATACGCATGCGCAGCAGATTTCGGATGAGGTACTCGTCATCCACAATCAATACCTTTAATGGTTCCACAGTTAATTCCATGATTCATCGGCTCCCTTCGGGATCGTTATGATAATGGTGGTTCCTTTTCCAACCTCGCTCTGCAGCTTGAGTCCATCTTCTCTGTCATAAAAAATGCGAAGCCGCTCCATCGTCCCCCATAAGCCAAAGCTTGGATTGTGTTTAGAGTTAAAGGTAGGATTAGAAGGATTAGATGAGTTAGATGAGTTAGATGGGTTAGATGGGTTAGAGCGGTTAAACCTGTTCATTTCTGTGCGTTTAACCTGTTGCACGTCTTCCTCGGACATGCCGACTCCGTCGTCAGTGATCGTTAGAAGTACTCCCTCCTTGGATCGCCGAGCTTGAATGTGTATCATGCCTGGGCTGCCTTTTGGACGAATACCATGATACAGCGAATTTTCCACCAGCGGCTGGAGCACCAGCTTGGGAATCATCACCCGTTCACAGCCTGACTCGATATCGTACTGCACCTCAAATACACCGGGGTATCGCACCTGCTGGATCGTCAGATAATTGCGTACAATCTCAACCTCCTCGTGCAGCGTAATCAGTTCACGGCCTTTGCTGACACTCAGCCGATAGTAACTTCCAAGCGCTTCTAACAGCTCACATACCTTATCGTTCATACCCGACATCGCCAGGGAGGTAATGGAATCAAGGGTGTTGTATAGAAAATGCGGCTTGATCTGCGCCTGAAGTGTATTCAGCTCTGCTCGGCGGATCGTCTGCTGCTCCTGAATGATGCGTTTTAGCATCTGGTCAATCTGCTCAATCATCTGGTTGTATCCTCCATATAGCTGTGCGAACTCATAGCTGTTTAGCTCAACCGTCACTTTGCGGAAGTTGCCGCTTGGCGCTTTCTGCATGGAACGAAGCAACTTGTGAATCGGCTTAATGACGCTGCGCGAGATGATGAACGAACTGATGAAAAAGACAGTCCCGTTCACTGCGAGTAATATTAGTGCAAGCAGCACCATGGATTTATTACGGGTATCTGTAGCCTGGTATGGGCTCATGCTGATGAATTTCCACTGATCATCACCAGCCGAACGATAGGTCACCGCATATTCCTGACCACCCGATTGCAAGGTGATGAAGCCGGAGGATTGCTCTTGAAATGTTTGTGCTAACTTGGCCCGATTGGCCTCTAACATCTCGTGCATCCCTTCCTGTCCAGAAGCCGCTGACATGGGTTCGTCGGATACAGCAGGCACAGCCTTCTTTCCATCGGTAGCGTTGGTTGCGATCACCCGCTGATGCTCATCCAGGATGGCCACCTGAAATGTATCCGGTGCAGACAGGTTGGCATAGGCCTGAGCGATGGATTTGCCCTTGATGTTCATGACCAAAAATCCAAGCGGAGACGTATCATCCAAATCCCGAATGAGGCGAATAAACGAGACCACCTCTTGTCCATCATTCTCCCCGTCGCCGATACTCCGCTATCGTTGTTCCCACCATTCAGCCTGAGCAGATATCGTCCGTTGTGCTTCAGTGCCTGTTCGTACCACGGCGCTTCCTTCACATTCGCTTCCATAAACGTGGGCCATTCCTGTGTACCGACCGAGAATCGGTGTCCCGAATTATCGTAAATATAGACTGAATCGATAATTGGAACCGCTTGCATAAGATTGGTCAAATAAGCGCTGACCTTGGACTGTGTCTGTAAATTGGAGTACACATTGCCCTGCCGCAGCAGGTTCTGCAAGTTCGGATCGGAGAAAATCATTTTCGAATAATTGTTCACGTTCTCGATCATCAGATTAACGTTGGTCTCAATGGATGTAATCGTCTGCAATGATGCTTCATTGATCTTTCGCTGCGCATCACTTTCCGAGATTCGATTCAACACCAATGCACTGAACGCCACCGTTAGCAGAATAATGACAAAGTAGGCAAACGGGATTTTAAAGGCGAGTGTCTTGGGCTTGCGTTGAATGAACTCTCTGAAACGGGGAGTCCAATTCTTCTTCATTGCACTGGTGTTCGCTTTTGCATTTGCGTTTACTTCTGCATCGGTCTCAATATCTGATTGGGCTGTTGCTTTCACCTCTATTTTCATCTCCTTCTGTCACTACTCCTGCATCTGTTGTTGCATCTTTTGCTCTTTGATTCAATGTGACCCTCCTTTGGTTCCGATGTGTGATGGGTTTATCGGTTGGGATCGGATGACCTGTTGTGATATCCACCACTCTCTCGGATTTTATACAATTGTATATTATAGGACGGTGTATGGAGGAGGCTCAACTCTTTTTATCGCTTACGGATGGCTTGACTGAGTGAAGTAGAATGAAGCTTTGGGAAGACGATTGTTGTGAATGCTGTGAGTGGGGGTCCCCGTAATTGGAGCCGCAAGGAGTACTGCTTTATAAAATGTTGGAGGTCCAGATAATAAGTTGTGGTTTGGTGCCGGATGGAGAGTGAAGCGGGGAGAAGCGGAGGGTCTGAATATACAAAAGACGATGATAAACGTCTACCTTGATATGCGCATACTTTTGAGCAAGATTAAGATATCTACGGGCATAATTCTTGCTACTGACAGTGTGTTGATCGAGTGGTTAAAGTTGGGGAAATCCAATTATCGTTTTCTCGTATGATGAATTGAAGTGGGGAAAATGTCGGGGCATCCTGCCCTCGGGCAGGACAAGCACAGAGTTAGTTATGGTAGGATACAGCGAATCGTGATCAAAGCGAGAATTCGGTAACTCCTTTTTGGAGGTATATTTTAGCGTGTAGCTTCCTTCTGTGCCATATGGCATCGTAGCGATTTGGATGCGGGTGTAATCCAGCCGACTCTCTCTGAGCACTTTTTTAATTAGCGCTATGCTCCGATCCTCGTCCGTTACCACACAGAAAATGTTCATTACATATTCCTTTGGATCAGCCACACGGCTACCCAGATCACATCCATCGACCTCCCCAAATCCGCCTGGGTCAGAACGGTTTCCAGATATTCCATCACCTTTTCCTTCAACCAATGATCTCGTTTGCTGCCCTGCGCGCTCTTCAGTGGATATTGCACCACAAGCCAGTATTTTTCACTCATTTAGCTTCACCAACCAATCTTTATATGATAGGGCATTACGTTATGTGCGGACACTTAGACGATAAGAGTTCATATCTCAGCCTTACACTCCTCCAGTTCAAAATGGGCTAGATCATTGACCTTACTGCTTTTTGGAATTGTACTGCCCTTCCATTTGCAGGATGAGGAACATGGTGATGTTTAATGAGATGGGAGCTTAACGTGTCTGCTGACTTTCTGCCAATAGCCACGATCTGAGCATCAGGATTCAGTTGCATAAGCTGTCTGGCAAATGGCAAACCATCCTCCAACTCTGCCAAAGTCGGTGTTCGATTCGTCATCCTGTTTTCAGAAGAGTGATAAGGATGAAAGGGATAGATGTTCCAAAATATAAAGTCCGTTGGTTTCCACCTTGAACTGGATAACACTTCACCCCATATAATAGATGCTGTCGGCTCTGCGAATCCATATAGTGCCTGAGTCTGGTTAGGTTTGGCGATATTGGGCAGGCTTGTTCGAACACCCGGCTCACCTGCAAAAATCATCTGGTGATTCACCAGCGAGTGATTACCGGTAACCATTCGCTCGGACGTCAAGGGTACGCCGGAGAACCTCGCCCCTTGATATCCCACGGCTTCAGCAATAAAAATGTACCGAGCCTTGGACATTCTTGGTTCCAAATACCTGACCAAATGTTCAGAACGAATCTCCACCGCTTCGGGGCCAATATCATAGCCCGTCACATAATCTCTCCAAGGATTAATCACATTTACTGGCGACACATATGCTTGTATCCCTGCAACAAACTCGCGGATCTCTTGCTGCGTTTGGCTCATGCTTTTTGCCTCCTTTGGGAGATTCCAGAGTACATCAGGCTTGCATCAGCTTATTTTACAAAGATTATAGCATAAACAGAAAAACCACCAACCAGAACGCTGGTTGATGGTTTTCGCTCTAATGGAAGCGAGGGGATCGAACAATCGTCCAAAGATAACAGCACATAAGCTTCTACGGGTATAGTCACAGTTTTGATGTCAGCCAAGTATCAGTAACCCACAAGAACAGGATTAGCCCACGCAGGTATGGACTCAACACAATAGATCAAATTACTCTGGATGATTTCCGCAACAATTAAAGGCTCGTATGTATTATCAATGATGATAACCCGATCTGCGATGGCTAGAGCCGGTTTAAGGTTCTTCAATGACTCACCATATCGATAACGAATGTCTGCTTCTGAAATCCAATGTCCACCTTGTTCAACACGAGAGGCTACACGATCTATATGCATTTGAACATCCTCAAGACCGATATAATAAACGACAATTTCATAATTGTTTTCTTTTGCTATTTCCATATGTTTTAAAACAAATGATCCGGACAATGTCGTTTCAATAGCGAAGTTTACACCACTTTTAATGAGTGATCGGATTCTTTTTACAGCTTCCCTGCCAGCAGACAGGTCAGCACTGCGTGGATTCTCTGGCTTCAACTCTCTTGCAATTTGATCTGGATCAACAAGTTCACCAAGCCACTCTCTCATTTGCATGCTGAGTGTACTTTTCCCTGCTCCATTTGTACCCGCAAACACAGTCATGACTGGTCTGATTTCACTCATGATATTTAAACTCCTGCCGTTTTCCAGTAGCATCAAATGTAATTTCGAATTTATTACCGGCAGCATCCTCACGAACGCGTTTGTTGTTCTTTATATAATAAATAGAGGCACCTGATTCTTTAGCTTGTTTCCGTGCATGTTGATTTGCTTTTTTAAAATTTCTTGGAGCTGTTCTCGATTTTCAACCATCTTGAGTCCCCCAATCTAAATTTATGTTTTATTATATCATAAACAGAAAAACCACCAACCAGAACACTGGTTAGTGGTGGATAGAAGCTGTAGCAAACTATTGCGGTATAACTTCCTCCCACTGACCATTGGTGGTTTCTTTGTAGATATGAAGGTTTCCATCATATTTTCCCTCAATAAAGTTAGAACCCGCTTCTTTCAAGTACGGATCCAAAATAACTACTCCTTTACTCAGTTAGCATCAACAATATGATATTTAATGTTAAACATTATAAATTAGTTTTTCATATGAAAGACCCTGAGATTAAATTCTCACTGCGTGGATCAGCTGTCGTTGTATCACCCCGTTGCGATTTACCGTTGATACTTACACTTGTCTGTCTCACTATCCAGGTCAATAGATTTCCAATAGAAATACCCCTTTCAGTTCTGAATCTAAAAGGGGTGGGACTAACCATCATCTAATACTCTAATATGGAAGATTTTATGCCATGAAGCTTAAAATATCGTCTTCTTGTTTCGTATCAACAGCGATTTTATTACGCTGCATTTTTTTGCAAGATGTACATTCATGTACAATTTGATATCCTTTTTTACTAGAATATTCGAGTTGAATGGGCTTCATTAATCCTTTACAACTACTTAAACGATCGCCTGGTCTATTGTCTAGGTGCTTAGAAAATAAGCAAATTGGACAATGATTTCTAAAGCTTCCGTTTGTTAATGGTTCAACATATGCATGACAGTTTTCACAACGGAAACTTGTATTTTCAGTTTTTCTACTCAACGTATCTTCCTCCAAGATGAATTATTTCATCTGAAGAAAGGGTTCCGTTTAGTTTTCCTATCACAAGATAGTTTCAGGCTTTTAAAGGAAGTGACAAATTCACCGTCTTGTTTTGCAAAACGATTACTTCTAGTTCCTACTTCACAAAAGCATCTTTCATCTTTTGATCCGGACCACGATTGATTTTCAAGTTTTGTATCAACCACTGTAAGACGGACTTACTCCACCTTCCACTAGTAAGTGTTCACCTCTAATCACTGACAAAGGCATTCGTCCCCTAAAAGAACACGTTGGCTTTTATCCAGTAAGTGCATATAATTAGACTCCATTTCTTTGAGATAATAGTTAGTCCCATATTTAATTATAACAAAATATATTCTTAGTGAATATTTAAACAGACTATAAGCCATCACATCAACCGCACCATTCTTGTCCAAATCCACGACCGTTTCAACATTAATTAGCCTACTTTATCTCCTACAATCACAGCGGTATCCTTAACAGGATACTATGAAACTTAATAAATCGTTTTTTTCTGCTAGCTAGGTGATACGCTATCTCCTCTATGCCTGAGGTCAACAGAAGAAAATAATAAGCTGAACTAAGTAAAAGCCAGTTGCGGGGGCAACCTAAGGTGACATCAAAACTGCTACTTACAGAGGGTACCGCCATGTACATCATCAGAGATATATCGTAATTGACGTCAGAGAACCCCGAAGCCCTAGAGCCAAAGCGCTTTACCCTACCACCACATATCCAAACATGCAAAAACAGCCACCGAATGGTGGCTGTCACTGATACTACTAATGGAGGCGAGGGAGTCGAACCCCTGTCCGAAGATAACGGCACATAAGCTTCTACGGGTGTAGTCACAGTTTTGATGTCACCCGAGTATCGCCCCGTAACCGGCTATACGTTGGGTCAGCCTGATTGTCTTCTTCAGCACACCCCAGGCGGAGATGTGACAGCGTATCCCACTACTAGTTAGCCCCTATCCCTGTCACATGGGCGATGCAGGGTAGAAGCACGCACACAGTTTCTTAGGCTGCGAAAGCGTAGTTTGTTTGTTGTTTGCCGTTTAATAGGCTTTAGCGTTGATAAAGCGGACGCGTCCCCACTACCCGCTACCCATGCTCGAACTATCCCCGTCGAATCCATAAACGCCCCCTCAATGAAGAAGGGCTCCAGGATTAATCCGTGAATACGGAGCAAAGGTGCTGCACATCTTTTTCCTCCAAGGTAAAAAGATGCTTCTTTCAAACTCGGCATTCCTGTCTGCTACATGACTAATCATAACACAGGACACGTCACCGAAGTAGTATAGATTGCTGGAAGACATTCCAGCAGGCTGAGCATGTGTACAAGGTTATCCAATACAACAGGCTCAATCGTCTACATATTATACCGCGTCACCAATCGGAAGTAAAGTTTACCCAGATTGGATCACGAACAACTGCACCTAAGTATCTTACCCACGATTTAGTCAACTTACGCAACAGCTGATAATTTAGATTCACCACTTCACTTAGAACCAGGCTCCTAGCTGTTTTCTTAGTCACACATCAACAAAAATCAGCTCACTGCTCACTTCAGCAACTCACACCACATCCCCTTTCCACTAAAAATAAAAAAGCCTCAATCTTGCCCATTACAGGACAAACCTTGAGACTCCTTAACTCATACATCAATCTTCATGGCTCGATCACAACAACTAACTTATACACCTAAAGTAAGGCTTTCACGCCCAGCGCTCCACTTAACGCGCAACCTTCTGCTTCTCGCGCAGTACCCGTTGGATATCACGTTGTGCATCTCGCTTCGCGGCAGTCTCACGTTTATCATACTGCTTCTTACCTTTACCCAATCCAAGCAAGAGCTTTGCGTAACCGTTGCGGATATAGATTTTCAGCGGCACAATGCTGTACCCATCCTGTTTCGACAGCCCGAGCAACTTGTGGATCTGAACTTTATGCATCAACAACTTGCGCGTACGTGTTGGATCGAGCGGATTATTTCGGTTCCCTTGTTCAAAAGGACTAATATGCATATTGTGAATATGAATCTCACCGTTTCGAATCGTGGCAAATGCATCACCAATATTCGCACGGCCGTTACGAAGAGATTTGATCTCCGTTCCGGTAAGCACCATGCCCGCTTCATACGTATCTTCAATGAAGTAGTCATGGGAAGCCTTTTTATTCTGTGCGAGCACTTTACTCTGTCCATCATTCTTGCCCATGTCCTCACTCCTTCTCCGTAAAATAAGCCGGTACCATGCTCTATAGCAGCGCACCCGATGTTGCACCAAGGTACCACGTGCCAGACCCTAATTGTAGCAAGTACGGCTGTTAAAATCAAGAAAGAGGCGACCTCTGCCGCCCCTCCTCATTACACCACTTTCAGACTGTGCGAAACAACACACCGGCTGAAGTGACTATTTTCTCCAACGCTTAACCTGGAGGAACGAATTGTAATCCATCTCTTCAAGTTACGTTAGCTTTATTTTTCTTTTTCCGTACAAAAGCTGCCGTGCCGTTACCAGCTGCACCTTTGCTCTTCTTCCGCTTGCGTCGTGGTGCTCCGCCTTCCTGAGCGCCACCAGGAGTTGCATTCTCTCCAATAAATACGCCGCTTGGCGAAGTGTTTTTGCGTCCACTTCCGCCTTTGCCACCTTTACCGCCGCCCTTGCCGGACTTAAAGCTTCCTTCACCGCGACCGCTGCCGCTGTTCAGGCCACTTCCTTGTCCACCGGTTGAACTAGTATCCGATCCACCCGATGTAGAGCTATATCCGCCTTTACCTGAGCCAAAACCAAAGCTCACCGCGCCTTTGCCCCGGCCAGTTGATCCTCCAGCATCACCGGCACGACGCTCACCTTTTGGTTTGCCGCCGCCTTTACCTGCGTAGCCACCGGAGGAACCTGTGCCCGCACCTGCACTCGCTGCTCCACCGCGACCTCCACGTCCAGCTTTGCTGCTCTCTTCCGCTGATCTGCCACCACGGTTGCCTCCTGCAGCAGATGAGCCGCCTTTGCCGCCACGTGAACCGCTGAATCCACCTGGTCCACCTTTGGCACCGCCGCGTCCGCCGCCGCTACCAGGACGCCCACCTTTACCGCCACGTCCGCCACCGAAGCCGCCAGGACGTTCAGCGCGAGGTTTCATATCCACCATTTCAAAATCAATCGTATACTCTTCCATGCTTACACGTGCCACACGGATCTTCACTTCATCACCGATGCGGAAGACTTTTGAGGTACGTTCACCAATCAGGGCCATATGCTGATCGTCAAAATGGTAGTAGTCGTCCGTGAGCGCGCTCAAGCGAATCAGGCCTTCAACGGTGTTCTCCAGTTCAATGAACATACCAAAGCTGGTCACACTGCTGATCATGCCTTCGAACTCTTCGCCTACTTTGTCGAGCATGTACTCGGCTTTCTTCATTTTCTCCGTATCCCGCTCAGCTTCTACCGCCACACGTTCACGTTCCGAAGACTGCTGCGCAATATCGGACATACGTGCTGCCAAATACTCCTGACGATTCTCCGGCAAAGCACCATTATTTTCAATGACTTCGCGAATCACCCGGTGAATGACGAGGTCGGGATAACGACGAATTGGAGACGTAAAGTGACTATAGAATTCCGCCGCGAGGCCAAAGTGACCTGACATTTCAGAATCATACTTCGCCTGTTTCATGGAACGGAGCATCATCGTACTAATCACGGTTTGTTCTTTCGTTTCTTTGATATCCTCAAGCAACGATTGAAGCGCTCGTGGATGAATCGCATTGCCACGTCCTTTGACCTGGTGTCCAAAATTCGCCGCAAAGGCGAGGAAATTTTGCAGTTTTTCTTGATCGGGATCTTCATGCACACGATAAATGAACGGAACCTTCAACCAGTGGAAATGCTCTGCCACTGTTTCGTTCGCTGCCAACATGAATTCCTCAATGATTTGCTCTGCAATCGAACGCTCCCGTTTCACGATATCTACCGGTTTGCATTCTGCATCCACAATGATTTTGGATTCTTCAAAATCAAAGTCAACCGCACCACGGCGCATACGCATAGCACGCAGCTTCAAGGCGATTTCTTTCATCAGATGGAAATCATCAACCAGATCCTTATATCGCTCGAGCAATTCCGGCTCTTCACCTTCAAGGATTTTACGGACGTTGGAATATGTCATCCGCTCTTTGGTTTTGATCACACTCGTGAAAATGTCATGTTTCACAACCTTCATCTGGTCATTAAATTCCATCTCACAAGACAGGGTCAGGCGGTCTACCTGAGGGTTCAAACTACAGATCCCATTGGACAGACGTTGTGGCAACATCGGAATAACCCGATCCACCAGATACACACTGCATCCACGGTTGTAGGCTTCCTGATCAAGCTTGGAATTCTCCTGTACATAATAGCCAACGTCAGCAATATGAACACCCAGACGATAGTTACCGTTAGGCAGCTTCTCTACGTTAACAGCATCATCCAGATCCTTGGCATCTTCGCCATCAATCGTGACAATGTTAAGTCCGCGCAGATCACGGCGACCCTGTTGTACAATCTCTTCATCCGTAATGGAGTCGGGTGCTTTCTCCGCCTCTTCTACCACCTCATCAGGGAAAGCTTCAGGCAGCTGATGCTTGCGAATGACGGACAAAATATCAATACCCGGCTCATCCTTATGACCGAGAATCTCGATCACTTCACCCTCAGCCGCCGCACGGCCCTCCGGATAGCTGACGATTTTTGCCACGACCTTCTGTCCATCAACCGCCCCAGCAAAGTTGGTACGTGGGATGAAAATATCGCGATTAATCCGTTTATCATCCGGAATGACAAATCCGTACACCTCATGGCTTTGGAACACACCCACGACTTGTGTCACAGCACGAGTAACAATACGAACGATCTCACCCTCCAGGCGACCGCCAGAAGGTCCTTGAGATGTGACTTTAACCAATACCGTGTCACCATTCATCGCACTCTTCATGTCATTGGCGTGAATGTACACATCCGGGTGCTCCCGATCCTCAGGGATAAGGAAAGCGAAACCTTTGGCGTGAGCCTGTAAACGTCCACGTACCAAATCCATGCGCTCTGGCATGCCATAACGATTGTTACGGGTCAGCAAAACTTTACCGGATTCCTCCAACGTATTAAGCATAATCAAAAAGGCTTTGAAATCAGCTGCATCTTCAATAGCGAAGTGCTGTTCCAACTCCTGATAAGTCATAGGTTTATAAGCGGTTTCCCGCATGAAGTCGAGCAATTGTTGTTCTGTTATCATTAGTATATTCACCTCGGGAAACATAAAAGTGTAAGCAAGTCTCATCTCTTTATGTATCGGAATTATTACCATTTTCATGCAATGCAATTTCACTGTTGTGAAGAGCGTAGTAGTGCAACCATACTATCTCATACCCTAGTATACACGAATTCAATCCGGCCCATCCGTACCTCGCAAAAAAACCACAGTTGCCGGACGCTCCTCTAAAATCACGCTTTCACGTATCTCTACAGACATTTTATGCGATACACGTGCTGTACGCATCTGGCAAAGGACTACATCCGAAAATTTTCTGTACACATGACATTCATTATAGGGAGTGAGTTCGCGTAACGAATAAGCGAGGGACATACCATACATGATAGGGGTGTGTTGCATGTTAAGGAAGGAAAACCGACCAGAAGTGAGAAGAAGACCGAAAATCATGGAGTCTATAGATTAGATTGTTGGAAAAGTTTGGACGCGTAAGAATTTATTAAAAAACCCCCGTTTCTACACGAAACGAAGGTTTATCAATTAAGCCATTAGCTTAGAGCTATTCATTGAACAGCAGTTCCAATTCTTACTTGGAAACCACCGTAACAATAATAGACAAAATCATAAATCCTGCACCCAGTACCACCGTTGCACGTTGCAGGAAGAGATCCAATCCGCGCGCTTTCGTTTTACCGAAAAGATGTTCCGCACCACCGGAGATGGCACCCGCCAAACCAGCGCTTTTCCCGTGCTGCAGCAATACTACAGTGATTAGACCGATCGAGAAAACAACGAGCAGCAATTTCAAAGCAATATCCATTCTTTCCACCTCCTACCCATGTGGGCATACATCTCACCATAAAAACAGTTACTTTAATTGTAACATAGCTATGGTTGTACTACAAGTAGTACAGTTTATACAATGCCCTAAATTTCACCATCTGCGTGATCCTTACGTATCCCATTACTTCGTTGCAATAAAAAAGACAAGCCGGTTACCCGGCTTGCCTGTAAAAGCTGGATATCCAGCTTATTTTTTGAGGTTGTAGAATCCTTTAAGACCATTGTATTGAGCCAGTTCACCCAGTTGATCCTCAATGCGGAGCAATTGGTTGTACTTCGCGATACGGTCTGTACGGGAAGGAGCACCCGTTTTGATTTGACCAGCGTTTGTTGCAACAGCGATATCAGCGATTGTGCTGTCTTCGGACTCACCGGAACGGTGAGAGATTACAGCTGTGTATCCTGCACGTTTAGCCATTTCGATTGCATCGAATGTTTCAGTCAATGTACCGATTTGGTTAACTTTGATCAGGATGGAGTTACCAATACCTTCGTCGATACCTCTGCCCAGACGCTCAGTGTTTGTTACGAACAGGTCATCACCAACGAGTTGTACTTTGTCGCCCAATTTCTCAGTGAGCAATTTCCAACCATCCCAGTCATCTTCGGACATACCGTCTTCGATTGTGATGATTGGGTATTTCTCAACCCATGAAGCCAGAAGGTCAACATACTCAGCGGAAGTGTAAGATTTACCTTCGCCAGCAAGTGTGTACTTACCATCTTTGTAGAACTCAGTGGAAGCTACGTCCATACCCAAGAATACGTCAACGCCTGGTTTGTAACCAGCTTTTTCAATAGCTTCGATGATTGTAGTGATTGCTTCTTCGTTCGAACCAAGGTTTGGTGCGAAACCACCTTCGTCACCTACAGCTGTGTTCAAGCCTTTTGAGCTCAATACGGATTTCAAGTTGTGGAAGATTTCTGCACCTACGCGAAGAGCTTCTTTGAAGCTTGGTGCTCCAACTGGAAGAACCATGAACTCTTGAACGTCGATGTTGTTGTCAGCATGCTCACCACCGTTGATGATGTTCATCATTGGAACTGGCAATGCTTTAGCGTTGAATCCGCCCAGGTAAACGTACAATGGCAGGTCCAGAGCGTCAGCAGCTGCGCGAGCTACTGCCATGGATACAGCCAGAATTGCGTTAGCACCCAGTTTACCTTTGTTTGGCGTACCATCCAAAGTGATCATCAATTTGTCGATACCCAGTTGATCCAATGCATCCATACCGATAACTTCTGGAGCGATTGTTTCGTTTACGTTTTTAACAGCTTGCAGAACGCCTTTACCGAGGTAACGGGATTTGTCGCCATCGCGAAGCTCAACTGCTTCGTGGGCACCAGTGGATGCACCAGATGGAACGATTGCGCGTCCGATTGCGCCGGACTCCAGGTATACTTCAACTTCTACTGTAGGGTTACCGCGGGAGTCGAGGACTTCGCGAGCGTACACGTCAGAAATAATAGTCATTTGTGATAATCTCCTTTAAATTTAAATTTATTATAAATTAGGACCACTTGTGTTTTCCCTTTTCCACTACGTCAGCAGAATCGTCCTCTGATCGCTGTTATCCCCTGATTCCTTTGAACTTATTTTCATAAGTTGGAATCATGTGATAAAGGCGAACGCTAACGCTTCTTCGGACAATTTCTGCTTCCTTCGTTCGGGGGTAAACTCCAAACTTCCCAATTTCATATATGTTGTTGCGTAACTTATTTACGGGTAGCGATGACGGATGTACCTGTCATTTCTTCCGGTTTAGGCAATTGCATCAGGTCAAGGATCGTTGGCGCGATATCTGCCAGGATTCCGCCTTCACGCAGGGTTACATTGGCATCCGTAACGATGAATGGAACCGGGTTCGTTGTATGAGCTGTGAACGGACGTCCTTGCTCATCGAACACCATATCCGCGTTACCATGATCCGCAGTGATCAGTACAACGCCGCCTTTGGCAAGTACTGCATCCACAACACGGCCCATGCACTCATCTGTTACCTCAACCGCTTTGATGGTAGGCTCCAGCATACCGGAGTGTCCAACCATGTCAGGGTTAGCAAAGTTCAGAATGATGGCGTCATGTTTGTCTGCTTCGATCTCGCGAACACATGCGTCAGCCACTTCATACGCGCTCATCTCTGGTTGCAGATCATACGTTGCAACTTTTGGTGAGTTGATCAGTACGCGAGTTTCGCCCGGAAGCTCCACATCACGACCGCCGCTGAAGAAGAAGGTAACGTGCGGGTATTTCTCAGTTTCTGCAATACGCAGTTGTTTTTTATTGTTTTGTACCAGAACTTCACCCAGAGTGTTGTCGAGGTTCTTCGGCGAATAAGCCACATAACCTTCAACAGTCTCACTGAACAAAGTCAAGCATACAAAGTGCAAGCCCACTGGGAACTTCGGACCACGATCGAAACCGCGGAAATCCTGGTTGGTGAATACTTGCGACAACTGGATCGCACGGTCAGGACGGAAGTTGAGGAAGATAACGGAATCGCCGCTCTCTACCAAACCTACCGGCTCACCATCCGCTTTGACGATAACCGTTGGTTCAACGAATTCATCAAATACGGATTTCTCATACGATTCTTCAACCGCTTTGAGTGGGTCAGTGTATTTTGGTCCATCTCCATAAACGATGGCGCGGTATGATTTCTCAACCCGTTCCCAACGTTTGTCACGGTCCATCGCGTAATAGCGACCTTGAACCGTTGCGATTTTACCTACACCGACTTCTTCAATCTTAGCGATCAGTTTCTGCATGAAGTCTTTACCACTGTCTGGCATAACATCACGGCCATCCATGAAGGCATGAATATATACATCATTCATTCCTTCTTTTTGGCCAGATCCAGCATAGCAAACAGGTGGTCGATGTGACTATGTACGCCGCCATCGGACAACAAACCGTAGAGATGAAGCTTTTTGCCGCTTTGTTTCGCTTCGCGAACAGCTTTGACAAGTGTTTCATTGTCATAGAACTCGCCGTCACGAATGGATTTGGAGATACGGGTCAAATCCTGGTATACGATCCGGCCGGCACCAATGTTCAGGTGACCCACCTCGGAATTTCCCATTTGCCCTTCTGGCAAACCTACAGCTTCACCGCAAGCAGTGAGCGTTGTATGTGGGAATTGGCTCATGAAACGGTCGTAGTTCGGTTTCTTGGCTTGCGCTACCGCATTGCCTTCCACCGTGTTACGCAGACCAAAGCCATCCATGATGATCAGTGCTACAGGTTTTGGAGCTGTCATCTTACTTCGCCCCCTCAACAAGCGCGATGAACGAAGCCGGCTGCAAGCTGGCACCGCCAACAAGTGCGCCGTCGATGTCGCTTTGTCCGAGGTATTCTGTTACGTTTTCCGGTTTAACACTGCCGCCGTATTGAATACGAACTGCATTCGCAACCGTCTCGTTGTACAGATCCTTCACCAGCGTACGGATGTAAGCAATAACTTCATTCGCATCTTGGGAAGTCGAGGATTTGCCTGTACCAATCGCCCAGATTGGCTCATAAGCGATAACAACTTGTGCCGCTTGCTCTGCAGACAGACCTGCAAAAGCAGCTACTGTTTGCACTTTGCATACGTCTTTTGTTTGGTTCGCTTCACGCTCTTCAAGCGTCTCACCAAGGCAAAAGATTGGAGTCAATCCGTGACGGAATGCTGCATGCAACTTTTTATTGACAGTCTCATCGGTTTCCGCAAAATATTGACGGCGCTCCGAGTGACCAATAATGACATAATCCACACCCAGGTCTTTCAGCATTACACCGCTGATTTCGCCTGTGAATGCACCGTTATCTTCAAAATGAAGATTTTGTGCACCAATTTTGATGTTTGTGCCTTTAACGGCTTCTACCAGGGATGGCAGATTTGTAAACGGTGCGCAGATTACAGTCTCCACGCCTTCAACTTCCGCTTTTCCTTTAACTTCCTGAATGAAGTCATTGGATTCGGAAACCGTTTTGAACATTTTCCAGTTACCTGCGATAATCGGTGTTCTCATGGGTTTCAACTCCTTCATGCTATAGACTACTAAAACTTACTTGTCGTTCAATGCCACTACGCCTGGAAGTACTTTACCTTCCATGAACTCGAGCGATGCACCGCCACCTGTAGAGATGTGGTTCATCTTGTCAGCCAATTTGAACTTCTCAGCTGCTGCTGCGGAGTCACCGCCACCAATTACAGTGTAAGCTTCTGTCTCAGCGCAAGCTTCCGCTACTGCACGAGTACCGTGGGAGAATGGCTCGATTTCAAATACGCCCATTGGTCCGTTCCACACAACCAATTTGGAGTTTTTGATAACGTCAGCATAGATCTCACGTGTTTTAGGACCGATGTCGATGCCTTCCCAATCTGCTGGGATGCCGTCGATGTCAACGATTTGTGTGTTTGCTTTCGCACTGAAATCGTCAGACACTACGATATCTACCGGCAGGTAGAAGTTTTTGCCCAGTTTTTTCGCTTTTTCGATGAAACCGAGAGCAACATCAAGTTTGGAATCATCCAACAAGGATTGTCCAATTTCATGTCCTTGTGCTTTCAAGAACGTGTAAGTCAGACCGCCACCGATGATCACGTTGTCTGCAATGTTCAGCAGGTTGTCGATTACATCGATTTTGTCCTTAACTTTGGATCCACCAATGATGGCTGTGAAAGGACGCTCAGGGTTGGAAATTGCTTTACCCAACACTTCAAGTTCTTTCTCCATCAACAAACCGGACACTGCTGGAAGCAAGTGAGCGATTCCTTCAGTCGAAGCGTGTGCTCTGTGTGCCGCGCCAAACGCATCGTTAACGAAAACGTCAGCCAGTTCAGCAAATTGTTTTGCGAGTTCTGCATCGTTTTTCTCTTCGCCTGCGTGGAAACGAACGTTTTCAAGCAACAATACGTCGCCGTTGTTCAGTTCAGCGATTTGAGCTTTAACAGCGTCACCAACAGAATCGTCAGCTTTAACAACTGTTTTACCAAGCAATTCTGACAAACGCTCAGCTGCTGGAGTCAAACGCAAGGATTCAACCACTTCGCCGTTAGGACGACCCATGTGGCTTGCCAAAATGACTTTAGCGCCTTTTTCAATCAAGAAGTTGATTGTAGGAAGCGTTGCACGAATACGTTTGTCATCTGTAATTTTACCATCTTCGAGCGGCACATTGAAATCTACACGGACAAAAGCCCGTTTTCCTGTCAATTCGATATCGCGTACACTTTTTTTGTTCATCTGTATTTCCTCCGCACCCATGTATTTGGTGGACCCATCAAGGGCTGAAATCCCTTGTCAATCCTGGTGTTTTTGAGAAATTTGCAAAATATTGATATATAAAGAGCGGAAACAATATAGCATCTGTTTCCGCTCTATGTTATTGCAGATATTACTTAATCATTTTTGCAAAGTGCTCCAAAGTGCGAACCAATTGTGCAGTGTAGGACATTTCATTGTCATACCAAGCTACAGTTTTAACCAATTGTTGGTCGCCAACAGTCAGAACTTTAGTTTGAGTTGCATCAAACAGGGAACCGAAAGTGATACCTTGGATGTCGGAAGATACGATTTCGTCTTCAGTGTATCCGAAAGTTTGTGGATCGGAAGCTTCTTTCATTACTGCGTTAACTTCTTCAGCAGTAACTTTTTTACCCAGAACTGTTACGAGTTCAGTCAGGGAACCAGTAGCTACTGGTACACGTTGAGCTGCACCATCCAATTTACCTTGCAGTTCTGGAATTACCAGACCGATTGCTTTAGCAGCACCAGTTGTGTTAGGGATGATGTTTTCAGCTGCTGCGCGAGCACGACGGAAGTCACCTTTAGGGTGTGGAGCATCCAACGTGTTTTGGTCGCCAGTGTAAGCATGAATTGTAGTCATCAAACCTTGAACGATTCCGAATTTGTCTTGCAGTGTTTTTGCCATAGGTGCCAGGCAGTTTGTTGTGCAAGATGCGCCGGAGATTACAGTTTCAGTACCGTCGAGGATTTCATGGTTTACGTTGTAAACGATGGTTTTCATGTCGCCAGTAGCTGGTGCGGAGATAACAACTTTCTTAGCTCCACCTTTCAAGTGTTTCTCAGCTGCTTCTTTAGTTGTGAAGAAACCAGTACATTCCAGAACGATATCTACGCCCAGGTCGCCCCAAGGAAGTTCTTCTGGGTTACGGTTAGCCAATACTTTAACTTCTTTGCCGTTCACTTTGAAGAAGCCATCGTGTACTTCAACATCGCCATCGAAGCGACCTTGAGTTGTATCATATTTGAGCAAATGAGCGAGCATTTTAGCGTCAGTCAAGTCGTTGATTGCTACTACCTCGATGCCCTCTACATTTTGAATACGGCGGAATGCCAAGCGTCCAATACGTCCAAAACCGTTAATACCTACTTTAATCATGAGTAAGTTCCTCCCAAGTTTTGATTAATTTTTTATGAAACTTATATATTCAAGACAGACGGTGAAGTCCGTCAAGACAACAATTGTTGTGTTGCAAAGTAAACCCTTATTCCATTTCAGCAACGATGACTTCGGCAGCAGCCTCATCAATAATCAGAATATCTTCCTGACCAAATCGCAACACGGAATGTATAGCAGCAGCTTTGCTTTTGCCACCTGCAATTCCAATCACAACATCGGTTCGTTCAATATCCTGAAGTCGCATACCCAGTGTAAGCATGGTATGTACCACCTTACCCTGATCGTTAAAGTAATAACCGAAAGATTCAGATACGGCTCCTTGCTCCTGAAGTTCATCTATAATCTCCGTCGCAAGTTTACGTCTTGTCGCCATCTCCACGGCATCACCAATTCCATGAATAACAATGCGCGATTGCCGAATCAGCTGCAGAATCTCCTGAACACTGGGGTCCTGGATTAATGATTCATAGGCATGATCACTTAGCAAATCCGGTACATGCAGGAGTTTGTATTGCGCTCCTACCCGTTTTGCCATTGTGGATGCAATCGTATTTGCCTGAATTTCAAGGCTTTCTCCAAGTCCACCGCGTGCCGGTACGAACCAGACACCTTTGAGCGATGTTGGCGGAGTCAGTTGCTCTGCGACTTCGGCCGTTGTTGATCCGCCAGTAACGGCGACAACGTCGTTGTCACTCATGATATTGCCGAGAGCCTTCGCTCCGGCTCTGCCCAGTTCCCTTTTGGCAAATGGAGAAACGTCCGAATCACCAGGAACCACAACTACCTTTTGCAGACCGTAGGCTTGCTTGATGCGCTCTTCCAGCTCGGATAATCCGAACAACTCTTTGGCTACGGGCTCTAACTGCTGCAGCAAATCATACCCTGCCTCGCTGATCTTCATCCCTGCACTGTCAATTTCAATAAGTCCCTGAGCCTTTAACAGATCGGTCTCAGCCCTCAGAACCCGCTCGGTCATCTGCATGGAATTAGCTAACGTTCTCCGTCCGATCACATCCGATAACATGATCTGTTGCAGAATCGTATACCTCTTTTTAAGATATCCATGAGATCAGGCAGAAGCTGCTTTTGTACTTCTAAAATCGTTCGCATGCTTTCCACTCCCGCAAGTTCTCGTTCTAAGCTCTCTTTCGTGGCCCTAAAACGTCCCGGGTTAACTTTTTAAGTCCCACGTCTATTCTACCTAAAACTGACGTGACATGCAAGTGTTTCAACGTGTTATTTCGACACGTATTCAGCGTTTGTACGCGCCTATTTTCACAATCCTAGACTTCCATGATCAAGGACTAGCTCATACATACCATATATAGAAGAAACGGAAGAATTCCATCTACATATCGCTCAGAAACACATTTCATACGGCATGTCCAAAACCTCTAATAGCATTTACTTAAATGCACTCTTTATCCTCTCTTCTTCATCATGATCATTTTTGGGTTAATCCAAACCAATACCACAACGAACTGCTTGCAATTAAATATTTCATGAGCTATAATCAATATTGCTGTCACATAATGTGCGCCCGTGGTCCAATGGATATGACGTAGGCCTCCGAAGCCTGAGATCCAAGTTCGATTCTTGGCGGGCGCGCCATTTTTATTTAACAGCTCATAACCCATTTAACCAATGAAACCGGAAAGGTTTCTTTTTTTGTAAGTTAGTTTGACTTTCTTTGACTTTTTGTTTGGAATTGTTTATTATGTGGGTAATACGGTAACAGTTTAATTATAAACACCAATAACATTTACATTCCAAGGAGGTTTTTCACGTGAGTTTTATTCCAATGGTCGTTGAACAGAGCAACCGGGGTGAGCGCGCCTACGACATCTACTCCAGATTGCTGAAGGATCGTATTATTTTCCTTGGTAGCGATGTTAATGACGTAGTGGCTAATGCCATTATGGCACAGATGTTGTTCCTGGCTGCGGAAGATCCGGAGAAAGACATTCACTTATACATTAACAGCCCAGGCGGATCGATTACAGCCGGTATGGCCATTTACGATACAATGCAATTCATCAAACCGGATGTATCTACCATCTGTGTAGGTATGGCGGCTTCCATGGGCGCATTCTTGCTGAATGCCGGTGCAAAAGGTAAACGTTTTGCGTTGCCTAACAGTGAGATCATGATTCACCAACCACTTGGTGGTGCTCAAGGTCAAGCTTCTGATATCGAAATTCGTGCTCGCCGCATCCTGAAAATGCGTGATACCTTGAACCGCATCATCTCTGAGCGTTCAGGTCAACCGCTGGAGCGGATTGAGAAAGATACAGATCGTGACTACTTCATGAGTGCCGCTGAAGCTGCCGATTACGGTATCATTGATAAAGTTATTGAAAACGTAGGTTCCCAAGGTATCTAAGTGTGATGTAGACCCCGGTCTACGCGTTGACATAATAACACCTAACGTAATCAGCAACATCTCATTATGTTGTTTATACGAGAAGAAGCCCTCATCATAATTATGATGAGGGCTTCTTCTTTTCATTTTATAAGAAAGATAACTGATGAGTGCACAATAATGATTCGTTATTTGGTTCCCGTTACATCGCTAAATGGTTCTGTGCCTTTAGGGAGAATTTCTTTATACGTAAATGGCATTTCAGGGAATCCCTCTGCGTACGCCGTATACTCATACAGCTGGAAGAACACAACCACACCCGTTGGTGTCACATAGAAATCCTGATCTTTATTTAACCCTTTATACCCATCGAGGTATCCACCGCGGGCTTTCAGTTGCTCGCCCACTTTTTTACTCAATGTCTCGCGCATGGTTTTATTATTTTGCAGCACATCATCTAACGTGAGCTCCTTGCCTGTGTCCAGTGCAAAGGTGTGGCCCGTACGGTATGTCATACCATGAGCGCCAGCATAATCTTCGTATCGTTGTGTAATAAGTCCCAACACGCCTTTTTCATTGTACGTCACTACATAAGAGCTCTCAAATGCATATGGACGGTTGGCTGTTGCACCGCCGAATTCAGATGTCTGTTTCTTGAAGTCAGCTACATAAGCATCTACTTCGTCTTTGAGCACTTTGTTGATCGCTGCTTCAGCTTCTTTGCTGGCAAGTCCACTCACCTGTGGATATTGAACATCTACTTCAGCGTTTTTCACAGTGACATTAACTGTTGCCGCTTTAATTTTCACGTTATTTTGTTTCACCTTACTAAGTGTCAACGTTTTGGTTTTGCCATCCCAATTCCCCTGTACACCCAGATAATCTCTCATTGCCGAGAATGGAATATACAATCGACCCTGAATCAATTTCGCTTCCACCTGAGGATAATAACCGTTAATATAAACGTTTGGCTGTCCATCCATCAGGCTAACGGTCATCGCATTGTTGGCTGCTGTTACCGTATATGACTTGGTTTTTGCATCATATTTCAGGGATCCACCTGCCACATCTTTAACTGCCGTAAGAGAGACCCAAGTTGAGCCACCTTGAAGAAGTCCTTTTTGAGTCAGTGTTTTTCCACCCGATTTCAGAGTTACCTCAGCCGGGGTTGTCACTTTCGAGGATACCGATGCTGCCTGAACCGAACTATCCTGCCATACCGAACCGCTACCTACAATAATTCCTGCTGCAAGCAATGCACTTGTCCATTTTTTCCATGATGTCATATATAAAACTCCTCTCTGAATTCACAATTAGGGATCATTGCGTATGTAATCCTGATCTGATCGCATATCTCATACGCTCACCTCTCTATTATAATTAACCCGATTTCGGAAAGGTTTACAGCTCGAGTTACAATGTTGATGAATATCAGACCGAAAATATAAGGGGATATGACCTTTTTGTCACGAACAACTATACAAAAAAGATACCAATAACCAGCATTTCATGTAGCTTCAAAAGGTACCCTCTTCTCCAACTTCATCAAAGTTTGCTTTTCCAACAAAAAAGACTCTGTCCACAGGACAAAGTCTTTGTCATTATTTCGTTGTACCCCTTCAAATGACTCATGAAAAGGTTACTTGAGTTTACAATCCTAGTTCACTCTTGTTTATTTCATTTCATACGTGATATTCAGGATTGTGCTTACTTTAACCTGGCCTGTTTCAATCTCAGTGCCACCTGCTGTATCTTGTGCTTTGGACATCAACGCCTCGCTTGCATAGAATACAGGCACATTGGCATCACCTTGGCTCACGGAAAGAACAGCACCGAGTTGACGTTTAACTGCTTTTGCAATGGCGCCAGCTTTCACATCTGCATTGGCAACAGCTTTCTCAATCACTTGGGACTCATAACTTTCCGGATTTTCTACAGTAAAGCGCACGTTTTCAATATTGTTGGCACCTGCCCCCGAAGCAGCATCGAGCAACTCGCCAATCTTGTCCATCTCACGATATGTGACAGTCAACGTATGATGCGCTGTATATCCTTTAATTTGCTGTCCGTCTTTTTCGCTATACGTATAGTTGGGTTGTACAGAGAACTGACTCGTTTGAATGTCGTCTGCACTGATCTTCCACGTGTTCTTCAGCAAATTGGATACTTTTTGAACTTTCGCAGCATTCGCTTTTTGAGCAGATGCAGCTGTCTCTGCAGTACTGTTCACACCAATGGACAGATACGCGATATCAGGTTTCACCTGAATCTCACCTTTACCCACAACATTAATCACGTTCTGTTGTACTCCCTGAACCTCTGCAGCGTAAGCATAGTTACCTGGTGCAACCCATGCCGTTCCTCCAACAAGCAACGTACTTGCCACCAGCACCGCACCAAACGGTTTCATCCATTGTTTACCCATCACGATAGCCTCCTTATGTGTTAACATCTCAAACTTTAATCGATTTGATACCTTAACAGACGGGACAAATTCCATAATGTTGCACTTGACGATAGCAAATACGTTAATAACGCAAAAAAGCCCCTTTCGGGACTTCTTCATTGGATTGAACATATCTTATTGGTTTTCGAGCTCTTCCTTGCTTACCAGACTAACTAAAGCGTTTACAGCCTGTTCGGCATCCGCGCCTTCTGCACTAATCTGGATTTCCGTACCTGTGCTAATCGCAAGGCTCATGATCCCCATGATACTTTTTGCATTAACTTTTTTGTCGTCCTTCTCGACGAACACTTCAGACGAGTACTTATTCGCTTCTTGAACGAACAGTGCCGCAGGTCTGGCATGGAGACCCGTTTTCAAACGGACAACTACCGGGTGCTTTGTCATGGAAACTTACCCCTATTATGAAATCTGGACATTAAATACACAATTATATTTATACAACATTATACCATTAACCCGTGCAGGACACTAGAAGAAAAAACTCAGGGTGCTTTGAAGGACATTATCTTGCCCTAATTTCATCTTTTGCAAAGCACATCCACTGACATAAGTAAGTCCCCTAGATCCTTAAAGGTTGATTTTCCCGACTGTTTCTGTTCAGCAGAAACAGCTGGCCTTGTTACTTTACCCTACGCCGACTTAACCATAACGTTCTGTGCGCACTTTCTCAGCTAGTTCATCAATTTTACGAAGCCGATGGTTCACTCCCGACTTGCTAACTGTACCTTTAAGGAGCTCGCCTACTTCTTTCAAATTGATATCTGGATGAGCGAGTCGAACCTCCGCCACCTCGCGAAGTTTCTCAGGCAACGATTCCAGACCAACTTCCTTTTGTAACAACCGAATATTATCGATTTGTCTTACCGCCGCTCCAATCGTTTTATTCAGGTTGGCGGTCTCACAATTGACAATCCGGTTAACGGAGTTACGCATGTCTCGCATAATTCGTACATCTTCAAACTTGAACAAGGCCTGATGAGCACCAATGATGCTGAGCAGCTCAATGATTTTCTCGCCTTCCTTGATGTATAGGATGAATCCTTTTTCCGTTCTATACACCGGGCATTCAGATGAAATTCATTGGCCAGGTCAACTAGTGCCTGACAGTGCTCTTCATACATGGACGCAATCTCCAGATGGTACGAGGAACCTTCCGGATTATTAACCGATCCACCGGCCAGAAATGCACCGCGAAGATAGGCCCGTTTACAACAGTTCTGCTGAAATAACTCCGTATTAATCCCTGGCGTAAACAGAAAACCTTCCGATACAATATGAAGACTGTTGAGAATCTCCTGTACCATGGTTGGAATACGAACAATATATACATTGTTCTTTTTCAGCCGCATTTTTTTGCGGACCAGTAATTCCGTATGCACTTGAAAATGCTTTTTAAGCAGAGAGTATGCCCGTCTTGCAATGGCGGCATTCTCCGTCGAAATATCCAAGATCACTTTTTTATTCGATAACTGCACTGCACCAAGCATACGGATGAGGGCTGAAAGTTCCGCCTTTTCGCAGCACGGTTCGCTCTCGATCATGGTTAACTCTTTTTTGGTCTGTGCTGCAAACGACATGGGACTTCACCTCTTCCGTAACATCCAATTTTGTACCAGTTGGTAGATGTGATGACTTAACTTGTCGGCATCATGACGCAGATAGGTTTTGAACAGAACAAGAGTATCTGCAACCACCTGATAGCCGGCACTCTCGAGTACATTCATATCCAGTACAACCGGTTTTGCTCCTTTTTCCGCATACTTATTTTGCACTTGCAGCGGAATATCACCATTATTTACGATAACATAGTCGAAGAGCTGATGACCTATATGCTCGTGTACCGCCTTAAGGTGGTCACTTACCGTATAGTTATCTGTTTCTCCCGGCTGTGTCATGACATTACAGATAAACATCTTCACCGCATCAGCCTCTACCACAGCCTCAGCCAGCTTTGGTACGAGCAGATTGGGAAGGATGCTTGTATAGAGGCTGCCTGGCCCGATCAGAATGGCGTCAGCTTGACGAATGGCCTCTACCGCCTCTGGCAACGGCTCCACGTGATCCGGTTCAAGGAAAACACGTTTGATGCGTCCACCCGCCTCAGGGATTTTGGACTCACCTGTAATAATTGTCCCATCTTCCATCTCGGCATGCAACACAACGGCCTGGCCTGCGGCTGGTAATACCTCACCTCGAACGGCAAACACGCGGCTAAGCTCCCGCACTGCGGTCACAAAGTCGCCCGAAATATCCGTCATTGCAGCCAAAATCAAATTCCCCAAGCTGTGGCCTGCAAGCCCCGCGCCTGTATTGAAACGGTACTTCAACATATCTGAAAGCAATGGTTCTACATCAGCCAGTGCCGTAAGCACGTTGCGAATGTCACCCGGAGGCGGCATTTGTAGCTCATTGCGCAGGATGCCTGAACTTCCACCGTCATCTGCAACCGTGACGATGGCCGTGATATCCAGCGGCTTCTCTTTCAAACCGCGTAACATCACGGATAATCCGGTTCCGCCGCCCATTACAACTATTCTCGGACGTTCTCTTCGTGGTCCGGCCTCTTTCATCCCTTCACCCTCTTCAATGACGGTCCCGGTCAGCGTCGCGATGGCTCACGGTGACAGCTTCTGTCTCGCTGCTTCCCAACATCTTGCCCAAATATTCCGATATTGCTACCGAACGATGCTTGCCTCCGGTACAGCCGATTCCAATAATAACCTGGCTTTTGCCTTCCTTCCGGTATTGCGGAATCAGGAAATGCAGCATATCCAGCAGCTTGGTCAGAAACGCCTGTGTCTCTGGCCACTTCATAACATATTCGTACACATCACTATTCTGTCCCGTATTCGGTCGCAAATGATCAATATAATGCGGATTCGGTAAAAACGTACATCAAACACCAGATCAGCATCAATCGGAATGCCATACTTGAATCCAAACGACGTAATATTCACCGACAGCATTTGGCTCTCCAGATGAGAAAAACGGGATATGATGCGTTCTTTCAGTTGAGCAGGTTTCATTGTACTTGTATTCAGTACCTGAGTCGCAGAATTTTTGAGTTCCTCCAACATCTTGCGTTCCAGTCGGATGCCGTCAAGTGGCATGCCCTCAGGAGCCAGAGGATGTCTGCGCCTGCTTTCTTTGTAACGCTGAACAAGGACAGAATCTGTAGCATCCAGGAATAAAATTTCGCAATGAATGGTAAAATGATCTTTAATATAGTTCAAAGACTCGGACAGAGCCGTAAAGAATTCACGCCCGCGCAGATCGATAACCAATGCAACCTTACCAATCTTGCCGTTTGACTGTTCAATTAGTTCCGCAAATTTCGGAATCAATACCGGTGGCAGATTATCCACACAGAAGAAACCCAGATCCTCCAGGCTTTGTACTGCAATGGTTTTACCTGCCCCGGACATGCCCGTAATGATAATGAGCGTGGCGCCTGTGCCTGGTGAGCCTTCACCTTCAAGCATAAATGTCCCCTCCTTATCATATTGCTGTCTTCATATATTGTTACGAGGTTACTAGGAACGCAAGAGAAGACCTGCCGCACCCACAATACCTGCATTATTACCAAGTGTAGCTTCCAGAATCTGAACCCCTTCTTGCAGCGGTTCCGGTGTCAGCTTAGCAAATACGGTACGTATTTCATCGAACAAGAAGTTGCCCGCTTTGGATACGCCACCACCAATGATGAACATCTCCGGGTTAATGACAGCAGCTACAGTAGCCATGGACTTGCCCAGGTAGAAGGCCGCACGGTTTACAATGCGCTGTGCCACTTCATCGCCTGCCTTGGCAGCATCAAATACTTCTTTGGCTGCAATCTTGTCGACGAGTGCCAGTGACGTATGATCCCCGCGTTCTACCGCATCTTTCGCCATACGGATAATACCCGTTGCAGACGATACTGTCTCTACACATCCCATTTTACCACAACCGCACTTGATGGCCTCCAGATCAGGTACAACACTGATATGACCCAGTTCTCCCGCCATACCGGAGAAACCCTGATAGATGTTGCCATTCAGGATCAAGCCCCCGCCAACACCCGTACCGAGTGTATAACATACACAGTTGTCTACGCCTTTGCCGGCACCTGCCCAGACTTCACCCAGTGCAGCCACGTTTGCATCGTTATCTATTTTGATTGGCTTGCCCAGACGTTCTTCCAGAATCGAACGAATGGCCACATTCCGAAATCCGATGTTAGGGGCATGAACGATTATTCCCTCGCGTACATTCGTGAAACCGGCCACTCCAGCACCTACACCCTCAAGTTGTTCCCAACTGTAAGGTGATTCGGCTACGATATGTCGGACATATTTCTCGATGTTGGCGATGACCGTGTCTACGCCCTTATCCACTTCAGTCGGTCCTTCATACGTATGCATTAGCTGACCTTGTTCATCGCATATACCGACCTTGATTGCTGTTCCGCCGAGATCGACCCCAACGTAGATTTTCTCAGACATGCTGCAAGCCACCTTTATCTATCTAAAATAGTTTAAGTCCTACGTACCAACTATAATTGAAGGATACGCCTGGGTCAAGACGATAAGACCTTGCATGCATCATGCTTTGCCAGGGTTGTGAACCACATCACATAGCATTTTTGAATACGTATACAATCTCATTACCTTTATTTATTAACGCACGCTTTATTCCTTCCTCCATAGCCGAGGAAGCCTCAACTCATGATATTGCATCTTCACTCGTTCCATTCATAAAAGATGATCATTGTCCCCTCATAATGGTGACTCATCTTATGCACACCGCCACCTGTCATTGTCATGCAGAAAGCTATATAATGGCGGTATTGCCAACAAAAAAGTGCCTTCCATAGTTGGAAGGCACCCTTACTTTTTCAACAAAATCTGATGTTATTTAACTTGGTTGAGCTCGATTAAACTCGGTCGATTTTCTACGTTATAACTTCGATTCCACACGTACCGGCTCTTCTGTCTTTTCCATCTTGTTCACATCCAGAATATCAAGCAGGAAAACAAAGATCGGAATACCAATGATCAGTCCCCAGATCCCCAGGAAGTGTTGCGACAGAATTAGTACGATAAAGGTGTAGAACATTGGCAATTTGGTCTTGTGTGCCATCAGTTTTGGATTCAGGAAGTACGTCTCCAAAGCATGAATAACAATAATCATGATGATCACAATAATGCTTAATTTCAGTCCACCCATCTGATACCCAATCAGACAGAGCGGTACAAGTGAGATGATAACCCCCGCAACGGGAACCAGACTGAGCATGAACACCAGAATGGTCAGAGCGAACAGATACGGGAAACCCAGAATCCATAAGCCCAAGATCGTCAGCACCGTATTAAACACCGCAATAAGAAGCTGTGCCTCAATGACTTTACCGAAAGAAGACACGAATTTGTCTCCCAGATAAGCCACTTCATTGTAGAACCATCCAATTTTACTTGTTTTGAACTTGGACGTGAACTTCGATATCTCCTGCTTCTGCAACAAGAAAAACAGACTCAGAATGATAACGAGCAGAATAAACTCCAGCCACTTGCTCAAAGCGAAAATATATTTCAATGCATCATTGGTGTAATTTTTAATATCGAAGGATTGAAGATAACCCGCAATTTTGGATGCAAAATTATCACCGTCTGCACTATCCAGAAATTTCATAATCTCATTCGTCAACTGAACGACCTGATCCACGATCCGTGGTGAATATCTGGAAATGCCAAGCACAATGACTGCGATCACAATCATATAGAGCAGGATGACCACAACTTTATAATTGATCGGAAACAACCGATTCAAACCACCTGTAATGAAATGCTGTAACCTGTTCATGACATACGTCACCAGGAACAACAGCAGAATCATGTGCAGCATACTCCCCATACTGAACAAAATTAAACAGAACAAGAGCAGGATCAAAAATCGTCTCACTGTCGCATTCTGTAACCAATCTTTTATCATTTCCCCCAAAATCTTCACCTCACAGCTAATATGCCCTATATGTATACGAACTCATGCCCACTGTAGTTTCAAAAAGAGAAGCCTTCCGGCTTCTCTCATTTCATGAGACTTCCCGTTGTCTCTTATTCCCAGCATATGCCTAACCTCACACATGTAATGCTTATTTATCCAACGTTTCGCTCCAATCATGGACAATGCTTCCTTCAAGGAACTTCTCACAATCCATCGCGGCCATACATCCTGATCCTGCAGCCGTAATAGCTTGACGATACTTCGTATCTTGAACATCACCACAGGCGAATACACCCGGAATATTGGTCTCCGTTGTTCCCGGTTTAACGACAACATAGCCATGTTCGTCCAGTGCAATCGCATTACCCAGGAATCCGGTATTCGGTGTGTGACCAATGGCAACGAATACGCCATCTGCTTCAAGCAACTCTTCCTGCCCCGTCTCGTTGTTGCGCACCTTCAGTCCTTTGACACCCAAAGCTTCTGGTACGACCTCGAGTGGAGTACGGTTCAGCGCCCACTTCACCTTTTCATTGCTGCGAGCCCGATCCTGCATAATCTTGGATGCACGCAATTCATCCCGGCGGTGAACCAATGTCACGTCTGTTGCAAAACGAGTCAGGAAACTCGCTTCCTCCATCGCAGAGTCTCCACCGCCCACGACCACGATTTTTTTGCCTCGGAAGAAGAAGCCGTCACATGTCGCGCATGTACTTACACCACGTCCCACATTTTCCTGCTCACCCGGAATACCGAGATAACGAGCGGAAGCACCTGTGGAGATAATGATCGATTCAGCTTCCAGTTCACCGATTCCTCCAACTTTGACCTTGAAGGGCGGTTTGCTGAAATCAACCTCTTCCACCCAACCGTTTTTGAATTCCGCTCCAAAACGTTCAGCTTGCTTACGCATGTTGTCCATCAGTTCCGGACCCATGATACCTTGCGGGAAACCGGGGAAATTCTCAACTTCCGTTGTCGTCGTCAATTGACCACCCGGCTGAAGACCTTCGATAACCAGTGGTTTCAGATTAGCACGAGCCAGATATATCGCTGCTGTCAGACCCGCAGGTCCCGTTCCGATCACAATCGTTCTGTATTTAGACATATAGATACAGCCTCCTTAATTAAGGTGAGAATGTGTTGTACTAGCGATGAACTTGCCAAGATGATATCCTACAGGCGTTTACGAGGCCCATTCGTTAAGTTTACCCGTTTTCCCGGTTGTTGTATCCTTCACCTGATGATGTCTTTCTGAAAACGAGTTGAAGCGAACTTTCTATACAAGTGGTGGCTTGCTGTTACAAACCGAATGAATCTGTTTAGCATACTTGCTAACCGTTGATGCCGATATCCCATACCGCTCAGCAATGCTTTGATAGGTAACGGGCCGACTGTGATTCTTCGCTGCCAAATATTCAAGTCCTGCAGCCCAACCCTCAATCTGCTTCGTACCTGGAACCTCCGGATGTACCCGGGATACATAATCCGTCCAGAGCCGTTCCATCTCTTGCTGCAACTCAGCCTTTGCTTCAGACATCTGTAACGCACGATCAACAACAGCCTGCCAATGGGAGGTTGATCCAGTGTCCGATTGCTCTGATGTGGATGGAACCTTCCCAATAGACTTCAAGGCTACAGGAGAAAAGGGTCGAACCACCTGAGAATTCCGATCCTCATGTTCAGCCGATTTCAACCCGTTCAGTACAGCTTGTGCTGCCTCAAGCAGATCCTTTTCTTCTCCAGGCTCTTCAATAAAGGATTGCAGAGCCTGCTGCACCTCATAGTCACCGATCATCCCAAGCGCATGAATAACCTGTAGCTTGGTTGCCCGATCACCATGACGCAATGCCCAGAAGAAGGATGAGCGAATCAGTGGATCATTTTTCATTTCTTCAGGTATGCCACTACCATAGTTCTCCCACTGTCTGAACTGCTCATCAAATGGCAGATGATAGTGATAGCTCAGCTTCTCTGGATCTTGCTCGCCTTGTCTTACAGCCTCAAGACCTGACAGATAATACCGGGATACTTCGGAACCCGGATCAAGCTTGGACACGTGATGCCATAAACGCTCAGCAGCATCATACCGTTCTGTATTATAAGCCGCCACGGCTGCATAGTGAGCAAGTGCCGGATCAGCAGCTGTCTCTTCGTCCTTGAGCAAACGCCGGAAGTGAACATAAGCCGTATCGTGTTGGCCCAGAATTCCCATCGTTGTCGCCAGTTTGTAGACTTGTTCGTGCTGGAATGGCACGATGACCCGCAATTTTTTGATCAGAAGCAGCACTTGATCAGCCCGGTTCTCATTTTGATGGAAAATGGCCAGATTACAGAGTGCATGCAGATTACCTGGTTCCTGTTCAAGCACTTCGGCAATGGTCTCTTTTGCTTTGGGAAACAGCCCCATATAATAGTAGGCGAGTGCCAGATTGTTACGGGCAGCCAAGTAGTCAGGATAATCCGATGACATGCCTTCGAGCAGCTCAGCAGCCTGTGCGAATTTCCCCTCTTCCAACAGTTCCCGTGCCTGATCGTGCTCCACTACACCTTTGCGTGATTTAATTCGATTCAGTTTGGCCGGACGATCCAGCTCATAGTACAGAAGCTCCATCATCTCTTCAGCTTCCGTCATGAACTGACCCTGGGTGTCCTCCTCCAAGTAGGTAACAAGTGCTTTCTCGGCTTCCTCAAACCGATCCATATTTGCATAATTGTTCGCCATGTAAAAATAACATTCCGTCATCGACGGATCTACCACTTCCAGCACGTTAGCCAGAATGGCATTGGAGGCTTCGTAATCCCCCTTCTCCGATAATATACCCGCCATATTGCAATGATTTACCGGATTTTCCGGTTCGTATTCAACAGCTTTGCGAAAATATTTTAATGCCTTGTCGACATGATTTCGGTCCAGCGAGCGGACAGCTCTTTCAAAGAAGAAAGAAGCATCCAAGTGAATCGGTATAATATTGGCAAGGTGTCCCTCAGCCCGCACTAGCTTGCCCTTCATCTTCCAAGGCACCTCCTCTTTGCATTTCATTCATACTCTTCAGTATACCACATCTTAAGGCCCACTTCTCAATATGTAGTTTCATGTCGTTTATGAAAAAATGCAAAAGAAGGTGATATTCCATTTTGCGGAAACCTATCACCTTGGAGCGTTGTTTATTCAGTTGTTTATTCAAAGGAAACCCATCTTTTCCCAGAGACTCCTGCACTCGCTTGCCAAGGATCTATTTGCAGTATTACATTAATCCATTCTTGTCGGTTATGCGTCGTCTAACTGGATTTGGTCCAGTTATGATGAGATGAGTGTAGTCTATGGTATTATTATCCTTATTGTCCTTTTTAGTGGTTTATCTCCATTAAAAATCAAACGTACATTAGCTCTGTCCGTCAGCCTTTTTTTGCGTATGTAATTAAAAATAAAGACACATCATTATTATTTTAAGGAGATGTTATATTGATGATCTCGAAGATAAAACCACTTATATTCATCTTAATCTGCTTGTTTGCTTTGAATGGATGTTCAAAAGATATAGAAAACATAGAAAATAAGTTCACATTAGATGATGTACTGAGAGCGCTCGAGTCTCAAGAACTGGATTTAGTGTCCTTTGGTATAACCGGGTATCCTTTGAAATTAAATGATGTTGTACCTGAGGTGTATTCTGTTGAAGTGCCCGTGGAAGAAGAACCCTATAGCCCTGAGTTTATACATTTTTATATTTTCAATTCTGAAAAGGATCGCATCAACGGGACAAAAGAATTCAATAGACACATGGAAGGCGCCCAATTCACAACATTCCCTTTTCTATATGAGAAAGGAAATGTTCTTGGCGTTTACTGGAGCAAAACCAAAGATAATCCTCTGTTCACTAAACCAATCGAAACTGCGTTCAAGCAACTGAAATGATAATAGTTCATACATTACTGGACTGAGCTCGACAGTGGGAATATCATTTTAGGACGTTAATTGCAGTCATTCGTCATTCGTAAAAAAGAAGACCGATTCCATAGGCTCGGTCTTCTAATGTTATGGCTTTAAAGATCCAACAGATTTAAAGCTTTAACCCCATCGAAGGAGAAAGTGAAATTTGAATGGTTTTATCAAACGGCGTCATGAAATTGACCAGCACAACCTTACACTTGTCCGGCAGTTTTGCCTCACGTACCGTTGCCGCCAGATGCCCAAGCTCGCCCCCGGTGATTTCTAGCCAGTCTTCTCCGCAGGTATAGCGTAATGTACCGCCTTTCCACAAATAATGACCCTCACTCGTTTCAATTGCGTCCTCACAGGTCAGTTCACCTTCGCTTCCGAATACAAAGGACAACTGCATCATAATGTCTTCCGGTTCCTGTCCAGATAGATGCATGTTCCATCCATTTTCCGTTGGCTGTAATTCTGCTCCTACACGGAAGGTCTGCTCATGAGTAAGCTGACGACTCTGATGAGGCAACAAGTACCATGGACTGATGGCTGATGCAGCCGATTCTGGCAGCAGGTTCGCAGGGATTGGGCCGTAGTAACCTTTTTCTGCTCACCAGTTAGTCGATACCCTTCGGACAGCCTCGTCATTTGCTGCATAGGTACATACCCTGGATTAAAGTAAGAGGCCAGTTGCACAGCCAGCAGGCGCACCTTGCCATGACGAAGAGCGAAGAAAGAAGGAACTTCTGTCATCACAGTCACACTTGTAGCACCATCCCGAATTCGGGCTACCGGAGCACCAAAGTCCGTATGCATCCGACTGTGCGAGATACGTCCGTGATGCCCCACCGATTCCATCTGCTTCAAATATTCACCCCGTACAAAATGTTCATTCAGCATGACCTCATACTGTTCCGGTAATGCATCACGTGTATCATTTGTCTGCTGAAGCTCCGGCTCAAGCATTAATCGAATGAGCGTATTCACCGAACATACTCCCGGATCGGTCAATGTATCTCCAGCCCAGGCTGCCATACCTGCAAAGAGTGGATCACCGTCCAGCCGAGCCAAAATGGCATAAGGCAGATAGTAAGGTGACAGATCATGAACACTGCCCAGATCCTGTCGCCCTGAATAATCCGTAACAATTTCACCCGTTGGATGGACCAGATACACCATCATGCGGAGATTAAGCCTCACTGGTTCCAGCAGTTCAGGACGATTGAGCAGGCGCGCAGCATGAATTAACATGATGTCGCTAACTGCGCTGTATATCCCGTTGCTCCGTTCTGTCCACTCCCCATCGGGTGTAATATCCATGCCTTCATCCATCCACTGCTCTGCGCGCTGCACAGCTTCCTCCAGATCAAATATTTCATGCAGGAAACCAAGCGCCGCGCATAGCACCCAGCGATGATTAGGCGTATGACAACCTCCCGTAAGCATGGTTGGGATTGTACGTTCCAAGAATATCCTCATATTGTTCAACACGGGTTGAAGCGGCTCCCATTCTTGCTGCTGAAGAAGCTGATACAACTGTGAATACCCTACAACGACAAATGCAGTATCCGGAGGGGAATGGTAATTGGTCCAGCCAGGCGATATTGAACCGTCTTCATGCTGGAAGCGGAGTACAAATTCCGTAGCTAACAGCAGTCGATTTAACAACGATTCATCCCGGTAATAGATAGAGTCCGGATTGGAGAGTGCAGCTCCCCAGTAACACATATCCGTGGGCGTTCCAGTCGTATGGTTGACCCAGGCAACACCTGTGAAGGGATCAATTGTCCCTCCATAGTAACGGCTTTCCGGGTCAAGCATCTGCCGGGATATGCCTCTTTCTACCGCTCTGTCATTACTGTCCACCAGTTGTTTGTACATGTGCAGTCCCCTCCATACCAATGCATTCTCCCGATGTGCGGAGTATGTTGCTTCAGCGCCTTCAATTCAGACCGGAAGCTTACTCATACCGCCCGTAGGTGAGTTCATTTTTCTCGTCAGTATATATCATATTTCTACAAAAGTCGCTAGAAAATCTGTGCTTGTTTTACTACATATTTATGGGTCTCCGTCACTGAGGAAACAGTCGTGAAACACATGCTGTGAACATGCAAACTGTTTCCACATCACCGCGCCTACTCTGTCACTCCAAGCTTCTTCATAAGCAAGTCATGACTCTCATGGATCTCTTCTGCCTTACAGGCAGACTTCAACTCGTACACCTTCACCTGTGCGCGGCGAATCATCGGCAGATAGGCATCATAGAAGTTCATATCCTTACTGTGTACATACGGGCACCAGTGATCAGAGAGACCGAGTGTCTCATGGATATGGACCCCAACGATATCATCCATCAGGCCTTGCATTTCTCCCACACTGTCATAAAGGCCCATTCGGTCCATCATGATGGCATGACCGGTATCGTACCAGATACCAACCGGAGCCCCTTTGAGGGCCGTGATGATGGTCTTGGCTTCGGCAAGGGTAGGAATCTGTTGTGGTCGGGATCTCGTCTCGATACCAAAACGAACATCCAAACCTTTAGCTGCCGCCCGATTGCATACCTCATCCAGACTGGCGATAATTTTCTCCACATACCCTGAACTGAGGGCTTCCCGCCGCTCCATCAATTCAGCCCATTTGCTGCGATACTTCGGTGAATCCGGACCTTCCTCGTTATAGATCTTTCCAAGGTCTTTGCTGATATCCTCAGGAAAAGGTACCTCTCCCGGGTGTACAACAACAGCTTCTCCCCCATAACGCTGGGCATATTCAGCCGACTCTACCAGCAATTCGATCGCCCGCTTACGTTTCACTTCATCTTCGAAGCCGAGCAAGATGGAATCCGTACCGTAGTCCGGATCAGGGTCATGTGGAAAAGTGTTGTGGACACTAGAAATTCCGATCTCTCCACGCTCAATCATGGGCTCAATCGTCGTGAGCATCTCCTTCGTCACATTATAATTGAGCTCCACCCGACGAAAGCCGAGATCCGCAATCTCCCGAATCATATCTTCCCCGACATCATGTTTTCGGATATTCCAACATGTGGAGAACGAATATATACCCTTATCTATGTGCTGCATCTGTTTTCCTTCTCCTCCCTCTGGCTAAACTTTTTACATCAGCCTTAACTCAACCTTTTACCGCGCCAAGCATCGCACCGCTGACAAAATACTTTTGCAGCCACGGATAAACGAGCAGAATTGGAACGGTTGCAAAAATAACGGTCGCGGCCTTGAGACTCTCGGGAGTCAATGGCGTACGGTTAGCACCCTCCATCTGGGTAAGCTCGCTGACCATATTGTTCTGTACCATTTGGAATAACTTCAGTTGAAGCGGGTACAGCTTCGGATCATTAATATACATTAGGGAATCCTGGAACCCATTCCAGCGTCCAACCGCATAGAAAAGAGCTAATGTAGCCAGTACTGGCATGGATAGTGGCAATATAATTTTGAAGAGCGTGTGTACATGGGAACTGCCATCAATCTCAGCGGATTCTTCCAGACTTTCAGGAATACCTCTGAAGAATGAGATCAGGATAATCAGGTTAAACGGACTGACCAGTCCTGGCAGAATCAGTGCCCACACTGAATTAAGCAAGTTCAGGTCACGAATGAGCAAGTACTCGGGAATGATCCCGCCACTGAAGAACATCGTAATGATGATGACATACATGAAGAGCTTGCGCCCTTTCAATTTTTTCTTGGTTAACGGGTATGCAGCTGCCAGTGTGAACATCATACACAGGACAGTAGTGGCAATTGTCAGAACTGTCGTGTACCCCAGTGAATAGATCATCGACTGATCAGAGAACACCTGGATATACGCATCCCAATTGAATTCTTTCGGGAATATGGTCACTTCACCTGACGTAATCGCACGGTTAGAACTGAATGAGATCGCGATCGTGTGCAAAAATGGAGCCAGGCAGAATATAACAAACAAGGTGATAAAGGAGATATTAACGATATCAAAAATCCGGTTTGAGGTGCGTTCACTCATATGCGCACAGCTCCTTTACTGATGGTCTATACAAACAAGCCGATTGGCGTCTCTTCCGTTCATCCACAACCTACAAAATACCTTCACCGGTTGCTTTCTTCGAAATATAGTTAGATCCTAGCACAAATATGAGTCCCACCACTGCCTGGAACAGTCCGACGACAGTTGCCAGCGTGTATTGTCCTGATTCAAGACCAACTCTGTATACAAAGGTACTGAGTACATCGGAATATTCACGCACGGCCGTATTACCAATGATATAAGGCCGATCAAAACCGATGCTGACCATATGTCCAAGATTAAGAATGAGCAGGGTCACAATGGTTGGTTTAATACTTGGCAATGTAATATGCCAGATTCTCTTCAGCCGCGATGCTCCATCAATCTCAGCTGCTTCAAACAATTCCTTGTTGACGCCGGTTAATGCGGCCAGATATAGAATGGTTCCCCATCCTGCACTTTGCCAGACACCTGTGAAGAGATACGTCACAAGCCATGGATTTTTTCTGTCAAAAATGGTATTGAATTTAAGCCCATGCTTTCCAGTACACCGTTAACCATACCGGATTGATTACCGAACAATTGGTACACAATTCCCCCGATGATTACCCATGAGATAAAGTGAGGAATGTACAATATCGTTTGTGAGATTTTTTTGAACCACTTGAATCGAACTTCATAGAGCATGATCGCCAGAATAATAGGAGCTGGAAATGAAACGACCAGATCAAGAAAATTCAGCATAAAGGTGTTGCGCAATGTCGTGTAGAAGTCCCGCATTCCAAATACTTCGCGAAAAGCATCAAAACCGATCCACTCACTGCCGCTGATTCCCTGAAACAGGTTAAAGTCCTTAAAGGCGATCTGTACACCGTACATCGGTCCATAACGAAAGATTAAAAAGTAGATAATGGGCAGCGAAATCAGAGCGTATAATTGCCAATACCTCTTCAAGTATGTGGTGGTCAAGTCGGTTTCCTCCTATCAACAAGGAAACGGCTGTGCCGCCAGTCCGGCGGCACACGTTCCTTTCTAGTTAAGCCGTAGTATGGGTATCTGTCATTGATCTTGAAGTGTAGAGTTACTTATTTTGCAGGGAGTGCCTGAACCGCTTCTTCAAGTTCTTTTTCAGTTCAGTACCACCCAGAGACATGAAATCAGCCATTTCTTTTTCATATACCGCATCGAATTCCGCTGGCTTAGCCATCGCTGTTTTTACGATAATGACATTTAATTTGTCTTTGAGAGCTGTGCTGTACTTCATCTCTGCTTCAATCGGTTTGTCGAAAATGATCGGTCCTACCGTATCGGTGTTAGCAATATCAATGGATTGTTTCAGCATCTCCTGATTATTTTGCGGGAAGCCCATAATCCATGCTTTTTCATTCGTCGCTTGATCACCAATGTTTTTACCGTTCGAGATAATGGCTGTATCCCCTGCGTTAAACAGACGATCCTGCGCTTCCTGGGATGCATCCTCTTTCACAACCGGAATGCCGTCTACCAGATCATAGTTCTCGCCTTCCACACCACTGTAGATATCAATCAGATTGTTGTCAGATGCCATCCAGTCGAGATATTTGATCGCTTCGACAGAACGTTTGCTGCTCTTCGGAATCATAATGTACATACCATTTGTTCCGTAGCGTGACTTGATGTGTTTGTTGTCTGCATTTGGATTGGTGTATACATCAACCGGCAACACTTCACTACCACTCACATTTTTACGCAAATTATCCAGTGTGCCATCTCCGTAGAACATGGCATCCACATCTTCAGACCAGTAACCTACGTTACCGTTTTGAATGTCTTTCCCTAACTGCGTTTTGTCTTCATCCAAACTGAAGTCTTTGCTGATCAAACCTTCGTTGTACAGTTTGTTCAGGAACTGCATCGATTCTTTGAATCCTTCATGCAACGGCAATTCATACCTTTGACCATAGGTCAGGTCGCCACTAACTGGCTTAATGAATGAGTAGATGAGCGTTTCGAATTGAGCTGGTGCAAGAGCCATACCCATTGGGATGTTTTTGCTTCCGAGACCACCAGGATCTTTATCCTTGAACGCTTTCAAAGTTGTATATAATTCATCTGTGGTCTTCGGCGCTGGCAATCCCAGCTTATCGAGCCAATCCTGACGAATGTAAGAGCTGTATCGGCCTGTGATCGCACGTTTACCCGGAACAGCAAACTGTTGTCCTTCCACTTGCCCGAACTTCAAAGTATCTTCACCCAGGAACTTCTTCAGGTTCGGACCGTGCTGATCAATCAACTCTCCAACATCAGTCAAACCACCCTGCTGGGCATACCGATAAAACACGCTTGAGTCATAAACAAAGACAATATCAGGGACATCCGTATTGCTAGCCATCAGGACGTTCAGCTTGGTAACTTCCTCAGAACGCTGAACGGGTACAAACTGTACATCAATATTGTTGGGATCACCGAACTTCTCCTGAATCATTTTAGATAGATAGTTGTTCGTAATTGTGTACGGTGAAGGACTGTTACCACGGTCGAAAATCTCCACCTTTAAGGTAACGCGCTCGCCATTGCCTGATGTTCCGCCTTCAGCTGATTCTTCTGATGCTGATGAGCATCCCGCAAGTAAAGAAACGCCCATTACCATCGTCAGCGCCAAACCCATCCATTTCTTTAGACTCCCTTTGGTTGCTTTGCTTCTCATTTTGTCATCCCCTTTGGCTTTGCGTGAATGTTTAAAGCTTGCCCAGAGTATTTCACATTTTTCCGTTATCCTGCAATAAACCACTTTCGGAAGCGCTTACAAACGGATTATGGTTTATATGCTAAGCCTATTTTCGCAGACTGATTCTTTTCCCAAAGCTGCGCTGCTCTAGGCTTTGACGGCACTCTTCGCCTCAAGGATCGGAACTGCCTGTCCCAAGTCGGATAAACCATTTTCACACACTGCCTATATTCGTAAACGGTGAAAAAACAGGAATATTAGCTTGCTATCCTGCGAAAACAGTTACATCGATCTCGGGCAGCAGAGAACTGTTCAACGAAAACAGGGCGAACCTCTGCAAGCCTCTCTCCTAAGTGGAAAGTGACTGCATGAAATTCACCCTGTGTTATCCTGATGTACAGATCTCAGAATATGTTCACTTTTGCGTTACTCTTCGGGTTCTCGATGTTCACGTTTCAAACGACGATAATCTCCTGGTGTAATACCCGTTACCCGCTTAAATACACGTCCCAACGTAATTCCATTTGCATACCCAACCTTCAGGGCAATATCCTGCAAAGAGTAATCGGTATTGAGCAGAAGCTGCTCCGTCTCCTTCATGCGAAGCTCTGTAACAAAATCAACAAACTTCATGTTGAATTCTGTCTTGAACAAATAACTCGCATGTTTGCCCGTAATCTGGAATCGATCGCTCAGATGTTTCAATGAAAGGTCAGGATTCGCAAACTGTTCTTCGATATAATTTTTCATTTCGTTGACCATGGCTTTGTAACTCTTGGTTTCCGTTACCGCTACATACGTTCTGAACAAGTCCGTCAGACCATCAAACAAAAGACTTTTCACATCCGCAAGCGTCTCTGCCTCTTCCACAGCACTCAACCATCTGTTGATGTTTTCTTCGGACAGCTCTTCCTGGAGTCCTTCCGACATCATGGCCACCTCTCGGCTGAGCATCTGTAACATGGCCTGAATCAGAGAACGAATCTCATCATCCGGCAGTTTGTTCTGTTCAAATGCTTTAAAGATCTCCTCCAACTGTTCCCGCCACTGTCCACTCGACATCCGGAACCGCTTAACAAAGTCCGCAATCATTTGCAGATAGGTATAGGTATCCAGCAAAGGATGCTGTGGTTCACCGCAGTCGGCTTGGCCGACATCTCCATTCATCAACAGTTTGCGTTGCATTACCGCTTCTGCGGCCGCATAGGAATCTCGTATTGCACCGATTCCCTGAGCCATAGGTCCAATGCCAAAGCTTAAGGAAATGCGTAGATTTTGTTCTACCCAAGATTTGCATTCCTCAGCTACAACACGAATCTGCCCAGACATATCCAAGTTGTTATCATTCTGTTCTTTGAACACAAAAAGGATTGCAATTCGATCCACACTAATCCATTCCGTCCAGCATTGGACTCCCGTATTACGTGACAGCTCTTGCAAAACGTTCATCAAGGCAAACTTCAGAGTATTTTGTTCACCTCTCGTGTATCTCTCCTGAAATCCCTTCTCATATCGGTTAATCTCTCCAACAACAACGACAAAACGCGACGAGTCATGCACGTCATTCAGTGGAGAGAGCTCTTTTAATTGCTCTGCTGCATTATCCATGTGTTCACCATGCAACAGGGCATTGAACAACTTGCTGCGCTGCATGAGTACATTTTCCCTGCTTTTCTTGTCATAATCCATCATATGATTAATCAGATTCTCAAGCACACCGTCAATCATCTTCATCTCATCCGTGCGAGCACCTGAGTGTTCGAATGCCCGAATCTGATGAGACTCAATCCGGTTCATGATGATCTGAATGGGTTTATAGTTACGGCGAGTAATGTACACGATATATACAATCGCACAGATGACAGTCACAATAGCAATGATTACCCATACATAAGATATGACAGATACCCAGCCAAATAAGTTGCCGGCCTTAATTCCACTGGATATTGTCCAGCCCAATCTTTCTAGCGGTAGCCTATTCAGTTCCTGACCATCTATCGAGCCCTCTTGGTCCGAGTGTGCATTATACACAACCTTACCGTCCCGATCCGTAATCGTCAGGAATGAGAGCTGACCATTAACCATACTATCTACACTCTGTTCAATGCTGCTCATCTTGATATTAATGACCAATGTGCCCTGAGAGCCAAAAGGCAAAGGCATGTCCTTGTTCACGGTTAATACGCGAATAGGGGTACGTTGAACAGAGTCCGCATCGAATTCCCGGACCGGCTGCCAGCCTGAACCGATAGAACCGTTACCCATCTGATCAATCCATGCCTTATCCGAGAAACCTTCCACTTCTCTGGAACCACTTACGGTCAGAACATGTTTATTTCGCTTGTCATATAGATAGATGGATTGAATCCATGAGGACGAATTGGATAGCTCACGTAAATTCTGCGCAATTGAATACACCGTGTCCGAGCTGGTCAGATTTGTGTTATTAAAATAGAGTTTGTATGCCTGCTGACTCTGTACCGTTTCCAGGATGGATAGTTCAATATCCCTGATTGTACGATCCACCGTGTCTATCATATAACTGGAGGAGATCCGGTCTGCTTTTTTAGTTTCCTCTTTAGAGATGTCATTGATGAAAACAAACGCGATGAAAATGAGTATGGTCACCGTAAGAAAAAAATTGGGAAATACGAGAACAATAACCGGTAGTACCAATTACGAGACAATAGACCCCACTCCTCACTCCACGATGCCAATGTTCTCAGCCGTGGTTCTACTGTTCAGCATCCATCTCACCTTAGGGGCTGAATACTATATGATAACGCTATCATAACTGATTTTATGTTATTATAGCACAAGCCTCGGAGCAGCAAAGCAAGAATTGAATTCAAAGAGCCAAAACAAAAAAACCGTGCTGAGCAGACAACAACTCAGACACGGAACAGTTCATCTGGCAGCACACCGTTATATCCTCGATGCTCTAAATGCCAGAATCTTTAAACAATGTGGCCATAGAGCCACCATCCACAATAATGCGTACGGCGCGGGCCAGCATTGGTGCAACAGGTAACACTTTGAAGCATTCAGGGTGGTCATCTGGCAGTGCGATCGAGTCCGTAACGACCACCTCTTCAATTGACGGGTGATTCAATTTACTTACTGCCCCATCCGAGAACAATCCGTGTGTTGCACATACATATACATTTTTGGAGCCACGTTCCTTCAACCCTTCCACAACATTCAGAATGGTTGTTCCGGTGTCGATCAGATCCTCAATAATAATAGGTGTCCGTCCTTCTACATCACCAATGACATGGGTAATCACCGATTCATTATGGCTTGGACGTTTCTTGATCATAATGGCAAATGGAGAATCCAGACGGTTCGCCAGCTTCTCTGCCATCGATGCTCGTCCCGCATCCGGGGAGACTACAACAGGGTTCTCGATTCCTTTGCTTAACAAATAATCACTAATCAGATCCAGTGATGTCATATGGTCAACCGGAATGTTGAAGAATCCCTGAATGGCCGCTGCGTGCAGGTCGATCGTTACCACTCGATTGGCGCCAGCCGTAGTTAATACATCTGCTACCATCTTGGCCGAGATCGGTTCCCGTGGAGCGGATTTGCGCTCTTGCCGAGCATAACCGTAATACGGAACAATGATGTTCACAGTGCGCGCTGAAGCCCTCTTGGCAGCATCAATCATCACCAACAGCTCGACAAACAGCTCATTGATCGGATGAGACAACGACTGTACCAGAAACACATCACAATTACGGATCGTTTCTTCATAATGAACGTATATTTCTCCGCTCTTGAACCTGGACAGCTTGATCTTGCCCAGTTGTACACCCAGCTTGTCACATACCTGTTCTGCCAGCTTAGGGTTCGATGAACCGGAAAAAATACGTAACGAATGCTGCATAATGCCCTCCCGAGGGTTGAAGTCCCTATATAATCCCTTATCTAAAAGGTTATTTCCTACCCTCATTATACTCTAATGGCTTATACATTTAAAGGAATGAACGAGCGATGACGGCCTTCAAAAACAGCGACTTCCGTACAGCCCAACTCATGTAAAAGTGCTTCAGCTTCAGGCAAATAATCCCCCAGCTTCATTGGGTCATGTGCATCAGAGCCCATGGTTAATGGAATACCCAAGCGAATGGCTTCTGTCAGCATTCTGCGACTAGGGAACATCTCGGCACAAGGCTTCGATAACCCGGAAGCATTCAGTTCCATGGCGCAGCCACTTTTGGCAATAGCCTGCAACGCTGCGTTCTCCAGTGAGATACGTTCATTTGTCTGCTCCGCTGAAGGAGCAAAACCGAAGCGTTTAATGACATCCGTATGGCCCATAATATCGTACATGCCCGTGGCCGCTGCCTTGCTTACGGCATCGTAGTACTGACGATATACTTCAAGGATGTCTTTGCCCTCCCAGTGATGGGTCTGGCGGAAATCCGTAATGTCCCATTCCCCGAGGAAATGAACGGAGCCAATCACATAGTCCCATGGATAACGCTCAATGATCGCACGGATCTCTGTTTCCCAGCCTTCAATATAGTCACCTTCCAGACCAACACGTACGTCAATCTGCCCACGGTAACGTTCTTTCAGGGAGAAACACTCCTCTACGTAACGCGGCAGTTCATCCATAGGCATCGCCATTTCCGGATAATATTGAGCCGGATCGACATGCAACAAGGGCATGTGATCGGACAATCCAATCTGGGATAGTCCGATCTCCACACCACGCTGCACGTACTCTTCCAGTTTGCCAACGGCATGTCCACACCGCTCATGGTGTGTATGATAGTCTATACGCACGAAACTCGCCTCCTAATCGCGGCGAGGCCGTTCATGACGGCGGCTCAGCTCTGACATAATGTCGTCCAGCGGCAGCTTGCGCTCTTGTAACAGGACGAGCAGGTGATACATCAGGTCACTGACTTCCAGGCGAAGCTCGTCATTATCTTTATTTTTGGCGGCAATGATCGTCTCGGACGCTTCTTCACCGATTTTTTTCAGTATTTTATCTACACCTTTATCAAACAGATACGTTGTATATGCACCCTCAGGACGCTCACGTTCACGCTCTGCAATAACGGATTCCAGTTCAGCCAATACCTCAAAGCGACTTTCGGAACCGGAACTTGCAGAAGCAGATGCCGCACCCGCTTCATCCGAAGCCTTGTCTGCCGATTTCTCTGGCAAACCAATGATTTCATTATGGAAACAAGTTACCGCCCCTGTATGGCAAGCCGGACCGTTCGGTTTCACCTCAACCAACAAGGTATCGCCATCACAATCATATTTTAGGAAGTAATCGTCTGCACGTTACCAGATGTTGCTCCTTTATGCCACAACTCCTGACGCGAGCGTGACCAGAACCAAGTCTCACCGGATTCAAGCGACAACTTCAGAGATTCGCGATTCATATAAGCCATCATTAAGACTTCCCGAGTATCCACATCCTGCACAATGGCAGGAACCAAACCATCACTCCAACGAATGTGTTCCACAACCTGTTCCAAGGACAACTGTTCCTTGATTTCATCGCTCACTTTAGTCACGGATCTCCACCCCTTGTTCTCTCAAATGTTGTTTTAACGCTGGTACGGCGATTTCTTTGTAATGGAAAATCGTTGCGGCCAACCCTGCGTCCGCTTTGCCTGTGGTGAATACATCATAGAAATGAGACTCCTTGCCCGCACCGCCCGATGCGATGACTGGAATACGCACAGATTCGGATACTGCTGCCGTCAGCTTCAGATCGAAACCGTCTTTTGTTCCGTCCGCGTCCATACTTGTGAGAAGAATCTCTCCCGCGCCCAAGCTCTCAGCCTGTTTAACCCATTCCAGCGCCTTGATCCCGGAGGGTTTCCGTCCACCATGGGTATAGACTTCCCACTCGCCCCAAGCTTCGTTATACTGGGCATCGATCGCTACCACGATACACTGCGAGCCAAAGCGACGTGCACCATCTGCAATCAACTGCGGATTAAGTACCGCGGCTGTATTCACTGCAATTTTATCCGCTCCTGCACGGAGAATCCGCTTCATGTCCTCCACCTTGGAGATGCCACCACCTACCGTAAAGGGGATAGCGATCTCGCCAGCCGTCTGCCGCACGACTTCTTCCATCGTTTCACGACCTTCTACCGAAGCGGAGATATCGAGAAATACCAATTCGTCCGCGCCCTCGCGGTCATATAGCGCCGCCAGCTCTACCGGATCACCCGCATCGCGGAGATTAACGAAGTTGACGCCTTTGACGACCCGGCCGTCCTTCACGTCCAGACAGGGGATGATTCTTTTTGCCAGCATGCTACCTCTTCCTCTCTATCCGAATATCCCTTACTTATTTACTGCACGTACCGCTTCAGACAGATCGATGCTTCCCGTATACAGTGCTTTACCCACGATTGCTCCACCGACACCATCATCCGCGTGGCGACTCAGACGAAGCAGATCATCCATTACACTCACACCGCCGGAAGCAATAACCGTCCGTCCGCTTGCCTTGGCTAGAGACACAATCGCTTCCACATTAGGACCCTGCATCATGCCATCACGGGAAATATCCGTAAAGATAAACGTTTCTGCCCCATACGCCGCCAATTCCTTCGCGAGAACCTCTGCCTGTACTTCCGATGTTTCAAGCCAACCGCGAGTTGCCACGTAACCGTTACGTGCATCGATACCAATTGCCACTTTGTCGCCGTAACGTCCCAGTACTTCCTCTGTAAAAGCACGATCCTCAATCGCTGCTGTTCCAAGGATCAGCCGGCTAACACCCAGACCCAGCAAACGTTCTACATCCGCTACTGTACGAAGTCCGCCGCCCACCTGAACAGGTACGTTCACAGCCGTGGCAATCCGCCCGATCAGCTCATCGTTAACAGGATGCCCTGCTTTCGCACCATCCAGATCCACCAGATGAACGTATGTACCGCCTTGCTTCTCCCAGGATAGAGCCACTTGAACCGGGTCATCGTTATACACGGTCTCCTGATTATAATCTCCCTGCACCAGTCTTACACATTTGCCGTCCCGGATATCAATCGCCGGATATAGGATAAAAGATGACATACAAGGCCTCCTGAATATGAATTAGATTTGTGCGCTTTCTATAGTTAAGAAGAGATGATGCTTTACCTTTGTACAGGCGCTCCTGTCAGAGCCAGAAAGTTGCCGAGCAGCTTCATGCCAAGCTCTCCACTTTTTCCGGGTGGAATTGCATGCCGAAGTTGGACCCTCTGCCTACAATGGCTGTCACCGGATGTCCGTAATCCGTTACCGCCAGCAGATCGTCCCTGTTTTCGGTAAGCGCATGATAGGAGTGGACAAAATAGACGTGACCTGCCTCAAGCCCCGTAAATAGCGGGTTTTCCGCGTGCAGGAACTCCAAACGGTTCCATCCCATATGAGGAACCTTCAGTTCTCCTGGTGCGAATCGCACCACTTTACCTGGCAAAATATCCAGTCCCTCATGCTCGCCATGTTCTTCACTTGAGCTGAACAACAACTGCATCCCCAGACAGATTCCGAGCAGTGGCTTGGACCCGGCAGCGGCTTCCTTCACCACCGTATCCAGTCCACTCTCCCGCAGATGAACCATCGCATCACCAAAAGCACCTACGCCTGGCAAAATGACACCATCTGCGCCAAGAATCTCTTCCCGGTCACCCGTGACCAGCGCTTCGTAGCCAAGACGTTCGACCGCTTTGCCGACGCTGTGCAGGTTACCCATACCGTAATCGACAATTGCAATCGCCATCGTCTACAGCACTCCCTTCGTGGAAGGCACACCCGTTACACGTGGATCAATCATCGTTGCTTCATCCAGTGCACGTCCTAATGCCTTAAAGATCGCTTCAATCATATGGTGGGTGTTCTGACCATAGTGCACAATGACATGTAACGTAATCCGAGCTTCCAGCGCCAATTTCCACAGGAATTCATGTACCAGCTCCGTGGAGAAACTGCCTACCTGTTGGGAAGGGTATTCAGCACGGTATTCAAAGTGAGGTCGATTGCTCACATCAATAATAACCTGAGCGAGTGCCTCGTCCATCGGTACAAAAACACTGGCGTAACGCTTAATTCCGCGTTTGTCACCCAACGCTTCTCGCAATGTCTGTCCCAGACAGATTCCGATGTCTTCAACCGTGTGATGATCGTCGATATCAATATCTCCACGGGCCTGCACGTTCAGGTCGAATTGTCCGTGCTTCGTGAACAGATCCAGCATATGATTCAGGAACGGTACATCCGTTTCAATCGTGGATTGTCCTGTTCCATCTACAGTAAAGGCCAATTGGATATTGGTCTCGTTCGTTTTGCGGTCAACCTCTGCTTGGCGCACTGCACCTTTGTTTTCAAGTTCCACACCATTATTTTGCTTATCCATTGTCCGATTCCGCCTTTCCTTCTTGTTCTAACCGTACAGCGATTGCACGGGCATGCCCTTCAAGACCCTCATGGCGGGCCAACTCTATAATAGCCGCTCCGTTCTGCAGCAGCGCTTCTTTACTATAATAGATCAGACTCGATTTTTTGATAAAATCATCCACGTCCACTGGCGAACTGAATCGCGCAGTACCATTGGTCGGAATAATGTGATTTGGTCCGGCAAAATAATCCCCTACCGGCTCCGAGCTGTACGGGCCGAGGAAGATCGCGCCGGCATTTTCGATCCGGCCAGCGTAAGCCATCGGCTCCTGCACCATGATCTCCAGATGCTCCGGTGCAAGCCTGTTCACCACATCGATTCCCTCATCGATAGAATCAACCACAATAATGGCGCCATACTGCTCTACCGAAGCAGCAGCGATATCCCGCCGCGGTAGCACTTCAAGCTGCCGCTGCACTTCGCCCTGCACGGCTTCCGCCAGCGTGGCCGAATTCGTGACGAGAATGGCCGATGCCATCTCGTCATGTTCCGCCTGCGACAACAGGTCGGCGGCGACATACACCGGATTCGCCGTATCATCGGCGAGCACCACAATCTCACTCGGTCCGGCGATACTATCGATATCGACCGCACCGTACACCTCGCGCTTCGCGAGCGCCACGTAAATATTGCCCGGTCCACAGATCTTGTCGACCGGTGCAATACTCTCCGTGCCGTAAGCCAGGGCGGCGATAGCTTGAGCGCCGCCAACCCGGTACATCTCGCTCACGCCTGCTTCCGCAGCAGCAACGAGGATGTACGGGTTAATACCTTCGCCACCGTTCGTAGACGGCGGTGTCACAAGAACAATCTCCGGCACGCCTGCCACCTGTGCCGGAATCACATTCATCAGCACAGACGATGGATACGCTGCTTTGCCGCCAGGTACATAGACCCCGACCCGCTTCAGCGGTCGGATGACCTGGCCCAGCAGGCTGCCGTCCGGCTGCCAATCCATCCACGAGTTGCGTTTCTGTTTCTCGTGAAACGCACGAATGTTGGCGGCGGCTTGCCGAATCGCCGTCACAAAGGATGGCTCCACGGCTGCATAAGCCGCCTGCAGCTCTTCCTGCGGCACGCGCAATTCCGCGGCCGTCAGCTTTGTGCGGTCCAGCTGCTCCGTGTAACGCAGCAGTGCCGCATCACCCTCACGGCGAATGTCGCTGACAATGCGCCGTACCGTTTCATTTTGCTCCGGCGTGCCATACTCCACTTCCCGCTTCAGATCAAACTCTCGTGCAGGTACAATTTTCATGCGTACAACCTCCTTATCCCCTGTAATGCCTGCCTACTCATGGCCGATTCGCTTCTTTATTTTGTCTCTTACTCTTACTTTTGCTTCTGCTTTGTATGTTTCTCATCTATGTTTCCAAAACATTAATTTATCCCCGAAAGCTTCCCGCCGAAATTTCATTGGATACCGGAATGACCTGCTGAAGTGCATCACACAAAGCCTGGATTCGTGCATTTTTCATCCGATAACTTACCCGATTGGCGATAAGGCGGCTGGTGATGTCCAGAATACCCGTCATTTCCACCAATCCGTTCTCGCGCAGTGTCTGACCTGTTTCCACCAGATCGACGATCCGGTCTGCCAGACCAATCAAAGGCGCAAGCTCAATGGAACCATTCAGCTTGATCACCTCGACCTGCTGCCCCTGCTCCCGGAAATACTGTGAAGCAATCCTTGGATACTTCGTCGCAACACGTTGCTGTATGCCTGGCTTCCAGTCTGGAAGTCCGATCACAGACATACGGCACTGGGCAATTCCCAGGTTCAACAGTTCGTACACGTCCCGATTTTCCTCTAGCAGCACGTCTTTACCAACAATTCCGATATCGGCAACACCGTACTCCACATATGTTGGAACATCTACTGGCTTCGCCATAATGAATTCCATTCCCGCTTCCGGTACTTCGATGACCAATCTGCGTGTATCATCCACGTCTTCTGGAATATCCAGCCCCGCTTCACGAAACAATTTGGAGGCTTTTTTATAGATTCGGCCCTTCGGCATGGCCACCTTCAGAATATCCGACATCTCAGCGTCCTCCTTCTTCAGATCCGTAAGTAATAACCTGCTCAGCCTGAGCGGTTCTTGCTTCAACCGATACGGCACTTGCCCCAGCCCCGTCTTCAGGAAGAAGGAGTGTCACTACATTTTGTCCCATACTGCGTAATCTTGCCGCTTCTGTTAATGCCTCGGCCCGACGTTTCGGGGTATATTGGATAAGTACCGGTTTTTTCTCTTCAATGGTAATGCCATGAACACCATCAATAATACGGTTCGTTTTCAAAGCAAATCCTGTAGCTGGCAATGAACGACCAAACTGTTGTAACAGATTATCATACCGTCCACCGCTACATACCGGAGATCCTAGTTCGGCTGCATACCCTTCAAAGGTCATGCCAGTATAATAGGAGAAATCACCGATCATCGTCAGATCAATCAGTACATGTTCGGATACACCGTACGCTTCCAACACTTCGAATACCGCACACAGATGCGCAATCGACTGTGCTGCTTCAGCACTTGAACTTAGCTCTACCGCATGTGTGCATACTTCCTTACCACCGCGCAGACGAAGGATCGCTTCAAGCTGTTCTTTCAGCTTAGGCTCCAGATTCAATGCTTCAATCGACTGACGATAGCCGACATAATCACGTCCGAGCAACCCTTCCTTCAATTGCTCCTGCTCCGCTGTCTGGCCTGGAATCACTTCCTCCAGTAATCCGTTCAGGAATCCCATATGACCCATCGCTATTTTAAAAGAAGACACGCCCGCTGCCTGCAAAGAGGCAATCGCAAGCGCAACAACTTCTGCATCCGCCTCAGGTGAGTCGTCTCCAACCAGCTCCACGCCCGTCTGGAAAAATTCAGCCTCACGCCCAGCTTCCTCTTCAATGGAACGAAATACGCTCGCATGATAGGACAGACGCAGCGGCAACTGCTCATCTTTAAGCATCGATGAAACTACGCGTGCAATTGGAGCCGTTAGATCCGATCTGAGTACCAGCGTGGTTCCCCGGCTGTTTAGCAATTTAAATAATTTGCGATCTGATGTAGAGCTTGCTACACCGACCGTGTCGTAGTATTCAATCGTTGGTGTGATGATCTGACGGTAACCCCAGCGTTCCATACATTCCAGTACATTGCGTTCAATCGTCCGCAGCTTGGATACTACATGTGGTGTATAGTCGCGGAATCCGGTCGGTTTTTCAAAACCTTTTGGTTTGGACATTGGTAATATTCACCCCGAGTCAGTAGTTTAAGAGTCGCACTCGTTCTATTTCAACAGGATTTATGTAGTGTAAATCCCCATTCTATCTTATAAACTTGAATCACAGTATTATCGCATAAGCCTTCAAACTATTGGTTTAGTTCAATCTTTATCATGCTTCATTTCTCCAAGAATGCTTTCACATGGTAAAGTGCTAACAAACTAAAGGATATGGGATATGATAACATGAAATCCGCACTACCGTCAACAATACCCAAGCTTGATTGCCCTTGGATCGACATATCGTTTTATATACACACCGTTACGCTCACCAATCGGTATTTATATACGAAAAAAGCTGCCATAAGCAGCTTTTTACTTCAACCATCTTCATTCATTACTTTATTGCCTTAATGCACACTACCCTGAGAAGAATCATCCGTGTTAAAGACAGTCTCTTCCGTAGAAGCTGCCGCACGGGATAAATCACGCAGTGGATTACCTCCAACAAAAGCTCCTGGGGCAACATCCTTATGTACGACAGCTCCAGCAGCCACAACGGCTCCATCTCCTATGGTTACCCCGGGCAGAATCGTTGTGTTAGCACCAATCAGTACATTTTCCCCGATAATCACCTCACCGAGCCTGTACTCCTTAATGAGATACTCATGAGCGAGAATCGTTGTGTTGTAACCGATGACCGAGTTTTCGCCGACCGTTATTTTCTCCGGAAAAAACACATCCACCATCACCATCAGGCCAAAGGCCGTGTGTTTTCCCACCTTCATGCCGAGCATTCGGCGGTAAATCCAGTTCTTCACCGATAGAATCGGACAGTAGCGTGACAACTGGATCCAGATAAAATTACGAACGCCCTTCCACGGACTCACTGTCTTGTAGATATGCCAAAGTGCATTCTGGTCCTCTACCGGATAGCGGGTTACTTTTCTCATGAACGTCCCGTTTCAATACGGATGAGTTTCAACAAGTCTCTCATGTCATGCAACATATGGTCGGGTCCATATCCGTTCAGGATCGTTTCTCCTTTAAGAGACCATGCAACCCCCGCCGATAGAGCGCCCGCATTCTGTGCCGATTGGATATCCACCGGACTATCACCCACCATTAACGTTTTGGCAGGATCTGCACCCAGTTCCGTCATGGCTTTCAGTACCGGTTCAGCATGTGGCTTCGGATTCGTTACATCGGTCACTGTTACAATCGTCTTCATATATTTCAGTAGGTCAAAACGTTCTAGTACCTTTAGTGTAGATGGACGAATTTTGGTTGTGACTACACCCATCACAATGCCAGCCTGATGCAGCGCCTCTACTACCTCAATAACATGCGGAAAAGGTCTAACCATTGCTTCATGATGGATATCATTATAAGCACGGTAACCTTTCACGTACTCGGAGACTTCCTCCTGGCCAGAGAAGGTGCGCATCTGCTGCTCCAGTGTTCCACCCATATGTGGAATAATCTGTTCACGTGTCCATGGCGCTGAATGATCCCATCCCCCCATGACATGCTGGAATGAGCTGATAATCAACTCATTGGTATCATTAATCGTTCCGTCCAGATCAAACAATACCGTGTCAATCATGTTGCATTACTCCTTTTTATCATCAACTTGCTTTGGATCATCTTTGGCTGGAGGTGTTACCTTATTCTCTTTGCCAGCAACTGTTCCCGTATGCTCCATATCATCTGAGGTAACTTTGGACGATACAATCGGATCACTATAACGAACATCTGCTTTACCTGTCACTCTTCTCACCACAATGAATACAACAGCAACAATAATGATACCAATCGCGAGCAGTTGCGAGATTCTTACATTACCATAAGCAGGATCAAGATATCCTTGTTCAAAGCCCATTGCAGTCATTGGAGACCATAGTCCGTTCACTAATGAAGCGACCCATTGCGGAGCTTGGAAGCCAAGACTGTCCGTACGTAGAGCTTCAATGAAGAAACGACCGATAGAGTACCAGATGAAATAAGACATGAACAGTTCACCTGAACGCAGAAACTTCTGACGACGCAGAACCAAGAGCAAGACCAGACCAACGAGACTCCACATCGATTCATACAAAAATGCAGGATGGTGGAATACGCCTTCTACGTTCATTTGATTCACAATAAAGTCCGGCAGATGAAGCTTGTCTCTCAAAAATGATTCTTCTACAGGACCGCCGTAGGCTTCCTGGTTCACAAAGTTCCCCCAGCGTCCGATCAACTGTCCAACGAGCAGTCCAGGCGCACAAATATCGGCCATACGCCAGAAGTTATACCCTTTACGACGGAAGAAAATAACTGCACAGATGATTGCACCAATAAGGGCACCATAAATGGCAATACCGCCATTCCATATTTTAAAGACATCCCAGAAATTATCCTTATAATCTTCCCACTTAAATGCGACGTAGTAGATGCGGGCACCAATGATGGCAGAAGGCACACCCAGCAGGACCATGTCCATGAACACTTCCTGTGGAATATTGTATCGTTTGCCCTCCCGGATCACGAGCAGTAATCCTATAAGCGCCGCGGCACCAAGAATCAGCCCGTACCAGTGAACCTTTAACGCTCCAATAGAGAACGCAATCGGGTTCAACAGTAATAATGTATCCATTCATTCACACTCCTATTTATTCAATCAATCGCACGCATGACGAATGGTTGGCATACACTGCGCCTTAAGAGAAGCAGTACATGTCAACCATTTATCTTCATTTCCTTGTATAAAATAATTCTTAATCCATGTCTTCCATATCTTCCGAGATGGTTGCTGTCAGCTTGTTTGTGAATTGCAATGCAGCATTCAGACCCATCTGTTTCAGACGATAGTTCATACCTGCCACTTCAATAATAACCGCCAAGTTCCGTCCCGGACGAACAGGAATCGTAACAAGAGGTACATCCGTATCAATGATACGTGTAGTCTCTTCATCCAGACCCAGACGATCATATTGTTTATCTTGCTGCCATGCTTCCAGACGTACAACCAAAGTAATTCGTTTGTTATTCCGAACCGCACCAGCTCCGAACAATGTCATGACGTTGATAATACCGACACCTCGAATTTCGAGCAAGTGGCGGATCAATTCAGGTGCAGTACCGTGCAGCTGAAAATCTGACGTTTGGCGGATCTCTACCGCATCATCGGCAATCAGTCGGTGTCCACGTTTCACCAGTTCAAGTGCTGTTTCACTCTTACCAATACCGCTACTACCTGTGATCAGCATACCTACGCCATAGACATCACAAAGTACACCGTGAATGGTTGCTGTTGGTGCCAATTTCTTTTCCAGGAATCCCGTAATCCGGCTCGATAAAATCGTTGTAGCCATGTTGCTGCGAAGTACAGCCAGATTCTGTTCTTCACTAATATCAATCAGCTCTTGCGGAACTTCCAGTCCACGCGTGACAACGATACAAGGCGTCTCTTCCGTACAAAGACGTTGCATACGATCGCGCCGCTCTTGCTCAGGTAACATTGCAAAGAAAGCTAACTCCGTTCTTCCAAGTAGCTGGACCCGTTCTTGTGGATGGTATTCAAAATAACCGGCCATTTCCAGACCAGGACGGTTCAGGTCATCTACCGTAATGACTCTTTTCAATCCGTGAGATCCAGAAACAACCTCCAACTGAAATTGCTGCACGAGTTCAGATACTTTCACTTTTTCGCCATTTGTCTCTTCCTTTCAGCATTAGCTGTCCCTCTATGTACATCAGATCGTGTATCAGTTATTTCCATTATTAGCGCATTCACAACATGGGGTACAGCCTGCATACCCTTCCAACAGTCGATTCTCTCAAATATATGAAGACAGACCTTCAAATAATCTTAAATGAATTCCGGGATGAATGCAATCGCAGCCTCCGACAACCATTAGTAAGAAAAGTCCTCTGATCGAAGCACCTTCTAGGATATTACATTCGTAGTTTAGCGGCTGTTTTTCTTACGGTTATTAATCCTTCAACTCCGCCGAAACTTATAGCTCCAATAATCTTAAAAAAGCCCCTTCCAGCAATAACGGAAGGGGCTCTCATTACAATGTATAATTGCATTAACTGTCAGGTTCCATCGTCATCGAGGAATCCCAGTAATATTAGTCTTGAAGAAGTACGTTCACTTCAGTCTCTTTGTCAAAGATATGAACTTTGTTCATGTCGATGGCCATTTTAACTGTGGAACCATCACGAGTGTTAGAACGTCCGTCTACACGTGCAATTGTTGTATCGTTACCAACACCGCTCAAGTAGAGGAGCATTTCATGACCCAGGTTCTCTGTAACATCTACGTGTGTAGAGAATACGGAGTTCGGGGATGCTTCCAGGAATACTGGCTCTTCGTGAATGTCTTCTGGACGAACACCCAGAATCACTTCTTTGCCAATGTATCCTCTAGATTTCAACACTTGTGCTTTACCTTGCGGGATTTCAACGTCCACGCCTGGAGCTACGAAGTGCAGGTTAGCACCTTGCTCAGCCAGTTTACCCGAGATAAAGTTCATTGTCGGGGAACCGATGAAACCAGCTACGAACAGGTTAGCCGGCAGGTTATACAACTCTTCCGGAGAAGCTGCTTGTTGGATGATACCATCCTTCATAACAACGATCCGATCACCCATCGTCATAGCTTCGATTTGGTCATGCGTTACGTAGATAACAGTTGTTTCCAAACGTTTCGCAAGTTTAGTGATCTCTGCACGCATTTGACCACGCAGTTTGGCATCCAAGTTGGAGAGAGGCTCATCCATCAAGAACACTTGTGGATCACGGACAATCGCACGTCCCAAAGCGACACGTTGACGTTGACCACCGGACAATGCCTTAGGTTTACGCTCAAGCAAATGCTCGATATCCAGGATTTTAGCTGCTTCACGTACACGTTTGTCGATCTCATCTTTTTTAACCTTACGCAACTTCAAACCAAACGCCATGTTTTGATATACGCTCATATGCGGATACAAGGCATAGGATTGGAATACCATCGCGATATCGCGGTCTTTAGGTGCAACATCATTAACGACACGGTCACCGATATAGAGTTTACCTTCAGAAATTTCCTCAAGGCCTGCGATCATACGAAGTGTTGTTGATTTACCACAACCGGACGGACCTACCAGTACCAGAAATTCTTTATCTTTAATGTCCAGGTTAATGTCAACTACAGTTGCTTTATCAGAACCCGGGTATTTTTTGAAAATATGCTCTAAACGTACTCCAGCCATGATTGTTGCCTCCTCAGAGATCATTTTGTAATCGAATACAATTTGTATTTTTATAATACCCTATCAACGTGAGGTTTGACTATTCGCAAACTGCACAAAAATATCAATGCTTTTTCGTCACTTTGTACATTAGTAGTAAAAACTGCACTAGAACAGCACTTTCGAAGTGCCTCACATCATAGCCAATCTCCTGTTTGATCTTATCCAGACGGTATACCAACGTATTACGATGAATGAAAAGTCGTTTCGCTGTCTCGCTGACATTACAGTCCAGGCTAAAAAAGTCTCCAGCGTAGCAAGTGTCTCACTGTCATTGAAGATTAACGTGTCTTTGCCAGTTTCCTTTATAAAACGTATACGTTGGTCATCTGGAATGCTCGCTACCAACCGCTCCAGGTGAAGATCCCATGGGAGATGAATATGCTGCGTAACATGGAATGCTCTCCCCAAGTAAACACTTTCTTTAAGAAGAGCTGTGACCGATACAAGTTGTTGTGCAGGAATGCATGGCAGAGATGCAGACAGATGGAACACCCCAGCCCACTCACTGGCAACCAATTCATGCAACCCCAGACAAAAAGCGTTCAGTGAATCCTTTTTGGCCTCCGTTGTATCTTCCTCGGCTTCTTCTGTAACAATTTCTTTATCACCCATGAAAATCCACTCTTGCTCCCCCAAAGGAATCAATACAATCTCCTCGCCAAAGTAACTCTCAAGCAACTTGTTGAGTTCCTTGGATCGTAAACGATGTGCATCCGGTGTATCCCCTTGCAGCAAAAACAGAATTTTCTCAGCATTCAATCCTGCAGACACCACAAAGCGATCAGGAACCGTTTCAGATTCCTGCTTGGTTGGTTCTTCGATCTGCTCTTTAAGCCAGAGACCCAATTCAGTCAAATACTGCTCCCTATCATTCTCATATACAACAGGTTGTACCTCATCGGGTAGAGCCGTGTTAGTACGGATTAAAAGCTCAATCAATTGTCGTGTTTCCACGATAATTGATTTTGCAGGGCATCCCCAACACACAACAGTCTCTTCTTGCTCATTCATCCGAACCTTAAAAAATATACGCTTTCCCGTATTCAAACTGATCACATCGGATGAAATTGGAGATGTAGATTGATCAGATAACTCCTGACGCTCACCTTCATCACCAACGGTCTCTGTATTTTCATGAAGACCAACCAGATTCGCAACGGATTGCATCCATTCTTCTATTGTAATTTCATATTCATCCAAAGTTGTGCCTATAATTACTTCAATTTGCTGTTTTAGATCAGGTATGAGCTTCATATAATGAACGTCACCACTCTGCATGTTTTCTATTAGTTTATCATATCTTGCCCAGCATTAATAAATATCCATATTGAGCTAAAATCACATAACAAAAAAGAGCGACTAATCAAATTAATGATTAATCACTCTTTTCTTAAAGATGAGTCATGAAGGGCTCGAACCTTCGACACCCTGATTAAAAGTCAGGTGCTCTACCAACTGAGCTAATGACTCATAAAACTGGTGGAGGATGATGGATTCGAACCACCGAACCCGTACGGGAGCAGATTTACAGTCTGATGCGTTTGGCCACTTCGCTAATCCTCCAGGGATTAAAGGTGGCTCGGGACGGAATCGAACCGCCGACACGAGGATTTTCAGTCCTCTGCTCTACCGACTGAGCTACCGAGCCATATTTAATTTTTAGGATTAATGGCGGAACCGACGGGATTCGAACCCGCGATCTCCTGCGTGACAGGCAGGCATGTTAGGCCAACTACACCACGGTTCCAGGCATTAATGGTGCCGGCGAGAGGACTTGAACCCCCAACCTACTGATTACAAGTCAGTTGCTCTACCAGTTGAGCTACACCGGCGTATATGGTGGAGGCTGAGGGGATCGAACCCCGACCCTCTGCTTGTAAGGCAGATGCTCTCCCAGCTGAGCTAAGCCTCCTGGGTAATATGGTAGCGGCGGAGGGGATCGAACCCCCGACCTTACGGGTATGAACCGTACGCTCTAGCCAGCTGAGCTACACCGCCATATTAATTGTGTCTTGATTGCTTGTCCATCTTTAGGTAAAGATGGCGGAGAGAGAGGGATTCGAACCCTCGCACCGCTTACGCAGTCTAACCCCTTAGCAGAGGGTCCCCTTATAGCCACTTGGGTATCTCTCCAAATAACAATCTTCAACATTATTCAAGGATTGCTCCCTGAAAACTAGATTCGAAACGAAACATGCGAATTATCACTTGCTATTGGATAAGCCCTCGACCGATTAGTACTGGTCAGCTCCATGCATTGCTGCACTTCCACCCCCAGCCTATCTACCTCGTCGTCTTCAAGGGGTCTTACATACTGGGAAATCTCATCTTGAGGGGGCTTCACGCTTAGATGCTTTCAGCGTTTATCCCGTCCGTACATAGCTACCCAGCGGTGCTCCTGGCGGAACAACTGGTACACCAGCGGTACGTCCATCCCGGTCCTCTCGTACTAAGGACAGCTCCTCTCAAATTTCCTACGCCCACGACAGATAGGGACCGAACTGTCTCACGACGTTCTGAACCCAGCTCGCGTACCGCTTTAATGGGCGAACAGCCCAACCCTTGGGACCTACTTCAGCCCCAGGATGCGATGAGCCGACATCGAGGTGCCAAACCTCCCCGTCGATGTGGACTCTTGGGGAGATAAGCCTGTTATCCCCAGGGTAGCTTTTATCCGTTGAGCGATGGCCCTTCCATGCGGTACCACCGGATCACTAAGCCCGACTTTCGTCCCTGCTCGACTTGTAGGTCTCGCAGTCAAGCTCCCTTATGCCTTTGCACTCTTCGAATGATTTCCAACCATTCTGAGGGAACCTTTGGGCGCCTCCGTTACTCTTTAGGAGGCGACCGCCCCAGTCAAACTGCCCACCTGACACTGTCCCCGCACCGGATTACGGTACCAGGTTAGAACCTAGATACGATCAGGGTGGTATCCCAACGTTGCCTCCACAGAAGCTTGCGCTCCTGCTTCAAAGGCTCCCACCTATCCTGTACAGATCGTACCCAAATTCAATATCAAGCTGCAGTAAAGCTCCATGGGGTCTTTCCGTCTTGTCGCGGGTAACCTGCATCTTCACAGGTATTAAAATTTCACCGGATCTCTCGTTGAGACAGCGCCCAAGTCGTTACGCCATTCGTGCGGGTCAGAATTTACCTGACAAGGAATTTCGCTACCTTAGGACCGTTATAGTTACGGCCGCCGTTTACTGGGGCTTCGGTTCACAGCTTCGGGATTGCTCCCTAACCACTCCCCTTAACCTTCCAGCACCGGGCAGGCGTCAGCCCGTATACTTCGCCTTACGGCTTCGCACAGACCTGTGTTTTTGCTAAACAGTCGCTTGGGCCTTTTCACTGCGGCCCCCTCGTGCTATTCACACTACCGGGGCACCCCTTCTCCCGAAGTTACGGGGTCATTTTGCCGAGTTCCTTAACGAGAGTTCTTCCGCGCGCCTTAGAATACTCTTCTCGCCTACCTGTGTCGGTTTGCGGTACGGGCACCTTCACCTGGCTAGAGGCTTTTCTTGGCAGTGTGAGATCATGACCTTCGCTACTACAATTTTCGCTCCCCATCACAGCTCAGCCTTACAATGTGCGGATTTGCCTACACATCAGCCTTACTGCTTAGACGGACATCCATCAGTCCGCGTCACTACCCTACTGCGTCCCCCATTGCTCATAACGGCTTACGGTGGTACAGGAATTTCGACCTGTTGTCCTTCGACTACGCCTTTCGGCCTCGCCTTAGGTCCCGACTTACCCTGAGCGGACGAGCCTTCCTCAGGAACCCTTAGGCTTTCGGCGGATCAGATTCTCACTGATCTTTTCGTTACTCATACCGGCATTCTCACTTGTATAATGTCCAGCGCTCCTTACGGTACACCTTCAACCCTTATACAACGCTCCCCTACCCCTGATGCAAAGCATCAAGCCATAGCTTCGGTGGTGTGTTTAGCCCCGTTACATTTTCGGCGCAGAGTCACTCGACCAGTGAGCTATTACGCACTCTTTCAATGGTGGCTGCTTCTAAGCCAACATCCTGGTTGTCTGTGCAACTCCACATCCTTTCCCACTTAACACACACTTGGGGACCTTAGCTGATGGTCTGGGCTGTTTCCCTTTTGACAATGGATCTTAGCACTCACTGTCTGACTCCCGGAAGTAAGTCTATGGCATTCGGAGTTTGACTGAGCTTGGTAACCCTTGCGGGCCCCGCACCCAATCAGTGCTCTACCTCCACGACTCTGTTTTCCGAGGCTAGCCCTAAAGCTATTTCGGGGAGAACCAGCTATCTCCGAGTTCGATTGGAATTTCTCCGCTACCCCCACCTCATCCCCGCATTTTTCAACATGCGTGGGTTCGGGCCTCCAGTGCGTGTTACCGCACCTTCACCCTGGACAGGGGTAGATCACCCGGTTTCGGGTCTACGTCCACGTACTATGTCGCCCTATTCAGACTCGCTTTCGCTGCGGCTCCGGCTCTTCACCTTAACCTTGCACGGGAACGTAACTCGCCGGTTCATTCTACAAAAGGCACGCCATCACCCCTAAAACGGGCTCTGACTTTTTGTAAGCACACGGTTTCAGGTTCTATTTCACTCCCCTTCCGGGGTGCTTTTCACCTTTCCCTCACGGTACTGCTTCACTATCGGTCGCTAGGAAGTATTTAGCCTTGGCAGATGGTCCTGCCGGATTCATACGGGGTTTCACGTGCCCCGCACTACTCGGGATCCGTCTCGGAGGGAACAGACTTTCAACTACAGGGCTTTTACCTTCTTTGGCGGGCCTTTCCAGACCTCTTCGCTTAACCGGTTCCTTTGTAACTCCATGTGAGACGTCCCACAACCCCAAAGAGCAAGCTCTCTGGTTTGGGCTTCTCCGCGTTCGCTCGCCGCTACTGACGGAATCACTATTGTTTTCTCTTCCTCAGGGTACTTAGATGTTTCAGTTCCCCTGGTATGCCTCACACTAACCTATGTATTCAGTTAGGTGTAACTGGAAATTACCCCAGCTGGGTTTCCCCATTCGGACACCCCGGATCAAAGCTTGCTTACAGCTCCCCGAGGCAGTTTCGTTGTTCGCCACGTCCTTCATCGGCTCCTAGCGCCTAGGCATCCTCCGTGTGCTCTTAGTAGCTTAACCAATTGCTCAATATGAGCAATAGCAATCTACCGTTTTTATTGAAACTTGTTTAACACAAGTTCAGCTAAAAAGGAATGTTCTAATTCGCGTTTGTTTCGTTTCGATATCTAGTTTTCAAAGAACAAACTTGTAAAACATTTTTGGTGGAGCCAAGCGGGATCGAACCGCTGACCTCCTGCTTGCAAGGCAGGCGCTCTCCCAGCTGAGCTATGGCCCCATATAAAGTTTAAAGGTATAGATGGTGGGCCCTGGTGGACTCGAACCACCGGCCTCACCCTTATCAGAGGTGCGCTCTAACCAACTGAGCTAAGGGCCCACAATATATATACTATTTGAACCCAAAATGGGTTACGCTTGGCGGCGTTCTACTCTCCCAGGACCCTGCGGTCCAAGTACCATTGACGCTGAAGGGCTTAACGGTCGTGTTCGGGATGGGAACGTGTGGAACCCCTTCGCTATCGCCACCAAACGTTTGAGAGTTTGAGCTCTCAAAACTGAGCAACGAGTGAGTAACTAGCCGACCTGGCTAGATTTTGTATTTGAATGTTTCCATTGCAGGAAACGATTCTCCATAGAAAGGAGGTGATCCAGCCGCACCTTCCGATACGGCTACCTTGTTACGACTTCACCCCAATCATCTATCCCACCTTCGGCGGCTGGCTCCTTGCGGTTACCCCACCGACTTCGGGTGTTATAAACTCTCGTGGTGTGACGGGCGGTGTGTACAAGACCCGGGAACGTATTCACCGCGGCATGCTGATCCGCGATTACTAGCAATTCCGACTTCATGCAGGCGAGTTGCAGCCTGCAATCCGAACTGAGACCGGCTTTGTTGGGATTGGCTCCATCTCGCGATTTCGCAGCCCGTTGTACCGGCCATTGTAGTACGTGTGTAGCCCAGGTCATAAGGGGCATGATGATTTGACGTCATCCCCACCTTCCTCCGGTTTGTCACCGGCAGTCTATCTAGAGTGCCCATCCGAAATGCTGGCAACTAAATATAAGGGTTGCGCTCGTTGCGGGACTTAACCCAACATCTCACGACACGAGCTGACGACAACCATGCACCACCTGTCTTGAATGTTCCGAAGAAAAGGTACATCTCTGCACCGGTCATTCAGATGTCAAGACCTGGTAAGGTTCTTCGCGTTGCTTCGAATTAAACCACATACTCCACTGCTTGTGCGGGTCCCCGTCAATTCCTTTGAGTTTCAGTCTTGCGACCGTACTCCCCAGGCGGAGTGCTTAATGTGTTAACTTCGGCACCAAGGGTATCGAAACCCCTAACACCTAGCACTCATCGTTTACGGCGTGGACTACCAGGGTATCTAATCCTGTTTGCTCCCCACGCTTTCGCGCCTCAGCGTCAGTTACAGCCCAGAGAGTCGCCTTCGCCACTGGTGTTCCTCCACATATCTACGCATTTCACCGCTACACGTGGAATTCCACTCTCCTCTTCTGCACTCAAGTCACCCAGTTTCCAGTGCGATCCGGGGTTGAGCCCCGGGATTAAACACCAGACTTAAATGACCGCCTGCGCGCGCTTTACGCCCAATAATTCCGGACAACGCTTGCCCCCTACGTATTACCGCGGCTGCTGGCACGTAGTTAGCCGGGGCTTTCTTCTCAGGTACCGTCACCTTGAGAGCAGTTACTCTCCCAAGCGTTCTTCCCTGGCAACAGAGCTTTACGATCCGAAAACCTTCATCACTCACGCGGCATTGCTCCGTCAGGCTTTCGCCCATTGCGGAAGATTCCCTACTGCTGCCTCCCGTAGGAGTCTGGGCCGTGTCTCAGTCCCAGTGTGGCCGATCACCCTCTCAGGTCGGCTACGCATCGTCGCCTTGGTGAGCCGTTACCCCACCAACTAGCTAATGCGCCGCAGGCCCATCCCCAAGTGACAGATTGCTCCGTCTTTCCAGTTTCCTTCAGGCGAAGAAAACAACTATTCGGTATTAGCTACCGTTTCCGGTAGTTGTCCCAAACTTGAGGGCAGGTTGCCTACGTGTTACTCACCCGTCCGCCGCTAACTATCAGAGAAGCAAGCTTCTCTGATAGTCCGCTCGACTTGCATGTATTAGGCATGCCGCCAGCGTTCGTCCTGAGCCAGGATCAAACTCTCCAATAAAGTATTGAAAAGAGCGATAAGCTCATTTTGAATCTGACGAGATTAAAAATCTCATTTGTGCTCCGGTCGATCCAAGCCAAGGCTTGTCTCCAACTTTCGCATTCATTCTGCAAGCAGAATGTTTACTCACTCGTTGTTCAGTTTTCAAAGATCAAACTCGTTTTTTCGTCACCATTTTCTCTCAGCGGCGACTTTTATAATATATCATACATCGTTTGTTTTGGTCAAGTGTTTTTTTGAAATTCTTTTTCGAAGTTCGTAATGAACTCCTTCATTTCATCTAAAGCATCCAACCAAGCAAGCAAAGCAACGAGATATAATGTACCATATATATATCCTGCGAGTCAACTATCCGAACAAAGAAATTTTCAACCCTAATAATAACCCCACACCTGGCAATCCCAAAACTGTTACAGTCCCTATCGTTGCAGGGTTCAGCGGGATGTAGGTTCCTGTAATCCAGCCGGAATAATTCACTATATATATCCCTACTGCAGCCAGCACCAGATGAATTCCGAATGACGTAAAAAACGATAATCCTATCCGCTTTCTGAATAAAACAACGATAAGCCCCAGTAATGATATAACCAATACACTTCCCAGTATGATACTCTTCATATGTTACACCTCCGTATTTAATGTAAACGCGACTACATACTAATCCCTCGCTGTGATGTAACATCATCATTCGCTCTGGCTCGCTTCGCTCTTCTCAAGTGGATCTGGTACTTCCGCTCAGCTGCCTCCAATACATAAATGGCATAATCAATCTCATCCTGCCCCTGTGCATCTTCAAACTGTCTCATAGCCCGTTCCCATTCCTGCTTAGCCAACTGAATATCTGCATAGATCTGATCCGCCTCAAGTTCCTTCAACATTCTGTTGTGTTTCTCTACCGAGTTCCGTGTATTTCGCCACAAAAACATAAACTCTCCCCTCCTGATCAACACAGCTATTCTCATACTTATCAGGGAAAGGACAAACTTAGAACTTGGGCATTCATTTTCTTCACAAAAAAGAGAGCCCTAAGGCTCTCTTTACACATCGAAACTTATTTAGCATCCGAAGTTTCCAAGGAAGTGCACTGCGTAATACAAATTGATCACACTAACGCATCTCCCTGCGCCCTTCCAATGCTTTGGAAAGGGTCACTTCATCCGCATACTCAAGATCGCCACCTACAGGCAATCCATGCGCAATCCGGGTCACACTGATCTCAAACGGACGCACCAACCGGGAGATGTACATCGCTGTAGCCTCACCCTCAATATTGGGGTTTGTCGCTAAGATGATCTCTTTTATACGTTCATCACTTAGTCGAACCAGGAGTTCCTTCAACCGAATATCGTCTGGGCCAATTCCCTCCATAGGTGAAATCGCGCCCTGTAACACATGATAGTATCCATCAAATTCCTTGGTGCGCTCCATGGCCACCAGATCTTTCGAATCCTGAACTACACAGATTACAGAGACATCCCTTGACTTATCCTGACAGATGCGACACGGGTCCGTATCAGTGATATTACAACATACAGAACAGTAATGAAGATTACGCTTCACACTTACGAGCGCTTTGGCAAAATCGATAACGTCATCTTCCTTCATGTTAAGCACATGAAAAGCTAAACGCGCTGCCGTCTTGGGACCCACACCCGGCAACCGGGTGAAGGCATCAATCAGCTTGGCTATTGGTTCGGGATAATACAATCGATTGTGTCTCCTTTGACAGGATCAATTTTTAATTAAAATAATCCCGGAATATTCATGCCGCCTGTGAACTTGCCCATATCCTTGTTGGCAATCTCATCGGCTTTGGCCATTGCATCATTAACAGCTGTCATAACGAGATCCTGCAACATTTCAACATCTTCCGGATCTACCGCTTCAGGTTTGATCGTGATAGCAAGCAATTTCTTGTGTCCGTTAACTTCAGCCGTCACTACACCGCCACCAGAAGTACCTTGGACTGTTTTGTCCGCCAGTTCCTCTTGTGCTTTCAGCATTTGCTCCTGCATTTTCTTCACTTGTTTCATCATTTGGTTCATGTTGTTCATAATTGTTCATCTCCTTTGTTATGGTTATCGCGCTATGCGCATTATTCTTTGATCACTACAAGGTCCTCACCAAAGAGCTGGATGGCTTCATCAATCCAAGGCTGTTTGTTGCCTGAACCGCCGTCTTCATGCTCAGGTTCAAGCTTAAAGTCCTCCTTTGGCGCTTCAGAAGCTCCCTCCATTGCTCCGGTCCAATCTTTGAGCATCATCGTCACCAATCGTGCAGGACGCCCAAGCTGTTCGGACAACACCCGCTCAATGACTTCACGGTTGGCCTGTTTTTCCGTTGTTTCACGGTGAATGTTGTTTTTAAAAGCAACCAACACATTGTCCTCAAGCAATGATACCGGCTCACCATCCACAAACCAGGCGTGAACGGTAACCCGCTCTTCCTTAACTCGTTGCAGGATCTGACTCCATTTTTTGCTGATCTCTGCGAACTCAGGGGCTCCCTTGCGCGCAACATACTGATCCAACTGTGCAGGAAGCTTCGCAGGCGAGTTGCCTCTCGATACAGGGGCCCTTGTTGCCGGACGAGATGGAGCACTCGATGCACCTTCTCCACCAGACAAACCACTTTTCAGTGCACGATCCAACTTCTTCTCCAACTCAGCAAGCTGCTGCTTCAAGCGGTTGATCTCTCCCCCATCGGCAGGTGCTGCATGAGCTGAAGCTCCCACCTGAACAGAAGCCTCGCCTTGAGCTGGAATACTACACAGTTTAAGCAATGCAACTTCGAATAATGTCTGTGGTTGTACTGCATATTTCATTTCACTCTGGTACCGATTAAGGGTGTCAATCATGTGGAACAGTTGTTCCCTGGTGAATGACTCCGCCATATCACGGAAAGACTCCGGATTAAGTACCCGGTCCGTCAGTTTATCTGCATCAGGTACCATCTTAATCATAAGCAAATCACGGAAATAATACAGTAAATTCTCCATGCACTTGTCTGCACTCTTTCCTTCATGCATGAAACCTTCAATCATCTGCAAAATATGACCAACATCACCCTTAAGCAGCGAAGCAGCGAGTTTGGCAAATTGCTCTGAAGCAATTCCACCCGTCATGTCCAGAACCTGCTGGTACGTTACTCGTCCATCCGTAAATGAAGAGATCTGATCCAGCACACTAAGTGCATCCCTCATTCCACCGTCCGATAAACGGGCAATGTATTGGAGCGCATCCTGGTCAGCTTCCATGCCTTCCTGTTCACAGATCAGTGTAAGTCTTGCTGTCTGCTCTTCCAGGGATACCCGGCGAAAATCAAATCGCTGACAGCGCGATATAATGGTAGCCGGAAGGCGGTGTGGTTCCGTTGTTGCCAAAATAAACATCACATGTGGCGGTGGCTCTTCCAATGTTTTGAGCAAAGCATTGAATGCCTCCGTTGTCAGCATGTGCACTTCATCAATAATATAGACTTTCTGCCGGACTTCGGTTGGTGCATATTTAACCTTTTCCCGAAGATCACGAATTTCTTCAACGCCCCGATTGGATGCAGCATCAATCTCCTGCACATCCATCACAGCGCCAGTCGTAATTCTGCGGCAAGCTTCACACTCGTTACAAGGTTCAGGCGCAGGCCCACGTTCGCAGTTCACAGCTTTGGCCAAAATCTTGGCGGCACTTGTCTTTCCCGTTCCTCTGGGCCCGCTAAATAAGTAGGCATGGGAAGTCCGCTGTTCACGAATCGCGTTCTGCAAGGTCTGAATAATATGCTGTTGCCCCACCATATCTTGAAACGACTGGGGACGCCAAGCCCGGTATAACGCGATATGCTCCATGATGCGTTACCTTCCTTCCACTTCGCATTCGAGTCCTTTGTCGTTCCCCTATTATACTATATTCTAGGGTGAATCCAAACTTTATCTGACTCATTCATGCGTGGTTTATTAAGACATATCAAAAAGACCTCTGCATACATACAACTGCAAAGGTCTCTACATTTAAATGGTAAGCCGTGCACCTGCTATCGATATTTGCGATCCAAGTGGCACCCCTGAACAATAGCTCGGGCTAGGCAACCCTCCGGCACAAGAGTGATCTCACTTATGGCTGCTTCCTTCCGGACCTGACCAGGTTCATGAGTACTCATTGCGGAGGACCCAACCGTCAACACCACGTTTAGGGACCAAACCTCACATCGGCAAAACCTCTAGCAGGAATTCAACCTCGCTATAGCGGATTGCGAGTTACAGGGCACCGCTACCTCCCCATCTAGCACGGTAAGAAATAGTATAACGTAAGGTTATCCAAATTGCAACCAGAGGAACGTGAATGCGATTATGCTTACATATAACATATAAAAATAACATATAAAAACCCCTGCCAGATCAGCAGGGGTGTGTTGGATGCAATTAGCAGACAACTCCAAGAATTGTCCAATTAGATTCCGTATTTCTTTTTGAAACGATCAACACGGCCGCCAGCATCGATAAACTTCTGTTTACCTGTGAAGAACGGGTGGCACGCGGAGCAAATCTCTACACGAAGTCCGTCTTTAACCGAACCTGTCTCAAAAGTATTCCCGCAAGCGCAAGATACTTGACCAATCGTGTAATTAGGATGAATTGCTTCTTTCATTACCTTTCACCTCTTTCCGCCCTGAGCCTCAAGCGGACCCAGAGTAAATGGCACAACTCTGAGATTATAACACGGCCTTGTGCCTGTTGCAATCCATTATTGTTATGAGGTAATCAACCGTTTTGGACGTGCCATTCCAGCAGGTGGAACATGGGTATACGATCCGATCACAACATCAGGCAACTCGTCTTCAAAAATCTCAATCATCTGCTTCATGCCCAAGATATCACCTTGAGCTGGAGGGATTAATTCCAGATAACTCTCCGGATCAATATTGAGATTACGCATCTGAATCAAGCGCAGATCGGTTCTTCTTGCAAACTCAATCATCGCCTCAATCTCTTCTTCACGATCTGTTACACCTGGGAAGATCAGATAGTTAATGGAGGTGTATACACCCTGCTGCGCTGCGTATTTCATCGATTTCTCAACATTGGCTAAGGTATAACCACGCGGTTTATAGTAGGCGTTATAGTGGTCATCCAGTGCACTAATTGTACTTACGCGCATCAGATCCAATCCAGCATCTACAATACCTCTAATGTGATCGTTCAGACCGGCATTGGTATTAATGTTGATATACCCCATGTCCGTTACGGAACGAACTTCGCGAATCGCTTCTATGATCAGCTTGGCCTGTGTGGAAGGCTCCCCTTCACAACCTTGTCCAAAGCTAATGATGGACTCCGGCGTCTTCAGGTGTTCCAGCATAACTTCTACAATCTCATCCACACGTGGTCGGAAGTTCATACGTGTCTGCGGGGAAACAAAGCCGCTATCATCCGGTTGCTCGGAGATACACCCGAAACAGCCTGCATTGCAAGAATAGGATACCGGCACTCCACCTTCCCAACGATTCAGGAACGTGTTCGATGAAGTTAGACATTCATATCCAAGCGCACAGTTGGATAGATGGGTGTAGAGACGGTTCTCGGGGTATTGCTCTGTCAATCGTTTAACCCCTGAACGTACATCGTCACGATCACAGTTGAGCGGATTCCATTTTTCAGGACTATCCGACTTCGAAGCGGTGACATAGAAACCGCCATCTTTCCAAACTACTGCGGAATAACCGAACAACGGCAACTTATACTCTTTATCCGTCTTCACATAACCAGGGAGACACAAACGAGTGAATCCCTGTGGAAGCAACGCACCTACAGCCTGTGTGTCCGTTGGCATCGGCAGCATCTCACCGGTATCCGGGTCCATACCAATGGGCCGGGTACTCGGGAGTCCTACCAACGTTGCACCCTCTGGCAAAGGGATAAGTTCATCTTCCATAATCTCAACGATCATATCTCCACTGCGGGCAAGCCCGTACAGGGAAGGGTGATCAAATACATTACCTTTTTCATCTGCGTATACTAAATACATGATGTTCTCCTCACATCTAATGGGTTAAACCTAACGACGAGTGTATTGTAACATTTACAGCAATGCTGCAAAAAGAAATTGATTAGTCCAACGACACTTACGTCGATGTACCTGACGTAGCTGTCTGTCTAGGTGAGCGACGGGTTGTTGTTGTCCCGGAATTGCTTGTCGGGCTATTACCAGCCGAATCAAATGCCGCCAAAAACTCTGCATTTGTCTTGCTGTTACGAAGTTTTTTCAGGAATCCTTCAACAAAGTCATGGGAATCATTCATGTTTTTACGAATCGCCCAGATTGTATCCAACTCTTCCTTGCTGAGCAACACTTCTTCACGACGTGTACCGGAACGACGAATGTCGATTGCCGGGAATATGCGGCGCTCTGCCAGACGACGGTCCAGATGAAGCTCCATATTACCTGTACCCTTAAATTCTTCATAAATGACGTCATCCATACGTGATCCGGTATCAATTAATGCCGTTGCCAGGATGGTCAAGCTTCCGCCTTCTTCCACATTCCGGGCAGAACCGAAGAAACGTTTCGGACGATGGAACGCAGCTGGATCAATACCACCACTAAGTGTACGACCGGATGGTGGAATAACCAGGTTATATGCACGGGCAAGACGTGTAATGCTATCCAGCAGGATAACGACATCCTTTTTAGCCTCAACCAAACGAAGCGCACGTTCAAGCACCAATTCCGCCACCTTGATATGATTCTCAGGCAGTTCATCAAATGTTGAAGCCACAACTTCCCCTTTTACCGAACGCGACATATCCGTTACTTCCTCTGGACGTTCGTCAATCAACAGGACAAACAGTTCAATTTCAGGATTGTTAGTTGAGATGCTGTTGGCAATTTCTTTGAGGAGAAGCGTTTTACCCGCTTTGGGAGGTGCTACGATCAATCCGCGCTGTCCCAATCCTACCGGGGCGAGCACATCCATAATTCGTGTGGACAAATGGTTGGGGGATGTTTCGAGAACCAGTTTTTTCTGCGGATACAGTGGGGTTAGTGCCGGGAAGTGAAGTCGCTCTGCAGCCGCCGATGGATTCTCACCATTTACAGCGTTGACTTGCAACAAACCGAAGTATCTCTCGTTTTCCTTAGGCGTTCTACATTTACCTGATACGAGGTCACCTGTTCTTAGGTCAAACTTGCGAATCTGAGAAGCTGAGATGTAAATGTCCTCCGTACTTGGCAAGTAGTTAATCGGCCGAAGAAATCCGTAACCTTCAGGTAAAATCTCGAGTACGCCTTGCATGAACATCAGGCCGCTTTGTTCAGCTTGTGCACGTAGTATAGCAAAGATTAATTCTTTCTTTTTTAACGTACCATAGTAAGGTATCTGATATTTTTTGGCCAGTTTGTAGAGGTCCGTTAGTTTCATTTCTTCCAAATCGGAAATTTGTAGATCCATATAATAACCACCTATTCAATTAATAAGTCCGTGTGAAATGGATAGTTTCGCTAGATGTTCCGGCTATAGAGAGCGGCGTCTGCCACAATCCCTTCTGTCCATTGTACGGAATGTAACCGTTATAATGCAAATACTTGTCTTTGAGTGTAAGTTTCCGGGTGGGATGGCCAACATTCGGCCAGATCCGCTATTGAGTGAACGATGCATTGAGGCGATCAATCCGGATAGACCGGCTATGGAGCGCAGTTCAAACAAAACCGGGGGTTGGGGATGAGAAATGATGTTCTTACAGCCATATGAAGTTTAATTCAAAAAAAGACCCTCCGGTAAAGGAAACAGAAACATTTCGTCTTATGCCGGAGAGACTGAGAACTCTATTAAAACAGGTTTACCTAATTATCAAAAAGATATGCAGTTCAGTTAAAATAAACATGTGTATGACTGAATCATGCATAATGCTTCCTATTAATCAGTTTCCCGCCATACATCGGCACCGAGCAGACGCAGATTAGTCACCAGATGATCATAACCGCGGTCAATATATTCGACCCCGTCACTTCAGTCACACCTTCACTGACGGTGAGACCTGCAATCACCAGCGCTGCTCCAGCGCGAAGATCGGATGCTTTTACTTTGGCCGCGTTTAATGCACTGCCTTCAATAATCGCCGACCGTCCTTCTACTCGAATCTTTGCACCCATCCGCACCAACTCAGGCACATGCTTGAATCGATTACTGTATACAAAGTCGCTCAGGACACTCACACCGGTTGCCTGTGTTAAAACACTGGTCATGGGTGACTGTAGATCCGTTGGGAAACCAGGATATACAAGTGCCTTCACGTCCACATGGTTATAACTTGGTTTACCAATGACACGTATACTTTCATCCAACTCCTCAATGCCAACCCCCATCTCCAGCAGCTTTGCCGTTAAAGCCTCCAGATGTTTGGGAATCACATTGTCAATCAGAACATCTCCGCGCGTCGCCGCTGCAGCGATCATATACGTACCTGCTTGGATACGGTCCGGAATGATGGAATGACGGCAGCCTTTAAGCTCCGAGACTCCTTCAATACGGATCGTTTCGGTACCTGCACCCTTGATGCTGGCACCCATGGAATTCAGAAGTGTTGCTACATCTATAATCTCAGGCTCTTTAGCCGCGTTTTCGATAATTGTAGAGCCTTTGGCACGAGTAGCCGCCAGCATGATATTAATGGTTGCGCCGACACTGCTTACATCAAGATAGATTTTGCTCCGCGCAGCTCTTTGGCATGCAAATGAATGGAGCCATGTTCGTTTGTTACGGTTGCGCCAAGCGCTTCAAACCCTTTGATATGTTGATCAATTGGACGAGGCTCAAAATTACAGCCCCTGGTAAACCTATGGTCGCTTCTTTGAAACGCCCTAGCAATGCACCCATCATATAATACGAAGCGCGAAGCTTCTTCACGGGACCATTCGGCATAGGAATGGATTTGATGTCAGAAGGGTCAATCTTCATCTGACTGCCTTCCCAAGTCACACGTGCTCCGAGTTCCTCCAAAATTTCTGCATAAACCGCCACGTCACTCAAAAGCGGCAGGTTGTCCAACACGACTTCTGACTCGGCAAGCAATGCTGCAGGAATAAGCGCAATGGCGCTGTTCTTGGCGCCGCTTATAGTTACAGTTCCCTGTAACGGACGTCCGCCACTAATCATCAATTTTTCCATAAAGCTTAATGTCCCCCTACGTGTTTTGCAGCCGATGAACGGCAATACGTGCTGTTGGCTTCCGATGTAGAAATAAGGTGTGAAAATGGAAAGACACCGGCTAAGCGGTGTTTTTCCATTTCACAGTATGGAACTGGTAAAGTTAAATTACGCTTTGTTGTTAGAACCAAACTCGCGGATTTTACCTTTAACGGTTTCTTTGATTGCTTCACGGCCTGGTACGATGAATGTACGTGGATCGTAAGCATCTGGTTTAGCTGCAAGCACTTCACGAACCACTTTGGAGAAAGCAATTTGGTTCTCTGTGTTTACGTTGATTTTGGATGTACCCAGGGAAATGGCTTTGTCGATGTCGTGTTTAGGAATACCTGTACCACCGTGCAATACGAGTGGAACTTGTACCGCGTCACGAACTTCTTCCATTTCTTTGAAGCCCAGGTTAGGCTCGCCGTGGTAAGGACCGTGTACGGAACCAAGAGCTGGTGCCAATGTATCGATACCTGTTTCTTTAACGATACGGATACACTCGTTCAGGTCAGCGTACATGATACCGCCAATAACGTCGTCTTCTTGTCCGCCTACAGTACCTACTTCAGCTTCTACAGAAACGCCTTTAGCGTGTGCATATTCAACAACTTTTTTAGTCATTTCAATGTTCTCATCGATAGAGTGGTGGGAACCGTCGATCATAACGGATGTGAATCCAGCATCGATCGCTTCTTTACACTTGTCGAAGCTTGAACCGTGGTCCAGGTGAATTGCAACTGGAACGGTGATTTTCATGTCGTGAATGAGTCCTTCTACCATTTTAACTACAGTGTAGAAGCCACCAATGTGACGTGCTGCGCCTTCGGATACACCCAGGATTACTGGGGATTTCTCTTCTTCAGCAGCACCAAGAATCGCTTGAGTCCACTCAAGGTTATTGATGTTGTATTGACCAACTGCATATTTTCCTTCAAGTGCTTTGTTCAACATGTCTGTCATAGATACTAATGGCATGGTTTCAATCCTCCTAGGGGTTTGGGTTGTGTCTATGGTTTTTAGCCGAAATCACATACGGGCTTATTATACCACATCCCATGTCAAATACTAAACAAGCATTTGCAAAAATGCTGTGCTTTGCAGCACAGTTTTCATAGACACCGCTTTATAACTTCCCCATTTCCAATATTCCCCGGATGAAGGAGTGAAATACCCCATTCTCCCACCAAGTACCTTCTATGTTCTCCACACGCAAAAAATCCTGTATCAACAGGATTCAGCTGCATTTATTGGCGGTACCATTGCGAAGTTGCATATTCACAGCCACTCGCATCTCGTCGATATCAAACGGTTTCGTAAAGTGCATGAGCGCTCCGAGATCCGTGGCTTCCTTAATCATGTCCAGTTCACCATAAGCGGTCATCATGATCACTTTGATACCCGGATCAATTTCTTTAATATGCTTCAGGATTTCCAGACCGTCCATCCCAGGAATCTTCATATCGAGCAATACCAGGTCAGGCTTGTCATTATTCACAATCTCCAGAGCAACCTTGCCGTTGGGTGCTTGAAACGTGTTATACCCCTCACTGCTGAACACTTCCATTAACAGGATTCGAATACCATTCTGGTCATCAACAATCAAAACTTTTTTATCTTCCACTCTGTAACCTCCTAGAATTAGGAAAGCATGCACATCATCGAATCTGGATAACTATCCCATAGTCGTCATGATAAGTATTCTACCTCTTCCATTAAAATCCTGCTACCTTCACAAAATGACTAAAAGCATTTTCATCTGCTTTTTACACAAAAAAGGGATGTTCTGGCATCCGCTATGGTTGCCAGGAACATCCCGAATATCTATTACGTTAACACTAAAACCATGTATTACTTCTGCGCATTCTCCAGAGAAGCTTTTACAAACTCACGGAACAATGGTTGCGGACGGTTCGGACGGGAAGTGAATTCCGGATGGAATTGTACCGCCAGGAACCATGGGTGTCCTGGAAGTTCCACGATCTCAACCAGACGTCCATCCGGGGATGTACCCGAGATAACCAGTCCTGCTTTTTCGATCGTTTCACGGTATTCATTGTTGAACTCATACCGGTGACGGTGTCTCTCATACACCAGCTCGTCATCATAACAAGCCATCGCCAAAGAACCTTCCTGAAGCTTACAAGGATACAGACCCAGACGCATCGTGCCACCCAGATTCTCGATATCTTTTTGCTCAGGCAACAGATCGATCACAGGGAATTCGGTAGCTGGATTAATCTCGGAGCTGTTCGCACCATTCAAACCAACGATGGAACGTGCATATTCAATAACGGAAACCTGCATGCCCAGGCAAATACCGAAGAACGGAATTTGTTTCTCACGAGCATAACGGATTGCCGATACTTTACCTTCAATACCACGATCTCCGAATCCACCAGGAACAAGGATACCGCCAATACCATGTAACAGGTCGCCTACATTCTCATCCGTAATATCTTCAGAAGGAACCCAGCGGATTTTCACATCAGCATTGGATGCAAATCCTGCATGAGACAACGACTCAACAACACTCAGGTATGCATCATGCAACGCTACATATTTACCAACAATAGCGATCTCAACTGTATGCTCCAACTTGTTGATCCGGTCAACCAGCCCTTCCCACTCGCTCATATCCGGTGCAGGAGTAGTCAGTTTCAGGTGATTTACCACGATCTCATCCAAGCCTTCTTCACGCAGGTTCAGAGGTACCTGATACAAGGTGTCTGCATCACGACATTCAACCACGGCATTCTCATCAATGTCGCAGAAGAGAGCGATCTTGGCTTTCATGTCTTTAGACAATTCATACTCCGTACGGCATACAATCACATTCGGTTGAATACCAATGCTGCGTAATTCCTTAACACTATGTTGCGTTGGTTTTGTTTTCACTTCACCAGCTGCTTTGATATAAGGAATAAGTGTTACGTGGATGTACATCACATTGTCGCGACCTACATCACTCTTGATCTGACGGATAGCTTCCAGGAAAGGCAAACTCTCAATGTCGCCCACTGTTCCACCAATTTCCGTAATAACCACATCCGAACCCGCTTCACGTCCAGCGCGGAATACACGCTCTTTGATCTCGTTCGTAATGTGTGGAATAACTTGTACCGTTCCGCCCAGATATTCCCCGCGCCGCTCTTTGCTGATGACGGAAGAGTATACTTTACCAGTCGTGACGTTGCTGTTTTTGGAGAGATTGATATCAATAAAACGTTCATAGTGGCCAAGGTCCAGATCCGTTTCCGCGCCATCATCCGTTACAAAAACCTCGCCGTGCTGATAAGGACTCATTGTTCCCGGGTCGATGTTAATATATGGATCAAATTTCTGGATCGTTACCTTAAGCCCTCTGTTTTTCAGCAATCTGCCCAGAGAAGCAGCCGTAATCCCTTTGCCCAGGAGGACACAACTCCGCCCGTCACGAAAATATACTTTGTCACTGTTATTACCCTCCTAATATAAGTACAGAAATTCAGGCGATATATGGTGTTATCGTAACCTGTTTCCCAGGTAATCATCGTTAAAAAGAGCAATGGCAGAAATTCCCTGCATCTGCGAACTGCTCTTTCTGCGAAGACGGTTTAAATACACGTTGTTCTACAGCAAAAAATGGTGCAAATATTCCGGTAGCCTTCATTCCATTTGGTGTTTTTGATATACAAAAACGGGCCACGAAATGTTGGCCGGGAGCATACGGAAAAGAAATCATTTTGCAAAATTATGCCTCTAAAAATACAAAAAAAGTACTCCCGCAGGACGGGGCACCTTCTATAAAAAACATAAATATATTGTCGCTCATTCATAAGCCCATGCAATAGTTTACCCGTTACCCCGTCTGCTGTCAAGGCTGACTATTCCGGGGAAACGGGTAAATTATAGACGTCAAAAATGACTACCGATTATCAGAATCGTCGTCAAATTCATCCTCGTTTTCGGACTCTTCTTCGTCTTCTTCGAGGTCTTCATCTTCCAGATCGTCATCTTCAACCAGCACTTCTTCTTCGCTGTCTTCTTCGTCAAAGATGTCGTCTTCGTCTTCATCTTCTTCGTCTTCATCTTCGTCTTTATCCGGGCTGTCGAAGTCTTCGTCGCTGTTATAGCTGTCTTCTTCTTCACCGAAGTCTTCATCTTCCAGATCATCGTCTTCATCGTTGATGATACGCGGACGCTTCGCACCCGTCATGGAATCTTCTGTTCCAGCTACCGGATACCAGCGCTTCAAGCCCCACAGACTTGTACCGACGCAAGCAAAACGGCCATCGATATTAATCTCGGTATATAGCTGGGCGATAAACTCGTTGATTTCTTCATCAGTCATTCCGCGCTGCTTCGCTACCTCATTCATCAAGTCACGATAGTAATACGGCGTATTAGCCGCTTTCAGCACCATAAAGGCAAGGTCCACCAAAGGGATCTCTTTTACCTTTTCTTTATCAATTTTCAAATTGAGCGAGGTACTCACTGCAGACACTTCCTCTCACACAAAATTCACTTTTTAACCCCTACGAACTGGACTGTTACGTATAACATATCCATTAACAAACCTAAGTAAAACCTATTTAGCGTTAAAAAGCAAGTTTTTATGTACGGATGCGACGCAAATGCGGAGAGCAGCAACAATATGTCCATATATTCAACGTGACATGGCATCGAACCCACAAGAATATCCTCTTTTGCCAAAGAGACAACTCCATAATAAAAAAGACGGAGTCCCCTCCGCCTTCTGACTGTATACCCTTGGAGGATTACTCCTCACCAGGTTCCCCGCAAGAGCCCTCTAGCTCTCCATCCATCATATGTCCCTGCGCCCGTTTTGACACGAAGAGAATGTGTTTTTGTAAAAAAGGGCAAGTTCCCCATGCGGCGGGATGAGCGCATTCATAGAATACCTCAGCATGTTCATCCCGAAGGGGGCTGCCCATTATGGACTATACTGGTTTATTGCATCAATTGATTGACGGAATGCGACGCCCTGAACCAGAACAGGGAGGGCGATACTTGATCCGATTTGCCAAACCGCAGCAGTACGAGGCCTGTCTCGTAGAATTGTCTCGAATGCGGAATGAATTCACCGACCTTGGGGCTGTCCGTTCCTCGCGACTGGCTCGTTCCATTATCGCTCCAGTCCAACGCCCGGAGGACCTATACCGCTATGGGGATGAAATTACGATTGAAGCAGACGTACCTATCTCCCTTCATGCCACCGCACTCCACAGCAAACCGAGCAATGCTCAAGGCATACCTTGGGGAGTGAAGCAGATTCGGGCGCCCAAAGTATGGTCTGTGTCTACCGGACACCGGATTAAAATCGGTGTGATTGATACAGGTGCTGATTATCACCATCCTGATCTTCGTTATTCCCTGGCACGCGGAATCAATCTGTTAAACCGTAGCCTGCTTCCTCATGATGATAACGGACACGGTACCCACATTGCAGGGACCATCGCCGCAGCCAACAGCACCGCAGGCATGATTGGTGTTGCTCCACGCTCCCTGATCTATCCGGTGAAAGCATTTGACCACAACGGATCGGCTTATGTGTCCGACATTGTACTTGGCATCGACTGGTGTGTACGTAACAAGGTCGATATCATCAATATGAGCTTTGGCATGAAAACACGCAGCAAGGCGCTTCTTGACGTTGTCAACCGTGCGTACCATGCCGGAATCGTCATTGTTGCTTCGTCAGGAAATGACGGCAAACGCCGCAGTATTGATTATCCGGCAAGGTATCCGCAGACCATATCCGTTGGGGCAACCGACAAAAACAGACGTATTGCGTCCTTCAGCAATCGAGGCGCATATGTGGATGTCTATGCACCCGGTGATAAAATCGTCTCCTCTTGGGTACAAGGCAAGCATCACGAGATGAGCGGCACATCCATGGCGACGTCCCATGTGAGTGGCGCTATCGCCTTGCTGCTTTCAAAACATCCGGGGTTATCCCCCAGCGAAATCAAGACACTCGTCAAACGTGCTACGATCCCGCTGCGCGCCCGCAAGACCACCACCGCAAAAAGCAAGGTGCGCGGTGGTGAGATTGATGCCCTAAAGCTAATGCAGGAGGGCGGGGAGTGAGCCAGCTCTGCAAGCGGACAGCAGAACATGATTGAGGCTCGTGGCGAAACGCAATAGCCCGACCCAGGCAGTACGCATGAGGGAGTATTACGTAGCGGCTGAGACACTAGGTTACGCCCGCTGTGATGTAAGGGCAGGCTGGTGTACCTTGGACCAGGCATTTCGTTTTCTTCAGCTCCGGGTACACAACAAAAAAGTCTCCATGTACCACGTTGAAGATACTCAACGTGGACATGGAGACTTTTTGCATTAGGCAGAGCGGCGACAGGCCGCGAGCCTGGAATTTACATTTTGTCAGGAGCTGTTACGCCTACCAGACGAAGTGCCGTTGCGATAACGGTACGCACAGCACCGATCAGTGCCAGACGTGCTTGAGTTTGCTGCGCGTCTTCCGTAATAACACGTTCTGCACGGTAGTAGCTGTGGAACAGGGATGCCAGCTCGTATACATAACGGATGATACGATGTGGCGCATATCCTGTTGCTGCTGCCGAGATTTCTTCAGGCAGCTCTCCCATTTTGCGGAGAAGGTCATACTCGTGCTCTGTTGTCAGCTTGGACAGGTCAATCTGTGCCAGTGGCAGCAGTTCAATACCTTGTTCTTCAGCCTGACGGTATACGCTGCATACACGTGCATGCGCGTATTGTACGTAGAATACCGGATTCTCATTGGATGTCGAAATAGCAAGGTCCATGTCAAAGTCCAGATGGGAGTCCATGCTGCGCATTGTGAAGAAGTAACGGATGGCATCAATGCCGACTTCATCCATCAGGTCTTCCATCGTTACAGCTTTACCTGTACGCTTGGACATCTTCACTTTTTCACCGTTCTGGAACAAGCTCACCATCTGTGCAATCAAGACCACCAGTTTCTCAGGATCATTACCCAGTGCTTGCATCGCGGCTTTCATCCGTGGAATATATCCATGGTGATCGGCACCCCAGATGTTGATCATCGTGTCGTATCCACGAGCATATTTGTCGCGGTGATAAGCAATATCTGGCGTAAGGTAAGTATACGTGCCATCATTCTTGATCAACACACGTTCTTTGTCGTCACCATACTGCATCGTTTTCAACCAAGTTGCTCCATCTTGCTCATAGATCTCATTGCGGTCACGCAATTCATCAAGTACTCGTAGCACTTCTCCGTTGTCATACAGGGAAGTTTCGCTGAACCAGATGTCAAAGTTAACACGGAAGCGATTCAAGTCACGTTTGATCTTGTCCAGTTCCTTCTCCAGGCCAAAGTCACGGAAATAAGCCGCACGGTCACCCGGATGCATGGACAGCAATTCGTCACCCTTTTCAGCAACAAGCTGCTTGGCGAATCCTTTAATATCTTCACCGTGATAACCGTCTTCAGGCATCTCAGCATCCTGACCCAGCTCTTGCAGATAACGAGCTTCAATGGAACGAGCCAGATTAAACACCTGATTACCTGCATCATTAATGTAGTATTCACGGGTTACATCATATCCTGCGTAATCAAGGATGTTACATAGTGCATCACCTACAGCTGCTCCACGGGCATGGCCCAGATGCAGGCTGCCTGTCGGGTTGGCACTGACAAACTCCATCTCGACTTTGCGTCCTTCTCCGATGTTAATTCTTCCGTAATCTTTACCCTGCTCCTGCACAAGCGCAAGTACTGGATAAAGGTAACTCTTGTCCAATTTGAAGTTAATGAATCCTGGGCCCGCAATCTCAGCCTTCTCGATTCCGGCTTCAGCCAGATTCAGATTGGCAATGATCTCTTCAGCAATCTGACGCGGATTGCGCTTGGCAATCTTGGTCAGCTGCATGGCAGCATTGGTCGCCAAGTCCCCGTGTGACTTCTCACGCGGCACTTCCAATGTGATGGCTGGCAATTCGTCCTGCGTAACAATTCCGGCCGTCACAATGGCGTTGCCGATGGCCGTACTTACCCGTTCGTTAATCGTATCTAGTGGATTACGTGTCATGAAATTGGTTCCTCCTGTATATGCAAACTAATCGCGAAATGTCCGGATTCTTCATCAAAGCGGTAAAAGTCGTAGCTCCACGCTGCGCGTGCGCTCAATCCCTGAATGGAAAGTTCCAGCTTCTGTGTATGCGTGGACAGGGCAAACGACATGTATGGTGATCGGTAGAAACCAGGAAGCTTCCGATTCAACTCAAAAGTCTGCTCCGATTCCACCTCACCATGACGTATAATCTTGATGGATTGTCCGCCCAGCTTCAATGTTGTACGGGTTGTACCTCCTCAGGTCCAACCTGCGGTTCTTCATAACGAACATAAAGAACGGACCCTTTTAACACAGCTTCACCCTGCATTTCCTGCAGCACATCTTCACCTTCATAACGGCTGTGCAGCCGGATGTGTACCGGTCGCATGTTCGACATGAATGTTAACCTCCATTATATTCGAGGCGACGCAAAATCAGGCACGGCTGGTGAGAACAGCCCTTCCCGTATTGTTGTGTCGCTATACGCGCTCATATTCCCGGATAGCTCGCTATCCTACACTCTACTGTATAACTATATCCAGTTCCCTCGCTCAATTCAAATCCAAATTCAGAGTTTTTTCCTCATCAAGCCAAAAAGAAGAGCCGCACCTGTAAAGTGCAACTCCCTTTTGCTTCATTATAATAAGATTCGTTCATCCGATCAGGCCCATTGCGATTCATAAGGAAAAGGACATGTCGACTCACTCAGCTTCGCTCGCACCTGTACGAGACAACCACAATGCCGACAAGTTGTACCATATTGCAATCCCGGACAAGCAGAGCAGATGGATAGCCGACGTTCATATTCCTCATCCTGTACCGTCGGACGCGAACGCGAGGCAATCTCCACAAGTCTGGCCATTTTGGTATCGCTAATCTTCACATCGTACTGATCATTACAGCCCTTGCAAGGTTCCTGCCTTTTCATCATTAACCCTCAACAGCGATGACCCCAACCGATGCTGGAGGAAGAACAAAACGCAAGGTGTTATTCTCCAGTGTGAGTCCTTCCCACGCCACAGGCTGAACATGATCCGGCTGTTCAAAGGTATTGAATGCACCAAAATCAGTATGGTGCAGAATCTGCCCGGTTACTTTAGCCGCTTGAGCTGCGTCCAGTTGACACACAACTTCCAACTCATCGGTATGACTCAGATTACAAGCTGTCACATGAATGACCCCATCCTTGTTGCGGGAGGCTGACAAGCTGAGCTGAGGAATGGTTTCTTCTCCGAAGGTATACCCAGGGCTTTCATAATTCAAATCCAGTCGCTGCGCATCCATATGAACCTGATACATATTAAATACATGATACGTAGGGGTTAGGAGCATTTTATCCCCTTCCGTGAGCACAAGCGATTGAAGTACATTGACGATCTGCGCAAGATTTGCCATGTGTACCCGTTTATTATGTTGGTTGAAAATATTCAGGTTAACACCTGCAAGCACAGCGTCCCGCATCGTATTTTGTTGATACAGGAACCCTGGATTGGTTCCCGGCTCAACGTTATACCACGTACCCCATTCATCCACAATAATGCCGACTCTGCCCTCTGGATCATATTTGTCCATAATCTCGGAGTGCTTCACCAGTAATTCATCCATATGGAGCGTCTTTTTCAAGGTGGTGAACCATTCAGCCTCACCAAATCCTGTAGCTGCGCCTTTATCATTCCACTCTCCTGTAGGGATAGTGTAATAATGAAGACTGATTCCATCCATAAAGCGAGCAGCCTCCCGCATCAGGACTTCCATCCATTCATAGTTGCCTTCGTTGGGTCCACAAGCAATTTTATAAATCTCGTTCCCGGAATAGTTACGTACATATGTAGCATACCGGCGATACTCATCCGCATAATATTCAGGACGCATATTTCCGCCGCATCCCCAATTCTCATTTCCCACGCCAAAATATTTCAGTTTCCACGGTTCTTCCCTACCGTTACTCTTACGCCAGTTCGCCATCGGGGATTCGCCGTCAAACGTGATGTACTCCACCCATTCCTGCATCTCCTGCACTGTACCGCTACCCAGGTTGCCACTTATATATGGCTCCGTGCCGAGTAACTCACATAATCTCAAGAATTCATGTGTACCAAAGTGATTGTTTTCTTCCACACCGCCCCAGTGTGTATTGATCATACGAGCACGCTCACTCTTCGGACCTACACCATCTTTCCAGTGATATTCATCGGCAAAACAACCGCCTGGCCAGCGAAGTACTGGAATATTAAGCTTCTGCAAGGCCGTTAATACATCATTTCGAATCCCATCCGTATTCGGAATAGGTGAATCTTCCCCTACCCACAGCCCCTCATAAATACAACGTCCCAAGTGTTCGGAAAAGTGACCATATATATTGCGATTTATTAATCCTTGATCTGAATCCGCCTTTAAAATAACATCAACCATGATTTCAACCTCCATATAATGTATTGTTATCGCTTACAATAACTCGTTTTAGAGTAGGTTTCAACCGTTTTTATTTCTACACAAACAAGCCTCTTCCTGTGTAATTGATTAGGAAGAGGCTTGTTTGTTATAGAAATTCATGCAGAGGCATACCAAATTAATTTTTATTCATTTCTAATTTGGATTTGCTCCATTGTTATTTCAGAATAACAGGCTATTTAATCCTGCTCTGAAGGCAACAACATTTTTGGTGTCCACGTCGTTCCACCATCTGTAGTCTGATAGATCGCAGGAGAGTTATCACTTGTTACTACGAGCCAACCCGTCTTGGCCGATGGGAACGAGATACGGGAACTGTATCCCGGATCTTTCAGGTCAATATTTTTCCACGTGGAACCTGTATCATAAGAACGTCCAATACCCACTTTGCCAGCTGCGGGTGAACCTGCAGACAGATACGCCGTCTGATTGCCAATCAACGCCATGTTGCCGGGATGTCCACCCGGGTTGGCTGGTCCGTTTCCTTTGCCTGTACTATTTGTACCTGGTGCAGGACCTCCCCTGCTGTGGATTGCGCAAATACTTGAGTCCAGTTCTTGCCTTGATTACCGCTCGCATAGAGGGAGTAGGATTGTTGGGACATGCCTGCATCACCATACAGAAGGGCCCATACTTGCTGGCCATGTACATACAGATCTGCTCCGCCCCATGTGTCTGAGACAACTCGAAGAGAGGTGGTCCAGTTTTTGCCGCCATCACTCGTTTGCTTCAGATGGTATCCCGATCCAGGTACAACCACGACGGCATACCCTTGTTTCTCTGTTGCAAAGGCAGCTGCACGCGTGTTGGCAGGTGTATTCATTTTACTCCAGGTTACCCCGCCATCCTTCGTCTGATATGCACCATTATAGGTGTAACCATAACCTACATCTTTATTGCGAAAATCGATTCGCTTGAATTGAATGCCCGGCGTATCAAGCCGCGTCCAGTGCGATCCCCCATCTTTGGTACGGATCAGATAGGTAGCAGGTGAATCCTTGACTCGCGCCAGCGCATATCCGTTCACATTATTCGGAAAATCAAGCTGTGTGAATTGCCACTGCCCGGTATATATGGACTGCCACGTACATCCTGCATTCGAGGTGCCGATCAGGAAGCCCTCACCCCCAGCTCGTCCAGTCGTATCATTAAGAAAATCAATGTCCGTAAATTGCAGATGTTGTTCTTCCACACCGCTGCCCTTTTTCAATGTAGCAGATAGTCCATAATCTCCCTTTCCACATGCCTGTGAGGATGCGGCGTTAGCACCTGATAGCGTATGTACCGGACCCATCCCCAAGCCAGCGTTAACGATAATGCGAGTGCACCAATCCGTTTCCATGTCATTGTACTCTTGGTTGTCATCGTAACACCTCCTTCTATGGTTTTACCCAAATATGATGGTTCTAACGTAACAATCTGATTAACCCCGATGACAATTCCGCAAGATAAAAACCACCTTTACCCATGATTGGATCATGTAGGCAAGGGTGGTTCATCACCAAACATTGTGTACTCTAAGTTAAATGGGATACGTCACAACAGCAAGGATAACAAAACTGATACTTAAGAAAAGGCATAAACTAAAATATATTTTGTTGTATTTATATTCTCGAATACTATATGCAGCAAAAAGCATGGCCAGATCAGCCACCATCAAAGTGAAGTTGAGAAATATCGTCACTGCTAATACAAAATTGATGACAAACAATATAAAAACTGCAGTTAGCCATCTGGGATACATACTCAATTGAGTCCGAATCACACGCATTCACATTCACCTTTCCCTTCCTCTATTTCCATATTATACACAAATATTAAGATAGAGTCATACCAAGGCACGATATCTGCGTAAGAGGAGAGTCCATACAAACACATGAAATAAATGGTAGAGACAGGGGAACATACGTGCTATAATTCATGTTATGGACTTTTGAATATCGGTGGATGTTTTCCAGACCACGGCGCAGCTTCCCGAAAGGGGTGACGTCGATGGTCAAACTTGTGGCGTTGCTTGATGTAATCCGATGGATTGCTGCGACCCTCAGTATTGTACTGAGTGGGCGAAAGCTTTACCGTTGGTTGCGCAAAAAGTTTCGTAGCAAGCGAAAACCCACCTCATAAGGTTGGACGCCTGACGGTGGGTTTCGCTTGAATAGCATTATTTAGTTCATGCGCGCCGTGGCAATCCACAGCCTTTCGGGTCCTAAGAGTCTTTACCGTTGACGCGGTGAAGACTCTTTTAGTATATGACCGAACCCGATCACCATATACTTCACGAATGTAATATATCAATTAATATACTACTGAATACTTATGTAGTCAGTATAGCACAGCTCTGCATAAAAGTTAAATTAAGTTAATTTAGCTCAACTAAATTTAACTTCGTTATTTGTTTGGCAGCATAATTTTGGCTCTATCATCCAGTCCGTTCCTTAAGCTGGAATAGTTGAGGACACAGGGATAAACGTTAGTAATAAAAAACGCCCTCCCCTGCGCAAAGTTGAACCCGCGCAGACAGAGAGCGTTATACTTATCGATTATTCTGTGATTATTTCACGAATCCAAGCAGCATTTCACGGATCAGCTTCGCAGCTACAATCTGTGTCTGTTGTGTTGGATCATAGATTGGTGCAACTTCAACCAAGTCACAACCAACTACATTTACATCAGATCCTGCAATCATATGAATGGCTTCCAGCAGTTCCTTGGACGTAATGCCGCCCGCTTCTGCTGTACCTGTTCCTGGTGCTGCTGACGGATCAAGCACATCGATGTCGATGGTCACATACACCGGACGGTTTCCCATCTTGGGAAGAGCTTCCTTCATCGGAGCCGCCACTTCAAATGGATAGAAGTTGATGTTCTCGCGACCGTACTGGAACTCCTCACGGGAACCGGAACGGATACCGAACTGATAGATGTTTTGGCCACCCATCAACTCAGCTGCTTTACGCACTGGTGTGGAGTGGGACAATGGCTCGCCTTCATAGTTTTCACGAAGGTCAGCGTGTGCATCAATATGAATCAGGATAAGATCCGGGTATTTCTTGTACACCTGTTGGATGACTGGCCAAGTAACCAGATGCTCTCCACCGAGACCAACTGGGAATTTGTCGTCAGCGAGCAGACTGCCGATGTATTCATGGATTACCTCAAGGCTGCGTCCCGCGTTACCGAAAGGCAAGAGCAGGTCTCCAGCGTCAAAGTATGTCATGTCTACAATACTTTTGTCGAGATATGGGCTGTACTCTTCAAGTCCAACCGATGCCTGACGGATATGAGATGGGCCGAAACGGGAACCCGGACGGAAGCTGACGGTGTAATCCATCGGCATGCCATAGATAACCGCTTTGGAGTTCTCATAATCCTCAGAGCTGCAAATAAATACGTTTCCTGAATAAGCTTGATCCAGTTTCATTAATGATTTCCCCTTTTATTTCGTTAAATCTTCCACGAATTTAGGAAGTACAAATGCTGCTTTGTGCAGACGCGGAGAGTAATACTTGGTATCCATCTCCGGGATTTGAGTCTCATCCACTTCGAGCGGGTCATGTTTCTTGCTACCCATAGTGAATGTCCACAAACCACTTGGATAGGTTGGAATATTACAGCCGTACACATGTACGATCGGGAAGATTTCTTTGACGTCTTTGTTCACCTTCTGGATCAGATCTGCCTTGAACCAAGGGTTGTCCGTTTGGGCAACGAAGATTCCGTCTTCTTTCAATGCTTCGTAGATGCCTTGGTAGAAACCACGCTCAAACAATGGAGCAGCCGGGCCTACAGGCTCCGTGGAGTCTACGATAATCACATCGTATTCATTTTTATGTTCAATAATATGCATGTAGCCGTCGTTTACGAGCACTTCAACATTAGGCTCGTCCAACTTGCCGGCAATTTCAGGCAAATATTTTTTAGAGTATTCAATGACTTTACCGTCAATTTCGACGAGAACTGCTTTTTCTACAGCAGCATGTTTAATGACTTCACGAATGACTCCGCCATCGCCGCCACCGACAACCAGAACTTTTTTCGGATTCGGGTGAGTGTTCAGCGCAGGGTGTGCCGCCATTTCGTGATATACGAATTCGTCTTTTACAGTCGTCATCACCATGCCATCAAGAAGCAACATGTTACCGAATTCTTCGGTCTCTACCATGGCCAAATCTTGAAAATCCGTTTTCTCTGTAACATAGGTCTGCTTAATCTTCGCGGTGATCCCGAATACCGGGGTCTGTTTCTCCGTAAACCACAATTCCATAATCTCTACCTTCTTTCCGTAAAGTTAATGATCAGCCATACCCGACCAAGTGCTGTGCACTATAATCAGTTCGCCCAAGCACGTCCAGCGTTCGGCGCCATATCGCGTTATAATTGCTGGCCTGCGGGAAAGGTCCGCGGTTCACTTCATTATATAGATTAAATTGACCAGAGCGTGCAGAGCGTCTGACTAATCAATGAATCAATGACCATTCGTCTGTTCGTCCTTACGCGCTTTAGTATCTTGTGCCGAATCTTACCTTTTCATTACCCTTTTGCATTATACGCGATTGACGTTTATACTGCAAAACGGTTTTCAAGGCGAAAATGCTACATTTTGTTTGCTTATGCACCCGATTGAATATCCCTGCCAATCAAGTCCCATACTGGAAGAAAAGAGAGGAGCCCGTTCCATGACCAAGCCAAATCAAAAGACCCGCAAACGCGGGTTCCGTGTACGAAAATTGTTTAAAAACCTGTCTCTGCTCGCCGTGCTCGCCATACTTGCTACCGCTGCAGGATTGGTCTATCTATACGCAACCAGCCTGCCCCTAGCAGACTCTGATCGGAATTCCAGATTACTGGACAGTCAAGGTGAAGTCATCGCTACCTTCTCCGCAGGTGGCAAAGACTCTGTACCCGTTCAACTGGAGGATATCGCTCCAGATCTGGTCAATGCCACTCTGGCTGTAGAGGACCGCAAATTCTATAATCACTACGGGTTCGACGTGCAAGGGATGGGACGGGCTGTGCTCGTTAACCTCGAACATATGCAGATGTCACAGGGTGCGAGTACATTGACTCAACAGCTGGCGCGTAATCTATATCTATCTCATGAGAAAACATGGACTCGCAAAGCCAAGGAAGCCATGTACACGGCGCAATTGGAGATGAAATACAGCAAGGATGAAATTTTGCAGATGTATCTGAATGAAATCTATTATGGGCATGGTGCGTACGGGATCGAAGCAGCTTCACGAATGTATTTTGGCAAATCAGCCAAACAGCTAGATCTCGCAGAGAGTGCCATGCTGGCAGGAATCCCGAAAGGACCCACCTACTATTCACCCTATAACCATATGAAGAATGCCAAAGACCGACAGAAGATTGTGCTGAATGCCATGGCTGATATCGGCAAGATCACCCAGGCCGAAGCAGATAAGGCCTATGAAAAAATGCTTTCGTTCAAACCGGAAAGTGAGCGTAAAACGGTGGAAAGTGCCCCGTATTTCCGTGACTATATCCGAAATCTGGCCATCAAAGAGCTGGGAATCAGTGAAGCGATGCTGGATCATGGGGGATTGAATATCTACACCACTCTGGATCTGCGTGTACAAAAAGCAGCTGAAGACGCCATAGCGAAGGGTATGGATGCCAAAAGCGAGCTGGAGACGGCCCTCGTGTCCATCGACCCTCGTACAGGCTACATCAAAGCCATGGTAGGCGGCAAGAATTATCGCACCAATCAGATTAACCATGTACTGGCGACAACGCGCCAGCCAGGTTCGGCGTTTAAACCCATTATGTATCTGGCAGCCCTGGAATCCAAGCAGCTCACCAGTGCATCCATATTTAACAGTGAACCTACCCTTTTTCACTATGACAATGACCGCAAAACCTATAAACCCGGCAACTTTGGAGACAAGTATCTGGGTGAGATTGATCTAAGACAGGCGATCGCCGCTTCAGACAATATCTATGCGGTGAACACCATTATGCAGATCGGTCCTGAGCAGGTTGTGAGTATGGCAAAAAACCTTGGCATTACAAGCAACCTGAGCGCCGTACCTTCTCTTGCACTGGGAACGTCACCTGTCAGCCCGCTGGAGATGGCGTCGGCCTTTTCCGTCATTGCTGCTGGTGGACAACGGACGCCACCTGTCGCCATTCTGCAAGTAACAGATGCCGCAGGACGTGTACTCTATGAATCGCCACAGACGAAAGCTGAGACCGTGGTGGAACCTGCGGCAGCTTATGTCCTGACTCGTTTGATGGAAAGTGTCTTCGAAAATGGAGGAACGGGCAACCGGGTGTCTAAGGCGATCAAACGTCCGGTAGCGGGAAAAACGGGAACAACCAACACGGATGCCTGGCTCGTTGGATTCACACCGGAGCTCTCCACCGCGGTATGGGTTGGGTACGACCAAGGCAAAGCCATCTCAACTTCGGATGGCCGCCGGGCGGCTCCGATCTTTGCCCAGTTCACAGAGCAGGCACTTGCGAGCGTACCACCCAAAATCTTCACCGTGCCTGATCATGTCGTAAGTGTCTATATTGACCCGGAATCCGGCAAGCTGGCAGGCAACGGTTGTGAAGAGAAACGGCTGGAAGTTTTTATTGATGGTACTGAACCGACAGAGGTATGTCATGGCACAACGGATGATTCGGATTCTGGAGAAGATGAGAAGACCCGTCAGGTACAGAATCAACAAGGCATACAGGAAGAGAAACATTCCTGGTGGGGAGATTTCAAACGTTGGTGGGTAGAATGACGCAAATGCGCAATGACTTAGTTGCGTCACCTTTAACCGCTGGTTATATTGGACATTTGAAATATTCACTTCGGATGAAAACTCATATTTATTCAGATCAATGAATACTGTTGATACACAAGCAAAAGACCCCCAGCCGAACTTTCCGGTCAAGGGGCCTTTTGCTTTTTTGCTTTTATACTTTGTTGAAAATGATCTGCCTTAGGCGAGTGCTTCCTTCAATACATCTGGAGAAGCATTCCACCAGTCTTCGTTGTGTGAGATCAGCAGTGTCTTAAGTGCAGCTCGAGCTTCGGGTCCAAGCTCATCCAGCATGAAGCGACGCTTCAAGGCATAATCCATGCGATTCACATGTTCCGCCAGCAGTTTCCATCCACGTCTTGCTTCCGTATCAATCCACATCTCACATGCCGTTGCTCCACCATACAGTTGGCCTTCCTCCGTGCGATCGACAGCTACCCACACCAGCCATACCTGGCGTCCGTTGGGCACATCTTCACGATTGGTAGAGAACTTGATATTGCGTTCCACTTTGCTTTTCGCATGCATCGCACCGATATCGATTTTGGCTTCGCCATTATCAATAATGACCGGGGAAAGGTTATTCAGATCAATGGAGCCTGCACCGAAGCCTTTATGCTTGCTTTTTGCACTAACGATATTCAAGGCAATCTGTTTTTTGCCGTTTTGCTCGTTTTGGTCCATGTTTATAGCCTCCAAGGGTTGATACAAATATTTTAACTAATAATTGTCCCATTGCAAACATATACATGCTGTAGATGCTTGTCAACGGGAGGTATTTAACGATGATTCCACGACGCGCCAAGAGCTGGCTCACTGCATCCCTGGCCCTGTGTGTACTTGCCGGAGGGATATGGATCACTCTGGGTTATAATCGCTCAACTCATTCAGAATTGCCAGTACTCGCCCCCGAATCGGGCAAGCCCAAGGCAATAGCTCCAACCCCAGCACCTCCAGAAAGTGTACAGACCCCTACAGCCGAAGTGTACAGCAACCGTGTTGTGGAATATCACATGGATGTGAAGCTGGTCGAAGGAAACGTATTGGAAGGGACTCAGACGATCACCTGGACTCATCCAGGCAAAAAAACCGTCAGCGAGCTTTACTTTCATATGTACCCCAACGCCTTCTCTTCTGCTGACACCACCTTTATGAAGGAATCCGGTGGAAAGCTTCGGGGTGATGTTATGCCTACCAATGGTTATGGCTCCATGAACATTACCGAAATGAAAACGGAGGACGGGCTCTCTCTGCTGCACCGGATGCAGTATGTGCAACCAGATGACGGAAATATCAAGGACACCACCCTCATTAAAGTACGTTTACCCAAACCGGTCAAAGGCGGGGAAAGTATTACACTCCACACCCGATTCGAAGTGAATCTGCCAAAGATTTTTGCCCGGATGGGAACTGCTGATAATTTTGTCATGGCAGGTCAATGGTTTCCCAAATTAAGTGCCTATGAACCTGTAGGCAGGCGTGGACGAACAACGGAAGGCTGGAATCTGCACCAATACCATGGCAATTCAGAGTTTTACGCCGACTTCGGTATATATAGTGTGCGTATTCGGGTGCCTGAAACATACAAAGTGGCTGCTACCGGATTTCCGACGCAACAAGCCGTGGTGAAGAACGGAGAAAAGGTCTATCAATTCTATGCCGATGATGTGCATGATTTCGCCTGGGCAGCTTCACCGGATTTTGTCTACGCCGAGGAACCCTTCTCTGCACCCAATGTGCCTGGTGTACGAATCAAGTTATATCTGGACCCTGCTCATCAGGATCTGAAAGAACGTTATTTCTACGCCGCGAAGGCCGCACTAGCCAATTATAGCAAATGGTTTGGTCCATATCCTTACGCAACCTTATCCATCGTAGTTCCACCCAAAGCGGGGAACGGTGCTGGAGGTATGGAATACCCTACGCTAGTTACGGCCTTTGGAGCCGATGATACTACCCCAGGTTATGACCTGGAACGTACCGTAGTCCACGAGATCGGACACCAGTACTTCTACGGCATGGTTGCCAGCAACGAATTCGAGGAAGCCTGGCTGGATGAGGGGTTCACCTCTTATGCAGAAGACAAACTGATGGAGCAGGAATACGGATTGATTCCGAATCTGCCGGTACAATCGGGACTGGTTACGTCTCCGTCATCCTTAACACAAGAATCTTGGAAGTTTGATTCACAGAATGAGTATGCAGCCAATGTCTATACACGTGGCAAGCTTGTATTGCTTGGGATCGAACATCAAGTCGGGGCGAAAACGATGGAACGCATTCTCTCTACCTATGTGAAGAAGTACCGCTTCAAACATCCCACTTCGGCTGATTTTCAGAACGTTGTGGAACAAGTGACCCGCACTTCCTGGTCTGATTATTTTGACCAATACGTCTATGGTAACGGGATGGCTGACTTTGCTGTAGAGCAGATTCGTGTTACGCCCGTACAGAAAGACGGTCAAACATGGTACGAGTCATCCGTGACGATCGCAAAAAAGGGAGTGATTACAACGCCGTTCCTGTTCGCATTGCTTTTGAAGACGGACATATCCTCACCAAGCAATGGAATGGCAAAGAAGATCGCATCACCTATAAATTAACTCACACATCCCCGTATCCTGGGCCATGACCGATCCCCTGTACTCGATCGTGCTGGAGAACCGCCATATGAACAATTTCCTGAAATCCGGACTGGATGAGCGGACGAAGTCCCGCTGGAACATGAGTGTAACCAAACTAATAGAAGCCATATTCGGAGGTCTGTCATGGTGAGGTGGAAACGGTGAAAGCAAAAATACGTGAAGGCTGGTTTCTCGTCCGTCAGCATATGTTCATTGCCGCACTCTTATTTCTCTATCAGCTCATTTGGGGATATTTCTTCTATCGAATGGTACAATCGGCGGTCATCCCCCTACTCCTGCGCTATCCAGATTCTGATGCCGGGGAGCTGAGTACACTTTTGTTTAAAATGGAAAGTCAACTTAACCTGTCTACTCATCCGGAGGTTCATCGTTATCTGTGGATTCTAGGGGGCATGCTGCTGGTTCGCATGTTGATCAGCCCCTCATTCAGGCAGGACTGCTCTACTCACTTCAGCACTTTAATTCTACAGAAGAGCGCATCCCCTTTGTCCGCGGAATCAAAAATCTGTGGAAACCGATGCTGCTGCTCCACACCATACGTACTTTATTGATACTTCTGCCCGCCTACTGGCTCTTACCGAAGCTCTACTCGATTCTCATGGACGGATTTCATTCCCTTCAATTACTTTTGCCTAGTATACCTTATGTTGCTGCCTGGATTGTATATGGTTGGATCATCCACCATGCCATACTCTACATGCAGTTCGGTGTGTCGGCACCAGAAGGAGAAGGCGGGGCTCACGGTATTCTCAAAGCACTCTGGATTGCACTGCGTCATCTCATCGCTGTAATCGGCATTGCACTCCTGCTGGGCGGAGTACACCTGCTCGTCTTTGGGTCATTCACTTCAGCCTCATGGTTATTAACGGGACTTACCGGACTTATACTACAACAGACGTATCCACTTGCTAGATGTCTATTAAGTCTGTGGAAAATATGCAGCCATTTCCGATTATGGCAGTCCAAAATATCCAAAGGTGAGAGCAGATAGTTTAAAAATTGTTACCATCGTATGTTAAACTCACGGCCTAATATGTACTTATAAATAGGCAAACCTCAACCTTTCCCCGTCAAAGGTCGAGGTTTTTTTGCTAAATTTGTTGCTAAACGTTGCCAAAGCCGTACTCCTCTGTTACAATAATCGCAGTGAGTTTTTAGTAACAACTTTGTAATCTTTACATTCATATTTGTAACTACTTAAAATTAAATCGTCATTTCTTGATTTCGCAGGTGCATAACTAGCACAGCCAAATTCCTGGCACCTGGGAAGCGGGGGAACCAGTTATGGGTGAATTGATCTTGCTACAGAGGGATCATAGGGGACCTTCAACCGAATCCTTAAGCTAACCTCGCAGGCGTTGGAAGGGGAATATCTCTTGTTCAAGAAGAAATTAACCGCAGCTGTACTTAGCATCACATTCGCTTTATCGCTTGGTGCAGGTAGCGCATTCGCAGATTCAAAGATGGACACAGTAATTGATTCAGCAATGGGAACTACATACAAAAGTGGGGGAACAACGCTTAACGGCTTTGACTGCTCCGGATTTACACGGTATGTATTCGACAAGTTGGGTATTGATTTGGCACGCCAATCCAGTTCCCAATTCGACATGGGCGATTCCGTATCACGCATGGAAATGAGAGCTGGCGATCTGGTGTTCTTTAATACAACAGGTAAAGGCGTATCACATGTAGGAATCTTTGTAGGGGATGGAAAGTTCGCACACTCCTCTTCTTCCAAAGGCGTTACGATCAGTGCATTGAGTGAAAGCTATTGGGCCAATCGTTATGTTGGCGCGAAACGGATTATGAGCACGGACGCATATGAATCACTGGCCCTTGACTAGGGACAAGCTGAGCAAAATGATGCTGTAACCATTAACCATACTGGAACGAAGCAAGAAGCATAACAGAACCGCCCGGTACATTCTCCGCAGGAATGTATCCGGCGGTTTTTTTGTGCTTCAATCCTTATTCATGTTGCAAGTTATACTCAGGGCATATCCTGCGACATCAACAGGTTCGTTTTGCGTTCGTTCGTCCGTGCCCTTATGATGTTTTTACCCATCCCGTTATAATATAAACGGAATTACCGGAACTTTTGTTTCATTTTTTTCTTGAGAAGGAAGACTTGCTAAATGAACATCTCTTTTGTAGAGTGGACAAAGAGTTCTGTTTCAAGGAAAGGAGCATGCAGGTGTATGAAGGAAACCCCTGTGACGTTTCACGTTGTACCCATGCGAGAAGAACATGCGGAGCTTATCTGCAGTTGGCAGTATGACCCGCCTTACAATATCTACAGCTGGCTCCCCTGGGACCAGATGAAAGCTCTGGAAGTGGAATTCGGAGATGCACAGCTGCGGCAGGAGCAATATGCGATCGTCCTGGATCAGAACGATCGTATATGTGGGTTTGCTCAATACTTCCCACTTGAAGGGGTAACCCGGATTGGCCTTGGCATGCATCCAGAGCTGTGTGGTCAGGGTCAAGGGACAGCTTTTGTCACTGCCATTGTACAGGAAGCCATTCGCCGAAATCCCACGAACGAGATTGATCTGGAAGTACTCACTTGGAATGCTCGTGCCATTCAAGTCTATCTGAAGAGTGGATTTGTCACCCAAGATACATACGAACGACAGACCCCAAGCGGCTTGAAGCCCTTTCACTGTATGGTTTATGAAGGGCCTCGCGGTTAGAATCCATTGCAAAACAACTAAATTTGCCCCTTGTTATGTGATTAGTTCAAAAATTCCCACAAAATGCTATGATGTCAGTACAGGTTCCGTTATAATGATATGGATAGTTTCAGGTTAGATGATCTTTCATTCTGGAGGGGACATAAGGGATGCACAAATGGATCATGAGCGGAGTATTTTTTGCAGCATGCGCTTTAGCTATTGTTTTAATGTTTACGCTTCCAGGGAAAGAAGAAGTGGCTGAAGAAGCCAAGCCAACCATGCCGGAAGTAACATTGGATGCCGGACAGGCTGAAGCACTGGTCAAAGCCAATTGTATCTCCTGTCACGGGGATCAGCTTCAAGGTGGCGTAGGACCTGCTCTGGCCAATATCGGCAGCCAGGATGATCTGGAGAAGATCTATTCTACGATTGTCAAAGGTAAAGGTGGTATGCCTTCCTTCAAGGGCAAACTGCAGGATGAAGAGATTGCAAATATCGCCATGTGGCTGTCAGAGAAGAAATAATCTCTGCACGCACATAATGAAGAGGCCCTTAATCCCCTTTTGGGAGAATAAGAGCCTCTTTGTTATACCAATTATTAGGCCTCTGCCGCATGCTCAGCCAGAAAGGCCTCAACTTCACGTGCGTACGGCATCCCGGACTGGGCGCCGAGCTTTGTCACGGATAACGCGGCCGCACCCATGGCAAAGCCTACGGCCGCGTCCAAAGTCTCACCGCGCGCGAGGGCTACTGCCAGCGCGCCGTTGAAGCAATCGCCAGCGCCGGTCGTATCGACGGCGCTTACGGCGTAGCCGGGCGCACGGCAAGCGCCGGCACGCCCTGCTTGTACGCGGCCGCCAGGCGCCGCCGCGTACACAGCCCCTCGGGGCCGAGCGTCGTGACGACAGCGGCCCCGAGGGATGCGGCGAGCTCTGCGACCGCCGCATCCAGGTCTTCCGGCCGGAGATGATCCCGGCCGGTAAGCACGGCAAGCTCACTGCGGTTCGGCGTGACAACGTCGACGCACCGCAGGAGCTCCTGGGGCAGACCCGGCACCGCGGGAGCCGGGTTGAGCACCACCAGTGCGCTGCCTTCAGCCGCCAGTTGGGCGGCGCGGGTAACCGCTGGCAGCGGGATCTCCAGCTGCAGCAGCACCGCTGCGGCTGCAGTCAGGCTTTTTACCGTATCCGCCTCTTCCAGCATCTCAGGCACCACTTGCCCATTCGCACCAGGAATAACGATAATCCGGTTGTCTCCCCGAGAGAGCCAGATGGAAGCCGTCCCTGTAACCGTGTCTTCCAATATGCGAACCTGCGAGGCATCTGCACCACTTTCCGTCAGACTGTGCAGCAGACGTTCGCCAAAACCGTCCGATCCCACCGCACCAATCATCGTAGTCTGTCCACCCAGACGCGCAGCGGCAACAGCCTGGTTCGCCCCTTTGCCACCAGCGAGATAATGCAGCTCCTCACCGCTCACCGTCTCTCCTCTTCCGGAATCGTGTCTGTCTTCACCACGAGATCCATATTGAGACTGCCTACGACAGCAATAAGAGGTTGTTTCTGATTATAGTCTGACATGTATGGTTCACTCACTTCTGGCCGCGCGATAATAACTGACCCGTTATTCCGACCTCATTTTGTCATAAGCTTCGTTATATTGCCCTGCTTCCTTGATATCTACAGATGTGATACCACCCGCATCCCATGACGTGAGACGCAGCGTAACCGTTGTATAATCAATCGTAATAAAAGGGTGATGATTGAATGCTTCCGAGATCGCAGCGACCTCATCCACAAATGCAATCCCTTTCATGTAGTTGGAGAACACGAATTTACGTACAATCCACCGTCCCTCTTCCAGTTCCCAGCCTTCCAGCCTTCCCAGATGAGCTTCGACTTCCTCTTGCGAAAAAACCATGCGTTATCTTCCTCCCCATAGGATGGTACATTACAGACGTGAGTCCGTATAACCACCGACACCTTCGGCGCTATCAACAGCAACCTCAAAGGCCAGGCTCACCGCCATGCGGTTGGCCCATTTCACGACTAACATCTTACCACGGACAAGCTTCAAAATCCAATCAACTACATGGCATAGAACCCCTAACCATAAGGCTTTGAGGGCAATTCCAGTTCCATTCACACCCCTGAAAATGCATGTAAACACACTAAATTAAAGGTACAAATGTCAACTCTTCTTCCCCGATCAAAATATGAATGCGGTGCTGTTCCTTATCATGGATGACCACGCCACTTCCAACCGGAATAACAGACTCCTCGCCCAGCGCATAGAACAAATCCTCCGCCAACGCCTCATCCACTTCAAGTTGGTCAGATGCAGCCAGTCTCTCCCACTCTTCCGCGTCCATTTCAAAGAAAACATACCGATCCGGTATGCGTCCGATTGCCGTTGTCAGATCTGTCAAAATTCCTTCATAATCCCGTCCATGCTTTACGCCCATTGGCTTTTCACTCCTATTCGGCCCCTAAGGAGCGGATTTGATCTTATTATACCTGAAAATAGCCCTTAAAAAAAAGGCCTTCTGGTCGATAAATACATATATGACCGTTTTAACTGTTTTAGCAACCGTAAGGAATGCCTAACATTGAACGGATTGCGGCCAAAAATTCGTCCGGAAGCCCGAATACAGCCGCTTGAAAGGATTCAATTTTATCTCATGGATGAGGTGTATGATGAACATTTCAACGATTATTGGACTAGTTTTTGGACTGGTCTCCCTTGTACTCGGTATGTTCCTGAAGGGTGCGCCCTTAATCAACCTGGTTAACAATCCGGCAGCTTACGTTATTATCTTTGTTGGTACAGCAGGAACTATCTTTATCGCATTTCCAATGTCTGAAGTTAAGAAAATCCCTAAGCTTTTCGGAATTATTTTCAAAAATCAAGTACTTATTGATCGAGTGTCTCTGATCGGCACGTTTATGGATTGGGCTTCCACTACCCGTCGTGAAGGTTTGCTTGCACTGGAATCAAAAGTAGAAGAGATTGACGATCAGTTCCTTCGTGGCGGTATGCGTATGATTATCGACGGCAACGATCAGGAATTTGTAAGTGATGTACTAATGGAAGATATTCATGCTACAGAGGAGCGCCACCGCGGCGGTGCCTTGATCTTCGCCCAGGCGGGGATGTACGCACCAACGCTCGGGGTTCTCGGGGCCGTTGTAGGTCTCATCGCAGCACTTGCCGATCTCAGTGACATGGAGAAACTCTCCCATGCGATTGCGGCAGCATTTATCGCAACACTCCTTGGTATATTTAGTGGTTACGTGTTATGGCACCCGATGTCTAACAAGCTGAAGCGGATGTCCAAGCAAGAAATGGAGATCAAGCTGATGATGGTTGAAGGATTGTTATCCATACAGTCTGGTGTATCCACCATTGCCATCAACCAAAAGTTATCCGTATTCCTGACACCTTCCGAACGTAAACAACTGGAAGAGAAGGAGGGATCATCAGGTGAAAAAGGCTAAAAAGCACGAACCACATGAAGAACATATAGACGAGAGCTGGTTGCTTCCATATTCTGACTTGATGACCTTGTTGCTTGCCCTGTTTATCACGTTGTTCTCCATGAGTTCACTCGATGCAGCCAAGTTCGAGCAGATGGCTTCCGCACTAAGCAGTGCATTGAATGGAGGCTCCGGTGTTCTGGATCATACGTCCATGAATCCGGATACGCCAGGTGCCGATCTGGGTAAGAACAAACAGGAACCTACAGAAATCACCAAGAAAACACCAGCTCAGATAACGGATGCACAGATGGCTCAAAAAGAGCAGGAAGATCTGGAGAAGCTCAAGAAACGACTTGACCAGTATATCTCGAAGAACGGACTTTCGGACCAACTGAACACCAAGCTGAATCAGTCTGAATTGAAGATCACCATCAGTGATAACGCCCTGTTCTCCTCAGGCCGAGCAGATGTAAAGCCTGAATCACGATCCTTGGCCAAAGCAATCTCAAGCATGCTGCAGGAGTTCCCTGAATATGAAGTGGTTGTATCCGGTCATACCGATAATATTCCCATTTCGAACAACCAATATAAGGATAACTGGGATTTGAGTGCAGATCGTGCGCTCAACTTCCTGAAAATCCTGTTGCTGAACTCGCAATTGGACCCTTCCAAATTCACACCAAGTGGTTATGGAGAGTATCACCCGATTGCCAGTAATGACACCAATACCGGACGGGCACAGAATCGCCGTGTAGAGGTATCTATCATTCGGAAGTATCAAAGTAACAATACAAATGTAAAAGCCGTTGGCGGAGGAAACTAGAGGCCTGCAGCGATTCATTAATCAAAGACCGTTCTCCAGGTACAAGGAGAACGGTCTTTTGGGTTTATATAAAGCTTATGCTTGGTTTATCTCTACATTTTTTCACACTATTTGCGAAGACTCACCTGTCGTCATTGACCTTATACCAAAAAGCCCTGCTCTCCTTTTCGGAAAGCAGGGCTTCAATCAGTTAATTAGTCAAAGTCGAATCAACTATTCCAGTGAATAGTCCAACAGACCGCCCAGCTCCGCTTTTTCAGCAGCAGTAAGCTCTCTCCAAGAACCTGTCGCCATTTCTCCAAGATGAATGTTCATGATCCGAATACGCTTCAACTTACGAACCTCGTAGCCAAAAGCACTACACATCCGCCGAATCTGACGGTTCTTTCCTTCAGTCAGGATGATACGGAATACTCGATCCGTCATCCGGGTCACGGTACAAGGCAGGGTCATTTCACCCAATATCTTCACCCCAGTGCTCATACCTCTAAGGAAACTCGGGGTTACAGATCGATCAACAGTAACGATATACTCTTTCTCATGCCGTCCTTCTGCTCTAAGAATCCGGTTAACGATATCACCATCATTGGTCATCAGGATCAAACCTTCCGAGTCCTTATCCAGACGTCCAATAGGGAAAATACGTTCATCGTGCCCGACAAAATCAACGATATTGCCCTGAATATGCTGCTCGGTTGTGCTTGTGATCCCGATTGGTTTATTCAGCGCGATATATACGTGTTTTCTCTTTTCCTTGATCGGTTTGCCATTAATTCGTACATCGTCGCCTTCTTCTGCCTGACTGCCCAGCTCAGCCTTAACTCCATTAATGGTTACCTGACCACTATCCACCAACTTGTCGGCTTCACGCCGGGAGCAATAACCTGTTTCACTAATAAATTTATTAATACGCAAAAGGTAATCTCACCTCATCTAGTTCTCTTCATCTGTAATTGGTTCATCCGTTACCTGATCTGCCTCAATAACCTCCGGTTGTTGCTCGGATGCAGGCAGTTCAATGATAACCGTTGTTCCCTTGTTCATGACGCTTTTAATATCCATCATGCCCTTATGTGATTGAATAATTCGCTGACTGACCATCAGACCAAGCCCTGTCCCAGACTCTTTATTCGTAAAGAAAGGCTCCCCAAGCTTGGGCATCATCTCTTCCGGGATACCAATGCCTTCATCCCTGATCTCAATTCTGACGCGTTTCGACTGCTCGTCATGCTTGAGCTTGATATGAATGCTTCCTCCATTTGGCATGGCCTCCATACCATTTTTCAGCAAATTGATGAATACCTGCTTCAACTGGTTCTCTTCACAGTGTACCATAGCCGAATCGGATGAGGCACGCAGTACAAATTCTACACCATGCAGATGTGCCTGACTATCCAGTAACGAGATGACATCGCCGAGAATAAAACGAATATCCCGATTCTGAAAATGAACCGCCTGCGGTTTGGCCAAAATCAGAAATTCACCAACAATAAGGTTGATGCGATCCAGCTCCGATAACATCAGATCCAGATGACGATGATTCAGCTTGTTGCTCTCTTGCTGTAACTGTAGGAACCCGCGCAACGTAGTCAGTGGATTACGAATCTCATGTGCCACACCTGCTGCAAGCTGGCCTACAGTTGTTAGCTTCTCAGAACGTCTGAGCAGCTCTTCCATCCGATTACGGCTTGTAATGTCCCTGGAGACACTAATGAGCGCGGTAATCTCTCCAGCCTCGTCTCGTACCGGAGCCGTACTGACACTGACCTCTACTCGGGTCCCGTCTTTCTTCATCCAGGTGGTTTCGTTGGACGTAATGGACATCCCCTCAACGAGTTGGGCATGCTGACGTTTCATTTCTTCTTCTGCCTCTGGCGGGATGATCTTCAGATTACGACCTTCCACCTCACGACTTCGAAAGCCATATAATTGTTCAAATGCGCGATTAACCCGCAGCACTTTTCCTTCAAGATCTGTAATGTGAATGGCATCCGCTGTCTGATTGATAATGGACTCCAGATGTTCTTTCACGGCCCGATTCTCTTCATACATTTGTTTCAGACGGCTCGTATAATGTCCCAGATTACGAATCATGGCATTAATACGATTGGCCAGTTGGCCTAGTTCATCCTTCCTCCGGACCTTCAGACGGAAATCAAAGTGCCCATCCGCTACATCATTCACTTTTCCCAATATGGATTGGATCGGACGTGTAATATACCCTGCGAGCAGATAACTGCCAAAGATTACGATCTCCAGCAAAACCAACGATATGGAGGCATGGCTCACCAACTGCTCAGATACCATGGAGGATATTTGCTTATAGTCCATGACAATACTGATCACATAGGAAGACTGGTTAGGTGTGAAAATGGGAATAAAACTCTTCAGTACCTTCTGTTCGTGGGTTTCACTGACAAAAGATACATTTTGCCCTGTTCGAATGGCGCGCACCACAGCACGATGATCCTCATCCGTAGAACCATACTGGTATGTACCAAAACGAATCGGTCTGTTATTCAATTTGCTAAAGTTCGAATCTCTTCCGTCATCACCCATGTTCGGGCTGCCAAAAGTCAACGGATTGATGCCTGTAATCTCCAGAATGGAGGGATTGACCTCACGAATTTTATTTAAAATCTCATCCGGACTAGAGATTTTCACATAGTCATCAACTTCCGTATTATTATAGAAAGGATTGATTATGTAGTTTCTCTTTCCATCATGGTAGTAACCCCAGATATCAATATCCGAAGGACTGGATGTAGAATATTCGAATCCATCTGACCAGAAATGTTCCAACTTCTGCCCTTGGGGAATCGTCACCTGTTGTTTTTCAAACAACTGCTTAAAGGCCTGATACCAATAGGTCATGGATTTGGTGGACAGCCCAATTTCTCTCGGATCCGAAGAGCGGCTAACAACGATGTCATCATCCGTCTGCTCCATTAACGAAATATGCGAAACGCCGACCTTTTGGCTCAAGCGTACAAGTTCTTCATTTGTGATATTATTAATATCCGGGTCCAATTCTTCCGCTGCCATGACAGCAGCAAGCCACAGATTGTTTCCAATCTGCCGTTTTACATAATCCGAACTGTATTGATTCTGTTCGACAGCAATTGCAATCTGCTTTGCAGTGAGCACCATCTTGGTTTCACTGTCCTGCCTCAGATTCTCTTCTGTAGTATAATAACTCAGTGCGATATTCAACACTAAAATAACGAGCACTGAGCACGACATAATCATGGATAATTTCGTTTTAATAGACAAGTTTTTTTGTTCACCTCTCGGCTTGTACCCTCTGGCGATATATGGCAAAACCTATCTCCATCATAACGCTTGTATGTCTTTTTGAAAAGGATAATTGACCTGTGTCCAAAAGTTACCGAATGACTGAAAAGCTCGAAATTCGTTGTTTTTTGCATTTTCGAACTCTACAATGAAATTAATCACTACTTTTATCCACATACCCACAGGCTTGTGGATAGTTTGTTTATAACTATGTGAGCAACTATACGGTTATCCACATTTCTATACACAACATGTTAACAACCCGAATACTTGTTCGCTGAATAAACGATTTTGGAAGGAGTTATATAGTAATGACTGACCATTTTCTTCAGACCGATCTTGCGCATTTCTCTGAGGAAGCTCAGCATGAGCACTGGATGCGGGAGGCCATTGCCGAGGCCTACAAAGCTGAGGCTCTTGGGGAAGTGCCGATTGGAGCTGTAATCGTACAAAATAACCAAATTATTGGTCGGGGATACAATCTGCGTGAAACTACGCTGGATTCCACCGCTCATGCAGAGATGGTGGCTATTCGTCAGGCCAGCGAGACCATCGGAGCTTGGCGTTTGTTGGATTGTTCTCTGTACGTCACGTTGGAACCTTGTCCGATGTGTGCAGGTGCAATTGTACAATCCAGGGTCCCCCGCGTAATCTATGGTACTGCTGATCCCAAGGCAGGCTGTGCAGGTACACTGATGAACCTGCTACAGGAGCCTCGTTTTAACCATCGCACCGAGGTGATTCCGGATATCCTTCAGCCTGAATGCTCCACGATGCTAACTCAATTTTTCAGAAGTCTGCGCCAAAAGTTAAAGTAGTCACCGACTACAAACATCCCAATTAGAAAGGAAGTGTGCTGTAATGGCACTAACACTCTATGATACAGCCAATGGCATAAGCCTTCGGTTGCTCACACCCCAGGATACACAGTCCTATCTGGACCTGATTCAGGTCACACGCGTCCCCTACCAGTCTGTAGAACCCGTGCGAGACGATGAATTCTATACACTGGATGCTCAGACTCGGCGGATTGAGGATCGGGTCAAGGCAGCAGAAGAAGGTACAGGATATCAATTTGGAATCTATACCATTAAAGACAGCCTGTTGATTGGACAAGTAAGTATCAACAATGTCGTATTAGGCGTTGCCAATTATGCAGATATGGGTTACTTTATCCATCCAGATTATCAGGGCGGCGGACGAATGACAGCAGCGGTTAAACTGGCCGTAGCTTATGGCTTCCGTGCGCTGAAGTTAAATCGGGTTCAGGCTGCAGTATTGCCCTCCAACAAAGGTTCACAGCGCGTACTAGAGAAGAACGGATTCCAGTTTGAAGGTACTGCTCGCAAATACCTCAAGATCAACGGCAAATATCAGGATCATCAGATCTATGCTGTACTTGCTGAAGACTTGGGCGAACTTGCGAATTAATTAATTTAGAAGTTCCCACACAAAACTGTCTGTATTTCCAATTTAACAATATACAAATTTAATATTCCAAACCGCACTACCCTAGTTATGTAGGAGAGAGTGCGGTTTTATTTGTATGTATCACCAGCCACGATTTAAAATTAAAGATCAATTATTTTGCGAATCCCCTCATACGCTGTGTAACAAAAAAACCGCCTGTATCCAAGCGGAAGGAAATTATCCCTCACTTGAATAACAAACGGTTTGATTTGAACTCGACGAGCTTAGTATCCGTATGAAGCGTTCATCAGTTCTTCGAACTCTTGCATAGTAATTACGTCATCGCCAGTAGGGATGTTGATTTTGAATGCTGCTTTTTCGTTAATCTTGGTGTACGTATTGGAACCGGTAAATGCCAATTTCACTTCGTCTTTTGTACCTTCTGGCTTGATCAGCACATCAGCGACCATCTTTTGATATACAGGGAAGTCGTTTTTGTCCAATGCGAAATCAATGTTGAATTGGTTGATTGTCAGAACATCTTTCAATTTATCCAAGTCTTTAGCCATTTCAGCCTGATCTGCTTCAGTGATCTTCAGATCTTCTTTAGCTTTGTCGATATCAGCCTGATCCATTTGCAGCATTTCACGATATTCCTCTTTGGACAGAATATCCAATACTTTAGGCATAGCTTTTGTTACCAGTACAGTAACTGCTTCTTTAACATTGTCATTATTCACCGAGAATTGTACAACCTGCTTCGCATCTACGCCTTCAGGAAGTTGTGCATCTTTGGTGTCTAGATTTTTGAAGAATTTAGCTTGATCGTACTCGCTCAGCACTGCGTCCATGACTTCGTTGCTCAGCTTTTGCGTTTTGGCTGCGTCCATAGCATCCGGGTTCCATTCCGTACCCTCTTGCTCAGCCAGTTCTTTCAGATCAAGTTCCAGGAATTTGCCAACAACGTTCTCCGGAATTGGGAAGAACGGAATATTCGGCACTTTCACATAGAGTTTCTCAGCTGTCATCACCATTGGAATGGTAAAGGTCATACCCATATCGCCTTTAAGCTCGATGCCTAGAGTCATCTCTGTCTGCATTGGCTCACTTTGGTATACACCTGTTACATTCAACTGAGCATCCTTCAGCATGCTCATAAACTGAGTCATAGTAGGATCAGTTTGTGACGCATCCCCAGGTTTATAGCTCAATTCATTAATTGTAAAGTTAGAACTCATCTCATACGAAGTTAATTTGGAAGCATTGGCCGCAGCCGTCTTCAATGCCTCTTTTGGCTCCTGCTTGCTGCTACATGCTGTCAATGCCATAGATACGGTCAACAGCAACGTAAGAAGAAGCGCCCCCATACGTTTAGTCATTTGTTTCTCTCCTCTCGTGATAACCCCAAAAAAGTAATTCAATATCAATGATATACCATATCGCCAGATACCGAAACCTAATTTGGGAAAAATGTGATCTTTCCTCTTTAAAATGGCTACAAAGACCTATGTCAGCTTTGGGAATATGCGTGTGCCTGTCTTTATATATGTATGAATACGCAAAAGCCCCCTGTTAGGTAACAAGGGACTTTTGCGTGAATCTGTTTCTTCTATTAACCTTGGGGGTTCAAATGATCCACATGATTTTGATTTTTTACTTTTTGGAACCGGATAATGGCTCCTGCATGGAAGAGCGTTTGGATGAATGACGATGCTGTTCGGATGCTTGCGCTTCCGGTACGGGAATTGTTTTTGGTTTGCTCATATTATTGCCCCCTCATCATTGTTAGGAATGGGATGGGTCCCTGTCTTCCGTTTTGTCATGATTCAGTGCATCCTGATGACGGCGATCATTAATATCTTGCTGAATTTGCTGGGCATGATGACTGTTTACGGCAGGCTGCTCCAGATCATCGACTACATTTTGCAGGTTTTTGTCTACTCCCGCTTTGGCTTTAGTCAATTGAGTTCACTCCTTCAGATTTCAGGCTATTATCTCGTCTGGGATTGTAACGACTGGGCGCATTCATGAATGTGCCGTGTATAATCGTGAGCCAGTTCCTGAATCGGTTCTGTACGCTCATCCGTCGTTCGTCCATCACGTTCCACATCAATCAGCTGTACGCTGACTTCACGGGAATCGACATATGCACATTTGAAATCAAAAGAGTACATCTCGTGCCCTGCTGTAGCAATGTGTATCCGAATTGCCTGCTGATCGGCTTCATCGGCCATTACCTGAGCCTGGTCTCCAACATTCAGGACTTGAGGCAAACGTTCTTGCCAAGCCCCTACAAGCTCTGTCTGATCGATGTTTAACTCGCGGTTCATCTTACCACCTCCACTCCTATATAAAGTGCGGCGATGAAGATGTTTTTATACATATTAACCTTAATCAAAATATAACGTTGTACTGTGCAACGTATACATCGGTCACCAACCTGTATGCTCATTACGTTTAACAAACTCACAATGCAAAAAAGGACCCGAGCGAGATCGCTCGAGTCCTTGTTATAAGTGTAGTATGGCGGAGAGGGTGGGATTCGAACCCACGTGGAGTTGCCCCTAACGGTTTTCAAGACCGCCCCGTTATGACCGCTTCGGTACCTCTCCAGGGAATTAAGTTTTATAAACTTGCCACGAAAAGTATCATACCACATCTCGACATTATAATGCAACCTTTTTTATATCAAAATTGATAATCCCGTGTCAGACAACTGCCTCGGCTTTACAAAACACTCCAATCCGCCATTCCAAAATGACGGATTGAATTTGTATTCCTCTTGATGAGGATGGTTAACTAACTCTTAAGAGCGATGTGCAATCACACTGGCGCCGCCCATATAAGGACGCAATGCTTCAGGAATAACAACCGTACCATCTTCCTGTTGATAGTTCTCCAGGATAGCGGCTACCGTCCGTCCAACGGCCAATCCTGACCCGTTCAATGTGTGCACAAATTCCGGTTTAGCTTTTGGCTCTCTGCGGAAACGGATATTGGCACGACGTGCCTGGAAGTCCTCACAGTTGGAGCAAGAAGAAATCTCACGATAGGTATTACTCTCAGGCAACCATACTTCAATATCATACGTTTTAGCTGAAGTGAAGCCCATATCTGCCGTGCACAATGTCAGAACGCGATACGGTAAGCCCAACAATTGAAGCACACGCTCCGCATTTTGAGTCATTTGCTCCAACTCTTCATACGAAGTCTCTGGAGTAGAGAGCTTGAGCAGCTCTACTTTGTTGAATTGATGCTGACGAATCAAGCCGCGTGTATCCCGTCCAGCCGAACCGGCTTCAGAGCGGAAACAAGAGCTGTATGCCACAAAGTGCTTAGGCAATTGATCTACATTCAGAATCTCTTCTCGATGGTAGTTCGTTACCGGAACTTCAGCAGTAGGGATTAGATAATATTCAGTATCTTTCAACTTAAACAGATCTTCTTCGAACTTAGGCAGTTGACCTGTTCCAAACAAGCTGTCCCGATTCACGATGTATGGAGGCAGAATCTCTTCATATCCATGTTGATCGCTGTGCAGATCCATCATGAAGTTGATCAATGCACGTTCCAGACGCGCACCCAGACCTTTATAAAAGGTAAAACGGGAACCTGTTACTTTGGCAGCCGCTTCAAAATCAAGAATATCGAGATCCTGCGCAATTTCCCAGTGTGCTTTTGGTGCAAAATTAAATGACTTCGGCTCTTCCCAACGACGAATCTCAACATTGTCGTCTTCAGAAGCTCCAATCGGTACACTTTCGTTAGGAATGTTCGGAATCGCCATTGTGAGATCATTGATCTTCACTTCCAGTTCCCGAACTTCTTCGTCCATGGCTTTGATTCGATCAGAGACTTCGCGCATCTCCACAATCAGATCATCAGCATTCTCACGATTCTTCTTCAGTCTAGCAACTTCCGCAGAGACCGTATTCCGACGGCTCTTCAGTGTTTCACTCTCTTGAAGCAATTCCCGACGCTTGGCATCCATCTCGGTAAATCCAGCGATAAGATCCAGCGATTTGCCACGTTTATTCAATGCTTCTTCTACACGCGCATACTCATTCCGCAATATTTTCACATCAAGCACGATATACCCCTCCTAAATAACCTCACAACGTGAAGCCTTATGTTAAAATCCATTCTCAAAACTCTACTGTATATACCTTACTATATACTTATCGGAACCTGTAACCCAAAAACAACCTATATCCCCGGTGTTACCCTCCGCTGCGATTCCCGCTATGAAGCAGATACAGGCAACATCAGGCATCCGTTCAGATGCAACTGCCATCCAGCGGCCTTACACGGCTTCTGGGGAAGTGATCCGATGACCGGGAGATCATAGGTTGTACATCATGCATTATTTAGAGTCTACCGTGTGTTTGTAGGATCTGGCCATGTCTACAAAATAAGTATGCAGACGATAGTCATCCGTCAACTCCGGATGGTAGGAGCAAGCCAGCAAATGCCCCTGACGAGCGGTAACAATCTCATCCTTGTATGTGGAGAGAACTTCGACCTGGTCTCCGACACTCTCGATCAAGGGCGCCCGTATAAACACAGCCCTTACCGTTTCCTCAATGTCTTTGACTGGCAAATCCGTCTCAAAACTTTCTCTCTGCCGTCCAAATGCATTTCGGGATACAGTCATATCCATTAGCTCCAAATGAGCTTCTTCCTGTCCTGTAATATGCTTAGCCATAACGATTAATCCAGCACAGGTACCAAATACCGGTTTGCCCTCAGCAGCAAACGCGCGAATGGCATCCATAAACCCATACTTACGCATCAGCTTGCCAATCGTTGTACTTTCCCCGCCAGGAAGGATAAGACCATCCAGATCGTCCAATTGCTGAACCTGTTTGATAGCCACACCTTCTGCTCCAGCACGTTCAATACTTCGAATATGCTCTGTGACAGCTCCTTGAAGTGCTAAAACGCCGATCTTCATACGCTCATTCCCCTTCTCTTACCAGCCACGATCTTGCATATTGGTAAACGAACATTGTACTTTTTTACTTCATCATACGTGAATTCTAACTTGATATTTTACCGGAAAAATTGTAAATATACAATCCATCCGGTCGGAATAACTTGTATTTTGTCAATGATATGATCACATATACATCAAAATCATGATCATACTCTTTTCATGAAGTTTGCTAAGGGTTAGAACAGATTTTTGATCCCGTCAAAGAGATCCACGAAGAAATCCTTCACGGCACGGAAGAACAAACGGAACCATCCGCCTTTTTCCGCCTCTTCCGCAGTGATCAAGTTCACTGTTTTTTCCTGTGGCTCAATTCCATCTGCTTTATACGTGTACGTTACTGTACCAACCTTTGTACCTGCCTTGATTGGTGCTACCAGCTTGTCAGCCTCAGTTACGTTGGCTTTGAACGTCACATCCAGGTTCTGAGTACCTTTAGGAACAACAAAACTTACGGCATTATCTGTTACGACAGGAACAGTTGTTTCTTTACCTTTTTTCAAAGGTACCGCTTCCCAGCCCGTCACTTTGGTCTTGCCTGCGACAGCCTGTTTTACTTCAAAGTTGTTAAATCCAAAGTCCAGTACCTTTTTGGTTTCTCTGAAACGTGCAGATTCCGAATCTGTGCCCATAACAACACTGATGAGACGCATACCGTTACGTTCAGCTGTACCTGTAAAGTTATTACCTGCGTTCGTGGTATGGCCTGTTTTCATTCCGTCCAGACCTTCATAGGCATAGCTTTTGAAATTGGTTATATTTTTATTCGCTTCCAGCATCCAGTTGTAATTGATAATTGGAGCTTTATCATTTGGACGGAACTTATAAGATTGAATGGTTGTGAAATCTTTGTAGTCTGGGTGATCCATGATGATATATCTGCAAAGAATCGCAGCATCCATTGCGGACATTACTGTTTCTTTATCTTCCGTCGGGCGGAAGTCGGCAGGCATATCTGCTCGATCGAGACCGGAAGAGTTGATGAAGAACGTATCCTTCATGCCCATACGCTTCGCTTCATCATTCATCATTTTCACGAAAGCTTCTTCCGAACCGGCAACATGTTCAGCCAAAGCAACCGTAGCATCATTGGCAGAGCCAACAGCCATAGCAATATAGAGATCCTTAACTGTGTGCTGGTCACCTTCCGCGAGGAAAATTCGCGACCCGATACTTTGTGCAGCATTCTTTTTAACAGTTACAATATCGTCCCAACCGAATTTACCTTGTTTGACTTGTTCGGCGACAATGTACTCTGTCATCATTTTGGTCATACTTGCAGGTGGCATCGCTTTATCCGCATCAACATTTAGTAGAATCTGTCCCGTTGAGGCTTCCATAAGCACTGCAGATCTAACTTCAAGCCCAAGTGAGTCTACCCCAGGCACCTGTACGGCTTTCTCCGTCTTCGTTGTTGTTGCCGCAGCAGTCAGAACCTGACCAGAGTTATCCGCAGCAGCCATGACCGGCATTACTGCAGACATACAAAGCATGTTAATTAGCATTACCGAGGCTACGCTCTTTTTGAGCATTTGGCGTTTCTTTTTATTCATGTGTTTGGCTTTCAATTGATGAATACTCCCTTCGATCCAAAGCATTGTGAATTGCTTCAGTGCAGCTTATACTGCGATTTTCTTGTTCCCTAACCTACGTGGTTGATGTATGAGATGTGTACTATATGCGCTGTATCGAACGAGCAATATTATTGCTCCCAAAGTTCGTTATCGATTGTCACTTAGTCCGCATTATCCAAATGCTTATGTAAAAGGACGTCCGCGCTTCTGTTTAACTGGCAGCCTTTTCTGGCACTGCATTTGCTTTTCAAAACCATATTCATAGATTCACGTCAAATAGCCGCCGCAACGCCTTAATCCACCCATGGATCGTCACCGCTTGTTCTATTCTATCACAGGGGTATCTGCAAAAAGACAGACCCGGTGAAAATCACCGAGCCTGTCCTGGAAATGATTAACTCTCTTCAGATTACAACGAGTAGTTAGGTGCTTCTTTGGTAATCTGTACATCATGGGGATGACTTTCGCGCAGTCCCGCACCTGTAATTCGGATAAAGCCTGTATCGTTACGAAGTTGCTCCAAGTTACTTGTACCACAGTATCCCATACCCGAACGCAGACCACCAATCAGTTGGTGGATCGTATCAGACAATGGCCCTTTGTAAGCGACACGACCTTCGATTCCTTCCGGAACCAGTTTCTTGTCATCATCTTGGAAGTAACGATCTTTACTACCTTGTTTCATTGCAGCCATTGAACCCATACCGCGGTATACTTTGTAGCTACGTCCTTGGAAGATTTCAGTTTCTCCCGGGCTTTCCGCTGTGCCGGCAAACAAACTTCCCAGCATCACCGCGTGTGCGCCTGCAGCCAGTGCCTTCGTAATTTCACCAGAATATTTAATTCCGCCGTCCGCGATAATCGGAACTCCGTATTCGCGTGCCACCGTTGCACAATCATAGACTGCAGTTACTTGAGGTACACCAATACCAGCGATAACACGTGTTGTACAAATCGAACCTGGACCAATACCCACTTTGACTACCGAAGCCCCTGCTTCGATCAGGTCACGAGTGGCTGCGCCAGTAGCGACGTTACCTGCAACGATGGTCAGGCTAGGGAAACGTTCACGAAGCTGACGTACAGCTTCAATGATATTGATGTGGTGCCCGTGAGCCGAGTCTACCGTAATCAGGTCAACACCAGCTTGTACCAAAGCATCTGCACGTTCAAATGTATCTTTGGAAATACCAATCGCTGCACCAACCAACAAACGGCCTTGAGCGTCTTTGGCTGCATGAGGGAATTGAATGGCTTTTTCAATATCTTTAATCGTGATAAGACCTTTCAAAGTGTTTGTCTCATCAACTAATGGAAGTTTCTCAATCTTGTGCTTCTGAAGAATACCTTCAGCTTCTTGCAGTGTAGTACCTACAGGAGCGGTAACCAGATTCTCACGAGTCATGACTTCGCTAATTTTGATGCCGTAATCATGGATAAAACGCAAATCGCGGTTGGTCAAGATACCAACCAACTTCTGATCTCCTTCAATAATAGGTACACCGGAGATCCGATATTTCGCCATTACTGCTTCCGCATCAGATACCAGATGATCTGCCGTCAGTGAGAATGGATTCGTAATAACACCACTCTCCGAACGCTTAACACGATCTACTTCTTCTGCCTGTTGTTCAACCGACATATTTTTATGGATAATACCGATACCGCCTTCACGTGCAATGGCAATAGCCAATGTCGCTTCAGTTACCGTATCCATACCCGCACTAATCAAAGGAATATTTAGCTTTACATTATCGCTCAAACGAATAGATACATCTACTTCTTTAGGCAGTGTCTCGGATTTCCGTGGCACTAGCAATACATCATCAAAGGTGAGGCCTTCCTTACCAAATTTATCTTCCCACACGCAAGTGTTCCTCCTTATGTTTGCTCAGCTTTACGGTCCAAAACCCGAAGATTCCAGGCTGTATTTTACGCCGAAAATACGTTTTCTGAAAAATTTATTATTGCCATCTTAGCAAAGCGATATTTAGACTGTCAAGGAAAAGTACTTGGTTATATCAGGTGTATTGCCTGATGAACACAACTGTTTTTCCAGAGCGGACAAGTCTAGTTATTACACAAAAAAACGTCAATTCGTATCGAATAACGTTACATTTATACAACCTATTGTGCTGATAAATTACCAAATTCAATCTGTATTTTAATCCCATACTGCATAATAAAACTATATAATAAAAACCACCACCGAATAACATCGGCAGTGGTTCTTTGCTTGGCGGCGTCCTACTCTCCCAGGACCCTGCGGTCCAAGTACCATCGGCGCTAGAGGGCTTAACGGTCGTGTTCGGGATGGGTACGTGTGGAACCCCTCCGCCATCGCCACCAAACGCATAGCTTAGCTTACATTTCAGAGATCGTTCTCTGAAAACTAGATTCGAAACGAAACATGCGAATTATCACTTGCTATTGGATAAGCCCTCGACCGATTAGTACTGGTCAGCTCCATGCATTGCTGCACTTCCACCCCCAGCCTATCTACCTCGTCGTCTTCAAGGGGTCTTACATACTGGGAAATCTCATCTTGAGGGGGCTTCACGCTTAGATGCTTTCAGCGTTTATCCCGTCCGTACATAGCTACCCAGCGGTGCTCCTGGCGGAACAACTGGTACACCAGCGGTACGTCCATCCCGGTCCTCTCGTACTAAGGACAGCTCCTCTCAAATTTCCTACGCCCACGACAGATAGGGACCGAACTGTCTCACGACGTTCTGAACCCAGCTCGCGTACCGCTTTAATGGGCGAACAGCCCAACCCTTGGGACCTACTTCAGCCCCAGGATGCGATGAGCCGACATCGAGGTGCCAAACCTCCCCGTCGATGTGGACTCTTGGGGGAGATAAGCCTGTTATCCCCAGGGTAGCTTTTATCCGTTGAGCGATGGCCCTTCCATGCGGTACCACCGGATCACTAAGCCCGACTTTCGTCCCTGCTCGACTTGTAGGTCTCGCAGTCAAGCTCCCTTATGCCTTTGCACTCTTCGAATGATTTCCAACCATTCTGAGGGAACCTTTGGGCGCCTCCGTTACTCTTTAGGAGGCGACCGCCCCAGTCAAACTGCCCACCTGACACTGTCCCCGCACCGGATTACGGTACCAGGTTAGAACCTAGATACGATCAGGGTGGTATCCCAACGTTGCCTCCACGCAAGCTGGCGCTCACGTTTCAAAGGCTCCCACCTATCCTGTACAGATCGTACCCAAATTCAATATCAAGCTGCAGTAAAGCTCCATGGGGTCTTTCCGTCTTGTCGCGGGTAACCTGCATCTTCACAGGTATTAAAATTTCACCGGATCTCTCGTTGAGACAGCGCCCAAGTCGTTACGCCATTCGTGCGGGTCAGAATTTACCTGACAAGGAATTTCGCTACCTTAGGACCGTTATAGTTACGGCCGCCGTTTACTGGGGCTTCGGTTCACAGCTTCGGATTGCTCCTAACCACTCCCCTTAACCTTCCAGCACCGGGCAGGCGTCAGCCCGTATACTTCGCCTTACGGCTTCGCACAGACCTGTGTTTTTGCTAAACAGTCGCTTGGGCCTTTTCACTGCGGCCCCCTCGTGCTATTCACACTACCGGGGCACCCCTTCTCCCGAAGTTACGGGGTCATTTTGCCGAGTTCCTTAACGAGAGTTCTTCCGCGCGCCTTAGAATACTCTTCTCGCCTACCTGTGTCGGTTTGCGGTACGGGCACCTTCACCTGGCTAGAGGCTTTTCTTGGCAGTGTGAGATCATGACCTTCGCTACTACAATTTTCGCTCCCCATCACAGCTCAGCCTTACAATGTGCGGATTTGCCTACACATCAGCCTTACTGCTTAGACGGACATCCATCAGTCCGCGTCACTACCCTACTGCGTCCCCCCATTGCTCATAACGGCTTACGGTGGTACAGGAATTTCGACCTGTTGTCCTTCGACTACGCCTTTCGGCCTCGCCTTAGGTCCCGACTTACCCTGAGCGGACGAGCCTTCCTCAGGAACCCTTAGGCTTTCGGCGGATCAGATTCTCACTGATCTTTTCGTTACTCATACCGGCATTCTCACTTGTATAATGTCCAGCGCTCCTTACGGTACACCTTCAACCCTTATACAACGCTCCCTACCCCTGATGCAAAGCATCAAGCCATAGCTTCGGTGGTGTGTTTAGCCCCGTTACATTTTCGGCGCAGAGTCACTCGACCAGTGAGCTATTACGCACTCTTTCAATGGTGGCTGCTTCTAAGCCAACATCCTGGTTGTCTGTGCAACTCCACATCCTTTCCCACTTAACACACACTTGGGGACCTTAGCTGATGGTCTGGGCTGTTTCCCTTTTGACAATGGATCTTAGCACTCACTGTCTGACTCCCGGAAGTAAGTCTATGGCATTCGGAGTTTGACTGAGCTTGGTAACCCTTGCGGGCCCCGCACCCAATCAGTGCTCTACCTCCACGACTCTGTTTTCCGAGGCTAGCCCTAAAGCTATTTCGGGGAGAACCAGCTATCTCCGAGTTCGATTGGAATTTCTCCGCTACCCCCACCTCATCCCCGCATTTTTCAACATGCGTGGGTTCGGGCCTCCAGTGCGTGTTACCGCACCTTCACCCTGGACAGGGGTAGATCACCCGGTTTCGGGTCTACGTCCACGTACTAAGTCGCCCTATTCAGACTCGCTTTCGCTGCGGCTCCGGCTCTTCACCTTAACCTTGCACGGGAACGTAACTCGCCGGTTCATTCTACAAAAGGCACGCCATCACCCCTAAAACGGGCTCTGACTTTTTGTAAGCACACGGTTTCAGGTTCTATTTCACTCCCCTTCCGGGGTGCTTTTCACCTTTCCCTCACGGTACTGCTTCACTATCGGTCGCTAGGAAGTATTTAGCCTTGGCAGATGGTCCTGCCGGATTCATACGGGGTTTCACGTGCCCCGCACTACTCGGGATCCGTCTCGGAGGGAACAGACTTTCAACTACAGGGCTTTTACCTTCTTTGGCGGGCCTTTCCAGACCTCTTCGCTTAACCGGTTCCTTTGTAACTCCATGTGAGACGTCCCACAACCCCAAAGAGCAAGCTCTCTGGTTTGGGCTTCTCCGCGTTCGCTCGCCGCTACTGACGGAATCACTATTGTTTTCTCTTCCTCAGGGTACTTAGATGTTTCAGTTCCCCTGGTATGCCTCTACACAACCTATGTATTCAGTTGTGAGTAACTGGAAATTACCCCAGCTGGGTTTCCCCATTCGGACACCCCCGGATCAAAGCTTGCTTACAGCTCCCCGAGGCAGTTTCGTTGTTCGCCACGTCCTTCATCGGCTCCTAGCGCCTAGGCATCCTCCGTGTGCTCTTAGTAGCTTAACCATATCGCTCGTGTTCGAGCTGTCACTCCGCTTGGTTTGCTTACGCAAATCCAAAAGTCGTTCCATTTCGATCACTCGCTCATGCAATCTACCTTATAAAAACACTTCACTTGTTTACACAAGATCAGCTTAAAGGAATGTTCTAATTCGCGTTTGTTTCGTTTCGATATCTAGTTTTCAAAGAACAAGCTCCATGCAAAAGCAAGCTGTTTGAGAGTTTGAGCTCTCAAAACCGAACAACGAGTGAGTGTTTTTGCAGCTAAGCTGCATATTTGAATGTTTCCGTTGCAGGAAACGATTCTCCATAGAAAGGAGGTGATCCAGCCGCACCTTCCGATACGGCTACCTTGTTACGACTTCACCCCAATCATCTATCCCACCTTCGGCGGCTGGCTCCTTGCGGTTACCCCACCGACTTCGGGTGTTATAAACTCTCGTGGTGTGACGGGCGGTGTGTACAAGACCCGGGAACGTATTCACCGCGGCATGCTGATCCGCGATTACTAGCAATTCCGACTTCATGCAGGCGAGTTGCAGCCTGCAATCCGAACTGAGACCGGCTTTGTTGGGATTGGCTCCATCTCGCGATTTCGCAGCCCGTTGTACCGGCCATTGTAGTACGTGTGTAGCCCAGGTCATAAGGGGCATGATGATTTGACGTCATCCCCACCTTCCTCCGGTTTGTCACCGGCAGTCTATCTAGAGTGCCCACCCGAAGTGCTGGCAACTAAATATAAGGGTTGCGCTCGTTGCGGGACTTAACCCAACATCTCACGACACGAGCTGACGACAACCATGCACCACCTGTCTCCTCTGTCCCGAAGGAAAGGTACATCTCTGTACCGGTCAGAGGGATGTCAAGACCTGGTAAGGTTCTTCGCGTTGCTTCGAATTAAACCACATACTCCACTGCTTGTGCGGGTCCCCGTCAATTCCTTTGAGTTTCAGTCTTGCGACCGTACTCCCCAGGCGGAGTGCTTAATGTGTTAACTTCGGCACCAAGGGTATCGAAACCCCTAACACCTAGCACTCATCGTTTACGGCGTGGACTACCAGGGTATCTAATCCTGTTTGCTCCCCACGCTTTCGCGCCTCAGCGTCAGTTACAGCCCAGAGAGTCGCCTTCGCCACTGGTGTTCCTCCACATATCTACGCATTTCACCGCTACACGTGGAATTCCACTCTCCTCTTCTGCACTCAAGTCACCCAGTTTCCAGTGCGATCCGGGGTTGAGCCCCGGGATTAAACACCAGACTTAAATGACCGCCTGCGCGCGCTTTACGCCCAATAATTCCGGACAACGCTTGCCCCTACGTATTACCGCGGCTGCTGGCACGTAGTTAGCCGGGGCTTTCTTCTCAGGTACCGTCACCTTGAGAGCAGTTACTCTCCCAAGCGTTCTTCCCTGGCAACAGAGCTTTACGATCCGAAAACCTTCATCACTCACGCGGCATTGCTCCGTCAGGCTTTCGCCCATTGCGGAAGATTCCCTACTGCTGCCTCCCGTAGGAGTCTGGGCCGTGTCTCAGTCCCAGTGTGGCCGATCACCCTCTCAGGTCGGCTACGCATCGTCGCCTTGGTGAGCCGTTACCCCACCAACTAGCTAATGCGCCGCAGGCCCATCCCCAAGTGACAGATTGCTCCGTCTTTCCAGTTTCCTTCAGGCGAAGAAAACAACTATTCGGTATTAGCTACCGTTTCCGGTAGTTGTCCCAAACTTGAGGGCAGGTTGCCTACGTGTTACTCACCCGTCCGCCGCTAACTATCAGAGAAGCAAGCTTCTCTGATAGTCCGCTCGACTTGCATGTATTAGGCATGCCGCCAGCGTTCGTCCTGAGCCAGGATCAAACTCTCCAATAAAGTATTGAAAAGAGCGATAAGCTCATTTTGAATCTGACGAGATTAAAAATCTCATTTGTGCTCCGGTCGATCCAAGCCAAGGCTTGTCTCCAACTTTCGCATTCATTCTGCAAGCAGAATGTTTACTCACTCGTTGTTCAGTTTTCAAAGATCAAACTTGTCTTGTTACCGAATGTCGTTCTCTTCAGCAACTTTTATATCTTATCACATCCGAACCAACTTTGCAAGCTCTTTTTTTCAAGTTTCTTTCGAAGCTTATTTCGTTTGCTTGCCGCACCGTGTAAACCGTGTTTTCTTGGCCGGAATTAGAATATACCATGTACAGATTTTGAATGCAAGTCTTTTTTTGAAACTATATTAACAATTGGTTTGATCTAATACAGACGTACATATGTTACTCTCCCAACTTAGCAAGTTCATACGCACGTCCATTTTCACTTTAATGTTTAACATTCCTAGCAGGAACCTTTCTTGGCCATAAACTGTAACTAAAGCTTATCAAAAAATCGATTCCGAGTATCATTCCCCACACTTTGATCAGATTATTGAAGACAGCTGTACGTTCAGCATCTCCAACCCACCATATCATGGCTAATAGAAAAGCACTGCCTATTGCCCAAGCCAATAGATGTCTAAACCATCCACTACGCTCACGACTCGCATGTTCTCTACCATATAACTTGTTGCTGCGAGGGTTCTCCCCACTCTTGAACCAATATAGGAAATATCGATCCGCCCAAGCGATCATCTGGTGACCATAAGCAATGCTTACTCCTATATACACCGCAGCTATACCATGAATTATACTTGCTGTAGCTCCTCGCTGTAGATCCATAACTGTAGCAACAAGCAATAACAGATCGATAATCGGCGTCGCCATTAACAAACCGATGCCTAACCGCTTCATGCCAAGGAGATACCTGACACTCAGACCCGTGAACACAAACACCCAAAAGGCAATCTCACAACCTATAATGAAATAACCAATCATTTCAGCCTCTCCTTTTTTTGATACAAATGTATTAAATATAATTTAGCACGTATGTATTATAATAATCAATAGTGATATAATACACCTATGCCTAAAATTGTTGATCATGATAAACAGCGCGTGCTCGTAGCAGAGGCGGCTTGGCGTATTATACGAAAAGATGGCATGGAACAGGCCTCTGTTCGAAATATCGCTGAAGAAGCTGGAGTTTCGGTTGGCTCAATGCGTCACTACTTTTCTACTCAATCGGAACTACTACTATATGCCATGAATTTGGTATCTGAACGGGTGTCCCATCGAGTCCAAAAATGTCCTTTACCGGCTCTCCCATGGACAATATGAAATGCCTATTGCTCGAATTCTTACCAAACACAGAAGAAAAACTGGCCGAAATGGAGGTGTGGTACGCTTTTACAGCCAGATCCAAAACCGATCCTACACTCAAAGAACTTGCTAATACCGTATATGATGAACTCAGACAAGCTGTAGGTTCTGTTATCAACTACCTGATAAAGCTCGACCTCTCCAGACCCGATCTGGACAAAGAACTGGAGATCGAGAGATTGTATGCACTGGTGGATGGCTTAGGCATACATACCGTGCTTAGACCGGATCAGATGAATGCCCAGCTCATGGACGATGTTCTCACTTTGCATCTTGCCGCCTTGTGCCGTTAAACCAAAAAAACCGCAGCACATTCGTTGTGACTAAGGCCCGTTACGATAACAGGGGTTAGTTCTGAATGTCTGACGGTTTTTCTTTTTATCCGATAATGATCCGGCCTTCCGGATGACGATACAGTTTCTTCTCTTTGCGCGGACGAAGGGCATACGCGATGGTTAATGGCCCAATCCGACCTACAAACATGGTAAAGGTAATAATAATTTTTCCCCAATTGGTCAACTCATCAGTCACTCCCACGGAAAGACCCACGGTACCGATTGCGGATGCAGCTTCAAACATCAGTGAAAGGAATGGCGCATCCTCCGTCGTCAGCAGAAGCATTACCACGATCATGAATATGATCAGAGAAACCATAATAATGGTCAACGCCCTCATCAGCAGTTCCTTTGGAACACGCTGGCGGAAAAACACGATATCCTTATTTCCCCGAATCATGGCATACACTGCACCAATCATGATCAGGAATGTAGTTGTCTTGATCCCGCCCCGGTCGATCCCGGGAAGCCCCGATAAACATCAGCAGAATGAAGAAAAACTGAGTAGCCTGCCTCATCTCCGTGATATCGATTGTACTTGTTCCCGACGAACGTGTAGAGACAGATTGGAAGAAGGACGCATAGATCTTCTCGCTCCAGGTGAGTGAAGCCAGTGTATGTCCATTGGTGAATTCGAAAACAAACAACACAATCGCTCCTATACCGATCAGCGCTCCGGATACAGACAGCACCAGTTTGGACTGAAGAGATAGACGGCGGCGTTTGCGATACTCAAACAGATCATTTAATACAACAAAACCTAGTCCACCAGAGATAACGAGCACGGAAGCAGTCAGGTTGAATATCCAGTCTCCGGTGTAGTATTGAAAGCTATTGCCGAACAGATCAAATCCACCATTATTAAATAATGAAACAGAGTGGAATATTCCATAGTATACGGCCTGACCCAATGGCATCTCCGTTGCCCAGCGCAGCGCTAGTATGACAGCAGCCACTCCTTCAATGGTAAAGGAGAAAATCAACACCTTGCGGATAATGCGTACTATCCCTTCCATACTGTCTGCATTAATGGCTTCTTTGAGTAACAATCTGTCCTTGAGTGAGATTCGCTTGCCCAATACAAGCGCAAAGAGGGTAGCCATGGTCATGAAGCCGAGTCCACCAAGCTGCATTAATACCATAATGACGATCTGACCAAACAAATTAAAGGTCGTCCCTACATCCACAACGACAAGTCCAGTCACACATGCGGCAGAGGTTGATGTAAAAAGCGCGTCAATAAACGCCAAATGCTTACCGCTTTGGTTGGAGATTGGCAACATGAGAAGCACCGTTCCAATCGCAATAATAAGCAGAAAACCACCGACCAGAATTAACGGAGGAGATAAGAATTTGGCAAAGTGAAGCCTGAACTTCATGAAGGGCACCTCTTTTAACAAAAATACGAACAGGTTAATCTAACAAATTCAAGACGCGGTATTACCCTAATGGTGTGCTGTGAGCAAGGGCCTTCTGACAAACTTTATTTTTCGCGTCTATGTAAACCTAAAGAGGAACTTGCCCCAGCATCATACTGAACGGCAGGTTCCTCTTCTATTATGAACGTATCCTACGTTCCTTATTTAATCTTGCGTACGAGGACGCATGTGCGGGAAGAGCAGTACGTCACGAATCGACGGGGAATTGGTAAGCAGCATGATCAGACGATCAACCCCGATTCCCAATCCGCCTGTTGGTGGCATACCATATTCGAGCGCACGGATGAAGTCGTCATCCATCTCATGAGCTTCGTCGTTCCCATGTTCTTTCTCCAGCATCTGTGCTTCAAAGCGCTGACGCTGATCGATTGGATCATTCAGCTCTGTGAAGGCATTGGCATGCTCGCGTCCAACGATGAACAATTCGAAGCGATCCGTGAACCGCGGATCTACATCATTTTTCTTCGCCAGTGGTGAGATTTCAAGAGGATGTCCCATAATGAATGTCGGCTGAATCAACGTCTCTTCCACAAACTCTTCAAAGAACGCGTTCAGAATATGACCAAATGTCATATGTTTTTCAACCGGAACCTTATGTTCCTTCGCCAAGTTGTGTGCTTCCTCATCCGTCATGTGTACGGAGAAGTCTACGCCCACAACTTCCTTAACTGCATCCACCATCGTAACACGGCGCCACTGCGGTGTAAGATCTACTTCATAATCTCCATACTGGATCACTTGCGTACCCAGTACTTCCTGTGCAATATGAGCAACCAGGTTCTCTGTCAATTGCATAATATCTTTGTAGTCGGCATATGCCTCATACAATTCAATCATTGTGAACTCCGGATTGTGACGTGTGGACATACCTTCATTCCGATATACACGGCCGATCTCATATACCTTCTCCAGTCCGCCAACAATCAGACGTTTCAGGTGAAGTTCAATCGCGATTCGCATGTACAGTTCCATATCCAGCGCATTGTGATGCGTAATAAACGGACGTGCTGCAGCTCCTCCTGCGATTGTATGCAACGTAGGTGTTTCCACTTCCAGATATCCAAGGGAATCCAGGTAACGGCGCATCGATTGAATGATTTTGGAACGTGCGATAAAGGTTTGTTGTACATCCGGGCTCATAATCAGGTCAACATAACGCTGGCGGTAACGCAGCTCTACGTCGGTGAGACCATGGAATTTATCCGGAAGCGGATAGAGCGATTTGGACAGCACTTCAAGATCTTTCACTTTGACAGAAGTTTCACCTGTTTTGGTCTTAAAGATCACGCCTGTTACCCCAACGATATCGCCAAGGTCCAGCAGGCTAAATGCCGCATACTTGTCTTCAGGCACGCTATCCTGACGAACATAGATCTGGATTCTGCCGCTCAGGTCCTGAATATGTGCGAAGCTTGCTTTACCCATTCCCCGCTTCGCCATAATCCGTCCGGCAATACTGACTTCGATGTGCTTCTCTTCCAGCTCTTCCTTGGTCAGTTCTTCATACTTCTTCAGAATGGAGCCGGCTTCTTCGGTACGTACGTATTTTTGGCCAAAAGGGTCGATTCCCAATTTGCGGAGCTCGTCCAATTTGTCACGGCGAATTTGTAAAAGCTCGCTAAGTTCGGTTTCCTGATTCAAGACTTCATCCGTCATGATCTGTATTCATCTCCTTATTTACATTGCAGGCATCCCGTGAGGACACTCTTCCTCAAATGTTGAAAAAGCTTCCCTAGGGAAGCTTTTGTTTACCGTGCCCAACTGCTTCGTTACTATAGCTTTTTAATATCTACAATTTTATATTGAATTACGCCAGCAGGCACACTTACATCAACAACTGTACCATTTTTCTTGCCCAGGATCGCTTTACCAACAGGGCTTTCGTTTGAAATCTTGTTCTGAAGCGGGTTAGATTCAGCAGAACCTACAATTGTATATTCTGTGATATCACCGAATTCCAAATCTTCCACAGTAACTGTTGCACCTACACTCACGACATCGGTGTCAATCTCATCACTGTTAATAATGCGTGCGTTCCGAAGCATTTTCTCCAAAGTAATAATACGACCTTCAATGAAAGCCTGTTCGTTCTTGGCATCTTCGTATTCAGAGTTCTCACTGATATCTCCATACCCGATGGCTACCTTAATCCGTTCAGCCACTTCGCGGCGCTTCACTGATTTCAATGTTTCCAGTTCTTCTTCCAGCTTCTTAAGTCCCTCTGGTGTAAGGATAACTTCCTTGTCGCTCATCTCAACCGATTCTCCTGTCATGGGAATAATTTGGATTGTACGGCAACGGAATCAGTGCCAATTACATAGCTCCGCCCGCATACATCTTCAAAACTATATGAAGTTCTCCAGAGAAATAGAATATTCCTCCTGATGACTAGCCTTTAATTAACGCACATGGCGAATTTATACTGTGAAAGTATAGGGGAACGATCTCGAAAAGTCAATGTTACGTCCTCTATAGCTGTAAACGTTTTACAGTCTTAATTACGATGCACTTCCGGCGATTACCGGTTCTGACTCCAAATTGCCTTCGCTTTTCAGCTGACTCACAAAGTTCTCCAGAATCTGTACCATCTCATCACGCTTGGTACCTTCCATAATAACGTCCTTGATGCGAGCAGATCCTTTCAAGCCTTTCAGATACCAAGCCAGGTGTTTACGCATCTCGCGTACAGCAACCGTCTCATTCTTCAGTGCGATCAGGCGATCCATGTGCAGGATGGCAACACGGATCTTCTCTTCGCCATTCGGGTCAGGAAGCAATTCCCCCGTGCTTAAGTATTGAATGGTACGATACAGCATCCAGGGGTTACCCAGGGCAGCACGACCGATCATAACTCCGTCACAACCCGTTTCATCCAGCATACGGCGTGCATCCTCTGGTGTATGGACATCGCCATTGCCGATCACTGGAATAGAGACAGCCTCTTTTACATCTTTGATGTGTGACCAGTCAGCCGTGCCTGTATAGAGTTGCTCACGCGTACGGCCGTGTACACTTACCGCCTGTCCACCCGCACGTTCAACCGCGAGCGCATTCTCAACCGCGAAGATATGCTCGTTGTCCCAGCCGATACGCATCTTGACCGTCACCGGCTTCTCAACCGCGTCCACAACAGCGGATACCATCTCATAGATTTTGTTCGGATCAAGCAACCAACGTGCACCTGCATCACATTTCGTTACCTTTGGCACAGGGCATCCCATGTTAATGTCGATAATGTCTGCATTGGTTTCTTGGTCCACGATTTTGGCTGCTTCTACAAGAGAATCACGATCTCCCCAAAAATCTGAAGGCTCAGCGGTTTCTCACGCTCATCTACAAACAACATCTCACGTGTACGCTGGTTGCCATGGACAATGGCTTTGCCACTCACCATCTCCGCGCATACGAGGCCTGTTCCGAATTCTTTTGCGATCAAACGAAAAGCCGGATTACATACGCCAGCCATCGGCGCAAGTACGACCTGGTTTTTCATTTCAATGCCACCAATGTTAAGCACGGTAGTCGTTCCACTCCTTTTTAATTCTGTATATATCACGATATAAAGTTCGATCGGTGTCTTGGTTGTTGTAACATGACGAAACCGAAAGGGTTCTAGTTGCCCCGCAACTCCTCGATACTGATTGCCAGCACACCAGCAATTCGATCGAGCTCTTGCTGTGATACCTTACGGTTTCCCCGTTCAATGGTTCCCAGAATGGCCAGCGAGATGCCGGTCTCGGCCGCAAGTTCATGTTGTGTTAAACCTTTCAGCTTCCGGAATGCCCGGATTCGATTGGCCAATTGCATGTTTTCCAAAGCTGTATTCCATCCTTTCCATCCAGTACAGACAACGATGAGTGTACAAAGGTATACAAACCTGAAATCTCGCCCTCCGGTACGATATCCGACAGTGGGACCAGCACAAAAGCCCGTTCTCCCATACGAGGATGAGGCAATTGAAGTAATTCGGTATCTCGCGTCTCACCGTGCATCCAGAGCAGATCCAAATCAACGGTGCGCGGTCCCCAGCGAATATCACGAACACGTCCAAGTCGGTTCTCGATATCCAGTAATTCCGTGAGCAACTGCTCCGGTGTCAGCATCACCTGTACAGCGACTGCCATATTCAGAAACGCAGGCTGATCTACATATCCTACAGGCTCCGTCTCATATAGTGCAGAACAACGCAGAACGGATATATGAGGGTGTTCATCCAGCAAAGACAATGCTTCAAACAGCGTCTGTTCCCGGTCACCCAAATTGGCCCCTAAAGCAATATAAGCCTCTGAAGATTCAGAGGTCGAATGTGCAATCATGATCGGTTCTCACTTTCTTGTGCGGCGAAGCTCTACCGTTACGCCCTCAAAATGAATATCGAATGGCGGATGTGGCTTCGTCACCTTGACTGTCAATGCATTGATAATAGTATAAGTGTCTAGTAAAGAAGATGCAATATGTTCGCCCAAGGCTTCAATTAACTGGAATGATTTATTTTCAACAATCTGCTTTACCAACTCATGGATCTCTGCATAATTGATTGTTTTGGTTAGATCATCGTTACGTCCAGCTTCACTCAGATCCATATCAATCTCCAGATCAATATAGTACCGCTGCCCAAGCTTCCGTTCTTCTGCAAAAACGCCATGATATCCGTAATACTCCATACGATGCAATACCATTCTATCCATACGATCCGCCTGCCCTCTATATATATTGAAATAATTCTCTATTTTGAAGATATCTTTTTGCTTTGCCTTTGAAAAAACGCTGCGCTTTCACTAGTCGGGTCACTCGGACCCGCCAGCATTATTTCTTCCGTAGACCCGGAGAAGCATATAACATGGCATCACACATGTCTGCCGTCCGCCGAATCGGCTTCACATCATGAACCCGAACCATCTGACAGCCTTGGGCAATGCCAAATGCAACGGTCGCAGCGGTTCCTTCCAGCGCATCATCCGCACCAACATCCAGGGTGTTCTGGATGAATCTTTTACGTGAGGTGGCTAGCAGAACGGGATACCCCATTTCATTGAGCAAACCGAGCGATGACATGAGCTTCAGATTTTCTCCGATATCCTTCACAAAACCAATACCCGGGTCCAGGATAATTTGCTCTGCTTTCACGCCGGCTCCCAGCGTAATCTGTATGCTCTCCTGCAAATCACTGACGACATCACTCAGATAATCGGGATAGTTTCTCTCCTGCCGATTATGCATCAGAATGATGGGACACCCTAGCTCTGCTACCGTGCGGGCCATATCTGGATCTGCCTTGGCACCCCACACATCATTAATGATATGGGCACCTGCCAGAATAGCCTGACGTGCAACATCGGCCTTATACGTGTCTACCGATATTGGAATATGCGGGGCTTGCTGATGCAATGCTTCAATAACGGGAATGATCCGGCTCAGCTCTTCATCGGCGTCCACGGCATCTGAACCTGGACGTGTGGACTCTCCGCCGATATCAATCAGGTCCGCCCCGTCCTCCATCATCTGTTTGGCATGGGCAACTGCCCGCTCCACGTTGGTGTAACGCCCACCATCCGAGAACGAGTCAGGTGTGACGTTAAGAATGCCCATAATCTGTGTTCTTGCCCCCAGCTTCAACTCAGCTGGCCCCCATGCATAGTTCCGTTCATAGATGACAGGTGTAAGTGTCATGAAGTATACCCCGCTTTCTGCCGGTACATACCCAGAAGGACTGCTGTAACTGGGCCTATATGTCCGTTACTGATTATCGTTTCGGCTCCCTCCCGATCCCGCAGAGTCGTAACCGGAACCAGTTCGGAAACCGAGCCTGTTAGAAATATTTCATCGGCTTGCAGGAGATCCTCCCAAGCCGCTAACGTTTCTATGCAGGGAATTCCTTGCTGCGTGGCGATCTCAAGTACCACAGCTCTCGTGATACCCGGCAGAATGCCGGTTGAGAGTGCTGGCGTGTAGAGTACATTTTCCCGTACCCAAAATATATTGCTGACGATCCCTTCCGCTATATGACCATCACGGGTTAATTGTAGCCCTTCTGCACCCTGCACATACTGCCCGTACCCGTTCAGCTCACGTTTCGCCAGAATGCTGTTCATGTAATGCAGTGACTTGAACCGCACTTCTCCTTCGGGTGTGTTGCGTGGCGTAGACAACCGTTGAAGCATTTTGCCGCACTCATATAAAGAGGGAGAAGGTTCAGGTAATGCTTTTGCCAGTATAATATGATTTGGCTTCGAATAGTCACCAGAAGGTAAGCCTAGCGGTGCTTCACCGGCTGATACCGTATAACGTACATACGCATCCTGAAGTCCGTTCGCATGCATCAGACGTTCAATCCAATCTGTCACCTCTGCCACGGTCGTTGTAAAAGGAATGCCAAGTTCCTTACACCCCGAAGACATTCGCTCCAAATGCCGTTCCAAAAGATATGGGACACCTTGATACGTCCGGAACGTCTCAAACAGTCCCAGTCCGTACAAAAAGCCGTGATCCGTTACAGGAACCACGGCCGCCGCCATATTGACCAACTCTCCGTTTATCGCGGCATATTGCATGTTAAACCTTCACTTGTTGGGACAAAAAGTTACGAAGCATCTGATGTCCGTGGTCTGTAATAATGGATTCCGGGTGGAACTGAACGCCTTCAATCGCATATTCTTTGTGGCGCAGACCCATAATCTCACCTTCAGCTGTCTCCGCTGTAATCTCAAGACAGTCAGGCAAGCTGCTGCGCTCGACAATCAGGGAGTGATAACGGGTAGCTGTAAATGGGGATGGCAATCCGGCAAATACCGATGTCCCATTGTGGTGCATCTCGGATGTTTTGCCGTGCATCATGCGCTCTGCACGAATGACATTGCCACCAAACGCTTGTCCAATGGACTGATGCCCCAGACAAACACCAAAGATCGGAATGCTTCCCTTGAAATGATCGATGACTGCCAGGCTAATGCCCGCTTCATTTGGTGTACAAGGACCCGGAGAGATCAGAATATGATCAGGTGCCAGTGCCTCTATGCCTGCCAGATCAATCTCATCGTTGCGGCGAACTTCCACCGTCTCACCCAGTTCACCCAGATATTGAACCAGGTTATACGTGAAGGAATCGTAATTATCGATAACCAGTATCATATGCCTGCTCCTCCTCATCTTCCGTCAATGCAAGTGACGGTTGCTTCGTTTTATTTTAGTTTAGTTTAATTTAATAGCTTCAGTTCGCTCCGCTTGTTCTTGTTCAACAGCTCTGCTTGCTTCCGCCTCTTCGCTGTAATTCACAGCTCTCATCATCGCTCTTGCTTTGTTGCGACATTCCTTATATTCCCGATATGGATCGGAATCAATGACAATCCCTGCCCCGGCCTGTACATAACCAATACCGTCCTTAATGGCAAGTGTACGAATGACGATGTTCAATTCCATATTTCCACTGTAATCCATCCACCCGATGGAACCCGTATAAGGCCCACGCCGCACAGGCTCAAGTTCCTCGATAATCTCCATGGTGCGGACTTTCGGCGCTCCGGTAATCGTTCCACCCGGGAATGTCGCAGCGATCACATCAAATACGGATAACCCTTCTGCCAGCCTGCCTTCCACTTGGGAAACGAGATGCATAACATGGGAATACTTCTCGATGGTCATCAATTCAGGCACATGAACCGAACCGTAGGCTGCAATCCGTCCGATATCATTACGTTCCAGATCAACGAGCATAATATGCTCTGCCCGTTCCTTCTCACTGCTGAGCAGTTCATCCGCCATAGCTTTATCTTCTGCTGCATCACGGCCCCTTCTTCGGGTCCCTGCAATGGGACGTGCACTGACTTTGCCATTCTCCACTTTGACCAGAAGCTCGGGAGATCCGCTTACCAATTGGAACTCCGGACTACGCAGCATACCCATATATGGTGATGGATTTACAAGCCGCAGCCATTCATAAATATGCTCAGCACTCGAATGAAGCCGCTTCTCCTGTCTCAAGGACAGATTCACCTGGAACACATCGCCCTGCCTGATATATTCCTGTACCGTACGCACAGCTTGTTCAAAGTCCTTCTGGGGAAAGGAGGTCTCCCATCCTTCCGATTCCCTTTCCGCATCTTCAGGCTGCGGTGTACGATTCACCTGCTTGTTGCGGCGTTCCAGTGCCTGTTGTTGTTCCTCGGCCTGTGCAGCCCCCATAATATGAAGCCATCTTTGCTGCATCGCTGTCGCTCGTGCTTCGGCAGCTGAATATAGGCTACGGATATCAGTTTCGTTCCGGTCAGGCTCAATAGCCAGATGAACCATGCAGAAAAGCGCCTGCTGCTCATGGTCATACGCCCATATTTCTTCAAAGCGCATCCACCAATAATCCGGTAGAGCCGGGTTATCTTCTGCCAAGACTGGAAGCTTCTCCAATGATCTTGCTACATCATAGCTGAGATAACCTGCATATCCACCACCAAAGTCTGGAGCCCCATTAACCTTGGGTGCACTATATGGGGCAGTCCATCTCTTCAATACATCAAGCGGCTTGCCGCTGTCCGTCGAGGTGGTTCCTTGCGTCACATTATAAATAACCGCTTCTTGACCCTTACCGGAAATAACGGATACGGGGTCTAGTCCCAGAAATGTATATCTCCCGCCTTTGCCATTCTCCAGCACAATTGCGTATGGTGACGCCTGCTCCCAAGCTGCCTCCCACGATAACGGTAACCCGCCATGATACGGTCCCTCATCCGACTTCGTGATATAGGGCATCATGGTCCAGCCTTGTTCAGCCCACTCCATCCAGTCGGCGTATGTTGTCATCAGGTGTGTCATTGCGGTGTGCCGCCCTCCATCTGTCGCTAGTTCTATTGTCTGATAGTATACTAAAGCGCCGCCCCTTTTAAAAGCATTACGCCAAAATCCTCCATACCCGTCATACGGGCAAGGAGGATTGGTTTGGTTATTTGTAGACTTAGCCTTCGAAGTTGTAAAGAGGTGTGCTGAGGTAACGTTCGCCGTTACTTGGCACGATTACGACAACGCGCTTGCCTTCACCCAACTGTTTCGCAACCTGAAGACCTGCACGGATCGCCGCACCGGAAGAAATACCGGACAGAATGCCCTCTTCCTTCGCTACCTGACGAGCCGTCTCGAATGCATCATCATTCTCAATGTGAATGATCTCATCATAGATTTCCTGATCCAGAATCTCAGGGATAAAGTTGGCACCAATCCCCTGGATCTTATGTGGTCCTGGTTTGCCGCCCGCCAGAATTGGCGAAGCTGCTGGCTCAACCGCAACAATTTTAATACCAGCGAAAGCTTCTTTCAGCACTTCGCCTGTACCTGTAATTGTTCCGCCTGTACCAATTCCCGCAACGAAAGCATCCAACGTACCACCCACAGATTGAATTGCTTCAACAATCTCAGGGCCAGTCGTTTCACGGTGGATCTTCACGTTGGCTTTATTTTTAAATTGCTCAGCCATGAAATAAGATGGATTTTCCTTGAGCAGTTCTTCGGCTTTTTTAACAGCACCATTCATACCTTCAGCTCCAGGTGTAAGCACAAGCTCGGCACCATACGCACGAAGCAAGTTACGACGCTCCAAGCTCATCGTCTCAGGCATTACAATAACGGACTTGTAGCCTTTGGCTGCAGCCACCATCGCGAGTCCAATTCCCGTGTTACCACTTGTTGCTTCGATAATGGTATCACCCGGTTTCAGCTTGCCTTCTTTTTCCGCTTCTTCCACAATGCTAATTGCGATACGGTCTTTCACGCTTGAACCTGGATTCTGGTACTCCAGCTTCACGAATACTTCAGCACTGCCTTCTGGTACGATACGGTTCAGACGAACAAGCGGAGTACCTCCGATGAGTTCTGTTACGTTATTAACTACTTTAGCCATATGAATGCCCTCCTTAGTGGATGAATAAAACTTGAGTCCTGTTAACCTATACTGTGCGGCCGGTAGCCTCTAGCTGTTATAGAAGAACTGCGGAAATCCTGTTGATCCTATCCCTTACTGCTAAGATTTCTAGACAGGGCGGAGGTTTCCGAAAGTTTCTTTGTTCATAAGTTAATCATTTATATCCGAGTAAACGAGTAGGTATTTATTATTTTCATCTTATCAACGTTAACCCTTATTGTCAATATGAGTACTCAAAAAATACTCTGCCTTTGGCCCTAAGACCGCAGACAGAGTATTTTTATCAAGATGCAGCAGTACGAGACAATCTTCTCCATTGAATTCAGGAGGCAGGAATCTCGGACAGGATTACGGCTTCATACTTGTTACGCAGCATTTGCTCTACCTGCGGCAACGGATCAGCCTGACTCAGAGCCAGTTGCATTCGAATCTCCTCACGGACCTCTTCGGCCGACTGCACCTGGCGTTCTTCTTTATCATTAAGTCTGATAATAACATAGCCTTCTTCCACTCGAACCGGTCCGGCAATATCGCCTACATCCAGCCCGGCAGCAAGTTGAAGGACTTCTTCTGACTGGAATGGATCATTCCGCTCAATCCATCCCAGCCTCCCACCAGCATCACGAGAGAAGCTGTCTGTTGATTGTTTGCGAGCAGCTTCTTCAAAGTCTTCCCCCTTCTCCAACGCATCCAGTAAGGAATCGGCTTCCTCTTCTTCCTCCACTACGATGATGGACAAGTCATATTTCTCGGGGAGACGTAATCCTCACGGTGTTCAGTCCAGTAATGCTCAATATCTGCATCCTTGATCTGTATGCCAATCGTTGCGATTTTCTCAAGCAGCAGCCTGTAGCCGGCTTCCAATTCAAGTTCCTGTTTGGACAGACCCAACTGGGACTTCATTTCGTCAAAATATGATTTCTCTGAATCGTACCCATCCATCGCGGCCGCTAGTTCTCTTGCAATCTCTTGGGGAGTGACGATCAGCTTGCGTTCAATTGCTTCGGCATATACCGCTTTGCGGTTTAACATCTGGAGTAATAACTCACTGCCATAACGTCTTTTCAGCGCATCGGTCCACTCTTTGTCCGTGATAACTTCTCCGTTGATCGTGGCTACGGTGCTTCCTTCTTCCGTATTGGCATCATGGGATGCATCTGCCTCGTCTTTGCCCTGTCTGAGACCATGCATAGCCATCACTGTACCCATGACCAGCATGCCTAGCGTCAAGACAATTACAGCCGTCCACAACCCTTTTTCCTGTCTTGTCATTCCGCATCCCGTCCCCGCATAGATCAGTTCTTGGCTTGCTCTAGGATGGTCTCAAGTTGTTCTTTGTTAAAGTCATAGGCTTCATTACAGAATTGGCAGACCACTTCAGCTCGGCCCTCTTCTTCAATTAATTGCTCCATCTCCGTTTGGCCCAGGCTGATTAGTGTCTTCTCTACCCGCTCACGTGAACACTCACAGCTAAAATGAATATCCAATCCTTCCATCACTTGTACATCTGGCAACAATCGGCGAAGCAACTCTTCCAATTCAAGCCCCTGCTCCAGCAACGTGGTCACTGGCGGCAACGTACTAATGGCGTTTTCGATCGCCGTGATCTCTGGATCTGTCAATCCCGGCAACAGCTGCATAATGAATCCGCCTGCGACAATAACGGAATTATCCGTATCAACGAGCACACCAACGCCTACAGCAGAAGGTGTTTGCTCCGATTGAGCAAAGTAGTACGTAAAGTCTTCGCCCAGTTCTCCTGAAATAATAGGCACACTGCCACGATATGGTTCTTTCAGTCCCAGATCCTTCGTTATATTGATGAAACCTTCCGTTCCAACCGCGCCTGCAACGTCCAGTTTTCCCACACTATTGCTTGGCAAATGTACATGCGGATTAGAAACATATCCTCGTACTTCGCCTTTGGCATTGGCATCAGCTACAATCTGTCCAATAGGGCCATCACCGTTGACTTGTACCGTTAACTTCTCTTCACCTTTGAGCATTGCACCCATAATGGCTGCTGTTGTAACCGTACGCCCCATGGCAGCTGTAGCCGTGGGAAACGTATCGTGTCTTCTGCGTAGTTCCTCAACCAGTTCCGTAGTCTGGATAGCAAAGGCTCTTACCTTTCCATTCATTGCTGTACCACGAATTAACCGGTCATGCTTGTTGTTGTTTTCCAAGTCATTCAGCCTCCTTTGGCGTATCGCCATAATAGTAGTAACACAGAAAAAACGGCACAACACTTAAGCTGTAATCTCAGCCCGCTGTATGCCGTCTCTATGCTCACCTTTCCCGGTTCCGCTCATATATAATACGCAGCCCTTCAAGCGTAAGCAGCGGATCAACTTCCTCTATACTACGGGTTTCTTCTGCGATAAGTGTAGCGAGACCACCCGTCGCGATAACTCGGGGCTTCGCTCCCATCTCCTCGCGAATACGTTCTACAATACCATCAACCTGGCCTGCATAGCCAAATATAATACCCGCTTGCATGGCATGAATAGTATTACGGCCAATGACCTTTTTAGGTTTCTCCAACTCTATACGAGGCAACTTGGATGCCCGCTCATAGAGCGCTTCAGTGGCGATCTGAATGCCAGGTACAATAGCGCCCCCAGGTAGTGGCCTTTCTCGTCAATACAGTCAAAGGTCGTTGCGGTACCAAAATCCACCACGACGAGAGGGCCGCCATACTTCTCAACGGCTGCCACTGCATTAACAATACGATCTGCACCCACTTCACGAGGGTTCTCATATCGCAGGTTCAAGCCAGTTTTGATACCAGGCCCGACAAGCAAAGCTTTTTTGCCTACATACTTCTCACACATCGCTTCGATTACATTCACCAGTGGCGGAACCACAGATGAGATGATGACACCTTCGATGTCACTTGCCCTGATGCCGGACATATGAAATAAATTATAAATCAATACGCCGTATTCATCCACTGTTGACTGACGTGATGTACTCAGACGAAAGTGGTGCAGCAATTCCCGGCCTTGATATACGCCGAGCACCATATTGCTGTTCCCCACGTCTACAACTAGAATCAAAGAGGTTCACCCTCTTTCTTTTCATTTAAATCCAGACTAATATCCAGGCTCTCAAAGGAATAGGTTAACCTGCCAACCGAAATTACATCCACACCACTCTCTGCAATACCACGAATGGTCTGGAGGGACACGTTACCGGATGCTTCAACCTTCACATGAGGAGCCTGTTCACGAATAAGCTCAACTGCTTCACGCATCCGCTCTGGATGCATGTTATCCAGCATAATGATATCTGCCCCGGCTTGCAAGGCTTCTCTCACCTGCTCCAGATTTTCAGTCTCCACTTCAATCGTCATCGTATGTGGGATAACGGTTCGCGCACGCTGTACCGCCTCGGTGATTCCGCCTGCACCCTTGATGTGGTTATCCTTAATCATAACGGCATCGTACAGTCCAAATCGATGATTCGCTCCGCCACCCACGCGCACTGCATATTTCTCAAGTAATCGGTGGCCAGGCGTTGTCTTACGTGTATCCACAAGCCTGGTCTCAAGACCATCCAGCACATCCACGTAGGCACGCGTACGCGTAGCTATTCCGGACATACGTTGCAGCAAGTTAAGTGCCAGTCGTTCCCCCGTAAGCAGAGAATGTGTACTTCCCTCTACCTCGGCCAAAATCGTGCCATGGGTAACCTTGTCTCCGTCTGTTACCTTCGGTGTAAATACAAGATCAGGATCAACGACCTGAAATACAAGTTCAGCTACGGTCATGCCTGCAATAACACCATTGTCTTTGGCATGTATAATGGCCTTAGATTGGTTGCCTGCTGGGATCGTCACACTTGTTGTAACGTCACCTGCACCAACATCTTCACGAAGCCAGTTTTTGATTGATTCGATAAGCCCTTCATTATATCCATTCAGTATCATGACATCAATTCCTCCACAATCGCTTGTTCTCGCTGCTGCAGACTATGCTTCTGCCACACGATATCATCACGCGCCGGGAAATCCTCACGATAGTGAGCCCCCGACTCTCCTCGCGGTGTAATGCTCCGCTGGTAACTAACCAGGCACAGGTCAGAAGGTTGGCATACTCCAGCTCTTCCTTATGGGTGAGAGTCTGATCAAAAAATTGCAATTCCTGTTGCAGCTTGTCCATGGCCTTCTGCAGATCCTCACCATTCCGGCGCAAGCCTACCTGACGAACCATCATTTTCTGTAGTCGTAAACGTCTTTCGGATACCGGCTTTTGCTCTTCCGTGATCTTATTGATCTTGTTATTCATCTCTACAGATGAAGGCGCAGCCCCTCTTACTTGTAATAAACCAAGCGGAGGAAGAGATTGAATACGATCAACAATTCTCCGCCCAAATACAATCGCTTCTGATAAAGAGTTACTTGCCAGGCGATTAGCTCCGTGCACTCCTGTAGAAGACACCTCACCACAAGCAAATAACCGGGAGATGCTGCTCTCTCCACTAAGATCCGTTTTCACTCCACCCATCATGTAATGGGCAGCAGGTGCAACGGGAATCCAGTCCGTTGTCATGTCCAATCCATAACGCATACAAGTCTCATATATGGTAGGGAACCGATGCTTGATCATCTCTGGTTGTTCATGCGTAATGTCCAAGTACACAAAGGTACTGTTGGTGGACTCCATCTCACTAACAATCGCTCGTGCCACGATATCGCGTGGGGCCAGTTCAAGCTGGGCATGATAACGATCCATAAAGCGCTCGCCCTTCACATTGCGCAAATATGCCCCTTCGCCGCGTACGGCTTCTGACACAAGGAAACGCGGGGCCCCCGGGTAACAAAGAGAGGTGGGGTGGAATTGGATAAATTCCATGTCACGAACAATAGCCCCAGCCCGATAGGCCATGGCTACACCATCGGCAGTAGCTACATCCGGATTCGTCGTGTATCGGTACAGTTGTCCTGCCCCACCAGAGCAGAGCACAGTGGCCTGTGCCTTCACGAACACTTGCGATCCGTCATCCTTCTGAACCAGAGCGCCAATGCATTCCCCTCGATCTGTAATCAGGTCAATAACAAAATGCTCATCCCATACTTCAATTCCGGGATGTTCATTCACTTCGACCGCAAGCGCACGTACAATCTCATATCCTGTTGCATCTCCGTTGGCATGCAAAATACGGCGGTGGCTATGCGCACCTTCCTGCGTCAACGCCAACTCGCCGTTCTCCAGATCAAATAAAGTACCCAAACGAATCAGTTCCTTCACTCCGTCTGGACCCTCATTCACCAATGCCTCTACCGCTTCGGAGCGGCATAAGCCCGCTCCTGCTACAAGTGTATCCTGCAAGTGGTAAGCAGGTGAATCATCCTCAGCAATAACCGCAGCGATGCCCCCTGCGCATATCTGGTGTTACTTTCAAGTAATGACTTCTTCGTGATCATTAACACACGTTGTTGTTCACTTGCCTTAATGGCAGTAAACAAACCAGCAATCCCTGAGCCTATAACCAGTACATCCGTCTCTACCATGGGTAGCGCAGACAGATCAAAATCAACTAAATATTGCGGTATCATGTTATTCACCTGTCTTGGAGCAAGAGTAGCGCATCCTACTTTACCAACAACATGCGCTCTAGTGATTCTCTGGCTTTGTCGGCAACGGCCGGTGGCACGTAGATTTGCGGCTTCATCGTTTCCAGGCATTTCACCAGTTTCTTCAAGTTGTTCACCTTCATGTTGGGACATACGAGGAACTTGGTAGCAAAGTGGAACTGTTTATCCGGACTATCCAGACGAAGCTGATATCCTGTACCATCTTCGGTACCTACGATAAATTCCTTCGCTGCTGAATTTTTGCAATACTCCAGAATAGCTGTTGTGCTGCCTACAAAATCACCCATTTCTACAACCTCAGGGCGACACTCTGGATGGACAACAAACTCTGCATTTGGATGCTTGGCTCTCATCTCCACCACATCTTTGACTGTAAGCATATCGTGAGTGTTGCAATAACCTTCCCAGATAATCATTTTCTTGTCTGTATGCTGCTGCACATAATGTCCCAGGTTTTTATCCGGTACCCAGATAATTTCGTCGGAATCCACCGATTGAATAACCCGGACTGCGTTCGCCGATGTACAACAGATGTCAGTCTCTGCTTTGATCTCAGCCGAGGAATTGATATACGTAACCACCTTGGCATTAGGATGTTGTGCTTTCAATTTGCGTAGTCCATCCACATTCACCATATCTGCCATTGGGCAGCCCGCACGTTCGTCCGGGATAATAACTGTTTTATTTGGCGCAAGAATTTTAGCGCTTTCACCCATAAAATGAACACCACAGAAAACGATCACATCCGCATCTGTTTGTGCTGCCTTCTGGGCTAACAGAAACGAATCTCCACGGAAGTCGGCAACCTCCTGTACTTCGTCACGTTGATAATAATGGGCAAGAATAATGGCATTACGTTCCTTCTTCAACTCCATAAGCCGCGCACGCAGCTCGCGGTTCATCTCAGCCTTGCGCTCTAAAGCCAGAGCTTCCACCTGTGATCCTCTCCTTTATCGGGACAGCGTCATGCGCTGTTTCGTGGGCTAACCTAAGTCGTTATCTTCGCTTGAGAAACGAATCACAAGCGGTTTAACAACTAATTTACACAACGTTCACGACTCTGTCAATAAATGAAAAAGGCCCGGAACAGCGCTGTAACCACCTGTTTGCTAACTGGTTCGCCATCTAACTCCCGTTTATCTTTATCTATCCTCTTTTAAAATAATGGATAAAAAAGAGAGCCCCAGGGGCTCTCTTGATTTCACCTGCTATCCTAGCCAGATGTATTATACATTAAGACGTTGGCTTTGTTCCGCCATCATCCGGGTTATTGTTATTACCCTTTTCCAGATTCGGAGCTTCGTTTGGAATATCTCCGGCTGGTGGCTCAGGCGTTTCATCTTTACCTTGAATACGGACACGCACATCACCGATGTTGTCGATGATTGGCTCTCCGCCTTCAGTTGGTGTGCCTTCACCATCATTGTCATTCTCTGCTTTTGGAGTCAAAGAACCTGTTTCGATCAATTGCTTGATCTGATCCATTTCCAAAGTCTCTACCTCAAGCAAAGTTTGAGCGATCAGGTGCATCTCTTTTGAATGTTTAACAAGCAAGTCTTTACACTTCTCATAACAGTCATTGATAAAGCGTTGCATTTCCTGATCAATCTCATAAGCAATGGAATCCGAGTAATTCTGTTCATGACCGATATCCCGACCAAGGAATACCTGTCCTTGTGAACTTCCGAATTGCATAGGTCCCAATTTCTCACTCATACCGTATTCCATAACCATGCTGCGAACAATACCTGTCGCTTGCTGGAAGTCACTGTATGCACCAGTACCAATTTCTCCGATGAACAATTCTTCAGCTACACGACCCCCGAGAAGTCCGGTTACTTTATCCAACAGTTCCTGCTTGGTAACCAGCATACGGTCTTCTTTTGGCAACATGATTACATATCCACCCGCACGTCCGCGCGGAATAATGGTCACTTTATGTACCATATCAGCATGTTCGAGGAAATATCCTACAATGGTATGACCTGCTTCGTGATAAGCAACGATTCGTTTCTCGCGATCACTGATGACACGGCTTTTCTTCTCCGTACCAACGATGACACGGTCAATCGCTTCGTCAACTTCCTTCATGGAAATATCTTTACGGTTACGACGCGCTGCAAGCAATGCCGCTTCGTTCAAGAGATTCTCCAAATCCGCACCAGAGAAACCTGTTGTACGCTTCGCGATAATATCCATTTTCACATCTTTGGTCAGTGGTTTATTACGGGAATGTACTTTCAGGACAGCTTCACGACCTCTTACATCAGGGCGGTCAACCGTAATTTGACGGTCAAAACGTCCTGGACGCAGCAAGGCAGGGTCCAAAATATCTGCACGGTTCGTTGCAGCTACGATGATAATACCTTCGTTAGCTCCGAAACCGTCCATTTCAACGAGCAACTGGTTGAGTGTTTGCTCACGCTCATCGTGACCACCACCAAGACCAGCACCACGCTGACGTCCTACAGCATCAATCTCATCGATAAAGATGATACATGGCGCATTTTTCTTCGCATTTTCAAACAAATCACGTACACGTGATGCACCGACACCGACAAACATCTCAACGAAGTCGGAACCTGAAATACTGAAGAATGGTACACCCGCTTCACCGGCTACGGCACGAGCGAGCAACGTTTTACCGGTACCTGGAGGACCTACGAGCAATACGCCCTTAGGAATCCGTGCACCTACTGCTGCGAATTTACGAGGGTCCTTGAGGAAGTCTACAACCTCAACAAGTTCCTGTTTCTCTTCGTCAGCACCCGCAACATCTTCAAATGTAACCCGCTTCTTCTCTTCATTGTAGAGACGAGCACGGCTTTTACCAAAGTTCATTACTTTACCGCCGCCGCCTTGAGCCTGATTAAACAGGAAGAAGAACAGCAGGAACATAATGATCAAAGGAATAAAGGAAGTCAGCAACGTCAACCAGATGCTGTCACCTTTCATTGGCTCCTGATGATATTGGAAATTGTTAGTTTCACTTGCAGCTACAAGCTCACTAATTGCCTCATCCGTAGGAGGAATATACGTTGAGAAATTTTCTGATTTGGCGCCATCAGGTGCCTTCTTGTATTGACCGGTCACGAGATACGTTTGACCGTTGAATTGAACCGTCAATTCAGAGACATTGTTGGCTTTGATCGCTGCACGCAACTGATCATATCTAGGATTATCGGTGGCTTCGCCGCCATTGCTGACGAACTGGACTATCCCCACCACAACTAAAAAAGAATCAAATAAAAACCAGAATTCCGGATGAACCGATTCATCCCCTACCTCCTCTCGAGACACTTTAATTATTTTAACATAGCCCGACATGGCTTCTCAACAGAAGCCAAGAACAGCTCAAGGCTTGGGTCGGGCAGGATATTAGCTACTATAGACTTCCGGCTTCAAAATCCCGATATAGGGCAGGTTCCGGTACTTCTCCGCAAAATCCAAACCGTAACCAACGATGAACGCGTCAGGAATGTCAAAGCCTGTGTAATGAGCTTCCAACTCAACTTTACGACCTGAAGGCTTGTCGAACAGCGTAACCACACGCACCGACTCGGCACCGCGGTTTTCTAGCAGTTCAATCAGATAGCTGAGTGTAAGTCCGCTGTCGATAATATCTTCGACAATCAGAACTTCCCGTCCTTCAACGGATACATCCAGATCCTTAATGATTTTGACAACACCTGATGACTTGGTGGAAGCGCCGTAACTGGATACCGCCATAAAATCCATTTCAACAGGTACCGTTATGTTTTTAACCAAATCAGCCATAAATATAAACGCACCCTTGAGCACACAAATGACCAAAGGATTGCGATTTGCATATTCGGCACTTAGTGTTGCGCCTAATTCCTTGACTTTACTCTGAATTTCTTCTTCACTGATCAATACTTCCTGAATGTCGTTCTGCAACTGTGCGAACCTCCTAAGTTATACTATGAAAGCCTTACCTGAACCATAACCACTACCCCTGAATCGCTGAATCGCCTACAGTCATGTACAGGATTGCGGAAGTGCCCTCCTGACAGGAGCCACATTGGACCGTCGAACACCCGGTAACCAGATGATATGACCTGCTCCATCACATACCACAGGAATACGTGGACGGACAGATGGGGGATTTTCTCATCGATGAAAATATTTTTCACCTTTTTGCTTCCGTTTAATCCCATCACTTTCATGGTATCTCCAGGTAACCGTGAACGCACAACCAGCGGCATAAGCAGTTGATCCGCATCAAACGCGGCTTGATCCGCCGATTCCGGTACATGATAGTCCTCGGGACTCACCGTCATCAACCGAATATGCCGGTTAATTGGGGTGAGTGAAAGCTCATAAGTTCCACTCCATTGCGCAAGACGATACTCGTAAGATTGATCCTGTACGTCCGTCCGTATGCCAAAAGAAATCAGATTATACTCCCGAGTGCAGGCGAGTGTCTGTCCTATATCCAGGCTCCAGGTCGTCACATGGGTCTCCATGACCTTGCGTCGAATGGTTTCTATACGGGTAAAGTCGACAAAATCACTGTCCAAAGGCAGATAATTCAATATTAGTTTAATCAACCTTCGTTGTAAAGCGACATGTAACTTCAAGAAGGAAGGCACCTCAAAGGTTTGCCTTCCGCCGTTCACCTGCACTAGACACCTGTATGTGTCATATGCACTCTGCTCCATGAAATCGTCTTCATCACCCACAATTTCGGCAAGCCGATTCAATGACGGCGTGAGTTGTCCATTATACTGCCCCAAAAAAGGAAGCACATCCAAGCGAATGGCATTACGCCGATATTTACGCAGGGCGTTGCTCTCATCATTGAAATACATAAAACCCTGGGTATTACAAGCTTCTACAAGGTCTGTCTTGTTTATACGAAGGCATGGACGAATAAGTTCCACATTTTTTCTCGTCTTTTAAACTTCATCCCTGAGAGTCCCGACAAGCCGGTTCCACGAAGCAAATGAAGCATGACCGTCTCCGCCTGATCATCCGCATGATGTGCCAAAGCGATGCTTGCCGCATTATATTTGGAAGCCACTTCGTGCAAAAAGGCATATCGCTTGTTGCGAGCTGCTTCCTGCGGTCCTTGACCCGTCAGCTCCATATATGAAGGTACATCGGCCTTGGTCCATTCAAATGTAATACCAAGCTGCTGTGCCAGTTCCATCATTTTCTCCGCTTCGTCATCAGATTCGGTCCGGAAACCATGATGTACATGGGCACAGATTAATTCAAGCGGGACATGCCGCATGCTGATCTCGTGCATGATATGCAAAAAAGCTACCGAGTCCGGCCCGCCCGATACTGCGACGACAATCCGATCCCCGGGAACCCATAACTGATGCTCTTCCGCTGCATCCAGCACGTTCTTCACCAGCATGTTCCAGCGTAAAGCCTCCATACCTGTTCCTCATTCCTTGCGTTATGTATATGCACTCTCACAGATCAAAAAAGTAGTGCATAGATGAGCACTCCAATAAGTAATATCACAGATACAGCAAATGCGTTCTTGAGCCAGCGCGGTGTTGTACTTTTGGAACGACGGCGGAGAGGCGTGGGGCGTGCCATCATTTCCTTCCACCCTTGTGCCGCATGACCTGCATCACGAAACTGACCTCGTAAAGCCTGATTCGTCCAATTGCGAAAAGGACCCAGTCGTTCACTGCGCTCCACCAGCGCTACGAGCTGATTCACACTTCGCAGTTGCGGTAATCCTTCGGCTACCAGTGCCTTGAGCGCGTCTGCTTCAAGTACATGAATCAACAATAATGCAAATGCAAATACATCATAGGTACCATCTGCCGTACGGCTGCCTGCATTCCAGAAGCCCCGATCATACCATTCAGTGAACTGTTTGACGCTTCGACCAATAGACGTAACTCCGCCGTAGTCGATCAATTCCACCTGCCCATAGTCGGATACCAACACATTCTGAGGTTTGAGATCACCAAACACCCATCCCGCCTGATGCAATTGTGCCAGCTTCTGCAAGAGTCTAAGTCCCACCAGAAGTGTCCAGTCTGTCCCCTGACGCCGAATGAAGTGATGAAGTGCCTCACCTCTAACGTAACGCATCACATAAAGGGAATATCCCGGCCACGAACGGCATAATCATCCACATCTTTAAGATAGGAAGGAATGCCGCTCTGCCGAAGGGCCTCATGATTACGCTGTAGTTGAAAAGATTTGAGCACATTGACTTCCGATTGCAGATCAACCGGATCAAATCCCATTTTTAGCGCGTAGTGTTTGCCATTTTCACCCCGTTGGACAAGAAAAACGATGCCATTAGCTCCTTTGCCCAGTAGCTTCCGAATCGTGTAACGACTGCGATTCCATTTCCCTGTAACCACTGTTCCTGGCGGGAAAGAGGCGTCAGACAACGTTGTCACCGAGCATCCCTTCTCTTTCAATGCGATAGTTCCCTTCTATTTCCTGCTGTTTCTCCAGTGTACCATAACGGTAAAAATCAATCACCTTCTGAATTGCAGGACCTGTCGGCGTTGCACCCTTCATCTGCAACCTTCCAAACAAGGACCGGACACGGCCCAGATCCGTTGTCCAGTCAATATCCATTACCGCATCTTCTCCACTGTGTCGTCCCGGAAAATGAAATACGGAAAGCTTGCTCTGACCTATACGCGCCTGCAAACTCAACATTAAATCACGAATGCCTTCTTCTACCGCAGCCAGTTTGGGCTTCATGCTGGCACTGACGTCTATTAGCAATATAACCTGTAAGGCTGTAGTTTCAGCCATATCATCCATCACTTCCACGACCCGGGCGCGTTGTGCAGGCTCCAGATCGGTTACCGTTTTGGGCTCCTTCTCTCCCAAAATTTGTGTTAACTCTCTATTAACCGCCTGCTGAATAGTCTGAACCACCGTTTTCCTTGTCATCATCTGCATGGTATGGGCAAGCTGCCGTGTACCTACAATTTGGCTGATTCCACCTCCGGCTCTGGCAATATCCTCAATCTCCCGACTACCCAACTCACCAATGGTTCCATAATCAATCACGCCAACCACATTTACCGTAATCCCCTCTTCCTGTGCTTCGGCCGCTGCCAGCACCGGACTTGGTCCTACATTGGAACAACCGTCGGTGATCAATAAGATTTGCTTCATCCGATATCCCTCCGTTATTCGTTACTCTCCAACTCTATGACTAGCATTGCCAGAATGAAGAGACTTCAAACAGAAGAATATGCAATTAGCTGACGGTCCGTGGACGCTCCATCCGGTTGATGCCAGGCACACGCAGTGTGGCCCATTCAGGGCGGAAATGCTCTACTTTTCCAACAACGACGGTCATATCATCCAAAATTTCATGCTGCTGATATCTTATGACACTTTCAAGCAGGCAATCGGCCAAATCTTGCGGGTCATCTGTATCAATCTCTTGAATGAGCCGTTTCATCCATAACTCTTTGTTCACAGCATACCCCGGTGCATCATAGATGCCATCTGTCATCATAATGAGGATATCACCCGGCTGAAGCTGTACCGTCACCAGATCCACTTCAATATCCTTAATAATACCGATTGGCAAATTGCTGGCTGAAACCTGAATAACCTCCTGTCCTCTTTTGATAAAACTTGGCGTTGAGCCAATTTTCATAAACGTTGTCTCTGCCGTATATTCATCAATCAGCGCCATATCTACTGTGGCATACATCTCTTCAGGGAGCGCAGCATCAGAACGGAGTTCACAGATTTGATCGCCAGTTTCTCGTCCATGCCGGACTGTAGCAACTGTTCCAATATGTTCAGCGCCGCGCTGCTCTCCATCCGTGCCCGTTCTCCATTGCCCATTCCATCACTGAGCGCCACCGCGAATGTGCCGTTGCCTAACTCAACCGTACTGAAGCTGTCGCCTGACATCACATCTCCCCTTTTGCGGCGGCAGCAACACCCGTGGTCACCTCGAAAGTTTTGGCCGAACCAAACGTGACGGTTGCCAGTCCCTGACGAGGATCGGTCATGGTCTCATGCAAGACGGCAATATGCTCGTCCAGTACATCCGAGATCAGCGGAGCTATCATTTTCCGGCACTCATCGAATCCACGTGTATATGCATGTACAATCTCAATCTCTACGTTGCCCGCTTCCAGATTGATGATCTCAATGGAGTGAATGGACAAGCCCAGTGACTCCAATGCGTCCCGAATCTGCTCCTCCTGCTGTACCATCTCCTCACTTTCCCGCTGAATTTCTTTGGCCAGGTCCTCCATGACCTGAGATACACCGGACAATTGCTCTGCAACCAGCTGCCGGCTATCGATAATTTGGCGCTTCCATTGCATGTTATGTTGATGCAGTCCATACTGGGCACGCATGACTTCAAGGACCTCTTCCGGTTTCGCACACACCCTGTTCCAGTCCACTGGAATCTGCTTGCCTGAGATCTCCGGGTTTCCCTCAATCGTACTCATCACGTCCGTCATATATTTGTAGGTTTGAATAAACTTCGCATCCCAGCATTGTGTACGCTTGAAGCAGCTGGCACATGTGCCCTCGGCAACCGCATTCATGAAATGGTCCATTCCACCTTCTTTCTGTACCTGCTCCCCTGCACCGGACATCTGATCAAAGCTGCGTGACAATTGACGGAATACCTGCGAGAACCGGGTTACCCGTTCTGCCGTGATATCCCGTATTCGTTTGGCATACTCATGCTGGGATTTCGTATGATCCTGCGTACCCGGTACATATTTGGATATGGCCGTCATCAGGCTTTTAGGTGTCAACATGAACAGTACGATAGCTGCACACGTCTCCCATAATGAGTTCATAACATCGCCCGGTCCGCCCAGATATATGGATAGAATGGACGAACCCAGCAGCATGCCCAGTGCAACCGCCGCACGTTTGCCCTCTCGAAGCATACCCGCCAGCATCCCGGCAAAAGCAAGCAGGCTCATCTGATACACCGCTGACATGTCAGCCAGACTCAGAATCAAGCCGGTAATGACCCCAACTGAGGCTCCGAGGGGGCTCCGCCCACCAGCGCAAAGATTAATATGAGATAACGGGAGAGCATATGCTCGACGGATAAGGACTGAATGGTCCACCCTACGGCTCCCGTCATAACGGAAGCGAGCAATATGATCAGGCAGAGGATCTCCTCGTTCTTTAGGCTGAACTTTTTTGCGGTAAGTGAAGATTGGTATGGCTTGTATAAAAACAAGGGTGAGCACGAAACTTAATACCGAATCCATCGTGAGCATCAGCATGGCGTACCAGCTGAAGGATGGTCCGATCACAACCGCGAATAATTTCACCATAAATGTAGTCGTAAACACCATCGTTGGCGCATAAGATAATTCAGCACGATCATATGACTCCAGTCCACGGAAGAGCAGATAAAAGATGGCGATCTCCGATGCAACAATGAGGGGTACCGGAAACGGTGCAAATAGACTCCCTGCGAGTAGAGCGGCGCCTACCGGAATGATGTAATCCCTGCGCATGAAAGCAATTACGGCGAAGTATGCAATGGCAAAGGGAGATAACTCATTCAGGATCATTGCCTTTCCGAGCAAAAACCCCATAAACGTGAGCAGCAGTACCCATTTGCGGGAAGCAACCATTTGGACAGCCTTGCGGGAGCCAAGCCATTGTTTCAGACGTACCGACAGCTCCTCCCGAGCTTCCGTACCTCCTTTACCTGCTTTCATTCCCGGAAATTGAATGACATTCCACTTTTCCATCATCCTCAAGGCACCCCATTCGATTAATTTGAATTTTCGTGTTTCGTTCTCGATGGTTCTGATTATAGATAGATTAGAAGACGTAGTTTGTCAGAATAGGTGGGCAGGGTCCAAAAAGTTTACGACAAAAGAAACAAGCCTGGCGCGGTGGAGCGAAACCCCGGCCTTATTGTGGTTTCATTCATTCTCCTACTTGATTCCGACAATCGGAATGTCTGATTTTGAACCGGAGATGGTTTGGTCTCGCCATCATTTGAGCAGGATAACTGTGGAATGCCACGGAAACCTGTCGGTAAAAAATGGTAGACGACAAATGTTCTTATGGTTCCATTTTGCCGTGCAGAAAAACTGGGGATATGGAGCTTCACCTTACAAAAAAGCTATTCAACTACTTATCTGTGAAAGAAACGCAAAAAAACCGTTAGCCCATAGGCTAACGGTTTTACTTATATGTTTAGATCAGGTTGTGACAGATTACACACGCTTGGCTCCACGGCCTCCGCGTTTGCCTTCTGTGTTCTTCTTAAGCGAAGAGATCCGCTCTTCACTATCTTTCAGGAAGCGTGACATTTTATCCTCAAATGAAGGTTTGCCTGCTGCGGGCTTGAAAGAACGGCCTCCGCGGTCACCACGGTTAAATCCACCGCCGCCACCACCACGACCTTGGCCACCACTTGGGCCTCCGCCGCTGAATCGTTCGCGATCTCCTCCACTGCGTTCCGGTCTAGGAGCTCTCGGGGGTCTAGATTGGGTTTGTTGCTCAACCGGTTTGTCAACAGCTTGCTTAATGGAAAGTCCGATCTTGCCATCCTTGTCAACGTTGATAACCTTCACTGTAACGAGGTCATTCAGCTTCAGGTGGTCGTTGACATCTTTGACGTAATTGTCGGCGATTTCCGAGATGTGAACGAGACCCGTGACACCTCCTGACAGATCCACAAATGCTCCAAAATGCGTGATTCCTGTCACCTTGCCCTCTAACTTGGTGCCCACTTCAATTGCCATAGAATAAAATGATCCTCCCTTAAAAATATACAACCCGATTTTTTGAATGCCAAAATCAATGCTGCGCTAATGTAATTATACCTTATGCCGTAAACCAAGGTCAACTGAACACTACCCCATCAGAGAGCCTATTTTTTCCGGTTTAACGGCTTCAGACACACGGATAACAAACCTAGCTCGGTAATAGACCAAATTCCATCAGTTCCCTGACTCTTCAACCTGGATCGGCGTTTCCTCAGGAAGATAATATCCTTTTTCCGTGCCAGCTGTCCTATGTATTCAGGGTCATTCAACCGGCTGACTTCGTACTTCAACTGTTCCAGCTTCTTCAACGTATCTTCCTTTGAAGCTTGCTGAGTGGCCAGATGAGAACTCTTGTCCGAAATTTGTGCAGTCTGCACAAGGAATGTATATCCTGCCCATATTACAAATACAATCATAAACGTCATCCAAAGCATGAGGCGCCTTTTTGCACCGGCAGATTTTCCTTGGTTAGTTGGAGCCTTTGATCTGCCCACAGGTGTTTTACCCATTACGGACCTCCTTAAAACCAGCGTTTCCACATCGCTGCAATTCTTGTACCCACACGGATCATGAAGCGTGGCGTTACCCAATGTTTCAGGAGCGGCCTAAACATCCAGCGGAACAACTTGCCGAAAGGTACCAAACACTGCAGCACCAGCCTGCCCAGGAATAATAGTATCGCAATTACAAAACCGAATAATACGCGAATTAACTTAAAAATTCCTTTAACCGGCATAACGATCAGGATGTTAAGGATATGTCCACACCAATGAATCAGCGTTCTTGCGAGTTTAATTAACATTACCACAAAACGCTGGGTTGTAACACTTAAAAGCCAAAAATAGAAGCAAACCCCTATAATCAGCCCCAAAAAGACATAAAACCGCAACTGTCCGTGGTTTCCGGCGTATAGCATCCGAAAAACGAACAGCGCGGAAGCAACCCAGTACAACAGATCGAGCGTGTGTATACTCCATCTCGGAAACCGCAGCTGTCCGGACAGTACCCGGTAACTGTCGTAGGCCATTCCCATCACGACCCCCGAGGTAAGCATCCACATCAATGTGATCCATTGAGTATCCGGACTCATCGGAACATCTTGCCAAACAGGCCTTTACCATTTTTGGACTGGGAACCGGGGTCCAGATATTGGAGCGAACTGACTGTGCCTTCAATGGATAACAGACCTTCCTCCAGGCTCAGGTTTTTGATATGTAAATTGTGCCCCCGGATGGTCAGATGCCCAAGTTCAGTCTGCAGCAAAAATTCCTCACTGTCGAAGCTCTCCACGTTGGAGACACCCGTCAGATCCAGCAGTTTCCGATTCTGCATGCTCAGATGATGCTGTTTGGCCTTACCGTGCTCAACCATGGCATGTACCCCTCCTTCTTACACCTAGCTTATGGGTGTGGAGGTTGGAATAGAACCAGCGTTGTTGAACAAATAACCCGGCATCCAGTAAAAACAAAAACGCCCTTCCCTGTTACAGGAGGACGTTTCGATTCAACTTGCATTGAATGAATATTTAATACCAGATGTACTGTTACCAGTTCATCCCGTTATCCTTGGCGATCGGCTCTTCCTTCACCAAGGTGTAGAGGCTGCTCGCCTCATCCTTCTTGGTACTCTCAGCAATTCGTTCCACCCTCACGGTGACCAGTTTCTGACCGAACTGAACCGTCAGCTCATCGCCCACTTTGACAGCGGCGCTGGGCTTTGCTTCACGTCCGTTCACCAGAACACGTCCCTGTTCAGAGACGTCCTTGGCCACAGTACGGCGTTTGATTAGCCGGGAGACCTTCAGGAATTTATCAAGACGCATTATTTTACGGCTTCTTTAAGTTTGTTGCCTGCTTTGAATGCAGGAACAGTGGACTCAGGAATCACGATTTCATTCCCTGTTTGTGGGTTACGTCCGGTACGACCGGAACGTTTGCGGGTCTCAAAAGTGCCAAAGCCGATCAATTGTACTTTGTCTCCGCTGGCAAGTGCATCTGTAATTTCTCCCAAAAAGCCGTTCAATACGGACTCAACGTCTTTTTTAGTCAAACCACTTTTGGTTGAAATGTTGTTAATCAGATCTGTTTTGTTCATTTTTAAAAGCCTCCCAAATTGAAAAAAGTATCTGCGATTCCTGACAATACATCGATTGCCGCTGATTCGCGTTAGGTCACTACACATGTATTCTGGCTTGGTATCTGAAATCCTGCCTTGGTCCGCGACTTTTTTAGCTTTTTGTCGATGGTCCGCAGGCAACAGTCTAAGACCAGTACCCGAAACCATTCGTCGCTAAACACCAACTCCAGTTTACACAGATGAACACATGTTCGTATTATCATAACACACTGCATAGCATGAATGGAATAAAGTTATCTGGCTTTTCCCAGAAAATTGAACCCTTTATAATCCTGCCTTCTTCGCATCCTGCCAGAATTGCTCCATCTCTTCTACATTGCTATCTGCTGGTGTTCTTCCCAGTTCACGCAAACGCTCCTCGATATACTGGAACCGCCCAACGAACTTCCGGTTGGTCGCAGCGAGTGCCTCTTCCGGGTCCGTATCGATGAATCTTGCAACGTTCGCGGCTGCGAATAATAAATCCCCAGTTCAAGCTTCCGTTCTTCCGCAGACTGGCCTTGTTGCACCGCTTCTTTCAACTCCGCCAATTCTTCCTCGATCTTGGCAAACACACCTTCAACATCATCCCAGTCAAAGCCCACCTTGGCTGCTTTCTTCTGTAGCTTGTATCCCTTCATCAATGCAGGCAAGTCACGCGGTATACCATCCAGCACGGAAACTTTCTCCTGATCCTGGCCTTTGCGCTTCTTCTCCTCTGCTTTCATCTGTTCCCAGTTCTGAAGAGCTTCATTCGCATCTTCTGCTTGATTATCGCCAAACACATGTGGATGGCGGAAGATCAGCTTATCATTCAAACCTTCGATGACATCATACACATTAAATGTGCCCACTTCTTCTTCCATCTGGGAGTGCAATAAAATCTGCAGCAGCAGATCACCCAGCTCTTCTTTCATATGGTCGGGGTCATCCTCATCGATTGTCTCAATGACCTCATAGGTCTCTTCAATCAGGTTTTTGCGAATGGATTGATGCGTCTGCTCCTGATCCCACGGACAGCCACCCGGACTGCGAAGAATATTGACGATCTCATGCAAACGCGCAAAGGATCGACGACGCAAGGCATCATCGGTGTTCTTCGGTACATAGATTAGTGACAGATTGCCATACCCTTCGATCCGGTCCAGTTCGTGCAATGGAATCTTGTGAATGACCTCCTGGCCCTGTACACCCAACGCGTGACCAACAAATACCGGATAATCATCCGGGTAAACCTCCATCAGGCATAGCTTCACATCCGAAGCAGTGAACACATCGTAGACTTGTCCGATCAACGTATGTAACTGTGGTTGTACCAGTTCCGTGTTCAGGCTGCTGGCATCCAGAAGTTGAAACCCTTCGATTGGATCGAATCCAAGTCGTATAAAAGCTTCATCCAGGAAGCTCTCCCCGCCCATGACACGCAATGAGATACCCATCTGCGGACAACGTTCTTTGAGCAGGCGTACACTTGCTTCTGCTACCATCGGATGACCGGGTACGGCATACACAATCTCCGTTCCGGCCTCACCCTTGCGAGCGGCTTCTATCAGTTGATTCGCGATCTCATCATATACTTCGGGGAAGGAGGACTTCGCCTCATAGATAGCATCAAATGATGTCATCTTCAGCCCCTCTTGCTTCAGATCATTCAATACGGGATGATCCAGGGTACGTACATACAGCGTAGCTGCATGTTTCATTTTTTGATAATACCTACGGTCAGTTGGTCTGCATCTCCAGATCCAAGACCCACTACGGTTAAAGCTGCACTCATTACGTAAACCTCCATCCGGACTATCCTGTTGCAAGCTCACTGATTCATCGTGCCTGAACAGGACTAATTACACGTATTATACCAGAATCATTCGATATCCTATAATTGCATATTAGCTGTGCTGGGTATAGAAGCACCGTAAGCATGAAGCTAGCGCAGCACACGCAGTCTGCGCAGCAGCTTGGCAAGGCGAGGCCCCAACTTGGGCACAGCCGCCAGCTCCGCGGCGGTCAGTAGCCCTGTCCGGGCCGCCGCCAGCAAGAACACGGCCGAGCCTGCGGCAATGCCCAGTAGGCTCACGCCCATCGCGGCCAGCCGGCGATCGGCCGCGATACCCATGCCGCCGAGTACCGCTTCGGCGGCCCAGGCCGTGCCTACCGCCGCCAGACTCATGGCGGCGATCACCAGCGCCGGCTTCGCCAGGACGGCGCCAGGGGCAGGGCGCAGGGCGACAAGTCGCGCCAGCAGCGCCACATTCAGGCCAGCCGCCAGCATGTAGGCGACTGCGCCTGCCAGGGCCGCGCCGCTGATGCCCAGCGCCGGCACAAGCATAACGTTCAGCAGCGCCTTGACGCCTGCGGCGGCCAGCATGCTGAACGCGGGTGCGCGCACGGCGCCGAGGCCTTGCAGCAGCGCCGCCGCAATAATGCTGACGGTGCTGCCCGCAGCCGTCAGCGCCATGTACCGCAGTGCTTCGGTGCCTGCGGCATCTCCGTACAACATGCGGTTAATCGGCTCCGCCAGCACCGCGAGACCCGCGGATGCCGCCAGGCCGATCAACCAGAACCAGCGCAGCGCGAGGCCTGCTTGCTGCCGGACGGCTTCTGGCCCGCCCTTTAACCGGGCTTCCGCCATCGCCGGAATAAACAGCACAGATAGTGACGTGGCCAGCATCGTCACCAGTTGAACCAGCGGCAATCCACGGTTGTAGATGCCGAAGGAAACCATTGACTGGAGCTCATCCAGTCCTTCTCCCCGTAGAAGCCGTGGCACGGTGAAGGTATCCACCAGATTCATCAACGGCACGGCGAGTGACCCAAAACAGACGGGAATGGCATATATGAGCAGCGTCTTGATCCACTCACCATTGGATCGTGATTGTTCTGCCAGAGCGGGGTTAACAGCACTCACCGTTTTCTTCTGTGGCGTAACCGGCCTATGATCCTGATACTCTTGACGCTCCTGACGTTCTGATCCAACCTCTCCACCTTTACTGCTCCATTCCGAATCCAATTGCCCGGTTCGCCCTTCCTTGCCTTTCCGCCGATGACGGACCATGTACCCTAACATGGTAAGCAGCCCAACCATTCCGCCGGCAACGGAGCCCATCATGGCACCAGCGGCAATCGTCTCAAGCGAAGCGTCCCGTCTCATCAACCACAGAAGCAGAACAATCATGACGGTGACACGTATCGTCTGCTCCACCACTTGTGATACCGCTGTTGGAACCATCTGCTGTAATCCCTGAAAATATCCACGCAGCCCTGTCATCACCGGAACGAACAACAAAGCCCATGAAGCTGCACGAATCGATGGAACCACATGGTGATTGCCAATCATGTCAGCGATCAGCGGCGCACCTGCATACATCAAGAGCGCCATTATCATTCCAATTCCCCGAGCAGTAGGGAAGATAGTCGAATAATTCTTCTGCTCTCGTCTGGTCTTCCGAGTGCGTTCTGTTCTGCTACGAATTTGGATACGGCCAGAGGCAGTCCTGCAGCAGCAAGCGTGATAATGAGCATATATAACGGATACACCGTATTGTAAATGCCAAATACACCGTCTCCCCCAGATTCTGCAGCGGAATCTTCTGAAAAGCACCAATAATTTTAGAGATAATGGCAGCAAGCCCAAGTACAAATGCACCCTGTAGCAGCCTTGAGCCTGTAGACGGCTGTTTCATAAGTCCCTCCCGCGTAATCCTTTTAAGCATACCTTGCTATTATAACTGCCTGAAGGCACACAGACTAACCCTCCCCCATCACAATCTTCCGGATTAACTCGTTGTCCTTTAAAATGCAAAAACTCCCGTATGCCCAAGACAGGGCACCAGGAGTTGATCTGCGGTCTATTGTTCCATTTGCTTGCCAAGGAAACCAGCAGCCGTCTCAGACATCTTCACTTCCATCTGAGACATCTTAACTGATTCATCCTTATTGAACAGAATAACCGTTCCGATGGGGTCACCACCTGAAATAATCGGCGCAATAACAAAAGAGGATAACGTCTCGTCATGATCTTTGCTAAGCTCATAAGAACCATTGTTTGTTTCCAAAATGGTCTTTCTGTTTTCCATACATCCCTCTAACAGTTGACCAACCTGCTTGTCCAAATACTCTTTTTCGAACCACCTGCCACCGTGATAATGGTATCCCGGTCAGAAATCATCGTTACATGTCCTGTACTCTCATACAGGGATTCTGCATATTCTTTGGCAAAATCACCAAGTTCGCCAATTGGCGAATATTTTTTAAGGATAACTTCTCCATCACGATCCACGAAAATTTCCAGTGGATCACCTTCACGAATACGTAACGTACGGCGGATTTCTTTTGGAATGACCACACGACCAAGGTCATCTATACGGCGGACAATACCAGTAGCTTTCATTTCACATGTTGCCCCACTTTCTCGAGAAGATTTTTCAACTACTGTTCCTTAATGGGTAGAGGAAAGTCCCAGAACGTTTAGTGTGATATCTTGACCATAGTATTCATCTGTTCCCATTTCCTTATACATGCTTCGGAGAATATAGTTGTGTAACTTTCGAAGAAGGCGACCATGTACCCATACGACTTGAATATATAAAAGAAGAAGCAAGAAGGAGGTCCTAAGTCCTCCCCTTGCTTCTCTGTATGGTTGTCCATATTTACGTAGTACAAGGCATTCATTCGGGCGAATTTAACCCTAAACGTATGCTAACACAGCAATTTTACCAACTTACTTGCTGCTTGTACCTTCATCTGTAGTTGCATCTTTGTCTGTTCCAGTCGTACCTTGGTCAGTCTTGGTATCCGTACCTGTGGAGTCATCCGTTTTTGGTTCGGTTGTTTTCTCTCCTTCAGTTCCTGTACCTGTTGTTCCTTCAGTCGTACCTTCAGTTGTGCCTTCTTCAGCTTTTTCTGTTTTTGGCAACTTCACTTCTTTTACGATTTTGTCCAACTCATTTTGCATGAACGTATCGATTTCAGCTGCAGCCAATTGGCTCTTCAGACTTTCTTTTTGTTCAGCCGTCAATTTGGCAAAGTCAGCTTCTGTACGAGCTTCCACTTTCATGACGTGGTAACCGTACTCTGTCTCTACTGGATCACTGATTTTGTTCAGTGGCAACGTTTTTGCAGCTTCCTTAAATGCCTCTACCCAGCTACCTACAGGTGTATTTTCATACAGTCCACCCTTTTCAGCAGAACCTGGATCTTCGGAATATTTTTTTGCAATTTCAGCAAAATCAGCTCCGCCATCCAACTTGGTTTTTACTTCTTTTGCAATTTTAAGTGCATCTTCTTTTTTACGCTCTTTTTGCGTTTTTGGATCTGTGAAGTTAATCAGCACGTGACGAACGGAAGCCGTTGTGAACTGATCTTTGTTTTTCTCAAACTCAGCCTTGATTGCATCGTCCGTAACGCCTGTTTCTTTATCTTTGATTACTGTCATGATCCGAGTCATGTAGTTTTTAATGTTATCGTCTGTCAGGTTCTGAGCTTTGAGCATTTCTGTCCATTGATCTGCCTGAACAGAAGCTTTCATTTTATCGAATTGCTCAGTTGCCGCTTTTGTACCGGCTGTTTTGGCATCTTCGCTTGCTTTGCCACTCAGATATTCATAAGCAACTTCCTGTTTCACCAGATACTCTTTGAAATCGTCCATATCCATCATTTGTGCATACTCCGGATAGAGGAATTTCATGACACGTTGCTCCATGTCGAATTCATTGGCTGTAATAGTACCACCATCATACGTAGCGACTACAGCACTTGTATCCGTCGATTCCGGTGTTTTTGCTTCTTCCTTCTTGCCACATGCAGCAAGCAGTGATAAGGATAGTACTGCGACCATGCTCACAGACAGTACTTTTCCTACTTTTTTATACTTTGGTAACATCCTTTAGTTCCCCCTTTGATTTAAAAGCAGTTTTCATGGACTCCAGAATTTTCTCTACCAGCTCCATCAGTTGCTTATCCCCAAGCCCCTTGCCTTTAGCGTGAATCAGCATATGGGGTCCTTGTTCAAATTGTACACGTCTTTCGAACTGATTTCCAATGTGCGCGATTTTCGAGAGTTCGAAGGCATGTTCACGCCCTTCATAGAACTTCACGGTAATGTCTTCACCACGTTGGGAAATGGACTCAATACCGTAGATTTTGCCGTATACTTTCATCCGCGCAACAGCCAGCAAGTTAATGACGGCTTCCGGAAGATCACCGAACCGGTCAACCAATTCGTCTTCCAACTCCATCGCATCGTCGAAGGATGCAATGACCGCCACTTTTTTGTAGATCTCAATCTTCTGAATACTGTCATAGATATAATCGGACGGCAAGTAGGCATCGATACTGAGATCCAGCGTTGTGTTCCACTGGTCGGTAGGTACCGGCTCCTCGCCAAGCATCGTAACTTTGCGTTTGTTGATCTCCTCCGCGAGCATCTGGGAATACAGATCAAACCCGACGGAAGCGATGAAACCATGCTGCTCCGCTCTAGCAGATTTCCCGCACCACGAATCGACAAGTCACGCATGGCGATTTTGAATCCCGAACCCAGTTCGGTGAATTCTTTGATTGATTGCAGACGTTTCTCAGCAACTTCAGTAAGCACTTTATCCCGTTGGTACGTAAAATAGGCATACGCAATACGGTTGGAACGACCCACACGTCCGCGCAGCTGATACAGCTGGGAGAGTCCCATTTTATCCGCATCATGTACGATCAGTGTATTTACGTTCGGAATATCTACCCCGGTCTCGATGATACTTGTGCTCACAAGCACGTCATATTCACCATCCAGGAAGTCCAGAATCGTTTTCTCCAGCTCTGTTTCCGACATCTGACCATGTCCCACACCAACTTTGGCTTCAGGCACAAGCTCAGAAATTTCGGCAGCCATCTCCTGAATTCCCTGAACACGGTTGTAGAGGTAATACACTTGCCCACCACGGGCAAGCTCACGCTCAATCGCTTCACGAACAAGCGCTTGGCTGTGTTCAACCACATAGGTCTGCACCGGGAAACGATTCTCTGGTGGAGTCTCGATAACGGACAGATCACGCACACCCAGCATGGACATATGAAGCGTACGTGGAATCGGCGTTGCCGTCAGTGTCAGCACGTCCACATTGGTTTTCAGCTTCTTCAGTTTTTCCTTATGGGTTACACCGAAGCGCTGTTCTTCATCAACAATGAGCAGTCCCAGGTCCTTGAACACCAGATCCTGCGACAGCAATCGATGCGTCCCGATGACAATATCCACTGTGCCTGCCTTGATGCCTTTGGCTGTTTCATTCTGCTCTTTACGGGAGCGGAACCGGCTAAGCACATGAATGTTGAACGGATAACCGGAGAAGCGCTCACGGAACGTCTCAAAATGCTGCTGTGCCAAAATGGTTGTTGGCACGAGGACAGCCACCTGTTTGCCTTCAATAGCTGCTTTAAATGCAGCCCGAATAGCCACCTCGGTTTTGCCGTAACCAACATCCCCACACAATAAACGATCCATTGGACGGTTTTGTTCCATGTCCTTCTTGATTTCTTCGATCGCACGCACCTGATCACGTGTCTCATCATAAGGGAACATGTCCTCAAACTCTTGCTGCTCCGCAGAATCCTTGTCGAATCCAAACCCTTTGGAGGTCTGACGCTCTGCATACAGCTTAATCAGATCATCAGCAATATCCTGTACGGATGTGCGGACTTTATTTTTAACCCGTGTCCACTCATTGCCGCCCAGCTTGTATATTTTCGGTTCTTTTTCTTCGGAACCAACATATTTCTGAATCAGATCGATCTGCTCAATAGGTACAGACAGTTTGTCTCCACCCGCATAGAGAATATGCATGTAGTCCTTATGAATACCGCCAACCTCGAGGGTGCCAATTCCCAGGTACTTACCAATCCCGTGGTTCTGGTGAACGACATAATCGCCCACTTTTAGCTCGCTATAGGATTTGATCCGTTCAGCATTGTCTACATTCCGAATCGGTTTGCGTACTTTACGCTGTTTTTGCGAGAACATCTCGCCCTCGGTCACGACAGCCAAATGAATGGACGGCATTTCAAATCCCGTTTGCAAGTTACCAATCATCATCTCTGGCTCTGGAATATCATAGTCCATCAGTACCCGGCGCATCCGCTCGAGTCGCTCCTCACCGTTCGCCAGCATGAGCACTTGAACTCCGGCCTTCTGCCAGCGCTCCATCTCTGCCTTCAGAACATTCATCTGTCCATGGAAATCCTGCATGCCACGACTGATGAAGTTCAGAATGTTCTGTGGTTGGGTATGTGGAACCTGACGCAAAAAGATCGACATAAACAGCGTCTGGAATGAACGCTCATACAACAGTTCATCACCGTCGGCGGATAATGGAAGATCCGGAAGTGTTTTTCCGTTTTGCATCAGATGCAGATTCCACTCCGATTCATCACGGTCCAGCTGTTTGGATGTCTCCGATAGTCTGGCAGGTTCATCAAGGACCAGCAGGGTATCTTCTGGCATATAGTCGTAAATCGTTTTATTCTCCGGATAGAGCGGAGAGATATATTTATACATTTCGGAGAAATACACGTGCTCCCGCAAAAGCTCAATCTCCCGGTGAATTTCTTCACGAAGACGCAGCTTCGCCTGCCGGTCCGTCATTTTCTCCAGCTGTTGTTCGAGCAAAAGAGCAGCCGCATCGGCAGCCTTTTCCATCCGCTCACGATCTGCAATTAATTCCTTGCATGGCAAAACCGTAATCTCTTCAATCCGTTCAATTGAACGCTGATCGGCCGGGTCAAATGTCCGAATGGAATCGATTTCGTCATCAAATAACTCCACTCGATATGCGATCGATGAAGTAACCGGATAGAAATCGATGATACCTCCGCGTACACTCATCTCACCACGAGATTCTACGCGCTCCACACGCTCATATCCGAGCTTTACCATCTCCAGCAGGAAGGAGTCCAGTTGAAGTGTGTTGCCCTGTTTAATCAAAATTCGAGCATTGGCCATCACTTCCGGAAGCGGAACATAACGTCTTACCCCGGAAAAAGGAATAACAACAACGCCCCTGAATCCCTGGGCGCAGCGGACCAACACATCAATACGCTGACCCAATGTTTCCGGGCTGGAAACAGCAGCTTCCGCAGCGACAAGTTCGTTGGCAGGATAGATTAACACCTGATCAGGTGAAAGCGCTTCCTGTAAATCTTCTGCAATTTTTTGAGCTGAAAACATATTATGTGTTACTACGAGCAATGGTCGGTTCATTTCCTGATGCAGAGCAGCCAGCATAATCTGACGCGCCGAGCCGGATAGACCCGAAACCAATTGTTCCTTCATGCCGGACTTGATTCCGGCTGTAATGGACCCGAAGTCCGGATCTTTGGAAAAAGCCTGTATAAGTGCTTGTAACAAAAGGGGCACCTCTCTTATAACTTACTTGATTATCTCACGCATACGCGTAGCATCACTATTAAAATGGATACAAATTCCTTTTTGTCCTGTTTCATCATATCGGATTACTCGCAACATTGCCACATCTGTTGATGCGGCTGAGCCTAATTTCGAGATAGCCATGGCTTTCATGCAAACTGAAAAGAAGCCTCAGCAGGCTGCCAAGGCTATAAAAGGTGGAGCGTTATTACGCAACCGCCCTCAACTGTCATTCGATCCTGTACGGGCGATGTCTACTGAAGCGGACTCGCGAGCAGGCTAAGCTCCGGATTGTGCTCCAGGGCTTCCTTACAGTAATCACATGTAATCCGAACGGTAATGTCACCACCGGAATTATACGCTATTATATCCCTCCGCTCGTCGGGGGTCAAGAAATGAAAGCCAAGCTCCACTTCCGTTATCCGGGCAGAATCGATTCGTCCAATAAAGGTACGGCAATGCCTACATACGTAATTCACTGACATGTTTATGCCTCCTGAACATGGTTTATACATCCAGTATGTCCAGTATGGCTGAATCGAACCCGTCTTGTATGATCATTTTACCAGTATGTCTTACAAAATTAACCGTTAAACTTCGCCATTGTTTGTTCAAACGTATGAGTCAAGCTATGCTCCAGGGCATCACACGTTTGCTCAATGGTCTGATCAAGGGCTTCCTTTTCTTTCTTCATGAATGTCGACAGTACATAATCAACAATGGCATGTCCTGGTTCAGGCCGGGATATTCCCATGCGCACCCGGTTAAACTGCTGTGTACCGGTATGCTGAATAATGGACTTGATTCCATTATGTCCGCCTGCACTACCTTGGTAACGCAATCTGACTTTGCCAATCTCTGTATCCATGTCGTCGTACACAACAATCAGATCTTCAAGACTAACTTTATAAAAATCCATATATGCTCGAACCGATTCACCAGACAAGTTCATATAGGTCATTGGTTTGATCAGTACGGTTTTCACACCGCCAATATTACCTTCTCCAATCAGCGCCTTACATTTACTCTGTGTGATAGAGATATTATGACGATCAGCCAACCGATCCAGTGCCATAAAACCGATATTATGACGGGTTTTGGCATAGTTCGAGCCTGGATTTCCAAGTCCGACAATCCACTTCATCTTGTTCCCTCCTTCGGATTAGCCTGAGGTGAGGCATAGACTTCGAATCTTATATTTCATATAATATCAGGAAAGTAAAGATCGATTTACTGTAGTATTTACAGTTCATATTTTATCGACCCAGGAAGGTGAGCGGGTTTTGCGCGAAGACAATGGACAACTGACTCAACATAGCGATTTTATCTATCATCTCGAATATCACGTACCTGTACAGGTATACGACCGCGACACCCATATTGAGATTGGTCTAATCACACGTTTCGATAATCAATTCGTCGAAATTGCCGACACGCTTTTTCATCGGCGTCGTTTCCGATTTATCTCCCGCCCCGGGTATTAACCATATAAGATGAACGAACCATTTTACACTGGATCACTGCGCGTGCAGAAACATCTTCCGATCGCTGTTATCCCCAGATTTTTTGATTCACTTTTCAAAGGGAAAATCCGGTGATAAAGGCGAACGCTTCACTTCTTCAGATCTTTTCTGCCCTCTCCGTTATTGTGTAAAGTAGTAGTTCAAATTATATGGACTGACCAGCGTCTGTTTCACTATTAATAAAAACGGCACGCCGACAGGGGTTACATTTTCCATTGAACCGGAAAACGTAACCCCTCTACTACTTTATGCAGACATCCTTATTCAATTTCAAACAGCTTGCTGATTGACAATTCCTCATGAACCCGGATAATCGCTTCTCCGAGCAAAGGCGCTACAGACAACACTTTGAGTTTGCTTGTCGGATTAGCATGCGTAATTGGAATGGTATCCGTTACGATAACTTCCTTCAATGGTGCATTCTCCAAACGTTCCATCGCAGGTCCGGACAATACCGGGTGAGTACAGCACGCGTATACTTCTTTTACGCCGCCTTCCATCAGAGCATTCGCTCCCAGTACAATCGTTCCCGCCGTGTCAATAATGTCATCGATCAGGATGGCTGTTTTACCCTCGATGTTACCGATAATGTTCATCACTTCGCTCACATTTGGCTCAGGACGACGTTTATCGATAATCGCCAGGGGTGCATTCAGGAAATCAGCCAATTTACGTGCACGCACTACGCCACCGTGGTCAGGCGACACGACAACTGGATTTTCGATCTGTTTCGACCGGAAATATTGAGCCAGAATTGGCACGCCGAGCAAATGGTCAACCGGAATGTCGAAGAATCCCTGAATTTGCATTGCATGCAAGTCCATCGCGATGACACGGGTTGCACCCGCTTTTTCAATAAGGTTAGCAACCAGTTTCGCTGTAATCGGGTCACGTGAACGTGCCTTGCGATCCTGTCTTGCATAGCCATAGTAAGGAATAACGACGTTAATCGTCTTGGCAGATGCCCGTTTGAGTGCATCAATCATAACGAGCATTTCCATCAGGTTATCATTAACCGGCAAGCAAGTGGACTGCACGATATAAACGTGACAACCCCGAACACTCTCGGAGAGTTTCACTTGAATCTCGCCATCACTAAAGCTGGTTGTATGAGATTCACCCATAGGGATCCCGATATAATCAGCAATTTGATGGGCAAGCTTGGGGTTAGAATTGCAAGTAAATATTTTTAATTTCGAATCAAAATAAGTCATAAAATAAAAACCCTCCGTGCTGGTTCATTGGAATCAATAAGCGTCTGCGACATGTCGGCACCTCCCCGATCTTCGGGAGGCAATCTTGTTATCAAAACCCCTTATTGGGGTTTGGCATTTTGTTTCTTGGCTTTGGCACGTCCGCGAATCTTCTCCGCATAACCAGGTTTATTCTCCTGACGTGGACGAGCAATAGCCAGATCATTCTCGGGAACGGAATGGGTAACGGTGGAGCCAGCAACCACATAAGCGCCTTTTCCTACCGTAATCGGTGCAATCAGATTGACGTTGCTGCCTACAAAAGCATCATCTTCAATCGTTGTCACAGCTTTATTATAACCATCATAATTGACAGTTATTGCCCCGCATCCAACATTTACGTTTTTCCCTACTTTGGCATCTCCGATATAGCTGAGATGAGATACTTTGGAACCTTCATCAATTGTAGCATTTTTCACTTCAACAAAGTCACCAATTTTTACGTTGCGACCCAGTTTAGTCCCTGGACGCAAATTAGCAAATGGACCTACCGTTGCATCAGAACCAACCTCGGCATTGGATACTACCGAATGTTTAATCGTAACTCCGTCCTGAATAATGCTGTCTTCCACATCTGCCTGAGGACCAATATGACATGCTTCACCGATGGAAGTTGTGCCTTTGAGAATCGTCCCCGGATACAAAACTGTATCTGATCCAATCGTAACATCCGCTCCGATATATGTCGATGACGGATCAATGATTGTAACACCGTTCAACATATGGCGTACGGCAAGACGTTCACGCATGAAGGCTTCGGCTTGCGAAAGTGCAAGTCGGTCATTAACCCCGATGGATTCTGCGATGTCATCCGACATGTAAGCTTCAACCACTTCTCCATCATTGCGGAAAATGCCAACTACGTCTGTGAGATAATACTCTCCCTGAGCGTTCTGGTTTGTCACTTTTTCCAAGGCAGCGAACAATTTTGCATTATCAAAACAGTATGTGCCTGTGTTAATCTCATTCACAGCATCTTCCTGCTCTGTGCAATCCTTTTGTTCCACAATCCGTTGTACAGATCCATCTTCTCCGCGAATGACGCGGCCATAACCTTTGGGATTGTCCAACTGAGCCGTAAGAACTGTGGCTGCTGCTCCGCTGCTCTCATGCAGCTTCATCAGACCTTCCAACGTCTCACTGGTCACAAGCGGTGTATCTCCACAGACCACAATTGTAGAACCTGTCTCGCCGCCAAGCAAAGATTTAACCTGCTTCACTGCATGACCTGTACCCAGTTGTTCTGCCTGGAGTGCATACTCTGCTCTGGAACCCAAAAATGACTGCACCGCTTCGGCACCATGACCGACTACAACTACACTGCGTTCAACGCCTGCGCTGAGTGCTGCATCCAGCACATGTCCAACCATAGGTTTACCGCATACGGGATGCAGTACTTTGTACAATTTTGATTTCATTCGTTTTCCTTGCCCTGCGGCAAGAACGATTGCCATTCGTTTCAAAATTAACGACCTCCTGTTCTGAAAATCCCATTGAAATGCATTGCTGATCTATATCCAATGAGTATCGTTCAGCCGGCTTCAAGCCGGTCCTGTTCATCGCCTGCTGTCTCTGTAATCACACGTAACAACGCGGACACCAACGAATCGTGACCTATATGTATACGCCGTGTACCTGCGAGCTTAACCGAATCCCGATGATTCCTAAGATGCCGCCCTGCCACCAAGCGCACGATGCGCTTTTTGTTCTCTGCTAATAAACTCAATACTGAATATATCTTATTCCGGTCAAAAAGAAAAGAGAGCCATAAGACATGGCTCTCTTTTCCTTCGAACCCCAATAATGTTCTCAGGCACCTTCTTCAATGACTTCTTCCTCAGTTGCCGCACGATCGTATTCAGTCAAAACTGCTGCCTGAATCTTCTCACGCGTACCGGAAGAGATCGGGTGGGCGATATCACGGAACTCTCCATCAGGAGTACGTTTGCTCGGCATAGCAACAAACATTCCGTTGTTACCATCAATGACACGAATGTCATGAACGACGAATTCGTTATCGATGGTAATGGATGCGATAGCCTTCATTCTCCCTCCGAGTTAACACGGCGGAGTCTGACATCCGTAATTTGCATGTGTGTGTTCACCACCTTTTTCCATCAGAACTTGGTGTATAATTCCACACAGCATATACGAACTCCTTCTTTTTATAACCACAAAAATTTCCTAATTTCAGGAATTTTTTTATTTAATACACAATTCGACAACGTTAGTGCCAGGTCGATGGAAAAGACCTTTTAACGACATAACATTCGTCATCTTTCTACAGGTCAAAATAGTTACCAGGCTTGACGGAAATCTGTCTGCTCTTAGCATCAACCGCTGTCAGTTTCGCCAGAGATACGTAATCAGTTAACAGACGTTCTTCTGAATCTACAGAACCAGATTCCACCAGTACCCCTACCCCGGCAACAGTAGCATTAAACTCGGCCAAAAGATCGATCATTCCTTGCACCGTTCCCCCAGCCTTCATGAAGTCATCCACAATAAGTACTCTGGAATGCTCACGCATCGCCCGACGAGAGAGGGACATGGTATGCAGACTTTTATGGGACCCGGATACATAATTGATACTTACGGCCGATCCTTCTGTAGCCTGATGGTCCCTGCGTACGAGCACGACAGGCAGGTTGAGCTGGGCTCCAGTCGCATAAGCCAGTGGAATTCCTTTGGTTTCTACCGTCATAACCACATCAATATTCATATTGCCAAAGGCCGTTGCAAAGATCTTGCCGGCTTCATTCATCAATGCGGGCTGACCAAGCAAGTCTGACATGTACAGGTATTCTCCAGGCAAGATCCGATCAGGTTGCGCGAGCTGGGTCGAGAGCCGCTCCGCAAATGCCAGTGCCAGTTCTCGGGATACCTTCGGAATCCATCTTACTCCCCGGCTGCTCCAGCCAGTGTATGCAGTTCTCCTGACCCACCTTCTTCGAACACTTCCTTGATAATCGCCAAATCTTCACTAATTGAAGACTTTGCGGCACCATAACGTTCGGCAAATGTGGTCAACGGAATAACCGTATGCGGTCTGGACAATAAGTATTGCGTCATTTCAACCAGCCTTGCGCTTCGTTTTAACTTCTTCACAGAGATCCATCCTCACGATCACGGAAACATCCAAATCCGAATAATTATTTAAAAATATACCACCTTTATACGTGTTTGTACATTATAAAAGCGAATTTTACGTCAACATACGTACAGCGTACACTTCTTTACAGAAACCACGCAGACCATTGTATACCCGGGCAACCTTCGATTCTTTGGAGACCAGCCCAAATACCGTTGGACCGCTACCGGACATTAACACGCCGTCTGCACCCAATCGAATCATGGCATCCTTCAGATGCTGAACTTCCGGATACAGTTTCAACGTTACATCTTCAAGTACATTGCCCATCTGGTTACATACTTCCGTAAATGATTGGCTGCGAATAGCCTGCTCCATTTTAGCCGCACTCGGATGACGAACAATCTTGTCACTGCGGAACCGTCCGTAGACATCGGCTGTAGACACATTGATCGGAGGCTTGGCCAGAATCACCCAGCATTGCGGCGGATTAGGAATGGGAGTTAACTTCTCACCACGGCCTGTAGCAAGTGCAGTCCCTCCTGTGATACAGAATGGAACATCCGACCCGAGTTCAGCTCCAAGCTCCTGCAGTTCGTGATCCGGTATATTCAACCGCCACAGACGGTTCAATCCACGCAGCGCTGCTGCTGCATCACTGCTGCCCCCGGCAAGTCCGGCTGCAACTGGAATCTTTTTATCCAGATGAATATGGACGCCCGTACGCACGTTATAGCGCTCCTTAATGAGTCTGGCTGCCTGGAAAGCCAGATTCTTCTCGTCCAGCGGAATATAACCCGCCTGACTGGAGATGAAAATAGTATCTCGCGGCAGCTCCGACATTTCCAGTCGATCAGCCAGATCGACCATGGTCATGATCATTTCAACTTCATGGAATCCATCGCTTCTTTTATGTAAAACGTCCAGCATCAAATTAATTTTAGCAGGCGCTTTTTCGTAAATTTTCAAGGCGTTCACCCGTCCTCACCTTTTCCCTAAGACAACTTAACATATTATATCAAAATGGGGCTGTCAAGTCATTTCTATTCCGCATCTAAGGGGAAAAAGCGGGGTTGTTCCTGACGGATTTCCCCGCTTTTCAGTCTGCTTGAACCGGATTAAGATTTGCGGGCAGCCTGCTCAGCAAGTTGAATGGCTCTTTTCACCATGTTTCCTGCATCCTTGGCTTTGATTCCACCCCAGCCTTCCTGTTGGACCGTATCATAGAAGCCAAGGTCTTTCGCAAGCTCATTCTTCAGATCCTCTGACATGACACTTCTTCTTCTGCGACTCATGAACCATCCTCCTCCAAAGTATCCTTCATAATGTGATGAGTTCGTTCACGTTTTGGACATCTTGCCATCAGGCCAAATTCAGTTTCCTGCATTGCTTAAGAAACTGTCCCTTCACCTGTCCATATAGTATGCCGCGACCGTTCCTCGCTCATTCCTGAGTATGTATGGGTTACGTTAAGGGCGAATTGGTGTTTAAAAACAAAAAAGCGATCCGCCTTGTGGGGCGAATCGCCTGTAAATCGATACTTACGTCTCCATATAGGAGCTATGCGTCTGGCTGCCCGGGTCATAAACCATGACTTCCACCGACTCCGTAAGTATATCCGCATAACTATAAGATACTCGCTTGAAGGTTTCTTGCTCCTCATCAAGCTTAACAATAAAAACAGAAGGGTACGTTTCTTCCAATACACCCGTACGCTCAATGGTCTTACGGCGGCCACCATTAGCCCGCAACATAATTTTCTGACCAATATGTGCATCGAGATTGCGTTTGATATCCAACAGCGTGTTTTTAGCCATTGTCGACGACCACCTCTTTTCTTGTCCATTATACCGGATTTTACAGTCATTGTCAAATCAAAACTAATTATTATATCAGCATCAAAAAGTTGTTGTCAATGAATTTTTTTGCAAACAAAAAAAGCCCCAAATTGGGACTTTAAATGGCCTACATCAGACTGCCGACGGGTTCACTTTTAGCGTAGATAAATCATTCAGCCCAGGCAGACCTACCCGGTAACTCCCCGTGTCTCGACACCACCCACACCCTGGCTACCACTGATGGTATTGTGCAGAACATCACTCATATTGACCGTATCCCGCACAGAGGTGAAGGAGGCCTTGGCTGCCACATAGACCGGGTCAAGTGCATGAATGAGAATTCTGCCTGGAGAACTGGCAAAGTTCGCTCCAGCGCGCAGCAGTGCCTCAAAATGGGACTGACAGGCCCCTGCCACAATAGTGAGGGCGTCCAGATGGCGTTCATATTGTCTGGCCACCTGAATGGCCGACACAAAATTTTGCGAGTTCTTATAGCTACCAAGACTATATAAGTCATAGGGCTGACGTGTCTTTAGCACCCCATCATGACCCGTAATGACCACGATATCCGGACGTACTTTGGGTAATAAACGGTATAAGGTATCTGCCATTGCCGATTCATGGACATATTGTCCCTCTGCGGGCACACGAAGTTGCTCATAGAGATCCATACTTTTTTCAAATAGTTCGGATCTCCATCCAGATGAAGCACCTTTCCAGGCATTTCAAAATAAGCCGGTTCCTGCTGAGCAGACCAATCTTGTACCAGACCTTCCCGATTCCGCTCAGCCTGTTCCATACGATTCTGCTGCAGACGGGACAGGGTCTGATGTGCTTTAATATGCGCCTGTCTGGTCTTGGCGCTTTGTGGTTCGTAGGGAACCTTTATCAAATCGTCCACCGGGGAATCGGCAATCAGCCGGAACTCAGTCCCTTTAATGACCGCAGCATCCAACTGGAGGCCTTCCACCCGAAAAGTCACATCGCCGCCGTATGACTTCCGAACGACCAAGTCTCCGATATTCATCAACGTAATCACCTCTACCCCATCGTATGGGCAGAGACCCGGTTTGGTTCATTCAAATTTTACAGCGCTGCACGTACCCCTGCTTCCCACATTACGGTGCTGAGTGTGGCATACTCTTGCAGACTCAACGTCTCTCCACGTCGGGACGGTTGAATGCCTGCCTGCTCCAGCAGAACGTCTGCCTGTTCCCGGTTCTCTTTTGTGAAGAAGCGTGCCTTCAGGTTGTTTGAGATTGTTTTTCTCCGCTGGGCAAAAGAAGCCTGTACCACTTCGAAGTAGTGTGCTTCATCCGGAATCTCCACTGGTGGTTGCTCACGCACTTTTAGCTTAATGACAGCTGATTCCACATTAGGTTGCGGAATGAAGACCGTAGGAGGCACAATGCACACAAGCTCCGGCATACTGTAGTACTGAACTGCGATGCTCAGACTGCCGTAGTCTTTTGATCCCGGTGCAGCAGCCATCCGTTCAGCCACTTCTTTTGGATCATGACAACAATGCTGTCTACCGGCAGCTTCTCTTCCAGCAGTTTCATCATGATTGGAGTCGTTACATAATAAGGCAGGTTAGCCACAACACTGACTTTGTCCACGGATGCAAAATCCGTATTAAACAGCTCAGCCAGATCAAGCTTCAGCACATCCCCATGATGAACACGTACATTCGAATAAGGCTGCATCACTTCTCCTAGGATTGGGATCAAGCGCTGATCAATCTCTACGGCTGTGACAGGACCGGCTACCCGAGCCAGTCGCTCCGTAAGGGCTCCAATACCCGGCCCGATCTCTAACGCGCCCTTGGACTCGTCCAAATCGGCTGCATTAACAATTTTGTTCAGTATATTTTGATCGATCAGAAAGTTCTGACCCAGACTTTTCTTAAATGAGAATCCGTGTCTTTGAATAATCTCTTTGGTTCGCTTGGGCGTTGCAATTTCTATCGTCTCTTCCATATCCTTCATATGCTCACAATCCTTCACGTTCAATTTGCGCTAATGCTGTAGAGAACTCTTCCCGTGTAATCTGAAATACACTGAGACGTTTGTGGAACTGCTTCCCGTTACAATAACCGATGCCCAGCAGATTGCCCATCTCCATGCGACGTGCAGCAGCCTGCGGATGCACAATAAGTCCTGCCGCGATCAGGTCCTCCCAATCGATCAGGCTCGGAGCACCTTCGTATGAAGTATGTACACGCGCCAGAGCATGACGGATCGCCTCCGGTGAGGCATTCTCCACCCCAATGTCACCTTTGCGTGTTGCATCGGCCTCCGGAATGAAGGCATGTTTACAGCCAGGGACCTTATTCGCAATAATTTTACGAATGCGTTCGCCAGCATGATCCGGATCTGTCAGTACAATGACTCCCCGTCTCTCCTGAGCAAGCGCAATCCGCTTCAGAATGCGTTGGTTGATGGCTGATCCACCTGTTTCTATTGTATCGGCTTCAACGGCCCGACGGATAGCTACCGTATCGTCACGGCCTTCCACCACAATGACTTCTTTTATCATGTTCCATTTCTTCCTTTCTAACGCAAAAAGAAGAGGAATATCCTCTTCTCTGCCAAACGGCGGGGAGACTGAATTCAGACTCCTCCGCCGCATATTCCGCATGAATCATTCATGCAACTATTTTATAGCATTCCCATTTCAAAGTAAAACGATTTTAGTTCGCTTCCGGCTTCACCGGACCGATCACGTAGACCGTCTTGCCTTTTTTACGTCCAAAATTCAGGGCATGCTTCACACTGTCATAATATACATCAATTTTATTGCCTTTGATGGCACCGCCTGTATCTTCCGCACGACGGAATCCCAGACCTTCGATATATACCCACCAGCCAATTGGAATGACTTTGGGATCAACCGCAATGGTGCGCCCTTCCGTTACACGAGTACCGGAAGCTGTTTTAGTACCAATGCCCGGCTCTTCGGAAGAGTAGGCAGTCATGGATACATTTTTAAGTACTTTAGAGTATTTAAAAGAAGTCCCGGATACGGTAATCACTTTGCTGCCCGAGGCAGATGTTTTCTTCGAGTTCGTTGTTGTAGCCTTTTTGGTTGTTGAAGTTTGAGCCGATACGGTCTGAATCTCAGGTTCTTTCACGACCGGTTTTGCTTTGGTGCCGACAGCGATCACTTTATCTACACGATTATTCGCGACAGATTTGCCGACCATTTTTTGGAGACCAATTCTCCATCCTGAAATACCTTTTCGATATGCTGCACAATTGTGCCTTCTTTGCCGTTCACAACGACACGGTTATCCCCTTTGTACAAGCTAGGGTCAGCCGTTTTAATGACTTTGTAAGCGATCGGTTGCTCTACATCCACTGTACGCTTTGTTACGCGCACTACACGGATCTTCATCTCCGCTTTGATCGCAGTGCCAAGCGCCGGATACACTTTATCATTACTTTCAACTTGAATACCTGATTTTTGGATTGCATCTTCTACCGATGAATCGGTTGTATACAGAGTCTTGGTGTCTCCGTCTGCCGTAATGTTAACTGGAACGGCCCGCTCAATAACGATTCGGTCTCCATCTGTAATCGCCCCATTCATGGACATGGATACCTTATCGTGAGGGCTGACTGTGATCGACTGCTCCTCCAGCATTTCCTGAAGCATTCCTGTACGAGTCTCTACCACCTGAGCCTTGCCATCAATAACCAGTGAAATTTGTTTCCCGGCCTGACCGTAAACGACTAACAAGATCATGATTGTAAGCGCAATTGAGAAAATCGCGATCAATGCCATTTGACGCATGTTCTCATGCTTCCACCGCAACGCGAAAGACTTACTGGATGATCGTGACTCATGGGTCTCTTCTGGTTGGAATGTGCCCACTTCTCCGTCCTCCTTCATAGCCTCGCCGTCTAAAGTAATGCATGATGTCTTTGACGTGACTATACCAAATTTTCTACAGAACACAGATCGGACCAACATAATCCGGTTCTGCACCATGAATCAATCTTCGCAACATGATGTCATCCTCCTGAATACCTACCGTATGATGACAATATTTCTTTTATTCAAAAACAAAAAAGCCAAAGAAAGAGTGTAAGAGGAACTCTTTCGTGGCTTCCGAATGATTTTGAATATCGGAAATTCATGCACGAGGTTGCCTCTCTTTTCCGCTTGCGAGGTTAGCTGTCGGGTTCGGGCGAAAGAGAGCCGCCCTATCTTGGGTCACCCGCTCATGGCGGACGCCCTTGAATTCACCCCGAGACCCAAAGAAGAAATCAAATACGGCTTCGCAGTTCCCTTCGCTGCTTTTGGGTCAGCGAACGTTGCGCATCGGCCAAATACACCGATGTTTAAGCCCTATTGGTTCCCCCGCTCTCCGTTAACGGAGACTCAGCGAGACTGATTCATGAAAGTAATGTTGTTTCATCGGAAAGTGTCCCTTTGTTCATCCCCCGAACATCTGTCCAATTTTCCGCACAACAATTCACTGAAAAGATGATATCCTGTTTTGATGCATGTTGTAAAGCGTTGATCAAGTACGTTTTTCTGAATATTTGGTTAAAATATTGTAATATTCTTGATTTATTTGAATCAAAGGGCAAATTAACTCCGCTTACCTGCCTTTTTCACCTCATTTGCTCGTTTTTTTAACGAATTCCAAATCGTTCCATGGCATTTTTGGTTGTTATTGCAGCAATTTCCTCCACCGAAATGCCTTTAATTTCCGCAGCTGCCTCTGCAACCAGACGTACATGCGCTGTCTCATTTCGTTTCCCACGATAAGGGTGAGGTGTCAAATATGGAGCATCTGTTTCAATGAAAAACCGGTCCATAGGAACCTTCTCCAGTACCTCTTTGGGCTGCTTTGCATTTTTGAATGTGATCGGTCCTCCGAAGGAGAGATGGAAGCCCATATCGAGACAACTTTTCGCTGTTTCCCAGCTGCCCGAGAACGAGTGCATCACACCACCAACTTCACTCGCTTTCTCTTCACGCAAAATTCTTATGATATCCTCATGTGCATCCCGATTATGAATGACAATTGGCATGTTCACTTCACGAGCCAAAGCAATTTGTTGTCGTAATACGCGATGCTGTATTTCCTTCGGTGAAGTATCCCAATGATAATCCAATCCAATCTCACCGATCGCAACCACTTTTTCATGCTTGCATAAAGATGCAATCCACTCCAAATCACCCTCCTGCATAGTGATCGCATCTACTGGATGCCACCCTACAGCTGCATAGATAAAGTCATATGTTTCAGCGAGTTTCATCGTAGTTGGAATCGTCTCCCGGTTAAAGCCAATGTTGATCATGCGACCAACTCCTGCATCCACAGCACGCTGAATCATGTCCTCGCGGTCCTCGTCGAATTGTGGTGCATCCAGATGTGTATGTGTGTCGAACAGCATCATGTTTGTATCTCCCTTCATGTCGAAATAACGACTATCTTCTTTTTCAAAATTCAATTTGTAAAATTCAATAATTCAATGACTCATACATAAAACATTTTGGGTATCTGTGTATTACATCATTACGTTTGTTTCTTCACAACTACAATATATAGAAGATATACGGATATTCTGATCTATATATTGCTGATTGTACCCATTCTACCTGCTTGCATTTACAAAATTATGTCGATCTACATATACTCCCCATTAAAGCAGATTACTGTATCATGAAAAATAGCTCTTTTAGAAAGTGTTTTGATATCGAAATTCTTCATCGGATTATACCCACACGATTACAAGAAATAGGGGCGTATATGTGACGGTAATTCGTGAATAATCGCATCCACCTTGTTTTGCGGGTAATACAAATGATGTTTCCCTCGGTGAAGCCCACTGATGGAACGGACAATGTCAGATACTTCTGACAACTCACGTAAATTGTCCTGTCGATCCAGAAGAAGAATCTGCTTATCTGTGGATTCATCCGGACGAAACACATCATACGGATTATCCGAAGGAAAATCAATTTCAAGATCATATTCGGGATCGAGACCAGCCTGTACAAAAGCTTCCCGAATCTCTTCCATCATTGTCAAGTCGACCTGTTCAAGCTCTACATACTTATATAACTTGCGATCCATAAAACGTTCGCATAACTCACTCAGAACAGTATCGTCCTCCTTGCGCCACTGCGTAAATGCCGTCTGAATTAATGCTTCATCCAACTGCAAATATTCATCTACGGATAATTCTCCTTCAAATAGTTGAGGGAGTGGATCAATCATGAAGCGGAATTGAAAACCATGCTGTATGAGTGTTTTCGCTCGCTTGAATATTTGCCGCAATATAATTTCAGAACTACGAGTCACCGGATGGAAGTAAATCTGCCAATACATCTGATACCGAGACATTAGGTAATCCTCCACAGCATGCATGCCTGACTCCTTGACTACAATCCGCCCATGATAAGGACGCAGCATCCGAAGGATACGATCAAGGTCAATCGTGCCGTAATTTACACCTGTAAAATAGGCATCCCTGAGCAAATAATCCATTCGGTCTGCATCAAGCGGACTGGTCACCAAGTTCACCACAATCGGCTTTTCATACGTTTTTTGAATGACAGACGCTACTTTGTCAGGAAAATCAGGAGCATACCGTCTTAAGATCGCCCCTACTTCGGTATCACCTGTAATAATGCGACAAGTCCAATCTTCGTGATTCATGTCAAAAGCTTCCTCAATGGAATGAGAGAATGGCCCATGCCCGAGATCATGAAGTAGAGCTGCACAAAGAGCTACAATCTTTTCTTCCTTCGGCCAATCCGAATAATGACTTCTTTCAAATTGAGAGATGATCTTGCGTGTGATCTCATAAACACCTAGTGAATGTGAGAACCGACTATGCTCTGCTCCGTGAAATGTAAGGTAAGAAGTACCCAGCTGACGAATCCGGCGTAAACGCTGAAATTCCGGGGTGTTAATTAACTGCCATATAACCGGATCTTGCACGTGGATATAATTATGTACCGGATCTTTGAATACTTTCTCTTCCGTTAAACGTTGTTCCATGTCGACTCACTCCTTTAATTTCTTTTATATTAACGCTTTGAACTCTACGATTCACCTAAGATTCGACACGTTATGACGAACTTTGTCGAATGAAGTAGTTTTGTCGTTTTCCAAATCGACAAAGCTGACATTGAGGTTTAAATGCGAAAAACAGCTTCCAATCCCTTACCACCAGTAACCTTGTGAAAAACAGCCTTAATTTTAAGCTAATTTTAAGGTTGACTGATTTGGGAATCGTTGGTATGATGAGTATCATAAAACATAAAATAATGTCGAATAATGACAATGATAGTTAGCTGAGAGGAGCACTGATTATAATGATGAAATCAACAGGTATTGTAAGAAAAGTGGACGAACTGGGACGGGTAGTTATTCCAATTGAATTGCGCCGTACACTCGGTATTGGTGAAAAAGATGCTCTGGAAATCTATGTTGACGGCGAGCGCATCATGTTGAAAAAATATGAGCCTGCTTGTATCTTCTGTGGTAATGCAGAGAACGTTACTTACTTCAAAGGTAAAATTGTTTGTAACGAATGTATTTCCGAAATCCCTGCACCTGTGACAAAATAAGAAAAACCAGGTATACTGGACTTATCTAAATTGTTATTTCTAACCTTTTTAATATTCCTTAATGACCTTCCCGGTGTGAACCCCACCGCGGAAGGTATTTTTTGCCTTGTTATGGGTTCCATTACCCAAAAAGATTCTGTCACACGCGAACCGGAAGAGAACGATAAATTTTGTTTGGAATTTTTCTGAGCCACTCTGCTCTTTTTAATATTCCACTAAGGTTGGATATAAGCTTCTTTTCAAGTTATGTTCCCCACAACAGAAGATATTTGGTTAGATCACTGCTCGATTAATGCATTATATACATCACGCTTTGTCAGGCCGCGATCGGTAGCCGTTTTTTTCATTGCATCTTTACGGTTATATCCTTCACCCTCATAATGGCTGACATGATCCGCTAGTGACATGAGCTGCCACCATGCTTCGCGTTCAGCCTTACGCTCCTCTTCCTTAATGCCTTCTACCAGCAAACAGTACTCGCCAAGAGGCGGATGTTCTTCAAGCCAATCTATACATTCCTTCACAGTGCCCCTTGCGAATTCCTCATGACGCTTGGTTAGTTCACGAGCCAGGACAATCGAGCGATCACCCAGAATTTCTTCGAGGTGGACTAATGTTTTCCGAATACGGTGAGGCGATTCATAAAATAACAAAGTCCCGTTGGATTCGTCAAAAGCCTCCAGCACTTTTCGCATGTCCTTTTTCTCCCGCGGCAAAAAACCGCCGAATGTAAAACGCTCCGTCGGTAATCCGGACACGATCAGAGCAGACAACGCAGCGTTTGGTCCAGGGATGGGAATGACCGTTATTCCTGCCTCCAGTGCAAGCTGTACAAGGTCAGAACCAGGGTCCGAAATGGCTGGCAAACCAGCATCGCTGACAAGTGCCAAATTTTTTCCTTCTATTATATAGCGTATCAGTTCAGGTCCACTCGCCCCCTTATTATGCTCATGATAACTAAACAGCATCGAAGGTGTAATTTCAAAATGGGTCAGCAGTTTTCGGGTCTGGCGTGTATCTTCTGCTGCAATGATGTCACAACTCTGCAATGTCTTGATGGCTCGGAAGGTCATATCCTCCAGATTACCAATGGGTGTTCCAACCAGATATAGCTTGCCTGACCCTTCAGGTTGCTCCGCATAGCTTTTCTGAATATGCAAAGTCATCTAAAGCCCTCCTTTCGTAGTACGTTCAGCATGTTGCTGACCATAGTAAATATCCATAATCTCTTCGCAGTATTTCCCTCTTCATTGTAGACAATGAGTGGAGGAAGCATCCTTACTTCTGGTTTACCATCTTTCATTCCTTCAATTAATACCATGTTGGCTTCCAGATGAGCACGGGGATGTACCATCCGAATCCGCTTTGGCTCCAGCTTATACTCGCGCATGAGCGAGATAATCTCTGCAAGTCGCTGCGGACGATGAACCATCGATACTTTTCCGCCATTACGTACAAGTCGACTGCAAGCCTGTATCACTTCTTCCAGGGTACATCCGATCTCATGACGTGCCATTGCCTGATGTGTGTTCATCTTGAGATCACTGCCATTCAGGGGCATGTATGGAGGATTAACCGTTATTGCATCGTAAACAGCATGTCCTGTTTCTTTTACCAGTTCTCGCAAATCACCTTCACGAACCATAATCGACTCATTCAATGCATTTAATTGCACACTGCGACGTGCCATATCAGCCAAACGTGGCTGAATCTCGATCCCTTCCAGACTAGCCTGCGTACGCGTTGTAAGCAGAATGGGAACCACCCCGTTACCCGTACACAAATCAAGTACACGACCCCGTTTAGGTACGGAAGCAAACCGGGCTAATAATACGGCATCCATCGAAAAACTAAACACTTCATCACTTTGAATGATTCTCAGATCATGAGAGAGCAGATCATCAATCCGCTCTGACTCATGTAACACAACTTCATTTGCTTTCATATGTTACGCTCATCCTCCGGTACTCTATATCTCATGTTCGTTTAGTTTAGGTTTATAACCTTGAAAAAAACCGTAGGGGATCCCTACGGTCACTTCATTTATTCAAAAAAGACAGGCAGAACAGACAATCGCCTTCCGTCCGCAGATGTCCATAATAGACGTTGCAGATATGGAAGCCTTCGTGATACAACCGGGCCAGATTATCATACCCTTCACCCACAACATCTTCACCTGTAGCCGGACCTGCTGGTCTTGCTACGGGAGCGAGTGCTGAGGAGATCGGCAGATCTGCCGGAGCCTCACGTTTGAGCAGTTTGCGTAACTGCTCATTCTCGATGGTAAGCCGCTGATTATCCTCAAGCAGCTCCTTCACAATCATTTTTAACTCTCCTAAATCACCGTGCAACTGACCCAGTTGGGTTTCCATTTCATGAATGTGCGTAAACAGATTTTTCTTTTCCAAGTTTCCACCCCGAAGCAACCTTTATGGTTTACTTGATAACGACGTCATCCAGCGGAAGTTCTTTGACTTTACTGATGTCGAACAGTTGAACATGGACTGTGCGGCTACCGGCATTAATTCCGACAACTTTTCCTTCACCCAATGAGGTGACGACCAATTTGCCTACAGCTGGCAGTTCTTCTCTCACACTTTCATAGTTATCATGCTCAAATTTCAGACAGCACATGAGTCTTCCGCACAACCCTGAAATTTTCGTCGGATTCAGTGACAGGCTCTGATCTTTAGCCATCTTGATTGATACCGGCTCAAAGTCTCCCAGCCAGGAAGAACAACACAACACACGGCCGCAAGGTCCGATTCCGCCAAGCATCTTCGCTTCATCACGTACACCAATCTGTCTCAGCTCGATTCGTGTCCGGAATATGCTTGCCAGATCCTTGACCAGCTCCCGGAAATCAACTCTTCCTTCAGCTGTAAAATAAAATATAATTTTATTGCGATCAAACGTAAATTCCACATCGACCAGCTTCATTTTGAGGCCATGGTCTTTGATTTTATTTAAACAAGTACCGAATGCTTCCTTCGCTGCACGCTTGTTCTCATCAACCACACGGGCATCTGTCTCGCCCGCAACGCGGATGACTTTCTTCAGCGGCAACACCACATCGGACTCGCCCACTTCCTTCTTACCAACAACAACCTTACCGTACTCTACCCCCGCGCTGTCTCCACGATAACGCAGTTTTCTTTCTCAATGGGAAGGTCCAGGGGATCGAAGTAATAAATTTTGCCCGCTTTTTTGAAACGGACACCCACTACACTGTACAAAAAATTAACCCCCTTGTAAGCCAACCCCACTTCGTCTGAAGCCCCGTCTTCTTAGGGAACCGGCCGAAGTTATAACCGTTTGCATATGATTGGAGCTAACTCTGCCCTCTCCCAGTCTTATGCCAAACCGATCAAAAATTGCTCCAGACAAAGCTGGCCATTGACGTTGAAACGCAATTTTTTCTGCATGCTGCGGCCATATCCATATAGGAGACCCACTGCTCTGTGCTGCGGGTATGTGCCAACTGAGATAACATGTCTAACTGATCTATAAAAACGATATGTTCATGCCTATCGTACTGAACATACAGCATGTCCCTAAACCATAGATGGAACAAACTAAGCAACATGTCCAGATGTTCAGAGAGTCCGGTTTTAAAAGCTTCTGCTGTGCAGAGATCAATGATGTACTTCCTCTACCCAGGGACTCCTTCCCTAATTGTAACATTACGTTTCTAATTTCTGCAAACCAATTCTGCTGGAGAATTTCTCTACATGCTTCCAATCCTGACGCTAAATGGACGGCAGAGCGAGCCAGATTGGCAGGGTGCCCTTCCTCGATCAGAGATTGCAGCATCTCTTCCGGATTCAGTGCGCTGAACGGCACCAATTGGGAGCGTGAGCGGATCGTTGGCAACATGGCCTGTCCATTATCTGTAATTAGGATGCCGACTGCTGGTACCTGCGGTTCCTCCAGAAATTTGAGCAAACTGTTTGCTGCCTGAACCGTCATTTTCTCGGCTTGTTCTATAATATATACTTTGGGATGACCTGCCTCTGATCGATATGAAAAGATACGCTGCAGATCCCGGATTTGATCTATTTTAATGTTGTTTCCATCTGGTGCAAGCATGGTTAGATCCGGATGGTTACCATGATCCACCTTACGGCATTCAAGACACTGCCCACAAGCGTCATCTTCAAGCTCTGTGCAGAATATTGCCTTGGCAAAGGTAATTGCCGTCTTCCGTTGCCCACTACCAGCTGGACCGCTAAACAAATACGCATGGCTTATTGCATGACGTCTCAAACTGCTTTGTAACATTTGCTTGGCCGCTTGTTGACCCATAATCTGTTGAAAGGACATACTTCCTCCTCAGAAGCTTAAATTAATAAGCATCCCCCGAATTTCGCCTACTTGTTGTAATAGAGAGATTTTTCCTTCTTCTGTATCCAGCAGTTCATCAGCCATGGATAACAGAGCGGAGTCGATTTCATCAATCAGCTTATAACGCTTGCCTCTGCCACGACGATCCCAACCCCTTGTCTCTTTCATGGATACACCGCGACGAACGGTCTCTTCCAGGAACCTTTTAACAAGTTGCTTATACGCCTTCAGTTCACGAATCGTCATGGAACGTGCCAAGCGATCTCCCTGAAGCTGGATTTCACTAAACCGGCGATTCAGTTCAGCTTGTGAGGCCCGTTCCCCCTGGTGATTCATCATATCAGAGAAATTTTTGGATTGGACCGGTTTGGAACCTGAATCAGTAGAACTGATCCCGCTCTGAATCGGTCTGAATCCAGGATTGATTTTCATGGATACGCCCGCTTTCTATCATAGATAGCCAATCGCCCATCAGCACAGTGCGCGTTGCGCCTGTGCGTGAGAATGAGGCTTTTATATATGCTGATCACACTATATATAATGGTAGATACACATCACCATCGAGGATTTTTTCTTTGTAGTCAACCTCTTTCCGAAATGAACCATTCCCCAGCTGGGAAATGCTCATCCGGAAAGAGTATGCTGATTCTTCTCGTCAAGAAAGGCGTTCCGTAAGTGGCACGCACGAACTCTGTTAACTCTTCTTGCATCCATCGTTTCCAACATGCTATCGTTCATGAAGGACCCTCATGGGATCCATGCAATAGGTTTAATTAGAAATGTTCGAAGCGATCTACCGGGAGAACAAATACAGTAGCTCCACCTACTTGAACTTCAACAGGTAGCGGCAGGTAAGAGTCGGTTGTTCCACTCATCGGTGTGACCGGAGTCACGAGCTGTTCACGAACCTTACAGCTGCTGCGAATGACGTTCATTACGGATTCGACTTGACCATCATCGACACCGATCATAAACGTCGTGTTGCCTGCCTTCAAAAATCCGCCCGTACTGGCAAGCTTCGTTGCCCGAAAGTTTGCTTTGACCAATGCGCTGGATAATCGGTTGCTGTCTTTATCCTGTATAATCGCAACAATCAGTTTCATCCTGCATAACCTCCTTTAGAATAAGCACCTTTATCAAATGCCCTGTCTATATATTAGACAATTACTCGTCAAAATCCTTCAAAATCCCTGTCTCCAGCGACAAAATCATTGCTGCCAAGACATCCTCCTGCTTCATGGAAGCATCGATAACTCTGATCCGTTCCGGGAACTGCTCTTTTAATAGGAAGTAACCCTCTCGCACTTTACGGTGAAACTCCAGATTTTCCAGATCCAGACGGTTCACTTCCCGGCCATCATGAGCATCAATCCGGGCAAGCCCCACTTCAGGCTCAATGTCCAGATATAAGGTCACATCCGGCATGAGATCACCAATCGCAAAACGATTAATGGCCCATACATTCTCTATCCCGAGTCCACGGGCGTATCCTTGATAGACCAGACTGCTATCAACAAATCGGTCACAGATGACTGCTTTTCCAGCTCTCAGAGCAGGCTCTACTTTCTCCGCCAGATGCTGGCTGCGTGCAGCTGCATACAATAGCGCTTCGGTTCGAGCATCCATTGCCGTATGAAGAGGGTCCAGAATAATTGAACGTATTTTCTCCGCAATCTCAATTCCGCCAGGCTCTCGCGTAACTACGTAAGGTATACCCCGTTCTTCAAAATAAGAACCTATTCTACCGATCATCGTTGTTTTACCGGAACCCTCTCCCCTTCCAGCGTAATGAATTTACCTCTGCCCTGCATATGCTTCCCTGCTTTCTATGTCGATAATTGCATCTATTGCTGCTGTAATGAATATGCTTAGACCCTCTTGCTACAGGATATGATATCCCCGCCCAGAGGTGTATAGCTACAGCTATATCGGTACGTAATAATAAAACCAAGATCATACAAGCTTGTTTCTTTCTATAATACTATAGGTCAGCGGTTACTCCAACATGAACAACAAAGTAAAGCGTTCAACCGTAGATGATCCATACCCATAATGGAAGCATAATTGATCCGGCAATGGCACTGACAATCATGGATACTGAACTAAGGGCTACTGCATTCTCTCCATATTCAAAAGACCTTGCCATGCCGAGGGCATGAGATGCTGAACCCAGTCCAATTCCATAGGCATGTTTACTGCGGACTTTGGCCCATTTCAAGAGCATCGGCCCCAATAATATCCCTGAGAATCCTGCAATCATCACAAACAGCGATGTGAATGAGGCATTCCCTCCAACCTGATTAGCAAGTTGGATAGCGACAGGAGTGGTCACGGATTTTGGCAATAAAGCGATGACCATCTCTTGAGGATAGCCAAGCAGAATGGCGATTAAAGCACCTGTGGAGACACCTGTAATACTGCCTCCGATTGTTCCACCCACAATTGGAATGATATTTTGCTTCAGCACATGCAGATGTCTGGACAAGGGAAAAGCGAGAGATACAACTGCTGGACCCAAGAGCTCCTGTATCCATTTGCCACCCAGCATGTACGTATCCAGCTTTATACCGGAAATCACCAAAATCAGGATCAGTATGGCAGTCGTTGTGAGTACAGGCATAAGTATCGGCCATTTCAGCCTTTTATATAGACGAGTGGCTGGAATATATACAGCGATGGTTAGCGCGATCATTCCAATTCCGAGGATGAATGCTGACAAGTGATCGCCTCCTTTTTGCCTGAATGAGACGATCTCCATGTCATAAGCCACTCACTTAATTTGGCAGATATCAGACATGTGATTAATGTGCTAATGATCAAACCAAGAACCAATAATAATGTGTTGGCTCTAAAAAAATCAAAATGATTAATAATGCCCACAGTTGGGGGATAAACAACAATTGAAGATGAGATTGAAGCCACGTCGACCCTTCTTCTCCCCAACTCATTTTGATCCATCCCAGTTGAATGGTGATAAACAATACCAGCATGCCCACAATACTGCCTGTTAACGGCAGATGTAATATAGCTTGAATCAAGTTTCCAATCCAATAAAAACCGTACATCAACAAAACTTGCAGGACTATTCCTGTATATTTTTTTAGCGGAATACCCAAAGTGTTCCCTTCTTTCTTATGTCTATCTTTGTAAGTTGAACTAGAGCGCGTCTTCGAACATGCCGAAAGCCGGAACGTAACTGAACCGTGTCTGGATCAGAGCACGGAGCGGGAGCGCTAACGACCCTGTGACGTCTTATTCAGCGATTTGAAGCGCCCGCAGCAATCTAAGGAATCTGAAACACGCTATATTGGAATAACCAGCCGTTTACAGCGTGTTTGTTGGGTGATTTTGGTTAATAACGTGTCTCAGATTCCTTACAAAATAAAAGGAGGACTCGAAGGCTAAATAAGACGTCCTCGGTTCCTTAGAAAATCGTCTGGACAATTCGCCAGGATCAGCAATCCTTGACTTCCAGATGTTGGACCCTGACATCCTTCAACGTATTGCATGCCTAGTTTGAAGACACACCCTAGCAACTAAATTAATGACCAAGAGACCCTCACATATGTAGGGTCCAGTATCGCTATCCGTATTGGTCATATAGACTACCTATTGGTGAATGCAATTCAGTTTTTCATGTGTATCGTCAATTCTTCATGACCTTCAATACCTGTAGAGATGCATCGGATACCCCATGAAACTTTGCTCCTTCATCGCGCAGGAGTTGTATACGTGCCACCATCGATGGACTTAGTCGTTCACCCGGATACACAAGCGGAATCCCTGGAGGGTATGGAATAACCATCTCGGCTGATCGACAGCCCGCACTTTCTTTTATCGGCACATTGATCGTATCCGTCTCCACAATCGGTTGCAGTGTAAAGGAGATCGGTTCCGAGTAGCAAGTGTTTTCTTGTAAATTGTTCCACGTGGAAATATAATGCGCTGAACCTTTCGCAAGCTGATGTGATGACTCTGCATTAGATTGGACCTGCTCATGCCCATCGGCAGAGCTGATATGGTGTAAAGCCTGCAACAGGTGCTGAGCATCTTGCACCGTTGAGCCCAGGCTGAAGAGCAAGACGACGTACCGTTCGTCGCTCATCTCGGGCACACAGCCGCATGCTTCCAGCTGCTGCTGTAGCCCATAACCGCTCAGCACCCCTGCGCCGTCATAAATGACGGCCTTGAATGGGTCCTGAGCGGTATACCCGCGGCAGACGGCATCGCCGCCGCGGTCAGACCCTCCCGTGTCTGCTGCGCAGCGGACACGGACATGCCAGCCGGCTTCGCTATTCCGGCTGGCGGTTCTTGCTGCAGCGGCTGTGCAGGCTGCAGCAACTGAAAGCGCGGCAGCTCTGCGAGGCCGCGCTTAAAGGCATCCACGGCGGCGAGTCCCGCCGTGAATGTGTTCGCGCCCTGCACGTGCAGCAGGCGGCGCGCCAGATCAAGCGAAGCCATCACCGGGTATGATGGGCTTGAGCTTTGCACCATGGCCAGGCGCTGCCTTAACAGGGACCGGTTTAACCGTGGTCCCTGAATGTGCAGCATGGCACCCATGGTGAAAGCCGTCAGCATCTTATGCGTTGACTGCACGACACCGTCTGCTCCGCATGACAGTGCAGAGACAGGCAGCTCCGGATGCTGCCCATAATGCGCGCCATGCGCTTCATCCACGAGCAGTGGCATGCCAGCGGCGTGGCATACCTCGGCTATGGGCGTCAGATCAGCGCCCATGCCGTAATAATTGGGCAAAGTGACAAGTACGCCCTTTGCCTCAGGATAGGACTGGACAGCAGCCTGCACCGTCTCCACCGACGGCATGACCGCAAGTCCAGACGCAGGATCGACCCATGGCTCCAGAAATACAGCTCTTGCGCCCGCCAGCATTAAACCGTGAATAACAGATTTGTGCACATTCCGTTGCACCAGCACAATACTGTTTGGCTCATCACACACGGTCAGCAATAAGGACAGATTACCTGCCGTACTGCCTCCCACAAGGAAGAAACTCTCCTCTGCCCCAAAACAATCTGCCGCAAACTCCTGTGCTTCCTGAATCACACTTTCCGGATGATGCAAATCATCGGTGCCCGTAATCTCCGTAACATCCATCTCCATCATCTCCAGGAATGAACGATCCGGTACCAGTTCTAATTCCGAGTGAGCCCCTTCAACGCTGAGTCGTTCCACACTCTCCAGATCAGCCCCATGTTCATCCACCGAACTGAAACGCTCTAACTTCTGGTTAACATTCTTTCCTCCATCATTCTGAATCTCACCGTTGTGCTGGTGTTCCTCATTAACGATATCCTTAACTGGAGGTTGCCCTGCTTCTGCTTGTTCTACCAAATGTCGATAAGCTTGTCCATTCTTATGCCCAGGCACATGAAAAGAACGCTGCTTCGAATCACGATACGCAAGCAACGCTTCATATAGAGGGGCACTACTTGATTTATTTTTATGATCCATGAAATAACCATCCTGTACATATATAATGTGCGCCCTATGCGCTTCAAAATGCTTCCTAATCCAAGGAACGCACTTCTTCCCCATCTCCACACGCTCTACTGCAAATGATCTATACCATTATATCAGCATACGCCTTCCCAAGATGGCAAACAAGACAATCTCTCCTCTTAAAAACAGAAAAAGGCCCATTGGGCCTCTATGCACATCAGCATCGTTACAATGTGATGTTTCGCTTCTACTTCTATGAGCAACATTCATTATGCGTTTTTTTGTACCCAAATTTGCTTCATTTGATGAATAAAATAATTGTACTTGGCATCCTGCGCGTCGGTATGAACCATTTCTGCTTCACAAGTGTCACATATGAATTCAGATACAATAAAAATGCCTTCTCTTTTTCTTTGCTCGCAGATAATACATGTGTGTTCGGCATGTTCTTCCATGAACCATCCCACCTTGTTTTACGTTTACTATCAGTATTGCACAGTTTCTATTATTTTAAACATTTTCATAGTGCTTTCTTTCTATAAAATATATATATTCGCCCACCCCTCTTGGGTGTCTGTACCGAAAAATACATTCATTCTCCCTACAAGAACATTCACTTGCTTATGTAATACAGTTATCCTACATTCCACCGCATTTACCTCTACATCACGCATCCCTTGGCCTGACTCAAACTTATATTCAATTTCCTTAAAAAAACTTGGAATCTCAGCCGATATATAATACATGATAACGATATCAAAGCCTGACAGTCCGTGTATTCGGGAGTATACTGAGATAAGCTCCGTCGAATCTCAATATCTTGTACATACGTCATGGCGTGAGATACAAGGTTCATATATACATACATGCATGGTTCATTCCCTTTTACTCGTGTAAGAAAAATGAATACCCACTCCCACACAAACGTGAATCCGAAGGAGGATATATAATCGTATGATCGCCGAACCGGAGAATAAAGCAACATTTTATCAATACCGGCTTCTGAAAAAAGGCTATCGCCCGCAGTGTCATTTACAGCTATCTGTGTCTGCCGGTCATCATGCTCTTATTCAATCTACTTGCATTCTCCTGGACTGGCCTCTTCTTTTTGTACTGGCAGGTCCAATCACCATTTGGATTCATTATGTCATCGCCAGAACGATATTACTGCTGGTCCGTACCTCTTACGCCAAACGCTGGCGCTGGAATATGCGTATGCCCTGGTTAGGTTATATCCCTGATCAGCATTTCAGCTTCCGTATGTTTGTCCGGGTACACCTTAACATGAGCTGGATTGGATTATGTATCATTACAGTATGTTTGATATGGTCGCCGTTATCCTTCACCCTCTCGCTGATCTTCTGGCATTTGTGGTTGCTGGGTCCTCGCTTGTATGTTGTAATGGTACTCTCCCGTGAGCGCAAAGATGGACTCATCAAATTGAATGAACAAGATGTTTCATACTATCTGCAATAACACTCCCTCGTTTATGCAATACTGAATGTACCTCACTTACCTGTAATACATAATCGCTGAGCCCTTCGAATAATCTGGTGCAAAATCATGATCGTGTATCGTTCAGTTGACTCAGCCTCACATGCTCAAATAAAGGTTATCCACAGTGGATAACCTTTATTTATCGTCCACTTCTTATCCCTTATCCACAGTATGGGTATAGTAAAATGAGTTATCCCCACTCGAGACTCCGTTCTTCTCCTCTTTGCCTGCGGCTGCTCGATATCCTCATAGCCCCAGATATCTCGTAGATCGTACATCTTTGAGCAATCTCTTGCTCAGTCTCAGCTCTATCTGCCTTCTAGCTGATTTCCATCAGCCGTTCATTACTTCAATACCTTTATACAACTTATATCACTCTCCTTCTATTTTTAACGCTCTACACTCCCCTATGCTTCAAGCACACACACCACCTATACATGTACGAAAGAAACTGCTCATTCCTTCTGAATCTGTATGACCTCTGATCCACCATACATGATAGCTTCTCCCATCATTACTAAAGCCTAATTCGCTAAATAACAAAAAGCCCCCGATCAAGTACACGGGAGCTTTACTATATTATAAGGAACATCACAACGTTAATTAATCATATACAACCTTACCCGCAACAGCTCAATCGTCTTCAGCCAATGATTTAACTGTCGTTTGAGTAGCATCATTTCTAGGAACCATTAGTGTAAAGGAACCATCATGTACTGCTAAATGCACAGTATGTCCTTCCTTTGCAAATACACGCAAGGTACTGGATTCATTGGATGTACCCTTGGCTTGCCTCTCTGTCCAACCCCAGCTTTTAATCTCGTCTAGATATACCTCAGGCAAGCTAGTACTCTCACTAATACCAGACAGCGTATATCGAACATAATCCATATCCGAATTATTTTCAGACTGGTCAGATTTATTCGCTACTTTAGGCACCGGAAAACTCTTCTCGTTCACCGCACCTTCATATGAAGTCCATACAGATCCTGATGCTTCACCGCATCCTGCCAGAACAACGGTCAAACAAAGCAACAGAAATGATTGTAGTCCAAGTCTCCGCCAACTTAACACACACACCCTCCTTTTCACAGCTGCACATTCCAGCTCTGTGGTCAGGTACTTTTAGCATATTTAACATAGTCCTATTATACTGGTTTTGCCGCTGTTATCCGTAACAAAAATGTTACCTTCCAGTATCGATCATGTCAGAGCTTCCGCTCATCGTATCTAATCCTTATAAACAAATAAAAACCACCACCGAATAACATCGGCAGTGGTTCTTTGCTTGGCGGCGTCCTACTCTCCCAGGACCCTGCGGTCCAAGTACCATCGGCGCTAGAGGGCTTAACGGTCGTGTTCGGGATGGGTACGTGTGGAACCCCTCCGCCATCGCCACCAAACGCGTAGCTTACATTTCAGAGTGTTGTTCTCTGAAAACTAGATTCGAAACGAAACACGCGATTTACAACTTGCTAATTGGATAAGCCCTCGACCGATTAGTACTGGTCAGCTCCATGCATTGCTGCACTTCCACCCCCAGCCTATCTACCTCGTCGTCTTCAAGGGGTCTTACATACTGGGAAATCTCATCTTGAGGGGGCTTCACGCTTAGATGCTTTCAGCGTTTATCCCGTCCGTACATAGCTACCCAGCGGTGCTCCTGGCGGAACAACTGGTACACCAGCGGTACGTCCATCCCGGTCCTCTCGTACTAAGGACAGCTCCTCTCAAATTTCCTACGCCCACGACAGATAGGGACCGAACTGTCTCACGACGTTCTGAACCCAGCTCGCGTACCGCTTTAATGGGCGAACAGCCCAACCCTTGGGACCTACTTCAGCCCCAGGATGCGATGAGCCGACATCGAGGTGCCAAACCTCCCCGTCGATGTGGACTCTTGGGGGAGATAAGCCTGTTATCCCCAGGGTAGCTTTTATCCGTTGAGCGATGGCCCTTCCATGCGGTACCACCGGATCACTAAGCCCGACTTTCGTCCCTGCTCGACTTGTAGGTCTCGCAGTCAAGCTCCCTTATGCCTTTGCACTCTTCGAATGATTTCCAACCATTCTGAGGGAACCTTTGGGCGCCTCCGTTACTCTTTAGGAGGCGACCGCCCCAGTCAAACTGCCCACCTGACACTGTCCCCGCACCGGATTACGGTACCAGGTTAGAACCTAGATACGATCAGGGTGGTATCCCAACGTTGCCTCCACGCAAGCTGGCGCTCACGTTTCAAAGGCTCCCACCTATCCTGTACAGATCGTACCCAAATTCAATATCAAGCTGCAGTAAAGCTCCATGGGGTCTTTCCGTCTTGTCGCGGGTAACCTGCATCTTCACAGGTATTAAAATTTCACCGGATCTCTCGTTGAGACAGCGCCCAAGTCGTTACGCCATTCGTGCGGGTCAGAATTTACCTGACAAGGAATTTCGCTACCTTAGGACCGTTATAGTTACGGCCGCCGTTTACTGGGGCTTCGGTTCACAGCTTCGGATTGCTCCTAACCACTCCCCTTAACCTTCCAGCACCGGGCAGGCGTCAGCCCGTATACTTCGCCTTACGGCTTCGCACAGACCTGTGTTTTTGCTAAACAGTCGCTTGGGCCTTTTCACTGCGGCCCCCTCGTGCTATTCACACTACCGGGGCACCCCTTCTCCCGAAGTTACGGGGTCATTTTGCCGAGTTCCTTAACGAGAGTTCTTCCGCGCGCCTTAGAATACTCTTCTCGCCTACCTGTGTCGGTTTGCGGTACGGGCACCTTCACCTGGCTAGAGGCTTTTCTTGGCAGTGTGAGATCATGACCTTCGCTACTACAATTTTCGCTCCCCATCACAGCTCAGCCTTACAATGTGCGGATTTGCCTACACATCAGCCTTACTGCTTAGACGGACATCCATCAGTCCGCGTCACTACCCTACTGCGTCCCCCATTGCTCATAACGGCTTACGGTGGTACAGGAATTTCGACCTGTTGTCCTTCGACTACGCCTTTCGGCCTCGCCTTAGGTCCCGACTTACCCTGAGCGGACGAGCCTTCCTCAGGAACCCTTAGGCTTTCGGCGGATCAGATTCTCACTGATCTTTTCGTTACTCATACCGGCATTCTCACTTGTATAATGTCCAGCGCTCCTTACGGTACACCTTCAACCCTTATACAACGCTCCCCTACCCCTGATGCAAAGCATCAAGCCATAGCTTCGGTGGTGTGTTTAGCCCCGTTACATTTTCGGCGCAGAGTCACTCGACCAGTGAGCTATTACGCACTCTTTCAATGGTGGCTGCTTCTAAGCCAACATCCTGGTTGTCTGTGCAACTCCACATCCTTTCCCACTTAACACACACTTGGGGACCTTAGCTGATGGTCTGGGCTGTTTCCCTTTTGACAATGGATCTTAGCACTCACTGTCTGACTCCCGGAAGTAAGTCTATGGCATTCGGAGTTTGACTGAGCTTGGTAACCCTTGCGGGCCCCGCACCCAATCAGTGCTCTACCTCCACGACTCTGTTTTCCGAGGCTAGCCCTAAAGCTATTTCGGGGAGAACCAGCTATCTCCGAGTTCGATTGGAATTTCTCCGCTACCCCCACCTCATCCCCGCATTTTTCAACATGCGTGGGTTCGGGCCTCCAGTGCGTGTTACCGCACCTTCACCCTGGACAGGGGTAGATCACCCGGTTTCGGGTCTACGTCCACGTACTAAGTCGCCCTATTCAGACTCGCTTTCGCTGCGGCTCCGGCTCTTCACCTTAACCTTGCACGGGAACGTAACTCGCCGGTTCATTCTACAAAAGGCACGCCATCACCCCTAAAACGGGCTCTGACTTTTTGTAAGCACACGGTTTCAGGTTCTATTTCACTCCCCTTCCGGGGTGCTTTTCACCTTTCCCTCACGGTACTGCTTCACTATCGGTCGCTAGGAAGTATTTAGCCTTGGCAGATGGTCCTGCCGGATTCATACGGGGTTTCACGTGCCCCGCACTACTCGGGATCCGTCTCGGAGGGAACAGACTTTCAACTACAGGGCTTTTACCTTCTTTGGCGGGCCTTTCCAGACCTCTTCGCTTAACCGGTTCCTTTGTAACTCCATGTGAGACGTCCCACAACCCCAAAGAGCAAGCTCTCTGGTTTGGGCTTCTCCGCGTTCGCTCGCCGCTACTGACGGAATCACTATTGTTTTCTCTTCCTCAGGGTACTTAGATGTTTCAGTTCCCCTGGTATGCCTCTACACAACCTATGTATTCAGTTGTGAGTAACTGGAAATTACCCCAGCTGGGTTTCCCCATTCGGACACCCCCGGATCAAAGCTTGCTTACAGCTCCCCGAGGCAGTTTCGTTGTTCGCCACGTCCTTCATCGGCTCCTAGCGCCTAGGCATCCTCCGTGTGCTCTTAGTAGCTTAACCATATCGCTCGTGTTCGAACTGTCGCTCCGCTTGTTTTGGACTACGTCCAAAGCCAAAAGTCGCTCCATTTCGATCACTCGCTCATGCAATCTACCGTTTTTATTGAAACTTGTTTAACACAAGTTCAGCTAAAAAGGAATGTTCTAATTCGCGTTTGTTTCGTTTCGATATCTAGTTTTCAAAGAACAAGCTCCATGCAAAAGCAAGCTGTTTGAGAGTTTGAGCTCTCAAAACTGAGCAACGAGTGAGTGTTTTTGCAGCTAAGCTGCATATTTGAATGTTTCCGTTGCAGGAAACGATTCTCCATAGAAAGGAGGTGATCCAGCCGCACCTTCCGATACGGCTACCTTGTTACGACTTCACCCCAATCATCTATCCCACCTTCGGCGGCTGGCTCCTTGCGGTTACCCCACCGACTTCGGGTGTTATAAACTCTCGTGGTGTGACGGGCGGTGTGTACAAGACCCGGGAACGTATTCACCGCGGCATGCTGATCCGCGATTACTAGCAATTCCGACTTCATGCAGGCGAGTTGCAGCCTGCAATCCGAACTGAGACCGGCTTTGTTGGGATTGGCTCCATCTCGCGATTTCGCAGCCCGTTGTACCGGCCATTGTAGTACGTGTGTAGCCCAGGTCATAAGGGGCATGATGATTTGACGTCATCCCCACCTTCCTCCGGTTTGTCACCGGCAGTCTATCTAGAGTGCCCACCCAAAGTGCTGGCAACTAAATATAAGGGTTGCGCTCGTTGCGGGACTTAACCCAACATCTCACGACACGAGCTGACGACAACCATGCACCACCTGTCTTGAATGTTCCGAAGAAAAGGTACATCTCTGCACCGGTCATTCAGATGTCAAGACCTGGTAAGGTTCTTCGCGTTGCTTCGAATTAAACCACATACTCCACTGCTTGTGCGGGTCCCCGTCAATTCCTTTGAGTTTCAGTCTTGCGACCGTACTCCCCAGGCGGAGTGCTTAATGTGTTAACTTCGGCACCAAGGGTATCGAAACCCCTAACACCTAGCACTCATCGTTTACGGCGTGGACTACCAGGGTATCTAATCCTGTTTGCTCCCCACGCTTTCGCGCCTCAGCGTCAGTTACAGCCCAGAGAGTCGCCTTCGCCACTGGTGTTCCTCCACATATCTACGCATTTCACCGCTACACGTGGAATTCCACTCTCCTCTTCTGCACTCAAGTCACCCAGTTTCCAGTGCGATCCGGGGTTGAGCCCCGGGATTAAACACCAGACTTAAATGACCGCCTGCGCGCGCTTTACGCCCAATAATTCCGGACAACGCTTGCCCCCTACGTATTACCGCGGCTGCTGGCACGTAGTTAGCCGGGGCTTTCTTCTCAGGTACCGTCACCTTGAGAGCAGTTACTCTCCCAAGCGTTCTTCCCTGGCAACAGAGCTTTACGATCCGAAAACCTTCATCACTCACGCGGCATTGCTCCGTCAGGCTTTCGCCCATTGCGGAAGATTCCCTACTGCTGCCTCCCGTAGGAGTCTGGGCCGTGTCTCAGTCCCAGTGTGGCCGATCACCCTCTCAGGTCGGCTACGCATCGTCGCCTTGGTGAGCCGTTACCCCACCAACTAGCTAATGCGCCGCAGGCCCATCCCCAAGTGACAGATTGCTCCGTCTTTCCAGTTTCCTTCAGGCGAAGAAAACAACTATTCGGTATTAGCTACCGTTTCCGGTAGTTGTCCCAAACTTGAGGGCAGGTTGCCTACGTGTTACTCACCCGTCCGCCGCTAAGTATCAAGGAAGCAAGCTTCCTATCAACTCCGCTCGACTTGCATGTATTAGGCATGCCGCCAGCGTTCGTCCTGAGCCAGGATCAAACTCTCCAATAAAGTATTGAAAAGAGCGATAAGCTCATTTTGAATCTGACGAGATTAAAAATCTCATTTGTGCTCCGGTCGATTCAAGCCAAGGCTTGTCTCAAACTTTCGCGTTCATTCTGCAAGCAGAATGTTTACTCACTCGTTGTTCAGTTTTCAAAGATCAAACTTGTTTCGCTACCGAATGTCATTCTCTTCAGCAACTTTTATATCTTATCACATCCGAACCAACTTTGCAAGCTCTTTTTTTAAGTTTCTTTCGAAGCTTATTTCGTTTGCTTGCCGCACCGTGTAAACTGTGTTTTCTTGGCCGGAATTAGAATATACCATGTACAGATTTTGAATGCAAGTCTTTTTTTGAGTAATGATATATATATCATTAATCTTTCTGTTTTTTCTACATTCCCATATTTATCTCACTTAAAAGGCCTCTCTATAAAAGAAAGGCCCTCTCATCAAGTTACTATAATATCTATTCTTATCCGATAACCTCTTGGATGTGAAGCTGCCGTTGCTGCATCAGGTTAATGATGGTTCCTTCTACTGACACCATAGGCCGTGTAGGATGATCTCGATCAGAGAATACGATCTCTCCAATTTGGTTATTGCTGAGTTTTACTCGGATGCCATTATGGATCTGGGTCGACCGTTGAACAAATACTCTCACAATTGCAGGATCCAATTTCCCAAATGCCTCACTTTGGATCTGTTCTAGGACTAGATACGGTGATTGTGCCTTACGGTAGATCTTCTCCAGCGTCATGGCATGGAAAATATCAGCGATAGCTACAATCTTGGCATAAATATGAATCTGCGTCCCACTAAGCTGCAACGGGTAGCCTGATCCATCAACCTTTTCATGATGCTGCAAAGCTGCAAGTCTGGCTCCCTCATTAATGGCCTTTGCCTGTTTTAGGATCTGATAACCATATTTCGTATGCTGGCGAATCTCTTCCTGCTCTGCAGCCGTCAACGTGGATGGTTTATGGAGAATCTGCGGATCTACCTTGTTGTTACCAATATCATGGAACAAGCCTGCAAAAGCAACTTGCATCCAATCCTTGGAGGGGAGATCGATCCACTGAGCCAGTTGATAGGATGTGATCGCACTCAGTACGGCATGGTGATATACATAATCATGTTCTTGCATTACTCGTGGACTGAAGGTAAGCACATTATATTGTTTGAGATGTGCAAACACAGCCTCCAACTGTGTACGTAACTCATAGACAGGCAATTCAGCCGCCAGAGAGGACAGGAACGCATTTTTCGTTAGTCCGACCATCTTTTCATACTCATCTTGCAAAGACGTTACTACAGGAGCTGTGGTGACGTTCCGTGTCTTCCCCGCCCGTTCACCATTCTTGTCATTGGCAGAACTTCCTGCGGACACGGATGCACCTTTGGTTCCTGAACTACTCGACGCCATCCTTTCCTGTTCAATATCTACCTGTTGAATCATAAAGGCTCTGAGCACTTCCATATCCTTGGGTAAAATGACTTTTCCCTTCTGAAGCAGAACGTTGCCGCGAAGTGTTTGCACATCACTCCCAAGTTTGAGTCCTGGTTTGACTTCTGACAGGGTGATTAATCCCATGTGTATTCCCCTCACTCATCGTTCTTCTATGTTAATAACAAACAAGACCATAGTCCCGGTTTTTCATGATATTTCCCATTATATTACTCAGGAATCAGGCTGTACATCCCAGATTCGGAAGAATAAAAGAAGAGATTCCTTTATACAAACAAAAGGGCTCCCTGTGGGAGCCCTCGCAATCTTCTTCCAATCTCCAAGAGATCAGTCTTTATAGAATTCTATTTTATGCTTCCGAACCGGAATCGTCGTCGCCCTCAACTTCATTAACGTCAGCATCAGAAACGGTGCCTTCTTCCAAGCTTACTACCGGAGCTTGGGACTCCTCGCCTTCCAAGCCTTCAAGCGACTCATCGTCTGGTTCCTCTTCATTTTTGTCAATTCGGCTGACTGTAGCTACTGAATCCTCGTCACGAATATGAATCAGCTTCACACCCTGCGTGTATCGACCCATAGTGGATATGCCTTCCATGCTCATCCGGATCAACGTACCGCTAGACGTGATAATCATCAGATCCTCTTCGGTTTTAACCATTTTGAGGCTGACTACTGCGCCGTTCTTCTCTGTGACATTAATAGTCTTGATCCCTTTACCGCCACGAGTCTGCATCCGATAATCACTGACAGGTGTACGTTTACCGTAACCTTTTGCTGTAACGATCAGAACATCAAGCTCTTTATCAACTACATCCATGCCGATAACAGCATCCTGTTCATCCAATGTAATCCCTTTGACCCCGGTTGCGCTACGTCCCATGGAACGTACGTTACCTTCGGAGAAGCGAATAGACATTCCGTGAGCTGTACCCATGATGATCTCTTGCTGTCCATCGGTCAGCTTAACATCGATCAGAACGTCATCATCACGTAAGGAAATACCGATCAAGCCGCCTTTGCGAATATTGGTGTAATCCTCAAGTGGCGTCTTCTTCACAACCCCTTGGCGGGTAGCAAAGAACAAGTATCTGTCACTTTCGAATTCCTGAACCGGAATTACGGCATTGACCGATTCGCCCTGCTCGATCTGGATCAGGTTGATAATCGGCGTTCCCCGTGCGGTACGTCCAAGCTCTGGAATCTCGTAAGCTTTGAGACGGTACACTTTACCTTTGTCAGTGAAGAACATGAGGTAATTGTGAGAGTTGGTCACGAACAGATGCTCAACAAAGTCGGTATCTTTCGTATCCATACCCACGACCCCACGTCCGCCACGTTTCTGGCTGCGGTATGTGGATACCGGCAGACGTTTCACGTATCCTGTATGGGTAATCGTAATGATAACCTCTTCACGTGGAATCAGGTCCTCATCCAGAATACTCTCTTCACCTACAGTGATCTCTGTACGACGATCATCGCTGAAGCGGTCACGGATCTCTTGCAACTCCGTACTGATAATCTCAAGCACCAGATGCTCATTGGCCAGAATCTCGCGATACTCTCTGATTTTGACCATCAGTTCGTTATATTCATTTTCAATACGTTCGCGTTCCAGACCTGTGAGGCGTTGCAAACGCATATCGAGAATAGCTTGAGCCTGATCATGACTGAGTGAGAAACGCTCAATCAAACCTTCTCTTGCTGCATCCGCATTACTGGATGAACGAATCAACGTAATAATCTCGTCGATATGATCCAGCGCAATACGCAAGCCCTCTAAAATGTGTGCACGAGCTTCAGCCTTTTTCAGTTCAAACTGCGTACGTCTGCGAATAACCTCAATCTGATGCTGCAGGTAGTGATACAACACTTCACGCAAGTTCAGAATTTTAGGTTCTTTATTAACAATCGCGAGCATGTTAATCCCAAAAGTGGATTGCATCGATGTATGTTTGTAAAGGTTGTTCAGGACAACCCCGGATTCACGTCTCTGCGAAGCTCAATTACAACCCGCATACCATTACGGTCAGACTCATCACGAAGGTCAGTAATACCATCAATCTTTTTATCACGTACCAACTCGGCGATTTTCTCAACGAGTCTCGCCTTGTTCACCTGATAAGGCAGCTCTGTAACGATAATACGCGCCTTGTTGTTGTTCTCTTCGATGTTGGTTTTGGCCCGCATCGTTACTGAACCACGTCCGGTCTGATACGCCTGGCGAATGCCTGAGCGGCCCAAAATGTAGCCGGACGTAGGGAAGTCTGGTCCTTGAATGTAATCCATGAGTTCCATGGATGTAATATCCGGATTTTGAATCATGGCCTGTACACCATCAATGACCTCGCCCAGATTATGAGGAGGAATATTGGTGGCCATACCTACCGCGATCCCGCCGACCCCATTGACAAGCAAGTTAGGAAAACGAGCAGGTAGAACGATTGGCTCATGTTCCTCGCCGTCATAGTTCGGTTGGAAATCAATCGTATCCTTGTTGATATCTCTAAGCATTTCCATAGCAATCTTGGACAAACGTGCTTCGGTGTAACGCATGGCTGCTGCCATATCGCCATCGACCGATCCAAAGTTACCATGTCCATCTACATGCATATAACGCAGGGAGAAATCCTGTGCCATCCGGACCATCGTCTCGTAAACAGCAGAGTCACCGTGTGGGTGATACTTACCGATAACTTCACCGACGATTCTGGCTGATTTTTTATGTGGTTTATCAGGTGTCATGCCGAGCTCTGACATCGCGTACAGAATACGCCGGTGAACCGGCTTCAATCCATCACGCACGTCAGGTAAGGCACGGCTAACGATGATGCTCATCGCATAATCCATAAACGATTCACGCATCTCGACGCCTATATCCCGATCTGTAATCTGAGAGTTCATTTCTTCCGCCATGCTGGACCTCCTTCTTGTCCTTCAACAAACGTTCCATTCCGTCATACAAAAAAATTGATTATATGTGAAAAGCCTAACAAGGCTAAAACCGCGCAAGAACGCTACTCTTTATTATATTACTTTCACAAAAGTTACACAATTAAACGTCCGCTGGGCAATAGCCTTTCTTCCGGGAACTTCTGCGTGTCTGGGGATACGCCCTGCCTTCCTCCCCAATTGCACATACAATGCTAGAAAAACGGCATATGTACTGTGCCTACCGAGGCTAAAGCCATTCCCGTCCTACGATCAAACTGCAAATTGTGCAGCTCATCGCACAAAACGCCATATTTCTCTATTATACCACTGAAATCGTCTCTTGTCCTTTGATTTCTCCGTGTCTGTCCCTCTTTAGAACTGAGCAAAACATGAAAGGACTGATGAATATTGGGTATCCAACGCGTCTCCAGCAAATGGGCCAAAACAGCTGTGTTACAACGCAGTCGCATTGTGAATGAATATATCCCAGTGACCCGAAAATATAGCCGTCAAACTCTCGAACGAATGACTGAATTATTTGAGTCAAACTATATCAAACCAGACCGTGGTACTTACGGTAATGGCGTTATGCGAGTAAAAACAACCCGTTTATACGAACCTGTCGTTAATTCCGAAGATTCCACCACAGATGCGGAGGTTCCGGAAGAAACCAATGAGCGGAACGTACCTGATGATGAACCCGAAGCAAGTGCTGTTATCTCCAGAGATACCTATCTCACTACAACATATCAACTCCAATACGGTACAGAGGAGAGATCATTTCATTCCCTGGACGAACTCGAACGAGCACTGAATGATCGCATTCAGGAACGTGATTATATCATTCAACAAGGAATCTCGCTGATGAAGCATGAAGATTTGCCTTTTGACTTGCGTGTGTTAACTCAGAAAAATCTGCAACACAACTGGGAAACAACAGGTATTCTGGGACGTGTTGCTGCGCCGGGCAAAATCATCACCAACATTCATGGTGGTGGACGATTGGCCACGTTTGAAGAACTTGTACTCCCCATCTTCACCAGGATGGCTTCAAAAACTTCGCACTGAACTGTACCGCTTAGGTATTCATACCGCTGTGCAATTGCAAACATCATTTCCAAGGCTCAAAGAGATTGGTATTGATATTGCGCTAGACGAAGCAGGGCGTCCCTGGATTCTTGAAGTCAACACACTGCCAGGCATTTATGCCTTTGGCTTATTACCGGACAAGGAGGCATACCGGAAGATCAAACGTTATGCGATTGCATACGGTCGTTTGCCCTCCAAAAAGGGTAAAAGCTCTCGTACATCCCCTAAAGCACAAGCCTCGTCTGCCAAAAAACGTATACGCAGATAACAAAGGGATAAGGAAGTCTAAGTATTCGCCTTCCCTGTTCATACTTTCCCTAATATAAAAAAGGCGCCCTCTCAGGCGCCTCTTCGAATGTGTTAAATGTCGAGGTTTTTCACGTATTTTGCATTTTCCTGGATAAAGTCACGACGCGGTTCAACGTTATCCCCCATCAGGGTGTCAAACATGGCATCAGCAAGGATGGCATCATTAATCGATACTTGCATCATGGTCCGACTCTCCGGATCCATCGTTGTTTCCCACAATTGTCCGGCATTCATCTCGCCAAGACCTTTGTAACGCTGAACGTTGAATTTTGCATTTTCGCCGAGCGTTGCAATAATTTCATCACGCTCTTTCTCGGAACCGGCATAACGAATCACTTTGTTACGCTCAATCTTGAACAATGGCGGTTGTGCAATATATACATAACCTGCCTCAATGATTTTGCGCATGTACCGATACAGGAATGTCAGCAATAGTGTTCGGATATGAGCACCATCGACGTCGGCATCGGTCATCAAAATGATTTTGTGATAGCGGGCTTTGGCAATATCGAAGTCATCACCAATACCTGTACCCATTGCCGTAATAATTGCTCTAATCTCCGCATTACCCAAGATCCGGTCGAGACGAGCTTTTTCCACGTTCAGAATCTTACCACGCAACGGCAAAATTGCTTGGAAATGACGATCCCGGCCTTGCTTCGCTGAACCGCCTGCAGAGTCACCTTCGACGATGTACAATTCACTGATTGAAGCATCCTTGGATGAACAGTCTGCCAGTTTACCTGGAAGTGAGCTTACTTCGAGTGCACCTTTACGACGTGTCAGTTCACGGGCTTTACGGGCAGCTTCACGCGCACGTGCTGCTTGCAGACCTTTTTCCAAAATGCGACGGGATACGGAAGGATTCTCTTCCAGGAACTCCTGCAGCTTCTCGGCAAACAAGGATTCGACAATCCCACGCACTTCGCTGTTGCCCAGCTTGGTCTTTGTCTGTCCTTCAAATTGCGGCTCCGGAATCTTGACCGAAATAATAGCTGTCAAGCCTTCACGCACGTCATCCCCGGAAAGGTTACCCGTGCTGTCCTTGATTACCCCCGCCTTACGGGCGTAGTCATTGATAATCCGCGTAAGGGCACTCTTGAAACCTGATTCATGCGTTCCGCCCTCATGCGTGTTGATATTGTTCGCGAAGGAATAGATATTCTCGGTGTAGTTGTCATTGTATTGCAGGGCAACTTCCACCTGGATGTTATCTCTGGAACCTTCAACGTAAATTGGATTCTCATGTAGTACTTCGCGCTTCTGGTTTAGGAAGGAGACGTATTCGATAATGCCGCCTTCATAAAGGAATGAGTTGGTTGCACCTGTACGCTCATCCGTCAGTGTAAGACCAATACCCTTGTTCAAGAACGCCAGCTCACGAATACGGGCCAGCAAGATGTCATATTCATAAACTCTTGTTTCCGTGAAAATTTCAGGGTCCGGATGGAATCTAACCGTTGTTCCTGTTTCGTCGGTTGTACCGATTACTTTCAGGTCATACTGTGGAGCTCCACGGCGATATTCCTGTTGATAGATATGTCCCTCACGTTTAACCGTTACAACCACTTTTTCAGAGAGTGCATTCACAACGGACACACCAACACCATGCAAACCACCGGATACTTTATATCCGCCGCCACCAAATTTTCCCCTGCATGGAGGACAGTCATAACTACCTCAAGTGCAGGACGTTTCATTTTGGTATGTTCGCCGACAGGAATACCCCGTCCGTTATCGACTACAGTCACGCTATTGTCTTCATGGATACTGACTTCAATGTGGTCGCAGTAACCTGCAAGCGCTTCGTCAATACTGTTGTCCACTACTTCCCAGACCAGATGATGCAGGCCCTTGGAACTGGTGGAACCGATATACATCCCCGGACGCTTCCGTACGGCTTCCAATCCTTCAAGGACCTGAATTTCATTCGCATCATATGATGGTTGATTCATAGACATGCCTTTCACCTACTTCTATAGATTCAATATCGTAAATATGCGTTAACTAATAATGTTTGCTGAAATAGGCAAAGTCCTTCATTTCAGCCAGCTATCCAAATTTAAAGACAAGCAGCAAAAGATACATCTTTTATGCCACACAACGCTAGAGATCCGGAAAAATGTGAGCCCGCTTCTTCAGCGTGGCTGAGGAAATAGGCGAGTAGTACACAATGTTTTTGGTCACCACAATGGACTTGGCTTCCTCTTCGCCGATGTGTTCCACTGTTTTTTCCTGCTCGGCATGCGTGACATACTGCTTGGAGATCTTTGAGGATTTTTCAATCGATATATCAAAAATAGCGACCAATTCGGAAGAACGGATGATCTTCTCACCGCCCAGATGAATGTACATAAGCCCTCACTCCTTAGCGTTCAACCTGTCCGGCATGAACGTGATAAATACTGGCATCTTTGAGCTTGTCAACGTTCAGGCTCTCGATCCCCGTAGCCGTAATAAAGGTTTGCACCTTGCTCTGGAACGTTTCGATCAGCTGCGTCTGGCGAAAAGGGTCCAGCTCGGACAGAACATCATCCAGCAACAGAACTGGATATTCTCCGATTTCTTCATGAATCAGTTCGATTTCCGCAAGTTTAAGGGACAACGCCGTTGTGCGCTGCTGCCCCTGCGAGCCATATGTTTGTACTTCCCGATCGTTAATGAAAAAGGACAGGTCATCCCGATGCGGCCCACTAAGGGTTGTGCCTCGGCGAATCTCCTGCTCTTTCATTTGTGATAATTTTATCATAAATTGGTCCATTAAGACAGCTTCATCTTCCTCAGCGGCTTCGCTGAAGGAAGGAAGGTAGGCCAGCCGCAAGACTTCTCCTCCTCCGGTGATCCCCTGATGAATCGTTTCTGCCCACTTTTGCAGTTTCTTTATGAATTGTTTCCTTTTTTGACGATTTTAACACCATGCTCAACCAGTTGTTCGTTCCACACCTCAAGCATGGTCTGGGCTGATGCCCCTTGTCCCCATAACTGCTTAAGCAAATTGTTTCGTTGGACGAGCACTTTCTGGTATTGCTGCAGGTGATACAGGTAACCTGGTGCAACCTGTCCGATCTCCATGTCAAGAAACCGGCGGCGGACCCCGGTGTGCCTTTTACAATCTCCAGATCCTCCGGTGCAAACATCACAACATTGAGCGCTCCGACAAAATCACTTAACTTGCGCTGCTCCAGGCCGTTAATCTTTGCTTTTTTGCCTTGTTGCGACAAAGATAGTTCAAGCTTGACAGCCCCGTACTTTTTGTCGACCTCTGCTGCAAGTCTGGCACGTTCCTCACCGAAACGGATTAACTCCTTGTCACGGGATGTACGGTGGCTCTTGGTGAGTGCAAGTACAAAAATCGCTTCTGCAAGATTTGTCTTGCCTTGGGCATTTTGCCCGATCAACAAGTTTACGGGACCAAAAGAGTCCAGTCTGAGATGTTCATAATTGCGGAAATTCTGCAGATCAATGCTGTTCACAAACACGCGGTAACCTCCCTTTTATCCCGTCCGTCAGGAGGCAGCAGGATCGAACTGGTCTTCTTATTCTGCAGCAACTTCGAATGTGCCTTCTCCGTCCACTTCAACGATATCCCCAGGGTATAACTTACGTCCCCGGCGTTCCTCAGGCTCTTTATTCACACGTACAAGCCCTTCCTGAAGCAAAGCTTTGGCCATACCTCCGGTTGGGATGCAATCCGCCAGTTTCAAAAATTGATCAAGCTTGATATATTCCGTTCGAATCGTAACTTGGTTCACAGTGATCTTCCTTTCGTTAGTTGGTCGTCCGGTATGGCAATATGACGTAAAGGCTGTGACTGTCATCCAGCGGTTTCAAGATGATTGGACTCATGACTCCTGTAAAAGCGATCATCAGCTGTTCACTTTCAACAACTTTCAGCACATCCAGCATGTATTTGGAGTTGAACGAGATTTTTAACGGATCTCCTGTAAACTCGGCAGGTTCGATTTCTTCTCTTACTTTACCTAGCTCGGAAGAGCTTGAAGAAATTTCAACGGATCCCGAATCCATCGTTTGCATACGCACGATGTTTGTTTTCTCTTCACGCGACAGCAAATAAGCCCGGTCAATGGATTCACTTAATTTTTTTGTATCTAAAACAAGTTCTGTTTTGTATGACGTTGGAATAATTCTAGAAGTATCCGGGTATGTTCCGTCCAAAATACGGGAGTAGAACAATACACGGTCGATTTTGAACAGGACTTGGTTATCTGCAACAACGATATCCACAAGGGTATTTTGATCCGGAACAATTTTGCTGAGCTCGTTCAGCGTTTTACCGGAAATAACTACGTTGTTGAAGCGGATACCTTCTGCATTATCCAGCATTGCTGATCGAGTAGCAAGACGGTGACGGTCTGTTGCCACAAATTTCAATTCGTTGTCACCCAAACTCCAGAGTACACCTGTCAGGATTGGAGTAGTCTCATGTGTGGAAATGGAGAAGACAGTTTGTTTGATCATATTTTTCAGCAAATCTCCTGGAATGGAGACGGTTTGGTTTTCTTCGATGCTTGGCAGTACCGGGAATTCTTCTGGATCAAGACCTACCAGTTGAATTTCGGTAGCACCTGCGGAGATAAAGGTGTTGAAATTCTCTTTGACTTCCATGTGCACTTCCTGTGAAGGCAGCTTCTTGATGATCTCCACAAAAAACTTGGCTGGCAAAACTACACTGCCGGGTTGATCTACCTGAACTACGCTTTTATCTCCATCTTCAAGCGGGATGAAGGATTGAATGGATATATCGGTGTCACTTGCTGTCAATGTTACACCTTGATGATTCACGTCGAATTTGATACCGCTCAGAATCGGAATTGTTGTACGGCTCGAGATCGCTTTGGATACTTGCTGTATGGAATCGTTTAAGTAGTTTTTCATTATGCTGATTTTCATGGTTTCACTCCTAGCTGATTTTTTGGGTGTTGGGGTGTTAAAAGGTGTTTTTCAAAGGCCGAAGGCTAAGCTCCGAAATGGCTATTTTGGAGATGATATCTTTAAGATCTTTTTAGTAATAATAGTAATAGGGGCACTGAATATGTGGATAAGTGGGTATAAACCCGTACACCCAAGCCTATCCACATGTGTATACGTTGTGCATAGGCTTGGGACTTGTTCAGGTTGGATTCTTAATTTTTTCGGTTAAGTTGTTGATAACTTTATAGAGATCCTGATCGTTTTTAATCGCTTGGGAGATTTTTTCGTGAGCATGTATGACAGTGGTGTGATCTCGTCCTCCGAATGCTTCCCCGATTTTGGGCAGAGAAAAGTCTGTCAGTTCACGAGAGAGATACATGGCAATCTGTCTTGGGAAAGCAACTGCCTTGGTCCGTTTCCGTGCTTTGAAATCTTCAAGCTTAAGGCTATAATACTCGCCGACCTTTTGTTGGATGTCATGAATAGTGATCATTTTGGGACGACTGGAAGGAATAATATCCTTGAGTGCTTCAGCTGCCAGATGAGTGGTTACATCTTGATTAGTCAGTGAAGAATAAGCAACGACCCGAATCAGGGCGCCTTCCAGTTCACGGATGTTGGTGTCAATCTGGTTGGCAATGTACATCATCGCTTCATTCGGAATATCCAAGTTTTCCGCACGTGCCTTTTTCCGCAAAATTGCGATCCTTGTCTCCAAATCTGGAGGCTGGATATCCGTGATTAACCCCCATTCAAAGCGAGAACGAAGTCGTTCTTCCAGTGTCGGAATTTCCTTCGGTGGTCTGTCGCTGGAGATGATGATCTGCTTCCGTTCCTCATGCAGCGCATTAAACGTATGGAAAAATTCCTCTTGTGTCGATTCTTTTCCCGCCAAGAACTGAATATCATCAATGAGCAAAATGTCGACGCTCCGGTATTTGTTACGGAAGCTCTCCCCGCGGTTGTCACGGATCGAGTTAATGAATTCGTTCGTGAATTTCTCAGACGACAAATAAACGACTTTGCTGCCCGGATCATGCTCCAGAACATAATGTCCGATCGCATGCATCAAGTGAGTTTTACCGAGACCTACCCTCCATACAGAAAGAGCGGGTTGTAAGCTTTGGCGGGCGCTTCAGCGACCGCCAGCGATGCGGCATGGGCAAAACGGTTGCCCGGCCCGATGACAAATGTATCGAACGTATATTTCGGATTCAGCATGCTGAGTACTGCTTCTTCCTGTACAACTGTAGGCGTTGGTGCCGGCAATTGCGGGTCCGGTTCAGCAGGCTTGTTCTCTTCAATGACAAATTTCACATCGACTTGCTTGCCAAGCAGCTCGTATACCGTCGAGCCAACCAATTTGGTGTAACGGCTCTCCAGCCATTCGACGGCAAACGTGGTTGGTGCGGAAATGACGATTGAACGGTCATTTAGCTTGGTGGCTTTGGTTGCTTTGAACCAGGTGTCAAAGCTGGGTTTGCTGAGTTTGTTTTGTATGATTGATAAAATTTGCTGCCATAAATCAGAAGTATGGCTGTCCACAGACTGTCACTCCTTTTACATGTTCCAAGTGTGGCTTAAGCCATGATGCAGTGTCGAAATACGAGATATATTGTTGAATTTATCCCCAAACCCCCGCAGGTCGAAAACAAAAAAGTATGAACAACGGAAAATTGTTCACAACTTTATCCACAGGCTGTTGATAATATTATGGGTCAGATCACATATTCACATCCAAAAGTAATACAATCATAGCAAAAGAAACCCCGCATTTCAACGTATCGCGTGATTTTATCCACAAATTCAATAACTTGTGTATAATTTTTAGTCACAACACAATATATTGTTTATAAACTGTTTAATTTTCGACAGAATGACCCAAAAACCAAAAATGTTTTATACACAGGTTATCCGTCAAATGATGCCAAATTGTGTGTAAAAGTATTCTTCGTTTGTGAATAACCTGTCTGTGGATAACCGTGAAGTGAAAATAGAGCATGATCAAGATCGGAAAAAGAGCGACCTCTCACTCTCGTGTTTTTCTTGCCAATGGGGCGATGATGAAAGCGACAAATTCAGTGTCGGGATGAGAGACGGAGAGGGAGTAAACTCATGCCTTTAATTGAACAAGATCAGTGGTGTATTTTCTGGGCAGATGGTAATTCTGTGATGGCAATGTATAAGAATAATGGACCAAGAGGACTTCATTTTAAGACATATGTAATGTGAATTATCCGGAATTAAGAGGTAAGGTGATAATCAAATATGGAGGTTGAAGTATATGATTTTATAATATGAATTCAAAGGATAGATTATGCGTGTATAGCAAAAGGGTGTCGCCCAAAACCGATTTCTGGTTTTGGGCGACACCTCTTTTTTGGTGCAGAGACGAACTATGGATTGATGATTTAGAGACGGGGAAGGGACATTTTACGCTGGAATTCAGCGATATCTGCGTATTCCTCTTCCAGTTTGCGAGAGATCCGAATAAAGATGGGCAGCAGCTCTTGGTAAAGCACAGCATTCTCTTTGACAGGGGTATGTCGATGCGTTGTACCCACCATGGAAGAAACGGCATGAAGCGATTTGATCCGCCCAGTAGCGTACAAACCAAGTACGACGGCACCCAGACAGGAACTTTCAAAGCTCTCGGGCACAACGACCTCCTGATTGAATATATCGGACATCATCTGGCGCCAGAGAGGGGAACGAGCAAACCCACCGGTGGCTTGAATGGAGGTAGGATGCCCAATCTGTTCTTCCATGGCAAGCAGTACTGTGTATAGGTTGAAAATAACCCCTTCCAGAACAGCACGGATCATATGCTCTTTCTGATGATGGAGTGTTAAGCCAAAAAAGGAACCACGGGCATCCGGATTCCACAATGGGGCACGTTCGCCCGAAAGGTACGGATGAAACAGAAGTCCTTCCGATCCCGGGCGGACACGTTCGGCAATTTTGGTCAGCACATCATAGGAATTGATGCCAAGTCGCTTCGCTGTCTCCACTTCAGACGCGGCGAATTCATCCCGCACCCAGCGAAACAGCATGCCACCGTTATTCACAGGCCCACCAATAACCCAAAGATTCTCTGTAAGGGCGTAACAGAACGTACGACCTTTGGGATCGGTAACCGGACGGTCCACGACTGTACGAATGGCCCCGCTGGTTCCGATGGTTGCTGCGACAACACCAGGTTCAATGGCGTTTACGCCGAGATTGGATAAAACCCCGTCACTTGCGCCAATAACAAAGGGCGTAGAGGGGAGAGAGCCATTTTTTCAGCCGATTCTTGATTCATTCCTTCTAATATATGTGTTGTGGGTACGAGCTTCGAGAGATGGTCGGATGTAATGCCTGCAATCTCAAGGGCTTCTGCGTCCCAGTCCAGTTGTTCCAGATTGAGCAAGCCCGTGCAGGAAGCGATGGAATGGTCGACGACATATTGTCCGAATAAACGGAAGAACAGATATTCTTTAATCGAAATAAATTTGGCGGTACGCTCAAAAAGTTTAGGTTCATCGTGGCGCAACCACATTAATTTGGTCAGCGGTGACATGGGATGGATCGGTGTACCTGTGCGCAGATAGATGCGATGGCCCAATCCATTCTCTTGCAACTGGGCAGAAAATGCCGCACTACGATTATCCGCCCAGGTGATGCAACGGGTTAAGGGTGTGTTATCCTGTCCCATGGCAATGACACTATGCATAGCTGAGCTGCAGGATACAAACAGGATCTGCTCGGTAGCAACGCCGCTCTGATCCATGACTCCTCGGACAGAGCGGAGGGCTGCTTGCACAATCTCTTCAGGGTCCTGCTCGGCAACATCGGGTGCAGGGGTATACAAAGGGTATTCCTGCGTTGAGGTACTGACGACGGAGCCTTGCTCGGTAAATAATACGGATTTGGTACTGGTGGTACCAATATCGATCCCAATCATGTAGTTGTTCATATATTTAATCCTTCTTTCTCCAGAAAGCGATGAGATTTTAATTTCTTTCTACTATATAGAATCCATTTATACCACTGTGCTCAGGAGCAAAATAAAGATCAGTCCCACCACCGATAATAGTGTTTCCATAACGGTCCACGTTTTCAATGTCTGGGAAACGCTCATATTAAAGAATTCTTTGATCATCCAGAATCCTGCATCGTTCACATGGGACAAGATGAGTGACCCTGCACCTGTGGCGAGTACAACCAGCTCAATATTGACACCTGGTGTGAGTGCAAGCACTGGAGCGACAATGCCGGCAGCAGTTGTCATAGCTACGGTTGCTGAACCGGTAGCTACACGAATGAGCGCAGCGACAAGCCAGGCAAACAGGATCACGTTGATGTTAGCATGGGTAGCGACATCAGCAATGGCGTTGCCCACACCACTATTGATCAATACCTGTTTGAAGGCACCGCCTCCGCCAATAATGAGAATGATGGTCGCCGTAGGCGCCAGACATTCACTGGTGAAGCGAGAAATATCGTGTTTGGTGAATCCACGTGCAAAGCCGAGTGAAAAGAGGGCAAATACAACTGAAATCAGCAGAGCAATGATCTCATGACCGATAAATTCACTGAAAACGGTGAAGCCGCTTGTTGCATTTGGGTCAATGATGCTGGCTATGGAACCAATCAGCATCAGAATTACCGGCAGCAATATGGTAAACAGGGTGATACCAAACCCAGGCATGTTGCTGTTTGTTTTGGTTGCGAATTGTTCAGCCAGTTCAGCTGGCGGTTCGGTGTGTATTCTTTTGCCAATAAATTTACCAAACAAAGGACCTGCAATAATCGCTGTAGGAATACCAACAATAAGGGAGTACAAAATGGTTTTACCCAAATCCGCGCTGTAGGCTTCAATCGCTATCATTGGCGCTGGGTGGGGTGGAACCAAACCGTGTACAGTCGACAGACCTGCCAAAATGGGAATACCAATCTGCAGCAGAGACATATTGGTTTTACGTGCAACGGTGAAAATGATGGGAATCATCAAAATCACGCCGACTTCGAAGAAAACGGGAATACCAACGATAAATCCAACAATCATCATGGCCCAGTGCACACGTTTCACACCAAACCGATCAACCAATGTAGTTGCAATGCGCTCGGCACCGCCAGATTCGGCCATCATCTTACCAAGCATCGTACCGAGAGCAATAACAATTGCAATGGTTCCAAGTGTGCCGCCAAGTCCCCGGTAATGGAAGAGATTACATCGGCAGGTTTCATGCCTGTAAGCAAACCGAGCATTAATGCGGACAACAGCAGTGTGATGAAGGGATTCCATTTATACTTGGAAATCAAGACGATCAGAAAAACGATCGCAATTAACGTCCAAACCAATAATGTTGCGTTGTGGGATAGTCCAAAAAGAGTGCTCATGATGTTATGTGCTCCTTTATTTCTGATATAGAACGCTTACAAGTGAAATTATCGTCAACAATTAAATTTGTGCAGGTACTGAAAAAGAGGTGTTAGCGAGAAATGTAGTTTTATCATGCCCAAATTTGAAACAAAATGCATTTTGTATACTTGTCGACAAGTTGAACCGCAATCACTCACAGCGGATATGATTGCAAACGCCTTGCTCCTTTAGGAATCAAAGCTTTCGTGCAGGGTTTTACCAGAATCTTGAAAATACGTGCGGACTCCAGCCTGAATGAGCATTTTGTCACCAGACTCCAGTGCTTCAACAAGCAAACGGTGTTTCTCAATTACAGCGCTTACTTTCTGCTCGCCTTGAACGAATACTCTGCGCGTTGTGAGCAGCATAACGGTCATCACAACATATCGAATACTCTTCCATAGATGTGAAATACGGGAATGCTGAGCAGCTTCAATAATGGTCTCGTGGAAAATGAGATCCTGATAGGCGAATTCGACGGCGTCCTGATGCCGTCCAGCAAGTTGCATTTTGTCGATCACGTTACGCAGCTGGGTGATTAATGATTCTGGGACATCACCAGCGAGTCGTTGCTGCACAAAACTTTCAATCAGGAAACGGACATCATACAATTCTTCGACATCCTTAATTCGTAGTCCAATGACAACGACACCCATACGTTCAAGTCGAATAAGTCCTTCATTGGACAAAGTTCGTAACGCTTCACGGACAGGTGAACGACTGCTGTCAAAATCAGCCGCAATTCGATTTTCCGACAAAATCTCTCCAGGTCGAAGGGTACCGCTGATGATCCGCAGCCTTAATTCGCAGGCAATGGCTTCACCACGAGAAGCCCCTTGAAGCCAGGAAGAAGGAAATAACATATGGCTAACGCTCCTATTAATAAGTAATCAGTTCATTACTGATCATAGCATAACTATTTTGCGGACTGGACATTCAGTTCAATCCATAGTCTGTAGCTACAAGCTAACGGCTAATGTTTTTTTCAAAGGACTACTAAAGGCGGGTAAGTAAATCAGCTTCATCCATATACTTGTATACAAGATGTGATTTTTATCCTACACCTTTCTCAAAAGCTTGTAAACCTTAATTGAAGCGGATACAACCTGATTAGAATTCGACGATATTTATAGCCTATAATCATTATCCACATGTGAATAACTTTAAACAGGATGTAATGAAGGAGATAACAGGCATTGGAGGTTGTGGATAACTATAAATGCTGAAATATGGCGATCTGATCAGGGTCTGGGGATAACTTTCAGAACTCTCTTCGGGGCTTGGTAATGGTATTCTAGTGAACGGACTGTGGTCATTACTTTGAGTGGGATGGAGAGTGTATATAAAAGAGGGAGAAGCCTTGCGCCTTGCAGTTGACTTTTCCAGGTGATCATGGTTAAATATATAAAGGTGTTTTCTGTGAAGATGAAAGTGATTCATCACATAAGTATTTCCTTGTGAGGAGGTGCAATACATTGAGACCTACATTCAAACCGAACGTTAGCAAACGTAAAAAAGTTCATGGTTTCCGGAAAAGAATGAGCACGAGCAACGGCCGTAAAATTTTGGCCGCACGTCGCCTTAAAGGCCGTAAAAACCTGAGTGCTTAATGCATTGAAGACCACCGAGGTGGTCTTTTTTTCTTAATTAGCTCAAATCAGACTGGATGCTGCTACAGATCAGGTCTGAATGGTCTGCGAAAAAGTGCTGAACACATATGATGTATGTTGAGTGAGTTTTCCATTTTTCGAAAACTTACCTTATATAATGATGAATCGTTGATAGGTTTAAATGGCCAATCAACATTCATCCCGGATGAATGCGGATCAGTTCAAGTAGCTGATTAACAATCATCCCAAATGAAGTTGTCGCCAAGACGGTTTACCGTCATTCAAGAAAGCCTATACTAAATCAGTAATGAGGCCTCCGTCAATAACATTGGTGGAGAACAGCAAGGAGAAGCGCCGTGTATAAAAGACTGCGTCTACGAAACCGGGCGGACTTTAGCCGCGTATACCGGTATGGGAAATCGTTTGCCAATCATCAATTCGTGGTGTATGGCTGTCGCCGTAAAGATACGGAACAATTTCGGGTCGGCGTATCATGCAGCAAGAAAATCGGAAACGCTGTCGTACGCAACCGGATGAGACGCATGATCAAGGAAATTGTTCGTCATCATGAGCATGAGATCGTCACGCAGATGGATCTGATTTTTATCGTCAGAAAAGGTGCACTGGACATGCCCTATAAGGAAATGGAAAAAAGCCTGCTACATGCGATGCGAAAGGGCTCTCTTTTGAAGTCGAGCAAGCGGTAAGCTTCGGTTTATTTGTCCTCCTAATTATGGTATGATTTACGGTGGAATGGAATGGTTAAGAGAGGGGTTATGAAGTGTCGCGATTGAAGACATCAAAGGGGAAGTGGATTCTCCTCATTGCAGTCATTGCAATGGTCACTGTACTCGCCGGATGTACTCCACAAGGAGCCGGGGTTACTACGGAAGATCTAAAGAATAGTGATTCTTTTGGCAAGCCAATGTTGTGTACTGGTTCTCACTGGCGCTGGATACATTCGCCAACTGGTTCAAAGGTGAATATGGACTGGCCGTCCTCGTGATGGTGCTTATTGTACGGACATTGATTTTACCATTAACAATGAAACAAGTCCGTAGCTCCAAAGCTATGCAGGCCATTCAGCCGCAGCTGAAGGAGATTCAAGCCAAGTTTAAAGATACACCTGAGAAAGTTCAGCAAGAAACAATGAAGTTGTTTCAGGAGAACAAAGTTAATCCGATGGCGGGTTGTCTGCCACTTCTGATTCAGATGCCGATTTACATCGCACTTTATAACTCAATTTACGGAAACTCCAGTCTGAGAACACATGATTTCTTGTGGCTTCAGCTCGGGGAACCGGATCACCTGTTTATTTTGCCAGTGCTGGCTGCCATCACAACATTCATTCAAACATGGATGATGATGCGTATGAATCCTGCACAGCAAGTTGGTCCGATGCAGTTTATGCTGTGGGTATACCCAATTTTGATCTTCGTGATGTCTTACCAGTTCCCGTCAGCACTTCCGCTGTACTGGTTCTACAGTAACATCTACACGATCGTGCAAAACTATTTCCTTTACCGGAATAATGATAAAATCGTGGCTGAGGTCAACGTGAAGCAGAATAGCTCTTCCAAAAATGGAGCTAAACGCAAAAACGGTGGCAAAGCGACCGTCTCTGGAAAAGGGTCGAAAGGGCCAAAAAATCGAAATGACCAAAGTCATTACGTCAGGAAAAACCGTTGAAGATGCTGTAAACCAAGGATTGACCGAGCTTGGCGTAAGTCGGGACAAGGTCGAGATACAAGTGTTAGAGCAGCCGTCAAAAGGATTCCTGGGTTTGTTCGGGGTGAGGGCGGCCAAAGTTGAAGTGAAATTATTGCCTGTGCCGGAAGTTGTTCCACAGCCGATCAAGCCAGCTGCATACAAACCTGAAGTAGATGCATTACTTGAGGATGTTGCAGCTAAAAATCCCTATGAAGAAGCGGCTGCTTTCTTGAAAGAGGTCGCAGCAGGTATGGGACTGGATGTTGAAGTGCATATCAAAAAACAGCGGGATGGACATATCTTCAATATTGCCGGTGAAGATCTGGGCATGATTATTGGCAGACGTGGACAGACGCTGGATGCGCTTCAGTATCTAACGAACATTGTAGCGAACCGATACTCGGAAAGCTTCGTTCGAATTGTGCTCGACGCGGAGAATTTCCGTCAACGTCGGCGGAAGACGCTGGAGGACTTGGCTGAAAGGTTGGCTGGACAAGCAATCCGAACCGGCAAGGAAGTTGTACTGGAACCAATGCCTCCGCTCGAACGAAAAGTCATTCATGCAAAACTGCAAAACCACCCGCAGATTAAGACGTTAAGTAAGGGTGAAGAGCCTAATCGGCGTGTGGTTATTACGACGAAATAACACGAAATTGAAGACGCAATGGCTTCCTGCCCGGTGCAGAAGCCATTGCTTTTTTCGTACAGAAGCAATTTGATAAGGTGCGTAGAACAAATAAAGAGTGAACTTAATACGATAAGTGGCATGTCATATGTTATATCATTAATAGATTTGAAAATGGATATGGCGTCCCCCTGAGGGGCGGCAATTTTAAAATAGAGCAAGGAGAGATAACCATGATCAGTGATACGATCACAGCGATATCAACGGCTGTCGGGGAGGCGGGTATCGCCGTGATCCGGGTCAGCGGCCCGGATGCAGTGTCGGAGACGGAAAAGATTTTTCGCAGTAAAACCCCTTTAACTCAGGCAGCATCTCACACGGTTCATTATGGTCATATCATAGATCCCGTTAATGGGGAAAAGATTGAGGAAGTACTGGTTACGGTAATGCGAGCACCACGCTCGTTCACAACAGAAGATGTCGTGGAGATCAGTGCGCATGGCGGTGTAGTGTCTGTAAAACGGGTCATGGACCTGCTGTTACAGCTTGATATTCGTCTAGCTGAACCCGGTGAATTCACGAAGCGTGCTTTCCTTAATGGGCGGATTGACCTGTCTCAGGCTGAAGGTGTCATGGATCTTATTCGTTCCAAATCGGACAGAGCTTTCTCGGTTGCATTGAAACAGGTTGAAGGCAAACTATCCTCCAAATTGCGTGATCTACGATATACACTGGTGGAAACACTGGCTCATATTGAAGTAAATATCGATTACCCGGAGCATGATGTGGAGTCGTTAACGTCTGATTTTATTAAAGAAAAGTCCAGTCAGGTTATGACTGAAATTGATAAATTGCTGACTACAGCAGAGCAAGGTAAGATCCTGCGAGAAGGTATCACGACGGCTATTGTTGGACGACCTAACGTAGGCAAATCCTCATTGATGAATACACTTGCGCAAGACAACCGGGCCATCGTCACGGACATTCCAGGAACAACTCGTGATGTGATTGAGGAGTTCATTACGATCAATAATATCCCGCTGAAATTGCTGGATACGGCAGGAATCCGGGAAACAATGGACGTTGTAGAGAAGATCGGGGTAGAACGCTCTCGCTCTGCGGTAAGTGAAGCCGATCTGATCTTAATGGTTGTGAATGCTGCGGAGCCACTTCATCCCGATGAGATTGAATTATTGGAACAAATCCGCGGTAGACAATCAATAATCATTATGAATAAAATGGACTTAACGCCACAGGTAGAACGTGACGTGCTGCTTCGTTACATTCCGGAAGAACGACTTGTACCGATGTCGGTGAAAGATGATCTGGGTGTGGATCGACTGGAAGATGCCATCTCTACGCTATTCTTCAGTGGTAAACTGGAGTCCGCAGATCTGACCTATGTCAGCAATGTGCGTCATATTGCTTTGCTCAAAAAAGCGAAGCAGTCCCTCGTGGATGCCTATGAAGCAGCAGAGCAGTTCATTCCGATCGACATGATTCAGATTGATGTTCGTTTGGCGTGGGAGCATTTGGGCGAAATTGTTGGAGATACAGCGCATGATGCATTAATTGATCAGATTTTCTCCCAGTTCTGTCTAGGAAAGTAAAAAATATACTGCGGATTGACTTGAATCGTAGTGTATGATGGAAAGGTACAATTTCTGCCTGTTGTCAAAGGATGGAATGATGTTGTAGCCATTACGTGTTGGTTTCATATAGATAGGAATGCAAGTTCCGATGAACGGTTAGAAGTAGTTTCATTATTGTAGAACATGATCCGTCTGTGTGAGTTACACCAAATGCAGCGGAATAAGGAGGTAAACGGGAATGGCTTTTGATGGCGGCAGTTATGATGTAATCGTCGTTGGTGCAGGACATGCTGGTGTGGAATCCGCGCTGGCCGCAGCTCGTATGGGGTCCAAAACACTAATGATTACGATCAATCTGGATATGGTGGCCTTTATGCCTTGTAACCCATCTATTGGGGGACCGGCCAAAGGACATGTTGTTCGTGAGATTGATGCTCTTGGTGGAGAAATGGGACGGAATATCGATAAAACCTTTATTCAGATGCGGATGCTCAACACAGGTAAAGGCCCTGCTGTTCACGCGCTTCGTGCTCAGGCAGATAAATTCTCCTACCAGCACAAAATGAAGGAAACGATGGAGAATGAACGTAATCTGACGATGCGTCAGGGTATGGTTGATCGCCTGATCGTTGAAGACGGAAAATGTGTAGGCGTTGTGACTCAGACCGGAACAGAGTATCGGGCCAAAGCGGTTGTTCTGACAACAGGCACATACTTGCGCGGTAAAGTGATCATGGGTGAGTTGATGTATGAGAGTGGACCAAACAATCAACAACCATCTCTTAAATTGTCAGAGCATCTGCGTGAACTTGGCTTTGATCTGGTTCGTTTCAAAACAGGTACACCACCACGTGTGCACAAGGATACGATTGATTTTAGCAAAACTGAAATTCAGCCTGGCGATGATGAGCCGAAGTTCTTTTCCTATGAAACAGAATCTTCTGATAATGAGCAGCTGCCTTGCTGGTTGACGTATACATCCGTGGAAACACATCAGATTATTAATGATAATCTGCATCGTGCACCGATGTTTTCCGGTGTAATTGAAGGGACTGGACCGCGTTATTGTCCATCCATTGAGGATAAAATTGTCCGGTTTAGCGACAAACCGAAACATCAGATCTTCCTGGAGCCGGAAGGCAAAAATACATCCGAGTATTATGTGCAGGGACTATCTACAAGTCTGCCAGAAGATGTTCAACTTGCGGTTCTGCGCTCCATTCCGGGTATGGAAAAAGTGGAAATGATGCGTAACGGTTATGCGATTGAATACGATGCGATGGTACCTACACAATTGTGGCCATCACTTGAAACCAAACGTCTGCCAGGTCTGTTCACAGCAGGTCAGATTAATGGTACTTCCGGTTACGAAGAAGCGGCTGGACAAGGCGTTATGGCCGGCATTAATGCAGCACGGAAAGTACAAGATAAAGAGCCGATTGTGCTTGATCGTTCCCAAGGTTATATTGGTGTGCTGATTGATGATCTGGTAACGAAGGGTACTAATGAGCCATATCGTCTGTTGACTTCACGCGCTGAATATCGTCTGTTGCTTCGCCATGATAATGCAGATATGCGTTTGACGGAAATCGGACATGACATTGGCCTGATCCCTGAAGATCGTTATGCGAAATTCCTGGATAAAAAGGCAAAAGTCGAGCAGGAAGTCGCGCGTCTGAAAGTGGCTAAAGCTCGCCCGGTTGAAGTGAACGCCAAGCTGGAAGAGTACGGATCTACACCTATTCAGGATGGAAGTACGTTGCTTACCTTGCTGCGTCGCCCGGAGCTGGGGTATGAACTGATTGAACAGCTCTCACCATCTGAGGTAGAACTGACAGCAGATATGAAAGAACAAGTTGAAATACAAATTAAATATGCGGGTTATATTGAGAAACAATTGATCCACGTGGAACGTTTGCAAAAGATGGAGAAAAAGAAAATTCCGGACACTATCGTATATGATGAGATTCATGGTCTTGCTATGGAAGCCAAGCAGAAGCTCGCTACGATTCGTCCAATCTCGATTGGTCAGGCTTCTCGTATTGCTGGAGTTACTCCTGCCGACATCTCCATTCTGCTGGTCTACTTGGAGCATTATAACCGTGTAACCGCAGCAAGGGGACAATAATGGACGATATTCAACAGCAACTGCAGCGGCGCTTAAAGAAACATGGATTAGAGCTGGGAGAACTCCAATTGGAGCAATTCGAACTGTATTATCAGGAGTTGGTATCCTGGAATGAAAAGATGAATCTGACGGGCATAACGGATCGGGAGCAAGTGTATACCAAACATTTCTATGATTCGGTATCACTGGCTTTTTATACTGACATGACCAAAGTGAATAAGCTTGCTGACATTGGATCAGGAGCGGGTTTTCCGGGATTGCCACTGAAGATCTGTTTCCCGCATATTAAGCTTACGATCATTGATTCATTAAATAAACGGATTGGCTTTCTACAGCATGTGGTAGATATCCTTGGCCTGACTGATGTGGAATTGGTCCATGGACGTGCTGAAGAGATTGGACGCAAAGAAGGGTATCGTGACAGCTACGATCTCGTTACGGCGCGTGCAGTAGCCAAGCTGGCTGTGCTGAATGAATTCTGTCTTCCTTTTGTTCGTAAAAGTGGAATATTCGCTGCCATGAAGGGCGGAGACCCGCGTGAAGAAATGAAGGAAGCGGAGTTCAGCTTCAATCAGCTGAAAGGACGGGTTAAGGCCGTTCATCCTTTCCAGCTGCCGGTTGAAGAATCAGAGCGTCATATCATCCTGATTCAGAAATTTGATAAGACACCATATAAGTATCCACGCAAACCAGGCACTCCGATGAAAACTCCACTGATATAGTTGCATGATGGTTTTGAAGTCAGTCAAAACAAAATAGTATTTTAGACATAGATAAAGAGGATGTTTCACGTGAAACATTCTCTTTTTTTGTTTTCTGAAATGGAGGACTGGATCAACATTACAGATACTCCGTATTACATATTTCTTAAAGAACCTGTAATGATGAATTTCACGCACAGTAGCTCATGGACAATTTCATTAATTGAATGTGTGCAAGTCGTCATATTTCCAATATTCACAAAGAAAAAGCAGGAAAATTAGCAGAGTTTAAAGAATAGGTAAGCATAGGATTATGATAGAAAAGATGATAGAATAGAAGTATCCGATCCTGGGTCACAGCGATCATAGATTATATGTACAGATAGATGGATATGCATTCGATGTTGCATGACAGAAAGCGTTATGAAAGGCAAAACTTATTCCAAGAACGATGCATGTGAAAGGTCGCTTATTGAATAAGAAGCACCTGCAAAGACTGTGGGAGCTATTACGAAACTAGGTGGTAATCTGCGGAATGAAAGAACAATTTTCGAAGTTGTTTGGTTTGGCGGAGCGCAATAACGGAGATGAGATCAAACAGATTCCGGTCAATGAAATTGTGAGCAGCCCATATCAACCCCGTACTATTTTTGATGATGATAAAATTGATGAGTTGTTGCAGACGATCAAAACACATGGCGTAATTCAGCCTATTGTCGTTCGCGTGCGAAATGGATCATATGAGATTATTGCCGGGGAACGTCGCTGGCGTGCAGTTCGAAAACTGGGTTTGGATACGATTCCGGCTATTGTGCGTGAATTCAACGATTCTCAGGCCGCATCCATTGCACTGATTGAGAACTTGCAGCGTGAAGGATTGACTTCAATTGAAGAAGCTGTCGCTTATCAGAAGCTGATCGACTTGCATCAATTGACACAGGAAAGTCTGGCACAACGACTCGGCAAAAGCCAGTCAACCATCGCGAACAAAATTCGATTGTTACAGCTTCCAGAAGGTATTAAGGCCGCATTGATGGAACGAAAAATTTCTGAACGGCATGCAAGAGCATTACTTTCTCTCGATACGGAAGAACTGCAGATGAAGTTGCTCGGTGAGATTATCGAAAAAGAATTGAACGTCAAACAGACAGAGGCGCGTGTTGCCTTTTACAAGGAATCTTCCAAAATCAAAAAATCCAAACGTGTTTCCTTTACCAAGGATGTAAGACTTGCACTTAATACGATTCGCCAATCCATTGATATGGTAACTGGCTCAGGTCTGGACATCAAAACAAAAGAAGCAGACCATGAGGATCATTATGAGATCGTTATCCATATTCCAAAACGCAAATAATTGAAGCTTATGGCGGCAATGGGCCGCTTTTTATGTCTATAAAGCAAGTTAGGTCTGACATTTTTAAAGAACAGTCGGTATATTGATGGAACGGTAGTTGTTGTTTGTGTGGACGATAGCCGCCTGCTTTTTGTTAACAATATCTCACAACCTACAAGAAAAGACTCCTATTTTATTTGAGGTGAAGTAATTGTCTAAGATTATGGCCGTAGCAAATCAAAAGGGCGGTGTGGGGAAAACGACGACATCTGTTAACTTGGGTGCAGGACTGGCTTCACTCGGGAAAAGAGTATTGCTTGTCGATATTGACCCTCAGGGAATACAACCAGCGGAGTCGGAATCAATAAAGCAGATGTGGCTAATTGTATATATGATGTCATTATTAATGAGGTTCCTCCTCAAGAAGCGATTGTGGAGACTCAGATTGAAGGCCTTCATATCATACCTGCAACGATTCAGCTTGCCGGAGCCGAGATCGAATTGGTGTCCACGATATCACGGGAAGTTCGCCTGAAAAAATCACTCGCCATGGTGAAAAAACTATGATTACATACTGATCGATTGTCCACCATCCCTTGGTATGTTAACGATTAATTCGTTGACTGCTTCCGATTCGGTGATCATTCCGATTCAGTGTGAGTATTATGCACTTGAAGGATTAAGTCAGTTGCTTAATACGGTTCGGCTGGTACAGAAACATCTGAATACATCCCTGCAGATTGAAGGGGTATTGCTGACGATGTTTGATGCGCGGACCAATCTGGGAATTCAGGTTATTGAAGAAGTGAAAAAGTATTTTCAACAAAAAGTATATCAAACAATTATTCCGCGTAACGTACGGCTTAGTGAAGCACCATCTCATGGTCAATCCATTATCACGTATGACCCTCGTTCAAGAGGGGCGGAAGTGTATTTAGAGCTCGCAAAGGAAGTGATTTCTTATGAGTAAGCGGCTTGGAAAAGGTCTTGATGCCCTCATTCCTTCGCTTTCAATTAATGACGATGATAAAGTCGTAGAAATCCCGATTAGTCAACTGCGGGCTAACCCCTATCAACCACGTAAAGTATTTGATGAGGGCGCAATACATGAACTGGCTGAGTCTATTCGTCAGCATGGTGTCATACAACCCATTATTGTTCGTCCGGTGTTACGAGGTTATGAGATTATTGCCGGAGAACGACGGTTTAGAGCTTCGCAATATTGTGGTAATGCCACCGTACCGGCTGTAGTCCGTAACTTCAGTGATCAGCAGGTAATGGAGATTGCGTTGATTGAGAACCTGCAGCGGGAGAATCTGAACGCCATGGAAGTTGCAGTTGCTTATCAGGGGTTAATGGATCAATTCGCGTTGACTCAGGAAGAGTTGTCTGTAAAAGTAGGTAAATCACGTTCTCACATTGCTAACTTCTTGCGTCTGTTATCATTGCCAGATGAAGTTAAAGACCATGTTTCACGTGGAACATTATCTATGGGACATGCACGTGCCATCGTGGGTGTGAAGGACGAGGTTATGGTGAAGCAACTTGCAAAACAAACCATTGATCAGCAATGGAGTGTACGTGAGTTGGAGGAAGCTGTTCAACAATTGGATCGATCCAAAACAGGTGAGGCTAAAGCCAAATCGAAGTTAAAAAGAAAGATCCATTCATTGATACATTGGAAGAATCTCTTCGTGAACGTTTCAAAACAACAGTGAAAATCAAGCACAATAAAGATAAAGGTAAAATTGAGCTCAACTACTACAGTCAACAGGATCTGGAACGGCTATTGGAATTGTTACAATAACAGTCGGGTCTATGATTCATTAACAACATGCGGGGCTTACTCATGTCATGACATATCGCCTCTGTACCATGGAGAAACGATATGTCATTCTTTGTTTATAGGGTTATATGTGCGATATGTGCAGGCGAATTATTAATTTATGGGACAGAGGTGGTTGTGAGGTGGAGGAGTTATCTATCTAGATCATGCAGCAACATCTTGGCCCAAACCACCTGCTGTCGGTGATGCGATGTTGAGTGCATTGGAGATTGCCGGAGCCAATCCTGGCAGAGGAAGTCACCGCATGGCTGTTCAGGCAAGTCGTGTATTGTTCGAGGCGAGAAAATCCTTATCCGATATTTTTGGAATCAAAAATGCGAATGATATTGCATTCGGATCAAATACGACAGAAGCGCTAAATCTAGCTATTCAAGGCTCGCTTAGAGAGGGCGACCATGTGATTGCCACCATGGCTGAACATAACTCAGTCAGACGACCACTGGAGTACATGCGAAGACTCCGAAATGTAGAGATTGATTATGTACCTGTTAATGCTGCGGGAGCCATTGATCTGATGCAAATGGAACGTATGTTTCGTTCGAATACCAGATTGGTGGTATGTACACATAGTTCGAATCTGCTTGGCAGTATTCTTCCTATTGGAGAAATTTCGCTCCTATGTCGTAAACATCAGGCGATCTTATTGGTAGATGCAGCCCAGAGTGCTGGGGTTATGCCTGTGAATGTACAACAATTGGGCATAGATATGTTGGCTTTTCCAGGGCATAAGGGGCTGCTTGGTCCTCAGGGTACAGGGGCTTGTACATTGCGCCAGAGCTCGATATAGAGCCTTTACTTCATGGAGGAACAGGAAGTCAGTCAGAAGCTCTGGAGCAGCCAAAGGTGCGTCCTGATCGGTATGAAGCGGGGACGCCGAATACAGTCGGGATCGCAGGGCTGAATGCGGGTGTGAAGCATGTACTTGAGATGACACCAGCGGTCATCTACCAACATGAGTGGGAACTGACCCAACTTATGTTGGATGGGTTGTCATCTGTTAAGGGTATTCGGATGCTTGGTCCAGAGATTGGACAGCCACGCACCGGATTAGTATCTTTTACTGTGGATGGGTATGATTCGGCACAACTCGCCTTCCGATTGGATCGGAATTATGGGATTGCGGTTCGCTCCGGTTTTCATTGCACACCGCTTGCACACGAATCTGCTGGTACAACTGCTACCGGAGCAGTAAGGGCCAGTGTGGGATACAATTCAACTAGAGAACATGTGGAAGCACTCGTTAAGGCAGTGTTGGAATTGACTGGGGCAGACTAGATTAGAGTTGAAATGATGAACTCATTTGATACAGGATTGCTTGATTAAGCTTATGGATATCGGGTTGATTTATAATGAATGATAATATTACAGGACAGACGTTAATCTGATCAAAAATATAGAGGGGTAGTTGCAATTACATGGCTGAATTAAACGAGCTGATTCTGGAGCAGCTGTTATGGATTATTGGCGGAATGGCATTACTTACGGTGATCTTGCTGATTGTGAGTATTGTTCAAGGGGCAAAGTTACGAAAGTTTAAACGTAAATATGAAGCCATGATGGCTGGCAGTGGAGTAGAGGACCTGGAATCGTTGCTGATTAATCTGAAAATTCAGATGGACAGCATTGAGGATGAACACAAACTGCAAACGAATCAGCTGCAAGTTGTCATGCAAAAGCTGACCCGCATTCAAGGTAAAGTTGGCGTGAAAAGATACAATGCTTATGGAGAGCGTGGCAGTGATCTGAGCTTCTCAATGGCCATGATTAATGATAGCCAGGATGGCATGATCCTTACGGGGATATATAACCGTGACGGTTCTTACGTATATGCCAAACCTCTTAAAGGGGAGAGTCCACGTATACTCTGTCCCCAGAGGAAAAGGAAGCTATTACTCTGGCACAGCAAGCAGAGTAGAACGTGTATGCCATTCCCGAATGGCCGAGTACAGACTACTGGATATAATCTCGGACATGCGCATAACAAGACTGAGCCGTGTGTTCTGTAGAACAAAGTATTCCATAAAGCCGCCGACGTTAACGATACCTGTCAGATGGATATCGCCGACCGGCGGTAATTCTTTATTTACTCCCGCACCCGGCTTGAGTGGACCATTCACAACTTGAATGCATCCCACACTGGATGATTGACCGAGACAGGCGTCAATGCCTATCACATAAGGGTTATGGTGTGTTTTCTGTATGTTGTGGAGTGTATCTTGCAGGTTCATCGCATGAACTGGTTCATCCAAGGTACCATATAGATGGAATAAAGGGCTGTCCCACTTGGAAAGGGCTGATCCGACCAGAGGACCAAGGCAGTCGCCTGTTGAGCGATCTGTGCCTATGCAGACAATCACTACATTTTGCAGAGAATGGGCTTTATAGAGATGGAACATTAAACGATGGGTAATGGCCGAGTGAATACCTGGATCGGTATGGGGGATTTTCAAACTGGTCATGTCTTGTGATGAAAAGGAACGCGAAGTAGGATTCATAGGATCTATCCTTTCCCTTGGAATAGTAGTAACAGTATATGGAAAGGTAGAGCGTTTTATACTTCACGAGGACAAGCTTTTTCTCCAGGGTTGGACGTATGGCGAAAGGAGCCGAACATGGACGAATGGATTAACGATTGGATGCTGATTGCATTTGATTCAACCCAGCAGGCACTGCGTGCTGAAATGCTGCTGGAGTTTGCCGAGATAGAGATTGATTTGTTCCCAACGCCAAAAGAAATTACAGCAGGGTGTGCGCTATGTATCCAGTTTCCAAAAGAGGATCTGGAGCGAGTGCAAAAGATCATTCGTAACGAGTTCGTAGAGATCCGAGGCCTCTATTTCAAAACAGAAGACAGCTATGATAACATACCGATGTAGAGGAGGCATGATGAATGTTGTCATTTCAGTTTGCTCAAGGGGAAGAGACCAGTGCTGCCGGTGCTGTAAATGAAGCCCTTCGTTGGACGGATAAAGTCTGGAACAAAATTGCAGATCCTGATATGTGGCTTAACATTATGTTCAGCTCAATCCGGATCATCATTATTTTTATCATCACCCGTATTGTCATTAAGGTAGTATATCGAATTATAGATCGTTCCATGGAACGCAAGCAGGAAGGCAAGATTCGCGTGAATCCGCGCAGATTCGTAACCGTAGGGGAACTGTTGAAAAATGCGACCTCCATAACATGTAATTTCATTATGATTCTGCTACTGTTATCTGAGATCAATATCCAAGTTGGACCGCTACTCGCGAGTGCAGGTGTGCTTGGTCTTGCCATTGGTTTTGGTGCACAGGGTCTGGTCAAGGATGTTATTACCGGTTTCTTCATTATATTGGAGGACCAGTTCGCTGTGGGGGATGTTATTCAGACGGGAACCTACAAGGGAACGGTTGAAGTGATCGGACTTAGAACTACCAAACTGGTCAGCTGGCAGGGTGAGGTGCACATTATCCCAAACGGGGCGATTGCAAGTGTAACGAACTACTCCATGTCGAATTCGCTGGCTGTAGTGGATATTCCGATGAAGGCGGACTTAAGTCTCGATGAGTCGGTACATCTAGTGAAGAAGTCTTTGGTTGGGATTGAAGAGCGTGACCTAAATATTGTGAAGGTGCCGGATGTGCTCGGTATTCAGTCGATGTCTACATCAGAGTATGTGGTGCGAATTGTGGCAGAATGTATGCCTAACTCTCGGGCTTCTGTGGAACGTCAGATTCAGGGCGATGTGAAAAAAACGCTGGAGTATCATGAGATGAGCAATCAAGCCGTATTGGAACAGGCAGTAGCTTTGGAGAAAGATGAGGGGGATGGCACAGGTGGAGCGTAAAAGTTTCCAGCTTGGGGATATCGTGCAGATGAAGAAGCAGCATCCCTGTGGCAGCAATGAGATGGAGATCATTCGTATGGGTATGGATATTCGGATCAAGTGTGTCGGATGTAAACACAGCGTGTTGATTCCAAGAGCGAAATTCGAGAAAAATATGAAGAAGGTACTGCGTTCAGCCGAAGATTCCACTGAATCCTGAGCTTGCAATAATTCGGTATGCAGTATGCGTAATAACGTTTACATGTAGGCTCCGTAGGAGTGTTGCGTTCTGCAAATGATCATGCTATAATCAATATTGCTGCGGAAAGGTACCCAAGAGGCCCAAGGGGGCTGACTCGAAATCAGTTAGGCGTGTCACAGCGTGCGTGGGTTCGAATCCCACCCTTTCCGCCACTTCAATTGTAATTTACTCAATACACATTGAGTTTAATAAAAAGATCGATAAGAAGACTTTCCATTAGGAAAGTCTTTTTTGTGTAACGTTTTATTGAAAATGTTGACCACGTATCCATATCAGATGCATCATTAATGACTAAAACGAAAAATAAAGAGCCCCGAAGGGCTCTTTATCCGGCGGTGCATTTGTTTGTTAGGAAACAATCGGTCGTAACAATCAGACACTTGGTGTACTGCACATAGCAATACGCGTGCTTCAGACGAAGGGCCTTACTACACATAACCACTTGCTTCTTAAATTACGTGATGAATCTCCAACAGCGAATGATCGGCTTCGTTGTCCAACGGAACCACACCTCTCTCGTGCACCGCCTAATTGTATTATGTGCTTTAATCCGTTTTATATACATGGATCGTAAAAAGAATTGCGATTAATGGACACGGGCTTTGGTCAGCTTCTTCCACTTGCGATTATGATTGCTTGTTTCGGGAAAAGCTTCACCTTTTTGCAGCGTTACCCGCTTCGGGTTTTGAATTTCCGTGACAAAGCTTTTTTCCCCAACTTCCGTGTACTCTCCATCGTTTGGTGCTTTATCTCCTGGTTCAAACTCGGTTTTTTCACCCATGACAAAACCTCCTCTGCAGATTATGTTACTTTGTTGCTTCTGTAGTGTGCTCCATACCCGGGCTGATCATGTGCCAATATGTACAGGGAACGTTTGCTTGCACTTTGACTCGGTATTTGTTATATTAATATAGTTCGAGTTTGTGCTCGTTCCTTGCTCTCAACCTAGATTGAGGGCCAGAGTCCATAAGGAGGTGAAAATTATGCGCAAATATGAAGTGATGTACATTATTCGTCCTGACATTGAGCAAGAAGTTGTTCAAGCTACAGTCGATAAATTCCAAGGCATCATCTCCAACGGCGGTGGTGAAGTTACAGCTCACGACGTTATGGGTAAACGCCGTCTTGCGTATGAGATCAAGAAATTCCGTGATGGTTTTTATGTTCTGGTACATTTCACTGCTGAACCAGCAGTTGTAACTGAACTTGAGCGTCTCATGAAGATTTCTGACGAAGTAATTCGTTATCTCATTACCAACGACGTTAAGTCTGCTTAAGACAACTCGTGATTAACGCACCAATACGCTCTGAAGGAGGGGATTACATTGTTGAACCGTGTCATTCTGATCGGACGGTTAACCCGGGATCCTGAGTTGCGTTACACTCCAGCAGGAGTAGCAGTTACGCAATTTACTTTGGCAGTGGACAGACCGTTTACAAGCCAAGGGGAGAAAAGGAAGCCGATTTCATTCCGGTCGTAACCTGGAGACAGCTTGCCGAGACCTGTGCAAACTACTTGCGCAAAGGACGCCTGGCTGCAGTCGAAGGACGCATTCAAGTACGGAACTACGAGAATAACGAAGGAAAACGTGTATACGTGACCGAAGTTATTGCCGATAATGTCCGTTTCTTGGAGTCAGCTAACCGTGATAATAGCGGTGGCGGCGGTGGGCAACCAATGCGTGAAGAGCCTTCTTATGGAGGCGGCGGACGCGCGAACAATAACAATAATTCGCGTAGCAACAATCAGGATCCTTTTTCCGATGACGGAAAACCGATTGATATATCGGATGATGATTTGCCATTTTAACATGAGCTGATACTCTTAGGAGATATGGGTTACATGATAGGAAAGGACTGAAAAGCATGGGCTTCAAGCAAAGAGAAGGCGGAGACAACGATAAAAGACCGGCACGTCGTGGCGGCCGTAATAAACGTCGTAAAGTGTGCTTCTTCACAGCTAACAAAATTACTCACATCGATTATAAAGATACGGACTTGCTTCGTAAATTTATCAGCGAACGTGGAAAAATTTTGCCACGCCGTGTAACAGGTACTAGCGCTAAATATCAACGCATGCTGACGATTGCAATTAAACGCTCCCGTCAAATCGCATTATTGCCATACACAACTGAGTAGTTTTTACTCAGCTTGCATACGAAGCAGTCGGCTTATAGCCGGCTGCTTTTTTGTATATATCAATAGAAGTAATAGAAATAACAGATCCACTCTAACAAATGGAAGAATTCAATACTATGGTGATAGAAGCATTCAAGGCTCAAATGAATTATAATAGAGTCTAACCTACTGAGAAGGTTCATGCAGCAGGAATAGCTGTTTATTTCAGAATAAACACCAGGAGTGGATATGAATACATCAAAACGTAAAGGCAAACAGAGAAAAAAGAGCAGTCTGAAAACCTGGATTATAGCTACTCTTTTACTTTCCATTATATATGTATGGTTACAGCAAAAAGGTGATATAGATAATATGTGGCCCGGGACAACAATCCAAGAAGCTCTGCCAATCACCGGCCTACATCCTGTGGTAGCAGAGAATGAGAAATTATTGGTACGTAAGGCAGCGAGACGTGGAATAGAGATTGTTATCACCCACGGCTACCGAAGTTCCGAGGAGCAAGATGCACTATTTAACCAAGGACGCTCAAGTGCAGGCAATATCGTTACTAATGCGCGTGGTGGTGAGTCATATCATAACTACGGATTAGCAATTGATTTTGCACTGAGGACGCCTGAGGGTGATGTGGTGTGGGATATGGAACGTGATGATAACGGCAATGGCAAGGCAGACTGGATGGAAGTTGTGGATCTCGCCAAAGAGTTAGGTTTCACTTGGGGTGGAGACTGGGCAAACTTCCCGGACTATCCTCACTTGCAGATGGATTTTGGCTTGAGTATCAATGAGTTAAAACGTGGTAAAAGACCTCCTGATTCTCATTAAAGAGTATTTTATATACATTTAAATGAATAAATATTAGATAAGCTCTGCATTTTGCAGGGCTTTTTTCTTTCTTTTGTAAAATAAATGATAAAAGATGACAATTTGGTCTTTACATTAGCAAATAAATAAAACTATACTAGATTAACTAGATTTTTTACTCTGATCGCACATATTATTTCAATTGTTAAGCATAACTGCTCCGGTTCAATAAAATTCAGCTATGGATCGAGATATAATCACCACTCATATATGTAACATTTACCTCACGCAAAATTAAGAATGTCTACTTAAATTAAAGCATACACATACATTAGATGTAACTACTATGTTATGTATATGTTATTTTGACTAATTGCCTATGTACACCTCACAGCTAAAAACAAGATAACATCTCTCAAAATCCCTGCTATATGCCTTTATAGTATTACTAATATCCAAATCTGTAGTATAAAAAACATTTATACCAAAAATCTCAAAATAAGCATTGACGTTAGCTAAAATTACACGTATGATTACATTAATTATTTTGATGTATAATTCCGCTAGGAATTATCAACATTAATTGACCAATGGTCTAAATATAAGTCTCTTAAACTTGTTTCTCCTAACAATTTGGTATTTTGTATAAGCTATTGTTCGTTATCTTCAAGAACTTGGAAATATACAGTGGATGCATTCCTCTACACACGAATACAATCTACGGAAATTATGGGGTTAGGGTGATTGATTTGAATACAGAGCTATTGGAAGTCAGAAATCTAACAACATCATTCAGAATTGAAGATGACTATTATGCAGCAGTGGATCACGTTAACCTTAAGGTGAAGAAAAATGAAGTGTTGGCGATTGTAGGTGAATCCGGGTCAGGTAAAAGTGCTTTTGCATTCTCTCTTATGGGTTTGCATAACAAAGCAAAAATCGAAGGCCAGATTCTCTATAAAGGACAAGATATTGCCAACATCTCCCCAAACAAGTTAAACAAGCTACGCGGTAAAGAAATGGGCATGATTTTTCAGGACCCATTGTCCGCACTAAATCCTCTAATGATTATTGGTGAACAGATTGAAGAGATTCTCACACTTCATCAGTCCAAACTGTCTTCCAGAGAGAAGAGAGAAAAGGTCATTCACTTATTGAATCAGGTAGGGATTCCACGTCCCGAACAAATATACAAGCAGTATCCCCACGAACTATCTGGTGGTATGAGACAGAGAATTGTCATCGCCATTGCGATTGCCAACAAACCGGAACTACTCATAGCCGATGAACCAACGACGGCGCTTGACGTTACGATTCAACTACAGATTCTGGAGCTGATCCGTGATCTGAAGAATGAAATTAACGCAGGCATTATTCTGATTACACATGATCTGGGTGTCGTAGCTGAAATGGCTGATCGAGTTGCAGTTATGTATGCAGGCGAAATTGTTGAAATCGCAGATATCTTCACATTGATGAACGATGCGAAGCATCCATATACCCGCTCACTGTTGAACTCTATTCCCACCCTGTCTGAAGAAAGATCCAAATTACATGTCATACAAGGTATCGTACCATCACTCAAAAATCTTCCTCGCAAAGGGTGCAGATTCAAAGCCCGAATTCCATGGATTAGTGAATCGGCTCATGAAGAGAACCCACAGATGCATGAAATTGCACCAGGTCACTTTGTACGGTGTACCTGTTACCAGCACTTTCATTTCCCTGACCAAAGCTGAGGAGGAATAACATAATGGCATTACTCGAAGTAGAAGGGCTTAAGATACACTTTCCGATTCGCGGTGGATTGCTTAAACGGGAAATTGGCAGTGTAAAGGCTGTTGATGATGTTAGCTTCTCCATTGAACAAGGACAGACCTATGGTCTGGTTGGCGAATCAGGTTCAGGTAAGACAACAACAGGCAGAGCCATTATTGGGCTAAACCATGTCACTGACGGAAAGATTCTGTTTAACGGCAAAAATCTGGCTACGGAGCGACGTAAGAACAGGCAGCTCCAGCGGGATGTACAAATGATTTTTCAAGACCCATATTCATCACTGAATCCAAAGAAGCGGGTTATCGATATTATCGCTGAGCCGTTTCGTAACTATGAGCGTCTGACAGCCACCGAGGAGAAAAGACAAGTAAGAGAATTACTTGAAAAGGTTGGCCTGAGTCCGGAATCAATCTACAAATATCCGCATGAATTCTCAGGCGGGCAGCGTCAACGGATTGGCATTGCACGGGCTATTGCACTGAAGCCGAAGCTAATTATCGCTGATGAACCTGTATCTGCACTCGATGTATCGGTACAGGCTCAGGTACTCAACTTCATGCAGGAAATACAAAAAGAATTAAATCTGACGTATCTGTTCATCAGTCACGATCTGGGCATCATCCGCCATATGTGTGATGAGATTGGAATTATGTATAAAGGTCGATATGTGGAACAGGGCACTACGAATGATATTTTTGAAAATCCACAACACATCTATACCAAACGTCTTATTGCAGCCATACCGGATATGGACCCAACCAAGCGTGAGGAAATGATAGCTTTCCGTCAGCAGATTAAGTCCGAGTATGAACATTCATACCGTAATTTCTTTGATGAGGAAGGACTTGCTTACTCGCTCCAATCCATTTCCAATACTCACCGAGTAGCTCTACCTCAGAAAGGTTGAAGGTCATATGTGGAAAACAATAGTACGCAGAATTATCATAATGATTCCTCAGGTTTTTTGCTCAGTCTCTTGGTCTTTCTGATGGCCAAGGCTATGCCGGGGATGCACTTACCGGACTGCTTGATCCAAGTATCGATCCGAAAGCACTGGATGAACAACGTGAGCGACTCGGACTAAACAATCCATGGTATGTGCAATATTGGGACTGGATTAGGAATGCAGCTGTCGGAGATTTTGGACAATCCTTCCGCTTCAAAATGCCGGTTACGGATCTGATTGGCCAGCGGATTGCCAATACATTCTGGCTCGCTTTGGCCACACTCGTCTTAACGTATCTCATTGCTATCCCACTCGGAATTATCAGTGGTCGTTACAACGACACTTGGTCTGACCGACTGATTACAGGATACACGTACTTGGGATTTGCAGCACCGCTGTTCATATTCGCACTGGTGATGGTTTGGGTCTTCGGATTCCATTTTGGATGGTTCCCAACAGGAGGAAGCGTGGCACCGGGTCTTACTCCTGGAACATTCGATTATGTCGTAAGCAAGATACACCATTTGCTACTGCCAGCACTATCAATGGCGTTGATTTCCACCGTTTCGACGGTACAGTACCTGCGTAGCGAGATTATCGACATCAAGCATAAAGAATTCGTTCTTACCGCGAGAGCCAAAGGCGCTTCGGAGTCCCGCATATACAACAGACATATCCTTAGGAACTCCTTGTTGCCAATTGCTGCATTTTTCGGATATGAGATTACCGGATTGATCGGCGGTACTATATTTATTGAGAGTATATTCAGCTATCCGGGTATGGGACAGTTGTTCCTGAATTCCATCTCTTTAAGGGATTTCAGTGTGGTTACCGCACTTGTACTCTTATACGGGATAGCTACCATTCTGGGATCATTGCTGTCTGATATCATTCTAGGATTAGTCGATCCGCGTATTCGCATTAAGTAAGAACTTGAAGATTTCGGGGTGAAAACAAGATGAGCAAGACCAATGATGTTGTTGTAACTTCACAGAAGGTTGATAAAAGCCCCTCTAGCTTGAATATATTGTGGAGAGAGCTGGTTAGAGATAAGGTTGCCTTGGTTTCCCTCATATTCTTGGGGCTTGTTATCCTCCTTGTATATGGGACTTCCATAATCTTAGATCAGGATGAAATCGTTAAGGTAGACTTGTTTGCCTTATATGAACCACCTTCTGCACAATACTGGCTAGGCACGGATTACGGAGGCCGGGATGTATTTGGCCAACTAGTCATTGGGACACGTAACTCGTTAAGCATTGGTATCCTAGTAACTGTTATGACGGGAATTATCGGTATCCTTGTTGGGGTTCTGTCTGGTTATTTCGGTGGAATGATTGATAACCTGTTTATGCGGATCGTAGACTTTTTCATGATTCTTCCGTTCCTGATGATGGTTATCGCATTTGTCACAGCCGTACCTAAGTACAACATTGTTTCATTTTCATTGATCATGACAGCCTTCTTATGGATGGGAATAGCCAGATTGATTCGCTCAAAGGCATTGCAAGAGAGTGAACTCGAGTATGTCAAAGCGTCCAAAACACTCGGTTCTTCCCACTTTAAAATTGTTGTCTCGCAGGTTCTTCCGAACTTGAGTTCAATCATTATCGTAACGATGACATTGAATCTCGCTTCCAATATCGGCCTTGAATCCGGGTTGTCTTTTCTGGGATTTGGTTTTCCGGAAAGTACACCCAGTCTTGGAACACTCGTAAGTTATGCACGTAATCCGCAAACCCTGGAGTCCAGATGGTGGATATGGCTACCCGCATCGGTACTGATTCTGGTATTGATGTTGAGTATAAATAATGTCGGTCAAGCCCTAAAGCGTGCGACTGATGCAAGACAAAGAAGAGGTTAAAAAAGGGAGGAAAGGTTCATGAAAAAGGGATTATTTTCACGGGGACTATTTTTCACGATGATGTTGGTCTTTGTATTGGTGCTCGCAGCGTGCTCTGAGAAAGAAGCAGCTACTCCAGCTCCAGCTTCCAACACAGAAGAGGGAAAAACGGAGGAAAAACCTGCTAATGAAGAGGGCGTTTACTCCATTGAAGACTTCAACAATGTCAAAACGAATGAGGGTACTGCGATCGAGGGTGGATCGATTACATTCGGACTTGTATCGGATACTGCTTTTGAAGGTACACTGAACTTTAACTTCTATTCCGGTAACCCGGATGCTCAGGTTCTTCAATGGTTCGATGAAGGCTTGCTGACTTGGGATAAAGACTATGTATACACCAATGATGGTGCTGCAACATATGAGACTTCCGAAGATGGCAAAACGTTCACACTGACCATTCGTGACAATGTAAACTGGCATGATGGCAAGCCGGTAACGGCTGAAGATCTGCAGTTTGCTTATGAAGTTATTGGTAACAAAGCGTATGATGGTCCACGTTACGACTCCAACTTCACTAGTGTAGTAGGTATGGACGAGTATCATGCTGGAAAAGCAAAAACAATCTCTGGTATTAAAGTGCTGAGCGACAAACAAATCAGCATTACGTATAAAGAATCTACTCCGTCCCTGCTGACAGGTGGCGTATGGACGTATCCACTGGCTAAACATATCTTCGGAGATATGGATGTAGCAAAAATGTCTTCTTCCAAAGAAGTACGTGAAAAACCAATTGGTTTTGGTCCATTTAAAGTGGATGTTATCACTCCAGGTGAGTCTGTAACTTTTGTTAAAAACGATGACTACTGGCGTGGGGCTCCAAAACTGGATGGTGTAACTCTGAAAGTTATCAACCCGACAACGGTTGTTCAAGAACTGAAATCTGGCGGGGTAGATCTCGTGGATGCATTCCCGACAGATCAATATAAAGACAATGCTAACCTGTCTAACGTAGAATTCCTGGGTGCAATCGATCGTGCTTATACGTACATCGGTTTCAAACTGGGTACGTGGGATGAAGAGAACGGAAAAGTTAAAAGCAATGCTGAAGCAAAAATGGGAGATAAAAACTTGCGTAAAGCAATGTGGATGGCTGTAGATAACGATCAAGTGGGTAAACGTTTCTATAATGGTCTGCGTTGGAACGCAACAACCTTGATTCCACCGTCTCATCCAGAATTCCATGATGCCAGCAATCCGGGTGTAACGTATGATCCAGAAGCAGCGAAAGCATTGCTCGACGAAGCTGGTTACAAACTGGATGGTGAATTCCGTACCAATCCGGATGGAACACCACTCGAAATCAACTTTGTATCCATGACTGGTGGCGACACAGCTGAACCATTGGCACGTTATTACGTTCAATCATGGGCAGCTATTGGTTTGAAAGTAAACCTGGAAATGGTTGAATTCAACAACTTCTATGACCGTGTAGGTAACACAGGTAAAGATGATCCGAACATTGATGTGTATCAAGCCGCATGGGGCGTTGGTATTGACGTAGATCCATCTGGTCTGTATGGCCGCGATGCACTCTACAACTTCTCCAGATTCTCCAGCGAAGAGAATGACAAATTGCTGGCACAAGGTATCTCTGCTGAGGCATTTGATGTAGACAAGCGTAAAGAAATCTACAATCAATGGCAGCAATACATGGTAGATGAAGTTCCTGTATTCCCTACACTGTATCGTGCAGTTGTAGCACCAGTTAACAAACGTGTAATGAACTATGCGATTGGTGATGGAACAGGCGTTTACCTGAGCGACCTGCAAGTTAATGCAGACAAAGCGGTTGTAGCTGAGTAACACATTCTTAAATTAGCAGCTGTAAGGATTGGGGTCCTTTAAGAAGTCGGTTGCTAGATTATAATGAAGATTTCTCCTGGGAGATTGAACTAAAGTGTCTTTCAAAACATGGATTCTGTACACTCTGGCATGGGTGTACGGAGTTCATGTTTTTTTGTAACCAAAAAATAAAAAAAATTTAACTTTTTTTCAAAAAAGTGCAGACAAAATGCCTCTTCACTTCGTCTATATAGGTAAGAGGTGATCATTTTATGAAAAGATGGTGGAAACGGGCAGGTATGCTGCTGGCTCTGCTGCTCATTATATATTTGGGTGTGAAACCGGACATGCTGGTAGGCAAACCGGGAATTAAAGCTGAATCTGCAGTATTAATGGATATGAACTCTGAACAGATCTTAATGGATTTTAACGGCTCCGAAGAAATTGCTCCGGCAGGCGTCAGTAAGTTGATGACAGAACTGTTAGTGATGGAGGCCGTGATCAATGGTGATATAAGCTGGAATGATCTTGTGAATGTGAGTCTATATGCTAGCTCCGTTGGGGGCAGTCAATTGACCCTGAAACAGGGAGAGCAATTCACAGTTCAGGAGTTGTTCGAGATCGTAGCTGTCTATTCAGCCAATGATGCAACAGTTGCTCTGGCTGAACATATCAGTGGTACAGAGCAGAAGTTTGTGCAACAGATGAATCAGAAAGCAACTCAGATTGGGCTGTCTGAGGATACACAATTCACGAATTCAACGGGCCTCAGTGAAAAGCTGCTTGGTCCTAACCGTCCGATGGATATACAAGGGCAGACCTTAATGACGGCTATAGATGCATGCAAGCTTGCGCGATATCTGCTGAATAACCATCCCGAGATTTTAAGAATTTCCAGTCAAATGCAAGTATCAATGCACCAAAAGGGATGTACATGAGCAACACGAACTGGATGTTGTCCTCCATTGGTGGGCCATATGCTTACGATGGGAATGACGGATTGAAGACCGGGTATGATGAAGATTCCGGATATCATTTTGTGGGGACAGCTGAACGTGATGGCAAAAGACTGATATCAGTTGTATTTGGAACAGATACTCGTGAAGGGCGTTTTGTGGAGACTCGGAAGTTGTTCAACTATGGGTTTTCGGGCTCAAAATGAGAGGGCGTACATAGGCATCATCAAAGAGACCTTCAGGACGCCAATGATCCACCTGTCAAACAAACCGAGTCAGACCAGATTATTGAAGCATTACGCAAGCGTTAGTACGTTAGATAAGATATGAGGGCTGTCCGCAGGTTCGACTGAACATGTGGCAGCTCTATTTTATCGAATCAGAGGTAAATTGATCCATATGACCATATTATTAAATTGACATATGGTTTTCTTTTGTTTTAAAATGACCAGTGAGTCATTATTATTCAACTCGGTTTAATATATATGTACCAAACCAACTGTACGATACTGAATTTACGATCTGATCGGGAGGTAATATGTGATGCAAAAACAAATGAAATGGCCGCTAATCCTGTTTGCCATAGGGGTATTTATGGCTGCGCTGGATAACGGGATCATCACCTCTTCACTGACCACCTTAAATGCATCATTTGGTGTGTCGCCAACATGGGGAGCTTGGACGATTACGCTTTACACGCTTGGGCTTGCGGTGAGTGTACCTATTGCGGGCAAACTGTCGGACCGTTATGGTCGCAAGAAACTATTTTTAATTGAAGTGGCGTTGTTTGGGATCGGGTCCCTGCTCGTTGCGCTGAGCACATCGTTTACCTTTTTCCTGATTGCTCGTGTCATTCAAGCTTTGGGCGGCGGGGGATATTTATCATTGCCAGCTCATACGTATTAAGCAAGTTCCCGGCGGAGCGACAAGGTACAGCCTTGGGTCTGCTCGGAGGGATGAATGGTGTTGCCGCTATTTTGGGTCCCAATGTTGGTGCTTTTATACTGGATCTGACTGGAAACTGGCATTGGTTATTCCTGATCAACGTGCCTATCGCCATACTGCTGTTCATTGCAGGTATTCGATTTATTCAGGAAGAGCAGGAACTGAATCGTGCAGCAGTGGACTGGAGCGGTATTGCTGTCCTGACGTTGGGTGTACTCAGTTTAATGTATAGCTTCAGCAATCTGGACGGTGTGAACATGCTTCAAAGCCTGGGATCACCGATGTTCTACGGCTTTTTCTTGGCAGGTGTGATCATTCTGGTGCTCTTTTACTTCATGGAAAAAAGGCTGGAAGGATCTGAACGTGAACCTGTTGTATCGACACAGCTTCTGGGCATTGCGTCCTTTCGCTGGACGCTGTTAATTGCCTTTTTCTCCGGAGCCATTCTGGCCTCGGTGATCTTTATTCCCGGATTTGTTGAGCAATATCTCGGCGTATCCAATACAGCTTCCGGGTACTGGTTTACTCCACTCGCGCTGGCATCCGGCATCGGGGCAGGTGGAGGTGGATACCTGGTTGACCGCAAAGGGCCGATCTGGACGTTATCGGTTGCGGGACTGCTATCTGCCATTGGATTCCTGCTGTTCCCGCTATGGGTGGAGCATATCTGGCAATTTGTCATCGCGAGTACGCTCGTAGGTATCGGCTTCGGCATGATGCTTGGTGCGCCAGTTAACGTACTTGTCACAGAACAGGCAGGGGAGAACAACAAAGGCATCGCGGTAGCGACCAGCTCGTTATTCCGCCAGATGGCGATGGCTATTGCACCTACCATTTTTGCCGGATTCCTGGCACGTTCTTTCATTAATCTGGGGTCCAACATTCAGGCAGGATTCGCTGACAAAGGAATTCAGGTGCCGCCCGAGATGCTGGAGCAATATGCGTCAGGTGGAGCTTCAGGGAGTGATGTATCCAGTCTGACAGAGGGCCTGTCCCAGATTCCTGATGAAGGTATCCGTGATGTGTTGCTCCAGGCAGTGCATCAAACGACAGGGCAGGGTTACAATGGCCTTTTCTGGTCTGCGGTGGTATTCAGTGTGCTTACGCTGGTAGCTGCGCTTATAACGGGACGTCTGCGTCAAAAAGAGAAGAGCCATCATGTGGAAAGTGTGTCCACGAACGGATAGGATCGCATGTGAAAATGAAGAGAACAGTGTACCTTTTGAAACTAAAAAGGAGTCGCTGTTCTTTTCAATTTAACCGGATTGTAACTTTTCTTGCTCCTGCAATGATTACAATAGAACGAGCGTAAGCGGTGTCTTGATTCCAGAGAGAAAACTTCAGTGAACACCGAGTCACAAGGCATCCCAGACGTTTAATTGGTATTATATAAGTTGAACGAATCGTTACACTTCATCACTGCGAGTTCAGAATAACCTTCCGATCGCTGTTATCCCCAGATTTTTTGATTTCCTTTCCAAAGGTAAAAATCCGGTGATAAAGGCGAGCGCTACGCTTCTTCAGGTTTTTTCTGACCTCTCCGTTATTAGTGTAAATATTAGATGAAACTTATATAGTAGGCAGTATCATTTTGACAGTGAAGAAGGAATCAATGGATGAAAAGCAGAACTAAAGATAAGAAGAAGAAAAGAAGAAAAGGCCTATATATAACGCTCGTTTCACTTGTTGTTTTGTTAATCGGAGGTTATTTGTTCCGTCAGCAACTGGCTGTAGCGGCATTTGATCTGTTTCTCGCCGGTTCGGTAGAAGATCAGTTATCCCGTTCTTATGTACCGCAAGAAGGCAACAACACGCCTGATCCAACGGTATACCGTAAGGAACCATTCTCCGTGTTACTGCTCGGTTCGGACAAACGCGCCTATGAGAAAACGCGTGGACGTTCCGATACCGTCATCTATGCTGTAGTTCGTCCCAAGGAATCCCGTGTGCTGTTGGTATCCATTCCACGTGATACGTATGTGCAGATTGTGGGACGGGATGCCAACAAGGACGGCGAAGATGATTATGATAAGCTGGCGCATGCCTATGCTTTTGGTGGGGAGAATATGTCCATCAATACCGTGGAGAAATTTCTTGATGCTGATGTGGGTTACTATGCAACGATCAACTTCGACGGAATCAAAAAAGTGGTTGATGCGCTTGGTGGTGTAAAACTGCCAATTGATGAGGACATTGTAAACAAGAACCCGGATCATGTGCAATTCACGATTGAAGGCGGTAAGCCGATCTATGACGGGCAGGAAGCACTGTATTATGTAAGATATCGTGAGGATAGCGATTTTAATCGTACCAAGCGGCAGCAGATTTTCCTGAACGCGATGGCGAGTGAGATGCTGAATTTGAATCAAATCGCCAAAATTCCGGAATTGATTCAGATCATGGGAGACAGCTTCCAGACGGATATGCGAGCTTCTTTCATTATTGATCTGGCCAAACAAGTGCTTACTCAGGAGAAACCGCAGATTTCAAGCTTCACCATTCTGGGTGAGGGGATGAAAAAGACGGTATCTATTATGGTCAGGCTGACGAGAAAGATGTCCAATATGCCAAAGAGCTGATTAACAACTGGATGGATCAATCGACCCCAGCCGGTGAAGTAATGATCCCTGACCGGCAAAAGATTGAATAACCAATTCCATACCAATGATGTGTTGTAGACCACAATCAGCAGTACGTTTATTCGCGGGCTGCTGTTTTTTCTTTGTAGTGAGAACTATTATCCTTTTGGAACATCCTGCGTTCTGATCCGTATAATATAAGTTGAGCGAGATAAGTTGAACGAAGAAATTCACAAGGAGGATACACAAGGGTATGAACATCGCATTTTTTTGCTACCCAAACAAGAGGTTACGTGCGTGACGTCGGATTCTACGCTGCGGCAAACGTTGGAACGGATGGAATATCATCGTTTTACGGCGGTACCCATTTTGAATAAAGAGGGCAAATATATTGGTACGGTTACCGAAGGCGACTTACTGTGGTATATGAAGAATGCCGAGGGAAAGATTTCATTTGAAAACGCTTCAAAGTTCTTGCTCAAGGACGTTCCCCTTCGCTTGGATATTAAACCCGTATCCATTGATGCCAACATGGAGGACCTGATTAATCTGGCTAAAGTTCAGAACTTTGTTCCTGTGGTCGATGATATGGAACGTTTCATTGGTATTGTCAGACGGAGTCAGATTATTGAGTACTGCGAGGGCATTGTAGCCAAAGAATCGATCAAGGCTAAGTAAGGCTGTTACGAATTTAAACATTATTGTGTCATTAGGGATAATCACAGCCGTCCGGTATCATGTTAAACTTAAGAAGTCCTGAACCAAGGGCGCATTCGAAGTTTTTTACAAATATATAGGTCGATAGGATGTACGGAGGACTCCGCATAAGTACCTGACATCAGTTTCGGAGAACTTCTCCGCTTTTTGGGGTAATTTTGCGGGCCCTCTTTTTATGCTATAATCGAGAATAAAGCTTTTTCGGGGAGAGTGACTTTCGCCAAATGCCTAAAGAACTGGATGTAGCCAAACGCGCTAAAGTGATTGAATGGCTGAAAACCGAAGTGCTTGATCAGGTATCCCGATTATTCAAGGCGTTATGGGAAGGCAGTACAACTCGAATCGGGGACAGTCTTGCCAGTTTGATTATGAGTAGTTACATATTGGGCCGCAGGCTCGGTATTCCTTTCAAGGATCTGGATGCACTGCTAGTTGAGAAGTTGAAAAAGCATAAACAGGAAGGTCACCAGCTTGAAGACTGGTACCAGGATATTTCCTCGCTAGAAGATCATATGCGTAAGAGGTGAATTTGTTGAAATTTAGCTTTAAATCAGCTGTTTGGAGCGCAGTTTATCTGCTCTTGCTACTTTCGCTGTTAACTCCTTTATCGGTACTTGCCATATTTTTCATGATGATTCCGGGAGTTATTTTGTATGCTTCATTATCTTTAAAATCATTTATATGGCATCTCGTGCCCGTAGCCGTTATTTTGGTCGTATTCCACCCCATCTATCTGTTACTATTACTCATCTTTACCCTGCCTGCGATCGTTATGGGTCACGCGTATAAAACACGCAAATCGGCCCTGTTCGCCCTGATGGCGGGAAGTGGAATGATGTTGGCAGAATACTTGTTGTTGCTCTTGGTCGGCAGTGTCATTTTCCAATTCGACCTGTCCAGTTATATTGAAGATGTGGTCAAATTGACCATTGAACCGTTAACCAATACATCGAATCAGATGATCAACGGGTTTGCATGGACACCTGAGATGACCGAGGATGTTGCCAAACAAACACAGCTTATGATTCCGTTTGCTCTCGTTGTTACATCGATGGTAATGGCCTTTATTACACACGCCATTGCTCGTCCGATTCTGAACGTGATGGGTGTGGTGGTATCGAAACTTCCACCAGCGAGAGAATGGCGTATGCCGCGTGCGTTGATCTGGTATTATTTCCTCGCACTGTTGATTGAAGTGATCTCCAGACAAAGTGATGGAACATACTGGACCATGATTGCCATGAATCTGTCCCCGTTAATTAATCTGGGCTTCATGATTCAAGCGATCGGTTTCTTCTTCTTTCTCTCACATACAAAGAAATGGAATCCGGTTATACCATATTTCCTGGCGGCTGCGGTCTTCTTCATTGGTCCGCTTCGGATTATCGGAATTATCGATCTGGCGTTCCCGCTTCGTGAGGCAATATCGAAATCAAAACGATAGGGTGATGAGTCATGCCTAAATTTCTGAAGAAACGCTGGCACGGCTACTATACCGTATGGGCGTTCATACTGCTGCTGTTGCTCGTTATGTTCGTTACCATTTATAACTGGACGCTTGGTTTGATTAGTCTGATACTGGCTTCGGCGCTGGGAATCGTCATGATTAAGGCGGAGCTCGCGTTCCGCCGTGAGCTTAACGACTACATTAATGGCCTGTCTATTCGGATCAAACGGATGGAGGGGAAGCGGTCAGCATGCTTCCATTCGGAATTGTGCTGTACAGCGAAGATCGTACGGTAGAGTGGCATAACCGCTTTGTCGCGGAGATGTTCCAGGAGAAGACAATGGTGGGTAATCCGCTACTTAATTTGTTTCCCAAACTTCCTCAGCCTAAAGAGAAGAAGGATGGGACGAAGGAACATTCATCCAAGGAGTTGCATGACGAATTCCAGTTGGATGATCGGCATTATGGAGTTATTCATAACCCACAGGAGCGGTATGTATATGTATACGAGATTACAGAGCTAGCCATTCTTCGTGATAAATATGAAAATGAACGCCTTGCATTGGGGATTCTCGTTCTTGATAATCTGGACGAGGCTGCCCAAGGCATGGACGATCAACAGCGTACAGCGCTGATTGCCCGTGTGACTAGCGAGATTACGTCATGGGCCAAGCGGTACGAAGTGTACCTGCGCCGTCTGTCTTCTGATCGTTATCTGTTGATGCTGAATCATAAGTCTTTGCAGGAACTGGAGCAGAGCCGATTTGTCATTTTGGATGAAGTTCGGGAGATGACTGCTGACCTCAAAGTGCCAATGACACTCAGTGTCGGACTGGCGTTTGGATCGGATAGCATCAGTGAGATGGGAGAACTGGCACAGTCCAGTCTGGACATGGCGCTTGGACGTGGTGGTGATCAGGCTGCCGTGAAGTCCGGACAACGCCTGTCTTTCTATGGCGGTAAGTCTAACGCAGTGGAGAAACGGACACGGGTAAGAGCCCGCGTTATTGCGCACGCGCTGCGTGATCTCATGCAGGAGAGCGATCGGGTGCTCATCATGGGGCACAAAATTCCGGATATGGACGCGATCGGCGCATCCATCGGAGTGTGGAAAGCGGCCAGTCTGTACAATGTGGAAGCACGGATTGTTTTGGATGGAATTAATCCATCGATTGAACGCATGATGGAGCAAGTGAACAAGGATGAGAAGTTGTCCAAAGCATTTGTATCACCGGAACAGGCAACCCAGATGATGACCGAGCACACGTTGCTGGTGGTAGTGGATACCCATAAGGCCTCCATGACCATGGAACCGAAACTGGTACAGTCTGCTACCCGTGTCGTAGTTGTGGATCACCATCGCCGGGGCGAAGAGTTCATCAATGACGCAGTGTTGATCTATCTGGAACCTTATGCGTCTTCTGCTGCCGAATTGGTAACCGAACTCTTGCAATACATTCATGACAAGGTACAATTCACTCCGCTAGAAGCTACGGCTCTACTTGCCGGGATTACGGTGGATACAAAGCATTTTGCACTGCACACGGGGTCCAGAACGTTCGAAGCGGCAGGCTTCTTGCGCCGTAGCGGTGCGGACACCATTATGATCCAGCGGTTGATGAAAGAGGATCTGTCAGAATATATTGCTAAGGCAGAAATCATAAAGCATGCTAAAATGGTATACGGGAACATTGCGCTGGCGGTCACAGACCCTGGCAGCAAGATTTCACAGATGATGATCGCCCAGGTGGCGGACACATTGCTGAACATGACTGACGTGGTCGCTTCATTTGTGATTAGTGAGCGACCGGATGGACTGATTGGCATCAGCGCGAGATCGCTGGGGCGCATGAATGTTCAGGTTGTCATGGAACGACTGGGCGGTGGCGGACATTTGACGAATGCTGCCGTGCAGCTTGAAGGAACGCTTGGAGAGGCAGAAAAACGGCTGACGAACGTACTGGCTGAAATCGAAAAGGAAGAGGGGCTGTTCGAATGAAAGTCATTTTTATAAAAGATATGAAGGGTCAAGGCAAGAAAGGGCAAGTGAAAGAAGTATCTGAGGGTTACGCACAGAACTTCCTATTGCCACGGGGAATCGCACGTCTGGCAACGGACGGCAACATGAAGACACTGGATAACCAGAAGGCAGCTGAAGAAAGAATCAAGCAGGAAGAGAAAACGGAAGCGGAAGCACTTGCGAAAAAGCTGGAAGCAGAAGTGACTGAACTGAAAGCCAAGTCCGGCGAAGGTGGTCGTCTGTTCGGCGCCATTACCAGCAAACAAATCGCAGAAGCTTTGTCTAAAAAGGGTCTGAAAGTAGACAAACGCAAAATTGAGCTGGACGAGCCTATTCGTACACTCGGCGTAACACAAGTAACTGTCAAGGTTCACCCTGAAGTGAAGGCAACCTTGAAGGTACAGGTAACGGAAGAGTAAGATGGGCGGAGAAATGTTATTCGACCGGATTCCCCCGCAGAACCTGGAAGCCGAACAGGCCGTGCTGGGTGCAATCCTGTTGCAGGGCGAAGCCCTGATTACAGCGATGGAACGGGTGCAAACCGAGGATTTCTATGATAAGCCCCATCAATTAATCTTTGAAGCGATGATCCAACTTGGTGAGGGAAATCAACCGATTGACCTCGTGACACTGACTTCGCTTCTGAAGGATAAAGGTGAGTTGGAGGACATCGGGGGCGTTAGTTATCTGGCTAAGCTAGCCCATGGTGTACCTACAGCCGCGAACGTAGACTATTACGCTCAGATTATCGAAGAGAAATCGATGCTGCGTCGCCTGATTCGTACGGCAACACAGATCGTGAGTGAAGGATATACAGGCGGCGAAGATGTTGCAGCGATGCTTGGAGAAGCTGAACGTCGCATTCTGGAGATCTCCAACCGTCGCTCCAGTAGTGGTTTTATAGCCATTCAGGACGTACTGATGGAAGTATTTGATCGTGTGGAAACACTTCATCAGAATAAGGGTACAACGACAGGTATTCCGTCCGGGTTCATCGATCTGGACAAAATGACTGCCGGATTCCAGCGCAGTGACTTGATCATTGTAGCGGCCCGTCCTTCCGTAGGTAAGACGGCCTTTGCCCTGAATATCGCTCAGAACGTTGCCATTCGGGCACAGGAGACGGTAGCCATCTTCAGTCTGGAGATGTCAGCCGCCCAGCTGGTGCAACGTATGATCTGTGCGGAAGCCAACCTGGATGCCAGCGTGATGCGTATGGGTGATTTCAAGGGTGATGAAGACTGGCAGAAGCTGACGATGGGTATTGCAGCTTTGTCAGAAGCCAACATCTTCATAGATGATACGCCAGGGATTACCGTAGCGGATATTCGTGCCAAATGCCGTCGCCTGAAGAAAGAGAAAGGCCTTGGCATGATCCTGATCGACTATCTTCAACTGATTAGTGGACGTGGTAAAGCAGGGGAGAACCGTCAACAAGAGGTATCCGAGATTTCACGTACACTGAAACAGATTGGCCGGGAACTGGAAGTTCCGGTTATTGCCTTGTCCCAGCTGAGCCGGGGTGTAGAGCAACGTCAGGACAAACGTCCGATGATGAGTGACTTGCGGGAATCGGGTTCGATCGAGCAAGATGCCGACATCGTAGCGTTCCTGTACCGGGATGACTACTACAACCAAGAGACCGAGAAGAAAAATATTATCGAGATCATTATCGCTAAACAGCGTAACGGTCCGGTAGGTACGGTGGAACTGGTCTTCCTGAAAAACTTTAATAAATTCGTCAATTACGAGAGGGCGCACAATGACGCCTTCGCGATGTAACGGGCAGGTGCTGACGGCTTTGGTCATGAAGCAAAATCGTCTGTCCCGAAGATCAACCATTAGAGCCACTAAACTCAAACATGTCTTATAAATACCAGATATAGATTCACATTGAAATGGGTATCCTTGAACCGGTGATAGCAGTCAAGCAAGCTTGGACTGTAGTCTCCGGTTTTTTATGTTGAAATAGTGGGTAAATCCCGAACATTACAGTTGTACTATATCTAATTGTTCGCCATTTGATTTGACTTTGAAAAAGGGTACTGGTACACTAATACTGCTGCGTTAAAGCAGCGCAAACCTTCCCTTGAATGTAACGGAAGGACATTTTTACTGTCCGTTAGCACGCTTCTCAGTCGGTTTATTGCGTAACATGCCTGCCGGGATAGAGGACGGACAGACCAATACAAAGGTGCGCAAGGCACCCACGGAGGAATGTTAACTATGTCAACGGTAGTTGTAGTGGGAACGCAATGGGGAGACGAAGGAAAAGGTAAAATCACGGATTATTTGGCGGAGAGCGCTGATGTGGTGGCTCGTTATCAAGGTGGTAACAATGCGGGTCATACAATTCTGATTGATAACAAAAAATATAAACTGACGATGATTCCATCAGGGATTTTCTACACGGATAAAGCGTGTGTTATTGGTAACGGAATGGTTATCAACCCGAAGGCTCTCATCGAAGAAATTAATTATATTCATGACAATGATTTCACAACGAAGAACCTGTCCATCAGTGAGCGCGCACATATCATCCTGCCATATCACATGGTACTGGATGCACTCGAAGAAGAGAGCAAGGGTCCGAACAAAATCGGTACGACTGGCAAAGGAATTGGCCCATGTTACATGGACAAATCAGCTCGTATTGGTATTCGGATGGTTGACCTGCTGGATGCTGAAGATTTCGAACTGAAACTGCGTCATCTGGTCAAAGAAAAGAACCGTGTCATCGAGCAAGTCTACGGCGGTCAGCCTGTTGATGTGGAAGAGATTCTGCAAGATTACCTCGGATATGCTGAAATTCTGCGTCCTTACGTACGTGATACATCTGTTGTTCTTAATGAATATATTGATGAGGACAAAAAGGTATTGTTTGAAGGCGCACAAGGCGTTATGTTGGACCTTGATCAAGGAACTTATCCATTTGTTACATCATCCAATCCGTCCGCAGGTGGCGTATGTATCGGTTCTGGCGTAGGCCCGGCTCGTATTCAGCAAGTCATTGGGGTAGCGAAAGCATACACAACCCGTGTAGGAGATGGCCCATTCCCTACGGAATTGCATGATGCAATCGGTGACCAAATCCGTGAGACAGGACATGAGTACGGTACGGTAACTGGACGTCCACGTCGTGTAGGTTGGTTCGATAGTGTTGTTGTTCGCCACGCGCGTCGTGTCAGTGGAATCACAGGTCTGTCCCTGAACTCTCTGGACGTAATGACAGGTCTGGAAACCGTAAAAATCTGCACAGGATACAAATTCCGCGGCGAGGTCATCACACACTATCCGGCAAGCCTCAAAATGCTGGCAGAATGTGAAGCGGTATACGAAGAGATGCCAGGCTGGAGTGAAGATATCACTGGAGCGAAGAAACTCGAAGACCTGCCAGTGAACACACAGAATTATGTAAAACGTGTTTCCGAACTGACAGGCATTCCAATTGCCATCTTCTCCGTTGGTCGTAACCGTGAGCAAACGAATCAAGTTCTTCCAATCTACGAGTAATCGAAGAAATAGAGAGATTGTTTCTTGAATTATAAAATAGAATTGTCTGCAGACTTAGGCTTGTTAAGCCTCCAGTTGTTGCTTGTATAGCGATGACTGGAGGTTTTTTGTATGTTTATCGGATATAATCCCGAGATTTCCGTCAATACTGGTTAACAGTAGAGTCACAGACCCCGACATGCGCATGTCAGACGGGTGGGATAATCGGAGGAGAGAACGGAATGAAGTTGCTTGTGTGGTTTGTCAAAATCGTGCTAACCGTGTTGCTGGTCAGTTCACTGACACTGCTCACGACCGGATTAATTGTACAGTCATATGCGAAGTCGCTACTCGCGAGTTTCAATATTCAGTGGGAAGGTCAACCCATGGGGTTAACTGCCATGTTCCAAGGTGCCTTGGGCGGTAAAACCAGCGAGGGGAACAAATCAGGAAATGGGAAGACAGATCAGCCGACAGGAGCGGACGAAGAGCAGGTTCCGGAAGATGCTGTTTCAGTTATGGGGAATGGAACGGAGGGCGGTCAATCTGGCGTAGATGCAGGCAAGAATGCGTCTCAAGGGAGCGGCTCAAACGAGGGCACAGAGGAAGGTTCAGGTACAGATACGACCGTAGGATCAAACTCAGGCACAAGCGCAGGCAATGGGGTGGATACGGGCACGGGTAATGACTCAGGAACAGATCAGGGTAGTGGTTCAGCTTCAGGCAATGGAACCGGAGCGGCCAGCGGCGGTGCTTCTTCAGGCAATGATGCCATTGTTGTATCACCGGATGACATTACAGGAGCGAAGGACAAGCTGCCAGCAGAGGAGAAAGAAAAATCTTCAGCCTGCTCATGAACAAGCTGCCGCAGAAAGAAATGCAGCAGATCTCAGGCGCCATGGAAGGTGGCCTAACGGAACAGGAACTGCGTGAGATTGAACAGGTGATCTCGAAGTACCTGACCAGTGAAGAGTACGACAACCTGATGGAAGTACTGCAAACAGAATAAGATTGGAAGGTAAAGCAGGCGTACTCATAGACGGGTATCGCCTGATTCATAATGTAATGGACTTGTCGATGGTGATTGAATATAATTTATTTAAATAAATACTGGAAATGCCTGTAGGAGGGTACAGTGCATGAAATATAAAGGTAAAGAGCACAACATATAAAAACGTTCAGGTAATATTGCGGAAACCTCCAGTCCAATTCGTGGACCTCCGTTCATGTGTGCATTCAAGAGATCCGATGGACTTGTGTTTATGAATACACTAATTGGAGGTTGTATTGAACATGAACTTATATCATTCTAATTCAGAACCATCAGTAAAAAAGTTTACCGAGGCGACGAATGAGCGATACGAGCAAGGCCTGCAAGAGGCGGAGCAGCCGTTTAGTGGCTGGGATTTTAGCTATGTAACAGGGAGTGAACGACTTCAGAGCGGAATGTTGCCTTGGTCCTATGGAACGATGGCGCGCCGATTGATGAATCAGACAGAGCGAATGCTCGACATGGGGACGGGTGGAGGAGAAATGCTGTCCAGACTCTTTCCGCTTCCTCCATACACATGTGCGACCGAAGGTTATCTTCCGAATATACCGATTGCAGAGGAACGATTACAGCCGCTCGGTGTGAAGGTGCTTCCGGTGACTGATGATTCGCAACTTCCTTTCGCAGATGGGGAATTCGATCTGATTCTTAATCGGCATGAGTCGTATGATGAGCAGGAAGTTAGGCGGATTCTATCGGTAGGTGGACTGTTTCTGACTCAACAGGTAGGTTGGTCAGATTGCAGGGAGATCAATGATCGGCTCGGCATTCCTATGCCCGTGGATTACGCTGGATGGGAGCTGGATCGTGCTGTTCTTCAGCTGGAACAGTGTGGATTCCGTATTCTGGAGCAACGAGAAGCAACCCCTGCACAACGTTTCTATGATATAGGCGCACTGGTATATTATCTAAAGACCATCCCGTGGCAAGTACCTGATTTCAAAGTGGAACAGTTCCGTCAGCCGTTAATGGATATTCATATGGAGATGGAGCAAAATGGATTCTGGGAAGTACAGCAGAAGCGATTTGTAATTCTTGCAGTCAAAGAATAGAGACATAAAAGTTAATTTCTATTGTGGCATGGGATGAAATCCAGTTTAAGATAAACCACAATCAGGTTGTTTACGTAATCCCTTATCAGAGTTGATCTGGTGAGGGATTTTATATGTATTTTTATGAAAAATAAAGCATATTTCACTGGGTCTTAGAACCTAGTCTTAATTTGCGAACAAAAGTACATAGTACAGCGGATGTTGAGGCATAATGGGTGATGGATCAGCCATACTATCTTATGGATAATTCAGGGAAACCAAGCGGGGCGTGGCTTTGCGGTGTGACGTATAGAGTTGAAATGAGTGTAAAACCTGTGTTAAAGTATACGGGTGTGATAAAAGGTTAAAATTTTGACACTTTTACGAGCGCAGCTAAAGTCCTGATTTTGCGGACACCCAATACAAGTATCAACGAGCATGGGACAGACACGATGGGTGATGTCTTGACAGAAATGCGAACTGAGAAGTGCTGAAAAGGAGAGAATCATGAAAGGTTTCAGAGGCATACGCCAACCGGGCAAAGACCGGGTACACGAACAATCCGGCGAACACCGGACGGCCGAAGACAAAAACAACATGAGCATGTCCACCTTCAGTGTGAATAAGAAGCGCGTTCTGGCCTCGCGCAAATGGATCATTACAGCAGCATGTGGTGTATTCATCGCAGCATCGCTCGGGTTCGCAGGCAAACAGTATGTTACTGCAAACACCGTACCGTACTACAAAGTAATGGTTAAAGGTAGCGAGATTGGTACCATTGCAGATGAGGCACAATTACAACAACTATTTACAGACAAAACTGAGGAATATCAACATAAATATCCGGATGCAGAGATGGTGCTGAACACGGATGGCATCACAACCGAAACGGTAAGAGCGTACAAACCTGAAGTGAACAGTGACGAGACGCTGGACAAACTGGGTGACATGCTGACAGCCTACGCCAAAGGTGTGGAGCTTAAGGTAGACGGTGAAGTCATTGGTATTGTGAAGGATCAGGCAACAGCTGATGCAATCCTGGAACAAGTGCAAAGCAAATACATATCGGCATCGGCTGTGCGAAGTTCGCTTAAGACGAAGTCGGTATCGGCTAACTCCTCGAAGAAAGACGAGGGACCAAGCACAACCCTGAAGTCGGTAGGTATCAAGGAAGATGTTGCGACGGATGTGGTGAAGGCTGATCCAAACAAAATATGGGATGTGTCCGAGGCGGTTAAGGCTTTAACCGTTGGTAAAGACGCGCCTGTAACTTATGTGGTTCGTGAAGGAGATACGATCTCTTCGATCGCTGCCAAGTATGAAATTACACAAAGCGAGATTCGCCAGCATAATCCGGGCATCAAGGAAACGTCGCTTCAAATCGGAGACGAACTGACCCTGACCGTTCCGAAACCGGCGGTAACTGTTAAATCTGTTGAGCAGGTTGTAGAGCAGATTGAGATTAAACCACAAGTGGAAGTGCGCAAAAGTGCCGAGTTGAAAGCTGGTACAACTAAAGTCGTGCGCCCAGGACAAAGTGGCTTAAAAAGCATGCAGTACCGTATAACGAAAGAAAATGGTGAAGTGGTTCAGGAAGAGTGGCTTGGTCAGGAAGTGATTAAAGCAGCTGTAACTGAAGTGGTTCTTAGCGGAACAAAAGTCGTTGGTGAAGGATCAGGTGAATTTGCTTGGCCGGTATCAAATGCAACGATGAGCAGCAGCTTTGGACAGCGTTGGGGTCGCCAGCACAAAGGTGTCGATCTGGTAGGTAACCGCGATGTGAAAGCGTCTGATGAGGGTGTAATTACTTTTGCAGGACAGAAAAGTGGTTATGGTAATGTCATCATTATTAACCACCGTAACGGATACGAAACACTGTACGGACATTTGAACAGCATTGGCGTTAAGGTTGGACAAGTGGTTGAAAAAGGCGAGAGTATCGGCGTTATGGGCAACACGGGTCGTTCGACTGGAACACATCTACATTTTGAGATTATTAAGAATGGAACGGTAGAAAATCCGTTAACGTATCTGAACTAATATAGAGCTTAAGTAGAGCAAGGTTGGCTATAATGCTGGCCTTGTTTTTTGCTGCTGTAAAAAATTTTCAGATGAAAGACCTTCCAAGCCCCTGATCGGGATGTGACGGTGCTTCAGGTATGTTAAACTATAGAGTATAAACAACAAACTAGAGAAACCAATCAAGCAGGCTTGGTACAAGCTAAACATAGAAGAGAGATATAAACGCTAACGCGGATTAAGCAGGATATAGGGGTGAACTTAGCCGATGCAGGGGAAGATTTTGGTGGTGGACGATGAACAACCCATCGCGGACATTCTGAAGTTTAATTTGGAAAAAGAGGGGTACGAGGTCATCTGCGCATTTGATGGCATTCGTGCGGTTGAACTGGCGTTATCCGAGAAACCGGATCTGATGCTGCTGGATCTGATGCTCCCGGGCAAGGACGGTATGGATGTATGTCGTGAGGTGCGCGCTCATCTGGAGATGCCGATCATTATGCTTACCGCCAAAGATGGCGAGATCGACAAGGTGCTTGGGCTCGAATTGGGTGCGGATGATTACGTGACAAAGCCGTTCAGTACGCGTGAGCTGCTTGCACGGGTGAAGGCACAGATGCGCAGACGGCAAAAACTTGCGATTACGGCAGAAGCGCACGAAGACGAAGAGAAGCAGGTCATGCGGCTGTTTGATCTGGCTTTTGATATGGACATGTATACGGCTTACAAAGGCGGGGAACCGCTCGATCTGACCCACCGTGAGTACGAACTTCTCTATTATATGGCGAAGCATTCCGGCAAGGTTATGACACGGGAACATCTGCTGCAAGCGGTGTGGGGATATGAATATTTCGGCGATGTACGTACCGTGGATGTTACGATTCGTCGTCTGCGTGAGAAGATTGAGGAGAATCCAAGCAAACCGGAAACGATTCTGACACGCCGCGGGCTCGGTTATCTCGTGCGCAGTGCCAAAAGCGTGGGGATATAATGGGCCGATTCGCGCGATTCTCGTTCTTCCGAACGATTCAGGCGAAATTGATTATTATCTATGTACTGCTGATTCTGATTGCGATGCAATTGATCGGGGTTTATTTTGTGAGCGCGATGAAGAACTCGCTGACGAGCAACTTTACGGAAGACTTGCAGGCGCGTGCTGAGATGTTATCGGTTCTCGTGGGGGAGACGATGGCAGGTGGAGAAGCAGAGGCAGGCGAGGACAAGACGGAAAATCTGCGTGTGCTTGTGAACAACCTGTTCAACATTAACGGTGCCGAGATTCAGGTGCTGGATGCCAGCGGCAAAGTACTGACGACCTCGCTAAGTTCACATTCCGACTATGTCGGGCGCAAAAATACCCAGACCGTTGTCAGCCGTGCGCTTCAGGGCATTCGGGACAATGAGGAATATATCGTGGACGAGGATAATGTTCGCAAAAAGGTCGTCGCCAAGCCGGTGCTGTCTGGCGGCAAGATCATTGGCGCGGTCTACATCGCGGCGTCCATGAACGAGCTGTATTCCACGATGGAGGGAATCAACAAAATCTTTATCTCCGGCATTCTGATTGCCTTGGTGTTAACGGCGGTGCTTGGCGTGATCCTGTCCCATACGATTACGCAGCCGATTAAGGAAGTGACTCGGAGAGCGACAGCGGTCGCAGAAGGTAACTTTGATCAGCAGACACCTGTATTTGGCACGGATGAGATTGGTCAGCTCAGTCGGGCTTTTAACTATATGACCAGCCGGCTTCGGGATGCACTTTCACTGAATGAAGAGGAGAAGGAGAAGTTGACCTCCATTCTGACGAATATGAGTGATGGTGTGGTGGCTACGGATGAGTACGGTAAAGTTATTCTCGTAAACCGTCGTGCCAGCAGCATTCTGGGTATGCATCCTGCGGATATTGAAGGAAGACACTTTGCCATATTACTCGGCATTGATCCGGAAGATGCGGAAGCTCTCGCGAGTGGTTTCACAGGTTCAACGTTGCTGCAGATTGCACCGGCAGGACAAGAAGAACCTGTGGTCATTCGAATGACATTTACACCGGTTCATCGGCGTGAACGGGGATCACGGGAACGATTGCCGTACTTCAGGATGTTACCGAGCAGGAAGAACTTGAGGCATCCCGGCGTGAATTCGTAGCCAATGTATCCCATGAACTGCGCACACCACTGACCACGATCAAGAGTTACGCGGAAGCACTGGATGACGGTGCACTGGAAGATCCGCAGCTTGCCGGTCGTTTCGTGGGTGTTATTCAGAACGAGACGGAGCGAATGATACGACTGGTTACGGATCTGCTGCATTTATCGCGGCTTGATTCCAAAGAGGCTTTGCTACGGAAACAGCCAACAGACATCCTGGAAATGCTGGAGGAAGTGACGGATCGATTCTCGTTCCAGATGCATCAGAAGGATATTCAGCCTGTATTATCTGTGGAGAATGATATTCCGGCTGTCCCGCTGGATCGCGATCAGATTGATCAGGTGCTGGATAATGTCGTGTCCAATGCGCTGAAATATACATTGGAAGGTGGAACCATTACGATTGCTGCTAGACGCAGTGATGAACATGCACTTGCCATCTCGGTATCGGATACCGGAATGGGTATCCCACAGCGTGATCTGGATCGCATTTTTGAGCGGTTTTATCGGGTGGACAAAGCTCGTTCCCGCAGTATGGGAGGCACAGGGCTAGGACTGTCCATTGCCCGGGAAATTGTGAAGGCACATGATGGCAGCATCTCTCTGGAGTCTGAGGTAGACGTGGGCACGACAGTAACGTTCACGTTGCCGATGCGTGAGAAAGGGGTGAGCACCGTGAAGGAACGGATTAAATCCTTGGTGCTTGCTGCCCTTGTTGTAGCCAGTCTCGTTCAGAGTTATTTTCTGATCTACCGTTTGCCCGGAGGCGGGGATTCCATTGTGACGTCAGAGACGAACTATGTGAAGACGGAAAATATGGGTCAGGAACGCAATATTGAAGAATTGATCTTCCCCGATCAGATGATTATTCATCTGGGTGAGGATAAACATACGGTGTTTTACCCTGGCAATACGTTCTATCAGTTGATCTATTCAAGGTTACAGGGGCGGGCGTTCGATGATTTTCAGCGCCGGAGTGTGCAATCGGTGAACTGGGATCAGATTCGCAAGGAGAACCCCGGGTTTGAGCTATCGTTCAAAGAAGGTATTCCCGTAGCTTTATTACAGCGGGTGATGAGGCTTGGGACGGATTCCTTATTCCAAGGGGAGACGATTAACCGCATTTCGATCTATACGTCCAAAAATGAAACGAAGGCCCATGCGCTGTTCTTCAGCGCCAAGGGAGACGTGGTGTACGAAGCAACGCAGGCGGACCTGACAGTACAAGACGTGCAACAGCATGTTGACTTCGGTACGAACTGGACGCCATATACGTTGATGGACGGCGGGTATTATATCCCGGCGGAAGCTCTGGAGACGATTGAAGCCGATGTGCCGACAGGTCAGTTCACGGTTGAGCAGATGCAGCGTAGTCTGTTCTTTGATCCAAGCATGACCCGGAACATCCGGGAAAAAGATGGATCGGAGATCTACACGGACAGTAAACGTAGTCTGCAGGTGAAACAGGAACAACGCTGGATCAGCTACACCGACCCGGCCGCACCGCCTGCGGGGCAGATTGATCCCGCGAAGGATGCACTGTCTGCGGTTGATTTTGTGAATCAGCATGGCGGCTGGAAAGGCCGGTCGCGCATGATGCTGGAGACCGCCGACAGCAAGACGCGGCTTGAATTCCAACAGTATTATGGCAGCTATCCGATTATGGATTCCATGCAGTTCCGCTTTGGCACGATCACCATGGAGATGCAGCAGGAGACGGTATCCAGCTATGAACGATCGCTGGAATACCTGAACGAAGGCGCAGAGACGAAGAAATCGGTCAAACTACCTGGCGGAGACAAGCTGAAGGCTCTTATTAAAAAGGTGGCAGGTGAGAATCGCCAGGTTGTGGACGTGTACCCGGCTTATCGTCCTTCTTCGATTGAGGACGGACTAAAGCTGATTCCGGTATGGGTTATTCGATTCGGAAACGGGGAGGAAACCACCGTTTCTTGATGGGTTGTAGGGTAATGGAGTCATTCGATATCCGAGCGAGGTGTAAGGTCACACGATAACGGAGAGGGCAGAAAAAAGCTGGAGAAGCGAAGCCAAAAGCTTTCTGAAAGAAAGCTGCATCGAAAGCATACGCTTCGCCTTTATCGCCGGATTTCTCCCTTAGGAAAAGGGAATCAAGAAATCTGGGGATAACAGCGATCGGAAGGTTGTTCTGACCGCGGAGTGGGCCAGTGTGATATTAGTTGCTTTATCAAATGGACGGAGGTGAATGTTTTGGATTGGGGACGGGCGAAAAATGTGTTGATCTATGCCTTTCTGCTGCTCAATCTGGTGCTGGGATACCAGATCTGGATGGATGCGCGAGAGACGGCCGGAGCCAATCTGGACTTCACCTCACTGGCAGATAATACACAGCAGGCGATGGAAGAAAAGGGAATTCAGGTGCTGGCTCCAATTCCGAATGAAACGCCGAAGCTGCCGAAGTTGTCCTATGAGTTCATTGAAGAGGACAAGGCTGGCGTAGATATGGAGCTGGAACAGCCTGTAGATAGCAAGTTGATCTTCTCGCAGAGTGAACTGGAAGATGCATTACAGCGTGAGATTCCACAGATTGGGACATACCGGCTGGATCAGCTGATGGCCGAGGATGGGGCTTTTGTGCTTCACCCACTGGTGGATGGCAAATGGCCGCTCTTTAATGTGAGTCTGGAGCTATTCTACAGCGACCAGAAAATAACGGGTTACCGTCAAACTCCAGTGCGGATTACGACCGCAGAGGAGAGCGATCAGCAGGTACTTCCGGCGTCGAAGGCGCTGGGAACGCTGATCGAGAACTTTTGCCAAATGATGCAATTGTCAAAGATATTCAGCTGGGCTATTACGGCCAGTTGTTCAATTCAGATATACAGGTAGCGATGCCGGCATGGCGGTTCGTGCTGGAAAGTGGCGAAGTGTTGTACGTGCAGGGCATCAGTGGGGATGTATTCAGTCCCAAGACAGACAAACCAGGGGAGTAATGCGTTATGGGGATATATTTTACCGTGTTATCCAGCGGTTCGACAGGTAATGCCACAGTCATACAACATGGGGGTACCTCACTCATGATTGACGCGGGTCTTAGTGCGAAGCGATTGGATGCACTGTTTCAGGAAAGGGAGATTTCTGGGGCGGAACTGGACGGGATTCTGGTTACACATGAACATTCCGATCACATTAAAGGACTAGGCGCGATGTCTCGGAAATATAATTTACCAATCTACGCGAATCTGAATACGTGGGCGGCACTGGAGAAGTCGGTTGGGGCGATTCCAGAGGAAAACCGGAGGGTATTTGAGACGGGTGAAAAGCATGATTTTGGTTCACTGCGCGTGGAATCCTTCGGGATCTCGCATGATGCGGCTGAGCCGGTAGGTTATACGTTCGATGATGGTACGGAGAAGCTGTCTGTTGCAACGGATCTCGGGTACATGAGCGACAAGGTTCGCGATGCGATCGCAGATTCTGACGTACTGGTGCTGGAGGCGAATCATGATGTCGAATTGCTGCGTATGGGGCGTTATCCGTGGAACACCAAGCGCCGGATTTTGAGTGACATTGGGCATTTGTCGAACGAAGCAGCAGGGGCAGCGCTTAGTGAACTGATGAACGGACGCATCAAGCGCACGTATCTGGCACATCTTAGCCGAGATCATAATATGATGGACTTGGCGAAAATGTCGGTGCGCGACGCGATGGAGAGCCGTGGATGTTTTTATCGGGATCATGAGTTCAAACTCTGTGATACCTATTATGACCGTCCTACGCCATGGGATAGGGTGGGTGAGCCATAAAGCTGTCGAGTTCGGCGGCTTTGCGCTCGACTTCCTCGCGGGTCAGAATTCCTTTATCAATAAGCAGTTCGATGATGGTACTGAGTGCAAGTGTGTTGCGATAGTGTTCTTCTTTGAGATCGGCCAGCTTGGCCGCCATATGAACTTCATCCATGGCTGTGAGTGTACGTGTGCGATCCATATATATCCTCCTCTATGAAGCTTTGAATTGTCTTTTACTATTATTGTAGTCAGGCTTGATGGAAAACATTCCTCTTTTTGCCGCTAACATTTGTGTGATGAGACGTGTATGCTGAACCTGTGACTATGCAGGGGTGAAAAAGTTCTTCAAATTTGCCAAAATGGCGCTTAGCGGACCGGATTTTGTGGTGATAGATACTATGGGCCTTTATTGTTAAGCGCGTTATAGCGGAAATTTGCTTTAATTTTCGTAAATATGCAACTTTTTGTGATTTGACGTGTTTAGTATATGAGGAGCATTGTGATTTTGGCTGTTTTGCGTGTGAAATGGCATGTCATAGAATGCGAGAGCATGATTGATAGAGTCACTGACAGAATGGCGTGTCCGTTCTGTTGTACATAGACGCTGTATCTTGATTTGATGCCGGGATGCGGCGATATGCAAGACCATTTTATAAAAATGCAAAAAAGCATGGGAAACCGAGAGGTTATTTACGGTACGCACGTAACGAAAGACACAGAACGAGGCTGGAGAAGCGAAGCGATCGCCTGAAAGCTTTCTGAAAGAAAGCTACTTCGGAAGCATATGCTATGAACAAATTTTACCTAGGAAAAAGAAACAAAAAAATTTGTGAGTAACAGCGATCGGAAGCTCGGCTGTGGCTGGAGTGGGGTAGCGTAAGAACACCATCGTTGAACCATGCGACAACTTAGGCGGCAGTCAGGGTCTTGATGCGTGACAACGAAGGGGAGAGGATCACGATGGGATTGTTTGGAGACGATTTTTATTCAACCAAAGTATCAAGACGCGCCGAACCTGAACAGAAAGGCAAACTTCAGATCATCCGCCCTGGAGGCAGAGCACGTGGACGTGACCGCTGGAGCAATCCGCGCAGATCGCGTACGGGAATAAGTTCCACAGTGAAGGTAGCTGTGATTAGCTCGGTGATCAGCTCCATCGTGACCGTCATGCTGTTTAGCTTCATCACCCAGCCCGCTTCGTTACCGCTGGCTAATGCTACGGGTAACGGTGGTGGAGGCGGTGCACAGACAGCGCAGGCAGCTGATCCATACGATCGGATTATTCAGGCAGCAGCACACGTTCGTCCTTCCGTGGTGAGCATTGTGAACCATAAAACGGGTAGCAGTCTGTCGATGGAAGATTCGGCGCTGGGCTCAGGGGTCATTTTCAAGAAGGAAGATGGCAAGGCCTATATCATGACCAACCACCACGTCGTGGAGGGTGCGAGTGATCTGGAGATTGTGACCGTAGACGGGGAGACACACAAAGCGAAGCTGGTCGGTAAGGACCGTGTGAGCGACATTGCTGTACTATCCGCAGAAGATAAAGGGCTGGGTGCAGTCGCGGAGATCGGTGATTCCAGCAAACTTCAGCGCGGTCAAACGGTGCTGGCGATCGGGAACCCGCTCGGTCTGGGCGGTACGCTGACATCCGGTATTGTCAGTTACACGGATCGTATTCTACCTGTATCGATTAATCAGGACGGGGTGTACGACTGGGAGCAAAACGTGATCCAGACGGATGCGGCGATTAATGAAGGTAATAGCGGGGGTGCTTTGGTCGATCTGAACGGCAAAGTGGTCGGCATCAACACGATGAAGATCTCGGATACGGGCGTAGAAGGTCTCGGCTTTGCCATTCCGATGAACGAAGTGATGAAAACGGTAGATTCCCTGCTACTGAACGGCAAAGTATCTCGTCCATACCTGGGCGTGTACACGGTCGATCTGAGCAACCCTTATGCACCACTGGATGACGAGCAGCGCAAGGATCTGAAGCTGCCATCTCACGTGGACAGCGGTGTGGTTGTGTTGGAAGCATCCGGTCCGGCATCCGAAGCAGGTATGAAGCTGAATGATGTCATTACGGAATTTGATGGGCAAAAAATTACCTCCACGCTGGATCTGCGGAAGTATCTGTACGATCAGAAGAAGATTGGGGATACGATTGAAGTGACCTTCTACCGGGATGGCAAAGCTGAGAAAGTATCGGTGAAGCTGACTGATAAACCGGAGTAAGGGAAGTTCAGCGAGCGAGCCTATACTGTTGCGTGGATTGAAATAGGGAATGCTAGAAGAGTGATCAGATCAACTGACCACTCTTTTTAGTTGTTGGATGATGAGCATTACGCTATGGGTGAGCGTGTTCGTTCGACAGTAAATGAGTAGATCAACCTTTTTATATTCTCATGATCAGTTAGACCCGGAGCCAAAGGAGCAGATACATAAGACTAGGGCTGTGGTAAACTGTTGTCAATATGTTGGAGACGGTCGCTGATGCAATAACATCTGTTTGTCGATCTAATTTTATTTCAGAATGGAAGGGGTATTATTGATGAAACATTTGAAGAAAAAGATGCTTGGTGGAACGAGTTTGGCTCTGTCCCTGTTTATGTTGTCCGCCTGTGGGTCTGAGGTAGCTACGACAGGAGCATCTGTAGATACAAGTGCTTTGCAGGAGAAGATTGCTGGCCTAGAGAAGAAACTGGTGGAGCAGGGAGCCAAGAGCGTTGAGCAGGAGCAAAAGATCGCAGCACTTGAGACCAAGTTGAATGAGCTGAGTACAAATGTGATTGCTGCAGGTGGGGCTGGTGGTCAAACGCCTGTAGCATCGGGAAACAATGGATCGGCCGGGAAAGGCGATGGGGTACTGATTACGTTTGCCCAGTATGAGAAGCTTGAGGTTGGCATGTCGGTGGAAGATGTCATCGAGATCCTTGGTGGTGAAGGTGAAGCGCTGAGTGAAGCGGAGAATATGGTGGTGTACAACTATAAGGGCACAGCTGGCAATGGTGCCAATGCGGTTATTGCTTTTCAAGGCGGGAAGCTGTTGACGAAGGCGCAGTCGGGATTGAATTAAAAAGCGTTTAGGATAGAAGACATTCATAGAATGGAACAGGGCAATAAGTAACTCTGTATTCGTAATTCAGGCGCAGGAGCAAGATTCATTCGCTATGTGAATTGGATTGTTACTGTTACAGGAGCATTCTTTTCAGGTACCGTAGAGGGATCTGGAAAGGATGCTTTTTGTGTTCTTTTACGGCGAATGGAGAGGTTTGGTGGATGTTGGGTACGATAAATTAGGGCTGGGGGTTTCTTTTCGGCGGCAGGTGTGATAGAACTGAGAAGTGGCTATCCTGTAATGGGATAAGCGGTTGTGAATCGGGAACATAGCTGGTTACAGAAAGGATGCTTAACGGATGTACGTTGTATGCAAAGAACACGTGGACATTGCCATCGACATGTTTGTCGATGAGTATGAGGACGCTCCAGATATCGTTGATCTGAAGGAGACGGAATTTGCCGATTGGGACCCGCCTGCGAAGTGCGCTGAGTGCGAACAGCACGCGGAATTCCTCGTCGTTTAGCGTACTGTAGGACTTAGACGGCTGGAGGCGTGACTTAATGTGGCGCTTCGGGCTGACTTTCCATCCGGTATGAACATCACAGCAAGAAGCCAAGGAGAGCGTGATGAGCGCTCTTTTTGTCTTTGTATGGGGAATTGGTGGTGGTTGTTAGGCAGCGTAGAGTTAGGCGATGGTTGAAGGGGCGGACGGTGGAGTAGGACAGTAGGAGAAGATTAAGCTAGGTAGGCGCCGAGCCGAGTTCTGAGTTGGGGTGAGCCAGGTTGTAACAACCGTGCAGGGGTGTAGGTAATAGAAATGAAAGCCGCCAGGGCATGGGGAAAGTGACGTTGGTGGCAGTGATGTGGGTAGGGATGGAGGCTTGGTTTGGCCGAGTAGCTCTAACGAAACTGAGGAATCTTATTCGTGGCAAATACCGCCTGGTTGAAATCTAACGAATCGTAGACACGCTATATTACTGAAAAGACCTCGTAAGAGGTGGGGAACGCTTGTTTTAACTGGGATAGCGTGTTTCAGATTCGTTAGATTTTAAAGTAGCCGCAATGGGGCTGAATAAGGTGTGTGGAGTTCGTTAGAATTTGGAGAAATGTGTAGTGCAGGTGTACTACGGTTGGAACGAACGATGCGCTGAAGCATCTTACTTATAGAATATCTCGCAAGACAATTTAGGAGGAATGGATTTTCATGTTTATTCAGATTATTGGCGTAGGCAAATTGAAGGAAAAATATCTCACGCTGGGCATTCAGGAATATGCCAAGCGGCTCGCCCCGTACATCAAGTTTCAGATGATCGAGGTCGCAGACGAAAAGGCGCCCGATACCCTGAGCGAAGCTGAGGTTCGGGCGGTAAAAGAGCGCGAGGGCGAACGCATCCTCGCACATGTGAAGAGCGAGGCGCATGTTGTCGCGCTCGCATTGGATGGCCAGCTCTGGAGTTCCGAGGAGCTGGCATTGGAGATCGACAAGCTCGGCACGTATGGGACGAGCCATGTCGTGTTTGTCATCGGAGGAAGCCACGGGCTCTCCGATGAGGTGTTGCGCCGTGCGAAGCAGCGCTTGAGCTTCGGGCGCATGACCCTGCCGCATCAGCTTATGCGGCTGGTATTGGTGGAGCAGATTTATCGCGCGGTGAAGATAAATCGGGGGAACCGTATCATAAGTAAAGCACATTGGGAGGCGATAGCGAGAAATGCTGTCCGCTTCGTGCTAGCAGGAATCCCCTCGGACTTGCAGAAGGGTAGACTTGAGATATCCATGCTAATTTAACTTTAATGCTTAAGCTTTCTGGATGCGCCTGTGGTATCATGAACATGCCTATCATCCCGTTACATCTGAGGGGGAAGAAGTTGCTTGTGAACATGGACAATTACTATAAATATGAGGATGTATCTGTATTAGATGATGCCAATTCAGCGCTAGATAGTGAAGCAGCTCGGTTGGCAAGTTTGATTTACACGCATACTTCGCAGGATGGGACCTATGCTTCACCAATCCATGGTCTGTATGTGAACCGATATTCGCAAGTAGAAGCGGCGGATGATGTTCACACTATGTTCTCGCCGGCAATCTGCATTGCAGCGCAAGGGAAAAAGCGAATTACCGTAGGCAAGGATGCTTATGAGTATGGTGCTTCGCGAATGTATATTGCCCCCGTTGCCTTGCCTGTTGCGATGAAAATCATGCAGGCCAGCCCCCAAATACCGTTCTTGGGGATAGGTCTATACCTCGATCCGCAAAGGATTGCTTCGTTGCTGCCGATGGTATTTCCTAATGGTTTACCGGAGGTTCGCAATCGCAGTGCGTGCTATGTCATCGAAGCAGACTTGGCTATGATGAACGCCGCTGCAAGATTGATGGCTTGCCTGTCCTCTCCCGATGATGCTCAAATGCTGGCTCCATTGGTGAAAGACGAGATTTATATCCGCATCCTCCGTAGCCCAATCGGTGTTTATGTTGCCGAGACTGTTCTGGCGGAATCGGGCATGCAGCAGGTTGCAAAAGCGATTGATTGGCTCCAAAATAACTTTTCTCAGCCGTGGAAAGTAGCGGATTTGGCGGAGCTGGTCCATATGAGCGAATCGTCGTTTCGCGAGTATTTCAGATCGGCTACTGCGATGAGCCCTCTGCAATATCAAAAGGTGCTGCGCCTGCAAGAGGCGAGGCGTCTAATGTTATCCAGCTCCATTGACGCAACTACGGCGAGCCGGCGTGTAGGCTATTTGAGCGATTCCCAATTTAGCCGCGATTACAGCCGATTTTTTGGGTGCCCTCCAACTAGAGATATCACAAGGTGGCGTCAGGACCAGCAACAGTTGAAGTGAAACGCACATGTAAAGGGCTTTTCAAATTTCCGCGGGCATAGAGCCTAGCGGATTTTTCCTTTTAAGCGGCGGAATCTGTTGAATCAGGCAAAAACTCCGACGGAAAAGGCAAAGACCGCAGTAGTCAATCCCCTATACTAAGAGTAAACATCCTATCGATAGGAAAGGGGATTTCTGAAAATGCGTGTATTGGTTACAGGGGCGACAGGCTTTATCGGAGGGGCGGTCGTTCGCGAACTGCTGGATGCCGGTCATCAAGTGGTTGGTCTTGCCCGTTCTGAAAAAGCCGGCAAACGGCTTACGGCACTGGGTGCCCAGGTTCAAGTCGGTTCGATTGAGGATTTAGCAGGCTTGCGCAAAGTGGCTGCTGCAGTAGACGGGGTCATTCATTTGGCCTTCTTCCACAAGTTCTCGCATGCGGGCCTTCCAACTCGGCTTAGGGTTTTATTCGGCGGGAATCCTCGTCATGTAGTGATGCGATTTATGAAGGCTGCAATTGAGACCGATAGGCGAGCCATCGAGACACTTGGCACCTCCTTACCCGCCGGTGACCGGGCGCTTGTCGTCGCGATGCCTACGATGACGCTTACTCCCGGCCGTCTCGGAACGGAGGCCAGCGCTGGGGATCCTCAATCGCAAGGTGGATTACGCATCATTTCAGAACATACCACCCTAGACTTGGCGAATCGTGGGATACGTTCCTCGATTGTACGCCTCCCACCGATCGTACACGGTGAAGGCGATAAGACGGGCTTGTTCCCAAATCTGGTGAACATCGCTCGCAAGAAGGGGTTCTCCGCCTATACAGGCTCCGGTAACAACCGTTGGCCATCCGTGCATCTACTGGATGCGGCGCGCCTTTTAGACTCGCCTTAGAACAAGCTCCGGCAGGGTCCCGGTTTCATGCAGTGAGCGAAGAGGGCATTCCATTTCAAGAGATCGCCACGGCTTTGGGCCTCCATTTGAACTTGCCGGTCCAAGGTATTGGGGTTGAAGAAGCAGGTAAACATTTCGGATGGCTTGCACCCTTCACGAAAACGGATAATCCGGCGTCCAGTGCGTTGACGCAGGAGCGTTTAGGATGGAAACCAGTACATCCTACCCTTTTAGATGATATTCGGAAGGGGTATTATTTCTAACTGTAAAGCTCTTGAGGAAGCGAAGATCCGTTTGCACCAAAAGTACGGCAGGAAACTTGACCACGACAAGCGTTGAATTTGTATGTCCCTTTCTGGCCGATGCCTTAATCGAGAAGATCGGTATTGACTCTATAGCCACTATAGGGTTTAAAGGGACAACAGCTTCACGGTGCATCAACGGAGGAGGATAATTCTAATGGGAAATAAGATGATTCGGGCACTCGTTTTCATTCTTGCATTTTCGATTGCCGGATACGCAATTGTTCAGTATGGCGTGCTTAAAGCTAGTGATGCAGGACTTGTCTCTTTTAAATTGCAAAAGCCGAATTTTGAACTCAAACCATGGATATATGTACTATACATCCATATTGTTACCGCGATATTTGCCTTGATCATAGGACCCTTTCAACTATTTATGAAGCCAACGAATGATAGGAAACGTTGGCATCGCCTATTGGGGTATGGATATGTTCTTTCGATTACAGTTAGTGGGATCGTGAGTGTTTATTTATCCCTTTTTGCCACGGGAGGTTGGATTGCCGGGCTTGGGTTCATGTCGCTCGATGTATTGTGGGTTGCGACGACGCTTATTGCAACGAGAAAAATTATGGCGAAAGACATCCAAGCTCATAAAGCATGGATGCTTCGCAGTTATGCGCTTACTCTTGCAGCTGTTACGCTTCGAATCTGGTTAGCGCCGCTGAATCTTCTGCTTGGCGATTTCGAGGCGGGGTTTCGGGTTGTCGCTTGGGTTTGTTGGATTCCTAATCTGCTCGTCATAGAAGTCGTGATTTTCAGAATGAGGTTGCGGCAGCGGCAATGATTTACAACTGCCAGCTACAGAAGGAACGCTAAATGCGCTCCTTCTGTACAATGAGAATTAATCGAATCAGTTCATGAGGTATTCGCTGAGGAATCTGAATTAATAGAAGAGAAATAAGATCGATGTCGCAATGAAGTACTTAGGTCTATTTTTGGACAAGATTCGTATGAGGGAGAGTTGGTAGAATGCCATTGGACAATCAAATGAAGGTTTTGGTTGAGCGAACAGAGAGTATTCTCTATTATGCCGAATTTGACCTATCGAAAGATCAGGGGCAGGCTGGATCGGCGGAAATGCACCTCTATTTTTTGATGATCAAGATGACCTCATCCATGAAGGTAACCAAAAATATCTTTTTTACTTGAGCCTCGTCCATCCTTTTAAACCGGAGAGCATGATTTCGATCTTCATCCCTGAAGACTATGAGGAGTATTTGAAAAACAATATGTATCCTAATTGCTCGATCAAGGTAATTGAGCACCCCATTTCAACTGAAAGCATCAAAGAGATGTTTACAAACCCAGGCCTTAAAAAACACACCATCTCAGACGGGACACTAAGCAATGACCAGAAATCAATGGATCAGTCTTTTTGATCAAAGTAGGGGAAACCCGAGACTTATTCAAAATGAAGACTATTATTTTACGAATTTGATGGAGGAGTCATTTTCTTTTTTATTTCAAGTAGATGAAGATGGTTACCCCGAAACGTTGGTTCAACACGACTACAATTATCCTTTTGGTTTTGGATCACTATATATCTTTGCCATGATAAGGGCCACCGAGATAAAACACCCTGTAGCAGGTTTTTGGCAATTCTCTTGATTTCGCCCTATAGATGTTACGATGAACTGTACCACAAATAAGGGCAAGTTTTTTGTGGAATGCTTTGTGGGGCATGCTTTGTGGGGCATGGGTTTGTATATATGCTGAAAAGGTACACAGGGCTATTTCTTTTTGAATGGAGCATGCTCGTCACATCCTACGGAAGGTGCTTACCCAAACGGAATTGCTCCCTGCGTCGTTCTCCAGTTTGAGCCTATAATATATGGGTGAAATTCCGCTATTTATAATAGTTGCGTTTTACTTCCATAAAGTATAGAATAAGTTGATGAAAAATTACTGGGAAGGAGTGGGAATATGAGGTGGAAACGGAAGGTTTACAATCTGTCGACTGTTACAATTTCATATTCTCGTTCCATTAAGACACTAGAGCATTTATTGCTTTAGTGTTTTTTATTTGCGCGGAGGTGTAAAAGTTGACAAGGTACAAAAGAGTTCTTATTAAACTAAGTGGTGGTGCAGTAGCTGGTAATACCGAGTTTGGGTTTGAACCTGAAAGGTTAGACCATATCGCAGATGAAATTATGTCAGTAGTAAACTTAGGCGTTGAAGTATCGTTAGTTATAGGTGGGGGTAACATTTTCAGAGGGAATATGGCGGAAAGCTGGGGGATAGAAAGGGCAGAAGCTGATAACATTGGTACGCTTGCGACTGTAGTAAATAGTTTAATGCTTCGTGGAGTTCTTAAAGCCAAGACCCAAAAGGAAGTACGTGTTATGACGGCAATACCTATCACTTCAGTTGCAGAACCATACATTCGTCTAAGAGCAATCCACCATCTAGAAAAAGGCTATCTTGTAATTTTTGCAGGGGGAACGGTCAGCCTTACGTTACAACAGACTACCCTTCAGTACAAAGAGCTATCGAGGTTAATTGTGACGCTTTATTAGTTGCTAAGCAAGGTGTTGATGGTGTCCTTAATGCAGACCCTAAATTTGATAAAGATGCAAGGAAATTTCGTTCGCTTCATTACAACGACGTTTTAAAACACAACTTAAAGGTAATGGACCAATCAGCTTTCATTTTAGCAAGAGACTACAATTTGCCAATGCATGTCTTTAATTTCAATAAACCAGGTTCGATGAAAGAAATATGTGAAGGTAAGAATAACGGTACGATAATTAGTGGCGAATCAATTTTGGAGTTGGAATAACAGAACTTCTGTTTCAATCTTCGTTATGATCTTAGAGAAGCCATTCAGTAGTAGCATGAAGGAGGGGTTCTCTTGCCAAAAGTAATCATTCCAGAAGAGGTTTCTAGCCATTTGAGAAAAGATATGGAACGAGTGTGGGATATAAGACAACCTTACTGGTATCCATTATTCGATTGCAGTAGAGAAGACCTTATATCTTTTGATTCCGAATATATAGAGAGTGGAGAAAAGCTAAATAATATTATTACTTTGCTTACGCACCATGAAGTTGAGCAGGTGATTGAATTACTAGAAACAGGTGAGACTTTTAATATACAGGTTTCCAATCTGTATCCTTATTATGGTTACAACGGCGACCTTCCAGGTCGTGAGGGGTTTTGGACTTCACACAAAATGGACTGGATTATTTATGCTTCACACGAAGGAACAATAGCTTTTGGTGGAGAGTGGCTAGTTAAAGGATTAAAATTATTATGGTCTGACTGGGGAAACCATACTGCTTGGGATACAAAGAACTAATATTCTATATTAGAGTAGTCCTATGCAAAGCAAAGAAACCACTCCACGTAAGGAGTGGCTTTGTTTTTATATTTTGATCCAATCACCTAAAATCATGACTGGATTCTCAATCATACACTAAATATCAAAATCAATCGTACCCTTCTCGCTTAACTCAAACGGACCAGGTGTAACATCTGCATCCGGTCTCTTTGTTCCGAAGAAATCAGAGTCAAAATGATATGGACTGCTGTCCGGCTCTTCATACTTCATATTGGCGTGATAAGTCTTTCCAAGCAGATCCGTGGTAACTAACATTGCAGTGGTTCCCCGAAGCAATTCGGGATCATGTATCTGAATGTGCACCTTACCTAGCGCGGGATCAATCTCAACGTTTATGCCCTTCTGTGCAACTATCTTCGCTTGGGATTCGTGACGACTTGGAACCGCATCGTTAAGAAATACATTGCCACCCATAGCCACCGGAAGAACGGCATTGCCTATAAAGAAATCCTTCGCCGCATCGCCAAGCTCAAGAAGCTCCTCTTTGGTGTATTCCCACCATTTCTTATTTTTCACATCAGGATGTTGATCGTAGCCGCCCAGTCCCACAGCATGCAGATAACATATGGAATTGTCCGGAACACCATCCATGACCGTCTTCCCGTCCTCTCCAACTTCATCCCTTGGTTTAACGGGAAGATGCTCAAAAAGGTGATGGGCACAGGCTCCTTATTAGGATCGTTGCCTCCTATAAAGATATTGTTGTAGTACCTGTCATCGCCCCCAGTGATATTGGAGTATCCGGCCATGGCCGTCTCGTGAGGGAAGTGATATGGCGTAATACGAGTAATTTCGGAACGAACTACAAATCGGCCTGCAAACAAATTATGAGCAAATGCCCCGCCCTGAGCCATATTTCTGAAATTCATCGGAGAGAGAAATAGATTGTGATCGACCATATACGGACCATGGCAAACCTCAACGAAGAGGTCTTCCGAAAGATTGTCAAAAAATACATTACGGCTGATGCGAGTGCCCTGTGCCTGCCAGTCCAGCCAAAGCGCACGGTAACAGCTATACATTATATTTTCGCCAATTTGAGTATCCAGTGAAGCATGCAGTTTAATTCCCGCTACTTCGGCACCGTGTCTGAGTCGTTTGTGGTGAATATTATAAATACGGTTCTGATATATGTGGCTGAAGGCTGCTCCCATATGACCCACAATACCAGCCTGTTCACAATCATGAATCACATTACCTCGAACTGTGTGACTGCCGATGTTATCTTTATGCCAGCCGGAGCGTAATGCTTGTAAAATAACCTCCTGCTCGCGTTGAGTACCACCTTTACTATGCTTCTCCAAAGACTTGGTGTGCCCTGTGCCGATCTCGGTACCCAGGCTAATACCAACGCATTTGGATTCACTGATTATATTGTTTTCAATAATCCAGCCCTTACTCCAGTGAGGTCCAATCAAACCTTCCTGGTAATCTGTAGGTGGCGCCCATTGGGGGAGGCCTGACGAAGAGTGAAACCGCTTACGGTGATGTAGTTAATTCCCGGTTTCTCAGGCCAGAAGCAATAAGGACGTACATTAATTTCTACATTTTCCGTACGAGGGTCTTTTCCACCAAAGTTGGCCCAGATTTTGGTTGTCGTAGAACCAACCTCGGCATACCATTTTAACAATGAATCCTTGGGATACTTGGCTTCGGGCCAAACTTCAGGATTGTGAACGCTTTCAACACTATTGCACTCATATAATGATTTGCCATTCTGATAGACATCGCCGAGATGAACCGGGAAAGGCCCGTCAAACAACCAGTCTCCACTGAGCTCCACCTCAAAGGGATTACGAACGGAAAAGATAGAGTTGAGCACTTCTGTGCTCCAAACATGGTCTCCTTCAGACTTCCAGTTGGTAATCCGCTCAGCTCCTGTAATCACAACTTCCCCGTCTCCTGCGGATCGATATACGATTCGATGCTCCGCTGTTCCTCCATTCGCCGGGTTAACCCATTCCCTGTATACTCCCGCATGAACAATAACTGTATCACCAGCCATGGCATGAGCCGCAGCGCGTGATATGGTACGAAGGGGTTGATCTGCTGTTCCTTTTCCTTGATCATTCCCATGGTTGGATACATGATATTCCATAACAACTCTCCTTCTATTTTAAAATGTTTGTTGTATCCCGTTATTATACTAGAAAATAAATGTAATGGGAGAGATAGGAAGGCGGGTATCAGGCTAAATTGATATTGATATGAGGTAAACCATATCTAGTACCCTATGAGGTTGTGGTTTTTTTTTGCTTTTTGAGTCTTTTAGCTATTGTTAAAAGCTATGACTAGCCATGCTTTTTTCATATAACAAGCATTCCTTTTCATCATGCTATACTCATTAGACTAAAAAGTTAGAAGGAGAAATAGTTATGATACCATTTCGTAATGATCATGTAGGTAGCTTTCTACGTCCTGCAGATTTAAGTCAGGCACGTGAACAATATAAATCAGGCAACATCACATATGAGGAATTAAGAGCTGTAGAAGATAAAGAGATTATTCGAATTATTGAAAAGCAAAAGGAAAATGGCGTATTGGCAGTTACGGATGGTGAATTCCGCAGAAGCTGGTGGCATTTTGATTTTCTGGGTGGCTTGGATGGCGTAGAGTTGTATGAGCAAATAGACGGACCAAAATTCCATAATATGCAAACGCGCAAGGGTGGAATTCGTGTTATTGGTAAAGTTGATTTTTCGAGTCATCCTTTTGTTAAGGATTTTGAGTTTTTGAAAAAGCATGCAGGTGATGCAGTGGCGAAACAGACCATTCCAAGTCCCAACATGCTTCTATATCGGTTGGAAAATGGCGCCAATATCTATACGGACCGGGAGCAATTCCTTCGGGATACGATTGCGGCGTATCAAAAAGCCATTCAAGCTTTTTATGATGCGGGATGTCGATACCTGCAATTAGATGATACCGCTTGGGCAGACCTATTCTCAGAAGCTGGTCATGATAAGCTGCGTGCCAAAGGTCTGGAACCGGCAGAAGAGTTGAAAACGATGCAGCGAATGATTAACGAAACTTTAGCTCATAAACCGGCAGATTTAGTTGTGACGATGCATATTTGTCGTGGTAACTATAAATCAAATTATTTCTCAACGGGTGGTTACGAGTACGCTTCTGAAGTTATCTTTGGTGGCTTAAACGTAGATGGATTATTCTTGGAATTTGATGATGAGCGCTCAGGTGGCTTCGAGCCTTTACAATATGTGAATCGAAAAGATTTGAAAATCGTGCTTGGTTTACTTACTTCGAAAACAGGCGAGTTAGAGGATAAAGAACAGATTAAAGCTCGGATTGCAGAGGCGGCAACCTATGTACCACTTGAGCAACTTTGTTTGAGCCCACAATGCGGCTTTTCTTCCACGGAAGAAGGCAATATTTTAACGGAAGAACAACAATGGCGTAAACTTCGTTATGTGAAGGAAATTGCAGAAGAAGTTTGGAATTAATCCATCTAAATAACGGAGGGGATGCAAAATGACGACGCAAGCAGACCAAGAGACAGTTATCGTTGAAGCGTTCATTAATGGTCAAAATGTAAAATCCCTTTCGCAGTTAGCAAAAGAGAATCCGACAAACCCATCCGAGATCGTAGGCTATTTCCCTGTCACTACGAGAGAACAAGCGGTTGATGCGATTGAAGCGGCGGCAGGGGCTTTTAAAACATGGAAGCAGATCTCCATTGATGAACGCATTATTATGATGCGCAAGGCGATCGAGAAGATTAGAGCAGCTGAAAATGAAATTGTTCATTTGCTGTCCAGAGAGCATGGCAAGCCCCTATATGATGCACACGGTGAAATTTATGTTTCGTTAATGTGGATGGAATTTGCTTGTAATGAAGCCAAATCGGCTCTACAGGAAGAGATCAAAGAGCATGAGAATGGTAAAACGATTCTTACCTATGATCCAATGGGTGTGGTGGCAGCGATTAGTCCATGGAACTATCCCATTGCTTTATCTACCATTAAGATCGCTCCTGCCTTGCTTGCGGGCAACACGATTGTGCTTAAACCCAGTCCATTTGCACCGCTGGCGGCAGCGAAGGTGGCAGAGATTATTGCGAGTGAGTTCCCGGCTGGTGTAATCAATGTCGTTCATGGTGATGCAGATGTGGGCGTTGAACTGACTAGTAATCCTCATGTTACTAAAATCGCCTTTACAGGTGGAACCGCGACCGCTAAGCATATTATCAAAGCAGCTTCGGAAACGATTAAGGATATGACACTTGAGCTTGGCGGCAATGATGCGGCGATCTTCTTGGAAAGCTTTGATGTACATGATGAGCGAGCCATGCGCCGGATTGTCATTTCTAATTTTTTGACAACAGGACAGATCTGTATGATCGCCAAACGTGTATATGTACACCGTTCTATTTATGATGCGTTTGTGGAAAAATATATCGAGGCGGCTAATCGCTGGATTCGAATCGGTGATCCATTTGATTCGAATACGACAGTAGGTCCGGTTAATAACCTGAAGCAGAAAGATTACGTGCTTGGCTTGGTTGAAGATGCACAAAAGCGCGGGGCTAAGGTCATCCTCTCGGTCAAATTCTTGATCAGAAGCTGTTTGACCAAGGTTACTACCTACAACCTACGCTTGTCTTAGGTTGCGATGTTCATGATCCGATTGTAGTGGAGGAACAGTTTGGTCCTACGGTTCCGATTCTTCCATTTGACGATGAAGAGCAGGTTATTCATCTACACAATGAAAGCATATATGGATTGACGAGTTCTGTGTGGGGAAAGAAGAGGATGCCATCTCCGTCGCACGTCAACTCGAAGCTGGAACGACCATGATCAATACAGCTGCTGTTCAGGGTCTTGACGTTCGGTTCCCTTTCGGTGGCTTTAAGCAATCTGGTATTGGCCGTGAATACGGCGCGGAAGGTATCCGCACGTATACAGAAAAACATGTCATCAACGTTCCGAAGACACTGGATCTTCCTTATATACCAGAATAAATCTTATAGCACACAACTTTGACATCGTACGAGGAATGTACATGTGAAATAAATGTAGGCTACTTCAAAGTGCTAAAGAGTGAGATGAAATCTGGTGACAATCAAAATAATAAGAAATAAAGAAGCCACTCCATTTTTTGGAGTGGCTTTGTATTCAGCTATTTTACGGTGAACGGCGGCTATCTTCTACCTAGTGTGTCCCAAATTCCATGGAGCCAGGCGTCGAACTCAGCATCTTTGTCGCCCTCGTAAGTATCATAGAGATCCAGACGTGTCTTTTGCAGTTTTTCCTTAAATTCCTCAAATGTATGACCTTCAGGAAGGCTTTTTTGATCCGCAGCAAAATTTTGTTAGTACCTTTAAACAGCTCGCCTTTGTTTTTGGCAGGCATTTGTACATCTTCATCCAACTGTTTCAGCTTGTGATATGCGGCTTCACGCACCTGGAACACTTGATCATTTTTCAAAACATGCTGAAGTAACTTAATGGTAGGGGCTGTATCCCAGTTTCCCAATTCGTTCACCGCATTCAGTCTGTCTCTCCAGCTTGACGTCCGGTTAGCCGCTCGTTTGAGCTCTTCAAAGTTCTCCGGTAGTTCGTTCACTGCTCCAACTTCATGGTTGTTCGTCAAAATTCAATCTCCTTAATCATCGCCATCTCGGCAGAATGATGAATGTTATTTATGTGATCACTATTATAGCACGAACCTGACTAAACTACTCCTATGAAGCCGATTGGTTAGCCTTTTCCTTAACGAAGTCTACCATGAACACCCAACCAATCAGTCCACATAAGACAAAACCAAACGCATGCAGAGATCCATAAATGGGAATGAAATCGCGTATGGTTAATGAGTACATATTTTTCAGTAACGGATAGAAGATGGAAATGACAACCACCGTGTAAAAGGCTAGGCAAGAAAGGCCTAAAAAGATGGTTGCCTTAATATCCAAAGCGTTTTTCCTCAAGTAAGTAAGGAGATAAGCTGTGTAAACCACAATATTGCAGGCGAACAAACCGACACCAATGTATTCAATCGGCTTGGAGAAAATCATACCAATAGCAATCAAGATGGGTCCGATGATATCGACGGCAACAACCCAGGGATACCAGCTTTTCTTCGTCATGATGCGTCCCAGTTCACCAATAAAAATGGGAACGATTGCAGATGAGAAATGAAAGTGAACCGAGCTTAACGCGTGCGTTGCAGGATTAGCTTGAAAGAGGTTCAAATGATATTGATATAAGGTAAACCAAATGCCCCCGATGAAAAAATAAACGAGCCCCGCACCAATTGCTATTTCCGCTGCTTTTCCTTTAGCGATCACAATAGTGATCAAGCCATAGATGCCAAGCAGCAGTGTGAACAGTAGCCACCCAAGGGACAGAATTCCTGGCATTGCCGTACTTTCTAACCCCCACATCTTACTACTCATTACCGAAGCTAGAGTTAGAAGCGCAGCGGGAAATTGAAGCCACTTCATAGCGGCATACATCAATCGTTGATATGTATTCTTCGCGTCATGATCCAAAAGTAAAATCACAAGAGGCACAATAACGAAAGCCGCAAACAGTAGAAATTTTTCAACAAGTTCGAATGGAAAGTAATCCAGATAAAATATCAGAATGGTTATGATACCACCGGGAAATGCGGGTGATTTCATGAGTTGCTTCAAGGAACTATTCATGGGGCTTCCTTTCTAACCTACGTCTATCGTAAGATCTGCCTGCATTCAGTTATGTCGCGTTTAATTAGTATAGAACGGCAATTCTCCTTCTAGTAGATTAACACAGTTATATGTAGATATATAAGAATAAATCCCCTCAATAACAAGACTTCATTCTTCAAATCCCAATAAAATTAATGCATTTTTTGTGATTCAACCAGGCAAAGGCAACTGTCATCACATTCTTGTTCAGTTTTTGTTTAGAGTTAATGATTATACTAAAATTCGCAACAAATCTGGAGACGGGAAGAAGGTAATAAATGTTGCTATAGTTCTTTTTGAACAGTGTAGGTTATAGACGAAGAAACACAAGAAGTTTGCTGTATTAGGGATCATTATATTTCAATTTTGTACGGAGGCACTAGATATGAACAACGATGGCTTTAGAAAATTTATTTCAATTGCGCTCACGGTCTGTCTAATATTTGGGCTTAGTGGTCTTACTCCTTTAGACGGCTCAGTGGCCAATGCGGCAATCGCTCCGACTATGGCGGAGACGAACTACGACCAGTACCAAGTCAAGTTAACTGCCGACCCGGTGACGGATGCGCCACCTAGCGGTTTTGGCACAGCGGCATCAGACGGACGTATTTGGACTGACAAGAGCGTTACGGCAGAGGGTGATGGCAGTTTTAATGTCAAATTGTCAGCGTTAGCACAAGAATATATGACCGCAAATTCGACCAATCCAGGTGTCGGAGGGAGCGGCAATGCTGACGGTCCTGCGGCGGACGTAACCTTTATTTTGGACATGAGTTCGTCTATGGGAAATCTAAATGGGAGAGAAATAGCAGAAACAGCAGGTGGACCTGGTGTGTACTATCGTGTGGAAGCGATGGCCAAGGCAGCCAACGATGCAATCCGCACAGTCATGGATGCCAATCCCAATAACCGTGTTGCGGTTTATTGGTTTGGAGGATCGGCTAGCTCCAACCACCTCGGCACGTTTATGGAACTAGGACACTACGTATTTAGTTCAGGACATGGAACGGAAGATTATTTGAAATATGCAACATCGAACCAAAACATCACATTGAACAGCAATCTAGTCAAGGATGGTACGGCCGTTGGAACGAAGTCGCCAGTCTCGCTAGGGGCAGGTACGCCAACGCAGGACGGTATCATGTATGGCGTCTCTAAGACGATGAGCAGTGTTGGAACTAAGGGCACGGGACCTAAGCGCCAGCCTTACTTGTTCCTTCTATCAGATGGGGCGGCAATTCATGCCAAGAAGGCATGGTATACTTCGCCCAAAGGCAAATCGTTTGAAACGGAATTTCAAAATGCAGTAACCGAAGCTACAACGATTGCAAACTACAATCAGAGTGGCACTGATGGTACCAAATACGTACCAGCTACTGCCGGTACCAGTCTGGCCAATACAGGTGATCCGGAAATTGCTGCGTTGACTATACTCACGGGCGCATACATGAAGGGTCTTTTAGATACTCAGTACACTGCATACAATGGAGGAGAATCCACTAAGGCCAAAGTGTATACAGTGGGACTGGGTTCCACAACGGCAATTAACGGACCGTATAGTGGTAGCCAGCCAGTCTATGCATGGGCAGGTCTTGACCCGAAAAGAGTCAACGATAATAAGGAAGACAGTAGTTATAACTATGGTACGGCAAAGAATACCTATGACAAGCTGAAAACGTATGCTGCTCAGGGGCCAAATGGTTTTAACTACGCAGATTCTTTTGTCTACAGTAATTATTACACATTCGCTCCAACCTATGACATTGTCAGTTCAGCTTTTGCTGGGTTGGCCAATGATGTAGAAGCTACTACGACCATACTTCCGCTTCTCAATATACCGGAGACTACCGATCTTGGCTCAGAGACAGCCGATATAGCAAGCGCAATTGTTGTTGCAGACGAAATCAGCGAGGACTTTAATGTTGATCTGTCCACGTTGAAAATCGGTGACGCTGCTGCAACGGTGGATGCAACTACAACGATAAATGGCGGTACAGCGTATCAATTTGCTGGATACGGAAGTAAAGCCGTCATTAAGACAGTCGCAGGTATTACCAGTCTCACTTGGTATATCGATGCAGAAGATATGCAACGGCATATTTATCGCTTCAAGAACCGGACAAGCCCAAAGTCGGGAGAATATAGTGCACCAACAGACGGTTCATTTGCACTCAACTATAAAGTCAAACCCACTTTTCAGGTATCTCCTAATAATGTAGGAAACATATCTCGCTACCTGAATTCAGGTAATGCCATGGATGGGGCCAAAACAGCGGCTTATTTCTTCCCGCCTACGGACAGTCCTTATTATCTTGCTTTAACGAGTAAGCAGACGATCTCCAAAACAGATGGAATTGGTGCAACCTATGTAACCGAGGAGTCCCTGAATAATGGAAGAGCGACGATGAAACTTGGTAACAACGGTAAGCTTGATCTGAAGATGGGGATTGACAAGACAGGTCCCACAACGGTTCAGACCAACGGATCTATAGACTACACAGTTACAATCTATAACTATACGAATACGACAAAAACAGGTCTTAGTGTCACCAGTGAGGGCCAAACACAAACGGGAATTGATGTACCCGCGAATAGTAGTAAGGTGCTGAGCTTCACGAAAACGGCACCAGGTACACCGCAAACTGTGATCAGCGACAATGCTGTAATTTCGGGGATGAATCTTGGCTCTAATACAGTAACTACCAATGTAACGGATGTGACAATAGCTGTGGTCACCACGCATGTCATCGAAGCCATTGGAGGCACGACTGAAGGGGATAATACCTACAATATTGGTGACTCAGCAACAATTAAGGCAAGCGCAGATCAAGGATATGCATTCGTGGGATGGTATGACAACCAAGCAGGTACAGGTACTCCAGTAAGTACAAGTGCAGCATATACGTTTACCGTTCAGACGGATGTAGGCTATTATGCTAAATATGTTATGCTGCCAGTCGCGGAGAATGACACGTATAGTGTCTTAAGAGGAGATACGCTCACCGTTTCGGCACTAGAGGGCATCTTGATGAACGATACGGATGCGGAGGGACGTCCACTTACGGCGGGGCTATCAGCTCTGTCAGCGACCCGAGCAAGGGCACTCTGAATGTAAGTCCTGACGGATCATTCACATTCGTGGCAGATGAGGAAGCGTCCGGTAACGTTACGTTTACTTACCAAGCAGACAATGGCATCGCCCAGTCAAACGTAGCTACGGTGACGATTGCGATTACTCTACCAGTTTCTACGCATGAGCCTATTGCGGAGAATGACACCTATCGCATTAAGAGTGGAGATACGCTCACTGTTCCAGTTGAGGCAGGTATACTCACGAACGATACCGATGATGAGAATCATCCGCTTACGGCGATGAATGTCAGCTCAATCAGTGATCCAAGCATGGGCACGCTGAATGTGAGCCCTGACGGATCGTTCACGTTCATTGCGGAGGAGAATGCTTCCGGTAATGTTACGTTTACCTATCAAGCCTTTGACGGAACCGTTTATTCGAGTGTAGCTACGGTGACGATCACAATTACGTTGCCAATCAATACACATGTCATTGGAAATGTCGGGGGCACGACTAATGGTGACGATGCTTATGGGCTTGGCGAATCGGCAACAATTGCGGCTAACCCAAGTCTGGGCTATTCATTCGTGGGATGGTATGAGAACGAAGAAGGCACAGGCATTCCAGTAAGCACGGATGCGTCATACACCTTTACTGTTCAGACAGCCGGAGACTATTATGCAAAATTCAGAGCGGTGCCAGTTGCCGAGAATGACAGCTATCAGGTTGCAAGAGGGGTAAACTTACTGTCCCGGCGGAAAAAGGAATTTTACTCAACGACACTAGCGCAGGGAATGATACGCTCACAGCAGTGAATATTAGTTCAGTTAGCGACGCAAGCAAGGGTACGCTGACGGCCAACTCGGATGGCTCATTCACGTTTGAGGCAAAAGAGGAAGCATCAGGAAGTGTGACGTTCACGTATCAAGCTTCTGACGGAACAGGTCAGTCCAACATAGCTACGGTGACGATCACAATTACCAACCCGAGCATTGTTGGAACGGTGACGGATAAGAAAACCGGAGACCCGGTATCCGGGGCGACAGTCATTTTACGTGACCTTGCAGGTAAGGAAAAGGAGCGGTTCACGACAGGTTCAAATGGTAAATATAATTTTGAAAATGTCGTGATCAATAAATATATTCTAGAAGTGATTAGCGATAAGTACAGCTTGGCTCATCGAGAAATCTCAGTATCCACGGTCAACGTTAATACGAATGGAGTTGTCATCCAGGACTTTGAGCTTGTCGAGTTTGAAATGACGTTGACGGCCAACCCATCGTCCATACTTGGTAACGGCACGTCAACATCTGTCTTTAAGGCGGTGGTGACTGATAAAGAGGGTCATCCTCAGGCAGGGGTCCAAGTTGTATTTAAAGTGCCGGATACAACATACGGCCATTTTGCTGGGGACTTGAATACGATAAGCGTCTTGACGGACGCACACGGAATCGCAACTACAACCTTCACGGCGGCTATACTTGGCGGTACGGAATCTGCATCTATACCATTAACGGCAACGGTTTCTGACAGCCCAAGAGATCTATATGTGAGTGATACGATTCATATTACGATCACCCCTGGTGTTATTACGGGTATTGTCACAGACCAAGCGGGTCACCCCGTAGCAGGCGCTTTGATTAAAGTGAGCAAAGATTTTGATGGTGATGGTATTACTGATTTTCATGCTGTTGCAGTTACAGCGGGCGATGGGGCATACACCTAGCTATACCGCAGGGTAATGTGACATACAATGTATCCATTACAAAGCAAGTAGAGATTGGTGGACAGAAAAAATCCGTCACGTTTAATCAGAGTGTTCCAGTAAATGCTAGTGTGGATGGTCGATCCTTTGAGGGGAATAAAACAGTCTCTGGTGTTGTCTTGGTGGAAACATCGCAGGGTGGCTCCCTGGCACTCAACGGAACTGTGGGCGGCGGTTACACGGTGTTGATCAATGACGGCAATGGGACTCATACAGGCCAAATTGATTCCAATGGAATATTCAATATCGACAGTGTACTTAAGGGCATCTACACTGCCGATGTCATCTATAACATTCCGCTCCCGGGCGGTGGAACACAACCTGTTGTTGTTGGTCATGCTGATATTGAAATCAGTTCAGACGGACAAATCAGCATTAGTGAGGTGCTCATTGACCCCTACGGTACAATTACCGATTCCGTGACGGGTCATCCAATATCCGGTGCAATCGTTACACTTCATTACAGCAACGGAACGGTGGTCAACTTGCCACCTGTGAGCAGCTTCCCGCCAGCGGATAACGCGAACCCGCAGACGAGTGATGCGACTGGGCAGTATGCGTTCATGGTATTTCCGCATACGGACTACTACTTAACCGCGACCAAGGCAGGATATAAGAATTTCGACAGCAGAGTTGTCGATACGAACCAGCCGCTAATTCATGTAGGTACGGAGATCGTGCTGTACGACTTTAGCATGACGCCACTGCCGTCATCCAACGGAGGGCTCTCCAGTTGTAACGACTGATCCTGTAGGGCCACCAGTCACAACGACTGAGCCTGCACCACCGAAGACCATAACGACCAAGCCCATTGATCTTGCCACAGCTATCCTTGTGGACAAAATGAAGGGCAGAGAAGACGATATTCTAACCTTCACCGTGATTTACGCCAATAAAACGTTGACTGAGGCTGATGGCTTGTATGTTAAAGCTACTATCCCGGCGGGAATGAGTTTAGTTGATGCAAACGGCGGCGTCGTTACGGGCCAAGAAATAAAATGGAATGTTGGTAAGCTGGCAGGAGACACACGTGGTCAATTGACGTTTAAACTAAAGGTTAACGAAATGACCGAAGGCGAGAACTATGCTTCTGTTACGGCTGTTGTTGGCTCAGATCATAAGCTTACGCTTGTGAATACGCAAGACGATACGTCCTTGATTAAAGTGATGTTGTACTCTAACCGTTATGAGCACAAACATGATCGATATATTATGGGGTACCCAGACGGTAATGTGAAACCTGAAAAGCTCATCACTCGTGCAGAGATTGCAGCTATTTTTGCCCGGACACTTCATTTGCAAGATGAGGTTCGACATATCAAGCTGTACAGCGATGTCGCTACGGATTACTGGGGTGCCGATTATATCGAAGCAGTTGCAAATAAAGGGATATTCAAAGGCTATGCGGATCTTACATTCAGACCGGATCAGCCCATTACAAGAGCAGAGCTGGCGACAGCCATTGCTCGTTATCTCGGCGTTGCCAAAGAGCTCAAGATGGACCATACTTTGAGAATCAGCTCGTTTACAGATATTGAGGGGAACTGGGCGGAGCAGTCTATCGATGAAGTTTTCCGTTTCGGTATCGTATCAGGGTATAAGGATGCTTCTTTCCAACCTGGAAGTCAGATTACCCGAGAGGAAGCCGTTAAGATGATTAATGGGATGCTGTATAGAGGTCCTCTGACTGGAGCAGAACCTTCATATCCGGACAACCGTTTGGACAAATGGTCATATGGACATGTCGAGGAAGCCACAAGAACCCATACGTATAAAATCAATGAAGATGGCTCGGAAACGATGATCCAGTATATCCTGGAAGATCTGTGGTAATTTTGCATCGTGAATACACTTAAACTTAGTAATAAGTAAGTGCACGCTATCTTAAACTAATCTGAGGGATCTCATTAGATTCCTCAGATTTTTTTGCTATCTGGTTATGTACATACATATTGGTGAGTGGACCCAAAAACGTTAGACACAAAAAAGAGCCGCAAATCATGCGACTCTTTTTTGTCTTTCTGTACATTCGAGTTCGTTTCCCTTTAACGCCCGCCCGTATTCGAAGCCCAGACAGGAATCCAACTATTCGGATAATTGCTATTGGTCAGGGTTGTGTTATAGAGAACCAAATTCCCATCACTTTGCATGACCAGTGTATCACCTGTTGTGTTAGCCGGTAAGCTGCTCCCGTGATGACCTGGAATCCATGAGGTGGTATTGGGAGACCAAGCAGCTACCTGTACAGAAGTATCAATCATCAAAACTTTATCCCATCCCCAACCGGTGTAATATTCGAATTTACCTGTAGCCGGGTTGAAACCATAACGATAACCATATTGGTAAACGTCTTGATATTTCATGCCATATTTATACATGACAGGTTTACCGTATTGTGGTTCAAACTTGAACGTGAGAGCCCCACTGTTACTGGTACCGCTACTCCAGAGAGAAGAACCGTTTTGATAGATAACGAAGTTCCCGTCATTTTGCCAAATGGCTGAAAATCTACCATCTTGGGAGGTGAGATAGTCACCCTTTGCCATGTTTTGGCCGATCGTGAGCTTATCACCAAGATAGCCGGCAGAAGCTGTTGCTGGTACGGCAAATGCAAGAATCAACAAGCAAGCCATAAGAATGCGAAATGATCTTGGGAAAAGTTGTCTGTTCATTGGACACGCTCCTATGTTCTTTATAAGTGGTAGTTATAGGGAAAATCGATTTACAATGCTCTACGGGGTCACCTCCTTTAATAGGCAGTAAGTTGCTTGAATACATCGTATGTAAATGGATATGTGTTAACTAGAGTTGAGGGGTTGAGGGCCACGGAAGGTTGCTATTATAACTGCCCATACATTTGACGAAAAAAACGAATATTACTTTTTATACCATTATATCAACTAAAAAGATAAAATACATAATTTTCTATTCGATAGTGGAAGGTATAAATGAATACGTTTAACTAGTCTCACTCTGACTTACAGTTAGTAGTTCAGCTGTGGCAAACGATTTATTTTTATTTGTGGATATAGGAATTTGGACGAATGTGTCGAATGATTGATTAGATTGAATTTGAGGTATTTCAGAAGGGTTTTAGATGATTTTTTCATCCAGAGGAAAGATACGAGGAGGGTCATATGAATTTTGGCAAAAGGATAGGGAGCTTCATTCTGGTCTTGTCTCTCATTACAGGACTGTTGTACTTAAAACCATCGGATAAGGTGTATGCTGCGGCTCCAACGTCAACAATCACAATGGATAATACGCTGCTGAGAATTGGCAGTACATCAAAGGTAACCTTTACGTTCTCGGAAGCGGTACAAGGGTTGGATTATGGAGACTTAACCGTTCCGAACGGCACACTGACTGCACCTGTCTCTTCTGATGGAGGCATTACGTGGACCGCAACTCTCACACCTGACCTCGACATTACAGATGCAACCAACGTCATTACTCTCAACAATGGGGGTGTGATGAATCAAGACCGTACTGTAGGTGTAGGTATAACCACCTCGAATAATTATGAGGTCTATACCGCCCGGCCAAAGGCAACGATTGTTGTAGCCGATACAACACTGACCATTGGTAAGACATCACAGGTAACGATCACATTCTCTGAGGCCGTGACAGGTTTTACCCTCGCAGACCTTGCGGTGACGAATGGAACAATTCACAATCTGGCTACAGATGACAATATTACGTATACAGCAGAACTAACCCCAACTGTCGGCATGACTGCTGCAATCAACAAGATTACACTCGACAATATGGGTGTGATGAATCAAGGCGGCAATGAAGGCATAGGAACAACAGACTCAAATAACTTCGCAATCGATACAGTAAGGCCCACAGCAATGATTGTCGTAGCCGATGCTGCACTTACCGTCGGGAAGACATCAGAGGTCACCTTCACGTTTTCCGAAGCAGTAACAGGCTTTACCAGTGATGATCTGACCGTTGCAAACGGTACGCTAGGTGCCGTTAGTTCTTCCGATGGAGGCATTTCATGGACCGCGATATTGACGCCGACTGTCGGTATCACGAATGGAACGAATAACATTACGCTTAATAATACAGGAATCAATGATGTTGCAGGCAATGCCGGCACGGGTACGACGGATTCGAATAATTATGCGGTCTATACCGCCCAACCAACGGCAACGATTGTTGTAGCTGATACAACGCTGACCAGTGGCAAAACATCCGTGGTAACGATCACATTCTCAGAGGCTGTGTCGGGTTTTGATAATGCGGATCTGACGGTTGCAAACGGTACACTGAGTGCTGTTCAATCATCCGATGGGGGTGTGACGTGGACAGCAACGTTAACACCTCAAGCTAACGTGAGCAAATCGTTCAATGTTATCACCCTTCAGAATAATGGAGTGTCCAATGGTGCCGGTAATGCAGGACAGGGTATAACGGAGTCCAATCCGTATTCCGTTTTCACTGTACAGCCTGTACAAACAACAAGTCCGAGTAGTCCTTCTGGACCAATGGCTCCGATAGACAATACAGTCACTTCAACAACGGGTAAAATAACCATTCCGTTGGGTAAGTCAGGCGTTGTAAGCTTGGGTAAAGAGATTCAAATCTCAATTCCAGCAGGGGATCCCCTCAAGAACTGACTTTATCGATTGATAAAGTGTCTAATACCGAAACTTTGCTAAAAAATAAAGAGATTCTGGCCAGCCCAGTATTTGAGCTTCTAAAGAATTTTACGGAGAACTTCCTCAAGCCGGTAAAAATGACATTTACATTTGATTCATCAGGTCTTGAGAGTCATCATTCGGCAGCTGTATTTTATTATGATGAAGTGAATAAGGCATGGGAGAAAGTGGATGGCGGTATTATAAAAGGGAACCAAATCATAGTCGAGGTCAATCACTTTACGAAGTTCGCCGTCCTGGTTGTAGACAAAACCAGCGGAAAGCCTGTCTTGAATAATCCAGTTGAACCCACCACGGAACCTGGTTTTAGCGATATCTCGGGACACTGGGCTGAAGCAAGAATTAAACAAGCTTCAAGCAACGGCATCATCAACGGTTATCCGGATGGAACGTTCAATCCGAGGAAGAACGTCACACGTGCCGAGTTCTCAGTCATGCTGATGGGTGCGTTGAATTTACAAAAAACAGAAGTGGAACTGGTATTCTCAGATAAAACCGAGATCGGAACTTGGGCCAAAATGGCAGTCTCGCAAGCCGTGCAAGAAGGCATTATTAGCGGTTATCCGGACGACACGTTCCGGCCGAACGCCAATATCACACGTGCCGAGATGGTAGTGATGGTTGCTAATGCACTCAAGGTATCTACTACAGGCAATGCTACAACGTCTTTTGCAGATGACAAATCTATTCCTGTTTGGGCAAAAACCTCTGTGGAAGCTCTGAAGGAACTTGGTCTTGTAGAAGGCATGGGTAACAACGATTTCAAACCTAAAGCACAAACCACCAGAGCAGAGGCTGTTGTTATATTAATGAACATGTTAGATAAAACCAAAGTGGAATAGTGGTTAACGGAGGAGAAATATCTCTACCTTTATAGAACAGAAAAGTAGATTTGGGGGTAGAGGTACCCTTGAGACTGACTGCTGTGAATTATTAATATGAAGGAATAAAGGCACCCTGCAGGGTGTCTTTTTAGCCAGTGTACTATGTTGAACGTACCCAGTAGGTGATAGCGTAAGAAGAATTGAGCTGCGTGTCAGAGCACTAATAGTGAAGTTTTGGCTGAAATGTAACATGTCATGTTGCTGTTCTATCAATCTCTCAACTTTTTACATCAATTTTATATATTTAATGATTTTTATGAATTGAACTATGGTAAAATATCTCAGGATCTAAAATTGGAGAGGGGTTTTTTCATTCATGTTTTGGAAAAAAGTTTTGGGTAAAAGCACACTGCGTGTAGCTACTGCTGCACTATTACTCACGCAACTATTGGGCGCAGCGGGTTCTGTCTCTGCCGCAGGTAACGATGTAGAAGTTCACTTGATTGGAATCAATGATTTCCACGGTCAGTTAGATACCACATCAATCGTGGGTGATAAGAAGGCAGGAACGGCTCCAATTCTAGCAACCTATCTCAAAGAAGCTCAAGCCAAATATGAACACTCCCTACTCTTCCATAATGGGGACTCTGTTGGTGCATCTGCTCCAGCTTCATCTTTGGATCGTGACGAGCCTACCATGGAATGGATGAATATGATGGGCTTTGATGTAGGGTCCTTAGGGAATCATGAATTCGACCAAGGTGTCGCTGCTTTAAAGGCACAGATCTTTGGCGGCCTTGATCCAAAAGAAGGCAAAGTAACGCATGCCGGCGCAAAATTTGATTACGTCAATGCAAATGTGATTGAAACTGCCACAGGAAAAACATTGATTAAGCCGCATGTGATTAAAGAAGTGGGCGGAGTCAAAATTGGATTTATCGGATTAGTGACGAAATCCACACCTGCCAAAGTATCTCCATCTGGGACAGCTGGCGTACGTTTCTTAAGCGCAGAAGAAGAAGTGGAAGCCGTTAATAAATATGCTAAAGAATTGCAAGACCAAGGTGTAGAAACGATCATTGTTTTGGCACATGATCCAGCAACAACCAAAGAAGGCGTAACCACTGGAGAAGCAGCTGATCTGGCAAAAGCTTTACCGGCGGATTCCCCTGTTGACGTTATCGTTGCAGGTGACAACCATGCTTTGGCTAACGGTGAAGTGAATGGAAAGTTGATCGTGCAAGCTTATTCCTATGGTACGGCGTTTGAAGATATCAAGCTGATGATTGATCCTGCCACCGGGGATGTAACTGAAAAATCAGCGACTGTTACAACGACTTTCCAAGAGGGTGTAAAAGAAGACCCTGAATCTTTAGCTATTATTAAAAAATCATTAGACAAGCATCCTGAGCTGACTAAACCAGTAGGTACAACGGATGGTTCTGTTACCCGTACAGATGCTTATAATAACGAAGCCCTCTAGGCAACCTCATTGCAGATTCAATGCGTGAAGCAGACTTTGGGGATAAGGCAAGTGCTGCTGACTTTGCATTTATGAATCCAGGCGGTATTCGTGCGGATCTGCCACAAGGCGATGTGACCTTTGCTGATCTTGCCAAAATCCAACCGTTTGGTAATACTCTAGTAAAACTTGAGCTGACTGGCGAACAGGTTAAAACCTTGTTGCAGCAGCAATGGGGTACCAATGCTGACGGTACACCTAATACCAAAACACTCCAAATCTCTGGTTTGAAATACACTGCAGATTTCAATAAGCCGGTCGCAGAACGTGTTACTGGTCTCAGTCTTGAAGATGGAACAACGATTGATCCTGCAAAAACATATACGGCGGTAGTTAACAACTTTATGGCTGCAGGTGGAGATAACTATAAAGTGCTGCTGGATGCTAAATCATCCCTGGCAGGTCCTATCGATCTGGATGTATTCTACCAATACATCGTAGATACGTATAAAGGCGGTAGCATCGAATCTAAAAATGAAGGACGTATCACAAACCTGGCTGCATCTACTGAGCCAACAGAAACGCCTGTAACAACAGAAGTCATTTCTCGTGCTGAATTTGTAAGTGCTCTGGTCGACATGTTGAAACTTAACGAAGTAGCTACAGCACCTGCATTCAAGGATGTTGCAGCTAATGCTGCATATGCAGACGCGATTGCTGAAGCTACGCATGCTGGATTCATTCAAGGGTATGGTGGAAACTTCTATCCTGATCGGGATATCACGCGTGAAGAAGCTGCTACCATTCTTGCTAAATTGGTAAAAGATCAAGCTACTGATAAAGATGCTGCTACGATTATTGCTAGTTTCGAAGATGGTAAGTCCGTGTCTGCCTATGCAATTAAACCTATGGCAAAACTGATTGACAAAGGTATTCTTGCTGGAACAGATAAAAAATCACTTCAACCTAAACAAGGTCTTACTGCTAACGATGCAAAAGCATTGATTGAAAAAGCTGTTGCAGCAAAAGCTTCATAATGTAGAACTTATTCAAACTTTATATTAATAGGGGCTCTTCCTGACAAAGGAAGAGCCCCTTCTGCTATAAATACTAACAGCGGTTCTTCACCAGCAATACCTTTACTCATCTGTTCGATTACTTCGGGTTGATCGACAAAAGGATGTTTCTATGATAGGGTGGAGGCATCCCATAGGCATTCTACTCTTCGGAGTAGAGTGCCTTCATGTATATTGTGGGAGCTTACATTAAATGTATTTTAAAATCAATTGGATCGTATATGGAGGTGGTGATGCTATGTTTCTCTCTTTAGCCCCAACAGGGGATGGTTGGATGAGTATGAAAAATGTGAAAATATCATTTAATAAAGAGGAGCGAACATAGCATGACTACTCGTTTTCAAGCGGAGACCCGCATTCCATTAAATTCTTCTCGACTTAAGGATCTACGTAAATCCGGGCGTTTGCCAGGTATTGTGTTTGGCAGAAATACGGAGAATGAGATGATTCATATTCCAACAATAGAATTTCAAAAATGGTTAAAGCAAGGGGCATCTGGTTTTATTGAACTACAGTTTGAAGAGAAAGGCTCATTGACCGTATTATTGGAAGATCTTCAACGGGATTCGGTTACACGAGACTTGATTCATGTGGATTTTCAACAGGTGCAGACCAATGAGATCATGCGCACTAAAATTCCTGTCAAGTTCAACGGCACACCGATTGGGACAAAGCAGGGCGGAGTTGTGCAAGTTCAATTATCTTCTATTGAAGTGGAAGCATTGCCGAGACACTTGCCAACGTCGATTGAATTTGACATTAGTACTATGGAACTTGGTGAAACGTTACATGTAAGTGATGCAACTTTTGCTCCAGATGTTATGGTGATCTCTGAGGGGAATGAGTCTCTTCTCTCTGTAGTTAAACCTTAACAATTCCAAATTCGCAAAGCTGAATAAGTCAAAATTAGCCGTACGGGTGATCATCCGTACGGCTAATTTGTGTTGATCACGATATGTTGGCGTGCCCCATCCTCACAAAGCGGGTAGTCTAAAATTCACCCCACGTATGTCTTTTGCTCACGTGCAGACGCATTTATTCTGATATTTGGCTACCCTTTCAAAGTTCATTCGCAAAATTCAGGTGTAAAGTAGGTAGACTCGGGACAGGTGATCACTATAATGGAAATAAGATACATATATAGTTGATATATAAGAATGGATGCGGATGAATTAACGCTCAATATAGAGATAGAGATAGAGATAGAGATGAGGAAGAGCGGTGAGTAAACCTGAACCGCTAAGGTCATTGGCATAACATTTCTAAACAGGGCGGTGAGCGAAAAGAAATGGACAAATTAAAGAATAGCGGATTCTATAAACTGAGATTCTTCATCACTCCTGAAGAGTTTAAAAGCCTTTTGCAGCTTTTAGAGCATCGGCAAGCGCAATTCTATCGTACCAATGCTACCCGAACAGAACATGATTATAGACAGGTGTACGAGGGGTATCAGACGTTCTATCAGTATTTTGTGGCAGGAGAAAGAGAGATGACATCCATCCCTTCTTTGTTTACTCTATTTCTATTGCATCAGATCAAGAAAGTTCAGGATTTTTTGTGAGAAATGAAGAGGTTTCTTTTCCATATCACGGACAATGGGCAGAGGATGAACTGCCGTGTATCTTGCTTTCATTTCCGAAAGGTTTTCAAGTTAATTTGGAAGATGAAAAAGGAAAGTACTATATTTATGAGGATATCCGGGACCATAAGCCGCTGACCTATGCGTTTTTCGATGAAATAAGAGATTCTATCAAAAAAATGACCAAACCCCTTCGCTTCTCAGCCTATGATGCAGATGCGATGAAGGAGCAAAAGCCCTCTGTGCGTATAAGCCATGATGCAATGCACGACTTGAGCCAATCGTGGATAATCAGTAAATATGGACTTGTGATTCATGGCAAATAGGAGGGGGACGAAATGATGTTCGCCCTAAAGCTTACCTGTACCTGGGTACTGCTATTTGCCTCATGTTCAGCAGTATGGTGGAGTTTCAGAACAGAAAAGCTTATAACCATCTCCTGGCTGGCATTTTTGCTACCGGCTGTTTTCCAGCTAGCTACCGCTTTCCGGATCGGTCCAGGCCAAGCAAAGTCACTCATTGTGTTCGGCTGCATCAATCTGGTGTTTACTATCCTTGTGGGTGCGGGTGTTTGGTATCTAGTCCAAATAGCCAATTCATATCGAAGGGGCAAATGATCAACGAATGGAAAGGGGAACTCCACTCATGAAGCCAATGCAAGAAATAGAGACACTGGCCATAGAGATCGCCGCTGCCGCGAGAACGTCTTTTGGTGCTCTTTTTGAAAATGGGGAACGTTACTATTATTGTACGTTATACACTACTGGCGAGGGACATGCGCCAAGCATCTCTGCCTGGTCGTGGGAAGCTTTGGCGTTGGAATCGGCTAGGCAAGCAGAAGAAAGTGATACGCCGGTATCCACGATTGCGGATCTCATCAAATGGTCGTATGCGGATTCGCCCTATTGTTGTTTTGGGGATGATCACTTTGACGGTGTCAAACAACGATATAACGAGCATCCTTTCATTGCGGAACTGGAGTATGATGATTGGGATCGCGAGTTGGATGTGAGGCTGAACGCCATGGAGCTGGCGATGAAAATGCTCGATGATGAAGGCATATTTGCCTTAAATCAACGGCGAGAGTCCGTATGTGTCCTTGTTGAAGTCATGCCGCCGGATAAGATCAATACCGAAATTGCCTTACGTTTGAATCGGGCGGAATCTCCGGCGATGCAAGCATGGTTGGCGGAGGCGGCAGAATAGAAGCATCTGCATTTGGGGAGTTTTGAACGTCTATGATTTATCGTTTCGACTCAATTTGCCCAATAAGATGATAGTGACAGTAGGTCTATAATTCGCGAACCACCTTTGTACAGTAAAGGGTGGTTTTTTCGTGTTTGAGTTATGACATCAAGCTACCAGTTTCCCTCTACTACTGTACAAACACACTTTTTCTACCTTGTCCACATTTATACCTCACCAAAACTATTTAATTGCATTTAATAGATTATCAATAAAAAGGAGGTTTTGAGAATGGGAAATAGAAGACCTGGAGCACCTAGAGGTGGTTATGACCCTGTTCAGATCTATAACTCGACTTCGTTTAATGCGAGTGGAGTAGTGGAGTATGCATCCATCTTTTGTAGCAACGATAGATATAGTGTTCAGCGTGATGAGACTTGGAGATCTTCCGGCCGTGGTGTGTGCCTGGTAACTAGAATCACCGCGACAGTTAGAACACCGAGTGGAAATATTGAGGCTGAACCGTATACCTCTTCTGGTACTTCGTACAGCCAGTTCGCCATTATACAGGTAGGGGTAAATCAGTTCCGAGTGACACGTGTTACAAGTGCGATTAGAAAATGCCGGAAATAACCGAAGAGGGTTAATATCAAGAACAGGTACTAAACAGGAAGAGACGACTGGCCATGAGTAAAAGGCTGGTCGTCTTCTTTTGCTTTAATGTTCTTTGTACCATAATATTCTGCGGTGCATCGAGGAATCTTTTAAAAGTCGGAAAGGCCGTAAGGCTGGTTGATAATTGCCTTCGATAATCCAAATTCGCCGTTTCTTGTCGATGGCTATATCGAACCCGACTTGTCTAAGCATAGGGTAATGCTCTCCCAATCGTTTGGCAGCTAATCGTGCAACTTGTTCCACTCTGACAAGTAAGCGCCGATCTCCAATTCGAGCTAGTCTCAGTGCTTTAAGAACTGGAATGGGGCGGTTATTCACATTGGTGACTTGGTATCCTTGTGCTGCGACTTTAGCATAGGAACCTGTCACGTTCCAAGTGGACGAGGAACTCTTTTTGCGCTGAACCATGATCCGAATGTCGAACGGCCTGTGTTTAATTTGAGCAAGCTGCAGACGCTTTTGGACAATATATTCATCACTTTTGATTGTTTGTTCGAACCATTCGAGTAACTGCTCGTTGTCTCTCATGGTGACTGTGTTATTTTCATTTTGAATACGATAAGCATTTGCACCGCTTCGTTTAATGAACAAGATACCCCTTCCGTAACTGCCATTACGAGGTTTCAGTACAACGCTGGGATATTGAAGAAGCATCTTCGTTAGCGTATGCTTCTCAAGCAACTGTGTTTCTGGCAACCGTTCAGCGAGAGAGGGCTCATCGCGCAGAATGCCATACTGCAACCATTTGTCTCTTTCGAATAACATTGTAATCACAGCCTTTTTTTCAATCGTCTACGGTAATTCTAATTCAAATTTGTGATTCGTATAAGTGGCCATTCGTCTAGATTTGTAAGTCGAAGCATGTCCAATCAGTCGATGGAGACAGAAGATGAACTTTTGCGAGAAATGACTGCACTCTGGGGAGGTGTTCATTCAAGCTTCGAGTGGCTTCTGGATACGCAGGCTCACTTCTATCACCACCATGGATAACGGCATGCGGTGCTGGTACATGTACTGAAACAAGAGCCAAATGTGAAATGGTTTGAGTAGTACTAGACTAACCTTACGATAGTTCTTTTTACCTATAAATTAGCTTATAAAAAGTGCGACTTTTTTACTAATATATATACAGATTATTCGTTTACTGTATGCCTTTTCGATGTTATACTCACAATATTCAAAAAAATTGTTGAAATATGTCGAATTGAGGCTTATCAGGATGATTATAGGTAAACAAAACGGCGAAGCGATCATCCTCATTCCATCACTTGAACCGGATGAGAGACTTCCAACCTATGTACGGCAATTGCGAGAGTATGGCTTGACCAATATTGTTATTGTGGACGACGGATCGGGTGAGGCCTACCAGTCGATTTTCGAGGAGCTTCGTGAGAATGGTTGTGCTCTGCTAACACATGCGGAAAATCAGGGGAAGGGTGCGGCACTTAAGACCGGATTTCAGTATATTGCTCAGCAATTAGATGCATCTTCCTTCGTTGTAACCGCTGATTCAGACGGACAGCACGCAGCTGAGGATGTCTACCGTATAGCCCAAGAAGCAAGGCTTCATCCAGATTCGTTGGTGCTCGGGGTAAGGAACTTCAGTGAGGGGAACATACCGCCAAAGTCCCTGTTAGGCAATCGGATGACCTCCTTTATTTTTGCCATGCTGTATGGTAAAAAGCTGTCAGATACCCAGACTGGGCTTCGTGCCTTCGGTCCAGGGTTACTTGCGTTTATGCAGGATGTTCGCGGTATTCGATTTGAATATGAGCTTCAGATGCTCATCTCGTGCATTCAGTCTGGCATACCGATTCATACCATGCCAATCCAAGTCATTTATGAAAATGGCAATGCGGGAACTCATTTTAAAGCAATCCAGGATAGTACCCGAGTAATGGGTGTGTTGTTCTCCAATTTTCTGCGGTTCATTTCATCATCGGTGGCCAGTTCTGTTGTGGATTTGGGTATCGCCTGGTTTTTAATCGACGCCTTACGGCCCGTGTTGGGTGAGCAGCACTATCTAAGAATTCTGCTTGCAACTGTGATTGCGAGAGTGATTTCCATTGTGGTCAACTATGTACTGAACAGACATTTTGTATTCCGCAAGGAGGATAGCCAGGAAGTCTATGGCGCTATCTGACGTTATGCGGAGTGGTGATCTTGCTTTCCAGTACCGGTGTATATATATTCCATACCGTTCTCTTCGTAGATGAGAAATTGGCGAAATTCGTCTGTGATGCCTTGCTGTTCCTGCTCAGTTTCCAATTGCAGCGAAGATGGGTATTTGCAGCAAGGAGGAAGCAGCTGTAGTGCAAAACGAAAAAAGGCAGAATATCTTTTTTGTCATCACGATGATCCTGATGTCGATTTATTTGGTATGGCGTACGTTCTTTACGTTGCCATGGGGTGAAGGCGTACTGAACGTCATTTTTGGTATGCTGCTGATTGTGGCTGAAGCGGTCACCGTACTGACAACCTTTGAATTATTCTTTCAAAAGATGCAAAAAGAACGTACACAGCTCGACTTTCCAATCGTTCCGCCGGAGTACTATCCGGATGTGGATGTATTTATTGCTACGCATAATGAGCCTGTTGATCTGTTATATAAAACCGTTAATGCCTGTACGTTCATGGATTACCCGGACAAGCAGAAGGTTCAGATCTATCTCTGTGACGATGGAGCAAGACCAGAGGTAGAGGAGCTTGCCAGACAGTTTGGCGTGGGATATCTGGGGTTCCCCGGAAACAAGGATGCCAAGTCTGGTAATCTGAACAATGCACTGAGCAAAAGCTCTTCGCCGCTCATTGCAACGTTTGATGCGGATATGATTCCACAGCACACCTTTTTGATGAAAACGGTACCCTATTTCATGCTCTCCACGTTTATTAAGGAGAATGAGGTATGGCGTCCTCGCCGAGAGGACGAGATGGACCCTAAGTTCAAGCTTGGGCTGGTACAGACCCCGCAGAGTTTCTACAATCCCGATCTATTCCAGTTTAACCTGTATGCAGAGCAAGGCATTCCGAATGAACAGGATTTCTTCTCCAGAGAAGTGAACATCCTGCGTAATGCCTCCAATGCGGTAGCCTATACAGGAAGCAATACGATCATTTCCCGGCAAGGCATGGAAGACATCGGAGGTTTTCCGCTGAATACCATCACCGAGGACTTTGAGACAAGCATCCGCTTGCAGCAGGAAGGTTATATTACCTATGCGACTCAAGAGGTTCAAGCTGCCGGTCAGACGACAACAACAGTGAAGAGCATGATTAAGCAGCGGATTCGCTGGGCAAGGGGGATTATTCAGAGCCTGCAGAATACGCGTGCACCCATATCTGGGAAGCTTCCTTTCTGGACGAGAGTGACCTACTTGAGTAGTTTCTTATACTGGTGGTCTTTCTTTAACCGGTTGATTTTCATTTTGGCACCTATTTTGTTTGCGTTATTCGACTTCCAGATTGTGAACACAACCTTCTGGCAGATCTTAATATTCTGGCTTCCATCTTATTTCTTCTACAGTGTATCCATGCGATATCTGTCCAGCAATATTCGCAATCAGCGATGGAGTCAGGTTATCGATACCATATTTATGCCTTATCTGATCTGGCCTGTTCTCCTGGAAACGCTGGGTATTCGTGAGAAAAAATTCAAGGTTACCAACAAAAGCAGAGCGAGCGGTCGACAATGGATGTCTGCTCTGTTATATGCACTTCCGCATATCTTCTTGCTGTTACTATCCATTGCAGCCGCGATTCGGTATGTCAATGGCAAGTACGGCATTGCGCTGTTCTTCAGCAGTATCATTATATTCTGGCTGATTCATAACATGATTGCGCTGTGTTACGCCCTGTTCTTCATGATTGGCCGCCGTGCGTATCGGGAGACAGAACGGATTCGGGCGCAGGAAGATGTTACGATTCACGACCAAGCCAACAACCTGCGATATCAGGCGAAAACGGTGGATGTATCTGAACAAGGGATTGCCTTCTATGTCCCTTATCCCATTTATTTGGCTGAGCAGAAGATCATCTCTCTGGTCGTCAAAACCGAGCGATATGAGGCGAACCTCGATGCAGTCATTGTGTATGTGAAACAGGATGGAGAGGGCTGGCGTTATTCTGCAACGGTTCAGCCGGTCGATGAGAATGATAACCGCCAATACATGCAAATCATCTACGACCGTAAACACTCATTGCCAGAGCAGATGAATCTGTGGGATACGGCTTATGACGATATGCTTCGCAATGTGAAAAAACGGATTGTTCAACCCAGATCGGATCAGCGAAAAATGCCGCGGCTTTCCCTTCAGCTTCCAGTTCATTTCACCAATGATGCCAGCTGTACGCTGCGCAGCTTCAATTATCGTTTCTTTTCCGCGAGGGGTTTCCATGGTGATATTGCGGCAGGGGCGGTCGTTACTTTTTATACAAAGAGTAATATTGAAGTCATTTTGCAACATACGGGAAAAACGACAGCCCGTGAGCGCGAAGTGCTTCTCTCGGTGGAGAATATCGACGCTATTGTGGAGAAGGGCCTGATCGACCAATTGCTGATGGATCTGATTCAGCCACATTCCGATCGTGCCACCAGAGAGGGTTAGGAGAGATAAAGATGCTCATTGTGCTTCATTTTGTGATGGGAGTTTTATTGATATTCTCCTTTCTTGGTTATATGCAGTTTGTACGGAAGGCACTTTCACTGCGCTGGGAGTTCATCCCTGTATTCGTGTTTTCCTCGATTGCCTGCTTTGTTTTTCTAAGTGGTTTGGCAGGGCAGCTCTTCACGGGCGGCCTTGTCATCCTGATCGCAGGTTTGCTTTTGTATGGGGGAATGTTGTTTCTCAGGCTGCGCCGAGGGGCCTCATTACGTATGTCCTTTTCCATATTTCAATTTTCATTCCTGGCAGGTACTTTTGTTTTCTTGCTGGTACTCTTTCAGAACCAATTAACTCACTACGATAATTTCTCCCACTGGGCTATCGTACTGAAGCAGATGCTGAGTACAGATGCCTTTCCAACGCCAGACTCCAACCTGATTGATTTTAAAAACTATCCGCTAGGGACTTCGTCTTTCATTTATTATGTCTGTCGCTTCATGGGGCACTCCCAGTCCGTAATGCTCTTGGCACAAGGGTTGCTTATCTTTTCCTGTTTTTATGCCATGTTTGGCATTGTTTCAGAGAAGAAACGCTTTCTTCTTTATGCTTTTCTTGGATTCGGGTTATCTACACTTTCTTTTTTCAATCTGACGATTCGGATCACCAATCTACTCGTGGATTTCTTGCTTCCAATCTACGCGCTCGCGATCCTGGCGGTGATCTACCAATATCGGAATGAGATCAAAAAGGCATGTATTGTTGTTCTTCCGCTTGCGGGATTACTGACCATCATCAAAAGCACGGGTATTATTTTCGCTGCGATCGGTCTGATTTTCTTAGTGTATACATGGCTAAAACATAAGCAAAAGTTCGATTGGAAAACAGCACTCGCTGTAGTGGGTACGATCTGCGGTACGCTGATTCCCTACTTCGGCTGGAGCTGGCGAATGGCAACGGTGTTCCAAGGGATCGATAACAAGTTCGATGTGGCTACTTCGGGGATTCAGGCCGGCAAAACGCCGGAGCAGATGCAGGAGATTCTGTGGACTTTCCTGAAGGCCAGTACGGATCTGACGACACGGCCAGTGATCGGCATTGTTATTTTCCAGCTTATCGCAATTGCAGCAACTGTATTTGCCATCGTTGTGCTCAAGAAGAAGTGGAACTTATGGAAAGCATTAATTGCTTTGGACGTTGTACTGTTACTGTATTATGCAGGTATTCTGGCGCTGTATCTCTTCTCCATGCCACTGGATGAAGCCATTGTCCTAGCGGGCTTTGAGCGTTATGCATCGAGTATCGTGGTGCTGTTCGCCGGTGGGCTGGTGTTGTGCGCTGCGATCGACCTGGAGCGTTCATTCCATTATCGGATCGGTGAAGTGCCTGATTATCAATCCTTTAAGACGGTCGAAACGAAAGGTCATTATCAGAAAGGCATTATCGGGTGTATGGCGGTTGCCGCCACCATCCTTTTGTCCGAATACAATGGTATTGTCTCTATCGCCCAAAGTTATGATACAACGCTCCCTTACAAAATTCATGCGGTTACTGGTGATCGGTGGTACTCAGGTGGACAAGAGGATAATAACAGATATCTCTTCTACGCCTCAGACAGGGACCAACAGGTCACGAACTATTACATGCAATATGTAGGGAAGTATTTCTTGTATGCTCCTCATGTGGACGGGACTGTGTTGTTCTATGAGGATAATATGGATAACCTTCTGAGTGGTTACGATTATCTGGTGGTTGTGGAGACGGATCTCAATGCCAAGTGGTTGCTGAAAAAGCATTATGGCATCGACATGCAAGAGGGGATCTACAAAATCACCCGTGCCGGGGATCAGATCGTTCTTACATTGACTTGAGATCATAGATGTTGAGATCCTGTTCAGGTTATCCGTTCAGGTAAGATGGAATACATGATTGTATATAGAGTCTCCTTAAATATAGCCCGCTATAGCTAATACCTATAGCGGGCTATAACTCTTTCGTAGAACAGTTATTCCGATCGGATATGTTATATTTAATTCTATAATGATAAACGGGGAGATTAAACTATGAGCCTACAAACAGAACCTAAACAACGAACAGTCACTCCTTTTCGATATGATATTGTTGGCAGTTTCCTGCGCCCGAGTGCGTTGAAGGATGCCCGATTAAAATACCAGAACGGCGAAATTACCACGGAGCAGTTGAACGAAGTGGAGAACGCCGAGATTGTGAAACTTGTACAGAAACAAAAAGAGGTTGGCCTTCAGGCTGTAACGGACGGCGAATTCCGCCGCTCTTGGTGGCATCTGGACTTCTTCTGGGGACTGGATGGTGTAGAGCGGACGATCATTGAGGAAGGCTACCGATTCAACGGTGCGACATCCAGACCGGAAACAGCTCGTCTGAGCGGCAAAATCAGCTATAGCAGTCATCCATTTGTAGCGCACTATGCCTTCTTAAAAGAAGCGGCTGGGGAAGACGTTGTTGCCCGTCAATCCATTCCAGCAGCAGCCCAGTTCCTATTCGAATTGGACCGGGCAGATAATAAGGAAAGCACACAGGCCATCTATCCGAACCGTCAAGAGCTTCTCTCGGACATTGCCGGGGCGTACAAAGCGTCCATCTTGGCCTTTTATGAAGCCGGCTGCCGCAGCATCCAGATTGATGATTGCACATGGGGTGCACTGTGTGACCAACAGTTCATCACAGTGATGGAGCAGATTGGCGTTAATGTGGAAGAGTATGCAAACGAACTTGCAAAACTGAACGAAGAAGTGGTATCTGGCCTGCCGGAAGACCTCGTGGTAACCACTCATGTCTGCCGCGGTAATTATGTTTCGACATTTGCAGGAGTTGGTGGTGGTTATGAGCCGATTGCGCAGACACTACTGAGCATCGATAACTACTCTGGATTCTATCTGGAGTTTGATACGGAACGGGCTGGTGACTTCAAGCCACTTCGTTTCCTGAAGGACAATCAGCAGGTTGTACTTGGCCTCTTCTCTTCCAAATTCGGAGAGTTGGAGAACAAGGAAGATATCCTGAAACGGATTGAGGAAGCTACACAATATGTTGATCTGGATCGAATCTGCCTGAGCCCACAATGCGGCTTCGCTTCCACGGAAGAAGGCAACCATCTGACCGAGGAACAACAATGGCGCAAGCTTGCCTTCATTAAGGAAATTGCTGAAGAGCTTTGGAAGTAACCTTCCCAGCGTCATTGATCATTCACGCATGTGTTGTGCATAAATAAAACTGCTAAATGAGCCGTACGGACCATCATCCGTATGGCTTTTTGGTGTTATCTCCATATAGAGTGGATGTTTGATCAGAGCCCATAACCGCCAAGAGAGTGAAGCAATGGGATAGAGATGAGATTAACGGATCAGGAAGCGGCATGACTGAGGAAGAGGTGGTGGACCAAAATAAAAAAGCGACAGTTAGGACAAAGGGATCTTTGTCGCAACTGCCGCTATTTGTCTATCTCGCATGATATCGACCTTTGGGCACCACCATCGGTGATCCCGAAACGGGGTCTTCAATAACCGTACATTTCAATCCGAAAATGTCTTTAACCTGTGGGGCGGTTATCACCTCTGCGGGCTTACCCTCAGCCACAAGTTTTCCGGTGTGTAACGCAAAGATATGATCTGCATACCGTGCTGACAAGTTGATATCGTGCAGGACCATCACAATAGTCGTTCCGTGTTTGCGATTCAGCTCGGTAAGCAGGTCCAGAATCTCGACTTGATACGTGATGTCCAAGAAGGTCGTCGGCTCATCGAGAAAGAGGATATCCGTCTGTTGCGCCAGCGCCATGGCAATCCAGACGCGCTGACGCTGACCGCCTGAAAGCTCATCAATATTGTGATTGGCAAACTCGGTAATGTTCATAATGGTCATGGCTTCGGCTACTGCCTCATAATCCTTCTTGGTCCAGCCACTGAACAAGGACTGGTGTGGAAATCTTCCACGGCCAACCAGATCCGCTACCGAAATACCTTCCGGAACAATAGGAGACTGCGGGAGTAGTCCGATCACGCGAGCCAATTGCTTGGGCGGGATCTTGCTAATGGCTTTGCCGTCCAGCGTAATGCTACCAGATGTAGGCTTAATGAGCCTGGCCATCGTTTTCAAAAGGGTAGACTTACCGCAACCATTAGAGCCAATAATGACGCTAATTTTATTACTCGGTATAACAATGTCCACACCGTGGAGAATGGTTTTATTTTCATATCCGGCAACGAGTTGTTTCGCTTCAAATACATGTGTCGGTTTCATTATAACTCCCCTTACGATTCATTCGGATTAACAGGAAGATCAGATACGGTGCTCCGAGTAATCCGGTAATGACGCCTACGGGGAATCTGTACTCAAAAGCAAACTGTCCGATGAGATCTGAGGCAAGAACCAGATTAACGCCAACCAGACCTGCCGGGATGATGTTCGAGGAGCCAACACCTACGAGCCTCTTCGCAATAGGTCCCGCAAGGAAGGAGACAAAGGCAATCGGGCCTGTAGTCGCCGTAGCAATAGCAACCATGCAGACCGAACTCACAATAAGTGCTATTCTGGTCTTGTCCGTATCTACACCCAATGAAAACGCCGATTGTTCTCCGAGTTCCAATATACTGAGGTGTTTGCCCAGCATCATGATGATGGGTGAGCAGATTAGCACGGTAATCACGAGAGGCGGTAGTGCACTCATCTGAGAACCGTTTAGACTGCCTGTAAGCCAGCGGATTGCAGCAGGAATATCCTTTTCAGAACTAACCAGTAAGAGATAAGAGATGACCGCATCAAGCATGGCTTGAATACCGATTCCGATAAGTATTAACCGTCCGATGGAGAACACTTTTCCTCTGGAGAGCACATATATGAACAACACCGTAGCCAGACCTGCAATGACTGAAGCCAAGGAGACAATGGCTCCGCTTGCATGAAGTACAACGATACAGAACACAGCCGCCGCGCTTGACCCCGATGTGATCCCAATGACATTAGGATTTGCCAGTGGATTCCGCAACATGGTCTGGAAGGTATAACCTGCAATACCGAAGGCAAATCCAGCAAATAAACCTGTGAGCATTCTCGGTAGACGTATCGTATTTACGGCAAAAGAAACACCTTTGATCTTCTCTCCCGAAAGGGAGTTGATGACATCTTTAATCGGATAGATTGTATTGCCGAGCAAAAGCATGGCGCAGCAAAGAGCACATGCAAGTATGGCAAGGAGACTGGTGACAAGTATCCAGCGGCGACGTCGATGACGTCTGCCCGCCATAATAAATTCAATCGATTGATCTCTCATAATGAACGCACTTTCGATCGCATCGCAAGGATGATTAATATTGGAGCACCTATAAATGCAGTAACAACGCCGACTTCAAGCTCTCCAGGATTGCTGATGAGTCTGCCGCCGACATCCGATATCGTTAGAATGATCGCTCCAGCTATGGCTGACATTGGTATGACAAAACGTAAGTCAGGGCCTAGTATTAGGCGTATGACGTGGGTGGATAACAATCCGATGAAACCAATCGGTCCAGCTAGTGCAGTCGCTGCACCACACAATAGAACCCCTGCAAGAGCCGCAATGAATCGAAGTGTTCCTGTGCGAACACCGAGTCCTGTTGCAACATCGTCACCCAGAGCCAGGGCATTCAGTGCCGGAGCCGTAAGAAACGCAATGAGTACGCCGATGACTAGGAATGGTATAAACGTACTGATTCCACTCCAAGTTGCCGATCCTACGCTGCCCACTTGCCAGAACCTGAACTGGTCCATGACATACGAACGAGGGATCATAATGGCGGTGACGAGTGAGGAGAGCGCGGCGCTAATGGCCGCTCCGGCCAAAACAAGCTTAATGGGCGTGGCTCCGCCACGCCCCATTGAGCCGATTCCGAATACGAACACAGCCGTTATTGCAGCTCCGGCCAGTGCCAGCCAGATATATTGATTGGCGCTGCTGATGTTCAGGAAGGCAATACCGATCACTACAAACAGGGATGCCCCTGTGTTGACGCCCAATATACTAGGGTCGGCAAGTGGATTCCGGGTAACGGCTTGCATAAGTGCTCCTGATACGCCGAGTGCTACCCCGCATAACAAGCTGAAGACTGTTCGGGAGATTCGTTTGCGCACGATGTTTGCCCCATAAGAGTCTACTTCCGGGTGAAATAATCCGTCGATTAACTCATGAAACCTCACGGGTCTAGAGCCAAAGACCAGTGAGGCAATCAGAGTTGCACCGAGCAGGATAAAACAAATGACTAACACCAAGATGAATTTCTTGGGGACATGTGCTCGTATTCGATTATCGTTCGAAAGCGATGTACTATTCATTGATTTTATCGATGGCTCCACTAATTAATTTCAGGTAATCATCAATAGTATAAGAGATGGAAAGTGGGTTTGGCGTTCCAGCAGCAACCAATGGTGTATCTGCTTCAATGAACGCTACAGAACCACGTTTAACCGCAGGGATTTTACCCAGCAAAGGATCAGCCTGAATAGCTTTCAGCAACTCAGCATCTCCGTATCCAACGAGGATATCCGCATCATTAAGTGCTTCAGCATTCTCAGCACTTAAGCTCAGGGAGTAGCTATTAGGGTCTGTAATTTGGCTAGTGATACTATCTGGGACAACCAAACCTAGCTCACCCAGGAAAGATACACGAGAATCGACAGGTGTATAAATATGAAGTTTGGACATGTCTTCAGCAGAGAAGTTAACCCAAACCACTTTTTTGTCTTTGATCTGAGGATATGCGGCTAATTTCTCGTTAACCATGGCCTCCGTATCTTTGATCAGTTGCTCGCCTTCTGCTTCCATACCCATACCCTTGGCATTAAAAGTAACCTGCTCGCGCCATGTTGTTGCCCATGGAGCCGTTGGGTAAGCTACAACCGGAGCAATTTCACTAAGAAGATCGTAGTCTTCCTGAGTGATACCGGAGTATGCTGCAAGAATGACATCCGGATTGGAATCTGAAATGGCTTCAAAATCAAGTCCGTCTGTATCTTGGAAAACGTTCGGGTCGGTTACACCGAGTTCATCGAGTTTCTTAGCTGTCCAAGGCAACAGTCCGCTGTCATCCTGAACACCAAAGTTAGCTGCAGAGAAGCCTACAGGAACTTGTCCAAGCGCGAGAACGACATCTTGGTTGGCCCATTGTACTGTAGCTACACGCTCAGGTTTTTTCTCAATAACCGTTTCGCCCAAAGCATGCTTGATTGTAATTGGGTATCCGGCATTCTCATCTGTAGCGGCTGGTGTTTCTGTAGCTGGAGCTGCCGAATCACTTGCAGCAGGAGTTGCAGCTGGGTCAGCTGTTTGGTTGCCACAACCTACCAATGCCAGGATAAAGACCAGTGAAATCAGTAAAGCCGTTAATGGAAACTTTCTCTTTGTATTCATGTGTTTCCCCTTCCTGAATCTAAAATATATTTGGTAGTGCTTAACATCCTGATTGATCAATTACATCCATTGAGATGCATAAAAATAGATATATAAAACGTTTTATATATATGATAATGATTATCAACATCAATAAATATATCTTTTTATTAAAGGCAGTGTCAATGAAAAATTGTAAACACCCATATTATATTAGGGTTACATTCCTTGGTAGCGTAATCCACTATCCGTTCTTAACGGAACAGTTATAGGATGAGAGCAGGAGGGGTTCTATTAAATTCGGATGAAGATAATATCCATGTATTTCATTCCAGATCATGGTATATTTCTAGTATTAAATAATGTAAGGAGATTCTACATGCATAATCAATTCATAAAAAAGTTGATCGTACTTTGTTTGGTTTTTGTATTACTACCAGCAACGAGCGTTTTGGCTGCGTCGTCGCTTATTAAGGACCCGGTCTTGGCCAAAGTTATTCGGACAGATTTGAAGATGTCGGCTAAGAAGGAAATAAAGGCTGCCGATTTGAAAAAATTAAAATCCCTATATGCTATGGAAACAAAAAGTAAGATTTCCAACCTGCAAGGTCTTGAACATGCCGTTAATATGACGGATTTATTCTTGCCTGGTCAAAATATAAAAAACATTAAACCACTTAACAAGTTAAAGAAATTGACGTTCTTAGCTGTTGAAGGCAATCAGATTGCAGATATCTCGCCACTTATAGGTCTGACTAATCTGCAAAATCTGGTTATGGACGATAACAAAATCAAAAACCTGGCTCCATTAAAAAATATGCGTAAGCTAACCAGTCTACTCGCCAGTGGGAATCAGGTGACTGATCTAAGTCCTCTTCAGAAGTTAAAGTTGGAATGGGTTATTATGAATGATAATAAAATTCAAGATCTGACACCTTTAAAGAACCATCCAACCTTGGAGTATCTATATGTAGAAGATAACCTCATTAAGGATATTGCAGTGCTCGAAACCATCCCGCATCTGACAGAGGTATATTTGGCGAACAATCCGTTGAATGAGCATGCAGAACAGGTTGTGAAAAACCTGGACAAGAAAGGCGTCGTTGTAAGTTTGGTAAGCGAAGAAGCGGATCAGTCGAAGTAGTTTCGATTAGAGAAGATGTATATGTATATGTAAGAAGAAGTAATCCCTCATTAATAGTGAACAAAAACAAAGAAGGCCGCAGATATTCTGACGACCTTCTTTAAGTGTGTTGGACAGAAACGTTCGGTAACAACTTAACGCCTCTCCCACAACAATATTATTCCACTACGATCTCCTTCACCGTCTCTCCCTCAACCAGCACGGGCTGATAGTAGGTGTTGGTCGGCAGATCCTTTTTGCCTTGCAGGTTCTTGATCACCCAGTCGGCAGCATCGCGGCCCATTTGCTCTTGGGGATGGGTTAGCGTTGTAAGACGGATATTGGCGTTCTTGGCAATATACGAATTGTCCTGTCCAATGATAGATAACTCATCCGGGATCGAGATGCCGAGTTGCCTACAGGCGTGCACGACCTCTAGTCCCACCTCGTCGTTATAACAGACGATCGCGGTGAGCGAATCCCTGTTTTCGTCCAGATACGTTGCTACATTAGAAGATAAATCCGGTTTCGATGCGGTATCAAAGGAAAGCACTTGCTCAGGATGGAACCTTAACTTCGCTTCACCCAGTGCCTTGATGTATCCCTTCATCCGATACTTTCCTTGTAGGTCATCCATTTTCGCAATAATGCCAATCTGGGTGTGGCCTTTGGCGATTAATTCACGTGTGGCAAGATAACTGGACTGCACATCATCCAGACAGAAGAACGGAACCTCTAGCTCTTCATAAAAGGCGTTAATCATCGTAAACGGTACATCCTGCTCTTTGAACGACAGATAGTATGCAATATTGGGATTGTACAGATTACTTTTGGTCGGTTCGACGATCAGGCCATCCACGCCGTAGGAGAGCATCATTTCGAGTGCTTTTTCTCCTGTGCCACATCATTATTGGTGCTGGCCAGCAGTAACGAGTAGTTGTCCTCATTCAGACGACTCTCAATGCCGCGGATAATGGACGGAAAGATGTAATCCGAGATGTATGTTGTGATCACACCGATCGTTTTCTTCGACGTATGGCCGCCTGATCGTGATCGATACTGATTGCTAACGTAAGTTCCTGAACCCTTTTCGCTTCGTAAAAACCCTTCGTTCGATAACTCCAAAATAGCCTTCCGCACCGTCTGGCGACTCACGTTGTAGCTATCCTGTAATGCCGACTCCGTAGGGATCTGTTCGCCTATGCTATATGTCCCCGAAAGGATATGACTCTTTATATCATCAATGATGACCTGGTATTTTGGCTTCACGTAGTCCACTTCTTTCATCGTTACTCATCTATATCAATGTTGTTGTCCAAATAGTTGTACGTACATATTTTAGCATGATTCAGATAGGATGAAAATAAAACCGAACATTTTTCGAAATAAACCGTACATATCCAGCCTTTATGGATGGAGGTGTACCTTACAGCATAGCCATTTTATAGCCATATAAGACCTTTGAATGGTCAAATAGAGTACATTATGTGTCCTTTGTAAGTATAACTATTATATATTATTGACAAATGTACGTACAAAAAATATACTAAGGCTGTCAGAAAAGGAAAGCGCATTCTTTGAAAACACAACAGGAAGCAATTATACAAAATTCATTATCAGTTACTGCCATAAGTAGAAGCTTCACCTTATATATGCATCCTTTGGGGTGTGAAATCGCGACCGGAGAGGGGATACACGTGATTATGAGTCAACTGGACTTGAAAGAAGCTATTACCAAGGGCGCTACTTCGCTCGGAATTGAATTTGGATCAACGCGGATTAAGGCGGTGTTGATTGACGAGCGTTTTGAGACCATCGCGTCAGGCAGTTATGAATGGGAGAACCTCTTGAAAGATGGATATTGGACGTACAACCAGGAGGATATCATCACAGGTCTGCAAACGGCTTATCGTGAGATGAAGCAAGATGTGGAACAAAAATACGGAGTCACGCTACGAACGGTCGGTTCTATCGGATTCTCGGCCATGATGCATGGATATATCGCATTGGATAGCGCTGGTGAACTGTTGGTACCTTTCCGCACTTGGCGTAACGCCACTACGGGGGCAGCTGCAAGGGAGCTAACGGATCTTCTGCAGTTCAATATTCCGGAACGTTGGAGCATCGCCCACTTGTATCAAGCGATTTTGAACGAAGAGGCGCATGTGCCACGGATCGATCACCTGACAACCTTGGCTGGTTACATCCACTGGTTGCTGACGGGCAATAAGGCGATTGGGATCGGCGATGCTTCAGGCATTTTCCCAATTGACGAGTCTACACATAATTACCACCCATCCATGATTCAACAGTTCAACGAACAGATCACAGGCAAAGGTTACCCGTGGAAAGTCGAGGACCTTCTGCCCAAGGTATATCTCGCTGGTGAGAATGCAGGTGTATTGACGGAAGCGGGAGCCAAACTGCTCGACCCTTCGCAAGATCTGCAAGCAGGCATTCCGCTCTGCCCGCCAGAAGGCGATGCCGGAACGGGTATGGTGGCAACGAATAGCGTGAGAAAACGTACGGGGAACATCTCCGTCGGCACATCTGTATTTGCGATGATCGTACTGGAGAAGGAATTGTCCAAAGTGTATCCCGAGATCGATATGGTCACCACGCCGGATGGCAGTCCAGTAGGGATGGTGCATGCCAACAACTGTTCCAGTGATATCAACGCATGGGTAGGATTGTTCCGTGAGTTCTCTCAAGCGATGGGATATGAAGTGGATAACGGTAAGTTGTTTAGTGTGTTGTTCAACAAGGCTTTGGAGGCAGACCCTGATGGTGGCGGCTTGCTCAGCTACGGTTACTACTCCGGTGAGAACATTACGGGACTTGAGAAAGGCCGTCCATTGTTCGTCCGCTCCCCGGAAAGCAACTTCAATCTGGCAAACTTCATGCGGACACATCTGTTCAGTGCATTCGGTGCACTCAAGCTGGGTATGGACATTTTGACGGAAGAAGAGAATGTAGCCATTGATAGTATTTTGGCTCACGGTGGCCTATTTAAAACTCCTGTAGTCGGACAACGGATTGTAGCGGCTGCGATGAACGTACCGGTGTCAGTAATGTCTACCGCTGGTGAAGGCGGCGCATGGGGCATGGCGCTTTTGGCCTCGTACATGATCAACAAGGATCAAGAGGAGAGCCTGGATATGTTCCTGGAGCAGAAGGTCTTTAGCGATGTTGAGGGAGTGGAAGTGGCACCGGATGCATCGGATGTAAAAGGATTTGAAGCATTTATCGAACGCTACCGGAGTGGACTTGCGATTGAGCATGCAGCTGTAAACCATCTGGTAGAAAACGGGAGGGAATAACATGTTAGAACAACTGAAGGAAGAGGTGTTTCAGGCGAATCTGGAACTGCCAAAGCATGGACTTGTGAAATTCACATGGGGTAACGTCAGCGCAATCGATCGGGAAAGCGGTCTGTTCGTCATCAAACCAAGTGGCGTCAGCTACGATACGATGAAAGCAAGCGACATGGTTGTTGTTGATCTGGACGGTAACGTGGTGGAAGGTGAGATGAGACCTTCCTCGGATACCGCAACACATGCCGTACTATATAAGCATTACTCGGAGATTGGTGGCATTGTGCACACACTCTACGTGGGCGACCATCTGGGCGCAAGCTGGACTGGACGTACCTGTTATGGGAACAACACATGCGGACACGTTCTATGGTGCGGTGCCTTGTGCACGTTTCCTGAATCAGGACGAGGTTGATCGAGGATACGAAGCGGAGACGGGACGCGTCATTATTGAAACGTTTGAGCAGCGTGGAATTGATGTTATGGCTGTTCCGGCAGTATTGCTCCATGGTCACGCACCGTTTACGTGGGGGAAAGATGCCAAGTCTGCGGTGGTGAACAGTGTCGTGCTGGAGGAAGTGTGCAAAATGAACCTGTACGCGCGGCAGTTAAATAACTTCGCGAAGGAACTACCACAAGGCATTTTGGATAAACACTATCTGCGAAAACACGGAAAAGACGCGTATTACGGACAGAAGTAATTAGGTTATAACAGTGACTGGAAGCGTGTTCTGGCTTCCAAGTGGTTTAGTGTGGGAATGATTTGTTCAACTATACTTTTTACACGATAACGGAGAAGACAGAAGAAAGCTGGAGAAGCGGAGCGTTCGCCTTTATCACAGGATTTTCCCTTTGCAAAAAGGGAATCAAAAAATCCGGGGATAACCAGCGATCGAAAGATTATTCTGGCTGCGCAGTGTGCTAGTGTAAACCCATTAGTTCAACTATAAAATAATGAAATGAGGATGATTATATGTCAGCAGCAAAAGAATTCTGGTTTGTCGTCGGTTCACAGCACTTGTACGGAGAAGAAGCACTGGGCGAAGTAAAGGCCAACGCACAGAAAATTACAGATGCCCTTAACGCAAGCGGCGTACTGCCTTACCCACTCGTATTGCAGGATCTGGCGGTAAGCGCAGATAAAATCACGAGCACGATGAAGGAAGTCAACTACCGCGACGAAGTAGCAGGTGTGATCACATGGATGCATACATTCTCCCCGGCGAAAATGTGGATTCGTGGTACAAAATTGCTGCAAAAACCTTTGCTGCACTTGGCAACCCAATTTAACGAAAGCATTCCATGGGCAACCATCGACATGGACTTCATGAACTTAAACCAAGCGGCACATGGTGACCGCGAATATGGCTTCATCAATGCCCGTCTGAGAAAACAAAATAAAATCGTTGTTGGCTACTGGGAGCGCCCAGAAGTTCAACAGCAGGTTGCAGACTGGATGGACGTAGCGGTAGCTTATAATGAGAGCTTTAACATCAAAGTAGCGCGCTTCGGTGATAACATGCGCAACGTGGGCGTAACCGAAGGTGATAAAGTGGAAGCACAGATCCAATTTGGATGGACGGTTGATTACTTCGGCATCGGCGACCTCGTGCAATACGTGAACGCCGTAACAGAGCAGGAAATCGATGATCTGATCGCTCAGTACGGAGACCTCTACGAATTCGATTATGGTACGAACAGCAAAGAAGCTTGGGAAGCCAGTGTACGTGTGCAAGCGAGTTATGAGATTGCGATCAAACGTTTCCTGGACGAAGGTGGTTACAGTGCCTTCACTACAAACTTCGAAGATCTGCATGGTATGAAACAACTTCCGGGTCTGGCCGTGCAACGCCTGATGGGTCAAGGGTACGGATTTGCCGGTGAGGGTGACTGGAAAACAGCTGCGCTGGATCGCCTGTTGAAAATCATGGCCCATAACGAGAACACAGGCTTCATGGAAGACTACACATACGAGATGGCTACTGGACAGGAAGCGATCCTGCAATCTCACATGCTTGAAGTAGATCCGACACTTGCCAGCACGAAACCAAGAATCATCGTGTCCCCACTGGGTATTGGCGATCGTGAAGATCCGGCACGTCTCGTATTCGATGGCAAAGCAGGCGAAGGTGTCGTGGTGTCCATGGCAGACTTCGGTACCCACTACAAACTGTTGATCAATGAAGTATCTGCATTCGAGCCAACCGTTCCAGCACCTAATCTGCCGGTAGCACGTGTTCTGTGGAGCGTGAAGCCAAACTTCCAGGACGGGGTAAAAGCATGGATCGAAAATGGTGGTGGTCACCATACAGTTGTATCCTTGAACCTGACGACAGATCAGATCGTGACGTATGCGAAGCTGGTGAATCTGGAGTACGTTATTATTAAGTAAAAGTTGAGTGGTAGTTACTGCCTGAACTCATACAAATTCTTTCTCTGTGGCCGGGGGTTAACCCTCGGCCCTTTGTTTGTTATGCTGAGAAGCATGATGTGAAGCTGAGCAAGGATTTGCTTTTTCATCGAAAAGGGATAAGAAATGAAGGAGGAAAGACATGTATACAAAAGAAAGCTTGATGCAGCAACTTGAGCAGCTTGGTATGGATAGGCAAGGCACATTGCTCATTCACTCTTCAATGAAAAGTATTGGCGAGGTTGACGGTGGAGCAGACACGGTGTTGGATGCCTTTAGCGACTATATGAAAGAGGGATTGTTGGTGCTTCCCACTCATACGTGGTCTACCATTAATGCGGATAACCCAGTGTTCCACGTGGAAACTTCTTCCTGTTGTGTGGGTATTCTTCCTGAACTATTCCGTAAACGTCCGGGCGTGGTTCGTTCGTGGCACCCTACACACTCGGTAGCGGCACTGGGAAGGGACGCAGAGGCATTTACGAAGGACGATCATCTCTTTGATACACCGTGTGCGAGAGGCTCAGCATGGGGAAACTGCTCGATCGAAAAGCGACGATCTTGTTAGTAGGCGTTGACTTGAAGCGGAATACATTTATCCATGGGGTCGAAGAGTGGGTGGACATCCCTGGCAGAATGACGGACGAGCATGAGATGCTTTATACGGTTTTACCAGATGGAAGCCAGATTTCAGTACCATCCCGCAGGCATTGTGGGTTGCCATGGTCAGAGCATTTCTGGAAAGTAGACGAGGTATTGGTTCGCGAAGGTGCGATGCGTAAAGGAAAGCTCGGTGATGCGGTTGTTAGAGTGTGTGATGCGACTAAGACAGCAGAGGTAATTACGGAAATGCTGAAGGATAACCCCGATCTATTCACGGACAACCTCCTCTAAATGCAGTAACCGAATGATATAAGGGCCGTCCGATAGCCGGATGGCTCAATATGAATTACTTGATGATGTCTAATACCTCCCGAGCAGATGATGTACTCTCCTGTTTTGTACTCCAAACCTTCAAAAGCATTCATTAATCATCAGAAATAGATCAGCATTTCGATCAGAGGTTGGTCGGACTTCCAGTGTATGGGCTACTCACCCTTATGGTGGTGTGATAAGATATGGTTAAATTAACCAATAAGTTTGGCGCAGCAGTATTGTATAGGTGTTTATTGAAGTTTTATATACGTATCACTTAGAATCATGAACAACCACGTTGTCATTGTAGCATCTAAGAAGGAGAAGATTCGTGAACCCATTAGTATGGTATGATCTCTTTTTATTTGTCCTATTGTTCGGTGTAGGTGTATATGTGTTTGCTACGGTTAGAATTACGAACTTACATAAGGTGTACTTTTTGTTTCACGGGTTGATGATGCTCTGGCCTTTCTGCCAATTTGCGAGTACGCTCACGGATGATTCCGGTCTGCAGTTGTTCTATGTTACGTTATCTTTCGTTGCAGTCTCTCTGCTTGGGAGCGGGTGGCTTCTACTGACGATCTTTATTACCGGTTATTCAGAGCGTCTGAGTACAAAAGGAACCTTCCTGTTATTTGTCCCTGCGGTGATCGGGGCTATAGGTGTAGTCGCAAATCCATGGAACGAGTTCGTCATCCCATTGGAGGGCGGGTACATCGAGCGGGCTTACGGCCCTTGGTTCTGGGTTGTGATGATTATTCTGGTGAGCTATTTCTTGGCGTCCCTCATCTTCCTGTTCCGGGCGGTGTATTCATCGCAGACGTCTGCCATGATCAAAAAACAGGTGCGGATCACCCTATGGGGTATCTTTGTCTTGGCTGTTTTTGCAACCATTGATGCGATCCTGAATGTTGTGCTAGCCCGCTGGTTGCCAATCATCCCTGGCATGACTTCGCTGGGAATCTTTCTGTCAGACCTGTTCTTTGTCTATGTGATCAAAAGATACAATGTATTCGATCTGGTCTCCATCGCGCATGAGGACGTAATCAATACCATTCCATATGGCATCCTAGTACTGGATGAGAATGAAGTCATTGTTGAAGCAAACAAAGCCTCTCGATCCTTTATGGATCTGCATGTGGGGATTCTTTTGATATGGAGGTATTTCTGGAGTCTGTTCAAGTTGTGGGCAGCTGTCGGGAGTTCGTGAATCATTATAAGAAAAAGAAAATACCCTCTCCCACATTGAAGTAATCGTGGAGCGGGACAACAATATCCGGCACTATATCCTGCAATCTTCTCCGATTGTGGATTCGGCACTTGTGCCGATCGGTCATATTCTCACGTTTCAGGATGTCTCACAGGAGCGTTTCTACGTGAAAGAGATGAATCGCCAGAACGTAACGCTTCAGGAGCGAAATCAGGCGCTGGACTTGATACGTCAGGAGTTATCCGAGGCCAATCGCAAACTGGAGGAACTCGCGCTGACGGACAGTTTAACCAACTGTTACAACCGCCGTTATCTGACCCAACATCTTAACCACGAGGTCATTACCAATATTCAATACAAAACACCATTCTCACTCCTGCTGCTTGATATCGACTACTTCAAAGCGATCAATGATCGCTATGGGCATGTCATCGGGGATGAAGTGCTCGTTCGCACGGCGGAAGCTGTCAAACAATCGATTCGCAGCACCGATATCCTGACGCGTTATGGCGGGGAAGAGTTCATGATCTACCTTCCGCATACGGAGCATGACTTGGCGAACCAAATCGCAGAGCGCGTAAGAACAGCTGTGGAGTCCAACCACATCATGGTGGATCACGAGATTATGCAGGTGTCCATTACGATTAGTATTGGGATTCTATCCTTTGAGGATTTTGAAGTTGTGCATGTACCGGACAATCCGGAGGGTATTTGACGCAGCTATTCGCTGCGGTGGATAAGGCACTGTATCAGGCGAAGCAGAATGGGCGAAATCGGATTGAGTTTGCGGCGTTTGAGCGGGGTGTTGTTTGAAAAGAGAAATAAGAGAAGAGTGGAGACGTACTCCACTCTTTTTGGTGTTAGCGTATGATTTTGATGTAGAGATATTTATTCGGAATTTTTATGTGATTTTTCGATAGCATTTAAAACTTCTTTGCTAATTTTGGTCAATGATAAGATTATATCTGTACTTTTGCCGCTTATTAGAGTTATATGTTCATCCAAGGCTCTTTTGTACTCAGAGTCTTCTTTAAATTTAAAGATTTCTTCAGCAGTGACCTGCAATCCATTCATTATTTTCTCAAGAGTCTCCAAAGAAATGTTACGATCTCCCCTTTCAACCCCACCAATATAGCTGTAATGAAGCCCTGCTGCTTCGGCCAGTTGTTCCTGAGTCCAGCCTTTTGCTTTCCTTAACTCACGTATTCGATTTCCTACGTCCTCTGGTAAACTCATTTGATCACCTCCACTTAAGGTTAGAAGAGGTTATAGAATCCTTACAGACTAATAAGGTGCACAGCATTGTTGGAATCATTGCGGGAAGAGGCGACAGAGAAACAGATTGGGCGGTATAGGGTGATTTTGGAGGGGATAGGATAAGAGCGTATTTAAGTTGATTAAATAGATATACACTCTGAGCGTTGAATAGACTGCCTATGGTTGTGTTGATCATACGCAGTCTTTATTTACCTGAGTCATAGTTGTATACTCACTCACGGTCAGGAAGAATCGGCTTTTTATTTTGTAAATTAAACCAAGCTTCAATATGATCACTTAAAGATGGAATATCGCTGATCCCCTTCTCGCATAATTCGTTATACTTATGGCCTAAAATTCCTTTTAGATCATAATTTTTCTTATATTCGTCTGTTAATCTTGCCTGATATACTTCATATGGTTCCAAGCTGTAGTTTTGGTTGCGAGTCTCAAGACCAAGATACAACTTCCATTGTAACTCGCCATGGAAAGCATCTATACATGTAGCTAATTCGTTGTACAACTTCCCTGGATTGCGAAATCTGAAATAAAATCCAGGCGTGTGATGATAAATGTCCTCTCTTGCAAACATATTATATCTGGCCCATTCGTAGGTACGAAGCTTAGATAATGTATAGCCTATGAGGTGCGGCAGTTCGAGAATTTTGTTCGCAATATTTGTACATGACTCTAAACTTTCAGTGAATATATCGCTCCCAAATCTTCTCCTGAACATCGTGTATATTTCTTTAGCTAAGTTATGTTTATCCAAGCTGGCGTTAAGAATATATTCTTCAATTTGTTTTACCTCTTCCTCATATTCATCCTCAGGAGCGTAGGGAAATACATCAATGGGGTCCCATTCCTCTATTATTTTTTTAACTAACATATGTAACACCTCTTATTCAAAATCCTTTATAGATTCGGTGGGGCCGGTCATTACACAAATATTTTCCCGAATCAGAAGCTTTTATCGGTTATCATGAGAGCATCCTTTCAAGATTCTGATTCTAGTATAGACTCCATCCTTACTGGATGAAGTCAGATTGTTTAATTAAATTGTTGGATAAATGCTGTGAAGTCTGTGGCGGCCAGATGACCACCCAAGGTGTTGTAAGAATTTATCGTTTCAATATAGATAATATTAGGCTGAGAATTGTGGCTGTAATTAAAACAAAACAGGTTACCCTCTACATCTATAGCAAAAGGAAAATGATTAGGAGGAAGGTTGTTCTTTTGCTCATTATATACATCCAATATATCAAGCTCATCAAATGCAATGAAGGTTAAGAAGGAAGAAAACATCACTTTTTTTCCACTAATGTTCAACGTCCGTTGGGCAGGTTCTGCACCGTGATATTTTTCTATGAAATGAATGTACTCAGAGGGAAATTGTATACCCCAAGTCTTTTCCACTGTCTTTACGGTATGAATATCAACAGGAGGATACTCCGTGCTCCATGCATTATTATTATCGACCATTTGATCTACTCCCTATTAATAATTGAATTTAAACCCGGAGCTATTTAATCCAATTTATATCATCATCTGACCAGTATGTGCTCCAATTAGGATCATCTACCTGACTAACTTGGATGATTTCTCCCGTGTCGATTCTTCTAACGGCGTAACCGCCATCTTCATGATAGTATACAGTGACGGGCGCATTATTCTGTCCTTTTCTTTGGTCAATCCAATCCACTGTGCCTGCCGGCTCATGCATAGCTTCACCCAATCGTTGATCATTCCAACCACGTTCAGCAATTTGATCTGCAATACTTTTGCCACCTCTTTTGTAGGCTCTTGGCTGTAGTGAAAGGGAGCTCCAGAATAACTATTTAAATTCGTATCTGCTTCTTTTCCCTTTCCCCTCCAGAATCCGTATGGGGCGAGTGATGCTGTTTGCCATCAGTGGACTTGATCCCGACTTTTCTACCGAAGATTCCGAGGAGCATAGAAGTTGTGATATTTGCTGCGTACTCTGCTCCGCCTTCTTGCTTCATTTTATCGAACTCAGCTGCAATATGCTTTTCTGCCTGTTCTCGGGTATCTCCGTTATCCCACGCATAGTTCCAACTAAAGGCGATTCCACTCCCTATGTCGGTAACGGTACCAATGGTATTATCATACAAGAAGTTACCCGCAGTATCTAATGGATGTTCGATAAGGTCTTTACCTAGTTGCAGGGCAGAGTCCCCAATCGCTAATATGTTTTCTCCGGCCTGATTGAAAAAGGCATCAACATGTTCCTCAACGCTACGTTTAGGAGGGGATCGTTAGGGCCGCAAACAAGATCATTGGTACGAGGTGTGCCCGGATTGGCCTGATACTGCAGTAACGCAGAGATGTTAACCATAGTAGAATCGGTATCGACAAAACGTTCCCGAATCTGTTCCAAACGAAGAGATATTGTATGCAGCAACTCCAGCGTGGTATTCAGGTTTTTCTCTGCATAACGGTATAAGTGGGCAAAGCGTTCGGCTGTCTCGCCTTCAAAACCGCCGAGTAGGGGAGTGAGTTGGCCGTTTAATCTAGTCAGTGTTTGTTGCAAGTGCCCGTGTCCTATCTTAAACACGCCAATCGTGTGTGTCATTTGATCCACAGGGATCTGTATCTTTGTCATCGTCTCAATCCTCAGTTCTTGATCTATACTATATTTTAATCCATGTTAGATGCTGTTTGTGAGGACCTATAGTTCTATTTGTTTGTACCCATTCTCCTGAAATCCTCAAACCGAGATGTATTGTTTGTGCCAGGAATAATCTGACTGTTAGGAGGGGCATCTCCCCATTAGAAATGATAATGTTGATTCCGTTTTATTTGAGTATAAATGCTCAATTATGCTTTAAAAAACTTTATTCTATGGCATCATAAAGTTCCGACATTCGGTCAGCCAATTCCAACTGTGGCTGCATTCGCTGATGATTCATATCGGTAGGTGTCATGTACAGCACTTCTTTTCCCTGCTCAAGCATCGTGACATGGAACAATACCCCTGTTGCATCTTCTTGGTCCGGATCAAGTACGATTTCTAAATCACGTACCTTTTCAATCCATTCCTGAATCAGCACTTGATCTGTAGTTATTTTTTTAGTGCCATCACTGCCGCTCATCATTTCAATAGAATCAACCTGTGTAATTTCGCCAGGATAGAAGGTGTATAATTCCCTTGATACTTTACTTACTCCGACTTGATCGGGCTGATTAGAACTTTGGCAGCCGCTAAGAATCAGGATCATAACTGTAGCAATCATTAAGACGATAAATGAATATCTTCTCATGGTACTCCCCTCTTTAGTCCCTAAACGAATTTTGTATTTGGAATGTTCCGCATAAACTCTATTTTGTTTAATCCTTAAAGTACATCGATGTTACTGGTGGAGGTGTGTCCATATGAAATTTATGAAGGTGTTGTTAATATGTTCACTGTTATTTATATTGAGTGCATGTACCATTTTTAATTCAAATGATCAATGGGTTCAAGGGTATGTAAAAGAGATTGATCAATCGAACAAAAGAATTCTTGTAATAAGTGATTTGGTACCAGAGGATCTTCAGGAAGATACTAATAAATTAATACAATCAAACAAATATAGTGAAGTATATTGGGTTAGTGGTATAAACCTGTCTAAGTTTAATGTTGGGGACGAGATAGAAATAACCTATGATACTTTAGAGACATCGTACCTTAGAAATATACTAAGTTAGCAAATGAGTAAAACAAGATGGCTTAAATCGATTTAATATATGAAGAGTGTTGTCTATGCTGATTTAGTGCAACACTCTTCTTTCTTTTGCTTAGAAATCTGTATGTGATTTAGTTGACTCCAGAGTTTGAAATAGTTTGCACTTCAAACTTCACTTTTGAATCATTGCGGGAAGAGGCGACAGCGGAGCAGATTGGGCGGTATCGGGTGATGCTGGAGGAAATGAAGTAGGAAAGGTATTTACTGAAACTGGTAGGATATGCCTTGAAGTGGGTATATGCATATAGGACCATAGCACCGATGAGTAGCACAGCTTGTGTTTTTACCATGGTGAAATCAGGATGTTAGCCGGATAGTTTACATATTACACTTCTGCTAACATAGGATAATCCTATTTCAAATGAGCGGAGAAACGTATGAGTACAATCAAAGTTACCCCTGAACAACTACATCACGTATCGAATCAGGTGGATCAAGCCAGACAACAGTTGGAGAGTATACGAAGTGATCTGACGAGACAGATCATGTTCGTTCAGATGATGTGGATGGGCGCGACGCAGGAGCGATTTTACTATGAGTTCGAGCAGTCACGACCTATACTGGATAAAGCGTTGGAGAGTATGGTGAATACATCCAAGGGATTGAAGGATATCGCCACGCGTTTCAAGATGCAGATGCTCAGAAGGGAAGTCTGGGTGGTGCGTTTGGAGCAGTCGGTGCTGCAGCTATGATGACCAAATCAACAGGTGATTCAGGTTCGGGTGACAAGGGCTATCGGATGGCGCAAATCAATATGTTCGGTAAATTGGTATGGATGCCCGTCAACGAGAATGGTGTTGCGGATCAGGCTGCTCTTCAGGCTTATCAGAGGGATCAGGGAAATCTGGACTTTAATCGCATGCAAGCTGTGAACGTTGAACCGCCTGGGGAAGATATTTTTGCGTTACAGATCAAGGCGTTTGAGATGGGCATTCATCCTACGACAGGAGAGCCTGTATCGTATAAGTATGCTCAGATGATGGTTGCGTCTCTGAAGTTTAGTCAGATATTCATGGCGATTCAGATGGTTCGTGGGAGTATGCCGGGACGTTCAGGACCGTTTAAAACTTCGTCATCTGGCTTGGCATCTAAGATTCAGAATAATATAAAGAAAGCTGAATCGGAAGCCAAAATGGGTAATAAGCCAGCGGAGAAAACAGTTGAGGGAACACCGAGCTCTCCTATTGTCGAGGATCTTTCTAGAGCGCAACAAAGGAACCTTACAACATTGGATAATATAGTTGATAAGCATCTTACTGAGATGGATTTTTCCGGTACTTTACGTGATTTGCAAGGAAACCCAGTGCCGAACAAAAAAACAGGCGGGTATTGGAATCATTTACAAGAGATGCAGGACTCATATAAAGGATTAAGTAAAATAAAACGCGGATTAGAAGGTTCTCTACAGAACCCTAATCTATCGCCTTCACTGAAAGGTACATTGGAGGAGCCTTAGACAAGGCCAATACTAATTTGAAAAAATCGAGGATTTATTTGAACCATTTGGAGGAATAAAATAAATGAGTAAATTAATTAAAGAAATATATTCAATAGATCAAAATATCCAGACTGATAACTCTGATTCACCTTTGGATCATTGGTACGATAGACTTGTAAATAAAAAAGTGAATGAGCTTGATTTAGAAGATGTTAGTAGAATGTTGGGCCAACATGTATTTATAGATCTTGGTATAGAAAAGGCTATAGAAATTTTATCAGAAGATCCCCTTGCTGGGGAGATGTATGATGGACATTTGTTGAAGCTTCTTTGTTCTATTGAAACGAATAATTTCAGAGACTTATCACAACTAAAAAGATTACTCCAGACTATCAAGAGTAATCTTTCTCAATTTGAATGGGCTGATGAAGAAGATCAGGAAGAGTACGCTGAGTTATTAGAACTTTTTTTGAAAAAGGTTGGCCTTTAAAGCTATGAATCAAAATTTAGCTCTTAAATTTGAGCTTCACAAAAAGTGGGTAGAGACTAGTGGTCAAGAAGGTGAGAAGCTACGATTACAGGAAGTTGATTTTCAACATTATGAGTTAACTGGTTTGTGTTTGGAACAATCGTATATGACTAGCTGTAATTTTGATAATCTTAGTCTGAACAACATGGATTTCAATGCCTCAGTTCTAATTTCGTCAACTTATAATGACGCAGAATTAGTGGATGTTGATTTTTATAAGTCGGACTTATGGTATGCTGAATTTTCTAATGCAACTTTGAATGGCGTAAGATTTGCTAGAGGTGATTTTTGGGAGACTGATTTTAAAAGGGCTACGATTATAGATTGTAATTTTTCGGCAAGTAGCTTCTCTCTAACTGACTTTAGTAGCGCTTCATTAATAAATGTAGATATAAGCGAATCGAGGTTTGAAGGAGTTTCATAGCATTAATGTTGGCACTCCTGAAAACCCAACAGTCCTTCTAGGTCAAGATGCAGCAAACTGGTTAGAAGCCACGGCGAAGAATGAATTTTAAATTATAATTTAAAGACAAGTGCTGAATTAAATTTAAATTAACGGAGTAGGCATGTTGATAAAATATATGGATCTAGATTCTTTTAAGGAATACTTATTAAGAACTGTACATGAATTATCTTCTTATCATAACGAAGTCCTGGGTGAGAACAGTAAATTCATAATCACTCCGATTGAGGAGTTGGGTAAATCTTTAAATTCTACAGACGAATATCTTTACCGGGGAATGTTAAATCCGAATAATTTAGACGGACGCGAGTTCGATATTGATTCTGTTATAAAGATACTGGGTTGTAGAGTACCCTTCTGCCCCCTTTGGATAAAAGTTTTGCTTAAAGAAGTTAGGACTGAAGCGCCTGTAATTGAACTGCAGACGAGTTTAAGATTTCGTAAACCAAGTTTGTTACAAAACCAAGAAACGGGGCATGCTCCGTTCATAGCAGTTCTACAGTCCTTAAATTAATAAAGAAGAGGATAACTAATGGGAACCAATGCTTTTTTCCTGATAGAGCGTGAAAAGTATACGCCAGAAAAGTTTTTGTCTGACACTATGATTGCAGCATTTAACTCCGATAACCGGATTATTTTTGATAATCATAAAAATCTTGAAAATGGAAAATTCTCTTCTACAACGTTGAACATACTGGCTCATTCCTACAACAGCGACGAGAATAATCATCAATTCATTATGTATGTGAAGGCAAAGGAAAATAAGAGTGTAATATTCAGTGACTATGAAGATCTTGATTTGGATCCTGATCATGAACTCATTCGAGTAGGTACAATAGAAGAGGTGTTTGGAGCAGAAGGGGTCATTCTTCGTTTTGTTTATGAATACCTGAATCTTAATAGATCCGACTATTTTTGGGTGTCTGATTACGATTGGGTCTACACTTGGGAAGACATACAAAAGATAAACTCAATGATTTATGACTCTGATTGGTGCTATAAAGATCCTAAAATGATTTGAAAAATTGTAAATCGATTGGGTTCAATGTTCTAAAAATGGAGGTCACTATAATTGATCGAAGAGTTTAGAGAAGTAAAACGAAAAAGAGCGGCTCTTCATATGAACGATCCAGTAATCGAGCAATACAGAGATGAACTAATTAATATACTAAGCCAAAATGAAGATGAGACGATTCAATTCCTCAAGAACTGTAGTAAGGACGAACTTATTTGGGTTAGTGAGGTGTTTGAAGAAATAGCTTATAATCTCCAAAGTACAGAATATATCAACACCCTCAAGGAATGTGATAAAAAATATCCTGAATTAAAATTAACGAATATTATCAAGACGGCCATTTCTTACATGGATTAATCTTACCGGTATCCAGAAAGTAGGATCAAACTGGGAGATGACTAGATAGAGGTTAATGTTTAATATGTACAAACTATTAGATAATCTTTTATCAGCTGTGACGACAGTTGATTCCTGGTATGATGACGGTTGTATTATAGCAGCAGAATTATTGGAGGATTTCGGACAAAGTGATTGGGATCAGTTAACCATTGAGGTGTTGAATAAGCCACTGTACTGGAAGAAAAAACTGGCTTACTGTCTAGATAGTACACAGCACACACAAGAATTTGAAATCCTGCGTTCTCTCCTTTCTGTTGAAGACAGCGAGTTGTTTGAAATATGTATAGATACATTAAGAAGTTACACATCTACTGAACATAAGCAACGAATTATAAATCATCCTATGATATTAGATCGTGTGCATAATGCAATTTCAGGAACAGGCACTGCCAGCCAAAAACTATTAGAGGAATTTCTTAAGGGGTTAAAATAGGTGAAATGAGTATAATAAGCGAGTACCTAAGTTCATTAGAGCGAGGGTAATGCTCTTTATGAGCGTTGGAGAGTTGATGAACTATGAAAGAAGATAAAGTTAGTGACTTTTATTATGTTGGTTACGAGGGGCAACCGGAAATATTAATTGTATTTGGAAACTCTGCGGAGAAAAATATCCTAAAGATGTGGAATGGATATTTTGATACATTATTGGATCTTATGTGCCAGTATGAGTCTACTGACAATGGTATTCTACAAGAGTAAAGTAACTGGTGAGCAAATAGAGAATGTTAAGAACATTGTTCCTACTCTCCCAGAAGTAGCACATCAGATATCAACATTTTTAGAACTAGGCAAAACGAACGGTTGCAGCGTGTATATTGAATACGACTGATTGAGATTAAAGAACATACTTTAAAACGATAACGCAGTTGCCAGGGCTGCGTTATTTAGTCGTTACCTTGTACGTAACTCTAAATAGGTTTAATAGTTAATCGAGAGGAGAGCAACACATGGGGCAGCTACTAACCAAAGCTATTGAACGTTTGTCGTTTATTTCATTTGAGGATACCGAAGATAGCTCACTAGAATCTTCTCATGTTCTGATTAAAGAATATCTTAGACGCGTTAATCAATTATTAAATGAGATGGATGCTTCAATAGATCAGTATCCCCTATTTAGTTTTGCTAAAATCCTTGGAAAAGCCATAGATGAAAAAGTATATCGAACCTGTTCAAAACTGGACACACTAGGAAATCCTTATGTGAAGGTGATTTGCTACGGTTATTTAGAAGTCTCCGAATTAGCAGATCAGGGAGTGGATGAAGCAATTCAATATATCGACCTCTACGAACCGATGCTAAAACTCTTCGAACTAGGTGGGAGTTTCAACATAAGACAAGGCGAAATGGTTGTAGGTAGTTCAGCTTATCCTCTTAAGTATTGGAGACATTTAAATATTTCAGTACAAGATATTAGCGACATTGAATAGGATCATGTTGATCAAACTGGGGGATACTAATGTCCGTAGGTCTATACAGATATAACGGGGATATAGAGGCCCAGAATAGTGAGCTTACACTCAGTGAGAATATTGCTACTCAGGAATTTTATGATGAGTACTGGGAAATAGCAATACATGAATTAGGAATAGCTCTAATTCGGGATGGATCTAAAATATATTTTCACCAATTAGAAGCTGCTGTAGTTGAGTTAAAACGATTAAGTGAGTGGACAAAGGAACATTTATACGGGAGTGAGTTAGAATATATGACGGGTAGAATTGAAAATTTACTAGATATATTACCTAGCGCATTTATTAGTGAAAGTACAATCCTGTATATATTCTGAGGTTGATAGAATTGAGTAGTTGACTCTAGAGGAGGAGGTATTAATGAATCAATTATATAAAGGTATAGAAAGAATAAACAGCATCAATTGGGGTACTTCCGGTAGAACAGATGAGCCCTCAAACATGGCATTATTACAGGAGTATATTAGAAGAGCAGCAATATTGACCACTACATACAGTTTGAAAACATCGTATCCCTTTTTCAACGCTTCTCGTGCGTTCGGATATGACGTTGATCTGGATATAACTGAAAAATGTCCTCAATTAAAGGAATTGAAAAACAGTTTCCTAAAAGGAACGTGTGAAGCATATTTGGAATGGTTGTTATTATTTGATTCCGGAAATGAAATTGCGTCGGAGTTTCATGATTTGTATGAACCTTTGATTCTTTTAATCGAAAGAGGAGGACGCATTAGGAGAAAACATGGTGAGATTATTACAGGTGGCTATGCTTTTCCTCTAGCCCATGCCGAATACATGTCTAAGCAGGCACCAATTGATATAAGTGATGAGGGACTGGAAGCCTGGACGCACCAGTGATTTTTTAGATCAGTCTTATGGCTCTAGCTCAAGCATTTTAAAAGTTAGAGGAGTGAGAGTATGGATTTTGATATCGTAGAGATAAAGGACTACTATGACACGGAAATAATAAATTATGACTATACTAAATTAAAAGCTTGGGGAGTAACTGAAGAGAATGCTCATTTTTTAATCGACATTGGTGTTCCGGAACAGTATGATGATTTTTCCTTTTATGAATCTGAAGCTTTCCAAGTGAAAGTTATTGAAGGAGAAGAATATATTCAGATTGGTCAATTCGCAAGTTATGGTATGCGTGACTCGTATGGTCTGTATCTAAAACAAGGGAGCGATATGTTTTTCACAACATCATCATTGGATAAATCCAACGTATATATGCTCAATAAGAATTTGGGAACCTTCTTTTGTTTCATCTAATTAGAAGTGAACTGGCAACTAAAATGAGACTGGAAGGTACATATACCTCAGATGAGTATGCTAGAGCACTTCGTGGTTATTTTGAGAAGATTGATCCGATAGCAATGAAGAATGTCGAAGGTTACTGGTCACATTTGCTGGAAGACTACGAAACTGGATTGTAACTTTTCGAGAAACCCTGCGTGGTTCTACCTGTAAACAATCACGGATCGTAAAGAAAATACCTACTAATCAAGCCCTCATATGTAACAAAAAACATGAAGAATCCGCTCTCATCCGAGAGTCGGATTTTTTCTCGTTCTAACACCAACATAACTCTTGTCAAAACGTAATCATTACGATATGATAATACTCATTGTTCAGATCATAATGATTACGATTAAGAGAGAGGGCATTACCTTGAATAAAAAGACGCCACTGCTAGCGCTGTTCTCCTTGGCCTTGAGCGCTGGACTGTTGAGCGCCTGCGGATCATCTGAGTCTAGTCCCGCTGCGCAACCATCCACCGATAATAAAAATGTTCACTTCCTATATAACTTCTCCACGAGTTCGCTAGATCCACATGTGGATTCCAGCTATGTGCCGCTGCGCGCGGGCATTACGGAAACGCTGGTTCGTCTCGATGAAGAGAACCTGACGGTTGCTCCATGGCTCGCCGAGAGCTGGAAGAGCGAAGATGGGCAACATTGGACGATCGACCTGCGAGATGATGTGACCTTCCAGAACGGCAAGCCAATGACAGGTGAATCCGTTAAGGCATCCCTTGAGCGGGCACTAGAAGAGAATGTAGCCATCCAGAACGCGCTGAAAATCGATACGATTGAAGCCGAGGGCGACAAGCTGGAGATCACCACAACTCAGCCGTTCCCGGAGTTCGCTTCCGAGCTGGTGAATCCGAACACGGCGATTATCGACGTGAGTGAGCCGGACATTGTGAACAAGCCCATTGGTACGGGTCCGTTTAAACTGACTTCTTTTACCCCAGGCAGCAAGCTGGAACTGAATCGTTATGATGAATACTGGGACGGAGCATCGCCTCTGGATTCCATCACGTTCTCATTCAATGAAGATGCCAATGCCCGTACACTAGCGCTCAAATCTGGTCAGGTAGATATCGTATACCGTCCGGAAGTCGAAAGCCTCGAATCGCTCAAAGCGATGGACGGCATGAAGGTTGAGTCCACATCGACATTCCGCGTGCATCAGCTAACGATGAACATGCAGCGGGAGAGTATGAAGGACCTCAATGTTCGTCGTGCGCTGGATGCTCTGATTGACCGTCAGGGTATCGTGGACACGATCCTGCTTCGCTACGGTGAAGCTGCTATCGGACCGTTCCTGCCATCGCTGCCATTCGCACCAACCTATACGGATACAGCAACGGAATCCGGAGCTGATGTCGCTGTAAAATATCTTGGCGAAGCAGGGTACACGCAGCAAAACGGCGTGATGACCAAGGACGGCAAACCGTTGCAGTTGACGCTGCTGACATATTCAGCCCGTGCCGATCTGCCACTGATTGCTCAAGTGTTCCAATCTGATGCGAAGAAGATCGGCATCGACGTGCAGATCCGTCAGATTGACACGCCAGAAGATTATATGGCATCCAACCGCGACTGGGATATTGCGACCTACAGTAATTTGACAGCTCCGCGTGGGGATGCAGGATATTACCTGAATGCGACGTACCATCCGAAAGGTGCTCTTAACTTCAGCGGATCGGAAGATCCGGAGCTGACCAAGATCATCGACGAATTGAATCTCACAGTTGCACCAGAGAAGCGCGCAGAGCTAGCCGAGAAGGCAGCCAACTATGTGCATGACAACGTGCTGAATTCATTCGTGCTGCATCCAGGTACGATCGTTGCCTACAACGGCAAGAAGATCAAGAACTGGGTTACCACTCGCAGTGAATATTACATGATCACCAATAAGCTGGATGTGATGTAATGTTTCGCATTTTGCTTCGGAAGTTCCTTGAAGTATTTATCTTTCTGTTGTTCATTATGTTTGTGAGCTTTCTGTTCATTCGTCTGGCTCCCGGTGATCCGGTGCTGACGATCCTGAATGTGGACGAACTGTCTGTTAGTCAGGAGCAGGTCGAAGCTGTACGCGAGGAAATGGGTTTCAACGATTCGCTTCCTGTCCAGTTCGGCAACTGGTTGCTCGATTTCGTTCGACTCGACTTCGGCGTATCGTACTCGACAGGTCAGCCCGTCATGCAGACCCTGATGCGTGCGCTGCCTGCTACGGCTGAACTGACGATTGGCGCACTGCTGGTCATGCTTGTTATAGCTATCCCGCTCGGCTCGCTATCAGCACTCCATCGTGGCAGTTGGATTGACCGCGGCAGCCGGATGCTCTCCATTGTGGGTGCGGCGGTGCCAAGCTTTTGGCTGGGTCTAATCCTGATCGACATGTTCGGCGTACGCTTCGGCAATCTGCCGACCATGGGCAGGGATGGATTCGCCTCGCTTATTCTGCCATCTCTGACGCTGGGACTTGCCATCTCCAGCGTTTATGTGCGTCTTTTGCGTTCCAGCCTGCTAGATTCACTAAGTCAGGAGTTCGTTCGGTCCGCCCGGGCAAGAGGGTTATCCGAAGGCCGGATCTTCATGCTTCACGCGTTTCGGCACAGTCTGCCGCCTGTCATTACGGTATTTGGCGTAAGTCTCGGCAGCCTGATTGGCGGAGTTGTCGTGATTGAAGTGTTGTTCGCTTATCCGGGTATCGGCAAGCTTGTCGTTGACGCCATCCGCCAGCGTGATTATCCACTGATTCAGGGTTACATTCTGATCATGGCTATCGTGGTATTCCTCGTGAATACGGCAGTTGATCTGTCTTATCGTTATTTGAATCCCGAAATGAAACTGAAGGAAAAGGAGGCCCACCGATGAAAACCATACCCCTGCTCATTCCAACGACAAAATCTAAAAAACATAACTGGCAGGCGATCATTGGTCTGCTGTTTGCACTGCTGGTCATCGCGGCCTCCTTATATGCCTTTTTATACTTGAAGCATGATCACACCTTAACGGATCTACGCGGACGATTGCAGGGCGCAAGTGCTCTCCATCCGTTCGGTACCGACCATCTGGGCCGCGATGTACTGACACGTCTGCTGCTTGGCGGCGGCCAAACACTGGGTTATAGCTTGCTGGCACTCGGTGCTGCACTGCTGATCGGTATTCCGTTTGGACTTATCGCAGGATACAAACGTGGATGGGTCGATAAGCTGTTCATGCGAATTGCTGATGCTTTTCTAGCTTTCCCTGATACTATCGTGGCGATTGTGCTCAGTGGCCTGCTTGGCGCGGGAATCGGTAATCTGGTATTGGCAATCGTGATTGTGAAGTGGGTTAGCTACGCCCGTCTCGTTCGAAGTACGGTCTTATCTGAGTCACAAAAGGATTACATTCGCATCGCCCGGACCAACGGACTTTCGGACGGTCGTATCATGAGAAAACATCTGCTTCCGCATATCGCAGGCCATGTGCTCGTGCTGGCCAGTCTTGATCTGGGCAAAATTATTCTGCTCATCTCATCATTGTCCTACATTGGCCTTGGCGCACAGCCGCCAACACCTGAATGGGGTGCGATGCTGAATGACTCGCGGCCTTACTTCCAGTCTCGGCCAGAGCTGATGATCTATCCTGGTCTTGCCATTGTCTCGGTAGTACTGCTCGCGAACATGCTGGGCGACTATCTGCGAGACCGGTTTGACGTGAAGAAGGAGGTGCAGCCATGATTCTCTCCATTGAGGAACTGAGCATCTCCAGCCAGGATCGCACTATTGTAGATCAAGTCTCTCTGGCTGTTCGCGAAGGTGAATTCATGGCATTGGTTGGACAGAGCGGTAGCGGCAAAGCTTGCTCTCGCAAGCCATTGGTCGTCTGTTGCCGCCCAACCTGCATGCGTCGGGTCGAGTCATGTTCGAAGGCAGCAACCTGCTCGAACGGAATCCGAAGGAGATGCGCGCCCTGCGGGGAAGCCGCATCTCATATATTTTTCAAGACTATCAGGGAGCGTTTACGCCATTCCGTAGCATTGGCGGACACTTTGATGAATACCAGAAGGTACATGGGGAAAAGTCTTCTTCCATCCGCAAGAAACGGGCTGAGGAAGCATTGGAATCCGTTGGCCTTGGCGCTGAATTGCTGCGCCGCTACCCGTTCCAGTTGAGCGGTGGGCAGCTTCAGCGGGCCTCGATTGCCACATCGCTGATGCTGTCTCCTCGTTTGTTAATCGCAGACGAGGCAACGACGGCGCTCGACAGTGTATCCGGTCATCGCGTACTGGAACTGCTGGCACGCAAACAAGCGGAGACGGGATGTGCCATTTTGTTTATCACACACGACTGGCGCCATGTACGTCGCTATGCCAACCGCTTGGCTGTGATGAAGGAAGGGCAGATCGTCGAATCTGGTGGGAAGCATCGCATTCTTGACCATCCCCAGCATGAATATACGCGTCAGCTGATTGATGCGGCTCCCGTCCTGAGTCGCTCGCTGAAGTCGGGATTGAAGGAGGCAGGAACGGAATGAAGACAACCACAAATGATGAACGCCGTGGACTCGTGCAGTCCGAAGAAGAATCTGGTGTGCGAAGCCACGATTTTGCAAAAGACGTAAACCATGCAGACACAGACAATGCAGTCATAAATACTACAGAAACAGATCATGCAGTTAAAGATGCGGATATAGATACCACGGTTACAGGCAATGCTTCATCGCTCAGCATCCCTGGCAATCCTGTGCTTCACGTGGAACATCTCAGCCGAACGTATGCAGGTGCAGACCGACCGGCTGTGAATGATATTTCCTTCACTCTGAACCACGGCGAATGCCTTGGCCTGGTTGGCGAGAGCGGCTGTGGCAAGAGTACACTCGCACGCTGTCTGTTGAGGATCGAAGATGCAGATACGGGCTCAATTACACTGGGCGGACAGGATATCGCGCGGCTGAGCGGCCGACGGTTGCGACCTCATCGCCGGAAGATTCAGATTGTTTTCCAGAATCCAATGGCAGCACTAAACCCGAAGCTCAAGATTGCCGATTCACTAATCGATCCGTACGAACAACTTGGACGGAACGCCGAGCTGTCCCACTTTACCTACACATCGAAGGAGGGATACGTCCAAAAGCTGCTGGAAGCGGTCGAGCTTCCAAGCGATTTGGCTGGACGTTACCCCCATGAGCTAAGTGGTGGACAGCGTCAGCGCGTCACGATTGCACGTGCCATTGGCATTGAGCCGGACGTTGTCGTTCTGGATGAACCGACAGCCAGCCTGGACGTGATCTCGCAAGGAGCAGTGTTGCAGTTGCTTACCGATCTGCGGACATCACTTGGTCTATCATACGTGTTCATCTCACATGATCTGGCTGCGGTACATCGCATGAGTCAGCGTATCATCGTCATGCGGGAAGGTCAGATCGTTGACCGCTTTGGTGCAGATGCGTTGTTCGCCGAAGAACGCCATCCGTATACAAAGGAACTAATTTCAATTTTCTGAGTACTCCCGGAGACGCCGGGGGTGGTAATCGTTTATTTATAGTTTATTTATATATGAAGCCGCCTTACGAAGAGATTCGAGAGCGGCTTTTAGTGCATCCATGTAATAACCCAAAGTCCCCCTAAAACCGGGTTCCTTTCTTTGTTTTGAACAAATATATCTTTCAGGCCTATAACCGGGCTAACGTTCCGATGTAAACTAGCGTATACTGATGGAATAGCAAATATCTTGAAATTGCATATTTAAATTGCTCTATATTATTGATACACTAGATCAAGGTTATAATCATTCAGAGAAGGTGCGACCCCGTTCAAGAATGGGCTTGCTGCAAATGCCAAATCGATAACGCTTACATCCTTTTGGCAAATATAGGATATAAGGACGGTAGACATGAGCCAGGGACAAACGAGTACAGATGTTATCTTGATTGGTGCCGGAATTATGAGTGCAACTTTGGGAACTTTGCTAAAAGAATTGGCACCAGACTGGAATATTAAGGTTTTCGAAAAGCTAGCCACTGCAGGAGAGGAAAGCTCCAACGAATGGAATAATGCCGGAACCGGGCATGCTGCATTGTGCGAACTTAACTATACCGTTGAACGACCAGACGGAACCGTAGATATTAGCAAAGCGATTAAAGTGAATGAACAATTTCAGATCTCAAAGCAATTTTGGTCCTATCTCGTCAATAGCCGTCTGATTCGTAATCCGCGGGACTTCATTATGCCGATTCCTCATTTGAGTTATGTACACGGAGAGAGCAATGTCCAGTTTCTGAAAAGACGTTATGACTCCTTGTCGAATCACCCGCTGTTCGCAGGCATGGAATTCTCGGATGACAAGAAAGAACTGGCGAAATGGATGCCGCTGATGATGAAAGATCGTACCAGTAATGAACCTGTTGCAGCGACCAAAATTGACTCCGGTACGGACGTTAACTTTGGTGCTTTAACGCGTATGCTGATCAGACATTTGAAGGAACAACACGTGGGTATCCACTACGAACATAGCGTGAAGAATATGAAACGTACCAGCGATGGACAATGGGAATTAACCGTGAAAAACCTGAAGAGCGGTACAGTCGAACGCCATAAGGCAAAATTTGTCTTCATCGGCGCGGGCGGTGGAAGTCTGCATTTGCTCCAGAAGACGGGCATTCCGGAAGGTAAACATATCGGCGGATTCCCGGTCAGTGGCATCTTTATGGTGTGCAAAAATCCAAAAGTCGTGGAACAGCATCATGCCAAAGTATACGGCAAGGCTTCGGTAGGGGCTCCGCCGATGTCGGTTCCGCATCTGGATACCCGATTTATCGACAATAAGAAGTCGCTGTTATTCGGACCGTTTGCCGGGTTCTCACCGAAGTTCCTGAAGACGGGTTCCAATGCCGACTTAATTACGTCGGTTAAGATGCATAATCTGCTTACGATGCTCGCAGCAGGTGTCAAAGAAATCTCTTTGACCAAATATCTGATCCAACAACTGATGTTATCTAAAGAACAACGCATGGCTGAATTGCGTGACTTTGTTCCGGGTGCGAAGAGCGAGGATTGGGATATGGTTCTGGCGGGCCAGCGTGTGCAGGTGATCAAGGATACCGTTCAAGGTGGCAAGGGTACGCTCCAATTCGGTACAGAAGTGGTCACGTCTGCAGATGGAACGATTGCGGCTCTGCTAGGTGCATCACCGGGTGCATCCACCGCGGTTCAGGTCATGCTTGAGATTCTTCAGCGGTGCTTCCCGCAGCATATGGAGGCATGGGAGCCAAAGATCAAGGAAATGATTCCATCCTATGGCATATCCCTTGTGGAGAATCTGGATCTTCTCAAAGAGGTTCATTCTTCAACAGCCAAGGCGCTGGGGTTATCGGATGAAAAACATGTCATGCACGTATAACCATTAGCTTATCGTGTTAGATAATAATCAAGCCAAAGAAGAGAGCTAAGCCGGGGCGACACCCGTGCCTAGCTCTCTTTTTTAGGTTTATTTCGTATATCAGAACTTGATCGTGAGCTTGAATTTGGAATTGAACATGAACATGTCCGCTACCATCGCGTTCCTCTAGACCTTACACCTAAGCATCTGGATACGGATCGTACAGTACAGTATGTCCACTGTAGAGTCATAGAACGATCTTATCGCTCAGAATCTTGTGCTGCGGTCCAAAGGGATGACAAAGGAAACTTTTGTGCCTTGACCCGGCGAGCTGACGATGGTCAAACCTTGTCCGTACATCTGGGTTAACCGGCGATGTGTATTGGTTAATCCAATACCTCCCGTTCCGCCGGGACCTTTCTTGGGCCACGCCAGTGCCCGTTCGATCTGCTCGGGCTGCATCCCAACACCGTCATCCTCGATCTCAATCAAGGTGGACGCTGTTTGGTTGATGATTCGGATATGCACGGTTCCACCCTCAACTTTGCTGAGAATACCATGTCGAACAGCATTCTCAATGAGCGGTTGAATGGTGAGTGGCGGCAGGGATAGATCAAGATCATCGGGAATATCCCAGATGACATTCAACCGATGCATGAATCGTTCTTTCTCAATGTAGAGATAGGCACGGGAGAGATCCAACTCATGGGTGACCTCAACCATTTTCTCCGAATTGACAAAATGAAAGCTGGTCTGAAGATACTCGATAAAAGCATCGCCCAGTTTCTGCATTCGCTCCGTGTCCATCTCACTAAGAACCATGATTGAATTGAGCGTATTAAAAAGAAAATGGGGCTGAATCTGTGCTTGTAAGTAAGCAGCCTCCATGCGCAGTCGCTCATCAATAGATTGTTTCAGTACGATCAGAGACCCGATGCGATGCCTTAATTCAACGGCATCCACGGGCTTGGTGACATAGTCCGTTGCACCGGCCATGAATCCGGCGTACACATCAGCTGGTTCGTTACGAGCCGTCAACAACAGGATGGGAAGCTCCGATACCGAATAACGCTTGCGTACGTTCTCGGTCAGTTCATAACCGGACATATGAGGCATCATGACATCGGCAATTAGTAAGTCCCAAGGCTCCTTATTCAGCAATTCAAGTGCTTCAAGCGCCGAGGCTGCAGGTTGAATATGGTAAGGTTCATTCGCAAGCATGGAGATCAGTACTCGCAGGTTTACAGGATCATCATCGACGGCAAGAATACGGGCGGCAGTCTTATCCTGAGATATGGTCTGCTGCTGTGGCTCTGCAATCGCAATTTCATCGAAGCTGTGAGCGTCCCATTGCTGCTCAGTCTGGTCCGATAGCGATGCGGTGTCTTCCCGTGGAAGCGAGATCTGGAAGGTGGATCCTTGCCCAGGTACGGATTGCACGGTGAGTTGGCCGCCATGGAGTTCTGTGAGCTGCCTGCTAATATTGAGACCGAGGCCGATTCCTCCGCTTAAACGAGCCTCTGGGGTCCCTTGTTCATACGCCTCGAATATTCGCTGTTGTATCTCCTCACTCATACCAACACCTGTATCTGAAACTTGAATCAAGACGTACTCTCCATGTTCCCGAACGGACACGGTAATTGTACCCTCATCGGTAAATTTGAGCGCATTATGCAACAGGTTGTAGAGCACCTGAACAAGTCTTCTCTCATCAGCCTGAATCAACGGTAGTGAATCTGGAATATCCACCTGCATATGGATGGGCTTGCCCTCTGCCATGAATCGGAACATACCGATCACGCCTGGAATGACAGATGCAAGAGATAAAGGCTTCTTCTGGAGCGTAATGCGTTTTTCCTTCAAACGAATGACATCCAGGAGGTCATCAACCAGTTGGGACATGCGTCGGCCGATGGTAACTAACAGTTTCATGTCTTCTGCCTGCTGCCCACCTGATTTACGCCGTTCACGGACCGCGATACTCTCGGCAATATTGATGATCCCGTGCAGCGGTGTACGCAACTCATGAGCCGTATTCACAAGAAACTGATCCTTCTGGCGATCCTCCTCTTTGAGTTGTTCGTACAACTTCTCGATCTCACTTGAATTGCGGAAGTATTTCCTGAACCAATAGGCGGAGAAGCCAAACATGGCCGCAATCACATCGATCGGATAATACACGTTGGTAATTTCGCTATGTGAGTTCACAATTCCCCATAACACGCTTGATAGGCTGCTAGTAGCCGCAAAGAGCAAAAAGCTTGCGTCGCTTCGTTTCTCGGCTGCCATTCGGAAGAATAGGTAGACAGACCAGCCGATGGCAAACAGATAAAGGAAATCAGAAAGCCCAATCTCAAGTACATGATAGATCAGGGTCACTGGTGCGACGAGCAAAAATAAACAGTAAACGCCAAGCACGCTGGCATAGATACGGAACAGTTTACGCCCTTGTAGACTATAGGAGAAGCTTCTAGCCATCTGTAAAAGAAAGAATGCCAACAACGGATAGGAGAACGCTTTGGCCTTAACGATCCAAGTGAAGTTGAGTGGAATCCAACCCAATAACAGACTGTCATGGTCGGAGACGACCGTTAGGCCAGCTACCAGTGTCAGCATCGAGAACGTCAGCAGAGCTCGTTCCTTTCGGATAAACAGAAACATCACAAAAGCGTATAGGCTGTGCAAAAGCAGTATAGCGAATGTAATCTTTTGCAAGTCAATGGATAGTCCTCGCTCACTGCCAATGGCTTCTGGAGAACCAAAATAGAGAGAGCGTGTGATCCCTCCGCTATAAGGATCGTCAAAATTGGCTGTCTGCACCAAAAGATTGAGTTCGGTAGAACCCTCAAGCACATAGGAAGTCGTAAATGCAGTCCTTTCTGGTCGATAGGCTTCGGCATGAGTGGCAGGTTGGCCGAATTCGGCAACAATGGTCCCGTTCATCTCGATGATCGATGATGTCTGGATTTTCTGAGCCCAGAGAGAGACTTCCTCCACAGATGGATCTAAAAGTATACGAAGACGGTACGTTCCGTATCCGAACGACGATGAGGATTTTGGTAATGCATTACGCCAGTCACCGGGAACTTGAATCCATGAGGATAGGTTATCCGTTATTTTCGCATCGGAATTAGAGATTAACGCTTGGGGATAAAACTCCCATTCTCCATCTAGGGATATGGGTGAAGTGTTGGCGAGGTTCCAGCCTCGAAGGTCCAACACGCCTTCAATGGGTTCAGGATGTGCGGGTATAGTGAAAGTCTCGGACCATATCCAGCGAAAGCCAAGCAAAATAGTCAGGAATAGAATCGACAGCACTACATATCGGGGTATCTTTTTATAGGTTATTGGTTTCATGGCAGACTTTAGTTTTCGACAGTTTACTTCAAATTCCTGCATGCCCTCTGCCAAAAATGAACATTTTTTTGAATTCCGGAACATAGATTCTATATTTAAATGATAGCGGTCCCACGTCAGGATTTATGGTAAAATTATAGATTAAAGGGTGATCAGTGAGCCAGAGGAGTTGTGCATATGAGAGTGATTTTGGTAGATGATGAATATCTCGCTCTGAGCAGGTTGAACAAACTGTTGCAGAGAGAGAGGATTGCGAAGTTATCGGCTCTTTTCTGACGGCACAGGAAGCCATAGATCAGATCAAACTTCATCTGCCGGAAATCGTCTTCATGGACGTTCAAATGCCGGGGATGAACGGAATCGAGGCGACCGAACGTATCCATGAGGTTTCTCCTGGAACAGAAGTTATTTTCACAACCGCATATAACGAACATGCACTGACAGCTTATGGGCTTGAAGTGCTGGACTATATTATGAAGCCTGTAACGCGTGACCGTTTGGAAAAAACGATGAAGATGTATCAACGCCGAACGGTGCCAGCAAGTCTGAATATAGCAGAAGAGCCATCCATGTTAATCCGCTGTCTGGGAATGCTTCAGGTCCAACTGCACCCGAATGAGCCGCCAAAACATATGAAGTTCAGAACAACCAAAATCAGAGAGTTATTTGCCTATTTGCTTCACCATCGGAACAAACCGATTAAGCGGGATACGCTACTTGAATTGTTGTGGCCAGAGTTGGATGAGCGGAGAGGTATATCCAATCTGCACAGTGGCATCCATCGCTTACGCAGCATGATGAACGAATTCATGGGCGAGGACAATATGGTCATTCGTTATCAACAGTTTGGTTATCTATTGGAAACGGGTGAATTCAGGATTGATGCTGAAGAATGGGAGAGTCGTCTTAACCGATTGCCTCTATTATCATCGTCTACAATAGCTGAACATCGGCAGACCTCAGATCAATATGAGGGCAAATATTATAGTGAAGACGATTATGTATGGGCTGAGTTGGAGCGCGAACGATTGCATGCACTCTGGCGTAACCACGCCATGCAACTCGCACAATATTACATCGAACTGGGACAGAATACGGAAGCACTCACGGTATATCACCGGGTACAGCAATTCGAGCCATCATTGGAGGAAGTCGGACTGGCCTTAATGAAGACCTACGATCGATTAGGCAATAAAGATCCTGTGGTCGCTCAATATAACCAGTTGGTTATCGCTTTAGAGCAAGAGGCAGGTATACGTCCCGGCCTGGAAGTTGAGTTATGGTACCAACAATGGAAACAATCAAATATGTAATTGGATATACACAGCCCTGCAGCTTCATTTGCAAGGCTGTTTTTTTGTTGTATTTACGAGCGAAAGGTTTGGTAAGAGTTTGGTAAGAGGCTATGTGTAGAATAAAACGATATGTGTCAGATAGCAATTGGGGCTTAGAAGAAGCAGAGTTTTTGCGTTAATGCTTGTCCCAGTAAATGACCAAAACATTCGAATCACATAGGAGGTTAAGTTAATTTGAAAGTATTTAAGGCAATGAAAATATCATTTTTGGCTTTTGCGGTCCTATTGTCATCAATATCGTCGCTGTTTGCTCCCGTAGCAAGCGCAGCTGATGGAAATGTCTACGTATCATCGACGGGAAGTGATATCGTTGGCACTGGTATGGTAGAAGCGCCAGTGGCAACAATAGAAAAGGCACTTGAAATGGTCGATGCTACAGGAACTATAATCCTGCAAAGTAACATCATCCAGGAGTCCACCTTGGTGATCTCTTCTGCTGGGAAGAATATTACGATAACCTCTGCAGAGGGGCACACATACTCCATTGTACGTGGTGAGAATTTCGTTGCTGGCGACTTGGTCCAGATCAGTGGTGGGAGCAGATCGAATAGTGTAACTTTTGAGAAGATCATTATAGATGGCAATCATGTAAGTACAAACGGCCAGATATATGGGATTAGTAATATGGGCGGTACAGTGAATTTTAAAGAGGCTGAAATTAGAAATCACATCGTAAAAGCGAGCACTAGTCAGCCTGCAACCGTTATATCCACTAGCGGAGGTAATTCATTGGTTGTCATACAAGAGGGCACCATGATTCATGGCAACAAGGTTTCAGGAAATGTAAAAGATAACCCTCCTTCGATACTAAGTGCTGGTTCAGGAGGTTCCTTGGTCATTCAGGATGGTTTGATTACAGATAATGAAATTTCAGGAGGAAATGGAGTCATCGTTGGGGTGGGACTATATCAAAGTCCTAACTTCAGGATGACAGGAGGCAAGATAACGGGAAACAAACTGTTCGGAACTGAACTGAGTGAAGGCGAAACAATAGGAAATGTTGCTGTATTCATGCGTGGGACTGCGAGTCAAGCTCGATTCGATTTTGGTGGCACAGCCTATGTATACGATAATTTCAATGCCGATGGGGATCAGCGTAATGTGTATCTGAAGAATACGACAGCTACTGGTAGTGCTTATCTGACGCTAGTTAGTCCTATGCAATTGGGATCGAAGGTTGGAGTATATGCCAAGATTATGCCCGATGAAGATACGAATCCGGTTGTCGACATTGCCATAGGTAGAGCCCCATATCAAGCAGTGCAAGAAGACCAGACATTCTTTGTATCAGATATTAATACGACGGCAGCGGTTGCATATGATAATCAAGCTAACAAGGTTATTTTGACATACCGAATGCCAGTCAATCTGGAACTGGATACTCCCTGGATCTTTCTACTGTGGGTACCAAACCTACTTTGAAAGGTTCAGTTACAGCCGGGGCCGTGGTAACCATTACAATGGTAAACAAATCCGACCCAGCTAAAAACATAGTCGGAGAAGCTACTGTCAACCCAAACGGGACATGGGAATTCACGCCTTCCTCTGTGTTGCCACCTGGAGAATATACTTTGAAGGTTACAGCAACGAATAACGGGACCTCTGCTGAACCCGTACGCAGGGATATCACTGTAGTAGATAAGTCAGTTGGAGGCACAGCTGGTCCAGGTGGAGTTGGTGCCCCTGCACTATGGCTACGATCAGATCTGGGCATGGAAGTTTCCAGCGGCCAGAAGGTGAGTACCTGGGAAGATCAAGGCAGTAAAGTAAATAACGCAACACAAAATGTGGCCGCCAATCAACCGACCTATTGGGATGATAAGGACCATAATATTAACTTCAACCCGGTATTGGAATATAACGGAACGAGTAGTTTTATGAATTTGGATGTAAGTAAGCTTCCTCAAGGGAAGAGCCCCAGATCGATCATTACCATTAGTAAAACCAATAGAAATGAAGGCATCAAGTATATCATTTCCTGGGGAGTCCAGACGAGTGGTTATACTGGTATAGGGATGCTTCAAAATGGCACAAGAGGCGGCTTGACCACATTTAACAGTGACAGGAACCAGACATTATACACTCCTGACGGGTTCCTGGGAACGACGTTCCCGAACGAGCAATTTGTTACTTGGACAGGCGGGGACACTAGTATAAACCAAGCTAGATTGTACAGCAAAATGAAGATAGTGCAGGAACTGGGTGCAGGTGGATATGGACAGGATGTTCCCAAGTCCTGGGATACCGGCAACTCTGGTGGAGCTGTAGTCGGTAAGCTTATTCCAGCAACTGCGAGTGTTGAACATTGGCAGGGTACAATTGAAGAAATTATCGTATACGATCATGCTCTTACGGACGAAGAACGCCAAAAAGTCAGCACATATCTGGCGATAAAATACGGGTATACGCTGGATCAGACAACAGCCAATTCGTATGTCGATTCAAACATGGCTACGATCTGGGATTCAAATGAGAACGCAGTCTATACCCATCGCGTTACAAGCATCGGTCGAGATGATCAGAGCGGCTTGCTGCAGAAACAAGCCAAGGCGCAGGAAGTGGGGTCCACGATGACGATTGCATTAGGCAACCGTATTGAGGATACAAATTCTGCCAATGAAAATGAATTCTCAAACAATTCTTCTTTCTTTACGTTTGGTGACAATGGAGCAAGTACTGAATTCAAAACACCGATTACGAAAGATGAGAAAAAACTGCTTGGGATGGAGCGTATCTACAAAGTACAGAAAGCAAACTGGATTGAATCACAGATTACACTTCAGGTAGACGGAACGGAAGGTAACCCGGCGTTGCCTCAATATGTTGTGATCAGCGATGATACTCAATTTGGTAATCCAAGCTCAGTACATTTAATTGAGAACGGCCAAGTAACCCTTAATACCTCAAATTTTGGTCCGAACTCGTACTTTACCATTGCGACTGCTGCTACTCCTTTGTCGGCGCCAGACATCACACTGACCGACGATGAGTTGACATGGGAAGCAGTTGCGCATGCAGACAAATATGAAGTAACATTCGAACTGGAAGACGGCACGAAGCGGACGGTGGAAGTAACCGGAACGGCGCTTAACCTGTCGCAATTAGTACCATCGCTAGAAGTTGGCACCTACAAAGTGACAGTAACAGCGAAGACGGACAGTCCAGCCTATGCAGATTCAGAAGAGTCGAATTCGAAAAATTATGTTGTTATTGATAAGGCGAAGTTGAAAGCCAAAGCTGATGAAGTTAAGGGGAGGTCGAAACAGGCGAACTGGAGAAAGATGAATATACGCCAGTGAGCTGGACAGCACTCGATGATGCGATGAATGAAGCAGAGCGAGTGCTGAATGATCCGACAGCAACCCAAGCGCAGGTAGACAAGGCACTTTTGGATCTGACTAATGCAAGAACGGGCCTAATCCCTACAACATCTGTACCAGATGTAGATAAATCAGCTTTGCAAGCGAAAGTAACTGAAATTACAGGTGAAAGCCTGGAAGAGTCAGCATACACACCAGCGAGCTGGACAGCACTGGATAATGCGATGAACGAAGCAGAGCGAGTGTTGAATGATCTGACAGCGACTCAAGCGCAGGTAGACAAAGCACTTCAAGAACTGACTGATGCAAGAACGGGTCTAATCCCTACAACATCTGTACCAGATGTAGATAAATCAGCTTTGCAAGCGAAAGTAACTGAAATTACAGGTGAAAGCCTGGAAGAGTCAGAGTATACGCCAGCGAGCTGGGGAGCACTCAATGATGCGATGAACGAAGCAGAGCGGGTGCTGGCTGATCCGACAGTAACTCAAGCGCAGGTAGATAAGGCACTTCAAGATCTAACTGATGCGAGAACGGGACTTACCAAGGTGATTGGCACAGACACATCAACGCTGCAAACACTGGTCCCTTCCGTGGGAAGCTTGTCTCCGGCCTTTGATCCGGCTAAAGATACCTACACCATTTCAGTGCCGAATAGCGTATATCAATTCCAGCTAACGCCAACGGCACTTGATCCACTTGCGAAGATTGAAATAGCTGTTGGAGATGGAGAATGGAACGAGATTTCAAGTGGTGCTGTAAGTGAGAATCTACCACTCCAAGTTGGCGGAAATAAGATCGTTGTTAGAGTAACGGATTCACTTGGCCATGTTACGGAGTATAAAATTAACGTGACTAGAGCATCCAATGACAATGGTAACAATGGTGGAGGCAACAATGGCGGCGGAAATACGGGAGGTAACAGTGGAAGCACACCAGCACCTACACCTGCGCCAGTACCAACGCCAACGCCGGCACCCGTGAAGGATAATTTGGAGACAACTCGGGATGGTAGCCATCAACCATTTGCTACATCCAAACCATCTAACAACAAAGAAACGTTGGTTCAAGTTGATCCAGCCAAGCTGAATGTTGCCATGTCACAAGGCACAGGACAGCAGTTCGCCATTCATTCACCGAATGATGGGAATATGAAGGTGGACGGTTTAACCCTCGAAACACTGAAACAATTAGTAGATCAAGGTTCCAAATTGAACATTAGCAATCCGTTAGCGATCTATCCGGTACCTGGTGGCAAAATGGACTTGAATGGTGTGTCCAAACAGCTTGGTAATGCAGCGTTGAATGATATTGATGTCCATATTGATATTGCACGTTCCTCGGATGCATTGATTGACAGCGCCGAGACAAGAGCCGCATCCCAAGGATACGAGCTACTTGTCACACCAGTTGATCTGGATCTGACGTTTACGAAAGATGGACAGACTGTGCGATCTAGCCAGCTGAATGGCTATGCACCGAAGTATATTGCACTTCCAGAAGGCATCGACCCGAACCGGATTACAACAGGAGTGATCATCAACCCGGACGGTAGCATCTTCCATGTACCAACGGTTGTTACCAAAGTCGATAGCCGATACTATGCACTCATTAATGACCTGCGCAGCAGCGGAAGTTACTCAGTCATCTGGAATCCGCAGGATTTTGAAGATGCCAAGTCCCATTGGGGTAAAACCGATGTGAACAACATCGCTGCGAGATTAGATCTGAAAGGTAACGGAGATAACACGTTCTCACCGAACCGTCAGGTTACTCGTTCTGAGTTTGCCGAGATTGTTGTACTTGGACTGGGCCTAATGCGTCAGGATGCACCACAGAATCTATTCCCTGACGTTAACGAATCCGCATGGTTCCGCTCCGCGGTAGCCCTTGCGAATGAATTCGGTATCGTTCGCGGTTACGATAATGGCAACTTCTACGGTAATCAGGAGATCACACGTGAGCAAGGATTTGCCATGGTCGCTCGTGCCTACCGTCTGATTGAACCAAAAGCGGCAATCAGCCCGGAACAGATGAACTCTGAACTGGAGCGTTACAGTGATGCAGCCGATGTATCGAATTGGGCAAAAGAAGATGTAGCCCAGTTGATTGCAGCGGGGATCATCCAAGGTAATGGGCCAGAGGTTCTGAGTCCGAAGACCACGATGGCCCGTGCTGAGGTCACTGCATTGATTGCAAGAATGTTGAAAGTAACAAACCTGATTGATAAGTAACAAATCTATACGGAAAAGCCTTTGCTGACATTGGGGGTCGGCAAAGGCTTTTTTCTATTTTCATTAAATTCTTAAATTCATGTCGTAATACTTTCGCCCTGTTGGCAGATCATGGAATCTGAGATGATGGGTTCACCAGAGGTTCGGGTGACAAACTTTGAACCGCTGCCCTTCAGGCTATTGTGATCCTTCCTTCTACAATCATTGGAGATCATAGGGTCGCAGCTCTCCTGAAGATTTCATTTCAGAGAGGAGGCGTCCAGGCTATCATATTCCTTCCTTCTAAAGCCATCTACCAAATGTTAATAGGAATATGGCTTTCCTGGACTCTTTTATCATGAACAATACAATCTATTTGCGCAGAGCGAACAAACTCATTATTGAATCAAACGAAGGGAAGCAACAGTTGCCGAAGACACACCTGGCGACTGCCCTCAAAAATATTGAAGCACTCGGATACACCTTCTCGGATGAGTTGATTCAAGCGATGCGGCAGCTGTCCAAGGAACAGTTTGAAACAGTATATATTCAACTCGTGGCTGATCTAAGAGTCATGGTCGGCGCACATGTGAAGTACACACCGATGTATGCTGGATTCCCAATGCAGGTGATGCAAGCGGATGAGGCCGAGTTATATCTCAATGCGATTATTCATTATCTGACCAACCTGACTGTGGTCTATCCGGATCAACAATCTTTGGAAAGAATGCCTTTGCTGGAGAAGACGGACTTGAAAGTCATTGGTTTGGGAAACCAGCAAGCATTCCAGACGCTCATCCGTCAGATCATTGAAGCAAAAGGTTCTATCTCGGAAACAGACAAGGCGGATATCGACATGGTGTTGGAGCATGCAGATCCAAGTGAAGTGGATGCGATTCTACCTGCTGAGATTCCGTTCAAAGAAAATGTGGGCTTTGTGGTCGCCTCGCTGTTGAAGCATGAAAAGGCGAACCTCGACCGAATTAGTCCGTATTTCAAAACGGCAAGTGATGTCCTCCGTCTGGCTGTTGCCTGGTCCAATGGTGATGTTAGCCTCGCTGTGGCTTCTCCCTTCCGAAAATTCAAACGGCGTGAGAGACGCCTTTTGCTCGGATTGCTGGAGCAATGTGGCTCCATCACGGAGGATATGTTGCGATATAAGGATCGCTGGATTCGCCTTGGCGAAATTCTGCATCCATCGGAATATAAGCTTCGGTATCCGCGATGCGAAGAAGCCTTTGATATTTTGCGTAATAATAAGCCGTATTCGACCTTCAACGGAAGTGTGGAACTTGCCTTCCAATATCGGAATGTCTGGAGTCTGATCGATCTGTTGTCACAGCGTCCAGGTGAATTCGCGAGAAGACTGGATCACTTGTTGCGGATGACCGAAGATGAAACGTATGTACTGCTGGCATTTGGTGAGGTACTGGAGCAAGTATCCACCCCGGTGTTATTGCAGGTACGACAGCATTTTGCCCGCCGTAATGAACCGCAGGATCTGCGTGTCTTCTTCCCAAAAGGCAATGTAGCCAAAGCTTTTGCTGTTCCGAATGAGCTGCCAGACATCAATGAAGCCACGTGTCAGGATGTCGTGCAATTGTGCGAGCAGGCGCTGGTAGAGCGATTCGCACACCTTTCCCCGCTTGGGAAGACATATGTCGATCCACAGCTTCATGATTATCTGGTACCCTTTTCCCAGAGATCGGCGAGCAAGGCTCTGCATACCATCGTTCGTGGAAGTCGTGTGCCGATGGCAGAGGGTGATACCATCCGTTTCTTCAACTGGTGGAAAGAGGGGGACGTGGATGGAAAGTCTACAGGGCGCGTGGACATTGACTTGTCTGCGGTGATGTATGATAAGGACTGGAACTATGTGGAGCATATCTCCTATACGAATCTGCGATCCTCTAACTATAAGGCTGTCCATAGCGGAGATATCGTGACTGCACCTAACGGAGCAAGTGAGTTCATTGATCTGCATATTCCATCCATCGTGGCTTATGGTGGACGATATGTGGTGGCAACACTGCTTTCGTTTACCAGTCATCCGTACTGTGATCTGCCGGAATGTTTTGTGGGGTGGATGATGCGGAAGAAGCCGGGTTCTGGCGAGATCTTCGAGCCGTCCACCGTAGCTAACAAAATCGATATTACCGCAGATACGCAGATTGCGATCCCTGTCATTATGGACCTGGTTGAACGTACCGTCATCTGGACAGACCTGGCACTGACAAGCCACCCGGATTACTACAATAATGTGGAAGGCAATCAAAAAGGCATGGTCCTGATGGGCAAAGCACTAACGACTTTACGCAAACCCGATCTGCATGACTTGTTCATGCTCCATGCCAAAGCTAGAGGAGAACTGGTGGATACAATAGATCAGGCGGATACGATCTATTCGGTGGATCAAGGCGTTACGCCGTATGATATCGAGCAGATTATGGCGGAGTATCTGGTTTGAGTCCAAATGCATGTGAATAAAGGGTCGAGAACAGAGAAGAGCAGCGGAATGCTGCTCTTTTTGAGACTCAATTTGTGGTTAACAGGGTTAGCCCCTGGGCTTTTTCTGTACATATTTTTTGTAATTGGTAACAGAAGGTATTTTTTGGCTTTGAGATATGAGTTCTTTATCGCTAATGATCCAAGTATGGTTGGATGAGTTTCGCCTGCGGATCGCAACAAAATTATTTTTTCCAGCAGAATATACGCGATAACCCTTTCGTTTGCTTCTAATGCAAAATAGGTCGTCCTCACCGACGCTTTGATTCGGGAACGGTACTTGGTTTACTACCTTGCGTTTAAAAACAAGCGTTGCGCCAGGGATTAGGGTCACCGGTCGATGTTCATCATGAGGAGAACGAAGGATAAACGTCTTAGATCCGCGTAAATACATGTAATGAGCCTTCTTGCCAATGACATCAGCATTGGTTCTTTGAAAGGTCTGCATACTTTCCTTCAAATAGTAGGGGGCGTAATAATCATCATCGTCAAACTTGGCAATATAGTTGTATTTCGTCTTCTTGATAGCATAATTTAGACAGGCGCCGAGGGAAGTGCGTTCTGGAAGACGATAGACGTGTACGTTTGAAAGTTTTTTGGCTAGACTTAGATATGGGGTAAGGGGAATGTTATTGTTATTGACAATAATGATAAGTTCCTTCCTGGCGTGGATCTGTCGACTGTAGTTATTGAACAAGTTTCTTATATAGTTTTGACGTTTCGTGCAGGCAATAATAGAAACCCCTGCTTTTGGATAGCGCCATGTGGCTTAGCTCCCATTTCAATTGCACCCCTTGTCCGTTAAGATCAAAACTAGTTCTCTATAAAATATGTAAACGGAAAATAAGAGGAACGGCATATCTCCACAATGGAGAATTGGCACAAAAACTTTTCAATGTACTCGTATGCTGGTACTATAACGACGCATCTAAACGAACATTGGAGAGTGCGGGAATGAGAATGAAAATCAGACTTCTGCATGTTGAAGTAAATTTTGTTTTCAGAACTTACTATTGGATAAACGGTTCATTTTCATTGCCAGTATATGTAATATAATGGTATTATTTTATTGGAATTGTAAGAATTCTTGTATGTAGAAGAGTGATTTAAAAAGGGGTGGCCAGATCAGATTTACATGAAGTAGCGACTCTACTCTATACGCACGCAGACATAACATTTCAGTGATTATGGACATGCCCGCATAGCAGACATATCGATATGAGACGGAAGTGTCAGTTGTTATACATCATAATGTAAGCGCTTTATTAAAAGAGTTCCAAGGAGGGATTTACTCATGACCAAAAGTATAGTGAGAAAGGCGCTTGGTTTGTTTTTAATTGTCGTTATGATCGCAACAGCTGTTGTATACCCTGCATCTACCGGACACGCGGCAACCATTAATGTTACGGATAACGGCTCCAGAATTGAAGTAAACACCGGTTCAGGATTAGTCTATGTGGTGAACAAAACCAATGGGGATATTATCTCAGCCAAAATGAACGGTACGGAGCTGAACAGCAACAGAGGGTCACATATCGGCTCAGGTTTGGGCTCCTCGGCCAATGTGACGTGGAATACCTCACCTTCAGGATCAACCGTGTTAATCACGGTATCCACAAGCACACTGACTCACTATTATGCTTCGCGTGGTGGGGAGAACATTATATACATGGCAACGCATATCACGGCTCAACCTTCGATCGGGGAGCTACGGTACATTTTCCGCGGTAATGGTAGTGTGTTGACGGGTGTTCCGGCGAATTCCAATAATCGAGGTAACACAGGAGCAATCGAGAGTCAGGATGTGTTCGGGTTTGCAAATGGACAGTCGGCCTCCAAATATTATGGTAATGATCAGGCCAAAGATTTATCCGTTCGTGGAGTTACGGGGAATGGTGTCGGTGTATTTATGGCCTACGGCAATCGGGAAAAAGCTCTGGTGGTCCGTTCTTTCGCGACATCCAGTTCCAAAGTGGAACAGAGACGGAAGTATATAACTATATGAACTCGTGACATGCACAGACGGAGAATTGGCGCCTGGGTCTGCATGGGCCGTACGCTTTGATCTTTACAACCGGAGGTACACCAGGTGTACCCGATTTCAGCTGGATGTCTGGTCTGAATCTGCAAGGTTGGGTATCCAGTCGGGGGAACGTGGTGCTTAATGGTCTCTCCGGGATGGATACAGGGTATGCATACACAATTGGGTTCGCTAATAGTAATGCCCAGTATTGGGTGGGGACGTCTTCAATTGGGGCGGCCGCCAAATACAGCATGATTCCTGGGACGTACACCATGACAGCATATAAGGGAGAACTGGCCGTATATACGGAAACGGTTAATGTCACGGCAGGACAAACGACGACTCTGAATACACGTACGATCAACAATGATCCAAGTAAAGCCTCTAACATCTGGCGAATCGGTAACTGGGATGGTACGCCACGGGAGCTCCTGAATGGACAGACGATTCCGATTCGTCACCCATCCGATAGTCGCAACCCAAGCTGGGGACCTGTCACCTATGCTACCGGTAGCGCGACCAATCGATTCCCTGCAATCCAGTTCCGTGGTCAGAATTCTCCAACTACAATAACGTTTAACTTGAATGCAGCTCAAGCTGCATCTTCTCATACATTCAACATCGGTATTACCGCAGCCTACAATAATGGAAGACCTAGTATAACGGTTAATGGACATGCTTTAACCAATCCTGCTGCATCTTCACAGCCCAATTCTCGTAGCTTCACCATTGGTACCTATCGTGGGAACAACACAACCTTTAGCTGGAATGTTCCAGCATCCTACTTCGTCAATGGTTCCAATACCATCGCTATTACGCCGATCAGCGGTTCCAGTGACTTGGGTAACTGGTTAAGTGCAGGTTGGGTCTACGATTGTGTTGAGTTGCTGAATTGAATTAAGAATTCAATGTATTGGAAGGAATAAAGAAGGTAGCCTGCCTGGTTTTCTTAACCGGGCTCAGGTTACCTCTTTTAGTATTGTCATCAGAAATGAAAAGATATCGATTCATGATATCCCTAAGGATCTTGGTTTGCTGGAGATGGTGATCCGGATAGTGGTATAATTTTCAATACGTAATCATGAGTGAATGAACGGGGAGGAAAAGAGAATGAGAGACGATCTGTTGGTTCAATTGCAAGAGTGGCATGAAGAAGATGAATTTCAGGAAATTGTAGATGCAATTCAAGCAATTCCTGTGGAAGAAAGAGATTATGAGCTGGTTAACCATTTGGGACGAGCGCTAAATAACCTGGAACAGTATGAAGAAGCGGTTGAACAATTCCTGACGGTTGCTAAAGAGGGCACAGGTGACCCACTTTGGCATTATCGGATTGGACTGGCTTATTATTATCTGGAGCAATATGCGCATGCGCTACAGGCGTTTGAAAGAGCGGATGAATTGGACCCTGGGGATGAAGATACGCTGGAGTTTCTGGAATGGATTCGAAGCAAAACAGCAGAGGAATCCGTAGAGAAGCTCGTGAATAACGTCCCATCTGTCTCTGAAATCTCAACCGCACCTGTTAGTGTTGGCCATCTGGAACCAATGGGTTTTTGGAATGACAATGCTGAAGCCGTGGATCAATATGTGTTGGCTCCGCCTACCGATGAACAGGTCGAGTCAGTGGAGGAGCAGTTGGTGTTTAAGCTGCCAACATCCTATATTAACATGATGAAATTACATAATGGGGGTGTTCCCCACTATCGGTATTTTCCTGTTAGCCAAGCAGAGGCTGCCAAGAAGGTCCGCGTTGAGGTCGCGGGTATATTGGGTATTGGGCGGGAGAAAGCACATTCGTTAGGTGGTGAAGCTGGCAGCCGGTTTATTATCGAGCAGGGGGTTACCCCGAAATCGGTGTTGTTATCTGTGAGTGCCCTTCCGATTCGGAGGTGGTGATGCTGGATTATCGTGAATCCGGCAATGCTGGTGAGCCCGAAGTTGTTCATGTGGATAAAAAGAAAGTTACAAGATCACTTGGCTTGCGCCCAATTTTGAAACCTTTATTCAAGGTCTGTTGAATGAGGAAAATCAACCTGCAAACCTTGAAGGTTCACTGTAAGTAAGGGTATGAGCTTCTCTTTATAGGAAACGTTGAAAAGGCTGCATCCGTAATGACGGATGCAGTTTTTTTGTTGCCTAGTTATGCGTGATAAGGCGGAAATGGTCGCCAATAACGGGCTTTTTTCCAAATGCTTTAGCTTCGCTAAGATATCCAAAATAAGTATATAGAGCTGTACTCGTTGCATTAAGGCAGTTACTTTGCTAGTATTTAGACATATAATAATTAGTCATCTAAATATTATATGTCTAAATACTTTGGTTTCTTCAAGAAAGGGGCTTAAGCATCATGTTAAGAATGAAAGACAAAGTAGCCCTTGTTACTTCCAAATAAATAAAATACGTTAGGAGCAATTCGCATGGGAAAATTAGATAATAAAGTAGCCATTATTACTGGCGGAGCCTCGGGAATCGGGGAGGGTATGGTTGATCTTTTTGCACAGGAAGGCGCCATCGTCATTGCAGCAGACATTAATGAGGAAGCACTGGAGAAAGCCAGCCAAAAAGAGAATGTGTACGGAATGAAGTTGAATGTATCTTCGGATGAAGGTTGGCAGGCACTGGCGAAAGTAGTGAATGAACGTTTTGGGAAAATTGACATTCTGGTCAACAATGCAGGCATTTCTTCGGAAAAGCCGTTTGAGGAAATCAATGCACAGGATTGGGAGAAAATGCTCTCCATTAATGGCTTCGGCCCATTCGCTGGCATGAAACATGTCACTTCTTATATGGCAGCCCAGAAGAAAGGTTCCATCGTTAACATTTCATCATACACCGCTTTGATTGGACAAGGCTTTAACCATTACTCGGCATCCAAAGGCGCGGTACGTGCATTATCCAAAGCCGCTGCGACCACCTTCGGACGTCAAGGTATTCGGGTGAATGCTCTTTTTCCTGGGATCATCGAAACACCAATGACCCAATCCTTGAACACATCCAAGGAACTGCTTGAACGATTAATTCAGGCAACGCCTTTGCAGCGTCTAGGCCAAGCAAGCGATATTGCCAAAGCGGCGTTGTTCCTGGCATCGGATGATTCTTCGTACATTACAGGATCTGAACTGGTGATCGATGGTGGCTACTCAGCCCAATAGCGTGTAAAATGATGACAGCCCTTAAGTTAAATGAGGGCTGTTGTTTATTTTTTCGAGGAGGATCTAATGGAAGAACAGAACATTTTTGAGCTTATACACAACATGGATAATTTCACTAATAAATTGATCATACAATGGAACAAATCATTCAATGAGGACCTCGGTGTTTCTCATGTGCTTGTACTCAGCCATCTCCATCAAAATGGAAAAAGCCGACCTTCGGATATTGCAAAAATTTTAGGGTTCACTCCGCCTACACTCAGTTATTTATCTGACAAGATGGTAGCCAAGGAATTAGTCGTCAGAATGGTAGATGAAGCGGACCGTCGCATTGTTTATTTGAACATTACGGATAAAGGGGCCGAAGTCCTCGGAAGAGCAATATTGGAGGGCCAGAAGCTGCGCAAGAATTTATTCCAGAAATTAAACGAAGAGGATCGAGCGCAATTAGTCCATATTTTTGAGAAGATGAATCGGGAAGATTGAGCAATAGCCTGGAAGGGAGACAGAAGGTGATATGGAGGAACCGCTCAAAGTATATAACACCGCAGTAGAAGCTTTTCTTGAAGTGATCGGGGAAAGTGGAAGCCCGTTATTCTATTCCATCTTACCTTTGGGAAGAAACGTAATGGTGAGCTGATGAAACTGATCCCTGCGATCACCCAGAAAGTGTTGACTCAGCAACTTGGTGAACTAACGGAGGCGGGGATCATTGTCCGAATTTCCCATCACCAGGTCCCGCCTAAAGTGGAGTATGAGTTAACAGAGTACGGGGAGTCTTAAAGAGATTCTTCATCTGATGTGTAGGTGGGGCGATATACACGTGGAGAATGTTTATGGTGATCGAGGAAAAATTCTGTTTAAGCCGCCAACTACTACTAACGTTGAGTGAATTATATAAGCCGATTCTGGAATTCAGGAATCGGCTTATTATGCATTTACTTTACGGAAGGATCTTACGATCACGTAGATTTCTGAAAATATCCATAAACATAGCCTCAGTGTCAATGAATTCATGAAATCCGAAGCGGCGAGCTTTGGAACCATCTGCGAAGAAATCGTAATCCCACGAGAAGACAAAGTCACCAAATGCCCAGGAAGAGACATCATCATAAGGGGTGTTTACCAAACCATACTTTTCAATCATGGACTTCCAAAGATCTTCTTTATCTGCCATCACTGTTGTAAGTGAGAGGGGAGTGGAGGTGCAGTTTCCAATTCGAAAAATGCAGCGATTTTGGGCCATAGTTCATTCCAGCGAAACAGATCGCCATTGGTGATATTAAATGCCTGATTGGCACAGCGAGGTTCGGTTGCTGCCCATACGGTTGCATGAGCCAGCAATGTCGCATCAGTCATTTCAAGAAGCGATTGATACGCTCCTGGTTTCCCAGGGAATCGTAATGGCAAGCCAAGCTCCTTGGAGATAGACGCATACACGCCAATAACCATGGCAAGGTTCATTGGATTACCCAGAGCGAATCCACATACAACAGAAGGGCGCAGGGCTGACCAGGTCCAGCTGCTTCCAGGTTGCCGATCCTCGAGAAACTGTTGCTGATCGACATTGAATTCAGGGGGCATATGATATGCGTCCGTTTCTTTGGCAGGTGTTTTGAATGGCCCCAGATGTGCGCCGTACACTTTATAACCTTGCATTAGGCTAATATGTTGGAGATTTGGAGCGATCGGTTCGATGGTATTCACCACATTGACGAGCATGGCCAGGTTGGGCTGTACCAATTCGGCCCAAGTTGGGCGATCCTGATACGCGGCGTAGAAAATATGCGTAACCGTCGTTAAATGACTCAGTTTGTCTTGTGTGTCTGCTTCGTTCAGTAAATCAGCTGATATATAACGTAATCCAGGGGCATCTTCTCCTCCGCGGCGAGATACACCAATGACATTCCATTGCGGAAGTGTCACCAGATAATCAATAAGGTTTCTTCCAATGACGCCTCCAGCACCAATGACAAGTGCGGTGTAACGGGGAACGGATTGTTCGGGTTTCAATGGACATGCTCCTCTCTTCTTCTGTTCATATTGTGGGTCAGAAAAAGAAGGATGAGAAGTACGCACTTCAAAGTCATATACGTACTTTGAAGTAATATATGAGCCTGGTACAGGATATGAGCGTTATAATTGCACTTCAATGGATGTTACTTGCCTATAACCACAAGAAGCTGTAAAAGGAACAATCGTCCTTTCACAGCTTAGATGTGTCTGTATATTCGTTCAATAGATCTGTTGTAAATATGGTTTACGCCGGATATCCGCCACCTGGAGGCGGCCATGCGCCGTAGAAGCGACGCAGCAGAACAATCTCACCCAGATGGTACGAGTTATGGGATGCGATATTGCGCAAAAGTCCTGCTTTGGTTTCACCCGGGAAATAGAGCAGTGGATCATCTAATTGTGCATTTTCGGCAATGGCTACGGCTTGATCAACCCCATCCAAGAATGCCTGAATATCTGCCTTCCACGTGGCTTCGTCCTGTGGACCCTTCTCCTCAGGCCAGCTCTCACTCACGTTAGCAGGGAGCTGTGGTTTGCGTCCTTCCAAGTGATCGAGCATGAATTGCTGCCAATAATGCATGTGCTTCACCAACTGATAAATTGTATATGGCATGGCATCGTGCGTACGAGCAGCAAGTGTGACATCGATATCGGGCAGAGCACGGGCGATGCGGATATGACCGCGTTCCCCGACTAATGATTTGACAAGGGCTTGCCCAAAGCTTTGATTAACATCTGACATATGGTACCTTCCTCTCTTCCAAGACCGGATCTGATAACCTGTCTTCTATTAAGTATTATACAATTAAATTGCTACAAATTGAAAATAGGAAACAAGAACCTAAATACTTAAAATGCCTATGATATAATAGTGAAAATAAATCTCAAGACCTCAGGGTCGAGGAGGAAGCTCCTGTGAAAGTGATATTGGTTGACGACGAACGTCTAGCGTTGATAGGCCTTCAAAAATCACTAGAAAAAGAAGTAAGCGGCATTGAAATTATCGCTACATATATGAATCCAACAGAGGCTGTGGCAGGTATTGTGGAACACCGTCCTGATGTTGTATTTCTGGATATTCATATGCCGGAGATGGATGGTATGGATCTGGGAAGACAGATTCAGGCGGCAACACCGGGCATCGAAATTATATTTGTGACCAGTTACGATCAATATGCGGTGCATGCTTTCGAACTACAGGCTTTGGACTATGTGATGAAGCCCATCCAAAAGGATCGATTGAAGCAGACGGTGAGCCGCGTAAGAGAGAAACTGAGCGTAAAACGGGAGCAGCGGTCAAAGGATACAAACGTACCTTTAATTTGCTGTTTTAATCAGATTCAGTTTAAGCTTCCAGGGAAGGATATCCAGGTTGCCAAATGGCGTACAAGCAAGGCGCAGGAACTGTTTGCATACTTGCTTCACCACCGGAACCAGGTTATCCATCGCAGTGTTCTGCTGGAGCTTTTGTGGCCGGGAATGGAAGAGGAGAAGACGGCACACCAACTCTACACTGCGATTTATCATGTCCGCCAAACCCTGAAAACTTGCAATATGGATATGATCACGATTCAGAGTGGACACCTGGAGGCAGGCTATCGACTCGAATTGGGTGAGGCTCAGTTGGATAGTGAGCAGTGGGAACGGGAAATCAGGCAATGGAAAGTCGTAGACGCAAGTACCGTTCATGCCTATGAGCAAGCGCTTCATCTATATAAGGGTACCTATCTTGGCAATTATGAATACATGTGGGCTGAACCTGAGCGGGAAAGATTACGCTATCTGTGGCTGTATCATATGAGACAACTAAGTCTGTATTACCAGCAGCATGGGCTGGCGGAGAAAGTGATCGAGAGTACACAACGTATCCAGCATATGCTTCCGGATGAAGAAGAAAGTTATTTTATGCTAATGAAGTTATATGATGAAATGGACAACGATCTCGGTGTGGAGGAGCAGTATCGTCTCTTAACCACCAGAATGGAGCAAGATTTGGAGATCCCGATCAGTGAGGACATTACCGAATGGTATCAGGACTGGAAGCTCGGTTTAACCAAAGTCATGAAAAAATAATTAATGAAATTACTTCAAACGAAACGTATGGACCGTTACAAATATTTGTTCATTATGCTAATCATTTTTGGAGTGTTAATTGGCATGCGCTCGGTATGGTCTGAGCTATTCCACACAGTAGATGAGCATCGCGCCGTTAACGGGGTGCTGGATTTAAGGGGCGTGGATCTGGATCAATCTCCAGTCATGTACTTGAATGGGGAATGGGAACTTTATCCGGATGAGTTGCTGACCCAACAAGATATTATGAAGAGGAATGGCGGTGCCAAGAGTGTTCAGGTCCCTGGGGACTGGGGAGTGCACAGAATCAGGAACAAGAGAGTTCGTACGGTTACGGAACATATCGATTGCGCATTTTGACAGATCCGCTTCAGACGCCGGTAACCTTCTGGTTCAAGGGAATCCGAAGTTCATCCCAGGTTGAGATGAATGGAGACGCGGACGGGGGCATGGGTGAGGTCTCCACGGATAGCAGTACATATATACCCAGAAGCACTTCATATACAGCGACCTACGATCAGGAAGGAACAACCTCCATTGAATTATTGGTCCGTGTAGCCAATTACGACAGCCCGTATATGGGCGGAATTAGCAAACCTGTTCGCTTTGGTTCACAGGCAGCTGTTGATTTTTCGCGTTGGTATTCCATTGGTTTTCAGATGCTCACCTTTCTGGTTATGCTCCTCCACGGCATGTATGCCTGTATTCTTTACGCATTTAATCGACAGGAACGTTCCTTGCTGGTTGGAGCCGTATTAACTTTATCTGTTGGCATCACGGTTACGATGGGTCATGACAATATATTGATGTTATGGCTTCCAATTAATTATACCTGGGGCATTAAAATTCGATTGATCTCATTGTTGCTGCAAAATGCTTGTATCCTTCTGTTATTCCAGAGATTAACGATGGTTCATGTACGAAAGGCATGGCTACAGTGGCATGTTGTCATGACCTTGATCTATACGGCCGTGATTGTGGTGGTGCCCATTCATATTACATATGCCATGATCCATTACAACGTCATTAACCTATTCTTTCTTGTATCCATGATCTGGTTTCTATACATCGTCGGAACGATGATCTTCAGGAAACAGGCGGACCGGGATATTGTGTTTCTGCTACTTACTGCAGGAGGCATTACATCCAACCTGATATGGAGTGTGGCCGAGACAGCTAAAGATGTGACAACAGTCTACTATCCCATTGATATTATCTTTGCGATTACGGGCTTCTCTGCCTATTGGTTCAAGAAATACTTCAGGAATGTCAGGGAGAATATGAAGCTGAATACAGAGCTGCAGAAGGGCGACAAAATTAAAGATCAGTTCTTGGCGAATACATCACATGAACTGCGGACCCCGCTGCATGGGATCATTAACATCGCTCATAACGTCATCACCCGAGAGAAAAACCGGTTGGATGAACGGAGCCTGGAGGATATGGAGTTGCTGATTACGATCGGTCGACGGATGTCACATCTTCTTGGTGATCTACTGGATGTAGTTCGGCTGAAGGAGCACCGCATTGAGTTACGTCAGGGGCCTCTTTCCATACAGTCGGTTGTGCCTGGCGTTATCGCCATGCTGCAGTTCATGGCAGAACGAAAACCAGTCCACCTTCATATGGAGATTCCGGAATCGTTCCCTCAGGTCATGGCTGATGAAGAAAGGCTTGTTCAGATTTTGTATAATCTGCTGCATAACGCGCTTAAACATACAGAGGAAGGAACGATATCCGTAAGTGCCGAAATTCGTGAAGGACATGCTCTGATTCATGTGACGGATACGGGCATTGGCATGGATGAGGATACACGGATGCGTATTTTCCTACCGTATGAACAAGGGTCATATGGAATCAGTGATGGACAAGGCATCGGGCTTGGACTGAACATCTGCAAAGAGCTCGTAGAACTGCACGGCGGGGCACTTACGGTTCACTCGGAACTCGGAAAGGGCTCGGTATTCAGCTTCAATCTGCCGCTTGCGAATGAAACCACCCATCAGGCTCAGTCACAACTTCCCCTGATATGGGAACAGGCCGCGGAGATGATGGAAGATGCACCTAGCGGATTCCTGTTACCCCGCTCAGGTATGGGGGACGCGGAAGCCTTGGCGACAGCAGAGATGGCTCCGTTGTTAAAAGAGGGGAGAGCTACCATTCTGGCTGTGGATGATGATCCGGTTAATCTGGATGTGCTGGTCAGCATCCTTTCTACTGAACCATATGATATAACTACAGCAGGTTCGGGTCAGGAAGCGATGGAATTGCTCGGCACACGTCAGTGGGATCTGCTCATTACAGATGTGATGATGCCCAATATGTCCGGATACGAGTTAACCCTGAAGGTGAGGGAACAATTCTCGATGTCTGAGCTTCCTGTGCTGCTGTTGACGGCACGAAGTCAGCCGCCAGATATCTACACGGGGTTTGCATCGGGGGCCAATGATTATGTCACGAAGCCTGTAGATGCGGTGGAACTGAAATATCGGATACGTGCATTGACCATGCTAAATCAGTCTATCCAAGAGCGCCTGCGCATGGAGGCCGCTTATTTACAGGCTCAGATTCAGCCTCACTTCCTGTTTAATACGTTGAATTCACTTATGGTTTTAAGTGATATTGATACAGAGCATATGCGGAAGCTTGGTGAAGCTTTTTCATCTTATTTACGGATCAGCTTCAACTATCTCAATACAGGGGAACTGGTGAAATTATCATACGAGCTGGAACTCGTTGAAGCCTATCTTTTTATTGAAAAAACACGATTTGAAGATCGATTGTCGGTGGTATTAAACGTAGAGCCGGACCTTCCGTTGCTTCTCCCGCCGCTATCAATTCAGCCTTTAATTGAAAATGCCGTCAGACACGGTCTATTAAGCCGCAATGTAGGCGGTACGTTATGCCTATCCATCACTCGTCATGAGGGTTATACCCGTATTGAGGTGAAGGATAATGGCAAAGGCATGGAACCGGAAAAGGTTGTAGAACTGCTACATGCTACGCCAGGTGGAAAAGGCGGAATAGGTATTGTGAATACAAACCGCAGATTGATGCAACGGTATGGTCAGGGATTATCGATCGTAAGTGAGCCGGGTGAGGGAACGATGGTGTCATTTGATATTCCGGATGAGATATAAGGAAAAGGCCGCAGAAGTGAAGACTTCCGGCCTTTTTGTTCTGCTTGCGTGTTCATTCCCTAATTTTAATTATTTCTAATGCTTCTTTCATATGTTAGTATATTTAACATTAGAAGCGCGGGTTCCGGCATTGGGCGCTAAACGTTGTTATAGTGGGTGAAGAGATCGATGCGCAATTGGGTCAAAAATGAGAATGTGCAGATGACGGCCATTGCCTTTGCCACAGCGGTAGGGGCGCAATTCAAGATAAATCCGTTCCGGGAAGATTACTTCCGAATCGGGCTGGGGGTTAGCATCCTTTTATTTCTGCTGATGATCATGCCACACTTGTCTTATGTGAAGACAGGAATCCTGACAGGCATCGCGAATTTGCTGTTTCAGTCAGCAGATCTCATCAATCATGTACAGACCGTGTCCATTCTGGAAAGCATGCGGGACAATCTGGGAGCAGGTGTGTATTATGTGGTCTTTGCCTATGGGCTTAGCAAGTTCAAGCATCGATTCCATGAGATGCAGCCTCTTCTACTCGGCGGGTTAATTACATGTATCGATTTCTCCTCTAATCTTGTTGAGCTGCTTTTTCGCGGAATGTTAAGCGGGACCAATATCTTTTATATGAAGGAATGGTTGTATCTGCTTGTGGTAGGCGGTCTGCGAAGTTACTTTGTGATTGGGCTCTATAACAGCTTTGCGGTGAGGCAGATGAGGCTATTACATGCAGAGCAGGAGAAGCGGATGGAGCAGATGCTGAGTGTGAACTCAGGTCTGTATGGCGAGGTCTTTTACTTGAAGAAAGCGATGAATACGATCGAGGGCATTACGGCAGACAGCTATGATCTATATCGCGATCTCCGGGAGCAGGACATGAATCAATACAGTCAGCGCACGCTGGGCATCGCTCAGCAGATTCATGAAGTGAAGAAGGATTCACAACGCATTCTCGCGGGTCTGCTGAAGCTGTATGATAACGAAAAAGCGGTCAACATGAGCTTGTCCGAAGTGCTGAACTTTGCCAGCAAAGCAAACCGAAAATATAGCGAGATGCTGCATAAGCAGGTGGGGATCGACATCGAGCAACAGTATGATTGTGAGTCTCCGTATTACATTCCTCTTCTAACGGTAATGAACAACCTGATTGCCAATGCGGTAGAGGCGATTGAGCATGATGGGACGGTCCGAATTCGTGTGTATGAGCAGGACGATGACGTGCATTTGGTTGTGATGGATACTGGGAAAGGTATACCTGAAGCCAAACGGGATGTGATCTTCGAACCGGGCTATACAACGAAATTCAATGAAGTTGGCATTGCTGCAACAGGCATTGGCCTGTCTCATGTACGTGATATCGTTCAGTCATTGGCGGGACAGATTAAGGTTGAATCTGCGCCTCCGGGAGCTAGAGAGACTACATTTGCTATAGCGATTCCCAAAATGAATCTAATCAAGGGGGCGATGTCGATGACACTTTCTATCATGATCGTGGATGATGATGTGGTAAGCCGGAGTATGCTGCATGATATCATCGAATCCTGTGGAATCGGCGAGCTTGCAGGCATGGCAGAGGGCGGTATAGAAGGGGCACGCATGATTATGGATCTGCGTCCCGACGTGGTGCTGATTGATCTGCTGATGCCGGATCAGGACGGAATTGAGACGGTGGCGAAGCTGAAGCATAGCGGATATACCGGGAAATTTATCATGATCTCTCAGGTGGAGAATAAAGAGATGGTAGGTGCGGCCTACCAGAACGGAATTGAATTTTTCATTCATAAACCGATTAATCGGGTGGAAGTGGAGCATGTGCTCAGCAAAGTGAATGACCAGTGGAAGTATGAGCGTTACGTGCTGGAGATCAAGCAGTCGATGGCCCGATTGAATCTGGTGGAAGCGCCGGCCCCTGCCCAAGGCCGGACGGTGCGAGATGCGGCAAGAAGCATTCTGATGGATCTGGGGATCATCGGAGAAAGTGGTAGCAAGGACATCATTGCGCTCATGGAGTATGCGATTGACCAGAAGCAGGTCGCGGAGTGGCCGCCACTGAAGGAGTCGTATGAAGCGGTGGCCCAGACGTACAAGTCTACGCCCAAAGACGTGGAGAAAGAGTGCAAGGCGATGGAACAACGCATTCGCAGAACGGTGATTGCCGCACTGACTAACATGGCCTCGATTGGACTCACCGATTATAGCAACCACAAGTTTGAGCATTATGCTCCCCTCTACTTCGACTTCCAGGATGTTCGAATGAAGATGAGAGCGATGGAAGAAGATCAGGCAGGCGACAAAGGCAAGGTTAATATCAAAAAGTTCCTGCATGTGTTCTATATGGAGACGATTGAAAAGATGAATAATTGAGATAGTGTATCTCTTATCCAAAAGCCGAATTCCCGGAAGTAACACTTCACGGATGTTCGGTTTTTTTGTTTTTAATGCTTTTTATTGTTATATAACCTTACATAAAATATCGAAAACGGATCTATTATTAGCACTTTTTGCGCTTTAATCTATTAAAAAACATTATATGTTAATTTAATTTTCATAAGTTGTAATTATTTTGTGTAGGATCATGTAAGTTGGCGTAGGGAGCGAACTACAATACGTACATGAATAAGCATTTTGCATAAATCCGGTGAGCGTCTTTCAATCAGAAAGATATAGATCGAAATGATTCTATTCGTCTATATCTTATACCCGGAAGCGAGTTTGATTCGAATTATGCAAAATGCTGAAATACAAATGGTCGATTCGGTCGATCCCAATCTAATTCGGAAAAGGGGTTTTTCTATGAAAAAGGTAGCATCCATTGTAATGGCGTCCGTTCTTGCTCTAACACTCAGTGCCTGCGGTGCAGCGAAATCGGGTGAAGAGAATAGCGCCCAGTCGGCAAGTGGTTCAGCTGTTGAGAAATACACATTTGGTACCGATGCAACGTATCCCCTTTTGAGTTCCAGAAGGACGGAAAATATGTAGGGATCGATATTGACGTCATGAACGCGATTGCGGAAGAAGAGGGCTTTGAGGTAGAGATCAAACCGATGGACTTCAAAGGCATCATTCCGGCTATTACGGCGAATCAGTTGGACGGAGCCATTGCAGGCATTAGCATTACGGACGAACGTAAAAAAGTTGTGGACTTCTCGGACCCGTATTATCAGGCCGGTCTGTCCCTAATCGTACATGAAGATAACGCGGACATCCAAAGTCCTGAAGATTTAAAAGGAAAAATTATTGCGATTAAAAAAGGAACCTCAGGTGCCAATCTTGCAGATGAATATGCAAAAACCTATGGGGCAACCGTGAAATATTTTGATGACAGCCCATCGATGTATCAGGAAGTCGCGAACAAAAACGCAGATGCTACGCTGGAGGATTTCCCCGTCATCTCCTATAAGATTGCCATCGACCCGAACGCCAAACTCAAAATCGTTGGAGACCGATTGAACGGTGACTTCTATGGTATTGCTGTTGCCAAAGGTGATACGGAATTGCAGAAGAAGATCAATGATGGACTGAAGAAATTGCAGGAAAACGGAAAGTACGACGAGATTGTTGGAAAATATCTGGGAACAACGGCTAAATAGAAGGGAATGTGGTACGGATGGACTCCTCCTTGCAAGTCATAATAGACGCACTGCCTCTTCTGCTCGAGGGAACAGTGGTTACGTTGAAACTAGTCGTGATCTCACTCATCATTGCGATGGTGATCGGATTGATCTCAGGTCTGATGAGCACTTCTTTGAATCGAGTGTTGCGGCTGGTAGCTACACTTTACGTGGATATCATCCGTGGTACACCCCTTCTGGTGCAGGTATATTTCATCTACTTCGGGCTGCCTGTGTTCCTGGATATGCGCATTCCGGCGATGACAGCAGGGATTATTGCGATTAGTCTGAATGCCGGAGCCTACATCTCGGAGATCTTCCGGGCAGGGATTAATTCCATTAGCAACGGGCAGCATGAGGCGGCGCGATCCCTGGGCTTAAGTCGTTTTCAGACGATGCGACTGGTCGTGTTGCCTCAAGCAACCCGGCGCATGATTCCTACCTTTGTGAACCAGTTCATTATTACAATTAAGGATACATCGTTGCTGTCTGCAATTGGTATCGCAGAATTAACGCAGAGCGGGGAGATTATTATTTCCTCCAACTTCCGGGCATTCGAAATCTGGGGTGTGGTGGGCATATTCTATCTAATCATCATTGTTCTGTTGTCCCGGGCTTCCCGGTTCATTGAGAGGAGGTATGCGATCCGATGATTACCGTACAGAACCTGAAAAAGCAGTTTGGTGTCAATGAGGTGTTGAAGGACATCTCTACAACGATTCAGGAGAAAGAAGTTGTATGCGTCATCGGGCCTTCCGGGTCTGGTAAAAGTACGTTTTTGCGCTGTCTCAATCTGCTGGAGGGTGTGACGTCTGGCAAGGTGAAGATTGGTGGTGTTGAGGTCACTTCACCCAAGACGGATATCGATCAGTTACGAACCAATGTGGGCATGGTGTTTCAACAGTTCAACCTCTTCCCGCATCTGACCGTGCTGGAGAATATCATGCTCGCGCCGAAGCATATCAAGAAACTGCATAAGGCCGAGAATGAGAAAAAATCAATGGAACTGCTCAGCAAGGTCGGGCTATCGCAGAAGCGGGATGCTTATCCTGAGCAGTTGTCAGGTGGACAACAACAGCGTGTGGCCATTGCGCGTGCACTTGCCATGAACCCAAGTGTGATGTTGTTCGATGAACCTACGTCTGCACTGGACCCGGAGATGGTTGGAGAAGTGCTGCAAGTCATGAAAGACCTCGCTCACGAGGGGATTACCATGATTGTTGTTACACACGAGATGGGCTTTGCCCGTGAGGTGGCAGATCGGGTGATCTTTATGGATGGCGGATATATTGTAGAAGAAGGCACGCCTGAAGAACTCTTTCAGAATACCCGGCATGAGCGGACCAAGGCGTTTCTGGGTAAGGTTTTATAGTCTTTCGAGAAGATAACCCCTTATGGCAGGCCGTGCACTAAAGACATCAGGTATGATGGACTTAGTCGGGAAGCTGAAGGGGTTATTATTTTAATCCAGAATGACTTCTTTATCTGGTTGTTCAAGAAATTCGAACATGATTTTAATTTGTTCCAGCGTATTTCTTTCCAATGATAATTCAGGTAAAGCGTCGATAGCAAAAAAATCAACTGCGCTGGTTTCTACACCTGTTTCCGCATGCCCTCCCACAATGTCACAGCGGATAAACATCTTATATACGTGATAAGGCTCAGGTGGGTGTCCATGGAATTTTTTGTCCAATACTGCTAACAACCGCATCGGCACAACATCAAAACCGGATTCTTCTTTAATTTCTTTCACAGCTACTTCTGATGGTGATAGGCCGATGTCACTCCATCCCCTGGTAATGCCCATGCTCCATCTATCTTCTCTCGAACCAAAAGTACTTTGTTTTTCCTGAAAACAACACCACGAATATCGACTTTAGGCGTCGCGTATCCTGAATCACTTGCAAATGTAAGTGATATTTTCTCTTTGTTAACAGAAGTATAGTTGCTTAAGATATCAATACTAATGCGTCTCAATTCCTCATAACGCTCGATATCATAAACATCCTTGGCGTAGGTTAAACCTGTTTGTGAGATAGCTTGAATCTGTTTTGCCCATTCTAGCCACTTTGTGTCCATGGACTCCTCTTTTCTTCGCAAGTCACGAGATTTAGTTTAGTTAGGAAATAACCCCATTATATCATATGAATTACAGTCTATAATTATTGCTTTTTATTATAGAATTGCGAGATATTATAAAGAAACGATGTTCAAAGGAGAAAGTGAAATGATCATAACTATTGATCAACAGGGCAATTCCAAGGTCGCCATTATTGAAAGTAATGGCATCGTCATCAACAATGCTCAAGATGCACTGGATTTGATGGCTTCGGTAAGGTATACCGATGATGCTGACAAGCTCATTATCGACAAAACGAACATCACCGAAGAGTTCTTCGAACTGAAAACCAAGCTTGCAGGGAGATTTTGCAGAAATACGTGAACTATCATGTTAAGCTTGCTATTGTGGGAGATTTCGAAGGACATACCAGCAAGAGCCTGAGAGATTTCATCTATGAGTGCAACAATGGCAAGCATTTTTCTTTTTGAAAAACAAAGAGGAAGCGCTTCAAAAGTTGCATAATATCAGTTAAGTGCATATCCGAAGCATGTAGAGAGCCTGCTTATAATCTGAGTCAAACGTAGGAGGTTTGCATGGTGATAGCTAATGAGAGTTTAAAGGTAACTGCTCTGCCCGATGTTCATAATCTCAAGGTGCATGGCAGAACAACTGGAGAGCTGGCGCCGTTGACGTTATTTTGGACGGGAAGTGCAGTTGAACTTAATGTACAGGGCTCCGAACTATGGGTTGAGTTGGAGTCGCAGTATGACATGTATGAGTCATGGATCAGCATTCTGATCAACGGTGTTCCGGTGAGCAGACAGATGTTAGTGGCGGGAAGATACTGGGTCTGTGTATTTCGGGGTATGAACGCGGATGTGGTGAAGAATGTTCGGATCGTTAAGGATGTTCAAGCGATGAGTGGTGACCCGGGTTGTTCCTTGCAGATTCATGCGGTGAAATCCGATGGAGCGTTCCTGCCTGTGCGGGAAAAACCGTACAAAATCGAGTTCATCGGTGACAGCATTACATCTGGCGAAGGTGCGATTGGGGAAAAAGCGGAAGAAGATTGGATTCCGATGTGGTTTAGTGCCATACATAATTATACGTATATGACAGCAGAGGCATTGAATGCAGAATACCGGGTCATCTCGCAAAGTGGCTGGGGTGTGCTGACAAGTTGGGATAACAACCCGAAGGGGAACATCCCTGATTATTACGAGCAGGTCTGTGGCCTGCTTGCCGGAGAACGTAACAAAGCGCTCGGCGCAGGAGAAATGCATGATTTTGGTTCGTGGCAACCGGATGTGGTGGTTGTGAACCTGGGCAGCAATGATGGGGGTGCATTTCAGTCACCTGAGTGGAAAGATCCCGACACGGGCAAGGTGTACAAGCAGCGGATGAACGAGGACGGAACGTATCATGAAGAGGATCTGGCCGCTTTTGAGAAAGCGGTGGAACAGTTCCTGTTCAAACTTCGGAAAAACAATCCGGCGGCACATCTCGTATGGGCTTATGGCATGCTTGGTTTTCCCATGATGCCCGCCATCTACCGCGCGGTTGATGCGTATACGAAGGGGACAGGCGACCACAAGGTCTCAATCATCCAGCTTCCTGATACAACCGAAGAGACGGTAGGGGCGCGCACCCATCCAGGCGAGTTATCTCACCGTAGGACGGCAGAGGTGTTAGCGGAATATGTACGAGGAATGATAGGATAGCTTGAAATATGGAAAAGGAAAGACCACTCTTTCATGAAATGTACCTCAATGGTTAGATGGTGTCTAACTTTATGAGGTCCCTTCTTCATAAGAATGGTCTTTTTCCTTTTCTACTTATCTAGACGTTCGAGGGTGTGTCCACTGTGCCGCTGTTCTGTACCTCATAACGAATCGAAATGATCTGTCCCAGCGTCTGGGTCCGGACCATTTTGAATTGACTTGGTACCGAGCCTGTCGGGAATAAGGGGATGCCTTCACCAAGAATTTTGGGAATAATGGCGACTTCAATCTCATCCAGCATTTTTTTGGCTAACACAGCTTCAACCAGTATTCCGCCACCCACAATCCACACATCTCCGTCAGAAGTCTGCTTTAACCGGGGAATGAGCGTATCTACCGTCTCGGTTGTAAACTGTACATGCGGAGCGGGCTGCTGTTCCGAGCGGGAAAGCACATACGTTGGGCGATCCGCATAGGGGAAATCTTCGGAAAGTGTGAGCACCTCTTCATACGTATAACGTCCCATAACAACGCTACCGATCGTTTGATAAAATGCAGCATACCCGTTGTCTCCACCATCACCCTCCACATCAAATAACCAATCGACCGAACCGTCCAGTCTTGCGATATATCCATCCAAACTCATAGCAATGTACAAAATTGTTTTGTTATCAGACATGTTCATCGCTCCCTTCCAAAATGTATGATACACTTTAACTATGACAAAAGTTGACGTAGTTAGGATGTTGAATTCATGAATCATCGGAAACTGGCGATCATGCGCCTGATGGATTCCAGACAGAAGTTTACAGCCCGGGAACTGGCAGAACGGTTTGACGTATCGGTTCGTACGATCCAGCGTGACCTGGATGCATTGCAGGCGCTTGGTTTTCCTTTGTACACAGAAGTTGGCGTGAACGGCGGATACCGGGTGTTGCCCAATCGGATTTTGCCACCTCTCCAACTCACACAACAGGAGGCATTAGGGCTGTTTATGATGCTGGAATATCTACAGCAAGTCCCGGATTTTCCATATGGATCAATGCGTGGACATCTGGCTGAACAGTATTTCTCTACTTTGCCTGAGGATGTACAGGATCTGATCATGCGAATGAGAGAGCATATCACCTTTGTCCAGCACCCCGGTGGGCATGCCGAGCTTTTAACAACCGAGATATTGGGTGCAGCGGTAGAAAAGAGAGAAATCGAATTTATGTATCATGCCCGCAGTGGTCGTAAAAAAGCCCAAGTCTTTCCCTATGGCATCTACTATGAGCAGGGACATTGGTACATGCCAGCTCGAAATAAGGACCGCGTATTATTGTATCGGGTGGATCGCATACAGCAGTTGGCTGTTATGGAATCCGTAGATGAATCTATTCCGAGTCTGAAGACATGGCTTGATACCAAAGAAGACAGAGCAAGCGTAGAAGTGGTACTGCAATTCACGGAATTTGGAGCAAGGATTGCCGCTTCAGATGTGCTGTTCAAGTCGGTTGAAGGCAATGAGTGGCGCGGACTGGTTCCGCCGGAGGAGTTCTCTTTTACAGCGCGAAAGTTACTCTCCTATGGGCCGGAAGTGAAGGTGGTGTCTCCGCTCGAACTGCAACAGCAGGTTAGAGGGATGCTGGAACGGAGTTTAAGTCAGTATGGTGGGGGATAAAAGCTTTCAAACGCTGGATATTAGGGTATCAAGGAAGAGATAAGAAAGGTGTGTAGACAAATGAGCGAAGTTTGGACTAAAGACATCATCCCGACTGTATCCGATAAAGTAGTGATTGTGACAGGTTCGAACGGCGGGTTAGGGTATGAAACGGCATTAGCGTTAGCTGAAAAAGGCGCAAAAGTTATCCTTGCAGTTCGTAATCTGGAAAAAGGTGAAAAGGCAGCTAATAAAATAAAGTCGTCTGTGCATGTAGCTGGAGAGGTAATCGTTATGCAGCTCGACCTTAGCGATTTAGCTAGTATCCGTGAGTTCGCAGCCGCTTTTCTTGAGCAATACGATTCTTTGTCCATTCTCGTTAATAATGCAGGAATTATGAACCCTCCATTCCAGTTGACGAAAGATGGCTTTGAATTACAGTTTGGTAGTAATCATCTAGGCCATTTTGCGCTTACGGGTCTACTATTGCCTCGATTGATCTCTACTCCGAAATCGAGAGTAGTCACTGTAAGTAGTATGGCAGCTCATAATGGTGTAATTGATTTTAATAATTTAGATGGCTCCAAAGGATATAATCCCATGAAGTTCTACAGTCAAAGCAAGCTAGCCAATCTGATGTTTGCAAGAGAGCTGCAGAATAAATTTAATTCCGCCCATATTGATTCCATGAGTATCGCCGCTCATCCAGGGATTTCGCATACCAATCTATTTTCCTTCGGTTCGGGGAAACAGACCAATATATTCATGCGCAGTCTTTTGAAAATCATTAGTCAACCGGCACATATGGGGGCATTACCTACCTTATATGCTGCAGCAGATCCGACGATCACGGGAGGGGAGTATATTGCTCCCAGTGGTATGGGCGGCACTAAGGGCTATCCCAAGAGCGCTAAGATCATCGAAAAATTATATGATGCTAACATTTCAAACAAGCTATGGAGCGTATCAGAAGAATTAACAGGGGTATATTACAGATTCGACGTGTAGATTTTGCCATTAAGAAAACTAAACCTTATTATGGTATAGACAGTTAGAAGTTCTTCAGCACGAATAAGATTAACTGAATGGGGGCTACCATGATTCGATTCATAAGAAGTTTCACGATCCGCTCTATGCAGAGTCCATGCGATGAACAACGGCGGTTGTTTGTATAGAGCGTGAAATCCATTTCCGCCATATCACTATAGTGCATATCCAATGCGTTCATCATACGACTCTGCTGCCTTAAAGATTTTAACTTTTAAGGAGTGGAGCAACGTGAAATATATTAATGCGGATACAATCTTTCCGGAAGAATTACTCAAAGAAATACAGCGTCATATCCCCGGAGGCCTGGTCTATATTCCGAGGCCCAAGGATGCCCATAAGAAGTGGGGAGAGAATTCGGGTGGCAGAAGGGTTGTCCAGGAGCGGAATGACGAGATCCGCAGGTTTTTCGCTGCGGGAACAACTATCGATCAGCTTGCGGACCAATACTGTTTATCCATCGATAGCATCAAGAAAATTGTGTATTGCAAAAAGGGATGAAACGATAGAAGCCATGTTCGAGCAATCGAATTTGGCTTTTTTACTGTAAAGAATGGTTATTAAGGATTCTTTACATATTCGAGTAGTGTAACTGCACGTACAATTCATTTAACGGTACAAGGTTATGCGGTGAGAGTTCGTGAAATAACTCCTTAAATCATCTGGTAAGGTTGGTGAATATGAATATAGAAGTGAAATTAACGAATAAAGACGAGGCGTATATGATTAAAAATATGTACCCGCTATACCTTCATGATCTATCCGGACATTATGGTCTGGGTGGAGAGCATACCCCGAACAAACATGGCATTTTTGAGCCAAGTCCTGATTATAAAACGTTACAGGATCAGTATGATGTACAGAACATTTGGTGGGAAAAACCGGAGTGTCTTTATCCGTTCCTCATGATTGTGGATGGCATACCGGCAGGGTTTGCGTTCATAGCTACTCCGCCATATTGTTCACAAGGCACTGATTTCTTTGTACATGACTTCTTTATGATGCAGCCGTTTCGAGGTGTAGGCGTTGCTGAACACGTGGCATCGACGATCTTCGGCATGTTTAGAGGAAACTGGGAGTTGTTCACCAATCCATCGGAGACAAATAAGATTGGCCAATCTTTCTGGCGGAAAACAGTGAATCATTATACCAAAGGTAACTATCGAGAAATGTACGGGCAAACGTTCGATGGCTATAAATTGATTTTTCAATTCTCCAATATATAAAGAGAGACCGTCTCCCTTTGAGGAAAACGATCTCTCTCCACTGCCTTTTATAAACTACCGTTGAAATAGTGATACTCAGAATTCACTTCAAAACCAACACTGCAGTACAGATTCAAAGCACGTTTGTTCTCGGTAACAACGGATAAGCGGATATCTGTGTAACTTTGTTTTCTTAGGAGATCAACCAGGATGCTAAGCGCAGTGCGCCCCAGTTTCTGTCCCTGATAAGCAGGAAAGATACAGAAATTATGAATAAATGCAGTTGTTGCATTAATGGAGTTGACCCGTACCAGCCCAACAGGCAGTTGATTCTGCCATGCAATATAGGTGACTCGGCTGGGTTCATTTGTTTGCATAAAGTACTCGCGTGTCCAGTCCTCCGAATCTCCAAAGGCTTGGGATGAGCAAGTGACCACAAACTCCATATCCTCGGCTTCTGCCACGGACAACGTTAGTTCAGGCGGCTCCACAACCGAAAGGACCTCATTCACAAGTTGCATCGAGTACTCCGCACGATCATAGATGGCTCCAAGGGATTGGGCAGTAAGAAGGCCCGGAGATAAGCCCTGAGGAACACGATAACTGAGTTGGTTGATTCCCTGTGGTTTCATGTCCAGAATTACCCTTTTCAGTAGGCTGCTGAACACACCTTGGCGACGAAAATCTGGGTGTACGATGGCATTAATATTCCCGGTTACAGCGTCAGAAGCATACCAGCTGAGGAGTCCTACCAAATCACCGTGGCAATAACAGAGGAGCGCGTGGTCTCCGTCTTTTTTGCTGATATGGTCAAGGTCTGCTTTCAGATGAATGGAATCAAGCTGTCTACATTGTTGTTCGAGCAAAATAATAGCTTCAATCTGTTCCTTGGAATCATAGATCATAGGAACGACTTGATAAGTTGACATAGCTTTCACACCTTCATTGTTGAAGGAAACACGCAGTTATTGGACCCGCAGGCGCTATCCTTCTTGAGTTGGTCCAGTTGTAATTTTGATCATCATCATTATCTCCTCCAAATCACTTCCCGATGACTATAACACAATCTATGATGAAGATGACACCCAATGGATGTAATTCACTGGGTGTCTGTTCAGATGTGCCCAATAACTGGACATTATATCCTATTGAAGGGATAATTGAGAGTAATACTGACGAGAAAGGGAGGGATTACCTATGCGCAAGTTGGCATATGTGATGGGTACATTATTTCTTTTCGCCGCCATGTTAATGGGATGTACACCATCTGAACCAGCGGAAAGCACTGAACCCATCACTCCACCAGCAACGGAACAGCCAAGTGATACGGGGACCAGAAGGCGACGGCGGAGGAGCAGCAACAAGCGCTGGAAATGTCGCTCGATTATAAGACAACAGAACTCACCGTGGATGGTAAGGATTATGATGATACGTTAGAGATGGAAGGGTTATTGGCCAAAGGAGAGACCATGAAGCCATTCCTAACCTCCCGAAATTATGAGGCTTACATGGCTAATCGATATATTGTCTTGCCTCTTCAGGTTGCACACATCGAACAAGCAAAACTGCATCCTGAAAATATAAAAACCAAGATCAAAGATAACAAGAGTGACTGGATTTTGGTGGAATACACGCTTGATCTGAAATTTACAGACAAGAACGGCAAGGAGTTCAAGTCCATTCCGTTATCGGGGGATATCACCTTTTTGCAAGATCAGGGAGAATGGCGCATTCAGGATGATACGTACAACAGGGATGCATTCGCAGACATCATCAATAGTTCTCTATAGTTCATGAAGTGTCTGTGATTCCGGCACATTATGCACACCCCACTTGCATATCTCCTCCAGAATGGGCATTAGACTCTTGCCTCGAGGGGTTAAGGAATACTCCACTTTGGGCGGAGTCTGATCATACTCCACTCGTTTTATCACACCTTCACGTTCCAAATCGTTCAGTTGAGAGGTTAACACCTTGTACGTAATCCCGGGGACACGCCGTTTGAGTTCGCCGTAGCGTGTGACCCCATGGAAGGCAAGTTGATACATGATCTTCATCTTCCACTTCCCGCCGATAATGGATAGGGTGTAGTCGAATGGAGTTAGTGTTTCCATTGGGATTGTGCTCGGATTATCCATCACGAATAAGCTCCTTTATGCAGGTACGCACTTCAAAGTGCGTACTTTTTTGTGGTGAACAAGTGTATATTCTTATACCAACTATATGTTTCCCATGGGGCTTTGTAAACCGAAGGAGCTTCTGTTGGAATGGAGAAAAGGAGTTAGTGTCATTGGCAAAAGACAATGCATTTGAGTTTGCAGCAGATGATATCACCATCGATGAAATGTATAAATTGATGATTGGTTCCGTGGTGCCACGGCCTATTGCTTGGGTCTCTACGAGAAGCAAGGACGGTGTTCTTAATCTGGCGCCCTTTAGTTTTTTTACCGTTGCTTCGCGCAACCCACCAACCCTGCTCATATCCATTGGACCCGGTGTAGGTGAGAGGCAGGGTACCGTGAAGGATACGCTACTCAATATTCGAGAGACGGGGGAATTTGTCATCAATATGGTCCCGGCTTCGTTGGTGGAGTTGATGCAGCGATCGTCTGCTGATGTGGCATCGGAAGAAGATGAATTTGAACTGGCGGGGGTTACTCCGAAAGCGGGCATACGTGTAGATGTACCTTCCGTGCTCGAATCTCCGATTGCTTTTGAACTTACGCTGGATCGAATTATTGAGGTGGGAACAGATCATCTGGTTCTTGGAAAAGTAGAGCACGTAAGGGTCGATGCAGAGGCATATGCCGGTCATTATAAAATAGCGATAGAGAGCTGGCAGCCACTAGCCAGTCTGGCTGGCGATTATGCTTTAATTAAACCTGCATTTTCAGTCTGAGATGGGGTTACGTGATCTATATCTGACATGGTGAAGCAGAAAGAACCGCTTCTTCAGTTTGTGACTCCTGAAAAAACGGTTCTTCCTCGAGATATTAATTGTAGATGTGGGTGGTTAATCCTCATCTCCAATTCATTGGCTTAGAAATTGGTTCGCCCAAACGTGGCATCACTCTTCACCGTTGAGCTGCTGGATGCATTGATGGCATCGAGTTGTAACACGTAGTCATAATGCCGGATGTAATATCCGGGCTGACTGTACGATTGAAGGGATACTTTGGTGCTGTCAGCCCAACCAGGGCTGCTTAGGAACGTAGCATCTCCTTTATAGGCAGCGGTGTCGGCGTAGGCTTCAAGTACAATTTTGTTGCTGGCATTACGCTTCAGAAAGTAGCCTGGGAAGTTAATGGACTCCAGTGATATTCCTGTAGAGCTGGCAAGACCCGGTACGACGCGGAACTGTGAATCCAGAACAGGAGAGACGTTGGCATCCACGCGAGCGGTGTAATTGGCATGACGGATGTATCGATCCGGATAGTTGTGTGAACTGAACCGGCTGTAACCTGTGGCTTCAGGTGTTGCAGGGCCCAACATTTTGACCTCGTGCAGGGTTGGGGTGTACCAGTTCCCCGGATTATTCCACAAGACGGCGTTCACCATATTGATCCGTACATAACGGGCTGTGAAATGTACAGCATCCGTGGTGAAACCATAGGTCAGATTGTTGGTGCGATCCAAGGTGGAGTAATTAACACCATCGTTGCTAATCTCAATTTTGTATTTGTAGTACCCTTCAGAACCTTTATACATAAACCAGGAGGTGTCGATCTCGGTGATCGTCTTGGGTGCGCCGAAGTCCACTTGCCACCAGGCAGGCCAGCTATTGGAGGAAGCCACCCATGAAGTCTGGTAGTTACCATCATTAACGTTGGATGCAGACGAGCCGGAGGCTGTGGAGATGGCGGTAGCTGTTTTGCCTTGTGCATGGTTGACGAGAGCAGGTGGTGTTACTGCACCCGTTACTGCATCGATATTCCATGTTGTATACCACTCCAGTGATGCTGTTCCGTTCGAATCATTCAAGGTTAGCGGCAGCCAGATATGTTTGTGCTCTCCGAGGTTCATCGGATTCCAGCGATCCCCCATGTAGACGTAGGATGTGGTGTTGCTGCCTGTAATCGTGGCAATATCATGAATCTGCGAACCAAAGGCAGATGGATTGCCATATGGCGTAAGCGCAGTCCATGGACCCGTCATGGAAGTGGCTGTAGCGTAAGCACCCTGATTCGGATACCAGCCAGCCGCTTGGGAGGTGAAGAGGTAGTAACGGTTTCCTTTTTCACAACGGCAGGCGCTTCACGATAGGCGTTCTCAAACAGCCAGCCCTCGAAGGATTGTATTCCGGTGTAACTTGCATTCATTTTAAAAATAGCCATCGTATCATTGGCACCGCCATTTTTGCGTGAAGCAGTAACCAGATAACCTGTGCCATCTGTATCAACAAAGACGGTCATGTCACGGGATTCATAATTCAGCGGGCGGAAGCTGCCCTCATAGGTGAATTTGCCATTCGGGGTATTGCTTGTTGCGACTGCTACACGCCCGAGGTTGTAGTCTGTACCGTTCTCATAGTGTGCCCAGAGCACATACTGATTGGTGGAGGCGTTATAGATGACTTTGGGGCGTTCGATTTTACTGGAGGCCAACTCAGTTGCCGAATCTTTCGTCAGAATGGCATTGCTGAAAGTCCAGTTCTTCAGATCAGTGGAGGTGTAGACGTTCACACTGTCGAACCTGCCACCCACCGCATGTTCACCGTACAGATAATATGTCGAGCCTACCTGCAGAATGTTGCCGCTGTTCGCATGGATGGGGTTGCCTGCGGTGTCGAGCCAATCGGTGCCATTGGTTATCGTGACACTTGCTGCGCTTGTTCGTTCAGGATGAAGTCCAAACAGGGTGAACGTGAGTGCAAAGACCAGAAACCAGACGGCTTTCCTGTTACCCATTACATACACCTCCCGAAAGATATCAGATAAAATGTAGCGCTTTCATTTATATTGTAGTTCGGCTAGACTCTTTTTCAAGTGAACAATCCATCCATTGCTGAACAAACCTTCATTTCATCGTGGCTGAGCGGTGAGAGCAGAGGAAATGTTGCTAAATATCAAGTACGATGATGTAGAGCGGATCAGGTACACACGTTAAAATAAAGCTAGACTGAATTCACATCATGGTTGGAGGGTGGACCGTCATGAACAAGTTTATTGTAGATGAGGACCTTCAGGTGATATTGCATAATGAAGAAGATAGCACCAGCACTCCGATTAAGGGAGGCATTACCGCTCAGGATTTTGAAGTCATCTCCACTTATCAAAAGGGGTGGTTGACCTTCGCCTATCTCCGTGATCATCAGGGAATATGGTGGTTTAATGCCCGTAAGAACAAGGCGAGTTTGTTCAGCCAGGATACGGAAGCTTTCCGTGTGATTGATGAAGATTACTGCTGCGACTCTCAGTACGTCTATCTGGAGGATCAGGCCGTGCCTGACTCCGATCCGGAAGGCTTTCGGCTGTTGCCGGATACGCCCTACTTTGCGCAGGACCAACGTTATTTATATGTGAAGAGTAGCCAGCATTTTCATCTTTTTGAGGATATCGATACAAATGCTGTGATTGCTCATCACGATTATTGTACCGACAAAGACCACCTGTTCCATCTGTCCAGCTCTCTTCGCTATGCGAATGGGGACAAGGATGAGGTGAGAGAATGGTTGCGTGAGCATCATTCCGACGTACCTGGCTGGTGGAATGATCAATATGCACACAGTGCAGAGGGCGCTACGCAGATCACAGGGAATTGGGTTGAGACTCAGTCGTCCATTTTTTATAAAACAGAATGGGGCGGTACGTATCGTCGAGAAGCGAAAACGGTATTCAACCTTGTCCGTGGAGCGGACAGATCTACCTTTGAACCACTGGATGAGCACTTTGCACGGGACCAGGAACGGGTTTATTTTCAGTGGCGTATCCTCAAGGGAGCAGACCCGGATACGTTTCAGCCACTAGGTGGACCTTTTGGACGTGACCGCAATCATGTGTATTACAACGGATATCGTGTCGATGAGGCAGATGCTCGGGAGATTGAAGTGTTTGCCGGGACAGAGCCTCTCGGACTTGCCAAGGATCAGCACCATGTGTATCGTGCCGAGGTTGTTCGGACAAGTGAGCCTTTCGGTCATCCAGACGATGTGCTTCAGATGATCAAGGGGGCGGATGCAGCAACGTTTGAGTTAATAACACCTTCGGGCAGTTGGGCGGTGGATGCCGATCGTGTGTATCTGTGGGGTAAACCGAATAAACATATCGATCGAGCCAGCTTTACACATCTATTCGATGCCGATCCCCAGAGTTGGGCCACGGATCAGAATGGTCTATATAATGCCAATGGCAACCGTACGGTAAAGGATGTCAATGGAAGTACATTTGTCATGCTGAATCCATATTGGGGCAAAGACGACCGTGTAGTGTTCAGCTTTGTGACGGGTGGGGTTTATAAGTCGGGAGATGCAGCAACGTTTCGAGTTACGGATGATATCGGGGGCGCCGAAGATGCGCTATTTCGGTATACGGTGGAAGGCGGTACAGTGCGGAAAAAGAAGAGGTAATGAAAACAGGGATGGCAGACTTAAAAAAGAGTCCACTATCCCTGTTTGAATTTCTATTTATCCGTGTTTACCAAACTATTTATGACCTTTGCGAACCTTGAGCTGCATCTTTTTGATCGTTGTATTCTGCATGAGCTCTAATACGAGTGGGCCTTTGCCGTTCAGAATCTCTACATCCGTCACATTATCCAGAATCGTAATGATCCCGATGTCGTCTGCAGTAACCCCTTCAAGCTTGGCGATGGTACCTACAAAGTCTACGGCGCGAAGTTTCTTCTTCTTGCCTCCGTTGAAGTTCAGCTTCATGATCTGTTGGTTCAGCTGTTCACGCTTGTCCTTTTTACGTTCAGGAACGATCTTCAATCGCTTCTCAAAATCTTCTCTGCGGCGATCTACAGCTTCCTCGGAAGGTGCTTTCACGACAGGGATTTCGAATCCAATATAGGATTCAATCTCCGCCAGACGTCTGCCATCTTTCGGTGTAATCAACGTAATGGCTTTACCTGTTTTGCCTGCGCGCCCCGTACGGCCTGTACGGTGAACATATCCCTCTTTTTCCAAAGGAATATCGTAGTTGATGACATGAGTAATATTTGTGATATCAATACCACGTGCAGCTACATCTGTCGCGATCAGATAACGGAATTGTCCCCGTCGGAATGCGTTCATTACTTCAATCCGCTCATCCTGCTCCATACCACCATGGATACGATCTGCTGGATAGTCAAGGTCAGCCATGACACGGAACAGTTTGTCCACATTCTCCTGCGTACGGCAGAACACAATGCAGCTATCCGGATTTTCCACAATGAACAAGTCCTGAAGTAGCGCGGTTTTGTTCACCTCTGGAACGTGAATCACGGCATGTTCGATGGTGGCTGTTGTCAGTCCACTTGCCTTGATCTCAATCTCCACCGGTTTGTTCATGTATTTGCGTGACAGCTTGGCTACATCTTCAGGGAACGTAGCGGAGAACAACATCGTTACTCGCTCCTGCGGCAGTTTCTGAATGATGGACTGTACCGTCTCAATAAAGCCCATATTCAACATCTCATCGGCCTCGTCAATAACGAGATAGGCGATCCGTTCGAGTGGCAGCGTGCCGCGTTCGATATGATCCAGTACCCGACCTGGTGTACCAACAGCCACGTGTGTTCTTTGTTTTAACTCTGCTTTTTGGATATGAAAAGGGGACTGTCCGTATAGTGCGGTTGCTTTAATACGCTTAAAGCGGCCGATATTCGTAATATCTTCGTTAACCTGCAAAGCCAGTTCCCGGGTTGGGGTAAGAATCAAAGCCTGTGGCTTATTCTCATTCCAATCCACAAGCTCACAGAGCGGAATGCCGTAGGCGGCTGTTTTACCACTGCCTGTCTGTGATTTGACCACAAGATCCTGATTCTCAAGTGCTACCGGAATAACTTTAGTTTGAACCTCGGTTGGTGTCTCATAGCCCAGACTGTCCAGTGCTTTTACGATCTCTTCACCAAGTCCATAATCTTTAAATTGTTGCTCGCTCATCGTTTACCTCTTTTGCGTTAGTTTTGAATACTCTACATACAAGCATTGCACCGTACATTTATCGTATACCTCTTCATTATACTCTATATGCAGGCAGGCTAACGGAGTAAATGCTTTAAGTGTGTAAATTGTTTTCATGATTTCTGATTTGAGGGAGCAACGTTTGTTGCTATTCGTATGTGTATCATAACGTTCCACGTGAAACGAAATGTATCGGCGTAGTTTGCTTGGTGTTAGTGAATGACCATTTTTACAGCCTTGGTTTGGGGAGGGTAAGATTGAGCAATAATTCCATTGACCCACACTTCTGCACTTCGACCAACCATTGTTTCATCCAAAGAGACGGCGACAATCTCTCCTCCAACGATGAGTTCGGCGTCCTTGCTGAGCGAGACCCAAATCGGTCCTGAATCAACTCCGCCATCTTCTTTATTGTCGATGAGTACCTGACCTCTTTCTTCCTCAAAATCCGTAATAATTCCTCGTACATGTGGCTTCTCTTTCCTTGTTCCTCGGATTGCTCTGCGCATCCGAGCGTTAGCAGAAGCAAGATCACTGGTAATAAGGATAACCTTCGTACAATGGACATTGGGGTGCTCACCTCGCATCCTTTTTAATCAATCTATAACTATGGACGTTACCTGAGAGGATGAAGTTCCTGTACATCAATAAAAAACGAAAATCAGTCGATTCAGTCTGGTGCTAGAAATTGGAATATGTTAGCATATAGTTAACTTACTGAACGGAGGGATACGTGTGGTAAATTTTTTTCGATTGAGATAGTAGCGGAACGTTTGCTTGCGCTTGCTGTTTCACTGCCTGTGTGCAGATCATCGGGAGAAGTTTGCCTGTTTACACGTATGCCGTTATTTGTAGTGGACACTCTTGCATAAGAGTGGTTCTTTGATGTACCACTATGGGGATGCGCAAAAATAGGTATAGCCCTATTCCGAGATCGAAAGCACAGGCATGAATGTCTGTGTTTTTTATTTTTCCAAGGAAAAGGGGAGGTTTGGATATGACAAAGTCAAATGAACAAGTGGATTTCACACAGGATATATGGTTGCTGGCTGAACAAAATGGGCTTCAAATCCGCAAGGAATCAATGGAAATCAATGAGTCCGGGATGGACTTCCGTGTAGCCTTCGCCACTGATATAAGTGGACAAAAGTGGGTTCTGCGTCAGCCGCGGCGTGAAGACGTATGGGGGCGTGCCGAGAATGAACGTAGAGTACTGGACGTTGTCCGGGGAGTGTTCCGGCACAGGTACCGGACTGGCGAATCTGCACGCCCGAACTTATCGCTTATCCACTATTGGATGGCGACCCGATTGCAGTGGTAGATCCTGCTGGCGCAGGATATGCGTGGCGTTTCCCGCAGGAGACCTTGTCTGACGAGTTCCTGGATTCACTGGCTGCTACACTTGCCGCATTGCACAACATTGATCCTGAGGAGGCGGCCAGGGGCGGAGTTCGGATCAAGACGCCTATGGAAGCTCGCAAAGAGTTTGCGGCAAATATAGAGGAGATTAAAAGAATTTTACGGTACCGGACCAACTGGCGGAACGCTGGACGGTGTGGCTGTCTGTGGGTAGCTATTGGCCGAAGCACTCGACGTTTAATCACGGGGATCTGCACCCACCGCATATCATTGTCGATGATACACAGCGGGTAACCGGACTCATCGACTGGACGGAAGCGGAGATCGCTGATCCGGGTAAGGATTTTGTAATCCTTTATGGACTTTTCCAAGATGATGGACTACGCGATCTGCTGAAGCGATACGAGAAGGCAGGGGAAGGACATGGCCTCAGATGTTTGAACATATTCGGGAACAATGGGCTGCTTACCCGGCACTGGTTGCCAAATTTGCTCTAACCACAGGGGAAGAGTCGACGATGGAAATGGCGAGAGGCATGCTGGCAAACTGGGATGTAAGGCGGGATTAGGTGCTCCAGTGAAGGTGTGAATCTAGTATGTCAGATGAGGGGAGGTGGATTGTGGCACGAGAGCGTAAGACGCGATGGTTAATAAGCATTGTACTGACGGTTAGTTTAGCCAGTTGCTCGGCCCCTTTTCCCAACTCACATGAAGGCGCAGGAAACAGGCTGTCGCCAGAGCGGATGGAAGAATTGAGGAAGGAATACCCGCTATCTACTGACACCCCGGTGTTGATCAATATCAGAGAAGTAAGTTTCAGAGAGATCATGGATTTTGCGGACTCCGTTATTGTAGCAGAGGTTGTGAATAGCCTTCCGAATTTTAGCGTGGATTTGCCTGCCGACCCAGGCACGCCTGAGGGTGATTTTGCAGAAAAGGATCGGGCTGCTGGTCTTGTACCCTTCAAGCCTGAATTCATTACTTACAAGGTGAAGGTGCATAAGGTTGTAACAGGTGAGGATGTAGAAAAGGCTACGTTTCTCTTTTACAATGCTGACTTCGCAGGTGTGGAGCCTGAACTTAAACCAGGTATGAAGATTATCGCTGTAGTCAAAAAGGGGACGACCGGAGAACAGCTGGGAGGATATTCGTTCACTCGCTACGGCACATACTATATTGTCGATGATGACTACGTACTTGCTGCCTATGAGGGTGAATCGGATGAATTACGTGACTTTACGGAACAAACGAATGGAATACAGCTGGATTCTTTTATAGATAAAATCAAGAACCTGCCACAAGGCTAAATGACTTTTTCCCATAGAGCAGTTACAGCGATAATCCTAACGGTTTGTTAACCTAGCAAAAGGCGATCCTCACCATGATATTCATGGGAGAATCGCCCTTTTTCTTTTTCGTTAAGCGTGGTGCGTCACGATTGTACTTATTTCAAGATACTCACATATTTCCCGTATACAAATGCTACACGTCCATCCAACTTCACTTTTACCCAACCATACTTGTCTGTACTAATTACCTCAAGCAGGGTACCTTTCGGTACGGCAGCAACGACCTTGGCTTTGGATGAAGCGCCAGCGCGTACGTTCAGGTAAGCCGCAGTAACCTTGGCTTGTTTGCCTTTGATGACGGTATCCGGTTTACCAGTGCTTGGTGTTGATGGTTTAACAGGTTTCGACGTGCCTGGAGTCGGTGTTGGTTTTGGTACTGTTGGTGTCGTAGGCTTCTCAGGAGTAGTTTCTCCCTCGCCATTGCCTGCCGCTTTGCGAGCTTTGTTCAGCTGTTGATAGAACGCTCCCTTGGTTTTCACGCCTGCGAATTGTGCCGCACTCACATCTGCTTTGGCAGATAGCGTATCAATCTCTTCCTGAGTCACCGTATCCAAAATGTTAATGGAGGCAATGTTGGTGTACTTGCCATCTTCTGTTGTTGGCACAGACATGATGCCATCGTTAATTAACTCCACCACATCTGCACGCTCCGGTGCAGTCAGGTCTACGCCAGTGATTTTCCAGTTGTGTTGAATCTTCGGTTCGTAGACACCTTTCATGACATCTTTCAGATAGGCGATGGACAGGTTGCGAATTGTGCCTTGAATCTCACCAAATGCCGAAGCATCCTTGGAGGACCAGAGCTGCTTGAACTTGCGCCCTTCCATGGCTCCGCCTTTGGCAATCAGCGCTTCCATTCGATAGGCGTTCATGCCAAGTTTCAACGTATCGTCTTCTTTTACTGTCGTACCGTTGCTGTACTTGAGATTTGTAATCCGACTGCCGTATGGTTTGGTCAGGTCAATCTCATACGTTACGCCGCCGAAGAAATCATCGGTGCTGTATTTGGAAGCACGTCGTTTCGGATCAAAACTGATGGTCACATCACCCGGGCGTGTGGAGTTGAAGTACCCCGCAGACCACTCCATGTAATCCTTCAGATCACGTCCGGTTACTTCATATACGGTTACTTCACCAAAGGTGTATTGGTAGTTGAACGCAATATCCTTTTTCTTAATCGGGCCTATATCCAGCTTGGCCTTGTCGTTATCAATCTGGTGCGCGACCACATCGGCATCGCTGTAGTGCAACATCACTTCGGTGAAAAAGTCAGACAAAGGTGTTTCCTGGATCTGCACCGCAGGGATACCCTTAATCTCATCAGCAGGCACCAGGTTCGTTCCTTTCAGTTCAGCCACTTCAATATTGGCATCGGCACGAGCGAACTCGTGGAATGGGTGCAAAGTCTCTTCCAGCGCAGGATCGGAGACTTCATATGTTCCGTCGGCTGCTTTTACAGCGAGAGCTTGAGCTTCCTTGCTTTTCAGCACAACTTTGTCGCCGTCTTTTTCAAATGTCAGATCGATTCGTGAAATATGTGAGCCATATTTATTCGGTTCGGAGATCAATACGCCGTTAACCGTTTGGGATTCAATCAAGGTATGCATGTGTCCGGCAAAAATGGCAGCCAGCTCCGGGTTGGCGTTGGCGATATCCGTCACTCCGGTGCCCGGATTTCCGTTCTCGTTATCCAATCCCATATGCATGAGTCCAACCATGACATCGACTTTGCCTTTCAACTCAGCAATGGCCTTCTTGGTTTCTTCCACAGGATCTTTGACGATGATACCGTCCAGGTGATCCGTCCCTTTTTCAAACTCGGTAATCATAGGTGTGTTCATTCCAATGACACCCACTTTGATTCCGTCTTTCTCGATAATCGTATAGGCAGGCATGTAGCGGTCGCCGTTTTCTTTGAAAATGTTACCCACGAGAGGCTGTCCATTGAATTGGGAAGAGATCTTCTCCAGTACGTCCAGTCCAAAGTTAAACTCATGGTTACCCATGACCCATGCGTCATATTTCATCTCGTTCATTGCAACCATCATGGGAGATTGAGGTTGATCATTGAACAACTCAGCCGAGTTATCCTGAATCATGTCTCCTGCGTCCAGCAGGATTGTATTGGGATTCTCCGCACGGACTTTTTTCACAATCGTGTAGAGCTGTGTCATGCTACCAGTTGGATTTGGACCGTCCAGAGCATAGTCCCACGGCATGAATCGACCATGTATATCCGATGTACCCAGCAACGTGATCTTGGTTTCCTTGTCTGCCTCAGCAGCCTGAACCGGAGTGGAAGCAAAAGGGGCGAACAAAATGGAGGCACATAAGAGGAATGATAGGGGCCATCCGGCGAAACGTTTTGTTGAAATTTTGCGCATGTTGTAATCTCCCTTGTTATCTAGTGTATGTAAAGATATGTATCATTTTATACTAGATAAACATGTGGTGAATGTAAACTCCAATGTAAGAGGTTGTTCAAAAAGTCCGCTTTTGATTACGAATCATGCCTAGCGGCATCATCAGCATCGAAGTTGAAATTCAGCCGAAATGTCCGTTGCTCACGTAGTTTTCCCTACGCTCCGCTACTCCATTTCTAACTTCATTCCATCTTCTCGGTACTGAAAACCAAACTTTTTGAACTCGCACTGTAAGAGTTATGTTGGATTTAAGAGAATGAATATATAAATAGCTTCAGAAAAATCACTAAACTCTATTTTTTTACAATAAAATACTATAATTTGACAGGTGTTAAAAACCAAAATTATCCAGTAAAATGATGTTTGTAAGCGCTTAACAAAAAATGAATCTAAGGAGGAAAATCATTGATTAAGTCTAAGTGGTTTAAAACAGTCGGCTCACTGGCATTGGTAGGGATTCTCGCTGCTTCTGTTGCGGTTGGTAGTGTGAGTGCTGGTTTGGCGAAAGGTAGCAAATTTCTGGGCAATATTATTGCCAACCAGGTTCCTTCGAATTTTAGCCCATATTGGAATCAGGTAACTCCGGAGAACTCTACCAAGTGGGATGCTGTTGAAGGCACACGCAACGTAATGAATTGGGGCCAGGCGGACATGGCCTACAACTATGCTAACAACAACGGGTTCCCGTTCAAGTTCCATACGCTCGTATGGGGAAATCAACAGCCAAATTGGATTAACAGTCTCTCAGCCGCAGATCAGAAGGCTGAAGTGACACAATGGATTAAAGCCGCAGGACAGCGGTATTCGAAGTCTGCCTTTGTTGATGTGGTAAATGAACCTCTGCATGCGAAACCATCCTATCGCAATGCCATTGGTGGAGATGGGGCAACGGGTTGGGATTGGGTTATCTGGTCATTCCAACAGGCGAGACAAGCCTTCCCTAACTCCAAATTGTTAATTAATGAATATGGTATTATCGGTGATCCCGCTAAAGCGGACCAATATATCCAGATTATCAACCTTTTGAAAAACAGAGGTCTAGTTGATGGTATTGGAATCCAAGCGCATTACTTCAATATGGACAACGTTTCTGTGAGCACGATGAACACGGTATTGAACAAGCTTGCAGCTACAGGGTTGCCAATCTATGTATCCGAGCTGGATATGACAGGTGACGACAATACACAATTGCAACGTTATCAGCAAAAATTCCCTGTGCTGTGGAAACACTCTGCTGTTAAAGGTGTGACGCTGTGGGGTTACAACCAAAATCAAACTTGGCAGGCAGGCTCCCACTTGGTCAATAGCAACGGTACAGAACGTCCGGCTATGCAATGGCTGAGAAATTACCTGGCGAACAATCCTTAAGCTTGCGTTTTGACAAGTCTGAGCATCTCTTGCAAATCCGGTAATCATATAACACCAAATAGCGCCTGTTCTACATGTTAAGCATGGGAATATGGCGCTATTTGTGTTAATGCTTTGTCTCAACAGTGTTCGGCAATTCATGGTGCAGGGAAGCATTTAATTTTAATCCAAACCAATACAAAAGCGATCAGTGCAAAGATCATTCCGCTCCAGATCAGTTGATGTATTCCCAGATTTGCGATGAACCAGCCGCCGATGGCAGTACCCAGGGTAATACCAAGGTTAGAAAAGGATACATACAAACTGTTGCCGAATTCAGGCGCATCCTGCGCTTCAGCGGTTAACCAGGTTTGGCTAACAATCAATCCTCCTGAATGCACGGATGCCCAGAGGATGACTACAATAACCATCCATATGAAGTGAGGACCGGCCCAATAGACGAGTGCGTAAGCTGCTACATACAGCAGGGGGAACATGAGGACAGTTCGGACCACGCTCTTACGCAGAAACTGTCCAAACCCCAAATTTCCGATAATCATGACGACACCAAAGACGGTCAGCATGACACTGATCCATGATCCGCTCATTTGAGTGACTTGCCCAAGATACTCGGCGAAATAGCTGTATACAGAGAACATGGCGGCGAATATAAAAATGACTGCGGCAACATTCAGCCATAACCCGGGTTTGCGCAGAATACCAAGCTGCTTACCATAGGACATCTTTTCCTTCACGGGCATTGAGGGTAACCAGATCCAAATTCCGACAAAGGCGACCACACTGACCATCGCTCCAAACAGAAAGGCGACTTCGAGAGATAGGCGTTCAGCAAGATACGATGTCAGCGGCACGCCAAAGGCAAAGCCCGCGGTAACTCCGGTGAATACTTTGGCGACGGCCTGGCTGCTTTTCTCTGCCGGAACGAGTTGGGCACTGGTGACCAAGGCTACGGAAAAGAAGACGGGATGGAATAACGCGGGAATGATACGGAAGATAAGCATGGTATCAAATGTTGTGGCGTAGGCATAGACGATGTTCGAAATGGCAAACATCAGCACAGCGGTTAAAAGGATGATTTTGCGATTAATTCCGGACGCCAGCAAGGTGAGAAAGGGACCCGCAATGGCTACGACCAGCGCAAATATACTGACCAGCCATCCTGCCTGTGCAGCCGAGATACCGAATTTATGCGCAACCTGAGGCAGTACCCCCACAATTCCCATTTCTGTTGTAATGATCCCGAATACACCGAGTGCCAGAATCAGGATAAGGAGCGGGTTGACCTGTTGTGATTTCATGTAAAGCGTACCTCCAATTGATTTAAATATACAGAAAAGTAGATATAATATGCTAAAATGAAACTGCTTTTCCTCCTATAATATGATGGACATGAGAGTAAGTTCTCTGGATTATATTATATCTAGATTTATAGATTTGTAAATATAAAAGGTGAAACGTCATATCTTTAAGTCGTCTTCGGCTTGTGTTCTACAGGAGTAATCATGGTGACAATAAGCATGGTCTGGCCTCTGAAAAATAGCGCCGGCCCCGGGAATTCTTGGGCCTGACGCTATTAATGTATGCATTTTTAACGATGTGTTGGATCAATTATTTCGGTTGGATAACCATGCTGTTGAACGAATCTGCCTCCAGGTTCATGTGTAGGGTATGTCCTTCTTCAAGGGTTAGATACAGGTCACGAGGGGCCTGGAATGGATTGTTGATGACAATCACGAGACTGTTATCCGGGTTGCGGAAAGCAACGGATTTCCCGCTCCACGCGCCTGACAGGCCGACTCTTCGAGCACCAGGAACAATATGATGAGCGAAGTGTTTCATCACATAATACTCGGGGTTCCGAGTAACCTCCTTATTGTCCGGATCTACGGTGATCATGGAGTTTTGCTCCCAGCCCCATGTGCTGCGGCCTTTGGGTTCCAGAACCATGTTCCAGTAGATGTACGCGTTCACTCCGTTGCTGAAGTAGTGCTGGTAGAGGTTATATACATATTTGGCGTAGTTCCATGAGTTGTTGCCATCACCGCATTCGTTCTCAGTCTGCATATACCGCAGCTCCGGATAACTCGCCGCGGTACGTTGAATCGCATTTTTGCCAGCCCATTGATACCCAACACCTTTGATATAGGAATAGGCTTTTGGATCACTCAGGACAAGGCCGGCGTACTCATCGAAGTCATTTGTTTTTTTCTTGATTAATTCCTCCCATGGATCAGGGGCATTGATCGTCCCCAGCCAGATTTCTGTATCCAGACCGTGTTGGTCAAAAGCGGGGCCCAGATAATCAGCGATAAACTCACGAAGCTGCTCACCTGTCCACATGCAAGAAGGGAATTTCTGATCTGCAATCACTTCGTTCTGCACATGCACCTGATGGATTGTAATGCCTGCTTCGCGGTAAGCCTGTACAAATTTTACGAAATACAGGGCGTAGGCCTCCAGAATATCTTTCTCCCAGCGCAGTGTCCCATAGTTATAGGCTTTGGGTGACTTCATCCACGTTGGCGGACTCCATGGCGAGGCGAAGAATTGCAGGTTTGGGTTATAAGTCAGAGCTTCCTTGATGTAAGGAATCAGATATTTGAAATCACGTTTGATCGAAAAGTGTTCCATGGCCACATCGCCGTCCACCTCGTTGTGGCTGTACCACTGCTCTGCATAATCACTTGCGCCGATCGGCAGGCGACAGATGTTAAACTTGTGCTCACCCTCTGGATGGAAGAGAGAGTGAAATACCTCATGGCGCTGCTCCTCATTCAAGTGGGATAGAGCAATATAACCAAGCTCGTTGAAACATCCGCCAAACCCTTCTACAAGCTGGTGTTGCTCACCCGTCAGTTTTAAGTTAGCGCTTTCATTAGTCAGCACAAAAGATAGCTCTCTCCACGGGTTGTCTTGGGTTGTGGAATAACCAGTGAGCATGAATGTCATGTGAATTTCCTCCTCGATTGAACCTCAGTTGTCATATATATATTACGTTCAGTATAACAACTCCCACGGCAAAAGAAGATATGCTAAACCGTGTGAAATTTACCCTAATCCAAGATAAAGCATTACGAGTTCGTAACCGCACAGACAGATCGTATGCTGCAATTTGCTTGTGATCGGCGATGTCCATATACCATTATCCAATGTCATTACGGAACTGTCATAACACAACAAAAATCCCCGCTGATTGTTCAGACGGGGACTTTCGCTATGTTTTTCTTAAGGCTGTGCACTCTCACCAAGCTGTTTATTTTCAAAAATCAGAATCGTTTTGCTGCTTCCGATATAACCAACAGAGGTATTGAATTGCTCTGAAATGAATCGTACCGGTACAAAAGCTTTACCATTTTTCATCAGAAGAGGAGCATCATTGATCGCAAGCGTATCATTCACGACAACTTGTTTGTTACCCACGCTCCAACGGATGGTCTTGTCATTCTGTGTGATCACAGCTTCGCGCGTACCGCTGTTCCAGTTCACACGGGCATTTAACTGCTCCGAGACAAAACGCAGAGGCACATAGGTCCGGCCTTCATCGATAAAAGGTGCAGCATCCAGTGCATAAGCGTGATCTCCTACATAGGCAGTGGTGGACCCTTCAATCAGACGCTGGAAGCTGCCCTGCGGCGTTCGTTTCTGCTCCCGCACATTCATCCGGTTCAGAAGCTGCATCGTCTGACTGCCACTTGCGACATCCAGATAGTTGTTCTGCACCGTAAGCCCCGCAGGCTCAACCTCTGAGACAGAGGTCTGAATACCAGAGGATAACGAGGTGGAGGCCGAGATATCCTGTATAACATTTGTCGCTGACTGATCACGGGTAAACGTAAAACCTGCAATCGGTGTCAGATCCCACACCCGGTTGTTGGATAATTTTAATACGTCCAGGCTGGAAAGCTGCCGTAAAGGTTCCAGATCATAGATCTGATTGGACTCTGCATTCAGCTCCGTCAGCCCAGTCAGTCCCTCAAGCCCCTTGAGGTGCTGTACTTGGTTACCAGAGATATCAAGTGTCCGAAGACGTGTCATGTGCTCCAGTGGTGTCAGATCCGTAATTTGGTTGCCTGCCACATTCAGATTCCGCAGTGTATTAGGCAATTCAGCCAGTACGTCCAGCGTCTGAATCTGGTTGTTTGCTACATTGAGTTGTTGGAGCCGTGTTTTACCCATGAGCGGTGTCAGATCGTTAATCGTATTGTTCGAGATCTCAAGCCACTTCAGTGCATCCGCATCTGAGAGGGCCGCAAGACTGGCAATCTGGTTACCGCTGGCGTGGAACGTATGTAATCGGTTGAACCCACGTACAACCTCTATGGAAGAAATGGAATTGTTGCTGATGTACAGCCGTCCCAAGTCTTTTAATTCAGTAAGTGCGTCTATGGATGTAATGTAATTGTTGCGAACATCGATCTCGCGAAGCTGGGTTAGGTGCTCCAGCGGTGTGAGATCCTCAATCTCATTCCCATATAATCGGAGGTGTGTCAGGTTGGTTGCATATTCGAGACCGGTCAGGCTGTGAATACCTGCATTGCTTAGATCTACCACCTCAAGCTGCTCCAGATCCGTTGAAGTTAATGGTACATCCAGAGGTTTGTTCAGGATTAACTTCAGTCCGTCCTCCAAAGCGGGATCTTCAATGATTCCCTCGCCCAAGTCCGTAGTTGTGTAAGCCATGGCTTGCCCCGATGCCCCGAGACTCAGGATGAATACTAGAAATAGTAGCGTCATTCTTCTCATTGCATGCATTCCCTCCGATTCCGATGATATAAAAATATAAAATACTCCGAACAGTAGTAATCGTAGGGTTGTTCTGTCAATCGGAGTGCTATGTGTAAATCAATCTGTTTAATTTTTGCAGGTTCGGCTAAAAGCACATCTATAGTTATTAACCCGTCAACAGGAAAAAGGAACAAGAAATTTCGTAAGAGGTATTCCTATACTTCTATTCTATATGAAACAAACCCTGATCTGCACTCTTCAGAGACATGTTTATCAAAAAAATAAAACATCTCCCGCCGACCCTATTCAATCCACCCTTGAAACGGGTAAAGATGAAGTAAAGATGCCATTTTGGAGGGAAGATGTGAGTATGCGCCAAGCCATGATCATTAGTAATCCATCGTCAGGTAAGGAAGAGGCCGAGCAGTATGTGTCCCAAGTCAGAGAAATTCTGGAGTCACAGCAGTATGAGGTGGTTGTTAATGAGACGGCCGGGGAAGGTGATGCCACCAACTACTGCCTTAGCGCCTGCAAAGACGGCTGTGATCTGGTCATCTCCATCGGAGGCGACGGTACACTACATGAGACGATTAACGGCATGATGGATCAGGATCATCGTCCCCGATTAGGCGTTATACCGCTAGGTACGGTGAATGATTTTGCACGTGCGCTGAATATTTCGCTTGACCCGGAAGAAGCCATTAGGCAGTTACGTTCGAATCAGACCCATATCGTGGATTTGGGGAAAATCAATGATCGCCTGTTTGCCAACGTTGTGGCTGCAGGTTCTTTGGCAGAAGCTCTGTTCTCCGTATCCTCGGAAGAGAAGTCGAAGTTGGGTTCATTCGCATATCTCAAAGAAGGCTTGAAAGACCTGGTGAATACACCAGCCAATCATCTAACCATCGAATATGACGGACAGATCTGGGAGGGGAATCGCCACTTTTTCTGGCGGCGCTGACCAATTCGGTTGGAGGATTCCAGAAGTTGTCCCCGGATGCTGAGGTGGATGATGGCCTGATACATTGTTTTGTTATTCGCAACATCAGTGTGTTCAACAGCCTCACACTAGGTACTTCCCTGTTTTTTGGCAATCTGAAAGACCATAAGGACGTGGACTATTTTACAGCGAAAGAAGTTTATGTTCGCTCAGACGAAGCCATTCGCACCAATGTAGATGGGGAAGAAGGTCCTGCCCTGCCGATTCATATCCGTGTCCTGCCAAGGCACATTGAGGTTATCATACCGGAAGAAGTATAACTTATTCTTTTGGATCTATAGGCTGAAATGAAGAACCTATCATTTCTCCATATGAAAGTAGGATAAATCTATTGAAACCGATTGCAGATATATGTCACAATCAAAGGTAAGATACACGATAATATTCGAATATGGAGGGAAAACATCTTGAGAACCATTAAATTGGGCAGCAGTGCACTAGAAGTACCTGTAGTCGCGGTGGGCTGCATGCGGATTAATTCACTAGACGGTAAGGAAGCCGAACATTTTGTTCGTTCTGCAATGGAGGTTGGCGCGAATTTCTTTGACCATGCCGACATTTATGGTACAGGAACATGTGAGGAGATCTTCGCCGAAGCGGTACAGATGAATCCCCAAGTTCGTGAAAATATGATTCTTCAATCCAAATGCGGTATTCGCAAAGGCATGTTTGATTTCTCCAAAGAACACATCCTGAACTCAGTCGATGGCATCCTGCAACGTCTGAAAACGGAATATCTTGACGTTCTGCTGTTGCACCGTCCTGATGCATTGGTTGAGCCGGAGGAAGTGGCTGAAGCCTTTGATCAACTGGAGCGCGAAGGTAAAGTGCGTCACTTCGGGGTATCGAACCAGAATCCGAACCAGATCGAATTATTGAAGAAATACGTGAAACAGCCACTGGTAGCCAACCAGTTGCAGATGAGTATTACCAATACGACGATGATTGACAGTGGCATCAACGTGAACATGGAGAACGATGCCGCGGTTAATCGTGACGGTAGCATTCTTGATTACTGTCGTCTGCATGATATCACCATTCAGCCGTGGTCCCCGTTCCAGTACGGATTCTTTGAAGGTGTATTCCTGGGTAGTGACAAGTTCCCGGAATTGAATGCAAAGATTGACGAGATTGCTGCGAAGTATGACGTGAGCAATACAACGATTGCAATCGCATGGTTGCTTCGTCACCCTGCGCAGATGCAACCTGTGACAGGCACGATGAATATCGAACGTCTGCAAGACTGTGTAAAAGCAGGAGATGTTCATCTTACGCGTCCAGAGTGGTATGAAATTTACCGTGCGGCAGGCAATATACTGCCTTAAATCCAAGTTATAGTGAGCATGATGACTGCTGAGTCAGTTGAGAACACGAGCCCGTAGATGGCTCGTGTTTTTTGTCTATTTTCAGGTTTGATGTCAGGCGCGTTTCCGATATAAAATAAGGATAGAGATTTGTGGCTTAATTAAAGGATTAAAATGTAATTAATACAAATTAGTTGAAATTATTATATTGACCGATACTTTTTAATTACATATAATTACTTTTGCATACCGATAATCCCGTTTATGTTTTTTATTTTGGAGGGTGGTGTTCGTTTGGAGTCGACAACCACGATACGCGATCACTTGGAAAGTTATCTGAAGCGTGAACAGATGTCCATTAGTCATTTTTCGGAAACGTCAGGGATTAATTCGGGTACGCTCAGCAATATTTTGAATAAAAATCGGCCTATTGCCATGCAGCAGTTGGATCGCATCACTTCCGCCATGAGACTGGAAGAAGGTTACTTCTATGAGTTATACATAGACGAGTGTTTTGTACACGCGACCCCGGACTGGCGAAGACTGGGACCCTTCCTTCATCGCTGTGCCGAGTTGGACAAGTTGGACTGTATTGAAGAGGTTATTCGTCTGATGATGGATAATCTATCCTATATTCCTTTGTTATTTGATGTGGCTGAAGAATTCTACCAAGCGGGTAAATTCAAACCAGCCATCCTTCTATATGAAAACATTGCTGAAAGTGAGAAAATGCAACATTCCGAGCGGCTTGCACTCTGTCAGTATCGACTGTTCCGGTTGGGACTGACCAATGATCAGCAGCGGAATCTGATTATCGCAGCCCGGTTCGAATATTATGTGGATCGGCTGGATGAGCGCTATCAATTGGATGCGCTTAACGAACTAATTAATGCATTTGCATCACTTCACAGATGGAGCAAAGTTCAGGAACTATCTGAAAAGCTGAAGGTGAAAGCAGCCATCCATTATGAGATGAATGGCCGAAGGAAACAAGAAGAGACCAAACGACCTATCGTTTTTTATATTATGTATGCGTATTTAGCCTGCGGAAGTGCCCACTTCCACTTGAATAACTATGAAATGGCATTGAAGTATGTTGCATTATACTCCGATTACAGTTGGGTGAAAGAGCCTGAACCTGAAGAAAAAGTGGTTATTCATCAGTTTCAGGAATGGGCTGAGGGTAATCGTTATATATATCAATTAATGGCTGGGCAGTTTGAAGTATTACCTGACTACCTCGCGTATATCTCAACGAAGGAAAATGAGATATTTCCAGCGCTTTGTGATATTGTAACGGCTGCTAACCGTTATGATATGAACATAGATCATGTACTCAATCAATATGAGCCATACTTCACTTATCATGAACAGAGAAATCGGATAGGGAAAGTAAGCAAGCAGGTAACCGATGATCGCTACGTTCGTCTTTTAGCTGGATTAGGCACGTATTGTCTTAAAAAAGACAGGTTTGCGGAGGGATTAGATTTTGTACTGAACAGCTTGAGATTTTCTATTGAAATTAGCGATGGACGAGGTATGCTTAGAGGTGTCGGACTGTTTGAGCAATACAGGGAATATGCGTCTGACACAGCTATACAGCAGTACAAAATCTTGATTGGTGAGGTGCAGAAACTCAATGAAGAGAAAGCTGGCTTTGCTGATAGTTACATGTAGTATAGTGGTGAGCATTGTAGCTCCTGTTACTGGACCTGTCCCGACTGTGGAGAATCCAGACCCTTCAATTTACCGAACAAATGATCACGGTTTAGGGACATAAGCCTGAACCAATGGACGCTTCTGAATTCATTTCAGGAGCGTTCTTTTTGTGTGTATCAAAGTGGAAGAATAAGTATGTCGTATCTCACATGCGCTTATGATTGGCATAATACACTAAAATATGACAAAAAGGAGGGATACTATGGATTGCCTGGATTTGATATCACGGATCGAAGATGCCAGACAGTTGTTATATCGCATGCATATGGAATACGGTAGTCTGCTTCATCCGGAAGTGATCCAGCAATCCGTAGTCCTGGACGGTCTTATTAATCAATACAACAGAGCCAAGGTAGGAAAGGCAATGAATTAAGTTCGCCTATTTACATTTGCGTTTTTGTATACTATAGTTAGTTACATGAGTAACTAACCGACTAACCGACTAACTGACTAATGAATACGTATGAAAGTTGGAAGCACATGAAATCGACTTTGGATGAATCTCAGCCTATTTTTCATCAGATTGCCACGATGATTATGGACGATATTGTGGAGGGCAGATTGAAGGTGGAAGAACAGGTTCCCTCAACCAATGAACTGTCACGCTTCTACAATATCAATCCGGCTACAGCCCGCAAAGGGCTGCAGGAACTCGTGGACAAGGGGATTATATACAAACAGCGAGGTGTTGGAATGTTTGTTGCAAAGGGAGCAAGAGAAGCATTGCTCGTTGAACGGAAGCAAGATTTTTATGAAGAATACATCAAGCCTTTACTTGAAGAAGCCAGACGGATTCACATGAATGAAGACATGATTATTGATCTGATTCGCGGCAAGAAGGATAAGGAGAGTGAGTTATGATTCATATGGAGCAGGTCAACTACAGCTACCAGAAGACGCCCGTTCTGAACCAGGTTACGCTACATGAGAGTGAGCCAATCATTAGTGCAATCTGGGGAAGAAATGGAGCAGGTAAAACAACCATGATGAGTTTACTGGCAGGGCATAACCGCCCCGACAGTGGAACCGTTCAGATCATGGGTCAAGACCCCTATAATAATCTGGCTGCCCAAGAGCATCTGTGCTACATCCAGGAGAATCATCCCCTGGGGAAAAACTGGACGGTTAGTGACATGGTTCAAATGGGGCAATATTTTCATCCGCAGTGGAATAAGGATTTGGCGGAGCGTTTAATGGATGTGTTCGAACTACCGGCGAAGAAAAAGATCATTAAATTTTCGAAAGGCATGAAGACTGCCACTCAGATTATATTGGGTCTTGCCAGTAATGCAAAGATAACCATTCTGGATGAACCCACCAATGGGCTCGATGCTGAGAAGCGTAAATTCTTCTATAATGCGTTACTGGAAAGTTATGAAGATAACCCGCGTCTGATTCTGATATCCAGCCATCATATTGAGGAGATTCAGCCTTTATGTGAGTCCCTTATCGTTTTGCAAGCCGGAGAGGTGTTGTTAAATCAACCGATGGAAGAGATGCGCGAAAAAGGAGTTCTTCTAACAGGGAGAATTGATGATATCAACCAAGTCACAGCAGATGTTAAAGTTATCGAATCTTCCCAGATGGGATCGACTGTAAAAGTGATGATTGATGAGCCCTACTCGAAAATGTGGAAGGATATCGCTCATTCGCAGGGTCTTTCCATTGAGAAAGCGACATTACAAGATTATTTGGTTAACAGGACCCGTAATCAAGAGGGGTTAAACCATGAACGCAGTAAAAGGTACGAATCGACTGATTCGCGATGATATGCGTTTGTATCTAGGCATATTTTCATCCATCGCTCTAATGCTCACCGTTGTATATCTGGCCATTGGCTTCATATTTGATGTCTCGTATACCACGCAACTGTTTGGTCCCATGTACGGAGGGATATGTACGTTTGCAATCGGGGGAATTATTACACTGTTTCCTGTTGCGATTGGTATGGGCAGTACACGAATTCAATTCATGAAATCCTTCTATATGAACTCGGTATGGATGGTTGCAGGCACCATGGTCATCCTGCATGTGGCGTATTTATTCATACACCTGCTTCAGGAAAAAGGAATTGTTGATGTAACCCTTTATCAACCGGGCATGTTGTATTCAAGCGAATATCATTTCTTATCCTACCTGTGGATCGATCTGATGTGTGGCTTTCTCGTACTGGGAATCTCTGTCTTCCCAACGGTTTGTTGGATGCGCTTGGGGATGCGTAACTTCTTCATTATGTTCTTTGGGGTAGGTCTAATTATGACACTGATCGTTGTCTTCGCAGATTTCGGGGAGTGGATGAAGTGGTTTGCGAGTGTGAATATGATGACACTGTTCACCGTTCTGGGATGTATTGGTGGTGCGCTACTTCTATCTACGTACCCGATGATGAAGAATGCGCCGCTTACCATGAAATCCAAAAAAGACTGACAGGAAACAGTTATAAAGGAATCTATATAAGTTGAACTAATCATTTACACGATAACGGAGAGGACAGAAAAAACCTGAAAAAGCGAAGCGTGCGCCTTTATCACCGGATTTTCCCATGAGAAAGGGGATCGAAAAATCTGGGGATAACAGCGATTGGAAGGTTGTTCTGTCATCGTAGTGTCAGTGTAAATAATCTTTAGTTCAACTTATATAGGCAAGGAATTTAAGCGAAACTTCCTGTAATCTGAAAAACACGAGTGCGAACACGCCTCGTGTTTTTTGTATCATCCTAAATCACTGAATATACCTATTCGGCAATCTTTGTACGCAATTCAAAATGAAGGTGTATCCCTTAAGCCTGAGCTTGCGGTTTGAATCCTTCGTCCTTGAGGTACTCGCCGGCTTCACTACGCGTTTCAAAAGCCATATCCAGATTAACACCGGAATACACATACCACATGTCATCTTCGTATTTTAAAGTGAGCGTATGTCCATCTTCATCGACCCATGTTCCGCCACCCGTAGAGGTTGTAGACAAGGCAGGAGCAACAGCTTTTACTTGTTCTGGCTCTTGGAATTCAACTGCGTTGGGATTGTGAGACATCGCTTGGATCGTTTCATCTAACAAGGTGCGCAGATCTGCTTCGGAGTAATCACGAATATTGACGAATCCTTTAGCATCGGTCTCATAGTTGGGCAGTAACCCTGCATAGATATAACCGTTACCGTTAGGGTGAATATGGAGAGCAACAATTTTTTTATCATACGCACTATCCTCGTAGTGGAAATTAACACGACCGAGAGAAACATCTTTGCGTTGCAGTTGGGGATACGATTGTAGCACTTCAAGCTTTTGTTCCACGTTAAGCATAATTGCCTCCTGTAAATGTTCAATAGAGGTGATTATAACATGCCCTCCAGTTAATTTCCCGATAAAATACTTCTCCCCAGTTCTTTCAGATGTTCCATAGCTTGCAGATAAGGATATGGTCCATAGCTTACGCGAGCTACACCGAGTGCAGCAAGTTGTTTTGGTGAAGGTTCAGGAGACGTAACCATAATGTTAATTGGCAGCGATGAACGCTCACACAATTCCTGAATCAGTTGGTGATCCTGCAAACCGGGTACAAACAGACCACTGGCTCCTGCATCTGCATATTGGCTCGAACGTATAAGTGCTTCCTCTAGGAGGGAGTGGTTATGGTGTTCAGGTGCATGTTGCAGAAAAATATCTGTGCGGGCGTTAATGAACAACGGTATGCCTGCCTGCTCCGCAGCTTCCCGGGCGGCGGACAGTCTCGTGCACTGCTCCTCCACAGAGTACAATCCCAAGCCAGTGGGAAGTTGGTCTTCAATGTTGACTCCTACAGCACCATGATCGATGACTTGCAGGATATTTTGCTTCACTTCTGACACCAACCTCCCATACCCTCCTCTATATCGATCGTTACAGGCATATCGACGCTCGCTGTAATCCGTGCGAGATTGGCAAGCACCAGATGGAATGGCAGGGCTTCACCATCGCGTTCACCGTGGGCCGCAGCAACGGACCAGCTTCCGGTAGCAATGGCCGTTGCTCCAGCGGATTGAATGGCTTGCGCACTTCCGGCATCCCACACATTGACCAGAACAAGTGGTTTTCCTTTCACATGGTATTGTTGGAACAACGCTGCTTTTTCTTCTAAGGTACTCATATTATGTTGACTCTCCTTTGTTATATCATGCATTCCTTTGGACATTTGATGCGTACTTCATTACTTTATTCTGTTTTTCAGCTACCCTGTTTTTGTTTCTCGTGAGTCAAAAGCCAGTTTTTGCGAGTTAATCCCCGCCATATCCACCCAGTTCGCCACTGGCATTAATTACACGGTGACATGGAATCACAATCGCAAGCTGATTGGCCCCATTCGCCTGTGCCACAGCTCGGCAAGCAGTCGGTTTTCCCAGTGCATTTGCAATCTCCTGATATGACCTCGTTTCACCAGCCGGAATGGCCAGCAACTCGTCCCACACACGCTTTTGGAATGGTGTTCCTAAACAGAACAACGGTGTGTCGAATGCTGTCCGAATACCTTGAAAGTACTCGTTTAGTTCACGCTCAATGGACTGGATGGGAGCTGTAGTGCCGGGTACAATCGCTGATTTGGTTCGTTTGCGCAGACGCTCAACTTCGCGTTCCAGACCTCTGCGGTCCACAAATTCCAGTAAATATAGCGACTCCTCATCTGCAATGGCCATCATCGGGCCGAGGCGGGTGTCAATCCAGGACGCTTTTAGGATATGTCCTTCATCGACTTGTGTAGGGGCAGCACCCATGATCCGTGAAAAGGCATCGCGGAAGCCGCTGCTTGATTCATATCCGGTAGATAATTGGCTATCAATCACGGTGCGACCGGAGCGAATATTTTTTAGTGCAAGTCCCATGCGGCGGGCACGGGCATATTCGACAAAGGTCATGCCGAACCGCTTCTTGAACTGTCGGCGCGCCGTGGATTCATCGATGGAGAGTTCCTTGAAATCCTGTCCTTTCCAGCGTTTCTCCGGATTGTTCTCCACAGCTTCTACTAATATGCGAACGACATCGGATACTTGGTTGGGGTGAGAGAGCGGGCGACAGCGCTGGCAAGGGCGATAAGAGGCCAGAAGTGCCTGCTGAGCCGTCTCATAGAATTCGCAGTTTTCGAATTTTGGCTTTCGCGCAGGGCATGTGGGACGACAGAACACACCCGTGGTTCGGACTCCAACATAGAATAAACCCTCGTATTCCGAATCCTTGGCCACAAGTGCCTCGTAATATTGTTCCTTCAGATCAGCAGAAATCATGGGGGCACGTCCTTACTCATTAGAATCTTTATCTATAACCTATTATAGAAAAACGTTGCAGCAAGCATCGCCGAAAATCAGGCATGAATATTGGATAGATTAAATTGGATATCACATTGAAATTCGGTTGTTCAGAATTTGTTTAGAGTGAACTGGTAGTATAGACCTATCAGTGTAGGGTTACTTAGGCAAAGATACCTATATAGTGAAAAATATAATTATTGATCATTCATTGTTATAGGAAAAATACATAGGTAAACATAAAATTAAAGATTAGCGGAATGAAAGTCTGGAGGTCGACTAGAATGAGATATTCCACGTACAAAAGTATTTATGAATCCGTTTATACCAAAACGTCCGAGTCCCGCATCATGAATGTTAAAGATCAACTCATGCAGCGTGTGAAGACGCCAACCTGGCTAATGAAGATCGTCACTATAACTCTAATTATAATCATAGGGTGTAGTGCTGTATTCACTGCATTTGCCGGGGATGAGCAATTGTTGTCGGGGGACCAGATCGTTGTATCTCAGGGAGATACACTGTGGGGCATTTCATTGGTACATAAACCTCAGCAGATGGACACTCGTGTGTATGTAGAAGCTATCAAGAAAGTGAACAAAATCGAGCATAACGCCATCCAGATTGGACAAGTATTGGTCTTGCCTGGGTTTGATCGATAAAATAAACGGTGCATGACTTCATGAACAGAGTTCTTTTTTTACTCATCGAGGTGCAGTTACATACTGAATTTATTAATCATTTACATATAATGGAGCTTCATGAGGGACGATATGGTGTAGTGATTAATAAGTGGTGTGCTATATTAGTTGAACTAAAGAATATTTACACTGACACTACGATGACAGAATAACCTTCCAATCGCTGTTATCCCCAGATTTTTTGATTCCCTTTTCTTAAAGGGAAAATCCGGGGATAAAGGCGAAGCGTATGCTTCGATGCAGCTTTCTTCCAGAAAGCTTTTAGCTTCGCTTTTTCAGGTTTTTTCTGTCCTCTCCGTTATCGTGTAAATGATTAGTTCAACTGATATAGATATATGTGCTGTAAATGGATGAAGGGAGAACTAGATGATGAAAATAAATATAAAGAAATCTGCACTTTGCATGTCTGTGCTCTGTATTTCGCTATTAGTTAGTGCCTGTGGCGCCAAGAATAATAATGAATCGGTTCAGGAGCACGCCTATCCGCAATCGAAGCAACCCGTAGAGGAAGCTGGAGAAAACTCTGTTCCGAATGCGGATGCGAAGAATAACAATGACAAAGGCATTGCCAGTGGTGATGAGGGTAATCCTACGGCTCAATCGGAATCCACTGAACCGTCTGAGCAGATTGATATCGTCATTGACCAGTCGGAGAAACCGAGTGAGGGTAACAGTTTTGATTTTGGAATCAAGCAGGTTCCGAAGGGCTATACACTAACGGAGATGCGATGGACGTCTAACACGGTGACGATTGTGAATTCACTACAGGAAGCCATTGAACATGGTGGAAATGGAGAAGATGGCTTTTACTTTAGCGGCAATGGACAATTCTCCGGCTTTATCTATTCGGATGAGATGAAGGGCGAGCGGGGCAAAGCGACATTTGTCTTCACGAATGATGAGGGGAACGAAATCATGTCCGAGAAAGAAATTACGTTGAAGTAGCAGGCACATCATGAAGGCTCAGTCTGGAGCCTGTTGAACAGGAAAAGCAGCCACTTGGGCTGCTTTTTTTGACATACATAATTACAAGATCGCCGATCTGTCTGTTGCTACATCTATAAAGATTGAACTGAAGATTTACACGAGAACGTAGAGGACAGAAATAACCAGAAGAAGCGGAGCTAAAAGCTTTCTAAAGGAAAGCTGCTTCGGAAGCATAAACTTCGCCTTTATCCCCTGATTTTCACCTTTATAAAAGTGATTAAAAAATCGGGGGATAACAGCGATCTGAAGGTTGTTCTGTCATCGGAGTAGCAAGTGTAAAAATTACTTTTTAGTTCAATTTAATTTATATAGTTGCTACATAAAGTCAAAGAAATAACGGACCACGTGGAACATAACCGGCGAGGTATAGGTCAGGCTGTCGACCCGGCTCAGGTAGCTTTTTTTGAGAGAATCGAACTTGTTGTCATCTCCAATTAACAGATCTCGCTTCAGTACAGACACCGTCAGACTGCCGAAGAATCCGGCCAGACTGATCAACACCCCGATGAACAGCGAGAATTTCCAATCAAATGGCGTCAGGTAGGGATGGATGAAATAAGACGTTGCTGTCGTCACAATGAACGCACACGCGAACCCTTCCCAGGTGACAAAAGGATTGGCGGTAGGCACCACTTTTCGTTTGCCCAGATAAAGAGAGACCAGATAATGCACCACATCATTAAGCTGTGTTAACACGACCAAGAACAGCACCAGCTTGGAGCCGTACTCCGGTGTGGCGAAAGGGAAATAGGCCAGGTGGCTCAGTCCAAACACCATCAGCATTAGTCCCCATTGTGTGGAGCTGACACTGCGCAGGAACCCGACCGTACCTTTGTTAATTAGGCGTGGCAAGGGCAGCACCAGGAACACATATAGTGGAATAAACACGATAAACATGCCATACCATCCAATGTAGATCCAGTAGAACTGAACCGGAATCGCCAGATACGCCCACAGGAACAGCCTGCGGTCGGCTTTGCGTGTACTGCGAATCATGGAGAAGTATTCTTTGAGTGAGAAGAATGCAAGCACCATGAGGGAGATCAGGGACACGATGGGGTTAAAAAGGGTAGCGAGGCAGAATATCACAAACATACCCCACCAGGTTTTGATTTTTTGGCCGATGCCTGAATAGTCTTTGCTTGGCTGAAGCTTCGCAATAATTTTGTACACGATATGTATCACAAGTAAAGCTGTGAAGATTAACGTTAGTGTAAAGAGTGAACTGCTCACGTACCGATCACCTGCTTATTCAAAGTAAGATTCCATTATAGGGTACCTATGTTATTATGAAGGAATAGTGCCAACTTGATAAGGGGAAATTTTGTTATGACAGATGAACGCTCCATCTATATCCTGCTTACGAATACAGGAACGCTGTTTACCAAGGTTATTCAGAGTTATACCCGAGCGCCATATAATCACGCATCGATCTCATTTGACCGGGAGTTAACCGAGCTGTACAGCTTCGGCCGCAAGCATCCGAGCAATCCGCTGAATGGCGGGTTTGTGAAGGAAGATATTCAGACAGGTACATACAGCAAGTATCCCAATACGACATGTGTCATATATGAGCTTAAGGTGACGGATCGTGAAGTGGAAAAGATGAAACGTGTGCTGCACATCTTCATCCGCAGCCGTCAGAAATATATGTACAATCTGCTCGGCGTGCTTGGCATTACGCTCAAGGAACCGGTGGAGTTCAGCAACTCCTACTTCTGCTCCCAATTTGTAGCCGAGATTCTACAGCGTTCGGGAATCAAATTGTGGAATAAGCTGCCGGCGCTGGTGACACCGGATGATTTTCGCCAGAGTGAACGATTGCAACTGGTTTATGAAGGAAAGCTACGCGAGTATACGCTGGGGAATGCAGAGCAAGAGTAGGGTAGTGCGTATGCTGATGCTTGCCAAGCAAATCCAATCATGAAATAGCCTGCTGCCACGGATGACGAGGCAACAGGCTGTTTGTGTACTTCATATAGATGATGCAGAGGATCGGTCAAAATCAACCTCTTCCAGGAATTCAATCACTTCACCATTGGGGCTGTGGACAAGCGCATTTCTAACCCGAAGTGCAGGTTCGCCAAGCGATATCCAATCCGGTTCAACGTAGGCCTTGGCTCCATGAGCGAGCGCTCGCTGATAGATATCTTCTACATCGTGCACGTAAAAGGCGAAATGTAACAGTGCGCCGTGCCGGACCGCTTCAGGAGAGGTGGCAGGTTCACCCTCGGCGGGAATGACAGCTTTTGGGTCAAATACCTCAATGCAGGTGCGCTGATCCGGAGAGATCAGCATACATGCCTCGGTAATGTGGAAGGAAGGCAAACTCCAGGAGTGACCGACCTTAAATCCCAATACTTTTGTATAAAACGCCAGGGTATCTTTATAATTTCGGGCCTGAATTGCCACATGTGCAAGTCCAATAACACTCACATTACATCGCTCCTTCTTCAGATTGTAGTTTAAATTATAGGGCTGATATCGCATTGGAACCATACAATATCAAAGGATATAATGAGATGAAATCTAACTATTTTTAGCTAATTTATCAGGATAACCTTATTAAATAAGGTCATGACTCGGAGGTCTTACAAATGGAACACATGATAGATGAGATCGATCAGCAGATTATGCGTTTGCTGCAACATCATGCACGTATCCCCGTTGCACAGATAAGCAAAGAAATTAACATGTCCCAACCTTCGGTTAAGGAAAGAATCCTGAAACTGGAGGAAAGAGGTGTGATAACGGGATATTCAACCATCTATAATCTGGCCCGGTTAAACCGTGGAACCACGACGTTTATTTTGCTCAAAACAGAGCATTGCGACGAGTTGGTCCAGTTCTGTGAACAGGCCATCGAAGTCACGGACGTTTATCGGATTAGCGGTGAGTATAACTATCTGATCAAGGTACAGACGGCGTCCATTGAAGAACTTGCCGAGTTCCAGGATTCACTGGTGAAGATGGGACCCTCGAAATCCCATATCAGCATGAAAAATATTATGGAAAACCGTGTTCTCCTTTACTAAGGAACACAGGACGTCTTATTTGGCCTCTTGGCCCTCTTTTGAAAATGTAAGGAACATTAGACACGTTATTTCCCGCAATCCCTTGATAAAAACGCTGCAAACGGCTATTTATTCAGATATAACGTGTCTCAGGTTCTTTAGATTTCTGAGGACGCTTCTAACCGCTCAATAAGACGTCTCAGATTTTTAGCGCTCGGTTTCACCCTTTGCTCCAATAGTGAGTGAGAGGAAGGATTTGAATCCCGTTCGCTTGGGTTTCAGCTTTGAAAACGTACTCTAGGGTGATGATGAGGATAGTCTGTCCTTCGTATTGTGCAAATGCACAATGAATTTCGTCCTTTCATCAATATTTATTCTCGCCTCCAGCAACTATAATGAAAGCGTGTTCAACAAGTGCATGGGGGCAATTGACAATGGAACCATTAACAATTAGCTGGATTGGCGCGCTGGCAGGACTGGCTATTGCCATCATTTTAATTTTGAGGAAGCTGAATCCGGTCTATTCTTTATTTCTGGGTGCAATTGTAGGCGCTTTAATTGGCGGCGCTAACCTGGAAGAGACCGTAAATATACTGGTAGATGGCACACAAAGTGTCATGGGAACCGTACTGCGTGTACTGGCAGCCGGGGTGCTTGCGGGTGTGATGATGGAATCGGGAGCAGCAGAGACGATAGCGCAGGCAATTGTACGGAAATTTGGCGGCAGCAAAGCCATTCTCGCCTTGGCGCTGGCTACGATGATCATTACCGCAGTTGGTGTATTTATCCCCGTAGCCGTGTTGATCGTTGCACCGATTGCATTGTCTGTAGGTAATAAAATGGGTATATCCAAATTGGCATTGCTGCTGGCCTTATCCGGTGGAGGCAAGGCGGGAAACATTATCTCCCCGAATCCCAATACCATTGCAGCAGCGCGAGGATTCGATCTGGATCTGAGCAACGTTATGCTGGCAGGCGTAATTCCAGCCATCTGCGGTTTGATTGTAACTGTTCTTGTAGCTTCAATGCTCAAGAACAAAGGGGTTATGGTTTCTGATCAGGAAGCCGAACAGGGCAATGTAGATACATCGAAGTATCCACCACTTGGCAAAGCCATTGTTGCCCCTTTGGTTGCGATCATCCTATTGATGATTAATCCCATCGGTTCTATTGCGGGCATTGAAGCATTGTCTACTTTTAAAGTGGATGCGATGTACATTCTGCCGATTGCAGGCATCATCGGTATGCTGACGATGGGGCAAGGCAGAAATATTGTGAAGTATACAACAGCGGGATTAAACAAAATGACCGCAACTGTGCTCATTCTGGTAGGTGCAGGCGGAATAGCAGGGCTCATCTCTGCTTCAGATCTGTCAGGTCAGGTGGTGGGTCTGATTGAAGCCTCTGGAATATCCGGTACCTTCCTCGCACCAATCGCGGGTATTTTGATGGCGGCAGCGACGGCCTCGACGTCAACAGGTGTTATTCTAGCAACGGGCTCCTTCGGTGATGCCATCCTGAACATGGGTACGGCACCGCTTGCAGCGGCAGTTATGGTGCACACGGGTGCGACTGTCATTGATTCCCTGCCACAGGGCAATTACTTCCACGTGTCGGCTGATAGCATGAAGATGACGATTCGTCAGCGGATGGGCGTGATTCCATATGAGGCAATTGTGGGTGGCACGATGGCTATCGTAGCGACGTTACTGTACGGATTTATCCTTTAATCTAACGGATGGAGTGAGAGAGATGAGAGAAACTGTAGGGACTAGAGAGAAGACATTTGTTCTGGCACCGGATTCGTTTAAAGAAAGCATGACAGCGAAAGAAGTATGTATCGCGATGGAAAAAGGATTGCGTAAAATATATCCGACCGCAGGATATATTCATGTACCCATGGCGGATGGTGGGGAAGGCACGGTGCAGTCCCTTGTGGATGCTTCCGGCGGTTCCCTTCACCAGCAAGAGGTAAGCGGACCATTGGGTCAGACAGTGACTGCCCAGTATGGCATTTTGGGTGACGGATCAACGGCGGCCATCGAGATGGCATCGGCCAGTGGCATACATCTCGTAACCAAAGAAACCCGAGATCCGCTACAGACGACAACCTATGGAACGGGAGAGTTGATTCGAGCTTGTCTGGACCTTGGCATACGCAAAATCATCATCGGCATTGGTGGCAGTGCAACTAACGATGGTGGTGCCGGCATGGCTGAAGCGCTTGGCGCGAAATTTCTGGATGAACAGGGTCAGCCGCTTGCGCGGGGTGGCGGGGCTTTGGATCAACTGGCTCAGATTGATGTATCCGGTCTGGATGCGCGTTTGCAGGAAGTGGAGTTCATTGTCGCCTGTGATGTGACCAATCCGCTCTGTGGGGAGCATGGCGCATCAAGGGTGTTTGGGCCACAAAAAGGGGCTACCCCAGAGATGGTTGAGCAACTGGATGCGAACCTGTCCCATTATGCAGATGTGGTAAAACAGCAGTTGCACAAAGATATCCGTGATATGCCAGGTGCCGGAGCGGCTGGCGGGCTGGGTGCGGGACTCTTGATTTTTACACAGGCAGTGTTACGTAAAGGGATTGAAATTGTCATTGAATATACTGAGTTGCGTGAAAAATTGATTGCTGCGGATGTGGTATTTACGGGGAGGGCGGTATTGACTTCCAAACGAAATTTGGCAAGACCCCTATGGTGTTGCTCAGGCAGCCAAGGAAGCGGGTAAACCTGTAATTGCCCTTGCAGGTTGTGTGGGCGAAGGGATCGAGACCCTTTACGCGGAAGGCATTGACGCCATATTTGGTATTGTGCCTGGGGCAGCAGATCTGGAGCGATTATTGCGAGAAGGCCCTGAGAATGTGGAGCGTACAACTGAGAATATTGCCAGGGTGCTGAAACTGGGTCTACTATCTTAGATCAGTGACGATCGGGATCGTACGAGGTCATATAGGTTTCATACTGGTATGCGATTGAAAAAGACGGGATGCGGATATGCCTGAAATCAGGTGATCTGTGTCTCGTCTTTTGCTATTCTCGAAGCTGTTCTGACGCTATTGGTAGAACGCGAGTAGTCCATGTGTAAGTTCAATGAGTTCCAGCAAATTACGGGGGTCTTTGCCCGTAAGAGTCTGTATGCGTTTGAGCCGATATTGAAGGGTATTGCGGTGAATATTGAGATGGTCTGCTGTCGTGGTCATACTGCCGTTATGTTGGATAAAACTGCGGAGCGTATCCAGCAGGTCAGCTGTATCCTCAAGTTTGCTGACGATATTGGCATGAGCTGTTAGATCAGCCGCGCTGAATCGTACCAGAAAGGGTACATCCTCATACCGAATGATCGGTGAGTCTGGCTGAAGCGCCAGCAGAATGTTCATCACAGACCGGGCCTGTTCATAACCGGTGGCGATATTCGCTTCTTTTTGGCTGACGGCGATGAATGCTGTGGGTGTGATCTGTCTCAAACGCTGGATTATCCGATCAACGTCTACTTCATTCTGGATCAGAATAATCTGATCATCACCATCACCTTCAATAGAGAATGAAGGGACTTGGAGCAATATGCGGTTAACCTCCGTCTCAGCGTCCAAGGAGTTTTTGGGGAGACGGACATATAGAAGAATGGTTGGCAATTGCAGATCAATACGGTATTGCAGGGCTTCCTTTTTGACCTTTTGTGAGTATGAACCCGGCTGATTGAGCAGTCGTTCGATAAAGGCTTTTTACGTGAAGCTTCATGAGCCATACTTTCCATTTGATTACGCTGTTCGATCAAGAGAGAGACGGTAGTACGCACGATGTTGCAGAAAGGCCGAACTTCATCCGGATGACCGGATATGCCAATGACTCCGACATGCTGCTGATTGATTAGAATCGGTTCGTTGGTGCCCATCTTCTCAAGTATGCTATCCTGCCAAACCTCGATCATGCTTCCTGTCGTTAATGCGCGGACAGCGCCCTGATGAACTGTGCCCACACGTTCCTTCTGACCACTTCCAATAATAATGCCATGCTCATTCATGATGTTGATGTTGTATGGGATGTCTTGCATCATTTTATCTACGATATCCTGTGCCTGTTTTTCCGAAAGCTGCAACAACGGATTTCCACTCCTTCCATCTCATCGTGCAAAATGTACATCTTCTCTGATGATCATTCCGCCCGATATCCATATTGTGCATCTGAACGAAATTATAGAGGAATGGTAGGGCTTACACAAGCGGGACTATTCAAATTGAAGGTGTTCATGGAATTGTTGGGCATTGCATATATAGTTGTGCGTTCAAGTCGCTTCGTTCACGTTACCCTTATCCGTTATGATGCCTTGTGTACTGTTCAGGTAGTTCAGATGTGCTTTGCCCCAACCACACATGCCGTCCAATAACGTCCCAATGGTCTGACCGTGTTCGGACAGGCTGTATTCCACCTTGGGTGGGACATCCCCATAGAGTGTACGCACAATAATTCGATCCTGCTCCAGCTCGCGTAGTTGTTTCGTTAACGTGCCTTGGGCTACATCAGGAATCATGCGTCGCAGTTCACCGAATCGCTTCGTACCTTCCTTTAATAAAATAAACAAGATAAGGGGTTTCCACTTCCCATTAATGGTCTCCAGTGTTGTCAGTACTCCTTGTAACCTTGGTTCTTCTAAATCCACAGTAATCACCTCGATTTATACGTCTATGTGTATCTCTATCATATCGGATTTTCGCAATCTCTGCTTGACCACCTCTGTGAAAAGAGAGGAGAAACCGTTGTGATTCTGTCTCCATAGTACGAATATTCGTACTAGGTACGATGTAAATGCGTACTATTCAACCTTCTTCATTTCATGAATAATGAACACAACGTGAGCGAACATGCACATACATAACCGGAGATGAGAGGATGATCATAGATGAGTCACTATACATTGGAGAATAAACGGGTCGTTGTTATCGGAGGAAGCTCAGGTATCGGACTGGCTACGGCAATTCAGGCAGCAGAGGCAGGTGCGGATGTGATTATTGCAGGCAGATCGGCGTCCAGACTGGAGGAAGCGAGGGAACAGATCACAAAGGTTGGAGGCAAAGGTGCTTCTGGAGAAACGCTGGTGGACGTTCATGTATTGGATAATCAGGATGAGCAGCAGCTTGAAGCATTTTTCGCCCGAATCGGCATGTTTGATCATCTCTTCACCCCAGGAGCAGCCTACACTCGAGGCCCACTGACTTCGGATCGGGAGACGGCAGAGAGTTGTTTCAAAGGCAAGTTCTGGCCTCAATACTTTGCGGCTAAATATGCAGCGCCGTATCTTTCGGCTTCCGGCTCGATCACGTTAATGTCTGGTGGATTCAGCCAGCGACCACTGGATGGTGGTGCCTCCTACGCCGCATGTAACGGTGCAATCGAGAGTCTGGGTAAAGCACTCGCGGTGGAACTGGCACCGGTTCGTGTGAATGTTGTATCCCCTGGGACCATCTGGCGGGAGGGGCAAGAAGGGACGCCGCGTGGTGATCATTTTAAAGATTATGAGAAGCTGTCTCTGCTCAAGCGGGTTGGCTACAATGAAGAAATTGCACATACAGTTACGTATCTGATGACCAATACATTCACGACCGGCAGCACATTGTATGTGGATGGCGGCTACACCTTGATTTAAGAGCCTGAGTTATATAGGTCTAAAAGAATACTTTTTAAAAATAAAATGATGAAATATGGCGAAAAAACTTGAGATCCACCCTATTTTTGTACTATAGGGTGGATCTTTTTCCTTTTATTTTCAATTTTTGTTTAGAATCTGTTTATTGCAGTGCAATACAATAGGCCTTACGTATCAGAGGTAATGAATTTATATGTAAAAAACATGAGATAGGGAGGATTCAAGTACATGAATTACAGAAAGCTGATAAGCTGCCTTTTAATTGCGGTTTTGTTATTACAGGTGGTTAGCGTTGGTGGGGTTGCAAGTGCTGACCCGGTTACTCCGTTGGACCAACTTAACTACATCAGAAGTTCAGATGATGATATCGATGTAGCTATTTCAGATGTTCAAAGCTTGTTGGAGAGCGGCAGTTTAATAGATATGACCGATATCTCCACCACTTATAACCTGCTGAATGATGAACAGAAGAAAGAATTGGCACGAGGAATGATTTTTTTGCTGCCACGGGAAACAGATTATGAGAGTCAAAGCCAAGTTGAGTATGTTTTCTCAATGTTATATAACTTGTCAAAAATCCCTAAGTTTATGAATGAAGATAATGCTCAGGACCTTTTGGATGAGATCTATGGTCTGTTTAGTCATGCAGAAGGCTTTCTACCTTTCGACGAAGCGCAGTACATGGTAGAGGCCAGTGTTGGCTACAGCATATTGAGTGGTGCTGATAAGCCAATGTTTAAGAATATTGCTATGTTTGGAGCTTCCATGAACAGATCACAAGTTTCGGTATCTTATGTTTCACAGCTTACTTTGATGAAAACATTAATCGAGGAATATCGACCCATTAATACTGCTAATGATGTATCAGGTATGAACGTAGCACTTGACTCCATCATGAAACATAATCGAATGACCAGAATGATGAGTACCGAGGACTCCAGTATAGTCCCTTTTCCAGTTCAGATGGAAAAGATGGAAGATATTGAATACGATAATCAAAAGAGAGAAGAACTTGCACAATGGATGATTGATCATAAGCCGCAAAACGGTTATGAAACAGTATCCCAGGTTCAAACTGCATTTGATGAATTTTTCGAACCCAATAGTTCAGCCTTGTTGGAGCAATTCAACGATATCAAAAAAGAAAGGATCAGGGGAGAATACAGATTTCACTCCTGAACTAATCGAGTTACTGAGTAACAAAAATTTCATAGCTGATCCCGATTTCAAATCTTTGTCTAACGAGGATCAGGAGGCCATCATAAAGCATTTATTACGCATAGATCCACCGACTAGTGAAGGGTATGAGAATAAGGAACAGGTACAATATATGGTGCAATTGGCTCTTCAAGCACTTGAACTTCCTCGCAAAATCGAGGGATCAGCCCCAAGAGAAATACTTGATGAGTTTTATGAGAAACTAGCTGAGCGGATAGAGCATTTTGATTATCCTGGTGCCGAAGATAGATACTATAAACGTATAAACCTGTATCTCCAATCAGATACGATTGATAGAAGTATGACGGTCTTTTTATTTGAAAATAAACTCAGAGGGAACCTGGAAATAAGAAAAATTCTTTCTTATATGGAGACGGCAGTGGATGACACACCGTTTATAAATAGGGCTGAAACGACAGAAAGTATGTTGGAATCGCTGTTCAAAATGTATGACATTCAATCGGATATCGAGTCGTACAACTCTGATAACCCGGAAACGCCACTCGGAAGCTTTCCTTTGAATGTAGGTAAAGTGCATGATCTGACACCCGAAGAACGAGAACAATTGGCAGACCATATGCTTAGTGAGAGACCACTTGGTGGATATGCAAGTTTCGAAGCAATTCAGACTGCATTTAATAAATTTTTCCCAGATGACAACGAAGCTGACCCATTGACTGTCTTAAATACTGCAAAAACTAATGGTGACAGAGCGGCTATGCGTGTAGCTATGGAGAATCCAGATTTGGGTATTACTCTTCCTGATGGCTACGGTGCTCTAACCCCGCAGGTCAAAAATTTCATTGCAGGGTTCCTGATTCAATATGTAAGTAAAGAGTTCAAAAATAAAGAACAGGTTCAATACATGATTGAACTTGGTGTCCTCGCACAATCGGTTTGGGAGCAAAAAGAACTTATTACTCTTAAAAACAAGCTGGATGCACTTGCCCAGAAGTTAGCGAATTTGCCAGTGTCCTTTAATGATCAACAAAGCGAAGAATATCGTAGTATTGGTCAAGAATACTTGAAACGTACCAACGAAGTAGACAAAAGTGTGTTTGCCTACAGATACTTGTATTCGGTGGCCTTCGAGAAGTTAGAGGGGACTTTCCAAGGAGATATTGTTGAACCTATGGTAGTGCTAGGGCTTTTGACTACGCCATACCAGTCTATCAATAAGGCTACCAAGGTTGATCGAATGAATCAATGGCTTGATTCAGCTATGAATGATTACATTACAGGTGAAGCATTCTTCAACAAATACAAGTTTGATCGTACAGGCGCCCTTGATCTATCCAGAAGAGCAGAGCTGAGTCCTGAAGACCAAAAGGAGTTGGCGGAATGGTTGCTCACTGAGCAAGAGAGCTATGAGGATGTTAGTAATCTACAATATGTATTTAACCGATTCTTTACGGCTCCTGATGTGAAGGGGAATGACATCAATAACACCCTGACAGGTCTGGACGACACGATGGAGATCTCCTTTGATAATAAGTTGCACTGGATTGATATTGCTTCCATTAATAAGCTCGACCTTAGTGGAAACAAAACAGTATGGGTTCGTTACAAAGCAATCAGCGATGAACTGCCAGGCCGCGCCGTGAAGTTTGTCTTCACACAGAACGGTGATAGCGGCACAGATAATGGTAATACTCCAACACCTAACCCGGGTGGAAACACAGGTGGCGGATCATCTACGACTTCACCTGTAACATCTACACCTGCACCGACTACGAAGCAAGAACAGATCGTGGTTGACGTTAATGGAACGAACGGCACGAACCTGTCCAAGACACCAATCACACGTACAACCGAAACCAACGGCACCATTAAAGATTTGGTGGAATTGACCGAAGCGATTGCCAAGGAATCGGTGGAAAAAGCGAAGCAATTGAACATGAACACTGCACGCATTGTTATTCCAGACACCAAAGATTCCGTGTCAGAGACACGTATTGAACTGCCTAAGGCAGCCGTGAAAGAACTGAGTGATGGTTCGCTGAAACTCGAAATTTCCACTGAAAATGCAGTGATTTCCGTTCCGACGAATTCCATCGCCGGATTCGATCAAGATCTGTACTTCCGCGTAGTTCCACTGAAAAAAGAATCGGAGCGCAAAGAAGTCGAAGAGCGTGCGAAGAAAGAGCAGTTGATTCAACAGGTTGCTCCGGATGCGAATGTACGCGTACTGGCTCGTCCGGTAGAGATCGAGACAAATATGCAGAGCCGCGAAGTGACGTTGACATTGCCACTGCGTGATAGTCTGCCGACCGATCCGGTTGCTCGTCAGCAGGCTTTGGATAACCTGGCGATCTACATCGAGCACAGTGACGGCACAAAAGAATTGATTCAAGGCAAACTGGTGCAACTCGCGGATAACAGCGAAGGCATTGAGTTTACCGTAACCAAATTCAGTACATTCACCCTCGTTGTGGTGGACGGGCTGAAAGTTTCACAAAGTAAACATCAGCCGTACATCCAAGGTTTCGGTGCAGATTTCCGTCCGGATGCATTCGTAACACGTGCACAGATGGCAGCCATGCTGGCTCGCAATCTTTCAACTGAAGCGGCAGCAGGCTCCACTAATAACGTGAGCTACAAGGATGTATCTGCGACACACTGGGCAACAAGTGAAATTCAAAAAGCGCAATCCGCAGGTATCATGAACGGCATGAGCAACACCCAATTTGCACCGGAAGGTTCGATCACCCGTGCACAGATGGCCACCATTGCGTATCGCTGGATGCAGCAACAAGCGAGCGCAGCAACCGTGAATGGCACAGCAGTTTCCTTCACAGATGTACCCGCAGACCTGTGGGCAGCAGATGCGATTGCATACGTGCAAAATGCTGGCCTGATGGTCGGATACAACGACGGTACATTCAAACCGAACAGCAAGCTGACGCGTGCGGAAGCGGTGAAAGTGTTGAACGTATTGTTCAACCGCACACCACTCACTGCCGCAGTTACGCCAACGTTTAGTGATGTACCAGTAACACACTGGGCATATGCAGATATCGAAGCTGCTGCGCAGAAGTAATATTAGTGCAGGATTGAGGAGCTTAGCTTTTAGCTTGGTTTCGAATAGCTGATAAGATAGACAAAGAAGACCACCCCAATAGGTGGTCTTTCTTTGTTCTAATGAAATTCGAAGAACGGATATTCCTAAGATGTGTTTCTGTGATCTATTTGTTCAATTCATTAGGCTAGTTTATTGAATCTAATCTTACGTGATGCATTTTTGTAGGTCTTAGATATTATATATTTCACTTTAAATGTTGAATAATGACGAAAAAAATGTTTTTTAACGCGAATTATGTATATAAAAATGGATTTAAAACCTTTTATTTGCTCTATTGTTCAGAATCCGTTCAGAGTTGTGTACTACAATTGGCCTATATTTCATAAAGCGAGATTAGGGAGGAAAGAGAAATATGCAGTACAGAAAAATAATGAGCATGTTGCTCATTTTGGTGTTGGTAGCTCCATGGCTGGCGCCAGCAGGAAAGGTTAGTGCAGGAGCATCGTATCCGGTACCCGGCAATAATGGTTTAATAACGGTGAAGGGTGTGGACGATAATTCGGTAGAGGTTAAATGGGAATATGCTCAATCCGATAATACTGCATCACATGAATTGAGTTATCGGGTTTTCTTTTCCCAAAATTCTGATCTTACGGACGCGAACGAAATCAACAATAGCTCAGTTGATCATGCTTATGGCAATTGGATTTCTGGTTCAGAATCTACAGATGGATCATTTTCTAGAATAGTTACTAACTTAACAGAAGGTGAGACCTACTATTTTAACGTAATTGTTCAGGATCGTTACTCGGATTTTGCATATCAGATGCAATCCATCAAATTTACTACACCGTTGGGTGAGTTTAATAACGCCATTGGTCAAAATTTTGACGCAGCTAAAATAGCTGAACTGTTCAAAAATGAAAATTTTATTACGACGACGCCGGATTTTGAATCTCTACCTCTGGAAGAGCAAAATGCACTGGTAACCTTAGCGGGACATATGAATGAGCCTGCTAATGGGTATCAGAGTAACAGTGAGGTTCAATTTTTGGTAGATTATATTCAAGAAGGTATTTCAGTAATGAAAGTAAATGAGTTGTCCGATGTCCAAGAGAGATTGACTGCTTATTACGAAAAAACTCTTATTTTTGCAGCGTCGGTTAGTCCTGAATATCTGAATATGATTAAACCGATGTTAGATCGATATTTTATGGCTTCTGATTTGGAACGGAACGTGCTGGCATTTAAAATTAAGCTACAACGAATTGCTAATAATTCATCCCTTGAAGAATCAGTTATGAATCTTTCTCTGGCATCGAGCCAAATTATCAATTTCACGAATGCCTCAACACAGAGTGAAATGATTAATGCGCTAATGGAATTATATCAGCTTCAAGAACAAGCAGAGGCTTTTAAAGGCACAGATAAAGAGACTCTCGTTGGTACATTCCCGCTTGATTTTAGTAAAATGAAAAGCATTTCCTCCGACATGACTGAAATGGAAAAGCTTACTGACTGGATGCTGTTGAAAAAGCCGGGTAATGGCTATTTAACATATAAAGCCGCGCAGGAAACATTTGATGAGTTCTTTGGCACTCCTGAGAAGCAATCGCTGAAGCAGCTGAACGCAGCGATAGTTCTCAAGGATAAAGTTACAGTTTTATCCATATTAAAAAATACAGATCTGCTCAATCACCCTGGAGCGTTTAGTGAGCTAACAGATCAAGAACAAAAGACAGTTGCTGCTACGTTAGTCCAAATGACTCCGAGATCGGGATCTTACAATGAAGATCAGGTTCAATTTATTGTAGATATAAGTATCAATATCCTTTTGAGGTATCGGTTAGATTACCGTGATATGGCTTCTGCATTAAATAACATTTACGATCAGGTCATTGTAAAAGGTGCTAATCTGTTTTCTGAAGAAGAGTTTGAACAGTTCAAGAGAGCAGCAGATTTTTATCTGAAATCTAACCAGGCGGATCAGCAGTTAATTGCTTATATTGCGAAGTTCACTTCTGTTGCAATGGACACTGAATCGGCTGTAGGTCTAATGTTTACGCTATCTGAAGAATTCCCTTCAATTAACCAAGCAGAGACAGCGAGTGAGATATTAAATAACTTGAATTTGTACCAAATGCTTCAAATGCAGTACCAAATACTTTTAGCCAACAATCCAGGATTAAGTCTTCAGGAACCCCTCTGAAGTTTGACCAGATAGTAACATTATCAACGAATGCGGAGCAACAACAACTTGCAGAGTGGATGCTTATTGAACGACCTGTTGGAGGATATGAAAAAATTAAAGATATTCAAAGAGCATTTGACTTGTTCTTTGCTCCCCCAGCGCCTAAAGTGACTGCTGATGATACAGCCAATGTGGTTATCGGTGCAGATGAAGCGATGGAATACTCCAAAGATAATGGGGAGACTTGGAATAAATTCACCAATACAGATCGATTTGAGGGCAACCAAATAATTGTGGTTCGTGTAAGAGCCAAAGGCAACACACCGCCATGGAAATGGACAACACTTACGTTTACATCCAATACTCCAACGCCTAACCCGGGTGGAAGCACAGGTGGTGGTGCTGGTGGTGGATCGTCCACGACCACACCAGTAACGTCTACACCTGCACCAACAACGAAACAAGAGCAGATCGTGGTTGACGTCAATGGAACAAACGGCACCAACCTGACCAAAACACCAATTACCCGTACAACCGAAACCAACGGCATGATTAAAGATTTGGTGAAAATGACCCAAGCGATTGCCAAGGAATCGGTGGAAAAAGCGAAGCAATTAAACATGAACACCGCACGTATTGTCATTCCAGACACCAAAGATGCTGTGTCTGAGACACGTATTGAACTGCCTAAAGCAGCGGTGAAAGAATTGAATGATGGTTCACTCAAGCTTGAGATTTCTACAGAGAATGCTATCATCTCCGTTCCGACGAATTCCATCGCTGGATTCGATCAAGACTTGTACTTCCGCGTTGTACCTTTGAAAAAGGAATCCGAGCGTAAGGAAGTCGAAGAACGTGCGAAGAAAGAGCAATTGATTCAACAAGTTGCTCCAAACACGAATGTGCGTGTACTGGCTCGCCCAGTAGAGATCGAAACGAATATGCAGAGCCGCGAAGTGACGTTGACTTTGCCACTGCGTGATAGTCTGCCAACCGATCCGGCTGCTCGTCAGCAAGCATTGGACAACCTGGCAATTTATATCGAACACAGTGACGGCACAAAAGAATTGATTCAAGGCAAATTGGTGAAACTCGCGGATAACAGCGAAGGCATCGAATTTACCGTAACCCAATTCAGTACGTTCACCCTCGTTGTTGTGGATGGACTGAAAGCTTCACAAAGTGCACATCAACCGTACATCCAAGGTTTCGGTGCAGATTTCCGTCCAGATGCATTCGTAACCCGTGCACAGATGGCAGCTATGCTGGCTCGCAATCTTCCAACTGAAGCGGCAGCAGGTTCCGCGAATAGCGTGAGTTACAAGGATGTATCTGCGACACACTGGGCAACAAGTGAGATTCAAAAAGCACAATCCGCTGGCGTCATGAACGGCATGAGCAACACTCAATTTGCACCGGAAGGTTCGATCACCCGTGCGCAGATGGCAACGATTGCGTATCGGTGGATGCAGCAACAAGCGAGTGCAACAACCGTGAATGGTCCAGCAGTTTCCTTCACAGACGTATCCGCAGACCTGTGGGCAGCAGAAGCCATTGCTTATGTGCAATCCGCTGGCCTGATGGTTGGTTACAACGATGGTACATTCAAACCGAATGCCGAGTTGACACGTGCTGAAGCCGTGAAAGTGTTGAATGTATTGTTCAACCGCGCACCAATCACTGGTGCAGTTACGCCAACGTTCAGTGATGTACCAGCAACACACTGGGCATATGCAGATATCGAAGCTGCAGCGCAAAAGTAATATTTATAAAAGAAAAAAGGGGTCATTAACGCAGTAGCATATGGAAAAGAGAACCCCTAATGACGGATAGGATATGACAATACAATAGATAGAATAAAAAAAGAGCTGTTCCAAAAAGCCATACATTGGCTAGGAACAGCTCCTTTTTGCGCTTTAGTGTGACTCAACAATGGTACGTCAGATCGTCTAGGTTCGTTAGCGCCCCTGGGTCACCTACTAGTTATTCTGTTTACGCAGTTGTACTACTCTTTGTTGGGTGCGTGTGCAGCATTCTCGTAAAATTTCCCGTCTCGCAATTGATCCACGAATCCTTGGAGCCAGACGTAATATTGTTCTGCGTGTTGGAGTTTGTGCAGATCGCGCAGTGCATCATCTCGATCTTCAGAAGAGGTATGCTCCGAAAGAATCATTGCGGACAGGTCAGGAATGACCTCACGAATGCCTTCTAACATGACATCTACTTCCCGCTGGAGCTTGGCTCCGAAGAAATTCTGGAACGTACGATAGAAGTCGGTCTCAGCCAGATATTGATCCTGGCGCTCCTTCTTTTCCTCCAGTTTATAGATCATCTGTGATTCTGTAAGCGAACGAACCGCATAGCTCATGTTGCTCTTGCTCATATTCATCGAGTTTTTCATCTCTTCAAGTGTCATCGGACGATCCTCAAAATACATGATGCCGTACAATTTGCCAAACGTATGATTAACCCCATATAGATCCATCGTATTGGCGATGGCCTCAATAACTCTCTCCCTCAGCGCATGCCGATCAGGTAACGAAGAATGATTCGGGTTCCCGGCGGTTTCTTTTCCCACAATGTCACCTCTGGTTTATGATAGCGTTCCCACTAGCTGCCTCATATTTTACATGACTTGCTCCAATTTTAACATAAGCCGGAATTAGAATTTTCAATACGAGTGTACAATCAATTTTGTACAGAAGAAATATAAAGTCGATTATACTCAAAAATTCCCAATCATTAAAGAAAAATTGGACAGTAAGGAGTGGGGGATTTGCGTTTAAAACTATGGAGGGAGTCTGAGGCGGTACTATTCACGCTGCCAGCTCTTATCCCATTGCTGATCTTCTGGCTGGGACCTCTGGGATATATCGTTTATCTCAGTTTCACCGACTGGGACTTTATGAGCCCGGACAAGCTGTTTGTTGGTTTGGACAATTACAGTTATCTGCTGACAAACTCTGAATTCTATCGATCACTGAAAGTCACCTTGTTATTCGGATTGGGCAGTGTAATCCCAACCATTGTGGGCGGATTGGCGCTTGCGATGCTCATGAATAGCAAAATCAAATCATCCGGCATCTTCCGGACATTACTATTCTCACCTTGGGTCACCCCGACAGTTGCGGTATCCATTGCGTGGTCCTGGATCTTTGAGCCAGAAGTCGGACTCGCTAATCTGATGCTGGGCTGGGTTGGCGTATCTCCGATCGGCTGGTTGCGTGACGCGGACTGGGCGTTGGTTGCTGTTCTGATTGTCACGCTCTGGAAGTCGATAGGATGGGCAATGGTATTTTATCTCGTTGCGCTACGAAATCTACCGTCCGATCTGCTTGAAGCAGCTTCAATCGATGGAGCCAACGGTTGGGACAAGTTCAGAAGTATCACATTGCCGCTGATCTCACCAACAACATTCTTTCTATCGATTATTCTTACAATCCAGTCCTTGCAAGCCTATGACCAGATCAATGTCATGACGCAGGGTGGACCGGCGGGATCAACGAGAACGTTGCTGTACATGTATTACCAGTCTGCATTCGAATCCTTTAATGTAGGTGAGGCTTCGTCCATCGCCGTTGTGATTATTCTGATCTGCGTGTTGCTGTCGGGAGTATCCTTCCTGCTTGGCAGACGCCTGGTGCACTACTAATGACAATGACATTGCCCAACAAAAACTCTAAACGGATGAAGCGCAAGGAGTTGCAGAACGTGTCACAACCGAATTTTAAAATAAGTAAATTGATCCGCTACCTTCTGTTAGCCGTTATCGCGCTGGGTACAGCCTTTCCCTTCTATTGGATGGTCATTAGCGGGTTCAAAACCAATGATGAGATCTGGCAGTTCCCGCCGACCTTCTGGCCGGAGACGTTCCTGTGGAGCAACTATGTAGATGCCTGGAACGCGGCACCATTTGCCCGTTACATTCTAAACAGTACCGGGGTAGCATTAGCCATCTGTCTATTTCAGATCGTCAACTCCAGTATGATGGCGTACGCCCTAACACATATGAAATTTCGTCTCAAAGGTGTACTGACATCCCTGATTCTGGTGGGTTATATGATACCGAGTACAGCCGTATATCTGCCTAGTTACCTGGTGCTTAGCGAACTTAATCTGCTTGATTCCTACACAGGATTAATTGTATCCAACTGTGTCAGCGTGTTCTCGATCTTCCTGATCCGGCAGGCGTTCATGCAGGTATCGCATGAATTGGTGGAAGCCGGACAGCTGGACGGTGCATCCCACTTCCGGATTCTCTGGACGATTATCATGCCGCTTGTTCGCTCAAGCTTCGCCGTGATGGTGCTGATTACGTTTATTGAACAGTACAACAACTATTTCTGGCCTATGCTCATCACCAAAGACCCTGATTTACAGCTGGTATCGGCGGGTCTGCGCAGCTTCTTTGTAGAAGGCGGGGCATATGGACTGGCTTGGCCACAGATTATGGCTGCGAGTGCCTTCACCATCGCACCCTTACTTATTCTCTTCCTGTTCACCCAGAAGACGATCATGCAGAGCGTGAATATCACGGCTGGTGTGAACAAGAACTGATATTAACTACCATTCACCTAAAACGGGAGGAACAACAATGAATTGGAGTCAGGCAAGCATGACATGGAAAAAGAGATTGAGGTTGAACTGGAAGGGTGGCATGTCGCTGGTACTCGCGACCAGCTTTGCTCTACTGACCGCTTGTGGAACGCAAGCACCCGCAGAATCAAGCACTACGGCTGCTGCCAGTGGAACCGAAGCTCAGGCGAAAGATCCGGTGGAGATTGAGTTCTGGTATGGTCTGGGTGGTAATCTGGGCGATAACATGAAAAAGACGATTGATGCGTTCAACGCCTCCCAGAACGAAGTCGTTGTAAAAGGAATTGTACAAGCAGATTACACGGAAACGGAACAGAAGCTGCAAGCAGCAATTGCTTCCAAGAAGGTTCCAGCCGCTGTACTCAGCTCCAATATAGACTGGGCACGTAAAGGATATTATGCACCTATGGATGAGATGATTGCCGCTGATCCGAATTTTAAGAAAGACGATTTCATTCAGACATTCCTGAACCAGGGACAGGTGGATGGAAAGCAATACTTTTTGCCAATGTACGGTACAACTCAAATCATGTATTACCGTATGGATACGTTCAAGGAGAACGGAATTGACCCAGCAACTCTGACGACATGGGAGAATCTGGCTGAGGCGGCTGCGAAGATAAGCAAACAAGAAAATGGCAAGACCACCTTCTACGGTTGGGAACCGATGTGGGGTAGAGACAATATGATTGATGCCGTGCTGGGTAAGGGCGGACAGATTCTTAGCGACGATGGCAAAACCGTTATGATCGACTCCCGGAATGGATCGAGACATGGGACTTGTTCCGTAAATGGATTAACGAAGACAAGATTATGGGCATTCATTATGGAGGTCAGGGCTGGGAGTACTGGTACAAAACGATTGATGATGTGATGAAAAATAAAGCAGCAGGTTACACCGGATCTAGTGGTGACCAAGGTGACTTGGACTTTAGCGTAGTCGCTGCAATGCAACAACCAGGCTGGGAAGGTATTGGTGAAGGAAAACCGGTAGCAAGTGCCATATCGGCAGGTATTCCGTCAGCAGCAAGTCCAGAGCAACAGCAGGCAGCATACAAATGGCTTACGTATTTCTCTGAAACTTCAAACACAGCTTCATGGTCCATGAACACCGGATATATCGCAGTACGTCAATCTGCTCAACAAGATCCAGAGTTCATGAAGTTCAGTGAGGAAAATCCACAGATCACGGTACCATTGCAACAAGCAGCTCACGCCTCGGCTCCATTCCAGGATCCAACGGGTGGCAAGATCAATGATGCATTGAAGGATGCAGCTGATCAGGTACAGATCAATAATATGCCAGCGGAACAAGCACTGAAGGAAGCAAAAGAGAAAGCGCAGAAGGAACTGGATCGTGTAACGAAATAACGATATCGACAAGAACTGTTTCCAAGAGACTCGGTCGTGAACCTGACTGAATTGTAAACATAACGTATCACTAATCACTATAAGTAACTCAAGCGGAAAGGGCGGTACATGCTGTACCGTCCTTTCCGTTCATAAAGATCGCAGACAAGGAGTTTGACCAATGCAAGATGAAACGTATGTGGATGGATTATCAAATCCGATTAAAGCCGTTTTGTTCGATAAGGACGGAACATTACTTGATTTTACGGGCATGTGGGGGTTCTGGACTGATTGTGTGTTGAACGACTTCAGAGACCAGTTGGCGACCCGGGGACTTTGTATTAGCACAGATGAACTTCCGCAGATCTGGGGAACTTTCCACGATGAGCAAGGCCGAATGAATGGGTATGACGTGCGGGGGCCACTTGCGATGGGCACGATGGATGAAGTGTATGCCGTGCTGACGTGGCATGGATATCGTGCGGGTCTCAGCTGGGCGGAAGCCAAGATCATGGTTCGGGAGTGTTTGGCGCGAGCGGAGGAAGAGATGGAACAGCATCGTCCGGCACGTCCGTTACCGGGCGTTCAAGAATTCCTTGAACAGTGCCGTACCGAAGGCGTGGTTATGGGTGTTGTGACGGCAGATGATACACCTAGTGCAGTCAAACACTTACAGTGGATGGGGTTGGATTCCTTTTTTGACGTGGTAATTGGTACGGACCTGGTGGAGCGAGGCAAACCATTTCCCGATATGCTTCTGCTTGCCTGTGAACGGTTGGGAGTACCTGTACAGCATACAGTGGTTATTGGAGATACGGACGGAGACATGGAGATGGCACGAACCACTGGTGCGGGGTACAGGATTGGGATTGGAGAACCGGGAAGAATCCGCTTGGCGGACAGAACAATTCAATCCTTCCATGAATTGCTGAATGGTGGGCTGAATCGATGACGAACAGTCACGCCTACTTGGGCTGGGTACTGTTGGCACTGGCTATCGGACTGGAGCTTAGTGCTACCATTTTGCTAAAAGTATCGGATGGGTTCTCGCGGTTATGGCCTTCGGTGTTGATGTTTGTCTGTTATGGCGCAAGTTTTACCTTTCTTAATTTTGCAGTGAAGTATATGCCGCTGGCTGTGGCCTATGCGATCTGGTCTGGGGTGGGCATTACGCTCATTGGCGTTGTAGGGCATTACTTTTTTGGTGAACGTCTGCGGCTCACGTCGATGATATGGATCGGTTTTATTCTGATTGGCATTATTGGACTGAAATGGAGTGATTCTTGATGAAAAATGAACATACACCGGAGCAACCTATTGCCAGCTTCCAGGTCATTACAGACACACATGTGCGAGATGAGGCAGACCATATTCATAACAGGCATCTGGACCAAGCATTAGCCGACATAGCTACATTCAGTCAGGGGAGCAGCGGGATTATGCATGTGGGTGATGTGACGGATCGGGGGCTGCCGAGCGAATATCGTGAGTTGCAGCGCATATGGAAGCAACATGCGGAGAGCTTGCCCGACATCAGATACACGGTAGGTAATCATGATATTGGAGCCGTGGTATGGCAAGATCCACCGATCGTTTTGCTTGAGATGAAAGAGGACGAAGTAGCTGAGTTATTGGAGCAGGAAGCAGAAATGGAGCTGGTAACAAAACAAACCGCTGCTGAATCAGCTGCACTGATTGAGCAACTATCCGGCGGGACATATACGTTGTCGGCTACACCTCCGGAGCAGGAGGGTCAGGATGAGGGACCGATCTCTTCAGGAGTCGACCCCATTACAGCCGCCGGGTTATGGCAACGTCGATTGAGTGATTTTGAAGCGATAACCGGCATGAAGGGCTCTTACCACGATCACTGGATTGATGGTTATCATTATATTTTCCTGGGCACCGAGCAACCTCACCCGAAGGATTGTGATATGTCGGCTGAACAATTGGAGTGGCTGGATGCGAGATTGTCTGAGCATGCAACGCCAGATCATCCCATCTTCCTGTTCTTGCACCAGCCACTCATGGATACGGTAGCAGGATCGCTGAAGGAACAAGGCTGGTATGGTGTGAATCAGGATGCGGAACTTAAAGAGGTTCTGGCCAAATACCCGCAAACGATCCTCTTCTCGGGTCACACCCATTGGCAACTGGAGGCACAGCATACGATGTACGATGGTGCAGGCCAGATGCCAACCATGTTTAATGCGTCCTCTGTAGGTTATCTCTGGACAGATGAGGATGAGCATCTGGAGGGCAGTGAAGGACTTCATGTAGAGATTTATAAGGATCGAGTGGTTGTGAAGGGACGGGACTTTGTCGCGGGCGAATGGATTGAGGGTGTTGAGTTTACGGTGCGTTATCCTGTAAAAGGGTAGTTATTTGGATAGTCAACGGAAAAGGGTCATACTAAGGGTCAATGTCATTAAGATAAGTTAGACTTGATGATATTACTCAATGGGTGGCCTTTTTGGTGTCCATCTTAAAGGTATGTATCAGATCATCCACCCCATAAAGTTCCACGTGAAACGTAGTAGGAGTACATAATACTGGGTAAAGTTGTAAATGGGAGTTCATACAAACTATACTCAAATAAGTACACATGATCTGCACGTACTCGTTAATTCAACCTATTTACGGAGAGGAAGTAGAAGTGGCATGAGAGAACTTCAGGTTCAAACGACATATGGTACCGTTCAAGGCGAACTTTTGCACGATGCAAGCGTATGGAAAGGCATTCCCTATGCGAAACCTCCGGTAGGTGAGCTGCGTTTCAAGGCTCCGGTACAGCCCGAGTCATGGGATGGAATCAGACAGGCCACTCAATTTGGACCGGAGAATATACAACCTCGAAATCATCAACCAGAAGGCCAGACAGAAATTCCGAATGAGTCAGAAGATAGTTTATATCTGAACATCTGGGCACCTAAGGAAAAGGGAGCAACACCATTGCCGGTCATGGTATGGATTCACGGCGGCTCCTTTGTATCAGGTTCAGGTAGCCAGCCGATGTATGATGGTACACAGTTAGCGGTTCGGGGGACGTCATCGTTGTGACGATCAACTACCGATTAGGACCTTTGGGTTTCCTGCATATGGCTCCATTAGGTGATTCATATGTATCCAATGCAGGTCTGCTGGATCAGGTTGCGGCATTACAGTGGGTGAAGGATAATATCTCTGCTTTTGGTGGTAACCCGGATCAAGTTACGGTGTTCGGCGAATCAGCGGGCAGTATGAGTATTGCAGCACTGATGGCGATGCCAGCGGCCAAAGGACTGTTCCAACGTGCCATTATGGAGAGTGGTGCATCCCAGTTCATGCCGGCAGAGCAAGCTTCAGCGTTGCGGGAAGGGATGTTAAAGATTCTTGGGGTGGAGCGGGACAACCTGCAGAGGTTAAATACAATTCCTGTAGAGCAGATTATTGCAGCGGGTGAAACGGTCAAACAGCAGAGCGGGGCAGGTATGGCATTATTGTTCCAACCTGTATTGGATGGGCATACATTACCACAGGTACCACTTCAGGCGGTGAGCGAAGGTTCAGCGCAGGATATTCCGGTGCTGATTGGTACGACATTGCACGAGGGTGCACTGTTCATCCAGCCGCATGTGCCTTTTTCAAAAGAAATCGATATGGTTCAGGGCGTAGACTTTATGACACCAGATCTGGAGAACCGGGTAGCCATCGCGGAAAGTTATCCAAAAACGGCAGATGGACAAGCCCAAGTGATGACCGATATGTTCTTCTGGCGGTCAGCGCTGCAATATGCTGCGGCACAACAGAAACATGCCCCAGTGTGGATGTATCGTTTTGATTGGGTGATGCCGGAACATCCCTTGTTAAAAAGAGCGATTCACAGTATCGAAATGTTCTTTGTGTTTAATACACTGCATGTCCTCAAATTCATGAATGCGGAGCCGGATGAAGCTGCGGCGGCACTTGCCCTCAAGGTACAGGATGCCTGGATTTCCTTTGCCAAGAATGGCCAACCTGAAGTTGCAGGTGTGTACTGGCCTGAATATGAGCAGGATCGTGCGACACTAATCTTCAACCATGAGATTGAGGTCGTACATGATCCGGATGCAGCCAAGCGAGAGCTGTTAGGGTTATAATCCAAGCCGATTATTTGAAATGGATACTCTGAATAACTGCTATACGCTTAATCAAAGAGGAGGTTCATTCTCAGAATGAACCTCCTTTTTGTAATCCGGCTGGAGAGTAAGCAGAACGTAAGTACCAATTAGGGGGATACATTATGCATTGCATTGCATTGTTATACTCCAAACATTATTTACGAGAGGCACGCGTGCGTGACACCTCATCGAAGTAGAAGGAACGTTTTCCACGGGAGAACAGCACAATTAAGACATGAATGAAGAGCACGGCATAGACCAACATATAGACACCGACTGTTCCCAGGGAAAGCAATATTTGATAAGGCTGGAGCATAACATCCTGTTTACCTGAAAAAGCATAATCGTTGACCAGGCGAATGATCGTAACTAGCAGCCATGGAACATAGAGTGCGGCAAATCTTTTGAATAACGATTCACTGGTGGGTGTGCCGGTCTGATGATCTACATAGCGGAATCGCAAGATAATTGAGCCTGGAGTTACCCCATTTCTTACCCAAGGGATGAAGAACAGCACAATGACCATAGCAATGGATGTACTTAGCGCATCACTGATCACATCAGATGCTGTGAAGATCGAAATCAGATTCGAGAGGAAGACAACAACGACTCCATCGATAATTAACGCGAGCAATTGAGGCATAACATACACTTGGTTTTGCTCCACGATCTGTTCGCTCTTCGCCTGAATGCTTGCACGTGATGGGAATAAAGCAAGCAGGATGGGCGCTGTGAAGAATCCAATGACCGCTCCTGAAGTATTCAATAACAGATCATCTACATCAAAGAGACGGTAAGGACAATTATAATACCCGTAGAATCCGGTGATCTGGGTGATCTCGAAGAATAAGGAGAGCCCGAATCCACCTAGCAGGGCGTACTTCCAGAAGACTCTTTTTTGAAAAAAATAACGGATATATACACCCAGCGGCATAAGAAGCAGGACGTTAAATAGAACTTGCAAGAAGGCTCTGCCCTGAATCATTCCGATATAACTAGATGGCTGAGACCATACAATGGGTGTTTCTTTCATAATGTCTTTGACAAAAGTGAATGGAACCAGATTGTAGTAGATCGTGTCAGCGGCTTGCTGCGCACAGGTATCTCGCGTAGTCGGAAACGGAAGAATAACGAGGCAATAGGCAGCTAGAATATAAAAGATAAAGAAAAGCTCACGCCAAACCGTGACCAACTGAAGAAGCCGTCTTTGCGATAACCATAGATCAACCAAGGCACCAGCAAAAACATGGCCGCAACAACAAAGATCAAAAAAGCCGTTTGCACAGGGAAAACATATGAGGACATGAGTAGGAACTCCTTTGGTATTAAATATAATAACATTCATAGAAACAGAAAAATTCATGTATGTGTAGTGCGTATCTATTAGTTACATTATAAGTAGTTACCCTTAAAGTGAGGGATGCATGAACCTTAAATTTGGTTTAAATCCATCCATGCAGTGACCAAGCGTATGGAATATACCGCCGAAATCCCGTATACTTGCGGGAATGCCAATCGTAGAATGGAGAGTTTAATACATATGTCTAATTTGCCTAACTGCCCCAAATGTAATTCGGAGTACACGTACGAGGATGGTAACCTGCTGGTTTGCCCGGAGTGTGCGCATGAATGGTCTTTGGAAGCAGACAATGATAACGCAGAGGATGCAAAAGTAATCCGTGATGCCAACGGAAATGTGCTAAGTGATGGCGATACCGTTACCGTCATTAAAGATCTGAAGGTAAAAGGTAGCTCGCTTGTAGTTAAACAGGGCACGAAGGTGAAGAATATTCGCCTAATTGATGGGGATCATGATATTGATTGCAAGATCGACAGCTTGGGTGCAATGAAGTTGAAATCTGAGTTTGTGAAAAAGATATAAGATCGAAAAACGTTCAGTTCCGCATTCAATGGAAATTGAACGTTTTTTTGTTTGACAGGAAATATTTAGTAGATATATACTGGTTGGAATTTAATTTTGAACATGGTTAGGTGGTCTACATATAAGAAAAGGCAGGTGTCAGAGCGATGAAGAGAGATCATATTATTAAATATTATTCCGGGTTTGATGAGTGGGGCAGACTGGAGCGGGAACCAATTGAATTCATCATTAACATGCATTACATCAGGGAACATCTCCCCGCTACTGGTTGTATTCTGGATAATGGCGCAGGACCAGGAAAGTATGCCATGGAGCTTGCGAAGCTGGGATACCAAGTCACTTTATCGGATCTGACACCTTCCTCCGTGGATACTGCGCGGCAAAAGGCTCAGGAGTTTGGATTGACACAGCAATTCGATGGATTCCATGTCCTCGATGCCACTTCGCTCTCCGGTATGGCTGACGAGAAATATGATGCATCCCTTATGCTGGGGCCGTTATATCATCTGCAGACAGACGAAGAGCGGATGGCTGCTGTACAGGAGTTGTACCGTGTGACCAAGCGAGGAGGCGTGGTGTTTGTAGCGATGCAGAGCCGAATGCGCATGAGTATCAATTCGCTGCAATCTCCGCAGCACTGGAAACCGAATGATAACATGGCAGCAATCCATTCTTTTGTGGAAAAGGGTAGATTCGATCATCAGGATCAAGGACGATTTACGGGAGCATACTATTTTAATATTCAGGACGTTACGCCCTTCATGGAGCAACATGGATTTGAAACCGTTGATTTGATTGGTTCATCCAGCCTTAGAGCGATGCTCACGGACGAGCAGCAGCAATACTGGAAAGAGCGTGGCGAGTACGATGAACTCATGCAATATATGATCGAAGCCGCCAAAGACCCTTCCATATTGGGAATCTCGTCGCATCTGCTGTACATCGGGAGGAAGAAATAATAGACTTACAGGCAATGCTCTAAAAATCTATGTATTTTAGAATTTCAGCCCGTGGAATACTGTTTCCACATGATATAATATCTCTATCTAATGGTCTGGAGGTGTCACTATGCAATGGAAGGAAGTTCAGGAGCGATTCCCTAATGAGTGGGTCGTTTTTGAGGCAACCAAGGCGCATTCTAGAGAAGGCCAGCGTTATATTGAAGAGATGGCAGTGATTGATTCATTTGATGATTCTACAAAGGCACTAAAACGTTATGGTGAATTGCATCAGGAAGATCCCAGACGGGAATACTGCTTTTTTCACACTTCACGTCCAGAAGTTGTGGCAAGAGAACGATATGTTGGCATGAGAGGTCCTCGATGAAAATTTCAGAGTTTTATGGTCTACCCTTCATAAGCATAAAACTTGAATTTAGAGGAGAAGTACTACAATTAGAAAAAGTCCTTTTGGATACCGGATCAGCTAGTACATTGTTGAATGCAGATGCAGTTCGGGAAGTAGGAATGGTTCCTGAAGAGGATGATCTCGTTGATATTATAAGAGGTGTAGGCGGTATAGAGTATGTTTACACCAAGTCACTCGATTCTATAACTGTAGATGGAACAACGATTAATGATTTTCAAGTTGAAATAGGAAATATGGATTATGGTTTGGAGATTGACGGAATTCTGGGATTTAATTTTATGAAACAGACCGGTGTTGTAATTAATGCCAACCTGATGGAACTAAGTATAGATAAGCTGTAATCTATAGAAAATAAACATAAATGTGCCCTCTGGAAACAGAGGGTACTTGTGTTTTTTATCAAAATAGTTCAATATTAAGATACATAACAAAAGGTGATCTACTTACAATAGGTTAGATGAACAACGGATCGCTTCATACCAGGGAGGAACAGACAATGGAAATCGGAATTAGTACATTTGTGGAGACGAACCCGGATGTAAAAACAGGAGAACTTATCAGTCATGCGCAGCGCATTCGCGATGTTGTTGAAGAGATTGTTTTGGCAGATCAGGTGGGTCTGGATGTATATGGCGTGGGAGAACATCATCGTGCCGACTACGCCGCTTCATCACCAGCTGTCATTCTGGCGGCCGCAGCTTCACAGACCAAGAATATTCGCTTGACGAGTGCGGTAACCGTGCTGTCATCGCATGACCCGGTACGGGTATATCAAGATTTTGCGACATTAGATGGCATTTCGAACGGACGTGCAGAGATTATGGCAGGGCGGGGATCATTTATCGAATCGTTCCCACTGTTCGGCTATGATCTGAACGACTACGATGAGTTATTCGACGAGAAACTGGATTTGCTGCTCAAGCTGCGTGATTCGGAAAAAGTAACCTGGGAAGGCAAACACCGCCCTTCCTTTAACAATCTGGGCATCTACCCGCGCCCGGTACAGGAAAAACTTCCGGTATGGATTGGCAGTGGAGGTAATCAGGAATCGGTAGTTCGTGCAGGACTGCTCGGTTTGCCACTGGTGCTTGCCATTATCGGTGGTCGTCCGGTGCAATTCGCACCACTGGTGGAACTGTACAAGAAAGCAGCTGCACATGCAGGACATGATGCTTCCAAGCTGACCGTTGCTTCTCACTCTCACGGCTTCATTGCCGATACAACAGACGAAGCCGTGGAGAAATTCTTCCCGCCAGCGCAAGCGGTCATGAACATACTGGGTCGTGAACGTGGATGGGGACACTACAGCCGTGCGACATTTGATGCGGCGCGCAGCCTGGAAGGTGCATTGTATGTAGGTGATGTGGAGACCGTAGCTCAGAAAATTATTTATCTGCGCAAAGAAGTCGGTATTACACGCTTCATGTTGCACACCCCCTCGGCACAATGCCGCACAACGAGGTTATGGGAGCAATCGAGCTGCTTGGTAAAGAAGTCGCTCCAATTGTGCGCAAAGAAATTGCACGTTGGGAAGCTGAGAACCAAGAGGCACGTTAATCGACTGAAACCGTTACGGAACTAGATAGAGTCAACCAAATAAAGGAGCATGCCCTAGGCGTATTACGCCAATGGGTCTGCTCCTTTTTCGTTTATCTTCTAAAAGTATCTAAAACAGCATTTAATGCCTATCCATTCGCAGATGTACTCACAAGGGAGTGTATAACCATGGATAACGTATGATCATAGAGGGTTTTGGCAGCTTCTTCGCTCTCAATATGGCCTCCCAAATACAGATGAATAACACCGTGTAAGGGAGCCCAGATCATCCGAACCGCAAGCATGGGATCTTGTACCTGAAGCATTCCCTGTTCAATGGCAATCTCCACCAAAGCAGACACTTGCTTCAGTGCAGTCGCTGTTCCCTGTAAGGTCTCTCCATCTGGTTTGAATTCGGAAAAAGATCCTCCAAACATCAGCTGATAGAAGCTGGATTGAGAAATGCCGAAGTCCCAGTAGACGTAGGCCAGATCACGGAAATACTGTTCGAACGATGCCTGCCGGGGTATAGTTTCAAATCGCTGGGCCATGAGGGAGCATCCCTCTAAATACAGATGTTTGGCTAACCCTTCTTTTTTGCCAAAAAGGTTATATATGATTTTGGTGGAGCACTCCATGCGTTCAGCTACACGGCGTACCGTGACGGCTTCTGGTCCATGCTCTTGCAGTAAAGCAGCAGCAGCATGCACAATATTTTGCCGCAGATTATCCGAGTGCTGGAGTCTGGCTTCCTGAAAGGTTGTTACCGTATGTGCAGATTCTGTGGAACCCGAATTAAGATCCTTCATTGATTTCATCCTCGTAACCGTATTGTTGTTGAACAGAAACTACGTTTCCTTTTCTTAAGATTATAGAATTTATACGTTTTCAGCGGAGCTGAAGGATTCGATGATGGCAAGAAAAACTTCAGCTTAAATGCGGTCTGTCTTCTATGAAAGTACGTCGATATATTTTTTCTTATGGTCATTCTACTGTTTTACGCCGGATGACGTCAATTTAATCCGAATTTAATAAGTAAGCACCACGTTCTAGATTTAAATTTAACAAATGTATTTGACAGCGTCATGGATTTTGGTTACGATGATTCTATACAGAAACAGTGTTTCCTAGTAAAAACAAGTGTTCAAATTATGCATAGAGGATGGATGAGAGATGATAAAAGAACAGCATCAATGGGTACTTATTACAGGTGCTTCTTCAGGTATTGGGGAAGTTTTTGCACTCGAAATGGCTTCCAAGGGTAAAAATATTGTGCTGGTGGCCAGAACAGAATCCAAACTGAATCAATTGGCAGAACGTATAGAACGTACATATCAAGTAAGGGCTGAGGTGATCGTATCGGATTTGTCTCAAGTCGATGCACCTCAGAGGGTATATGAGGAATGTCAGAATCGGGGAATACACATCGATATGCTGATCAACAATGCGGGATTTGCTACCCATGGATGTTTTGAACAGGTGGATGGTTCCCGCCAGCAGGAGGAGATTATGTTGAATGTGCTTGCCTTGACAAACATGACGCATCTTTTCTTGCCAGGCATGTTACAGAAGAAAAATGGTGCTGTCATTAATGTGTCTTCGACGGCTGCCTTTCAACCTGATCCGTATATGGCTGTGTATGGAGCGACGAAGGCATTTGTACTTTCTTTTACCGAGGCATTATACGAAGAAAACAGGAAGCGTGGCGTTCAGTTTTTGGCACTATGCCCAGGCTCAACCGAGACTTCGTTCTTTGATGTAGTGGGCGCTGATGAAGCCTCGGTGGGTAAACGTGATACACCTGAGCATGTCGTGGCGGTGGCCATGAGAGCACTCGAGTCAGGCAAACCTTATGCTGTGCCGGGGGCCGGTAATTACTGGACAGCGCAGTTCACCCGCCTCGTGCCACGCAAGTTGATGTTGCGAATTGTAGGAAGTATGCTCCGTCCACGTTCCAAGGGTGGTAAAGCAGAAAAAGTACAAGCCTGATTAGTGGTATAGGGATAAAGCTTTAGGCCAAAATGCCTTTGGCCCGAGCTTCCTTTATCCAACCTGGAAATTCAGTGAGGAGACGATCGTACAATTCTTCATCGCTGATCTTGGAGATGTCGTCGAGAGCAAAAAAGTCAGCATTATCGATGAAACGTCCAGTCATATCATCAAGATTCTCCAGAATACCGTAATTGGCTTGTCCCAGGCCAATGAATTGCCAAAACAGATTTTTGGTTGAACTTTCGGTAATAAGCCGCATGATTTTCCCTTTTTGACTGACTCCACCATCGCTAAAAAAGATAATATACGTTGGAATCTTCACATCGGGTTCCTCGATCGTATATTTGCGAATGACATCCTGCATCACAGGAGGTTCGTTATTGGTACCGCCTTTGCTTCCCAGCGTATATGTGCGCTCAATATAATTCTCGAAATCCCTGGCGGTGACGCTAGGTGCACGCAAGAAGTCTTTGGCGAAGAACCATACGTCCAACTCTCCGTTATCGTCAAATGCTGATGCAATCGCCAGGATACGCTCGAAGGCTTCTTGCACGATGCCTTTGCGATACAGATGGTACATGGAGCCTGATGCGTCAAATACAACGGCAACACGTGCCTGTATAGGTTCAATCTTTTTCTTTTGCAGAGACAGGGTTACTTTACGTTTGAGGAGATCGATCTTGGTCAGGTTTAGCGGCGCATGATTCGTGTTCGGTGGAGCAACAGGTGCCAGGGCTTCTAGAGAGGCGGCTGCAACTTCAGCTCGTGCCGTGTTAAGAACCTGTTCGGCTTCTGAAGTATCGTTACTCTCGATCTCAACACCAAATGATTCTGCCAGCGGCTGCAATCCACCAAAGAAACCTCGTCCAATCGCACGAACTTTGAACCCGTCACGATATTTATAGATTTCAATAAAAATAAGAGCTGTTTCCGCAGTGACCTGCGTGATCTCGTAGGTGATCTGCTGGGAACCCGCTTGTACAATCGCCTGACATGCCTGAACATCGGTGAAAGTCCCTCCCGCATCCAGAGTTGCCGTAAACACACATTTTTCCACAGGGGCCTGCCGTAATTGATTTGTATCCAGTACAAACGAGGATTGCAGTTCATCTGCCTGTTGCAGAAGTACACTGTGGTGCGGATCAGCCTTCTGATTATAAAATACAAAATAGTCGTCAGATGGGACTTTTCCCTCTTCGTTCACCATAAAGCAGCTAACATCCAAGGGAGAAGGAGATGATGTACACTGAATGGTTACCTGAAGTTGGGCGGATTCGTTGATGCTGGTATTCTGGCCTGTGTTTAAGTGGATGAATGAATCTGTCATAATCGGATGCGCCTCTCTTCTCCAATATAATGGTTGAAAATGAACAGTAACAAGATCGATTCTGAGACAAATGTTTCCATAAGTCAATCATATATCCGGTATTCCTACGCCTGTTCTGACTCGTACTTTTCCCGATGCTCCTTCTTCATCTTCACATAGTCTGGATCCGTCTTGGCGATCTCCCATTGTGCTTTAAATATAGCCGCGGCTTCTGCCTTCACCTTATCATTCTGATAGGGTAAGATTGAGCCATCCTCCTTCGAGTATTTGCGTCCTCCTTTGTGATTTGTATACCGTCTGGCCCGTGTATAGCCCATCTGAAGAAATTTACGAGCCATATCCATACCCACGAAATCTCCCTTTTTCTTATACTCCAAAAATAGCTCATAGATCTTCTCCGATGACTCTGTCGCAATCTCGGGTGTTTTGAATCGCCAGTGTGGCAGAATCTCGCCTTTGTACGGCTCTACCATCAGAACACCCTGCTCGCCCCGGCCTACGGTGTACAGCTCAGGATGTTTGCGCAGATCCAACTCATCATAATTGAGACTGTAATCAAATTTTTTCATGTATACACCCTCCTTGATAGGGATTACCCCGATTCTGAACCAACAAGCACGGTTAATGGGGAACAATAGAAGGAATTACACAGGAGGGATAGCGGTATGGGAATGTCCGGCAGATATCTTGTGGTAACGAAGGAGTTAGTTGAATCCATCAAGTCAGGTGAGATTAGTGTGCATGATTGTGCAGTGGATCTGGATATTGATAAAACGTGGCAGATGCTTCAATTCACGCTGAACGGTAACTTGTTAGAAGGGGAGCCGCCCCTGGGCTATGTGGTGCCTCTCGCAGGTGAGCAATACGTGGGAAACTATTCGGACATGGATCTATTTTTGCTTAGTAACGAGCAGGTGCTGGAAGCCTACATGGCATTGGAGCAGCTCACACCGGAGGAATTGAAGCAACGGTATAGTCTGGACCAGATGATCGCTGAAGGCGTTTACCCTGTTATGGAAGATTGGGATGCGGAAGAGACATTTCAGGAGATCGTTCAGACTGTGGATGATATCCAGGCCTTGTTTCAGGCCACGGCTGCAAGTGGGAACGGGATCATCTTTTATGTTTTCTAAGTGAGCATTGAAATTATGATGGGAATTCTATGGCCGACGTTGAGACAGGTTTGAACTGCTCCTATTCGGGTTATTGATAGACACAAGGCTCAGGTCTTGATGACATGACAATCCGGTAGAAGAGAGGGAATGCGATATGACACAGGATCAGAACGAAGAGAACAAAGCAATTCAAGAGGACGAGCCGGATCAATTCGAGACTCCCGCAACTGCGGAAGATGAAGAAACGGATGAGAAACTCGCTGAAGATCAGGAGCAAGAATAACTCCCAGCATTGCATAATGAAGCAGGATGTTTTATCGAAACATACGATATGCTGAAATATAGATAGACCAGAGGTCGGACATGTTCCGGCCTTTTGGTTTATTTTTTTGCGTATCCGTTTACAAGAATTACCTATACCTTCATAATGGAAATGAACCATATTTTTCTAAGGAGGAGTTCATATTACGAATCGGAAGTTAGTCCAATGGATGGCAGTGCCACTAGTACTTTTAATGGTTGTTCTTACAGGATGTCAGGCTGTGGGTGGAGTAGACGTTGGCAAAGCAATGGCCAATGGCGCGAGTATCAAGTCCGGTGAATCCAGACAATCCATGAATATAAACATAGAACCGGCTAAGGAATTTGCTACAGAAAAAGACCTTGAAATGATCGAACTTATTAACTCCATATCCCTGGATATTGATCAAGCCAAAATGAAAGATGCGAAGACAGCATCGATCAAAGGTACACTGAGCATGGAGGGAACGAAGTTACCTTTCCACCTGTCCATGAATGAGTCCCAATTGGTCATTGATCTGGACGGAGCCCAGAAACCGCTGTACATATCTCTGGATACGCTCCAAGATGCACAGGCTCTTCCAATGGTAGATACGAAGGCTCTGGAGAAACAACTCGAGGAAATTTCCCCGAAACTGTTCTCTTTTGTCCTGAAGCATCTGTCCAATCCGAAGAACATCTCCGTAACACCGGTACAGGAATCCGTGAATGGCGAAGCGCTTAGCCTCTCCAAGCTGCATCTGGAAGTTAGTGGTGAAGAGATGCTTGCTATGGTTAAACCGTTCCTGACGAGTATTTCGAAGGATGAGCAAGGACTGAAAGAGCTGATTGGCGATCTGTACGATGTGTTCTACCCTGTACTGGAAGCTGTGAATGAGGTTGAAGGCGGGGAGATGAAACGCTGAATTCGATCGTTCCTGAATCGAAAGATGAAGCCGTTGCGTCACTGTATGCCATCATCAAAGTAGGACTGGACAGCATGCTGGTCAATTATGATCAGGAGCTGAACAACCTGTTGAATGAGACCCCTGAATTCAAAACGGTATTTGGCACAGAAACCAAACTGAAATTGGATTTTTATCTCGACAGCAAGCTGGATATTCGCAAGCAAAACTTTGAACTGAAAGTAGCGCTGCCGGCTTCCGAAGATCTTCCGGTGAACTCCGTAACCGTAAGTGGAGACAGTGAACAGTGGAATATCGGTGGCACAGTTGCAGTTGATGAAGTGGATGTATCAGGCGGCGTTATGGATCTGATGAAGGATGATATTACGCCTGGACAGATGCTGCGCAATTTTGATTCCAATTCATTGGCATACCAATTGCTGAAAGATGAAGCTGGGATCACGAGTAAAAGTGTAGTGCTCTTCCCGGATGATGAATACGCTGGGGCGATCACGGTTAAGAATACAACATTTGTTCCGCTTCGCTACGTGTCTGAAGAATTGGATGCTGAAGTGAAATGGACCAAAGGCTCGAACCAGATCGTTGTCATTGACGACATCACTGGTGATGAGATTGTCCTAACCGTAGGTTCCAAGAAGGCAACCGTTGCTGGTAAAGAAGTAACTATGGTGGAATCCGCCTATGTAGGCAAGGACGGCAAGACGTATGTGCCGCTGCGCTTTGTGGCTGAATCCCTTGGAGCTACTGTAGATAAGGAACAAGAAACAGGCTGGATTTACATTGACCGTCCTTAAGTGAGACGTTGAAGTAGTCCTTAGCATGAGAGGGGATTTCAGAGTATGCCAGATTTCTCGTAATGATCGTGAAAAGAACACCGCAAAAATTCCGTTAGACCATGAACGGGATACGTGTGTCCTTTTGACCCATTACGAGGAGCTTCGGCGTTTCTGAAATGATGAAACGGATCGGGGAGTGCCTCTATTGGAGGTGCTCCTCTTTGTTGTGTCATCCTAAATAAATCCCCAGAGGTGTTGTATATGAAAAGTCAATTGTTCATCCATTCCAACTCCGTTACGTTGCGTCCATTTACGCTTGAAGATCAGGCTGCCGTGTATGCATTAACCCAACAACCTGAAATCACAGATGTCCTGCCAGATTGGAAGATGACCGAGGAGCAGTTGCGCGAATTTTTACAATTTGTCGTTGGCAGTTACGAACAGTTCAACCCGGAAGATGTACGCATCCTGCTTGCCGTTGTACACAATAAAGATCAGCGTATCATTGGTTGGTGTGGTGTGTTTCCGAATGACATGCTGGTTCGGGCTGACCGTGAAGTGGCTTACGCCATCTCACGGGATTACCGGAATAAAGGATACATCACAGAGGCTGTGCAGGCGCTAACAGCATATGTATTTGAGCATACCTTGCTGGATCGAATCGTGGGCATTGTGAAGCCGCACAACCAGCCGTCACGCAAAGTTCTGGAGCATACAGGTTTTCGTTATATCTCTCGCAGAATGCTTATAGGCCAGGAGTGCTACGATTATTTTGAACTGCTCAAAGTAAAGTCCGAACCAGCGCAATTGAAGCAGATGCATTGTACAGTTCGCTTACGACGAGCACAGCAGGAAGATGCTGTTGTACTTACAGAGATTTGCACTCGTGCTTTTGATCATGTCATAAAAGTCTGGGCGGATAATGAGAAGGATATCGATAGCAATCTATGCCCGCCTGATTATTCGTCAGTTCGAATGCATCGTTACGTGATCCGTGAATGGGATTATTATGTTGTAGAGTCAGATGGATGTGTTATTGGCGGAGTGAGTGTTAACGTGCTTGGACGAAAACATGCCAGGATTGATAAGATCTATATTGATCCCGTATGCCAGGGACGTGGCGTGGGAACTCAAGTCATGAGGCTTATTGAGACTGAATTTCCGCAGATTGAAATCTGGAAGCTGGAGACCTCAGGTCGGCAGCAGGATAATCATCATTTTTACGAAAAAATGGGATATGTTTGTATCTATGCATCTGAGGATGAGTTTGGATATGAGAAGAACATGTCAATTGATCCTTTTGATCCAACATGTGACGTGGCATTATCCATGGACTCGGGTGAGTCAGTGGTTGAATATGTTCAAGCTAATCTGGACTCAGTCCGTTACAGCACCAGTAATCTGACCAATAGTCGGATTACCGACTGCAACCTGAGTGGAAGCAAATTTACCAATCTAAATATGACCAATGTATTGCTAGCTGATTTACGCCTAACCGATAGCAAGGTTGAATTCTGTGCTTTGGATGGCGTTCAATTCCAGGATACACATCTTGGATCTGACCGTGTACCCATGCATTGGGCGCATTGTGATCTTGGGGAAGTCGCTTTATCGATTGCGATCTATCTGGAGTGCAGTTGGAACAGTGTCAAGTGAACGGGATGAAGATCAATGGAATAGAAGTAGAGGAATTACTTGCAGCCTATGAGGCTATGAAGTCCTGAGGACGAATGGCAGGGCGAATACGGAAGCATACTAATCCGGTTGAGATGCTGGTTGTAACAGATCCCCGTTAGATTAGAGCAAATGAAGAAATGGGTATTTACGTATGGAGGATGTCAAAAACGCAAAGGGAGGTCTATGAATTATGACTGAACGATTTGCGGGTAAAGTGGTCCTGATTACAGGTGGTGGCTCCGGTCTTGGACGATCAGCTGCTGTGGAAGTTGCACGTGAAGGGGCTAAGCTTACCCTAGTGGATGTGAACATGAAGGCGCTGGAAGAGACCAAGCGTGTGATCTCGGAAGAGGTACAGCATGCGAATTTCTGCTAATTGAAGGTGACGTATCGGACGAAGAAGCTGTGAAGAAGTATGTTAGCGATACGGTCAATGAGTTTGGACGTATCGATGCATTTTTCAACAATGCAGGCATTGAAGGCAAGCAAAACCTGATCGAGAACTACGAGACGGAGATGTTCAATAAAGTTATCGATATCAATCTGAAGGGTGTATTTTACGGGTTGAAGCACGTCTTGCCTGTGATGAAGAAACAGGGCGAAGGCTACATCGTCAACACGTCCTCTGTCGGTGGCATTCGCGCCGTGCCAAACCAGATTGCCTATGGAGCGAGTAAACATGCCGTAGCCGGCATGACCAAAGATGCGGCGATTGAATACGCCGAGCACGGGATCAGCATTAATGCAATTGCACCTGGAGCCATTCTGACAGATATGGTCATCGGTTCGTTCAAACAGATCAATCCAGATGACTGGGAGTCAGCATCCAAAGAGTTCGTGAAGGACAACCCAGCGAAGCGCTTGGGTGAACCGAAGGAAGTAGGGCGCCTCGTTGCCTTCCTGCTGTCTGGCGAAGCACCGTTTATCAATGGAGCTATTATTCCAATTGATGGTGCGCAGTCAGCCAAATATTGATCCCATAATCATCAACAGCACATCAATGCGACATAGATATATACTGAAGAACGCCCGTTTCCGCCAATGTGCGGAGTAGGGCGTTCTTTTTGGTGTGAAATTTGAAATAGCACATCATCCTCAGGTTAAGTGTGCTGTAGAATCTGTAGCTTTTTGCTAAATCCGGTACTCCCGGCTGTAAAGCCCATCTGGCGATAGAATTCATGTGCAGCTTCACGTTCTGGGCGATTGCCACTGTTCAGAGACAAGGAATCCACGTTATGCGTGGCTGCCCATTGCTCAGCTTCAAGAATGAGCTGACGACCGATGCCTGAGCCCCTGAACTGGTCGTGTACAACCAATGCCAAGATACGGCAGTGTCTTCCGTTCTTTTCATATAGATAAGACGTCTGTAATCCGATCAGTCCAACTACGCGGCCTCGTGCTTCAGCAACCAGTGTAGTAAAGTTTGCGTCCGCAGAGATATGGGTATAGCGCTCTTCCATCTCGGCGTACGTGGTGGGATAACCAAGTTGGTCCATCAGAATGACCATATCTTGCAGATCGGTAGGGGAGCTATGTCTAATCGTTACATCCAGGCTCATAATGTTGTATCCTCCTTGGGTCTTTCCTTCAATGAAAGTTCAATAATGGTATCCAGCAGCTCTGCAAAAGTAATGCCTGCAGCAGCTGCACTTTTGGGCAGCAGACTGTTACGGGTAAGACCCGGCAGCGTGTTCACTTCAAGCACATACGGCATGCCTTCCCGAATCATCATATCCACGCGAGCGTAGACGCTGCATTTGAGCACCTGATAGCAGGCCAACGCCGCGGCTTCAACGCGATGGTGAAGGTCCAAAGGCAATTGCACAACCTGCTCATCGGCCCCGTGGTCATCGTATTTGGAAGCATAGTCGAAAAACTCAGCGTTCGAACGAATGGAGATCACCGGCAGCATCTTACCATCCAGAATGGCACAGGTAATCTCCTCACCTTCGATATACTGTTCAATCATGACCGTATCATCCCAGGCGAGGGCAGCCTCTACAGCAGCGGGCAGGGCGGAAGCTTCCTTCACCACTTGGGTACCGATACTGGAACCGCCTGAATTCGGTTTGACCACCACGGGGTACGTTAATTGTTGAACAGCAATAGAGGACAGTTCCTCCATATGGCTCACCCGTAGCCATTCTCCGGTAAGCACACCTGCATGCTGCATGAGTTGTTTGGACATGTCTTTATCCATGCATACACTGCTTGCAAGCACACCACAGCCTGTGTAGGGAATACCCAGAGATTCTAATGTACCCTGGACCGTACCGTCTTCGCCGTATTTGCCATGCAGGGCAAGCAGTGCCACATCGATCCCCGCTGACTTGTCGATTAGATCGCGCTTGGTGTTCAGCTCAATGGGCACAACCTCGTATTTGTCTCTATTGAGATTCGCAATCATCTCCTGTCCGGTGAGCAGTGAAATATCCCGCTCTGAAGATGTACCGCCCATAATCACGCCAACTTTCATGTGAAATCCTCCTTATCTCATTTGAGCTGCTGTCTCGCCAATGATGCGAATGCCCTTGCGTATATTCTCATCGCTGACTCTGGAGAAACCCAGACGCATCGTGTTTACGCCCTGACCATGTTCCAGATAAAAGGTATCCCCTGGTGTGAACGTTACACCTTTCACTTTACAGGCCGCCAGCAGTTCACGGGTTTTGTATTCGGACGGGAACTGCACGAACAGATGCAGACCACCCGCACCGGAAATCCGGCACATTGGCAGATGCTGCTTCAGGCAACGCACAACCAATTCATATTTTCGCTTATACTCTGTACGAGCTCGCTTCAAATATTTCTCGAAATTACCGTTGCTCAGATATTGATACAATAACGATTGGTCCAGCGTGGAGGTATGGATGCTGCGTGCCCGTTTCATACTCTCCAGATAATCAATCAGCGCCGCATCCGCAATAATCCAACCTACACGCAGACCTGGGAACAGTACTTTGGAGAAGCTGCCCAGATACACCAGTCCATTGCCTTTCCCCATGCTGGCGATCAGGGAGATACGTGGGAACCGGAATAGCGTAATTCTTCATTGAATCCGTCCTCAATGATGGGTACCTCATACTTGTTCATCAACCGGATGATCTCTACCCGTTTTGCAGGGGACGTCACAATCCCGGTTGGATTGTGATAGGAGGGCACGAGATATGCCAGATCATATGGACTTGCCTCAAGTTCATGTTCCAGTTGTTTCAAGTCCAAGCCATCCGGCTCCATGTTCACACCGGTCAGGTGGAACTGGTGCAACTTTAGATTTTTAATCGCCGTGTGGTGCGTTGGATTCTCGCAGAGCGCTTTTCCGCTTTTTTTGCGCAACGCTCCAAGCACCAGATCGAAACCTTCCGTGAATCCGTTGGTGATCAGGATGTCCTTGCCACGGAGGTCAACACCTTTGTTCTCCATATAACGTAGTAAATAGTTCATCAGCGGTCTGTATCCTTGCGCATATCCGTAATTTAGCAGTACTTCGCCTTCAAGTGACATGCGATCCAGAAAAGCCCGTTTCACGTTGTGCAGATCAAACAGCTTTTCATCCGGTGCTATGCTGGTAAACGATATCTCCCCGCGCTCTGCTCCGGAGCCATGTTTCATCAGATCGTACTGCTCTGCCTGAATGGCATACTCGCTTACCTCTGTCGTCCAGTCCAGTTTCCAGCTTGCTGCTGCCTCAGGTGTTTCGATGGAGGCACTGACGTAATTGCCCTTGCCTTTGACTGCATAGATCAGCCCTTCATCTTCAAGCTCGGCATAAGCGAGCAGGACCGTGCTGCGACTAACCTTCATGAGTGTACTGAGTTCACGGGTCGAGGGCAGCTTTTGTTTGGCTTGCAGGCCGCCTTTGAGCATCAATCGCTTCATATAATCTTTAACTTGTATATATACAGGGCGGTCCTCCGTCAATTTCAGATCGGAATACATCCCATCACTCCCTCTACTGGTATCTTGCCATATTATAAACCCAGCAGAAAGAACCACGATACCTCTGTTTCCCTGAGCGTGTGGTTGGTTGTTCGCACAAACGCAAAAAAGCCCTGGCAGTATGCCGGGGCCTGGTGGTGAAACTTGATCCATTTTCTATAGTACTGCTGCTATAATTTCTACAGTTGTATTGCATGACTAGTCTCTCTAGGATCGATAGCTATCTGACCTTCTACGTGTGTCTATTAACTTCAGTACGACTATAATTGCAGGCTTTCTAGGTGATACTTAAAATCTACAGTGAATCATGAATCTAGGTCTTTCTAGGTTTGCTTGCTGCAAGGGTCGATTAGATGATGAATCCACAATCTATAAGCTAGGGTTCTTGCTAACTGTACTCTTGTCGTGATCACATAACAGAATTCAGCATGAAAAAGATATTCAATCATAGGGTACAATAGACGGAGGTAGATATAAAGACGTATGTCTCAGTGCCCAATTTCTTCCTCATACCCCTATAGTACCACTTTGAATCAGGGAAGTTAACCTTTTTTTGAAATATTTGTCGTAATAGCGAAAATTGCGTGAATTGTACTTCATATAGATTGAAATGGTGTCCCTTTATAATATGTGATAGGATGTAAACCTATAGATAATGAGGAAGTGAGCCTATTGATTAATATTACTGTGCCAACACCGGATGTAACCATCACAAAGCAGGTTGATCCACAGCTTAGCCACATTTATGGATTTACTGATTTTCACCTGATTACCCGGGAACTAGGCGGGATTTTCATGTTTTACAATGCCGCTGGAGAATTGTTATTTGTCGGGAAAGCACGTAAATTAAGACCACGTATCAAAAAGCATTTTGAAGACACGGTATCACCAATTAAGAATCACCGCGAGGAAGTAACAAAGATTGAAGTATGCCTGGTTGAAGATCCGGTAGATCGTGAAATTTACGAGACGTATATCATCAACACGATGCGTGCGAAATACAATGTAGATAAAGTCTTGTACAAATAAGACGCTTAAAAAGCACATGAACATGCAATGTCTGGGACATATGTCCTAAATGTTGCGCCAGTGGGTAAGGGTGTAATCGAAGGATTGCATCCGATTCCTGCTGGTGCCATCCCGATCTTTTCGAGGGAGTAGCTTGTAGAATTGAAACGTAGTAAACCCAAGCTTAGTATCACAGATATACCAAATACATATGAAGAGGTGATTGTGTTGATCGGTCGTAGCGGTAACCCTACTCTTAAAGACAGCACGTTTGAAAACAGAGGATATGGAGAAGATCGGTATCAGAATTACATGACGATCAACGGCACGGTGAACAAAGCGTTTATTACGCTGGTGATTCTGCTGGGCAGTGCGTTTGCAACATGGATGATGTTCTTTAACGGACAACAAGTGATGCCGCTCGCTTATGGCGGATTAATCGTTGGTTTCATTCTGGCACTTGTCATTTCATTCAAACCAGTAGCGGCACCGTATCTAGTACCCGTCTATGCCGTGGCAGAAGGGCTATTCCTAGGCGCACTCTCAGCAACCTATGAGTCACTGTATAACGGAATTACCTTGCAGGCGGCTCTGTTGACCATGGCTGTATTCATCGCCCTGCTGGTGGCATACAAAACCAGATTGATCAAAGCTACGGAGAACTTCAAGCTTGGGGTCGTGGCTGCAACTGGCGGTATCATGATCATGTATCTGCTGAGCTTTGTACTGAGTTTCTTCGGAATTTCGATTCCTTATCTGCATGATAACAGCTTGATCGGCATTGGTATTTCGGTCGTTATCGTCATTGTGGCTGCCCTCAATCTGGTCCTTGATTTCGACTTCATCGAGGGTGGTGCTGAAAGTGGTGCGCCCAAGTACATGGAGTGGTACGGTGCATTTGGATTGATGGTAACACTGGTATGGCTGTACATTGAGATTATCCGTTTGCTTGGCAAATTGCGGAGCCGGGATTAGTCTTATTCAATACGTCAGAGACGTAAACGGAGTGTGGATTTAAAGCTAAAAAGCTAACGCGTGTTACTCACGTCGTTAGCTTTTTTGATTAGCCTTAGCAGGATTTTCTTAATGGCGGTCTCTTACAAAATTCAACTGATTCCAACTCGTTGAGGCCCAGCACTACCTAGACTAACTCTGTATATAGATCCTCCAAGGTAATGACCTCGGGCTGGCTCGGAAGCTCTCCCCAGCCGAACATGCCGCAAGCATATGTCCTTCATCTAGTCGCTGACTGAGAAAGAGATATGTCCCGGCCTGTCTGCAATGCCAATCTTCCCGCTCATTGGGAAGGATGGCGAAGGAATCCAGTGGCATGGACAAGCCGATACCGACTGCCTTGATATAACTTTCCTTCAGCGTCCATAGACGGTAGAAGGTTTCCAGCCGACGATTGTCAGGCTCGGCAGCCAAGAACTGGCTCTCCTTAGGAGAGAAGAAACGCTCTGCAATCTGCATGTCAATTGGAGCTATTTTTTCCACATCCACGCCCAGTTCATCTGTACTGCCAGAGATCAGAGCAATCCAATCACCAGAATGGGAGACGTTGAATTGTACATCTGAATGGTGACTGAGGGAAGGTTTGCCGTAGGAATTACGGGTAAAGGAAAGCTCAGCAGGTCTCAGTCCAGTTAACTTGCTCAAAGTTACACGAGTCAATATCTCGCCCAGCACGGAGCGATACGCGTCAGCCTGACGCACAAAACGCGAAGCCTGGGCACGACGCTCGGAAGAAACTTGCGACAGCAATTGGTTCCAGTTCGCCTCGGGCAATACTTCTGGAACTTGGAGTACACGAATAGTTATCATCATTAATCACCTGAGTACGTATTCGGCGTGGATCAATAACTTTCCTTTATATGGAACGGACCCTCAACTCTTCCTTCCAAATCATCACTATACGGATGCCCCTAACAAGCAAGCAGGTTGTCTCGCTTTTCATGTTAAGGCCTCAGGTTCTGCATTTTCCTCTTCATGCTTCTTGCGCTTGTTTCCATTCCGTATGTGCAGACTGCACTCGCTGCCACATATCCTGGCATTCCAGTTCGCTGTAATTCACCAAGGGTTCATGGAATATTTCAGTTAATACGTTACGCCACTCGGTATAATTCCGGATCTCTATTTTCTGGATTCCTTCCAAATCATGTGTTCGAAGCATACATCCACGTAGTTCATGACTACGGATCTCATCCCGCTGACGAAGCAAAAATGCGTTATGCCAAGGTGATTCGGCCGCTTGACTGTAGAATTCATGTTTGGGAATGAACTCCCCAGATCGTGGACTACCTCGGGAGCATAGTCGACTCCTGCACTTGGCCCATTCGGCTCGTACTCAAGCCGCCATCCCCCAGCCACAACAGATGATGGCATCAATTGGTATGTGAATGGAGCTGAACCATAGGTTCCATAACGAAGTGGCAGAGGTTCAAAGGGCATTCCGCCCAGACCTACATCTACAATCCAGCGCTCAACTGTCGGGTCAGCATCCGGCAGAAGGACAGACAGACCGAGATGGAATGAGTTCACACGGGGTTGTTCCCCATGAGGCTGTACTCCCCGCGATGCCAATCAACCGTATAACCCAGCGAGCGGAGAAGAACACTAAATGCACCATTTAGATGAAAGCAGTAGCCGCTGCGGCCTTGTAATATAAGTTGAATCGATTCTTGAAGACTGATTCCCGCAGGACGACTTACAAAAATATCGACCGTTTGCCAGGATAAATATTGGACATGTGCTCGCTGGAGTTCAAATAAGAATTCCAGTGTAGGTTCCTTTATATCATCTATGCCGATCCGCTTCAGATAGGCCTGTATTTCAGTTGTATTCAATAGTTCAATCATTCAGATCACCTCACGTCATATAGTGGACTGCAGGCGATGGTTATAAAACTTCTGCTGCCCTGAGTTCATTGTAAAATTCAACGGGTGAAAACAACATCATCAATTGAGTTGATTGTAACGGTACAATTCATAGGATAGCCTTTAAAATCATCTCAAGAGATGGACATGGTTTTGATGTCATTGAAATACAATATATGGATGAGCTATTTCTTTTTCTGGGGTATGCTAACCCTTTGGAGTGGATATAGGTTAGAATATAGATAGATAGCAGGATTAGGAGATGGAAAAATGGCTAATGATGAAGTGATTTTGACACAGGAAGGCTTGGAAAAGCTGGAGGACGAACTGAGGGATTTGAAGACGGTGAAGCGTAAGGAACTGGCTGAGCGTCTGAAACTCGCGATCAGTTACGGTGACCTGAAGGAAAATAGTGAGTATCATTCAGCCAAAGATGATCAGGCCTTTATGGAGACACGGATTTTGATTCTGGAGAAGATGTTGACAAAAGCAAGAGTCATCTCTTCAGACAATATAGACTCCAACAAAGTGAGCATTGGATCGACGGTGTTGCTTAATGACATTGAGTTCGCCGAGAAGATTGAATATAAAGTGGTTGGTCCTGCCGAGGCCGATGTTGCGGATAATAAAATTTCGTACGAGAGCCCGCTGGGCAAGGAATTGATGGGCAAAGAAGTGGGCAGCGTCATTCATGTCAATGCTCCGATGGGCGTTATCAAGTACGAGTTACTTCAAATCAAAGTGTAATTCAAAAAGAGGTGCTCCGCAGTCATCCAAGTGGCTGAGGGGACACCTCTTTTGATTCTATTGGGCTTTGAACGGTTGGGAATATGGATTTGTTGAATCTTCATACGGTTGGACTAACGGACTTTATCACATACTGTGTTTAAGGAACTTATGAGATGAAGATTTCCGTGTGTTTTATATGTAAAAAAATAACATTTCGACAAATTTCGAATTTCGAATGACCTGACAAGGTGAGTAGTATATAATTACGGGAAAACTTTAAAGTGATGGAGTAGATACGATGAATTTTAGTAAGCCTAATCTAGATCAAGACAACGCTGGCAAAGGAGAACGTTTCTCCCAAGCTGGATTTATCCTGGCGGCCATTGGTAGTTCGGTTGGTCTGGGCAACATGTGGAAATTCCCGTACATTACGGGTGAGAACGGAGGGGCTGCGTTTTTCCTGCTCTTCATCGTCTGTTTGCTGCTCATCGGTCTGCCAGTGCTCTTGGCTGAACTTGCGATTGGTCGCAGTGGCAGAGGTAGTGCAGCTACTGCTTTTATCAAAGCAGGTGGACATAAGGGCTGGCTCGCAGCCGGATTGCTGCAAGTACTGACGCCGTTTATCATCCTGTCTTTTTATGTCATTATTGCAGGCTGGACCTTGCAATATGCAATTACATCATTCAGTGGAACATTGTTCAACAATCCGGATTATGCCGGACAGTTCAATTCCTTCATAGGCGGTTATATGCCGATTGTATGGCAACTGGTTTCAGTTCTGATCACAGGCTGGATTGTTGCCAAAGGGGTATCTAACGGAATCGAGAAGTTTAACAAGGTACTGATTCCAGCGATGTTGGTACTGCTCATTATCCTGATGATTCGTGCAGTTACATTGCCGGGTGCAGGAGCTGGGGTTTCCTTCTTCCTGAATCCGGACTTCTCACAACTTACAACGGAATCCGCACTGGTGGCGCTTGGACATGCCTTCTTCTCCCTGTCACTGGGGATGGGTATTCTTGTAACCTACGGTTCGTATGTGGATAAAAATCAATCCCTCGGTGCGGCAACCGTCGCCGTTGGTGCAGGTGACCTGATCTATGCATTCATTGCGGGTCTGATCATCTTCCCAACAACATTCTCGTTTGGTATTGCACCGGACCAAGGACCGTCATTGATCTTCGTGGCACTTCCGGCGGCCTTCTCGGCAATGCCACTTGGCTTCTTGTTTGGCGGACTGTTCTTCATCCTGCTGGCTATTGCGGCATTGACGTCAGCAGTATCCTTGCTGGAAGTTCCTGTGAAATATTTCATGGAACGTTTGTCCTGGAGCCGCAGTCGTGCGGTATGGGTTATTTCGCTAGCGGTCTTCATTGTGGGACTTCCTTCGGTATTGTCGCTCGGATTGCAGCCTGAATGGACGATTGGATCGAAGAGTGTGTTCGACTGGATGGACTTTGTAGCATCCAACATCCTGCTGCCTGTCGGTGGATTGCTTGTAACGATTTTTGCCGGATACTTCTGGAAAACGGCTGCGGAAGCTTCCGGCCTGCGTTCCGGATGGTTCCGGGTGTGGCTGTTCATGCTGCGTTACGTAGCTCCGATCCTGGTTCTGCTGGTTCTACTGCACACATCCGGTATCATTCACTTCTAATGGTGAAGGCCCGATAGGGTGAAATATGGTCTGTTGTGCAGATTTACCATGGATAAAACCTCTTGGAAGAAATGCAAAAGCCCTTGTTTTCCCTCGTCAATTTTGGGACAATACGGAGTAGAGGTTTTTGGGTAGGACCGATAAGCCATATGCTTTTTTGCGAAAAGAGGATTATACAATGAACAAATCATCCATATATGGATTAACATTAGAGCAATTACGTTCCTGGCTGCCGGAGCATGGGCAGAAAAAATCCCGTGCATCCCGGATCTGGGAATGGTTATATCAAGAGCGTGTACACGATTTCCCGGCGATGTCCGATGTCCGTCAAGAATGTCTGGGTGTACTTTCCGAGCATTTCACAATGAACTCGCTGAGCGAACATGTGAAGCAGGAATCGGCAGATGGTACCGTGAAGTTTCTGCTTCGGATGCAGGACGGCAACCTGATTGAGACGGTATTGATGCGGCAAAAATACGGACTTACCGTCTGTGTGACCACACAAGTGGGCTGTAATATTGGCTGCAGCTTCTGTGCGAGCGGTCTGATCAAGAAGAGCCGAGACCTGACCGCTGGAGAGATTGTGGAACAGATTATGCATGTGCAGCGACATCTGGATGCAGCGGGTCAAGACGAGCGGGTAACCAACGTCGTTGTGATGGGGATTGGCGAACCATTCGACAACTTCCAACACATGAGTGATTTCATCGAAGTCATCAAGGATCGCAAAGGATTGGCGCTGGCGGCGAAACGGATTACTGTGTCCACGAGTGGCCTTCCGGACAAGATCAAGGAATTTGCAGACAGTAGTCTGCAGGTTAACCTGGCAATCTCTCTGCATGCACCTAATAATGAACTGCGTACACACATCATGAAGATCAACCGGGCTTTCCCGATTGAGCAATTGATGGATGCAGTGGATTATTATCTGGCTACAACGAACAAACGCATCATGTTTGAGTACATCCTGTTACGTGATGTTAACGATCAACGTGAGCATGCCGCGGAGCTCGCTGAACTGTTGTCCAGTCGCAGAAGTATGGTCAGTGTGAATCTGATCCCATACAACCCGGTGGATGAGCACAGTCAGTATCAACGGAGTACAGAAGAATCGATTCTGGGTTTCTATGATACGCTCAAAAAGAACAACATCAACTCCACTGTACGTATGGAACATGGTACGGATATCGATGCTGCTTGCGGACAGTTGCGCAGTAAACAAATGAAGAACAACACTGCCGAATCAGAGCCAGATCGTCTGGCACTGGGATAAGATACAATGCGGAGCTGGCAAGTAAAGTTAGGATACTTGGTTGCTCTAATGGGTGCCTCTACGTGCCATTTACCGTTGTTGGGTTGCGAATGCGTTGCCTGGTCTTAATGCAAAACGCCTCTGTATATCACTGAGAAGTGATAACGGAGGCGTTTTTTGGAGTTTCATTATTTCAGTTTTTTGGTCATCAACAGATGGGGGATGCCGTCTTCCATAAATACTTCCGAAGCGGGTGCATATCCGAGACGTTCGTAGAACCCGGAAGCTTGTACCTGTGCATGCAGCTTCGCTTTCTCAAGTCCTTCGGCAACAGCCATCTGCTCCAGCTTGTCGATCAGCACACGGCCCAGGCCGTGTTTGCGGTAATCGAGCATGACGCAGATCCGTTCCAATTTGGCGACCTGTTCCACAATGCGCAGTCTGGAGGAAGCAGCAGGCACACCGTCTACGTAGAGCAGAATGTGGCGTGCCTCCGCGTCTAATGTATCATAAGCATCGAATTCATCCGCTGCGGGTACGCCTTGTTCTTCGACAAAAATAGCAGTTCGAATGGCGAAGCAGGCATCGAGCAATTCCTGATTATTAACTTCAACAATCGTTGTATTCATGAATGTTTCTCCTTTGGACGATAGTAATCATATCCGGGCATGATAAACTGGTATATAGCATAATAATTGCAGCCGTTCCATGTGAGTATCTTGGTTAAAATTTAATCCAAGTTAACTGTAGTTATATCACTATTTATGTTGTGAATGCAACAATTTTATAAAAGGGCGTGAGCGCATTGACTGATAAAAAAGAAGTGTTGCGTGAAATTGGCATGATTGCCCGCTGTCTGGATTCGATCAGCAATGTCGAATTTCAACATCTGAACTTGTCCCGAGGCCAATATCTGTATCTTTATCGCATATGTGAGAATCCGGGCATTATTCCCAACCAGCTGGCTGAACTAATCAAAGTAGATCGAACGACAGCGGCCAGAGCGATTAGCAAACTCGAATCCGATGGATTTATTGTCAAACAGTCGGCAATAGACAATAAGAAGAACAAGTTGTTATATCCGACAGAAGCTGGCCTGAAAGCATGGGAATTCATTCGTAAAGAGGGCGAGCATTCCGACCAGGTGACGCTGGACGGCTTTACGGATGAAGATATAGAGACCGCGGTTAAGCTTCTCCGCCGAATGCGCCACAACATCGAGGTAGACTGGAAATTTGTCAAAAAGGGCGGACGGCGGTCCTACATGGATATCTTAGAATGAACAATACCTCTATCCTTGACCCCTACATCCCAGACCCTAGCCGAACCGATCTCAAGGAGCAGAGTCATTATCTCACAATAGCAAAAATACAGGAGGGAATCATGAAGAGAATGAACCGGAAAACAGTAACGTGGTTGGTCATATTGGTGGTCAGTATTGCAGCAGCGTTCATTATTTTCATGAAGGAGCGGTTCGTGATGAATGAATTATCCCCTACAGTATCCTTTGTCCAAGATCATATGACCAATCCCAATGGTTTACTTGCGTCCTATTTGCAGGATGCCACATCCGAAAAAGCGGATATCGTAGCAGGCAGAGAGGTTTTATCTGAATCACTTGGTCTTTGGATGCAATATGCTGTAGCCAAGAACGATCAGGCGTTATTTGAGCAAAGCTATGAGCTGCTGACGACCTATTTCCTCATGCCGCAAAAATATATTGCCTGGAAGCTGGATGCTGAGGGAAAATCTCACGTGACCACTAACGCGCTCGGTGATGATTTCCGAATTGTAGGTGCCTTATTAAAGGCAGCAGATCAATGGCAACAGGGAAGAGAAGCCAAACTGGCAACGGCCTCGGATATTTCCCGTACACTGACGCAGTCGGTTCAGAATAAAGGATATTATGTTGATTTTCACGATTTTGGCAACGGTTACTCCGCGGATATGTTAAGCCTGGTTTATGTGGATCTACCGTCTCTCCAATTAATGGAGAAGCATGAAATGCTGGAGCCGGGCACATATGCCAAGTACGAATCCATGTTGAAGAGTATGCCGGATGACGGGATATTTTATCCGAAAACATTCAATGTGGGGACGAAAGAGTATACATATGATGACACAGTGAATCTGATTGATCAGCTGATCGTAGCGAACCATCTAACTGCGACCAGCCGCAAACCGGACAAGCTCATTGCTTTTTTGAAAAAAGAATTCAATACCCGTCATCAGCTGCCGGGACAATATAAGCGTAGTACTCGCACACCTGCGGTATCTTACCAATCTCCATCCGTATATGGACTCGCGATGCTGCTTGCGGTTCAGTCAGGTGATCCAAAATGGGCGAAACAGCTGTATAAGCATATGATCAGCATGCGTAGTCTGGATGCCAGTTATCCAGGCGGATATGTATTTAGTGGAAACACACATATGTTTGATAACCTGTTTCCTTTGCTTGGGGAGACTGAATTACAAAAGTTACTTAAAAAGTAATAAAAATGTCGTTTAATATATTCAACTATGTGTTAACATAATGTTTGTCTATTCATGTCATATATTGTTTACTCGAAATATCACTAACCAATCTACTGGAGAGAAGAAACCTATGAGGAATAAAGCACCCATCCTTCGTATTGCATGGGGATATGCGAGTTTGATTGGATTAGCCGTAATCCAGCAGCTCGTTGTCTATCTTAAGATTTATATGAATCAGAGTTATACTACACTGGATGTGGTGTTTAGCATTGTGTCGCTTGCAGCGCTGATCCTGGGTTTTGTGATACCTGTCGGGGTATCTGTCGTCGCCGGATTTATCTATCTGGTCTCTTATTTTGTATGGCTTGTTACCTACGCGGATGTAAGTGTACTTACGTTCTCTTGGTGGCTGCTCATTCCAGCCAATGTGGCTGTGGCTGCTTTTATCAAGGCAAGTCTTGTGCGCAATGCGCGTGTCATGGAGCGTCTGCAGGAGCTTCAGGAGCGTAATCCGGAGATTGATCTGGATACCTCTCTGGGCAATAAGGATGCACTTGCGGATACGCTTGTTAAGCAAAGTAATCTAGCCAGACGTTATTCGGAGCAATATGGATTCAGCATGGCGATGTTCAAGATCGAGTTTTTGCCGTTGGTACTGGAATCTCTCGGTTCCGTACGTTATGCACAGTTCCTTCTTGAACTATCCACTACCATACAGAAGCAGATTCGGTTTGAGGATTATAAATTTTTTGTGGATCGAGGACGTTTTGTGATTATCTGTCCAATGACCAATGTGGAGTACTTGCCCATCCTGACACAACGGATCAAAAAAGCCATGATGGATCTGCAAATCATCGATAAAAAGGAAATGAGTTGCAGACGGTTATTCGATCGGGTGCACTGGTATTCCAGAAGGAACAATTCAGTAAGTATGAGGATATCGATGCTGTTATTGCGGCACTGGAACGGAACACAGAGACAGATCTCATTGGTGAATACATCTAGATGCTATGGGGAGGAGTATTTCTGTGAATTATTTAACATGGTTTGTTCCATTATGTATTGTAGTTAGCAGTTTCTTTGCCATTACGATTCTTATATTAACCTTTGCGACTCTTCGTTTTCGAGGGAAAATTAACAGGAAATATGATCGGAGGAAATTGAATGGCTGATTTCCTGCTGTTGATGTCCATCCTCAGTATTTGGATATCCGTCACCGAGTCGATTGTCATTATGGCTGGAGCTATCCGTTTCATTAACAAACAAGAAAAAAGGGAATTCAAATTCCTGAAAGTATGGATGATTACCCCACTGTGACTGTCATGGTGCCTGCGCATAATGAAGGGGTAGTTATCGTGTCTACCGTTGAGCATATATTGCGTCTGAACTACCCTGAGCATAAAGTTCAAGTTATTGTTATTGCAGATAATTGTACAGATAATACAGCAGAGCGCCTGAAGGAACTCAAGGCCAAGACGAGTTATGCAGATCGTGACTTTACCATTCTGGAGCGTACCGGTACAGGTGGGAAGTCGGGAGCTTTGAATGATGGCCTTGAACTGGCGTGGGGAGAATGGATATGTATCTATGACGCAGATGCGGCGCCTGAGCGGAATGCATTAATGTTTTTGACACAAAAAGCATTGGAAAACCCGGAGAAGTATGGTGCTGTATTTGGTCGAAACAAAGCTCGTAATCGGGGTCAGAATTTTCTCTCCCGTTGCATTAATCTGGAACTTGTAACGGTCCAACGTGTTCACCATACGGGGCTATGGGAGTTATTCAAACTGGGCACGATTCCTGGTACGAACTATATTATCAAGGCAGCACTGATCCGTGAGATTGGTGGATGGGACCCTGATGCGATCACGGAAGATACGGCCGTGTCGTTTGATATTCTTACTCGGGGTCAGCTTATTGCATTAGCGCCACAAGCAGAGGCTTACCAGCAGGAACCTGAGCAATTATCGGTATATATGAAACAGCGCCAGCGCTGGTCCAAGGGAAATTACCAGGTTGTTATCGACAATGTGAAGCATTTATTTGACCGTACTAGCTGGAGAATTAAACTGCATGTTCTGTACTATGCTGCAAGTTATTTCTGGTTTATGATCGCTATTATTGTATCGGATATTATTTTTGTCTCGAATCTAGTGTATCAGGTTATTGCATTATTTAATCCGAATGTCATTTCTCCCTTCCAGTTCTCAGGGGATGTTTACGTGTATCTCGTAATAGCATGGGCATTAATGTACTACATTTATGTACTACAAATTAATCTCGCACTCTCAGCAGACATTGGGCAAAGCAATACGCAGAATTTTATTGTGGCCTGCCTCTCCTATTTCACATATGCCCAGTTATTTCTGGTCATATCCGTCAAAGCATTTATCTCGCTTATTGGAGATAAGCTATTCCGGAGAGAAACCAAATGGTACAAAACGCAGCGTTTTGGCTGAGAAACATCAACTTATAAACGAAGGGCTGTTTTCTGGATTCGTTCAGAAGGCAGTCTTTTTTACTATGGAAAGATTGGTTGGCATTATGTATACTCTTTCAGGCTGTACATATTGAACGTTGCATAAAGGAAACGGAGGCGTGTGGAATGGGCTACAGGGGACCTGAGTTTTACGATAATGAGGAAAACTTTGAGAAGTATATGGAACGCCGCCAGTGGCAGGAGAATGCCAATGATACGTTAGAGAAACCCGTTATGCTAGAGCTGATCGGAGACGTTGCGGGCAAGAGCATACTGGATCTTGGCTGCGGGGATGCGAGGTTTGGCGTAGAATTGCTCCGTTCTGGTCAAGAGGGTACAACTTACACGGGAGTTGAAGGTTCACTGAATATGGTGCGGGCAGCTAACGAATCGGTTAAAGGCACGAATGCACAGATTGAACAGGCATTCATGGAAGACTGGACCTATCCGGCAGGTACATACGATCTGGTTATATCCCGACTGGCTGTTCACTACATCGAGGATGTGGAGAGCCTATTCCACAAGATATATAACACGTTAAATGAAAATGGCACATTCATATTTTCGGTAGAACATCCTGTGATCACGTCCACACTGCAACCTTCCGGGACGCGAACGGATTGGGTGGTTGATCAGTATTTTGTAGAAGGATATCGTGAGCAGCAGTGGCTGGGCGGTTCTGTGAAAAAGATGCATCGTTCCATTGAATCGTACTTTATGGCATTGCAGCGGGCAGGGTTCCATGTAGAACATTTACGTGAGTCAGCACCACAACGTGCTTATTTTGTAAACGAGGAAACCTATCTGCGCAGGCAACGTATTCCATTGTTTCTGTTTTTAAGTGCCCGGAAGTAGATAGTGATAAAGAGTATAGATAAATAGAAGGACATAACTAAGTTATACTCATAAATTAGAAAGTTCTACACAGAAAACGGTGGATAACACTAGATATAGCAGTGAAAAGCCCAAAATCTATCCACATGTGGATAAGATATTGGGCTTTTACTGTTATGTTTCTACACCTATGCTGCGTTTGCTGTGTATAACCACGTGATTATGAATCCGCCGCAGCTCTGACATACACACGTTCCCCGTGTCGATCAACTTCCACAGGTGCCTCGAAGAAGTTGCTCAGCACTTCCGTGTTCATCAGTTCACTAGTTAATCCGCTATTCACGATTTCACCTCTACGTAGCAAGAGGCTGTGACCGAACACTGGCAATATTTCCTCGGTATGGTGGGTGACGTAGATGAGTGAAGGGGTGTCTGGACGCTGTGATAATTCACGAATGCTGTCCAGCAATCGCTCTCTTGAGAACAGATCCAGTCCATTGCAAGGCTCGTCCAGAATAAGTACGCGCGGATTGGCCATGAGTGCTCGGGCAATAAGAAGTTTCTGTTTCTCCCCTTGAGAACAGGTACGATATTCCCGATCCCACAGGTGCTGACAGCCCAGCGTTTGCATCAATTGTTTTGCCTGTTCCAGATCATCCTCCGATAGCTTGTCATACAAGCCAATGGTGGCGTGTTTGCCACTGATCACGACATACTGTGTGCGATCCGTACCGTACAATTTCTCTTGCAGAGACGAACTGACCCAGCCGATGGATTTGCGGAGCTGCCTTAGATCCACATCCCCATATTCATGGCCTAACACGGATATCTTGCCTTCGGTCGGCCAGAGATAACCGGTGATCATGTTCAGGAGTGTTGTTTTGCCGGAGCCATTCAGGCCAAGCAACGCCCAGTGTTCACCATCCTTAACCTGCCAACTCACATCGTTCAGCAGGGTAAGTGGTCCCCTTTTCCAAGTGACATGTTGTACATCAATAATCATGCGTTATTCCTCCCTTCTGTTATCCTCGATTGTCTTAGGTGTATTGTAGTCACAAAATCAGTGAGGTTTCAACGGTTATCACGCTGTTCTTGGTTGGTCCTTGCGCAGAAATACAGCACACACCAAGCAGTGGCAAAAACGAACATAACTTGATAACAAACGCAATGCTGGTCACGTCAATTAAGGACCCCAGCACAACCGAGCCAAGTCCAGCCATGCCAAACGACAGGCCAAAAAACAATCCGGATACCGTTCCAATATGACGAGGAAGCAATTCCTGCGCATAAACAATGATGACGCTGAAGCCGGACATCAGGATGAGTCCAATCATTCCGCATAATACCATGGACAAGACGGGTCCCGCATAAGGTAGCAACAGGGAAAACGGTGCAGTGCCTGCAATGGAGAACCAGATCATCGGTTTGCGTCCGTAGCGGTCAGCGAGTGGGCCGCCGAGCAAGGTTCCGACCATACCTGCAAATTGCAAAATAAACAGACAGATCTGTGCCTGGGAGAGAGGCAAGTCATATGCATCGGCGTAATAGAAGGCGTAATACCCGGTCATGCCAGCAATATATACGAATTTGGAGAACAACAGCAGGATGAGAATTCCCATTGTAAAAGCGATGAATCCCCTGCTCACAGGCCGAGCTACTGGCTCTGCGCCGCTTGATTTTAGAGGCTGTTGCTGACGAATGCGAGTCTCGGCAAGCTTGTCTCTGTACCAACGACTGACAAAAGACTGAATGAAGATACCGATCAGGGCAAAGCCCATCAGCCATAGAAAACTACGCTGCCCATGTGGCAGCAGGATGAAGGCGACCAGTAATGGAGCAATAGCCTGTCCTGTGTTGCCTCCCACCTGGAAGATCGACTGCGCCATTCCACGTCCACGGCCGGCTGCCATATGAGCCACGCGTGAGGATTCGGGGTGGAGGATGGATGAGCCTATGCCAATCAATGCTGCCGCAACAAGCAGCATCCATAACTCGGAAGACAAGGCTAAGCCGAGAACACCGATCAGGGAGAATAACATGCCTCCGGGAAGCAGGATCGGCATTGGCTTGCGGTCTGACATATAACCGACCAGTGGCTGAAGGACGGATGCGGTAATATTAAGGGTAAAGGCAATCCAGCCCATCTGAGCGAAACTGAGCTGCATGGTCTGCTGGAATAGCGGGAATGCAGACGGAACGACTGTCTGCATCGCATCATTTAGCAGATGGGTGAAGCTGACTCCGGCAAGTGCCCAATTGGCGGAGGAGTTGATTTGCATTTTGCTTAAAGTGGCCTGAGCCATGGGAGATCACCTCGAATTATTTTTTTCAATGATAAAAGATGGGAGCAGACTGTGTCTTTGTGAAAAGTGCTTGGAAAGTGAGCACAATTTGCTATAATGTCAGCAGGTGAGCAAACGATGGAATTAAACATGACACTAAATGGGTTGGAATTATGGAAAGCTACCGGAGGGTTTGCAAATGAGCCGCATGTACATGACGACTGGTATCAGCTAACGCTGCCGGTCAGAGGTCAATGTCATCTGGTACAGGAACGGCATGCATACCCGCTAAAAGCAGGGATAGGGATTATTGCTCATCCCCAGACTGAGCATTATTTTGAGATAGGGTCGGATTCGGCTGTCATTGTGATCAAGTTCCGTAAACCGCCATTAGGCAGTTTCGGAGGTGCGGAGTTAAGTGGGGGCGAGCTGAGTTTCGACCTACCCAGACATTTGATCCTGCTGAGATAAACAGTCTGTTTCGTGGCTGGAATTCCATTTTGTTAGATGATGTGCCCGAAATGCTGCAAGTGCAGGAAACAGAACTGGCGATCGAGACGTATCTAAGACGTATGTTGACGGGGCAGGAAAATGGAAAAAGGACTGTAAATCCCAGTACATTCATTGATCCTCATCTCCAACGAGTGCTGGATTACATTCACAGTGCCTACACAGGTCCAATGGATATTGATTCGATGGCGATGGTCGCTCATCAGAGCCGGTATCATTTTATGCGTTCTTTCAAAGCTCTTACGGGTACAACACCGTATCAATATTTGCTGAATTTGCGCGTAGAAGAAGCGTCCAAGAGGCTTCGCCATACAACGGATTCAGTAACCACAATCAGTTATGAACTGGGGTTTTCCAGCGTCAGTCAGTTTTACAGAGCCTTTCAGCGAGTGTATGTTATGACACCGATGGAATATCGGAATCACGTGTAGATTTTAACGGGCAGTCTCGCATATGCGAGACTGTATTTTGAATGTTATAACATGACACTGATTTTTGTTGTTGCCAAACGATGGAGACTTTGCTAAGATGGTAAAAAGTTTATGTAAGCGTATACATTTTAGTTAAAATTACAACGTTGTAATTATGGTTATGGCAAGTATTGAAAAGAAAGAACTATGGTGTGAGGAGGACTATTTCAAGTAATTATCTCGTTAGTACGTAGAATGATATAGGTTATTACAAAATATGAATGAGATGAATAACAAATACGTCAGTGAAATGACAGTTTCTTTTTAATCAAAAATTCAAACGTTGTAATTATGTAGCGAAGGGGAGTGTTTCACGTTGAAAAAACGCATGTCCACGCTGTTCAGCCTGATCAGACGGGATAAGTATTTGCTGCTGATGTTTTCGCCTATCTTTCTGTATTATCTCATTTTTATGTACCTTCCGATGCCTGGCGTGCTGTTGGCATTTCGTAATTTCTTGCCGGGGCAGGGCATGCTCAGCGGGGAGTGGGTGGGACTGCGCTGGTTCGAACAGTTTGTGAATTCCATTTACTTCTGGCGACTGCTACGTAACACATTTCTGCTTGCCTTCCTGCCACTCCTGTTTGGTTTCTCCATTCCGATTTTATTCGCTGTCTGCATCGTAGAGATCAAGAACCGGACATTCAAGCGATTTGCCCAGACCGTGACGTACCTTCCTCACTTCATCTCCACTGTTGTTGTAGCCGGCATGATTATTAACTTCCTTTCACCAACAGACGGTATTGTGAACACCCTCATCGCGAGTCTTGGCATGGAAAAAGTGAACTTCATGATGGATGCCAGCTGGTTCCGCACCATCTTCACCAGTTCCGACATCTGGCAGAGCTTTGGCTTCAGCTCCATCATCTACATTGCAGCCATTATGGGGATCGACCCCGAGATGTATGATTCCGGCAAAATCGACGGCGTCAACAAATTCCAGGAGCTATGGCACCTGACCCTTCCCAGTATCAAACCAACCATTGTCATTCTTCTGCTTCTGTCGCTTGGCGGCATTATGAGTGTAGGTTTCGAGAAAGTATATCTGCTCTACAACGGAGCCACCTACGAAACGGCTGATGTCCTGTCCACCTATGTATACCGGATGGGGATTGAGGGCCAGAATTACGGCTTCGCCACAGCGGTCGGCTTGTTCAACTCCGTTATCACCTTTGTCCTTGTGTTTGCTGCCAATTCCATGACCCGCCGCCTGACCAAGATGTCACTCTGGTAAGACTATAACCCGGACCAAAGGAGATCTGTATGCAAAAATCGAGAAGTGACCGTTTGTTCTACGGATGTGTCTACCTGCTGACCATACTGGCGGTTGTTGTCACGTTGTATCCCTTTCTGTACGTCATTAGCATTTCATTCAGCTCGGTGGATGCCATCGACAAACAAAAAGTGGTATTGTGGCCCGTTGGATTTACCCTGTCAGGTTATCAAATGGTACTGCAATACAAGGAGTTATGGGTTTCGTTCTACAACACTCTCTGGTACACCGTGGTAGGCACACTGTTGAACATTGTGGCAACATGTCTTGCCGCGTTTCCGTTATCCAGACAGCAGTTTTTCTTACGTCGCAAGCTGAATTTTTTCATCGCCTTCACCATGTATTTCTCGGGTGGACTCATTCCGGTCTACATGCTGATTACATCGCTTGGGCTGTACAACACCCGCTGGGTTATGGTGCTGCCTGTGCTGGTGATTACGTTTAACGTCATGATCTGCCGCTCAGCGTTCGAAGGTATTCCGAATGAAATATTCGAAAGTGCCAGTATAGACGGGGCCAACGAGATGACGATGCTGTATCGTCTGGCGGTTCCGATCATCAAGCCAACACTGGCTGTGCTCACGCTGTACTATGCGGTATTCCACTGGAACAACTTTTTCACGGCCCTATTATATCTGGGCAAACAGGATATGCAGCCCTTACAGATGTTCCTGCGAAGAGTGCTGATCATGGCTTCGCCGGAAGTGATGCAGAAGATGGGCGGTACGATGACATCCGGTGCACTTGCGGTATCAACGCTTCAGGTCCGTTATGTATCCATTGTGGTCAGCATTCTGCCTATTGTTACGATCTACCCGTTTATCCAACGGTACTTCGTTAAGGGGATTACCCTCGGAGCCGTGAAAGGATAGCTTTTAATACTTAAGTGTCATGTCATTCAAGGGAGTTCAAAATGGTTCATACCAAGGAGGAATGATGGATGAGATTTAAAGGGGCAGGAAGAAAAAGTGTAATCGCAGCGATACTGGCAATCAGCCTGGCGGGATGTAGCGGTGGAACAGGGCGGGAACTGATGCGGGGAGCACCCCATCCAGTTCGGAGCCAGCCTTCAATTATACCGGGGCAGGGCCGGTAACGGATCAACCAGATGCCAAGCTGTCTATTCTCGGCACCAACGCCTGGACGACGAACGTGGATCTGTCCACCGCAGCGATCGTTAAGAAAATCGAGGGCAACGCCGGTGTTACGGTGGATTGGGATCTGATTCCACCGCAGAACTATGCGGATGCCGTAAATCCGAGGCTGGCTGCCGGTACCGGCTTGCCCGATATCGTGTACCTGCCGGATCAGGATCAATTGATGAAGTACATCAATAGTGGCCTGTTTATCCCGATTGACGAGCTGGTAGAGAAGTACGGCGTGAATCTCAAAAAATATATGAAAAGTCCCCTTCGGTTAAAGCCAGTTTAACGACGCCAGATGGTAAAATGTATTATATTCCGCAGCAAACGCTAACCCGCAACTACATGCCGGTATTTATGGTGAATGTGCGCTGGCTTGATAAGCTGGGATTAAGCGAGCCGACTACGCTGGATGAGTTTACGGCGATGCTGCGCAAGTTCAAGACAGATGACCCGAACGGCAACGGAAAAGCCGATGAGATTCCGCTGTCCATGGAAGCCAAATTTGTGTCCATGGCCTTTGGCCCGGCATTTGGACTTGATCTGTCCAATCAGTTTTATGCAGACGATCAGGGCAAGGTACATTTCAGCTATTATGAGCCGGCGTACAAGGAGTACCTGACCTATCTGAACGGACTGTACAAGGAAGGTCTGCTTGGGGTGGATTATGCGAGTACTACGAGTGATCAGGTCACGTCGCGCATCTCTCAGGATGTGACGGGAGCAACGTTTAATTTTAGCTGGTATATGTCGATGGTCTACAGTCCGTTGTTCAAGGATTATAATCCGGAAGAGCCGATCATCAAAGGCATTCTGCCACTGAAAGGACCGCATGGCGATCAGTTCTACATCGGTCGTACCCCGGTTAGCGGCATTTTCGGCATCACGCGGGACAGCGAAAATCCGGAACTGGCTTTCCGCTTCCTGGATTATGCGGTAAGTGAAGAGGCACAGACGTATTATACGTGGGGCATCAAGGATGACACGTATACGGAAGAGAATGGCGTGAAGACATTCACGGACAAAGGCAAGGACAATGAATACATTCAGAAGCTCGGCATCGGTCCGGTGAATCTGCCGAACATCCAATCGACCGATTCTGCCGATTCCGTCGTAGCCCCTTGGCATGCAAAGATGGATAAAGAACTGGAGCCGTATGTGCGCGAACCGTTCCCATTTGTCTATGCCCTGCCAGATGAAGCGAGTGTGGAAAGCATGGCGATGCCTGACATCACCACATATGTGGAAGAGATGAACTTCAAGTTTATTAGCGGTGATGCCAGTCTGGACCAGTTTGACAGTTATATTGAGACGTTGAAGAAGATGAATATAGAGCAGGTTATTGCGGGCAGACAGGCACAATATGATCGTTATAAGGCTGCACAGAAATAGGAAATAGGGTTTCAGGCGTATGAGAGGTGTTGATTGATTTTGATAACCATTAAAGACATTGCCAAACTGGCGGGGGTGAGCTATAGCACGGTATCAAAGGCCCTGAATGATGATCCCCGAATCAAACCGGCAACAAAGCAGAAGGTGCTTGCGGTCGCGGAGAAACACCAGTATCGAAAAAATATGTTGGCTCGGCAGCTCTCCACCGGCAGGAGCAACATTATCGGTTTTGTGCTGGATGAGCTGAGCAATCCGTTATTCTCGAACATCTCCGGCCGTCTGCATACCGAGCTGAAGAAGCTGGGATATCAGATGATCCTGGTTGTGGCGGATGATGGCGTGGATGTCTTCAGCCAGCTGCGCGTGGACGGATGTATTCTGTGGGACTACGCATTGGACAATCGGGAGATGTTCTGGAAAAAGTTCGCCACACTCAACATGCCATGTTTTGTGCTGGGTACAGATGAAGCGCCGAACTCTCCTTACATCAAGATTGATCGCAAAGAAGGGCTGTTCAAAGCAGTGGAGCATTTAAAATCGCTGGGCCACAGCCGAATCGGATTCATCGGCAACTCCCAGCACGTCAAGCTGGAGGGATACCGGGAAGCGTTGCAGCGTACGGGTCTGGATTTTAACGAAGACCATGTGCTGCCAGCGTATTCCTCCTGGGAAGACGGGTATTTTGCCATACGTAATCATGTGTTTGGGCCGGATTCGCCGACAGCTTTTATTGGACTGAACAATCTGGTCACCCGAGGGGCGCTCCGGGCTTTGCTTGAGGCAGGTTACAGTGTTCCACGCGATATCTCGTTAATCGGGTATGATGATCTGCCGGATATGCAGTATGCCGAAGTGGCCTTGACAACGATTGGCCCGTCTCTGGATGAACTGGCCGTGCAGGCAGCAGAGCTGATTGTCTCGTTAATCCGTGATGAACAGGTCGACGTTCCGGTAGTCATTCAGCCCAAGCTGAACCTTCGCAATTCAACAGCAGTTAGTCATACATGTATTAGGTGAGTACAACATTCAAGGAGGAATTGCTTATGCAGGTACAGACGCAGTTATCCTGGTCTGAGCGAATTGCAGCAACAATTATCCAGCAATGTGACGGGGACGGTTATCATGCGTTCCCTTCGGGACGATGGGCATACGTGGAAGGCATGACCTTGATGGCGATGGCACGAACCGGGCAGTATTATGGCAAGCCAGAGTATGTTGATTTTATGAAAAAACATATGGACCTGTATATCCAGCCGGACGGCTCTATTGTCACCTATACTTTGGAAGAATATAATCTGGATCAGATTAATCAGGGGAAAAACCTGTTTGCATTACTGGATGGTGCTGAAGATCAGCGTTACGCAGAAGCGGCGCATCTCCTGGCAGCACAGCTCGCGGGGCAACCCCGCACGTCGGAAGGCGGCTTCTGGCACAAAAAATCTATCCATTCCAGATGTGGCTGGACGGCCTGTATATGTCCTCTCCCTTTTTGTCCGAGTATGCGAAGACATTTCATCAACCCGAGTTATGGGATGAAGTAGCACATCAGATTTTGCTGATCGAACGCCAGACCCGTGATCCTCGGACCGGACTGCTCTATCATGGCTGGGATGAATCGAAGGAACAGGTCTGGGCAGATTCATCGACAGGGTGCTCGCCACACTTCTGGAGCCGGGCGATGGGCTGGTATGCCATGGCGATTGTGGACAGTGTGGAGCATTTCCCCGTGAATCATCCAAAGCGCGGCACCATCATCGGTATCTTTGAACGGATGTGCCATGCTTTGGTAGGCGTGCAGGAGCAGGAGAGCGGGTTATGGTTTCAGGTGCTGGATCAGGGCTTCCGCAAAGGCAACTATCTAGAAGCATCCGGGTCAAGCATGTTTGTATATGCACTTGCGAAGGGTGTGCGACTAAGGTATCTAGAGCCGCATTTCAGAGCTGCGGCGGAGAAGGGATGGCAGGGACTTTCCTCCAGATTGGTGGAGGAGACTGCTGACGGCGTTCGGTTAAACGGGATCTGTCATGGCGCAGGACTAAGCCTGGATCGGGATGGCTCGTACAACTACTATGTAAGTGAAGCGGTTGTAAGCGATTCCTTTATGGGGTGGCCCCACTTCTGCTGGCAGCGCTGGAAATGGAGCGATTGCCATGACGCAGCAGAGATTGCCAAATACAGCATTGAAATCATCGGCTCCCTGTCTGACTGTTGCTTCAGACGGGTCAGGGGATTATGTGACGATCCAGGCTGCTGTTGATGCGCTGCCGGAGAATGGCATCGGAACCGTTCCAATTCGAGTGAAGGCTGGACTGTATCATGAGAAGCTGCATATGGAGAAGCCGGGCATCCACCTGATTGGTGAGGGGGCGGAGCAGACGATCATTACGTATGATGATCATGCACTCAAGAAGTTCCCGGACGGGTCGCCATATCATACGTTTCATTCCTATACGGCTTTCATCGGTGCTGATGATTTCACGGCAGAGGGAATTTCCTTCGTAAATGCTGCCGGGCCAGGCAAGCAAGTTGGTCAGGCGTTGGCCGTTTATGTGGATGGAGACCGTGCGGCCTTTCGCCGCTGTCGTTTGATCGGTCACCAGGATACGATCTTCACCGGCCCGCTGCCGGAGCAGCCCATGGATCGCAGTTACTTTGGCGGGCCACGCGATGGTGCTGAGCGGCGCAAACTGCGGCAGTATTTCGAGGACTGTTACATCGAAGGTGATATCGATTTTCTTTTTGGCTCGGCTACGGTGGTGTTTAAAGGCTGCGAGATCTTTACGAAGAATCGCCTGACTGAAGCGGAGGCTGCAGATGGACAAGTGAACGGTTGGATTACCGCAGCCTCTACGCCGGAGGATGTGCGTTACGGCTATGTGTTTCTGGACTGTGATCTGACCAGCAATGCACCGCCGCAGTCGGTGTATCTGGGCAGACCGTGGCGTCATCATGCCAAAGTCTGTTTTCTGAACTGCTGGATCGGCGCTCATGTGAAGCGGGAGGGATGGCACAACTGGAACAAGACAGATGCAGAGCAGACCGTTCAGTATGCGGAATACAACAGCGCAGGGCCTGGTGCCGGATGTGCTGCTGATCGTGTGCCTTGGGCCAAAATACTGACCGAACAGGAAGCGGCCGAGTACACTGTACCTCTGATTCTGTCCGGCGTGGATGGATGGCAGCCTTTGGAAGGGAGAGGGAGCAGCGGCAGTAAGATACGCCCTCTTCTCTGCGCAATATCTAACACAGGTTTTCTTTCAAGTCTCCTAAGGAGTTGAAAGAAAACCTTTTTGTGCGCTATATTACATTTTTCGCCCCCAATAGAACTATTTTATCCCTTATCTCTTTTGCATTTTACTGATTAAATACAGGGTGAGGATCTGTAAATTCCCTGTAAAATTTGGATGGTGCCTGCAAAAAGAGAACACGAGAGGGAAGGTCCATTTTGGTAAGGGAAGGGAGTGAAGTGACACGCAGCATCAGATGGCTGAATGAGGTTGGCTCTAATCGATCACAGATCAGATGCAGGTGGACTATTAAAGCTTTTGTTTGCAAGGTGAACGTATCCTTAGTACAGGAGGGATTTTGCTTGAATCAAGCTGTTCGATTCCGCCCGGTCATTACATTTGCTTTGGCATTTCTTCTACTTATTTCGTGGTTTGCACCGAGAGCCGATGCCGCCGCCCAGTGGCAGGCAGGCACCGCATACAAGAAAGGAGACCTCGTAACATATCAAAATAAAGATTATGAGTGTATTCAGGCCCACACGGCGTTGACCGGATGGGAGCCCTCTGTTGTGCCCGCGTTGTGGAAATACGTCGGGGAAGGTTCGGGAGGGGAAACGCCAACGCCAGATACGGCACCACCTTCTGTTCCTGCGGGTCTGACTTCATCCTCCATCACGGACACCTCCGTGAGTCTTTCCTGGAATGCATCCACGGATAATGTGGGCGTAGCGGGGTATGAGGTGTACCGGAACGGCGTTCTTGTGACAAGTACTTCAACTACAACAGCTGTAGTCACTGGACTGACAGCCAGCACGACTTATGCTTTTACGGTAAAAGCCAAAGATGCCGCAGGCAATATATCCGCTGCGAGCACCTCCCTCAGTGTGACAACTTCCAATGGATCTTCCAATCCGGGGCCAACCGGCAGCAAATGGCTGATTGGCTACTGGCACAACTTCGATAATGGTTCAACGAATATCAGACTTCGTAACGTATCAACAGCCTATGACGTCATTAATGTCTCCTTTGCCGAACCGATCTCACACGGCAGCGGAACACTTGCTTTTACTCCATACAATGCAACGGTAGCCGAATTCAAATCCGATATTGCCTATCTTCAAAGTCAGGGAAAAAAGTACTGCTTTCCATGGGGGAGCCAACGGTACCATTGAGCTCACCGACACGACCAAGAGACAGCAATTCGAAGACTCGTTAAAATCGATCATTTCCACGTATGGTTTCAATGGTCTTGATATCGATCTGGAAGGAAGCTCCCTGTCTCTGAATGCAGGGGATACCGATTTCCGTAGTCCAACTACACCGAAAATTATTAACCTCATCCAAGGCGTGAAAGCGGTTAAGTCATACTTCGGTTCCAATTTTATCCTGACGGCTGCGCCGGAGACGGCCTATGTACAGGGTGGATATCTGAGCTACGGCGGCCCTTGGGGAGCATACTTGCCAGTCATCCATGCCTTGCGTAATGACCTGACCCTGCTTCATGTGCAGCATTATAATACGGGCTCCATGGTGGGGCTGGATGGGCGCTCTTACGCTCAAGGAACAGCTGATTTCCATGTGGCCATGGCGGAGATGCTGCTTCAAGGCTTTCATGTAGGCGGCAGCACAGGCCCATTCTTTAGTCCCTTGCGACCGGATCAGATTGCCATCGGTGTGCCGGCTTCCCAACAGGCTGCCGGAGGTGGTTATACAACGTCAGCCGATCTGCAAAAGGCACTGAATTATTTGATCAAAGGTGTGTCATACGGCGGTTCCTATACCTTGCTCCAGCCTGCGGGCTATGGGGGATAAAAGGGATTATGACCTGGTCAATCAACTGGGACGCATATACGAATAACCAGTTTTCGAGCGCACATCGTCCGTTCCTGAACGGGCTGAGTACGCAAACGACAAAGGAGGTTGTGTATTAGATGATACATTTAAATAAACACACTGCTTTCAAGAAAACCGCAAAGTTTCTCCTGGGTCTATCCCTGCTCTTATCCGTCATTGTTCCTTCTTTTGTGCTCCAACCCGCTACGGCAGCAGCTGCAGATTCTTATAAAATTGTTGGTTACTACCCGTCCTGGGCTGCGTACGGGAGAAACTATAATGTAACGGATATCGACCCGACCAAAGTCACGCATATCAACTATGCTTTTGCCGATATTTGCTGGAACGGTATTCATGGAAATCCGGACCCTTCGGGCCCTAACCCGGTGACTTGGACATGTCAGAATGAGAAGAGCCAGACAATCAATGTACCGAATGGAACGATCGTGCTTGGCGATCCATGGATTGATACCGGCAAGACATTTGCAGGGGATACGTGGGATCAGCCCATTGCAGGTAATATCAATCAGCTTAACAAGTTGAAACAGATCAATCCTAATCTGAAGACAATCATCTCGGTGGGAGGATGGACGTGGTCCAATCGCTTCTCTGATGTAGCTGCGACTGCGGCAACGCGAGAGGTATTTGCAAACTCTGCCGTCGACTTCCTGCGGAAATACAATTTTGACGGGGTAGATCTCGACTGGGAGTATCCGGTATCAGGCGGACTTGATGGTAACAGCAAACGTCCTGAGGATAAGCAGAATTACACACTGCTTCTGAGCAAAATTCGTGAGAAGCTGGATGCTGCCGGAGCTGTGGACGGCAAGAAGTATCTGCTTACGATTGCAAGCGGTGCATCGACGACCTATGCTGCGAATACAGAGCTTGCCAATATAGCTGCCATCGTCGACTGGATTAACATTATGACATATGATTTTAACGGGGCTTGGCAAAAAGTCAGCGCGCATAACGCGCCGTTGAACTATGACCCTGCGGCTTCAGCTGCTGGGGTGCCGGATGCCAATACATTTAACGTAGCTGCCGGAGCGCAAGGGCATCTGAATGCTGGGGTACCGGCAGCCAAACTTGTGCTTGGTGTTCCATTCTACGGCCGCGGCTGGGATGGATGCGCACAGGCGGGCAATGGCCAGTATCAGACCTGCGCGGGAGGTTCTTCCGTTGGAACTTGGGAAGCAGGCTCCTTTGATTTCTATGATCTGGAGACCAATTACATTAACAAAAACGGGTACACGCGTTACTGGAATGACACGGCCAAGGTGCCATATCTCTATAATGCGACCAACAAGCGATTTATTAGCTATGACGATGCGGAGTCTATTGGATATAAAACCGCTTATATCAAAAGCAAAGGACTCGGCGGAGCGATGTTCTGGGAGCTTAGCGGTGACCGGAACAAAACACTTCAAAATAAACTGAAAGCCGATCTGCCTACCGGAGGTACAGTGCCTCCAGCAGATACGACGGCGCCAAGCGTACCCGGTAATGCCCGTTCGACAGGTGTGACGGCTACCTCGGTGACGCTGGCTTGGAATGCTTCAACAGATAATGTGGGTGTTACCGGTTATAACGTCTATAATGGCAATAATCTTGCAACATCCGTCACCGGAACGACAGCAACGATCAATGGACTTACCGCAGGTACTTCTTATACCTTCACGATCATTGCAAAAGATGCGGCAGGCAATCTGTCTGCAGCCAGTAATGTTGTAACCGTGAGCACTACGACTCAACCAGGAGGTGATACGCAGGCGCCAACTGCGCCAACGAACCTCGCATCAACCGCGCAAACAACATCCAGCATAACGCTGAGCTGGGCGGCATCCACGGATAATGTGGGTGTAACGGGTTATGATGTGTACAACGGAACGGCACTGGCGACATCCGTGACCGGAACAACAGCAACGATCAGTGGGCTTGTAGCGGATACCTCGTATACATTTACGGTAAAAGCAAAGGATGCGGCGGGTAATGGTTCTGCTGCGAGCAATGCGGTGACCGTGAAAACAACAGCAGGAACGACAAATCCGGGCATTTCCGCCTGGCAGGCGAATACAGCCTATACTGTAGGACAGCTGGTCACCTATAGCGGCAAGACGTATAAATGTTTGCAGGCCCACACTTCCTTGCCTGGGTGGGAACCATCCAATGTCCCTGCATTGTGGCAGATTCAATAGTTAAAAAATGGATTACCACATTTTGAATTGAAACGTGCAGTGTTAGCGGCTCTTGGCTAAAGTGAAGAGAATATAACAAAAAACCACCGGCTCCTGGTCCGGTGGTTTTTCGCTATGCTATGTCAATGTCAAACAAAGCAGCCTCCAAAAAGGCTATCTATTAGAAATCGAAGTTGTCCGGGTCAGGTCCAACGCGTACATCTTCGTTCAGGGCACTGATCTGATCCATCTCTTCATTTGAAAGTTCAAAGTCGAAGATGGAGGAGTTCTCGATAATCCGCTGTTCCTTAGTGGACTTTGGAATAGTAATGACTCCATTTTGCAGATCCCAACGCAGGATGACTTGTGCAACCGATTTGCCTTTGGCTGAAGCAATCGCCGTGAGCACTGGGTTGTCCAACAGCTGACCTTGCATCAGAGGCGACCAAGCTTCAAGCTGGATACCATGTTTTTCACAGAAAGCCTTAAGCTCAACCTGAGTCAGGCGAGGGTGGTATTCCACCTGATTGATCATCGGTTTCACTTTGGCATCCTGCATCAGGTCTTCGAGATGATGAATCTGGAAGTTGCTTACGCCAATGGCCTTAATGCGGCCGGCTGCGTACAGCTCTTCGATCGCTTTCCAGGCTGCTTTGTATTTGCCTGCCTTAGGCCAGTGAATCAGATACAGGTCCAGGTATTCCAGTCCCAGTTTGTTCAACGTTGTATCAAAAGCCGCAAGAGTCTCTTCATATCCGAGGTCTGCATTCCATACTTTAGATGTAACAAACAGTTCTTCACGTTTCAGGTTGTTTTCTTGCAAAGCTTCGGCAATCGCTTGGCCCACACCGGCTTCATTGCCGTATATTGCAGCAGTATCAATGCTGCGGTAGCCATGTTTAATCGCATTTTTCACGGCTTCAATCAGTTCAGATCCTTCTTCTACCTTAAATACACCAAGTCCGAACCAAGGCATAGAAACACCGTTATGCAGAGTTACTGTGGATTGTAAATGTTGTGCTGTTTGTGCTGTTGTCATGAAATTTCCTCCTTAAAGTGTGTAAAAATCAGTGATTTTAAGCTGAGTTTTCGTTTTTTCATCATACAAAATTAAATCATAGTAGATCAAATTGGGTTCAACGTATATAGTATAATAAAATACCATGTGAAACCGGTTCCCCTCGAAGACTGGACTGATATATATAAGAGTGAGACCCATGGTCGGAATGGAACTTAGAACGAAACTTTCTCCATTTCGACTGATGCATGTTGATCCTTGCTTTCCAGCATTTTAGCCCATGCAGTCAGGATTACAGCTACGAGAACCATCAGGGCTCCGACCCATGTCGTGTGAATCAAACCAATGGAGTCATTGATCACTCCACCCAAATAGGCACCTATAGCGATCCCTGCATTAAATGCGGCGATGTTAAAGGCTGAGGCTACATCCTTGGCCTGTGGTGCATATCGTTCAGCCAAGGTTACAACGTACATCTGAAGACCAGGCACATTCATGAAGGCGAGCAGACCCATACCCATAATGGTGAGCAGTGCTGCCAACTTAAACGGGACGGTGAAGTACATCACGCCGAGAATGATGGTCTGAATGATGAACATGTAGAAGAGCGCCTTGAGCGGGTTGCGATTGGCTGCTCTGCCGCCGATGATGTTGCCAACAGCGATGGCTATTCCGTACAACAACAGAATGAACGCTACTGTTTTCTCAGAATAACCGCTAATATCATGCAACAACGGGGACAAATACGTAAACACAACAAATGTTCCTCCGTACCCAACAGCAGTGATGGCAAAAGCAAGCAGCAAGCGTCCACCTGTAACGAGCTTCAGCTGATCCCGAAATGCCGTCCGTGTTCCTCGCTTCAACGTGGATGGCACGAGTATCAGGTTTCCGATCATCGCAACGATGCCAACCACAACAATCAGGATAAAGGCAGCGCGCCAGCCCCAATGTTGGCCAATGAGTGTACCGAGAGGTACACCGGTTACTGTGGCAATGGTTAGACCGGAGAACATGATGGCAATGGCACTCGCCCTGCGGTTAGCAGGTACCAGATCCGCTGCAATGGTGGAACCGATGGACATGAACACCCCGTGTGCCAGAGCGGATACTACTCGTGCAATGAGTAACATGGTGATTCCCGTCGATAGTGCAGCCATCGTGTTACCCGCAATGAAGACAATCATGATGGCAAGCAGTAGCGTTTTGCGTGATATGGTAGACGTCAGTGAGGTCAGAACAGGAGCCCCAAAGGTAACGCCTAATGCATATAAAGTAACGGTCAGTCCCGCTGAAGTTACGGAAATGCCCAGGTCATCTGCAATGAGGGGCAGTAGCCCAACGCTGATAAATTCTGTGGTACCGATCGCGAAGGCACTAATGGCCAGTGCCAGCAGTGCCCACGTGCTGCGTTTTGAATCTTGTAACATTTCTTGCTCAACTCCCCGAATGTAGATTTACGTACCGGCAAATGCTATTATGAGTTATTCGGTATAGATTGAATAGTACGTACTTTTTAGTACCCTACGTACTTTTTGGTGCCTATACAGCATGCGACGGATGTAATTCAATTCATCAGGGAGGAAGCAAGTTATGGTTAGAAAAAATATAACATCTCGGTTGAAGCTACCTTAGAGGTGATCGGTGGCAAGTGGAAATGCGTCATTCTCTGTCATCTGACACATGGGAAAAGACGAACCAGTGATCTTAAGCGTATTATGCCCGCAATCACACAAAAAATGTTAACACAGCAACTGAGAGAGCTTGAAAACGACGGGATCGTGAATCGAATCGTATATAATCAGGTCCCTCCCAAAGTAGAATACGAATTGAGTGATTACGGGAGAAGTCTTGAACCGATTCTCAATGCGCTATGTAATTGGGGAGATCAACATATTGTGAAGGAATACGGAGACAAATCAGCAGTTCTGGAAGATAATGGACTCAATGATTTTAACTCTGACAATAGGGAGCTGGTGCAACCGTGAACTATGAGATTTTATATGATGGTGCTTTTGCGATGCTTAAGGTACATTTGCAGCGGGGAGAGCGGTTCAAGGCCGAGAGTGGTGCGATGGTCTCTATGACTCCTACGGTTGAACTGAAGGGTTCAGCAGAAGGTGGGATGTTTGCCGGGTTCGGTCGGATGCTGAGCGGGGAGAAGTTTTTCTTTCAGGAACTGACGGCTGCGGGCGGGTCGGCAGAGATTCTGCTCTCACCTTCCAGTATGGGCGATGTAGAAGCTGTTGAATTGGACGGTTCCTATTCACTCTATGTGCAGAAAGACGGATTTCTGGCAGGAACCGAGGGCATTCAGGTGAATACCAAAATGCAAAACCTGAAAAAAGGTCTCTTTTCGGGAGAAGGTTTCTTCATTATTGAGATCAGCGGACGTGGAACTGTATTTCTGTCTTCCTATGGTGCCATTCATGCGATTAATCTGGCAGCAGGTGAAGAAATGATCGTGGATAACGCCCATTTGGTGGCATGGCCTCATTATGTAGATTACCGTATTGAGAAAGCTTCACAGGGCTGGTTATCCAGTGTTACAAGTGGGGAAGGACTGGTATGTCGGTTCCGGGGAGAAGGAACCATTCTTATACAGAGCCGCAATCCTCAAGGATTCGGACAATGGGTGAAGCAGTTTATCCCTGCGCGCTAATTATTTTTTTGAGAAAGAACACACAGAGTTGCAACGGATATGTTTCCAACATCGTTATATGAATAATGGATTTACTTCATTGACTGACGGGTACATATTCTGTTGCATAAGGTCGCACATCATGGAGGTATGAGATGACAAGCTCACGGTATAAAAACGCACAAGAAAGCCCGGGATATCTGTTATGGCAGGTTACAGCCATGTGGCAAAAGGAAGTACGCAGGGTGCTGGAGCCCTCGAACTGACACAACCTCAATTTGTATTATTGCACGCCTGTTTGTGGCTCAATGAACACGATGAGGAGGGCAAAGGAGTTACTCAGGTTCAAATTGCTCAGTTTGCCAAGGTGGATGTTAACGTGACTTCTCAGGTTCTACGTGCGCTTGAAAAAAGGGGATTAATTACCCGCGCTCGTCATCAGACAGATACGCGTGCCAATATTATCACAACAACGGAAGAAGGAACCCGATTGGCTGTGGAGGGAATTCATCTGGTCGAGGAATCGGACAAGGCATTTTTCGAAACTTTGGATGATCGTAAGGAAGAGTATATGGAGATTATGCAAGAGTTTCTTCGCCAAAAAACAGAGAGTTGATCCGTAATATATCTTTTTTTAATGTATTAAACTACAGAATGTAGTGGAATTGGAAATTTTTCTGATTGTTAATAATTATAGCACCTTTGCAAAATCCAAATAGACCCCTGACTTCATCTTGTCGGGAGGTCTATTTGGGTTGCTCAATCGATTCGGTAGGACGCAAACGGCTCGCGGCGACGGAAAGAGTCACTGATCTGGTCCAGATCGGCCAACAGCTCATCGGGCAGTGACATGTCCAGACTAGCCAGATTATGTTCCAGCTGTTCGGTGCGTGTAGCGCCCACAATCACTGTGGATACAGCTGGACGTGTCAGTAGCCATGCGAGCGACAGCACACTCGGGGAGCATCCATATGAGGCAGCTTTAGCACTCACTTGTTCACTCAGTTGGATATTATGCTCCAGCAGGAAACGGTTGAAGGACGGATCGGTGTCTGCTCTGGAACCAGAAGGCACACTGGTCTGTCCGTTATATTTACCGGTCAGAATACCACCTGCCAGCGGGAAATACGGAATAATGCCTACACCCTGATCCAGACACATCGGTACCAGTTCCAACTCAGGCGTACGGTCTGCCAGGGAGTAGCTGGTTTGGGTGGAGATGTAGCGCACATAACCTTTCTGTTCACTGATACCTAAAGCTTTCATCAGCTCCCAAGCTGCATAGTTGGAGGCACCGATGTAACGGACTTTGCCGGAAGTGACCATATCATCCAGTGTGCGCAGTGTCTCATCCAGCGGTGTATGCGGATCAAAAGTATGGATCTGGTACAGATCCACATAATCCGTTTGCAGACGCCGCAGGCTATGTTCGAGCTCTTGTTGCAGATGGTAGCGGGAGGAACCCCGCCCATGAGGACCATCATGCCGGGGTAATCCGGCTTTGGTAGCAAGGACTGCGTTTTCCCGCCGACCTGAGAGGGCTTGTCCAATGATGCGCTCCGATTCCGTACCTGCGTAGATATTGGCGGTATCAATAAAGTTGATGCCCTGATCCATCGCTGCATGAATAATGCGGGTAGAAGCTGCTTCATCCGCGCGTTTGCCAAACGCATTGGTGCCGAGCCCCAGTGCCGACACACGCAAACCACTATTGCCCAAACGTCGATAATCCATCATTCATCGCTCCTTCTCTATTCATTTATGTAATGCAGATTATAACGCAATCTATTGAAAACGTGTTATTAATATAGTTAAATGATTCTAAGAACCCGTTATTAAAGGAGATATGATGGAAAACAGTGCCGCACATTTAACAAGACGGAAGCCGAAGAAACCGAAGAAGAAATGGAAGAAGCCATTGATCATCACCCTAAGTGTGCTGCTTGTGTTGGGAGGACTCGGATTTATTTATCAAAAGCAACTCGTCGTGTTTGCCTTTAATTTGTTCGCTTCAGCTACGGTGAAGGATGCCTTGGATGACTCCTTTAAGCCAGCTGGCGATAAGGATGCCCCTGTTGTGGAACATACCGACCCGTTCTCGCTCTTGCTGCTAGGGATTGACCAACGGGATAACGAACCAAGCCGTTCGGATACCATCATCTATTCCGTCGTGCGTCCAGAAGACAATAAAGTGCTGCTGCTGTCCATTCCACGTGATTCCTATACCGAGATTGTCGGCCGGGATGTGAAGTCAAAGATCAACTCAGCGTATGCCCATGGTGAAGCCAAGATGGCGATGGATACGGTGGAGAATCTGCTGGGGAACAAAGTAGATTTCTATGCCGCGATTAATTTTAACGGGCTCAAGGATATTGTTGATGCGGTGGGCGGTGTTGAACTGCCGATCAAAAAGAATATTGAGAACAAGCTCAAAATTCATGAGAAGCTGTTTGTTGAAGCGAATAAACCGATCTATAGCGGCGAAGAAGCGCTTGGTTATGTGCGTTACCGAGAGGATTCCGATTTCAATCGGACGATGCGTCACCGGATTTTCTTAAGTGCTTTCATGAATCGTGCACTCGAAGTTAAAAATCTGACCAAGATTCCGGACGTAATCCAGATTGCCGGATCGAATTTTACAACCAACATGACCTCGGACTTTATCGTGAAATTTGCCGAGTCCTTATATATGAAAGACAGTGTACCCACGATCAGCAATTACATGCTGAAGGGGAAGGCGCAACGCGCAGTGGCACATGGTACTACGATCTGTCGGAGGACGATCTGCAATATGTGCGTGGCATGATCGCCAGTTGGCTGGACCCGGATGCGACCGAGATTATTGAACCGGAGTCAGCGGATCAGGCAGATACACCAGATGCAGCATGAGCATCCATTCTTGTGCAGGAGAAGCCTGCGTACCTCGCTAACAGCGAAAATGAATCAGAGATTGTGCCAATTGTACCTGTAATGCTCTATGAATAAAAGTCCGGAGAAGCGGTTGCTTCCCGGCTTTTTTGCGTTCGCGATCTTTCAAATGAAATATTGTACAGATATATCTAATGTTTAAACCTCTTTTTATGGCATACATATAGTAAAATATAGGGAAAAGATTAAACATCAACCAACGGAGGAAACTCATGAAGGAGTTTAAGGAACGGCTTGGGCAGGTTCAGGAGCAGCAGAAACAGCTGGCGAAGGAGTATCACGCCTTGCTCCAGGAATACCAGTCCGATGACCTGATCGTTAAGAATGAACAGTTACAGGAACAGTATGAAGCCCACAAGCTCAAGCTGCAACAGCTCGAACTTCGCTCGCGCAAGATGGAAGAAGAGAATGCACGTCTTCGCATGGCGTTATCTGAACAGATGCTGGATGAGAAGCTGAATCTGATTCGGGTATCCCGAGAGAAGATGGAGACCTATTTTCAAGGGAAAACAGCGGTACATAATGATCGAATTGCATTCCATGAACATCGAACCAAATCCAATCTAAACGCGCTGTACAACCAGGCAGCACAGGAGTTGCAAGAGGATTCCCACGAGGTGAAGGAGAGGATTGCTTACCTTGCGGCAGAGGTGAATGAGCGTATTGAATCGCACAAGAGGGCCGTACGGGAGCGAGAAGAGGCTCTGCGTGGGCACATGGAGCGTGGATATGAGCAGATGGCGGAGGAGGGCTTGAGCGAAGAGACCATTCAGCGCCGGATCAAACAGAATCGCATGGAGATGAAGATTGGACTTAGCTGGATCAACAAAGTAGCCATTCTGCTGCTTATTCTAGGCGTTGGAGCAGCGTTCCAATACTCGTACTCGACCTGGTTTAATGACGAGATGAAGAGCGGAGCCTTTTTCCTGCTTGGTGCTCTGATGCTCGCTGGAGGAGAGTTGCTGTTTCGTCGCAAAAAGCAGACGTTTGCAATGGGGCTGCTCGGCGGTGGGATCTCCGTGTTATTCGGGTCCATTTTCTATAGTTACTTTTTACTGCATATTATCGGGTTATATACGGGACTTGCCCTGTCTGTATTGGTATCGGCAATCTCCGTATTGTTGTCCCTTAGGTATCAGTCGAAGACCATCTGTTCATTGGGTCTGGTAGGCGGATATCTTCCGCTATTCTCGTATATGTTCTCGTTCGGGCTTGAGGGCACTGCTGTCTATGTAGCTATGATCTATCTGCTGCTCTTAAACGGCATTATTGTGTTCATTTCGTTTGGCAAACGGTGGCCGGTTGTGCACTATATCAGTTTCCTGTTCAACACACCATCCATGCTTATCCTCTTATGGCTGTCGCCAAGTGAGAAGATTGGCATGTTGTATTCCATTGTGACGTTTGCATTATATCTGGGCATTACACTGGCGTATCCGTTCAAACACCGGATGAAGTTAACCTGGTGGGATTTCGCTCTGCTCGCCATGAATACAAGCATCAGCTGTTTGATGTTATACGTGTTATTTGATGTGGCGGATTGGAATGATGCTCAGGGCTTGCTGGCGTTAATCTTCTGCGCGGTGTATCTGGGCCTCGCACGATTCGTCCAGCGCAATATGGCTCAGGAGAAACAGACGATATTACTCTTTTATGTTACTTCCCTGACCTTTGCCATTCTGATTATTCCGTTCCAATTCGGGGCCAAGTGGTTATCAATGGGCTGGTTGATCGAGGGGTTCTGCTGGTTACGCTTGGACATCTGAAACGGTTAAAATCGGTGGAACGTGCAGGTTGGGGCATCGTGCTTCTATGTCTAATCACTTTCGTGTACTACGATCTTCTGGCGTTATTCTTCATCGGGGAACGTTCTTACTTCATGTTAAAATACTCTAGCATCACGCTGGGGACCCTGTTGATTACACTGTATTATGCCTGGGCAGTTCACAACAGCTCATCGTCCAGGGAGAGATTCAACTACAGCCCGCTGGAGCAGGGCTTCCTGAACGGATTCAAGTATGTAGCACTTGCGAATCTGTGGTTATACGTACTGTATGAGTCAAATGAATTGTATACCAGAGCTGTGGATGGGACGTTCCTGTTATACATGTTCTACAAGTTACTCATGTTCGCAGCGTTCACCATTGCATTGGCGTATGGACTAGGCAAAGTGAAGCTGCTGCGCGACCAATTCGTGCAAGTGTACACCACCTTCCTGCATGCCGTTGGCTGCTGTATTGCACTGGCTGTAACCTTCACCATGCCGGCGCTTCAGCCGGAAGTTCAGCAGCATACAGCGGCAGAAATTGTTGGTTTGCTGGTGCTGATTATCTTTAACGTAGGGGTATTCTTTGCAGGAAGGGATCTGCTGATAGCAGGTATCCGCGGGCAGTTCAAGAGCATTGAATGGTACCCGGTTATCGCAGGGGTATACCTGCTAGGGGTCATCACCGTATTCCTGACGATCCAGTTCCAGTGGGGTGATGTGGGGCTGATGTTCAGCCTGATCTATCTGCTGCTGGCGATTCTCTATATTGCCTATGGATTCCGTAGAAAATATGTCATGATTCGGCGTCTGGGCCTGGGTCTAACGTTGTTCGCCACGGGTAAGATGATGTTCTATGATGTGGGTATGCTTACCTCGGGCAGCAAAATCTTTGCCTATTTCAGCTTTGGCGTACTATTGCTGGGGATCTCTTACCTGTATCAGAAGGTGTCCAGCCGGATGGAGGAAATACAGTCCAGAGAGACAGCGAAGCCTGCCGACGAACCGACTGTCCCTGAGGAGGAACAAGACTGACTTTGATTCTGAACGACCGAAGTTGCATTTGCGATTATATGGGGAGGGATTTTTGAAATGGGATTCGACATGAAAATCATGCTTTGGCAACTGTTATGGCTTGCTGGCCCTGTAGCTCTTATCGTGTATGCGTGGAGGAAATTCTGCGTGAGAAAGAAGCGGCAATGACGTGAGTGCGGATGGTGGGAATGTCCGCTGTCCACTTCACTTCGCTTTGGGAAATAAGTCGTTATCTCTGTTGGCCTGATTAGATTTAGGAACTATAAATGATGTAATTCATAATTCAATCATACCCTAGAATGCCACCGAAACAAGGGGGCTAATAAAGAAGCATCTCTCTATTAATATTATTCTATATTTCTTTAGTCGTTTCGGTGGACACTACTAAGTTAATTAGTAGAAAGTTAGCGTGAATTTTTTAGTTGCTTTTCATTTGGAGAAGATTTAAATGATGAATAGGATTTAAAATCTCAGTTTATCTATTAATCATTTGTATCAAGATATGTTCTAGTATTGCAGTTTACGAAGTAAATCTATATTTTTTAATTCTAAAGCCTGTTTTTCAATAGAATCATAGATTACGAATACAGGAAAAAATCTAGGGGTGACTGTAAAGGAATATTCACTTTTGTTCATATCTCTGTAAAACACATCATAGTTCCCAAATTGAGGACTATATTCAATGTTTTTATACTTAAAATTAGTTCCATATTTAGACAACACGTAGACTTTTGATGAAAACACAGCTGTTTGTTTTTGAACATATGGAATTTGTTCAAGCAAAATAATAATGAGTATTATAGCAAAGACTACTTTAATTTGCTTTGACCTTTTACTTTTCATAGTACTATCTCCTTTCGAAACAATTTATTTATATTTTATAGTAGAAGATACGTTTTTTACAATATGTTATCTCCTAAAAAGGAAAATTTAACTATATTAATGTATAATATTGTGATAAAATGTATTTATGTTAAAAAATCACTTAAAAGGAGAAAGAATATGAAAAATAAAAAAATAGTAATTCTTTTAGCTAGTGCTACTTTAGTCTTTAATGGAATGAGTGCCTATGCTAACGGGGATATCTCAACAACACAAAATCAATATGTTGAAAAGAATGAGTCAATTGCAGTTAATATTGAGCTAAACCCTTATATCGAATTGTACAAAAAAGAAAAAGAACAAACATTAGCACAGCATAATTTTGTGAACAGAGATGAATTAGTAGATCCGCTTGAAGAAGAAAAGGTAATTCTACAAACACTTGATTCTTATTTCAAGCAAGATATAAAGGTAGCAGAGATACTGCACAAGATCTTAAACCAAGAAGTGTATGAAAAAACGATTTCTCTTGAAAAAGAGGATAAAATTGAAATTATGCATTTAATTGAAGAGTCTTATTCTATAGCGGACTCAGAAGAACAGCATATACTAATGGGCTACTTAACTAGGTATTCCAGATCATCAGGTGATGAGCGTGCTGAGAATTTTAAGGACAGGTTAACAACAGCAGCAAAAAGTGATCCAGAATTTCAATTGCTAGCAGCTTATAATTCAGCAGCGGCAGGTAATTGGGCGTATAATAACTACAATAAATATAGTACTAATTATCCTGCTTTTACAGCATGGGGTAGTGACTGTACTAACTTTGTTTCACAGGCCATGCACGTTGGTGGAGGGAAACCGATGTCAGGTAACTGGTCTGCTTATAAGAAAAACTCTACTTACCTAGTTCCTAAAAATGCGACCGAATTAAACTATAGTTGGACTTTCTCTGATCCTAGCCCTTGGATAAGCGTAGAACAGTTCAGCAAGTATTGGATTCCTAAGTCTACGGTCTACTCATATTCAAAAGACAATTATGAAAAAAATCATAAATCTATTTATTTAGGTTCAATTGCAAAAGGGGATGTAGTCATCCTTAGTAAAGGAGTAGCAGGATGGATCACAACTCCTACTCACCTTATGATTATTTCTGATTTGGATGGTTTAAATAGAGATTTTAAACTTGCAGGTCACTCAAACGAAAGACAAGCTTATCCACTTTTAAGTGCCATAAAGGCCTATGATTATATCGAGATCCTTAAAATATCTTAAAATTAAAAACATTTATATTTATTTTCCTAGAATAGGATGACCTCTAAATAAAAGAAGTCATCCTATTCGAATTAACTTTAGTTAATATAAGATCTATAAATAAAATAGACGGTGAAAAGGTAGGCTAATCCTAAAACGTGGAATTTTCATTTTAAGATAACTGATTGTTGAATTTTTCTTATCCTCTCATAAAACTCAATCACCACATTAATACAATGTTCAAAATCCTCTTGTAAAGTTATTAATCCAATCTATTGAAAATAAATTCTATACCAAAATAAGGTTTATATTGGTGAAGACAATCAACTACATAATCAGTAAATCTCATTTTGATCCATTAAAATATTTGGTAGATATTTTAATTCAGTTTTCTATTCCCTTAAGAGACCCAATTGATAACACTTACGCTCGGCGGTCGGATGGTGTTAGCTTTGCTCCGCTGGATTTTGCCATGCTATCCTCAGCCAAGTTGGTAAATCGTCTAGTCTAAATGGCCTCCCATCTCTCCAAACGTAACCATGAATACAAATGCCGAATAGAGTCTTTTTCTCGTAAGTCTGATTCGGTGGTAGACTTGCTAGATCGTGCTTTCAAAGCTGGTATCACTGCGCGGATGTTGTGCTGATGGACAGCTGGATTGCTCAGGATCCTTTGCTTCGCCAGCTCATAGGCAGAGGTCTACCTGTGATTAGGATGGTCAAGGAAATGAAGCAGCGATATCTTGTAAAGGGACAGCGGATGACGCTGAGTACTGGGTTTCAAAGCCTGCCCAAATCGAGTACAAAAGACATCAAAGGTTCCATAGTCGTGTATACTTCGTACGGTCTTCCAGTCAGCTTGTTTTGTGCGCAACCGAAATAAAAGACGTGAATGGCTTGCCATTTTAAGTACAGGCTTCACGCTGGATGCGGTAGAAATTGTATGAATCTACGGCATGTGTTGGAGTATTGGGACCTTTTTTAAAGTGACCAAGAGCTATTTGAAACTGGGAACCAAATTCCGAGGACGTTCCTTTTACCAACTAATTAGCCATACAACGGTTGTATTCAGCCGTTATTTGGCGATGGAATATAAACAGCGCTAAACCAGTAATGACCGGATACTTGGTGAACTTTTTTCTCTTTGCCGACTAGGATTGCGATCTGGACTTCTACACGAAGCTTCAGCAACGGATGAGTTATTTCTTGACATGTCTCAAGCGAAAACGAAAAAGAGCAAAACGTCTATTTTTTGTCAACTACAAGAATGGAACTCTGGCTTACCCAGTTATATCAAGAGTTTGTTTGCAGATTTAAGATGCGAAAGTTGAGTAATTAAAAATACTATTTATAGACTACATTCTGTTATGGTCTCTTCAAAGTTATAAATATACATAACCACTGTATTACGACTGTTATCATGTTATTTTAGTGTGAAATAAATCAATATTTAACACAGGTTGTAGGTGAACCTAATATGACATTCGTGAAACGTTTTGCGCGGAGATCACGTTATAATAGAGTAGACTAGGGCTGGATCTTCATTTGTAACCATGAGGTTTCGGAAGCCGATGTGCCTTTCAGTGATTCTCCGCCATCATCATTCATACGGGAGAGCACGGTTAATGTCATGGACAGGGCAAAGGCGAGTAGCACGTATATGAAAATGTTTTTTTGTTCATTAGAAGGTACCTCTCTTGTTGAATGAGCTGAAGTAGACATCCGACCGTCATGAGAAAAAAGCACAACGTCTGGTATAGTAGAGTGAGTAGAACCAAACATAAATCGTTCCTGTATATCACTATATTGAACTATAGCGGTGTAAACAATGGAACAAATCTGATGATCTTATCATTATTGTTATGAAATGTTTATAGAGATCGAGTGAGTGATCATTGAAGGTGGGAGAATAACATGCGGGAGACGGCAAAAATCGTCATTCGTACGCCAGGACAGGAAAGTGACGGCTCATTCGCTTATGTAAGCCAGGGTCGCTCCATTACGGTGGGACGTTATACAGGCGGTAGTGAATTGGACTTGTCTGTCTATAATCAGATGATATCGAAGCGGCATTGCCGCATTCATTATGATGTACAGCAACAGTTATGGATTGAGGATCTGGATAGCAAAAATGGAACCGAACTGAATGGGCAGCGCCTCGTTCCTTATGAGAAATATCCGTTTGGCGAAGGAGACAGCCTGACGTTGGTCAACGGCCTGATCCAGCTTCGCGCTGAAGGTGATCTTGGAGAGACGAGGGAATATCGGGTGTCGGATCTGCTGGGTGAGGGTGTACGTTTACAGGATCACCTACAAACGGTTCAGATTGGAGAAGTGGAGATTCCGCTGTCCAAGAAGGAGTATCAGCTGTTCAAGCTGCTGTATAGTCAACTGGACCATTTTGTGACCCGAGAGCAGATTGTGGCTCAGGTGTGGCCGGAGCGGAGCATGCTGGAGAGTGAAGCGGTAGGGATCGACGAGATTAACTCGCTAATCTATCGGACGAATCGTAAGCTGGGTGTGCACTTTACCATCAAGTCCGTTTATAAAAAGGGTGTATATATGAAGTCTCATGTGCCAGAATGAATGAGTGATAACAAAGGGATGAGTTCATGTTCATCATTTACCTGATTCCATGGCTGATTGCCGTGGTGACATTGATCGGTGTCATATCCATCGTACTTGTCAGTTGGAAAAACGGGATTTCCCCGATGCCCACATCCGGCCGCGTCAGGCAGGTGGTCATTCAAGAGGTAAACCGCATTCCAGGGTACGGCGATGTGCTCGAAGCCGGCTCCGGATGGGGCACACTGGGAATGGATGTTGTAAGGCATTGCCCTGGTAAAAGGCTGACCGGGATTGAGAATTCTATCATTCCCTTATGGTCTTCCCAAATAATTGCCTATCTCAGTGTTCGCTTACGCCGAGCGAAGGGAAACAAGCACTCTCTCAAGGGCAGACTGCGCTTCATGCGCGGGGATATCTACACCAGTTCCTATGAACATGCGGATTGTGTGATCTGTTATCTGTTTCCGGGAGCGATGACCCGACTTCTGGACAAGTTCAGTCGGGAGCTTCCGCCGGGTGCCAAGGTGATTAGTATCTGTTTTGCCCTGCCGGGCAAGGAACCGCTACGCACAATAACATGTCGAGATGCCCTACGTACCAAAGTGTATGTGTATGCTTTTTAATGAAGAAGCTTATGATTGGAGACAGGAGAAACCGGAGGAATGAGACCCTCATGTTTCTGCTTTTTTCAATGCATGTTATAACTCACGTGGGGTGTATATAGCTATGAATAAACAAGAACAAGTGACTGATCATTTCAGAGAATTATTTAATAAAATGGTCTGGATTAACAAGTCGAAGATGGAAGCCAGTCTTCGTGGTTATAAGTCTTCCGAAGTTCATTGCATTGAATATATTGGAAAGAATATCGATCCCAATGTGACAAAGCTTGCAGAGTCGCTGTATATGACCAAGGGTGCCATAAGTAAATTGACGAAGAAACTTATCGAAAAAAACTGATCGAAGTCTACCAGAAGCCGGAGAACAAGAAAGAAGTCTATTTCAGACTGACCGAGAAAGGGAACGTTGTATTCGGTATTCACGAGGAACTTCACCAAGAATTTCAAAAGCGGGATCAGGCTGTGTTTGAGCAGGTAACCGAAGCGCAATTGGAGGGCATGCTCAGGTTTATGGAGCAATACAGCAAACATTTGGACGCAGAGATAAAGAAACAGGGTTTGGACATTTAGATAAATGTGTGTAATGAAGGGTAACACAAAAAAGCAACCTACTCTAATCGAGGGTAGGTTGCTTTTTTATTTGAATAATTATTGTTGACAAGGAAACTAAAAAGAGTTACATTTTTTGTTGAATAGGAAACAATAATGCAAAGAGGAGACACATATGACTAAAGAAAACGTCAAAACCACTGATTTACCCAAAGAGGTGCTCATTGCAGCCTGGGCTATAGCTCTTGGAGCCATTGCACCTTTGCTTGATTCTACCATGGTGAATATTGCCATAGATCAATTAACACATGATTTCAATACAACCTTGACTATTATTCAATGGGCCATTACAGGCTATATTCTCGCTCTTGCCATGGCAGTTCCCATCTCCGGTTGGCTTATGAACAAGTTTAATAGCAAGAAGATTTTCATTGGTGCTGTTATCCTATTTGGAGTGATTTCTATTTTAGTAGGTGTTAGCTGGAACATTTCGAGTTTTATCTTCTTTCGTTTACTTCAAGGGTTCAGCGCAGGGGTGATTACGACCCTCATGTTTACCCTCTTGGTGAAAACGGCAGGGAAAGATCACTTGGGAAAAGTGATGGCCATCGTAAGTACGCCTATGATCTTCGGCCCTATTCTGGGTCCAGTCCTTGGAGGATTCATCGTTCAGGTGGCATCCTGGCAATGGATTTTCTTCATTAACGTGTTCATCGTGTTGATTGCTGCGCCTGTAATGATGAAAACAATTCCTGACTTTGAACCTTTCAACAAAGAGAATAAGCTTGATCTGTTTGGCATTATTAATTTGTCTTCCATGAGCGGGGCTTTAATCTACGGGATAACGAGAGCTGCGGAACATGCTACGTTTAACAATAATGAAACGATCTTATGGGTGGGTATTGGTGTGGGTTTGGTTGTCATATATATGGCTTATAATCTCATTCGCAAGAATCAAACGGTCCTACCCATGAGTTTGTTTACTTATAAAAGTTTTGCTGCTTCAAGCGCCGGCTTGTTTATGGCAAATATTGCTCTTATGGGTCCGATGTTAATCCTCCCGCTATTCTTTCAAAACTTTCGCCATTTTACGGCGATTGAAACAGCAGTTGCTCTTATCCCCCAAGGGGTTGGGATGCTTGTTACTCGGCCTTTACTTGGAAAAATGATTGATAAAATTGGACCCAAATATGTAGTGATTGTCAGTTTATTTCTTTCTCTCATTGGTTCAATTCCGCTTATTTTCATCTCTGATAAAACAAGTATGATCTGGATTTCCGTTATATTGTTAATTCGTGGTGCGAGTATTGGAGGGATTAGTCTGCCGTTAACAAGTGAAGCATACACTGGGCTTGATAGCACGCAGCTCCCCGAAGCGAGTGTGGGCATTAATATGATTGAGAATCTTGGTTCAAGCTTTGGCTCAGCTATTATCGCAACGGTTGTTGCAACGGTCATACAAGGGTTGCAACCAACGGTCATAAATGAGTTGAAAGGGTACCATGCCGGATTTCTATTATCCAGCGTTATTCTTGTAATTATTCTAATCCCTAGTTTGTATCTTACAAATAAAAGGAACGCATGAACAGTTACTCATGTTCTTCCTGAAAAATGAAAGCACTAGGTCCCGAATTCACTGTTATCGTGATTTCGGGACCTAGTGCTTCTTATTATACACTTAACTACAAATTATGATTATTTTGCAGAATCGGTAGTGCCTGTGCTGTCGGATGTTGTACCGGATTGGGATCTGTTTCTGCCGCCTCCGAATCCACCTTGTCCACCGCCACCACCAGGACCACCCATACCTGTATTGGCTGTGGTTACACCAGATTCATTCACCCAAGTTACATTACTGGTCGATTGGAATGCAACTACTTGAGTTCCGCCACTGTAGGTACCGTCTGTGTAGAGTCCATCCACCGCTTTACCTGTAGACGTACCACCGGAGTAGATCACATAGGAGCCATCTTTCGCAAGATCCGGGAGCTGACAACCACGGTTTGATAATCTTTTGTCGGAGCGAATGTCAGAATGTTGTTGCCTTCGCTGTCTTGTACATGTACAACTGTTCCAGCTTTTTGCGTTGCAGGGAACGTCATCACAATGGTATTTTGCGTAGACGCATCGGATGTTCCTTGTGCCATACCAGAGCTTCCGGCAGCCACGAGGTATCCACCGCTGATTTCAAATGTACCGTCATAATCCAATGCTCCGTTGCCGTTATCCGTCGGTCCGTTCACAATAACCGTTCCGCCAGTCATATTAATGGAACCATTGGAATCCAGTCCGTCACCACCTGCGTTCACAGTGAGGGAGCCGCCGTTAATGTGGAACTCGTTATTGCTTGCTGCTGCACCACCCATACCGCCCGGTCCACGTCCTTGCTGATTAGCAGTTGTACCTTGGGATGCCTGATCGGTAGTTGATGTTGTACCTGTCGTTTCGGTTACAGAGATGTTGGATGTAGCAGCGGCATCGGTTGCTGTAGTAGCGCTATCTGTACTTGCCGTTGTATTCGCAGCTGTTTCCGTCTCGCCACCTGCAGCATTTACGCCATCATCGGATGCCGTTACATCTACATCCCCATCGTTCAGGGTGATGATTGCACCTTCAAGTCCTTCATAGCTCTTCGCAATGTTGATGGTTCCACCGTTAATCGTCAGCTCCTGATCGGCATGAATGCCGTCATCACCGGATTCGATGCTGAATGTTCCGTCATTGACTGTCACGTTATTGTTGCTGTGCAGGGAATCATCCATGGAATCAATGGTATACGTACCACCATTAACCGTAAGGTCTGTACCTGCTTTGAGTGCTTTGGCACTTGTGGACTCGGTTGCTGTTGTTGCAGTGTCCGCATCAGCATTGTTATCCGTTGTTGCTGTTGTTGTGTTGGCAGAGTTGGATGCTGCTGCGCCGTTTGTATTAGCACCTGCATTGGTACCGCTGTTATTAGGCATTTCTGGCATATCCGCAGGAGGTTCGCCATCCGGTGGTGTACCCATATCGGTTGGTGGTGTGCCGCCTCCCCATCCACCGCCACCGCCGCCAAATGGACCTTCTTCTACTTTGGCTGGTGCATTGGCGCTACCGCCGCCCGTTACAATGTTGTATGTGCCGCCATCCGTAACAAGTGCGGTTTCGGCTTGAATACCATCATTGCCACTTTGGATATCGAAGGTACCCCTGCGATAGCAACGAAACCTTTAGTGGTGTCCGTGTCATTGGTTGATTTAATACCGTCGCCTTTGGCTGCAATGGTAATGGTACCCGCTTGGATGGCGACCATATCTTTACCTTTGATGCCGTCATCGGCTGCTTTGACGCTGATGCTACCACTAATGATTTTCAGATCATCCTTGCTCGTAATACCTTCATTATAGTTACCTGTGACGGTCAATTGACCTGCACCATTGAATGTAAGATCCGCTTTGCTGAAGATTGCAGCATCGGGCTCGTCTGTCGTAGCATCGGCGTACACATATGTTTTACCATCGGAAACGGTATTCTTGGTTCCTTTTTCGAGCGTAATCACCGCTTTACCAGCCTTCTGAATGTAGATCGCGGCGCTGTCGTTATCATGAATTGTTGCTCCGTTTAATACGAGATGCACAGTACCCTTATCGGCAACGTTGACCACGATCTGGCCATCCGTTAGCTCACCGCTAAGTACATAAGTGCCTGCTTCGGAGATGGTTACCGAACCATTCGCTGCTTTGGCGCCCGAACCGGTCACCGTTGCAGTTGTTCCGTTCAGCTTAATCGCTGTGGAATCTGCCTCACTCCAGCTAATATTGGTATCGTCAGCATCCAGAGAGACCAGATCCGCGTATTTTACAGAAGTTTGCTCGCTGACGGATACCGTTTTGGTTGTTCCTGTCGTTGATGTTGCGGCATTGGCCGTTGTGCTTGTGGTTGCTGGTGAACTGCATGCGGCGAGTAGGCTGGTAATCATGGCGATGGACCAAAGTTTGCTGCCTGTTATCATGTTTTTCTTCATATTAGATCGTTCCCTTCGAATTAAAAATTAATATTCCGTGGTTGGACTCATGGTTAACGAGATATCCAGGTTGCCGTTCCGTGTGCGGATCGCATCGAGGAATTCCTTTTGGCTAACACTTTCGTGAATGGTTACACTGTAGACCAGCTCATACAGACTGCCGAGTTCGGTCGTTCTGATTTTTTCAAATCAAAAGGTACATTGAATGTATGGAACACTTCATTAAGTGCTTCTTCATAGCTCAAGTTTTCAGGGATGGTGACTTTCAGCGTTTTCAGCTGACTCTTCTTGCCGCCGAAGTTGAAGCGACTCAGGACAAACATCAGTACACACAGGATAATGGTGAACAGAACCGCGTATCCAAAAGCGCCTACACCACAGGCAAGACCGGAAGCCATCGTGAACAATACATAAGCAATGTCCTTTGGATCACCAGGGGCACTTCGGAATCGGATGATCGAGAAGGCACCTGCCAAGCTGAATGCTCGAGCGATGTTGCTGCCGATAAGCAGGATGATGATGGCGACAATGACGGGCAGGACAACCATCGTTAAGGTAAAGCTCTGGGAGTATGTGCTTTGGTTAGTCTTCATGTAGGTAAGGCTGATGACCAATCCCAGAATGATTGCAAGACCAATGGTAATGACTGCGTTGTTAAACGTCAGGTTGGTATCGGTTAGGGCTGAACTGAATAGTGAATCAAGCATATAGGACACGCTCTCTTTCTATGGTCGTTTTATCTTGTTCTATGGATGGGTTGAAATCTGTACCTGGTATAAGAATGCGCTCCGTCTGGTAATTCAGGTTGGTTGTTCTCGCCAGATGTCTGAACTCGTTGCCGTATTTCGAAAATCCGGTGCGATATAGACCATGCTCACAGAGCAGTTGCGACAGCCATAGCGGAACGGTTTTCTCTGCTTTCACTTCCATCAGCCATCGACCGTCCTTCACCAGCGGTTCACCGTAATCGCCTTGTTCGAGCTTCAGATCATATCTGCGGCTACGAATGTTGGTGTCAAAGGTAATGCGGAGATCGCGGCTGTTCTTGTCGAAGAGCGCTTTGCGTTCATATGCCAGATACACTTTCGGTTCCAGATCGTATACCCGAAGGAAATATTTGATCTCTTCGACAACTTGTTTGTTCATGTAATCCGCGAGCTCCGGCGCCTGTCCCGAACGGACGAATTCATAAGCTTCATCCAGCTTCAAAGCTGTTCTGCGTTTGTTCACCAGGCCAAAGACTTTCTTTTTGATCTCCAGATATACTTTTGCGTTCTCTTCAGGTATTCCATAAGCCCGTAGTCTCAGCTTCTCCTTGTATTTTGGTTTGGAGAGACTGGCGCGAATCAGCGAATCCTGTGGAGTGTCGAAGTACAGGTTGCTGATGGAGTAATACTCGTGTTTCTTGTTGTAGGCATCCAGCTCCATGTATTTCAGCAGGTCGTTGTAGAAATGTGCGTACTGCTCATCCGTCAGAAGATACTTGCTCTCATATCGGTTGAATACTTCAATCGCCATGTGGGATTCATTCCTTTCGTCTGTGGGTTGTATGTTTTTTTCATCGTGTATTGCTTCCATGTCTGTATCTTAGAGCCCCAACCTTGAATGAATCTTAAATGGTTTTACATTGCGTTAACATTTTTTTACCTTCCTATAATAGTGCGCATACACAAAATGAATTAAGATTGATTCAAGGTTTGATTGATAGAATAAGAACATATAAAACAAGTCCATTGAGAGAAATAATTCAAGCAGAGGAATGAATAGATGATGAGAATATTAATTGCGGAAGATGAGGTTCATTTGGCAGAGGCTGTATCGCAGATTTTGAAAAAACAACTACTCCGTGGACATGGTCCACGACGGCAGATCAGGACTCGATTATGCGCAGAGCGGTATCTACGACCTGTTACTACTCGACATCATGATGCCGGAGATGGACGGGATCACCGTCCTGAAGAAACTCCGCAGTGAAGGGAATCATACGCCTGTCATTCTGCTTACTGCCAAGGGTGAACTATCCGACAAAGTCACAGGCCTTGATTATGGTGCCGATGATTATATCGCCAAGCCTTTTGCCACAGAGGAACTGCTGGCCCGGATTCGTGCAGCTTTACGGCGGAAGGGCGAAGTGGTTCCCGAGGATGGGCTGAAGTTTGGCGACATTGAGCTGAATACAACTCAGTTGAAGCTGAGTGTTCAGGGTAAGGAGATCAAGCTGAATCTGAAGGAGAATGAACTGCTAGAGCTGTTGATTGCCCGCAAACAGGCGATTACCTCCAAAGAGCAGATTATTGAGAAGTTATGGGGATTTGATTCGGAAGTGGAGTATAACAATGTGGAGGTGTATATCTCGTTTTTGCGCAAAAAATTAACCTTCCTGAACTCTGCTGTCCGCATTAACACGATTCGGGGTGTCGGGTATGTGCTTGAGGTGACGTCCTGATGTTCAAGAAACTCCGAAATCGATTCCTGATCGTGAATCTGGTGTCCATATCTATTATGATGCTGGTGGCATTTGCGACGATCTATATAATTACTTATCAGAATGTGCAACGTGAGACAAATATGGAGTTGTACAAGGTGTCTGATTTCTATCATAATCCTTACAATTCATCCAAGATGCCGCATGGGGAAGATGGCGGGATGGGGACGGGCTCTGGTACAGGCTCGAGTTCAGGCTCAGGTTCAAGTACAAGCTCAGGCTCATTACCTTCCAATGTCATGGGTGGTGATAATGGAGGACCGGGGGTGATCCCAACTCACCTCCTGCACGTTCCGTTTCGTTCATGATCAAGACGGATGATCAGTGGAAGATTACGGATACACATTCCCGATTTGATATGGAAGATACGTTCTATACCGAGGCGCTGCAAAAGGTTGACCAGAATAAAGTTGGTGATTCGGAACGGCAGACGGGGCAATTTGCGCTGGATGGAACGGACTGGGCCTATGTGGTTGATCCGAGCGGTGACGGGCATATGATCGTATTTATTGATGTGACGGCACAACAGGGCATTCTGACGAACCTGATCTATACATTTGCTGTTGTTGGATTAATTATGTTGATTGTGATCTACTTCCTGAGCCGTTATTTTGCCAATCGTTCCATTGCACCAGTCAGAGAAGCGTTTGAGAAGCAAAAACAATTCATCGGTGATGCTTCACATGAGCTGAAGACACCTCTGGCGATCATCAATACCAATGCTGACGTACTGCTTGCGAATCAGGAGGATACTATAGCAAACCAGGCGAAGTGGCTGCACTATATCAAGTCGGAAACTGAGCGCATGACCGGACTTACGAATGATCTGCTCTATCTGACTCAGATGGATGACTCGCGCTCCACGATGATTCATGCGAAGTTTAATATGAGTGATGCGGTAGAAAGTATTATTTTGCCAATGGAGGCCGTTATTTTTGAGAAAAACATCTCCCTCGATTACAACATTGAGCCGAATCTTACGGTCCATGGGAATAGTGAGCAGATCAAACAGGTCATTCTGATCCTGCTTGATAATGCTGTGAAATATTCCGGTCCAAAAGGCGCCGTAAACGTCACCCTCCAGAAACAGAATAATGATGTCATGCTGGCCGTATCCAACACAGGTGAAGGCATTGCACCGGAACATCTGGATCGGATCTTCGATCGATTCTATCGTACGGATTCGTCAAGAGCCCGCACACATGGTGGGCATGGTCTGGGGCTGGCGATTGCTCGTTCCATTGTGGATCAGCACAAAGGAGAGTTGTACGCCCGAAGCGTGGTCGGAGAGGGGCTACATTTTACGTGCGGTTGTCGTAGGGGTGGCGTGATGAGCCAGCGTATGAAAAAATGCTACCTACGTTTCGGCTCAACACTAAACCTTCGCTACCGCTCTATAATCGTTCTTCAGGCATAAGTTCTGCCTGTAATGGGTTAACCTATGCTACAATGGCAACAGTATGTATGAATCAAGGAGATGAACTGAACGTGGCAGAAGCAAACGCAATTAATGAACAAGAAATGATGCAATATATTGCAGATAAAACAAAGGCAAGCCAAGCGAACATCGCTCTTGTGTTGAAGCATGAGCAAGCGTACATCAACAAGGCGCACGAAAATGCTAAAGGTAACGATGTGGATATTGACGGCGATGATCTGGCGGACTACATCCTTAGTCGCAAAGATGTGAAGCTGGATGAGTTGACCGTGGAAAGCATCCTGGATGCTGAGATGGACTACTTGATGGACAAGGGTCACGCGGGATACATCGATTAAGTTAAGCGTAGGCAAAATCTAACGAATCTGACACGACTTATTCGGGTATTTCTCGCTCGATTGGGAATGTAACGAATCTGAGACGTGTTATTCTCTGGATTTTAGGACTTTTCGATGCAATTGCAGCATTTCCGCGGAATTAGCGTGTTTGAGATTCGTTAGTTCGGGAAATAAGCGCTTTTTGCCGAAATAAGGTGCCTTAGGTTCGTTAGAGTAATCACAAGGTGCAACGAGGTGTTAAATGGCTGTTTCAAAAGTACATTTTCACAGATACAGCCTTATGCATGGCAAGTGTAGTACTATAAAAAAGACCTCAACTCCACAATACTGTGGTGTTGAGGCCTTTAGATTGTAGCGACCAGGCATCCCTTCGGGAACACCTGTCGGTATAACTTTTAAGGATGGACTTGAAGTTCTATCGGACCGGATAACTATATCGGATCATTTGTCGAGTCGCGCCATGGGTGCAGCTGGATGAGTGTTGACCTATCGGACAACCTCACCGCATCACTCATATGTTTGTCCTACAGTGATCCCTATTGGACATCGCTGTAAGGTGAGATTTTTAGGCAATCCCTATCAATCCTACCGTTTACAGCTTCTTATTGACCCATCATACCGCCATCTACAGTGTAGAGGGAAGCTGTTACATAGGATGCTTCTTCAGACAACAGGAAGTTCATTACCGCAGCAACTTCTTCCGGTTCACCGTAACGGCCCATTGGAATGGCAGATACCGTAGCAGATTGGTAATCTTCCACGTTGCCGGAGTTAGCTTCAATCTGACGCATCATACGGGTATTGATTGTGCCTGGCAATACAGCGTTAACCCGGATATTATAAGGTGCCAGTTCATTGGCAGCGGTACGCGTGAGGCCAACTACTGCATGTTTGGACATAATATATGGAGATACGGCAGGTGCACCCATCAGACCCGCGAGGAAGAGGTATTTAGAATCGCACCGGATTTTTGTTTTTTCATAACCGGAATGACATTTTGCAGACCCAGGAATACCCCGCGAATGTTGACGTTATATACCGTATCCAGTGCTTCAACACTCAGGTCTTCGATCAGCCCTGTTGGACCTTCAATTCCGGCGTTGTTAGCAAAATAATCGATTCGGCCAAACGCATCCAATGCTTTTTGCACATAGTTTTTCACGTCTGCTTCTTGAGATACGTTCGCTTTTACTGCGATGACGTGCTCTTTGTCGAGGTTCAGATCAGTAATCGTCTGCTGGATGGCTTCTTCATTCAGGTCGACCAGAACTAGATTGATTTTGCGCTCTGCAAGGCGGCGTGCCAATTCTTTACCAATGCCTCCGGCTGCTCCTGTAATTACGGCTGTATGTGTATACGTTGTACTCATGATATATTCGCTCCTTATTCATTATTGGCAGGTATTTCTCAAAAAAGTTTCAACCTGTCGTCTATCTTTCCTGTCTCAATGTTAAGATATACATAGCAATGTGACAATAATCATTGACAGCGCATATGTCAGCTATCGGACAGAGGTGTAAGCGGTGTTTATTTATATTACAATAATGAACAAAGGAGGCGAGAATGTTGATCATTGAACATCCTCAGGATCGGAGAGCAAGAAGAACACAGGATGCGATCATCGCTGCGGCGGTTTCTTTGATATTGGAGAAGGGAGCAGACGCTTTAACCATTCGGGATATTACGGAGCGGGCGGATTACAACCGCGGAACCTTTTATTTACATTTTCCCGGCAAACCGGAGTTGTTGCAGTTCATTCTGGATGATTTCATGCAGGGAGTGGGGCGAGCTTATGCAGAACCATACGCACAGCTCAAAGAAGTGGACATGACTGTATTGCTGCCATCCACGATGCCTGTATTCGAATATATTGAAGCCCATCAGGATATTTTCCGTGCATTAATCACGATGCATTCCGATATGGGTTCCCGGCTGTGCAATATGTTTAGAATGTATCTAACCGAAGATTTTGTATTGGTGACCGAGGATAGTGAGTGGACGATTAATTACGACATCATGTTAAGTTATCTGGTATCTGCTACGGTAGGCGTAATCATGCATTGGGCGGAGATTGGATTCAAGTATTCTGCGCATTATATGGGAGAGCAGCTTACGGCGCTGATTAACATCAAACCGACCCGTCTGCTGATTGAACCAGGGCAGAAGGGCCGGACTATTCACGAGCGTATGCTGTTGGATTAAGTCAGATTATCCGGTCATGGAGGCGTTCGCGGCCTGTTGCATCTGAAGCAGCTGTTCGCGAATCAGGACCGACTCTCCGATCATGATTAATGCCGGGTTATTCACTTGATGTGACAGGGCGAGGGAATGGAGTTCGGCAAGTGTGCCGGTAATAATCCGTTCCTCCGAAGTGGTTCCTCGTTCGATTAAAGCCGCAGGGGTGTGTCCGCTTTTGCCATGGTGAAGCAATTCATGTTGGATCTGGGGCAGTTGGCTAATACCCATGTAGATGACCAACGTATCTACACTATGAGCGAGTAGATCCCAGCGAACCGATGATACACTTCCGTCACTGCCGGTTCCCGTGACACATGCGAAGGATGAAGCAATCCCGCGATGGGTTAACGGAATAAGGGAGGAAGCGGATGAACCTACAGCTGAAGTGATGCCAGGAATAATCTCAAATGCAATCCCTGCTTCCGCCAGCACAAGCGCTTCTTCACCACCACGACCAAAGATAAACGGATCACCACCCTTGAGTCGTACAACTTGTTTGCCTTCCGCTGCATGGGCAGCAAGCATCCGTCCAATCATCTCCTGACTCATGGAGTGAAGGCCTGGCGCCTTGCCGCAGTAGATGCGGAGTGCTCCTTCACGAGTCTCAGCGAGCAATTGATCATTCACAAGCCGATCATACATAATGACATCTGCGGACTGAATACGTTTCAGGGCTTTTACCGTAATCAGATCCGGATCTCCAGGACCAGCGCCAACAATACTAACCATGCCCCGACTCATGATCGTGTCCCCAGTTTCGGTCCAGCATCGGAACTTGCTAATCCTGAACGACCACCCTGAATGGTTGCCAGTTTCGTTGATAGCTTCACCGGATTTCCCCAGTGGTGTGCAGCATATAGACCGAGGCCTGTAAATACAGCTCCGCCAATGAGGTTACCCAACAACACCGGGATCTGATTCCACAGCCACCAGTCAGCGACACTCACCTGTGCGCCGAGCATCATGCCTGCCGGAATGACGAACATATTTACCACAGCATGCTCAAATCCTTGAGCGAAAAATATGGTAATGGGCAGCCACATCGCTACGATTTTGCCCAGTGTAGAAGTGGACGTCATTGCCATCACTGCCCCGAGTGTGACCATCCAGTTACATAGAATGGCTTTGATGATGACCAGTACAATGCCAGCCCCGCCCAAATGCTGATACCCCAATGTTTTGGTTTCACTGGTCTGGATCAGCGTTTGAATTAGAGGGTTGCTCATATCCGTACCCATCTTGGTAATGGTCAAGCCGTATAACAGAGCATAGAATGCACATCCGAGCAGATGTCCTGTGATCACCCAGAAATAATTTCGGAGCATATCCATCCATGTAATTCTACGTTTCAACACCGCGAGTGGAAGCATCGCAAAGTTTCCTGTCACCAATTCAAGACCCAGCAGAATAATGATGACGAATCCCGCGGGGAATATCAGTGCACCTGCCAAACCAACGGAAGTTTGAGATACAGCGGTATATGCCAATGTGGTTGCAAAAGCAAGGATCGCTCCCGCCAGAAAACCGCGGATCAGCATCTGTACCCGATTCATTCTGGCTTTGCTCTCACCAGCTTCGATCATCGATTGCAACACTTCTGCAGGTTTCACAAAATCCATAGCGCACGCCTCCTTGATGTCAGGGTATTCTCTAGCCTTTAACCCGCAATTGTGATGAAGATTTCTCCGCTGTTGCCGTCTACTTCTGTTTTGTAGGTATTCAAGCAGCCTTCATCCGGCTCGTGTACCTTACCGTTACGCAGATCAATCTTCCAATCATGCAAAGGACAATGAACTGCTGTCCCGCACACCATGCCTTCCGACAGCTTGCCGCCCTTGTGAGGGCAGCGATTCTCGACGGCGTGCAGACTTCCGTCGCTCAGTTTGAAGACTGCAATTTCGGTATCCTGTATCAGGAAGGTCCGTGCTCCCTTTTCATCAATATCCGCAAGGTGTCCAATCCGGAATTTGTTCATCGCTGTTCCTCCTCTTCTAGTGGGTTACCGGCTCGGCACCGGACAGTGGGGTGAAGTTTTTACGTAATTTCTCGTCTTGAATGATTTCTTTCCAAGGATCAACCGTGTGACCCAGTGTAACTTCCAGACGTTCGACCAGAGCGAGACGTACATCCCGATCCGCCAATGCCTCCTTCACATGATCCAGACCTACCCGTTCAATCCATGCCGCTGTTCTCTCATTCCATTTTGCATTCTCTCTATAATATTGCAGGTAAGAGTAAGTCCACTCTTCCACTTCCGCATCGGTCTTCACCGTACAGAGCAACTCGGCTGCACGAACCTTGACTCCCGCGTTACCGCCAACATGAATTTCCCAAGCGCCATCAATGGCGACAACACCCAGATCCTTGATGGTCGCTTCAGCACAGTTCCGCGGACATCCGGAGACAGCGAGTTTCACTTTGGCCGGAGCCACCATCTTATCGAGTTTTTTCTCCAGACGAATACCCATCTCAATGGAATCCTGTGTGCCGAATCGGCAGAATGTATTACCAACACAAGTTTTCACCGTACGAAGCGCCTTGCCATAACCAAAACCGGAAGGCATATCGAGCTCTTCCCAGATCTTCGGCAGATTCTCTTTCTGTACACCGAGCAGATCGAGTCGTTGTCCACCCGTGAATTTCACCAACGGCACATCATATTTCTCTGCGACAGTTGCAATCTTGATCAATTCCGCCGGGGAAGTGACACCACCATAGATCCGTGGAATAACGGAGTAAGTACCGTCCTTCTGGATATTGGCGTGATAACGTTCATTGGTGAATTTGGATACACGCTCATCCGTGTATTCTGCCGGCCAGATCATACCGAGATAATAGTTGAGGGAAGGACGACACTTGGAGCAGCCTTCTGGCTGATCCCAACCGAGAACGTTCATAACTTCCTTAACGCTTTTGAGTCCCATTTCCTTGATCTGTGCAACAATCTCATCCCGATCATAGGATGTGCAGCCGCAGATGCCTTCTTTGGTCTGTTCACCTACATTATCACCAGCATAATATGTGAGCAGGTTTTCGATAATAGGTTTGCACCCACCGCAAGAAGCGGAAGCTTTGGTACAGGATTTGATTGCACCGAGTGTATTACAGCCTTTATTCAGAACAGCGTCTCCGATGGAAGCTTTGGTAACACCGTTACAACCACAGACGATCTCGTCATCTGGCATACTTGCCATGCGTTCTGCGACAGATGGGCCAGATCCAGAGCCACCGGAAGGTACACCGAGCAAAATTTCTTTCTCCCGACCACTGATGTTCTCACCACTCTTAATGAGGGAAAACAGCGATGCGCCATCCGTGGTATCCCCGAACAATACAGCTCCGATCAGCTGTCCGTCTTTGATCACCATCTTTTTGTACACACCATCAACGTCATCCTGAATACGAATGCTGCGAGTGTCCGCAGCGTCTTTGAATTGTCCGGCAGAGAATACGTCCACACCGGATACTTTCAGTTTGGTAGAAGTGACTGAACCTTCGTATCCTTCGGTTGCCGCACCAGCCAGGCGTTTTGCGAGCACCATACCTTGTTCATATAATGGAGCAACCAGTCCGTAGGCAATACCGCGGTGTTCTGCACATTCGCCAACGGCAGAGATGCCAGGGATGCTGGTATGCATATAATCATCTACAATGACTCCACGATTCACATCGAGGCCGGTATTGCGAGCCAGTTCAATCTGCGGACGAATCCCGACAGCCATGACAACCAGATCCGCTTCAAGCACCGTGTGATCGGTGAAACGAATGGCTTTTACTCGTTGTTTGCCTGTGATTTCTTCGGTATGTTTGTTCAAAAGGAATTTCATGCCTTGTTCTTCAAGCTCACGCTGGAGCATCAGACCTGCCGGCAAATCTAGGTTCCGGTCCATCAGATGACCGTTAATATGGATGACTGTGACGTCCATGCCCAGATTGAGTAGCCCCGCGCTGCTTCCAGTCCTAGCAATCCACCTCCAATGACGGCAGCTTTGCGATACTTTTGTGATGCTGCCATCATGGTCTCGCAGTCTTTAATATCGCGGAAACCGATCACGCCTTCCTTGTTAGCGCCGGGAAGAGGGAGAATGAACGCTTGTGAACCAGTTGCCATAATCAGCTCATCATAGGCTGCGCGTACACCATTTTGAGATACAACTTCCTTGCGCTTGGGATCGATCTGAACGACCGGATCACCCGGGTACACCCGAATGCCGTTATCTTCGTACCAGCTCCACTCATTGATTACGATATCTTCGATGGATGTTCCGCCAGCCAGTACAGTAGATAACATGATCCGGTTGTAGTTGGGATGCGGCTCTGCGCCGAAGACTGTAATTTCATAAGCGTGTGGAGCAAGCTTAAGGATATGTTCGATTGTGCGGATTCCCGCCATGCCATTGCCGACCAGCACCAGTTTTTTCGTTGTACTCATTATGATTAGCCCCCTTAGGTCCATTCTGCAAACTGCCTCAAAACCTTGTCTCTAAAATCGAAAAAGCCTGTTATGCCTCGGAGGACTGCGCATATACATACGCATCCCTTGCTCCGAGATTGCAAAACAGGCTTCATTGCCGTTTCAACCAGCTACGCCGTTGTAACTGTGATCGATTCAAATATGGAGTTGTTATGGCTTAACTATAAAAGATCGATCTACCCATGTCAAGATAGTTAACATAAAAAAGTATTTGAAATTTAAAGTTAATTATGTTTACATGAGTTTATTGGAATATCGAATGGACGACGAAGTTTTACGAGTATATCTTCTTAGTTTAAAGGCTTTTAGATAACGTTAGCATGCCTTATACAATAAATACTGTAGAAAAGGTGCCATGTGTATGGTGTCCCCCTTTTATACAGCATGATGAGGCATGAAAAGATCATTCTAATGTTGAAATCAAGACGTATAATCATCACTACTTGGTTTTTTGTTAGGTAATATAACACGTTTATCGCTTTGATGTATTAACGTCTTAAATGTTGTGGACTCTGACTATACGCCATAGGGAGGGATTGATCCATCATGCGATCTTTATTGGTCATCCGTGTTCAACCAACGATAGCTGCCTCATCCGATGCAATCCCTCTGACACCGGAGAGGCTGCTGGGAGCAAACGGGTACCATGTACAGGTGGCGGGCAGTGAAACGGAAGCGTTGAAGCTGGCTCGGGCAGCGGAAGCGTCCATCTTGCATCTGTCGCTGGCTGATGTGGAGTACTGGGTGAACTGCCTGGGAAAGGGGAAGTCGGATTCCCCGTTGCTCTGGTGGTGCGCGCCAGATACGGCTTCTTCCTCCGCAGAATCCTGCGAGGTCGAAACTTCATTTGATGGAATACTTACACCATCCATGACCGGGCCTGAGATCCACTGGACTCTTCACTTTGCAGCTCGGCGTTACATGGAACGCAAACAGTGGGAGCAGGAACGGAAGCAGCTGCAATCCAGGCTGGAGGATCGGAAGTGGATTGATATGGCGAAGGCCATCCTTAGTGATCTGAAGCAGATCTCCGAGGCCGAAGCCTATGACCTGTTACGCAAGAAAGCGATGGATGAACGCAAACGGATGGTTGATGTAGCCACAGCAATTGTGAAGGCCCATCAACTGCTCCAGTCTTAATTGGAAGGAGGATTCTCCATGGATATGTCTCAGATACTCCGAGAGGTCGGACGTGGGAAACGAGGCTCACGTGATCTGAATTATACAGAGGCACTGACCGTAGCAGAGAAAATCCTGAAACAGGAGGTTTCCCTGCCCAGACGGCCGCATTTCTAATGGCTGAACGAATGAAAATGGAAAACGTTGAGGAACTGGAAGCTTTTGTTCATGCATGTCGTAACAGTGCGGAACGTTTCTCTATATTTCAGGATGGATTGGACTGCGCGGGTCCTTATGATGGACGGACGAAGTCGTTCATGGCCACGTTTCCGGTTGCGTTTGTACTCGCGGCGGCCGGGTTGCCGGTGACTTTGCACGGGAGTGATCCTTTACCACCCAAGTGGGGCGTCACGTTGTCGGTACTTTTGAAGGAAGTGGGTATTAATACACACAAGATGGATCGGGAAGATGCCCGGAGCGCTGCATTGCGTTCGGGTGTCATGTACGTGTCCTCCGAGGATTGGTGTGGGCCTCTTCGCAAGCTTCGTCCGTTACGGGAAGAGCTGGGATTCCGCACAGTGCTGAACACAGCAGAGAAACTCATTGATTATAACCATTCACCGTATTTGGTGTTTGGTGTGTTTCATAATACCTTTCTGGATCGGATTGCGAAGTTGCTCACCCGGTTTAACTATCGCCGTGCTTATGTGGTACAGGGAATGGAAGGTTCTGAGGATCTGTATATTGATCGGCCAACCCGCGTATACGCCGTGGAAGACGGAGATATGAAGCTGGAATTGGTTGATCCTGCAGCCTATGAACTGGATATGCCCGTGCCAGAACTGGTCTGGACGGCTGCGAAGCAGCTTGAAGTGGCGGAAAGTGTATTAAGCGGTGACGGTCATATTGCTTTTGTGAATCAGGTCTTGTTAAATGGAGGATTCCGCTTGTACGCTGCGGGGCGTGTTAATTCCATCGAAGAGGGCATATACACTTGTCAGGGGTTGTTGGAGAGTGGTGCAGCATATCGCATCTATCAACAGTGGTGTGTCTCCATGGGTGGCGAACTGCCGGATAATAGAGCGATGTCCATCTATCCGGCATCGTCCAGATAATGTGATGCCAGTGTTCAATCTTGTTATGGTTTAGCGTGTTTTTATTCCCAAGGATAAGTAACGGTCAGGAAGTCAGCGAATTTCTTGCTCTCTTCCCGCCGTTGTTTCCGCATGGCCGCCCGATCCGGAGCGGTCTCGTATAATTTCTTCTCTTCTTCCGTCTCCGGAATAATGCGAGGTACGATCAGTTTGCGATTATTTTCGTCCAGGGCCACAAAGGTCAGAAATGCCGTCGCCGCAATTTTCTTCTCTCCGGTCTTCAGATCCTCTCGAATCACCTTCACAAAAATCTCCATGGAACTTCGTCCTGTCCAGGACGCGAACGATTCAAGTGTAACGGAGTCTGTTGGGTTGATCGGGTACAGGAAATCGACAGAGTCGGTTGAAGCTGTTACAGTATTGACCCGACATAGCTTGGAAGCGGCGATGGATGCAATATCATCGATGTAGGACATAAGCTTGCCGCCGAATAGCGTATTATGATTGTTGACATCGGTTGGGAACACCCGTGCCGTCTTGAAACAACGTGTTTCGCGTACATATTTTTTCTCCACCTGATCCATCTCCGTTGGTTTCGGTATCTCTCTCATGTTTTTTCCTCCTGACAGTATGGCTGCTGTGACATTTCATTTCAGGTGTTGCAGGGTCTATTTCTGATCTATTATCCCTAGTATAGGTGTCGGTCAGATACATATTCAAATGAAGTTGGACTGCAAAAAAACCGCCAGGCGCGGACCGGCGCGCTGGCGGTTTACTGCTGTATATTAAGCCTTGGGTTTGAAAATGCCGGACGGTTTGCCGATCGGCAAGAACGCATAACCGAAGTGAGCATTCAGTACCGAAGCACCTGTACCATACAGGGACACAATTCCGATAGCCATTTCAGCGTATGCTGCAATAGTGTGGAAAATGTGAGGAGCTACGCCGAAAGCGTCAAAGGTCAAGCCAAGGAACAGGAAGTCAATCAGAATGAAGATGATAAGCAATACTTTATTCGCTTCAATCGCACCGATTGTCATGAACAGGGTGAATACAAGGTATCCGGCAAAAGCAAATCCGAGCTGCTTGCCATCGGCCTGTTCAGCGAGAGTGGAGCCAAATACGCCCATTTTGATCATCCAGTTGGCAGCCATGGCAAACCAGAAGAATGCGTACGCGCCAAAAGCTGTTGTGCCAAAGGTATTGTTGCGTTTGGAATCTTGAATACATGCGAATAGCTGGGCAAATGCACCCAGGAAGATCGCCCAAGGAATAGCGTAGCTAAGTCCATCCGTAATGCCAAGCTTTTGGGAAGAAGCAACCAGGGTTACGATAGCCAACCCAAATAATCCCATTGCGCTGGGATCGGCGTTAACAATTTTGACTTTAGTCTGTGAATCGGTCTGCATGGTGATGATAAGCCTCCAATAATATCAAATCAGGATCCATGGCCGTCGTTGGCCGTCCTCTAAATTACATCATTTGTATCCGCCGGGTCCGGACACACACATCGCCCTATTGTACCTGAATGACCCCATTATGGAAAGGGATTTTATTACCTTTTGAACCAATAGACTTTTTGTTTTTTCAATATACACATTTACGACACAATCCGTTCTGGCCGTGAATGATGAGGCCAGACGCTAGAATCCAACTCTCGATAATACCACTAAAATTGCGTCATATCAGCCATTTTCGGATAAGCTCTTGTGTGATAAAATAATCTTTATCAAAAAATGGAGAAGAATACAAAACATCCTTGTCTCCTATGCCATATGTTAATCCAACTATAGATTGACAGGAAAAACTAAAATGGTTCACAGAATAAGGAGGTATCAGGGGTCATGGTTATGAGTTTGGATTTGAAAAATAAAATAGAGAAGGCCAGACATAACCTTCATATGCTGGTAGAGCATAACAAGGGTGGTCTTGGGCATCCCGATGTGATTCGGCAGTCTATGGCATTGGACGAATTGATTAATGAGTATAACCGAATTAGCCGAAACCATTCACGGGCCTGAACCCAAAGCGATTTTAATTTTATACACGGAACAAATCACATAGATTGTAACGCTTGATCGTACAGACGGGCATGAATATAGCCGGTGTGGACAGCCTCAGTTGAAGAGGCGGTATCCTACCGGCGTAATATTCATGCCCGTTTGTTTTTGCATCGTATCCATCATGCATCTGTTTAATGCAGCAATCGTTTGGCTTCCAAATATAACACCTGTACGAATTTTTTCGTATTAATGCGTGTCTGGGACAAGGAAGGCTCCACATTGTTTTGCAGCTCCAGCATTTTCTTGCGAATTTCGGTGAAATCGAAAAATTTGGATGCATAATTCTCGAACTTGGGATGTGTATAATCTGTTAATCCCAGAGAAACCACATGGCTCAGCGTCTGGAAGATGGCCCTGCGAACACGTTGTTCCGATGCCTTGATCTCCTTGTTCACCTCTGCGAGAGAGGCGTCTTCTCCCAGTTTACGTATCGCTACATTCTGGAAGATGTCTTTGAGGGATGGGAACGTATAGGGGGACAGCTTATGCTCATCTGTCTCTACCTGCTCCAGATATTCCAGCATGTCCAGCAGATCTCTGCTGCCTGCTTCGCCGATCATGCCCATCTCGGATAGCAGGAAATGTCCTGCTGTCGTGATTGTTTTGTCCGGAACCGGAGCTGCGGTACGTTCGATAGAATTCAAACCGGACAATCCCTGCAATGTCCGCTGAATATCTGCGATGGATTGCTGCATCCGAAGCCTTTCGCTCACCAGCCGCAGAACAGATAGAATCTCTAACCGGTTAATCGGCTTCGTAATATAATATTCAATGCCTAGTGAATAGGCTTCTCCGATCATATTTTTCGACTCGATCTGGGAGATCATGACGATCTTACCCTCGAACCTTCCTTCAAGCGCCCGCACGGTCTGAATCCCGTCTCGTTGTGGCATCAGCAGATCAATCAGCAGGACATCCACCTTATGCAATTCCAACAGTTCCGCGTGAATATGTGCTCCGTCCTCAGCTTCCCCGGCAATATCGCCAAGGCCTTCATCCTCAATAATATCCATCAACATGGAACGAACGCCAGGATCATCATCCACGATAAAATAACGCATGTCAGTCATTCCCTTTCTCTGCGAATGGTGTGATTGATAAATCTATGGTAAAGGCGGCTAACTCCGCCATGAACTCTCGTTCCAGTGTAATCGTTCCTTTCCTTCTTGCATAGAACCTGACATGTCAGGTTAAATGACAATGATTGGGCAATCAAAGCCCATTTTTAAAATAAATGTAGAAATTGCATGTAGGTATTTGTCGATTTCCGTAGATGCCCTTGTAGTATAAGTAACATCCCGAAGTCTGGGGCTAGTGTTGTGCAGAATGGTACAAACTTTTCCCGTAACCATCTCTGTGCTTGAAATACACCATAAAAAGGGGCATACCGATGGAGCAAACAATACAAGATATTGTCGTCATTTTCAATGATTTTCTATGGTCCAAAGTGTTAATTATACTATTGGTAGTATGTGGGATATACTTCACCACCAAGACCCGATTCATGCAATTCCGCATGATTGGAGATATGGTGAAGGTGCTTCTAGAGCCAAAAAGCAAGGAACCAGGCAAAATTTCACCTTTTCAGGCGTTCTGTATTAGTATGGCGGCCCGTGTAGGCACAGGCAATATTACCGGTATTGCACTGGCCATCGCACTGGGGGGACCCGGGGCTGTATTCTGGATGTGGGTTATTGCGATTATTGGTTCTGCCTCCAGTTTTGTGGAGAGCACGCTGGCTCAGATCTATAAAGTGAAGGATAAGGGCGGATTCCGCGGGGTCCGGCGTATTATATGGAGCGTGGGCTAGGAAAGCGCTGGATGGGGATTTTATTTGCCATTCTCATCACACTTTCATTCGGTTTGGTCTTTAATGCGGTGCAGTCTAACACGATTACAGTTGCATTTGAGAACTCATTTGGCACGGATCGGTTAACCGTGGGTATCATTATGGCTGTGATATTTGCAGGAATTATCATGGGCGGTGTCAAACGGATTGCAAAAGCATCGGAATACATCGTTGTTGTACTGGCCGTATTGTACATTGGGGTAGCGGCTTTTGTGGTGCTGGCGAACATTACCCAGCTTCCGGCCATGATTGCATTGATCGTCAAAAATGCCTTCGGCATTGAACAGGTGGCTGGCGGAACGTTGGGCGCTGCACTGATGAACGGTGTGAAACGCGGATTGTTCTCCAATGAGGCGGGGATGGGTAGCGCCCCGAATGCTGCTGCAACGGCGGATACAACACATCCAGTGAAACAGGGACTTATCCAGGCATTTGGCGTGCTGACAGATACGTTAGTGATATGTACAAGCACAGCCATGATTATTTTGCTATCAGGAGTGTACAAAGGTTCCGATCTGGGTGGCATTGAGTTAACTCAGGCAGCATTAAGTGTACATATTGGTTCATGGGCATCGGGATTCCTGGCGGTTATGGTGTTCCTGTTTGCTTTCAGTACACTAATTGGAAATTATTACTATGGAGAAACTAACATTGAGTTTATCAAATCCAACAAAGTCTGGCTGTGGGTATACCGTATTTGCGTTATCGCGATGGTGGTGTTTGGTGCGGTAGCCAAAGTGCAGCTGGTATGGGATTTGGCTGACCTGTTCATGGGGCTCATGGTGGTGGTGAACCTGATTGCAATTCTGATGCTGTCCAAGGTGACTTTCGAAGCGTTGAAGGACTACAAGAAACAAAAGGCTGAAGGACGTGATCCCGTCTTTACCCGGGACCGAATTCATATTCCGGGTGAAGTGGAATGCTGGCAGTCGGAAGAAGAAGTTATTGGAGATAAATCAATACATGTAGCCAATTAAGATTTTATCTGAATGTAGTTGGTTATATAAAATGGACACAACAAACAACAGGACTTGGATTATCCATCATGGGCAACCCAGGTCCTGTTTGTTGCATATAAAATATTTCTTTGCACTAGCCAAAGTTCATCAAAGATATATTTTGATTAATTTTTAACGGAATAACTGATCAGTTGTTCGGACAGAGCTTTCATTCGCTCGCCTGTTTCATTAAGCTGCTCAATCACATCCGTAAAGGAGGATACAAGCGTTGCTTGTTCCTGTGAAGAGGCTGCAATCTGGGAGACTTCAACTTCCATCTGTTTGATGACCTGTTGTACATCTCTCAGACTGGTATCGATATCACTTGTAGCTTGTTTGGCATCCACAGAGAGTTTGCGTACTTCGGAAGCAACCACTCCGAAGCCGGCACCGGCTTCACCAACGCGAGCGGCTTCAATAGCGGCATTCAGGCCAAGCAAGTTGGTTTGCTCAGAGATTTCACGAATGAACCCGGCTACTTTGTTGATTTGGGAAGAGTTCTGAACAGCAAGTCTTGTGTTCTGCAAGATCTGTTCACTGGTTGCTTGCAATTCTTCGGCATGAGCGGCGACATGTTGCACCATATCAACGAGGTTACCATTGATGGTTTGATTTTCTTGTATAATGTCTTCAAGTTGGTTCTGGTTAGACTGGTCGTAAGATACACAGAAAACAGCAACAACTTTTTGGTGATCATCAAAGATCGGAATGTTCAGAATATCCAGTTCGATACCATAAACTTCCTTGGAGAGAGTAGCGAGAGTAGCTTCTCTTCCGTTTTTTAAGATGGCAAAGTTTTGATACGATTCCAAGAGTGGCATTCCTTTTTCAAAACCAAGGTCAAACTTGTCGGTGGTAACAACCTCCAATACCTTTTCGTGATCATATACAGTTAAACTAGCTGGTTCTCTAAGGATCATGCTGATATAAGGCATTACTTTAAGCAGGGCATCTACAACGTTCATGGAAGAGGACCATCCTTTCAATATTTGAATGTATTATTTTTAACGATCTATGGAATGCTCTATCTTTCATCGGATAGAAATGGATTTTCGTGAACGGCATTTTGCATGAAAGAATGAACATTTTATGATTAAATTTTAAAATATTTCCCAGTTGAACTGTTTTACTGGATATAAGTGTTAGTTGTAACTATTTTTATATCAAGATATTTGTACGGATGTATATTAATTATGGGACATATGTCCTTTTATATACGTTATATACGACAACGGAGGAAGTCGGAATGAAAGAAATCATGGACTTTGGACTTGTGCGGCAACTCGCTCGTGAGAATGGGTTGGATCAGGTGCTGGACGAGCCTGCACTCGCTGAGTTGCGACTACTTGAGGCTGCGAAGGGCGAGATGATATGTGCCAAAGGTGAACGACCCGAGCGATTGTATTTTCTCGTGCAGGGCAAGCTCAAGATCTATACCACCTTGCCTAACGGGAAGTCTCTGTTGCTTCGTTTCAGTACACCACTTGCGCTTGTGGGAGATTTGGAACTGGTGAATGGCAAGGAGGCTATGAATACGGTAGAGTCTGTGAGCAAAAGCCTGCTGCTGGGTATCAGCTACCGCGCTCTCCAGAATACGTATGCAGAGAACCCTAAGTTTCTCCACTTTATGCTCGGTCAAGTTACACACAAATTGTATACCTTTTCCAACCTGTCGAGTCTGAATATGTTATATCCGGTCGAGAGCCGATTTGCCAGCTATCTGTTGTCCACAATGGGCCAGGACGAGTCTTCTTCCGAAGAGATCCAGACCTCCAAGCTCACCGAACTGGCGGATATGCTGGGCACCAGCTATAGACATCTTAATAGAGTTGTTCAAGATCTGTGTAATCGAGATATTATTCGTAAAGTGCAGCGAAAGCTAGTGATCTGTGATCTGGAACAGTTGCGTGTCATCGCAGGAGGCAATATATATGAGTGATGGCATTTTAAAATAAAGACTAAGCCTGCATATCTATGTGACATGACGCGACACAATAAAATACAATATGGCACAACAAAGAGCACCCTCCCGAATATACCAAGGGGTGCCCTTTTTACTCTGCATTTAAGTGAATTAGATATCTCCGCGTTGCTCGAACAATTGAGCGATCTCTACAATGACACGGGTGGCCTTCACCATATTGTCTACCGATACATATTCGAATTTGCCGTGGTAGTTCTCACCACCAGTAAAGATATTTGGTGTTGGCATGCCCATATAGGATAGCTGGGAACCATCTGTTCCTCCCCGGATGGGACGAATAACAGGTTCGATGTCCAGTCGGGTCATGGCTTCATGGGCAATGTCGACGATCTGGCGTACGGGTTCAATTTTCTCGCGCATGTTATAGTACTGGTCATTCAATTCAATCGTGATGCTTTTCTCTCCATACTTGGTCTTCAGTTCGTTCGCGATATTCAATAGATTTGTTTTGCGCTCTTCAAACTTCGCCCGGTCGAAATCACGGATGATGTAACTCATCTTTGTCAGCTCAACATCACCCTCCAGAGACAACAGATGATAGAATCCATCATAACCGTCCGTGAATTCAGGAGCTTCCTTCACAGGCAGGCGTCGATTCAATTCCATCGCAATTTTCAGGGAGTTCACCATCTTATCCTTCGCAGTTCCAGGATGTACATTGGTGCCTCGTACGGTAATTTTAGCGGCAGCTGCGTTAAAGCTCTCGTATTCCAGCTCACCAAGTGGTCCACCGTCGACTGTGTAAGCATATTTGGCTCCAAAAGCAGCTACATCGAACTTGTGCGGTCCACGGCCAATCTCTTCATCCGGGGTAAAAGCAACCCGAATCTTACCGTGTTTCACTTCCGGGTGTTCAATCAGATAGGCCATCGCCGTCATGATCTCGGCAATGCCTGCCTTATTATCTGCACCAAGCAACGTTGTACCATCGGTTGTGATCAGGGTGTGGCCTTTATACTCGTGCAGCTCCGGGAAATCCTTGTTGGACAGTACTACATCCAGCTCCGAGTTCAGCACAATGTCAGCACCATCATAGTTATCGATAACCTGTGGTTTGACATTTTTGCCAGTAAAGTCGGTCGCTGTATCGAGGTGAGCCAGGAAACCAATTACAGGAACATCCTTGTCGGTATTGGATGGCAGTGTAGCCATGACATAACCATTCTCATCCATCGTCACATCTTGCAGACCAATGGAGGTACATTCTTCAACGAGCAGTTTGCCCAAGGCCAGTTGGCCGGGTGTGGAAGGGCAGGTCTCACTATTTTCATCGGATTGGGTATCCATTTGAACATAAGTACTCAGTCTTTGAATTAATATATCTTTCATCTATAATCTCTCCCTAGCTTGAGTAGTATATAAGTTGAGCTACTTGTTTTACACTGATCCACTACAGGCCAGAATAACCTTCTGATCGCTGTTATCCCCAGATTTTTTGATTCACTTTACAAAGGTGAAAATCTGAGGATAGCGTATGCTTTCGATGCAGCTTTCTTGCAGAAAGCTTTTAGCTCCGCTTCTACAGGTTATTTCTGCCCTCTCCGTTATCGTGTAACCTTTAGTCACAACTTATGTAAATTGGGTATAGTAATTAATGTGGTTCTCTACGGTTATCATATCATGTTTTGCAGTCATTTCCAGAATGGGGCTGAACCGAAATATGAGGATGACTAGGTATCAAAAAGGGTACTAGGTCACAAAAATGTACGTACTTGTATTTCTGTAACTGAGGTTCATAATAAATGATGAAGAAAGGATGAGTTCTAGACATGCCATTTATCACTGTTAAGGTATTGGAAGGCAAGTCGGTTGAGCAGAAACGTCAGTTGATTGAACGTATGACTCAGGTGGCTTGTGAGACACTGGATGTTGATCCGAGCAAAGTCTTTATCTTCATTGAGGATTTGGAGAAGGACAATTACGGCAAGAACGGAAAACTGTTTTCGGACTTAGACAAATAAGTAAGGCTTCATATATATCATGATCATGGAACAGGAGATGTAGAATTAATGACTGAACAATTATTTTCCCCTTATCAATTCAAGAGTCTGCAATTAAATAACCGTGTCGTCATGGCACCAATGTGCCAATATTCCGTGACAGCTAAGGATGGCATTCCGAACGATTGGCATCAGGTTCACTATGTGAGCCGTGCGGTTGGAGGAACAGGACTGATTGTAATCGAGATGACCGATGTAGATCCGGATGGACGTATTACCGATAATGACTTGGGTATATGGTCAGATGAGCATGTGCCTGCCTTCACCAAACTTGTAGATGGAATCCATGCGTACGGCTCCAAAGTAGCTATTCAGATCGCACATGCGGGACGAAAAGCAGAGGATGCACTGCAGCCGGTTGCCCCATCGGTAGTTAAATTCCCGGGAGAAAAGTACAAGGAACCACGTGCGTTAAGTACGGAAGAAGTAGAAGCCATGGTGCAGAAGTTCGCAGACGGTGTTCGCCGCGCAGTACAGGCTGGAGTAGATACCATTGAACTGCACGGTGCACATGGATACCTGATCCACCAGTTCCATTCTCCGCTGATGAACCATCGTGAGGATGTATATGGGCAGGATCTGTCCCGTTTTGGCGTAGAAGTCATTCGGGCAGTGAAAAAGAAATGCCAGCAGATATGCCGCTGATTTTGCGGATTTCGGCTGTAGAATACGCGGATGGTGGATACGACATCGACCACACGATTAATATTGCCCGTGCTTACCAAGATGCAGGTGTGGACATGTTCCATATCAGTTCAGGTGGCGAAGGTCCTTCTGGACAGCGGAAACCGGGGAACTATCCGGGGTATCAGGTACCATTTGCCCGTCGCTTCCGTGAAGAACTGAACGTTCCTGTAATCGCAGTGGGTATGCTGGAGGATGCAGCCTTGGCTCAGGCGGTGATTGGAAACGGTGATGCGGATCTGGTTGCCGTTGGCAGAGGTATGCTGCGTGATCCGTACTGGGCGAACCATGCCGCTCTGGAACTGGGTGTGAGTAAGGATCAAGCTGCCATTGCAGAGCAATATTCTCGTGGATACTAATTTGCTCTAAATTATACTTACACTTGCCACTCCGATGACAGAATAACTTTCCGATCTGAGGATAAAGGCGAAGTGTATGCTTTCGATGTAGCTTTCTTGCAGAAAGGTTGTAGCTTCGCTTCTTCAAGTTATTTCTGTCCTCTTCGTTTTCGTGTAAATGTTAGTGCAAATTTTATATAGTAAAAAAGGCCACAGTATGGGTTAAACCTCATGCTGTGGCCTTATCTGTATAATGAGAAGCATCAGCATATCCGTCCAATTACGGATGGCTACGCTCTTCTAGTTGCTTCATAGACGAATTTCTGGTTCGACTGTGTAGGTGGCTGATCCGGGTTAAAGTCGGCGTACACTTTAATATCAGAGAAACCAATGTGTTCGAGAATTAGGCGTAACTCTTCTATGCCGTACCAACGCAGGGTAAGTTGTTGCAGTTCCGTAGCAACAAGAGCACCCTGATGCCATTGTTCGTAGCGAATTAGACTCACTTTGCACTGTTGAAGAAGGTTTACTTCAATGGTTGTCACTTCTACCGTGATCGTATCACCATCGGGTAATGAAACGGTTGATGTTTCTACAGAAGAGGGTTGTGTCACATCGGGCAGAAACAGATCAAACACGAGCTTGCCGCCAGGTTCTAAATGCTGAAATAGATTACGTAATACGCTAATCGATGCCTGTCTGTCTTGAATGAGGAGCAGAGAACCTCCGGGAATGATAATTGCCTCGTATCGATATGGAAGGTCAAGCTTCTCCAGATCGACAACGAACAGCTCAGGCATGGGTAATGCCCGCTCCATACATCGAGAACGGCAAGAGTCAATCATATCCATTGAATAATCAATTCCATCCACCTTCAAGCCTGCTTCAAGCAAAGGAATGAGCACTCGGCCTGATCCCGACATGGCTTCAAGGATATGTCCTTTGCAGCGCTGAAGATAATGGCGATAAAATTCAATGTCTCCTCCCAAGGAATGTCCCACAGGTTTCGTTAGATCATAAACGGCGGTGCATAATGGACCGTAATAACTGAATGACATAGTATAGGTGTCCCCCACATTTTGATATAATGAATTGCAAACGTGGAAGGGAACTCGCTAAGATTATCCCTTCCGGCAACGGTTGGAATTGGATTTTTCAGAGCAGACTATCATAGGAATCACGCACCTTTTATGTAATATGTTCCAATTATAGGGTGGGGATAAAGCGGAGGTCAACTTCTATTCGGGTAGTTATACGAAATGAAATGTATAAGGAGGTGATTCGAATGGATTCATCATCAAGTTCATCAAGTGCACTGCCAGATATCCGGCAGGAACTTGTGCTCCATGCACCTGTAGAGAAGGTGTGGGAGATGGTCTCGACCGAGCAGGGACTGAAAACCTGGTTCATGCCGGGCAATCTGGAACCGGTGGAAGGTCATGAGTTTATATTGGAAGCAGGCCCCTTCGGCCAATCACCATGTCAGGTGACGGAAGTTCTTCCGCTGCACAAGCTGTCATTTCGCTGGGGTAAGGACTGGACGTTGACGTTCCAACTGAATGAACAGCCCGAAGGTACGGATTTCACACTGATTCACAGCGGTTGGGATGCGGATAAACTGACCGAGTTTGGACAGGCCCACGCTATCGTACGCGAACGTATGGAACAGGGATGGGCCGGAATCGTTCAGAAGCTTGCCCAAGTTGTTAAATAAATCTTCATTCAATCAACCCCAGGCCATTTCGCCCGTTCAATCCGGTGAAATTCGGCCTGGGGTTTCTTGGTGTACCAGGAGCTGGCGAAAACAGATAGAGATCCTTAAAATTATAAGGAAGTTGACCGATTATGAGACGGAAACTATTTCCGTGAGCACCAGAAACGTGTAACATGAATTATAGTTATAAATCGACAGAATTAGACGTCTCTCGCCATTGTGGATGGAAGGAATACATAGATGAGAAAACACTGGATTATGCTGACCATAAGCTTCATATGCATTGTCATTGTTCCGCTGGGCTGGATCGCCCAGACGTTAATTAGCGAGCGGAGTAACCCCCAGGCTACGGATGGAAAAATTGACCTGACCCAATGGGACTTTGATCGTAAGGGTGCAGCGTCTCTAAAGGGTGTCTGGGATTTCTACCCTGGGCAGTTGCTGAGTCCGGCAGATATTGAAGCAAGTGTATCCGGTCGCAAGCCTTTGCCGGCTTCGTCGGGCATTCAAGTTCCTGCCCGATGGAACAAATCTTTGGGTCAGGCCCATGGGTATGGAACCTATCATTTGCAAGTCCAGCTTACACCCCGAACGATGAAAAACGATTATGGTATACGCACGCAGAATATACGCATGGCGCACCGGGTATTTATCGATGGTAAAGAGATTGGTGGCAAAGGACTACCAGGAAAGACCAAGGCGACAGATATACAATTAAATCTGCCCTTTACAGGATTCACGTCCATTGAGGGCAACACGGCTGACATTATCATTCAGGTATCGAATTATAGTTACTCGTCTGGGGGCATTGTAGCGCCCATTTTGTTTGGAGACGAGCATAGTATTCTGAAAAGCCAGCAACAAGGTTGGCTCAAGGATCTGATGGCCTTATTTGGTTTTATCTTGCCAGCCGCCTTTTTTCTACTTCTGTTCAGATTACGACGTACGGAGAAGGAACTTCGTTTTCTCGGATTATTCAGCCTTTCTGGTGCGGTGTACGCTCTGACACATGGGGAGAAGTTACTAGGTACGTTTGTACCGTTCCTGACCAATAATGAGATACTTCGGATTCAGCTCCTTAGTTCAGCCTTTGCCTATTATTTTTTGCTTCGGTATATGGATGCCCGTGTGCCAGGAGCAGTTCATCAGTGGTTTGTTCGTCTGGCTGTAGTGCTGATCATTACCCAGACCATTGTGGGTATTACGCTCCCTCCGACGCTTTTCTCGTCTCTTGAGCTTCCCATGTTGCTGATCTCACTTGTTGTCATGTTTTATACGCTGCGAGCCATGTTCTATTGGTTGAAAGGACGGCCGAATGACAGCCACTTTGCACTGGTGAGCATGATGAGCATACTCATGGTTGTTGTGTTGTATACGCTTGGTGCGTTCACTACCCTAGACACAGCGTTCTTTGCGCTGATTGAACTTTTATTATTTGTATTTGCCCAGATGATTGTGACCGCAATCCGCTTTGCACAATCATTCCGAGACGTGGAAGCCCTGTCAGAGCGTTTGCTGGCCATCGACAGTCTCAAGGACGAGTTCATGGCGAACACGTCTCATGAGTTGCGAACGCCCCTGCACGGCATCATTAATATTGCGCAATCCATGCTGGAAGGGGCGGCCGGAGCAGTCACGCCCAAGCAAGCCAAAAATCTGTCCATGATTACTTCAACCGGCAAGCGCCTTTCACTGCTGGTTAACGATATTTTGGATTTTTCCAAATTAAAAAATAGTGAGATCGAGTTGAAACGGGTACCTGTTGATCTGGAATCCGTTGCTCGTACTGTGGTTGAAGTCTCAGGTTTCACGTTTGAGGATAAGCCAGTTATATTGATTCAGCAATGGCCCCAGTCGTTGCCACTTGTTGAGGCAGACGAAGATCGCCTAAGGCAAGTTCTGTATAACTTGCTGGGTAACGCCTATAAGTACACTGAGCAGGGTGAGATTCGATTGTACGCCAGTGTTGAAGGGGATTGGGTGAAGGTATCGGTTGCTGATACAGGGGTAGGCATTGCCTTGGACAAACAGGAGGATATCTTCCAGGCGTATGAGCAGAGTAACGGCACGATCGAGCGATTGAATAATGGAACCGGACTGGGTCTGAGTATAACGCGAAAACTCGTTGAGCTTGGCGGTGGTGAGATCTGGGTTGAATCGGAGCCGGGGCAAGGTTCAACCTTTCATTTCACCCTGCCTGTTATGAAGTTGCCGCTGCTGCAATCTCATTCGAAACCAGCTGCCGCCCGATATGTTGCTGCACAGGGGGCAGGGGCGAAGGAGCTTGTGACAAGAGAGTCAGATGAGCAGGATGATCTTACGGAAGCGGAGCATACGATTCTGATTGTAGACGATGATCCCGTCAATCGACAGGTATTGCTGAATCTGTTATCGACGGAACGATATCGCGTGCTCGCAGCGGACAGCGGGTCCACTGCATTGAAACTCCGTGAGGAGTTCCCGTCCATTGATCTTGTTATTACGGACTGGATGATGCCTAAGATGTCCGGGCTTGAGTTATGTCGAAAACTGCGCGAGCACAGTTCCTTGTCGGAGTTACCGATTCTGATGCTGACCGCCCGCGGGTTGCCTGAGGATATCAAACACGGATTCCAGGCGGGAGCCAATGACTTCCTGAGCAAACCGGTGGATGCTGGTGAATTGCGCGCCAGAGTTCGGACATTAATTGAGATGCGGAGTTCTGTGCAGGAAGCTATTCGGACCGAAATGGCCTTTTTGCAGGCCCAGATTAAGCCGCACTTTCTATATAATGCACTCAATGTCATTATCGCGACCTGTGCAGTGAATCCGGACAAAGCAACCGATCTGCTGATTGAATTGAGTCATTACCTGCGCGGAAGTTTTGACTTCCAGAACAGGGAGCAGCTTGTTCCTTTGACCAAAGAGCTGGAATTGGTGGAGTCATATGTGCATCTGGAACAGGCCAGATTTGAGGAAAGACTGGTGGTTGAGTATGAGGTGGAATCGGACGTGCATCTATATCTGCCACCTCTCAGTATTCAGCCGCTTGTGGAGAATGCCATTCGCCACGGCGTGATGGAGCGGGCAGCCGGCGGGACAGTTCACCTTAGGGTTTTCAAAGAGAGCGAGCATGTAGTCGTACAGGTTCAAGATGATGGAGTAGGTATCCCTCCTGAGCGTATGGCTCAGGTCAAGTCTGGGCGCACCGAAGGTCCGGGGGTGTCGGGCTGCAAAATATAAACCGTCGCCTGATGTCACTCTACGGTCAGGGACTGGAGATTCATAGCCATGTGGGTAAAGGCACGCAGATCCGATTCCGTATCCCTGTGCAAAAGGTGGATTATTCCAATTAGTGTGCCGAGTTAAGCAATTATGGTTAACAGACTAATAAGCGGATGCCGATAAAATCGGTATTCCTATTGAATCTTTCATAGCAGGAGGCTAAAAGAACGGTGAGAGCCATTGTGATCGATGATGAGAAGCCAGCGCAGCTTCATCTGGAGCGACTACTACGAACGGACGGAAGAATTACACCCGTGCAATGTTTTTCAACAGCTCGTGATGGTCTGCATTTTCTGGCAAAGGAACGTGTAGATGTTGTATTTTTGGACATTGGAATGCCCGAGATGAATGGCCTGGAAGCGGCTGAATATATACAGCAATTGGATCAGAGTATTCGTATTATCTTTGTTACGGCATATGCGGACCATGCAGTGGAAGCATTTGAGCTGCATGCACTGGATTATGTACTGAAACCGGTAAGCTCCGCCCGATTGGCCAAAACCGTTGATCGAATCGCGGGCATAATGTCGCATAATTCCCAAGTTGCAGCCACCGCCGAGGTAAAGGGATCGGAACCCGTATCTGTGGAGTTGGATACTGAAGTTCCGGGGCTGCTCACGTTCAAACATCTGGATATCTACAGAAGTTTGGATCAGGGCGCCAAGAAACATAAGTGGCGCACAACCAAATCACAGGAATTGTTTGCTTTTTGTTCCATCACAGGGAAGAATGGGTAAGCAAGGAGATTTTGTTGGATAAGTTATGGGGTGATGTTTCCCAGGAAAAGGGATTAACCCATCTACATACATCCGTGTACCAGATTCGAAAGCTGCTTAAGGAATGGAACATGACGGGCAAGCTGGAGTACAATATGAACCGTTATCGTCTGTTAGCAGGCAATCTGGTAAGTGATGTGGACCAATTTGAAAAATCCATGGTCTACAACGTCATCACATCAGACAATATCGATGACTTGAGGCATATGATTCCGCTTTATCGTGGCGATTATCTGGAAGAGCATGACTATCGTTGGGCACAGGCCAAAGCAAGGGAACTCAGACGCAAGTATACAGGGCTGGTTATGGATATCGCGAGATGGGACATGGAGCATGGTCGTGGCAAGGAAGCGATTGAGCAATTAACGATATTGCAGGAACGGGAGCCTTATTCGGAAGAAATCTGCCGACTCATGATGGAAGTGTATGCATCCATGGATGATCAGCAAGGCATACTTCGTTTATATCATACATTTACATTGACATTAATTGAGGATCTGGGGTATCAGCCCGAGCCCGAAACAAGCAGGTTATATCAGAACCTGACGGACAAATAAACGTATGTAACGTAAGTTCAGACAGGAGGGTGAGGCATGAAGCTATTCATACACCGCAAAGACTTGCGTACGGATGATCTGGCCGCATTCGATTATTTGCGGGAAAACCAAGAAGAGAGTGTGCATGTTCTCATCTATGATGCATTCCTCCTGCGGCAAGGCCGAGAGAAGGAACACAGCGGTGTGAATTTCAGGCAGCATGCAGCGGAATTAGGCAGACGTTATCTTGAAGCCAAAAGAAAACTGCATGTTGCTTATGGCAATCCAGCTGAAGTGGTTGAATTCATCTTGAACGAATTCAAAGGTGAGATTAACGAGATTGTGGTCCATCGGGATATGACGCCATATGCAATCGAGCGGGATAGGGCCATACGCAAAGTCAGTGAGGCGCACGAGGTTTCGTTCACACAACTGACGGATCATCTGCTGATGGATCTGAATGGATTTGCCAATTTTACAGGCAAGTCGGAGCCATATAAGGTATTTGCGGCTTTCCATCGGCGGTGGGTGGAATTCATGAATGAACATCCCAACCCTCCTTCGGCAACAACGGTTGCAGAGTTGAAGGTGAGTGATCGTCAGATTGAATGGCCGGATGCAATGCAGGTACCTCCGGAGTTGCTGGAGGGCAGTGGTTCGAATGACGAGGACCCGCATCTGCTATTGGATCAATTTTTGTCGGATCGAATTGCTGAATATGGGGATCATCGGGATGAATATGAGGCTTACGAGCCGAGTCATCTCAGTTCTTACGTGGCTGTGGGGGCTGTATCCATTCGCAAGATGTATGATGCGGCGAGTCGCACGGCAGAAGCGGGGAATGGATCAGGCAGTTGTGCTTCCGCGACTTCTATCTGTATCGTGCAGTTTATGAGAGTCACTATTTTACATATGAAAAGGTGTACGATCTCTCGGCTCTCCATAATGATCACTTTGAACGGTGGTGCAAGGCGGAGACAGGCATTCCGATTATTGATGCAGCGATGACGGAACTGAATGAGACCGGACATATGCCAAACCGGCTGCGAATTCTCACGGCGATGTTTCTCACCAAAAACCTGCAATGCCCGTTCACCTTGGGTGAAGCCTATTTCAGGCGCAAGCTGCGTGACTATGATAACATTCAAAACCGTGGTAACTGGTTATGGTGTGCCTCGCTTGGTGAGAATGCGGCTCCGTATTTTCGCGTGAATAATCCGGTAACACAATCCGAGAAGTATGATCCGCAAGGTGATTATATTCGCAAGTGGTTGCCTGAATTGAAGGATCTGCACAGCAAGGACATCCATCAGCCGCGCAAGGATGCCATTGTTGATCTGAAGGCATCGAGACAGGCAGCTATTGACGTGTATAAACAGATTCTGGCGAGTCGTGGGAAGTAGACTCGGTCAGGGGCGTGATCATGCCCAAACCCAAATTCACCATTTTCATCCTGTTGATCCAATATTCATTTGGTTGAGAGCAGGATGTCCCACAGACCGCGTACTCGCGGTCTTTTTTACATATATAGACATGAAAATAGTGTGAAATGTGTTGAAAATTTAGGAATTGTTAAGAAAATGGACTATCCATCTTAAGCATTATGGCTTTTAATAGATAGAGAGCTTTATTGTATTAAGTCATATCTGACATATTGACGAACACATTAAGGAGAAACGTAAACATGAGTGAAACACTGAAAAGAGAGCGAATCCCAGAGCTGAATCTGGTGCGTGCCATGGCAATTATCGGCGTACTGTGCGTGCATTCCACGTCCTATGCGACGGTGGACATGACGGGTTCAGGCTACTACTGGCTGTACAACTTTATTAATATCTTTATGAAATATGGTACGCCAACCTTTATTTTTATGAGCAGTTTTGTACTGTTCTATAACTATTATTCCCGTCCGCTGGATAAGAAACTCGTGAGTAACTTCTACAAGAAAAGATTTGTGTATATTTTGCTTCCGTATTTCCTGTTCTCATTAATGTATTTTGTGTTGCTGCATTTCACGCATTATCAGGGCCGACCTTTCGGCGAATCGGCAGTAAGTTTTATCACGAAATTGTTTACAGGCAAGGCTTATACACATCTGTACTTTGTATTTATTAACATGCAATTTTATCTGTTATTCCCATTGGTGTTATGGTTGCTTAAGAAGTATCCTTCCGTGGTGAAATGGTCTGTACCGATTGGACTATTGATTCAATGGGCATTTATCGTAAGTAATAAATATGGATTCCAGGTACCCAACAAGGGAAGCTGGGCGTTCTCATACTTCTCCTATTTCATGCTGGGTGCTTTTATCGGGGTATATTTCCCTAAAATCAAGCAATGGTTTGTCATCAGTCGGGCCAATGCAACCAAAGGACGCGTAGCTTCATGGATTCTGCTCTGGGCGGTATGGATCATTGCCGGACTTGGCCATGTGTATATCTATTACCTGCTGCGTCTGAAGATCGCAACGTATAACACACTGTGGTATGAATTCTTCTGGAATGTGCATACCTTTGCTTGTGCGCTGGTACTTATCCAGATTGCCTATCTGCTCTATCGCAAAGGGCCTTCACTCATCGTCAAGCCGCTGAATCGGCTTGGGGCATTGTCCTTTGGCATCTATCTGATTCATCCATTCTTCCTGCTTGTGTATCGGAATTATCCACCGCAAACAGGAGTATCGTGGTTAGTGCATCTGTGGTATGCCGGAGGATTCGGTGTAGCTCTGATCGCTTCGTGGATCGTCGTTGGATTGACGGCAAGGTTTGTTCCATATGCATGGGTCATCTTTGGCAATCTTCCAAAACCCAAACCACGTCTGGTCCCACAACAGAACTCGGGACAACTGGACGTTCGTTAAGATAGTTTTCCAACACAGGAATAATAAACCGTTTCTTGGTCGACCTTAGGGGAGAGCAGGGAGCGGTTTTTTTGTCTATAAAGATATGTGTGATATGGGGAACGAGTGTTTCTTTTTCATGTATGAGGGGTAATCATAAGGCGGAACGATAATACATTATGGATAACAGGATTAAGGTGAATATAATGACAACATGCGAAAAATGCGGGAGACCGATGCAAGATATATTGGAATATGTGGAACACATTCTTCACGAATGCAGTGAACAGACACAGGAGTACAACTCGAAAGATTATCAGGCCTATGGCCATGAGGGTGTTCACGAGCAGATGTGATACAATAGAAAGAAACCGGATTCATACGGAACCGAGGTGACAACATGGAGACGGGTCCAGCCCCTTTCCGGCAAGGAAAGACGGAACAAGAAGCGCGACTGAGCAAAACGTGTATGTATTGCGGACAACAGCGGCCGATGTCCGAATTCCGGCGCAGAACCGGAAAGCGGGCAGGTCCCGGAGCCAGGCGTGGAGCCTGTCGCAGCTGTCGCCAACTCGGTGGACAGGCTGACCACGATGCAGGTTCAAGCGTGGGCGGGCAAACGAATGAACGGATCGGGCGTCAACGGGATGGTTTGGATACACGTGAGGTTACTGCCAGACCCTCTGCAACTGCAAGGAATGAAGCAGGTCGTACCTCTCATGTTATGGAGCAGGGAACTGCTACGTTGGCTGAGTCTGACAGAAGTCTGGTGTCTCAACCGTCAGTAGACTCGTCATCTTCGAATGACGATGAACGTGCTGACTTGGTTACTTCCTCTCCCTCTTCTTCGGGTATTCGGAAGAAGAGGAGAAGACGGAGGAAGAGCAAGCGATCAGAGAGCATAACGGGCAATGAGCTGAGAGAGACGAGTCTGGAGCAGGATGGCTCGGCAGGTGAGGTAGGAGATGAGCCACAGCCAGGTGAGCGCTGGCGTGGGGTAGAAGGGCATTCGCAGGGGCATGCTGCTGCGAATGATAAGGGCACTGCACAGCGGGCTGGCGCGCGAGCAACCGCTGCAGTGCAGGCCGCCGAGCAGACCGCGGCGGCCCACCAAGCTCTGCTGCCGGCTGAGCCGCAAGGCCCGGCAGCAGAGCCCATGGCTGCGGATCAACCGACCGCAGCCAAACGCAAGCGCAAGCGGCGCCGCAAGCGTGCTGCCGCGCTAGCGCCCGGCGCAGGGCAGGCCCGCAGCATAGCTGCTGAGGCCCATGCGCCGGCCTTGAGCGACCGTGGCGATGCCACCACGGTCGCTGCACCTACGGCGGCGGAGGCACAGCCTGCCGCCACCAGTCGCGAGCCCGGGCAAGCGCCGGGGATGCTGCGGAGGCAGGGCCTCCTGCGCCCGTGCGCCAGCCTGGCTCGCCAGGGTCCAAGCCGCGCCAGGCGCACAAGGAGCGTGCGCCCAAGGCGAGCGGCGAAGTCGCTGCCCGCGCTACATCCGGGCAGCGACCCGCGCATGCCAGCCGTAGTCACGGTGCTGGCACGGATGGCCGTCCCCGCCGCCAGACCCCGTCGGCCCCGGTCGCTATCGACCCGGAAGATCCGGCTTCGCTCCGGACCAACCGGCAAGGCATGGTACGGATGCGAGGCAAGACCGACAAGGGCAGACGCTGGCATCAGGAAGTGGACATGGAGCTTGCGGTCACGCTGGTGAAGGAAAAAGCCGCTGTGGTGGTCAATCGGTACACGATTCGCCGATTGTTCAGCAACAAGGATTTCAAGCGGTATATTTTAACCCGGGATCACTACACTTGTTACTTCTGTGGATCGTATGGAGATACGATTGACCATCTGCTGCCGCGTGCCAAAGGTGGACATACCACCCCGCTCAACTGTGTCTGCGCCTGTAATCTGTGCAACCAGTCCAAAGCAGCGATGGATGCCGAAGAGTTCATGCGTTCCGGTATTCCCGAATGGAATGCTGCACATCAGGCAGAGCTGATTGAACTGGCAATGCAGGAAGCGCAGCTGGAAGAAGGATAAATACCCCCAAAGAAGGATCGGGGTTTCGATATGAAGAGCACACCAAGACCACAAGAGGTCGAGGTGTGCTTTTTTGATTCAATTTTGATTTGGGTGGGAAGTGAGTTTGCTGTGCAATAAATTTCTTCAAATTGACAACGGTGTTCATCGAAGATGTACGTTATACTGGGAGGAGTTACTAAAGAAGCTTCATCATCCATATGAATGATGAAATGTATAGTGAACATCAAGCCTAAGAACTTAGACTGTATAGATTGGATGGATGCAGATGACCCCGGCAGCATTAGACATTATGTCATATATTACGGAAGAAAATATTCGTTTCTGGCTGGAGAAGTTTCGCTCCTGGGCCCGTTACCGGGAATTTTGCTTACGTTTATGAAATCATTTGTACCGCCGCTTCCCACGCTGTTGATTGTGGGCGTGAACGGTGCGGTATATGGTCTGTGGGCAGGGTTTATATATTCATGGATCGGCATGGTGCTCGGTTGTACCGTTACGTTCCTGATCGTACGGGAGATTGGGAAATCCGCTTTTGTAGAGCGATGGGCACGCAAACCTCGTGTGCAACGCAGCATGGTATGGATTCGAAGGAATGCATTCAGTTATGTTTTTCTGCTGAGTATCTTCCCGGTAGGTCCGTTCGTTATTATTAATGTGGCGGCAGGTATCGCGCGAATGCGATTGTTATCCTTCCTGCTTGCGGTGGGCTGTGGTAAAGCGATCATGATTTTCTCTGTTACGTATATCGGTTCCAATGTGGAACAATTTCTGGAGCACCCTGTACGCTGGGTAGGCGTATTACTGTTCATCGCGGTGTCCCTGTGGGCAAGCCGCAAACTGGAGCGACACTTTACCCGGTCATCGTCAGATGGAGAAGATCTACATGATCTGAATCAACCCTCTGGAAAATCGATTTCCTCATAAAAAATGATCAGTACGCAGATATAGGATGTCAGTAATCCCGTTAGATCGAAGGAGGACCCAGCATGAATGATAATATCTATGCATTCAGCCGAACGATAAATCGTATGAGTGAAGATGAACTTCGTTCAGTACTGCGTGTGCTCTATATGAAATCAGCACTCGTGGTCAAACGGCAGGAAAAGCAAGGCGAAAAAGTGGATTTTGCGGACACCATGCAATCCCTGTTTCGGGATCTGGATACACCTTTGGATCTGGGGCAGCTGGAGCAACAGGCTTTGGGTGAGGTAGACAAGCCAAATGAAATTCATATCACGTTTGGAGATTCACCTCTAAGTAGTCTGAAAATGGGGATGAGTACATTACCTGATCAGGAAAAACGGAGTTTTTTCTCCATGGATGATGATTATGCAGTGGGTCCGTTAGGTGATCTGACCCATCGTGCAGTTTTGCAACGCAGGCATCTCTGGCTGACCGAACGAATGTGTCTCAATGACCGTGAGGCATATGCCTTGCATGAACTGGAATCATTATTTGAGCTCAACGCCACAATACAGTCCTTTGATTCCAAGAAGTCGATCATTATCTGGTGTGCGAATAATGCACGGGAGAAGACGGGACTGCTCTACGTCATGTATCTACTGCGGAACAGCGAGAGCCCCATATATCTTATCGAGACGAGTGGCTTATATCAGCATTTATTTGATAGACCTGACGTTCAATACGATGTGCTCCACACAGGCGAGATTCTTCCGGAAAAGCTTCTGGCGATGTGGCACGTTTGCTCGGAGCAAGAGCCATTGTCCAAGCAAGAACGCCTCCAGCTGGAACAGGATTGGCTGAAACTTTCGGTACAGCCTGGGCTATTACGTATGATGGAGAATGGCGTGATTCGGAGCTTAACTGAAGATGCTTTGGACGAGTACATTATGCAGAAGGTGAGGGAACTGACACCGAACTGGGAGCCAGGCAAGTATATCCGAGCAGCTCGTATTGTGGGTGAAGTGATTGGTACAAGTAGCCAGCATATAAGTGATACGTTCGTGGAGTACCGTCTACGACAACTGGTGCTGCAAGGCCAACTTGAAATGGATGGAAAGCCACTTGCAATGAGGTATTACAGTATTCGGATTGCCGAGCGCTGAAAGGGACTAAAGCAGAAACACAGAGATAGAAAAACAAGCGACGAGATCGCAAAGTTAGAACTAAGACGGAAGATTTGAGCAGTTACTTGCACAGACAGGAATATGATCACGAAGTATCTCTGTTACCAGCTGTTCAGATTTAACACTTAAATAGACTGTTCCCGATGAGTAACTCCTACTTGTCCGGGGAACAGTCTATTTTTCATCCTTGATTACTGAACCAACTTCGCTTGTGCATTGTCCAATCATCTTTATGATCATCATTGTATTAAGATTTCTTTCCATTCCAGATTTCTAGTAGCGGTCCGTGCTGCCCATAAACCGGATCGGTATTCGGGATCGGAACCTCTCGGATTTCCTGAAGAGCCTTGGCACGATCGTCTTCCTCACCTGTGCGTGTGTTGTAACTCATGCCGCCCGGATAAGCACCGGCAATACGAAAATCAGTGCTGGACTCCAGACGTTTATGCCCTGTTCCAGCGGGAAGCACGACAACGTCGCCTGTTTGAAGGTAAACTTTCTGCCCATTTTCTCCGCCTAAAATCAGTTTCACGAATCCACTCACCACAGCAAGAGCCTCATGAGCATTACTATGATAATGATGATAATTGAACACACCATTCAACCAGCTATTTCCCCATCCATTACGATTCAGCAACGATTCTGCATGAAGAGCCTCTTCAGCCCATACATTCTTATACAAAAGCACAGGCAGGGTCGGATGATTGGGAATTACACCGTCATCCTGAAAGAATAACGTCTCTATGTCCTTTTTCCGTTCATTCATCTCACATCACCTCACTATAAATTACCCTATAACCTCAAGGACGAACAAAAAACAATTGTAAAATGATACAAAATGTATCATTTTAAGGTTATACTCAGTACATAAACTCTCTTCAGGTGCACTCGTTGTATAAATCGCAAGGGGGAATCGTGTGTGAACATTGTTATTACAGGGGCTTCTGGATTTGTGGGATTTAATCTTTCACAGTATTTGGCGCAAAAGGGGCATCGAATTACCCTTCTGGATCGGGATGATTATTGTCAGAGGCTTGTTCACATTTCTCCTCTGCATGAGATGCCGTTCATCTGTTGTGACCTTGCATCGGACCGGATTCATCTGCCTCCAGGAACAGATTACATTATTCATCTGGCAGCCATGCCACACGTGGATTATTCGTATCATCAGCCAGGAGAAGTTTTCCGCAATAATACACTCAGCACACAGGCTATTCTGCAATATGCGACCGAACATCACATTCCAGTCTTGCTGGCTTCATCCGTTGAAGTGTATGGCGGTGATTGGGGCAGAGTCTATCACGAATCAGATCCGTATGCACCTGTCTCACCTTATTCCGCATCCAAAGTCGCGTGTGAAATGCTTGCTCACTCCTACGCTCAATGTTACCAGCTTCCAGTCAAACTTTTTCGTTTGACCAACCTCTATGGTCCATGGCAATTGCCAGACCGTATTATTCCCCGAAACTTCGGTCGAATGCTGGATGGACTGCCTCTTGATATCCAGGGATCGGCAGTACGTGATTTCTTGTATGTAGATGATGCCCTCCGTGCCATTGAACAGATCATGCTGAAAGGCAAAGATGGACAGGTCTATAACATATCGACAGGGCTTGGAACAACCATGCAGGAAATCGGGGAGATATTGAAACCGATGGATCGATCTATAGCTGCTGTAGAGATCCGGGAGCAAGAACCAACCCAGTCCAGGGGTCCAGTCTGGTCGTACATTCAGGGAGATTGCGAGCGGAATTGGGGTGGTTACCTCAAACCACTTTGGAAAAAGGATTGGAAAGAACCTTCCGTTGGTATCAGGAACACCCCGAATGGGTCAGACAGTTCAGCCGTGAATACCATACAACAAGGGAAACGCGCAGTTTCATTATCGATATGGCAAGATACGCAGTTCCAGCCGTATAAAATACACAAAAAAGCCAGGGAAGGGTGTATTGAGTAACACCTTCCTTGGCTTTTTTGCGCCTCCGTCTCATTTTCGGATAGCTTTCGAACACGGACGGTCAGGCTATTTTAAAACAATCTATTGCACGAAATCTTCGTGCTTTCTGACTTTTGCATCAAAAGGATCTAGTGATCTCTTTTAACGTCGGCAATTTTATCCTGTACAGCACCTTTGGCTTTGTCTTTTTTACCCTCAGCCTGAAGGGATCTGTTATTGGTTGCATTACCGATCTGATCCTTCACTTCGCCTTTGGCCTTGTTTACGCCTGCTTTGATTTTATCGCTAGTTGAATTACTCATATCGAACATCTCCTTCGTTTCTGGTGTAGTCCTTATTAACCGGGATGTCTGCATTCTAAACGCATAGGGTGTGTTCCAAGTTTTGCATTCGTGACGCAAGAGGTTCATACTTGAACAAGAAATGATGTCATTTCAGGAATAAGGCTGCACCCCTAGCTGCATAATAACGACAGTGACCAATTTCGTTGCATGAAATTCATGATTTTGGAAAACAATTCCTGAATCATTAGTTGAAAAAATCCTTCCTTGTGTACATATCGCACATATGGTCATATGGGATCTTGTCTTCATACCACATGTGGTAGGATGACGGATCTGGGACAGGAGAATAATCGATTTTAATCCGACCGCAATGCTTGACAAAAAAATCGATTTTGCTACAATGTTCACAATATCTTCACAAGTGTAAAAAATTTCTTTTTCATGTTCATGTGTAAGAGGTGTAATATAAGGGTATAGAGTTCGGTTTCGGCCTGCTTGTCGTTTTGTGCGTCAACACATGTTGTCCGCAATAGATCCAAGATACAATGCATGATATGGGAGTGGCCATGAGCTACGCTCATCCTATTGTGTGAAATTTGGTACATTTAGATGTATTCGATGTATTTTGTGGTTCGGCTCTGCTTGACAGGCATCATGAAAGTCGCGGACTTCTATCCCAAAGTAAAGGAGGACTTTCTCTTATGTCACAATCGCCTACTCAACAAGAGGTGCCAGTTACAGAAGGTGCCAACGTTTCCGAGCGCCAGTCCTTGGACGTTCTGGATCAACTGATGAAGCCTGAGGTACAGGAGTCTTTAACCGTTCTGGTGGAGAACCTGCCTAAATTGGCTGAAATGGTTACTGCTATGACGAAAGCTTATGACTTTGCACAAAGTGTAGCAACAGACAAAGTTCTGATCAGCGACACAATGAGCGCAATGGGCGAGTTCGCTAAGCCTGTTGTAGACAAAGCTAAAGGTGTAGCTTCTGCTGCTATCGAAGCCAATGACCGTGCGCAAACAGAGCAAACTTCAGTTGGCTTGTTCGCTATGCTGAAAATGCTTAAAGATCCAAACGTACAACAATCGCTTCGTTTTGCTCAATCTTTCTTGAGCATCCTGAACGAGCGTCAACAACCGAAACGTTAAGACTTAGAAGAACGGAGGATGGATATGTCGAAGCAAATTTTGATCTTGGGTGGAGGATACGGCGGTCTGTTGACTGCATTGACTGCGCGTCAATACTTGTCTCCGGAAGAAGCGACAATTACTGTCGTGAACCGTTACCCTACACACCAAATTATCACGGAACTGCACCGTCTTGCAGCGGGAAGCATTGCTGAACAAGCAGTTGCTCTTCCACTCGAAAAATTGCTGCGTGGCAAAAACGTGAACTTGAAAATCGATACGGTGGATACTATCAAGCCGGACGAGAAGAAAGTTCTGATGACCAGCGGCTCCACATACTCTTACGATGCACTTGTCGTTGCTCTGGGCAGCGAAACGGCATTCTTCGGAATTCCGGGATTGCAAGAGTACAGCTTCACGCTCAAATCGGTTAGCGATGCAAACCGTATTCGTGCACACGTTGAAGCACGTCTTGATGCTTACAAACAGTCCGGCAACAAAGCAGACGCTACGTTTGTTATTGGTGGCGGCGGCTTGACAGGTATTGAGCTTGTTGGCGAATTCGCTGACCTGCTTCCTGCAGTATGCCAAGAAAAAGGCATCGACTTCAAAGAAGTATCCCTGTACACAGTTGAAGCAGGTCCTTCCATCCTGGCAGGATTCCCGCCGGAACTGGTTGAGCGTGCTAAATCAAGTCTTGAGAAACGTGGCGTTAACTTCATCGTTGGCGTAGCGATTACCGAGATGAAAGAAAACGAAGTTCTGCTGAAAGACGGCAGCTCCATCCCTACGAACACACTCGTATGGACAGGTGGCGTACAAGGCAACGCTGTTGTTGCTAACAGCGGAATTGAAGTGGATCGTGGCCGTGCGAAAGTTACGGAAGTTCTGCAATCTACTTCTCACAAAGACGTGTTTGTTGCTGGTGACAGCGCAGTGGTCTTCCCTAGCGAAGGCGCTCGCCCTTACCCTCCAACAGCACAATTGGCTTGGCAAATGGGTGAGACTATTGGTCACAACCTGGGCGTTATGTTCAAAGGTGGCGCAATGGAATCCTTCACACCAGTATTCTCCGGTACGCTGGGAAGTCTGGGTCGTAAAGATGCTGTCGGCATGATCGGTGGCAACCAGACTCGTCTGAAAGGTCTGCCTGCAACCATGATGAAAGAAGCAAGTAACATCCGTTACCTGGCTCATATTCACGGTTTGTTCGCACTGGCTTACTAATCTTCATGCCATTCAAGGGCGCCCATTTGGGCGTCTTTTTTGTTGTGACTTTTACAAATGATCACAGATATTCAGATGGGAAAAAGGTGCAGCAGAAGTGGTCGATGTGAAGTTGTGTATAAACCACCTAGGGGATATGGCATATTAATGGAACAACGGAAGACTTCACATTTCATAGATGTACTGAACGGACATGAACCTGGAAGCCGGCGCTTAGAAGCGCCGGCTTTCGTTTAAATTATAGGATGAGCATCTTTAAATAAAAGGAACGGGGAGCAACAACAAGCAGCCCGTTCAACTGAGAGGAGAAATGACGTATGAACGTTTTAGTTATAGGAGCGAATGGACAAATCGGTAAGTTTGTGGTGGAGCAGCTGGCACAGGAAGGCAAACATAAAGTAACGGCCATGATCCGCAAACCGGAGCAGGCGGGTACACTGAAGGAACTCGGTGCAGATGTGGTAATTGGTGACCTGGAGGGTAGTGTGGAGGATTTGGCTGAGGCAATGAAGGATCATAATGCCATTGTGTTTACGGCAGGTTCTGGCGGATCTACCGGTCAGGACAAAACACTGCTGATTGATCTCGACGGTGCGGTGAAAACGATGGAAGCCGCAGAGCAGCAAGGAATCTCCAGATATATTCTGGTCAGTGCGTATGGCGCAGATCAACGGGAGAAATGGTCAGAGTCCATCAAGCCTTATTACGTGGCGAAACATTATGCGGATCGTGTGTTGTTTGCAAGTGATCTCAATTACACAATTATTCGCCCGGGTGGTCTGAAGAATGAACCGGGCACAGGCAAGATTGCAGTTGGAACCGATCTGGAGCCAGGAAGCATCCCGCGTGAAGATGTGGCTCGCGTCATCGTGGCTTCTTTGCAGGAAGAGAAGACATACCGGATGGCCTTTGATCTGATTGCCGGGGAGCATCCGGTTGATGATGCCTTGGGCAAATTGTAGATGTTATTGTAAGATAACGGGAGAATGAAATGATGGGGATGAGGGGGAGCGCTGCATGAACGAAGCCGTGCTGGTCATAGAGGATGAGCCCAAAATAGCACGTCTGCTGGAATTGGAACTACAGTATGAGGGATATCAGGTAGGCAAGGCGGGCAGTGGAACAGAAGGACTGGAGAAGTATGCTGAAGGACAGTGGGATCTGATTCTGCTGGATGTGATGTTGCCTGGTCTGAGTGGAATTGAAGTGTTGCGGCGAGTGCGGGCCAAAGATGCTACAGTTCCGATCATTATGCTCACTGCCAAAGATTCGGTAGAAGACAAAGTATCTGGCCTGGATCTCGGAGCCAATGACTACATCACCAAGCCGTTCCAGATTGAAGAGCTGCTTGCCCGAGTTCGAGCTGCATTGCGGCTTAGTGCAGTGGCGTCGGTTGCTTCTTCCGCTTCTTCTTCTACACCTGCTGATACGGGGAATGGCTCTTCTGGGCATCAGGATGAAGCTGAGGCGGGCTGGTTGACGGCTGCCGGGTTGAAACTAAATGAAGGAACGCGAGAGGTATCCCGAGATGGTATGGCCATTGAGCTTACTCCACGTGAGTTCGACCTGCTCGTGTATCTGCTGCAGAATCAACGTCAGGTGCTCAGTCGTGACCAGATTGTGCAGGCCGTGTGGGGATACGATTATTATGGAGATACCAATGTGGTGGATGTGTACATCCGTTATGTGCGCAAAAAGGTGGATAACGGATTCACACCACCCTTAATACATACCGTACGGGGCGTAGGATACGTCCTGAAGGAACAGTTATGAGCCTGCGCAGTAAAATCTACGGGTATTCGTCTGTATTATTTGCTGTGCTGTTAATCGCGGTGAACCTGTCGGTCTACATCGTGTTTGAACGGATGTCGATTGATAACGAGGTTAATCGGGTGGAAGCGGAAGCGGAGTCTATTGTCAAAGGAGTGCGTCAGTCTGCCGGCTCCATTCCGCCGGATGACTTGTTGCGGGCCTACGCGCCTGTGAACGGCATGCTTCGGATCGTTAATGAAGACGGCACCAGTTCCCCGGTGACAACAACAGCAGCTTCCGAGCAGCTGAGCAAGCTACCTTATAAGTACGAAAGTGAGAAGAAATCGGAGTATACCCAAGTTGAACAGATTGGTTATGTGTGGGTATCAGTCCCGGTCATCTGGCCTGATGGCGAGGTGGTGAATGTACAGGTCACTGAGAGCATTGCAGAGACGGAGAATCGTCTGTCTGTTCTTCGTACCGTGCTTGTGGCAGTCACGATTATTGCTCTGATCCCAGCCATTATCTCCAGCCGGATTCTGGCGAATCGGATGACCAGACCGATTCAGCAGATGACACGCACGATGAGTGACATTCAGTCCAGCGGCCAATTCAAGCGTCTTCCATTGGAGGAAGGATCGAAAGATGAACTGAAAACGATGGGACAGACATTTAACCGGATGATGGACTTGCTCGAATCCAACTTTGAACGTCAGGAACGATTCGTATCCGATGCATCTCATGAGCTCAAAACACCGCTGACCATTATTGAGAGCTATGCCAGTCTGCTACAGCGGCGAGGAAAAGAGCGGCCCGAGGTATTTGATGAAGCGGTGGAAGCAATTCTGTCCGAATCGGTTCGCATGCGAGAGATGACCGAGCAACTGCTACTGCTCGCGAAGCAGCCAGAGCAGTGGAATGTACAGTTGGAGCGTGTGGATATTACGAGACTGGCAACAGACTCCACACGTGCGTTTCGCGAAGCCTATCACCGTGAAGTCCGGTGTGAAGATCCAGGTTCAATCTGGGCGATCAGCGATGAGAGCAAGCTGAAGCAACTGTTGTTTATTTTGCTGGATAACGCCCGGAAGTATAGTGAAGATGCAATTGAAGTCAGGCTGGAAGCCAAGGGGCAAGAGTGCCGTATTCGGATCGTGGATACCGGGATTGGTATGCGGGAGGACGAGCTGGAGAAAGTATTTGACCGATTCTACCGGGTTGATCCGGCCAGAACACGCAGTTTAGGCGCAAGCGGTTCAGGTCTGGGATTGTCACTTGCCAAAGAGCTTGCAGGAGCAGTTGGAGCACGGATCGAACTGACCAGCACCGAGGGTGAAGGCACCGAGGCTTCGATTATTTTGCCTTTATCGGTTCAGAACGGGCCGCTCTCATGAAATTCTCATTCTTCTCTTATATACTGATAAGCATCAGATCAACTGGGGATGATAAGAGAGTGCATAGGGGGAAACGTGATGACAGAGCATGAGCAGCGACCACCGGAGATGAAACGGCATGAACAAGGGAACAGTGGATGGGCGAAATCACGAAAGTCACTTTGGTGGGGTGCAGGGCTTCTCGTTGTGCTGATTGTGGCAGCTGTTGTATGGTGGAAGCCGTGGCAATCGACGGGTGCGGTACTTACGGCAGATGCGGCAGCACAATCGGTGCTTGATCAATATCCAGGTGAGATTGTGAATTCCACGTTGAAGGACGGGACGTATATCATGCAGCTCCGCTCGGAGACCGGACTGTATGACGTGCAGGTGGATGCCGTCACGGCTACCGTGAATTCCATTAAACGGCTGGAGTCCAACCCACAAGCGGAAGAAAAGACGTTATGGAGCCGCGAGCAGATCAAGACGGCGTTGTTAAAACAACAAACAGATAACCAACTGGTTTCTCTAGAACTTGTGGAGCAGCAAGGCAGTCCGGTATACACCGCCGTAGTGAAGGCAAAGGATAATAGCCGTGAAGAACTTACGATCGATCCATATACGGGAGAGACGATAGCTTCCAAAACAATAGCAGCCCCGACAACTGAACCAACCAAGGATGATCCCAAACCTCAGTTTCTGAGCGAGAAACAAGCCAAGCAGAAGGCACTTGCGGAGGTCCCGGGAGAAGTGGACGACATCGAACTGCGTGGAACCAACAGTGGGAATCCATATTATCTGGTTGAAATTGATCTGGAGGATGGCCGAGAGGCTATTGTGCAGGTGAATGCCATCTCAGGAGCGATTCGTTCGGTGACTTGGGATGAGGACGAGGATTAACCTTTTGCAAAGAACCCATTAAATATAGTTATAGTGTTAAACTGCTTTAGAGAGATGATTCCTAGTTTAGGGGTCATCTTTTTCAATTAGATGGACAATGAATACCTGTTAAATGAGCATTCTCTTCATTTTCTCATCAAATTCTAATCTAACTCTCGCTGATCTCTCATTCCTGCAGGTTATTCTATAAATGTAGACGAGAACGAAACAACAAACGAGGAGATGAATGATGATGATGAACAAACATAAACTTTGGATTGGTAGCTTGTCAGCAGCAGTATTACTTGGTGGATCAGCCGTAGCGGCTAGCGGGAATGTGAACGGACAATCGGTGCAAACTACACCAACGTCAACAACACAATCTGCAACACAGAATCAGAACAACACAGGTAAAATGCTGAATGCATCACAAGCAAAAGCGTTGGCGTTAAAAGCAGCCGATGGTAAAGTGGATGACGTGGATCTGGAGCGTAGAAACGGCCAAACGTTCTATGAAGTTGAGATCGACAGAAAAGGAACCAATGATGTTGTCGTTCGTCTGGATGCTTATACAGGCAAAATTCTTGCGGTCGTGAACGATGAAGACTACGATGATGACGACGATTATAAAGATAATGTGACAGGCAACACATCTAACAACTCTGCTTCCAAGCAGGTCAAATTGACGGCATCCCAAGCTTCAAACATTGCGCTGAAACAAGTTACGGGTGGTAAAGTAACCAAAGTCGAGCTGGATCATGATGATGGTCGCTATGTGTATGAGATCGAACTGAGAACCGCTCAAGGTGAAGCAGATGTAGATATCGATGCCAACACAGGTAAAGTGTTATCGTTCGACCAGGATTTTGACGACCAAGACTAAGCAATAAGGGCGAGAGTACGCCGATAAAACATCATATAAAAACCTGCCTATCAACAGCCGCACACAGCTAGAGATCGTTACATCATGGAGGGGCAGGGCAGGTATAGCAGAGACGCTTCGGGGAAGCGTCTTATTGCTGTTGATGAAGAGAATGGAGTATGAAATTGTACATCTTCCGCCGGATTGTTCACTATCCGAGCAGGAACGTGGCGGATACAATCGGAATCAAGGAGGTGAATGCCCAGCCAATCTTGCCAAGAATTCTATTGCTAAAATGCATCATCGATCGGAGGCAGATGAGACATATCGATTTTATTTTATGTAAGCGCTTCACAAAAAATATGGAGGTGCATTACGATATGGCTATGAACGATGGATGGTTGAAAAAGAATACACATTCACGTCGCTTTACCCGCCGCTTAAGTTATCTGCTTGCTTTGGTTTTGGCGCTGCAATCAATAGGTATGCTGCTTGCACCCGGACCGAATGCTTCAGCTGCTCCGCTCAGTGTAACGAACGGGATACAGTTCAAGGATACCAATGGCAATGTCGTTCATGCTCATGGGGGCGGGATGATCAAGGCAAATGGGTATTATTATTGGTTTGGGGAGAATCGTAATACGAATGGAACGTTCAAGGCAGTATCGGTGTATCGTTCATCGGACCTCAAGAACTGGGAGTATCGCAATGATGTGCTCACCAGTAGCTCGGCAACGGAGCTAAATATCTCCAACATTGAACGCCCGAAGGTTATCTACAACAGTGCTACCGGCAAATATGTGCTGTGGATGCACAAGGAGAATGGTCTGGATTATGGCGAGGCCCGAGTGGCCGTAGCTACTTCTAATACGGTTGATGGCAATTACACGTATGTGGGCAGCTATCGTCCACTTGGGTATGATTCCAGAGACATGACGGTATACAACGATAACGGAACCGCTTATCTGATCTCCGCGACCCGAGTGAATGCAGATCTGAATATATATAAGCTGACCCCGGATTTCCTCGGTGTGGAATCCCTTGTCACAACACTGTGGCCCGGACAATATCGAGAAGCACCTGCCCTATTCAAAAAAGACGGCGTCTACTTCCTGATCACCTCGGGTGCGACCGGCTGGAATCCAAATCAGGCGAAATATGCGACAGCCTCCAGCATTACAGGCACATGGAGCGGTCTCAGCAACTTTGGAGACAGTACAACGTATGGTTCTCAATCGACATATGTCGTTCCGGTAGAAGGTTCACAGACAACCTCCTATCTCTACATGGGTGATCGCTGGGCTGGAGCGTGGAGTGGGCCTGTGCAAGATTCCAAGTATGTCTGGCTGCCACTTTCATTCCCAAGCGCAACCAGTCTGGCGATGAATTGGGCCAGTAGTATTACGATTGATACAGCAACAGGTACCGTAACTGGAGTGAATACCCCGGATGTCTGGGACCCAAATGCTTCATATCAGCTGATTAGCCGTAAAAGCAACAAGTTGCTAAATGTCATCGGGGGTTCTTCCGCCAACGGTGCGGATTTGGAGCAGCGAGCAGATGGGGGAACAACAAGTCAACAGTGGCAGATTACCGATGCGGGTGGCGGTTATGTCAAAATCATCAACCGTTCCAGCGGTAAGCTAATCGGTGTGGAGAATGGTGCCACCACTGATGGGGCTGTCATTGAACAGTGGAATGATGGAGGGTGGGCCAGCCAGCAATGGCAGCTCGTCCATGTAGGTGGTGGTTATTATAAACTGAAAAACCGCAGTACAGGCAAGGTCTTGGACATCTCCGGTCAATCTTTGGCAGATGGTGCTGCGGCCATCCAGTGGACGGATAATGGAGGTACGAATCAGCATTTTCAGATTGTTAAGGTGCAGTAAGACGTTTTAAATATTATAAAATAAGGTTCAACATAAAGTGGAAGCCCCTGTCTCTTACCATAAGGTGGGACAGGGGCTTTGTGATGTATTAGAGCTTGTTACGTGATGCTCTTACTCGAAAGGGATATCCAGTTGATGGCTCATATCGTGACCTATTTCCGATCATTACCATCCCAATCTGTGGTAAACTAGTAGAATTGTAGAAAAAGATAGAGACAGGAGCTGGATAACGAAGTGAGTGAACAACAAGTGCTATCCATTGAAAGCTTACGTATGAGATACAACGGACGTTATGTGCTGAACGGCATCGATCTGGAAGTGAATCGCGGTGAGATGATTGGATATATTGGTCCGAATGGGGCTGGCAAAAGTACGACGGTTAAGATTTTACTCGGGCTGGTTGAAGGATATGTAGGCACGGTACGAATCTTTGGTAAAGATATTGCGGATGGGGATGTAGAGTACAAACGCAGAATCGGCTATGTTCCGGAGGTCGCGGAATTGTACGAACAATTAACGCCTGCGGAGTATCTGACTTTTACGGGGGAGTTATACGGCATGTCCTATGAAGATGCAGATTACAAAGCCAAGCTATTGATGGATTGTTTTGGACTGGAAAAATCATATCATTCCCGCATTGCATCCTTTTCTAAAGGTATGCGTCAGAAAGTGCTGTTAATCTCTGCGCTGCTGCATGACCCGGATCTGCTATTTCTGGATGAACCACTCAGCGGATTGGATGCCAATAGTGTGATGGTGGTCAAAGAGATTTTGTCACAATTGTCAGCCAAAGGCACAACGATCTTCTATTCGTCACACATCATGGATGTGGTGGAGAAGATCAGCAGTCGAATTGTACTGATCGCTGAAGGACGCGTGGTGGCAGACGGTACGTTCAAGCAGCTCCAACAGCAGTCCATGGAAGGGACGCTGGAGGAAGTATTTAATCAATTGACAGGCTTCAATGAGCACAAAGCCATTGCGGAGCGATTTGTATCGATTGTGCAGGAGGTGTACTGATATGGAGGAATCCTCCGACTTCCGCACACTCAAGATTCTGGATCGCTTTCGTCCGATCATCGCCAGAACAGGGGCGGATTATGATGTGCTTCGCCTGATTTTGCGGGTGAAATTTCAGATGGATCAACGCAGAGTACCTACCATTTTATCCAACAATTCAGGGAAAAAGAGCGCAAGGAAGGGAATCAGTTTCTTCGTTCCCTGTGGTTGTATGGATTAATGGGACTGATGATGGTCCCCTTCATCGTCTGGGATACGGGGCATTTCATGCTTCAGATGGGGCTTGTGTTTGGTATCTTAATGTTTATGATCATGACGTCCATGATCTCGGATTTTTCCTCCGTACTGCTGGACATTCGGGATCGTAATATTATTATGACCAAGCCTGTTAATGGGCGAACGGTAGGTATGGCCCGAGCCATCCATGCAGGCGTTTATCTGCTATTGCTGACGGGTTCATTAACCGGTATACCGCTAATTGCCGCGTTAGTGACGCATGGGATCGGATTCTTTCTGATTTTCCTTGTAGAACTGATTCTGATCAATATGCTGATTCTGGTGACAACGTCTCTGATCTATCTGTTCATGATGAAGTTTCTGGATGGCGAGAAGCTGAAGGATATGATCAATATGGTACAGATTCTGCTTTCCGTGGGGATTGCAATCGGTTATCAGCTGGTCATCCGTTCGTTCAGTATTATTGACTTTGGTATGGTATTTACACCAGCTTGGTGGCAGTTGCTGTTGCCTCCGTTATGGTATGCGGCTGCCTACGAATGGTTATTCGCAGGGGGCGGGAATGTATGGATCTACACGTTCACAGCCCTTGCAGTTTTGGTTCCTGTGGTAAGTCTGATCGCATATGTGAAGCTTATGCCTTCCTTTGAATTGTATTTGGAGAAAATGGCACATTCGGGTCAGTCCTCCGGACGCAGACACGGAAGATGGGATCGGTTGATCTCCAAGGTGGTCAGTCGTTCCAGAGAGGAGCAGGCTTGCTTCCGTCTGTCAGCCAGCATGATGCGTAATGAACGGGAATTCAAGCTGAAGGTGTATCCATCGCTTGGTTTATCATTTGTCTTACCTTATGTATTTTGGTTTACCGAATTGCAGTCTTCTACCTGGGCTGAGTTTAGGCAAAGTTCGTTTGTATACACTTTTTATATCGTACTAATGCTGGTTGTAACGGTTGTGGTCATGCTGAAATTTTCAGGACAATATAAGGCGTTCTGGACCTTTCGCGCTGCACCGATGGCGAACGATAGCGCGTTATACAAAGGCGCTCTGAAGGCGTTCCTGTACAACATGTTCCTGCCTATATTTCTGGCAAATGCCATTCTGTTCACCTGGGCATTTGGATCACGGATACTGCCGGATATTGCGATAATTTTGTTGACGGCTACGGCACTTGTCCCACTGGCAGGCAAATTGTTGCTGCGTAAGCCGCCGTTCTCCCAATCTTTCAGTATGGCGCAGCAAAGTGATGGCTGGTATGTATTTGCCGCCCTCCCTGTGCTTGCCATGTTATGGGGAGTCCATGTCTTTTTCCGTTCGGTATCGGGGGCATCTGGATCTACGGTGCGCTACTGATCGTAGCGAATGTGTTACTATGGACGCTGCTGTTTCGAGAGAAGAAGACAGCGAAGGAGAGGCCGGTTGCAGTTTAGGAATAGAGTAGTAGAGAAAGAGAGTAAGAGGACTAAACAATAAGAGAGGGTAAAAGAGCTAACCTGGACACGGATGTCGGGGTTAGCTCTTTTTGATAGGTGATACTACCCCATAGAACCCTCGTCCGCAGCGCTAACGAACCTGAGACAACCTATTCAGGGTAAAATTCTGAAATATAAATTCTAACGAACCTCAGGAACGCTATTCTTCGGAAAAGTAGTTATTTAGCTTGAAAAAGGACCAAACTAGGCACAATAACGTGTCTGAGATTCGTTAGATATTAGATCCATGCTAAAAGGGGCTTATAACGTGTATCAGATTCGTTAGAATGAGGTAAAGCAGTGGAGGCTCTCTTTCGGTACGTCGAAATATCTAAATCGAGTGAAGCCCATAATGAGTTCCAGGTAATACTATAACTTTGAATCAATAGGGAGACGGCCGATGTGTTGGCGGTGTGAATATACTTAGGTGGCAGGGTGTTTGTATATAGAAGCTGTAGTAATAAGGACTAGCAGTAACGTCGCGCCCAGCAAGTAAATATTAGGTTCAGGTATGTGGGGACACATGAGTACGCAATCACCCGCGTGAATTGTGGTAGAAGTGAGTAATCTAACGGATGGTTCTGGACTTGTTTACGGCTAGGGGTCTGCTATTGGAACGGTTCTTGATCTGTATCTTTGGGCAGAGTGGGGTGCCCTATTTCTTATAGCCTGATCGAAGGATGGATTCCGCCAGCCGATCGGCTGCATCCGCTGTGGAGATCGCAGATTGCGTAGCTTCTGCGTATACCTTGCTCAGCGTGCCTGCAATCCCCGCCACTTTTTGGCGGATCAGGTCAGGCCCCGCGCCTTCCAGCTCGTAGGCGGTGGAGATGATCCCGCCTGCGTTGAGCACATAATCAGGCGCGTACAGGATACTGCGCGCCTGCATGCGGCCAACAACCAGCTGTCGTTCACTCAGCTGGTTGTTGGCCGCTCCGGCAACGATGGAGCAGCGCAGCTCCTCCACCGTTGCCGGGGTCAGTACGCCCCCTAAGGCACAGGGGGCGAAGACCTTGCAGTCAGCGGCGTGGATATGGGCCGGATCGGCCGAGATGGCGCCGCTGAACTGCACAAGGGCACGTTGTACACGCTCCGGTACAACGTCTGCCACAATGAGCCGTGCCCCGGCTGCATGCAGGTAACGGCACAGGGCATACCCGACCTTGCCCAGTCCCTGGACGGCAACGGGAATGCCCTGCAAAGATGCAATGCCTTGCTGGCGCAGCGAGGTCACAATGCCGATGTGTACACCGTAGGCGGTCATCTCGGCAGTGAAGTCATCCTGCGCCCCAAGTGAACCCGTGGTGTCCGTCACATGTGCGGTCTCCAGTCGGATCTGGTCCATGTCTGTCGCCGTGGTACCCAGATCAAGACCTGTCACGTACCGTCCGTTCAGCCGCTCCAGACAACGACCCAATGCGCGAAAGCGCTGCGCCCGCCTGGATACGTCCGTATCCAGGCTCTTATCTATACGATCAGCAACCTGATCGGCGGCGACTTCTCGTTCCGTGGCAGCGCTCTTTTGCTGCTCTACCCCTAGATCTCCAGCGACTTGCTCACCACTAACAGACCCGCAACCATCCACATCCGGTTTTGCACTCTTCGCAAAGGGTGAATCCCATATGACCACTTTCCCGCCACCATACGGCAGTCCTGAGATTGCATTTTTGTACGTCATGCCTTTGGCAAGCTTCACAGCATCCCGAACAGCTTCTTCCTCGGACGCGTACGTCCAGTAGCGGCATCCGCCGAGCGCAGGTCCAAGGACCGTGTTATGAATGGCAATGACCGCCCTCAATCCACTATCTGCATCATGGCAAAAAATGAGTTCCTCCATGCCTTCCCGCTCCATCTCCTGCCATAGCTGCATGACGGTACCCCTTTTTTTGACCCATCCATCCTGGTTCTGACCTGATATCCTGTGCCAGCGTGCTTGGCTTTATGATGATACAGCATATTCAAAGACCCTCGTTTTCGACCCTGGGACCTCCGCTGGGTTGATAATCGGTACAAACGGTTCTATAATTGCAGTTCCGGCATGCCAGAGAGCAGAAAATGCCTACGGATTTACATTCAACCGTTTAGAATGAGGGCATAACGTCCAATGATGGAGATAGAGCGAACATACAGGAAGCATAGATGAAACGAAATCGTCGAGGATATGCAGCAAAGGGCCAATTTCGTTGTGAAGGCCAGGAAAGAGGGATTACGATTGTTTAAAATATTGGTATTTATCTTTTTGATCCAGATTGTGTACGTATCGGCTTATACACTCCGGATGATTCTGACACTCAAAGGACAGAAATATATCGCCGCACTGATCAGCATGGGTGAGATTGTGATCTATGTGCTCGGTCTGAATCTGGTGTTAAACTATCTGAAACAACCGGAGGCCCTGATTGTATATGCGGTAGGTTACGGATTGGGTGTGCTGCTCGGAGCGTGGATTGAAGAAAAGATTGCGCTCGGTTATATCACCGTTAAAGTAATCTGTAATCAGCTGGATGGAAGCGTCGCGAATGCCCTGCGAGATAAAGGATATGGCGTTACTGCCTGGGTGGGTAGTGGACGTGATGGAGATCGGCTCGTGATGGAGATTCTGGCGAAACGAAAAAACCAGAAACTGCTCTATCAGACGATTCTCAGCCTGGACCCCAAAGCATTTGTCATTACCGTGGAGCCCAAACAGTTCCATGGCGGCTTCTGGACACGTTCCATCAAAAGTAAAATCGAGCAGGTCTGCAGCAGATGCAGTCCTGCTTTTTTGGTTTCATTTTACCCGAGATCTTCTTGTTGCCACGATATATCCCTGAAACCTTACCCCCAAAGTTAACTTCGTACGATTCAAGGTTGTTTACAGTACAAACCCTTACCATACCAGCCTTTCCTAACCACATGTGAGATAGGGATTATTGTTGTAATCGCTTTTAACAATTACATTGAGGACATGTCCTTCGTAACTTGGCATGGCAGCGATGGACGAATGTTATCATCATATATTGGGAGGAATGGAATCGATGAAAATCAAATTTCGAAGCTGGTGCAGCGCAGCCTTGGCTCTAACGTTGGGGTTAACTTTATTGTCCGGCCCGGCAAGTGTGCAGGCAGCGGGTAACGCAGACTACAATCTAACAGGCTTCTCCCAAGGGAACGCGGGCGGCGGTATCATTAGCGAATCAAACACAGCCACGTATAAGAAAGTGTATAATGCGACCGATCTGGCATTGGCGTTGAAAAAGAACTCCGGTGTCAAAGTTGTTGAGATCATGAACGATCTGAATCTGGGATGGAATGAAATTCCGAGCGCAGCGCAGACTTCTCCTTTTGCCAAGCATAATGATGCGCTGACACATCCCGTATTGAAACAGACCGGTGTCAGCAAACTCACGATTGACGGTTTCAATGGACTCACGATTTTCTCCGCCAATGGTTCCAAGATCAAACACGCTGCGATCAGCGTGAAACGAAGCTCAAATGTCATCATCCGCAACCTGGAATTTGATGAGTTATGGGAATGGGATGAATCAACCAAAGGTGATTACGACAAGAACGATTGGGATTACATCACCCTGGAGGAGAACAGCAACGTATGGATTGATCACTGCACATTTAATAAAGCCTATGACGGACTCGTCGATTCGAAAAAAGGAACCAGCGGCGTGACCATCTCCTGGTCCCTCTTCAAAGGGGATGACGGCAGCTCGAACAGCTGGGTTACCCAGCAGATTAACGAATTGGAAGCAAATAAGGCTTCCTATCCCATGTACAACTACCTGCGCAGCAGTGCTGTAGGTCTCAGCAAAGCCGATATTATCGCCATCTCGGGACCCCAAAAGAAAGGACATCTGGTCGGTTCGACCAGCCTGGAATCAGCTAACGCCAACCTGTCCATGACCCTGCACCATAATCTGTACAAAGATATTCAGGATCGGATGCCACGCCTGCGTGGAGGCAACGCACATGCATACAACATCGTGATGGATTCGACAGGGGCACGTGCCGCTAAAGCCAAAATTACAACGGCGATGGCAACAGCGATTGCGTCCAAAGGTTATAAGTTCGATATCATTGGCAACGGAGCGATTTCTACGGAAAGCGGAGCTGTATTGGTTGAGAAATCGGTCATTAAGGACGTGCTGTATCCTGTTCGTAACAATCAGACTGACCCGGCAGATCCAACCTATACCGGCAAAATCAGAGTGACCGATACCATGTATTCTTTGGATGGAAGCTCATTCCGGGGCAGCAGTGATACGTCCGGCAGTCCGCTGGCTCCGATCCCGGCAGTGGTAAAATCGTTCTCCTGGAACGGTTTCTCGACACTTCCTTACAGCTATACCACGGATGATCCATCTACGTTGAATGCACGTCTCACGGCTTCCAATGGCGCGGGTTCGGGTAGACTGACCTGGTCCAAGGATAATTGGTTGAAGACAAGTTATTGATATCAGAGTAACCTGTTGCTTTTACGTTTTTCAAATAAGGAAAAGAGTGCTCCTGCAGCTACGATAGCCGGGAGTGCTCTTTTTATATGAATCAGCTCCATAAACAGTTTGGTGGTCTATAGAAGAATGATTCCTTGTAAGGGTGGATCATCTCCAGCTACAGCATGTGTTGATCTCCCGGGTGATCGTTATATATCGATATTTCATCTTCATTACATCAGTGAGTAATTTATGACAAATTATCCATTTTCACAAATTGACCTTGTAATTTTACTTACCGGTAAATATAATTTATTAGAATTGACCACTTATGTACCAATATACAAAAACGAGAAAGGGAATATGAGTTGAATTCGGAGAACGGATCCGGCTCTTGAAGATTGTCGAAAGGATGGTGAAGCAGCTTGGATGTATGGATATACTCCGTACTTACTCTTGTTTATTTGATACTTGTTGTTTGGATGGCCGTCGATTTAACCCAGAGGAAGCAATGGCTCGCGTATTCCAGTTTTCAGCTATTCGTAGCGTTCAGCTTGGCATATGATAATGGAATTATTGCTTTAGGTAATTTGATAGGGGAAGGGGAACCGCTAATGGTTCTCAGTAGCCTTCGATTTTGGCTACATGCCTTTGCTACCCCTACCCTTATTCTGGTTGGCTACCATATCTTGCGTAGCTCAGGTGCCAAGTTTGCAAATAGAAGTATAACGAATGTGGTAGCATGGCTGATAACGTTGGGTCTGGTTATCTACCAGATTGTAGGCTTTACTTTATCCGAGGTTAAAAATCTCAAGGTTATAGAAGAGTATGGAGTACTGAGATATATGGCAGAAGGTCATGGAGGTCCGCCGATGATGGTGATCATCGTGGGGCTTGTACTCTTATTTGTTAGCCTGATCGTTCTTTTCAAACATAAATGGGTATGGCTGTTTGTTGGGACTGCATTATTGTTTGTAGGACAGTTAATCTCCCTGCCAGTGGAAACCGGAACTTTAACCAATGTGTATGAGTTAATCCTCATCCTCTCGATTTGGAGAACGACTACATTTCTGAAGAATTCAACAGATCATCGCCGTCGTTAAGCTCCGATGCATCAAAAAAGACTGGCCAGTAAGATAAAGGCCAGTCATCTGTGTTCGTTTATTTCATTTTTTAATTCAAATATCCATTGTATCTGATGAGGCAGACACAGCACTCACCGAGTCACGATAGATGATGTTGCCTTTCACGTGTACACGGCCGAAACTGCGGTTTGGGTTGTCGACCTTTTTGAGCATGGACTGAACTGCCGTGCGCGCCATCTGTTCCACATCCACTTCAACAGTTGTCAGCTTGGGATCGGAGAGCATCGCATAGATATCATTGTCAAAACCAACAACAGAGCATTGGCCAGGCACCTGAATATCCATGGAAGTCAGTTTTTGGACGAGCAGATGAGCGACCTGATCACAGTTGCATACAAAGGCGGTTGGCAGCTGTTCCGGCAGATCAATCTCAATAAACGTACCTCGTTCATCCCGATCATTCAGAACCAGCTCTGGATTCATCGGCAACCGATGTTCCAGCAAGGATTTGTAATACCCGAGGAATCGGTCCTGGATGCTGCTCGTGGAATACAGGTTCCCCACATAAGCAATGTTACGGTGGCCCTGCTGAACCAGATAGTTCGTCAGCTCATAGGCAGCGTAGAAGTTATCGGTAACGACGGAATCGATGTCCGAATGTTCATCGTAGAAGTCGAGAAACATTTTGGGAACCTCCATCGATCGCACCAGTTCAATATACTCTTTGCTGATCTGTCCGAGCACGATGAAACCATCGACCTTGTTATCGCTGTACAGCTTGGGCAGTGTTAATTCCTCCTCATCCTCCACATTCAGAATGTGCAGAATGCCGTAGTAGCCCTGTTCCTCCAGATGTTTGGTGATGCGCTGGAACACGCGTACATAGAACGACTGCGTAGGCCCGGTAAAACGCTCCGGGATAATTACGCCAATATTATGGGTTAAGCCTTCCTTCATGGAACGGGCAGCAGCATTATACCGATAGCCCATTTCAACAGCAAGCACTTTAATTTTTTCCTTTAATTCGCCACTCACGCCATCTTTATCATTCAATGCTTTCGAGACGGTCACACTGCTGACCCCGAGCCTGTCGGCGATATCCCGCATGGTGATATTGTTCTTCAGTATGGTCGCCTCCTTCAAGCCGGTATAGGCACAATGTGCTGTCATTATGATGAGCGCTTTCCTCCAACATAATAACAATCCATATCAGTATACATCGTTACCCACTTGGAATAAAGCCATTCTGGCTGTTGTTTCGCTAATTTTCAGCACATTGCAGGTTTCCCTGAGAGGACGCTCTACCGATGTTATGTCAATTGTTTCTGTAGAAGCTTCTCATTCTGTTCAATCAGCTGACCCCGTTGGCTAGCACAGTCCAAGGAACGATATGGATCAGCCGGTGTATTGAACGTATAATCGACCAGTTTCTCCAGAGTCGTTGTTGCTACATGACAGCGGGTATCACTGGATGCGTAATAGATAAAGACTTCTTCTTTTTCATTGAGCACAGCACCATTGCAGAAAATAACATTGGATACATCGCCTACACGCTCGTCGTCATAAGGGGCAATGAAGTGGCCGCCCGGCTTGGCAATAATACGCGCCGGATCATTCAGATCCGTAGCGAAGGTGTATAACACATAACGCAGGCCTGCTGCGGTGTTCCGAACTCCGTGAGCAATGTGAATCCAGCCTCGATCCGTCTTGAGCGGAGCAGGGCCTTGACCGTTTTTGACCTCATATACCGTATGATATTGCCGTTCGTCGATAATGGTCTCTTCATGAATGACAGGGTTCAAGATATCCTCACACAGACCAAAGGCGATTCCGCCGCCGCTGCCTGTCGAGATGAATCCGTCCTGTGGACGGGTGTAGAAGGCATATTTTCCATCCACGAATTCCGGGTGCAATACGACATTGCGCTGTTGAGGGGAATTCGTTGTGATGTTGGGCAACCGTTCCCAGCTTGTAAGATCCCGTGTACGGACCAGTCCTGCCTGTGCAACTGCGCTGGACGTATCAAATGCAGGAGCCTCCGGGTCTTTGCGTTCCGAGCAATAGATGCCATAGATCCAGCCATCTTCATGTTGAACAAGGCGCATATCATACTGATTGGTTTCATCCGCATCGATATCATCCCAGACCAATGGTTTACCCGTGAAACGGAACCCGTCAATTCCATTGTCACTCTCCGCGAGCGCAAAGGTCGATTTACGGTCCAATCCTTCCGTACGGATGACCATGACGTATTTGCCATTGAAATAGATGGCTCCTGGATTCAGTGTAGCGTTGATACCCAGACGCTCCATAAAGTGTGGGTTCGTCGTCTCATCCAGATCGAATCTCCAATGCAGCGGTACATGATGGCGAGTGATAACCGGATATTGGTACCGATCGTATATGCCGTTGTAGAAGGAAGAATTGATCTCATTAGTGCGACTAAGCAACTGCTCCTGTTTCTCCAGCAACTCCTTGTATTTCGGGTGTATCATTCTGATCCCATCCTCTCGATTAGTTCAATACAGAATCTGCTATTGTGATACGGGCATTTCCACGGTCCAGCAATCTCGCTTTGATCCGGTGTACCGTTCCCATCAACCGACCAGTACCATTCCCCACCAGCGCGCTGATCAATGATGTTTTCTTTTGTATAGGTCCACAAGCGTTCCACTCTCTCCAGAAACAAGGGATCGCCTGTACGCTGATACGCGTTATAGAAGCCAACCATCGCCTCTGCCTGAACCCACCAGATTCGCTTCTCATCGATATGTTCACCTTCTTGTTCATTTAGCAGGGAACCATCGGCATTTACGGCCACGTTGGAGATGTTATAGGCAATATCCGTTACCATCGCCGCATACTCCGGATGTTGTTCCAGTCCCAGCACTTTCAGTGTTTCGTCGATCAGCCAGCTGGCTTCAATGTCATGTCCGAACGAGCGCAGATCGATGATGGATTCCCACTGTTTGTTGAAAAATACCCCGAGAAACTTGGTGTCTTGGTCATACACCCGTTCATATAGAATTCCGAGCAGGCGTTCCAGCGCTGCCTTCACTTGTTGATCCGGCCACACGCGATAGAGCGTGGTGTAGGCCTCTAACACATGGATGTGCGTATTCATTGTGTAATCCGCAATCACCCCGTTTTCGCTCAGCATTTCATTGGGCTGTTCCTTCCATGTGCGATCAAATTGTTCCTTGTACGCAGGTAGTTCGGCATCCAAACCTTTGTCCTCGATTAAAGCAAAAAGCGTTTTCGCAAGTTCCAATGCAGAAGCATCCCCGGTAGCACGATAGTACTCACTGAGTGAATACACACCGAATGATTGCGTATACACATGTTTGCTCGTGTCCAGCGCTTCCCCTGTGTAATCTACCATCCAGTACATACCGCCATATTCGGTATCCATCACATGGTCTGCGAGAAAACGATAGGCGTGCTCCGCGTGATCGCGCCATCTTTCGTTTCCGGTAACCCGATACGCCGCTGCAAAAGACCAGAGTTGTCGTGCCGTGGCGATCCCGCCTTTGGGGGCCTGTGGATTCACCTGAAGATCATTGCCAACCCAGCCGTAGAATCCACCGTGGGTTGTATCTTTAAGGTTGGACCAGAAGGGTAAAATCTGCTTCTCCCAATGCGCCTTAATTTCAGATTGGAGTTGGGGTGTTTTTGTATTCATAAGTGAGCACTCCTTCAACGTGTTACATAAATCTTAATATATAAATTGAATTAAAGAATATTTACACTGGCCACTCCGATGACAGAATAACCTTCCGATCGCTGTTATCCCCAGATTTTTTTGATTCCCTTTTTCAAAGGTGAAATTCCGGTGATAAAGGCGAACGCTCCGCTTCTTCAGGTTCTTTCTGTCCTCTACGTTTCGTGTAAATGTTTAATCAATTCATATAATTAAGTTAACGGTAACTTTATTAAATAATATTAGTGCTCTGAAAAACAGATGTCAACGAAATACCTCGCAATTTTTCTTGTTAAGTTATAAATAATTTAATTGACAGGTAAGCGTTACCATAATAGAATTCATTTTGTAACCTTAACGATAACTTAATTAACTTAAGAGAGGGGTCGAAACAATTGAGAAAAAACAAAGGTTGGATGATGTTGCTGACGATGCTGCTCATCACTTCACTACTTGCTGCATGTTCATCCGGAGGTGGATCTTCGCAGGCAGGGGAGGAGATCAGTACAGATCCGGCAGATATCAAGGGTGAGATTACTGTCCTTACACAACGTACAGATATTGTTGATACCGTATTCAAAGACTACGCTGCTGAGTTCAATAAGGAATACCCGGATGTCAAAGTGAACTTTCAGGCACTAGCCGACTACGAAGGACAAGTGAAGATCCGTATGAGCACCAAGGATTATGGTGATGTACTGATGATCCCGACCAGTGTTCCGATCGCGGATATCCCGGACTTTTTCGAGCCGCTCGGCACGTATGATGAATTGAAAGACAAGTACACCGCCATTGAAGAACGCATGGTGGATGGTCAGGTCTACGGTATCCCTACCGTGATCACGTTCTCCGGAATCATTTATAACAAACAGGTCTTCAAAGACGCAGGCATTATGGAAGTTCCAAAAACACCTGAACAATTCCAGGCTGCGCTTCAGTTGATCAAAGACAATACTGACGCGGTTCCGCTCTACACCAACTATGCATCCGGCTGGGCCCTGACACAATGGGAATCGGATCTGCCAACCGTTGCAGGCAGTGTGGATTACGTTAACGTGGACCAACCGAACACAGATGAGAACTTTGTGCCTGGTCAGCCGCACTATGAACTATATAAAGTGCTCTATGATGCAGCCAAGAACGGTCTAATCGAGAAAGATCCAACAACAACCGACTGGGAAAGCTCCAAGGCTGATCTTGCCAAAGGCAAAATTGCCACGATGGCACTTGGCTCTTGGGCCATCACACAAATTCAAGGGATGACGGATACACCGGACGACATCGGATTCCTTCCTTTCCCTACGAATGCAAGTGAGGTTGTGGTTCCGCTCTCCGCCGACTATAACATCGGTATGAACGTGAACAGCGAGAACAAACCTGCTGCTAAAGCCTGGATTGACTGGTTCCTGGCGAAATCAAACTACGCGGTTGAACAGGGTGGCGGTATGGATGCAGACAAGAATGCTGAATTACCACCCATTTTGGATCAATATAAAGATGTGAAATTCTCCACGCTTACACCTGCCAAAGAAGGTCAGGAAGGTCTGGTCGACAAGATTGATAACGAAGGCGAAATCGGTCTCTGGCAGCCTGACTTCAAGAAACGCATTATCGAAGCAGGTATTGGGAACCGCAAGGAATCGTATGACGACATTATGAAAGATCTGAACGACAAGTGGGTCAAAGCAAGAGCAGAACTCACGAAATAATTGGATTAACGTAAGTGGATCAGGTGATGAATGGACTGCGGGGATAAAGGAATCCATTTATGAATGGAGCATGGAGTATGTGGTATTTGAAAGCATGATACCCATGCTCTTCCCCGGCAGTTATTCCGCAGGAATTCCATTGGACGGAGTCTTTCGATATATAGGCGGGAGAACCGCTTGGAGGTGTGGAGAGCATGAAGTACTTAAAACTTTCGAATTGGGGCTACTCAGCGCAACGCATATTTATCATCTGTGCCTTCTCAATTATTCCGCTGGCGTTGCTGTTTACATTTGCATACTTGCCAGTCATCAACATGTTCAAATACAGTTTCACCGATTGGAACGGATACAGCAAAAGGTTCGATTATGTTGGGTTTGAGAACTATACGCGTATCTTCAGTGATCCCGAATACTTCAAAGTATTTATTGTCAGCTTGTACTACTTCGTGGCTACGTTCTTACAGATGGGCTTGGCGCTTTACTTTGCCACGATTCTGAGTTTCAAAGTTCGAGGCAAAAACTTCTTCAAAGGCATACTGTTTTTCCCTTATTTGCTGAATGGGGTAGCCATCGGTTTTATCTTCCTCTTTTTCTTCAAACCTGACGGTACACTCGATATGCTCATGCATGCTGTAGGGCTGGGGCAATACACGCAGCTCTGGCTCGGTAATCCCAATATTATTAACGTGTCACTCGCAGGTGCATCGGTATGGAGATACATGGGCTTCAACTTTATCATTTTCCTGGGTGCAATCTCCTCCATTCCGAAGGATGTGTATGAAGCATCCGATATTGATGGTGCCAATCGCTGGCAGCAATTCCGCCACATCATCCTGCCAAGCATTACACGCATCCTGCAGCTTAACCTGATCTTGGCGATTAGCGGCGCAATTAGTGCGTTCGATATTCCATATATCATGACCGATGGTTCCAACGGCAGTATGACATTTGTAATCCAAACGGTTCACTTGGCATTTAAATATGGCAAGCTGGGACTGGCATCCGCCATGGCTGTGGTGCTGCTCTTGATCGTTATTCTAGTTACGCTTGTGCAGCGCGTCACCATGAAAGGGGAGGAATAAACGTGACACAACTCAAATACACCCTTGCGAGCGTGGTTAAATATGCTTCCCTGGTGCTTGCGGCGTTTATCGCACTGTTACCTATCGTGGTCATCCTGTTTGCATCTCTCAAAACGAATGCAGAATACGCTACCAGCAGCCCGCTTGCCCCGCCAGCCAACTGGCTGAACTTTGCGAACTATGCGAAGGCTTTTGTGGATGGCAACATGCTGGTTGGTTTCAAAAATACAATTATTATCTTGGTCATCTCCATTATAGGGGCGACCTTAACGGGTTCCATGATCGCGTATGTGCTGGATCGGTTCAAATTCAAAGGCAAGAAAATCATGGTCGCGGCATTCCTGCTCGCTACCCTGATTCCAAGTGTTACGACACAGGTCGCCACATTCCAGATCATCAACGCGCTCGACCTGTTCAACACACGCTGGGCGGCCATCGTGATGTACCTGGGTACAGATATCATCGCGGTTTATATTTTCCTGCAGTTCCTTGGCTCCATCTCAAGTGCACTGGATGAATCCGCCATGCTGGACGGCGCGTCGTACTTCACGATCTACTGGAGAATCATTCTGCCACTGCTGAAACCGGCCATTGTAACGGTCATTATCGTGAAGGGTGTGAACATCTATAACGACTTCTACACACCGTTCTTGTACATGCCAAAGACCGATCTACAGGTCATATCCACCGCCTTGTTCAAATTCAAGGGACCGTTTGGATCGCAGTGGGAAGTCATCAGCGCTGGCATCATGATCGCCATTATTCCAACCATGATCATCTTCCTGTTGTTACAGAAGTACATCTACAACGGCTTCGCGCAAGGCTCAGTTAAATAAAATCCGAAGGGAGAAATGAAAAATGTCAGTTGCCGAAACGAAAAACGTACACATTGTTGGGGATGCTTTGCCGAATATGCCATGGGAAGCCAAACCGGAGGGAACGGAAGGCCCGGTATGGAGACACTCGGCGAATCCGGTGGTTCCGCGTAACCCGGTCAAGGGTGTTGCCCGTATTTTCAACAGTGCTGTTATACCGTATGAAGGAAAATTCATTGGTGTATTCCGCGCTGAAACCGTTAATGGCCGTCCGCACCTGCACATGGGGGCGAGTGAGGACGGTCTGGAGTGGACGATTGAAGAGGAGCGTATTGCATTTGTGGATGAAAATGGCGATCCGTTTATGCCGAACTATGCGTACGATCCACGTTTGGTCAAAGTCGAAGACACGTATTACATCATCTGGTGTACAGACTTCTACGGTGCAGCACTGGGTCTGGCCAAAACAGATGACTTTAAAACATTTGTCCGCCTCGAAAATCCAATGCTGCCATTCAACCGGAATGGCGTGTTGTTCCCACGCAAAATCAACGATAACTATGTAATGTTGTCCAGACCAAGTGACAGTGGACATACGCCATTCGGGGATATTTTCCTGAGCGAAAGCCCGGATCTCGTGTATTGGGGCAAGCACCGTCATGTGATGAGCAAAGGCGGCCAGGGCTGGTGGCAATCGGTCAAAATTGGCGGCGGTCCTGCTCCGATTGAAACGTCTGAAGGCTGGCTGATGTTCTACCACGGCGTCACTGGAACCTGTAACGGTTTGGTATATAGCATGGGTGCGGTCATTCTGGATCTAGATGAACCCTCCAAAGTAAAATATCGTTCTTCTAACTTTGTACTGACACCGGAAAAATGGTACGAGGAGCAAGGCTTCGTTGATAACGTCATCTTCCCGTGTGCAACACTGCATGATGCTGATACCGGACGTATCGCCATCTATTACGGCGCAGCCGACACGTATGTGGGCGTGGCTTACACGACCATCGAAGAGATCGTGAACTATGTGATCGAGACGGACGAAGTCATTGCAGGAGATCACGAGGAAGGCAAGCTGTAATTGAAGTGAAAGTGTATATATTCGGTCATTGTATTTACATTAAGTTAACAGGAACACTGGGGAGCAATGCATATGGATTATATTAAGGGATTTACATTTGGCTGGATGAGTGGCAAGGGCGACTTCCGCAAGCCGGAAGCCAAAGAATCCTTGCGCCTGATGGCTGAACGTACAGGCAGTTCACATGTTATTTTTGCACTGGCGGCACATCAGGATCATCCGCAGGCGGTAGAGGTCAAGTATCGGGGTGAACATCTGGTGGAGGATGATGAACTAATCGACATGATTCGTTATGCCCGTACACTCGGGCTGCGTATCATTCTGAAACCAACCGTTAACTGCACCGACGGCACATGGCGTGCACACATTAACTTTTTTGATATCGATGTGCCTTGTGAGCCGAAGTGGAAGGATTGGTTCTGCAGTTACACGGCATTTCAGAAGCATTATGCAGGGATTGCAGAGCAGGAAAAGTGTGAGATGTTCATCGTAGGCTGTGAGATGGTGCAATCCGAGCGTCGGGATCAGGAATGGCGCGAGGTAATCGCTGGTGTGCGTGAAGTGTACACGGGACCGGTGTCATACAATACAGACAAATATCAGGAAGGTCATGTGAAATGGTGGGATGCTGTGGACGTCATCTCTTCCAGTGGGTATTATCCCATCGGAGATTGGGAGGCACAGCTGGATCGAATTGAGCAGGCGATTGCTCCCTACGGCAAACCTTTCTTCTTAGCAGAAGCAGGCTGTCCCAGCCGCAGTGGATCAGCCCAGGTACCAAACGATTGGGGACTGGAAGGCGAAGTGAATGCGGAGGAACAGGAGCGTTTCTATGAGGCGATGTTCCGGCATGTCAGTCAGCGTCATTGGGTACGCGGATTCGGTCTGTGGGATTGGAGCGCACATCTGCACGCGGAGAAGGATGCGCTGACCGATGACGGATATGGAGTTTACGGCAAGCCAGCGGAGCAGGTGATTCGTCGGTTCTATGAGGGCATCGCTGTAGACGTTTAAATGAGAAACAAGAAGGCGTATGAAGATGGATTTCAGTAATATATCTGCATATGTACTTTCGTGATTACCTTGCTGTGAGCAAGGAATAGCAGATTATTGTGGAACTTATTTTTGCAGTTGCAATTTATATTCAGGTCGAGAGGCTCTTCCTCCTATAGGAAGGGCTTTTTTGGCTATTTTAATAACAACACATACTATGTCGAATTTTGTTGACAAAAGGAGGGCTCCTGCCTATTCTTAATGGATGAATATGATAATCATTATCATAAAATAGAGAAAAGGGGTTCAACATCCATGTCTGTTCAACATCGCAAATCTTCGGCCCTCACGCTGGCAACTATGCTCTTGTTGTTATTCGTTATTGTGGGTTGCAGCAATACAGGAAGTGGAGATGAATCCTCATCTGCTGCTTCGGATCAAACATCTACGAAGTCGATTACGATGTCATGGCCACGTGATATCGGTACAATGAATCCGCATACGTACAATCCTTCGCAATTATTTGCCCAATCCATGCTCTATGAGCCACTGATCAGTTACCAGAAGGACGGAAAACTGGAACCTGCTCTGGCAGAATCATGGACCATCTCCGATGACGGCAAGGTATATACATTCAAGCTTCGCCAAGGTGTGAAATTTTCAGATGGTACGCCATTTAATGCTGAGATTGTGAAAAAGAACTTTGACGCTGTAATGAAAAACAAAGATACACATAGCTGGCTGGGCATTGTAGGTGTGCTCGACAAGACAGAAGTTGTGGATGACCATACTTTCCGATTGACACTCACAGAGCCATATTATCCGGTTCTTCAGGACTTGTCTGTGGTCCGTCCGTTCCGCTTCCTGGGTGAAGCTGGATTCCCTGATGACGGAGATACTTCCCAAGGCATCAAAGAGCCAGTTGGAACGGGCCCGTGGATGCTGGCTGAATACAAGCAGGACGAATCTGCTGTTTTCAAACGCAATCCGAATTATTGGGGAACAGCACCAAAGGTGGATCAGATTACGGTCAAAATCATTCCTGACGGTGAAACCCGTGTCCTTGCTTTTGAAAAAGGCGATCTCGACCTGATCTATGGTGAAGGTATGATCAGTCTGGATGCGTTCCAGGAGCTGCGTGACAATGATAAATATGTGACCCAATTGTCTGATCCGGTGGGCACACGCAGTCTGCTGCTGAACTCTTCCAATCCAAAGCTGTCCGATGTCAGAGTGCGGATGGCGCTTCAGCAAGGGTTTAATAAACAGGCGATGGTGGAAGGTGTTACTTCCGGATTGGAAGAACCAGCCGATACCGTATTGTCCAAAAACTATCCGTACACCAATGTAGACTTGGAACCGATCACGTATGACGTGGAGAAATCCAAAGCTTTACTGGATGAAGCGGGCTGGAAGCTGCCTGCAGGTGGTACGGTTCGTGAGAAAGACGGTCAGCAGCTTGATTTCGAGATGATTTTTGACAAGACAGACCCGATTCAGAAAGCGATGGCTGAGACCATTCAGGCGGAATGGAGCGAGCTTGGGGTTAAAGTAAACCTCACTGGGCTGGAACTGACGGTTCAGATCAAACGTTTGAAAGCTAATGATTTCGACCTGTATTTCTGGTACAACTATGGCGCTCCATATGATCCACATTCCTTCATTAACGTTGTGGCGAGCCCTGGATTCGGGATTTCCGAGACCTTGAGTGCGTTGCCGATGAAAAAGGAACTGGACGATCAGGTGCATGCAGCACTGTCATCTACAAACGAGACGAAACGCCAGGAGCTGTATGGCTCTATCTTGAAAACACTTCAGGAGCAATCGGCGATCGTACCAATCTCTTATATTAAGAAAACGGCTGTATATCAGAAGAAAATCTCCAACTTTATTTTCCCGGCGAACCGTGACGAAAATCCGTTTGTGGGCATTGAATTGGGCAATCAATAAGTAGTAATTACTTTAATTTTGGAAGTGGTAAGGCCTTAGTAAGGTCATGTAGCTTGATAAAAGGGAGGAACGTTTGGTGATCAGTTATATTGGGAAACGAATGATCGCGATCATTCCTATCGTTTTTATCGCTACACTTGTTACCTTTGCGCTTATTCATATTTCACCGGTTGATCCAGCCGAGGCTTATCTGACAGCCGCTCATATCTATCCAACACCGGAGCTGCTTGCGCAAAAACGGCATGAATTCGGTCTGGATCAGCCCTTATTAACCCAGTATGTGCATACGATTCAGAAGATTGCCAAGCTCGACTTTGGCACCTCATATCTCACCAACAAACCCGTATGGGATGAAGTGAAACTAAGGATTCCCGCTACGGCTGAACTAGCCTTTTGGAGTATGTTGTTATCCGCTTTGGTAAGTATTCCTTTGGGAATACTGGCGGCGGTGTACAAGAATAGCTGGATTGACATGGTCAGCCGTGCTATTTCCTATTTTGGCGCGTCGATCCCGCAATTCTGGCTTGGTTATCTGTTGATCTTCTTTTTCTCGGTGAAGCTGGACTGGCTGCCTGTGGAAGGACGTGGATCGTGGGAGAATCTGGTGCTGCCTACGATTACACTCTCCTTGATTCTTATCGCGATCTACACCCGATTATTACGTTCCAGTGTACTGGAGCAATTGCAGGAGACGTATGTACAGTACGCTAGAACACGCGGGATTCGCGAACGAGTCATCATGCTGAAACATGTCCTGAAGATCGCTATATCACCCCTCATCACGGGGATGGGGATGAGTATGGGCAAGCTGCTCACAGGCACCATTATTGTAGAGCAGGTGTTTTCCTGGCCTGGGTTCGGACGATACTTTGTCGATGCGATATTTAACCGGGATATTCCCGTGATTCAATGTTATGTCTTCCTGGCGGCATGCCTGTTCATCGTATGCAATCTGCTCGTTGATCTGGTGCAGCTCGTTATGGACCCACGGATTTCAGCGAAAGGACGGGCAGAACATTGATAAACAAATGGCGTGCGGTATTTAAAGGACAGAGAGCCATCCAGATCTGCTCGGTGATCATATTGCTTTTCTTCGTGATCGCGTTATTAGCCCCATGGATTGCTCCTCATGACCCGGTGAAGGTGAATCTGTTGCAGAAGCTGGCGAGTCCATCGCTTGAGCATTGGCTCGGAACGGATCATCTGGGACGCGACAATCTCACTAGGCTGATGTATGGAGCGAGAGTGTCGCTTGGATTTGCTACCCTGATCTTCCTGTCATCTTTGCTCATAGGTGTCATTGTAGGCTCCATCTCCGGTTACCTTGGTGGCTGGGTGGACAGTCTGTTGATGCGCTTGTGTGAAGGCATTATGGCGTTTCCGAATCTAGTACTGGTGCTGGGCATTGTGGGGATTTTCGGCCCAGGTCTGATGCAGGTGCTTCTGGCCCTCATGATGGTGCAGTGGGTGTATTATGCACGCATCTGTAGGAATATGGTCGTCAGTCTGAAGGAACGGAACTTCATCGCAGCGGCGCGGATTAGCGGCTCGTCTTCGTGGACGATTATCCGTAGACATATCATCCCCAACGTGCAGCGTCCCATTGTTGTGATGGGCACACTGGAGATGGGCTGGGCGATTATGGATATATCCGCTCTGTCCTTCTTGGGGCTTGGTATTCAACCCCGAATGCAGAATGGGGGCCATGATTCATGAAGGAACAGGTTACATTCGCAGTCATCCGGAGTTGATGATCTACCCGGGTGCATTGATTCTGCTGGTAGTCATTACGTTCAACATCTTGGGTGAAGCGTTATCCGAGCGTTATGGCATTGCAAAAAGGTAGTGGTTCGAGACCGAAGGCATATGGAGGTGAACGTAACGATGGATGATGCAGCGAAGGTACTCGAAGTTCGTGGTCTGCAAGTGAATCTTAGAACAGCGAAGGGTTCAGTCCCGTTACTGGAGCCCATAGATTTTGAATTAAAAAAGGTCGTGTCTTCGGTCTAGTCGGCGAGAGTGGCAGCGGCAAGACCGTTACATGTAATGCCTTGCTCCATCTGCTTGATCCACGCAGGATGGAAGTGTCGGGCAGCATCCGTCTGAATGGACGGGAGCTTGGCTCGTTGTCAGGTGAGGAGATGCGGCGCATCCGGGGCAAGGACATCGGATTTATTATGCAGAATCCGATGAATGCTTTTACACCCGTATATACGATTGGATCTCAATTCATTGAAACCTTGCGTACGCATACGGGAATGTCCAAAGCAGCTGCCAGGGAGCGGGCCATTGCTGCCTTGGCAGATATGAACCTGCCCGAACCAGCTAAACTGATGAAGCGATATCCCTTCCAACTGAGTGGCGGTATGTTGCAGCGGGTGATGATTGCCATATCGATGTGCCTGCGACCCGCCTTGGTTATTGCTGATGAACCAACGACGGCACTGGATGTCGTGAATCAGTTCAAGGTGCTTCAGGAATTGGATCGTTTACGTACGGAATACGGCACATCCATCTTACTCATCTCTCACGATCTGGGCGTGATCTCACAAATGGCAGATGAAGTCGCGGTTATGCAGAAGGGGCGAATTGTGGAGCAGGCGGATGTGTATCAACTGTTCGATCACCCGCAGCATGAGTATACCCGGATGTTGTTAAATGCCAGACCCAGTATGTCTTTGGGACGATAGCGAATGACATGTGGGATGGATCGTTCAATGAGAGTATCTGTAGAGCGGGTATGAACTGTATTTTGAGTGGGCAGTCGTAGAGATGGAATTGGCATGGTGATGTGTAATTTCATTTTCTACAGAGATTGCTTCTGCCAAGTAGAAGAGAGGAGGATGACCTGATGCTTCAGGTACGTGAAGTAAGCCATAGCTATGGCAAACGCAATTGGCTGGATCGTTCGGGAGCGCGTCCTCCTGTGCTGGCAGACATCTCACTTACGATTGAAAAGGGTGTTTGTCTGGGACTGTTGGGTACGAGTGGGGCAGGTAAAAGTACCTTGGGCAAAATTATTCTTGGTCTGGAGAAGCCTAGCCAGGGTCAGGTTTTATTTCAAGGGCAGGATATCTATCGATCTAGCAAACCTGTACTCAAGGGATTACGACGTGATCTGCAAGTCGTGTTCCAGGACTGTTATTCGGCTGTGAATCCGCTTATGACTGCCGCGCAGATCATTGGGGAGCCGCTGGATAATTACGAGCGATTGTCGGCCAAAGAACAACTTCGTGTGGTTGGACAACTGCTTGAGCAGGTTGGACTTACACCTGAGGATGGGAGCAAGCTTCCGCACCAGTTCAGTGGCGGTCAATTACAGCGAATTAACATCGCACGAGCCATCGCGCTCAAGCCAAAGTTAATCGTACTGGACGAATCAATCAGCAGCCTAGACATGGTGCACCAGACTCAAATTCTATCCTTATTGGCGGAGCTCAGGGCGTCCTACGGGTTGTCGTACCTCTTTATCACGCATGATATTCGGGCTGCCATGACGATCTGTGACCGCATTGCGGTAATGGATCAGGGAAGCTGGTCTATAGCGGTGATGCGGGGATTCGGTAATGCAGTCGGATCATCCAGCTGTGCGGCAGTTGGTTACAGCTATTTTGCCTGAGCATCCATCAGGTCGTATTTCGTTTGGGTAATGCGTTGTTTGTATGGTTGTAGATGGGCAAGTCGCTAACGAACCGAATGAGCGTTAAATGGCGATTTAGCGTGGAATGCAAAATGTAACGAACCTCAGTGAAGTTATTCCGGTGCAAACCAGTGGAAAACTGCCCAAAGATACACAGATCGAGGAAATAACGCGTCTACGATTCGTTAAACCGCATACTTATCGAAAATGGCACTAATAGCGTGTTTACGGTTCGTTAGATCATAATGAATGCTAAAGGGTTGTCCCCTACGTCTTGAACAAGACGTAGGGACAACCTTTTTTTGTAACTGAGAATAGGCACATTTCCTGCTTTCTGATATAAGTTAAACTAAAATGACAATTGCGCCACTCGCGGATTACAGGACTACCTCTGAATTACGCTTATCCCCAGATTTTTGATTTAACTTACAAGGTGAACATCTGGAGAGAAGCGTATACTTCCGATGAGGCTTTCTTGCAGAAATCTTTTACCCCATCTTCCGCCCAAGCTGTTCGATCTTATCCAACCAATTCTTTCTCTGTTCATCTGACTTCTTCCCAACTTGATCTACGGTTGTTATCCGCACGGGTTTGATGCCGGTAAGTCCAAATGTGGAGATTTTCATCATTTTATGTGCAGGCTCACCTTGGAACCATTTGAAGTACCAGCTCGGACCATCCATCGTGGTGATCATGCGGGCGGTACGGCCTTTGAGCAACTGATCGGGGAAGGGTTTTCCTTTTGATACTTGAAGGCGTAACCTGGCATGAAGATTCGGTCTACAAAACCTTTCAGCAGGGCAGGCGGTCCTCCCCACCATATTGGGAACACCCATACGAGATGCTCGGCCCATTTGATTGCTTCTTGGGCCTCCAGCAAATCTGGTTCAAGTGGAAGTTTATTACGATATCCTCCTTCCAGATTCATGTTGAACGCCAACTCGTTCAAGGTGATCATGCGGACGTCAGCACCAGCTTGCACCGCACCTTTGCGGTAAGCCTCGGCGATTGCGCCGTTGTAACTGGGTGAGACGGGATTGCCTTGAATAATTAATATTTTTTTCATGGAAAATGACACATCCTGACTATTTTAGTTAATGAACACTAACCTCATGTGCAAAAAGAAAAGGTCACGTATGACCCGATAATCCATCTGGTATATCCTGATGGTATGTTGACGATTCTCTTTTTATAACGTGTAGCCCCGAGCCTTACTTGGTGTTCTGCGAGGTCAGAATGGCTACCACTCTCCCTCGCTACTCTTGGGGTACCTGCCCCAACATTGATGCAAGTCGGTGAACCGTTTCCCCGTATAAGGTACCAACAGCTCTGGTAGCTCACCTTGCATACTGGAGACCGCCATACGTGTAATCGCACCGATCACCAGAACGGCTGTGAGCCGTGAATCCTGCTGAGGCAGTTCACCCCGCATCATTCCCTGATCGATCAGATCCATCAACGCATCCAATGGCTGACGGTAATCCTCGCTGCTTCCGGCTTCAATGAATATTTCATGATTCTGTGAAATCAGCAGCAGCCCGTAGGGATCTTCATCATGCAGATGGAGAACCTCGGTAACCAGTTGCTTGAAGCGTTCCAGCACCGGACCTTCCTGTCGAACATACCCGTCAATCAGTGAAGTATAGTCCGCGCAGTATTGGGTGAAGGCTTCGAGTGCAACGGCATCTTTGTTTTTAAAATGTTTGTAGATCGCCGCATCGGTTACTCCGGCGGCGTCACCGATCTCTTTGACGGATATGCCGTCAACGCCTTTGGTTGCGAACAAGCGCATCGCCGCTTGTAGGATATCTTTCTTTTTGCTGTCCACATGAGATTTGTTCTTCATGATTGTATAGTAAGTGATTACTAACCAAAATGCAACAAGCAATTTTGAAAATCTGAATTGATACACTGAATAAGCGCTTACGAACAAAGCTTGCAGGCTTGTGAACAGCGACGTATGATGAATAGAAATCAACATCGGAGCAGCAGCGAGAACGAAACGGATGGTGGATGCGTGAAAGAAGAGATGGATGCATACAGCTGGGTGACGCCCGAAGGAATGCTGAATGATCAATATATAACAAGCCGTGAACAGTTGTATCAAGGAATGAACGGACGATATGTGGAGCGATTCACTGTTCCTACCGGTGAAAGTTATATTTTTAAACCACTGACGAATCCTGCACAGCATGGACGGGAACGATGGATGTACGAGCGTGTAATGTCAGGCCTGCCACCGATTTATCCGCAACTCATTGCAGCGTCGGATCTTACCACTGACCCGGGACAGAGCTGGATGATCTACGAGGATCTGGGGCAACTGATGCATGATTCACAAGAAGAGACAATGCTTGGGGTAGCGGTACATATGGCAGCATGGCATGCGTTGTCTGTTACGGATTGGAGTGAGCTGCCTCGCGTGGGCCAGAAACCGTCCATTCGCACGATGTTGGATGAGTTGCAAATGCACAGACAACCTACGGATGACCTGTTGTCCAGGCTGGATATACGGTTGTCTTCATCGGCTTGGGACAAGATCTCCAGGTTGATCCTCACGGCAGAGGAAGAACTTCCTACCGTTCTGTGTCACGGAGACTTGCATCCAGGTAACATAGCGGAGGTGGAAGGCAGACTGGTCATCTTGGACTGGGAGCATGCCCACCTTAACACGCCGCTGTGGGACGTAGTTCATCTGGTGGATCTCTCACATCCGCTGTTTCCCAGAACGGTTACGCCTGCTTTGCGAGAACGGGTCATGGATGTGTATCTGGACAAACTAGGGAGCCTGGGCGTGCAGATTGAACGGGTTTCTTTTGCAGAATGGTACGACGCTTATGCTATTGTATTCTCACTCTGGATGCTGCGTTTGATTGATGGTGACCTGAGAAGTGAGGAATGTGTGTGGCCGAAGGAACAGTTGCGTAACCAGTGGCATGAGACGGCAGCAACGCTGGAACAGTGCATGAAGCACTTGGGTGAGGAATAGAAATGAGGGTGAGAAGCTTGCGTAAAGTCGGACTTGTTATGCGTAAAATTCAATTCACGGAAGCACAGGGGCCACGCGTATTTGCGGATCGGCTGAAGCAGATTGGTCTGGAGCTGGGCGTGGATATTGTGTTCATTTCGCCGGAGCGTCATGTCAGCGGATACGACTGGTTGCCGGGTTATGAGCATGAGAAAGGTGACCTGGTGAATTACGATATCGTGCTGGACCAGATTCATAGCCAAAATATAGAGCATGTCATCTACACCGTATCCGGGTTTACGTTTTTGAAGATGTTCCTACCAAAGAGTGTATTGTTCCCGCACAGTTTCCCGATCCCGCGCTAACGGGATATGAGATGATGAAGCCATTTTATACGATGGTGGATAAAGCGATTGTACAGACGGAGTTTTTGAAAACAGAACTTGGCCGCAATTTCGGCGTACATGACGTGAACGTCATCCCGATTGGCTTTAGTGAAGAGCTGGCGAACCGGCACTATGACCCGAGTCAGGTTATGCATAATCGGGTGCTCTGGATCGGTAGAGATGAGGCGAACCGTCGCCCGGATCTAGTTCTGGAATATGCGCGGCAGAACCCGGACAAGGAAGTGTACATGGTGTTTGGCGGTGTTCGCTATAAGGAAACCATGAAGAAGTACGACATTCCTGCCAACGTGAAGCTGAAGTTTGCGCTCACGCAGGATGAGATATTTACGTTGATGAACTCATCCAAGGTGTATTGGAATTGTTCGGCCTTTGATACGTTTGCGATGCCGCTGACGGAAGCGATGGCGATGGGCAAAATGGTCGTGAAACCGGAGCATGCTTGCTACGGTCACATTCGATCCACGCATGCCTTTGCAGGCAACGAGGATAACTGGTTTGAACTGGTGAACATGGCTGCGGCTGCGCCGCGCAGTGTGTCAGAAGACAACCGGGAGTATGCGTTTGGTGCTTTTTCGCGCACAAAGATGAAAGAAGGGTACCGGAACTTTTTCTCAGATTGGTTGAAGTGACGTAAGGTCTGTAACAAAGGGCTTGATCCATCCAGCAACAGGAGGGGAACCTTATGGAAGTATTGATCTTGTGGACATTGGGAATGTGGGCGGTGCAGCTGCTGATTGAATGGCTTATCTACCGTTTGCAAGGACGGCGAATGACGTGGGTTCAATATATATTGCCATGTGTGGCCTTGCTTGGCGGTGCCGTCGTAATCATGATCAGCATCGATATTGGCGGGTGGAACGGTATCGGATATGCCCTGCTTGGCGCATCACTGGGTACCTCGGGAATGTTAACACTTATTACGGTGGTGATTAGGGATGTGGTGCTTCGGCGACGAGGCAGGGACTAACAGAGCTGTAGCTACTGTACAGTAAGGGTGAATTGGGCGAAGGGATGGTTGCGGAAACGCATTCGTCTGTGATATATTGACATTAATTATGACAAGGAGGTGAAGACAGGTGAATCACGAGATGCTTAACAACCGTATTAGCCAGCTGCCGATTGCTATGGCTGGCATTGTTCATACTTTTCTGACCAACGGGAGAAGTCTGTCCAATTTTGAATATACGGAAGTTAACATTTGCGAGAAGATGCCTGCCTTGACCTCATTCGGACGATAAGCGATATTGCTTGAATTCTGAAGGGCCGCGGAGCTAACCTCCTGCGGCTCTTTTTGTGTTGCGGTCAGGATCTTCCATACCATAGGAGGAACCTTATTATGATGATGATTAGCGCGCAACAATTGACTCAATACCACGGAGCACATCTGGTGCTGGACGGCATTACATTTGAAATTATGGAAGGCGACAAGGTCGCCTGATCGGCCGCAACGGAAGCGGCAAGACAACACTTATGCGCCTCATGGCAAGGCTGAATAAGCCGGATGAAGGGCAATTGATGATAAAAAAGATACACGGACCGGTTACGTGGCACAAGTTCCAGAAGGACTGGATGACCATACCGTTCTGGATGTGCTGAGCCTTGGATTCAAGGAGCTTATGATATGTCGCACGCAAATGAAGGAAATGGAGCAGCAGATGTCCGATCCGGCATGTGCAGCTGACCCTAATCAATTGGAGCGCCTGCTGAAACGCTACGCGGCACTGCAAGACCAGTTCGAGCGTGAGGGTGGATACGAAATGGATGCCCGGATCGATCAGGTGGCGGACGGTCTGGATATCGCCAAGGCACATTATGGTTGGCGCTTTGCTTCCCTGTCCGGTGGGGAGCAGACTCGGGTCGTGTTGGCTTCGCAGCTAATCGTAAGACCCGACCTATTATTGCTGGATGAGCCGACAAACCATCTTGATCTGGAGCGGGTCGAGTGGCTGGAAGGATTTTTACGAGAATATCCCGGCACCATTGTCCTGATCTCACATGATCGCTATTTTCTGGATCGGGTCGTGAATCGAACACTGGAGCTGGAGGATGGAGAAGCGGAAACGTCTGCTGGCGGTTATACGGAATATATGAAAGTGAAGGAACAACGGCTGTTGCAGCAATTCGAGGAGTTCAAGGAGCAACAGAAGATTATCAAGAAAATGAAAGAAACGATCCGCCAACTGGAGGAATGGGGCCGAGTGGGTGGGAATGAAAAGTTCTTCAGGCGGGCTGCTTCCATGCGCAAAGCGCTGGAACGGATGGAACAGGTGAAGCGTCCTGTACTGGAGCGCCGCAATGCCGAGTTCGATGTGCGCCCTACGGATCGAACGGGTAAACGGGTAGCGGTATTGGAACAGGTTGAAAAAAGCTATGGTGAGCGTGAAATCCTGCGCGGAATCTCGGGTCTGCTGGAATATGGAGATAAAATTGCACTTATTGGTCGGAACGGCTCCGGCAAGACGACCCTGTTCAAGCTGTTGCTTGGTGACGAGCAACCCAATGCTGGCAAGCTAGAGTGGGGGGCACGTGTGGATGTGGGGTATCTGGCTCAACAGGAGGAACCTACGAATCCAAAGCTGAATGTGCTTGAATACTTCCGTCTGGAAGCGAGCGTGGAGGAAGGTGAAGCACGCGGTATTCTGGCCCGATATCTATTCTATGGAGCGGATGTATTCCGCTCTGTCGGGCAATTATCTGGCGGGGAATGGACGCGCCTGCGGCTGGCTCTATTGGTGCAGCGCAAACCCAATGTACTGCTGCTCGATGAGCCGACCAACCATCTGGATATCGCATCCAGAGAAGCACTGGAAGAGTCGCTGGTTGATTTTGAAGGGACCGTACTTGCCATCTCACATGATCGGTACTTCGTCAATCGCCTCGCTTCCCGTGTCTGGGAACTGGAGAACGGGCAGATGACCGCTTATCTGGGAGACTATGAGGCGTATCGCGAGAAGAAGCTTGATTTGCAAGCTCGTGCGGCGGCGACAGGTGAGGCTACAGCAGGAGCGGGAGCTTCTTCTCGTGGGAACGCCAAGTCTGAGATGAAGTCAGGTATAATGACCGCGTCGAGCGGAACTGCCAGTTCGGGGGAAAAGTCAGAAGCAAATTCGGCAGTGACTGCGGTGAATCGTGGAAAGGGCAATGGGAACCAACAGTCTGCGGAGAAGCTGGAACAGACTTTGGCTCGTCTAGAGGCACAGATTCAGGCGCTGGATCAACAGCTGGAAACGGTGCAGAACAATCCGCTTGAATTGGAACAAATCTGGAATGAACGTGAGCAATTGTCCGCTGAATACAATGATCTATTGGCCCAGTGGGCTGAGTTATAAGTCTGAATGGCACAAGCATAAGATTGAACAAGCGAGGTCGGAGAATCATCTCCGGCCTTTTTGAACTGAATTACATAGCGAACGCGGAATTTGCTTGTTTTTTCAAGCTTTGTTGATCCAAGAACTGGGCGACAACCTGTTCTTATTTTACATGTCATGGGGAATAGTGTAACTTTTTACCTCCCCATGCGTTAAATACGTTTGTATGAATTGAAACGGCTCACCTAAGAGCTCGCAAAGGGAGGTTATCGGTATCTATTATTCATTGACGTATCGGAGTTGGTCAGATGATCGACAGGCGGAGACGGGGGTGCTGGAACAGACTTCAGTCACACGAGATGAACTGTTCATGCGCAAACTGGTGGATGCCACCCTGGTGAAAAACAAACTCTGGGCGCATCTGTCCAATGAATGCCAAGATGGGCGGGAACATGCAGTATATGTAACGGCGTATGAGCAACAGATGCCGGATGAGTACGGTGCAGCCATTGCGGATGCTGCGCTGGCGATGTGCAAAATGTCTTCCATGTACAGTGCAGAGTATATGTTGTGGAATGGACGTTCATTTCAGGAGTTGGAACTCACAGCGTCATCCACCTATACGATGGAGCTTGCCGAGCAACTGCTGGACCATTACATGGTTCGCGGTGGCAAGACGTATGAGTTCCTGTATTCCGTACTGGATGCGGATCGCAAGAAAGTGTTGTTTTATATGAAAGAGGTGGATCTGTAATGAGTGACCAAGAGCGGGGGCAAGCATCGAAACCCGGTTCAAAAGCAAAGCTGGTTGCGTTCTCCCTGATGCTGGCGGTACCTGCCGTGTTATCGGGTTGTGGCAGCAACAATGATGAATGTGACCCGGAGTATGATACCGGATGTGAATATGATTCCAGCAGTGGGCACTATTACTACGGTGGGTCGTCGTATCGAAGCAATAAGGACAGTAACAGCTCTTATAGCAAATCAAAGTCCAAATCAAGCGGCTTCGGTAGCTTCTTCCGCAGTTCGGGAGGATAACCGGATGAGGCAAGTGGTTCAACTGCCGTTTAGTCACGAAGAGGTGTTTCAGGGCGAAACGGAACAACAGATTCCATATCATCGAATGTACGGGAAGCAGTATTGTGTGCCTGCATTGACGGTCTATTCTCCCTCGGAGGTACAAGAGCTGCGTACCGCAGCCGAGGCGGTAGACGGCATTTACTGTAAAGTGATGCGATTTATCCAGCAATATATGCCGGATTCTTTTTGGAGCATCAGTTGGGTATCCATCCCGGGCTTATTTCGGCAGCACGTATGGAGATGGTAACTGGAGGCATTACCCGTCAGGACTGGATTATTGGAGAAGCTGGACCGAAGTGTATTGAAAATAATACGGACACCCCTACGGGTATCCCGGAGGTTGCAACACTGGAAGATATTCTGGTCGCTCTTGCTGAGGATACTACGCTAACTGGGCCATCTGCCGAGATGGATACACGTATTCGGGAGTGTTTCAGGATGTGGCTGGAATTCTATGCAACCCAAGGATTGCAGGGTCCGGTGACATTCACTTCTTTTGGCGAACATGTCGAAGATCGAACAAATACGGAATACCTGATGAGACGTTGTCAGGAAGCGGGATACGAAGTTTTCTATGCTCCACTTGAGGAACTGGAGATTGTTCCGGGAGAGGCGCTTTACCATAAGGGGCGAGAGATTAACCTGCTATACCGTCTCTATCCACTGGAGTATCTGATCGATGATCGGGATGAGACGACAGGGGTGGAGATTGGGGCTGCGCTGCTTGAACTTGTACAGGAGGGACGACTAGGCCTGATGAATCCGGTTCAGCATGTACTGATGCAGAGCAAAGGCTTCATGGCGGCAATCTGGTCGCTCTACGAGCGGAACGAGCAAACCCCGGAATATTGCGGGTTTACCCTCTTTGATGAAGCAGAATTGGATGTGATTTCCCGATATCTGCTGCCCACCTATTTTTCGGCTGAGCCATTCGAACTGGACGCCATACCATATGTAGCCAAAAGCTACTGGGGGCGCGAAGGCAGAGGAACTCTTTTGCTGGATGGAGGAACGAACAATGCCTTTGGAAAGCAGGATATGGAGCATCCTCTTAACGAGGCGCTGGAATCCAATCTTGCAACTGGGGCAACAGACGAGGATGAAGAGATTGCAGCATATTACGAAAACCAACCCAAAATCTATCAGCAGCTGGTTCCGATGGAACAGGCCGTGATCGAGACGGAAGATGGAGCGTACAGTGGCTATCTGCTTACAGGAGTGTTTGTTATCGGTGGGCGTTTGGCTGGGGTGTTACCTAGGGTTGGGGAGAAAGTAACTGGAGATATGGCCTATTATTGTGCGGCTACAGTTCGTGTACGGATGAATGATGAGGAGGAGAAGGAATGGAGAACTTGGGATTAAACCTCGTGAATGTGGCGGTGGGTGTAGGCATTCTGCTGGTGGTATTGGTGTGTGGATACTTCGCTTTTAGCAAATTGACCCGGTATAACGATAGTGAGGAAATCGCCAAAGGTAACGAGGCGGCAGGCATGTACATGGGCAGCAAATTGCTGGGACTGTGTATTATTGTGGGGATGGTATCTTTCTCAACGCACTCGTGGTTGGATATGCTGTTGTGGTCGGCGTTTGGAATTATTGTGCTGTGCCTGGTCTATATTATATTTGATTTCCTGATTCCAAAAATGCGGGTGTGTGACGAAATTGCACGAGGCAATATGGCGGTAGCGCAACTGCTGCGTTCGATTATCATCGGCGTTTCCATCGTCATTGGTACATTTTTGATGTAAAATAAGACATAGTGTTTATAGAGTTTACTATCAAACGGAAGAAGGAGCGCGGCATCATGAGAAGAGTGATCATCGATACAGATACAGCAGGAGACGATACGATTGCGATCCTGACAGCATTGCATCACTTTCAGGTGGAAGGCATCACCATTACGGGCGGTAACGTACAATTCGACCAGGAGGTTGAAAATGCCCTGTACACGGTACAGGTTGCTGGCCATGGCGGCAAGGTGCCTGTGTATAAAGGTTGCGAGCGTCCGCTAATGGCCTACGGTAAAGCTCAGCACCGCACAGTGGAAGATGTGCATGGCGATGACGGCATGGGCGGCGCGCATTTTCCCAAGGCGGATCAACGTCCCGAGAGCGGGCACGCGGTTGATTTTATCATTGAGAAGGTGCATGCACATCCAGGTGAAATTGAACTTCTGGCGATTGCCCCGCTGACCAATATTGCAATGGCGATCCAGAAAGACCCAACGATTATTCCGGAGATTGCTCACCTGTACATTATGGGCGGAACGAATAATGCACTGGGCAATATCACACCAGCGGCGGAGTATAACTTCTACGTGGACCCGGAAGCGGCGAAAATTGTACTGCATGCGGGCATTCCAATCACGATGGTTGGCTGGGAAATGTGTACGCAATATTCAGTCATGGACGATGACGATCATGCAGAGATTGCAGCTCTCGGAACATCGGGTGCCGATTTCTTCACCGCAATCAACAAAGTGGTTATGCAGTTCAACAAGTCGGTACATAAGCTGAATGGCACTACTCATCCCGATACGTTGTTGATGGCTGTTGCGGCAGATGAATCCATCATGACCAAGTCGGGTCAATATTATGTGGATGTGGAAGCGGCAGGAGAGCTGACACGTGGATACAGCGTGGTTGATATCAACGGACGTTTTGGCAAAGAGCCGAATGTACGTGTCTGTGAGGCGATTGATCGGCCCAAGTTCAAATCCATGCTGCTGGACGTTCTGTCAGCGATCCAATAAACGCAGGAATTTAACTGCAGGAAAGAAGAAAATCCGTGCCTATCCCAGGTACGGATTTTTTATTGCCCATTTTTGGAATAACTACTTCACCTGTCGTAGTAAATTGTGCTATACTTCAACTACTACGACAGATGAAGTAATGAGGAGGAGTATCTTTTGTGATCAGCAGTGACGTTATACGTGGCTACAATGATACGCTGATCCTCTACATGCTGCTCGAAGGGGAGTCGTACGGCTACGAGATTTCCAAGAACATCAGGCAGCTGACAGAGGAAAAGTACGTCATGAAGGAGACGACGTTATACTCGGCATTCACCCGATTGGAGAAGAACGGTTATATTGAATCGTTTTACCTGGATGAGAATAGTTTGGGAAAGCGTCGTACCTATTACCGGATTACGCCGTCCGGCCTCGACTATTACAGAGAAAAGTGTGAGGAATGGAAGGTTACGCAGGAGGTTGTTAATCTATTTATCAGGGAGTTGTGACGAAACATGGAGACAATTATGGTGTATCTGGAGAACATGTTTGCTGGTCTGCCGAAGACCCCCGAGGTGGAGCATCTGAAGCAGGAACTTCTTTCGGGGATGGAAGATAAGTACCTGGAGTTGAAGCGGGAAGGCAAGTCGGAGAATGAAGCCATCGGCATTGTGATCTCGGAATTTGGTAATATCGAGGAGTTAACTGCAGAACTCGGTATTCAGCCAGTCAGTGCGGAAGAGGCAGTACCTGTGCTGACGGAAGAAGAAGCCTACGCATATACCACTGCCAAAAGAAATGCCGGATTTTGGATCGGGCTGGGTGTTTTATTGTGCGCGTTGGGTGTGGCGTTTCTGATTTTCATGGATACTTTATTTGAGAACTATGCCACTTCAGCTGCAAACCGTTCGGTGGAAACGGGGCTGTACTGGGCCTGATCGGCATGTTCGTGCTCATTGCCATTGCGGTGGGCATGTTCATTCACAGTGGCATGAAGCTTGAACGCTTCAGTTATATGGAGAAGGGTTTCCAGCTTCCTTATACACTTAAAATGAGTATTCAGCATAGTCGGGAGAGCTTCGCTCTGACTTATCGAATAGCCATCATTACGGGTGTCTGCCTGTGCATTCTGTCTCCTGTGTTTATTTTCGCAGCCTCCTCTATCAATGATAACTACGCCTCTTATGGTGTATCTGCCTTTATGGTCATGGCTGGGGTAGGAGCATTCTTGTTTGTATATTACGGTAATATTCAGGGGCTTACACGAACTTGCTGGAGAAGCACCAGTTGACGGTAGATAAGAAGCAAGAAGTAAAGGTTGTGAGAGCCGTGGAAGCGATTGTATGGCCGCTGGCGACAGCTATCTTCTTGTTCACAGGCTTTGTATATCAACGGTGGGATATCAATTGGGCCATATTCCCGATTACAGGCATTCTCTCCGGGAGCTTTAGCAATGTGTACCATATTATGAAAAGCAAAAATCCGTCCTGAGCATGCTACTTTAGCTAGTAAAGCCCACTTGATCTATATTGATCTGGTGGGCTTTTTTTGCGCCATTTAATCTAACTCTGCTGCAACAAAAACGAGCGAATGCCTGTCGTGACCAGATCATGGTCTTCCTCATCAGGCAAACCCGATACTGTAATGGTGCCGACTTGTCCCTCATTTTTCAGAATAAGCGGGAAAGCGCCACCAGCCAGAACATAGTCAGATGCAGGCAGGTTGAAATCCTGCTCAAGCGTTTGGTCCTCGTTTCTTAGGCGTAGAGCCGTATGCCAAGAACTGGAGGAGAAATGATTCACCACGTTGTTCTTGCGGCGAATCCAGTTTTCGTTGTCGGGATGAGTGCCTTCCATCGCATGCAAAAAGAGACGATGTCCTTTCAGGGTAACGTCGATGGTCACGGCTTGGGAGCGACGCTTCGCTTCTTCAACCAGATGCAGGCCAAGGTTAAGCGCCGTTTCAGAATCAAATGTGCCAAATACCAAGTCCATTTCTTCCTGCTGCATTTCCTTTAATTTTTCGATAATGGTCAGGTTCAAATTACAGGCAGCCCCTTTACATATATGATTGATGTCTACATTCGACATGAATAGGTTTAGTACCTTCCAAATGCGGACTGAATGATGTTAGTCGACGTTATAAGCGTGGCTGAAGATGGCTCATTTGGAGACCGTACATCGGCTGTGTTAAAGTGAAGGGAACCTAATATACAAAACTCTTAAAGTTAAAATAATTTATCGCTCAGTAGGCAGGAGGAGAAGCACGATGTTGTTTTATTTTGTAGCACTGCTGGTGACTTTGGTGGATCAGGGAACCAAGATTGCAGTGAGGATGTATATGGAAGTTGGCGACGTCATGAGACTGGGTGACTCGGGCATGCAGTTACAGCATTATGAGAACAGTGGCATGGCGGGCAGCATGTTTCAGGGAAATGCGCGTCTGTTCGGTGTGATTGCTGTTCTGTTCATAGCGGGCATGCTGTATTACCGGAGTAAAGGTGAGATTCGCGGTTTCTGGATGCAAGCGGGCGCGGGTTTTATGGTCGGCGGAGCGTTAGGAAATGCGATCGATCGATTTATCTATGCTCGGGTAACGGATTTCCTCGTGTTTCCATCAGGACGCGGGATCTTGAATCTCGCTGATGTCGCAATTAACATCGGTGTGGTCATGATTATCATCGGCATGTTGATTCGTGCATATCAGAGTTATCGAGCCAAGCGTTTACGCAATGCTTTGCCGAAGGTTGAGCGTTCGTAATAGGTTGGATAAAAGCGTTACAGTGGCTGAATATAAGCTTATTGAATGAGGGACATTGGATATCATCCAGTGTCCTTTTTGTTATGCCCGATTCAGGTCATGGGAAGAAATGTCTTGATTCATTTTTATCGAAACCGTTTTAGAAATAATAAAGACTTATATCATCCATTCAGATTGAAGTTAGTTTGGAAGGATTAACCAAATGGTTATTTCACCATTTGAATGGGTAAATTTCTACGTATATAAAGTGAAACTAAGATATACACGAACACGGAGAGTGCAGAACCAATCTGAAGAAGCGCAGCGTGCGTGTTTATCACCAGATTTTCCCTTTGAGGAAGGGAATCAAAAAATCTGGGGATAACAACGATCGGAAGATGGTACTGCAATCGGAGTGACACCGTGTAAATCATATTAGTTCAATTTATAAAGCTGAGGGAGGTACAACATGAGAAGAACGCTTACCAAGGCTCTCGGGACAATGTTGCTGTGTGGAATGATGGCTGTACTTTTATCTTCCTGTACCAGTGGAGATAGCGCGAATGGCAAAGTGCAGATTGAATTTTTCCAGAACAAGCCTGAAGCCAAAACAACCTTTGATGAATTGATCAAGACGTTCAACGCGGAGCATGACGATATTCAGGTGACACAGGTGAATCCGCCAGATGCGGAGACAGTACTGAAGACACGTGTTGTCAAAAATGATATACCGGATATTATGGCTATGGGGGCAACGGATACGTATTCAATCCTGGCCCAGAGTGATATTTTCACCGATCTGACGGATAGTTCATTACTCCAGACGATTGATCCAAACTACATACAAATGCTGAATGATCTAACAGGCATGGACGAAGTAACAGGTATTCCTTACGCGACTAATGCAAACGGCATCATGTACAATAAAACGCTGTTTAAGGAAATGGGATTGGACGTGCCCAAGACGTGGGATGAACTCATTGCGACCGCCCAAAAGATTAAGGATGCAGGCGAGATTCCATTTTACTTCACATACAAGGATGACTGGCAGACGAGTCTGCCGTTCAATGCACTGGCCTCCAATCTGGTCGGTATTGATTTCTACCAGGAGCGGCGCGATAACAAAGTGACGTTCAAGGAGAAGTACCGCGAGGTAGCTGAGAAGCAGCTGGAACTCATGAAGTATGGTCACAGCGATAACTTTGGTAAAGCGTATTCGGACGGTAACCGTGCCTTCGCTAACGGTGAAGCTTTCATGTACATCCAGGGTACCTGGGCCATCTCGGAGATTCGCAAAGCGAACCCAAATGTAGACATCGGTTTCTTCCCGTTCCCAACGGGCAACGATGCAAGCGAGATCAAGCTGGTGAATGGGATCGACTCCCTGTTTACCATTGCGGCGGACACGCCTAACCGAGAGCAGGCAGAGACATTTATTGCGTTCCTGTTAAAGCCTGAAAATATCGGAAGATATATTGACGAACAGACGCTGTTCTCTGCGGTCGAAGGTGTGAAGCAGGATGATCCTGCGGTACAGGAATTGATGCCATATATCGAGCAGGGCAAGGTTGTTGACTTTCCCGATCACTATATTCCGGCTGCGGTGCAGCTGAATTCCATCGTACAGTCCTTTTTGCAGAACCAAAACATCGACAACTATCTAGATACACTCGACAAAGAATGGGACAAGGTTGCTAATCGGCGCTAAGCCTTGTCTGAAGGAGGATGGAGTATGAACAAGCGTATCGCACCTTATTACTGGATGACGGTTCCGGCGGTAGTATTGTTCTTTGTATTTATGACACTGCCGGCCCTCCAGGGTATCTATTATTCATTTACGAATTATAACGGATTCGGGAAAGAGTATGATTTTGTTGGTTTTAAAAACTATTTCAACTTGTTCCAGGATGACAATGTAGGTAACGCCTACTGGTTTACATTCAAATTTGCGATCGTGGTGACAATCCTGACCAATATCCTGAGCCTGCTCATTGCACTCGGGCTGAATGCCAAGATCAAGTTCCGTAACTTTTTCCGCGGCATCTACTTCCTGCCCAATATTCTGAGCGTACTGATCGTAGGTTACATATTTAACTACCTGTTCTCCAACGTATTCCCGATCTGGGGACAAAATCTGGGCATCAACGCGCTATCCACCAACATTCTTGGCAGCGAGAGTCTGGCTTGGATTGGTATCGTCATTGTTGCAGTATGGCAATCCGTAGCCCTGAATACGATTCTGTATTTGGCTGGTCTGCAAACGATACCAACGACACTATACGAGGCATCCAACCTCGACGGTGCAGGCAAATGGCGTGAATTCTGGAGTATTACATTCCCGCTGATTGCACCTTTCTTCACCATTAATATGGTGCTTGCGATGAAAAACTCGCTTATGGTCTTCGACCAAATCGTAGCCTTGACCAACGGTGGTCCCGGACGGGCGACGCAGTCCATCTCCCATCTGATCTACACCGGAGGATTTGAAGGCGGCGAATATGCATATCAATCTGCGAACTCGGTTATTTACTTCATCGTTATTGCGGTGATTTCAATTCTGCAAATCCGGTTCCTGCAAAGAAGGGAGATGGATCTGTAATGAGAGGCCGTACACGAATCAATTGGCTCGTTATGCTGCTCGTTGTGCTGGGTACCCTGTTTATCCTGTTCCCACTGTATATGACCGTTACGATTGCTTTGAAAAATCCGGAGCAGATGGCCCAATCGGTCTTTGCCATCCCGACAACGCTTCACTGGGAGAATTTCTCGAGGGCCATCGACATGACAAACTTTTTCCAATCGTTCCGTAACAGTGCGATTGTTACTGCATCAACCGTACTTTTGACGTTGCTCAGTAACTCGATGGTAGCATATGCCATTGCGCGGAACATGGAGAAACGCAAGTTTTTCAAAGGGCTGTATTATTACTTTGTCAGCGCGATGTTCATTCCGTTCCCAATCATCATGCTGCCAATTGTTAAGCTGACCGCATCCCTGGAGATGACAAATCTGGTAGGTCTGATCCTGCTGCACACGGTATATGGCCTGGCATTTAACGTATTTGTGTACGTTGGATACATCCGGTCCATTCCGGTAGCACTGGAGGAAGCGGCATTTGTGGATGGGGCGACAACCTGGGGCACGTTCTGGAAAATCATTTTCCCACTCATGGCGCCCATCAGTGCCACGGTTGGTATTCTGACCTGTCTGTCCACGTACAACGACTTCTTGCTGCCACTCATTATTATCAGTGATCCGGGACAGTACACGTTGCCGCTGGTACAGTATGTATTCCAAGGACAGTTCAATACCGAGTTTAACCTTGCGTTTGCATCATACCTGCTCGCGTTGCTGCCGATGATTATCATCTACCTGTTTGCACAGAAGTGGATCATCAACGGGGTTACGCAAGGGTCTGTTAAATAACTGAAGATGTGTCACAGAAAAGGATATGTGTGAAGGGATATGAACAAAGAGAGGTGGACTGTAAGAGTCCCCTCTCTTTTTTGATCCTTGTCATTTAACGTCTGGGAACTCTTCGGGAGGATTGATTAACCTGTAAAACTATGCTATTTTTTAGTCGTTAGTTTAATCGGTAAACAAAGACTAAGAGAGAAGAAGAGTAAGGTTCATTTCTGCAAGCGCTTTAACTATATAAATGAACTAAACATTTACACGAGAACGGAGAGGGCAGAAATAACCTGAAAAAGCGGAGCGTTCGCCTTTATCCCCGGATTTTCCCCTTTAAAAGGAAATCAAAAAATCTGGGGATAACAGCGATTGGAAGGTTAATCTGTCATCGTAGTGGCTAGTGTAAATATTCTTTCGTTCATTTTATATGAGGAACTGAATACGTAGATAAATCCGGCATCGTTTGTACCCAGTCTTCAAGAGCACGGGCGTAAGGTGGTGGGTTCTTTTACATGCCAAAAAGAGAGGAGATTGGGGAAGTTGCACGGGAAAAAGGACATTTTAACTCACTTCGGAATCAGATCTTCATTGGTTTTGTTATGGTGATGCTTGTTGTTCTGCTGCTCGCAGGCATATCGGCTTATGATCGGGTAGCTGCTTTGCTGAAAAGCAATGCGGAGAAACATATTCACCAAACCGCCGTCCAAGCCAGTGGCAGATTGGATGCACTCATTGCACAAGTGAATTCGCTGACCGCCCAGGTGGCGGATGATTCATACGTGCAGCGTCTGCTCAGCGATGAGAAGCAAGGCAGCCCGGCCACCTTTAATCAGCGCCAAGCTCTCTTGCAGATTGCAGGTAGTTATCAGTCTTTCATCAACGGAGCGCAAAGTATGGAGATATACACTACGGGTTATAACCGCATATTTCCGATGGATGACCGATCCCTCGATCTCAGAGTGGAGCGCAACTGGATCAACCTGGCGGATGAAGGAAAAGGCAGACTGGTATGGGCAGGCGCTGACCCTGAAGATCCGGGTGTGCTTCTGGCTATTCGTCGGATTAACCTGCTGGATCATTCTTTCGAACATGGAGGTTATGTGGTGGTACGGATGCAACGCAGTTTTTTCAACTCAATGATTCGAATGGGTCAGATGGTTCGCAGGACTCTATCATGCTCTTGGATGGTGCAGGAGAAGTGGTGACTTCCGATCTGGAGATAAATCTCGATCCCAAGGCCATATTGGACAGCGGATCAGTCGTGCAAAACGGGGAGGAATCCTACATCGTCGTCCGGCAAAAATCGGAGTTAACGGGATGGACACTTGCTGTCCTGACCCCGCTGCGGGAGACAACGGAAGGTGTATCCATCCTGAGGACGGCGCTGCTCGTCTCGGGAGCTATTGGTGTTGTTCTGTTTCTCATCATGTCCTTCTTTCTGTCCACGATGATTACACGTCCGCTCATACGCCTGATGCGGGCCATGCGCAGTGCACAGCCGGGAGCAATGAGACCTAATCTAATGGTCAGCTTTACTATGGAGATCAATGAACTTAACGACGTATATAACCAGATGGTCTACAGGCAGAACGAATTGACCCGTGTGGTTCATGAGAAGGAAGTCATGCAGTCCCGGGCTGAGCTGAAGGCGTTGCAGTCTCAGATTAATCCCCATTTTTTATTCAACACCCTGGAGGCGTTCTATTGGTCCCTTGAGGAAAAGGGAGACGAGGAGATGGCACGTATGGTTGTGGCGATGTCCCGATTATTTCGCTACATCATCTCCAGTTCGCAGCAGGATGAATGGGTTACGATGGCCGACGAGCTGGAACACGCTGAGCGTTATCTTCAAATTATGCAGATGCGGTTGGGAGAGAGAATGCAATGGGAGATTCAGCTGAGTGATACGGTGCGTAAAGTCGCAATTCCTAAACTTCTTATACAGCCCTTGGTCGAAAATGCGATTCTCCATGGGATTGAAAGTAAACTGGGACCGGGAAAGATAAGCATCCATGTGGATGCTTCGACCGAAAAAATCTGGTTCGCATTGAGGTTCGGGATGATGGTCCCGGTATGGATGAATTACGGCTACAATCTGTCATTCATGCTTTACATGGCGGGCCGGCTGTGTCCAAGAAGGGGACAGGTGTAGGTCTAATCAACGTACATCGGCGACTGATGCTTTACTTTGGCAGCCAACTTGGCGAACGTTGCAGGCTTTCCCTAACAAGTAAGGTTGGGGAAGGAACTGTCATTGCTTTGAGATTCCCATGGGAACGGAGGGTGCATATGATTCATGACAAAACAATTCTTATCGTGGATGATGAGCCGCGTACAAGAGAGGGTATTCGCAAAACACTGGAAGGATGGTCGGCAGGACGAAATCACATTCAGACTGCAGAAAGTGGCGTCGAGGCTGTCGAATGGCTCAAGAAAAAGCCGGCAGACCTGTTAATAACGGATGTTCGCATGCCGGAATTCTCCGGCTTGTCTCTGATTGAAGCCATTCAACATTTTTCGAACAAGCCTGTTGTCCTGATTATGTCGGGACATGCCGATTTTCAATACGCCCAGCAGGCCATTAAGCTGGGTGTTGTGGAGTATATGTTGAAACCGATTGATAAGGAACAATTGCTGCAGACCGTCGAAAAAGCCCTAAAGTTCAGCGAACAACAGCGACGTATTCAAACAATGCAAGAAATGGTTGACCCCAAGCTGCTGGATGTTAAGGAGCGAGGGGAACAGAGGCTCAATAGCCAGATCAGTGAAGCTTTGACCTATGTGGATGCTCATCTGGGTGAACATGTGACCATGCGTGAAATCGCTGATTTACTCCATCTCAACTCCAGTTACTTCAGTGTATTGTTCAAGGAACAGATCGGCATCAATTTTAGTGAATACCTTACCCGCAAACGCATTCAGCGCGCGAAGGAGTTGCTTCTGCAGACAACGATGCCCATCTCGGAGATTGCGGAACGGGTGGGTTATCAGACGGATAAGTATTTTATCACGGTATTTAAAAGCCTTGAGGGGCTAAGTCCAAGCAAATATCGGCATTCCCTATCTGAACGAGATAACAAATAACCTCAAAAAAGTGGAGTTTTTCCAAATCACTCTGGTCTTATAGGTATGATAGGCCCGTGCTACAATTTGGTTAAAGCGGTTACATTAACCGAACAAACCAAGGGGTTGGAATAATGAGCAAAAAGACGATGGCCATTCTTCTGTCATGGACGCTGGTTCTCGCCATAATTTTATCCGGATGTAACAGTTCAAGTTCGGATCAAGAGGGTGAAACAGGCAGCAACGGCACAGATGGGAAAGTAACCCTCAAATTCATGCACCTCTGGCCAGCAGGCAGTTCCGCACAGCAAAACAAACTGGTCAACGATATCATCAAGCAGTATCAGACGGATCATCCCAATGTGACCATTAAGCAGGAAGTGCTGGAGAATGAACAATACAAGAACAAATTGAAAATCCTGTCGGCATCCAATGAACTTCCCGATGTGGGTGTAACTTGGGCTGCTGGATTTCTGGAGCCTTATGTGAAGGGGAATCTGTTTGCACCGGTCGATGATCTGCTGAGCGGCTCGCTGGGCAAAAAATTCATAGCCGGAACAACAGAAGCCTATGCCATAGACGGCAAAACGTATGCGTTACCAATCGAGTTGAATATCTCCCCCATTTATTATAACAAAGCCATTTTTGCGAAATATAATTTGCAGCCGCCAGCAACATACGATGAATTCCTGAGTGTGCTGAAGACACTGACAGATAACGGTGAGGTTCCGATCGCACTGGGTAATAAAGACCGCTGGACTGGCTCACTCTGGTATATGTATCTGGCGAATCGGTTAGGTGGAGATGCACTGGAAAAGGCGATCAATGGCTCCGGCAAGTTTGACGATCCTGCGCTGACTCAAGCTGCTGCCGAGGTACAAAAGCTGGTGGATATGAATGCCTTCAACAAAGGCTTCAACGGGTTGTCCAACGATGAGGGCAAATCCGAATTCATGAACGAAAAGGCGGCCATGTACCTGATGGGCACCTGGGAACTGCCAAACTTCACGACTAACCCGGACATCCCGCAGGAATTCAAGGACAAGATCGGATTTTTCAAATTCCCAACGATGGAAGATGGCAAGAGCGATATTAACAGCTGGGTAGGTGGACCAGGCGTAGGGCTGTTCGTGGCCCAGAACTCCAAAGTGAAGGAAGAAGCGGCGAAGTTCGTGCAATACTTTGTAGAAAAATGGGGTGAAAGTTCAGTGACTGAAGCAGGCGTCATCCCGGCAACCAAAGTGGATACGGCTGCAGTACAGCTGCCACAGCTCTATATTGACCTGCTGAACGAATTGAATCAGGCCAGCAGTCTCACACTCTTTGCAGATGTACAGATGAAACCGGCAGCCGCTCAGGCACATCTGGACATGATTCAGGCGTTGTTTGGCAAAGCGGTAACACCGGAGGACTTTGTGAAGAATCATCAGGCTGCGATTGACAAAGGCAATTGACGTACACACGTTTGAACGCTTGAAGGGAGGATAATGTGATGGACAAAGTCATGTCCAACCGTCTCGTTGCTGCGTTGTACGTGCTTCCTGCACTGCTTCTGCTGCTGGTCTTGGTTTACATCCCGATCGTGCTCACCGGGTATTATGGGTTGATGCAATGGGACGGGATCGGTGCAATGACCTTTATTGGATTGGATAATTACGCCAGACTGCTTCAAGACGGAACATTCTGGCAGAGTGCGGGTCATACTTTTTGCTTGCTTTGTTCTCCGCGCTGAGTCTGATCGGTTATCTGATGATTGCCTTGGTGCTGTCAGGCAAGATCAAGGGTGCCAATCTGTTCCGCAAAATATATTTGATCCCGATGCTGCTGTCTTCGGTCGCGATCGCCCAGTTATGGCTGAAGATCTATCATCCCAGCAATGGTGTGCTGAACACTTTTCTGGAAGCGATCGGCTTCAGCAATCCGCCAGCCTGGCTGGCGGAACCATCCCTGGTGCTGTATGCATTGTTCGTACCGATACTGTGGCAGTATGCAGGCTTCTATATTTTGATCTATTATGCGGCACTCAAAAATATTCCGGAATCTCTGGTGGAAGCAGCCCGGATTGATGGAGCAAGCCCTTGGCAGATCGCTTTTCGAATCAAGTTGCCCCTTATTACAGAAGTCATCAAGGTGACTGTGGTACTGGCTGTGGTAGGCTCGCTCAAGTATTTCGATCTCATCTACGTGATGACCGATGGCGGACCGAATGGTTCCAGCGAAGTGATGGCCTCCTATATGTATCGTCAGGCGTTCCGTAGCTTCGACTTTGGTTACGGCAGTGCTGTAGGTTTCTTCCTGCTCTTGATCTGTCTGCTGGTTACCTGGCTGCTTCGAAAAGCGACGGCATCCAAAGATACGATCCAGTATTCCTGACGTAAGTGAAATGAAAGGAGGTCCATCCCGGTGAAGACGGATACGGCCGTTAGATTGCCAACGTACCCGGGGACAGGCCGAGGTTCGGCATGGTTAAGGAGATTCGGATATATTCTGCTGTATTTCCTCTTGTCCCTGGTAGCTCTGCTGCAAATTTTGCCCTTGGTATGGCTGCTGTTGTTCTCGCTTAAAAATAATCAGGAAGTATTCGACATGGCGCCTTTTTCCCTTCCTGCTACTCCGCGTTGGGAAAACTATGTCAAGGTATGGACAGAGGGAAATATCAGCTTATACTTCTTCAACAGTGTATGGATTACGGTGGTCTCAGTTGTGTTCACCGTGCTGTTTGCCAGTCTGGTGACCTTTGCCATTACACGTATGCGCTGGAAGGGTCGTTCGTTGGTATTGGGGCTATTCATGGTGGGTCTAATGATCCCTGTGCACTCTACGTTGATCCCGCTGTTCAGCTTGTTCCTGAAGCTTCATCTCACCGATCATCCTTTGTCAGTCATCTTGTCTTATATTGCCTTTAATATGCCAATTACCATTATGATTTTACTCGGATTCTACTACGCGCTTCCCGGGAAGTGGAAGAAGCCGCAGTGATGGATGGCTGCTCCGTGCATCGGATTTTCTTTCGGATTGTGCTGCCGATGACGTCTTCGGTCATTTCAACAACGGCGATCATCAACATGATCTATAACTGGAATGAATTCATCTTTGTTAATACGTTCATCAGTACAGATTCGTACAAGACCTTAACTGTTGGGGTACAGAACTTTATCGGTCAATATACAACAGATTGGGGAGCCATTGGTGCGACGCTAATGATTAGTATTTTGCCGATCCTGATTGCTTTTCTCATCCTGAGTAACCGAATCGTGGAGGGAATTGCTGCGGGTTCTGTTAAAGGTTAAAGGGCTGAGGGTCTAAGGTCCTTCCATTACTTGCTTAAAAGCGAGTTGGGAGGGGCCTTTTTTGTCTTCTACAACCTCTGGCAGGTGTACAGACACGGAGCTTGATGAAAACGCTGAAAATACCTATTTATGGAATTGCAAAAAACTTTCAACTATTTTCGCAAAACTACTGCATTTTCAAACTACCTGTGCTAACATACCCTAAGAATTAAAGCCCACATGGGAAAGGTGAGAAAATGACAGCAATATCCTCAACCAAAGAGTCCCTTCGTTCTGATGCCAAGGATCTGAATCTGATTCGACTGACATGGCCTATTTTCTTGGAACTCTTCTTATTTATGTTGATGGGGAGCGTGGATACGCTCATGCTCAGCTCGGTATCCGATAATGCGGTCTCCGGCGTTGGAGCAGCCAATCAGATTATTTCTATCGCTATCCTTGTACTGGAAGTCATTGGACATGGTGCTGCGATTGTAGTCGCACAATATATCGGATCGAAAAAGTTAAGTGAAGCAGCACAAGTTACGGGTAATGCGATCACACTGAATCTTATCGTAGGTCTGGTCCTGAGCGGAATCTTCCTTCTGTTCGGAGGACAATTGCTAACACTTCTGAATATTCAAGGCGAAATTTATGATTTTGCCCGTTCGTATATAAATATCGTCGGTGGAGGTATCTTCCTCCAGGCACTCATTAATGCGCTGGCTGCGACGATCCGTACACATGGTTACACCAAAGAAACGATGTATGTTGCTGTATTCATGAACGTGATTCACGTTGTTGGTAACTATGCATTGATCTTTGGACACTTCGGTCTGCCGAAGCTTGGGGTGGAAGGGCAGCAATCTCCACGGTGGGAAGCCGGTTTATCTGCCTGCTGATCTTCTTCTGGTTGTTGTATCGTGTGAGCGAGGTACGGGTGGATTTCGAATACTACATTAAGTTGTCCAAACATTTTATTGGCAAAATTCTGCGGATTGGCATTCCGTCTGCGATGGAGTCCATGGTATATCATTCCTGCCAGCTCGTGTTCACGCTGTATGTGACCTATCTGGGCGCAGAAGCCATGGCAACCAAGCAGTATGCGGGTAATATCTCCAGCTATATCTACTTGTTCAGCATGGCGATTGGTATGGGGACATCGATCATTGTAGGCCGGCTTGTGGGTGCGCGGCGCAAAGACGATGCGTACAAACGTGTTTTTGACAGTGTAAAATGGGCCCTTCTGGCCACGGTTATCATTGATGTAATCATCATTTTTTCCGTGTGCCTCTGATGAGCATATTTACGGATAATCCGGAAATTATCAAGCTGGGGGCTCAAGTAATTTTGCTCAGTCTTTTGCTCGAAACCGGACGTACCTGCAACATTGTGATCATTGGTTCCCTGCGTGCGGCAGGGGATGCAAAATTCCCGGTATACATGGGGCTGATCTCCATGGTCTGCATGAGTCTGCCACTGGGGTACCTGCTGATATTCCAGCTTCATCTGGGGCTCGCGGGTGTGTGGCTTGCCATTGCGGCTGATGAGTGGACCCGTGCGGTCATTATGTACTTCCGCTGGAAGAGTAGAGCTTGGGAGAAACATGAACTGGTGGAGCATGATGACGAAGAGGTTGTTCCGCAGACCGTTCCTGCCGTTTAGGACAGTGAACGCTAAAATAATGGCTAAACCATCACCGAGTAACTTTCCTTTTCTCGGTGATGGTTTAGCCAAAGATTCTGCTTCACTTTCCATAAGTCAGTATAGCGCTATAATTGGCCAGAGTCTGTACTTGATCGAGACTGGGCTGTATGAGGCGCTAGGGCTGGCGGAGGTTGCCGCGGAAGTGGGACTGTCGACGCAACATTATTACTGGGTATTCCAATTACATTGCAGAGCTTGATGAGAACGATTCATGGATACGTCTGGGGTCAGTAAATGATCGTTTTTTTCATTTAATGTATCAATAACACTTGATCCCATTCAGGACTTTTATCTGATAATAATGATGCCAAAACCAAAGCAACCCCAGCTGCTCCGTTCAAAAGGCCTGCTTCATCAATATATTGAAGTTTATTATCAATCCAGTTTATGTCGCAATATCCAAATATAGATTCCGGATTATAGAAATCCAGAACCTTTTCTACAAGGCGGTCACGCATCATTCTTAAACGTTCTTCCCCAGTTTCAGAGTACATCCGTTGGATCAGTAGAAGCCAACCTGAAAGACCATGACAAATAGTTGGTGAAATCAACCCTCCGTCCATATCTATGCGTTTTTCCATATTTAGATATGATTCAAGTGCAAGAGCAGATAACTCTTTATTTTCCAAAGCATTGCCTGCCAACCATATTGCACGCGCAATACCAGGAGTTCCATAGCACCACGAATCTCTTGGATGTATTTTATTTTCAATATGCAGATTGCCCAATTCCCATTCTTCATATGAAACCCGGCCAGGCCAGTATATTCCGTCTTCACCAATGACTTTCCACCCAACAAGCCAATCAGTGAGTGTCCTTAATTCATCTTTTAAGGGTTCAGCAGGTAGTCCTTTAAGTATCGCAATGCTCATAAGTGAAATGGGCCCCGCAATTCCATGGGAAAGCCCTAAATTGAAGTTTCCAGAAGGATACTGTTTTGCCTCACTAGCATGAAATTGGCTCCAAGCAGAAATATGCCATCCAGGAACGGTTTCTTCCCCTATTCCCTTCTTTGCACAATATAATTTGAACCAATTTACAATCTGTTCCCATACTTTTTTCATTCCCGGGCGATCATAATATGATAAAATAACTCTTCCAAGCCCACTTAGGCCAAGGATCGTATCATAATCACCAATTTTCATATCAGTACTTCCCCAATTTTTAACTAGTTCATTAACTTTTTTAATTGCTAGTTCTTCCATCCAAGTTGCAATACCTTCTGTCATTGACTGGTAACGGATGCCTTTCCTCGATAGGGAATATGTAGCCACTAGAACACCGGGTAATCCGCCATATAATGACAAATCATGCAACCCCGTTTGTTCAAGCTTATTCTGCAATTCCTTTAAATACTGATGTCCTATATAATCCCAACCAGCATCCGGTTGGAGATAATCCAATTCCCCATTAATAGGCAAATTCCAGAATATCCGTTACTCAGACTTTCTTCCGTCCACCGCTCTACTTCGAATCCATCAACAGCTAATATAGAATTTTGAGATTTTATTAAAATTTCGCTTGGATTTTTATATCGTTCTGCAACAGAGGCCAATGTGCTTGCAACTCTGTTTCTTAAGTCGCCTTCTAAACTCAACCATCTGTTCAAATTAGGGTTTTCCACAATATTCAATGCTGATATACCTCCTCAACGCTGTTTTCCTGAAATGTTTTAGCTTGTATACGATACATCTCAGCATACGTACCATTATCACTAAGCAATTTCTCGTGTGTCCCATGTTCAATAATTTCACCGTTCTCCATGACAATTATTTGATGAGCAAGGCGTGCAGAAGATAGTCGGTGAGTAATGAACACACCGATCTTATCTTTCATTAAATCAAGAAATAACTCCAACAAATCTCGTTCTGCAACCGGGTCTAAAAACGCGCTAGGTTCGTCTAAAATGTACAAATCGGCATTGCGTATGAAAGCTCTGGCTATGGCTAACCTCTGCCATTGCCCGCCAGATAATTGCTGACCTTCTTCAAACCATTTACCCAACTGCGTATCAAGGCCCTGGGGCAAAGAATGGATTACATCATCAATAGATGCGTATTTGGCTGCATTTAGTATCATTTGGTCTTGGTCCAACTGATCCAATGAACCAAAACCTATGTTATTCCTGGCGGACATTTCATAATGAACAAAATCTTGGAAAACAGTACCGATTTTTTTGATACATATTCAGATCGTAATCGGTTATATTTTTTCCGTTTACGATAATTTCACCTTCGTAATTGTCATAAAGTTGCATTAATACTTTCATTAACGTTGTTTTTCCTGATCCGTTTTTACCAACTATAGCTATAGTCTGCCCCCTTCGTAACGATAGGGAAATGTTCTTCAACGCTATTTTGTCATTCCCATTATACTGAAAAGAAACATTCTTGAGTTCTAGGCGTTCTAAGCTAAAATCACATTGTTTGTTTTGCAGAGATGATCGAGAAACAGGGTCAGATGTTGGTAACTCAAAGAACAGGAACAATTGCTCCATATAGAGATGGTTTTGGGAAAATTGTAACAAACTTCTCATTATGGACTGTATTTGACTTTGTGTAAGTACTATTGCCTGAATATACCCGTACAAACTGCCAATCATCAAGGTACTTAACAATGTTTCTTGAATGACAAACCAAACCAACCAAAGCATCACTGCAAGCTCAAAAAAATTGTAAATAAATGTGTATTTAGTTAGCTTTCCTAACATTTTCTTGTCTACTTTATAAAAGCTTTCGAGCAATTCAGAGTACCTGTTAAGTAAATGAGTGCTTAATTGAAAAACTTTGACTTCCTTAACTGCCCGATCATTTGTAAGCAAATGCGTCAGATACCATGATTGACGATATAAAGGGGTCCTTTTCATATAGATATCGAATTGTTGTTTGTTTAATTTGAATAAAGAATACAGAGATGTCAAAGAGACTACGAGAATGATCGGTACAGTCCACCATTTCCATAGAAACAACCAAGTTGAGGATGAAATTACAGTTATAAGACCAGAGATAATACCCGCTAATTGGCTATATAGCTGATATGGCCGAAATGCTGCCTCTTGAGTTGCACGTTTTAATTGATCGTTGATAGACGAATTTTCGAAGTCAGCAAGTCCAAGTTGAGTTGATTTTTTCCCGATCATGATATTCAAAGACTTCGCTAATGAAGCTTCTAAATTTCCCTCCACATAGGTTTGTCCTGAATTAATGATTAATTTTACTGCGTACACAATAACAAACAAGATAAAAGGTATGCGTACTAGATCCGCTCCATGCATCAAAGAATATGAGATCCCATTCAACATATTCTGCATTACAACCAAACTAAAAAAGGGAATCAAACCTTGTAGGATATGCAATATTGCACTAATTATAAACAATACTTTATTAGTCTGAAAAATTAGTGAAAATAACTTCATACTGCTTTTCGCTGAATTCCACATAAAAACTCCATTTTCCGTTTATGATTTTTTATTTACAAAAACACTTCATACACTGCTCAAGTTTTCCGTTCTTTTTCTTTTATGGTATTGTATCAAGCTGTTCATCGCGTGGCGTGTTAGTATCATTATTTTCTGTTCCAGCTTTCGATCAGTTCCAATTAGTCGATTTAAGTGCATGTGAATAATACTAAACACGATGTCGTCTGTACTATTCGTCAATAAAACTTCTGAACGATGTTTCTCCAGCTTTTGATAGTATTTTAAACTGCTGTTTGCTCTTGATTCGAAAACGGGCAATAGTTCTTGTGTGAATTTCTCCGAAGCCGCGGTTTGGGAAGTATTTAAACCAAAAAGAACATTAAGCATATCCATATATGTGTTGCGGACCTTGCGAAAATCTTGAAGGTAATCTTTAACATCAAACTTTTCATTTAAAGTTTCGAAACATTCAGTTTTGTTGTATCCTAGATGAGTAAGAAGATGAATTACACTAAGTACACCAATTTGTTCAATCTCAAATTCACGTCTCTCGAAACGGTTTAGACGAATTAATCCAGCCACCACATAACTATCTTCGGAGAACAGAGATTCTGCTAACTTCATTAACTCCGTTCCGCCATATCTTTCTATCTCAGGTTCATAAGTTTCTAGTGTGAATTTAGTTATATAACCATCCTTAAACCACTCGTCACTCCATTTTTTAAATAACTGAGCGAATAGCTGAGATTTATCATTGGATTTGAACTTGAACCTTACCCTAACATGCGGATCAGGATCAGCGTAGCGTATAAAATAAGCTTGTTCTATTAAACCAATATCTTTAGCCTCGTTCACACATTCCTCCCAATAAAGAGCAAGGAATTCATTTTGTCTGCTATCCAATCCGTATAATTTAGCATAAAACCACTCATTGCCAGGGAGATAGATATCTTTCCCTAAAACCCCTCTGTCCGATAGCTTTTTGAAAGGGAAAACGGGTGAACTTCCTTTAATTGGTATAGCATCGTCTATAATGAGTGGAAACACAAATTCAGCAGCCAAACAACCATCACTACGATGGATAGGCAAATTTTCAAATCCACCGGCGTGTTCGATTAAATTTATATGTCGTGTTGTCTTTAAATTTTTTAATAATTCACTTAAATGTAGCGGATGATCCAAATCCAGTAAAATTCGATTATCTGAATCAATCAAATAAACATATCTTGGAACATTCCATTCCCTCAAAAATGTTAAAACCCAATTCTTTAATTTGTCTGCATTAATACTTTCTTTCAAATTATTATTAGGGTAACGAAGATTCCATTTTGCAGGAGACAACACAATTTTTTTATATTGAATTCTTGGCATAAATGGGGCATTCATTAAATACCCAAAGTCTGGGGCGGACCATTGATCAAATCTCATCAAGCCAACCTCCATCAGGAATCTATAGATGTTCGGCGCATGATGATAATTGAACATATGACCTGCAGTTGGAATTACTTCCTTGTTTTGGGATACGGACCTAATATATAACCTTCCTTCTTTTACACCTACGACAAGATCAGACATGGATATGATCTGTTCGTTTGGAGTTATCCCACCATGACTAAGCGGAATTTCATGGTCCCGGTAGTTCTTCGTAAGCATTACATTCGCAGATTTACCCGAAGTGGGAAGAAAAGATGTTTCTGCCCACATTGCATCAGGATACAAGTCCTTTTCTTTTTTGAAATCAGTGTTAAATCTTTTTGGAGATTGGGTTCAAGGATATCTAAAAAACGACCGAAAGTTTTTCCCGCTCCGTTTGAACCGGGATTAGGCGCCAGCACCAGTTTGTACTCCCCATGATCAAGACTGTTTTGATCCAACGTGTGAAGGGAAAAATACAATTCCATAGATGGTAATGGTGGTAGTTGGGAATCATTGGATCCTTCCAGTTGTTGTATAACGTGTTCATCCAATTCAACTGTATGCTGGCCTTTATGTATTGCGGATACCAACAGTTCCATAAATAATTGTTCCTGTTTCATTTTACCCTGAGAATCTCTGCGCTTTAACGCATATGAATTTTTACGGTTTTCAGGATAACGATACGTCGCCGGAGCACCCAACCCAAGCTCATCATCAATCAATTCTAAAACGGGGATTTCTTTAAGATCGCCATACCTTTCTAGAAAATCTTCTACATATCTTTTCAGGTGATCTTCTGAATAGTGTGAAAGCATATTAAGGATGTATGCTGCCTCTTCCACGTCTTTGCGAATATGCTCATTGAGTCTGATAGACTGATCTGCAAGTGACAAATCCACTTGTATAGTGGGTGTCTCCATCGGAATAAAATCATTCGTCATTCTACTAAGTTGTTTGAAAGTCTCTATTCCTTCTCCAACAGGAGTCTCGTTATATAACATTATCGTTTCGTGAATCTCATGCAATTTTTTTCCTATATCATTTACTCCCTGGAGCCCATTCACAAGACTAAAAACATGATAGAACGGATCTTTATCTATAGTGGACGGTCGCAGTTCAGTAATGAGGAACTCTTCTTTTATGAGTTGTTGCAAGTAATTATTGATAATTTCGCGGTCTGTTCCCGGAAACTCCAGTTCCATTTGGTTCAATACCTTGGAAAACTTTCGGGGGAAAGATAAATAATTCATAATCCAGTCAAATACAATGGTTGCTTTAACAGAGATGCTATCATTTGCTCCACTTTTCATTTTCCCATATCTCGTTAAGAAGGGGAGTTTAGCTCTATTACCTTGTTTATAAATTAATGCATTCGGGTAAATAGTTAGTTGTTCCAATATCTGTGGATCGTTTTCAAGTTGTTCTATTAGTTTGAGAATCCATCCCATATCAGGTCGTGCTCGTTTACGATAATGAGATATCTCCTTAATATCAAGTTGAGATTTGGCTGAAAACCTGCCAACAGTAATGCCTGAGAATAATCCAAAAGGAGTAGGTCTACTCATCATCCGGATTACATACTTCATTACGCTTGATACAACTTGCGCTTCAATCACATTAGACTTATTTTTGAATTCATCAATTTTAGAAAGCGACCTGTATAGGCTAGGGCTTGCAACAAGGATCGCTTCCCTGATCTCAGGTTTACGAGATAATTGCATCAAACTTTCCAAAGAATAACTAGCAACATTCTCAATAAGAGAATGTTGCTCGGGAAACAAGAAAAAATTTATTTAAGGGTAAAACTGGAGTTCTCAACATGAAAAAATCCAGTGTTTTATACGAATAACGTTTCATCATATTCTCCTCCCACTAGATGCCAGACAAGAGACACTTGTCATATTACTTTTCTTTGCCAACCCAAAAAACTGATCGCCCCAAAAAGAATGCTGGATCCAATTAAATATAGCCAAAAACTGATTGAACCTCCTGACTGAAGAGAAAGCAAAATTGGACGAAAAGGGTCAAATAAAAAAACTAATTCTGTTGCTATATAATGATAAAGTACAATAGATAATCCGAAAATCACGAGAAAGGCTATGATTGGCCTTGAGATAAACACACAAATAGCACTGCAGAATAGCAACTTAACAAGACAGGTAAGTAGAAAAATACCATAGAATTTGATCGTATACCATTCTGCTGGTAACCTTCCTACTTCGTCCTTAAAACCGTAAAGTGCCGCTGTATCGCTGCTAGAAAAAAGGTTTTTGATCCAATCATAGAAATAATGTAAACAATTCCGATCCCAACAACAGTCGTTGTAGCCAACGCCAACAGTTTTCCCAGCCAAAGTTCGAACCTTCGGTATGGACGAAGTGCATACAATCTGTATGCGCCAGAATTCAATTCGCCACTTAACTGATCAATATAAAAAATAGGCAGCAGTGCCGCCATCATTAATAATGACATTCCATCCATCATAAACCAGGGAGCGTTAAGATTATTTAGCAAAATACTGCCTTCTCCAAAACGAAATACTCCTTTTTGTGACGAACTTAAACCCCAAATGTTGAAAATAATCACAATTAAAAAAGCAGAGAATAGTACAATCTTAGACTTTTTTTCCAATCTCGTTCCAATTCACTAATCCATATGCCTAACATGTTTACCCCCTAATATAAGTAGTCACTTTTCACAAAGCGATGGTAGGCTCCCCATAGGAAAACAATAAGATGTACAACGACAACGGATAATATAGCCACAATTACATTTGTATTTCCGTCTATAACTTCGTTCAAACCAGTATGTTGTAGAAAAGGTATCAAGGAATAGGTAATGCTGAGTTCTAATAGAGGAATGTCACTGAATACTGCCGCAAGTTTAATAACTGCGCCGTCCAGTAACAATGATGCTAAAATGTAAAGCATACAGCCCCCGATTGCATATGTGACATTTTTGCTGTACATCGAAATACAAATAAACAAACTGGTTATCCCTAAGAGTGAAACAAATGCAAACCCGTAATATACAAAAGTGTAGCTAAGAGCCTCAAGAGAATAATTCAGCAAACCATTTTCATTGAATTGAAAAAAATAACCGGTAACTATCAAACAAACTGCAAACAAGATGAGCATCAGAAAAATACAAACACAAATCAACAATAGTTTGCTAAAAAAGATTTGCTTGCGGGTAAATTGACGAAGAAAAACATATCTCAACTGACCGCCTCTATATTCCTCGGTGAATATAGAAGCTGCAAATACAGCCATAATGATATCAACGGGAAAATACAAGTTATTTCGTAAGCCTGTAAGAATAAATAGCTGAGATAGCGTGTCATGATCAACTTGAAGCGTTTCAAAAAAACTGGCTGTCATATAAGCAAGACCAGGGATAGCCAAAACCAATAGCCATGTCCAACGTTTGGACCAAAGTCGTTCCCACTCACTATTGAATAACGTAATCATGCTCTCATTAACTCCACGAAAGCATCTTCTAACCTTTCGCCATCACGGATTAACTCGGCCGTAGGACCCTTCCAAATAACCTTTCCACTTTTTATGATTATTAATTCATCACACATCTGCTGGAGCTCATCCAGTAAATGGCTTGAGATAAAAAAAGCGTAGTTAAATTCGTTTCTCAAACTAAGGATGATATCTCTTAATGCTCTCATCCCCATGGGATCAAGACCGTTGGATGGCTCATCTAAAAGCAGAAGTTTCGGGTTTCCTAGCAGTGCCTGAGCAATACCCAAACGTTGCTTCATTCCAAGCGAGTACCCCTTAACTCGATCATTCCCTCTATCTCCCAACCCAACCCTTTCAAGCAACTCTTGAATATGATTTTCCCTATCAGATTTAGGCAGATCAGGATGCAGTCGTGCCAAATTGCGTAATACTTGCCTACCTGTCATATATTCAAAAAAATGGGCGATTCTATAATTGCTCCCACCTGTGCTAATGCATTTTTTCGGTTTTTGTTTATTTCGTATGAATCTATCTTGACATGGCCATTACTTGGATGCATCAATCCTGTCATCATGCGCATCATCGTAGTTTTGCCTGCACCATTCGGACCAATGAAACCATAAATTTTTCCCTTTTCCAAGTTGAACGAAGTTTCTTGAATGATCTCACGTTTGCCTATCACTTTAGTTAGGTTGTTCACTTCCATAACAATATCAGGCATTATAACCCTCCTTCTAGAGCATTTCTTCGAATAGATTAAATGGTAATACATGAGATATTATGTTAAATGCGTACAAGATACGAAATTCACGAGAGACAATTGTGTCTAATTCAAGATTTGTCCACCTGAACGAAAACCACAAGGAGGACGTCTCGCAGCCATACCAGATATTCCCAAAATAAAAAATCGCCAAGTGATCCTAAAATATGATTGTGATGTCTACAAAGAGTCATTGGGTGGAATGCTTCTTTATTAAAGTAAGAGTTAACTTCGTTTGGAGACTCGGTATGATAAATTAACGTGTACGTTCAAGTCTCTTTTTAGCTTTGGTGTCCATTATGGTGCAGCTTGCTTAAACTTGAAGACACGCTCTAGTAAAAAAATGTTGTTCAAAATAACAAGAAGAGACTTATTCAGTCTCTTCAAGTAGTTGAACGAAAAAAATATGATTGTGAAAAAATTAACAAAGTGCTCCAATATTAGAGAAACATTTTACTCCTGCAGTAGGCGCGCAAGTATTGGCAGTTCTTGTTTGCTCTCCGCAACCACCAGTGCAGTTCCAAATACTTAAAGCTTGTGGCTGAACTGTACCTTCTGATTTTTTAATTTGTACATCAAGATCAAAGATTCCTTTTTCCATTTTCGTTACACTCCTCTAATTTTTTTGAAAAATCAAATTATGTAAGAATCTAGGTGCTGTATGAAAAAACATAAAAAGATCGTCACCTTTCTATATCTTCCATAAAAAAGTATTAACATGAAATAATGTAACATGAGGAAATAATAAAGTAAAGAATATAATTCCAAATATTGAATTTATATCAAATTAAAGGTGATTATCATAAAACTAAATAGGGGGTATATGAACTTATTATACATTTAATACAATATTGTAATTATAATAAATATATATTCTTATAATCAAATATTTTACATAATTTGATTCTGGAAATCTAGTCAATAGTGAGTTTTTTAGCAGGAACGATTGATAGTGTTGGCGAATCCGCGACTCCTTGTTAACATAGATGCAGAAAGCGTTTGATGACATTGCAGCAAAGGATGAATCCCATGAATAAAAAAGTGCTCGTGGTAGATGACGAATCAAGTATCGTCAGTGCTATTGCTTACGCGCTGCGGCGCGAAGGATATGAAGTAGATACTGCGAGTGACGGCGAAGAGGCCTTGGTCAAGGTCGCATCGTTTCACCCACAGGTCATGATTCTGGACGTCATGATGCCAAGGCTTGATGGATACGGCGTATGCCGCAGGCTGGAAGACCGGGAGGATATCGGCATTATTTTGCTGACCGTCAAAAATGATATCGTGGACAAAATCGTTGGCCTGGAAATGGGCGCCGATGATTACATGACCAAACCATTCGAGATCCGTGAACTGCTCGCAAGGGTGAAAGCGCTCATGCGCCGTGTCGAGAAAAGCAGTCCACCACCTGACGATTCGAAGAATCAGGCCATCGTGAATGGCACACTGCGTATTCATGTTGCTCACCGCACGGTGACCGTGAATGAGGAGAAGCTGGATCTGACCCCAAAAGAGTTCGATCTGCTGACCATTCTCATGTCCAATCCCGAGCGTGTGTACACACGAGACGATCTGCTGGACCGGGTCTGGGGCATGGAATATGCAGGTGGGACACGGACCGTGGACATTCACATCCAGCGTTTGCGCAAGAAAATCGGGGATACAGATCAGCAAAAATTGCAGACCGTGTACGGGATTGGTTACAAAGCTTCTGCGCCTGAAACAGGCGGGGCCATATGAGAGTCAGCATCAAGCTGAAGTTCAGTGTTTTTCTGGCAGCCTTGCTTATCCTGACCGTGGTTGTGCTTAGTTCACTGGTTCAGCGCGGTATTGAACGCAATCAGCAGTCACAGATTGAGGGTATTCTGTCCCAACAGACACGGCTGGTCAACTTGAACGTGAGACAAGCCTACTATACGGAGTCCGTTCATCTCGAACAGGACGTTTTTTTACAACAAAACGGCCGCAGGCTTGCACAGGAACTAGCCAATTCTACCGGATTGCCGATAGCGCTCTATGATATGAATGGCCAGCAAGTCGGTTCATCGATCAGTTCGGGGAGAGTGCGATTGTTCAGGATACGCTTAACTATGCACTGCAAAATAAAATTGCCTATCATGAACAAGGGGATACCTTGCTCTATGCCGCACCATTGGACGGTCCGGATGGACAGATGGGTGCTGTATGGATGCAATATCCGGTCCAAAGCTACCATGAATTCTATACTCGCATCCTTCAATTGTTCATATGGGCCGGGATTACTGTTGTTGCGCTGAGTTTCATATTAGGTTATCTGTTCTACAATCGGTTTGCCGTTGCGATTACCCGGCTGAAGAGGTCCGCAGATTTCATTCGAGAAGGGAACTACATTACGGAGTCTCCTGTAAGGCGCAAGGATGAATTGGGAGAGCTGGGGCAGGGCATTTATTATATGAGTACATCCATTCAGCAAAACATCACAGCCATGCATGCGGAGCAGCAGAAGTTGCAACTGGCCATAGAGAAGCTGCAGGCGCTGGAACAGCAGCAGAAACAATATATCGGTAACATCAGCCATGAGTTCAAGACACCGCTAACGTCGATCAAAGCTTATGTGGAGCTGCTCGACATGTATAAGGATGATCCGCAACTGCTTGATGATGCCACGAGTAACATTGGCAAAGAAACAGAGCGGCTGTACGAGATGGTGGAGAAAGTACTACATTTATCTGCCCTAGAGAAGTACGACTTCGAGAATCAGGCCGAAGATGTAGAGGTCAGTGCTCTGCTGGAGGATGCCTGTGGCCGGATGCGTGGAAAAGCGGAGAAGTTTGCGCTGAACATGGAACTGGATCTTGAACCGGCGGTGATCCGCAGCGATCGGGAGAGTCTTATGCATATTTTCATCAACATGCTGGATAATGCGATCAAATATAACGTTCCGGATGGTGTGATCCAGGTAAAGAGCGAACTACGGATGCAGGAGCGTCAAGCGGTCATTCGCATCTACAACTCGGGTACGCCGATTCCGGCAGAGGCACGGGAGAAGATTTTTGAACCCTTTTATACCGTGAACAAAGACAGAGCCAGAAAAACCGGTGGAACCGGACTGGGACTATCTCTCGTGAAGCAGTTTGTTGAAAAACAGGGCGGTACAATCACCCTGCTGTCGGATGATCCAGAAGATGGGGAAGGTGTGACGTTTCAGCTCATTTTCCCTTTGGCTGATTCAAGTTTACAAGTTCGAAACAAGTCTGAATAACTTTGGAAGTATGCCATGTGTATGCTTGGTCTTATAGAACAGAAACCAGGGGGGACCATGATGAATTGGAAACAAGCAGCTTTGGGGACGTTTGGGGCCATTGCTCTGTTAACAACAGCAGCATGTGGGGGAACAACAGAGCCGGGGGCAATGCACAAGGCGGGAAAACGGGCACCGATATTACAGTAAAAGATAATACTAACACGTCCGTGTACCAGAGCTTCAAGTTGGAGAAAATTGATAAATTGCCGAATATGCGCGGAATTGCATGGCTTAGTGATGATTGGATTGTATCCGACAAGGAGAACAAGTCCTTGAAACCCGTCACGGTTGAAGGCCAGGAAAGATATCCGCATAACTTATATATGTATGATCTGACGAAAGGTACAGACACGCCGCTCAAGGAAAGTGAAGCCAGTCTGGGTGCACCGCTGGTGTCACCGGATGGTCAGTACCTGTTCTACCGGGAGCCGGAGGAAAATACGGGCAAAGGCTACTTCCTGAACCTGCATAACGGGGAGACAACCCCTGCTGGTAAGGAGGATGGATTCATACAAGAGGGCGCGTGGCTGGATAATGAACATGTTGTTTTCCCCGATATGAAGGGTGATCTGATCTCTGCAAGTGTGGACGGTACAACGAAAGTACTGGTGGAGACGGGCAATTTCAATGTACGAAGTATCAAAGTGTCAGGCAATATGCTCTATTATATTACGGGCGAAGACGGCCAGTTGAATGCATACGATGTGAAGACGGGTGACGTGAAACAGGTGCTGAAAAGTGTGGAGTGGGTCATTCCTTCTAATGATGGAACAAGGCTTGCGATTGTGAAAAGAACGGCGGATACCAAACGGGCGCTGGTGCTCACCGATCTGGAAGGTAATGAGAAGGCCACGCTCGCCAGAGGTACGCAGATCTTCGGCACCAGCTGGTCGGGTGATGATTCCAAGATTGCATACACCATCAATTCCGAGAATGATAATGAGAAAGGACTGTTCGTCTCCAACACGGAGTCGGCAGAACAGTTCCAGATCTCGGCGGATATGGACAACGCTTCTGACCCACTCGCCTGGAGCCCGGAAGGTAATAAAATCCTGTTATCGCAGGCGGTATTGGAGAATGAATCGTATCACTTTGTAACCTCAGTCATTACGATCTCGGAATAGGATGATTGTTGCAGACAGATATGTTCCATATCTTTCATCCCTTTCTATACATTTATATTGACTAAGCTATTCCGCTTCCGATAAACTAGAATGCAGGAATAAAAGTCGAATGTCAGGCAGCAGTTCGAGACGATGTTTCGGGCGGCTGTTTATTTTCTTTTACAAGTAAGGGTGCAACGTAGTCGTCTTGCCGGATGATCCGGCTAATAACAACATGGAATAGGAACAGGTGATATACATGTGTAACAGCGCGTACCGCGTGCTTTTATATTATAAGTTCGTGAAGATTGAAGACCCTGAGACGTTTACACAAGAGCATCTGCAATACTGCAAGGACCTCGGTGTGAAAGGCCGTATTCTAGTCGCATCCGAAGGCATTAACGGTACGGTATCCGGAACTCCTGAACAGACGGAACAGTATATGAAAGACATGCATGCCAACCCGCTGTTCAGCGACATGGTGTTTAAGATTGATGATGTGGAAGAGCATGCGTTCAAAAAAATCTTTGTTCGTCACAAAGCAGAGCTGGTTACGTTCCGCGTGGACGAAGATCTTGATCCAAATGTGATTAGTGGCAAACGCCTTTCACCGAAAGAGTTCCATGAACATCTGCAACGTGATGATGTCATCGTTATTGATGGTCGCAATGATTACGAATACGAAATCGGCCATTTCCGCGGGGCCATTCGTCCAGATGTCGAGTCGTTCCGTGAGTTTCCGGAGTGGATTCGGGAGAACCTGGGTGACATGAAGGACAAAACGATTATTACCTACTGCACTGGCGGCATTCGCTGCGAGAAGCTGACTGGGTTCATGATCAATGAAGGATTCCAGGATGTGGCTCAATTGGACGGCGGTATTGTCACGTACGGTAAAGATCCGGAAGTACAAGGCCATCTGTTTGATGGCAAGTGTTACGTGTTTGACGAGCGCATCTCTGTACCGATTAACCGGACAGACGAGGATATTGTCATTGCCAGCTGTTATCACTGTGGAACGACACATGACCGATATATTAATTGTCCAACCTGCAACCTGCAGCACGTAAGCTGTGAGGATTGCGAAGAGACGCATAACCGCTTTTGCTCGGATGCCTGCCGGGAGGCAGCACCGGTACACGCATAAGCAGGAGAGCAGGTGCTGATCGTGAAGCGCGAAGAGGAACGAACGACGCGTGAACGGATTTTGTTCATGCTGAAGCAGCAAGGTACATTGACCGCGAGGGAAATGACAGCTGATCTGGGTCTGACCGGCATGGCCATTCGACGTCATCTGACGGCACTGGAGCAGGACGGTTGGATCGAGGTTCGGGAGGCCCGGGCTACGGCCGGACGTCCGTCCTCGGTGTACCAACTGACGGTACGCGGGGACAGCTTTTTCCAAAATCATATTCGTCCCTTACGCTGGAACTTCTTGAAGAATTGTCTGACTCTGCCGGTAGCGGTGTGGTGGATGCATTGTTCGAGAGTCGCCGGGACAAGCTGCTTCATAGCGGATTGCCACAGATGGAGGGCCAGGATCTGGCCGGACGGGTGGAGGAACTCGCGCGAATCCAGAATGCCAACGGATATATGGCGGATGCGTCCAGAGAAGAAGATGGAACCTACGTCATTACGGAAATGAATTGCCCGATTGTGCAAGTCGCGAGTGTCTACAAGCAGGCTTGCCGCTGTGAACTGGAACTGTTCCGCTCGCTACTTCAAGCTGAGGTAGAGCGTACCGAATGTTACGCCGATGGCGGCAAAAGGTGCAAGTATGAGATTCGCGAAGCGTCGGGGAATTAACTGGTTTTATACAAAGAGATTGTTTCGATTCGTCGAAATAGTCTCTTTTTTGATAATGAATTACGTATAAACGCTATTTATGGATGGCGATGCGTGTTATAATGGAGTTAACATCCAGTGCATGTTCGCATCCTTATATTTGCTGATACTTCAGCAGATATATCCTGTTCATTTTGCGCGTAGGAGTGAATAATGATGACAGAGTTGCTTGATCCCAAGAACGATTATGTGTTTAAACGAATCTTTGGAAGTGAAGAGAATAAGGATGTTCTTTTGGCTTTTCTGAATCATACCTTCAAAAATGCAGGTGAATCTTTACTGACCGAGATTGTGTTAATTAACCCTTATCTGGACAAGGATACACCGAGAGATAAACAGTCCATACTGGACATACGGGCCAAAACAGATCAAGGTGAGCTAATCAATGTTGAAATGCAGTTGTTTAATCAGTATGATTTAGAGAAGAGGACTTTGTTCTATTGGGGTAAACAATATTCCGGACAATTACTTGAAGGACAGAGATATAGTCAACTCAAAAAATGCGTAGCGATCAACATTGTTAATTTCAAAATGCTCGCTAATGACCAGTATCACAACGTATTTCATTTAAGAGAAGACCATACTGATATTCCGTTGACGGACGTTATAGAGATTCACTTTATGGAAATACCAAAGCTGAATGATGAAAATATTCAAATGAAGGATGGATTGGTGCGTTGGCTGTTATTTCTGAAAGGAATGACTAGATCAAGCTGGGAGGCGTTAATGATGCACGAACCGGAACCGGCTTTGAAAAAAGCCATGAGTGTATTGGAGTTTCTGAGCCAGGATGAGCAAGCACGTCAACGATATATCGACCGTCAGAAATTTCTGTGGGACGAAGCTTCCATGATTGAGGGCGCACGAGAAGAGGGTCTCAAGAAAGGCATGGAGGAAGGAATTCAAAAAGGAATCGAAGAAGGGATCAAAGAAGGGATCAAAGAAGGTGAAGCTGAGAGCAAGCGGAAAATCGCAATGAATATGCTCACTTTAGGTCTTGATCAGGCTATAATTATTAAGGCTACCGGGCTAACCTCATCTGAATTAGAGGAACTGCAAAAGAAAAGGAATAAGCACTCTGGAGCTATTCTTTGATTGATATAAGGCGACCATACCCAAAGTACATTGGGAGGGATGCCTCTTTTTTTGAAAATTTCAAATATGAAAAATCTCATGATGAAGCACAATACTTGTCTGGAGCGGAGATAGCTGCCGTGATTGCCCAGTTGGATCAATTACCCATGAAGCAGCAACTATGTCACGGTGATCCCAACCCGGGTAACATACTCCTTCGAGAGCATGATACCTTTATTATTGACTGGAACAATGCTTCTACCGGAAATCCGAAAGCCGACTTGGCCGAATATATCATTATGATTCGTTGCGCAATACTGTCCCCGCATCTGCGACATGAAGCGACGGTTGCTCTTTATGCTACCAGAGAGGCCAGCATTCGCATCTTTATGGAGGAGTATGAGAAGTTGTCCGGTATTGCCTATGCAGATATCGAACCCTGGATTGCGCCTGTTGCGGCACGCAAATTGATCGCGGAGGCCATATCGGAAGCGGAGAAAACAATGCTTGTGGACGAGATTAGAAGAAGACTTCATACTCGACTTTCATGAGTAGGACCTTATTTTGTTGTACCCATGGCGACCATCTACAGAACAATGTGGGTGGTTTTTATGTTTTATGTAATGTTTTCTATCACAACCATACGATGAAACTAAATTGGAAGCGGTTCAACCATTGACGGATATCGGGACGCCCCTTAATATTAGGGGAACAATAAAACACCAACACGGGTCATGGACTTCAGTCGCATGAGAAAAGTCTATATTTGTCTGCTTTTGTCGATCAAAGCAACAATGCGTTGAAGCGTTTGTTTTGTCCCGCCCTATCGTGTCAATGGAATCTCGATAAGGGTAACCACATTTTATAAGATGGAGAGGGGTTCTCACACATGAAAAAGAAATTTTGGATGTCACTGATGATGGTTGCTTCAATGATCGTTGCGGCAGGTTGCGGAAATAACAGCGGTACAGGCACGGAATCCGAAGGATCGGGAAGTACAACAGGTGGAGGCAGCGAGGAAAAATCATACCAGATTGCCATCTCGCAGATTGTTGAACATCCATCCCTGGATGCTACACGCGAAGGATTTATTGCAGCCCTGAAGGATGCGGGCATTGAAGAAAACAAGAACCTCAAAATCGATTACAATAACGCGCAGGGTGATTCGACGAACAACCTGTCCATTTCACAGAAAATCTCGGGTGATTCCAAAAATGATCTCGTACTCGGAATCGCAACACCATCTGCGCTGGCTCTGGCTCAACAAGTGAAGGACAAGCCATTGCTGTTTGCAGCGGTAACGGACCCGTTGGGTGCCAAACTGGTGACCGATATGGACAAGCCGGGCGGCAATGTTACAGGTGCATCCGACACGAATCCGGAGGCTATCGTACAATTGGCTGACTTTATCGCTAAAAATTTGCCGGATGTGAAAACGGTGGGCTTGGTCATTAACGAAGGTGAACCAAATGCGGTGGTTATGGCAGATAACGCAGAAAAAGCGCTCGCAACACATAATATCAAGCTGGTGAAAGCACCAGTTACGAATACATCTGAAGTAAAACAGGCAACGGATTCTCTGGTTGGCAAAGTAGATGCCTTCTACATTACACTTGATAATTCTGTCGTGAGTGCGGTTGATACGATCATCCAAACGGCGAACAGTAATAAAATTCCGTTCTTTTCCAGTGATCGGGATACCGTTGAAAAAGGAGCTTTTGCAACCGTTGGCTTCAAATATTATGACCATGGATATCAGGTTGGTGAGATGGCCGCGGACATTCTAAAAATGGTACGAATCCTGGTGATATGAAAGTCACCGTTCCGGACAAACTGGATCTGATCCTGAACCTGAAAGCAGCTGAAGCCCAAGGCATCACGGTTACGGATGAGATGAAAGCGGAAGTAAAAGACCAGGAAAACAACATTATTCAATAGAATCTGAGATTGATTCAAATAATCTGACCGGAGTGTAAACCGGCTGTATGGATGCGAGGCGAACATGCAACGGGTTCGCCTCATTCTTTTCGATAGACAGGGAGGAAGTAGTGTGAGTATAAGCTGGAATTCAATTGAAGGAGCAATCGAGCTGGGGCTTTTATATGCACTGATGGCACTTGGTGTATATATTACGTTCCGCATACTCGATTTTCCTGACCTTACCGTAGACGGAAGTTTTACAACAGGAGGCGCAATCGCGGCGGTTATGATCTCCAATGACTTCTCTCCTTGGCTCGCCTGTTTGGCGGCAATGGCTGGCGGCATGGTGGCCGGGGCTTGTACAGGTCTGCTTCATACCAAAGGCAAAATCAACGGATTGTTATCCGGGATTTTGATGATGATCGCGCTTTACTCCATTAATATGCGTATTCTTGGCGCACCGAATAAATCCATTATGGGCATGGACAATCCATTCTCGGGTGAACATGTCATGGTACTAATTATCATCGTGGTGCTGGTGTTTAAAATCATGCTCGATCTGTTCATGAAAACAGATGTTGGACTGGCACTCCGCGCGACAGGTGATAACAAACGCATGATTCGCAGCTTTGGTGCAAATACGGATGTGACTACGATTGTAGGTGTCAGCTTATCCAATGGATTGGTTGCACTGTCTGGTGCATTCATTGCACAGCAATCAGGTTTTGCGGACATCACGATGGGCATCGGTATGATCGTTATCGGACTGGCTTCCGTGATTATCGGTGAGGCCATTCTTGGTGCAAGAACGGTATTCTGGGCTACACTTGCAGCGATCGTTGGTTCAATCATTTACCGGATTGTGGTCGCGCTTGCCCTTCAAGTCGAATGGTTCGATACATCTGATCTGAAGTTGATCACCGCGGTGATCGTCATTATTGCTCTTGTATTCCCAACGATGCAGCGCTCCATGAAGCAGCGAAGTCTGGCTCGCAAACGAACAGAAGAGTTGATGCGATCCGGGGTCATCAGGCGAAGGGAGGTATGTGATCATGCTGGAGATTACGCAAGTAACCAAGCTGTTCAACCCAGGCACAACGGATGAGAAGACCGCGCTGGTTGGCGTGAATCTGACGATGAATCCGGGAGATTTTGTGACGGTGATTGGCAGTAACGGAGCCGGTAAATCCACGTTGATGAACATCATTTCGGGTGTGATGAAGCCGGATATGGGCGATGTACTGATCAATGACCGCTCCATTAAAAATCTGCCGGAGCATAAACGCAGCAGCTGGATTGGCCGGGTGTTTCAGGACCCGATGGCAGGTACAGCACCACATATGTCCATTGAAGAAAATATGGCGATGGCATATAAACGTGGCAAAGGACGTGGACTGGGCTTCGGAGTTACCCGTGCCAGACGTGAGATTTTCAACACGCAACTGGAGAAGCTGGGAATCGGACTGGAGAAGCGTCTCAATGCAAAAGTGGGGCTTTTGTCTGGCGGGGAGCGGCAGGCACTTAGCCTGTTGATGGCTACGTTTACCCAGCCGCAGATTTTGCTACTGGATGAGCATACGGCAGCTCTTGACCCTTCACGTGCCGAACTGATCACGGAACTGACGGAGACACTTGTGCGTGAGATGAGACTGACTACATTGATGGTGACGCACAATATGGAGCAGGCGATTCGTCTGGGGAACCGTCTGATTATGATGGACAAAGGACGAATTATTCTGGATGTCAGCGAAGAGCGCAAACGTACGTTAACCGTGCCTGAGTTGCTTGGTGAATTCGAACGGATTAGCGGCAAAAAAATGGCAGATGATCGTGTCGTACTGGGTTAAGGCAAGGTAATACTTGTTGGAAGAACAGATATACGTAGCGTCTACAATTTAGCTATCTATAAGATAAACGATAAAAAAACCTTTTGCGTTCTCGCAAAGGTTTTTTTGTGGTATGTTGAACACGTTGAAGAAAATGGAATGAATCTATATTATTTTGGAATAGCGAATTATACATAGTAGGAGGACCCTGACATGTCTTTGCAATGGGATGAAGGGACATATACGGTCACGCGGCGAACGGAATCCATTCGCCTGCTCGCCAAGGAATTTGCACTGCTGCATTTTTTGTATGAAAACAAGGAAAAAGCCTTCACCCGCAGTCAACTGCTGGATCGGGTATGGCCGCTGGAATATCCGGTTGAACGCACCGTGGACGATCATATCTATCGCCTGCGCAAGAAATTGAAACGCTGGGATGAGATCAGTCTGGACACGGTACGGGGCTATGGATACCGGCTTGCTGTGCAGAAGAACAAGTCCGCTCTACCCGCTAGCCCTTCTGCTCAGGACCCAGAAATGCAGGAAGTCATTCACGGATTACTTCGTAAATATCACTTGTTTGGGCAGGGAAATGCCATACAGACCCTGGTTCAACAGCAAGAAGCGCTTGGCATTCAGATTGTCCCGTATTATCAGTTGTATATTCATTTTATACAGGGAGATCTGGAATGGCTGATTACAACGAAAGAAATCGCTTTTGAAGAGCGCTTATACTGGTTATTGATCTTTGTTCATTCGCTAATTGAACCATCAGAAAGCTTACCTTTGTATGAGCAGGCATTGAGTTCATCTGCATTATCTGCCGATCAGCTTCGCGAACTCCGCATTCTGAACATCGTTGAAGTCTATGTAGAGGTGGGCCAGTATCAACGTGCCAAAACGCAGCTTGAAGAAACGTATCGTGTAATAGAGACTGACGAGCTCAAGAATTTCAGACTGCCTGTAGCACTTGCAGCGTTGTATGTGGAACTGTGGGGTGGCAGCGGTGAAGCTATTGAGGCCCAGATGGCAGTCCTGCGAGCGGGATTGAAGGATTCCCCGTATCTGCGAGAGATCGGACGTTTTCAGGTGATGGAGGGGTTATGGTTACTTCGGCAAGGACGAGTTCGTGAGGCAGAGTTAAGAATGGATGACGGTCTGGATGTATTGAAAATGTCGCTGAACGCACCGCTATATCTGAATGCTGCATATCAAATTCTCCTATTCCTGGGTCATCATCGAATCGAAGGCAGACTTCGGAGTAAGTATCGTCAAGTGTACGCTGAGATCGGCAAAAGTTACGGTGTTCCCTTATATGGACAACAAATTGCAGATGAAGTACGTAACTTTTTATCTCCTACCTCCCCATCCTCTGATCTTCCTCTGATATAACTCCTTTATGATTACAGCCAAGGAACATACAGACCACAAGCGGCTGTAATCAAGGGAGGAAATACAAGTATGACCGTCATTTCAAATGAACCCACATCCAATGAACCCACCGAATCACCCGCCTCATCTGCGCAATCTTCCAAAAGCTTATGGACCAACCTCCGGTTTGTCCGCATGTTTATCGCATACTCGCTGGCTACGTTTGGAGATTGGTTCGATGCACTCGCCATCCAGGTGATGGTGGCCTACCGTTGGGGCGCCGATCCGCTGATCATTGCGCTTATTCCTGTATGTATGGCTGTCCCGGGTATACTGCTGGGCTCCTTTGCTGGTGCCCTTGCTGATCGACTGCACAAAGTGAAAATCATGATCCTGTGTGATGTGATCACCGTGGGATTAACCGTTGCTATTTTATTCGCACCAAGCCCGGCATGGTTGCTTCCGCTTCTTGCTCTGCGGGCCATGATGGGAGTTTTTCACGTTCCAGCTCAGCAGGCGTTAACCCGTCAGGTGGTGGCAGAGGAGTATCTGTTTCAGGCATCGTCCCTAAACGGTTTTGTGAGCCAGTGTTCGAAAGTGGCGGGACCACTTCTGGGTGCAGTCATTTTGGCCTTTTTCTCACCACAAATCTGTATTGTCATTAATGCCTGTACCCGCCTGTTGTCGGGTGTGGTATTATGGCCCTTGCGGCGTTTGGTGGAGAAGTCGGAGTTCGTTGAATCAGACGGAAGTGCTAATAGTGAAAAGGATGGATCGGAATCCTTGTTCTCCCAATGGAAGCAAGGCTGGCATTTTATACGGAGCAGTCGCACCGTGCTGAGTACGATTTTGTTCGGCTGTTTTGGACTGATGGCCATTCTTATGATTGATTATCAGTTTACGACCCTGTTTCGAGAGATCAAGCCAGGTAACGAATCACTGCTCGGCTGGTTGGGGTCGTCGGCAGGAGCAGGGGCAGTAGTCATCATTTTGTTATTAAATCGCTTGCCGAGAATTGGGTATGGGTGGGGACTGGGTGGAGGATATCTGTTCGTGGGTGCCGGAATTGCTGCGCTGGGGTGGATCGGCCCACAAACACCTGAAATTTGGGTTATTATCTGGGGCCTCTGCATTGGGCTGGGTAATGGGCTCTTTATGGTAACTCTGAATTATTTGTTGCAAAAAGAGACCCCTCCTGCCTATGTAGGGCGCGTCTTCGGCATTCAAAATTCACTATCCAGTGTTGTACTGGTCGTAGCTCCACTTGCAGGTGGAGCGCTCATCCGAGTTGCAGGGCCGAGCCCTACCTTTCAATATATCGGTCTCGCTACGCTGGTGATTGGTCTTGCCGGCATACTGCTGCAACGCATTTTGTGGGAGGAAAGCAACCTCTCGTGTCTGAAGCCAAAGAGATCATTCCGCAGGAATCGGCCTGATAGCCTTTGCCCGGACATTTTTAAATATCATTACATCTACAATATAACGAACAGCCGCTTTCGGTACTCATCCGAAGGCGGCTGTTTGCACATTGCATTGTTAAGCACGATTGAGCGAATTACACTTCCCACCAAGCAAAATAAGCAGTAGAGGCCATCAGTCCACCAACCGAAAGTGATCCGCTGACAGAGAGGTTAATAGCTTGACCCGGAGGAACCACGTAACGGCCAAATTCATTGGATAGAAACGGCCCTGCTTGAAGGGGCATAGCCATCAATGGGGTCGCTCCTGAAGGCGCAGCAGCAGAGAATCGTACGATGGCTACGCTGGTATTGCTGCTGGAAAGATTGCTGTTTACCGGCGTGAGTGTGGTGGGCGATGTCAGTGTTCCATTAGCGCTCAGACTCATGGAACCGCTGAAGGATGACAACAGATTCAGTGCAACCGTGATTCCACCGGAGAGTCGTGATACGTATAGGGTTTTCCCACTCCCTGCTGGATTGGCCAATTGTACGGTGGCGATAACCGTTCCTCCCAGCAAGCCCAGTGTTGTGGAGTTGGTGGAACCCGCATTGTACAGATTGCCTGTACTGCCAGCATTATTCTCCGGAGGTGCAACAATGCCTGGAGAAATATACGTGTTTGTGTTGGACGTATAGACGGGCTGGCTTAACGGGTTGAATACATTATTGTTTGGCAATGTGTGCACCTCCTTTTATCAGGATCAAACTCAGAATTCCCACCAGAACAGATTAATGGCTGCCGTCTGATTCCCCGTGCCTACGCTAATGGATAATGTTTGTCCCGGTGGCACAATAATGGAGCCATTCAGATCCAGTGAAAAAATTCCTGCGGTGAGCGGAATACTTGCAATACTCGTGAAGGTTCCCCCAGAGTACCAGTATTTTGCCTTGTGGTAACTACACTGGCATTGGTATTGCCCAGTAATGTATTGACGGGCACTGGTGTGCTACCAACAGTCACGGTTCCTCCTGAATAGATAACAAGAGTAGCCGCCGCTGTTGTGCCTCCTGTGAGGCTGGATATGCGTATTGTTCGGCCGCTGCCGGCCGCATTCAAGATCTGTAGAAGAAGGTTCTGGTTGGAAGGAATCGAGGTATTGTTGGTCGTCAGGGCAAAAAAGCTGCCTGCAGCAGCTGCACCGCTGTCTGGTGACGCTTCAATGCCCGGGGCTGAGAAGGTATTGGTCAGTTGAGTAAACAGGGGACGATTGGATTGGTTGAATACATTATAGTTGGTCATCTCATCCACCTCCCATAGACCAGTTCATTTGAGCAACATTCCGATTGATTCGCATTTCATTGTACTTGCAGTGTATGTGAAAAGAAGCAAAATGGATTGGGGACTGAGCCGTATATCTGGAAATAACGGCAGATGCCGTGCCCGCATATACAAACCGGGCATACGATGCGTAAGCACATTTTTTAAGGGGAAATCGAGATGAGTCGAACAGCGAAGCGAAGCAAGAAGAGAACGAAGCAACCAACTAAATATGTCAGTCGCCGCCGCTCCCGTCATTCCTGCCGCGCTAAATTGCTGAAACCCCCTTGTTCCCGGATTACTCGTCCCCGGTTCAAGCAGGGTGCTTCCTCACGCACGAAACTCCCTGGTGCTATTCATTGTTTTACAGAGCATACGTATGTCGGAGCCGAAACCAGTAGCAGCATGGATTCACTCCCGGCACAAGACACCTCATCACTCAGCATGTATACCTATGGCGTTGTGAATCGGGGAAAACATCCGGCTCTTGTACAGATCCAGATCAGCCCAAATGCCGTGGATTATGCTGTGGACAGCCAGGAGGTGGTCGCGGGAGGCCAGACCAAAGCGCTGGTACCATTGCGATTTTTGCACTATACCCGGCTTGCAATTCGATCCGTTGAACCGGATCAGCCGACCCGGCTCGATGTTTACTTTCAGGCACAGCGTATGCCGTAAGGGAGTTATGATCTCACAGATTTGACCAGGGAGGAGGACGAGGCACATGCCTAACTTTACAACGTTTAATACGAATCCGGATAATCTGAGAACGTTGATTTTCGGCCAGGATAGTACAGGCACAGCCCAGCCTGTCAGAACGGATACGAGCGGGAACGTGGTTGGTATTATTTTGGACGGAACCATCAGTAACATCTCAGGTCTGACCACGGTTACAATTAACGCCGGAACCATTACCAACATTCTGAACGGAACCATCACAAGTGTACTTGGAGCGACGATCACGGCAGGTACGATCAACAGTGTGCTTGGAGCGACAGTAACAGCAGGTACATTGACGAACTTGCTAAATGGTACGATCACAAGTGTATTGGGAGCAACGATCACGGCGGGAACCATCACGAGTGTGCTGGGAGCAACCGTGACCGCAGGTACATTAACGAACCTGCTCAATGGTACGATCACCAGTGTGCTCGGAGCCACGGTGACAGCGGGAACCCTGACGAACCTGCTGAATGGTACGATCACAAGTGTACTTGGAGCAACGATTACCGCAGGAACGATCACGAGTGTGCTCGGGGCCACGGTGACCGCAGGAACGCTGACGAACCTGCTGAATGGTACGATCACAAGTGTACTTGGAGCAACGATTACCGCCGGAACGATCACGAGCGTGCTCGGGGCCACGGTGACCGCAGGAACACTGACGAACTTGCTGAATGGTACGATTACGAGTGTATTGGGAGCAACGATTACCGCCGGAACGATCACGAGTGTGCTCGGGGCCACGATTACAGCGGGTACCATCACAGGTATACTCGGAGCGACAATAACCGCAGGAACACTGACGAACCTGTTGAACGGAACCATTACCAGCGTACTCGGTGCAACGGTAACAGCGGGTACGTTGACGAACTTGCTGAATGGTACGATCACGAGTGTATTGGGAGCAACGATTACCGCAGGAACACTTACAAACTTATTGAACGGAACCATTACAAGCGTACTTGGCGCAACGGTAACTGCAGGAACGTTGACGAACCTGCTAAATGGTACAATTACCAGCGTGCTGGGTGCTACAATAACCGCGGGAACACTTAGCAGTGTGACGTCCATTTCACAGAAGAGTTTTCAGGAGTCCCAACTCATAAGCACCCCGACCGCAAACACCTTCACAGCGCTCCCGGCGGTTACGACCAGTGTATTTGGCACGTATTCTTTCTTTGTGTATAACCGGGGGCCGGGTGTGAACCGGGTAGATGCTCTTGTTGAGATCAGCGCCAACGGAACAAACTGGTACACGGATGTGACGACGGTAACGGGCATTTTGTCCGGGTCAGTCGATGTATTGGTACCGCAGCGTTTTCTCAAATATACGCGTCTTTCCTACCGCTCCAGCCTAATCGGCGCACCAAGCACGATTGATGTGTTCTTCAATGGACAAGGCACATAACCCATTTATTTGTCATATAGGTACATGGAGTTCCTTTGGTGGACTTCATGTACTTTTTTGTATTGGAGGTGGTTGGATTTGAAGAACCGTTTACTTGGAATTCATATGATTGTGCAAAATGAAGAACATCATCTGCCCCGCTGTCTCGACAGCTTGAAGCATATCAGCACGGAATGTTTTATCACTGATACTGGCTCATCTGACCGTACACCCGAGATCGCCAGAACGTACGGAGCAACGGTGTTGCACGCCTGTTGGGAAGATGATTTTGCCCATGCACGAAATATCAGTCTGCCTCTGGCGAGCACGGAATGGGTCCTGTGTTTGGATGCGGATGAGTACGTTACGCTGGGATTGGAAGAACTGCTGAATTATTTACCCAAAGTCCATAAAAGCATTTCGAGATTACGTATTACCATAGAGAATCGATACGGTGAAGGGGTGGAAGAGAGCGTTATCTCTCAGCCAGTGAGGCTGTTCCGTGCTCATCAGGGATATCGATATGCGGGACGCGTCCATGAGCAGTTGGTTCGTTGTATGCCAAGCAAGCTTGTCCTGGATGAGGCTGCTGATATGAATAAGAGCGAGACCTATACAGATGAACAAAGCCAATTGATCGAGACTGAACCGCTTGCTCCACTATGTCTGGTTCATGATGGATATCTGGCCTCAACGATTGCGCAAGAGCATAAGCCAAGACGTAATTTGAAACTGATTGAACGTGAATTACAGGATGACCCGAAACCGCCTTTTCACTTGTACAATCTGGGAGTAACGTATTGCCAGCTTGGTCAGGTCGAAAAGGCAATTGAAGCGTTCCGTGAATCATTGCGCCTGACAGAGTCGCTCGCGCCATATCGTTCTACACTGGTTAGAGATTATGCAAAGACCCTTGTAGGATCGGAACATTATGACGAGGCACATGCCATTCTGGCGGTGGAAAGGCAGCGTTATCCATCCTATGCTGATCTGCACCTGTTGTATGGGGAGACGTTGGAGCAGCAAGGTTTGGAGGAACGTGCATATCAATCGTATGCACGAGCAACGAACTGCCGGGAGGGAATAGACCGTGTTGGACACAGTGATGGCAGTAGCGCGGTAGGCACGTCATACGTAACAGAAGCAGGTTCAGACAGTTACAGAGCCTATACCGCCATGGCAAGACTTGCGCAGAAACGGGGATTCCTTAATGAGTCTGCACATCTGTACGGGCTGGCTCTGGACAGCATGTTCACATATGCCCCGGCATGGGCAGGGTTGGCAGATGTGCTGCAACAATCCGGTGAAACGGATGCGAACATAGCAGAAACATTGCTTGCCAGATGCCGAGGAATCAAGGAATCGGGCCGCGGTGATTCGATTCGTGGTGAAATGCCACATTCATATGCAGTGAAGAATGAGGATCATCTGGTGTATGTGATCTATGTTCTAGCAGGCTGTGGAGCATATGAACAGGCATTGAAAATACTGGATGCAGATGCGCGTACTGCTCGTATACATGTAGCGGATCGAATACATTGGATGTTATGTGCGAATAGGGTTTCCGAAGCACTACAACTGGCAGAAGAACACTGGAGCGTAGGGTGTGTAAATGAAGTCAATCTGCCGGCTGAGCACAGAATGGATTGGGCACTGGCTTGTTGGACCAACGGATTACGATTATCCGAGGCGTTCCTCGCAACTACGCTTCCACAAGAAAAGAACGTATGGAAGGTCATGGATCGACTGCTGAATCAGTTAACCAAAGAGCCGCGAAGCATAAAACCTGCTTCACAAGAACAAAAGCTTATGCAATGGGGTCCGCAGGCAGAGATGGTAGCAGAAAAGGTTGTGCAGCAAGCCGTAAAGACAGGACAGCTTACACTTGCTGAGCAACTGCATGAGTTGCGGGCCATGATGATGCGTGACCATTGGGGAACGGCTATAACTTTACGACGGGAGTTTGCAAGTCTGCTGTATCGTCAGGGGTATACCATGGTAGCCGCGAACATCCTCATTCAGTGCATGACCGAGAGTGAACTGGATGCTGAAGGTTTATTCTGGCTAGGTGAAACGCTGTATGCCAAAGGCCACAATGATCATGCGCTGTCTCTGTTCGAGCAGGCTCTGGAGCAGAAGCCTGATATGCGGCAGGCCCGAGCTGGAGCTGCTGTATGTTACATGCGGTTGGCAATGGAGGCGATTCGGCAGGAAATGGTTCGTTCTTCATCTTCGGGTGTACTCGATGCACAATATACTGCACTGGAACAAAGGCTGGGAACGACCGAAGGCATCCCGTGGCGTACGCTTTTCCAAGCGAAGGAAAGGAGGAATCAGCTTGCGAGCGGAACGAATTTCCCTATGCATGATCGTGAAGGATGAGGAAGAGTTGCTGCCTCATTGTCTTGCCAGTGTCCAGGGAGCGGTGGACGAAATTATTGTGGTGGACACCGGTTCGTCGGACCGAAGCGCGGAGATTGCGCAGCAATATGGAGCGGTGGTTGTGGGGTTTGAGTGGTGCGAAGATTTTGCCGCAGCACGGAATGCTGGCCTGGAGCGCGCTTCCGGCGACTGGATTCTCTTTCTTGATGCGGACGAGGCGCTCGATAGGGCTGCGCGGGAGCAGATCAGGAGCTGGACGACGGTCAGCGGATGTGACGGATTGTTTTTAAACATTCATAACTATACAGGTACGGGTCAGCAGGGGGTTACCGTGAATCCGGTTTTGCGTCTCTTCCGTAATGCCCCGGAGCATAGGTTCGAAGGTCGAATTCATGAGCAGATTGCGGGGGCGATTTGCCGTAGGAACCCAGAGGCTGCTTTTCATGTGACGGACATGGTCATCCATCATTATGGGTATCAGACGGCGATTGTGGAGCGCAAAGATAAAGTGAACCGCAATGTCCGCCTGCTGCAACAGGCAGTGGAGGAAGAACCGGGTCAGCCTTTCCATCACTATAATCTGGGCGTCGAGTATTTGCGTGTGGGGGAAGCAGAGAGGGCGTTGGAGACGTTTGGTGTGGCTCGGATGGGTATTGATCCTGCGGTGACCAGTTACGCGCATCTGCTGTTCAAGTATGAAGTTCGTTGTCTCCAGCATCTGAATCGCTGGCAGGAGGCATTGAATCGCATTGATGCTGCGCTTGAACTCTTTCCAGAGTACACGGATCTGATGCACCATCGCGGGGTATGTGCAGACGCATTGGGCGATGCAGATCAGGCAGAATATTCGCTCCGTGAAGCTGTTCGCATGGGGCCACCTCCGCCCATATACCATACGGAAGAAGGCATCGGCACTTATCAGACGTGGTATACGTTAGGGCGATTGCTCGAAGGAAGGGCAGATCTGGAGGGTGCGGTGGATGCTTACGTGGAAGCGGTACGTGCCAAATCGAGTCTGTTACCGCCGCTCTATCGGATATTCCGAATTATGCGAGTCTCCGGGCAGGAACATCAGATTCCAGAGCTGGTGAGGAGCGCTTTGCGCTCAGTTCGGAAGAGGCTACACACAAAGTATTGGGCATTCTGGAGCAATCTCGTTGTTATGATGCGGCTTTGCAATTGTTATCGGTTATATCCTCACAACCTTCCGCAGAGATGAGGGAGCGTTTATCTGTGGCGGAGGCGATGCTCCAAATCCAACAGGGAAGATGGAACAAGGCGCGTCTGAAACTGGAACCTGTGCAGCGGAAAAAGGGCTGCTCGCGATCTCGTCTGCTCAATGGCTCGAACGTTTGGAGTGGATAGAAGGCAAGGAAGTCAACGGAGATGATCCATTAACCTTGTGGTTGAAGCTTAGTTCGCAGGTGGGTGAAGGAACGAATGAGGAATCTGCTGTGCAGACAGGGAGAACGGTTGGTCTGAGAGCGACAAAGAAGAAGGATATGGACTCCAGCATGGACGTAACGGTTGCGGGGGCAGAGTATGATGGCTGGCAGGCGCTCGGACTGTTGATGGAAGGGTGTGTACAGTCAGGGAGATGGAAAGAGCTGCATAGCCTGATTCAGATGTGTCGACAGCAATTGGCTGGAGATGATTTATCTGTTGGGGAAAGCGTTCGGGTGGAAGAGAAAGAGAAAGAGAAAGAGAAAGAGATGGAAGGGAAAAAGGAAAACGGGAAGGCCGGTGACATGGAGTCGTTCCCTGGGGCTTCGGATACCCTGACGGGAACAAGCTGGCTGGTGAAAGGATTGGTCAGTGCTGCGGATCATCATCTGGAGGTGTTCGCTCAGCATGCAGATGGACAGAGGCACCGTTGTTGGCCTGTCGTTCAGCATATTCGGCTGGAGTTACCGGGAGCGGACGGGTTTGAGAGCTGAGAGGGTATCAGGCAGGTCCGGGAGTTCAACTTAATTCAGCGGGCTAATGGGTGGGGCTGAACTTCGTTGGTGAGGGGTGGTGATGAATATGGGCATAGGGGTTAGCTTGTGTATGATCGTGAAGGATGAAGCCGGGTCACTCCAGCGGTGCTTGAATGCAGTCAGGGATGTTGTGGATGAGATCATCATCGTGGATACTGGATCGGTGGATAATACAATCGAAATTGCCCGCCTTCATGGTGCCGTTGTAATCCGAACGGAATGGAACGGAGATTTCAGTGAAGCCCGTAATCTGTCGCTGGCCGCTGCTACGAAACCGTGGATTCTGGTGCTTGATGCGGATGAAGTATGGGCACAGACTCCGCAGATGAAGACAGAACTCATGCAGTTGTTAGCGACAAGCAGGGACGACGTATGGGGTTATTGGATACAGGTCACAAGTCTGCTGGGTGTGTCCGGTGAAGAGCGTGTGACGGATGCGGTATGTCGATTGTTCCGAAACGATCCCCGAATTGCCTTTCAGGGCAGAATTCATGAAGAGATTGCTTCTTCCATCATGGCACTGGCTCCGCAAGGTGTGCTTCCTTCTGGACTTGAAGTCATTCATTACGGATATCTGGAGCAGGCGATTGTTGCCAAAAATAAAGGTGCGCGGAACATGCAGTTGATTCGTTTCGCGTTGAATCAGGAGGGCGATCAACCGGAGCTGTTATATGCTCTGGCCGCCGAATGGTTTCAGCAAGCGAAGTATGATGAAACACTCCGTTTGTTACAGCCATTATTGGCACAACTTATGCCGGATTGCGGATATCACTCGGATCTGGTGCTGAAAACGGCTTACGCCTGGCGAGAGATTGGCAGCCCGGAACGGGCGCTTGCTGTGGTGGAAGCATGGGCGCCCGTGTATGAGGATTTTCCGGATTTGTTGGAGCTTGGTGCTGTACTAGAACTGGATCAAGGGAGAGAGGATGTGGCCTTGAACTGGTTAAAACAGGCTAAATCAGCTGCTTCTACAGCCAGCAGGTATACATCAGTCTCTGGTGCTGGGACCTATCGCAGCCTGACGCTGGAAGGCATGGCATATGAGCGGGCTGGCCGTTGGGCAGAGGCAGAAGCCGCGTACATAGCGGCGCTGGGCCTGCAACCCGGCAGCATGGCAGCATGGCAGCGGCTGTTGTTGCTGGCCGCAGCGACAGGGCGGCAGCATGCCATCGCCAGCGCCGCCGCTCGGGTAAGCTTGCCGCCTGCGGCATGGCAAGCGTTGATTCCGGCCGCGCTTGCCGCGCATCGGCCGGAGTGGCTGCTGCGCCATGCGGCGGCGCTGGCTGCACCGCTGCGGGCACAGCCGTTGGCCGCCGGGCTAGCGCTGGCCCAGCTGGGCGAGGACGCCGCGGCTCGGGCGGCTTTGCAGCCCTGGGCGGCGCATGCGCAGCACGGGCCAGAGGCGGCCCTGGCGCTGTGGGCGCTGGGCCACAAGCAGCCCGGCAGGCGCAACGCCCGAGCTGCGGCTCGCCAGCAGGCAGCGCTGCCCGCCGCGGCCCACGCCGCTGAGGCGTTGCTGCAGCGCGGGGCCTTGGCACGCGGCAGCGGCTGGGCATGCAGCTGCGGCAGCCTGCCCTGCGGCGCAACGCCCGGCGGCCGTGCCGCGTCTGCGCCAGGCGGCGTGCTCGCCGCTGCGCAAGCGCTCGCCGGCGTAGGCGCCTGGGCCGCATGGCTGCGCCTGCTGCAAGCCCTGCCGCCCCGCGGCGCGCTGGCGTTGCTTGCAGCGCTCCCGCCTGCGGCACGCTGCGGGCTGCTGCGCGCACCCGCGAGCGTCCGCGTGGGGCTGCGGCACGCCTGATGGCGCGCAGCAGCCCCACGCGGACGAAGTGCCCGCCTCGGAGCGCACCGCTCACGCGCTCCTCGCGGGCACGCTCGCGCTGCTCGCCGGGCGGCAGAACCTGGCGCGTGAATGGGCCGAATCGGCCCAACTCACTGCGCGGCAACCTGCCGCCACAGGTCGCCCGGCGAAGACAATCCCGCCGGGCCTGCACACCCTGCTGCGCCTGACAGCACCCGGCGCAGCCTCTGCCAAAGAGTACACCAACCAGTGCAACATGTTACTGGTACACCTATAATTTCCTTTAATCTTTAATCTTTAATCCCTAATCTCTTATTTCTAGTCTCTAGTCCCCAACCTCCATCCCCATATATTCCCGAACTAGCCCATCCGATTGAAATTGCAAAAGCAACGGAGCTACCGGTAATCGGAGCATTGCCCGAACCGTGTATATTTCCGTTGCTAATGGGTCGAACCCTCAAGTCCGCAATTTTCCACTCTGCTCTTAACTCAACGTAACCCAATTAGTCTCAACCTTTGCATATCACCGCTCGAAAACAGCGGATCGGCGTGCCGTACATGTCAGACCAGATGGCATCGTCCGGCTCTTCCACATTCAGTTTATCTTCAATGGTTAATCCGGTGACAGCCATGATTGTCTCCAGCAGATCAGGCCGCATCTCGGGCACATCGAAGGTAGCGATTAACTGTCCGTTTGGTTTCAGCACCCGAGCGAATTCACGAAACGCCCGCAGCATTGTGCCTGTATCTAGATGCTCCAGTACAGAGATACAGAACACCCGATCAAACTTACCAGACTCGTACGGAAGCTGGGCCAGATTGGCCTTTGCACGGTGCAATCGGGCGAGAGTTGATTCCGGCAGATCCTGGGCGGCTTGCTCGCCAAAATCAGAAACAATATCCAGTCTTATCGCCTCTTCAGACAAAATACGTTCATCCCAGTCGCAGGCGTGAACCTCGCGACAGTGTTCGGCGAGCCAGAATTTGAATGGATGGGAGATGCCGCAGGCTGCATCAAGGACAACATCATCTGGACGTGCAAACCGCCGGGCCCATTCATATTCGTAGGGACGGCTCCACCATGCCGGATGCAGCGGGAAGACCAATGTGTCCGTTTTAGGGTCACTTTGCCGAATGTATCTTGATTCCATGAATTCCGTTGCCTTGGGCGTATCCATCATCCCCGAATTCCCTCCTTTAATCCTGTCTCTGCCAAAAAAGATTCCAACACCGTGCTCCACCGGCTCCGCCACCTGGCAAGATCATAGGACAGTGCAGTCTCGCGCGCATAGATTCCCAGTCGTTCTCGCTCGGCCCGATCCTGTACAAGACGTACCAGTGCAGCGGTTAGTTCCTGCTCATCAGGAGGTACCAATAGCCCGTTAAACCCATCCTGAATCAGATCATTCAATCCGCCAACATTGGAGGCAATTACCGGAAGTCCACAGCTCATTGCTTCCAGACAGGCATAGGATGTGCCTTCCGAGAACACGGTTGGAATTACGGCAATATCTGCCTGATGGTAGGCCTCCCGAATATCCCGGAAATCATACGTGCGCTGGTTAATTCGCTCCGAATGTGGATGAGTACGATGCCAGTAACGAAAGACTCTCCCTACCGTACTGCCTTCGACCAGTTCCCCGGCAAATTCAACCTCCAGATCCGGAAAGGCTCCAAGTAGTTTATCTGCCGCCAGCATCATTGGAATAATACCCCGTTCCATGCTGATGCGGCGTGGATAGATAATGCGAATTGGGCGGGGAGAGGTCACACGGGCCTCCACAGTTTTCTTTTCAACCTGCCCTTGAATCGGACCATTAACCTGATGCTCAGCATCTGCTTCTGCTAGAATATCTGTAGCCCAATCCTTTGAATATCGGTGGTTATGAGCAAACCTATACGTTTCGCCATCTGCCCCGACTTCTTCCAGTTTCGATAACTGCAAATGGAGATCTACCGTTTCTTTCCCTCTGGTTCTTGATCGCTATCTGTATCCCCACCTCCATCTCCGTTAGCCTTACCACTGTTCGCTCCAGCACAACTCGTTCCGCCCTGGCCTTTTACAGCTTGCACCCCTGATATAACTGCACCAGCATTCTCCTCATAACTCGCCAGATCATTCTTCCATGCGACAAGCCATTTGTCTTCCTGTTCTTGCTCAAAGGTTCGCGTTGGTGGGGCAGGTGTGAAATAGGAAGTATCCACCGCATTGGGAATCAGGACAACCTGCCTTGGATCGGTATAGGTGCAGGCAGCCCGGCAAAAGGTCTGGAAGTGAGAATCCACGGATACAATGCGCACGAGTCCATCCAGAGCCAGTTGAATATGTTCCGCGACTTGTTGTTTGGTCTCCAGTGGCAGTCCGGGACGATCCCAGTTAATGCCGTGACAGATGCCAAGACTGCCGGGTTTGTAGGTGATGGGTTGCCACAGACAGCTGGCATAGATCACTGGGCCGCGCGCTGCTGCTGCCATCCGGTCAAAGGCTTCCGGTACATTGTCTATGTCGTACGAATAACCAAATACGTCAATCTGCTCCGTCCGAGTCTGGAATGATTCGAAATAAGAGAGCTGATGAACCTCGGGAATATGCCCAAGTCCACGGATGACACTGCACAAATCCAGAATATATCGCTCTAGTCCACCACCAAATACACGACCGAATTCCCGATTGTACCCGTCGGTGAAACTATGCGTCAGAATACTCACCACGCCCATCTCACGGTCCCTCCTTCCAGGGAATCAGCCGAGGTTCCGGATCGAGAATAGACTCGTAATGTGCAAGATTGCCCCACTCACCGCTAGGATCAATGCGCTTGTAACGCAAATATTTACGAACCCGGTCCTCCAGACTGCCTGCCCAGCCGAGATGCTGAACCTTCAGTTCCGTACTGACTCCAGGCAACACAGTGCAGGACAAGGGAAGACGGGGAACATGATGATTCTGTTGTGGATAAAAATAAGGATATCCAGGCATATACCGTACAAGTGAAGCCGTATGCCGTTTATGCAGACACCAAAGTTCATCTTCCCGGTAGTGGGTCCGGCCACCCCACATGTCGTAGAAACGAAATGCAAACCAGTCTGCATATTCCTGATTAATCAGAGTGCGTATGGCTTTCTTGGCCTCTAAGCTGTACAGCTCATCCGCATCAACCGAGAGCAACCAGTCGGGACATGTTCCCGCAGCAGCTTGCCATAAGGTGTTGCGAAGGCGCCATTCCTCGGCGAACAGTGGTTTCTCCAATACCTCCAGACGGACTACCTTCGAATAGGCTTTGCATATGTCCGGTGTTCCGTCTGTGCTGGCATCGTCTACAATGACGATCTCATCCACGAACTCACTCAGATCATGCAATACTTCTTCAAGGTATCGGCCACGTTCGTTGCGAACCTGGAGCATGGCGGTCAGCTTGTTACCTTTGTTTTTGCGAACCCGACGAATGGAGAAGGGCTCTTTGAATACACTTGTTTCCTCTTGTGTTATAGCTGCATTCTGTTCTGCCTGACCTTGTGAATCACCCCAGTGATGCACTTGGCTTCGGATGTCCTGTGTTGGTTGTGCATGATCCGGGGTGTGATCTCCATTTTCCAATGCGTCTGTATGTGTTCGATCGACTGTTTCGGTTGGCGTGTAAGTGGTTTCGGTTCGGATATCCCTGTGCACCATTGGCCCATTCAACTGTTGTCTACGCTTCTTCGGGTCCAGCATCATGGCACCTCCCCAAGCAATTGCTGTACAGCATAATCCAACAACTCCAGTTCGACAATCCGGGCGAGCGCATCTTCATCCTCCAGTGCCGTTTCGAGAAAATGTCGGACTGCCCCGTGCCGTTCCCCTCGCAGTGCCAGCACACTGCCGGATAATTGCTGATAATCCCGGCGACTGGCATCATCCTGAATATCGACTGCATGCACCAGAGCCAGTGCCTCTTCCACACGTCCTGTCTCCTGATAAATGCGGAATTTCCAATGTCTCGCCGTTTCTCCGCCAAGTTCGTCCAGGATACGCAGGGCGTTTCCGTAATCATCGTTCATACGCAGTAGTTCCGCTCGTACAAGTTGATCTTCTCCCGCCTCAAGCCAGCGACATAACTGTTCATAATGATGGCGTTCCTGTTCGTCGGCTGCACTGATTCCATACACCCGCAGGGCGTCCTCCAACTTGCCGGACCGAGCATGAATGGCAGACAGGAATCGATAGTGGGAGACTACACAGTCACTGCGACCATTCAAGACCGCATGGGAGAATGCCTCTTGAAGTGAATTGATAGCCCGAGGATCTTCAAGCAAGTACTCATAGGCTGCCAGCAAAAAGGATATCGTCTCATGTGCACCTGCTTTGGCTCGGAGCTGTCGGTAGAAGTCGGCACGTACACTGCATTGAAGCAGGGTGACACTATCCGGAGTGCCTGACAGGATCTGTCGCAGCGCATGCAGGAAGAGCAGTTCGTAGTCCCGGAGAGGGACTTCGAGATCATCCTTTTGCATCGTACCCGCAGGTGCAGGGTCTTCGCCGCCCAACCAGATAACACGTACGCCTTGGAATAACAGCTTCATATAACGTGTTTCGGAGGATGTGCCTACCAGATCGGCGATGCCGACCAGTTTGGAAATACTGCTCTCCCATAGCGGAGATTCTGCTTCGTTTCCAGCAGGCTCAGGGAGCAGGGCAATACATAGCTCAGGCTCCAGCGAAGCTGTAGCCATTAGCCAGTAGGGATGGGCGACTACGGCTACGGTGCGAGGTTCCAGCAATAGCTGCTCGGCTTCAGGGAGGAGATGACGGTAATGACCGGAGGTACATCTTCTGTTTGCGTCAGGCTGCTGACATAGTAGACCTCTCCCTCGATCGACAGCAGTGCAGCAATATCGGGATAGGGAAAGGATGACCAGCCTCCTTTGCGAGGGAAGAGAACATACCGGACAGGGGCTGTGTTGTACTGGCCTTATCCAGGCTGGCTTCGGCGTCTTCACCTGGTAGTGGCGCAGGTTTTTCCATGAATAGTTCACCTCACCTTGACTGTAATATGGAGCGTCATTCGCTCTGCATGTGCTTCATGCTTTCACTTTATATGTAAAGCCCTCACGGTACTTCGCATGATATGCCTGAGACTAACATATGGGCATTCCGTCCCAAACATGAGTATCTTCCATGAATAGATGAAGCTGGCAAGCTGTGATAATAGGCTGAATTTTATCTTTTGTGTGACCAGGATCACTTTTTTTGCGCTAGAGACGAAGATTGTGATAATTCTCACATGTATAAAATAGGTAATCTGGCACAATACGTTCATCAACGTATTTGGCGGACAGACAGCGAAGGTGCAGCTTCAATGCCAAATACGCATACTGCGAAGTGAACAGAAAGAAGGGGTAACGGTATGGATCCGATTATGTTATCGCGTATCCAATATGCACTTACAACGATTTTCCATTTCTTTTTTGTCCCGCTATCCATCGGTCTTGTACTGTTGGTTGCAATCATGGAGACGTTGTACGTTGTTAAGGGTAAGGAGATCTACAAAACGATGGCCAAGTTCTGGGGCAAGCTTTTCCTGATTAACTTTGCCGTCGGGGTTGTCACAGGTATTTTGCAAGAGTTCCAGTTCGGCATGAACTGGTCCGAGTACTCCCGATTTGTCGGGGACGTATTCGGTGCGCCACTGGCTATTGAAGCGCTACTGGCGTTTTTTATGGAGTCTACATTTATTGGATTGTGGATATTTGGATGGGATCGTTTGTCCAAAAAAGTGCATCTGGCCTGCATCTGGCTGGTGTTTGTCGGCACATTCCTGTCCGCGCTGTGGATTCTGGCAGCCAATTCATTTATGCAACATCCTGTTGGGTTCGAGATTAACAACGGCCGAGCTGAGATGAATGATTTCTTTGCACTCATCACGAATGGTCAGCTTCTCGTCGAGTTTCCACATACAATCTTTGGGGCATTGATGACAGGGGCTTTCGTTGTAACGGGTATCAGTGCCTACAAATTGATGAAAAAGCAGGATGTGGAGATCTTCCGCAAATCGTTTAATATCGCGATCATTATCGCGCTTGTTTCTTCATTCGGCGTCGCATTCTCGGGTCACTTCCAGGCGCAATATCTGGTGGAGACACAGCCGATGAAGATGGCAGCCAGTGAGGGCACATGGACAACGACAGAAGATCCGGCGCCATGGACGGTGGTCGCTTTTATCGATCCGGATAAACAGGAGAGTACGGGGAGATCAAAATCCCTGGATTGCTCAGTTATCTGTCCTACAGCAAGTTCTCCGGCAGTGTCAAAGGCATGAAGGAGCTGAATGCTGAGTATCAGCAGACGTACGGACCAGGGGATTACATTCCGCCGGTACGGACAACGTTCTGGAGTTTCCGCATTATGATCGCAGCGGGTGGTTTAATGATTGTGCTGGCTCTGTACGGTACGTTTCTGGCTATGCGCAAGAAGCTGGAGGTCGCTGGAAAGTGGTTTATGCGTCTGATGGTGTTCGCCATATCTTTGCCGTTTATCGCCAATACGTCAGGTTGGATCATGACCGAGGTTGGAAGACAGCCATGGACGGTATTTGGTTATATGACTACCGAAGCCGGGGTTTCACCAAACGTATCCGCAGGCATGATCCTGTTCTCCACGATTGCGTTCACAGCTGCGTATACCGTGCTTGGTATCGTGATGGTATACCTGTTCGTACGTGAGATCAAGGCAGGACCATTTGCGGTCGATAAGCCGGAAGATCACGATGAATCGGCCGATCCGTTCGGCGTGGATGGGGGTTATTCCGTTGTCACTAAGTGAGTTGTGGTTTTTGCTGATTGCCGTATTGTTTGTCGGTTTCTTCTTTTTGGAAGGTTTTGATTTTGGTGTGGGGATGTCTACAGGCATTATTGCCAAAACAGATCGTGAACGCCGGACCCTGATCAACTCGATTGGTCCGTTCTGGGATGGTAATGAAGTATGGCTGATTACAGCAGGGGGCGCGATGTTTGCTGCCTTCCCGCATTGGTATGCGACGTTGTTCAGTGGTTTTTACCTGCCACTTGTGGTGGTGTTGCTGGCCCTGATTGGCCGCGGTGTTGCTTTCGAATTCCGCAGTAAAATGAAACAGCAGCGCTGGCGCAAAACATGGGACATCATCATTGTGGTCTCCAGCGCGCTTTTACCGTTCCTGTTCGGAGTGGTCTTTGCCACTTTGATGAAAGGTCTGCCCATTGATGGGGAGATGCAGTTGCGTGCAGGATTCCTCGATATTGTTAATCCGTACACCGTGATTGGTGGCTTGAGCGTAACGCTACTGTGTCTGGTTCATGGATTGCTGTTTGCATCACTACGAACAGTAGGTGATCTCAGAGAGCGTGCCTTGAAGACAGCGCAAAAATTGATGCTGCCGCTGGCTGCGCTACTCGCTGTTTACGCGTTAATGACGTATTTCATGACGGATGTGTTCGCCGTACGAGGCTGGGCTCTTTGGATCATGGTTGTACTTGGCGCAGTTTCGCTTGCACTTGCAGCATACTTTGTTCGTCAGAAGCGTGAAGGCTGGGCTTTTGGTATGACTGGAGCAGTGATTGCAATTGCCTTTGCCTCGGTCTTTATCGGACTTTTCCCAAGAGTGATGGTGAGTTCCTTTGGGGCGGCGTATGACCTGACTGTATACAATGCCGCATCGGGAGCGTATTCATTGAAAGTAATGACCATTGTAGCTTGCACATTGCTGCCGTTTGTTCTTGGCTATCAGATCTGGAGTTATTATATCTTCCGCAAACGTCTGAATGAGCAGCACCACCTGGAGTACTGATATGGGACGGGGGCTGATGAAGCTGCCGGGCATCCGGTCGGTACTTGCGCTGGCCTCAGCGCTGGTGCTGCTACAGGCGATGACGATCATTATGCAAGCCAAATGGCTGTCACAGGCCATCACGGCATTGTTTGAAGGTTCATCCGTAACGGAGCAGTATCCTGTACTGCTGCTGTTCCTGGCTGCTTTTGCCGCCCGCTACGCCCTATCCTTTTGGTTACAACTCGTGACTTCACGATATGCGGAGAAGACAGGGACTGATCTGCGCAGACAGATGGTGGAGCAGTGGTTCAGACTTGGACCGCGTTATGCGAAGACGGAGGGCACAGGCCATCTGGTCACACTGGCACGTGAGGGAACAGCTCAATACAAGACGTATCTCGAACTATTCATTCCTCGTATGCTGGGCATGGGGTTCACCCCCATCGTCATTTTGCTGTATGTGTTCAAGCTGGATCTGATGTCTGGGGTTATTCTGATGCTGACACTCCCGATCCTGATCGTGTTCATGATTCTGATTGGCCTCGCAGCTCAGCGTAAGATAGACGGACAATTCAGATCTTACAAAGCACTCGCTAACCATTTTGTTGATACCTTACGTGGACTAGAAACGCTAAAAACATTGGGACAGAGCAAAACACATGAAGGGTCCATTCTGCGGGTCAGTCAGCGGTATCGGAAAGCAACGATGTCTACTCTGCGCATGGCTTTTCTTTCTTCGTTTGCACTCGATTTCTTCACCATGCTGTCCGTTGCTTCCGTGGCGGTTGGTCTGGGATTACGTCTGACGGAAGGGCATATGCTGCTTGGCCCTGCGTTGACGGTACTGATTCTGGCACCCGAATATTTCCTGCCTGTACGTATGCTAGGCGCTGATTATCATGCCACATTGGACGGTAAGGAAGCCGGAGCGGCTATCAACCAAGTGATTGAACGGGGAAAGTCGCCGAACAGAAACAGAAAGAAGCCTATGCAAATGTTGTTGCACATCCCGTTACGGCAGAGGACGAGGCTGGATCTACACCATCATTATCTTTGGGTAAAAGGAAAGCCAGCACTTCGACCATACGTGTCGTGTTGAACGATAAAATGGCTGCGGGGCATCTTGCTCCTGATCCTGCTTCTGTTTCTACTATTCCTGAGCTTGTTTCTTCCGCTTCCTCAGTGTTCTCCTGGAATGAGAATAGCAGATTGGCTCTAACGGATGTACAGGTACGGCATGATGATGAAGGTCCTTATTCGCTAAAGGATGTCACATTTCAGATCACGGGTCTTGGCAAAATCGGTATTATTGGCGCCAGCGGAGCAGGTAAATCCACGTTGATTGACGTATTGGCTGGATTTCAGCTTCCTACTTCAGGCCAAGTATTAGCCAACGGACAGCCTGTGACACAGGATATGCTTGAATCCTGGCGAAGACAGACGGCAGCTATCCCGCAGCATCCGTATATTTTCAGTGGAAGCCTGGCCGATAACGTTCGTTTCTATATGCCGGAGGCTTCGGATGCGGAAGTGGCCAAGGCCATTAGCGCAGCTGGATTAACCAAGCTACTGTCTTCATTATCCGGTGGACTGCATGAACTTATTGGGGCTGGTGGCAGACAGCTAAGTGGTGGGCAGGAGCAACGGGTGGCGCTGGCAAGAGCTTTGCTTAGTAAACGAAACATCCTGCTGCTTGATGAACCGACAGCTCATCTGGATGTAGAGACAGAGTATCAACTGAAACAGACGATGCTGCCGCTGTTTGAAGGAAAACTTGTATTTTTGGCTACCCATCGCCTGCACTGGATGCTGCATATGGATCAAATTATTGTCATGGATGGCGGCACAGTGGCAGAGACGGGAACACATCAGGAATTACTGGCACGACAAGGTGTATATTATAAGATGATTCAGGCCCAGATGGAGGCGATATAAAATGAAGTCCGGATATGAGCATATGGAGACCGTCCGTAACGGAAAAGAAAAAATAGCTGGATTGCTCCGTATGTGGCACAGTACCGCTGGAGATTCCTTGCAGTCATTGCGCTAGGCACTTGTGCTGCCTTGTGTGCGGTATTGTTGCTGTTTACCTCCGGATTTCTGATCTCCAAGTCTGCGCTGCGTCCTGAAAATATTCTGATGGTGTATGTACCTATTGTTGGGGTACGTGCATTTGGGATATTCCGCGCCGTGTTTCGATATATCGAACGATTGGCAGGACATGATGCCGTACTGCGTGTGTTGGCTGATCAACGGGTGAAGCTATATCGCATTCTGGAGCCACAGGCCCTGTTCCTGCGCTCTCGTATGCAGACAGGAGATGTACTCGGAGCACTTGCCGATGATGTGGAGCGGTTGCAAGATATCTATCTGCGTACCGTGTTTCCTGCCGTTACCGCGCTTGTGATGTACGGTGCAGCTATGATTGCTTTTGGCAGTGTGGATCTGGGATTTGCGGTGTGGATGGGCTTGTATATGTTATTTCTCGTTGCCGTGTTACCTGCGATCTCGCTGAAAGTGACGTGGAAATGGCGTGTGCGGCTGAAAAAGGAAAACAGCAGGTTGTATACCCGTCTAACTGACGGTGTGCTTGGACTGGGAGATTGGCTTGCAAGTGGACGAGCCGCAGAGTTTGTTCAGCAACAGGAAGAGGCAGAAGAACAGGTCGACGCAGTTCGTCGCAAGTTGAGGCGTTGGATACGCTGGCGTGATCTGATGGCTCAGTGCGTCATTGGCCTGATGGTAGTATCGGTTACGTTATGGGCCGGAAATGCTGCTTCTATCGGGCAATTACCTGCCGTGATGATTGCTGCTTTTGTGCTGGTACTATTTCCGCTCACGGAAACACTTCTGCCTGTAGGGGATGCGGTGGAGCATCTTCCACAGTACCGGGAATCACTGGATCGCTTGAAGCAGCTCGAAGGGAAAGATAATCTTCCGTTGCAGAATGGAGCCGGTGATGCGGATGGAACGGGCGAATCGATCTCTGTAGTAAAAAACGGCAACGTGATGGCTGGACAGCCATCCGAGTCCTTGCCATCTGCGAATGATATCCCGGACAGACGAATTCGTCTTCGCATTCCACCCAAACTCAGAGCAGACATCGAGATCAATCACGTTAGTTACCGCTATGCATCTGATGATACTTATGCCGTACAGGATGTATCCCTTCATCTGCCACAAGGCAAACGATTAGCTATTCTTGGACGAAGCGGCGGCGGGAAATCGACATTGTTGAAGCTGATTCAGGGGCATTAATTCCGTCTGCGGGGAAAGTTCTGATCAATAATATGTCTGTGCAGACCTTGGGTGAGAGTGTCACTGATGTTGTCGCGGTGCTGAATCAGAGTCCTCACCTGTTCGACACCACGGTAGCCAATAATTTGCGGATTGGTCGTCCACATGCAACGAATGAGGAGATTCGTCAGGTGGCCGCGCAAGTAGGGTTATCCGGTCTGATCGAATCTTTACCGCAGGGGTATGATACGCCGATGCTGGAGACAGGTCTGCGTTTCTCCGGTGGGGAAAGACAACGAATTGCACTGGCCCGGGTACTGCTCCGGGAGACACCTGTTATTATATTGGATGAACCAACCGTTGGGCTTGATCCTGTGACTGAACGCGAGCTTATGCGGACCATTCTGGATAGTTTGCAAGGCAAAACGATGATCTGGGTCACCCATCACCTGATTGGTGCGGAACAGATGGACGAACTTATTTTTATGGAAAATGGAAAGATTGCCATGCAGGGTTCTCACGAACAATTGCTGGCTGGGGAAGAGCGATACCGCCGTCTCATTGAACTTGATCGGCCGGGATGGACAGGTCGGCAGCAACAAGAACAACCGTTGCCACCCGTAGCTTCCAGATAAGTGTGAGAGTCTGTGAGCGCCTGCGGTTCCAGACGTGTGGATTTTGCATACCAGTCCAGATGGTCGAACTGAACTGATATACATGAATTATCAATTTAGCGAATGACACCGAATGAGAGCGTAATGAGCACTTAACCATATAAGCATAACAAAGAGACGAGCCAAGAAATCTTGGACTCGTCTCTTTTTACATTCCGATATGACCGCTTTTGTTGCGGATACTTACATCTCTACCAGCATCAATATAATGGAGGACAGGCACAGACAAGTGCTAACGAGATAGAGCACAGCAACAACCTGTTTATGATTCAATCCGGCACGCAGCAGTCGATAGTGTGCTTGACTCGCATCAGCCTGGTAGATCGCTTTACCTTGAATGAATCGTTTGATAACGACAAAGATGTTGTCGAAGATCGGTACACCCAGCGCCAAAATCGGAATGAAGATGGACAACATGGTTGCTTGTTTGAATGCACCATCCAGAGCGATAACCGCCAAAATGAAGCCAAGGAACGTAGCACCTGCATCACCCATGAACACTTTGGCAGGAGCTTTGTTGTACTTCAGATAACCAATCGTCACACCGACCAGAATGATCGACATGAGTGCGGAATCAGTTTGACCTTTGGCAAGCGCCACAATGAACAGGGTGATCGCCGAGATAGCTGATAATCCGCCAGCCAGTCCGTCCATGCCGTCCGAGAAGTTGATGACTGTTGTCACCCCAAAGATCCAGAGGATCGTGAGAATGAATTGCAGCCAGATTGGAAGCATGACATATTCCGCGTTGAAGGGATTCACGAATCCAGTGAACGCAATGCCAGAAGCAAACACGAGTACTGCCGCAGAGACTTGTACGAGCATTTTGGGCAGAGCAGGAAAATCTTTGCCTTTTGTTTTGTACCAGTCGTCGACGGTACCAATCGTTAGCAAAAGCATACCACCAGCGACCAGAGCCGCTGTTTCCCATGTGATTTCTTTGGTCAGAGCAATGTATGTCAGGAAAAATCCAGTAAATATCGCGTAACTCGCCGTGAGCGGGATCGGTTGCCTGTGCAGCTTACGCTCCACATCTTCCCGGGGCTTGTCCACAAAATCGAGCCGGTGAGCCAATCGACCAAGCGGCGGAATAAGCAGAACCACGACAGCAAAAGACACTATAAAAGCCAGTATGTATACCATAAACTCGCTTGTTTCACTCCCATCTACCAATTTCCCCTTATTATACGAGTTAAACAGGAAATCTGTCGATGTCATTATTGTAACCAGACGTACGCAAAGGTGAGCAAAAGTTCAGGTTTTATCACATTTGAGGAAGATAGGAGCCAAAATAATGTTTTACGGCTTCTGCATGATATCCATCATCACCTTGCCAGGTTGCTGCAAAGACAAAATCGCTGGAACCACCTTTGCGTTTTCTCGGTTTATCTCCAGGAACCAGTATGCCGGCTGCCGCCCAGATTTCCAGCAGGGCATCTCGCTCCTGTTTGCTGGAAGGGAAGAGATCCTTCCACTTTTTCTCAAGTGAGCGAGCACTGTCTTTGGGGTCTTCCGTCTGAGCTGCTTCAAGCAGGTTGATCAGGATGGCTTGGTCTTCAGGAGTTACTTCATAGTTTGTATCGTTGTCCTGAAGCAGTAATTCCAGATCCATCAGGCAATAGATAAGCCAGCCATGGCGCACGCCGCCCCACTTGATCCGTTCAAAATTAAGGACGTTTAAGTCGACGTTAGAATAATCCTTGTCTGACTGCAAACGCAGGAAGTTACAATCCCCACAGGCACTGGTGTTAGGGTGAAGGGCAGGGCGTTCCGCATAGGTATGCAAAGGCATCTTCGATGTTAAAGCCCAGCTGGATAATGCGCTGCGCAGGTAGACTTTTTGGTGGACAGAGTATGTAAAAAGGCCGACATTACCCGCTCCTTGAGCGAGTCATCCTGATGCATGTCGTATAGACGCTGGACCATCTCGTCATGTGTGATCGTGAGTGGATCGAACATAACACCTTTGCTTTTGGCATATTCAAATTCCTCCCCGGAGAAGGGTAGAGAGGTTGTTTTCCAGCCCCCACCTCCCCAGAAGGTGCTCAGCAATATCTTTGCCGCTTTTTTGTCCATATGGTTAGCCTCCTTTATGGGAATTGCGATCATGATCAATGTGGTTCTTCTATCTATAAGATTGAACTAAAGAGTAATTATCCTTGCCACTTCGATGACAGAACAACCTTCCGATCGCTGTTATCCCCCGAATTTTCGATTCACTTTTAAAAGGTGAAATTCTGGTGATAAAGGCGAACGCTCTGCTTCTTCAGGTTATTTCTGCCCTCTACGTTCTTGTCTAAAGGGTTAGTTCAATTTATCTGGGGCCTGTGTTACGTATTCCTCGGTTGTATTCAGAATCATGTCGACGAGGCCTGGAAAACGTGTGTTCAGTTCTTCCTTTCGTAGGGAATAAAAGTGCTGTTTACCTTCAATGCGAGGCTGGATCACGCCAGCTTCACGTAAAATTTTGATGTGATGGGACAACGTGGATTTGGAAATATGGTCTACTTCGAAGGCGGAACAGTTTTTCTCGCCAGAGCTGGCCAGACAGTGTGCAATTTTCATGCGGATTGGATCGCCCAATGCATTGCAGACCGTGGTCAGTTTCAATTCCGAAGCCATAGGTATCGTTGGAGTTCTCATATCTATGACGTTAGCATATTCGGCTTTCTCTTTCAATGTTTGAAAAAATCGAACTATAGAAGTTGAACTGTAACTATTACACTTGTTTACTCCGATTGCAGTACCATCTTTCGATCGCTCTTATCCCCAGATTTTCTTTATTCCCTTGGTCCAAGGGAAAAATCCGGTGATAAATGCGCACGCTTCGCTTCTTCAGATTGGTTCTGCACTCTCCGTGTTAGTGTAAAAGTCGGTCTCAACTTATATATTTCTTGCAGGCAGTATAAGAAGTATGATACATTTCTTTTCAGTTAGTTCGAAAATATTCGAACTGAAAGATTGGAAAACGGTTTTTTATTCTAGGAGGAATATGAATGAGTACTATAAGTACCACAAATACAACTACGATGTTGAACAACTATTTCCGTTTATTTGATGCTTCACGCACAGATGAGCGCGCGATGCAGGACTTATTGTCCCTGTTCACACCGGACGCAGAGATTGTGCTTAACGGCAGCAGCAGATCAGGGTTCGATGGTTTTATGAAAGCTTTTTACGAGTACAATAAGGATGTAAAACATATGTGGGACGGTTGGGTGCAACAGCCTGACGGCAGCTACCAAACGAACTGGGCAGTATGCGGACAAGCGGCAGACGGAACGGTATATGCCAAAGCAGGCATTGATATCGCGCGTGTAAATGATGCGGGGCAGATTGTGTATCTGGAGAATGTACAGGCCGATCAGAATGCGTTCAGCAAGTATAATCAGTAATTAAAATCTAGGATTTCAGTTCTATAGTTGTTAGAAATCTGAATCAATAAAAGATAGGAAACCTTAACTCCACCGCTTTTTCATGCTGTGGGGTTTTGTTATACCCAACATGCTTGGAATAAAGAGGAGTGAACTACATGAACGAAGTTGGGAACCGAAACGTCATGGAACCTTTAGAGGTCATACCCATGGTCGGTATTGGACCATTTAAGTTGGGAATGAGTAAATCAGAGGTAGAAGAGATCATTGAGTGCATCACCCCGGAGATTAGTCAGCTCTATAACCGATTGGAGTATGATTTGGAACATAAACTCTATTTCATTGAAGTAAGTAATCCACACGATTATCCACCTGATGAGTCTGATGTTGTCCTTACATATGATAATATTGATGTTTTTCGAACAAAGGCTGATGATCTCGTTAAGTTAATAGATAGTAAGACACCATATACTCGAGACATCGATGCGGAGTTGGGATTTTCTTTTATTTTCAAAGACATCCAATTGGCTTTGTGGAGACCTAGCGTGATGACCGAAGAAATGTTGAATTCAGTTGAGTTTCTGACCGAGTTTTCACCAGAGAATCAGGAACTGGAAAAGAGATATTTCTATTTTAGGACGGTTGCTGTGGCGGCCCCTGGATACTTTAATAGAACATAAAGGGAAGCTCCAAGAATGCTGAGAGATAAATTGATACATTCTAAATAGAGTTTATATAGTCTGTGCATGAAAAAAAGCCCATTCCCATATGGACATAACCATGGCGGGGTGGGCCTCTTTAACTTACGGCATCTCGTATTAATTCTAACGAATCTGAGACACGCTATTGGAGGATATTTGGCAAAAGTAATTTTCTAACGAACCACAGACACGATAATAGACTACATATTAGTTTCTAGAGCAGTTTTGTGCGCATGTACGCCGATATAAGGTGTCTCAGGTTCGTTAGATTTCGAAAACATGTTATAAACATCATATAAGACGTCTACGATTCGTTAGACCATTCCATGTTCAACGTTTTGACCCTCCACCGTGTAACATTCCAGACGTTTAACCCTCAAATTTCCAACCCTCAAAAGCTCAAAAGCTCAGAGCCTAAACCGTCCCATCCTCCGTCATCCTGTATGCCATCCCACGCCTTCTCTACCCCTGCATCGTCTTATTCTGAAAAGCCGCAATATCCGCATACTCTTCTTCGAATTTGCGGGAGATGCGGATAAAGATGGGCAGCAGTTCACGGTAGACACGGACACTGTCCGGGTCTGGTTGGTGCCGGTGTGTCGATCCGATCATGCCGGAGACGGCACTCAGGGAATCGATGCGGCCAAGGGCGTACAAGCCCAGTACGGCTGCGCCGAGGCAGGAGCTTTCGATACTTTCAGGAATGATGACATCCTGATCGAAAATATCGGCCATCATCTGGCGCCACAACTCAGAGCGGGCGAAGCCGCCTGTCGCCTGAATTTTTTCGGACGACCGATCTTTTCTTCAATCGCCAGCATGACCGTGTATAGGTTGAACAATACACCTTCGAGCGCAGCGCGAATCATATGTTCTTTCTTATGGTGTAGCGTCAGGCCGAAGAACGAGCCGCGGGCGTTCGGATTCCAGAGCGGAGCCCGCTCACCTGTCATGTACGGATGGAACAAGAGACCTTCCGAACCGGGAGGTACATTTTCCGCAACACGAGTGAGCACTTCATACGGATCAATGCCAAGCCGTTTCGCTGTCTCGACCTCGGAAGCTGCAAACTCGTCCCGAATCCAGCGGAAAATAACACCGCCGTTGTTCACTGGTCCGCCAATGACCCATGCATCCTCCGTGAGTGCATAACAGAAGAAGCGTCCTTTCGGATCGGTCACCGGTTTATCTACGACCGTACGAATCGCTCCACTGGTACCAATAGTCACGGCCACGACACCCGGATCAATGGCGTTCACGCCCAGATTGGAAAGCACACCATCACTTGCACCGATGACAAACGGTGTGGTGACCGCAATGCCCATCTCCTTGGCGTACTCCGGGTGCAATCCATGTTTCAGCACATGTGTGGTTGGAACCAATCGGGACAGGTGTTCCGGCGTAATGCCCGCCACATGCAGCGCTTCTGCATCCCAGTCGAGTTTCTCCAGATTCATGAGTCCGGTGGCGGAGGCCATGGAGTGATCAATGACGTATTCAGAAAATAATTTATAGAAGACATATTCTTTCATGGATATGAATTTGTACGTCTGTCTGAAAAGTTCTGGTTGATCCCGGGTGAGCCACATGATCTTGGTGAGTGGGGACATCGGATGAATCGGCGTACCTGTTCTCAGATAGATTTCGTGACCATTCATCTCGGATTTGAGTACTTCGGTCCACTCGGCACTGCGATTATCTGCCCATGTCATGGCCCGCATCAGCGGTGTGCCGTGTTGATCGACAGGCAGAATGCTGTGCATGGCCGAACTGAAGGATACAAACAGGATGTCCTCTGGCTTCACTCCCGCTTTGGAAGTGGCCTGTTTAACCGATGTAATGACTGCTTTGAAAATATCTTCCGCATCCTGCTCCGCAATCGCAGGTGTGGGGGTGTGCAGCGGATAATCGGCACTGCCTTGTGCCACAATGGTTCCGTTCTGTTCGAACAAGACGGCCTTGGTGGAGGTCGTGCCGATATCTACGCCGATCATATAGGGTGAAGAAGCCATTTTGTCATCCCTCTTTCTTGAATATATAAGTGAATGAATGCTGTTACACGTTCATACTTCGGGTACAGAAAGCCTTCCGATCGCGTAAATGCGAAGCATATGCTTTCGAAGTAGCTTTCCTCTGGAAAGCTTTTAACTCCATTTCTTCAGGCCCTTTCTGTCCCCTTTGTGCACGTGGCGCTATTCATCCAACTTATATGGCATCTGTTATTTCATCTATAGATAAGAATATCAGACTTGAGGGATGGATCAAAATGCAGAACCCTAGTCCTTCACTGCTCCTGCGGCAATATCCGAGATAAACTGGCGGCTGATGAACAGGAACATAACGATGAGCGGAATGACGGCAAGCAACGTACCTGCGATGACCATCGCATAGTCTGTGTTATACAGCCCGTTTAATTGAGACAATGCAATCTGCAACGTGTATTTGCGTTCATCCGTCAGGACGATCAACGGCCACAGATAATCATTCCATACGCCGATAAAGGTGAACGCGCCAAGGAAAGCAAAGGCAGGTCGCAGAATTGGCAGCGCCACGTTCCAATAGAGTCGGAAGAAATTACAGCCATCGATGCGACCCGCATCCAGCAGATCGTTCGGAATCGACTCCGTGGCATACTGACGAATCCAGAAGATACCGAAGGCGTTCACCATGCCCGGAATAATGAGGGCTTTGAAGGAACCAACCCAACCGAACGTGGCCATGAGTACGAAGGAAGGCACCAGCGACAGCTGGGAAGGCACCATCATGGTAGCAAGCAGCAAGATGAAGAGCCACTTTTTGCCGGGAAATTCGAACTTCGCAAACGCAAACCCCGCCAGTGAATCAAAAAACAGTACAAGTATGGTCACAAGGCCCGACACAAACAGCGTATTCAGAAAGGCGCCCCAGAAATCAATCTGCTGCAATACGCGCGTAATATTATTCCATAGTTCACCCCCGAACCAGAGCTGAGGTGGGAACTTGTAGATATCGGACGTTGTCCGGGTGGACATTACAATCAGCCAATAGAACGGGAACATGGATATGAGCATGCCCCCGATAAGACCGGTATACAACACCAGCGATTTGAGGTGTTTGGACGCCATAAGCGCTCCCCTTGTCACATCAGGATGATTTGCCTTGAACAAGCTTCCAGTTCACAATCGAGAACAGGGCGATAATGAGGAACATACCCCAGCCAACAGCAGCGCCATATCCGAAGTAATTGTTAATGAAGGACTCACGGTAGAGGTAGAGTACAATCGTCATGCCTGCTGCACCCGCGCCACCATCATTGCCCACCAATACTTGCGGCTCGGTGAATAGCTGCATACCGCCAATCGTTGACGTAATGACCGTGAACAGGATCACAGGACGCAGCATCGGAATCGTAATTCGGAAAAAGGACTGTATCGCTGATGCGCCGTCAATCTTGGCCGCTTCGTATAATGTCTGCGGGATACTCTGAAGTCCGGCCAGGTAGATGACGGCGTTATATCCGGTCCAGCGCCAGACAACCATGGAGGAGATTGCGACTTTAATGCCCCATGGTGCATTAAGCCACTCCACAACCGGTAGCCCGACCGACTGCAACAGATAATTGAGAAAACCATAATTGTTGGCAAATAAGGCACCGAAGATAATGGCTACCGCTACGATGGACGTGACGTTTGGCAGGAAATAACCGACCCGAAACAGGGTACGGAACTTCACAAATGGTGCATGTAGCAAAAAGGCAATAATCAGGGCGAAGAAGAGCATCGGAATCGTCGAATAGATCCAGATCATGAACGTGTTGCCCACGGCTTGCCAGAACTCGGCATCGGTCAGCATGTATTTGAAGTTGTTGAACCCGTTGTACGTCATGACACCGATGCCATCCCATTTATGAAAAGCCAGATAGAGTGAGAACCCAATCGGGAACAGCCCAAATACTGCAAACAGAATATAAAACGGCGATATCGCAACATAGAGTGCACGATGCTCCCACATTCTCGCCCATAGTGACTTCTGCCGATCCAGATCAGGTCTTGCATGTCCGGGATCGGGAGTAAGACGAGGTTCAGTTACAGCCATATGAATTCCTCCTTTGCGGATAACGAAACCACACGTTCTTCAGGTTAACGCTGCAATTCCCGCTCGACGCGGTGTACCGTATCTGTCCAGACTTGCTGTGGATCGGCATTTTGCTTCGCGACATCATTCAGCCGCCGGGTGATAATGTTGTGTACGGATGGGTATCGTTCGCCAAAGAAAGCATCCGGCACCTCCTGTGCCGATTCGGCAAATACAGGCCCTGTCGCCTGTCCACCGAAGAAAGGTTCTTTTTCTTTCATGGCAGGATCATCAAACACACCTGGTGCAGAAGGGAAAAGGTTCAATGTCTGATATTGCTCCAGTTGATTTTCGGGACTTTGCAGCCAGCGAACCAGTTCAAAGGCTTCCTGAGGATGTTCACTCGACTTCAGGATGGACAGGAATGATCCTCCGTTATTGCCATCTCCCCTGGTGCCCGAGCGACACGCCACTTCCCGGATGTATCCGGAGCGGCTTCCTGAAGAACTTGTTTCATCCAGACAGCACCTACGAAAGAGGCGATTTCACCATTATTCATCGCGGCGTTCCAGCCTGAGTCCAGCCATCTGCATTGGCAAGCAGTCCCTTTTCTTTAAAAGCAACGGCCGTATCCCAGCTCTTGCCCACAGTAGGGGAATCCATGCCGATAAAGGACCCGTCCGGCCGGAAGTAACGCTCAGCAGACTGCGATATGACTTGGTTGTAAACGGTTGCAATATTGTCGGTTAGAAAAACCTTGCCTCCGAATTTCTCCTTGAGCTGTTCTCCGGCAGCAGCATATGCATCCCAGCTGTTGATCTGGCGTGTAACGTCTTCGGGATCAGATGGCAATCCGGCCTCTTTGAACAGATCTTCTCGGTAGAAGAGGGCTGTTGGTCCCGTATCCATCGGGAAACCAATCATCTGTCCGCTTGGCGTAACGCCTTGCTTCCATTTCCACGGCAGATATTGGTCTTCAATATCTCCTGCACCGAGATCATACAGATTATAGAAACGGTCCTCACTGGGGAAAAGCTCCATGATCCAGTCGTTCAATGCGACAATGTCTGGTTCACCTGAGCGTGCAGCGAGTGTTGTTTTGAGCTTTGCTTTGAAATCACCGCCGATTTTCTGAGCTGTCAGTTCGATATTGGGGAATTTTTCCTTAGCCCTGGCAAGCAACTTATCATCGATGGACCGATTCCAGTACCATAATGTAAGCGCTACCTTTTGTTGTTCGCTGAATCGTCCTGTCCGGGCCAGATGGAGCATCCGCTTATGAGCAGGACGCAGACCATCAGTATGGCTGTCCAGCATGTTCTTTTCCGGCGGATCATGTGTATTACCCCTCATCGTTAAGTTCGAGGCATGAAGTGCTTTGGACTACAACATTAGTGTATGAGCAGTTTATAAACTCATACCCAATATTCCTAAAATGAAACACATATTTGTGTCCGTTGCGTAACATAATTTTAGTAGTTACTTTAAAAATAAAAGTTACTTGACACTTTATAATTTTTATTCTAAACTAACTTACATAAAGTAACTAATGATGATGAGAATAATATAGATACGTACTATATAACATCCAAGTGATCCAATTTCACGCTGGATGCGAATCAATCAACATACAAGTTGGCCTAAACAGGAGGAACGACAATGATCAATTCACATATTATTCAACTGCTTGCCCCCAAAATTCAGACTTTTCCGAGTGGAAAAGAGTTCATATACCTGGTGGGACCAATCAAGCTTCCGGTTAACCTCGATGGGGAGACCAAGACATTCCAGTGGTACAGCTGGATGAAATCGGACAAAGCGATGGAGAGCGGCGAGTTAATCGAATCTCTTGCTGCTGCTGAACTGGCAGAGCGTCAACAATCCAGTGTTCTGGTGTATGGTGACTTTGCTGAAGCACAAGAAGCGCTGATCCGGATGCATAGCATCTGTCATACAGGCGACATCTTTGGCAGCAAACGCTGTGATTGCGGCTTCCAATTGGAGCAATCCATGAAAATGATCGCCGCTCACGGAGCGGGCGCACTGTTCTACCTTGCCAACCATGAAGGACGTGGCATTGGTCTGTTCAGCAAAGCCATGGCGTACATTTTGCAAGAAGAAGGTCTGGATACGGTAGATGCAAACTTGCAGCTTGGATTCACAGACGATGCTCGTAATTATGACGATGCGATTGCTGTGTTGCGTGCACTTCGCACCGCACCGGTTACCTTGATCACCAACAATCCACGGAAGCTGGCTGCCTTGCAGGAAGCGGGATTAAATGTGGGCGGACGTGTTCCGCTGTGGGGAGATCGTTCTGCTTTTAACGAGAAGTATCTGCAAACGAAAGTGAATCGTTCCGGTCACTTGGCGGAAAGTGATGGCTGGGCTGGGGCAGAGACGTTGCTTCCGCATGCGCAGGCTTAATTATTATTAATAGACGTAATCGATTAGTTGATTAGTCGTTGTGGTACTCTCCGTTATGGAAAAGTACAGCAGCGGCTTTTTGGTATGGAGAACAGGGTAGCGTTCAGGTTTTCCCGATTCATGGAATGGCTTGCCGTTCCCACAGTGCGGATTATACAATATAGTCATCTGATAAATGCGGGAGGAACCAAGGTGCCATTTGAGGGACAACGTATATTGCCGGCTGCAAAGAGCATGAAGCAGTTTGAAGCGATGATTGAAGGCCCTTATACCTATGGGGTGATGCTGGAAACCCATATTGCACAGCTTCAGAGTGTAATGGACGAGGCGCGGCGGTATGACAAGAAGATACTTTTGCATGCAGATTTGGTTCAGGGTTTAAAAAACGATGAGTATGCGGCAGAGTATCTGTGTCAGCACATTCGCCCGGCAGGACTGATCTCTACGCGAGCGAGTGTCATTCAGAAGGCCAAGCAGAAAGGCATTACAGCGATTCAACGTATTTTTCTACTGGATACCCATGCGCTGGAGAAAAGTTATCTGTTGCTGGCCAAAACCCAACCGGATTATATTGAAGTATTACCTGGCGTCATTCCGCATATTATTGCGGAAGTATCTGTGCGTACAGGGATACCCATTATTGGGGGGATTGATCCGTTCACCGGAAGAGGTCGAACTTGCGCTTGGCGTCGGGGCTACGGCAGTGACCACATCCAATGCAGATCTGATTCGACACTTCGAGAAATCGCTTACACCGTAAAAAGAACCCACAACAGGAGGTTGGCTGTATGGAAAAATATATATTGGCTCTGGATCAGGGAACAACAAGCTCCCGAGCTATTCTGTTTAACCGTGGCGGAGAGATCGTGCACATTGCACAGCAGGAATTCCCTCAATATTTCCCCAAACCGGGCTGGGTAGAGCAGAATGCCAACGAAATCTGGAGTTCCATTCTTGCCGTGATGGCTTCATGTCTGGCAGAGAGCGGAATCAAACCTGTTCAGATTGCCGGAATTGGAATTACCAATCAGCGGGAGACGGTTGTGGTATGGGACAAAGAAACAGGCAGACCCATCTATAATGCAGTGGTATGGCAATCCAGACAGACCGCAGATATCTGTGAAGAATTGAAGACGCAGGGTCTCGGGGACCTTTTCCGCCGTAAAACAGGATTATTAATCGATCCCTACTTCTCGGGAACAAAGATTAAGTGGATTCTGGATCATGTCCCTGGTGCCCGGGAGCGGGCAGAGAAGGGTGAAGTGCTGTTTGGCACGATTGATAGCTGGCTGATCTGGAAACTGAGCGGGGGACACATGTCACGGATATATCCAATGCCTCACGTACCCTAATCTATAACATCTATGATCTGCAATGGGATGACGAATTGTTGGATATCCTCGACATTCCTAAGGCCATGCTGCCAGAAGTACGAGGTTCATCCGAGGTGTATGCACACACGACAGATTATCATTTCTTCGGTCATCGGATTCCGATTGCGGGAGCGGCAGGAGATCAACAGGCAGCGATGTTTGGTCAGGGGTGTTACACCAAGGGTAGCATGAAAAATACATATGGTACCGGTTGTTTTATGCTTATGAATACGGGAGAGACCCCGGTACAATCCAATCATGGACTGATTACAACGATTGCCTGGGGGATGAATGGCAAGGTTGAATATGCGCTCGAAGGCAGCATTTTTGTTGCAGGTTCAGCGGTTCAGTGGCTGCGTGACGGATTAAGGATGCTTCGCTCTTCAAAAGATAGCGAGGATTACGCCTCACGTGTGCCTTCGACAGACGGCGTTTATATGGTACCTGCATTTGTGGGACTGGGCAGTCCGTATTGGGATAGTGAAGTTAAGGGTGCGGTGTTTGGTCTGACACGAGGCACGACGAAGGAACACTTTATCCGTGCTACGCTTGAGGCGTTGGCGTATCAGACCAAAGATGTACTGGAGGCAATGGAATCCGACTCGGGTATTCCTGTGCATGCTCTGCGTGTAGATGGAGGAGCGGCGGCCAATGATTTTCTCATGCAGTTCCAGAGTGATATTCTGGGCATTCCTGTCGAACGCCCAACGGTGAATGAAACAACTGCATTGGGTGCGGCTTATCTGGCAGGATTAGCGGTTGGATATTGGACGAGTGCGGATGAATTGACCGATCATGAAAATACGGAGCGTGTCTTCCAGCCTGTTATGGCTGAGCAACAACGAATAGAACTGTATGCAGGCTGGAAGCGTGCAGTGAACGCAGCAATGGCTTTTAAATAAGCATTTTGCATAAATCACCTGAGCGTCTTCAAATCAGCAAGAAATAGATCGAAATGATTTTGTTCGTCTATACACTGGTTGGATCAGGATGCTTCTTCCTGTCCAACTTTTGTACCCGTGAGCGGAATGGTTCGAATTATGAAAAATGCTAAATAAGAGGAATGAAATGAATATTTCTTGGGTGGGTATTTGTACTTTTTAACTAAACATATGTTATAAATGATATTTACTGGTGGAAAATGATGCATGATTTACAGGGTTATTCTTCCTGGAGAAGGTAAAATATATATCCACTATAAGGAAAAAACAAGGTTAGTGGATTCATTTGAAATTCCATCCTTTGGCAGAACAACTTTTTGAATTTTTTTGAATAATGTGTCATTTCAGGACTTCACGCCGTCAAAAATCTGTGATAGGATAAAGGCACAAGTTAAAAAATGATGTCTGGAGATCGGGAGGGACCACGTGCCGCTCAGCAATTGCTGAGCGAATGACGTGGTCCTTTTTTTGTTTTTTTTACGGAAAAATTGAGAAAATCAATAGGAGGTTCAAGAATGACAGAAACGTTCTCGTCAGCACACCGGACCGAATATTTGCAAAACATGGCGAATGTACATTTTGACGTATTAATTATTGGTGGTGGGATTACAGGCGCAGGGATTGCATTGGACGCGGCTTCCCGTGGATTGAAGACAGCGCTTGTAGAAATGCAGGATTTCGCAGCAGGTACATCCAGTCGATCGACCAAACTTGTCCATGGCGGATTGCGTTATTTGAAGCAATATGAAGTGAAGATGGTTGCTGAGGTAGGACGGGAGCGGGCTGTAGTCTACGAGAATGGGCCACATGTGACCACGCCAGAACCGATGTTGCTACCGATCTATACGGCAGGTACGTTCGGCCGCTTCAGCACGTCCATTGGACTGATGGTGTATGATCGGCTCGCCGGGGTGAAGCGCAGTGAACGGCGCCAAATGTTGAATGCTGGAGCGGTGTCAGATAGTGAACCTTTACTACGCAAGCAGGGACTGTTAGGTGGTGGGCTCTATGTGGAGTACCGGACAGACGATGCCAGGCTCACCATTGAAGTCATGAAAGAAGCTGTCAAACGTGGGGTACAGGCAGTGAACTACGTTAAGGCGAAAGGTTTCCTGAAGGAGAATGGCAAGATTACAGGTATTGAAGCTATTGATCAGATCGATGGGCAGACCTATACGCTAAAAGCAAGCAAGGTGATCAACGCTTCCGGTCCATGGGTGGACGGTCTGCGGGAATTGGATGGTTCGCGCCAGGGGAAAACGCTACAGATGACCAAAGGCATCCATTTGGTCTTTGATGGTAAACGATTCCCGCTAAGACAGGCGGTTTATTTTGATACACCAGATGGTCGAATGGTGTTTGCTGTCCCGCGTGATGGCAAAACCTATGTGGGGACAACCGACACCGTATATCAGGACGATCCTGCACACCCCCAAATTTCCGACTCCGACCGTGATTATGTCATTAATGCAGTCAATGGCATGTTTCCAGATGTACGGATTGGTACCGAGGATGTGGAATCCGGATGGGCGGGTGTACGTCCACTAATCCATGAGGAAGGCAAGAATCCTTCCGAAATTTCACGTAAAGATGAAGTCTGGGTATCCGAATCCAATCTGATTACGATTGCCGGGGGCAAATTAACCGGATACCGTAAAATGGCCGAGATGGTCGTTGATCTGGTCGCACGCCAGATGGAGCAGGAGAGCGGGCATTCCATAGGCCCTTGTGTAACGAAGAAGATGCCCATCTCCGGCGGTGATGTAGGGGGATCGGCTGGATTTGTATCGTATGCGGAACGCAAGATCAAGGATGGTGTTGCCTTGGGACTTGCTCGACCTGCTGCGGAGCGACTGGTCCGCACGTATGGTTCCAATGTGGAGGCACTATATGAGCGAATGCCCGATCCACGCACCAAGTCCGAGCTTCATGGCATGCCACAGGAGCTACTGTTGATGTTAAGTTACGCGATTGATGAAGAGATGGCTGTAACCCCGTCTGATTTTTGGTACGAAGAACAGGTGATTTATTCTTCCGTATTGATGAAGTTCGTCGCTATAAAGCAGCGGTTATCTCGTATATGGCAGGTCGTTTGAACTGGTCTGAAGAGGAAGAGGTTAAACATACACAGGAACTGGATCAGCTGTTGCTGGAAGCATCCGGCAAAATCTGAGGCAGGATTTCAAGATCGAGAGTCGAATGGAACATGTAAGCGTGTAACATAGAGAGGGGATTACATCCATGACATTACAGATCGGAATCATTGGAACAGGCTGGTTCAGTAAGGTACACGCGGATATTCTCGCACGGATGGAAGGTGTTCGTGTTGCGAGTGTCTGTGGAACATCGCTCGAAAAGGCAGAGGCTATGGCCTCCGTTTATGATGCTGTTGGTTACGGGGAACTTGAACATATGCTGGATGGTGAGAAGCTGGATGCGGTGTATATCTGTGTGCCTCCGATGTCTCACGGATCGATTGAGTCCGAATTAATCCGCCGTGGTATTCCATTCCTGGTGGAGAAACCTTTGAGCACCGGAATGGATGTTCCGCGTCAGGTGTTGGATCAGGTGCAAAAGAGCGGATTGTTAACCTCTGTAGGATACCATTTCCGTTATCAGGAGGCCGCGCAGGTCCTGCAGCAGTCGATGAAAGAACAGACGGTCGGCATGGCACTTGGCCGCTGGATGGGCGGAATGCCAGGGTCGCCTGGTGGCGGCGTCAGGACGGTTCAGGAGGACAATTCGTAGAGCAAACTACACATATTGTAGACTTGCTTCGGTATTGTGCAGGAGAAGTTACGGAGGTATATGCTGTAGCAGCTCAGCGAAGCATGCATGAGAAGCATGAGCATGTGACCGTTGCTGATGTGGCGAATGTGACGCTCAAGCTGGAAAGTGGAGCGATTGCCAGTATCGCCAATACATGTCTGTTGCCAGACGGAGAGGGGGCGCTGGGCTCCAGTTCTACACGGATGCAGGTGTGTGGGATTGGACGCCAGAACGTTTGCTTCTGCCAAGTGCCGCAAAACATGCGATGGCAGGTCTGGAGATTCCGGCAGGACATAATCCATACGAGCGTGAGAATGAAGCGTTCATTCATGCCCTGCGTACGGGAGACCGTTCACGAATTCTGTCCGATTATGCGGATGCCTGCCGTACACAGGAGATTACTACGGCGGCGCTGGCATCGGCAGATTCCGGTCTGCCTGTACAGCTTCAGCCTTCAAAGCATCTCTCTCATTAAAAGGTTGAAGGTAATATAAATATGCCTGAATCAGGGAATGATCCGCAGATCAGCCTGATTCAGGCGTATTTGTGTTGAGTAGAGATTATTAAGTAGCAATTCAACTACTCGGATTTCTGCTGTTTCAACCAGTCGGATGACCAACTGTAGATCTGATCAATGACAGGTTCAATGGCTCTGCCTTTCGGTGTCAATTCATACTCTACACGGGGAGGTATCTCGGGAAACATGTGTCGGGTTACGATACCTTCCGTCTCCATTTCCTTCAATCGCTCCGATAAAAGTCGTCCACTGATCGCCATCTCTGCTTCAAGCTCCGTAAACCGCTTGGGTCCGGACAACAGTTGGTACATGATTAACAGTACCCACTTCTTGCCTATGATATCTATGGCTTGAGTGATCATACAGGGACTTGGTGCTTTTACTTTTTTCAGCTTCAACGTATTCACCTCGATTCATGGTTATTTTTTCGCAGGTTGTATATGAAAGGACATGGTTTCTGCCGCTTTAAGAATATAGGACATCCATATAAATGAGGGTTACTACAAAATATACTGTAACATACCTTTTGTATGTATTATACATCATACAGCGAAAAATTACTTGAAGAAATTATATTATTATTATATACTAACTTCATAAAAGTAAGTTGGTGATAAATAATACGTATAATATGAACGCGTACTATTCTGAAAATTGAACTCGGCTAAACGGTTGAAAACAGAGTGACCTTTGGGAACTTTTACATAGATTCTTTTTTTACAATGTGCAGCACAAATAATCATTACATAGTAGGAACATATAATTTGTACAGGAGGATCTACATATGAACAAAATTTTGGGTTATATTTTTCTAGTTATTCTTGCAGGTGTGTTTGTCATGACAGGGTTTAACAAGATTAGTGGGGCAGACATGATGATTCAGACATTCGAAAGTTTCTCTTATCCGACATGGACCATGTATCTGCTGGGCGCTGCGGAGTTACTTAGTGCAGTAGGATTGCTGATTCCACGGACTCGCATCCTGGCTTCTGGCATACTGACATTCATTCTGATTGGGGCCGTGGGAAGTCATCTGATCTATGCACAATACGCGGCTGTTCCGTTCCCGGCTGTGTTGTTGGTAGCTAACATTATTGTCCTGGTGGTAGGTATGCGCAGATTGGAAGCGGAAGAAGAAGGCCAGATGGACGCGATTCAGGCTTAAGTTAAAGATAAGAGGGAACGTAATTGGGCTATTTACCGTGGAAAAGGTATTCCTGTCAAAAGGAATGTAAACGCGGATGCCTATGCAGAAGATGACCACTGCCAGTGAGCGGTGGTCATCTTTTTATGTAAGACTTCGCGTGGCACGTGTAACGATTCGCCGCGTATGTTGGGTATCTGACTGCTGAGTCCAAGTGGCGCAGACCAGCCGCACCCACTCTGGATTCGTCTTGCTGGCGTCGTTCAGCCAGTTACTTACCGAATCCTGCACATACTTATGGGCATCGGATTTCACCGCGTCAAGCAAGGGAAGGGCCATGGCCGGATTTTCTTTTAACTCCTGAATATGCTTGGCCCAGACGCCACGAGGTCTGATTGATTCTATGGCAAAGCGACGGATCAGTGGATCAGGGTCAACGCTCAATGGGAATAACTGTTGCAAGGCTGAGGATAATTCGGCAGAAATGGACTCCCGTACAGCCATCCAGGCGATTTCTCTTACACCAAAGTGATGATCTGCTGCAAAGGGCAGAATATGTTCTAACTTTTCAGTCAGATTCAGACCGGAATCCAGCCCAATGATATAAGCCGCCCAGCAGCGAACACTGTCTGAACGATGCTCTGCAATGGAACGAAAGAGATTTGCTCGTTCATTGATAGTTAGGCGATTCAACAGATCAAGCCATTGCATGGCTATGGCCGGGATGATTTTCATGATCCGCTGCTCATCCATCTGTGTTAACTGCTCTGTAATTACTCTGGTTTCGGCATCCATTCCCCATTCATGGGTAACCTTCTGAAAAAGAGAAACATGATCTACAGCCAGCCATTCGGTCAGATTGACCGATTCGATACGTCCTGCTTGTAGCCAATTGCGGATATGCTCAGGGATTTCCGTTGCTTTACGGGCACCTTTACGAAGAAGAATGTTTTCAGGGATAAATAGATCTGGCTTGGCATCCAACAGTAGATTCCTCCTTGGTTGTATAACTTCATGAGTTATACGTTACAACTTGCTGGAGGACAGGGATGTAAGGCATCTTACAAGTGGGCAATGATTTTCCGAAGGGTGGCGATTTCGTCACGATGAAGGGAAACTGACTTGAATCCGGTACGAATTCGGCCTGCTCTTGCTAACTCTTGCATGGCGACGGTGACCGATTCCCGTGTGGCTCCTGCCATCCAGGCAATCTCCTGATGGGTCAGTGCGAGTTGAATTTTGCAGAACTCATCTTCTTCGATCCATCCCATCTGTTCTGCCAGCCGGAAGAGATTATGTATCACCTTTTCATGCAGGTTTCCGAGTGCAAGCGTCTGTGTCAACTCGCTCATTCGTTTGATCCGCTCGCTTAGCACGTTCATCAGTCTCATCATGAATTCCGGGTGTTCAATCAGAAACTGTTCAAAACGTTGTTTGTTCATCAGGCAAATATCACACTCCTCCATCGTTTCGATATAAACGGCGCGTGTTCCGAGTGAGATTCCGTTCATTTCTCCAAACACGTTACCTTCCGTCAAAATATCGAGAGTGAACTGCTTGCCCTCCGGATTTAATGTATATAAACGAACCTTTCCCCGTTTTACAAAATAGAAACCTTCTGTAAACGTATCGGGTGTCTGGATCTGTCTGTTTTTGGGTATGGTCGTAATAGAAGTCATCCCATCCATTTCAATCAGGTCCGTCTCGGACAAGGAGGACATGAGCTCGAATTGTGATAAATACAGAATTTTATCCATAGAACTCCTTTCCATTACGATATGGATATAAAAAAGAAGAACCCACGAAAAACAACGGGTTCTCTTGCAGCGGGACTTCCTGGATTGGAAGGTCTTCTGACTATAAATGATCAAATGCCATTTTGATTATAGTAACTTTTTTAATTGAGAGACGCGTCCCTGGCTGATGCCAAGCTTTTCCGCAATTTGCTGTTGAGCCAAACCGGGATTCTGTTCAACAATTTCTTTCATCTGTTGCAGCATGCGTGCCGTCTTCGGCCGCAGATCCGGGTATTCTTGGTTGTCAGCTGTGGTCCCTTCTTCCCTAGCGGGAGATGAGACTGAGGCGGATTTGGAAGCAGGACGCTCCACGGGTGCAGGAGCCTGTTTGTTCTGAGGTACGAACCAGTCGGGAGAGTCATCCGGGTGTTTTAATTGAATTGCACAAGTCCGGCAGATGAATTGTTCTTTGAAATACATTTCCGTATCTACATCACCGCAAAAATACATAATGTTGATTTGTACTTTCGTAAAATCAACTCTTTCCTTCAATGAAAAACTCAAGCGGATCGCCGATATGGATTTCCATCGTATCCCGCATTTCTTTGGGAAGGACAATTCGTCCAAGACGGTCCAGAGATCTCTTCATTCCGGTTCTTTTCATCGCATCTCCTCCGCAATATTCACAATTAAAACCTGTCCTTATTGTAAGGAAGAAAGGGCTTTAATACAACAATAATATTTCAAAAAAGTGGGATAATTCCATCTATTATGGGAAAATAAGTTTGGAAAGGATGGGGGCAACGGCTAAAGTGAATAATGCAGCGAGCACCATGGAGATGCTGGAAATGGTACCAGTCAGGGAACTTAGTTCAAATGCCTTGGATGTCCCTGTGCCATGGGCACCGGTTCCAAACAGTGTGCCTCGTGCAATCTCCCCATCGATGCGCAGCATTTTGACGATAGAAGGTCCCATAATCACTCCGAGCAGACCAGTCATAATAACAAAAACAGCTGTCACTGCGGGTATGCCACCGATGGTAGCCGAAACGTTCATGGCAATTGGGGTGGTAATCGATCTTGGGATCAGACTATGAATGAGACCGGAATCCAGGCGCAACCATTTGGCGAGCAGGGCAGAAGAAAGTACGGCAACGACCGAGCCAGTCATGACACTGAAGACAATCTCGGAAATATGTTTTTGAGTACATGGAAAAAGGTATATAGCGGTACGGCAAAAGCCACGGTGGCCGGTTGAAGAAGCAGACTCAGCCATTTGCCACCACTGCTATACGTGGTATAATCCGTTCCCGTTGCGAGCAATATGCCAACGACAAGCAGCGGCGTAATGAGCAACGGTGACAGATATACCTTGGGCAGATTACGATACATTCGTTTGGCGACCCCATAGATACCGACGGTTAACAAGAGACAGAGAAATCCAATCATCCGGTGTGACGCTCCTTTCGTTTGGCAATTCGTGTAGCAACCAGTCCTGTGCAGGACATGACCAGGAAAGTACTAAGCAGTACGATGAATAAAATTTGCAATCCGTCATGCTCCAACATGGGCATATAGTTCATAATGCCAACGGCTGACGGGATAAAAAATAACAATAGTTCACCGAGCAGCCAGGCAGCTCCAACTTCAATCCAGCGCAGCTTCACGACACGGGTCTGAAGCAGAATGAATAACACAACCATACCGAGTATCGAACCCGGTACAGGAAGATGGAGAGTACGGGCCAGCAGGTCCATGAGCAGTGAAAAAACCATTAAGAGCGCAACCTGTGCAATACCAAGGCCCCATTTTTTCACTTCAATCCCTCCTTGTATAATCAACGTAATCGTTTGAGTTATTATGAAAATGAATGGAAACGTTGTTTGATATCACAAATTTTACATGGCATTCTTTCATGAGTAAAATGCATATTAAGAATGTTTACTATTCCATTTATCTATGAGAGGTGGGAATCAACCGATGGATATCCGCCATTTGCAATATTTTCTGGAAGTTGCCCGGCAGCAGAGCTTCACAAAAGCCGCCGAGGTGCTGTATATCACCCAGCCCACGATCAGCAAGACGGTCAAGAGTCTTGAAGAGGAATTGGGGATCACGCTACTGGACCGTTATGGCAAAAAGGTGGAGCTAACCGATGCGGGCCATGTGTTTTTTCGGCAGGCACTTGAGATTGAAAAATCATTCCGCAGTCTGTCGTCCGAATTGGACGATCTGATGAATTTGAAGAAAGGTCATCTGCGGATTGGGTTGCCGCCGATGGTGGGGTCCAGCTTTTTCCCCATGATCATTGGCGAATTTCACAAAGCCTACCCGCAGGTGACCATTCAGCTGTTTGAGGATGGCGCCAAAAAGTGGAGGCCGATGTGATCAGTGGTGCACTGGATATTGGCGTTGCCGTACTGCCAACCGTGGATGAGCTGTTGGATCATTTTGTGTTTGTCAAAGAGAAGCTGAACCTGCTCGTACACCCTTCACATCCACTTGCGGGGAAAGAGTCGGTTGCGCTGCATGAACTGGAAAACGACGCCTTTGTGCTGTTTCGGGAAGATTTTGCGTTGCATGACCGGATTATTGTGGCCTGTCAGCATGCCGGGTTCCAGCCCCGGGTGGTATATGAGAGCTCTCAGTGGGATCTGCTCAGCGCGATGGTTGCCGCCAATCTGGGTGTAGCTTTACTACCGGAGACGATCTGTCGTGAGGTGGACCATATGCGCGTGCGCATTATACCGGTGGTGGAACCAGTGATTCCATGGCAGCTCGGTATGATTTGGCGGAAGGATCGTTATCTTTCATTTGCCACGAGAGAGTGGATCGGATTCACACAGTCGATGCTGGGTGAGTAAGGAAGAGATCGGAAGGTTGTTCTGTCATTGTAGTGCCCAGTGTAAATACTCTTTTGTTGACCCCGGATCGTTGTTACAATGGATGCATAATCATGATGGAGGTGTACGAACATGAAATTGCGGGTATCCGCTGTACAATACCAATTGCACACAATCAGCTCGTTTGAGCAGTTCGCCGCTCAGGCTGAGCATTACATACGGACAGCGAGCGAATACGGAACCGAATTTGTGCTGTTCCCGGAATTTTTCACAACGCAGTTAATGTCCATTGGGGACAAACAAGGCAATGCACTGACGATTGAGGATCTGCCAAACTTTACGGAACAATATGAACAACTGTTCACGTCACTTGCTGCCAAGTACGGCATGCACGTCATCGGGGAACCCACGTCATTCGCCGTGAAGGGAAGTTATATAATACAGCCCACATGTTCTACCCGGATGGTCGCATCGTGCGCCAGGACAAGATTCACATTACGCCAACCGAAGTACAGGAATGGAACATGGCTCCCGGAGATGGACTTGAGGTGTTCGACACCGATAAAGGCCGTATTGCCATGCTGACCTGTTACGATATTGAATTCCCGGAAATTGTACGGATGGCCAAAGCGAAAGGCGCTGACGTGATTTTCTGTCCTTCCTGCACGGACGATCGCCACGGTTTCTATCGTGTGCGTTATACGAGTCATGCCCGAGCGGTGGAGAATCAGGTGTATGTTGTGTTAACCGGAACAGTGGGTAACCTGCCAACCGTTGACTTCATGCGTGCCAACTATGGACAGGCTGCAATTATTACGCCAAATGATATCCCGTTTCCGCCACGTGGCATTCTGGCTGAGGGTGAGATTAACAACGATATGATCGTGACCGCCGATCTGGATCTGGATTTGCTGTATGAGGTACGTGAACGTGGATCGGTAACGACCTGGCGTGACCGCCGTACCGATCTGTATACCGATTGGGAGTAAACAGCAACTTTTATAGTCGAACGGAACATAGCAGGAATTCATTTGTCAGTGGAAAGGGGCGATCCGGCAAGATGTATACAAAAGAAATGTTGATCACCGACCCGGAGCAAAGTGGCAAAAGGGTAAAGGCAGTCGTTCGCAATTATGTTGCAGCCGACTTTGAGGAACTCATTCGTATTCAGGCGGAGAGTTTCCTCCTCCTTATCCGGAAGAGCTGCTCTGGAGTCACGAGCAGCTCACCAGTCATGTGCAGCATTACCCGGAGGGTGCCATCTGTATTGAAGTCGATGGAGAATTGGCTGGTTCAATGACCTCGCTACGGATGCAGTGGGACCCCGCACATCCAGCAAGGCATACTTGGGCCGAAGTAACGGATGACGGCTATATTCGTAACCACCAGCCGGATGGCAACACGCTGTACATTGTCGATCTCTGTGTTCGTCCAAAGTACCGCAAATGGGGACTGGCTCAGCTTATGATGCAGGCGATGTACCACCTTGTCATCGCTCAGGGGATGGATCGGTTACTAGGTGCTGGTAGAATGCCCGGTTATCATCTGGTTGCAGACCAACTGTCTGCGCAGGAATATCTGGATCAGGTAGCAGCGGGAGAGAGACGTGACCCGGTGATATCGTTCCTGCTTCGCTGTGGCCGCATGCCGGTTGGTGTGACCGCAGACTATCTGGACGATGAGGAATCCTGCAACTATGCTGCCCTGATGGAGTGGCGGAATCCGTTCAGATAAAGAAATGTTAAACGAAATACATCATCAATCGAGGGGGTATTTATTCATGGAATTTACGCGTATTACATCCATTAAAGATCCATTGTTCGCCCAAATGCACAAGTTGATGCAGGAGATTTTCCCGCGGGAAGAAGTGCTGGACTTCCCCTGTGGGAAGAACCGCTGGAAGATCCGGGTATTCGGGTGTTCGTGGCTGTGCATGAGGGACAGGTTGTTGGAGCGACAGAATACCGTTATTACGAGGACTGGAACGTGGCCATGACGGACTTCACGATTATTGGGCGCGAAGGTCTGGGGATCGGCAGTTTCTGGCGAATCACCGCAAGCGTGATCTGCAGAAGCTGGCTGCGGCAAACGGGAAAGAATTGTTCGGCATGTTTGCCGAAATCTATAACCCTTATCTGAGTCAGGATCACGAGTTTGGCGGCATCAAGCCAATGGACCCGTATGTGCGTCGCGAAGTATTGTCCCATCTGGGGTACCAGCGTCTGGACTTCCCATATGTTCATCCATCTTGGCAAGGTGACGGTGAAGCAGTTGGCGGATTGGATCTGTGCTTCATGCCAGGTGATGAGTCGCTTGGTGAACTACCAGCAAGCCTGGTGGCTGATTTCCTGAATCGATATTATGCGGTGTTACCGAACAAACCGCAGGAATGGCTTGCCATGGTAGAGCAATTAACTGCTCGCAAGTCGGTTGCACTACTGCCGTTGTAAACGGGAGCAGGGCTGTCACAGAGGATGACGTTGTAATGTCCTAAGCCACAATAAAACCAGAAAAAGGCCCGTTAATCAGACCGTGATTGGTTCTGTTTAATGGGCTTTTTCGGTTTCAATAAGGTATTGGATGTAGATATAAAATGATTGCTAAGCTTGAGGTTGGAGCAAGGCACGAAGCGAGTCCTAACGAATCTGAGGCGCCTTATTCAGGGATTTGAAGCATCCGCAGAAATCTAAGGAACCTGAGACACGCTATATCCGAAAAAACAGCCGTTTACAGCGTTTTTTCGGGGATTTTGGGAAATAACGTGTCTGATGTTCTTTACAATGCATAAGGAGGACCTAAAGGTCAAATAAGACGTCCTGAGTTCCTTAGAAAATCGTCTACCCATTCGCCAGGATAGTAACCTTATACTCTACGATTGATTTTTATTTTGCATCCTTTCGATCCGGTAGCTGGCTCAAATAACTGTTGGACAAGTGTGCAAGATCCAATGCCCGATCATATTGTTCCTTCGTTATAAACCGTGAAGATAGCTCACTGTTATTGGGTGTTGTGAATACTGGAGGTACCTTGTCCGCCGAAATCTTTGGTACCTCTTCTGAAGGAACATCCATCTGCTGTTGTCCGGCATCCTGTCTGCCCGCATCAGCTAGGGAATAATGCGTTCCATCCCCGTATCCTTTTGCCGGAATGAAGAGAGAAGCATCGTTTAGCACCGACCCGGAAGGAAGGTAATAACGTTCGGGTAGGAGATTTCCACCTTCGTGTAACAAATCCTGTCCGAAGTGTAATTGGTCCTTCAGCGATACCCCGGTGAGTCCCGCAATCGTTGGCAGAATGTCCACCTGACCTCCGATCTGTTCCAGTTGTACACCCGGGGTAACGCCCGGTGCCGAGATAATGAGTGGGATATTAATCATATCTGCTGATGTGTATTCCCGACCATATAACTCTTTCATAAGGACTTTGTCATCCCGATCCAGTGAGTAGATGGGAAGCCCCAGGTGATCCCCGTACAAGACGAACAAGCTATTTTCCCATAATCCCCGTTCTTTCAATCCAGCAATCAACTGTCCAACTGCCTGATCCGCATAATGCTGTGATATCAGATAATCACCGGGCAACGTATCCTTGTAGCGCTCTGGCAGCGTCAGCTTCACCTTGTTTTTAGGCAAAGTGTACGGGTGGTGGGCTGACATGGAGATGATATGGGCATAGAAGGGCTTGCCCGAAGAATGCATGGATTCCAGCTTATCCAGTGTTTTGGAATACAGAACCTCATCCGAGGCCGAAAAGGCGATAGAGTCCTGTGTGCCGAAATAATCGATATCATAATACTGGTCGAATCCAAGTGCCTTGTATAACTGATCCCTATTCCAGAAACGAACATCATTTGTATGGAATGTAGCTGTCTGATATCCGTTTGCTGACATCAACTTGGGTAGACTTGGCAGAGCTTTATCCGCATATACAGTTGTTGCTGCCCCGTTCGGCGGGGTGTAGAACGATGTGTTCACAACAAATTCTGCATCCGATGTATTTCCCTGTCCCACTTGCTGATAGAAGTTCGGAAAATACAGGCTCTGTCTAGCCAATTGATTCAGATTAGGCGTGATCTCTTGTCCATCTACCTCTAATCCAATCAGGAAGTTCTGAAACGATTCCAACTGGAGCATAATCACATTGCGTCCGCTCGCTGCACCCTGCTCCACAATCGCAGGAAGTTCGGTCGTTTGCTTCAGTTGGTCGATGTCAGCCTGATCGATGTGAGTGATGGGCACAGGTTTATCAGGTCGATCCAGGATGGTATATGCCTCGTAACCGAGGATGCCCATCTGTTCTGCTTGTGTAAGCTCACTCATGCTGGCCCGATTGGGATAGATGTTGAGCATGCACAGGATCATGGACAGGGTCAGAATGACCGAGGCAACCCGTCTTCTGGCACGTCGTTCAAGCGGAATGCGGTTCGGACGTTCTGTACTCCCGAGTTTGATCCGACGACGAATGAGTATCCCCCAATGATTAGAACGTCTGCAAAAATAAACAAGTAATAGGGATCAAGCAATGAAAACATGCTGCTCTTGACCGAAGTCACCTGATTTACCTGTGCCAACGCGTGATAGTTAACGATTACACCATAGTATTTGTAGTACATGATGGCTGCAAAGAAAATCCCTGAGAGCAGCAAATTCATGGCAAGGTATATCCACATCCGCCGCTTGGCAGCAAACCACTCAATCAGACAGAAGCCGATCCAGATGAGCGGCAATTCAGTCAGCAGTGGTTTCCAGACAGGGATGTCATCGAAGATAACGATCCAGGCCAGTGAACTTTTGATCATCATGATAATGGTAAAGAATATAAACGGTCCGCTTAGAAATCGGGTGAGTGAACTGCGTGACAAGGTACCGCCTTCCCTTCCGAAGTTTCATTTAACAAGTATTATCCTATCTCAGCATGGCTGTGTCAAAAATGAGAGCCTTCAACAATTGACGGCAAAAAACCTCTTCCATGCAGGAAGAGGTTTGAAAAAACATGGGCTACTGCGATAAAAGCCAGATGTGACCCAATCCGTTATTCTATAGTGTACGTTGTGACGTAAGAAGGTCTGGGGAACATGGTGGGCTTCTGTGCAGTCAGCCCTTCGCTTGTACTGCGGTTTCGGTGAGCGTGACTATATGCTTGGGATTCCTGCCAGCCTTTGAAATGTTCCTCCGACTGCCAGAGTGTAAGTACGACATATGTGTCATCCTTCAGAGGACGAAGCACACGAATACCGACAAAGCCAGGCTCGTCTTCTACCTTGCGGGCACGGTTCTTGAACCGTTCTTCGAAATCGTTACGACCATCCTCTGTAACAGGGATATTGTTGAGAACAGCGTAACCACCGCCAGTCCAGGAGCCTGCGGCATCGAAAGCTTCATATGCGGCTACTTTATCATCAGACTCAATATTCATCAGGCGTTCTGCGGATTCAATAGCCAGACGCACGTGCTCTTCGCTTCGCAAAGTCAGATGCGGGTATGCAGCAAGTGCATCCGGAATCGGTGAAGGAACCAAATAGATATACATAGAAGCTGCCTCCTCATTAAGTACATTCTATTTCAAGATAGCATATGGAAATCAGCGAGTCCAATCGGTTCACATGTATCGGACAGGTGGGCTAATTCCGAGCAGAGTAGTATAGGTTTGCCGCAATAGAAGATAAACAATGAATAACAAACACTGCAGTAATAATGAAAAAGGAAAGTGATATCCCGTCTAGTATAACTACGAGGATCCAAGCCAGAGCAAGACTGATAGTGGTCGCATTCCAGGAGAAGGCTTTTGCTCTCGTGATACAATAGAGGTACCGCTCATCCAGTCCGTTTTGCTTTTTTGCAATCAACCTTGTGAAAAAAATAATGAGTATTGCAAATAACAAACCAGCTACAATTCCACCGATCCCGATCATCCGATTCAGTGATTCAGAACTCAATATTCTCATCTCCTTCAAAAATAAATAATTCCTCGATCTGACAGCCAAATAATTGGGCAAGCTTGTGAGCAAGCACAAGAGAAGGTTTGTACTTTCCGGATTCCAACGATATGATGGTCTGCCTGGAGACCTTTAGCCGTTGAGACAGTTCTTCCTGTGTGATGTGCATATGTATTCGTTTGTCTCTGATTAGATTTTGCAAGTATATCCTCCCATAAGTAAAGTTCGCTTTACGTAAAGTTAACTTTACTTATGGGACGATGGCATGTCAATAACTATTTATAATATTTTCCACTTCTTCGAGGTGGTGCTGTGTCCAAAAGCATATTTCATGATAAAGTATAATCACTACAAACAGAACGGGTGATCGTATGACAACAACAATTCGGATATCGGTTAGACCTTTGGTGGAGTATGTGTACCGCAGTGGCAGCATACGTCCAGGATTCCGGACCAATGCCTCGATGCAGGAAGGGACTCGAATTCATCAAAGGGTACAGAAGGAGTACACCGAAGAGGATCTAAAAGAAATTGTGCTCGAAGCTGAGATCCAACATGGGGATCTGACCTATGTGGTGGAGGGGCGATGTGACGGTTTAATTCGTCTGGACGGTCAGTTGACGGTGGATGAGATCAAATCCACTGCGGGCAATCTGGATGATCTGGGAGAGGGTCTTCCCGTGCACTGGGCACAGGCCATGATGTATGCCTATATGTACGCCGTTCAGCAAGATGAACCACGCATGCAAGTGCAGTTGACGTATGTGCATTCGGTGACCCATGAAGAAAGACGGTTTCGCCGAATGGCAGAACGAAAGGAACTGGAGCAGTTTGCGGCAGAAGTGATTGCCGGTTATGCGCCATATGCTGAGATGATCGCTGCGTATGAAGAAAAGCGTGATATCAGTGTGCGAGAGCTGCCGTTTCCTTTTCGTAAATATCGGGAGGGACAGCGGAAGCTGGCGGGTGCCGTATACAAGACGATTCGTGAGGGTCAGGGATTGATGGCCAAAGCACCAACAGGCATCGGTAAAACGATGTCCGTTCTGTTTCCCACGGTCAAAGCGATTGGTGAAGGCGAAGCAAGCCGATTGTTCTATCTGACCGCGAGGACGACGACACGGGTGGCGGCAGAAGAAGCTTTTGCCCGGATGCAATCGGAAGGATTGAAGATGCATGTGATCAGTCTGACCGCGAAGGACAAGATTTGTTTTAAGGAAGAGGAAGCTTGTGATACGGGGCAGTGCGGCATGTGTGAAGGATATTATGACCGTATTAACGGGGCCGTGCTGGACATGCTGGAACATGAGACGTTGATGACACGTCCAGTCATCGAGCAGTATGCGCGCAAACATCGGGTGTGTCCGTTTGAGTTTTCACTGGATGCGGCGTATGCAGCCGATGCGGTGATCTGCGATTATAACTATATTTTCGATCCGAGGATCTCTCTGAAAAGAATGTTGGAAGAGCAGAAACGCAAGACGGTGTTACTGGTGGACGAGGCTCATAATCTGGTCGATCGTGGCCGAATGATGTTTTCCGCCGAGCTGGAGAAGGCAGTGTTCCTGGATGTGAAAAGAGAGTTCCAGTCGCTGGACAGCAGTGTGCCTGCTGCCAAAGCCATTGTTGACTACACGGGGGCCATTGATAAGTATCTGATTACCCTTCGGAAAAACGGTGGAGAAGAAGGAAAGATCATCCAGCAGGAAGCACCGGAGGAACTGATTGAACGGCTGGAGCCTTTTGTCATGGTCGCGGAGCAATGTCTTGTGGAAGGTGGTTCGGGGAATGCCGAGACGGATCAGTTGCTGTTGGATGCCTACTTCACGGCACAGAATTTCCTGCGCATTGCCAAGCTGTATGATGAACGTTTTATTACGTATGCAGAGTGTGTTCGAAGTGAAGTGAGAGTGAAGTTATTTTGTCTCGACCCTTCGGTACTGCTTCGTCAGACGGCCAAAGGATTCCGCTCCCTCATTCATTTCTCGGCCACATTGTCACCCCTTCGCTATTATCGGGATATGCTGGGTGCAGAGGAAGAGGATTATACATTGCAGATTCCATCGCCGTTTCAGCGCGAACAATTGGATGTGAGACTCCTGCCCTTATCCGTGCGTTATAAGGACAGGGAACAGTCCCGGCGCCCCATTGCGGAGATGCTGCAACAGCTGGTAAGTGAATGGCCGCGCAGCAATCTAATGGTGTTCTTCCCTTCCTATCCTTATATGCGCGAGATATATGAAACCTATGCACAGCTTCCAAGTGAAGCGGATACGGTCATACAAAAGCAAGGCATGAACGAGGTGGAACGGGAGCAGTTTTTGGATGGATTTCAGCCGAATCCTGAACGAACACGCTTGGTATTTGCCGTCATGGGTGGCGTATTCTCAGAGGGTGTCGATCTGCCGGGAGACCGCTTGAATGGCGTGGTTGTGGTAGGTGCGGGGCTGCCGCAGATTGGTCTGGAGAACAACGTATTACGTGATTACTATGATCGGACAGGACGCAACGGATTCAATTATGCCTATATTTTCCCGGGTATGAATAAGGTGCTGCAGGCGGGTGGACGGCTGATTCGGACGGAGGAAGATAGGGGTGTGTTGGTGCTGGTCGACGATCGTTTTATCCAAGAACCGTATCGTTCCCTACTGCCAGAGGAGTGGCGGGACTATAAACGAATTTGAATATGGTGCATCTTCACAGCAATTTGAATGATATCAGGCAAATGCTGAACCAAGAAGTTTAACATTTTTCTCAGATTTCTTTCCTTTATATGATTGAAGGGTAGGGTGAAAGGGTTATAACTTGGTTAGCAACGAACGAACAACGGCGATTACCCTATCCGTTCCGCGGTCCGCTTCGAAAGCAATCAAGGAGGTCGGTTATAATGAAGAGAAATCATACCATGATGCAGTTTTTGAATGGCACCTGGCTGCAGACGGAGATCATTGGAAGCGACTGGCTGAAATGGCCCCGGAACTGAAAGCCAAAGGTATTGACTCGGTATGGGTACCACCCGTAACCAAGGCAGTGTCAGCAGAAGATACAGGTTATGGTGTATATGATCTGTACGATCTGGGCGAATTTGATCAAAAGGGTACCGTACGGACCAAATATGGCACCAAGCAGGAACTGGTGGAGGCCATTGCTGAGTGTCAGAAGAACGGCATTGCCGTCTATGTGGATCTGGTTATGAATCACAAGGCCGGAGCAGATGAGACGGAAGTGTTCAAAGTGATCGAGGTTGATCCCAATGATCGAACGAAGGAAATTTCTGAGCCGTTCGAAATTGAGGGCTGGACCAAATTCACATTCCCGGGTCGCGGAGATCAATACTCCTCCTTTAAGTGGAGTTCTGAACATTTTAACGGTACAGACTTTGACGCCAAGGGAGAACGAACAGGTGTATTCCGCATCGCAGGAGAGAATAAAAAATGGAATGAGAATGTCGATGATGAGTTTGGCAACTATGACTATCTGATGTTCGCCAATATAGATTATAACCACCCGGATGTTCGGCGCGAGATGATCGATTGGGGAAATGGCTGATCGATACCCTTCAGTGCGGTGGGTTCCGGCTGGATGCGATTAAGCATATCAACCACGAATTCATCAAGGAGTTCGCAGCAGAGATGATCCGCAAACGCGGTCAGGATTTCTACATCGTAGGTGAGTTCTGGAATTCAAACCTGGATGCATGTCGTGAATTCCTTGATACGGTAGACTATCAGATCGACCTGTTTGATGTGTCTCTTCACTACAAGTTGCATGAGGCTTCGCTTGCAGGCAGAGACTTTGATCTCTCCAAAATTTTTGATGACACCCTGGTGCAGACACATCCTACCCATGCGGTAACTTTTGTAGATAACCATGACTCACAACCTCATGAAGCGTTGGAATCATGGATTGGAGATTGGTTTAAGCCGAGCGCTTATGCCTTGACGCTATTACGTCGTGATGGTTATCCAGTTGTATTTTACGGCGATTATTACGGCATTGGTGGACCTGAACCTGTGGATGGCAAAAAGGAGATTCTGGACATTCTGCTGTCTGCCCGCTGCAACAAGGCATATGGAGAGCAGGAAGATTACTTCGATCACGCGAATACGATTGGCTGGGTGCGTCGCGGCGTAGAGGAAATCGAAGGCTCCGGTTGTGCAGTGGTCATCTCCAACGGGGATGACGGTGAGAAGAGAATGTTTATCGGAGAGCATCGTGCTGGTGAAGTCTGGGTGGATCTGACGAAGAGCTGTGAGGATCAGATTACCATTGAGGAAGACGGCTGGGCCACCTTCCATGTGTGCGGTGGAGGCGTCTCGGTATGGGCCCTTCCTGAACAGAATGAGGACTGCGCTGACGCTGAGTAACGGCATGTGCCAGGCAGGATAAGAAAAGGTACACGGATTGATATGAAAAACAGTATATAGATAGATCGTTATCGTTAAACCATCTGAACAGGAGAGCGAGTATACCTGTGTCCAGGTGGTTTTTTCATTTTTCTAGGTACAACTAAAACTCCATCCTAACGAACTGAGCGCACCTTATTTGCACTGAATTAGCGTTATTGGAATTCTAACGAATCTCAGTAACCTTATTACTCTCAAAAACGATTGAAATAGTGCCAATTGGAGCAACATCACTAGATTAACGCGTTTGAGATTCGTTAGAATATTGAAAACTCGGATTTTAACGCATTAAGGCTTCTCAGATTCGTTAGCTTGATTTGGATTAACGCTCACCATAGGCAAACGAATCACTGTTGCAAATATGAACGTGAAGTAAAAACATGAAGTAAAAACGTGAAGTGAAAAAGAAACCGTTGGGTTACATATCTTAGTGTATGGTACAATAATCCAAATATGGAGCGTTAGAAAATCAAATGAGAAAATCAGATCAGACGACAATGTAACAATCAAGCGATATTCTTACAGAGGGTTTGAGAAGGAGGGATGGCATGAGCCCGAAAAGTGAGTTGAACCGTTTCTTCCTGTTGGTCACGTATTTATTAGTAATAGCCCTGTGTTTAGGAGCTTGCGGTTTGGGGACAAATCAGGGACCAGGGGCGAACCGAAACGAACCGATAAATATACATATAATTCGGAGCGTAGAGATTTGAATGAACGGGTTACGAAGAGACCAGAATCGTTCCAGGGGCATTCACCAGATAAGTATAGCCTGACAGCAACAGTCGATGTGAGTCATGTATCTGGAGTTGACCGGATTTCTTATGAGATTTTGGTTAATGGGGCTCGTGTGCCTATGGTGAATGTTATTCAATCAATCACTCTCCGTCCCGAGATGATGAATCGAATCGATGCCGGAGAGCTATTTCATTCCAATGTGAGCAATACATACGAGATAAGTCTGGAGCCAGATAAGGAACCGCTTGGATTGAGTTTGGGCAGGAATTATATTTTGAAGCCCAAGGCGGAGATCGACAGCAATATCCTCCAGCGTTATGCAGATATGTATATCAAAATTTCCTATGGCCCCAATGATCAGCGAACGGAAGATTATTTTTATTTTCAGGCCGAGCCGTCTCCAAGGACGAATGAGTATATGAAGTCATGGGAGATAGAAAAATAGGAAAAAGCAGCGCATACCGGTTCCGTATGAGGAATTTCAGTAGACGCTGCCGGTTCATCTATTTGAGATAGTAAGGTTATTACTTTTTAAAATACTGATTCATCGTATCCCACATTCGATTGAACTCACTTCGTTCCATTGAAAATGCTCCAGGCTTCTCAGGTTTATGATGAGAAGTTGGCTCAAAGTTTAAGTATTCATGGTGTGTAGTACACTCATAGTTTTTGCTGTTAATAAGGAATTCAATTCTATCCTTAAAGGGTCTTTCCAGTAATTTAACCACCATGATGTCTCCACTACTGGTGCTTCTTGCAGGAGAATATATCAGAAAGTAACCTTGTTCAATTCGATATTCCATAGCAATGACCTCCATTAGAATATAGGTCCAAATAGGATAATATCCGATGCCCTCTCTCCGTTTACCTACTCCAGTTCAAATGATTCCAACGTGCCAACCATACGCAGATCATGCTCGCGGTTGAACTGTTCCCGTTTGTCCGCATCCGCGTACTCGTCATGATAATGCATTAGTACGGTTTTCTGTCTCACTTCTGCGGGTAACTGCTCCAGATCCTTCAATGAGGTATGAGATTTGATCACCAGATCATGCATATGACATTCATGGAAAATCAGCTGCACATCAGCGGCAACTTGCTCCACCCGTTCCTGGTCGAGTGTACTGTCTGCACTGTAATAGAAGTAAGGCTTGGCAAGTAGCCCATTGCTGACCATACCGGGAACATGTTGCGTCCGAAAGGTCTCAAACGTCACGCCGCCCAGTTCGAAGGTGCCTCCATCTGGCAGGGGAACGACATCGTAGTAATCGCTCATAGTACGTTCACCATCTGTTGTGTAGCGCATGCCTGGGGATAGAATGCTCCAGAGCGGATCTACCAATTGTTCGTGGATGAACAGACGGGGTTTGCGGTCGCCTACGATCTGTGCGTAATAACCCAGCATCTGTACACCATTAATATGATCTTCATGCAAATGGGTAATGAACACATTGTGAATATCGGTCATGGCGAATCCATATTCCTTGAGTGCTTTAGCATTTGATTCTGGGAAATCAATGACCAGATGCGTGTCTCCGAATTCAGCCAACATACTATTGTGGTGCTGCTCCACGCTAAACATATCTCCTGTGCCGAGAAAAGTAATTTTCAATTCATTTCATCTCCTTGTGTGATCTTCAGATCAGCATCCTTGCGTTAAATCCAGTATACCGTGTTCCCGAATATATGCCTAAATCAACCTTTTTTGATAACGCTATCATTTTATATTGAACTTTGATGATAAACAGTGTAGCGTAAAGATGGGAAGTGAACCCATATGAACGTAAACTCACCTAAAGGGAGCGTGCGAGGCGAATGAAATCTTTTCTGGATGAACAATTTTTGCTGCACAATGAAACGGCGATCAAGTTATATGAGGATTATGCCAAAGACATGCCGATTATTGATTATCATTGCCACCTCAGTCCTCAGGAGATCTACGAGAACAAAACCTTTGGCAATCTTACAGAGGCTTGGTTATACGGTGATCACTATAAGTGGCGGCTCATGCGCGCAAACGGAATTGAAGAGCAATATGTGACCGGCGGCGAGGGAGTAACCGATTACGATCGTTTCCTGGCTTACGCCAAAACGGTCCCCATGATGATTGGTAATCCGCTGTACGCCTGGTCTCATCTGGAATTACAGCGATATTTCGGCGTCTACGAAGTACTGAATGAGACAAGCGCACCAACCATCTGGGACAAAGTAAATGCCAAACTGAACAGTGACGGATTCGGTGCACGTGATCTAATTACCAAATCCAATGTCACTGTTGTGTGCACAACCGATGATCCAACGGATTCTCTGGAGTTTCATCTGAAGATTCAGGAAATCGAAGGCTTTGACACGGCGGTATTGCCTTCTTTCCGCCCGGATAAAGGCTTGGAATTGAACCGGGATACCTTCACCGAATGGGTAGGCAAGCTGTCGCAGGCATCTGGCACTGCGATTTCAGATTATGAATCCTTCCTTGCTGCGTTGGAGTCCCGAGTGGAATTCTTCCATTCCGTCGGCGGCAGAGTCTCTGACCATGCACTCGATTATGTTCCATACGGCGTGGCTACACGCGAAGAGGCTGGTGCCATCTTTGCAAAGGCACTTGCAGGTCAGAAGGTAACTCGTGAGGAAGAGGACAAGTACAAGACAGTGACGCTGACGTTCCTTGGCAAACTGTATGCAGAGCGAGGCTGGGTGATGCAGTTCCACATTAATGCAGCCCGTAACAACAATACGCGGATGTTTGCCAAGCTTGGGCCGGATACCGGTTACGATGCCGTGAATGATACGCCACTGTCATCGGCAATGATTGGATTGCTCGACGCGTTGGAGCAGCAACAAGCACTGCCCAAAACGATTCTGTATTCTCTGAATCCAAGGGACAACGAGGTGCTCGCGGCGATCATCGGCAGCTTCCAGGGAGGGGCATTCCGGGCAAAATCCAGCTTGGCGCAGCCTGGTGGTTCAATGATACAAAGGACGGCATGCTTGCTCAGATGAAAGCACTGGCGAATGTTGGTCTGCTCAGCCGATTTGTCGGCATGCTGACCGATTCACGCAGCTTCCTGTCCTACACCCGGCATGAGTATTTCCGTCGTCTGGTCTGCAACCTCATCGGTGAATGGGCCGAACAAGGGGAGGCACCGCAGGATCTGGAGCTGCTTGGTCAGATCGTACAAGGCATTGCCTACAACAATGCAAAAGAATATTTCCCGTTTGCCTCAGTGCTTAAAACAGTCTCTGCTCCACAGTCCTGATGATTAACAAGCGCATCTAATCATGCAGGTTATACAATAGAAAGATTCTCTAGTTTCTACTTTTCAATCGTAATAAAATGCTCCCATTTCTTACCCCCGGGTCATCATCCACCGGAGTAGGGAATGGGAGCTTCTTTGTAAGTTGAATTTATGGAATGGCACATAATAAGTATAGCGGCCTCCAATGAATGCCAAATGACAAAACCCATAATCAAGCGCGTATAGGCTCTTGGTTATGGGTTTATATTGGTTATTTTTAGATGTTTGACATTCGTTTCTTACGATAATATACTTAGTACACCTAATTAATTGTGCATCTATTTAATTGTACTGCTATTTAATAGATGTCCTATGATGTTGGATGTCTATGGAATGATAAAGGAAGAAGGAGGGACCCATTATGACTGGTATAGATCCGGTCGCTCAGAAGCTTTTGTACTCCATTATGCAGTTTAATAAAGGCAAATGGAGGCAACATAAACCTCATGGGCGCAATCACAATGAAATTATGGTGCTGGGTTGTTTACTCCACGGGATGCATCCGGGAGAACAATTGAACTGGCAGGACAATCCGCCTGATTTCAATGACACGATCCAATCCAATCATCCCGGAATGAAAGTCTCGGAAATCAGCGCATTGTTACGAGTGAAGTCACCAACCATTACACCTGTTATTCGTGGCCTTGAAGATGAGGGGCTGGTCAAACGGACGATGGACCCGGAGGATCGACGTGCTGTCCGCATCACGATCACTGAAGCAGGTCGCGAAATTATTCGGGCTGCTCACCAAGAGCGTATGGAAATATTCAATAAGTTAGTTGAGCATTTGGGTGAGCAAGACAGTACTCAGCTGGCTGAGTTGTTGACAAAGGTATACACCTTTTTTGATACATTAACTTCCTTGCAAAAGGATGATTCGACAAGAGGAGATGATACGCCATGATGAAACTGTTTAGCATGCTGAAGCCATACCGAATTCCGATTATTTTCATTCTGGTTTTGGTACTGTTTCAGTCGCTTGCTGAATTGTACCTGCCTACGTTAATGGCAGATATTGTGAATGACGGCATCATTAAAGGGGATATCCCGTATATCTGGCAGATTGGTGGATGGATGTTGGTCATCGCGATTGGCGGAACAGCGTGTTCGGTGATTGCCAGTTATCTCTCATCTCGAACAGCAGGTGGATTTGCCAAACAACTGCGGAGCAGAGTATTTCGCCATGTGGAGAACTTCTCTCTCCAAGAGTTCGATAAGATGGGGACTGCTTCACTGATTACGCGTACAACGAATGACATCACGCAGGTACAGAATGTACTTACGATGATGCTGCGAATGATGATTATGGCTCCGCTCATGTGTATCGGGGGTATCTTCATGGCGGTATCTCAGGACGCCAAATTGTCTACGATTTTCCTGGTCGTGCTTCCGGTACTGGGTGGAGCTATTGCGCTGATTGGCGCCAAGGGTTTACCTTTGTTCAAAACCATTCAGAAAAAGCTGGACCGTCTCAACCTGGTGCTGCGTGAGCAGTTAACAGGGATTCGGGTTGTCCGTTCATTCAACCGTGGGGAGCATGAGAAAGTGCGCTTTAACGGGGCCAACACAGAACTGAGAGATTCATCGATCAAAGTTAATGTGCTCATGGCGACCATCATGCCTGTGATGATGCTGGTTATGAACTTTTCGATGATTGCCATCCTTTATTTTGGTGGAATGCGGATCGACAGCGGCAATATGAATATCGGTGCATTGATTGCCTTCATCCAATATGCAATGCAAATCATGTTCTCACTGATTATGGTTTCCATGATCTTTGTCATGATTCCAAGAGCTTCGGCATCGGCAGAACGGATCAACGAAGTGCTTGATATGCAGCCGGATCTTAGCAATCCCGAGCAGCCTCGTGGTATGAAATCCATGCAGGGTATGATTGAGTTTGACAATGTAACTTTCCGTTATCCGGGTGCAGAGAATCCAGCTTTGTCCAATATCTCCTTCACAGCTCGCTCAGGTGAGACAACAGCCATCATTGGCGGTACGGGTTCTGGGAAATCAACATTGCTCAGTCTTATCCCACGATTTTATGATGTGACCGAAGGTAGTGTTCGGGTAAATGGTACAGATGTGCGTGAACTTCGGCAGGAAGATTTACGTGCCAAAATTGGCTTTGTACCACAAAAAGCAGTTCTCTTCACGGGTACGATTACGGAGAATATTCGTCACGGGAAAGACGATGCCACAATGGATGAAGTTGTGCATGCGGCCCGTACGGCTCAGGCTGAGAACTTCATTACCGAGATGAAAGAGGGATATGACAGTCTTATCGCGCAAGGCGGTAACAACGTGTCTGGTGGACAAAAGCAACGTCTTTCCATCGCTCGCGCACTTGTTCGCCGTCCGGAAGTCTATATCTTTGATGACAGTTTCTCTGCTCTCGATTTCAAAACGGATGCTAAACTTCGTGCTGCGCTGAAGTCTGAAACGACAGAAGCGGCTGTGCTAATTGTTGCGCAACGCGTAAGTACAGTAATGGATGCCGATCGCATTTTGGTTATGGATGAGGGCCGAATTGTCGGTTCAGGAACACATAAAGAGCTGCTGGAGCACAATGAAGTGTATCGCGAGATTGTATCCTCCCAGCTGACAGAGGAGGAGATCGCATGAGTGAACGTACAGAACGCAAGTCGCCTCGTCCCCATGGTGGGCCGGGTCCCGGTCCCGGAATGGGCATGCGACCTCCCGCTGAGAAAGCCAAAGATTTCAAAGGCACACTGCGTCGCTTGATTCGTTATCTCCAGCCCCATAGTTCTCGTCTGCTAGGTGTGCTGGTTGCAGCCATCTTGAGTACCGTATTCAGCATCATCAGTCCAAAAGTTATGGCCGAAGGAACGGATATTCTCAGTAAAGGCGCCATTGCCATCCTTCAGGGTGTACAGGGAGCCGGGATTGATTTTCCTGCATTGATGAAAGTATTATACCTGCTGGGCGGACTCTATCTGTTCAGTGCTGCATTTATGTATGTTCAGCAATACCTGATGGCCGGTGTGGCCCAACGTGTTGTGTATGACATGCGTGAGCAAATCAGTGCAAAGGTTGGACGTCTTCCTTTGAAATATTTTGACTCCCGCACAACTGGGGAGACACTTAGTCGTGCCACGAATGACGTGGACAATATCAGTAATACACTTCAGCAAAGTTTGGCACAGTTCATTACGTCTATCGTCACAATTGTCGGCGTAATTATCATGATGCTGACGATTAGTCCATGGATGACGCTGATCACGATTTTGACGTTGCCACTCAGTGTGGTTGTTGTCATGCTGGTCGCATCCCGTTCGCAAAAACACTTTGCGGGTCAACAGAAATCCCTTGGGGAACTGAATGGTCATGTCGAAGAGATGTACACGGGACACAAGGTCGTCAAAGCATTTGGACGTGAAGAACAATCCGTACAGCAATTTGAGAAGGTCAATGAAGAACTGTATGAATCCGGCTGGAAAGCCCAGTTTATCTCCGGTATTATTATGCCGCTCATGAGTTTTGTGGGTAATCTGGGTTATGTGCTGATCTGTGTGGTTGGTGGGATTTTCGTTACACGCGGATCGATCTCTATCGGGGATATTCTGGCCTTCACACAGTACTCCCGTCAATTCACACAACCGATTAACCAGATTGCAAATATCTCCAATATCATTCAATCAACGATTGCTTCGGCAGAACGAGTATTCGAGTTGCTGGATGAAGAGGAAGAAGTTCCGGAGTCCAAACAACCCGTGCAACTACAGCAGCCTAAAGGTGCGGTTGCATTCCAAGGTGTTAACTTTGGATATAAAGAAAATGAACTGCTCATTCATAACATGAATATTGATGTAAAACCGGGACAGACGGTAGCCATTGTTGGACCAACGGGAGCCGGTAAAACAACTCTCATCAACCTGTTAATGCGTTTCTACGAAATTCAGGATGGTCGGATTACGATTGACGGTGCCGACATTAAGGACATGGAGCGTGGCAAGCTGCGCAGTCTGTTCGGCATGGTGCTTCAGGATACCTGGTTGTTCAACGGAACGATTCGGGACAACATCGCGTATGGTCGAGAAGGTTCTACGGAAGAGGATGTCATCAAGGCAGCCGTTGCGGCACATGCGGATCACTTTATCCGTACACTGCCTGATGGTTATGATACGGTGCTGAATGAAGAGGCGTCGAACATCTCTCAAGGGCAGAAACAGTTGCTGACCATTGCAAGAGCGATTCTGGCGAACCCAGCCATCCTCATTCTGGATGAAGCGACGAGTAGCGTGGATACACGGACCGAAGTATTTATCCAGAAAGCAATGAATGATCTGATGAAGGATCGCACGAGCTTTGTCATTGCACACCGTTTGTCCACTATTCGCGGCGCTGATCTGATCCTGGTTATGGATCATGGTAACGTGATTGAACAGGGCAATCATGATGAATTGATGGCAAGTCAGGGCTTCTATGCGGATCTGTACAATAGTCAGTTTGCGGAGCAACAACCGCAGGCGATCTGATTACAGATGTAACTAACAAGAATAGCCGGGAGCACCCCTAGGGATGCTCCCGGCTATTTGTTGTGTATCCAGAGGATTGACGCTGAGATATGAAGTATTTATTTACTGATCCTTAGAATCCTTCGCAGGTTCATCTGCGCCGTTGCTAGAGACCGACTTCACTTCTACCTTCACGTCGTCGCTGTTAGCTTCCTCCAGCGCAGACGGAGCCGGCTCACCCGGAATTAATTCGCGCTGCTCAATCATACGTTTCACAACCTCATAACAGTCATCCACATGTTTGTTACCCACATAGCGCATGGCTGTGAAGCTGAGTGCAGCAGCCAATCCCTGTCCTGCAAAGGGGACAAATTTGGCGACGGATTTGGTGGCTACGCGTACGCCGACTCTTTTCAGAACCTGTACCACCAATTCCTTGGTGATCATACGACCGATGACTTTGCTTCCGATGGACATGACGAATCCATAGATCATGGATTTGGTCTCGGGGTCCATGCCGTCCAGCTGTTTTTGTGATAATCCGAATTTATTGTTAATGGCAGGCAACAGCTGCATCAGCATCCCCACATCAGCCAGTACGTCTGTACCGGGCAGCGGAACGAGTGTTGTACCGGCAGATGCGGTAGCTCTTTTGCGAACCATGGTACGGCATTCCTTGCGAACTTGCTCCAATTGTTCCAACGTTGCCGGAATCATAGGGAATCCTCCATTCGTATATGGTATAGATATAACCGTTTTGACTCGATTTGAATGGGTTCTCACCAGCAAAATTTGCAGCCTTATGACATTAAGGTGCGGAGAAACCCTTTTTCTCATGCATACATCTGGTTAAACAAGGAAATGGTTTATGGATAAACGGGCCATCTAGCTATTACGAATGAATGAGGATTAGGATGCATATCCGGTTGGGGAACCTATTTGAAATCATGATGAGTACTTAGCACAAGGCTTGTTTACGGCTTCGACCTTTGTGGGTAAAGGGTAACAAGCATTGGAATGGAGGAAGAGGGATGGAATTTAACAAAGCGTTGTTAATTCATCATCATCATTCGGGCAAGGCCAATCGTGAGAATACAGTGGGCCTTGTGGCTGGTGTGCTGGCTCCCGCTGTCCATGAACTCGTCATTGTGCGTACGGATGAACCGGGTGAAGGAGAGAAGTTGTGTCGTGAGCGCGGGGAGCAATTCGATGTGGTGTTTATCCTGGGTGGGGATGGCACGGTCCATGAATGCGTGAATGGACTGGCTGATCTGCAACATCCTCCGTTGATTGGTGTATTGCCTGGAGGTACCTGTAATGATTTTGCACGTTCGCTCGGCATTTCACCGGATGCAGAGACTGCCGCACAAGAAATGCTTGCAGGTCGGGTGGTATCCATTGATGTTGGACGAGCTAATGATCGGGTGTTCACGAACTTTTTGGTATTGGCTTGATCAGTGATGCATCGCAGAATATTAACGAGAACCTAAAAGGCGCGCTGGGTAAGCTCAGTTACTTCATCAGCACCTTACAGACAATTAGTCATACAGAGCCGTTTCGATACAAACTGGAGGCGGATGGGAAAGAGATGGAAGGCGAAGCTGTGATGATCTATGCAGCCAACGGCCGTTTTCTGGGAACCAATGCATTACCCTTTGCACCGGATGCGTTGCAGGATGGCGAACTGGACGTGCTCATTATTCATGAGACAGGCATTCCGCTGCTGCGAGAGATTCTGTCGCACAAGCCGGAGGAGATTGGCAACCTCAGAGTGAGAGTATTTCATACTTCAAGGCATCTACACTAAAAGTGAAGACGGATGTCCCGATGTCAGCTGACACGGACGGCGAATTGTATATGAAGACCCCCGCCCAGCTTTCGGTGCTGACGGGTCATCTGAAGTTTCTAACCGGGGAGGGTTATTAGATCCCCCGGTTTTTTAGGTTGATTTTAGCTGATCGGAAACTTAAACATTCCCTACCTGATCTTTCATATGACGTTGCCTAAACTCATCCTCCAGCATGCTCATCTGAATGGCATCATGGTATTGATGATTGTAGAACAAGACATCCCGCTTCACACCCTCGCGCTGGAATCCAAGTTTCTCATACGTGCGAATGGCTCGCTCGTTAAAGGCGTACACCTCAAGCTCGATTCGATGCAGGTTACAGATGCCGAAGCCGTAGTCCAGCATAAGCAGCAACGCCTCGCTACCGTAACCTTTTCCTTGATGCTCCGCCTGATCGATGGCAACCCGAATATGTGCACTCCGATTCTTGGCATGCATGTCCATCAGGACGACATCTCCGATGATCTGGTCATTTTCCTGTAAAGCAATAAGTAGCATGAGTCTGGAGTCATCCTGTGCTGCGTTTTCAACATAACGTTCAACCTGAGCACGTGTAAAACTGTTCTGTGTACCCGTCAGCCTACGCATCTCGGCGTCAAACAGGCTGGGGAAATAAGCATCCACATCTGTAATCTCGAAAGGACGCAGGTATATGCGCTGCGTTTCCAGCAGACGGGGGATACGTGGGGAAGGTTTTGAATGTGACATTAGTTGTTCCTCCTATGGGTTCAAGGCGGGACAGATTTAGATCGCCCTGCCTCTTAAAGTTGGCGTTACATATTGATGATGACATGAGTATATCCCAATACTGTATACTTCCAAATATACAGTTTTAATTAATTTTACAGGACAGATGAGGTGTATCATTATGATTACATTACCGAAGCTGGACGAGAACGATAGTGCGCCAATCTATGTACAGCTCTCGGATCATATCAAAAGGGAAATCATTCACGGGGATTGGGCTGAGTATAGCCGATTGCCTTCGGTGCGAAAGCTTGCCGAGATGCTTGGGATAAGCACCACTCCGGTGGAGTGGGCCTATCAACAATTGATCGCCGAAGGATATATATACAGTCAACCACGTCGTGGTTATCGTGTTCGTGCCATGGTGGACAGCGATCATGCCATGCAGATTGGGCAAAGAGATAAAAAGACAGCCGGACAAGCTCCCGTGGCCCGAACGACGTGGTCAGATCATCAGGCAATACGCCCTGCCCGAGCAGTTCAATATGATTTTCATATGTCACGCAATGATTTCAGCCTGTTTCCAATTGCCAAGTGGCACCAATATGTTAATCGAATCTGGCGGGAAGAAGCGAAGGAGCTATTGTTCTATGGGGACCCTCAGGGAGAATGGGGGCTACGATGTGAAATTGCTGTCTATCTTGCGCAGTTCAGGGGAGTCAGCTGTTCTCCAGAGCAGATTGTTGTGGGTGCTGAACAGCATCTGCTAATGTCCCTATTAGCACAGACCTTGCTTCACAAGGGAGAATCAATGCATTCCATCGGTGTAGAGAATCCTGGATACCGACTGTTACCTGGCACATTCCGCAATTATGGTTATCAGGTTGTCCCGATCTCTCTGGACCCTGATGGCATAAACCTGAGGGAGCTGGAACAGGCCGGGGTGAAATTGGCGGGTGTGTCGCCCTCTCACCAATTTCCACTAGGTATGACCATGCCGATTACCCGAAGATTGGCGTTGCTGGATTGGGCGGAACGAACAAAGGCATATATCATCGAGGATGATTACGATGGGGAGTTCCGGTATCATGGAAGACCAATCCCTTCCATGCAGGGGCTGCGTGAAGGAAGCCGCGTGATCTACATGGGTGGGTTCTCACAGGTCCTCGCACCTGCTCTTTGTATCCATTACATGGTGCTTCCCAGAGAATTTATGGATGATTTTCGCGAAATGTATAAGACTATTCTATTCGAACAATCAGCTTCACGGCTCCATCAACGGACATTGGAGATGTTCATGCGTGAAGGGGAACTGGGCAAACATATTCGTAAAATGCGTAATGTCTACAAACGAAAGCATGACCTGATCGTTCAGGCCATTCATCTGCATTTCGGGGATCGGGCCGAAATAAGGGGTCAACATTCCGGCTTCCATCTGATATTGCGAATGGCAACCACACAGTCATCCCAAGAAATGGTGACCAAAGCGATAGATGCAGGGATACAGATCAGTTCAACGGAATATTTGTGGGCGAACGGGAGCGAACCAGCAGACGGCAAAAGAGAGTTCATTATCGGTTTTGCCGGAATAGAACCGGAACGCATTGACCCGGGTATTGCCGCATTGGCTAGAGTCTGGGGCGATTATTAGTTCCGCTTAACCGCTCCATCCAGAAATAGCCCCACCAGTTCCCGTGCAAGTTCCTCGATGCTGCCGCCATTCATGTTGCGTACATCTTCGCGGTTCGCGAGCATGAGCAGTGACGTAAAAGCATGGGCAAGCAGCATGGGGTTCCCGACCCGCAAATAACCATTGTCCATCTCCTTCTGAAAATGGGTGGCTAGCACTTCAAAGATACGAACCTCCGCTTCTCGAATCTGGGCGAGTTGCTCCGTATCCAGATGTTTCTCGGCTTCTCGCATCATGGTCTCCGTTTCAATATGGGAATGCTGCATCTTCGCTTCCGCAACCTTAACCAGCCTTTCTTGCAATGAGCCGGGTTCTTCCAGACGGAGCGAAGTCTGCTGCATGCCCATCGCCATCATGCGGGTAATGGCAACAGTGAACAGATCGGCTTTGCTGGTGAAGTGATAATAGATTGATGCTTTGGTTACATTGCATAATGAAGCAATCTGCTGGAGAGAAACGGGTTCATACCCGTATTCCATAAACAGACGTGAAGCGGTCATCAATATGTTGGATTGCACAGATGCTTGATCCACACCTGTTTTGGGTCTACCCGGTGAACGGGGAATGTTTGTTTTTTTGCTCATAAGTACATACCTCTTTACGTATTTAATTGCTTGTTAGAAGTGTTCACAAAATTAGGCATTGCAAAATTAACCTTCCGGTATATATAATTAACTCGATTATACTATGACCCGTGGTTCATTACTACACCATCATATATATTAGGGCTTCATAGAAACAGAATAGGGAGATGAAGAGACAATGCAGGAAGGTTCGGGTTACGGCCGCTGGGTTGCCGGCAAACGAAGCAAATGGATTACGCTGTTGGTATGGATCATTATCGCTGTTGTGCTTGGCATGGTATGGCCTGCTGTAGGTGATCGTGAAACCAATAACGCACAGGATCTGAGTGAATCCAAGCCATCGGTTCAGGCAGCTGCACTTGCCGAGAAGGAATTCCCTGGCGGTGAAGGACTGCCCGCGCTGATCGTATGGCGTCAAGCCGGCGGTCTGACGGATGAGCAGATTCAGAACATTCAGGCATTAACGGAGCGACTGGATCAAGATCCGGTAGAACAACAACAGTCTGTTGTGCCACTCTATCAATTGCCTCCACAGGCATTGAAAGGCCAGCTTTCGGAAGACGGAAGCACCTTGGTTATGCCACTTTTCTTCAATGAAGGTGCCGATTCGGAACAATTGAAGGAAGGTATTGAAGCGCTTGAGCAAAAACACAAGACATCTTCGGGGCAAACCCGTTCGATGTAGCCATAGATGATACCAATACACTGATTGCCCGTGTGACAGGACCAGTAGGGATATCCATTGATGCGAGTGGGCTATTCTCCTCCGCCGATGTATCTTTGCTGATCGCTACGGTTGTACTGGTATTAGTACTGTTGCTGTTGATCTATCGTTCGCCAGTGCTGGCGATTATCCCGATCATTGCCGTTGGTTTCGCGTATATGGTGACCAGCCCCATTCTGGGATTCATGGCAGATCAGGGCTGGATTACGGTGGACGCACAGTCGATCTCAATCATGACTGTATTGTTATTTGGAGCAGGAACGGATTACTGCCTGTTCATGATCTCTAGATACCGCCAAATTCTCTATCATGAGCCGGACAAAAAGAAAGCCATCTTCCAGGCAATCACCGGATCTTCCGGCGCCATTGCCATGAGTGGGTTCACGGTCGTTGCAGCACTACTGGTGCTGTTGCTGGCTGAATACGGTGCATATCATCGCTTTGCCGTACCATTCAGTCTGTCCATCTTCATCATGTTTATTGCAAGTCTGACTCTGGTTCCAGCGCTCTTGGCGATCTTCGGTCGGGGTTCATTCTACCCGTTCGTACCGCGTACACATGAGATGGAAGTGGAACGTGCGAAGAAAAAGGCAAACCGGCTCCTGCCCCGCGCAAAGTGAAGGAAAGCTGGATTGGCCGTGTTGTAGTAACAAAGCCATGGACCGTTCTTGTAATTACGTTGGTATTGCTGGGAGGACTGGCGGCATTCTCTACTCAGGTTAAATTCACGTATGATCTGTTGTCTTCCTTCCCGGAGGATGTGCCTTCCCGCGAAGGTTTCACCGTCATCGGCGAACAGTTCTCCCAAGGTGAGCTGGCTCCAGTGAAAGTGATCGTTGATGCAGAAGGCAAAGAAACTGATCTGAAGCAGCGTCTCGAATCGCTGGATTACATTAGCAAAGTAGGCGATGCCCAGCAGGGCGCCGAGAATGCCAACATTACCGCCTTTGATGTGGAATTTAATCTGAATCCATATTCCATGGAGGCAATGCAGCATATTCCAGATCTGCGGGCTACTGCGGAACAGGCGCTTCAAGACGCTGGTGTAGCTAATGTGGACAGTCAGGTCTGGATCGATGGTCAGACGGCTGAACAGTATGACATTGAAGTAACAGGAGAACGGGATGCCAAGATCATTATCCCAGTGGTCATCGGTATGATTACATTGTTATTACTATTATATCTGCGTTCAGTTGTAGCTACGGCGTATCTGATTGCAACGGTTGTTCTATCGTATTTCTCTGCTTTGGGTCTGGGTTGGATCATCATTCACTACGGACTTGGCGCAGATGCCATTCAGGGAGCGATTCCGCTGTATTCCTTCGTATTCCTCGTGGCACTGGGTGAAGACTACAACATCTTCATGATCTCTAGCATCTGGCAGAAACGCAAAACGATGCCGCTTCGTCAAGCGATTAGAGAAGGTGTTGGCGAGACAAGCTCTGTTATTACATCAGCAGGTCTGATCTTGGCAGGAACGTTTGCGGTACTTGCTACATTGCCAATTCAGGTGTTGGTGCAGTTTGGTATAATCACAGCCGTTGGTGTGATGTTGGATACCTTCCTGGTTCGTCCGTTCATGGTACCGGCGATCACCGCATTGCTGGGCAAATGGGCCTTCTGGCCAGGCAAATATGTGCCGATTGCAGAGAAGAATGAAGAGAAACAGAACCAGTCCATGTAATGCATGGATTGGGTCAGATGGACGGCGGGGCTTCAAGCCTGCTGTCCATTTCTTTATTTTCCGAACGATAATGACCTCTACCAGTTGTCCTCCTGAGATGGAATGGTGGAACTGTAAAATATCCGCAGGATGAGGCGTGATCCTCGTTTTCTTTGTATGGGGAAGGTTTACGTAGCCAAGTGTTTTGGGACATAATAGAGGAAGCGTCGGCTTAGGGCAGACGGAAGAATTAACAACAATGGGACAACCAGGGGAAGGATGAAAGCAAGCATGACGAACCAACTTAATGTGTATTTCAACCATGACGGCGGCGTAGATGACCTCGTATCGCTGTTCATGCTTCTGCAAATGGACAATGTACATGTAACCGGCGTATCGGTTATTCCGGCAGACGGATATCTGGAGCCAGCAACAGATGCCAGCCGTAAAATTATCGATCGTTTCGGTACATATTCCGTAGAGGTATCCAAATCCAACTCCAGAGGAAAAAATCCATTTCCTGCGGCGTGGAGACTGCATTCCTTCTATGTAGATGCACTTCCTGTACTGAACGAGTCCGGCAAAATGGAAGCACCACTCTCTGCCGTTCCTGCACACCAGCATCTGATCGAGAAAGTGCGCAATACCGAAGGCAAAACGTTGCTCCTGTTCACAGGCCCACTGACTGACCTTGCGCGTGCACTGGACGAAGCACCAGACATTGAAGAGAAAATCGACAAGCTGGTATGGATGGGTGGTACATTCGAGCGTGGTAACGTAGAAGAGCCTGAGCATGATGGTACAGCTGAATGGAACGTATTCTGGGACCCTGAAGCGGCTTATCGTGTGTGGCAGAGCGGCATCCAGATCGATCTGGTTGCACTGGAAAGCACAAACAAAGTACCTCTGACTCCAGCCGTTCGTAACCGCTGGGCAGCAGAGCGTCGCTTCGAAGGCGTTGATTTCCTGGGTAACTGTTACGCAGGTTGTCCGCCACTGGTGTACAGTGAGACAAATTCCACATACTATCTGTGGGACGTGCTGACAACAGCTTCCGTTGGACGCGAGGACATCGTGAAGAAGAAAACCGTAAATTGCATTGTCATCCCGGATGGTCCTAGCCAGGGCCGCACGGTGGAGCAAGCAGACGGACGTCCAGTACAACTGGTGTATGATACCGATCCGGAAGCGTTCTTTACGTACATGACGGATTTGGGTAAAAAGCTGCTCCGCAGCGCTACTAATTCAGGCAGCCTTAGGGGCTTGCCATCCTTAAAGGTACAACAAAAATAAAGCCGCAGGCAGTGTCCGGAAATGGGGTTGACCCCCATGTTCCCGTCCCTGCCGTGCGGCTTTTTTGTTGTGGGCTGATCTATATAGATTGAACTATCATTTTACACGAGAACGTAGAGGACAGAAAGAACTGGAGAAGCGAAGCGTTCGCCTTTATTCTCAGATTATAACCTTTGAAAAAAGAATCAAAAAATCTGAGAATAACAGCGATCGGAGGGTTGTTCTGTCATCGAAGTGGCATATTCTTTAGTTCAATCTGTATAACAATCTAAGCTGCCCGCTATATTTTAAATCGACCAATCAATCCGTTCAGCTCACTGGACAGTACACGGAGAGATTCTGCGGATGCACGCATCTCATCCATAGATTGCAACTGGCTTCCAGTAGCATGAGACACCTTCTGTATGCTCGAAGAGGATTCGCGTGAGATATGTTCCATATCCTCCACAGAAGCGGATACTTCTTCTGCACTGGCAGACAGCTGCTCGGATGCTGCGGATACTTCGTGCAGACGTTCATTCATCGTTTCAATTCCGGTATGAATGGATGTGAATGAACGGCCTGCCTCCTGAACAACAGCGAGACCGGATTGAACTGCTGATGTGCTGGCAGACATATGTTCTGACAACAGGGCGGTCTGGCGTGTCATCTCGGCGATCAGTTCGGTTACATGCTGGGACGATTGCTCTGATTCCCCCGCAAGCTTGCGAACCTCTGAGGCAACCACCGCAAACCCGCTGCCATACTCTCCTGCACGAGCCGCTTCAATACTTGCATTAAGTGCGAGCAGATTGGTCTGTGAAGCGATGCCTTTCATCAGATGTGCCACCGACTCAATTTTACCTGAGTACTGCTCCAGCTGAGAGGTGGAGGCCACCATCTGCACATTTGCTTGATGAATTTTGTCCATGCTGTCAATGGCCGTGTTGATGTTGGCTTGACCTTGCACCGCGTTATTAGTCGTTTCCTGTGAGACATCCGCGACCATGGAGGAAGAATTTGCAATGTGCTGCATGCTGCGCGTGATCTCTTCCATGGCTACCGTAACTTCGCCAGCACGAGCCACCTGTTCGGCAGCTCCACTGGCTGTATGATTCGTATGCTCGGCAATACGCTGACTAGCTTCGACAGTCGCCTGTGAATGTTTCGATACACCTTCTGCAGCCTCTAGCAGAGAATCGGAGCTTTGACGGATGCCCGTCATGACATCCCGGGTACCTGTAACCAGATGTTTGAACTCGGAAGCGAGCTGTCCCACCTCGTCCTTGCGACTAAGTTCAACGTTGACGGTCAGGTCGCCTTTTCCTACCTGGGTAATTAACTTCTTCAACTTCACCAATGGTCGGGTCAAGTAATGGGCGAATCCATACACCAGCAAGACACTCAGCAGAACAATAGCCAAGGCTGTCCAGATCATGGTCATACGGTTGCGGGACATCAGTTCATAGACCGCAGTGGAGTCCAGATCCGCACCGACCAGCCCCAGTACTTTTCCGTCATCTCCATGGATCGGCACATATGCTGTAATGGTAGCGCCATATTCATCCTGTGTGAGTTCACCCCGAATAGGCTCATTCTGTTCAAAAGCTTGCAGCATTCCTTCATAATGGGTCTCTTCTGCGGAACCGTAAGGGGAGAAGTCATCCTCTGCCACATCCGCAGCAGCCCCATCCACAACGTAGAAATATGTATTTGTTCCATTTTCTTCGCGAGTACCAAGTGTGTACAGATATTTGAGCCCATTGGCCTCGCGCAGCTGACTAAGCTGCTCACGCAATGTGCCATAATACGCTGTCTCCTCCTGTCCGGTACTGAGTGGTGCATACAGAGAGGTGTCAATTATTGCTACTGCCCGTTCAGCCACAGCCTGTGCCTGCATCCCCATGGATTGTTCGACCAGTTGAGCCGATGAACGGTACATGGTAATGCCAAGAACCGCACCCGCGGCTAGCATCAGACAGGAAAAAATAAAAAGATCCTCATAAACAAACTGTTCATTGGTAAAAGTGTTCCCCCTTGATCTGTTGAATCAATCGTCTCTTTGTCTCTTTACTTGGTGTTTGTCGTTCTTCTTTGGTTCGTATGTATTGTATATCCAATATACAGTTTTCTACTTGAAATATCGGCATCCGGTCCATAAAGAATTAGCCCCCGAGTCAATTTGATCCGGGAGCTAGTTTCGTTTCAATCCTACATTGACCATGCCCATCATTGGAAGAAACCTCATGGTTACTCCTTAGAGGGGCTTCATATAACTGAGTGATTACCTGATTACATTGTTCCGCCGCCCTGGCGAACAGAGGCAGGAATCTTTTCAGGTCCCTGATTAATATATTTATTAATAAAAGTACCCACCTTGGCATCATCGAATTGGTCGAGCTTCATCGTTTTGGTCCATGCGGTCACCACGACTTCACTGCCTTCGGGAATATCCTTGTTGGGTACAGCCAGAATACCTGCTCCGGCTTCGCGGAATTTAGCGAGGTATTTCAGATGTTCCTTCAAATCCTCGCTTGCGTTCTCACGATAATAGATGATGATATCCCCGTGCTCCAGATTGTGTACCAGGTAATTATAACCCGGGAAGTCGGTGTAAAATCCAAACTTGATATCATGCGGATTATGCGGCCCTGAAGTCGGGATCTTCATCTCATACTGAATAGGGTCCTCCGTATGGTCAGCCCCGTAATATTTATCGTCCGTCACGTCGATTGTCGCGTTGGACTCCAGATCAGCTACATTATATGTTTTACCTGCCCCTTGCATGAAGAAAAGGCCAAACGTAATAATCGACACAGCCATCATTACGTGTGCAGCCAGCCGAAGGGATCGACTTTTTTCTGAATGTCCGCCCGCTCTTTCTTTTTCATGTGGCCCAGGATTTTGCCCTGTGTGCGTGATGCCCAGATATAGGCGGCGATGGAGAACAGCAACACGATTACACCTACGATGAGCCACAGGTAGGATGTACCTGCCTCGTGCTCCATTTGCATATGATCCATATGAGTCATGTCCATAGAGAGTTCCTCTGCTTTCTTTGTAAAATGAGTGATTAATACACTACATAATGTAGTGTTTATGGCAACGATGAATCCTCTCATTACGTAACGAGAGTTGCTGGATTGGTTTATTACGTAAATAAGAACATACCTGTTGCACTACACATTATAGTGTATGAAACATATTCGGCGCAACGCTGTCTTGGAAAATCAAAAAGACGTTCCCCGCGTGAGCAGGGAACGCCTTAATATAATCTAATGGGATAACAGCGATCGGAAGGTTGTTCTGTCATCGAAGTAACGAGTGTAAATAGCTTTATTCCAACTGAACTATTTTACAGACGACCAAATGGTGAAAGCATCAGGCTGATCAGTCCAATAATAATTTCACCCAGCAATTGATAAACAATAAAGAACACGACCGCATTGGCGATCAGCACACTGTACATGCTGTCGATGGCTGCTTTGGTGCGATTCAGTGGATATTGGAACAGCACCGAGTTCAGAGCGACAAAGACAATGATATATGAGACAGCAAGCAAGGAGATCGCGATGGAATACGAGATAATAATAAACAGATTCGCCAGAACAAGGGATACTACAGCAGGAACAAGCAATGTACCGAACTGGGCAACCAATGTTTTGGGACGGAAGGTTATTTTTTCAATCTTCAGAATAGCGTACATCAGTGCAATTGAGGCAATTAGGATAATGACGGTGAACAATAGCGGCCTTAAAAATCCACCAATGAACAAGCCGTCCATGCCTATGCGACTAAAGGTAATTAAGAAGTATGTAGAAGATAGAACTGCAATCAGCGCCATCGTTAGCCATCCGTTTAGTGAATGCTGGTCGCCAACGGTTTTCATCGTCTGATAAGGACGGGCCAATACACTGAGGAAATAGGATAGATACTGTTTACTTACTTCTTTGGCTTGCTGAACTTTCTCATTCTGCACGATATTATTCCACTGATTGGAGCTATTGTCTCCTGCAGAAGCATGGTCATTGGTGCCTGTTGATTCTCTTGCCTGTTCCTTGTGAATAGATACGGATGGTGTGTTGGATGGAGCGGATGCCTGGGAAGAGGTAGCCTGTGTGCTGGACCAACGGGTATATTCGGGTTCGGAAGCAGCAGCAGATTCCGGGTTCGGTACAGGAGTTGGTGATGAGGTTGTTTGCGTCAGATTAGAGCCGCACCTCTCGCAAAAATGGGCATCTCCATTTTCATGATTACATACTGGACATTTCATGGTATAAGCCTCCAATTTCTAGAAAATAAAAACATGTCAACATTGTGTCTCATTTTAACGGTTGATGACGAAGTTTGTCTATGTTTCGCAGGAATTAATACCCCTACAGAGAGAAAGTTGAAACGAAGACTCGAATGCTGTGTATTAAAACGTAGTTTAGAAGTAACAATAGTATAGGACTGACATGCAGGCATTTTAATGTAAATTCACCGTGGTTTAAGACGAATTTTTTTGGGGGTAAATGTCTTATCGTTCGCTTCTGTGTGTGATTTACATGTTAAGTATATCTTTTGGGTTGCTCATTTCAGAAGATTTATGTATAATCAATCGTGTTAACACGTCGAATGTACGGTAGTAAGAGATGTGGGTGAGTTCATGGAACTACTGGACAGCAATGAGAGCAAGAAGAAGATGTGCCAGTATTATAACGAAATCTCGAAGGAACTGTTCGGATTTGGCACCACTCTCCTGAGAGTGACCATTGACCAGAATATTGTGACCTTCTACGCGAAGCACCGACGTTCACCGCGCTCTGATGCCCTGGAAGGGGAGGCCCCGGCTTAAAGCTGGAAGTGGACTTCCGCATGTCTGTCTTATATAAGAAGAAATTCCGGGAGAAGCTCGAGCAACACATGGGTTTGCCAATTGAAGCTATATTGCGGGATTATGATGCGTCCACTCAGTGGGCAATCACGAATGTAATCCTGGAACAGGCCTAGGATGGATCGGCAGGATTAATTCTTGTTGATGTATACAGAGGTTATGGCCCGGATTCATGATCAGGTTCCGTACAATTTCATATGATGGCGTCTGTCTTTGGATTGATTCTGAAGCAGAAACCGATGATGTACCGGCAGCGGGTGTCGCTTTCCTTTGTTTACGAAGAAAAGTGTTCTTGTTTATACAAGAATGCTTTTCTTTTTGTTTTTAAGTCGAACTAACCCTGTATAACACATCATATTCTTCGAAAATCAGGAAGACCCTTCGATCGCTGTTATCCCCAGATTTCTTTTATTTCCTTTAAATAAGGGAGAAATCTTGTGATAAAGGCGAACACTTCGTTTCTCCAGGTTCTTTCTGTTTTCTACGTAAGATGTGTTATCAATTTAGTTCAACTTAATGGTTGGGTTGTTAAAACACACATATCAGGGGGAATCAGGATCATGATGAAAAAGTGGATTAGCGGTTTGGCAGCAGTGGCAATGACATCAGTATTACTTGCAGGTTGTGGCAGCAGCACGGATGATGCGACAGGCGGATCAGGCAGTGAGGGAACAGCAGCGAACAAATTGGTTATCTCCACTTGGGGCTTCTCGGAAGATTTCTTTAATGAAGAAGTATTTGGTCCCTTTGAAAAAGAACATAATGTAGACATCGTGCTCGAAGTCGGCAATAACGCTGAACGTCTGAATAAAATTCGTCAAGGTACATCAAATGTCGATGTTATCTACCTGTCTGATTATTATGCACAACAAGGTATCGATGAAGGTCTGTTTGAGAAAATCGACCGCTCCAAAATTCCAAATGTAAATGACATTTATGATATTGCCAAAGCACCACTTGGTGAAGATTATGGCCCGGCCTACACGGTTGGACAGCTCGGTATCGCTTATAACCCGGATCTCGTATCCAAAGAAGTGACTTCATGGAGTGACCTGTGGGACCCGGCGTTCGAAGGTAACCTGACCATTCCGAATATTACGGCAACAGCAGGCCCAATGATTGTGGATGCAGCTTCTCGTGTAGCTGGAAACGATACGTTTAATGAAGATGCGGCATTTGCTGAACTGAAAAAACTGAGCGGCAATGTGGTGAAATTCTACAGCCAAACATCCGAATTCGTGAACATGTTCTCCCAAGAAGAGATTGCTGGCGGACCGATCATGGAAATGTATTTCAAAGATCTGAAAGCAGCCGTGCCCAATGCGAAGTTTGTTACACCTAGCGAAGGTGCATATGCCGTGATGAACACAATCAATGTCGTTAAGGGCAGCAAAAACAAAGAGCTGGCTGAAGAGTTCATCAACTGGCAGCTGAGCCAGGATGTACAAGCGAAATCTGCTAAAGCTAAAGTCGATTCCCCGGTTAACACAAAGGTTGAACTGACTGCTGAAGAAGCAGAAGGCGTAACATATGGCGCTGAAGTTGTTGAGAAGCTGAACAAGCTGGATATGGAATTTGTGAATCAACAGGTTAAAGGCTGGACAGATCGCTGGAACCGTGAGATTGCACAATAAAAAACGTAATCGGATGTCTTAAAAGTTATCTTTGATCCACATGTTGAACCTATATCATTTGCAGCAAGCAACCAATTACCGTATAGGAGTTGAGAACGGATGAGTGAAGCGCAAAATCGCATCATTCTGGATGTGGACACGGGGATTGATGATGCACTGGCGATTTTGCTGGCCGTCAAAAGCCGGAAGTTGGACATTCTCGGTATCACCACAGTCTGTGGGAACGTATCACTCCAGCAGGCAACAGAGAATACGTGCAAAATTCTTGAACTCGCGGGTGCACCTGAAATTCCGGTCATTGCCGGAGCAGCTGGACCGCTCACTCGCAAATCGCATTATGAACACCGGGTACATGGACAGGACGGATTGGGCGGTGCGCTGCCTGATCCGGCCGTGTCTAAGAAAGCCGAGGAAGGTTTTGCGCCAGACTTCATCGTGGAACAAGCCAAGCAATATCCGGGCGAACTGACATTAATCATGACCGCACCCTTAACGAACTTGGCCCTCGCGCTTATGAAGTGCCCTGTATTGCCTTCTTTATTGAAGGAAGTCATCTTCATGGGTGGTGTCGTTCGCGGACATGGCAATATTACACCAACCGCCGAGTACAACACATACGCTGATCCAGAGGCCGCTCGCATTGTACTGCATGCAGGTATCGAGAAGCTTACTCAAGTCGGACTGGATGTAACGCGTCAAACGCTGCTGAATGAAGCAACGATTGAGCGTCTCACAGATCCTGCACTGCGCGCGTACGTTGCTCAGAGCACGGAGATTTACATCAACCGTTACGAACAAATGAATGGCGTCCGCGCTTGCGCGTTACATGATCCACTTGCCGTTGGCGTAGCCCTTGCCCCGGAACTGGTAGGACGCAAATCGTATTACGTGGATGTCGAAACCGCCAGCCGCCTGTGCGATGGCCAGATGGTATGTGACTTCCAAAACCGTTTGGGTGAGCAGCCCAATACTCTCGTCTGCGAAACCGTAGACGCAGAAAGCTTCCTTGAACTGTTTATCAACGCGTTAAACGCGTAGCTATGATCTTCACGGCATTGGGGTTCAGTCTAAAATCAATCCTTACGTATTCAGCTGGTACTGTAGGGGACGAAATCGATTCTGAAGAAGCGAAGCGTTCGCCTTTATCCTTGGATTTTTCCTTCTATTAAGAAGGAGATCAAGAAAATCCAAGGATAACAGCGATCGTAAGAACGATTCGTAACCGGAACGGCTGGTGCGCTAAACATGGACGTTTATTTTTGAAATGTGCGCCAGTGAAACGTGTGAATAAAACATTTTACAAGTCAGGAGTATCGCGATGAAGAAATCAGTAATCTACTGGCTATTGCTGCCGGGATTCGTGTTTTTGGCGGCATTTATGATCATTCCGATTGTCCTGACGATCGGATCGACGTTTTTCCAAGAAAACTCCTTCACGTTTGAAGGATACATGCATTTTTTCAGAGACCCATACTTTTTGAAAATATTGCTTACGACGCTGCAAGTCAGCGTGGTCACCACCATCGTCTGTGTGGTGCTCGGATTTCCGACAGCTTATTATATTTCGCAGAAAGCGCCGCGCCGCAAAGGAATTTTGCTGGCACTGGCGATCTTTCCACTGCTGACGAGCCCGGTCGTGCGCTCGTTCAGCTGGATGATCATTCTTGGACGCAAAGGGCTGATCAATAACACCCTTGTTGGTCTGGGTATCGTGGACAAGCCGCTGGATATTCTGTACACCCCGGCAGCCATGATGATCGGTCTGACGCATCTATTCCTGCCATTGATGATTATTTCTTTGGTAGGTGTACTTGAGAACATTGACGGTGACCTGCTCAAAGCAGCACAGAGTCTGGGCGCATCGCGCATTACGGCATTCCGCCGGGTTGTGTTCCCGCTGGCTGTGCCAGGACTTGTGATCGGAGCCGTGCTTGTCTTTGTTGGAAGCCTGACGGCGTATACCACACCTGCCCTCCTTGGAGGCAAGCAGCGCGTGATTGCTACGTTCCTGTATCAAAACGCCATGACCCTCAACGACTGGTATCTGGCCTCGGTTGTTGCCGCGATTATGATTGTGATTACATTTGTCGTGGTCGGTGTCATGAACAAAATGGCCAAAACTTTAAATCCGAAGGGGTAGACATATGCGGGAGAAACATATCGGGCTGGGCCTGTTCAGTCTGCTGGTCTTTATCTTTCTGCTGGGCCCGCTTCTGATCATATCGGTCACTTCGTTTGAACCGGGAACGGTACTCAAATTTCCGCCGGAAGGGTTCTCCTTCCGCTGGTATGAGAACATTTTCAACACAGGCGGATTCCTCCGCACATTCCAAACGTCCATCATCATTTCCCTGCTGGGGAACCTGTTGGCGCTGGTGCTCGGAGTTCCGGCTGCGTATGCACTCAGTCGTTACGATTTCAAAGGCAAGTCTGTGCTGAACGCACTGTTCCTGTCCCCGGTACTGATCCCGGGAATCGTGCTTGGTTTTACATTGATGAAATACCTGATCGTAATCTACCATCTGCCAATGTATCTCGGACTATTGATCGGTCATACGATTATCATGCTTCCATTTATCATTCGAGTTATCGCATCGAGTCTGTCGAGCTTTGACTTTGCAGTGGAAGAAGCTGCGCTGAGTCTTGGTGCGGGACGCGTAAGAACGTTCTTCACGATCGTGCTTCCTAACATCCGCTCAGGAATTATCGCTGCCGTACTGATTGCCTTCTTGGAGTCCTTCAACAACGTGGACATCTCGGTGTTCATGACCGGACCAGGGGTAAGCACATTACCGATCCAGATGCTGACGTATGTGGAGAATTATTTTGACCCAACGATTGCAGCGATTTCCGTGCTGTTGATGGTACTGACCGGACTCTTAATGTTCGTGATCGAACGGATCATGGGCGGATTTTCATACTTTACTAAACGTTAATTGGAGGCGCAGAACGCTATGGCATTGCTGACATTAGACCACGTATCCGTGGCATACGATAAGCAGACAATCCTGAAGGATTTTCAGTTGGAGCTGGAAAAAGGTAAACTGCTCTCCCTGCTCGGACCGAGCGGTTGCGGCAAAACAACTACGCTGCGCCTCATCGCCGGATTTCTGGAAGCATCACAGGGCAAGTTTATGTTCGGCGGCAAGGATTATACAAAGGTTCCGGCGAACAAGCGGAACTTCGGATTTGTATTTCAGAGTTATGCGTTATTCCCGCATCTATCTGTCTATGACAACGTGGCCTTTGGCCTGCGGATGCGTAAAGTAAAAGACAAGGATATCTCTTCCCGTGTGATGCGAATCCTGGAAGTTGTTAACCTGAATGGATTTGAGAAACGTTTTCCACAAGAACTGTCCGGTGGACAGCGTCAGCGTGTGGCGATTGCCCGCGCATTGGTCATTGAACCTGACCTACTCTTGTTCGACGAACCGCTCAGTAACCTGGATGCCAACCTGCGACTCAACATGCGGGTGGAGATTCGCCGGATTCAGCAAGAGCTGGGCATTACAACGTTGTATGTCTCTCATGATCAGGAAGAGTGCTTCTCGATCTCGGATCAGGTAGCGATTATGAACAAAGGCGTGGTCGAGCAGCTCGACCGCCCGGAAACGATTTTTAAATATCCGGCAACGGAGTTTGTAGCACGGTTTATTGGGTTCCATAATTTCATTGAATTTGCGGATCGCAGCGATGCAGGTGAACTCATCACATTGCATGCAGGTGGCCGCACATTTACGGCAACGGCGCATCCTGGAACAGCACGTCCCGGTGCTCGCAAAGGCGCGATTCGCCCGGATGATCTGATCGTTAGTGGAGATACCTCTGCGGATGTCGTGAACGCCTTGCCGGGGATTATCAAAGTGAGTACGTATCTGGGACGCAGCTATCAGTATGTGGTTGAGACGGAACTGGGTGACTTTACGGCCAATCAGGAGATGGAAACACCGTACCTTAGCGGTCAGCGTGTTAACCTGATTTTCCCACAGGACAAGCTTGTACTGGTGGAGTAGTCGTGAATGGTTGGAATAGCTTGAGGAAATAAGAGCAGTAAAGAAGGCAACTCATGCGATGATTCCGGACGAGGGCAGTGGTGCGCAGTCATGTGCAGTACAGCAGATTAAAGTGCAGGTTCATTGTCCGGTTGGCATCGCGGTGAAATGCTTGTGAAGAAGGAGATTATGCCCCATGCGTGCAGATCAACTGATTGTTAATGTACATGTGTATAACAGTTATTATAAACGGTTTGAAATGAACAACGTTGCTGTACTCGACGGCAGATTCCTGTATGTTGGACCCGGTGGGCCTGAGATGATTCAGGCAGACGAAGTCATTGATGCGCGGGGAAGATACATGATTCCTGGCTTGATTGATATCCATCTGCATATCGAAAGTACGATGGTGACACCGGAAACCTTTTCTTATGGTCTGATTGGCTGCGGGGTAACATCCATTGTCGCAGAACCGCATGAGATGGCTAATGTATTTGGGCTGGAGGGTGTGCAGGAGATGATGACTGCGAGTCGGGAGACGACGGTGGACATGTTCTATGCGATTCCAAGTTCCGTTCCGGCAACCCCGATGGAGACAACAGGTGGTTCGATTGAAATCGAAGATATGGACGTGTTGCTCGCCACTGGCGAGATCATTTGTCTGGGCGAGATCATGAACTATGTCGATGTCATCCGTGATCCGGAGTGTAAGACAAACCAGATTTTACAGCATATCCGCAAAAACTATCCCGATCTGGTGATCGAAGGTCATACACCGAAACTGCTTGGACTCGATCTGCATCGACTGATCTACGCAGGTATCGATTCTGACCATACTCATCAGAGCATTGAGGGATTGCAGGCGCGGATTGCGGCAGGTATGTTTATTGAAATTCAGGAGAAATCAATGACACCGGAAGTCATGGAGTACCTGATTCAACATGATGTGGCACAGCACTTCTGCTTTGTAACAGATGATGTGATGCCGGATTCACTGGTGGAGCATGGTCATCTGAATCATATTGTACGTAAAGCGATTCAGATGGGGATGCGTCCGGAAGATGCGATCTACGCCGCAACATCTACCCCTGCTTCCCGAATGAAAATGACCGATCGTGGCAGCGTGGCCCCAGGCAAAGTGGCCGATTATGTGTTGGTATCCAACCTGGAGGAGCTCGCTATTGATCAGGTGTACAAAAACGGCCGCAAAGCTTATGACGATTACGAACCGTATAAGCAGGAACGGATAACCGGGCAGTTCCCACCTCACTTCTATAAGAGTGTGCAGTTGAAGAAGTTGGGCGTAGCAGATTTTGCAATTCAGTTGTCAGACCCAAAAGTCAGTGGATCAGGTGTTGATCTCGCTGGTGAAGGTGAGTACCCATGCCGTGTCATGATGGTCAAGGATGGTTCTACTTTTGTAGAAGAACATATTGCACCGGTTCAGTCTTCGGATGGTGAATTGTTATGGGAAGAAAGCGGATATGCGCAGATCGCGACCTTTGAACGTTATGGCGTGAACGGCAATCGTGCACATGGTCTGATTGGTGGAGACACCATCAAGCGTGGGGCCATTGCAACGACATACTCACACGACAATCACAACCTGCTGGTTGTAGGACGTAATCGTGAAGATATGATAATCGCAGCTAACACAGTAATTTCGAGCCAGGGTGGCTTCTGTGTGGTGGAAGACGGCAAGGTGCTGTCCCATCTGGAACTTCCCGTAGGTGGCATTTTGACGGAAGAACCACTTGCAGTGGTGTCCCATCAAGTGAAGGAACTGAGAGCAGCGATGTTGTCTCTTGGATATGTACATTACAACCCGATCATGTCGATCAGTACTCACTCCCTTGCGGTAAGTCCGGCGCTGAAGATTACGGACCATGGCCTGATTGATGTGAATGCAGGTAAGGTTGTATCGTTAATTGTATAGTTTGAAGACACATATGTCGTGATGCACATGAAAAAACACCCTATTTCACAATTGTGAGCTAGGGTGTTTTTTCATGTGCTTATTGGAATTATTATTTTAGCAACTTCTCTGGGTTCTTCACTTTAATGGAAACAACTTCGCCGCAATCCAGACATACCGTGTACATTTTTTCCACACCGAGAGTCATTTTCTTATCCAATGGACGAAGGTTGATGTAATCCGATGCTTCTACGAAAGATGTTCCTCCGCAATCATGACATTTCTTTTCTGATATACTCATAAGTTACATTCCACCTTTTATTCATTTGTAATGTGTTCATTAATATAATATTCATTAAATGGAAACACAAAATTATCTAATTATTCATCGTAGATTAGAGTCCGTTAGTCCGTGTAAACTAAATTTTTATTTTGCCTTCTAAAGTCCACTCCAAATATTTGGACACTGAAGGTGCGACCCATTTTCGGCTGTCATTTTCATGATTCCACACAAACACGTCATCTCTACACGTTCCATCCCCTGTCACAGGAAAAGCAAATAAATCCCCAATCCCACTTTCCCCGAAGAAGAGCAGGTGATCAAAGGGCATATAGTAATCTTGGGAGTGGTCATCCCGATAATGTCTGTTTTCATTCTTAATTCGATCTTCTGACCAGATAAGTCCCAAATCGTAAATAGCTCTGACTCCATTGGTTTCGAGCAATATTTCTTTTAATTCACGAGGGAGCGTAACCTGTAAGGAGTCTTCCATCTTTGCAATGTCATCACCAGATGCAGGGGGACTGAACGTATACTCCTTCGAAATGCTATGAAGATGCTCTTTCCACATGAATAAGGCCTCCTCGATATATTCTAACTGTCAGTAACGAATGAAACGATATGTAATTGATTGAAAAAGAAGTCCTTCTTAACTAAAAAGGCTACTGATTTTGATGTAGCGCTTCGTTTATAGTTGTACAGAGATCGTATTGCTCGTGGTACATGAGACGCTTCATTCTGGTTCGATATTGATGATAATCGTGCTTGGATCAACGAACTTCTTACTATTTTGTAGTGTAAACATCTTCATCCCCATTGTGCAAGGTTAGATTTGGCTAGAGAAGCCACGACCTCGTACATAACTAATAGAAGAAGATTTTTGGATTAGGAATAAGCATCACCTCTAAGTTAATGATCCTTATTTTAACATAGTTTCAACGACATGGCTGTCTGAGCGTCAGAATCAAGGATTGCTATTGGTGTTGCTCTGGACCCGAAGCTGTAACATAAAGAGTAAGCTCCTCCTTGGACGGGACAAATGAATACATATATAGTAAGAAGAGAATGTTTGGACTCAAAATGCAGGAGGATAGACAACCATTATGAATGAAATAAATAATGCTAAAACCATATTTTTCGACGTGGATGACACCTTATATGATCACTTGCAGCCGCTTCGTGGCGCGTTGCAGGACGTTCTCGGCCTGCCGGATGATTTTCCTTATGCTGAGGCGTATCACCGCTTTCGTTATTACAGTGACTGGCTGTCTGCACAAGAAGATCTGTCCGCTGTACCAGAACCGGATGCAGTAGAGCGAATGCGCCGTCGGAGGTTTGAGATGACGATGGAGGAATTTGGACTTCCCCTACAACTGGGACAGGCTGAAAAACTGCAAGCACAGTATCTGAGCAGACAGTTCGAGATTGTGCCTTTTGAAGGAGCGTATGAGCTGATCAGAAAGCTTCAGGCAGAAGGCCATACTGTTGGTCTAATCACCAATGGAGAAGGAGAACATCAGCGGCGCAAGCTTGAAGCACTGGATGTGCTTAGTCTCGTGGACGAGCATTTGATCTTCATCTCCGGTATGACTGGTTATGCGAAGCCAGATCGCAGGTTGTTTGAATATGTGAGTCAGCAGGCCGGGACAGATGCCCGTTCCAGCTATTACATCGGAGACTCGTGGCGTAATGATGTGGTAGGTGCAGTGGATGCGGGCTGGACAGTTATCTGGTTCAACCATCGGGAGGCGCTGCCGGAATCTGATCATCAACCTCATTTTGTAGCACGTAGCTATGAGGAAATCAGTTCTATTCTGACATTTGAACCTGTTCGAGTTTAAGGAGATTTATGTTTAAAGGAGCAGTCCTGTTACCGGCTTAGGTGCAGGTCTGCTTTTTTTATACAATAACTTCTAAAGGCGTCAATAATGAAGTGTCTAACTCTTCGCTTTCAATTACAATTGCCATGAGTCCAGTTTCTGTTTTGGTTTCGTTTCGTGCCATTCATGTTTATCCCAGAGAACCGCTTCGCCACAACGAACCTTGATGTATTCATTTGCTTCATCACCTCTAACCCAACCCTCTCCACTTACGATCAAAAGGAGTTGAGGAACCACAGCTTGGTGATAACCTACTACTCCACCTTCAGCTAAATGCATACATCCGATATGAGCTGCTTTGTTGGTCTGCGTAATACGTGACATTACAAAATTAGAATCAAATTTGGTTATCTTTTTCCCTGACTCTTGTTTAAATTGAAATATCCTCATGTTTACCTCCGCAATAGTGACTAAGTTAACTTTCTATAATGGTAACTATCTTTATGATGGGTATCATCCTATTTCACTAATTTATGGTTAATCTGATCAGATGAGTCTATCATAGCTCCAATCGTTTAGGAACAGTTTGCTTACCTTCACCATTTTGTTAGTTGTGTGTGCCAACGTTTCTATGAAGCTGTACTTCATGGAATCTTCATTTACAAGACAGTGCAAAAGCCTTCCCAAACAGGATATGCAGTGTTATAATTAAAACAAGATTTAGATTAAGTCTAAATTAAAAGAAGCAAACCAAAGCAATCCATCATAAAATTCAAATTCTATTTTTATATTCGAGAGGGGATAAATACCATGAGCACAATCCAAACTAGAAACAACACTTTTGCCAACAACGCCACAGCACTTCAAGAGGTTCTGAACCGTCAGATCGCAGGCTGGTCTGTACTGTACACGAAACTGCATAACTTCCACTGGTATGTTCAAGGACCTCATTTCTTCACACTACATGCCAAATTCGAAGAGCTGTACAACTTGGCTACGGCAAATATGGACGAAGTTGCAGAACGTTTGCTGGCTATTGGTGGACGTCCGGTAGCTACGATGGGTGAACAGCTGCGTCTGTCTCCAATTGAAGAGGCACAAGGCCAGTTGTCTGCTGAACGTATGGTAGATTCGGTGGTTGCTGATCTACGCACGATGGTGGAAGTGATTCGTCAAGGCATTCACGAAGCAGGAGAAGTAGAAGATAACGCAACGGAAGATATGCTGATTGGATTCACTGCTGCACTGGATAAAGAGGTCTGGATGTTAAACGCATTTCTGGGCAAATAAGCAAAGTCACCCTACATCCTGACAACGATATGTAGAGTCCGTGAACAAAGTGTCCGTTCGCTTACAAATCCGGTGCGCTTGCCGTATAATGATGGCATTCAAGATGTACAGAATGGTGGAATGAACAATGCGGTCAGACCTGGAACAATTGCAGGAAGAAGCTGAACGGTTTATATATACATGTTATGAAGAGCTGGGCCATTCGCGTGAAGACGCGCAGGCCCGGCTTGTTGCCGTTATGGGCGAGATCGAAGTAACCGGTACTTATGTGCATACCACAGAGGAATTGGAGCAGGGTTGTAAAATGGCATGGCGGAACAGTAATCGCTGCATCGGACGGCTGTTCTGGGACAAACTTCGGATCGTGGATGCCCGTCATGCCGATACGGCAGGAACGGCAGCGGATGCTGTGTTGAATCATATTCATGTGGCATCAAACGGAGGCAAAGTAATTCCGATGATTACTATCCTTCCACCGGATGGGCCGAATGGAGCTCCGGTACGTGTCTGGAATCATCAGCTTATTCGTTATGCAGGATATGAGACAGAGCAAGGCATTATTGGAGATCCTGCTTCGGTGGAACTGACCAAGGCGGCGATGTCACTTGGCTGGCAAGGAGCAGGTAGCTCATATGATGTGTTACCGCTCATTATTCAGGTACAAGGACAAGCGCCAGAGTGGTATGTTATACCCGAAGAAGAGATTGTGGAAGTGATGATTGAACACCCAGAGCGGGAAGAGATTGCGGAGCTTGGCATGCGCTGGTACGGTGTGCCGATGATCGCCGATATGCGACTGGAGATTGGCGGCATATCTTATCCAGCAGCGCCATTCAATGGTTGGTATATGGGTACAGAGATCGGCGCCCGTAATCTGGCGGATACGTTCAGGTATAATATGCTGCCTGCGGTGGCCGCAGCATTTGGATTGAATACGTCGAGTGAAACGACATTGTGGAAGGATCGTGCGTTGGTGGAGCTGAATGTGGCTGTGCTGCATTCGTTCAAAAAAGCAGGCGTGAGCATTGTGGATCACCACACGGCGGCAGCGCAATTTGCTATGTTTGAACAGCGGGAAGAGAAGGCTGGACGTGAGCTGACCGGGGATTGGGTGTGGCTGATTCCGCCGGTATCTCCGGCGACAACGCATATTTTCCACAGCTCCTATCGTAATGAGATCGTGAAGCCGAACTTTTTCCATCAGGATCAGGCGTATACCCTGAAAGATGGTGTGGCATCTGCCGCAGAGCCGAGAAGTAGCGAGCAGCAGAATGCACAGGTAGAGAATCCCCAGCCACAGGCCGGAGATGCACCAATGAAATGCCCGTTTGCACATTAAATTGTGCAGGCGGGTTATTTTTTGTGACCTTTTTTATCAAACGAAGGGCTTTAAAATAGGAAAAAAATGAAAAGATTCTTTCTCTATATGGAAATATATAACACACCTATAATGAAGCCATGACTTTGACTTCACATAGGGGAGGGAACAATCCATGGGTTATATTGAAACGTTGCGAGGAATGGTTGGCAATGCTCCTGTTATTTTGGTGAGACCGAGTATATTGATCTTAAACAAGACAGGTGAGATTCTATTGGTTCGACATCTGGATGATACGTGGGGAGTACCGGGTGGAAATATGGAGCTCGGCGAATCGGTGGAAGAGTCTGCAATAAGAGAAGTCAGAGAAGAGATTGGGATAGAGATCAAGAAACTTCATCTGTATGGCGTCTTCTCAGGAAAAGAGTTATACACGAAATTAAGAAATGGGCATGAATACTACAATGTGGTCATTGGGTATATTTGCACGGAGTATGAGGGAGAACTGAAGCCAGATGGGGTTGAAGTCTTTGAAGCGGAATTTTTCAAACCAACGGAATTGCCTGAAAGGACCGACCCTTACTTAAAAAGAAAAATCCAAGAAAATGCAGAGCATATAGCAACATTATTGGGAAAAGTATAATCGAGAGGTTGCCACCGAAATGGTTTCTCTCACGAGTTGTAGAGCTAACGAACCGAGCGCTTCTTATAGGGCGGATTATTTGTGGAATTGTAATTTAACGAAGTAGAAATTGAAGCAAATAACACTTGTGCAGTTCGTTAGAAAAAGTATGCCAAAGAGGGATGTCCTCCGTCATGTTCGTGACTTGTGGGACATCTCCCTTTGCTTTTACACCCGTCTTGTCTTATACCGACTTCGCATCGCGGCCTGAACTACAATGGCAACAGCAATCAACACCAGATTGAACACAAACACGGAGTAAAGCGATCCAACTTCCATAAGCAACGCAGCAACCAGTGGAGACACGATGGAGCCGATCTCGGCAGCAGAGACAATTTTGCCTATGACAGAACTTCGACTCTCGTCCGGGATATGATCACCAATATGAGCAAAGAACGAGTCCATGTAACATGCTCCGCCAACCCCGCCAATCAACATGCCGACGTAGACCCATAGATGGGAGGACGTGCTTAGAAATACAGCAACTTCGATTCCAATGAGAAACATGCCGAGCATGCAAAGCAACAGACGATCGCCCATCCGGTCAGAGAGATAACCAACAAAGGAGCAGCAGCAAGAGTAGAGATCCCGGATACAGTGAAGGCGAGACTGGTTGCAAAGGGGTCCCAATGCATGATGTGAGCTGCATACAGTGCAAAATAGGTGAGGAATATCGCATAGGCACTCATCTCCAGAAAGTGCACCGTACCGTAGCCAAGTAGTTGTTGTCGCTGTGTGAGCTTTGTAGACAAATCTTGAGTATGCTTTGCATCAGACCGTGATGAAGATAAAGGAAGTTCAGTCGATACAGTAGTATTAGGGTGGGAGTCACTTGTGGTGGAATCTACAACAACTTCATCCGTGGAGAGCACTGAATTTGTTAAGTTGTCCAGAGGTTCTTGTGTCACCGTCGCAGAAGGATCTTCTATTAGATGATCACTTAACGTACTCCCAGACTCATGAGTAGCTCTAGCTGGTGCCGTCGTCTTCATCCCCATCGCAGCGACCACGGCCATCAGACAACATACGGTAACGAGTAAAAAAGGCACCGACAAGGGCCAATGCAATGCGAGCCAGCCACTAATGACTGGGCCAAGTACCATACCGCCGCCCTCACTGCTGCTGATATATCCATTGTACAGGCCGCGGTTGTCTACATTACCCCCATCTCCGATGATGGAACGCACGACCACGGTAAGGCTGGTGGAAGCGAGTCCTTGCAGCAGTCGGAGCAGGCCGAATAATACCGCAGCAGAAGACAATGCGAAGCCGCCCATACAGACAGCGAGCAGGATCAGCATCAGGATGAGCGCATTTTTCCCTCCGAGCTTTCTATAAATTGCCGCTGCAGGAATGCCCCCAATTACTTTCCCTACATAAAAAAGCGCAAAAATAACCCCCATCATCCAGCCGGACAGGCCGAATTCCTCGATAAACAAAGGAAACAGGGGCAGGATCATGAATCCGCCCATCTGACTGAGGAAACAAATGGTCATCAGCAAAGGCAGGTTACGACGAATATCCAAGAGCCAAGACTCCTCTCACACATAAAATGGAATCCTAAAAATCCTTCAATTACTACATATGGGTACGTAATATCGACATTACCTGTAATGTATGCAGAATTTTAAACAATAAGAAGAAATGACATGCGGCGTTTACATCAAAACCATTGCGGATATACCTGAATCATATATAATAGATGGGTTATCTATAAGGATGCATGAATGAAAGTGTACAGAATTAAGAGGTACCTCAAGTATAAGGGGGCGATGTGAAGCATGTCAGAACAACAACCGATTATCCGCTTTGAAGCGGTGACTCAGCAATACGATCAGGATGAAGCCGTATTGAAGGCAGTCAGCTTTGAGATTGAGCGGGGTAAATTTTATACGCTTCTTGGCCCATCGGGCTGCGGGAAAACAACGATATTGCGGTTGATTGCCGGTTTTGCGGAGCCGACACAGGGCAGTATTTATTTTAATGGTGCGCTTATCAACCGGGTGCCTGCCCACCAGCGGCAGGTGAATACCGTATTTCAGGATTATGCGTTATTTCCACATTTGAATGTATTTGAGAACGTAGCTTTTGGTTTGCGGATCAAAAAGATGAAAACGGCTGAAATTCGCAGCAAAGTGTTGGAAGCCCTCAAATTCGTCAATCTGTCCGGTTATGAGAACCGTGAAATTGGCGAAATGTCTGGTGGACAACGACAACGTGTTGCGATTGCACGCGCCATTGTGAACGAACCTGAAATTCTGCTGCTGGACGAGCCGCTCTCAGCACTCGATCTGAAGCTGCGGACCGAAATGCAGTATGAATTACGGGAGCTGCAACAGCGACTGGGCATCACGTTTATCTTTGTTACACATGATCAGGAAGAAGCCTTGGCGATGTCCGACGAGATCTTTGTCCTGAATGGCGGCGTGATCCAACAGAGCGGTACACCGAATGATATCTATGATGAGCCGATTAACCGCTTTGTGGCAGACTTTATCGGGGAATCGAACATTGTATCGGGCAAAATGAAGCAGGACTTTGTGGTGGAATTCGCTGGCGCACAGCACGAGTGTGTCGATCAGGGTCTCCAGCCGGACGAGCCGGTAGAGATTGTCATTCGCCCAGAGGATCTTGAGATTACAACCGAAGAACAAGGTAAGCTGAAGGTCAATGTGGACTCCCAGTTATTCCGCGGAGTGCATTACGAAATATCCACGTACGACGATGCGGGCAATGAGTGGCTTGTTCATTCAACCAAGAAAGCTGTTGTCGGCGCGCGGATAGGGCTCTATTTTGACCCGGAAGCTGTACACGTTATGCGCTTTAACGAGACCGAAGAAGAGTTCGACAAACGACTCGAAGCCTATCAAGAGGCCGCTCATGCAGACTAAGGCCAGCACACGCAATGCGTATCTGATTCCATATGTACTATGGATGGTGTTGTTTGTTGTGGCGCCGGTTCTGCTGGTCATCTATTATTCATTCTTCGATGTGGAGGGTAACTTCACGTTTGGCAACTACGCCCGCTTCTTTACGCCGGTGTACTTGCAGATGACGCTCAGTTCGTTCTGGTATGCATTTCTGATTACGGCGTTCTCGCTGCTTATCTCGTATCCAACGGCGTATATGCTGACCCGGACGAAGCACAAGCAGCTGTGGTTGCTGCTGATCATTCTGCCAAGCTGGATCAATCTTTTGTTAAAAGCGTACGCCTTCATCGGCCTGTTTGGAACGTACGGTCTGACCAACTCCCTGCTTGAAGTCGTGGGTATTGGCACACAGCAGATTTTGTTCACCGATTTCAGTTTTATCTTTGTCTCGGTGTACATCTTCATTCCATTCATGATTCTGCCGATCTTCAATGCGCTGGAAGAGATGAATCCATCGTTGATCTACGCGGCGCGGGATCTGGGTGCCTCATCTTGGCTGACCTTCCGCCGGGTTATCTTTCCGCTGACGATTAGCGGTGTGAAATCAGGCTGTCAGGCTGTATTTATTCCAGCGCTGTCTCTGTTCATGATTACCCGCCTTATTGCGGGGAACCGTGTAATTACGCTGGGAACAGCGATTGAACAGCATTTTCTCGTCACCCAGGACTGGGGGATGGGTTCAACGATTGCCGTCTTTTTGATTATTGCGATGGCGATTATTATGTTCCTGACTGGATCAGGCAAGAAGGAGGTGCGTAATGGGAAGAAACGGAAAGCTGTCTAACGTCTATCTAGCCGTTGTATTCGCCATATTGTACGCACCGATTGCGTATCTGATCTTCTACTCCTTCAACAGCGGCGGTCACATGCGCAGCTTCGAAGGATTCACACTTGAATGGTACAGAGAGGTGTTCGCTGATACTCGGCTACTCATCATTGTGCTGAATACATTTATCATTGCGCTCCTGTCATCAGCGATCTCAACGATCCTTGGTGTTGCAGGAGCACTGGCGATCTACCATGTGCGTCGCAAACGGACCAAGAACACGCTGCTGTCACTCAATAACGTGCTCATCGTGAGTCCCGATGTCATCATTGGTGCATCGTTCCTGATCCTGTTTACCATGATTGGTATCAAACTGGGCTTCACTTCGGTCCTGCTGTCTCATATCGCATTCAGTGTACCAATCGTTGTGATCATGGTACTGCCGAAGCTGCAGGAGATGAGTCCAACACTGATGGATGCAGCACGTGATCTGGGCGCTGGTTCATGGCAGATTCTGACGCGTGTGGTGCTGCCATACGTGAAACCGGGTATTTTTGCCGGATTCTTCATGGCGTTGACGTACTCACTCGATGATTTCGCAGTAACATTCTTTGTTACGGGTAATGGATACTCCACACTCTCGGTAGAGATATACTCCAGAGCAAGGCAGGGTGTTTCGTTGTCCATCAATGCTCTGTCTACCCTGTTATTCCTGCTCACGGTGCTGCTGGTGGTTGGATATTACTTCATTAACCGCCGTGCAACACGGATACCACCCGGAGGAAAGGGGCTGCGACCATGAAGCAACTGGTACGGACATTTGCGCTTGTTTTTGTCGCCGCGTTTGCCCTGATGATCCTGGCTTCGTATCTGAATAAGAGTCAGGGGTATTCTGGCGGAAACACGCTGACCATCTATAACTGGGGCGATTATATCGACCCGGATCTGCTCAAGGAATTTGAGGATGAGACAGGCATTAAGGTCATCTATCAGACGTTTGATTCCAATGAAGCGATGCTGACCAAGATTGAGCAGGGCGGTACTACGTTTGATGTGGCGATTCCTTCCGAATATGCGATTAGCAAAATGAAAGAGGAAGACCTGCTCGTTCTAATTGATCACAGCAAATTGACTAACCTAAGCAACATCGATCCGCGGTTCTTGGACTTGTCCTTTGACGAAGGCAACAAGTACTCGATCCCTTATTTCTGGGGAACAGTGGGGGTTGTGTTCAATCCCGAACTGGTGGGTGGATTGACGTTTGATAGCTGGAACGACCTGTGGGACCCGCGTCTGAAAAACCAAATCCTGCTCCTTGATGGCGCACGCGAAGTCATTGGGATGGGATTGAACAGTCTCGGGTATTCCCTGAACGATACCAACGAAGACCATTTGCAAGAAGCGCTGAAGAAGCTGTCTACATTGACACCAAACGTCAGAGCAATTGTGGGTGACGAGATCAAAATGTTACTCGCCAATGAGGAAGCAGCAGTTGGACTTGTATGGTCTGGAGATGCGTCCGAGATTATGGATGAGAACGACAAGCTGGATTACATGGTGCCAGAAGAGGGATCAAACCTCTGGTTCGATAACATGGTTATTCCCAAAACAGCGAGTAATATTGAAGGGGCACACCAGTTTATCAACTTCATGCTGGACCCAGACCATGCGGCTCGCAATGCCGAGTATGTGGGATATTCCACACCAAACGCTGAGGCCCTTAAGCTGCTGCCAGAGGACATCTCGGAGGATGAACGGTTCTATCCAGACGAGACACTGACAGGTAAGCTGGAGGTCTACGATAATCTGGGTAAAAAAATGCTCTCGCATTATAACGACCTGTTCCTGGAGTTTAAAATGCACAGCAAATAACCGCCAATAACGTGTGCACAGTTCGTTAGATTATGAAAAAACAAAAGGGTTGCTGCTCGTCATTTCATTTGAATGACGAGCAGCAACCCTTTTTATTACCTACTTCAGAGCAAAAACGCTTGAAGTGCCATATAAGATGAACATTACAGGGCACACGTTAACGGAGCGGGCAGAAATAAGCTATAGAAGCGGAGCGTTCGCCTTTATCACCGGATTTTCCCATTGTAAAAGGGGAATCAAAAAATCCGGGGATAACAGCGATCGAAAGATTATTCTGCACGTGGAGTGGCTCAGTGTGAACCCGTACCGTATTCATCTTATATGAATGACACTACATGCGCTTTTTGCGACCCACCATGATCCATGCCCCACCCATAATCAGCACAATCGCCACGAACGGTTGGATAAAGCTCAAGCTGCTCAGCATCGTACCAATCGACATCACAGCGAAGAATAGCAACGATATCACCGTTAGAATGTTGATGGGGATCAGCAACCATTTGTTCCGACCACCGAACCAGTATAATTCGAACAAACCAACAGCTACAGCCAGGATAAAGCCCGGCCACATCGTACCCCAGTTGTTAAACAGCATAGCGATCTGACAGACGATACCAACAGTGAGTAACAACCCACCGGGAACCAGTAGTCCAACCCCTCTGCCAATCATGGAGAAGTACAGCCAGTGGAAGAACAGTCCTAGTGGAATCACGAACAACGTGGGCCAGAAAGTCGCAAAGATCGTACCCGGACCGAGTGAACCTCCCTGGTTCAGAATCAGGTACACACCCAGCAAAATGAGAACAGGCGCAAGGATCGTACGTTTAGCCATAATATCTCTCCTTCTCAATACAAGATCAATTTCCGAACGGTTGTATGTAGAGCAATACTTTCGTTATTCACAGCATACCATGAAATGGAAAAGTCTATCCTCCGTCTTTGGAGTTAAAGTGAACCTAGACCAAAGTCTAGGTAAGTATTTGGGCAACTACTTCTTTGTAGATGAGCGTGTAGTTGAACATGCTAAAAACCCACTCTGTTGAAGAGTGGGTTCTGTCATTCTTTTTATCCAAAACGAAGCTTGTTATTTCACCACATCCGAATGTTTCTTGCCCCAGCTGTTCACACCGTCATCCTCAATAATGGAGATGGCAGCGTCGGCGATATCGGGGTTCGTCATCAGTTTCTCCTGAATACGGAACTTGATGTCATCCGCATCAGCCAGGCTGAGTCCTTTGGTCAGTTCAATCAGACCTTCCACATGATAATAACGGCCTTCCTGAATAATACGCATCATCTGAATGTCAGCAACATGTGTATCTGCCAGAATGGTTTGGGACACTTTGTCCTCAATATCCTGTGGAGCCGCAACACCAATCAATCCGATCATATTATCGTAACCGACACGGAAGGCTACAGCGATCATCAGACATCCAATAATCGTTGTCACAATGCCATCGAGCAATGCAAAATTGGTTAATGCAATGACTACAACGGAGATCAAGGCGAGTGTTGCACCGAGTACTGCTACAACATCTTCGTAAAATACGAGACGGGTTGGTGGCGCAGCACGGCCTACATTTTTGATAGCAGCAGGGACCAAGGCAAATCCGGCGGCTTTAGGTGCGCGTGCTTCTTTGAGGATTTCCTTCATGGCTTTGATCAGGATGGCCCCGTCAATGACAATGTTCAGAACAAGCACTCCGATGTTAATCCAGAGACCGCCGGTATGACCAACAGGATGCTGGAGCAGGTGAATCCCCTCATGAATGGTCTCATAGGCCATAATCGTCACGACAATAACGGCGATCATACAGAAAATGTTGATGACCCGTCCGAATCCGGTCGGGAAGCGGCGTGTAGGTTTTTTCTCGGACAACACACTTCCGACAAAGACAAACCCTTGGTTAATGGCATCAGCGAGTGAATGCATCGCCGAAGCGAACATGGCACCACTGCCACTGAATAGGAAGGCTCCTCCTTTGCACACAGCAAGTACGGCATTACCTGCCATCGCTACGGCGGAGGATGTGTTTCCTTTTTGACGAGAGACATAAAGCTCTCAGACTTTGGTTGTTCAGCCACTTCGTATGTTCCTCCCAGATCAATGTATTAGGTGTAGAAAAGGCAGTTTATCTATACAGCATGTGCATTTCCACTAAATGTTATTATAACCGCTTTGACATATCCCAGCATTATGCAAAAAGGTCATATCATCATGCGCATTTCAGTACTCAATGGCTTCCAAGGCACGTAAATTCCGGTTAGACTGTTCCAAAAGTTCCGTAAACGTCCCAGCGACATAATATACAAAATCCGGATCATGTACGTACATAATAATCTGTCCATATGTTCCTTGCTCTGTCGGATCAAAGTCGAACATCAGATACAGCGACCCGCCTCCAAGCTTGCCAAACGTAACCCATTTCTTTTGAAAAAGGTAGGGTTTGATTCGAGGATCAAGCTCACGGATCTCTTCTTCGGTAAAATAATCATCCATGCGGTTCTCCACCAGCGTGGACTGCTCCTTTGAATCTTTTCCAGGGATAACAGGTAAAATGGCTCGGACTCTCGTCCTTCCTCGAGGCTTGGATACAAGACGTGAAAGGCATAACCGCTCCCATTTTTACGTTTATAAAACGCACGAAAATCAGCAGGTAATCGAATACCGTGTTCCTGCTCGAATGCGTCGAGCTGCTCATCCGTCACGCCTTCAAACTCGCGATATGCGGTGAGCAGCTCCCGGTTTTCCTCATCTTGTACCTTCTCCTCCAGCAACATATCCAGTTCATCCATCAATTCATATATACGCTGTTCTGGCATCCAATTCCCTCCGTATGAGCTATTCAGATAATATGGTGAGTGATATGCGAGCAAACTGTGCCTGATTTCACCTCATATTATAGATATAATCCGGAAAAGCACACAAGAAACCGGAGTCCTTGCTTACATACTACAATGGTCTCATTATTCAAGGACGGTAACAACAAATAAAGCGTGAGCAACAGGGGCATTCCCTGTAACTCACGCTAATTATTTATCTACTATATAAATAAAACTAATCTTTTACACGAAAACGTAGAGGGCAGAAAGAACCTGAAGAAGCGAAGTGTTCGCCTTTATCCCCAGATTTTCACCTTTATATAAAGTAAATAAAAAAATCTGGGGATAACAGCGATCGGAAGGTTGTTCTGTCATCGGAGTAGCGAGTGTAAATACTTTAGTTCGTTTTATATAGTCCTCTTTAATCAAACTTCCAGCAGGACAAACTCAGGTTGCCATACTGATAGGCTTTGAACAGGAGCGATGCCTGTTTGTTCTGATGCCCCGCACCCATAGCGAGCAACAGTGGTACAAAATGCTCCGGCGTAGGCACGGCGGCTTGAGCTGAAGGTGCCAGTGTATCATAGGAAAAGAGAGACTCCGTATCCCAACTCACCAGCTTGTCATGCAGCCAGTTGTCAAACTCTGATGCCCACGGGTCAACACCGTTACTTTCCCAGTTCAATCGACGTAGATTGTGGACGGTTCCGCCGCTACCGATCACGAGAATGTCTTGCTCACGTAAGGAAGCGAGCGCTTGTCCAACCTGATATTGCTGCTCACCTGTCAGATAGCGATTCACGGACAAGGCAATTACAGGAATATCCGCATCTGGGTAGAGCAGGCGTAGAACGACCCAGGCGCCGTGATCCAGGCCACGAACATCATCCGTTTGTACCGGAATCCCGGCTTCTGCAAATAGGCGCTCTACCTCGGCTGTGGTCTCTGCCTGTCCTTGAGCCGGGTACTTGATCTGATACAGCTCGGGTTGGAAACCACCGAAATCATAGATGGTCTCGTAATTAGCTACCGAGGATACAAGCTGAGTGGTGGATTCCCAGTGAGCAGAGAACAATACGATTGCTTTAGGTTTTGGCAGTTCCTGTCCGAGTTTCTGCAGAAATTCGGTGTACACATTCTCCTCCAGTGCAAGTGACGGGGCACCGTGAGCAATAAACAGAGATTGCATCATTTTGAATTCAGTCCTTTCGGTCTTCGGTAGTCAGATTTGCATCCGTCCGAAGCCAGTGTTGAAATTGTTGATATAGATCGGGGGTCACCTGGTGTCCACCGTTGTAAGGTACATATGTGACGTGATTGGTGTGTTGACGGAAGAAATTGGCGTTATCTTCGCCCAGTTGCAGCGGGAATAGATGATCCTGATCTCCATGTGAGATGAACACAGACAGCTCCGAATCGGGTTGCAGCTTGTACTCGTCTTTCACAAATTGCGGGATGTACCCACTCATGGCTACTATGCCTTTAATGGCATCTCCCATCACCAGCGATAGGGTCATTGCCATAATAGCGCCCTGGCTGAATCCGGCGATATAACGCCGCGTGGGATCAATCGCATATTTGGCGGACAGATCAACAATCAACTGTTGCAATCCCAGCACAGAGGCATCATACAATTCACGGATGGGGTTGCCAATGCTTTTGATCTGAAAATAAGCATAACCACTACCCTGAACGATCGGCCCACGGATGGCAACAATAATAAAATCAGACTGCATAGGCTCCATTAAACGAAGCATATCCTGTTCATCTGATCCCATGCCATGTAAGGCGAAGATTACAGGGTAACGTTGATCTGCATTGTAATGGGACGGTAAGCGGACTTCATGTATATAAGGAGAATTCATTGAAAACACCACCTGATGAGGAATGAGTTAATATATCGCTTTGATGATAAAGTTCACTAATATGAAATAAATATTCTTATTTATGAACAAAATTTATCATGGTTTCATTGTAGGGTCAATACTTTTTTTGTATGATGAATATATGTTGTTTATTAAAAATCTTGAATGTATCTACAATAAATGCCGCTGCGAATGGTTTATATCTTATTCCCGAGGACGTGATCAGGATGTTAAAAAGTATCGTGCCTATTCTGAGAATATTTGATGAAAATAAAGCTAGAGAGTTCTACCTTGAATATCTAGGGTTTCAATTGGATTGGGAACATCGATTTGAGCAAGATATGCCCTTATATATGCAGGTTTCGCTCGATTCCATCGTGATTCATCTGTCCGAACATCATGGAGATTGTACACCTGGAGCTGCCTTGCGCGTGGAAACAGATAACTTGGATACATTCCATGGTGCACTTCGTCAGAAAAAGTACAAAAATGCGAGACCAGGTATAGAGGAGACCCCTTGGAATTCAAGAGAAATGACCGTGACAGATCCGTTCGGAAACCGAATTATATTTGTTGAGACAAGCGCCGAATAGATAACCTGAAGAAGCGACGCGTACGACTGGTGTCTTAGATAGATCAATAGGAGGGAGGGACGCAATATGGATATTGGCTTGGCTATTCGTACGATCCGCAAACAGAAACAGATTACGATCATGCAGATGTGTGAGGGCACGGGGTTGTCCAAAGGTTTTATCAGCAACGTAGAAAATAACAAAACATCACCTTCCATTGCTACACTTGAAAGTATTGCGGATTATCTGGAAGTGCCACTTCCCTATTTGCTGCTGACACCGGAGCAACGGATGAATGTGGTACGCAAGAACGAGCGCAAGGAGACGACAGCCGGAAGCGGACAGATCAAAGTACAGCAGCTTACAGCCAAAGGTGCAATGCGTATGTCCATTGTGGAGTTACCGCCAGGTGCTTCGACCGGGGTGAGCAAACATGCCGGGGAGGAAAGCCATCTGGTGTTGCAGGGCAAGATTCGTGCGGAGCAATGCGAAGATGTGGAAGTTCTTGAAGTGGGTGATTCGTTTACCTGGAATGCGATCGTGCCCCATGAAGTGACCAATATCGGTGAGGAGCCTGCGGTGGTGCTCATTGCAGTGTCCAAAGAATTGGGTCTGGATCATTTATAGAATAAAAAAGGACGGCTCCCAAGTCATGAACATGCGAACCTGCATACATGTACAATGGGAATCGTCCTTTTATTTTCTAACGAACTGAGCGAGCCCTATTAGATGATTTTAAGCAGATATTGAGATGTAACGAATCTCAGACGCTTTATTTCACTGTTGTGTGTGTAATTTGGCTACATTCCACAGACTTCTGGCGAAATAACGTCGCAGAGATTCGTTACGTTTCTCATTTCCTGCAAAAGAGCACAATAAGGTGCGAGAGGTTTGTTAGAAAGGTCAGAATCACCTGTCTATTGTGGATTCGTCGTCCAGATACCTGCTGCTTTGACGAAGACACGGTCGGACAGCTTGAGTGTTGCGAGTGCAAGTTCAGCTACATCTTCCGCTTGCATCATGCGATCTTCGTCGCCAATTTTCAGTCCGGCATTGGTCGCAAGCTCCGTATTAACGGTGCTTGGTGTCAGTGCTGTTACACGAATGTTGGACTTACGCACTTCCTGCATCAGAGATTCGGTCATGCCGAGTAGCGCAAATTTGGATGCACAGTATGCCGAACCTGTAGCGAATCCGCGTTCACCTGCAGTGGAAGCAATATTGATGATACTGCCGCTACTTTCCTTGATCATGCTTGGAAGGATAGCACGTGTGACGTAATATGTACCCATAACGTTAACATGCAGAATGCGTTCCCACTCTTCCGGGTCCATATCCAGCAGTGTGCCGAAGCTTGCGATACCTGCATTATTGATCAGAATATCCACCGCACCAAGTTCCATCTCAATGGCTGCTACAGCGGCTTCCGCCTGTGTGCGATCCGAGATATCTGCTACAGCACTGGTTACTTTCACACCGTATTCTTGACTAAGTGACTGTTGCAGAGCCTGAAGATCGGAAGCGGTACGTGCAATAAGGCCGAGGTGCACACCTTCTTTGGCAAGTGCTTCAGCGATCGCACGTCCGATACCTTTACCGGCACCTGTGATGACAGCTGTTTTATTTTTAAGTTCCATGTGGATAATTCCTCCTTAGAATTGGACTGGCATTTGATTATACTATATTACCCACAGTTCGGAAATTTGCTTCATCACTATTTGGTAATCTCGATGCTGCCAGAGGAGGTACGGGCCTTGATCACTTCCCGGCTTACCATTGGCGATTCAGGTACATCGACACTTCCGGAAGTAGCCTTAGCGTCGTAGATTCCGTCAAAATCAGGTGCAGCTTGAATGAAAATATCTCCTGATGTTCCAGACGCATTAATCGGGGCGGAATGGGACTGCTCAATATGAATGCTACCCGAAGTGAATTGAACATCAGCTGCGCCGTTTAATTCAGTAATCTCAATATCTCCTGATTTAATCTTACTGTTTACATGACCGGCAATCTGATCTGCCGTGAAGCTTCCGGATGTCTGTTTCACGGTCATGTCTCCATCAATCATGGAAGCGTTAATGTCACCCGAAGTTAGAACCAATTCAATATTGGGCGCCTTGATGTTTTCCAGACGTATGGAACCTGAGGTATTATTCAGCTCAAGCTGATTGGCATTTAGACCTGTCAGATCCCATTCACTTGAAGAGGAGTCCAGCTTAACCTCATTTAATTGGTGTCCTTCAGGCAGAGCAACGGTTATTGTGGAGTCTTGATCATTCCAGTACAAGGTGAAAAACTGCAATCGTTCACGTTCTGTCTGCGCCAGTTGGAATGTGCCGTTGGATAAGGTGGCCTGTTCGAAGCTTTTGACTACAGCAGGGTCCCATTTGCCATCCACTTCGATATAACCATTCGAATCCGGACTTACAACAAATTCAATATCTGCACTGAAATTAGCATTCATGATAATGTTCTGCAATTCATCTGCTTTGAAATCCCATCGTTTGGAATAATGCTCCCGTTCATCCCCGAACTGAACGCCATAAATGGATGTCCCAAGTAAACCTATTCCGATACATATCACGGCAAGCGCAAGCCATTTTTTGGTACTCATGCGGAAACATCTCCTTTCATCGTGTTTTTATTCCATCTAATATATTGAAGAGTGACGATTTTGAAGGCTCTAAAGACATAATTCGATGTGATGGCAAACAAAATGCCGACACCGAAAGCGCCAATCGCAACGAAGATCTCTGCTTTATCGAGTTGACTCAGGAATAAGAAATCCACAACCGCTGCCACAGGAGCCAATACCAGCAAGGAAAGGCTGGCAATAACAAGCCATACCGACCACATCATGAGACCAAGGGGGATGCCAAGAATCAGATTCAGAAATAACAGGCCGATGGCTGTGAAAAATTTGCGAGTGGCTCTGGTGTTGTTTCTGGGTGACCGCATCTCGCGATACGTCGGTGCATAGAACGCATCTGAACCCAGCGTATGCATGTCATAACGATCACCGAGTGCTTCCTTGGCGATTTCTTCCGGCTGTCCGAGTTCCCGAGCGATCTCTTCTTCCAGCCTGCCTTCTCGTAGTCCAAGCTCGAAATGTTGATCATAGTCGGCGAGCAACTCAGCCCGTTCGAATGGGTCCATCGGCCGTAGATGAACTTCCATGGCTTTCATAAATTGTTGTCTATTCATTGGGGGTTCCTTCCTCAATCAGATTTGCGACATTGCGCACAAATTCATTCCATTCTGTCGTCAGTGCCGTCATGTAGTCGCGACCTGTATCGGACAGTCGGTAATACTTGCGCGGCGGGCCTTCAGTTGATTCTTGCAGGTAGGTGGTGCAGTAACCGTCATTCACAAGCCGGCGAAGCAAGGGATACAGTGCACCTTCAGCAACTTCGATATGTTTGGAGACAGCCTGAGCCAGTTCGTAGCCATACCGATCCTGGCGGTTTATTAATACCAGGACGCACAGCTCCAATACTCCTTTTTGAACTGGATGTTCACATTCACACAGGTTCCTCCTTCGTAGCTTCATTTATAGCTATTGTATATTGTTCAGTAGTGGTGAATTCATCATAGCATCCAGTACTGTTTAATGCAAGGTAGTGACTTTAAAATAGTTCCGTATCACGATTGATCGATAATAAGTTCGTTTAATACTGATGCTTAGCTGAAGCTGTCTGTTTAGCTATAATTCAGCATACGCAAAAACCGGATCGGTTACTTCCGTCTGGAGGCGGATTCCGATCCGGTCTGTGAGATGAACTTTTGTTTCTTTGGTTTACAGGTTAATCGCTAAATGTCGGTTATTCTTGTGCATCCAGAACTTTAAGGTCTTCCACAGCAGGGCCCTCAATGACATGGCCTGCATAATCGAAGCGGGAACCATGGCATGGGCAATCCCACGAACGCTCGCCCTCGTTCCATTCGACTTCGCACCCCAGATGAGTACAGGTGGTATCCACCAGAAACAGCTTGCCACTGGTGTCCTTGTAGGCGCCAGCACGTTTGCCATTATGACGAACGACGGCTCCTTCGTCTTCGCCAATATCACTAACGTTTTTGTGCACAATACCTACTTTACCGGAGATTAATTCCTTGGCTACATTCACATTTTCCACAATAAAATGTTTCATGCCAGGATCGGCCTTGAATCTTGCCGGATCGAATACAGCGGCATGAGGATTGTCACGTCCACTGATGCGATCCGCAAGAATGTGTCCTGCCATCGTGCCAGTTGTCATTCCCCATTTGGCAAACCCGGTCGCCACATAGACACGTTCATGTCTTCCGGTAATCGGTCCAATGTAAGGCACCTTGTCAATAGAGATCAGATCCTGGGCTGACCAGCGAAAAGGAATGTTGCGAATGCCAAATGTCTCCGCTGCGAACTGCTCCAGACGTTCATAATGACCGAAGGTGCAGATGCCTTGTCCGGTTTTGTGATTTTCGCCGCCAAAGAGGATAAGTTCCTTACCGTCATGTAAGACGGTACGCAAGGAACGGTACGGTGTATCGTCCGAGATATACATGCCACCAGCATACGGTTTTTCCGGTTCGACTAATACGGCGTACGATCGCTCGGCGTGTAATCGTGTGAAATAAAATCCGGGATCATAGACGGGAAAATGAGAAGCCACGACAATATGTTCCGCTGTTACGGATGGACCATCTCCATAAGTTCTGACATGTAGTGAAGCGTCTTCCTCTACATCCGTAACTGTCGTATGCTCGTAGATCTGTACCCCTTGTTTCACAGCGGAATCGAGCAAGTAGTGCAGGTAGGCCAGCGGATCAAAGCGTGCCTGACCCGGCATGCGGATACCCGCTCTGGCGGGAACTGGAATAGGGAGTGGATCTACCCACTCACCAGGGATATTGAGTTTGCCATAGGCGGTCAGCTCGATCTCCAGTTTTTTGATGTTTTCCTCCGACTGAATATAGACGTAGGCATCTTCCTCTGCCCACTGGCAATCAATCTGTTTTTCCTTCACTAGATTGCGCATCCACTTGGCGGCATCGGCATTGCCTTCATAGTACATCCGAGCCTGCTCTTGTCCGAAGTGATGCATAATCTCATCAAATATGATGCCGTGCTGTGCAGATACCTTAGCGGTGGTATGACCGGTCGTGCCATCCAGCACTTTTCCAGCCTCCAGCACGACCACACGCATACCCGTTTGTGCCAGCAGATAGGCTGTAGTAATGCCTGCAATACCGGCTCCAATAATCGCTACATCAGCGGTGATATCTTCGGTCAGTTTCGGATAGCTATCGAATTCATGCGTAGCACGCCACAGTGATTCGGGGACCGGGGGCAGACCCGTCTTGGGCTGCTGATTGTCGCTCATTTGTTTTCCTCCTTGATCGTCTTCAATCTATCGAATGGGATGTTGTTCAGCGCACATCGTTGTACTCTTATTCATGATTGCCAGACTATGCCAGGAAAAAACGGTGTTGTTCAGATTTTGCAGAGGGGATGTTCACAATTTCCTGCGCAGAACCTCTGTTTTTTTTGTTAAACATGCTATATGATAGGATTATCGAAACCGTTTTAGGTTTTGAAAAGGAGATCAAGTTTTATACCTGTAAACGTTGATTATAAAAGGATTAATCTATCCATCTGAAGTAAGATTTTATCTGAATTAATCCCCGTTTTTTCATAAGATATGTATTCGCTATCATTTTAATTTACTACCGATAACCAAAGGAGATTCCATATGACGACCAACCAAACGAAATATCCGTTTCAAGATACAGCACTAGAGTTAGACACCCGTGTGAAGGACCTTGTATCCCGCTTGACGGAAGATGAAAAAATTGAATCCATGCTGCAATATCAGCCAGCAGTAGAACGCTTGGGTGTGCCTGCATACAAACACGGAACAGAAGCGGCACACGGCCTGGCCTGGCTTGGAGAAGCAACATCTTTCCCACAACCGGTGGGGCTAGCATGCACATGGGATGCAGATCTGATGAAGGAGATTGGCTCCGTGCTCGGAGACGAGGCGCGTGTATTTTATAAACGAAATCCGGCAGTGAACGGTCTTACGCTGTGGGCACCTACAGTGGATATGGAACGTGACCCGCGCTGGGGACGGAATGAAGAGGCGTATGGTGAAGATCCAGAACTGACAGCCGAGCTGACAACAGCATTGGTCAAAGGAATTCAGGGTGACCATCCGAAGTATTACAAAGCGGTTGCTACTTTGAAGCATTTTCTTGCGAATAATAACGAAGTGGATCGCGGAAGTGGTTCGTCCAGCATTGATCCGCGCAACATGCGTGAATATTATCTGAAAGCGTTTGAGAAGCCATTTAAGGAAGGCGGCGCACAGTCCATGATGACGGCGTACAACTCCATTAATGGTACGCCAGCGTTGTTGCATCCATTTGTGAACGAGGTTGTCAAAGGCGAATGGGGCATGGATGGTTTCGTTGTCAGCGACGCAGGCGATGTGATGGGCATTAAGAACGATCATAAATATTATGATTCCCATACACCGGGTACGGTAGAGTCTGTTAAAGCTGGAATTGACAGCATCACGGATGATGCCGATCTGTCCAAACAGGCACTGCGTGAAGGATTGGAACAAGGTACACTCACGATGGATGACATCGATAAGGCGTTGTTTAATACGTTCCGTGTGCGTTTCCGTCTGGGCGAGTTCGATCCGGAAGAAGGGAACCCGTACGCTGCTATTGGTGAAGAGTCCATGATGACAGAGAAAGCAAAAGAACTGTCGCTCAGAGCCGCAAGAGAACAAGTCGTATTGCTCAAAAACGACAAAGACACACTGCCGCTGGACAAAACAAAAGCTGGTAAAGTGGCTGTGATTGGTCAATTGGGCGGAACCGTCTATCGTGACTGGTATGCAGGCACCATGCCGTATAACGTATCCCCACTTGAAGCGATCCGTGGCAAAGTAGGCAGTGATAAAGTATCGTTCAAGGATGGTAATGACCGTATTACGTTAACTTCTGTAGCCAATGGGAAGAAGATTGGACTGGCAGATGGTGAAAAATCACCTGTCATTGCTTCGGGAGAAGCAGAGACGTTCATGGTGTCCGACTGGGGCTTCGGAAGTTATACCTTGCAGGCCGAAAGCAACGGCAAATATCTGACCACAGATGAAGAGACCGTAACGGCTTCCGCAGATGAAGTGTACGGCTGGTTCGTGAAGGAAGTATTCCACCTGTTGCCACAAGAGGATGGTAGTGTAGGTCTGACCACATGGAATGGCAAAACGGTGACTACACCTAATGGCGGAAACGATGCATTTGCGGTGTCTGAAGAACTGAAGTCTTTCGGTGCTACAGAGACATTCAAGCAGGATGTGATTGTGAATGGACTTGAGGAAGCGGTAGCAGCTGCCAAGGCTGCGGAAACGGCGATTGTCTTTGTTGGTAACAATCCGCTTGTAAATGGTAAAGAAGAAATTGATCGTCCAAGTCTGGATCTGGCCGAATCTCAGCAACGTTTGGTTGAGGCGGTCTATGCCGCGAACCCGAATACGGTTGTGGTCATCGTGGGTAGTTATCCATTCACATCGAATTGGGTTCAGGAGAACATCCCGGCGGTATTGTACACTTCACACGCAGGACAGGAACTGGGTAACGCAGTAGCAGACGTACTCTATGGCGACTATGCGCCAGCAGGCCGTTTGAACATGACATGGGTACAATCAGCAGATCAACTGACCGACATCAAGGATTACGATATCATTCAATCCGGTCGGACATATCAATATTTTGAAGGTAATGTATTGTATCCGTTTGGACATGGTCTGACGTATGCAACGTTTAAATACAGCAATTTGGAACTTAGCCCAGCTCAAGTGGGTACAGAGGGCAACGTTACGGTAACTGTAGATGTGAGCAATACGGGTTCAATCGCCAGTGACGAAGTTGTACAGTTGTACGTTCGTGCAGGCAAATCCCGGGTGAAACGTCCACTCAAAACGTTAAAAGGATTCCGTCGTCTTCATATCGAAGCGGGAGGTACAGCGAAAGTCAGCTTCACCTTGCCTGTTCAGGAACTGGCAATCTGGGATGTAACTCGTGATCGGTATGTCGTGGAAAGTGGAACTTACTCCATCATGGTTGCCAAGTCATCCTCTGATGTCCAATTGGTTGCAGACCTGACGGTAGAAGGAGAGACGATCCCTGCCCGTAATCTGGGTGTGGCTACTCGTGCTGAGAATTATGATGCTTACCTGGGTGTTGATCTGGATGAGAGCAAAGAGGGCGGAAGTGCTGTCCGTGTAGTTGGCGAGCAAGGATGGATTGCTTTCAAGGATGCCGATCTGGGTAGTGGGGCAGCAGCAATTGGAGCGCGTGTCTCCGCAGAACAAGCAGGTGCTGTGTTAGAAGTTCGACTCGGTTCACCAGACGGTACGCTCGCAGGACGTGTGGAACTGGCACAAGGTGAAGCCCAGCAGTGGTCTACCGTGAAGGCTGAACTCACAGGTGCATCAGGTGCGCAGGATGTATACATTGTGTTGTCTGCAGGCGTGCGCATCAGTCACTTCGAGATTCGTTAAGTCAAATAACTCATGAAAAAGCCTCCGAACTTATTCGGAGGCTTTTGTTTATTGTTTGCTATCAAACGCATTTTTTATTGTCCATTAAACGTATTTTTATTTTCCGTCAAACGTAATCATTTTTTGCACAAATTGCTTCAATTGTTTGTTGGTTTCATTCAGCTGCTCAATTGTGCTCATGAAATTGTTTACGAGTTCAGCCTGTTCTTGGGAGCTGGCCGTGATCTCACCAAGTTCATTCTCCATGCCTTGAATGGATTGCCGAACCGAGAGAAGAGAATCTTCAATACGGGCCGTTGCTTCTTTGGTATCCACAGACAGTTTGCGAATTTCTTTGGCAACAACGCCAAAGCCTGCACCTGCTTCACCTACACGAGCAGCTTCAATGGCTGCATTCAAGCCGAGCAGATTGGTTTGTTCGGAGATTTCACGAATGAAGCTGGCGACTTGAGTTACATTGCCTGATTTCTGTACGGCTTGTTTGGAATTATTCCGGATCTCTTCGGTTGTGGCACTGAGTTCCTCGGAGTGTGCAGCTACATGCTGTACACTGTCAATTAACTGGTTGGTCAGATTTTCGGTAGCATCCATGAGCTGTTGCAGCTGGTCCTGGTCATCCATACTGTAGAGCAGGTTGAACAGGGCGATGACTTCACCTTTTTCATTTTTAATGGGGATAAAAGCCACGTCAAAAGGAACACCGAATAAATCTTTAGGATAGTGATCGAATCGTTTGACGGTACCGCCGTTGAGATCAGCAAAATTTCGATTTCCATCCAACAGAGGGTCGCCGGGTTGATAATTCAGTTGCTTTAACGATTCTCCTGCTGAGAAATATAAGAATTTTTCATGATCAATAACGGAGAGGGTTACATCCTGACGAATCGTATCTCGAAAGAAAGGCATACATGTAATTAATGCTTGAACAATATCCATATAAAAGATGATTCCTCCCTGGTTACCTTATGTAAACGGTTAAATTTTAAATGCTAACTTAGTAACTACCTATATTATATATCGTCATGCAATAGAGAAGAAAATAGAGAGAATGGATAAAACCTATTTCTTAAAGCAGACCACTATACGCCAACAAGACACGAGTCCGCTGGGGACCCGTGCCTTGTTAGTTGGTGAGGGGAATAAAACCAATGTTTACAGCATACTGAGCTGTATTGTAACGATGGTTCGAGTGGCTAGTGTTGCACTGACATCAATCAAACGTTGATTCCGACTGCCGCGGAAGGGAAGGGAGACATCACGCTCCGCTTCAACGTATCGCCCGTCAATAATCACATCACACAACTGGGCAAGCTCCGCTCTCGCAGGGTCGGTAATCAGTTCCTCATATTCAAATCCCGTGTAGGCCCATACCGTCAGATCAGGACGTGCAGCTCGGAGCTGCTGGACCCAAGACGTACATTCTGCTGCCGAGAAAAAGGGATCACCACCACACAACGTAACGCCATCCAACAATGGATGGCTCGTCACTTCATGCAGAATCTGCTGCTGCCGATCCTCTGTAAAGGGCTCACCCGCTCGAAAGCTCCACGAATCCGGACTGAAGCAGCCTGGACAGGCGTGACGACATCCGCTGATGAACAACACGGCACGCAGACCTGTCCCTTCATTCACCGATTCCGGGATGTAACCATATAGATTCACCGGTGTTTCACCCGATCTCGCACTTCGGCTTGCTTCGCAGCATTGAAGCGTACTTTGTAATCTCCGGTCAGATAGCCAGTTACGCGGCGTAACCGCTGGAAGTGCACATGGTTCTCGTGGGCTTCACAGCCTGGACATACATCCCCAATGACGCCTTCATAACCACATGCAGGGCAGCGATCAATCGGATGATTAATAGAGAAATAACCGATATCCTGTGCCAGTGCATACTGCACAATTCGCAGGAAAGCTGCGGTGTTGGCCCGAACGTTTCCGTCAAGCTCCACATAGGAGATTGCACCCGCGTTACATAAAGTGTGGAACGGGGCCTCCAGTTCAATCTTCCGATAAGCTGGAAGAGTGTGGTATACCGGGATATGGAATGAGTTCGTATAATACTCACGATCATTAACCCCAGCAATGAGGCCGTATCGTTCTCTGTCGATCTTCGTGAATTTGCCGGACAACCCTTCAGCAGGTGTGGCAAACAGTGTGATATTCAAGTTATGCTGCTCGCTCATCCGGTCACAGAACTCTCTCATGGTCCGAATAATGTTGAGCGCTTCGTGGTGTACATGGGGGTCCTGCCCATGATGGCGCCCATAGAGAGCTGTCATACATTCCGCAAGACCGATAAAACCAAGAGATAATGTTCCATGCTTTAATAGATCGGCAACCGGATCGTTCGGGCCAAGCTGTTCTCCACCTTCCCATACACCCTCCCGCATCATGAAGTCCGATGCCTTGGCAGGCTGTGCTGTCTGAATTCGGTAGCGATGCAGCAGGCCGGAAGCGGCGTTATGCATAATCGATTCCAAAGCAGTATAGAATCCGGCCCGGTCAGCGACAGCTCTGGCACCTTGGCAGATGCCAAACCGGATGCCGAGTTTCACGAGGTTAATGGTGTTGAAGGACAGATTACCTTTGCCACTTTGACGATTGCGACCAAACCGGTCAGCCAGTGTACGTGTGCGGCATCCCATAGTTGCAATGATCGTATCCGGATCTTCCGGATGATAGAAAGGCAGATTGAACGAAGCATCAACATTGACAAAGTTGGGATACATCCGCCGGGATGAACAGGTGACTGCGAGGCGGAACAAATCATAGTTCGGCTCTCCATGAGCCTGATTGATCCCCTGTTTACATTGGAAAATATGTTGAGGGAACACGGGAGTCTCCCCGTTGCCCAGGCCACGGATGGTTGCTTCGAGCAATGAACGCGATACCAACCTTCCTTCCGCTGAAGTACATAATCCATAGTTCAGTGAAGTGAATGGAATCTGACCACCTGCCCGGCTGCTCATTGTATTCAAGTTATGAATCAGTGATTCAGCAGCTTGTCCTGTCTCCAGCTCAGTCTCTTCATAGGCGAAGGCATATGCGCGCGGGCACTGATTTTTCGCTTCGATGCTGTCCAGATAAAGCAGTTCATCCTCAAGCAGGGCATGCTCACCAAAGAGGCGTTGCCCTTTGCGATAATGTTTGCGGAACGATCGCTGTACATAAGGGCCAAATCCCAGTCAATTTTATTGGCCGATACACCGCCATATTGACTGTTCTGCTGGGATTGGAAGATGATCGCAACCAGGGCCATTGCAGACATGATCGTCTGAGGTGTGCGAACCGATCCGTTGCCTGTATTAAAACCCGCAGCAAGGAGACGGTCAAACGGGATAAAGATGCAGTTGGTCGTTCCAAGTGCATACTGATCCAGATCGTGTACATACAGATCCCCATTCTCCACAGCTTGGGCAAGCTCTTCTGGCAACACATGACGCAGAGCATGCCACTTGGCGGTCTCCGAACCGAGCCTGCTCATCTTACCGCTGAAGGAGTCCCCGTTCAGATTTGCATTTTCCCTCAGCGTATCGGCGTCTTCTGCGCCAATAATGCGTCTTCCCAGGTCGGATAATAGATCGGATGCCGGTGGAGTGGCATACTCAAGCATGTTCATGTAAGGTTCCTCCTAAAATGATTTGGTTATCATTTAATTCACGTTAAATACTATATGTAGATTCGTATTATCCATTTATAAACTATATGTGGTTTTTGGGTGTGATAATGGTCACACAACGTAGTGGGCAAAGTGGACTTTCCTTTAATTGCTGCGGATAAAGGTTTCCAAAGTCTGAGTAGAAGCGTATAATTTCTAGTTATCTTGCAAGGATAATATTCGAAGTTGGACAAGATGGACTTTAATCAAGCTGAAAAGGCGATTTGCAGTACATTTTCAGTCTTTAACTATCAGTTCAAGACCTGCTTTTGTCCGAAAACGGGCTGTCGGCAGGCAGTATGATTCTCTTTTACTTCTACGGTGTTAATCATATAAGTATAGATTGTGACAGCTATTCGGATTCTTGATGAGCCCTTGTACGTGATTAACATTCTGATATACAGATTAGAAAGTGCAGCTAAGACAAAAGGGGTGGATCATGGGGACGGCAGAAGGCATTACGAGAGGCTTCTATGAAGATATAAAGGAAGCTGCGGCCCATATCGTAGACGTATTAAGCGGTATATTGAAGGTCAATACCATCTTTGTTGCCACGAATGACGGTGTGACCAATGTCATTTTGGAGGCCTTTAATCGTACGGAAGAGTTAGTTGTTAAAGGCAGTGCACTTCCTTTTACGGATTCATATTGCAGCCTGGTATTAAGAGACAACGGTAGTGTTCTTACGATCCCGGATACATGTGAACATCCGATGACACGATCCATGGGCGTTACGAGCGGACTTGGCAATCGCTTCTTCGTGGGCGTGCCTATTATGAGAAGATCGGGCGAAACATTTGGTACCATATGTCTGATGGATGATCCTGGTTATGTGATCAGCGAAACCGATATGAAGACACTGAAGGCGATGGCTGTATTCCTGGGCTATGTTGTCGATTTGGAAAGCACGTTGCATGTTCAGGAGCGGAAATTGAGTGATTCGGAACAAATGCAAGAACAGCTCCAGGCAGAGAAAGAACGTGCCGAATCTGAGGCCATGACCAAAACACAGATGTTGAAATTGATGAGTCACGAGATTCGCAATCCCTTGAATGGTATTTTGGGACTGACAGATCTGATGCGCACACCGGATATGCCAGAGGAGCAGTCCGAATATGTGAACATGATTGAGACAAGCGGCAATATTCTGCTTTCCTTGCTGAATAATATGATGAATTTCAACATTAATGAAGCAGGTAAAACGGTTATACATGATGATCCGTTTGATCTGGTAGGCACCATTGAGAATACCGTGTATCTCTATGCCGGCATTGCGACGGGCAAGAACATTGAGCTGGGATTAAATCTTGAACTGAATGTATCACAAGTGTTCGTTGGTGATGAAGTCAAGATCGGACAGTTGCTTGCACACGTCATTCAGTATGCTCTCGATTCAACGCGTGAAGGTTCCGTTCTGATCACAGCAGTGGTGAACGGAGAAGAATTGGAGGAGACCGGTACACTTCAGCTCAAGGTGAAGTACACGGGTCAGATGTTATCGGAGAAGAAGACACAAACCTTTAACAGCCAAGATGAAAATTTGAATATCCAAAAACTGATTGGAAGCAATCTGGGTTTAGCTGTAAGCCAGAATCTTGCCATTCTCATGCATGGCCGTATTCAGGTGAGCAGTGTGAAGGAAAATGAGACGGAATTCAATATCTCCCTTCCGTTGCGCAGATACTGGGAGTTACCTCAACTCGCAAGTATTCAGCAGCGGTTAAAAGGGAAAAAGGTGTTACTCGCCAAGGACCCTGACATTTTGCAAGGCGTCTCTTCCCTGATGCGTAGGTGGGAGATGGATGTACACATGACCTCGGGTTTAACATTAGCGCATGATTGGATCAAGGAAGGATTCATGCCTGATGTAGCCGTGGTGGATATGGGATTACTGGAAGGCGGAGCGGTTGATTTTGTACATGAACTGAAACAGCGACTGGAAAATCTGCCCGTCATTGTTCTTGTTCCTTATGGTATGCACATTGAATTGCATGAAGCAGAAGCCTTTGATGCTGTTCTGACAAAGCCAGTCAGACAGGCTGATCTGTTGAATGCATTGAGTATTACTTTGCCTTAAATCATGATCAGAGGATAAACCATTATTCGGCGCACCTTATAGGTGCGCTTTTTTCATTTTCCATTTTCTGAGCCAAAGCCCTTTTATTCCGAGCTGGTTACGGTACAATAGAAAGTGAACTTCATCTTATAACCAACAGAGGAGGATGTACATTGGATTATCGCAGATTAGGTGGAAGCGGACTGAAAGTTAGCGAGATCAGCCTGGGAAGCTGGCTGACGTACGGAGGGTATGTGGAACGTGAGAATGCGGTGAAATCAATTGAAACTGCATTTGATGAAGGCATTAACTTTTTTGATACAGCCAATGTATATGAACGGGGTGCAGCAGAAGAACTGCTTGGGCAGACGCTCAAAGCTTATTCCCGTGACTCTTATGTACTTGCAACCAAAGTATTTGGCAAAATGGGTGATGGTCCGAATGACCAGGGGTTGTCTCGCAAACATATCAAGGAGCAATGTGAAGCCAGCTTGAAGCGCTTGGGCGTTGAATATGTGGATATCTATTACTGCCATCGTTATCATACCGAAACACCAATTGAAGAAACACTCCGCGCGCTGGATGATCTGGTACGCCAAGGCAAAGTGTTATATGTCGGCGTCAGCCAGTGGACTGCGGCTCAGATGGAAGATGCATTAGGTACAGCAGATCGTCTGCTCCTGGATCGTATCGTGGTCAATCAGCCGGTGTACAACATGTTTGACCGTTATATCGAAAATGAGATTATCCCGCTCGGCGAGCGTAAAGGCATAGGACAAGTCGTATACTCCCCGCTTGCTCAAGGTCTATTGACCGGGAAATATACGTCCGTTTCCGATATCCCAGAGAATAGCCGTGCAGCCAAGCTAGGATGGGACGAAGGAAAGATCAATGCGGATCGCATCGGGAAAGTTCGTCAACTGATTGAAGTGGCGGACAAGCTGGATCTGAAGGTTGGCCAACTGGCCCTTGCCTGGATTCTGCGCCAGAACAATGTATCCAGTGCACTTGTCGGGGCGAGTCGTCCCGAGCAGGTAAAAGAGAACGCGGCTGCATCTGGCGTGAAGCTGGATGCTGCCATTGTTGAGGAGATTGAGAGCATCCTTGCTTAATCTCCTGTCAGCACACAAGCTGAGATGATATGCACTGATCCAAAAGCAAGGGATGTCCTGTGTGCCTGAATAGGCGAACGAGACATCCCTTTTTTGGAGAACGTTGAAAGGTTAGCTTATTGAAAGGCAAGATCTTACTGTGTAAGAGGCAAGGAACGAAAATTTAAGGCACACACACGGTTACGCCCTGTATTCTTGGCTTCATATAAAGCACGGTCGGCCTGTTCGAAGAAGTCGTCATCGTCATGAGCATCACAATGATCCGGATACACGGCCACACCAATGGAGATGGTTAGACGTGTTGTGTGTCCGTCGGGCAGAGCAAAATGGTATTTCTCTACTGCCTGCCGGATAGATTCGGCGGTAGCCACGGCCTGACGGTGTCCACAGTCGAGCAAAAGAATGGCGAATTCTTCCCCACCGTTTCGTGACACGATATCAGCAGAACGTGCGTGCTCAACGAGCAGTTGTCCAAGTTGCTTCAGGACCGCATCGCCGGCGGAATGACCAAAGGTGTCATTTACCTTTTTGAATCGGTCAATATCAATGGCAAGCAAGGAAAGCTTTTGTTGGTAATCCCGCGCACGCTGGAGTTCCAGTTGAAGTGATTTTTCGAACTGTCGTCGATTGCTCAGGTTGGTAAGATGATCGGTAGATGCTCTTTTTCCAATAGAAATAACATTTCATTGGATTTATTAATGAATTCTGCGATGAAATAGATAAATATTCCACCGGCAAAGGAAATGGTCATTTGTAACGGATATATCTTCATTAATGAATTCATGCTGTCTGTATTCAACATAAGGATGATAAAGATTAATGTTATGCCAAGCAGATTCATTGTAATTATTTTGGTCAGTCTGGACCAGGGAGCATAGGCGAAGTATACACCGGACAGTCCGATCAGAGTCATGACAAATCCTGCATCTATAGCAGAGGATGATAAGCCGAACATCAGAATACGAAGGACCGAGATCATGAGTCCAGTAACGACCGAAGCCACTCCTCCCAGATATACCGCTGCGGTGACGATGGCCAGATGCCGTAGATCTACAATCGTAGTCTCGTTCAGAGGGAAGGAATAGTTCATGAGTACTGTGCCATATATACCGAATAATAAGCCGCCGATCAACTGAACACGTAACGAGGGAAAAGGCAATCGGATACTATAGAACTTCGCGATGATCCCGGACACATACATAAACGTAATCATGACACAGATATTAATGAAAAAAGTGCTAAACAACCGACATTCCCCTTTTTACGCACATCCCTATATTTTATCTGAAAAGTGGTGCTGTAGCGAACCATATTATCCCAAATTTATGAGGGGATTGCTGGGAAAGATGTTTTATTTGCATATACAGGATGTTAGAGTGATATTGACTTCAATATACAATGAGATTTATACTTAATCTAAATCAAAATTTATTCCTTCTTTTGGGAAGACCATCATAAGTAGAAGATCAGTGTCTGATTTCATATAAAATGGATCAATAATAAAGGAGAAATGGTTGTGAGAACTTTAAATCTGACGATACAACGGCAAGCGGTATATGATGTGGTGCGTCATTCGGAGGATCACCCGACAGCTGCTGATGTCATGAATCGACTCGTGGAACAAGGATATAATCTGGCCTATGGTACGGTGTATAATTCTCTTCGTTATCTGACGGACAAAGAATTGATACGGGAACTTAAACTCGGAGAGACAGCAAGTAGGTACGATGCCCGTATGGATGATCATCAGCACATTATGTGTGAAGTGTGCGGCAAAGTGGACGAGGTGATGACGGAGGTTCCTCCACAATGGATGAAACAGGTAGCTGAAGAAACTGGATATGCAATCGATCATGCTCATGTGGTCTTTGGAGGTGTCTGCGGGGAATGCAGAAACAAACGGATCAAGTAAAAATAAAACTGCCTGGCCGTCGTTTACCCCTTAGGGTTAAACCCGCCTTGTCCGATGCAGCGCCCCTTATGGACAATTGTCCTGTTACACGGCGTGTTATTCTGATCAGCCCGATGCCGGGGCAGGTTCATGAACTGGTAAAGGCCTTAACGGATAGCTGCTTTGATGTACTGGTGTTCCATCGCTGGGAACCGGATCTGCATGAGCGTCTTGTCTTTGATCTGTTGATCTATGACCTATCTGTTGCCGGAACGATCGATGCATTTGCCGGCATTAGCAGCCGATTGAATCGTGAGGCTGAGCATACAACCCCTTGTCTGTATCTGGTCGGTGAGAAGATGATTGGCAGCGCGAGTGGACCGATGCTTCAGGAGGAATTGCTGGTGTGGCCTGCACGCCCGCAGGAAGCTCTATATCGGGTGCAGCGTATGATTGGCAACAGCCCTGCTCTGCCCAAACGTGGGTTTTTGCCTGAGGAAGGGCAGCGTATCGGATTTAAGGATCTGTGGCTTGATCGGGAACGGATGAGTGTGCAGCGCGATAATAATCGGATTCATCTGACCAAGACCGAGTATGATCTGTTACTCAAGCTGATTGATGCCAAAGGTGCAGTCATTTCCCGTGAGGAGATGCTCAGCGATATTTGGGAGACAGACTTTACGGGTGGAAGTAATGTGGTTGATGTTCATATCAAAAGCTTGCGCAAAAATTGGGCGATAACGCATCTTCGCCGCAATATATCGTAACAGTAAGAGGAGTGGGCTACCGCCTGGCGGATTAGTCCGCTTTTTTTGCCCAAATTTATCGTTCACTTAGATACATGTTCATAGTTCATTCATGAAGTGTTGAAGAACCTCATCTTAATCTCATGTGAACCTCATGCAAGAGCAGAGTGGGACATGTTAGAATCAATTTAACAGTTAGATCAAGTCTAAATGTATATTTAAACCGAAGCCGAATATGATTTTAATAGTAGATATATAGCAGCCGTGAGACCCATTAGAGGAGGACGACATGATGACAGAACGTATGACTACGAATCAGGGAGCACCTGTAGGTGACAACCAGAATTCCCGCACAGCAGGCAGAAGAGGGCCAACACTGCTTGAAGACTACCATCTCATTGAGAAAATAGCCCACTTTGACCGTGAACGTATTCCCGAAAGAGTTGTACATGCAAGAGGAGCAGGTGCTCATGGTGTATTCACGCTAGAGCAGAGTATGAAGGAGTATACAACAGCGGACTTCCTGCAAGATCCGGGTACGGAGACGGATGTGCTGGTTCGTTTCTCAACCGTTATTCACGGTACGGGGTCACCAGAGACTGCACGAGATCCACGTGGATTTGCCGTCAAATTCTACACACGTGAAGGCAACTATGATATTGTCGGCAACCATCTGCCTGTGTTCTTCATTCGTGATGCCATGAAGTTCCCTGACATGGTGCATTCCTTGAAGCCAGCTCCGGATACCAACATTCAGGACCCAGCTCGCTATTGGGATTTCATGACCCTCTCGCCGGAATCAACCCATATGATGACCTGGTTGTTCTCTGACCTGGGTACACCGGCAAGTTATCGGGAAATGGATGGATTCGGCGTACATGCTTTCAAATGGATCAATGCACAGGGACAGGTCCACTATGTGAAGTACAAGTGGGAGTCTGCACAGGGGGTTCGCGGCTTTTCACGTCAGGAAGCTGCCGAGGTACAGGGGCAAGACTTTAACCATGCTACCCGGGACCTGCATGAACATATCAAGAACGGGCAATACCCGCAGTGGAAGTTACAGGTACAGCTCTTGAAGCCGGAGCAAATGGATGATTTTTCTTTTGATCCGCTCGACCCGACCAAAACTTGGCCTGAAGATGTATTGCCGTTCCATACGGTAGGGACCATGACCCTGAATCGGAATCCAAAAACTTCTTTGCTGAAGTGGAGCAGGCTGCCTTTTCACCTAGTGCACTTGTACCTGGAATTGAACCTTCCGAAGACAAATTGCTGCAAGGACGTCTATTCTCTTATCCAGATACACAGCGTCACCGGCTTGGAACGAACTATTTGCAAATTCCGGTGAATTGCCCGTACGCACCCGTTCGTAATCATCAGCGTGATGGACTCATGAATGTGAATCAGGACCCATCTCCGGTGAACTATGAACCCAACAGTTCAGGAAACAGCCCGCAGGAAGATCCGGCATATCGGGACAGTCAGGTTCCATTGCAAGGGCATGTTACACGAGAAAAAATCGAGAAAACGGATGATTACACGCAGGCAGGGAGCTTTTCCGTTCATTTACTCCTGTAGAGCAGCAACATTTACTTGATAATCTGATCAATGACCTTAAGGGCGTATCTGTTGATATTCAAATGCGTGCCCTGTGCCACTTCTTCCGGGCGGATGGACAGCTTGGCGGACGTTTGGCTCATGGACTCGGCGTGGATATTTCTGCACATATGCCGTCACAGGATGGCAAATAAAGTGCAGTTTGACCCTGTACTCATAACATCATACTGACTGATATTTGGTGAAGACCGGGAAAACCGTGAGCGTGCGGAATTTCCCGGTCTTTGGCCTTTTTTACTGAAATGGAAAACAAATTTACAAATCATTTACATAAAATAGCTGACATAGAGGTTGACTTCTCATTTGTTGGCACTACAATGGGTAGTGTGAGGGGTGTCATAACATGAGAATACACAATTTCAAAGTGGGTGAGCGTGGGCTCAACCGATTTTTTGGTCCGCTGGAGGCCAAGATCATGGACATTTTATGGTCTCGTCCTGGCAGCAGCATCCGTGAAGTGCAGACCGCACTTGAACAAGACAAAGACGTCAATTTTAATACAGTCATGACCGTGATGAACCGGCTCGTAGACAAGGGACTTCTCGGAAAGTCACAAAAGGGCAGAACATCTTTGTACCAACCGGTACAGAGTAAGGAGGAGTTTATGAACGACCAATCCAAGGAACTGTCACATGAGTTGGTGGATGAATTCGGAGCTCTGGCATTGAATCATATGCTGGATGCGCTGGACGAAGCAGATGCGGGTCTAATTGAACGCCTGGAACAGAAGATCAAACAATGGAAAAAGGATAGCGATTAAGATGTGGAAGACCCGCTCGAAACTTTTGTTTACCGTCGGGTTTGGCATTCCGTTACTCGTGTTCATGCAGATGTTCATGTACGCGATGTACAAAATTTTTGGCTGGGATATCCCGTTTAACCTGCTATGGCTCTGCAATCATTGGATGAGTCGACTGGGTTGGTTATCCGTGGGACATTTCCTGCTGGCACTGGTATTGCTGACTTTTGCGGGAACAGGTTGGTTGCTAATGGTGCGTATGATGAAAACCAGAGCCGCCGTACGTAAACTTCGCTCCATGGAGGTGCGAGAATTGTCTCGCGAACTGGAGTCCAAGTATCACCATCTCGGACAGCCAGGATTCATTGTGGTGGACAAGCATTCTCCGGTTGCATTCACAATTGGTTTATGGAGACCATGTATTGTACTCTCCACAGGGCTTCTGACGATGTTGGATGCAGAAGAGGAGACTGCAGTTGTGTACCACGAAGTCCATCACCTGTGGCACCGTGACCCACTGAAGACAACACTGCTATCGGTATTTGCAATCATGATGCCGTATATTCCCGTATTGAAGCATACTTCGAAACATTACAATATTGTGAGAGAAATTCTGGCAGACAATGAGGCCATTGAGCGTACAGGCAATGTGGCAGGCATTGGCAGTGCTTTGCTCAAGCTGCTCCGTGCTTGTCCTGAACCTTGGGGAGCCAAAGAACTGACCGTTCAGTCGTCATTTGCGGATACGTCGGTGAATGTCCGAATTTCACGTCTGCTGGACCCAGAACAGGACGTGACGCTGAGGTTGCCACGTTATGCTGTTCTGATGTCGGCTACTGTTTTTCTATTGCTGTCTATCTTGTTTGTTTGGTCCATCGGATAAATTAATTTGGCTAAATGTGAAGTCGAATATAACGAGGAAGGAAGATGAACATGAATAATAAAAGTGTAGAGATTGGATTATTTTTCTCAAGGATTATGATCGGTTTGATCTTTGTATTGCACGGCTGGAGTAAATTCGAAGGTGGAATCAGCGGTACAGTAGGTTTTTTCGAAAGTATCGGTATTCCCGGATTTCTTGCATCCGTTGTAGCCATTATTGAGTTGGTGGGTGGTGCAGCGATGATTCTGGGTCTGGGAACACGTGTGTTTGCTGCCCTGTTTGCCATCGTGATGGTTGGCGTTCTGTTTACAGCCAAAATGGGTGAGCCGTTCCTGAGTGGTACCGAGTTAGATTACCTGCTGCTGGCGGGTTCCCTGACACTGCTCTTCACAGGAAGCCGCTTCCTGGCCGTGGATTATCTGTTCTCCAGACAGGGGAGCGCTCGCCAGAATGTGAGTGCTTGAATTGACTAACGATTGCTAAAAAATAATGAAGTGCAGGATGAGTCCTGTAACGAGGTTCTTTATTGGCCAGGCCGGTTCGGGAATTGATTTGCGAACCGGGCTGATCAGTAGAGAACTTTTTCGTTTGGACGACATGCCTGAGGTTTGTTACAATGAGAATAAGTATGCTACTAAGAAAAATAAGGAGGATGCATTTTATGATTAACGTCATTCCATCCGATGCCCGCTCCAGCTTCGATCGAGGCTGGCTCCGGGGAGTCACAGCTTTTCTTTCGGAGAATACCAAGACCCGGAGAATACGGCGTTTGGACCCATGAGGGTAGCGAACGACGATGTGATCGCGCCTGGTCGCGGTTTTGGGGCTCACCCGCATAGTGACATGGAGATTGTATCCATCGTACTCAGCGGCAAGTTGCGACATGAAGATAACCTGGGGAATGTAGCCGTTACAAGCTTTGGTGGTATCCAGCGGATGTCAGCAGGCAGTGGCATGATTCATACCGAACATAATGCATCCGATACCGAAGAAGTACGTTTGCTTCAGCTCTGGTTCATGCCAAAGACAAGAGGGTTGGAGCCCTCCTATGAGACCACATCATTTGATCCAGCGGCATTGGCAGGAGCACTCGTGCCGATTGTATCCCCAGAAGGGGGCCCAAGAGTTGCGACCATTCATCAGGATATGACGATCTACCTTGGCCGATTAGCCAAAGACGAAACGTTAACCTTTAATCAGGATTCGGGCCGCCGGATGTACATTTTCTCCATCGAAGGTAAGCTGGGATTGGATGGAGAGTACCTGTTGAACGAAGGCGACACGGCTCGTGTGGAACAGCGGGATTCAATCGAACTGCAAGCAAACGAAGATACGTTCTATATGATTATTGATTTGCCGTAGATGGCTGATGAAATGAACTCCAAGATGAAGGAGGATATACACGTATGGCGCAACAGGAATGGTTTATGGTCAAACATGCGGTGACCGGGCGAGGATTGGCTAATAGCAAAACAGATTCCCTGTCCTATCGGTTCCAACAGGAGGGTACAGGTTTCATATTTACCGTTACGGGTCTGGACGAGCAGATTGTGGAACAGATTATGGAGCTTAGACAGGAACTGAACGTATTTCGATTCGTCCAACGCAAGAATCAGCCACTTTTGAAACACTGGTACTACGTAGAAGGTGAGCGGGTTGTGTACGACAGGGAGAGTCACACGCTAAGCATCTATGCGAAGTCGGAGATTCGTTATGTGCCTGAAGATTATTTTGCGGATTAACTACACGTTATAATAAATATTAAGCCTTCCACATGGAAGGCTTTTTTCCTTATATATTATCAATCTTATAGTATATGTATTTCAGGTTGTTTCATGAAATTTAAGAAAAAGAGTAACGGAAGGTTGACATGATGAATTTAATATCGATATAATTCCCTTAATTGATAATGAGTATCAATATCAAATGATGCGAGGTAGAGCAACTACGAATGTTTTACGGCGATCGGTAAGGGGATTAGTAGAGAGATGAAGTTACGTTATATGTTGATCGTACTGGCTGTACTGTCTATCGTATACATATTTATTGGAAATTCAGACATTTCACCATTGGATATATTTCATTTGTCCTCAGTCCAGCTACAGGTATTACAAGTTAGCCGGTTTCCCCGCCTGATCAGCATCCTTGTCGCCGGAATCAGCATGAGTGTAATCGGACTGATTATGCAGCAGCTGACACGCAACCGATTCGTTTCCCCAACTACAGCAGGAACGATGGATTCAGCCAGATTGGGTATTCTTGTGACGTTAATGTGGTTCCCGGGAGCATCCCCTCTGCAAAAAATGTTGGTCGCTTTTGCGTTTGCTCTGGCGGGAACACTGATTTTCATGCGAATTCTGGAGAAAGTCAAGTTCAAGGATACGATATATATCGCTCTGCTAGGTCTTATGTTTGGCAACATTGTAAGCTCCGTCACGACATTTTTTGCTTACAAAAACGATCTGATCCAGAACATCTCGTCTTGGTTACAGGGTGACTTCTCCACCATCATGAAGGGACGTTATGAACTGATCTATATCAGTATCCCGTTGCTCATTATTGTGTACCTGTTCGCTAATCGTTTTACACTTGCAGGAATGGGCGAAGATTTCTCAACCAACCTTGGACTGGCGTATCGACGAGTTGTGAATGTCGGCCTGATCCTGGTGGCGATGGTTTCAGCAGTAGTGATTATTACTGTAGGTACAATTCCGTTTCTGGGCCTTGTCGTGCCAAATATCGTAACACTGTACAAAGGGGATAACTTACGTGATACATTGCCTCATACGGCAGTGCTTGGTGCGATCTTTGTTCTGGTCTGCGATATTCTGGGTCAATTAATTATTTATCCTTATCAACTTTCGATCAGTCTGACGGTGGGAGTTGTGGGAAGTGTATTATTCCTGTATTTACTGCTTCGAAGAAAGGCTTATGGATCATGAGAATGAAATATACGGCGAATACATGGAAGTTGGTCTTGTTAATTGCAGCGGCAGTGCTGCTGATTGGCGTATTTCTGGTCATTCAATCCGGAGGGAACTGGGATTACATATTGCCTCGAAGAGGGAAAAAGATTCTCGCCATTGTATTGACAGGTGCCTGCATCGCGTACTCTACAGCTATTTTCCAAACGATAACCAACAATCGAATTCTGACACCTGGCATCATGGGCCTCGATTCCTTGTATATGCTATTTCAGACGTTTGCCGTGTTTGTGTTTGGAAGCACACATATCAGCTTTGTGAACAAAAACCTTAATTTTGCAATATCTGTCCTGCTCATGACGTTGTTTGCTCTACTACTGCATCAGTTCATGTTCCGCAGGGAACAGGGGCGTAATATTTATCTGTTGCTGCTGGTGGGTCTTATCCTGGGTACGCTGTTCCAGAGCATGTCTTCCTTCATGGAGGTACTCATTGACCCTAATGAGTTCCTTGTGCTGCAGGGCAAGATGTTTGCGAGCTTTAACAATGTGAATACGGATCTGCTGATCATCTCAATCGCTGCGATTATTCTGATCCTGCTGTACGCGCAGAAGTTTACCAACTATCTCGACGTACTGTCTCTCGGCAAAGATCACGCAGTGAATCTCGGGGTGGATTACGATTACATTGTGAAGAGGCTGCTGCTGGTGGTGATGGTTCTGGTATCGATCTCCACAGCGCTGGTGGGTCCAATTATGTTCTTGGGGCTGCTGGTTGTGAATCTGGCGCATCAGGTATTCCGGACACATCGGCATAAAGTGCTGATCTGGGGTTCGGTCATGATCGCAGTCGTTGCATTGGTTGGTGGACAACTCATTGTAGAGCGGGTGTTTACCTTTGCTACGACCGTTAGCGTCATTATAAATTTTATAGGCGGCGTGTACTTCATCTATTTACTGCTAAAGGAGAATAAGTCGTGGTAGAAGTCAGAAATGTTACAAAACAATACGGCGGCGTCCGGGTAGTGGATGACGTATCACTGAACATTGCCAAGGGAAAGATTACATCATTTATTGGTCCAAATGGAGCTGGGAAAAGCACCTTGTTATCCATGATTACCAGGTTAATCAGCAAGGATACAGGACAAGTCCTGATTGAAGGGCGCGAGATTGAAAGCTGGAAGAACAAGGACTTGTCGCGCAAAATATCAGTCCTTAAACAGTCCAATCACATCAACATTCGGTTAACTGTGGAGGATCTTGTGGCTTTTGGCCGGTTTCCGTATTCACAAGGAAGGCTCACACCTGAGGATCAACAGTGGATTCAGGAGGCCATCGACTATATGGAACTGGCCCCCTTCCGCAAGAAGTATCTGGATGAACTGAGTGGCGGACAGCGGCAGCGGGCATATATCGCCATGGTGATTGCCCAGAACACCGAGTATATTTTGCTGGATGAACCTTTGAATAACCTGGATATGAAACATTCTGTTCAGATTATGAAGGTGCTGCGCAGAATGGTGGATGAACTCGGCAAAACGATTGTCATTGTCATTCATGACATCAATTTTGCCTCCTGTTACTCCGACTATATTGTTGCGCTCAAGGATGGACGTGTAGTGAAAGAGGGCAAGACGGAAGACATCATCGATACGGATGTATTGCAGAGCGTCTATGACATGCACATCCCTGTGCAATGGATTGATGGACGTAAGATTTGTGTGTATTTTGCGTGAGTGAAAAGGTATTCCAATATAGAGATCGAGAGGTGTTTATTCATGAAAAAGGGTTGGTTGTTTACGTTATTCGTGGTGTTGTCGGTTGTCCTGGCAGCGTGTGGTGGGAATAAGGCAGCGGATAATACAGGTGCAAGCAGTGGCACAGGATCAGAAGCTACTGCACCAGCAGATCAAGCAAGTGAAGAAGTGGTCATCAAACATAAACTGGGCGAAACAACCGTGAAGAAAAATCCGGAGAAGGTCGTTGTTTTTGACTACGGTGTACTGGATTCACTGGATCAGCTGGGCGTAGAAGTTGCAGGTGTTCCGCAGGAAGGCGTACCTCCTTATCTGGACAAGTATAATGATGCGAAGTACACCAATGTTGGTGGCTTGAAAGAAGCTGATTTTGAGAAGGTTAACGCGATGAAACCAGATTTGATCATAATCTCGGGACGACTCCAGGATTCGTATGAAGAACTGAGTGAGATTGCACCAACCATATATATTGCGGTAGATACGGCAGATTATATGAATTCTCTGACCAATAACGTGAAGACCCTCGGGGACATCTTTGGTAAAGAAAAAGAAGCAGAAGAAGCCATTGCATCGATCGAAACATCCGTTAAGGCACTACATGATAAAGTAACGGCTACAGGTAAAAATGCGCTAATCGTCCTGACAAACGAAGGCAAACTGAGCGCCTATGGTGCCGGTTCCCGTTTTGGTATTATTCATGACGTATTTGGTTTTACTCCATCAGATGCAAACATCGAAGTATCCACACATGGGCAGAGCGTTTCATTTGAATATGTCATGGAGCAGAATCCAGATTACCTCTTTGTCGTTGATCGCAGTGCCGTGGTTGCAGGTAACGGTGAGGCATCCCCGGCAAAACAAGTGATCGAGAACGATTTGGTGAAGAATACAACAGCATATAAAGAAGGACATATTGTTTATCTGGATCCGAATTACTGGTATTTGTCTGGTGGTGGGTTGGAATCCATTCAAGAAATGATTAAGGAAGTGGACGCAAGCATCAACTAAAGTGAATTAAACAATGCATGTGCTGGGTGTCAGGAAGGTCTCTGTTCAATACAGAGGCCTTTTTGCTGTATGAAAACTCAGAGAATTTAATCGTAATTTTGCAAAAAAGACCACATAATTCCCAGCTGTCTGGCACAAGCTACCTTGTATAAAAACAAGAACGGAGGGGCGGCATATGGCGGACAAAACATCTGGGAAAGACAAGTCCCGGCAACCGGGACGAGCTTCAGAAGAAAAAACATATTCCTTTGGGACTGCCGTCCCCGCCTTTTCTTCGGCAGCCGATTAGTGCAGTGCATGAAACTCAGATTAAGGCGGTAAAGGAGATATTCTCCGATTGCTCGGATGTGGTTTTTCGCAACGTCATGATTACGCCTGAAGTGAAAGGACTTCTGGTCTATATCGAAGGCATTGTAAATTCGGCTGATATCCAGGAACACATGCTGCGTCCGATTATTCGAGGGCTGGTGCAGCAACGTACAGATGAACCTGATGTTCCACTGGATGATACAACCGTTGAGCTGACACAGGTGAAGCGAGTGGATACTTGGGCTGCTGCGACAGAAGGGGTGCTGGCATCCTCTGCCCTTCTGGTGGTCGATGGAAGTAACAAAGCCTGGATGTTCAATGTCAAAGGTGGCGTCAGACGTGGTGTGGAGGAACCGCAGACAGAATCCGTGATTCGGGGACCGCGGGAGGGATTTACCGAAACGCTCCGTGTGAATACGGCCTTATTGCGGTTCAAGCTGAAAACACCTGCTCTCAAGATGGTGAGTATGACCCTTGGAACAGACACCAAGACAGATATTGTGCTGACCTACCTGGAAGGTATTGCCGATCCAAAAACGATTCAAGATGTTAAGAAACGTCTGGAAAAAATCAATATTGATGGCATCCTGGAGACGGGTTATATCGAGGAATTGATTGAAGATCATCCGTATTCCCCTTTCCCTCAGATGCACTATTCGGAGCGGCCGGATACCGTTGCAGGCAATCTGTTGGAAGGACGCTTTGCCATTATGGTAGATGGAACCCCATTCTCGCTGATTGCTCCAGTCACGATGTGGCAGATGCTGCAAGCCAGCGAGGATTATTACGAGCGATTCTTCATCAGTAATCTGGTGCGGTGGATTCGCTTCCTGTTCGTAGCCATCGCTCTATTTCTGCCGGCGCTTTATATCTCCATCACTACATTTCATCAGGACATGTTGCCCACCACGCTGATTCTGAGTATTGCGGGTGCACGGGAAGCTATTCCTTTTCCGGCTTTGGTGGAAGCCCTCATCATGGAACTGTCGTTCGAAGCTCTCCGGGAAGCGGGGGTCAGGTTACCCAAGACAGTGGGTCAGGCAGTCAGTATCCTCGGTGCACTTGTGATCGGACAGGCCGCAGTTCAGGCGGGTATTGTATCGGCACCGATGGTTATTATCGTATCCATGACAGGAATAGCTTCCTTCACGATCCCGCGATTTAACTTCGCGATTACGGTGCGTCTGCTCCGATTTCCGATCATGTTACTGGCAGGTATGCTTGGATTATATGGCATCGTCATCGGCTTGGTCCTGATCTCGGTGCATCTGACACAGATGACTTCGTTCGGTGTCCCATATCTCTCCGGTCTTAGCCCGTACAGTAAAACAGATACCAAAGACATTCTCATTCGTGTGCCATGGTGGAAAATGATCAATCGTCCTTCTACGGTACATCGGGATCAGAAACGGATGACCGAAAAGATCAACGGTTCCCCTGAAGCTGAGGAAGGGTGGTGAACCCATGCAGTTCATATATAAGTACCGGGCAGTGATAGCGCTGTTGTTATGTACCACTTTTATTTCAGGTTGCTGGGATCGTAAGGAGATTAACGATGTTGCCTTTGTGATTGGTATTGCTGTCGATAAGGAGGGGGACAATTACAGATCCAGTCTTCAGATTGCTCTGCCGGGACAATCCGGTTCTTCCGGTAGTGAAGGAGGCGGAGGCGGCACGAGTGGGGATAAATCCTGGTTTATGTTATCCAATACAGCCAAATCATTGCATGGTACGTCTATTGAAGGTCAAAAGGAACTCTCACGAACAATCTATTATGCGCATCGCCGTACGATGCTTATTGGTGAGGAGCTTGCCAGGGATGGAGTCGCCTCCATGCTTGATCTGTTTACGCGGTATCCGCTGAACCGATTCTCTGCATTGCCAGTGGTCACAAAAGGTTCAGCATATGAGGTCATGGATACGGATGCACCTATAGAGAAGTTTCCATCCGAGATGGTGCGGGAACTGTGCTTCCTCAATATGCGTAATCCACGTTCACTTAAAACGTTTATAGATGCCATTCTTAGTGAGGGTGTCGATCCATTCCTGCCTGTCGCTTCGAAAGTGAGCAATGTTCCAAAAGGGTGGAAGGACGCCAAAACAAACATCAAGCTGGATGGGTTGGCCATTTTCAAGAAAGATAAGCTGGTTGGCATGATCGACAAAGCTCCAGCTGATGCCCTCATTCTTGCTATGGGCGAGGCCAATGCGCCGGAGATTATGGTTAAAGCTCCTGGCGGAGATGGAGATATGTTCATCAAGTTGAACGAGAACAACGCTTCACTACATCCCAGTATCAAGGCTGACAAGGTCACCGTGAATATTGAATTGTATGCCAAGGGAGTTCTCGTAGATAACGAATCCAATTATGGTGACCGGCGTGAGAATGAAATTCTGAAGTTACATGAAGCCATTCACGAGAAAATAAAATTGGATATCGAGGAAGGTGTCCGGTTGGTTCAGGGAAAATATCATGCGGACATCCTTGGAATCGGTCGATCCATTCATCAACATCTGCCGGCCAAGTGGGACACGATGAAAGATCGCTGGGATGACATATACCCTGAAGTCGAGGTGACGGTTACTCCCCATGTCATTATTGAAAACGTTGGGGTGAGCAATAAACCAATTGGCGTCGGAGAGGATGAAGTTGTACATGATTAAACCACTCTTATTTACCTACCTGGCCATGGTAATCGCGGTCATTTTGTTGGATTTCAGACATTTGAAACAGGCAGCTGCCATTAATCGCTGGCTATCCTATAGTTTGATTGCATTGGGTACAGGCATTTGGTTCTATGTGACTAATCTAAGCAAAACCTTATTTGTGTCGGTATGGATAAGCCACGTTATCCAGCGCTTACTGCCACTGCCCTAGGTTGTGGACAGGATGCATTAAGTTTGCGGAATCACGAGAGGGAGAGGAGGTATTTCATGAATCAGAGAGTGACACACCGTCAGATGATCCTGCTCGTGCTGCTGCTCAGTGTTTCAGGTACGTTAATTCAGCCACATGCGCAAGCTATCTACTATGCGGAACAACACGCTTATCTCTCGTATATACCCGTAGTCGTAGTGATGATCGTATCGATGTGGATGTTAAGTCGTGTTCAGCGGAGATTTCCTGAGAAGGATCTGTTCGAGTCGCTCATCGGAAGATTCCCCTTACTGGGAAGATTAATGGCGTTTCTGTATATTCTGTTTTTTTCTTTGTGTTTGCAAGAGATATTCGGTTAACAGGTGACTATATCAGTATCACATTGCTGGAGACAACACCAATCTCTATCATTGTGATGTCACTGATGATTATGGGCGTTTTTATCGTTCGGGGCGGACTGGGCTCCTTGATTGGAATGACGGAATTGTACGTCACTTTGTTCTTGTTGAACTCGGTAATTGTACCTTTCATGCTCATTCAACAAGTCGACATGGACAACCTGATGCCCTATTTTCATGTCGATGTTGCAGGCGTAGGTAAAGGGAGTTGGTACATATTTTCATTTTATGGCGAGATGATTGCATTGCCCTTTGTCATCAAGGGTAGTGATTTTCGTTTTAAGTCTGCCCTGGGGGAATTATCCTCTCGGCACTGCTCATGATGCTGATTGTTGTGGAAACCATCACTTCTATTGGCGTTCCGATTGCTTCAAGACTGGTATACCCTTCCTATGAGCTGGCAAGACAGCTGCAAATTAGTGATTTTCTGGACCGGTTTGACCTTGCGCTCGCAGCGGCAACCTTGCCTACCATGATCACAAAGATTGCATTTGACCTGTACTTTGTCTGCTGGGGATTGAAGCGAATGATTCCGAACGTATCGGGAAAGGTATTGACAGGCCCGATTGCCCTCGTCGGATTTGTCTGTGCATTCTGGTTCTTCCGAAATGCCATTCAGCTCAATCGTTTTACTCGGGAATGGACATGGATTGCCATTATTTTTGAAGCGTTGTTCCCCATTGTGCTGTTTCTTTTCCTTCGTCCTCGCAAAAAGGATAAAAAGAATCTACCCAACAGAGATCGGGAGACCTTTCAAAGAAAGAGAAGCATGAGCCGGAACAAAAATCGGCTGATTCGGAGAAGGACGGAGAGAAAAGACGGAAAGATTCTCATGGCGGAGAACTCCAGCCTTCCTGATACATTCCATCAAAAATCCTTATAGATGAACGGGCAAAAAGAGGGGAAGCACAGTTTCCCTTCACAGAAGTACCCTGTATACTGTAGTCAGACTGATGAACATTCGGCTGAACTAACGGGGGAACATGAATGGCTCAACATTTGGCAGGTGTGCGTGTAGCATTAACAGGACCACGAAAATCGAAAGAAATGTCCGTACTGGTTGAAAAAATGGGTGGAATCCCGCTTGTGCGACCGGCACAGGGGACCGTATTCCTGGATGATCGGAGTATCAGGGATGGGCTGGTATCTTGGATCTCAGACCCGCCAGACTGGGCGGTGTTAACTACGGGTATGGGATTGGATGCATTGTTTGAAATGGCTGAGGATATGGAAGTGGCAGGCCAATTGTTGGATGTATTATCGCAATCCTCCATTGCGGCAAGGGGATACAAGACGGTGAATGCGCTCAAAAAGCGCAAGTTAACACCGCTGGTACGAGATGATGATGGTAGTACGGACGGGCTCATTCGAGAATTCGCCCCACATGATCTCGCAGGGAAAAAGGTTATGTTGCAGCTTCATGGGGAGACAGCTCCCAAACTTGTCGCATGGTTGGAAGAACAAGGCGCACTCGTCAGACAAGTGCTTCCTTACCGCCATGTACCGCCAGAAGAGGCAGAGCTGGAACAGTTATTGAATGAAATTCTAAATTTCGAGGTAGATGCTGTTGCGTTCACAAGTGGACCGCAGGTCAGATTTCTGACGCAATATGCGGCCTCCCAGGACAAGCTTGAGCCGATGCTTGCAGCCTTTAGACAAGGCGTAATCCCTGCGTCTGTAGGTAAAGTTACAGCAAACTCCATGCGTGAAGAAGGCATTGAGGCACTGGTCATTCCGGAGGAAGAGAAGATGGGAGCACTCATCGTTGAGCTTGGACGTTACTTTGCAGCAGGGCGTGCGGCCAAGATTAGAGATTAGTGGCCTGCTTTTAGATCAGTTCGACAAAAAGCTTTTGGCGTCGCTTCTTCAGGTTTTTCTGTCCTCTCCGTTATTGTGTAAACATTCATTTCATGAATAAAGAGTATGCATTAAGCTTAACCGCATCGCTATATGATGCGGTTTTGTTATTTCGAAGAAAAGGTGGAAATGACGATGCCCATTGCAGATCGTAACGCCAGACCCCGACTGATCATTGCAGGCACCGGAAGTGGTGCAGGAAAAACGACAGTAACCTTGGGGCTAATGAGGGCACTCGCTCAGCGTGGGTTGAGTGTACAAGGGTTCAAATGCGGCCCGGACTATATTGATCCGACATACCATACCGCCGTCACGGGCAGACCGTCACGTAATCTGGATGCATGGATGACATCGCCTGAGTATGTGAGATATACGTTCGAGAAGGCATCGGTGGGACACGATATTTCCATTATAGAAGGCGTTATGGGCCTCTACGATGGCAAAGATCCGCTCAGCAATACAGGCTCAACTGCAGAGATTGCTCTGGTCACACAAACCCCTGTAATCCTGGTTGTGGACGTACGCAGTATGGCTCGCAGTGCGGCCGCGATTGTCCTGGGTTTTCAACAGTTGGAGCCTGAATTAAATATTGCCGGAGTGATTGTCAATCGGTGTGGAAGTGCGGGTCATTATACCATTGTGCAAAAAGCCATTGAGCAGATGTGCGGCATTCCGGTGGTTGGCTGGCTGAAGCGGGACGAGGGCATGTCCATTCCTGAGAGACATCTGGGACTGGTGCCTGCCATTGAGCGCGGTGAACTGGAACCATTATTCCAACGTGCAGCCGATGTGTTAATGGAAGGCACCGATCTGGATCTTCTGCTGGAGCTGGCAGCAAGCGCCCCGCCTTTGAATGCAGAAGAAGTGAGTCCTGCGACTACTACCCACATGGATTCAGCTAATACTGAACCAGGCTCGAATTACGATCCACATTTCAATTCAGTGATCCACGTTAATAATCGACATGTATCATATGCGGTACAGCCTGTCATTGCCGTTGCGCGCGATGCCGCATTTAATTTCTATTATCCCGATAATCTGGAATTGCTCGAAGCAGCCGGGGCCCGATTACAATATTTCAGTCCGCTCGCTGGTGAAGGTATTCCAACGGATGTGGATGGCATCTATTTGGGCGGCGGATTTCCTGAGGAATTTGCAGCAGATATTTCCGGTAACCAAAGGTTTCTGGAAGGACTTCGACAGGCGGTACAATCCAACATGCCTTTATTTGCCGAGTGTGGTGGTTACATGGTGCTCGGGGAAACGTTGACCGACCGAGAGGGCGTTACTTTCGACATGGCGGGTATTATCCCCGCACAGGTGCAGATGCAGAAGAAGCGCGCTGCGCTTGGCTATCGTGAAGCGAGTAGCGTTCAGGATTCCTTTTGCTGAAAAAGGGTGAAGTACTTCGGGGTCATGAATTTCATTATTCGACAATGACCTATCGTGATGAAGAAACGATCCCTTATGCGTATGAGACAAAGGGGTTGCGTGGATTGAAGCAAGAGGGATATGCCGCAGGCAACATCGTGGCGGGGTATACGCACGTTCATCTGGGCTCTTATCCGGCAGCTGCTCGAAGATGGGTGGAACATTGTTTAGCCTATCGGCAGGAGCGATATATGCAGAGATAATATCAGCTATTTATAGCTCAAATAGATAGCTGAATTCAATAAGCAAAATGGCTCTAATCTCGCTTTTACCTCATGAGTCTTTGGTCGTGAAGTTGGCGATCCCATTCTGAATTAAAGGTTTTCAGATGAATATGTGGAATGAATAAAAGACAGAATCATTATGCGAGGGAGGGACATCATGATGAGAACCGTATGTGTAACGGGAGCTGCTCGGGGATTGGGATTGGCTTTGACGGCACAGATGCTGAAGAGAGGGTATCTCGTGTATGCGGCCGGTCTGGACGTGGAAGATTCCGAGGGGATTCGTATGCTTACAGAAGGATATCCGGACCATCTGCGCGCCATCGAACTGGATATCGCGGACGACCTGTCGGTAGCTCTGTTCACGGAGACATTGAAGCTGGATACGAATCATTTGGATATGCTGATCAATAATGCGGCTATACTAGGAAGTATTACGGATCATATCCGCGGGCCGATGAATATGGCGGAGATGGCTGAAGTATTTAATGTGAACACCTTAGGTACACTGCGTGTGACTCATTCCCTGTTGCCTCTCCTTCTTCAAGGACAGGTCAAGCTGATTGTTGATATCTCTTCCGAGGCTGGAAGTATAGAGCAATGCAGTCGGGATGGGTGGTATGCCTATTGTATGTCCAAAGCTGCTTTGAACATGCAGGCCCGTCTTGTGCACAATGGACTGAAGGATGAGGGCGGACAAGTGATGCTTGTGCATCCCGGTTGGGTACAGAGTTATATGCGGGGTGAATTGGATGTTGCTGCGGATCTCACGCCCGAGCAATCTGCACAGCATATCGCAGTACTTATCGACCGCCATGAACAGTTTAAAGGAGATCAACCCGCATATGTGGACTACAAGGGCGAGAAGCTCCCATGGTAGTTGATTGATACAGTGAGGTGAACAAGAAAGGAGATTGATTGAATGGATCATCGTAAAAAAGCATTACTACTTGGCGATTATACACATCCGGATTGGCACCCGCTTCAAGGTGTGGATGCGGAGATTAGCCGAATTTTCCATGATACTATGACTGTGCAGTGCAGTGAGAATCGGAATATGCTGCTGCAAGAAAATATAACCGGGTTTGATGTATGTATCTCATACATGGACGATTGGAAAGGGAAAGTCTCTCCACAGCAGACAGCAGGTTTGTTGTCCTATGTAAGTAATGGAGGTGGACTGGTCATTATACATAACGGCATTTCGCTCCAAAATCGTTATGAGCTCAAACAGATGATCGGTGCCAAGTTCCTGCATCATCCGGCGTATGCACCGCTTGAATTCACTGTAACGGCGGAAAGCCATCCCGTGACGGAGGGCATTTCCAATTTCACAATGGAAGAAGAGCCGTATCAGTTCGAATTTGGTTCTTTTGCCGAGACGAAAATATTGCTGGAATATCAATCCGAGGAAGGACCAAAGCCTGCGGTTTGGGCTCATCGATATGGTGTTGGGCGTATTGTTTATCTGATGCCGGGTCACCATGTGCCGTCTTTTGCACACGAAACGTACCGGAAGTTACTTCTGCAAGCAGGCAAATGGGCTGCGCGTTACGTCTGATCGGACAGACATCTTTGCATGCAGAGTATAAGGGGTATAATATAGAGATCAACGAAGAGGAGGATGACAAAAATGAGCGATTTGTTCAAAAAGGCGATCTCGTTAGGGCTTGGTCTTACTGTCGTAAGCAAAGAAAAAATTGAGAAAACCGTGGATGATTTGGTCAAGCGCGGGGAACTTGCACCCGGTGAATCCAAAGCTTTGGTTGAACGTCTGCTGGAACGGGGCGATGAAGAGCAGGGCCAGTTCAAGAGAATGATTCAGGAACAGGTCAAGCGTGTGCTTCAGGAAGCTGGTGTGGCATCCGAAAGTGATGTAACCAGTCTGGAACAGCGCGTTGCTGTCCTGGAGAAAAAACTTGCGGAACTGGGCCAATCACCACAACTCCAACCTGATGAATCCCCAGCTCCACTTGAAGTTCCTCCTCCTCTCAAAGGAAACGAGATCGAGTAGATGGCAGTGCGAATCAAACATGTCGGCAGATACCGTGAAATTGCCATGGCGCTAGTGCGTCATGGCTTCGGTTATATGGTCGAGGAGCTGGGTTTGTTCCAGCTGCTGGCTCTGCCCAGACGGTGGATGTCGCGTGAAGCACACACCACCAAAACGCTTAGTGAACGCATCAGGCTTGTGCTGCAGGAGCTGGGGCCAGCTTTCGTTAAGCTGGGGCAACTCGCAAGCACAAGGGCAGATCTATTGCCTGAGTCTGTCATTCGTGAGCTGGTGAAGTTGCAGGATCAGGTCCCGCCGTTCTCTTCCGAGACGGCACGGGGTATTTTGGAACAGGAATTGGATACACCGCTGGAGGAGATCTTTTCCCGGTTCGAGGATACCCCTGTAGCTGCGGCCAGCATTGGACAGGTGCATCTGGGCAAACTTCGAAGCGGTGAGTCGGTAGCCATCAAGATTCAGCGGCCGGGTATATCGCGTATTGTGCAGCGTGACCTGGATATTTTGCGTGAACTGACAGCCATGGCCGAGAAGCGCTGGGACTGGGTGAAGCAATATCAGATTCCGCAAATGGTCGAAGAATATGCTCAGGCACTGATGGCCGAGCTGGATTATACGGTCGAAGGCCGCAATACGGAAAAGATTGCACAGCAATACCAACAGGACAACAAGGTGAAAATCCCGGCAATTTACTGGGATCAGACGTCGTCCCGTGTGCTCACGATGGAGTATATCGAAGGTATCAAACTCAATGATCGTGAAGAACTGGTCAGACGCGGTCATGATCTGAACAATATTGCTGAGCGGCTGGTAGACTCATTATTGAATCAGATCTTTATTCATGGATTCTTTCACGCTGACCCACATCCGGGCAACCTGATGGTATTGAAGGATGGACGTCTTGCATTTATAGACTTCGGTATGGTGGGCAGTCTGAGTGATGAGATGAAACAGCAGCTTGCTTCGCTTATTATTGGGTTAATGCGCAAAGATACGGACAGTATGATCCGGGCAATTGAGAAACTTGGCATGATGCCAGATGACATGGATCTGCGTGGGCTTCATGTGGATTTGGACAAGTTGCGTACCAAATATTACGATATTCCCTTTTCCAAGATTAGTGTGGGTCAGGCGTTGAATGACTTGTTCGGCGTAGCCCAGAGGCACCGGGTTGTCATGCCTGCCGATATTCTGCTGCTCGGTAAATCGTTGCTGACGATGGAAGGTGTGATTGAACATCTTGATCCTTCCCTGAGCATTGTAGATATGGCTGAACCCTTTGGCCGTAAGCTGATCAAGGAACGTTTTAGTGCCGGAAGAATCAAGAATCGATTGTTCCGCAGTGCGGCTGATATGGCCGAGAGTGTCATTGGTCTGCCAGGGCAGTTAAGGCAATTATCATCCATTATTAGCAAAGGCAAGCTGAGGCTGGAGATTAGTGTCCCTGAACTGGATGCACTCATGCGTAGAATGGACCAGATTAGTAATCGACTGTCCTTCAGTATCGTGTTACTTGCCTTTTGTATTATCATGGTGGGCTTGATTATCGGTTCGTCGATCAGTCATCAATCCACGATGCTGTGGGATATTCCGGTCATTGAGATTGGTTTCCTGGTGGCGATTCTGATGGTGGCGTTCCTGCTCTATTCGATATTCAAATCAGGAAGATTCTAGCATAGTATTACATGAACACCCGTAAAGAGACTTTCTTCAAAGGATCTTTGCGGGTTATTTTTGTGAGTAGAGAATTGGTGAGTAAATTATAGAAAGATTAAGATAATAGAAGGAAAGGTTCTATTTTTTCGCCTTAACTGTATTAGTACATATCCGGTCCTGTGACTATAATAATAGGTCAGTACATTAACGGACCCGGTTTTTCTGAGAGGGAAAACCTATTGGCATCAGGATCAACTCCTGATGTGGCATGAGTAAGACAACTGAAGGTAATGGAACAATAGCGGTACACATTGGAACGGAAAAAACGTGAGTGCACATTAACCGTCAAGGATATACGGATGGTGAAGAATGATGCAATTCAGGCAACAGCATAGGCGAATGATGCGGAGAGGAATCCGTTGTTTTGTGCTGTCCTGGGTAGTTGGTTAGTGTGAACGGCTTCTGTTACTCTTCAGTAAGATTGTCCATTATGAGGAATACACGTAGGAGGAACGGCAAGAACATATGAATACTTTAAAACAACAATGGTTTGGCAACATTCGCGGAGACGTGCTGGCAGGCATTACGGTAGCGCTGGCGTTAATTCCGGAAGCCATTGCTTTCTCCATCATTGCAGGTGTTGATCCGATGGTCGGATTATACGCTTCGATTACGATTGCGATTGTGATCTCGATTGCTGGTGGAAGACCAGGCATGATCTCGGCGGCAACAGGTGCCATGGCGGTACTGATGGTTGGACTCGTCAAGGATTATGGCGTGGAATATCTTTTTGCAGCGACGATTTTGACGGGCATTATCCAGTTTCTACTGGGCATATTTAAGGTTGGGCGATTTATTACGTTTGTGCCTCATTCGGTACTGACCGGATTCGTGAATGCACTGGCTATCCTGATCTTTATGGCGCAGTTAACCCACTTCACGGGAGCGAACTGGATCATGTATGCGATGGTGGCGGGCACGTTAGCGATCGTTTATATTTTGCCACGGTTTTTCAAAGGCGTTCCGGCTCCACTGATTGCAATCATCGTGATGACGATTATTACCTTGGTGTTTCATCTGGACGTAAGAACGGTCGGAGACATGGGGAATATAACGAGTACTCTGCCGATGTTCCACTTGCCGAATATTGCATGGACTTGGGACACGCTAATGATTCTGCTGCCTTATTCATTCACTATGGCACTGGTTGGGCTATTGGAATCGCTGCTGACCGCAACCATCGTAGATGAGATGACCGAGACCAAGAGCAGTAAGAACCGTGAGGTGCGTGGTCAGGGTATCGCAAATTTCGTGAACGGCTTGTTTGGCGGCATGGGCGGCTGTGCGATGATTGGGCAGTCGGTCATTAATGTGAAGTCTGGGGGACGTGGAAGATTATCTACGTTTACTGCGGGTGCGTTTCTGGCAATCCTGTTGCTGTTATTTAGCGGTGTGGTGAAACAGGTACCGATGGGGGCGCTCGTCGGTGTAATGTTTATGGTGTGTATCGGAACATTCGACTGGAGTTCTATCAAAAATATTGCTCGCGTGCCGCGCGCGGAAGCCTTTGTCATGATCGTGACAGTGACAATTGTGGTCTATACCCACGATCTGTCGATCGGGGTTATGGTTGGCGTTGTGCTCAGTGTGCTGCATTTTGGCTGGAAACAGACCAAGATTCGCGTACAGGCGAGCCAAGAGCAAGGGCAGAAAGTATATCGGGTTCACGGACCGTTCTTCTTTGGTTCTTCGTCCCGCTTTGTAGATGAGTTCGATGCAGAAGCTGATCCGAAGGAGATCACGATTGATTTCGGAGGGTCACATATCTGGGATAACACTGCTGTTGTGGCTATCGGCAAAGTGAAGTTCAAATACGCGAAGCTAGGCAAAACGGTGCACCTGCGCGGTTTAAACGAGGAAAGCTCCCGTATTCTTGAACGGAGTGGGTTTGCCACAGCGGGCGGGCACAGTTCGTAACTTGGTTGTACAAAGGTTGTTGTACAAAGGTACAATGTCGAAACGTCGTTACGCAGACAAGGTGAAAAATGAACGGCTGGAATTAAGGATCTAAACAAGCAATGAAGTTAGGAAGGCAACTGCCCTAAAGTAGTGTTGAGCAGACATGCGACAGCCCTATGAAGTAGACAACATAAAAAGATACTTTTTATCAGCGGCGCACTTTTTCCCAATGTAAGTCGGGGAGAGGGCGCCGCTGTTTTTTTATTAGAGTGTGGTGTGTACAGTGAAGAAGAGAAAAGAAAAAGAACGAAGAAGAAGAAGTTCTAATAGAAGTTGTAGTTGGAGTAAAAGTAAGAGTATAGGTAGTGTTGATTGTTTTTGGTTGCTGTTGTTGTTACTAGTTCTAGTTTTTGTAGTTGGTGTTCTGGTCCTAGTAAATGTTGTTATTGCTTTAGCTAATGTTACTGTGTTGATGCTTGTGTCCTTCCCTATGTGTAAAATCTAACGAACCTGGCACGTCTTATGTGGGGTTATTTCATGTTTTCGTTATTTTAACGAATCTCAGACATCTTATTTTGCCAATATCGCCAATAAAGAAGCCGTACAGCCGATGTTTCCGAGTAATAAGGTGACTGGGGTTCGTTAGAAAATCGAAACGGCTCTAATTGGCGTAATAGGGTGTCCTGGATTCGTTAGAATTAGTGGTACGTGGGAATTGCATCGTTAGAGCTATTTTTGAACCGCGAGAAATCTTGAATCTTGATCTCAATGTAGAGAGTTGTGTAAGGACCTTTCAATTCCTGAAACTTTTGCAAAATAGCTCTCTTTTTATCTGTTTTCAGGATGACATAGAAGCATAACAGCTATCTCAACGATATCACTAAACTATCTTGGGTTATGAACATCACGATCCATTACATACTTCTCAAAAAGTACCATTAGACATATACCCCCGCTATGCCCTCCGCCTGACCACATGCAGTTCAATCCTCAACCCTCAACCCCATTCTACAGAGTCAGGGTCATACTTCAAGCTAGCGCTTTAGCTTGTTTCACTCATCATCATTCTCAGAGGTGCTTCTGTAGTTGCTCTCAAAACCATCCTCAAACTCACTTGGTCGATACAACTTACGCTGATCTTGGAATTTTGTGCTACAAGTTGGGGTGTAACGCTGTATCCCCTTTTGTTTTGCTTGACTAACGTGTAAACTACAGGGTATGGAGAAGAAGAGCAACGAGTGGATTGCTTTTTAAAAAATTCATTTCATAATCATGATTGATATAAGGAAAACTAGTCTTGATGGCAGATACTGATACTAAGGTCATTATGAAATGGACTTATCTAAATGAATATACAGAGGTGTAACGATTGGCAAACTTTGAACAACTGGGCATTCGCCCGGAATGGTGCGAGATCCTGAAACATCAGGGTATCGCCGTGCCGACTCCGGTACAGGAGCGTTCGATTCCGGTACTGCTGGGTGGACGCGATATTATCGCCGAGGCACAGACAGGAACAGGGAAAACGCTGGCATTTTTGCTGCCGATTATTCAGAAAATTAACGTATCCGACCGTTCGCCACAAGCGCTGATTATTGCGCCTACGCGTGAGCTTGCGCTGCAAATTACGGAAGAAGCGAAGAAGCTTACTGCTAACGACGATAAACTGCACGTGCTTGCCGTATACGGCGGGCAGGATGTGGACAAACAACTGCGTAAATTGCAGAACGGTACCCAGATCGTTATTGGTACACCGGGTCGTCTCCTGGATCACCTGCGCCGTGGCACGTTGAAGCTTGATAATGTGAAAAAACTGGTGCTGGATGAAGCCGACCAAATGTTGCACATGGGCTTCCTTGACGATGTTGAGACGATTCTTAGTGAGCTGCCACACAAACGTCAGACAATGCTGTTCTCGGCAACGATGCCAAAGGGCATTCGCAACCTGGCGAAAACCTACATGAAAGATCCGGAAGATGTGAAGGTATCTTCCCAATCTGTTATCCCGATCAAACAGATTCGCCAGCAAGTTCTGGAATGTACGGATCGCGGTAAGCTCGAAGCGCTTCGCGGCATGATTGATACGTATCGTCCTTACTTGGCGATTATTTTCTGCCGGACCAAGCGTCGTGCATCCAAGCTGAACCAAGATCTGCGTGAAGCAGGTTATGCAAGTGATGAACTTCATGGAGATCTGTCCCAATCCAAGCGTGAGAACGTAATGAAAGCGTTCCGCGATGCCAAACTGCAAGTGCTGGTTGCTACAGATGTAGCTGCACGTGGACTTGATGTTGAAGGCGTAACGCATGTATTTAACTACGATATGCCGCATGATGCGGAAAGTTATATCCACCGGATTGGTCGTACGGGCCGTGCAGGCGGTACAGGTCTTGCTGTAACGTTTGCAACAGAGCATGACAGACCGGAACTTGCACGTATTGAACAAGGTATTGACCAGAAGCTGTCCCGTATCCAGTGGACGAGCGAAGGTCCAATTGCTTCAACTGGAGCAGCTAGACGTTCCATCAACAGTCAAGGGGATGACGAACGTTCAGGCGGACGCTCTTCCGGAACTGGTAGTGCCCGTCGCGGTGCAGGCCGTAACGATCGCAGAGATGGCGGACGTGGGGTCGTGGTTCCCGTGGCGGCGAAGGTGGACGCAGTGAAGGCGGACGCAGTGGTGGTCGTAGCGGTGGCCGCAGCAGCGACAGCAGTCGCGGTGCAGCAGGCCAAGGTGGACGCGGTGCGGGTCGCAGTGGCGACGAGCGCAGCGCAGGTCGTGGTTCCGCGCGCAGCAGCGACAGCAGTCGCGGTGCAGCGGGCCAAGGCGGCCGCGGTGCAGCTAGCAGCGGCTGGGCTGGCCGTAGTGCCGACAAGCGCACCTCCGGGCGCAGCAGCGAAGGCTCTCGCCGTCCGGAATCCGCAGGACGCGGACCGGCGAAGGGCGACCGTCGCGATTCTCGTCGCGGACGGTAAAGCCTTGGCGCAAACGGCGATATAGCCGCAATTGCGCAGGCACCATGCCATGCCACAGGGTTTGGCATGGCACATATGAGAGGGTTCGGGTACACATGTACCGAACCCTCAGATCAAGGGTCGCGACGGAACCACGTCGCGGCCCTTTTTCAACAGGATAGTTGATCATTTGCGCTTATTGTTTTTGTCGTCTGCGAGTGCCTGTTTGCGCGCCTGCTTCATTCCATAGGAAATGCCATTTGGGTATTTTTTCTTTGTGTCCGTGTACTGCGCATAGGACTTGGCAGGCTGCCATAAAATTCAAAACACCTCATCCTAGACCTAAGGATGGGGTGTTTTTGGATTAATTCTTATATCATTAGAATCATAACCTTTGATCTGTGGTGCTGACGCGCATGCAGGGGTGGTTGAAATTCCATTCGTCTATATACACGGAGTGAGTTTGCACTAAATTACGTTTTTCTTTCTCAATATATCATTCCTATACATGAACATCTGCGTATTGATCCCGATATTTCTCGTTATACACCCGGCCTACCGACTCCGCCAGTCCCCGCGTGCCTTGCTCGGATAGCGTTCAATCGTATGATAAAGTCTCATAAATCGATCCTTGGGCATAAAGCGGGCGTAGCGGGTAATAAGACTAGGGAATAACTCAATATATTTGCTCTTGCGCACAGCAGCAGCAGCTACCGCTGTAAGAATCTGAATTCCGTTGTGGAGCTGTAAAATGTTCACTTCATAGGTAGCGATATAACGAATCGCATCTTCCCGGATCAAATCCGGCTTAAGTCGTGCGATCTCACCGATATATTCAGCCAGTAGCCGCTCGAAGCTGTGTAACAGCAAGGGCTTGAGCTGCAGATCCATATCACTGCGTAGGACAAAGGATTGTAACAGCGCAACCTGCTGCAGTCGAATCCGGTCATTGTAGACGAGTGAGCCGATCTCGCGGAGCATCTCATAGGCGAGTGCTTCATCCTGCTTTCGGGCTTCGGCGACCAGAGCCCAGTTGCGGTTGATGCCCTGGCGGATGAGTTCCTCATCCTGTTGCAACATTCGCTTCAACTCGCGCTGCTGCTCTACTTCGAACGAACGTTTCTGCATGAAGATTAGTAAGGCCAGAAGCAGCAGGGAAACGCTGGCTGCCGCCATGGTCTGATCTATGGTCTCACCGAAATAGGTGGCAGCTGCACCGAACAATATCGTAATGAACAGGTCGCGTGCAATGCGGCGTTTCACACGGGAAGTTGCCTTCGCTTGGACGGAATTCAGGGTACCCCGGCCACAGGCCGTGCACTCCTCTTCCCACAGGCAGGTATACTGTCCACAACGGGTGCAGACTTGCAACTTTTCATAGGCATATGTCGTTCGTTGAAATGGTCGTATGGATACAACTAGTTTAGTACTCATGCTCAATCACGCTCACCATTCAGAATAGTGTAGAGGGTACGATCCGTGTCTTCGCGGGAGACCGGTTTCCGCCGATGAAGCTGGAGTGCAATTACCTTTATGATGACAAAAAGAAACAATATGGCGAGGCATCCGTATGTAACCATAATCCGTTCCCTTCTATGGCTTGGTAAACAAGCGCTGTTATATTGCAGTTTGCTGGCAATAACTATATCATATTTCCATAGTTGGTACTTTTGTGCCAGTTACAGGCATGAAATCGTCGATTTTTGTCAGTCATTACAAAACTGTAACTCAAGATAGGGGTGCTTTTCAGAATTTATTAGTAGACTGTTAAGATTTCCTTAAGGCTTGACGCCTATAATAAACTATTCCCATTTTAATCTCAAACGTGAAGGAGTACACCCAATGCTGCGGACACGCAAAATACGCTGGCTCAGTGGAACGATGGTTCTGCTGGCAATTCTAACGCTACTGTTACCTCAAGCGTTGCTGCCACAAGCTGCAGCGGCTCAGGCACAGACGAGCGGAATCGATGCGGTACTTGTAGCCGATGTAAGTAACTCAATGAATACAAGTGACCGTGACAAGATCAGTAATGAAGCCATGAAAATGTTTATTGATATGCTGCCAGTCCAGGGGGACAAGGTAGGGATTGTCGCTTATACCGATCAGGTGGAGCGGGAAAAGGCTATGCTGGAGATTCAGTCCGATGCGGACAAGAGCAGCCTGAAAGATTTTATTGATCAGCTTGGCCGGGGGCCATATACCGATGTCTCAGTTGGTGTCGCCGAAGCCGTGAACATACTGAATCATGGTGCAGACCCATCCCACTCGCCAATGATCGTGCTGCTGGCGGATGGTAACAATGACTTTAACAAAACCAAAGGCCGTACACAGGCACAATCCGACGCTGATCTGGAAAAATCCGTGAAGGAAGCACAGGATCAGGGTATCCCGGTATATACGATTGGACTGAACGCCGATGGCAAGCTGAACAAGGATGCACTTGCAGATCTGGCCAAGCAGACCGGAGGCAAGTCATTCATTACCGATACACCGGATGATCTGCCACAGATTCTGAGTGAGATCTTCGCCGATCATGCCAAACTGAATGTGGTAAAGCTGCCCTCTGTAACGGGAAACGGCAGTTATCAGGAAGTTACCGTGAACGTGCCAAACGACAGTGTGCTGGAAGCAAACATTTCGATCATGTCCTCGAAGCCGGTGGAAGTACAATTGACAGACCCTTCCGGACAAGCCGTAGACCTGAACTCGGATGCAGCCAAGCTCTCAACGTCGAAGAGTTATTCACTCGTGAAGCTGTTGAAACCCCAAGAGGGAGACTGGAAACTTCGGGTAAAGGGGCTCCGAAAGACAGCATCGATATCAACCTGTTGTTCAACTATGATCTTCAGCTTGTTGTGGACCCAATTAAGACCAAGTCCTATACCAAAGGGGACAAGGTTGATCTTGCTGCCAAACTGGAGAATGGCGGTCAGCCACTTCAGGATAATGATCTGTATAAGGATATGAAGGCCACGCTGGTTGTGAAAGATGTGGATACAGGCAAAAGTGAAGAACAACCGCTGGAAAACACAGGTTCTGGTTTTGCCGGAACGTTTGAAGTACCAGACAATCATAAATATGAATTAGTCATCCGTGCGGAAGAAGACAGCTTCTACCGTGAAAGTGAGCCAATCACGATCAACGCGAGCGGAGCAGCCGGAAGTGGATCTCAACCAACGACGTCTGGCGGTGAACAGGACAAGCCGTTTCCTTGGTTACCTGTCATCCTGGGTGTTGTAGCCCTGATTGTGGTCGGTGTTGGTGTCTGGTTCCTGATGGGCTGGCTGAAACGCAAAAACCGCGGATTTGTAGGCCAGATGGTTGTGGAGATTCGTGATGAGAACACGGGAGACAAGTCCTATCCGCAATATAAAAAGCTGGTATCCTTCCGGGGCAGATTCCATCTGCATCAGTTGTTGCAACTGGACCCTGAGTTGAAGGAAACTGAGAAATATGTATTTACGCCCAGCAATGGGGATCGAATTATAATCCGTAACACCGCAGGCGGTACGCTGGAGAAATCCGGTCGTGCAGTCGATGCAAGCTCAGGCGTTGAACTGAAGAACGGTGACCGACTGAGCATCCCGCTGCAACAGGCGGACAAGACCATTTTAATTGAATATCTGGTGTGAAGGATTATTTGATTTAAGTTGATTGTTTAGTTTAAAAGGATGCCAATAAAATTTGGGACCAACTGTTTACACGAGAACGCAGAGGACAGAAATAACGTGAAGAAGCGGAAGCGTTCGCCTTTATCCCCGGATTTTCACTTTGTAAAAGTGAATTGAAAAAATCTGGGGATAACAGCGATCGGAATGTTATTCTGTCATCGGAGTGGCAAGTGTAATGAAGTTGCAGTTCCAACTTTGTTAATCAAAGGAGGACATGGAATGAAGCCGATTGTTAGAGAACATATTCAGCAACTGGATGTATCACTTGGCGGAGGTATTGTCAGTGAGAAGATCAGAGTTGATACGATTGATAATCCCATTCTGATTATTGGTCTGGGGGGAACGGGAATTGACGCGCTGCTGCGCCTCAAATATCAGATCAACCGTCGTTTCAAGCTGCCACAGGACCCGGTATCCAAGAAAAAATGGACAAGCCGGACAATGTGGAGTTTCTGGCTTTTGAGACAAACGAACAGGATCGTGCCAAAAAGTATAAAGGGATCGGACTTGATCCGATCAATGAATTCGTTTTGCTGTCCAATGCCGAGATTGGCGGACTTCTACAGAACCGCAGCGTGCTGGAACCGTATATCACGGACTGGCTGTCTCCAGAACTGAGCATCACGGACGGCATGAACGGCGCCGCAGGTGTGCGTCAGGCTGGACGTCTGCTCCTGTTCACGAAGATTAATCAGGTCGTACAGGCCATCGACAAAAAAATCAAAACCTTATCCGTAGGCACCAACAAAAAACTGATGGTGTTCCTGCTGACAGGTCTGTCCGGCGGTACAGGCAGCGGCTGTTTCCTCGATATTTCCTATATCGTGCGCGGCATTATCGAACGTGATCACGGCTCTGCCGGGATTGACCGCGTTAATACGCTTGGATATCTGTTCACGCCAGACGTGAACCTGTCCAACAAAAGCTTGAGCGAACACACTCGTGAATACATTCGCAAGAACGGGTATGCTGCGCTCAAAGAGCTGGATTACTGGATGAACGTGGATAGCCGCGGTGAGCGGTTTACACAGAAGTACGGCAATATTTTAACAGTCAACTCACCACTACCGCCATTTAACCTGTGTCACCTGATCTCTGCGACGAATACAGAGGGCAAATTGCTGGAGAACGCCTACGATTACTGCATGAACGTCACGGCCGAGAACATTACCAACTTCATGGCAAGTGAGGAGAAGCAGTCGGGTGAGGAGTTTGCGATCCATGACTATATCAGCAACATTCGCACCAACATTGCACAGATGAATAAGGTGTACCCGGCGAACTATGATTACAACATCATTGGTGCCTCTTCGGCTGTACTGCCAATCGAAGAGATGACCACCTATCTGGCGTATCGCATGTTCGACAAAATGAACACGATGTTCTCCAAAGCACCAAACCAGGAGGATACCGAGAAGTTTGCCCGCAAGCTGGGCATTGATCTCGAAAGTGTGGTCAAGTCCTTTGAAGCGCGCGTGCCAGAGCCGCTGCCTGGTTATCAGAACAGCGAGCGTTTATCCTATGGCAACGTGGTGAAATCACAGGTTGTGAATATGGATACCGAACTGGAGCAGAACTTCCTGGCTCGTGCTCGTGAAGAATATATCAAGGCGAAGAAACAGCTGCCGGGTGAGATTGCGGGTCAGTTCACTGAACAGATCCGGCGTATGTTTTTGCATCCCGAACAAGGTCCGTTCTATGTCTCCCGTCTGATTTATACGGAAAAAGGTTTCTGTGTACTGAAGATGATTCAGTCGTACATCGAAACCCTGCGTGAGAATGCCTTCCGCATTCCGCGTGATATTGAAGCGGCTCAGGAGCAGTCCGAAGAGAAGCTGGGCGATGCGAAGAGTGCTTTTGTCTCCAAAGAGAAGAAAAAGAATGCTTATATTGAAGCAAAAATTCATGAGTACTGGCTGCACGCCGACGTGGAACGCAACGATCAGATGATCGAGTTCTATGAAGATCTGTATGAGTTGCTGAACCAGGAAAACAGCCGCATTTATAATGTATTTACCGAAACGCTGAACGCTCTTAGCTCGATATTCGCCAAGAATGGTGATTTGCTGACACGCGGTGAAGAACAAGCCGATCACAAAGGCAACAAAACATATTACTGGAACGTCGTAAGTGTACCGGATATCGTCAGTGTGGTGGACGGGCTGCTGGATAAGCGTGATACGGATGATCTGATTCGTGACTTCTCCCGTGAATTGCTGGAAAACTCCAGCCAGTGGGTGAAAGAGAACGAGATTGATATCGTCAGCTCCATCTCCGACTTCCTGAGTGAGAAATTCGGTGATCTGATTACGCGTTCCATGGAAGATTTCCTGGTGATCAAATATGGTCAGGATGAGTCGGTTGAGAAATTCGTGGAACGTTTCATTGCTGGCAAGCTGGATGATGAGGCCGTTCCGGTGTTTAATCTGAGCAACAGTACAGGCAGTCTGCATTTCCCTTCATGGGGATTTGTATCGGTACCGGCACAGGCGCCAGGCATTCTGAAAGGGATTCGTAATTATCAGAACAATGCGGTGGGCAAGTCTCATTTTACCGTCAAGGAAAGTGAAGTGCGTAACCGGATTTTCTGGCTGAACACCCGCAACGGGGTACCACTCTTTGTGTATACACCGCTCAAGGTATATGAGGAAAGTTATGAACGTACCATTTTGGACAAAGAAGGCATTGGTCGTCACTTGGTGCAAACGGAGAAAAACAACTGGACCTATCTGCCGTCTCCGATTCCGGAGAAATCATGGGGAGATGTGTACGAGAACGCCCGCGTGAAGCAGTATAACGCCCGTGTACGTAACGAGTTTGAGCAGGCGCTCGGATACAACATTGTGACAGCCAAATCCATTGATGAGAATACAAGCAACCGGTATGCGATTGTGACAACAGAAGCGTTTGACCTGTCTGCCAAACTGGGAGCCTACGACATGCGTCTCACGTCCACCACGCCGAACCTCGGCGAAGTGAAGCGGGCGGTGATTGAGCTGAAACGTCTGCAATCCGAAGGGTTGCCGCGTGTAGGAGTTAAGGATATTTTCGGAAGTATTAATGAAGATATGGCCAAAGATAACCTGATACGCTCTCCGCAGCTGATCGCACGTGTACGTGAGGAACTGGCAAAGATGAATGCCATCTCGGCCAAAGTCGCCGAACTCGAAGGCATTCTTGCCCAGTACCAAGACGAGGAGCAGTGGTATGACCGCTTCATCGAAGCGTTATATACCGACACCATCGTCAAAAAGGGGCACTCTACGTCTATGACCGTGACCCGGAAGAAGACGCATGGGAGCCATTCGCAAACCTGATGAAGAGCCGTAACTTTGCCGAGTATGAAGTGTTTGGCAACTTCCGCGGTCTGGCGGAGAAGGATCGCAGTACATTGCTGCGCAAAGCCTCCCGCCGCGATAACGATCTGACAGCTTCAGAGGATATCACCCCACTGCTGACAAAGCTTGATGATCTGGCTGCGCTGTTCATGGAATCACGTGATCGTCTCGAATACGAGCGGGTAGAGCTGGCTAACGGAGAAGACATCTATCAGTTCTACAGAACGATGTCGTCCAAGCTGAACGACATTCGCAGAAGGCTGAAGTAAGATGGCGGCCGGGATGGAGTTCAATTCGAACAATACCCTGAAGCGTGATCTGGAGAAATATGCCGAGCAGTATGCAATAGAGCAGGAGCGTCAAGGCAGCCTGGGTGATGGTCGCAGCAGTATCCATTACCCGGCGCTGTTCCTGTTTGTGGGTGATCTGGTTGCACCTGCAGTGTCTGCCGTGCAGGAGATCAATCGGCTGAAATGGGATAATGGAGACGGTGTGGTCTACGTTCAGGTTGGTACAGAAGATCAGAAAGAGCATCCGGTTGAAACGAGGAATGGTGGCTCGTCCGATGATGGTCAGGTGACTCGTCACCGCTTGCCTTTGTCCGCTGGGCAGACGGAGCGTCCGTCCAAAACACGGCGTAAGGACGTACATCGTAGTTTCCACGAATCGGATCAGGCGCTCTTTGACCTGAATCGTACGCTTCGGCGGGTCAGTAACCGAATTGCCGAATATGGACGGTTATACTCGTCATTTGATCGGATTTACGTTACGGTGGTAACCAGAGCGGATGATCCGTTAAATGTATTGTTGCCAGAGCTCACCAAGCTGACGGAGACCATTTTGTCCCAAGCCTTCAAGTCGGTGCAGACGGATCTGCATGTATTGGTCAGCGAGATGGAACAGGTGGATTCCTTCGGGTATGCCAGCGCAGCAGGCCTCGCTTTTCTGCGGGAACTGGATTATATGCAGTCGCTGGACTACACGTTCAGCGGCAATCTGCTGGTGACGGAGGATGGGATCTCCATTCCCGTTACACATCCCGCGTCACCGTTGTTTGATCTTGTATATCTGTTGTCCGACAAAAATGAGCGTGGAACCGGCGTTCCCGGTGGTTGGATCGAAAATGCCGAGATTATCTGCCGCATCTGCCTGCTGAAGAACAGGAAACAGGATGGGAATCACTCGGGTACCGTTTCAAGCACAGGAGCGAACACGTACAACAATACATCCTTTAAAAACAATATTCGTACCACCTCTGATCAGCATGGTTATGCAAGCGCGGGTTTTGCCGAGATTAGGCGGCCAAACAAGCCGATTGCACTGGCGGTGTTATATCACATGTATCGGTATCTGCTTGCACGCATGCGGCAGGAGCCGGATTGGAGCATCAAGGACAAGCTCGCTTTCTTTGGACTGGACGCGGCCTCGGTAGAACGCAAAGTCGAAGGTCTGCTGCCCAATGAAGATCTGGTTAGTGGCATGAGCGGCATCATGACGCATAACGTCAGTTTCTCTGATCTGAAGCCGCTCTCCTTCGTGAAGCAGAGAGAGCGTTGTTTGGACAAGGAGCTGAAGCGTACTTCCGCGATAACGTTGTCCGTCTTGTCGAAGAGCGTGTGCGCGAGCGTAGCTCTAGCGGTTCCCTGCGCCGTCAGGCTGAACATTCCCGCGCGGAGCATCCAGAGGTTGGTTACTTCCAGTGGGCGGCCTGGAGTGACAGTGAGCCTGGCAGTGTACGTGAAGCGCTGCTCGGATTGATTCGGGATAAATCGATGCAGCTTGAATCGGCACGTGCTCTTCTGGAGCAACGTCAGCAAGAGCGTGTGGAAGATCAGTCGTTCAAACGAGCGTTGTTCCGTGATAAACAGAATGTACGCAATCTGATTGACTGCATGCTGGAGCGAGTATATGTACCCAAGGTAGAATTATTGCGACTGGATAATGAATTACATCTGCTGCGCATCTACGATACGGAGATGGAAGAGCTTCACCGTTTTAGTCGCCACGTCACAGCAGCACTTGAAGCGCTGGAACGCACACTGCGCGAGACAGCTGCCCAAAGTATCGCCGCTGCGGATGAATACATCGGCCAGAACGTGATGGAGTACTACGGTAAAGTGACGGAAGAGCTAATCATCGACCTGGAAGCCAAGCGCGGACGGGACGTATGGTTTGAGGACCGTTACATGGGTGACATGAACCGGCTCGCAACGGAAGGCGATGACCGTCTGTTGAAACGGCTGATGGAGGTATGTCACTCGTTGCTGCTTACGGCCGAGCCGTTGCGATTGCCATTTGAAGAAGAGCTGTTGCAACGGGCCAATGTAACGATTGCCTACGGAGACAAAGACGTATTAACCCGGGATGATCTGTTCCGCAGGTTATACCATACGCTGGAGGATCAGGCGGTCGTTCGGGTAAGGGTATTCGATTATACACAGGAACATCGGTATGAAGAGAAGTATTTCTTTGGTGACCATCATAGTGCTTTCATGGACTACGCGGCGCATGCCGAAGAGACGTCACGCATCTACAAGCTGGGTGTGGTGTACGAAGAACGCAGCAGTGGTGTAGAGAAGCTCAATCTGATGGGAGGTTTCCATCTGGAGGATCTCATGGTGTATCGGAACGGTAAGGTATATTACGACTCGTATACGGAAAATGGCTATGAACTTCACCCCGCAGGTCTGGTGGAGAAGTTGTCACCCATCCGTTAAGATGTCTGGCGGTGTCCTATACCCAGCACCAATTTTGTATTAACTCAGCCTGCTTAGGGCTGGTATGGAAAGGATGCATGTAGACATGCAGCGAAAAATCAATCTTCTCCTGGTCCTGTTCAGCCTGATTGGCGGGGCAGTGGGCTTTGCGGCAGGAGAAATCATGCTGCGTCAATGGCTTGGGGAGATGCCACGTCTGTTGCTGATGGGATTATACTTTGGCGTACTGGCGCTGAGTGTGGGATTGTTCTGTTTGATCGCAGAGATGATCTCACCCAAGCTGAATGGCGCTTCATGGAAGCTCCGGTATCTGGGACTGTCGTGGAAATTGCTTGTTCCGGCAACACTGGCTCTGTTGTTTGTTGTTGGACTCGCCCTGCAATTGTTGTATCAGATCAATCCGGGCGGTGTGAAGCAAGTGAAAGACATCGTACTCATGATCGATAACTCGGGCAGCATGAGCGAGACAGATCCGGATAATGGACGCTTTGAAGCCGCCAAGACACTGATCAGTCAAATGGAGAGTGACAAACAGGTAGCTGTCATTACATTTGATGACCAGCCGCAGTTGTTGCAGCCATTTATTGCGCTGGATAGTGAAGCGGCCAAGAATGAGGTTTATAGCAAAATTGATGGCATTGTCACAACTTCGGGCGGCACCAATTTTGATGCCGTGTTGCGGGAAGGCATGGAACAGATTCAAGGCAAACAGGACCCGAAACGTGGTACCGTGGTCATCTTGTTATCTGATGGCTTCAGTGAAGCGGATACGGCAGATATTTTGTCCCAATATAACAACGAACAGATTTCCATTAATACAGTCGGCCTCAGTCTGGTTGACCCATCAGGAACGGATTTGCTGCGTAATATTGCCCAGCAAACGGGTGGCATGTACTATGATGTACCAGATTCCGGTGGTCTGAATCTGGCATTCCAGCAGATCTACGATACGATTGATGAACGGACGCTGGTGACGGAGCGTACAGGCATGATGGAACATAGCGTTTATCTGGCGATTTTCCGTGTGGTTGCCGTACTGCTAATTGGAGTAGCACTGGGTGTGTCACTCGGACTTGTGTTTGATAACCGTCATCTCGCGCTCAGCTTTGGTATTGGTGGTGCAGTGTCGGGTCTACTGGCAGGGCTTCTGCTCGAATGGGGTCTCGACGGTTCGAACGTGGGTGATACATTCGTACGACTTGGTGCGATGCTCATTTTGTCTGGCGTATTGACCCTCTTCTCCTGGATTGTTCCGATTAAGGAGAACACGCCGCGGAAGAGCCGAGGTCGTCGTGAAGCTGGCGGCGGAACTTCTTCTGCCGAAGGGTTTGGTCAGAGACCAAGAGATACACGCAGCAAAGGATTCTAACGTCGGGAGGTCAATGGAAATGCGGTTTATGGATGCAGACCCTTCGACACCCTTGATTCGAAAACTGACACTTGCGGTGGACGAAGGACGTTGTACACTTCGCTGGCTCTGGCCGGAACGGGTAGAAGCTGTGTATGTGGAACGGCTGGAGCTGGATATGATGAGCGATGATCGTACCGAGGAAGAGCCTGCACAGGGCAAGCTGAAGCTGTACACGAGAGAGGAATATAAGGCGAGCAATGGTTACACGGATCGGATCACAGGTTTTGGTGCCATCAAGTACACGGTGTATGTGTGTCAGATGGAGGAAGAGGGACCTGTACTGATCCGTCAACGAGACGAGGACAACATGGTGATTGCAAGCCCAGGGAAGGCGGATATCCGCTTTTCCATTCGCTACAAGAGCGGTTTTTTCAAAAACGAAAAAGTGTGTTGATCACCGTCACAGCGGAAGTACCTGTTCCAAAGGAAGCCCTCTGTTATGTTCGCAAACAGGGCGGGGTTCCGTTGAATAAGGAAGATGGTACGGTGTACCCTTTTGTGAGTGATTTTGCTCCCGGAAGAAATGAGATGCCGCCCGTTGAAGTTGCCAAGGATGATTATGTGCGATTATTCTTCACGGACGGACCGAAATATGGAGCCGCCTATCGGCTTATATCAGACTAGATAGTTGGACTAGCGATTGGAAGGTTACTCTGTCATCGTAGTGCAAGTGTAAATCACCTTAGTCTGACTTATCAGGGAGGGAGTGGCTATGAGCTTTTTTAGTCGGTTTTTGAAGAGACAACAGCCGGAGGAACGTCCGCTGTTTTACGATATTGTATGCCCTTATTGTTTCAGTAAGTTTTCACCGGAAGAGGTGGTGTTCCGCGCCGCCCATCACCGCGATGATGATGAGGACTACGCACTCGGGGAAGATGCAAAGTTGAATCGGTATCGTGAAAGATTCGGACTCGACACGGTATTTGATATGGAGGCCGTATTGGCTCCGCATGATGTACCGGAGGAACATCGTATTTATTCCGATAACATCGTGATGGGTCTTAACGATCGGTATGGTGTCGTTACACGCCGCCGGTTGTGTCCGCAATGTCATAACGAGTTGCCTGTTACGGCAGGTAAAGCACCGAGCAACATCATTTCCATTATTGGTGCGTCCCAGGTGGGTAAATCCGTCTACATGACTTCATTAATTCATACATTGCAGCATTATACAGCGGATCATTTTGACGCGGCTTGCATGCCACTGAATGCGGAGATCAGCCGCCGGTTCCGTGCGGATTATGAAGAACCGTTGTTCGAACGGGGCGATTTGCTGGATTCCACACAGAAGGAGAAGTTGCAAGAGCCGTTTATCTTCCAGTTTGTGTTCAAAGATGAAGATAAAGCGCCGCTGACCTTGGTATTCTTTGACGTTGCGGGCGAAGGTATGGTGGAGCAGGATTATCTCGGACTTCACGGGCAGCACATCAAGAACTCGGCAGGTATCCTGTTTATGGTGGACCCGCTTCAGATTCGTTCGATTCGGGACAAAATCCGCATTAACCTCGGCAACGAGCCTGGAGAGTGGACACCACGATACGATGAGCCACGTGACGTGGTGCTGACGATGTTCGGAGATTTTATCGCGTATCAGGACAAAGCCAAGACCAATATTCCAACGGCTGTTGTGCTCACCAAAAGCGACATGCTGCATTCCCTCAAGGATGAAGAGGGGATTATATCAAATCGAACAGTAATGTCTTCCGCAATATGGTGCATCGCGATTGGTTCGACTTAACCGAGTTTGAAAATATCGACGGGGAGATCCGGCGTTTTATCGAGAAGGTGGATCGTCCGTTCAAGGGCACGATGGATGTGTACTTCAAGGATACAGCCTATTTCGCAGTCTCTGCGCTGGGCAGCAATCCGGTGGATATGAAATTGCAGGGTGTGGTTAGTCCGATTCGCGTGGATGAACCCTTCTTATGGCTATTGTACAAGCTGAAGTACATTGAGGGAGAGTGGGATGATGCGTTCTTCCGTAACCCCGCCCATTGAACAACAGTTGTATACCCGAGAGCGGCGCGGGGTGTTTCGCACAACAGAGGGGTTTGATACGGTTGCGGCATCGCCGGGACTGGACCCTTCTTTTATCAAAAAGTGCTTCACCCCTACTGTGTCTATGACGCTCCAGCGGAGCTAACAGGCCGTAGCGAGAAGGACGAGACGAAGTTTCCGGCTTCCATTCACCTGCTTCATCTGGAGAGTGGGGAGACGATCCTTGGGCAAAATGTGTACCAGTCTGCGGATTTCACGGGGCTGCGCAGTGCCTTTTTTGCTCATAATTACGTCTTGTCTCCCGAACGCTCGGAAGTGCAGATGAAGCAAGGCGGCTGGCTGGATGCCGTGTTCGCCACGTCCTATGACATCGAACAAGGTACAGTACTGCCGGCGCTTGCTGAATTGCCCATCTCACCGGGAAGTGGTCCTGATTCATCACCAACCCAAGTGCTGAGCGCCTTGAAAATGAACGAAGTGCTGTTCAAGCGCTTGCTCTACGCCGTAATGCAGTCTGTAGCAACACGCAGAAAAGTATACATTGCGCTGGACCTTCCCGCAGAAGAAGTGACCGCAGGGGCCAAAGGATTGCTGCGTTTGCTGTACACAGCGTTACCATACGCCTTCCGGCGGCAGCTGGGATTCATGACGTTTGCCAAGGAGCCGCAGGCCAAGAAGGGCATCCATGTTCAGTTTGTAGAGCGGGGGACGTTGCGTCCGAAAGACCGGAATACGGAGAAGGACTTCACCTTTGATCTGGTATCCGGCAGAGTGACACATGCGGATGCATCTGTGGCGAAGTTACCTTACGCGGAATTCGCCTGGGCTTTATTGCAGGAACCTCGTGCTGCGGATGCGTTCTATACCTTTGCGGACGAAATGCTGTCTGGCATGGAGCCTGGACGGGAGCTTTCCATTGAAGCCTATGGCGAACTATCGGTGTTCTATGCTCTTGAACAAGGCATGGAAGATCTGTACCTGGATAACAAAAGCCATGTCCTGAGTGGCTTGTTGACCTATTTGAAGCCGGAAGGTGGAGTACAGCAGCGTTCGCGTCTGAATGAGTTGTTCCTAACCTTACTCAGCCGGGAACTGGACAGCGTGAAGCGTGAGAATGTACCCGAAGAAGCGGTCGCTGCTCGCATTGGAGAATATTTCAGTGTTGCCGCACCCGTAGTGCAATCCTGGATTGTGGACTATTTCATCTATGGTGTGAATAATGCTCGCGCCCAGAAGCGTATGCGTGCTGTACAGGAATTGTATGCTGTGCTGGATCGGGATCCGCAGCTGAATCGAGCTTTCTTTGATAAAGTGCTGGCCAATGAATCGCTCACCAAGCTGTTGTTCGAGCCTTATCTGGACAATCAGCTGAAACGCACGGAATCGGCAGCGAACGTTGTGGAAGTGATCCGAAGATGGGTTACGTCCCATCCATCTGCGATCCACTACAGCTTCTTGCAGGAGCGGACAGCCAATGAGCTGCGTGAACGGTTATGTTCTGCGCCTAATCCGGTACAGTCTGCGAATGAAGCCCTCCAGCGTGTTAGCATACTGGATCGGGTATCCGCTGATGTCACCTATGATATAGGCATTACGGCACGAATTGGTCAATCTGAAGCTACAGCCCGCCCTAATCGCAAAGGGGGATCTCCGTCTGCCAGTCAAGATTCGGCATATCAGGAGGAGTTAACCCGCCTTGCAGACAAGCTTGCTTATGTCATTAACCTGTTTATGATTCAGGATCTGGATCTGGATCGGGTTAACCGTGAACAGCTATTAAGCATTGATATTTTGCAGCATGGCAATGAGGTTCGGGATTGGGCGGCACGTCAGGGCTCTGATGTATCCGCTCGAACGAACATGATGCTGGCTGCAAGAGCGTGGCTTAGTGGCGAGGGGAATGAAGAAGAGGCATTGGAGGCACTTTCCCTGGCAGAACGCAATGAACTTCAACGCTGGACGCGTCGCTGGCTTGCCGGAGAGCTGCAGGCTCATAAGGGGATCGCGGCATATGAAGCTTTGCCGATGGCTTTTTATCGGGGAGGAAGCGGCAGCAATCGGTTGGATTATCCTGGCCTGATTGAATTCATCCGCACCAATGCAAGTCGTGCTGAAGGGCTGTATCCATTCTTCGAATGGTCAGGAGATCATCGAATGTTTGTCCGGGGTTCCAATGCGCATAAAGGATATGCGGATGCCATCGTGGCGTATTTCAAAGCCCATGACCGTGAAGCATTCAAGTCGAAGTCAGCTTTCAAACCGTATTACGTGAGAGCCAGCAAGACAATGAAGCCGGTCTATGACCGTGCGAAGACGGAATTGTCCTCTCCACTGGTGCGGATGCTAACGGGTAAAAGGAAAAATCTGTTCGGATTACTCCTATTGATCCTGGTTCTGGGTATTTCTGGCGGTACATATGCATGGATGAAAAATTCTGTAGAGCCGCCGGCGGCATCCTCCATCCACCCAGGATCCTGCCATTCCGGCTGAACCTGAGGTACAGCTCGCGGAGCAGATTGCTTATATGATTCCTGCGAGTGAACAGGAGGGTACGCAATCACCTGCTCAACTGGTGATCCGTTTCAGGAACGATACGGGAAGCACTGAGTTTGAGCAAGGCAAACTTCAATTGACAATGAAAGATGGCAGTACTCAGGAGTTGGATACCACAGGCAAGTGGGAGAGCTTTAATCGGAATGAGGAGCCAGATAACCAAGTTCCTTCCGATAGTAGTTCAGGAAGTACTTCCGAAGGGAGTACGGATGGGGCGTCAGCGGGAAACGCGGGGAACGTAGAGCAGACGGAGGATGGCGATCAGCAGGTAGATCTTTCAACATCGGGTGATTCCACTTCAGATCCTGCTACCGATACAACAACGGATACAGGTACGAATGAATCGTCTAATGCTGCGAGTGGAGACACGGATCAAGGTACGGATGCCGATCAAGCTACTGGTTCCACATCGCCTGACACATCTGTATCCAATGAACAGGATGCGGATGCGACGACTTCTTCACAGATGTCTATTGGAGAGGTAGATCGTCTCTATCCGTATGGACTGCAGATCGATCTTCCAGCAGATATTGATGCCGAGAATATTGCCAGTGTGCAGAGCACTCAGGGTGGGATGACTGTAATCCAATTGATGCCACAGCCGAAGCTGTAAGTTATTTTATATGAACATGTTGCATAGATTCATTAAGTGTCTTTTGATCCAATAATGAAAATGCTGACTTCATACCTTATTAAACGAGCGTATGTGAGATGACCTTGAACTTGAATTTCAAGGTCATCTTTTTTTATTTGATATGGCGGATATAGCAAACGCATGAAAAAACTCACACATTCACAATTCAGACACAAAATTTGCGATTCAAGAGTTTGAAAAACAGTCAGAAGTGATAAAGTGCGCGGAATGAATGAGAAAAGGTCTCATGTTTACTTGAGAAAAGAGGGGGATTTCTGCTACAGAAAGACCAAATAAAGCACGAAAAGAGAAGAAAATTTGGTTTTTTATGTTGACAAATGATAATGATTATCAGTATCTTTAGTGTAGAAGATATTTGCGTCGGAAATCACAGAATTACAATTTCGTTTTTGTTGTCATAGCCGGATTACATAACCGGGATAAATGAGAGAGGATGATCGCATGTTTCGTCTGGAGACGACCAAGCTGGATATCGCTTATGAGGAAAGACTAATTGTAGAGGATCTGAATATTCAGATTCCCCAAGGAAAAATCACAGCACTTGTTGGAGCCAATGGTTCAGGGAAGTCAACCATCCTGAAAACGATGGCACGTATTATGGCTCCAAAAGCAGGTAATGTATTGCTCGACGGGAAGTCCATTCATAAACAGTCCACGCGTGAAGTTGCCAAGCAGCTTGCGATTTTGCCACAGAATCCAACAGCCCCTGAAGGTCTTACCGTTACTGAACTGGTATCGTATGGTCGCTTTCCTTATCAAAAAGGATTTGGCTCCATGCGTGCGGAAGACAAACGCATGATTGAATGGGCTATTGAAGTGACAGGCATGACAGAATTCCACGATCGTCCGATTGATCAACTGTCCGGTGGACAGCGTCAACGTGCCTGGATTGCCATGGCCCTTGCTCAAGAGACAGATATCCTTTTCCTGGACGAGCCTACAACGTTCCTGGATATGGCTCACCAGCTTGAAGTACTGCAACTGCTGGAGCAGCTGAATGCCACAGCTAACCGTACCATTGTTATGGTTGTACATGACTTGAATCATGCTTCCCGTTATGCACATCACATGATTGGTATCAAAAAAGGTAAAGCCATTGCTCATGGTTCACCTGTGGAAGTTATGAACTCGGATGTGCTTCGTGAAGTATTCAACATTGAAGCAGATATCGTGATTGATCCGCGTTCGGGTGTACCACTCTGCTTGCCTTACGCGCTTGCAGGTGAACGCCAACAAGCGAAGCCGCCGGAACAAATGGTCATGAACAGTGCGATGGTTCATGCTGGAGGACGGACAGAACCACGTGTTCAAGCGACAGGAAGTTAACGAAATGGGCCATATGTGGTCCTTACATTATAGAATGAAGCCGCTGTGCGCTATCGCACGCGGCTCTTTTGCATTCAGGGGGAATTTGCAACTCATGGGAGCAATGGAATATGGCAGACCCGGGATTTGGTAATCGCATCGGATCAGGTCTATAATAATAGGACAGGCTGTGAGTTCATTGGTTATACCAACGTGCTCGCAACAGCCCAAACCAACATATGTCATGGGAGGAATCAGTCATGTCCGTATATTCATATCAGGCGGTAACCACCGCGAACCAAGAAGTCTCACTGGATCTGTATCAAGGTAAGGTATTGGTCATTGCCAATACAGCCAGCAAGTGTGGGCTGACCCCGCAATACGGTGAATTGCAGAAGCTCTATGATCGTTATCGCGATCAAGGCTTGGTTGTACTGGGTTTCCCTTGTAACCAGTTTGGAGGGCAGGAGCCAGGTACAAGTGAGGAAGCGGAATCATTTTGCCAGATTAACTATGGTGTGAATTTCCCGGTGTTTGCCAAGGTAGATGTGAATGGTGAGGACACTCATCCCCTGTTCCAATACCTGAAGGAGCAACAACCTGGCGTAGGTGAAACAAGCGACATCCAATGGAACTTCACCAAGTTCCTTGTTAACCGTGAAGGTGAAGTGGTAGGTCGTGTTGAACCAAAAGAATCTCCGGAGACAATGATTGCAGATATCGAGAAATTGCTCGGTTAATACTTGAACGTTTGAGAAGCCTGTCCTTGCATGTGCAAGGACAGGCTTCTTTGATTATTTTATATAGAGTGGCTACATTCTCTTCACAGGTAGGGGTTGGCTTCAGGTGCAATTTGTGAGCGTTTACCAATTTAAAAATTAACACTGTAGCGGAAATGGAATGCATTTATGTTGTACAAGTAAAAGATGAATGTGGGAGAGAACTCTAACTTTATACGTCCATACTGCGTTTATACAGGGATTGAGGAAGCCATTACATAGCATAAACCGACCCATATCCGGGGACAATGAATTCAATACAATGAAGGGAAGAAAGGCTTAAATACAGGGAAGTAACCTCTTTCGACAAAATTTTTTTGCACAACCTATTGCAATGTGAAAAAGATCACATTATAATGAGTGTATAAAGTGAAATAAATCACATACACAGTTTCGAATAAGAAGTGAAATATTTCACAACCGAAATAACGTTATATTCAAACTCATTTATATATTTCGAGGAGGAACTTTTAATGAAAATCGCAGTTATCGGATGTACACACGCAGGGACCGCAGCCATCGTAAATACCGCCAAATTGTACCCGGATGCTACCATCACCGTGTATGAGCGCAATGACAATATCTCCTTCCTATCTTGTGGCATTGCGCTCTACGTAGGTGGGGTTGTGAAAGACCCTGACGGTTTGTTCTATTCTTCGCCTAATCAACTGGCAGAGCTTGGTGTTGAGACCAAGATGCTTCATGAAGTAACAGCAGTAGATGCCAAGGACCATACCCTTCAGGCTAAAAACCTGAAAACTGGGGAAGAATTTGAAGATACGTTTGACAAACTGATCGTGACAACGGGGTCATGGCCTGTCGTTCCGAAGCTTGAAGGCATCGAGATGGATAACATTTTACTTTGCAAAAACTACAATCATTCCAACACGATTATTGAAAAAGCCAAAGATGCCAAACGTGTTACTGTTGTAGGTGCAGGATATATCGGCGTAGAGCTGGTGGAAGCTTTCCAGATGAACGGTAAAGAAGTTACCCTGATCGACAGTGTGGACCGGATTTTGAACAAATACCTGGACCCTGAGTTCACGGATGCGATCGAAGATACGTTGACTGGACGCGGCATCAAGCTGGCTCTTGGTCAAACGGTACAGAAGTTTACTGGTGAAAATGGCAAAGTGACTAAAGTGATCACGTCCAAAGGAGAGTTTGAAACCGATCTGGTTATTCTGTGCATTGGTTTCCGTCCAAATACAGAGCTGCTCAAAGGCCAAGTGGATATGCTGCCAAACGGCGCAATCATCGTGGATAAATATATGCAAACCAGTCAAAAAGACATCTTCGCTGCGGGTGACAGCTGTGCTATTCATTACAACCCAACAGGCAAAGCATCTTACATTCCGCTGGCAACCAACGCCGTACGGATGGGTACACTTGTAGCCCGCAACCTGGTTCGTCCTACGACACCATACATGGGTACACAAGGAACATCCGGTATCAAAATTTATGAGCAAAATATCGCAGGTACAGGAATGACGGAAATGTCTGCTGCTGACGAAGGTTTGATTGTGGAAGCTGTCTTACTGGAAGACAGCTACCGTCCGGAGTTCATGCCAACGGCTGAGAAACTGTTGCTTAAAGTGGTATATGAGCAGGCTACTCGTCGGATCGTTGGAGCACAGGTGATGTCTCAGGTTGATCTGACCCAATCGATTAATACGATCTCGGTCTGCATCCAAAACAACATGACCGTAGATGAGCTGGCCTTCATCGACTTTTTCTTCCAGCCACATTACAACAAACCATGGAACTTCCTGAACACGGCTGGTCTGCAAGCACTGCCACCGGTAGAAGTAAAAGAACCAGCAATGGTGTAAGCAAGCAGAATAGATGGTTGAACAGCGAGCATGATAAACGCCATACAAAGATAAGTCATGCTTGTCCGTAAATATGAGGTGTACAATAACTGCCAGGATTACGAAACAAGGCGGACGATTATAAAGGAAAAAGAAGACTGGCGAGTATATCGTCAGTCTTTTTTGTGATTTTTAGCTTCAAAAGGTCTTACTATACTTTGCTGTCATAACTATTCCAGGACACTCTTAAAGCATATTTTTAAATGACATTGTGATAATTTGCACAAAGTTATGTTGATGACCGAGATACAATTAGGATATGGTATTCAACGCATAACTAATGAATTTCAAATGGTTTTATCCAATGATGAACAATGAAGGAGAGGATGAATGATATGGCAGCAAAAACACCTCTTGAGGTTGCACAATATACGGCGCAAACAGGCATGAAGAAGGCTCAATATCCGGCGTCTTCTGTACTGGTGCTTAGTTTTCTGGCAGGGGCTTTTATTGCGCTGGGTTTTCTACTGGATATTCGGGTGATTGCATCTGCTCCTGCAGAGTGGGGAAGTCTGGTTAATCTGATTGGTGCAGCAGTGTTCCCGGTGGGACTAATCATGGTGCTCATCGGTGGTGGCGAGTTGCTGACAGGTAACATGATGGCAGTTCCACTCGCGACGATTGCTCGAAAGTTATCCGTAGGTAATATGTTGAAAAATCTAACCTTAGTGACGATTGGTAACTTTGTTGGAGCTTTGTTTGTCGCGTACGCGTTTGGACATGTGCTGGGTCTGACCGGAGAGGGTGTATATCTGGCGAAAGTGGTGGATATGGCTGGGCATAAGCTGCATGACGGCTTCCTGCAGGCTTTTATCTCAGGCATCGGCTGTAACTGGCTGGTCGCGCTGGCGGTGTGGTTATCTTATGCATCGGATACGATGAGTGGCAAGGTACTGGGCATTTGGTTTCCAACGATGGCGTTTGTCGCGATTGGATTCCAGCACGTTGTAGCCAATATGTTCCTCATCCCGGCGGCAATCTTCGAAGGACATTATTCGTGGGGCCAATATGTGATGAATTTCATTCCGGTATGGCTCGGGAATCTGACTGGTGGTGCTCTGTTTGTAGCTGCAGCCTATTGGGTGGTGTACCTGCGCCAAGCTGAGCCGAAAGTGAAACCGGAGGTAGCCACGTCGAACGAAGCTGTGGAGACGGAGGCCAGAGCGATGTGGAGCAAGCAGGCGTAGCAGGGCATATATACGTATGTATACATGGGTAATGGAACATTCATGTAGAAGAGAAGACGATTCTGATCTTGCTCGGTTCATGGCGAATATGCTGTGATGGAGCAGGTCGGGATCGTTTTTTGGTATGGGGTCCTTGTGGATTTTAACGCAAAATAAATTCGCCATGACAAGGTTCGGGGAACGAAACCTGTTCATGGCGAATTTCGGGAGTGGTCCATGATATGGCATGAGGAGGAAGTGGGGAAACACTAGCCTAATGCCTTATTTTTAATTTACCCCTGAATTCTGAAGTTGAATCAAACTCAAAAATATTTTTTTGATAATATTTTGACGCCGCTATAGCGGTGAATATGAAGCAAAAACATACTGTTCTCTTTACGCGATAACCTCGAAGAAGATATGATATAGGGATAGCTTTTAAAGAGGGGAGCCTTACGATGATCGATCAGGAGAATGGTGTATTTGCGGCGGTGTGCCCGCTCGACTGTCCGGACACTTGTGGTCTGTTATTACATAAAGAGAACGGCAAAATTGTGAAGGTGGCAGGCAATCCGGATCATCCGATAACTAAGGGTGCCATCTGTAATAAAGTCAGAAATATGACTGAGCGGGTGTATCACCCCGAGCGTCTACAATATCCGATGAAACGTGTAGGAGCCAAAGGTGAAGGCAAGTTCGAACGAATCAGTTGGGATGAAGCGATTCACGAGATTACGACCAGATTCACTGCATTGTCCGAAACTTACGGCCCGGAGAGCATCCTGCCCTACAGCTTTTACGGTAACATGGGCATTCTCGGCGTAGACGGCATGGATCGACGTTTCTTCAATGCGCTAGGTGCGAGTGTGCTGGAGCAAACAATCTGTAATGCCGCTGGAAATACTGGCTGGAAATATACGATGGGCGCCAACCGGGGTACGGTGCCGGAAGATACGGAGCATGCGGATCTCATCCTGGTATGGGGCGGTAATATCGTCAGTACGAATATGCATCAGGTCGTTTTAGCGGAGAAAGCCCGTAAGAAAGGCGCCAAGATCGTCGTAATCGACGTTCATCGCAATCGTACCGCACAGTGGGGCGACTGGTTTATTCCTTTGTATCCGGGCACGGATAGCGCACTGGCGCTGGGTTTGATGCATGTGCTGTTCGAACGGGGACTAACGGATGAAGCGTTTATGCAAAAGTATACGATAGGTCATGAGGCACTACGTGATCATGTCCGCAGTTACACCCTGAACGTGTTGCACGCATTACGGGCGTGCCGGAGGAAACCATTTTGGAGCTGGCTGAACTATACGGCAACGCACAGGCAGCCCATATTCACATCGGCAATGGCCTCCAGCACCATGATAATGGGGGAATGAACGTGCGTAGCGTTGCTTGTCTGCCTGCCATTACAGGGCAATGGCTGAAGCAAGGCGGCGGTGCTGTTCGCACGAACAGCTACGCGAGCACGAATAGCGACGCGCTGGAACGTCCGGAGCTGCGGCAGAATCCGGAGCCGCGAGTAGTGAACATGAATCGGATTGGTGAAGCGTTGCTGGAAGCAGAGCAGCCAATCCGGGCGATGATGGTCTACTGCAGCAATCCACTGGTGGTGGCACCGGATACTGAGCGGGTGGAGCGAGGTTTTGCACGGGAAGATCTGTTCACGGTTGTGCATGATCTGTTCATGACGGATACGGCGAAATATGCAGATATCGTATTGCCAGCCACATCTTCATTTGAAGCGACGGACCTGTACACCTCTTATTGGCATCAGTACGTTCATCTGCAAGAGCCGGTAATTGCACCGATTGGGGAGAGCAAGAGCAATGTGGAACTGTTCTCACTGCTTGGGCAGGCTATGGGGTACGATCCTGCAATCTTCGGAGAAACGCCGGAACAGATGATTGAGGACGCACTTCAGGGCACAGGCAACCCCTACATGAATGGAATCACGTTGGAGGGACTGAAGGAACACCGATTCGTGAAACTGGATATGTCGCCACATGCTGCGTTTCTGGATCAGCTACCCACACCTTCAGGCAAAATTGAATTATATTCGGAGATGATGGAACAGCGAGGTCTTCCGCCGCTCCCTACCTATAGCGCTCTGGTTGAAGGATATGATGGGGAGAATCCGGCTGGACCTGCCGATACGTATCCATTGATGTTCCTATCGCCGCCAAACCATAATTTCCTGAACTCCACCTTTGGTAATTCAGCCAAACATCAACGTTTGGAAAAGATGCCTCTATTGCAAATGCACCCCGAGGACGCTGCCCGCAGAAACGTGGAGGATGGAGATGCAGTGGTCGTATGGAATGATCGTGGGCGCATCGAACTTACCGCCAAGGTGAGTGAAGCTATGCTGCCGGGAACCGTCATCAGCCAAGGTTTATGGTGGGATGGTGATGGCAAGAAGCAGCGAGCCAATTCGCTCACGTCCAACAGATTGTCTGACATGGGTAACGGGGCGACCTTCTTCTCGGCCACTGTCGAAGTGAAGCGTCAATGAGTGTGCTTGCAGCATGATTTTTTTGAGGTAAGATGAACAAAGGATAAAACTTGAGCAGGATCTAAAGAGCAATACATGTGACACTTCATAAAACCTTCGCTCTGGCTGGTTATGGTTATGCCGTCAGGGCAAAGGTCTATTTTTTATGGTTATTTGTTTGTGCAGAGGTACTAAGGAGAATGAATTAAGATGATGAGATGGCTGGATAACTATCCAAAAGAAGTGAGAATATTTTTATTAGCAAGTCTGGTTAACGCAACAGGCAGTGCCTTGATGTGGCCGTTGACCACCATGTATGTATTTGATGAGCTTGGACGGACGATGGCTAACGCGGGTTTTGTAATCCTCATTCAGTCCCTGGGTGGCATCTTCGGACAATTGCTCGGCGGTTCGTTGTATCACCGGGTGGGCGTGAAGAAGTTGATTATTGGCTCACTGGCGCTTAATGCGTTAGGTTTGTTTGCGCTGCCCTGGATTAGTGCGTATTGGGTCGTATTTATATGTGCCATGGGCTGGATTGGTCTGTTCAGTTCATTGTCGCTGCCAGCGATTCAGGCTTTTATTGGCTTCCGGTTTGCGGAGCGACGCGGTGAATTATTCAATATTATCTATGTGGCGAACAATATTGGGGTGGCGATTGGTACGGCGCTGAGTGGTTTTCTGGCTGACTTTTCCTATCACCTCAGCTTTGTACTGAACGGAGTGACCTCAGCAGGGTTCGCGATGTTCTTCTGGTATTATCTGTCGCGGGTCGAACCGGATCAGGGGAAGTACATCTGACCAAACGCAAAACCGTCCCCGATGGGCCGGGCGTCTGGGCATTGCTGGGTAATACCCGATTATATCTGTTTATGAGCTTGGGCGTGCTCTTCCTGTTATTCGGCAACTCCATCTGGAACACAGGTGTGTCCCCGTATATCATTTCTGAGGGTATGGAAAAAGAATGTACGGTCTGCTCTGGACCCTGAACGGGGTGCTGATCTTTGTAGGCCAACCCTTCACCAGCTGGGTGAAACGGACTATGGCTCGTACCTCCACTGCCCAGATGACCGCGAGTGCCGTATTCTATGGCATGGCCTACATTGTGATGATTACCATGTACAGCTATCCGGGCATGGTGCTCGCAATGGTACTGGCCACGTTTGGAGAGATGTTGATCTCCCCTGCAACGCCTGCATTTATCTCCGAGCATGCTGGCAGGGCGGCACCTTTTACATCGGGATATCGGGTGGGATCGGTGCGGTTGGACGGGTTATCGGCCCCTATGCGATGGGGGTCATGTATGACAAGCAGGGACTTATTCCGGTAGCGTGGCTGGCAACAGGCACAGCGGCGATTGCGGTACTTGGTTTTGTATTGCATGCGGTGTTGAACCGTAATCGTGAAGTGAAGGAGTATGGGATGGACGCCTAGCCTTTGCGGGCTGAATCGTATGATGAAGGGAGAGGACAGGTTATAGTGGAGGAGAAAAGAAAGCTACTTTAACCTGTCAGATCATCCTGTTGATTTTTATTGACAAAAAAATCTTTTTATGCTATAATTTACATATTAAATCTCTTCGTATATACTAAGGTTCTCCTGGCCAGGGGGAATCTTATTTTTGTTTGTACGGGAGGAATAGGTATGAAGCAAAATGAATCCAGTATTACATCTTTGATTTCGGCTTTTGGCCGAGCCTATCATTGCCAATATGATACACCTCTTATTTTCAATGATTTTATAGCCAGTGCGCTTATCACTCCTCAAGAGTTTTCAGATATCAGCAATAACATGGTTAGAGGCATTCATTTTTTCAACCCGGATATGGCGCACCAGCTCAAGGACGACCCGGAAAAGGTTCTAAAATGGATTACCCAGGTACAATTATCTCCAATAACTCTGGCTCGGGCCGCTTACTGTGAGCATGTACTTTTGCATGAAGTCGCGTTGGGATTGAAGCAGGTAGTCATTCTTGGCGCCGGGATGGATACGTTTGCTTTGAGGCATCCGGAATTGGAGGACACGCTGGATATCATTGAAGTAGATTATCCGGCTACACAGCAATTCAAGAAGGAGCGGCTGAATCAGGCCGAGCTGACTATTCCGGACAATCTTCACTTTGTACCCATGGATTTTACGCGTGAGCTTTCGAATGACAGCTTGACTCTTGAAGGTTTGAAGAAACGGAAGACGTTGGCTAGTCTCCTGGGTGTTTCGTATTATTTGCCCAAAAATGATCTGTTTAACGTGATTCGTCATGTGTTTGCGAGCCTGCCAACCGGAAGCTCTATAGTTCTGGATTATGCAGATGAGCATCTTTTTGAGGAAAAAGGACTGTTTAATCGGGTTGAAAATATGGTTAAATTGGCTGCAATGGGTGGTGAGCCGATGCAATCCGGGTACGCATACGCGGAGATGGAGGCCTTGCTTGATGAAGCGGGGTTGCTTATCTATGAGCATCTGACTCCGGAGGCGATTCAGGAACAGTTTTTCCAGGATCGAACCGATCATCTAAGGGCATTTGAAACGATACATTTTATTCACGCGGTAAAAAAATAAATCGATCCGGGCATGTATGGTCACTTATATAGCCCGCATTTGCATAACAACGACCAACCTTCACCCTGTGGCAGGGTGAGGGTTGTTTGGTTTGAACAAAGGATCAACTTAGACCATGATTCGGTAGCCAATAACTTCACATGTGATACACATGTTCAGAAATCCGAATTGTTATAGTTCAATCCCATGTCATTCAACGTTCTCTCCTCTATTTGTGCATAATGCCCATATAATAGAATGGATCTGGTTAAAGGCAGGAGGGTGCATACGATGTACAAGGTTTTGTTGGTCGATGATGAATTTATGATCTCGGACGGGATCTCCAGTGTGGTGAACTGGTCCCGATTAGGAACAGAATTGATAGGCATTGCTCAAGATGGATTGGAAGCGCTTGCTTCAATTGAGCGGCAACGACCGGATATCATCATCTCGGACATCCGTATGCCGGGAATGGATGGGTTACAGCTGGTTGAAGCTGTGGCAGAGAAGTATCAGCATATCTCGTTTATCATGCTCACGGGTTTTACGGAGTTCGAATATGCGAAAACGGCCATGCAGTATGGGGTGAAGCACTATTTGCTTAAGCCCTGCAGCGAGGAGCATCTCGTACAGGCTATCAGTGAATTGGTCAGTGAGAAGCGGGAGTTGACCGATCAGGAGCGTTTTGTGCAGTCGATTCAATATAATCTGGAGCGTGTACTGCCACATGCCAAGGAATATTTTCTGAAAGAGCTGGTCACGAACAGAACATACGGGGTCAAGGAATGGAAGTATTTCGAGGAATTATTCGATGTACAGTTTCAGGATCAGCGTGTGCGGTTGTTGCTAGTAGAGATTGAGGGAGATCATGAGTATTTGCACTTGTTCGCGGTCAAGAACATTGCCGAGGATATTTTTCACAATCCCATCTTAAGTGCCACGGTTGGAAGGCATGTGCTACTAATTATGGAGGACAAGTTGTCTGAAACACAGTTGTTCCATAATATCGATGAGATTCGCGCCACATTTACCCGATATTATCATGACGATCTCACGATTGCGCTGAGCGAGCCAGGAGATCTATCGCAGGCACGCCATTTGTACATGCAGACGCTGGTTTATCTCAATTACCGCTTTTACCTCGGTGAGGGCAGTCTCATTATGGAGCGGGATGTCTACTCTCCCGGGGAGCGCACCCTTCCTGAATTCGAATACGATCCGGAGCGGATGGTTACTGCAATCAAGGCGGGACACTGGCAGGAAGTGGGATCAGAGCTGAACCGGATGTTTCAGATGCTTGCCAGCTTGCGATACGATATATCCCAAACAAAGTCCTATCTTATTCAGATGTTTATGGAGATGATTCGACTCAGTGGCTCTGCCGAGATGAAAAGGTATATGGACCAGTTGCCGGGCATGATTGAATCCAGCACGCTGCATTCTTTTCAACAGTTTCTGCTTGCCGTCGCCAAGGAAATCACGCTGCGCCGCTACGAACAACACCGCTCCAGACAATCGCAGATGGTAGGTAGTGTGAAACAGTTGGTAGAGAAACGCTACAAGGACGAGACATTAACACTCCAGTCCATTGCTGGGGAAATATACATGAATCCAGACTACATCGGCAAAATGTTCAAAAAAGAAACCGGTGAGAAATTTACGAACTATGTGTTAAGCTACCGAATCCGTAAAGCGTTGGAGCTTCTGGAGCAGGACGGGAACTGCACTGTATCCTCGCTTGCCGAACAGACAGGCTTTGGTGCCAACTGGCCGTATTTCAGCAAAATGTTCAAGAAATACACGGGATTCTCCCCTTCCGAGTATAAAAAAGTACCCTAGGACAGCGTCGCTCTGGCTTTTACATAGCTAATCTTTATATCCGATCTATATCCGATCTACATCTAATCTGTGATCGGGCCCTGTACGCCATTCATCGGCAGCAGGGTCTTTTTTGTCGGACGGAACTCGGTTTTGAACATCCATTTATCGGAAATGAGCATGGGAAGAAAAGGCGCTCGCTTCTATCATTAGAAGTGTCATGTTAGTGAATCAATACCGAGAGTGGAGGTTGAGTGGATGGAGCTGAATCGAAGCCGGGGATCGAACCTGGGCGTTTGAAGCCAGCTGGCAAATGGAGTTCGGTGAAAAAGGAACTTGTCCGCAACAGATACGTCTATCTGATGCTCGTTCCTGTGGTAGCCTACTATCTGATTTTCAGCTATGGGCCAATGTACGGGCTACTGATGGCATTTCAGGAATCCTACAACCCGATCAAAGGAATCTTGGCAGGCGAATGGGTCGGATTTGACAACTTCACCATGTTTTTTGAAAGTTATTATTTCTGGCGACTGATTAAGAACACACTGATTTTGAGTTTTTACAGTATTGTGTTTGGTTTCCCGGCTCCGATTCTACTAGCACTGTTGCTGAATGAAGTCCGGAAAAAGTGGTTCAGAGGCGCAGTACAGACCATTAGTTATATGCCGCATTTCATCTCGGTTGTCGTCGTGGTTGGAATGTTGAAAACGTTCTCATCTCTGGACGGTGGGTTATTTAACGTCATTCGTGACTTTTTCGATCTGCAGCCGATTATGTTTTTGGCGGAAAAAGATATGTTCCGTCCGATGTACATCCTGTCCAACATATGGCAGGGAGCAGGCTGGGCCTCGATTATCTTTTTGGCAGCACTTAGTGGGATTGATCCACAGTTGTATGAGGCTTCCAAAATTGATGGTGCAGGCCGCTGGAGACAGCTATTACATATTACACTGCCGGGCATTATGCCAACGATTGTGATCATGTTAATTCTGCGTATGGGGGCGGTCATGAACGCGGATTTTCAGAAAATATTGCTGATGCAAACGGCACCGACCTATGAGACATCGGATGTCATCTCCACCTTTGTTTATCGATCCGGTATTTTGGAAGGGAATTATACGTATTCAACCGCCATCGGACTATTTAACGGCGTCATTAATTTCGCACTGCTCATTATCGCAAATGCGATCAGCAGAAAGCTTAACTCAACCAGTCTCTGGTAATTGGAAGGTGAAGCGATGAAACAGTCTATAGGGGAACGACTTTTTGATGTATTCAATACACTGCTGCTCGTGGTGATCATGATTTTATGCTTTTACCCGATGCTGTACGTGTTCAATTCTTCAATCAGCGATCCGGATCAGATGTTACGTTCCCGGTCATTGATGCTCATTCCTGAAGGTTTCCAGCTGGGAGCGTACAAGTCAGTATTTCAGGATACTCGCATCTATACGGGATATATGAACACCTTGTTCTATGTTGTGGTGGGTACAGCCATCAATCTGCTCATGACTTCGCTGGCAGCCTATGGGTTATCACGCAGTGATCTGATGGGCAGAAAAACGTTGATGAAATTAATTACGTTCACGATGTTTTTTGGCGGGGGCATGATCCCGACTTTTCTGCTGATTCAGAATCTGGGCATGGTGGATACCCGTTTCGCGCTTATTATTCCGGGTGCCATCAGTACGTTCTATTTCCTCATTATGAAAACAAACTTTGAGGGCATTCCGATCAGTCTGATCGAATCGGCGAAGCTTGATGGCGCCAATGACTTTCTGATTCTGTTTCGAATTGTACTGCCTTTGTCAAAGCCAATCCTGGCGGTCATGATGCTGTATTATGCGGTTGACCATTGGAATGATTATGTCGGACCGATGCTTTACCTGCGCAGTCAGGAGTTGTATCCGATCCAGATTATTATGCGTGATATTCTGATCAGCAGCAGTACGGAGGCCATGGGCGCTGGCGCTGATACCGGCTTTGCCATTGGGGAGAACATCAAATATGCGACCATTATTATCTCCACGCTGCCGATTATGCTTGTATATCCGTTCATCCAACGTTATTTTGTTCAGGGCGCTCTAATCGGTGCTGTGAAACAATAAAAAATGTATCCTATGGAGGCGAATTACTTGAAAAAAGAATGGGGTCCATCCTGTTGTCATCGCTACTTACCATGTCTTTACTGGCGGGCTGTACGGGTGATAATGAACCAGGTAACGCAGAGCCAGCAGAAGGAACAGAACCTGCGGTGCAGGCATTAACCGAGATTCCGCTACCGATTACAAGTGAGCCATTTACCATTGACTACTGGCGCGCCAATGATGCCAAACTGACAGCTTCCTTGAACAATTTTGGCGATATGGCGTCTTACAAGGAAAAGGAGAAATTGACGGGCATCAAAGTGAAGTTCACACATCCTCCGCTTGGACAACAACGTGACCAGTTCAATCTGTTGATCTCCACGAAAGAGCTACCGGATGTCATTTATTATAACTGGGCGGATGCCGTTGGCGGACCGGAAAAAATGATCAAGGATGGTCGAATCATTCGATTGAACGAACTGATCGACAGTTATGCACCGAACTTAAAACGGATTATTGAATCCGATCCGGATGTGAAGAAACAGATTGCACTCGACGATGGCACGATCTATATGTTTCCGCTGCTCAAGCTGGATGCATTGAAGCTGAATGCTACTTCCGGTTTAATTATGCGCCAGGACTGGCTTGATAAATTAAATCTCAAAGTACCTACCAACATTGATGAGTGGTATACGGTGCTTAAGGCATTCAAGGAACAGGACCCCAACGGCAACGGCAAGCCAGATGAGCTGCCATTCACCGGAAACTGGGGACCGGGTAACCTGACTAAGCTCCATGATTTTGCCGCGGCCTTTGGTGTAATTGGTGGCTTCCAGATGAATGGAGACAAGGTGGAGTTTGGACCGATTCAGCCGGGCTACCGTGATTTCTTGGAGACCATGGCCAAGTGGTACAAGGAAGGGCTGATTGATCCCGAGATCATGACCAATGACGGTAAAGCTTTCGATTACAAGGTCACCAGCAATCTGGCAGGCGCATATCAGGGTGGTGTGTTCAGCGGCATGGGGAAATACTTCAATCTGATGAGAGATACGGATCCGAACTTTAACGTGACTGGTGTACCGTGGCCTGTATCTCCGGATGGAACGTCCTATGCGACATTTAATCTGGACGCTAAAGTGTTGACTTATGGTGAGGCCATTACGGCTTCCGCAGACGAAGACAAATTGAAATATATTGTTCAGTGGATGGATTACAACTATAGCGAAGAGGGTAGTGATCTGTTCAACTTTGGTATCGAAAATGACAGCTACGTTCGTGATGGGGAAGGTGTCAAATTCACAGATACCATCATTAATAATCCGAACGGTCTGACGTATGATCAGGCACTCGCTTCCTATGCCTTATCCATTATGGACGGTCCGATCAATCAGGATAGCCGTTACCTGGATGCATTATTATTTGACGACGGACAACGTGCGGCGAATGCGGAATGGATGAAAGCAAGCTCTGCATTAACGCTTCCTCCAATTCGTTTGTCAACAGATGAGGTGACCACAAGTACGTCCATCATGAGCCAGGTGAATACGTATTTGAATGAAACGATGACTGCCATCATTAGCGGACAGAAGCCGATCACCGAATTTGACACGATGGCCGAAACAATCAAGAGCATGGGCATTGACCGGGCGATTGAGGTTCATCAGGCGGCCTATGACCGATATCAGTCCAAATAATACGTGAGGCATCGAGCGCTAAAACTTTGGGAAAACCTTCCTGCATGTGATATACCTAGTAGTATCACGTGGTTCAAAGGAGCGCTTTGGTCATGACAGCCTACCGCAAACTCAGCATCAAAATGAAAATGTTTCTGATGATTATGTTCATGATGGCGTTTATCATCATCCTGGCGTTTGGGTCCTTGTATTATACGTACTCGGTGTATGACAAACAGCTGTTTGATAAGTCATCCCGACTTCTGAACCTTTCTTCGTCTACAGTGGATGTTGAACTTCAGAAGTTGGAAGCGTTATCATTAAACATGATCTCCGATACTCAGATTCAAAGAGCTTTGAAGTCGTTGCTGGATGACGATAGCGCATATTCAAGCTTTATTGAACGAAAGAAGATCACGGATCGGCTATGGGAGCATATTAGTGGGGCTGCACGTTATGTGCAGTCCGTTCATTTGATTGATTCCAGAGGAAGAGTCAATAAATATGGCGAGACACTGACCGTATCCCAGGAAAAATATGATCGGATGATTGCGGCTGCGGAGCAGGCCAATGGTGCAGTACGCTGGTTATACCCGGATGACGATGACCCGATGCTGGTTATGGTCCGTCAGGTGAGAGCCTACGAACCGATGACCCTGGAACCGGTAGGCATACTGTTTCTGCGTATTAATATCGAGCGACTCGTTGAGGAGTATGCGGGCATTGATAGCCAGGACAGTGACATTATTTTAAAAGCAGGCAGTGAGGTGGTCTATCCTTATCGCCAGCTTCCAGAAGCGGTGTCCACGGGGCTGAATCCACTTCCAGGCAGTGGGGGATATGAGATCAAAAATCTGGATGGGAGGGAGATATTTCTTTCCCAGAAGAAATCCGCATACACCGGCTGGGTGTATTATAATATGGCCTCTTATGATGCAATTTTTGAACGTATTATATGGTTGAAAAATAGTTTGATTGTCGTTTATCTTATCGCTATTCTGGTTGTTCTCGCGCTTGGTATGGTGTTCGCACGTAGTCTGACAAGGCCGATCAGGCAGCTCATCAGTCAGATGAAGGAGGTTCAGTATGGGGATCTGGAGAACATAGACGCCAATCTGTCCATTCCAACCCACCAGCACATGGATGAATTGGGGTTACTACAGCGTACGTATCGACTGATGATTACACATATTAATACATTGATCAAAGAAAATTATGCAAGCCAACTGGTCATTAAGGAAACAGAGTTCAAGGCATTACAGGCGCAGATCAATCCTCACTTTTTGTATAATGCGCTGGATTCGATCCATTGGCTCGCCAAAAAGAACAGGCAGGAGCAAATCTCCAGTATGGTGTTATCACTCGGATATTTGCTGCGTTCCTCCATCAGTTTTAAGCAAAATATCATTACCATTGCCGAAGAACTGGAGATTGTCAATCATTACATCACCATTCAGACCTACCGTTTCCGGCAACGGCTGGATTTCCGTATGGATGTGCCTGCTTCTTATCTGGGTTGTGCCATTCCCAAGTTGACCCTACAGCCGCTACTGGAGAATGCCATTCAATACGGTTTGGAACCACAGGTTGGATCATGTCTGATTCGAGTGTATGCCGAGATATCAGGTGGCAAACTGGCCCTTATCGTGGAGGATCACGGTCCCGGCATGGAACCCGAATATGTGGAACAGGTGCTGCGCGGTGAAGTGAAAACCAGAGGCACAGGTATTGGTCTACTGAATATCAGGGAGCGGGTACGTCTGGCTTTTGGCGAAGAATATGATGTTCTGCTGGAGAGCAATCCGGGGCTTGGAACGAGAGTAACGGTGCTGCTGCCACCCCCATCACCAGGTAAGGAGGAGAAGTTATGGGAAGATGGATGCGAATGATAGGCATGCTCTGCCTTATGCTGACTCTTCCTGGCTGCGTGAACCAGTTGGATCAAAGGCCAGGCATGATTGTGGACGAAGAGCCGATAACGCTGCGAATCGCTTGGTGGGGTGGGGAGTTTCGCAACAATGCAACGATAGCTGTTATCGACCTGTATGAGAAGTTGAATCCACATGTAAACATTGAATACGAATATAGCAGTTTCAACGAATACTGGAGAAAACTTGCCCCACATGCAGCAGGCAATGCGTTGCCCGACATTATCCAGATGGACATCTCCTATCTGTCCCAGTACAGTTCGCTGCAACTGTTGGAAGACATGACGCCGTACATGCAGAGCGGGTTGATTGACACGACAGATATTGAGAAGGAGCAGCTGGAGAGTGGTAGCCTGAATGGAAAAACCTATGGTCTCAGTTTGGGGTTAACGCCATGCTCAGCATCTATGATCCGGAAGTGTTAAAGGCCAATGATATTGAATTGCCAACGGAGACGTGGACATGGGCGGACTTTGATAGGATGGGCGAGCAATTGCTGGGGAAAGGCATCTATCTGGGAACCTATTTCACGCCGGAACAGTTTTTCGCGTATTACTTGAGACAGTACGGTTCCAAGCTGTACGCCGAGGATGGCGAGAGGTTGGGTTATGAGGATGATGGATTGTTTATTGATTACTTTGGCAGGATGCAGCAGCTCGCGGAGAAAAAGCTTATTTTTGCACCGGATATCTGGACATCCGACATTGGCCAGCCTGATAACGACCCGTTTTATCTGGGAGAGGCTTTGTTTAGCTGGGGGTATTCCAACCAATTTATCAGCACCGCTCAGCGTTATGGCAAACCCTTAACCATCTCCCCAATGCCTGGGCCAAACAGCCAGGATGGATTGTTTTTGAAGCCAGGCATGTTTTTCTCCATGGCGGGCAATTCCAGACATAAGGAGGAGGCGGCCAAGTTCATCAGCTTTTTTGTTAATGATTTGGATGCCAATCTGCTGCTCAAAGGGGAGCGGGGGTGCCCGTCTCATCCAGTGTCAAAGAGCGGATGAAGCTGGTGGTTGAACCGGAGCTGGCGCAGGTGTTTGATTATATTGATTGGGTTGCCGATAACAGCAGCCAGATGGACCCGCCTGATCCCGTAGGTGCGCCAGAGGTCACTGCGGTATTGCGAGAGTTGTATGATCTGCTGTTGTTTGGCAAAATTACGCCTGAGCAGGCGGCGGTGGAATTTCGTGAGCGAGCGAATGCCATTTTGGGTGGTAAGTGATATAAATTGAACTAAACGTCATTTACACTTGCCACTCCGATGACAGAACAACCTTCCCTCTTGTACAGAAGGAAGGTTGTTTTGCTGTTGTAGTGACTTATTTGTACAACTCATATATTGAACTTAAAGCGTTTAAGCCCTGCCTTTAACCAAACTGGGCTTGATGCAGTCGGCTGTACGAGCCTTTGCGCGCGAGTAGTTCTTCATGACTTCCTTGTTCAGCGACGGTGCCGTTCTCCACGACTACGATGCGATCGGCGTGTCTGATCGTCGCCAGACGATGGGCGATCACCAATGTCGTACGTCCTTGGGCCAGCTCGGACAACGCCAGTTGAATGGCAGCTTCCGTCTCGGTATCGAGTGCGGAGGTAGCTTCATCCAGAATGAGAATTGGCGGGTTTTTCAGGATCATTCTTGCGATGGACAAACGTTGCTTCTGTCCGCCGGACAACTTCACGCCACGTTCACCGATCATGGTATCAAGTCCATCTGGCTGGGACTGTACCAGCTCTTCCAGTTGGGCCCGGCGAATGGCTTGCCAGATTTCCTCATCGGAAGCATTCAGTTTGCCGTATGCAATATTTTCGCGAATCGTTCCATCAAACAGGAAAATATCCTGCTGCACAATCCCGATATGGGAGCGCAGTGATTCCAGTGTCATGTCCTTCACCGGAATGCCATCGATGGAGATATGTCCTGCATCCACATCGTAGAAACGTGGGATCAGACTGCATAACGTCGTTTTACCCCCGCCCGAAGGTCCAACCAGAGCAACCGTCTGGCCTGCCTGAATATTAAGGTTGACCTGAGACAGCGTAGGTTTGTGTTCTCCATAAGAAAAGGTAACGTTATGGAAAGCAATATCGCCTTTGACATTCGGAATCGGTTTCGCCTGAGGTGTATCTTCTACATCCGGCACAACTTCAAGCAACTCCAGGTAACGTCTGAATCCGGCGATGCCTTTGGGATACGTCTCGATGACGGAGTTAATCTTTTCAATCGGTCCGAGGAATACATTGGATAACATCACAAAAGCGATGAAATCTCCGTATGTCATACTGCCTTGAATGACAAACCAGGTTCCACATACCAGTACAAACAGCGATACAAATTTCATCAGGATAAAACTGAGTGAAGAGTTCCAGGCCATAATGCGGTAGGTGATCAATTTGGTGAGTCTGAAACGTTCGTTGTTCTCAACGAAACGTCCTACTTCATGCTTTTCATTGGCAAAAGCTTGTACCACACGGATGCCGCTCACATTGTTCTCTACCCGTGCATTATAATCGGCGATATCCGCAAACATGCGCTTGAACGCCTTGGACATTTTGCGACTGAAATACAGTGACAGGTAGATCATCAGCGGAACGATGATGAACGTCATCACAGCGAGCTGCCAGTTGATCCCCAGCATAATCCCGAAAGCTCCGGCCAGTGTCATAAAGGCGATAAATAAGTCCTCGGGTCCGTGATGTGCGATCTCACCAATATCCATCAGATCGTTGGTCATGCGGGAGACCAGATGTCCGGTCTTATTGTTATCGAAGAAACGGAAGGACTGCTTCTGTACTCGCTGGAACAGTTCACGCCGCATATCGGATTCGATGTTAATGCCAAGCTTGTGGCCCCAATAGGTCACTGCATAATGGAAAAAGGAACTGAGCAGGTAGATGCCGAGCAATCCGACACACGCAGCCAAGATCATGGACCAATTGCCAGCCGGAAGCAGTTGATCGACCACCCGGTTAACGGCGAGTGGAAAGGCCAGCTCCAGCAGAGCGGCGGCGATGGCACAGGAGAAGTCCAAGATAAAGAGCCTTTTGTAAGGGCGATAATAAGACATAAAACGGCGAAGCATATGTAAGTCCTCCTCGATATGACACAAATGCCCGAGCAGGCTAATCAGAGCGTGTCTCAAAACTCGCTGAAGTGCATCTTTTACCGCCTTTTCGCCCCCTGCTGCGTCACTTTCCCTTGACGTGCCCCGGCACGCCTGCGGAAAACTTCCTGGCTTGGAACGAAAATTCGGCAAAATCTGCTTCCTTCGGAGTTTTTAGACGCGCCCTAGCCTATCCGGACACCTGTATTCATGCTTATGTTATTTACGGTTTTGCTCGGCACGTTCTACGATCATATCGGCGAATTCCTCAGCCTGACCTTGAATCGCAATCGGGTCGAAGTACCAGTAACGGTCTTCCAGCAGCTCATACACCTGATTGTTTTTTACAGCCGGCAGGGATTGCCAGATGGAGTCACCTTGGTAATTTTTATTGTTCTCTCCAACGGTTAAGAAGATATGATCCCCTGCATAATCACCAACAACTTCACGCGAAATTTCTTTCCATTGGGTATCACCCATCAGTTCTTTTTGGTGATTTCGAGTGGGGCAAGTTGCAAAGCACGGTAGACCGCTTGTCCTCCTCGACCAAAATTGTCTCCATATCCATAATAACTTTTGTCGGATACTTCAAGGATGGAGAAGGTTTCCTCCGGTTTAATGACTGTTTTCACTTTAGCGCGAGCGGCTTCAATCCGTTCATCGTACGTTTTCAGCCAAGCTTCGGCTGCTTCGGATTTGTTCATCAGCTCTCCGAATCCCCGGATTTCGTCATGCACATTGGTGAATGTACCATACGGAATGACCACGGTAGGTGCGATTTTTTGATAACTTTCAATCTCTTCGGCTTGATCAGAGTAGGTAATGATCAGATCCGGGTTCAAGGCAACAACCTTCTCCATGGATACTGCCGCCCGATCACCAATACTCTCTATGCCCGCCACCTGATCCGCATAGAACGGGTTTTCCAAATAATATTGAACAGCACCAACAGGTTTCACACCCAGTGCAAGCAGATCACTTACGTACATATCGGTAACGATTCGTTTCGGTTCAGCCGGAATTTCAACATCTCCGCTTAATGACTTGTAGGTCCGTGTAGCATTTGAATTGTCTGAACCGGACGACGTGTCTGTGTTCGTCTCTGAAGAGGCTGTTGTCGTTTCGGTTCCCGCTGCCGATGTCTGTTCAGTGGCGGTTGAGCCTGTTCCGCTGCTACATGCAGCCAGAATCATAATGATGGCGAGCATAAGCAGCAAGCCGGAAAAGCGTTTTTTTGCAGCAAACATATTTTTTTCCCCTATGTACAATCAATAATGATTATTATTCTCATTAATAACATAGAGGAAGATGTGATATTTGTACATGGACAACTATGATCACTACTGCATGGACAATTATGATGTGAGGTGACGCATGATATGCTGCAACTGCTCCATAACGGACAAGGGATCAAATCCATAGAACATGTCGGCATCAATCTCGTATACACGTCCTTCACGAACGGCGGAGAGGGTCCCCAGGATTCCTGATTCAGCAGGTTATCCAGCATTTCTCGTTCGGCAGGTTCCTCAGGGAAGGCGACAAACATGTGATCTGCGGCATACAAGTGAATCTCGGACAACGGAACATGAACGTACCCCGTGAGCAACTGTCCATCCTGCTCCATACGTGAGGGTGGAGTGAAGCCCAGCGATTGATACAGCACATGAGAAGCTCTGCCCCAGCCATGACCATAGATATAAGCGCCGTCTTCTCCAATCATAAACATGCAAACGGCGGAACCACGTGTTCCTTCCATCTGTTGGTCCAACGTATGATTGGCCTCTTGCTCAAGTTGATGATATCGATCTAACAACTCCTGTGCATTGGACTCAAGCCCAGTAATTCTGCCCAAATGAAGAAGCTGCTCCTGCCAATCGAGTTCCTCAAAGGGCATCAGAATGGTCGGTGCGATCAGACGTAGTTCATCGGAAGCGGGATGCGGTGCATATCCGACAATGACATCGGGCTGAGCGTTTGCAATCAGATCCGTATGTTTAACCAGCTCGTATTCGGAATGTTGCTCAAATTGCTCATGACCATGTTCACCACGTTTTTCTTCCATCCAGCTGGCGACGGCACCCATGTGGGGAGTGTGGCCCAATGCCAGAAGTGAGGCTGTATAATTGTAAGTCAAAGATACAATCTTTTTGGGCATTTTCCGGTAGTGTGTTGGTGCCGATCCAACCATCTGTTTGAATTTGCGGCTCAGATAGAAAGTGTCCCTGTAGCCTGTCAGTTGTGCAATCTCCTGTAGTGTAGGGTTCGCGAACAACAGATGTTCTTGAGCCATCCTGATTCTGAGACGAGTCACATATTCAACAAACGTAAGACCAGTATGTTTCTTGAACTCCCGTGAAAAATGCTCAGGGCTCACATTTGCATCCCGTGCCAATTGTTCGCGGCTTAACGGATGGGTATACATCTGATGGATATGTCTGAGCACGGCATCGAGCCAGGAGTGATCTTCATGAGCAGAGTGAGCCACATGATCCCGCAAAATATCCAGTAACTCATAGAAAAGCATATGTGGCTTGAATGGGCTGGAATCATGGCCCTTCGAACTTGCTTGAACCAGCTCTAGTGCCCTATCAGTGAGAGTACGACTCGCAATGGGAGCTGGTACCCCGAACGGCCAGAATAGCTGTTCATTTTCAGTGAAATCAAAAGCAATAGCAATGCCCTGTATTGGCGACAGAGTGCCGCGCTTGTTCTCGTGCTGAAGCAGGCTTCCAGCTTGCCGAACGACTGCACAGCCTGCATTTAATGTCAGTTTACCCTCTTCACTAATCAGCCTGGCCTGGCCAGCAGTAATGACGTATAGTACGTGAAGTGTGCTCCACATCTCATCTATGCGGGAGAATGCCTTGCGGTCGTGAAGCTGCACCAGATGGCACAGCTTGAAAAGGGCAACAGGTACGGACTGAATCTTCTGCAAGGAAATGGGACGGGACAGCGATTTTTTATGGTAAATGGGCTTGGAAATATTCATTAGATAACTGTCTCCTTACATAAGTCAGCAAAGGTATTATTCGTCTCATGCCCCTGGTGTACTGGCGTAATTCTCGGATCTCGACTATTATGCAGTATATACTATAAACGAAGTGACGTGGATGGACAGATTGAACAAATCAACTTTTTCTATGAAAAATAGATAAAGTGGTTGAAATCGCTATCAACACCGACTATAATGAAAATGTCGAAACGTTTCAATCTGACGTTTACTGCCAGTTTCATTGTGTTAGGCACAAACTGTTCAGGGGCGTCAGATTGAAATACGCGTCATAACCATCATTAATGGTACGGATTGGAATGAGGTACTTCAACAGTGGTACCGGAAGGATCGAAACAAGGATTTTTTTGAGAATACCTCGAAACGTTTCGATTGACATCCATAGCTATGATATGTACAAAGATTAATAAACGATAATGAAGGATTTAGTGGTTGTTCTAACCATGTATCGTATAGAATGTAGATAACCTTGAATTTGTTTTAGTTTAGAAGGAGCGAACGTGGAATGGCAACGATTAAGGATGTGGCAAAGCTGGCAGGTGTAGCACTCTCGACTGCTTCCTATGCGCTGAGCGGGGATAGCAAGGTTAGTGCCAAGACCAAGGCTAAAGTGCTTGAGGCAGCACGAGAACTGAATTACCGCAAGAACGGCTTTGCCATGGACCTGAAACGGAGCCGGACGAACACGATCGCTTTGATCCTGACCGATCTGTCGGGCCCGTATTACTCGGAGTTGATCCGTAGTGTACAAGATGTAGCCCTCGCGAACGGGTATGACCTAATTGCTTGCAGCTCCATGGGTGGACGGGATTCAACGGCAGTGCGATTTTTGCGTGAAAAAGAGTAGATGGAGCCATCATTCTGGCGCATAACATTCATGATGATATTCTGGTAGAATCTGCCGGTCATCGTTTTCCCATCATTGTGATGGATCGTCAGCTGTCGAGTGACCATTTGGTCAACGTGCTGGTGGATGGAGAGCAGGGCGGTTACCTTGCAACCCGCCACCTGATTCAGGCAGGACATCAGAAGATCGCTTATATCAGTGGCCCATCCAACTCGTATGACAACGCGCTCCGTTACCAAGGGTATCTGCGAGCGATGCGGGAAGCGGGACTTGAAGAAAAGTCCAAATGGCGTCTGAACGGTAACTTTGTGCGTGAGGGCGGATACAGTGCAACCAAAATGATGATCATGCAGGGCGAGCTTCCCTCAGCGGTATTTTACGGTAACGATGAGATGGCGATTGGCGGCCTGAAAGCATTGGAAGAGCGTGGTATATCGGTGCCGAATGATATTTCCGTGATCGGTTTTGACGATATTCAGTTGTCCGAATATGTGCATCCACCGCTGACAACGATACGCCAGCCGAAGCATGAAGCCGGGTCGCTCGCCGGACATCTGTTATTCCAGATGCTCAATGGCGAAGCGGTTGACCCTTCATATACGTTAACGATTAATATGATCGAGCGCAGCTCTGTACGTTCGTTTTAGACCGAGTCTGAACAACAAAGAACTGCCTGCATGCTGGAAGTAAAAGTTTAATGATGGGGTTATCGTCCGGACGGGCTGTAAAAAGCCGGTTTGAAGAGGCCCCTATTCTTTTTCAAAATTATCGAAACGTTTCGATTTTAACTAATTCAAGGAGTGAACCTTATGACAACGATGATTAATGAACCGATCCGCTTAAGTGCAGGAGAGTTATCTTTTACCTTTTTGAACAGTGGCGACCTATACCAGGCTACATCCGGTACAACCATGCTGAACCAGTTGCTCAGCAACCAGATTGATGGATCTCTGAACAACCTGTACCTGCGTGTACATGAGGGGAGAATATCAGCTCGTTCCCGTTGCTCGGTGTACGTTCGAACAGCAAGGTGATTACAAGCAAAGCACAGTCCAGCAACCAGTTGATCTGGGAGGGCACAGTCCAGCTGGAAGGTAGCGAACAAGGCATTGGCTATCAGGTCGTATTTACGGCTACACCGCAAGGTGTATGGTTCTGGGATGTGAAGCTCACAGGACAACAACATAACGTAGACGTGGTGTACGGACAGGATGTAGGTCTTGCTGATCCAGGTGCGGTACGCAGCAATGAAGCTTATCTGTCACAATACATTGACCACACGGTGTTTGAAGATGAAGCGAAAGGTTATGTCGTTTGTTCCCGTCAAAACCAGCCTCAGGGCGGTGCATTTCCTTATATGCAACAAGGTTCCCTGACGAAAGCAGTCGGTTACTCCACAGATGGATTCCAATTCTTCGGTCTGTCGTACAAGGAAACGAATCAACCAGAGAGCTTGAAGCGCCCAACGCTGGCAAATGAGACGTATCAGTATGAATTTGCCTACACGGCGCTGCAATCTGAACTGCTGAATCTGAACGGAGAAGCACAGGTGGTCTTTTATGGACTAGCGAAGCCTAATCATGCGGAAGGAATCTCTGCACTGGAATTCGGAGATGAAGTTACAGCAGCATGGAATGAAGTACAGGCTCTGACTGTGGAAAACGGAGATACGTTGGAACAGGTAAAACTCTCCTCTTTCTTGGGCGAACCGCTGGTTACACTTGATCTGACACAAGATGAGATTCATGATCTGTTCCCTGATCGTCATCAGGAAGAGCACAGCGGTGAGGAACTGTTATCCTTCTTCACAGGCAGCTATGAACATATCGTTCTGAAAGCAAAAGAATTGCTCGTAGAGCGTCCGCACGGTCACATTCTGATGAGTGGTGGCAACGTGCAACTTGGAGCACAGGTTATTACGACAACATCGTATATGTACGGTATTTTCAACTCACAACTCGTTATTGGTAACACCAATTTTAATAAAATGATCAGTAATGCCCGCAATGCATTAAACGTGCCGAAAACGGCGGGACAACGCATTTATGTGGAAATGGACGGACAATATCGTCTGCTGACGATGCCTTCCCTGTTCGAAATTGGCTTTAACTATGTACGTTGGATCTACAAAACGGCATCCGATACGATCATCGTGACCAATTACACAGGCGCACATACTACGGAAGTAAGCATGAACGTACGCTCCACAAGTGGCGCGGCATACCGTTACCTGGTAACAAACCAGATTACGATGAATGTGAATGAATACGAGTATCCACTGCATATGACGCAGGACGGCGATACATTGATCTTCAAGGCTGATCCACAAGCGATTAGTGCTGGAACGTATCCGGATCTGCAATACCGCATGTCGGTGGATGGCGCGACTGTAAATGTAGGTGACGAAACGTTGCTGGCAAGTGGTATCCGCAGTGGTTCCGCATCACTGGTTACCCTTAGTCTGAAAGCGAGTGCTGAATGGACGCTGAAGGTACAGGGGTATTGGAAGGTCAAGCGGATAGCGGAGTGGTAGCAGGTTCAAGCCTTACTTTTGAAGAGGAAGTGCAGGCATACCGCGAGTTCTTCGCAGGTGTGATGAACGGGTTCCGTTTGTCCCGTGGAGAAGGTCAGAGTGCAGAGGATCTGTTCAAAGTAAACGCGCTGGCTTGGTGGTACACCCACAACATGCTGGTTCACTACTCCGTGCCTCACGGTTTGGAGCAGTACGGCGGCGCGGCTTGGGGTACACGGGATGTATGCCAAGGTCCGGTGGAGTACTTTATGGCAACGCAAAAATATGAGCAAGTTCGCGATATCATCAAAATGGTTTATACACACCAATATGAAGATGATGGCAACTGGCCGCAATGGTTCATGTTTGATAAATACTTTGCGATTCAACAGGAAGAGAGTCATGGCGACATCATCGTATGGCCGTTGAAAGTGCTGGCGGATTACCTGACAGCGACTCGCGACTATGCAATCCTGGACGAGAAAGTACCTTATACCGTTAAACATAGCTTCGGGTTCACGGAAGAGACGGCAACGGTACTGGATCACGCGAAAAAAGAGATTGAATATATCCGTTCGCACTTCCTGCATGATACGTTCCTGTCTTCCTACGGAGATGGCGACTGGGATGATACGCTCCAACCAGCCAATGCACAGCTGAAGCAATACATGGTGAGCAGTTGGACGGTGGCATTGACGTATCAGTCCGTGAATGTGCTCTCGCAAGCGCTGAAATTCAAGGATGCGGACTTTGCACAGGAGCTGGACGTGCTGGCTCAAGGCATTCGTGAGGACTTTAACCGTTACATGCTGGGCACAGATGTGATTCCAGGCTTTGTATACATGGAAGAAGCGGACCAAGCGAAGCTGATGCTTCATCCAACGGATACAGAGACAGGCATTCAATATCGCCTGTTGCCAATGACGCGCAGCATGATCGGTGAATTGCTGAATGCGGAGCAAGCAGAATCGCATTACGCATTGATCCGTGAACAGTTCCTGTGCCCGGATGGCGTGCGTCTGATGAATCGTCCGGCTCAGTATGCTGGCGGAGTAAGCACACACTTCAAACGTGCAGAGCAAGCATCCAACTTCGGTCGTGAGATTGGTTTGCAATATGTACACGCCCATATCCGTTACGTAGAAGCGATGGCGAAGCTCGGCAAGACAGATCAGGTGTGGAATGGTCTCGCGATGATCAACCCGGTTGGTATCGGTGAGGTTGTGCCTAACGCGGAGATTCGCCAAGCGAACTCATACTTCAGTAGTTCGGACGGTAAGTTTAATACGCGTTACGAGGCACAGGAGCATTTTGACCAGCTTCGTAAAGGGACTGTACAAGTGAAAGGCGGATGGAGAATCTACTCCAGCGGTCCTGGAATCTACATGAACCAGCTGATCTCCAATGCACTTGGCATTCGTCAAGAGGGCGGCGATCTGGTCATTGACCCGGTATTGCCAGCTGAGCTGAACGGCATGCAATTCGAATTTGAGTATGCGGGTGAGCCGGTGACGTTTATCTATCACTTGAACGAAGGTGCTGTGAGCCGTGTAGCGGTGAACGGCAAAGACATTCGCACCGAGCGTACAGCGAACCGTTACCGTCAGGGCGGGGTCTGCATCTCGCTTGATGAGTTCAGACAAGCACGCAGTGCAACTGAGCGTACGGTTGTTGATATCTATATGTAATTTCATAGCATGATTACACCAAGGTCATCCTCCTTTATTCAAGGCGGGATGGCCTTTTTGGCATATGCTCATGATTGGTCACCGCAGCGGAACCGCCAGCAATGTATGCAACAGCTCATTATGCCGCACATGTTTTGTTACGTAGCCCTGTTGTTCCAACCAGCTGCATAGCTCACCCAGCAGAGGGAAGTGACGTTCGCGCAAGGCGCGCAGCTGTTCCTCGTGTCCTGTGGTTTCTGCCTGTCGAATATAGGAATCACGGTGAGTCGCATCAACAAACATCAGATCGGTTAGACCGATACGTCCGCGCGAGGTTAATACCCGCTGCATCTCCTGTAAGGCCAGTAGTTGCTGGTCTGGACTCAGATGATGGAAAGCAAAGCTGGATACAACAAAATCGAAGGAATGATCGGCAAAAGGCAGCGCCAGAAAATTCCCAAGTTTCACATGCATCTCGGGATATTTGATACGACATCTGCGCAGCATCTCCCGGGATTGGTCGATTGCAGTCATGTCTGCGCCGTGCTGTAGCAGTTTCCCAGCCAGATTACCTGTGCCTGTACCAATATCGAGTCCTTTCTCACCAAGGGCGGGAGAGATCCATTGAGCCGTCTGTTCGAGCGCTTCCTCATAGTTGTGATACAGATAAAAGGAAGACTGTACCGTATCATTGGAATCGCTTGGCGCGGAATGATCTGCATCCTGGTGTGGAGGTGAAACTTCATTCTCATCGCTTATAGGCGAGGGGGTAGCTGAATGATGCCTGCCCTCTATGCTGGGGTGTTCAGTACTGACTCTGCCTTCTGCCTGCACTCGTTGATCATGGATGGCTGCCTGCGTGTCATAATTCCACCGATCATGCCAGTTCTGCCGGGCTTCGCGCAGGCGACGGGCACTGTCCGCGAGATCGTGTAGATGGCTGACATCCAGCGGACCGTCCTGACGATTCAGGTCAATCATGCGCTGGGTTGTATCCATCATACGTTTCAACTCAATCCACTGGGCATACATGACGGCCTGTTGCAGCTCCAGATATTCTTCCAGCCGTTGCTGATTCCCTTGATCAATCTCTCCGAGCGCGTGTGTTATATCCTGTAGGGACATGCCAATCTCACGCAGCGCAGCAATGGTCTGAAGCCGCCAGATATCATTCTCGGTATAGGTACGATACCCGTTACTGGACTGTTTGGCGGGGAGAATTAATCCTTTTTCTTCATAAAAACGAATGGCTCTTGCCGATATACCAAGCCTGCTTGCTGCCTCTTTGATATTCATCATGCATCCCCTCCTTATCGGACCAGTATAAACCATGACGTTACGGCAAGGTTAAGTGTTTTTCTCATTTTGCTAAAAGGTTCAAGACCGAGCGGAATTTTAGTCAAAGCTGAGGCTATGCTACAATATATAGAACGAACATATGTAAACAATGAAGCAAACGAACAACGTATTTCTAAAGTTTCATAAATTTCTTAACTTTCTTAAATCTCCCGACGTTGTAACGTACAGCGTTGTCGACTATAGCACGAAAGGTTGAATTATTATGCTTACCAGCCATACATTTACGATTCGTCCATCGGAGATTAAAGATGCAGCCCAGCTAATGGGGTTGGATGCCCTGGTATGGGACAAATACACCTCTCCTGCACCGATGCATTGGCGCTCCAGACAGCAATATCTGCAGCATTGCCCGCCAGGCAGTCAATTGATTGCGGTGCAGGGAGAGCGGGTATGTGGTTATGTGGGCTTTCAGCCAGCCACAGGTATGCCGGTCAATCGTCATGTCTACGAGATTCATATTGCAGTTCACCCTCATGATCGGCGTTGTGGCATTGCTACAGCTTTGATGGATGCCATCAAGCAGCATGCAGCCCAACAAGGCGTTCGCAAGCTCAGGCTGCGCGTACTTTCCAGCAATCCGGGAGCGATTACGTTTTATACACAGTGTGGATTTGTGACGGAAGGCAGGTTGGTGTCTGAGTTTTATATCGGCGGCAAGTATGTGGACGATATTCTTATGGGTTATTTTATCCAGACCAAATAGAAACTAGCTGAGGAGGAGGAACAACGATGGACATGGGACTTCAAGGTAAAAAAGCGCTGGTGTTGGCTTCCAGTCGCGGGCTGGGCAAAGCGGTAGCCGCTCAATTGGCAGCAGAAGGTGCTGACGTCATGCTTGCCAGCCGGAGCGAAGAAAAGCTCGCAGCAGTGAAGCAGGAGCTTCTGGCACTTGGTGGTGGTGGACGTGTGGAATATTGTGCAACCGATGTGACACGCAAGGAAGATATTGAGGCTCTGATTCACAAGACAGCGGAGCTGTTTGGGCAGATTGATATTCTGGTGAACAATTCGGGTGGCCCGCCATCGGGTTCATTTGAGTCACTGACGGATGAAGATTGGGAGCGTGCATTTGAATTAAATGTACTCAGTTATGTAAGGCTGATTCGCGCTGCTCTTCCTTATATGAAAGAAAGCGGAGGACACATTGTGAATATCGCTTCAACTTCGGTGAAGCAGCCCATTCCGGGTCTGGTGCTGTCCAACACGTTCCGTACCGGCGTGTTTGGATTGGCGAAGACCTTGTCTCAAGAGCTGGCTCCATACGGAATTTTGATCAACACGGTGGCGCCGGGTCGTATTGCAACAGACCGCATTCGTGAGCTGGATGCAGCACGGGCAGAGCAGAACGGAGTCAGTGAGGACGAAGTCTCTGAACAGTTCCGCAAGGAGATTCCACTGGGCCGTTATGGTCAACCAGAGGAGTTTGCCAAAGCGGTGGTGTTCCTGTTATCCGGGGCCAATACGTACATTACCGGAACCTCATTGATCGTGGATGGTGGCATGGTCCGAGCCCTATAAAAGTCATGGATACAATAAAATACCCTCTGTCACCACATTCCGTGGAGATCGAGGGTATTCCTGTTATTCCGATATGTTAGGAGAAAACACTCCCGATTCATTATGTAGGCGAATTAGCGCAAAAGTTCCCATTCATGCTGAAGCATGCCGTATACTGCATGGTTCACGTAACCTTTAGGCAGCTTCTCTGCCTGACGAATGACACCTTCGAGAACAAATCCGAGTCTTTCAGGGATGGCACGACTCCGTTTATTGTTTGTTGCCGAGCGAATCTCAACGCGATTTAGATCCAGTGTGACTAGTGCATAATCAACCAGAACGCGACAAGCACTTGTCATCAAGCCCTGACCCTCAAAACCTTTTCCAAGCCAATATCCGATGCTTACCGAGCGGTTGGTCCAGTTAATTTCGTGGAATCCGATGACGCCTGCGAGATCGCCTTTTAACCATACGCCGGCGGTGAAGCCGCCATTTTCAGCACCTTGTTTTAATGCGTTAGTAATGAAGTTTGAGGTGTGTTCCACTTCTGTCACATGATCCACCCACGGCAACCAATGTCTCAATTGATCCCGCGAGCGATCCGTCAGTTCAAACAGCGGTTTGGTATGTTCCATGGCCAGTGGCCGGAGTTCGGTATATTCATCCAATGAATAGGTAAACATGAATGCAACCTTCTTTCTTTATTAGTATGGGTTTGTTTGTAGTGGATTAACGGGAAGTCTTGGGTAACTTTTGCTCCAGTGCAAACAGGTCTTCTTCCATTGAGGCCATGCGTTGATTGACTGTTGTGCGCGCGTCACGGAGTGCCTGATTATATATGTAGGGAGCGAGCTGTGTCATGAACAGGTCGAGGACACCCCAAGCGGCCAGATCGCCGAGTTCTTCGCCACGTTCCTCTTCGAAATACGACTGGATGGTGCGAATGGCTTCATCCTGCTGTTCTTTGGTCAGTTTAAGCGTGTTCAATGGGAAACCCTCCCTATAATTTGATTTTACTATCATGCTACATGATTCGAGCGAACCCGTCAAAATGGTTTTGGGCCTATTTATGCACGGCTGATCCTGACTTTGGTGCCGTTCTTTATTGAACTCCTCCCCGTTAAAGGTATATTTAAATGAAACGCGTACGAAACTTTCCAAGAAAATAGATTTTTTCAGGAAATGACTTCGTTATTAAGGAATTATAGCCGGAATTGCTGCAATTCCCGAAGGCTCCAATCCATTCATGAAAGGTTTGATACCTGTGGACAATCGTACAACCCCACCTAACTTTATCAAAAATATTATTACCGAAGATCTCCGGTCTGGGAAAGTCCAGGAAGTTATTACCCGTTTTCCTCCGGAACCGAACGGTTATCTGCATATCGGCCATGCCAAGGCGATCTGGATCAACTTTACGCTGGGCGGCGAATTTGGCGGCAAAACGAATCTGCGCTTTGATGACACGAATCCGGTCAAGGAAGATGTAGAATACGTTCAATCGATTCAGGAAGACGTGAAATGGCTCGGATACGAGTGGAACGAGAAACGTTTTGCCTCGGATTATTTTGATGAGATGTACAACCGTGCTGTTTTGTTGATTAAAAAGGAAAAGCCTACATCGACGACCAAAGCGCCGACGAGATCCGTGCAATGCGCGGAACGCTGACGGAACCGGGCAAGAACAGCCCGTACCGTGATCGTTCGGTGGAAGAGAATCTCGACCTGTTCACACGTATGCGTGCAGGCGAATTCAAGAACGGAGAGAAAGTGCTGCGTGCCAAGATCGATATGTCTGCACCTAATATCAATCTGCGCGATCCGGTGATTTACCGGATTTCACACGCACACCATCATAACACGGGTGACAAATGGTGTATCTATCCAATGTACGCCTTCGCTCACCCGCTCGAAGATGCGATTGAAGGTGTAACGCACTCCCTTTGTTCGCTGGAGTTTGAGGATCAACGCCCATTCTACGATTGGGTTATTGCGGAATGTGAGATGGAGAGTAAGCCGCGTCAATACGAATTTGGCCGCCTGAACCTGTCCCAGATGGTGACAAGCAAGCGGAAGCTGAAACTGCTCGTGGACGAAGGCCATGTGGATGGATGGGATGATCCACGTATGCCGACAATTTCGGGTCTGCGCCGCCGGGGATATACACCGGAAGCCATTCGTGATTTTGTATTCGAAACAGGCATTTCCAAGAGCCAAGGGGTTATCGACCTGCAAACGCTGGAGCACTTTGTACGTGAAGACTTGAAACTGAAAGCTCCACGCACGATGGCTGTCTTGCACCCGCTTAAAGTGGTTATTACCAACTACCCTGAAGGACAAGTGGAATGGCTCGAAGCAGAGAACAATGTGGAGAACCCAGAGATGGGTAATCGCCAAATTCCGTTCTCCCGTGAGATTTATATTGAACAAGACGATTTCATGGAAAATCCGCCGAACAAATACTTCCGTTTGTTCCCTGGCAACGAAGTTCGTCTGAAACATGCATACTTCATCAAATGTAATGATGTGATCAAGGACGCAGAAGGCAATGTGACCGAGATTCATTGTACCTATGATGTAGAGACGAAGAGCGGCAGTGGATTCACAGGCCGTAAAGTTAAAGGTACGATCCACTGGGTAGAAGCGACTCAAGCGGTACCTGCTGAATTCCGTCTGTATGAGCCTTTGATCTTGGATGAAGCACCGGAAGCAGAGGTGGAAGTGGCAGTAGCTGGAGCTGAAACTGAGGTTGTGGAAGAGCAACCGGAGAAAACGTTCCTGGATCAACTGAACCCGAACTCCCTTGAGGTTGTTCACGGGTATGTGGAGCAAGAAATGAAGGAAGCGAACGCGCAGGATAAATTCCAATTCTTCCGTCATGGTTACTTCAGTGTAGATCCAAAACATTCCGAGCCAGGTCGTCCGGTATTTAACCGGGTTGTATCCCTGAAAAGCTCATTCCAACTGCCGAAGGCATAATGTGAAGCGTATAGGTAGGACGATAGGTTAGCAGTAAACTTAAATCTATGAACGTAAAAGGCGTCTCCAGGGCAATAAGCCAATGGAGACGCCTTTTTCTTGTGCGCCTGCAATTGCTAAAGAAGGTTGTACTGGTACAAGTCCTGGTTCTGTGTGGATACACAAGAAAATAATTATTAATACAACGGGATACTAAAATGAACATTTTTCCAACTTTCGACGTTTAAGTTAATGTGAACAATAATTCCAAGGAGGAATCAAGATGAAGCGATTTGTTTCTTTATTGTTGATGTTAACTTTAGTTGTCTGTGTAGGATCCGTTGCATCTGCTGCTTTGGACCAATCCCTAATGGATCTCCCTTTTAAGGAACGTGCGGCAAATGTGTATAATTCATCACTAAAAAAAGTTGAACTAAGCGTCATTAAGGAAGGAAAGTCAACAAAAACAACTTATAATTCCATTTATATCCCAGTCAAAGATGTTCTTAAACGATCCGGAGCAACGTTTGAATGGGATGGAAAGAAAAAATCACCACGATTAAAAATGAAGGACAAGAACTGATTCTTAATTTCTCTGGCAAAGAAATCACAGCGGGTAAAAATCAAGTTGTGCTCCCTCAAGAGTGGGTACAGTTGAAAAACGGGGTCTCGAGTATTGATGCTTTTGTCTTAGTATATATTTTTGAATATGCTGCTGACGATTCCGATCAGGAAAGATTGGATTGGGAAGAAAAACTCAATTTTTGGAAATCAATGAAACGACCGGACTTCCAGGATTAGATAAGTATATGCATGTGTTTGTTCAGTTTAATGATTAGTTAAAATCGTGTATTTTCTTTTGTTCAACTTTAAAATCTATAGAGAAACTAGCATAGTATTCATATTGTGATAGAACGAACTACAGCTCCGCTATATCCCCGGATTTCACCCTTTGAAAAGGGAATCAAGAAAATCCGGGGATAACAGCGATTGAAAGATTGTTCTGTCCTCGTAGTGCTCCAGTGGAAATCTCTTTCAACTTTTTCAAACAAAAGATTATCTGTCCTCATCCATATTACCCATCTCCGTCAATACAACCGGCTGATAGCCGTTACGTCGATTCGATAACCACATGATGCCAAATCCGACCGCGCCGATGAGCGAGAAGAATACGCCGATGCTATACATGATTTCCGCACCGAAGCTCTGGAACAACCAGCCGCCGAACAGACCGGCAATCACGCCGGAGAGACCGCCCCAGGCCATCGTATACACCGCTTGACCGGAGGAACGGTAAGGTCTTGGAATAAACAGCATGGTCAGTTGCGTACCCACATAGAAGTACCCACCAAACGTAATGGAGTGCATCAACTGAATGAATACAATCTCCAGCGGGTTGTTAGCCAGTGCCATGAGCTGCCAGCGCAGTGCAAACAGCAAACTGATCAAAATGAGAGATGCCAAGAGCATGCTCATCTTGCGTTTGAGTAGGCGGTCGAGCAGCAGGAATACGCCGACTTCGAGAATGGATGAGGTGAAGATGGCCCAGCCGACCATCTGTTTGTCGCCACCCATTTCTACAATATATAGTGACATAAAAGTACTGTTCATCGCATTAGGCACCGATACGAGTACACCCAGGCCGATAAATGCCATAAAATACGGATTGAACATGACTTTGCCAAACCGCCGAAAAGTAACCACGGGTGTATCCGAAGCAATCGGCTGTCTGGGTAGAAATACGGATAATACAAAGGCGGTGGCAATCATACACGCAAATATAATGGATACACTGCCGATGCCAAAACGGTCAATGAGCGGTCCGGCTGCGACGGCAGTCAGTGCCCAACCGAGTGAACCCCAGAGCCGGAATGACCCAAATTTTTGGGTTGTACCATCGATATATCCGAGAATCAGGCTGTTCGTTTGGGCGAATAATGGACTTTGAAAAAAATAAAAGAAAATCATGGCTACATAGATCCATGTATAAGTGGGCGCATAGAATACACCCTGGGCGAGCACAAATGTACCTCCCATCATAATCATCAGAATGATGCGAATGTTGCGAGATTTATCGCTCCAGAAACCCCAGAATGGGTTGGCAAACAAGGATACAAAGGGTCCAATCGCCATGAGACTGCCAATCTCCAGCTTGGTCATGCCGATCTCTTGCAGGTAAAGCTGCAGGAATCCGGCGAAGATCGAGATGGCTCCATATATGAAAAAGTTATATAGTTTCAGAGAAACCAATGAGGGATTGCCTCTTGAAGGTGCAGGTCTGTCCAATTAAGCCATTCCTTTCAAATGCATATTGTTCAATGTATCATTTGTTGAAAGGGGATTCAATGCATAGCGAACGTTTTGAAATTGATGCAGTCAAACACATATCGTGATCTGAAGGAGGATAACAACATGAACACGAGGGAATGGACAGGCATCATATTGGCAGGAGGTTTATCCAGCCGCATGGGGACCAACAAGGCCATGCTGGAACTGAACGGTTCCCTCGTACTGCAACATGTCACGAAGGCCATGAGACCCGCCGTATCCCGTATCATCGTGGCTGCCGGACCCAATGTGACAACCTATGGTGCAATGGGCTACGACTGCGTTCAGGATCTCTATCCGGGGAAGGGGCCACTCGCCGGTCTTCACGCGGCACTGGAAGCTTCCGATACAGACTGGAATCTGGTATGCGCCTGCGATATGCCGCTCCTGCAAACGTCTTTTTGATGGAATAAAAAAACTGGTCGAATCGCATAACTCTTATTCTGCTATCGTTCCACGCGTGGATGGACATGTCCACCCTCTTTCAGGGGCTTACCACAAACGAGTGATCCCTGATCTCGAGCAGCGTCTGATACAGGATCATCTTCGAGTTATGCGATGGCTTGAAGAGATCGGTTGCTGTTATGTCGAAGCGGAAGAGCTTGAGAGAGCTGGCGTTCATAAACTAGCAATGCAAATGAGTAATATGAACACGCCGGAAGAGTACGAGCGTATCCGTAATCAAGATTCTGGACTCGATTCAGATCTGTAGGATACAGGATCACCTGATGCATCTGCATGATGATTACGATATTGAAGCGGGCTTTGGCCTGTCCAACGTTTGAATTGTCTGCTGAAATGGGACAGATGGGTGTAACCGAGCTTCCACGCAATTTCCCCAAGCGACAGCTCTGGCTGTTCGATCAGTACTTTGGCCTCCTGCAACTTCAAGCTGGACAGGTAAGCCCTGGGCGACCGCCCGTACACCTTGCGAAAGACCTGTAGACCATATCCCGGGCTGATGCCAAACGAGGATATAATCTGCTCTACTTTGACCGTGGATACACTGCTTTCCTTGGTTCGAAGCTGGGCATGGAATGCCTGCTTGATTGCCTCCGCTATAGCTCCCGCATAATGCATGGCTGTTGGAGCTGGTGCATGTGAAGCAGCAACGGAAGTGGTGGTCTCCGGTTCATTGTCAGCGGCTTGGGACAACAGGGCGAACAGTTCAAACATGCGGGCCTGCATGATCATTTTGTCAGTAGACGTGTAGGCTTCAGATACGTTAATCATGCCCATCCAACTCTCCAGCACAACGCGCAACTTCCTATTATCTGCCGTACCTGCTGCGTAGATTTGGCTATGCTGTGACATCAGCTTCAGGGTGAAGACTGGATCATCCACATTAAAGTGAGCGCTAAAATAAGTCATGCCTCCCGTGGATACACATTGATTCGTATGTTTGAACCCTGGAGGAATGAGAAGAATGGAACCTTCCTCCACGGTATAGGTAAAACCATGAATCACACTCTCCTGCGTACCTTCGATGATCAACATAATCTCAAAGCCCGGATGTGATTCCTCCGGCATCGCCCATCCATAGGGTACTTGTTGGCTGTGCGCACCATAGAATTTGATGTTACAGTCGATAATAGGCAGCCAGTGGGCCAGCGTATGGTGAGGCATTTCTCGGAGCTGTGATCGCATATCCATCATATTCACCTCGGAAAAGGGTAAAAACAACTTGCCTTATACAATCGGCACCCGTAGTATACTTCATTATAATCAGTTTAACGCAAGCATGGATAATCCATGGCACGTATCAGCGTTTGAAGTGGTTGCTGAACAATCCAAGTTCTTCAATCGATAATAATGTAAACGCTACCATTATGGATTGGAATATGTCAACTCTTGCACACGTCAAGATCATTATATTTTCCACCTAAAAAGGAGATTAAATCATGGACAAATTATTATATGGTGTAGCTTACTATGATGAATATATGCCTTACGAAAGATTGGACAAGGACATTCAGATGATGAAGGATGCAGGTATCAATGTGGTCCGCATTGCAGAATCAACCTGGAGTACCCATGAACCGCAGAATGGCGTATTTGACTTCTCTTCCGTAGACCGTGTGCTGGATGCCATGCATGAGGCGGGGATTCAGGTTATTGTAGGAACACCAACGTATGCTGTTCCAACATGGATGGTTAAGGAACATCCGGACGTGCTGGCTACCACCTCACAGGGACCTGGCAAATATGGTGCAAGACAGATTATGGACATTACTCATCCAACCTATCTATTCTATGCCGAGCGGATCATACGCAAGCTGATCTCTCGGGTGAGCACACATCCAGCGGTAATTGGATATCAGACAGATAACGAGACGAAGCATTACAATACGGCCGGAGATAATGTCCAACTGCAATTCGTAAAATATATGCGTAACAAGTTCAGCTCCCTGGATGAGCTTAACAAGGAATTTGGCCTCGATTATTGGAGCAATCGGATCAATAGCTGGGAGGACTTCCCCTCTGTTGTAGGAACGATCAACGGCAGTCTGGGCGCTGAATTTGCCAAGTTCCAGCGACAGCTGGTAACCAACTTTTTGGCTTGGCAAGTGGGGATCGTGAATGAATACAAACAGGAAGGACAGTTTGTTACCCAGAACTTTGACTTCGATTGGCGTGGGTATTCCTACGGCATTCAAGGGGATGTGGACCATTTTGCCGCATCGAAACCTTTTGACATCACCAGTGTGGACATCTACCATCCTTCCCAAGATGATCTGACCGGCATTGAAATTTCATTCGGCGGGGATGTGGCGCGTTCCACCAAACAATCGAACTATCTGGTACTGGAGACTGAAGCGCAGGCGTTCTGGCATTGGGTTCCGTATCCGGGACAACTGCGTTTGCAGGCATTCAGTCATCTGGCATCGGGAGCGAACATGGTCGCTTACTGGCACTGGCATTCGTTGCACAATTCGTTTGAGACGTATTGGAAAGGTTTGCTCAGTCATGATTTCGAACCGAATCCGGTGTACAACGAAGCAAAGACCATTGGCAGGGATTTTGCCCGACTCAGTCCAAAGCTCGTTAATCTGAAGAAAAAGAATCGGGTAGCTGTGCTGTTCAGCAATGAGGCGCTCACATCGATTAAATGGTTTGGATTTAACTTCACCAGTGACAAGAACTACAATGACGTGGTGCGCTGGATGTACGATGAATTGTACAAGATGAACATTGGCTGTGACCTGATCGATCCATCGGTTGAGAGTTATGCGGGGTATGATGTGCTCGTTGTACCTGCTCTGTATGCAGCTTCGGATGCATTGTTGGAAAAATTAAATCAATTCGTACAGGATGGCGGACATATCGTCTACTCGTTCAAAAGCGGATTTGCAAATGAGCATATCAAGGTACGCTCTACCCGCCAGCCCGGCCTGATCAGTGAGGCATGCGGGATCAGCTATAACCTTTTTGTAGAGCCCAAACATGTCTCGCTGCGCGATGATCCATTCGAGGTTGGTCAGGAGCAGAACCAGATTCACACCTGGATGGAACTGATTACACCAACAACGGCTGAAGTACTTGCTTGGTATGATCATCCATATTGGGGCGAATATGCGGCAATTACCCAGAACACCTATGGAAAAGGCAAAGCAACCTATGTCGGATGTTATACCAGTTCTGCGGTGATCCGTAAGGTGTTGGAACGTGTCATGAAGGAAGCGGGCGTATGGGGAGCTGAGCAGGAGCTGGCTTTTCCTATCATTGTGAAGACCGGTGTGAACGATCAAGGAAACACAATTCGCTACTATTTCAATTATGCGGATGAGGCAACATCCTTTGTGAATGCTTATGGAGAAGGGACTGAACTTCTGGCAGGAACTCCGATTGCTGAAGGAGAGAAGATCGAACTGGAGCCATGGGGCATACGGATCATTGAACAATAATAGGAAATAATAAATATAGGTATATAAGTTGGATTTAACATGTGCACGTTAACGGAGAGGGCAGAAATAACCTGAGGAAGCGACGCGTTCGCCTTTATCAACGGATTTTTCCCTTAGAAAAAGGGAATCAAAAAATCCGGTGATAACAGCGATCAGAAGGTTGTTCTGACCACGTAGTGATCTCGTGTAACCATTCAATCTATTGTATAACGTGATATTTTAACATTTCCAAACGAATATAAAGACCAAAGCGCCCTCGGCTTCCATGCTGGGGCGTTTGTCTATTTTAGCTCAGGAGTGGATGCGCTGTGTTTACCGAATGTTATCGGAAGCTGACAGATCCTTTCAAACGCAGCATTCGCAATAAATTGATTCTTACCATGACGCTGCTGGCCGTTCTGCCCGTCATTGCCATGACCGCTATGGCAGCCGAGAATACCCGCTCTTCCATGGAAGAGGAGATTATGGAGACCAACCGAGCCAATATGAACTGGGCCTCCATCTATCTGGGTGAACAGTTCGCTCGCATGAACAATATTATCTATTCGATTCAGATCAGTGACGAATTGCATCAATATCTGGCGTTGAACGAGGAAGCGCCGGCAGCCAGCCGATTCGACGAACAGAAGGCCATGTTCAATATGCTGAACAGTGTATACTATTCTGCCGGCAATTATGTATTTGGCGTTGAACTGTATCTGAAAGAATTGGACACCCTGTTCACCTTCAACTCCATGGATTCTCGCATCAAGGCGGTATCGGAAATACCGGAGGGGTATCATGAGCTTTTTGCACAACATAAAGATTTTACGATTATCAATGATCCGGACGATCCGCAAAAGTTTCACATGACCCGTAGTATGAACCGCTTCGAGGATCAGGCACAGATTGGGGCCATCAGTCTGGAGGTCAAGTGGGCTGAGTTCAACCAGACCCTGGAGCTGCTGGATAGCCGGGGAGATTATGCGGTATACATTGCTGATAGCGCGGGTAGTCCGGTCTATCAACCAAACCAAGAGATTCAGCCGTCTGCGGAAGCAATGGAGAAATTGGCAAGCACGAAAGAAAGTTCGGGCTTCATACGGACAGCCAAAGAATATGTATTCTTTCACTCCATCGAGCCGTCAGGATTGCGTGTGATCAAGATTGTACCTGCCCATGTCGTTAACGAAAGTGCTTTGGAAACGATGAAATATGGATTGGTTGTGGGTGGCCTAGCAACCGTCATATCTGTGGGACTAGCTGCGCTGGTGGCTTGGCGTACATCAAAGCCCATTGTCAGACTGGCGAATTCCATGAAGGGTATTCAGCTGATCAAGGACAGGGAAGTGGTACGAAGCGGCCGGGTAGATGAGATTGGTCTGCTGGAGAAAAATCTGCACGGCATGGCTAGTCGTATTCGCGAACATATTCGCGACAACTACCTAATGAATCTTGAGAAGCAGACGGCCGAGCTCAAAGCACTGCAATCCCAGATCCATCCGCATTTCCTGCAAAATACGTTGCAGATGATTGGCGGCATGGTCTACTCGCAAAAACCGGCAGACAGTTACAAAGTCATTCGAGCCTTAAGCGAGATGTTTCGTTATATTGTGCGCGCGCCGGATGGACTTGTCCCTCTACAGTCTGAACTCGATCAGTTGGAGCATTATATGCTGATTCAGAAGCAACGTTTTGCCGGCAGGCTTGAATATACCCTGGAGATTACCGGGGAACTTCGGGCATGTTATATTCCCAAGTTGTCTTTGCAACCCATTGTGGAGAACGCATTTTTACATGGATTGGAGAAGAAACCGGGCGAATGGAAGCTGGGCATTGAAGTCGTCTGTGAACCTACAGATGTAACCATTCGAATTCGTGATAACGGCGTGGGTATGGATGCTGAGAAACTAACGGAGATGCAATCCAGACTGGAGCGGCTTACCTTGCAGGCAGATCGGGTGTGGAGTTCAGGTACAAGTATTGGACTGGTCAATGCTGCCTCACGAATTATAATGCATTTTGGACCTGAATATGGGATGAGCATGGAAAGTGAATACGGACAGGGGACGAGCGTTACGGTACGAATCCCCTGCAATACAGGAGGCGAAGCCTTGTGAACAAAGAACTGTACAGAGTGCTGCTAGTGGACGATGAACCGTGGAACCGGGATATTTTGCGCAACCTGGGAGATTGGAATGAACTCGGCATGAACGTTGCAGGTGAGGCAGAGGATGGTGAGCAGGCCATACAACTGGTCAAGCAGCATCAGCCTCACATTATCATTACGGATATGCGCATGCCCGGTACAGACGGTGTGGAGCTGCTACAGACGCTGAGCGGACAGTACCCACAGATCAAGGTGATCGTGGTGAGCGGATATGACGACTTCAATTATGCAAAACATGCAATCCGCCATCGGGCTGCAGATTATCTGCTCAAACCGGTGAATCCGGATGAACTGAATGGTGTACTTGCCAAATGTGCAAAAGAGTTGGAAAAGGTTGAATCAGCGCCTGAATCATGGGAATCGTATCCTTCTACTTTCGCAGGTGAGTTCTCCCTGTTTCAGCAGCAGGCTCGCTTGCGGTTTAATGACCTGAACGTTCAGAGTCTGCGTGAGTGGTTCCAACAATTGCAGCAGAAGCTGGAACGATGCGAGATTAACAGACCTCGGCAGCTTGGAAGGGTGGCTCATGAACTACAGGCTTTGTTGGATGAACTGTGCGTCTCCAATGGCTTGTACGAGCGGCCCGAAGCAACGGCGCTACCTCCTTCAACAGCGCTGGCTTCCATCGAATCCACGATCACATGGATTTCAACTCCATACTACCAGGCTTTGGAGCAGCTGATTGCGCAGCGTAAATTCAAGAACAAGCTGAACCTGAATGAGGTAAAGCAATACATTGAGCAGCACTGTATGGAGATGATTACGCTGGAGCAACTCGCCCAGATCTTTTTTGTCAGCAAGGAATATCTCAGCAAGGTATTCAAGAAAGAGTATGAGGTGAACGTGACCGACTATGTTATCCAATTACGTATGACGAGAGCGAAAGAATGGGTGATGGATGAACAGATTCCGTTCAAGCATGTTGCCGAGATGGCGGGTTATGAAGATGTGTCCTACTTCTATCGGGTTTTCAAGAAGCATTTCGGAATATCTCCAGGGGAGATGCGGAAGGGACAACCTCGTATGTCAGGCAATTCAAGCAGTAGCACGGAATGAGCCGTTCGAGAGAGCATTTGTGGCAGGATTAAGGTTTAAAATAATCCAATACACAAGTCTAATTTTGTCCAATGAAGCGCTTTCATTCTCTGATATATAATGAGTCTATGAAAGACAAACCAGTTACACACCGGGAGGTCATAAGAGATGAAAGTATGGAAAAGCGTAGCAAGTGCGGTACTGGTCAGTGTTCTGCTCGCAGGTTGCGGTTCCAATGCAGGAACGGACAATGGGCAGGAGGAGTCGGCGTCAGGCAGCACGGTATCACTCAAAGTATTCGTTGCACAACCTCGGCTGAAAGAACATTACGATAAATATATAGAACAGTTCAAAGCCAAGGAGAAAGCAGAGAAAAACATTGAGGTGAACGTGCAACTGGAGATGCCGCCAGCGGACAATGCCCCTCAGATTCTGAAGACTCGTCTCGCCTCCAATGATGCACCGGATGTGTTTGCCTTGCATGCGGTCAATGAGATTCCACCGTTCAGCAAAGCTGGTTATCTGGAAGACCTGTCGGGCCAACCCTTTGTCGATAAGCTGCTGGATTCGGTTAAGCCTTCCATAACGGATGCGGAGGGCAAAATCGTAGCTGTTCCATTGGAAACAGTATCATGGGGCTATCTGTACAATAAAGATATTTTCAAAGAGCAAGGGCTGGAAGTGCCAACGACGTTAACGGAAATGAAAGCGGTCGTGGAGAAACTCAAAGCAGCCAACATTACACCGTTTGAACTGTCCTACAAAGAAGCCTGGATTCCGCAATTATTCCTGCCACTTACCGTGGGTGCATTAACTCAGTCTGAGCACAAAGACTTCGTGGAGAAGATGAATCAGGATCAGGGCTCCTTTTCCGATATGAAAGCATTGTTTGATATCTTCGATCTCGTCAATGCCAATGGAACAGACAAAGCGCTGGAAGTGGGTGGAGATGATGGTTCAGCAGCCTTCGCATCAGGAAGCGCCGCGATGTGGATTCAGGGACCATGGTTTGCCGAAACGATTCTGAAGTCCAACCCGGACTTTAACTTTGGTGTAGCACCAATGCCGATCAATGACAATCCGGATGATACCAAAATCAATCTGAGCACCTCCACTTCACTGGCAGTATCGTCATCTAGCAAAAACAAAGAAGTGGCACTCGATTTCGTGAACTACATTCTCGATGACAAGGATTCAAGTGCATTCTTCGAAGCACTCAAGTTCAATCCGATTGCCAAGATCCATGACTTCAAGAGCTTCCCGTGGGTAGACGATGCCCAGAAATATGTGAGTGAAGGTAAAGCTTATGAGGACCCATCCCTTCCTCAAGCGGTGAAAGACGAGTCAGGCAAAGCGTTGCAAGGCTACTACTCTGGACAACTAAATCAACAGCAGGTTATCGATGCGCTCGACAAGGCGTGGAAATCCTACAACAAGGTCAACAAGTAAGGAGTTGCGAGAAATTTAGTACCTGCTTTTGTTGGCAAAATCTCAACGGTTTTGGGAGTTTTGTCAACAAATTAGCGGTACTTTATTTCGTCGCAGTCTCCAAGCAGATGATATGGCAGGCAGAACGTTCTTCGTTCCCTCGTTTACAATCATCCGCTTCGAGTGAAAAGGGGAGAACCAATGGCTACGAATGTGTTCAAGAAGTATCTGTCACTGCTCGCGTTCACTGCGCCTGCCTTTGTCATCTATGCGATTTTCCTGCTGTATCCCACGTTTAGTGGCATGTTCTATAGTCTGACGGATTGGAACGGACTCAATCTGGATTACAGTTTTATCGGTCTGGGCAACTTTGTGGAATTGTTCAAAGAAGATCCCGACTTTCTGAACTCCCTGTGGTTCACGATGAAATATGTAATATTTATGCTGATTCTGCAAAATGGAATTGCCTTGTTACTCGCCGTGTTGATAGAGTCACGGACGCGCAGCAAAGGGCTTTTCCGGACGCTGTTCTTCATGCCTAACATGATCAGTACAATCATCAGTGCTTTCATGTGGACATTCATCTTCTCTCAGGTGTTACCACAACTCGCAGAGAAACTGGCTTTTTCGTTCCTCGACCAGCAGTGGCTGGGTGATCCGAAGTTTTCATTTTACTCCATTCTGATCGTATCGCTCTGGAACGGTGTAGGGTATATGATGATCATCTATCTGGCCGCTCTCCAGGGGTGCCAAAAAGTCTCAAGGAAGCGGCTGTTATTGATGGGGCCAACGCATTCCAGGTACTGCGCAATGTGGTGTTGCCGATGATTACTCATGCCGTGACCATCTGTTTCTTCCTGACGTTGAACGGAGCATTTAAAGTGTTCGAAGTGGTGTACGGACTGACTGGTGGTGGACCGGGTCGGGCCACGCAGGTTATCACGATGAACATCTATGAAGAAGCGTTCTCCAATAACTTCAGATACGGCTATGCGAGTGCCAAATCGGTTGTGCTGTTCATCATCGTGCTCATCTTTACACTCATCCAGATCACCGTCATGAAGAAGAAAGAGGTGGAAGCATGAGGATGCAACGACTGAACAGTTATCTGATTCGACTGCTGCTGATTCTGGGCTCTCTCGTCGCCATGCTGCCGATCTACATGGCGGTTGTGAACTCTTTCAAAACACAGGGTGAGATGTTCCAGTCCTTTATCGCGCTGCCAACAACGCTTCACTGGGAGAATTATTCGGACGCGTTTAACAAAATCAATCTGTTGGGCAGTTCGATGAACTCGGCGATTGTATCCTTTCTGGGGATCGGGGGAATCGTCTTCTGTGCCTCACTTGCGGGATACAAGTTGTCACGTACCTCCGGCCGCTTGAGCAACCTGATCTTCTTCCTGTTTGTTGCATCCATGCTGGTACCGTTCCACTCAATCATGATTCCGCTGACACGGGTAGCCAAAGGCATGGGGGTGCAAGGAAGCACGTACGGATTGGCCCTGATCTATATCGGGCTTGGTGTGAACATGGCAATCTTCCTCTATCACGGGTTTGTGAAGTCCATTCCGCGTGAATTGGAGGAGTCGGCTCAGATTGACGGATGTAATGAGTTCCAGACGTTCTTCCAGATTATCTTCCCGCTGCTGCTTCCGATCACAGTCACCATCGCAATTCTGGACTTCCTGTGGATCTGGAATGACTTCTTGCTGCCACTGCTCATGTTGACCGATGTGAATCGTTATACGCTGATTCTGTCCACGAACATGCTGTTTGGTGAATATAACAAGGAATGGCCGTTGATTCTGTCCTCCCTGGTACTGACTGCGATTCCAGTTATTCTGATCTATGCGTTCTTCCAGAAGTTTATCATGGAGGGGATTGCGGAGGGTGCGGTCAAAGGGTAAAACATTCAAAGGTATCCCGCAGCGCAGCTGGTATTTGCCCGTACTGGTATTCCGACAAACTTACGAAACTTACGCGAATAGCCTTGATCTGAAGGACATGGTCCTTCCAGGTCAAGGCTGTTTTTTTGTGGTGAAATCAGGAACCAACATTCGAAGTCAGGAGCCAGAGTCTATAAGTCTGTGGACGGCCTCTGCGAGGCATTGTATTCCACGTTCCATCTCATCAGGTGAAGCATACGCGTATGAGAGCCGAATGTGACTCGCGTCCAGCCTGTCATACAGATAGCCCGGGTGGATAAGTACATCCTGCTCCAGACAGGTATGGAACAACTGGCGGATAGAGAGAGGGGATACAGTGAATTGCAGCCAGATATAAAAGCCCCCAGCGGGTATTTCCCAATCCGCTATGCCATGAAAGTGCTGTTGCAACAGATCCAGCATGAAGTCTCTTCGTTTGCGTAACTCAGGGCGAAGGCGTTCCATATGTCCTGCATGATGTCCTTCTGCGAACCACAGGGCAGCAGCTTCTTGGGCGAGTGAACTGGTGCCATAATCGGTCTGCATCTTGATATCTGCGAGACGGCGAATGACCGGCTCTGGCCCAACCAGCCATCCGAGGCGCAGACCGGGACTGACTGCCTTTGACAGAGTACCCATATGCAGCACCCGTCCTTCCTGATCACGCGCCTTCAGTGATGACGGAGGAGGTGTATCCAGCCATAGATCACCGTAGGCGGCATCCTCCAGTATGGAGATGCCTAGTGTTCGAGCGGTGGTCATGAGTTCTTCCCGGCGGTGATCACTCATGACAGAGCTGGTGGGATTGTGAAAGCTCGGGATCGTGTAGAGAAGCGAGATATGATCTTGATCTTTGACATGCTGCGCAGCATCCTCCAGGCGTGCAATGTGTAGGCCTTCGTTATCCATCGGGATACCACTCATTTTCAACCCTGCTGACTGAAAGGCGTGAATGGAATAGAGATACGACGGTTTTTCCAGCAGAACCGCTGATCCGCGAGGGAGCAGTCCGACCGAAATCAAGTGCAGCGCCTGAAGAGAACCGGATACAATCAGTATGGAATCTGGAGAGGCCTGAATGCCGGTAATCTGCAAATGGACGGATAAAGCCTCACGAAGCTCCAGGCTTCCTTGAGGTTCCAGGTAGTTCAGTGTACGAGAACGATGGGACAGGGAGTACAGAATGTCGTTAAAAGCATCCTGAGGCATCAGGTCCGGGGCAAGTTCCCCTGTACCAAGACGTATGATGCCAGGCCTGAATTCAGCCTGATTAATCTGCTGGATCTCGGGCAGGTTGGGATAATACCAGCCCTCCTCAATGGCTTCGTTCCAGTTGGGCATGGCTCCGTGAGCCATGCCATGCCAACCGGAGCCGGAAATATAAGTTCCCCGCCATGTCTGCCTTCAAGCAGACCCGCGGCGGCCAGATTATCAAGGGCAGTGACCAATGTACTGCGGTTTACTCCCATGGACTCAGCCCATATTCGCTGTGATGGGAGACGGTATCCTGCGGACCATTCGCCCGTTGTGATTTTCTGCCGGATATAGGCTTCAATCTGGCGATATAAGGGCAAGTCGAGAGAAGGATTTGGCTTCCAACCCATGTTTAGCCGGGAATCAGAGCGTTCCATAACCGGCAGAATCACCTCCGTTTTTCTTTGTAACAAACACTATATCATTTGGTTGGGTCTGATGCCATCCAAGTGGTTGGTTACGTCAGTTATCATCTGCCCTAATATGGAGGACAGAGATAAGGGGGAAGAACGATGGAGGTTGTTATTCATGCAGTGGTTCTGGCGTTTGGCCTGATCTTGCCACTGGGTGTGCAGAATGTATTTATTTTTAACCAGGGCATGAGCCAGAGGCGTTATATACATGCCCTGCCTGCTGTAATAACGGCAGGGGTCAGTGATACGTTGTTGATCGGGGCAGCCGTCGGAGGGGTGTCGCTCATTTTGCTGCAATGGCCATTGCTGGCGAATGTGTTGTATGGCGCAGGAAGCTTGTTTTTGCTGTATATGGCATGGAGTATCTGGAGGTCATCCGAATCTGTGGAAGGTTCGGGGACGGTAATGTCAGCGGGGCGACAGATTGCGTTTGCCGCATCGGTGTCTTTACTCAATCCGCATGCTCTGCTGGACACGGTTGCTGTGATTGGCACCAGTTCACTTCAGTATGAAGGGGTGGAGCGCGTCTATTTTGCCCTGACAGCCGCGGTAGTATCTTGGATATGGTTCTTGGGACTTGCAGGTGCAGGCAGGGTGATTGGGAGAACGGATCGAACTGGACGCATCAGTCTGGTGTTTAATCGGTTGTCCGCTGTAGTCATGGTTGGGCTGGCATGTATGATGCTGTGGAAGCTCATCTATTCCTAGAAGGACTGCGATGTGGCTGGTACAACTTGTTAAAATAAAAAACTCCCCGTGACGTTAATCGCACGAAGAGTTCAATGTGGATGCTGAAATTGGTGATCAGCATAGCCTGGTGATCTAGTTATTGAGTTGGAACATGTAGTGCTCGATAACGCTTTGGTGTAGCGTCTATTATATATGGTTGCTCATTTGAGTTAAGGTCATCGTAATCGGATTTATTCTGCCTTCAGTAACATGGATTCAATAAACACTTTCAGATCACGGCTTACACTGTTCAACTGATCAATGACCTCGCTGAACTCGGTTACCAGCACCGCTTGTTGGTTGCTAGACTGTGAGATGGATGTGATCTCTTGCTCCATCTGCTGAATGGAATGCTGAACATCCTTCAAGGAACGTTCGATATTCACCGTAGCTTCTTTGGTACCTGTAGAAAGTTTACGCACTTCAGATGCAACGACGCTAAATCCGGCACCTGCTTCACCGGCTCGGGCCGCTTCGATGGCTGCATTCAGCCCCAGTAGATTGGTCTGTTCTGAGATTTCACGGATGAATGCGGCGACCTTATTAACTTCGCCTGAGTTCTGTACAGCCATGCGGGTATTATCCAAAATCTGCGTGGAAGAGGCCGTCAACTGCTCGGATTGGGCAGCTACCGTCTGCACCATATCTGTTAATTTTCCGCTGATCCCGCCGATCAATTCAGTGAAGTACTCCAGTTTTTCCTCATTCTGAAGAGAGAAACCGATGGCAAGTGTACCCACGATATTTCCTTGCTCATCCCGAAGTGGGGTAGCCGCCGAGTTGATTGATGTGCCATAGAATTTTGCATCAATTCGGTTCGCTGAAGTTTCCCCATGTATAAGTGCCCGGCGGAGTGTAGGGTCATCGAGGGAAACGGGGTCTCCTGCCTTGATGCCCAGATCAAGCTCGTTGCTGGGAACATAATACCAGAACTTCTCGGTATCGGTTACCGCAATCATGATATCGTGTTCTTTCAGCATAATTTTAAAATATGGACTGGCTGCAACGAGTGCTTCAACGATGTTCAATAAGATTCAGCTCCTATAATGTATATGTATCATCTAGATGTATTGTATACATCGTCAGAATGAGGTTAATCTTGAAGGCCTAATAAGGGCATAAAGTATATTAATTAAATTTTCAACAAATGAAACAGGAGAATGGAAGTTTTTCGGGAATTTATGAAAACATAACGAAAAAGCAGACAAGAACATCATGTTCTTGTCTGCTTTGGCTATCCACCTTTGCCATATGACACGCTCCACTTCACGTGATGGATGCTGATTTACGTAAGGGTTCACCGCGCCAGCGTTACCTCATCCGTTGTGTGAAGAGGTCATCCTGACGGTACAAATATGTACCGTACGTACGCAGTAATACGCGGTTGTGTTATATGCGTACTGTTGTTATCCGCCAATCTGGGACATGCGCCGTACAGTCGGCGTATGAGATTGCATTTTTTGTTCCAAAGCCAGAGCCATCTCATGGTTCTTTGGTTTCGTACCTAACGCTTTGAGGAAAAGTGCCGCCATGGCATCTGGATCATCCACGAAGCGACGAACATTATACTCATCTGACCAGTAGAGGCAGGCTTTGATATGTCCGTCAGCGGTCAGCCGAAGTCGGTTGCAATTGTCACAGAAATGATCACTCACGGGATGAATCAATCCAAATGTGCCTTCGGAGCCCACAATTTTCATATTGCGTGATGGGCCATTGCCCGCAGGGCCTGTTGTATTTTCTACCGTCCAGCCTGCTTCAGCACATACATCTGTCACGGCTTCCAGCGGCAAATAAGATTTGCGCCATGAATCCGAAGCCTGTCCAATCGGCATATATTCAATAAAACGTACATGAAGAGGTTGATCAATCGTCATTGCAATAAAATCCTTGATTTCATCATCGTTGATACCCTTCATCAGCACAACATTCAGCTTGATCGGAGCAAGGCCAGCGGCTGTTGCAGCTTCAATGCCTTTCAGTACCTTGTTCACATCTCCGCCGCGGGTAATCATGGAGAAGCGATCAGCTCGCAGGGAATCTAGACTGATGTTAATCCGGTTCAATCCAGCGTCTTTCAATGCCTGAGCTTGCTTATCCAGTAGAAGAGCGTTAGTAGTCAGGGCAATATCGTCAATCCCGTCAATTGCCGAGATCATGCTGACGAGCTTATGCAGATCCTTGCGTACCAACGGTTCGCCCCCGGTGAGCCGGACTTTGCGCATGCCCATTGGAGCAAGCACTTTCAGCACCTGTGCTATTTCTTCGTAGCTCATAATCTCATCATGTGGAGCAAATTCCATGCCCTCTGCAGGCATGCAGTACACACAGCGTAAATTACAGCGGTCCGTAACAGAAATACGGATGTAGTCATGTATCCGGCCAAATGAATCCTGAAGCAGTTCCATGCAGACCACCCTTTCATCGGTTCAGATTGGAAATCTTCTATTATAAATGATACGACAATTTCAAAAGGAACAGTTGCATCAAATTTTAGCTATTTCTCCAATCCGCGTCAACGATGACGTCAGATGACAGTATTTTTGGCGGGGTGATTCAGATGGAATTGTCCCACGAGTTGTTGCAGAAAGACCGTAATGGCTTCCACGTTATGCGAAGAATGCTGAACCTGCAACATATCATGAATCAGCTCCATCATCTCAGCTTCTACCTCAGCAGAAGTCGCCCGATTTTGATGGCTGATTGCAGCAATATTCTCCATCAGCATGACCACTTGATCCACGACTTGTGTGCGCTCAGGTTCTTCAGCGGTAGCATTTTGCAGAAGTTGCGAAGCGGCCTGAACCAGTGTTGTTCCTTCAGCCAGTACCTGATCACCCTCTGTGATTAATTGAGATGCAGCTCCTGCTGCCGTTGAGATTCGGTCCAGAATCTGATGAATATTTTCAGTAGAAGAGCGGGATAACTCGGCCAGCTTGCGGATTTCCCCTGCCACGACCGAGAAGCCTTGACCATGTTCGCCCACGCGTGCAGCCTCAATGGTAGCATTGAGAGCCAGCAGGTTGGTCTGAGCTGAAATTTCATCAATGACAGCCAGTGCACGGTAAATCTCTTTCATCGTATCCATGAAGGACAGGATGGTACGGTTGGTATCGGATACCGCTCCTGAGATTTGGGTCATTTTGTCGCCGATTCGTTCCACTTCCTGCTGGGCCACGCCGATCTGTTCGGTTGCAGAGGTCTCCAGTTGTTGCAGCGTTATGCGCATGTGATCGGCAGCGATTCTGGCCTGATCGAGATCTTCCAGTTGGGTGCGAATGGCCTGAATCATCGAACCAAGCTTGTGGTTCACACGCTCAGTCGTACCCTGGGTTGTCTCTGTTGAAGTTCGCATCTGATACTGGTTGTCCATAACGTCTACCGTGGCAAGTTGTACCTTCAGCATAATGCCTTCCAGAGAGTCAATCATGTTGTTGATCCACTTCGCCAGTTCACCCGATTCGTCTTGGGCAAAAGCAGACGTGTCTAGACGTTGGGTCAGATCCCCCTGCCTTCGGCGTTAATTCGAATAAATCGGCTGATGCGGCGTAAGTCTTCATGAACCCGTCGATATTGGCTACGATGCTGCTGTAATGCAGTGAAGAATCCGAATAACACATTAAAAGCGGCCATTGCTGCCGCACTCCAACCACTACCAGTGAGGGCATAGACAAGAGCGGCTCCTGCAACGCCTGACAAAAGCGTGAAGAGACTGTGCTGCTTGAACTGGCGCCAGCCGATGCTTCGTATCCGATACACTTCCTCCAGATCCCCTTCACACATCATACCCCAGCGATCAGGACAGTGTGGCAGCTGGAAGGTGATGCCTTTACCGATCACAGAAATATGGCGGTAATCCGAGTAGCCGGGAAAAGCCACGAACAGATTGGAACCATTCTGAATGGTGTTTGCTACCCCGGGGTGCAGTTCTCCGGTCGACGGATCAGTGAACATGAGTTCCAGCTCGGTATGCTCCTTAACGGAAACGATACCCCATTCGGTGGTGACACCATCTTTGAGGTTTTCCCCATGCGTAAAGGTGCGGTCTTCGAAGCGGCTTCGAGATAAGGCGGTACCGGGTTGCAGATGGGGCCTTAATATCGACTCAGCCATAAAGAGATAATTGTCACCAGAATCGGGATAGATATGACCTGATTCTCGTTGGATCAGGTCACCGAGTACATCCCCGGGTACTCGGCTGCATAATGAACCGACATATCGACCTTCCTGCAGGATTGGGGAGATAAACAGCAAGGTGACATCATCGTGAAAATTGGACGAGCGTGGACCAATATCCAACGTCAGTGGATCAGAATATGGACCATACAAGCATTTTTTGCCATGACGATCTGCTCTGGAGTATTTCAATCCTGGTCCAATTAAAGCTTCGTAATCTTCATAAATCTGTCCAATATGTTTCTTATATGTAGAGAATACCACCTGATTCTGTTCGTTCAGCATGAATAGCTCCGTACTGTCTACGGCTCGAATATAACTGGATTGAAACCATGCATCTAGTTTGCTTAGTTGCTGTGAACCTTGTAATACATCCTGTAATTGGACCGACTGTATCTGTTGAAGCAAACGATCCAGGTGATTCCATTGTTCATCTGCCCAGTCCATCATAAGTTGCCGTCTCGTTTCGGCAATCCCCTCAAAAATCTGTTCCACATCTTCTTTCATATGTGCGTTCAACCGATACGATCGCCACAGCGGCAATCCTTTTTCCATCCCAGCCAATCAAACATCATGACCACCCCGATTTCTGGATTTGAAAGCTTCGTTCTACTGATCTTTGGATAGACCTATATATGTGATTTTCAAAGTGATATGTGACAGAGGAATCCAACCTGCGTGGTGATTGATCCAGAACAGTGATACCGCCTTCATCATTCAGGATCGTTGACTCACGTTGAGGTGGAAGCCCTTGTACGTCTATTCAATCTTTATACAAGAAAACGAACAAGAATACGAGGGGATATGTCATATTTTCCGAATATTTAATCAATAAATACAAATGATTGTGCGCTTGTTGTTAGGTGAATTGAATGTTAGCTATCTACGAAGAAAACTCACATGGATGTATCTGAGAATCCATCTCATTTTACATTGTGTAACATGAACAGGCCCATACTCAAAACACACTGTATAATGTAATCCCCGCCCAAAGCGATATAGTATTATCTAACAAGCAAAACCTGTTACGTTCGTGTATATAAACCTCCCATTCAGCCTTGGTGTGCAATGAAAACAACTTCCCACAAAGGAGAATGCCCATGTCCTCCATATCCTCAGCTACAGTCCCCGAAGCCTGCCATATTGATGTAGATCATGTGTCCGTTGTTTTTGGCACAGGTACACAACAGGTCACTGCCTTGTCGGATGTTACATTCCAGATCCAGTCCAATGAGTTTGTCTCTCTGCTGGGCCCTTCCGGCTGCGGCAAGTCGACCTTGCTCCGGCTGGTGGGTGATCTACTTCAACCTACCTCAGGCAACGTACGCATTGCAGGTCAGGAGCCTGAGCGGGCCCGGCTACAGCGACAGTTCGGCATTGTCTTCCAGACACCAGCCTTGTTCGATTGGCGCACCGTTCGTCACAATGTGGAATTGCCCTTGGAACTGCTGGGTACCCGCCGTAAGGAGTGCCGCCGCATTAGTAGTGAACTGCTTGAAATGGTAGGACTAACTCGCTTCGCCGACCATTATCCATGGCAACTCAGTGGAGGGATGCAGCAACGTGTATCCATTGCACGAGCCCTTGCGCTTGATCCACCATTGCTGCTCATGGATGAACCCTTTTCCGCCCTGGACGAATTCACCAAAGAAAAACTTCAATTGGAGCTGCTTGAGATCAAGCGCTCAACAGGCAAGACCTTCCTCTTTGTCACACACAGCATCCCCGAAGCCGTATTTCTGTCCGACCGGATCATCGTACTCTCGGCGCATCCGGGGCAAGTGCACTCCATTCATTCTGTTAATCTGCCTTCTGACCGCCATAGTGAACTGAGAGAAACGGAAGCTTTCTACCACATGATCACAACCATTCGCAATTGCTTCTACGAGGAGCGTGATGAATCTCATGTCCCTGAGGTTCTTTAAACCAGGATATCGATCTTGGATCGTCATCTGGATTGTATCCGTATTGATGCTGTGGGAAGGAATCGCCTGGATGCTCCAACTGTTCCTGTCACCCCAGCAGGCGGCGTCTCGCCTTCCTTATCTGCATGATGTCCTTGTAGCCTTGTTTCGTTACTCGGGTACGCTGGCAGAGCAGGGGCTGTCACCTTTGGCAATGCAGCCATTGGTTTTGCAGGGGAACGCTGCTTGGTCTGGGTCTGGCTCTACTCATGAGTGGGGCTATCTGGCTGGAGCGCACGTTATCGCCATATGTTGTCTCCTCACAGATGGTTCCGGTTATTGGTCTCGCACCAATCGTGTACGGCATCATCCACAACGCGGAGTGGGCCCGAATTGTTATGGCGGCGTATGTCACCTTCTTCCCGATCATTATCCATACGTTAAAAGGATTGAAAAGTGCAGCACCAGAGCATCTGGAACTTATGCGTTCCTGTGGAGCTTCACTGACCGCACGATATATCAAATGTCTGCTGCCCTCAGCACTACCGGGACTATTTTCTGGTATGAAAATAGCTGCTCCGCTCGCGGTGACTTCCTCCATCGTTGTGGAATTGATGGGCGCTCCCGACGGACTCGGCGTCCTGATGGTCAGTTCGTTATATTACGGCCATGCCCAAGTTGGCATGTTCTGGGCCACCATCATGCTTAGCATTGGCATTGGCCTGATCTCGTATCTGGTCATCAGTCTGGCTGAACGTTGGCTAACCCCTGGCAGCCTGAGTTCAGGGCCAAAGGAGGTGATGCCACATGAGTGAAGGTAGAGTTTTGCAACGGAAGCGTGATGAAGGTGTGGCAATTGCTGCTGTAACTGGAGCAGCTACGCCCCTCACGGGTTCACAGGTGACATCTGCCCCTGGATCGGAAATTCATGGACAACAGGGACAAGCCGAAAAGGCCAGATCGGGAACCAGCGTTCGCGGGCGCTCAATTGTACTGAGCATGCTTCCTTGGGGGCAGGTGTGATGTTTCTCGCTCTCTGGCAGCTCAGGCTGTTTCATTGGATATTCTCGCTGGAAAGCTACCAACTGCCTGTGCCTTCCGCGATTGCGGCATCGATACAGGAAAATGCCAATATGCTCTTTCGTTATGCGGTGTACAGCGGAGCCGAAATGCTGGGAGGTTTCTTGCTCGGCTCACTGCTCGGCGCTCTGGCAGCGGCAGGTGCATCGTTCTTCCCAACAAGCGGCAGGGCGGCGGTTACGGTTCTGTCTGCACTGAACGCTGTTCCGATCGTGGCTCTTGCCCCAATTATGAACAATTGGTTTGGAGACGGGATATGGTCGCGTATTGCTGTTGTCACGGTGATTACGATGGCCGCCATGGCCGTTAGCCTATTCAAAGGACTGACTTCCATTCAGCCGCAGTACAGTGATCTGCTGAGTGGCCTTGCTGCAAGCAGGATGCAGTTTTTTGGAAGCTAAGACTGCCTCACGCGCTGCCTTCCTCTTTGCAGGACTGAAGATCAACATGTCGACCAGTATTATCGGGGCCATTGTGGGTGAATTTTTCATAGCCTCACAAGGGCTCGGATACTTGCTCTCGGATCAGATTCGACTGGCGAACATGCCCTTGGCCTGGTCCTGCATTGTCATCGCCGCCGCGCTCGGTATTGTGTTGTATGAAGCGGTTGTCCTGGCAGAAAAACGACTCATTCCGTGGAATCGTGCACGCACAGATCACTAACGTACATCAGGGTAACAACCATAGATTCATAGATCGTAATACCTGATTGAAAAATCGTATATAAACAGGGGTTGTTCTGTACATGTACAAAACGTTGAAGCCGGGTTTGCTGGTATTGGTCCTGTTGGTTGTTACGATGCTGGGCGCATGTTCTACGAAGTCCGAGCCGGCTACTGAGCCTGTTGCTGCGAGTTCAGGAGGAGCGGGCGAAGCAGATCAACCTTTAACCAAAGTGAAAATCCAACTGAAATGGGTGCCGCAGGCGCAATTTGCCGGGATTTACGCAGCGAAGGAAAAAGGTTTTTGCAGATGAAGGCATTGATGCCGAGATTATTCCAGGTGGGCCGGATATCGTGATTGAGCAGCAGGTGGTCAATGGTGCGGCCGATGTGGGGATCACGGGAGTAGACAGTCTGTTGGTCAGCCGGGATAACGGTCTGCCGCTCGTCTCGCTCGCCCAGATCTCACAGAAGAGCAGTTATCGCTTGATTGCCAAGAAGTCTCTAGGTATTACCGATCCCGCTCAGATGAAAGGAAAAAGGTCAGTACCTGGTTCGGCAGTCAGCAGTTTCAGGTGCTCGCGTTCATGGAGAAGAATGGCCTGGATCCAAAGAAAGACATTGAACTGGTGAAGCAGGGGTTCACGATGGATCAGTTTTTCAATGATCAGGTAGATGTGGCGACGGCAACGATCTACAACGAATATCACGTGGTGCTGGAAAGTGGAACAAAAGAATCCGATCTGGATGTATTCAACATTGAAGATGCTGGTGTTGGCATGCTGGAGGATACGCTGATTGCCAAGAAGGAATGGGTAGACAGCAACCGTGAGCTTGCGGTTAAAGTGACTCGTGCCATTCTGAAAGGCTGGAATTACGCCATCGACAATCAGGATGAGACGGTGGATATCGTGATGAGTAATGTGACGGAGGGCAGCACCACTCGTGAACATCAGGTCACAATGCTCGAAGAGATTGCAAAGCTGATTCGCCCGGAAGGATTTACGGAGCAGCAAGTCGGCAGTTTTGTGGATGAGTCATTTACCCGAACTGCGGATATTGCACTGAACTATGGCCTGATCAAAAAAGCCGCAAATCTGGATGAAGCGCTGGAGAAAAGCATCTATGAAGAAGCGGTGAAATAAGCGTGGAGGAGGATGACGAATGAGTTCTGTAGATCAGCAGCCGCAGCCGCTTGGCGGTACGAAGGAAGAATGGCTGGAGAAGGATCGCAAATACGTGTGGCATCACATCTCGCCTCATAACGATCATCCAATGATTGCGGTAAGTGGGGAGGGCAGCTGGATTACTGATCAGGATGGTACACGTTATCTGGATGCGATGTCTGGACTGTGGTGTGTGAATGTGGGGCATGGCCGTGAGGAGATTGCGAGAAGTGCCTACGAACAGATGAAAGCACTCGCTTACGTACCGATGACGCAGAGTCACGAACCGGCGATTTTGCTGGCGGAGAAGCTGAATGACTGGCTGGAGGGGAATATCGAATATTCTTCTCCAACTCGGGTTCAGATGCAAATGAGGTGGCTTTCAAAATAGCCCGTCAGTATCACCATCAGAATGGTGAGCCTACTCGGCACAAATTCATCTCCCGTCACCGTGCCTATCACGGCAACTCCATGGGCGCGCTGGGCGCGACCGGGCAAGCCGCTCGCAAGATCAAGTACGAGCCGCTCGGCGTAGGTTTCTCTCATGTTCCGCCACCGTATTGTTACCGCTGTCCGTTTGGACGGAACAAAGATGGATGCGGACTCGAATGTGCAACCATCTATGAAGAGGTGATTCGTTGGGAAGGTCCTGAGACGGTTGCCGCAGTAATTATGGAGCCGGTGATCACAGGAGGCGGCATGATTGTGCCCCCGCCGGATTATATGCGCACCGTGCAAGAGATCTGTCAGCGCTATGGAGTGCTGCTCATTGTAGATGAGGTAATCTGTGGTTTTGGCCGCTCGGGGCAGAAGTTTGGTCATCAGAACTACGGCATACAGCCAGATATTGTGACGATGGCAAAAGGCATGACCAGTGCGTATTCACCGCTCTCAGCAACGGCCGTGCGAGCCGATCTGTATGACACGTTCCGGGAACCCGGACCGGATGCCCATTTTCGCCATGTGAATACCTTTGGCGGGAATCCCGTTTCCTGCCGGGTGGCACTGACGAATCTGGAGGTTCTGGAACGAGAGAATTTGGTCAGCCGCGCGGAGGAACTGGGTTATCTGCTTCGTGAGAAGCTGGAACCTTTGCTAGAGCTGTCCATTGTGGGGGATATCCGTTCATTTGGATTCGCCTGTGGGGTGGAATTGATTGAAGCAGATGGTTCTCCTGCGGAAGCGGATAAAGTAATGAAGGTGCTCGCCAGTTGTAAAAGGGATGGCATTCTGATTGGCAAGAACGGTGATACCGTGCCGGGGTTTGCAAACATTTTGACGATCTCCCCACCGTTTGTAACCACCGAGGAAGAGCTGGATCTGATCGCGGGTAGCTTGCTCGTTGCACTACGTAGTCTGGACGCAGGTTAACACCATAAATATGCGCAAGGAGGCGAGGGAGGATGCAGACCACAACAGGCAAACTCATTAATGAGCTTCGGTTGAATGAACGAATTGAGCAGTTATCACGCATTGGCCGAATCGCGGAGACGGGTGTCTGCCGACTTGCCCTGACCCCGGAAGATATGGACGGCATCATTCAGGTTCGTCTCTGGATGGAAAAGGCCGGTCTGACGACACGACTTGATGCCTTCGGCAATCTGATTGGTCGTCTGGAAGGCGCGGATCAGGCGCTGCCGATCCTCATGATTGGTTCCCATATCGACTCTCAGCCATATGGCGGTCGATATGATGGAGCGATTGGTGTGCTCGGCGCACTCGAAGCGGTGCAATGCTTGATCGAAAATGGCATTCAGCCCCGTATGCCGATTGAGGTGATTGCTTTTTGCGATGAAGAGGGTTCCCGTTTTAACAAAGGCCTGTTCGGCTCACGTGGCATAACCGGTCAGTTGGAAGAAGGCGAACTGGATCGGCAGGATAAAAACGGAGTGACCCGCCGGGAGGCACTGGAAGCCTTCGGCTGTTCTCCTTCGGATTTTGAAGAAGCGATCTATCCGCCAGGTTCCATAGGCAGTTATCTGGAGCTGCACATTGAGCAGGGGCCTGTACTGGAAGCACTCAATGCTCCTGTGGGTCTGGTGACGGGCATCTCGGGCCCGCTATGGCTTACGGTGACGATGAAAGGTATGGCGGGTCATGCTGGCTCCGTTCCAATGGCAATGCGACATGATGCTTTGGTAGGCAGCGCCAAAGTCATTGCGGCTTTTGACGACATGGTGAGAGAAGACCCGGAAGCTCCAACCGTAGGTACGGTGGGTAGTCTGAGGGTGTTTCCAGATTCGCGGAATATCATCCCGGAGGAAGTCAGTTTCACGGTTGATTTACGAGATATGCAGATGGAGCGCAGGAATCGGCTTGAAGCCCGATTGATGAACATTTTGGATGACGTGAGTTCCCGATATGGTCTAACTTATTCGCTGACAGAGGATACGAACAGTGAGCCGCGGTATTGTGCAGAGCCAATCATGTCGGTGATTCGTTCATCCGCGGAAGAGATCGGGGTTACTTTGCCAGAACTGATGAGTGGTCCGTTCCATGATGCGTTAGCCCTTTCTTTTGTGTGTGATTATGGCATGATTTTTGTCCGCAGCAAGGACGGCATCAGTCATCATCCCAGTGAATATTCCTCCCCGGAGGATATTGGATTGGGTACGGAAGTATTGTATCGCACCATTCGGAGGATGTGCAGTGGAGAGAATGAACCAACCATTTTACCTGAGGAGGCGTTGTGACGTTATGGGCAAAATCAGCATCGGATTAATCCAAGCTTCTCATGAGATTGAAGGTTCGGCTCCCGTTGAGGTGCACAAAGAAGCTGCGGTTCAGAAGCACATTACGCTGGTCCGTGAAGCTGCTGCACGAGGGGCCAAGATCATCGGATTGCAGGAAGTATTCTATGGACCGTACTTTTGCACAGAGCAGAATCCCAGATGGTATGCATCCGCTGAACCGGTGCCGGAAGGACCTACGACCAAGCTTTTTCAGGAGCTGGCGAAGGAGCTTGCAGTGGTGATTATTTTGCCGGTGTACGAGGTGGAGGGCATTGCTTCGTATTACAATACGGCAGCCGTCATTGATGCAGATGGTTCATATCTGGGCAAATACCGCAAACATCATATCCCGCATGTGGAAGCAGGTGAGGGTACAAATGGGTTCTGGGAAAAGTATTATTTCAAACCAGGCAACCTCGGGTTTCCGGTTTTTGATACGGCCTACGCCAGAGTCGGCGTGTACATCTGTTATGATCGTCATTTTCCGGAAGGCGCACGATTACTTGGGCTGGCAGGGGCAGAGATTGTATTCAATCCGTCTGCTACGGTTGCGGGTACATCGGAATATCTGTGGAAACTGGAACAGCCTGCTCACGCGGTAGCCAACGGCTATTATGTCGCAGCTATCAACCGTGTCGGCGTGGAAGCGCCATGGAATATGGGTGAATTTTATGGACAGTCGTACCTGGTCGACCCGCGAGGCAGGATGGTAGCGATCGGCAGCAGGGATCAGGATGAGGTCGTCATTGGCGAGATGGATACGGAGATGATTCGTGAGGTGCGTAATGTGTGGCAGTTCTACCGCGATCGCAGGCCGGAAACGTACGAACATCTGGTTAGTTTGTAAAAGTGGCTGGAAACTAGCCCGAATCAAACTTCAGGAGGTGCATGACATTGATGAACAGCTCAGGAACAACGTTATCCGATTATGGGTGGGAGAGTCGGTTTGCCGAGATGAAACCCGCCATGACAGGTAAGGAAGCGATGGAGGAATCGAACCGCTGTCTGTACTGTTACGATGCACCTTGTATCAAGGCCTGTCCAACCGACATTAATATCCCTTCTTTTATTAGCAAAATATCAACAGGGCACCTGAAAGGATCGGCCCGCACCATCATGGATGCGAATCCGGTTGGAGCCAGCTGCGCACGTGTATGTCCCACGGAAGAGCTGTGTGAAGGCGCATGTGTGCTAAACGAATCGTCGAAGCCGATTCGGATTGGTGACTTGCAGCGTTATGCCACCGACTGGGCACGGGCGAAGAATGAGCCGTTATTCCAGGCAGCACCTGCCAATGGGAGAAATGTTGCTGTTGTGGGAGCAGGTCCTGCTGGACTGTCGGCTGCACGTGAACTGGGGCGCGAAGGGTATGAGGTGACGATCTATGAAGCCAAACCCAAAGGCGGTGGGCTGAATACGTACGGCATCGTATCCTTCCGTCTGCCCGAATCGGTTGCGCTATGGGAAGTGGAGCAGGTAGAAGCGCTTGGTGTACAGATCCGTTATGGGGTGCGCATCGGTGTGGATATCCCTGCTTCGCAGTTACTGGAGCAGCATGAAGCGGTCATTCTGGCCTGTGGCATGGGTTCAGTACCCATGCTGGGCATTGAAGGGGAAACACTGGAAGGTGTGTATGATGCGATTGAACTGGTGGAGTCTACCAAGCAGGGTGTTCCGCCCGCGCTGAATGGTCTGAAGGTTGCCGTTATTGGCGCGGGCAATACGGCGGTAGATGCAGCGACCTGTTCGGTACGTCTTGGTGCCGAGCGGGTGCAGATGTTATATCGACGCGGGGAAAGCCAGATGACGGCGTATGCGTTTGAATATACTTTTGCCAAGCAGGAGGGTGTGGAGTTCCGCTGGTTTACGATGCCGCAGCGTATTATTGGAGACGAGAACGGTCGGGTTCAGGCTGTGGAATGTGTGAAAATGGAGCTAATTACCCCACCTGGCGGTGGGCGCGCGTTGCCTGTGCCTGTGGAGGGATCGGAGTTCGTGATTGAATGTGATACGGTCATCCGGGCGATTGGGCAGCATCGTTTATTACCATTAATTGAAGCGTTTGGGCTGAGTCACCACTGGGGTGTCGTTGAGATCGATCCGCATACGTACCGTACCTCGCATCCTCAGATCTATGCGGCAGGAGACGTTATTTTTGGTCAGGGCCAGGGTGAGGCGATGGTTGTCTCGGCTGCACAGCAGGGTAAGCTGGCTGCTGCGGCAGTCATGAAGGCATTGCCTGGACAGGTGGAAGAGACGGCGTGAGCAGTGAGGGAGACAAAGAAAAGTGGAGAGTGCACGGAAAGCGTGGAAGGAGATGCGCGGGCGCAAGGGACTGCTAGAGTGTTGAAGGTGTAGATCTGAGCGAGAGGTCTGGTGCGGTGTCCCTGACGCGCTAACGAACCTTACGCACCTTATAGTGGCAATTATGAAGAATTGGAAAATCTAACGAATCTCACACGTCTTATGTTGACGAACGCCTGTTGAAATGAAGCCGAAATGAGCTACTACAGCCAAATAAGACTTTTACGATTCGTTAGATTTTGAAAGTGCCGCTAATGAGCCCAATAAGAGCTGTACAGTTCGTTAGAATTTAGGTGCGTACTATCTAGAAACACCCGTTCTACGCAGAGATCCTGAGCACGACCAAATATCCAATACAACGATATACATTGAACTAAACATTTACACGAAACGGAGAGGACAGAAAGAACCTGAAGAAACGGAGTTAAAAGCTTTCTGAAGGAAAGCTGCATCGGAAGCATAAGCTCGCCTTTATTCCCGGATTTTCCCTTTAGAAAAGGAATCAAAAAAATCTGGGAATAACAGCGATCGGAAGGTTGTTCTGTCATCGGAGTGTCCAGTGTAACTAATAAGTTCAAACAACACCAAGGAGGGATCGTTATGGCTGACTTATCTATTAATCTGGCAGGTATTCGATCACCCAATCCATTTTGGCTGGCTTCTGCACCACCGACCAATACGGGATATCAGGTTCAGCGTGCGTTCGAGGCGGGTTGGGGTGGTGCGGTGTGGAAGACGCTGGGTGAGCCAATTATCAATACATCCTCGCGTTTCGCGGCGGTCCATTTTGGTGGACAGCGGGTGGCGGGGTTTAACAATATTGAATTGATATCCGATCGTCCGCTGGAAGTGAACCTGCGGGAGATTGCCGAGACCAAGAAGCGATTCCCGGATCGTGCGGTTGTCGCTTCACTGATGGTTGAACCTACGCGGGAGAAGTGGCATGAGATTGTGAAAAAGGTGGAAGCCGTCGGCGTCGACGGGCTGGAGCTGAACTTTGGCTGCCCGCATGGCATGGCCGAACGTGGTATGGGAGCTGCCTCGGGTCAGCAACCTGACCTGGTCGAACTCCAGACGATGTGGGTGAAGGAAGTGGCAACCACACCGGTGATTGTCAAGCTCACGCCGAATATCACGGATATTACGGCGACAGCCCGGGCAGCTGTCCGCGGTGGCGCAGATGCGATCTCCTGATCAATACCATTAACTCTCTTGCTGGTGTGGATCTGGATTCGTGGAATACCGTGCCCCATGTGGGCGGCAAAGGAGCACATGGCGGTTATTGTGGCCCAGCGGTGAAGCCCATTGCACTGAACATGGTTGCCGAGTGCGCCCGTAATCCGGAGGTGGGTGTGCCGATCTCGGGTATTGGTGGCATATCCGACTGGAGGGATACGGCAGAGTTTCTGCTCATGGGTGCTACAGGGGTCCAGGTATGTACCGCAGCGATGCATCATGGATTCCGCATTGTGGAGGACATGATTGATGGCCTGAACGATTATTTGGATGAAAAGGGTCTAAGCAGTGTAGCAGAACTGGTAGGTCAGACGGTTCCGCGTTACTCGGATTGGGGCAATCTCGATCTGAACTACAAAGTGGTCGCCCGCATCAACCGCGATGTCTGCATCAATTGCAACAAATGCCATATTGCTTGTGAGGACACCTCGCATCAGTGTATTGATATGTTGACCGACCCGTCCGGCTCCTATCTGGAAGTGGTGGAAGAGGACTGTGTTGGTTGTAATCTGTGTTCGATCGTTTGCCCGGTGGATGGGGCGATTGACATGGTTGAACTTGTACCTGAGCAGGAACCTGTAACCTGGAATGAACGTCAGTCTGCGATTGCCATGCTGCAATCCGTTAGAGATCAATCAACCAAGGAGGCGATATCATGAGTACCCGCAAATTGATTCGTAATGGTGTGTTGGTCACAGCGTCAGATACCTTTGAAGCAGATATTTTGATCGAAAAGGGTAAAATCACACAGATTGGCATCGGACTGGTGCCTGACGAACGAACGGAGGTTGTGGATGCAGTGGGCTGTTACGTCATTCCGGGCGGGATCGACCCGCATACGCATCTGGATATGCCATTCGGTGGAACGGTAACGGCGGATGATTTTGCGACGGGAACAACAGCGGCAGCCTTTGGTGGTACAACGACGATCATTGATTTCTGCCTGACACAAAAAGGCCGTCCATTAATTGAATCCCTCCAGGAGTGGCATGCCAAAGCCGAGGGTAAAGCCGCCATCGACTACGGTTTCCATCTCATGATTGGCGAGATGAATGATCAGGTGCTGGAAGAGTTACCGCAGATCATTGAAGAAGAGGGTGTGTCATCCTTTAAGGTGTTCATGGCGTATAAAAACCAGTTTCAGGCCGATGACGGGATTCTATTCCAGACGTTGCAAAAGGCCAAAGAGTACGGCGCACTCGTCATGGTACATGCCGAGAACGGGGATGTCATTGACCTGCTGGTTCGACAGGCGCTCGCCGAAGGGCGCACGGAACCAATTCATCATGCCTTAACGCGCCCATCCATGCTGGAGGGAGAAGCGACAGGCCGGGCGGCCCGTTTGGCTGCACTTGCGGATTCACAGTTGTATGTGGTGCATGTGACCTGTGCGGAGGCTGTAGAGCAAATCGCGCGTATGCGTGAAATGGGTTACCGAATCTGGGGGAGACCTGTCCTCAGTATTTGACGTTGGATCAGTCGATCATGGATCAGCCGGACTTTGAAGGTGCAAAGTATGTTTGGTCCCCACCGCTACGGGAAGCAGCACATCAGGAAGTGTTGTGGAATGCATTGAAAAGCGGTCAGTTGCAGACGATCGGCTCCGATCATTGTTCGTTTAATTTCAAAGGGCAGAAGGATCTGGGTAAGGATGATTTCAGTAAAATTCCGAACGGTGGGCCCGTCATCGAAGATCGCCTCAGCATTCTGTATTCAGAAGGTGTAGCCATGGGGCGGATTACGCTCAATCAGTGGGTCGATCTATGTTCGACAAGAGCGAGCAAGTTATTTGGATTATTCCCGCAGAAAGGGACTCTGGCTGTAGGGACAGATGCGGATATCGTTATTTTTGACCCATCTGTAAACAGGGTGATCTCGGCAGATACGCATCATATGAATGTGGATTACAGTGCATTTGAAGGTATGCAGGTACAGGGTTGTCCGGTGACGGTGTTGTGCCGCGGGGAGTATGTCATTCGAGATCGGCAGTATGCCGGAACAGCAGGGGCAGGCCAATATGTGAAGCGCAACAAGTATGATGCAGGCGCACCTATACCGATGAAACAGCCTGTGACGGCAGTGAATGGAGGGAGAAGCTGATGTCGGATCATGATGTGTTTGAGGCCGAGAGGATCGCCATAGAGCGAATGGTTGCACAGGGTTATCGGATCTATGCGGTACGGGAACATCTGGAGGGTGCTCACGTCATATGGGGGCACCCGGATCTTCCCGAAGAGAAACAAGAGCAATACGTGGGCACGGCGTCTGGACGGAAGTGGTTCAGTCACATCCTGATTCGCCAGCTTCAGGAACAACGGGGAGCGTAGACCATGCTGAAGCTTTTCATGCGATCGGGCCGTGTACGTACTCATAGGCATAGAGTGCAAGTTCGATCGCTACCCGCTTCTCTGGGAGGATATAGTCTTCTCCCAAAAGGACTTCGATTTTGTCCAACCGGTGATACAGGGTCTGTCTGACGATATATAGAGCGGTGGCGGTCTCTTGCTTGGAGCAGCACAGGACCAAATATTGCTTGAGCGTGCGAAGCAGCTGACCTCCTTTTTCTACATCGTAACGGATGAGCGGCCCCAGATATTCTTCGATGAAATCATCCAGATTGCCACTCTGCTTCATACTGGCGATGATGCGGTAACAATGAAGATTACTGTAAAAGGGCTGTTGCATCACACCGATGTCCTTCTGGATTCGCAGTGTCTCCTTCGCAGAATCCAGGCTGTCCTTGAGACGGGAGAGGTCCGTGCAGCTATGACCGATACCGATCAGGCCTGAGAATAGGCAGTGGGTCTGTTCCTGTTCGTGCTGCTGCAGCTGTTCGATGCAGCGCCAGAGACTGCTTTTGCGCTGAGATCCAGGGAGTGGGTCGAGAATGATAAGAATGATCTGGTGGTTCAGAACGGTGCTGTAGAGGGTGAAGTTCTCCCGAGTGAACACGGAACGGGCAACGATGTTGCGTTGGATCAATAATTTCTGAAGTTTGAGGCTGTCTGTGTACGCGGGGTTGCTGTCGAATAAGATTATGGTGGCTTTGCTCGTTGCAAGAAGGGGATTAACGGTGGATACATATTCATGGATTTCCTTCGTGGAGTGATGTCCGTTAAGCCAGTCAATGACCCACATATCTTCCTTGTAGCGGCGTTTTTCTTCCATGTATTTGGTTCGCATCCAGTCCTGGGCAATCGCGGCCGCGCAACGTTCCAGTGCCTGAATGATGAATTCATCTGAGGGTTTGATCGGTATGCTTGAATCGTGATCCGGCAGCTTCTGATGCATGAGTACAAGATCGGCAAAGGTGTAGTCTAACGCTCGAACAGGCATGCTGAACGCATGCAATATGTTATCTGACAGCCGCATTAAATTCGGAATATCCTCTCCCGCCAAATGTTCCCGCTGCAAAAACCAATCCTGCCGACGAGTCTCCAGCTCCTCTGGAGGGCAGTAGGGAACGGCACTTGCTTCCCCTTCAAGTGGATATAATGCCACGGCACATCCGGTTGTTCGTGACAATAATCGAAGCAGAGGTTGTACGCCATCTCCATTCAGAAGAAGCTGGTTAAATGAGGTGGTGAGACTATCGAGTTCGGCGATCATCCGCTGATGACTGCGAATCAGGGTGAAATGCAGATCTTGCGTAATATCAATATAACGGACTTGTTCGTGGAACCAGATCAATGGGAAATCCGCTGCGACTGCAATTTCCTTCATGGCACCGAGCTGCGACTTGGTGTGATCCCCCAGTTCCATACAGAGTCCGGCAGCCCCGCGTGCAATTAACTGACGCAGAAAAGACAGACCTTGCTGCTCACCTTCCTGCCAGCCAATGCCTGTCGTCAGTACCAATTCCCCGCCATTGAGCAAGTCCCCTACTTCAGGAACCTCCATAATATGAACCCAGCGAACATACCGCTCCAGTGCGCGTTCACTAGCAAGGACTTCTGCCTTGCGAAACACGGGACGTTTTAACATGTCTCTGACTTGAATATGAAGCGTTGTCTCCCCCACACAACCACCGTCCTTCCCCAATCACATGTGATCTATCTGGAGTCTGGAATCCGTCAACTTGCATAATTAATCCATATTATAAGTCGATTTACAGCCGATGAATTGAAATCTGACGTTCATTTGTTTCAAATGACAATCGAGACTATTCTTTTTGTGATTTTGATTAAAATGAATTGTTTCTATGTCATTCTATGTGACATAATTTCGACTCAAATAAAAAAGCCCCTTAGCATCACATCGGAATTCAATCATTCCAATATGGGCTAAGGGGCGAGAGCTTAGAGCTTAAACTCTGTATTTAAGTTGTACTCGATTCGTTACATGAGCACGATCAACTACTTCTTAATCTTCGATTCTTTTCTTTTAAATTTCATCAGGAACTCATACACAATCGGTACGATAACCAGCGTGAGCAGCGTGGAGCTGATCAGACCGCCGATTACAGTGATTCCCAATCCTTTGGAGATGATACCGGCACTCTCTTCGAGACCCGTTACCAGTGGCAACAGTGCACCGATAGTCGCGAGAGCGGTCATCAGAATTGGACGCAGACGAGTTGCACCGGCTTCCAGCAAGGCTTCACGGGTAGGCATACCCTCTTTTTCCTTGTGAATAACACGGTCGATCAACACGATGGCGTTGGTGACCACGATACCGATGAGCATCAGTCCACCCATCATGGCGGAGACGTCAAGCGTACCACCAGCGATGAACAGACCTACCATAATACCGATAACCGTAAATGGCAGGGAGAACAGGATTGCGAATGGTGCCAATCCGCCGCCGAATGTAACAACGAGCACGAAGTATACAATGGCGATGGCTGCCAGCATGGCGAGACCCAGTTGAGTGAATGTATCATTAATCTGTTCAGTTGTACCGCCGAACTTCACTTCAACGCCATCAGGCAGATCCAGTTTGTCGATCTCAGCCTGTAAGTTACTCGAAGCTTTCGTTACATCCGAAGCCAAGATGTTGGCTGTAACTTGAACAACAACCTTACCATCAATTTGCATGATGGAGTTCGGGGACGTACCTTCTTCCACTTTGGCAACATCTTTGATCGGAACTTGGATGCCAAGCGGTGAAGTGACGGTTTCATCCTCAATCTCATCAATACTGCTGAATGTTTTATCGTCTGTCTCTACATATACTTTGTACGTTTTATTATCGATATCAACTTCCGTGAGCACAGGACGTTCCCGTGTCGGGCTCAGTGCCATAGCCAGTTGTCCTGCAGTCAGGCCCAAGGAACTTAGTTTCTCCTGATCTGCAACGAGCGTATACTGCCCGTAGGTGTCAGCGAGTGTCGTATCTGCTTTTTCAAAATTATCCTTATCCGCTTCAACCAGTTTCAGAATTTCATCCGATACAGGTTTGAGTTGCTCTACATTATCGCCATAGATGGAGAGGCTCAGTCCGCTGCCACCCAGACCCCGGACATATCAAGCTCACTCCAGGTTCCTACGCTAACTTCCTTCTTCAGACCTTCTACAAGCTGTTCCTTCACTTGAGTAAAGTCTTTCGTATCTTCGTTATATTCAATATAGAATAGAGCCGAGTTGGAACCACCGCCACCCATACTGCTCAGTGGATTACTTCCGCCGATGGAATATTGCATTTTCTCCAGACCCGGTTGTTCCAGCAACCACTTCTCGGCAACGAGTGCTTCTTTTTCGACATCTTCACGCAAAGCTCCTGTTTGTGGGCTGTACGTAATGGTCACATATTTATCTTGTTGTTCCGGCAAGAAGCTTGCACCGATGAACGGGTACAGGAATAAACTGCCGACCAGCAGGATCACTGCAATACTGACCGTGATGAGTTTGTGAGACAGTGTCCAGTTCAGCAGGCGTTTGTAACCTTCCGCCATTTTGCCTGGTTTTTCTTCGTGATTCTGTTTGTTCTTCAACCCTTTACGGAACAGGGTATGCGCAAGCATTGGCACGATAGTTATGGCAACGATCAGGGATGCCAGCAAAGCAAATACCATGGTCAGTGCAAATGGTGTGAATAACTCACCGACCATACCGCTTACCAATGCCAGTGGCAGGAATACAGCAATTGTTACGATGGTGGAAGAAAGAATTGGAATGAACATCTCGCGAGTTGCTTCACGGACCAGTTCACGGCCTTTCAGTTTCTCACCTTTGAGTGTTAATCTGCGGTAGATGTTCTCAATAACAACGATGGAGTCATCGACAACACGTCCGATGGCAACCGTCATGGCACCCAGCGTCATCATGTTCAAGGTAATATCCATCATATTGAGCGCAGTCAATGCCATCAGCAAGGAGAGCGGGATCGAGATAATGGAGATAATGGTTGAACGAATATTCCGCAGGAATAGCAGGATGATCAGGATGGCAAACAAGGCGCCAAATACGGCTTTGCCCAGCATCGTGTTCACCGAGTCCTGAATCGGCTTACCTTGGTCAAGCAATACAGTCAAATCTGCGTTTTTGAACTGCGTCTGCAATTCTTCCGCTTTATCTTTGACTGCGTTAACGACATCAACCGTGTTGGCATCGTTGGATTTTACAACGGAAATACCGATCGATTCCTTGCCGTCTGTCCGGGAAATGGATTCCGCTTGACCGATGACTTCGATCTTGGCAATTTCACTTAGTTTTACAGTTGGAATGCCAGGCGCATTGGCAGCGCCTGAAGGACTCCCTACACTGGCATTACCGCCGGCAGCTTGCTCTGCAGCTTGGTCTGTTCCTTGTGCAGAGCCAGGAGCTGTACCTTGACCAGCTTCACCAGTTGGTGCTCCAGAGCCTTGTGGGGCTGCGCTTGCACCATTGCCTGCGGAAGCACCTGCACCGCCAGGTACGACTGGAATGGCAAGGTTTTTCAGATCATCGATGTCGACGATGTTTCCATCTACGACAACGGCTTTCTGGGATTTATCCAGTTCAAACAGTCCAAGGGGCACACGAATGGATGAACCTTGAACGATGCCGTTTACCGTATCTTCGGTCAGGCCCAGCTCGGCCATTTTGGCTTGGTCAAACTTCAATTGAACTTCTTTTACATATTGACCGGACACCTGAACCTGAGCTACACCATCAATATCTTCGAGTGCAGGCTGAATATCCGATTCAACCAATCGTGTCAATTGCTCCAGGTCACCACCGTCCTTGTCGGACAGGCTTAGAGATACAACCGGGAAAGAGTTAATGCTGAACTTGGAAATGGTCGGCTTCTGCACGCTGTCAGGCAATTGAACTTCATTCAGTGCCTCACGAACGGTTGCCGTTGCGTTGGTCAGATCTGTTCCATAATCAAATTCGAGTGTAATGGATGCTGCATTCTCCATGGAAGTGGAGGTCACCGTCTTCACGCCATCTACATTACGTAGTTTTACTTCCAGCGGCTTCGTGACATCCTCAACAATTCCCTCCGGTGCAGCCCCCGGATCAATGGCAGTGACATTCAGAAACGGTACGTTGATGTTCGGGATTGTCTCTTGTTTCATCGTCAATCCGCTGTACAGACCTGCAAAAGAGATGATAATTGTCAGAATCCAGATCGCAAACTTGTTGTTCAGTGAAAAATTAATAATACCTTTCATACGATGGTTTCTTCTCCTCTCTGTTTCTCCTGTTTATATGTGTGACGAGTCAGCCTGGATAAACCGGCTATACTTGGCATCCAGACTGTGCTTAAGCTCAGAGTGCAAAGGTTTGATGGCAGATACGCTCTCCAAATTGTGCATCATACCGAGAATGATGGCACGCCGAGGCGTGAATTCCATCATCTCCTGTCTGAGAATGGCGATAGTTTCGAGCACATCATTCTTTGTTTGCCCTGCGGGCAGTTCGGAACCAGCGATATCCTGCATTTGCTTGATGATGTGAATGGGATGACGCATCACAGTGGAGTCTGTGTTTGGATCACTATTCCATGCGGGCCAGTCTTCCAACAAAATCAAAGGCGCAGGGCGCTGATCGAGCAATCCGTAAGCTGCATAATCAATCATTTGCAGCATATTGGTTGCCATTTTGGAGACGGTAAGGGAAGGCATTTCGGTAAACCAGATCTTAACGTAGGAGAGGAACATACCCTGTATGAGCAAAATAAGATCTATCGTATAGGGTTCAATCTCCGGTCCGTACATATCTTCCAGTTTGTCCTTGAAACCGTGTAGGGTAAGGATCTCCAGATCTTTATGCTGCGGGCTGCATTTTTCCTTGCGATGTGGCTCATCATTCATCATCATGCTTTGCATCTGTACACGCAAAAATTCCTTTAGCTCGGACACATGGCCCAGCAGTGTCTCAATCTGTTTGTGTGAACGTTCTCTCGGAGTAAGGTCAGCTTCATGTTCGATCTGGGATAGTTCGTCTATGAGCGTAAATAAGCAGTACTCCATCGTGCTGTCTTCCAATTCCTCTTTGGATTTGAATATAAGGTAAAGGCTTCCTTAGACATCCCGCATATCTCTGCAATCTCCTGCATGGAGGTTGCGGCACTGCCTTTTTCCGAGAATAGCTTGAGTGCTGTAGTAATGATGAGTTTTTTCTTCTCATTCATCTCATGTATAGGGTTCATTAACGATACTTTCACCTCATCAGGGAACTTATGAGTTCTTGAATTGACTCTAGGGTCAAACTTAGTATAAACGATCTGGTTGAAGGAATTCAAATGGGAGTAAATTGGAAAATTAGAGCGGAGAAAAGAGGTTGATCAAATGAAAGTAGAGACGGCAAGTAACAAGGTGTAGCTTGTATGTACGTTATGGATAAGGTATTAAGAATGGATAAGTTAGTTTACTCCGGCAAAGGCGTACAAGGCGAGTATAATAATGGCGACAAAAGCGATGAGATAGAAGAGGGCTATGCCGATTAGAAGGGTATACCCTGTATAAGAACCTATCCGTGCCAATAATTTTTTCATGATTACGACATCCTTTCTTACGTAGCAGATTGTAGAGAGGTTCCCTATTTATATCATATCCCAAAAAAGACGACTTCCTGATCGAAGTCGTCTTTTTATATTACAGAATTTAATAGATATCATAATGGAGGCTAAGAATTACACGATAACGTAGATTGCAGAACCAACTTGAAGAAACGAAGTGTTCGCCTTTATCACCAGATTTATCCCTCTTTAAAGGGAATCAAAGAAATCTGGGGATAACAGCGATCGGAAAGTGGTACTGCAATCGGAGATATAAAGTGTAATTCAGTTGTTCCGTTATGTGATCAGTTTCAGACCAACGGCTGCCACCAAAATCATCGCGATAAACAGGATACGCTTCGCTTCTTTCCGTTCACCGAACAGGAACATGCCTGTTAACGTACTGCCGACCGTCCCGATCCCCGTCCACACGGCATACGCTGTGCCCATGGGAATGGACGTCATGGCGTAGGACAACAGCGAGAAGCTGAACACAAACGACACCAGCATAAGTACGATGTATGGCCATCCTTTCTTGGTGGAAGCACCATTAATACCGATTACGCCGAAAATTTCACATATCCCTGCACCTACAATTGCCATCCAAGCCATTATACTGCACCTCCTTTGGCTTCTTGCTGATCCGTAACCAGCTTCAGTCCAATTACGCCGCAGAGCAGCAGCCCGATGAGCAATACTTTGGCCAAGCGGAATGGCTCACCAAACAGTACCATTTCCGTAAGGACGGTACCCGCCGTACCAATTCCCGTAAAGACGGCATACACCGTACCTACAGGCAACCTTTTGAAGCGGCAATGATCAGTCCAAAGCTGATCACGATGGCAATCCCCGTTAAAGTCCACTCCCAGGCATTCGAGGCATGTTTCAGCCCGCTTACCCAGACAATCTCAATAATTCCACCGATAAATACATATAACCAGTTGCGGTTCATGTTGTTAAATCTCCTTTCGGCACAACGCTTTGTGCCTCTTCGTTCAAATGATGAATGCCATGCCAAAAGACAGGCCAGGATGCTTCCAACCGTCTCTTGTACCGACGTGAGCTTCCATAGATAATTTCCACGGTAATGCCGTCGAGGAACGTCATAAATGCAATGGCGGCTTGTTCCGCGGGAAGGGGCGGTATATCTCCATTACGCATTGCCCGTTGCAGCAGACGATTCAGTGCACGTTCCATGCCATCGATAAACGGATACACCTGATCCATCACTTCGCCATACAGAGAAAGGGGTGGGTAAAAACAATTACGCAACATCAATCGAGCCGAAGCATGGGCATTGTATTCTTGTTCGAACCAGATCAACAAGCCTTTCAGCCTCTGCTCCAATGGCAGATCCGCATGATCGCGGAAATATTCCAGTGTGTGCCGTTTTACCTCGTGAAAAGCAAAGGCCAGAGTGTGCAAAAACAAGTCATCCTTGCAGCTAAAATGTGCATATATGGACGGTTTTTTAATCCCGACTTCATCAGCAATAGCTCTCAGAGAAGCTCCCTCATAGCCATCTCTCGCAAAATGGAATAGGGCAGCATCCCGAATGGATTGTGCAGTCATTCAATCACCTTCCTAACGGTCGTTAGGTAATTATATTTTCACACTTCACATCGCCTGTCAAGATGAAAATATCCGCCTGCACAGTAGAGTACAGGCGGATATAACAGGTATGAATGTGGTTTTTGATCAAAAGGTCGTAAGACCCAGAATCAGCTGCAGCTTATATAGGATACCTTTCAAAAACGTAGTCTTCTCCTGAAACTCATCCAGGTTTAGCGTAAACTCCGCATCATCATTATTCCAAATACGCTCGAAATAATTCGCGATATCAAGCGTGAACTTATTGTCTGGAGGAGCAGCAATCCATAAATCATTCTCCAAATTGTAGTCATTCATGTTTCGGGGTGTGAAATTAGTTGAACCTCCCAGGACAATATGATCACCGGTTGCTTTGGCAAGATAGATCATCTTGGTATGGTATTGCTCCTTGGTGGTGTTATACCAGCGGATCTGAATTTTACCGTCGGATTTATCATGCAATTCAGCAGCGACAGGACGGTTCGGAATGCCGATCTTTTCCTGACCAAAGGCATTTTCATTTGGATCAAGTACAAGCCGGATCTCGGTTCCTCGTTTTGCGGCTTCCAGCAGGGCTTCCAATACTTTTGGAGAGGCCACATAGAACATGCCCATCCATAAGGTGTCACCTTTGCCAGCCTGATTGATCTCATGGAGTACAGCGTCATTCACTTTGCCTTCCGTTAAATAGCGTATTCGTATATCTCCCGTGTTTGTATTCGTGGAAGGGGCTGTGTAGGCAGGAACCTGACCTCCGCCTGAGATGTCGAGAACCGCTTGCTCTGACTGAAGAATATCGCCAATGATTGGACCTGTTACTTCAAATGCAATGTTCGAGTGGTAGGCACTCGCATCATGAATATTGCCAGAAGAGACAATGGCCTTCTTCTCACTAACAACAACTTTGCGATGATTGGCCTTCACATTGAGCAGCTTGAGATAGGAACGTACAGTTACATCTGGACCATCGGTGGCCATCAGGTTTTTGATCCAGCCATCTCCAGATTGGCCAAACCATTGGAAGAAGGTCCGCCAGACCGCAGAGTATACTGGAGTTGAATCACGCAAAGGGTCCACATCCGTGATGACCACATGAATGCCTGCCTGTTTCATTTGTTCCAGCAACGGATTGGGTGCTGAGTTATAGTTGGTATTTACTTCATCTGTAATAAACCAGATGTCCATATCAGGATGTTGATTTTTTTGGCGACCAGCGCTTTGGTGAATTCAGTACTCACGGGAGGAAAGTTCTGTCCCTTGTGCTGATAATTATTGAACAGGAACATATCCACCAGGACAAACTGCTCTGCTTCCTCCACAATTTGCATCATGCGCTGGAAAATCTGCTGTTCGTGCTCCATCTGTCCGTCGGAGGAAGGATATGTGAGGTCATGCAGGAACTCGACTTGATCTACACGATACTCCGGACTTTCGTAGGAAATGCCCGTTGGTAATGGTTTGTAGGTCTGATAGAGCATGACGGCGATGAGCCATAGGACTAATAGGACGATTCCTGTGCGTATGTATGGAAATTTGCCGCGTGAAGATTTGCGGTCTGAAGATTGGCGGCGTAATGAGACCAACGGTGGACTCCCCTTCTGTAACTTGCTGACTTCTATTACCACACGGATGATAACGTTGACGCAGGAGAACCCGCCAGCATAAGGAATGTAGCAGTAAAATGCATATGGCAAAATTGGCAGTATGCAATCGACAGGTGTCTGAGCGTTGTGTATAATGAGTGTATTATTTTTGTAGAATGTTAGGGTTTTTATATGCCTGACAAGGACGGGGAACCAATGATATAACCTTTGAAATCTGGACATTTAGGAAAGAAAGTGGGTAATAAGGTGTATTCCATCAAACAAGTCGCTGCCATGCTCGGTATCCCGACGGTGACGCTCCGGGCTTGGGAGAATCGGTATAGTGCGGTCACCCCTGAGCGGACGGAATCGGGTTATCGAATGTATACCGAAGAGAATGTTGCGGATCTGCGCTGGTTGAAAGAACAGGTTGAGCTACATCAGACCAATATTTCGGAAGCGGTACGGATGTTGAAAGTAAACAAATTAAATCCGCCCGAGGCTGTACCCACGCCGATCATGGCTCCGGTGCCTACGATGGAAGAAGCCTACGCACGCATGGCAGATCAGATCTATGACTCGCTCTACAACTTTCAGGGTGAACGTGCCAATGGTTTGATTGATTTTGGGTTCACCATGTATGGGTATGACTCGATGTTCTATCATGTGTTGGTGCCCATTCTGGTTCGGGTTGGAGATGCATGGGAGCAAGGCAGGGCTTCGGTGGCTCAGGAACACTTCATGACACAGTTGATTTCACAGCGGTTTTATCAGTTTTTCCATCTGTTCCCGATCTATCCGCATCTGCCCAAAGTTCTGGCGTTGTGTCCGGAAGGGGAGCACCATCAGGTTGGATTGCTGCTGTTCTCTCTCTTTATGCGTAAAAATGGAGCGGAAGTACTGTATCTCGGTGCGAACACGCCAGAAGAAGGCCTCTTCCCGATTATTCGGGAGCAAAAGATCAAGTTGGTCTGCCTTTCAATCACAAGCCCAGGGCTTCTTGAACGGTGTGATCAGCTTATAGAGCGAATTAAAAACGAGTTTCCACATATTCGCTTCGTACTTGGTGGAAAGGGCTATGAGCGTGCAGAGCATGCGCGTTATCCGCAATGGATTATGCCAGAGGATTCAGCGGATTGGCAGTCATGGATAGAACGTGAGTATCTCGCAAATCGACCAACTGGTGCGAGGTTTGGACAGGCAAATAACTAAACATAATCTCAAATGATATGAATAGGTTAGTGAATACAGGACATCCTTTGACGAAAGTGATCAAGGGATGTTTTTTGTGTTTATAAATGGAGTATTCTCGTATTTTGACCGACGGGTCATTTTTTGGTTTACAAGGTCGTATAATATTTGTATTATATTTGTATAATGTTTTTGCTAGTTACCGCTTAAAGTGTTCTTGGGCGGTTTAATAATAGGTTAGGGGCTAGAGAACTATAGGAATTCCCTACATAGAAAGGTGAGTGGCATGATACCGAATCAACAACGCAAACGTGCAGCTGTCATTGGCGCAGGTCCGGGTGGACTTGCAGCAGCGATGTTATTGTCCGGTCAGGGGTACGAGGTAGATGTGTATGAGAAACAGCCAGTCATCGGGGGGCGTTCTGCCAGATTGGAACTGGGTGAGTATCGATTCGACCGGGGTGCTACATTTTTGATGATGCCCCAGCTGATTGAAGAGATGTTCGACGTGGTGGGACGTAAGTTATCCGATTATGTGCATATGAAAGAGTTAACCCCACTGTACGCACTGAACTTTGGTGATAAGGTGTTCATGCCTTCTCGTAATCGGGAAGATACAGCTGCACAGATTAAGAAATTGTTCCCGGGCAATGAAGACAATTACCTTCGGTTCATGCAAGAAGAGGAAGTGAAGTTTGGCAAAGTCATGCCTTTGCTCCGTCGTCCTTTTGGCAAGCTGACTGACTATTTGCGCAAAGATGCGGTAACAGCTCTACCCAAGCTTGATGTCCACAATACAGTCTATGGAATCTTGTCCCGCTATTTTACAGATGAGCGTCTACGCTGGGCATTTACATTCCAATCCAAATACCTTGGCATGTCTGCTTGGGATTGTCCGGGCACCTTTACCATACTATCGTTTATTGAGCATCACTACGGATTGTTCCACCCCATTGGCGGCGTGAATCGGATCTTTCAGGCCATGGCTGATGTCGTGGAAGAATACGGAGGACGAATACATACTTCCACCCCGGTGAAACAGGTCATCGTTCGCAATGGTCGTGCAGAAGGTGTGTTGCTTGAGAATGGTGAACGCATCGAAGCAGACCATGTGGTGGTGAACGCCGACTTCGCACATGCGGTGAATCATCTGTTCGAACCGGGCGTACTTAAGAAATATACCCCTGAGAAAATGAAACGCAAAAAGTATTCCTGCTCTACAGCAATGCTGTATCTGGGTGTGGATGGTGAGGTGGACCTGCCGCATCACTCGATCTATTTTCCCGAGGACTACCGGTTGAACGTTGATGAGATTACGAAGCATAAAATGTTATCAGCCGATCCATCTCTATATATTCATAACCCTTCCAGACTTGATTCGACGCTGGCACCGGAAGGGAAATCTGCTTTATATGTTCTCATGCCTACGCCTAACCTTACCGCAGACATTGATTGGGAGGCAGAACGGGAGAATGTGCAAGAGGCCATGATGAAACGCATGGAAGGCATTCCTGAGCTGGCAGACATACGCAGTCGCATTGAAGAATGTATGCTGTTCACTCCACTTGATTGGGAGACTGAACTGGATGTGTATCGCGGAGCAACGTTTAATATGGCACATAATCTGGGTCAGATGATGTACCTGCGTCCCCATAACGAGTTTGAAGAGTTGAAAAGTGTATGGCTGGTAGGCGGCGGAACACATCCGGGCAGCGGGTTGCCCACGATCTTCGAATCGGCACGAATCAGTGTCAGACTGATTCAGGAAGAGGACGCGCGCACACGCTCCAAACCTTCCTCGTATGTGAAGACGGCAGAAGCTGGAGGACATTCATGAAGCGGGCCGCTATTGTAGGCGCAGGGATTGGCGGACTTACTTCTGCACTGTTATTGAACCGCCAGGGATGGGATGTCACCGTGTATGAACGGGGTTCCCGCGTTGGCGGACGAATTGGGTATGAGCAGGAAGGGGAGTACCGGATCGATCAGGGGCCAACCATTGTGCTTCTGCCTGAGATGTTACTTGGTATATTGGAGGAAGCAGGCGTAGATCGTTCGAAGATTGAGTTGCTTCGCTGTGATCCGCTATACAGAGTGCATTACCACAGTGGTCGGGTCATGACCAAGATGACGTCACGTGAAGAGCAGACGGCGGAGATTGAACGTTTGTTCCCGGGAGAAAGCCGGGGATTCACACGATTCATGAAAGATATGGACACGTTGTTTCCGGCAGGCCGGGCAGCGTTCCTGGAAAGGGCTTTTCCGCGCAAAAGGGATTTCTTCACACCATCTCTCATGTCACTCATGGGCAGATTGCGCGCACACAAAAGTGTCCGGAAAGCGGTAGGTGATTATTTTCAGCACGAGGAATTGCTCGACGCTTATTCTCTGCAAAGTCTGTATATCGGTGGATCACCGTTCGGGACCCCTGGCATCTATTCCCTTTTGCCTTATGCAGAGCATGAATATGGAATCTGGATGGTCAAAGGCGGATATGCAGCATTACCGGCCATTCTGGAACAGGAGCTGACATCGCGTGGTGGGCGTGTTGTGCTGAATTCGGAAGTTACCGGGCTCACGATTAAGAATGGTGTATGTGAAAGTATAGAAACGGCAGCAGGCGCAGAAAATGTGGATGCAGTTATCTACAATGGTGATTTCCCCATCTATCAGGTTTGCTTGGACAGTCACCAGAGGTAGCGCGCAAAAGAAAGCCGTATCGTCCCTCCTCCGGATGTGTACTGCTCTATGTGGGCGTAGATAAAACCTGGGAAGATGCAACGACACACCAGTTCTTCCTGCCACCGAGTCTTGAAGGTAGTTTGCAGGAAGTCTTCAATCAGCGACGCATTCCGGCAAAGTCCTCATTTTACGTATTTAATCCGGTCGCATTGGATGAAACTGCAGCACCTCAAGGACAGAGTGTATTGTATTTCCTCATTCCCGTACCAGATGCTGAAGGTGTCGACTGGGATCAGGAGAGTGAAGCATTGGCAGAACGTATACTGGAAGAAGCGGAGCAACGAGGATTCCCGGGACTTCGTGCAGCGATCAAGTGGAAAAAGGTACGTACACCCGCTGACGCAGAGCGAGACGGGCTCTATGGGGGCGGTAGCTTTGGTATAGCACCTGTATTGTTCCAGTCCGGTGTATACCGACCGCAACCCAAACCATTCCCTAATATAAAGGGATTATATGCCGCAGGAGCATCTGTACATCCAGGTGGCGGAGTGCCGATTGTAATGCAGAGTGCACGGATGGCCGTCAATCAACTCATGAAGGAGATGGGAACATGAATGAAGCGATTTTGAGCAGGTGTGAAGAGTTGATGCAAAAGGGTTCTTCCTCTTTTTATCAGGCTTTTAGAGGGCTGCCTAGTCCACGTCGGGAAGCGGTATATGTCATTTATGCCTTCTGCCGCATGATTGATGACAGTGTAGACGAGCCGGAACATTCGCCTTATACGATTCACGAGATCCATGACTTGTTTGATCGGCTAGACGACGCGGAAGGACACTTTATCTGGCCAGCACTGAGATGGTTGTTCAGCAGTTTTCCTCATCTCGATAAGGGGCCATTTTTCCGTCAGATGGAAGGGCAGCTCACAGATCTTAAAGTAACGCATTATGCAACGATGCAGGAACTGGAGCATTATTGTTATCTGGTAGCCGGAACCGTAGGCGAGATGTTGTTGCCTGTATTGCGGGATGATAACGGCGCGGAAGTAGCCATGAACGGGATTGCTTTGGGTAAAGGGATGCAGATCGTTAATATTATTCGGGATGTTGGTGAAGATCGGGCCAGAGTACGCCGGTATGTTCCGCTGGAGATTATGGAGAAGCATGGTTACACCGAGCAGGACTTTGAAGAGGGGGTCGTGGACGAACGCTTTATTGCCATTGTTCATGAATTAAAAGCTGCAGCATTGAACTGGTTCCGTATTGGCATGGATCGTCTGGATACGTACCCAACGGAAAGTGCGTTTTCCATCGAGCTGGCAGCAGCCTTTTACTCCACCATTTTACACGCGGTTGAACGCAACGACTATGACGTATATACCAAACGGGCATATGTTAGCGATGAATTGAAACTGGAGATGTTGGGTGCGATTGTGAAACGTTACCCGATGCTGGCCTATCAAGCCTCCCGAACGGCGGTATCCTGATGATCCAGTGGCTTTACTGGGCGTGGTATGTCATTGGAGCAACCTTGATGCTAACGATCGGTGTGCCTGACGTATTGTCTTTTTCAAATGGTTTATTTCTAATCTTCTACGCATTGTATGTGCTGGATCTAATCTACCAAGGGTGTAATCGGACAGGTCTGTCCGACCAGTCAGTCATCTGGCTGAAACCCGGACTCTGGATATCCTCTGTGATCATCTGGCTTGGAGGTATGGGCGTAGAGTGGGTAGGAGTGCATACGCATTGGCCCTTTGGTGAGTATGCTTACTCAGACTTCTTCGGGATTCATATGTTCAGTGTGCCAGTTACGCTGGGTTTTGCCTGGATCGCAGTGGTTGGTAACTCGGCGCTGTTAAGTGGTGGTGGTTCAACATGGACTGGCAAACTGCTTCGAGCAGTGAAGACCGGGTTCTGGGCAATTGTACTCGACCTGGTACTCGATCCTGTTGCGCATGCGAGAGGATTCTGGGAGTGGCAGGCTCCAGGTGGTTTCTACGGTGTTCCGTGGACCAATTACATAAGCTGGTTTATCATGGGTGCATTCCTGTCCCTCTTCCTTCCGGCCATGCCAAATGACCGTAGCTCATTGCTGCGTGCAAAATGGCTGTATCAGCTGTTTATTCTTCTGTTCGGCCTGCTTGCTCTAAAGGAAGGGATTACAGGCAGCTTTATCATCGCCATTGCTGGTGTGCTTCTTGCCGAAGGGAGCTGGCTCTATGATTCGCGCCGTAAAATCAAAAACGTTTAATCATATATTTGCCTTATACAATCACTATTATCTGCTACGTCGGCGCTTCCGCTCCTTCACGCTCACAGGGTCACTGGACCCGCAGGTGGACATCAGGGACAACACCCCGATTGAACCGACTCGTCCGGTGATCTATTTCATGAACCACAGTTCCTGGTGGGATGGTCTGCTGCTCTATCATGCGGCCAGGCAGACATCGCGGGGAGATCATTATGTGATGATGGAGGAGCAACAGCTTCAGCAATATGCTTTTTTCGTAAATTGGGTGCGTATTCGATCAATAAGGAGAGTGCGTCTGGTATTCGGACCTCTCTACAGTACACCAGTGAGCTGTTGGATTCGGGTAAAAGGGTCTGGATTTTTCCCCAAGGAGAAATTCTGCATCAGGAGGCCAGACCGATTCGGTTCCGTCCAGGCATTGGATTGTTGCTTCGTCGCTCCCCGAATGCCATTGCCGTACCGGTAACCTTGTGCCATGGGATGGTCCAGCATGATCTACCGGAAATATCGATGCAGGCAGGCCCGCCTGTGCTAGAAGACTGGAAGGCGTTGAAGAGTGAAGAGATTGCCGCCAGACTCGGCCATGTGTTGGAACAGCAGTTAGACGATCATAGATCAGCACTTGTACGGATGGGGCAGGAAGTTTGCCAGATGCGCTTCCACTGATTCGTCATGTACGTTCGACAAGTGAAAAATACGATGCGGCACGAAAGCGGGTGAACCGTTAGCATGAATGCATCTGAAATCTTCTGGATTGTGCTTACATGCATATTGGGCATACAGTTGCTGTTCGCTCTATGGAACGTCTCCTGTCTGCCCAAAGTACGTTCATTCCGGGCAGACAAGTTACAACCACCAGACCTGCTGGTCTCGGTACTGATTCCGGCCAGAAATGAAAGACTACATATCGAAGGATGTCTGGAAAGTGTACTAGCGAGTGAGACATCGGGATTCCGGATGGAAGTGCTGGTGCTGGATGATCGCTCCGAAGATGAGACAGCCGCCATGGTACAAGCGATTGCGGATCGCGATGCACGTGTGCGTCTGCTGCATGGCGTCGATCTTCCCGAGGGCTGGATGGGGAAATCCCATGCGTGTCACAGGCTGGTTCAGGAGGCCAAGGGAGAATGGTATATGTTCGTGGATGCGGATGTGCGTCTGGAGCCAAGTGCCATTCGGCAGACTCTTGCAGCAGGGTGTGAGCAGAGCGGGGGCTGGTAACGGGTTTTCCTTATCAGGTAACAAAGACATGGATGGAAAAGCTTGTTGTGCCCATGATGGTCTTCACCATCATCAGTCATCTACCCATTTTCATGATACGCAGATCATCCAGTCCGATGTTTGTGGCCGCTACGGGGGCTTTTTTGCTGATTCATCGCTCCAGTTACGAGGCTTCCGGTGGTCATGCTGCCATTCAGGCGCATCTGGTGGATGACATGAGTCTCGCCAAAGCAGTCAAGCGTGCAGGCCATCCGGTGATGCTGACCGATGTGCATGACGTAACAAATACCCGCATGTATCAGAACGGGGCAGAAGTATGGAACGGGTATAAGAAAAACATGTACGAAGGTATGGGGCGCAAAGACGTGCTACTTCTTGGTACGATGCTGATGTATACGCTAATGTATATTGTGCCCCGCTAGGCTTGATAATTGGACTCCTTATGGGCAGTTCGATGTTCATTCTGTATGGATTGATAGGAACATTACTTGGTATGGCTGTGAAAAGAGTAGCGGATCATGCTGGCGGACAACCCTGGTGGCTTGCCTTTCTGCAACCGGTCAGCATGGCCTGTGTCATTGCCATCGGACTCGCTTCCTGGCAGGCAGGCCGCTCCGGCAAGGGTATGTATGGAAAGGTAGGCGGTACAGTTGAGAGGTAACGTCATTATAATCGGTGCAGGATTTGGAGGTCTGTCGTGTGCGATACGACTGGCTTCTCAAGGTGTGCAGGTAACCATTCTGGAACGGCAGCAACACGTAGGTGGCAAGCTGCAGCAGATTGAGCGGGACGGGTATCATTTTGACCGGGGACCGAGCACAATCACGATGCCATCCACCTTTCGTTCAGTCTTCGACCATGCGGGAGTAGCAATGGAAGATTACGTACAGTTATATGAGTTAGAGCCCCGCACGCGTAATATATTTGCAGATGGCACAGTGGTAGATTTGTCAGGCAATCGCGGGTGGATGAAAGAGCAGATCGCAGCGTACAGTCCGGAGGATGCGGCTCGTTATGATGCGTTTATGGATGAATCTGCTGCACTGTATGCGGAAGCTAATCGTCATTTTCTCGGTAAGTTGCTGCTGTCTCCTTCTGACAAATACAATCTCCAGATGCTGCGCAGCCTGCTCCGCGTGCGGCCAACGGTGAAGCTGGATAAGTTACTGCGTTCGTATTTCCAGCATCCACATACGCTGGCTATGTTCGGACGGTACGCGACCTATGTGGGATCATCGCCGTATCAATCGCCTTCCATCTTTGCCATGATGGGTCATGTGGAAGCAGAAGTGGGCATCTACGGAGTCAAAGGTGGAACCTATCAACTGATCGAAGGAATGACTCGTCTGGCACAGGAAAAAGGCGTACAAATCATTACCGGTATAGAGGTCCGGCAGATTGTTGTTCGGAATGGCAAAGTGGCTGGCGTGGATACGGATCAAGGCTTCCGTGAAGCCGATCAGGTGGTTGCCAATGGCGATGTGCTTAGCGTGAATCGACTGCTGCTCGCACCGGAACATCGGAAAGAGATGAGCGATGCCCGTATACGGAAGTATGAGCCATCCATTTCGGGATTTGTGACGCTGGCGGGTGTGCCAAGACAATATGATGCACTGTTGCATCATACGGTTTTCTTCCCGGAACGTTATGAACCGGAGTTCGACCATATTTTCCGTGAACGTAAAATGCCTGCTGATCCCACAATCTACATCTGTTATTCCGGTTATTCGGAAGCAGGCATGGCCCCGGCGGGAGCCAGTAACCTATTCATTCTAGTCAATGCCCCCTACTTGTCGGATTCGTGGAATTGGGAGCAGCAGACGGAACGTTACGGTGCGTTTGTACTGGAACGATTGGAGGCGCGAGGAATTACCGGGTTGAACCAATCTGATGTGCTGATCCGATACACGCCGCGAGATATCGAACGGGATACCTTGGCGCATCAAGGTTCAATCTACGGTATCTCGTCCAACTCCGTGAAGCAGACCTTTATGCGTCCGGGCAACCGAAGCAAAGATGTACAAGGACTCTGGTACGTCGGCGGAACGACACATCCAGGCGGCGGAACCCCGATTGTGACGTTGTCCGGACAGCTTGTTGGTGAGCAATTGGCATCGGAAATCTTGAGATAAGTTTGTTGTGTGGGATGATGGAGTGGAAGTGCATTCTGTTGATCCACACCTATGTGCGTCGTCTGTGCTAATTAACTTTGAAGATGCCACGGATGATCCGTGCTTTTGCGTAGGTATAAAATAGTGGTGCTCCGAGATTTAAGTGAGACATTTGGTGTCGGGGCATCCTTTCAATAGATGGTTTGGAACGTTATACTGGATAGAGTTGAGCTGTAATGCTTATTTACTAAATGTTTTGTCTTTTTTAGAAAAGACTTATATACATAGAAGCTAGGAACAGGCAGGTTATCCTGTCGATCCGCACGATTCTCACATAGGAGGTCTCATCATGAATGAACAAGAGCGAGCCGGCGAACGGCTGCTTCCCGAAGTGGCTACGGGAGAACGGAAGCTGGAACACGTGCGCCTCTGTCTTGAGGAGAATGTGGCAGGAGAAGGGGTAACCAGCGGTATGGAGCGGTTTGCTTTTCGCCATCACCCACTGCCGGAACTGGATTTTGAAGAGGTGCATCTGGAGACTTCGTTTATTGGCAAAAGTACGTACACCCTTGCTCATCAGTTCGATGACGGGTGGAAGCAAAACAACAGGCGCCATCAATGAGCGCCTCGCTCGAGTAGCAAACGCCAGAGGCTGGGCGCTTGGCGTAGGTTCGATCCGGGCTGCCGTGGAACAGCCAGAACTGGCAAGTACCTTCGATGTGCGGCGCTGGGCACCGGACATCCCGGTCATTGCCAACCTGGGCGCGGTGCAGCTGAACTATGGTTTCACAACAGCTGACTTCCAACGTGCAGTAGATATTGCGGGGGCGGACATGCTCGTGCTTCATCTGAACACGTTGCAGGAAGTTTTCCAGCCGGAAGGCAACACCAACTTTAGCGGATTATTTCAGCGGATTGAGAACTTGTGTCGTGAGCTAGAAGTACCTGTTGGCGTGAAAGAAGTAGGTTTTGGCATCGATGGTGTGACGGCTCAACGCCTATATGAAGCGGGTGTCGCGTTTATCGATGTAGCCGGCGCTGGAGGTACAAGCTGGGTACAGGTGGAGAAGTACCGCAACAATAACCCGGTACGCCGGGCAGCTGCTGAAGCTTTTGCCGACTGGGGCATTCCCACAGCGGAGTGTATTCAGGAAGTACGAGCGCTGAACCCAGAGGGCGCTCTGATTGGTAGTGGTGGACTGTACACGGGCGTAGATGCGGCCAAAGCCCTCGCGCTGGGTGCGGATCTGGCTGGTTTTGGCCGATCGCTGCTCGAATCTGCAGTCGCATCGGATGATGCTCTGAATGAGCGGTTGGAACAGGTCGAATTCGAGTTGCGTACCGTGATGTTTGGCATTGGGGCTGGGCGGATTGAAGATTTGAAGCAGACGTCACGTCTGGTGGAACGGCGTTAAGGTTGGTGGAGTAATAATGCCAGCACTTATGTCAAATATGATGAGGTAAGCTCTATGCGATGTGATGGAGTTGTCGAGTATATTTGTGAATGGTATAGCTACAGAGTGTTTGGTAATGACACGCAATGGGACGTTACCAAAAATGATATTTGGATCAGGGATCAGCACAGTGGAACTCTTATCACTCCAAAAAAACAAGTTAATTACTTTACAGCAATATAATGAATAAATATAAACAAATATAAACAAGTGTTACTTATGCTATTGATTGCGATTCCCTTTGGCTGAGGAATACAACATTTATGATAAAATTTTGAATCAAACGGATGGTTATTTTTCTACAAAGACCTGCTCAACTAAATTGGGCAGGTTTTTGTTTTGCATTATATATATCAAGGTAGATCAAACTTCAGTTCCTAAAAGATAAAAGGTATCTAACCCATTAAACATATAGTTAAATATTTACAAGTAAAATATTGCTAATTAACTGAGCTGTATAGTATTATTTTATTGACCATTGCTTAATTTCGCTTGGAAAGGTGGTGTGCCTTTGAAATCAGTAGCCACAATACGTGATTATTTAGCAGACTATTTAAAAACGAACCATATGACACTCAATCAATTCTCTGAGATATCGGGAATTAACTCAGGGACGTTGAGTGGTACGCTGAACGGGCTGCGTCCCATAGGAGTGCAGCAATTGGATCGACTTACTGCCGGGATGGGTCTAACAGAAGGTTACTTCTATGAATTATACATACATGAGTGTTTTGTACATACGAGCCCGGATTGGCGAAGACTTGGGCCTTTTTATACCGTTGTGCCGAACTCGGTAAGGTCGATTATATGGAAGAAGCCGTTAATCTAATTATGGATAATCTTTCCTATGCACCGCTTTTGTTCGAGTTGGCTGAACAGTTATATCTTGAAGGAAGTTGGAAGCGGCCAAGCCTTTGTACCTTTGTGTAGCCGAGGGTGAGAAAATGCAACATTCTGAACGGTTGGCTCTAAGTCAGTATCGTTTGTTCACAATCGGGCTTTCCAAGGATCAGTTGAGCAATCTTACACTTGCTACGCAGTTTGAGTTTTTGCAGATCGGCTTGATGAGCACTACCAGCTGGATGGATTGAACGATTTGATTAATGTGTATGCTTCGTTACGTCGATGGGATAAGGTGAAGAATCTTGCTGACAAGTTAAAATTAAAAGCAATGATCCATTATGAATTAGGGGAACATCTGAAGAGCCCGAGGCTAAACCCAAAAAGCAGATTATTTTTTACGTTTTGTACGCATATTTAGCGCTTGGAGAAGCATGTTTCTACTATGAAGAATATGAAAAGGCACTTCAATATGTCTCTTTGTACACCGATTATAGCTGGGTAAATAATCCGAGCGACGAGGAAACCTTTGTTATTCGTCAGTTTGAGGAATGGGCAGTAGGCAACCGTTATCTATATGAATTAATGTCAGGTAAAACAGAGGTTATCCCAAGTTATATGAACTACATCTCGGAGAGAGAGAACGAAATCTTTCCTGCTTTATGTGCAATTGTGAATGCGGCAAATCGGTTTGATATCAACATTGACTCAGTTCTTGAAGCGTATGACTCTTATTTTATCTACCAAGAACAGAGCAGTCGTATTGGAAAAATCAGCGAGCAATATACAAACGATCAATATGGTACTTTGCTTGTGGGCCTAGGTACATACTATTTAAAACATCAAGATTATAACAGAGGATTTGAGTTGATTCTTAACGGCTTGGATTTTGTGATTAAAATTAAGAATAAAGATAGTGTTCTAGAGTGTATAAAAATATTTGAAGAATTTCGGTGTTTTGCAGTTGAAGAAGCTAAACTACGATATAAAAAAATGATTCGGGAGGTTTGATGACGAATGAAGATGAAATTGGCAGTATTGATAGTTACATGCAGTATCGCAGTAGGCGTAGTTGTTCCTATAACTCAACCCATCCCCGTTGAAAAAGACCGTCCAGTAATCATGACAACTAATGGCCATGGCATGGGAAGTTAACCAGCGTTTCTGAATTTAATATGAGCTGCTCCCTCAAGTAGAATGGTGAATTGTCTACTTTGAAGGGAGCTTTTTCGTGTTGGAGTTCGCTTGATTTCCTATTAATTAGCAGAATAGACTAGAATGTTACAACAGGGAGGGGTGAATATGGATTGTGGTGAGCTCAAGTTGCAGATCGAAGCAGCGAGACAAAAGCTCTATCAACTCAAGATGGACTATGGAAATCTGCTTCATCCTCATGTTATACAGCAATCCATGGTCCTGGATGATCTAATTAATCAATACAATCAGGTTAAAATAAAAAAGCCGATTGAATAATTGAATCGACTTTGGGCGAGAAACTTTGGCGGGTCGCTCGCCCCTATATTTTAACATAAGTCCACAGAGCGAAGTATCGTTATTACATACATTCTTCTTTCACGGTGATATTCTCATTGGTTACAGTTACGTAGGAATTGCCGGACAAGTATTCCGTATAACCGCAAACCATTTTGTTATAGGTTTTTCCGCGGCTGTCCGTAAGCGCCAAGGAGACGACCCCTCCCCAGAAAGTTTCAGCTGCGGGGCGAATTTCACGTTTGCTCCGCTGGGAATATCCTTATCGAATTCGTAGGTGGAGCCGCTCTCGTTGTTGTTAGATGAGTTGTCGCCTTGGACCAGGCTAGCCTGAATATTGGTGAGGTCATAGTCGGACTGATTATGGATCGTGATCCTTAAGTGGCGAAAGGGATCGACTGCATTCAGCAAGCTCTAAAGGCGATGATGCCTATGACGATTATAATAGCGGACAAGATAATAATTTTCTTTTGGAGAATCGGCGACGTGTGTTCAATATGATCTACTCCTTTCCTTCATGAGGTATAAACGATTGGAAGAGATTAAAAGTTATAATTAAAATGGATAAATATGAAAATTGAAATCCAAATCGTCAGAATAACTTCATGCGCTAAGCGGAAGAACAGGATACAATAAGATACTGGTAGTGCAAAAAGGATTGCACAGAGATCATACATAATGAAGATCACTCAAACTAAGGAGGGGAATAAGTTGAAACTTTCTCCAATGAATCAGGAAGATTATGCGAATTTTCGCATTCGATCGATTAAGGATTTTGCACAGGAAAAAGTAGAAGCGGGCACCTGGGCTGAGGAAGAGTCACAGCAACTGGCGGAGGAATCTTATGAACGTTATCTGCCAGAAGGCTTGAACACACCGGAGCGTATCTCTTCAATCTGGTGCATCCTGTGGACGGAAATGTAGGGTATATCTGGTTTAATATCACGGATAATCGTCGTGGAAAAGATGCTTTTTGCTGGATATTGTGGTTGAAGAAGCACACCGTGGTAAGGGATACGGAACAGAGACGATGCAGGCGCTTGAACAGACGGCCTTGAGTCTTGGCGTGGATCGCATTGGTTTGCATGTCTTTGGACATAATGTGCGGGCGAGCAGCCTGTATCGCAAGATGGGATATGAGGTAACGGATCTGACGATGTATAAGGAAATCAAAGGGTAAACCTAATAGCGGATATTCTAGGCAAAACTTAAGATCTGCGCAAAACGAATTATCTGCATTAACCGGGGATTTCGGGAAGCGGATGGGACTCTGGTCGAATTGGCGAAGTTCCTTGATGCCTTGAGGTTTGTCATATATAATGTATAGGATTATCCATACCGAACAAGTAATCAATGAGGAGTTGTCATATACATGGCTTTGAAAGCTGGAATCGTGGGTTTGCCTAACGTTGGTAAATCTACATTGTTTAACGCAATTACACAAGCAGGTGCCGAATCGGCAAACTATCCGTTCTGTACGATTGACCCTAACGTGGGGATCGTTGAAGTACCAGATGAGCGTTTGGACAAACTGACAGAACTCGTTGTACCTAAGAAAACAGTACCAACGGCGTTTGAGTTTGTAGATATCGCTGGTCTTGTTCGTGGTGCGAGCAAAGGCGAAGGTCTTGGTAACAAGTTCCTTGCCCACATCCGTGAAGTAGACGCGATTGTACACGTGGTACGTTGCTTTGTAGATGAGAACATTACACGTTGATGGCAAAATTGACCCGGTAAGCGACATCCAGACGATCAATCTGGAGCTGATCCTGGCCGATATCGAGAGTGTTGAGAAGAAAATCGATCGCTCCAAGAAAAACATGAAGGGCGGCAACAAGACTGCCTCTCAAGAAGTAGAAGTATTGGAGAGAGTGAAGGCTGTTCTGTACGATGACAAGCCGGCACGCAGCATGGAACTTACCGATGATGAGCTTCTGATCATACGTGATCTGCACTTGCTTACCCTGAAGCCTGTTCTGTACGCAGCCAATGTAGCTGAGGACGAAATCGGCGACGTGGCGAACAATGCTTACGTGCAAAAAGAGAATTCGCAGCTGCTGAGAACGCAGAAGTGGTGCCAATCAGTGCAAAGGTTGAAGAAGAGATCTCTGAGCTGGAAGGCGAAGATAAACAAATGTTCCTGGAAGAACTCGGTATCGAGGATTCCGGTCTGAACTTGTTGATCAAAGCGGCTTACAAATTGCTCGGTCTGTCTGTACATACTTCACAGCAGGTGTGCAGGAAGTTCGTGCGTGGACAATCCGTAAAGGAACGAAAGCACCAGGCGCAGCGGGTGTTATTCACACCGACTTCGAACGTGGATTCATCCGTGAAGTTGTTTCCTACGATGATCTGGTTGCAGCGGGTTCCATGAACGGTGCCAAAGAGCGCGGACAACTTCGTCTTGAAGGTAAAGAGTACGTTGTAAATGACGGCGACGTTATGCACTTCCGTTTCAACGTATAAGTTGTTACACCTTTATATGTAGATTCAATAACCAAAACCCTACGATCTTCTCGTGAAGATTGTAGGGTTTTTAGTATCGATGTATGAGGCCACTTCAATCGTAATGTACTTATGTACTCTTCAGTTCATATGAGGTTTGCTTAGTTACCAACAATAGTCTTGAAAGAATAGTGTTCTTTATTTATATCAAACGAATCCGCAAGCATTCTTTCGCCATTTCTAGCTTGATTAAGAAGATCGGGGTCTAATTCAGCTATGAGCAACTCAACGTTGTCTTGCGAGGCATCAATTATATTATCACCTAGAGGGTTCCATACACCACTATGTCCACACGTATCCCAGACTCCGGTTGTTCCAACGTGATTACACATCGCTGTAAATATCGTATTATCCAGAGCGCGGGCAGGAAACCATACTCGTGACTCTTTGTACCCCATTCCTTTACTAAAAGAGAGCTACCCATATATAAAATGACAGCCATGTTGTGCTAAAAGACGAGAATGTTCAGGAAACCTGCGTCATAACAGATGGCCATCCCAATATTCCAGCCCTTTAATTTAATGATGACCTGCTCATTATTGGTTGAAAACATTTCCTTCTCCGTTTGAAATAAATGAGACTTGTCATAAACACCTACTTCATTTCCTTTGGAATCTATTATAATTGAAGAGATGAACACATCCTCGCCTCTTCTTACAGGGTTCCGATGATTGACCAAATGCCGTACTTTTTGCATGCTTGACGCAACTTATCAATCCTCGCATCATTAATGGAGAGTGTATATTCAGTAAAATTGGATTCTACGATTTCTGGCACATATCCCGTTAGATATTTTTCTGGAAACATGATAATATCGGCATGCTCTTTTCCAGCTTCTTCAATCATTTCATAAGCCCTATTAACGTTCTCTTCAATATTTCCGTCGATCGAAGAACACTGTGCCAGAGCAATCTTTAATTTTTCTGTTGGAAAAACAGCTGGTGTTAAGTTCATATCATCCATTTCCTCCTAAACTAAAATATCAAAACTATGAATTATAGAGTCCCTTGTATATATTTTACAACATCAGAAATAAACATGAATGATCTATTTGTTACAAACATTTCCGGTAGGATGATCCATGAGCAGGATGGCAACGTGTGAAGGTTGAAAAATTTGCAACACAAAAATTAGTTCATCTGCATGCGGAACAGTTACTATTCAGAACCATAAGAATATGCTATAATTAAGAGTCGTATACCACGTTAAAATTCGCGATTGAACAGATGAGCTGAAGCGGATTTACATACAGGTACACGATTTCTTGATATCACTTTAAAAGTAAAGGATTTGATGACGTTGTAGCGATGTTATACGTCGATCATACATGAATGTGAATACATGCTGCGGTCAGGGGTTCGTGAGAATCCTGTGCGTTGTGGAATATAGATTATAGATGTAATTAATGTTGAATTGAAATAATTATTGAAAATGTTATGTGCTTGGACAAAATAATGCGTGAGGTGACTATACATGTTGGATAAATTACAGGCGTTAGCCGACCGTTATGACAAGTTGAGCGAGCTTTTGTGTGACCGGATGTGGCAAGTGACAACAAAAAGCTGCGGGAATACTCCAAAGAACAATCCGATCTGCAACCGACTTATGAAGCGTACAATGAATACAAACAGGTAAGTCAGGATCTCGAAGCTGCGAAGGAAATGCAGGGTGAGAAACTGGATGATGAGATGCGCGAAATGGTCAAAATGGAAATTGACGAACTGAGCACTCGCCAGAAGGAACTGGACGAATTGATTCGTGTACTCATGCTACCAAAAGATCCGAATGACGACAAAAACGTTATTGTTGAGATTCGCGGAGCAGCTGGTGGAGATGAAGCAGCGTTGTTTGCAGCAGATCTGTATCGGATGTACACACGTTATGCAGATGCACAAGGCTGGCGTGTAGAGCTGATGGACGTGAACACAAATGATCTCGGTGGATTCAAAGAGGTTGTTTTCTTGATCAACGGACGTGGCGCATACAGCAAAATGAAATACGAAAGCGGCGCACACCGTGTACAGCGTATTCCAACAACCGAATCCGGCGGACGTATTCATACGTCAACTTCGACAGTTGCAGTTATGCCTGAAGCCGAAGATTTTGATATTGAAATTCATGACAAAGACATTCGTGTGGATACGTTCTGTTCCAGTGGTGCCGGTGGACAATCGGTTAATACCACGAAATCCGCAGTACGGGTAACGCACGTTCCAACGGGAATCGTGGCGACATGTCAGGATGGAAAATCACAGAACTCCAACAAGGAAAAAGCATTGCAGGTTCTGCGTACACGTATATTCGATATGAAACGTATGGAAGAGGAAGCAAAGATCTCTGTTGAGCGGAAGAGCAAAGTGGAGAACGGGCGACCGCAGTGAGCGTATTCGTACGTACAACTTCCCGCAAAGCCGTGTGACGGATCACCGTATCGGCCTGACGATGCACAAGCTGGATCAGGTGATGAACGGAGAGATTGAAGATATTCTGTCTGCACTGACCATTGCTCAGCAGACTGAGATGATGGATAGAGGAGAATAATCTGTGACCCGCGCGCAGTTTGTCATGACGCCGGAACAGAGCTGTCGGGAAGCCTTCGTGGAGGCTTCCTCTTTTTGGAGAAGTGCGGCGTGTATGAGCCGCAAAACAATGCCCGGCTGCTGCTGGAACATGTACTCGGCGTCTATGGCGCCGCGTACATGATGCAGCCGGAGCCTTTTCCCAGCGAGCATCGCAGCCGCTGGGAGGACGCCGTCACGCGCAAGGCTGCGGGTGAGCCGGCGCAATACATTATCGGCAGCCAGGAATTCTATGGGCTGCCGTTCGAGGTCACGCCGGCCGTGCTGATTCCGCGGCCGGAGACCGAGCTGTTGGTCGAGGCTGTGCTGCGCGAAGCCGACCGTGTGTTTCCTGACGGCGCTCCGTTCGCCGTCGATATTGGCACGGGCAGTGGCGCCATCGCGGTGACGATGGCTTCACTACGCCCGCGCGCTGGCAGGCGCCGGCGCCTCTCGGCGGCTGCCCTGCAAGTGGCCGCGCGAAACGCGGCCGCGAACGGTACAGATCGACTTCCGTGAAGGCGATCTGCTGGCCCGTTCGCCGGGGCTCAGGTGGACATCTTGGTGTCCAACCCGCCATATCCCGGCGGCGGATATAGCCGGGTTACAACAAGAGGTGCGAGATCATGAGCCGCGCATGGCACTGGACGGCGGTCCGGACGGGCTTGCACCGTACCGTATCATGCTGGAGCAACTGGCGCTGCTGCCTGCGCCGCCGCAGATCATTGGTTTTGAACTTGGCCAGGGGCAGGCTCGCGACATCGCGGATCTGCTTGAAACGACATTGGACATTTATCATTATACCGGACCTTGCCGGAATCGAGCGGCATGTCCTGGGTGTTCGTACTTCGGAACAGGTGACGAAAATGTAAGGTTCCGCGGGTTTCTTTTACCGTGAAATCCTCTACAATGAGATATACCGAAGATTTCTGAATGCTTGGAACATAATTACATGCTGCACAAATTTAAAAGATAGACTATTCTATTGTCTTTATACTCGTTATTCTGATGGGTATCAGTATTTTATCGATTTACAGTACAACGTTTGGTCGTCCAAGATGGGAATCCTATCCCCAAAAGGCAGGGATTTTCTATATTATAGGTTTCATCGTATTCTTCGGAATGTCCATGATTAACTATAAAGTGATCATCAAAAACTATTTATATATCTACGGTGTGGGCTTACTGCTACTCGTCATCGTTAACTTTTTCGGTGTTACGTATTATGGAGCTCAAGGTTGGTTATCCATATTTGGCCTGAGTTTGCAGCCTGCGGAATTATTTAAGCTATGTTTAATCGTTTTCCTGTCTGCTCTGCTTTTGAGAAAGAAAAACAGACCCTTATTCTTCGCGGGATGTCATTCCGATCGCACTGTGCGTTTTGCCTCCTTGTTGTTGGTTCTACTTCAAAATGACTTGGGGAATGCTTTGAGTTATGTAGTCATTCTTGTCGGCCTGTTGTGGATTGGCAATGTGAAATTCAGCCATGCATTGATTGGTTTTGTGATTGCTGTCGCTGCCTTTATTGGTGGAACACAGGCCTATATTCATTATCATGATGAAGTTGCCAAGTTCCTCAAGGATATTGGACGTGCTCACTGGGCTGAGCGGTTTGACCCTTGGCTCGTGCCAGAACAGACATCCAGAGATGTATTGTGGCAGACCTATAATGCCAAGTTAGCCATCGGTTCCGGAGGAATCAGTGGTAAAGGGTATCTCGAAGGTACGACAATCCAGTCCCAATCGAGTACCGCTCGCATACGCGGATTCCATCTTTGTGCAGATTGGTGAAGAATTCGGTTTTGTTGGAGCCTCGGTATTGTTACTGCTCTACTTTATTCTGATTCACAGGCTGGTGTTGATCGCACTGGAGTGCAAAGATCGGGCTGGGCCGTACCTGATTGTAGGTATTATTTCGATGCTGCTATATCAGATTTTTGTTAATATTGGTCCGTTTATCGGTCTGATGCCATTAACAGGATCACACTTCCATTTATCAGTTTCGGTGGTACCTCTCTTGTGCTCAACATGCTCAGTATGGGTGTTGTCATGAGTATTAAAGTTCACACGGAAGAAAATGAAGATATCCTGGGTTCTTCAGAACAACTCAGTATCACTGAGATGGTCATGAAGTTGTTCAGACGGAAGCCGTCGCAGCAAGAGCAATAACTCTCGTGAACAGAACGTAAGATATATGCGTATAAGCGTAAATAGCGATATAACTATAGAACCCTGGAACAGGCCTATCCCAGTCACATGGGGATAGCTGCTCCGGGGTTTTTTGTTTGTTCCTGTGAAGATTAGGATTTCCATTTTATTATCCAATTATATACAATGGTAATATTGAGTTTAATTGGAAATCATAGAATGCTAGATCCCAGGGGGATGGACGGAGTCATGTTGAGAATGCTGAAAAAGATGGACGGTGTTATTCTTTTGTAATGCTGTTGCTCATGATTATTAGTGTATTTGCGATTTACAGCGGAACGCAGACAGATGCCAAACTGGCGAATCACCATGTCAAAACAATTTATTTCTATGTGGCCGGTTCATTGCGGTGCTTGTGATCGGGCTTGTGAATTACAAGTTATACGTGAGATATGCGTTTTATTTGTATGGCTTGGGAATTATACTGCTGATTCTGGCTAATGTCCTGGGAAGTTCGATCAATAACGCCAACGGTTGGCTGAAGCTTGGCGAGAATTTTCTTTTCAACCGGCAGAGCTGTTCAAGATGATTCTGATTCTGTTCCTCGCCCATTTAATTGTGAAGAGACAACGAGGCACGTTGAAATTTTGGAGAGATATTGTGCCGATTGGCTGCTGGGCGTTTATTCCGTTTGCCTTGTTATGGCTCAGAATGATCTGGGAAATGCGCTGGGGTACGTGGTGATTCTGGCTGCGGTATTCTGGATCGGAAATATGAGGCTGAAGCACGCATTGATTGCACTGGCGATCGTGGGGTAGCGTTCTTTGGTTTTGTTAAAGCCTATACCTTCTACCATGATGAAGTATTCACTTTTCTTGAAAAGATAAAACGTGAGCATTGGGCAGAGCGTATTGATCCCTGGCTTGTACCGGAAAGGCTACCTCCAAAGCTTCCTGGCATACGAAAAATGCAGGTTTAGCCATCGGTTCAGGGGCATCATTGGCAAGGTTACTTGCAAGGAACATCCGTTCAGAGTGGACGAGTCCCCTATACGTATTCTGATTCCATTTTTGTTGTGATCGCAGAGGAGTTTGGCTTTGTTGGTGCATCTGTATTGATTCTGTTGTACTTTATTCTGATTCAACGTATGGTGCTGATTGCTCTGACTTGCAGAGATCGCGCGGGACCCGTCATCATTGTAGGTATTATCGGAATGTTGTTGTATCAGGTGTTTGAGAACGTAGGGGCGTTCCTCGGACTGATGCCGCTCACAGGCATTACGTTACCTTTCATCAGTTACGGTGGTACCTCTTTGCTTATTAATATGGCTTGTATTGGGGTGGTCATGAGTATTAAGTTGTATGGACAAGAAGAGGAGGATGAACTTCTGATGGGGGAGCAGCAACCCCGATGGTCGGAACGTTTATGGAATATGCTCAAGAAAGTGCTGTGTAACTGTTGAATCGGTATAGTGAAAAGTAAAGCGGTGAGACGTATAACGTGATCGTTCGTAGGAATAAAGAGGTTGATTTGCCCTGTAACCAGGTGCAGATCAGCCTTTTTAACATGATGGGTGAGAAAGTTTGAATGAGAGATGAGAGAAGCAATGCATAGGTGTCTTCGAGCCTGCTGTAGGCTGAGGCGCACCGAAAGATTCTGGAGGAGCGTATATGGGCATGGTTGGAGTTTCAGGTGCCAGTTGTTAGGTGTTAGGTGGTGTTGGGAGCTAACGAACCACGCACGTCTTATTCGGGGATTTGAAGTGTCCGGAGAAAGCTAAGGAATCTGAGACATGCTATATCAGCATAAACAGCCTTTTTATCGTGTTGATCAGATGATTTTGGGAAATAACGTGCCTCATGTTCCTTACAATTTCAGAAGACCTGAAGGGCAAATAAGACGTCCTCGGTTCCTTGGAACATCGACTGGTCATTCGCGAGAGTCATTCGCCTAGGGTCAGCCAGTACAGTCTTCAAGTCTTTTTGGACGCTGATATTTGTCATCGTATAACTTGCCTGGGTTTAAACACACATTCTAGTAGTACGTGTTCAAAAGTTGGGTTTTCAGTACCGAGAAGATGATGAGGCTAGAGATGGAGTAATGGAGTGAAGGATAAACTACGCGAGCAATCAAAATATTTCCTTTAGAAACAACCTTCGTAAGCCTCCCGCTTATTTCGTCTGAATTTCATATTCAACGTTGATGATGCAACTAGGCATCCTTCGTAATCAAAAGCAGACTTTTGAACAAACTCTAGTAGATTTATTGCATATGCTAGGTTTACTTCCGGTTCTCCGGGCATACTGATAGACATGAGAGAGTTGCAGGTAGCGTGATCAGAGAGCCGAGGGGAGAACGGAATGAGCAGAAGAATTGTAAAGCAAATTGGACTTATTATTGTATGTCTTATGATGATTATCATGATGTGGGAAGGTCAGAAAACGGATGCAGCTGTGGCGGCAAAGCAATTCCTGAACAATCGATTCGCTTGCGGATTCTAGCAAACTCGGATGCCCGGGAGATCAATTGGTGAAACGCGAGATTCGGGATGCTGTCGGTTGCTCAGATGGGCGAGTGGGTATCCGAACTGGAGAATCCGCAAAGTCTGGATGAAGCGCGCAAGGTTATTCGTGAGCATTTGTCCGAGATTGAGAATAGAGTAGGAGAAGAGTTGGCCAGTCGCAGTTTAAATTATGAGTATCAGGTGGAGCTGGGTTCTGTTCCGTTCCCGACCAAGCTGTATGGGGGTACCGTCTATCCTGCCGGAGATTAGAAGCGGTTCGGATCACGCTGGGTGAAGGCAAAGGTCAGAACTGGTGGTGTGTGTTGTTCCGCCGTTGTGCTTCATTGATGCAGGGACCGGGGATGCACTGGCGAAAACTCAACTGTATCAGCCGCAGCGGCTGAACCAGGAGATGCAGAAGCATCTGTGCAGGAACACACCGGAAGCGAGATTCTTTCTGTGGGATATGGCTGTGAAACTGTGGAGTTGGGTAACTGGATTATTCGCATAACAACGTATTTATACTACATTACATTAAGCGACTTCGATTCAGGGAGCTGCCCTTTTAATATGAATTAGTGGTGAATTTCCGGGAAGTTTGAAGGGCATCCGAGTTGGGACAGGTATGTTATAATTACTTATATTGAATATGGATATGAACTAACCTACTTGAAGTTTAGGAATGATGATATATGAGCAGAGAAAACGAACCAGTGCAACACACCTCTGAGATGAGGGATGGTAGAGAAGAACGTGATATGAAAGCTCCGGTAGGAACGTCTCACCGAGATGTGGGATGTACGCGTCTTGGTGAGCGCCTGAAATGATCACGGATTGGGTAATATTGAATTGTTGGGTATGAAAAAGGGAGCGCCGATCAACAGGCGCTCGCCGACCTGCAGGCTGCCGCAGCCTGCATTCGTCAAGGTCAGACGGTGGCCTTTCCGACCGAGACGGTCTGGCTTGGGTGCCGATGCGCGTAGCACAGCAGCCGTGGAGGCTGTATTTGTCGCCAAAGGCCGACCTTCCGACAATCCACTGATTGTGCATATCGCGCACCGTGACCAGTTGGATACGCTGGTCACGGAAGTGAACGAAACGGCAAGCGCTGATGGAAGCATTCTGGCCGGGACCACTGACGCTCGTGCTGCCGGTTAGGCCGGCGGTGTCCCCGCGTGTCACCGCCGGTTTGGACACGGTGGCCGTGCGCATGCCGGACCATCCGGTGGCCTTGCAGTTGATCGCGGCGGCGGCATGCCCTGTGGCTGCGCCAAGCGCCAACCTGCCCGGGCGGCCAAGCCCGACACTCGCGTCTCATGTGCGCGAGGATCTGGATGGCCGCATCGGCGGCATCGTGGACGGCGGCCCCACCAGTGGGCGTCGATCCACTGTTGTGCAGGTCGGTGACGACGGTACCGTCACCATCCTGGTCCTGGCGGCATTACGGCGGAACAACTTTCCGCCGTTGCCGCCCGTGTCGCCACGGACCCGCGCTACTCGCGGAGGGGCCGATGGGTGGGCAACCGGCGCGCGCGCCGGGCATGAAGTACACGCACTACGCACCCGCAGGGCGCTGTGCGTGGTGAACCGCCCGCAGCGGTGGCGGCCTGGATCAGCGCCGCCCTCACAGAGGCGGCGCAGCAGAGCGCACCGCTGTGTTGGCGTTCGCCGAGCACGGGAGCAGTACCGCGCCGATGCCGTGTTCTCGCTGGGCGACGCCAGCGAGCTGAAGCAGCGCGCGCAGGCTATACGCCGCGCTGCGCAGCGACGCGATGCCACAGGCTATATTGTGGCTGAAGCTTGCTCCGCGAAGGGCTGGGAGCAGCCGTCATGAATCGGCTTGCTCGGCTGCGGGTAACCAACTCATACAAGTTGGCAACCAGCAATCCCTCTTAATCTCTCCTGATCATACAGTCAGGAGAGTAATCATCTTTTTCCAAAACAAAATCAAGATTCTATAAAGCCAGCATCCAATCATAGAACCGTCGCCGTTTGCCTTTCATCGGTCATGTTTAGGTCCTTGTCCGCATATCGTGTACAAGAACCTTTACGTGACTTGGGGGTATGGGGATGTGGGATGTGTCTGCCCATGTAGGGCAGTTGGTAACCATTTTGATCATGGCTGTTGCGCTTGGCCTCGATGCGTTCTCACTCGGAATCGGAATTGGCATGAAGGGCATTCGGCCGGGATGTATTGCGAATCAGTATTGTAACAGCGCTATTTCATATAATCATGCCGCTCATCGGCATGTATATGGGCAAATACGTCAGCTCCCTGCTCGGCGACATTACGACGTATGCGGCAGGTGGATTGCTTGTTTTGCTGGGTGCTCTATGATTCTGAATGCATTCCGTGAAGGCGATACAAAGCTGGTGGACCACCGTTCCTGCTCGGCGTTGTTTTGTTCTCCCTCAGCGTAAGTGTGGATTCGTTCTCCGTTGGCGTTTCCTTAGGGATGTTTAGCAGTGATCTGATCTTAACCGTACTGCTTTCGGCGTTTGTGGCGGGGTGATGTCGGTGATGGTCTGCTATTAGGCCGTCGGGTGAGCCAGAATCTAGGGATTACGGCGAAGCTATTGGTGGCGCAATCTTGCTTGCGTTTGGACTTTGTTTATATTTTAGAATAAAACTTGAGATATCATATCATTTGCATCATATGTAAAATGGGGAGCTAACACAATGAAACATATTTTATTCGTATGTACAGGAAATACGTGCCGCAGCCCCACAGCAGAGGGCTTTTGCGAAAACTGGCATCAAGCGTGGCATTCAGGTAGAAGTTCGTTCCGCAGGTGTGGCAGCAACGTCAGGGTATGCCGATCTCGTCATGCGGAAGCGGTTTTGAGAGATCATAACGTTGAAGGTCCACCTCATTCCACACAACTTAGCTCTAACTGGTAGGTTGGGCCGATCTGGTTCTAACATTAACACGGAGTCATAAGCAACATGTCATGCAGGTATTTCGATTCAGTCCACAAAACCTATACATTGAAAGAATATGTGGAGGATGATGAACAGGTATTAAGCATGTTCAGGAGTTGGACAGCCTGTTTGCAACGCTTGAGATGAAACGCGCCCTTGGGCAAGAGATCCTGGCATCGAGCGTGAACGAGCCATTGAGATTAGACAACGAATTCCGAGTTTCGACATCTCCGATCCGTTTGGGGGAAGTCGTGATGATTACAATATAGCTGCAGCTGAGATTCGGACGGCATTGGACCGGCTTTTGGATAAGCTGGGATAATTCTAATCCTGCGGGGCAGGTTATAGAAATAGGACATGTGATGTAAATTAACCGTTGATTTTAGACGCGGGTTGTTTTATGATGAAGGGGTTGGATTCGGTGTAACTGGCGACGAAGTGGGCATAACCACGATGGAGCACCGGAACAAACGGCCGGTCGCCTGGGCAAAAAGAGCAATTCTGCGTTACCCGCAGACCTGCTCTTTTTCGTCTTTCATCTGATTATTCGCTATAATAGTACCTGAGATGCCGTGCAGAATACGAAGGACAGCCAAGGACAGCGGGCATGATTTTATCGGGAGGCGATGATAGGATGACTATAGAGTTAGATTCGGAACACCCGGATTGCAGGAACAGACCGCGTCTATTCTGCATGAACTGGCGCTTGCTGGACAGCTTGGGCCTGGACAGATCGTTGTGATCGGTACAAGCACAAGTGAAGTCGCAGGCGCTCGGATTGGTACGAGTGGTGCCATTGAAGTGGCACAGCAGCTTCTTGCGGGTATACGCGCGAGGTGCAGGAGGAATTCGTTTTGATACGGTATTCCAATGTTGTGAGCATCTGAACCGTGCGCTGGGAATGCGTTCTGTGCTTACTCGTCTTGGATTGACCGAGGTTGGTGCAGTACCCGTGCCCAAGGCGGAGGTTCAATGGCATCCGCAGCATATCGTTCGCTGACCGATCCATGCCTGGCTGAACATGTGCAGGCCCATGTGGACTGGACATTGGGGAGACGATGATTGGGATGCATCTCCGGCATGTAGCCGTACCTTATCGTACAGCGCTCCGCTGTGTTGACAATGCACTACAGCGTTGACTCGTCCGAAGTTGATTGGCGGCGAACGCGCGGTGTATCGTAAAGAACAACAACCAGATTCGACATTTTGTGACTAACATATAAAGAGACTAATTGGGTTACACTCCTGACTTTGATTGCATCACCATCTTCCGATCGCTGTTATCCCCAGATTTTTTATTCCCTATTTGAAGGGGAAATCCGGTGATAGCCTATACTTCGGAGTAGCTTTCAAAAGAAAGCTTTTGGCGACTACTTCGTTTCTTCAGATTGGTGTTGCACTCGCCGTTTTCAAACATTAGTTTCACTTTATAAATTCACTTATAAACTGGGAGGAATTTAATCATGGAACAATTGCGCAAGAATGACCCGGCACTGGAAGCGATGAATCTTGAACTGAAACGTCAACAGAACAACATCGAACTGATTGCATCCGAGAACATCGTAAGTGAAGCAGTAATCGAAGCATTGGGATCTGTTCTGACCAACAAGTACGCTGAAGGATATCCAGGCAAACGTTACTATGGCGGTTGTGAGCATGTGGACATCGTTGAAGACACTGCGCGTGATCGTGCAAAAGAATTGTTCGGAGCAGAACACGTGAATGTTCAACCTCACTCCGGTGCACAAGCGAACATGGCAGTTTATCTTGCAGCGTTGAAACTGGTGATACTGTACTGGTATGAACCTTGCCATGGTGGACACCTCGCACACGGTAGCCCGGTTAACGCATCCGGTTTGCTGTAACTTTAGCATACGGCGTACAGGAAGATACATTCCTGATTGATTATGATGAAGTACGCAAAGCGGCTTTCAAACACCGCCCTCGTCTGATCGTTGCAGGTGCAAGTGCATATCCGCGTACCATTGATTTTGAAAAGTTGGCTTCCATTGCCAATGATGTAGGTGCTGTTCATGGTGGACATGGCTCACATCGCAGGACTGGTTGCTGCTGGTTTGCATCAAACCCGGTTCCACATGCGCATTTCGTAACAACAACAACACACAAAACGCTGCGTGGACCTCGTGGTGGTATGATTCTGTGCCGCAAAGCGTGGGCAGCAGCGATTGATAAAGCCTTCCCTGGTTCCCAAGGTGGACCTCTAATGCACGTGATCGCTTCCAAAGCGGTAGCATTCGGAGAAGCTTTGCAACCTTCGTTCAAAACATATGCACAGAACGTTGTGAAAAACGCACAGGTTCTGGCTGAAACACTGATCGCTGAAGGATTGAACATCGTATCCGGTGGTACAGAGAAACCACTTGATGCTGATCGACACACGCAGCGTGAACATCACTGGTAAGGAAGCTGAGCATGTGCTTGATTCCATCGGTATTACCGTGAACAAAAATGCAATCCCATTCGACCCTACAAGCCCGTTTGTAACGAGCGGTATTCAGAATTGGTACACCTGCTGCAACTTCCCGTGGCATGAACGAAGAAGCTATGGTAGCGATCGGTAAGATCATTGCCAAAACACTGAAAAATCAAAAGATACAGCGAAGTTGGATGAAGCTCGTGCAGAAGTGACTGCACTGACAGACCAATTCCCGCTCTATACAGATCTTAAATACTAAAAAACTTTGCTCATGCTGCTTTCTTTTGAGTTTTTATAAATTGGAATACAAAAGACGAAGCTGGCAGAATGCAACCGGAGAAGCGAATCGCCTTTATCCCATGATTTTCTCCTTTTATAGGAGAATCAAAAAAATCAGGGGATAACAGCGATCGTAGGTGCAATCTGTTTGCGGAGCATCACTTGTATTCAAATTTTCCCACTCAATGACATAACAGCATGAGCAAAAAAGCAACCGGATGGATCATTTTCCGGTCCTGTTTTTTATAGGATTCGGTATTCTGTAATGATTGGGTGCCCTTTG